>OZ257154.1:0-5288808 GCA_965279325.1 Burkholderiales bacterium
CGCGCTCGGGGTCGCCAACCACGTGTGCGTCATGCTCGAGGGCGCGCTGGTGCTGGAGGGCCGTCCTGGCGAGTTGTCCGAGGACGCGATCACCGCCGCCTATTTCGGGTCCGAGCGATGAACGAAGACCTGTACTGGACGTTCATCGACATCGCCAACGGCCTGCTGTCGGGATCCATGCTCGGCGGCTACTACGCGGTGATCGCCATCGGCCTGGCGCTCAACTTCGGCGTGATGCGGCTCGTCAATCTCGCGCACGGCGACTGGCTGATCCTGGCCGCGTACCTGGCCGTGGCCTTCCTCTCCATGGCGAACGTCTCGCCGTTCTGGACCCTGGCCCTCGTGATTCCGGTGATGTACGTGATCGGCTACCTGATCCAGCGCCTGCTGCTCAATCGAGTCTCGGTGCAGGCGGCGGAGCGCAAGGGCATGTCGCCTTCGTTCGGTCTCATGTCGCCGCTGCTGGTGACCTTCGGCATGTCGATCGTCATCGGCCAGGGACTGCTTGCCATCTTCGATTCCAACGCGGTCGCGATCCGCAACGACCTGTCCTATGCCGCGATCCGACTCGGCGAGGATCTCTCGATCTCGACCTTGCGGTTGATCTTCTTCGGCGTGGCGCTGGTGATGCTGGCGGTCGTGCAGACCTTCCTCAACACCACGCACATGGGCAGAGCCATCCGTGCGGCTTCCGACGATCCGGAGATCGCTGCCCTGATGGGCATGAGCAGCAACAAGGTCTACGCGGTGGCGAGCGGCATATCGCTCGCCACCGCGGGCGTGGCCGGTGTGATGATCGGCATGTCGCGCAGCTTCCAGCCGTTCGACGGCCCGACGTTCCTGCTGATCGCCTTCGGCGTGGTCATTCTCGGCGGGCTCGGGTCGATGGTCGGCGCGCTCGTGGGCGGTGTGATCCTCGGGGTCGTCCAGGTGCTCGCGGGCACCTACTTCGGTCCCTCCGCCCAGCTCGTGGGCGGCTACATCCTCATCCTGCTCGTGCTGGCGATACGGCCGCAGGGGTTGTTCTCGCGATGACCCGCTCCGGCCACGAAGGCTGGTTCTCCGGCGCGCGGGGCGGCGCGCTGCTCGGCCTGCTGATGCTCGTTCTGCTGCTGGTGCCGGTGCTGGTCGATGCCCGTAGCTATTGGCTGCACCTGATGTTCACGGTGTTCCTGTTCGCCGTGTTCGGCCACGCCTGGAATCTTCTGGCCGGTTATTGCGGGTTGCTGTCCTTCGGCAACCAGGTCTTCGTGGGGCTGGGTGGATTCGCGCTCGCCATCGTCTACTACTACACGCCGCTCAACGTGTGGTCGTCGTTGCCCTTCGCGGGACTGGCCGGCTTGCTGTTCGCGTGGTTGCTCGCGATTCCGCTGACGGAGCGTTTCGCCGGGCGCCGGATCTGGAAGCCGATCGCGATAGCACTAGCCCTGTGGATCCTGTACGAGATCCTCGTCCGATACGTACCCGGCTCCGACATCTTCCGCTCGAGCTACGTGCGACGCGTGTCGATCCTGCTGCTGATCTTCCTGGGCGCGCTGCCGCTGCTCAAGCTGCAGGGCGCCTACTTCGCGATCGCGACCTGGCTGGTGGCAGAGTCGGTGGCCACCGTGTTCAACGAATGGGAGGTGGTGGGGGCGGGCGGCGGCATGCAGATCAAGTCCGACGTGACGCTGCCGCAGCTCTACTACGCCTCGCTGGCGCTGCTCGTGGTGATGACGCTGGTGATCTGGCGCCTGCTGCGCTCCAAGTACGGGCTCGCGCTGACGGCCGTGCGCGACGACGAGGAAGCGGCGCAGACCGTCGGCGTGGACATCCGCCGCATGAAGACGGTGGTGTTCCTGGTGGCGGGTGCCTTCAGCGGTCTAGCCGCAGGGCTGTACTACATGGACTCGGTGATCATCACGCCACCGGCCGCTTTCACCATTTCGTGGTCCGCCTACTTCGTGTTCGTGGTGGTGGCGGGCGGCATGGGGACGTTGCCGGGCCCGATCATCGGCGCAGTCATCTTCGTCATCATCGATCGGCTGCTCGCCGGCTATGCAGGCAAGGGTCTGCTAGTGCTGGGGCTCGCATCGATGATCCTCATGTTCGTGATGCCGCGCGGCGTGATGGGCGTCGTTCACTGGTTCCGCCACGCGAACGCAGAGGATTCCGCTCGGACGCGGCAGCGGTGGAAGCAGACACTGCAGGTGATCCTGGGCGTCGGCGGCCGTGGCGCCGGGCGCGGAATCGACAGCCAGCCGGGCGTGGTGGCGGCGTTCCTGGTACCCGGGAGTCCGTTGCCCATGCTCGTGCGGGACAACCCGCCGTGGAAGCCGTTCGCGGACGGTTTTGCAGCGGCTCGTGCGGCGCTCGCGGCGGCGAAGCCGGACGTGATCATCCTGTATTCGACACAGTGGTTCGCCGTCCTCGACGCGCTGTGGCAAGGCCGCCCGCGGATCTCGGGACAGCACGTCGACGAGAACTGGCACGAGTACGGTGGCATGCGCTTCGACCTGCGCATCGATACCAATCTCGCGAAGGCCTGCGTCGCGGCTGCGAACGAATCCGGCATCAAGTCGCGGCTGGTGGACTACGAAGGATTCCCGATCGACAGCGGCACCATCGCCGCCATGCACTTCCTCAACCCGCACAAGGACATTCCGGTCCTGATCGCCGCCAACAACCTGTACCACGACTGGGAGACGACGCGGCGGCTCGCCGAGATCGCAGTGGATCAGGCGATCGCCCAGGGCAAGCGCGTGGCGGTGATCGGCGTCGGTGGCTTGTCGGGCACGATCTTCCGCGAAGAGATCGACATCGCGCAGGACCGCATCTCCACCCAGAGCGACGACACCTGGAATCGCGACGTGCTGCGGCTGATGGAGCAGGGCAAGGTCGAGGAGCTGGCGGCCGAGGTTCCCCAGTACGCGCGCGAGGCGAAGGTGGACATGGGGTTCAAGCACCTCGCGTGGATCCTCGGCGCGACCGCGGGACGCGTCCGTGGTGCAACGGTCCATGCCTATGGATCCACGTACGGTGCCGGGGCGGCGGTAGTCGAATTCCGGCTGGTCTGAAGGGTTTCGTCAGCCAGGAATTGGGGAATCACTAGGGGATCACTAGGGAATCCAGTGCAAGACTATCCTTATTCATAAGTCTGGTGTAGGATTCCGGTATGTCGACGCTAGCCCATCCCAGGAACCGGACTTCCGGCGCGCCCACCGTCGAGGACATGAGCGCCGCGGGGTTACGCGCCTTCGGCCGTATCGCCGCCGCGTGGGGCCTGTCGGTGGACGAGCAACTGCGGTTGCTGGGGGATCCGCCGCGCTCGACCTTCTTCGCCTGGCGCAAGGCGCCCGAGAAGGCGAAGCTGACCCGCGACACGCTCGAGCGGTTGTCCAACATTCTCGGCATCTACCAGTCGTTGCAGATCCTGCTGCCACAGCCGCAGGCGGCGGACGCCTGGGTACGCCAGCCCAACAGTGCGCCGCCGTTCGGCGGGCGACCTGCATTGGAACGCATGCTGGCCGGCAACGTGAGCGATCTCAATTTTGTGCGGCGCTATCTCGATTCGGTGCGTGGGGGCGGGTGGGCGTGAGCCACCCGGCGAGGGGCCCCCGCAGGGGGATCGACGGTCAGGCGAATCGCCCACGGTCGCCGAATCGACGGCACGTAAGTGCGGCACGATCGCACCGAGGCGTTGGCGTGAGCTGCGGTTGCCAGCGTCGCACCATTGCCGATGGACGATTGCCCCCACCCCAGCCCTCCCCCGGCACAGCCGGGGGAGGGAGTCGTACACCCCTTCCCCGGCGACACAGTCGTGGGGGAAGGCCGGGATGGGGGCAGCGAATCGACAAAGGTACCGAGGGCACCAAGTGACCCTATCGGTGCGCCGGATCCACTGGGATCCGGCCTGCCGGATCGTGCCGACACGCCACCCTACGGTGTACCTGTTCGACCGCGTGGCCGGGCCCGAGGATTTCGAGGCGCTCTACGCGCTGGAGGCGCTCACCAACGACCGTGTGCGCGAGGAAGTCGGAGCCCTGGCGCTCGTGCCCGAGCAGGATCGGATCTTCGGCCCCGGTACCGGTCCCATCATGGCGGCGTTCACGCATCTGAATCCGCTCGGGACCCGGTTCTCCGATGGCGGCTATGGCGTGTTCTACGCCGCCATCGACCGTGCCACCGCGATCGCGGAAACGCGCTTTCACCACGCGCGCTTCCTGGCGGCCACCCGCGAACCGCCCATGTCGCTGGCGATGCGGCTCTATCACGTCACCGTCGATGCCCGGCTGCACGACCTGCGCGGCGCAGGCGCGGTCGATCCGGCCGTTTTCGATCCCGAAAGCTACGCGGTATCGCAACCGCTCGGTCGTGTGTTGCGGCAGCAAGACTCCGCAGGGGTCGTCTATCGCAGCGTTCGGCACGAGGGCGGACGCTGCGCCGGTCTGTTCAAACCCACCGCCGCTCGCAACTGCGTCCACGCCGCCCACCTGCTTTACCTGTGGGATGGCGAGACCTTTTCCGGCGTGTACGAGGAGGTCCCATGACCTGCGACGTTCAGGCATCATCGAGCGCACTCACTCTGAACCCAATTCCCGAAGTCTTGCGATGACCCCTGCCCGACACGCGCAATCCCTGGAGATCGCCCGCGCTGCCCTCGCGAAGTCCGACGCCCAGATGGCACGCCTCGTTGAGGCCCATGGTGTGTGCGGACTGACGCCACGATGGCGCCAGACGCCTTACGAAAGTCTCGTGCGTGCCGTGATGTTCCAGCAGATCCACGGCAAGGCTGCGGAGGCGATCCTGGGCCGGTTCGTTGCCTTGTTTCCGGAGTCGAGGTTTCCGACGCCGGAGAATGTGCTGTCGCTCGACGAGCCCACCCTGCGCAGCGTGGGCCTGTCCCGCCAGAAGGCGTCCTATATCCAGGCGATCGCCGCCGGTGCTCACGAGGGCATCGTCCCCGCGCGCCGATCCGATGTCATACGACTCGACGACGAGACGATCATCGAGCGGCTCACCTCGATTCGTGGAGTGGGCCGCTGGACCGTCGAGATGCTGCTCATCTTCACCCTGGGCCGGCTCGACGTGCTTCCGGTCGGTGACTTCGGTGTGCGTGCCGGCTTCGATCGCATCGCGAGGCGACGCGAGCCGGTGACGCCGAAGCAATTGGCAGCCATCGGCGCACGTTGGGCACCGTATCGGAGCGTCGCCGCCTGGTACCTGTGGCGGGCGGCGGACGGCTGACTGCGCTATCGTTCGGGCTCCTGACCGGAGCCAGCCGATGAACGCCCCTGCCGACCCGCCGCTCGACGCCCGTCGCTCGCCTTTTTTCACCCACGACCACGAACTGCTGCGCGACACGATCCGGCGCTTCGTCGCCGATCGGGTGCTGCCGCACGCCGACTCGTGGGAAGAGCAGGGCTACGTCCCGCGCGACGTTCTGCGCGAGATGGGTGAACTGGGATTGTTCGGCATCCGCTTCGATCCGGCGTACGGCGGCAGCGGGCTGGACACGCTTTCCACGGTCGTGCTCGCCGAGGAACTCGCCCGCTCCACCTATGGCGGATTCGCGATCACGGTGCTGGTGCACACCGACATGGCGACGCCGCATCTCCAGCATGCAGGCACGAAGGCACAGATCGAACGGTACCTGCCCGACCTGATTGCGGGCCGGAAGATCGCGGCGGTCGCCATGACGGAGCCCGACGCCGGCTCGGATCTCGCATCCATGCGCACGACCGCGCGTCTCGATGGACACGAATGGGTTCTGAATGGCGCGAAGATGTACATCACCAACGGTGTGTACGGTGATCTCTATTTCGTCGCTGCGAAGACCGGAGAGCCGGGCCGGAACCACCAGGTCTCGATGTTCATCGTCGAGAAGGGAACGCCGGGATTCAGCGTCGCGCGGCCGCTCGAGAAACAGGGCTGGCTTTCCAGCGACACGGCGGAACTCGTGTTCGACCATTGCCGCATTCCCTCCGACAACCTCCTGGGCGAGGAGAATCGCGGTTTCCAGGCGCTGATGAGAAACCTCCAGAACGAGCGCATCGTGCTCGGCGCCCAGGCGATGGGCGAGGCTGCGAAGGCGATCGAGATCACGCTGGACTGGGTGCGCAATCGGAAGGCCTTCGGTACGAGCCTGTGGGACAAGCAGACCATCCGTCATCGCCTCGCGATGCGGGCGACGCAGGTGGAGGCCGCGCAGGCGCTGATCTACAACACCGCCTGGCGCGACGCGCAGGGCCAGTCCGTGACGAAGGAAGTGTCGATGATCAAGGCGCTCGCCGGCACGCTGGTGAACGAGGTCATGTACGACTGCCTCCAGTTCCACGGCGGCATGGGGTACATGCGCGAGAGCGCCATCGAGCGCATGTCCCGGGACGCGCGCGTTCAGGCCATTGGCGGCGGCGCGACCGAGGTGATGCTGGAAGAAGTGGCGAAGCGAATGGTTTGAGCCGCTTCGACGATCAGGACGTCACACGAGCAGGGATGTTGCCCGCCCGCGCCACCTTGCGAAATACGTACGACGGCGTCACGCCGAAGGTCTCCCGAAACAGCCGCGCGAAGTGCGCCGAATCGGTGAAGCCGGCGCCGATCGCCGCTTCCGTCAGGCTGCGTCCGGTCAACGCGATCCGCATCGCGGCACGGAGCCGGTTCCAGATGCGATAGCGGCGGAACGGGACGCCGATCTCGTGGCTGAACAGATGCATGAAGCGCGAGGTCGACAAGCCCTGCGAACGGGCGAGGTCACCCGCCGCCGTGAGATCGTCGGGCGCCTGGTCCAGTTGCTCGACCACTCGTTTCAGGCGCGGATCGAGTGAGCGCGGTGCATGGCGTGCACGTACGTGATCGACGAGATCATCCAGCGCTTTGCCGGCGAATTCGAGGCTGGCGCGATGCTCGTAGAGTTCGCGGAACATGCCCACTTCCGCACGCTGGCCGACGAGCATGCGATCGTGCGTATCCCACGAACGTCCCAGACCGGACAAACTGAATCGATCCGCAACGTTCGGTTCCGGATAGAACACCGCCAGCGGATCGCCACCGAGATCGAGAGCGTGCCGCACGCCCGCCGGGATCACCGCCGCACGACAGGACACCCAGTCGCCACCGGGCCCGCGCAACCGGAAGTTGCCGGTGACGCCGGCGATGAACACGGGCGCGCCATGCAGGTGCCAGTCGACGTATTCGAGGCTGCCGATGTACAGGGTCTTGCCGCCGCCCACGCACAGCATCGCGTCCGCCGCGGCAGGTTCGTACAAGCTTTCGCGAATGCCCATTACTACACTCCTCCCCTTCGTTGCGGCGGCGCTCGCCGGCGCGGCTCGATCGACGGGGACTGTAGGTCAACTGGCTCCGTTTCAACAAGGAGGACGCGATGGCTGTGGTCGGAACGATCAAGGAGATCTGGCGCTACCCGGTGAAATCCATGGCCGGCCAGACGCTGTCCCGCGCCGAAGTGGCGCCGACCGGCATCGTCGGAGACCGTCTCTGGGCCACGCGCAACGATGCCGTGCACGAAATCCAGGGCGCGAAGAAGTTTCCGGTGCTCATGCAGTGCGAGGCGCGTTTCCGGCACGAGCCGCATAGCGGAACGGCGCCTCCGGTGGACATTTCCTTTCCCGATGGATCGGCGACGGCGAGCGACGATCCCGCGGTCGCGTCGAAACTGTCGAAGCTGGTGGGAAAGGCCGTATCGCTCTGGCCGATCCAGCCGCCGACGGATCTCGCGCACTATCGCCGCCGCCCGATGAACGAGGCGGAGTTCGGCGAGGAGATGCAGGACATCTTCCAGCGCGAACCCGGCGAGGCGTTTCCGGCACTCGAACAGTTTCCGAAGGAGATCCTCGAGTTCACGTCGTTCCCCGGCATGTACTTCGACGTGACCCCGATCCATCTGCTGACCACGGCATCACTGCGCCATCTCGGCCGGCTGAATCCGAAGGCTTCCTGGGACGTCCGCCGCTTCCGGCCGAATTTCGTCATCGAGCCAATTGGTGGCGCCGACGGGTTCGTCGAGAACGGATGGGTCGGCAGAAATCTTCGTATCGGCGGCATCACGTTGCACTGTCCTGGTCCGACTCCGCGCTGCGGGATGACGACACGCGAGCAGAAGGGGCTCCCGTTCGACAAATCCATCTTGCGGACCATCGTGAAGGATGCGGACCAGAACGTCGGGTTGTATGCGGTCGTGGCGGAAGCCGGTGCCATCCAGGTCGGCGACGCGGTGGAACTGGTGTGATCCGTGTCACCGCTGGGCGTTTCGCTGCAGAACCTCAGGCTGGAGCTGTTCTTTCCGGCAGATGCCGCGACGGCCCATTGGTTCAACGAAGCGCGGACGACGGCGCCGCGGTAGGACAGGAGCGGATGCAAGGCGGCCAAGCTTAGCGGGGCGCAGATGGTGCCAATCGTGGTGCCGAGACGGAGAACACCTGCGCAGAGGCGGGATCCACGCGTACCGGCACCCATGCCACCGATGGCGAACCTGGGACCTCGAGGCGCAACAGATTGGCGATGCCGTCGCGCGTCTTCGCGCGCCACCATGGCCGATCGAACTGGAAGCGATGGGTGTCACCATGGACGAGCAGGATGGGTTTGCCGAACGCGACGGTTTCGTTCTTCAGGACTTCGAGCACATCGGCGAACTCGCGCCGGAAGTCGTCGTGGCGCTCGAGGGTCATGTTGGCATGGATGAAGAGCGCAAGCCCCGGTGCGGCGCGTTCGTGCGCCAGGCGGAATCCTTCGCGCAACCATGCGACGTTGGCCGCTGTGCGGGAGACGAACTCCGGATTCGGATCGACGCCGTTGCCGCGATTGTTTTTCGACCCGACCATATGCAGGGTGAAGAACTGGACGCCGTCGCGCCACCACCGAACGTTTTCCGGACAGCATTCGCTACCGTTCGCGGACCGCTGGCGTTCCAGGGGAATGCGCGAGCGCCCGAGGCTTTCGTCCCGCGGAAAGAACAGGCTGCGCAGTTTCGAGAGCCGTTCCTCCGGAACCCAGCCGCCGCTTTCCCAGCGGCCGCAGTCGAGCCAGTCGTTGTCGCCCGGCATGTAGATGAACGGCAGCGGCGTGGCGTCGAACAGCTTCAGACGATCGGCATAGGTCGCGTCGCTGCAGTCGCTGTGCCCGCTCTTCAGGTCGCCGATGTGCACGGCGAAGGCGAGTTTTTGCGGCGCGAGACTGTCCAGCATGCGTTCGAGCGCCTCGCGTTCGTTCCAGTTGTACGGCGCATCGCCCAGGGCGGCGAAAGTGAAGGGTTCGGCTTGGGCCAGCACGGAGCAGAGTCCCAGCAGTGCCGCGACGAACCTACGATGCATCGCCCGCGAGTCGTTTCAGTTCGTAGATGAGGTCGAGCGCCTCGCGCGGCGCCAGTGCGTCCGGGTCCAGCGTCTGCAGGCGAGCGAGCAAAGGGCCCGCGTCCGGTCCGGTCGATTCCTGGGGCGGGACGGGTGGTGCTCCGAAGAACAGGTCGCCTTGCGGACTCGCCGCGGATTCGAGATCGGCCAGCTTGCGCCTGGCGCTGCGAATGACCGCGCCCGGCACACCGGCCAGTTGTGCCACCTGCAGGCCGTAGCTCTGGGACGCCGGACCTTCCTCGACCGCATGGAGGAACACGATCCGGTCCTTGTGTTCCACCGCATCGAGGTGCACGTTCGCGACCTCCGGATAGTCCTCGGCCAGCCGTGTCAGTTCGAAATAGTGCGTCGCGAACAGACAGTAGGAGCGATTCTTCTCCACCAGATGCCGGGCGATGGCCCACGCGAGGGCGAGACCGTCGAAGGTCGAGGTGCCTCGCCCCACTTCGTCCATGAGCACCAGTGAGCGCTCGGTCGCGTTGTGGAGGATGTTCGCGGCCTCGGTCATCTCCACCATGAAGGTGGAACGGCCGCCCGCGAGATCGTCCGCGGCCCCGATGCGCGTGAAGATGCGATCCACCGGGCCGATGCGTGCACGCGTCGCGGGCACGAAGCTGCCGCAATGGGCGAGCAGGGTGATGAGGGCCACCTGGCGCATGTAGGTCGATTTGCCGCCCATGTTCGGGCCGGTGATGAGCAGCAGGCGGCGCGCGTCGCCGAAGCGTGTGTCGTTGGGGACGAAGTTTTCCACCTGGCGCTCCACGACCGGGTGGCGGCCCGCATCGATCTCCAGCACGTCTTCTTCGACCAGTTGTGGCGCACTGAGTCCCAGCGCTTGCGCACGTTCGGCGAAGGCGGCGAGCACGTCGATCTCCGCGAGCGCACTCGCGACGGCCTGCAGTGCCGGAATGTGAGGCGCGAGAAACTCGAGCAGATCCTCGTACAGGATCTTCTCGCGTGCCAGTGACCGGTCTCGCGCCGAAAGTGCCTTGTCCTCGAAGGCCTTGAGTTCGGGCGTGATGTAGCGCTCGGCGTTCTTCAGCGTTTGCCGGCGACGGTAGTCGTCCGGCACCTTGTCCGTGTTCGAATTGGTGACTTCGATGTAGAACCCGTGCACCCGGTTGTATTCGACCTTGAGATTCGCGATGCCGGTGCGGCTGCGCTCTCTCGCCTCCAGTTCGAGCAGGAAGGTGCTGCTGTCGGTCTGGAGGGCGCGCAACTCGTCCAGTTCCGAATCGAAACGATCGGCGATCACACCGCCGTCGCGAATCATCGACGCCGGCGTTTCCAGCAGCGTCCGGTGCAGGCGATCGGAAATCGCGGCGTCGATGTCCAGCGCAGTGGCGAGCTGCGCGATCCGCGGCGCATCGGATGGTCCGAGCAGGGTGGCGAACTCGGGTATCCGCGACAGCGTATCGCGAAGTCCCGAGAGATCCCTCGGTCGGGCGCTCTTGAGCGCGATCCGTGCCGTGATGCGTTCCACATCGGTGCATTCCCGCAGGATCGAGCGAAGCGCTTCTCCGAGACCCTCGCGCATTACCTCGACCGCAGCAAGACGGCCGCGCAGGTCGGTGCGGTCGCGCAAGGGATGGTGCAACCAGTGGCGCATGAGACGGCTGCCCATGCTGGTGGCGCAGGTGTCGAGCACCGAGAGCAGGGTGGGTGCGGGTTCGCCGCGCAGCGTTTCCGAGATCTCGAGATTGCGTCGCGTCGCGGGGTCGAGCACGACCACCGCATCCGATTGCTCGACGCGCAACTCGCGCACGTGGGCCAGGGCTGCACCCTGGGTCGCACGGGCGTATTGCAGGAGCGAACCGGCCGCACCGAGGGCAGGGCCGAGCGTGTCGGCACCGAAGCCGGCGAGATCGCGGGTGCCGAACTGCTCGCACAGCAGCCGTCGGCCGGAGTCGGTGTCGAAGTGCCAGGGCGGCAAGCGCTTCAGCGCGATGCCGGAGGTCTCCAATGCGGCCGAGCCGTCGTCGTCCGCGAACAGGATCTCCGCGGGTGCGAGGCGCGAGAGTTCCGAGGCGAGTTCTGCGGGTGTGGTTTCGAGCACGCGCAGCCGTCCCGAACTCAGAGAGAGCCACGCCAGCCCCAGAACCCCCTTCGCGCGCGCGATGGCGAGGAGAACGTTGTCGCGACGGTCATCCAGCAATGCGGCATCGGTGAGCGTGCCGGGCGTGACGATCCGCTGAACCTGACGCTCCACCGGTCCCTTGGACGTGGCCGGATCGCCGATCTGCTCGCAGATCGCGACCGACTCGCCCAGCTTCACCAACTTGGCGAGGTATTGCTCGACGGCGTGATACGGCACGCCGGCCATCTTGATCGGCTCGCCGGCTGTGGCCCCGCGCTTCGTGAGCGTGATGTCCAGCAGCTTCGCGGCGCGCTCGGCGTCGTCGAAGAACAGCTCGTAGAAATCCCCCATGCGATAGAACAGCAGCTTGTCGGGATGCTGCGCCTTGATGCGCAGGTACTGCTGCATCACGGGGGTATGGCCGGGTGACCCGGTTGGACGCGTGACGGCGTCTCCGTCGGGTTTCATGTTGGCCTGTTTGTCTGCATGGGCGGGATTATCCGGGGCATGCCGTCCGGACGCGAGCTTGGGGGCGGTTGGCGCAACTGCAACCGGTCGGAGGACGCCGGCACACAGGATTGCGAGGACCTGTGAGTCGATCGGCATCGAACCATCCGGTACACAGGCGGAATGCAGGGAGCGGGGGCCTCTTCGAGACCTCCGATCGGGCGTCGTCATCCTTTACAGTCGCTCGAAAGCGACGCCAACAATGGTCGTTAACCTATTGTATGAAAGTAGAAATATTGTGTGGCATGTCGTGTGCTCACCAGACGCTCGCGACCATCATCAACGCGGCCAGTTCCGCATCCAACAAGAAGGAGATTATCTTGAGGCTCTCGAAATTCATGTCTGCCGCAGCGCTGGCCGCGGCAACCGCAATGCCGGTCTCCGGCAATGCGGCGCTGATCATCGGCGGCGACGCCGTGGATCAGGCGTCCGCCACCAGCATCCTCGACATCGTGTTCGTGATCGATACCAGCGCCAGCATGAATGATGACATCGCTTCTATTGGCCTGTTTGCTCAGAGTGCGATCCAGAACCTCGATTGTCCGCAGATCGACTGCTTCGTGCGGGCGCAATTCTTTGGAATTACCGGAACGAGTGGATCCGTGTTCAATGAGACGGTAACGGATTACGTGACTGCACTCGGACAAACTCCGATTTCCAATAGCTCGGAAGACAACGGCCCGGCTGTGACCGATCTCGTGAACCACTACCAGTGGAACAACGATGCTCTTCCTGGACAGGACTACTTCCGCGCCATCGTGACCATCGGCGACGAAGGTACGCAGCAAGGATCTCCGGTTGACGCCGCAGATTACGCGGCGGCACTGGTCGCCAATACGGCGGCTGTGAATGCCGGCGTCCTGTTGTTTTCGTGGGTAGCCGATGATCCGGCGACGCCTGCCGTGTCCCCGCTCTTCCAGGCCATGGCCGTAGGTGGGACGGTAGGCGGCACGACCTACGCCAACACCGGCGGTGGTTTCGTCTCCGGTCCTTTGACCGACGTGACGGTGGAGTCGCAACTCGAAGCCATCATCTGCGCTGCCGCGACTGGCGGTCCCGGCAATGGAGTGCCGGAGCCCACCAGCCTGGCGCTGTTGGGATTGGCGGTCGTCGGTGGCGGGTGGGCTTCCCGTCGCAGGAAAGTCCGCTGAATCGAACGTCGATAGCAGCTAGACTTTTCTGAGCGGCCCCCGGTGCATTGCATCGGGGGCCGTTTCATTTTGGCGCCTGCGGCTGGCTGCCATCGGCTGCCCATGCTTCAGCTGCGAGCAGCGCGGGCCGCGATCTCCGATAATCCCGGACTGGGCATGTTCATGGGAGTGCGTGTTGAGCACACAAGCAGCTGAATTCCTCGGGAAGGTGTACACGGCCCGGAGCGCGGGCGGGATCACCACTCTTGCTACCGTCATCCTGTTGATGCTGGGCGGATGCGACCGTGTGAGCGATGCGGAGATGCTCCAGTCGGCCCGCAAGAATCTCGAGGCCGGGAAGGCTTCGACGGCGAGCATCGAACTCAAGAACCTGCTGCAGAGAGGGGAACAGGGGCCTGAAGTACGTTTCCTGCTGGGCCGAGCGCTGCTCGAGTCCGGCGATGCCGTAGGCGCGGAGATCGAGTTTCAGCGGGCCCTGAAGCTGAAGCATCCGCCGCAGGAAGTGCTGCCGCATCTTGCGCGGGCCATGCTCGCGTTGCAGAAGCAGCGTCAACTGACCGACACGTATGGTGAGACCGAGTTCAAGGAGAACCTGCCGACGGCGGAACTGAAGACCCTGCTGGCTTCGGCCTATCAATCGCAGCGGGCGCTGGCGGAGGCTGAAGAGGCGACCACCGCTGCCTTGCTCCGGGTTCCCGATCATGTTCCGGCCCTGTTGATGCAGGCGAGCCTCAAGGCGGCGCGCGGCGAGGCCACCCAGGCGGCCTGGAGGGTCGATCAGATCATCACCAAGGCACCTGACAACGTGCAGGCCTGGACGTTGAAGGGCCAGCTGCACGCGGCCTCCGGCCAGCGTCCGGAGGCTATCGGGGCGTTCAGGAGGGCACTGAAGCTCAAGCCCGACTCGGTCTCGGCCCACGCCGCACTGATATCCGTCTACCTCTCGCCGCTGGACATGCCGGCCGCGGAGGCGCAGTGGAAGGTGATGCACGAGGCGTTGCCCAACAACCCCCAGACGCGGCTGTACGAGGCGAAGCTCACCTACCTGCGCGGCGATCTCAAGCGCACGCGTGAGCTCAGCAATGAACTGATCGGCAACGGCACCAGCAACGTGTCACTGCTGTTGTTGGCCGGCTCTACCGAGATCGAGTTGAAGTCGCCGGCGCAGGCCGAGTCCCTGCTGACCCGCGCCATGGCGCTGGCGCCCGAAGCGGTGGCGCCTCGCGTGCTGCTGGGGCGTGCGTACGTGGTTTCAGGACAGTACGGCAAAGCGATCGAGACGCTTCACCCGCTGATGGCATCCAAGAATCCGCCGGTCGAGTCGCTGGTCCTCATGGCACAGGCCAAGCTGATGAGCGGAGATGCCAAGACGGCGGACGCGCTCTATACGCATGCAGCACAGATCCTGCCGCAGAACGAGGATGTCGCCACGGCCAAGGCCTTGACCCGTGCCCGCCGCGATCCGTCCGAGGCTGCTCTCGGCGAACTGCAGTCGCTCGCGGAGCGCAGCAACGACTCGACCGCCGCCATGGCGCTCATCAGTGCGCGACTGGCGCGGGGAGAGTTCGACCGCGCCATCGCCGCCATCGACGCATTGTCCCGAAGCCAGCCCGACAAGCCGTTGCCCGACGAACTGCGCGGACGCATCGCGCTGAGCCAGGGCAAGCTCGACGCAGCGCGCGAGCACTATTCGCGCGCATTGCAGAAGGACCCGATGCACTACGCCGCGGTCGCGGGGCTGGCTGCCATCGATCTCGCACAAGGCAAGATGGACGACGCGAAAGGTCGCTACCAAGCTTTGCTGAGCAAGGATCCGACACACCTCCTGGCATTGCTCGGTCTCGCCGAAATCCGGTCTCGCGAGAGTGGCGGCAGTGCGGACGTCGTCAAGCTGCTCGGTCAGGCCATCGCGGCGCACCCGGACGTCCGGGGTCCCCGTTTGATGCTGATCGACTACCATCTCGCGCGGCGGGACTTCAAAGCAGCGGCGTCTGCGGCGCAGGCGGCCGTGACCGCCAGGCCCGATGACCCCGAACTCCTCGAGCGCCTGGGTCAGGCGCAAGTGGGCAGTGGAGAGACGCAGCAGGCGCTAATTACCTATGGTCGCCTGGCGGAACTGTCACCGAAGTCGGCGACGCCCCATCTGAGGATGGCAGACATCCACATCCAGGCACACGACGTCGGCGCGGCGCGGGATGCCATTCGCCGCGCGACCAACCTGGCGCCGGACTCGATGCAGGTGTTGCGCGTCGCCGTTAGCCTGGCGGCCGTCGACAAGGATTACACCCAAGCCCTCGCGCTAGCCCGTGATCTGCAAAGGCGCCATCCGGCCGAGGCCGCGGGATTCCTGATGGAAGGCGAGATCGAGATGCTGCGCAACGATGCACCGGCGGCCGAACGTGCGTTGCGCACCGCATTGACGAAGAAGGCTCCCGAAGAGGCTGCCCGGCGCCTGCACCAGGTGCTCGTGGTCGCGAAGAGGACGGACGAAGCGGATCGCTTCGCCGCTTCGTGGATCGCCAAGTACCCCGGGGACGTCGCGTTCCTGCACTATCTCGGGGACCGCGCCATCGCCGACAAGAACTGGGCCGCGGGCGAGCGCTACTACCGGCAGGTCATCGAACACAAGGCGCAGGACGTGCAGGCGCTGAACAACGTTGCCTGGCTGCTCGTGCAACAGGGCAAGCCCGGTGCGTCTGCGTTTGCGGAGCGCGCGGTGAAGGCCTCGCCGAACAACCCGGCGTTGATGGATACGCTGGCGGCGGCCTATGCGAGCGAAAAGAAGTTCGACAAGGCCATCGAACTGCAGCGGCGGGTGGTGGCCGCGGCGCCAGACGCCGGCGCTTTCCGCCTGAACCTGGCCAAGATGTACCTCTCTTCAGGCGACAAGACCAAGGCCCGCGAGCATCTGACCTGGCTGGTGGACAAGAGCCCGAAGTTTCCGGGCCAGGCCGAAGTGCAGCAACTGCTCGCTCAGCTCGATCGCAAGTCCTGAGCGACGGACACTACCCGATGGTATTCGTCTCGCTGGGGCTGTCGGCAGGGCGTGGCCACAACAGAGTGGTCAGGCGACCGCGGTGCCTCGCAGCGCAGGTGTGAGATGACCCGCGATGACATGCAGCATCTGCGGGAACATCTTCGGGTTGGCGGCGACTATCATGCCTTTCTCGAGGTAGCCGTCGTTGCCCTGCAGGTCGCCTACGAGTCCGCCGGCTTCCTGTACCAGCAACGCGCCGGCGGCCATGTCCCAGGGTGACAGCCCGATTTCCCAGAATCCGTCCATGCGGCCGGCTGCCACGTTGGCAAGGTCGAGCGCGGCAGCACCGGGCCGACGGATGCCCGCCGTCTTGTGCATGAACTCCTTCATCATGCCGACGTAGGCGTCCGTGTGCTCCTGGATGCGGAACGGAAAGCCGGTGGCGAGCAATGCGTCGATCAGTTTCTCGCGCTTCGAGACGCGCAGCCGGCGATCGTTGAGAAACGCACCGCTGCCCCGCGTGGCGGTGAACAGATCGTTGCGGACGGGATCGTAGATGACGCCGTGGGTCAGCACGCCCTTCAGCGTCATGGCGATCGAGACGCAATAGACCGGAAAGCCGTGCAGGAAATTGGTCGTGCCGTCGAGCGGGTCGATGATCCACACGTGATCGGAATCACCCGAAGCGCCGCTTTCTTCCGCCAGGATGGCGTGGTCGGGGTACGCACTCTTCAGCGTGTCGATGATCGCTTCCTCGGCAGCGCGATCCACTTCCGAGACCAGGTCGTTGAGCGACTTGTGGCGGACGGTCAGGATGTCGAGGTTGTTCGAGGCGCGCGAGATGACGCCGCCGGCGCGGCGGGCGGCCTTCACCGCGATGTTGAGCATGGGATGCATGAGGGGCGCCGCGAGATTCGGAAAGACGCGCATTCTAGCCGAAGGCCTCGTCGGCCCCCGGTTCGCCATCGGAGTGCCGCATGACTGCGCAACGGCTCGCGCGCGTGAGGATCGTGCTCTCGCACCCTACCCACCCCGGCAACATCGGTGCGGCAGCGCGTGCCATGAAGACCATGGGCTTGAGCCAGCTCGTGCTAGTGAACCCGAAGCGGTTCCCCGACCGGGAAGCGGATGCGCTGTCCTCCAACGCGCTCGACGTGCTCGGCGCGGCGCGCGTGGTGCCCTCGCTCGAGGCCGCGCTCGAGGGCACCGTGCTGGCGGTCGCGACCGTCAGCCACGCGTACGAGATGGCGCCGGAGCTTGTGACGTGCCGTGCGGCCGCGGCGCGCGCGATGGAGGACGCGACACACGGAGATGTCGCATTCGTGTTCGGCACGGAGGCCAACGGCCTCACCGTCGAAGAGGTGCGGGCGTGCCGGCTGCTGGCCCACGTTCCCTCCAATCCGGCCTACACGTCACTCAACCTCGCGCAGGCGGTGCAGATCTTCGCCTACGAACTCAGGCTGGCGGCGCTGGGCGACCTGGTGCCGGAAGCCGTCGAGGTGGCGGCCGCAACGCATCAGGACCTCGAACGCCTGCACGAACATCTCGAGCACACGCTCGCGGCCATCGGCTTCTTCAACCCCGACAGCCCGAAGCGCCTGCTGCCGCGCCTGCGCCGCCTGATCGCGAAGGCGAGGCTAGACCGGGAAGAGGTCCGGATCCTTCGCGGGCTGCTGCGCACGCTGGCGCGGCCCCGGAAAAGTTGACCGGGCGAGTACGGATTCAGTAAGGTCTCCTGCTTGCCAGCGCAGGGACGATGCAGGGTCATGTTTTCGAAGGTGAGGGAAGAGATCCGGGTGGTGTTCGATCGCGATCCGGCCGCGCGGTCGGCGTGGGAGGTCGTCACCTGTTACCCGGGCTTCCACGCCCTGATCTTCCATCGGCTGTCCCATCGGCTGTGGGGCTGGAAGCTCCGCTGGCTGGCGCGCTGGGTGTCGTCCATCGCCCGGTGGCTGACGGGCATCGAGATCCATCCGGGCGCCCGCATCGGCCGGCGCTTCTTCATCGACCACGGCATGGGCGTCGTGATCGGCGAGACGGCCGAGATCGGCGACGACTGCACGCTGTACCACGGCGTCACGCTGGGTGGCACCTCCTGGAACAAGGGCAAGCGGCACCCGACGCTGGGCGAAGGCGTGGTGATCGGGGCGGGTGCGAAGGTGCTCGGGCCGATCACGGTCGGAGATCACGCGAAGATCGGATCGAACGCCGTGGTGGTGCGGGACGTCCCGGCCGGCAGCACCGCGGTCGGGATTCCGGCCCGCATCATCGACTCGGCCGAGGGACAGTCCCGCGAAGAGAAGGCTGAAAAGATGGGCTTTTCCGCCTACGCGGTGGGTGCGGACATGAACGACCCAATGGTCAAGGCCATCCATGGCCTGATCGACCAGGCGGCTTTGCAGGAAAAACAGATTGCGGCGTTGCGAGCGGAACTGGAACGCCTTGGGGGCCATGTGGAAGACTCGAAGGCCACGGCGGACAAGTTCGATCCCGCCTACCTCAACCGCATTGTTGACTGAATTCATCGGGAACTTTTATACTTGACTAAATCTCTCAGGTAAGAGCGGTACGGAGATCCGTACCGAGCCACCCGAAGCGTCAACCCATACTCGAGGGCGCCATGCGACTCACCACCAAAGGCCGTTTTGCAGTCACCGCCATGATCGATCTCGCACTCCGCGATGGCGGGGGGCCGGTCACGCTGGCCGACATCAGCCAGCGCCAGAAGATCTCGCTGTCCTATCTGGAGCAACTGTTCGGGCGGCTGCGCCGCCAGGGGCTGGTCAACAGCACCCGTGGTCCGGGCGGCGGCTACCGGCTGGCTCGGCCGACCGCCGAGGTCTCGGTGGCGGACATCATCCTCGCCGTGGATGAGCCGATCGACGCCACCCAGTGCGCCGGCAAGGAGAACTGCCTGGATGATCACAAGTGCCTCACCCACGACCTGTGGACGGCGCTGAACGCCCATATCTTCGACTATCTGAAGGCCGTGACGCTGGCGCAACTGGTCACGCAGCAGAAGGAGGCGCGCGCCGGTGGCCAGGTGGCGGTCCTTGAAATGCCCGAGCGGCGCCCGTCGCGGTGCGACCAGGGCAAAGAGCCGGCCGTGCAGGCGTGAGCGACATTGACGGCAAGGAGACGGTATCCGTGGCAATCAACCTGACCGAAAACGCGGCGAAGCACATCCGCAATTCCATCGTCGGCAAGCGCGGTGGCATGGGCTTGCGGCTCGGGGTGAGAAGGGTCGGCTGTTCCGGTCTCGCCTACACGTTCGACGTGGCCGAAGAGATCGGCGCCGGCGACCGCCTGTTCGAGGCCCACGATGCGAAGGTCGTCGTGGACCAGGACGCGTTGAGCGTGCTGGATGGGTCGACGCTCGATTTCGTGCGCGAAGGCTTCAAGGAGGTCTTCAAGGTGGTGAACCCCAACGCCAAGAGCCAGTGCGGCTGCGGCGAGAGTTTCAACGTCTGAACCCGCGGCCACTCCCGGAGCACACTCGATGAGCGCGGTTCTCCAGAACCTGATCGACCAACCCTACAAGCACGGGTTCGTGACGGACATCGAGTCCGACACCGTGGCGCGCGGGCTCGACGAAGACGTGATTCGCCTGATCTCGCACAAGAAGAACGAGCCCGACTGGTTGCTCGAATTCCGGCTGCAGGCCTATCGCCACTGGCTCACCATGGCCGAGCCCACCTGGCCGAACGTGCACTACCCGAAGATCGACTTCCAGGCCATCAGCTACTACTCGGCACCGAAGCCGAAGAAGAAGCTCGCCTCCATGGACGAGGTCGACCCGGAACTGCTGCGCACCTTCGAGAAGCTCGGCGTGCCGATGCATGAACAGGCCGCCCTCGCAGGCGTGGCAGTGGACGTGATCTTCGACAGCGTCTCGGTCACCACCACCTACAAGAAGAAGCTCGCCGACGTCGGCGTGATCTTCTGTTCGTTCTCGGAAGCCGTGCAGGAGCATCCGGAGCTCGTGCGCAAGTATCTCGGCACGGTCGTGCCCGCGGGCGACAACTTCTACGCGGCGCTCAATTCCGCGGTGTTCACCGACGGTTCGTTCTGCTTCATCCCCAAGGGCGTGAAGTGCCCGATGGAGCTCTCCACGTACTTTCGCATCAACACCCAGGAATCCGGGCAGTTCGAGCGCACGCTGATCGTGGCCGAGGAGGGCGCTTCGGTGAGCTACCTCGAAGGCTGTACGGCGCCGCAGTTCGACACCAACCAGCTGCACGCGGCGGTGGTGGAGCTGGTGGCGCTCGACAACGCGGACATCAAGTACTCGACAGTGCAGAACTGGTACGCGGGCGACGAGAACGGTGTCGGCGGCATCTACAACTTCGTGACCAAGCGCGGCCTGTGCAAGGGCGTGAACTCGCGCATCAGCTGGACCCAGGTGGAGACCGGTTCCGCGATCACGTGGAAGTATCCGTCCTGTGTGCTGCTGGGCGACAACTCGGTGGGCGAGTTCTATTCCGTGGCGCTCACCAATCACATGCAACAGGCCGATACCGGCACGAAGATGATCCACGTCGGGAAGAACACCCGCAGCACCATCATCTCGAAGGGCATCTCCGCCGGGCGGTCGAACAATTCCTACCGCGGGCTGGTGAAGATCGGCCCCAAGGCCGAGGGTGCGCGCAACTTCTCGCAGTGCGATTCGATGCTGATCGGTGATCGCTGTGGCGCGAACACCTTCCCCTACATCCAGGTGCAGAACAACACCGCGAAGGTGGAGCACGAGGCCACCACGTCGAAGATCGGCGAGGACCAGCTGTTCTATTTTGCTAGCCGCGGCATCGGCAACGAGGAAGCCGTGTCGATGATCATCAACGGCTTCGTGAAGGACGTGTTCACGCAGCTGCCAATGGAATTCGCCGTGGAAGCCGGACGGCTGCTCGGCCTCAAGCTCGAAGGAAGCGTCGGATGATCGAAGCGGGAGCGAAGGTGCTGCTCGAAGTGAAGAACCTGTCGGCCTCGATCGGTGGCGTGGCGATCCTCAAGGGAATCGACTTCACCGTCCGTGCCGGCGAAGTGCACGCGATCATGGGGCCCAACGGCTCGGGCAAGAGCACCTTCGCGAAGGTGCTCGCGGGCCATCCGTCCTACGAGGTCACGGCCGGCGAGGCACGTTTCAACGGTGCCGACCTGTTCACCCTGGCGCCGGAGGAACGTGCCCGTGTCGGCCTGTTCCTCGGTTTCCAGTATCCCGTGGAAGTGCCGGGTGTCGCCAACAGCCAGTTTCTCCGCCTCACCTACAACACGGTGCAGGGAGGGCGCGGCAAGGACGAACTCGATCCGCTCGAGTTCGACGACTTCGTGCGCGAGAAGATGAAGCTGCTCGAGATGGATCCGGCCTTCCTGGACCGCAGCGTCAACGAAGGATTCTCGGGCGGCGAGAAGAAACGCAACGAGATCCTGCAGATGGCGTTGCTGGAACCGAAGCTCGCCTTCCTCGACGAGACCGATTCGGGCCTCGACATCGATGCGCTGCGGATCGTCGCGGGGGGCGTCAATGCCTTGCGCGCGCCCGACAATGCCGTGGTGCTGGTCACGCATTACCAGCGCCTGCTCAACTACATCGTGCCCGACTACGTGCACGTGATGGAGGGCGGGCGGATCATCAAGACCGGCGGCAAGGAACTGGCGCTCGAACTGGAGTCGCGGGGCTACGACTGGGTGGCTGCCGAAGGTCGAAAGGCGGCGTGATGGAAGCCGTCGGCAACGCGTTCCGCGACAGCCTGATCGCGGGCCAGACCCGGGTCGCGGCGGCGCCGCATGCCTGGCTGAACGGCCTGCGCGGTGAAGCGCTCGAACGCGCCAACGCGCTCACCGTGCCGACCGTCCGCGATGAAGACTGGCGCTTCACGGACTTGGCCCCGATGTATCGCCTCGCATTTCATCCGGCCGAGGCCACGATGCCCAGGGGCGAAGATCTCGCCCGATTCGTTGCACCGGAATCCGCCGTCCGCATGGTGTTCGTCGACGGGCGGTTCGCGCCGGTGCTGTCGTCGCTTCCTGCCTCCGGACAATCGCTGCTGGCGCTGCCGCTTGCCAGTGCCATCGGGCAAGAGGGCGATCTCGTCCGGGCCCACCTGGCGCATCACGCCGATTTCCAGAACGATGCGTTCGTCGCACTCAATACCGCCTACCTTCAGGACGGCGCCCTCATTGTCGCGGCGGCGGGCAGCCGCACACCCGAGCCGGTGCATCTGCTGTTCGTCAGCACGCAAAAGGACGTCGCTACCCACCCGCGGGTGCTGGTCGTCGCGGAAGCCGATTCGGAGCTGACGCTGGTCGAGGACTACGTCTGCCTGCACGAGGGCGCGTACTGCGTGAATGCCGTAACGGAACTCTCACTGGCGCCGAACGCGCACGTGCATCACGTGAAACTGCAACGCGATGGCAAGGCTGCGTTTCATCTGGCCACTTGTGCGGTGCGCATCGAACGCGACGCGCGCTACCGCTCCAACAGCATCGCGTTCGGTGGCAGGATTTCCCGGCAGAACGTGAACGTGACGCAGGCCGGAACCGGCATGGAATGTCATCTCGACGGGCTCGCGCTCATCGGCGGCCGTCAGCTCGCCGATACCCACAGCTTCATCGACCACGCGCTTCCCCATGGCAGCAGCCGGCAGTTGCACAAGTGCATCGCCGGTGGGGGATCGCATGCGGTTTTCAACGGGCGGGTTCTGGTGCGCGAAGGTGCACAGCAGACCGACTCCGGGCAGCAGAGTCGCAATCTGCTGCTTTCGGACAAGGCACACGTCGATACCAAGCCCCAGCTCGAGATCTTCGCCGACGACGT
The DNA here is from genome assembly GCA_965279325.1 of Burkholderiales bacterium. GTDB lineage: Bacteria > Pseudomonadota > Gammaproteobacteria > Burkholderiales. The sequence goes on from OZ257154.1 coordinate 22,874, forward strand.
GAAGTGTTCGCACGGCGCGACCGTCGGGCAGTTGGAGGCGGACGAGGTCTTCTACCTGCGCAGCCGTGGACTCAGCGACTCCGCAGCTCGCAACCTGCTCACCTACGCGTTCGCCGCCGATATCGTCAACCGCATCCCGTTGCCCTCGCTGGTGGCGCAGTTGCGCACCACCGTGCTGGAACAGACGGGCGCGAAGGAACTTGCCTCATGACCGCAGCCAACGCCCTCAAGGCCTCCGTGCAACCGGCGGCATCCGATCTCGGGCGCCACCGCGCGGATTTCCCGATCCTCGCCAACGTGCATCCGCATGGCAAGCCGCTCGTCTATCTGGACAGCGGTGCCAGCAGCCAGATGCCGCAAGCGGTGATCGACCGGCTCGTGCGATACCAGACGCACGAGCACGCCAACATCCATCGCGGCGTCCATACGCTGTCCGAGACGGCGACCGCTGCCTACGAGAACGCACGCCGCCAGGTGCAGCGGTTCCTCAATGCGAAGGAAGATCGCGAGATCGTCTTCACCTCGAACGTCACCGATGCGATCAACCTGGTGGCTCACGGCTTCGGGCGCGCCTTCGTGGGCGAAGGTGACGAGATCATCATCACGCACCTCGAACACCACGCCAACATCGTGCCGTGGCAGATGCTGTGCGAGGAGCGCGGGGCGAAGTTGCGGGTCGTGCCGATCGATGACACGGGTACGCTGATCCTGGAGGAATACGAACGACTGTTCTCGCCACGCACGAAGTTCGTCTCTGTCACGCACGTCTCCAACGCGCTCGGGACGATCAATCCCGTCAAGGAGATGATCGACATCGCCCATCGTCATGGCGTGCCGATCATGATCGACGGTGCGCAGGCAGTGCAGCACATGCCTGTGGACGTGCAGGCGCTCGATTGCGATTTCTATGCATTCACCGGGCACAAGATCTACGGGCCCACGGGCATCGGCGTCCTGTACGGCAAGGCCGAGTGGCTGAACAAGATGAAGCCGTTCCGGGGCGGCGGCGACATGATCCTCTCGGTGACTTTCGAGAAGACGACGTACAACGCCATTCCGTTCAAGTTCGAGGCCGGCACGCCGCCCATCGCCCAGGCGATCGCGCTGGGTGAAGCGCTCGAATACGTGCAGCGCATCGGCCTCGCTCCCATCGCCGCGCATGAGCACGAGTTACTCACGTACGCGACCGAACAGCTGAGCGCGCTCGAAGGGCTGCGCATCTACGGGACCGCGAAGCACAAGGCGGCGGTGATCTCCTTCTACGTGGACGACATCCATCCGCACGACGTCGGCACCCTCCTCAACGAGGAGGGCGTGGCCGTGCGCACCGGCCACCATTGCGCGCAGCCTGTGATGCAGCGCTTCGGCATCCCGGCGACCGCTCGCGCATCGTTCGCGCTGTACAACACGCTGCAGGACGTGGACGCCCTGGTCGCGGCGGTGCGCAAGGTCCAGAAACTGTTTGCTTGAGATGACATCCCCCCCGACAGGCCTTCGGTCTTTCCCCGTAAAGGGGCCAGCCCTCTTGTGGGCTGAGGCCGGACACGGACAGTCCCTGCGGACTGTCTGTGCTTGGCCGTTGGCCATCGCCCTCCGGGCGATGGCGGCCCGGCGAGGGCTGAGTTCATGACCGACAGCAAGCAGCTTTATCAGGAAGTGATCCTCGATCACAACCGCAAGCCGCGCAACTACGGCCAGCTCGCGGATGCCACCCATCGGTCCGAAGGTCTCAATCCGCTGTGCGGGGATCACATCCGGCTCACCTTGAAGGTCGCCGGCGACACCATCGAGAACGTCGCCTTCGAAGGCCAGTCCTGCGCCATCTGCAAAGCCTCGGCGTCCATGATGACCACCAACGTCAAGGGCAAGCCGATCGCGGACGTGGAGCGGCTGGTGGAGGAATTCCGCGGCATGGCCACCGGTGTGCTCGACACCGCGACCCAGCCGAATCACCTCGGCCGCCTCACGGTGTTTGCCGGCGTGAAGGATCTGCCCTCGCGCGTGAAGTGCGCGATCCTGCCGTGGCACACCCTGCATGCTGCCGTGCAATCCCGCGTGGTGGTGAGTACCGAGGGCGACAACGACCCGGTCGCGCAGAGCGCGTGATGTCGTCCCGCTGAATCGAAACCCCCATGCCGAAGATCGCAGAAGTCGAACGCACCCCCAATCCGAACGCGATGAAGTTCATCCTCAAGGAGCCGTTGACCTGGGGTATCGCGCATTCCTACGATTCCGCCGAGGAGGCGAAGGACGATCCGCTCGCGGCGGCGATCTTCGCGATCGAGCACGTGACGAGCGTGTTCTACGTGGATCACTGGATAACCGTTACCCAGGACGGCGAGGTCGACTGGTCGGGACTGCTCAAGCAGGTGGCGGTGCCGATCCGCGAAGCGGAGGCGGCCGAGGAGCAGTCGCAATCCTACGGCGTGGCGAGTTCGGCGCTGCTCGAGGATCCGAATCTCTCGCCCGCCGACCGGGACAAGCTGATCGCCATCAGCCAGTTGCTCGACGAGCGTGTGCGGCCGTACCTCCAGGGCGACGGCGGTGATCTGTTCATCGTCGGGCTCGAAGGCAACGAACTGCGCGTGCACTACCAGGGCGCGTGCGGTAGTTGCCCCAGTTCGCTGTCGGGGACGTTGTCGGGGATCGAGAGCCTCGTGCACCAAGTGGATCCCAGCCTGGAAGTGGTGCCTGTTTGAGCGGCTGGGTTCTGGTCGGACGGGCGGACGAGATCGCGCCCGGCGAACATCGAGTGGCCGAGGCGGACGAAACGCGGATCCTCGTGTTCAACCTCGAGGGCAGCTACTACGCGATCGAGGACGTCTGCACTCACGATGGCGGCATCCTGTCCGGCGGCGGCGTGGAAGGCGACCAGGTGATCTGCCCGCGCCACGGCGCGCGGTTCTCCATCCGCACCGGAGAGGCCCTCACCGCACCGGCCTACGAACCGACCGCGACCTTCCCGGTGAAAGTCGAGGACGGCAAAGTGTTCGTCCGGGACGATCGCTGGGATTGATCCTCCCGCCACTGCGTAGGTAAAAGGACGCGATCGTTACGCGCAGCGACAGCCGCCCCCATCCCAACCTTCCCCCGCGGTGGCGGGGGAAGGGGCGTAGTGCTCCCTCCCCCGTCGAAGATGGGGGAGGGTCAGGGAGGGGGCACCCCCCACTTCAAAACTTGCGAACGCGATCCAGTTCGAACACCTGCCCGCCACGTAGCGTGATCATGGTCGTGAACGGGTCGCTCGACGTCGGGTAGTAGAACCACGTCTTGCCCATGCGATAGGCATCGGTGGCTTCGTAGTCGGGCGGTCCGGCCCGCAGCACCACTTCGCCTTCGGTCATGCCACGCTCGATTCGCGCGTAGACGTCGAAGGTCATGCCTCGGGCCTGCGGATACTGCGCCGCCTGCCGCGCGATAGCTTCCCGGTCTGCGCGGCGCTCGGCCTCGTCGACCATGCGGTCGTTGCGCAGTCTCTCGTACTGGCAGCGGATCGTCGCGCAGTCACCTGCGGACGTGGAAGTCCTCGATTCGGCCGCAGCGGGTGCCCGGTCGATCTCCATCGACTTGGACTGACGGCCCTCGGGCGGCTTCTCGCCATAGTGGGTGACGCCATTCGCGTCTTTCCACTTGTAGACCTGCGCGTCGGCGAGAGAGGCGCCTGCCATGAGGACAGCCCACGCGATCACGACACCAGTTATGCGCGAGGATCTCATCACCGCACGCCGATTCCCGCCGGGGTACGGGAGCCACCGGCAGGTGCGGGCGGTATCGGCGCAGGCAGAGGCGTGGGCAACGGCCTCACGACGATCGGTCGGTGATAGATCGGAATGACTGGGTCTATCCATCCCGTGCCTATGCCAACGCCGGTCGGCACGGTGGGGAGCGGAGCGGGTCTTGCCGCCGCCACGGCCGCGGCACGGGCTTCATCCTCCTCGCGTTGTTCGGCTTCGCGCAGCAATCGATCCTTGCGCAGGCGCTCGTACTGGCAGCGGATGGTGTTGCATTCCTGTGCCGATGCCGGCGGGTCGTTGCCCTGGAGTTCGATGTCGAGCTTCTTCGCCGGCCTGGCCTTGGCCGTCGTCGGCGGATGTTCGGTGTAATGGGTGACACCTCGTTCGTCGACCCATTTGTAGATCTGGGCAGGCGTCTCCGCGGCCATGGCAAAGAGACCGCTGCCGATCAGCAGCGCGATTCGAAGGGGCCCGGCCACGGGGGGAAGCGCGCGGTCAGCGAACGCCGATGCCCTGGGCCGTGCGGCTGCCGCCCGCGGGAGCTGCCTGTGGCCGGAACCCGCCGCCGATGCCCGGACGCGAGACGATCACCCCACCGCCATAGGAAGGTGGTCGCGAATACACCCGGTCGCGCTGGAGCCGGACGTCCATCGGGGTCGGACTGTAGCGGAAGGCATCCCACTCGGAGCGCTGGATGCGATCGCGCTCGGCCAGGGTCGAATACAGGTCGTTCCAGGACTGCGCGCTGCGACGCTGCAGGTCGTAACCCGCCACGATCTCCCGGCGACGGTCTTCATCCTCGCGCAACCGGTCCGCGCGCATGCGTTCGTACTGGCAGCGGATCGTGTAGCAGTCCGGGTCGGCAGGCGGGAAGGCTGCGGCGCCGGTGGGAATCGCCAGCCTTTCACTTTGCCGTGCCGGCGGCGGCTGGTCGGCGTAGTGAACGCGTCCCTTCTCGTCGTCCCACTTGTGCACTTGCGCCAGTGCCGGAAAAGACAACGGGATCAGGCAGATGAGCAAACACTTCACGATCGCGGTCGACATGCTGCCCTCGACTTGAGAGAAAGGGGACACCTCTGAGACTACTCCCGAGGTGCCCCGTTCCTCAACGGGCAAGACCCATTGCAGCAATCAGTCCTTGTAGGCCTCGATCTGGATCTCGATCTTCACCTCATCGGCGATGGCCGGAACGTAGGTGGACAGGCCCCACTCCGAACGCTTGATGGTCGCCACCGCGTTGGCGCCGCAAAGCGCCTTCTTGTTCATCGGGTGTGCGCCGCACTTGAACCAGTCCACCGTGAGGCTGACCGGCTTGGTGACGCCGAGCAACGTCAGTTCGCCGTCCGCGCCGACCAGTGCATCGCCGTTGAACTTGAGCTTGCTCGACTTGTAGGTCATGGTCGGGAACTTCGCGACATTGAAGAATTCCTCGCTCTTCAGGTGGTCGTCGCGCTTCGCCATGCCGGTGCTGATGGAAGCGGTGTCGATCGTCACGTCGATGCTGCCCGACTTTGCGGCGAGATCGAGCGTGATCTTGCCGCTGGTCTTCAGGAAGGTGCCGCGCGAGATCGAGAAACCGAGATGGTTGATCTCGAAGCTCGGGTAGGTGTGAACCGGATCAGCGGTGTACGAATCCGCGGCGAAGGCCGGGGCCGCGACGGCGAGGGAGAGCAGGGCTGCAGCAAGCGTGCGTTTCATGGGGATGGACTCCTTGGGATGATGCGAGGTTGCGCGGCCGCAAGCACGGCCGCCGGGCAGGACGCGTGAGTGGCGGTCAATCCTTGAAGGCTTCCACGGGTATCGTGAGCGTCACTTCGTCTCCGATGCCGGGGAGGCCCTTGGTCATGCCGAACTCCGAGCGCTTGATCGTGGCCGTAGCGGTACCGCCGCAGACCGTCTTCTTGTTCAGTGGGTGGGCGATGCAGTTGAATCCGTTCAATTTGATGCTGAGCGGTCGCGTCACGCCCAGCAGCGTGAACTCGCCCTCGGCGCCCACGACCTTGTCGCCTTCGAACAGCACCTTGGGCGCCTTGAAGGTTACCGTCGGGAACTGGGCAACGTTGAACCAGTCCTCGCCGCGCATCGCCTCGTCCCATTTGTCGATGCCCATGTCGATGGAGGCTGCGTCGATCGAGAAGTCCGCGGTGCCGCTGCGAGCTTCGCGATCGATCACGAACTTGCCGGTGGTCTTGTTGAAGCGGCCGAACTGCATCGACACGCCCAGGTGATTGACCTGGAACGTCGGGAACGTATGGCGCGAATCGAGGGTGAATCCTTCCGGCGCGGCCGCGGCCGAAGTGGCGGCGACGATGAGGATGCAGGTGGCAGCGATACTTTTCACGAACGGGTCTCCTTCCAGGGAATGCGGTGCGAATCGCACCGTCACTTGGGTGCCGGCGAAGCCCGCACCTTGAAGCGGATCTGGACTTCGTCCGCGACGGTTTCGGTGTCGGACCACGGGCCCTCGCCGATCTTGAACTCCAGGCGCTTCAGCACGAACGCACCTTCGAACAGTTGCGCATTGCCTTGCGCCTTGACCGTGAACGGCGCCGTGACGTCGCGCGTGATGCCCTTGATGGTCATCTTGCCGGTCACCTCGAAGCGTCCGCCGGCGACGGCTTTTACCGACGAAGACACGAACTGCACCTTCGGGAACTTCGCGGCGTCCAGCCAGCCTCGCTTCACGAGCTCGGTGTTGGCCTCGTCGCTGCCGGCGTCGACGCTCGCCGCGTCGAGCTCGATCTTCGCGGTTCCGGCCTCGGGTTTCTTCGCGTCGAAGTCGAGCTGCAGGGTGAACTTGCGCACCTGGCCGTCCACCGGGACGTTCATCTGCTTCGACACGAAGGTGATCTCGCTCTTCGAGTAGTCGACGGCTAGCGGCGCCGCCACCGCGGCGGGCAAGGCGAGGATCGCAAGGACCACGGATACTGCAAATCTCATTTCAGGCTCCCGGGCGTGACCGCGCGAACGGCAGCATGCGTACCAGCACGTCGTCGCGGTCCTTGAAGTGGTGTTTGAGGGCGGCTGCCACGTGCAGGACCACGAGCACAGCCATGACGTAGTTGAGCGACTCGTGCCATTGCTTGAGCACGTCCGCGAGCGGCGGATTCTTCGCGATGAGATCGGGGATGGGGATCACCGTGAAATAGACCGTCTGGAAACCCTTCGCCGAACTGAACAGCCAGCCCGTGAGGGGCACCGCCAGCGTCAGTGTGTACAGCAGGGTGTGTGAAATGGTGGCGGCGATGCGTTCCCACGCCGGCATGTGCGTGGGCAAAGCAGGCGGGCGGTGGCCGACTCGCCACGCCAGTCGGGCGAGCACCAGGATGAAGATGCTGACGCCGAGCCACTTGTGATAGGAGTAGAAGCGCAGCTTCTGCGGGCTCAGGTCGAGCTCCACCATCCAGGTGCCGAACGCGAAGTTGGCGAAGATCGCGGCGGCGATGAGCCAATGCAGCGCCACGGCAATCCTGGTGTAGCGCGTCATCGAGCGGCTCTCGTGGCAGTGCGATGCGATGCGGCGATCATGCGTCCCTTCGGGCTGGTGGTTTCGCCGGCAGCGCCGGCTTCGGACACGAACCGCCGGGTGAGGCGGCCGAGCAGTGCTTCGAGTGTTTCCAGCTCGCGAGCGTTCAATTCGCCGAATGCAGGACGCAGGTGCGCTACGTGGCGGGGAAACACTTTCTCGAACAGCGTCTCGCCGGCTGGCGTGAGCTGGACGAAGACGCTGCGGCGGTCCTGCTCGCTGGGCGAGCGCCGGATGAGTCGCCGCGCTTCGAGGCGATCGAGCACGCCGGTCAGCGTGCCCTTGGTGATCAACGTGCGTTCGCCCAGCTCGCGGCAGGACATGCCGGGCGTATTACCCAGCGTCACGAGCACGTCGAACTGCGGCGGCGTGAGCCCCAGTTGGCGGACGTGCGCGGCGGAGTGCGCCTCGAAGGCCTGATAGCAGGTCGCGAGACTGCGCAGCGTTCGCAGGAAATTCTCCGGCATGGATCTGGATCGAATCGTTCTAACCAGAACCATAATAGTTCTGGTGCGAACCAATGGTCAACCCGTCAGAGAACGCTCCTGGCCGGCGGCCGTTGACCGCCCTAGAACCTTCCGACGACGTTGATCGAGAGGTAGTCCACGTTGGTCTGGACCTGCACGCTGTCGTCACCGACCTTCTGGAACCGCTCGTACTGCACGCGCAGACCGGCCTGGGGGAAGAGCCACCAGATTGCTCCCGCGCCTGCGACTCCGCTCAAGCCGCTGTCATTGGCCGCGGCGGTCGTGGTCGTGGTCAGCGTCGTCTTGATGTCCCAGAAGGCGACGCCGCCCTTCACGAACAGTTCGAAGTGCTCTCCCAGTGGGAGAAAACCGATCGCGCTCAGATCGATCCCGTAACCTTTCCAACGGCTGACGAAGGGCGTGCCGCTGAGCGTGCCCCCCGCGCTCGCTTCACCGAAATTGCTGTAGCCCGCCTCGAGGCCGAAGTAGCGGTTCAGCTTGTAGTCAGCGAAGGCCTTGAAGCCCGTGGTCGTTTCGTCGCATGTCCCGGCGAATCCCGGCTTCGCGTTGATGGCGTCGCAGTAACCCGTCATCTTGGTCGCGCCGACACCCATGCCCACGTAGAACTGCGAATCGCCGGGCTTCGTGGCCTGCGCCTGGGCGGCGACGGAACACAGTGCGAGCACTGCGGTGATCACCAGCTGGACGGTCCGTGTCATCGTGCCTCCTCGAGGGGATTGCGTGCATCGCCGACGGCGACCGCCGGATTATGACCATGCCCGCGCGGCGCCTCAATAGCGCATTCGGCGTCCGCGGGGTGCGTGCTAAACTCGGTGCGAACCCGAGGATGGCATGGCTGAAGACAGCGATCTTGAAAAGACCGAGCCAGCGTCACCGCGACGGCTGGAGGAAGCCCGAGAGAAAGGGCAGATCGCCCGATCCCCCGAGTTGGCCACCTTCGCCGTTCTGCTCGCGGGGGGCGCGGGCATGTACTACCTGGGACGAGCGCTGGTCGGCAGCCTCGAGACCATCATGACGGTGGGGCTTACCGTCGATCGCGCAGCCGCCTTTCGCACCGAGATCCTGACCCTGCGGCTGGAGGAAGCGGCCACCGCGGCGCTGACGGGTTTCGCTCCCTTCCTCGTCCTGCTGCTGCTGGTCGCGGTGTTCGCGCCGCTCGCGATGAGCGGCTGGTTATTCAGCACCGAGGCGCTGGTTCCGCAGTTCTCCCGGCTCAATCCGTTCTCGGGCCTCGCCCGGATGTTCTCTACTCGCGGCGTGGTCGAGCTCGGCAAGGCGCTCGCGAAGGCGCTGATCGTTGGCGGCGTGGCGGGCTGGATGTTGTACTCGGAGATCGAACCGATCCTCGGGCTCGCCGCAGAACCGCCTGGCGCGGCGCTCGGCCATCTCGCGAGGCTGCTTGCATTCACCTTCCTCACGGTGGTCGGATCCATGGGGCTCATCGTCGCCATCGACGTGCCGTTCCAGCTCTGGGACCACGCGAAGCAACTGCGCATGACCAAGGAAGAAGTGCGGCAGGAGCAGAAGGAACAGGAGGGCGACCCGCAGATCAAGGCGCGCATCCGCCAGCTCCAGCGCGACAATGCGCGCCGGCGGATGATGGCCGAGGTGCCCAAGGCCGACGTCGTGGTGACCAACCCGACGCATTTCGCGGTGGCGCTGCGCTACCGCGAAGGTGCGATGCGGGCTCCGACGGTCGTAGCCAAGGGCTCGGCACTGCTGGCCGAGCGCATCATCGAAGTCGCGCGCGAGAATCGCATACCGGTGGTACGCGTGCCGCCGCTCACGCGCGCGCTGCATGCGCATGCGGAACTCGGCCGCGAGATTCCGGCGCCGCTCTACACCGCGGTGGCCGAAGTGCTGGCCTACGTCTATCAGCTAGAACGGCACGAGATCTACGGCGGCGTCGCGCCGGAGGTTCCAGGCGACCTGTCCGTGCCGCCCGAATTCGATCCTGCGCTGGAAGGCGCCGAGGCGCAGGCGTAAGCGATGGCCGAAGCGCCCACCGCCCCGGCCACGAAGCTGAGCGCCCAGGCGCTCGCGGGCCCGATCCTGATCATCCTGATCCTCGGGATGATGACGCTGCCGCTGCCCACGCTGCTGCTGGACCTGTTGTTCACGTTCAACATCGCCGTGTCGATGATCGTGCTGCTGGTCGCCCTGCTGGCTTTGAGGCCGCTCGACTTCTCGGTGTTCCCCACCGTGCTGCTGGTGACGACGCTATTGCGGCTGTCGCTGAACGTGGCCTCGACCCGCATCGTGCTGCTGGAAGGGCACAACGGGCCCGGTGCCGCGGGCCATGTCATCGAGGCCTTCGGCAATTTTCTCGTGGGCGGCAACTACGCCGTGGGCATCGTGGTGTTCGTGATCCTCGTGGTGATCAACTTCGTGGTGATCACCAAGGGCGCAGGCCGCATCGCCGAGGTGTCGGCGCGCTTCACGCTGGATGCGATGCCCGGCAAGCAGATGGCGATCGATGCGGACCTGAACGCCGGCCTGATCGGCGAGGACGTCGCCCGCAAGCGCCGCGCCGAGATTTCGCAGGAGGCGGATTTCTACGGCTCGATGGACGGCGCGAGCAAGTTCGTGCGCGGCGATGCCATCGCCGGCATCATCATCACGATCATCAACATCCTCGGCGGGCTGGTGATCGGCATCCTCCAGCACGACCTCGATTTCGCCACCGCGGCGGAGACCTACACGCTGCTGACCATCGGCGACGGACTGGTTGCGCAGATCCCCTCGCTCATCATCTCCACCGCCGCGGGCGTGGTGGTGAGCCGTGTTGCCACGGACGAGGACCTGTCGCAACAGCTCGTGTCGCAGATGTTCATGCGGCCGCAGGTGCTCTTCATCACTGCCTCGATCCTGGCCCTGCTCGGGATCATTCCCGGCATGCCGCACGTGGCCTTCCTGCTTATCGCCGCGGCACTGGCCGGCGGCGGCTACCTGATCGATCAACGCTCGCGCGCCGAGCCACCGCCTCCGCCCCCGCCACCACCGCCTCCGGAGGCGGCCGAGGTCGGATGGCAGGACGTCGCGCCCGTGGACGTACTCGGCCTGGAGGTGGGTTATCGCCTGATTCCGCTGGTGGACAAGGCGCTCGACGGCGATCTGCTGCGCCGCATCCGGGGCATTCGCAAGAAGATTGCCCAGGACATGGGCTTCCTCGTGCCGGCGGTCCACATCCGCGACAACCTGGAGCTCAAGCCCAACGGCTATCGCATCACCCTGAAGGGCGTCGAGGTGGGCGGTGGCGACGTGGTCGTCGGGCAGTTCCTCGCGATCAATCCGGGGCGGGCGATCGGCACCCTTCCCGGTACCACGACGCGCGATCCCGCGTTCGGACTGCCCGCCGTCTGGGTGAACGCGGAGACACGCGAGCAGGCGATCGCGATGGGTTACACCGTGGTCGATGCCGGCACGGTGATCGCGACCCATTTGTCGAGCGTCATCCAGGCGCATGCCGCCGAATTGCTCGGCCGCGAGGAAGTGCAGAACCTGCTCGATCATCTCGCGAAGGAATCGCCGAAACTCATCGAGGAGCTGGTGCCGAAGGTGGTGCCGCTCGGCACGTTGCAGAAGGTGCTCGCGAACTTGCTCGGCGAGGGCGTGCACATCCGCGACATGCGCACGATCCTCGAGACGCTGGCCGAACATGCACCCAAAACCCAGGACCCCGACGAGCTCACCGCGGCGGTCAGAGTCGCGATGTCGCGTGCTATCATCCAGACCGTACAGCCCGGTGCCGGAGAGCTCCAGGTCATCGCACTCGACACGGCGCTCGAGCAAGTGCTGATGCAAGCCGCGCAGGCGAGGGGACCGGAAGGGGCGGGCCTCGAACCAAACCTCGCGGAGAACCTGTTGAAGCAGGCAGCAAAACTGGTGCAAGACCAGGAAAGTCTGGGACAGCCCTCGGTGCTCATGGTGCCGGCGCCGCTGCGTACGCTGCTCGCGCGTTTCCTGCGTCGCGCCGCACCTCAGCTCAAGGTTCTGTCGCATGCCGAGATTCCGGACAACCGGGTGATCAAGGTGGTCGCCGTGCTCGGAGGCCGCGCATGATGCGGCGGCGCGATGGTCGTTAGAAAATTCTTCGGCGGCAGCACGCGCGAGGCGCTGAGGCACGTGCGCGACGTGCTCGGGGCCGATGCGCTCATTCTCTCGAACCGCGCGATGCCCGGCGGCGTGGAGATCATGGCGGTGGCGGAAACCGAGGTCGCGAGCATGGTCGCAACACCGACGCCGACGTCCTTGCCGGTGCGGAGTGGCCCGACCACGGCGGCGGCTCCGCCGCTGCCCGATCGCTACATGGCGCGCGACGCGGTAACCACCCAGGATCTTGTCAACGAAGTGCGCCTGCTGCGCGGCATGGTCGAAGGCCAGCTCGCGGGCTTCGCCTGGAAAGACCTCGCGCGCGGCTCGCCGGTGCAGATCGAACTCATCCGCGAACTGCTCGGGCGGGGCTTCAGTCCCCGGTCTGCGCGGGCGTTGTCGGCGCGCGTCCCGACGCTGTTCGATCGGACCCGCGCGCTCCGCTGGGCGAGGCAGGTGCTCGCGTCGAACCTGAAGTGCGTGCCTTCCGGCAACGACATCGTGTCGCGCGGTGGTGTCTACGCACTCGTCGGACCGACGGGTGTGGGCAAGACCACGACCGTGGCGAAGCTCGCCGCGAGTTGCACTCTGCAGCACGGTGCGCATCAACTTGCGCTCGTCACGACCGACAGCTACCGGATCGGTGCGGTCGATCAGTTGCGCATCTACGGCAAGATTCTCGGCGTGCCCGTGTTCGCGGTGAAGGATGAACAGGATCTCGCGGTCACGCTCGCGGAGTTGCGCGGCCGCAAGCTGGTGCTGATCGACACCGTCGGCATGAGTCAGCGCGACAAGCGCGTCGCCGAGCAGGTTGCCTTGCTCACTGGTCATGGCAAGGGCGTCCAGCGCCTGCTGTTGCTCTCCGCCGTCGCGCAAGGCGATGCACTCGAGGATACGGTGCAGCGATATCGCGGCGAGGGCCTTGCGGGCTGCGTGCTCACCAAGGTCGACGAAGCGTTGTCCCTGGGCGGTGCGGTCGACGTGATCGTGCGCTCCAAGCTGCCGCTCCACTACGTCACGAACGGCCAGCGGGTCCCCGAGGACCTGCACCTCGCGAGCGCGCTGTACCTGGTCGAGCGCGCCTTCCGTGGCGATCCCCCCTCCGGTGCCTTCCGGACAGGACCCGAAGAGGCACCGCTCGCGTATGCTGCCCGCGCGCGGGCCACGGCCGTGGCGCACGGGGGCTAGAGTGAAATTTGCCCCCACGCTCATTTTGTTCGCTGCCCCCCTTGGGGCTGAGACCGGACACAGACAGTCCCTGCGGACTGTCTGTCGCCTGTCGAAGGCCATCGGACTCCGGCCGATGGCGGCCCGGCGGGAGGCCTAGGGATGGCTGAACAGATGCCGGACCAGGCGGCGGGACTGCGACGATTGTTCGCTCGCAATCTCGTGCGCACCGTCACGCTCACGGCCGGCAAGGCCGGCACCGGACGTTCCGCGATCGCCGCGAATCTCGCCTGTGCGCTCGCGCGGCGCGGACAGAGCGTGTGCGTGCTCGATCAGAATGGTGGCAGACGAGGTGTCGCCGACCATCTCGGCGTGCGGGTGAGCCATGATCTCGCGGATGTCGTGCGCCGCGATCGCACGCTGGCCGACATCATCGTGTCCGGGCCGGAATCCATCCGCTTCGTGGCGGCGGCCGAGGCGACCCGTCTGCTCGGGATGTTGCCCGCCGAGGAAGAGACCCGGCTGGTGAAGGCCTTCGGCGCGCTGGATCCCGTGATCGACATGATGCTCGTGGATGCGCCTTCGGCGGAGATCGACAGTGCCCCGTGCTATTCGCTCGCATCGACCGAAGTGATCGTCGTGGTGTCCGGCGCGGCCGATGCCATCACGGAAGCCTACGCGCTGATCAAGCGGCTCACGTGGGACTTCGCGCGCCGTCGCTTCCATGTGCTCGTGAATCGGGTCAAGACCACCGAGCAGGCGGAAGCGATCTTCGCCAATCTCGACAGCACTGCCGAGCGCTATCTCGGGGTCAAGCTCTCGTGGCTCGGGTACGTGCCGGACGATGAAGCACTGCGCAAGGCCACGCGCGTGAAGCAGGCAGTGGTGAGCGCCTTTCCCGATTCGCCGTCCGCCGTCGCATTGCGCGGTGTCGCCGATGCCGTGATGCAATGGCCCTATGCGGGTGAGGATTGCCTCGACGGCTTCGTCCAGCGCCTGGTGCAGGCGAGCCGCATCGCTTCTCTTTCAGCGAGCACGTAATGGTCAACGCCGTTTCCCTCGCGAACCGCGACATCGACGCCATGGTCAACGAGCTGGCACCGCTCGTGAAACGCATCGCGTACCACTTCATGGCGAAGCTGCCCGCGAGCGTCGAGGTGGACGACCTGATCCAGGCAGGCCTGATCGGGTTGCTGGATGCCGCGAAGAATTTCGACGACACCCAGGGCGCACAGTTCGAGACCTACGCGATCCAGCGCATCCGCGGCTCGATCCTCGACGAATTGCGCCAGGCCGACTGGCTGCCGCGCAACGTGCGCAAGAACCTGCGCAAGATCGAAACCGCGGTAGCGAAACTGGAACAGCAATTCGGCCGTGCGCCGCGCGAGACCGAACTCGCCGAACACATGCAGGTGCCGCTCGAGGAATACCAGCACATGCTGCTCGACGCGCGCGGCTACCAGCTGCTGCACTACGAGGATTTCCAGGAATCCGACGACACCAGCTTCTTCGACACCTACATGACGCTGGAAGGCCAGCGCGGTCCGCTCGAGGCGCTGGAGGACGAAGGCTTCCGCCGCAACCTGGTGCAGGCCATCAGTGCGCTGCCGGACCGCGAGAAGCTGGTCATGGGGCTGTACTACGAGCAGGAGATGAACCTGAAGGAAATCGGCGAGGTGCTCGGCGTGAGCGAATCGCGCGTGTGCCAGCTTCACAGCCAGGCAGTGGCACGTCTGCGGTCGCGCATGAAGGTCTGGACCGCGAAGAGCTGATTCCCCGAGTTGCGCGACTGCCGACCGCTGCGGGGTCGCGCATGAAGGTCTGGACCGCGAAGAGCTGACGGCGGTTCCTGGACGCGAGTGCAATCCGGACCCTGATTTGTCAAGGGAATCCGCCGCTTAAGTTTCCTTTTCCAGCGCCGTAACTGGGTCGGAGTGCGTACCCGCGCTCGCGCGCGAAGACGCGCTCTTCACCGGCCCATCCATGGATACCCTGAGTCTCATCGGTCTGCTCGTCGCCGCCGTCGCCATCCTGGGCGGGCAGTGGCTGGAAGGCGGCCATCTCGCATCCCTGGTGCAGGTCACGGCGTTCGTGATCGTCATCGGCGGCACGCTGGGCGCGGTGATGCTGCAGAATCCGATCGCCGTGTTCGCACTCGCGATGCGCATCGCGCGGTGGGCGTTCCAGCCGCCGCGGATCGAGTACCGGGTGCTGATCCGGCGCATCGTGGGCTGGAGCAACACGGCCCGGCGCGGCGGCCTGCTCGCGCTGGAGCCGCAGCTCGCGAGCGCCGGCGGCGTCTACGAGCGCAAGGGGCTTCAGTTGCTGATCGACGGCGCCGAGCCGGCCACGTTGCGCGATATCCTCGAGCGGGACATCGATACCTACGAGCACTCCCACAGGGCCGCGGCCAAGGTCTGGGAGTCCGCCGGCGGATACGCACCGACCATCGGGATCCTGGGTGCGGTCCTGGGACTCATCCACGTGATGGAGAACCTGACCGATCCGTCCAAGCTCGGCGCGGGCATCGCCGTGGCCTTCGTCGCGACCATCTACGGGGTGGGCTCCGCGAACCTGCTGTTCCTGCCGATCGCCGGCAAACTCAAGTCGGTGATCGGGCGCGAGGTCCGGCGCCGCGAGATGTTGATCGACGGCCTGGTCGCGATCGCCAATGGCGACAATCCACGCATCATCGAAGGCCGGCTCGAGGGCTATCTCGAACCCGGGGACCGGTAGGTCGAGCGATGGCGAGGAGGCAGCGGGAGGAAGATCACGAGAACCACGAACGCTGGCTGGTCTCCTACGCCGACTTCATCACCCTGCTGTTCGCCTTCTTCGTGGTGATGTACGCGATCTCCCAGGTCAACGAGGGCAAGTACCGTGTGCTGTCGGACGCGCTGGTCGAGGCGTTCCAGCCCACCGGCCGGCAGCCGATTGCCATCCGCAGCGACGTGCGGGGCGACAACCGCGGCAACTCCAACATCGAACTGCCGATCAAGCGGCAACAGGACTCCGGCCGGCGCAAAGTCGAGGCGCGCATGAAGGGCATCGCGGACGACATCCGCAAGGTCCTGGAGCCGCTGGTGAAGGAGGGCCAGGTGCGCGTGACCGAGAGTGCCCGCGGCATCGCCGTGGAGATCAACGCGAGCGTGCTGTTCGCGCCCGGCCAGGCGGAATTGAACGAAGGTTCGGTGCGCTCGCTCGTGGCCGTCGCCCAGGTCCTCTCGGGCGTCGGCAACGCCATGGAGATCGAAGGCCACACCGACAACACACCCATCAACACACCCGTCTTCCCGTCGAACTGGGAACTGTCAGCTTCCCGTGCGAGCCGCGTGGTGCGTCTGTTCGCCCAGGCGGGCGTGGCGCCGGAGCGGATGGTGGCCGTGGGTTACGGCGAGTTCCGCAGCGTGGATTCGAACGAATCGCCCGACGGCAAGGCCCGCAACCGCCGCGTGACGGTGATGATCCTGCCCACGGGCGAGACCGCCGGCGAAGCGGAGCCGATCGCGCCTTGACGTGACGCGGCTCTGGGGCGAATGCCTAGGCGCTGCCCAGGTCCCGGCCTTGACCGCTCGACAGGCGGGTGGTGCCGTCCGGCCCGTAGTAAGTGGTCTGCCTCGCCGCCGCCTGCAGCGATGCCAGGGCAGCCTGATTGAAGCGCAGCCGTGACTCGATCAGCGCGCCGTTGGCCTCGTTCAGTTGCTGGGCACGGACGGCGCGATCGAGCAGGGTGTTCCAGACCCCCGAAATCCGGGCGCCATCGGCCCCACCGTGGGCCACGAGCCATCCGGACATGCCGGCGCGGTCGGGCGAGAATCCAGCCGAACGCAGGAACCCGCGGCGGCTCTCGGAGAGGCGCGACAGGATGGTGACTTTTTCCGACTTGGACTGCGCCAGGGTGATCAGCGCCTCCACGTCGCTTGCGTTCAGTGCGGCAGCCTCGGCCTCGAGCACGCCCACGAAGGCATCGAAGGCTTCGTTCTCGGCTTCCAGGGCCGCGACGAAGGCTGCGCGGTCAGGCACCGGACCAGCCCATTGCCCTTCAGGGCTTCTGGGAGAGCAGGTATTCCTTGACCGTGGCGATGAGCCGGTCGGCGACGACTTCGGAGTCGACCTTGAAACGGCCCTCGGAAATGGCCTGCTTGATCGCATCCACGCGGGCCACATCCACGACCGCGACGTCGGCGAGCCGGCTTTCGAGTGCCTGCAGTTGCGACGACAGCGAAGTGATGGCGACACGATCGCCGGCAGCCGGCCTCGAAGCAGCCTGCGTCGGCCCGGCGGGCTTGCCGCTCACCGCGTCCTGCGTGCCTGCGACCCCTGCGGGTTTTCCGATCGAGTTGTTGATCTTCACGAGATGTTCCTCACTCACTGTAGGCGGGAAAAGCCCTTCGCCCGAACCCGTTTACGGCACCACAGCGCCGAAACTTTAGCCTCGATGCTTCGGTGCTCGCGATTTGTTCCTCCGCATCAACGGTCTGACGCGCGTTGCCGAATCCGCTCCATCTTCGGAATGTCTCGACATGGCGTCACTTTACCTCGACCACGCCGGCGCTGCTTGCCATGCCCTTGACGACCTTGCCGGAGGCCGCTCGCACCTGCACGTACTCCCCGAGAGCGGCGTTGCCCAGCGCCTTGCCTTCGGAACTCACCTTGAACCCGTCGCCTGAGAACTCGATGCGTACGCTCTGGCCCTGGGTCACTACGTACGCACCTCGCAGCATTTCCGCCCGCATGGGCAGACCGGCCGCGAGCGAAACGCCGGGAACGCGGCCGACGGCCTGGCTGCGATCGGTCAGCGTTCCCGCAGGCAGTTGCGTGAGATCGACCCGCTGCGTCACGATGTCCTGTTCCGTCAGCGCTGTGCCGCGAGCCAATGGACGGGCCGAATACAAGGCCTCGGCCATCACCTGCACGTTGACCGGGACGATGATGGACCAGCTGTCCGGTTTGCGGCAACGCACGCCCACGTTGCTGCGACCCCAGAGGCGGGCGCCGGCCGGGAGGAAGGCGTGGAGATCCTGGCAGGCGACGAGCTGGAGCCTCGAATCGATTTCGCCCGTCCCGATGAGCACTTCCCCCGGGAGGCTGGCTGCCTGGCTGCGGGCGAATTCCTCGGCGGCACGCCGTACCGCCTCGAGATCCTGGTTCCGGTTCTGGGCAAGCGCCGGCAGCGAGGCGCCTGCGAGGCCGAGCGCGCAGAACAACAGCATATGGGACGGTCTATACGTCATGAGACACTATTGTAGAGGGCGTCGTGCACGAAAGGCACGCGGGCATGCCGCAGAGCCCTCAACTCGGTCGAGCAAGTGACGATAATGACCGAGCCGGATCCCGACGATTCACCCTAGATGGCCGAGCTTACCAATCCCACCGATATCGCGCGCGAGACCTTGAGGTTGCTTGCGACCCAGCGCATCGCCCCGACGCCGCAGAACTACTTCCGCATCTATCACGAGATCACGGGCGGGAAGCCGGACGCGAACGATGCGGCGGGGCGGTTGATGGTTGCCCTTCGGGAGGCGGGGGCGCGCAATCCCGAGGACGACGGACTGCGGGCGATGCAGCGTGCGGCCGAGCAGTCCGACTGGGAGCAGGTCGCCAGGATGCTCGAGATGCTGGCCACGCGCGCGCGCGGACCCACGATCGAATTCGGCCCTCTGGTGAGGGAACTGCTGCGTCAGCTCGAAACGTCCCATCGCGGCATCACCACCGCGCGCAAGCGCGAATCCCTCGAACGCGTGCTGACCTCGTTCGGGGCCGATCCGCAGTTGCCCGTGAAGCTGAAGAACCTGATGCGGAGCTGGGTCGAGGATTCCGCGGCGGTCGTGGCGTCGGGCGATCCGATCACACCGCCCGTTGCCGAAAATGGGCAGCTGGCCGACCTGAAGGACCTGCTCGCCAGCGTGCTTGAAAACGGCGTCGGCCCGCGACTCGAACGCTACCCGGACGTGCATGCGGACGCCCTCCAAATGGCACGGCGAGCCCGCGAAGCCGTGCGCCCCGAGGAATGGTCGCGCTTTGCGGCACAGCTCAAGCAGTTCTGGCTCAAGGTCGAACTGCGCCTCGAGCCCGATGAGGAACTGATCGACAACCTGATGCGCCTGCTGGGCCTCGTGGTGAACAACCTCGGCGAGCTCGTCGACGACGACCAGTGGATCCATGGCCAGATCGACGTGCTGCGGGAACTGATCAACGGCCCCGTGGACCTGCGTTCGGTGCGGGAGGCCGAACGCGGTTTCAAGGAAGTGATCTTCAAGCAGGCACAACTCAAGTCGGGCCTGAAGGAAGCGAAGACGACGCTGAAGACCTTGCTGGCCGTGTTCGTCGAGCGCCTGGGCGAAGTCACCGAGAACACCGTCGACTATCACGGGAAGATCGAGCGCTATTCCGAACGCATCATCGCCACCGACAGCCTCGACGCGCTCAAGACGCTGATCGACGAGCTGATGTCGGATACGCGCGGCATGCAGGTGGACATGATGCGCTCGCGCGACGACCTGCTGGTGGCACGCCAGCAGGCACAGGTCGCCGAGCAGCGCGTGCACGAACTGGAGGGCGAACTTGTTCGCGTCAGCGAACAGGTGCGAGAAGACCAGTTGACCGGGGCACTGAACCGGCGCGGCATGGAAGATGCCATGGCGCGCGAGATCGCGCGGGCGACACGGTCGAAGAAGCCGCTGTGCGTTTCGGTGCTCGACGTGGACAACTTCAAGAAGCTGAACGACACCCACGGCCATGCCGCCGGCGACGCCGCCCTGGTGCATCTGGCCAAGGTCATCAAGCATACGGTACGTCCGACGGACGTGATCGCGCGCTACGGCGGCGAGGAGTTCATCATCATCCTCACTGAAACCGCGCTCGACGAGGCGGTCAAGGTGACCGGCCGGCTGCAGCGCGAACTGACCAAGCGCTTCTTCCTGCACAACAACGAGCGCCTGCTGATCACCTTCAGCGCCGGCGTGGCCGAGTATCGCGCCGGCGATACCGACGAGACGTTGTTCCAGAGGGCCGACAAGGCCATGTACCAGGCCAAGGTG
Organism: Burkholderiales bacterium; assembly: GCA_965279325.1. Lineage (GTDB taxonomy): Bacteria > Pseudomonadota > Gammaproteobacteria > Burkholderiales. The sequence goes on from OZ257154.1 coordinate 42,921, forward strand.
CAGGGCAAGAACCGGGTCGTTCGCTCGGACTGAGTTCGCTGTCGGCCCCGCATCCCGCTGCGGGGTCGCACCTTTCGGCTTAGGCCGAAAGGCACTGCTCCGCCCTCCGCGGTCGCCCGACAAAGCCATGTACTAGGCCACGGTCCAGGGCAAGAACAGAGTCGTACGTTCCGACTGAGTCCGCTGTCGGCCCTGCATCCCGCTGCGGGGTCGCACCTTTCGGCTTAGGCCGAAAGGCACTGCTCCGCCCTCCGCGGTCGCCCGACAAAGCCATGTACTAGGCCACGGTCCAGGGCAAGAACAGAGTCGTACGTTCCGACTGAGTTCGCTGTCGGCCCCGCATCCCGCTGCGGGGTCGCACCTTTCGGCTCAAGCCGAAAGGAACTGCTCCTCCCTTCGCGGTCGCCCGACAAGGCCATGTACCAGGCCACGGTCCAGGGCAAGAACAGAGTCGTTCGTTCGGACTGAGTTCACGTGAGCCGGGAATAGCGCCGGCAAGTCCTTGCCGCACCCGGCAAGGGCTTCCATCCGAACCGGCGGTCGGAGGATGGGGCGATCGCACGAACGTCGGGTCTGTTACGCACAACCGTCTGATCGATTGAAGATTTGTCGATCGACTGGTTCCGCCGCGGCACATGGCACGGCATCTGCGAAAGGAGGGGCCGTCAGCCACCTCACCGGCAAACCGCCATGCTCGATCGCATCGACAGTTTTCTTGCTCCAAATCTCAAGGCGCTCAATCTGCGTGCCGAACGGAGCGAGGTGATTGCCGGCAACATCGCGAACGCCGACACGCCGCACTACAAGGCGCGTGACTTCGATTTTCGCGCTGCAATGACAGGTGCGACGCTGCGCGCCGACCTGCGCCTGGCGCACACGAGCGCCGGACATCTCGATCCGAAGGGCGGCGCTTCCGGTGGTCCGCGCCTCCAGTACCGCCATCCCGTCCAGCCCTCCATCGACGGCAACACCGTCGAAATGGACGCGGAGGTCGGGCGTTTCTCCGACAACGCCATGCGCTACCAGGCGTCGCTCACGTTCCTGAGCGCGAACATCCGCACCCTTCAGACGGCCGTGCAGGGCCAGTGACCGGGACCTGAACCGTGAACCTCTTCTCGGTCTTCGACATCGCGTCCTCCGCCCTCGCGGCGCAGTCGCAGCGCCTCAACGTGGTCGCTTCGAACATGGCGAATGCCGACAGCGCGGTCAGCGCCGACGGCACCCCCTACCGCGCCAAGCAGATCGTCTTCCAGGCAGTGCCACTGGGTCGTGGCGGCGTGTCCCAGGCCGTCAAGGTGAACGGCATCGTCGACGACCCGTCGGCGCCGCGCCTGGTCTACGACCCCAAGCACCCGCTCGCGGACAAACAGGGCTACGTGACGTATCCCAACGTGAACGTGGTGGAGGAGATGACCAACATGATCTCGGCCTCGCGTTCATACCAGCTGAACGTGGACGTGATGAACACCGCGAAGAACCTGTTGCTGAGAACCCTCTCGCTGGGTCAATGAGATCGACACCATGAACCCTCTGGACGCCATCAACAACACGCCTGCCGCCAGCGCTTCCAAGACCGGGACGGATTCGGTCACGAAGAAGACCGAGGATCCGCAGGATCGCTTCCTCAAGCTGCTCGTGACGCAGATGAAGAACCAGGATCCGCTCAATCCCCTGGACAACGCGCAGGTGACCAGCCAGATCGCGCAGATCAGCACCGTCAGCGGCATCGAGCGCCTCAACACCTCCTTGCAGGGCATGGGCGACAGCATGCTCGCCGCTCAGTCGATGCAGGCGAGCGCGATGATCGGTCGCGGCGTGCTCGCCGAAGGCGATCGCATGGAACTCATCAGCGGTGGGGCAGTCGCCGGCATCGAACTGGCCGGCCCGGCGGAGAAAGTCGTCGTGTCGATCTACGCCCCTTCCGGTGAGCGCGTGGAAGCTCTCGATCTGGGTCGCCAGGACGCGGGCCTCGGCTCGTTCGCCTGGGACGGGCGACCGGACGGAACCGCGCAACTGCCCGATGGCACCTACAAGTTCAAGGTCGAAGCCTTCCGTACCGACGGCACGAAGGTGGACGTCAAGACGCTCGCATACGGACGCGTGCAGAGCGTCTCGCTGGATGGCGGCCTGACCCTCAATACCGCGACCCTCGGGGCGATTCCCGTGGCGAGCGTCAGACAAATTATCTAGGACCAACGGGAGCGCACCATGGGTTTTCAATCGGGACTGAGCGGCCTGAACTCCGCATCCAAGAACCTCGACGTCATCGGCAACAACGTAGCGAATGCCTCGGTGGTCGGCTTCAAGGGCTCGGTGACACAGTTTGCCGACGTGTTCGCGGCCTCCCTGGGCGGCGGCGGCGCGAGCCAGATCGGTATCGGCACCAAGGTGCAGAACGTCGCCCAGACGTTCAACCAGGGCAACATCAGCCCGACCGACAATCCGCTGGACATCGCCATCACCGGCCGGGGCTTCTTCCGTCTCGACGACAACGGCTCCATCGTCTACTCGCGCAACGGCCAGTTCCGTCTCGACAGCCAGGGTTTCGTGGTCAATTCCGAGGGCTTGAGCCTGACGGGCTACGGCGTGGATGCGAACGGCAACATCGTCAACGCCGCGCCTTCGCCGATCCAGTTCGATACTTCCGACATCGCACCGAACGCGACCAGCGCCTTCAACGCCGGCGTCAACCTCGACTCCCGCCTGAACCCGCCGGCGGTCGCGCCGTTCGATCCGAACAACACCTCGACCTACAACTTCACCACGTCCGGCACGACCTACGACACGCTCGGCAACCCGCACGTGTTCACGCTCTACTTCGTTCGTTCAGCCACGCTAGGCCAGTGGGACGTGCAGGCGACCGTGGACGGAACCGCGACCACGAACGTCGACCTCGGTGCCGGTGCCGGCGCGCCGGCTACGCTCAATTTCAGCAACACCGGCGTGATGACCACGGCGATGCCGCTCAACGCGTCGCTCACCATCGCCTCCGGCGCGGTGACGCCGCTCGCGTTCACGCTGAACTTCAACAGCTCGACGCAGTACGGCTCGGTCTCGAGCGTCAACGCGTTGTCCCAGAACGGCTACACGTCGGGGCGGCTGAGCGGCTTCAACATCGCGCAGGACGGGGTCATCGTCGGCCGCTATTCCAACGGCCAGTCGCGCAACTTAGGCCAGGTGGTGCTCGCGGACTTCATCAATCCGCAGGGCCTCGACCCGCTTGGCAACAACCTCTGGCAGGAAACCGGCGACTCGGGTCTCGCGCTGGTGGGTGCACCCGGCAGCGGCACGCTCGGCAACCTGCAGTCAGCGGCGGTGGAGGATTCCAACGTCGACCTGACCGCGGAACTGGTGAACATGATCACCGCGCAGCGCAACTACCAGGCGAACGCCCAGACCATCAAGACGATGGACGCGGTGTTGCAGACGTTGGTGAACCTGCGTTGAGCGTGAGCAGTGAGGCGTGAGGGGTCAGGCGTGAGGCGTGAGACGGCACGGCAGATCGTGGTTCGTCGCTCGCCCTTTCACGGGCTCCCGATCGTGATACGGCTCACACAACCCCTTCCGCCTGACGCCTAGCGCCTCACGCCTCACGGACTAAGCCATGGACCGCGTCATCTATCTCGCCATGAACGGCGCGAAGAGCATGTTCGACCGGCAGGCCCAGGTCGCGCACAACCTCGCCAATGCGTCGACCGCGGGCTTTCGCGCGGAGACGACGGCGTTTCGTGCGCTGCCGGTTCAGGGCCCGGGGGCGAAGACGCGCACCTACGTGGTCGACTCGACCACGGGAACCGATTTCTCTCCCGGACCGATGCGCAATACGGGTCGCATCTTCGACGTCGCCGTCGACGGCAAGGGCTTCATCGCCGTGCGTGGGGCAGACGGACGCGAGGCCTACACGCGCGACGGGAGCCTGCAGCCCGGCCCGGGCGGCGTGCTGCAAACCCGCAACGGTCTGAACGTGCTCACCGATGCAGGAATTCCGATCACGATCCCGCCCGATGCCACCATCCTCGTCGGCCGCGACGGCACGATCTCGGCGATTCCGCTGGTCGGTGTACCGAACACCGCCACGATCGTCGGCCGCATCAAGCTCGTCAATCCCGATGAGAAGTCCCTCGAGCGCGGGACCGACGGGCTGTTTCGCACCACCAACGGACGTCCAGTAGCGGCGAGCGCCTCGACGCAGCTCGCGAGCGGCATGCTCGAAGGCAGCAACGTGAACGCGGTCGAGGCCATCACCAGCATCATTTCCTTGTCCCGGCAATTCGACACCCAGATCCGGCTGATGCAGAGCGCCGACCAGAACGCGCGGCAGCTCTCGCAACTGCTCAACATGAATGCGTGACGATCGTAGAAAGAACCCATGATCCGCTCCCTCTGGACCGCCAAGACCGGCCTCGAATCCCAGCAGTTCAACGTCGACGTGATCTCCAACAACCTGGCGAACGTCAGCACCAACGGCTTCAAGCGCCAGCGGCCCGTGTTCGAGGATCTGCTCTACCAGATCGTGCGGCAGCCCGGTGCGCAGACCTCGCAATTGAATCAGGTACCCAGCGGACTTCAACTTGGCGCCGGCGTGCGCCCGGTCGCCACCGCGCGCATCTTCACCAACGGCAACCTGGTGTCGACCGGCAACAGCCTCGATCTCGCGGTGAACGGGCAGGGCTTCTTCCAGGTCCTGTTGCCGGACGGCACCACCGCCTACACCCGGGACGGCTCGTTCCAGCTCGACAACCAGGGCAACGTGGTCACCTCGAGCGGCTACCAGATCCAGCCCAGCATCACGATCCCGCCCAACACCATCACGATCACGATCGGCAACGACGGCACCGTCACTGCACTCGTGGCGGGAAGCGCCACCCCGACGCAGGTCGGTACGATCCAGCTCGCCAACTTCGTGAACGTCGGCGGCCTGCAGGCCCGCGGCGAGAACATGTTCCTCGAGACTGCGTCCTCGGGCGCACCCCAGGTCAACCAGCCGGGTACCAACGGCCTGGGGACGATCAACCAGGGCTTCGTCGAAACCTCGAACGTCAGCGTTACGGAGGAACTGGTGAACCTCATCACCGCCCAACGTGCGTTCGAGATCAACTCGCGCTCGGTGCAGGCGAGTGACCAGATGCTGCAGAGGCTCACGCAGCTGTAACGCCCGAGCGGCGTGAGGCGTGAGGGGCGGGGTCGTCGGCAGACGGCCCCGTTGCATTGGGCCCCTGGCAAAGCTTGCCGGGCACACCGGCCGACCCTTGCCGCGGCGCCGGGCACGCGCCCGTGCCGCCCCTGATCGCGGTCTGCAGGCGACTGATTCCGCGAGCTATTCCGCCGTGACCCTCGCTGGCACGCACGCTGCAATAGATCGGGTTGATCGAACTGCAAGGATTGCCATGCGCCCCATCTTTCCTCTCCTCGTTGCCGCCGTGCTCGGTACCGGCTGCGCGATGACGACCCCGGCCACTTCTGTGCACCAGCCGATGAGTACGCGGCCCGCCCCGTTGCCGGTGAACTCGCAGCCGAACGGCGCGATCTTCCAGACCGGCACCGCGCGCCTTGCGCTCTTCGAGGATCGGCGCGCGCGCTTCGTGGGCGACATCATCACCGTGGTGCTGGAGGAGCGCACCACGGCATCCAAGGCTTCGTCCAGCAACGCGAATCGCTCCGGCGAGACGACCATCGGCATTCCCATCGCCACGAAATTGCCCGGCGCAGCCCTCGAAGGCGCAGCCCTGTCCGCCTCGAGCGATTCGACCTTCGAAGGCGGCGGCAGGAGTGCATCGAACAACGTGTTCACCGGCAACGTCGCAGTGACGGTCATCGATCTCTACCCGAATGGCAACCTGCTGGTGAGCGGCGAGAAGCAGGTCACGATCAACCAGGGTACCGAATACATCCGTTTCTCCGGCGTCGTGAATCCGCAGAACATCACCACGGCCAACACCGTGTCGTCCACGCGCGTGGCCGATGCGCGCATCGAATACAAAGGCCGCGGCTACCTGTCCGAGGCGCAGACCATGGGCTGGCTGCAGCGCTTCTTCCTGAGCGCGTCGCCCTTCTGAAGCCCCTACGAGGAATCGCCATGTTCGTCATCAGAATCTCGCCGAAGCGCCTCGTGGTCGGCACGCTTGCCCTGGCCGCCTTGATCGCCGCGACCGTACCGTCGTACGCGCAGCAGCGCATCAAGGATGTCGCGGGCATCGCGGGCGTGCGCACCAACCAGCTCGTCGGATACGGGGTCGTGGTCGGTCTCGACGGCACCGGTGACCAGACGACGCAGACCCCATTTACCGTGCAGGCGCTGACCTCGATGCTGAGCCAGCTCGGCGTCACCCTGCCGCCGGGACTCAACCTGCAATTGCGCAACGTCGCGGCGGTGATGATCACCGCGCAACTGCCGGCCTTCGCCAAGCCGGGCCAGACCCTGGACGTCACGGTCTCGTCCATGGGTAACGCGCGCAGCCTGCGCGGCGGCACGCTGCTGCTTTCGCCCCTGCGCGGTGCCGATGGCCTGGTGTACGCCGCGGCCCAGGGCAACGTGCTGATCGCGGGCGCCGGCGCACAGTCGGGCGGTACCAGCGTTGCGGTCAATCACCTGAACGCCGGCCGCATTCCTGCCGGGGCGACCGTCGAGCGCATGGTGCTGTCGCAGGTGGGACAGGGCGACATGGTGGTCTTCGAAACCGTCGAAAGCGATTTCACGACGACGATGCGGATCACCGACGTCATCAACAACGCCGTCGGATCCGGTACTGCCGTCGCGATGGACTCACGGCAGGTGCGCGTCCGTGCACCGACCGATCCGTCGCAGCGCGTGGCGTTCATCTCGCGCATCGAGAATCTCCTCGTGATCACCGGCGAAGCCTCGCCGAAGGTCATCGTCAACAGCCGCACCGGCTCGGTGGTGATGAATCAGCGGGTGCTGGTGAGCAACTGCGCGGTGGCGCACGGCAATCTTTCGGTGACGATCCAGACCGAACCGGTGATCAGCCAACCCGGGGCGTTCTCGCAGCAGGGGCAGACCGTCGCCACCGAGCGCGCCAACATCGAAGTGAAGGAAGACAAATCGGGCCTCGTGGTGTTGCCCAACACCACGTCGCTCTCGGATGTGGTGCGGGCCCTGAATGCCGTGGGCGCGACACCCACCGACCTGCTCGCGATCCTGCAGGCCATGAAGGCCGCCGGCGCGCTCAAGGCGGAGCTGGAGATCATCTGATGGCCGACCTTGCCGAAATCGCCTTCGACCCGCAGCGCCTCGGCAACCTGCGTGCACCCGCGAAGGCCAACGATCCCGCGGCCCTGCGCAAGGTAGCGCAGGAATTCGAGTCGCTGCTCCTGTCGCAATTGATGAAGTCGATGCGCTCGGCGAGCTTCGGCGACGACCTGTTCGAAAGCGAGGGCACCAAGGCCTTCACCGGAATGCTGGACCAGCAATACGCGCAGGAGCTCGCGCAGCACAAGGGCATCGGTCTCGCCGACATGATCGTGCGGCAGATGGAGCAGGCGCAGCAGATGGGGGTCAAGAAAACCCCCGAGACGGCCGTAAAGGGCTGAGGGGAATCGACATATGAGCGGAAGCATCTTCAGCATCGGAGTCAGTGGTCTGAACGCTGCGCAGGCGGGCCTGCTCACGACCAGCCACAACATCTCCAATGCGTCCACCGACGGCTTTACGCGACAGACGGTCGTCCAGACCAACCGCAATCCGCAGTTCACCGGTTCGGGTTTCTTCGGTCAGGGTGTCGAGGTCGACACGGTCAAGCGGCTCTACAGCCAGTTTCTCGATTCGCAGGCGCTCGCCGCCCAGACCCAGGCGAGCCACCTCGATGCCTTCGTGACCCAGGCGAAGCAGATCGACAACGTGCTCGCCGACCCGACCAGCGGGCTGTCCCCGGCGTTGCAGAGTTTCTTCTCGGGTGTGCAGGACGTGGCGGCGAATCCGTCGTCGGTCCCTTCGCGCCAGTCGATGATCAGTCTCGGCCAGGCGCTGGTGTCGCGCTTCCAGTCGATCGATACCCGGCTCGTCGAGATCCGCGACGGCGTCAACCAGCAGGTGGGCGGCGTCGTCGACAGCATCAACACCCTCGCTTCGTCGATCGCGACGCTCAATCGCCAGATCGTCACTTCCCAGAGCTCCAGCGCCAAGCCCGCCAACGACCTGCTGGATCAGCGCGACATGCTCGTCGCCGACATGAACAAGCTCATCCGGGTGAACGTCATCACCGAATCGGACGGCAGCTTCAACGTGTTCATCGGCACCGGCCAGAGCCTCGTCATCGGTTCGCAGTCGCTCACGCTGACGTCGCGGCCCTCCACCGAGGACCCCACCACCGTCGACATCGGCTACCTCGTGGGATCCACCACCGTGATGCTGCCCTCCGATTCGCTGCAGGGCGGCGAACTGGGCGGCCTGTTGACGTTTCTCGACCAGACGCTCGTTCCGGCCCAGAACCAGCTCGGCCGCGTCGCCGCTGTGCTCACGGAGACGTTCAACGCCCAGCACCGGCTCGGCCAGGACCTGAACGGCGCGCTCGGCGGCAATTTCTTCAATGCACCCCAGGCGCTCGTGCAGGCCCGCACCACCAATACCGGCAGCGGCGTGATCAGCGCGACGCTGACCGACGTCGGCGCGCTGACTGCGTCCGACTATCGAATCACCGTCTCGGGTGGCAACTACCTGGTGACGCGCCTGTCCGACGACACGCAGCAGACCTTCGCCACGCTGCCGCAGACCGTCGACGGCGTGACGATCGATCTTGCATCCGGTGCTCCCAACAACGGCGACAGTTTTCTGGTCCAGCCCACGCGTTACGCCGCGCGCGACGTGCGCGTCACGATCACCGATACGTCGCTGGTCGCGGCCGCGGCACCCGTGCGGACTGCCGCTACGCTGGCCAATCTCGGCGATGCAAAGATCAGTGCCGGCGTGGTCTCCGACGTCACCAACCTGCCGCTGCCCGGAACGGTGACGTTCACGTATGCGCAGGCGACGAACGAATTCACGGTGGCCGGCGCGGTACCGGCCGCTGGGCCGTTCACCTACACGTCCGGCACCCCGATCACCTTCAACGGTTTGACGGTCACCTTCACCGGCGCGCCGTCCAACGGTGACACGTTCACGATCACGAACAACACCGGCGGTGTCGCCGACAATCGCAACGCCCTCCTGCTCGCCCAGTTGCAGACCGCGCAGACCATGGCCAACGGCACCGCGAGCTACCAGAGCGGCTACAGCCAGTTGGTGAGCGACGTGGGCAACGACACGCGCGAGGCCCTGGTGCAATCCACTGCCCAGGACGCGCTCGTGAAGCAGACCCGTGAGGCGAAGCAGTCGTTCTCCGGCGTGAACCTCGACGAAGAGGCCGCGAATCTGATCCGTTACCAGCAGGCCTACCAGGCGTCGGGGAAGGTGCTGCAGATCGCGTCGACGTTGTTCGACACGCTGCTCGACCTCGGCCGATAGGAGTTCCTTCATGCGCGTCAGCACCACCACCGTCTTCGAGCAGGGCATCTTCAACATCCAGCGCGCGCAGTCGTTGCTGGTGCGCGGTCAGGAGCAGATCTCGGCCGGCCGGCGGATCCTGTCGCCTGCCGACGATCCCGTGGGGGCGGCGCGCTCGCTCGAAGTGTCGCAGTCGAAGGCGATCAACGAGCAATACGCGCGCAACGGCGAGAGCGCCACCGCGGCGATCGGCCTGGAGGAGAACGCGCTGACGCGCTATACGGGCCTGCTGCAGGACGTCAAGACGCTCGCAGTCAACTCGGGCGATGGCGCGCTCAGTTCCAGCGACCTGAAGAGCCTCGCGACGGAACTGCGCGGCATCTACGCCGAACTGATCGGAGTGGCCAACAGCACCGACGGCAACGGGCTCTATCTGTTCTCCGGTTACCAGGGCGGGACCCAGGCCTTCACCGAGAATTCGCCGGGTGCCGTGACTTACAACGGCGACCAGGGCCAGCGCCTCATCCAGATAGGGGCCTCGAGGCAGATCGCGGTGAGCGATGCCGGCTCGGACATCTTCCAGCGTATCCGCACGGGCAATGGCGTGTTCGAGACTTCCGCGAACGCCACCAACACCGGCACCGGCACCGTCACGCGCGGTGTCGTGCGCGACCAGGCGGCCTGGGATGCCGCCGGCAATCCGCAGAATTTCGAGGTGCGGTTCTTCGTGGACAACACGAACGTGCCCGCGGTCACCACCTACGACATCGTCGACACGGTCAACAACGTATCCCTCACCACCGGCGCTGCGCCAGGCGGTGGCCCGTTCCTGCGCACCTATCAGGACGGCGCCAGCATCGTGCTCGCCAGCCAGGTGCCGCCCGACACCAATCCGACCGCCTTCGACTACGGCATCGACCTGTCGGTGACGGGCGAGCCCGCCACCGGCGATGCGTTCACGGTCGCGCCGAGCGTGAACGAAGACATCTTCGCCACCGTCTATCAGCTGATCCGGGCGGTCGAGACCGCCGGGCCGGGCGCCACCAGCAACACGCGGCTCGCCAATGCGCTCAACTCTGCCCACAACAGCATCGACAATGCACTCGACGTCGGGCTTGCCGTGCGCGCATCGGTCGGTGCACGGGCGAAGGAAATCGAAAGCGGCATCAGTGCTTCCGGCGATCTGAATCTCCAGTACGACCAGACGCTGGCGACCTTGCGCGATCTCGACTACGCGAAAGCCATCAGCGAACTCACGTTCAACCAGTTCTCGCTGGAAGCCGCGCAGAAGACCTTCGTCCAGATCCAGGGGTTGTCGCTGTTCAACTTCCTGTAGCGCCAGGGCGCACTGCCGGTATGCCGGCCGCATCCCGAAATCGAACGGTCGACGCAAATAAACTTCGTTGCCGCACGGTGACAGCGGCGTCTCACGGACATCGGTCCCGTGGCCGGAGATGCACGTAACCGACTGATTGCCGGGAACGAGTCGTTCGGCGCCCGGCAGGTGAGAGGGCCGACTCTCCCGGCCGTCCGATTTGCCAACGACGCAGGCCTGTGCGATAAAACCTCTCAGGTCCAGATCGCGTCAAGAGGGCAAGCCGGATCCCGTCATGCAGCCCATCGGAACCTCTCCCGCCTGGCCGGAAGCCACGAATCCTTCCGGTTTTGCGCGCCTCAATCTGATCGGTCGCTCGCCTGCGTTCCTCGAGGTGCTGCGCTTGGTGCGACGCATGGCCGACTGCGATGCCATCGTCCTGATCCAGGGCGAGACCGGCACGGGTAAGGAATTGGCCGCGCGGGCGATCCACTATCTGGGCGTGCGCCGCGACGCGCCCTTCATCGCGATGAACTGCGGCGCGGTACCCGACACGCTGTTCGAGAACGAATTCTTCGGTCATGCGCGCGGTGCCTACACCGACGCGCGGGAAGCGCGCTTCGGCGTGATCGCCCAGGCGCGCGGGGGCACGCTGTTCCTCGACGAAATCGAGACCATGAGCGCGCACGGCCAGGTGGCGCTGCTGCGTTTCCTGCAGGACCAGACCTATCGACCGGTCGGCGGTCACCTGGTCGAGCACGCCGACGTGCGCGTCATCGCTGCGAGCAACGCGCCGCTCGCTGACCTGGCCGCACGCGGCCAGTTTCGCCAGGACCTGCTGTACCGGCTCAACCTGCTGTCGCTGACGTTGCCGCCCCTGCGTGAACGTCGAGGCGATGCGGTGCTGCTGGCCGAGCGCTTCATCACCCGGCTGAGCCACCAGTATCGCCAGCCGCTGCGGCGGTTGCATCCCGACACCATCGCCTGGCTCGAGTCCTATGCATGGCCGGGCAACGTGCGCGAGCTGGAGAACCTGATCCACCGGGAGTTCCTGCTCGCCGACGACGAGGTGCTGCGGATCGATCATCCGGCTGCGAGCCGGCGCGCGGTCAGTGGGCCGATGTTCGAAGGCGATTTCCGCGAGGCGAAGGCACAGGCGATCGCCGAGTTCGAACGCGCCTACGTCGCCCATGTGCTGGCGTTGGCCGGCGGCAACATCACGCAGGCCGCCCGGCTGTGCGGCCAGGAGCGCAGCCAGCTCGGCAAGCTGGCGAAGAAATACGGCCTCGAGCGCGGCCAGTTCGCGGCAGGCCCCGTCCGAACCCGCACGGAAGATCCGAAGCAGCACCGCTGAGCGGTTCGGATTCGGGTGGTTCTTCACCCGGCATCGGGTGGTTTTCGACCCAGGCGAAATACCAGCCCCATTGCGTCTTCTCCAAGGACTCAAGGGCTTGACCTTCGAGCCTCCATGGCCCGTCGTTTGCGCGTCAGGACTCTGCAGGGCTGAGGAGGTACGGCCATGACGCGGGAAGACGACCTGGTGGCGGACGAGGTGATGCGTTACCTGGCACATCACCCCGAAGCCGCCGACAGCGCGGAGGGAATACAGCGGTGGTGGCTTGCGCCGCGCCAGATCGAGGAACCGCTCGAGCGGGTGCAGCGCGCCCTCGACGCGCTGGTGCGCAAGGGTGTGCTGGTGCGCAAGGCGCTCCCCGACGGCAGCACGGTGTTCGAAGGCGAGGACAGGTCGCGCCGGCGCTGAGCCGGAAGATTCGATTCGGGAGGACGACAAGATGATGAAGCGCGTCGCGGTGATCGCAGCCGCCCTGGTATCCGCCGCGGGGGTCATGGCGGCCCTGGAAACGAACCGCGAGATCGCGCGTGCGCCCGATCCGAAACCGGTCGCGGCGTCGACGTCGGCGCCCGAGGCTCCGGCTGTGAGCGGCCAGGCTTACTTCGACGACGCCGGCTTCCATCGGGTGGCCGAGGCGGAACGCCTGAGCCCGGAAGAGCGCGCCGGCCGCGAGATCTGGTACAAGGCCAGCGCCGGCAACGACCGCTTCCATACGTACACCTTTCAACAGCGTATGGGCGTGCTGATCGACTGGTACCGCGCGCTGCGTTCCGACCAGCGCGAAGCGCGGTTCAAGACCTGGGGCATGATCAACGACCCCGACTGCTGTACGCCCGGTTCGCCGAACTGCCCGGCGAAGAGCCTGGAGCAGACTTATGGCCTGGACTACTGCGCGGGCGACGAGGAGTTGCTCAAGTTCGTGGGCCGCAGCGGCTATCGCGATCCTGCCTGCGACTTCAAGGATGCGCCGGTCGCCTCCGGTGATCCGCACGGCCCGAAGGATCAGCGCCAGTCCTCCTGCGATCTCAAGTTCGGCACGTCGACCGGGGCATTGGGATTTCGCAAGTTCCCCAACCCGAGGTTCGACCCGGAACGCTGGAAGGCACTGAACGGCGGCAAGCTCGGCACGTGGGAGGGTTATGACCGCAAGCTCTCGGAGGACAAGGCGCGTTCCGACCGCGATGCCAGCCACCTGATGGACGGCTCCATCGAGCCGCCGTTCCTGATCGGCACCACCTGTGGTTCGTGCCACATCGCTTTCGATCCGCTCAATCCGCCGAAGGACCCGACCCATCCGAAATGGGAGAACCTGAAGGGCGCGATCGGCAACCAGTACCTGCGCGTCTCGCAGTTGATTGTCTCGGGCATGCCGGTGAACAGCCTCGAGTGGCAGATCTTCACGCACGCGAGGCCAGGCACGTCGGACACGTCGGCGATCCCCACCGATCAGGTGAACAACCCGGGCACGTTCAACGCGATCATCAACACGCACCGGCGCCCGACCTTCGCCAGCGAGGAAGTGCTCAAGTGGCGCAAGACCAACACCTGCGCCAAGGGTGAGAGCGAGGACAAGTGCTGGTGCGAGCCCGGCCGCGAAGGCAAGTGCTGGCAGCGCTCGATGCAGAAGGAGACCGTGCATCACATCCTGAAGGGCGGCGAGGACAGCATCGGCGCGCTGGAGGCGATCCAGCGGGTGTACTTCAACATCGGCTCGTGCTCCGAGCAGTGCTGGCTCAACCACTTGACCGACCTGCGCCAGATGGATCCGGCCATGCGCAACTTCGGCCAGACGCCCTTCGACATCGGGCAATGCCGGCGCGACTGTTCGAACTTCCGGGCGATCGAGGACCGCCTGCCCGATCTGCTCGCGTTCCTGAGCTCGGGTGAAACCAACGCGACCGATCTCCATGCCGCGCGTGCGAACCTGCGGAAAGCGGCGAACCCGAAGGCGAAGTACGAGTACGACGACCTCGTGGCCGATCTCGATCGCGAATTCGGTCGCGGTGCCGTGGCGACCGGGCGTGCCGTGTTCGCCGAGAACTGCGCGCGCTGCCATTCGAGCCTGCCGGAATCCGAGGCCGGACCGTTCGGGAGCCGCGACTACCGCGCGGTCGACGAGAAGACCGGGCTGCGTGCCGACTGGATGGGCAGCGACGGCGCGACGCCGGTGAGCGAAGTGGGTACGTTCCGATGCCGTGCGCTGCACAGCAATCACATGGCGGGGCACGTGTGGCAGGAGTACGGATCGGAGACGCTGCGCGCGCGCAAGGCCGATCCGAACATCAAGGAGCCGGGCGACGGCGGGCGTGGCTACTACCGCAATGTCTCGCTGCTGTCGGTCTGGGCGCACGCGCCGTTCATGCACAACAACGCGATGGGGCCCGAACTGTGCGGCGGCACCGGACCCGGCGTCACCGATTTCTATCGGTCGTCCTACGTGGATGCGTCCGGCAAGCTGTTGCCGGCCTCGCAACAGCCGGCCTGCTGGACCTACGATCCGAGCGTCGAGGGCCGCTTCAAGCTCTACAAGGAATCCATGCGGCAGCTGCTGAATCCAGCGCAGCGCATCGCGAAGGTCACCCGGCTCGACGACGACATCATCCTGCCGGTGGGCCCGCGCCTGTGGGACGGCAAGGAGGAGAAGGAGTTGTTCGGATTCACCCTCGTGGTGCCGAAGGGTGCGACCGCCGGAACCCTGGGCAGCCTCCAGCACAAGCAGTTCGTGAACGATCTCGTGCTGGCGAAGTTGAAGCCCGCGGACCTCGAAGCGAAGCGCGGCAAGGCGGTCGCCGACGAGATGAAGCAGGTGCTGGCCGAGATCATCGCGGACCCGCCGAAGATGGTCGAGACCGTGGGCAGGCACAAGGACCTGCTCGAGGTGTACAGCTCCTGCACCGAGCTGGTGGAGAACGCGGGCCACACCTTCGGCGGGAGCCTGTCGGAGGCCGACAAGAACGCGTTGATCGCCTTCCTCGCGACCCTGTGAAGGAGAGCCCCATGAGAACGCCAGCCCTGCGCCGCCGCCTGCTGCTCGCCTGTTCGATCACCGTCGTGCTGACCGGATGCGATCGAGCGCCGGATGTTCCGTTCGCGCCCTACGGCGAATCCTATTCCGCGCGACCGGACCTCGCGCGCGTGGAGCACGAGTACCCGCTGACACCGGAGCATCTCGCCAGGATCACGCCGAAGAACGTCTCGAAGCTCACCCAGGAGCAGGTCGACCAGATCTACGCGCGTCTGCCCGCCGGTCCGATCCCCGACGGTGCCTTCGACGGCACGCTGTTCTTTCCGAAGGGGGTGTCCGGTGACCGCCGCATCGCCGAGATCGTCGGCGGGCTGGGCGGTTTCATCGCCAATCTCAAGGGTGCGAAGGTCGAGCTGATCGGGCGCACGTTGTGGAAGGGCAAGGTGTTCTACCGCGACCAGCGCGTGCTCCGCAATCGCATCGAGGACCTCTCGATCCTGAAACCCATCATCGACGATCCCGCCTCGCTCCAGAAGATCGTGGTGGACGGCAAGGATGCGTGGCTGCTGTTCCCCGCCAAGCTCTACTGCGGCCAGAGCCTGCTCGACAGCCGGCGCGAGTCGGTGATCATCGACTACGCCTTCACCGACGAGATCGAAGGCTACAAGGAGCGCCCCGACTTCCTCGCGGGTCGCCGCGGGCTGCGCATCCGCGACGAGATCCGGATGGTGCGCCCCGGTTTCTACCTCGGCCGCGCCTATGCGGACCGCGTTTTCCTCCTCAACTTCACCCTTTACAACGCGGCCATCGCGGAACGCGACGGGCCGGCGTTCATGAAGACCGGCCAGGCGCCGGAGGACTGCTGGAACGGAACGCAGCGCGTGGTCGCGGCGTCGAAATGACCGGTTACGCCAGGCGCCGCGTCGCGCGGACCGGGACGATCGGGCGCCTCGGTCCGTGGCTGCGCTTCAGCGGCCTCGGTCTGCTGGCCGCTGCCGTACCGCTCTGCGCAGGCGCGCAGGCACCGCGCGGCGACGATCCTGCGGTGTGGATCGTCGATCCGAAGGTGCCAGGCGCGGACGTGCCGCCTGCCGGGCGATCGCTGTTCGATCACCTGTTCGTGGCGGAGACCGCGGACGGGAACCGCCATCGGTTGCCGTTCCCGTTCTCCTCACTCCTGCGCGCGGTCCGGCAACGGCTGGAACCGGGCGGCACGCCGCTGCGTTCGGTCCTGATTCCGCTCGGTCGTTCGCTCCAGCGCAGCGCTGCCGCGCCCGACTATTTCCGTTTTCCGCGCGTGGTGGTGGCGGTCACCGGCATGCCGCGCGATGCGGCGCAGCCGCTCCTCAAGGATCGGCTCTATCTCGGTTATCAGGAGAAGGCCGGCGTGCTGGAGGTCATCAGCTACAACGAAGCGGCGGCGCGCTTCGAGTTCCAGGTGGTGAAGGACTACCGTGCCGGCGCGACGCCGAAGGTGTTCTACGCACGGCGTGCGGTTTGTGTAGCGTGCCATCAGAACGGCGCACCGCTGTTCGCGAGGCCACTTTGGGACGAGACCAACGCCAACGCTGCCGTGGCCGAGCGCTTGTCCGCGATGGCGACGCGATTCCACGGCGTGCCGGTGCGTGCGGGCATCGAGGATCCGTACGCCATCGATTCGGCCACGGACCGGGCCAACCTGTTGTCCGCCACGCAACTGCTCTGGCGCGACGGTTGCGGTGCCGCTGACGCGGCAGCCGTCGGATGCCGCGCGGCGGCACTGGAACTGGCGCTCGAGTTCCTGCTCGGTGGAGCGCAAGGCGTCGACGAGGCCGGGGCGACCTTCACCGACGGCCTGGCGCTTGCGATGGATCGCCAATGGCGGCGACAGTGGCCGCACGGACTGAAAGTGCCGAATCCGGACGTGCCGAACCGGGTGCCGCTCGTTATTCCCGCGCCGGATCCCGGAACGCTGGCTCACGTGGCAGCGGCCTTCGAGCCGTTGGCCCCGCGCGCACCGCTCGAAGTCTGGCAGGTCGACGGGCGCATCGGTGTGCGGCTGGTCTCGGGTGTAGCCGAGTTCCTCTCGGCGTCCGACGTCCATCGCCTCGACGAACACCTGCGCCGTTCGAACGCGCCGCGCAGCGAGCACGCGGCCCCGTGCAGGATCACGAATCACCTCGATGATGGGGGCGAAAGACGGATCGGAGTCCAGTGCGGATCCCGGACGGACCCTGCGCGCTGGGCGGGTCGCCTGTACGCGCGCAACGGCCGCGTCACGCACGGTGAACTGGATCGATTGGCGATCGGTGACGAGCACGACGCGGTCGGGCTTGCCGTGACGGGCGGATCGCTGCAGCAGCACGGAAACCGGTGGCACGCGAAGTTCCAGCTGCGCCGGAATTCACAGGGCGCGCGCACGTCCCGCGGCCGGGCAATCGAGTCCGTCGTCCTCGACTGGGTGTCGGACCGGCAAGGCCGTGGCGTCGTCGAAGTGCGCGACGATTTCGCCGCGGTTTCTCGCGCCGTCTCGCGTCTCGCGAGGCGAACGCTGGACGGAGACGCGGACGCGTTCGACGCGCGCCCGTTCCAGCGGGCTCGAGTGCTGCCCGCGTTGTTCGACGAGTTGGGCATGGCCGGAGGGCGCTGGTGTTGTCTCTACGATCGCGGCATGCCGGCTGCCGCCGTCGATGACTCGGACGGAACGGCACCCGCGGGCAAGGTCGCGAACCTGTCGGCAGCGGTGCAGGATTTTCTCCAGTATTGCGGCGCCTGTCACCGGAGCCCGGACGCCTTTCCGCCGAACTACCTGCACGGCGATGCGCCCGAGATCGAGGCGCGGCTTGCGCAATGCGCGCCCCGCATCCTGTTCCGGCTGCACATGTGGCGCCTGTCGCCGGCCGAGCGGGCGAAGACGCCGATGCCTCCCGTGCACGCGTTGCCGATGCTGGGTCGCTCCGAAGCGCAATGGCGCGACGGGACAGAACTCGCGCGACTTGAAACCCATGCGGCGCGCCTTGCCGGCGTCGATCGCGCCGTCGTGGGTGGTTTCGAGACCTTGCGACCCTGCGTGGCGCCCGGTTCGTGAGTCGCCAACGGGAAGCGGCCTCGAGGGAATGCACCGTGCAGTTTCTCGATCGCGAACGAATGCAGTGAACCGCCCGGGGAGGCGCCCTCGATGAACGAACAGGCAACGATGTTCTGGTGGCAGCGGTTGCTGGCCGGATGGTGCAAGCGCGTGATGGCGGTGTTGCTGCTGGTCATCCTGGTGGTGGGGCTCTATCTCGCCAACCGCTTCCTCATGGACGAGCCGGTGGCGTATGCCGATCCGGCGGAGCATTTCAAGTACGGCTCCACCGGCGGCGAGCGCGAATCCGGCTTCCCCTACCTCGTCTGGAAGGCGCTGCCCGAATTGTGTTCGACGCTCCTGCCGGGCAAGGGCTATCAGTCGCTCGGCATGCTGTTCGAGGGCGATCGCGATCTGCCCGTAGGCGTGTCGAAGCGGCACGTGACAGGCATGGATCGCGTGTTCCTCAACTGTTCGGTGTGTCACACGAGCACGGTGCGCGACCGGCGCGATGCGACGCCGCGCCTGCTCCTCGGCATGCCGGCCAACAACTTCAACGTGATGGCGTTCCAGAAGTTCTTCTTCGAGTGTGCCGCCAGCCCTCGCTTCACGCCGGAATACGTGATCGCCGCGATCGAAGGCCAGGGTACGGAACTCGATCTGCTCGACCGGTACGTCGTGTATCCGCTGGCGGTATACCTGATGCAGGACCGCATCCGCATGCTCTCCGATCGGTTCGCCTTCGCCAACCGCCAGGTGCCGTGGGGGCCGGGCAGGGTGGACACGTTCAACTTCGCCAAGGCCATCTTCAATTTCCCTGCCGACAAGCTGGCACCCGCCGAACTCGCCGGTGTCTCGGATTTCCCGTCGATCTGGCTGCAGCGCCCGCGCAAGGTCGCGGACATGCAGTTGCACTGGGACGGCAACAATCGCAAGGTCGAGGAACGCAACCTGAGCGCCGCCTTCGGGACCGGCGCCACGCCACCCACCGTGGATCATCGGGCGATCGGTCGTATCGAGGACTGGCTGCTCGACCTGCCGCCACCACCCTATCCGTATCCGGTGAACAAGGTCGTGGCGGAGCGTGGCAAGGCCATCTACGGCGAGGTCTGCGCGACCTGTCATGGCCGCAACGGGCGCGACTTCAGCGGTGCCAAGGTCGGCAAGATCACGCCCATCGCGAAGATCGGCACCGACCGGGGCCGCCTCGATTCCTACACCTACGAACTGGCGGTGAACCAGGGTCAGCTCTATGCGGGCTACGACCAGTACTGGTTCCGCAATTTCCGCAAGACCTACGGCTACGCGAACATGCCGCTGGATGGCATCTGGCTGCGCGCCCCCTATCTGCACAACGGTTCGGTGCCGACCTTGCGCGATCTGCTCGAGCCGACCGCCCGGCGCCCGGTGCGCTTCTACCGTGGGTACGACGTCTACGATCCCGACGACGTCGGCTTCGTCTGGGACATCGGGAGCGAAGGCGGACGTCCGTTCCATCTGATCGACACGCGGGAGCCGGGAAACTCGAATCGCGGCCACGAAGGGCCCGAGTACGGCACCACGCTCTCCGCGGCCGACAAGGACGCGCTGGTCGAATACCTGAAGACGTTCTGAGGAGAGTGAAATGTTGAACGTCACTGCGGTGGACATGAAGCGCCTGCGCAAGATCCAGTGGATCGCGCTGCTGATCGGGCTCGTGCTGGGCGGCGGTGCGATCTTCGCGTGGTACAAGTTCTTCCGCGAGGTGCCGCAGCCCGCGTTCGCCACGCCGGAGGAGCGCTTCAAGTACGGCTCGCTCGGCGGCGAGAACGAAGCCGGCATTCCGTACTGGGTGTTCATCGTGTTGCCGCGGATGTTTCCCGAGCATCTGCCCGGCCCGGGCGGCTACGCGTCGCTGGGCATTCCGTGGGAGGAGGGACACGACCTGCCGATCGGCTTCCCGAAGAAGACGATCGGGTTCGAGCGCGTGGGCAACAACTGCGCCGTCTGTCACACCGCGAGCTATCGCGCGTCGGTGGACGAGAATCCCACCTTCGTCATTGCGGCGCCGGGGCACACGGCCAACGTGCAGGCCTTCTTCCGTTTCCTGATCGCCTGCGCGAAGGATCCGCGCTTCACGCCGGACAACGTGATGCGCGAGATCGCGCTGATCTACCGGTTGTCCTTCATCGACCGGCTGCTTTACCGCTTCGCCATCATTCCGATCGTGAAGCAGCGCCTGCTCGAACGCGAAGGGCAGTTCGCCTGGATGAACCGGCACGGCATGCCCGACTGGGGCCGCGGCCGCGACGATCCGATGAACCTCACCAAGTACTTCATGCTGGAGCGGCCCGAAGACGGTACCTACGGCGCCGCCGACATGCCTTCGATCTGGAACCTCGACAAGTACAAGGAAGGGCAGACGCTCAACTGGGACGGTGCGACCTGGGATCCGCGTTCGGTACTGGTCGATTCCGCGCTCGGCATCGTGCTCAAGCCGCAGGCCGACTTCGAGGAACAGATGCAGTGGCTGGAATCGTATCTGCGCAAGCGTCCGCCGCCCAAGTATCCGTATGCCATCGACCTCGATCTCGCCGCGGTCGGCGGCAAGGTGTTCGACGAGAACTGCGTGCAGTGCCATCGCAGCAAGCGCACCGGCAAGCCGGTCCCGGTGGGCGAGGTGGGCACGGATCGCAATCGGCTGGAAAGCTGGAACAAGCAGGCCGCCATCGACGGCAACAAGGTGGTAGCTGCCATGGGCGTCAAGCGTCGCGGCCTGGTGGAGCAGGATCTCATCGGCTACATCGCCGCGCATCTGGACGGCATCTGGTTGCGCGCGCCGTATCTGCACAACGGGTCAGTCGTGAACATGCGCGAACTGCTCGAACCTGCAGCGCGACGAACCAGGGTCTTCTATCGCGGCTACGACGTCTACGACCAGCAGAACCTGGGCTTCGTCGCCGATGGGCCGGAAGCGCGGCGCGTCGGCACGCGTCTGGACGTGACCGAGCGCGGTAACGGCAACCAGGGGCACGAATACGGCACGAACCTGTCGGCGGAGCGCAAGCGCGCACTGATCGAGTATCTGAAAACCTTGTAGCGCCCCGAGCCTCAGCCGATGGTCGGTCGACGCTCGCCCATCACGTCCTGGCCCGGAATGCGAGGGACCGGGATCGGCACGCGGCCCGCCGTGCCGAGGTCCACCGTCCGGAAATCCATGTCGAAGCAGGCGGCCAGGTGGTCGGAGCGGACGATCTCGTCGACCGTTCCTTCGGCCATGAGGCGCCCGGCGCGCAACAGGGCAAAACGATCCGCATGGCGCGATGCGAGTGCCACGTCGTGCAGGATCGCGAGCACGCCGATGCCGCGATCGCGAGCGAACGTTCGCACCACCGAAAGTGCGTGGTGCTGGTGCGCGAGGTCGAGGCTGGAGGTGGGCTCGTCCAGCAGCAGATAGCGCGTCGTGTCGTCCGCGTGCCAGAGTTGCGCCAGTGCACGCGCGAGCTGCACGCGCTGCTGTTCGCCGCCGGAAAGGGTCGGGTAGAGCCGATGCGCGAGGTGTGCTGCGTCCACCGCCGCCAGGGCTTCCGCCACGATCCGCGTATCGGAACCCTCGTCGGACGTTCTTCGATGCGGCAGCCTTCCCATGCGCACCACTTCCGCGGCGGTGAAAGCGAACGGCAAGGTCAGGTCCTGGCGCAGCACCGCCCGGCGGCAGGCGAGCGGGCCGGCGCGCAGGCGGGCGAGCGGCACGTCGGCCATGGTCACCTGTCCGGTGGTCGGCGCCACGTCGCCCGCGAGCAGCTTGAGCAGTGTCGACTTGCCGGCGCCGTTGGGGCCGAGCAGCGCGATCATCTCGCCCGGCCGCACGGCGATCGATACGGCGTCCACCAGCGCGCGCCGATCGGCGTGGAAACTCACGGCGTGCGCGGCGAGGGTCATGCGTCGATTCGCCGCCCGGCGCGGATCAGCATGGCGGCGAAGAAGGGTACGCCGATGAACGCAGTGACGATGCCGATCGGCAGTTCGGCCGGTGAGAGCACCGTGCGGGCGACGAGATCCGCCAGCGTGACCAGCGTCGCGCCGCCCAGCGCGGCTCCGGGCATCAGCCAGCGATGATCGGGGCCGATGGCGAAGCGCAATGCGTGCGGTACGACGAGCCCCACGAACACGATCACGCCGGTGACGGCGGTGACGGCGCCCACGGCGGCGGCGATCAGGATCACGGAGATCGTTTTCAGGCGACGCACGTTCACGCCCAGGTGTCCGGCCGCCGCTTCACCGAGCGCGAGCGCGTTGTACTGCGGCGCCAGCCAGGCGAGACCGACCACGGCCGGAACCGCGATCAGGGCCACCAGCGCCAGGGTCGACGGGGACGCCGCACCGAGGCTGCCGAGATTCCAGAAAGAGATGTTGCGCAGCTGTGCATCGTCGGCGATGTGCTGGTAGAGGCCGAGGATTGCGGCAGCGGCGGCATTCACCGCGATGCCGGCGAGCAGCAGCGCTGCGACGCCACCGCCGCGCGCCGCCGCGCTCAAGGCATACGCGAGTCCGGTGGCGAGCAGGCCCCCCGCGAAGGCGCCGGCCGGCAGCAGCCAGATCCGCTCGAACCCCGCGGGCACCGGCACGTGATGGCCGAGCACGATCATCGTCGCGGCGCCTACGGCGGCCCCGAACGAGACGCCGATCAGCGTCGGGTCCGCGAGCGGATTGCGGAACAGTCCCTGCAACGCGGCGCCCGACACGGCGAGCGCGGCGCCGCCGACGATGGCGAGGCCCACGCGGGGCAGCCGCAGATTCCAAAGAACGCGCTCGGCGGTTTCGGACACGTCGCCATCGATGGCGGCACCGAGCCCGCGCAGGAACACGCGCAGCACGTCTGCCGGTGCGATGGGAACGGCACCCCGTCCGGCCGCAACGATGGCGACGCACGCCAGCGCGACCGCCAGTGCGCCCAGCGTGCGGGGTACCGACCAGCGCCCCGGAATGCGCACGCGCGCCAGCGGCGCGGGCGGTACCGCACCACCCGCGGGAACGGCGGAACTCATCCGGCGGGAGCGCGTACGGCGCGGGCCAGTTCGCGCGCGGCCTGCGGCAACCGCGGCCCGAACCCGAGCAGCAGCAGCGCATCCATGGTCACCAGGCGTTTCGCTTTCGCGGCCGGCGTGAGCGCCATGCCCGGCTTGGCCCAGAAGCCCTGTTCACCGCCGAGCGATTCGAAGCCCTCGCGGGTGATCACGAAGGCGTCCGGTGCTGCTTCCGCCAGCGCTTCGGGGGTCATGGGACGATAGCCGTCGAAGCCCTGCACCGCGTTCTCCGCACCCGCGAGGCGAATCATGGAATCGGCGGCGGTGCCGCGTCCCGCCACCATCGGCGGGCCCGCGTGCGCGAGGATGAAGATCACGCGTGGCTTGCCGGGCAACGCGGCGATCTCCGATTGCGCGCGCGACCAATCGTCCGCGAAGCGCGCTTCGAGCTTCTTCGCGGGCTCGTCCATGCCCAGTGCCGTGCCGATGGCGCGGATGCGGCTGCGAACGCCTTCGGCCGAATGGTCGTTGGACACGATGGTGACCGCCATGCCGGCGTTGCGGACCTGCGTCAGGACGGTCGGCGGACCGGCCTCGGGTGTGCCGATCAACAGCTTCGCCTGCGTCGACAGGAGCCCCTCGGCGGAGAGCTGGCGCTGGTAGCCCACCTTCGGCAATGCCAGCGCCGCCTTCGGGAACACGCTCGTCGTGTCGACCGCCGCCAGCCGGGCCTCGGCCCCGAGCGAATAGACGATCTCGGTAACGGCCCCGCCGACGCTGACGACGCTGTCCGCCGCCTGGACGGACAGCGCGAACGTACAGGCACTCAGCAGCAGGACGATCCGTTTCATGCCGCCGCCGTCTGCGAATTCGCCGGTGCGATCTGTGCGATCAACTCGCGCCAGGCTTCCGATTCCGGGATGCCGGGCTTGCGCTTGCCGAACAGCAGCGCGATGGTTTCGCCGTCGGCGTCGAACAGTTCCAGCGAAGTGACGATGCCGTCGGCCGTGGGCTTGCGCACGATCCACACGGAATCGATCGACGGTTCCTTCAGATGCAGATTGAAATCGGGATCCATCACGTTGAACCAGTCGTCCATGATCCGGATGTTGGCAATCGGACCGGTGTGGATCTGGATCATCCCGGGGTTGCCGACGAACACCATGATAGGCACGTTCGCGTCGCGCGCGGCGTGCATGATCCACGCGAAAGTGTTCCGATCGACGGGGCGCGCGTAGCGCGGCTCGGCGAGCCGCAGCGCCTGGGTGCGGGCCACGCGGAATTTCTTGAGCAGCGGAAAGAACTCGTGCGTGTCGGTCATCGCGTCCCACGCGCGATGGAAGCCGGCCAGGTCGATGTCCGCATCGGGATGTTCGGCAGCGCGCGCCGGCCGCGGCGTCACCTCGATGCCGGGTGCCTGGTCGGGCGCACGGAACTCGCCCAGGAGGCGGTGCCATGCGGCGAGGTCGCTTTCGCCACGCAGGAAGATCTTGTGGATAGCATCGCCGTGCGCATCGAAGAATTGAAGGCTGCGTTGCTCGCCCTGCGGCGTGATCGTCGTGACCGCGAAGGCATGCGCCCATTGCGAGAAGAACACGCGCAGGTCGATGAGTTCGCCCAGCACCAGGCCCATCATCCCGGTTGAACTGACGTCGAGATACGGGCCCACCTTCTCGTGCACACAGTGCTCGTTGCGAGTGAGCGCCATCACCACGCCCAGTTCCGGAACGCGCTTCAGGATCTCGCGCGGATCTCCGCCGAGCCGCGTCGTGGCCTCGCCGCATTCCGAGGCAACGAGTTCGCCCTCTGTGGCACCGAGCGCGCGTGCAGCGTCGCGAGCGCGCAGTTTCTGGGTGCGCTTCAACTCCGCCCACGCAGTACGCAGGGCGATGGGAGAACGTTCTTGGGTTGTCGTTTGCATGTTTCCTCCGGCTGGTCGGGTGGGTCGGTGGTCGATCAATGCAGGCGGCCGCGCGGTAGCCAGCGCGGCTCGCGTTTGGGTTCAGCCGGGCGCGGCGTTGCTGCGAGCGCAGCCCAATCGGACTGCAGCCCGGCCGCGATCTCACGCAGGACGGCATCCACGCGGGGGTGTGTCGCCAGGTGTTCGAGGTGCCGCTTCACGACCGCTGCCAGGCCCGGGCAAGGGCTTCTGCGGTAGGCGTTCATGAGGTACAGCGTTGCGCCCAGCAGCACTTCCGGGCGGCTCTGTGGGACAGGCGAAGGCGATTCGGTCATCACGGATTTCCAGGAAAGGGGAGGGTTGTCGCAGTGGCGAGAAGTGCTCAGGCGGTGAGGATGAGTTTTCCGTTGGCCGTCAGGCGCAACTGGTAGTCGCGCCCCTGGTGCTCGATGATCAGGCGGTCGGCATTGCCGAGCAGCGTGGCGCTCGATATGCGCCGGGCCGTCGCGATGTTCGGTCGAGGGTTCGCGTCGGCGGGGTGCGCGCCGGGCTCTTTCGGGGGAGTGCCGTTGGCTTGGCTCATTTGGATGAGAATAGTTCTCATTATCACGTAGCGTCAAGGACGATTTGCGTGGCCCGTTCAGTTTTCGAGGCTGAAGGTGAGCGGAACCAGCACCGAGGCGATCACGGCCTTGTCGCCGAGCTTCGCGGGAGCGAAGCGCCAGCGACGAACGGCCGCCAGCGCGGCCTGATCGAGTCGCGGCCAGCCGCTGGAGGTCTTGATGTCGACGGCGAGCGGGGCGCCGTCCACGCCCACCTTCACCAGCAGGATCACCTTGCCCTCTTCGCCGTCGCGCTCGGCATCGCGCGGAAACACGGGTGCGGGATTGGCGAGATAGTCGGCATCGAAGCGCGGCGGCGTGACGGCCTCCTTGGGCGCGCTGCCCGCACCGATCACGGGGGCGGCAGCGGTCGCGGCAGGTTTCGATACGGTGATCGCGCTATCCCCCGCGGGCGCTGTCGCCGACGCGGTTGCCGCGACCGGCGTAGTGATGGCAGTCGAAGCTGCCGGCGGACTCGAGGTGACAGTCGGCGTTTCGGGCGCGGCCACCGGCGGTGGCACCGGTGTTGGTGGCTGCGCAACCGCTACCGTCGGTGGCGGCGGCTCTTCCGTCGCGATCGGCCGAGGTTCGGGAATGGTTCGCGAGAGCGCCAGCGCCGGTCGCACTGGCGGAGTCGCGACCGGCTTGCGCTCTTCGCGCACTTCCGGCGCCGGTGCTTCCGGACCGGGGGCCTCGGTCTCGGCCGGCGCGTCCAGCAACTGGACGATGAGCGGCGCGGCATCCACGAAAGGAGACCGGTGGAACAGCGGAGAGATGGCCAGCACGACGGCCGCATGGAATGCGAGGGCGGTGAACACGGCGACCCAGCGCAAGCGGGTATCGCGGTCCGACGGTTGCGAGGCTTCGTGCCGCGGAAAGTCCGACAGCGCGGGCGAGAGTGCGGCGCTCGACACGCTAGAACTCCACCGCCACGGAAACGCGGAAGTTGCGTCCCGGTGCCTTGAACCCCTGGCCGCCGGCGAACCCGTTGAGGAAGTAGGTCTCGTTCAGCGAGTTGTCGAGCGCCATGCGCAGCTCGGTTCCCTTGAACGGGCGCCAGCCGAGGAAGAAATCGAGCAGCTCGTACGCCGGTTGCGTGCCGAGTATCGGTGCATTGAGGATGGAGCCGGCCCCGACCGTCAGGGCGACGAAACGCTCCGAGACGTGGCGATAGCGGAAGCCGAAATCGAGCTTGCCATCGAAGGCGCGAGCGCCGAGCGTGAGCGAGAACGTGTCGCCGGGAATGGTGTAGGACGGCAACACCGGCGCATCGACGTACACGTCGTGCATCTCGCCCTCGATCCGCGTGTACGCGGCACTGCCGAAGAAATGGCGCGTGGCGAAGTTGCCTTCGAGTTCATAGCCATTGCGACGCTCCCAGCCGGGCTGGCCGATGACGCCGGGCGCCACCTGGCGGATGGAAGTCAGGATGTCGGTGCGCTTGCTCACGAACGCCGCAACGCGCCCGTCGATCGCCAGGCCCGGACGGGGCGACAGAGGCGCGTAATTGAGGCTCACTTCCTGGGTCGTCGAGTGCTCCGGCTGATACAGGGAGCCGCACACGCCGGAGGCGGGTGCGAGAGGGCCCAGGAAGGCAGGAATGCAGCGACTGAAGGCCCCCTGGGTGAACGCCTCGTCCAGCAACGGAGGGCGGAATCCCTGCACGTAGCGATAGCCGAGGATCCAGGGCGACTGCATCGGCCGGTAGGTCAGCGCGAGACTGCCGGTCGTCTCCGCCATCTTGATCGTGGATTGTTCGCCGAGCTGATCGAGCAGCGTCTGGGTGGGGCCGACCACCGACACCGAGTAGTAATCGCGCCGGACACCGGGTGCCACGGAGAAGGGCCCCCACGACGCGGTGTAGATGGCGACCAGGCCGACCGACTCGCGTTTGCCCGAGGGTTGGGCCGGGTTGTAGCCGCCTGGATAGAGCGCGTTGTTGAGGAACGCGTTGCTCGTGATCCGCTGGGCCTCGCGTTCGTTCGACACGCCTTGCAGCGAGACGGTGACCTCGTTCGCCACGGGACCGGTCCGGAAGCGCGACGTGTTCTTCAGATCGACCGTGACGACGTCGTACGCGTAGTAGTCGTTGATGTTGCCGGTGAACGCGTTGGCGATGAGACTCTTGCCCGGCTGGTGCAGGTCGTTTACCCCGGTCAGGGAACGGCCGATCACCCCGGTCAGGTCGATCCAGCGGCTGTCGGGCGGTCCGTAGCGGGTATTCAGCGCATAGTTGGAGTCGTCGACCGTGCGCACCACGCTGCCGAAAACGCCCGGCTGCCCGCCGGTCGCATCGAAGGCCTCGAGTCCGCTGCTGTTGTTCTGGGCGGCGGAGGCCGACAATGCCAGCGCGGGCGTGGCGAATACGGTGCCCTTGAACAACGTGCTGCGCTGGTTCTGCGCGGAATCCGCCAGGTAGGTGCCATCGGGCAACTTGTAGTCGCCCGCCGTACGGCGCGTCGCCGACACGAGAAGGTCGACCTTTTCGACCGGCCGCGCGTACGCGGCACCATGGCGCAGGATCTCGTCGTTGACCGTGCCGATGCCGTACTTGAGGCGGCCGCCGAAGCGCTCGCCCGGTCCGAGGAAATCCGCGGCGTCGCGCGTGACGGCGCTCACCGTGCCGCCGAGAGCTCCTGCGCCCGAGAGCAGGTCGGGCCCGCGGGTGACCGAGACGGTCTTCACCATCTCGGGTTCGATGAAGGTGCCGCCGAAGCGGTACTTCTCGAAGTTCTTCTGCGCGCCGTCGAGCTTGATCAGCACGTCTTCGCTGTCGTTGTAGCCACGGATGTTGAAGGACGTGCCGCTCGCTCGCGGACCGCCTTCCAGTGCCACGCCCGGAACGCCTTCGACGGTCTCGAAGATGTTGGAGGCCTGCCAGCGATCGATGCGTTCGCGCTTGACCGTGGTCGTGGGCGCCGTGCGTTGGACGTCGGTGCGCTTTTCCCGTTGTCCCTTCACCTTGACCTCCTTGAGCGTGGTCTGGGCATGGGCTGTGGCGAGGCTGGCGGCGGCGAGCAACGACAGGAGCAGGCGATGGACGGTCCGGCGTACGGCCACTTTGGCGAACGGGGGAGGCGGCGGGCGCCGAAGCACCCGCCGCGGTGGATCCCGTGACCACGCTGCAAGGCAGTCGCCACGGGAGGGTTACTCAGCTACGGCGACGGCGACCGCGGGCTAGTGCGAGGCCTGCGAGTCCGAGGCCCAGCATCGCGTACGTGCTCGGCTCCGGGACCGGGACGGGGGCGGCATAGACCGCAAGCTGATCCAGGCTCATGCTCGAACCCGTGGACGAGAACGCGAACGAGAAGGTCGGCGTCGCAGCCACCGTCCACTTCCAGTACCACTCCTTCTCGTCGCCGCCCATGCCGCCGAGACCTTCGGTGTAGCTTTCAATGCGGGTCGCCGAGACCCCGTTGAGGGAGGCGGTTGCGGTCGGGAGCGTGCCGAGGCTGGCGGTACGCAGCCATACGTCGAAGGTGCCGGCCGCCGCGCCCGGCAGGCTCAGCGTGAACGTAGTCGGTACCGCGAAGCTGTAGATGTTGCCGCCACCGGTGACGAAGGCGCCGCCGGACGTTTCGGTCAGCGTCGCAGCGCCGGCACCGAGGCCGAAGCTGCCGATGTCCGGAATCGAGTCGACGATCGTCAGGGACGTGTTCCCGTTCTGGTCGTTGAACACGTTCCATTCCGCGTACTTGCTGCCGGCGGCGGGCGATGCGATCCACGGATTGGCGCTGTTCGCGCCGGTGCCGCTGCCGGGTCCGAGGCCCGTGTCCCATACGCCGCTCGTGGCGTGGGCCGGGGAGGTGAATGCGAAGGCGATTGCCGCCGCGGCCAGAGGCGCGGCGAGCTTGCGAGTACGAATATTCACGAAAGGTCTCCTGATAGGGTATCGACGAGCGCGACCTCCGCCTCGGAGGCTCGCACTGCGTGGGGGCTCTTGCCCCGGGAATGGGGGATCTGTGCCGGCGGCCCCTCGCCGCCCGGCAACCCGGATTCGACACGCCGGCCCGCCCGGCCATGCCCATTCTCGAAATCCACGACGAAGCGGTATTGCTTGCCGCAGTCGAGGATCACTTCCTTCTGCCCGCGCCGCAGGATGCGCATCTCGACATGCAATGCGCCGAAGCCGTCGTGCTCGAACAGCTCGTCGAACAGCGCGAGCAGGCACGCCTTCGTGGCCGAAGTCGGATCCGGCTTCATGGCGTCGAACGAGCGCAGCGATGGCAAGCGGTCATGGCAGGCAAACAGCATCTCGCCAGGCACTGAAGGCCGGCGGCGCTTGCTTGCTGGCAGCGTCCGGTTACGGGACGCAGGCTTGCTGGCGGGGCGCGGAGTGGTACGGATTCGCTGCCGAGGCTCTCGATCGGGTACGAGCCTGGCGCAGCGGACGCATCGCATCCGTCCCCGGACCGCGGAGGGTTATCTCCTCCGCGCCCAACGGCGACAGGTGCTTAGGCCACTAACAATAATCATTCGCATTTGAGCCGTCAAGCGACTATTGCCGGTCGCACCAATCTTCCGGCCGGTTGACGCGGCAGAACGGGTGTTTCACTCTGGCGGCGTTCGCATCGGTGCCAGCCCTTCGAGCCAGCCGATCGTTGCGCTCCGACCCACGCTCGCCGCGCGGCATCAACGCTTTTCGAGGGGCAGTGAACATGACGACACGCACTGCGGTCGAGGTGAAGGCCTTCGTGCCGGCGAAGGACTTCGAGCTGTCCAAGCGCTTCTACGTCGATCTCGGCTTCAGGCTCGCGTCGTCCTCGGACGGCGTCGCCTACCTCCACCACGGCGATTGCAGTTTCCTGCTGCAGGACTTCTATGTCCCGGCGCACGCGGACAACTTCATGATGCATCTGCTCGTGGAGGATCTCGATCCCTGGTGGGAGCACGTGCAGAGCTCCGGGCTCTGCACCCGCTACGGCGTGAAGTCGGTGCCGCCGAAGGTGCAGCCGTGGCGCATGCGCGATTTCATCCTGTTCGATCCGACCGGCGTGCTGTGGCGGATCGGCCAGAACATTTGAGCCGTACTGCGTTCAGTGCATCGTCGCGTCGGAGCGCGACCGGAGCAGCGCGCACGGCGTGTCGTTCGCCATGCGCCGGGCGGCATCTCGGACGGCGGCCGGATGGCGATCATCCGACGCGATCACGAGCAGATGGTCACGGATCGAAGCGGCCATCGCGGGCGAGGCCTGCGAGCGGTTGCGATAGAGCATCTCCAGCAGTGCCACGAGTGCGAGCTCTGGACGTTCGGGATATTCGGGAAGGACGTGCATGTGCAATCCTCAGATGCGATTGGCGTAGTACTCGACGACCTGCTGGACGTCGATGGGGAAGGGCACTTCGTCGGCCAGCGGCACGCGGGTCACCCGGGCATGGCGGGCAGTTTCGTCGTAGGTCAGCCATTCCGGGCGCGCCAGCGGTGGTTCCGCCAGGCATTCGATGACCAGCGGCATGCCGAACGAACGGTCCTCCAGCGTCACCGTATCGCCGGGACGCACACGCATCGACGGGATGCTCGCGATCTTGCCGTTCAGCAGGACGTGACGATGCCGGACGAGTTGCCGCGCCGCCGGCAGTGTCGGTGCGAAGCCCGAACGGAACACGAGATTGTCCAGACGACGCTCGAGCAGCTCGAGCAGCTTCGCGCCGGTGGGCAGCTTCGAGCCCTTGGCTTCGAGGAAGACGCGCTGGATCTGGCGCTCGGTGAGTCCGTAGTTGAACCGGAGCTTCTGTTTCTCGCGCAGCTTGAGTGCGAAATCCGAAGGCCGGCGCTGGCGCTGCCCGTGTTGGCCGGGTGGATGCGGGCGGTTCTCGATCGACTTGCGCGACAGGCCCGGCAATTCGACGCCGAGCGCGCGCATGATTTTGAGACGGGGACCGGTATTGCGGGACATGTTGGGCAGCCTTTTACGATGGGGATGGAGTCGTCGTCTTGCGCGCGCGCGAGCGAACCCGCAGCGCGAGCGTGATGAGGCCGAGCGCACCCAGCGCGACGGTGGAGGGTTCCGGCACGGGGCTCACTTGCCAGCCGACGTCGGACAACCCGGCGAGATCGAGCGTGGTGAGCAACTCGCGATTGCCTCGCGCGGTGGTCGGATCCATGAGTGTCTCCTGCGGGACGCCGTTCACGAAACTGCCGACCCCTTCGCCCCAGTGCGCGCCGATCGGATCGAGCGGAACGTCGCCACCGTAGGCGGCCTGCGAAGCATCTCCCGTGAAGCGGTAGTTGCCCGACGTACCGGCGATCTGCGCATCCCAAGAGGGTGCCTCGCCGATGCCGAGGAGGTGGCCGATTTCATGGGTAGCCGTGGTGAGCATGTCGGCTTTCGTAGCGTCGAGGCCGACCGTGTCGAGCCCGATGTGCCACGACGCGGCGCGGTTGAACCAGATCGATCCGCCCCACGGACCGAAATCCGTCGGTACCGTGTCCAGCGCGCCGTTCTGACCGCGCGCCCGCACGGTCGCTTCGAACGCCGCGTCGCCGGTCACCTGGATCACGCCGTTTTCGGCCGCGCCCAGCACCGAACTCGCCGACGATGCCGAACCGACGAAGATGATCATGGTGTTGGCCGGCACCACGAGGTTCTCGACGGTGGTCTGCTCGAAGAACGTGGTCCAGCTCGGATGTTTGAAAGTGACGCGCCAGCTGTCGGTGCCTCCGCCAGGAGAAATCGGCGCCAGCGCGTCGGAAAAGGAATCGTAGGCATCGGCCGCTGCCTCGAGGACGCTGCGGCGCTGCGCGCCCTCGACCGTCGCCGCATCGAAGAAGCCGTTGCGATCGAAGCGGTAGTCGAAAACGATGTCGAGTGCGTGTGCGGGTCCGAGCGCGAGCGCGAACAGGCAGGCCGCGCTGGTCGCGCGAATGGGAAAGGGGCGGGCGCCTGCGCGCGTCCCGAAAACGAAGCGAGTCATGCAACTTCTCCCGAAGCAAGGGCCAGGAATGTCGAGTGCTGGCTGCGGGAGCGCGTGGGGCGCGTCGGGTCCGGGGGCTGGCGGGTGAAGCGTGCCCTAGATGCGAATGAGTGTCAATTGCGAAACGAGGTCCGCGGGGCTGCAGCCACGGACGTCAGCCACCGGGTGCCCGTTTCGACAGCTTTCTTTGCAGCGTGCGGCGATGCATGCCGAGACTGCGTGCCGTCGCGGAAATGTTGCCGTCGTGTTCGCCGAGCACTTTCTGGATGTGTTCCCACTCCAGCCGATCCACCGACAGCGGCCTCGTGGACACTTCGGCACTGGCGTTGCCGGCAGTCTCGCCGAAGGCCGCGACGATCTCGTCCGCATCCACCGGCTTCGCGAGGTAGTGCGTGGCGCCGAGCTTGATCGCTTCGACGGCGGTGGCGATGCTGGCATAGCCGGTCAGGACGACGATGCGCATGGCGGCGTCGAGCGCCCGCAGCGCCGGCACGACGGTGAGGCCGGAAGCACCGGGCAGGCGCAGGTCGACGATGGCGTGGGTGGGCACGCGGGCGCGTGCCGAGTCGATGGCCGCTTCGGCATCTTCCGCGACGCGCACCTGGAAGCCTCGGCGTTCCATGGCGCGGGCGAGCACGCCGCGCAGGGCGGCGTCGTCTTCCACGATGAGGAGCTGCGGGCGGTTTGCGGTCATGGCATCTCGCATAGCCCCCATCCCGACCTTCCCCCACCCAAGGTCGCAATTGCAGCCCCCTCCCTGACCCTCCCCCGGCATAGCCGGGGGAGGGGACGTACGCCCCGTCCCCCGGCTATGCCGGGGGAACGCGGGGGATGGGGGCAGCCGTTCATGCGGCGATAGCCTCCAGCGGCAATTCGAGCCGCGTGCAAGCGCCCCCGCCATCCCGGTTCGCGAGCGTCACGCGCCCGCCGAAGCGCTCGATGGCCGCGGTGGCGATCATGAGGCCGATGCCGTGGCCATCGGGCTTGGTCGAGATCGCGGTACGACCGGCGGTGCGCGCGATCTCGGGAGCCACGCCTTCGCCGCGATCGCGAATCTCGAGACTCAGCGACCGGGACGTCCACGACCCCAGCATCTCGATACCCTCGGGGCTCGCATCGGCGGCGTTGTCGAGCAAGGAGACCAGCGAGTGTCCCAGCGTCAGTTCGTTGACGATGCGCGGTGCCGGTCGCGGGCCATTCCATTCACAACGCACGTTCACGCCTGGTCGCAGCGCCTGCCAGCTCTCGATGGTCCGGGCGAGATACTCGTCGAGTGGCTGGCTGGTGCCACCTTCGGCGCGTTGGGCACCGGCCGATGCGGCGATGTCGGAGATGATCTGCTTGCAGTGGTCCAGTTGCGCACGCAGGAGACGAAGCTCCTCGTTGAGCGCCGGATCGGCGCCGTGGCTGCGTTCCAGTTCGCGCACGACCACGGTCATGGTGGCGAGCGGCGTGCCGAGCTGGTGGGCGGCACCGGCGGCGAGCGTGCCCATCGCGAGCACCTGGCTGTCGCGCAGCGCGCTTTCGCGTGCGGTGGCCAGTTCCCGATCGCGATGACGCAACGATTCGGCCATGCGCACCACGAAATACGCGATCACTCCGGCGGAGAGCGCGAAGCTCATCCACATCCCGATCACGTGCAGGCCGAACTCGCTGTCGCCGTGATGGATGTGCGGCAGCGGCACGTAGAGAAACCCCAGCAGCGTGTAGCACCCGAAGGTGGCGGCCGCCATGCCCCAGGCGTAGCGCGCCGGCAGCAGCGTCGCTGCGATCATCAGTGGCAGCAGGAACAGGGTCACGAACGAGTTCGCCCACCCACCCGTGAAGTACAGCAGGCCCGTGAGCACGGCCACGTCCGCCAGCAGTTGCAGGAACAGTTCCGGATCGTGCACGGGGCGCGGCGAGCGCAAGCGCAGGCCCGTCCATGCGTTGAGTGCGACCGCGGCCCCGATCACCAGGCCGAGCGATGCGAGCGGCAGGTCGATCGCGGCCAGGTTCTTCGCCAGGGCGATCACGGCCGCTGTGGCGGCGAGCGCGATCCACCGCAGCGCGAACAGGCGCTTCAGGTTGCGCGCACCGGCATCGGCGACGGACATGGAAGGCGGCATGGACATCGCGGTCGGAGAAAGAGCGAGGACTGGATTGTAGCGAGCGGCCGGCCGGTGCCGGGGGCGGTGCGGCGATTTGCCGCGGCTCGTCCGTCCGGGCGCCACGGCGCCACGGCGCACCGGCACCCTTCGCGTCCGCTCGGGAACGAGGCAGAATGGGTACCGATCGGGCCTTCGAAGCATTCGGACGGCGCCGGCATCTTCGCCAGGAGTTCGCCATGGCAGACGAAACCAGGAAACCCGGCCGCCGTCAGTTCGTGGCGAGCTGCATCGGCATGGCCGGTTCGGCCGGTGTGCTGGGCCTTCTGCTCGGTACCTACAGCGAGCAGTCGAAGGCGCGGCCGGCCTGGGCCATCCGCCCACCCGGCGCGTTGCCGGAGGAGGATTTCGCCGCGGCCTGCGTGCGTTGCGGCCTGTGCGTGCGCGGCTGTCCGTATGACACCTTGAAGCTCGCCGAACTGGGCGACGGCGTGGCGGCGGGTACGCCGTACTTCATCGCGCGCCAGGTGCCCTGCGAAATGTGCGAGGGCATCCCCTGCGTCGCCGCCTGTCCGACCGGGGCGCTGACGAAGGAACTGACCGACATCCGTGAGGCGGACATGGGCGTGGCGGTGCTCACGGGCCGCGACACCTGTTATGCCGTGGCGCGCGGGGCCAACTGTCGCGCCTGCTATCTCGCCTGTCCGATCAAGGACGAGGCCATCGCCATGGAGCGGCGCCAGTCCGACGGACGCGGCTATTTCGAGCCGACCGTGTACCGCGACAAGTGCACCGGCTGCGGCAAGTGCGAACAGGCGTGCGTGACGGCCGAGGCATCGATCAAGGTGCTGCCGCGGGAACTCGTGCGGCACGATCGGCCGGGTGGGGTGGGGAAGAAGGTTTGACGGTCCTGCGCGGTAGAGATTGCCGGGCCCCCATCCCGACCTTCCCCCGGCAAAGCCGGGGGAAGGGGTGTACATCCCCTCCCCCGGCGTCACCGGTGGAGTGCCTGCGTTTTACCTTCCCTCCCCCGGCTTCGCCGGGGGAGGGTTAGGGTGGGGGCCGGATGGCAGTCATCACGGCGACCACTTCACCGGCGCGCGGCTTCTTCGCCCGCAACCAGTGGCTGCTCGCACGTCGCACCTCGCAGATCGCGATCCTCGTGCTGTTCCTCATCGGGCCCTGGTTCGGCGTGTGGTGGCTGAAAGGCAATCTCGCCTCCAGCCTCTTCCTCGACACGCTGCCGCTGACCGATCCGTTCGTGCTCCTGCAGTCGTACGCAGGTGGCCACGCGATTGCGGGGACCGCGCTCTTCGGTGCGGCGACGGTGTTCGCGATCTACGCGCTCGTCGGCGGACGCGTCTACTGCTCGTGGGTGTGCCCGATCAACATCGTCACGGACGCTGCACACTGGCTGCGTACGAAGCTTCGCGTCAGTGCGAACTGGCAGCCGCGGAAGGGAACGCGGTTGTGGATCCTGGCAGCCTCGCTCGTGGCGTCGGCCGCGACCGGCGCGATCGCCTGGGAGCTGGTGAACCCGGTCACGATGCTGCAGCGAGGCCTTGTCTTCGGCCTCGGGCTCGCCTGGATCATCGTGCTGGCGGTGTTCCTGTTCGACCTGATGGTGAGCCGTCGCGGCTGGTGCAGCTATCTGTGTCCGGTCGGTGCTTTCTACGGCATCGCCGGCAAGGTTTCCCTGGTGCGGGTGAGCGCGGTGAAGCGCTCCGCGTGCACCGACTGCGGCGACTGCTTCCGCGTGTGTCCCGAACCACACGTCATCTCGCCGGCATTGAAGCCGAAGGACCCCGGCGCCTCGCCCGTGGTGCTGAGCGGTGACTGCACCAACTGCGGCCGCTGCATCGACGTCTGCGCCGACGACGTGTTCGAGATGGGCTCGCGGTTCGCGAAGCTGTCCTGAGGCGGAGGAAGTCGATCCGCGTCCGCACTTGCGGCGGGCGAGGGGTGCGGCAACAAGTCGCATTCCCTTGATTGCAACTGGCTTCTAGACTCCGGGCCCTCATCCGCGCGCCACGGCGCGGACCGCCCGACGGATGCCATGAAGACTGTTGTTACTGCCGCCTTCACTGCCGCGACACTCGCAGGCGCCATTCACGATGTTCTGGCGCAGGATGAAACCGTCCAGCGCACGCCCGAGGTCACCGTCACCGGGACCCGGGAGCAGGTGCCGCTCGCCGAGACACCGGCCTCCGTGGGCATCATCAAGGCCGAGACCATCCGCCGGACGGGACCGATGCATCCGCAGCAGATCCTCGGGCAGATTCCCGGCGTGGCCATAGCGGTGACCAACGGCGAAGGGCACACGACCGCGATCCGGCAGCCGTTCACCACGAGCCCGCTCTACCTGTTTCTCGAAGACGGCATTCCGATCCGTGCGACCGGGATGTTCAATCACAACGCGCTCTACGAGATCAACATTCCCATGGCGGGCGGCATCGAAGTCACGCGCGGTCCGGGCACCGCGCTGTACGGGTCCGACGCCATCGGCGGGATCATCAACGTGCTGACCCGGCCGCCCGGCGCCGAGCCGGACATCGGCGTGTCGGCGGAGGCGGGCAGTTTCGGTTGGGGTCGTTTCATGGGCAGTGCCAGCACCGGCATGACCGGCTACGGCGGCTTGCGGGCTGATCTGAACCTGACCCACACCGATGGCTGGCGCGACAAGACCGCCTACGACCGTCAGAGCGCCAACCTGCGCTGGGACTACGAAGCCGGCGCGAGGACCAGCTTCAAGACGATGCTGGCCTACGCCAACATCGACCAGGAGACCGGCGCCAATTCGCCGCTCACCCTCAACGACTATCTCTACAACCCGACGAAGAACAACTTCTCCATCGCCTTCCGCAAGGTGAACGCGCTGCGGCTTTCGACGGCGTTCGAGAAGGAGATCGACGACGGACTGCTGTCGCTCACCGCGTACCTGCGCGACAACAGCATGGAGCTGAACGGGTCCTTCAACCTGAGCTCCGATCCGCGCATCGAAAACACCGGGAACCTGTCCTATGGACTGATGGCGAAATGGCGGCAGGATTTCCCCGAGGTCCTGCGCGGGCGCATCATCGTGGGCGTGGATCTGGACTACAGTCCCGGCTCGAGGACGGAAGACAATCTGCTCGTCTCGCGCACCGGCACCGGCGCCAACACGTCCTACAACAGCTACACGATCGGCACGCGGATCTACGACTACGACGTGACCTTCAAGAGCGTCTCGCCCTATGTGCACACCGAGTTCTCGCCGATGGAGCGCCTGCGGATCAACGTCGGCGTGCGCTACGATTCCCTTGGCTACGACATGACCAACCACCTGGGCGCGGGGGCCGTGCAGGCCAACGTGAACGGGGCGGCCCGGTTCTATGGCCAGATTCCCGATGCGTCCATCGACTTCAGCCAGCTCAGTCCGAAGTTCGGCGCGACCTTCATGATCGATCCGCAGACCAGTGTCTACACATCGTGGAATCACGGCTTTCGCGTGCCCTCGGAAGGGCAGTTGTTTCGCGCGGGCAACGACACGACCGCACTCCGGTCGATCGACCGGGCCAACGTGACGCTCGGCCTGAAGCCGATCCAGGCGAGCCAGTTCGAAGTGGGAATGCGCGGACAGGTTCGCGCGGTGTCGTACAACGTGGCGCTGTACGACCTGATCAAGTACGACGACCTGGTGAGCCAGCGCGATCTCGCCACCAACGTCACCACCAACGTGAATGCCGGCAAGACCGAGAGCCGCGGGATCGAGGTCGGCCTGGGCATCCCGCTAGGTGGGCACTGGCGCGTGGATGCTGCCGCGTCCTACGCGATCCACCGGTACGTGAACTTCGTCACTTCGACCGCGGACTTCAGCGGCAAGGAGATCGAAGCGGCGCCGCGATTCATCGGCAATACGAGACTGTCGTGGACCCCGACCGAGAAGATCCTGATGCAATTGGAGTGGGTCCGAATCGGTTCGTACTGGCTCGAGGCGTCCAACTCCCCCACCTTCGGCAAGTACTCGGGCTACGATCTCATCAACCTGCGCGCGAACCTCGCGCTCAACACGTCGGTATCGCTGTTCGCCCGGATCATGAACCTGCTCGATGAACGTTACGCCGACAGTGCGTCGGTGTCCTCGAACACGCCGGTGTTCTCGCCCGGTTTGCCGCGCGCTTACTATGCGGGGATCGAGGCGCGATGGTAGGGCGCCGTCGATTCATCGCTGCGGTCCCGGCGTTACTGGCCGGCGGCGCGTGGGCGCAGGATTCCTCGGGTGCGAAGGCACATGGAGATCATGCCGCCGGTGGTGCGCCGCAATCCGGATCCATGACCCGAGCCGCTCTCGGGTCTTCCGCGGCGGTCGATGTTGCCGGCGCGATCTGGGCGGTTCACGTGGATGGTGGCCGCCTCGTCATCCGTCGGTCCGCTGGTCCTGGCCAGGTGTGGTCGGCGCCTGTTGCATTGACCGATCCCGGCGAACGCATCGAAGCCGACGGCGACTCCCGGCCCAAGGTGGCGACGGGCCCGTCGGGCGAGATCTATGTCACCTGGACACATCCGCTCGGCAAACCCTATACCGGGGAGATCCGGTTCTCTCGCTCCATCGATGGTGGCAGGAGCTTCAACGCACCGATGACGGTGCATCGCGACAGCCAGCAGATCACCCATCGCTTCGATGCCATCACGGTCTCGCGTCGAGGTCAGATCTTCGTGGCGTGGATCGACCGGCGTGACGCGGTGCGCGCAAAGGCGGAGGGCTTGTCCGAGTATCGCGGTGCCGCCGTGTACTTCGCCGTGTCCGATGACCAGGGCGCGAGCTTTCGCGGCGACTTCAAGGTGGCCGATCACAGCTGCGAGTGCTGCCGCATCGCATTGCTGCCTCGTGAAGACGGCGGTGTCGATGCGCTGTGGCGCCACGTGTTCGAGCCGAACATCCGCGACCATGCGCTCGCGACGCTTCGACCGGACGGCACGGCGACGGAACCGCAGCGCGCGACCTTCGACGACTGGCACATCGACGCGTGCCCGCATCACGGTCCGTCGCTCGTTGCGGATGGCGCGGGTATGCAGCACGCGGTGTGGTTCGCCCAGTCTTCCGCCGACGCCAGCGCTTTCTATGGGCGGCTGATCGATGGCAAAGTGGAGGGCCAGCGCAAGCTGGGTGCTGGTCTTGCGGAACATCCGGACGTCATCGCAGCCGGACGTCGAGTGGTTGTCGCGTGGAAGGAATTCGACGGGACGCGTTCGCGCCTGCGGGCCACCACATCCGACGACGGCGGGCTCACCTGGTCGGAGCGCGATCTCGCCGGCACTGCGGAGGCATCGAGTCAGCCGCAGTTGCTCCGCGTCGGTGATGGCTTCCAGGTGTTCTGGAATACCCGGGGCGAGGGCCCGTCGCTGTATCCGGTGCCGTGAGCGAAATCATGTGCCGACATCTCGCATGGATGGCGATACTCCTGTCGGTGCTCGGTGCCGCGCTGCCCATGGCGCGAGCCGAGCAGCGCTTGAGCCCCTTCGACGCCGCGAGTCCGGCGGCGTTGCTCCAGGCGTATTCCGGGCGGCCCTTCGTGCTCGTGTTCTGGTCGGTGAACTGCGCTCCGTGCCTCGTCGAGATGGCGCAGTGGCGAACGTATCGCCGCGCGTATCCCGGGATTCCCATCGTTCACGTGGCGACGGAATCGCTCGAGCAATCGGCTGACATCGTGGCCATCCTCGATCGGTACGATCCGGGCGGCGCCGGCCATCGCGCCTTCGCCGACGACTTCTCCGAGCGGATTCGATACGCGGTGGACCCGGCGTGGCGAGGGGAAACGCCCAAAGTCTATTTCTTCGATCGCAAGCACGACCGCGTGGCTCACACCGGTACTCTCGATCCGGAATGGACTCGACGCTGGTTCGAGCGGCAGGCCGCGTCCCTGCGCTGACTTCCGTCAGAACCGGTAGCGC
The DNA here is from genome assembly GCA_965279325.1 of Burkholderiales bacterium. GTDB lineage: Bacteria > Pseudomonadota > Gammaproteobacteria > Burkholderiales. Next base: position 83,478 of record OZ257154.1, read on the forward strand.
GCCTCGAGATAGAAGCTTCGTCCAGGCATCGGGTAGTAGGTCGCGCTGTAGCCGATCGTCGAATACACCTCGTCGAAGAGATTGGCGACCACCGCCGACCAGAGCCAGCGGCCGCGGGGCACCCGCACCGCGAGGTCGCAGACGACGTAGGACGGTAGCACCGGGTAGAGATTGTTGTTCGGATCGTTGCCGTCGTAGCGGCTTCCGACGTAGCGCGCGGAGAAGCTGCCACGTAGCCATTCCCGCGGAGACCACAACAGTTCGGTGCTGGCGGTGGTGCGCGGTACGAGCGGCACGTAGGTCTCGGGCCCTTCGAAGCGCGCGATAACGTAGCCCAGGCTCCCGCGCAAGGTCAGCGTCGGATGAGCCCGCCAGCGCAACTCGAGTTCGGTGCCAGTGCGGCGCGTGGGCAGATCGGAATTGCGGTTCACGATGAGGCCGGTGCTCGGGTCGCGCCCGTAGAAGATCTCGTCGTCGATGGTCATCTGGAACACCGTGGCCGAGGCCTCCAGGGAATCGCCGAGCCCGAGCCGCACGCCTGCTTCGAGGGTATGACCCGTCTGCGCCCGCAGGTCCGCGGAAGCGAGCAGCAGTTCGTCGACGTTGGGATTGCGGAAGTTGCGCGTGTAGCTGCCGAAGGCCGTCACGCGTGTCGTGGGTTGCCACGTGAGGCCGACCTCGACGCCACGATTTCGCGCGCTCGAGTCCCGGCTGCTGATCGTGCGATAGGCGTCGGTGCATCTGACCTGCTGGAGCACGGGGACAGGGACGAGGATGACGCCGGGACCGGGATCCACGTCCACCTGCACGATGGTGGTTACGGTCTGGCAGTCGCCGCTCGCGTAGTTCTGGCTCTGCTCGCGCGTGTCCGACCAGTCGCCGCGTACGCCGGCATTGAGCGCGAGGGTCTGGGACAGCGACAGTGTCGTGCCGGCCCAGGCGCCGAAGGACGCCAACCGCCCGACGCGGCGCGTGGAACTGCCGACGATATTCTCGCCGTTCTCGCTGCGTCCGTAGTCGGCTCGTTGCCCATCGATTCCCGCTTCGAACTTCTGCGGCAGGCCGAAAGCATCGACCGCGACGGAATAGCGCACGCTCAGATCTCCGCGCTTCGATTCGATCAGCGAGCGTTGCGCGTCGGGCGGGATGGCCGGATTGAAGCCGATGACGAAAGGATTCTCCCGATCGCGGTAGGTGGCCTGCACCACCAGTCTTCCGGCGCGCCCGAAATCGACGGTGCTACCGGCGGTGACGCGCTGGTCGACGGTGCTGCTTTCGTCGTAGGGGGCATTGGATGCGCGTCGCTGCGCTTCCGAGCCGTTGAACGCCTGTGCACTCACCGGGCCCGGCAGGCCGGAGGTGTCCTCGTGGTACGACGCGCGCAGGTAGGAATCCACGAGGCCGGTATCCCGTTCGGGCAGCCAGCGCAATTCCGCCGAGACATCCTTGGCGGTGACGAAGCTGTTCTGCCGGTACCCGTTCGTGTCGTACGCACTCACGTTGACGTTGCCTGCCCACGCACCGGCAGAAGCCCCGGCGTTCAGGCGCACGTCGCCGGTCTGGTAGGAGCCGCCGCGCGCCAGGATGTCGACGGTCCCCGCGCCGGGTTGCGCCCGCCGCGTGATGATGTTGATGACCCCGCCCACGGCGCCGTTGCCGTAGCGGACCGCGCCGCCGCCGCGGATGATCTCGATGCGTTCGATCCGCGACAGTGGTACCACCGACAGGTCGGCGCCCGAGAGATCGTTCTCGTTGAGCCGCTCGCCGTCCACCAGTACCAGCACGTTGCTGCCGGCCGTGTCGCCCATGCCGCGCAGGTCGATGGTGGCGCGCTTGTCCGAACCGGAGAAACTGCGGAGATTCAGGTTCGCTTCGCGGGCGAGCAGGTCGCCGACCGAGGTCGCCGTGCTCCGTTCGATCTCCGCCGCCGTGATGACGGAAACGCCGTGCGGCGTGGTGCGCACGGTTCCATCCACGCTGGGAGCGGTGACGACGACCTGCCGTGCTTCGAGCACGTCGTCGTCACGGGAATCCGCCCTCGCGGGCGTCGATACGGTACTGAGCGCGGTGGCGGCTGCGGCGATCAGCGCTTGCGCGCCGGGCCGCATCGCTTGCGCGCAACGGTCAGGAGAGCGAGGCCGCCCGCGAGCAACAGCAGCGCCGAGGGCTCGGGAACGGCAGTCACCGCCAGGTTATCCATGGCGAAGTAGGCCGGCGTGTTGATGCCGAAGGGTCCGTTGTCCGTCGACGTGAGGCCGAAGGTCAGTTTCGATACCGCGCCCAGCGTTTCCAGATTCACGAACGCCCAGTCGCGCACGACATAGTCGGAAGAGTTGTCGGCGAAGCGATAGTCTGCGAGATAGAAGTCCACGCTACCGGTGGACTGGTTCGCGGCATTCCATCCGGTCACGGTCAGCTTGAGGAAGTCGGCATCGTTGCCGGTGGCACCACCGAACTTCTTCGAGAAGCCATCGCCGTTCAGCATCGAGAGTGCCGCGTAAGTGGTGTTGGTGAAATAGGCACCCGACACCGCCGAGGGTGCATCGAAACGCACGGTCGGCTCGCCGAGAAAAGCCACGCCGTAGTTGGCTGAGCCTCCAGCGCCGCTACCGGCATACGCGCTGTATTGATTGGTGAAGCCCGCGGTGGTCGTGTCAGTCGTGTTCGAATAGGTCCAGCCGTTCCAGCAGCAACCGGGAATGCCGAAGTCGGAATAGCTGTGTTCGAAGCGTGCGAGACCGCTCGTGAACGTGGTCGTCGCGGCAGGGAAGTATTGGCTCTCGGCGGCGAGCGGCAGGTCGTCGAAGGTGCTGATTGCAGCGGTTGCCTGAGATGCAAGACCGGCGGTTCCCAGCGCGGCGAACGTTGCGGCCACCATCGTCCCACGACGGGTGCGACGCCGCGCGATCAGACCGAACATGGCGAGTCCTGCGAGCATCAGCACGACGGTGGAGGGCTCCGGCACGGGCGCAGCATGGATCACGCCCACGGCATCGAGATCGAACCCGCCGCTGATGCTGGTCGGGTGCGGATCGTAGATCGACCGGTTCAGACTGTCCTTGGCGGATCCGTCGCCCACGATGTCGACGATGCGCACGTAACGCACGGCGTTCACGTCGAGTCCCGGGACGGTGGCGAGGATGTCGAGATCGAACGGCGTACCGAAGCCGCCGCGGTACTTGCCGGCGATGCCGTCGAGATTGGTCGGATCGATGCTGCTGAAGGAGCCGACCGCGCTCGCGGTGAGCGAGAAATTCGGGAAGCGGAAGAAGTTCGAGCCGTTGGAGGAGACTTCCACCCAGGCGAGTTCGAGGAAGGTGTCGCTGAAGCTGTTCTCGAACACGGCGAAGTCGGCACCGGGGCCGTTGGTGATGAAGCCGGCGAAACTCAGCGTGATGCGGCCGGAATCGCCGAGCACGACCGTGTCGGTGGAAACGCCGGTGGCGGCACCGAGCGCCTTCGCTGGTGTCTGGAAACTCGCATCGACGTTCGGTCCCGGCAGGTAGTCGAGAAAGCCCGTGGCCCAGCCGGTGATGCTGGAACTGCTCTGGCTGACGGCGGTGGAACCCGGTTGTCCGGCGGCGGGTGCGTAGGGTCCGGCGTGGGCGGCAGCGGCCAATGCGAATGCGGCAGCCGCAAGGGAGAATCTTGCGAGAAACATGGTGCCTCCGGTCTTCGTCGGGCGCGACCCCGCGCCCTCGTGGTTTGGACTAAACCGGAAGCGAACGAAGGGAAGCTGGAGGCAGGAACCGGACGCTCGAAGCAGGACGAAGCGAGAAAGCAGCCGATTCTCGACCTCGAAGCCGCCCACCGCGACTGCCGGTCAACTGTGCATCAGGCCGGTCTCCGGGCTCGCGGGTGATGCGCACCGGGTGGTGCACACCGGGCGTTCCGCCTTCCCGTGCGTCAGTCGCACAGTGGCCGGATGGAACGCCTTCACTCGCTTACCGTTGCGGGGGCAGCGCCGAAATTGCTTCGCGCCCGGATGAGGAACGCGCTGCGCATCGGACTTCCCGTTTCACCTTCGAACCGGTTCGGTTCGAAGGCACCTGATACGGAGTGGAGAGTACTCAGCCGGCATGACTGGTGTCAAACGGTCGCGGAAAAGCATGCGCCCATCCGCCCCTTCCCCCGACGCAGTCGGGTGCAGTGCTGCCCCCATCCCCCGCCTTCCCCCGACGCAGTCGGGGGAAGGGGCTTACTGCGACGCCGCCTGGGATTGCGCTCCCTCCCCCGTCGCAGATGGGGGAGGGTCGGGGTGGGGGCCAGAGTGGGGCCCAAGGGCCGAAACGCGATCACACCCCACACCCAGAATTACTTCGGCGTTTCCTTCCGCTTCCGGTTCTCGCCCCAGAGCCGGATTACTTTCTCTTCAGCCGAATCGGCATCATGGCATTCGGGTCGGCACTGCTCAACGATCCGTCGTCATTGCCGTTGAGCACCAACTCTTCCCCTTCGAACATGACCGTTGCGCCATTCGCCGTCTGTTTGTAGGTGCAAGCGCCGGTAACCGGACCAAAGGAGATGAAGCACTTGTTGGCCGCCTGAGCCTCCAGCTTGACCGTCCCATCGGCGTTCTCCCAGTTTCCTTGGAGCTTGACGGGAACACCCTTGCCCGCAGCGGCGGGCGTGGGCTTGGCGGGTGCCGCGGCCTGGGCCGCAGTGCGCAACGCCTTGCATTCGATCCAACCGATCGTAGTGGCGCTTGCCGTCTTGACCTGGCACCAGTTGCCGTTGACCTTGACGACGCTGCCCTTCTCCGCGACACCGCCGTCGACCCATTTCACCGGCTCGCCGACGGCGATCGGTGCATTCGGTACGCCTGCACTCTGCACCAGGCGCAGCTTCTGTGTATTGACCGGAACCTTTTTCCCGGTCGGCAGCGAGATCACGACGAAGCCCGAAGCGTCGGGCCCCTCGACGATCTCCGCCAAGGTCGGGCCGAGGCCGGTGACGATCTCGACCAGGTCGCCCACTTTTGCGCGATTCTGCGACACGGCCTCAGGCGCAAGTGCCGTGAGCGTCACGCCAAGCATCAAAGCAACAAGCCAGCTCGTTTGCGCGTTGTTCATTTTCGTTCTCCTCGCACAGGACTGTGGTTGTTCTGGTGCAGCGACCGAGCGACTGACAGACCTTGTCACCGCCACTCACTGTATCGCTGGGCCCCCGATGGGGCAACCAAGGCCACTGCCTTCCCTCGACGCGGTCGGGCGCAGTGCTGCCCCCATCCCCCGCCTTCCCCCGACGCAGTCGGGGGAAGGGGCCTACTGCGACGCCGCGTGGCATTGCACTCCCTCCCCCGTCGCAGATGGGGGAGGGTCGGGGTGGGGGCCAGGGTGGGGCCGGTGGCCGCAACGCGATCACACCCCCCACCCAGAATTACTTCGGCGCTTCCTTCCGCTTCCGGTTCTCGTCCCGAAGCCAGGTGATGATCGTCCAGATCTGGTCGTCCGTCAGATCGCCGGCGAAGCCGGACATGGCGGTGCCCTGGCGGCCATTCTTGATGGTGTTGAACACCATCTCGTCGCTGGGCTTGCGCAGCCACTCGTCGTCGGTGAGGTCGGGGCCCACGGCGCCACGGGCATTGTTGCCGTGACAGGCGATGCAGCCGGTGCGGTGATAGAGCTTCTTGCCCTCGGCCACGATGGCCGGTTCGGGCGTCAATGGATTCGTGAGGCCCTGCGCGCTTCCGCCGGAAGCGAAGGTCGCCAGCGCGAGGGCGACGGTGATTCGGAGCATGGGGAGAATTCCGTAAAGGGACACGGGCGAGCCGCGAACGGACTCGCCCGCTTCATGCAGGAGAACGCTCTAGCGATCGAACAACGCGAAGACGAACACCGTGCCGCCCTTGCGCATGTTCTTGAGGTGCGGCGCACCGCCCTTGCCGCCCCAGGTGGCCCAGCCGGTCCAGCCGCCCCAGCCCGAGGGTACCGCGATGTACTGCTTGCCGTCGATGGCGAAACTCACCGGGCTGCCGACGATGCCGGAGCCGGTCTGGTACGACCACAGTTCTTCGCCGGACTTGATGTCGAAGGCCTTGAACTCACCCTCCGGCGTACCGGCGAAGGCGAGGCCGCCGGCCGTGGTCAGCACACCGCTGGTGAAGGGCGAGGGCGCGGTGATCTGCCATTTCTTCTGCCCCGTGGTCACGTCGAAGCCGACCAACTGGCCATGCCCCTTGACCCAGTCGGCCTCGGCGATGCCGAGGTTGTACTTGCCTTCGACTCGCTCCGACTTGCCCGCGAGGATGTCGGCGCAGATCTCCCGGCTGGGGATCACCACGATCGAATTCTTCGGGCTGTAGCTCATCGGGTTCCACCACTTGCCGCCTTCCGACGCCGGGCAGACGTTCATCGCCTTGTTGTCGTAGGTGGGCACCTTGGTCTTGTCCACGATCGGCCGGCCCTCCGGCGTGAAGCCGGTGGCCCAGTTCACCTTGGAGATCTCCTTGGCCCAGACGAACTTGCCGTTGGTGCGGTCGATGTTGTAGAGGAAGCCGTTGCGATCGCCGTGCAGCCAGACCTTCTTGCCGCCGACTTCCGCGAGGATGGTTTCGTTGACGCCGTCAAAATCCCACACGTCCCACGGCGTGTACTGGTAGTGGAACTTGATCGAGCCGTCGTCCGGATTCAGCGCCAGGGTCGAGTTCGTGTACAGGTTGTCGCCGATGCGGCCCATGCCGTCCCAGTCGGGGTTCGGATTGCCGGTGCTCCAGTAGAGCGTGTCGAGTTCGGCATCGTAGGAACCGGTGATCCAGGTGGAGCCGCCGCCGTACTTGGACGCCTCCGGATCCTGGGTGCCCCACGTATCGCCGCCCGGTTCGCCCGGCTCGGGGATCGTGTAGCGGCGCCAGACCTGGGCGCCGGTGTTCGAATCCAGTGCATCGATCCACAGGCGGGTCGGATACTCCGCCCCCGACATCCCGACGATGACCTTGCCCTTCACCACCAGCGGCGCGACGGTCATGGTCTGCGCCTTGGTCCAGTCGCCGATCGTGACGTCCCAGACCACCTGGCCGGTCTCGCGATTGAGCGCGATGACGTGCGAGTCGGGCGTGGCATAGAACACCTTGTCGCCGTAGACCGCGGCGCCGCGATTGCCCACGTCGCAGCACATCATCTTGCCGATGTTGTCGGGCAGCGGATGCGAGTACTGCCACAGTTCCTTGCCGGACTTGGCGTTCACCGCGTAGATCTTGCCGTGCGAGGCGGTCACGTACATCACGCCGTCCACCACCAGCGGCGTGGTGTTCTGCGCATCGAGCGTGCCGAGCGAGAACGAATACACGGGTACCAGCTTCTTCACGTTCTTCGTCGTGACCGTGGCGAGCGGGCTGAAGCGGGTACCCGCATAGTCGCGGCCCGCCATGAGCCAGTTGTTCGGTTCCTTGGCGGCATCGAGCAGCATCTGGTCGGTGACCGCCGTGTGCGACTGCGCCATGCCGATGGACGGCAATGCCGCGGACAGAGCGATCGCGCCTGCGATGGCAAGCTTGCGCAGCACGACGGGAGGTCGTGCGGATGGTGTTCTCATGGTCGGGGTCCCCTCTCGATTCATCAGGTTGGTCGGGTGCTGATTCGCACGCAGGTCCGGCGCGCGCGGGGCGTCGTAACGCAAGATTCCTGCCCCGACGGGAGCCGTGCCTGAAAATCCGGGCAACGTTCCCGGCGCGCATCGGGATGCTTTCACAAAAGCCGATGCGTTGCAGCAACTTGCGCAGAGTGTCCCGATCGCCCGTTCTCAGCCGGCCGAATCGGGAGCGCGCAAGGTCGCGGCGCGCCCCGCATCGCTGCAGTGCGCCGAATTCGCACCTCACCCCTAGTTGGTGCAAGGGCCGGCGTGGATGCCGCCCGCTACGCCGAAATGTCGAGCAGCGACCCGATGCCAGGGCCGCCCGCATCGCCGCCGCCGAGCGCCTGGATGGTGTTGAAGAAGTTGGACAACGAGGCTGCCAGGGTGGCAGCCTGCCGATTGTCGAGGCCGCTCAGCGAGGAGGGCAGGCCGGTGCGACCCAGGAGGCCGTCGATGCCGAGCGCCGAGAACAAGGACGATTCGTTCTGCGGCAACGCAGTGACGCCGGTGACGCCTTCGAAGTTCGAGATCAGGTCGCGAAACAGCGAGCGGTCCAGCAGCGAAACGAGGTCCGGCTGGCTGACGACGTTCTGCAGGCCCTGGGTGGGCAGCGGACCGTTCGTCGCCCGTGCCGTCTCGACGATCCGGTTGAACGTATCGGCTGACGATTGCGGAATCGCCGGCGACACGAAGGCCGAGATGAAGTCCGTGGCGCGGACTGTCGGCGGGATCGTCGGAATGGGTGCAAGGGCCATGGGAGCCATTCAACAGCGAGCGGCCTCGGGAGTCAAAGGCCTGACGCGTCCGATTCTACTTCCAGCTTCTCGCCAGGTCCGTGGCGGACATCGGTCGTGGTTCGCCGGGAGAGTCCCGATCCTGGTCGAACAGGCTCTCCAGCTCGGCGATCGCCTCCTTGGAGCTCTGGATGAGCTTGTCTTCGTCCAGACGCACGGCGAACTGCCGCTCCAGCATTTCCTCGTCGTGGCGCCGGAAGCGGGCCACCGTGTCGCGCGCGTCCACTTCGTCGAATCCTGCTGCCTCCAGGGTTTCCTGCGCCATCGCGAGCGACGAGAGGAAGGTTTCGCGGGTGATCAGCTTCACCCCCAGCTCCATGAGATTGTGCGCATGGAAGCGGTTGCGGGCGCGGGCGATCACGGTCACGTGCGGAAAATGCTTGCGCACCAGTTCGGCGGAGCGGGTGGATGCCTCGACGTCGTCGATCGCGAGGACGAAGATCTCCGCGCTGTCCACTTTCGCAGCGCGCAGCAGGTCGAGCTTCGCCGCATCGCCGAAATACGCCCTGCGGCCGAAGCGGCGCACGGAGTCCACGTGGTCGGCGCTGATGTCGAGCGCGGTGAAGGGGATTCTGCGCGCATTGAGGACGCGACCGACGATCTGCCCCACGCGTCCGAAGCCCGCGATGACGACGCGGGGTTCCTCGCTATCCGGAATGGCGTCGAACTTCGGCGCGGTCTTGCCCTTGAGCCGTGGCGTAAGCACGTTCTCGTTGAACAGGAACAGCGCCGGGGTGAGCGCCATGGACAACGTCACGACCACGATCAGGAAATCGACGGTCTCCGACGTCATGGCCCTGGAGAAGAGCGCCAGGTTGAGCAGCACGAACGCGAACTCGCCCGCATGGCACAGCAGCACGGCGAGACTGCGTGACCCGTCGCTGCCGTCGCCCGAGAGGCGTCCGATGGGAAAGAGGATCGCGGCTTTGACGAGCATCAGTGCGACCGCCGCGCCGATCACCTGCAGCGGGTGGGAGACGAACAGGCCGAGGTTGGCGGACATGCCCACCGCGATGAAGAACAGGCCGAGCAGCAGCCCCTTGAACGGTTCGATGCTCGCTTCGATCTCGTGACGATATTCGGAATCGGCGAGCAACACGCCCGCCAGGAAGGCGCCGAGGGTCATCGACAGGCCGACGGATTCCATCAGCAGCGCCACGCCGAGCACCACCAGCAGCGCGCCGCCGGTGAAGATCTCCTGGATGCCGCTTTCGGCGATGGCCTTCAGCACCGGCCGCAACAGGTGACGCCCGCCGAAGATCACCAGCGCAATGACGGCCACGGCTTTGAGCGCTCCGAGCCAGGGGTTCTCCGCATGCGCACCTTCCGTGGCCACCAGCAGTGGGATGATCGCCAGCATCGGGATCACCGCCATGTCCTGGAACAGCGCGATCGAGAACGCGTTGCGGCCGTGGCGCGTGGCGAGTTGCTTGCGCTCCGCGAGCAATTGCAGCACGAACGCGGTGGAGTTCATCGACAGCGCGACCCCGACGATGAGCGCTGCCTGCCACGTCAACCCGAAGGCGAGCGCGATCGCTCCGAGGACAACGGTAGTGCCCGCGACCTGCAGACCGCCGAGGCCGAAGACAGGTTTGCGCAGTGCCCGGAGTCGTGACGGCTGCAGCTCGAGCCCGATCAGGAAGAGCAGCAGCACGACGCCCAGCTCCGCGAAACCGAGGATGCTCTCCACTTCGGTGATGAAGCGCAGCCCCCAGGGGCCGATGATCAGTCCGGCCGAGAGAAATCCCAGTACGGCGCCGAGCTTCAGGCGCTTAAAGATCGGCACCATGACGACCGCCGCCGCCAGGAAGACGGCGGTTTCGGACAGGAGGTTCATCTTAAGCCGTGATGCGTGAGGGGTGAGGTGTCAGGCGTCAGGCGCGCGGAGCAAGGGATGAGGTACGGACGTACTGGTGTACACCCCTCACGCCTGACCGACCAATCATCGGGCCGCGACCACCCGTATCTCCACCTTGAACTTCGGCTGGGCGAGCTTCGCTTCGACGCACGCGCGGGCGGGGGTGGCTCCCTTCGGCACCCATGGGTCCCAGACGGAGTTCATCGCGTCGTAGTACGAGATGTCGGCGAGCCAGATGGTGGCGGACAGCAGTTTCGTCTTGTCGGTGCCGGCTTCGGCGAGCAGGCCGTCGATCTGGCGGAGGATGTCGCGGGTCTGTTCCGCCGGATCGGCGGACACCGGTTCGGCGGCGACGATGCCGGCGAGGTAGGCAGTGTCGTTGTGGATGACGAGTTGGGACAGGCGCGGGCCGACGTGTTTGCGTTCGATGGTCATGGGTGTTTCCTCAGGCGAAGAATTTCAGGAGTTCCGTGTAGAGCGACGGGATGACGAAGGCGACGATGAACAGGAAGGCAGCCCACAGCAGCGCCACCATCCAGGGCTTGGCGTGGAGTGTCTTGCGCATGTGCTTGTAGTAGAGGTACAGCGTCGCGCCGGAGATGATGGGCAGCATCGCGGCCTGGGCCATGCCGCCCCACGTGACCATCTGCACCGGCGCCTGGCCGAAGACCCAGAACATCGCCACCGGAATGGCCGTGAGCACGACGACGAAGATGTCGCGATAGCGCGTGCGGGCTCGCAGGTCGTCGTGCTCGAAGCCGCCGAGGATGCGCACGAGGTCGGCGCACATGCGCGAGTGGCCTGCGGTGGCAGCCACGATCGTACCCCACAGGATGATGATGGCGCCCACGTAGAAGAGATACTTCGCCCAGCCGCCGAGGGTCTGCGTGTAGATGTTGGAGAGCACGGGGATCATGTCCGTGCCCTTCGGCACCTGGCCCATCGCATGGAGGATGCCGGCGCCGAGCAGGTAGAAGGCGATGGTGGCCACGGTGTAGATGACCATGGAGAACACGACGTCGACGTTCATCACGTGGGCCCAGCCGCGCGCGCGCCGCCGCCATGCCTCGCCGCTCTCGTAGGGACCGGTGTAGCGGGCATAGCCTTTCTCGACGCACCAGTAGGTGTAGATGTACAGCTCGGTCGCGCCCACGCCCGTGATGCCGAACACGGCTATCGCGATGCCGAGGCCTTCCGCGGGTGTCTGGAATGTAAACCCCCCTGCAAGATCGGCCACGTGGAAACTCGGCGACGCCATGAGCAGCACCGCGGCCAGCAGCGTGATCAGCGTGAAGAGGCCGACCTTGACCATCGCGAGCTTTTCCATGCGCGCGTAGCCGCCGCCGAGCAAAAGGGTCAGCGTGAGGACCCAGAAGGCCAGCACCCAGCCCCACACCGGCAGCGAGGTGATCTGGAACATCACCTGCGACACGCCGATGAACATGGCCGCGATCTGGAACAGCGTCAGGAACACCATCACCGCCCAGGCGCAGACGACCCAGTTGATGCGTTTGCCGCGAGGGCCGGGCACGTGGTTGACGGCGTCGAGCCCCGTCTCCGCGCGTGCGATCACGTAGCGGCCGAGGAAAGCCTGCACCACCGACTTGATCAGACAGCTGATGATCACGAGCCACAGCATCGTGTAGCCCACCTTGGCACCCAGGGCCGTGGTGGCGATCAATTCGCCGGAGCCCACGATCGACGCGGCGAGCACCACGCCGGGGCCGATCTTGCGCAGGATTTCCCCCATCGTCTGGGGTGGCTCCAGGATGTCGCTCGGGTCGAGCTGGTACGGATCGAAGTGCGGCTTCGGGGCCGTATCCGCCAACGGCTGCGTCGCGATCGTCGTCATGGTCTCCTCCTGGTCTTGTTGTCGTTGCGCTTCTACTCTACCGAGGTTCGGGGGTCGGGGTTCCCCTCCGTGTCCTGCTTGCGCTCGTTGCCCCCACCCTGACCCTCCCCCAGCCAAGCTGGGGGAGGGGACGTGTGCCCCTTCCCCCGACGCAGTCGGGGGAAGGCGGGGGATGGGGGAAACGCAGCGCTTGCGATCGCGAGGAAAAGTTGGGATGAGGGCTTTGCGTTCAACTCGTCAGGCATTTCGAAGTTCGATCAACCCGCGGCCTTCGCCGGCCGCGACGTCTTCATCGTCACCATCTCCTCCGCGGCCGTCGGATGAATGGCGACGGTGTCGTCGAAGTTGCGCTTGGTGGCGCCCATGCGGACCGCGACCGCGAAGCCCTGCAGCATCTCGTCGGCACCGGGGCCGATCGCATGGCAGCCGACCACCCGCTCGTCCGCGCCGGCCACCACCAGCTTCATGTGCATCTTCTGCGCGCGACCCGACAGGCCGTGGACCATCGGCGTGAATCTGGTCTCGTACACCTTCGCCGTTTCGCCGAATGCCGCGAAGGCCGCGGCTTCGGTCATGCCTACGGTGCCGATCGGCGGATGACTGAAGATCACCGTCGGAATGTTCTCGTAGTCGAGCTTGCGGCCGGGCTGACCGCCGAACAGGCGGTCGGAGAGGCGTCGCCCCGCCGCGATCGCCACCGGCGTCAGCTCGTGATGACCGATGAGATCGCCGATGGCGTAGATGCCGCCGACGTTCGTCTCCTGATACGCGTTCACGGGAATGATGCCGTTGTCGCCGGTCAGAACGCCGGCTGCGGGGAGGTTGAGCGCATCGGTATTCGGCTTGCGCCCCACGGCCCACAGCACGCAATCGAACGGGCCATGACGGGCATCGCCCGCCACCAGCCAGAGTCCGCGACCGTCGCGTTCCACTGCGGTGGCCGTGAAGCGCGTCACCATCGTGACGCCATCGGATCGCATCTGGTCCATCAGTGCGTTGCGCACCATCGAGTCGAAGTGGTGGAGGAGATGATCGCGACGCAGGAACAACGTCACTTCCGACCCGAGGGCATGCATCAACCCACCCATCTCCACCGCCACGTAGCCGCCGCCTACGACGGCCATGCGTCTCGGTTGCGATTCGAGTTCGAAGTAACCGTCCGACGTGATCCCCAGATCGGCACCGGGGATCGCCGGCAGTACCGGGTGTCCACCGGTCGCGATGACGATGTGCTCGGCGGTGATCTTCTCGCCGTCGACCTCCACGGTTTTCGGCCCCGTGAACTTCGCCCGGCCCCGCACGATCTCCACGTGGTTCGAGCCCAGGTACTTGGCGTAGGAATCGTTCAGGTTTCGGACGTAGGCATCGCGCGCGCCCTTCAGTTTCGACCAGTCGAACGAATGGGAGGGCACCGAGAACCCGTAGCCGGCGGCGTCTTCGAAGCCGTCCGCGAATTGCGCGGCGGTCCACATGATCTTCTTGGGCACGCAACCGACGTTGACGCACGTGCCGCCCAGCCGGCCCATCTCGATCAGCCCGACCTTCGCGCCGTAGCTGCCGGCGCGGTTCGCCGTGGCTACGCCGCCGCTGCCGCCACCGATGCACAGAAGGTCGAAATGCCGTGACATGTCTTTTCGTTTCAGAGAGTTCTATGGAGCGCGAACCTTACCTGCAATCGCTGGAAGGGTGAAGCATGGCGCCGACACTCCTTATACTGCGAGTTCCTGCGACTCCCAGTGCTTCCCATGATCGATCTCTACTACTGGACCACGCCGAACGGCCACAAGGTCACCATCTTTCTCGAAGAGACCGGACTGCCGTACGTGCTCAAGCCGATCAACATCGGTCGCGGCGAGCAGTTCGACGCCGCTTTCCTCAAGATCTCGCCCAATAACCGCATCCCGGCGATCGTCGATACCGATCCCGGCGACGGCAAGGAACCCGTCTCCGTCTTCGAGTCCGGCGCGATCCTGGTCTACCTCGCTGCCAAGACCGGCCGCTTCATGCCCCGCGAGACCCGTGGCTGGGTCGAGGTGATGCAGTGGCTGATGTGGCAGATGGGCGGGCTCGGTCCGATGGCCGGACAGAATCATCACTTCTCCATCTATGCGCCCGAGAAGCTGCCCTACGCGATCGAGCGCTACGTGAAGGAAACCTCGCGACTGTACGGCGTGCTCAACAAGCGCCTGGCCGACCGGGAGTTCATCGCGGGCGAGTACTCGATCGCGGACATGGCGAGCTATCCGTGGGTCGTGCCCTACGAGCGGCAAGGGCAGAACCTCGACGACTTCCCCCACCTGAAGCGCTGGTTCCACGCGATCAAGGGGCGGCCGGCCGTGGAGCGTGCGTACGAGGTCGCCAAGCGCGTGAACGTCAAGCCGACCGTGGATGACGAGGCCAAGAAGGTCCTGTTCGGGCAGGATGCGTCGACCGTGAAGTGACGCGGTCATGGGGATTCGCCTCTTCGAACTCGTCGGTGCCGATGCTACGCGACGGTTTTCGCCGTACTGCTGGCGCACCTGCCTGGCGCTCGCGCACAAGGGCCTCGAGTGGGAGACGATCCCTTGGCGCTTCACGGAGAAGGATCGCATCGCTGCGCATGGTTCGCAGACGGTCCCGGTGCTGCTCGACGGCGGGCGGGTCGTGGTCGATTCGTGGACGATCCAGGGTTATCTCGACGCCACCTACGCCGACCGACCACCGCTGTTCGACAGCGATGCCGCGCGCACCGAGGGCCTGTTCATCAAGTTCTGGACGGAACGCACGCTGCATCCGATGCTGTCGCGGATGATCCTGCGGGACATCATGGATGTGCTGGACGATGAGGGCCGGAGGTATTTCCGCGCCTCGCGCGAGAAGCGCTTCGGCCTCACCCTGGAGCAGATCGTCGCCGATCGCGACGCGACGGTGGTGCGATTCCGTGAAGCGCTCGAACCGCTCCGTGCAATGCTGGGCGTACAGTCCTATATCGGCGGCGTGACGCCGAATTACGCCGACTACACCGTGTTCGGTGCGTTCCAGTGGTCGCGCTGTTCTTCGCCCTTCCACCTGCTGGCGCAGGACGATCCGGTCCATGCATGGCGCGAACGACTGCTGAATGCGTTCGACGGACTCGCGGCGCGCGCGCCGGGTTTTCCGGTCTAGACTTTCTGCCTTGCCCCTCACGCCGTACACGAAACGATGTCCATCGCCCATCTCCGCAAGGAATACGTTCGCGAACGGTTCGACGAAACCGACGCGGCTGCAGACCCGGTCGAACAGTTCCGCCGCTGGTTCGACGAAGCGCTGAAGGCCGAACTGCCCGAGCCCAACGCGATGTCGGTGGCCACGGTCGATCGTACTGGCCGGCCCAGTGTGCGCATCCTGCTGATCAAGGCATTCGACGCGCGCGGCTTCGTCTTCTACACCAACTACGCGAGCCGCAAGGGACGGGAACTTGCCGAGAACCCACGCGCCGCGTTGTTGTTCCATTGGGTCGAGCTGGAGCGGCAGGTGCGCATCGAAGGCATCGTCGAGAAGGTCGACGCAACCGAATCGGATGCGTATTTCCGCGAGCGCCCGCTCGGCAGCCGCCATGGTGCGTGGGCGTCGACGCAGAGCGCGGTGTTGCCGGATCGACGATTCCTGGAGGAAAAGGTCGCACAGATCGCGCGGGAGATGGGCGACGATCCGCCGCGGCCGCCGCACTGGGGTGGGTACCGGCTGGTGCCGGATCGCTTCGAGTTCTGGCAGGGCCGCCCGAGCCGGTTGCACGACCGGTTGCAGTACGTGCCCCATGGCAAAGGCGCCTGGAAGATCGAGCGACTTTCGCCCTGATCCGCGATGAAGGCGATCGTCACCGGCGCGACCGGCGTGGTCGGCCGGTACCTGCTGCAGCATCTTGTCGAGCGTGGCGATTGCGAGATCATCGCCGTCTCGCGGCGTCGACCCGATATCGCCGGCCGCTATGAGCACCTTGCGGTCGACCTGCTCGATCCGGCGGATTGTCGCGCAAAGCTCGCGGCGCGAGACGACGTCACGCACGTGTTCTACAGCGCGTTCCTGCAGGATGCAGACCCCGCTCGTCACGTGGCGCGCAACACTGCCATGCTGGTCAATCTGGTCGAGAGCATCGAAGCGGCCTCACCAGCACTTGCGCATGTGAATCTGGTGGAGGGCACGAAGTGGTACGGCAGCCATCTCGGGCCGTTCCGCACGCCAGCCAAGGAAGAGCATGCGAGGCATGCCGGTGCCAACTTCTACTTCGACCAGCAGGACTGGCTCGAAGCCCGGCAGCGCGGCAAGGCGTGGACGTGGTCAGTCGTACGGCCGCATGCCGTGTGCGGTTTCAGCGTCGGGAGCCCGATGAATCTGGCGCTCGCCCTGGCGGTTTACGGGACGCTGTGCCGCGAACTGGGTCTGCCGTTTTCTCATCCCGGGCCGGCCGCGAATTTCCATGCGCTGTATCAGCTCACCGATTCGACGCTACTCGCCAAGGCGATGGTCTGGATGGCGACCGAACCGCGTTGTGCCAATCAGGCCTTCAACGTGACCAACGGCGATCTGATCCGTTGGGAAAATCTGTGGCCGCGGCTCGCGCAATTCTTCGGTGTCGAGCCAGGTCCGCAGCGGCACTTCAGCCTCAAGGCCGAACTCGTCGACAAGGCCGACGCATGGAGCCGGATCGTCGAAGCGCATCGGTTGCAACCGCATCGCTTCGAGGACATCGGGGGCTGGGGCTTCGCCGATTTCGTGTTCGGTTCCACCTGGGACATTGTCTCCGACACCGGCAAGGCGCGGCGCTTCGGCTTTTGCGAGGCGGTGGATTCGGAGGAAATGCTGCTTCGGTTGCTCGGAGAATTCAGGGAGAGGCGCGCAATTGTCTGAACACCGCTCTCGCCCACGGAAAGGGCACGCCCGACCTGCACAGGAGCCTTCGGGACGAAGCGATAGGGCGTTTATCCGGCCTATACTTGGGGCCGGCACCATCAAGAGCCACCTGTTTCGCTGCCGCGCGCGCTTGCGAGACCGGATCGAGAAGCGCATAGGAGTGTTCGAATGAGCCTCTGGCGGGACATGGACGAGTTACGCGAGCGCCGCGAGTGGGAAGCGCAGGAAAGAGCCGCGTGCGCCGGAGCCCCTGCGGCGTTCAATCTCGCACGCAAGCGCTGACCTAAGTCTCGCCGGCGACTCGATGGATCCGGTTGCGCACACGTTTGCCGGTGCCGCGCTGGCGGCGGCCGGGTTGCGCCGGGCCACTCCGCTCGCGGCGGCCGCTCTGGTGCTCGGCGCGAACGCGCCCGACGTCGACGTCTTCGCGTACTTCGCGGGCAGCTACGAAGCGATCGCGTTCCGCAGGGGCTGGACGCACGGCGTGCTCGCGGTTGCGCTGTGGCCGTTCGTGCTCGCGGGCCTGCTGCTTCTGTGGGATCGCGGCGTTCGACGGCGGCGCGATCCGACGGCGACTCCGGCGCGCGCGGGGCCGCTGCTCGCGGTGTCGGGTCTGGCCGTCGTCACGCATCCCGCGCTCGACTGGCTCAACAACTACGGCTTGCGCTGGCTCATGCCGTTCGACGGCCGGTGGTTCTACGGCGACGCGCTGTTCATCGTCGATCCGTGGGTGTGGCTGATCCTCGGCGGCGCGGCGTTCCTGACCTTCTCGAGGAGCCGCCTCGCGCTCGTGTGCTGGACCGTGTTCGCGCTCGTCGCGACCTGGATCGTCGTCAGCAATGCCGAGCTCGTGCCGCCGCTGATGCGTGCACTGTGGGTTGCCGGCATCGCGGCCTTGCTCGCATTGCGATGGGCGCTGCGCGCCGCTTCGCCCGTCGCGCTCGAGCGCGCGGCGCAGGGCGCGCTCGCCGTCACGACCGGTTACATCATCGTCATGGTGGCGTCGAGCGCCGCGGCGCGCGCAGAGGTCCGAGGCGCGGTTGTGGCGCGCGGCATCGTGCCGGAAGCCGTCATGGTCGCGCCGTCGCCCGGCGATCCGTTCGGCGGCGCCGTGGTCGTCATGACGCGCGATGAGTACTACACGGGACGCTTCAACTGGCTCAGGGAACCGCGGTTGCAGCTCGCGGACGAGCGAATCCCGCGGCCGAGTGGCGCGGTTTTCGCAGCTGCCGCGCGCGTGCCGGATGCGCGGAGCTTCCTGCTCTGGTCGCGGTTCCCGGCGATCGACGTCAGGGTCGAGCCGGGCGGCACGACGCTCGTGCATTTCTCGGACGTGCGCTATCGCGGCGGCGTGGGCATCGCGGGGCCGAGCGTGCGCCTTCCGGCGGGCGCGCTCGCCGGAGACTAGCAGAGGCGGCTCACTCGTCGGCGAGCTTGCGCGACAATCACGGCACGGCCGCAATCGGCTGCCGCGACATAGTCGTCGCTATCGGGCGCCACCCGCTCCCGAACCAGCGGGCCCACCCGGACTGTCGCGGGTTGCTGCCCCGGTCCGGTCCCATTCAGCAGGCCACGGGAGTAAGCCGGTTACGCGGTGCTCAGTCCAGCGGCCAAGGCAGATCGCGCAGACGCTGCACGGCTTCGTTCGGTAGCGGCTGCGGCACCTCCGCCGTGACCGCAGGCTTCGCGCCCTGCCTACGCCACCAGGCCTGCGGCGCTGCCGCCCTGCTCGGCTCGACGGCCTCGCCTGGTTGTGGCAGCAACAGCGGCAGATCGCGGCTTGCCGCCAGCGACAGCAAGGTCTCGGCTGGTTCGTCCCAGGCGTGCATGGCCAGGCTGAAGGTGCCCCAGTGGATGGGCAGAAGGGCGCCACCGCCCAACCACGCGTGAGCCTGGACCGCATTGGTGGGTCCCAGGTGGATGTGACCCCAGGCCGCATGCCACGCGCCGATTTCGAGCATCACGACATCGAAGGGGCCGAGCCGCTCGCGGATCGCCGCGTACTCAGGGGTCAGGCCAGTGTCGCCGCTGAAGAAGACAGCGTGGCGTGGCGAGCGGATGGCGAACGAGGACCACAGCGTTGCATTGCGGTCGCCGAATCCCCGCCCGGAAAAGTGCTGAGACGGTGCCGCCGTGACCACCACTTCCGTGCCGGGCAGGCGATGCGACTCCCACCAATCGAGTTCGGTGATGCGTCCGGGCGCTACGCCCCAAGCTTCCAGGTGCGCCCCGACACCCAGCGACGTAACCATCGGCACGGCGCTGTGCCGGGCCAGCGTGTGGATGGTGGGGTAGTCCAGGTGGTCGTAGTGGTCGTGGGAGATGAGCACCGCGTCGACCTCCGGCAGGTCCCGCAGGCGCACGGGAACGGGCTGAAAGCGCTTCGGCCCGATCAGCCGGAACGGCGACGCGCGCTCACCCCAGACCGGATCGGTCAGCAGGCGCACGCCGTCGATCTCGATCAGCACCGTCGAATGGCCGAGCCAGGTGATACGCAGACCGCTCGCAGGGGTGCGCAGCCAGGCCCCGCGCGGATCGATGGTCATGAGCGGCGCATCGGGGTATCGAGGGCCGCGTGTGCGCAGAAACTCTCTGGCGGTCGGGGGCGTTGCCGCAGGATCGCGCAGCGACGGAAGAATCGGATGGACGTTGTGGAAGCCCTCGCCGTTCCACCGCGGCGACGCGGTCATGCGCTCGCGACGCAGTCCACGAGATCTGGCGCCAAATGTCTTCATAGCACCCAGTCTGGGGGCTGAATACCGGGTTCGCAAGGGCCCCCGGATCTGAGCCGATCCGCCCCCCTCCTGACGCCAATCTTGCTGTGTCACAAGAGTTTTGTTGAGTTTCATTGGTCGCGACGTCGACATCGTTCGAGTCTGGCGATCAGCTGAAAGCTCAGCTCGTAGCGCAGAGTCGCGATCGAGTGCGACACGTGGCGTTGTGCGCGCCGGGATCCCGCGAGGGATGCAATCTGCGGGAAGGGCAGGCATTTGGCGAATGACGAAGTTTTTTTGGCGCCGACGGGTTTGTCGGCGGCAAGACGCTCAGTGACCAGGAATCCGTAGACAGCGATATTCAGCCTCGCATGATGATGGAACTACTACACCGGACAGATCATTTACTCCGAACAGGCTGCGAAAAAGATCTTGACCGATCGTTCCATATATGATCTACTGCCGGGCATGGTACGCACCAAACAGTTCGACCGGCATGCCGTGCTCGACGAGGCCATGGAGGTGTTCTGGGAGCACGGGTTCCACGCCACCAGCATCCAGACCCTGGTCGACCGTCTCGGCGTCAACCGGCAGAGCCTTTACGACACCTACGGGGGCAAGGATCAACTGTTCCTCTCCGCGCTCGAGCGCTATCGCGAGATTCGGGCCGGGCCGCTGCGCCGGCTGCTCGAGTCGGATCGCCCCGCGCTCGACATCCTGCGGGAGTTCCTCGACAACAGCGTAACGGCGCTGATGAACGGTGGCTGGAAGGGCTGCTTCCTGGTCAAGACGGTGGCGGAGATGGCGGGCCAGGATCCGGCGGTGACGCAGGTGTGCTCGGCGAACGTGCGGCACATGGAAGGAACGCTGTCCGGCCTGCTGCTGCGCGCGCAGCAGTCCGGAGAGATCGTGTCCCAACACTCACCGCTGCAGCTCGCCCGCTTCCTGATCAACACCATTAACGGGCTGTCGGTGACGGCGAAGGCGACGCGCGACCGCAAGGTGCTCGACGACGTCGTGAACGTGGCGCTGGCTGCCCTGGATCACTGATTTTTTTGCCGTTGACAGACTAATCGTTCCAGAATAGAAGCAACTCAGGAGATGATCATGAAAACGAAACTGACCTTCCTTGGCGCGATCGCCGCCGCCGCGCTGTCGCTCGGCGCGACTGCGCAGGAATGGAACCTCGTCGCGATGGACAGCGCACAGCTCACTTTCGCCGACGGCACGAGCGTCAAACGCAACGAGATCGCGGCATCGGCGTGGGTTCTGGAAAGCTTCACCGCGGTAAACCACACCGACCCCAACTGGCGCCCCTACCGCTCGCGCTCGGTGCGCTACGTCTTCAACTGCGGCGAGCGGACTTACACGATCGCGGAATCGATCCTGCACGCAGGCGCGCTTGGCCATGGTGCAAGCGGGCCGCCGCTGCGCACCGAGGTGCCCACCTTCGCCGCTGCCGATACGGGCAGCCCGCAGGCGGCGCTGCTCGCAGCGGTATGCGACGATGCGCTGACGCTGCAGGGCAGGCTCTCCGGCACGGCCGCGAAGATCAGCGTCCAGCCCCTGGCGCCCGCGCCTCAGTGGCGAGGCAGGCCCGTCTTGATCCAGTCTTCGCTCTTCGCCCCGGCTGGCGGATTGACCGCTTCGGCGCTGTAGCGCCGGACGTCGCTCAGCGTCAGCTTGCCGTCGACCAATTTGCTGACGCCGAGTGCCGCGCCCTGGATCCCCTGATGGCCACTGTTCACCATCGGCAACGAGATGATCATCACCGCCGTGCCGCCGGAGTGTGCCGGGGCTGCTTCGGCGATCTCCGAGACCAGCTCCGAGCTGAGCGGTGCGCTCGGCATCGCGCTGCTCGGCAGCGCAGGAATCGTCGCGCTGGCGGCCATTGTGGCCGCGCGCATACTGCGCGCACCCCCTACGGTGACCGCAGCGAAGGCCGCGGCCGGTTGAGCGTTCCGCCCGCGGCAGGAGGCGAGCCCGCACGACAGAACCGGCTTGCAGTTCTACCCGGCCAACTCCCTGGCCGGCGTACACCCAGCAGGAGGAGGAAATGATGTCGAACAAGCGATGGTTGGTTGGACTGTCCCTCGTCGCCGCAGTCGGGTTCGGCGGGCAGGCATCGAATGCAGCCGACGGAAAGATGACGGCCGCGGACGAGTTGCAGTGGCAGGAAGTGGCGCCTGGTCATCCGGTGAAGGCGGTGGTCCTTTGGGGCGACCGCAGCAAGGGCGAGTATGCGATGCTGCTGAAGATACCGGCGGGTTTCTCCTTTCCAATACACGCCCATGCTGGCGACTATCATGGCATCAATCTGGCCGGTAGCTGGCAGCACCTGTTCGATGGAGTTGAGCAACGAAATCTGCCGCCGGGCTCCTACGTCTTCCAGCCCGCTATGGCGATGCATTCAGATGGCTGCGCCGGCCCGGAGGACTGCATCCTGTTCATCCACCAGCACGTCAAAGGCGATTTCATTCCCAAGCAGTAGGTGGGCCAAGAGTAGTAAGGAAGCTCCGCTGCCACGGGGCTTCCTCTCCGCGGTGACCTCGGTCGTCACACCACTCCGTGGCCCGGGCAGCAGCACGCCGAGGATGAAGGCGAACGAAGTCATCAGGATCGGCCGCAGGCGGCAGGCCTCGACCAGGGCGGAGACCTGGTCGAGCCGCCCCGAGCCATGCAGAACGAGCGCCAAGCTCAACGACAGGACGACGTGTACGTGGAACGACTACATGTCGCGCACGGGGCCGTTCACTGCGGCGCCAGGGCGGCACAGCTGCGCGACGAGATCTTGGGCGCGGTCCGGAACAAGCTGCTCGAGCCACCGCGCACGTGAGCCAGCGCCAACGTTATGCATGCGCATGGTCGACATCGATGTGAGGTGAAACGCATCGTCATTGAGCTGACGGGTCCGCAGCCTCAAGTCACCGTGTCTGCGGGTCATCGCCTCGCTCCCTGCAGTGCGCAAGCGCTTGGGAACCGTGCCGCGTCTCTGCCGACGGTGATGTAGCGCAAAGGCGAGGGGATGAGCGTGTGGCTTTTCGGCGAACGCGACAAAGCTATGGGCGTCCTGCCTGTGGCAGCGGGCTCGACAAGCACAAGGGCAAAGATGCACTCGGCCACCAGTTTCGGTGCTTGTCGAACACGAACTATGGCACGAGCGCTGTGGTTTTATCCCAGTGCGCCACGGGCCCGGGCGCCTGCCCCACAGCCGGGGCGCACGTGGCCACATGAGCTCAAGCAGAAATGAGACGCTCGATCGCAGACCATTGTGGACTACCGCTGTGGGTCGATGGCAGTCAGTCGATGGCCTTGTACTCCACCGACAGGATGTCGAGCGTCTCGTCGCCGCCCGGCGTGTGCACGACCACGCGATCGCCTTCACGGGTTCTCATGAGTTGCCGCGCGAGCGGGGAGATCCAGCTGATGCGGCCACGGGAGACGTCCGCCTCGTCGATGCCGACGATGGAATAGGTGCGCTCGTCGCCTTTCTCGTCGGCCACCGTGACGGTGGCACCGAAGAAGACCTGATCGGTGGGTTCGCGCGTGGCGGGATCGATCACCTCCGCGTTGTCGAGGCGCTTGGTGAGGAACCGGATGCGGCTGTCGATCTGACGCAGGCGCCGCTTGCCGTAGATGTAGTCGGCGTTCTCGGAGCGATCGCCGTTCGATGCGGCCCACGCGATCACCTTGGTGAGTTCGGGGCGTTCCTTGTCCAGCAGTTGCAGCGCCTCGTCCTTGAGGCGCTTGTGGCCGACGGGCGTCATGTAGTTCTTGGTGCCCGCGGGCAGAGGCGAAGGCTCTTCGATCTCCTCGTCGTCTTCCTGGTCGGATTCCTTGGTGAAGGCTTTATTCATTTGGGGTTCGTCTCGAGTGTACGCATCGCCTCCGGCGATGCACGTGCACTCGAGCCGGAGGAGAAGTGCGATTCGGGCTTGGGGCGGCCCGGCGCCCGAATCGGGGGAACGGCTGGATAACACCGCCGAGCCGTGGATTATAGGCGGCGGAGTGTCCTGTGCCGCGTTGTATCTTCCAACGCGGCAGGGCGCTGTTTCAAAACGGAATTGAGGTCTCTTGCACGTCGTTCGGTCTGGAGTACCATGCCATTCATGCGCTCGTTCCTCGGTCTTGTGGTCGCGTGCCTCCTGCTGTTCCAGGTGGGCGTCGCCACTTCTGCGACGCCAAAGGACTGCTGCGGTGCGGACTGCCACGGTCTCGCTCAGTGCGTGAGCATGAACTGCCAGGTGTGCCCGGCAGCAACCGTGGCGTCCGATCCGGCAGCGGCGCCATGGCGCGTTGCCGGCCTCGATGCTCACTTGAGCGCGGACGCGACCCCGATCCCGTCTCCCAGCTACGAGATCTGGCGGCCGCCCGAGTAGATGGCGTTCCCTCGATCTCATTCCCATCAACGTCTGCAAGGAACCCATTCATGAAATCGAAGCTTGTTCAGCTCTCAGTCGCGATCGGCATGATGTCCGTGTCGGCACTCGTTCTCGCCGCGGGAAACTGCTGCGACGGTTCGGCGTGCTGCCTGGAGATGCTCGCCTGCTGCCTGTAGCCGCGACCTGAAGTTCCGCGATCCCATCGCGGTCACCACAGCCCGGACGGCCGCAAGCCGTTCGGGCTGTTTCTTGCCGGGTATCGGGTTGTCGCTGCCCATCTGGACTGTTCATTCATCCAGTAGTACAGTAAACGCATGCCTGAGTACCGCGAACCGCTCACCGATGCGCAGATGCGTGCGCTATGGGAGCGCAATCCGTCGCCGGAAGTCCGCGCCCTCCTGTGGGAGGTGTTCCGACTCCGCGGTATCGCGCTGCGCGCGCATCAGGTCTCGGTCATGATCGGCGACCAGCCGGATACGTTCGGCCCCACGTTCACCCGCGTGCTCAGCATCCTGCGGGAGCAACTGGGCAAGGACCCCGCGATCATCCAGCGAGACGCGGAAACGAAGTCGCTCCTCAATCGTCGGTAACGCGACGTTTCAGGGCTCGATTCCATCACGTTCGCGGCGGCCGCAAGGTCGGCTTCGCTCGCGCCCTGCGCTCGCATGTCGGCCGGAGGCCAGGCAGCGGGGCGACGGACGTATCGCCCGGATCGGCGGCGTAGAATCGATCGGCCGTTCGACCAACAGGAGGAAGTGGAGATGACCATCAAGGTGGGAGACCGTTTGCCCGCGGGCACGGTGTGGGAATTCATCGAGGAGGAGACACCGGGTTGCAGCGTCGGGCCGAACAGTTTCGAGGTGGACAAGATCGCGGCGGGCAAGAAGATCGCGATCTTCGGCCTGCCCGGTGCATTCACGCCGACTTGCTCGGCGAAGCATCTGCCGGGCTATGTCCAGCACGCCGGGATGCTGCGTTCCAAGGGCTTCGACGAGATCTGGTGCCTGTCGGTCAACGATGCCTTCGTGATGGGCGCGTGGGGCCGGGAGCAGGGCGCCAAGGGCAAGGTGCGGATGCTGGGCGACGGCTCCGGCGCCTATGCGAAGGCACTGGGACTGGAGCTGGACCTGAATGCGCGCGGGCTCGGCGTACGCGTGCAGCGCTTCTCCGCCATCGTCGTCGATGGCGTGGTGAAGAGCCTCAACGTCGAAGGCCCCGGCAAGTTCGAGGTGTCGGACGCCGAGACGCTGATCAAGCAGGCGGAGAAGGTCATCAACTACATGCCTTGATGCTGGCCCCCATCCCGGCCTTCGCCCACGCTTCGCGCGGGGGAAGGGGTGGTAGACCCCCTCCCTCGACTGTGTCGGGGGAGGGATGGGGAGGGGGCAGATGTTGCCGAACTAGCTCTTCGCCCCCCGGATCGCCGACTTCGGCCGGAACGCCTTGCAGGCTTCCGGGCGGGTTTCGAGATAAGGCCCGCCGATCAGGTCGATGCAGTAGGGCACCGCGGCGAAGATGCCCGGCACGAGTTGGTCGCCCTCGCTGCTCTTCAATCCTTCGAGGGTTTCGCGTATCGACTTTGGTTGGCCGGGCAGGTTGATCACGAGCGCGCCCTTGCGGATCACGGCGACCTGCCGCGACAGGATGGCGGTCGGCACGAACTTCAGGCTGATCTGTCGCATCTGCTCGCCGAAGCCCGGCATCAGTTTCTCGCCGATGGCGAGCGTCGCCTCCGGCGTGACGTCTCGCGGCGCGGGGCCCGTGCCACCCGTGGTGAGCACCAGATGGCATCCCGCCTCGTCGACGAGGCCCTTGAGCGTCGCTTCGATCTCCGCCTGCTCGTCGGGAATGAGTCGCTCCTCGAAGCGCACCGGATTGAGCAGCGCGCGCTCGAGCCACTCGCGCAAGGCGGGCAACCCCTCGTCGCGATAGACGCCCTTGGAGGCGCGATCGCTGACGGATACGAGGCCGATGGTGACGGGATCCTGGTCGCTCATGAAATGTTCGCGGGTTCCGTCGAAGCCGGTGGCGGGTTCTCGGGAATCAGTTCGCGCAATACCTGGAACAGCTCGCGGAAGGACTTCGGCGGTTTGCCCAGCGACTGCTCCCGTTGGGCATTGCGAATGAGTGCACGAATCCTGGGGATATCGGCGCCGGGGTGAGCCGCGAGCAGTTCGGTGAGCGTTTCCTCGTGGGCCAGCAGCCGCTCGCGCCAGCGTTCGAGACGATGGAGCCAGGCGGTGTGCGTCTTCGAGTGCCCTTCGAGCGCATCGAGCTGGGCGCGGATCGGCGCCGGATCCACTTCGCGCATGATGCGGCCCACGTACTGGAGCTGGCGCCGGATCGCCCCGTGCTTGCTCACGCTGATGCGCTTGGTCGCGCGCACGGCATCTCGCAGGTCGTCGGGCAGTTCCAGTCCCGCGATCTGATCGTCAGACAATGCGACCAGGGCTTCCCCGAGCGCCTGCAGCGCGAGCATGTCTCGCTTCAGTTGGGACTTGCTCGGTCGGTCGTCGAAGTCGTCGTCGCGCAAGGTTTCGTTCATGGCAGGCGGTATGATAGCCGATCGATTCTTCCCGCCGCTGCCGATGAGGCCGCTCGCCGTACCGTGTCCGACGCCAACCGCTTCACCCACGTTCTTCCTGCACTGCAATCCATCGCCGCCGACGTGCTCAAGCACGCCGCTGCCCAGGGCGCCACGAGCGCCGAAGTCGACTTGAGCGAAGGCTTCGGCCAGGCCGTCACCGTGCGCCACGGCGAGGTGGAGACCATCGAGTACAACCGCGACAAGGGCGTGGGCGTGACCGTCTACGTCGGACAGCAACGCGGCCATGCCTCCAGTTCGGACCTGTCGCCGAAGGCGCTCGAGGATACGGTGCGCGCGGCGCTTTCGATTGCACGCTACACGGCCGCCGACGAATGCGCCGGACTCGCCGACGAGGATCTTCTCGCGCGCGACGTGCCCGACCTCGATCTGTATCACCCATGGGATGTCTCCGTCGAACGCGCGATCGACATCGCCCGAGACTGCGAGGCGGCCGCCTTGGCGGTGGATCCGCGCATCTCCAATTCCGAAGGTGCTTCGGTGCACACGCAGGAATCGCAGTTCGTCTACGCGAATTCGCTCGGCTTCAATGCTGGCTTTCCGGGGTCGCGTCACAGCATTTCGTGCTCGGTGATCGCGGGCAAGGGCGAGGACATGCAGCGCGACGACTGGTACACCGTCTCGCGCTTGCCAGGTGCCCTGGACGATGCACGTGCGGTGGGTGACAAGGCCGGCAGGCGCTGCGTCGCGCGGCTCGGCAGCCGCAAGATCGCGACCACGCAGGTGCCGGTGCTGTTCGAGGCGCCGATCGCTGCTTCGCTGCTCGGACATTTCGCCGGTGCGGTCAGCGGCGGCAGCCTGTATCGGAAGTCGTCGTTCCTGCTCGACATGCTGGGCGAGCCGGTGTTCGCGCCGCACGTGGCGATCCGGGATCTCGCGCATGTGCCGCGCGGCCTCGCCAGCAGCCCGTTCGACGACGAAGGCGTGGCCACGCACGACCGCAACGTGGTGACGGCCGGCGTGCTCGAGGGTTACTTCCTCGGCAGCTATTCGGCGCGCAAGCTCAAGATGAAATCCACCGGCAATGCTGGCGGCAGCCACAACCTGGTGCTCGACTCCACGGGCGAGGATTTCGAGGCGTTGCTGCGCAAGCTCGGCACCGGTCTGCTGGTGACCGACCTGCTGGGTCATGGCATCAACATGGTGACCGGCGACTATTCGCGCGGTGCGGCCGGGTTCTGGGTGGAGAACGGCGCGATCGCCCATCCGGTGCAGGAGATCACCGTCGCGGGCAACCTGAAGGACATCTTCAAGGACATCGTCGCCGTGGGCACGGATGTCATCGCGCGCGGTTCGCGCCAGTGCGGCTCCATCCTGATCGGGCGCATGACCGTCGCGGGCGAGTGAGCCCCTTGCAGTGGCGCGTCGCGCTGCTGCTGGCCGTCGTCGCGCACGTCGCCTGCGGGACGAAGCCACCACCGCTCCCAAGGCTGGGCGCCGACGACGTGGTGCTCGCCTTCGGCGACAGTCTGACCTTCGGTACCGGTGCCGATTCCGCGGAGAGCTATCCGGCAGTGCTGGGCAAGCTCATCGGCCGTGAGGTCGTCGCCGCCGGCGTGCCCGGTGAGGTCACCGAGCAGGGCCTGCGCCGCCTGCCGCAAGTGCTGGACCAGCATCGGCCACGCCTGGTGCTGTTGTGTCTCGGCGGCAACGACCTGCTGCGCAAGGTCGAGCCGGCCACGATCGAGGCGAACCTGCGAGCGATGGTGCGCCTGATGCGCGACCGAGGGATCGCCGTAGTCCTGATCGGGGTGCCGAAACCGAGCCTGCTGCCCGGTACCGCGAGCTTCTATCGCACCCTCGCCGACGACCTTCAGGTTCCCCTGGAAGGTGAGGTGCTGGAAGACGTGCTCTCGAGCAACGAGTGGAAGTCCGACCCCATCCACCCGAATGCCGCCGGGTATCGCAAGGTCGCCGAGGCCATCGCGGCCCTGCTGCGCGAGGCCGGAGCCATCTGACGCGCGGTCAGCAGCAGCGCGTGACTCCGTCCCACTTGCGGTCCTGCTCGGCCGTGAAGAACTCCTGGCGGGTCATGGGTTCGAGGTCCGGATGGACCCGCGAATGGCGCTTCAGGTAGCGCTCGTACGCGTCGTCCCCCGACACTTCGCGGACGAAGTCCCAGAGCTTCTGGAGATCGTCGCGAAGGTTGCCAGGGAGGCCGAGCGGGGTGGTCACGTTGTCAGTCGCGCGCCCAGGCGAGCTGGGTCGGCGTGTGCGGCGATTCCGACAGCGGCTGCACCTGCTTGCCGTTCAGGAAACGAAGGCTCATGCGCAACATGTCGGCGATCACGATCCAGAGAATGATCGCGAACAGCAGCGCGAGCGCGGCATCGATGCGCTGGCCGAGGATGAGCGCAGGCGCCGAGGCTACCTTGTCGGCCGGTAGTGCGCCGGAGGCCAGCTTCTGCGCGAGGTCGTTCGCGCCGGCGAGGAAGCCGATGGCCGGATTCGTACTGAAGACTTTCTGCCATGCTGCCGTGGTGCACACGATGGCGAGCCATGTGAGCGGCAACCCGGTGACCCATGCGTAACGCACCTTGCCCATCTTGATGAGGATGCCGGTGGCGACCGTCAGCGCGATGCCGGCGAGCAACTGATTGGAGATGCCGAACAGCGGCCACAGGATGTTCACGCCGCCCAGCGGGTCCTGCACGCCCTGCACCAGGAAGTAGCCCCAGGCCGCCACGAAGATCGCGCTCGCCACCACGGTCGCTGGATAGGACGACACGTTGCCCAGGGGTTTCGAGACGTGCTTCAACAGGTCCTGCAGCATGAAGCGGCCCACGCGTGTCCCGGCATCGAGCGTGGTGAGGATGAACAGCACCTCGAACATGATGGCGAAGTGGTACCACATGTCGAGCAGCTTGCCGCCGAAGGTGGTGCTGAAGATGGTGGCCATGCCGACCGCGAGCGAGGGCGCGCCGCCGACCCGGCCGAACAGCGTCTTCTCGCCCATCTCGGTGGCGAGCGCGCTCATCTGTTCCACGGTGACCGGATAACCCCACGAGGTGATCTTCGCGACCGCGTCCACCGCCTCCTTGCCGACCACGCCGGGCGGGCTGTTGATGGCGAAGTACACGCCCGGATCCATGACGCAGGCGGCGATGACGGCCATGATGGCGACGAAGGACTCCAGCGCCATGCTGCCGTAGCCGATCATGCGGATCTCCTTCTCGTTCGCCAGCAGCTTCGGCGTCGTGCCGGAGGACACGAGTGAGTGGAAGCCGGAGATCGCACCGCACGCGATCGTGATGAACACGAACGGGAACAGGTTGCCCTTGAAGATCGGGCCGGTGCCGTCGATGAACTGCGTGAGCGGCGGCATCTTCACTTCCGGTGCCAGGATCAGGATCGCCGCGGCGAGCATGAACACGACGCCCAGCTTGAGGAACGTGGAGAGGTAGTCGCGGGGTGCGAGCAGCAGCCACACCGGCAGCGCGGCGGCGGCGAAGCCGTAGATCATCACGAACCACGCGCAGGTCATGTCGTTCCAGTCGAAGTAGCCCTTGAGCGACTCGCTGCCGTTGATGGCTCCGCCGCCCCAGACGCATACGAGCAACAGGACGATGCCGATGATCGAGCCTTCCAGCACTCTTCCGGGCCGGATGCCGCGCATGTAGATGCCGATCAGCATCGCGACCGGAATCGTTCCCAGCACCGTCGCCGTGGCCCACGGGCTGTGCTTCATCGCCTTCACGATCACCAAGCCGAGCACGGCAATCAGGATGACGATGATCATCAGCGACCCGATGAGGGCCGCCCAGCCGCCGACCGGACCGAGTTCGTCACGGGCCATCTGGCCGAGCGAACGGCCGTCGCGGCGCGTGGAGCAAAACATGATGATCATGTCCTGCACACAGCCGCCGAGCACAGCACCGGCGAGGATCCACAGCGTGCCGGGCAGGTAGCCGAACTGCATAGCGAGCGTCGGACCGATCAGCGGGCCGGGGCCGGCGATGGCGGCGAAGTGGTGGCCGAAGGCGACCCACTTGTTGGTGGGCACGAAGTCGCGGCCGTTGTTGAAGCGTTCCGCCGGCGTCGCGCGCGTCTCGTCCAGCACCAGTACCTTGGCGCAGATCCACGCGCTGTAGAAACGGTAGGCCACGAGATACGTGCCTGCCGCGGCGGCGATGAACCACAGGGCGTTGATGGGTTCGCCGCGATGGATCGCGATGCCGCCGATGGCGGATGCGCCCATCAAGGCGATCCCCAGCCAGACGAGTTTCGACAGAATGCTGCGAGGCATTGGAACTCCTTCCCGATCTGTAGTTGTTCTCGTGGCGATGCCGCAGCAATGCCGCCCGCATCGACTGACCGTCATGATACTAGCAGCGCCACCGGTGCGGGTCGGAGGAGCCTCGGCGGTATGCGGCACCGGGCCCGGTATGCTTTACACTTCAGGCAGGGGTGGTGTTCTCACGGAGCGGTTGCTCGATGCGCAAGGGTTTCGGCCGAAGGCGGCGCCTGCGCCTGCAGGGCTTGGTTCTGGCTTCTGCGCGGTGTGCCGGTAGTAACCATGAAGTGATCGCGGGATCGGACTGGGGCAGCCTCTCGTGCTGCGTCGCGGGAGGTGCTGTTGCCTGAAGCGCTGCGCGTGCTGCTGGTCGAGGACGTCGACACCGATGCCGAGTTGATCACCCACGCCCTCCGGCGCGACGGGATCGATGCAGTCATCAAGCGCGTCGATACCGACACGGGGCTGGCGGACGGACTGGGCGCGTTCGCGCCCCAGATCGTGTTGTCCGACTTCTCGTTGCCCGGGTTCAGCGGTCTCGCCGCCCTCGACCTCGTGCAGAGCGTGAGTCCCGGAACGCCGTTCATCTTCGTGTCCGGCACCATCGGCGAAGAGCGCGCCATCGAGTCGCTCCGCCGCGGCGCAATCGACTACGTGCTCAAGACCAATCTGAGCCGCCTCGGTACTGCGGTCCGCCGTGCGCTGGAGCAGACCGAGGAACGCGCCGCGCGTGCGCGGGCGGAAGAGGAACTGGCACAGGCACACCAGCGCCAGCGGATGCTCTCGAAGCGGCTCATCCGGGCCCAGGAGCGGGAGCGCGCGGACATCGCGCGGGAACTCCACGACGAGATCGGCCAGGCCTTCACCGCACTCAAGATTCATCTGGAATCGTTGCGGCAGACGAACGATCCGGCCTCGTTCCCGGCCCGCCTGGACGAGTGCATCGAGATCGCCAACACTGCGCTCGGGCAGGTACGCAATCTCTCGCTGGGCCTGCGCCCGCCGCAACTGGACGACTTCGGACTCGGGTCCGCCTTGCGCTGGCACGTGGAACGCATGGCGCGGACGTCGAACGTGGAGATCACGCTGGAAACCGATCCGGTGCTGGTGCGACCACACGCCGATGTGGAGATCGCCTGTTTCCGGATCGCGCAGGAGGCATTGACCAACGCATTGCGCCACGCGAAGGCAACGCGGATCCGGATCCTGCTGCGCGTGAACGTGGACACGCTGGTGGTCATCGTGCAGGACAACGGTCGCGGGTTCGACGTCGCTGCCGCCCACGACCAGGCGCTTCGCGGCAGCAGCATGGGGCTGGCCGGTCTGCAGGAAAGGGCGCAGCTCGCCGGCGGCTACGTGCGGATCGACTCGAAGGAAGGCGAAGGCACCGAGGTCGTCGCGCGATTTCCGTTGAAGGTCCCCGGGCGAGGCACGGGCCCCGGCGCGGGCTCATGAACTCGGCACCGCGCCCCCGGAGGATCGGCGCTCGCCCACTGCCGATAGCGGCCCAACCGACCTAGTAGGGACCCGATGGCAGGGTCGAGCGAGGACGCCATGGCGAACGCTGCGAACTCTGCCCCGGAGGGCCTGTGGGCTGCCCACCGATCGACGGTCCGCAATCCCTTTACGCCCAAGGTCGGTTTCGTCGTGGCGATCGTGATCGTCCTCACGGTGGCCGCATTCGCGATCGTGAAGCTGGCCGATTTTGCCGCCGAGGCGCGCTGGGTGGGTCGCACGCACGAGGTCATGCAGGCGCTCGAGCGAGTTCAATCGTTGATGGTGGATGCGGAAACCGGTGAGCGCGGTTACATCATCACCGGTTCGGAGCCGTTTCTGGAGCCTTATGGGGACTCGATCCGAACGCTCGACGCGGCCGTGACACAGTTGGCGGATCTGGTGTCCGACGATCCGGTGCAGGCGAGCGGGGTGGACGCATTGCGCCGATATGTTGCGGATCGACTGACGTATCTCGAGCGCGGCATCGCGCTGGCGAGCAAGGGGGATCTCAAGGGTGCGCGGCTCGTGGTCGCGTCGGGCCAGGGCAAGAAAGCCATGGACCGGATTCGCGCGCAGGTCCGGTCCATGTTGGAAGTCCAGCAGACATTGCTGGATCGACGTACGCGCGCCGCGCAACGCGGTGGTGAAATCACGAGACGAGTCCTGATCGGCGGCGCCGCGGTGAGTCTTGTCCTGCTCGTCTTCGCCTTCGTGACGTTGCAGCGTGAGGTCGCGCGACGTACCCGCTCCGAGGTGGCCATGCGCGAGGCGAACGCTTTTTTCGACACCCTGTTCGAAAGCATTCCGCACATGCTGTTCGTGAAGGCGGCCGACAGTCTGCGCTACGTTCGAATGAACCGGGCTGCCGAGACGCTTTTCGGGCGTCCCCGCTCCCAACTCCTGGGCAAGGACGACTACGAACTCTTCTCCACCGAGCAGGCCGAGCGCTTTCGATCCCAGGATCGCACGGCGCTGGCCGCGGAAGGCGTGCTCGACGTCGAGAACGAGGACATCCCGAGTGCCGCGGAGGGCATCCGTACGCTGCATACGAAGAAGCTGGCGATCCCGGACGGTTTCGGTATGCCTCTGTACCTGCTGGCGATTGCGGAGGACATCACCGAGCGGCAGACGGCGCAACGCGAGATCCGGCGCCTCAACGACAGCCTGGAGCGCCGGGCGCGGGAACTCGAGGCGGTCAATGGCGAGCTCGAAGCCTTCAGCTATTCCGTCTCCCACGACCTGCGCGCACCGCTGCGGGCCATCAACGGCTTTGCCCTGATGCTGGCGGAGGACCATGCCGAGCGTCTGGATGACGAAGGCCGGCGTCTGCTGGGCGTGGTCCGGGAGAACGCGCAGCGCATGGGTCATCTGATCGACGATCTTCTCGCGCTGTCCCGGATCAGCCGCAGCGCGTCCGAGACGACCGTGGTCGACATGAATGCGATGGTCGCGGGCGTCGTGCGGGAGCTCGGGCCGGGCGACGGGCCGACGCCGGCCGAGTACCGCGTGGACCCGCTGCCGCCGGTGCGAGGAGAGCCGGCCCTGCTGCGCCAGGTCTGGATGAACCTGGTGGGCAATGCGCTCAAGTACAGCGGGAAGCGGGAGCGACCCGTGGTCGAGATCGGCAGCGACGTGCGTGACGGGAAGCTCGTCTACTGGATCAAGGACAACGGAGCGGGCTTCGACATGCGCTATGCTGACAAATTGTTCGGCGTATTCCAGCGGTTGCACCGCACAGACGAGTTTCCCGGCACGGGCGTGGGGCTGGCGATCGTCCGGCGCATCGTGGAACGCCACGGCGGCCGTGTCTGGGCCGAAGGCAAGGCGGACGAAGGGGCGGTTTTCCACTTCGCACTGCCTATCGAGGAGACGGAGCATGGCTGAGTTGGGCGAGGTGGAAATCCTGCTGGCGGAAGACAGCGAGGCGGATGCCGAGATGACCATGCGCGCGCTGCGGAAGAACAAGGTCACCAACGCCGTGGTCTGGGCGAAGGACGGCGCCGAAGCGCTCGACTATCTCCTCCGGCAGGGCAAGTTCGCCGACCGGCCCCGGAGCCTGCCCCGGCTGGTGCTGCTGGACCTGAAGATGCCGAAGGTCGACGGCATCGAGGTGCTGCGCCGGATCAAGGCCGACGAGACGCTGCGCTCGATTCCCGTGGTGATGCTCACCTCGAGCGCCGAAGAGAGCGACATCGTCAAGACCTACGAGCTGGGGGTGAACAGCTACCTGGTCAAGCCAGTGGAGTTCGAGCGCTTCGTGGACGAAGTGGCAAGGGCCGGCTGCTACTGGACGCTGATGAACCAGGTGCCGTACCCCGTCTGAGCGGCCCCACGGGTGCCGGCGGCGCGGGGCCGGACCGGCGTGAATGCTAGAATCCGCGCCCTTGGCCCCCACAGGAATATCGCGATGTTCACCGCCGACGACACCATCCAGAGCTTCGATCCGGAACTGTGGTCAGCGCTGGAGGCCGAGCGCGGCCGCCAGGAAGATCACATCGAGCTGATCGCCTCGGAGAATTACGCGAGCCCGCGCGTGCTGGCCGCCCAGGGCTCCGTGCTCACCAACAAGTACGCCGAGGGCTACCCGGGCAAGCGCTACTACGGCGGCTGCGAGTACGTGGATATCGCGGAACAGCTCGCCATCGACCGCTGCAAGGCGCTGTTCAAGGCGGAGTACGCCAACGTCCAGCCCCATTCCGGCTCCCAGGCCAACCAGGCCGTGTACCTGGCGATGCTGCAGCCGGGCGACACGATCCTCGGCATGTCGCTGGCGCATGGCGGCCACCTGACCCACGGTTCCCCCGTGAACCTGTCCGGCAAGCTGTACAAGGCTGTCGCCTACGGCCTGGATGCGGACGAAGTGATCGACTACGCCCAGGTCGAGCGGCTCGCCCACGAGCACAAGCCGAAGATGATCGTGGCCGGTGCCTCCGCATATTCCCTGAGGATCAACTTCAAGCGCTTCCGCGCGATCGCCGACAGCGTCGGTGCGATCCTGATGGTGGACATGGCGCACTACGCCGGGCTGGTCGCTGCCGGCCTCTACCCCAATCCGGTGGGCGTGGCCCACGTCGTCACGAGCACCACGCACAAGACGTTGCGCGGACCGCGGGGCGGCATCATCCTGTCCGGACCGGAACACGAGAAGGCGCTCAATTCCGCCATCTTCCCCGGCATCCAGGGTGGACCGCTCATGCACGTGATCGCCGCCAAGGCCGTGGCGTTCAAGGAGGCCATGAGCCCCACGTTCCGCCGTTACCAGGAGCAGGTGATCGACAACGCCGTGGTGATGGCGAAGGTGCTGACCGAGCGGGGCTTGCGGATCGTGTCCGGGCGCACCGAGAGCCACGTGTTCCTCCTGGATCTGCGTGCCAAGAAGATCACCGGGAAGGAAGCGGAGGCCGTGCTCGGCCGGGCGCACATGACGGTCAACAAGAATGCGATCCCGAACGACCCGGAGAAACCCTTCGTCACCAGCGGCATCCGCATCGGCTCGCCGGCGATGACCACGCGGGGCTTCAGCGAGATCGAGGCCGAGCAGCTCGCACACCTCATCGCCGACGTGCTGGAGGCACCCCAGGACGACAAGGTGATCGCCCGGGTGGCACACGACGTGCAGGCGCTGTGCGCGCGTTTCCCGGTCTACGGTGGTGCGCCCGCGGCCTCGCGCGTTGCAGCCTGACGCGGGACGCGCTCCGGCCCGCACCGTTTCCCGAAGCGACCGATGAAATGCCCTTTCTGTGGCCACCCCGATACGCAGGTGGTGGACTCGCGCGTGAGCGAGGAGGGCGAGAGCGTCAAGCGCCGGCGGCGCTGCCTCTCCTGCGACAAGCGTTTCACGACCTGGGAGACGGTGGAACTGCGCATGCCCCAGGTGGTGAAGTCGAGCGGGACCCGTACCGAGTTCGACGATCATCGCCTGCGCACGAGCTTCACCCGCGCCCTGCACAAACGCGCGGTGGCCACCGAACTCGTGGACGCGGCGATCCAGCGCATCACCCAAAAACTGCTGGCGCTGGGCGAGCGCGAAGTGCCCTCGCGCATGATCGGCGAGATGGTGATGAAGGAGCTCTACAAGCTCGACAAGGTGGCCTACATCCGCTTCGCATCCGTGTACCGGAGTTTCCAGGACGTGGACGATTTCCGCGACGCGATCGAGGAAGTGGCCAAGCCGCAGCCCAAGCGTCGGCGCTCCCCGGCCGGTCGCTGATGGCATTCACGACCGACGATCACCGCCACATGGCGCGGGCGCTGCGGCTCGCCGCCCGTGGCCTCGAAACCACCACACCGAATCCGCGGGTCGGTTGCGTGATCGTGCGTGACGGCGCCATCGTGGGGGAAGGCTGGCACCGCAAAGCCGGTGAGCCCCACGCGGAAGCGCTGGCACTGCAAGCGGCCGGGGCGCAGGCGCGCGGCGCCACCGCATACGTCAGCCTGGAACCCTGCTCGCATCACGGCCGCACGCCCCCGTGCGCCGATGCCCTGATCGCTGCAGGTGTCGCGCGGGTAGTGGCGGCGATGCAGGATCCCAATCCGCGTGTCGCCGGTGCAGGCCTGGAGCGATTGCGCAACGCTGGCATCGCGACCGAGGTGGGCCTGCTCGAAGCGCAAGCGCGCGAACTGAACGTGGGCTTCGTGTCGCGGATGACGCGTGGCCGTCCGTGGATGCGGGTGAAGATGGCCACGAGCCTGGACGGCAAGACCGCACTCGCCAACGGCGTGAGCCAATGGATCACAGGCCCGGCGGCGCGGCGCGACGGACACCGCTGGCGTGCACGTTCGTGCGCGGTCGTGACCGGTATCGGTACGCTCAAGGACGACGATCCTCGCCTGACCGTCCGCGACGTGCCGGTCGAGCGCCAGCCCTTGCGCGTGGTCGTCGACAGCCGCCTGCGCATCGGGCTCGACGCGAGAATCCTCGAAGGCGGCGGCGTGGTCGTCGCCACCGCCACGGACGATGCCGCCAAGGCGCGCGCCCTCGAGGCGGCAGGCGCCGAGGTCTGGGTGCTCCCCGATGCGCACGGCAAGGTCGAGCTCACGGCGCTCGCGCGCAAACTCGCCGAGAACGGCGCGAACGAAGTGCTGGTGGAGGCAGGCATCAACCTGCACAGTGCGCTCATCGCCGCGGACGTGGTCGACGAACTGGTGATCTACCTAGCGCCGCATCTGCTCGGCGACGCCGCGCGCGGCCTGGTGCGCCTGCCCGGGATCGAGCGGATGGATCAGCGGCTCGATCTGCAGATTCGCGACGTGCGCACCTTCGGTCCGGATCTGCGCCTGGTCGCGCGGATTGCCGGGCACTGAACACGATGTTTACCGGCATCGTTCAGGCCGTCGGCGCCGTGCAGCGCCTGGATCCCGTTCACAAGGGCGCCCGCATCGTCGTGGATGCCGGCGGCCTCGATCTGTCCGACGTGGCGACTGGCGACAGCATCGCCGTGAACGGCTGCTGCCTGACCGTCGTCGAGCACGATGCGCGCACGTTCGCGATGGATGTCTCCCAGGAAACGCTGGACTGCACCGTCGGCCTGGCACCCGGCGCGAAACTCAATCTGGAGAAGGCCCTGCGGGCGAGCGATCGGCTCGGCGGCCATCTGGTCACCGGGCACGTGGACGGCGTCGGCGAAGTGCTCTCGGTCGAGCCCGTGGGCGGCAATCGCAAGCTCGTGTTCCGCGTACCCGCGGCGTTGTCGAAATACATCGCACGCAAGGGCTCGGTCACCGTCAATGGCGTCAGCCTGACCGTCAACACCTCCGGCACCGACACCTTCGCCGTGAACCTCATTCCGCAAACCCTTGCCGTCACCAACCTCGGTGCGCTGGCTGCGGGACATCCCGTGAACATCGAGATCGATCTCATCGCCCGCTACGTCGAGCGCATGCTGACGGGGGATCAACAGGAATTGCCTTCGACATGAGCATCAGTACCGTTCCAGAAATCCTCGCCGAGATCGCCGCAGGCCGCATGGTCGTGCTGGTGGACGAGGAGGATCGGGAGAACGAGGGCGACCTCGTCATGGCTGCACAGTTCGCTACGCCCGAGAGCATCAACTTCATGGCGAAGCATGGCCGCGGGCTGGTGTGCCTCACCCTGACCGAGGAGCGCTGCCGACAACTGGACCTGCCGTTGATGGTGTCCCAGAACCGTTCGCAGCTCGGCACCAACTTCACGCTGTCGATCGAGGCGGCGGAAGGCGTCACGACCGGCATTTCCGCGGCGGACCGCGCGCATACGGTGCAGGTCGCGGTGCGGCGTGACGCGAAACCCTCGGACGTGGTCCAGCCGGGCCACATCTTTCCGTTGATGGCGCAGAAGGGCGGCGTACTGGTGCGTGCCGGCCACACCGAGGCGGGCTGCGACCTCGCGCAGATGGCAGGGCTCGAACCGGCCGCGGTGATCTGCGAAGTGCTCAAGGACGACGGCGAGATGGCGCGCCTGCCCGACCTGGTGCCCTTCGCACGCGAACACGGGATCAAGATCGGCACGATCGCCGACCTGATCCACTATCGCAGCCGCACCGAGTCGCTGGTCGTGCGCGCACACGAACGGACGATCCAGACCACGCACGGGGAGTTCCGTGCCGTCGCCTACAGCGACAAGACGACGCGCGAGACGCACGTCGCGCTCGTCCGCGGTTCGCTGACCGGCGATGAGCCGGTGCTCGTCCGCGTGCACGAACCGCTCTCGGTCGTGGATGCCCTGGATGCCGGCAGCACGACGCACTCGTGGAACCTGCATGACGCGCTCGCGCACATCGCGCGCGAGGGTTGCGGGGTGGTCGTGCTGCTGCATCGCACCGAGACCGGCGAGGATCTGCTCGCGCGGCTCCAGGCAACGCACGATGCACCCGCCGCCCGGCGCAAGATGGACCTGCGCACCTACGGCATCGGCGCGCAGATCCTGCGCGACCTGGGTGTCAAACACATGCGACTGCTCGCACACCCGCGTCGCATGCCCAGCATGACCGGCTTCGATCTGGATGTCGCAGGGTACGTACTGCCCGGCGGCGCGAGCGCGGAGGATTGAAGACATGAAGGATGGGGAAGGCGTGAATCGTCTCGAGGCGGAACCGGATGGCGTGGGCATGCTGATCGGCGTGGTGGCGAGCCGTTTCAACGAGCCGGTGGTCGAGGCGTTGCTGGAAGGCTGCACGAACGAGCTGCTGGAGCTGGGCGTGCGGGCGGAGGACATCACGGTCGTATCGGTCCCCGGCGCCCTGGAGATTCCGATGGCGCTCCAGAAGCTCGCCCAGACCGACCGGTTCGATGCGCTCGTGGCGCTGGGGGCCGTGATCCGCGGCGAGACGTATCACTTCGAGATCGTGTCCGACCAGTCGGCGGCGGGCATCCAGCGCGTGCAGCTCGATACCGGCGTACCGATAGCGAACGGGGTGCTCACGACCAACACCGACGAGCAAGCCGAGGCGCGCCTCGAAAAGGGCGCGGAAGCCGCGCGTGTCGCCATCGAGATGGCCAACCTGCTGCGGGCGATCGAAGATGAGTGACGCTGCCCGAACGGCCAGCCCGGCCAAGCCGAAGTCCGCGCGACGGCGTTCGCGCGAGCTCGCGCTTCAGATGTTGTACGGGTGGCTGGTCAACCCGAGCGACGTCGAAAGCGTGCAGCGCGAGGCGCGACTGGAGGACGACTTCAAGAAAGCGGACGCGGCCCTCTTTGATCGTATCGTTGCCGGGGTCGTGACCGACGCTGAAACGCTCCGTACCCGGCTCGCCGTTCACCTCGACCGGCCCGTGGTCGAGCTGTCGCCGGTCGAGCATGCCATCCTGCTGATCGGCGCGCAGGAGTTGTCGGCGCATCCGGAGACACCCTACAAGGTGATCATCAACGAGGCGATCGACCTCGCGAAGAGTTTCGGCGGCACCGACGGCCACAAGTACGTGAATGGCGTGCTCGACCGGCTGGCGGCGGAACTGCGGCCGCAGGAAGTGAAGCGGTAAGGCGGGGAAACAGCGGTACAGCTGGAAACACGAAGGACACGAAGGATCACGAAGGAAAGGCGAGAACAGTTCAATCGCGGATCGCGTCATGGACCGACCGGCCGGGAACATTGATTTCAATTTTGTGTTTGGTTTCCTTCGTGACCCTTCGTGCCCTTCGTGTTGAAACGCCTTACCAGGTAGTCAGGACGACAAAACGGAGGAGGAGACATGGCCGACGCACCGAAGAAGCTTTCCATATTCGATCTGCAGGCGAAGGTGGCGCGAGGGGAGAAGATCTTCCAGGTCACGGCGGTGGACTTCCCGACCGCGCAGCTGGTGGACCGCGCCGGCATCGATTGCATCCTGATCGGCGATTCGCTGGGCATGACGGCGCTCGGATATTCGAGCACGGTGCCGGTGACGCTAGACGAGATGATCCATCACGCGAAGGCGATCTCGCGCGCGGCGAAGTCGGCGATCCTCGTCGGCGACCTGCCGCTCGGTGCCTATCACGCATGCACGTCCGACGCGGTGAACAGCGCCATGCGCATGGTCAAGGAAGGCGGCGCGGACGTGGTGAAGCTCGAGGGCGGGGAGGATTTCGCGCCGATGGCGGAGGCCGTGGTGCGGGCCGGCATTCCCGTGATGGCGCACATCGGGCTGACGCCGCAGCTGATGTCCAAGCTGGGCGGCTTCAAGGTGCAGG
Organism: Burkholderiales bacterium; assembly: GCA_965279325.1. Classification (GTDB taxonomy): domain Bacteria; phylum Pseudomonadota; class Gammaproteobacteria; order Burkholderiales. The sequence goes on from OZ257154.1 coordinate 124,499, forward strand.
GCAAGGATGCGACCGCGGGCGTGCAACTGCTCAAGGATGCGCTGGCGATGGAAAAGGCCGGCTGCTTCGCCATCGTGCTCGAGGCGATTCCCGATCGCGTGGCGCAGATCATCACCGACCGGCTGCTGATCCCGACCATCGGCATCGGTGCCGGGCCCCATTGCGACGGACAGAACCTCGTGCTGCACGACATGGTGGGGCTGTTCGACCGCTTCACGCCGAAGTTCGTGAAGCGCTATGCGAACGTCTGGGAGGTCATCCAGAAGGCGCTCGCCGACTTCCAGGAGGACGTGAAGGCCGGCGGTTTCCCGAAGGCCGAACACAGCTTCACCATGAAGGACGACGAGTACGCAGCGCTGCTGAAGCAGCTGCCGAAGCCCTGAAACCTCAGGCGGCCGTGGCTTCGGCCGCCTGTTCCGAGGCGCGGCGCGCCTTCAGCCACTCGACGAACTGAGCGGTGGCGAGCGGCTTGCTGATGTAGTAGCCCTGCACCTGGTCGCAGCCGAGGCGCTTCAGGAACTCCAGGCCGGCGAGATCTTCCACGCCTTCGGCGACCACCTCGAGCCCCATGTTGTGGCCGAGCTCGATGGTGGAGCGCACGATGGTGGCGTCGTCCTCGTCGTCGACCATGTGCATGACGAAGGAGCGGTCGATCTTCAGTTCCTTGACCGGCAGTTTCTTCAGGTAGGCGAGCGAGGAATAGCCGGTGCCGAAGTCGTCCACCGACAGCCGCAGGCCGAGGCCGTGGAGGCGGCCGAGCGTCTCGAGGGCGCGCGCCGGGTCCTCCATGAAGCCGCTCTCGGTGATCTCGAGGCAGAGCTGTTCCGCCGGCACGGCGTGCTTCTGGAGCAGGCTCGCCACTAGCTCGACCAGATCGTTGCTCATCAGGTCGCGCGTGGAGATGTTGACCGAGATCGCGATGTCGAGCCGGTCGCGATACCACTGGCCGGCCTGCTGCACGGCCTGTTCCACCACCCAGCGCGTGACGCGCTTGATGTAGCCGGTCTGTTCCGCGAACGGAATGAACTCGATGGGCGGGATGAAGCCGCGGGTCGGGTGGATCCAGCGGACCAGCGCTTCGACCCGGCGGATCGCACCGGTCTTCAGATCGATCTTGGGCTGGTAGTACAGGCTCAGCTCGTCGTTCTCGACGGCGCGGCGCAACTCACCGAGCAACGACAAGTGCGTCTGCCGGCCCTCTTCGTAGCGCGGATCGTAGATCGCATAGCCGGTGTTGCCGCGCTTGGCGACGTACATGGCGACGTCGGCGTGACGCAACAGGACATCTGCTTCGTCATCGTGTTCCGGAAAGCATGCGACCCCGATGCTGGCACCTATGTCGACCGGTTGACCGTCGAGCAGGATCGGCGCCTCGAGGGTACGCAGGATCTTCTGCGCGACGATGGCCACCCGTTCCGGGGTACCGGTGGGCAGCAGGATCGCGAACTCGTCGCCGCCCAGGCGTGCCACGGTATCGGAGTCCCGGAGGATTTCCCGCAGGCGGTGCGCGACTTCGCGCAGTACCTGGTCGCCGGCCGCGTGGCCGAGGCTGTCGTTGATGAGCTTGAAGCGGTCCAGGTCCAGCATCATGACCGACACCGGATCGCCGGCACGACGTGCGGTGAGCACCGCCTGGTGCAACCGGTCCAGGAACATGGCGCGGTTGGGCAGGGCCGTGAGCGTGTCCTCGTAGGCGAGCCGCAGGATCTCTTCTTCGCGGGTGGAGATGCCATCGAGCATGTGGTTGAAGCTCGCCGCGAGTTCGCTGATCTCGTCCTGGCCTTCGACTTCCGCCTTCTGGGAGTAGTCGCCGTCGCGGATGGCGCGCGCGATCGCCGCGAGGCGATTTACCGGGCGGCTGACGCTGCGCGCGATCAGCACGCTGCCCGCGATGGTGAGGCCGATGCTTGCCAGGGCCATCACCAGCAGCACCGTGCGCAGGCGCCGGAACGGTTCGAGCCCTTCGCGCAGCGAGCGTTGCAGCAATGCGACCACGCGCCCTTCGGGACCGATGCCGACCATGGGTGACAGCGTCTCGTATTCCTCGCCGGCCAGGTCGAGGAAGGCCAACCCCTCGTGACTGTTGCCCGCGCTGCCGGACTCGATCAGTGCCGCGCGCAACGGTCCGGGCAGGGTGGAGGCATGCAGCGCCCAGCGGCCGTTCTTGCGTTCGGAGAGGAACGAGACGTGGAGTGCGGCCACGGCCTGCAGGTCGTGGGCGACGCGATCATCGATCACGAAGCCCATGGCGACCCAGGCGATCGGCACCGGTGCCAGCACCGGCACCACGACCACCTGGTACGGCTTGCCATCGATCAGGACGATGGACGACGCCTGCCGATTGCGTTCCGCGAGCGCGATGAGTTCGGGGAACGGGAAATCGGTGGACCGGCGATCCGCATGCAGCGTGTCGGCGAGCAGCTTGCGGTCGAGGTCGGCGAGCATGACGACGTTCGCGTCGATGCGCGCGCCGTGGTTCGCGAGCACGGAGACGATGGTGCCGTAGTCGCGCGTGGCGATGGCCGTGCGGAACCCGAAGTCGGCGGCGAGGATCCGCGCGGCATCGGTCAGCTGACGGTTGCTCTGCTCGATCAGGCGCCGGAACACGCGCTCGCCCACCAGCAGTTCCTGCCCGATGCGATCCTTGGCGATGCGCTCGCCGCCCACGCTCACGAGCAGCACCAGAACGGCCTGCACCGTGACCAGCAGGATCACGAAGAAGAGGGCGATGCGCGCCTGGAGGCTGCGCAGTCTGGGCAACTGCATCAGCGTGCGGGAGCCTTCGGCGGTGGTGGGTTGAGGTCGAGGCGGAAACTGGTCTGCGGTTCCGTTCCGGCCACCTTCATGCGATTGGCCGCGGCCTCGGCCCGCTGCCAGGGGTGCCAGACCTTGATGTCGTACTCGCCGTCGGGCAGCTCGAGCTTCGCGGTGCCGCTCCTGGCCGTCTTGGCGAACCATGGCGAATCGACGACGTAGACGTATCCCACCATCCAGTCGTGGATGTTGCAGCCCAGCGCCACGGGACCGGTCTTGTCCATGACCACCGGCTTCGACGGGATTCCCGAGTAGAGCTTGAGGTCGAACACCTTGGCGGGCGAGAACGAATAGACGTGATGGCGGATGTTGTCCTTGTTCGGGAAAGTGACCGGCGAGCCCAGTTGCACCGGCACCACGAACGGGACGAATTCCTTGTTGACCTGGTCGATGATCGACGGGCGCGGCGCAGTGCCGGGCACGCGACCCGAGGCCGGCACGGCCCACACGACGGCCTCCGGCACCACGGCGCCTGCGGCATCGGTCACGACGGCGTTCAAGGTTGCGGCGCGGGCATCCGCAGCCAGCAGGACCAGGGCCGGAATCAGGAGATACGCGAGCCTCATTTGGTCACCACGTCGCGCTTCATGGGGGCGAGACGGGCGAGCAGCTCGTTCTTCTCGCGAGTCGCCACGCCGTGGGCGTCGAGGATCTCCCGCAGGTGTTCCACCAGTCGATAGAAATCGGCCTGGGTGATCCCCAGTCCGGCATGCACCAGCTTCATGTCGTCGCCGTCGTACTTGCAAGGTCCGTCGGCGACGGCGCAAAGCTGGATGCCGATCTGCTGCTTCAGGCGCTTCAGGTTGACCTTCTCGAAATGCCGGGCGCTGACCGGGTCGATTCTCGAGACTTCGACCAGTTCGTCGGCTACCTGCGCGAGAAACGCTGCGCCGCCGATGCGTTCGCAGAGCGTCGCCGGGCCTTCGGCCAGCGCGACATGGCTGATCGACCAGAAGGTCAGGCCGAGCGCGAACCGCCGCGCCCAGTGGCGATATTGCTTGTTGATTCGAGGGTTATTTTTCGGATTCATGACGGCCCTGACGTGGTCGATAAGCGATGCAATCGTTATCGGCAACGGGTAAATGATCTTGATTCGTCCTCAAAATTGCCGTGTTCGCGCCGTTATGCGGGTCACCATGCGAACTCCATGCCTTGTATTTCTCGGTGTTTTTCTCTCCTCCACAGTCCATGCCGCCAGCCTCGGCGACCGGCTGCCCGCCACCGGCGGCGTCACGCAGATCGAAGGCGCCGGCGGCGGCGGCCTGACCCCCTGGGCGCTGATCGCCGGTTACGGCACCCGTGACCAGATCGGCGTGACGGCCTTCTACACGCGGGCCGACCCGAGCAACTTCACGCTCCAGTCCGGCGGCGTTGCCGTCGGACTCTACGATCGGGTCGAGCTTTCCTATGCCCGTCAGCAACTTGGACTCGGATCCACGGTTCCTGGCCAATCGATCTCGATGGACATCGTGGGCGTCAAGGCCCGTGTCTTCGGGGATGCCGTGTTCGACCAGGATCGCTGGGTGCCCCAGGTCGCGGTGGGACTCCAGTACAAGCACAACCTCGACATGGCGGTGCCCACGGCGCTCGGCGCAAAGGACGGCAGCGGCGTGGACTACTACGTGGCCGCCACGAAGGTATGGCTGGATGCGTTTTTCGGCCGAAGCGTGCTGGTCAACGGCACTTTGCGGGCGACCCGCGCCAACCAGCTCGGGCTGCTGGGTTTCGGCGGGGACCGCAACGACGGCTACCGGCTGATGCCGGAAGTGTCCGCCGGCGTCTTCCTGAACGACCGGCTCGTGGTGGGCGTCGAGTACCGCGTCAAGCCCGACAATCTCAGCGTGTTTCCGGAGAACAACTTCCGCGACGTCTTCGTCGCCTGGTTCCCGCACAAGCGCATCTCCATCACCGGCGCCTACGTCGACCTCGGCCAGATCGCGGACAAGCCCGAGCAGCGGGCGTTGTACATCTCGTTTCAGCTTAATTTTTAGGGGCGCGCCGGTAGAATGCCGGCGTGACCTCCGAGTTCGAACTGATCGGGCGATACTTCTCGCCACCTGCGCGTCATACCCTTCTCGCGGGCGGTGACGATGCTGCGCTCGTCACGGTGCAACCCGGCATGGCGCTGGCGGTATCCACCGACATGCTCGTGTCCGGCCGGCACTTTCGGAGTGACGCCGACGCGACCGGTGTCGGTCACAAGTCGCTCGCCGTGAACCTCTCGGACCTCGCCGCCATGGGCGCCCGTCCGCGGTGGGCGACCCTGTCGCTCGCGCTGCCTTCCGCCGACGAGCATTGGGTCGGGAAATTCATGGGCGGATGGCTCGCCCTGGCCGATGCACACGACGTAGACCTGATCGGCGGCGACACCACGCGTGGCCCGCTCACCATCTGCGTCCAGATCATGGGCGAAGTGGCGCCCGATGCCGCGCTGCTGCGCAGCGCTGCCCGTGCAGGCGATGATCTCTGGGTGTCGGGCTACCTCGGCGACGCGGCGCTCGCGATCGCCGCGACACGGGGCGAGATTGAACTCGCGCCCACGCACCGTGATCTTGCCGAGGCGCGGTTGGACCGGCCGCAGCCGCGCGTTCCGCTCGGCCTGGCCCTGTCCGGAATCGCCCATGGCTGCATCGACATCTCGGATGGTCTGGTGGCGGACGTCGGTCACGTGGCCGAGCGCTCGGGTGTGCGCGCCGTGATCGAGTGGGAGAGGGTGCCGCTGTCGCCGGAGGCGAGTGCGCTGCGGGAACATCCGGTGGTGCGGCAGGCCGCGCTCGGCGGAGGTGACGATTACGAGCTCGCGTTCACGGCAGAGATCGCACGACGCGACGACATCGAAGCACTTGCGGTACGCCTGGGTCTTCCGCTGACGCGCGTGGGACGCATCGAGGTTGGCGCAGGCGTCACGGTCATCGATCGGAACGGACGCACCATGGATCTCGCGGAGGCCGGGTTTGACCACTTCGGCTGAGGCATTGCCGACGCAACCCGACCGGCGCTTCCTGTTCGCGCATCCGGCACACTTCATCGCGTTCGGCTTCGGGTCCGGTCTCGTGCGCGGAGCGCCCGGCACCGCGGGCACGCTGCTCGCGCTGCCGATCTTCTGGTTCCTGCATCCAAGGCTCTCGGACATCGCCTTCATGGTGTTGATCGTCGCCCTGTTCTTCGTCGGCATTTGGGCCTGCGAGCGCACCGGCCGCGACCTGAAGGTGCACGACCATGGCGGCATGGTGATCGACGAGATCGTGGCGTTCCTGCTGGTGCTGTTCCTGCTGCCGCAGGAGCCGCTGTGGAAGGCCTTCGCCTTTCTGCTGTTCCGTTTCTTCGACATCGTGAAGCCGATCCCGATCCGCTACTACGATCGCACCGTGAAGAACGGCTTCGGTGTCATGCTGGACGATCTGATCGCGGCGTTCTATACGCTGCTCGTATTGGCCGCCTGGAAGGCACTGGTCCCGTGATGGATTCCGAACTCTTCGAATTGTCCGAACGCCTCGGGCGCGCCCTGGGTGCGCGGGGCGCACGCCTGGTGACGGCCGAATCGTGCACCGGCGGCTGGATCGGCGAAGTCGTGACCATGGTGCCCGGCAGTTCCGGCTGGTACGACCGCGGTTTCATCACCTACAGCAATGCGGCTAAGCGCGCCGTGCTCGGCGTTTCGGCGCAGACCCTGCTCGCGCAGGGCGCGGTGTCCGAGGCCACGGTGCTCGAGATGGTGGAGGGCGCGCTGCGGCTGAGCGGAGCCGAGTTCGCGGTAGCCGTGAGCGGCGTGGCCGGCCCTGGTGGCGGGTCGCCGGAGAAACCGGTGGGCACGGTATGCCTCGCCTGGGGTGTGCTCGACGGCAGTCGCGAGGCGCGCACGTACCGCTTCTCCGGCGATCGCGAAGCCGTGCGGCGGCAGTCGGTGATCGCCGCGCTCGAAGGCGTGATCGAGCGGGTGGAGCGTCCGGCGGTCGCCTAGGGCCGGCCCAAGAGGGCTGGCCCCTTCGGGGGGAGAGGCCGCAGGCCTATCGGGGGGGGCTTACCTCAGTCGAAGAAACGCCCGCAGGCGGTATGCCGGCGCCACTTCTCCTCAAGATGATGGGAGTAGAACGCGGCCCGCGAAATGGCGGGTGTTCCGGCATCGTCGCGCCGGTGATCGGCCAGATATCGGTCGTACGCATCGTCCCCGGTCCAGGCGCGTGCGAAACGCCAGGTGCGGTCGAAGAGCCACCAGCCAAGATCGAACAGGGCGCGAACCATCGTGAACTCCAGACGGACGTCTGCGCGGATTATGCGCCGGCCGGCTCGATGACCTGAAGGCACGTGTAGGCGAGCACGTGCGGTCCCGGTCCGGCCACCTCGTCGCCGAAGCCGATGAGTCCCTTTCCGGAAAGCACGTATTCCTCGCGTTTCAGCAGCACTCGATCGGCACCGGCCGGTTGCACGAAGGTCCCGTTGCTGCTCTGGTCCACGAGCACGAACTTGCCGTTGCGCATCTCGATGCGCGCGTGCTGGCGCGATGCCCTCGGCGCCGTGACGACGATATCGCTGACGACATCGCGCCCGATGGCGAGCGAACCGCGTTCGAGGCGCCATCGCCGGTCGCCGCATTCGAGGGTGAGTTCGCGCGCAGTACCCGTGTCCGGGCGAGCTGCACCTTCCATCAGCGTCATGTCCTGGCCGTGGTCCCAGACCACTTCGCACAACCCGACCTCGGCGTTGCGACCCTTCAGATTCATGTCGCCCAGCGTGCGCACGCCCATGCGCAGGTAGCCGGGGAGCGTCGCGCAGGCGGCATCGCTCGCGAGGATCTGGTGTGCCTTGGCCAGCTCTGCGATGCGTGCGGCGACGTTGACGGTGTCGCCGAACACGTCGCCGTCGCGACGCAATACCGGACCGGCATGAAAGCCCACGCGCACGGCGGGGCGGACGCCATCCTGTGCCGGCAGGGCGCGCACGGCACTCTGCATCTCGGCGGCGGCGCGCAATGCGACCGAGGCATCCGCGAAGACGCAGAGCACTTCGTCGCCGATCGTCTTGATCACGGTGCCTTCGAACTGGACGGTGACCGATCGCAGCGCGGAGAGGCAGCCTTGCACCCGGCGCAGCGCCTCGGCGTCGCCCAGGGCTTCGTATAGTCGCGTGCTGCCCGCCACATCGGCGAACAGCACCGCGAGCGACTCCGTCGTTTCGGCCAACGCGCTCATCAACCCTGCGACTTGATGGCGAGCACCGCCTGGTTGCGCAGCGTCTTCAGCAGCGACAATTCCTCGGCGCCGAAGCGCAGCGACCGTGCGTGCGTGCTGTCACCGTAGAACATGCCTACCGGCTTCTTGTTCACGATCACGGGAAACAGCGCGAGCGATTGCGCGGCGATGCTCGAGCGGTACCACTCGGGGATGTGGTCGCGGATCTTCTCGCCGTTCACGTCCTCGATGTAGATGTCCGCGCCCTGGCTGATGGCCGCGTGGAATACGTCCTTCGCCGGTGTCACCGGAATCGAGAAACCCTTCTTGATGATCACGTCCACATCCTCGCCGAAACCGAAGCGGCTCTTCAGCGTGCCCGACGCCGGGTCGCGCACGCACAGCAGCACTCGGGTGAAGCCCATGCCACGATACATGGTCTCCAGGATGATGCGTAGCACGTCGTTGAGTGCGAAATCACCCACCAGCGCGTTGGTGATGTCCTGGATGCCCGCGCTCAGGATCGCCTGGCGTTGCGCGGAATCCTGCGGTGCCCCAGCTTCCGGCGTGCGCTCGGGTGCCATCAGGATGGTGGACTCTAAGGCGTCGGCGAGACTCTCGGTGGTCGAACCGGCCGGGCCCGCCGAGGCATCGCCGGAGAACTGCTGCGCCTGGCGGAAGAAGGCGCTGGTGGCGGTGTTGAGGTTGAGCACCCCCGCGTCGCGCGCGATTTCCTTGACTGCGCTCTGCACCGCACCCTTGAGATGGGGTTCAGCCACCCCGAGGCCATCGCCGAAACGCGCGACCAGTGCCTTGAGTTCCGCGGCGCGGTCGTCCGGCGCGACGTCGCGGATGACATGGCACAGCTGGGAAGACAGTTCCGAGAGCGCGCGCAGCCGCTCGGTCTCGCTGGTCGGCTTGCGCACGCGCATCTCGCCGATCGCCCGCATGCTGCCGATGAGCTTCTCGGGGAAGTTCCACGAGCGCGCGATGCCGGTGCCGAGGTCGTCCAGCGTGATGCCGAGCACTTGCCGGGCGGCCTGATCGACCGGCGTCCCGCTTGCGGTGAGCTTGAGGATCTCGCGGTGCTCTTCGTGAAAGTAGAACGCCACGAGCAGGCGCCCGAGGTTGTGGAACATCGCGCAGATGAAGCCTTCCTCGCCGTCCCGGATGCCGGCCTTGGCGACCAGCTCACGCGCGACCACCCCGCTGAAGAAGGAGGACAGCACCTCGTCCTTGAGATCGGCGGCCTGCGCCTTGTTCTGAAGGTGCTCGAACAGCATGAGCGTGAGCGCGATCGAGCGGATCTGGTCGAAGCCCAGCACCATGATGGCGCGCGAGATGGTGCTGATGGTCCCGCCGAACTGCCCGAAATAGGCGGTGTTGACCAGCTTGAGCAGCTTGTTGGTGAGCGCGAAGTCCTTGAGGATGCTGCTCGAGAGCGCTGCGACGCCCTCCTTGTCGGAGGTGGTCGCCTTGTTGACCGCGCTGATGGTGTTGGAGAGCGCCGGAAAATCGCTCTTGAGTCGCATGCGGCGCAGGAGGAACTCGACGGTGCCCTGCGCGCTCTCGCTGCCCGCAGGAGCCGTGACGTCCGGCGCGAGATAGTTCGCGAGCGCATCGGCCATCTGCTGAGCGGACTCGAAGCGTTCCGATGGATCCTTGGCGAGCGCGCGCATGACGACGGCCTCGAGGCGCTCGTCCACTTCCGGCGCGATCTGCGAAGGCGGCGTGAATGCGATGCTGGCGATCTTGTGCAGTACCTCGAACACCGTGTTGCCGCTCACCGCCGGCCGGCCCACCAGCATCTCGTAGAGCACCATGCCGGCCGAGAACACGTCGGAGCGCGGCGTGAAGCTACGGTCGGTGGCGTACTCCGGCGCCATGTATGCTGGGGTGCCGTGGAAGCTCGCGTCGCCCGGATCCTCGCCCGAAAGCAGGGCGGCGATGCCGAAATCCATCACGCGCGCGACGCCTTCGTCGGTGATCATCACGTTGCCGGGCTTGATGTCCCGGTGCACCACGCCCTTCTGGTGGGCGAACTGGATCGCCTTCAGGATCTGGACGCCGATTTCCGCGGCCCGGCCGGGGGCCACCTTGCCGGATTCCCGGATCACGGCGCTCAGGGTGCGTCCCGCCACGTACTCGAACACCAGGTAGGGCTTGCCGCCATCCTGCCCGGCGTCGAATAGGGTCACGATGTTCGGGTGGGCCAGGCGGCTCACCATCACTGCCTCGGCCAGCAGGGCCCTGACCGGCCCTGCATCCCGCTGCCCGTCCAGGCTCAGGGTCTTGATGGCCACCTCGCGCTTGAGCTGCGGATCGTGGGCCAGCCAGACCTCCCCCTGGGCGCCGCGGCCGAGGGCCCGCAGGACCTCGAAACGGGCGATTTTCGACACGGTTGAGGGGAGGGCGGCCATGAGCTTAGTCAACGGCATTCGGCGCCGCTTCTTAAGTTGCCCGGCCGTTCGCGCGGACCTGCGGGCGGGCCTCCGCGCAAGGGGCAGGTTCTTGAATAAAAGGGACAAAGCAGGCTTCGTCGAGGCTGGCCCTTGTGCCATAATGCGACCTTACTTTTACGAGGCAGACCCCATGGACGACAACAAGAGCAAGGCCCTCGCGGCCGCCCTGTCGCAGATCGAGAAGCAGTTCGGCAAGGGCTCGATCATGAAGCTGGGGGAACACGACGTCTCCCAGGACATCCAGGTGATTTCCACCGGTTCCCTGGGGCTCGACCTGGCGCTCGGTATCGGCGGTCTGCCGCGCGGCCGGATCGTCGAGATCTACGGGCCGGAATCGTCCGGCAAGACGACGCTCACCCTGCAGGTCATCGCCGAGGCGCAGAAGCTCGGTGGCACCGCGGCCTTCATCGACGCCGAGCACGCGCTCGATCCGCAGTACGCCCGCAAGCTCGGGGTCAAGGTGGAGGATCTGCTCATCTCCCAGCCCGACAACGGCGAGCAGGCCCTGGAAATCGCCGACATGCTGGTGCGCTCGGGCTCCGTCGACATCGTCGTCATCGACTCCGTGGCGGCGCTCACGCCCAAGGCGGAAATCGAAGGCGAGATGGGCGACCAGCTCCCCGGCCTCCAGGCGCGGCTGATGTCGCAGGCGCTGCGTAAACTGACCGGCAACATCAAGCGTTCCAACACCATGGTGATCTTCATCAACCAGATCCGCATGAAGATCGGCGTGATGTTCGGCAATCCGGAGACCACGACCGGCGGCAATGCGCTCAAGTTCTACGCCTCGGTCCGGCTCGACATTCGCCGCACCGGTGCCATCAAGAAGGGCGAGGAAGTGATCGGCAGCGAAACCCGGGTGAAGGTGGTGAAGAACAAAGTGGCCCCGCCGTTCCGCGTGGCCGACTTCGACATCCTGTACGGCGAGGGTATTTCGCGCGAAGGCGAGATCGTCGAGATGGGCGTCAATCACCGCATCGTCGAGAAATCCGGCGCGTGGTACGCGTACAAGGGCGACAAGATCGGCCAGGGCAAGGACAACGCCCGCGAGTACCTCAAGGAACATCCGGACGTCGCGCAGGAGATCGAAGCCAGGATTCGCGAGGCGGCCGCCGGCGTGAAAGCGCCGGCACCGGCGCTCGCCGAGGCCGATTGAGCGGCGAGCCTACGCTGAGGGTCCGCGCCGTGCGCATGCTCGCGCGGCGCGATTACGCACGCGCCGAGCTGGCGTCCAAGCTCGAGCGCCACGTGGTCGAAGGGGAGGATCTCGCCGCGCTGCTCGACGATCTGCAGGCTCGCGGCTATCTTTCCGACGCGCGTTTCGCCGAGCAGCTCGCCAATCGCCATCGTGGGCGCCATGGGCCGCTGACCGTCGAGCGCGAGTTGCGCCGCCGCGGCGTCCCGGACGACATCGTCAGCACGACGGTGACGGAGGCACGCTCCACCGAATACGACGAAGCCCAGCGTGTCCTGCGTCGCAAGTTCACCGCCACGCCCGCGAACATGCAGGAATGGGCGAAGCAGGGCCGTTATCTCCAGGCCCGCGGTTTCAGTCTCGACGTGATCCGCCGTCTGTTGCGGGCGCCCATCGAGCAGGAACTGGGCTGACGCCCTCGCGCCCCGACATTCGTCCGGACATCGATCATTTCCACGTTTTTCCCGCAGGCATCCGAATGAAAAGCAGCGAGATCCGTCACCGTTTTCTGGAGTATTTCCGTCGCAACGGCCACGCCGTGGTCGCATCCTCGCCGCTCGTCCCGGGCAACGATCCGACGTTGCTGTTCACCAATGCCGGCATGGTGCAATTCAAGGACGTCTTCCTCGGCCAGGACAAGCGAGCCTACGCGCGCGCGACCACATCCCAGCGCTGCGTGCGGGCGGGAGGCAAGCACAACGACCTCGAGAACGTCGGCTACACCGCGCGCCATCACACCTTCTTCGAGATGCTCGGCAACTTCAGCTTCGGCGACTACTTCAAGCGCGAAGCCATCGAGTTCGCCTGGGGCTTTCTCACCAAGGAACTGGGCCTGCCGGAGAACCGCCTGTGGGTCACGGTGCACTCCGACGACGACGGTGCCGAGAAGATCTGGCTGGAAGACATCCAGGTGCCCAAGGACCGGGTGATCCGCATCCCCACCAGCGACAACTTCTGGCAGATGGGCGATACCGGCCCGTGCGGCTACTGCACGGAGATCTTCTACGACCACGGTGCCGGGGTCGAGGGCGGACCACCCGGCTCCCCCGATGCCGACGGCGACCGCTACATCGAGATCTGGAATCTCGTGTTCATGCAGTTCAACCGCGACGCGGCGGGTGTCCTGAATCCGCTGCCGCGGCCTTCGGTGGACACCGGCATGGGACTCGAGCGCATCAGCGCGGTCATGCAGGGCGTGCATTCGAACTACGACATCGATCTGTTCCAGGATCTGATCGGCGCGGCGGCGCGCGCCACCGGCGCGCAGGATCTGGACAACAATTCGCTCAAGGTGATCGCCGATCACATCCGCGCCTGCAGCTTCCTGATCGTCGACGGCGTGATTCCGGGCAATGAGGGCCGCGGCTACGTCCTGCGGCGGATCATCCGGCGCGCGATCCGGCATGGTTACAAGCTCGGCTGCAAGCAGCCCTTCTTCCACACGCTCGTGGCGGAATTGTCGCGGGTGATGGGGGAAGCCTATCCGGAGTTGCCCGCGGCGCAGTCGAAGGTCGAGCAGGTGCTCAAGCAGGAGGAGGAGCGCTTCGCGGAAACGCTCGATCACGGCATGGGAGTGCTCGACGCCGCGATGAAGAAGGAAGATCGCATGCTCGACGGATCCACGGTGTTCAAGCTCTACGACACCTACGGTTTTCCGCTCGATCTCACGGCCGACATCGCACGCGAGCGCGGCTTCACGGTGGATTTCGCGGGCTTCGAGGCGGAGATGGGGCAGCAGCGCGAACGCGCGCGCGCCGCGTCGAAATTCTCGATGCAGTCGGGCGTGGAGTATCGCGGTCAACCCACCGAATTCCACGGCTACGAATTGCTCAAGCTGGATGGGCAGATCCTGGCCATCTACAAGGACGGCTCGTCCGTTCCTGCCATCGAAGCGGGCGAGAACGGCGTGATCGTGCTCGATCGCACGCCGTTCTATGCCGAGTCGGGCGGACAGGTCGGCGATGCGGGTGAACTCGTGACCGGCCACGGTGCCTTCGAAGTGGAGGACACGCAGAAGATCCAGGCGGAAGTCTTCGGCCACAAGGGCCGTCTGGACACCGGGCGGCTCGCGGTCGGCGATCGCGTGACGGCGCAGGTGAACGCCTCGCTCCGGCAGCGGGCCGCCTACAACCATTCGGCCACGCACCTGATGCATGCGGCGCTCCGGCAGGTGCTGGGCACGCACGTGACGCAGAAGGGCTCCCTGGTGGATGCGCAACACACGCGTTTCGACTTCAGCCACTCGGCGCCGATGACACCCGAGGAGATTTCGCAGGTCGAGACGCTGGTGAATCGGGAAATCCGGCACAACGTACCGGTGGAAGCGCGGCTCATGAAGTACGACGATGCGATCAAGGCCGGCGCGATGGCACTGTTTGGCGAGAAGTACGGCGACGAGGTCCGGGTGATCGGCATGGGTGCGTTCTCCACCGAGCTGTGCGGCGGCACGCACGTCAAGAGGAGCGGGGACATCGGCTTCTTCAAGATCGTGGCCGAGACCGGCGTGGCGGCCGGCATCCGGCGCATCGAGGCGATCACCGCCGACTCCGCGCTCGCCTGGACGCAGGCGCAGGAGAAGCAGTTGAACGACATCGCCGCGACGCTCAAGGCGCCGCAGCAGGAGATCGGGCCGAAGCTCGCGCAGATCGTGGACAACGTGAAGGCGCTCGAGAAGGAACTCGCGCGGCTCAAGTCCAAGTTTGCTTCGTCGCAGGGTGACGATCTCGTCCAGCAGGTGGCCGACGTCAAGGGCGTGAAGGTGCTCGCCGCACGGCTCGACGGCGCCGACGGCAAGACGCTGCGCGAGACGGTGGACAAGCTCAAGGACAAGCTGAAGTCGGTGGCCATCGTCCTGGGCAGCATCGAAGGCGACAAGGTGACGCTGATCGCCGGCGTGACAGCGGATCTCGTGGCGAAGGTGAAGGCCGGCGAGCTCGTCGGGCACGTGGCGGCGCAAGTGGGCGGCAAGGGCGGCGGCCGTCCGGACATGGCCCAGGGCGGCGGCACGGAACCGGCGAAACTGGAATCGGCGCTGGCGTCCGTCGCGGATTGGGTGTCGCAGAGAGCGTAAGGCAGAGCAGGTCTTTCAACATCTTTCAACACGAAGGACACGAAGGGTCACGAAGGAATTCAAAGCAATGCGAAAGCTGCCCGTTGGTTTGGCTTTCCTTCGTGGCCCTTCGAGTCCTTCGTGTTGAACGCGTTTCCGGTTTCCTTCCATATCCAATAGGGCAAGTCTTTCAACACGAAGGGCACGAAGGTGCACGAAGGAATTCGAAGCAAGGCGAAAGCTGCCCTTCGGTTTGGTTTTCCTTCGTGATCCTTCGTGCCCTTCGTGTTGAACGCGTTTCAGGTCTTTTTCCAATTCCAATCGGAGCCATCATGAACAGAAGAATCGCGGTTGCACTATTCGCAGCGTTGCTCGCCGTGCCCTCGCTCGCGATGGCGCAAGACAAGGAACTGACCACGACGCAGACCATCCACATCAAGGCGCCGCCCGAGGCCGTGTGGGCCTACGCCGGTGACTTCGGCGGCATTGCACGCTGGTTCACCGCGACCCAGGCTAGCAAGCTCGTGCTGAAGACGAAGAACGAGGAAGGTGCGATCCGCGAACTGCTGCGCGGCAATGGCACGAAGGTGCGCGAGAAGCTGGTGGAATACGACTCCACCAACATGCGCATGACCTACACCTACGTGGATGGCCAGGTGCTCGCGAAGGACTATTTCGCCACCATGGAACTGAAGGACGCGGGCAACGGCGAAACCGACGTGATCTGGACCGGGCGCTTCAAGCGGCTGGACGACGCGCCTGCGGAACAGGACGATGCAGCGCTGGTGGCGCTCTACACCGGCATCTACAAGCGCGGTCTCGACGCGCTCAAGACCAAGGTCGAAAGCGAATAGGCGATTTGCGCGACGATGGTCAGCCGGACGACGTCTCGCCGATCCGGTTGGCCCATTCGATGGCTTCGACGTAGGCGTTGTTGACGACGGTGGCATCGAGGAAGGGCCGCTGATCGAGCATCCCGGCGATGCCCACGACGTCGGTCTGTTCCACCATTTCCACCAGCCGCAGCATGTCGCCGAGCTCGCCGGTGCGGTCGAGCAGCGCGATGCGAACTTCGTCCGGCAGGGGCAGCGTCTTCAGCACCTCGGGCAACGGCAGCGCCAGCAGCGCACTGACCAGCGACAGGATGCCGGTCAGGAAGGCGCGCTCGCGCGCCTCGGAGCTCGCTCCGGTCCACACGGCGGCGAGTTGTTCCATCATTCGGCCACGCGTGGCCGCCAGCACCAGGAGTGGGCTCGGGAACTTCGCATCGGGCGAACTGGAGATGGCATACATGAGCAACTGCAGCCACCGCTGCAACTGGATGCGGCCGAGCAGCACCAGCGCCTGGGAGAGCGACATGATCTTCGTGCGGCTGCCCACGGCCACCGAGTTCACCAGGCGCAGCAGCGTCAGCGACAGGTCGGGGTTCTGGCGGAAGACCTGTTCGATCTCGGGTGTGTCCGCGTCGGCCATCACGAGCCCCAGCAGCCGCATGATCGCCGCTTCGGCGTGCGTGAGCCGCTTGCCCTTGATGATGGAGGGCCGTGCGAAGTAGTAGCCCTGGAACAGTTCATAACCGAGGCTGCGGCACAGGTCCGCCTGTTCGCGCGTGTCGACCTTTTCGGCGAGCAGTTTCACCGGCCAGCGCTTGAGGCGCGCGGTGATCGCCTGCACGCGCGCAGGGTCGAGATCCTTCACGTCGACCTTCACCACGTCGACCACGCCGAGCACGTCCGCGTACTGCTCCTCCTGGCCCAGGTAGTCGTCCAGCGCGAGCTGGAACCCCATCGCCTTCAGCTCCTTCAGCCGCGCCACCACCGTGGCGTTGACCTCCACGGTCTCGAGCAGCTCGAGTACCACCCGCTCCTTGGGCAGCAGCTCGATCACGTCACTCAGGATGAGGGGTGCGGAAAGATTGATGAAGCCCACGTAGCGGCCGAGCACGTGCTCGACACCGAGCTCGGAGAACGCGTGGTTGATGACGGTGGCGGAGGCGAGCAGGTCGTCGTCGATCTGCGCGCCGTTGACGTGGCTGGAGCGGAACAGCAGCTCGAAGGCGGCGAGGTTCTGGTCGCGATCGAGGATGGGCTGGCGCCCGAGAAACAGTTCCTGTGACGACATGGGGTGCCGCGCTCAGTACGGGAGCTTGGCGTCGGGTGCGGCCGAGAGGATCGCCTTGCGGAAGTCCGCCTGGATGCGTGCCAGCGCCTGGGCGTTCTCGGCCTCGAAGCGCAGCACCACGACCGGCGTGGTATTGGAGGAACGGGCGAGGCCGAAGCCGTCGGGATACTCGACGCGCAGGCCGTCGATGGTGATCACCTCGGAGGCGCCGTCGAAGCGCGCGGTCTTCTGCAACCGCTCGATGAGGGCGTAGTTCTCGCCTTCCTTCAGCTTGATCTGCAGTTCCGGCGTGTTGATCGAGTCGGGCAGGGATTCCAGCGGAACGCTCACGTCGGCCACGCGCGAGAGGATCTCGAGCAGCCGCGCACCGGCGTAGAGCCCGTCGTCGAAGCCGTACCAGCGCTCCTTGAAGAAGATGTGGCCGCTCATCTCGCCCGCCAGCGGCGCGCCGGTTTCCTTCAGCTTCGCCTTGATCAGCGAGTGCCCGGTCTTCCACATGAGCGGTACGCCGCCGTGCTGGCGGATCCAGGGGAACAGGTTGCGGGTGCACTTCACGTCGAAGATGATCTGCCCGCCGGGATTGCGCGACAGCACGTCGGCGGCGAAGAGCATCAGCTGGCGATCGGGGAAGATGATCTTGCCGCCCTTGGTCACGACGCCGAGCCGGTCGCCGTCGCCGTCGAAGGCGAAGCCGATCTCGCCGGCGCCCTTCAGCGCCTCGATGATGTCCTCGAGGTTCTCCGGCTGCGACGGGTCGGGATGGTGGTTGGGGAAGGTGCCGTCCACGTCGCAGAACATCTCGGTGACCTTGCAGCCCATGCGGCGATACAGCTCCGGCGCGAACGCACCGGCGATGCCGTTGCCCGCGTCGACGATCAGGTCGATCGGTCGCGTGAGCTTCATGTCGCCCACCACGCGCTGCAGGTAGGCTTCCTTCACGTCCTGCGTCGTGTAGCCGCCGGCGCCCGAAGCCACGTCGCCGCGCTCGATGCGTGCGCGCAACTGCTGGATCGCTTCACCGGCCAGCGCGTCGCCGGCGATCATCATCTTGAGCCCGTTGTAGTCGGGCGGATTATGGCTGCCGGTGACCATCACGCCCGATTGCGTGCCGAGGTGGTACGCCGCGAAATACAGCATCGGGGTGGTGACGCGTCCGACGTCCACGACATTCACGCCGGCCGACTGGAGACCGCGGGCGAGTGCTGCGCTCAGGTCGGGGCCCGACAGGCGTCCGTCGCGGCCGATCGCGACGCTGGGCGTACCGCGCGCCAGCGCCTCGGTACCGAAGGCGCGTCCGACGTGTTCGACGATCTCGGGCGTGAGGGTGCGGCCGACGATGCCGCGAATATCGTAGGCCTTGAAGATCTCGTGCGGAACGGCGGGCATGGGCATCACCGGAGGGAAATCGACGGAAGCCGTGATTATCCCATCGGCGGCCCGCGCCGGGCCAGCGCGTTTGCCGTTACAGCGCGGGCTGTCGCGTGTGGCGAACGAACAGCACGGCGCCGGTGGGCGACCGGACTTCCATGTGATCCGTGTTCTCGAACGCGAGGTGGTAGTCGCCCCGGCGCACGTGAACGTCGCCCAGTTGCGCCGCGCCCTCCAGCACGATGCACTCTTCCTCGCCGTGGTGATGATGGGCCGGAAGCACGCCGCCGGGTTCGAAGCGGTAGAGCACCGTCTTGCAGGCCGGCGTGTCCTGCAACACCTTCATCTCTACCTTGGGGAAGATGCGCAGCCACTGACCGTCCTCGGCAGGGATGGTCCGGTTCTGCAGGCGCGGCCCGGCAGATTCCCGGGTGACGGCCAGCACGCGGTCGCGCAGCGAGTGCGTGCGATCCGCTGGCGGCTCGATCGGCGTAAGCCCGAGCAGCAGCGTCTCGAGAGCGGATCCCTCGGCCAGCGCGGGTGCCGCTACGGGAAGACGTTTCGACTTCATGGCGTCATCTGCGTGGTAGATTCGGGAGCGAGCACGATGCGCAGGGCTTCGAGCGCCTTGCGGATGTGGGTCTTGACCGTGCCGAGCGGCATGCCGGCGTGGTCGGCGATCTCCTGGTGCGACAGCCCCCGAAAGAATGCGAGTGCCACGAGCTGCCGCTGGATCGGCGTGAGATCCTCCAGTGCACGGTACAACGCGCCATCGCGTTCGACGGCGAGCAGCAGGTTCTGCGGATCGTTCTCGTGGTCGAGGTCGCCCGTGGCCAGCGACTCGGGATCTTCGTGCAGTTCGGCTTCGTCGCGACGGCGCAGATGATCGATGGCACGCGAGCGGCACAGCGTCAGCAGCCAGGTGAGCACCGCGCCACGGGTGGCGTCGAAGCGGGCGGCGTTGCGCCAGACCTGGTGGAACACTTCGGCCACCACGTCTTCCGCCGAGGCCGGCGAACGCGTGATGCGCAGGGCAAGGCCGTACACGCGCGCCACCGTCGCGTCGTAGAACGTACGCAAGGCCGCTTCCTCGCGGCGCACCATGCCCTCGATGGCGCCACGCAGTTTCGCTTCGCGCTCGAGCCACAGGGGGCTGCCGGGACCGTCGGCCGGCCGGGCCGGCACCACGGGCACCCGCGGCGGTGTCGGCAACACTTCGGCCGGTTCGGCACTCGTCCAGGAGGGGAAACCTGCAAACGTGCTCATGAGTGATGCGCTCGACCTGTCGCGACTCCGAATCGTCTCTTCCGACCCCAAGCTCTACGCAGGATCTCCGGTTCCGGATGCGCTCGCGGAGAAGAAGTCGATCAGGCGCCCGGGCAGCCAATCCAGGTTACCGGGAAACCTGCCGGAAACGAAGCCCACGTGACCGCCCGAGGCTGGCTGTTCCAGGACGACCTGGGCCGAGACGCCATTCGCCCCTGGCAGGTACCGGGCGGGGAGGAACGGGTCGTTGACAGGATTGAGCACCAGCGTGGGCACCGCGATGTGGATGAGATCGGGTTTGCTGCTCGCGCGGGTCCAGTAGTCGACCACGCCGTCGTAGCCGTGGACCGGCGCGGTGAACAGGTCGTCGAAGGCGTCGAAATCCGCGGCACGTTCCATCGCCGACCGGTCGAACAGGTCCGGGAAGCGCTCGAGCTTGGCGAGCGCGCCGGGCTTGAGCGTGCGCAGGAATTCTCGCGTGTAGAGCCGATTGAAGCCGCTGCGCAGCGCCGCCCCTGCCGCCACGAGGTCGAGCGGCGCGCACACGGACGCCGCGGCGCGAACCAGCTCGCGTGCTCCTTCGCCTTCGCGGCCCAGCCATTTCAACAACGCGTTGCCGCCCAGCGATACGCCTGCTGCGAACAGCGGTGCGCCGTTTTCCGCCACGAACCGTTGCAGCAGCCGCCCGATCTCGTCCGCGTCGCCCGAGTGGTACGCGCGCGGCAGGCGGTTCGGCTCGCCGCTGCAGCCGCGGAAGTGCGGAATGGCGCCGCGCCAGCCACGCGCGCGAAGCGCATGCATCAAGGCGACCGCGTAGTGGCTGCGCGAGCTGCCTTCGAGGCCGTGGAACAGGACCACGAGCGGGGCTTCCGCGGGGCCGTCGAGATGGTCGACGTCGATGAAATCGCCATCGGGAAGCTCCCAGCGAACGCGTCGATAGGGCGGCGGTGCGCGGCGACGCGCGAGGGCGGGATAGACTGTCTGGGCATGGCGGCCGGGCAGCCACCACGGCGCGCGATACGGCTTCGGGGACGCACTCAATGCAGCGTCGGCGACTCGTCGTCCGGGTCGTCGTCGCCCGCCAGCGGCGAGGCGTGATGCATCCACAGGCGCCAACCTTGCTCCGTCTTTACATAGACGTTGGTGGCCACGACCGGATTGACCACGTCCGATTGGCCTTCGATCGACACCTGTTCGTACACGCTGTGCACCGCCAGCGACGGCCCCTGGGTCGACTGCAGGCCCGCGAGGCGAAAACGCAGTCGCGTACCTCCCGCGAAAATCTGCCGCCACGACTCGCGGACTTCCTTGCGCCCCGACAGGCGCACGCTGCCGGGATGCACGCACACGATGTCGCCGTCGGCCCAGACCGCCATCATCGCGTCGAGATCGGCGGCCTCGAAGGCTTCGTAGAACGCGGCTTCCGCGGCGACCGGCGTGGCGAAGTCAGTCGGCATCCAGCAATTCCTCGGCGTGTTCGAATACTTGGTCGGGTCGGAGCTTGCGCATGCAGTCGAAATGTCCGAGCGGGCAGACGCGCTCGAAACACGGGCTGCAGGGGACCGCATGCTGCACGATCCGCGCGCGTTCGGACAGGGGTGGGGTGAACGCCGGCGAGCTCGAGCCGAACAGCGCGAGCGTGGGGCGGTCGAGGGCCGCGGCAACATGCATCAGGCCCGAGTCGTTCGTCACCACCAGCGCGGCGCAGGCGAGCAGATCCACGGCCTCGTCGAGCGAGGTCAATCCGGCGAGATCGCGGCAGGCCGGTCCCGCGGCTGCGGCGAGCGGTGTAGTCGCTTCGCGATCGCGTTCGGAGCCGATGAGCCAGACCTGGAGGCCGCGGTCCGCGAGCGATCGGGCGAGCGCGGCGAAATGCTCGGGCGGCCAGCGCTTCGCCGGTCCGTACTCGGCGCCGGGGCAGAAGCAGACCACCGGCGGGTCGGTGCGCAGGGCGAGTCTTTCCAGGAGCACCGCGCGCGTCGCCGGATCACTGCCAAGGCGCGGTGTCGGCAAGGGGTCGGGTAGTGCGGCACCGTCGTCCAGCGCGAGCGCGCAGAACCGTTCGACCATGCGCGGCAGCCGGGCCGGATCGAGCTTGCGGGCATCGTTGAGCAGGCCGTGGCGGAACTCGCCGAGCCAGCCGGTCCGTCGCGGGATGCCGGCAAGCCACGGCACCAGCGCCGATTTCCACGAATTCGGCAGGACGATTGCCTGGGTGTAACTGCGCGCAGCGATCTCGCGCGCCAGTCGGCGCCGTGCCCCGAACGCGAAATCGCCATGCCTGAACGGACTCGCGAGGCCTGCACCGACCTCGGGCATGCGTGCCGAAAGCGGCAGGACCCACCCGGGCGCCAGCACGTCGATTTGTGCCGCCGGCCGGCGCGCCTTGATCAGGGTGAGCATCGGCTGGGTCATCACCATGTCGCCGACCCAGCTCGGCGCCACGACGAGAATGCGCTCAGGCATCGTCGACGCGGGGCACTGAACGCTTAGTGACCGGCGCTGGCGCCGCCCGCGAGTCGATAGCGCGTGCCGCAGTAAGGGCACAGCGCCTCGCCGGTCTGCTCGATCGGCAGGAACACGCGCGGGTGCGCGTTCCACAGGAGCATGGAGGGCATCGGACAATGCAACGGCAGATCCGTGGCCGTGACCTCGATGTCCCGCAGGCGGTTCTCCGTCTTCTCCGTCGCCATGGGCTAGACGAAGCTCAACCAGTCGAGATGCTTGTCCGACCGGGCATTGACCACGTCGAAGAACATCGACTGCAGGCGAGCGGTGAGAGGACCCCGGGCGCCCGAGCCGATGACACGGTTGTCGAGCTCTCGGATCGGGGTCACTTCGGCGGCGGTGCCGGTGAAGAACGCCTCGTCCGCGATGTAGATGTCATCTCGCGTCAGGCGCTTGGACGTCACCCCGACACCGATGTCGCCGGCCAGCTGGATCACCGTATCGCGCGTGATGCCGATCAGGGCGGACGTGAGCTCGGGTTCGTAGATGCGGCCGTTCTTGATCACGAACAGGTTCTCGCCGGCACCTTCGGCGACGAAACCGTCCACGTCCAGGAGCAGGGCCTCGTCGTAGCCGTCCTGGGTCGCCTCCAGGTTCGCCAGGATCGAGTTGGCGTAGGTCGCCGCGAACTTGGCGCGCGCCATGGTGACGTTGACGTGATGCCGCGCATACGACGACGTTTTGACGCGGATGCCCTTTTCCAGCCCGTCCGCACCGAGATAGGCACCCCAGGGCCAGGCCGCGATCGCCACGTGCACGCTGGCGCCCTTCGGCGACACGCCCATCTTTTCCGAGCCGTAGAACGCAATGGGCCGGATGTAACAGGAGGCGAGCTTGTTGGCGCGCACCACTTCCTTCGTCGCCTCGATGAGCTCCTCCCGGGCGTAGGGGATCTTCATCATGTAGATGTGGGCGGAGTTGTACATCCGCTCGAGGTGCTCGGGCAGCCGGAAGATGGCCGTGCCCTTGACCGTGTCATAGGCGCGCATGCCCTCGAACACCGCCAGCCCGTAGTGGAGCGAGTGGGTGAGGACATGGGTATTGGCATCCCGCCAGGGCACGAGCTTCCCGTCGTACCAGATCAATCCGTCGCGGTCCGCCATTGACATGCTGAGTTACTCCCCTACAAAAAGCGGCATTCTAGCCGAAGGTATGTACGGGTTCGAACTCCAGCCCGTCCCGGAGCCCGGAAACGCCCGCAAACCGGTATCTCACAAGTGTCAGTTTTCGGGCATCGGCCTTGCTTGCAGGTCCCCTGGTCATGAATTACCCTAACCCGCCGCCGGAGTCGCTCCGGGTCCCGATCACCCTGCAACGCCCTGTCCTGATGGCGATTCCCGGAACGCAAACCCGTCCCCCTGCCGCGCGCGGCCAAAAGTCGCCGTGGCTGGAGCGCATCGCCAAGGCAGCCATCGATCCGATGGATTCCGACGAGTTGCGGCTGCGCAAGACGCTGCTGCTGCTTGCCGCCGGCCTCATGAACATCGCGGCCTTCCTGTGGCTCGCGATCTACTGGCTGATGGGGCTCAAGCTGCCCACCAGCCTGCCGCTCGGCTACCAGTTCGCCTCGGCGCTGCTGCTCGGCTACTACCTCAAGACCAAGAACTTCGATCACTACCGGATCGCGCAGCTCGCGCTGTTCCTGTTCGTGCCGTTCGCGATCCAGTGGTCGATCGGCAGTTTCGTGAGTTCGTCGGGCATCGTGCTGCTCGCCATGCTGGCACCCATCGGCGCCATGGTGGTGTATGGCCATCGCGAATCGATCCCGTGGTTCGTCGCCTATGCCGTTCTCACCGTGATGTCCGGCGTGTTCGACTATTTCCTCGCCGAGGGCAACTCCTCGGGCGTGCCGATGCGCACCGTCGCGGTGTTCTTCGTGCTGAACTTCACCATCCTGTCGACGGTGGTGTTCCTGATCCTGCGCTACTTCGTGCAGCAGAAGGACCTGTACCAGTCCGAACTCGCGCAACAGCACGAACTGGTACGCATCGAACGGGCGAAGTCCGAGAACCTGCTCGTGAGCATCCTGCCCACCCACATCGCGGACCGCCTGAAGGAAGGCGAGGTCACGATCGCGGACGGCTTCCCCGACGTGACCGTGATGTTCGCCGACATCGTGAACTTCACACGGCTCGCCGAGGAGCTCACGCCCAACGAGGTGGTGAGCTTCCTGAACGACGTGTTCACGCGGCTCGATCACCTGTCCTCGCTGCATGGGCTGTCCAAGATCAAGACCATCGGTGACGCCTACATGGTCGTGGGGGGGTTGTCGAAGGACAGCCAGTACTACGTCGATGCGGTCGCCGACATGGCGCTGGAGCTGCAGAACGTGGTTCGCAACGACAAGAATTTCAGCCGCTACAACGTCGCCTTCCACGTGGGGATCGCGACCGGACCCGCGGTGGCCGGCGTCATCGGGGCCACCCGCTTCATCTACGATCTCTGGGGCGACACGGTCAACGTGGCTTCGCGCATCACCTCCGAGGCGCCCGGCGGCAACATCGTGGTCGACAAGACCACGTTCCGCCGCCTCTCGAGCCGTTACGAATTCGGCGAGCCGCGCAACGTCGTGTTCAAGGGCAAGGGCGAGCTCTCCGTGTACCAGTTGATCGGCAAGAAGGTCGACGCGGCCGCGGTCGGCTGATCAGGGGTCGAGCACGGCTCGCCACAGGGCGAGCACCGCGGTGCGGTGCGCCGCGACGGATTCCGGATCGACCCGCGCGTAGCGTTCCCCGCGCAGTCTCAGCGCGTGCTGGGCGCGACGGTATTCCCGATAGGCGTCGGCCGCCTGCGTGGCGAGCTTCGCGTCGACCAGTTGCAGTTCACCCGCGAGATGCAGCAGCGCGATGTTGCCGATGTTGCCGGTCAACGCAGCGTGCGTGTTCGCGTGTGCGAGCACCAGGAACTGCACCGCGAACTCCACGTCCACGATGCCTCCCGGATCGTGCTTCAGGTCGAAGAGTGGCGTCGGATTGGGATGACCTTCGCGCATGCGCGCCCGCATCGCGACCACCTCCGGACGCAGCGTCGCGGCGTCGCGCGGCAGGCGCAGGACATCGCTGCGCAGATGCTCGAAGGCGGTGCCGACGCCGGGGTCTCCGCTCACGAAGCGTGCACGCGTGAGTGCCTGGTGCTCCCACACCCAGGCTTGCGTGCGCTGGTAGGCGTCGAAGGCCTCGAATTCGCTCACCAGCAGTCCGCTTGCACCGTCGGGACGCAGGCGCAGGTCGGTTTCGTAGAGCGTGCCGGCGCCCGTGTAGCTGGTGAGCCAGGTGTTGATGCGCTGGGCGAGGCGCGCGTAGTTCTCCGGTGCTTCGGCTGCTTCGTCCCGGTAGAGAAAGATGAGGTCGAGATCGCTGGCGTAGCCCAGTTCCTTGCCGCCGAACTTGCCGTAGGCGATCACCGCGAACAGGGGTGAATCGCGGTGCCGGGTGCGCACCTGCCGCCACGCGATCGACAACACGTGACCCACGACGAGCATCGCGAGATCGCTCAGATGGTCCGACAGGCGCTCGAGCGTCACCGCGCCCGCGAGATCGAGCGCCAGCAGGCGGAAGGTCTGCACGTGCTTGAACTGGCGCAGGAGGTCCATCTGGCGTTCGGTGTTGTCCTCCGAGTCCGCCAGCTCCGCGGTGAGGCGAGTATCGAGGGCCGACCACTCGGGTTCGGCGAGCTGCTGCGGATCGAGCAACTCGTCCAGCAGCATCGGATGCCGGGCGAGGAAGTCGCACGCCCAGGAGGACAGCGACACGAGGCGCGCCACCGATTCGAGCGCCTGCGGATACTCGATCAGCAGTGCGAGATACGATTCGCGGCGACCGATGCTCTCGAGGATCGTGAGCAGGCGCTCGAAGGTCGCATCGGCAGGCGGGAACTCCGCGGCGGCCCGCAGCAGGCGCGGCAGGAGGCGATCGACCCGCGCCTGGCCCGAGGCCGACATGCGCCGGAAGCGTGCGCTGCCGCGCAACACCGAGATGCGCTGAAGTGCGGCAGGACCATCTTCGTAGCCCAGATCGGCGAGACTCGCGAGGACCGCCGGATCGTCAACCGGCGCCGCGGCCACGCCTTCGACGGCATCGCCGTCACCCGCCGTGCGGCTCTCGGAAAACAGCGTCTCGAACTGCCTCGCCACGTTGCCGCGATGCTGGTCGAGCCGTTCGAGCAGTTGCGCGAAATCCGTGCAACCCATCGCTTCGGCGACGAGGGCCTGGTCCTCGGGCGATTCGGGCAGGGTCTGCGTCTGCTGGTCGTCGAGGTACTGCAGCCGATGTTCGAGATCGCGCAGGAAGCGGTACGCGGCTTCCAGCTTCGCCAGCATGCCGTTGGGCAGCCAGCCGCGCTCGGACACGGCGCGCAAGGCCGCGAGGGTCGGGCGCGCGCGCAGGGCCGGGTCGCGGCCGCCGCGAATGAGCTGGAACACCTGTGCCGTGAACTCGATCTCGCGGATGCCGCCCGAGCCCAGCTTGATGTTGGCCTCGATCTCGCGGCGTTTCACTTCGTCGAGGATCTGGCGGTGCAGCTCGCGCATGGACTGGATGGCGCTGAAATCCAGGTGCCGGCGGTAGACGAAGGGCGTGACGATGGCCATCAGGTCCGCCTCGCGTTCGCCGCCGAGGGCGCGGGCCTTGACCCAGGCGTAGCGTTCCCACGGCCGTCCCTGGGCGCTGAAGTACTCCTCCAGCATGTCGAAGCTCACCACGAGCGGTCCGCTTTCGCCGTAGGGGCGCAGGCGCATGTCCACGCGGAACGCGAAGCCGTCCTCGGTGATCTCGGCCAGCGCGCTGATCAGCTTGCGCCCCAGCCGCGTGAAGTATTCGTGGAACGAGAGGGGGCGCGAGCCGGCGGTCTCGCCGTCTTCCGGGTAGACGAAGATGAGATCCACGTCGGAGGACACGTTGAGGTCGCCGCCGCCCAGCTTGCCCATGGCGACGACGATGAGGTGCTGGCGCACGCCGCTGGCCGATTGCGGGGCGCCGTGAGTCTCTGCGAGCCACGCATCCAGTCGCGCGAGGGCGAAGGAGATGGTGGTTTCCGCGAGCGCGGTCATGGTGGCCGTGACTTCCTCGAGCGTGGCGAGGCCGGCCAGGTCGCGCGCCAGGGTGTTCACCATCACCCGCACCCTCAGCCGGCGCAGCGCCTGGGCGAGCGTCTTCTCGTCCATCGGCACTTCGGCCTCGAGCTCCGTGCGCATCCGTTGCGCCGACCAGGGGACGGCGAGCGTGGCGGCGTCGAGCAGCTCGGGATCGCGGTCCAGTTGCCGGCAGGCATAGCGCGACAGGGTCCGGACGCGTTGGCGGGCGCGGCTCAGGGTTTCGGGGGATGCTTCGGTGCGATCGGGTGTCACGGTAAACTTCCGGGCAAAGTCGGGGTCAGTCATGAGGCCCTGGTCGGTAGCCCGGAGTCTCAGCCGTTCACTGCCGCGTGCCCGTCATGGTTCGCGGGTCGATACCAAACGTAGAACGCGGATCGGGTCCGGAGGCGGATTCTACGGTCCTGCCACCGCGTCCATTCCCCCCAGTGCCCGTGTTTCGCCGCCACCACTTTCATTTTGCCTGGCACATCACCGTCCGCACCTACCGGGTGCTGACGTGGATCGTCCTGATTTCCGGCTTCGCATTCGCGGTCTTCATGCTCGGCGTGCGTTACTACGTGCTGCCCGACATCGACCGGTACCGGAGCTGGATCGAGGCCGGCGCGACCCGCGCCGCGGGACAGCGCGTCACCATCGCACATGCGTCGGGAACCTGGTCCGGCTATCGGCCCAGCCTCAAGCTCGACGGCGTGGCCATCTACGACCGGGAAAGCCGACCTGCCCTGGAGCTGGGTCATGTCGAGGCGGTACTCGCCTGGCGTTCCATCCTCCTCGGCGAGGTGCGCCTGCACACGCTGGTGATCGATCGCCCCGATCTCACGATCCGTCACGACGCTGAAGGCGTGGTGACCGTTGCCGGTTTTCCCATCAATACCGGCGGACCGCGCAGCGGCTTCACCGACTGGTTGCTCGCCCAGGAGGAGGTGCAGGTCCGGTCGGCCAGCCTCACCTGGATCGACGAAGCCCGCGGCGCGCCGCCCTTGACGCTCCGCGAGGTGGATCTGCATCTTCAAAGCCTGCTGTGGCGGCACCGGTTCGGGATTCGCATCGTGCCGCCGGCGGAATTGGCGGCAGTGATCGAGGTGCGAGGCGATCTGCGGCGGCGGCCCGGCAGCGGCATGACCGGATGGCGCGGCAAGCTCTATGCACGTTGTCCTTACGTGAACCTGGCGGCGGGCAAGACCTGGATCGATCTGCCCGTGGAAGTGGACTCCGGCGCCGCCGACGCGGAAGTCTGGGCGGATGTTGCCGATAGCCACGTCACCCAGTTCACTGGCGACCTGCGCATCGCGTCCCTTTCCGGCCACCTCGGCGAGGACCTGCCGGCGCTGGATCTGCCCGGATTGCAGGGCCGACTGGGCTTCGTCCGCACCGACACGGGCTACGAAGTGTCGGGGCGCCGGCTCTCGCTCGTGCTGGGCAACGGCGACGCCATGGGACCCACGGACGTCGTGTTCCGCCGCGCGCCGAACGGGCGGTCGCAGCTACAGGCCGATCATCTGGATGTCGCACCGATCGCCGGCCTTGCCCATACGCTGCCGTTGGCTGCAAACCTGCGTGCCCACCTGGCGGACGCTGCGCCCCGCGGCCGCGTCGAAGATCTGCGTCTCGCCTGGGACGGCGGTTCGAAACGGCCCGAGCAGTTCGAAGTGGAAGGCCGCTTCATCGGCCTCGCCATGGCGGGTAGCGGTTCATTGCCTGCCGTATCCGGGTTGTCGGGCCGGATCCAGTCCGACGGCAACGGTGGCAAGCTCGAGATCGATGCCGGCGCGGTGGCGGTGAACTGGCCCGCGCAGTTCACCGAACCGCTCGCGGTCGACTGGATCAAGGGCCTGTTGTCGTGGACCTACCCCGAAGGAAGGCCTCTGTTCCAGCTCCAGCGTCTCGCGCTCGCCAACGCCGATCTGGCTGCCAGCGCGAGCGGCGCCTACCGCGTCGCCGAAAGCGGCCCGGGCACCATCGATCTCAAGGTAGCGATCAGCCGTGCGGAGGTGCCTGCGATCCCGAGGTACGCGCCGCTCGCGCTCGGCCCGCAGACGAGGAAGTGGCTGTCCACCGCCTTCGAGGCCGGTTCCGCGAAGGACGGGAAAATGCACGTGCAGGGCAACCTGGCTGATTTCCCCTTCGACAAGCCCAACCAGACGGGGATTTTCGAAGTCACGGCCAACGCCCAGGGCGTGCAACTCCGGTTCGCGCCCGACTGGCCGACGGTGGATGGCATCGACGGCACCTTCTCGATCCGCGGCAGCCGGCTCGAGGTGATCGCCACCGGCACCATCGCGGGTGTCACGCTCGATCGCACCAGCGCCGTCATTCCGGTGCTTTCGCCGCACGAACCGATGCTCGAGATCAAGGGTGGGGCGCAGGGTCCGACACAGGAATTCCTCGCGTATATCGATGCCAGCCCGGTCGCCCGCATGATCGGCGGGTTCACCAAGGGCATGCGTGCGCAGGGCAACGGGCGGCTGGAACTGGACCTGCACATCCCGCTCGACCATGGTCGGGATCCGGCGATCTCGGGCAGCTATCACTTCGTCGACAACCGGGTCGAGGAGAGTGCCGTCATGCCGGCGCTGTCCAACCTGAACGCGACGATCCACTTCACTCAGGCCGGCGCGAAGGTCACCAACGGGACGGCGAACGTCTTCGACCTGCCCGCGCGCTTCAGCGTCGCCGCCGAGCAGGGTGGTGTCGTGACCGTGAACGCGAACGGCCGTGCGAGCATGGCGCGCGTGCAGCGCGCGCTCGGCTCCCCCTGGCTCGCCCAACTGGAGGGCGAGTCCGATTGGAAGGCGCGTGTCGGCGTGCGCAACAAGGTCACCGACATCGTGATCGAATCCGATCTCGTCGGTGTCACCTCCAGGCTGCCGCCGCCGTTTGCAAAGCCCGCTGCCGAACCGCTGCCGTTGCGCGTGCAGCGGCGCTCGCGCGGCGCGGAGCAGTCGCTTCAGGTGGCGCTCGGGCAGCGCCTGTCGGCGGCCTTCGCGCTGGAGACCTCGGGCAAGACCACGCGGGTGAAGCGCGGAGCGGTGAATTTCGGCACCGCTGCGAAGTTGCCGGAGGCGCCAGGCATCGCGGTCACCGGTGCCCTCGACCGCATCGACGTCGATGCGTGGCTGGATCTGCATCAGTCCGTGCACGGCAAGGAGGGTGACGACGCCGAGGACATCGACGTGACCGCCATCGATCTCAAGGCGAAGGAGGTCGAGGTCTTCGGGCGCGTGCTGCACGACGTCGCCCTGACGGTGAACCGCAAGAACGATCTGTGGGACGGCGCGATCGCGAGCACCGAAGTGGCGGGCGACATCGACTGGATTCCGAGCGGCCGCGGCCGGCTGGTGGCGCGGCTCGAGCGGCTCCACCTGCCCGAGCCCGGCGACGAAACCGGCGGCGGCGGAGCGGAGCCGATCGCCGGCCGCGACCTGCCCGCGATCGACGTCACGGCCGGCAGCTTCCAGTTCGCCGGCATCGATCTCGGCGCGCTGGTGCTGAACGCCACGCCGAACGGACCGGCCTGGCAGGTGGAGAAGCTCGAACTCGACAACCCCGAGTTCAAGTTCTCCGCGCAGGGCGCCTGGCAGTCGGTCCGCGGCACGGCGCGGACCCAGCTCGGCGTGAAGCTCGACATTGCCGACATCGGCGGCTTCCTGCGGCGTATCCACCGGCCGCAGGGGATCGCCGGCGGCCGGGCGAGCATCGAGGGGCCGGTCGAGTGGGAAGGCCTGCCGTACCGGCTCGACTATCCCTCGTTCAGCGGCAAGGTCCGCTTCGACGCGCACAAGGGCCGGTTCGTGAAGCTCGATCCGGGCATCGGCCGCCTGCTCGGCGTGTTCAGCCTGCAATCGCTGCCACGGCGCGTATCCCTCGATTTTCGCGACATCTTCAGCGAGGGCTTCGCGTTCGAGCGCATCAACGGCGATTTCGAGATCCAGCGCGGCGTGATCCGGACCAGTGACCTCAAGATGATCGGCTCGAGCGCCAAGGTGACCATGAAGGGCGATGTGGACCTGGTGAACGAGACCCAGGCCCTGGAGGTTCGCGTGGTGCCCTCGATCAGCGACAGTGTGGCCGTCGGCACTGCGATCGTGAACCCGGCGATAGGGTTGGCCACGTTCCTGGTGGGCAAGGCGCTGAAGGATCCGCTCGACCAGTTCATCGCGTTCGAATACAAGATCTCGGGCAGCTGGACCGACCCGGTGGTGACCAAGGTGCACCGACAGATCGAGATCGTCCCGAGCGGGCGGCGGTAGAATGGCCCGACGATGCCTGACGAACTGAAATCGCAACCGGTGACTGCCGCCCCGGTGTCGGCACGCACGCCGTTCCGGGTGGCGGCCATCCAGACGGTGTCGGGTCCCGACGTGGCGGCGAATCTCGCGCGGGCCAGCGAGTTGATCGCCGAGGCTGCGTCGCAGGGTGCACGGCTGGTCACACTGCCGGAGTACTTCGGCATCATGGGGATGAAGGACACCGACAAGGTGGCCGCGCGCGAACGCGATGGCGATGGGCCGATCCAGCGATTTCTCGCTGACACCGCGCGACGCCACGGCATCTGGTTGCTCGGCGGCTCCGTCCCTCTCGAATCGCCCATCGAGGGCAAGGTCTTCAACAGCAGCCTGCTCTACGACGAGCGCGGTGAGCGGGTCGCGCGTTACGACAAGATCCACCTGTTCGGCCTCGATCTCGGTACGGAAAAATTCAGCGAGGCGCGCACCATCGTGCCTGGCAGCGAAGTGAAGACCGTCGACTCTCCCTTCGGCCGCATCGGCCTTTCGATCTGCTACGACTTGCGGTTCCCCGAGTTGTATCGCGCCATGGGCACGGTGGATATCCTCTTCGTCCCGTCCGCCTTTACCGCCACCACGGGGCGCGCCCACTGGGAACCGCTGCTGCGGGCGCGTGCGATCGAGAATCTTGCCTGGGTGATCGCCCCCGCGCAGGGCGGCACGCATCCCAACGGCCGCGAAACCCACGGCCACAGCCTGATCATCGACCCCTGGGGCGCCATCGTCGCCGAGCGCGCCCGTGAACCCGGGGTGGTGATCGCCGAAATCGACCCCACTTTCCAGGCTCGCATGCGCGCGAGCCTGCCGGCGCTGGAACATCGCACGCTCGCCGGCGTCTGAGCCGTCTCACCCCCTCCGCCGTGGAATCATGACCGACACCCTCGAAAAGCTGCGCATCTCCGAAGTCTCGCTCGCCACCGCCCACGACACGCTGCTCGCACCCTATGGGCTCGAGTTGAATGCGCTGGAGCCCGTGTTCGGCCAGATCATGAGTCACCAAGCGGACTACGCGGACCTGTACTTCCAGTACACGCGCAGCGAGGGCTGGAGCCTGGAGGAAGGGCAGGTCAAGTCCGGCAGCTTCTCCATCGACCAGGGCGTGGGCGTGCGCGTAGTCGCGGGCGAGAAGACCGCGTTCGCGTATTCGGACGACATCAGCCTGCCCGCGCTGGAGTCCGCTGCACGGGCGACTCGTGCCATTGCCCGCCAAGGCGCGGAGCAACGCACGGCAGTCGCGCGGCGCGGCGTAGGGCGCGAGCTCTACGCCCCCAACGATCCGCTGGCGAGCCTGCCCGACACGGAGAAGGTCGCGCTGCTGGAGCGCCTCGAAGGCTACGCGCGCGCCATCGACCCGCGCGTGAAGCAGGTCATCGCGGGTCTCGCGGGCGAGTACGAAGTGGTGCTCGTCGCGCGCAGCGATGGGCTCACGGCGGCGGATGTGCGTCCGCTGGTACGGTTGTCGGTGCAAGTCATCGCCGAAGACGGCGGCCGGCGCGAGCAGGGCTCCGCAGGCGGCGGCGGGCGCTTCGACTATGCGTACTTCACCGACGACGTGCTGCGCGACTACGCTCGCAAGGCCGTGCACCAGGCGCTTATCAATCTCGATGCGCGCCCGGCTCCGGCCGGCACCATGACCGTCGTGCTCGGCCCCGGCTGGCCCGGCATCCTGCTGCACGAAGCCATCGGTCACGGACTCGAAGGCGATTTCAACCGCAAGGGCAGTTCGGCGTTCAGCGGTCGCATCGGCGAACGGGTCGCCGCACCCGGCGTCACGGTGGTCGACGACGGCACGATCTCGCGCCGTCGCGGTTCACTCAACGTGGACGACGAAGGCAACCCGACGCAATGCACGACGCTGATCGAGAACGGCGTGCTGAAGGGTTACATCCAGGATTCGCTCAATGCCCGCCTGATGGGTGTGCC
This sequence comes from Burkholderiales bacterium, assembly GCA_965279325.1. Lineage (GTDB taxonomy): Bacteria > Pseudomonadota > Gammaproteobacteria > Burkholderiales. The sequence goes on from OZ257154.1 coordinate 157,751, forward strand.
GGTCACCGGCAACGGTCGCCGGGAGTCGTACGCGCACATCCCCATGCCGCGCATGACCAACACGTACATGCTGAACGGCGACAAGGATCCGCAGGAGATCATCCGTTCCGTTAAGCGCGGACTCTACGCGGTGAACTTCGGCGGCGGCCAGGTGGACATCGTGAGCGGCAAGTTCGTGTTCAGCGCGGCCGAGGCCTTCATGATCGAGGACGGCAAGGTCACCTATCCGGTGAAAGGCGCGACTCTGATCGGCAACGGTCCGGAAGTGCTGAAGCACGTCTCGATGATCGGCAACGACATGAGCCTCGATCCCGGCGTGGGCACGTGCGGCAAGGACGGGCAGAGCGTGCCCGTGGGCGTGGGGCAGCCGACGTTGAAGATCGATGGGCTGACGGTGGGCGGCACGGCCTGAGTTTTTCTCCCTCCCCCGCGAACGTCGATTCGTGGGGGAGGATTGGGGAAGGGGCCGCCGTGGACGTGGATGCGTTCTGCGTGAATACAAGACCTATCCCTGGCCATCCTTCCGGGGTCGTCTCACGCTCTTCGCTCTTGGATTCGCGGCTCGCGTCGTCGATCGGTGCAGAGTCCTCACTTATCCGTCGATCCGAATTCCGGTGACCACCTCCAGCTGTCCGGTTGACGCTGAAATTATCGTCCCCGTACACTGCCCCGACGTTGTCCAACAAGAAAACCAAACGGATTCCACATGCAACCCCACAAGAATCGATCTGTAGCTGTTTCAGCACGACTTGCCGCCACCGGATTGTTGTTGCTCCTCGCACTAGTACCCGCCGCATTCGCCGCCGAATACCTGCCCATCTGCAACCTTCCCAAGTGCCTCAACCCGCAAGTGACCACCAAGGCGGGCGTCGGAACCGCGAAAGCGACGGCGGAAGCGAAGATCGCCCTTGAGGATGCCACCAAGTGGTGCTCGGCCAACAAGCCCCGCGACAAGTATTGCCCGAAGGAGCAGGTGCAGTCCGGCTGGGTCGGATTCAGGCCGCTCTATCGCGCGAGCGCGGATTGCACGACCGGTCGCATGACCGCAATCGACGGGAATACCTATACCTATGCGGGTGTCTGGCCCGATGGTGCCGGCAAAGGGCGCGCGAAGTTCACGACCACGAACGCTGGCTTTCCGGTGAAGCAGTGGGAGGATTCGGGTGTCTCGATCGATCCGTCGGGAACCATCACCGGTTGGGGCGGCGGCAGTTCGAACCTGGCCGCCCAGTGGGACGTCCTTTGCGCCGGGGCACCCGAGCCAGCAGTCAAGTAGGCCCGATTCGGGCCGTTCATTCCCCGCGGGGTGTCCCCATGCACTGGTTGTCTTGCCCGCCGAGGCTTGATGTTCAGACGTCTACTCTCATTACCATTCTGGCTGCGCACGCTTTCTCGCAGCTCTCCGTTCAAATGATGACGGCCTGAACCGGCCGTCGCATCGACAGGGGCATTGCGGGGCCGCGGCCGAAGCGCACCACCAGATCCGGCCGCCGATTGCCGAGACCGAGCGCCGAGGCGAATTGCGGCCGGATCGCACCGACCTCCACAGGCTGATTCAGGAATGCGTTGCGGATACCGAGTGCGGTGGCCTGCAACGCAAAGCGCTCGTAGCAGCGCCCCGCCTCGACCCAATGCAACTTGTCGCTGGCGTCGGAGACGAAGACCGCAATGCCGGCCGAGTTGCGCACCTGCCGCGCGTAGCGTTCGTTTTCGGATTTCGGCGTGAAAAACAGGCCCATCATCCGGCTGCCGAGCCATCGCGGCATCGTCGGGCTGCCCGACGCGCCGGCGAACAGACCATCCCCGGTGCGGACAGCCTCGTCAGCACCGAAGCGGATCCAGGTTTTCAGTTCTTCGACGAACGCAGGATCACTCATCTGCGCAGTGTTTCCCGCCACCACGTACTCCAGGACCTTTTCCATGGTTGGGCGCTCAGTCAGAAGGACCACTCGCACGCCTTGGCCGGTGCCCGCCTGTTCGAGAAGGCGAAGTTCGTCGGTTGAAAGCGGTTTGCCGTCGTAGTCGCCACGCGTGCACTGCCGCTCGGGAATCGCCTGAAACAGTGGTGTTGCCACCGCTCGCGTCGCCTCCAGACGCACCGCGATGGCTCCCACGCCCGTCGGGTCGAAGCGGGCGTCGGCCTGCAGGCCATTGGCAAGTGCGGCGTGCACCATGTTTTCCGCTGCGCAACCCAGCGAAACGTAGACGTGATGATCGTCGGGGTCGACCACCGGGCAGCGTCGCGAGAGGTCCGACCGGATCGTGATCAAGCGATCCTCGAGATGGAAGCTCCAGCACTGGGTATTGTGGCTAGATGGCGCCAACGTGGCATACCTTACGAGTTCGCGCATCAACATGCCCCGATCGCGGCTGTCCACGGCAGCGGGGCGTCGAAGGGCGCGAGCGGCCTCCGGTTCGCTCCCACCCGACGAGCAGGCCATCAAGGATGGCGCAATGAAGCCGCACGCGGCTGCACTGAGAACAATTTTTCTACGCTTCATCATGGTGGACCTCATCGAGGGTGACTACAGGGCGCTGCCCTCGGGGCGACTGGGGTTACACCGGTAGCGGAACCGCGTGACCCAATGTCGTTGTTCGCTCCCTTGCGATGCGTTTGCGCAGGATTTCCTGGACATTGCGGATCGCAAAAATGTGAAGGAACCGCGTGATGTGTGCACCGGCGGCAAGTTCGGCCCGTTCGTGTTCGTATAGTGTCGCCACGTCATCGACAGACGCATGCGCTTCTTCCGCCAGGAACGCGACGATTCGCTTCTGATCGGGTTGCTTCTCCTGCGGAGCCGGCATCGTGGAATCCTCGACCTGATTGGCCGCTCCTGGACGCTAGCACGCCAAGCTCCGGGGTTGCTGTGCGCCAGCGCGCTTAGCCGCTCCATCACGTGGGAGAGTTGACGATCGTCAGCTGTCTACGTCTGCAACATGAACGTCTCGAACTCCAGCCGATCGAGCGTCCGATCGAGATTCGCGAGGCCGATCAGCACGACGATCAACAACGCTCCCGCGAATCCATAGCCGTAGTACGCCGGGCCCAGGGTCAGGGTCAGCGCCGTGAAGGCGAAGTTGAGCAGCACGAACATCCCGGTCAGGGCGAGCACGGCGCGTCTGCGGTCGAGGTAGAACATCACGTTCAGGATGCCGAGGAACACCACCTGCAATCCGGCGGCGATGGTGTCGATGTAGAGCAGCGGCAGGAACAGCTCGGAGATGTCGAGGGCCTTCAGCACCTGCTCGCCGATCACGAACACGACCAGTGCGGCGATGGCCTGGATGCGAGCGATCTCGGACAGGCCCAGGCGCACGGTCTCGACCATGCCGTTGCGGCTGCGCTCGATGGCCGCGAGCGAGCCGCCGGAGCGCACGGCGTCGTAGAAGGCGTCGTAGTGCTCGACGAAATCGGTCTCCAGGCGTACCAGGAACACGGCCATGCCGGGAATGATCGAGAGGTAGGCGAGGAACACCGGGAGGTCGTAGATGAGCGAGGCGCGCAACGGGCCGATCACTGCTTCGCTGGTGGCATCGAAGCTCCAGAACATGAACTTGTCGATCCACACGCCCAGGTTGTAGAAGAGCCCGATGAGCACGAGCGAGCCGAACACGCCGCCGCGCCGGAACATCTCGAAGGACATGAACTGCTTCGCGCGATGATTGCGCAACACGAGGCTCAGCATGCCGACGAACAGCACCACCTGGCCGATGACGTAGCCCATCAGCAGGCCTTCGAGCCCGAGGCGGCGCAGGGCGAGCGCGGCGACCACTGAGATGCCGTAGCCGATCAGGTAGGCGAAGACGATCTCGCGGTACTGCTTCAGGCCCGACAGGAAGATCGTCGCGATCCAGATGTTCGACATCAGGACGAAGCCCGCCAGCATCAGCAGCCGGTACACCACCGATTCACCGGTGAACAGGAAGATCACGGCGGCCGCGCCGAGTAGGCCGGAGATCACGGTGACGACCAGGGTGAGCGCCGTGTAGTTGGGCAGAACCAGTTCGTCGCGCTTCGAGAACACCTGGTCCGACACGAACCGGGTGAAGGCGAGCTGCGCGAGGCCGGTGAGGATCAGGGAGAACGCGATGAGGTAGGTGACCGACACCTGGAACTGCTGCACCTGGACGGCGGGAATCACCACCGCGATGCTGAGCAGACCGATGATCAGCAGGCCCACGATGGACAACACCCACGGACCGGAGCTGATGATCCCGGCGTAGGCATATGCCTGGAACAGCCCGATCAGCGTGTCGCGCTTCAGCAGCTTGCGCAGTTCGAAGCCGATCCCGGCCATCAGGCACCCCTACCGCGGCGATCGGGTGCATCGAGCGCACCGCGATACAGTTCGGCGTAGGAATTGAACATCCGCTCCTGCGTGTAGTAGCGCTCGACGCGGGCGACTCCGGCACGCTGGGCATCGTGCCAGCGCGCTTCGTCGCTCAGCAGCGCGAGTGCCGCCTTGGCGAGCGCTTGCGGGTCGGCGATGCGCACGACGGTACCTGCGGTACCGAGCGCCCGATCTTCGTCGTCGAGGCCTTCGATCAACTGGCGGCATGAGCCCACGTCGGTGCTGACCGACGGCACGCCGGCGGCGAAGCCTTCGAGGATCACCAGTGGCAGCGCCTCGCTGATGGAGGACAGTACCAGCAGCCCGACCTTGGGCAGCAGCTCGTCGATCTTCTGGAAGCCGAGAAAGCGCACGCGGTCGGCGAGGCCGAGCCCTTCGGCCACCGCACGGCATTCGCGTGCGTAGGCAGGATCTTCGTCCTCCGGTCCGGCGATCCAGCCTTCCGCATCGGGGCGTTCGTTCGCGACCGTGCGCATGGCGCGGATGAAAGTCTTCACGTCCTTGATCGGCACGACGCGACCGATGAGGCACAGCACCGGTGGCGGCGGGCCGGGCTTGCGAACTGCTCTGACTTTCGTGAGCCGAGGAAGGTCGATGCCGTTGGGAATGTTGCGCGTGCGTTCGGCAGGCGCGCCGTCGGCGAGTTGGCGTAACCGGTTGGCTTCGTACAGCGACACGATCTCGTCGGCGGCGGCGTAGCACATGCGGCCGAGGGATTCGAAGAAACGGATCCACAGGTCGCGGAAGTAGGAAAGCTGCGACACGTCCTTCTCGAAGATGCCGCGGTTGTCGCGGATCCATTCGGCCTGGAACAGGTCGATCTTGCGTTCCTTGGTGTAGATGCCGTGTTCCGACAGCAGCAGCGGGCGCCCGGTGCGCGACTTCAGCAGCGCACCGAGAAAGCCGGCGTAGCCGGTCGAGATGGTGTGATAGGCCCGCGCAGGCGGCAGCTTCTCGGCGACGCGCGCGAGCTTCCAGATGGGGGCGTGCATGATGCGCACGGTCCAGAAATAGTCGACGAAGGACGGGTCGGTCGAGAATTCGCGGTATTGCTCGGTGATGTACGACCAGGCGGCTTCGCCGTGCAGCAGTTCGTATTCGCTCATCGCGCCGCCTTCCATGGCGTCGATGGTTTCGCGCAGCATGCGCCGCATGACTTCCGGATCGTTGGTGCTGGCGCGAGGCGCGGTGCGGGCACTGCGGAAGGACTCATGTAACGTGCGCATCTGCTCGACGGCACCTCGACGGCTTGTTGTGCGGCCCGCCGGTACGACATGCGCCGGTTCGTGAAGGTAGTGACGCTCCAGATGCACGACGTTCGGCGGCAGCGTGTAGCGCATCGGGCCGTAGTCCTCTGGCCGGCTGCCTACGAAGGCACAACCGAAGCGGATGTCGGGAAAACCGCGGATGATCTGGTTCACCCAGCTCGACACACCGCCGCTCACGTACGGAAACGTGCCTTCGAGCAGGAGCATGATGTCGACGTTGTCCGCGCGCGGGAACTTGTCCGCGGGCAATTCGGGCGCGGGTTTCGCAGCGGTGGTCATGACGTACCGGTCCAGTATTGGCGGGCAGGCGCCAGCGCCGAGGCGATGGAGGTTTGTGCCAGCTCGCCCATCAGGCGGCGGACTTCGACGAAGTGGCCGCGCTTGAACGCGAGTTCCGCGAAGTACGGCGTCGCGCGCTCGCGCGGGAAACCACAGTCGACCGCTCGACGCAGCGCCGTGTCGGCATCGTCGAGGCGGTCGCGCGTCACTTCGATGCGCGCGAGCAGGAACCACAGGCCGCCGTCGACGTCGTTGACCTCCAGCGCCAGGCGCGCCGAGCTTGCCGCCTGTTCGACCGTGTATTGCAGCATGTCGCCCTGCACGAGGCTCTGGTAGGTGAGCTCCCAGTAGAGTTCGGCCATCTGCTTGTGCGCGATGCGCCGCACCTCCGCATCCGTCGAGTTGTCGAGCTGCTCGCGGGCCGCGCCGATGCGCTCCGTGATCGCCTTTTCCTTGCTGTCCATCATGCCGTAGGCCAGCAGGCGCATGTCGTCCACCGGGTCGGCCAGCAGGTCTCGCAGCAGTGCGCTGGTGACGCGGCCCGGTGCGTTCTGCACGGCGATCAGCGCCTGCAATCGCCCGCTGACGGGTGCCAGGGGATTGATCAGCCGTGCGCGCACCTGGCCGCCGCGATAGCCGGTCCCTTCGTGGCCGCGGAAGGTGGCGTAGACGGGGGCGGCCACGCGCTGGAAATTGCGCAGGCGGCTGAGGCGCGGCAGCCAGAGGCCCAGCGTCACGCCGAATACGAGCACGACGAGGCCGGCGAGCGGCATGAAGGCATTCAGCGCGAACAGGAAAGCGATCAGCCAGCGGCGCGGCCGGTTGTAGGGCGCCGGCACGAACGGCAGGAGCATGAGTGCCGTCAGCAGGCTGGCGAGCGCGTGCAGGCCGAGGAACGCGAGCAGGACGCTCGTGCTGCGTGTTTCGCCGAACAGCAGGGCCAGCGCGGAGGCTTCCGCGCCGATGGCCGGGGGCAGCAGCTTAGCGAGCGGGGACATCGACTCGGCGGATCAGCTCCGCGAGCGTGGTAGCGGCATCGCTGTCGCCCAGCAGTGCCGTGTGCACGCCGATGCGTGCCCGGGTGAAGCTGACGTTGAACTGGAGCTGGAGCGCGCCCTCGATGCGCGCGAGGTAGCCTTCGACACCCGCGGTGCCCGCCAGCGGCAACAGCGTGACCAGGGTCGAACCTTCGTTCCGGTGCACTTCCCAGGTGAGGTCGATCTGCCGCCGCTGGCGGCGCACCATGTCGAACAGGTCGTGCAGGTCCGACTGCTGGTCGAACTGCAGTGCGACCAGGGCCGAGCGGAGCTTCGCATCGCGCGCGATGCGGGTCAGCCGTGTCAGTTCGAGCGCGAAATCCTCCGGGCAGTCGGGCACCACGGCCAGCACGGCTCGCGCGATCCGCCCCGCGGATACGCCGTCGGCGTAGTAGCCGCCGATGACGGAGAGCAACTGGAGCGTTTCGTGATCGAGCGCGAAGAAGGGCAGTCGCTCGATGGCCAGCACGCCTACGCGGTGTTTGGTGGAATCGAGCAGCGGCAGGCACACCAGGTAACGGCCGGCATCGACGAATCCTTCGTCGCCGCGGGTCTGGACGTGCACGAGTTCGTCCACTTCGAGCGCGTAGCGCAGCAACGGATCGTTCGGGGCGAGCGGCGCGGCGGTACCGAGCGTCGCGGCCGCTTGAGGGTTGAGGGTACGGCCCAGATCCGCGAACACCGAGGCGACTTCGAGCTGGCAGGTCTGCGCCAGCAACTGGAGCAACCCGCGTGCGCCGGGTATCTTGTCGCCGACTACGGGCAGCATGGCGAGCGCTCGCAGGTCCACGAGCGTGTCGCGCAGCGTCGTCGGGCGGGTGAGCAGATCCTGCTCCAGCCGTTCGTGCGACAGGCGCAGCAGATAGTGATTCTTGGTGAGTGTCGAAAGGCGTTCGTCCAGATAGCTGTTGACGGTGCGGGCGCGGCGCAGGCGCGCGTTCCAAACGTCCGCGAACTGCCCGGCGAGCAGTACGAGGATGAGACCGCCGAGAAAGAACGCTTCGGGAAACGCGCTGGCGCTGCCGGGCACCGCCCCACCGGGCCGAGGTCCGCCGGGACTGCCATGCAGGAACAACCAGGCGGCCACGACCGTCGCGGACGCGCCCAGTCCTGCCACCGTGCCATAGCGAAGCGCGAGCACCAGCGGAAACAGCCACGACCAGGGGAAGCTGCTGTCGATCCACAGCGGATCCGACGGCCGGAACCACGCCGACACGGCGATGAAAGCGAGCGGCAGCAGCACCGCCTCGGCCGCGACGATCCCGCCGAAGCCGCGCGGTCGATCCGCGCTCTCGCGGCGCGGCACGACGAAACGCGCGATCCGCTGCAGCAGCGGGATCGGTTCGAGGTTCCTGTTCACGCGCTGGGCTTGGACGGTCGGTGCAAGGCCGCGTTACTTGCCCGCCGGCTTCGTCACCGGCTCGAGCATCTCGCGGGCGAGTTTCTGCGCGACGCCGGCCACCGATTCGCGCGAGAAGCCGGTCTTGGCACCCACGGCGCTCCACGTCACGCGACCCGTTTCCACTTCCAGCACCTGCAGGGTGAGTCCGACCGCGGGTTCGCCGTCCACGCCCACCTTGTAGCGCCACTCATCCACCGTGCCGGTGACGGCGTAGCGCGCGCCCTGGGTGCGCGCCCAGGCGAGGCTGCGTTCCAGCGTTTTCGTGTCGTTGGTCTCGAACAGCGATTCCGGATTCAGGTCGGCCGGGTAGCGCACCAGTTCCGGCCGGCCGATGCGCACGAGGCTTTCCACCACGGCATCGGCGCGTAACCCGGCCTGCGGCGTCTCGGTGTGATTGCGGATCGGCAGCAGGACCCATTTCGCTGATGCGTCCCACTGCGGGGTGGGCGTGACGTCGATGGTGTTGCACGCGGTGACGAGTCCGAGCAACGTCAGTGAAGCCAGTGCGACGAGGCGCATTCGATCGAGGAAGGTCGGGTTCATGCGGTTCTCCTAGGGGTCAGAAAATCCAGCGCCAGGCGAGCCCCGCTTCGCGCAATCCCTGGGGACTGCCGGGCGTGCCGCTCACCTGCGAAAAGAACAACGTCAGGTGGTCGTTGCCGAGCACGCTGCCGGCGATCCCGAGGCGAAGCCCCGAGCCTACGCCAATGACGCTGTTGTCGAAAATCGAGACGTCCGCGAAAGGGCGCCAGGCCCGCGTGGGTTCGTCGCGGAAGATCTCGCCGAAGCCCGCGCCGAGCGTCACCTGGCGATAGCTCTGCGGGATGAAGAGGCTGGTGCTCGCGACCACGCCGGGTGCGAGCAATCCGGTGAGGCTCGCGTCGGGTTGCCCGGTGACGTTGAACCGAGCCTGTGTGTAACCGACCCGCAGTGCCAGATCCGGATACTCGACGCGCACCCGCCATCGCGCCTCGCCGTTGCCGATCAGGCCGTCGGCGAGGGGTGCGCGCGCCTGGCTCATCAGGCGATTGGCTTCTAGCGTCGCGAGGAACTCGATGCGCCGTTCCGGCCGCCAGGACACGATGCCCTGGGCGAGATCCTTGGTGCCGGCCACGCGCAGCAGGGCCAGCTCGGTGGGGATCTGGTTCCAGCCGAGCGTTCCACGCAGGCTCACCCGCGGATCGCTATCACGCGTCGCATCGAGGCGGACACCGAACAGGTTCTCGAGCGACTGGCGCTGCGATGCGGTCGCGACGATCTGGCCCCAGTCGGTCAACTCGCGCACGCGTAGCCCGACGAGTTCTTCCGAGGAAGGCAAGCTCGCCAACGTGGTCGTGTCGATCACCGTTTGCTGCTGTCGCGCCGCGAACACCGACAGTGCGAATCGCTGCGTCATCGGCAGGCCGATGCCCGCACGCCACGTGTCGAGGCGGATCGGTGACTGCCACGTGTTCAAGAGGCCGATGGAGAAGCCACCCACTTCGTCGCGCATCGCGCCGGCGAGCCGTTCGTGACGCAGATCGTCGTCGGGCGCGCGGGCCGCTTCCTCGGTGGCCAACGTCTGGGCGGTCGCGCGGTGCCGCAGGGCCTGGTGAGCATCGATCTGCAGTGCGACGGGCAGGGCATCCGTGCGCGTCTCGAGCAGTTGCTGCGCGCGATCGCGATCCTGCTCGAGCAAGGCCTGCGTCATCGATTCCGCGGCCGGACGCCGCCGCGGATCCGGATAGAGTGCCGCGAGCCAGGCGCGGGCGAGTGCGTCGGATTCGGTCTGGCGAGCCCATGCGAGGAGCAGGCTGCGCTGGCCGTCGGTCAAACGGTCGGGTGAGCGGCGCGCTACCGACCCGACCGTTTCGTTCGGAAGCGGCGTCGATTCGGTGGTTTCCCCGAAACCGCGCCAGGCGGCGACCATTTCTGGTCCGGTCCGCACGGGAGGGCCGGACACTCGGGCGTCTGCCGGACCATCGACCGGCTGCGCCCGGATCAGACGGTACGCGGAATCGCCCGGCGCGAAAGTGAGGGCGAGCGAGGCTACGCGCTCCGCATACCCGGGATCGGCCGCGAATTTCTCGGTGGCGTGGACGTTCGACGCGAGCCATACACGGCGTCGCAGGACGATGGCGCGTTCCGCGTAGCCGGATTGGTCGAGCGCGTCGGCGTAGCCGAGCAGCCACGCCGGGTCCTCCCGCAGTGCCGGGTCGAGGGATTCCTGAAGGCGGAAATAGCGCAGCGCGCGCGCAGGCTCGCCCAGTTGCAGCCACGCCACGGCGAGCGGCGGCCAGAGTTCGTTGCTTCGGCCGAAGTCGTTCGTCGCTCGTTGCGCCTCGATGCGCAGTGCCTTCGGATCACCCTGTGCCACGAGCGCCCAGAGCAGCGCGACGCGCGCTTCGCGGTCGCCCGGTGCGAGCGTGCTGGCTCGTTGGAGGTCGGCCAGTGCTCGGCGCGAATCGCCGGCGCGCTGGCGCAGCACGGCGCGCTGCCGGAGGAATATCGGTCGCTGCTCGAGCGATTGCACCGTGGCGTCCGGCAATGCGACGAGGAACGCGCGAAACGCGGTCCAGTCGCCACCTGCCGCGTGATAGGCGAGCACGCGCATGGCAGCGTCCGGTGAAGGACTGCGGGCGTACATGAGTTCGGCTACCCGGGCGCTGCGCGCCGGTGGTTCTTCGTCGGCGAGTTCGAGCAGCAGGAACAGGTCGGCGTCGTCGGCCTGTTCGGCCGCAGCCAGTTGCAGGAGGATCTCTACGGCGTCCTCGCGCCGACCGAGATGACGGGCGAGTTCCACGCGCAGGCGCCAGTAGTCGCGATCGACGGTGCCGCTGGAGGTATCCGCCGCGAGCAGTTCCGAGTAGGCCCCCTCGACATCGCCGTGCGCATAGCGCAGGCGGGCGATGCGCATGGCGAGACCAGGCTGCCGCCCCTCCGATTGCTGGAGCTGCCGCAAGGCGGACAGTGCTCGCGGCTCGTCGCCGACCCGTTCGGCCACCGAGGCGAGCAACTGGAGCAATGCGGTTCGATCCGGTCCGGCCGGTTGCGATTCGAGGCGCTTCACGAGAAAGGCAATGGCCGCCTCCGGCTGGCCACGCCGTTCGAGCAGCGCGACGTAGCGCGCAGGCAGGGTTGCATCGAGCGGCGTCTGCGCGAGCCGGCGCTCGAGGATGGCCTGCATCGTTTCGAGCTGGTTCAGCGCGGGCGCGAGCAGCTCGATGCGATTCCACGCTTCGGCGTCGTTGTTCGCCTGGGCCAGCACGAGCCAGTGGGTGAAGGCTTCGTCGGGGCGCCCCGTCCAGTCGCACACGCGGGCGAGGCGCCGGCGCCAGTTCAGGTTGCGCGGCGCCTGCTTCACCGCGGACGCCGCGACGATGTAGGCGTCGGCGAGCTTGCGATTGGCGAGGAAGACGTCGTAGGCGAGACCGTAGACTTCGTCGTCGAAGCGGCGCCGAACCACGACGGTGCCTTCGCTGCCGGGCGGTTTGGCCTTGGGCCGCGCTTCGAACTGCACGCGCATGAAGCCGCCTTCCGCGTCGGCGGCCAGCGGGAGCCCCCACTGGAGTCGAAGCGACAGTTCGAGCAGGCGGCGCGCATAGCGGTCCGCGAGTTCGATGCGGTTGGCGGCGCGTGCGAGCCGCGTCAGGTAGAGCAGTGTCGCCCGGTCGTAGGCGAGCCGGCCGATGGTCTCGTCCGCAATCCGGAAGGCCTCGTCGTAGAGATTGCCCGCCTGGAGCGTGCGCAGCGCATCGAGGAACGCGCGGCGTTCGTCGTCCAGCGTTCTTGCCTGGCTGCGCGCACGCAGGTGCCACTCGGCAGCGGCTTTGTAGTCGCCCTGCGCAAGCGCGAGCCGGGCGGCTTCCCGGCATTGCGCGGCGGGCAGACTGCGAGTGGTGTTCCACAACTGTTCGTAGATGCGCAACGCGAGTGCGTTCGAGCCCACTGCCAGCGCGCGCGGCACGAGAGGCAGCGCATCCTCCAGCTTCGTCGTCAGCGCCACGATGCGCTCGAGCGTGGTCGCGACCTGCCGCATCGCCGCCTCGCGTTCCGCGCTGCCTTCGGGAGCGGCGAACGCAATGCGCTCGTGGATCTCCGCCATCATCAGGAGGGCCGCGCGCCGCAGTTTCGGATCGGGTGAGCGCAGCACCGTTTCCAGTTCGTTCAGTGCTCCGCGGTACTGCGCATCGAACATCTTCTGGCGCGCGAGCACGAGGCGTAACGCCACGTCGTCCGGCTCCGCCCGCAGCCACACGCGCAGATACGCGATGGCGAGTTCGTCGAGATCGGTGACGGTGGACAACCGCGCCTCGAGCGTGCGGTACGGAAAGGCCAGCGCCAGCGCGACGAGCACGGCCAGCCCGCAGCCGGCCACGAGCCATGGCGGCGTGAGACGCTGCCGTTCCTCACGAACAGCGTATAGATACCAGCTGGCGGTACGTGGCCGATCCGGTGCGGGGGGCGGCGAGGACATGGGCAACGGTGGGGATCCCGGCGAGCTTGTCGGCCGGGATGGACGTGAGCGGGGCGCCGTCGAGGCTGACCTTGCAGCCACGGACGCCGGCGAGCCGCAGGGTCGCGGTCAGGTCGGAACGGTTCTGGAGGAGACTGAAATCGAGGCTTGCGCCGCGTCGCGCGAAACCTTCGACGCGGCCGGTGGCTTCGACGATGAAGGGCGCTTGCTCGCCCGCTGCACCGCCGGTTGCCGGCACCAGCATCGCCTCGCCCGCGCCCAGGTGCACGTAGCGGGCGGCGGGACCGTCGGACCAGCCGACGACGTTGGAACTCGCGAGGAGATCGGGTGGTGCCGCCCCCGCGGGCAGGCGCACAGTGCGCAGGGCGCTGCCGGTGCGGATGCGCCAGACGCCCGGTGCATCGTCGAGGGCGCGGAAGATCACCGTCGCGTCGAAGTCGAGCACGCGTTCGATGTATTCGGAGGCGAACACCGGAAACACCGGCTGTGCCATGGCCCAGCGATAGACCCGGTCGAGCGACTCGAGGGCAGCCGGCTTGGTCGTGATGTAGCTGTGATAGTAGATGTCGATGGGCTTGAAGCGGATCGGGCGCTCGGTGCGCTCGAACGTCTCGATCACCCGCTGGAAACCATAGAACGGACCGGACCACAGGTTGGTGTAGATGTTCTCGTTCTGGTTCGCGGCGAACACCTGGAACTCGCCGCTCTTGCGGATGCCCAGCGGCGCGATCTCGGTCCACGAAGGACGATCGTTGGTGATGCGCGTGTCGCCGCCGTTCATGTTGAGCACGCCGGCATCCGCCGTGGCGCGGATCGCCTTGGCGTCGGGCACGCAGTCGCCGGTCCACAGGAACACACGCGTGCGCTTGCCCGGCGGTGCGAGCGTGCCGTCGATGTACGCGATGGAGCCGGCGATCTCGGTGTCGAGGCGAAACGTGTAGCCCGGCACCTTGAGGGTGTAGGCCACTTCGGTGGAAGGCACGGCCGACGCGATCGCCTTCGCCCAGTAGAAGGGGTGCGAGAAGGAATGACTCGCCACCTCCACGTGGGGCAGGGCGAAGATGCGCCGCGCGATCGGCTCGAGGGCCGGGGCGAGATCGGGATACAGGCCGTTCGCGGCCACCTCTGCCTGGATGATCGATACGGTGGTGGGGATGCGATAGCGCTCGAGCACGCGCTCGAGCACGACCGTGCCCGCGAAGGGTGCGCCCGGCAGCTCTGCGCGCGAGGCGAAGCCGTCGCCGTCGATGTGGACCAGGAGCAGCCGCCGGCCGTTCTCGGTGGTGACGTCCGGCACCGGCCGATCGGATGGCGCACGCAATGCCGCGGCGAGGAACTGCACCGGTTGCACGACCCACGCGGCGGTGTCGAGCGCGCGTTGCTCGACGGTGGCGAACGGGGCGAGCGCGAATCCCCCCCAGGGCGTCAGCGCGGCAGCGGTGAAGCGTTGGCCGTTGCGGTCTTCCAGCGTGAGCAGGGCTCGCGCTTCGGGTGCCGCGAGCCGTGCCGGCCAGAGCAGGGCGGGCAAGGGTGCCGGCAGGGTTTCGAAGCCGATCATCGCATCGCGCTGCACGACGGCGAGACGGCCTTTCGGTTTCGCCGTTACCGGCTCGAGGCCGAGCGCACGCATCAACCCGGGTTCCGGCGCGATGCCGAAATGATTGAACACGATCAGGCGCATGCCACTGTCGATCTGCTTGCGCAGCCACTGCGCATAGTCGCTGCGAGCCGCGGCGTCGGACGAGGTGAACCACGTGGCGATGGCCGCATACCGTCCCGGCAGCGGCGAGGCGGGCAGGGGTTCGGCGATGTCACGCAACTCGACCGTGTAGCCCAGATGATTGAGCGGCATCGCGAGATAGCGCTGGGCTTCGGTGTAGTGGGGATCGAGCCCGGCGGGTTTGTCGTAGAGCAGCAGCACGCGGCGCGGTTCCACTTCGACCGCGCCGACGCCGAGCTGGTCGAGGTCGGCATTGGAGACCCACGGAATGAAGCCGAGCGCGAGAATCTTCCGGGCCGTGGCGCGTGCGAGGGCGCGATCCTTCGGGTCGCAATAGTCGATCGCGAGGATCGGGAGTTTCCATTTCGCCTGGACTTCCTGCAGTCTGGAGAGCAGCCACTGCCGATCCTCGGCGGGGACTTCGCGATACTTGCGTGTGACCGGATCCCAGCCCTGGAACAACGATTCCGCGGCCACCGCGAAGACGTCGCCTGAAAGCCGCGGGAGGATTTCGAAGCCACGGTTGAAGATCAATCGCGCTTCGGGAAATCGCGCACGCACGGCCTTGATCGCGCGCACCATGCCTTCTTCCTGCGCGGCGCGTTCGGCATCGGTCTTCGCGATCAGCTGGTAGGAATCGAGCGTGTCGAGAAAGAAGCCGCGGAAGCCGCGCTTCCAGAGCGGGGCGACGATGCGCTCGGCGAAGAACGCCGGCCAATCCGGCGCCGACTGATCGATGACGCGACTGCTCCAGGCGGTGTTCGTCCCCTTGAGCCAGGCCGGCGGAATGGCATTGAAGTAGCCCCGCGAGGGGTGGGCTTCACCCAGGCTCACGTAGGCGAAGAGCTCGGAGCGCCCGGCAGGACGTTGACCACCGCGACCGTCGCGATAGGCCACGGGATCGCTCGGATGATCCGGCTCCACCACCACGATGTCGAAGGCGCGCAGGTCCTGCAGCGGCGGATCGGCGCCATAGAAGAGCGCGATCGACGGGCCGCGATTCGGTTCGGCGGCGACTGCCTGGCCCGACACTCCGGGGATCATCGCGATCAACGCCGCCGCGATCGCCGCGAGGGTACGGGGCCCGCACGGCGAACTGCGGCATGGAGACTTCGTCATGAGATACGGGCGGTGACCGATACGGGCTTCACGCTTGTGGCGCGGTACCCGGAAGCGGCCATTCTAACAACGTGCCGTCGCACGCCCTGCTGGCTTCGAGGTCTAGTTCCGCGCCGGCGTGAGCTCGCGGCATCGTTCCGGCATGAAGTCGTACACGAACTTCGTGCCGGAATGCATGCTCGCGAGGTAGGCGTTCTGGATGCGGTAGGCCTCGTCCTCGCGCGCGAACCAGCGTTCGCAGGCATCGAGCGTTTCGAACTTGCCGGTCTCGTGCTGCACGTGGTGCACCAGTTCGTGGAGCAGGATCGACCGCGCCTTGAGGTCGTTCAGGAGGTCTAGGTCGTCGCGGATGTAGACACCCTTGCCGTCGAGATAGAAGGCCCGCACGCCGCACGAGCCGTGGCAGAGCTGCTCGTGCATCTCGGTCACGGACAGCAGGTGCACCGCGGGCAATTCCCTCGGACCGGCATAGCCGGACAGCTGCGAGACGGTCAGGAACAGGCTGGTGACGACTTCCACGAGGGCGGGCGCGGGCAAGGGGGCTCCTTTTCACCGTCGGGCTCCGGACGCCTGCAAGACGCTGTCCACCCGAACGACACCTGGAACACGCGGGTGCGGCTTCCAGGCTTTCTTCACCCCTCGAAACAGCTTGCTCCGCGCGGTCTCCCGCCGCGCCCGGCCGGTCGGAAATGCATCCCGCCGACGCGGACATGGTCGCCGGAGGCGGGGAAACCTGTCAACGAATTCGACACTTTTTCGCGCTTCCGCGGCCGAATTCCTGTGGATCAACCGGGGGTTGGGTGGCCCGGGGTCACCGCGGGAAGTTCCCAAACTCGTAGCGCGTGGCCCATAATGCGCAGCGGGAACGGGTATCGTTCCAGGCCGCCGAAGAAGACCGAGGGGAGCGCAGGACGTGGAGCTGGCAGATCGGCTTGGGAGCGAAGTGGAAGCGCAGAACTGGGCGCTGAAGACGCTGGAGCACATCGGTGAAGGCACCGTGCTCGCCCAGCAGATCTTCGACATGATCGGTCATTCCAAATTTTTCTCGGACTTCACGCGCAGCGACATCCAGATGCTCGCGAAGTCCATGGAGATCTATCGGGCCGAACCGGGACAGACGATCATCCGCGAAGGCGACGTGGACGACTACATGATGCTCATCATCCAGGGGCGCGTGGAGATCGTGAAGAAGGACCGCAACTCGATGCTGCAGCCCATGACCTCCGTGGGTCCGGGCGCGACGCTGGGCGAGATGTCGATGATCGACGGCGAACCGCGTTTCGCCACCTGCACCGCCGTGGACCCGACCACCTTCGCCGTGCTCACGCGCGACGCGATGGTGAAGATCATCCTCGAGGAACCGAGCCTCGGTGCGAAGATCCTGATCAAGCTCGTGACGCTGTTGTCCGCGCGCCTGCGGCAGACCAGCTCGAACCTGCTGCACTACATGGAGCGTTGATCCTGGACGGTCGGTGACCGTCCAGGCGTCAGATCTGCAGGCACTTGCCCGAGTAGAGCACGGGCCCCGTCGGCGAGCCCGTGGGCGAGCCCTTTTCCGGCTCGACGCTCATGGCGAGGCCAGCGGCCTTGTCGAGTTTCTCCTTGATGTCCGGCGGCACCTCCACGTACTGCGTGTCGTGGGTGGTGATCAGGCCGAGCGACTTCGGCGGCTGATTTTCGCCAGGCAGCATCCACAATTCCCAGGACGTGCCCGGCGCCATTTCCTGGTGGCCCATCACCCGGATGCGCAGGCGCGGCCTGGCGCGCGTCTCCATGGTCCAGGCCACCGTCATGGCCGGATTGGCCTGCTGGTCGGCCATCACGACGACCATCGCGTTGTCCGGCGTGAGCGCGTGGTCCCTGGGCGTCAGCGCGATGTAGCCGAACAGGAGGGCCGTGGCTGCGGCCGAAGCGAAGGAGGATCCCCGCCAGAAGGCGAGACTGCCGAACCAGCTCTCGCGCGGCGCCGGGCGCCTCGCGATGCGCGCCTCGATGTTGCGCCACACCCGATCGCTCGGGGCGACCTCCGGTGCCGTGCCGGATAGCGGCTCGAGCCGTCCCTGCCAAACAGCCACTTCCTTGCGCAGTCCGGGATCGCTCCTCAGCCACAGCTCGAAGCGGTCGCGCGCCTTGCCCTTCATCGTGCCGAGCACGTACTCGGCGGCGAGCAGGGAGCGGGCGTTAGGGTCGGTGATTCGCACTACGCGCCTTTTTCCTGAAGGCAGCCGCGCAGCTTCTCGAGGCCGCGGCGGATCCAGGTCTTGATGGTGCCGAGCGGCTCGCCGAGATGATCCGCGAGTTCGCTGTGCGACAGGCCGTGCATGTAGGCGAGCGCGATCGACTGCCGCTGCTGGCCGGAGAGCAGGCCCAGGCAGTCGTTCAGCTGGCCGGCCTCGCCCGCCTGCAGCAGGCGCTGGGCCGGCCCGGGGGTGTCGTCCTCCCAGTTCTCGATGAGCCCGTCCAGGTCCTCGTCGGAGGTCTCGTGCCGCGGTCGGCGCGCCCAGTCGAGCGCCCGGTTGCGCACGATGGCGGTCATCCAGGTCATGGGGGCACTCTTGGCTCGGCTGTAGTCGGTCACGTGGTTCCAGATATTGACGAAGCTCTCCTGAAGCACGTCCTCGGCCCAATCCCGGCGACGGACGATGCGCATCGCGACCGCGAGCAGGCGGCCGGAAGAGCGGCGGTACAGCTCGGCGAAAGCGCGCTGATCCCGCAGGGCGCAACGAGCCATCAGATCGTCGAGGCTGTCCGCAGCGTCCATCATCAGACGGTGATACGGCGGGGAGCCCTCATTCGGATGCACCCCGGGCGCGGTCCTTTCGCCAGTAGACGTCGCTGCCGCCCGCCTGGCGGTTGAGCACCCGGCAGAGCACGAACAGCAGGTCGGACAGCCGATTGAGATAGCGCTGGCACAGCGGCGAGAGGGCGGTGTCGTCCTGGGCCAGGGTCACGGTCCGGCGCTCGGCGCGGCGGCAGACGGTGCGAGCCACGTGACACAGGGCCGCGGTCCGGCTGCCGCCGGGGAGGATGAATTCCTTGAGCGGGGGCAGGTCGGCATTGAGGCCGTCCAGCGCCGTCTCGATCGCCGTGACGTGGTCTTCGCGGATCGCCGTGTAGCCGGGGATGCTCAACTCGCCGCCGAGGTCGAACAGATCGTGCTGGATCCCGGTGAGCAGCTCGCGGACGGCATCGTCCAGCGGTTCGGCCAACAGCACGCCGAGGCTGCTGTTCAGCTCGTCTACGGCGCCGATGGCCTCGATGCGCTGGCTGTCCTTGGGCACCCGGGAGCCGTCGCCGAGGCCCGTGGTGCCGGCGTCACCGGTGCGGGTGTAGATCTTGGAAAGTCGATGGCCCAAGGCTGCGGACTCCCTTGTTTCGAGTCGGCAGATTATAGGGGGTCAGCGGTTCAGGTCTTCGATTTCGAGCTGGAGGTACTGGTGCAGTGCGTTGCGACGATGGATGGTCGCGTAGCCCGCCCACTGCTCGAAGGCGGGCAGCCCCGCCCGGTCCACGGCTTCGAGCAGGCTCGTGCTCTGTTCGTACAGTTCGCGCACGCGCCGGTCCAGGGCCAATAGATAGTCCGCGGTGTGCTGCACATCGTCCGGCGAGAGCAGCGGTCCGTAGCCCGGCACGACGGCCTTCGGCGCGAGGCGGCGAATGGACGCGATGGCGTCGACCCAGCCGATGAACTGGCCGTCGCGCAGTTCCGGTATGCGGTCCTGGACGACCACGCCGCCGGCGAACAGGACGCCGGTGGCCGTATCGAGCACCATCAGGTCGCCCGGCGTGGCCGCCCAGCCGGGATGGATGAGCTCGAGCCTGCGTCCGCCGGATTCGATCGCGGTGCTGCCGTCCACCAGTCGGGTGGGTACGATCAGCCGCGTGTCCTGCATCGTTTCCGCGCCGAGGATCTGCCGGAGGTTTTCGAGACAATGCTCGCAGCGCTGCTGCATCAGCTCCGCGCTCTTCGCATGGGTGATGAAGTCCGCGCCGATGGTTTCGAAGGCCGCGTTGCCGAAGAGGAACTCCTGCATCGCATGCGTGATGACGACGAGTTCGATCGGCTTGTCGCTCACGCGGCGGATGGCGTCGAGACGCGCGCGGCCGTGCCGCCACGACACGCCGGTGTCGATGACCGTGATGCCCGTCGCGCCGACGAGGAAGCCGCCGTTGGCAACGCGGCCTTCATTTTCGGGCGCCACTTCGCCCGGCGTTTCGAGGAAGGCGTAAACGCCCTCGGCGAGGCGCACGGAATCGACCGGCGCCGCCGCCATCGTGAGCGATGGCGAGGCCAGCGCGAACAGGACGAGCGCCCGCCAGACGGTCTGCATGCCGGCAAGGTAATGAACGCCGCGTTCGGCCGCAAGCGCGTTTGCCCGGGTCCAGGCACGGCCGTATGATCCCGCGCCGTCATGCGCCTCGATCGAGTGGTCCCAGTGGTCCCGTTTCTGTGGCTTGCCCTGTTCGCCTTCAACGTCGAGGCAGCGGCGACCGGCGACGCGCTGAGCGGTTTCGAAGTGGCCGAGATTGCTCCGGGCAATTTCGTGCACTACGGCAGCCTCGGGGAGCGCTCACCCGAGAATATGGGCGATCAGGCCAACATCGGCTTCATCGTCGGCGGCCGTTGCGTGGCGGTGGTGGATCCCGGTGGATCTCTCGCCGTCGGCCAGGCGCTGCGCGCGGCGATCCGGCGCGTGACCGACAAGCCGATCTGCTACGTGATCATCACGCACATGCATCCGGATCATTGCCTCGGCGCAGCGGCATTCCGCGAAGACCAGGCGGTGGTGGTCGGCCACGAGAACCTGCCGCGTGCGATGTCGATGCGGGCGCGGCCGTACCTCAATGCGCTGAAGCGCGACCTCGGCGATCGGGCCGCGGGCAGCGAGGTGATTCCGCCCACGCAACTCGTGGCGGAGGAAGCGGTGCTCGACCTCGGGGCGCGCACGATCCGGCTGAAGGCCTGGCCCGCGGGGCATACGGACAACGACCTGACGGTGATGGACGAGCAGACCGGTACGTTCTGGGTGTCCGACCTGCTGTTCATCGAGCACACGCCGGTGGTGGACGGCACCATCACCGGCTTCCTCGAGGTTCTCGATCGGCTCGAGACGGTGCAGGTGCAGCACTACGTAGCCGGCCACGGGAAGTCCGAACTGCCGTGGCCGGCCGTGCTCGAACCCGAGCGGGCGTACCTGGCGCTGATCGTCCGGGAGACGCGGGCGGCCATCAAGCGCCGCAAGACCATCGAGGAGGCCACGGACGAGGTCGGCCTCTCGGAAAGCGCCAAATGGGTGAATTTCGACGACTTCCACCGGCGCAACGTCACCACGGCCTACACCGAACTGGAGTGGGAGTGAGCGGCGGTATACTGGGAAACAGGCGGAAACCGGGGGTGGGGAGATGAATCAGCGGTGGAAGTGGATCGCAGCGGGCGCGCTGGCCTTCGTGCCGTTCGCCTTGGCGATGGCCAACGAGAAGGCCGAGCCCGATCCGGCGAAGAGCCAGTACTGGCCGCCGATCCGCCAGGTGATGTTCGGCGAGCGCGAGATCCTCGACGGCAAGGGCGTGGTCCAGGTGTACCTGAGCACGCGCGCCGACGACGCGGCCACGGTACCGGTGGCGGTCAAGGCGCAGATCGACCAGACCGACGGCCGGTACATCAAGCAGGTCTACCTGATCGTCGAGCGCAATCCTTCGCCCGCGGCGGGCATCTTCCAGTTCACGCCCGAAAGCGGCCGTGCCCAGGTGGAGACGCGGTTGCGCTTCGAGGATTTCAGCTTCGTGCGCGCCATCGCCGAAACCAACGACGGCAAGCTCTACATGTCCTCGCGGTGGGTGAAGGCGGCGGGCGGCTGTTCCGCACCCGGCGACAAGAACCGCATTCCGGCCAACCTCGTAGGCACGATGAAGTTCCGGTTCGCCGACGATACGGTCGAGGCGCACAAGCCCGCGCTGGTGCAGTTGATGATCCGCCACCCGAACGAGTCGGCACTCGCATCGGATTTCGACGGATCGAAGACTCCCCAGTTCGTGCGCCACGTGGCGGTGACGTATGGCGGCAAGACGGTCATGAGCGCGGAAGTGGACTTCTCCATTTCCGACAATCCGAGCTTCCGTTTCTACTTCGTACCGGAGAAGGAAGGCGAGTTGCAGGCGATCGTGGAGGACACCCACGACAAGCGTTACGTGCACCGTGCCGTGATCGTCGAAGGCGTCCCTCTTCCGGGCGGTTGACCGGAAGCCGGGTATCCCCTCACAATTGCGCGGTTTTTTCCATCGCGTCGGACCAATCATCGAATGAAAACACAGCTCAAGGCGGTCATGGTGATCGCGGCGGCGTTAGCCGCGGCCGGAACGGCCCAGGCGGCCGACGGAAACGCGGAAGCCGGGAAGAAGAAGACGCAGATGTGCGCCGGCTGTCACGGCATCGCGGGCTTCCGGACGGCGTTCCCGGAGGTCTACTCGGTGCCCAAGCTGGGCGGCCAGAGCCCGAACTACATCGTCGCGGCGCTCAAGGCCTACCAGTCCGGTGATCGCAATCATCCGTCCATGCGCGCCATCGCAGGCAGCCTGAGCGAGCAGGACATGGCGGATCTCGCCGCGTACTACGCTGCGGCAGGGAAGGCGGCACCATGAGGAACGCATCGAGGAACCAGATCATGCGTCACGTGTTGGCAATCGGTGCCCTCGCGCTGTGGGTCGGTGCCGCACCGGCCTGGGCCGGCGGCGACGCTTCGGCGGGGGAGAAGAAGGCGGAAACCTGCGCGGCCTGTCATGGGCCCGGCGGCACCAAGCCGCTGACGCCGGACTATCCGATCCTGGCCGGGCAGCCCGAGGACTACCTCAAGCACACGCTCAAGGCCTACAAGAGCGGCAAGCGCAAGAACGCGATCATGAACGGCATGGCCGCACCGCTTTCGAAGCAGGACATCGCCGACCTGGCGGCCTACTTCTCGAAGCAGCCAGGCTTGCAGGTCAAGTACTGATCCGTCGCGGATCGGGAGGAAAACGGCGCCTTGCGGCGCTGTTTTCGTTTCAGGGGCTCAGATTTCTCGTGAGGCAATCGAAGTAGACTTGTTCGTCGAAGGCGCTGCGGTTGCGCTGCGCCTGCCAGACGGTCTCGGCTAGGCATTCGGTCATCCGGTGCTTGGCGTGGTGCTCGGAACCGAGGCGCGCGGCCAGTGCCTGATAGCGGCCGCGGATGCCGTGCGGCTGGTCGATGGACAACTGCTCTTCCACGGCGAGGTGCAGCGACAGGTGCAGGAACGGGTTGATCTCGCCGACCTCCGGTGAATAGTCGGCCTGCAGGTGACGCTCCGGCTGTTCCAGGATCGCGTGATACTCGGGATGGGCCGTGAGGACGCCTGCCACCGTGGTCTCGAGTCCCGCGAGCGGCTCGCCGGCCTTGAATTTGCGCCAGGTCTCGAAGAACAGGCGGCGCGCCTCGTCGCGGGTCGGGGAGAACACGGCGGGTCAGAGGGCCCGGGGGCGGCGAGATTGTGCGGTCGTCTTCGGCGCGGGCTCCGGATCGACCGTCTTGCTCCGGTACTCGCACAGGTCGCGAATGATGCAGCGCGGGCAGTCCGGCTTCTGTGCCTTGCAGACGTAGCGGCCGTGCAGGATCAGCCAGTGGTGGGCATCCTGCCGGAATTCCTCGGGCACGAACTTGAGCAGCTTGCGCTCCACCTCGAGCACGTCCTTGCCCGGTGCCAGGTTGATGCGATTGGCGAGCCGGAAGATGTGCGTGTCCACCGCGATGGTGGGTTCGCCGAAAGCCGTGTTGAGGACGACGTTCGCGGTCTTGCGTCCCACGCCGGGGAGGGCCTCCAGGGATGCGCGGTCCCGGGGCACCTCGCCGCCGTGCTGCTCGATGAGATCGCGGCAAAGCGCGATCACGTTCTTCGCCTTGGTGCGGTACAGACCGATGGTCTTGATGTAGCCCTCGAGCTTGTCCTGGCCGAGTGCGATCAGCTTTGCCGGCGTGTTCGCGACCTTGTAGAGCTTCGCGGTCGCGGCGTTCACGCTCTTGTCCGTGGCCTGTGCCGAGAGCACGACGGCCACCAGCAGTTCGAAGGGCGTGGCGTATACGAGTTCGGTGCGAGGATTCGGGTTGGCCTCGCGCAGCCGTCGGAAGATCTCGTGGCGTACGGCTGGATTCACGCGGCAGGCTCTCCAGCCGCTGCTCGGCGTGCCCGTGCGCGGGCAAGGGCGGCCTCGATCACGGCTCGCTTGCGCGCACCGTCCGGATCGTCGGGATGCAGGGACGCCAGCTTGTTTTCCGCTTTTCGTGCGAGGCGCGCTTCGCGCTCGGCTCGTTCACGTTCGAGGCGCTCGCGGCGGAATTCGAAGCGGGCCTTCGCGACCTGCGCGTACTGGTGCCAGGCATTCGGGGGTCGCGCAGACACTTCGAAGCCGCGCACTGCAAGACCCGTCACGGGAGCGATCTCGATGCAATCGACGGGACAGGGCGGCACGCAGAGTTCACAGCCGGTGCACGCGTCGAGCAGCACGGTGTGCATCACCTTCGCGGCGCCGACGATCGCGTCCACCGGGCAGGCCTGGATGCAGAGCGTGCAGCCGATGCAGAGCGTCTCGTCGATCAGGGCGACGCTGGGCGGCAGCGTCTCACCGCGCGAGACATCGAGCGGGATGGGTGCGCGTCCCAGGTGCATGGCGAGGCGCTCCACGCCGGCCACGCCTCCCGGCGGACAGCGATCGATGTCCGCTGCGCCTGCCGCCATCGCCTCCGCGTAGGGACGACAACCTTCGAAGCCGCACTTCGTGCACTGCGTCTGCGGCAGCAGGGCATCGAGCGCGTCGGCGAGGGCTGCGTCCACCACCGGCTACGCGACTGCCTGCCGCTTCTGCATGCGCACCAGGCACCGATCGATCCACTGCGCGGTGAGCTTCTCCTGCAGCGAATTCTGGCTGAGGCGCTGAGCCAGCGCCGGGAAATCCACGCGGTCCAGCGGCTGGTCCTGGTTGAAGCAGGAGAATACGTAGCTACGCTCGCCCGTGGCGGGATCGATCTGCGGCTGCAGGCACTGCGCGCAGATCTCCTTCATCATGCATTGCATCGGCGAATTGATGGAGCCGATGGCGAAGTGATGCGGCTTCACATACTGCTGCAGCACGCCGTGACGCGCCGCGCCCACGGCGGCCATCATGCGATCCGAGCCGATGGCGACGATGCGGTCGGCATCGGAGAACGCAATCGGTTGCGAGCCGAGTTCCCCGGAAGCGTAGGCGCGCATCGCCTGCACGATGTTGCCGACGAAAGTCTTGTCCTGCGTCCGCCCGGGTGTGAAGCCGGGCCCTTCGTCGGAGCACCAGATGACCACGTCCGACGCGGCCTCGATCTCCTCCACCTTGTAACGGTCGATCAGTTTCTTGTAGCCGGCGAAGTAGAGCACGCGCGAGCCGGCGCGCTTGAGTGCCTGGCCGATGGAGAAGAGCACGGCATTGCCCAGGCCGCCACCGACCAGCACCACGGTCTCGTCGCCGGGCGTTTCGGTAGGCGCGCCGGTGGGGCCCATGAGCACGACCGGTTCGCCGGGCTGGAGCAGCGCGCAGAGATCCGACGATCCGCCCATCTCGAGCACGATGGTGGATACGAGGCCTCGCGACGGATCGACCCAGGCGCCCGTCAGGGCGAGGCCTTCCATGGCGAGCCGGGTGCCTTCCACGTACGGTGAAAGGGTCTCGAAATTCTGCAAGCGGTAGAACTGGCCCGGACGGAAATTGCGAGCTGCCTGGGGCGCCTTCACCACCACTTCGATGATGGTGGGCGTCAGTCGGATGACCTCGTGGATCGTCGCACGCAATTCGCCGTTGAGGCGCGCGAAGAACGCGTCCCGATCGAGGGACGATGCCGGTGCGGTCTTCGCGAGCGTGCGGCTCACCACGGGATAGCCCTGCTTCGCGCCGCCCATCGCCTTCACCACGTTGCCCGCGAAGGAGGGATGCAGGTCGCCGAAGAAACTGACGGCACGGCCGTCGTCCCGCACGGACAGCAGCACGTTCACCGCACGCGGCTTCGCGCTGCGCTCGGGTTTGACCGGCGCGCCGTGCTCGTCGACGGCACGGAAGTACTTGCCGTCCAGTTCGAAATGCAGCGGATCTTCGCGCGCGGCGATCGTGTTCGGTTGCGTACCCGCAGCCACGAGAATCGTGCGTGCGGGCAATTCCACTTCCGATTTCGTGTCGGTGCCGTCCTCTTGCGTGGATTTCGCCGATACCTTCAGTGACCGGGCGTGGCCGAAGCGATCGATCTCGACGGCCACGGGGGTCAGGTTCTCGGCGAAGCGGATGCCCTCCTCGAGGGCCTTCTCCACTTCCTCGTGGTTGAGCGTGTACGACGGGCTGTCGATCAGCCGCTTGCGGTAGGCGATGGTGACTCCACCCCACGATTGCAGCAGCTCGACGATGCGTGGCTCGCGCTTTTCCTGTGCTGCGGTTGCACGTTCCGAGCGGATCGCCTTGGCGTGGGCGATGAACTCGTCGCCGACAGCGATCTCCTCCTCGTTCCACGTCCTGCGCACCGCGCCGACGCCGCGTTCCGCCACCAGCGTCTCGTAGCGGGCGAGGAACTTCTCCACCTGCAGCGGGTAGTAGGCGAGCGATTCCGTGGCGGTGTCGATGGCGGTGAGGCCGCCGCCGATCACCACCACCGGCAGCCGCACCTGCATGTTGGCGATGGAATCGGGCTTCGCGGCGCCCGTGAGCTGCAAGGCCATCAGGAAGTCGGAGGCCGTACGCACGCCGCGGGCGAGACCGTTGGGGAGTTCCAGAACCGTCGGACGTCCGGCACCGGCGCACAACGCCACGTGGTCGAAACCCTGGGCGAACGCGTCGTCGAGGGTGAGCGTGCCGCCGAAGCGCACGCCGCCGAACAGAGCGAACTCGCGGCGCCGTTCGAGCAGCAGGCGGATCACCTTGAGGAAGTTCTTGTCCCAGCGCACGGTGATGCCGTATTCGGCCACGCCGCCGAAGCCCGCCATGACCCGGTCGTCCAGATCTTCGTAGAGGGTCGACACATCGCGCACCGGTTCGAAGGGCACGCGTTCGCCGGTCGGTGTCACGCCCGAGATGCTGGCGGGGAGCGGCTCGATCTTGAGTCCGTCGATGGCCGCCACCGTATGGCCATCGTTCATCAGGTGATGCGCAAGCGTGAACCCGGCCGGTCCCATGCCGACGACCAGCACCTTGCGGCCGCTGGCAGGACGCACGACCGGTCGGCGGAAGTCGAGCGGATTCCAGCGCGTGAGCAGCGAGTAGATCTCGAAGCCCCACGGCAGTTCGAGGACGTCCTTCAGCGTGCGCGTCTCGGCCTGAGGAATGTTGACCGGCTCCTGCTTCTGGTAGATGCAGGACTTCATGCAGTCGTTGCAGATGCGGTGGCCGGTGGCGGCCACCATGGGATTGTCGACGACGATGGTCGCGAGCGCGCCCAGCGCGAGACCGGTGCTCTTCAGTTTCTGGAACTCGGAAATGCGCTCTTCCAGCGGACAGCCGGCGAGCGGCACGCCGAAGACGGTTTTCTTGAACCCTGCGGCCGGATCCTTTTCCGGCAGTCCGTGCGAGCAGGAGTCCTTGCCCTGTTCATGGCACCAGATGCAGTAGTTCGTCTGGTCCAGCGCACCCACGAGATCGGTGCCGGTGTCGGTCAGCGCGAAGCCTTCGCGCCGCCGCAGGTGGCCGAGATGATGAACCGTCACGCCGTCGCGCGACTCGGTCTCGAGGGGCACCAGCTTCAGGAAGTCGAGCTTCTTCGGCGCCTTGAAGAGCACGCCGGCCGCATGCCGGGTCTGGCCCGCGGCGGTGTGTCCGGACCAGGCGGCGTAGCGCAGGGCGACGTCGAGATGGGTAGCGTTCGCGGCTTCGTCCTGCTGCCACAGCGTCACGTGCCGGGAGAACGCGAGCTCGGAGAAGCGCTCACCCATCGCGGCCTCGAGTACCTGCTCGAGCTCGGCACCATCGATGGCTGCCGCGGCATCCGCCTTGATGCGGTTCATCGCCTTGCGTTGCACGAACAGGCGCTTCACCGAATACAGCGGCGCCAGTGCGTCATGACGTTCCGCGAGCGCACGTACTTCAGTCTCGATGCCGAACAGCTGCGCGAGGAAATCCTCCACGTGCGGCGCCACTTCGAGCAGCAGCGTGGCCTCCTGCTTCGCTTCCAGGGCACCCGGTTCTAGCCGCGCTTCGGCGACGCGGAAGGCGAGAGCGGGGTCGAAGCGGGCGAGCCACTCCAGGAAGGTCTGGTCGAGGCGCTGGAGAGCCTGCGCGTCGTACAGGTCCGGAAACCGGAAACCGAAGGCAAGCTGCAGGGAAGGCGGGGTGGTCATGCGCGGGCAAGGTTTGCTGGAATAAGAAAAAGCCCTGAAAGCATAAGGGCTTGGGAACCCACGATTATATCAACCGCTCGGCGTCGACGGCGTCTGCGCGAGCGCCTCCACCAGTTCGCGGACCAGCGCCGGACCGCGATACACCAGGCCCGAATAGACCTGGACCAGACTCGCTCCCGCCCGGACCTTCTCCCGGGCACCCTCGGCGCCGAGGATGCCGCCCACGCCGATGAGCGGCATCCGGTCGCCGAGGTGCGCATGGAGGCGAGACAGCACGTGCGTGGCTTTCGACTTCACCGGTGCCCCGGACAATCCGCCGGCCTCCTGCGCGTGGGGCAGGCCTTCGACGCCATCGCGGGACAAGGTCGTGTTGGTGGCGATCACGCCGTCGATGCCATGGCGCAGCATCGCGTCCGCGGCGGACGCGATGCCCGGTTCGTCCAGATCGGGCGCGAGCTTGACGGCAATGGGCACTCGTCGGCCGTGTGTCGCGGCAAGCGACTCGCGCTCGACCATGATCGCCGCGAGCAGCCGGTCGAGCGCATCTCCCTGCTGCAGGTCGCGCAGGTTCTTCGTGTTGGGCGACGAGATGTTGACCGCCACGTAGTGCGCAAGCGGATAGACCTTGCGCAGGCAGGCGATGTAATCGTCGGCGGCGCGTTCGATCGGCGTGTCGAAGTTCTTGCCGATGTTGATGCCGAGCACGCCGTTGAACCGTGCACGCCGCACGTTCTCGACCAGCACGTCGACGCCGAGATTGTTGAAGCCCATGCGGTTGATGATTGCGCGCGCCTGCGGCAGCCGGAACAGGCGAGGGCGGGGATTGCCCGGCTGCGGCCGTGGCGTGACGGTGCCGATCTCGATGAAGCCGAAGCCGAAGCTCGCCAGTGCATCGATGTGGGCCCCGTTCTTGTCCAGCCCGGCTGCGAGTCCCACCGCATTCGGGAACTCGATGCCCATGACCCGAACCGGCTTTCCCGGCAGCGGTGTCGCGGGACGCGTCAGGTGCAGCGCGTGGGCAACATCGAGCGCCCGCAGCGCCGCGTCGTGTGAGGTTTCGCCGTCGAGGCGGAAGAGCAGTGGTTGGAGCGCCTCGTAGAGCACTACAGCTTAGGTTCCGGTGAAGCGTCCCGGCCGGCGTTCGACGAACGCGGCGAGACCTTCCCGTGCGTCGTCCGTATCCAGCAACGGCAGCATGTCGGGCAGAAGGCGCGCGATCGCTTCGGTCTCCGCAGCCTTTCGGGTGAGTCGCACGGCCTCGAGCGTCGCCTTCACGCCGAGCGGTGCCTGCTCCGCGATGGTCTGCGCGATCGCGACCGCAGCATCGAATTGCATCCCGGTGGCCGTGACTTGCTGGACGAGCCCGATGCGCAATGCTTCGGCCGCGTCGAAGGTGTCGCCGGTGAGCAGCCAGCGCATCGCGTTGCCCCAGCCCACTTCCTGCGCGAAGCGCACCGTGGCGCCGCCGATGGGATAGATGCCGCGCTTCACTTCGATCTGCGCGAAGCGGGTGGATTCCGCGGCGATGCGCACGTCGGCTGCGAGCAGCAGCTCGATGCCGAGAGTGAAGCAATAGCCCTGCACCGCCATCACCAGCGGCTTGCTGCGCGTGCGTGCCGGATCGAGGCAGAGCGGATCGAGTCCATCGTCGGGCAACGGCGCACTGCGCCCTTCGCGGAAGAACGGTGTCCACTGCGGCAGGTCGATTCCGCCGGTGAAATGGTCGCCGTGGGCGAACAGGACGCCGCAGCGCAGCTCCGGATCCCGTTCCAGCGTGCCTAGGGCGGAGGACAACGCGGAATAGAGCGCCAGGTCGAAGGCGTTGCGCTTGGCCGCCCGGTCGAGGCCCATGAGCAGCACGGCACCGCGCCGCTCGAGGGAAAGGACGTCGGACACGACGCGGTCAGCTGGCCGGATCGGCGTCGCCGCGAGGCAGGCGCTGCCAGCGGCTGTCGATGAGGCCTTCCATGGGCTGGAAGTTGACCTTGTAGGCCATCTTGCGGCTTTCCGAGATCCAGTAGCCGAGGTACAGGTGCGGCACCCCCAACTGCTTGCACAGTTCGATCTGCCACAGCACGTTGAAGGTGCCGAAGCTCGCGCTCGACTGGTCGGGATCGAAGAACGTGTACACGGAGGACACGCCGTCCTCGAGGCGGTCGACGATGCTCACCATGCGCAGCAACCCCTGTTCGCGGAACTCGACCAGGTTCGAACGCACGTTGCTCTGGAGCAGGAAATGCCGGTACTGCTCGCGCGAATCGTGGTCCATGCCGCCGCCGAAATGGCGAGCCGACTGGTAGCGTAGATAGAGCGCGTAGTGCTCAGGACTGTACTTGAGATCGAGCATCCGCGAATCGAGATGCCGATGCCGCTGCCACGCACGGCGCTGCGCTCGCGTGGGATGGAAATCGTCGACCAGGATGCGCACCGGAACACAGGCGCGGCAGTTGTCGCAATAGGGGCGATAGGTGAAGGCGCCGCTGCGGCGGAAGCCGGCGCGCACCAGTTCGCTGTAGACGTGCGTATCGATCGCATGGCTCGGCGTGGCGACCTGGGAGCGCGCGAGCCGGTCGGCCAGGTAGCTGCACGGGTAGGGTGCCGTCGCGTAGAACTGCAGAACCGAGAACGGCAGGTCGTTCAGCTGGGTCATGTTTCCGTTTCGCGTTCGCGCCATGAGCCGGGCGGATCGCCGTAGTTTACCAATTCCGCCACGCGGCGCGCGAACTCCGACCGGGGGATTTCCCGGGCGCCGAGGGAGGCCAGGTGCGGGGTCGCCATCTGGCAATCGACCAGGCCGAAGTGCCGTCGCTGCAGGGTTCGGACCAGGTGGACGAGCGCGATCTTCGAAGCGTCGCGAGCGCGGGTGAACATGGACTCACCGTAGAACATCCGCCCGATGGCCACGCCGTACAGGCCGCCGGTCAGCTCGCCGTCGATCCAGGTTTCCACGCTGTGCGCCCACCCGGCTTCGTGCAGGTCGCAGTAGGCGTCGATCATCCCGGCGGTGATCCAGGTCCCCGCCTGGCCGTCGCGCGGTTCGGCGCACGCCCGCATGACATCGCGGAAGGCGGTATCGAAGCGCACTTCGAAGCTCCGGTTGCGCAGCGTCTTGTCCAGGGAACGCGAAACCTTCAGCGCGTCGGGCAGCAGCACCATGCGCGGGTCCGGGCTCCACCAGAGGATCGGTTCACCCTCGCCGAACCACGGGAAGATCCCGCGGCGGTAGGCGTCCAGCAGGCGTTCGACCTCGAGGTCCGCACCCGCGGCCAGGAGTCCGTTGGGCCGCTTCAGCGCCTTTTGAAGCGGCGGAAACGGGTCGTCCGGTTGCAGCCAGGGGATCAACGCGCCGGTCAGCGCCCCTGACGCCTATTCGTTCTTGCCGATCAGGCCACAGGCGAGCCGGGCCCCCGAACTGCCCGAGGGATCGGTCTGGAGATCGTCCGCCTTCGCGTGCACGACGACCGAACGGCCGACCACGCTCGCTGCGTCCGCCCCGAGGCTGATGCCGGTGGCTTCGATGGTGAATTCGGCGATGCCGCCGGCGTCGGCGACGATGTTGCCGAGGTCGCCGCCATGGCGTACGTCGGTCATCGGGCCGCCATGCTTCATGGTGCCGGGGTTGAAGTGGGGACCGGCGCTGGAGCCGTCGGGCGCGGTGCAGTTGCCCTTCTCGTGGATGTGGAAGCCGTGCGGTCCGGGCGTGAGGCCGGTGATGCGCCCGGAAACGACCACCCGGTCGTCCTTCTGCGTGAACTTGATGCTGCCGCGGACCGTGCTGTCCTTGGTCGGCAACACCGTCGCCGAGGCGCTCGGCGTCTTCGTCATCATGCCCTGCATGCGCGCGCAACCGGCCAGCGCGACCACGGCAACCGCCGCGATCATGTACATCCGTCTCATCTAACATCCCCTTTGCGCACGATCGAACCCGGTCGGTTGTAGCACCGGGTCAATACCCTGTCAAATCGCTCGCCACGCTGGCGCCCGGCGAGCATAATCCGCCGCGCTCCCGCCCGCTCAAGTCCACGGTGAACGATCCGGCACAACCCATCGATCCGCGCGCACTCGAGGCTGCGTTTTCGCTGTTCAACGAAGCCTCGGCACAGCTCGCGACGGCGTATCAGGAGCTGCAGGCGCGCGTCGAAGGTCTCGCGGGCGAACTCGCGGTGGCCAACGGCGAACTGAAGCGCCAGTTCCTCGAAAAGGAGGCGTTGTCGCAGCGCCTCGAACTCCTGCTCGACGCGCTGCCGGGCGGCGTGGTCGTGCTCGACGGCGAGGGTCGTGTGTTCGAGGCCAATCCGGCAGCCCGCCGCTGGCTCGGCGAAGACGTGGTCGGCCGCACCTGGAGCGACATCTCGGCGCAGCGGCTCCAGCCCGCGGACATCGCGCGCGAGTGGAACATCGCCTCGGCCGAGGGCGCCAGGCGAGTGACGTTGTCCGAAAGCCCGCTCGATTCCGCCGGCGGCCGCATCCTGCTGCTGAACGACGTCACCGAGGCGGCGCGGCTGCAGCAGCAACTCGAGCGCCACAAGAAACTCTCGGCGATGGGCGAGATGGCCGCCGGGCTCGCGCATCAGCTGCGCACGCCGCTCGCAACGGCGCTGCTCTACGCGGCAAACCTGGCGAAGGAAGGGCTGCGGGATGCCGACCGCCTGCGGTTCAGCGAACGCATCCGTGAACGCCTTCACTACCTCGAGCGCATGATCCAGGAGATGTTGATGTTCGTGCGCGGCGAGGCCATGGGCGAGGAAATCTTCGCGCTCGACGCGGTGCTGCAGGAACTGGTTCAGATCATGGAACCGCAGATGGCCGGCCGCGGCGTGCGGTTCGTGACCACGGGCAGCGCCGGAAGAACGCGCGTTCGTGGTGGGCGCAAGGCGTTGTCCGGCGCGTTGCTCAACCTGCTGGAGAACGCGCTTCAGGCCTGCGAATCCGGCGATGCCGTCGCGCTCGAAGTCGAGGTCCGTGGTGGCGAAGCCGTGGTGCGCGTGCGCGACGATGGCTGCGGCATCGCGCCCGAATTGCAGGAGCGGTTGTTCGAACCGTTCTTCACCACGCGCCAGGAGGGCACCGGGCTCGGCCTCGCCATCGTCCGGAGCGTGGTGGAAGGCCACGGCGGCGCGGTGAGGGTCGAGTCCGCGCCGGGTGCGGGCAGCACGTTCACGGTGCGGCTGCCGTTGCTCGCCGAGTCGGTGGCGGCATAGCGCATGGCCAGCATCCCGAAGCCGCTGCCCATCCTGATCGCGGAGGACGATTCCGCGCTGCGCGAGGCGCTCACCGACACGCTCGAACTCGCGGGCTACGAGGTCATCGCGGCCGCGGACGGAGAACGAGCTCTCGCCGAGCTCGATCGCGCGCGCGTCGGCATGATCGTGAGCGACGTGCAGATGAAGCCGATGGATGGTCATGCGCTGCTGGCGGAGGTAAAACGCCGCCAGCCGCACGTGCCGGTGCTGCTGATGACCGCCTACGGCGTCATCGACCAGGCCGTCAGCGCCATGCGTGCCGGCGCGTGCAACTACATCACCAAGCCGTTCGAACCCGAGGCGCTCGTGGCGCAGGTCGTGCGGCACATGCTGCCGGCTGCATGGGGCGAATCGGCGGACGTCATCGCGGAAGATGCCTCGACGCGGGAGGCGCTGGAACTCGCGCGCCGCGTCGCCACCACCGACGCCACCGTGCTGATCACCGGCGAGAGCGGCACCGGCAAGGAGGTGCTGGCGCGCATGGTGCACCGTTTGTCGCCTCGCGCCGACAAACCCTTCGTGGCGATCAACTGCGCCGCGATCCCGGAGAACCTGCTCGAGTCGACGCTGTTCGGCTACGAGAAGGGGGCGTTCACGGGTGCGCAGAACACGACGCCGGGCAAGTTCGAGCAGGCCGATGGCGGCACCCTGCTGCTCGACGAGATCTCCGAGATGCCCCTGGTGCTGCAGGCGAAGCTGTTGCGGGTGCTGCAGGAGCGGGAAGTGGAGCGGGTCGGCGCGCGCAAGCCGATTCCGGTGGACATTCGGGTGCTCGCGACCTCGAACCGCGACATGCTCGTGGAAGTCCGGGCCGGTCGCTTCCGCGAGGACCTCTACTACCGGCTCAACGTGTTTCCGCTGCACAACCCGCCGTTGCGCGAGCGGCGTGCCGACATCCAGCCGCTCGCGCGGAAGGTGCTCGCACGCGGCGTTTCGCGAGGCGCGCGTCCGCGGCATTCGCTCTCGCGCGAGGCGGAAGCCGCGTTGACCGCCTATGACTGGCCCGGTAACATCCGTGAACTCGAAAATGTTATGCAGCGCGCGATGATCCTGGCGCCGGGCGACGTGATCGAGGTCGGGCATCTCGCATTGCCGAAACCGGAGATGACCGTGGCGCGCAGCGCCGCGGAGGTTGCGGACAGCGAGGTGGCGATGCCGGCAGACATGCGCAGTCTCGAGCGGAAGCACATTCTCGACACCCTTTCCGCCGCGAAGGGGGTGCGCAAGGT
Organism: Burkholderiales bacterium; assembly: GCA_965279325.1. GTDB lineage: Bacteria > Pseudomonadota > Gammaproteobacteria > Burkholderiales. Next base: position 192,206 of record OZ257154.1, read on the forward strand.
GGCGGCGGAGAGGCTGGGCATGAGCGAACGGACCTTGCGCTACAAGTTGCAGCAGTATCGGGGTGAAGGGTTCCCCGTGCCGGGCAGCGGACAGGACGATTCGGCTCCATGAGCCGGCACGAGGATTGCTGAACGATACGACGATGGCGTTTCACATCTTCCAACGCACGCCAGCCACCACCACCATCGGATGAACACGCAGGGTATCGATCAACTGCTGAGGGAACTCAGTCAGACCGCGGCGAAGGCCAGCGGGCAGGCACCGGCAGAAACTGCCGGGGCGGCAAATTTTGCCGACCTGCTCAAGGCCTCGGTCGACCAGGTCAACGCCGCGCAGCAGCAGGCCACGAACATGCAGCAGGCCTTCGACGCGAACGATCCCAACGTGAATCTGCAGGAAGTCATGGTCTCGCTGCAGAAGGCGAACCTGTCCTTCCAGACGATGGTTCAAGTGCGCAACCGCCTCGTCAACGCGTATCAGGAAATCATGAACATGCAAGTCTGACCTGACGGGCAGACGCGCTGATGGCACAGGCTTCCGCTAGCAGTCTTCCCGCGCTGGCCCGCGGCTTCTTCCAGCTCAGCAACGCCCGCAAGATCGGGCTGATCGCCACCGTCGCCGCGGTGATCTCCCTGGGTGTGGTGCTCTTCACCTACACCCGCATCCCCGAATACCGGGTCCTGTTCGCCAACGTCTCCGACAAGGACGGCGGGGCGGTGATCGCGGCGCTGTCACAGATGAACGTGCCCTATCGCATGGCCGATGGCGGCGGCGCCATCCTCGTGCCCTCCGGCATGGTCTACGAGACGCGTCTCAAGCTCGCCTCGCAGGGCTTGCCGCGCGGCGGCGGGGTCGGGTTCGAGATCCTCGAGACCCAGAAATTCGGCGTGAGCCAGTTCATCGAGCAGGTGAACTACCAGCGCGCGATCGAAGGCGAACTCGCGCGCACCATCCAGTCGCTCTCCGCGGTGCAGTCGGCGCGCGTGCACCTCGCCATTCCACGCCCGTCGGTGTTCGTGCGCGAGAACCAGAAGCCGAGCGCGTCGGTGCTGGTTTCGCTGTACGCCGGCCGCTCGCTCGATTCCGCGCAGATCTCGGGCATGGTGAACCTGATCTCGAGCAGCGTGCCGGAACTCTCGCCTCGCAACGTGACCGTGGTCGACCAGAACGGCAACCTGCTCTCCGGCCCCACCGGCGACACGGGTCGCGGCACGCTCGATGCGACGCAGCTCAAGTACCTGAACCAGGTGGAAACGACCGTCGCCCGGCGCATCGAGAGCATCCTCGGGCCCATCACCGGGCCCGAGAACGTGCGGGCGCAGGTGGCGGCGAGCCTCGACTTCTCCGAGACCGAGCAGACTTCGGAGAGCTTCAAGCCGAATGCCAATCCGCGCGACCAGTCGATCCGCAGCCAGCAGTCGAACGAATCCAATTCGACCACGCCGCAGGCGGCGCAGGGTGTGCCCGGCGCGTTGTCGAACCAGCCGCCTGGCGCGGCCTCGGCGCCGCTGGTGACGCCGCAGCCGGGCGCCCCGCCGGGCAATCAACCGCCGCCGCCGGCCACGAGCACGCAGAAGGAGCAGACGGTCAACTTCGAGGTCGACAAGACCATCCGCCATACCAAGGGCGAAGTCGGTTCGATCAAGCGCCTGTCGGTGGCCGTGGTGGTCAACTATCGCCGGGTGGGCGAGGGTGCGAAGGCGAAGCAGGAGCCGCTGTCCGAGCAGGAGATCACGCAGATCAATGATCTCGCCCGCGAAGCGATGGGTTTCAGCAAGGAGCGCGGCGATACGTTGAACGTGGTGAACGCCCCGTTCCGCGCGGGCGCCGCCGAGGAAGCGGCCGCGGCCGCGGTGCCGTTCTGGAAGGACCCGTGGCTGATCTCGCTCGCCTTGAGCGCGGTGAAGTGGATCGGCTTCGTCGGCTTCGCGTTCGTGGCTCTGCTGATGATGCGCTCGGCGGTCCGGGATCTGGTGCGACTCGGTGCAACGCCGGAGCCGGCGGCCGCAGGTGCCGGTGGGGCGGGCGGTGCGACGTTCCAGGGTGGCTTCCAGGGCGGCTCGCCCGAGGCGCAGCAGGCCGCCCAGGCGCAACAGGGCTACGACGGCGACCTGCGCGCGGTTCGCGAGATGGCGAAGCAGGATCCCGCGATCGTCGCCCAGGTGGTGAAGGGCTGGGTCGGGCGGGATGAGTGAGAACGGCATCAACCGCAGCGCGATCCTCCTGATGTCGATCGGCGAGGAGGAGGCGGTCGAAGTGTTCAAGTACCTCGGGCCCAAGGAGGTGCAGAAGCTCGGCCTCGCGATGGCGAAGCTCTCCAACGTGACCCGCGAAGAGGTGGCCACCGTGCTGAAGGACTTCCGCGAGGAGGCCAAGCAGCAGACCGCCATCGGCACCGATTCCGATGCCTACATCCGCAGCGTGCTCACCAAGGCACTGGGCAACGACAAGGCCGGCGTGCTGATCGATCGCATCCTCCAGGGCAACGACAACACCGGCATCGAGAGCCTGAAGTGGATGGATTCGTCGGCGGTGGCCGAGCTCATCAAGAACGAGCATCCGCAGATCATCGCGACGATCCTCGTGCACCTCGATCCGGATCAGGCGAGCGAAGTGCTCGGGACCTTCACCGAGCGCCTGCGCAACGACGTGCTGTTGCGCATCGCGACGCTCGAGGGCGTGCAGCCGGCGGCGCTGCGCGACCTGAACGACGTGTTGACGCAGCTGCTCACCGGCAGCGACAAGCTGAAGAAGAGCGCGATGGGCGGGGTCACGGCGGCCGCGGAGATTCTCAACTTCATGGGCGGTCAGTACGAGGCCTCGGTCACCGCGTACATCCGAGAAGTCGACGCCGATCTCGCCCAGAAGATCCAGGACAAGATGTTCGTGTTCGAGAACCTGCTCGATCTGGACGATCGCGGCATCCAGCTGCTGCTGCGCGAAGTGCAGTCCGAGACCCTGATCGTGGCGCTCAAGGGGACCTCCGAGCCGCTCAAGGAAAAGATCTTCAAGAACATGTCCAGCCGGGCGGCCGAAATGCTGCGCGAGGATCTCGAGGCGAAGGGGCCGGTGCGCCTGTCCGAGGTGGAGACGGAGCAGAAGGAGATTCTCAAGATCGTCCGCCGCCTCGCCGACGAAGGGCAGATCGTGCTGACCGGCAAGGGGGACGAAGGCCTTGTCGAGTAGCAAGATCATTCCGAAGGCACGCGCCGGCACGGCCAAGGCGTGGCAGCCGGACGACGTCGATCGATCCCGGACCAAGCCATCGGCCGCGGACGCGAAGCCGCCGACAGCGGCACAGCAACTCTCGGCCGAAATCGCACGGATGCGCGAACAGGCGCGCGCCGAGGGCTACCAGGAGGGCTTGAAGCAGGGCTTGGCCGCCGGGGCGCAGCAGGCTGGGGAACTCGGCGAGCTCGCGAACAATCTGCGCGAGCTGATGCTCGACTTCGAGCAGGGCGTCGCCAACGACGTGTTGTCGCTCGCGCTCGAGGTGACGAAGCAGATGGTGCGTCAGTCGATCCGGGTCAAGCCCGACCTCGTGTTCGCGATCATCAAGGAAGCGGCGATGAGTTTTCCGGAGATCGCCGACAACCCGCGGCTCATCCTGCATCCGCTGGACGCGGAGCTCGTGCGCAAGGCGATTTCGCCCACGCTCACGGTCGACGAATTGCCGTGGAAGCTGATCGACGATCCGCAGATGGAGCGGGGCGGCTGCCGCTTCCAGACCGGCTCGTCCGAGATCGATGCCACCCTCGAGAACCGCTGGCGGCGCATCGTTTCCGCGCTCGGCCGCGACGACGCCTGGCTCGATCTGAACATCTGAGCCTGTAGCCGCACCCATGAGCCGCCTGCGCCGCTGGCAGAAATACTTCGAGGATTGCCACAGCGCCGTGGGCATGGTGCCGCCCTGGTCGGTGAGCGGCCGGCTCACGCGCGTGGCCGGCCTCGTGATGGAGGCCGTGGGGCTCAAGCTGCCGGTGGGCAACAGTTGCTACGTGATCGCGCCTACCGGCCAGCGCGTCGACGCGGAGGTGGTGGGATTCTCCGGCGAGAACGTCTACCTCATGCCGGCGACCGACGTGTACGGCCTCGAACCGGGTGCGATCGTCGTGCCGGTGGATTCCTATGTCGTGCGCAGCCCGAAACTCGGTGTCGATTTCATTCCGCGCCGGCGCGCCGAGGATCGCGCGCGCCAGGTGGGCGTGGGCTGGGGTCTGCTCGGGCGGGTGCTCGATGCCACCGGCCGGCCGCTCGACAATCGCGGCACCGTGGTGACGGAACGCCAGGTGCCGCTCTACAGCCGTCCGATCAATCCGCTCGAACGCACGCCCATCCACGAGGTCCTCGACGTCGGCGTTCGCGCCATCAACGGCCTGTTGACCGTGGGCCGGGGCCAGCGCATGGGACTGTTCGCCGGCAGCGGCGTGGGCAAGAGCGTGCTGCTGGGCATGATGGCCCGCTATACCGAAGCGGACGTGGTCGTGGTGGGGCTGATCGGCGAGCGCGGCCGCGAAGTGAAGGAATTCATCGAGAACATCCTGGGCGACGAAGGCCGGGCCCGCTCGGTGGTGGTGGCGGCACCGGCCGACAGTCCGCCGCTCCTGCGCCTGCACGGCGCAGCGTATGCGACCGCCATCGCGGAGTATTTCCGCGACCAGGGCAAGCAGGTGCTGCTCATCATGGACTCGCTGACGCGGTTTGCGATGGCACAGCGCGAGATCGCGCTCGCGATCGGCGAACCGCCCGCCACGAAGGGCTACACGCCATCGGTGTTCGCAAAACTGCCGCAACTGGTGGAGCGCGCCGGCAACGGCAACGAGGGCCAGGGGTCCATTACCGCGTTCTACACCGTGCTGGCGGAGGGCGATGACCAGCAGGATCCGATCGCCGACAGTGCTCGCGCCATCCTCGACGGCCACGTCGTGCTGACCCGCGATCTCGCCGACCAGGGACACTATCCCGCGATCGACATCGAGGCCTCCATCAGCCGGGCGATGACGGAGATCGTGCCGCTCGAGGACATGGGCCGCGTACGTCGTTTCAAGCAGCTCTACTCGGCCTACCGGCGGAGTCGTGACCTGATCAATGTCGGCGCCTACGTGAGCGGTGCCGACCCGGTGATCGACGAGGCACTGCGGCTGCACGAGCCGTTCATGGACTACCTGCGGCAGGACATCGGCGAACGCGACCCCTACTCGAGCAGCCGCACGCGCCTGAATGCGCTGATCGGCCAGGCCCACTGACGATGGCGCGAGCCTTTCCCCTGGAGACGGTCCGCATGCTGGCGCAGCGACGCACCGAAAGCGCGGCCGGCGAATTGCAGGGGCATGCCGGACGGCTCCGTGCCGCGGAACAGAAGCTCGAGCAATTGCGCGGGTACGTGGCCGAGTACCGGCGCTCGCGCTCGGATGCGCTGGTGCAGGGACTGACCGCGGCGCGGCTGCGCGAGTACGACGCGTTCCTCGCCCGGCTCGACGAGGCGATAGCCGCCCAGGCGCTGGAAGTCGACCGTGCCCATGCCACCTGGGAAGCGGCGCGCGTGCAATGGATCGAGGCGAACAAGCGCGAGAAGGCCATGGACGCTCTGGCCGAGCGGCACGCCGAAGAGGAGCGGGCGCGGGAGAACCGCCTCGATCGGAAAGTGCAGGACGAGTTCGCCGCGCGCGCCCGTCCCAACGCGCTGAAGATCCGCTTCAAGTAGCGCCACCGGGTGGCACGGCGATTGCCATTCAAGGCTGCAATCGCGCTTTTCCGGAGAATCTTCATGTCCCAAAGTACCGTTTTGCCGCCTGCGCAGCCGAAGGCGGCGGATCTTGCCGCCCCGGCCGGGCGCGCGGCACCCGCCGCAGGAGAAACCACCACCGACGGGGCGAGCTTCGGGGAAGTCCTGCAATCGCAGATCGACAAGGGCACGCCGGTAGCTGAGGCACCCGCCGCCGCAGCGCCCATTCCGGCCGAACTGCTGATCGGCAGCGACCCCGCTGCAGCCGTGCCTGAACCGTCGCAGGATCCCGCGATCGTCAATGCGTTGGCAGTGACCGCCCTTCCGGCCGTGATGCCCGCGGTGATTGCACCGGTGGCAGTGGCCGCCGAGCGTTCACCGGCCACGAAGACGTCGCCGGTGGTCGAGACAACGTCGATTCCGGGCGTACCCGTCGACACCCGATCGGAGATCATCCCCGTTGTCCCGATGGAAGTGATTCCCGAAACCAGTGCAGCGCGCACGCGCTACGACACCGGTAGCGATGGCACGACGTTCAGCCGGCAATTGATCGCGGCCGTGGGCGGCGACCCCGCCACCCACGGGAAGATCGCGCTCGAAACCCTCGAGCCGATGGCCGATACCCGGGCCGTTGCACCCGCACCCCAGGTTCCCATTGAGCACGCCCCACAATCCGTCGCCGCCGCAGACCCGCGGCGCGAGATGACCTCTGCGGCCCCCATGAAGGTGGAGGTCGCCCAACCTCTCGCAGCGCCGGGGTGGCGCGACGCTTTCGCCGATCGAGTGTCCTGGGTCGCGAACGCCCGACAGCCGTCGGCGGAAATGCAGATCAACCCGCCTAACCTCGGGCCGGTGGAAATTCGCGTCAGCATGAATGCGGACCAGGCCAGCCTGTCGTTCTTTTCCCCACATGCTGCGGTCCGGGACGCGATCCAGGCCGCCTTGCCGCGGTTGACGGAAGCGTTCGCGGCTTCCGGCCTGACCTTGGGCAACGTGTTCGTCGGTGCGGAATCGCAGTCCGGACAGAATCCCGCGCAAGGCGACAACGCAACGCGACATTTCGGTCGGTCAGTGGAGGAGTTTGCCGGGGCGGAAGCCGCTCCGCAGATCACCTGGCTGCGCCCGGGTGCCGGTCTGGGCCGGGTAGACCTCTTCGCCTGAACCACCCCGAAGTTTTGCGAGCAGGCCCGAGGGCGATCGCCCTCGGGCCTTTTTCATTTCGGCAGCGGGTCGAATCGAGCCAACTCGCGGTTTATCTTGCAAATTTATTGGCAGTGGGTTACAAAGCACCGCAAGTTATGCGCCGAGCTTGTTGTTTTTTAACTGAATTGCCGCCCTTGCGCATACACGATCCGGCACAGGCGCCAGCGATTTCGCTGGCTGGTCGGGTCAACTGACGAGGTCCCGCAGGCATATCGAAGGAACGCATGGCCAAAGAACCCGAGGCAGCCCCAGCCCCCGCGGCAGGCAAGAAGAAGAAACCGATCCTGCTGATCGCCATCGTCGCGGTCGTGTTGCTCGCCGGCGGCGGTGGAGCGGCCTTTTTCCTCCTCGGCGGCAAGAAGGACAAGGGCGACGAGCACGCGGAGGAAGCGGCGGAAGAGCACGCGAAGCCACCGGTGTACGTGACGCTCGAACCGTTCACGGTGAACCTGACCAGCGAGGGTGCGGAGCGTTTCCTCCAGGTCGGCATCGACCTCAAGGTTTCGGCGCCCGACATCGCCGACAAGGTGAAGCTGCACCTGCCCGAGATCAAGAACGGGATCCTGTTGCTGCTCACGAGCAAGCGGGTGGAGGATCTCTCGGGCATCGAGGGCAAGAACGCGCTGCGCGAGGAGGTCCGTGACATCGTCAACAAGGCGATCGGGCTCTACAAGGCGCCGGCCGCCCCGAAGCCGACCATCGAGAAGACCGATGCGGCCACCGACGAGAAGCATGCGGAAGACAAGCCCGCGGAGGAAAAACCGGCGGAAGACAAGTCCGCGGAGAAGCCTGCCGCGAAGGCGCCGAAGGTCGGCGTGACGGACGTGCTGCTCACCTCGTTCGTGATCCAGTAGCGCATGGCCGAGGACATCCTTTCGCAGGAGGAGGTCGACGCGCTGCTCCGGGGCGTCACCGGAGAATCCGAGGAAGCGTCCAAGGAGGACGATCGCGGCGCGGTCCGCGCCTACGACATCGGGCGTCAGGAGCGCATCGTGCGCGGCCGCATGCCCACGCTCGAGCTCATCAACGAGCGCTTCGCGCGGCTGCTGCGGATCGGGTTGTTCAACTTCATGCGCAAGAACGCCGAGATCGCCATCGGTCCGGTGCGCGTGCTGAAGTACAGCGACTTCATTCGCAACCTGGTGGTGCCGACCAACCTGAACCTCGTGCAGCTGAAGCCGCTGCGCGGGCTGGGTCTGGTAATCATGGAACCCACGCTGGTGTTCCAGGTGGTGGACAACCTGTTCGGCGGCAGCGGCCAGATCCACACCCGCGTGGAGGGCCGCGATTTCACCCCGACCGAGCAGCGCGTCATCCAGAGAATGCTCGGCGTCGTGTTCGAGGAATACGGCAAGGCGTGGGGGCCGGTGTTCGCGCTCACGCCGGAGTACGTCCGCTCCGAGATGAACACGCAGTTCGCCAACATCGCCACCCCCACCGAGGTCGTGGTGGCGACTAGCTTCAACATCGACCTGGGGTCGGGCGGCGGCGAGCTTCACGTGTGCATGCCCTATGCTATGCTCGAACCGATTCGCGACCTGATCTACAGCAGTTTCCAGGCGGATCGCACGGAGTCGGATTCACGCTGGGTGAAGATGCTGACCGAGCAGATCCAGGACGCGGAGGTGGATGTGGTGGCGACCCTCACGCGAACCCACGTCACGTTGCGGCAGATCATGGATCTGGAGATCGGGGACGTCATCTCGCTGGAGCTGCCGCCGTCGGTGACCGCGGAAGTCGATGGCGTGCCGCTCATGGAATGCCAGTACGGCGTCGTGCGCGGACAGTACGCACTCAAGGTGAGGCGCATGCTCGGGAGCGCGGAGCCGGGCTCGGGAGCCTGATATGGCGGATGAACCGAAGGAAGACATCTCGGCGGACGACTGGGCCGCTGCACTGGCGGAACAGGCCCCGCCGCCGGCTGCGCCCGCCGTCCAGCCGGCCCGGGTGTTCCAGGAATTGACCCCGGAAGCGCTCGGCAACGCGGTACCCGGGCGGCTGGACATGATTCTCGATATCCCGGTGCACCTCGCCGTGGAACTCGGGCGCACGAAGATGGCGATCCGCGATCTGTTGCAGCTCGCGCAGGGCTCCGTGGTCGAACTCGATGCGTTGGCCGGGGAGCCCATGGACATCCTGGTCAACGGGTGCCTCGTCGCCCAGGGCGAGGTGGTGGTGGTGAACGAGAAGTTCGGCATCCGCGTCACCGACATCATCACACCCGAGGAACGGCTGCGCGGCATCCACAAATGAGCCGCCGGCTCGCCGGCGCAGCAGCCGGGGCGGTGTGGTATCCGGTACTCGCATCGTTCGCACGCGCGGCGGACGTGCCGGCCACAGCCTTGCCGTCGTCGTCCACCTTCGGGACGCTCCTGCAGGTGGTGTTCGGCCTCGCGGTGGTGCTGGGCGCGATCGCGCTCACGGCCTGGCTCGCACGGCGTTACATGCCCGCCGTGCGCGGTGCCGGAGGACTGGTGAAAGTGGTGGGCGGCGTGATGGTCGGTCCGAAGGAGCGCGTCGTCGTTGTGGAAGTGGGCGAGACCTGGCTCGTGCTCGGGGTCACGGCGCAGCAGGTCAACGCATTGCACACGTTGCCGCGCCCCGCGAATGCGGCGACCGGTTCCGCCACCTCGGGCCCGGGCGGAGATTTTTCGACCTGGCTCGGCCGGGCGCTCAAGAAGCCGCCGATATAATCCGGGCATGAAGCCCGGTATCCGCGTGGTCGTGTTCGTCCTGCTGTTCGCCCTGTCGGCGGGCGCAGCGGCACAGGCCGGGTTGCCCGCGGTGACGAGCGCACCGGGGCCGGGCGGCACGCAGACCTATTCGCTGTCGCTGCAGGCCCTGATCTTCCTCACGGCGCTCACGTTCCTGCCGGCGGTGGTGCTCATGATGACGAGCTTCACGCGCATCGTGATCGTGCTTTCGCTGCTGCGCCAGGCCATGGGCACGATCCAGACGCCGCCCAACCAGGTGATCATCGGCCTCTCGCTGTTCCTCACCTTCTTCGTGATGGCGCCGGTGTTCGATCGCATCTACACCGAGGCCTACAAGCCGCTGTCCGAGGAGCGCATCAAGTTCGACGAGGCATTGGATCGTGCGGCGGTGCCGCTCAAGGCGTTCATGCTGAGGCAGACGCGCGAGTCCGATCTCGCGCTGTTCGTGAAGCTCGCGAACACGCCGCCGCTCAAGGGACCGGAGGAGGTACCCATGAAAGTCCTGGTGCCGGCCTACGTGATCTCCGAGCTGAAGACCGCGTTCCAGATCGGTTTCGTCGTGTTCATCCCGTTCCTGATCATCGACATGGTGGTGGCGAGCGTGCTGATGTCGATGGGCATGATGATGCTCTCGCCGGTCATCATCTCGCTGCCGTTCAAGCTCATGCTGTTCGTGCTGGTCGACGGGTGGAACCTGCTCATCGGCTCGCTCGTGCGAAGTTTCTACGTGTAGGGAGTCGCGCACCATGTCCCCCGAGGCCGTCATCAGCCTGATCCAGCAGGCGCTCGAAGTGCTGGTGCTCGTGTCGGCGCCACCGCTGTTGACCGCGCTGGCCGTGGGCCTGCTGATCAGCATCTTCCAGGCGGCGACCCAGATCAACGAGATGACGCTCTCGTTCATCCCGAAGCTGCTGGCGATGTTCGCGGCGCTCGTGCTCGCGGGCCCGTGGATGCTCTCCACCTTGCTCGACTTCACGCGCCGCCTGTACGGCGCGATTCCGCAGCTCGCCGGGTGAGTCTTGAGTTTTCCCCCGATAGGCCTTCGCCCTTTCCCCCCGAGGGGGCCAGCCCTCTTGGGACGGCCCGGCGAGGGCTGAGTTCTCCTTCGGCGCGATGCTCACGCTGACCGTCGCGCAGCTCGAAGGCCTGCTCGCGGCCTTCGGCTGGCCCTTCGTGCGCATCCTGGCATTCATCGCCACCGAGCCCGTGCTCGGCAATCGCTCGGTGCCGCTGCAGGTCAAGGTGGCACTGGCCCTGTTCGTGACGCTGCTGATCGCACCGGTGCTGCCGCCGCCACCGCCGGTGTCGCCGGCCTCGGCGGCGGGACTCCTCGTGCTCGCGCAGCAGGTGCTGATCGGCGCTGCCATGGGGTTCACCGCGCGCATCGTCGTTTCCGCTGCGGAAATGGCGGGGCAGCTCGCCGGGTTGCAGATGGGTCTGGGCTTCGCGCTGTTCTTCGACCCGGAGAGTTCCGGCCAGGCGCCGCTCGTGGCCGAGTTCTACGGGCTCATCGCGATCCTCACCCTGCTCGCGACCAACGGGCACTACGTGATCCTCACCGCGCTCGCGGAGAGCTTCCGCGTCCTGCCGGTCATGGTCGAGCCGATGTCGGCGCGCGGCTTTCTCACCCTCGTGAGCTGGGGCAGCCAGATCTTCGAGATCGGGCTGATGATGTCGCTGCCGGTGGTCGGGGCGCTGCTCATCGCGAACATCGGCATCGGCATCCTGACGCGCGCGGCGCCCCAGCTCAACATCTTCGCGGTGGGTTTCCCGGTCACGCTGACGGTGGGTTTCGTGATGCTCTACCTGTCCCTGCCGTTGATCGTGCCGATGATCGACTCGCTCGCGCAGGGCGGCATCGCGGCGATCATGCGCATCCTCGAGCAGCTGCGGCCAGCACCATGAGCGCAGGGCACGGCTTCCAGGAAGCTTCCCCGTGGGTTGTCCGCTGGGCCACGGAACTCGTCGACGGGGCCGACGTGCTCGACGTGGCCTGCGGCGGGGGCCGTCACACGCGTTTCCTGGCGGCGCGGGGTCATCGAGTCACCGCCGTGGATCGCGATGTGCGCGCCGGTGAATGGCTTGCCGACATATCCGGCGCCGAGATCGTGATCGCGGACCTCGAAGCGGATCGGTGGCCTTTCGGTGATCGACGCTTCGGCGGCGTGGTGGTGACGAACTATCTGCACCGGCCCCTGTTCCCGCACCTGCTCGATGCCTTGGGGCCGGGCGGCGTGCTCATCTACGAGACCTTCGCGGCCGGCAACGAGCGCTTCGGTCGTCCGTCCAATCCGGATTTCCTCCTGCGCAACGGCGAGTTGCTGGAAATCGTGCGCGGCCGCCTGCACGTGCTCGGCTACGAAGACGTTTTCAGCGCGTTGCCGCAGCCGGCGATGGTGCAAAGGCTCTGCGCGCGGACGCTCTGAGCAAGGGCCATCGGGTACAATGCGCGCTTTTCGGAGGAGCCCACCATGTTGACCGGCAGCCTCGTCGCCATCGCCACACCCATGCAAGCCGACGGTGGTCTCGATCTGGACCGCTTTCGCCGGCTGATCGACTGGCACATCCACAACGGTACCAACGGGATCGTCGTCGTCGGTACCACCGGGGAGTCGCCCACGGTGGACGTCGAGGAACATTGCCTGCTCATCCGTACCGCGGTGGAACATGCACGCGGAAGAGTGCCGATCATCGCGGGCACGGGCGCGAATGCCACGCGCGAAGCGATCGAACTGCAGGCCTTCGCCCGCACCGCCGGTGCCGACATGGCGCTATCCGTCGTGCCCTACTACAACAAGCCGAGCCAGGAAGGCCTGTATCGCCATTTCAAGGCGATCGCCGAGGCGGTCGACCTGCCGATGATCGTGTACAACGTGCCGGGGCGGACGGTGGCCGATCTGCACAACGACACCGTGGTGCGACTCGCCGGCGTGAAGAACATCGTCGGCATCAAGGACGCGACCGGCAACCTGGAACGCGGCGCCGACCTGCTGGCCCGCCTGCCGCGCGAATTCGCCGTCTACAGCGGCGACGACGGTACCGGGCTGGCACTCATGCTGATGGGTGCCCACGGGGTCATCTCGGTGACCGCCAACGTGGCGCCGAAGGCGATGCGGGAAATGTGCGATGCCGCTTTCTCCGGGAACCTCGAGCAGGCGCGCGTGACCAACAACGCACTGATCGGCCTGCATCGACACCTGTTCGTGGAAGCCAATCCGATTCCGGTGAAGTGGGTGCTGGAGCAGATGGGGCTGATCGGTCCCGGTATTCGCCTGCCGCTGACGCCCCTGGCGGAGCAGCACCATGTGTTGCTGCGTACGGCGATGCATCAGGCGGGCATCGACCGGGAAGCCCGGGCCGCATGAGTGCGACACGCCGTAGCGCAGTGAATCGGAGAAGCGTTCGATGAAGCAGGTGTACTTCCGCAGGGCAGGGCGCTGCGTGGCGCTGGTGATTCTGGTCGGGCTGGCGGGTTGCAGCGGCATGTTCGACGGCAAGAAGATCGACTACAAATCCTCGGGCAAGACCAAGCCGCTGGAGATTCCGCCGGACCTTGCCGCGCCGAGCGCCAATTCGCGCTTCCAGGTGCCCGATGCCGGCGGGGCCTCCGCTGCCACCTATTCCGAATACGAGCAGCAGCGGGCCGGCAAGTCGGCTGCGCCGACGGCCGCTTCGCCGGTTCTGCCCACCTTCGACAAGGCCCGCTTCGAGCGCGGCGGCTCGCAGCGCTGGCTGGTCGCAGTGGGGACGCCGGAACAACTCTGGCCGGTCGTGACGGAGTTCTGGCAGGAGAGCGGATTCCTGATCGTGTCGGAGAAACCCGCCATCGGAATCATGGAGACCGACTGGTCCGAGAATAGGGCAAAGATTCCCACCGGTGGGCTCACGGGCCTGATCAACAAGGCCCTCGACTTCGCCACGTCGAGCCCGGAGCGAGACAAATTCCGCACCCGCCTGGAGCGCGGCGTCGAACCGGGATCCACCGAGATCTACGTCAGCCACAAGGGGGTGACGCAGGTGATCCAGGCGGATCGCAACACCTCCAGCACACCGATCTGGACCCAGCGTCCGTCCGATCCGGAACTGGAGGCGGAATTCCTCAGCCGGCTCGCAGTCCGCCTGGGCGCGGCGGACAAGGTGCAGGCGACCGCCATGGTGAAGGCCGCCGACAAGGCGCCGCCCAAGGCGAGCGTGGTTCGCAGCGGCAATGCCACTTCACTGACGCTCGAAGACGGGTTCGACCGTGCCTGGCGGCGCGTGGGACTGGCGCTCGACCGGATCGGTTTCATGGTCGAGGACCGCAACCGTGCGGACGGCATGTACTTCGTCCGCTACCAGGATCCCGATGCTCCGGCGGCGAAGAAGAGCACGCTGTCGAAGCTCGCGTTCTGGCGCAGCGACGACGCCAAGAAGGGACCGGAACAGTATCGTGTTCAGGTCGCGGGCGTGGCTGCGGCCGGACCCACCGAAGTCAAGGTGCTGAACAAGGACGGCGGTGCCGACAGCGGCGACACCGCCAAGCGCATCCTGAACCTGCTCGCCGAGCAGTTGCAGTAACGAACCGGCGCCAGGACCGGCGCGTGCGTTTCGCGTATCTCGGCAGCGGCAGCCAGGGCAACGGTCTCGTGGTCGAGGCCGAAGGGACGCGTGTGCTGCTCGACTGCGGTTTCACGTTGGGCGACACGGTAGCCCGGCTCGCCCGTCTCGCGCTTGTGCCGGGGGATCTCGCGGCCATCGTCGTGACGCACGAGCATGACGACCACGTGGGTGGCGTGGCGCGCTTCGCACGCAAGTTCGGAATTCCCGTGTGGATGACCCACGGGACGCTGCGCGGGCTCGAGGCGAAGTTCGAAGGCGTCGAACTCCATCTGATCCACGGCTATCAGGCATTTTCCGTGGGCACCATCGAGGCGTTGCCCTATCCGGTACCGCACGATGCCGGCGAACCCGCCCAGTTCGTGTTCAGTGACGGTGCGCGGCGCCTGGGGGTGCTCACCGACACGGGGTGCGCGACGCGCCATATCGAAATGGTCCTGTCGGGCTGCGATGCACTCGCGCTGGAGTGCAACCACGACCTCGATCTCCTGCGCAACAGCAACTACCCGCCGTCACTCAAGAACCGGATCGCGGGCCGCTTCGGGCATCTCGACAACGGGTCGGCCGGGCGGTTGCTCGCCACGCTGGACCGGTCGCGATTGCAGCACCTGGTGGCGGTTCACCTGTCGCAGCAGAACAACAGCCCGGACCTCGCACGGAAGGCGCTGTCCGATGCCGTCGGCTGCGAGGCTTCGTGGATCGCCGTGGCGGACCAGGCGGACGGCCTGGGCTGGCGCGATATCCGATAGACGAGGAGGCGAGGCGAAAAAAAAACCGGCCCGAAGGCCGGCTTTTTCCCGATCGCGGCGCAGGCCGCGACGGAATTACTTCTTCTCTTCGGGCTTCTTCTCTTCCGCGGCCGGGGCGGCGGGAGCGGCGGCCGGGGCAGCAGCGTCGGCAGGTGCCGGCGTGGCGGGCGCGGGCTCGGCCGGCTTGACATCGGCGGCGGGCGCGGGGGCAGGAGCGGGTTCTTCCTTCTTGCCGCAGGCGGTCATGGCGAGGGCGAGCAGGGCAGCGACGAGCAACGAACGGTTCATGGTTTTCCTTGAGCGGTGACGTTTATCGGGTTCCGGCGGTCACCGGGGCTGCCTGAAGAAATGCCCTTCGGCATGGGCCGCGACGACCGACACCCCCAATTGTAACGGAGTTTTACAATTGGTTGCTAGAGGTGAAACCGCTTTTTTTTCAGCGCTCTGGGGTCAAAGTCCGAGGGTCGTCGCGGGAATGGCCGGGTCCGAAGCCGCCCAGATTTCCTCGAAACGATCCCGCAGCGTACGGGCGCCGTGAGGGTCGTCCATGGCCAGCATTCCCTGTGCGCCGTCGTAGTGGAAGCGATGCGCATAGTGGCGGTCGTCGACCAGGACGAACGGGTCGTACACGTTCCTGGCCTGTTCCTGGGTTTCATGGATGCTGATGACGTGGCTGAACTGGCGCAGCATCCCGAGGAGTCGTGGGCAAGCCCGGTACAGGGGATGCGGGTCGTGCAGCACGATCCGCAACTGGTTGCGTCGGCTCTCGAGGCAAAAACGTCGTATCAGGTCCACCCGGGTCTGGGCATTCCATTCGTTGCCGAAGGATCTGCCGAAAATGGCGACCTGGCGACGCGCCAGCGGCAGCACCCGGTCGATGGCCTCCTCCAGTTCGGTGCGGGTCTCGAGCTTGTGGAACTGCGGTTCTGGAGCGGCTTCCGGTTCGGGATTCATGGTTCGTCTCCGTGAAGATCGATGCGCGACAGGTGCAGGAAGCCATTCGCATGCCAGTCGCGCAGGACGCCGGCCACCGGTGACGGCACCCGTGCCGGTGGTAGATGCCTGCGATCGGCGAGGGTGCGCAGTGCATCCGGTACGCCTCGCGGGAAGCGGGTGCATTCGCCGTTCAAATACACCGCGCTGGGACCGTAGAGCATCAGGCTCTTCAGGTCGAGCGTAAGGCCGTCGCGCGCCAGCGCCCGTTCGAACGCCCGGGTCGCGACGGCAGCAGCAGGCGGGTCGAAGAAGACGTGCGCCTTCGGTTCGGTGAGATGGCGCCCGAGAAAATCCTCCACGTCCGACCGACGAAACCGCAACTTCGCGAGATTCGCCTCGGTCACGCGCACGAGATCCGAACCGATGCGACCAGGTGTCCGCGTGGGCTTGAGATCCGGATCGGCATGGAGCCCGTCGAGGTCGAGCCGGTCGGCGAAATCCTCGAGGAATCCCGCCGTGAGTTCGCGCAGCGCAGGGGCGCGAAATCCGATCGAGTACGTGGTGCATTCGTCCAGTGCGACCCCTTGGTGCGCGCACTGTGGCGGCAGATAGAGCATGTCACCCGGATCGAGGACCCAGTCGTCCTCGGCGCGGAAGCGGCGCAGGATCTTCAGCGGTGCGCCGGAGACCAGGTCCAGGTCGCGCTGCCGGCTCACCTGCCAGCGCCGGCGCCCGAAGCCCTGCAGGAGGAACACGTCGTAGGAATCGAAGTGCGCTCCGACGCCGCCGCCCGGCACGGCATAGCTCACCATCAAGTCGTCGAGCCGCGCGTGCGGAATGAAATCGAATCGTGCTAGCAGGTCCGCACCTTCGGTCACGTGCAGATTGACCCCCTGGACCAGCAGGGTCCAGTTGCGCGCCGGCAGGGCGACGAATTCGCGGCGGCGGAACGGCCCATGCCGCACCGTCCATTGCCGGCCATCGCGCAGGACCAGGCGCGATTCGACGTCGTCCCGACAGGCCAGGCGGATCAGCTCGTCGCGCCCGAGAAATCCTTCGAATCCCGGAATCGCACCGCGCGCGAGCAAGGCGCGTTTCTGCCAGTGCCGGGAGAGGAACGCGCGCGGGCGAAGGCCCGCGAGAAGACCGCTTTGCATCGCGGGATTATATCGGCCGGACGCGCCCTGCGACGGCGCCGCGGAAGCATTGCGTGCAAGGGAATTCAGTTATTATCCGCCGCAGTCTCGAGCGGGAGTTGTGCATGCTGAACGTGGGTGACCCGGCGCCGGAATTCGATCTGCCCGATGCCGAAATGGAGATGGTGAGCCTCGCCTCGTTCCGCGGCAAACACCACGTCATCCTGTACTTCTACCCGAAGGACGACACGCCGGGATGCACGCTCGAAGCCATCGACTTCAGCGAGCGCGACGACGAGTTCAAGCGTCGCGGTGCCGTGGTGCTCGGCATCAGCATGGACGATTGCCTGTCGCACGGTTCGTTTCGCGACAAGCACGGACTGGCGGTGCAACTGCTCGCAGATACCGAGGCGGAGGCCTGCGAGCTCTACGGCGTGTTGTACGAGAAGCAATTGGACGACGGGCGCAAGAAGCGTTGCATCCAGCGCTCGACGTTCATCATCGACAAGCAGGGGCGGCTGGCGCGCGTGATGTACGGGGTGAACGCCCGCGGTCATGCGGCCGAAGTACTCGCCCTCATCAAGGAACTTACATGAGCCAGGAAATTCTCAAGAACACCGTCGTGTCGCTGAACTACGAGTTGCTCGACACGGAGGGCAATCTGATCGAAAAGACGGACCAGCCCATCACCTATCTGCACGGCGGCTACGACGGCATCTTTCCCCGCGTCGAAGAGGCGCTGCACGGGCGCAAGGCCGGCGACAGCTGCTCGGTGAAGCTCGAACCCGACGATGCCTTCGGCGAATACGACGCCGAACTGATCCGCACCGAACCGCGCAACCTGTTCCCGAAGAACGTGAAGGTGGGCATGCAGTTCGAGGGGGCGGCCGAGGGCTCGAACCACGCCCTGGTGTATACCGTCACCGACATCGCCGACGACAAGATCGTGGTCGATGCGAACCACCCGCTCGCAGGCAAGGCCGTGCAGTTCAGCTGCACCGTGACCAGCGTGCGCCCCGCGACCCAGGAGGAACTGCACCACGGTCACGTGCACGGCGAAGGCGGCCATCACCACTGACGGTGGGACGACGCACCGATACGGCTGCGGGCTGACTAGAGGTCAGCCCGTTTTCTTTCCCGTCAGCACCCGGATCACCGAATCGAACGCGGTCTCGCTCGAGAAGCGCACGCAGGCGACCGTGACCGCGACGAGCGTGAAGCCCATCAGCACTGCGACGTCGAGACCTATGGCGAACTCGGGCGCGAAGCGTCCTTCGACGCCGCCCAGCAGCGCGTGCTTCAGCAGATCGACGCCGTAGGTGTAGGGGTTGAGCATCGCCACCATCTTGAGCCACGGCGGCAGCTGGGTGATCGGGTAGAGCGAACCGCTCAGGAAGAACACCGGGAAGATGACGAAGTTCATCACCGCGGCGAAGTTGTCGAGCGTCTTCGTGAACGCGGCCGCCAGCATGCCGATTCCGGCGCAGGCGAAGGGGACCAGCACCATGCCGGCGACCAGCAACGCCGGGTCGATGGAGTCGAAGCGCAGGTAACCCAGAACGGCGAGCAGCACCAGCAGCATCGTTGCCTGAAGCAGGGCCGAGAGCACGGCGCTCAGCGTCTTGACGAGCACGATCCAGTAGTGGGCGAAGGGCGCGATGACCAGCATGCGCATCACGCCGGATTCCTTGTCGTACACCATGGTGAGCGCCGAGAGCATCGCGCCGAACAGCATGGTCATGCCCAGCACGCCCGGTGCAAGGAATTGCTGGTAGGAAAGCCCGCCGGAGCCGCCGAGAACGGCGCCGAAGCCCGAGCCGATCACCAGCAGCCAGATCAGCGGTCGCACCATGGAGGCGAGCAGCCGGGTGCGCTGGCGCGCGAGCTTGAGCACCTCGCGATACAGCACGGCCAGGACCGGTCGCAGCATGCTCATGCTTGCCCCCCGGAGATCGCTTCACCCGCGTGCACCCACAGGAACACGTCGTTCAGGTTCGGCCGGCGCACGCGCATGGCACTCGAGAGCGGCCCAAGTTCGTCCTGGAGTTTCGCGAGCAAGGCGGTGTCTTCGTGCTCGAAGCGGAACAGCGCGGTGCTGCCTTCCTTCAGGCCCTTGCCCAGCACGGGCTGCGCGCGCGCAAGCAACTCGTCGATGCGCTCGCTTTCGAATTCGACGACGTGTCGGCCCAGCCCTTCCACCAGCGTCTTCGGTGCGCCCTCGGCCACGAGGTGGCCCTTGCGGATGAACGCCACTCTTTCGCAGGCATCGGCCTCCTCGAGATAGTGCGTCGTGAGCAGCACCGTCATTCGATTGCGTTGCCGCAGGCCGTCGATGAAGCGCCAGATGCGGCGCCGGATCGGAATGTCCAGCCCGATGGTGGGTTCGTCGAGGAACAGCACGCGCGGCTCATGGATCACGCCGCGGATGATGTCGAGTGCGCGGCGCTGGCCGCCGGAGAGCGAGCCCACCGGCGCACGGAACTTGTCGGCAATGCCGAAGAGTTCCAGCAGTGTCTTGCCGCGCCGTTCGATTTCGTCGGCACTCAACCCGTAGAGCATGCCGGCGAAGCGGAGGTTTTCCGCAACCGACAGGGTGCGATCGAGCGCCGATTCCTGGAAGACGAGTCCGATCTGGCCCCGGACCTTGACCGGGTCGGTGCCGATGTCGAACCCTGCCACCCTTGCCGTGCCGGCCGACGGACGCACCAGCGTGGCCAGCATGTGAATGGTGGTCGTCTTGCCCGAACCGTTCGGTCCGAGCAGGCCGAAGAACTCGCCTTCGCCGATCGCTAGGTCGAGTCCGGCCACGGCCAGCGTATCGCCGTAACGCCGCGTGAGCCCTTGCGCCTGGACGGCTGCGGTCGGGCCCGCGCTCATGTCACCGGCGTGGTTTCGGCTTTCTTCGCGGTCAGCAGACGCGAATTGCGGTCATCCCGGAATACGATCGGCTTCACGTTCGCGGGCAAGGTGGGTCGATCCGCTTTCTCGACGGCCTCGGTGATGACATGGTGGAACGGGGACAGGTCGCAAACCGGATCGGCATTGCGCGCGTCGCCCGTCAACATGAAGGCCTGGCAGCGGCAGCCGCCGAAATCCTTCTCCTTCTCCGGACAGGTGCGGCAAGGCTCCTGCATCCAGGCATCGCCGCGATAGGCGTTGAAACCGGGCGAGTCGTACCAGATCCACTTCAGATCGTGGTCGCGAGCATTGGGGAAGGTGAGACCCGGCAGCATGCGTGCTTCGTGACAGGGCAACACCAGGCCGTCCGAAGTGACCGTGACGAACAGCGAGCCCCAACCGTTCATGCACGCCTTGGGACGATTGGCGTGGTAATCGGGCACGACGAAATAGACTTTCATCTTGCTGCCGACTCTTTCACGGAAACGATTGGTGACGGCCTCGGCCCGCTCCAGCTGGTCCCGACTTGGGAGGAGCTGGTCGCGGTTCTCCAGTGCCCAGGCGTAGTACTGCGTGTTGGCGAGTTCGACGTACTCGGCACCGAGCTGCTCGGCCATGTCGAGGATCTGCTGGGTGTGGTCGATGTTGTGCCGGTGGAGCACGACGTTCAGCACCATCGGGTAGTCGTATTTCTGGATCAGCTCGGCGACGCGCTTCTTCAGTTCGAAGGTCTTGGTGCTCGAGAGCCAGTCGTTCATCTCCTTGGTGGAGTCCTGGAACGAGAGCTGGATGTGATCGAGGCCGCCCTCCTTGAAGGCTGCGATGCGCTTCTCGTTGAGCCCCACGCCGGAGGTGATGAGGTTCGTGTAGTAGCCGAGCTTGCGCGCCTCGGCGATCAGGATTTCGAGGTCGTCGCGCACCAGCGGTTCGCCACCGGAGAAGCCGAGCTGCGTGCAGCCCAGTTCACGGCCTTCACGCAGAACCTTGATCCACTCCTCGGTGTTCAGCTCCGGGCCGTAGCTCGTGTAGTCGGTCGGGTTGTAGCAGAACACGCAATGCAGAGGGCACTTGTAGGTGATCTCCGCGAGCAACCACAGGGGATTACCCGGGCGCTTTGGGTCGGATCCAGCCGTTTCCATGTGCCACCTCCAGGAAGTCGACGACGTCGGCCCTCAGGTCCACGCCGGGAAAAGTGTGTTCGAGTTCGGCGACGATGCCGTTCAGGCTGCGCGTGCCGTCGACGCGTTTCATGATCTCGCCCGAACTGCCGGGCAACTGCACCATGCCTTCTGGGTAGAGGATCACGTGGCAGTTCTGCGCCGGTTCCCATTGGAACCGGAAGTACTTCGCGAGTTCGATCGTGGCATCGTGGTCGAAGGCCACACGTTGAGGCTGTGCCATGTGCCTACAGTAGCTTCCGGTCGCCGATGCCGTAGTTGATGGCCATCGCGTCGCACATGGTCCACAGCACGTCGAGCTTGAACTGCAGGATGTCGAGCGCGCGCTCCTGCTGCTCGCGCGTCTTGAAGTACTGCAGCGTGACGCGCAGTCCATGCTCGACGTCGCGCCTCGCCTCGGACAGGCGTTTGCGGAAATACGCGTAGCCGGCCTGATCGATCCACGGATAGTGCTGCGGCCAGTTCGCGAGCCGTTCCTTGTGGATCTCCGGCGCAAACAGCTCGGTCAGGGAGGAGCACACGGCTTCCTGCCATGGGCGCGTCCGGCCGAAGTTGATGTACGCGTCGATCGCGAAGCGCACGCCTGGCAGCACGTGCTTGAGCGAGGTGACTTCCTTGCGGTCGAGTCCCACGGCATCGGCGAGCGTGAGCCAGGCTTCGATGCCGCCCTCGTCGCCCTGGGTGCCGTCGTGATCGATGATGCGCTGGATCCAGAGGCGCCGATGCTCGCGATCCGGCATGTTCGACATGATGCCGGCGTCCTTGATGGGGATCGCGATCTGGTAGTAGAACCGGTTGCACACCCAGCCCTGGATCTGCTCGCGGGTGAGCTGGCCGCTGTTCATCGCCACGTGATAGGGGTGGTAGATGTGATATCGGCTGCCCTTCGCGCGTAGCTGCGCCTCGAACTCCTCCTTGCCCCACGGCAGACTTTCGGCGGCGCCCATGACTCTCCCCCTACAAGGTGATGTCCATCCCGTCGAACGCGACTTCGATGCCGCGGCGCGACAACTCCGCGCGTTCGGCCGAATCGTCGTCGAGGATCGGATTGGTGTTGTTGATGTGGATCAGGATCTTCCGGCTCGCTCGCAATGGCCCCAGCACGTCCATCATGCCGCCGGGACCGGACTGCGGCAGGTGTCCGATGTCGCGCGCGTGCTTCTTCGAGATGCCCAGGCGGATCATCTCGTCGTCGGTCCAGAACGTGCCGTCCACCATGATGCAGTCGGCCGCTTCGAGCAGGGGCTTCAGGTGCGGCTCGATCTCGCCGAGCCCCGGTGCGTAGAAGACGTTCTTGCCTGTGCGAGTGTCCGTGATGCGCATGCCGATGTTGTCACCCTCGTGCGGATTGTCGCGATGGGGCGAGTAGGGCGGCGCCTTGCTCTTGAGCGGCACGGCGGTGAACGACAGGTGTTCGCCGCCCGGCACTTCGAATCGGCTGCCCGCGGCGGTGGGTAATTGATGCCAGTTCACGCCGCAGTAGTGACCGAGGATGTGGAACAGCGGATTGCCCGTGGTCATGTCCTCGCGGACCATGTCGGTGCAGAACAGCTCGAGCGGCTTGCCCTCGCGCAGCATCAGCAGGCCGGTGGTGTGATCGATCTGGCCATCCATCAGCACCACGGAGCGGATGCCCGTGTCGCGGATACCGCGCGCTGGTTGCAGTGCGGGAAAACCGCGGATCTGCTGGAGGATGTCGGGCGAGGCGTTGAACAGCACCCAGTCGATGCCGTTGCCGCTCACCGCGATGGACGACTGCGTGCGCGCCTGGGCGCGGACAGTGCCCTTGCGCAAGCCGTCGCAATTGGGGCAGTTGCAGTTCCACTGCGGAAATCCGCCGCCGGCGGCGGCCCCGAGGACTCGGATTCTCATGCTCTGCTGCGTCTGGTCGTGGCTGGGACCGGGATGGTGGACCCGCGTATCCAAAAACGAAAGCCCCGTGACCGGGGCTTTCGTCGGCCTGCCGCGACAATCAGCGGTTGGCGATGTACATCGTGACTTCGAAGCCGAAACGCATTTCGGTGTACTCAGGCTTGTTCCACATGGTGACCTCCAGATGATAGAGTTTCGAGTCTTGCGGCGTTTGAAGCCGCTTCGGTGAGCGATATCGGGGTTGCCGGACCTGCGCGGGGAGATGAAGCTTCGAGAGTCCCGATCGCTTCGATTCCACCCATGCCACTTTCCCGATACGTCGGGGTCGAAGTGTCCGTGATGCACGGCGCACATCCCATAGAAAAATCAGCAATGTGGTCTCATGATTATCATGAGTTTGCGTGCTAGGCCTTTGACGCAGAGAGTGCTCCTGCCTACGCTCGCACGATGAACGCTTCCTCCCCAGTCCTGGCGCGCCCGTGGCGGTCCGAGTCCGCGCCCGAGTGGTATGCGGACCGGCTGTTCGTCGCTGCACTGGTGATCTCGATCGCGTTCCACGCGCTCAACGTGGTCGTGCTGCCGCACTTCCTCAAGTCGCCAAAATTCGTCGAGAAGCCGCCGCTCATGATCGAGCTGATCGAGTCGAAGAAGCCCGTCCCTCCGCCCGAGCCGCCGAAGAAGGTGGAAGAACCCAAGCCCAAACCGAAACCGGTGGTGAAAGCACCCGAGCCGGTGGTGAAGACACCGGAACCCGTGGTGCGGGTCGAGCCCAAGCTCGAGGCCCGGCCGGAACTGCAGCCGCTGCCGGTTCCGGAAACCAAGCCCGAGATCCGTCCCCAACCCCGCGCCGAAGTGCGTCCGCAGGTGCAGCCTCAGGTGCGTCCGGAAATCCGCCCCGAGCCACGGATAGAGCAGCGCACGGCGATCGCCCCGGAGCCGATCCCCGAGGTCAAGCCGCAGGTGCGGCCGGAGATCCGGCAGGAAGTGAAGCCCGAGGTTCGCCCGGATCTCAAGCCAACCGCGCGACCCGAAGCTCGCGTCGAACCGAAACTCGAAGCACGAGCGCCGGTGGCGCCAACGCCGGTCCCTGACGTCAAGCCGATGCCTCGTCCGGAGACGCGTACCGAGGTTCGTCCGGAGGTGCGACCTGACGCCCGTCCCGACCCGAGACCGCAGGTGCAGGTGGCGCCAGTGCTGACGGCACGCTCCGAATCCCCGGTCGAGATGGCGACACCGACGGCACCTCCGCCCAAGCCCGAGGCTCCGGTGGCGCGTGCCGAGGCGCGACCGGAAATCCAGGCGTCGAAGCCCGCACCGGTCGTTGCTGCTCCCGCTGCTGCTGCGGCGACAGTCCTCGCACCGCCGCCGCCAACCGCTGCTCCCACTGTGACCGCGCAGTCCGCGGCACCCGCCGTCGCTCCGCCCCCGACCGCCCGGCCCGGCCCGGCGAAACCCGCTCCCACCGGCGCGCCGACGAGCGCGCCCATCGATCGCAGCCTGCTGGAGAAGTACGGCCTGCTCCTGTCGAAGGAGATCGGCAAGGATCAGAAGTATCCAAGGCGCGCGCAGATGCTCGGCTGGCAGGGCACGACCGAGGTCCTGGTGCGCATGAGCGCGGATGCGAAGGTGAAGGACGTGAGCATCGCGAAATCGAGCGGCTATGACGTGCTCGACGAAGAGGCGCTCGAAAAGGTGAAGCGCGCAAAGCAACTGCCGCCGCCGCCCGAGGGCTTCAAGGACCGGGAGTTCACGGTGCTCGTTCCCATCGTGTTCCGTCTCGAATGACGGGGCGCGCGGCTGGCGCGTCCGGAGTCCCGTGAGCGCTCTCTACCCGCCGCTGGACCCGCATCGCTCCGGACACCTCGAGGTCACGGGCGGGCATCGCATCTGGTTCGAGGAAAGCGGCAACCGACTCGGCCGACCGGTGCTGTTCCTGCACGGGGGGCCCGGCAGTTCGACCAAGCCCGACCATCGCCGCTATTTCGATCCCGCTCACTATCGCATCGTGCTGTTCGACCAGCGCGGTTGCGGCCGCAGCCTGCCGGCGGGGAGCGTCGAGGACAACACGACGGCCCACCTGATCGACGACATCGAGCGGCTGCGCGTGATGCTGGGCGTCGAGCGCTGGTTGCTGTTCGGCGGCTCTTGGGGCAGCACGCTCGCGCTCGCCTATGCGCAATCGCATCCAGCGCGGGTCGAGCGCTTGATCCTCCGGGGCATCTTCCTCGCCTCGAAGCCGGAACTGGACTGGTACTTCCTCGGCTTGCGGCAATTCATCCCGGAGGCCTGGGAGTCGCTCTGGAGCGTCGATCCTTCGGGTTCATGGCCGCGTCTCGTCCGCTGGTACCAGGCGGCGCTCCAGCGCCCCGAGGCCGCTGCGGTTGCTGCGCGCTGGAGTGCTTTCGAAACCGCGGTGATGTCGATCGGCGACACGCAACCCCTGTTGCCGCCCGCAAGCGCTGACGACGCGCTGATCGCTCGCGCTCGCGTGCAGGTCCACTATCTCGCGCACGATTGTTTCCTCCGTCCGGGCCAACTGCTCGACGAGATGGGTCGCATTGCCCATCTGCCGGCGGTCCTGCTGCACGGCCGCCAGGACTTCGTCTGCCCGCCGTCCACGGCCTTCGATCTGGCCAGGCGCTGGCCCGCAGCGCGCCTCACCTTCGTCGAACAGGCGAAGCACGCGTCGTCGCATCCGGCGCTCGAACGTGAACTCGTGGCCGCAGCCGATGCTGCGCGCGCCGCGGACCGTGTCGAGGTCTGATCGCCCATGAGCCTGCGCTTTCGCATCAACCTGCTGATCACGGTGCTCACGGCGCTGTTCACGGCGGCGCTCATCAACGTGATGGTCCAGGACGCGCGCCGCTCGATCCGGGAGGAGATGGAAGGGTCGAACCGCGCCACGCTGCAGCTGTTGTCCACTGTCATTCGCGACGCGCAGCTCATTGCGAGGGAGGGGCATGGGAGCGCGTCGCTGCTCAGCTTCCTGAAGGACCTGGGGCGGGTGCGGGCCCACGACATCCGCCTGTTCGATCTCGATGATCGGCTGCTGTACACCTCGCCGCCGTCCGCCTACAAGGCCGGCCGTGATGCCCCGGACTGGTTCGTCAAGCTGGTCCGGCCGGAAATGCCGCTCATCAATCTTCCCGTCGCTGGCGGCAACGTCACGGTGACCGTGGATGCGTCGCGTTCGATCGTGGACGCGTGGGACGATCTCAAGAACCTGGTGCTGCTCATCCTGGTGTTCGTCGTCGCGGTGAACGTGGTCGTGTTCTTCTTCATCGGGCGCGCGCTGAAGCCGGTGTCCACGGTCCTCGAGGGACTGAAACGCATGGAGCGCGGCGAGTTCGATGCACGCATGCCGCGCTTCGCGCTGCCGGAGTTCGACGCCATCAGTCACACGTTCAATGGCATGGCGGACGCACTGGCCGAGTCGCATGCCGAAAACCGTCGGCTCGCCCTGATCGCGGAACAGTCGGGCGATGCAATCCTGATCCAGGATCTCGAGGGCCGCATTTCCTACTGGAATCCGGCGGCGGAGCGCCTGTTCGGCTGGGCCGCGGCGCAGATCGTCGGCCAGTCGGGCACGTTGATCGCACCGCCGGAGCGGCTCGGAGAATTCAACGCGCACTCGGCAACGATTCGTGCGCGCGGGGCGGTCGATCACGTCGAGACGCAACGCCTCGCGCGGGATGGGCGGCGCATCGAGGTCGCACTCACCGCGGCACCGCTGGTGGACCCCGCGAGCGACGAGGTGATCGGCGAGATCTGCTCGCTGCGCGACATCACCGAAGTCAAGCGGGCGCGCGAGGCGGAAGCGGAGCTCGCGCAGAATCGCAAGCTCACCCAGGTGATCCAGAGCCGGCTCGAGGAGGAACGGCACGCCATCGCCCGCGAACTGCACGACGAACTGGGCCAGTGCGTCACGGCGATCAAGACCATCGGCGCGGTCATCGCGAACCGCACCGAGATCGCCAATCCGGAGATTCACCAGAGTGCGCAGACCATCGTTTCCGTGGCGGGTCACATGTACGACTCGGTTCACGGCATCATCCGTCAGCTGCGGCCGAGCGCCCTGGACCACCTGGGCCTGCGCG
The DNA here is from genome assembly GCA_965279325.1 of Burkholderiales bacterium. GTDB lineage: Bacteria > Pseudomonadota > Gammaproteobacteria > Burkholderiales. The sequence continues at coordinate 219,311 of OZ257154.1, forward strand.
AGACCCTCGAGGAGGCGGTTGCGAACTGGCGCCGGCTGAATCCGGAGATCGAATGCCGCCTCGAGCTGCTGGGTGCGCTCGACATGCTCGGCGAGCGCGTCAACATCACCGCCTATCGCATCGTGCAGGAGTGTCTCACCAACGTGATGAAGCATGCGGCGGCACGGCACGCGGACATCTCCGTCGTGCGGCGGGAGCTGGGTGGGGATGACCGCCTCGAGATCACGGTCCGGGACGACGGCAAGGGCCTCGGCGAGCGCAATCAGCGCGATGCGACGCGCTTCGGCCTGATGGGCATGCGCGAGCGCACCGAAGCGCTCGGCGGCAGCTTCTCGGTCGAGAGCGCAGCCGGCGAGGGGCTCACCGTGCGGGTATCGATTCCGCTCGGCGGCAGTGCGACGGAACGGGCCACTGATACGGAGAAAGAAACGGAGGCCCGGCACTCATGAGCGGCGACATCAAGGTCATGCTTGCCGACGACCATGCGGTGGTACGCATGGGGTTCCGGCTCCTGCTCGACGGCTCGCCTGACATCCGGGTGGTGGCCGAAGCAGAGAGCGGAGAAGATGCCGTGCGCCGGTACACGGAGGTGAAGCCCGACGTGCTCGTCCTCGACCTGTCCATGCCCGGCATCGGTGGGCTCGAGGCGCTGTCCCGCATCCTCGCGCGCGAACCGGCGGCGAAAGTCCTGGTGCTGACCGCGCACGAGGACGCGATGCACGCGAAGCGCGTGCTCAAGGCCGGAGCCCTGGGCTATCTGTCGAAGCGCAGTGCCGCGGAGGAACTGATCCAGGCTATCCGCCAGGTACACGCCGGGCGGACCTTCCTGGAACCCGCCATCGCGCAGCAACTGGCGGTGGAACAGGTCACCGGCACCCGCAGCCCCGTGGACATGCTGTCGGAGAAGGAATTCAAGGTCTTCCTCTCATTGGCCCGGGGTCAGAGCGTGACCGAGATCGCGGAGGTGCTTTCGCTCAGTCCGCGCACCATCGGAACCCATCTTTACAATATCAAACAGAAACTTGGCGCCTCGAACTCAGCCGAACTGGCGATTGTTGCGATGCGACATGGATTGCTCGAGCCCTGAGCCACAGGCAGGACAGGGAGCGGATCTCATGAAAATCATGAGGGGGTTTTCAGTGATTTGCGATGGTGCCCGCCGCTGGGGCGTGGAGAATACACATCAAGCCGTGAGTGCGGCCTGACTGCTGACCGACCTGCTGCAACCGTCCGATTCACCGCCGTAACCCTCTGGAGAACAAAATCATGTGGAACAAGCCTGAGTACACCGAAATGCGTTTCGGCTTCGAAGTCACGATGTACATCGCCAACCGCTAATTGCGGCGCGTGTAGCAAAACAAGGCTGCTTCGGCAGCCTTTTTTGTTGTGTAGATTCCGGCCGTGATGGTGCAGTATCCGGTCCCGCCGCACACGGGTGCCGGCCACAAGAAACAGCTGTCAGGGAGACTTGCATGAATCACCTCGACCCCAGGCGCGCCGCCCATGCGTGCCTGACCCCCATCGCCGTCGCACTCGCCGCATGGGGGCCCCCTTCGATCGCCACGGCGCAGGAATCCGACGTCAAGTCCTCCCCGGTCGTGGTGAGCGGAACCCGAGTCGAGCAGAAGGCGTTCGACCTGCCCATGTCCATCGACCTGCTGGACAAGCAGCGCCTGTCCGAAGGACAACTCGGGGTCAACGTTTCGGAGGCCCTCGTAACCGTGCCCGGCGTGGTGGCAAACAATCGCCAGAACTACGCGCAGGACCTGCAGATCTCCATTCGCGGCTTCGGCTCGCGCTCCACTTTCGGCGTCCGGGGCATCCGCCTCTACGCCGACGGCATTCCGCTTACCATGCCCGACGGACAGGGCCAGGCGTCGAACATCGATCTGACGACGGCGAAGAGCATCGAAGTGCTGCGCGGGCCGTTCTCGGCGCTCTACGGCAACTCCTCGGGCGGCGTGATCAGCGCCTACACCGAAGACGGTCCCGATCAGTTCACCCTGAGCCCCTACGGCATGTACGGCTCCTTCGATACGTGGAAGGCGGGCACGAAGATCGGTGGAACCTCGGGCAACGTGAACTACGTGTTCAACGTGTCGCGTTTCGGAACCAATGGCTATCGCGACTGGAGCGCGGCCCAGCGCGATGTCATGAACGGCAAGCTGACGGTCACGCCCGACGACATCCAGAAATTCACGCTGGTGGTGAACTACCTCAACCAGCCCGATACCCAGGATCCGCTCGGACTCACCGCCGCGCAGGTGGCGCAGAACCCGCGCCAGGTCGGTTCGGTGACCGCCACTCAGACCGCTCAGGACTTCGGCGTGCGCAAGTCCATCGACAACGCACAGGTCGGTGGGGTGTACGAGCGCAAGCTCTCCGATCGCGACCAGGTCCGGGCGCTGGTTTACCTCGGTGATCGGCAGGTCGTGCAGTACCTGGGTCTGACTCCGGGTGCACAGGCTCCGGCGAGCAGCGGTGGCGGTGTCATCGATCTCGATCGCCAATTCTGGGGCCTCGATCTTCGATGGACGCACCAGATGAGCCTGGCCGCGAAACCGTTCTCGCTCACCCTGGGCACGAACTACGATCGTCAGAACGAGCGTCGGCAGGGCTACAACAACTACTTCGGGGCGCCGGGCAATCCTGCGGCGATCGGCGTGATCGGCGACCTGCGCCGCAACGAGGGCAACACGGTCTACAACTTCGATCAATACGCGCAGGCGGAATGGATCGTGTCCGACCGCTGGATCCTGTCGGGAGGAGTGCGGAACAGCAACGTCAAGTTCAAGAGCACCGACTACTACATCACGGGCACGAATCCCGACGACAGCGGCAGCCGGGACTTCAGCCAGTTCAGCCCCGTCGCTGCAGCGTTGTTCAAACTCACTCCGACGTTGCACGTGTACGCCAGCTACGGCAAGGGTTTCGAGACGCCGACGTTCGCCGAACTATCCTACACCACCACCACCGCTACGGGTGCAGGGCTCAACTCGACCATCCAGGCCAACCGGACGCGGAACTACGAGCTCGGTGCGAAAGCCCTGCTGGGCAACGACACGCGGGTCAATGCCGCGGTCTTCCGGGTGACTTCCGACAACGAGATCACCGTCCAGCTCAACCAGGGCGGTCGCTCGGTGTTCCAGAACGCCGGACCGACGACGCGAACGGGCTTCGAGCTGGCAGCCGACACCCGGATCACTGGAGGCTTCTACGGATACGGCGCCGCGACCTACATCGACGCCACTTTTGACTCCGCATTCACGACCTGCCCGGCAGCTCCCCCTTGCACGACCGGCAATCAGGTGCCAGTGGCCGCAGGCAATGCGATCCCCGGCATTCCTGCCTACACGCTCTACGGCGAACTCGGTTGGCGTGCCACCTGGATGAACACGGCCGTCGAGGCACGGCGTTCCGATCGCGTCTTCGTGAACGACGTGAACAGCGAGTTCGCCGCGGCCTACAACGTCTACAACTACCGCATCGGTTTCATGCAGGAGCTGGGCAAGGTGCGGTTCACCGAGTTCTTCCGCATCGACAACCTGCTCGACACCCCATACGTGGGATCGGTCATCGTGAACGGGGCGAGCGGTCGGTACTACGAACCGTCTCCCGGCCGCGCGTACTACGTCGGCGTGAACGCTGCCATCACCTTCTGACTGTTCCGGGGCTCCGCCCTGGCGCAGCTCAGTCCGGCTGCTCCGGGGCGAACGCCACCACGTGCGCGGCATCGAGGCGGATGCCGATCGGCAATCCCAGCGGATGATCGTGGTGACTCGGAACGAGCGCGCTGACGGTCGTTCCGCTCGCGAGGCGTAGCGTGTAGAGGATCTCCGCCCCGCGAAAGGCCTTCGCGACCACTTCGGCCCGGCAGGGTCCGGCGTCGTCGTGGACCACGTCGTCGGGTCGCAGGAGCACTTCCAGGTGTTCCCGCTCTCCGACGGGTTCCGTCATCCGCACCTCGCCGGTCAGCAGGCCGAGTTCGGTTTCGATGCCTGACGGGGTTCGGCGTCCAGGCACGAACGTTCCCTCACCGATGAAGTCCGCCACGAAACGGGTGGCAGGGCGGTGATACAGATCGTAGGCGGATGCCCATTGTTCGATGCGGCCGTCGTGGACGACGCCGATCCCGTCGGCGAACGCGAAGGCTTCGTGCTGGTCGTGCGTCACGAGGATCGCGGCCGTACCTTCGCGCTGCAGGATCAGCCGCACCTCGCCGGCGAGCCGCTCCCGCAGACTCACGTCGAGGCTGGAGAACGGCTCGTCGAGCAACACGAGGCGCGGGCGCGGCGCGAGTGCCCGGGCCAGCGCCACGCGCTGCTGCTGGCCGCCGGAGATCTGGTGCGGATAGCGATTACCCAATCCGTCGAGGCCAGTGAGCGTGAGCAACTCGGCGACGCGTGCAGGGCGCTGCTTCTTGTCGAGGCCGAAGCCGATATTCCCGCTCACGGTGAGATGCGGAAACAGGGCGAAGTCCTGGAACACCATGCCCATGTGGCGATGTTCCGGTGCCACCATCCGCTCGGGCGAGGAGATCACCGTGCCGTCGAGCGCTATCGTGCCGGTCTCCGGGCGCTCGAAGCCCGCGATCAATCGCAGCAGCGTCGTCTTGCCGCACCCCGACGGTCCGAGCAGGCAGGCTATCGCCGCCGGGGCGAGCTCGAGATCCGCGTCCTGCACGACCGGCCGTGCGCCATAGCGATGCGAGACGCCTGCGAGCGTTAGGAGGGACGAAGACACGGGCCCGGATTATAGGTGAGTAAAATCGCGGCCCATGCCTGCATTCGCCCTGCACGACGGAATCCGAGGCCACTCGCCTGGCAAGGCCGTGGTGTTCGCGACGGTGCTTGCCGCACTCATCGCGTTGCCGCTGCTCGGGCTGTTCGCCAACCTCTTCTCGCCGAGTGCGGGTGCCGCGTGGTCGCATCTGGCAACGACGGTGCTGCCGGGCTACGCGCGTACGAGCGTCGCCCTGGCGCTGTTGGTGGGCCTGGTTGCCGCGGTCGTCGGTGCGGGGACCGCATGGCTCACGGCTACGTATCGCTTTCCCGGTTCACGCGTGCTGTCGTGGGCCCTCGTGCTCCCGCTCGCGGTGCCTGCTTATGTCATCGCCTACGCCTACACCGACCTGCTGCAATTCTCCGGCCCGGTGCAAGGCTGGATCCGGGCGACGTGGCAGCTTCGTGCACGCGAGTACTGGTTTCCCGACATTCGAAGCCTCGGCGGCGCTGCAGTGGTGTTCGCCCTCGTGCTCGCGCCGTACGTCTATTTGCCGGTACGCGCGGCGTTCCTCGAGATGCCGGCGAATCTCGGGGAAGCGGCGCGGCTCGCAGGGGCGCGGCCACTCACGACGTTTCTGAAGATCGAACTACCGCTCGCATGGCCTGCAATGGCCGGAGGTGTTGCCCTGGTCGTGATGGAGACTCTCGCCGATTTCGGTGCCGTGTCGTACTTCGCGGTCGACACGTTCACGGCCGGCATCTACAAGGCGTGGCTCGGTCTGGGCGACCGTACGGCAGCGGCGCAACTCGCGCTCGTTCTGCTCGGCTTCGTGCTCGTGATCGTGATGATCGAACGGGCCGCGCGCGGCGCGCGGCGTTTCTCGGGACGAGGGTCGACCGCGACGCGACGACCCAAGGTGCTCCACGGCATGCGTGCCTGGGGGGCAACGGTGGCTTGTCTGCTTCCCGTCATTCTCGGATTTGTGCTGCCGGTGGTCGTGCTGGCGCATCTGGCGTGGACCGAACCGGAAGGACACTCATGGTCGCGTTTCGCGACCATGGCATCGGCAAGTTTTCGGGTCGCCGCGATCGCCTCGATCATCACCGTTACCCTTTCGCTGGTGCTCGTCCACAGCGCGCGTACGACGCGGAGCCCGTGGCTGGGTTCCGTGAACCGCTTCGCAGCGCTGGGCTACGCGGTGCCCGGTGCAGTGCTCGCGATCGGCATCCTCATTCCCCTCGCGCGTTTCGACAACGCGTTCGCTGCGTTGGTGCGGGCGACCTTCGGTGCGAATCCGGGGCTGCTGCTGACGGGTACCGTGGCGGCCCTGGTGTATGCCTACGTGGTGCGATTCCTGGCGGTGGGGCTCAACAACGTGGAGAGCGGGTTCGCACGCATCACGCCACACATGGACGAAGTGGCCCGCAGCCTCGGATGCAGTCCATGGTCGCTTGCGCAAAGAGTGCACATTCCGCTCCTGTCGCGCAGCCTCACCGTGGCGGCCTTGCTGGTGTTCGTCGATACGCTCAAGGAATTGCCGGCAACGCTCGCGCTGCGGCCCTTCAATTTCGACACGCTCGCCACGCAGGCCTATCACCTGGCCAAGGACGAGCGCCTCGGCCAGGCTGCGCTGCCGAGCCTGGTGATCGTGGCGGTGGCGTTGATCCCGGTCTTGCTCACGAGCCGCGCGATGGCGGCGCGGCCTTGACCTCGGCGACTATCCGGGTGGCGTCACCGCCAACCCGCGCGATCGACTAGTTTCTGCGCTGCAGGCGTGCGCGCGCCGATCTCGGCGATCGGCAACGGGTCCGCCTTGAACTTGCCGAGGGATTCCAGCTCTGGGTTCTTCGCGGCCGCACCTTTGACGACCGGCCACTCGTTGTTGCCGTTCGCGAAATATGCCTGTGCTTCGTCGCTCGCGAGATACTCGAGAAACTTCAGCGCCGCTTCCTTGTTCGGTGCGTTCCTGAGCACGCCGCCGCCGGAGATGTTCATGTGCGTGCCCCAGGACGACTGGTTCGGCCAGACGAGCGTGACCTTCTCGGCCACGGCACGATCCTCGGGCTTCTTCGAGCGCATCAGTCGTACGAAATAGTAGGAATTGGTGAGCGCGATCGCACACTCGCCGGAGGCCACCCCCTTGATCTGGTCGGTGTCGCCGCCGCGCGGAGGACGGGCCATGTTGGCCACGACGGCCTTCGCCCAGTCCTCGGCCTTCTGCTCGCCGTCGTGCGCGATGACGGAAGCGACCAGCGACAGCATGTAGGGATGGCTGCCCGGCCGGGTGCAGACCTTGCCCTTGTTCTGCGGCGCGGCCAGGTCCTCGTAGTTCTGCACGTCCTTCGGATTCACGACAGCCTTGTCGTACACGATGACCCGGGCGCGAGTCGAGAAGGCGAACCAGGTTCCATTCGCGCTGCGCAGCTCCTTCGGGATGCGGCTTTCGAGGGTCGCGGACTTCACCGGCGCGAACAGACCGGCCTGGTCGGCGGCGTAGAGGCGGGAGGCATCCACGATCAGCAGCACATCGGCGGGACTGTTCGCCCCTTCATTGCGTACGCGCTCCAGCAAGGCTTCGTCCGCTGCCTCGATGCGGTTTACCCGGATACCGGTGGCCTTCGTGAAATTCGCGTAGAGCGCTTCGTCCGTGTCGTAGTGGCGCGCCGAGTAGAGATTGAGGACCTTCTCTTCCTGAGCGTGGGCGGTGGTGGCGAGGATCGCGAGGGACAGCAGGATGGAGCGGAGCATGAGGGTCTTTCGGGAAGCGCGCAGCGGTCAGGCAGGTTTCGCCTGCGTGCGCGAAGTGTAGACATAGGCGCCGACGATCAGCGCCACGAGGACGAGTTGCAGGATCAGGCCCTGCAGGTTCGGATAGATGCCCAGCAGCGGCACGCTCGGGAAGTTCACCGGGTCGCTCGGCAGCTTGCCCGCGGCCTGCAGCGCTGCGACGCCCTGGCCGGCGAACACCACGGCCATCAGTGCCAGCAGCACGGAGCTCACGCCGAAGAAGAGCCCCAATGGCAGCTTCGTGCTGAAGCGCACGATCAGGAACGCCAGCGCGACGAGCACGGCGCAACCCGCGGCGAATCCGGAGAGCACGGCAGTCGCCGCACCTTGCGCAATCAGCGCCTGGTAGAAAAGGACGGTCTCGAACACTTCGCGATAGACCGCCAGGAACGAGATCCCCGCGAGGCCCCAGAGCGTGCCCTTGCCGAGTGCGCCGGACACCTGCGACTTGATGAAGGCGTTCCAGCGCTGACCAGCACTCTTCGAATGTAGCCAGAAGCCCACGTACAGCAGGACCGCGGAAGCGAGCAGGGCGGTCACACCTTCGGTAACTTCGCGTTGCGCGCCGCTCACTTCGATCAGCGCCGTGGCGATCCACCACGTGAATACACCGAGTGCGATCGCGCCGATCCAGCCGCCATGCAGCCACCGGAGGCCTTCGCCGCGCCCGGTGCGTTTCAGGAACGCGGCCATGCCGGCGAGTACCAGGATCGCCTCGAGTCCCTCCCGCACGATGATGATGAAGGAGGAGAGGAACTGGGCCTGCGGTGAGACCGCGGCGCCTTCGAGGCGCTGCTGCGCACCGCGCAGCATGCGAGCGACATCGGCGTGTGCGGCTTCCACACTCTCGAGCGGGGCGTTCGACTTCACGCGATTGCGGTAATCGAGCATTGCCGCCTCGATGCTGGGCCGCAGCGTGCGATCGACGCTGTCGAGTTTCGCCTCGGCCAGTTCGAAGCCCTCGAGATACGCGCTGACGGCGCGTTCGTAGGCGCGCTTCGAGTCCCCGGCCCGATAGGCGGCGAGGCTTTCCGCGAGCGCTGCGAGACTGAAGGCGAGCGGCGAGTTGCCGGCGCCATCCAGTGCGGAAGGATTGGACCTCAGGTACGCGAGCACCGCAGCGGCCTCACCGCCACCGCGCACGGTCGCTTCCTGCGGCGTCATCAGCACGAGATCGCTGGCGGACTTGAACCAGTCGCGGCCCTTGCCTGCGCGCCACAGGCCGGCCCCGGCCTCCCTCTGGGCGGTGTCGGATACGAGACCGCTCGTGTAAAAGGCCAGTGCCCAGCGCTGCGCATCCTCGAGGTCGGTGAACGCTGCCATGCTGGTGCCCTCGACGCCTGCGCTGATGGTGCCGTACAGGCCGTGGACGGTGCGGCGGGCCTGGCGGCCGGCATCCCGAAAATTGGTCGGTTTGGGATCGAGGGTCGCGGCCGCCGGCCCGTCACCTCGCCCGGCTTCTCCGTGGCACATCGCGCAACGGGACTGGAACAGGGCGGCGGCCTCCGCCAGCGGCGCGATCTTGCGGGGTGCGACCTGCAGGCCGTAGGCCTCGATCAGCGCGAGCTTGAGCGCGTTGGCGGCAGCGGCGACGCGTGCCCCGTTCTCCAACGCCTTGACCGCATCCGCCAGTGCCGCTGCCTGACGCACGAGGTCGCCGCGCTTCGGATTGTCCGGAAGCTTCTCGATAAGGGCCTGCGCATTGCCGGAAAACTCCACCTGCTCCGCGTACTCACTGGCGTTGGTGACCTTGCCGCCCTGCACGAACTGCGGGTACTCCACCGCCACGTAGTCCAGGAGATGCAGGACGGCCTCCCCGTCGTCCGCTGCAAGGCCAGATGTCGACCAGACTGAAAGAACGATCAGCACCCATGCGGATACAGCGATTCGGGGAACGCGGGGTAGGGTGGGCATCGGGAGTCGGTCGAGGGAACTGGACGGGATTGTAGCGGCGCCGCCTCCGAAGACCAATCGGTCAGCGCAAAGGTTCATTCGTAATTTCAGGAACCTACAGGCCGCCCGGGGTGCGTTGAACAAATTGCAGCGTCGAATGGTTGAATTCCATAATGCGAATCATTATCATTCAATCAATCGATATGTTGCGGCGCCGGTCCCACGACCGGCAACGTCGCCTGACCGCACCTGGGAGATCCGAATGAACGCCATGCTCGTCGGCGCTGACCGACTGGGAAACATCCCCGACCGCCTCGCGGACCTCGGCATCACCATCACTCGCCATGTCTCGGGCCGCAACGCGACGCACCAGCGGCGGCTGCCCGCGCTGCCGAAGGACATCGACCTGCTGATCCTGTTCACCGATTTCCTCGGCCACAACGTGATGAAGAGCTTTCGCAGCCAGGCGCAGGCGGACGGTGTCCAGGTGGTGGCGTGTCGGCGCTCCGCGAGTTGTCTCACGGAAGAGCTCGAACGTTGCCTGGCGCCGACCGATCCCTGCGAGACGTGTCCGCGACGTTCCGATCGCAACTGATCGAACCGGGCGGCTCCTTCAAACGATGCGAGAGCGCCGGCTCGCGCCGGCGCTCTCGTCCGGTAGGGTGACCGCTCTCAGAAGTCGTAGCGGACGCCGGCCTGCACTAGCCTCGGCATGCCGGGCAGGATGCCCCGGGTGCGATCGACGATGTAGACGTCGTTCGCGATGTTCTTCACCGCCACGAACAAGGTCACCCGGTATTGGGGCAGGCGGTAGTTGACGGTCGCGTTGTAGACCGTATAGCTGTCGATCTTGCCGAACTGACCGGAGCGCTGCTGGTCGCTGGTAAGCAAGGCGGAAGTGGCCGCGTCGCCAATGTTGCCGAAATCGGCGAACTGCTCGCCCACGTAGACCACTTCGACATTCATGTCGAGGCCGGCGCTCGTCATGTAGCCGACCCCGATGGTGGCCTGCTGCTTCGGCGCATAGGGCAGGCGATTGCCCGCGACCGATCCAGCGATTGCCGCGCCGTTCGAAACCTGCGTGAATGCGGTCGTCTGCTCCGCGGTGGGCAGCCATGTGAGAGCGGCCGAGGTATAGACGCCGCTCTTCGCGCCGAAGCGCCCCGCGAATTCGACGCCCTGATACACCGCCTGGCCCTGCGATAGCGGCGTGCTGCCGCCCGCGATGCTGCCCACCGCGATGAGGCGGTCGAAATCGTTGCGGAACAACGTGGCCTGCACGTCGAGTCCGGCCATCGGCGTCGAGCGTGCGCCGAGCTCGTAATTCCAGCTCTTCTCCGCGCCGACGTCGGTAAAAGTCGCCGTGGGTGACGTGACGATGATCAGGTCTTCCGTCCTCGGTGGCGCGAAGCCGCGATGCACCCCGGCGAACAAAGTGGTCGACGGCACGACCTGCCAGGTACCGCCCAGGCTCGGGATCAACTGATCGAGCGAGGTGCTGCCCGTGGACCCGTTGAGGCGGTTGATCCGCTCGTTGTTGATGTACTCGTACCGCAAGCCTGGCGTGACGGCGAAACTGCCGAGAATGAACTTGTTCATGGCGAAGAGCGAGTACGCCGAGGTGCTGCGCTGCTGATCTTCGACCAGTGTTCCGGTCCGCCCCGCGGGTGCGGTCGCGTTGACCTGCTGGCGATCCTGATTCTCGAAATGGGCGCGCATGCCGAAGTCCAGTTCATTGGCGAGCCCCAGTCCCTGCCAGTTCACGCGCAGCCGCGGCTCGAGACCGTAGCTGTAGTAGTCGCGCAACCGGCCTTGCGCCGAATTGCAGGCGTCGGCACTGACGGCCTGGCCGTTGAGTCGTGCCTGCGTGAAGGCCCCGCCGCATTGCGTGTCGAGCGTGTTGCTCGACTGTCGCCACCAATCGCGCGAGAAGGTGCTGCCGTAGAAGTTCGTGAGCAGCACGACATCCTTGTTGAACGCGTATTCGTGTGTCGCCGAGATGCCCGTCCGCGTGCTGTCGAAGTAGTCGTTCTTGAACGGGTTGTAGCGCGCGCCGAAATTGTTGAACTCCGCGGTGGTCGCGCCGGAGTACGTCATCTGCGAGTTCTCCATGAAGTAGTTGCCGCGCAGCGTAATCGCCTGGCGATCGTCGATGCGGAGAACTTTCTTCAGGTTGATGTCGTTGATCTGGCTGAAGGTGTTGTCGCGGGCGCCCTCGGACTGCTTGTAGATGTAGTCGAGCAGGTAACCGCCGCCGCCGAGCTGAACGCGGCCGCCCAGATAGTCTCGGTTGCCGCCACTGATGCTCACCATCCCGCGAAACTCTTCCGGAGGTGTCGGCGTGATGTAGTTGATGGCGCCACCGATGGTCTGCGGTCCGTAGAGGATCTGCCCGGCGCCCTTGAGCACTTCGATGCGTTCGAAGCGCTCGATCGGCGGGTGGTAGTAGCTTGCGTTGTCGCCATACGGTGCGTAAGCGAGCGGCAGGCCGTCTTCGAGCAGCGTGACCTTGGTCGACCGCGTCGGATTCAGGCCGCGAATGCCGATGTTCGGGCGCAGTCCGAGGCCTTCCTCGTCCCGCGCGTTGACTCCGGGAATCTTGCGCAACGCTTCGTTGACGGTGAACACGCGGGAGGATTCCAGCGTTTCCTTGTCGAGGATGTAGCCCGAGCCCGGGATGCGCTCGAGGTTCTCCTTCTTGCCGATGATGTCCACGCGTGGGGTAGACATCGGTTCGGCATCTTCGGCCAGGGCCGGTCCGGCAAAAGCCGTGAGCAGCGCCGCGGCGGGCGGAGTGAAGCGCGACGTGGAAATGCCGTACATGTCGAAATACCTCCCTCTGAAGCTTGGTCTTGTGGTTTCGTTCGATGCCGTTGTGCCGACGGATCGTGGAGAGTGCGAGGTCGGCGTCGTCTCGTCGCCAATTCCGCCGCGTCGTAACTTCATTGCGACGTGGCCGCGGCGGCGATCCGGTCCCTGTCGCATGAGGTTCCAGGAACGCGTGAACGCGAACGGCGTGCTGGAGCATAACACGCATCATTCTCATTCGCGATGCTGCGGCGACGACCAGCGCTTTGCTGAAAATGCCGGCCTCTCCCAAGGCGAATCGTGGTCTCCGCATGGGGTCCTTGGCCCCCAACCTGTTGAAAATAAACGATGGATGGAGAGTCTTGCGGATCCTCGGAATGGTCGATGCGCTCGCTCACGGGGCCGCTGCGGATGCCCTGGCTCGAATTGCGGGGCCGCTTCTGCACTCCGGAAAACCGTTGTTCATGATTGACAATCATTCTCATTCCAGGATAAAGTTCGACGTAATCGAGGGAGGCGACAAGCCATGTACGTCTGCATGTGTCACGGCATCACCGATCGGCAGATCCGCGAAGCGGTCTGCGATGGTGTCGCGTCCATGCGGGAGCTCTGTGCGGAGCTCGGCGTCGCCTCCAGCTGTGGCCGTTGTGCCCAATACGCGAAGGAAGTCCTCGACGAGACCCTGATGGGTTCACAGTCGACACAGCTCACCGCTGCGTGAGCTGTTTTCGTTCCCGCAGTCGTTCCCATTCGCGTTTCGCACCATTGGAATTTCCGACCGAATCGGTCGGATGATTCGCCTATACTCCGCCGCGTCAATTTCAGTTCAGGAGCGGCCCATGCAAGGCGACAAGAAGGTCATCCAGCACTTGAACATCGTGCTGATGAACGAGCTCACTGCCATCAACCAGTACTTCCTCCACTCGAGGATGTTCAAGAACTGGGGGCTCGACAAGCTCGGCGACTACGAATATCACGAGTCGATCGACGAGATGAAGCACGCGGACAAGCTGATCGCCCGCATCCTTTTTCTCGAAGGCCTGCCCAACCTGCAGGATCTCGGCAAGCTGCTGATCGGCGAGCACCTCGAGGAAAGTCTTCAGTGCGACCTCAAGCTGGAGCTGAAGGCGCACCCGGACCTGAAGACCGCGATCGCCCACTGCGAATCCGTCGGTGACTATGTCTCGCGCGAGTTGTTCGAAGACATCCTCGAATCCGAGGAAGAGCACATCGACTTCCTCGAGACGCAGCTGGAACTCATCAAGAAGGTCGGCATCCAGAACTACATGCAGAGCCAGATGGGCGAGCACGGTTCCTGAGCCAGGCCGATGGATGCGAGTTAGGGCCGCCATGCGCGGCCCTTTCTTCGTGCAGGGCGGGCTCGATTACCATGACAGGACTTCACTCCGGTTCCGATCCCGTCATGCAGCGCGTTATCGCAACTCCCGGTGCCCGGCTGATCGCGCTTGCCGGTCTAGTGTGCTCGATCGCAGCCTGCACGGGCGCGCCATCCAAGCCGGAGGTGCCTGTTCTGCCGGAGCCGGTGGTTCAGCCGGCGCCGCCACCCGAAATCTTCATCCCGCCGCCCAGGATCGCGCTGGTGCTCGGCGGTGGCGCGGCGCGCGGATTCGCGCACGTCGGCGTGATCAAGATGCTCGAGGCCCATGGCGTCAAGCCGGACATCATCGTCGGTACCAGCGCCGGCAGCGTGGTCGGTGCGCTCTACGCCGCGGGCTTCGACGGCTTCGAGCTGCAGCGCATCGCACTCGAACTCGACGAAAAATCGGTGAGCGACTGGGTTCTGCCCAATCGCGGATTCCTGCGCGGCGAGTCGCTCCAGAACTACATCAACACCGCGGTGAAGAACCGTTCGCTGGAGCAGCTCAACAAGCCCATCGGCGTGGTGGCGACCGATCTCAAATCGGGCGACCAGGTGGTGTTCCGCCGCGGCAATACGGGCATGGCGGTGCGGGCCTCGAGCAGCGTGCCCGGTGTGTTCCAGCCGGTGGTCATCAGCGGCCGTGAATACGTGGACGGCGGCCTGACCAGTCCGGTGCCGGTGCGTGCGGCCCGCGACATGGGGGCGGACATTGTCATCGCGGTCGACATCTCGAAGGATCCCCTGACGGCGAACGTGAGCGGCACGCTGGAGGTGCTGCTGCAGACCTTCCTGATCATGGGGCGAGCCCTCGCCGCGCAGGAGTTGCTGGGCGCCGACGTGGTGATCGCACCGGACACGCATGAGATGCAGACGGCGAGCTTCGAGAGCCGCAACATCGCGATCATGGAGGGCGAGAAAGCCGCGCTGGTGGCCGTGCCCCGGTTGCGCCAGAAGATCACCGAGCGCGAGGAACGCCTGCGCAAGGCGGCCCTGGCCGCCCAGCCGCAGACCCGCTGATTCGGGCGCGCCGCCGCGTCAGCGATGCGCTTGCGCCGGTGGCGCGAGGCTCTTCTTGCGCTTGTCGAGCCACCATCCGGTCTGCACCGGCCAGGAGGCATACTGGTTGTCGATGCCGAGCGCTTCCTCGGCATGCAACGGCCACTGGGGATTGTGCAGAGCCTCGCGACCGATGGCGATCAGGTCGGCCTCGCCCTTGCGCAGGATCTCTTCGGCCTGGTTCGGATCGAGAATCAAACCGACCGTCATGACGGGGACGTCCGCATCGCGACGAATGGCGGCCGCGTAGGGCACCTGGAAGCCGGGAAAGCGCTTCACGCGCGCCGCGGTCGCGGAACCCAGCAAACCGCCGGAGGAGCAGTCCATCACGTCCACGCCGAGCGGTGCGAGACGGCGTGCGAGGGCGACCGAGTCCTCGATCGTCCAGCCGCCATCGACCCCGTCGACCGACGAGACCCGGAAGAAGAGCGGCTTGTCCGCGGGCCATACGGTCCGGACATCCGCCACGATTTCCAGCGCGAGGCGGATGCGGTTGTCGAAGCTGCCGCCGTAGGCATCGTCGCGTTGGTTCGAAAGCGGCGAGAGGAACTCGTGCAGCAGGTAGCCGTGGGCGCCGTGCACTTCGAGGACTTCGAAGCCGGCATCCAGCGCGCGTCGCGTCGCGGCGATCCAGCTTCGCCGCAGGCGGGCGATCTCCTCCATTGACAAGGCGTGCGGTGTGAGCCATCCCGTGTCCATCGGCATCGCGCTGGGCGCGGAAACCGGCCAGACGTCTTCGCCCCGAGCGCGATCCGAATCATCGAGCGGACCGTTGCCGTGCCATGGGCGTTGCATGGATGCCTTGCGTCCCGCATGGGCGAGCTGGATCGCCGGAACCGCACCGTTACTCTTCAGGAAGGTCGCGATACGTTTCAGCGGCTCGATATGGGCATCGGACCAGAGGCCGAGGTCGCCATGCGTGATTCGCCCGTCGCGCTCCACGGCCGTGGCTTCAGTGAAGACCAGGCCGGCCCCGCCCAGCGCGAAGCGGGCGAGGTGTGCGAAATGCCAGTCGCTCGCCAGACCCTCCACAGCGGAGTACTGGCACATGGGCGAGATGACGATCCGGTTCTTGAGAGTGATGCCGCGCAGCTTGAGCGGCTCGAACAGCAGGGGTGCTTGGGACATTTCGGCTCAGGTGTGGGGATGGGCGTGCAGATGATAGTGATGGTGACCCGACTCGACTTCGACGGGGACCACGTTCACCCGCCCGTGGCGGACACCGGGCTGGGCGATGAGGGAGTCCGCGAAACTGCGCACGTCGTTCACGCGGCCGCGCAGCATCACCGTCTCGAGGCAGCTCTGGTGATCGAGATGCACATGCATCGCCGAGAGCACGAGGTCGTGATGGTCGTGCTGAAGCGCCGTGAGGCGCTCCGCCAGGTCGCGCGCATGGTGATCGTAGACGTACGACAGGGCGGCGACGCACCAGTGACCCTCGGGTTCGGCGAGCCGGTCGGCTTCCAGGGCGGCGCGGACCAGGTCACGCACCGCCTCCGAGCGGTTCTCATACCGGCGCCGCTGCATCCAGGCGTCGAAATCGCTGGCGAGCGCGTCGCTCAGGGAGATGGTGATTCGCTGCATGGACGGTTCCGTTCCATGAAAAAGACGCCGAATGGTAGCCGAAACCGGGGAAAGCCTGACGGGAGGTGATTGACGCATGCCCACCTCGGCGATATCTTACGAAACATTCATACTGCTTACATCGCAGTTTGCAAGGCTGCTTCATTCATGAGGGGTTCGCCACGGCGAGCCCGCCGTTCCAGACGCAGGGCAACGAACCTGTGCGGTGCGGACAAGGACCACAGGGAGACCGCATGTCAAAGCCTGCTCGTCGGGAGCATCGGGGCGCTCTTGCGCTCGCCGGGGTGCTGCTTGCCCATTCACCAGGTCTCCTCGCGCACGATGTCGACATACCGGCCAAACCGGTGAATGTCATCGGCCACTACGACACCGCCGTCGGCACGACCGAGGCAGCGAGCGCCGGCTCGGTCACTTCCCGCCGCCTCGAGACCCGGCCAGTCCTGCGCCCGGGCGAGTTGCTCGAGTTCGTACCCGGCGTGATCGTCACGCAGCACGCGGGTGACGGCAAGGCGAACCAGTATTTCCTGCGCGGCTTCAACCTCGATCACGGGACGGATTTCGCGGTGAACGTGGATGGCATGCCGGTCAACATGCCCACGCACGCGCACGGGCAGGGCTATACCGATCTGTCGTTCCTGATTCCCGAACTGGTCTCGCGGATCGACTATCGCAAGGGACCGTATTACGCGGAGAACGGGGATTTCTCCTCCGCCGGATCGGCATCGCTGCGTTATGCCAAAGAACTACCGGCGAACACCGCGACGCTCACGTTCGGCAGCTTCGACTACAAGCGGGCCGTACTCACCGGCAGCCCCGAACTGGCTGGCGGAAAGCTGGTCTACGGTCTCGAGTACCAGGGCACGGACGGGCCCTGGGACACGCCGGAGAACTATCGCAAGCTGAACGGCGTCCTGCGCTTCGTGAACGGCAGCCAGGCCGACGGCTTCAACGTCACCGCCATGGCCTACGACGGCAAATGGAACTCCACGGACCAGGTTGCGATGCGTGCCGTCGATCGCGGCGAAATAGGCCGTTTTGGTACGCTCGACCCGACCACAGGCGGCACGTCGTCGCGCTATTCGTTGTCGGCTTCGCGCTATGCCGACTTCGGCGGTGGACGCTGGGAAGTCGATGCCTACGCCATCCGCTATGGTCTCAACCTCTTCTCGAACTTCACCTACTTTCTCGATCGGGATGCCGGCGACCAGTTCGAGCAGGCGGACCGCCGCACGATCATGGGCCTGCATCCGCGCGTGACCTTCATCGGCAAGCTCGGATCCTTCGACACGTTGAACCGCATCGGCTTCCAGGGCCGTTTCGACGACATCGACCAGGTGGCGTTGTTCGATACGGAAGCACAGCAACGCGTGGCGACGACGCGCAACGACAAGGTGCGACAGTCCAGCGTCGGCATCTATGGTGAGAATTCCACTCAGTGGCTTACCTGGTTCCGGACCGTGGCCGGGGTGCGCGCCGATTTCTACCGTTTCAACGTCAACAGCAGCCTGCCGCAGAACTCGGGCAGTCTGGACGACAGCATCCTGTCGCCGAAGCTCAACCTCATCTTCGGTCCGTGGTCGCAGACGGAGTTCTTCATCAACTACGGACAGGGTTTCCACAGCAACGACGCGCGCGGCACGACGATCACGGTTGATCCGAAGACCGGTGATCCTGCACAGCAGGTGTCGCCGTTGGTGAAGACCCGTGGCTCGGAAGTCGGGGTGCGCACCGAGATCATCCACGGCCTGCAAAGCTCGCTCGCGTTCTGGCAACTCAGGTCCGATTCCGAGCTGTTGTTCGTCGGCGATGCCGGCACCACCGAACCGAGCCGTCCCAGCCGCCGCAACGGCTTCGAATGGAGCAACCACTATGTGGCGGCCTCCGGCTGGCTGGTCGACCTGCAATTGGCCTGGTCACGATCGCGGTTCACCGACCCGGCCCCGGAGGGTGACTACATCCCCGGCTCGATCCAGCGCGTCGCTTCGCTCGGGGTTACCTACGATCCAGGCGGGAAGTGGTTCGCCTCGATACAGACGCGCTATTTCGGTCCGCGGCCCCTGATCGAGGACAACACGGTCACCTCGCGGTCCACGAATCTCACCAACTTGCGTCTTGGCTACCGTATCGACAAGACTTGGCAGGTGAGGCTCGATCTGCTCAACATCTTCAACCGCAAGCAGAGCGACATCGACTACTACTACCCCTCCTGCCTGCGCAGCGAGCTCGCGGGCGGAGCCTATGCGAATCCCGAATGCAGCGGCGCGGCGGGGACACGCACCGGCGTGAACGACATCCATTTCCATCCGGTGGAGCCGTTCGCGGTACGCGTGTCCGTCAGCGCGAGGTTCTGAGCCGCGCTTCCAACGCGCGCTGCATGCGGTCGAGTCCTTCGACCAGCAGCGTGCGGCGGGTCGCGAAGTTCAGGCGCACCCAGCCCGGCGTGCCGAAATCGGCACCATCGTAGAGACCGACGCCGGCCGCTTCGAAGAATTTCGCCGGCTGCTCGAGGCCGGCATCGCGGCAATCGATCCAGGCGAGATACGTCGCCTCGACGTGCGTGGTCTTCAGGCCCGGCATCGCAGCGATGCGCTCGGCCACGAGGTCGCGATTGCGGCGCAGATAGTCGACGAGCTCGAGCCGCCATGGCTCACCATCGCGGTAGGCCGCCAGCGTCGCCCACAGGCCGACCCCGAGGGGCCGGTGCACGAGCCCGGCCATGACGCGGCGCAGGCGTGCTCGCAGGTCGGCGTTCGGCACGATGGCGAAGGCACAGCCGAGCGCCGGCAGATTGAAGGTCTTGGAAGCTGCCATCAGGGTGATGGTGCGATCGGCGATCTCGGGCGCCAGTGCCGCCAGCGGCACGTGTGGCTTGTCGGCATCGAGTACGAGGCCGCAGTGGATCTCATCCGAGCAGATCGTGAGGTCGTGGGCGGTTGCGACATTCGCCAGCGCCAGCAGGTCCTCACGCGACCAGACACGGCCCACCGGATTGTGCGGATTGCACAGCAGCAGCAGGCGGCTGCGCGGCGTGATCGCCTGTGTCAGGGCCTGGGCGTCGAAGTGCCAGCGACCGCTTTCCAGGGACAACGGCACCCTGACGCAACGGCGCGCGGCATTCAGCGGCGCCGACAGGAACGGCGGATAGATCGGCACGCCGGTCAGCACGTCATCGCCCGGCTCGCCGACCGCCCGGCATACGACGTTGAGGCCGGACATCAGCCCCGGCAGCCATACGTACCAGTCGGGGTGAGTGGTCCAGCCGTAGCTGTCGGCGATGCGCGCTGCCAGGGTCTCGACGAGCTCGGGTCCCGGCTCCACGTAGCCGAAGACGCCGTGATCTATCCGTGCCCGGAGCACGTCGGTGATGGCCGGTGGGCAGCGGAAGTCCATGTCCGCCACCCACATGGGAATCACATCGCGGCCGGGGTAGCGCTCCCACTTGAGGCTCCACTGGCCGTGGCGATCCATCGCTTCGTCGAAATCGAAAGCCACGCGTCCTCCCGCGCCAAAGGCTGGAATCTAGCGGTCGCTGCGCGACTTGGCTAGGCAGTCTCCGGCTCGTCGGGCAAAATCCATGGGATTCGGTCCTCATGGGGGAGGTCACGGACGCCATGTCCGACGCGCTGTTCTATCTCGTGTCCAGTTTCTGGCTCGGTGCCGTGCATGCCGCGACACCGGGGCACGGCAAGACCGTCGCCGCAGCCTACATCGTCGGTGCACGGGGCCGACCCGTGGATGCCGTGATCCTCGGCATCTTCGTCACGCTCTCGCACACCAGCGGCATCGTCATCGTGGGCGTGCTCGCTTCGCTCGGCCTGCCGGGATTGATGCCGCAGCAGGTGGAGGCGTACCTGGCCGTGGCGACCGGGCTGCTCATCATCGTGATCGGGCTCTGGACGCTCTGGACCCAGCGGGAGCTCGTCGCGCAGTTGCGTACGCCACGGGTGCAGCAGGCACCCGGCTCGCTGCGTTACGCGGCTGCCGGCGCCCCGCAACCGTTGCTCGCACGTGGCGGCGCCTTGCACCGGCACGACCACGGTCATGACCATGACCACCATCACGATCATGGCCTCGACCATGATCATGATGGCGGTGGCTCTCACAGTCATGGCTGGGGCTTCAAGCACACGCACGACATCGGCTTGGTCACTCGTGCGGGCCGGCCCAGCCTGTGGATGCTGATCGGACTCGGCGTGGCCGGCGGCCTCCTTCCCGATCCGGCGGCGCTTGCGATCCTGCTCAACGCCCTGGCGCAGGGCAAGGTCATGCTCGGGCTCGGCACCGTTCTGGTCTTCAGCATCGGGTTCGCGCTGACGCTCGTCGGGGTCGGGGTCGTTGCGGCGATGGTCGGGAAGAAGGTGCTCGATTGGCTGGCCGGACCCTGGGCCATCGGCATCCAGATCGCAACTTCCGTACTGATCGTGGTGGTCGGCGTGTTCCTGACAGTGAAGGCGTGGGGGACGCTTGCCGGGCTCACCTGAAGTGGTCGCCTCACCGGCGACGGGCCGGCTGGGCAGTGCGGTGTTTCCCGTGGCGCAGTACGCCGATGTGGTCGTGATTTCGCCGCAGGATCGAATCGATCACGCCAACAGCGAAGCCTTTTTTCATGAACTGGAGCCTTGCCTCGCGAACTGCCGTCCCGGTGGCATTCGCGTGGTGATTGACCTGTCGGACCTGCGCTATGTCTCGAGTGCGGGCCTGCGTTCCTTCATGCTGGCCGCCAGGCAGGCAAAGGCCCAGGAGGGCGAAGTCGTCATCGCCGGCATGCAATCCGTGGTGCGCGAGATCTTCGAGATCAGCCGCTTCACGTTGTTGTTCCGCGTGTTTCCCGACGTGGACAGCGCGCTCGACGCCTTGTCCCCGGCTGCAGCGCGCGCTTATCGAGAGCGCTAGCGGCGTGCGCGTCCGCTTCTGGGGTACCCGCGGTTCGCTGCCCGTTGCGCTTACCTCCGAAGGCGTGCAGCGCAAGTTGCGTGCGGTACTGGAGCATGCGAACCGGCTCGGCATCGACAATGTGGAGACCTTGCTCGAACGCCTGAAGCGCGAGGCCGATTTCTCCGTGGCGCATACCTACGGCGGCCATTCCGCCTGCGTCGAACTGGACACGGGAGCGGATGAGTTCATCGTCTGCGATCTGGGCTCCGGAGCCCGGCCGCTCGGCACGTCGCTCATGGAACGTGTTGCGGCCGGACGCCCGCGTGTGGTGAACGTGTTCCTCTCGCACGTGCACTGGGATCACATCATGGGCTTTCCCTTCTTCGCGCCGGCCTACGATCCCGACTGGACCATCCGCATCCACGGCGGTCACGACGTGATGGAGCACGCGTTGCGCCTGCAGCAATCCGCGCCGTGCTTTCCGGTGCCCTTCGACCGGCTGGCGGCTCGCATCGAATTCGTCCCGCTCGAGCCCGGGCGCCGGCACGTCGCCGGCGGCGTCTCGGTGGACCTCAAGAAACAGCGTCATTCCGGCGACTCGTACGGTTACCGGTTCAGCCGCGATGGCCGCGACGTCGTCTACACCACCGATTCCGAACATCGTCCTGAAGACGAGGACGAAGCGGCGAGTTTCGTCGAGTTCTTCCGCGGTGCCGATCTCGTCGTTTTCGATGCGATGTATTCGCTGCTGGATGCGATCTCGGTCAAGGAGGACTGGGGCCACTCGAGCAACATCGTCGCCGTGGAGTTGTGCCAGCGCGCCGTCGTGAAGCATCTTTGCCTGTTCCACCACGAGCCCGCGTACGACGACGAGCAGATCGAACAAGTGCTCCGCGAAACCGTGCGCTTCGAGGAACTGACCCGGGGAGAGCAGGCGCGGCTCCTCGTGAGCAGCGCTTCGGACGGACTCGAAATCGATGTCTGAATTGCCGGCGTCGCGGCCGTTGCCGGACGAGGCTGCGCTGGCTTGGAGCGAACGGGCCGGACTGCGCGGCCTGTCGGTGCGTCGCGGCCGGGTGCTCGCGGTCGCTGCGGCGATGGTGGTGCTTGCCTGGTCGACGCTCGAAAGCTCGCAGGGCCTTCGACTCGCGACGTTCGATGCGTGGCAGCGGTTGTTCCCGCGCACACGTGTGAGCGCGCCGGCGGTGATCGTCGCCATCGATGAAGCGAGCCTCGCGGCGCACGGGCAATGGCCCTGGCCGCGCACGCTCATGGCGGCGCTGATCGAGCGCATCGCGGCAAACGGACCCGCAGCGGTTGGCGTCGACGTGGTGTTTGCGGAACCGGACCGCCTTTCGCCCGAGCAATTGGCGCCGAGCCTCGCGGCCGGCGATCCGGTCCTCGCCCGGCGGCTATCCTCTCTGCCCACGCACGACGGGCAACTCGCCCACGCCATGGAGGCGGCACCCGTCGTACTGGCGATGGCGGGCTTGCCCGGCCCGGACGGCAATGCGCCGGTATCCGCGGCAACGCCGATTCTCGTGCGTGGTCCTGTACCTGCGAACCTCGCTTCGCATGGCTCGCTGTTGCGCAGTATTCCGACGATCGACCGTGCCGCCCGAGGGCGAGGGCTCGTGTCGGCCGAACCCTCCGGACGAGTCGTTCGCCGCGTACCACTGGTGTCGCGGGTCGACGGCACGCTCGTACCCGCTTTCTCGATCGAATTGCTGCGCGTGGCGGCGGGCCTGCCTTCGATCGGTCTCGCAACCAGCGCTGCCGGTGTTCGCGCCGTGGAACTCGGCGACCTGCGCGTGCGGACCGATCGCGATGCGGCCGTGTGGGTCCATTACTCGACGCACGCGCCGGACCGATTCGTTTCGGCCGCCGATGTCCTGTCCGGTCGTGTTTCGGGCGACGTCTTCGAGCGCAAGCTGGTGATCATCGGCCTCACCGCCATCGGCGTGCTCGACTTCCATGCGGTGCCGACCGGCGAGCGCGTACCGGGATCGGAGATTCATGCGCAGATCCTCGAAGGCATCTTCGACGGCGATCTGTTGCGCCGACCCTCGTGGCTGCCGTGGCTGGAAGCCGTGGCGATGGCGCTGATAGCGGCGCTCGCGGTCTTCGGTGCGAGTCGGTGGCGCCCGCGAACCACGGCACTCGCCTGGCTGGGTGCCAGTGGCGCCTTGGTGATCGTCGGTGCACTGGCGATGCGTTTCGGCGGCGTGCTGCTGGATGTAGCCTGGCCACTGATCGGCGGCGGCGTCACGTTCGCGATGATGCTGGTCGCGACGGTGGCGGAGAGCGATCGTCAGCGCCGCGTCCTGCGCCGCGCGCTCGACACCGAACGCATCGCCTCCGCGCGCGATGCCGGCGAACAGGAAGCTGCGCGGCGGGTGCAGATGGGGATGCTGCCGCCGCCCGATGGCCGTGGCGTCGCCGACCCCCGGATCTCCATCGCGGCCATGGCGGAACCGGCCCGCAGCGTGGGTGGCGACCTGTACGATTATTTCCTGCTCGACGATGACCGGTTGTTCCTCGTCGTGGGCGACGTCTCCGGCAAGGGCCTGCCCGCGGCGTTGTTCATGTCGGTGGCGAAGGCACTGCTGAAGAGCGCTGCCTTGCGCGGTGCTTCCGATCTCGAGAGCATCGTCGACGAGGCCCATGCCGAACTGTCGCGCGACAACCCCGGCCAGTTGTTCGTCACCCTGTTCGTGGGCATTCTGCAACTCGACACCGGTACCCTGGAATGGTGCAACGCCGGCCATGAGCCGCCGCTGGTCATCGGGCCCGGTGGAGAGGTTCGCCGGGTCGAGGGAGCGTCCGGTCCGCCGCTGTGCGTGATCGAGAGCTATCCGTACGATGTGAATCGCACTTCCCTGGAACCGGGCGAGCGCCTTTGCGTGGTCACCGACGGCATCACCGAAGCGCACAGCCCGGACGATCAACTGCTCGGCAGGGAACGATTCGCCGAACGAATCGGCATCCAGACGCCCGGGTCCGCGGCCATACGGGATGCGATCGCAAGCCTGCTGTCGGAACATGGTGGCGAACGCGAGCGTGCCGACGATGCAACCGCCC
Organism: Burkholderiales bacterium; assembly: GCA_965279325.1. GTDB lineage: Bacteria > Pseudomonadota > Gammaproteobacteria > Burkholderiales. The sequence goes on from OZ257154.1 coordinate 243,501, forward strand.
TCGTCGTCGAGTGGCGGGGCACTGCCGGGATCAGCGCGCCGTGATCTCCACGCGGCGGTTGCGAGGTTCGGCCCTGCCGGCTTCGGTGGGGTACAGCGGTTCGCGACTGCCGTGCGCGTCGGTGGTGATCAACTCCGGGCGCACACCGGCACGGATCAACTCGTCGGTGACTCGCTTCGCGCGCTGTGCGGAGAGCTGGTCGTTGAAGCGATCGGTCCCGACGTCGTCGGTATGGCCGGTGACGGCGATCTCCGGCGAGGGTCGCCGCAGGATCTGCTCGCGTACCGTGCCGATCGCCACCTTCGATTCGGCGGTGAGTTCATCCTTGCCTTCGATGAAGTACAGCACGAAGCTTTGCGGGCGCGGGGGCAGGGCTTCGAGCGCAGGGCCGAAGCCCGCGCGCAGTTCGTCCGGCGACAGCGTTGCCGGTTCCATTCCGTTGCTGCTGCGAATGCGCGCGGCGGCGTTGTGCGAGTCGAGCACCAGGCGCTCCTTGCCCTGGTACACGACGACGGAACCGACGGACCCGTCGGCCTTGGTGACGAGCGCGATCATGTCGTTCCGCGCCATCGACGGCGGCCGCGACGCGCAGCCTGTCACGGCGAGCAGGGAGAGCGCTACGGCTCCCCAAGCCTGGAAGCGCATGTCAGGGATTGGGCTCGTCGACCTTGACGACGAACTCCGTGCCCCTCACGCCCATGATCGCGGCGGGCGTCCGGATCTTCATCGACTCGGGAGACTTCTTGACCATTTTTCCGGACACCGCTGCGAGCGTGCCCTTGGCAAGGTTCGCTTCGAGCGTGCCTTTCCCGGTTGCCGAATCGAACGCATAGCGATCCAGGGCAAGCACGGAATTGGGCCCCGCCGAGAGCATCGAGTTGTCAGTGAACGTGATGCCGACCGAACCGTCCGCTCCCGTGGTGACCACGTCCTTCTCCTGGACCGGCATGCCGATCGTCGCGGGCATTCTCTGCCCGGCCCGTTCGATGGAGACGGTACCTTTCGCGGTCTTGACGCGTCCGGCGTCGGGCGCCGCAGCGCAGGGCAGGGCGATGGCGAGCAAGCCGAGGCAGGCAATGCGGGAAGCGGTGCGGAACATGTCATGGACTCGAAAGTGATGATGCTCTTCCATGAGGCAAGTTCTGTTCCGCCGGTTGCAGCTGCTGATCGCGACCATCGGGCGTTGCCAAAGCGCTGATCGGAAAGCAAGAACATGAAGCACAGCTGCCCTGCACGCCTGTCCGAGTTCGACGCGATCCGGCTCGCCATCGGGGACTTTGCGGCGCAGACGGGCATATGCAGCGAGGATTGTCACCGCGTCGTCGTGATCGCCGAAGAGCTGTTCGTGAACACCGTCCACCACGGATACGGTGGCGAATGTGACCGGCCGGTCTGGGTCACGCTTCAATGCACCGGGAGCGTGCTCGAGTTCCGGTTCGAGGACGAGGCACCCGAATTCGATCCCATTGCGCGCGCTTCCGTGGCGAACCTCGGCGCCAATCCCGATGCAAGGCCCGTGGGCGGGCTCGGGGTATTTCTCGCGCTGACGCTGAGCCGCGATGCGCGTTATCGACGCGAGGGCGGGCGCAACGTGATCGAGTTCACGTTGACGCGCAACGATCCGACCGAGGGAGACTCTCCCTAGCGCGCTGCCTCGCTGGCCGGCAGCATGCCGACCGTGCCGGTGATGTCTGCATACCAGACGTTGCCCTTGCCATCGACTGCGACCGAGAAGGGTCTTGCCTGCTCGCGTGGCAGCGGGAACAGCTTCACCTGCCCATCTTTCACCCGTCCGATTGCACGACCGCGCAAGCTGCCGAACCACACCGAACCGTCCGGCGCCACGGCCAGGCCCGACAAGGCCGCACGTTCCACCGGCACGTCGATCTCGGAAAACTTGCCGTCCTGCAAGCGACCAAGCTTGTTGGCGCGAAACTCGATGAACCATGCGGCACCGCTGGCGTCGACGGCGACATCGGTGGGCGAGACGCCGCGCGTGGGTATCTCGAATTCGGACATCGTGCCGTCGGGCGCGATGCGGACCAGGGAATTGCCGGCCTGCAGCGTCGCCCACACCGTACCGTCGGCAGCCGCCGCGACGCCGAAGGGCGCGCCGCGCACTTCGCTGATCTCGTGGCGCTTCAACACGCCGTCCTTCAGCCGCGTAATGCTGTAGGCGGTGCTCTCGGCGAACCAAACGGCGCCGTCGGGCGCTACGGCGAGCCGGCCGAGTCGCGCGATGGCCGTGCCGAGCGGAAAGGACTTGATCTCCCCGGTGGGCGAGATGCGCTGGATGGCCACCGCCGGAGGATCGGCGAGCCATGCGTTGCCGCTCGCGTCGACACCGAGCCCGAGCGGTTCCGCATTGCGCGAGCCCTTGGGAAGCCGCTCCACCTTGCCGTTGCGGATCACGCCGATCGCGTCGGAGAAATCGATCGAGAACCAGGCGGTGCCGTCCGGTGCGATCGCGATGGCCGTGGGCATGTCGGTGCTCACGGTCATGGGGTACTCGACGAACTTCGGCATCGCGGGCTTGAGTGTCCACCACGCAGCCGCGCCAGCTGCGATTGCAACGACGACGATGATCAACGCGGTCAGCCATCGGCTGGCTGTACGGGAAGCAGGCTTGGTCGGGGCGGATTCGGTCGTCTGGTTCATGGCGTTTCGTTGTGGGGCAGCGCGTGGTAACGACGCGCGAGTTTGCGCGCGAACCATACGCCGCCGATCACGAGCAGGAGCAGGAAGGCGAGGCCGCCGGCAAGGCTGACCGGATCGATCTGCGAGAGCAGGTTGTTGCCCTGTTCCGCACGACGAAAGATCTCCGCATAGGGCGTCAGGGCGAATCCCGCGTACAGGGTCGCACGGTCGTGGGGATCGCGCACGAGCGGGCCCGATTCCAGGTGGGTCGGCAGCACGCCTTCGACCACGGCCCAGGATTCGCCCCCATCGGCGCTTCGCATCACGCCGCGATGGGTGGTCAGCACGATCGCGCGGCCGTCGGAGCCAACCGCCAACCCACGCACCGAAGTGCCGTGTTCGGGAACGGGCTTGCCGGCGGTCCGCCACGAATCGCCGGTATCGCGGCTGACAAGGAGTTGATCGGCGCCGAAGGCCCACCACGGCCCTTGCGAGGTGCCGTTGGCGGCGACGGCATCCAGTCGACCTTCCGGCAAGCCCGTCCGGCTTTGCCTCCAGTCCGCACCCCCGTCGGCACTGATCCACAACTTGCCCTCGATGATGGTCAGTATCCGATCGGGAGCATCGGCGATGACGCCAAGACCAGTGGGAGCGGTGTCGGGCAGGACGCCATCGCCCATGCGGATGAAGGTGCGCCCGCCGTCATCGCTCTTGAACAGCCCGCGCGGTCCAGCCAGATAGAACCGGCCGGGCGACGCACCCGCGACGATGACCCGCGCAGGCGCTGCGCCCGCAGGTGCCGTCGATTCCTCCCATTTCATGCCATCGCCGGTCCGGAAGACGCCGGCGGAACTGGAAGCCACGGCGCCTCGGCCTTCCTGGTCGAAGGCCACGGACAAGGTCGGACCGATCAGCTTGTCGGCGCCGTCGTGGGACCAGTCGCGGCCGCCGTTGCGCGACCGCAGCAACCGGGTATCGGTCGCGTAGAGCAGATGGTTCGGATCGCGCGGGCTGATGGCGAGCGCCATCGCACCGCCGATGAAGAGCCCTGCGTCGGCGGGCAGCCAGGAGGCGCCATCGTCACGCGAGCGGAATACGCCGCCCCAGGCGCTCGGATCATGGGCCGCCGCGACGCTCGGGCCGGCCAGGAAAATCAATGCGGCAACGAGCCGCAGGTACCGCATGTGCCGCATGGTCGACGCGACCCGGAGACAAAAAAAGAGGAGCTCCCGTCGGGAGCTCCTCCCTGCTGCAGCGGGTCGACCGGCGCTTACTTCTTGCGCGAGGTCTCGCCCGGGGCCAGCGTGATTTCCGCCAGCCGGGCGCCGTTCATGCCGACCCACGAATTCTTCGTGAGCGGGTACTTGTCGCTGTAGGAAAGAGGCTCATGCGCGGCCACGCAGTTCTGATAGCCGCCGGTCACCTTGTAGCACTTCTCGTACGCGAGGAACTGTTGCACCGAGTCGGTCTGCTGCACGTTCGCCACTTCCCAGTCGCGGATCGCTTCCCAGGAGGAGTAGGCGTCGGAGCCGAACATCAGCTTGCCGATGGCGGTGTTGACTTCGAGCAGCTGCGAACCCGCCGTGTGCGCACGATGGGCGGCATGGATCTTCACGCCGGGCATGATTTCCATGTCGCCGTCGACGATGACGGCCATTCCACGGAGAACCTTGCCGTAGATCTGATCCACGGTCTTCGGCGTATAGCCGCAGGCCGGCGTCCGGCTGCAACCACCCGGCGAGGTGTTCACCGCACGGATGCGCTCATGACCGGGATAGTTCAACGCCCACTCGATGCCCTTCAGTTCTTCCTTCTGCACGTACAGCATCGCGTTCGGGAATTCGTCCAGCGAGCCGGCGTGATCCCAGTGGCCATGTCCGATGATGATCTTGGACACGTCCTTGGCGTCGAAGCCGAGCTGGGCGATCTGCTTGGACAGCGGCGACCAGTGACCCGTGCCGGTCATCTTGTGATAGTCGGTGGCGTTCCAGCCATTGTCATAGAGGATCAGTTCCTTGCCGCACTTGATCACGCCCACGTTGACCGGCAGGTCGACCGTGTTGACGTTGTTGCGCGGATTGGTGCTGCCCTGCACGAACGAGCGGTCCGGATGGAACATGCCGAAAGGCACGCCCATGAAGGTGCTGTTCTCCACCAGCCAGGCCGAGCAAACGGTCTGTGCCTGTACAGCCGTCGTCCCCAGTCCTGCCACGAGGCCGAACGCTGCCATGCCCAATGCGAGTTTCTTCTTCATGCTCTCTCACCTCCCTGTCGTTATTGGAAACCCCTGACTGCCTGCGGCGGCCCTGCTACCTGTTCCTCGGGCCACCGTCTTTCTGCTCCTGCAAAATCTAGTTCGGCTTGTGCTCCCCGGGCCAGAGCAACTCGCCCACCTTGAGCAAGGTGGTCGCGGATTCCGCGCTGCGCGTCTGGGCGGCGATCAGCCGCTTGTCGGTATCGTCCTTGCCGGCGCGGGCCATTTCCATGCCGGCTTGTTCGTAGCCGCGCACCGCACCGAGGTATTCATCGAACATGTCCTTGAGCGAAGGCGGTGGCGCGAGCTTCGCCGCATCCGAAAGCGCCGCGCGGAATTCCTTCGTGATGGGCGCTATCCGCACCGGCAGCTCCGAGGCGGGGATGTCGCCCATCTTGTACGACAGGCCAAGGAAGCTCATTCGCACTGCGAGGGTCCGGACCTGGTCGTGGACTTTCCAGAGATCATGGGCGAATCGTTCTTCGTCTGCCGTAAGAGCGGGCCGATCCGAGTGGCCCATCTCGCCGGTGGCCTGCACAGTAGCGGCTGCAGGCGCCGTACGCACTTCGCGCAGGGCTGCATAGAGCGCGACTGCGCCCAGCGCCACGGCGACCACTGCGATCCCGATGTTTTTCAGCCCCGGCATTCTCCGCGCCGGGGGCGTATTTTGAGCAATTGCGAGCACTTCGCGACTCTATGCTGCGCGCGCTCTGTGCGTCAACGGAAAGTGCTTTGTTTTCCGAGAGTTGTCACATTTTTTAGGAAACGTTCATACGTTTTCGTGACCGCATCAGTGCGGGGTCGACTTCGGGTCGCCCGAGAACAGCCCTTCGACGAACCCGATCTGCCAGATGAGATAGAGGCCGAAGGCGATGCTCAGGACACCGCACAGCACTCGCAGCAGCGCATTGAAGTTGGGTAGCTGCTTGGCGCTGTAGGCGAAGGGCAGGGAGATCACGGCGGTCACGGCCATCATGCCCGCGACCGTACCGACGCCGAACAGGCCCAGGTACGCGACGCCCCACCAGGGATCGTGGATTTCGGTCAGCACCAGCAGCGCCACGGCCGCCGAACCGGCGAGCCCGTGCACCACGCCGACCACGAGCGGCCTGACCCACTGGTAGAGCGTCAGTCTGCCGAAGGCCCGATCGAGCCAGGCCTGCGGGGTCGCATCTTCGGCATGTCCGTGGGCGTCCGATCCGTGCCCATGGCGATGCCGGTGCAGATAGTCGCCGTGGGCATGCACGTGCGCATGGGGATGCGCATGGGTCGCCAGTCCCAGCACCCGGTGGGCATGGGCTCCGCCCGCGGGCTGGTATCGCAGGGGGGCGCGAACCTCGGGCGGCGCGACGCGCCGGCGCAGGCGGGCCGGCATGCCGGTCAGTGCGACGAGGCCGAGCAGGACCAGCATCACGGCCACCGCGAATTCCATCAGCAGGCCAACACGCGGCGGTATCGCGAGATCGAGCAGGATGATGGCGCCGCCGACGGCGAGGATGGTGAGCGTGTGGCCGATGCCCCAGGTGGCGCCGATCAACGCTGCGCCGCGGATGCTGGCTTCGCGGCTCACGATGGTGGCGACGGCGATCACATGGTCAGCATCCGTGGCGTGGCGCATGCCGAGCACGAAGCCGAAGGCGATGATGGGCAGGACGTCGATCACGGGTGACGGGGCGAGGTTATGATTTTTTTCTTGTTGTTGTTATTTTGGCCCAACGCTACCCCGCAGGCCAGTACTGCGTCAAATCGGCGGCTGCTGCGACCCCGCGCGTCGGCAGGGTCGGCGATGGTGATGCCTGGGCCGGGGCGCTGATCAGTGGAAATCCCGCGAGTGCGTCCTCAGTCGTCCCAGCAGGTGCGACAGGTCCGTGAGCTTGCCCGCGATCAAGTGGGCGACTTCGCCATCGCGCTCGAGTACGCCATGGACTCCGAGCAGCTTCGCACCGAGCAGCGTGCGGCGTTGCCGTTCGCTCAAGGCCCGCCACACCACCACATTGGTGTTGCCGGTCTCGTCCTCGAGCGTCACGAAGATCACGCCGCTCGCGGTGCCGGGCCGCTGGCGGCAGGTGACCAGCCCGGCTGCACGTACCCGCTCGCCGGAGCGTGTGCCGAGCAATTGCACGGCGGTCAGCATGTGCTGGCGGTCCAGATGCGGCCGCAGCAGCGCGAGCGGATGCCGGCCGAGCGTGAGCCCGAGGCTCGCGTAGTCCGCCACGATCTCCTCGCCTTCGGTCGGTTCCGGTAGCAGCGGCTGTTGCTCATGGATCGGCGTGCCCGCGAGCACGGGTGGTCGCGCTTCGATGCCCGCCACCTGCCACAAGGCCTCACGGCGGTGACCCGCGAGCGGAGCGAGCGCACCCGCATGGGCAAGGGAGTCGAGTTCGTGGCGGCTCAGCCGTGCGCGCAAGGCCAGTTGCTCGAAATTCTCGAAGGGCTCACGGCGCGCTGTGATCAACCGCTCGGCGGCTGCCTTGGACAAGCCGGCGATCATGCACAGGCCGAGGCGAAGGGCGGGGGGCGTCGTCGCCTTCGATGCCGTGCTTGCCCCTCTCTTTGCCCCCACCCCAACCCTCCCCCGCGCAAACGCGGGGGAGGGGGTGCCGAAAATACCTTCCCCCGCAAAGTCCGGCACTCCCTCCCTCGCCGACAGGTGGGGGAGGGTCAGGGTGGGGGCAGGGGCAGCCTCCAGCGCGCAATCCCAGCCACTCACCAGCACATCCACCGGCCGCACTTCGACGCCGTGCCGCTGCGCGTCCTGCACCAGCTGTGACGGCGAATAGAAACCCATCGGCTGGCTGTTGAGCAGTGCGGCGCAGAAGGCGGCGGGATGGTGGTGCTTCAGCCACGCGGAGACGTAGACGAGCAGCGCGAAGCTCGCCGCATGCGATTCGGGAAAACCGTATTCGCCGAAACCCCGAATCTGCTGGAAGATCTGCTGCGCGAATTGCTCCGTGTAGCCGCGCTCGCACATGCCGTCGGTCAGCTTGCGCTCGTAGTGCTCCAATCCGCCCTTGCGTTTCCACGCGGCCATGGAGCGGCGCAGACCGTCCGCTTCGCCCGGCGTGAAGCCCGCAGCCACCACAGCGAGCTGCATCACCTGCTCCTGGAAGATGGGGATGCCCAGCGTGCGCTCGAGCACGCCTTTCACTGCCTCGCTCGGATAGGTGACTTTTTCCAGTTTCTGCCGGCGCCGAAGATACGGATGCACCATGCCGCCCTGGATCGGTCCCGGGCGCACGATCGCCACTTCGATCACCAGGTCGTAGAACTCTTTCGGTTTCAATCGCGGCAGCATGCTCATCTGGGCGCGCGATTCGATCTGGAAGACACCGATGGTGTCGGCCCGTTGCAGCATCGCATAAACGGCCGGATCCTCCGCCGGGATGTCCTGCATCGCGAGCGGTTTGCCGTGCCATGCGCTCAACAGGTCGAGCGCGCGGCGGATCGCCGTGAGCATGCCCAGAGCGAGCACGTCGATCTTGAGCAGTCCGAGGGCGTCGAGGTCGTCCTTGTCCCACTGGATGATCGACCGGTTGACCATCGAGGCATTTTCGATCGGCACCAGCCGATCGAGCGGCCCGCGCGAGATCACGAAACCGCCCACGTGCTGCGACAGGTGGCGGGGAAATCCGGTCAACTCTTGCGTGAGCGCGAGCAGTCTCTGCATCGTCGGCGCTTCGGGATCGAAACCCGATTCGCGCAGTCGTTCCGGCAAACCGCTGCCGAGGTCCGAGAGGGCGAGATTCTTGGCGATGCGATCCACCTGTGCGAGATCGAGACCGAGCGCCTTGCCCACGTCGCGGAGCGCGCTCCGCGTGCGGTAGGAAATGACCGTGGCGGCAAGGGCTGCGCGATGCCGCCCGTATTTCTCGTAGATGTACTGGATCACTTCTTCGCGGCGTTCGTGCTCGAAGTCCACGTCGATGTCGGGCGGTTCGTTGCGCTCCTTCGAGATGAAGCGCTCGAACAGCATCGACATGCGCGCCGGATCCACCGCGGTGATGCCCAGGGCGTAGCACACCGCCGAGTTCGCCGCCGAACCGCGTCCCTGACACAGGATGTTCTGCGAGCGTGCGAAGCGCACGATGTCGTAGACGGTGAGGAAGTAGGCTTCGTAGCGCAGCTCGCCGATGAGGGCGAGTTCGCGCTCGATGAGCTTGCGTACCGAGGGTGGTGTCGGACCATCGCCGAAGCGCCACTGCAATCCGTCCTCCACGAGCTTGCGCAACCAGCTTGTCGGCGTTTCGCCCGGCGCCACGACCTCGTCGGGATATTCGTAACGCAGCTCGTCTAGCGAGAACGTGCAGCGTTGCGCGATTACCATCGACTCGGCAAGCAGCTCCAGCGGATAGATCCGGGCGAGCTTCGCGATCGGCCGCAGGTGGCGTTCGCCGTTGGGAAACAGGGCATGGCCGGCCTGCGCTACCGGCACGCCGATGCGCACTGCGGTCAGGACGTCCTGCAGCGAGCGCCGTTCACGTACGTGCATGTGCACGTCGTTGGTCGCCACCAGCGGCAGGCCGCTGGCACGCGACAGCGCTTCCATTTGTACGAGGTGTTCCGCATCGTGTGCGCCGTGATGCAGTTCGACCGCGATCCAGGCGCGGTCCGCGAAGCGCTCGCGGAGCCAGGTTGCGTCAGCGCTCGCGGTTTCGTTCGTCGTGGGGATCAGCAGCGCGAGACACCCCGGCACGCCATCGTCGAGATCGGCGCGGGCGAGGTGGTACTCGCCCTTCTTCGCATTGCGGCGGCCGCGCGTGATCAGTGCCGAGAGATTGCCGTAGCCCATGCGATCCATGGCGAGCAGCACGAGCGTCGGTCCGTCGGCGAGACGGATCTCCGTGCCGATGATCAGGTGCAGGCCATGTTTCTTCGCAGCCTCGTGGGCGCGTACCACGCCGGCGAGCGAGCATTCGTCGGTGACGGCGAGCGCGCCATAGCCGAGCTTCGCGGCGCGGGCCACCAGTTCCTCGGCGTGCGATGCACCGCGCAGAAAGCTGAAATTGCTCAAACAGTGAAGTTCGGAGAAGTTGATTTGCGTCATGGCTCAACGGTGGGTCGCTGTGACACAATGGCGTCGCCTCGCACGGAGGATGCTGCCTGTTGCCATGACCGAAGAACAATTCAAGAGCCTCATCAAGCTCGCCATCCTCGAGCTGATGAACGAACATCGCGACTTGTTCCGCGAAGTGCTGCGAGAAGCGTTGCGCGACCCGGATATGTCGCCCACTGAAGACACATCGCATGTCGGGGCAGATGCGCGGAGTGCCGAGGATGCGGCGAAACGCGAAGAGATCCTGAAGCTGATCGGCACCACGATCTGAGATCGTCGCCACCGTGACTGGCCAGCGGCCGGCGCAGCCGGGGCGCACAGGCCCGTGGGCATGCAACGATGTGGTGGGTGAGATCATCACCACCGTGACTGGCCAGCGGCCGGCGTAGCCGGGGCGCACAGGCCTGCCGGCATAAGCGGGTGAGCGATTTCACCGCATACGTGTTCACGCGAAGATGCCGTGCAGGAACCACGCGTTGTCGCTGCGGTAGATCCAGAACCGTGCACCTTCCGGATTTGCCGCGACGAAATAGTCGCGCCGCACGTCGCCGCCATCCCACCAGCCGCTCTCGATGCGCTCGGGCCCCGGTGCGAGCGCGAGGGGGCCGTCCAGGCGCGGGCCGCGATCGTCGGTGAGCAGGACGCGCGGCGCGGCGAGCAGCCACAACGGACGTGGGGCGGGCAGTGTTACCGCGTGCGGCGTGCCGGGTTCGGACTCGCGCCACGCGAGTTCCGGCCGATGATCGGGCACGAGGGCGAGGCCGTGCACTGCCTCGCGTCCGAGCCGTGCGCGCAGTCGTTCCACCAGCGCGGCACGATCCTCGGCGCTGCGGCCGCGTTCGACGAAGAACGAGAAGTTGCCCGGTGCGAGCTGCATCGTCTCTTCGCACTCGAGGCTGAAGGCCTCCACGGCCTGGGGCAGCGCGATACGCGACAGCCGCTCGCGCAGCAGCGAGACGAGATGGGCGCCGTCGCGGCTCGGCATCGAAAGCTCCATGCGCACGCGCGTGGACGGGTGATCCTCGTGCTCGAGCACGACGGCGAAGCGCGTCACACCGGCCTGGCGCCCGGCGAGGAAGCCGGCGAACTCGAGCACGAGCCGCTTCAGGCCGAACAGCAGCTGTTCCACCTCCGGTACTGGAGCGGGCAACACGAGCCGGCTCGCAAAGCGCGGCGGCGGCACGAACGGCGCGCGCGGATCGGGGCAGTGGCCGAAGGCACGGTCGAGATGATCCACGAGGTCGCGGCCGAAGCGGCGTGCGAGCCCGTCGCGCGGCAGGCGCGCGACTTCACCCACGGTGCGCAGCCCCAGGCTTGCGAGTGCGGAGATGGTGGTGGACGCAGCGTCCAGGCCATCGATGGGCAATAGCGCCAGTCGCACGCGCAGCGCATCGATGTCGGCGACGAAGTCATCGAGTCCGTTGCGTGCCAGCATCAGTGCACCCGCGGGTGTGGGTGCACAGGCAAGGTTGGCATCGAAGCCCAGTTCATCGAGTCCGGCGCGCACGCGTTTCCCCAGGATGTCGAGGCCGCCGAAGAGCTTCAGGCAACCACTGATCTCGAGCAGCAGCGCATCCGGCGCGGCGAGACAGAGCGCAGGCGTGAATTGCTCGGCCCACAAGGCGAGGTTCTCGAGCGCCTTCAATTCGAGGGCTTCGTTGCGTACGAGCACGTTCAGGTCGGTGACCAGCGCATAGGCCGCCGACAGGGTCATGCCGGGTTGCGCGCCGCCGTGCGCGGCTGCGGGATCGGCGAGCAGGATCACGGGCCGGTTGCCGCCGGTCGAGATGACCGTGGGTGCGAATGCAGCGACGCCCCGGCGGAAGACTTCGAGGGGCAGACGGGGCAGATGGAGCGCGAGCCAGAGGGGCCCTGAGGGCCGTGATTCGTGACTGGTGACTCGTGGGTCGTGCATGGACTGGGGTGAGCCGACGAAGGCGACTATCGAAGCGTGATGCGCCAGTCAGGAATCACGAGTCACGGGTTCCTCGCATCGAGCACGAGCGTCGTACCGATGCCGCTGCCGCGGACCTTCAGCACATGTACGCGCAAGCGACCGTCCGCGGAGGTGAGCTGCAGGCGCAGCGCAGCGAGCGAACTGCTGGTGGCTTGACCCGAGGAGAAGTACAGCCCGAGCGCGCGTCCGGTTTCTGCGGCGAGCTGGAGCCGCCGCAGGCTGCGCTCGTTCACGAACGAAGGCCAGCCGATCACGGCGCCGCAACTGCCCGAGCCGAGCGCCTGTTCCATGGCCCAGAGCGTGTCGGCACCATCGCCGGCACGCACGATCACGACGTGGGCGAGATCGATGCCTGCGGCGGCGAGGGCGGGCGCGTAGGGCATATGTGGCGGCGACACCAGGGCGATCCACTGATCGGTACCGGACAGTCGTGCGAGTGCAGGCATGAGTAGCGACAATTCGCCGACACCCGGCCGCGGCGCCAGGAGCTCGACCAGCGCTGCACGCGGCCAGCCACCACCGGGCAGCAGCGCATCCAGGGCCACGAAGCCCGTGGACACGCTCGGCACCGCCACCTCGGCCTGGCTGTCGCCACGCCACAGATGGGGGCCACGCAGCAGGGTGTCGAGGGCGGGCTCGGGGGCGCTCATGATTCAGGTGTGGACCGCCCCAGGGTGCTGAGCTTGTGGTGTGTCGGGACTCGAGACCGGAAACTCGGCGATGACTGTCGGAGGTCGCGGTTTCCTAAATCACTTTTCGCGTCTCACCACGCTGAAGTTGTTCTCGCCTCTCGGTCTTTGAGCGAAGGCCATCATCATTCGCGCAGATCAGCGACAAAACGCTACCGGCCATTGTGTTGCTGATGAGCCCGACACCCGCAATCGCCTACGTCCGCTGTTCTTGCGTACGTCCGGTGCACTTTGCCGTCATGCGACGTTCTGCATCTTGTTCGCATAGTCGCGGCCCGACGTTGGCGGAGGCAGAGGTTTGCCGTCCTGGTGGTAAAGCGCAATGGCTTCCTCGACGACTTGGCATAGCTCCTCGAAAACGGCTTTCTCGTCCGGTCCATGGCATCCGCCATAGATCAGCCCCGGAGAACTCCCGACGAAGCATTGATCCTCTTCGGACCACTCGACAATCTTGGCGTACCTTGCACTTTCCTTCACGACATGGACTCCTCGATGGCGTGTTTCACGGCGCGGACCTGATAATGCTTCGCATCGTCGCCGAGCGCTCCCGACACTGTTATCGGCTTCGAAACTCGCGGGTGCACGAAGTTGCGATGACTCCCTTTCCCACCACGATTGACGAAACCTGCACGTTCAAGCTCAGCGACGAGGTCGCTTACTTTCTGCGGCATGAAATCACCGCGGGATATTGCGGTGTGTAACGAAAAAAGATGACGAGCATGCAAACAAGCAAGCGAAGCGCCGCTGTCTGCAAGTCCGATTTCACCACTGTGTCAGGCTGCATGCGTCACGCCGATCACTGATGCTACCGCGGCATTCGGCAATTGGATGCGACCGGCCCCTACAGCGAGTAGAGCCGCCTTCTTCGTCGCAGCGTGGAAATTGGCATCACTCGTCACGAACACATCGCGCTTGTTGAACACGTGGCTCCAAAGAGCCTGAACATCGCATTTCGCATTCCGCCACTTCGCGTCGAGCGTCTGTACTTTTGGATCCCAGCCACGAACGCTACAGAAATCAATCCAGCGGAACTCTATGGTCGGGAAAAGAATATCGTGAATCTGTTGCTCAAGTACCTCCATTTCTGGAGCCGACCAGAGAGACCAATCCCAGAAGGTGACATCCCAGTACGAAATGGGCTTGAGAATCTCAAGATGCCCGAACCCCAGAGCTGCCAAGCGATCGCGAAACGCCTGAAAGTTCCCCAGATGCGCCCCGTTGCGCTGTCTTTCCGAGGCTGACATCGCGACGACCGCCACATGCGCGCGGCGTTGGGCGTGCGCATCGGCAAGCTGTCGGATTGCAGGGGCATCCGCTCGCCCATCGTCGAGAGCGATGATGCAGTTGGTGTCGAGCGTGAACGTGAGCATCTATTCTGCAGCCTAACTATCGAGTGCTTTTGCTCCCGTGTTTCTTACCTTTGGTCTCTTCCCGCAGTCAGTGTCCCACGGATCGCACCCAGCACCGCACGGGTGTCGATCAGCACGTCACGGTCGGAGAAGCGCAATACCCGGTAGCCCTTGGATTCGAGGAAGCTGCGGCGATTGAGCGCATGCAGCGCCAGTGCCGGGGTCAAGTCGCTCTCGACCTCGATCACGAGCTTGGCTTCGGGGCAGGCGAAGTCGGCGAGCCAGGCATCGATCAGGTACTGGCGACGGAAACGGGCTTCGGCAAAGCGGCCTTCGCGCAGGTAGGTCCACAGCAGTCGCTCGGCCGCCATGCGCAGCTGACGGCTCGAGCGCGTGCGGATGGTGGCGGGTACTTGGGGGGTGTGCAGGAACGGCTCGGCGACGATACTCACAATTTGCCTCCATTGCGGATGAGTCCTACCGCGAGCCCCTCGATCTCGAAGGGGTCGTTCTTCAGGTCCACGACGATGGGTTCGAACTCGGGGTTTTCGGGCAGCAGTTCCACGGTGGAACCCTGGCGGCGCAGGCGCTTCACCGTGACTTCGTTCTCCAGGCGGGCCACGACGATCTGGCCGCTGCGGGCTTCGGTGGTGCGGTGCACGGCGAGCAGGTCGCCGTCGAGGATGCCGGCGTCGCGCATGCTCATGCCGCGTACCTTGAGCAGGTAGTCCGCGCGTGGACTGAACAGAGCCGGATCCAGTTGGAGGCGAGCCTGCACGTGCTGCTCGGCGAGGATCGGGCGGCCGGCTGCCACGCGGCCGATGACCGCGAGTCCGGGTGGTTCGGCGAGCCGGATGCCGCGCGCGACGCCTTCGGTCAGTTCGATCGCACCTTTGCGCGCCAGTGCCCGCAAATGATCCTCGGCAGCATTGGCCGAGGCGAAACCCAGCGCCCGCGCGATCTCGGCACGGGTCGGCGGAAAGCCGGTGGCCTCGAGCGTGTCGCGGATGAGTTCCAGGATTTCCTGTTGTCTTGGCGTGAGGGATTCCATGGCGCGCCTCAGACCCACCGTGCAGGTTCGATGTATTGCCGATTCGGCGCTTGACGGCGACTCGCCTGGCCGTCGATCCCCTCTATCGCGGGGCCCCTCGCCGGGTGGCTCGCACCGTCTATCCGGGCGGCGTAGCGCAGCGTGGCGATATCGGAGAGCTTTGGTGGATTTGGCACACCACCGGTCTTGATCGGGTAGCGCAGGCCCTCGGGTACGGGTACGCGGCCGAGCTTGGCGAGCCGGGTTTCGATGGCGAACTTGGAGCGGTCGTGCGCCGTGGCCAGTGCTTCGATGGCCAGGCCGGCATCGAAGCGGGCCGCGAGCCGCTCATCCTCTTCCGGCGACCAGGACTTGCCGGCATTGGCCGCTGCGGGGCGGGAAGCCTTCTTCCTTTCCGCGGGGGTGGCAGCGGGCGCCGGTGCGGGGGCGGCCGACACAGGGAGGACGGCAGCCGTGTCGGCCGTGGCCTCGATCGCGCGCAGCGCGTGGAACAGGGCACGCACCACGTCGGGGTGCTGGTAGGCGCTGTCGCGCGGGAAGGGTTCACCGCTGAGCGGATCGATACCGCTCGACAGGGCATTGAGGATCGCGAGAGTCTTGGGGATCCGGGCGTTGTCCATTGGCAGCCTCCGGGAAGGGTCCGGACGGGACTGTCCGGATGCACAGCTGTAGTTTCATACAGCTACCGGGAAAAGCGCAAGCGGATTTTGCCGGCCGCTGACGGCGGTCGGGAAAAGCGTCGGCAAATCAGCGCCAAACCCGGGAGCGGCGCAACCGCTCCCGAGGTCCCGCTTTCAGTTCAGCTCTTCGCTCGGCGGCACCGGCAGGCTCAGGACCTCGATGCCTTCCTCGCGCAGTTCCTCGGCTTCCTCGCGCGAGGCCTGGCCACGGATCGAGCGCCGGGGCGATTCGCCGTAATGGATGCGGCGCGCCTGCTCGGGGAATTCGCGGCCGACGTTCTCGGTGCTTTCGATCAACTGGCGCAACGCCTGCCAGACGACCTTGGGCGGCGGGAACGCCGCGACGTGCTCGGGTTGCTCCGGTGCGGGCGGGGTCGGATCGCTTCGCCCGTGCCGCGCCGTGTGGATGCCCGAGGGAAGGCGCTGGATGGTACCGCTGCCGCACACGGGGCAGGTCAGCAACGGGGTGTCGCACTGGCTCAGGAAGTCCTCGGCCGAGCCGAACCAGGCCTCGAACCGGTGGTCTTCGTCGCAAATCAGGTCGTAGACGATCATCTTGTTGTATGCACAGCCTTTTGTGTGGCGGTCGGTGGGGTCTCCGGCTCAGACTGCCGCACCGGCGAGGCATTTGTCCAGCCCCTGGCCCAGGACCTCGCGTGGCAGGCCGACACCAATGAAGACCAGAACGCTGCCGCGAGGTTCGTCGTTTACCCAGGGAGTGCCGGCCGTCAGGGTCTGCTGCCGGTGCACGCCCTGGAACACCCAGCGCGCGGCGTCGCCCTCGAATTCGAGAATGCCCTTGTAGCGCAGCAGGTCCGGGCCGTACCACTGGTTGACCATGCCCAGCAGGAAGTCGAAGCGGGTGCGATCGAAGGGGCGATCGCTGCGCCAGACGAAGGATTCCACGCCGGGTGTGTGTCGGGCCGCGCGGGCGTAGCGGGGAAAGCCCGGATGCAGTTCAAGCACCGCGCTTGCGTCGAACCCGCCCACGTCGGTGATCCACTGGATCGGTGCGTCCCCGAATCGAGCCACGCGCATGGCGGCGCGCGGATTCATGTCCATCAGCCGGGCCTCGAGCGCCTCGCGCTGGGTATCGTTCACCAGATCGGGTTTGGTGACGACGAGGCGATCCGCGAAGCCCACCTGTTCCTGTGCCTCGACGTGGGTGTCGAGCTGTGTTTCGCCGTGCTGCGCATCGACCAAGGTCACCACGCCGTCGAGGCGATAGTGCTCCGCGATAATCGGGTCGATCAGGATCGTCTGCACCACCGGGGCCGGCTGGGCGAGACCGGTCGTTTCGATGATCACCCGGTCGAAGGCGAGGGCGCCGGTCGAACGCCGTGCCGCCAGATCGATCAGCGCGCGTTGCAGGTCGCCTCGCACGGTGCAGCACAGGCAGCCGTTTTCGGTCTGCACGATCTCGATGCCGGTGTCGCGCACGAGGATCGAGCTGTCGATGTTCACTTCGCCGAATTCGTTCTCGATGACGGCGAGGCGCTGGCCGTGCGGATCCGCGAGCAGGTGATTGAGCAGCGTGGTCTTGCCGCTGCCCAGGAAGCCGGTCAGCACGGTGACGGGAATTCGGTCGATCGATTGCATCAGCTTGTGTCAGGTTTCGGGGAATTCTAACCGCCGTGGTGCGACGCGCCGGCGTTTCGCTTCGTGACGGTGCATGCGATGTCCGGGTGAGCACCGACATGGTGCGTCGGCTCGGTCGTCGTGCATCGGCAACGCAAGACAACCGTCTCGTGCGAGCAAGCGTGACGGCCTAACTGCATGTTTGTCATGACGAATGAATTTGGTGCCAGCGGTGGGCATGGATTCTGCGGAATTGGCTGCGTGGGCGCGACTTCGCGCCCGCTTCGTTCGCACACTCACTTACACACTGCAAGGGGACCTTCAATGAATCGCAAGCAGTTCCTCAAGACGCTGCTCGGCGCCTCGATCGCGGCCGCGTGGTACGCCGGCCCGGTGGCGGCAGCCGACACCATCAAGGTTGGTATCCTGCATTCGCTCTCGGGCACCATGGCCATCTCGGAAACGTCGCTCAAGGACGTGGCCCTGATGACCATCGACGAGATCAACGCCTCGGGCGGCGTGATGGGCAAGCAACTGGAAGCCGTGGTCGTCGACCCCGCCTCCAACTGGCCGCTGTTCGCGGAAAAGGCCCGTGGCCTGCTGTCGCAGGACAAGGTGTCGGTCGTGTTCGGCTGCTGGACTTCGGTTTCGCGCAAGTCGGTGCTGCCGGTATTCAAGGAATTGAACGGCCTCCTGTTCTACCCCGTGCAATACGAGGGTGAGGAACTGGAGAAGAACGTGTTCTACACCGGCGCCGCGCCCAATCAGCAGGCAATCCCGGCGGTCGAGTACCTGATGTCCAAGGATGGCGGCGGCGCGAAGCGCTGGGTGCTGCTCGGCACCGACTACGTCTATCCGCGCACGACCAACAAGATCCTCCGCGCGTTCCTGAAGTCCAAGGGCGTCGACGAGAAGGACATCGACGAGGTCTACACTCCGTTCGGCCACAGCGACTATCAAACCATCGTGGCGAACATCAAGAAGTTCGCGGCCGGCGGCAAGACTGCGGTGGTCTCGACCATCAACGGCGACTCCAACGTGCCGTTCTACAAGGAACTCGGCAACGCGGGCCTGAAGGCGACCGACGTTCCGGTGGTCGCGTTCTCGGTGGGTGAAGAGGAACTGCGCGGCGTCGACACCAAGCCGCTGGTGGGCCACCTGGCCGCCTGGAACTACTTCCAGTCGATCAAGAATCCGGTCAACACCGAGTTCATCAAGAAGTGGAAGGCCTACGCCAAGGCCAAGGGTCTGCCCAACGCCGACACGGTCGTGACCAACGACCCGATGGAAGCCACGTACATCGGCATCCACATGTGGAAGCAGGCGGTCGAGAAGGCCAAGACCGTCGATGTGGACAAGGTGATCGCGGCAGTCGGCGGCCAGACGTTCAAGGCACCGTCCGGCTTCACCATCAAGATGGACGAGAAGAACCACCACCTGCACAAACCGGTGTTCATCGGCGAGATCAAGGCCGACGGCCAGTTCAACGTGGTGTGGAAGACGCCGGGCCCGGTTCGCGCCCAGCCCTGGAGCCCGTTCATCGCGGGTAACGACAAGAAGAAGGACGTTCCCGAAGGCATGTAAGGCAGCAGGTCCGCCGCCGGCTTCCAAGGCCGGCGGCGCCTTCGACCCGATCCTGTGGCCGGCGTCGCCGCCGGCCACCCCCTGAATCCGAATCGTCCCGGACCGATGCGTCGCATCCTGATTTCGCTCGCTTGCGCCCTGTTCGTCGTCTGCGCATCCGCTTTTGCCGCGCTCGACCCCGCGCTGGTGAAGCCGCTGGGCGGCGACGATGCCGACGCGCGCATCGAGGCGATCATGAAGCTCGGCACGCTCGCGAGTCCCGAAGCGTTCGCGCTGCTCAATGCGCTGAACGACGAAAAGGTCTACGTCACCACCGAGGGCCGCGTCCTCGTGGTCGAGGACGACAAGGCCACCGATCCGCTGACGGGCGAAAAGCTCGATCTGCCGGAAGGCGCCGATGGCATCACCATCAACAATCGCCTGCGGCGCGAGCTGGAGAGCGCGCTCGCCGGATTGCGCCTGTTCTCCGGCGATCCGAAGGTGCGGCTGAAGGCCGCGCAGGAAGTGCAGCAGAACGCCGGTGCCGCGCAATTGCCCCTGCTGGAGCAGGCGCTCGACAAGGAGACCGACGCGCGCATTCGCGACGTACTCGGCATGGCGGTGGCGACCATCAACCTGAAGAGCGACGATCCGGCCAAGCGCAAGCTGGCGGTCGAGAAGCTCGCGGACACCACCAACGCCTCGGTGCGCCCGGTGCTGGCGGCGATGATCGAGCCCAAGTCCGACGGCACGTTCGCAGAACCCGACGAAGGCGTGCGTGCGGCGGTGGTCGAGACGCTCGCGCGCATCGACCGGCATCTGCTGATCATCGAATGGGCGGGCAACGTGTTCTACGGCGTGAGCCTCGCGAGCGTCCTGCTGCTCGCAGCGCTCGGGCTCGCCATCACCTTCGGCCTGATGGGCATCATCAACATGGCCCATGGCGAGTTGCTGATGGTGGGGGCGTATTCGACCTACATGGTGCAGCTCACCTTCAAGCGCTGGTTCCCGGCCCACATCGACTGGTACGTGGCGGCCGCCGTGCCCACCGCGTTCCTGATCACGGCCGTGGTCGGCATGATCCTCGAGCGTACGGTGATCCGCTGGCTCTACGGCCGACCGCTCGAGACGTTGCTCGCCACCTGGGGCATCAGCCTGGTACTGATGCAGACGGTGCGCACGATCTTCGGCGCGCAGAACGTGGAAGTGGCGAACCCGAGCTGGATGTCGGGCGGCGTCACCGTGCTGGGCGGCCTCGTGCTGACCTATAACCGGATGGTCATCATCGGCTTCGCGATCTTCGTGGTCGTGATCGTGTGGGCGCTGCTCAACAAGACCCGCCTCGGATTGTTCGTGCGGGCCGTGACCCAGAATCGCCGCATGGCCGATTGCGTCGGCGTGCCTACGGGCCGCGTCGACATGCTCACGTTCGGTCTCGGCTCCGGCATCGCGGGTCTGGGTGGCGTCGCGCTCTCGCAACTGGGCAACGTCGGTCCCGACCTCGGGCAGAGCTACATCGTCGATTCCTTCATGGTCGTGGTGCTCGGCGGCGTCGGGCAACTCGCCGGCACCGTCATCGCCGCGATCGGGCTGGGTGAACTGAACAAGTTCCTCGAGCCCTACGCGGGCGCCGTGCTGGCAAAGATCGCCATCCTGGTGGTGATCGTCCTGTTCATCCAGAAGCGTCCCCAGGGCCTGTTCGCCCTGAAGGGCCGGAGCGCCGACTGATGGCCGTGGCACCGCCTCCTCGCGTCCCGCTGTTCGCTCCCGCCGTCTGGACGGGTGTAGGGGTGGGCACGGGCATTCTCGCCCTGCTGCCGATCCTCAACCTCGTCGTCCCCGATGGCAGCGCCTTGCACATCTCGAGCTTCACCATCGCGTTGCTGGGCAAGTTCATGTGCTTCGCGATCGCGGCGCTCGCGCTGGATCTCGTCTGGGGCTACACCGGCATCCTGAGCCTGGGTCACGGGCTGTTCTTCGCGCTCGGCGGCTACGCGCACGGCATGTACCTCATGCGCGCCATCGGCCACGACGGCGTCTACCAGTCCGACCTGCCGGACTTCATGGTCTTCCTCGACTGGAAGGCCTACCCCTGGTACTGGTCGTTCACCGATCACTTCTGGTATTGCATGGCGCTGGTGGTGCTGGTGCCGGGCGTGCTCGCCTTCGTGTTCGGTTTCTTCGCATTCCGGTCCCGAATCAAGGGCGTGTATTTCTCGATCATCACCCAGGCGCTCACCTTCGCGGCGATGCTCCTGTTCTTCCGCAACAACACCGGCTTCGGGGGCAACAACGGTTTCACCGACTTCAAGCGCATTCTTGGTTACACGATCACCGCGCCGCAGACCAAGGCGGTGCTGTACCTGGTCACGCTCGCCACCTTGCTCGGGGCGCTCGTGCTGGCCCGATCCATCACGCAGTCGAAACTGGGACGCGTGCTGACGGGTATCCGTGATGCCGAGAGCCGCCTGATGTTCGTGGGCTACGACCCGCTCTGGTTCAAGCTCTTCGTCTGGACCTTCTCCGCGGTGCTGTGCGGCATTGCCGGCGCGTTGTACGTGCCCCAGGTGGGTATCATCAATCCGAGCGAGATGTCGCCGGCCAACTCGATCGAGATGGTGATCTGGGTCGCGACCGGCGGCCGCGGCACGCTCATCGGTCCGATCGTCGGCGCCGGCGCGGTGAACGGCCTGAAGACGTGGTTCACGTCGGTGCTGCCGCAATACTGGCTGTTCGTACTCGGTGCCATCTTCGTGCTGGCCACGTTGTTCCTGCCGCAGGGCATCGCCGGCCTCGTGCGCAAGCTCTGGGCACGACGCACGGCGCCGCGCGCCGTGGCCGGAACGGTGGAGGGAGGCGCGTCGTGAGTGCGGCCGAACCCCAGACCGAGCACCAGGAAGACAGTCCGGCCGGCAGCGCGGGCTATGGTCACGTCGTCCCGGAGGACGTCGACCTGTCCCATGGCGGCATCCTGTACCTCGAGGACATCACGGTGTCCTTCGACGGGTTCCGCGCGCTCAACAAGCTCACGCTCAACATCGGCGTGGGCGAACTGCGCTGCGTGATCGGTCCCAATGGTGCCGGCAAGACCACGATGATGGACGTCATCACCGGCAAGACGCGGCCCGACGAGGGCACCGCCTTTTTCGGCCAGACCATGGATCTCACGCGCATGAGCGAACCGGAGATCGCCCACGCGGGCATCGGCCGCAAGTTCCAGCGGCCCACGGTGTTCGAAAGCCACACCGTATTCGAGAATCTCGAGCTTGCCATGAAGATGGACAAGGGCGTGCGCGCAACCCTGATGGCCAAGCGAACCGGTGCGCAGATCGATGCGATCGGCGCGACGCTCGCGCTGATCCGGCTCGAGGAGGAGGCCTACCGCCCGGCAGGGCTGCTGTCGCATGGTCAGAAGCAGTGGCTCGAGATCGGCATGCTGCTGATGCAGGAGCCCAAGCTGCTCCTGCTGGACGAACCGGTGGCGGGCATGACCGACGCCGAGACCGAGCGCACCGGCGAACTGCTGAACGAGCTGCGCGGCAAGCACTCCCTGATGGTGGTCGAGCACGACATGGACTTCGTCGCGAGCATTGCGGTCGGCGGCACGGTCACGGTGCTGCATGAAGGGTCAGTGCTGGCCGAAGGCTCCATGGACGAAGTCCAGGCCGATTCACGCGTGATCGAAGTCTACCTGGGCCGCTAGTCGGAATGCTTACGGTCTCCGACATCAACCAGTACTACGGCGGCAGCCACACGCTGCGCGGCATCTCCTTCGAGGCGCCCAAGGGCCAATGCACGGCGCTGCTCGGGCGCAATGGCGTGGGCAAGACCACGCTGCTGCGATGCCTCATGGGCGTGCTGCCGGTGGCGAGCGGCAAGGTGGAATTCGAAGGCCGCGACATCACCCGCATCACGCCGCACCAGCGGGCCGCGCTGGGGATCGCCTACGTACCGCAGGGCCGGGAGATCTTCGCCCGCCTCACGGTCGAGGAGAACATCCGCATGGGCATGGCCACGAAGAAGGCCGGTGCCGCGCGCCGGATCCGCGAAGACGTGTTCGAACTGTTTCCGGTGCTCAAGGAAATGCTCGGCCGCCGCGGCGGCGATCTGTCCGGCGGGCAGCAGCAGCAACTCGCGATCGCGCGCGCACTGGTGGCGGACCCGAAGCTCATCATCCTCGACGAACCCACCGAAGGCATCCAGCCGTCCATCATCAAGGACATCGAACGCGTCATCCGCCTCTTGCGCGAACGCGGCGACATCGCCATCCTGCTGGTCGAGCAGTATTACGACTTCGCGCAGGCGCTCGCCGATCGCTACGTGGTGCTCAACCGCGGGGTGGTGGTCAAGGCCGGGCCGGGCGAGGAGATGGACCGGGAGAACGTGCGGGGCTACCTCGCTGTGTAAAGGGTGACGGGAAGGGTCGATGGAACTGACGCCGCGGGAAAAGGACAAGCTGCTCATCTTCACCGCCGCGCTGCTGGCGGAACGGCGCAAGGGCCGGGGACTCAAGCTCAACTATCCGGAGGCCACGGCCTACATCACCGCCGCTGTGCTGGAAGGCGCCCGCGATGGTCGTTCCGTGGCCGAGTTGATGAGCTTCGGTGCGACGCTGCTGACGCGCTCGGACGTGATGGAAGGCGTGCCGGAGATGATCCCCGAGATCCAGGTGGAAGCGACATTCCCCGACGGGACCAAGCTCGTCACCGTGCACCAACCTATTCCCTGACATCACCATGATCCCGGGCGAGATCAAGACGGCCTCCGGCCATATCGAACTGAACATCGGGCGACCCACGGTGACGGTCAAGGTGACCAACGCCGGCGATCGCCCGGTGCAGGTCGGCTCCCACTATCACTTCTTCGAGACCAACGAGGCGCTGGCTTTCGATCGCGCGAAGGCCCGCGGCTACCGCCTCAACATTCCCGCGGGGACGGCGGTGCGGTTCGAGCCGGGACAGGTGCGCGAGGTCGAACTGGTGGCCTTCGCCGGCGATCGCGTGGTCTACGGATTCCAGGGCAAGGTGCAGGGGAAACTCGGATGAGCCTGAAGCTCGATCGCGCCGCCTATGCCGGCATGTACGGGCCGACGACCGGCGACAAGGTGCGGCTCGCCGACACGGATCTGTGGATCGAGGTGGAGCGCGATCACACGATTCCGGGCGAGGAAGTGAAATTTGGCGGCGGCAAGGTGATCCGCGACGGCATGGGCCAGGGCCAACGCCTCGACGCGCAGGTGGCCGACACGGTCATCACCAATGCGCTGATCGTGGACTACACCGGCATCGTCAAGGCCGATATCGGCATCAAGCACGGGCGCATCACGGGCATCGGCAAGGCCGGCAACCCCGACGTGCAGCCGGGCGTGACCATCGCCATCGGCGGCGGCACGGAAATCATCGCAGGCGAGGGCATGATCGTCACCGCCGGCGGCATCGACACGCACATCCATTTCATCTGCCCGCAGCAGATCGAGGAGGCGCTGATGTCCGGCGTCACCACCATGATCGGCGGCGGCACCGGGCCGGCGACGGGGACGTTCGCGACCACCTGCACGCCGGGGATCTGGCACATGCATCGCATGCTGCAGGCGGCCGATGGTTTTCCCATGAACCTGGGTTTCCTCGGCAAGGGCAACGTGAGCCTGCCCGGGCCGCTGAGGGAGCAGGTGACGGCCGGCGCGATCGGCCTGAAGCTGCACGAGGACTGGGGCACGACGCCGGCGGCCATCGACAATTGCCTGGCCGTGGCCGACGAGATGGACGTGCAGGTGGCCATCCACACCGATACGTTGAACGAATCGGGTTTCGTCGAGACCACCATCGCGGCGTTCAAGGGCCGCACCATTCACACCTTCCACACGGAGGGCGCCGGTGGCGGCCATGCGCCCGATATCATCAAGGTGTGCGGCGAGGCGAACGTGCTGCCGTCGTCCACGAATCCGACCCGACCCTTTACCGTGAACACGCTCGAGGAGCACCTCGACATGCTCATGGTGTGCCATCACCTCGACCCGTCGATTCCCGAGGACGTGGCCTTCGCCGAATCCCGCATTCGCCCCCAGACCATCGCGGCCGAGGACATCCTGCATGACCTCGGGGCGATCAGCATGATGTCGTCCGATTCCCAGGCCATGGGCCGGGTGGGCGAGGTGATCATGCGGACATGGCAGACCGCCCACAAGATGCGTGCGCAGCGCGGTGCGCTAAAGGGGGATGGCCCGGGCAACGACAACTTTCGCGTCAAGCGCTACGTCGCCAAGTACACGATCAACCCGGCGCTCTCGCATGGCATCGCCCATGAGGTGGGATCGGTGGAAGTGGGCAAGCTCGCCGACCTGGTGTTGTGGCGGCCGGGGTTCTTCGGCGTCAAGCCGAGCCTCATCCTCAAGGGCGGCATGATCGCGGCCGCGGCCATGGGTGATCCGAATGCCTCGATCCCGACGCCGCAACCGGTGCACTATCGGCCCATGTTCGGTGCGTTCGGCGGTGCGTGTGCGGCGAGTTCGGTGACGTTTGTGTCCGGCACTGCGCTGGCGGCCGGTATCGGCTCCGAGCTCGGTCTGGGCAAACGACTCGTAGCGGTGAAGGGTACGCGCCGCATTTCCAAGCGCGATCTGCCCTTGAACGACGCGATGCCGCGCATCGAGGTCAATGCGCAGACCTACGAAGTGCGGGCGGACGGCGAGTTACTCACCTGCGAGCCGGCCAAGGTCCTGCCCATGGCGCAGCGCTACTTCCTGTTCTGATTCGATCCTGAAAACAAAAAGGCCCGCGTCGGATGGCGCGGGCCTTTGTTTGTCGAGCTACCCGGGGATCAGGACCAGGTGAACTGGGATTGCCGGTGCTTGGCTTCCCAATCGCGAGTGCGACGCTCCACGTCGGCGAGATTGGCCGATTGCGCGAGATAGCGCTCGAGGTCGGATTCCTGAGCCGTCGAGAACAGCCCGATGAGGGTTTGAATGAGTTGCGCCATGGTCGATCTCCAGACAAGAATTGCTGCGTTGCAATAATTTATAACGCTCTGATCGACAGACAGTTTGAAAACTTTAGGGTTCCCTGAAAGGAAATTTGCGCGGCAGGGCACCATGCTTTTGACAATGCATAGAAGGAAGTCTGTTTAATACCATGTATTTAATGAATAATGACTGAAAATGAAGCGTAGCCAGTCACCGCCAACGCCTGGATTGGACAGGCTCCAGGGCTGCCGCTAGACTCGGGGACACCGCCCCCCCAAGACCAAGAACGCGGTACCGGCCGGCGCAAGCCCGACTGGATGCCGTCCATCGAGGAGACCCGCATGTTCCCCAGGCTTCTGGCCCCGCTCGCGCTCGGATTGGCGCTGGTCGCTCCCGTGCGGGCGGCAGACATCGAACCGTTGCTCGACGCCGCCGTTTCGGGCAATCACCGGACGGAGGCCAATCGGGTCCGGGATGTCTATCGCCACCCCAGGGAGACGCTGCTCTTCTTCGGTCTTCGGCCCGACATGGCGGTGGTGGAAATCTGGCCCTCTGCGGGCTGGTACACGGAAGTGCTGGCCCCCGTGCTGCGTGACGAAGGCAAGCTGTACGCGGCGCGCTTCGCAGTGAGCTGGGAGAAGGCGCCCGACTTCGCCAAGGAACGCGACAAGGCGTTTCTCGCGAAGCTCGCCGCACGCCCCGATGTGTACGGCAAGGTCGCGACCACCGAGATCCTGCCGCCGCAGTACGTCGACGCGGCGCCGAAGGGTTCGGTCGACATGGTGCTCACGTTCCGGAACGTCCATAACTGGGCCAAGGCCGGGACCGCCGACGCGATGTTCGCGACCTTCCACGGATTGCTCAAGCCAGGCGGCATCCTCGGCGTCGAGGAGCATCGGGCGAAGCCCGGTACTTCCTTCGACGACCAGGTCAAGAGCGGCTACATGACCGAACAGTACGTGATCGACACGGCCGAGCTGGCGGGTTTCCGCTTCGTGGGCAAGGCCGAGGTCAATGCGAACCCGAAGGACACCAAGGACTATCCGGACGGTGTCTGGACGCTGCCCCCCACGCTGCGACTGGGCGACAAGGACCGGGCGCGCTACCTCGCCATCGGCGAGAGCGACCGGATGACGCTCAAGTTCGTGAAGCCCTGAACACCGTTCCGAATCTCGTGAAGGAGTCGAACCCGATGAAGGCGATACGCAAACTGGCGCTGGCCGCCGCCGTGGCCGCAGCCGTGGTCGTTCCCGGCAGCATGCTGCACGCGGGCGTCGAGACCGACGACAAGGGCTTCGTCACGTTGCAGCCCGGTGCGGAAGTGTGGGGCGACGCGCCGGGGTACACCGGCATCAAGGTGATGGTCGTGGAAGGCGATCCGACCAAGGCGGGGCCTTACGTGATCCGCGTCAAATTCTCGCCCGGCACCATGAGCATGCCGCACCAGCATCCGGACGATCGACTGGTCACGGTGATCAAGGGCACCTGGTACACCGGCAAGGGCGAATCGTTCGAGCCCGGCAGCACCGAGCCGTTGCCCACCGGCAGCTTCATGAAGCACCCGTCCGGTGCCGCGCACTACGACGGCGCGAAGGACGGCGAGGTGATCGTCCAGATCATGGGTGTCGGGCCGAGCGGCACGGTCTTCTTCAAGCCGGAGCTGGGCAAGACCGGCCGGTCGATGCCGAAGGATTGAAGACCGATCCTTCGACCTCGGCGAGCGCGCTGAGCGGCGGCGCGCTCGCGCGATCCGGGCTGCGCCTCGACGCGGCACAGGATTTCCACTGGCTGGACCGGAACATTCCCTGTCGGACTGCCTGTCCGGCGGGCACCGACATTCCCGGCTACCTCGAAGCGGTCTATCACGGCCGCCACGTCGAAGCCTATGCGATCAACCTGCGCGACAACGTCTTTCCGGGCGTGCTCGGGCGCGTGTGCTCGCGGCCCTGCGAAGACGCCTGTCGACACGGCCGAGAAGGCAATGGCGACTCGGTCGCGATCTGTTTTTCCAAGCGTTCCGCCGCCGACCTGATGGACGCGCCGCCCGCGCGCCTCGAGGCACTGTTCGCGCCCAGCGGCAAGCGGGTGGCGGTGATCGGCGCCGGCGTCGCCGGCCTGAGTGCCGCTCGCGAACTGGCGCTGTGGGGCCACGATGTCACGGTCTACGAGAAGCACAAGCAGCCCGGGGGCATGCTCAACCAGGGAATCCCCGCCTTCCGGTTGCCGCGCGAACTGATCGACCGTGAAGTGGCGCAGGTGGTCGCGGCCGGGGTCGCGGTGCGCTGCGGCGTGGAGATCGGGCGCGACCTGCCGCTGGGCGGGATGTTGGAGCAGCACGATGCGGTCGTGCTGGCTGCCGGCACGCTGCGGCCGAACGTGATCGACGTTCCCGGTACCGATCTCGAGGGTGTCGAGCACGGATTGCAGTTCCTGCTGGAAGTGAACGAGGGAGGGCGGCGTGCCATCGGCCGGACGGTGGCCGTGATCGGCGGCGGCTATACCGCCATGGACTGCGCGCGCACCGCCTTGCGGCTCGGCGCCCGGGTCACCGTCTACTACCGCCGCCGTCGCGGCGACATGGTCGTGCTCCCCGGTGAACTGGAGGAGTTCCTGGCCGAGGGCGGCACGCTGGTCAATGAAGCAGCACCCGCCGCGCTGATCGGTGATGGGGGGCGCGTGGCCGGAATCCGGTTCGCGCGGACGGCGACGACGGCTGCCTCGGCGGGCGGTCGCGCCGGCTTCGAACTGGTCGAGGGCAGCGCCTTCGAGGTGGAGGCCGACCAGGTGATCCTCGCTACCGGGCAGAGCCCGGACACCGGCTGGATCGATGCCGCTCTCGCGCCCCGGCTGGTCGGGCGTGACGGCTGGCTCGCCTCGGGCGATCGACCCGATACCGCTATGGGCAAGGTTTTCGTGGCCGGCGATTTTGCCCTCGGTGCCACGACCCTGATCCGCGCCATCGGCCACGCGAAGCAGTGTGCCCGTCGGGTGGACCGGTTCCTGATGGGGCGCGAGCGTCTCCGCGATCGCATAGCCGTGGGCCCGGCCGGGACGTCCAAGAGCCCCCAGGCTGCGACGACCGGGCGCACGGTCGCGATGAACGCGATCCCGATCCATCCCATGCCGGTCCTGCCCAGGGCCGCCCGCGCTCTGGAAGCGGAGGTCGAGACGGGCTACCAGGACGCGACGGCGCGCGAGGAGGCATCGCGCTGTTACCTGTGCCACTACAAGTTCGAGATCGTCGACAGCCGGTGCGTGCTGTGCGACGAGTGTCTCAAGGTCAAACCGGTCCCCGACTGCATCGTCGAGATCACCGGCCTCGTCCGCGACGACGAGGGCCGCATCACGGGCCTGCTGCCGGTGACTGCGGGGCAGAGCGATTCGCTCTACTACAACCGGCTCTGGATCGACCAGGACAAATGCGTGCGCTGCGGCCAGTGTGAAACGGTCTGTCCGGTGAACGCGATTACCATCCAGAAGGTCGCCCCGGTCATCGAGGTCGTCCCCTGATACGTTTTCTTCGTCACGGGATGTCCGTATACTCGGCGCCCGAACGCGTACCGTCGGGTTGATCCAGTAGCTTCGTGTTCCGGCGGTGCGTCCCTTGCAGATCCGAGAGGAGCGAACCGTCGTGGCGATGATTCTCGCACTCGACATGGCCGGGCACCCCAGCCGCTGGCTCATGATCGACGAAGCCATCACTTATCAGGCGCGCCGCATGGTGGCCTGGTCGATGGGGGATGTCGTCGCGACCTACCGGGGTGGCGTCTCGCGGATGACCGGCGAGCGTTCCGCCCTGTCCACGGCCAGCATCATCGCGATCAGGGGCGCGGCAGAACTCGTCCGCGACCATCATTCCGAGCCGCACCTCACCAATGCAGCGCTGTTCGCCCGCGACCGCCATCTGTGTGCCTACTGCGGCGGCCACTATCGCGAGCGCGAACTGTCCCGCGACCACGTCGTGCCCGTTTACCACGGCGGCAAGGACCGCTGGATGAACGTCGTGACCGCGTGCCGCTCGTGCAACATCCGCAAGGGCGGCCGCACGCCGGAGTCGGCGCACATGCCGCTGCTGTACGCGCCCTACGTGCCCAACAAGTACGAGCACCTGATCCTGCAGAACCGCAAGATCCTGCAGGACCAGATGGAGTACCTGATGGCCAAGGTCCCGCGTCACAGCCGCCTCTACGCCTGAGCCACGCGGCAGACGAGGCCGGATGATGAAGCGGTTGCTGATCGTCTGCGCGCTGCTCGCGCTCGCGGGCTGCGAGACCAATCCGGTCACCGGACGCAAGCAGTTCATCGTGGTGTCGGAGGACGAGGCCATCACGTCCTCCACGCAGGCCTACGCCCAGATGCTCCAGCCGCTGCAGCAAAGCGGCAAGCTCGACAACGACCCGGCGGTGACGGCACGGATCGTCGCCATCACCGAGCGGCTCATTCCGCCCGCCATCGCCTATCGTCCCGAGACCAAGGACTGGCAGTGGAGCGTCAAGGTGGTGGACGACCCGAAGACCGTGAATGCGTGGTGCATGGCCGGCGGCAAGATGGCTTTCTATACCGGCCTGATCGTCGCCCTCAAGCCCACCGACGACGAGATCGCCCAGGTGATGGGGCATGAGATCGCCCATGCGCTGGCCAAGCATCAGGCAGAGAAGATGTCCCGCGCGATGGCGACGCAACTGGGCGTGAATGCGGTGGCTATCCTCACCGACGCGCGCTACGCACAGATGGCGTCGCAGGCTGCGGCTGCTGCAGCCATGGTGGCCGTGGATCTGCCGAACAGTCGCGGAGCGGAATCCGAAGCCGACCGCATCGGCATCGAGCTGGCCGCGAAGGCCGGCTACGATCCCAAGGCGGCCGTGACGCTTTGGCAGAAGATGGCGAAGGTTTCGGGCGGTTCGGGCCAGAGCGATTTCCTGAGCACCCACCCCGCACCCGAGAAGCGCATGGAGGCTCTCGCCGCGCTCGAGCCGCAGATGATGCCGTACTACCAGGACAAATCGCCGCGGCCGGTGTTCAAGCTGAAGCCGTACGCGCTGCCTGCAGCGCAGAAGTAGCCTCGATTCCGGGCATGGCCCCGTCGCGCATGCCGGACACGGGCATCACTTGCCATGCCTCGAAGCTGTCGCGTAGCATCGGAGCCCGGCTGTCAAACCACCGATACGAGGCAAGGAGACTTCCCATGGCGACTTCCGCAACCATTCATCTTCACGGGCGCCATGCCGCCCGCATCCTGGCCGTCGCGATGGCTGGCGCGTTCGGCATCGCGGTCGGTACGGCGAACGCCCAGAGCGTGCAGTCCATCGGCAAGGGCGAAGGCCAGGTCGACATCGTCGCATGGCCGGGCTACATCGAGCGCGGCGAAACCGACAAGAGCTACGACTGGGTCACCGACTTCGAGAAGAAGACCGGGTGCAAGGTCAACGTGAAGACCGCCGGTACCTCCGACGAGATGGTCGCGCTGATGAACGAAGGCGGCTTCGACCTAGTCACCGCGTCGGGCGATGCGAGCCTCCGTCTGATCGCGGGCAAGCGCGTGCAGGAAGTGAACGTCGGCCTCATTCCCAGCTATTCCAAGGTCGATCCGCGGCTGCAGAAGTCGCCGTGGCACTACGTCGATGGCAAGAACTACGGTGTTCCCTACCAGTGGGGCTACAACGTGCTCGCCTACAGCACCAAGGTCTTCAAGAAGCCGCCGACGAGCTGGAGCGTGGTGTTCGAGGAACAGAAGCTGCCCGATGGCAAGTCCAACAAGGGCCGCGTGCAGGCCTTCGATGGCCCGATCTACATCGCCGACGCGGCGCTGTACCTCAAGTCCTCGAAGCCGGCGCTCGGCATCAAGGACCCGTACCAGCTGAACGAGGACCAGTACAAGGCCGCGCTCGAGCTGCTGCGCAAGCAGCGCAAGCTCGTGTCGCGTTATTGGCACGATGCGATGGTGCAGGTGGACGACTTCAAGAACGAAGGCGTGGTGGCTTCGTCCTCCTGGGGCTTCCAGGTGAACCTGCTGCAGGGCGAGAAGAGGCCCATCGGCAGCGTGGTGCCGAAGGAGGGCGCCACCGGCTGGGCGGATACGACGATGATGCACGCGAACGCGAAGAATCCGAATTGCGCGTACATGTGGATGGAGCATTCGCTCAACAACAAGCTGCAGGGTGACCTCGCCGCCTGGTTCGGTTCCAACCCGGCGGTGCCCGCCGCTTGCAAGGGCAATCCGCTGCTGGGCGACAAGGGCTGCGAGACCAACGGCATGAACGAGTTCGATCGCATCTCCTTCTGGAAGACGCCCACGGCCAAGTGCGGGGACCATCCGGACACGGGCTGCGTCCCTTACTACCGCTGGGTCTCCGACTACATCGCCGTCCTGGGCGGTCGATGAGATTGTTTGCCCGACAGCGGCCTCCGGCCCATGCCGGGGTCTGACGCAACGCCTGCGGTCAGCTTCTCGGAGGTCAGCCGCAGGTTCGGAGATGTGCGCGCCGTCGACAATGTCTCCTTCGACATTGCCGACGGCGAATTCTTTTCGATGCTCGGCCCATCGGGCTCGGGCAAGACCACCTGCCTGCGGCTGATCGCGGGGTTCGAGCAACCTTCGAGCGGCCATATCAAGGTCCACGGGGTCAACGTCGAGGGCGTTCCGCCCTACGAGCGCGACGTCAACACGGTTTTCCAGGACTACGCGCTGTTCCCCCACATGAGCGTGGGCCAGAACGTCGAGTACGGCCTGATGATACGCAAGGTCGCCAAGCCGGAACGCCAGCGGCGCGCGCAGGAAATGCTCGAGCTCGTGAAGCTGAGCGGCATGTACGCGCGCAAGCCGAGCCAGCTCTCCGGCGGCCAGCGGCAGCGCGTGGCCCTGGCCCGCGCGCTGATCAATCGTCCGCGCGTGCTGCTGCTCGACGAACCGCTGGGTGCGCTCGATCTCAAGCTGCGCGAATCCATGCAGGCAGAGTTGAAGTCGATCCAGCGCCAGGTCGGCATCACCTTCGTGTACGTGACCCACGACCAGGGCGAGGCGCTGTCCATGAGCGACCGGCTCGCCGTGTTCAATCACGGGCGCATCGAGCAGATCGGCAGTCCGAGCGACGTCTACGATCATCCCGCGAGCCAGTTCGTCGCGGGCTTCGTCGGGCAGACCAACCTCCTCGAAGGCTACATCGCGCAGCGGCTGGGTGGATTTCCCGCGACCTACGCGGTGCGGCCGGAACGCATCCGCATCCTGGCGCCGGAGGCCGAGGTACCCATGGGGGTGGCGAGCATCGATGGCCGCGTCGACTCGGTGACCTATCTGGGCGCGACCTCGCGCGTGGAAGTGGAAGTGGACGGCGGGCGCCTCCTGGTGATCGAACAGAATCTCGAGGGCGGTGCGGCTCCCGCTGACCGCCACGTGGGCGCTCCGGTGCGTCTCGTGATCGAGCGCAGGCATATTCAGGCGGTTGCGGAGAGCGCGTGAGCCACCCGGCGAGGGGCCCCGTTCGAAGAATGGGGATCGACGGTCGGGCGAACGCCGCTCCAGGCCGAAACGATCGTGCCACGCCTTACGACAACCGTTCTGAGGCCTGCGCGTGACGGCGACGGCGACGCTCCCGCTCGGGCGTTCGCCGCTGCAGCGCGTGTCATCCGCGTTGTACCTGCGGCCGGCGCTGCTGCTGTTCCTGCTGCTCACGCCGCCGCTGCTGTGGCTCGGTGTGATCTATCTCGGATCGCTGTTCGCGCTGCTCGCGCACAGCTTCTTCTATCTCGACGAGTTCTCGGGCGTGATGGTGCGCGAGGTCTCGCTCGTGACCTGGCGCGAGTTCTTCGCCAATCCGGCCACCTGGGACGTGGTGACCCGCTCGGCGCTGATGGCGATCTCGGTGACGTTCGCGAGCGCGCTGATCGCATTTCCCATCGCCTACTACATGGTCCGTTTCGCAGGGATGCGGATGAAGGCGGTGCTGTACCTCGGCGTCATGCTGCCGCTGTGGTCGAGCTACCTGGTGCGCGTGTATGCATGGAAGCTGATCCTCGCCAAGGAAGGCATCGTGAGCTGGTTCGCGAACACCCTGCACCTTAGCTGGCTGCTCGAAGGCGTGCTCGAGACCCCGGTGATCGGCGGCCCATCACTATCCACCTCCTACCTCGGCACCTTCATCGTCTTCACCTACATCTGGCTGCCGTTCATGATCCTGCCGGTGGTCGCAGCTCTGGAACGCGTGCCCGGCTCGGTGATCGAAGCTTCGGGCGATCTCGGTGCCAATCCCGGCCAGACCTTCCGCAAGGTGATCTTCCCGCTCGCATTCCCGGGCGTGGTTGCGGGCTCCATCTTCACCTTCTCGCTCACGCTCGGGGACTACATCATTCCGAGCATCATCGGGAAGTCGACGCCGTTCCTCGGCGAGACCGTCTACCGGTTGCAGGGCACCGCGGGCAACATTCCGATGGCCGCCGCGTTCACCGTCGTGCCCATCGTGATCATGGGCATCTACCTGAGCCTCGCCAAACGGCTCGGAGCCTTCGATGCCCTCTAATGTGAAGCACGGCCCGCGCGCCGGGCTGGGTCTCAAGGCCGCGGCGCTCGGCGGGATGCTGTTCCTGCACATCCCGCTGCTGATCATCATCCTCTACGCGTTCAGCATCGAGGAGAAGAGTTTCGTCTTCCCCATTCCGGGCTTCACCACCAAGTGGTTCGCGATCGCCTTCGAACGCGAGGACGTGCGGCGGGCGCTGGGGCTGTCGATCAAGGTCGCGGCCATCGCGACCTCGGTCGCCTTGGTGCTCGGCACCCTCGCGGCTGCGGCCGTGTGGCGTTCGCGTTTCTTCGGGCGCGAGGCGATCTCCCTGCTGCTGATCCTGCCGATCGCACTGCCCGGCATCATCACGGGCATCGCGCTGCGCTCGGCCATCGGTCTCGCCGAGATCCCGTTCTCTACCTGGACGCTGGTGCTGGGGCACGCCACCTTCTGTATCGTGGTGGTCTACAACAACGTCCTCGCGCGCTTTCGCCGCACCAACCGCGCGCTCATCGAGGCGTCCATGGATCTCGGCGCGAACGGCTTCCAGACGCTGCGCTACGTGGTACTCCCGGGTATTGCCACGGCACTGCTCGCCGGCGGCATGCTTGCCTTCGCGCTCTCGTTCGACGAGGTCATCGTGACGACCTTCACGGCGGGACAGCAGAGCACGCTGCCGATCTGGATGCTGTCGGAACTGATCCGCCCTCGGCAGCGGCCGGTGACCAACGTCGTGGCGGTCTTCGTGATCGCCGTGACCTTCGTCCCCATCGTGCTCGCCTTCTATCTCACCCGTGACACCCACGACGTGGCGGGCAGCGTGAAATGATCCATCCATCCAAAGAGGAAACACCATGAACACCGAGATGCTGATCGGCGGCAAGTTCGTCAAGGGCGAAGGCGAGGGCATCGCCGTGCTGAATCCCGCCACGGGTGCGACGCTCGCGACCGTTCCGGAAGCATCCCCGGGGCAGGTGGAGACGGCGGTCAAGGCCGCACAGAAGGCCTTCGACGCCTGGTCGCAGACGACACCGGCCGAGCGCTCCAACCTGCTGCTGAAGCTGGCGACCAGGATCGACGAAGAGGCGGCCGGCCTCGCGAAGATCGAGTCGCAGAATGCCGGCAAGCCGCTCGCTCGTGCGCTGGGCGACGAGATGCCTGCGATCGCCGACGTGTTCCGGTTCTTCGCAGGTGCGGCGCGCTGCCTGTCCGGTTCCGCCGCCAAGGAGTATCTCGCTGGCCACACGAGCATGATCCGGCGCGATCCGATCGGTGTTGTCGGGCAGATCACGCCATGGAACTACCCGATGATGATGGCGGCGTGGAAGCTGGGCCCGGCGCTGGCCGCCGGCAACACGCTGGTGATCAAGCCTTCCGAAATGACGCCGTTGTCCACGCTGGCGCTGGGCAAGCTGATCGCCGAGATCTTTCCGGAAGGCGTGGTCAATATCATCCACGGCCGCGGCCAGACCGTGGGGCAGCCGCTCATCTCGCATCCGAAAGTCGCGATGGTGTCCGTCACCGGCAGCATCGGCACCGGCCAGGCCGTGCTGCGTGCAGCCGTGGACACGATCAAGCGCACGCACCTCGAACTCGGCGGCAAGGCCCCCGTGATCGTGTTCGACGACGCCGACCTGGAAGCCGTGGTCAACGGCGTCAAGGTTTTCGGCTACTACAACGCCGGGCAGGATTGCACCGCGGCTTGCCGCATCTACGCCGGCAAGAAGATCTACGACAAGCTCGTCGCGGACCTGGGTAGTGCCGTCGGATCGCTCAAGATGGGACCGACCGACGACGAGGCCACCGAACTCGGACCGGTGATCAGCGCCACGCAGCGGGAGCGCGTCGCCGGTTTCGTCGACCGTGCCAAGGCGCTCAAGCACATCAGCGTCGTCACCGGCGGCAGGAAGGGTGCCGGCAATGGTTTCTACTACGAACCCACCGTGATCGCAGGCGCCACGCAGGACGACGAGATCGTGCGCAAGGAAGTCTTCGGGCCGGTGGTTTCGGTCACCCCGTTCAGCGATCCCGACGACGCGGTGGCCTGGGCCAACGATTCCGACTACGGCTTGGCCTCTTCGGTCTGGAGCAAGGATGTCTCGCGCGCCATGAAGACTGCTGCGCGACTCCAGTACGGCGCCACCTGGGTCAACACGCACTTCATGCTCGCCACCGAGATGCCTCACGGCGGCATGAAGATGTCCGGTTACGGCAAGGACATGTCGATGTACGGGCTCGAGGACTACACCGTGGTGCGGCACGTGATGGTGAATCTCGGCTGAGCGCGCTGCCGGCCTTCGTCTTGACATACCCCTGGGGCCGGCTCAGCCTCGAACGGACCCGATTCGTGAAGTGGCGCGGCAGACCACGGATCGAATCCACGATCGATGTCTTTGCAACCAGGAGGTACACCATGAAATCGATGTTCGCGGTACTCGGACTCGTCGGCGTAGTCGGCTTCACCGTGGCGTCGCCACCCGCCGCCGCGCAGATCGCGAAGAACGTGGCGGCGAAAAGCCCGTGGGGTCCCGCCGACGAGATCGGCACGCTCAACGCGATGACCGATGCGTCCCGGCTCGACGTGCTCCGGAAGGTCACGAGCGGCAAGGTGTACGACCTGGGCACGGAGCTCTTCGTGGGAATGCCGCTGTGCTGCACGGCCTTCGGTGATCCGAGCTTCCAGATCTTCATGACGCATGCGCCTGCGCGGGACGGCGGCAAGGAAGTGCTGTCCTACTCCGGCGACGGCGTGTCCATGTACACCCACACCGGTACGCACATCGACGCCCTCAATCACTTCGGCCTGCACGGCAAGATCTGGAACGAGGTCAGCGCCGACGAGGCCATGGGCGTGCGCGGGTGGACCAAATCCGGCGTCGACAAGTACCCGCCGATCATCGCGCGAGGTGTGATGATCGACGTGGCGAAGGCCAGGAACGTGGCCCATCTGCCGTCGTCTTACGCGATCACGGTGGCGGACCTGCAGTCGGCATTGAAGAGCCAGGGTTCGAAGCTCATGCCCGGCGACGTCGTGCTGATCCGTACCGGGCTCATGTCGCTCTGGCCCGATCCAGCCAAGTACCGCCTGCTCGATGAAGCCGGGTTGAGCCTCGAGGCGGCCCAATGGCTGGTGGAAGAGAACAAGGCGATGCTGCTGGGTGCGGACAGCCTCGGCGTCGAGAGCCTGCCTTCGCCAAACCCCGCCAACTTCGTGCCGGTTCACAGTTACCTGTTGGTGGAGAAGGGCGTCTCGCTGCTCGAAGCGCTGTGGCTGGAAGACCTCGCCAAGGACCAGGTATACGAGTTCCTGTTCATCGGATCGCCACTGAAATTCCGGGGCGGCACCGCGTCGCCGATGCGTCCGATCGCGATCCCGATCCGATCGATGTGATTGCGCGGTAGTGAGGGCAGAGACGGCTGACCGAACAGGGTCGGTCGCCGCCTCGCCGTTGCCGTTGCTCCTGCCGGGCAGGACCGAAAGGGGCGATTGAATTTGCCATCGTCCGTGGATCGGTACCGCTTGACCTTCCCATCGTGGCAAGCCTCACAGTTGCGGGCGTAGACTTGTCTCGAAGGAAACGTCGATGAACGCCCCTGTCCATCCACCGGTTGCATCCCAGGTTGACACCGCCCGGGGACTGTCCCTGGCTATCGAAGGCATGACGTGCGCTTCGTGCGTCGGCCGTGTCGAGCGAGCCCTGACCGCCATACCTGGCGTACACGAGGTCGTGGTGAATCTCGCCACCGAAACCGCGAGTGTGCAAGCCGAACCGTCGGTCGACGCAGCCCGGCTGGTCGATGCGGTCGAACGGGCCGGCTACGGCGTCGGCCGCGAAACCATCGACCTCGCGATCGAAGGCATGACCTGCGCTTCCTGTGTATCCCGGGTCGAGAAGGCGCTGCTGCGGGTTCCAGGTGTGGTGTCGGCGGAGGTGAATCTCGCGACGGAGGCAGCGTCGGTGACGGTGCTTCGTGGCGTCGCGACCCGGGCGCAGCTCGAAGTCGCGGTGCGTGCCGCTGGCTATGGCACACGGGTGATTGCATCATCGGGCGGTGCGGTACCGTCACGGCCCGGTGTGCCCTGGTGGCCGGTGGCACTCGCCGCAGTCCTGTCGCTGCCGCTGGTGGTGCCGATGTTCGGCGCGCTGTTCGGCTTTCACTGGATGCTCGACGGCTGGCTCCAGCTCGCACTCGCGACGCCGGTCCAGTTCTGGCTCGGCGCGCGGTTCTATCGTGCGGGCTGGAAGGCGCTCGAGGCGCGTACCGGCAACATGGATCTGCTGGTCGCACTCGGCACTTCGGCAGCGTACGGCCTCAGCGTCTACGAACTGCTGGCGCATCCAGCCAACGGGATGCCGCACCTGTACTTCGAAGCTTCCGCCGTCGTCATCACGCTCGTGTTGCTGGGCAAGTGGCTCGAAGCACGCTCCAAGCGGCTCGCAACCGAAGCGATCCGGGCGCTCAACGCCTTGCGGCCGGAACGCGCACGACTGTCGAGGGACGGCGTCGAGACCGAAGTACCGATCGACTCCGTCGTCACGGGCGACATCGTCGTCGTGCTGCCGGGTGAACGCATTCCCGTGGACGGCGTGGTCGAGGACGGCGCGAGCGAAGCCGACGAATCGCTCATCACCGGCGAGAGCCTTCCGGTGGCGAAACACGCGGGCGATCGAGTGACCGGCGGATCGATCAACGCGGATGGGCGGCTCGTGGTTCGCACCACCGCGGTCGGTGTGGAATCCACGCTGTCCCGCATCGTGCGCCTGGTGGAGTCGGCGCAGGCGAAGAAGGCGCCGATCCAGCGGCTCGTGGATCGCGTGAGCGCGGTGTTCGTGCCCGTGGTGATCGGCATCGCTGTCGTCACGTTGCTCGGATGGGGGCTCGGAACGGGCAACTGGGAAGCTGCCATTCTCAATGCGGTGGCGGTGCTGGTGATCGCCTGTCCCTGTGCACTGGGCCTCGCCACGCCAGCGGCCATCATGGTCGGTACCGGCGTGGCTGCGCGCCATGGCATCCTCATCAAGGATGCGGAAGCGCTCGAGACCGCCCACGCGGTGCGGGTCGTGGCTTTCGACAAGACCGGCACGCTGACGTTGGGTCAGCCTCGGCTCGTGGCAGTCGAAGCGGTCACGGGTTCGCGCAACGAGTTGCTGGCGCTGGTGGCAGCCGTGCAGAGCGGCAGCGAGCATCCGCTGGCGCGAGCCGCTCTCGAAGCGGCGCGTGCTGAAGGCGTGCAGTGGGAAGGTGCGTCGAATGTGCGCGCATTGCCCGGACGCGGCATGGCTGCGACGTTAGCCGGACGCGACCTGCGGCTCGGCAGTCCTCGCCTGATGATCGAAGCGGGTGTCGACCTGGCATCGCTCGAGGCACGGGCCGCGCAACTCCAGGCACAAGGCCGCACGGTGTCGTGGCTCGCGGAGGTCGGACCGTCCCCAAGGTTGCTCGGCCTCATGGCGTTCGGGGACGAAGCCAAGGCCACGGCGCGAGAGGCGATCGCGACGCTGCGAAGCCAGGGTATTCGCACCGTCATGGTGACGGGCGACAACGCGGGCAGCGCCGCGGCGATCGCGTCGCAGCTCGGCATCGACGACGTGCGCGCGGAAGTTCTCCCCGGCGACAAGGCGGCTGTGGTGTCCGCGCTGCGAAGCGACGGGACGCGGGTGGCGATGGTCGGCGACGGCATCAACGATGCCCCGGCGCTCGCCGCGGCCGACGTGGGCTTCGCGATGTCGAGCGGCACGGATGCGGCGATGCACGCGGCCGGCGTTACGCTCATGCGCAACGATCCGCGCCTGGTGAGCGATGCGATCTCGATCTCGCGGCGCACCTATTCGAAGATCCGGCAGAACCTGTTCTGGGCCTTCGTCTACAACGTGGTCGGGATCCCGCTCGCGGCGTTCGGCCTGCTCGACCCGGTGATCGCCGGCGCTGCCATGGCCTTCAGCAGCGTGAGCGTGGTTTCCAACGCGCTGTTGTTGCGCCGCTGGCGGCCATCGGCAACGGCGGGCACATGAAGGACGACAGCCAGCCATTGCAGGGTCCGTACAACATCGGCGAGGCAGCGGCGCTGTCCGGTGTATCGGCGAAGATGCTGCGGCACTACGAAGTACTGGGGCTGTTGCCGAAGGTGGCGCGGACCTATTCCGGCTACCGGCAGTACGGCCCCAACGAGGTGCACACGCTGCGCTTCGTCCGGCGGGCGCGCGATCTCGGCTTCGGCATTCAGGAGATCAAGCTGCTGCTCGGCCTTTGGCAGAATCGCCGCCGCGCGAGTGCCAACGTCAAGCGCATCGCGCTCGAACACGTCGAAGACCTGGACCGGCGCATCGCGGAGATGCAGTCGATGAAGCGAACGCTCGAGATGCTCGTGCACAGCTGCCACGGAGACGACAGGGCGGAGTGCCCCATCCTGGACGATCTCGCGGCCCAGCCGGAGGCGCCGAAACGCGCGATCAGCCGGGCGGGCACCGCGCGTTTTCGGTGAAGCCAGTTGTGGATGTGTTGCTGGTGATCGCGGCCGTCGCCACGATCGACGTTTCCGCGCAGTCGATCACCGCTTTCTCCCATGGCGCTCCAGGTGTGGCGCCGTCGCCGCCATGGCGTGCGACGAAGTTGCCCAAGGTACAGCACGAGACACGCTACCTGCTGGTCGACGACGACGGCACGACGGTACTGCGGGCCGAAGCGCAGTCCTCCATGTCCGGACTCTCCCACGTACTGCGAGCCGATCCGAAGGCGACGCCGATGCTCGAATGGCGCTGGAAAGTGAGCGGCGTTCCAGCGAAGGGCGAGATCGGAACCCGTGAAGGGGACGACTATGCGGCGCGCCTCTACGTGCTGTTCGACTTCGATCTCGCGAAACTGCCGTTCACCACGCGCCTCAAGATCCGCCTCGCACGCACGCTTTACGGCGAAGCCGTGCCAGCTGCGGGCCTGTGTTACGTCTGGGATACGAAGGCGCCCATCGGTACGACCGCCTGGAGCGCCTACACCGACCGCTTGCGCATGGTCGTCGTCGAGTCGGGTAGTGCGAAGGCAGGGCAGTGGGTCTCGTTCCGGC
The DNA here is from genome assembly GCA_965279325.1 of Burkholderiales bacterium. GTDB lineage: Bacteria > Pseudomonadota > Gammaproteobacteria > Burkholderiales. Next base: position 284,825 of record OZ257154.1, read on the forward strand.
GCAACGTGGCCGATGACTACCGGGCGGCTTTCGGCGAGGAACCACCGGCCATCTCGGGAATCGCGATCGCCACCGATACCGACAACACCGGGGCGGCGGTGACGGCCTGGTACGGGGATATCCGACTGCACCCCGCGCCCTGACGGATCAAGAAGGCATCGGATCCGAAGCGATCGAGGCTGCGTGTTGCGAGGTCGTCGCCGCGTCGGCGACGAATCGCACCTCGAACAGCCCTCGAAGGGCATTGCTGACGAAGATCCGCGAGGCGCGTTGCAGGTCCTGGAGGTGCAATCGTCGCTCGCGCACGCGGCCTTCGGCAATCAGCTGACGCCGCGCCACGCCGTCGAGTACGCCCGAGTCGAGCGGTGGCGTGACGAGCTCACCATCCAGTTCTAGGATCACGTTGGTACGCGCGCCTTCGGTCAGTTCGCCAGCCTCGTTGAGAAACAGAATGTCGAAGTGTCCGACCGAAATAGCGCGTGTGAGTTCACGGTCGTAGAGCGTACGTGCAGTGGTCTTGTGGCGGGACTTCGGATCGTTGCCGGGAATCCGTTCCGGCGACAGGATGACGGTCGGGTTCGATGGCAGCGGCGGAAGCGGCGCGGATGCGAGACGGTGAACGCCATCGGCACTCAGGCTCAGACGCACCCGGTGCGGCGCTGCACCGAGCAACGCGGCACGCGCACGGACGTCGCGTGCAATCGCAGCGGGATCGATGTCGTAGCCGAACCACCGGGCCGAATTCGACAATCGCGCCAGATGGGCGTCGAGCAGCGGCACTTCGCCGCCACGGGCGAGCATCGTTTCGAACAGGTCGAACTCCGGTGGCAAGGTGGCGAACCGGGCCTTCACGAGGCATTCCGCCCATTCGCCTGTAGCGGTGGAATCGTGCGTGACTCCACTACCTACTCCCAGCCGTGCGCAACGTGAGCGATCGATGGTGACCGTGCGGATCGCCACGTTCCAGCGAAAATCGCCACCGGGCGCGATCCAGCCGAGCGCCCCGCAATAGAGGCCGCGCTCGGCTGGCTCCAGTTCACCGATGATCTCCATCGCGCGGATCTTCGGTGTCCCTGTCACGGAGCCGCAGGGAAACAGTGCGCGCAGGATTTCCTCCAGCGAGCGATCGACGGGTTCCGCTTCGACTGTCGAGGTCATCTGCCAGACGGTGGGATAGGGCTCGAGATCGAACAGCGAACGGACCTTCACGCCCCCGGGAGGCGCCAGGCGACCGAGATCGTTGCGGATCAGATCGACGATCATGACGTTCTCGGCCCGCTCTTTCGCCGAGGTCGAGAGCGACTCGGGCGCGGCCGCACGAGGTGCCGTTCCCTTCATGGGTTTCGTCGTGAGCCGTGCGCCTTGCCGCTCGACGAACAGTTCGGGCGAGCGGGAGAGGATCCATCCGTCGGCGTGGCGCACGATGCCCCCGTAGCGCGCGGGCTGGGTCGCGCGCAGACGTGCGTACAAGGCCAGGGGATCGCCGTAGACCGTGCCTTCCAGAGGGAAAGTGAGGTTCGCCTGGTAGATGTCGCCGGCCTCGATGTAGCGCCTGACACGATCGATTCGAGCGCGGTACGCCTCGAACGTCATGGATGACTGGAGCCCGCCCAGGCCGGCGGCACGGACGTCGCGCGGTAGGGATTCGATCCGCGCCTGCAACCACTCGTCGACACCGTTGCGATCCAGGTGAGTTGCCTGATCGAACACCCACGCTTGCAGCAACGGCCCATCGACGCGTTCGAGGAAGGACCACAGGCGCGGTTCGAGCGCGAACCCAAGCGCATAGGGAAATGCCGTGGCCATCCAGGCGCCGTTGCCGGCAAGTGTCTCGATGCGTGCGAGCGCTTCAGGCAACTGTTCGGGTGTCGCGGGTGCGATCGTCTCTCGCAGGCCTTCCAGGAGGGTGCCGGTCCCGTCGGCGTCGAGGTTGTCCTCGAACAGCGCGAAGGGTTCGGTGGTGGTTGGCCCCACGACTACGCGCCTTTCCTCCCTCCCCCGACTTGGTCGGGGGAGGGCTGGGGAGGGGGCGAAAGCGGCAGGTCCGCTGTCGCAAGAAGGCCCCCATCCCGACCTTCCCCCACGCTGTTGCGCGGGGGAAGGAGCGTCATGGGCGATGCGCGCGTCACTTCCAGGCGTCGCTTTGCGCTGCCTCGCGAGTAACCATGTCGACGTCTTCCGGCAACAGGAACCGCTCCGATTCGAGCTTGCGTGCGGCTGCTTCCACTTTCTTCACGTAGCCATCGCGATCGCCATACAGCTCTTGCAGGGACGGACGCGGATCACCGGCCGCATCGCCTGCCGCGCGCGTCTTCGGCAATGGAATCATGGAACCGAGCAGATCGCAGAGATCGTCGCCGCCGAATTCCGGCCGGCGCGTATTCCATCCCAGCACCGTCGCGGTCGGCGCGTCGACGAACGGGTGCCGGATGCCTGCGATGTCGTGACCGATGGCGTCGATCTGCGGCACCAGCACGCGATGGGGATAGACGATGTCCGGAAACGGTTTGTCGACGATGCCGGCGTTGCCTACCACCTTCGCACCGAAATCGCGTTCGGCAGAACCGTTGAACAGACCTGTGTACTTCACGTTGGGAATCTTCGGCCAGGCGAGTGCCTCGGGTGCCACGAGGGTGCCGTCGGCGATGCGCGGAACTCTTGTCGCGGGTGGCGCGATGCCTTTGCGCACCCAGTCGTCGAGAGCCACGGTGAGCGCGCGCAGCAGCGGGCCGGGATGCACGGGGTTGGTGAGCTGCTCGCATTGCCGATTGCCGAGGCCGAAGTGGGGCGCGTCGCCCTTGAAGCTGCCGTGCTGGAGGCTCGAGAGGAGGTAACGGCGGACGCGCGGAACCTCGGTGAGATCGACCCTGCCGCCTTCGGTCGTGCCCGTGAGGGAGGCGCGGAACTGCCAGTACTCGTTCGAGGTGTCGCTGTGGAACAGCTTCGGATCGGTGGAGGGCCGCTTCAGGATGCCGTCCGGTATGCGGGTCTTGGGATTCCCGCGAACGCCGTACTGGTGGGGGAAGTTCGTGTCGGGCACGTAGCGTTCGCGATGCTGCTGGGTGAACGGATTGGGCTGCGCGAAGCGATAGTTGAGGTAGAGCTTCTGCACGCCGGCCACGTGCACGTGCGCCCCATCGCAGACGCGCTTGCCTTGTTCGTCCTCGTTGAAGCCCTGGTAGAGAAAGTCTCGCAGGTACATGCCGCTCGACGAGATGCCCTGGCATAGCGTCGTCTCGATGGCGGCCACGGGATTCGGCTGGCCGGCGTCGTCGGTCTTGGCGTGCCTCAGGAACGAGACGAAATCGCGCGTGGTGAGATAGCCCAGACCCATGACCGGCGAGCCCGTCGCGCGATAGATGAGGTGATAGTTGCGGTCGTTGCGGAAGCCGCCCTTCAGGCAGATGTCCGTGACGCTCGGCTCACCGGGCCAGCCGTCGGCGCATTTCGCGAACGCCCAGTCGCCGTCGGCGACTCGTTCGCCACGGGGAATCTCCGGGCCGCTCGGCCGGGGGGAATCGGAGGCGACCACCCACAGTTCTGCCTCGGCCTTCGCCTTGTCGGTGTCGACGGCGGCGTAGCTCTTGAATGCCGTGCCGCCCGACAGTGGCAGAGTGGTGGGTATCCCGCCATTGAAGTTGCGATCGCCGAATTCGGTCAGGATGCGCTGTGTGAGGGGCTTGCCCTCTAGGTCCAGCGTCACCGGGAATTTCACCGTCAGCCGCTGGTCGCCCGGTGCGATGTCCGCGCCCCAGCCGACCCACGCGACCACGTAGCCGCGCTTCATCAGGAAACCGTTGCCGAAGTCCTCCGGCGACATGGGATCGTTCATGTTCGCCTTCGACGAGGTGTCGTGCAGGCGGCCGAAGGCGATCTTGCGGCCGCGGTTGTTGACCTCGTAGAACAGTGTTCGCGAGCCCTTTGCCAACTCGACGGGCTTCAGGATCACCATGTCCGCCGAGAACTCGACCTTGCCGGTGCGGTTGAGCGGCGCGTTACGGAGGTCGAACACACGGGCGTTCCGCTCGTCGGCCGGATCGGCCTCGAAGTGGGCGGTGCCGGTCAGTTTCTCGTATGGACCGACCGTGCCGAAATCCTGGCCGCCGGCGACGATTTCGCGCTTCTCGATGTCGAGCCGCACCAGGCGCGCATCGGCGCCCGGCGAGAGGACTGCGACGCTGGCGGTCAGCACGGCGGCGAGGATCGATTTCATGGCGACTCCGGCTTGCAAAGGCCGGCAGTGTATACGCGCCCGCGGCCGGCTTAGAATGCGGTCTGCCGCTCACGAGGAACCCGTGCCATGGAAACCGCTGCCCGCATCCAGACCCAGCTCCAGACCAAGGTGGTCAACGCTGCCTGCCCGCACGATTGCCCCGACGCCTGCGGCATGCGGGTGACGGTGGACGTGAAGTCCGGCCGGGCGATCAAGGTCGAGGGTGACCCGTCCCATCCGATCACCAGGGGTTACCTCTGCAACAAGGTCAATAGCTACCTCGACCTGGTCTACAACGACAATCGCGTGCTGTACCCGCGACGGCGCGTGGGTCCGAAGGGGCCGGGCGCCAGGTTCGAGCGCATCACCTGGGACGAGGCGCTGGACGAGGTGGCGGCGCGCCTGAAGCAGGTGGTGACGGAGCATGGTGCCGAAGCGGTGCAGCCCTATTCCTACTCCGGGACCCTCGGCCTGCTCGGTTTCTCGGGCATGGGTGAACGCTTCTTCAACCAGATGGGGGCTGCCCGGCTGGACCGCACCATCTGTTCGACGGTCGGTGGCGTTGCCGGCCAGTACACCACGGGCAACGTCCACTCGGCGAACATCGAGGACATCCCGGACATGGAGGTGGTCATCCTCTGGGCCACCAACCTGGTCAGCACCGGCGTGCACGCCATGCCGTTCATCAACGAAGCGCGGGAGCGCGGCGCGAAAATCATCGCCATCGATCCGCGCGTGACGCGCACCACTGCGTTCGCCGACTGGCACCTGCAGCCGAAGCCGGGTACGGACGGCGCGCTCGCGCTCGGCATGATGCACGTGATCGTGCGCGATGGCCTGCATGACGAAGCCTTCCTGCGTGCGCAAACGATCGGGTGGGAAGAACTGTTGCGCGATCGTTTGCCCGAGTACACGCCAGAGCGCGTGGCGGAAATCACGGGGCTGGCGGTCGAGGACATCGAGCGGCTGGCGAAGCTCTACGGCAGCACCCGGAAATCCTTCATCCGGCTGAACTACGGCATCCAGCGCCAGGACAACGGCGGCATGACGGTGCGGGCAATCCTGCTGCTGCCGACGCTGACCGGCGCGATGCTCGAAAAGGGCGGAGCGTGTCTGGGCACCGGCAAGGAACTGCGCAACGTGGACATGCGCAAGCTCCAGCGCACCGATCTGCTCGCGGGGCGTACGCCGCGGATGATCAACATGATCCGCATCGGCGAAGCGCTCAACGACCAGACTCTGTCGCCCCCCATCAAGGCGCTGGTGGTCTGGAACGCCGAACCCGCGAACTGCGCGCCGGACACGGCTTCGGTGCGGCGCGGGCTGATGCGCGACGATCTGTTCACGGTGGTCCACGATACCTTCTTCACCGACACCTGCGACTACGCAGACATCGTGCTGCCGGCCGACACCACGCTGGAACACATGGACCTGGTGGGTGGCTACGGGCACTTCGTCTACGCGTTGTCGCGGCCGGCCATCGACAAGGTGGGCGAGAGCGTCGACAACAGCGAACTGTTCCGTCGGCTCGCCGTGAAGATGGGCTACGACGATCCGTGCTTCTCGCAGACCGACGAGGACATGATTCGCGAACTCATCGATCCGGCGTTCAACCCCCTGTTCGAGGGCGTGACCTTCGACGGACTCATGGAAACGGGGTGGGCGCGCGCAGCCGTGGATTCGCCGCGGCGGCCGGGCCTCAACAGCGGTCGCTGGCCCACGCCCTCCGGCAAGATCGAGATCCACAGCGACGGATTGGCGAAAATCGGCCTGGATCCGCTGCCCGCGTACGTGCCGCCCATCGAGGGGATGGCGAATCCCGAGGCGACGAAGCGCTATCCGCTGCAGGTGATCAGTTCCGCGACGCACTACTTCATCGGCGCGAGCTTCCAGCACGTGCCACGCCTGCAGGAGATGATGTCGCGCCAGACCTTCGAGGTGTCGGAGGCCGATGCGGCCGCGCGCGGGATCACGAGCGGCGACCTGTGCCGCCTGTACAACGACCGCGGCGAAGTCTTCGGCCACGTGCTGGTGGTGCCCGGCATGCTGCCCGGCGTCCTCGGTGCACCGAAACAGCTGCAGGGCTCGAAGCAGGTGAACGGCCTCAACGTCAATGCGCTGGTCAGCCAGCGCGAAGCGGACATGGGTCACGGCCCGGTGTTCTTCTCCACGCTCGCCGAGATCGAGAAGGTCGAGGCGGCGGCCGCTCCATAAGCCCAGGTTCCATGACTGCAACCCTCATCGATGGCGTCGCCATTTCGAAGGCAACCCGTGAATCCTGGCGCATCCGTGCCGATGCCCTGACGGCGAGGGGCGTGACGCCGGGCCTCGCCGTCGTCATCGTGGGCGAGAATCCGGCGTCGAAGGTCTACGTACGCAACAAGGTGAAGGCCTGCGGCGAGATGGGCCTGCATTCGGAGCTGATCGAGTATCCGGAGAACGTGTCCCAGGCCGTGGTGCTCGCCAAGGTCCATGCGCTCAATTCCGATCCGCGCATCCACGGCATCCTGGTGCAGTTGCCGCTCCCGAAGCACTTCGATGCGGAGCGGGTGCTGGAAGCGATCTCGCCGTCGAAGGACGTGGACGGATTCCACGTCGAGAATGCGGGTGCCTTGGCCACGGGTCTGCCCGGGTTCTGGCCTTGTACTCCTCACGGGGTGATGGTGATGCTGGAGCACCACAAGGTGCCGCTGCAAGGTGCGGAGGCCGTGGTGGTGGGGCGCAGCAACATCGTCGGCAAGCCGCAGGCGCTGATGCTGCTCGCCCGCGATGCGACGGTGACCATCTGCACCTCGAAGACCCGCGATCTCGCGTTCCACACGAAGCGAGCAGACGTGCTCGTCGTCGCGACCGGCAAGCCGAAGATGGTGACCGGCGCCATGATCAAGCCGGGTGCGGTGGTGATCGACGTGGGGATCAATCGCCTGCCCGACGGCAAGCTCTGCGGCGACGTGGATTTCGAGAGCGCGAAAGAAGTCGCCGGCCTCATCACGCCGGTGCCGGGCGGTGTCGGACCGATGACCATCACGATGCTTCTGGCCAATACGGTACTGTCGGCGGAGCGCTTCGCCGCGGGCAAGGCCACCATGTTCCGGCCGGAGGCCGTGCCCGTCGTCTAGGCGGGCTCTCCATGTTTGCCGATCGGGCAGACGCAGCCACACGGCTCGCGGCTGCGCTGTCAGTCTACAAGGGCACACGTCCGCTGGTGCTGGGCATCCCGAGAGGGGCAGTGCCCATGGCCCGTCGGATCGCCGATGTGCTGGACGGAGAGCTGGATGTGGTTCTCGTCCGGAAACTGCGCGCCCCCGGTAATCCCGAATACGCGATCGGTGCCGTCGACGAATCGGGCTGGTCGTTCCTGACCTCCGAGTCGGCCTGGGTGCAGCCGTCGCCCGACTATCTCGAACGCGAAAAGCAGGCGCAACTGGCGGTGATGCGCGAACGCCGAAATGCGTACACCGCGCTGCGGTCCGCGCGCGAACCGGCCGGACGCACCGTCATCGTCGTCGATGACGGACTTGCCACCGGTTCGACGATGATCGCGGCCCTGCACGCCCTGTCCGCGAAGCGGCCGTCGAAACTGATCTGTGCCGTTCCGGTGGCGCCACCCGAGACGATCGAGAAGGTGAAGAAGTACTGCGACGAGGTCGTGTGCCTCGAGACGCCACGGGATTTCTCGGCCCTGGGACAGTTCTACGCGAGCTTTCCGCAGGTGGAGGATGTGGAGGTGGTGGTGGCGCTCGAGTGACCGCAATCGGTGGTGCGGGACCCGCGAATGTCTTACAGCACCGTCAGATGCCGCGTCCTGGCACCGGCGATAGCTCCAAGGGAAACGCCGGCGTCGAAAGTAACGAAGGTTCCTCCACGCCTTACCGCCAACGCCAGCAGATATACGTCCGTCAGCTGGCGTGGGCCGTGGATCCTTGAGGTGTCGAACACCGCCGAGTCGAGGATGCTGACATCGTCGGGCCAGAATTCGTGGAATTCGCCGCGTACGGCGTCGGCAAGCCGACCCGCAATGGCGCTGATCGGAACCGCGTTCGGGTACCCGGGGTGCGACATGATTCGTACGCATCCATTCTGGGTGATCGGGCACGAGGCCCAACCATCGGGCGCGGTCTCACGAAACCAGTCGGTCGCGCGCGTGTTGAGCGAGTGGTCGGAGTCCAGCAGCGCGATCAGGACATTGACGTCCAGCAAGGCGCGCATCGATCCTGGTGATCAGTAGGCGTCTTCGTCGCGCAGGCGATCGACGAGTTCATTGGTGACGACGCCGCCACGCTTCTCAAACGGACGCACGCCATAGATCGCAGTGGGTGCCCGAAGGTCGTGTGCCGCAGGCATCTCGGTCAATGCACGGCGCGCCAGTTCGGAAATCACGAGGCCGATGGTCTTTTTCTCCCGTCGGGCCCGATCCTTGGCCGCGCTGAGGACGTCGTCTTCAATGTCGAGGGTGGTACGCATGTAAAAGATGCTAACGCATCAAACATCAAACATCAATCGGCGCTGTTCTCATGGAGTGGCCAGCCGGATGGGCACCCGCTGCCGACCGAACTGCCCGCGAAACTCACCGAATCGTCCCGCAACCGGCGTCGAGCAACGCGGGCAGGTGCCCTCCGGCGTTACGCGGTGGAACTCGATGCGATGCCAGTCGCGGGCGATGAGGCTGGCGCCACAACCGTGGCAGCGCGTGGTGCCGCCAGCCGTATCGTGTACGTTGCCGGTGTAGACATAGCGCAAGCCCTCGGACAAGGCGATCTCGCGTGCACGTGTCAGCGTCGCGGCAGGCGTGGGCGGCAGGTCGTTCATCTTGTAGTCGGGATGGAACGCCGTGAAGTGCAGTGGCACGTGCGGTCCCAGTTCGCTTGCGACCCACGTCGAGAGCGCCTGCAGTTCGTCGTCGGAATCGTTCTTCGTCGGGATCAGCAGCGTGGTGATCTCGACCCAGACGTCGGTCTCATGCACCAGGTACTTCAGCGTGTCGAGCACGGGCTGCAGGCGGGAGCCGGTCAGCTTCACGTAGAACTCGTCAGTGAAGCCCTTCAGGTCGACGTTCGCCGCATCCATCTTGGTGTAGAACTCGCGGCGCGGCGCGTCATGCATGTAGCCCGCGGTCACCGCCACGGTCTTGAGTCCGCGCCCGTGGCACGCGTCGGCCACGTCCATCGCGTACTCGGCGAAGATCACCGGGTCGTTGTAGGTGAAGGCGACGCTCTTCGAACCGGTTTGCAGCGCTGCGCCCGCAATCTGTTCGGGACTCGCCCGGTCCATCAGGCGATCCATGTCGCGGGACTTGGAGATGTCCCAGTTCTGGCAGAACTTGCAGGCGAGATTGCAGCCCGCGGTGCCGAAGGAGAACACGGCCGAGCCCGGGTAGAAGTGATTGAGCGGCTTCTTCTCGATCGGGTCGACGCAGAATCCGGACGAGCGACCGTAGGTGGTGAGCACCATTGCGTCACCGACGCGCTGGCGCACGAAGCAGGCGCCGCGCTGACCTTCGTGCAACTTGCAATCACGGGGGCAGAGGTCGCACTGGATGCGGCTGTCGTCGAGCGCGTGCCACCAGCGCGCTGGATAGGCTGAATCCTGAGTCACGGTTCACTCCACTTCTCGACCGTGTAGCGCGAAACGCGGATATCGGCGGACCAGAAATCCATGGGTAGCCCCGCCTTGTTCTTGAGATGCATGAAGAACTCGGCGGGCGTGGGGAGCGATTCCCAGACCTGGGGCAGGAACGTGCCGCCGTGTTGTCCGTGTTCGAGGATGAGCCCGTCGATCCCGGGCCTCAGTCGCGCGAGCAGGTCCTCCTCGTCGCGAAACTCGAGCGGGGTCGCAGCCGACAGCAGCGACACTTCGACGTGGATGCCGTCGAACTCGCGCAGGGAAAGCGGCCGAAACCTCGGATCGAGGAAGGCCGCTGCGCGGGCGTTGTGCTTGACGTCGTCGAGCAGTGGCCGCCGGGCTTCGAGGCTGCCGATGCAGCCGCGCAACTGTCCGTCGCGCTTGAGCGTGACGAAACTCGCTCCGGCCTCGCGCAGGAAGGCTGCGTCCTCGCGGGCGGACAGCTGCAGGCCGAGCTGGCGTGCGATCGTGGCGCGGGCGAGAGGCAGCAGCACCTCGCCTTTGTCAGCAGTGTCGGGCACGACACGCGACGGTGAATCGCTGGCCGAGAACGCGAGAGAGGCGTAGCCGACGACGCGCGACTTGTCCCCGGCGGTGTCGCCCGAATTGCGCAGGTCGAGGAGTTCCGGCGCTAGCCCTTTCCGGCGAGCGAGCAGCAGCAAGCCGTTGACCGGCGTCGCGCCGCACGCATGTTCGTGGTCGATGCGGGCATCGAGTGCCAGCATGTCCCTGACGGTCTGGCGATCGGTCAGCTGCGCGGTGTGGTAGGGCAGGTAGTGCGACAGGTCGGAGCTGATCACGACCAGCGTCTCGTCACCACCCCAGAGGCGGTCGAGCACTTCGGCAACCTCCTCGGGCGTCGCATCTCCCACCGCGAGCGGGACCAGCGAGAATTCGCCGAGCGTTTCCTGGAGAAACGGGAGATGTACTTCCAGCGAATGCTCCTGCGCATGGGCTGCAGCGCTGGCGACAATCTGAGGCAGGGCCTGCAGGTCGCGGACCGCGGCCGCATCGACGGCTATTTCGCCGAGCGGCGTTGCGAAGCGTTCCGATTCCGGAAGTGCCAGGCCACGGATGGCGACGCGATGACAGGGGCCGAGCAGCACGACGCGGCGGACGGTGCCCCGAAGCGGCGCGAGGCGGACGTAGGCCGAGGCAGCGATATCGCCTGAATACACGTAACCCGCGTGAGGCACGATCAACGCCTTCGGGCGTGGTGCGGCGGCGGGCACACGGGAACCGGCCAACGCAAGCATCCGGCGTACGTCAGCGCGCAGTTCCCCGCGTTCGCCCGGGTAGAAGGCGCCGGCCATCGCGGCAGGTCGAACGGCAAGGCTGTACATGCAAATCTCCTTGAATCCCGCTAAAACCGTAGTCCCGAACCGCCGGAGCGGCAAGTCCGGTGGGCAAATCACCGGATTTCCGTTGACGGGGGCAAGCGGCGGCGCTTACATTACTGACTGGTCAGTTATTTGTGATTTCCGAGATGATAGTCAAGCGGTCGAAGAAGGAAAGTTCCCGGGCGGAAGGGGCCAAGGTCGAAGCACGCTGGACGCGCCGCAAGGACGCGAGGCCCGCGGAACTGCTCGCGGCCGCGCTCGACCTGTTCGTGGAGCGTGGCTACGCGGGAACGCGCCTGGATGACGTCGCCAGTCGCGCCGGTGTCAGCAAGGGCACCCTGTATCTCTATTATTCGAGCAAGGAAGAGCTGTTCAAGGCCGTGATCCGCGAGGGCCTGGTCCCGGTTTACGAGCACGGCGAGCGGATGGTGGATGCCCACACGGGCAGCGCCGAGGAACTGATCCGCAACCTGCTGCGCGAATGGTGGGAGACGGTGGGCGCCACCAACCTCGGCGGGATCCCGAAACTCATGATTGCGGAATCGGGGAATTTTCCGGACGTGACGCGCTACTACTTCGACGAGATCGTGAGCCGCGGCCGCAAGCTGGTGGCGCGCGCCGTGCACCTGGGCATCGACACGGGCGAGTTCCGCGATCTGCCGGTGGATCAGATCGTCCGGCTGATGCTCGCCCCGGTCATGCTGATGGCCATCTGGCGCTATTCCTTCGAGTTCTGCGATACCGCGCGGCTCGAACCCGACAGCTACCTGAAGCTGCACGTGGATGTGCTGCTGAACGGGTTGCGTCGGGACCCGGTGGGCGAGGTGGCCGCATGAAGCCCGCGTTCGGACGTGACAAGCCGCGCTGGGGCCTGAGGGCTGCGATACTCGCCGCAGTGGTGCTGGTCGTCGCCGGCGGGCTGCTCTGGGTGACTCGCGACCGCGGGAACGGTGACGCCACCGCCGCAGCGACACCCGCTGCGGCGCGCGTGATGGAACTCGCCGCGGTGGATATCGCAACGGTGACGAGCGGGCCGCTCGAGACGATCGTGCCGCTGTCCGGGACCTTGCGTCCCCTGAATCAGACGCTGCTCAAGTCGAAGGTGGCGGGCGAGTTGCGCGAATTGCCGATGCGCGAAGGCGAATCCGTCCGCAAGGGTCAGGTCGTCGCGCGCTTCGACGAGGTTGAATTGAGGGCGCGCGTGGCCGAGAAGCGCGCGAACGTCGAAGCGACGCGCGCGCAGCTCGATCTGGCCCGGAAGACCTGGTCGATGAACGCCGATCTGCTCTCGAAGGGTTTCATCTCGCAGAACGCCGCCGACAACGTGGCCAACACGGTGCAGGTGGGCGAGGCCACCCTCGCCTCGGCGCAGGCGCAGCTCGACCTGGTGCAGAGGGCGTTGGCCGATGCGGTGGTCCGCGCGCCGATGGACGGTGTGGTCGCGGAGCGATTCGCGCAGCCGGGCGAGAAGCTGCCGGTGGATTCGAAGCTCCTCTCGATCGTCGACGTGACCCGAATGGAACTGGAAGCCGAGGTGCCCAGCTCCGACATCGCCTTCGTGAAGCCGGGCCAGCCGGTCGAATTCTCCATCGAAGGCATCGCGGGCAAGCCGTTCCAGGGTCGCATCGAGCGCATCAACCCCAGTGCCGACGAGCGCTCACGCGCGGTGAAGGTGTACGTGGTGTTGCCCAATCCCGGACGGGAACTGCGCGGCGGCATGTTCGCCAAGGGTTCGTTGCGCCTGGCGAGCGAGGTGCAGACCACCTTGATGGCACTTTCTGCCCTGCGCGAGGAACGTGGCGAGCCGGTGGTCTATCGGCTGGACGGCGATGCAGTCATCCGGCAGTCGGTGAGCATCGGCTTGCGCGATACCGGGCGTGGCGTGGTGCAGATCGTGAGTGGCCTGGAACCCGGCATGCGCGTGCTCAACGCGAATCTCGGCAACGTGCGTCCCGGCGATCGCGTGCGCGAAGCCGCGGCGAAACCGAAGGGCTGAGGGCGGGGCGACAACACCATGTGGATCACGAGGGTCAGCATCTCCAATCCCGTGTTCGCCACGATGCTCATGGCGGGCGTGCTGGTGCTGGGGCTGTTCTCGTACCAGCGGTTGTCCGTGGACCAGTTTCCGAACATCGACTTTCCCGTGGTCGTGGTGACCACGACGTATTCGGGGGCCGCGCCCGAAGTGGTGGAAACGGATATCACCCGACGCATCGAGGAGGCCGTCAACACCATCAGCGGCCTCAAGACGCTGACCTCGCGCTCCTACGAAGGCCAATCCGTCGTGATCGCCGAGTTCGACCTGCTCACCGACCCGGCGATCGCGGCGCAGAACGTGCGCGAGAAGGTGGCCGGCGCGAAGGCGGCCTTCCGCAAGGAGATCGACGAGCCCGTAATCTCCCGTTTCAATCCGGACGACCAGCCGGTGATGGCCGTGGCGGTCAGTTCCGACAAACGCGGGCTGCGCGAACTCACGACCCTTGCCGACCAGGTGGTCATGAAGCGCATCGAGAGCGCGCGTGGCGTCGGCAAGGTCACGCTGGTGGGTGGCGTGCGGCGCGAGGTGCAGATCCGCTTGAAGCCGACCGAGCTCGAATCGCTCGGCGTCGGCGTGGACCAGGTGATCCAGGCCATCCGGCAGGAGAATCAGGAACTGCCTGCCGGTGCCCTCACGACGCGCGAGTCGGAGCGGCTGGTGAAGGTCCAGGGCCGGATCGCCACGGTGCAGCAGTTCCGCGACATCATCGTCGCGCGGCGCGGTACCGCACCGGTGTATCTCTGGCAGGTGGCGAACGTGGTCGACGGCCAGCAGGAACAGGACAATTCGGCCATGGTGGACGGCGCGCGCGGGCTGGCGATCGACGTCGTGAAGGCACAGGACTCGAATACGATCCAGGTCGTCGACAACGCGCGCCGCGTCGTCGCGGAATTGAAGAGCGCGCTGCCGCCCGACGTGAAGCTCACCATCGTGCGCGATACGTCGCTCGGCATCCGCAATTCGGTGAACAACGTGCGCCGCTCGATTCTGGAGGGCGCTGCGCTCACGATCCTGATCGTCTGGGTGTTCCTGCGCTCCTGGCGCAGCACCGTGATCACCGGTCTCACCCTGCCGATTGCGCTCATCGGCACCTTCACCGCGATGCAGGTGCTGGGCTATACGCTCAACATCATGACGCTCATGGCGATGTCGCTGTGCGTCGGGCTGCTGATCGACGACGCCATCGTGGTGCGCGAGAACATCGTGCGGCACCTGAACATGGGCAAGAGTCACAGGCAGGCCGCGCTCGACGGCACGGCCGAGATCGGCCTGGCCGTGATGGCCACCACCTTCACCATCTGCGCCGTTTTCATTCCGGTGGCGTTCATGGGCGGGATCATCGGCCGCTTCTTCTACTCGTTCGGCATGACCGTGGCTGCCGCCGTCCTGCTGTCGATGCTGGTGAGTTTCACGCTCGACCCGATGCTCTCCAGCGTCTGGTCCGATCCGGACGCCGACGGCCCGCGCGGGAGCGGCCCGATCGCGCGCTTCCTCCGCGGAGCAGGACACCTGTTCGAGCGCGTGAGCGTCTTCTATGAGCGGCTGGTGGCATGGTCGCTCCGGCGCCGCAAGACCGTGCTGGCCCTCGCGGCCGCGAGCTTCTTCGGCAGTTTCCTGCTCACACCCTTCATCGGTTCGGAGTTCGTGCCCGAGGCCGATCTCAACGAGATCCTCGTGTACGTGAATACGGCGCCGGGTTCCTCCCTGGAGTTCACCGAGGCGAAGGTGAAGCAGGCGGAGGCCGCGCTGCGCGAGTTCCCGGAAGTGGCCTATACGTATGCGACCGTCAACACCGGCGTTGTACAGGGCAAGAACTATTCGACGGTGTTCGTGCGGCTCAAGGAGCGGCGCCAACGCGAGCGTTCGCAGAAGGCACTGGCCCATCCGCTGCGGGAACGCCTCGGTCGCATCGCCGGCATCGAGGTGACCTACGTGGGACCGTACGCCTCCGTCTCGAGCGGCAAGCCGCTCCAGGTGAGCATCCAGGGCCCGGACATCGCGGTGCTGGAGCGCCTTTCCGGAGAAGTGATGAGCCGGCTGCGCACCATGAAGGGCCCGGTGGACATCGATACGTCGCTCAAGGCCGCCAAGCCGACGATCGAGATACGCCTGAATCGCGACATCGCCAGCGATCTGGGCGTGGGCGTTGCGCAGGTGGGCAACGCGCTGCGACCGTTGCTGGCGGGTGAGGCGATCAGCACCTGGAAGGGACCGGACGACGAGAACTACGATGTTCGCGTGCGGCTGCCCCAGGACGAACGACGCAGCACCGCGGACCTGGATCGACTTTACGTCGCGAGCCAGCAACTCGGGACCGACGGGGCGCCGAAGATGGTGGCGTTGAGACAGGTCGCCGAGTTCGTGCCGACGGTGGGTGCAACGCAGATCAATCGCCGCGACCTGACGCGCGAAGTGCTGGTGAGTGCGAACGTCCATGGGCGTCCGGCCGGCGACGCAGGTCGCGAGCTGAAGCAGAAGATCGCCGAGATCCCGCTGTCGCCGGGCTACCGTTTCGTGATCGGCGGGTCCACCAAGGACATCCAGGAAACACTCGGCTACGCTGCGTCCGCACTGCTGCTCGCGATCGTGTTCATCTATCTCATCCTCGCCTCGCAGTTCCGCAGCTTCGTGCAGCCGATCGCGATCATGGTGTCGCTGCCGCTGTCGCTGATCGGCGTGCTTCTGGCACTGCTGCTCTGGCGCAGCACGCTCAACATCTTCTCGATCATCGGCTTCATCATGTTGATGGGGCTGGTCACCAAGAACGCCATCCTGCTGGTGGACTTCGTCAACCAGCAGCGAGCGAGTGGTGTCGACCGGACGAACGCCATCCTGTCCGCGGCCCGCATCCGGCTGCGTCCGATCCTGATGACCACCGCCGCGATGGTCTTCGGCATGCTGCCGCTCGCTCTGGGCCTTGGCGAGGGCTCCGAGCAGCGCGCGCCCATGGCGCACGCGGTGATCGGCGGCGTCATCGCCTCGACGATGCTGACGCTGCTCATCGTTCCGGTTGTGTTCACCTACCTCGACGATCTCGGCGCCTGGGTCCTTCGGGTCGCGAGTCGCGGATCCGCCCGTCCACTCGAAACCAGACCCGAATCACCGTGATCATTCCAATCGTTCGCTGACAAGGCATGCCATGAAGACACCGACATCTGCATGCGGCGGTCCCGCGCTCGTTCTCGCATTGGCGATGTTGCTCGGGACGAGCGGGTGTACCAAGGAGGAAAAGAAACCGGACGAGCCTCGGGCCGTGAACGTCGTCAAGGCCGAGACGTCGAGCGGTGAACTGGGAACGAGCTACACCGGTGAAGTCAGGGCGCGTTACGAGACCCAGCTGGGGTTCCGGGTGGCTGGCAAAGTGACGGCGCGGCTGGTGGAAGTGGGTGACACGGTGAAGGCGGGCCAGGCCCTGGCGAGGCTGGACCCGGGCGACCAGCAGCTCGGCATCGAGGCCGCCCGCCAGCAGCTCGCTGCGGCAGAGGCGAACTACGAGCAGATCCGTTCGGATTTCGCGAGGTTTACCGAGCTCTCGAAACAGGGCTTCGTCAGCACCGCCGACATCGAACGCCGGGCGAACGCCGCCCGTGTGGCCGAGGCGCAGCTCGCCCAGGCCAGGGCGCAGCTCGGGACGTACGAGAACCAGTCGGCCTATACGCAGCTCCGTGCCGACCACGACGGCGTGGTCACCGCCATCGGCGCGGAGGTCGGGCAGGTGGTCGCGGCGGGACAGATGGTGATGCGAGTCGCTCGCCGGGGCGAACGCGAGGTGGCGGTCAACGTTCCGGAGAATCGCCTCGCCGAGATTCGCAATGCGAAGCAGGTCCACATCGGCTTCTGGGCGGAGCCCGACAAGCTCCTCGACGGACGCGTGCGCGAGATCGCCCCGAGCGCCGATCCGGTGACGCGGACGTACACCACCAAGGTGACGATCCTGAACCCGGACGCCGACGTGCAACTCGGCATGACCGCGAACGTGTACTTCAAGAGCAACGGTCATGGATCGGTGGTGAGGTTGCCGTCCACCGCTCTTTACCAGTTGGGCGGCGACGCTGCGGTCTGGGTGGTCGACCCGAAGACCGCCCAGGTGAGCCTGCGTCCGGTCAAGGTGGGGCGGTTCGGTGACGACGGCGTGACGATCACCGAAGGGCTCGCGGGCGGCGAGATCGTGGTGCGCGCCGGGGTGCACAAGCTGTTCGCGAACGAGAAGGTGCGGATCGTGGCGGAGACCGCCGCCCAATGATTTCGACTCGGTTCAATGTTTCCGAATGGGCGCTGAAGCACCAGCCGCTGGTGCTCTATTTCATCGTCGCGCTGTCGGTGGCCGGCCTGGTCGCCTACCTCAAGCTCGGGCAGAGCGAGGATCCGGACTTCACCTTCAAGGTCATGGTGGTTCGGACACTGTGGCCGGGTGCTACGGCGAAGGAGGTGGAGCAGGAGGTGACCGAGCGTCTGGAGAAGAAGCTGCAGGAGGTCCCCTGGTTCGACTTCACGCGCAGCTACTCGAAACCCGGCGAGTCGCTGATCATGGTCACGCTCAAGGACTACACGCCGCCCAAGGACGTGCCGAACGCGTGGTACCAGGTACGCAAGAAGGTGTCGGACATCCGCGCGACCCTGCCGGCCGGCGTGCGCGGGCCGTTCTTCAACGACGAGTTCGGCGACACCTTCGGCACCATCTACGCATTCACCACCGACGGCTATTCGTTCGCGGAGTTGCGCGACCACGTGGAGAACGTCCGCCGCCAGTTGCTGCTGGTGCCGGACGTGGCCAAGGTGGACGTGCTGGGCGAACAGGTGGAGAAGGTCTGGATCGAGATGTCGCACAAGAAGCTTGCCACCCTCGGGATCGCGCCGCTCACCATCTTCTCCGTGCTGAGGACCCAGAACGAGATGGTGGCGGGCGGGAGCTTCGAGACCAGTACCGACAAGGTGTTCACGCGCGTGTCCGGCGACTTCAAGTCGGTGGAGAGCATTCGCGAGATCGGTATCCAGGCCAACGGCAAGCTGTTCCGCCTCGGCGACATCGCGCGGATCTATCGGGGCTACGTCGATCCACCCGATGTCCTGTTCCGCTACGAAGGCACGCCGGCCATGGGGCTCGCGGTGTCCATGCGCAAGGGCGGCGACATCATCACGTTGGGGCATCGTCTCGACGCACGCATGGCGCAACTCAAGGCGGAGCTGCCCGTCGGCATCGAGGTGCACGGCGTTGCCGACCAGCCGAAGGTGGTCGCGCGCTCCATCAGCGAGTTCATGCGAACGCTGGCGGAGGCGGTGATCATCGTGCTGGCCGTGAGCTTCATCAGCCTGGGTTTCCGTACGGGCGTGGTGGTCGCGTTGTCGATCCCCCTGGTGCTGGCGACCACGTTCCTGTTCATGCTCATCTTCGGCATCGACCTGCAGCGAATCTCGCTCGGCGCACTCATCATCGGCCTCGGGCTGCTCGTGGACGACGCCATCATTTCGACCGAGATGATGGCGATCAAGATGGAGCAGGGCTGGGACCGCTTCAAGGCCGGCAGCTACGCCTATACCTCCACGGCGCCGTCGATGCTGACCGGCACGCTGGTGACGGCAGCAGGATTCCTGCCCGTGGGACTCGCCAAGTCCGCGGCGGGCGAATACACGTTCTCGATCTTCGCGGTGGTGACCATCTCGCTGCTGGTCTCATGGGTCGTCGCGGTGGTCTTCACGCCGTATCTGGGCTTTCATCTGTTGCCGGACTTCTCCAGGAACGGCCACCAGGAAGGATTGCTATCGCGCATCGTGCGCAAGGTGCTGCGGCGTGCGCCGCCGCCACCGAAAGCCCATGGCGTGCACGGCGAGGACGTCTACGATCGGCCGTTCTACCGGCGCTTCCGCGCGTTGGTCACCTGGTGCGTGACGTACCGCAAGACGGTGATCGTGATCACCGGCCTCGTGTTCGTGCTGGCCGTCGCAGGTTTCACCCTGGTGCAGCAGCAGTTCTTTCCCTCCGCAAACCGTCCGGAACTGGTGGTGGATCTCTGGCTGCCCAACGGGTCGTCGATCACGGCCTCCGATGCGCAGGCGAAGCGGTTCGAGAAGATCCTCGCGGCAGATTCCGACGTGGAGAGTTTCGTCACCTACGTCGGCACCGGTGGTCCGCGGTTCTACCTGCCGCTCGATCAGCAGTTGCTCAATCAGAACCTGGCTGAGTTCGTCGTGACGGCGAAGAGCAACAAGGCGCGCGACGCGTTGCAGCGGCGTCTCGAGGACGTCATCACGACGCAATTCACGCTGGTCCGCGGTCGCGTAGCGGTGCTCCAGAACGGTCCGCCGGTGGCTTATCCCGTGGCCTTCCGCGTGAGCGGTCCCGACTACGACGAGATCCGGCGCATCGCCAACGACGTGGCCGACGTCATGCGCGCGAACGAGCACATGCGGCTGGTGCACCTGGACTGGAACGAAAAGAGCAAGGTGGTGAAACTGGACATCGACCAGAACAAGGCGCGCCTGGTAGGCGTCACGTCCTCGGACCTGTCCAACGTCCTGAACTCCATCCTCACGGGCTATTCCATCACCGAGTTCCGTGAACGGGACAAGCTGATCGAAGTGCTCGCCCGTGCCGAGCGACCGGAGCGCATGAGCCTCGCGGACCTGGGCGACGTCAACATCCCGACGCAGAGCGGGCGCTGGATTCCGCTGTCGCAGGTCGCGACGGTGAGCTACGCCCAGGAAGACGGCGTCATCTGGCGGCGCAACCGCGTGCCGACCATCACCGTCCAGGGCGACGTCAAGGGGAAGATCCAGGCACCGGTGGTTTCGAACCTGATCGAGCCGAAACTGGAGCCCATCCGCGCGAAGCTGGCGCCCGGCTACCGCATCGAGGTGGGGGGGGCCATCGAAGAAAGTGCGCGCGGCCAGGGGTCAGTCAATGCAGTTGTGCCGATCATGCTGATCACGGTCGTGACCCTGCTGATGATCCACCTCCAGAGCATGCAGAAGACCATCCTCGTGCTGCTGACGGCGCCGCTCGCCATTATCGGCGTGACCCTGTTCCTGCTGGTGGGCAGCGTGCCCTTCGGGTTCGTGGCGATGCTGGGCTTCATCGCGCTGTTCGGCATGATCATGCGCAACTCGATCATCCTGGTGGACCAGATCGAGCAGGACATCGAGGCCGGCCATCCGCCCTGGAATGCCGTGATCGACGCCACCGTCCGGCGCATGCGTCCGATCATGCTCACGGCGGCCGCGGCGATCCTCGCGATGATTCCGCTGTCGCGCTCCAACTTCTGGGGGCCGATGGCGGTCGCGATCATGGGCGGCCTGCTCGTGGCGACGATCCTCACGCTGCTGTTCCTCCCGGCGCTGTACGCGGCCTGGTTCCGCGTGCGCAAGCCCGCGGTCGCGTGAAGAGCATCGGCTATCCTTCGGGCTTCCCGTTGCCAAGAGGAGTGATCGTGCCCCGTCTGCGTCTTCCGACCCCGGGTGGCCTGCGCGTCGTGCTGGTACTGGTGCTTTCGGTACTGCTGGCTGGTACCGCCTGGGCCGAGCGTTACGCCGTCGCATCCGCACATCCGCTCGCGACCGAGGCCGGCGAGAAGATTCTCGCGAAAGGCGGCAGTGCCTTCGATGCAGCGGTGGCGGTGGCCGCGACGCTCGCAGTGGTGGAGCCGTTCGCTTCCGGACTGGGTGGCGGCGGATTCTTCCTGCTCCATCGGGCGTCGGACCGGTTCGAGGTGGTGGTCGATGCGCGCGAGATGGCGCCGTTCGCGGCTTCGAGGGACATGTATCTGAACGAGAAGGGCGAGCCCGATGCGCGCGCGTCGCTCGACGGCGCGAAGGCGGCCGGCATTCCCGGCACGCCCGCTGGTCTGGTCCACATAGCCACACGCTACGGCCGGTTGCCGCTTGCCGAGACCCTTGCGCCCGCGATCGCGCTCGCGGAGAACGGCTTTCCGGTGGATGCGCGCTACGCGGCGGCAGCCGGATGGCGCGAGGCAGTGCTGAAGGCGGATGCCAGTGCCGCCCGTATCTTCCTCGATGGCGGCAAGGCGCCGGAGAAGGGTTACATCCTGCGCCAACCGCAGCTGGCCGCCACGCTGCGGGCGATCGCGGAACGCGGCGGCGAAGGCTTCTATCGCGGACCGGTGGCCGAGGAGATGGTGCGCGCCGTACAGGCCGGCGGGGGAATCTGGAGCGTGGAGGACCTGGCGCGCTATCGCCTGATGGAACGTGATCCGCTGAAGTTCCGCTATCACGACGCAACCATCACGACCATCTCCCTGCCGTCCAGCGGCGGCCTCGTGCTCGCGCAGTCCCTGCAGATCCTCGAGCGCTACGACCTCGCGGGAGCGAGCGAAGCGGATCGGTCGCACCTCGCCGTCGAAGCATTGCGGCGCGGTTTTCATGACCGTGCGCGCTACATGGGGGATGCGGATTTCGTCACCGTTCCCGAGATCCGGCTGCGCAGCCGGGAGTACGCAGACCAGCGTGCCGCAGGTATCGACCTGGCCCGCGCGACGCCCAGTGCGGAACTCGCCGCACCACCGGCGGCCAAGGATGGCGAGAACACCACGCATTTCTCCATCGTCGATGCGGACGGGAATCGCGTGGCAGCCACCCTGAGCGTGAACGGGCCGTTCGGTGCCGCGACGGTGGCTGGCGCGAGCGGCGTATTGCTCAACAATACGATGAATGACTTCGCCCTGGCGCCCGATGCGTCGAACCTCTACGGACTTTCCGGCAGCCGCGCCAATCTCATCGCGCCGGGCAAGCGGCCGCTGTCTTCCATGTCGCCGAGTTTCGTCGAAGACAAGCGTGGCGTCCTGGTACTCGGCACGCCGGGTGGCTCGCGCATCATCAGCATGGTGTTGCTGGGCATCCTCTCGCATCTGGGTGCAGGGCCGGTCGATGTGGCAAAGGTGGTGAGCACGCCGCGCTACCACCATCAATACCTGCCGGATCGCATCGAATACGAACCCGGGCAGTTCTCCGTGGAATGGGTGGATGCCCTCAAGGCGAAGGGCCACGTGGTGCAGGAAGGCAAGCGGCGCTGGGGCAACATGCAGGCCGTGTTCGTGGATGCAGTCACCGGCGAAGCGGTCGCGGAGAGTGACCCGAGGGGCAAGGCCGGGGTATTGTTCTGACGTGTTCTGACGTCCACACCGTGCGGGGGCGATCCATGTCATTCGATCGAAGACGATTTCTGACCTCCACGATCGCCGGAGCCGGCGCTGCGGCGTCGTCCGGGTTCGCCGTTGGTGCGCCGGCGCTCGGGCCTGCGGGCTTGCCTTCGGGTGCGCTCGAATCCGCAACCCTGGACACGCTGCCGGGCAAGCTGCCGCTCATCAAGCGCAGTTGGCGGCCGCCGAACTTCGAGACGCCGACGCGCTATTTCGGCGAAGCCTTCACGGCGAACGATGCGTTCTTCGTGCGCTATCACCTGGCGAATATTCCACAGGTGGATGCGGCGCAATGGCGTCTGACCGTCGGCGGTGATGCAGCGGAAAAGAAGGTCGAGTTCACGCTGGAGCAACTCAAGCGGGAGTTCGATCCGGTCGAGATCGCGGCCGTGTGCCTGTGTTCCGGCAATCGCCGCGGTCTGTCCGATCCCCATGTGCCGGGCGTGCAGTGGGGACACGGCGCCATGGGCAACGCGAAGTGGAAGGGCGTGCGCCTGAAGGATGTGCTGGCGAAGGCGGGGGTGAAGGCGGGTGCCCTCGAAGTCGCGTTCGATGGCGCGGATGGTGGCGTCAACGAGAAGACGCCGGACTTCGTGAAGAGCATCCCGGTATGGAAGGCGCTCGACGAGAACACGCTGATCGCGTGGGAGATGAACGGCGAGCTGCTGCCCCACTGGAACGGTTTCCCAGCGCGTATCGTGGTGCCGGGCTGGACGGCCACGTACTGGATCAAGCACGTCACCTCGATAGAGGTTCTGTCGCAGCCGTACAAGGGGTTCTGGATGAATCCCGCGTACCGCATTCCCAAGGGCAGATTCCCCATCGTGGATCGTTTCATCTCCCAGGAAACGGAGGCGAACACGCCGATCACCGAGATGGTGGTCAACTCGCTGGTCACCAACCTGCGCGAAGGCATGATGTACAAGGCCAGTTCGCCGTTGTTCGTGCGCGGGATCGCCTGGGACGGCGGCTATGGCGTGACGCGCGTCGAGGTATCGCACGACGGCGGCAAGCTCTGGCAGCTCGCCGAACTGGGGCAGGACCATGGTCGCTTCTCGTGGCGGCAATGGACCTTCGCGTTCATTCCGGAACCGGGCGAGCACGTAGTGATGGCGAAGGCTACCAATCGGCTCGGCGCGAGCCAGGCCTTCGATCTGGTGTTCAATCCTGCGGGCTACCACAACAACGTGGTGCAGCGGATCGCCATCGTCTGCAGCTGAGGAACGACCATGCGACCAGCCGTCATCCTGTTGCTTGCCGTCTCGGGCGCTGCCGTGGCCGGCGAGGACTCGATCGAATTGAAGGAGGGTGCCGGTCGCGCCCTCGCGGAGGCGAACTGCGTGGCCTGTCACAGCCTCGATTACATCCAGATGAACTCGCCGTTCCTCGACCGCAAGGGCTGGGAGGCCTCCGTCAACAAGATGGTCAAGGTGATGGGTGCTCCGGTGAAGGAGGACGACGCCCGCGCCATCGTCGACTACCTGAGCGCCACCTACGGCAAATGACACGGCTATAATCCGGCGCCATGAAACAGCCCCGCGCTCACTTCGTTCGCTGCCCCCAGGAGGGGCGCGTCAGCACCTTGGGGTGGCCTTGACATGAAAACCGCCTTTCTCGATTTCGAGCAGCCCATCGCGGAGCTCGAGCAGAAGATCGAAGAGCTGCGCTTCGTGCAGGACGACTCCGCGCTGGACATCTCGGAGGAGATCTCGCGCCTGCAGAAGAAGAGCAACACGCTCACGAAGGACATCTACGGCAAGCTCTCGTCCTGGCAGATCTCCCAGGTGGCGCGCCATCCGCAGCGGCCGTACACGCTCGACTACGTACAGAACCTGTTCACCGATTTCGAGGAATTGCACGGCGATCGCAGCTTCGCCGAGGACCCGTCGATCGTGGCAGGGCTCGCGCGCTTCGGTGGCCAAGCGTGCATGGTGATCGGGCACCAGAAGGGGCGCGACACCAAGGACAAGATCTATCGCAATTTCGGCATGCCCAAGCCGGAAGGCTATCGCAAGTCGCTGCGCCTGATGAAGCTCGCGGAGAAGTTCGGCGTGCCGGTGTTCACCTTCGTCGACACGCCGGGCGCCTATCCCGGCGTCGGTGCGGAGGAACGCGGTCAGTCGGAGGCCATCGGGCGCAATCTGTTCGTGATGGCCGAGCTGCGCGTGCCGATCATCTGCACCATCATCGGCGAGGGCGGTTCCGGCGGCGCGCTGGCCATCGCGGTAGGCGACGTGGTGATGATGCTGCAGTACTCGATCTACTCCGTCATCTCGCCGGAAGGTTGTGCCTCGATTCTGTGGAAGAGCGCGGACAAGGCACCCGAAGCGGCCGAGACCCTGGGCATCACGGCCAACCGGCTGAAGACGCTAGGCCTGACCGACAAGGTGATTTCCGAGCCCCTCGGCGGTGCGCATCGGGATCACGGTGCCACCATGCAATCCATGCGCAAGGCACTTTCCGAGGCCCTGAAGGACGTCCAGGCCAAGCCGCTCGAGGAACTGCTCGAGACGCGCTTCGAGAAGCTCCTGTCCTACGGCAAGTTCAAGGAAGTCACGCCGCGCTGAGGACTCCGGGGCGCCAGCCCGCGGCGCACGTTCCTCACGGAGGTCATGCATGACGGAGGCCGGTTCGCTGCGGGATCGCGTGGATCGTTACCTCGCCGAGCTGCCGCTGCAAGGGCGTCGGGTCGTGGTCGGACTGAGCGGTGGCATCGACTCGGTGGTGCTGCTGGAATTGATGCATGGACTGGCCGCGTCGCGGGGCCTCGTGCTCCAGGCCGTGCATGTGCACCACGGGCTGAGCCGCAACGCCGATGCCTGGGCGACGTTCTGCGGCGAACTCTGTCGCGAACGCCGCATCCCGCTCACGGTGGAACGGGTAGCGGTGTCCCGGGACGGAGGGAAGGGCATCGAGGCAGCGGCGCGCTTGGCACGCTATTCCGTGTACCACGCGCTCGCGGCCGACTGCGTGGCGCTCGCCCACAATCTCGACGACCAGGCCGAGACGGTGTTGTTGCAACTGCTGCGCGGTGCCGGTCCGCACGGCATGGCAGGCATGCCGGCGGCGCGATCGCTGGGCGCGGGGCTGCTGATCCGGCCGCTGCTCGACGTGCCGCGCAGCGAGATCGAGGCCTTCGCGCATGCGCAGGGGTTGCGATGGATCGAGGATGAATCCAATGCCGACACGGCCTTCGCGCGAAACTTGTTGCGGGCCGAGGTCATGCCGAAGCTCGAGATGCACTATCCGGGCTATCGGCAGTCTCTTGCCCGTGCCGCCCGCAATGCCGGCGATGCCGCAGCGCTTGCCGACGCAGTGGCCCGCGAAGACCTGGCCGCCGTGACCACCGCCGATGGTGTCGAAGTCGCGGCGCTGACGTCTCTCGGAGCAATTCGTGCTGCGAACGCATTGCGCTACTGGCTGCGTGAGGCCGGCGTCGCGATGCCGCCCAGGATCCGGCTCGAAGAGGCCTTGCGTCAGTTGTCCGACGCGCCCGAAGATGCCGCACCGGAGGTCGTACTGGGCACGCACGCGCTGCGTCGCTATCGAGGCGGCCTTCGTCTCGTGCCACGCGATGCCGGGTCCGGCCGCTGGTCCCTGCCGTGGCAAGGCGAGTCCAGCGTCGCGTTGCCCGATGGCCGCTTCGTGCACACGCAACGAGGTGTGGGTGACGGTGTCTCCCAGCTCAGGCTCGAAGGGCGGCAGCCCGAGCTGCGCAATCGGCACGGCGGTGAGCGATTCCAGGTGGCAGCGAACCGGCCACGGCGCGAGCTGAAGAAGTTGTTCCAGGAAACCGGCATCGCGCCCTGGGAACGCGATCGACTGCCGCTGTTGTGCGTGGGTGAGCAGGTGATCTGGGTACCGGGCATCGGCATCGATCCAGGCTTCGCCGCCGCGCCCGGAGAAGCATCGGTGCGCTTCGAACTCGCGCGGGGATGATTGCATAGGGGTGCGTGCTACACTCGATCGACTCACGAGAGATCGACGACTCATGCGCAACATTTCGACCCTGCTGGCCATCGTCATCGCCGCCATCGCGACCATGCCGGCGCAAGCGCAGACCATCACGCTCAAGTTCAGCCACGTGGTCGCGTCCGATACGCCGAAGGGAAAGGCGGCGGACAAGTTCAAGCAACTCGCCGAGGCCGCGACCAAGGGCCGGGTGAAGGTCGAGATCTACCCGAACAGCCAGCTCTACAAGGACGGCGACGAGCTCGAAGCGGTACAACGCGGCGCGGTGCAGATGCTCGCACCCTCGGTGTCGAAGTTCGGGCCGCTCGGCGTGCGCGATTTCGAGGTCTTCGATCTGCCCTATCTCATTCCCGACACGGAGACCGTCTACCGGGTCACGGACGGCGAGATCGGACGCAGGCTCTTCGCCAAGCTCGAGCCGAAGGGCATCCTCGGGCTCGCGTACTGGGACAACGGCTTCAAGCAGTTCTCGGCCAACCGGCCGCTGCGCAAGCCGGCGGATTTTCGCGGCGCGAAGATGCGCGTTCAGTCGTCCAAGGTCCTGTCGGCCACGATCAGGCAACTGGGCGGCGTGCCGCAGGTGATGGCGTTCAGCGAGGTCTACACGGCGTTGCAACAGGGTGTTGTCGACGGCACGGAAAACCCGATCTCCAATCTCTATACGCAGAAGATGCACGAGGTGCAGAACCACCTCACCATCTCCGATCACGACTGCCTCGTCTACGCGGTGATCGTGAACAGGAAGTTCTGGGAGGGATTGCCGCCCGACATCCGCACGGCGCTCGAGGGCGCCATGAAGGACGCTACGCGCTACGAACGCGCCATCGCGGCGAAGGAGAACTCCGATGCGCTCGCGCTGGTGAAGCAGGCCGGCAAGACCGAGGTCTACGCGCTCGACGCCAAGGAGAAGGAAGCCTGGAAGCAGGCCCTGCTGCCGGTGCATCGCGAATTCGAGTCCACCATCGGGCGCGAGCTGATCCAGTCCGTCTACGCGGTCGCGGCCCAGGTGGAGCAGGAGCGCGGCAAACGGTGATGGGCCGTACCTGAGGCCATCGTGCGAGCGCTGAACCGCCTCCTCGATCACCTCGAGGAATGGCTCATCGCCAGTTTCATGGCGGTCGCCACGCTCATCATCTTCGTCGCCGTCGCGCACCGCATGAGCGCGAAGGTGGACTGGCTGTGGGACTACACCGGCCGGATCGATCTCACCTGGGCGCAGGAACTGTGCATCTTCCTGTTCATCTGGATGGCGAAGTTCGGGGCTGCCTATGGGGTGCGCACCGGCATCCACATTGGAGTCGACCTGCTGGTCATGCACGCTTCGCCGCGATGGCGCAAGCGCCTGGTAGTGCTCGCGCTGCTCCTGGGAGCATTGTTCACGGCGATCATCGCCACGCTCGGCGCGCGCTGGGTGATGTTCATGCACGAGTCGGGGCAGGTGACCTCCGATCTCGAATGGCCGCGCTGGGTGGTCTACCTGTGCATCCCGCTCGGTTCCGGGCTGATGTGCTACCGCTTCCTGCAGGTCCTCACGCGCTATCTGCGCACCGGTGACCTGCCGGCGCATTCGGTCGCGCCGGTGGCACAAGTGGACGAACCCGCTGCATGACCGCCGTCATCATCATCGCGATCCTGCTGGTGCTGCTCGCCACCGGCACGCCGATCTCGATCGCGCTCGGCCTCACGGTGCTGGCGTTCCTGGTGGGCTTCTCCGATTTCTCCATGGAGACCGTGGACATCGTCTCGCAGCGCCTGTTCACGGGGCTCGAGAGCTTCGCGCTCATGGCCATTCCCTTCTTCATCCTGGCCGGCGCGTTCCTGACCGAAGGCGGTGTCGCCGCGCGCATCATCCGTTTCGCCACTTCGCTCGTGGGCTCGCTCCCAGGCGGACTGGCGATGGCGGCGATCCTCGCCTGCGCGTTCTTCGCCACCATCTCCGGTTCCAGTCCGGCCACCGTCGCGGCGATCGGTTCCATCATGCTGCCGGCGATGCTGAAGGCTGGCTACCCGAAGCGCTTCGCGGTCGGCGTGATCACGACCTCGGGATCGCTGGGCATCCTGATTCCGCCCTCGATCGTGATGATCATCTACGCGGTGAGCACCAGCACGAGCGCAGGCAAGCTGTTCGTTGCAGGTGTGGTGCCGGGGATCCTGCTCGCGTTCGTGCTGATGGCCGTGACCTTCGTGACCGCGAAGCGCAAGGGTTTCCCGACGCTGCCGCGTTCGAGCCTCAGGGAAGTGTGGACCGCGTTCCGCGAGGCGTTCTGGGGCCTGTTCCTGGTCGTCATCGTGATGGGCGGCATCTACGGCGGCGTGATGACGCCCACGGAAGCCGCGGCAGTGAGCGCGGTGTATTCCTTCATCGCGGCCGTGTTCATCTACCGGGACCTGCGTCTGCGCGACACGTTCCGCGTCCTGCTCACCGCGGCGAACACGAGCGCGATGCTGCTGTACATCGTCACCAACGCCGTGCTCTTTTCCTACCTGCTCACGTCCGAACAGATTCCCCAGGCCATCTCGGCCTGGGTGACGGCCCAGCAGCTTTCACCGTGGATGTTCCTGGTCGCCGTGAATCTCGCCCTGCTGTTCGCCGGTCAGTTCATGGAGCCGAGTTCGATCGTGCTGATCCTGGCGCCCCTGTTCCTGCCGATCGCGCAGAGTCTCGGCATCGACCCCATCCACCTGGGCGTCATCATGACCGTGAACATGGAGATCGGCATGATCCATCCGCCGGTCGGGCTCAACCTGTTCGTGGCGAGCCATCTCGCGAAGATGGGCATGACCGAAGTGTCGATCGCCTGCCTGCCATGGGTCGGCGTGATGTTGCTCTATCTCGTGCTCGTGACCTACGTGCCCGAGGTGTCCCTGTGGCTGCCGCGGGTCCTGGGATTCGGCTAGGGAGAATCTCCCTAGCGCTGCGGAACGAGTACCGCCTTCACGCCAATCGTCTTCAGCTTTGCCATCACCGCGTCCGCCTCGGCCTTGTCCTTGAACGGACCCACCTGGAGCCGCGTTTCGGTGTGCGACTCGATGCCGTTGCGCTGAAGCTTCTCGCGCAGGGCTTCGGCATTGGCGGCGGCAGTGAATACGCCGAGCTGGACGATGAAGGCGCGCGGCGGCGGCTCCGGCGCTTTTGACGTCTCGGCGGGCTTCACCGCCGCGGGCGGCTCCACTGCGGCAGCTTGAACGGGTGTCGCGCGCGGTGTCGGACCCGGTTTCGACGACGTCTCCTTGACCACGATGCCGCCGGTGGACTCCGGCACGACGGGCGCATTGTCGACCGGCTTGGGCGCCGATGCCGCGGGCTCTTCGGCCGCGACGGACGGTGGCGGAGGCGGCTCTGCCGGCGTCGGCGTCGGGAGGGGCGGTGCCGGCGGATTCTCGACAGCCGCCACGTGCGCCGGTGGCTGGGGGGAGGGCGGGGGCGCATCGACCCGCTTCCCGTCCAGGACGCGGTCGAGGATGGCCAGGCCCACCACGGCCACGGCGATCAGCACGAGCGCGGCGATCAGTCTGCGTACCGCGCGCTGCTTGAGTTCCTGCTGTTCGTCGGGAATCTTCTGGTCGGCCATGGGCGGGTCGGTCCGTTCGCGCGAGAGGCCCGGATGCTAGCACCCGGGACTTCGGGCCACCACTGAGGAGGGCGTGGGCGCCCGATTCACTTTGCCGCGCTCCATTGTCCATGCTATCCTTATGAATTCCCTGACAAATCCAACCTGCAACGGAGAAACCGCAATGGCCGTGGAACGTACCCTGTCGATCATCAAGCCCGATGCCGTGGCGAAGAACGTGATCGGACAGATCTACACCCGATTCGAGAACGCCGGCTTGAAGATCATTGCCGCGCGCATGAAGCAGCTTTCGCGCGCCGAAGCCGAGGGCTTCTACGCAGTCCACCGGGCTCGTCCCTTCTTCAACGACCTGGTGAACTTCATGATCTCCGGTCCGGTCATGATCCAGGTGCTGCAGGGCGACAGCGCGATCGCGAAGAACCGTGAGCTGATGGGCGCCACCGACCCGAAGAAGGCCGACAAGGGCACCATTCGCGCCGACTTCGCGGACTCGATCGATGCCAACGCGGTGCACGGTTCCGACGGAACTGACACCGCCGCGGTGGAAATCGCATACTTCTTCCCTGCGCTGGATATCGCCTCGCGGTAACCTACGTCCGATGCCCGTCAACCTGCTCGATTTCGACTCCGAAGGCCTGGCCGCGTGGCTCGCCGCGCGCGGCGAGAAGCCGTTTCGCGCGCGCCAGTTGATGCGCTGGATCCATCGCGACGGCGAGTCCGATCTCGAGCGGATGACCGATCTTTCGAAGGCTCTGCGAGCGAGCCTCGCCGGCGAAGTGCTGATCGCGGCGCCTGAGGTGACGAGCGACAGCATCGCCGCCGACGGGACGCGCAAGTGGTTGATGGCGGTCGGGACCGGCAACGGCATCGAGACGGTGTTCATTCCCGAAACGGCGCGCGGTACGTTGTGCGTCTCGAGCCAGGTGGGCTGCGCGCTCGAGTGCGCGTTCTGCTCCACCGGCCGGCAGGGCTTCAACCGCAACCTGAGCGCCGGTGAAATCATCGGCCAGCTGTGGCGCGCCAATCGGGCACTGGGCGCCGACCTCGCACAGGGCAGACGTCCCATCACCAATGTCGTGATGATGGGCATGGGCGAGCCGCTCGCGAATTTCGACAACGTGGTTACCGCGATGCGCGTGATGCTGGACGACCACGCCTACGGACTGTCGCGTCGCCGGGTCACGTTGTCGACTTCAGGGCTCGTTCCCTGGATGGATCGATTGCGCGAGGCCTGCCCGGTGTCACTGGCCGTTTCGTTGCACGCGCCGAACAATGCGCTGCGTGACGAACTGGTGCCGATCAATCGCAAGTGGCCGCTCGCCGAACTGCTTGCTGCCTGCCGCCGCTACGTGGATTCCGCAGCAGTCCTGCCGGATGCGGACGACGACGTGCCACAGCGCTCAGGCCCGGCCAACAAATGGCAGCGCCAGGGTTCGCCGCGGGATTTCGTGACCTTCGAGTACGTGATGCTGCGAGGCGTGAACGATTCGCTCGCGCATGCGCGCGAACTGGTCGATCTCATCGGCGACCTGCCCTGCAAGTTCAACCTGATTCCGTTCAATCCGTTCCCCGATTCCGGCTTCGAGCGTTCGCACCCCGATGCCATCACCGCGTTCCAGGGCGAACTGCTTGCTGCCGGCTTTGTCGCGACGGTGCGCAAGACGCGCGGCGACGACATCGATGGCGCCTGCGGTCAGCTCGCGGGCCAGGTGCTCGATCGCACCCAGCGCGCCGCGCGCCGGACGGGCATGGAGGTCTCCCGCGCATGAAAGTCCTGCTGGTCCTGCTCGCGCTCGGCCTGCTGGCGGCCTGCGGCTCGAAGGATACGAAGCGTGAAGAGCCGGTGGCGCAACCGCCCGTGGCCGTGACGCCCTCGCCGGCGAGCCCGAAGGAACGGGCACGCATTCACACCGAGCTCGGCGCGGGCTACTACGAGATCGGCAAGTTCGGCGTGGCCCTGCAGGAGCTGAACGAAGCGATCCAGGCGGATCCGAAGTACGTCGCGGCCTACAACACGCTCGGGCTGGTGCACATGGCGCTCAAGGAGGACGACAAGGCGCGCAAGCGCTTCGAGCAGGCGCTCAGGATCGATCCGAACGACTCCGACGTGAACAACAACTACGGCCTGTTCCTGTGCGACCGAAAGCAGGAGAAGGAGTCGGTGAAATACTTCATGACGGCGATCCGCAACCCGCTCTATAGCCGGGTCGAGGACGCCTACGTGAATGCCGGCATCTGCTCGCGGCGCGCGGGCGACAACGCATCGGCCGACGAGTTTTTCCAGCGCGCGCTCAAGTTGAAACCGGATGACGCGCGGGCGTTGATCAACCTTGCGCAGCTCAAGTACACCAGGGGCGATCTCCAGGAGTCCAAGGCCAACCTGACGCGTTACATGCAGATCGTGGCCGCGCCCGACGCCGGGACGCTCCTGTTCGGCGCGCGACTCTCCGCCCGGCTGGGCGATCGCAACGCCATGAATTCCTATGGCTCACAGTTGCGCACTCGCTTTCCGGGCTCGCCCGAGACGCGCGCCTTCGACGAGGGGCGGCTCGAATGAACGAGACGGCGATGCCCGATGCCTCGACTCAAGCCCCGGAAGTCGCGGTGCCGAAGCCGGGCGCGATCCTGCTGGAGGAAAGGCGACGCCAGTCGCTCAGCGTGACCGACGTGGCCCGGCAGCTCAAACTGTCGCCGCGCCAGGTGGAAGCGCTGGAGCGCGACGACTACGCGGCGTTGCCCGGACCGGTGTTCGTGCGCGGCTTCATGCGCAACTACGCGCGCATGCTGGGCGTGGACGCGGAGCCCCTGGTGCGTTCGGTCGAAGCCACGCTTTCGCCTGGCAAGTCGGATACCCCGGTGGAGCTGGGTCCGGTGCCCAGACCCGGTCAGACGGCGGCTTCCCTGGCCGCGGAGATGCCCGGTTCCGGCGGCCGCAACCGCATGCCCCTTTACGTGGTGAGCGCGGTGATCATTCTAGTGACCGCCTACGTGGCGACCCGCGATCGCACGCCGCCGCTCGCGCCCATGGATGTTCCTGTCGTCGCGACGCCCACCGAGGTGCCGGTGACGATTCCGGCCCCGACGCCCGTGCCGACACCGGAAGCGGCAGTGCCGGAACCAAAGCCCGCGCCGGTCGTGGCCGCCCCGGCGCCGGTGCCTGCACCGCCAGCGTCGCAGCCGGCGGCGCCAGCCCCAACCGTGTCCGCGCCCGTTCCGTCCGAGGCTCCCGCCGAACTGACCGTCGGTCGCAACGGACCGGAACTGCGGCTGAAGTTCGAACGCGATTCGTGGGTCGAAGTGCGCAACGGCAACGGCAACGTGATCTTCGCCCAGGTGAGTCCCGGGGGTAGCGTGCGCATCATTCGCGGCTTGGCACCGCTGTCGCTCGTGGTCGGAAATGCCTCCGGCGTGAGCCTGACGTTCAAGGGCAAGACCGTGGACCTGGCACCGCATACGCGGACCGACGTTGCCCGGCTGACGCTGGAATGAGCCGGACCGCGGCCGTGTCCCCGGTCGTGCGTCGCCGTTCGCGGCAGGTGCGGATCGGTCATGTGCCGGTGGGCGGCGACGCGCCGATCATGGTCCAGTCCATGACCAACACCGACACGGCAGACGCGGACGGTACCGCACGCCAAGTGTTCGCGCTCGCGCGGGCAGGCTCGGAGGTCGTGCGCATCACGGTCAACACGCAGGAAGCCGCGGCCGCGGTGCCGACGATCCGCAACAAGCTCGATGCGATGGGTTGCAATGTACCGCTGGTCGGTGATTTTCATTTCAACGGCCATCGCCTGCTCACGCAGGTGCCGGAGTGTGCCCAGGTGCTGGACAAGTACCGCATCAATCCCGGCAACGTCGGCAAGGGCTCGAAGCGCGACGAACAGTTCGCGACCATGATCGAGATGGCGTGCCGCTATCAAAAGCCGGTGCGCATCGGCGTCAACTGGGGCAGCCTCGATCCGGAACTGCTCGCGCGGATGATGGACGAGAACGCCCGCCGGCCGCAGCCGGAGGACGCGACGGAAGTCACGCGCCAGGCGCTGGTGGCCTCCGCGCTGGAGAGCGCGGCGCAAGCCGAGGCCCTGGGTCTGCCGCGCGACCGTATCGTACTTTCCGCCAAGGTGAGCGGTGTGCAGGACCTGGTGCGCGTGTATCGCGATCTCGCTGCGCGCTGCGACTATCCGCTGCACCTGGGCCTGACCGAAGCGGGCATGGGCTCGAAGGGCATCGTGGCTTCCACGGCCGCCATCGGCGTGCTGCTGCAGGAAGGCATCGGCGACACCATCCGCGTGTCGCTCACGCCGGAGCCCGGCGGCGACCGCACGCAGGAAGTGGTGGTAGCCCAGGAGATCCTGCAGACCATGGGGCTGCGCAGTTTCGCCCCCATGGTGATCGCGTGTCCCGGTTGCGGGCGCACCACCAGTACCGTCTTCCAGGAACTCGCGGCGCGCATCCAGAGCTATCTCCGACAGCAGATGCCGGTGTGGCGCGGGCAGTATCCGGGTGTCGAGGAGATGCACGTGGCCGTCATGGGGTGCGTGGTGAACGGCCCGGGCGAGAGCAAGCACGCGGACGTGGGCATCAGCCTGCCGGGTTCGGGCGAGACGCCGGTGGCGCCGGTGTTCGTGGACGGGCGCAAGACCGTGACGCTCAAGGGCGAGCGCATCGCCGAGGAGTTCCAGGCCATCGTCGAGGATTACGTGCGGACGCGTTTCGGCGCGACCACCGCACGCTCAACCGAGGGCGAGGCGCACACCGTCGGCTGAAGCGCGGCCTGTTCGTGCCGCAGCGAAGCCCCGATTGCCGGATTCCCCCATGAGCGAGACCATTCAAGCTATCCGCGGCATGAACGACGTGCTGCCGGACGAGGCGCCGCTTTGGCGCTTCTTCGAAGACACCGTCCAGGGCCTGCTCGAGCGCTACGGCTATCGGCGCATGCGCACCCCGATCGTGGAACGGACCGAACTGTTCGTGCGCTCCATCGGCGAAGTGACGGACATCGTCGAGAAGGAGATGTACACCTTCACCGATCGGCTGAATGGCGACAGCCTGACGCTGCGACCGGAGGGCACGGCTTCCTGCGTGCGTGCGGCCATCCAGCACAACCTGCTCTACGGCGGTGGCGAGCGTGTCTGGTATGCGGGGCCGATGTTCAGGCACGAGCGGCCGCAGAAGGGCCGCTACCGGCAGTTCCACCAGGTCGGCGCCGAGGCGCTCGGTTTCGGCGGTCCCGACGTGGATGCCGAGCTCATCGTGATGTGCGCGCGGTTGTGGAAGGATCTCGGCCTCACGGATATCGAGCTCCAGATCAACACGCTCGGGTCGAGCGAGGCGCGAACGCGCTATCGCGCGCGCCTCGTGCGGTACCTCGAACAGCATGAACAGGCGCTGGACGAGGATTCGAAGCGTCGGCTGCACACCAATCCGCTGCGGGTGCTCGACAGCAAGAACCCGGCGATGCAGGCGCTGATCGACGCCGCGCCGCGCCTGATCGACGACCTGGACGAGGAATCGCTCAAGCATTTCGAGGACCTCCAGCGCCTCGTGCGCAACGCCGGCCTGGAGTTCACCATCAATCCCCGCCTGGTACGGGGCCTCGACTATTACAATCGCACCGTGTTCGAGTGGGTCACGACGCGGCTCGGCGCGCAGGGAACGGTCTGCGCCGGCGGGCGCTACGACGGCCTGATCGAACAGATCGGCGGCAAGCCGGCGCCCGGCTGCGGCTTCGCGATGGGCGTCGAACGGTTGATCGCGCTGGTGGCGGAGAGCCGTGTACGACCCGTCACGGCCGCTCCCGACGCCTACCTGGCATGGAGCGGGACGGCGGCGGAGCTGCATGCATGGCGCGTGGCCGAACGGCTGCGCGATGCCGGATTCACCGTCACGATGCATTGTGGCGGGGGCAGTTTCAAATCACAGTTGAAACGGGCGGACGCCAGCGGCGCGCGGTTTGCGGTGATCGTCGGGGACGACGAGGCTGCGGTGGGGGAAGCAAGCGTCAAGGCGCTGCGTGAACTGAAGGAGCAGGCACGGGTCGGCATCGACGACCTGGTGGCACTGCTCGCCAACGAAAGGAAGCTTTGAACATGGCCGTATACGACCTCGAAGAACAGGAACAGATCGACGCGCTGAAGGCCTGGTGGAACCAGTACGGCCGCCTGGTGATCGCCGCCGCGGTCGCCTTCGTCCTCGGCGTGGCAGGCGTGCAGGGCTGGCTCTACTACAAGACGCAATCCGCCCAGAAGGCCTCGGACGTGTTCGCCGATCTGGAGGAGGCGGCGCGCATGGGAGACGCGAAGCGCACCGCCGATCTGACCAGGAAGCTCACGGACGACTACGCGCGTACGGCCTACGGCGCGCGGGCGGCGCTGCTGGCCGCAAAGGTGAGCGCGGACGCGGGCGATGCGAAAGCAGCCGAAGAGCAACTGCGCTGGGCCGCGGACCACGCGCGCGACGACCAGACGCGGGCCCTCGCCAATCTCCGCCTCGCGGCGGTGTTGCTGGACGGCAAGAAATACGACGACGCGCTGAAAGCCCTGACCGTTGCCCATCCGGAGCCCTTCGCGGCGTTGTTCGCGGATGCGCGCGGCGACGTCTACGTGGCCCAGGGCAAGGCGGCCGACGCGAAGCTCGCGTATCAGACGGCGCTCGACAAGTTGCCGAAATCCAGCGCCTATCGCAACGTGGTGGAACTGAAGCGCGACGCGCTGGGTAGCGCCAAGTGAGGTCACGACGGCTGCGGCTCCTGGCGCCGTTGGTGGCATGGGCGATGCTGGCGGCCGCGTGTTCCAGCAGCAGCGGTCCGAAACCTGCCGAATTGACGAAGTTCAAGACCAAGGCGACCGCCAAGGTCGCCTGGAAGTCCTCGACCGGCAAATCCGACCGCTATGTGTTTTCCCCCGGCGTCTGGGACGGCGATTTCTTCGCCGCCGGCAACGACGGGCGCATCATGCGCCTGGATGGGCGCAACGGCCGCAGCCGCTGGCAGATCAATGCCAAGGCCAAGCTCTCGGGCGGTGTCGAGGCGTTCGACGGCATCGTCGTCGTGGGCTCGAACAAGGGTGTCGTGCTCGCGTTCGATGCCAACGGCAAGCCGAAATGGCAGGCCCAGGTGTCCAGCGAGGTGCTGAGCGCCCCGAGCATCGGCGAAGGCGTGGTGGTCGTGCGCAGCGGCGACGGACGCTTCCATGGACTCAACGCATCGGACGGCACCCGGCGCTGGGAGTACATCGCCACGATGCCGCCGCTGCTGATCCGCACGGCGGCCGGCGTCACCCTCGACAAGGGCGTGGTGTACGCCGGGCTCCCCGGCGGCAAGATGATCGCGCTCAACCTGTCGACCGGTGCATTGTTGTGGGAAGCCGCGGTGTCCCAGCCGCGCGGCGAGACGGAACTCGAACGCGTCACCGACGTGGTGAGCGTGCCCGTGGTCGAGGACGGGCAGGCCTGCGCGGTGGCGTTCCAGGGGCGCATCGCGTGTTTCGAGGTGCAGCGCGGCACGCTCGCGTGGGCGCGCAACGCTTCGGGAACGGGCGATCTCGCGGCCGATGAACGTTACTTCTACTACGTCGACGAGGCGAGCCACGTGCAGGCGATCGATCGCGACAGCGGTGCGAGCATCTGGAAGCAGGACCTGGTGTCGTATCGGCGCCTCGGTTCGCCGGCCGTGGTCGGCAAGTACCTGGTGGTGGGCGATTTCGAGGGCTACCTGCACTTCTTCGATCGCGAGGATGGTTCCATCGCGGCGAGGCTGTCCACCGACGGCGGGCCGATCACCGCGCCGCCGATGCCCGTGGGCCCCGCCAACCTGGTCGTGCAGACCCGGAAAGGCCACCTCTACGCGATCACCGTGCGCTGACCCCGGTTTGTTCCCTCCGTGAAGCCGACCATCGTTCTAGTGGGCCGCCCGAACGTCGGCAAGTCGACCCTGTTCAACAAGCTCACACGATCGCGGGATGCGATCGTGCACGACATGCCCGGCCTTACCCGCGACCGCCACTACGGCCAGGGCCGCATCGGGGGCAAACCTTACATCGTGGTAGATACCGGCGGGTTCGAGCCGGTGGCGAAGGACGGCATCCTGTTCGAGATGGCCCGCCAGACCATGCAGGCGGTGGACGAGGGCGATGCGGTCATCATGATGGTCGACGCGCGCCAGGGTCTTTCGCCCCACGATCGCGTGATCGCCGAGCGGTTGCGGCGTAGCGGCCGCAAGCTCTGGCTCGCGGTCAACAAGGCCGAAGGATATCGACCGGAGATCGCAGCCGCGGAATTCCACGAGCTCGGCCTGGGCGAACCGCTCGCCATCTCCGCGGCACATGGAGACGGCATCCGCGAGCTCCTCGACCTGGTGCTGTCCGAGGTGCCCTATGCGGAGGACGAACCGCTCTCGAAGCATCCGAAGATCGCGATCGTCGGGCGTCCGAACGTGGGCAAGTCGACGCTGGTCAACGCCATCCTCGGCGAGGAACGCATGATCGCCTTCGACCAGCCGGGCACCACGCGCGACAGCATCTACGTGGACTTCGAACGCGACGGCCGGCCCTACACGATCATCGACACCGCCGGCCTGCGGCGCCGCGGCAAGGTCGACGAGGCGGTCGAGAAGTTCTCGGTGATCAAGACCCTCCAGGCGGTGGAGGATGCCAACGTGGTGGTGCTGGTGCTCGACGCACGTCATGAGATCACCGACCAGGACGCCCACATCGCCGGCTTCATCACCGACGCGGGACGGGCGCTGGTGGTCGCCGTGAACAAGTGGGATGGTCTCGATGACGAGGCGCGCGACCGGGTGAAGCGCGAGTACACCCGCAAGCTCGGCTTCCTCGGCTTCGCGCGCTCCCATCACATCTCCGCGCTCAAGGGCTCGGGACTCGCGTCGATCCTGAAGTCCATCGATTCCGCCTATGCCGCCGCGATGGCGAAACTGCCCACGCCGCGGCTCACCCGCGTCCTGATCGACGCGGTCGGGAAGCAACAGCCGCCGCGGGCGGGGCTGGTGCGTCCGAAGATGCGTTACGCGCATCAGGGCGGCTCGAACCCGCCGCTCATAGTGATCCACGGCAATGCGCTCGACCAGATCCCCGACAGCTACAAGCGCTATCTCGAGCGCTGCTTCGTGGAAGCCTTCGACCTCGTGGGCACGCCGCTGCGCGTGCAGTTCAAGCGGGGTCGGAATCCCTACGCCGAGCGGGGCGATTGACGGGCCTGTGACCCGTTCGCGGTGCCGATTGCGCACCGCGTCGCGCTATGGTATCCGCATGGGAATTCCAGTACAGTACCTCGGCCCAAAACCAAAAAAGGAGAGCGGCGATGAGTGGCAAAGGGCAACTGTTACAAGACCCGTTCCTGAACACCCTGCGCAAGGAACATGTCCCCGTCTCCATCTACCTCGTGAACGGCATCAAGCTCCAGGGTCAGATCGAGTCCTTCGACCAGTACGTCGTGCTGCTCAAGAACACCGTGACTCAGATGGTCTACAAGCATGCGATTTCCACCGTGGTGCCTGCGCGCCCGGTCAATTTCTCCACTGAAAACGTCGCGGAGAGCTGAGTCGCCCGGTCGCGAAGTCGCGCGCACGGCTTCGGATCCTGGCGGCGGGACGTCGCCGCACCGACTCTAGTCCATGTTCGAACGACACGTCGGCGGCGAAAATGCCGTGCTGGTGAGCCTGATGAATGGCGAACCGGAGGCGGCTGAAGCCACCTCCGAGCTGACCGAGCTCGCCCGCAGCGCTGGTCTTACGCCGGTGGCGGAGATCCTCGGCCGCAGCCAGCGGCCCGATGCCTCGACCTTCGCGGGCAGTGGCAAGGTGCAGGAGATCGCGGACGCGGTGGCGGGCTCCGGAGCGCAGATCGTGGTCTTCAACCACGAACTCTCGCCGGGCCAGGAGCGCAATCTCGAGAAGGCACTGGGCTGCCGCGTGGTCGACCGGACCGCGCTCATCCTCGATATCTTCGCCCAGCGTGCCAAGAGCAACGAGGGCAAGCTGCAGGTGGAGCTCGCGCAACTCGAGCATCTCGCCACGCGCCTGGTGCGTGGCTGGACCCACCTCGAGCGCCAGAAGGGCGGCATCGGCTTGCGGGGTCCGGGCGAGACGCAACTCGAGACCGACCGGCGACTGCTCGCGAAACGCGTGAAGTTCCTCAAGGAAAGACTGGTGCGCCTGGGGCGGCAGCGCCAGACCCAGCGGCGCGCGCGCGACCGCAACAGCGTCCCCACGGTGTCTCTGGTGGGCTACACCAACGCCGGCAAGTCCACGCTCTTCAACGCCCTGACCCATTCGGGCGCCTATGCGGCCGACCAGCTTTTCGCGACGCTCGACACCACCTCACGCCGGGTCCACACGGCGAACGGGAACATCGTGCTGTCGGACACTGTCGGATTCATCCGCCACCTGCCGCATACG
Source organism: Burkholderiales bacterium (assembly GCA_965279325.1). Taxonomy (GTDB): domain Bacteria; phylum Pseudomonadota; class Gammaproteobacteria; order Burkholderiales. The sequence goes on from OZ257154.1 coordinate 325,139, forward strand.
CTGGTGGAGGCTTTCCGGGCAACGCTCGACGAGACTGCCCGGGCGGATCTGCTGCTGCACGTGGTCGACGCGTCGAGCCCGGATCGCGAGGCGCAGATGCGCGAAGTGAACCATGTCCTCGCCGACATCGGCGCCGACCGCGTGCGCCAGATCCTCGTGTTCAACAAGATCGATCTCACCAGCCAAAGCGCGGGAGTCGAGCTGGATGACTGTGGTAGCATCTCGCGGGTTCGGCTGAGCGCGTTGACTGGCGCCGGGCTCGAGCATCTCCGAGCTGCGCTCGAGCAGTTCGCATCACCCGCGGGCCTGCCCCTGCCGGAGGGCCGCCTCGAAGCAGCGTGAGTTTGCCGCACGCTCCGATCCGCCCCAGACCACCCCGCATTCCGCACCCGAGTACAGGAACCTTAAACGTATGGCTTTGAACGATCCCCAATGGGGAAAGCGCCGGGGCGACGGACCGCCGGACCTCGACGAGATCTGGGCACGCTTCAACCAGAAGCTCTCGGGCATGTTCGGTGGCAAGAGCCGGCCCCCCAGTCCCGAGGGTGGCGGTGGCGGCCGAGGCTTCAAGTCGTTCGGCAACGGGCCCATCCTGCTGGTCGGGCTCGTGATCGCGGTCTGGATCGCGAGCGGCTTCTACATCGTCGACGCGGCATCGAAGGGCGTGGTGTTCCGCTTCGGCAAGGCGATCGAGCAGACCGATCCGGGTCCGCGCTGGCACTTCCCTTACCCGATCGAGTCCGCCGAAGTGGTCAACGTGTCGGGCGTTCGCACCGTCGAGGTGGGGTACCGCAACGACGTGCGCAGCAAGGTGCCGAAGGAATCGCTCATGCTGACCGACGACGAGAACATCGTCGACGTGCAGTTCGCGGTCCAGTACGTGCTGAAGGATCCGGAAGCCTATCTGCTGAAGAACCGCAGTCCCGACGACTCGGTGCGCCAGGCCGCCGAATCGGCCATTCGCGAAATCGTGGGCAAGAGCCGGATGGATCGCGTGCTCTACGAGGGCCGCGCCGACATCACCGCCGACGCGCGCAAGCTCATGCAGAACACGCTGGACCGCTATGAGACCGGCATCAGCATCAACCAGGTGACCATGCAGAACGCCCAACCACCGGAACAGGTGCAGGCCGCGTTCGCCGATGCGGTCAAGGCGAGCCAGGACCGCGAGCGCCAGAAGAACGAGGGCGAGGCCTACTTCAACGACGTGGTGCCGAAGGCCGAAGGTTCTGCGTCGCGGCTGCGCCAGGAGGCCGAGGGCTACAAGCAGCGGGTCATCGCCACCTCCGAGGGCGAGGCTTCGCGCTTCAAGCAGATCCTCACCGAATACTCGAAGGCGCCGGGCGTGACCCGTGATCGCCTCTACCTGGACATGATGCAGCAAGTGCTTTCCAACACCAGCAAGGTCATCATCGATCAGAAGTCGGGCAGCAACCTGCTCTACTTGCCGCTCGACAAGATCATGCAGATGGGCGGGGCCGTGCCCGGTGCCGGACTGATCGAACAGGGCGCCGCCAAGCCCTCCGCGATGACGGATCAGGCAGCGACACCGCAGCCGTCGTCGGAGCCCGCTGCTGCGCGGTCGCGCGACGCGTTCCGCAGCCGCGATCGGGAGGCCCGGCCATGATGAAGAATCTCGGTGCGATCCTGGTCGGCGTCATCGTCCTGCTGGTGCTGGCGAGCTTGTCCCTCTTCACCGTGGATCAGCGCCAGAACGCGATCGTCTTCCGGCTGGGCGAGATCGTCGCGATCAAGACGGAACCAGGCCTGTATGCCAAGGTTCCGCTGGTGGACCGGGTCAAGTACTTCGACATCCGCGTGCTGACGATCGATTCCGAGGAGCCGGAACTGTTCATCACCAAGGAGAAGAAGAACGTACTGGTCGACTCCTTCGTGAAGTGGAAGATCGTGGATGTGAAGCAGTACTACATCTCCGTGCGCGACGACGAGGACGGCGCGAAGCGCCGCCTGTCGCAGAAGGTGAACGACAGCCTTCGCGACGAGTTCGGGCAGCGCACCATCCACGACGTGGTGTCGGGCGAGCGCGACCAGGTGATGGAAGTGATGCGCAAGCGTGCCGATGCCGCCGCCCGGGAAATCGGTGTGCAGGTGCTCGACGTGCGCCTGAAGCGGGTCGATCTTCCGTCCGAAGTGAGCGAATCGGTCTATCGCCGCATGGAGGCGGAGCGCCAGCGCGCCGCGAAGGAACTGCGCTCCACCGGTTTCGCGGAATCGGAGAAGATCCGGGCCGAAGCCGACAAGAAGCGCGAGGTGATCATCGCCGAAGCCTACCGGGATGCCCAGCGCGTCAAGGGTGACGGCGATGCGAAGGCCTCGGCCATCTACGCCAAGGCGTTCCAGGACAATCCCGAGTTCTACGCGTTCTACCGCAGCCTGGAGGCCTATCGCCAGAGCTTCCGGAGCAAGAGCGATGTCCTGGTGCTCGAGCCGAACTCCGAGTTCTTCAAGTACATGAAGGGGGCCGGCAAGCGCTGAGCTCACCGGCTCGAGCGCGCGCCGCGGGGGTGGCCGTGAACGATATTCTGTTGACGGCGCTCGCGCTCATGCTGGTTCTCGAGGGACTGCTGCCGTTCCTGCTACCCGGCACCTGGCGCGATGCGTTCCGCCGTCTCACCGAACTTTCGGACGGGCAATTGCGCTTCGTCGGGCTCACCGCGATGCTGGCGGGGCTGCTTCTGCTCGCGCTCATTCGCGCCGACTGATCCGGCGCCGACCTGCCGGGCGTGACCATGACTTCGCTGCACAACTGGCTGTTGCCGGAATACGTCGAGGACCTGCTGCCCGGTGAGGCGCGCCGGGTGGAGACCTTGCGGCGCCGGCTGCTCGACCTGTTCCATGCCCATGGCTACGAACTGGTGATGCCGCCGATGCTCGAATACCTCGAGTCGCTGCTGACCGGGACCGGCCACGACCTCGACCTGAGGACCTTCAAGCTGGTGGACCAGCTCTCGGGTCGGATGGTGGGTCTGCGTGCGGACATCACGCCGCAGGTGGCGCGGATCGACGCGCACCTGCTCAATCGCGAAGGCGTGACGCGGCTGTGCTACTGCGGCACCGTGCTGCACGCGCTGCCCGCGGATCTGGGCCGCACGCGCGAGCCGTTGCAGATCGGCGCCGAGCTCTACGGACACGCAGGCGTCGAGAGCGACATCGAGATCCAGAAGCTCATGCTGGATGCGCTGATCGCGGCCGGGATCGCCGACCTCCACCTCGACCTGGGCCACGTGGGCCTGTTCCGGGCGCTGGTGATTCGCGCCGGCATGGGCAACGGGATGGAATCGGAGCTGTTCCAGTCGCTCCAGCGCAAGGACGTTCCGGCGCTGCGTGCGCTGGTGCAGGGACTGCAACCCGAAGTGCGCGACGCCCTGCTGGCGCTGCCGGAGCTCTACGGCGACGTGGCTGTCCTCGAAGAAGCTCGCGCGAGACTGCCCGCGTGGCCCGAAGTGACGGCCTGTCTCGACGCCTTGCGCACGATCGCCGAACAACTCGGGACGCGCGTCGGCACGTTGCTCATCGATCTCGCGGAGTTGCGCGGGTATCACTATCACAGCGGGGTCGTGTTCGCGGCCTATGCGGCGGGAAGTGCGAACGCCGTGGCGCAGGGCGGGCGTTACGACGAAGTGGGCAAGGCCTTCGGCCGCGCCCGGCCGGCAACGGGATTCAGCATGGACCTGCGTGCGTTGGCGGCGCTGGCCAGGCCCGATACGGTGCGCGGTGCGATACTGGCACCGTTGTCGGAGGATCAGGCGCTGGCCGCGGAGGTCGACCGGCTGCGAGCGGCCGGTGAAGTGGTGATCGTGGACCTGCCGGGGCATGCGGCCTCGCAGGCGGAACTGGGTTGCGATCGGGTATTGGAGCGATCCGATGGCCGCTGGCAGGTACGGCCCTTCGGTCGCTGAGGCCGACAGTGGCGAGTCGAACAATGGATAGCGGAAGAGAATGGCACGCAACGTAGTGGTGATCGGCACCCAGTGGGGTGACGAAGGCAAGGGCAAGGTGGTCGATCTGTTGACCGACCACACGGAAGGCGTCGTCCGCTTCCAGGGCGGCCACAACGCGGGCCATACGCTCGTGATCGGCGGGAAGAAGACGGTGCTGCACCTGATTCCCTCCGGCATCCTGCGCGACAGCGTGCGCTGCTACATCGGCAACGGCGTGGTCGTGTCGCCGCACGCGTTGCTCGACGAGATCGCAACGCTCGAGGGTGCGGGCGTCGACGTGATGGGCCGCCTCACGATCAGCGAAGCCTGTCCCCTGATCCTGCCGTACCACGCCGCGATCGACCAGGCGCGCGAGCGCGCGAAGGGCGAGGGCAAGATCGGCACCACCGGCCGCGGCATCGGCCCCGCCTACGAGGACAAGGTCGCGCGCCGGGCGATCCGCCTGCAGGACCTTTTTCACCGTGAACGCTTCGCGGCCAAGCTGGGCGAGGTACTCGACTTCCACAACTTCGTGCTGAAGAACTACTTCCAGGCCGACACCGTGGACTTCCAGAGCGTGCTGGACGAAACGCTGGCGCTCGCGGAACGCATCAAGCCGATGGTCGGCGATGTGCCGCGCCTGCTGTATGAGGCGCATCGCAAGGGCCACCGCCTGCTGTTCGAGGGTGCGCAGGGGACGCTCCTCGACGTGGATCACGGCACCTATCCGTTCGTGACCTCCAGCAACTGCGTGGCGGGTGCCGCGGCGGCAGGGGCCGGCGTGGGTCCGCAACTGCTCGACTATGTGCTCGGCATCACCAAGGCCTACACCACGCGCGTGGGATCGGGGCCGTTCCCGACCGAGCTCTATGACGACGTGGGCAAGCGCATTGCAAGCCGGGGCAACGAGTTCGGTGCCACCACCGGTCGTCCGCGGCGCTGCGGCTGGTTCGACGCCGCGGCGTTGCGCCGCTCGGTCCAGATCAACGGTGTGTCGGGATTGTGCGTGACCAAGCTGGACGTCCTGGACGGCATGGAGTCGCTCCAGGTGGGCGTGGGCTACCTGATGGACGGCGAGCGCTACGACATCCTGCCGGTGGGCGCGGAGGAACTGGCCCAGTGCGAACCGGTCTATGAAGAGGTGCCCGGCTGGTCCGAGAGCACGGTGGGCGTCAAGCGCTATGAAGACCTGCCGGAAACCGCGCGCAGCTACCTCAAGATGATCGAGCGCGTCTGCGGGGTGCCGGTCGACATGATTTCCACCGGGCCGGACCGCGAGGAAACGATCATCCTGCGGCATCCGTTCACGGCTGCTTGAACGCCATATCCAGGCACCAACGAAAAACGGCGCCCCCAAGGGAGCGCCGCTTCGTCGATCGAACTCTGGTGCCGAGAAGAGGACTCGAACCTCCACAGGGTTGCCCCCGCCAGGACCTGAACCTGGTGCGTCTACCAATTCCGCCATCTCGGCATAACGGGCGCGGAATGTAGCCGCATCGGCGGGCGATGTCAAACCGCTGAAATCTAGTTTTTAAGACGCCAAGAGGGCGTCATCCAATGCCAAAGAAATCCGGTGCCGCGAAAGGCACAGCTACCAATCATCAGGCGCGCGCCCTGCGTGCAGCCGACCCTTACATCGAACGCGAACGCGCGAAGTACGAGAACCCGCTGCCGTCGCGCGAATTCATCCTGCAGATCATGGACGAGGCCGGCGCTCCGCTGGAGCCAGTAGAGCTCATGACGCGGCTGGCCATCGACGCTGCGGAGGAAGAGCCGTTCACGCGGCGCCTGCAGGCCATGGCGCGTGCCGGCCAGCTCATGGTGAACCGGCGCGGCGCCCTGTGCGTCGCGCAGAAGCTCGCCCTGGTCCAGGGCGTGGTGCAGGGGCATCCCGAGGGCTTCGGTTTCCTCATCCGGGACGACGACCAGCCCGACATGTTCCTGAATCCCGCCCAGATGGCGAAGGTCATGCACGGGGACCGCGTGATGGCACGCGAAGTCGGCTTCGATCGCCGTGGAAGAGTCGAAGGCGAGATCGTCGAAGTGCTCGAACGGGTGAACGTGACCGTGGTCGGGCGCTTCATGCTCGAGCACGGCATCGGCCTCGTGGCACCTGCCGACCGCCGCATCGCGCACGACATCCTCGTGGCCGCGGACGCGCGCGCAAATGCCCAGCACGGCCAGGTGGTCGTGGTCGAGATCCTGCAACAGCCGGCACGGCACAGTCCGCCCATCGGGCGCATCGTCGAGATTCTCGGCAACGCCACCGATCCCGGTATGGAGATCGAGATCGCGCTGCGCAAGCACAAGCTGCCGAACGAGTTCGCGCCGGATGCCGTCGCCGAGGCCGAGCGGGTCGCGACGCCCGTCGGCCCGGCCGACCTGAAGGGCCGCAAGGACCTGCGCAAACTTCCGCTGGTCACCATCGACGGCGAGACCGCCCGCGACTTCGACGATGCGGTCTACTGCGATGTGCAGGGCAAGGGCTTCAAGCTCTATGTCGCGATCGCCGACGTGAGCCACTACGTGAAGCCGGGCGGCAACCTGGATCGAGAAGCCATCGATCGCGGCAACTCGGTCTATTTTCCGCGGCGCGTGATTCCGATGCTGCCGGAGGCCCTGTCCAACGGCATCTGCTCGCTCAACCCGGCAGTGGATCGTTTGTGCATGGTGTGCGAGATGGACATCACCGCGCGCGGCGACATCGCGCGCTACGAGTTCTATCCGGCCGTGATGCATTCGCATGCCCGGCTGACCTACAACGAAGTGTGGTCGGCGCTGACGGAACCGGTGGGCGAGGCTGCGAAGAAACGCGCGGCTGTCCTGCCGCAGTTGCAGGCGCTCAACCAGCTCTTCCAGGTGCTGGTCAAGGCGCGCGCCCGGCGCGGTGCCATCGATTTCGAGACCATCGAGACGCAGATGGTGTTCGACGACAAAGGCAAGATCGAACGCATCGTGCGCGTGGAACGCAACGACGCCCACCGCATCATCGAGGAATGCATGCTGGCGGCGAACGTGTGCGCGTCCGACTTCCTGCAAGGCCACGAGCATCCGGCGCTATACCGGGTGCACGAAGGGCCGACGCCGGAGAAGCTGGAACGGTTGCATGCGTTCCTCGCCGAGTTCGGCCTGTCGCTCGGCGGCGGCGATGAACCGCACGCCAAGGACTACGCGAAGCTGCTGGCCTCGATCAAGAGCCGGCCCGACGTGGAGATGCTGCAGACCGTGATGCTGCGCTCGCTCCAGCAGGCTCAGTACAGCCCCGAGCCGCTCGGCCACTTCGGCCTCGCCTACGAGTCGTACACGCATTTCACCTCACCAATTCGGCGCTATCCGGATCTCGTGATCCATCGCGCGATCCGCGCGGTGCTGGAGGGCAAGTCGCTGCGGGCCGGCGACCTCGCGGAACTGGGCAAGCATTGCTCCATGACCGAGCGCCGCGCCGACGATGCCACGCGCGAGGTCGAGGCCTGGCTCAAGTGCTACTACATGCAGGACCGCGTGAACGAGGTGTTCGACGGCACGATCAGCGGCGTCACCGGCTTCGGCGTCTTCGTCGCGCTCGATTCCGTGTACGTGGAGGGCATGATCCACATCTCCGAACTGGGCAGCGATTACTTCCAGTTCGACCAGGCGCGGCACCTGCTGATGGGTGAGCGCACCCACAAGCGCTACCGCCTCGGCGACCGCCTCAAGGTGAAGCTCGTGCGCGTTGACCTGGAAACGTCCCGCCTGGACTTCGTGCCGGCCGCGAAGGCCTGAGGCCGTGGCGAAAGCGCGACTCATCTACGGCTTCCACGCCGTGACGGCCCGGATCCGGCAAAGCCCGGAATCGGTCCTGGAGCTTCACATCGACCAGTCCCGGGACGATCCCCGGGTGCGCGCACTGCTTGCCGCCGCGAAAGCCTCGGGCGTGCACATCGTGCATGCCGCTTCCCATCGCCTCGACCAGATGCTGCCCGGCGCCAAGCATCAGGGCGTGGCCTGCAGTGTCGAGGCCGAGGCCCGAACCCTCGACCTGGAAGACATCCTGGATGGCCTCGACGAGCCCGCCCTGATCCTGGCGCTGGACGGCGTCCAGGACCCGCACAACCTCGGCGCGTGCCTGCGCAGCGCCGACGCCATGGGCGTGCATGCGGTGGTGGCACCCAAGGACCGGGCGGTGGGGATCACGCCGGTCGTGGAGAAGGTCGCGAGCGGGGCGGTCGAGACGGTGCCGTACGTCATGGTCACGAACCTCGCCCGGACCCTCGAAATGCTCCAGGAGCGCGGGGTTTTCGTGGTCGGCCTGGCGGGGGAAGGCGAGGCCGAACTGCCGGCGGTCGACCTGTCCGGGGCGGTGGCCCTGGTGCTGGGCGCCGAGGGCGACGGGCTGCGCCGCCTTACGCGCGAACGCTGTGACACCCTCGCCCGGATCCCCATGTTCGGGTCGGTGGAAAGCCTGAACGTCTCGGTCTCCGCGGGAATCTGCCTCTACGAGGCGCGCCGCCAGCGCGGAAAATGACCCAAGTCGCTTGATCCGACGGGTAAATCTCCCGTATAGTCATGGGCTTTTCCGGGCCTTCAGGCAGCACTGAGGGCCCTCAACCTTGCTCCACCGGACGCGCATGCCGGGGGGCTACAACCCATAAGGAGCTTGCATGCGGCATTACGAGATCGTTTTCATCGTCCATCCGGATCAGAGCGAACAGGTACCCGCGATGATCGAGCGTTACCGGACGATGGTGACCGGCAAGGGCGGGCGCATCCACCGCCTCGAGGACTGGGGCCGCCGCCAGATGGCCTACCCGATCCAGAAGATGCACAAGGCGCACTACGTTCTCATGAACATCGAGTGCGACAACGAGACCCTCGACGAGCTGGAGCACGCGTTCAAGTTCAACGACGCGGTGCTGCGCCATCTCACCGTCACGAAGCGCGAGGCCGACACGGCTCCGTCGCCGATGATGAAGGAAGAGAAGTCCAAGTCGCTCACGGCGCCTTCGACCCCGGCCTCGGCCGAGGGCGAGGCTCAACCCGCGGCGGCGGCGCCGGCCTGACCCGGATCGTCGGTGGCGGGCAACCGGGTCGAGCTCGAAGGCCGCGTCGAAGCGGTCGAGCCGATGCGGATGTCGCCGGCCGGTGTCGCCTCCGTGCGGTTCACGGTGCGGCACGAATCGACCCGGGAGGAAGCCTCGGTGCCTCGCAAGGTGGAAGTCGCGATGAGCATGGTGGCCCTGGGACCGATGGCGGAAGCGGCGAAGCGGCTCGAAACCGGCGCGCAGGTGAGGGTGGAAGGATTTCTGGCGCGGGCCAGCCTCAAAAGCGAGTGGCCCGTGGTTCACGTGGAAAAATTGAAGGTTATCTGAGGAGTCGGAAATGGCATTCGGCCGAGGCAAGGGTAAGGATCGCAAGCGCGACGACAAGGGATCGCGCCCGCTGTTCAAGCGCCGCAAGTTCTGCCGCTTCACCGCGGAGAAGATCAAGGAAGTCGACTACAAGGACATCGAGATCCTGAAGGACTTCATCAACGAGAACGGGAAGATCATTCCCGCCCGCATCACCGGCACCAAGATGCACTATCAGCGCCAGTTGTCGGTCGCGGTCAAGCGTGCGCGATTCCTCGCGCTGCTGCCCTACACCGACCTGCACTGACCGGGGAGAAGCGACATGCAGATCATTCTCCTGGAGAAGGTCGTCAACCTCGGGCAGCTGGGTGACGTGGTCAAGGTCAAGGACGGCTACGCTCGCAACTTCCTGATCCCGAAGGGCAAGGCCAAGCGCGCCAACGCGGCCAACCTGGCCGAGTTCCAGGCGCGCCGGGTCGAGCTGGAAAAGGCGCAGAACGCAGCGCTCGCTGCCGCGACGGCCAAGGCCGAGAAGCTCGAAGGCCTGATGGTGCAGATCACGCAGAAGGCCGGCGTCGATGGCCGCCTGTTCGGTTCGGTCACGAACCACGACGTCGCCGACGCACTGAAGGCGCAGGGCATCGAGGTGGAGAAGGGCGACATCCGCATGCCGCTCGGACCGCTGAAGCAGATCGGCGATCACCCGCTGGTGGTGGACCTGCACACCGACGTGCATGCGACCATCACCGTTTCGGTGCTCGGGGAAACCTGATTCAGCGAAGCACGGGTTGGTAGCGATGAAGAAGGCCGCGCAAGCGGCCTTTTTCATTCGTGTCCGAACCGCGGACTCCCCCTCGGACAGTCCGTGAGAACCGGCGTAATCTGATATTGGTCAGAGTCTGCACGCGCGGCGTTGGCTCGGAAAAATGGTTGAACTGACTTGGGAAGACCTGGGCGTCCTTCGTCGAATGACGGGTCACGTCACGTCGGAGGAGTTGGACTCGTCTGCCCGTGAACTACAGGGCAATGAGCGGGTTGATGGTCTGCGCTACATCATTCACGACTTCACGGACGCTACCGAAGTCACCGTGTCTCAGGATGAGATCGAGTTCATGGCTGTCCGCGCCAGCATTGCCCTGGAAAGGAACACGAGGGTCAGGATCGCGTTCGTCGGAAATCATCCGGTTGTTCATGCATTGATCGATTCCTTCGGCAATCTGGGCCGGCCCACTCACCGGTGTCACCGCTTCGATACTCTTGCGGAGGCTCGAAGGTTCACCACTGCGTGACCCCGCGTCGCGTCGAAGGCCGATAGGGCAAGGCGCTCCGCGTTAGAATTCGGTTGAACCGGAAATACGCGTTACCGACTGTAACCTCCGAGAGCTTTCATGGCCCAAGCCGTCACTCCCCTGCATCCAGATCCCGAAGTGGGCCAGTTGCGGATGCCGCCGCACTCGGTCGACGCGGAGCAATCGGTGCTGGGCGGACTGCTGCTGGAGAACTCGGCGTGGGACCGGATCGGCGACATGATGTCCGAGGCGGATTTCTATCGCGCTGACCATCGGCTCATCTATCGCCACATCTCGAAGCTGGTCGAAGCGTCGAAGCCCGCCGACGTGCTCACGGTGTCGGAAAGCCTGGAGCGCAGCGCCGAGCTCCAGAATGCCGGCGGCCTGTCGTATCTCGCGGCCCTCGCGCAGAACACGCCCTCCGCTGCGAACATCCGTCGTTACGCGGAGATCGTCCGCGAGCGCAGCATCATGCGGCGCCTGGCCGAAGTGGGCACAGAGATCGCCGACTCCGCCTACAACCCGCTGGGTCGCGACGCGAGCCAGTTGCTGGACCAGGCCGAATCGAAGGTCTTCGAGATCGCCGAACAGGGTTCGCGGGGCAAGGAGGGCTTCGTCGCGATGCCCCCGCTGCTCACCCAGGTGGTGGAGCGCATCGACATGCTCTACAACCGGGACAATCCGAACGACGTCACCGGCGTGCCCACGGGCTACACCGATCTGGATGAAAAGACTTCGGGCCTGCAACCTGGTGACCTGGTCATCGTTGCCGGCCGGCCTTCCATGGGCAAGACCGCGTTGGCGCTCAACATCGCGGAACACGTCGCGCTCGACGCCGGACTTCCCGTCGCGATCTTCTCGATGGAAATGGCAGCCACGCAGCTCGCAATGCGTCTGCTCGGCGCGCTCGGCCGGCTCGATCAGCATCGCCTGCGCACCGGCCGCCTGCTCGACGACGACTGGCAGCGCCTCACGCAGGCAGTCGGAAGGCTCAACGACGCGCCGATCCAGATCGACGAGAGCCCCGCACTCAATGCGCTGGAAGTGCGTGCTCGTGCGCGGCGGCTGCATCGCCAGTACGGCAAGCTCGGGCTGATCGTGGTCGACTACCTGCAGCTCATGTCCTCCACGGGTGACGGCGAGAATCGCGCGACCGAGATCTCCGAGATCTCGCGTTCACTGAAGGCGCTCGCGAAGGAACTGAGCGTGCCCGTCGTCGCGCTCTCGCAGTTGAACCGCAGTCTCGAGCAACGTCCGAACAAGCGGCCGGTGATGTCGGATCTTCGCGAATCGGGAGCGATTGAGCAGGATGCAGATTTGATCCTGTTCATCTATCGTGATGAAGTCTACAACCCGGACACCTCCGACAAGGGCATCGCGGAGATCATCATCGGCAAGCAGCGTAATGGACCTATCGGGACGGTGAGACTTACGTTCCGTGGGGAGAATACGAGATTCGAGAATTACGCCGACCCGAATCGATACTAGAACTCGCTCGGTAGCAACGGCCCCCACTTTTACATACGAACGACAGGACACGACTCGTGGCAACTCTCGACTGGACCCCAGCTCTCGCCCTCGGCGACGCACGCATCGACGACACCCATCGGGAATTCGTGGAGATGGTCAACGCTGTTGGCGATGCCGCGGACGAAACGATGCTTGCTACCATCGACGCGTTGATCGCTCACACCGAAGAGCATTTCGGACAGGAGCAGCGTTGGATGGCCGCGACCGAGTTTCCGCCCACACACTGTCACCTGGACGAACACGCTGGCGTGCTCGAGGCGATGCGGGAGACGCGCATCTATGTCGCGGACGGCAAATACAACGTTGGCCGTGTACTGGCCAATGAGTTGGCTGCATGGTTCAAGAGCCATGCTGCGACCATGGACAGCATGCTCGCGCAGTGGCTGAAAGCGCAGAACTTCGACACGGCGCGCGAAGTGGAGCGCGCTGCAGGCTGACGATCCAGTCGTTCGTCAGGCGCGCCCCCTGGCCGGATCCGGTCAGGCGACTACTCCATGCGGTCTATGAGTTTCGTCCTAGAGACCATCGACGCCGCGTGTGGGAATCTAGTTTCCGACATCGAGGCCGACACAGTCGGTCTTGCGTTTCGGGAGCGCGACCATGACTACGCGATTGCTACTCGAACTACTGCTGGCGGCGTCGGACCTTTCGGGCTATCCGGTGCCGGCGACGTTGCCGAACGTGGCGATCGTGAGCCGTGCCGACATGCCGTGCATCTGCAAGGGGGCCTACGAGGACGGAACGCTGTGGGTGTCTTCGGAGCTGGACATCGCACAACCGTTCGGCCGCAGCGTGCTGCTGCATGAACTGGTGCATCACCTGCAGGAGCAGGCTGCCGGCGCGCCCCAGATAACCACGACCCGGACGCGCTTCGAGCGCGAGGCCGTGGAAGCGCAGAACCGTTACCTCGCCGGACAGGGATCGAGGCAACGGGCGGCGTATGCGTCGAGGGACGACTAAGCATCTTCCCCCCATCCCGGCCTTCCCCCACGACTGCGTCGCGGGCGCTTCGCTCCCCCATCCCCCGCCTTCCCCCGCGACTGCGTCGCGGGGGAAGGGGTGTACGTTCTGCGCTCCCTCCCTCGGCGTAGCCGGGGGAGGGTTGGGGTGGGGGCAACAGTTCCAGTCGTTTTTCTTTCTTACAGTACCTCCGCCGCATGATCCGCCAGCCGCGACCGCTCGCCCCGCTGCAACGTGATGTGCCCTCCGTGCGCCCAGCCCTTGAACCGGTCCACCACGTAGGTCAGGCCTGAACTGCCTTCGGTGAGGTAAGGCGTGTCGATCTGGGCGATGTTGCCCAGGCACACGACCTTGGTGCCGGGGCCTGCGCGCGTGATCAGCGTCTTCATCTGCTTGGGCGTCAGGTTCTGCGCCTCGTCGATGATGAGGAACTTGTTGATGAAGGTCCGGCCGCGCATGAAGTTGAGCGACTTCACCTTGATCCGGGAGCGGATCAGGTCGCGCGTCGCGGCGCGACCCCATTCGCCCGCTTCGTCGTCGGTGTGATTCAGTACGTCGAGGTTGTCTTCGAGCGCTCCCATCCACGGCGTCATCTTCTCCTCCTCGGTGCCCGGCAGGAAGCCGATGTCTTCGCCCACCGGCACCGTTACGCGGGTCATGATGATCTCCTGATACCTCGGCTCGTCGAGGATCTGGGTCAAGCCGGCGGCGAGCGTCAGCAAGGTCTTGCCGGTGCCGGCCTGACCGAGCAGGGTGACGAAATCGATGTCCTGGTTCATGAGCAGGTTCAGGGCGAAGTTCTGCTCGCGATTGCGCGCGGTGATGCCCCACACCGAGAACTTCTGGTGCGTGTAGTCGCGGATCAGCATCAGGATCGCGGTCTTGCCGCTCACTTCCTTCACCTGCGCGTAGAAGGGGCGGTCGCCTTCCTGGTACACGAACTCGTTGACGAGGAAGTGCGAGCACTGCGGGCCGTGGACGCGATAGAAGGTGTGACCGTTCTGCTGCCACGTCTCCATGTCCTTGCCGTGCTGGTCCCAGAACTCGGGGGGCAGTGCGGTCACGCCGGTGTAGAGGAGGTCCGTGTCCTCCAGCACCTTGTCGTTGAAGTAGTCCTCGGCCAGCAGGCTGAGTGCGCGGGCCTTGATCCGCATGTTGATGTCCTTCGACACCAGGATGACTTCGCGCGGCGCGTGCACTTCCTGCAGATGCTTCACCACACCGATGATCTGGTTGTCCGCCTTGCCGGACGGAAGTCGCGCGGGCAGGTCGCCAACGATGGCTTCGGTCTGGAGGAACAGCCGCCCGTTCGCGTCCTTGCCGTGCACGTCCAGTGCGAAACCCGACTCGATGTCGTCGGTGCCGCGGGTGACGATATCGTCCAGCGTCCGGCTCGCCTGCCGGGCGTTGCGCGCCACTTCGGACATCCCTTTCTTGTTGGCGTCCAGTTCCTCCAGCGTGGCCATGGGCACGAAGATGTCGTGCTCCTCGAAGCGGAACAGGCTCGTGGGATCGTGCATGAGCACGTTGGTGTCGAGCACGAACAGCTTCGTGGCGGCGGTCTTCAGCCGGGTCACGACCCCAGCGGATTTTTTCTGGATCATGGTTGGGCGATGTCCTTTCGTGGCGGCACTTCACAAAGACAAACGCCGCCGGAGCGATGACTCCTGGCGGCGTTCGTGGATGGTGAACAGTCCGGCGCACGGCGGCGCCGTCTGCCGGACCCTGGGTCCGGCCAAGCCCTGTGGCGGGTTCTTCTTCGCAAGTGGGGAATCAGGCCAGCGCCTTCACGGCGGCTAGCACTTCGTCCACGTGGCCCGGCACCTTCACGCCGCGCCACTCCCTGCGCACGACGCCGGCCTTGTCGATCAGGAAGGTGCTGCGCTCCACGCCCCGCACCTGCTTTCCATACATGTTCTTCATCTTCATCACGCCGAACATGTTGCAGACGGCTTCGTCGCCGTCGGACAGCAGCTCGAACGTAAAGGCCATCTTCGCCTTGAACTTCTCGTGCGAAGCGATGGTGTCTCGAGACAATCCGTAGATCTCGCAACCCAGCTTCCGGAATTCCGGGTGCAGGTCGCGGAACTGTGCGCCTTCGGTGGTGCAGCCGGGGGTGTCGTCCTTCGGGTAGAAGTAGATCACCAGCGGGTTGCCCCGGTGGGCCGAGAGCTTGAACGTCTTTCCGCCCGTGGCGGGCACCTCGAAATCGGGCACCGGCAGGTTCTCCAGCATCATGAGGTCCTCGGATTCTTGTGGTTGTGCGATCTGATCCGATTGTTGCGAATCGGTTCGCAGGATGCAACCGGAATCATGCGGCGTGTGCCGCGAGAAACTCCGGGCCCTGGACCGCGAGGGTCCCGCTGCGCCCTTCGATCGCACCGGCCGCCACATCGTGGCGCGGCAGATCCTTGGAGGGCAGGGCGTCGAAATAGTCACGCAGGCTGGTGAGTTCGTAGCCCTGGTCCTTCCAGCCGGCGAGCAGTTTCTCGAAGGCGGGCACGAGGTTGCCGCCTTCGAGCTCGGCATGCAGCGTGTAGACGTGGCCGGAGGGGCCGCGCTCGTTCGTGAGCGTGAGGAGCCGGTCTGCCACGTTGTCGGCGGTGATGCCGTCGACGCCGATCAGTTCGTCCAGCGTCGGCAGCGTCGTGGGCAACTGGGGGCAGGCGATGATCTCGGCCTCGTAGAGCGGCACGAAGGGATGCGTGCCGCGCGTGTCGGAACAGTAGTCGAAGCCGAGCCGCTGCGTGAGTCGATACGCGTGGCGGTTCATCTGCCAGCCCGCAGCGCCGTGCACCCGGGGCGGCTCCTTGAAGATGTCGGTGAAGCGGCTGCACGCGTGCTCCATCTCCTGCCGTGTCCAGCGTTCGTCCGCCCTGGCGACGCCGTCCTGCCAGCGGACGTGGTCCCAGGTGTGCACGCCTACCTCGAAGCCGCCGTCGTCGCGAACCGAGCGCATCACGTCCGCGCAGCGCTTGCCGATGTCCGGCCCCGGCAGCAGGGTTCCGTACATCAGGGTCAGCAGACCGTAGTGGGAGAGGACCGACGTGCGCCGCACCTTCTTCGTGAACCCGGGACGGAACACGCGCTTGATGGCACGGCCGGTGTGGTCGGGCCCGAGGCTGAAGAGGAACGTGGCGCCGGCTCCGTAGCGCTTCAGCACTTCGACGAGGCGGGGAACCCCGTCGCGCGTCCCGCGATAGGTATCGACATCGACCTTCAGTGCGAGCTTCAATCCACCAACCCCCTGGCCTCCGCCACGTGGTCCTTGTAGGCGTCGAAGATATGCCTGAGTGCCTGTGACATGTCCACCTTGGGCGCCCAGTCCAGTTCCTCGCAGGTATTGTCGATCTTCGGTACCCGGTTCTGGACGTCCTGGTAGCCTTTCCCGTAGTAGTCCGAGGCGGTCGTCTCCACCAGCTTCACCTTGGAGGCGGTGTCGCGGTACTGCGGATACGTGAGCGCCAGGTCGAGCATCATCCGCGCGAGGTCACGCACCGAAAAATTGTTCTTCGGATTGCCGACGTTGTAGATCTTGCCGCTCGCGATGCCGTTCGCGTTGTCGATCATCTTCATCAGCGCGTTGACGCCGTCTTCGATGTAGGTGAAAGCCCGCTTCTGGTGGCCGCCGTCCACGAGCTTGATGTCCTCGCCGCGCACGATGTGCCCGAGGAACTGCGTGATCACCCGCGAGCTGCCTTCCTTGGGCGTGTGGATGCTGTCCAGCCCGGCGCCGATCCAGTTGAACGGGCGGAACAGCGTGAAGTCGAGACCCTGCTGCGCGCCGTAGGCCCAGATCACGCGATCCATCAGCTGCTTGCTGCAGGCGTAGATCCAGCGTTGCTTGTCGATGGGCCCCATGACCAGATGCGAGGCATACGGGTCGAATTCCGCGTCCTCGCACATGCCGTAGACCTCGGATGTGGAGGGAAACAGGATGCGCTTGCGGTACTTCACCGCCGAACGCACGATCGGCAGGTTGGCTTCGAAGTCGAGCTCGAAGACGCGCAGCGGCTCCTTCACGTAGGTCGCCGGCGTGGCGATGGCCACCAGGGGCAGCACCGTGTCGCATTTGCGGATGTGGTACTCGATCCACTCCTTGTTGATCGTGATGTCGCCTTCGAAGAAGTGGAAGCGCGGATGCTCCAGCAGGTCGGCGACGCGCTCACTCTGCATGTCCATGCCGTAGACCTCCCACGGCGTGGTCTCGATGATGCGTTTCGAGAGGTGATGGCCGATGAAGCCGTTCACGCCGAGGATGAGGATCTTTTTCATGACGGGCTTTCAGGCGGCGGCGCGCAGGCGGCCACCGTGACGTTGGGAGAAAGTGCGGGCATCGAGGCGCTCACCCGCGATCTCGAGTTCGAAGACGGGCAGTGCCTGGCCGTCGCCGCAGGCGGCGAGGATGCGGTCACCGGAGAGGAACAGCGTCCCGGGTCTCTCGGTCGTGGATATCGTTCGATGCGAAGTGCGGAGCAACCGTGCGGGCTCTCCCCCGATTTGCGTAAAGGCGCCGGGATACGGTGGCGCCACGCCGCGCACGAGGTTGTGGACGTCGGCAGCGGGCCGCGACCAGTCGATCGCGCCATCCTGGGGACGTCGTCCGCCGAAATAGGAGCCCGATGCGAGATCGAGCGGGTGTCGCGGCGCGCTGCCGCCTACGATCGCGTCGACCTGGCGGTCGAGGACCATTTCGGCCGCGACGCTCACCTTGTCGAAGACTTCGCGGGCGGTGTCGTCCGGCAGGATCGGCACGGCCATCTGGTCCACCAGGTCGCCTGCGTCGGGCTTGATCGCCATGTGATGCAGCGACGCGCCGGTTTCGCGCTCGCCGCGAATGACGGCCCAGTTCACCGGCACCCGTCCCCGGTACTTCGGCAGGAGCGAGCCGTGCATGTTGAATGCCGCGCGGGTGCCCAGAGCCAGCAGCGCGCTGCCGAGCATGTGACGATAGTAGAAGGAGAACAGGAACTCGGGCGCGACCTTGCTCACCTGGGCGACGACGTCGGTCGCGTTCGGATCGTCGGGCGTGATCACGGGAATGCCGTAACGTCCCGCGATCGCCGCCACGCTGTCGAACCAGATCAGCTCCGCCGGATTGTCACGGTGGGTCACGACGAGCCGCACGTCGATGCCGTGGGCGAGCAGGACCGAGAGGCATCGGCAGCCCACGTTGTGATAGGCGAAGACGACGGCGGAACTCATGGTTCCTGCCTGACCAGCTGGGTGGGCCGCGTCGTGCCCGCCGGGAGATCCTCGCGCTCGAGTACGGCTTGCACCAGGAAGCGGGGCCGGTGCCGTACCTGTTCGTAGATGCGGCCGATGTATTCGCCGAGCAGTCCGATGCCGAACAGGGCGATGCCGATCAGGAAGAACGCGATGCCGAACAGCGTGAACAGACCTTCGGCCTCGGGGCCGACGATCAGGCGGCGGATGGCGAGGAAGACGACGAACGCGACCGACAGTAGCGAGATGAGAATTCCCGCGAACGAAAACATCTGGAGCGGGACCAGCGAGAAGGCGGTCACCAGGTCGAAGTTGAGGCGGATCAGCTTGTACAGCGAATACTTGGACTCGCCTGCCGCGCGTTCTTCGTGGCCGACCTCGATCTCGGTGGGTCGGACCGCGAATGTGTACGCGAGCGCCGGTATGAAAGTGTTGACCTCGTGGCACGCGTTGATGGCATCGACGATGTCGCGACTGTAGGCCCGCAGCATGCAGCCCTGGTCGGTCATGCGGATGCGCGTGATGTTCTCGCGCAGCTTGTTCATGGCCCGTGAGGCCCAGCGACGGAACACCGTGTCCTGCCGCATGCGCCGGATCGTGCCCACGTAGTCGAAGCCTCGATCCATCTCCTCGAGCATGCGCCCGATCTCCTCCGGCGGATTCTGGAGGTCCGCGTCGAGCGTCACGATGCGCTGGCCGTGGCAGTGCTCGAAGCCCGCCATGATGGCGAGATGCTGGCCGAAGTTGCCGTTGAACAGGACGACCCGGGTGACGTCAGGGCGGCGCTGGAACTGTTCGCGCAGCAGGGCGGCGGAGCGATCGACGCTGCCGTCGTTGACGAACACGATCTCGTAGCTGCGGCCGAGCGCATCAAGGGCCGGGTAGAGGCGCGCGAACAGGGCCGGGAGACCCTCTTCCTCGTTGTAGACCGGGATGACGACGGAGACTTCGGGCGCGCTCATCGATGCTCGTCTCTCAGATGCGTCCGGAGGATATCACGCACCGCGTCGCACACCCGGTCCACGTCCGCTTCCGCCATCCTGGGAAACAGCGGCAGGGTGACGAGACCGGCGCCGACCTTCTCCGCGTGCGGGAAGTCGCCGTCGCCGTAGCCGAGACCCCGAAACAGCTTGAACAGGTGCATGGCCGGGTAGTGCACGCCGACGCCGATGCCCCGAGCGTGCATCTGCGCGATGAACTCGCCGCGGCCGATATCCATTCGAGCGAGCGGCAGGACGATCTGGAACATGTGCCAGTTCGTGTGCGAGAAGTCCTCCGGCGGCAGCCCGCAAGGCAGCGAACGGTCGAAGCGCTCGAAATAGCGTCGGGCGAGAACGTGCCGCCGTGCGTTGAAGGCGTCGAGACGGGCGAGCTGGCCGATGCCGATGCGAGCCGCCACGTCGGTGAGATTGAGCTTCGCGCCGGCCACTTCCACTTCCTGGCCGCCGTCGGGCAGGCGCACCACCCCTTGCAGGCGCAGCCGCTCGCAGCGAACGGCCTCCGCGTCGTCGTTCAGCACGAGGCAGCCGCCCTCGGCGGTGGTCATGTTCTTGTTGGCGTGGAACGAAATGCAGACGAGATCGCCGAAGCTGCCGATCCGTTTTCCCTTCCAGGTGGCGCCCATGCTCTGCGCGGCGTCTTCAATGACTCGCAGCCCGTGCCGGCGCGCGATAGCGTAGAGGCGGTCGCGATCCACGGGCAGGCCCGCGAGATCCACCGGGATGATCGCCCTGGTGCGCGGCGTGATGGCGGCCTCTACGAGACCCAGATCGATGAGTCGGGTGCCGGGATCGATGTCCACGAACACGGGCCGCGCTCCCGCACGCACAACCACGTTGGCCGTGGCGACCCACGACAGGGGCGTGGTGATGACCTCGTCACCGGGTTTCACTCCCGCCAGTTCCAGTGCCAGTTCGAGCGCCCCGGTGCCCGAGACCAGCGCCCGCACGGGGCGGCCGCCGAAGTAGGCGGAGAGATGGGCTTCGAAGGCCTTCACCTGCGGTCCGCTGGTGATCCAGCCCGAGCGCAGTACTTCGACGACACCGGCGATGGTTGCCTCGTCGATGTCGGGGCGGGTGAAGGGCAGGTAGTCGGGGTTCATGATGTCGAGGCTAGCTGCGTGCCACCAGCACGACGCCGACGATGATGACGAAGATGCCCGACATGCGCATCGCGTTCACGTCCTCACCGAACAGGTAGTACGCCGCCACCGCGTTGACCACGTAGCCCAGCGACAGCATGGGGTAGGCAATGCTCACCTCGACCCGCGACAGCGCCAGGATCCACACCACCACGCTCACCACGTAGCAGGCGAGCCCACCCAGGATGGGCGGCTGCTGCGCGATCTTGAGACCGATGGGCCAGGCGTTGGCGAGCGAGAACTCGAAATGGCCGATGGCGTTGGTCCCCGCCTTGAGCAGCAGTTGCGCCAGCGCATTCAGCAGGACACCCGTCAGCACCAGGGCGAACGACAGCGCGGTCATGGCGCCGGCCCTTGTTCGAGCGCGGGGTTGCGCGCCATCACGCGGCGAGTGTCCGACGCGATGACGGTCATGGGCAGACCGGCGGCGAGCATTTCGGCATGGGTCTCGGTCTCCATGAAGGCGTAGCTGCAGGGCGCCGTTCGCCACTTTTCCGCGAAGGCTTCGATACTCGGCAAGGCGAGCGTCGGCTCCTGTTCGAGTCCGAATTGCATCTCGTCCGCGAAGGCGACCAGCGTCACCGTGCGGCCGAGGTAGAAGGGCAGCGTCTGGTCGTACGTCCTCAAGCTGTACAGAGGGCAATCGGCACGCAGTTGCGGCCGCGCGGCGGCGGCGAAATGCGCGGAAGAGAAGGAGGGCGACAGCGCATCATGGCCGGTGATGGCGAGTTGCCACGAGACCAGTCCGCCGGCCGACAACGCAATGATCGCAGCCGTCCGCCGGTCGCGACGGGCGAAGACGATGCCCGCAATCGCTGCTACCGCCATCACGGCCGCCGCGGCCAGAATCCAGGGCTCGAAGGCCGCATACATGTCCGCGGTCGTGCGCGCGTTGGCATAGCGCTCGGCCCGTAGCCCCAGCACGAGCGCGGCTGCGGCGAGCGGCAGCAGCAATGCTGCGTGCCATGCGAGCGACTTCGCGGGGACGCGACCGAGGCGATCGCCCATCAGCCACGCGAGCGCCGGGAACACCGGCAGGATGTAGGAGGGCAGCTTCGATTTCGACACGCTGAAGAACAGCACCACGAACACGCACCAGATCAGGAGGAACAGGCGGGGCCGAAACCGTCCCGAGGTTGCATCGCCGCGCGTTGCAGTCGCCAACGACTGGATCGCGAGCACGGTCCAGGGGAGGGCACCCGCGAGCAGCAGCGGACCGAAATACCACCAGGGTTCGGACCGGCGATGCACGCTGGTCAGGAAGCGCTGGAAATGCTCATGCACGAAGAAGAACTGCGCGAACTCAGGGTTCGCGAGCGACACGGCGACGAACCAGGGCGCGGTGATGACCAGCAGAACGGCGATGCCGGCCATCAGGTGCAGCCGTCCGAGCAGGCGGAAGTCGCGCGCGGCGAGCAGGTACAGGCCGATGGCACCTGCCGGCAGGACGACGCCGATCAGGCCTTTCGTGAGCACGGCCAGCGCGCATGCCGCCCACGAGAGCAGCATGCCGTTGCGACGTTCGCGGGGCGACGCTGCATCGCGCTGTGCCCAGAGGAAGCCCGCGACACCGAGCGAGAGCCAGAGCGTGAGCCCCATGTCGAGCGTGTTGAGGTGTGCGTTGGCGACCATCCACAGCATCCCGGTCGCCACCAGGCCGGCGTACGCGCCGGCTTCGGCGCCGAACAGACGAGTGCCCGCGCGCCAGACGAGCAGCACGCACAACGCCCCCGAGACGCCCGCCCACAGGCGCGCGGTCCATTCATCCGGGCCGAACACGCGATAGGCCGCGGCCGTGATCCAGTACTGCAGCGGCGGTTTCTCGAAGTACTTGATGCCGTTCAGGCGCGGCGTGATCCAGTCGCCGGTGGCGGCCATCTCGCGCGCGATCTCGGCGTAGCGGCCTTCGTCCGGTCGGATCAGCTTGCGGGCGTCGAGGTTCGAGAACCAGACCAACGCCAGGACCGCGACCAGCGTGTAGATCCCCCAACGTGCGGGTGCGAACCTCATGCGGCTTCGGTTTCCGACACCAGGAGTTGCTCCGCGAGCGCGGCGAATGCACCCTCGCCCCCGTTCGCGGGCACGACCAGGGGCGCCGCGCTGCCATAGTCGGCGAAATGATTCGTGATCGATCGCGTATACGCCGGGTCGTAGTGCTGTTCGAGCAGATCGGCGACGAACTTCTCGAACCTGCCGGCCTCCGCCAGCTCAAGCCATTCGCCGATGCGCTTGTGTCCGTGCAGCGTCACCAGCGTGGTGAGCTTCTCGGTGAGCAGCGCGGTGTCGGTCAGGAAATGCGCGTACTCGGCCATGAGCAGCCGCACGCGCGTGGGCATGTTCGCTTCGAGGCGCAGGCAGTGGCCCGACCACATGCGGGCCAGGAGCGCCTCTGGAACGCGCAGGACGCCGATCTTCCGGCTCTCCGATTCCACGTACACGGGCCGCCTCGGATCGAAGGCACGCATCGCGTCCCACAGCGCAGTCTCGAAGCTCTTCTGGGACGGTTGCGGGCGCAGCGGCAGGCCACCGAGCACGGAGCCGCGGTGCGCGGCGAGCGTTTCGAGATCGAGCACCTGCGCACCCTGTGCCGCGAGTGCGGCCAGCAGACGGCTCTTGCCGGACCCGGTCAGGCCGCAAACGACGCGCAGGTCGAGTTGCGCCGGAACCAGTTCCAGTTGCGTGATCACGTGCCGGCGGAACGCCTTGTAGCCACCGTCGAGCTGCCGGGCATCCCAGCCGATCTCGCGCAGCACGATGGTCATCGCACCGCTGCGCTTGCCTCCGCGCCAGCAATACACCAGCGGTTTCCAGGGGCGCTCATGCTGGAGCAAGTGTTGCTCGAGGTGCCGCGCGATGTTGCGGGCCACCAGCGCAGCGCCGACCTTGCGGGCGAGAAACGGGGACACCTGCTTGTACAGCGTGCCGACCTGCGCGCGCTCCGCGTCGTCCAGCACCGGCAGGTTCAGTGCCCCCGGGAGGCGGTCTTCGGCGAACTCCGAAGGCGAGCGCACATCGATGAGGCTGTCGAACTGATCGAGTTCGGCGACCGTCGCGGTGTCGGTGCGCATGAATGTCGTTGCGGTGGGGAGGGAGGCCGCCCGGGCGGGACGGAGCGACTGGCAGGGCGCGCGGATTGTCTCACGCAGCAGGCCTGCCAGAAAGCGCGGCCGGCCGCCGCTTCGCCCGGTCGAGCAGTGGCTTCAGCTTCGGGAAGACCGTGTCGACGATCAGCGGCTGCGCGGCCGCCACCGGATGGATGCCGTCCTCCTGGAACAGCTCCCGCCTTGCCGCGAAGGCCTCGAGCATGAAGGGTACGAGCGCCGATTTCGTGGCCGTGGCGACTTCGCCGAACAACTCGTGGAAGCGCGTCGTGTAGTCGGGCCCGTAGTTGGGCGGGATGCGCATGCCGATCACCAGCACTTCCGCCGAAGCGGCGCGGCTCGCATCCACGATCGCCTTCAGGTTCGCCCGCGTGGTGGCCAGATCGGTACCGCGCAGCGCATCGTTGGCGCCCAGTTCAACGATCACGATGGCCGGCTGGTGCGTGGCGAGCAACGGCGCCAGGCGGTTGCGGCCGCCGAGCGTGGTTTCGCCGCTGATGCTTGCGTTCACCACCTTGAATCCGTACCGTTCCGCCTCGATTTTCCCTCTCAGCAGATCGACCCAGCCCTTGCCCTGGGGCAGACCGTACCCGGCCGACAGGCTGTCCCCCAGCACCAGGACCACCGGCGACATTTGTGCGGCCGCGTTGAACGCGAGCCCCGCCGCCAGTGTCAGCGTCAGCAACGTCTTCCACAACAGCAACGAAAATTTCATGGCATCGATTGTGTCCGCGGTGGCGCTGACCAAGCAAGTGGCGACCGGTTCGGCGCAGCTCATCATCCTGGACAGCGTGAGCTTCGACATCGAGGAAGGCGAAACGGTCGCGGTGGTCGGTGCCTCCGGTTCCGGCAAGACCACGCTGCTCGGCCTGCTGGCAGGGCTCGATCTGCCGACTTCGGGCTCCGTGCAACTGGCGGGACGCGATCTTGCCTCGCTCGACGAGGACGGGCGTGCGGCGCTGCGTGGCGAGGCGGTCGGGTTCGTGTTTCAGTCGTTCCAGCTTCTGCCCGCGCTCACCGCGCTGGAGAACGTCATGCTGCCCATGGAGCTCGCCGGCGTGTCTCACGCGCGCGGCACCGCTACCCAGTTGCTCGAACGCGTAGGGCTGGGTCCTCGCATGGAGCACTATCCGCGGCAGCTCTCCGGCGGCGAGCAGCAGCGGGTGGCCATCGCCCGCGCCTTCGGCGGTCCGCCCCGGGTGTTGTTCGCCGACGAGCCCACCGGCAATCTCGACTCCTCCACCGGCCGGGAGATTACCGATCTCATGTTCGACCTGAATCGCGAGCGCACGACGACGCTGGTGCTTGTGACGCACGATGAGGGCCTGTCGCACCGCTGCGGGCGGCGGCTGCGGCTGGCGGAAGGCAGGCTGGTGGCGGATGAACGAGGTTGAGGCGGCAGCGAACCATGACTGACCGTCGCCTCGGTTTCGTCGCCACGCTCCGCCTCGCGGTCCGCCTCCTCGGCCGCGACATGCGCGCCGGAGAATTGCGATTGATGGCCATCTCGTTGCTCGTCGCAGTGGCGAGCTTCACCACGGTCGCCTTCTTCGCCGATCGCGTGAAGCTGGCACTCTCGCAGGAGGCGAGCCAACTGCTGGGAGCAGACCTGGTGGTGGTGTCGGATCGTCCCATCGACGATGCGTTCCGCGTGCAGGCAAGCCGCGATCGACTCGCGGTGGTGGAGACCACGCGCTTCCCGAGCATGGTCGTGGCAGGGGATTCCAGCCTGCTCACCGAGATCAAGGCGGTCGGGTCGGGCTACCCGCTCAAGGGCAAGCTCCGTATCGCGCATGCCGACGGCGTACCGCGCGAAGCGACCTCGATTCCGTCAGCCGGCGAGGCGTGGCTCGATCAGCGGGTGCTGGCGCGGCTCGGACTCGCCATCGGCGATGCCGTGAAGGTGGGGAATCGCGAACTGCGCGTCGCTGCCCGTATCGTTGACGATCCGGACAGCAACATCGGCTTTCTCAACGTGATGCCGCGACTGCTGCTCAATGCGCAGGATCTGCCATCCACGGGACTCATCACTACCGGCAGCCGCGTGACCTACCGGTTGATGCTGGCCGGAGATCGCAATGCTCTACCGGCCTTTCGCGCATTCGCGCGCGAGCACGTGGGTCCAGGGCAGCGGGTCGAGGACGTGCGCGACGCCCGTCCGGAGATCCGCTCGGCCCTCGAGCGCGCGGAGAAGTTTCTCGGACTCGCGTCGCTGCTCTCGGTGATCCTGGCGTCCGTCGCGGTGGCCCTGGCGGCGAGGCGCTACCTGCAGCGCCATCTCGACAACTGCGCGATGCTGCGCTGTCTCGGCGCCAGCCGGGCGCTTACCGTGTGGTTGCATGCGCTGCAATTGTCGGTGCTCGGTCTCGCCGCCGGTCTCGCGGGCTGTGCAGCCGGCTTCGTCGCCCAATGGGGCCTGGCGAGCCTGCTCGCCCCGATCGTCCAGGTGGCCTTGCCGGCGCCTTCGCTGACGCCGGCGCTGCAGGGCATCGCGGCGGGCTTCGTCTTGCTGCTCGGTTTCGCGCTGCCGCCGTTGCTCGCGTTGGGCCAGGTGCCGACCTTGCGGGTGCTTCGACGCGATCTCGGCCCGCCCGGCGGTTTCGCGTGGGTGGGCTATGCGGCCGGACTCGGTGCGGTCGTCGCGCTGATCGTGTGGCACACGCGCGACCTGAAGCTCGCCGGCATTGTCCTGGGTGGACTCATCGGGGCCGCCGGCGTTTCCGGCGTGGTGGCGTGGCTGCTCGTGCGCGCCGCTGCCTCCGCGGGACGACGTGCGGGATTCGCCTGGCGCTTCGGGCTGGCCAACCTGTCGCGGCGCGCGCTCGGCAGCGTGGTCCAGGTGGTGGCGCTCGGCGCGGGACTGCTCGCGCTGATCCTGCTGTCGATCACACGCGGCGATCTGCTCGACAACTGGCAGCGGTCGCTGCCGCCCGATGCGCCCAACCGCTTCCTCGTGAACATCCAGCCCGACCAGGTCGAGGAGGTCGCGCGCTTCTTCGCCGACGAGGGGCGCCCGGTGCCGAAGCTCTTTCCCATGGTTCGCGGTCGACTGACGGCCATCAACGGCAAGCCGATCAGTTCCGGCGACTACGCCGAAGACCGCGCGCGGCGGCTGGTGGATCGCGAGTTCAATCTTTCCTGGGCGGCGGCGCCACAGGCGGACAACGTCATCCTCGCCGGGCGGTTCTGGAGCGGCGAGCCCCGGAAGGTGCCCGAGTTCTCGGTGGAGCAGGGCATCGCCGAAACCCTGCGCATTCGGCTGGGCGACACGCTCCGCTACGACGTGGCGGGAAGCCAGCTCGAGGGTCCGGTGACGAGCCTGCGCAAGGTGGCGTGGGACAGCTTTCGCGTGAATTTCTTTGTGCTGGCCCCGCCCGGCACCCTCGACGACTACCCGGCGAGCTATGTGACGAGCTTCCATCTGCCGGCCGCGGACGGTGCCCTCATGGACCGGCTGGTGAAGCGCTTTCCGAACCTGCTCGTGGTGGATGTGGCGGCGGTGCTCGCGCAGATCCAGACGATGATGGACCAGGTCGTGCGCGCGGTGGAGTTCGTCTTCCTGTTCAGCGTCGGCGCCGGTCTGCTCGTGCTGTTCGCGGCCATCCAGAGCACCCATGACGAGCGCATTCACGAAGCGGCCATCCTGCGCACACTGGGCGGCAGCACACGGCAACTGGCCTACGCCCAGGCTGCGGAATTCCTGGTGGTGGGAGCACTCGCTGGATTGCTCGCCGCCTTCGGTGCCACCGGCCTGGGCTGGGTGCTCGCGAAGGAAGTCCTGAACGTGCCCTATGCGATCAACCCGGCCGTCTGGGTCGTCGGGCTGGTGGTCGGCGGCGCCGGCGTGCTAGTCGCCGGGCTGGCGGGGACTCGGCGCGTACTGCGCGTGACCCCGATGGAGACGCTGCGGCGCTCCTAGCGGGCCTTACGTCCGCTCCGAATCCCAGGTGACGTCGCCGCACAGCACGAGCGTCTCCTGATTCGCGCGGAGGCACATGGACAGCGTCACGCACGGTCGCGCCCCGGCCAGCGACAGATACGGGCGGGACACCTGCACGCGACCCGGGTGCTCGAGGGCGCGGCGGAAATAGTGGCGCCGCGACCAGTTCGCGCCGGCCGCGTCGCCGAGGGGATTGAAGCGGCCACCGGTGGTGTCGGGTTGGCCTGGGGGCGTCAGGTTGGAAGTGCGCTGGACCCCGTCTTCCCCGAGGACGAAACAGCGCTCCGCGTCGGGCAGTTCGAGGAAGCCCCCGCACGCGGCGTGGGCGGGCATGCCGGCTTCCATCAGGCTCGCGGCATAGCCCAGCGCATTCTGGTAGGGCGCGATCTCCTTGCGATAGCGGGTGATCTGCGGCCGCACCATGCCGCTAAAGCTGTCCCAGAGCTGCTCGAACATCTGGCGCGATTGCGGTGCGTCCGGCGTCGCCGGCGCCGGTC
Organism: Burkholderiales bacterium; assembly: GCA_965279325.1. Taxonomy (GTDB): domain Bacteria; phylum Pseudomonadota; class Gammaproteobacteria; order Burkholderiales. The sequence continues at coordinate 353,090 of OZ257154.1, forward strand.
GGCCGAACAGGTAGCCCTGGACGAAGTCGGCGTCGGCATCCATGGCGAGCAGCGCCTCGTCCGGGGTCTCCACGCCTTCCATCACCACCAGGGCGCCGGCCTCGTGGAGGAGGGACACGATCCCCGGCATCACCCGCCGCACGCCCATGTCATGGGCACCTTGCGACACCATGGAGCGGTCCAGCTTCACGATGTCGGGCCGCAGGCTCCAGACGCGATCGAAGTTCGAATGTCCGGCGCCGAAGTCGTCCAGCGCGATCAGGCAGCCTCGGGAGCGGTAGAAGGCCACCGCTTCGTGCAGCGCAGCCTCGTCGGAAACCGCCTGCTCCAGCACCTCGACCACGATGCGCTCGGCGCTGACGAGGCGGGAGTCCAGCAGGTCGTGCAGGAAGCTGCCCTGGCGCGGGCTGTGGATAAAGACCTCCGGCTGGACGTTGACGAAGAGCCAGTCGTTCGGGCGGTCCAGCGCCAGGAAATTGTCGAGATGCAGCGCGCAGGCGAGGCGGTCGAGCAGCAGCCGCTCGGCGAAAGTCCTCGGCGTGGCGAGCAAATGGATCGGCGGCACTGTCTCCCGGGCCGGCCCCAGGCCGCGCAGGAGTGCTTCGAAACCCACGGTCCGCCCGTGCGCCAGGCTGAAAATAGGCTGAAAGTGACTGTGCAGGTCGAAGCGCCGGAAGCGGCCGCTCGTGGGCGCATTGCTCGATCGAGCCAGCATCCGCTCGACGGCTGCCAGGTCACACGTCTCGAGCCAGTCTTCGGGGACGGCCAGATCGTTCACGTTTCTTGTGTGCAGGGAGATAACCCGTCGGCCGGAGAATGCAAGGAACAGGCCGGAAATCGTTTTTCGGGCTGTCGCCTTTTCCCAACGAGACAGCGGGTTGCCCGGGAATCCACCGGGAAAACCTGAACTCCCGTTATTTTGTTGTGCAGTGCAGCGCCCGTCACGCATCCAGTGCTAGAATGCAAGACTTTTTTTTCGTGGAGTCCGCCCCGTGACCCGCGCTGTCCGCAACATCGCCATCATTGCCCACGTCGACCACGGCAAAACCACGCTCGTGGACAAGCTGCTGCGTCAGGCCGGCACCTTCGCCGCCCACCAGCACATGACCGAACGGGTCATGGACTCCAACGACCTGGAGCGCGAACGCGGGATCACGATCCTGGCGAAGAACTGCGCCGTCCAGTACGAAGGCACGCACATCAACATCGTCGACACGCCCGGCCACGCCGACTTCGGCGGCGAAGTGGAACGTGTCCTGTCCATGGTCGACAGCGTGCTGCTGCTGGTGGATGCCGTGGAAGGTCCGATGCCCCAGACGCGCTTCGTCACGCGCAAGGCGCTGGCGCTGGGCTTGAAGCCGATCGTGGTGGTGAACAAGGTGGACCGTCCCGGCGCGCGTGCCCAGTGGGTCGTGAACCAGACCTTCGATCTCTTCGACAAGCTCGGCGCCACGGAAGAGCAGCTCGATTTCCCGGTGATCTACGCCTCGGCGCTGCAGGGCTGGGCCTCGGAAACGCTCGATGCCGCGGGCACCGACATGCGACCGCTGTTCGACGCGGTCCTGAAATACGTGCCGGTACGCGACGCCGACCCCGATGGCGCGCTCCAGTTGCAGATCTGCTCGCTCGACTACTCGAGCTTCGTCGGTCGCATCGGCATCGGCCGGATCCAGCGCGGACGCATCCGCTCGGGGCAGTCGATCGCCGTGATGCGCGGGCCGGATTCGGAGCCGAAGCTCGCGAAGGTGAACCAGGTGCTCGTGTTCAAGGGCCTGGAGCGCACCGTCGTCGAAGAGGCGGAAGCCGGCGACATCGTGCTGGTGAACGGCGTGGAGGACCTCGGCATCGGCGTGACGCTGACCGACCCCGCGAAGCCGGAAGCGCTGCCGCTGCTGAAGGTCGACGAGCCGACGCTCACCATGAACTTCGTGGTGAACACCTCGCCCATGGCGGGACGGGAAGGCAAGTACGTCACCAGCCGCCAGATTCGCGAGCGCCTCGAACGCGAACTGATGAGCAACGTCGCGTTGCGCGTCGAATTCACGTCGGACTCCGACACTTTCGTGGTCTCGGGCCGCGGCGAACTGCACCTGACGATCCTGCTGGAAAACATGCGCCGCGAAGGCTACGAAATGGCGGTGGGACGTCCGCGAGTCGTGACTCGTGAAGTGGACGGCGTCAAGTGCGAGCCGTTCGAGCTGCTCACCGTGGACGTCGAGGAGACGAATCAGGGTCCGATCATGGAAGAGCTGGGCCGGCGCCGGGGCGACCTCCAGGACATGCAGCCCGACGGCAAGGGGCGCGTGCGCCTCGAATACCGCATTCCGGCGCGTGGCCTGATCGGCTTCCAGGGCGAGTTCATGACCATGACCCGCGGCACCGGGTTGATGAGCCACATCTTCGACGACTACGCTCCCATGAAGGGCGAGATCTCCGAGCGCCGCAACGGCGTGCTGATCTCGCAGGACGATGGCGAGGCCGTGGCCTACGCGCTGTGGAAACTGCAGGACCGTGGCCGGATGTTCGTCAGTCCCGGCGACCCGCTGTACGAGGGCATGGTGATCGGCATCCACAGCCGCGACAACGACCTCGTGGTCAATCCGATCAAGGGCAAGCAGCTGACCAACGTGCGTGCCTCGGGGACCGACGAAGCGGTGCGCCTGGTCCCCCCGATCGCGCTCACGCTCGAATCGGCGATCGAGTTCATCGCCGACGACGAACTGGTCGAGATCACGCCCAAGTCGATCCGCATCCGCAAGCGGTATCTCAAGGAACACGACCGCAAGCGCGCGTCGCGGACTTCGGAGGCCGTCGCCTGATCAGCAGTCGCGAGCCCTTCGACCGCAGAAGGCCGACCTGATTCGACACGAAGGACACCAAGGAACTCGAAGGAAGGCAAGTTCGAACCCTCGTGGTCGCTCCTTCGTGCTCTTCGTGTCCTTCGTGTTGAAAGCGGTACAAGACTCACGGCGCTATACTGCCCTGCATGAGTTTTTCCCTGCCCGAACTGATCCTTCTCGCCGTCGCGGCGTTGATGTTCGCCGCGGTCGTGATGCTGGTGGGCCGCATGATGTCGATGTCCCGCGCCCAGGCCGAACTCGCGATCCGAGTGAACGAGCTGCTCGAGGCGAAGCATCTGTCGATGCTGAAGGACCTGAACCTCGGCCTCAATGCCCTGGGGGATCGCATCGCCGATTCCGGCGGCGAGAACTCCGAGCGGCTGCGCAGCTCGATCGACCAGCAACTGAAGAGCGCACGCGACGCGCTCGTGGCACTCCAGATCTCCCAGAGCCAGGACATGGCCGCCAATCGCGAGCAACTGCTCCAGCGGGTCGGCGAGATCCGCAGCGACATCCTCGAGAAGGCGCTCGGCGCGCTCGCTGAACAGGCGAAGAGCCAGTCCGAGACGCTGCAGGACAGCGTCCGGTCGCTCGCCCTGCAGCTCACCGGCAGCATCGAGACGCTCACGCGCACCGCCGATGCGCGGCTCGCGGAAATCCAGGGCAAGGTGAACGAGCGGCTCGAGGACGGTTTCCGCAAGACCAACGAGACCTTCGTGAGCGTGATGGAACGGCTCGCCACCATCGACGAGGCGCAGAAGAAGATCGATGGCCTCACCACCAACGTGGTGAGCCTGCAGGAGTTGCTCGGCGACAAGCGCTCCCGCGGAGCCTTCGGCGAGGTGCAGCTCGAAGCCCTGGTGCGCAACGTCCTGCCGCCGTCGTCCTACGAGTTCCAGGTGACTCTTTCGAACGGCAACCGCGCGGACTGCCTGCTGAGGCTTCCGGAACCCACCGGCTCGGTCGTGGTCGATTCCAAGTTCCCCCTGGAAAACTACCACCGCATGTTCGAAAGCGAGCTCAACGACATCGAGCGCTTCACCATCCAGAAGCAGTTCCGTGCGGATGTGCGCAAGCACGTGGACGACATCGCCACGCGCTACATCCTGCCCGGCGAGACCTCCGACGGCGCGGTGATGTTCATCCCGGCCGAGGCCGTGTTCGCGGAGATCCACGCCCGGCATTCCGAAGTGGTGGATCACGCGATGCAGAAGCGCGTGTGGATCGTCTCGCCCACGACGATGATGGCGGTGCTCAACACCGCGCGCGCCGTGATCAAGGACGTGGAGACGCGCCGTCAGGTGCATGTGATCAAGGACGAACTCTCCAAGCTCGGCAAGGACTTCGGGCGCTTCGAACAGCGCATGAAGAAACTCGCGGACCACATCCGCCAGGCGCACGACGATGCGCAGCAGGTGCAGATCAGCAGCGACAAGATCGTGCGCCGTTTCACGCAGATCGAGAAGGTGGAACTCGATTCGTCCGCGGACATGGCGCGGCTCGAACAGGCGCTCGATGCGCCGGAGCCGGAGGCGAGCGACCTTTCGTCGGCCGAGCGTTGATGGCCTGGAGCCTGAAGCAGTGGCGGCGCGATCGGGCGCTGGCACGCGGCCACCTCGACGACGGCCTGTGGGAGGACGCGGTGGCGCGCTTCGGCTTCACCCGCAGCCTCGGCGACGACGAGAGGGAACAACTGCGGACCCAGGTGACGCTGTTCCTGGAGGACAAGACCTTCACCGCGGTCGGCGGCCTGTCCTTGAGCGACGAGATGCGCCTCGACGTCGCGGTGCAGGCCTGCATCCTGATTCTCAACCTGGACGTCGACTACTATCGAGGCTGGGTCGAGGTGATCGTCTACCCCGACGAGTTTTTCCCGGAGCATACGTGGACGGACGAGGCGGGCGTCGTGCATCACGACCACGGCCCGATGGCGGGCGAAGCGTGGCTGCATGGTCCGGTGGTCCTGTCGTGGGCCGACGTGGCGCGCTCCGGCGAGGACGATGGCGTGAACGTGGTGATCCATGAATTCGCGCACAAGCTCGACATGCTCAACGGCGACGCGAACGGCTTTCCGCCGCTGCACCGGGACATGAACCGGGAGGCCTGGAGCCGGGCTTTCGAATCGGCCTATCTCGATTTCAGCGCGCGCGTGGACGCCGACGACGGTACCGAGATTGATCCGTATGGCGCCGAGTCTCCGGGCGAGTTCTTCGCCGTGCTGAGCGAGGCGTTCTTCGAGATTCCTGGCGTGGTGCTGGATGCGTATCCGGCGGTCTATCAGCAGCTGCGGGAGTTCTATCGGCAGGACCCCCTGGCCCGCCTCGCGATGCGCGCGCACTGACGGAGGTGCTCATGAACAGGTTCTCTCGATTTCTGCTGACGATGCTGCTGCTGGTATCCGCCGCGGCCATCGCACAGTCGACCGTGCTCGAGGTGATCGATCTGAAGTACCGCAATGCCCAGGAGGTGCTGCCGGTGCTCCAGCCCTTCGTCGCCAGGGAAGGGTCCATCAGTGCGCTCAACAACCAGCTCATCGTGCGTACCACGCCGCAGAATCTCGCCGAGCTGCACAAGATCCTGGACAGTATCGACAAGCGGCCGCGGCGCCTGGTGATCACGGTGTCGCAGGACGTGGACCTGTCCGCGAAGAAGGGCGGCGCCTCGGCGTCCGGGACGGTCGGTGGCGACAACGCTGCGGTGACGTTGCCGCGCAAGCCGGGGGGCGGTGGGCAGGGCGCGAGCGTGTCCAGCGGTCAGGCCGAGGCGCGTGTGTACAACAGCCAGTCGGCGGGCGCCGACCGTGGCGGGCAGACCGTGCAGGTGCTCGAGGGCAACACCGCCTTCATCCGCGTCGGCCAGTCAGCGCCCATCACCAATCGGCAGATCATCCAGACGCCGACAGGGCCGCGCGTGATCGATTCGACCCAGTTCCGCGATGCCACCTCCGGCTTCTACGCGCGGCCTCGCACCAGTGGTGATCGGGTGACGGTCGAGATCGCCGGCAACCGGGATCAGTTCACGAATCCATCCACGGGTGCCGCGAACATCCAGCGCTTCGATACCGTCGTGTCCGGGCGGCTCGGCGAGTGGATCGAACTCGGCGGCTCCACGCAGTCCCGGGAGTTCGATGAAAGCGGTGTCGTCTATCGCAGTTCGGAAGCGCGGCGAGACGAACGCCGGCTGTACTTGAAGGTCGAGGAAATTCGGTGACATCGGGCTCTTCGTCGTGAACCGATCTCGCCTGCACCTCTCGCTGTTGCTGAGTTTCGCCGCGATCCTCGCGTGGTCCGCGTGGCAGCCGAAGGACGGCTTCATCTGGTTCCTCGAATCGATACCCGCCATCGTCGGGGCGATCGTGCTGGTGGCGATCTATCGCCGGACGAGACTCACCTCGCTCGTGTACGTGCTCATCTGGCTGCACGCGATCGTCCTCGTGGTGGGCGGGCACTACACCTATGCCGAGATGCCGCTCTTCAGCTGGTTGCGCGACGAGTTCGGCCTGGCGCGCAACTATTACGACCGCCTCGGTCACATCATGCAGGGGTTCGTCCCGGCGATGATCGCCCGCGAAATTCTCCTGCGGCAGCGTGTCGTCATCGGGAGACGCTGGCTTTTCTTTCTCGTCACGTGTATCTGTCTCGCCATCAGCGCCTTTTACGAGTTCATCGAATGGTGGGTGGCGATTGCATCGGGCGAAGCGGCGGACGCCTTCCTGGCGACGCAAGGCGACGTCTGGGATACGCAGTGGGACATGTTCCTGGCCTTCGTCGGCGCCATGGCCTCGCAGCTTTTTCTCGGACGCTGGCACGATCGCCAGCTGGAGGCGTTCGGCGTGAGGGTTGAGGCGTGAAGGACCAACTGCCGAGCCTGCCGCGGTTCGAGGCCGTGTCCGATCCGACACCCGCTGCGGGCGGGGGACTGCTCACTCGCCGCGCGATGCTGAAGGGGGTGGTTGCGTTGGGCGCCGGCGCCGCGATCCCGGCGCACGCTGCGGACGGCCATCTCGCGGGCGCGCTGCCGTGGCAGCAGACGCCCGGTCGGCCGTTCAGCGGCTACGGCCAGCCTTCGAGCTTCGAGAAGGGTGTCGAGCGTGCCGTGGTGCAGTCGTACGGTCCCATCGCACCCGGCAACGGTGCATCGTTCACGCCGCTGCACCGACTGCACGGCACGCTCACGCCGGCGGGGCTGCACTTCGAGCGCCATCATCACGGCGTCCCCGACATCGATCCGAAGCGGCACAGACTCCTGATCCACGGCCTGGTCAAGCGGCCGCTCAAGTTCACCGTCGACCGCCTCATGCGGTATCCGATGGCGAGCCGGACGCTGTTCATCGAATGCTCGGGCAACAGCTTTCGGAACACGCTGCCCGAGCCGCCCCAGGCCACCTGCGGCGAGATCCACGGCCTCGTTTCTTGCAGCGAGTGGACCGGCATCCCGCTCGCCACGCTGATCGAGGAGACCGGCCTCGACCCGCAGGCGAAATGGATCATCGCGGAAGGGGCTGATGCCGCGACCATGGCACGTTCGATTCCGATCGACAAGGCGCTCGAGGACACGATCGTCGCGTTCTGGCAGAACGGCGAACGCCTGCGTCCCGAGCAAGGCTATCCCATGCGTCTCGTGCTGCCGGGTTACGAAGGCAACATGGGCATCAAGTGGCTGCATCGGATCAAGCTCACCACGGGTCCGATGCATGCGCGCGACGAGACTTCGCACTACACAGACCTGCTGCCGGACGGCAAGGCGCTGCAGTTCACCTTCACCATGGGCGTGAAGTCCGTCATCACGCAGCCGTCGCCCGGTTGGGCGCTGCAGGGGCGCGGCTACTACGAGATCACCGGGCTTGCCTGGTCAGGCGCGGAGCGGATCGAAAAGGTGGAGATTTCCGCCGACGGCGGCCGCACCTGGGCCGCCGCGGAGTTGCAGGAGCCGGTGCTCTCGCAGAGCCTCACGCGCTTCCGCCTCCCTTGGAACTGGAGCGGTGGACGCGCGTTGCTGATGAGTCGGGCCACGGACCGCAGCGGACAGACGCAGCCGACGCGGTCGGCCTGGCTGCAACGATACGGCGCCAATCAGCGCTACCACTACAACGCCATCCAGGCGTGGCAGGTCAACGAGGACGGGACGCTCGCCAATGTCTACGCTTGATCGATGGGCTTTGCTGTTCGCTCTGGGGCTCGCGCTGGCAGCGTCTGCGCACGCCGCGGGCCCCAAACTCGGCCAGCCTGCGAGCGAGATCGACATCGCACTCGTCGAGATCGACGTCGCGCCGGACGGCGACGGCCTGCCGCCCGGCAAGGGCACCGTCGCGGACGGGGTCGACGTGTACATCGAAAAATGTGCGGCCTGTCATGGTCCGAGAGGAGAAGGCAGCACGGGTCCTGCGCTCGCGGGCGGTTTCGGTTCGCTCACGACCAAGGCACCGGTCAAGACCGTGGGCAGCTATTGGCCGTACGCGACCACGCTGTTCGACTACATCCGTCGCGCCATGCCGTACGACAAGCCCATGAGCCTCACCAACCAGGAGGTGTGGGGTCTGACGGCGTATGTGCTCTGGCTGAACGGCATCGTCGGGCGGACCGACGTCCTGAACGCCGAGACCCTGCCGAAGGTGCGAATGCCCAATCGGGACGGCTTCATCGATGCGCGGGATGGCCGGCCGAAATAGCCGCACGATGAATCGGTTGGCAGTGGCTGCGCTGGCGCTCTGTGCGCTGGGGGTGCGTGCTCAGTCGGAAGGACACGCCGCTTCGGACGCTGCTCCGATCGTACCGAGCGTGGAGGTGTTCCAGGACGGCGTTCCGGTCGAACCGCTGGACGGCGAACACGTCCTCGCGCGCGCGCCGTTCGTCATTCGCGTGGCGCCAGGGCCCGGGCGCCTATCGGTGTTCGCAACCGCGAGCGACGAAGCGCTCGGCAATGCCCGAGCCCTCTGGAGCGCTCCGCTGGTGGTGCCGCTCGGCACGGGCTCCACGTCGCAGCCGCTCTCGCTCACCGTCACGGACGCGGGCCTCGAGTTCTACGGCGGCCTCACGCAGAGCTTCCTGGATCAATGGGGGCCGGTGCTCGGCGCCAGCCAGCTCGGCGACTACGCCGCGCTGCGGTCGACTCTCCCGCGCGATCCGAACGTTCTCATGACGCCGCGGCAACTGAGCAACGTCCTGCACCGCAAGGACGGCGCGCAACTGCTGCCGGTCCATCGTTTCGGAGGCGAGGCGGTTCGCGCGTCTGACCTCGAGACCCTGACGCTGTTCCTGTTCTTCGAACGGCCCGGCGAGGCGAGGGCGTCGTGGGCCGTCGTCGAAAGCATCGAGGTCGTGCGCCTGCGATTTCTCGCCGCCGAAGTGCGTCCTCCGGATCGTCCGCCGCCGATGCGCAACGTGCTCGACTGCGGCAACAGTGGCGTCGTGCAGGCGGTGCGGCAGAGCGACTTCCAGCGCGTCGAGCGCCTCATGCAGCAGGGGGTCGATCCGAACACGCGCTCGGCCCGCAACAACGTGACGTTGCTGATGTGCGCAGTGGGTGGCCTGGACGTGTACAGCAATGCCGTGTGGGCCCTGCTCGAAGCCGGTGCCCAGGTCAACACGCGCACCGCGCACGGGGAGTCCGCGCTGCTTTGGGCGGTCCGGACCGGCGATCGCGGCATCACCACGCCGAGCCGGCTCAACGCCGTGGATCAGCTGCTCTCACGAGGGGCGGATGTCGATGCCGTCGACGAGGACGGCGAAACGCCGCTGCTCGCGGCCGTGTCGATGGGTCACGCAGAAATCGTCGCGACCCTGCTGTCAGCCGGTGCCGATCCCGCGAAGGCGAACAAGGTCGGCGAAACCGCGCTGGGCCGCGCACGCCGTCTGGGCATGGCGGACATCGCGGGGTTGATCGCGCTGTATCTGGAGTAGCGGGGCGCCGCGTTGCCCCCATCCCAACCTTCCCCCACGACTGCGTCGCGGGGGAAGGGGTCTAAATCGCTCCCTCCCCCGACATCGTCGGGGGAGGGTTGGGGTGGGGGCCAGCAGCGTACGAAATCCCCCGAATCCCAACCGAAAACATCTTCATCCGCCATCGCGGCGGACGTGAGCGCCTTAAGCCGCCAGCCCGCGTCCTTCATCCAGCCCCAGCATGAGATTCATGCACTGGACCGCCGCACCCGAAGCACCCTTGCCCAGATTGTCGAAGCGCGAGGCGAGCAGGATCTGTTCACCGTGCCCGAACACGAAGATTTCCGCGCGGTTGGTGCCGTTGCAGTCGGTCGCCGGCAGGAATCCGTTGTCGAGCACCGGCGTGGTGTCGAAGGGCATGACCTTCACGAAGGTCTCGCCGCGATAGTAGGTGGCGAAGAACTCGTGCAGCGATTGCGGTGTCGCCGCCTTCGGCAACGTGTGCGGCAGCAGCGGGACCGCGACGACCATGCCCTGCGCGAAATTGCCGACGATGGGCGTGAACAGGGGCGCGTGCGAGAGGCCCGAGATCGTCTTCATCTCGGGCAGGTGCTTGTGATGGAGGCCGAGGGCGTAGAAGCGCGGGCTCTTCATGCTGTCGGGCAAGGTCGCGGGCTGCTCGTAGGCGGCGATCATTTCCTTGCCGCCGCCGGAATAGCCCGTGACCGAGTACGTGGTGAGCGGATGGTCCGCCGGCACGAGGCCCGCCGCCACCAGCGGATGCGCGAGCAGGATGAAGCCGCTCGCATGGCAGCCCGGGATAGCAACCTTTCGCGCCTTGCGGATGCGTTCGCGCTGGCCGGGGTTCAGCTCCGGCAGCCCGTAGACCCAGTCGGGGTCGGTGCGGTGCGCGGTGCTCGCGTCCAGAAAACGTGTCTTCGTGTTGCCGGGCGCGAGCAGCGTCACCGATTCCTTCGACGCCGCATCGGGCAGGCAAAGGAACACGACGTCGGCCGCGTTGATCACTTCCGCTTTCGCGGCCGGGTCCTTGCGCTTCGCCTCCGGAATCGAAAGCACCTCGATCTCGTCGCGCCCGGCGAGGCGCTCGTCGATCTTGAGTCCGGTGGTGCCGTGGCGGCCGTCGATGAAGACTTTCCAGGTCATGGTACTGCTCGCAGTCGTGAGGGTTGGGATTGTATGTCAGTGCCGCCGGGGCGCCAGCGCGGCGCCCTGTCTCGGGGGAGGGGATCCATGCCATCATTCAGCGGCTGTATGACCAAAAACTTCAGGAGGACTAAATGTTGCTCGATGTACGCACCTATACCTGCCGCCCCGGCACCATCAAGAAGCACATCGCGCTCTACGAGAAGCTCGGCAAGGGACCCCAGACCCGGCATCTCGGACAGCCGTTCGCCTACCTCGTCACCGAAACCGGCAACGTCAACCAGTACATCCACATCTGGGCGTATGAAAACGCCGGGGATCGCGAGCGTCGTCGCGCCGCCATGTGGGCCGATCCGGAATGGCTCGCCTACACCGAAGAAAGCGCGAAGCTGGGCGCGCTGGAGGCGCAGGAGAATCGCCTGATGACACCGGTGTCGTTCTTTCCGCTGTCTCGCTGACCGGGGCCGCTGTGGCTGTCGCACGCCGCTTCCCGGCCGGGAAACTTCCGCTCGCCATGATGGCAGGAGCGGCGTGCTGCAACTTTGTGCGGTATCTCACAGACATCGACCACCAGGACGAGCAAGCTCCGGTCAGAGGCAAGATTGGACGCAGCGACCCCGCCAGGAACCTACCCGACGGCAGCAGTGTCAATGCCGCTGAGAACAGGAAAGGCCATGTACCGGGGAAACGCTTCGCAGTGCCGCTGTCCGAAATGTGGTGGAACCGCCTACCGTGTTCCCCGCAGGTTCATCGACAAGGTGATCACTCTGGGGCGGCCGGTCAAGCGCTTCCGCTGCCGCGAGGACCAGTGCGATTGGGTCGGCAATATTCCCACCGCGGAGCGCTCGCCAACGGAGAAGCGCGGCCTCCTGGATCGGTGATCGGGCGCTTGAACGCAGCTTAGGGTCGCTCATCCCGTCGGCGTCGTCCTTTTCCAGACCTGCCATCGTTCCCGGCCCTGAAACACGGGGATCGAATCGTCCACCGGCTCGTCGCTGGTCCGGGCGAAACGCTCACCGAGCAGAGCCTGCAACTCCGCCTCGCTCGTTCCGAACGGCGGACCCTTCGGGTTGTCGTCGAAGAACCAGTAACCCGCGATGACGCCCTCCGGAGAGAGCAGTTCCGCGGTGCGCCGCGGATAGTCGGCCCACATCTTCCGCGGCAGCGCGCACAGGAACGCGCGTTCGAACATCACGTCGAAGGGTGCGTCCACGTCGAAGGTGAAGAAGTCCGCCAGCTGGACCCGATCGGCGAAACAGCCGAGATTCGCCCGTGCCACTTCCACCGCTGCCGGGCTGAAGTCGATCGCGAGCACGTCGAAGCCCGCCTCGGCGAGGAAATAGGCTTCGTAGCCCGATCCGCAACCGGGAATGAGCACGCGCGCGCCCGGTTTCATCTCCCTCGCGTACCGCTGCAGGCGCGCCGGCACTCGCCCTGCGTCCCACGGCATGACGTGATCGCGGTAGCGGGTTTCCCAGAAGTCGGGGCGGGAGCTGTCCTGCGCCATGGTGGTGGTCAGGTAAGCCGGTCGTTCAGTCGGTCGAACGCCGCAAAGCACAGGCTCGCCAGCGCGAAGGCGCCCACGGCGTACTGGAACTGTACTGCCTGCGGATAGCCGGTCTTGAGATTCGCGAGCAGCGCGACCGCACAGGCGGCGCCGACGAAGGTCAGCACGGCCTGCATTGCCGGACGCAGTCCGAACTGCAGGCGGCGTGCGATCGTCGTACCGATGCACGCGGCCATCCACCCTCCCGCGGCACCGGCAGCGATGTCGACGGGCCAATGGACCCCGACGACGGCACGCGAAAGACCCACCAGCGTGGCGACGGCCAGCGACGCCGCGCGCACCCAGGGCGATTCGAAGTGCAGCCACAGCAACGCGGCCCCGACGAAGATGGTGGTCGTGTGCCCGGACGGGAAGGAGTGTGCGCGATAGGGCGGGCCGATGATGGTGATGGCGTCGGCTGCGAGCACGGCAGGCGGACGGGACTCATCGACGAAGGGTTTGAGGCCGTGCACGAACAGGGTGGCGAGCAGCGCGCTCACCGCGAGCGCCCAGAGGATGTCGGGTCGGCGCAACGCGAACGGCAGGAACAGCGCCAGGGCGACCGCGGTATCGCCCAGCACCGTGATGTACGGCCAGGGCCCCGGCCCGGTCGCGTGGCTCCAGCCATTGAGCGCGGTGAACGTGGCGCGATTGGAACCGGTGACGAGCAGCACGGCGAGCAGCACCAGCGCAACGGCCGGCACCGCCCAAACGGCGGGCGACCGCCACGCCAGCGGAGCGGTCATTGTCTGGCCTCGGTGACCTTCACCAGCGCGATCCCGTTCTTCTGGTAGAGCACCTCGTAGCCGGGCAGCTCGGCGAGACGCTTCACCTTCGACAGGACCACGTCGCCGGGCACGGGATCGCGTCGTGCCACCAGCTTGCCCGAGTAGACGATGAAGCTCGGCGTGTTGACGCTCCACATCACCACGTCGTAGCCGCGTTCGCGGGCGAGCAAGGCGGCTTCCTTCACTGGTGTCTGTTGTACCCCGCCGGCCGCGGGCAGGATGAACAGAGCCATCGCGGTGGCGTTCAGCACCCCGGCAGTCATCAGCTTGGCCGGGAGCGGGATGCGTTTGGCGGAGATCAGGGCGATGGTCGCGGCCACCGCCGTGGCGGCGAAGGCGTAGAAGCCCGGTCCGAACTGCGCCCTGATGCCGCCCAGCGCTTCGCGGTAGTACGGGTCGCGCACCGCAGGGGTGTAGTACTCGATCACCCAGGGAATCGCGGCGAGTGCGGCGAACAGCAGGAGCGGCGGCAGCAGCGCGAAGTAGGACGAGCGCAGCCGATGGACGTTGAGCGCCATCAGGATGAACAGGCCGGTGTAGCCGTAGAAGGCGTAGTGCGGCAGCTTGGTGCCGGAGAGCGAGAAGAACACCAGGACGAAGGCGAACCAGATGAGGCAGAAGCGCTGCAGGTCGTCGGCCCACACGGAACGCAGATTCCGGAACACGTTGAGCAGCGGCGAGGTGAAGGGCAGCGTGGCCACGAACAGCCACGGCAGGTAGAACAGCAGGCTGCCGTCGAAGCCGTGCATGGGCGCGCTGAAGCGTTCCACGTTGTGCTTCATGAGGAAGCCCTGCACGAACGCGTCGCCTTCCTTGAGATACTGCGCCACGTACCACGGTGCCGCGATGGCGACCATGAGTGCGATGCCGGGCACATCCAGCATGGCGCGGAACCACGTGGCGAGGTCGCGCTTCGAGAGGCAATAGAGGAAGGTCACCGCGACCGGGATGAGAATCGCCACGGGTCCCTTCGCGAGCAGGCCGAAGCCGATAGCGACGAAGGCGGCGCGCAGCCAGTGCTTTTCCTTGCTGGTGAGGAACAGATAAGCGCTGGTGAGCGCCGCCACGATCAGCATGTTGAGCAGCGCATCCGCGATGGCCGCGCGGCCGATCACGGTGATGCCCGCGGCCGCAGCGGTGAAGCCGGCGGCGACGAACGCCGTCGGCGCATCGCGCAATCGCCGCACGAACAGGAACACGAACGCGACCCAGACCGTTGCGCAGATCGCGGAGGGCAGGCGGAAGGCCCACTCGTTGATGCCGAAGGCCAGTACCGAGACGGCCTGCAGCCAGTAGATCAGCACCGGCTTGTCGTAGCGCGGCACGCCGTTCAGGAACGTGGAGATGTAGTCGCCACGTTCCAGCATCTCGCGCGTGGCTTCGGTGAAGGCACCTTCGTCGAGATCGAACAACGGCACCGCGCCGAGCCCGGCGAAGAAGCTCATGAAGACCGCCGCGAACAGCAGCAGCGCGAAGCCGCGATGCGTACGGAAGTCCTCGGAGATCGAGACGGCGGTCATGAGCGCCGGGATGGTAGCAGGAACAGCGGCGCCGCCAGCATGCCCTGGATGACGCCGCACAGCCCGAACAGCACGCCGACGCTCGCCGCGAGATCGGCGGGGACGCCCGCCAAGCCGAGCACGCCCACGGCGGCGAGCTCCCGCGTGCCGAAGCCGGCGATGCCGAGCGGCAGCGCCGCCATCACGAAGATCGGTGCGGACGCCGCCAGCATGATGACGTAGGGTACCTGCAGGTCGAGCGACCACGCGCACGCGGCGAGCGCCGTGGCGGACAGCAACTGCACGATCATGGACAGCGAGAGCGATCGCACCAGGCGGCGCTTCAGGCCGCTGGCGGGATCGTGCAGACGTATCCACAGGTCCACGATGCGGTCCGCTGCCTTCACGGGCAGGCGCCGCAGCCAGGTCACGGGCCAGGGCAGGAACGGCGCGACGACGATCGCGGTGAGCAGCGCACCGTAGGCCAGCATTACCTTGTGTCCCGCCGCGGCTCCGGAGAGCGAAACGCCGGAGACGACTGCGATCCCGGCAGCCACGAACGAAAGCACGCACAGCGTCCAGAGGCCGCTGAAACGGTCGAAGGCGACCGACGCGGTGGACTCGAGCAGCGGATTGCCGAGCCGCGACAGTTCGTAGCTGCGCAGCAGGTCGCCGGACACGGTTGCCCCGGGCAGCAGCGTGTTGCTGGTGATGCCTCGCGCGTACATGGGGATCAGGCGCAGGGTCGGTGCCGTGAGCGAAAGCGCGCGCGCGATGTAGGCCCAGCGTGCGGCCGACACGAGGTTGGCGGCGATGGCCACGAGCACGGCGATCGCGAAACGCGCGGGATCGGTGCGGGCGATGCTTTCTGCCAGCCGCTGCGGGCCGACGATCCACGCGACCAGCGCCAGCAGCGCGAGTCCGCCGGCGATGCGGGCCGCGAGCTTGATCGCTCCCATCCTGTGCGCTCTAGCGCCCGGGCTGGCCGCTGCCGCGCGCGGCGGGGCGGGGTGCGCTGCGCGTCATGTACTGCGCCCGGCCCTGGGGCTCGTGGTAGATGCGCGTCAGCATCTCGCCGAGCACGCCGGTCGCGACGAGCTGGAGGCCGATCAGCACCATCATCACGCCGAGCAGCAGCAGCGGGCGGCCGCCGATGTCGTGGCCGAGCACCAGCTTGTCGAAAGTGAGCCAGGCGAGGACCAGCACGCCGATCGAACCGAAGGTGAGGCCGATGCCGCCGAAAGCGTGGATCGGACGATGCAGGAAGCGCAGCAGGAACTTGATCCACAGCAGGTCGAGCAGCACGCGGAAAGTACGGTCGATGCCGTACTTCGACACGCCGCGCGTGCGTGCGTGGTGCATCACCGGGACCTCGATGATCTTCGCGCCCACTTCCGCCGCGAGCGCGGGGATGAAGCGGTGCAACTCGCCGTACAGGCGCAGATCGCGGATGACGCGACCGCGGTACAGCTTGAGCGCGCAGCCGTAGTCGTGCAGCTTGACCCCCGTCACGCGCGAGATCAGTCCGTTCGCGATCATCGACGGCACCTTGCGCGAGATCGCGGCGTCCTGACGGTCCTTGCGCCAGCCGGAGATCACATCGACGTCCGGATTGGCCTCGAGGTGCTCGAGCAGGCGCGGTACGTCGGCGGGGTCGTTCTGCAGGTCGCCGTCGAGGGTGACGACGTAGTCGCCTTCGGCGACGTCGAAGCCTGCCTGCAGCGCCGTGGACTGGCCATAGTTGCGGATCAGGTACACGGGCTTCAACCACGGCCGATCGGCGGCCAGCGTTTCGAGCATGCGTGCCGAGCCGTCGCGCGAACCGTCGTCGACGCAGATCAGTTCGAAGGCGCGGCCGGTCGGCGCGATCGCGTCGTGCACCCGCGTGACCAGATCGAGGAGGTTCTCGGCTTCGTTGTAGATGGGGATGACGACCGACACCTGCGGCGTCGTTCCGACGACAACGACATCGTCGCGTTTCAACGAGACGGGGTCGTTCAAGGCTTCTCTCCGCCCTCGGGCCCGTAGAACATCACCCACACCGCGAAGTCGTCGCTGAAGGACTCGAACCGGTGCGGCACGCCGGCGGGCACGAACAGCACGTCTCCGGTGACGAAGGCATGGCGTTCGTCGCCGTTGAGGAATACGCCGTTGCCTTGTGCGACGACGTACAACTCGTCGCGTGTGTGAGGCACTTGCCCATCCGTGCCTTTCGGCGAGTAGAACTTGACCAGCAGCGAGCCGTGTTCGAACACGGGCGACGACAGCGCGCCCGGCGGCGGTACCAGCGCCCGCGCCGCAGCGAGCGGCAGGTGGCGGGGATTGGGAGACGGGGTGTGGTTTTTCTCGGCGGCCATGTCAGGATCCGGGCCGGATGAGCGTAGCCCATCGTCGCGGTGATGTCGAATGCGGGCAGCTGGAAGCCCGGATCACTTCCGAGGGGTCAGGGCCTGCTGGCGAAAACAGTCCACCGTGTGATCGTTGACCATGCCCACGGCCTGCATGAAGGCGTACAGGATGGTGGTGCCGACGAAGCGAAAGCCGCGCTTCTTGAGGTCCTTCGAAAGCGCATCGGACAGCGGCGTGCTGGCCGGCACCTCGGAGGAATTCCTGCGCCGATGCTGCAACGGCGCGCCATCGACGAAGCGCCAGAGATAGGCGTCGAAGCTGCCGAATTCGCGCTGGACTTCGAGAAAGGCGCGCGCATTGGTGATGGTGGATTCGATCTTGAGTCGGTTGCGCACGATCCCCGGATCGGCCATCAGCTTTTCCACGCGCGCCGGCGTGAAGCGCGCAACCTTCGCCACGTCGAATTGCGCGAAGGCGGCGCGATAGCCTTCGCGCTTCTTCAGGATCGTGGACCACGACAGCCCGGCCTGTGCGCCTTCGAGGGTCAGGAACTCGAACAGTGTCCGGTCGTCGTGGACGGGAACGCCCCACTCGGTGTCGTGATACGCGACGTCCAGCGGTCCGCCGGACGACGACCAGGCGCAGCGTTTCGGTTCGCGCGTCGCCACAGCAACCTCAATCCAAGTAGTTGGACACTTCGACGAGGTTGAAATCCGGGTCACGGAAGTACACGGAGAGGATGCGCCCGGTGGCGCCGATGCGCTCCACGGGACCTTCGAGGATGTCGACGCGCTCGCGCCGAAGGTGGTCGATGATCTCCGACAGCGGCGTGGCGGCGATCAGGCAGAAATCCGCCGATCCCGGCATGGGTTGCTGCGCCTTGGGCTCGAACTCGTGACCGGCCTCGTGGAGGTTGAATTTCTGGCGGCCGAATGTGAGTGCGGTGCGTCCGCCTGCGAAGCTCACCACCTCCATGCCGAGCACGCGCCGATAGAAATCGCAGGTGGTCGCGATACTGCGAACGGTGAGCACGACGTGATCGATGCGGTCGATACGGATCATCGGGCGTTTCTCCTGTGCGTCATTGCCTCGGGCCGAGGAGGATCAGCGCGGCGCCGCCGAGACAGACCGCAGCGCCAACGGTGTCCCAGCGGTCGGGTCTGGAGCCTTCCACGGCCCAGAGCCAGAGCAGCGATGCAGCGATGTAGATTCCGCCGTAGGCGGCGTAGGCGCGGCCGGCGAACGCGGTGTCCACGCGCGTCAGCACGATCGCAAAGAGGATGAGGCTGACGACGCCGGCGGCGGCGATCCAGGCGTTGCGCCCGAGTCGCAACCAGGCCCAGAAGGCGAAGCAGCCGGCGATCTCGAACAATGCCGCCAGGGCGAACCAGCCGAGACCGGCAAGCTTGTCCACTGCCGTCTCAGGTGACGTTGCGCGCCAGCCGGATGCCGGAGAATTGCCAGCGCGCCTGCGGCGGAAAGAAATTGCGGTACGTGGCGCGGATGTGCGATTGGGGCGTGGCGCAGGAACCGCCGCGCAGTACGAACTGGTTCACCATGAACTTGCCGTTGTACTCGCCGAGCGCGCCGGCCGAAGGGCGATAGCCGGGATAGGGCAGGTAGGCGCTGTTGGTCCATTCCCACGCATCGCCGAACAACTGTGCCGGCCCCCAATCCGCGCGCAGCGCCGATACGAGCGGCGAGGGATGGAGCCGGCCGCTCTCCGCGAAGTTGCCGCCTTGCGCGGCGTCGAGGGCGGCGACTTCCCACTCGGCCTCGGTCGGCAGCCGGGCGTTGCGCCAGCGGGCATAGGCATCGGCTTCGTACCAGCTCACGTGGCAGACCGGTTCGTCCAGGTCGAGCTCGCGCATGCCGGAGAGGGTGTAGATCATCCAGCGCCGGCCGTCGCGTTCCCAGTACAGGGGCATGATCCACTCGCCGGCCTGGGCCGTGGCCCAGCCGTCGGACATCCAGAGTTCGGGACGGGCATAGCCGCGGTCTTCGATGAACTCGAGATACTCGCCGTTGGTCACCAGGCGCGAGGCGATCTCGAAGGGCTCGAGGAACTGCCGGTGGGCGGGGGCCTCGTTGTCGAAATGGAACCCGTCGCCCACGTGGCCGATGCGCCGCACCCCTTCGGAGTACGAGAACCACTGGATCGGCTTCAGCTTGGCCGGCGCCGCAAAAGGTTGCGGGCGGTACGGAGGCTTGAGCGGACTGCGCGACAGCGCGTGCTTCAAGTCGGTCAGGATGAGTTCCTGGTGCTGCTGTTCATGTTGCAGGCCGAGCTCCAGCACCTCGACGGCCGCGGGCGTCAACGGCCACTGCTCGGAGAGCATGCGCACGATGGCGTCATTGACGTGGCGTCGATAGGCGATCACTTCTTCCAGGGGCGGGCGCGTGAGCAATCCGCGCTCCGGCCGCGGATGCCGTGGGCCCACCGCGTCGTAGTAGGAGTTGAACAGGTAGCCGAACTCCTCCCGGAACAGGCGATAGTCCGGGATGCCCGGGATCAACAGGAAGTTCTCGAAGAACCAGGTCGTGTGGGCGAGGTGCCACTTGACCGGGCTCGCGTCCGGCATCGATTGCACGGTGCAGTCTTCCGGCGTAAGGCCGGAGACCAGCGATTCGGTCGCGCCGCGCACGCCGAGGAAGCGTGAGCCCGCCTGCCGGGCTTCGAGGCTCAGCACGCTGGCGGGCGCGGCTCGCGGGGGCTGCATCGGAGGTCCTGCGGGCGCAGGGAATCGTTCGTTCGGCAAGGAGGGCTCTTGTTATCGTGAAAGGGCGGGGACGTTCGGTTCCGTGGGCGGCTTCAGGCGGAGGCGGACAGATCCACGAGGGTCAGCGACCCGGGCACGGCAGTCCAGGTGCGCCCGCCCGGCCCCGCGAGCCGCCAGGCCTCGGCGCTGGCGCTGTCGCTCCAGGTCTCGAGCACGTGCCCGCCCGTGAAGGCGAGCGCCAGATCGCCGGTGGTACGCACCGTGGCGAGCGAGAGCACCTGGGCCTGGATCATCAGGGTCGCCACCACTTCGGTCGCGTCGACCGGGCTGCGGCTCGTGAACAACTGCTCGTAGTCGGCGCGACCCAGCAGCAACTCACCGTTGCTGCTCGAGATCCGCCACGCGCACAGCACCGATAGCCGGTAGTGCCCGAACTCGAACACGAAGCCCGCGTCGGCGCGCCGATAGACCCGCGTGCAACGCTGGCCCTTGAGCCAGTCGAAGCTCTCGAGGGCTTCGAGCGCCCGTGGATCTTCCATGGTTACGATGAGATGCAGGCCTGGTCACACGCGCGCTCTCGGGTGGGCGCGTTCGCATTTTGGTATGCCGGCCGGACCCTCGCGAATCCGGCCGACCCTTGCGGCGAATCTTAGGGGCTCGACCGCTTGCGCTCAAGCCCGAATTTCTCAGGCGGCGGAGACGCTCGCGGGCAGCGAGCGCAGATACGTCTGCTGCACGATCAGCGCATCCACGCTGGCCCGATGGCGCGCCTGCCCGACCTCGCGGATCGCGCGCTCGCGCGCGCCTTGCCAGTGTTCGAGCTGATGGTCGGTCAGCAGCGCGCGCAAGGATTCCAGACGAAAAAGCTGCGACACTCCGGCCTCCTCGAACAGCAACGCGAGCCACGAACGGTCGTGGCCCCAGGCGTCGCTGTACACCGTCTGTCCGCGCAGGATCTCATTGAGGTTGCGTGCAACCTCTTCAATTCCGACGCCGCGCGCCGCGAGAATCTGACGGGTGATGCCATGCACCGCCTCGGCTTCGGGATCCCAGTGCGACCATCCGTTCGCCGGGCGCACGAGATAGCAGTGCGACTTGCCCGTGGGCATCACGACACCCACTTCGATGGGATAGCTGCCGGCGCCGAAGCCCGACGCCTCGACGTCGATGATGGCCGGCGGTATTTCCAGGTGTTGGGGCATGGCGTTCTTCAAACCAGGTCGAGAGCGTGCAGTTTCAACGCATCGATCGACACCAATTCAAGGGCCTTCTCATGGGTCGCCGTGAGTATCACCGGTGGCGCCACACCCGCCTCGAGCGCTTCGCGCCAGCGATCGGCGCACAGGCACCATTGATCGCCCGGTTTCAGGCCTGGAAATCCGTGTTCGGGCACGGGAGAGCTCAGATCGTTGCCCTGGGCGCGCGAATAGTCGAGGAACTCGCGCGTCACGCGTGCGCAAACCACGTGGGTGCCCCGATCCTCTGGTCCGCTGAGGCAACTGCCGGTGCGATAGAAGCCCGTCATCGGATCCACGCAGCAGGGGGCGAGGGGCTCGCCGAAGACGTTCTTCGCGTCGTTCATCAAGTGGGACCGGAAAATCGTTCGAGGGCGGGCGTCCTTACCGCCGGGCCGTCCGGCGCTCGGCCCGGATGGCGAGCCAGAGGAAGCCGAGGCACAGGGGGGCGGCGACCGCAGCGAGAATCATCGCCGTCCGGTCGTCGTGACGCAACCCGTGCCACAGGCCGAAGGCGACCAGCAGTGCGAAACCGACCGCGGCCACGGAATAGAAGGTCTGGCGCAGCGCGATGCCCATGGCCCGCCCCTGGCGTGCCAGGGTGGCGGGATCCTTCCGGGGCGTCAGGGCGACCACCACCAGGCCGATCACCGCGAGGACCAGCAGCAGGCGCAGCATCATGGCAGCACGTGCCAGTCGGCCCAGCCGATGTCGCGGCCGGGGAAGGCCGGATTGCGGAACGGCCAGCGCTCCTCGAGCCAGCGGCGCAGGGCCAGTCCGAGGGCTTCGTCCAGCCCGTTCGCCCGCTCGCTGCTGCGTACCCAGTAGTAGACCGTGCAGTCGAAGTCGCGCTTGACCGCCGGGAACAGGTAGACGCATCCGAGCACCTGCGAATCGTCGGGCGTGACGACCGTGTAGGTGAACGAACTGCGAATCTGGAATTCCTTGTGGTGCCAGGCGACGTCGATCAGGTCCTGTTCCAGCGTCAAGGTGTCCTCGGGCCAGGGCGCGTCCGGACCGAAGACGCCCACCAGGTCGGCACGGCTGGTCATCACCGCGTCGTAGTCCTTCACCGCGTCGTGCACCGTGAGCGGGCGCAGCACGAAGCGGCCCGATTCGAGCCGCTCGGGCACCAGGAAGTCGTCGGGAACCAGGTTTGCCTTCACGGCCTAACCCTCGATGCCGCTGTCGCGGACGGTCATCATCGTGGCGAGCATGGTCGCCACCTGCTTCTCGCCGTCGGCCGAACGCATCCACGCTTCTCCCTGGCACACCGTGACGTTGCGACCGGCCCGCAGCACTCGGCCCTTCGCCACCAGCAGATCGCCCTTGGCGGGGGAGAGCAGGTTCATCTTGAACTCGATCGTGAGCACGGCGGCGCCGGCCGGCATCAGGGTGAACGCCGCGAAGCCGCAGGCCGTGTCGACCACGGTGGTGACCACCCCGGCGTGGAGAAAGCCGTGCTGCTGGGTGAGATCCGTCCGGAACGGTACTTCGATGTCGATTTCGCCGGCGGCCACATGGACCAGGCGGGCACCGATGAGCCCCATCACGCCCTGGCGGTCGAAGCTGGCCCGGCCGCGCGCCTCGTAGTCCGTGGTGGGCGGCGTGAACGTCATGCCTCTTCGCCGGTGCCGAAATCACCGACGCGCAACAGCACGCCGCTCGGATCGACGACATGGAATTCGCGCATGCCCCAGGACTTGGCTTCGAGTGCGCTCAACCGCGGAATGCCCGCTTCGGGCAGGCCGAGAACGGCGAACTCCGCGTGCAGCTTCGGGGCGTCGGTCACGCGCAGGTAACAGGCCGCGTAACACGTGGCCGGATCGAGTTCGGGTGCACCGTACAAGTGCAATTCCATGTCGTCCCGGCGCAGCAGTGCGTAGTCCTCGGGCGCGGGGGCGCGGCCCGCGAGCTGGAAGCCCAGGCGCTCGTAGAAGGCGATGCTCTGATCGAGGTCGAGCGCCGGCAGGATGGGGATGGCAGTGTCGATCAGCATGGCGATTCCTTTGCACTCACGGGTGGAAGCTTAAGCGATCTCGAGGCGATCGCGATGCCGGCGACGTGGCCGGACGCCCACGCCCACTGAAAGTTGAAGCCGCCCAGGTGCCCGGTAACGTCGACGACCTCGCCGATGAAATACAGTCCCGGCACCAAGCGCGCCTCGAGCGTCTTCGAGGACAGCCCATCGGTGTCTATTCCGCCGAGCGTGACCTCGGCTTTCTGGTAGCCGGCCGTGCCGCTCGGCTTCACCTGCCAGTCGTGCAGGCCGGCCGCCAGCGCGCGCAGCGCCTTGTCGCTCATCTGATCCATCGGCTGGGTCGCGCCGTGGGCTTCGCACCACGCTTGCGCGAGCCGCTTCGGCAGCGCTTCGCTCAGCACGGTGGCCGGCAGCGCCCGGCCGTGCCGGTGGTCGGAGAAAAGCGACTCGCCCGGTGCATCGGGCAGCAGATCCACGTGCAGAGGATTGCCCGGCGTCCAGTACGAGGACACCTGCAGGATCGCGGGTCCGGACAGGCCGCGATGGGTGAACAGGAGGCTCTCGCGGAATCGCCCGTCTCCGGCGCTGACGACCGCTTCCGTGGATACACCCGAAAGATCGCCGAAGCGCTCGAGCTCCGTCGCGTCGAACAGCAACGGCACGAGCGCGGGACGCGGTGGCACGATCGCCAGTCCAAACTGCTCGGCGACCTTGTAGCCGAAGGGGCTGGCGCCGATCTTGGGCACGGACAGCCCGCCGGTGGCGATGACGAGCGCGGGCGCGGAGAACGCACCGGCCGTCGTGTCGAGCACGAATTCGTCATCGCGCCGGACGATGGTGTTCACGGTGCAGGGCATGCGCCAGGCGACGCCGCCGGCATCGCATTCCGCCTTCAGCATCGCGATGATCTGCGTGGCGCTGTCATCGCAGAATAGCTGGCCGAGCTTTTTCTCGTGGTAGCGGATGCGGTACTTCTCCACCAGCGCGATGAAATCCTTCGGCGTGTAGCGCGCCAGCGCCGAGCGGCAGAAGTGCGGATTGCGCGACAGGAAATTTTCCGGCGCGCAATGGAGGTTGGTGAAGTTGCAGCGGCCGCCGCCCGAGATGCGGATCTTCTCGCCCAGCTTTGCGGCGTGATCGATCAGCAGTACCCGGTACCCCTGGCGCCCCGCGGTGGCGGCGCACATCATGCCGGCCGCGCCCGCACCGACCACGATCGCATCGTATCGGTCGCTCATTCCTTCGATAGATGTGCAACCACGCCAGCCGCCTGCTCCCAGTTCCTGCCGTCGAAGGGAAGGACCTTCAGCGACCGTACGGTGGCCGGGTCGAGGCAATGCACATTGACGCTGAACCCGTCCGGGTTCGAACGTGGTACGTAGAAGGCCTTCACGCCGCAGACCTTGCAGAACGTGTGCTTCGCCACGCCCGTGTTGAAGGTATACGTGGTGAGCATGTCCGCGCCGCTGATGAGCCGGAAACGTTCCTTCGGCACGATCAGGTGCAGGAAGCCCGTGCGCTCGCATATGGAGCAGTTGCACTCGTAGGCCTCGATGTCGGGCGGCGCTTCCACCTCGACGACGACGGCGCCGCAATGGCAGGACGCGGTATGGATCATGGCGATTTCCGGTGGTGCAGCCAGACGAGGCCGGCATCGAAGGCGCGTGCGGTCACGAAGCCGCTAGCGGTGTTCGACGACCACTTCGAAGTTGAGCGAATTGGCGATGAAGCACTCATCGTGGGCGCGGTGGTGCAGCGCGGCGAGTTCGTCGCCGGTCGGCGTGCGGCTGCCGCTGAACGCGATGTCGGGACGCAACGTGATGCGTGTGAACGCAAGCTTGCCGCGGCTGTTCTTCTCCATGACGCCGAAGGCATCGTCCTCGTAGCGTTCGATCACGAAGCCCTGTTTCGCCGCGAGGTTGAGGAACCAGAGCATGTGGCAACTGGAGGTCGAGGCGACCAGGGCTTCCTCCGGGTCCACGGCTGCCGCGATCGACATCGGCGCCGGCACGACCGAGGGCGAGGAGGAAGCAGGCACCTTGATGCCGCCATCGAACGACCACTCGTGGCCGCGGCTGTAGCGATTGTCGGTGAACGCGGCACCGTTGCGGTTCCAGGCGATCCGGGCTTCGTAGCGATGCATGTTCGAGGTCTCCTTGCGGCAGGCCGTCAGGTGGCGGCCGGAATCTCGTCGAGGGAATGGTAGACGCGCTTGCCGTGCTGGAGGGCGAGCGCCACCATTTCGTCCGCGCCGGCCGACGGGCCCCCGATGCGCAGGCACCCATCGCATTTCGCGACCAGCCGCCGCGAGATCGGATGGAAGATCTCGTTGAACGCCGGATCGCCGATACCCGTGGAACCCGCATGCTCGATCAACGGCAGCGCGAACCATTCGCCCATCACCGGCAGGTGCCCGGCGCGGAACAACCGCAGCGAGGTCTCCGTCATGGCTTCGACGTTCCTGGCGATGAGGGCCGGGTCGTCGTTGGTGCCGGAGCGATACGGCCCGGCGACGAGAATCATCTGTGCAGTCACCCTGAGGAACTCCTTCGCGTGGAGGATCGGCGAAGCCGGAAGATACCCCAGGTGGTCGCACGCCCGCGATCGCAGGTCCTCGTCAGCGGCTTCGCGTCCTGCTCGTGCCCCGCGAAGTCCGGTGCGTCCGCTTCTTCGTACCACTGCGCATGGCCGCGTCCACTGCGCGCCGGCCCCAGTCCACGATGCTGCGCCGATCGTCCATCACGGATTCCGGGACCTGCCAGTACGACATCACCATGTCCTTGTCGGGGAACGGCTTGAAGGGACCGACACCGGCGGCTTCGTAATCCGCTCGATTGCCGTCGTCCACCTTGAACCAGAGCGTGTCGTATGCCACCAGGCCGGTGGGAATCTCGTCGACGTAGATGCACCAGCCGCCGAACATGCGTTTCGAGCGTATCGCTCCGAGCGGCGCGAGCAACTCGCAGACGTGTTCGACGAAATCGTCGTGACGGGTGAGCTTCATCCGCGCATCAGCGTTCGCCGGTGAAGACCAGGCGCTGATCCCGGAATTGCGGGTAGACCGCCGCATCCTGTGGTACGGGCAACGGGCGGGCGCGCTCGATCGCCTGTTCGATGGCCTTGTCGAACGCGGCGTTGCCGCTTTTCTTCACGAATCGCAGGCCGCCCACCTGACCGTTCGGCAGCACCCGGAATTCGATCTCCGCGCGCGCATCGTTCGGGGCCGACGGCGGAATGAGGAACTGCGCGCCGATGGCTTCGCGAACGCGGATCGTGTAGTCCTCGACGAGGCGGTACGCGTGGGCTCCCGCCGTGACGGCGAGTCCGGCTTCGGTTTCGGCTGCCTCGCGCTGCGCCCGGCGCTCATCGTCCCTCGCCCGCAGCAGTTGCTCGGCCTCCGCCTTCCGCTTGAGCGCCCGTTGCTCCTCCTCGGCCCGCTGTTGCTTGGCGGCGAGTTCCTTCGCCTCACGCTCTTTCGCTTCGCGCTCCTTTGCCTCCAGCTCCCGGGCTGCGCGTTCGGCTTCGGCGTCCGGTTGCGGCACCGGGCCGGACGGAGCCGTCGTCGAAAGGCTCGGACCCGCGGCCGCGGCGGAACTCCCGGAAATCGTCCTCATCCCGTACGACGGCAAGGCACCCGCCATGGGGACGACCGCCGCGTGATCGTGGAACCAGCCGACACGCAGCGAAACGGTGAGCGGGCCTTCGGCTGGATCGTTCGACGCGTCGCGATACGGTCCCGCCTTCGCAAGGCGCGTGGCCACCGTGTTGTCGACGCCGCGGTCGCCGCTGGACCGATCGAGCGTCAGCTTGGCGACGCGACCGTTGGGATCGAGCGCCATGGTGAAATCCAACGACCAGGCCTTGAAGGGGATCGTGCTGCCCGCCAAGGCCTTCTCGACGCGCTCGCCGATCACCTGGAGGAGGACCGGCGACAACGCCGGTGTCGGCGCGGGTTCGGGGACAGGCGCCGCCGTCGGCTCCGCTACCGGAGGAGTGTCGGCCGGAGGCTCGGCAGCGCCCGACGCCGGCGGTGCTTCGATCGGCGTCTTCTGGCGTTCCTCCTCGCCAAGCTCGCGTTCACGCTCGACGCGGATGCGCTCCGCTTCCAGAAAGCGGCGGGCGTCGGTGACACGGGCGGCTTCGCTCTGCAAGCGGACGTGTTGCTCGCGATCGGCGCGTTCGTCCTTCGGCGTCAATGCGACCGGCACGATCCGACGCGTGCGCAGGCTCGGCAGCAGATCGAAGGCTGCACTCGCGGGAACGGCGAAATCGAGCTTCTGGCCTGCTGTGAGCATGATCGCCGTGAAGCCGATCAGCCGTCCTTCGCGGTCGAACAGCCCGCCGCCGCTGGCCTCCGAGGCGATGGGCGTGTCCACGTCGATCACCATGCCGCGTTCCGGAT
Organism: Burkholderiales bacterium; assembly: GCA_965279325.1. Classification (GTDB taxonomy): domain Bacteria; phylum Pseudomonadota; class Gammaproteobacteria; order Burkholderiales. Next base: position 380,492 of record OZ257154.1, read on the forward strand.
GACGCCGGAATCCGGAGACGAGGCCGCTGCTCAGGCCGAGTTCGAGCCCCCGCGGCGATCCCACCGCATAGGCGACCTGTCCCTTGCGCAGATTGTCGATCGCGACGATGCCCTTGACGGGCTGCCCGATCGCTTCCTCGCCACGCCATCTCAGATGGCAGAGATTGCGCTGCGTATCCGTTGCGACCAGTTGCGCGAGCGCCCATTTGGTGCCACGGGAGACGACGAGCGCGCGCGCATCGCCGGCCACGGCCCTGCAGTTCGCGACGACTTCGCCGGCGCGGACGACGATGCCGCTGCCTTGCCTGACCGCGGTGCCTTGCTCGTCCAGCACGGCGATGCGGACGATGCTGGAACTCGCCAACTCGAAGACCTGCTCTGGTGACAGCGCCCCCGCATGACCGGACGTCATCACCAGCACGATCAGCGCCGTGCTGCGAACGAAGCTGGAAAGGCGAAGCGACACGGTCAGGTCGAGGGTTTCGGGATGGAGGTTCTTCGGAGGCTCGCGCCGGCGAGATGATGCATTTGCGCCGGCCATTGCACCAGTCGCCACCCGACCGCGCTCTGACGTCTATCGACGACGCTGCGGGCGGAGCTCACGATAGCCCGTCGCGGGATCGAACACGCGACGCATCCGCCATCCCGGCAGTTCCGCGAGCGCCAGTTCGCAGGTCGTGCGGATCGTGCAGCCGGCCATCAAATGGCCTCCGAGCGTGCGGCCGTCCGAGTCCGCGATCGCGAGGTGTACGTGCAGTCCGTCGCGCGAGACCGTCCCGGTGATCGACACGATCTCGAACGGGCCTTCCAGCCGCGTTCCTTCGCGTTGGTCTGCATATCGCAACGATGCGTCGGTGAGACTGCCCACGCCCGAAAGGATGACCGCCGCCCGCAGGCGATGACGCTGCGCCAGTCGTCCCAGCGCGTGGCGCAGGTCATCCCCCGGGTGAAGGCGGATCAGCAGCGTCGAGGCCGCTGCGATTCCAATGCCTGAAGACTCACACGAACGCGCGAATCGCATCGAGCACTTCGTCCGGCTTCTCCGCCATCAGTGCGTGGCCGGTCCCCGGGATTTCCACGAAGCGTTTGTCGCCGAGCGCCGCGGCCAGTTCCTTCGCGCCGCGCGACGGAGTCATCACGTCGCGCTTGCCGGCGAGGATCAGCGCCGGCGCTTTGACCTTGCCCGCTGCGGCGAGGCCGTTCGCGTAGTCGTTGCAGGCCTTGAAATCCACGTGCATCACGCCCGGTTTCTGCCGTTGCATCAGGCGGAGGTTCCCGCCCATCACCCAGAAGCCCGGACCGGGATTGCCGGGAAACTGGGCATAGGCCGAGTGCGACCAGATGTTGACCATGTCCTGCGCGAGCGGCTCGTCATCACGGGTGGCATCGAGCAATTCGTCCGAGACCTTCATCGGGAAGGCCGTACCCACGAGCACGATCTTCGCGATCCGTTCCGGGTAGCGTGCCGCGCATTCCACTGCGACGAGCGAACCCATGCTGTGGCCCACCAGCGTGGCCTGCTTCACCCCGGCCGCGTCGAGCAGGGCGACGATCCAGTCGGCGATCGCTTCGACGCTTGCGAGCGGGGCTCCTTCGGAACGTCCGTGCCCGGGCAGATCCAGGGCGAGGACGCTACGGCCGTGATTGGCCAAGTAGCGGCTTTGGAGCACCCAGACGCAGTGGTCGTGCTCGGCGCCGTGGATGAAGACGACGGTGGGCAATGCCGGGTCGAAGGGCTTGCCACCGGTGTAGGCGTAGATTTTGGTGCCTTGAATTGAGAATTCCATTGGTATTCAGAACGAAGAAGCGCTCAACGCGGAGGACGCAGAGGACGCGGTGGAAAGTCAAAGGCCATTGGCTACGCGCTTGAGGCCGTCGCGCATGTGGATGACGTTGAAGTTGAGCAAGAGGCCGAGGCGATAGCCACCCAGCTTGAGGTACGTCAGGAGCTGAGCGGAATGGATCGGGAGTATCTTTTCCACAGACTTGATTTCGACGACCAAGCGGTCCGACACGAGCAGGTCGATTCGAAAACCCGTGTCGAGTTGCAGGCCATCGTACCTTACCGGCAATCCCACTTGTCGCCGGATCGACAACCCGGCTTTCGACGCTTCATGGGTGAGGCAGGTTTCATAGACACTCTCCAGCAAGCCGGGTCCGAGCGCCGAATGGACGCGAAACGCGCTATCGATGACTTGTGTCGCCAGACGGTCCTCCTCGGAGTTGCCCCATGCCGTCTTGCCTTTGCTTTCCTCCGCGCCCACCGCGTCCTCCGCGTTGATAGCTTTCCCTACGCCTTCTGAGAAACGCGCAATGCCGAACCCAGATCGTCGATCAGATCCTGAGGATCTTCCAGCCCGATCGACAACCGTATCGTCCCCGGCCCGATGCCTGCCGCCAGCAGAGCTGCGTCGTCCATCCGGAAATGCGTCGTGCTCGCCGGATGGATCACCAACGACTTCGCATCGCCGACATTGGCGAGGTGCGAGAAGATCTTCACGGTTTCGATCAGCTTGCGGCCAGCTGGTCTGCCCCCCTTGATGGCGAAGGTGAACACGGCGCCCGCACCCTTGGGCAGGAGCTTGTTGGCGAGCGCATGATCGGGATGCGAGGGCAACCCCGGATAGCTCACGGATTCCACCGCCGCATGGTTCGCCAGGAACTCCACCACCTTGCGCGTGTTGGCCACGTGGCGTTCCATCCGGATCGGTAGCGTCTCGAGGCCTTGCAGGATGTGGAACGCGGTCGTCGGCGCCATGCAGGCGCCGAAGTCTCGCAGGCCTTCGCGGCGCGCGCGCAGCGAAAACGCGGCCACGGTGGACTCCTCCTGGAAGTCCATGCCGTGGAACCCGTCGTAGGGCTCGGTGAGCTCCGGAAATTTGCCGGAGGCTTCCCAATCGAAAACGCCGCCGTCCACCAGCAACCCGCCGATGGCGATGCCGTGGCCACCGAGGAACTTGGTGGCCGAGTGGTAGATCAGGTCCGCACCGAGATCGAACGGACGCATCAGATAGGGTGTCGTGAAGGTCGAGTCCACGAACAGCGGCAGCTTCGCGGCGTGGGCGATGGCCGAGACTTCGGGAATGTTCATCACGTCCAGGCCTGGATTGCCGAGCGTTTCGCCGTAGAGCACCTTCGTGTTCGGGCGAATGGCTCCGCGCCACGCATCCAGGTCCCGCGGATCCACGAAGGTGGTCTCGATGCCGAAGCGCCGCAGCGTGTAGTGCAGCAGATTGTGCGATCCGCCGTAGAGCGACCGGCTGGCGACGACGTGCGAGCCGGCGCCGGCGATCGTCGCGAGGCCGAGGTGCAGCGCCGCCTGACCGCTCGCCGTAGCTAGTCCTGCGATGCCGCCCTCCAGCGCAGCGATGCGTTCCTCCAGCACCGCGTTGGTCGGATTGGAGATGCGCGAATACACGTGGCCCGCGCGTTCCATGTTGAACAGCGCGGCGGCGTGATCGGCATCCCGGAAGACGTAGGAGGTCGTCTGGTAGATGGGCGTCGCCCGGGCGCCGGTCGTCGGGTCGGGTTGTTGCCCGGCGTGGAGGCTCAGGGTGTCGAAGTTGTAATAGCGGGGGGCTGCCATGGGGAGTCCTCGGGTGGCGCACGGTCGGCGAAAGTGGCGTGATTGTGCCCTGACCGGCGTGAGCCGTTGGCGACGTTCGGCAAGACACCTATTCGGGTTACCCTTGCGGGCTTCCTCGGTCCGGCCCGCCGTTTCGGTCAGATGCGGACCCGGGCGAGCGACACGACCCACGACAAGATGGAGAACCACGGATGAGACCGGATGTTCGCTGGCTGGTGCCGGCGGCGATTTTCGCGGCTGCACCGCAGTGCATCGCAGCAAAGTACATGACCGTGGAGCAGGCGAGGGCGCTCGTCTTTCCGGCCGCCGACGAATTCGTGGCGAAGATGGTGCAGCTCACGCCCGAGCAGATGCAGGAGATCGAACGGCTCTCTGGGGTGCCGGGCCGCACGGCGCAGCATCAGGTCTGGCAGGCCCGCGCCAAGGGCAAGGCGATCGGCTGGTTCTTCGTCGACCAGGTGATCGGCAAGCACGAGCTGATCACGTATGCGCTCGGAATCAACGCCGACGGTGCCATCGCCCAGGTGCAGGTCATCGAGTATCTCGAGAACGTCGGTTCCCAGGTGCGCTATCCCCGCTGGCGCGATCAGTTCGTCGGCAAGACGGTCGAGAGCCGGCTGGAGGTCGACAGTGACATCGAGAACATCAGCGGCGCGACGCTGTCTTCCCGTCACGTGACCGACGGGATCCGACGGTTGATGTTCGTGCACAAGACCGCACTGCGCTGAAGCTGATCGACTCTAGTAGAACGCTCCTCGCGCCGCGATGGGCCAGATGTCCTCGACCCGGTCGCCTCTGTAACACACCAGCCAGTCGTAGAGATTGACCGTCGGGTCGCAGTGCCCTGGAATCAGCTTCACCTTGCTGCCAAGGGGCAGGATTTCCGGCGAAGCGACTTCGATGCCTCCGTGTTCGTCCGATGCTCTCAGGAATATCGCGCCCGGCACGTCGGCGACGGTCGGATTGCCCGAGTCGACCGAATGCGCCTTGAGTCCCGCATCGACGACGGCACGCGTGGGCGTGGGACGGCTCATCACCGTGGCGAGCACGAACAGGCTGTGCCGGAACGTGTGGACGGGACTGCCGTCGGCTTCGAGATTGCGGCCGTAGTCCGCGTCCATGAAGATGTAGGAGCCGGGCTGGATCTCGTTGTAGACACCGCTTGCCGCTTCGAGGAGATAGGTGCCGGTACCCGCACCGGTCACGATCTCGGCGGTGAGCCCGCGTTTGGCGAGGGCAGCGATCGAAGCCTTCACCTGATCGACGGCACTCCGGATCGCGGTCTCGCGCTCGGCCGGCGTGCGCAGATGCTGCGCGCCGCCCTGGTACGCGTGGATACCTCGAAAACGTAGGTCCGTCTTGCCGGCGATGTGCGCGGCAAGCACGGCCGCTGGCTCGCCGGGCAAGGTGCCACAGCGGCCGGCACCAACGTCTACTTCGACCAGGACTTCGATCGTGGCGCCGGCATCCTTCGCGGCCTTGGCCAATGCATCGACGGCGTCAGGATGATCGGCGAGCACGCTCACGCGAGCACGCTTGGCGAGCGCCGCAAGGCGCGCTAGCTTTTGTGCGCCGACGATCTCGTTGCTCACCATCACGTCGGTCACACCGCCGTCCACCAGCGCCTCGGCCTCAGCCACTTTCTGGCAGCAGACGCCGACCGCGCCGCGTTGCATCTGGATCAGCGCGATCCGCGGGCATTTGTGGCTCTTCGCATGGGGCCGGACGCGAACGTTGCGGCCGGCGAGCGTGCGATCGAGGGTATCGAGATTGTGCTCGAAGGCGTCGAGATCGAGCAGCAGGGCGGGCGTGTCGACTTCGTCGAGCGACATGCCGGAGCTGGCGGGGGGAGGCAGGGCCATGGTGGTCGGGTCAGGTCAGGGTGGTGGCGAACGGACCGGCCAACATCGCGCCCGCGATGGCGATGCCGCCGATGAACAGCGCGGCACCGGCGAGGGCGCGCAGGGCGAAGCCGCGAAACAGTTCGCGGACGGGCAGGGTGGAGATCACGAACGCGGGATGGTCGGGAGGCGCCATGATGACATGCGTTTCGTCGGGCTGTGGCCGGCGCAGTTCGCGGCGCGCCTCGACCTGTGCGGCCACGTGCAACCGGAGCAACTCGTCCGTATCGAGCACGCCGTTGCGGTTCGAATCGAACGCATCGCGCTTCTCGGGTTGCATGCGCCAGTCGGCAGCAATGCGATTCGTTTCGTCCTCGAGGCTGACCGCGTCCTGGTGGCTGGTGAGTTGACCGAGCACGTAGACCCGTTCTCCGGGGCGGATCGCTTCGCGCGTCACGCGACGCCCGTCTTCCCGGGTGACCGTTCGGGAAGCGCACAGGACCGTCGCGCCGTAGGGAAGCACGATCGCCGCGGCGGTACCATCTTCGACGGCGAAGGGCCGGTCGCTCGTTTCCACGTGCGTCGCACTCCAATGGCCCCAGCCCGGCAGCCAGCCGCGGCGGCTCGATCGTTCCTCGATGACGATGCGGTGCCACACGTGCCGGGGCTTGAGCGAAGTGAGATCGGCGTTCGCGAGGCGTGCGGTGCCGACCACCTCCACCAGTCCCTGGTTGGCGCTGGCCAGCCGGCTCGTCGGGACGTCGCCGATGGATCGCAGCACCGCAAAGCTTCGGACGAACAGCCACAGCCCGACGCCTGCCGCGCCCGCCCCGAATGCGATGGTCGCAACGAGCCGCAGGTCGCGCGGAGCACCGAACATCCAGAGCGCCGCAACCGCGGCTGCGGCCCACGCCAGCACCGCGGTGAACCGGCCGAGCGGTGCGATGCCGCGACCCATCAGCCGTGAACGATCACGAGATGGCCGTCGCAGAAGACGCCGATCCCGAGCGCGACGAGACCGATCGACAGCGCGCGGACCAGCGGCATCGGCTACTTTTGCGCGCGGCCCGACTCGCAGTCCGTCTTCAACACCGCGCCCGCGCTCTGCACGCCGAGATTGCGCCCGAGATTGCCGTACAGGATGTCGACCACGTCGGCGAGGTTGCGCTTCTCGACCGGATCGCCGTAGGTGCGCGTCTCGAGCGCGGCGAGAGCGTCTTCCTTGCTGCGGCCGGCTTTCTTCGCGGCCATGGTTTCGGAGGCGAACGTGCCGATGTCGGCACAGGTCATGGTGCCCAGCGGATAGTCGGCGGCGAAGGCGCTCTGTGCGACAACGCACAGTAGCGCGGCAAACAGATGTTTCATGGGGCGTCCTTCGTTGGTGGGCACCGGGGCGACGCGTAGAATGCGCGGTAGCCTCGGCTGGAAGCGCATTGTAGGGATGGCATTCCATTCCCGCCACGGGCGCTCCCGACGTCTCCGACCTCCCCAGCATGACTCCCCGCCTGCCTCAATACGGCGCGCCGGTTTCGCGTGGCGCGTTGGCCGATCTCGGCACCAACCTGCTTTGCGGTCTGCGCGCGGTCTTTCTGCTGGCGCCGACCCTGCGGTACTGGCGACCCTTCGCTGCGCAGATCGTGCTGCTCACGCTGCTCCACGGCCTGGTCACGTTGTCCTTCGACGTGATGGAATCGGGTGGTGACGGGGCATTCAACTGGGCCGGGCTGCCCCGCATGCTGCTCATGGTGCCGCTCGCGCTGTTCGCGGCGTGGCTCGTCTCGTGGCGCGCCCGGCAAGCCGCACTGCTGTTGCCGGTGGCGACGGGTCTGATCGCCGTGACCGTTTGGTTCGACCTCGGCTGGAGCACGCTCGGTTTCCTGCAGGCACGTGAATGGGAGCCGGCAGTGATCCACTCCGATCTCGTGACCTACGTGCTGTTCGGCTGGTGGGCCGTTGCGCTCGGCTGGTGCGCCGCGAGGATCGCGCAGGCGCCATTGCTGGGGCGGGCCGCCGATTTCGGTTGGGCGGTCGTGGTGCTCGCCATACCCTTCTGGTGGGTGCCCTATCAGCCGCTCTGGCAGGACGAGCCTGTGGGGGAGGAAGCTACCGTCGACAGCTATGCCGCGAGCCGAGAGGACGTTTTCTACGGGCAGTCGCGACTGCTGGAAGAAAGCCTCGACCGGCTCGCCCCGCAGCGGCCGGGCGTGGAGGATCTCTATTTCGTCGGCGCCGCCGGCTATGCCTCGGAGGACGTGTTCTTCAACGAGGCGGGGCTGGCGGCCGATCTGCTGCGGGCCCGCTTCGATACGGATCATCGATCGCTGCTGTTGGTGAACAATCCGAAAACCGTCCACGTGCTGCCGGTGGCGAGCGCCACCAGCCTGCGCCTCGCGCTCGACGCCGTCGGTCGCACCATCGATCCCGAAGAGGATGTCGTGTTCGTGTTCGTCACGACGCATGGGAGTGGCGACCACCAGCTCGCGATGGAATTCTGGCCGTTGCAGCTCGAAGGCATCACGCCCGCTGCGCTCAAGTCCATGCTGGACGAGGCGGGCATCCGTTGGCGCGTCGTCGTGATCTCGGCATGCTATGCCGGCGGCTTTGTCGAGCCGCTGAGGGACGAGCGCACGCTCGTCATGACGGCAGCAGATGCCGACAACACGTCCTTCGGTTGCGGCACCGACGCGGACCTCACCTATTTCGGCAAGGCCTATTTCGACGAGGCGCTGCGCAACACCCACTCGTTCGCGAGCGCGTTCGAAGCGGCACGTGCGGCGATCGGGCAGCGCGAGAAATCGCTCGGCCTGGCGCCGTCGAATCCGCAGATCTTCGTGGGCGAGGCCATCGCCGAAAAGCTCCAGCGCATGGAACGAAGGCTCGACCGGCAGGGGGGCGCGCCGCTGCGGCAGGCCCGCTGCCCGGCGGATGCGCCCGGGACGACTGCTTGTGGCGCCAACCCGACCGGGGCAAACTGAGATGGATGGGGGTAAACCCGGGGGGCCGGAGGCAAAGAACGATGAGTCCCGTGCGACGAGCCGGAACGACCATGCTGCTGTGCGGCGCGATCTTGCTCGCGCATCCCGCCGCGCCTGCCTGGGCCTGGGGCAACACCATGACCCGGGCCGAAGCGCTCAAGAACATCGGGGCTCCCCGGACCGAACAGCGCCGCGCCGGCTACCTGCGCCTGGCGGAGGTGGGCACCATGGACGATACCCCGGTGCTGCTCTCGGCGCTCCAGGACGACGAGGAACTGATCCGCGGCGTGGCCGAGCAAGCGTTGTGGGGTCTGTGGATGCGCGCCAACGATTCCACTGCCGATCCGATGTTCCAGATGGCGCTGGAGTTGATGAACACCAACCAGCTGCCCGAAGCGCAGGCCAAGTTCACCGAGGTGATCGATCTCAAGCCCGAGTTCGCGGAGGCCTGGCACCGCCGCGGCGAGGTGAAGGTGATGATGGATGCGTGGGACGCCGCGTTCAAGGACTTCGAGCACGCGCTGGAACTGAATCCGTATCACTTCGGCGCGCTGGAGGGCATGGGCCATTGCCGCATGCATCAAGGCGATCCGACGGCGGCGGTCGAGTACTTCACGCGGGCGATCGAGCTCAATCCGAATCTGTGGGATGTCTACGAGGCGCTGGAGCGCGCCAAAGGCGAGGCGGAACGTAACCGGACCTGAGGGGGTCGGGTGATCACGATCAACAACACGCGGAGGGGCTTGAGATGACGAGCGACAACCGACCCTGGGTCAAGAACTATCCGCCCGGCGTGCCGGCGGAGATCGGCCCGCTGCGCTATCCCACCATTCCGGCCCTGCTGGCAGGGAGCGTGGCCAGGCACCGGGATCGCCCGGCCTTCGAGAACTTCGGCGTGCAGTTGAGCTATGCCGACCTGGATCGGCTCTCGCGCGATTTCGCGGCGTATCTGCAGAGCGGCCTCGGGCTCAAGAAGGGCGATCGGGTCGCGGTGATGATGCCGAACATCCTCCAGTACCCGGTCGCGCTGTTCGGCATCCTGCGCGCAGGGCTGATCGTCGTGAGCGTGAATCCGCTCTATACGGCCCGCGAACTGGAGCACCAGTTGAAGGATTCCGGCGCCACGGCAATCGTGATTTTCGAGGGCGCTGCAGCCACGCTGCAGTCCATCATGCGTGCCACGCCGATCAAGCACGTCATCGTCGCTTCGGTCGGCGACATGCTCGGCTTCCTCAAGGGCGCGCTGATCAATTTCGTCCTGCGCTTCGTCAAGAAGATGGTGCCCACGTGGAGCATTCCCGAGGCCGAGCGCTTCCCCGACGCGCTTTCCCGTGGTGCGAGCCTGTCGTTCAACGAACCGGCCGTGGACACCGAGGACCTCGCGTTCCTCCAGTACACCGGCGGCACCACCGGCGTATCGAAGGGCGCCATGCTGAAGCATCGCAACGTGCTGGCGGACGTGGCGCAGGTGGAGGTCTATTTCACCGGTCACGTGAGCGAGGGCACTGAAGTCGCCGTCGCGCCGCTGCCCTTCTATCACATCCTCGCGTTGGTCCTGAACTGCATGATGCATCTGTCGCTCGGCAGCCGGCAGGTGCTGGTCACGAATCCGCGCGACATTCCGCGTCTGGTGAAGACGCTGGCGTCCAGCCAGTTCACCTTCTTCGTCGGCGTGAACACCCTCTACAACGCGCTCGCCCACAACGCTGAATTCGCGAAGCTCGATTTCAGCAGGGCGCGCGTGTTCGGGGGCGGCGGTGCGCCGTTGCAGGTGGCGGTCGCGAAACGATGGAAGGAGATCACCGGCAAGCCGCTGGTCGAAGGCTACGGACTGACCGAGACCTCCGGCGCCGCCACGGTGAATCCGCCGAACATCAAGGAACACACGGGCACGACGGGCTTCCCGCTGCCGAGTACGGACGTCGAGATCCGCGACGATTCCGGCAAGGTGCTGCCGATGGGCGAGACCGGGCAGGTGTATATCCGCGGCCCGCAGGTCATGGCGGGCTACTGGAACCGCCCGGACGAGACCGCCCAGGTCATCGGCACGGACGGCTTCTTCGCCACGGGCGACATCGGCCAGTTCACGCCCGAAGGCTATCTGCGCATCGTCGACCGGCTGAAGGACATGGTCCTCGTGTCCGGCTTCAACGTGTATCCGAACGAGATCGAAGACGTGCTCGCCGCCCATCCGGGAATTCTCGAGGCCGCCGTTATCGGCGTGCCGGACGAGCAGTCGGGCGAAGCGGTGAAGGCCGTCGTAGTACGGAAGGATCCGTCACTCACGGCGGAAGCCGTCATCGCGCACTGTCGGGCGAGCCTGACCGGCTACAAGGTGCCGCGGCAGGTGGAGTTCCGGGACTCGCTGCCGAAGAGTCCGGTGGGGAAGATTCTGAGGAGGGAGTTGCGGAAGTAAGGCCGTTGGCGCTGTCTCGATCATCAACGGACTCCGATGCAGGGGGCCTCGCTGGCGCCATCCCTGATGCGAGCCCACGAATCGACGATCAGAATGGTGCCTTTGGAGCATGAGCGCACCCATTCGCCCTCTTCGTCCATGTTTGCGCGACCCAATACCTGAAATCGAGGTGGCGGCAGTGCTGCTGGACCGCGCCGTGACAGCTCACCTGGCTGGGCGGCGCAGTGAAGTTTGTGAGCTCCTGAAGGAGGCGGACATTCCAGCGATACGGGAGTGGACCGAATCGTTGTGGGGCAAGAACATGCCCTATCTCCCGTCAGGCCCGCACTGGTCGTCGCTGCCGACTGCCCCGAAAGCCAAGGAACGGATGCCAGGCTTGGCAATCCAGCAAGCCCTACACGCACGAGACGGGTATTACTGCAGGTTTTGTGGCATTCCGCTGGTCAGGAAGCAGGTCCGCAACAGATTGCACAACCTCTACCCTGAAGCCCAGCTCTGGGGTCGCAAGAACGACGAACAGCACGCCGCCCTTCAGTGCATGTGGGTTCAATACGATCACTTGATCGCTCATTCCCGTGGGGGCGGCAACGATTTGACCAATCTCGTCATTACGTGTGCCCCGTGCAACTACGGGCGCATGCAATACACACTTGAAGAAGCGTGCTTGCTTGATCCGCTCACAAGAGACCCTCGAGACGGGCCATGGGACGGGCTCGAGCGGCTTCTCGCGTCGTAGCGCAATCCCAGTTCTCTGCTCTCAGTTCTCGGATCGTGAAGCGGCCGTTCAGCTACGCCAAGACCCGTTACTGGAACTTGGCCAAGAACACGGTGCGGCTTGTGACGCTGTTCGTGCTGGCGAACCTGTACCAGGTCAGGCATCCAACAAGGTGCCGCGGCAGGTGGAGTTCAGGGATTCATTTCCGAAGAGTCCGATGGGAAGGATTCTGCTGAGAGAGTGGCGGGAGTAGTCGAGGGGGCTAGGGCTTCCAGGGCGCCAGACACCTGAGCCAGTGGCCCGCCGCGGATGTTTGGCGGGCGGCGCGTTCCGATTCATGTCCTTCGCCGGATAGAGAGCGCTCTCGACGGGACGATCGATCGGCCTGCGGTATGCGCTCGAACCTAGGCATCAATAAAGGCATCACTTGATGCCAATTGAGATGTATCCTACTGACTCCCGACAGTGGAGACTGATGATGAGAACCACGATTACGCTCGACGACGAGTTGCTCGAGGCGGCGCGCGCGATCAGCGGCGTGACTGAACGCAACGCGCTGGTGCGAGAAGGGCTCAAGGCGTTGATAGAACGCGAGAGCGCGCGGCGGCTGTCCCGCCTCGGTGGTAGCGAACCGGCCGCCAAGGCACCGGCGCGGCGTCGCCCTGCCTTAGCAACCGGGCGCAGCGGCAGCACACGATGATTCTGGTGGACACGTCGGTGTGGGTCGATCACCTGCGCCGCCGTGACGCCACGCTGGCTGAAGCGCTTGAGGCGGGAGAAGTGCTCACGCATCCTTTCGTCATCGGTGAACTGGCCTGCGGGCATCTCCAGCGCCGCGGCGAACTGCTGGCGCTGCTCGCGGCGCTGCCTGCTGCTCCCGTCGCCACCCAGGTCGAGGCGCTTGCCTACATCGAACGCCACGCGCTCGCGGGTCGAGGCATTGGCTTTCTCGATGTCCATCTGCTGGCTGCCACGTCGTTGGCCGGTGACGCGAAGCTGTGGACCCGCGACAAGCGCCTGGCTGCAGTCGCTGCAAGCCTGAACCTTGCGGATCGGGAGGAGGCCTGACATGTCGCGGGCGGTGCGAGCGACGGGGATCGGTACGACGGCCACTATGTTTCTCTGAGATACCAGGAGCTCATCATGCCGATTGCAAACCGTTCCATGCGCTTGGAATTGCGTGCGACACCACAGCAAAAAGCGATGTTTTGCCGCGCCGCAGAGGTTTCCCAAAAGTCGGTGACCGAATTCGTCTTCGATAGCGCTTATCGGGCCGCAGAGCGGACCTTACTTGAGCGGAGAGTCTTCGTTGTGACCGGTGGCCAATCTCATACCCTGCTGGATCTGTTCGAGCGGCCGGAGAAATAAGAGGCGGAGGCAAGGGGCTCGTTGTGCCCGACACCTCACAAGGTTCCCAGTACGTCTCCGCCCGGCCCTTGTCCAGCGCTAGCGCGAGACGCAGCTTGCTCGAGAGTACGAGTTTCCATAGTGTGCAGATCGTTGAGCATAATTGCCCGTCGGCACTGTTGTGGCCTTGCAATCGTTATCCTATCCTACCGAAAACTAACAAACACTCCTTGGACACGCCCATTGAGCCCCGTCGTATCGAGATACTCGCCACCAGGGAGGTCTCGGAGAATCTCAAAGCCGCGAAGGAACGGACGTTTTTTCGCCCCTCCGCCGCAAGGACGATCGGTGCATTCATGGTCGAAGGAGCTTGACGGTTCTCCAACTCCGCCATGGGCCTACGGGCGAATAGGCAATCCGGGACGGGCGGTCGACGATTTGGCAAATAGTGGGAGGGACATCAATGTCAAGCGAGCAGACCGACAACAGCGAACGATTCGAGCGATCACTAATAGATGTGGCCGTTGAAAGTTGGCGATTCGCACGCCTTTTCGCACGCTTGATTGGCAAGCTCGATGCAGGTGAAGGTTCGCGATATGTGAATCAGCTTCGCTATTTCCAAAGAAAGCTAGAGGAAAGTCTCGAGGCAAGTGGCCTTAGGCTCGTGAACGTCGAAGGGCAACCGTTCGATCCAGGTATGGCCGCTTCAGCTCTCAATATCGGCGATTTTGGACCCGACGACTTGTTGCTGGTCGAACAAATGGTGGAACCCATCATCATGGGTCCTGAAGGACTGAGAAAGCAAGGCACGGTGATGCTCAGGAAGGCACACGTATGAACTACATCGGTATTGATCTTGGCACGACAAACAGTGCAATTTGCTCATACGACGGGGAGACCGTGCGGCTGTACAAGAGCCCCGATCAAAATGATGTAACGCCGTCGGCCATATTCATCGACCGACGAGGCAACAAGTATCTTGGTAAGAGAGCCTACGACAGTGCGGCAAAGAACCCAGACAACGCAGCCACAAAATTCAAGCGAATGATGGGCACGAGCACACCGGTGAAGCTCGGTGCTGTGAGCGTTACGATGACACCGGAGGAGTGCTCCGCTGAGATTCTTAAGCTCTGTTTTGGATATCTGCCAGAAGAGGTGCGCAACGACGGACAGACCGGGACGGTGATCACTGTGCCGGCCGCATTCAATCAGATGCAAAAGGACGCCACTCTGGCTGCGGCAGAAATGGCCGGGCTTGGCAGCGTTGCCTTGATGCAAGAGCCCGTCGCTGCCGTGATGTGCGTTATGAAGCAGCGCAAGGGCGACGGTGTGTTTCTGGTTTTTGATCTAGGCGGCGGCACCTTGGATATAGCGATCGCCGAAAGCATCAGTAGCCGAGTGAGTCTGCTGGCGCATGGTGGCGTTGCCATGTGCGGTGGTGCGGACTTTGACCGCTCCATCGTTGACGGTGTTGTAAAGCCGTGGTTGCTCTCGAACTTCGAGCTACCGGTGGATTTCAGCGTAAGCCCAAAATACAGGTCTTTGCTCAGAATGTGCCTTTGGGCGGCGGAGAGGGCGAAGATTGAGTTATCCGCCAAGGAAGAATCCGTCATTAGCCTGACCGAGTCGGATCTCGGCGTTTCCGACGAGTCAGGGTCCGAGGTCTATGTGGATATTCCTTTCACACGGAAGCTACTCGATGAGCTGATTGCTGGGAGAGTGGATGAATCGATTCAGTCTGCACGTGAGACGTTAGAGAAGGCTGGTCTGAGTCCGCACGATGTCGAGCGCGTTGTGTTTGTCGGAGGCCCGACTCAGTACAAACCGCTTCGCGACCGCGTTGCTTTCGAACTCGGGATCGCGCCATCGACTGATGTGAACCCCATGACCGCGGTTGCAGAAGGTGCTGCGGTCTTTGCCGAGTCAATTGATTGGGCGTCACAGAGCAGAGGTCGCAAGAGCGCACGTGGTGCGATCAGCGCTGGCGGGAAGTTGGACCTCTCGTTTAACTACATCGCCCGGACTCCGGATTCGAAGGCTAGGGTCGCCGCCAAGTTGGGCGGCAAGGCTGCCGCGGGTGCGGAGTTTCAGATCGATAGCCTGGATACTGGATGGTCGTCCGGACGCATGGCCCTTGAGGACGGGGCTACCGTCGAACTTCAGCTAGCGAAACCTGGCGAGAACACCTTCAAGGTCTTCGTGTTCGATTCGAGTGGTGGCCCTGTCGCCCTGCAGGAAGACAAAATCATCATTGCTAGGACTGCAGCCAGCATTGACGCTATTCCAGCCTCACATTCGATCGGTGTTGAGGCTCGCGACAAGCTCGGGGGGCGGTTGGTGTTGGACTATTTGGTCCGCGAAGGCGATCAACTACCCAAGAAGGGAAAGAGGACGTTCAAGACAGCGGAGTCTCTTAAGGCTGGTAGCGTGGGATCAATCAAGTTCAAACTTTGGGAAGGTGAGGTCGGCGATCCGGTTAACGACAACCGCTTTATCGGGATGTTCGAGATCAAAGGAGCGGACTTCGACGACGGTGTCATCGCGGCTGGGGCCGAGATGATTTGTGAGTACGAAGTCTTGGACTCGGGAAACATCAAGATGGAGGTCTCAGTACCTTCGATTGGTGGATCTTTCCACAGCGGGCGCAACTTCTACTCCCGCCAAGAGGGCCAGATCGACTATACGCAGGCGGCGAAACTCGTGGCTGATCAGTCTGAACACGCGTTGGCACGGCTTGAGGAGATGGAATCCAGGATCGACGACCCGAGATTGGTACGGGCCCGAGAGAAGCTGGAACAAGCGGACTCCATCAAGTCTGGTGAATCCGACCCTGACACCGCGAAGAAAGCGATGGACAACGTCCAAGAGGCTAAAAGACTGCTGGCGCAGGCACGAAAAGAGCACCTCAAGGAAATTCGTAAGATGGAACTCGACAAGGCTGTCCAGTTCTTCGACGAGCACGTTCGCGCCCACGCTCGTGCGACGGAAGCCAGCGCTTTCGACAATCTGGCTAAGACGACTCAACGAGCGATCAACAATCCAATTGGTGATTTTGAGGCACACTTGGATGATTTGCGCGGCAAGAGCTTCATGATTCTATGGAAGCAAGACTGGTTCGTGATTGCTCGCTTCAAGTGGCTCGCGACCGACTCGCACCTCTTTCCCGACGCGAAGGAGCATGGGCAACTGGTGAAGGCTGGATCGGAAGCGCTCAAAGCGGACGATATCGAAAAGCTGCGGGTAGTGGTCGCGCAGCTCGACTCGGTGCGTATCGGCTCGGGCAGCGACGATGAGATGATGGCTGGCGCGAACATCGTGCGGAGTTGAACGATGGCTCTTGACGCTTGGCTACCGACGGGATTCAAGTTGCCGGATGGTATGAAAGCTCGAGTAGTACTTTTCGAGGGAACGAACTGGCAAATACTTGAGACTCATGGCAGCGGCCTGGCACTCCTTGCTCAAGATGAACTTGCTCAGCGCTGGGTCACCGCTGGCCTGATCGAACATGGACCGTTCACCCCGTTCGACTACGGTCATCGGCGCATTTGGTGCATCTCCTGTGGGCCTAGTCAGGTTCTTTGTCCAGTCACTGACGGAAAATCCCCGAAAACGAAGGTAGAGGCGCTCTCCTTCGCGCTTGCATTAAGTGCTACGCGTGCGATTGACGCTGAATCGCCGCTCCAGGATGCCTTGTATGTCGAGAAGATCAGCCGTCTGCTGCCAACCTACAGTATTAGCTCGAGAACCGATGATGACGTGGTGCTTGGGTACTGGCTAACGGGTGGAGCAAGTATCTCGGCCAAGTCGTTCCGTAGGCTTCGACAGACAATGAATTGGCTCGAAGCACATCACCTCAAGGATGTCATTCAGGCAGGTGGCTTTGATGTTGCCGAAGTGATTCCTATGGAGAGGCGTCAAGCCCCTCCTGCGTCAGCGAACAGCATTCCGGCGGAGCACACGGAGCCGCAAAGAAAGCAGACTGCCGAACAGACCGCGTTAAAAGTCTTCGAGCTCGCAGGCCGTGAGGCGCTCGCCGGTTTCTTCAACGAGCATATCGTTGACATCGTTCAGCATCGCGAAAGGTACAAAGCACTCGGCATCCATTTCCCATCTGCGGTCGTCCTGCACGGCCCACCGGGTTGCGGAAAAACGTTCGCTGTCGATCGCCTCGTCGACTTCCTAGGCTGGCCGAGCGTCCAAATCGATGCATCGAGTGTGGCCAGCCCTTACATACATGAAACCAGCAGGAAGGTCGCAGAGGTCTTCGACAAGGCAATGCAGAGCGCACCGTCAGTTCTTGTGATTGACGAAATGGAAGCGTTCCTTGCCGATCGGGAAATGGGTTCCGGACATCACCGAGTAGAGGAGGTTGCGGAGTTCCTTCGCCGCATCCCGGAGGCAACGAAGAACGACGTTCTCATCGTTGCGATGACAAATCGCGTCGAAATGATCGACCCTGCCATCCTGCGGAGAGGGCGCTTTGATCACGTCATAAAAGTTGACTACGCAAATGAGGTAGAGGTCTTGTCGTTGCTAGAAAATCTTCTCTCCACGTTGCCTACGGATGACGATGTGGATCCCAAGCCGTTTGCACGTGACCTCGCCGGTCGACCTTTGTCTGATGTCGCATTTGTTGTGCGGGAGGGCGCGAGGCTCGCTGCCAAGTCAGGAAGTTACAAGCTCGACCAAGATAGCCTCACGAGTGCTATGGACACCGCCCTTGCCAGAGAGCGAGAAAGTGGTACTCAGCGCCGGATTGGCTTCATATAGGGAGGGCGAGTGGCCGGGGGAGAGGATCAAGAAAGGAGGGACCCAGGGAAAGGATTCGCTGGACTCTCATCAATGGTGTCCAACGTAGACAGCGTAGTCGCTCAAGAAGAACGAGACTCGAAGGCATCAGCAACGCCTGCGGTTGATGCAGAGAGAGCAAGTTCTGCAAGTTCGACCAATCGAGACGCGTCATCGCTGGAAGTTGGACCCTACCAGCTACCGCCCCAGGGACGAGGGAGGTATTCACCTGGCAAGTGGTTGCTGGGCATCTGCGCCGTTGTCGGCGTGCTTTGGATAGTTTCTGAATCGAGAGAGAAGGCATCATCGCCGGCCGCAGCGTACTCACCCCGCGCAGAGCCCACCGCGACAGCGTCAGCGCGTCCAACATGGCAGCCGTCGGTTACCCAACCACAAACTCCCAGTCGTCCGTCCGAGGAGCGTCCACCAATAGGTACCAACAATGTTCTAAGCGTTGCACAAATTCGATACTGCTTGGCCGAGGATGTCCGCATGAGGGCAGCCAAGGGAAGCGTCAGTCAGTACAACGGGTCTGACGTTGATCGTTTCAATGGAATGGTTGCAGACTACAACAGCCGCTGCAGTTCGTTCCAGTATCGAAGCGGCGCTCTTGAGAGCGCCCGCTCAGAGGTAGTGCGCTTCCAAACGGAACTTGAAGCCGAAGGTCGTGAGAGATTCAGACGTGAATCATTGCAGGGTAGTGTCAACGCTGAGGCGGGAAATGAGTCTCTTCGAGAGAGTGTAGCGCCAGCATTGACCTCAGAAGATCGAGGTGAGGCATCAACACAGTTTGGTGATGTCGCCACACGCCAGCAGTACGAACAATGGTTAGAGAAGACGAGTGCTCATCTCATTGGTATAGGCGACCTGCCAATGCGTCGGGATTTCCTTCAGATGGTGTGGTATGAAAGCATGCGCGCTGGTCTTGACCCGAGTCTAGTTCTGGGTCTGATTCAGGTTGCGAGCGGATTTCGTAAATTTGCCGTTAGTGAATCCGGCGCACGCGGCTATATGCAGGTCGCGTCGCACTGGGTCGCCGACATCGGCGACGGGGACCGCACCAATCTCTTCAACCTGCGGTCAAACTTGAGATTCGGATGTGTCATCCTTCGTAACTATCAGGAGTCAGCAAACGGCGACGTTCGAACGGCTCTTCACTCTTATTACGACCAGGCCAACGGGCGGTTTGCGGCTATCTCTAATGTGTCGGTCGAAAAGTTCGCATCCTCTGTGCTGGAGGCAAGGAATACTTGGTCCTTGGTCGCTACCGATAGCGAAGGCGTTGTAGTGCCGAGAGAGCTGCCCGCGCCAGCAGCTGCAACGCGACTGGCGCCGCCCGATGAAAGAGCAGCTCCTGCGGTAACCGTCAACCATCAAGAGACCAGACCTGATCCGTTTCCCGATCAGGCCGTCGCGCGACCTTCAGATGGGGCATCAGGACGCAATCCCCAAGAGACGGCTGCGCCCGCAGCGAACAGCGACGCGGCAAGACCGGATCTGTCGGTGGCGAATACGTACGAGCAAACGGCGATCGAGCGAGCGTGCGACACAACCCGGCGGATTGGTAGCACAAACGCGTACTATGCTTGTCTGTCGCGGGAGCTTTCTAGTCTCCGTTCGTCTGACGGGCGGCCGAGCTTGGCATTGGCGAGCGAGGCGGAGAAAGCGGCGATTGAACGAGCCTGTGAAACAACTCAGCGCATCAGTGGCCCCGCCACTTACTACAAGTGCTTGAGTCTGGAGCTCTCCGGCCTCCGCTCATCGGGCGGACGTCCGGACATGTCTGGTGCAAGTGCAGCTGAGCAAGCATCGATCGAGCGCGCTTGCAATCCTACGCAATCGACAATTGGTCCGGGGGTCTACTACGGATGCTTGCGCAGGGAACTGATCAAACTCGGGCATCGATGAGCTCACTGTTGAGTTCCACACAATGATCGCAGCCGTCTGCTTTAGATGTGGCGAGGAGAAGCAGAGTCCACTGCTTGCGTGCAGGGGCTGTGGAGAAAAGCCTAAGCATGAGAGCACGTTAGCCCTGTCAGTGGTGTTATCCGAACATCTTTCCACCAGGGCGCAACTCGCTCACTTCGCTTACGAGATTCGGAATCGTCTAAAGATCTCGACGCCGGTGGCTAAGTTGGCGGAGGCTAGGGAAGCATTGAAAGACTCTCGGATTGTGGCGCTGCTAGGTGGTGCAGACCAATCGGAGAGCGCTACGGCATCTGGTTCGTCGAACGGTACCGACGGACAGCGAAGTGTCTCCCGTTCTCCCGTCGAGCGCGCACTCAAGACCTCCATTCTTCACAAGAGCCCGTTTGCCCTTCTTGGAGTAAACAACAGGGACGACAGGAGAAAGGTGGTCGAGCAAGCTGAGCAAAAGTCGCTTGAATTGAATCACGATGATTGTCAGAAGGCGCGGGGCGAACTTACGAATCCAAGAACTCGGTTAAGTGCCGAGATCGCCTGGCTCCCAGGAGTGTCTCCGCGAAAGGCTTCTCATCTTCTAGACAGCCTGTTGCGTGATCCGATGTCGATTCGAGTGGAGAGCGGCATCCCAACTCTTGCACATTGCAATCTCATGGCGGCAGCGTTCGATATCGTAAATTCCAGTGATCCCGCCGCTGACGTGGCGGCGTTCATCCAGGAGATGGCGGGACTGGTTGATGCGCTTGATGTTGATGAGATCATCAGAGATGTCAATGAGGATCGATTTGTATCCGGATTTCCGGAAATTAAGACTATCGATCAAATTGAGGCCGAACTGTCAGAGCGGAAGCGTCATTTCAAAATTGTCATCAGGAATGCGTTAGATCGACTGCCCCCAACTGCTTTGCTCGATGCGATAACCCTTGCTGTCGACGGCGCGACAAATGGCGGTAACAGTCATGCACCAGAGCTTATCGATGAGTTGGTCGATAGTTACGCCGTCGAAGTTCAGAGTGTTCTCGCAAAAGAGGCGGAAAACGTACAGAAGCTCATTCGCGCTGCGCGAGATGCCGTAAGTGCCGGTGAGGATTCAGTCAAAGCGCTAGTCGAGAAGATTGAAAGCGTCGCCCGGAATTGGGATCGGTTTGCGCAACCTATCCAGCTCAGCGCAAAAGCTCGTGGCATTGACCATGATCAAAGTCGCGGTCTGGCCCTCTCTATTCGCAGTCTTGCCATTGATCTGTTCAATGACTACGACATGCTGACCTTGTCACAACGTTTGACGGGTCTTCTGCAAGAATTGTTTGCTGAGCTACCCGAAGTCTCGGAGCGCGCAAGCGAGGACGCCACTACATTGACGGAGATTCAGACGAAGCGAAAGCATGCGGAATCGCATGCCAAGAAGCAGGAGGAAGAGTGGGCGAGAGAGATCGCATACACTGCTGACGTGGGTATGGTCTTTAAGGAGACCCTCAGCATTTCGTCGGCTGGAATCGACTGGAAGGGGAAGAGATACGCTCTAGAGTCGATAACGGCCGTACGGTGGGGTAGCGTTCGACATTCTGTCAATGGGATACCAACAGGGACAGACTATCAAATCGCCTTTGCTACAAGACAGGGGTCGACGATCATCAATCTCAAGAAAGAATCCACGTACGCCGGTTTTCTTAATTCCCTGTGGCGGGCTGTGTGCATTCGCTTGATGATTGAGATGAGTGAAGCCCTTAAGGAAGGGAATTCACTAAGCTTCGGTGACATGACAGTTGAGGACTCCAGCGTGGTTCTAGTAAGGCATAAGTGGCTGGGCGCGAACGAGAGGGTTCGTTTGCCGTGGAGTGATGTCCACGTATGGAGCGCTGATGGCGAATTCATCATTGGGGCGAAGAACGATAAGAAGATCTATGGGTCAACTTCGTACATGAATCATTGGAATACACACCTGCTTGATCACGTTGTGCGAGGTGGATTCAAAAAAGGTATTTCAAGGCTAAGCGAATACCTTGGCGACTAGGAGATGTGCCGCGCATCATCAACGGCAAGACAAATTGTGCTCGGATATCCGGAGAATGCCGATGACGCCGCATAGAAAACGGGAGGCGTACCAGCTATAGATGGTCTGGCTGGTAGGACCGTCGGTTTCTTTCGTGATCTGAGAGCCTCACCTTTCGCGAGGGTGTCCACGCAAGTCCCCGACAAGCCCTTCGGGGATTGCTATCTCGAACGCCAGCACCCTCGCCGACAGCGACTTGCCATAATTGTCGAGGCACAGGCTGCGCGAAACACCGCCGCCCAGCGCGTCCTGTGCGACGAAGTTGAGCGCCCACAGGCCGTCCACTTCGTAGCGCGTGACCGGGCCGTTCACGACGCCTGAGTAGTGAGCCTTGAAACGCTCTGCCGTGAGTTGCTCGCGCAGAATGGGGTAGAGGGCCTCGGCGTAGGCAATCACGCAAATGTTCGAGGTATTGCCCTTGTCACCCGAGCGGGCGTGGGCCACGTGCTGAAGCATCACTTTCATGGTGCTCCTCTTCAGGTTTCGTAGAAGGTAAGGGACGGGACGATCTTTTCGCGAGGCACGAGCGACGACCAGACGCCGATGATCTCGCGCGTCCGGTCCTGGTGCGGCACGCGCTTGCCGGTCATGCCCACGCCGGAGACGGCCATGCCGTCCACTTCGCGGCCGACCTTGATGGCTTCCTCACGCGTCTTGGTGCGCGCGGCGACGCGCACGGCGATCTCGTAGGGCTCTGGTGCATTCGCCGGCGTCATGGCGCCGTGGATGGCGTTGAGGCCCAGGTAGTCGATGCGGATTTCTTCCGCTTCGAGCTTCACGATCTTGAATCGCTCTTCGAGGATGCGTTTCGCCAACTGCGCGCGGCGCAATGCGCCCGGCCCGGCGTAGAAGAACATGTCCTCGCCGATGAAGCCTTCGGTGCAGCCGATGGAGACCTTCAGCGTCGGCGTGCGCGGTTTTCCGGAGAGATTCGTCACGCGTACGCGATCGGGGCCGACCTGTTCGAGTTTCGCGGTGGTGAAGTCGACGACCACATCGGGCGTGAGGTAATTCGCCGGATCGTGCACTTCGTAGAGCATCTGCTCCTTGACCGTCTGCAGACTCACGGTGCCACCGGTGCCGGAGACCTTCGTGATCACGGCGTTGCCGTCGGGCGTGACTTCCGCGATCGGGAACGCGAGGTTCCACGGATCGGGCACGTCCTTGAAGCCGGGATCGGCGAAGTAGCCGCCGGTCACTTGCGCGCCGCACTCCATGAGGTGGCCGATGCCGTTGCCTGCGCCGAGCTTCGCGTGGTCGAGTGCGTCCCAGCCGAACTCGTACATCATCGGCGCCATGAAGATGGACGGATCGGCCACGCGGCCGCTGACGACAATGTGCGCGCCCTGTTTCAGGGCCTCAACGATGGGCTCGGCGCCGAGATAGACCTCGGCGGAGACGAGGTTCTCGCGCAACGTGGAGGTCGGCTTGCCGTTCTCGAGGATCTTGTCGGTCAGCGACAGCACGCGGTCGGTGATCAGGCTACCGTCCACTGCCGCCACCTTCATGCCGCGCGGTGCTCCGCACTCCCGCAGCCAGTGCACGATGCGTTCCGCTGCGCCACGCGGATTGATCCAGCCCTGGTTGGTGACGATTTTGGTGCCGCGCTTCAGGCACCCTGGCAGCACGGCACGCATGCGGTCGTCGAGGTAGGTGTCGTACCCAGGAAAGCTCGGGTCGCGGCGTGCGCGCACCTGCGCCGCCGAGATCGTGGCTTCGGCCATGGTCTCGAAGCACAGGTAGTCGAGGTCGCCGCGCTCGGCGTTGAGGCGGGCGGGCTCGATCCGGTCGCCCCACCAGGCGGAGCCGGCGCCGATACGGATCATCGGCTTCATTTGGGTCTCTGGTCTCCCTTTGTTGTTCTGGTCATGGCACGGTCTCGATTGACAAGCCGTACCCGCCTACACAAGATGCGGCCCGATCATAAGCGATTCGAACGAGAGGGGAGGGGAAATGTCCGGAGGTTTCATCGGGCGCCGCGGCTTGCTGGTCGCGGCTGCGTTGGCACTCGTGGTTCGGGCACCGTTGTCGGCGGCGGCCGATCCGGTCCGCATCGGCTGGCTCTCCTCGCTCACCGGGCCGTTGTCGTCCGCCGCGATCGCGGAGAACCAGGGCGTGCAGTTCGCGGTGGAGGAGATCAACGCCGCCGGGGGCATCGACGGCCGCAAGATCGAGCTGGTGACCTACGACACGCAGGGCGACCCGACCAAGGCCGTGAACTTCGCACAGCGCCTCGCGTTCGTGGACAAGGTGCACTTCGTCATCGGGCCGGTGAACTCCGGCGAATCGCTCGCCACGGTGCCGATGCTCTCCAAGGCCGGCGTACCGAACCTGGTCATCGGCACCATCGACGAGCTGGTGGATCCGAAGAAATACCCACGCGCCTTCCGCGTCATCAACACCAACCGCCAGTGGATCGTCGCTGCCAACGACTACGCGCTGAAGGTACTCAAGAAGAACAAGGTCGCGATCATCGGTGACACCTCGGGCTACGGCACGTCGAGCGCGAAGACCGCGACGCAGTTGCTCGAGGCCGCGGGCGTGAAACCGGTGTACTCGGTGCTCATCGATCCGAACAAGACCGATCTCACCGACGAACTGAACAAGGCCAAGGCCGCCGGGGCCGACGTCATCATGCCGTGGTCCGCGGCCACCGGCCTGCTGGCGCGCCTGCTCAACGCGCGCGGCGACATGGGTTGGAAAGTGCCGGTGGTCGGGCATTCCGCGATGATGGTGCCGGCGATCCCCAAGCTGCTGAATAAGCCCGAGTACTGGAGCGACGCCTACGCCACCGGGTACGTGAGCACGACCTACACCGCCGACGGCAAGCTGCCGGTCGCCACCAAGGCGCTGCTCGAAAAGATGCGGCCGCGTCTCGGCGGCAAGGAGATCGACTTCATGTTCTGGTGGGTGGCACTCGGCTACGACACGGTGAAGATCGTCGAGCACGCGGTGAAGACGGCCGGCGGCACCGATCCGGCCGCGATCGAGAAGGCCATCGAAGGCACGACCAATCTCAAGGGCGTCTACGCCGACTACACCTGGACCGTGGAAGACCGCAACGGCTTCCCCGACGTAGGCGTGGTGGTGAATGCCGCGAACAGCCTGAAGGACGGCTGTTTCAAGGCTGCACCCAAGTAGGCGGTCACCGGCGGGACTCGAATTCCTGGAAGTCCGAAACTCGACGCATCGGCGTCACGGAGGTTGTCATGCGCTATCGCCTGCTGGGCCGTTCCGGCCTGCTCGTTTCAGAGATCTGCCTCGGCACCATGACCTACGGCGGCAAGGGCCGCTGGCAGCCGATCGGCACGCTCGGGCTCGCGGAGGTGCAAGCGCAGATCAAGGCAGCGGTCGACGCCGGCATCAACTTCATCGACACCGCGGACGTTTACTCGGAGGGCGATTCCGAAACCCTGGTCGGCCAGGCGCTGAAGAATCTGGGGTTGTCGAGGGAAGAGCTGGTCGTCGCCAGCAAGGTGCGAATCCGGATGGGGCCGGGACCGAACCAGGTGGGGCTGTCGCGCGGCCACATCATGGATGGTGTCAATGCCAGCTTGCGCCGGCTGCAGCTGGACCATATCGACCTGTATCAAATTCACGGACAGGACGTGGCGACACCGATGGAGGAAACGCTGCGCGCGCTGGAGGATCTGGTCCGGTCCGGCAAGGTCCGCTACTTGGGCATCAGCAACCATGCGGCCTGGCAGATCATGAAAGCGGTTTCGATTTCGCAGCACCACGGCTGGAACCGCTTCGAGAGTGTTCAGGCGTACTACTCCCTCGCGGGTCGGGAACTCGAGCGCGAGATCGTGCCGGTGGCCCTGGACCAGGGATTGGGAATCCTGGTGTGGAGCCCGCTGGCCGGCGGTCTGCTCTCCGGCAAATTCGTCGAGAACGACAAGGGTCCGGACGGTGCGAGGCGCACCACGTTCGATTTTCCGCCGGTGGATCGCCCTCGCGCCTTTCGCTGCGTAGAGGCGATGCGTCCGATCGCCAAGGCGCATGGGGTCTCGGTCGCGCGCGTCGCGCTGGGCTGGCTTCTGCATCAGCCGGCCGTGGCGAGCGTCATCATCGGCGCCAAGACGAACGAACAACTGGCCGACAACATCGCCGCCACCGACCTGCGGCTCACCGCGGACGAGCTGAAGTCCCTCGACGAAGCGAGCCAGTTGCCGCCGGAGTATCCGGGGTGGATGTTCGATCGGCAGAATCGCGACCGGTTTCCGGGCGGCGCGATCAAGTGAGCGAACGAGGACGCGACTGAGCGCCGATCCCCGAATACCGAAGTGCTGACCGCCCTCATCACCGGCATCGCCGCCGGCGCGCTCTACGCGGCTGCCGCGCTCGTCTACAACGTCATGTTCTCCACCTCGAAGGTGCTGAGCGTGACCACCGGACACCTCTCGATGCTGGGAGGGGTGTTCGGGGCGTGGTTCATGGCGGGGCTGGGCTGGCCGCTGCCGCTCGCGCTGGTGGGGGCGGTGTTGATCGGTGCTGCCTTCGGCATCGCCACCGAGTTCATCGCGATCCGCCGGGTTCTGGCGCGCAGCGACGAGCACCTGTGGCTGCTGTCCACGCTCGCGCTCGCGACGATGCTGCAACAGGGCGTCGCGTTGTGGTGGGGTACGGAGCCGAAGCCGTTCCCGCGGCTGATCCCGCAGGATTTCTCTGCAGGGCTCGCCGACCAGAAATACTGGCTGCCGGTCGCCATTGCGCTGCTGCTGGCACTGGGTCTCGAGGTGTTCTACCGGCGCACGCTGTACGGCAAGCTGTTCGTCGCCATGTCCGAAGATGCGTTCGCGGCGCGTGCGCGGGGCATCCCGACGGATCTGATCCGCTCGCTGTCCTATGCGCTCGCCGGCGCCATGGGTGCCCTGGCGGGATTCGCGGCGGGGCAACTGACGTTCGCGTATTTCGCGCTCGGACTGACGCTCACGCTGAACGGTTTCGTGGCGCTCGCCGTCGGCGGGCTCGGCAGCAACCTGGGTGCGCTCGTGGGTGGCCTCCTGCTCGGCGTGATCGGGGCGGTCGCGACCTACTATCTCGGCGGGGAGTACCAGCAGACCATCGCGGTGGGGCTGCTCATGCTGGTGCTGCTGGTGAAGCCGGCGGGGCTGTTCGGCACCGCTTCCATCCGTCCGGTCTGAGGCAGCCCATGCGTCCTGCACGGCTCGCGACGGTTCTGGTGGCGCTCGTCGCGCTCGCGACGCTGCCCTGGTGGGCGCGGGATCAGTATCAGCTCCATCTTGCGGCGCTGATCGGCGTCTACTGGATCCTCATCGCCGGGCTCAACCTCGTGGTGGGTTACAGCGGGCAACTCTCGATCGGGCACGTGGGGCTGCTCGCCATCGGCGCCTACACCTTCGCCATCCTCGCGGGGCGGTACGAGTTCGATCCGTGGCTTTCGCTGCTCGCGTCCGGTGGTCTCGGTGCGCTGTGCGGATTGCTGCTCGGCCTGCCGTCGCTGCGGCTGCCGGGCTTCTATTTCGCGATGGCCACGCTCGCTTTCGCCATGATCGTCACCGAGATCTCGCTCGCGCAGGGCGATCTGACCGGCGGCGGAGCGGGCCTTTCGGTGCCGGGATTCCCCGCACCCTTCGATTCGCCGGGCGGGTTCCATGCCCTCGTGCTGATCCTGGCCGTAGCGATCACGTGGCTCACCTGGAACGTCGCGCGCTTCATGTGGGGCCGTGGGCTCATCGCCGTGCGCGACAGCGTGGTGACGGCGCAGGCCGTGGGCGTGCCGGTGTTCCGTGCGAAGTTGCTGGTGTTCGTGTTCAGCGGCCTGACGGCGGGGCTGGGCGGCGCACTGTTCGCTTCGTTGCAGAGCTACATCACGCCAGATACCTTCGTGTTCGAGCTGGGACTGTTCTTCTTTGTCTGCATCATCATCGGCGGGCGTGGGACGATCATCGGTCCGCTGCTCGGCACCGCCGCGTTGACAGCCTTGCCGGAGATCGTCGCCCCGCTCGCGCGCTGGAGCACGTTCTTCTATGGCCTGCTGTTGCTGGCCGTGGTGCTGCTGGTCCCCGAAGGCATCGGTCACCTGGTGGAGGTCGTGCGCAACCGGCTGCGGCCGCGCAATCTCGACAGCGTGCCCATCGCACCCGATGCGGAGCGGCTCGCGCGTTGTCTGCGCGCTGGTCAGTCCCGGTGAGCAGCCTCGCCGCACAGGGAGTGACCAAGGCGTTCGGCGGTTTGACGGCGCTGTCCGACGTTTCCCTCGAAGTGCGCCCGGCCGAGATCCACGGTCTCATCGGACCCAACGGCAGTGGCAAGACGACGTTGCTGAATTCCTTTTCCGGGTACTACCTCGCCGATGGTGGACGCATCGTTCTGGGCGATGCGGATCTGACGCGTCATTCTGTCCAGCGCCGCGCCTACGCAGGCATCGCCCGTACGTTCCAGAAACCCCGCCTGCTGCCGACGCTGAGCGTGCTCGACAACGTGATGCTGGGTGGCTGGCCGCTCGCGAAATCCTCGTTCATGGGCACCGCATTGTCCTGGCTTCGTGCACGGCGGGAAGAGAAGGCTTTGCGCGCTCGAGCGGAGGAGCTGCTGCACGGCGTGGGTCTCTCGCACGTCATGGCCCGGCGTGCGAGCCTGCTGGAGCATGCGGAACAGCGCTTCGCCGAGATCGCCCGCGGTCTCATGGCGAGCCCGCGCTTCCTGCTGCTCGACGAGCCTGCCGGCGGACTGACGCCGCACGAGATCGAACAGCTCGGCGTGGTCATTCGCACCGTGCGCGATTGCGGTGTCGGCGTGTTGCTGGTGGAGCATCACACCGACTTCGTATTCCGGCTGAGCGACCGGGTCACGGCGCTCGATCTCGGGCGCGTGCTGCGGCAGGGCACGCCCGCTGAAGTGCGGCAGGACGCGGAAGTCATCCGGGTGTATCTCGGCGCATGACGCAAGCCGACTTCAGCGCCGGTGCGAGCTCTGTGCTGCTGAGCGTCGAAGGCCTGCACGTCGCCTACGGCAAGGCTGAAGTGGTGCATGGCGTCGACCTCGCGGTGCGCGCGGGCGAGTTCGTCGTGATGCTCGGTCGCAATGGCGCCGGGAAAAGCACGATCCTGCACGCGATCTCGGGCCTGATCCCGAAGCGCGGTGGACGGGTCCATTTCAACGGCATCGACATCACGGAGGCCAGTCCGCGCGAGATCGTGCGCGCGGGGCTGGTCCAGGTGCTCGAAGGCCATCGGGTGTTCAGCACGCTGTCGGTGGAGGACAACCTCGCGATTGGCACCTACGCGAGCGCGAAGCACGCCGACCCCAAGCAGCTCGAGCGCATGTACACGCTGTTCCCGGAGCTCGCCGAGCGGCGGCGACTGCCAGCTTCCAAGTTGTCCGGGGGGCAACAGCAGATCCTGGCCGTTGCCCAGGGCGTCATCGCGCAGCCGCGATTGCTGATTCTCGATGAACCGTCCAGCGGTCTCGCGCCGCTGGTGGTGGATCGCATCCTGTCCGTGGCGGCCGAACTGTGCGCGACCGGCATGGCCGTGCTGCTGGTGGAACAACTGGTGGAGAAGGCCCTGCGGCACGCGCACCGCTGCGTCCTCGTGGAGACGGGCCGTGTGGTGGCGGAAGGTTCGGCGGACGAGATCCGCGGCAGCGAGGTGTTGGAGCGGGTCTACTTAGGCAGCCACGTAGCCGGGTGACAGTGGCCTGTCGTCAGGACGCACGGCCAATGCGCGCGTTGGAGAGAGTCAGCCGGTCCGCAAGGCTGCGCAGCAGTGCCCGCATGAAACGGAGCTGGCACGGCGTGGACAGCGCTTCCATGGCCGCGATGTCGAACTCGGCCACCGTGACGTCGGTGGTGGCCTGGATGGTGGCCATCCGCGGCGTGGCTTCGCTGCGGATGTAAGCCATCTCGCCGAAGCATTCACCGTCGCGCAGCACGTTGAGCAGGCGGCCGTTGATCGTGACGGCAGCTTCGCCCTCGGTCAGCAGGAACAGGCTCGTTCCGGACTCGCCTTCGCGCACCAGCACCGATTGCTTGGGCAGGCGCTGCCACGTGCTCGCCCGCACGAGCTCCCAGATCTCGCCGTCGAGGAAGCCTTCGAGCAGTTCGGTGCGGCGCAGGCGCGTGTATTTCTCGCTGTCCGAGATGGCGCGTGATCGAGCGCCCAGCCCACCCACGTGCGCGAGGGCCAGCGCGAATTCGGCCCAGTCGGAAAAGCGCTCCTCCGGCGCCTTCGCCATCGCCCGCAGCACGATGGCATCCAGCTCGGCCGAGATGCCGGGACGGCGCGAACTCGGCGCCGGCGGATCGTCCTTGAGGACACGATGCAGCAGCGCCATGGTGCTGCTCGCCTCGAACGGTTTCGAACCCGTGAGCAACGCGAACAGGACGACGCCGAGTGAATATATGTCGCTCAGGTAGGTGAGGGGATCGCCCCGCACCTGTTCCGGCGATGCGTAGGATGGCGTGCCCACGTCCAGCATCTGCGTGTGCTGGGCGCCGCGGATGAAGGCGGCGCCGAAGTCGGCCACCTTGATGTCGGTCCCGTGGTCCACCAGGATGTTGCTGGGCTTGAGGTCGCGGTGGACGATGCCCTGGCGGTAGGCGTAGTCGAGCGCGCCGCAGCACTTGAAGCCGATCTCGATCGCGTCCTCGATGGCCATGAGGCTGCCGGGCCTGGCGAAGGCCTGCAGGCTCGTGCCGGGCACGTACTCCATGGCCACGTAGGTGAGCTCGGGGTCGGAGTACGCGTCCAGGATGGCGGCGATGTGCGGGTGTTCCAGCTTGCCGACGAGCGAGGCCTCGTTGAGGAACTGCGAGCGCGTGAGCGACCGGGCATCGCCCATGTCGACCTCGTACACCTTCAGCGCGATGTCGGAGTTGAAGAACTCGTCGAAGACCAGGAAGACACGGCTGTCCGCGCCGGTGCCCAGTTCGCTCTTGACGACGTATTTGCCGATGCGCTCGGGTTGGGTCATCGGGGAGGTGCGGCGGTGACGCTGGATGGCGCTGTGGGCCTCCACCCCAGCCCCCACCCCAGCCCTCCCCCATCTTCGACGGGGGAGGGAGCACTGCACTCCTTCCCCCGCTTCCGCGGGGGAAGGTTGGGATGGGGGCCAGCGGCGCTCTCGCAACCGGCAGTGTCCCCCTCGTGCGCACTGCTCGTGAGTTTGCTCATCCCCGGATCGCGCCTACTTCTTCGCGGGCAATTCGATCCCCGTCAGCGCCTGGAACACCTTCACCACCGAGGAGTCATCCTCCATGCCGTGGCCTTGGGCGGCTGCGGCCAGGTAGAGCTGATGCGCGGAGGCGGTGATCGGGAGCGGGAAGGGCATCTTCTTGGCCGAGTCGAGCACGATGCCCAGGTCCTTCACGAAGATGTTCACGGCCGACAGCGGCGTGTAGTCGCCGTCGAGGATGTGCGGCACACGGTTCTGGAACATCCACGAGGCACCGGCACTGTTGGAGATGACCTCGTACAGCGTTCTCGGGTCGACGCCTGCCTTGATGCCCAGCGCCATCGCTTCGCACGCTGCGGCGATGTGCACGCCCGCGAGGAGCTGGTTGATCATCTTCACCTTAGAGCCCGGTCCGGCCACGTCGCCGAGGCGATAGACCTTGGTGGCGATGGCGTCCAGTACGGCCTTGGCCTTGTCGAAGGCTTCCGGCACGCCGGAACCCATGATGGTCATCTCGCCCTTGGCCGCGCGCGCCGCACCGCCGGAGACCGGTGCGTCGATCATCAGGATGCCCTTGGCCGCGAGGCGCTTGGCGAGGTCGATGGCGTAGTCGGGCGCCACCGTGGCGGAGGCGATGACGATGGAACCCGGAGCCAGCTTGGTCGCGGCGCCTTCGGGTCCGAACAGGACCTGCTCGGTCTGATCCGCATTGACCACGAGCGTGATGGCGATCGGCACGGCAGCACCCACCGCCGCCGGACTCAGCTCGGCGACGCCGCCCTCGCGCGCGAAGTTCTGCACCACTTCGGCGCGCACATCGCAGGCGTGCACCTCGAACCCCTTTGCGACCAGCGTCTTCGCCACGCCCAGCCCCATGGAGCCCAGCCCGATCACGCCCACCTTCGCCTTCGACATTCCCGTCTCCCGTTATCGTTGTCGAACGCGATTATAGGACCCCGAGGTCCTTCGCCATGGAGAGCACTGCGGCTGCGGCGGGCTCCGGATGCTCGAACGGGAACAGGTGACCGCCTTCGATCGAGGCGAGGCGCAGCAACTTCGCCGAAGCTTCCGACCCCAGGCGATGGGCGAGATCGGACATGGTTCCGAGGATGAGCCCGGCCGGCACCTGCAGCCGCCGTGCCGTGCGACCGAGGTCGTGCGGAATGGTGCGGTAGATCCGGTATTCGACCGCAGGGTCGAAGCGCAGCTTCACGCCGTGTTCGGTGGTTTCCATACCCAGTCGCACGTAGTCCTCCAGGCAGCGCGGATCGAAGGTCCGGAACGCCGCCTTCGAGCGGAAGTGTTCGAGCGCCGACTCTGCCGAGGGCCACGTGCTCCTGCGCCCCTTCGTGGTGCCGGCGAGCGTGACCCGATCGATGAAGCCGACCCGTTTGGCGAAGGCGACTGCACTGCCCTGGAACCGCGACATGAGCGGCGCATCCAGCAGGATCGCCGCACGGAACAATTCGGGCCGGCGAGCGGCGGCGAGCAGCGACAGGTAGCCGCCGAGCGAATGGCCGAGCGCGAGCGCCGGCCGGCCATGTCGCTCGACGTCAGCGACCAGTTCCGCGGCCAGGTGGGTCCAGCCGTCCGTCACGGGAAACTTCGGGTTGTGGCCGAACTGCGGCACGAATTTCACGTCGAAGCGCTTCGCGAGCGCCTCGAGAAATGCGCGATAGCACGGGGCCGGGAACCCGTTGGCATGGGAGAATTGCAGCAGCGGTTTCATCGTTTCTCGTGCGCCTCGACTTCCCAACGCCGATCGTCACCCCCGATGCAGTTGCCCCTCGTCCTCGCCGCCATTGTCGCACTTGCCGCTTCCTTCTCCGCTTCCAGCATGGACACCGACACCACTCATCGCACGGACCAGGGCTTCCGCAACAACTATCCGACGGGCTGGGCCCGCGGCAGTTTCTGGAAGTGGCAGTGGGACCGCTGGCGCAACGGCTTGCCGAAGCCGTTGCCCGCGGACTGGCGTGCACAGACGCTCACGCCGGACGTGGCCTGGCTGAAGGCCAATCGCACCGAACGCGCGATCACATGGGTGGGTCACGCGACCTTCCTGCTCCAGGTCGGCGGCCTCAACGTGCTCACCGATCCGCATTTCACCGAGCGTGCCTCGCCGTTCGGTTTCGTCGGCCCGAAGCGGCTCGTGCCGCCGCTGCCCGCGATGCGGGACCTGCCGCACATCGACGCGGTGGTGGTCTCGCACAATCACTACGACCATCTCGACGAAGGCACCGTGCGCCATCTCGCTGCACAGGCCGGGGGCAGCCCGCGCTTCTTCGTGCCGCTGGGCCTGAAGGCGTGGTTCGTGGGCAAGGGCATCCACGACGTGGTCGAACTGGACTGGTGGCAAGCGATGGAGCATCGCGGCGTCACCTTCACGTTCGCGCCGGTGCAGCACTGGAGCGCGCGTTCGCCCTGGGATCGGAACAAGACGTTGTGGGGCGGGTGGCGCGTGGAGCAGGGCGGATTCAGCTTCTTCTTCTGCGGCGACACCGGGTACTCGCGCGACTTCGGTGACATCCGCGAGCGTCTCGGGCCGGTGGATCTCGCCGCGATCCCGATCGGTGCCTACGAACCGCGCTGGTTCATGCAGGTGATGCACGTGAATCCGGAGGAGGCCGTGAAGATCCATCGCGACCTCGGTGCAACGCACTCCATCGCGATGCACTGGGGCACGTTCGTGCTCACCGACGAGCCGATCGACGAGCCGCCGCACCGGCTCGCAACGGCGCTACGCGAGGCTGCGGTTCCCCACGAACGGTTCTGGCTGATGAAGCACGGGGAGACGCGACGGCTTCAGTGAATCGCGGGCGGCGTCAGGCCCGTGCTTCCACCCAGGCGCTTCGCAGGAGTTCCGTGATCGCCCAGAACAGGGCGAAGCCGGTCAACGGGTGGACGGCCGCCGCGACACCTAGGCTGGACGATTCGCGCAACCCTGCGGTGACGTACTGAACGAGCACGAGGGCGAGGACGACCGCCGACAGGATCTTAAACCGCCGCGACATGCGCCCGAGGAAGGCGAGCACGATCGCGACCGGGGAGAGCCAGTCGAACCAGTGGATGGCGTCGCTGTGTAGCACCCACCACTCCGGATTCACGAACACGGCGGCGCCGGCTGTGAGCAACTGGACCGCCATTGAAAGCGACAGCGCAACGGCAGCCACCACGGCAGCGAGCCGCGCTTTCTTCGCGAAGCGGGAAAGGTCGTTCACCCGCGGTCCGGGCGAGAACTGATCAGGGTCGGTCGACATGTCGTGGGAAAAGGGGGGGGGCCGTCCGCAAGCTTACCTTTTCGCCTGACGTTCCAGTGCCGGTCTGCCGGAGGCTTCCGGAGAATCCCGTCACGATCAGGAAATGCTCCTGATGTGGTGCGCATCACTGCCATGTGCCTCGCGACTCCGCTACTGTCCGGGCTGCTCCGCGCAGGGCTCGCAAAAAAATGCTTACCTGAACGGAGATCCTGAAATGACCGAGAGACTCGGCTATTGCTCGCGGCTACGCGTGCGATTCATGTTTCTAGAGCAGGATTCACTTAGTTTCCGATACTGAACTTGCGGTGATCTGTACTAAGTGATCTCCATGCGTCAAAGGCTGGCGCGCAGGTTCTTGATCTTGGGAAAAGCTGGCGGCGAGGAGACGCCAGGCGAAGGATGTACCCAACCCACACAGGAGGATAAAAATGAAAGCAACCGATGTTTCCCCCGGTTTGACGACTGCAGTCGCTGGTCATCAGGGCGCGAGACTGTCAAGACAGACAGCATCGCTTGGCGTACGACGCTTGACGAAGGGTGTTCCCTCGGCCATGTTGATCGCCGCAGGCTTACTGGCATCAGGCAGCGCGCTCGCAGCAGCACCGACCCTTTCCACTGAAGTTGTGGTTGGCAAACTCGAATCGCCATGGGATATGGCCTTCATGAAGGACGGAACGATGTTCTTCACTGAAAAGTGTGGAGGGTTGTCTGTTCGGCTGCCTTCCGGCTCCATCAACAAGTTGCATGGCATCGGTGGATCGAGTGGATACTCCTCCTCCAGCGATGACCTCTTCTGCGATGGTCAAGCTGGCGTGATGGGGGTTGCAATCGATCCCGACTTCGCCAACAACCGCTTCGTATACGTCTACTCGAGCTCGAACCTCGATGGCAAGCTTGTGAACCGCGTGTTGCGGCTGAAGGTTGACGAATCGTTCAGTGGTGTGTCAGACCGTACCGACATCGTTGCCGACATCGGCTACAAGCCGAAAGCCACCAACCACCCCTTTGGCGGACCCGGCGCACACAATGGCGGTCGTGTTCGCTTCAGCCCCGGCGATGGCTTCCTCTACGTGACGACCGGCGACAATCACAAGGGTATCGCCCCTCAAAGTCCCACGTACATTGGAGGGAAGGTGCTTCGGATCGACAGGGACGGCAAAGCGGCTCCTGGAAACAAACCGCCTGCGGGCTTCGACCCTCGCATATACACCTATGGTCACCGCAATCCACAGGGCATTGCTTTCCGTCCTGGAGACAACCGCCCATTCACTGCAGAGAACGGCCCGTGGCATAGCGATGAGGTAACCGCGCTGGTGAATGGCGGTAATGCCGGTTGGGATCCGCGCCCCAATGTGGGCGGCAGGAAAGACTGCCCGGATGACTATTGTGGTTATTCGCCCAACCAGATGGGCGCCATGGATCCGAAGCAACGCGCAGCGTTCATGCCGATGACCGACCTCAAGACCTATCCGAATGCCATGAAGCCGGCGTGGAACAACAACGGCCTGTCACAGGGCATGTTCTGCAACGCGTTCCTGTCAGGCGCACAGTGGAAGGATTGGGACGGCCAGATGGTGGTTGGCTACACCGGGATCGGTATCCATGGAACCCCGGTTGGAAACCGTTTGGACGTACTCAGCATCAGCGCCGATGGACTCTCCTCGAAAAGAACCGAGGTGTCCTGGCCCACGGCGACCGGACGCTTCCGCTCGGTGGTCCTGGGTCCCGATGGCAACCTCTACGTTGCACTTGAAGATCAAGGCAAGATCATCCGCGTAACGCCACAATAGTTGCTGCGCTCAAACGCGCTGCCCACGGGCAGCGCGTTTTTTTTGGTAGCAGACACGCTGTCAAGACGAGCGTCACGGTGCGAGGCCTTCACCGGCGCAGCACCGCCAATACCTCCGGCGTCATGTTTGTTCATGGAGTGTCTGAAGGATTCGTAACCGAAGGACCGTCAATGCGAAGCTCTGCCACCTTGTTTGTTCTTGCGGGTCTCTTGGGCGTTGGCGGGTATGCGCACGCCGACGACCGTGAACTGCTGACTGAACTGCTGATTAAAAACAATTGCACAGCGTGCCATTTCATCGACAAGCGAAAGTACGGGCCCAGGCTGAAAGACGTGGCTGCGAAATACGCGAACGACGAAAATGCCGTTGAGAAACTGGCCGCCAAGATCAAGGCTGGCGGCACTGGCGTGTGGGGGCAGGACGTCATGCCGCCGCAGCCTCAGGTTTCGGATGCCGACGCCCTGGCCTTGGCGAAGTATGTGCTGTCGCTGAACTGACATTGTTTTGCCGCAGTCCCGGCAGCCCGCCTTCAATCGCCGGGGACGGCACCGAAGCAAGGGCACTGGCCGCAGCGCTGCCCCGGAGAAACTCACGAGGGGAGTGCGAATAGCGGCGTGGCGAAGCCGGGAATCGTTCGGGAAGTGTCCCATTCGCTGCCGGTGACTCCATAGCCCACGCCCGTGCACGTCGGGAGTTTCTTTCCCGCTTCTGAGCGTTGCCCTCACGGACTCGCCCGGAGTTTTTCCCTATCGGCCGCTCGCGCGTCGAGCCCAGACTACTTCGATCTTTCGAACGTCGCGAATCGCCGACGCTCCGGAAGACGGTTTGCACCTGAAACGAGCCGAAGCTCGTCACCTACGAGGAGAGAACAGCGTGTTCAAGAAATCGTGCTTGTCCCTGGTATTCGCGGCAGCGGTGAGCGCCATGCCGCTCACGGCCGGCGCCGTGGACGTGAAGCTGGAAGTCGTGGCCGAGGGCCTCACCCATCCGATGACCATGGTCTCGCCGCCCGGCGACGATCGCAAGTTCATCGTCGAGCAGACCGGCACCATCAAGATCCTCGGCGCCGACGGCAAGCTGCTGGATGGTGACTTCCTCAACATCAAACACAAGCTTCCGCCGCTCAAGTGGGAGTTCGACGAGGAAGGCCTGCTGGGCCTCGCGTTCCCGCCGGACTTCAAGAAGTCGGGCAAGTTCTACATCGCCTACACGGCGCAACTGCGCGGCGATGCCGATCTCGGCAAGCAGCTCTGGTACGCGCACACCAACGTCGTGGCCGAGTATCGCGTGTCCAAGGACGACCCCAACAAGGCCGACCAGAACTACGAGCGCATCGTGCATGCGATCGACTGGCCCCAGTTCAATCACAACGGCCACTGGATCGCCTTCGGTCCGGACGGCATGCTCTACATCTCCACCGGTGACGGCGGCTACGCCAACGACTGGGGCATCGGCCACAACGTGACCATCGGCAACGGCCAGGACAACACGGCGCTGCTCGGCAAGATCCTCCGCATCGATGTGAAGGGCGAGCCCTACACCGTGCCGAAGGACAACCCCTTCGTCGGCAACAAGAACTACGCGCCGGAAATCTGGGCGACGGGCTTCCGCAATCCGTGGCGCTGCTCCTTCGACATGGGCGGCAACAAGGACCTCTTCTGCGCCGACGTGGGCCAGAACAGCTTCGAGGAAGTGGACATCGTCAAGAAGGGCGGCAACTACGGCTGGCGCGCGATGGAAGGTTCGCATTGCTTCGACTACGTCAATCCCAACACGCATCCGGCGAACTGCAACAAGGCAGGCCTGACCGATCCGATCATCGAGTACAAGAACTGCTCGAACCCGGACTTCGCCTCGAAGGGTGACTGCGAAGGCATCTCCATCACCGGCGGCTACGTCTACCGCGGCCCGAACAAGGCCTGGGACGGCGTGTATTTCTTCGGCGACTGGAGCAAGTCCTTCATGGTCGCGGAAGGCGTGCTGTTCGCGGGCAAGCAGTCCGGCGGCAAATGGACCAAGGAGACGGTCAACGTGACCAACATCCCGGGCTTCAAGGACTTCATTCTCGGCTTCGGCCAGGACAACCAGGGCAACGTCTACATCATGGGTACGCGCGCACGCGGCCCGAACGGCGAGCAGGACAAGATCTACAAGATCGTCCCGTAACTGTCATCGGCAAGGCGGTCGCCGTAAACGACCGCCTGCCGCGAGGCGTTGAAACCGGGACACGGCATATTCCGTGTCCCGGTTTGTTTGTGAAGGAAAGCAACTCCAGTGATGACCAAGAAGATGTTGTGGCGGGCTGCGTGCGGCCTGGGTGCGGCGCTGTTTCTCGTCCCGTCGTGGGCGGACGATGCCGAACTGCCCCCTTTTCCGAAGGAACTGCTCGGAAATCCCGAATACGTCGCCGGTGGCAAGGAGGTATTCGGCAAGATCTGCAAGTTCTGCCACGGGAAGTCCGCCTATCCCGGCAAGGCGCCCAAGCTCAACCCGTCGCGCTACACTCCCGAATTCGTGTTCGACCGGGTGACCAACGGGTTTCGGGGCATGCCGAGCTTCAAGGAGCAGTTCACCGAGAAGGAGCGGCAGGCGGTGGTGGTCTTCGTGATGAGCAAGGAATTCTCGAACTGAGGGTACCAGTGCCCGACGGAGGGACGTTGCATCCCGCCGCGGTGTGGCAGTAAACGGGGAATCGGACCCGGAAACGGGAGGGGGCATCACGTTGTACGAGGCATCGATGGTCGCCGTGCCGACCCCGGTCGGGTCGGCGCAGCGGGTCGAGGGATATGCGTCCCCGGGGGCCAGCCCGGGCCGTGACCCGTCCGCCAAGCGACGGCATCTCGAGGTGTGCCTGCGCGAGCCGGTGGAGTACCGCAAGCGCACCGGCCTCGCATGCTTCGAGTTGCGCAACATGGCGCTGCCGGAGGTCTCCCTGCGCGATCTCGACCTGTCGGTTCGCCTCGCCGGGCGCCCGCTCTCGGCGCCGCTGATGATCGGGCCCATGACCGGCGGCACGCCGGAAGGGCTCGAGATCAATCGCCTGCTCGCGGCGACGGCCCAGCGCTATGGTCTGGCGATGGGTGTCGGCAGCCAGAGGATCGCCATCGAGAAGCCGGAGCTCGCGCGGTACTACCAGGTGCGCGACGTGGCGCCCGACATCCTGCTGTTCGCCAATCTGGGCGCCGGCCAGCTGGTACGGGGCTGGGGTGTCAGGGAGGCCCTGGCGGCGGTGCGCATGATCGGCGCCGATGCGCTGTTCGTGCATCTGAATCCGGTGCAGGAGGCGATCCAGGCAGGGGACCGCGACTTTCGAGGACTCGCGCAACGCTTGTCGGAGTTGTGCCGCCAGATGTCCCTCGAAGGCGTGCCAGTGTTCGCACGGGAAGTATGTTTCGGTTTGAGCGAACAGGCGGCCCGGCGACTCGCCGACTGCGGCGTCGATGGCATCGACTGCTCGGGCGCCGGTGGCACGTCGTGGGCGAAGGTCGAAGCGTTCTGCGCGACCGATCCCCGCCGCCGCGCGCTCGGACTTCGATTCGGTGAATGGGGCATTCCGACGGCGACGTCCATCGCGAACGTGCGCCGTGTCGCTGCGGGGATTCCATTGGTCGCCTCGGGCGGCCTGCGCAGCGGCATCGATCTCGCCAAGGCCCTGGCACTCGGCGCGGACGTGGGCGCCATGGCACGCCCGTTCCTGCTCAAGGCCCATGAGGGCGAAGCCGAATTGCATGCGTTCGTGGAGGACGTGCTGGACGACCTGCGCATCTGCATGTTCGCGACCGGCGCCGCGAACGTCACGGCTCTGCGCGGTTGCCTCGATCGTGTCGAACCTTCGGGCTCGGGAGCGTCGTCGTGACGCCGACCGTCGTGCTCAATGTCGTCGGCCTCACCCCCGGCCTGCTCGAGCATGCGCCCAACCTGAAGGCGCTGGCGCAGAAAGGCGCGGTGCGCCCGCTAACGACGGTGTTGCCGGCCGTCACGACCACGGTGCAGTCCACGATGCTCACCGGATCGCTGCCGCGCGATCACGGCATTGTCGCGAACGGCTGGTACTTCCGCGATCTGTCCGAGGTCTGGCTGTGGCGCCAGTCGAACCGGCTGGTGGGTGGCGAGAAGGTGTGGGAGGCGGCGAAGCGGCGCGACGCCGCGTTCACCTGCGCCCAGCTGTTCTGGTGGTACAACATGTACTCGAGCGCCGACATCGCCGTCACCCCGAGACCCATGTACCTCGCCGACGGCCGCAAGCTGCCGGACATCCACACGCATCCGGCCACGCTGCGCGACGAACTGCAAGGCGTCCTCGGGCAGTTTCCGCTGTTCCGCTTCTGGGGGCCGGGGGCCGACATCGAGTCGAGCCGCTGGATCGCACACAGCGCGCTCCATGTGCTGGAGCACCAGCGGCCGACGCTCACCCTGGTCTATCTGCCGCACCTCGACTACGACCTGCAGCGCTTCGGGCCGAACCATGCGCGCATCCCCGAACAGGTCGAGGCGGTGGATGCGTTGTGCGGGCTGCTGATCGAGAAGGCCCGGAAGCTCGGCGCGCACGTGGTGGTGCTGTCCGAGTACGGTATCACCGAGGTGTCGCGCCCGGTGCACGTCAATCGCGCGCTGCGCGAGGCCGGCTGGCTCAAGGTGCGGCTCGAACGAGGCCTCGAACAACTGGACGCTGGAGCCTCGGATGCCTTTGCCGTGGCCGATCACCAGCTGGCCCACGTGTACGTGGCGCGTCCCGAACTCATTCCCGACGTGGCCGCCTGCCTGAGGGCGCTGCCGGGGGTGGAAACGGTCCTGGACGACGCCGGCAAGCGAGCCGCCGGGCTGGATCACGCGCGGTCAGGCGAACTGGTCGCCGTTGCGAAGGCCGACAGCTGGTTCACCTACTACCACTTCCTGGATGATGCCCGGGCCCCCGATTTCGCGCGCACGGTGGACATCCACCGCAAGCCCGGCTACGACCCCGTGGAACTTCTCATCGACCCGAAGATCCGGTTCCCCAAGCTGGCGGTGGCCACCCGCCTGGCGCGCAAGGTGCTCGGGATGCGTTACCTTATGGACGTGATCGCGCTCGACGCGACGGTGGTGCGGGGGTCGCACGGCCGTCCCACCGATCGCGCCGAGGACGGGCCGCTGTTCATCACGACGGCGCCGGAGTTGCTCGCGGACGGGCCGGTGCCCGCCGCTGCGGTCAAGCAGTTGCTGCTGGATCATCTGTTCGGGCGGGCGTCATGATCTGCCTGGCGAATGGTCTCGAGAAAAGCTTGGAACGAAAACAAGCGATGATGTCGCGGGAGACGAAGGCATGACCCCTGAGGGACTGTTGCAGCAGTGGCTGGACCGGCGGCTCGATGCCGCGGCTGCGGTATGGCTGCGGGAATCCGTATCGGCACTGGCCGGTGGCGGCACCGATCGCGACCTGTTTCGCGTGGTGAGCCTGGTCTCGCGCAAGCTCGGCAAGGCGCCGCTGGCGTTGAGCGATGCGGAGGTCGCCTCGGCCACGAAGGCCCGCCCCGGCTGGGACCCGCAGTCGTGGACCGTGGACCAGGCCGGGCGCATCCGATTGCTGCTGGCCGCTGCCACCGATGCCGATACGTTCGTGCGCCGGCTCGATCAGCTGTGCGCCACTGCGGACGTGGACGAGCTGGTCGCCTTCTACTGCGGTTTGCCGCTCTATCCCGATCCGCCGCGTCATCACCTGCGCGCCGCCGAGGGCGTGCGCACGAACATGAGATCGGTGTTCGAGGCGGTCGCCCACCACAACCCGTACCCGGCCGAGCAATTGCCGGAAGACGCCTGGAACCAGATGGTGCTGAAGGCGCTGTTCGTCGGCAGCACGCTCGATCCGATCGTCGGCCTCGATGGCCGCGCCAATCCGAAGCTCGCGCGCATGCTCGACGACTATGCCCACGAACGCTGGTCCGCCGGCCGTCCGGTGAGCCCGGAGCTCTGGCGTTGCGTGGGCCCGTTCGCGACCGGCCCGATGCTCGCGGACCTCGAGCGGGTGCTGAAGACCGGCACGCAGCCCGAACGTGCAGCGGCGGTACTCGCGACGCGTCGTTCCCCCGATCCCGAAGCCGGTCGATTGCTCGACCGCCACGCCGCCTTGCGCGATGCGGTGGCGGCACGAGGCGTCGACTGGAAGACCGCACTCGAATTCAACTAAAAACCTGGGAGAAGATCCATGCGCTTCATCGACCCGCACATCCACATGGCGGCACGCACCACGGACGATTACGAACGCATGGTCGCTGCCGGCATCGTCGCCAT
Source organism: Burkholderiales bacterium (assembly GCA_965279325.1). Taxonomy (GTDB): domain Bacteria; phylum Pseudomonadota; class Gammaproteobacteria; order Burkholderiales. The sequence goes on from OZ257154.1 coordinate 422,591, forward strand.
CATCGAACCTGCCTTCTGGCTCGGCCAGCCGCGCACGAACGTCGGCACCTACGTCGACTATCTCTCGAGCATCGTCGGCTGGGAGCGCTTCCGTGCCTCGCAGTTCGGCATTCGCCATTACTGCACCATCGGGCTGAACAGCAAGGAAGCCAACAACGAGGCGCTCGCCGAGGCGGTCCTGGACATCCTGCCGCGCTACCTTTCGAAGGAAGGCGTGGTGGCGGTGGGAGAGATCGGTTACGACGACCAGACCGCGATCGAGGACAAGTACTACCGGGCGCAACTGCAACTCGCGCGCGAGTACGACATGCTGGTGATGGTGCACACGCCGCATCGCGACAAGAAGTCGGGAACGATCCGCAGCATGGAGGTGGCGCTCGAGATGGGACTGGATCCGGGCCGCGTCATGATCGACCACAACAACGAGGAGACCGTGCGCGACGTGCTCGACCGCGGTTTCTGGGCCGGCTTCACCATCTATCCCAACACGAAGATGGGCAACGAGCGGATGGTAGAGATCGTGCGCCAATACGGCTCCAACCACATCTTCGTGGATTCGAGCGCCGACTGGGGCGTGTCCGATCCGCTCGCCGTGCCCAAGACCGCGCGGCTCATGCTGGAGCGCGGCATCCCGCAGGCGGACGTGGAGGCCACGTGCTACGGCAACGCCCTGAAGGCGTACGGCCAGACCGGGCAGATGCTCGAATCGCACTGGCTCTCGCCCGATCCGATCGATCAGCGCACGCTGTTCGAAGGCAATTCGGTGCTGCGCGGCCAGACGCCGCGCATCGGCGACCTGCCGGAGATTCCGGAACGCGCCGACTCGATGGTGTTCAAATAACCTGCCGCATCCATCCCGCAACGGAGCCTTGCATTCGTGACTGCCGAGATCACCAGCCTGCCGCAGCGCAACGACGAACGGTCCGCCGTCTATCTCCAGACGTTCGCGGTCCGCTACGAGTACCCGGTGTATTTCACCGAGCACCTGTTCGCGCATGACAACCCGGTCTTCCGTGAAACGCTGCTGCGGCGAGAGCCGGAGCGGCGGCACCGCTTCGTCGCGTTCATCGATTCCAACGTGGCGTCGTCGTTTCCCTCGCTGGCCCATGACATCGCCGGTTACGCCGATCTGTACGGCGAGGAGATGGAGTTGCTGGCCCATCCCGAGGTGGTCCCGGGCGGTGAGCACGTGAAGAACGATCCGGCACTGCTCACACGACTGCAGCATCGACTCGTGGAGCTCCGGGTCGACCGTCACGCCTTCGTCGTGGGCATCGGCGGCGGTGCGTTCCTCGACCTGATCGGCTACGTGGCCTCGTCCACGCATCGCGGCATCCGCCATATTCGCGTGCCCACCACGGTGCTGGCGCAGAACGATTCCGGCGTGGGTGTGAAGAACGGCGTGAACGCCTTCGGAGTCAAGAACCTGCTGGGCAGCTTCGCGCCGCCGTTCGCGGTGCTGAACGATTCGGACTTCCTGCGCACGTTGCAGCCGAGAGACAAGATTGCCGGTATCGCCGAAGCGGTGAAGGTAGCGCTGATCCGCGACCGCATGTTCTTCGATTGGCTCGAGGCGAGCGCCGGCGCACTGCGCGAGTGCGAACCGAACGCCATGGCGCGCATGATCCGTCGCTGCGCCGAACTGCACATGCGGCAGATCGCCCAGGGCGGCGATCCGTTCGAGAGCGGCAGCGCGCGGCCGCTGGACTACGGCCACTGGTCCGCCCACAAGCTCGAGGCGCTCACCTCCCACGAGTTGCGCCACGGCGAGGCAGTCGCGATCGGGTTGGCGCTCGACGCGCGCTACTCGGTGCAGGTCGGCATGCTGCCCGCGGGAGGTGAGGATCGCGTCTACTCACTGCTGAAGCGGCTCGGGTTCCATCTCTGGCATCCGGCGCTGGAGTCCCGCGATCCGGAAGGTCACTGGATGCTGTTGCGCGGCCTCGAGGAGTTTCGAGAGCACCTCGGCGGCGAACTCACCATCACGCTGCTGCGCGATCTCGGCGTGGGCGAGGAAGTGCATCACATGGATGCCGACGAGATCCTGCGCGCGCTGGGCTGGCTGCGACGAAGGGAGCACGGGGCGTGAATCTGGGCGCCGGCGTCCACCTCACGTACTGCAGCAACATCCATCCTGGGGAATCGTGGGCCGACGTCCGGGCCAACTTCGACCGTTATGTGATCGCGGTCCGCGATCGCCTGATGCCTGAAGGGAGCTTCGGCATCGGCCTGCGCCTCTCGGCGCGCGCCGCCGCCGACCTGTCCAAACCCGAGGTGCTGGCCGAGTTTCGCGAGTTCCTCACGCGCAACCGGATGTACGTCTTCACCATCAACGGGTTTCCGTACGGTCCGTTCCACGGAACCCGCGTGAAGGAAGACGTGTACCTGCCGGACTGGCGCGACCGGGAGCGCCTGCGCTACACGAATCTGCTCGCCGACCTGCTGGCGGAACTGTTGCCCGCCGATCCTGCCGTCGAAGGCAGCGTGAGCACCGTCCCGGGCGCCTACAAGCCGGCGCTCGGCGGGGCGAACGACATCGCACTCATGGTCGAGCACCTGCTGCTGCATGTGGCGCATCTGGTGGCCCTGCGTGCACGCACGGGACGGCTCGTCGCGCTGGCGCTGGAACCCGAGCCCGACTGTTTCCTGGAAACGATCGACGAAGTCGTCGCGTTCTTCCAGCGCGAGCTGCACGCCTCCGGCGCCGTGCGCCGATTGATCGAACTGACCGGACTCGACCGCGTTGCCGCGGCCCAGGCCCTCCACGATCACCTCGGGCTGTGTCTCGATCTCTGCCATGCGGCCGTGGAGTTCGAGGATGCGGCGCAGTGCATCCGTCGCCTCGACGTGTCCGGCATCCGAGTGCATAAGATGCAGATCAGCGCGGGCTTGCGGTTGCCCAGGCTCGACCCGGCCGCGCTCGAAGCGTTGCAGCGCTTCGACGACCCCGTCTATCTGCATCAGGTCGTGCAGCGCGGCCCGGGCGGCCTGACTCGCTTCAACGATCTGCCCGAGGCGTTCGCCGCGTTGCAAGGTGCGACCGCGGATCGCGAATGGCGCGTGCACTTTCACGTGCCGATCTTCCTCGACCAGCTCGCGCCGTTCGCATCGACGCAGTCCTTCATCCGCGAAGTGCTCGAGATTCATCGCGCGCGCCCCGTGTCGGCGCACCTCGAAGTGGAGACCTATACCTGGGGCGTCCTGCCGGAGCCGTTTCGCAGCGGCACCGTGGACGAAGCGGTCGCGCGCGAGCTCGCGTGGGTGCGCACGGAGCTCAACGCTTGAATCTGTCGCTGGCGCTGCGGCTCGGGCGCATCTCCAACCTGCCCACGGTCTGGACCAACGTCCTCGTGGGGGCCCTGCTCGCCGGCGGCAGCCTGACCGATCCGCGCCTGCCGCTGTCCATGCTCGCGCTGTCGCTGTTCTACGTGGGCGGCATGTTCCTCAACGATGCCTTCGATCGCGAGTTCGACGCGCAGCATCGACCGGAGCGGCCGATTCCCTCGGGGCAGGTGTCGGCGCCGCAGGTGTTCGGCATCGGCTTCGGGCTGCTCGCGTTCGGGATGGCGGGTGTCATCGTCGCGAGCCGCGGTGCGGATGGCCTGCCGGCCTGGCCTGCACTCGCCTCGGCCGCCGCACTGGCCGGCGCGATCGTGCTCTACAACGCGCATCACAAGGGCAACGCGCTGAGCCCCTTGATCATGGGGCTGTGCCGTGTCTTCGTATACCTGACGGCTGCGTTCAGCGTGGCGCTCGTGTTGCCCGTATCGGTCTACCTCGCTGCGGCGGCGCTGCTCTGCCACCTGATCGGCCTCACCTACATCGCCAAGCAGGAGCACCTGGACCGCATCGGCAATCTCTGGCCGCTTGGATTTCTGGCCGTGCCTGTCGTCTATGGCGTAATGCTGGCGCTGTCGGCACCGGCGACCTGGGTACCCCTGGTGCTGTATGCGGCGGTGCTGCTCTTCGCACTCAACCTGTTGCGTCGTCGTGCGCGTGGCGACGTGCCACGGGCCGTGGTCACGTTGATCGCCGGCATGTCGGTGCTCGACAGTGTCGTGCTTGCGGGCGGTGGACTGTTCGTGCCGGCCGTCCTCGCCATCGGCGGATTCGCGCTGACGCTCGCGCTGCAGAAGTGGGTGTCCGGCACTTGACGGACCGCCGCCCGGACGTACGGGCAGCATGCGGGCGCGATCGAGCGCCGCGCTGACACCATGGCTGATTCGAACGAACCGGTGCGCTGGCGCCGGCGATTCCTGCGCGCGGGCTCCGTGCTCGGCGCCGGGTGGTTGACCGCCAGGCAGGCGCCGGCTCGTGCGCAGGAGGAGATCGAAGCCGTGCCCAGGTGGATGGGCGAGCAGGGTGCCCCGATCCTCGATCCTACCTACGGACAGCCATCTTCCTTCGAACGCAGCGTGGTCCGCCGTGCGGTGGGAGGCCACGTCACGGCGACGGCATCGTGGAGCTTCACGCCGCTCGGCGACCTGCATGGCATCATCACCCCGAGCGGACTCGTCTTCGAGCGCCATCACGCGGGCGTACCGAATATCGACCCCGCCCGGCACCGGTTGATGTTGCACGGGTTGGTGCGTCGTCCGCTGGTGTTCAGCATGGACGATCTCGTGCGTTTCCCGTCCGTATCGCGCGTCCATTTCCTCGAGTGCTCGGGCAACGGTTCCGCGGAATGGCGCGCGCCCACCGGGAGGACCATCCAGCAGACGCATGGATTGCTCGCGTGCTGCGAATGGACCGGCGTCCTCCTGTCGACAGTGCTGGAAGAAGCCGGCGTCGATCCGCAGGCGCGCTGGATCCTGGCGGAGGGCGCCGATGCTGCCGCGATGACGCGCAGCATCCCCATGGAGAAGGCGTGGGACGACGCGATGCTCGTCTACGCACAGAACGGTGAGCGTCTGCGGCCCGAGCAAGGCTATCCGCTACGTCTGCTGTTGCCCGGGTACGAAGGCAACATGAGCGTGAAATGGCTACGGCGGCTGAAGGTCGGCGACCAACCCTTCCACACGCGCGAGGAGACGTCGAAGTACACCGATCTGATGCCGGACGGAACCGCGCGACAGTTCACGTTCGAGATGGAAGCCAAGTCCGTGATCACCTATCCGGCAGCGGGTCATACGCTTCGCGCGCCGGGCTTTCACGAGATCACGGGTCTTGCGTGGACCGGGCTGGGCCGGGTCGAACGAGTCGAGGTCTCGCTCGACGGCGGTCGCGAATGGCGCGAGGCCACGCTGGAACCGCCGATCCTTGATCGCGCGCTGACGCGATTCCGCCTTCCGTGGATGTGGGACGGCAGCCCGGCCACCTTGCAGAGCCGCGTCGTCGACGACACCGGCTACCGGCAACCCACCCGCGCGGAACTGGTGGCGGTGCGGGGTCTGCGATCGCACTATCACAACAATTCGATCCAGAGCTGGCGCGTGGGAGCGAACGGGGAAGTGGTCAATGTCCATGCGTGACGCAGCGCGCCTGGCGGCGACATTGCTGGCGCTGCTGTCGTGGGCAGGCATGGCGGCGGCCGACGCGAGCCATGGCATCGGCCGCGTCGCGACCACCGACGAAATCGCCCGCTGGGATATCGACGTCCGCTCCGACGGCGAAGGCCTTCCGGCCGGAAGCGGCAGTGTCGCGGACGGCCGGCGTCTGTATCGCGAGCGCTGCATGGCCTGTCATGGGGACCGGGGGCAGGGCGGACCGATGGATCGCCTGGCAGGAGGCCAGGGCACGCTCGCATCCGCCACTCCCGTGCGCACGGTCGGCAGTTACTGGCCGTACGCCACCACGCTCTTCGACTACGTTCGTCGTGCGATGCCGTTCAATGCGCCGCAATCCCTCGCCTCGGACGAGCTCTACGCTGTGACTGCGTACATCCTCTTTTTCAACGACATCGTTCCGGAAGGCACGATACTCGACGCGCCAAGCCTGACGGCCATCCGCATGCCCAATCGTTACGGCTTCACGGGCGATCCGAGACCCGATGTTCGATGAGCATCGAACGTCATTTCACGATGGGACATCACCGACCATGAATCTGCTTTCCCCGATCCGGCCGAGCCGGAGAATTTCCCTCGCTGCCGCGATCGTCGCGACGGCGCTGGGGGGTACGCCGGCTGCGCAGGAACTCGCGCTCGAACCCGTGGCGGAAGGCCTGACGGCCCCTGTGCATCTGGAGCAGCCCGCGGACGGGACCGGCCGGCGCTTCATCGTCCAGCAGGACGGGGTGGTGCGAACTCTCGGTCGCGATGGTCAGCTCGTTCCGGAACCTTTCCTCGACCTGCGGCCGAAGCTGCTGCCGCTCGAGAAGAACTTCGAGGAACGCGGACTGCTCGGTTTCGCGCTGCATCCCGGGTTCGCGCGCAACGGGCGGGTGTTCGTCACCTATAGCGCGCCGTTGCGTCCCGGTGCGCCAGAAGGTTGGAACCACACGCGCAAGGTGTCGGAGTTCACGGCGAAGCCCGGCGATCTTTCCCGCGTCGACGTAACCTCCGAACGAGTGCTGCTGGAGATCGACTGGCCGAGCCGGAAGCACAACGGCGGCGGGCTGGCGTTCGGGCCCGATGGATACCTGTACATCGGCCTGGGCGACAGCGGTGCCTCCCACGGCGTGGGCAAGGACGTGAAGTGGGAGGCCTTCAACGTTCCGGCCGAGGCCCTCGGGTGGGATCGCCTCGCGCAGGATCACGACTCCCTGTTCGGCAAGATCCTGCGGATCGACGTGGACCGCGGTTTCCCGGGCTACGCGATCCCGGCGGACAATCCGTTCGTCGGTCGCCAGGGTCGAGGCGAGATCTGGGCCTGGGGTTTTCGCAATCCCTATCGCATCGCTTTCGACCGCGAGGGGCGCGGGGACCTGTTCGTGACCGCTATCGCGGAGACGCTCTGGGAAGCCGTGTACCTGGTCCGTGCGCCGGGTAACTTCGGCTGGCCGCTGCGGGAGGCAACCCACTGCGTCGACCGGCTGCAGCCGCGCCAGCCTCCGGAGAATTGTCCGGAACGCGATGCGCTTGGCACTCGGATCGAACGGCCGGTGGTGGAGTATCCGAACATGCAGGTGGCGCATCCCGATTCGAAGCTCGGCATCGCCGGGGTGGGAACGGCGGTCACGGGAGCACGGTTGTACCGCGGCCGCGCGATTCCCGAACTGGCAGGCCGGCTCCTGGTGAGCGACTGGAGTTCAGCGTTCAAGCAGCCGTCGGGACAACTGTTCGTCGCCCGTCCGGCCGATCGCTGGGGCATGCTTTGGCCCTACGCGCGTGCACTCGCCGTCGACAGTCGCATCATCGGTCTCGCCGAGGATGCGGAGGGCGAGATCTACGTGCTGACCAACGAGACCTTCGGGCCCTACGGCACGACGGGTAAGGTCCATCGCCTTGTAGCGAAGCCATGACCGAAACCAAGGGCGACAAGGCGGAATGCAAGGGCGAGCCGGGACGCGTCGCCCCCGTGATCGACCGCAATCGCTGCGAAGCGAAGGCTGCCTGTGTGGACGTCTGCCCGTTCGACGTCTTCGAGGTTCGGTCGCTGGAAGCGGCCGATCGCGATGCGCTGTCCCTGTTGGGCAAGGTCAAGGCGTGGGTGCATGGCAATCGGCAGGCCTATGTGGTCGACCCGGCTGCCTGTCACGCCTGTCAATTGTGCCTCGAGGCCTGTCCCGAAGACGCGATCCGGCTTGCGCCGTACCGGCCGGCCTGATGCCGCGACGAATCCTAGTCCGAGTCTCCGCCGCGGCGGGCGATCCACGGGTTCGAAGTTCCGGCGAGTTGCAGGTACCGGGCCTGCAGGCGATAGGCTTCCCGTTCGCGCCGATACCAGAGCGGCGTGCCGTACGCCGCCGGCCCCGCCTGTGCCTGCACCAGATGCACGAGCTCGTGCAGGAGGATGCTCCGACCGAGTGGCGTCGCGAGATCCACGTCGTCACGCAGCAGCAGGCGTTCGGGAATGATCGTCACGCTCCCATAGCCTGGCACTCGACGTTCGTAGGCGAAGAAGCCCGGGCATCGGCATGGCATCCGCGCATCGCTCAGGATCTCCACCGGCGGTGTCGCCGGAGGCATCGGTTGCCCGGTCCAACCGACCGCGAGTTGCAGAAGCAGGGCGACGAGATCGGTCACGATGACACTCTTGAATGGAGGTGCTCGGTCGCGTCAGTGTGCCGATGAGCCCGCTGCGCCGGCTTGAGCGGGTTCAACATCGCGCAACGAAAACGATGGCCGCGATGACCGTCCGGATTTCCTGTTCGGACAGCGTGCCTTTCCAGGGCGGCATGTACTTGCCGCCTAACTTGCGTCCGAAAGAGATTGTCGGACTCCCCAATGCAGAGCCGTAGACATTGCAATGGTTCTCCTCCGGTTGTCTTATGGTTCCTCTGCGGATCTCGCAGCGCATCCCGGGTGCGCCGACGCGCCCGGCCGCGTCAGGAACGCGACGGGTGTCGGACCGCCGATACCGGCCGATGCGCGAGTCAGGGTAGTGGCGACCGTCCCCGCATCGGTACGGACTGCCCGCTCGAATTCAGGTCGAATAACTCCGGGGGATGCAGGGAATCTGCCCGGAGCGCGTCGTGATCCCGAGGCCGCTGCGGCCTGTCTGTGCCGTTGCCCGAGGCGTTCCTTGCGACGAGGACGAACGCATGCACGCACTCCCGGTCGCGCCGGGAAAGCCCTGCGTGTCCGGTGTTCGTCGCTTAGCGCGCTTCGGTACGAGCGTTAGCCAGGCCGCCGAAGCAGCTTCCCACCAGGTGTTCGATCAGGATGTCGATCGGGTACCGGCCAGTGTCGCGCAGGAAGTCGAAGGCGGGATCGCAGGTGCGGGCGTAGAACGTGTGCACGATGACCTCCGTGGGCAAGTCTGCTCGCAGCGTCCCCTGGTGCTTCGCCTGCTCGACCAGCGCAACCACGGAGGCATTGAGCTTTAGCAACTGGCCGACGTAGGTAAGGTTCGCCATCAGGCTCTTCTGGAGGGCCGCGCTGTTGGATGGCAACAGGGGCAGACCTCCCTCCGCACGGCGCCGCAAGGCCCATCCGAGCGCCGCCTCGAGCTTCGCCCGGGCCGAGGTCTCGGATGGCAAGGTCTCCAGCATGGCCTGGGTCTCCCCGAGCAACCGGATCATGGCCGCGGCGGCCAGGCTCTCCTTCGACGGGAAGTGCTTGTAGATGATCCCTTTGGAGATGCCCAGTTCGGTAGCGACATCATCCATCGTCATGAGGTCGTAGCCCTTTCGGCCCATCAGACGATTCGCGCTATCGATGATGGCGCTCTCTCTGACTTTAAATTGTTGTTCTTTATATGAAAAAGATTCCATGACGAACTTTTTGGTCCGGGCCAGAACTTTGTAGTTCAGATCGTGACGAAGAAGTCACGGTCGTGACTCTTCGGTCACGACCGTGTGCGCCAAACAGGGTGCCCGCGCGCGAATTGCGCAACGGAAGGTACCCCAGTGCGGTAGTCCGACCAATAGTCCCTGCCCCAGAAACCAAGGAGATCCACCCATGATTCGTTCGTTACGTACGTTCGCCGCGGCCAGTGCTGCGGCTGTTTGCCTGCTGAGTTCCGGCCTGACCCAGGCCGTTCCCGTGGCACCGGTGGGTCCGACCGTCGTCGTGCTGACGGCGACTCCGATCTTGACGGGCGCGGGTGTCTCCGTCGCCCCGCTCGGGAGTGCGACGGCCTTCGCGGACGCCTCCGGCAACCTCATCGGCGCGTTCCCGATCACGGGCGGCTCGCTGACGCCGGACCTGTCCAACGCGCTCATCGAGCACGTCGGCAGTGGCCTGGCACTGTCCCGCGCCGGGACAACCGTGAACCTCGAGAACTTCCTGATCGATACCACCGCAGCGACCGATACGATCTTCGGCAAGGTCACCGTCGGCACCACGGTACTCGACGACGTGCCTTTGTTCACGCTGTCGGGATTGAACGTGTTCCTGTCGGATGCGGCGGGCGGCGCGCTCAACTCGTTCCTGGGTATCCCCAATCTGGCCGGTGCACAGCTGGGCTTCGCGCTCACCAATCCCCAGCCCGTGCCGGAACCGGGCACCTACGCCATGCTGGGAGTCGGCCTCGCGATGCTCGCGCTGGCCGGGCGCCGTCGCATGACGAAGCGCGTGCGGATCGCTGCCTAGGCGTTCGATGCGGCTTCAGGATTCCGTGGGCGCCCGGGGTAACGACCCGGACGTCCACGGTGATCGGACCGAGCTACGGGATCAATCCGTGTGCTCGGTCGCTTCCTCCTCCGGATCGTTCCAGAGGATGTGCGCCTCCACCAGCAGGCGATAGCGCGATTCCTCGGCTTCGACGCGCGCCAGCCCGGCGCTGAGCGCCGATTCGACCGCGAGGCGACGGGCGATCACTACATCCGACAACGACGCTTCCTTGAGCTGCCAGGATCGCGCCATACTTTCGGCGTTGCGCGCCATGCCTTCCGCGGCGGCCCGGGCACGCTGCCAGGCGGCGTAGGCACCTTTCGCCTGACCGACCATCATCGCGACGTCGGCAGTGATGCGCTGGAGGACGGCGGCCTCGTGGTTGAGCGCTGCATCGGATTGCGCCTGCACGCCATCGGAAAACGCCCGGCGTGCCGCGCCGGGCAGGGGCACGATCACATAGACGCCCGCGATCTTGTCGGACGAGCTGCGATCCGAGGAGATGCGCGCACCGATCGCGGGGTCGGGAACGCGATCGGCCGCGGCACGCTCCGCGAACAGCCGGCTGCGTTTCGTGAAGGCCCGCGCCACGCGGACCTCGTCGTTGTGGACCCGCACGCGATCGAGATAGAAATCGAGGTCGCCGTCGAGCGGTCGAGGATCGCCGAGCGGTGTGCGGGCCGGCACCGGCAATCCCGGAAAGGTGCGTTCCAGGGCGGCACGCGCCCCTTCCTCGCGTCCCTTGAACGATTCGACGCTCGCTTCGGCCTGCGCCACCGAGGCCTCGGCGAGGTTCACTTCGACTCTTGGCGCATCGCCCGCGCGCGCCCGCTTGGTGACGACCACCTGCTGCTGCCGCAGGAACTCCGCCTGCTGCTGGAGCAGGTCGAGCTGGATGCTCTCGCGCGTCCATCCGAACCAGAGCTTGAGAAGATGGCGGGCGCCGTCGCACCATGCACTGTACGCGGCGCGGCGCGAGAGTTCGACGCCCTGCGCGCCGATCTCGCCGTCGACGCGGGCCTTGTTGGGCAGGCGGATCGCCCGCTCGATGCCGATGTCCCATTCCGGATAGCGCCCGCTGGGAATGTTGTGACTCTGATAGCCGCCGCGGATCGCGAACTCGTACGGTCCGGCCTGAAGCCGGCGATCGTTGGCCTGTTCGAAGCGAACCGCATCGCGTGCAGCCTTGACGGGTGGATACATCGAAAGCGTCCGCTCGACGGCTGCCAGGGCAGGCAGATCCGGATAGGGTGCCGGTGATTGCGCAAGCGCCCCGGACATGGAGGCCAGACAAACGGTGAGGGTGGCGAATTGCGAGTTCATCGTCGTGTTTCCTCGGGCAGGAAGTCGATGGCCGCCGTCGGCGCATCGCCGAAACGCCGATAGAGCAGAGGCAGGATGACGAGCGTGAGGGCGGTGGACGTGACGAGCCCGCCGATCACCACGATGGCGAGCGGTCGCTGGATCTCCGAACCCGGACCGCTGGCGAACAGCAGGGGCACGAGGCCGAAGGCCGCGATGCTGGCGGTCATCAGCACCGGACGCAGTCGCCGGTGTGCGCCTTCGGTCACCACCTGGTCCAGGGGCATCCCGCTCGCGCGCAGCTGGTTGAAGGTGCTCATCATCACCACGCCGTTCAACACGGCGATGCCGAGCAGCGCGATGAACCCGACCGAAGCGGGCACGGAGAGGTACTGGCCCGAGAGCCAGAGCGCGACGATGCCGCCGATCATCGCGAACGGAATGTTGGCCACCACCAGCGTCGTCTGCCGCAGCGAGCCGAAGGTCGTGTACAGCAGCATGAAGATGAGGCCGAGCGCGACCGGCACCACGATGGCGAGCCGCCGCGCGGCCCGCTGCTGATTCTCGAATTGACCACCCCAGGTGATCGTGTAGCTCTCGGGCAGCTTCACCTTCTGCGCCACGTCGCGTTTGGCGTCGTCGACGAAGCCGACCAGGTCGCGTCCGGCCACGTTCGACTGCACCACGGCGTAGCGCAGGGCATTCTCGCGATCCACCCTCACGGGTCCATCGACACGGGAGAGTTTCGCCACGGTCGCGAGCGGCACGGCACGACCGTCGGGCATGATCACGTTCTGGTTCTGGTACAGCGACCCGGAGGCCCGCAGGTCCGCCTGACCGCGGAGCACCAGCGGCGTGCGGCGATTCGCCTCCAGCACGGTGCCTACGCGCCGGCCTTCGAGCTGCGTGCGCAGGTCGTTCTCGATGTCGTCCACGGTGAGCTTCTGGTGGCCGGTGGCGAAGCGATTGATCTCCACCCGGAGGTATTGCACACCCTCGTTGGTGAGCGTGAAGACGTCGCGACTGCCGCGCACGGCCTTCAGTACCTGTTCGATTTCCTGCGCGAGGCGATTCAGCGTCGGCAGGTCGGGACCGAAGATCTTGATCGCGAGATCGCCGCGCACGCCGGTCAGCATCTCGGACACGCGCATCTCGATGGGCTGCGTGAACGTGTAGTTGACGCCGGGGAAGCTCGCCATGACCTGGCGCAGCGCCTCGATGATGTCGTCCTTGGCCGGCGTGCGCCATTGCGCGCGCGGCTTCAGCACGAGAAACACGTCGGTCTGGTTGAGCCCCATGGGATCGAGGCCGAGTTCGTCGGCACCGGTGCGGGCCACCACGCCCATCACTTCCGGCACCTTCTCCAGGACGGCCTTCTGGATCTGGAGATCGAGCTGCGCGCTCGCGTCGATGCCGATGGAGGGCAGCTTCTCGAGCTGCATGATGACGTCGCCTTCGTCCATGGTCGGCATGAACGTCTTGCCCGTGGCGAGGTAGGCACCGACGGCCCCCGCCAGGAGCACGCCGGCGACGATTCCGACCGTGCCGCCGTGCCCGAGCGCCCAGGCGAGCAGCGGTCGATAGCCGGCCTGTGCCTTGCGCATGAGCCATGGCTCCTGGTGGCCCGAGGTCCGGATCAGCACGGAGGCCAGGACCGGGATGATCGTCAGCGCCAGCACGAGCGAACCCGAGAGCGCGAAGATGATCGCGTAAGCCACGGGCTTGAACAGCTTGCCTTCGAGTCCTTCGAGCGTGAGCAGCGGCAGGAACACGATCACGATGATGGCGATGCCGGTGGCCACGGACGCCGCCACTTCCCGGACCGCCGCGTAGACGATGGTCATTCGTGGCTTTGCGGTGCCCTCGTGCGACAGATGGCTCACGATGTTTTCCACCACGACCACCGAAGCATCCACGAGCATGCCGATGGCGATCGCGAGACCGCCGAGGCTCATGAGGTTGGCGCTCATCCCCGTCTGCCCCATCAGAACGAACGTGAAGAGCGCCGCCAGCGGCAGCGTCGTAGCGACTACCACTGCCGAGCGCAGGTCGCCCAGGAAGAGCATGAGCAGGACCAGCACCAGGACGATGGCCTCGATCAACGCCTTCGACACCGTGCCGACGGCACGCTCCACGAGGTTGCCGCGATCGTAGAAGACCTCGGTCCTCACGCCGGGAGGCAGGAGCGGTGCGATCTCGGCGAGCCGCGCCCGCACGCCGTCGACCACCTGGCGCGCGTTCGCGCCGCGCAGCCCGAGTACCAGGCCCTGGACGGCTTCGCTCTGGCCGTTGCGGGTGACGACGCCATAGCGGGTCACCGAACCGATTCGCGCCTCGGCCACTTCGCCCACGCGCACCGGAATGGCGCTGCGCTCGCCGACCACGATGGCGCGCACGTCGTCGAGCGTCCGGATGCTGCCCTCGGCACGGACCAGCAGCGATTCCTCGCCGTCGGCGAGTCGCCCCGCGCCGTCGTTGCGATTGTTCACCATCAGGGCGTGCTCGAGTTCCATCATCGGAATGCCGCGGGCTGCCAATGCGGCCGTGTCCGGCACGACTTCGAACGCGCGCACGAAACCACCCAGCGAATTCACGTCGGCGACGCCAGGCACGGTGCGAAGCCGGGGCCGGATGGTCCAGTCGAGCAGCGTGCGGCGTTCCGCGAGCGAGAGCTCGCCACCCTCGATGGTGAACATGAACATCTCGCCCAGCGGCGTGGTGATCGGCGCCATGCCGCCGCCCACGCCGGCGGGAAGCTCGCCGAGCACGCCGTTCAGGCGTTCGTTCACCTGCTGGCGCGCCCAGTAGATGTCGGTGCCTTCGACGAAGTCGATGGTGATGTCCGCTATGCCGTACTTCGAGATCGACCGCAGGATCCGCTGCTTCGGAATGCCCAGCATCTCCAGCTCGATCGGTGCGACCACGCGCGACTCCACTTCCTCGGGCGTCATGCCCGGCGCCTTCATGATGATCTTCACCTGCGTGGTGGAGACATCGGGGAAAGCGTCGATCGGAAGATTCTGGAAGGCCTGCACCCCCACCAGTACGAGGAGCAGCGTCAGCGCGGCGACCAACAGGCGCTGTCGCAACGACAATTCGATGATCCTGGTCAGCATGTCAACCACCGATGCCCATGAGTCTCGCCTTCAGGGCCGAGATGCCGCCGACTGCGATGGTGGCGTCCTTCAGATTGCCGGCGACCACGCTCGACTGCGCCCCTTCGTTGATCATCGTGACCGGCTCGACGCGAAAACCGTTCGCCGTCTTCGCGAACGCGAGCAATCGGTTCTGGTGGCGGATCAGCGCTCCGTTGGGCACGCGCCACTGGACGACTTCCGCGTCCGCGGCCGAGACGGTGGTCTCCACGTACTGGCCTGGACGCAGCCGCAGCGCATTGACCGAGATCAACGCCCGCAGCATCACGGTCTGGCTTTCCGGCGTGACGCTTCGTCCCACGGAGATGATCCGCCCGCTGGCCTCCACCGAGGGCACCCGGACGCGCGCCCCTTCGCGCAGGCCGGCGGCGCGTGCGAGGGGCACCTGGATCTCGAGCCACAGGGGATCGAGTCGGGCGATGCGATAGATGGGCGTGTACGCCTCGAGCCGCTGACCCGCCTGCGCCACCTGTTCGATCACGACACCGTCTACGGGTGCTGCGATGGTGATGTTGCTCGAGATGGCGTTGCCGGTCAGCAGCGCGGCAATGGCGGCATCCGACATGCCGGCGAGCTTGAGGGCGTGACGCCGCTCCGCGAGCAAGGCGGAGGCTTCGAGGTGGTTCGCCTGCGTCGACATCAGGCGGGATTCGGCGATCAGGCCGTCCGCCGCGAGCTTCTGGTCGCGATCGAGATTCGCGCGGGCGAGCTGCTTCTGCGTGGCCGCCTGGAGGTAGCCGCGTTGGGCTTCCGCCAGCGCCGAGCTCTGCATGCGCGCCAGCGGCTGGCCCCGCTTCACGCGTTCGTTCACCGCCACCAGCACCGACTCGATGAGGCCGGGCAGGGGAGTGCTCACCACGTGCAGCTGGCTGTTCGGCACCATGACTTGGGCCGCAAGCCCGGTGATCTCCCCGGTGGCCTGTGGCTCGGGCGCTACCGTGGTGACGCCGAGGGCTTTGGCCTGGGCCGGGGTGAGCGCGATGTCCTGCGCCTGCACAGGCTGGGCGCAGAGCAAGGCAAACAGCAGCGCCCACGGAATCGGGCGACCGGATGGATTCATGAACGGCTCCGCAGACGGAGCCACGAAAAGCGCTCCGTATCGATCGAGGACTGCGCCACGCAGCGAGCTGCGTGGCCGGTGCACGGCGGTTCAGGCCGTGACGGGCGGAGCCTGGGCGGGCGGATGCAGCCTGTGGTGGCTGCGGACTAGTGGATCCGACGTCGCCGCGTTCTGATCGGGGACGCGTGTGGACAAGCGAAGCTGCGGGTCCCCTGGTGCCGGCATCGTCGCCCCGATGGGCGGCGAGGCGTCATTGCGCCGATGTTCCGGCGGGGCGGTGATGGCGTTCGCTTCGTCCTGGAACAGGCCGTGGGACAAGCCGGGGATGTCGTGACCATGCCCGCCATGAAGCAACGCGACCGGAAGATGAATGCCGCTCTCGAGCGACGCCACCGATACGGTGACGTGCGTATGCAGCAGCGGGGACAGCATCTGCACCCACGCAAACGCGGCTACCGCACCGGTGAGGGCGGTGCGTCGGGCGCGTTCGGCGATGGCGGCAAGGGTACGAGGCAAGGAAGCGTTCCAGCGAAAAATCACGTCAATCATACCGCTCACGTGCTCCACGGCCTTGATCGGGCGCAAACTAGCGTCGGATATCGGTGGACTGCCAGCCGGCATGACGCCCCTCCAAGCGTGTCGAAGCCTATTCCTTCTCGGCCGCAGTTCGTCGCGATGCCCAGCCACGGAGCCCCGCGACCCGTCGTTCGCCCGAGAAAGGAAAAGCTCCATGCGCCATCTAGTGTTCGCTACCACCCTGTTCGGCCTGACCGCTGGTCTCTGGGCCGATGTACAGGCGGCGCCGTCGGTACAGGCTTACGCGCTTAGCGCCGGCGGCAATTCGATCCTAGGCGCGGCCGGGGGTGGATTCTCCTGTGCGACCTTCGGGCCGGATCCGGGTGCCGCGTTCCTCGGGTCCATCCAGGTCGGGCTTCCGACCGATTCCGGCTGCGGTGTCGGGGTCGACACGCGTTCGGCGAGCGCGGCCAGCGGCAGCGTTTCGGTGTCGAGCACCCTCGCCGTCGGTTTCGGCGCGTCCCCTGATCTGCGCAGCTTCACCGGCGATGCAACGGGCAGGGCGGGCTTCGGCAACCTCGGCGTGAGGGCGAGCGCGACCTACGGCGGCGCTTCCGACGCCTTCACGGTGGCGGGGTCCCAGGCTTTCGGGTTGCAGCGGGAACCCCTGACCATCACCGGCGGCACGGGCGCGGGGCGTTTCCAGCCCACGTTCACCGTCGACGGTTCGCTGTTCAACGTCGGTCGCAGCGACAGTCAGCTGGAGTTCTACTACGCGGTCGACAACGGCCCGGCGTTCCTCGGTTTCCGCATTCAGAACACGCAGGGCACCGTCTCTTTCTACGGCCCGGGCGGCTATGTCTCCCAGTTTCCCGGCATGACGCTGACGGGTGACCTCGGTACCGGATTCACCGAGTCCGGCTCGACCACGTTCTCGCTCGACTTTCCGATCGTGTTCGGCACCCCTTCGGACTACACGTTCGCCCTCTGGGCGTCCGTGGTGCCCCGATCGTCGGTGGGCCTCCTCACCGGTAGCGGCGGAACGGTGGATTTCATCGCATCCGTGAAGCTGACGGGCATCAACGTCGTCGAGTCCTCGACCGGTCAGTCCTTGAACGCCTTCACGATCACCTCGGGTTCGGGGACGCTCTACGATCGCAACGGTGTCGTTGCGATTCCGGAGCCTGGGATCTCGGGCCTCATGCTGGCCGGTCTGGTCGGTATCGGGTTTCTGGCGCGTCGGCGCAGCAGGCGCTAGCGGTACATATCGACCACAGTCGGTACCATACCGGGCGTGACTGCCCGGACGACGCCTGTTCCTGACCCACGACGCCTCGCCAACGATATTCGAGCCTGGGGGGTAGCGCTCGGCTTCGACGCCGTCGGATTCAGCGACATCGACCTGACCGGCGCTGAACCGCGTCTGCTCGCCTGGCTGGAAGCCGGGTTTCACGGCGACATGGACTACATGGCCCGCCACGGTCTCAAGCGCGCTCGTCCGGGCGAACTGGTGCCGGGCACCGTATCTGTGATCAGCGCGCGCACGAACTACCTGCCTGCAGAAGCGCGGGAAAGCTGGGCGGTCATCGGCGACGGCGATCGTGCCTTCGTATCGCGCTATGCGCTCGGGCGCGACTATCACAAGGTCCTGCGCGGACGATTGCAGAAACTCGCTGATCGCATCGCCGATGCCGTGGGCCCGTTCGGGCATCGTGTCTTCACCGACAGCGCGCCGGTGCTCGAAGTGGAACTCGCACGCAAGGCCGGCCTCGGCTGGCGCGGCAAGCACACGTTGCTGCTCGATCGGGATGCGGGGTCCTGGTTTTTTCTCGGCGAGATCTACACCGATCTCGCCCTGCCGGTGGACGTTCCAGTCACCGAGCACTGTGGGACGTGCACTCGCTGCATCGACGTCTGTCCGACGCGCGCCATCGTCGGACCCTACCGGCTCGACGCGCGACGCTGCATCTCCTACCTGACCATCGAGCACGCTGGCTCGATTCCGGAAGAACTGCGCGCGCCGATGGGCAATCGCGTCTACGGTTGCGATGATTGCCAGCTCGTGTGTCCGTGGAACAAGTTCGCGCGCCCCACTGAGCTGTCCGACTTTGCAGTCCGCAACGGTCTCGACGACGTCACGCTCGTGGAGCTGTTCCGCTGGAGCGCCAACGAGTTCGACACGCGCATGGAAGGCAGTGCCATCCGCCGCATCGGCTACGAACGCTGGTCGCGCAACCTCGCGGTGGGACTCGGCAACGCGCCGACGACAGCGGCAGTGGTCGGGGCATTGCAGGCACGGCGCGATGATCCTTCGGCGCTCGTTCGCGAGCACGTGGGTTGGGCTCTCGCACGGCACGGGAGCTGACGCAACGTCGTTCGAACCGGTGCGTCGAGCAGGCATACACGTAAGCGATTGGTAAGGGCGGCGCGCGTACCGTAGTCGCCCGCTCTCGGGCTGGACGAGCCCTCAAGCCGAGCGCGCGAGACCTGGCGACACTCTCCGGGAGTGATCCGTGAGCGGGGGATCGCGTCGGTCGCGTCCGCCGTCATCGGACGCTGTTGAGAGAACCTCAGGGGAGGCAGTCATGAGCAAGACAGCGATGGTTGTTGCTCTCGGTATGGTCGCATCGATGGTCACCGGCACGGCCGGTGCGCAACAATTGCCCAAGTCGGGAACATTCCAGCTCACCAGCGGCTGGAAAGCCGTCGGGGAGACGGCGCCGGTAGGCGAGGGTCGCATCCTGGGTTGGGGCGCGTTCTATGGCGTCACTTTCAACCAGCGCGGCAGTGGACCGTTGCACATGGGCACGGCGATATGCAATTACACGCTGGACCTGACCGGAGGCGTCGGGCCTGGGCGAGGCACGTGTGCCTGGACCGACGCCGACGGCGACAAGATCTACGGCGACTATAGTGGGATGCTCGCTGCTGACGGCGTCTTCAACGGCGCGAATCAGTACACAGGCGGAACGGGCAAGTTCAGCGGCATCACGGGCAAGGCGCCGTTCCAGTGCAAGGCGCTCTCCACGCAAGGCCATTTCGGCTGCACGCAGCAGTTCGAGTATCGGCTGCCCTGAACTGCGCCGCGTCGAACCGCCCGCCACCGACCGACCGGGGTGAAGAGGGCCGTCGGCCCCCTTCGCCCGGCGGGGTGCGACAGGAAGTCGTTCTCGTTGCCGATGAACGGACAGTAGTCGCCGCGATGCGTCGCACGTCTGGTCGCCAGTCGCCGCTGCCTCCATACTGCGCCTGGTCGAAGCAGGTGCGATTCGGGCGCGCAGGTGCGCCCGGGACTTCAACGCAGCGCAAAGGCAGGATGCATGTTCAGGACGTTATCGATGGTGGTGCTGGCCCTGCTGGCCGGTTGCACGTGGGTCGCCAGGCATTCCCTCGACCAGCGTTACGGCGCACCGGAGGTAGGTCGATTCGACGTGCCGATTCCTCCCAAGCCCGGCATGTCCTATCGCAACGACGTCCAGCCGATTCTCGACCGGCGCTGTGTCGTGTGCCACGCCTGCTACGACGCCCAGTGCCAGCTCAAGCTTTCCGCCTGGGAGGGGGTAGCCCGCGGAGCGAGCAAGCAGAAGGTCTATGCCACGCGCCTCGTGCAAGGACCGACGACGCGCCTGTTCGTCGATGCCAGATCGGCGTCCGAGTGGCGCACCCGGGATTTCCATCCCGTTCTGAACGAGCGTTCCGGCACCCCTGAGGCCAACCTGTCCGGGAGTGTCCTGTTCCGAACGCTGGACCTCAAGCAACGGCATCCGCTTCCCGAAGCGAAAGTGCTGCCGAAGTCCTTCGAGTTCTCGCTGGACCGGAATCAGCAATGTGCCCGCATCGAGGAATTCGACCGCTTCGAGCAGCGCTACCCGCAGTGGGGCATGCCCTACGGGCTGCCGGGCTTGAGCGCAGCGGAGCACGCCACGCTGGTGCGCTGGCTGGAGCAGGGCGCGCCTTACGAAGGGCCCGAGCCACTGCCCGCGGCCGTCGACCAACAGGTGCGCGAATGGGAGACGTTCCTGAACGGCGATTCGCTCAAGGAACGCCTGGTGAGCCGCTACCTCTACGAACACCTGTTCCTCGCGCACCTCAACTTCGACTCCGATGCGCAGCGCCACTACTTTCGCCTGGTGCGTTCCAGCACGCCGCCGGGGCAACCGATCCGCAATGTAGCCACCCGTCGTCCCTATGACGATCCGGGAACGGACCGCGTGTACTACCGCCTGGAACCGGAACGCGAAACGCTCGTCGCGAAGACGCACATGCCCTATGCGCTGGGACCCGAGCGCATGGCGCGGTGGCGCGAGTTGTTCCTCGCGCCCGACTACGAGGTGGAGAAGTTGCCCACCTACGCACCCGACGTCACCGCCAACCCGTTCATGGTTTTCCAGGCGTTGCCGGTGAATGCGCGCTACCGCTTCATGCTGGACCAGGCGGAATTCACCATCATGGGATTCATCAAGGGTCCGGTGTGCCGGGGACAGGTGGCGCTGGACGTCATCGAGGATCAGTTCTGGGTGTTCTTCATGAACCCGAGCACCGTCGATCCCGAGGCCGACGCCGCGTTCCTCGCGCGCGAGCGCAACAATCTGGGCCTGCCCTCGGAGAAGGGGAGCAGTGCGCTGATCCTGACGACGTGGCTCGAATATTCCGGGCGCGAAGACCGCTACCTCAAGGCCAAGTCGGAGTACCTGCAACGCAAGCTCGACGCTCCGTCGAAGGTGAACCTGGACTTGATCTGGGACGGCGATGGCCGCAATCCCAACGCAGCGCTCACGGTGTTCCGGCATTTCGACAGCGCGACGGTGGTCAAGGGACTGGTGGGCGAAACGCCCAAGACCGCATGGGTGATCGGCTATCCGCTACTGGAGCGCATTCACTATCTGCTGGTCGCGGGCTTCGATGTCCATGGCAACACCGGCCACCAGTTGAACTCGCGGCTCTACATGGACTTCCTGCGCATGGAAGGGGAGTTCAACTTCCTCATGCTCCTGCCGAAGGCACAGCGAGAGACCGTACGCGATCACTGGTACCGGGGTGCGAGCCGATCGGTGAAGGACTACCTGTACGGCCGCAAGGCCTGGTTCGATCAGGACTCCGGTATCGACTATCGCAGCAGCGATCCGCAGCGCGAGGTGTATGACCTGCTACGGGTGCGGCTGGCGCCGGTGCTGGGGCATGGTTTCGATCTGGCAGGCGTGGACGATCCGGCGCTGCGCGACGATTTGCAAACCCTCTCTGCGGTGCGTGGCCGTAACCTCGCCTTCATGCCCGAAGTGGGCTTCTTGCGCGTGGACGATCCGCCAGGCTCGGCCCGGTATTTCACCCTGGTGCGCAACACCGGCCACAGCAACGTGACGTATCTGATCAGGGAATCGGCCGCACTGCTGCCAGACGAGAACACGCTGACCGTGGTGCCGGGATTCATCGGCGCTTACCCGAACACCCTGTACGTCGTGCCGCGTGCCGCACTGAAGGAATTCACGGCGACGGTACGCGGGCTTTCCTCCGAAGCCGACTACCAAGCGCTGGCCGATCGATTCGCCATTCGCCGCACGCATCCGCAATTCTGGACCCACAGCGACGCGCTGCAGGATGCCTACGTGCGCATCGCGCCGGGCGAGGCCGGACTGTTCGACTACAACCGGTTCGAGAATCGCTAGCCGAAAACAGAAGACCCCCCGGTGTGCCCTGCGGGGCCGCGTTAGCGACCCCGACCAGCCGCTGTGAGCGGCTCACAACCTAAAGCCGCTGGCTTTGCCGGGGGATATTCACTGGAGACGGTATGGATGGCGGCGAACCACTCCAGAACGGTGCCGCTGAGCGAGGCCGCATCCACTGACGTCGCCTATCTGTCCCGGACCATGATCAATGGGTGGCCGGCTTCGCGTCGGGTTCGACGTGACGTAAGGAGACAATGGCCGCTATTGCGGTCCAGATCTGGTCTTCCGGCAGCACCCCGGACCACGCAGGCATCAGCTTGCCGGCGCGCTTGCGCCCGAACGCGATGGTTGCGCGCAAGGAATCGACGTCGAGGTCCGTGCGGTTGCGCAGGGACGGGCCCTTGAACCCGCGCCCGTCGGTGCCGTGGCAATAGCCGCCGCAGGTGCTGGACAGCATCGTCATGCCCTTCTTGACGACTTCGGGATCGCGCAGGTCGACGCCTGCCGTCTTGTCCGTCGCGGGGATGTCCCGATCCTCGGTGGTATCGGCGGTGAATCCCGGAGTTGCGGACAGAAGCAATAGTAGCAAGACTGCCGGAATGCTTTTCATTGTTTGGTTCCATGGGGCGTGCAGGATACCGGCGGCGAAGGCGATGAAGCACCGCCCGCGCCGCCGTCCGCTACGAACCGGGGTTACTTGGCGACCTTGAATGCAAACAGCGTTGCTCCCGAGGGCAGATCTGTGAGCTCGGGATAAATCTGCGAGGTCACTGCCTGCAGGGCAGAACCGATGCCGCTCGGCACCAGGATGTACTGTTCGCCGCCGGCCATGTAGCTGATGATCCCGCCGCGCGAGCCCGAGCCCATGTTGAACTTCCACAGCTCCTTGCCAGTGTCCTGGCTATAGGCGTACACGTAGCCTTTCATGTCGCCGCTGAACACCACCCCGCCCTTGGTGGACAGGATGCCGGAGATGCGCGGGTACTTGTCGTGCACCGACCACTTCTTCTTGCCGGTCAGCGGGTCCCAGGCGTCCACCGCACCGTGCGCCTGATCTCCGGGAGGGTGAACCCACAGCAGGTCGGCCCCGGCGTACCAGGAGGGAATGGGCTTCATGTTGGGCCGCTCCGGCCGCGTCTTGGCCTGTTCGCACATCTCCTGCCGCGAGTTGAACCAGATCCCGGTGTCGGGATTGTAGGAGCCCGCGTTCCAGCTGCGCCCCCCGCCCATCGACGGGCAGAATATGTTGTTTGGCAGGGTCATGGGCGACTGGCGACCGATCAGCTCGCCGGTCTTGGGGTCGATGGTCTTGACGAAGTTGACGTGCTTGTTGATGGTCCACACGTTCTCGATGCTGCCGTTGGTGCGGTCGTAGACGTAGACGAACCCGCTCTTCGCCTGATGCAGCATCAGTTTTTTGCCGCCCTTGTCGATCAGCACGAACTCGCCCAGAGTGGCATCGTAGTCCCAGTCGTCGTGTGGGTTCTCCTGGTGGTACCACACCAGTTCGCCGCTATCCGGACGCAGTGCCAGGACGGAGGAGCTGTACAGGTTGTCTCCCGGGCGAGCCCCCACGCCAGACGCGCGCAGGTAGCCTTTCGGACCGTCCAGCGGTGCCGCCCAATCGAACCACGGCGAGGGGTTCGACGTCCCGTAGTAGATGAGATCGAGCTCGGGATCGTAGCTGCCCACGTGCCAGGCGCCCACTCCGGCGTACTTGGCGCTCGATTCGCCGAAATCGTTCGTGCCCCAGTGCTCGTCTCCCTCCTTGACAGGATCGAAGTACCACAACCTCGCACCGGTCTTCTGGTCGAGACCGAAAATGCCGCCGCCACGCGCAGGAATGCCGCCCTGGGTCGAGCCGTAGATCAGCTTGTCCTTGACCGCGAGAGGCGGTGACGTAAACATGCACCCGCACTCCATGGTGTTGACGATCTGGGTTTCCCACACCGGCTTGCCGGTTTTCTGATCCAGCGCGATTGCGCGCCCGTCGATCGTGCCGATGAACACCTTGCCGTTGGCCACGGTCACCCCGCGGGCGGTGGGTGAAGTCGGGAGCTGTTCGACGCCATCCTTGATCTTGGGATAGTAGTGCCAGATCTCTTCACCGGTCCGGCCGTCGAGGGCGAAAACGCGGTTGAAGTTCGCCGTGTAGTAAATGATCCCATCCAGAGCCACCGGAGTCGACTGCAACCCCTGCGTGATCTCGCCTGCCTGATGCGCCCATGCAACGTTGAGCCGCTGCACGTTCCCCTTGTTGATCTGATCGAGCGGGCTGTAGCGGTTAGCGTTGTAGGTCCTGTGGTAACTCGGCCAGTCTCCGGCCAGAGGCTTCAGGATGGTCGACACGTCGGCGTGCGCGACCGCCGATGTCAGACCCACCGCCAGCGCCGCGCCCAGGCCGAAAAGCCTCAAGCGATTCTGGATGTACATTTTTCAATCTCCTCCGTTGTATTTTTTTCGAAGTGACCGCCACATGTTCATTGGACGGCCTCTGCGAAGGAGTGGCTTGGTGGAGCGCCGTGATCCTCCGCTGCTGGGAGACTAGGGAATAATTTGGGGAGGGATGCACAGACAGACTCACGATCGGGCACCGGCAAATGCCGACTCTGTGCCAGGATTTAGTGCAGGGTCGGATTAGGAGTTCAACCTGCCGCCCACCGTCGGGAGGTCCGCAGCGGCCAAGACCCCCGCAGACAGAAACGAACAGAGTAAACAGTGCAATCAGAAACGTTCCCCTATCGCCGCATGCCGGTCCGCTGTCCGCTTCGGCGAGGACCAAGCGGCCCTCGCCGAAGCGGACAGCTTTGCTGCTTTACTTGGGAACCTTGAAAGCGAACAGCGTTGCGCCGGTGGAAAACTCCCCGATTTCCGGAAAGACGTTCGACAGAACTGCCGGCACGCCACTAACGCCGCCCTCGTCCCGAACGAGATCGCCATCGCGATCGGCAAGCGCATTCTCGAGCGCTTCGACGATGCGCAACTTCGTGCGCGCCTGGCGGAGCAGGAAGGCAAACCCGCGCCGTCGAGAAGCCGGCCATGGATCGCACGCCGTATTTCTGTCCCGGCTGCCCGCATAACACCGTCCCCAAGGTGCCGCCGGGGAGCCGCGCGATGGCCGGCATCGGCTGCAGGTTGCTGCATGCCTCCGGCGAATCGTCGTTTCGATGATCCTTGGCGGCTTGCTTCGGTCTGGTCTCGGTCGTGAGTCGAAGGCGCTCAACGGCGATTCACCGCTTCGGCGAATGATAGCTCCGATGCCGGTGGCTGGCCCGGAGCACCGCGCCAGCGGTCAGAACGCCTTGCGAAACGCGATGACCACGGTGGCCTTGCACACATCCGGATCGGCGCGGCAGCGATCGTTGTCGCGGGTCACACCGACCACGCTGGCTTCGGCGATGGCAAATCCGAAGTCCCAAGCGAGACCCAGGCGACCATCGAACCGTTGCGGGCGTTCGCCCGCCGGCGCGTCGTTCGGGCGGCCGGTGACCAGCCAGCCCGCCTGCGCGAAAGCCGTCACGGTGCTGGCCAGCGGACGGGAAGCGGAAAACGAGGCATACGCGGACGGTGCGCCGTTGCCGTAGTAGTCGGGGCTCAGGTACAGGCCGGTCTGCCAGCGGTCGCTGCCGACGCGCACGAACAGTTCCTGGTAGTCGGTACTGCCCCGGCTGGTCGAGGGGAACGCATAGGCCGAGAGGCCACCGCTCCACGCCAGTGTCGAGGTCAAAGCGCCGTTGTAGCCGGCGTAACCCTGCGCCCCGATGCCCGACACCGGATCCGTGCGCCCGACCTTGACGGTCGAGGCGACGATACCGGCGAACCAGCCGGCGGCGCTCGACCAGTCGAGGCTTCCCTGGAGCGATGGATTGCCGTCGCTGAGACTCACACCCCGGAAGCGGTAGTCGGACAGCAGTGCAATCTCACCCGTGACGTCGGCGCAGGCCGGCGCTGCGCTCAGGCAAAGGAACGGCGCGACGCTGCGGACGAATCGGTGCACCCCGCTACGGTCTGTTGCCGCTATCGGCGCTCGCCGGCGTGCACGCGAGACCGGATCGCGGCGCCACCGCGCTCAGTGCCGCGCAGGGGTCGATGCGCGCAATGTGGCTGCCATTCGCGTGACTCGCCGCCGCCGTGGATTGCAGCAGCGCTTCCACCTGTGCGGGCGTCAACCGAGGCGCAAGCTCGAGCAGCAGCGCCGTCAGTCCGGTGACGTGCGCAGCGGAGAAGGAGGTGCCCGACACGAACCCGAAGGTCTTGTTCGGCGTCGAGGTCAGGATGTCCTGGCTGGGTGCCTGGAGCATGGCGCGGGACGACATCGGTGGCATGTTGCCGTATACGGCCAGCACGCGGGGATGACTGGCCGGGAACCCGGGACCGCCGGACTCGTCGCCCGCCGCCACCACGACGATGCCGCGGTCGAGCACGTGATCGATCAGCGTTTCCAGCAACCGGTCGCGCGGACCGGTGATGCTGAGATTGATCACGCGCGGTGATTCGCGCAGCGCGTGCTGGAGGGCCTTGGCCAGCGTGAACGTGCTGCACGCCGCGCCGTCGGGCCCTGCTTCCCAGCAACCGCGCAGCGGGATCACCCGTGCGCCCGGCGATACACCCACCAATCCGGTCTTCGCGTCGGCGCGGGCGACGGTCACGCCGGCGACCGCCGTTCCATGCATCTCGGGCGGGAAGTCGCGCTGGTCGACGAAATTGCGTGGCCCCGACCACTGACCCGACAGCACGGGATGGCGCAGGTCCACGCCGGTATCGATCTGCGCGATCGTCACGCGGCGACCGGTGGAGATCCGGTGCAACGAGTCAAGATGGCTCCAGCCCGGTGCCGCATCGCCGTCTTGAACCGTGGCCGACGCACCCAACGCGTGGAAGCGTTCCATCGGCTGGGCCCACGCGACGCGGGAATCCGCGTTGAGCGCAGCGAGCACACGCGACGCATCCTGGGTGTCGGCGACACGCGCCACGATGCAGTGCAGGTCGAGCGAAGGCATGGCCCATTCGTCCAGGACCTCGATGCCCTGTTCGCGGGCGAGCGCGGAAGCGACGCGAACCGCGCGGTTGCGCGCATGGGCCGACGAATAGCCGGCTCGGGTGCTTTCGTAGGGTCGCAGTTCGACCATCGCCGGGCTGGGCAGCATGACCATGATCTGACGCGCGGATTCCGCGGCATCGGGCTTGTGCTCCACGGACCGGCTCGGCGATTGCGCACAGCCAGCCAAGGCGACGGCGACGATGCCAGCGGCGAGACCCAGGCATCTCGCTGCGCGACGGTACGTCATCGCACGGGTCACGGTTTCATCCCGGCGGAACCCGGTGCCGGCTGGGCGAAGCGCACTTCGGGCATGGCGCGCATCCGCTCGAGCGTGGCTGCCTGGCTGTCGTTCGGCAACTCGAGCGTGTAGGCCCCGCGCGTGTTCGGACCGTCCACGATGCGCGCGTCGAGTTCGCGCAGCAGTGCCTGTACGCGTTGCTGGGTCGTGGCCGGGTCGAAGATCACGACCACCGCGTCGCGTGAGTACACGGTGGACGAAGGAGAAGCCAACGTTCGGAACGTTGCCACGCCTGGGGACTTGTCTACGAACAGCAGGACGGCGATCACGGCGAACTGTGCTGCGATCAACGGCACGAGCAGTGAAGGGCGCCGCCACCAGGCCATGGGCTCGAGCGTGGGAACGACCGCCGCGTCGGCGAGGTCGATCTGCGCGTGCAGGCGCGCGAGCCCCTTCGTCATCCCGGTCGGGACGGTATCGTCGCGGATCGTTTCCGCGAGGCGTTGCTGCAGGTCGAGCTCGTGCCGGCAGGCGACGCACTGACGTACGTGGTCTTCCACGCGCGCGCGCTCGGTGCCGTCGAGCGTGCCGTTCGCGTACCACGGCAGCAGCTCCGTCACGTCGCGATGCGTCGGATCATCGAAGCTGAACAGGCGCAGGCCGCTCACTCGGCATCGTCCTCGGTTTCGATCGCCAGCCGCAGCTTGCGACGCGCGTGGAACATGCGGGTCTTCACCGTGTCCACCGGGCATTCCATGATCTGCGCGATCTCGGCGTAGGCGCAACCATGGTAGTAGGTAAGCTCCACTACCGCACGCTGCTCGGCCGACAGCGCATCGAGCGCCCGTCGCACCTGGCCACGCAGCTGCGCGCGCATGGCATCGCGCTCCGGATCGTCCTCGGACCAGATCTCCTGCAGCGGGTCGATCGGGTGCAGGCTACCCCGAACCTGCTTGAGCGCCTTCATGGATTTTCGGTATGCAATGGCGAAGATCCAGGTGGAAACGCGGGCCTGGGCCTTGAACGTTCCAGCGCTGCGCCACACCACGAGCATCGTCTCGTTGAGGACTTCTTCCACCAGGTTCGGATTGCGCATGACCTGGTCGATGAAGCGGGTGAGGCGCGGCCAGTACTGGCGATAGAGGACGTCGAACGCACGCCGATCCCCGCTCGCGATGCGGGCGAGCAGCGCGCACTCGTCTGCGTCCGAGGAACCGCGGATCTTTTCCTGGCGCGGCAGGGTATCCATGGAGCCTATTGTAGACATCGCCTCGCCCGGATCGGTGACTTTCCCTCCCGATGACGTCGGGTGGTTCGCACGTTCGAGCTTCGGTCACGCCGGCGTAGTCCAGGTGTCATCGAAGGTGTCGGAATTTTTTCCGGCGTCCCGATGGCGAACCCGTTGAACCATTTTCGCACCCGTCGGCACCTACGGCACACCAGGGAGCAACGCCGCTGCCTTGGGACCCCTGCAACCGAGTCACGCGTTTCCGCCGGATCCTCCGATGGCCCTGTTCGCCAACCTCTGCCCGAGCGTCGTGGTGGTAGCCATGTTCATGGCTGTTCACGCACCCCCCACTGCCGCGATTGCGCTCGGGCAGGTCGGCGACTTCGAAGGGGACATGCCAATGATCGCCCCATCGGTCGAACCGGATACCGCGGACTCCGCGCTCGAAAGCGATTCCGTCCTGATCGGCACCCTGGCGAGCAGCCCGGAGAGTCCGGCCCCCGCGCTGCGGCAGGTCCGGGCAGGACTTGTTCACAGCCCGGGCTCCGCGCAGGCACGTTCGCCGATGCCGAACGTCGTTGCGCGGGCGGGCGCGGACCAGGTGGCGGCGGTACCCAAGCCGCACGTGCTCGTCCTGCTGGCTGCAGGGCTTTGCGCGGTCGTCATGCGTCGCGAGACGGTCAGGCGGGGGCCTCTCGTATAGCGATCGGACGGCGGGCAAAGCGCAATCTTTCATGGCCATGACACGAGCGAAGGGGAGTACACCATGACGCCGAAGATTCTGTTGATCGCGAGTGCCGCCGCGCTGGCGCTCGCCGGCGAGGCCGGGGCGCAAAGCAACCTGAACCCCATCCCCAA
Source organism: Burkholderiales bacterium (assembly GCA_965279325.1). Classification (GTDB taxonomy): domain Bacteria; phylum Pseudomonadota; class Gammaproteobacteria; order Burkholderiales. Next base: position 451,806 of record OZ257154.1, read on the forward strand.
GGGCGACATCGCGATCCACCTGGACGCGATCGTCACCGGCATGAGCGCGCCCGACTACGCCATCAGCGCGCCGGGAGACCTGAGCCGGCTGTTCGTGCTCGAGCAGAAGGGCCTGCTGCAGGTGGTGCAAAACGGCAGCCTGCTGCCTACCCCGGCCCTGGACATCCAGGGCTACATCGGCGGTGCCTACAACCCTGCCAGTGCCAACGACGAGCGCGGATTGCTCGGACTCGCCTTCCACCCCGGCTTCAACGACAGCAGCAGCGTCGGCCACAACACCCTCTACACCTTCAGCAGCGCCCCGCTGGGCAGCGGCCCCACCTACGCTGCGCCCAACAACGCGACCCAGAACTTCAAGACCGTGGTCAACGAATGGAAGGTGAGCGCGGCCGACCCCAACGTCATCGACCCGAACTCCCGACGCGAAGTTATCTCCTTCGGCAAGAACGCCAACAACCACAACGGCGGCACTATCGCCTTCGGCCACGACGGCTACCTCTACCTGGGCCTCGGCGACGGCGGCAACGCCAACGACGTCGGCGCGAGTCATATCGAACCCGGCGGCAACGCCCAGAACCTGAGTACCCCGCTGGGCAAGATGCTGCGCATCGATCCGGTCGCCCCGGCCCTGACCGCCGGCATCAGCACCGACGCCGCCAGTGCCAACGGCCAGTACCGCATTCCCGTGACCAACCCATTCCAGAGTCCGGGGCAGGTGCCCGAGATCTACGCCTACGGGTTACGCAACCCCTACCGCTTCAGCTTCGACCGGGACAACGGCCAGCTGATCCTCGCTGACGTAGGGCAAAACAATATCGAGGAGATCGATCGCATCGTCCTCGGCGGCAACTACGGCTGGGCGATCAAGGAAGGCGACTTCCTGTTCAACCGCACCAACGGCACCATCGGCGATCGCAGCCCCGGCGTGCCAGCCGGCCTGATCGACCCCATCTCGGGGCCCCTGGGCACGCTCGAATACGACCATGGCGACGGTATTTCCATCACCGGCGGCTTCGTCTATCGCGGCGACGCCATTCCGGAGTTGTTCGGCAAGTACGTCTTCGGCGACCTCGCGCTGCGCAACCTGCCGCCGCGGGCGGACGGGCGGTTGTTCTATGCCGACCTCGAGGACGGCACGATCCACGAGTTCCTGCTGCCGCAGTTCGCCGCCGGCGTGCTGCCCGACGGGCTCACCGTGCACGGCTTCGGCGAAGACGGCAGCGGCGAGCTCTACGTGCTGGTCACCAACACGCCTTCCACCGGCACCGGCGGCATCCTCTATCGCATCGCTCCGGTGCCCGAGCCGGAAACCTGGGCGCTGTTCGCGCTCGGCCTGGTCGGCTTGTTCGGTCTGCGGGTTCGTCGTACGGCCATCCGATCGAAATCGCCTGCGTGATGTTCGTGGCTGCATCCCATACCCACCAGGAGTCCCGTCCCATGATCTTCCGCCGACTACTGAGTCTGGCCGTTGCTGCCGTTGCAGTGGCGACAGCAACGCCCGCCATGGCCGTGACCGCCTACAGCGAGAGCGTATCGGGCGACCTGTCCAACACCGGCGCGGCGCCGACGTCCATCACGTTCGTGCTCGGCGACAACGACGTCCTCGGAGCCACCGGCATTCCGGCGAGTGGTCCCGCCGTCGTATTCCTGGACTACGGCACCTTCGTGGTTCCGCAGGGCACGGTTCTCACGGCGATCACCGTACTGCCCGGCACCCTGGGCGCGGAGAACGGCGAACTGTTCCTCGGCCTGGAATCGGGACCGGTCATGACGACCCCGCCCACCATCATCGATCCCAGCCAGGCTCCGCAGTTGAAGTGGACCCACTTCAACGAGTTCAGCGTCGGCTCGACCCTGCTCAGCGGTTATCCGCTGGCGGCGGGCGCCTATTCCTTCTGGATCCAGGACTTCAACCTGGGCACCGCGCCCTACAACCTGCGCTTCAGCGTTGCGGCCGTGCCCGAGCCGGGCACCTCGGCACTGCTGCTCGCGGGATGCGGACTGCTCGGGCTCGTCGCCGGCCGACGGCGCTCGCAGAAGCTGCCATCCGATTCGCGCGTACTGATCCACCGTCCCGCCACCATCGTTTCACCATCGTCGAGGAGCATGTCATGAGGTTCGTCCACATCGCACTTGCAGTGTTTCTGGCCGTCGCGGGCAGCGCGGCCCATGCCCACATCCAGACTTTCACGGGGACGTTCGCGCCGGAACTGGCCGGAGCCACGGGCTCGGGCAGCGTGACCATCGAGTACGAGGACGAGATCAGCGCGTTGACGATCACCGCCTCGTTCGCCGGTCTGTCGGGCACGGTCACGCAGTCGCACATCCATTGTTGCCAGGCGGTTGCCGGCACCGGGAACGTGGGAATCGCGCTCGGCAACCCGTCGCTGACCGACTTCCCGCTCGGGGTCACGTCCGGCGCCTATTCGCACACGTTCGACCTGAACACCGCTGCCTTCTACGGCGCGGCGTTCATCAACAACAACGGCGGTGTCGCCGGCGCCAAGGCGGCGTTGCTCGCGGGTCTGTCGGCGGGTACTTCATACCTCAACATTCACACCAGCACTTTCGCGCCTGGCGAGATCCGCGCGCAACTGGTGCCGGAACCCGGCACCTATGCCCTGATGCTGGCCGGAATCGGTCTGCTCGGTCTCGCCGCGCACAGGCGGCGCAGCCGCTGAGTTCCGGATTCAGCGACGCGGGAGCGTCGCTTCGGCACGGCGCGCGCGCCGTAGCGGGACGATCGCACGCCATGCGGCAGTGATCGTCCCGAGCTTGCGCGTGATGCGCAACGCGACCCAATCGACGACGCAGTAGGCCGCGGCGATCCCGCTCGGCGGATTGCCCATGCCGAGCGTGCCGGTCGGATCGGTCGCGGCCCAGGTCCACGTGCCGATCGCAGTGCCGTAGAGCTCCAGGAATGCGGTGATGAAGAACGCCGCGGCATAGACCAGCGGAGCACGGCCACGCAGCACGAACAGAGCGAACAGGGCGAACAGCAGCAGGCCGAACAGGTCCACTCGCGGCGCGAAGCACACGCCCCACAGCGCCCAGCCGCCCCCTAGCACCAGCGCGGTAGCCGTGATGTATCGCCGATAGCGCCGTGCGAACTCGGCGCGTGCTGCGGCGACGGCCGCGAGATACACCAGTCCATGGCCGGGCGGCACGAACGAGGGCACGTTGTCGAGTCGGTACGTGTAGAACCCGAGCAATGGGGCGGCGAGAAATTCGCCCAGGGTCGCGAACATGGCGGCGACCAGCACCTGGCGCCGCACCTCGACCGTTTCCCCGGCCAGCAGGCAGGCGAGGAAGACGACGGTGACCGCTCCCAGCCCGTATTGCTGCCACAGGCTCGCCGTGCGGTCGAACAGCAATGCGGCGGCGATCCAGAGTGACAGCAGGATCACGATCGTCGCGTTGCGGCCAGGCTTCAAGAGCGACATGGGCTCCGATGGGGTCGTGGGTGGCGGGCGAGCGGCTGCCACGTACACGCGGCAACCGGCCCGACCGGATGCGGCCGAATCCTAGCTGATTCCGGCGTCCGCGCCGAGGCCGCTATTGATACCGCAGGGCTTCGATGGGCTTCAGCCAGGCCGCCTTGCGTGCCGGGTAGAAACCGAAGAAGACGCCGATCAAGGCGGCGACAGCGAACGACAGCAGCACCGACCACACCGTCACTTCGGCATAGACGCCGGTCACCCGCGACGCCAGCAGGGCGCACCCGACGCCGAGCGCGACGCCGATCACGCAGCCGAGCACCGAGACGATGATCGCTTCGAGGAGGAACTGCATGAGGATGTCGCGTCGTCTCGCACCGATGGCCATGCGAATGCCGATCTCGCGGGTACGCTCGGTCACCGACACCAGCATGATGTTCATGATGCCGATGCCGCCCACCACCAGCGAGACGCATGCGACGGCACCGAGCAGCAGCGACATCACCTTCGTGGTCTGCGCCTGCACGTCTGCCACCGCGCTCAGGTTGCGCACGGTGAAGTCCGGTTCCTGGCCGTCGGGCGTGCGGCGGCGTTCGCGCAGCAGCCGGTTGATGTCCTCCTCGGCCTGCGCCATCGCGCCCTCGGAAACGGCCTGCACCATGATCATGCGCACACTGTTCGGGAACTGGCCGCCGAAGACCTTGCGCTGCGCCGTGGTGAGCGGGATCAGCACGGTGTCGTCCTGGTCGCGGCCGTCGAAGCTCTGGCCCTTGCGGTCGAGCACGCCGGCGACGGTGAAAGGAATGTTCTCGAGGCGGATCGTCTTGCCCACCGCGGGCTCGTCGCCGAACAGCCGGTCGAGCACGGTCTGGCCGACGAGGGCGACGCGGGCGGCGTTGCGGACGTCCGTGTCCGTGATCGGATCGCCTTCCACCACCGCCCAGTCACGCACCGTGAAATACCCCGGCGTCACGCCGTAGATCTGCGTATTCCAGTTGGCGGCGCCATAGACGACCTGACGCGTACCGGTCTGCATGGGCGCCACTTCGGCGACGGTATTGAGGTCGAGCAATGCCCGTGCGTCGTTGACCGTGAGCGTGGGCGCCTGGCCGGTGCTGGTACGCACGCCGGAGGTCGTGGAGAAGCTAGCGAGCACGATGAAGAGGTTGCTGCCCATGCTGGCGATTGCCTGCTTCACCACGTATTGCGCGCCCTGGCCGATCGCGAGCATCAGGATCACCGCGCCCACGCCGATCACCATGCCGAGCATGGTGAGGAAGGTGCGCAGCTTGTTGGCGCCCATCGCCTTCCACGACTCGCGCAGCATCGCCAGGGTCATGGTGACCTTTCCGTGCGTGGCTGCCCGAGACCGCCGATCATCGGGCTGCCGCCTCGACCTCGTGGACCTCGCCGTCGTGCACGACGATGCCGTCGACGAAGGTCACCTGCCGCTTCGCGTAGCGCGCGACGTCGGGCTCGTGCGTCACCAGGACGATCGTGATGCCCGCCTCCACGTTCAGTTGCTGGAACACACCCATGATCTCGTGGCTCGTGGCGGTGTCGAGGTTGCCGGTGGGTTCGTCGGCGAGAATCAGGCTCGGGTGATTCGCCAGCGAGCGGGCGATGGCGACGCGCTGCTGCTGGCCGCCCGAGATCTGGCTGGGCTGATGCTCGATGTGCCGCGTGAGGCCCACGCGCGCCAGCAGTTCGCGCGCGCGCGATTCGCGTTCCCGCCGCCCCACGCCCGCGTAGACCAGCGGCAGCGCAACGTTTTCCAGCAGGCTCGCACGCGGCAACAGGTTGAAGCCCTGGAACACGAAGCCGATGAAGCGGTTGCGCAGACGCGCGAGCCGGTCGGAATCGAGCGAGGACGTGTCGTGACCGTCGAGGACGTAGCGTCCGCTGGTGGGCGTGTCGAGGCAGCCGAGGATGTTCATGAACGTCGACTTGCCCGATCCCGACGGCCCCATGATCGCCACGAATTCGCCCTTGCGGATTTCGAGGTTGACGTCCTTCAGCACGGGTACGGGCCCGGCGGCCGTCTCGTACTGCTTGTGGAGGTGCTCGATCGCGACCACCACCTCGTTCGCGGCATCGGCCATGGCGATCAGAAGGCCCGGACCTTTGGCGTCTGGCCCGCGGGCGATGCACCATCGGCCACGCGATTCTGCGTTGCGACGCGATCGCCGGGCTTCAGTTCGCCGCCGGTGACCTCGACGGACTTGCCGTCCGACAGGCCGGCCTGGATGACCACGGGCACGAGCTGTTCGCCGCGCGCCACGTAAACGCGGGGCCCGCCGCCGCGCGTCTTCTTTTCGCCCGCTGCGACGGGTTTCTTCGCTTCCGGCGCGGCATCGCGCGGACGAAAGCGCAACGCCGCACTCGGCACCAGCAGCACGTCCTCGCGCTTGTCCACGTCGACGCTGATGTACGCGGTCATGCCCGGCATCAGCTTGAGGTCCCGGTTGTCGACGGCGACCACGACGTTGTAGGTGACGACGTTCTGCTGGATGATCGGACTCAACCGGATCTGCGAGACCTTGCCTTCAAAGCGGCGCCCCGGGAAGGCATCGACGGTGAAGCGCACCGGCTGGTCGATGCGCATCTTGCCCACGTCGGCTTCGGCGACGTTGGTGTTGATCTGCATGTTCGACAGATCCTGCGCGATCTGGAACAGCGTCGGCGTCTGGAAGCTCGCGGCCACGGTCTGGCCGATGTCGACTTGCCGGGAAACCACGATGCCCGACACCGGTGAGCGGATGACGCTGTAGTTCACGTTGGCTTCGTCGCGCGCCACCTGACCCCGGGCGGTTCGCGAAAGCGCTTCCGCGGCCTCGCGCTGCTGCACCGCCTGATCGAGGTCCTGCTTCGACACGTATTCCTGCGCGAACAGCTCGCGCATGCGCGCCTCGTTCGCCTGCGCGAGCTTGAGGGAGGCCGACGCGTTGGCGACGTTGCCGCGGCTCTGTTCCACCGCGGCGCGAAACAGCGTGGGGTCGAGCTCGAGCAGGATCTGGCCGGCTTTCACCGAAGAATTGAAATCCGCATAAAGCTTGCGAACGGTCCCGGAGACCTGCGTGCCGACGTTCACGAGCACCACGGGATTGAGCGTGCCGTTCGCGGTCACGGTCTGCACCACGTCGCCTTTCGCGAGTTCCTCGAACTGATAGCGTTCATCGAGGGTCTTGGCGGTGCTGGCCTGCCAGTAGCGCCAGCCGGCGAACGCGGCGGCGGCGAGCAGCAGCAGGACGACGAGGCGGATCAACCAGTTTCGGAGTGTCTTGGTCATCGGGGCGTGCCCGGAGTGGGAGCGGAAATGTCGTTGAAGAGGCCGGCATCGAGGCCGCCGATCGCCTTGGCGAGCGTGATCTTGGCCACGTTCCAGCCGAAGCGGGCCTGGATGCGCTGCTGGTTCGCGCTGGCCAGCGCGCTCTGTGCGTTCAGCAGATCGGTCACCGTGCCGACGCCGGCCTTGTAGCGGCCGAGCGCGACGTCGTAGGACTCGCGGGCGCTCGCCACGAGATCGGCCGCAGCGGTGAGCGACTGATTCTGCGTGCGCAGGTCCTGGTAGGCCTGCCAGACGTCCAGCGTGACGTCGTTGCGCAGGCGGTCGCGCGTCGCTTGCCGCTGCTCGAGCAGTTCGCGGGCGTTACGGATACGGTAGGTCGACTGATAGCCGGTGAAGAGCGGAATGCTGATGGACACGCCGATCGTGCCTGCGCGCGAATCCAGCCCTGGATTGTTGTTGATTCCGTTTCCGGTGCCGAAGGCCGAGATCGTCGGCTTGCCCGCGGCCTCCTGGATCTTCACGTTCGACTCGGCCGCGCGCACATTGGCCTCGGCCGACAGCAGATCGGGACGGCGGGATGTGGCGGTCTGGACCAGTTGGTCGAGTTCGGTGTCGGCAATGCGGCGCGCCTCGAGATCGCCCGGCGGCACGATGCGCACGGGGCGATTGGAGGGGACGCCGATGCGATTCGCCAGCACGCCGCGGGATGCCGCCGCGCTGCCGTCGGCCTGGACGCGGGTCAGTTGCGCCTGCGAGAACGCGGTCTGCGATTGCAGCACGTCCGCGCGGGTGGCGGCACCGGCCTTCTGGCGCGCACGGGCTGCGTCGAGGCTCTTCAGGGCAGACTCTTCGGCGGACTTTGCCGCGACCACGGCTTCCTCGTTCGCGAACAACTGGAAATAGGCGGAGGCTGCATCCTGCAGCACGGTCTGGAGCGTGAAGTTGTGCGTCCAGTCGGCGGCGAACAGGGTCTGGCGCGCCTGTTCCAGCGTCGCATCGCGGCCGCCGAAGTCGAACAGCAGGTAGTTCAGGGCGATCGAGCCGGTCGCCTGGTCGCGCCGGCCGGACAGCGTCGTGTTGGTCTGGTTCGTCGACTGCAGCGCGCCGTTCACGGTCACGCTGGGCAGATACGCCCCGCGGGCAATACCGACCTGTGCCGCGGAGCCCTTCGCCGCAGCCCAGGACTCGCGCGTGCGCGGGTTGTTGCACAGCGCGAGGTCGATGGCATCCAGCAACGTCAGCGGATCCGGAAGCGCTGCAGGCGCCGAGCAAGCAGGTGCATCGGCCTGTTCCCAGGCCTGGGCGGGCGACGCCGGACGCAGCTTTTCGGTGTCGAACGGGTCGTTGCCTGCGGCAAGCGCAGCGAGGGCGCTCGCCAGTAGGGCGGCGCCCGCGAGCCCTGCTGAGGTCGAAGACGTGCGATGCATGACCCGCATTGAAGCAGGTCCGTGTAAGCGCCGCATATCAGCCGTCGGTTATTTTGTTACGCAGTGTGTCACGCAGGGGGCGGCGACAAGCTCTCTTACAACATCGTCCCCCACGGTCCCGCGAGTCGCGGTACAAATAGGTCATGGAGAATCAGGACCACATCCTGGTCGTGGACGACGATCTCGAGATCCGCACCCTGCTCGGAGACTATCTCCGGCGCAACGGGTTCCGTGCGACCGTGGTACCGGACGGACGCGCCATGTGGCAGGCGCTGGATTCCGCCCAGGTGGATCTGGTGATCCTCGACGTGATGCTGCCCGGCGACGACGGCTTCACGCTGTGCCGGCAGCTCGGTGTGCGCAAGGGCGTGCCGGTGGTCATGCTGACGGCCAAGGGCGACGACACCGATCGCATCGTGGGCCTCGAACTGGGTGCCGACGACTACCTGCCCAAGCCGTTCAATCCGCGCGAACTGCTGGCGCGGGTGAAGTCGGTGCTGCGTCGTTCGCGCGCCGTGCCGCCATCGCTGGAGCCCGAGAACGCCAAGGCGCTCGCCTTCGCCGGCTGGACCCTCGATCTCGAGGCGCGCCACCTGGTGTCGTCTGATCGGGTGGTGGTGGCGCTCTCGGGTGCCGAGTACCGGCTGCTGCGCGTGTTCCTGTCCTATCCCAATCGCGTGCTGTCGCGCGACCAGCTCATGGATCTCACCGTGGGTCGCGAAGCCGATCCTCTAGATCGCAGCATCGACGTGCAGGTGAGCCGCCTGCGCCAGAGACTGGGCGACGGCGGGCGCGATCCCGAGATCATTCGCACCGTGCGTGGCGAAGGCTATGTGCTCGCGGCGGCGGTGGAGGTGGCGCCGTGAGCCACCCGGCGAGGGACCCGACCCGAAGGGTTGGGATCGACGGCAAGGCGAGCGGCGCCGGCCGCCGACTCGTGGTGGTGCAATGCTCGATCAGGGTTGGGGAGGCGGCGCCGTGAGCCACACTAAGTGGCGGCACGAACATTCCCTCCCCCGACGAGGGCGGGGGAGGGTCAGGGTGGGGGCAGCCGATGCTGGCACCGCGCTTCCAGTTGTCGGCCCCCATCCCGACCTTCCCCCATCTTCGACGGGGGAAGGAGTGCCCCGAGCATGCGACACCAGGTCGACGGGGAAAGGCGTGCCGCGAACATGCGACACCGAGAAGTGGTGGCACGAACGTTCCCTCCCTCGCCAATGGCGGGGGAGGGCCAGGGAGGGGGAAGGACAGTTCCGACTAGCTCGCGTTGCGCCCTCGCCGGATGGCGAAGCCGACGCCGAGCAGGCCGAGGGCCATGAGCGCGTAGGTGCCGGGTTCCGGTACCGGCGCCGCTGCGAGGTCGAGGAGTGGCGGAGCGATGGCCGTGCTGCCGCCGATGCCGAAAGCGCCGGTCAATGTGGCGACCCCGGTGGCCAGGTTGATCGTGTACAGCGAACTCTTCGCCGTATCGCTGTCCAGCAGTGCTGCGAACGCCAGGCCGCTGCCGGAGATGTCGAACCCGGAGACGCCGGAAGCGTCCACGCCGAGCGGACCGATGGCCGAAAGCACGCCGCCGTTCGGATTGATCTGCTGGTAGAGCAGGTCGGCCGAGGCGTCGATGTCGAACAGGCTGGTGCCTGTGGCGGGATTCCGGTCGTTGTTCGCGTAGGCGGCGGCCACGATGCTGGCGGTTCCCGACGGCGTAACGCCGAGCGGGGTATCCGTCGTCACCAGCCCGGCGCTCGCGCCGTTGACGTTGACGCGCAGGTTCTGGCCGGAATTGCTGACGATTCGCAACGACGGCAACGTCATGCCCAGATCGGGAACGGGATTGAAGTCGATACCGAATGCGGTGCCGGCCAGGCCTGCGAACGGGCTGCTGGCGTCGGTCGGATCGGCGACCAGGCTCGCGACCAGGGTCGCCGCGCCGCTCGCCGCGTCGAGGGTGTAGAGGTTGTTCTGGCTGCCGAGCCCGTAGAGCACGCCGCTCACCGGGCGGCGATCGATGCCGATGATCGATTCATTGATGCCAAGACCGGTGATCCAGGTGGGCGTCGATGCGTTGGTCGGGGCAGCGCTGTCGAAGGTCAGGAGCTGGTTGGTCGAGGTCAATCCGACGAGGGTCTCGGCGAACGCCGGGGCCGCAACGGTGACGATGGTGGTGCTCAGGGCGAGCACGGTCCTGCGAAAGGCATTGGGCATGGCTTCGGGTCTCCAGTGGTTCGGGGTCGTACGCACGCGTGCCCCACGGATACGAGATCAAGCGGATTTCGGATTCGCGGTGGCGATTCGCGGCATCGACATCGGATCGAGGGCACGTGATGCGGCGTCTCCTGCCCGATTCGCTCTTCGGCCGCATCGCGCTCACGTTCATCGGCGGCCTGGTACTGACCATGGCCGTGACGTTGCTGGTGCAGACGATGGATCGCGAGGCGGCGGTGTTCCGTGCGAGCGCGGGCCCGGCCGCGCGTCGCGTGGCGGACCTGGTCAAACTGCTGGATCGGTTGCCGGGGGATCAGCGAGTCGCGCTTGCCGACATCGCGAAGGCGCAAGGGGTCAAGGTCGAACTCCTGCCAGCGACCCAGACTGCGTCGCCGCCCGACGCAGACGATACCGATGCGGTCGCCATGCACGCGTTGCTGACCGACCGACTCGGTGCCGAGCGGACGCTTGCAGTGAACGTGGAGCGCCGATTCGGCGACTCGCCTACCCCGGGAACGATCGGCGAGCGCAGCGAGCGGTTCGCGTTCACCGTCCTCGCGCGACTCGAGGACGGCACGTGGGGCCGGTTCGCGCTGGAAGAGCCGCGGCGCTTTCCGCGCTGGCCCAAGCGCGTGGTGCAGAACCTCATGGTGATGCTCGTGGTCGTGGCGATCCTGTCCTTCGTCGTGGTGCGCTGGGTCACGCGGCCGCTCAAGGGCCTGGCCGAGGCGGCGGAGGAACTCGGCCGCAACATCGATCGCCCGCTGCTGCCCGAGAGCGGGCCGCAGGAAGTGCGGCGCGCGGCGCGTGCGTTCAACACGATGCAGGAGCGGCTCGTGCGTTACGTGCGCACGCGCACGTCGATCCTCGCCGCGATGTCGCACGATCTCAAGACGCCGATCACGCGCCTGCGCTTGCGTGCCGAATTGCTGGAAGATACGGCGCTGCGTGACAAATTCCTCCGCGATCTCGACGAGATGCAGCGCATGGTCGGCACGACGCTCGACTACATGCGCGGCCTCGATGATCGCGAGCCGGTCAGTGCGATCGACGTGGGCGCGCTGATCGAGGCGTTGCACGCCGATGCCGAGGAGCTCGGGCATGCGGTCAGCGTCAAGGGCAAGGTCGCGGCGCCCTTTCCCGGCAAGCCGCTAGGCTTGCGGCGTGTCCTGCAGAACCTGCTGGACAACGCGCTCCACTACGCGCGCGAGGTCGAGATCGAGGTCGAAGATCGCCAGGACGCCCTGGTCGTCGCGGTGCGTGATCGTGGCCCCGGCATTCCCGAGGACCTGCTGGAGAAAGTGTTCGAACCCTTCCATCGCGTGGAGACGTCGCGCAATTCCGGTACCGGCGGCACCGGTCTCGGACTTTCCATCGCGCGCAACCTGGCCCAGGCCATGGGTGGCGACGTCACGCTCGCCAATCGGCGTGGCGGCGGGCTGGAAGCGACGATGGTGCTGCCCAAGGGTGGAGCGGGCATCACCTGACCGGGCAGGATCGCGGCGCCCTTGCTGGCGACCGCGGGACGCCGGACGCGTGCAATGGCGCGTCGAGTGCGGCAGCGGTCAGCGTGTACTGTTCGCGGGCGCGTCGACGGCCGACGCTGCGTGGAAGGCATCCATCATCGGTTGCACCGCGTCCCGGCGAGCCTTCATGCGATCCTCGATCGTCTTGTTGACCGAGTCGATGTGGCGGATGAGGCCCCCCTGGAGCGCACCGCCCAGCAGCTTCGCGTAGCGCGGGCCCATGCACGTCGGGTTCTGCGGGCTGCAGGCGACGAACTGCCAGGCATCGCGATTCTTGGTCGTGAAGCCGATCTCGTTGTCCTTTGCCGGGATGCGCGGGTTCGCTATCTTCTGCAGCGCCTTCAACTCGGCTTCGGCACCCTTCAGGTCGTACTGGAAGCGGCCCGTGTACGTGTAGTTGAACAAGGTCGTTTCGCCCATGAACCAGTCCATCATCGCGACCTGCGCCTGGCCGGACTCGGTCTCGAGGTGCGTGGCGATCACGTCGGCCTCTTCGCCGCTGAAGGTCTGGGCGATGTAGTCGCTCCAGATCGACTTGACCCATTGGCCGGCGGACACCTGCTTCATGGGCTCGACGATTTCCTCCATCAGGAGCGCCTCGGCTTCCTTCCACGCCGGCACCGTTTCGGTCCAGCCCTTGCCCAGTTCCGCCGCCTTGCCCCACTGGGCGAGCAGCCCGCGCGCCATGCGGATCGAAGCCTGCTTGATGATCAGGTTGGCGGCACCCACCACCAGGTCCTGGTTGTGCGCTTTCGCGACGCGCTCGGCGGCTTCGCGCTTGAGGATTTCCTGTTCGGCTTTTTCGTCGTAGGCGAATGCGCTGCCGGCCGGCAACAGCAGGATCAGGAGCGCGGCGCGTGCGCGCTTGGCAATGCAGAGGGACATGGAACAGGGGCGAACGACTTCAAGCCCATCAGTATAAGGGCGCGCCTCAGCCGTTTTCCGGGGCGACCCGGCGAACCGCGACAAATTCGCGCGCACGAGCCTCGTACTCTTCGCGCAACTCGGGGCGACGGGCCAGCAGGTTGTCGCGGGCAGCCTGTGCGCGATCCGCCTGCGGACCTTCCTGCAGCAGCTCACCCGCCACGCAGTAGTGAACCAGGGCCAGGCCGCCGTGGCGTTCCACGCCGACGCCTCGCAGATGCAGGTCGCCCAGCACCAGGTGCGCGAGCCCGTCGAGCTTGTCCGCGGCGAACTCGAGCAACTCGATGGCCTTCGACAGGCTCGCCTCCGGTGCGGTGTCATCCAGGTGCATCAGCGCGAGATTCGTGGCCGCCAGTTCGTGACCGCCGTTGGCGGCACGCTCGTACCACTGCGCGGCTTCCGGCAGATCCGCCGGCCCGCCTCGACCGGCCTGCAGCATGCGCGCGAGGTGCATCTGCGCTTCAGCCACGTGTTGCTGGGCTGCTGCCAGGTACCACTTCCGTGCTGCCAGGTGATTACGAGGCGTACCTTCGGCCAGGTCGTGGATGTTGCCGAGCGCGAACTGCGCCCACGCGTGGCCGGCTTCGGCAGCCTTTTCGTACCATGATCGAGCACGTTCCAGATCGGGCGGGACATCGCCCTTTGCCGGCAGGTCGTACAGGAGGCCGAGTTCGAACATGGCTTTCGCCTCTCCCGTTTCGGCGCGGGCGGTGAGGGCGGCGATGCGCTCGGTGTCGATCGAATCCCGGTTCATTCAGCGCTTCTCGAAGAACATCAGGTGCTGCCAGGGCAGGCCGTCGAAGGTGCGTTGCAGTCGCAGGCCTACGGCCGCCATCTCCTTCTGCGCCTGCGCGCGGGTCATCTTGTGCAACGGCTTGATCGGCACGGCCGGATCTTCCGCGCGGTATTCCACCAGCGCGAGCCGGCCGCCCGGTTTCAGAGCCTTGGCGACCGCCCGCATCATTTCGCAGGGCTGCGAGAACTCGTGATAGACGTCGACCATCAGGACGAGATCGACACTGTCCGCGGCGAGGCCTGGATCGTCGATCCTGCCGAGCACGGGTTCGACGTTCGCGATGCCCGTGCGTTTCGCGCGCTCGCGCAGGAGTGCCAGCATCTCTGGCTGGATGTCGACCGCGAGCACCTTGCCCTTCGGTACGAGCGGTGCGAGTCGAAAGCTGAAGTAGCCGGTACCGGCGCCGATGTCCGCGACGACGTCGTCGGGCTCGAGGCCCAGGTTGCGGATCAGTACGGAAGGTTTCTCCTCCGCCTCGCGCTCCGCCCGTTCGAGCCACCTGGCGCCGAGATGACCCATTACCGGTGAAGTTTCGCGCCCCTGGTAGAAGCGACCGGTGGCATCGGGACCGGTGGGAGTGCGGGTTTCGTACGATGCCGCGCAGTCGTTTGCCCGGGCCGGGAGAGCTCCTGACAGGAGCAAGGCGAGGCACGCCACGGACCACCCCCATCCCCACCTTGTATCTTGGAATTGTGTCGGGGTAGCTTGCGGCACTGGAGCGGAGACCGCGATTCCCAGCCAAGACCACGAGTCCGTGGGGAAGATACCGGCCCGCTCCGTTTCTGTCGCCCGAGGCAGACTGAACGGTATCCGGGGCCTGCGCAGTTGGGGCAAGAGCCTGCATGCACAAGGTGGGTCGGCGAGAGGGGCGATGCGATGGACTGGCAAGGGGAGAAGCTGCGATGCCCGTGATCGGAGTGGACGTCTCGAAGGCCAAGCTCGACTGTGCGGTGGTGGTGCAGGTGGAGCCGATGAAGCGGCGCCAGAAGGTGGTGAGCAACGACCCGCAGGGGTGGGCGAAGCTGCTGGCGTGGGCGTGCCAGAACGCGCATTGCGAAGCTGGGGAGCTCAAGCTGGTGCTCGAGCCCACCAGCAGCTATCACGAGGGAGTCGCGCACTACGCCCATGATCGCGGGGCGCGGGTGTGGATCATCAACCCCAAGCAGCTGCGCGACTTCGCCAAGGGCTTGGGGGTGCGCAGCAAGACCGATGCGCTGGACTGCAGCGTGTTGGCGCAGTTCGGGCTCAAGGCCCAGGCGGTGGACTGGATGCCCGCACCCCTGCCGCTGCGCGAGCTCCAATCGCTGCTGCGGCGCCTGGAGGACCTGCAGCAGACGCTGCAGGCGGAGCTGAACCGGGTGGAGGCGGCACAGGCGCGCCAAGCCCCCGCGCTGGTGATGGATTCGCTGCACAGCTCGGTGTCGTTCCTGGAGCAGCAGATCAAGCGCCTGAACGCCCAGATCGACCAGCACATCGACGGCCATCCGCAACTGAAGGCCGACTACGAGCTGCTGCGCTCGATCCCGGCGGTGGGTCCGAGCAGCGCGCGGGTGATGTTGGTGAAGCTGCGCGGGCGCGTGTTCGACAGCGCTGCCCAGGCCAGCGGATTCCTGGGGCTGCGTCCGGTGCACTGGGAGTCGGGCAGCAGCGTGCACAAGCTGCCGCGCCTGGGACCCCACGGGGATCGACTGGCGCGGCGCATCCTGTACATGGCTGCCCTTACGGCCAAACGCAACAACCCGGATGCGCGCGCCCTGTACGAGCGCCTGGTCGCCGCGGGCAAAAAGCCCATGCTCGCCCTGTGTGCGGTCATGCGCAAACTGGTCCACATCTGCTTCGGTGTGCTCAAGCATCAGCGACCTTACGTCCCACAAATCGCTGCCAGCGCTTGACGCCGAAGACGGTATCTTCCCCCGCCTGCGCGGGGGAAGGGGTGTACTGCCCTACAGACGACCACTACTTCTCGGTGGTCTTGCGGATTTCCTTCGTGTCGCTCCACTCCTCGATGCCGGTCTGGATGTTGGTCATGCTGAGGAAGAGCTGGTAGTACACGTCCTTGACGTTCTTGGTCTCCTTGACGATCGAGGTGATCTCGCCCGTCACGCGGAAACCTGCGCCCACCATCTTGCCCACCTCGGTGGACTTGTTGGCGTCGTAGTACTCGCTCTGCTGGCGCTGGATTTCGTCGACCTGCTTCTGCATGTCCGCCTGGTCGGTGGCGAAGCGGACCTTGCGGCTCTTCTGGAGCGCCGAGCGCATGCGGTTGGTGATCGCGCGCGTGTCGATGTACTCGCTGGTCTTGTTCTTCACTTCCTGCACCGTGACGATCGGCAGGTTGCCGCTCGAGATCACCGGCGCCTCCGAGAGCATCGACTGCGACATGGATTCGGCGAGCATCTGCAGGTCCGTGGAGCCGAACTGATTGGTGACGGTCTCGACGGAACCGGCGTCGCCGTACTTGGTCTTGGGTCCGCCGCAGGCGGACAGCGCCAGCGCGGCGGCGAGGGCCAGGACGGTCGTCAGGCGGATGGGGGTCGGGGCGTGGATGGGCATGGGCGGCTCCGGGTGGGTGAGGGTGATTCGGTAGTGGAGTAGGGTGCCAGTCGAAGTCGCGGTGGACTCAGTCTTGCCCCATGAAGATGAACTTGAAGTCGCGCGCCTTCGCGTTCGGCGCGACGGTCGTCACGGTCTGACGCGAGTTGCCGTAGAGGAGCAGCGGCTTCCAGGATTCCTCGTCGGCCGCGCGCATGCCCTCGGCGTCCATCCAGCGGAACTTGTACTGGAGGCGCTCGACGTCGGATTCGTCGTTGTGGACCACCACGTCGATCTTCATCAGGTCGCCGGTGGTGGTGCAGCGGATCTCCTCGATCTCGACATCCGGGCTCTTGCTGCCTTCCTTGGCGACCTTGGCCTTGACCAGGTCGTCCATCGAGCCGATCTTGGTTTCGCCGACGGGGCAGCCGAAGGCGAAGCCGGGCTTTTCGAAGCCCTTCTTGGTGCCGCAACCGGCCGCCAGGGCGACGGCGAGCAGGGCGATGACGAGCGTGACTACTTTCATGGCACGGTCCTCCGGGGGGTATGTACTGCTACAGGGTAATCGAAGTTCAGGACGGAAACCTGCACGGTGCCGTCGCCGGGGCTTTCGACCGACTTGGAACCGGCCGGCAACGGAACGGCGGGCATGCCGGGCGACGCGGCCGGGGCCACGAAGGATCGACCACCCAGCAGCCGTGCGGTCACCAACGCATGGGGGCCCGCGAGGTTCACATCGAAACTCGCGCGACCTTGATCGGTATCGATGGCAACGTTGTGTTGTCCGCGCGAGAGGCGTGCACGCGCGACGGTGACGTGGGCGGGCAAGGTCCGCCAGCCGCGCTCGTCAGCCTGTTCGGTGACGGCGCCGCCGATCTGCAGCGCGAGCAGGGCGAGCGCCATGCCCAGGGTATCCTGGCCCTGGCGCTGCTGCTGCTGCATCTGCTGCTGCATCTGGTACTGCGCCACGGCCCGTGACAGGAGCCGGGTGAACGCGCGCAGCATGATGGTCGGCATGTCGTCCGAGAGCGTGCGGCGCGCCATGGCGTCGAGATTCAGGACGTGGGCCGTGCGCACGTCGAGGTCTTTGTCGACCTTGACTTGCGGCGGCACGTAGGCGGTTGCGGGCGCCATCACTGGGAACGATGCCGAGATCAGGATCCACTGCCCCTGCGGGCCGACAGGGATCGGCAGGTTGAAGCTCTGCGACGTGCGCCCCGGAATCGCGCCGGTGTCGATCACGAACAGCGTGTCGCAGAAGCCCTCGTCGCGCGCTGCGAGCCTCGCGTCCAGGCCGCCGAGCGAATCCTCCAGCAGGCCCTGGCCCGGGCGCAGTTCGATAGCGGTGCGGTAACCCGGCGCCGCGAGGCTGGGCTCGCCGAGCGCTTCGTAGACGAAGCCCGCGAGGTAGTGCGAGAGCGCGTTCTGGTAGCCGTTCTTCAGCGCGTTCACTTCGGGGTTGTCGATGGTCTGGATCGGGTACCCGTTCAACTCCTTGAAGCTCTGGCGCGCGCCCTTCTTTTTCGCCTCTTCGGTCACCTTCAGGTACTGGTCGGCGCGCAGGGACTGGATCACCGCCTCGCGTTCGTGCGTGCGCTTGATCTGCACTCGGGCATTGTCCCAGTCGCCCAGCGACAGGTGGTTCACCGCCATGAGCGTCGTGACCATGACCTTCTCGTAGTCGTGGCCTTCATAGGTGCGGACCTTGTCGTTGACGAGGAAGCTGCCCACGTTTCCGCCAGCGCGCTCGGCGTTCAGCTTCGAGGCCTCTTCCCAGGCCTGTATCTTGGCATCGGCCGAACCCAGCGCCACCTGGCTCGCGTCGAACTGGAGATTCAGGCGGCGCAACTCCCCCAACTCGAGGTCGAACAGCAGATCCTTGTCCTTCGAGCTGTTGTTCTTCTCGAGGACCTTGATGGCTCCCGGGACGTCGCCCCCTGCCGCGAGCGAAATCGTCTTGTCCATCTCCTTCTTGTAGCTGCGGAAGGCGCCGCACCCCGAGCTCGTGAGCGCGACCATCGCGACCAGCAGCCAGGTGAATGAAGTGGAGCCGAAGCGCAGGATCAAGGTGCCTTGCCCAGGGCTGGAGGAGTGCCGGGAACGGTCAGAACGGCGCCGATTCTGACACGCCACAGCGGCGCTGCGCTACCGGCCGCTTTCGCAGCCCGGCCGTCGGGCGATTTCCAGGATGAACCGTTCAGGATGAGGCTCTCTCGTCATTGGGATCTCACTCGTCTCCAACCTCGCCTGCCCTCTGCTCACGGTCCTCCCCGGCAGCAACGACTCATCGAATCGCCACGCCCCAGGGCAGTTCACCGACTTCGATGTCCTTCAGTTTCGCATTGGTTTCCGTGTCGATCACCGAGACGGAATTGGAGCGGCCGTTGGCGACGTAGAGCTTGCGACCGTCCGGAGTGATCGCGAGATTCCACGGACGCTTGCCGACCGGGATCGTCGCGATCACCGCGTTGGTCGCCGTATCGATGACGGACACCGACGCGTCCTTGCCGTTGGTCACGAACACGCGCTTGCCGTCGGGGCGGATGGCGACGCCGTTGGAGAACGTGCCGGTGGCGATCTCCGCGATGACCTTGAGGGTTTTCATGTCGACAGCGTAGGTCTTGCTCTCCAGCTCGCAGGCCACGTACAGCACGCTGCCGTCGGGCACGAAGGCCATGCCGCGGGGCCGGCCTCCCACCATGACGGTACCGATCTGCTCGCGTTTCGCGACGTCGATGATGTCCACCTGACGGCCTTCCTCGGCACCCGTGACGACGAGCTTGTTGTCCGGACTGAACACGGCGTGCTCAGGGTTGTCGCCCTGCACTTTCACCGAGAAGGCGCGCTTGCCGGTCGCGGAATCCACGAAGTAGGCGGAGTTGGTCTTCTCGATGGCAACGACGATCCACTTGCCGTCCGGCGAGATGCCCACGCCCTCGGGTGATTCGCCGAGGTCGATCGGCTGGCCGAGCTTGCCGCTTTCCACGTCGATGGTGGCCAGTGCGTTCTTCGGCTGGTCGCTCACGTAGATGGTCCGGCCATCCACGCTCACGGCCAGTCCACGCGGCTTTTCGCCGGCCGGGACGGTGCGCACGACTTCGTCGGTGGCCGTGTCGATGACGCTGATGGTGCCGGATTTTTCGTTCGGCACGTACGCGAAAGGTGCCGCGGTGGCGGCGGTCGCGACGAAAAAGCCCGCCAGTGCAGCGGGCAGGATTCGATTCATGAGCGGCTCCTCTTGTTCTTGCTTGGGTGACGGCCGCTTCGACAACGTCAACGCGGCGGACGTTCGATGAAGTATCGCACACCGATCCACGCGGCCCGAGGCGCTCCCGGTCCGTAGAACGTTTCCCGGGCCCATTGGTCGGCGTTCGTCTGGAACACGCCGGCGGCATTGAACGGGTTCTCCGCGAGGATGGCGGCGGTGTTGAAACGGCTGTCGAACACGTTGTTCAGGCGCGCGAAGACCTCCCATTGCGGTGCCACGCGATAGCGGGTGGTGAGGTTGAGGACGGCGTAGGCCGAGGTCTTGCCCGCCCCGAGGAAGGTGCGCGTGCCACCGCCCACCGGATCCGTGACCGTGCCGGGCTGATGGTCGTTGTTCTCGTTGCCGCGCGCGAAATTGCCCGTCATCGCGATGACGTTGGCCCCGACGCTCCACTCGTCGGTGAACCGGTAGTTGAAGTTCAGGCGGAACTGATGGCGCGGGATGCCCGGAATCCGGTCACCGGGATTCACCCGGATCTCGTCGTCTGCGGTGACGCCTCCGAAGCCGCGCGACGAGTTGTTCTCCGCGAGGATCGAGGCCGACGACTGATAAGTCGCGTCCACGAGGCTGTAGTTGGCGGAGATCGTGGAGCGACCCACGTCCGCGGCGACGCCGAACTCGAGGCCCTGGCGACGCGTCTTGCCGAAATTGGTGAAGAAGCCGGCGCTGGTGGTCGTGCTGACGAACAGGATGTCGTCGTTCAGGTTGGTCTGGAACGCGGCGGCATTCCAGCGAACGTTCGCGCCCCACAGGCCGCGCGCGCCGAGTTCATAGGTCCGTGCGACCACCTGCTTGAGAAACGGGTCCGCGGCCAATGCGTTCGGTAGCGTGCAGGGATTGGCCGGGTCCGCGCAACCCAGCTCGATGGGCGAGGGCGCGCGATTGCCCTGGCTCGCCGAGATGTAGGTCGTAAGGTCTTGCGTCGGGGTCCAGTTCAGGCCTACCGCGGGGTTGATCTTCACGTAGGTAAAGTTGCCGTCCAGGTTCGGCGCCGTAGGATTGAGCTGGTCCTTGTTGATGACGTTCGTGTAGTTGTAGCGCGCGGAGCCCGTCAGGTGCCAGTTCGGCTGGAAGCTCCAGGTGTCGGTGAAGAAGACGCTGGTAGTGCGCGTCTTGCCGTTCAGCGCGTTGCCGACGACGTCGGCGTCGGTCTGCACCACCTGGCGGGTGGAATCGAAGATGCCCACGCCGGAGCTCTGCGAGAAGTCAGCGCTGCCGTTGTCGTAGGAGGTGCCGACGGCGAGTTGGTTCGTCTCCCAACTGTGGGAGTACTGCAGCGTGCCTCCGAAGGTCCGTCCCTTGGTGTAGGTCCGGTTGTTCACGCCCGTTTGCACGTTGAAACCTGCGCCGCCGTTCGCGCCCGTGGCGCCATCGTTCGGGCCGTCCTCGAAATCGTCGTTCACGTCGCCGTTCAGCGTGTCCGTCTTGTTCTGGCGGTAGTACACGTTGCCCGAGATCAGGCGGTAGGCGTCGAGGAAATGGCTGCCGGTGACGTTGACCATTCCCATGGTGTTCCGAGTGTTGTCGGGACGCGTGAAGATGCGGCTGCGGCTCTGGTTCAGGAAGCTCTCCGGCGTGACGCCGTTGCCGATGAGGTCGGTCTTGGCGTACGTGAAGGAGATGTCGAAATCGGTGTCGTCGGTCTGGATGCCGGTCTTGGCGAAGAACTGTTTCACGTCGGAAGGGGAGTAGTCGCGCCAGCCGTCCTCGCGAAACCAGTTGCCCGCGATGTAGTAATCCCTGTTGCCGCTGTAGCCGCCTTGCTCGAACTGCAACTGCTTGCGGCCCCACGATCCGCCCGACATTTCGACGGACGTATTGGGAAACTGGAAGCCGCTCTTGGTGCGCAGCGAAAGCGCACCCCCCAGGGTGTTCAGGCCGAACAGCGGGTTCGAGCCGGGGATGAGGTTGATCGTGGAGATCGCGTTCATGGGGATGAGCCCCCAGTTCACGATGTCTCCGAAGGGCTCGTTGATGCGCACCCCGTCCTGGAACACGGACAGGCCCTGCGGCAGGCCGAGCAGGGGCGAGGCCGTGAAGCCGCGGTAGTTCAGGTCGGGCTGGTACGGGTTTCCCTGCACGTCGTTCACGTTGACCGAGGGCATCTGCGTGGTCAGCAGGTCCGGCAGCGTCTGCGCCTGGGTGCGGCGGATGTCGGCGGCGGTGGCCGACTGCACGTTCCCGGGGAACTTCTGGATGGGCAGCCCGAGGCCCGGCAGCGGGGTGGTGCCGATGATGTTGACGTTCGGGGACTCCAGGTTCGCGGCGGCATTCTCGGCTTGGGCGGGGGCGGCGAAGGCGGCGGCGATGGCGATCGCGATCGCGATCACGCGCGGGCCCCGTCGGATGGACAGGCAGGACATGGTGTTCAGCTCCTCGGAATATTCTTCTGGTCTCCCCGGCGCGGCTACCGCCAGGCTCCCGGGAGGCTAATGAGGAATGCAGGGCCGGGCGACGGAACCAATCCCAAGAAGACCCGGGAATAATTCCCGGTCCCTGCCGGAGGCAGGGAATGTTTCCCTTGTCCGGCCCCGGACCTCTTGGGTATAACCCCCGCATAGCACCCCCTCTCCGGGGTGCCGGTCCCCTTCGACCGCAAGAGGTAACCCATGCAAGCCGACTTCGCGGCGCAACCTGCGTCCGCCCCCCTTCGATCGACCGTCATCGCCCCACCCGCGCCCCTGCGTCAGGCGTGGGTGGACCTCGGACTGGTCGCGCTCATTACCGTCGCCACCTTCGCGGTGGGCGCCGCGCTCGAATTCTCGGAGTGGCTCGCCGCCCATTCGAAGACCTACGAGGCTTACCAGCTCGACGAACTGCCGCTCACGCTGGCCGCGATGCTGCTGGGCCTGACCTGGTATTCATGGCGCCGCCACCGGCATGCGTCCATCGAGATGGGATTGCGCCTGCGCACCCAGGCTGCGCTGGTGGAGAACCAGCGCCACTACCGCATGCTGTTCACCGAGGATCTCTCCGCCAACCTGCTGGCGGATGCCGATGGCGTCGTGAGCCTCGCGAATCCCGAGGCGGCCCGGGTGCTCGGATTGCACGCCCCGGAAGTGGCGGTCGGCCAGCGCATCGGCGCCTTCTACGCCGACAGAACGCTCTGGGAGGCACACCTCGCCAGCCTGGTGGCGGGGGGCAAGCTCGAGGCGCCCGTCCTCACCCTGAGGCGGCCGGACGGCGAGGAGCGGCGCGTGATCGCCAAGCTCACCCTGCGCCGCGACGTGAACGGCGCGTCGCAGGTGCATGCCTTCTTCACCGACATCACGGCCCTCGAACAGGCGCAGGCGCAACTTGCGCGCACGCTCGCGGAGAACCGGCAACTGATCCAGCGCAGTATCCAGGTGCAGGAAGACGAGCGCCGCCACATCGCGCGCGAGCTGCACGACGAGATGGGCCAGTGGCTGAACGCGCTCAAGCTCGACGCCGTCTCCATCCGGGACCGCGCCGAAGGCGAGATCAAGGCTGCCGCCCAGTCCATCGTGGAAGTGACGAACCACGTGTACGACGTCGCGCGCAACCTCATGCGGCAGCTGCGCCCGGTGGCGCTCGACGAGCTCGGGCTGCCCTCCGCCTTGCAGTACCTCGTGGACCAGTGGAAGCGCCGGCATCCGGGCGTGCACTGCACGTTCGAGGCCGACGGCCCGCTCGACGAGCTGGGAGAGGTGACCAACATCACGCTCTACCGGTTCGTGCAGGAATGCCTGACCAACGTGGCGAAGCACGCCGGCGCACGGGAAGTGAAGATCGCGCTCGCGCGCGGTACGGACCGGCGTAGCGTCGAAGTGGCCGTATCCGACGATGGCCGTGGGCTCGACCCGGAGCGCTCCGTGCTCGGCATGGGGCTGCTGGGATTGCGCGAACGCATGGAGGTCCTCGGCGGGGCGTTCTACCTCGAATCCGGGACCGGTGAAGGTGTGAAGGTACGCGGAGTGCTGCCGGTATGAGTGCTGCAAAGACGAGAGTCCTGCTCGCCGATGACCATGCAGTTGTCCGTGAAGGCTATCGACGCCTGCTCGAGCGCACCGACGAGATCGCCGTGATCGCCGAGGCCGGCAGCGGAGAAGAGGCCTATCGCCTGTTCTCGGAGATGGCGCCCGACGTGGTGGTGCTCGATATCAACCTCCCCGGGATCGGCGGCATCGAAGCCGCACGGCGGATCCTCGCGCGCGACGCGCAGGCGAAGATCCTGATGTTCAGCATGCACGAGGACGTGGTGTTCCCGTCGCGGTCGCTTCAGACCGGCGCTCGCGGCTACGTCACCAAATCGAGTGCACCCGAAGTGCTGGTGGAGGCGGTCCGCCTGGTGGCGGCCGGCAAGCTCTACATCAGCCACGACATGGCGCAGGAGCTCGCTATCCAGATGCTGCCCGGAAACGAGAACCCGCTGCAGGCGCTGAGCCCGCGCGAGTTCGAGGTGTTCCGCCTGCTGGTTGCCGGCCATCCCATCGGCGAGATCGCGAAGATCCTGTCGCTCTCGTACAAGACGGTGGCCAACCACCAGTCGAACATCCGGCAGAAGCTCGACGTGTCCAACACGGCCCAGGTGGTGCGCATGGCGCTCGCCCACGGGATGTTGTCGTCCGAGCCTACGCCCAGCACCGGCGAGCCTGTCGTCGAGCGCTGAATGAGGCGCAGGGCTCCCCGACAGGGAATCTTTCCCCCCTGCGGGCGAGTGATTTCGCTCTAACGATCGGCCCGGTCAGCCGGGTATCGTCCGCATCGTGTTGTTCCCGGGTGGTCGCTATGGCATGGCGATACCCGAGGGCGATGCTATGACAAGGCATCCCGGATTCCCGGTGTTCCGTGTCATGACCTCTCGATTTCGAGGCCGGCCCAAAAGTCCGGCCTCATTTTTTTGTGCGTCACCGGGCATCCCTGAGCCTGTCCCGGCCTATTCGGGAGTTTTTCCCTCTCTGCAAAACCTCTCATCTTTCTAGAGTTTGCCATGCCGAGAACGCTGGCAGCAGGGCGCTCGCGGCACACCAAACAGAGAAGGTCCAGCCCTCAAGGCGAGGACCGCAGGAGACAGGGAGATCACGCAGCCGATGCGTATTGCGCGCGGGCAATGGGTTGCCCGCAGCGCGAGGTGCGGGTCGGGGGCGGCGGGGTGGGGTCGGGGCTTGCTGGCGGTGGTCGTTGCCGGCGGACTTTCCGGCACTGCCTCCGCGCAACAAGGGAGCGACGTACCCGTGGCTGAACCGCCGACATCGATTCGCGCACCGGATGTGAAGGTGCTGGCGCCGCGGTTCATCACGCCGCTGCCCGGGGTCGTCATCGAACGCAGCCAGACCACGACCAACGTCCAGAGCGTGACCTCCACGCAACTGCGCGAGTCCCAGGCCGTCAACGTCACCGACTACCTCGGCTCGAACATGCAGTCGGTCAACGTCAACGACTACACCGGGAATCCCTTCCAGCAGGACCTGGTGTACCGCGGGTTTTCGGCTTCGCCGCTGATCGGCACGCCGCAGGGGCTGTCCGTCTATCTCGACGGTGTTCGCGTCAACGAACCGTTCGGCGAGGTCGTCAATTGGGACTTGATCCCGGTCAACGCCATCCAGCGCATGGAGCTGATGCCCGGGTCCGATCCGCTGTTCGGGCTCAATACACTGGGCGGAGCGCTCGCGATCACGACGAAATCGGGTTTCACCGCGCCCAGGGGCGAGATCAAGTTGCTCGGGGGGAGCTGGGGTCGGAAGCAGGCGCAGGTTTCTCTCGGCGGCAACAACGGCACCATCGGCGGGTTTCTCGCGCTCCACAAGTTCCAGGAGGATGGCTGGCGGGTGAACTCGCCGAGCGACGTGCAGCAGTTGTACGGGCGGGTCGACGTCCGGGGGCGCCGCGTCTCGGGAGGCCTCTCCTACCTCTTTGCGGACAACACGCTCGTCGGCAATGGCCTGGTCCCGTACGAGCAGTACCTTACCGACCCGAATTCAGTGTTCACCTCGCCCGATAAGGTCGAGAACAAAGTGAGCCACGTGAACGGCAACGCTCGCATGGACCTCAACGACGACATGAGCCTGTCGGGGCTCGCGTACTACCGCAAGCTCGAGCAGCGGTCGAACGGGGGCGATTTCTGGGAGGACTTCAAGGACGGATCGCAGCGCCTCAGCATTCCCTGCCCCAATGTTCCCATTCCCAATGCAACGACTGACGGGGCGGTGGGTGTGGATCTGCCGGGATGTGCCGGGCTGATGCCCAACGGCGTTTTCAACATCGGCCAGTCGGACCAGAAGGCCACCGGCGCCTCGGTGCAGTACAGCTGGGCCCAGGAGAGGAACCAGCTCGTGGCCGGTGCCGCCTACGACCAGAACGAGGTCGATTTCCGCCAGAGTCAGATGCTGGGCCTCATCGGCTCCGACCGCACCGTCAATCAGGCGCCGCAGCTCTACAACCGCACGAGACTGATCCCGCTGATCGAGGAAATCCAGCGCAACAACCTGAACGGCGGCAGCCAGTCCATCAGTGTGTTCGCCAAGAATATCTGGTCGGCCAAGCCGAACCTGCACTTCACCGCGGGGCTGCGCTACAACCACACGCGGGTCACGAGCAATCTGGTCGCAGACCGGCCCATCCCGCTCTACCAGTTCGACGAAACGCTCTACCGTCGGCTCCAGCCGGTTTGCGGCGCAGAACTCGGACTCTCCGCGTCGAACGACGCCCGCTACTACTGCACGTCCGGCGAGTACCTGTATCAGAGCTTGAACCCGTCGGCCGGTGTTTCGTGGTTGCCGCGGGAGGACCTCAATCTCTACGTCAACTGGAGCAAGGGCAATCGAGTACCGAGCGTGATCGAACTCGGTTGTGCGCGAGACCGGGCGGCGGAGGAACTCGCCGGCCCGGGGACGAACACGGGGAAGACGCCGGGCTGTTCCATCCCGACAGGTCTCACATACGACCCCTTCCTGCCCCAAGTCCGTTCCTACACGACGGAAGTGGGGGTGCGCGGCAGCCTGTACGACAACCGGATGCTGTGGAACTTCAGCCTGTATCAGACCAACCTCGCGGACGACATCCTGTTCGTGTCGCTCGGCACGCGCAACCGTGGGGTCTTCGACACCTTCGGCAAGACGCGGCGGCGCGGCCTCGAACTGGGGCTCGAGGGCGAAGCGGGGCGGCATTACTTCCGCGCCGCGTACTCGCGCATCGATGCCACATTCGAGAGCCCCGCGGAGATCGTCAACCTTTCCAACAGCACCTCCACGAAGCAGGACGGAAAGGTCA
This sequence comes from Burkholderiales bacterium, assembly GCA_965279325.1. GTDB lineage: Bacteria > Pseudomonadota > Gammaproteobacteria > Burkholderiales. The sequence goes on from OZ257154.1 coordinate 478,437, forward strand.
ACACGTTCCAGGTGCAGCCGGGCGACCGCATTCCCGGGATCCCGCGCGACTCGCTGCGCCTTTCCTGGCGCTACCGCGCGACATCCGACTTCACCTTCGGCCTGTCGATGATCGCGAACTCGTGGTCGTATGTCCGCGGCAACGAGAACAACGCTCACGCCCCGGGCGGGACCGATTCCAATGGTGCGCCCACCAGCGGCACGATCGATCCGTCGATCACGGTGGAGCCCGGCCGGCGCTACGTCGGGGAGGGAAAGATTCCCGGGTACGCAATATTCAACTTTCTGGCGAGCTACCAGATTTCCCGTGGACTCATGCTGACGGCCCGGGTCGACAATATTTTCGATACGAGTTACGTGACGGCTGGGGATCTCGCACTGAATCCATTCACTACCAGCCGCTGGGGCGCGCGTGACGCGGCCGGCTTCAACTACAACTCGAACGACTGGACCCATTCGACCTTCGTCGGTCCGGGCGCCCCGAGAGCCGCATGGATCGGCGTGACCTACATCTTCGACATGCCCGGAGCCTCCAGACAGTGAGGCTCCGAGATGTTTTTTTGCAGCAAGCGGGGCCCCGAATTCCCTGCGATACAACAGGAGACTTGCCGTGAAACACAAAATTCAGATCATCGCAGCAACATTCGCCTTTGCAGCGCTGCCGGCCGTGGCCGGTGACTTCCAGCCGCTCACCGCTGCAGCGCCGCCATTCAGCCATATCGCGCAGAACGTCGTCGGAGTGAACGATATCTTCTCCGACCCACTGTTTCTTCGTGCGGAACCTATCGGAATCACGCGGAAGTCGAACAACGTGAGCAGCCCCGACTTTCACGTGTACGAAGAAATTGACTACACGGCGCGGTCAACCGACGGGTTGTTCACGGTGACCGGGAGCGGAACCCTGACTCTGCTGGATTACCGGTACACGCCGAACGTGGTGTTCCAGAACACGACGCAACCGATCGGCGACATGTACGATTTCGTGTTCCGCGATTCGCGCGACAACACGCTGGTGTTCGGCTCTCGCGTCAGACTGGGGCTCGCCGGACAGTCCAACAATTCGGAACTGAATTTCCTGTACCGGTACGGTCTCGAAGAGAACGGCACCGTGTTCGATGCGTCGGCGGCCTGGCTGTCCACCACCAACCGGGATCTCCGGATGTACATTGCCGGTCGCACGGCCTCGACGAGTCTCACCGGAGCCGCTCTCTACGATCCGGACACGGCCCGTTTCCAGAGCGACGTGAATCTGGCCGAGGCCAATCCGTTCAGCGGTCTCTTCCTGCTCAAGACCAACGCGGAGCACTACACCGTCGGATCGGCTGGGGTTGGCTTCTACCAGGCAGGCGAGGAAGGACAACCGCGCGTCGGAAACGTCTATGCCGGATTCATCCCCACCGCGGTGCCTGAGCCGTCCACGTACGTCATGCTGGCAGCCGGACTCGGTCTGCTGGGGACGGTAGCGGCGCGGCGGCGCAATCGCAAGGCTTGATTCCTGGCGCTAGGTTGCTCCAACAAAGTACCGACGGCGCGCCCGTGTCGGAACACCCTCCGACCGAGCGCCGCACCACCGTGCTCCTCGTGGACGACCATGCGGTCGTCCGCGAGGGGTATCGCCGCCTGCTCGAGCGCACGTCCGACTTGATTGTCGTAGGTGAAGCCGCAAGCGGGGAGGATGCCTATCGCCTGTTCGGCGAACTCTCGCCGCGCGTGGTGGTGATGGACATCAGCCTGCCCGGCATCGGCGGCATCGAGGCGGCGCGGCGCATTCTCGCTCGCGACCCGGCGGCGAGGATACTCATGTTCAGCGTGCACGAGGACGTGGTGTTCTCGTCGCGGGCGCTGCAGACCGGTGCGCGCGGCTACGTTACGAAATCGAGCGCACCGGAAGTCCTCGTGGAAGCGGTGCGGCTGGTGGCGGCGGGCAAGCTCTACATCAGCCACGACATGGCGCAGGAACTCGCAGTCCAGATGGTACCGGGGCAGCACAATCCGCTGCACGCGCTGTCGGCACGCGAGTTCGAAGTATTCCGGCTGCTGGTGGCGGGCCATCGTATCGAGGAGATCGCGCGGATTCTCTCGCTCTCCACGAAGACGGTCGCCAACTACCAATCCAGCATCCGCCAGAAGCTCGACGTCTCCAACACGGCTCAAGTGGTGCGCATCGCACTGTCGCAGGGCTTGCTCGGTGGTGAACCGGCCTACGGGTTCAACCGGAAGGAAGAGGGCAACCCGACATGACGCACGCGCTGCTGGAATCCTGACGGTGGGGGGAGAAACTCCCTCGTCCGACAGAGTGTTGGCGTTCACAGTACACGGTAGAAATCGCTGGATCCGGTAGGTTTTTGGTGCGCGGTCCCGGCGCCGGCGAATTCCCCCAATGCCTCCCACCCGAAGGGAGGGCGGGGCACCAGTCAGCCCCGACATCGAAACAAGATCAGGAGACCTAGACCATGAGAAATACCCATTTTGCGCTCGCAATGCTCGGCGCAAGCCTCTTCGCTGCGCCCGCGTTCGAAGCGATGGCTTTCCAGCCGCTGCCGACCACAGGCGCCGACATTCGGGTGCTCGGCGCGCAAGACGTGTTTTCCGACCCGCTGTTCCTCGGACCCGGCTGGAACCCGACCGCCCAGGGGTACACGCAGATTCACTTTAGTGAGACCGAGATCGAACTGGACGATGAGGACGTCGGCGCCTTCTACGACGCAGTCTTCCGCAACAACACCGACGGGACGCTGCTGTTCGGTTCGCGCGTTGTCCTGTTCGAGGAAGACGACGACGATGACGACGACGAGCCGGGCGAGGAAGAGGAAGAGTTCGAGATCAACCACACCCAGCGCAACGGGTTCCAGGGGTTCACCACGGCCGCCGGCTGGTACCGTGAAACCCCCAACGATCTGCGCGCATACGCGGCAGCAGCGACCTCGACCTTCTACGATCCGACGGAGGGGGCGCCACTGAACTCATCCTTCTACAACGGGAATTCAGTGACCTTCTATAGCGACATCTCCGCGGAGGAGGGCAACCCCATCAGCGGCTGGTATCTCGTCAAGACGAACGCGACCGAATTCGGTCTCGTGGGAACCGCCGTGCTGTACCAAGCCGAGGACGGCGCTCCGAAGACCTTCACGTTCAATGCGATGGCGCCGGTTCCGGAGCCGTCCGAGTACGCGATGATGGGCATCGGACTGCTGCTGTTGGGCGGAGTGATGCGCCGTAGGGCTCGCAAGATCGCCTGAGGTCTTACCGGCGCCAGTCGCTGGCAAGAAAAAGGCGTGTCGCAAGGCACGCCTTTTTTGCTTACCGATGCGTTTGCGCAACGGCATCTTGCAGCGTCACCGGAGAGTTCCTGGTCGTCCCGCCGGTGGGATCGACCACCAACCCGCTAAACTCCGCGCTTCTCCCTCGCGCGCGAGCCCCCTTTGCCCGCTCCCCAGTCCCACAGCCAGTTCGGCCTGCTGCGCGAGCGGCGTTTCCTGCCGTTCTTCCTGACGCAGTTCCTGGGCGCGTTCAACGACAACGTCTACAAGAACGCGCTGGTGCTGGCCGTGACCTTCCATGCGGCGAGCCTCTCGACGATGCCGAGCGCGACGCTGGTGAACGTCTGCGCGGCGCTGTTCATCCTGCCGTTCTTCCTTTTCTCCGCGACGGCGGGGCAGATCGCGGACAAGTTCGAGAAGGCGCGCCTCATCCGGTTCGTGAAGCTGTTCGAGATCGCGATCATGGTCGTGGCCGCGGTGGGCTTTGCGCGCCAGTCCCTCGTACTGTTGTTGGGTGCGCTGTTCCTGCTCGGGCTGCACTCGACACTGTTCGGGCCGGTGAAGTACGCCATCCTGCCGCAGCACCTGCGCGAGGATGAACTGGTCGGCGGCAACGGCCTGGTGGAGACGGGCACCTTCGTCGCGATCCTGCTCGGGACCATCGTGGCCGGCTTTCTCGCTAGCATCGGCACGGGCGTGGTGTCGGCCGCCGCCATCGGCATCGCGATCGTCGGCTGGCTGGTGAGCCGCGCGATTCCGACGGCGGCGGCCGCGGATCCGTCGTTGCCGATCAACTGGAACCCCGTCACCGAGACCTGGCGCAACTTCGCGTTCACGCGCGGCAATCGCACCGTCTTCCTGTCCATCCTGGGTGTGTCCTGGTTCTGGGCCTACGGCGTGCTGCTGCTCACGCAGTTGCCGACGCTGGGCAAGGATGTGCTGGGCGGCGGCGAGCACGTGGTGACGCTCCTGCTGGCCGTGTTCTCGATCGGCGTGGCCGCGGGTTCCCTGGCATGCGAGCGCTTGTCCGGCCACAAGGTGGAACTGGGGCTCGTGCCGTTCGGGTCCATCGGCCTGACCGTGTTCGCGATCGACCTGTACTTCGCGTGCCCCGCGATGCCGCTCGGCGCAGGCGTTTCGGCGGGAGCGTTCCTTGGCTCGGCCATGGCCTGGCGGGTGATGGCGGACCTGTTCCTGCTCGGCCTGTTCGGTGGTTTCTACATCGTCCCGCTCTACGCGCTGATCCAGTCGCGCTCCGAACCGCAGCACCGCTCGCGCATCATCGCCGGCAACAACATCCTCAACGCCTGCTTCATGGTGGCGGCGTCGCTGGCCGCCATCGGCTTCATCCAGGCCGGGCTGTCCATCCCGCAGTTGATCCTCGTGGCGGGGCTGGTGAATGCCGCCGTTGCGCTGTTCATCTACCGCCTGGTCCCGGAATTCCTCCTGCGCTTCGTCGCCTGGCTCATGATCCATTCGGTCTATCGACTGGAGGAGCGCGGGCTGGCGAACGTGCCGGAGGAGGGCGCCGCCGTGGTGGTCTGCAACCACGTGAGCTTCGCGGACGCGGTGATCGTCATGGGTGCGTGCCGACGGCCGATGCGCTTCGTCATGGATCACCGCATCTTCCGCACCCCGGTGCTCTCGTTCGTGTTCCGCGAGAGCCGCGCGATCCCCATTTCGTCCGCGAAGGAAGATCCGGCCCTGCTGGATCAGGCTTTCGACGAGGTGGCGGCGGCCCTGTCGGCGGGCGAAGTGATCGCGATCTTTCCCGAAGGCGCCATCACGCGCACCGGCGAGCTGCAGCCGTTCCGGCCGGGCATCCGCCGCATCCTCGAGCGCAACCCGGTCCCGGTCGTGCCGATGGCGCTGTCGGGCCTCTGGGGCAGCGTGTTCAGCCGCCAGTACAGCGGCATCGCGCGCTTCCTGCCGCGACGTCTGTCCTCGCACGTTCGCCTGTCCGTGGGAAGGCCCGTAGCGGCGACTGACGCGTCGCCGGAGCGGCTGTATGCCGAGGTGGCCAGCCTCCGCGGAGAGTGGCGCTAGCGACGCGGTAGACAGCGACCCGCCCGACCGCTAGATTCCCCCGCGCTTGGTCTTCGCGGAGGCGTGATCATGGGCAAGAAGTCGGAAAAGAAGGCCGGGGAAGAAGCACCGGTCAAGAAGAAGAAGCGCAAGGCCGAAGCACCGGAGCCCGAACCGTTGATGCTCGGGGTGCAACGGTGCCCGCCAGCGAGCCGGCTCTCCTTCGAATGGGTGGTCGGCAACGGCATCGGCAAGCACGCCGTGCGCGACGCGCTGCAGGCCTACGAGCGGGCGTGGCCTGCGCGGCTCGAGCGCGCCGATCGCGTTGCACGTGGTCCCGACGCGCAGAAATGCGACAAGGGATGCACAGCGGGCCGCGTGAACGTCTACGGTCCGATCGCGGGATCGCAGCACTGGCGCATCGATTCCGACACCGATCCGATGACCGCGACGACCTGGAATTGGGTCGGCTACATCACCGTCTGCGACTGCGGTCCGTAACGGTCTCCGCCGTGTCTCTGGAGGGCGACGGCGGCCATCCACAGAACCTGTGGATAGAGCTGTTGATAAGCCTGGTGGAAAGGCCAAAAACAGCTTGTGGGGCTTGGACTTTTCCTGGATTGCGCAGGAAACGTACAGCTCGGAATCTCGCTTCAAAACAACCGGTTGGGAGTTCTTCCCCCGTGCCCGGCCGGAGCTCGTCGAGGGCGTGTCAAAAAATGCCCGCAGCGTTTGATAACTTTTGCCAATCGACTTGACACGACCCCCGAAAACACGCTCCCCCCAGTACTGGCGCGGGATCCCGGGAGATCGCAAATGCAACCCGAGAAACGGCGCGGGATTCAGGCGGGTTGCACACCGACAAGCGGCGCCGATGCTCGCATTTCACTAACGTGACACGAGCCGTCGAGCACGTGGTGCGCGATGGCTCGCGTCCGGACTCAGCGATAAGCGGGCGGCACGAAACTCACGCGGCCGAAGCAGGATTGCAGGAACGCGTCGCGATGCGAATCGGGATCCGACGGTTCATCGAACACGCGTTCGGCCGCGGACACGAGCAACACCTCGTCATCGATGTCCTGCACGAACCAGCGCAACTCGGGCGGAAAGGACTGGATCGCGAGCAGGTCGCCTTGCACCTTCGTGATGAACTGCTCGCGTGACATGCCGTAGTCGCGCGACATGGCGGCGTGCTGGATGAAGTCGCCGCCTTCGAGACACTCCTCGACACTCAGGTCGTGGGACCAGGCACCCGACGAGGACAGGAACATCGCCGCGATCGCTGCGCGGCGCAGATGGATCGTCAACATGTGTACCTCCGTGGTCTAGCTTGTCGTAGTTATCATTGCGGCCGTCGACGCAAGAAACTTGAGCACCACTTGACCGCGAGGCAAGAATAGCACCCGGGTTTTCGCGGGCATCCCGCCTTCGCTTGCGCGTTGCGGCAAGCCGTGCCGGGAAGCGGCCGATCCCGTGGTATCGCGGTGAGCAGCGGGCCCGGATCATGCAACGCAACAGAGTTTTCGCATCCTGTGACCACCATTGGGAGTCCGCATTGAAGTTCATTGTCCTCGCTGCCGTTCTACTGGTTCTGCCGATGGCCGCCTCGGCCGACCGCATCAGCGCCATGAGCCACGCGGAACGCTGCGCCTATGGCACCAAGCTCCAGGTGCTCGGCGCGTACTACTACGGCCAGGGCAAGCCGCGGGCCGAGGTGAAGATCCACTGGCATGGCGACGAGACCCAGAACGAGATCGACTTCGTCAACCGGGCGATCGACGCGGGCTACGCGATGATCGAGCGCGAGTACGAGGTGGGGCGCAAGGACACGCCGCTCGCGCTGCTCGGCGATCGCATCTACGAGGAGTGCATGCGCGGCGAGGAGTCCTAGCCCGCGTGGACGGCTATCCCTTGGCGTCCCAGTGGAACCTGTGCAGGATGCGGTGCACGATGGGCGTGAAGATCAGGGCCGCGGTCACGATGAACACGAGCCCCGCGTACAGGGCATAGAGGCCCGCGAAGAGCTTGCCGCCGGGTGTCGCAGGGGCATGGATCGGTCCCATGCCGCCCAGGAGCATGGACGCGTTCAGGAAGGCATCGAGAACGGAGAGATCCTCGAGGAGCCAGTATCCGAGGATGCCGATGCCGAGCGATACGAAAAGCACCCCGACCGCGAACGACGCGTGCAGCAGCACGCGTTTCACGAAAACGGCGCGTGGGAGCGGGGCTTGGGTCTTCGATTCGTACATCGGGTGGCGGGTGGGGTCTCGAGCGGGTGACTCAGTGCCGCCGGCCGTCCGTCCTGCCGGCGATTCGGCGAGGGGTCATTTATTTGGCGATCGCCTTGCCGGAACCCGTGCAGCTGCGATCCTTCCCGGCCGGGTGCTCGAGTTCCCGCAGGATCGCCTGCACGTCGACCACCTCGAGGGCACTCATGGCTGCTTCCCAGCGTCCTTCCGCGCACAGTCCCTGAACACCGGCGTCCTCATGGGCCTGGCGGGCGGCTTGCAGGCAGGCGTCCCGGATTCTCCGGGCGATGTCGTCGGGTCTCATGGCTCAGCCGGTGCCACGAGCCCACTGGTCATGCCGATCCCGGCGTTCCTGCCGGTAGTTCGTGACCTCGAGCCGAAGGCCGTCCGGATCGGTGATGAAGGTGGCGGTGTAGTCCACCGCGTACTCGGGATATAGGCGCGCTTCAGTCGCATCGACGCCCAGGCCGCGAAGCTGTTGGGCGACCGCATGGACCTCCGCCGTCGAATCAACCCGCAAGCAGAAGTGATGCAGTCCGGGTGCGTACGGGTCGTGCATCGTTCGCGTGCGAGCGGGACGAAGGACGAAGCCGAAGTGCCGGTTGAAGTACTGGACATGCGGATCGCCGGCCAGCGTGAATTTGTTCTTGCGGAAGCCCAGGGCCTGCACCAGCACCTTGTCGTAGAAGGGCTCCGACCGTGCGAGATCCGACACGGCGACGTAGATGTGGTCGATGCCGGTGATTTCAGCCATGGTGACCGTAGCGTTCACGCATCTGTGGTTGCAGGCGGCGAAGCGTTGGCGAGTGCCGCCTCTACGCAGGCGGCGCATATGCACGCGACGCCGCGCTGCGCGTCGGGAACGCGGGCGAGGAGGTCCGGCGGAAACGATTCCGCTCGACACCAGCAGGGCGTGTCGAAGGTTCCGCATCGGGCCGGCGCACAGGCGTTGGGGCCGCCGCACAGCGGGCAGGTGTGATTCGGGGCCGGATGAAGGCGGGGAGGGGCGTTCACAGCTCGGACGCGAATGATGGCAACAGGAGTCGGTGTGACCCGAAGTGTCGCGCGTCGAAAGGGCCGTGACAATCGCTCCGCCGCAACGCGCCCGCTACGAGGTTACCCGAGGCGCCGCTCATCGCTTGGCCTTTGCCCTTGCCTTGCGCGCATTCGCCTCGACGTTGAACCGCACGATCCTTGCAATCAGGTCGATAGGAATGGGCTGGTCGAGCGGCAGCTGTATCGTCCCCTTCGCGGTGCGATAGCCGGCGAGTTCCCGCTTGAACCTTTCGATGGCGGCGGCACCGGGATACACGCCGATGTGGTTCTTGAATGCCGCGAAGTGGATCAGGTTGCCGTGCAGCGCGAAGGTCGGAATCTGGTAGCTGATCTTCTCCTGGGCATCGGTCGCGGCCTGCCGGATCGTCTGCCTGATTTCCTCGAGCATCGCCCGAATGTCGGCGGGAAAGGCGGCGATGTAGGCATCGATGCTCGCGGGAGTTCCTGCAGATTTCTTCACGGTCGACCTTTCACGCGCTAGGGATCGTGCCGGTGTCCAGCGGTCGAGCTGCCAGCCATCGCCGGTCGGCGAGCACCACCGACGTTTCGATCTGCCTCGCCGGGATCGACCAGTAGCGTCGCAGCAGCGCTTCCTTGTGCTCGCCCGGGACGACCGCGAAACCGTTGCGCACATAGAACGCGATCGCCCATGACGCGTCCGCCCAGGTACCGATCAGCACGGGTTTGTCCGAGAGACTCTCCACATGGCGCAGCAGGCTCGTCCCTACGCCGGTCTTCTGCCGGGTCGTGGTGACGTACGCGTGGCGCACCAACGCCACTTCGCCCTTGTCCTGGATCCCCATGACGCCGAGCAGCTGTCGGTCTTCTTCGGCGACGAAGAACCGGACGCCATCGGCGATCTCGCCCCGGAGTTCGTCCATGGGCATGTACGGATCATGCCAACGGTCGGCCGGAATGACGCCCCGATAGGCCTGCGCAGCTTCGTTGATGATCGCCAGTAATCCCGGCAGATCAGATTCGTGAGTATCCCGGATGAGCATGACGTCCCTCGATCAACCAGGGCGCCGATGTGCCGGCTCGAGCGTCGCGTTCACGGAGAATAGGGCTCCTTTGGCGGCAGGCGGGCAATGCTGATCAGGGCGAAGATGCCTGTGCAGAAGCCCGCGACGAGGACCACGAGCGTCGGCAGGCTGCTCCCACCGGCCTGTGCGAGAGTGCCTCCCTCGATCACCGCGAAGTCGTAGATCGCGTGGACGACTATCGGCACCACCAGGGATCGCGTGCCGATGGCCGCCAGCAGGAGCGTCGAGCCGATCAAAATCGTCGAGACGACTTGCAGGGCGGCGAAGAGCGGCGGTGCACCCGCCGCGATGTTGAGCAGGTGGAACGCGCCGAACAGCAGCAGCGCCGAGAAGGCGCCGCGCCGCGCGCCCAGCCACCGGCACAGGGCCGCCAGCAGCAGGCCCCGAAAGATCCACTCTTCGGTCAGGCCGACCAGTAGCGTCGTGCGCAGGACCAGCAGGGAGGATTCGTGGTCGATTGTGACCCCGGCGGGCAGGCTCAGTCGCGCGGCGAACCAGGCCCCGACGGCGCATGCCAGCAGGACCGCCAGCGGCAAGAGGTGGCGCACCTGGCCGAACTGCGGCCGGCGAAAACCGATCCGCTCCGGCGGGAAGAACAATACCGTGGCCAGGAGCAGGAATGCCGCCACCTTGACCTCGGTGGCGAAGTACTCGACCACGAACCTGGGATCGCCGTACGGGTGTTCGGAATGCAAGGCGCCATGCAGGTAGATGGCCATTGCGATCACGAAGACGGCTGCCACGAGCAGCCGATTGTCGAGGTTGCGCAGGCGCCCGTCGGTGCGAACTCCGGCCATCGGTTCCACGTCCATGGATGAGATCTATGCGAGGCGGTTCGAGTCTACCGGTAGCCGGCGATGTCGGCGGGATTGTCCTCGTCGGGACTCTCCGCCATGTATCGCCAGGCATCGGGCTGGCTGCCGTCCAGGTCGGTGAAGCCATAGATCCTCGCCAACTGCCCGCTGGAAAGCGATTGCCCGTTCCAGCGCGCTACGTCGGGGTCCTGCGCGAGCGCCACCACGGCGCGGCCAACGAAAGCGGGCGTCTCGGAGATGGCGAAGCCGGGGATGCGCGCGATCGCGTCACGCCAGTTCGATTCCGTCACGCCGAAGGCCTCGAGCATGGCTTCTGATCGGAGCCAGCCTGGCGTGAGCGACACGGCCGTTGCACCGTGCGGCTTCAACTCATGCCCCAGCGAGAATCCCATGCGGAGCACGGCCGCCTTGGCCAGGTCGTAGAAGAACGAGTTGCGGTAGTTGCTGCCGTTGTATTCGGCCGTTCCGTCGTTGACCTCCACGACGAGGCCGCCCGGCGTCTTGAGAAGCAGCGGAATCGCGAAGTGGCTCGTGATCGCGTGCGTCTCCACCGCCAGGCGCAGGGTACGCAGGCCATAGTCCAGGTCCGATTCCCAGACGGTCTTGTTCCACTCGATTCGCGGGGCGCCGAAGATGTCGTTGACGAGTACGTGCAGACGGCCCTGTTCGGCTTCGATGCGTGCCACCAGGGCCCGTACCTCGTCGGGTACGAGGTGGTCGACCTGGACCGCGATGCCGCGGCCGCCGGCTTCGTCCACGAGAGCTGCCGTCTCCTCGATGGTCTCCGGCCGGCCCATCTCCGATCGCTGCGAGCGCGTTGTCCGGCCGGTGGCGTAGACGGTTGCACCGGCCGCGCCCAATTGCACGGCGATCCCTCGTCCCGCGCCTCGGGTCGCGCCGGCAACCAATGCGACCTTGCCTGTCAGTGATCCCGTCATATCCCTGTCCTGACTAGTCCCGGAAGATGAGCAGGACATACGCGGCGAACAGGATCAGATGGACGACTCCCTGGATGATGTTCGTCCGGCCGCTCGCAAAGGTCACCATGCTGACGACCAGCGTGAGCACCAACATGACGAGATCCGCGTGCTGCACGCCCAGGACGAGGCTCTGGCCGGTGAGCTCGCTGATCACGACCATGGCGGGAATCGTGAGTCCGATGGTCGAGAGGACCGATCCGAGGAAGATGTTGACGGAGCGCTGCAGCTGGTTGGCCAGCGCCGCACGTATCGCACCGAGCGCTTCCGGAGTCGCTACCAGGACGGCCAGGATCACGCCGCCCACGGCGGCCGGTGCGTTCAGCGTCTCGATCAGATGGTCGATCGGATGGGACAGCTTCTCGGCGAGGAACAGCGCCGGCACCAGGTTCGCGACGAGGAGGATCGAGGGCGCGGCGATGGCTCGACGTTGCGACGGCGCGGCATGTGCCCGCGGTTCGTCCCCGTTGCTAAGGGCGAAGTAGTTGCGGTGCCGTCCGGTCTGCACGGCGAGGAAGGTGGCGTAGAGGCCGACGGATACCAGGACCAGGAACATCTGCTGCGCGAACGACAGCGTCGGTCCGTTCGTGGTCTGGGTGAAGTTGGGCAGCACCAGGCTCAGGACGATCAGCGGGATCGCGGCGCCCAGGTAGGTGTTCGCCCCCTGGAGGTTGTGAACCTGCTCGCGATGACGCCACCCGCCGATCAGCAGCGACAGGCCCACCATCCCGTTGAGGATGATCATGACCACCGCGAACAACGTGTCCCGGGCCAGGGTCGGATTGGAGTCGCCGTGCAGCATGACCGCAGAAATGCTGGTCACCTCGATGACCGTCACGGAGAGCGTGAGGATCAGCGTGCCATACGGTTCGCCCAGCAGCTCGGCCAGGTGATCGGCGTGGCGAACAACGGCGAGGGCGGACCCGAGAATCGTCGCGAACAGCCATGCGAACACGATGACGAGAACAGGCCAGGTCGACAACCTGCTCCAGACGGAGTCGCCGAAGAGCAGGAAGAGCGCGCACGTGGTGGCGCTGACCGCGAGAAACCACTCCTGTCGAACCAGGGCCGGCAGTCGATGAATCATTGTCCGGGTGTCATGGGGAGTCGCCCCGATGGAAGGATCAGCCGCCATCGCGTGCCGAACGAGCGGCCGCGACCAACGCCGCGACCGTCGAGGCCTTGGCCGCGGAGTAGGCAAGCAGAGTGCGCGCACCGTCCTCGACGGCTTTGCGCTTTGCTTCGGCGTAGAGCGTCCGCGCCTCCGAACTGCTCCGCAGGTAGTCGCGCAGAGCCAGGTTTGTGCGCCAGTGCTCCCGCCCTGTGGCGACCGCGTGAACGTTGACGTCCTTCGCACCGCGCAGTGCGAAGTACAACCGGCCGGAAACACCGGCTTCGCCGTGGCCGACATAGCCAAGCGACAGGAGTGCAAGGTTCACGGCGTTGTCGGGTGGATACGTGTCGGTGCCGAGCATGAGATCGATGACGGGCTTGGCCGCCAGGCCGGGAACGGCGGTGCTCCCGATATGTTCGATGACGGCGGGCAATCCGGCCAATGCGGCGACAAGCCTGCCAGCTTCTTCGGAGGCCAGGGCCGGCCACTCGAACCGGTATTCAACGACGGTGACCGCCTCGTCGATCGTTTCGCTGCTCATCGGACCGGCCGAGAGTCGCTCATTCAGCTACCGTAGACGCCGCCGTTGATGTCGAGCGTGGCGCCGGTGACGAAACCGTCGTACTCGCTGGCAAGGAAGACGGCGGCCCGAGCGACATCTTCGGCATTGCCGCCCCGTCCGAGCGGTATGCCGGCCACGGTCGCTTTGGCAGACTCGGGGGTCGTGTGCGTGTCGTGAAAACTGGTCCCCAGAATCAGGCCGGGTGCAAGGGCGTTGACGCGTATGCCCTGTGGACCCAGTTCATTGGCAAGGGCGCGCGTGAACGTGAGGATCGCGCCCTTCGCGGTGGAGTAGACCAGCGAGCCGGGATGGCCACCCTTGCGGCCGGCCAGCGAGGACAGGTTGACGATGCTGGCGCCGCCGCCGGTCTTCGCAGCTGCCATCAGGTGGGGTGCGGCGGCACGCGTGACGCTGCGAGCGCTACCGAAATTGAGCGACATGACCTCCGCCCAGAAGGCATCGTCCGCGTCAGCCAGGGTTCTGCGCGCGACCAGCGAACCGGCGTTGTTCATCAGTACATCCAACCCGCCGAGAAACTCCACGGCTTCTCCGACGAGCCGGTCGCATTCGGCCGATTTCGTGAGGTCGGCGGCGGCGTGAGCGTAGCGTCGGCCAAGTGTCCTGGCCTCGCCCTCCAGCCCGCGGGCAGCGTCGGCGCTGCTCCGATAGTGAACGAATACGTCGCAGCCGGCTGCGAGCAGCTGGCGACTGATGGCGAGTCCGATACCCTGGGCGCCGGCGGTGACGAGGGCGCGTTTGCCGTGGAGCTTGTGCATGGGGCGAGAGACGAAGGATTGTTGGCAGCTATTGTAGTGGGGTAGTGAGCCGACGCTGGTGCATGGCGACAACGGGGAAACTCGGTCGGCTCGACGCCTGCCGTTCGAGAAGAGCAGCCAGCGGATGGCGGCCCGCTCGCTGGAATAGTGGGGTTGCTCCGCACATTCGGCGAGCCTGGCTTGCCATCAGCCGAACTGCACCGCGCTCGCGTGGGTATGGAGTGCCTCCATCCGGAACGGAAGCGTCGCACCGTCATCGACACCGGCACCCATCATCACGTGCAGTGGAAGAAGATGCTCCTCGCGCGGATGACAGTGCCGGGCCGCGGGCGCGCGCTCCCAGTCGATGAGCTGCCGCTCGCGTTCGGCGGGAGGTCGGCAAACAGCATCGGCGAGCCATGCATCGAAGCGTCGACTGGGCTCCGTGGACTCGGCGTGGCCGAAGCCCCTCATGTTGTGATAACTGTTGCCGCTGCCCACCAGGAGAATCCCTTCGTCCCGCAATGGCGCGAGCGCGCGCCCCAGGGCAATGTGTTCTGCGGGATCGAGCGTGCCGATCAGTGAAACCTGCAAGATGGGGACGTCGGCCTCCGGCAGCGCCAGCATGAGCGGTACGAAGGTGCCGTGATCGAATCCGCGAGTGGAATCCGTGTCGGTTTGAAAGCCTGCTCGCGCCAGCAGGGAAGTGACACGGTCGACGAGATCCGGAGCTCCGGGTGCCGGCCACTGAAGCTCGTAGGCCTTGGGTGCGAAGCCTGTGTAGTCGTAGAGCATTGGCGGGCGCGAGCTCGTCATGATCGTTGCCACCGGCGCTTCCCAATGCGCGGAGACCACCAGCAGGGCCTTGGGCCGCATCTCCAGTCCGGTCACCAGGGACCGCAAGTAGAGCTCCAGCGGCTTCAGGCTGCCGGTCGGAATGAAGGGGATCTCCACGAATGGCCAGGGGCCGCCACCATGGGGTATGTAGATCGCTGGAAGTCGAGAGGTGGTCATGAGGTCGTGGCCGGTTGAATGCAATGCGCGGGCTGGAGCGGGATGCGGGAGGATGCGTAGAGTACGCAACCAAGGGTCGAATGTGGCCTCCAACGTTCGAGGCGAGGCGCCTTCAGCTTCGATCAGATGTGCTGGTCGATCAGGATCTGGTTTCCATCCGGGTCGACAACCATGAAGCTGGCAGGCCCATGGGTACTTTCGTCGGCCTCCGGGTTTGTGGGGATGCCGTGCGTTCTCAGGTGCCGTTGAATGTCCCGGACGTCGGTAAAGCCGGCGACGGGGTTAGCGTCGCTGTCCCAGCCGGGATTGAAGGTGAGGAGGTTCTTGTCGAACATCCCCTGGAAGAGGCCCACCAGAGCCGCGCCGTTCTTCATGATCAACCAATGCTGGTCCTGGTTGCCCCCGAACACGCTGAAGCCCAGCTTCTCGTAGAACGCTCTCGAGACCGCAATGTCCTTGACCGTCAAGCTGATGGAGAAGGCACCAAGTTCCATGGAAACTCCTGCTCGTCGAGGGGGAAAGAGCCGAGCTTCGCGGCGCTCGGGGAGGCCGTCGGCCAACTTGAGCCGACCAGGCTTGTGACTCGTGTGCGCGTGGCTTTCCGGCGGCAGCCGTTCGGGATCATCAAGACTGCAAATCGTGACGTCGATCTCGTCCCATGGCATGCGATGGCGAGCCCCGCTCGCGCCTAGCGAATCATCTCCGCCTGGCCGATCCGCTGCCGCAGATCCTCGATGTCCTTGCGATCGCCACGCACGCGGAACAACGCACCTTCCATGTCGGCGCGCTCCTCCAGCACCTCGCAACAGGCGAATAACTCGCCGCGCAGTTGCTGCGCCGACCAGGGCAGGAACAACTCGGCCTCGACCAGGCCTCGGGCAAAAAATGCACGGATCGTCTTCTGCAGCGTCGCGACGTCTTCCTTGTCGACGGCGCTCATCACGATGCACTCGGGGAACTGCGCGCGCAATGCCTTCGCGTGTTCGGCCTGCGCCTCGGCATCCCCGACCCGGTCGATCTTGTTGAACACGCGCAAGCGCGGCACCTTGGCCGCGTCGATTTCCTCGATCACCTTCTCGGTCACCTCGATCTGGCGTTCGAATCCGGGGTCGCTGGCGTCGATCACATGGAGCAGCAACGACGCCTCGGCGGCCTCTTCGAGCGTCGACTTGAACGAGGCGACAAGGTCGTGCGGCAGGTTCTTGATGAAACCCACCGTGTCGCTCACCAGCACGCGCGGCACGCCCTCCGGCACCAGTGCACGCACAGTGGTGTCGAGAGTCGCGAACAGCTTGTTGGCGACCAGCACTTCGCTCCCTGTCAGCGCGCGCATCAGGGTGGACTTGCCTGCGTTCGTGTAGCCGATCAGCGCCACGCGCGCCAGGCCCTGGCTTTCCTGGCGCCGCGCCCGCTGCGTCTGGCGTTCTAGGTCGAGCGCGATGATCTCCTGCTTCAACTCCGCGATGCGGTCCCGGATCTTGGCGCGGTCGGCCTCGCCGGCGCCTTCCCCGGCGCCACGCCCGCCGACACCGCTGCGCTGCCGTCCTTGCGGCCCGGCCAGCTTGGCCGCCTCGCGCAACCGTGGCGCGAGGTAGCGCAGGCGGGCGATTTCGACCTGCGCGCGCGCCGCGTTGGAGCGCGCGTGGCGATGAAAGATCTCGAGAATCACCATGGTCCGGTCCATCACGTCGCAACCGATCTCGTTCTCGAGGTTACGAGCCTGTGACGGCGAAATCTCGTGGTCCACCAGCACGAATTCGGCTTGACGGGTATCGGTGCCGGCCAGGGCCTTTGCCGCTTCACGCGCCGCAACCGCGCCGTGGCGTGCGATGCGCCGTTCGGCGCCGTTGCCCGCACGCTTTGCTACGCCGTCTTCCTCGTTCGGTGCATCGTCGGATGGAGCCACCTCCCCCCGCACGAAACGCCGGATCTCCTCGCGCTTGCCGGAGCCCAGGTAGGCGGCCGAATCGAAACTGGCGCGCTTTTGCGTGAATGTCGCTACTACCTCGAAGCCTAGCGTCTTGGCGAGTTCTCGCAGTTCGGTCAACGATGCGTCGAGCTCTGCGTCGCTGACCGCCGGTAGCTGTACGGCAGCGACGACGGCACGCCGTGGGGTGATTTGGACTTCTTCGGACATTCGGAGCGGGCCCTTCTTGCGTGGTCGGACGCGGATGGTAAGGCCAATGCAGCCGATCCGTCCTCGGCGGTTCAACGGCACTCGAGGCATTGCGCCCGAATGCCAGGCACCATGGCGCGCCGTTCAGGCTACTGGTTCTTGAGCTCGATCAGGATGACTTCGAGGTCATCCAGCGCCTCATCGGCGTGCGTGACCGGCGGGCGCATCAACACGCCTCCACTCTTCAGCTCCGCGTCGCTCGTGCTTCCATCCGGCATCGTGATCCTGATTTTTCCACCCTTGATCACGTACAGCACCGTGGACGGATGGGAGTGGATGGGCGTCTTGTTTCCCTTCTCGGG
The DNA here is from genome assembly GCA_965279325.1 of Burkholderiales bacterium. Lineage (GTDB taxonomy): Bacteria > Pseudomonadota > Gammaproteobacteria > Burkholderiales. The sequence continues at coordinate 495,784 of OZ257154.1, forward strand.
GGCGTACTTCAATACCCTTACCTTGCCGTCCTCGGCCAGGACCTGCAGGTGTTTCAATCCGTATTGCATCGCGTCCTGGGCCGAAACCATGCCGGAGTACAAAAGTCCTACCGCTGTCAAAAGCAACGCGGGCTTGCTCATGGCGCCCCTTCATCTGGATGGAACTGCTGGAGGATCGACGTCCCGGCACGCGCGCCGCGACTGCCCGCAGGAGACTGCGGAAGAAACAAGATACCTGAAGTAGCAACCGGGGACTTCAGCTCTGTGGTCGGAACTCTCCGCAGCGTCGTGGGGCCTGAAGCCGGAGTTAAGGGGCGCAATCCCCTAGGACTTTGCCTTCTTCGAACCTTTCGACTTGCCGGAAGCGTTGAGGGCGACCGCTTCGCGAACGAGTGCCATGAAGGCGGATTCGTCAACGTCTTCGCCTTCGTGGATGTCGATCGCACGGCGTACGTTTCCGTCGAGACTCGAGTTGAAGAGACGGGCAGGATCCTTCAGGGACGCGCCCTTGGCGAAGGTGAGCTTCACGACACTCTTGTAGGATTCGCCAGTGCAGATGATGCCGTCGTGCGACCAGACCGGAGTGCCCATCCACTTCCACTCCTCGACGACGTCCGGGTCTGCTTCCTGGATGAGCTTGCGCATCCTGCCGAGAGTTTTCCCGCGCCAGTCACCGAGTTCGGCGATTCTTCTCGAGATGAGTTCCGATGCCGACTGGCCCTGGTTCGCGTCCGACTTTTTCATGTTCTCATCCTGACCGTGTGGTCGTGTCCCTCATGCGGGAAAGTGTTACGGCACGAACGCCAGGAACAGGAAGGCGGCGAAGATCACGAGGTGCACCATGCCCTGCATGACGTGAGTGCGGCCCGACACCAGCGTGATGGACGCTACAACAAAGGTCAGCACCAGCAGCACGAGATCCTTGGCGCCCAGCCCCAGCGCCAGCGGCATGCCGATCAGCACGGATGCGATCGCGACCGCTGGCACCGTCAGGCCGATGCTGGCGAGCGCCGAGCTGAATGCGAGGTTCAGGCTGGTCTGGAGTCGGTTCGCTCGGGCCGCCCGCACCGCGGCCCAGGTTTCGGGCAGCAGCACCAGCATGGCGATCGCGATGCCGATGACGGCCTGTGGCGCGCCCGCTGCGGCCACCGCGGCTTCTATGCTCGGCGACAGCACCTTGGCCAGCCCGACCACTGCCGCCAGCGCGACCAGCAGCATGCTGAAGCTCGCCCATGAGAGTCGCGTCGATGGGGGCGCCGCATGGATGTTCTCGTCGGCGGTGCCGCGAACCGGGAGGAAATAGTCGCGGTGACGCACGGTCTGGACGAATACGAACGCCGCCCAGAGCACCAGCGACGTGACCGCAGCGAAGGCAAGTTGCGCCGTCGTGTAGGTCGACCCTGTGGAGCTTGTCGTGAACGTCGGCAGCACCAGCGACAACGTGGCCAGCGCGATCACCGTCGCCAGGGCGGTGTTGGCACCTTCGATGTGGAACGCCTGCTCATGGTGGCGGAGGCTGCCGAGCAGCAGGCACAGGCCGACCACGCCGTTGCAGATGATCATGATCGCGGAGAAGATCGTCTCGCGCGGCAGCGCGGCCTTGTCCGGTCCGCCGGCGAGCATCATCGAGACGATCAACGCCACCTCGATGATCGTGATCGATATCGCGAGCACCAGTGTACCGAAGGGCTCGCCGACGCGATGCGCCACAACCTCGGCATGGTGAACCGCGGTGATCACGGCACCCATCAGGGCCAGTGCGCACACGATGATCAGCGCCGCGCCGACCGTCAGCACAAGGGAAACCGCCACCAGCGCGATGGCGGCGATCGGGATCAGCAAAGCCCAAAAAGGCATCCGACTCTCCAGTGAATGAGCGGCTTGGAATTACCAGAAAGCGTCGTCTTCACGACTGCGCACGAGCTGGAGGCTGCACTCGGCGATCCTGCGAATCAGATCCTCCGGCAGGGGCTCGGTGTAGCGAATCTTGAGGGTGCCCTTGGTCGTTTCATGTTTCGCCAGTTCCTTGCGAAACAGTTCCAGCACGGTAGCGGGTGGCGCGAAGCTGCAATGTGCCTTGTGAGCAGAGAAAGCGAACAGGAATCGGGGCTCCACGAAGAAGGGAGTTCCCCACTTGATCGCCTCCTCGGCTTCTGGCGCGACACCCTTGAGGAGCGCATACAGCCCGCGCAAGTGCGGTTGAGCCTCGCGTGGGGCAGCCTGGATGTATTCGGCGATCGTAGTCGGACGTTTGTCTGCCATCTCTCGAATCTCAATTACGGATGCATGGCGTTGAGCACCTGCGTTCGAGCTCAGGAACCATCGGAGGGCGAAAACCGGCGATCCCCTGGAACCGGGGCTCGAGGGACGGACAGGACCCGAAGCCCTTCCGGCGTATCGATGTACGCGACCAAGCACGCCGAGGCGCCAGGCGGTGCTGCCCGAACGGAAACTGGAGCATCGAGCTCCAGAGACGACAGCAATCGCGACAGACGGGCCGGGTTTGGGTGAACGATGTCGAGTTTGGCAAGACGGAGCCCCTTGTCTTCGAGCCTGGAAGCAGGGTGAACATCGGTGTGCCATTCGATGAGGGCAGGGGCAGTGCCATCCAGAGGAACTGAACCGTCGGCGGGAATGGTAATGAGCCAGTCGAGCGCACCACGGCTCATCGGCTCGACATTTCCAAGGGGTTCGGAGGCGGCGGCAACAGCAGCATCGATATCGGCAGTGCGAACGACCCAGGTGGACAGGGAAGGCACCGACCGAGGGCCGAGACTGTCGAGGGAGAACCAACGAGGCCTCGAAGGTGCCGGGACTGCCGGATCTGGAGCGATCACCTCGAGGAACGCGGCATCGCCGAGGCGTAACAGGAGATTGTGGGTTGCCATGCGCGGGTGCTTGCCGCCGACCTGCGGAGAGACGCCGAGGGTCTCGCATACGAAGGCAGCACCCGCTTCGAGCGAGAAGGCGGTCACTGTGATGTGATCGAGAAAGGAACGCGCCACCCCGGGCCCTCGATGTTTGATCTCAGCCAGCCGCGGATCGTCCGTATTCATGGGGCCGGAATGCCGGGGGCAGGCGGCTGGCCGGCGGTGGCTACCAGAAGGTAGCCCCGGGCTTGCTCAGAGTCAGAGTCCATGGTGTTCATCGCGTTCCAGAGCATCGAAACCGGGACCCATGTGTAGGGATACTTCTGGGTCGCAACATCGAGGACGAGCAGGCGGTTCAGCGCCGGCCCCCTGGGAGAGACGTGATCAACGCAACGTCGTGTCGAGCCAGTCGAACGCCGCGGTCCAGAACACGATGGGCGCCATGCCCTCGCAGTGCCCTTCGGCGCCTTCGGCGCGGGTGAACCTGCGAAATGTCTTCGGGCACTTCAATGCGTCGTAGAGGAGCTGGCCCTGACCGGTCGACACGGGATCGGTTTCATTGTCCGTGACCAGGCTCGGACACTGGATCGACGGCGCCAACTCGGCGGCGGTATAGCGGCGCATGTCCTGAAAGTACGCCTGCGGATCGGCAACGCCGTTCGTCACCATGCGCGGTCCGAGCAGCGTCCGCAAGGCGGGGTTCTTGAGAAGCGCGTCGAACTGCGGCTTCGCGGCGGGGTCGTCGCTGTGATGCTGCCAGAGATCGCCCAGGCGCGCGCCCAACCCGGCCCCCATGTCGTATTGGCCAGGGTCGACGATCAGTGCGGCCAGTCGCGGTGTACCGGCTGCGCCTCGTGGAGCGAGCACCCCGCCGAACGAGCGGCCGACGAGTACGATCCGGTCGGCGTCGACCTCGGGCATGCCTGCGGCAAGGTCGAACATGCCGGGCACCACATGCTCCCAGTCCGGACGCTGCGGCACACGACGGTCATAGAGAACGCTGCCCTGGCCAGGACCGTCCAGGGCAAGGAACGCCCAGCCGCGGTCGAGGGCCGGGTACGCCGACGCGTACAGCTCTTCTGCGGTGTTGTCGTAGCCCCCGATGTGAAGGATCGTCGGGAATGGGCCCGCGCCGGCCGGCGCAAATAGATAGCCGGGCGTGTCGCCTTCGACGATGCGACCGGTCCGTGGCAAGTCGGGGAGGGCCCTGCGGAAGGCGTCCACGCTGGCCCGGTAGGCCGTGGTCAGCTTCGTGCCATCGAGGTCTTCGCGATGCCAGAAGAACGCCTGGCGATAGTACTCGGCTGCCCGAACGCGGAGGCTCGCAGCGCTCACGGCGTGCCCTGCCTTCTCGGCCGTCGCCGCCTGGGCCACGAGGCGATCGGCGAACGTCGACCAGGCAGCGTACCAACTGTCGCGGTCGCCGGCCGTGATCTGCGACGCGATGTACAGGCACTCCCCAACGTTGGCCATGCCGGCGTCGCACTTGCCGACCGTGCGCTGCAACTCGCCGTCGAAGCCCTCATCGTCGAAATACAACTTCATGGGTTTCCTTCCTTCGCCAAGGTTGTCGATGACTCCGGAATGATACCCAAGCAGGCTTGACGAGTGCGCCGTCGCGGTTCGCCACCAAAGCGGGCCGTTCCCGTCGCTTTGGGCCCAACCCAGGATCACACGTCAGCGGCGATTTCCATCCGGCACGAGATCAAGCAGGAACGTAGGTCAACCTGACTGGAAGCTCTTCATCCGTGCCGCCATTCCGCCCTCAGCAAGCCTGTAGTGCATTCATCCTTGAGCGTAGCGTCAGCCATGCAGAGGTAGGCTTGCCGGCGTTCCCCCTCCAGTCGATAGCCAAAGCGCTGCTGCATGGCGCGTGAGGCTTCGTTGCCTTTGAAGAAGCCATTCTCCAACCGCCGCAGCTGCAAATCCTCGAAGGCGAACCGGATCTTCTCCGCAAAGGCCTCGCGCCCGTAACCGAGACCTTGATAGTGCGCATTTATCCAGATCCCGCCACCGGCTGTTCCGTGTACACGACTAACGCGAGTCAAACTGACGCCACCGATAACTTTCTGCGTTGCCGATACCTCGATCGCGAATTCGTACTGCGTGCGATTCGAGCCGCCTTGAGCCAACTGTGCGCAGAGCCCAAGCCAACGCTCTGCATCAGCGTTCGTGTAGGGATGTGGCACAAACGCGAGCCACTGTGACACACGCAGATCATTGAGCCCTTCAATCAGGTCGGTGCAATCGGCTGTCCTCCAATCTCTGAGGACCAGTCGAGCGGTCGTAAGGCGCAGAACGTCGGGGTGCCGTGAGGACTCTGCTATCGTTTTGGGGTCGTTCATCTCACACATAGCGGTCTCCCGCACTACGTCTACGGCGCCACCGCTTGCGGCCCGGCGATCTGCATCGCTTTCTGGTACGCAGGCCGCGCCTCGATACGCTTCACGTAGGCGACTGCGTTTTGCAGGTCGTCGATGGAGCGGGCGCCGAAGAGCACACCCGTCGTGAGCCGGTACACCACCAGGATGTCCGCGCAAGTGAACTCCGGCCCAGCCAGGTAGGGAACCTCTCCGAGCCGTTTGTCGAGGTACTTGTAAAACTGCTCTTCGCGCCTGTTCACGATTTCGCGCATCGTGTCGGCCACCGGTCCGGATGCGCCAGCCGCCAGTACCGACTTGGTGAAGCGAAGGCCCATGGCGCTATTGTTGAAGTGCATCCAGTACAGATAGTCGTAGTAGTTGGACTGCGCAGGGCTCACGGTCATCCTGCCGCCTGCGTAGCGGTGACAGATGTACTCGGCAATGACGGCGGACTCGGTAAGCACTCGGTCGCCGTCCTCGATCACCGGCGCCAGCGCGGTTGGATGCAGCGCGAGGTACTCGTCCGGGACGGCCTTGTTCGGCTTCCGGTCATACCATTTCAGGTTATAAGGCAGACCCAGCTCTTCCATGAGCCAGACGATGCGCTCTGACTGCGACACGCCGAGGTGATGGATTGTGATCACTATGCCGTCCTTTCGCGAGGCTCAACCGCTCCGCTTCAGCGGCGGGCCGCGCAGCGGGCCGTCCGCAGCGACCGGTTGTTAGACGCTGACGCCAGAGTTCTCAATGCTTACGTTCCATGGGATTCTCTCGGGAGGTCGGCTGCCCGAGCTGTTGGGCGAGCCCGATGAGAATTCCTTCGGGACCCCGGATGTAGCATAGCCGGTAGATGTCTTCGTAGTTGACGACTTCATCGACCACCGTAGCACCGAGCTTGCTGAGCCGGGCGAGGGTGTCGTCGATGTCCTCGACGGTGAACATGACGCGCAGGTATCCCAACGAGTTCACGGGGGATGTGCGGTGATCGGACGCGATGGCGGGAGCGTCGAAGCGCGAGAGCTCGACGCGGCTGTGGCCATCGGGGGTGCGCATCATGGCGATCTCGACGCGCTGGCCGCGCACTCCGGTGACGCGGCCGGCCCATTCGCCTTCGATGGGCATGCGGCCTTCCAGGGTCAGGCCGAGTTCGGTGAAGAACTCAATGGCGGCATCGAGGTCTTCCACCACTATGCCGACGTTATCCATACGCTTGACTGTCATGACGTTTCTTCTGCGCCTAGCGGCGCGCATGACCGGCGCCCGAACAGCGGACGAAGGCCGCAGTTCGGGCGTCTGTGTCGATGCGCAGGTTAGGCCGCATATTGCGGGAGAAAGGCATCGGCACTCTCAGGACCTGGAGGTGAGAACAGCCCGAAGCCGCTCCGCCGCTGCCAATAGATCGCGCTCGCTTGCCGGCGCGTGTCGACATGGGTCCAAATCCCCTCTATGCCAGATGGGCACCAGATGCACATGAGCGTGCGCAACGCCGTAGCCCTCAACTATGATTCCAGTGTGCGGAGCGTCGGCGGCCATGGCAACGGACGGTGCCAGGTCACGGACGCGCGCAAAAAGCCGCGCATGGGCGTCGGGTGAAAGTCCATCCACCCATGGCACATGGGCACGTGGGACAAGTAGTACATGACCTGAAGTAATCGGATTGATGTCCAAGAATGCCAGGTGCTCAGCGTCCTGCCACACTACATACGCGCGATCACTTCCCGCAACAACGCTACAGAAGATGCAACCACTCTCAGTCATCGTGTCCGTGCCCGTTGCGGCCTAACGTTTGAATTCAGCGGCTGCTGAAGGCATTCCGCTGGATTGAATGGTTAGGCTCTGTGCGCCTGATTGGCGAGCGATCTGCATTCTCTGGACCGTAAGCATGAGAATGCTCGTGTTAACTTGTGGATTCAGGCGTTGGTTGATCGTCGTATTGATGGAGTCTCCACCTGGGTAGAGACTTCAAGCCCTTCATCAAACACCAGGAAAGCCCTATGACAAAGATGATCTTCGTCAGCTTGCCGGTCACCGACCTCAAAGCCTCGATCACATTCTACAAGGCGCTCGGATTCGAGCAGAACCCGCAGTTCAGCGACGATTCCGGCGCCTGCATGGTATGGAGTGAGGCAATCTACGCGATGCTGATCACTCATGCCAAGTGGCGCACGTTTACGCAGCGGCCGTTCCCGCCGGCCGGGACGGCGGGGCACATGCTCTCGCTTGCGCTCGACAGCCGCGATGCCGTTGACGCGATGAACCATGCGGCGGCGACTCACGGTGGGCAGGCTGATGTGAACCCAGCTGAGGACATGGGCTTCATGTACACCCGTGACCTCGCCGATCCTGATGGGCATATGTGGGCTGCACTCTGGATGGATTCAGCGCCGATTCCGCCGGCTGGTCAGAATTGATTCCTCAGTTCGGTCGCGCCACGCGGTGCATTGCCTGCTGGGGCGCTGCGCCGCGTCTCCCTGACGCCCAACGCCCGCGCTCACCGGCGGGCCGAGCAACGCGAGGCCCGTCCGAGTGCAGCGCGTTGCCAGGCGACATGACCCATCTCCGAGTCAGCGCGCGCGCCGGTAGTGCATGGCGACCGCGCCGCTGCGGAGCGGCTTCGCCGAGATCAACTCGAGCCGTCGCGTGCTGGGCAGCCCGCTCTCGTACAGGGTCGGGCCGTGGCCGGCAATCCTGGGGTGGACGAGTAACTTGTACTCGTCGATCAGATCCAGCCGGTCCAACTCGGTCGCGAGCTTGCCGCTGCCGAGGAGCACGCCGTCCGGGGTCGCGTCCTTGAGCTTCTGTACGCCCATACGCAGGTCGCCGGCGATGTGGTGGCTGTTGGTCCACGGGAAGTCCTTTCGCGTCGAAGACACCACGTACTTCGGCTTGGCCTCCAGCTTGACCGCCCAATCGCGCATCGTCGGCGGGGCCTCCGCGTCGCCGCGGGCGACCGCTGGCCAGTAGCTCTCCATCATCTCGTAGGTGACGCGGCCCCACAGCATCGCGCCGCCCTCGTCCATGAGGCGGGTGAAGAAGGCGTGTGTCTCGTCGTCGGCGATTCCTTCCTGGTGGTCGACGCAACCGTCCAGGGTGACGTTGATACTGAAGGTCAAGAGTCCCATGGGGTCCTCCGTTCGAGATACGCGACGAGCCGCTCGAACGCTGGGTTGGGCGTCACGGAATCTTTACTTCGACATACGAACCTGGCGGAAGACCTTCTATTGCTGCAGCTACAGCTTGCGCAGCCGGCCTGATACGAGGCCAATTCGTGGTGCTCAGCACGACGATTGAGATCTTGCGACCCGACAGGTTCTGCTGATAGCGCAAGTTCTGGTCAGTCGTGACCAGCACTTCGAAACCCCCAGCCTCAGCGGCTGACAGGAGATCACCGTTCTCGATCTGTCCCCAACCGCATTCATGCGCAGTCGCCACTCGGTGACCAGGGAGAAAAGAACGAAGCGGTGCAGGCGTGCCCTGATCGAACAGAACGTACATCTACGCCGGAGCGAGCGATCCGTGAGCTACGTGCTCCAGCACGGTCTTCACTTGTTCGAGAGTAACCCCCGGGAACCACTCGACGAACTCGGACACTGAAGCGCCGCCCTCGAGGTTCTCGAACAACGCTGCAACGGGCACGCGGGTACCGCGAAACACCCATGCACCGCTGTAGACCCCTGCGCGAGATTCGACGGCTGGACATGTGGACCAATCAATCATGCTCAAATCCTAGCACTTTCCGAGGCGCCTGACGCCCAACGATCGCGATAACCCGCCGGACACCAGCAAGCACAGCGCCGCTGGTGGAGGGTCGGGTTCATTGCGGGGTTAGGCAGGCATTTCGAGCGCATTCTCTACGGTTGCCCAAGCAAAACGTGGGTACGCATCGGATACTGGAGTTCACCGCTCGTCACGTAAGGCTCCAGCATCGCCTTCACCTGTTTTACAAACTTGTCCCGCCCACTTTCAGATAGAAGTGCCACCGCATGTCGAGTAGATGGCGACCCCACGGTCATTCCGTTTATGAAGGAGTCGAGGGACCTGAAGTGAGACACGCCATCCTCCGTGCGCAGTTCTATCCGAGAGAACCCTGCACGGGCAGCGGCCTCGCGAATGGCCTCGGGATCAGAGAACGAGCACGCGCGTTTTGCCGCAGATGCATCAACTCCCTGATCTTCCAGCGCCTGAACCACGGCGTAATGTCCCTTGTTGTGGGCAAGTGGACCCCAAATGCTGGCTGCTAGCCGACCAGACGGCTTTAGAAGTCGACGCATTTCAGCCAGACCGGCGGGGCGATCTGGAAGGAACTGAAGACCCTGAAGACATAGACAGAGATCAAACACAGCATTGTCGAAGGGCATTTCGAGCGCGCTTGCGCAATGCCATTCGATCGGGGTGCCGGTACCTTGCACCAGCCCCCGAGCCAATTCGATGACACCTGGATCGATATCAACGCCTACGACCCTGCCGGTCGAACCAACTACACGCGCAGCCTCCCGTGCTCCGATTCCGGTACCACAAGCCACATCGAGTACTTGCTCTCCTGATTGCGCAGCAACAAGACTCACGACAAACGCAGCCCAATGAGCAAACATTCCTGGCACCATGTGGCTCTCATACGCCTGCGCTACCGTCGTGTCGATAAACGAGTCTGCTTGTGACATGGTCGCCTCCGCCGGTTTAGTAGGATGCCGCGGTCGCCTGCCTAACGACCGAGTTGAGCGGCCGGGCACGATGCCCATTCGCAATGAAGCAGGGCGCCACGATGTTTCACAGTCCGCTCCAACGCGTTGTTAGACAGCATCAATACCTTTTCCCGCTCTTGAATCCTTCAATCTTCTCTGCGAAGCCTCGATCGTGACTGCCTGATACGAGGTACCCGAATATCGAACGCAAGGCCCAACGCAGGTGGTAGTAGTCGTCATGCGCAAGAGGAGCATACGCAAACTCCCCGAAGCGGCTCGAAGGGTGGAGCGTCATCACGCGCTGGTCATAAAACTCTTCGAAGTACCTACCCAGAGGCCCGGCATGGCCAAGATGACTGTCAAAATGCTCGTGGAGCCAATGCGCCGCTTCCTTTGAGCCGGGATTCTTCATTCCTTCAGCCTCAAGGCGCTTCAAGATTAGGCGAAATGATACTTCGAGCGAAATGAAGCAGCAGATCGTCGCCTCCTCGAAGAACTCTGAGTATCGAGAAAGCATGTCTGCCTTTATCAAAGCGCTCAAACCCCGCAGAAGCAAGCGATCAGTTGGCTTGATCTTCTCCCAGTAGTCTGGCTGACGGGATAGATCGGCATGCCCTTCTTCCATTAGGGAGTAGCGCCACTTCAAGCACTCCTCGAGTGCGCCCGCATTGTGGCCAAACTCAGGATTGTGCAGTCCGCCTAGCACCAAGTACTTGAGTGCCTGAATGGTGTCTGGCTTAGTTAGGTCGAGCTTCCTTCGATTGATGATTGGCGAGTAGTAGTGAACGGGATAGAAGAGAATATTTCCCTCGTCCTCCACCTCGCACAATAGGACGGAGCCGATGAGTCGCAACTCGTCAGGGGTGACCCAATCCATCTCTGTCCCAGGACCTTCATCGTTATCCTCGGGCACCCACCTCTTTGTGTGGGTCACACAGAAAACGATGTCGTCATCCGCGACGTACAGCGCTTCGGCCGAAGCTACGCGCCCACGGGGATACTGACCACGCGGATGGAATACACGCACCACATACCGCTTTTCCTGCCTGGCAACGCCGGCTCCCTTACCCCGGACGTATCGAAGGTATCGCGGATGCATCCCGTATGTTGATGCTGTCTAACGCTCGGCTTCAGCGGCGCGCCGCTTTCGGCGCGTCTGCTGCAAGCCGTTGTTGGGCCACGGCTGCGATTCCTTGGAGGAACCTCTCGGTCTCATGCGTCACCCGCTCCTGAACGGCGCTCGACTGCCACGGCGGCGACGGCCTGTGGCGCATTTGGTTCACGGAGTATCGCGCACCACGAAGGACGGGTTTTCGGCCATTGAAGAGAAGTTCCCACAGGGCGCGGTACAAGGCACCAAGGAATGTGAGCATCTTCTGCATCTCCCTGATGTTCGTCTGCGCGAACAGCGCATCGACGTCAGCACGATCCGAGACCTCCTTGTGTGCGAAGAACTTGTGCCGAAGAGGTTTGTACCTAGCCTCGTAGACCTTGCGATACTTCTTTACGTGGCCGCGAAGACGGCGGAAGTCCGTAGCGACCGGGACATATGCAGTCCGCAAGTATTCAGGTAGCCACTCGGGAGGTTTCGGATTGCTTCCTTGCTTTCGCAAACCGAGGGCGGCCTTGCTGAAGATCTGCGGATTGTCTTGCGCTGTACGAAGCACACGGTCGACATTGTGCGTAGAACTCTGATCGAAGACCCGCCCCAGGGCGATAAATGCGGCAGTTTGGAGGGCCCCTAGACTCGTGTTCCAGAACAGCGGTGCAGTATTCAACGTTCTGAACACTGGATCATGCTCCCCGGCTACGGCATGTACTGTCAGATAAGCATAGAAGAACTGTATGGCGGCTTCTGCCTCCGTGCGAAACACTTCCAGTTCTCGCACGAACTGTACCTCCGGTGAAACAGCACTCATCGAGAGGCCCAACGTTTGAGGTAACGGGCAGACGACGGCGTAGCGCCTGGCCCGCGAGGACGATGATATGCCCGACAACCCCGCGGGCCAGGCGTTACGCAGTTGGCTGTCGCGTTGACCGAAGGGTTAGGCCTCACCTTGCTTCGCTACTGAAAGTGAACCGGCATGTGCAGCCATTTGGACGCCACGCAGCATTACCTTGACTTCGTGGGTTCCGTCTCGCTCCACCAGGTGATAGCTGTCGACGCCCTCGTTCTGAACACGCCCCTTGTTCTTGCCGCCACGAGTTGGTAGTTGAGCATCGCAGTTGGGACAGAGAAGGCGCAGATTTGAAGGACGATTGTTCTTGCTATTCCCATCAACGTGATCAAGTGTCAACACGAGCGCTCGGCCATTCCAGGTTGGCTCTGCGATATGCAGTTGGCAAGTGTCATTGTCACAACGATATGGCATTCCTTGGTCTTGCCGCTGACGTGCCCCCTTCCTTCGCCCCAATCGTAACTTGAGAGAATGGCTCCCACTACCCAGTGAGGAGTCCATGAAGAAGAGTCGATTCACCGAAGAGCAGATGGTGGCGATCCTGCGCGAGGCCGACCGCAGCTCGGTGGCCGAGGTGGCCAAGAAGCACAAGGTCTCGGAGCAGACGCTGTACACCTGGCGCAAGCGCTTCGGCGTCCTCGAACCGGCCGACGTGAAGAGGCTCCGGGCGCTCGAGACCGAGAACGCAAAGCTCAAGCGAATGCTGGCCGAGCGCGAACTGGCCATCGACACGTTGAAGGAGATCAACCGCCGAAAGTGGTGAGCTCGCAGGCGCGACGGGAACAGGTAGCCCTGTGTCGGACACGGGGCCACAGCCTGCGTCGTGCCTGCGAGCTGCTGGAGGTTTCCAGATCGGGCCTTCGCTACCAGCCGGTACGGGCCGATCGGGACGCGACGGTGCTGGGCGCCATGCAGCGGTTGTCGGCCCAGTACCCGCGCTACGGCTACCGGCGCATCCGCATCTTCCTGGCCCGCGAGGGCCATCCGATGGGGCCGAAGCGGGCCTACCGTTTGTGGGCGGCCGGGGCGCTGCAGTTGCCGCGCAGACGGCCTCGTCGTCGTGCGGCTGCTTCCCGTCCGCGGCCCTTGCCGGCAACCGGCCCGAACCACGTCTGGGCCTATGACTTCGTCTTCGACACCACCGCCAACGGCCAGAGCCTCAAATGCCTGACGGTGGTCGATGAGTTCACGGCCGAATGCCTGGCCATCGACGTGGCCGGCTCCATCCGCTCGGCTCGCGTCATCGACGTGCTCACGCGGCTGGTGAGCCAGCGTGGAGCACCGCTGCACCTGCGCTCGGACAACGGCCCGGAGTTCGTCAGCCACGCCATCCTGCGCTGGCTTACCGAGGCCAATATCGGGACCGCGCACATCGATCCGGGCAAGCCCTGGCAGAACGGCACCAACGAAAGCTTCAACGGCCGCTTCCGCGACGAGTGCCTGAGCCTGGAGTGGTTCCGATCGCGCACCGAAGCCCGTGCTGTGATCGAGGTCTGGCGGCGCCACTACAACGCGGTGCGGCCCCATTCCCGGCTCGGCTACTTGACCCCGATCGAGTTCCATCAGCAGTATCTCGTCCAATCCAACCCGGGGGCCGAATTCAAGTAACGGCTGGTGCGAAATTCGGGGAGCACGTCACCGCCACTTCCGATACGCGTCACGAACCGTAGCTCTGCTCACGAGCAAGAGGCTATAGTCGAGGATCTGCCCTCTAGTGAGACGCGTGCGCTTCATGTAAGGCCTAACGTTCGAGCTAAGCTGACCGCAACGGTGTGGGCCGCTTGGCCGCGGAAGGAAAATAGCCACCTGGCCCTGGAGCGGCCAAGTGGCGCACGCCGTTGTGGGTCAGCTTGAGCGAGTGGTTAGGCGTCCGGGGGAGAAGCGGCTCAGTCTTTGCGGCGCAAAGCAACGTACAAACCGCAAGCACCTACGAACATCAATAAGGCACTTGCAGGCTCTGGAATCGGCTGTTGGAAAGACAGCTTAGAGATTTCAACTGAGGCGTTTACACCTGCGCTGAAGTCACCGAAGGTAATTCGGTTTGGCGCCGACAGCGGATTGATGTTTCCTTGCAATCCTAAAACTCCGTCGACAAACAGCTTATACGTTCCAGCCGGCTGTACTTCCATTCGATAGTTATGGAAGATGCTGCCATCTATTGGAATTAAGGGTGCTGACGCTTCAGTAGACACGTAGAAATTCTTCCCTACCGAGATCCCAGAGAACCAATTCAGTCCGGTCGCGAAGAACGTAAGGGCGTTCTGCGGCGACCCCTCTTCTGCAGTCACTCTGGCTGTTACCTCAAGTGCATAGTCGCTTGAAGTATCCAGTATGTTTGGCACCTCATAGTATGCGACGCCGGTCCCACCTGTGCCAATCGTGTTGAACGTCAGGAATGTGCCGCTAGCTGAGTACAGTGATGACTCTGGCAGTCCAGTGTTGGTTGAAAAGGTCCAGCCCTGAGAACTCGGCAGCGACGTGAATGCTAGATCTATGGTGAGCGCGTACGCTCCCTCGCAACACATAGCCAAAGCCGCAATTTGAGTAAGGTGACGAAGCTTCACGTGCAGTCTCCTCTCGTTGGTCAAGGTGGGCGAGATTGAAAGTGTAGGCGAAACAGGCGAAAGAGTGGTGGTTTCTCGGACGCCTAACGATTGAATTCAGCGGCCGCCGTAGGCGGTCCGATGGAATGACGGGTTGGGCATAAGCTTCACCAGAACTTCCACCACGGCTTGGCCTTCACTGACATACCACCGGGGTAATGGATCAACTCTGCCTGTGGGTCATAAAGAGCCAGCCCATGCTTGCTGGCCAGCGACTTGAGCAAGCCACTGACGTAGTCGGCCTTGGACCAGACGCAGCACATGATGATATGACCCGGCGAGCGATCGAAGGCGATGCTCCAAGGGCACAAGTCGTGGTCATCCACTTGATCATCCGAAATGTCGTCGATCTGCGGGTGCTTGGCGACCAACTCCGCATAGAACGCATCGATGGCCGGATGCGCCTGCACCCCGGACGTATCACCATCGCAAAGCGCCAAATAAAGCGCCCCGGCTTCGGCATTCGATAGACGCTTGAATGGGAACCACACCGAGTGATCGCAGCTCATGCTTCTCTCCTACGCCCAACGCAACAGCTGAGAGGCGCGCGACGGAACGCCAAGCAGAGAGACGACGCCGTTCCGCGCGTCCCCTCGAGCGCCGGGTTGGGCACGGACGCAGGCTGTCGTCGTGGCACTCAAGTCGCTCTCCTAGCGAACGCTCTCGAGAGTCACGGTGGCGAGAAACTGGCGCATGCCGGCCCGGCAACGGACCTGAAAACGCGCTGGCTGCGAAAACGTTTCTGACACGGGATGAGAAAGGTCAAACCAGACCGCTAACGGCGCAGATTTGCCGGCAGCGATGTCTAGAGGATACGACGGTGCGCCAGGCGGATGGCTTGCGTAGGTCCCCGCACCTGCAAGTAAGTCGGCGCCAATTATGGTAATCGATTCATCGGAGAGATTCGTCACGGTGACCTTTGGGCTGTACCAAGTCTCTCCAGTCAACACTCGCTCAGAAGCCACAAGTACTTCGATAGTCTGGGTGCTACCAGAGTTGCCGGTCACAGTCGTTTCACTCGTCTGTGCTTGGCGAATAGTCATCCCCGGATCACATCCCGCGATGGATATCAGCAAGAGGGTGGCTAGTGGAGCCAGGGCCTTGATCATGGTGCCCAACGAAAAGCATCACATGACGGCGACGGCGGGCGAAGCACGCCGTTGACGGTCAGGTGGATGCGCGGGTTAGCCGACTCTTGCATGCGCGACCGAGTGCATGCCTCTCTTGCCTCGAATGAAGGATTGTCAAACCGCTCGGTACCGACGGAGTACTCGAACACCGGCGCTAGCGGTAGTGGCCGCTTGAACTCCACGTTGTAGCCGTTGACGGACGTGGTCGCATTGCCGAAGGGGGTAACGTAACACTTCAGGTTCGGCTTGATGAACTCTGAGTGGATAGGGACCGTGTCACCGACGACGAAGGCTACGCCGAGGGCACCGACAGTGCCTAGGAGAAGGCTTGCCAACAAGAGAAGAGATGCTGCGGCACCGAGGGAAAACCCAAGCAATCGGGGACGAAGTCGGAACGCCGACATGGCCACGACGCCGAATGCGAGGTAGGCAAGCCCGAGAAGAATGGCGTTCGCTTCGTAGACGGAGGTTGAGACGCCGAAACAGAGTGCTGCCCCAACAACGACAAGGCCACCTAGAAGCAACAGAAACGTGCGGCGCTGAACGATTGATCGCTGGCGCGTGATAACCCGTGCGCCTATCGGAGCCAATATCGGTGTGCCGAGGAGCGCAATGAAACTTACGAGAAATGCGACAGCAGTCGATGACATAGACGGCTAACGAACTAGCTGAGCGACGCGCGACGGAATGGCAAGCAGAGCGACGACGCTGTTCCGCGCGTCCGCTCGAGCGCTGGGTTCGGCGCGCATCTACTTTGCAGGCGAAATTGGAACATAGGAATTGCCGGCAGGGACATACATCGTTTTGGGCACCGGGCGGGCCAACTGGGAAAGTTCGCTCGATAGTATCGTCCCCGTATTGGCATCGGCTAGCCAGATGGAGACATTGCGATCCTCTGTTATCCGACCTTCGATTCGTAAGTGATCACCCGCGGCCACTTCGACCACAACAGGAAAGTATGCAACACAAGTGCAGTCTCCATATCCACCCGATAGAAACGACCCGACCGTCTTTCCATGCAGAAAGGAAACTTCAATCAGCAGCTTGCGCTTCCCAGGAACGAGCCGAACCGAGGCTTTGCCGAGGTCGGTGCCGAAGTGCGAAACCGGTTGCTCATCCACTTCGGCCAACGCAAATTGTTGGTACCAAAACAACTCGCGCCGTTCGTGACTTTCGGTGACCACGGCAGCGGGCGCACCCTCAGGGGCAGTGCGATAAAAGGAGCTGCAGCCCGACAGATGCGCGGTCGCAATCGCAGCCAGCCAAAACCATCGGAGCATGTCAGTGCCCTCGTTTGTCCGCCGAACGAACAGCTTCAGGGGACGACAAGGGCGAGCGAAGCACGCCGTTGGCGGTCCCCTGGAAGCGACTGTTGGGCCAAACACTGCCTGTCGCCGGGCAGATGAATAGAGGGGCACTCAACGCGCTACGGTACGGTGCATGTCGATACACAAAGGCGGCTTGTCAGCCAGCGACCGCGCGCCACTCGCGACCGGACCCGGTGGCGATACTCGTCAGGCCCGAGCGGGGTGCGCGCCTTGTGGCGTGTCCGATTGCAGAACAAGCAAGCTGCCACGATGTTCCCTATCGAATCGCGCCCACCGCAAGACCTCGGATGCAGGTGTTCAGCTGTGCATCGTAGTAGGACGGCCTGCTTCCGTGTGACGCGATATCTTTCAAGGAACTCAGTCGGTTCGTGCTCCCACATGGGCGCATCGCAATAGAAGCAACGACCCAATTGAGCACGATAGGCGATCCGACGGAGTGAGATGACCTTCTTTGACATTCGGGACTCCAAATTGATGATTGAAGTCCCGCTCACCCTAAGGGCATCACGGGCACCGGCAGCTAAGCTGACCGGCCACCAGTCGCTAAGCGAACTGGGACTGCCCATGGAAGGCAGCGAGTGGATTGTCACGAATCGCTACCCGGATTGCAACAGCGGCTACCTGTCCGGAGCCCAACGAATGAGCTGAGAGGCGCGCGACGGAACGCCGAGCAGAGCGACGACGCCGTTCCGCGCGTCCGCTCGAGCGCCGGGTTGGGCACGGACAGAACCGGAGCCCGGGAAACGGAAAGCAAGGCTGTGCATGCGGGAAGAATACTGCGACCGCAGCCCGCGAGGAACACCGGGCAGGCACAGCGCCGGGGTGATCGCTGGGGAGGCACCACGGACCGACTGCGACAGCGCTAGACCGGTGACGAAACGATGACCGCCAACGCGAGGCTGGCTACCCGCGATTGATGACCTGGGCACCGAGCAGCGCGGCAGGACCAGGCACAAGAGCCTGAGTGATGAACGCGCTGCGGAGAGGAAGCCGCTGACCACGTGAGATGTGGTGAAGGTGCCTACCGGGCCAGGGCGTCAGACCGGAAACGGCGTGACGCCCAACGATAGGCATCACCTGACGGAGACGGCGGGCGAAGCACGCCGTTAACGGTCAGGTGGATGCGCGGGTTAGCGTGGGTCATTCGTTCTTCTCGCCTTGGCTGACTGTGCCATAAACCAAACGAACCCAGCGCTGGCGGTGGCGAACGCAAGTCCACCGATTGTGAGGATCGGTAGATAACGTGGGTCCAAAGTGGAGAGATCGGAAAACCGCAGGTAACCTTTGACCAAGAGGTGGATGGTGAGGCCGGTTGCCATGAGGAGCGTCGGTTTCGATCGGTAGCGAGCGGCAAGGTAGATGGCAATGACGCCGAACACTGGGTCGACAATCCAGTCGTTCCATGCGTACAGATATTCACGAAGGTCCACGAACTGTGGGCGAGCGCTAACGAACTAGCTCAGAGGCGCGACGCCCTTGGGCGGAGCGTCCCCTGGAGCGCCCGGTTGGGCAAAGTACTCTAGGCGCCGGGCCGTGAAGACAATCGCGGCAATGAGAATCACGAGACTGATCGCAAACAAGGCGATGTAGATGTACGGCTCTGCAACAAAGTATGCGAGAACAAATCTGGCACCTGCGATGGCGATGCCCGCCAGAAGAAAAACGAAGACATTGCCCGTGTTGCGCAGGACGGTTAGGTCGGCGCCGCACGATCGGCAAATGACAGCGCTTGCTGGTCCCCGGACCCACGACTTGAGCCTCGGCCCTCGCAGCAGGCTGAACCGTTGGCCGCAGGTCGGGCACTGGTTTTTCATAGCGCCCAACTAAAAATAGAGACCCTATTTGACGCTTTACAAATCGTCAAAGGACTGGATAAGATTACAGTAAACACGTTGTGGGTCCTTCCTATCAACGGGTTGTCTGGATTTAGGGCGTCCTAAATCGGCGACCCAAGTGCACCTGCGGGGAGGTGCGGTGGATCAGCCGCCAAAGCTGCTGGATCAGGTTCGGCACAAGATACGGCTCAAGCACTACAGCATCCGCACCGAGGAGGCGTATGCCGACTGGGTGCGCAGGTTCATTTTGTATCACGATCGGCGGCATCCGCGCGACCTCGGGCCGGCGGAGGTGGAGAGCTTCCTGACCCATCTGGCGGTCGAGGGCAAGGTCGCGGCGTCTACCCAGAACCAGGCGAAAAGCGCGCTTCTGTTCCTCTACAAGGAAGTTCTCGGCGTCGAACTGCCCTGGCTCGACAACGTCACCCAGGCCAAGGCGCCGCGCAGGCTGCCCGTGGTGTTGACGACTGGAGAGGTGCAGGAACTGCTCGGCCGCGTGGACGGCACGCCCGGGCTCGTACTGCGGCTGCTCTACGGCACGGGCATGCGGATTCTGGAATGCCTTCGGTTGCGGGTGAAGGATGTCGACTTCGCTCGCCACGAGATCCTGATCCGCGAAGGCAAGGGCTTCAAGGATAGGGTGACGATGTTGCCTCGCACCCTGGCGCTGCCCCTTCGCGAACACCTGGTGCGGGTGAGGCGCCTGCATGCGCGGGACCTTGAACAAGGGTATGGCGACGTCTATTTGCCGTTCGCGCTGGCGCGGAAGTATCCGAACGCCGGACGGGAGTGGGGGTGGCAATACGTTTTTCCGTCGGCGCGCCTGTCGAAGGATCCTCGCAGCGATGCGACGCGACGGCACCATGCCGATGAAAAGGCGATTCAGCGCGCGTTGCGGGCGGCTCTGCATGAGGCGGGGGTCAACAAGCCGGCGACACCCCACACGTTGCGTCATTCATTCGCGACGCACCTGCTGGAAAGCGGACACGACATCCGCACGGTGCAGGAACTTCTCGGGCACGAGGACGTTTCCACCACCATGATCTACACCCATGTCCTGAACCGCGGAGGTCGTGGCGTGGCGAGCCCGCTCGATCGGCTCGGTGGATGAAAGTGCAGTCGGTGCTCGAAGATTCGCGCGCCTGACCGACGGCGCGGACGGGCAGGGCGATACAATCCGGCTGCGCATGAACGATCTCGACGAAGTCTTTTCCGCCGAGGGCCCGCTGGCCCGGAGCATCCCCGCGTACAAGACCCGTCCGCAGCAGATCGAGATGGCGCGGACGATCGCCGAAACGATCCAGGGCAACGGCGTGCTGATCGCGGAGGCGGGCACGGGCACCGGCAAGACGTTCGCCTACCTGGTGCCGGCGCTGCTGTCGGGCGGCAAGGTTATCGTGTCCACCGGCACGAAGACACTGCAGGATCAGCTCTTCGACCGCGACATACCGGTGGTGCGCAAGGCGTTGCAGGCACCGGTGACGGTGGCGCTGCTTAAGGGGCGCGCGAACTACGTGTGCCTCTATCACCTGGAGCAGGCCAAGCAGGAAGGCCGATTCGCCACCCGTGCGGATGTGGGTTATCTCGGCTTGATCGCAAGCTACGCCCGCACCAGCATCAGCGGCGACAAGAGCGGGCTGGGCGACGTACCGGAGGATGCCTCGATCTGGTCACAGGTCACTTCCACGCGCGAGAACTGCCTGGGCAGCGATTGCCCGCAGTTCAAGGACTGCTTCGTGATGAAGGCGCGCAAGAACGCGCTCGAAGCCGACGTGGTGGTGGTCAACCACCATCTGTTCTTCGCGGATGTGGTGTTGCGCGACGAGGGCGTGTCGGAGCTACTGCCGGCCTGCAACACGGTGATCCTGGACGAAGCGCACCAGTTGCCCGAGACGGCGAGCCTGTTCTTCGGGGAGACGACTTCCACCACGCAACTGATCGAGCTCGCGCGCGATACGAAGCTGGAAGGGGCGGCGGCGGCGAAGGATTTCGCCGCGTTGCCCGAATCTGCCCAGGCGCTGGAAAAGGCAGCGAAGGATCTGCGGCTCGCGTGGGAAGGCGAAGCGGGCAGGGCGCCGGCTCAGGCGGCGCTATCGAGGAAGGATTTCGTGCAGGCGCTCGATGCGGCGGCGGAGAAGCTCGAGGCGCTGAGCGGGTTGCTCGAATTCCAGGCCGATCGCAGCGAAGGGCTGAATCGCTGCTGGGAGCGCAGTTGCGACCAGCTCGCGCGGCTCAAACGCTGGCATTCCGAACCCGATCCGGACTACGTGCGGTGGATCGAGGTGTTCGCCAATTCGCTGCAATTGCATGCCACACCCTTGTCGGTGGGCGACATCTTCGCGCGGCAGTTAAGCGGCGCCGCACGCGCCTGGATCTTCACCTCGGCGACGCTGTCGGTGAAGGGCGATTTCTCGCACTACGCACGGCAACTGGGTCTGGAGCACGCGACGATGCGCAGTTGGGACAGCCCGTTCGACTATCCCAACCAGGCGTTGTTGTACGTACCGGAAGGGTTGCCCGATCCGAACGATCCTACCTACACGCAATCGGTGGTGGCGGCGGTGTTGCCGGCGATCGCGGCGAGCGGCGGCCGGGCGTTCTGCCTGTTCACGAGCCTGCGGGCGATGCGCGAGGCGCGGGAGCGGATCGAGGAGGGGTTGAAGCGGCGCGGGCTGGATTTCCCGGTGCTGCTGCAAGGCGAGGGGTCGCGCACGGAATTGCTGGAGCGTTTCCGGCGGCTGGGCAATGCCGTGTTGGTGGGCAGCCAGTCGTTCTGGGAAGGCGTGGATGTGCGCGGTCCGACGTTGTCGCTGGTGATGATCGATCGGCTGCCGTTCACGCCACCGGACGATCCGGTGCTCACGGCGCGCATCGAGCGCATCAATATGGAGGGCGGCAACGCCTTCATGGATCACCAGTTGCCGCAGGCGGTGATCTTGCTCAAGCAGGGCTCCGGCCGGCTGATTCGCGACGAGACCGATCGCGGGGTGCTGATGATCTGCGATCCGCGGATCATCACGAAGTCGTATGGGAAGCGGGTGTGGCAGAGCCTGCCGGCGATGCGGCGGACGCGGGATGTGCGGGAGGTGGAGGCGTTTTTCGAGATGGAGGGGGCGCAGGTTTCCGTGCCGCCAGCCCAGCCTTCGCCCG
Source organism: Burkholderiales bacterium (assembly GCA_965279325.1). Classification (GTDB taxonomy): domain Bacteria; phylum Pseudomonadota; class Gammaproteobacteria; order Burkholderiales. Next base: position 517,703 of record OZ257154.1, read on the forward strand.
CTGTCGCGCCCCCTCCCTGACCCTCCCCCAGACGAGCTGGGGGAGGGAATGTAGTGTGCGTCCCCTCCCTTGCACGCGCAGCGCGTGGGGGAGGGCTAGGGTGGGGGCAGTCGGAAGCGAAACGCTCAATCCCCAGCAAACACCACCCACAACCCCCAAGCCCCGAGCCCCCACAACCCGGCAATCACCCCCGCCGCGATCCAGCTCTTCGGCTTCTCCCGCCTCGCCTCGATCCACGCATCCGCTTTCGCGCGACATTCCTCGAGCACGGGGCCGGGAATCATCCTCAAACAGAAGTAGATCCCGATCGGCAGCAGGATCACTTCATCCAGATACCCCAGCACCGGGATGAAATCCGGAATGAGGTCGATCGGACTGAAGGCGTAGGCCGCGAGGGCGAGCGCGAGCAGTTTCGCGGCGAGCGGTGTTTCCGGATGACGTCCCGCGAACCAGAGGGTCAGGACATCCTTGCGCAGCGCCTTCGCCCACTGTTTCAGGCGCTCCCACATCGGATCTAGTCGGAGACGACTTCCGCGAACAGGTCGTGTTCGTCCGACTTTGTGACGCGCACCTTCGCGAACTGTCCGGCCTTGAGCCAGCGCGCGCCGTCCACGTAGACGATGCCGTCGATCTCGGGCGCATCGGCGGCACTGCGGGCCTTGGCCCGATTGCCGTCGACGGAATCGACGAGCACGTTCATTTCCTTGCCCACTTTGGCAGCGAGACGGCGCGTGGAAATCTTCTCCTGCGTCTGCATGAAACGCGCGCGACGGTCCTGGCGCACTTCTTCAGGCACGGCGTCGGGCAGGTCGTTGGCCACGGCGCCTTCGACCGGCGAGTAGGCGAAACAGCCGACGCGGTCGAGCTGTGCTTCTTCGAGGAAGGCGAGGAGTTCCTCGAATTCCGCTTCGGTCTCACCGGGAAAGCCGGCGATGAAGGTGGAGCGGATGGTGATGTCGGGGCAGATCTCGCGCCAGGCGCGGATGCGGGCGAGATTGTTCTCGGCGCTCGCCGGGCGCTTCATCAGCTTGAGGATGCGCGGGCTCGCGTGCTGGAACGGCACGTCAAGGTAGGGCAGGAGCTTGCCCTCGGCCATCAGCGGGACGACTTCGTCCACGTGCGGATACGGATATACATAGTGCAGACGGACCCAGACGCCGAGCTCGCTCATGGCGCGCACCATCTCGGTCATGCGGGTCTTCACCGGGCGGCCTTTCCAGAAGCCGGTGCGGTACTTCACGTCGACACCGTAGGCGCTGGTGTCCTGGGAAATGACGAGGATCTCCTTCACACCCGCCTGGACGAGGTGTTCGGCTTCCTGCAGCACTTCACCCACTGGTCGGCTCACCAGGTCGCCGCGCATGGACGGGATGATGCAGAAGGTGCAGCGGTGGTTGCAGCCTTCGGAGATCTTGAGATAGGCAAAATGCTTCGGCGTGAGCTTGATGCCCTGCGGCGGCACGAGGTCGGTGAACGGATCGTGCGGCTTGGGCAGGTGCAGATGGACGACGTCCATCACTTCCTCAGTCGCGTGCGGGCCGGTGACGGCGAGGACGGACGGGTGCGCGTCCTTCACCACCGAGCCCTTGGCGCCGAGACAGCCGGTGACGATGACCTTGCCGTTCTCGTGCAGCGCCTCGCCGATGGCCTCGAGCGATTCGTCGACGGCCGAGTCGATGAATCCACAGGTGTTCACCACCACCAGGTCGGCGTCGGCGTAGGTGGGGGAGATGTCGTAACCCTCCGCGCGCAGGCGCGTGAGGATGTGTTCCGAATCGACCAGCGCCTTCGGGCAGCCGAGCGAGACGAAACCGACCTTGGGCGCGGGCGCAGGCCGTGCGCGGGCGCGAGTCGTCATGGGGAGGAGACCGCCGGGAGTGTGGTCAGGACTTCTTGCTGCCCGAGCCCGAGGGTTCGGTTTCCGGCTCCGCGGCCGCTCCGGTGAAGGGCGCGAACGGGAATCCCGAGAACATGTTGCGCGCCTGCTTCTGGAGCTGCTGCTGCATCTCGACGAAGGTGCTCGCACTCTGTTCCAGGTAGCTGCCCATCAGCCCCTGGATCGCCGGCCCCTGCATCTTGATGAACTGGCTCCACGCGTCCGCGCCGCCCATGGGGCTGTCGCCGAATTTGGCGAGCGACTGTTCCTGCAGCTTGCGCTGGATCTCCATGAAGGTCTGGATGTTCTTCTCCAGGTAGCTGCCCATCATCCCCTGCATGGCGTTGCCATAGAACCGGATGATCTGGGACAGCATGTCCGAGGAGAACATCGGCGCACCGGCTGATTCCTCTTCCAGGATGATCTGCAGCAGGATGCTTCGGGTCAGGTCTTCGTTGGTCTTGGCATCGACGACCTTGAACAGCACCTGCTCCAGCACCAGCGCCTTCACGTCCGCGAGCGTGATGTAGCTGCTCGTCGCCGTGTCGTACAGACGGCGGTTCGGATATTTCTTGATGAGGCGAAGTTCCTCTGCCATGGGGTGGGGCCTCTTTGGTCTGTATGTTTTGAACGGGGCGGTCAACTGGGAATCCCGCCGATCCTCCGTCGGCAACGGTATTCAAACCGTTGATAAATAACTGTAACGGAAGAATGGTGCGGCGCGCAAAATAATTGTTGACAGCCCGTTTTCAGGTCCCTACCATCGGCCTTGTGCATTGCATCAACGCATCCGAGTCGGATGGTTGATGAGGGGAAAAGTCCCCAAGGAAGCAAGGGATTATAAATGCAGATCGGTCAGGGATTTTTTGCCGCAGTGAACAATTCCAGCCTCGGGCTGGCGTTGGCGGCGACCGAGGCTGCGGCGGTGGCGGGTGACCAAACGGTGCGTTTGCAGCTGGAAACCGCCAAGACCCTGTTCCAGGAATCGGTCGGTCAGGCCCGCAAGTGGATGGGCGTGACGAGCGTGGAAGAAGCGGCCGAGATGATGTCGGCATGGTCGAAGGAAGGTATCGAAAAACTTTCCGGCTATTCACGGAATTACGTTTCGATCGCCCAGGAAGCGCAGCGTCATGTGACCAAGGCCCTGGACGAGAACAGTGCGGTGTTGCAGCGGGAAGTTATCGAAACGGCAGAAAAAGCGGTCTTGCATCTGCCGGTACCGGGTGGTGACAACCTCCTGGCGGGAATGAAACTGGCGGTGAAGTCCGCCACCACGGCGATGGACGCCGTGAATCAGATGATGCAGCAGGTAACCGAATTTGCAGGAGCCAGCCTGAAGGCTGCCTCCGTGGGCGCCGAAGTGATCCCGGTGCCATTGCGCAAGCGCGCGAGCTGAAGTCTCCTCCCCCTTTATCGAAAGATAAGGGTTCAACCCCGGTAGGCAACTACCGGGGTTTTTTTTTGTACTTTCGCTTCGCGACACCTGCCATCACTGCATGTGCTGCCCGCCGTTGATGGAGATGTTCGCACCCGTCACGAACGCAGCCTCGTCCGAGGCGAGATAGATGATGAGGCCGGCCACTTCCTCGGGCTTGCCCAGGCGCCCGAGCGGAATCTGCGGGACGATCTTCGAGTCGAGGATATCCTGCGGAATGGCCGTCACCATCTTCGTGCCGATGTAGCCGGGCGAGATGGTGTTGACGGTCACGCCCTTCTTCGCGACTTCGAGCGCAAGGGCCTTGGTGAAGCCGTGCATCCCCGCCTTTGCCGCGGAATAGTTGGTCTGACCGAACGCGCCTTTCTGGCCGTTGACCGACGAGACGTTGATGACCCGCCCCCAGTTGCGCTCGACCATGCCGTCCATGACCTGCTTGGTCATGTTGAAGCAGCTGTCGAGGTTGGTCCGGATGACCGCGTCCCAGTCCGCCTTGCCCATCTTCTTGAACGTCATGTCCTTGGTGATGCCGGCGTTGTTGACCAGCACGTCGATGGGGCCGACCTCTTTCTCCACCTGCGCGTTGGCAGCAGCACAGGAATCGTAGTCGCCCACGTCGCAGGGCACCGCGTGGAAGGCGTAGCCGCGCGACTTCATCGCGGCGAGCCATTCGCCGGAGGTCTTGTTGGAAGGCGAATAGGTCACCACCACGCGATAGCCCTCATCGGCCATCTTCGTGCAGATCGATTCACCGAGGCCGCCCATCCCGCCGGTGACCATCACGACTCGCTTTTGCATGTTCTTCTCCTCCCAGATTCACGTTTGTTTTGTGGTGCTGCCTGTCGTTTTCACCCGGGTTTCGGTGCCGCGGGCGGTGCTTCCTTCACGTAGCGACCCGGCGCAGCTTCGATCACCGGGTGTCCGGGGTTTCCGAGGCCGACGGGCGCGTGAACCGTTCGTCCGGACCGGGCACCGATCCACGCGGCCCAATCGTGCCACCAACTGCCGCGATGGTGTTGGGCCTCGTCGAACCAGCGTTCGGGCGCCTCCGAAAGCGAAGCATTCTCCCACCAGCCCCGCCGGTCGAGCCGTGCGGGATTGACGACGCCCGCCACGTGTCCGCTCTCGGTCAGGGTGAAACGCCGTTCGCCGGACAGCAGCCGGGCACTGCGATAGGCCGAGTGCCAGGGCACGATGTGGTCGTCCTTCGCGGCCAGGACGTAGCTCGGGATCGCGATGCGACCGAGATCGATGTTCTCGCCGCACAGGCGCAGCGTGTCCGGCACCTTGAGCCGATCCTCCAGATACAGATTGCGCAGGTACCAGGCGTAAAGGCGGCCGGGCAGGTTCGCGCTGTCGCTGTTCCAGTGCAGCAGGTCGAAGGCCCGCGGCGTCTCGCCGAGCAGGTAATTGTGTTCGACGAAGTGCCAGATCAGGTCGCGGGCGCGCAGGCTGGCGAAGGCGGAGGCGAGTTGCGCACCCGGCATCACGCCGCCGTCGGCAAATTCATGTTCGCGCCGGGCGACGGTCGTCTCGTCCACGAACACCGATATCTCGCCGGGATCCGAGAAGTCGAGCAGCGTCGCGAGCAGCGTGAGGTTGGCGAAACGTTTGCCGCCCCGCGCCGCTTCGATCGCCGCGGCGCAGGCGGTGAGGGTGCCGCCCACGCAGAAGCCGAGCACGCTGGCGTCGCGGGTGTGGGCGATGTCGAGTGTCGCCTTCAGCGCCGCGAACACGCCTTGCTCCAGATAGTCGTCCCACGTGGCGCTGCCCAACTCCGGCGGGATGTTGCGCCATGACGCCATGAATACCTGCTGGCCCTGTTCGAGTGCGAAACGGACGAAGGAATTCTCCGGGCGCAGGTCGAGGATGTAGTACTTGTTGATGAACGGCGGCACGATCAGCAGCGGGCGCACGGCGACTTTCGCCGTGACCGGCGTGTACTGGATCAACTGCATGATCGGCGTTTCGTGGACGACGGCGCCGGGTGTAACGGCGAGGTTGCGTCCTACCTCGAAGGCTTCCGCGTCGCTCATGGAGATGCGGCCCTGCGCCAGGTCGGCCTGGAGGTTGGCCAGTCCGCGCTGCAACGTGGTTCCGCCACTTTCGACGGCGGCACGGATGGCGCCGGGATTGGACGCGAGGAAATTCGCGGGCGCGGACGCCTCGGCCCACTGTCGGAGGGAGAAGGCGAGGCGCCGGCGCGCTGCGGGATCGAGATCGAGGGCCTCGGGCAACTGTTGAGCCCAGCGTGTCATCAGCCGGTGCTGGTCCGCGAGCAGTGCGAAGAAAGGCAATTCCGGGCGCGGCGATGCGTCGGCGGACGACGCATCCGGCGTCTCATCCAGCGCCTGTTTCCAGAGCCTGGCCTGGCCTTCGTAGAATTCCCTTTGCAGCGCGGCGAGTCGCTCGGGGGAATGCTGCAGCGTGCGGATCCATGCCTGCGCGAATGTCGAGCCGTCGGCCATCGCATCGGACGCGGGCTGGACGAGCGCCCGCATCGCCTCGGCATTGGCGTCGAGGAACTGCTGCAGGGACAATGCGGTTTCGGAAGGCGCGGGCATCGACGGGTGTTGCGATCGAGCCGCATTCTGTTGTCGCCGTACGGAACCGGTCAAGCATGTACATCGTCGCGATCGCGTGGCTCTATGTCACGGTGCTCATGGCGGCCACCGAGCCCAATCTCGTGGCCGGCGTGATGACGTTCACGGTCTACGGCTTCCTGCCGCTCGCGCTGCTGCTGTGGCTTTTCGGCGGACCACGGCGCCGCAAGGCAGCGGAGCGCCGACGTGGCGAAGCAGAGGATCAGTGACCGGCGAGGTGCCCGACGAACCAGATCGAGCCGACGCCCAGGCCGATGAGAAGCGACTGCTGCAGCGTGGAACTCAACTCGGCGCGGCGATGCAATCCCGGAATCAGGTCGGCGACCGCCACGTAGAGCATGCTCGCCGCCGCCACTGCCACCAGCGATGGCACCAGGTGAACGAGCGGCGTCAGCGCGAAATAGCCGATCAGGCCGCCCACCACCATTGCGAGCCCGGTCAGGAGGTTGAAGGCCAGCGCCTTGCGCCGGGAATAGCCCGAGTGCAACAGGATCACGAAGTTGGACAATTCCTGCGGAATCTCGTGGGTGACGATCGCGATGGCCGCGACGAGTCCGAGCTGAAAATCCGCCAGGAAGGCAGCGGCGATCAGGATGCCATCCACGAAATTGTGGAACGTATCCCCGATGAGGATCAGCGCCCCGCTGCGGCCGTGGTCATGCGCCGCGCCGGGCGGATCGTGCGCCTCGCAGTCCTCCACGTGGCAGTGGCGCCAGAGCACGAGCTTCTCGAGCACGAAGAACGCGAGGATGCCTCCCAGCACGGTGGCCGTAACCGCCTGGACGCTCGAAGCGCGCTCGAACGCATAGGGAAGGATCTCGAGAAACACTGCGCCGAGCAGCGCACCGACGGCGAAACTCACCAGCAGCGGAACGCGGGCCGCGGTTGCACCGAGCGACAGGAGCGCTGCGAGCAGCACGGACAACAGCCCGCCGGCCACGCACGCGAAGACGATCCAGACGAGGGTCTGCAAGGCACTCAGCACCGATGGAAACGCAACAGTATAGCGTTTGGGTCGCGCGAACCCTACGGCTCCAGCCAGATCAGTGCTGCCATGCGACCGCTGACCCGGTCGCGGCGATGGGAGAAGAATCGTGCGGGATCGGACACGGTGCACAACCCGCCGCCGTGGACTTCGGTTACACCGGCCCGAGCAAGGCACAAGCGCGCGAGCACGAACAGGTCCGCGAGCCATTTACCCTCTCGCAGGGGACGAAAGGCATCCGCGGCCGCGGCATCGTCGGCAAGGAAGGCCGAACGCACGTCCTCGCCGACCTCGAAGGCTTCCGGTCCGATCGCGGGGCCGAGCCAGGCGACGAGGTCGCGTGGTGCCACCGCCATCGCCTCGATGGCCTGCTCCACCACGCCGCCCGCCAGTCCTCGCCAGCCCGCATGCGCCGCGCCCACCACGGAGCCATCGCGCGCAGCGAACAACACCGGCATGCAGTCGGCCATCTGGATGACGCAGACGACATTCGGTGTGCGGGTGATGCTCGCATCGGCCTCGACCGGCGACGAGACGGATTCGGCGCGAACCACGTGGGAGCCATGCACCTGTTTCAACCAGCGCGGCTCGGCCGGCAAGTGCTCGCGCAGGCGAGCACGGTTGGAGGCAACGGCCTCGGGCGCGTCGCCCACAGCGATGCCGAGGTTCAGGCTGGCGTAGGGACCCGTGCTGACGCCACCGTTGCGGGTGGTCACCAGTGCGTGGACGCGCGCTGACACCGGCCAGTCGGGCACGATCCAGTCATGGGGCTTCGCCACTAGCTTTCTTCCAACCGGGCGAGTAGCGCCTGGAAATCTGCCGGCGGCGGTGCTTCCCATGACATGGCCGCACCCGTGACCGGATGCACCAGGCCGAGCCGCCACGCGTGCAGGGCCTGGCGCGAGAAGTCGCCGATGCGGGTCGCGAGCGCTGCCGGCAGGCGGCGCGGACCGTAGACCGGATCGCCGAGCAGGGGATGCCCGATCGCATCCATGTGGACGCGGATCTGATGCGTGCGGCCGGTCTCGAGGCGGCACTCGAGCAGCGTCCAGCCCTCGCCGCGGCGCCGGACTTCGTAGTGCGTCACGGCCGGCTTGCCGGAGGCGACAGTGGCCATGCGCGTGCGCTGGGTGGGGTGGCGGCCGATGGGAGCCTCGACGACGCCCGATTCCCGAGTGGCGCCGATCACGACCGCAAGATAGCGTCGCGACACGGTGCGCGCTTGCAACTGGCGCACGAGCGCGGTCTGCGCTTCGAGCGTCTTGGCCACCACCAGCAGACCGCTCGTTTCCTTGTCGAGGCGATGCACGATGCCGGCGCGCGGTAACTGCGAGACGGCGGGCGCGTGGGCGAGGAGGGCGTTCAGCATCGTCCCGCTCCAGTTGCCGCTGCCGGGATGCACGACCAGGCCCGGCGGCTTGTCGACCACCAGCAGCGCGTCGTCTTCATAAACGACGTCCAGCGCGATGGACTCGGGTGCGAAACTCGTCTCGGCCTCGGTGGGTTCGGGCACGAGCACCACGTTTTCGCCGCCCCAGACCTTGCGCCTCGGCTCGGCCGGCGCCCCGTCGAGCGTGACCTGGCCGGCCTCGATCCAGGCCTGCAAGCGTGTGCGTGAGTAGCTGGGGAAGAGTTTCGACAGGGCCTGGTCGAGCCGAACGCCCGCGAGTTCGGCGGGAATCACGACGGTGAGCGGGTCTCGCGAGGGGCCTGGGCTATAATCCGCCCGCTCTTTTTCGGCGATCGACATGACAAGAAGTCTAGCGGCAATCCTCGTGGTTCTCCTGTTCGCAGCGCTCGGAGGCTGCAAGTCCGGTCCGTCCAAGGACGAAACCCGGAACTGGTCGGTGGACAAGCTCTACATCGAGGCGAAGGGCGAGCTCAACGCCGGCAACTACAAGAAGTCCATCGGCTACTACGAGAAGCTGGAGTCGCGCTTCCCCTACGGCCGCTACGCACAACAGGCGCAGCTCGAGGTGGCATACGCGTACTTCAAGGAGCGCGAGAAGGCCTCGGCCATCGCCGCCTGCGATCGGTTCATCAAGCTCTACCCGAACCATCCGAACGTCGACTACGCCTACTACCTGAAGGGCCTGGTCACCTTCAACGAGGATCTCGGCCTGATCGCGAAATTCTCGAACCAGGACATGACCGAGCGCGATCCGGCCGCCATGCAGGAGTCGTTCGATTCGCTCGCGAAGCTGGTGACCCGCTACCCGGAGAGCCGGTACACGCCCGATGCCATCAAGCGCATGCAGTACCTCGTCAATGCGCTGGCGTCCTACGAGGTGAAGGTGGCGGAGTACTACCTCCGGCGCCGCGCGTACGTGGCCGCAGTCAATCGCGCGCAGACCGCGATCACGAACTATCCCCAGACGCCGTCGCTGGAGCGGGCGTTCGTCGTGCTGGTCAAGGCCTATCGGGCGATGGGACTCACCGACCTGCAGAAGGACGCGGAGCGGCTGCTGATGCTGAATTTCCCCGACACCAAGCGGCTTGCCGAGCTGAAGACCACCAAACCCTGGTGGAATTTCTTCTGAGGGACTACCCCAGGCGATTGCGCAGGTAGTCCAGGAAGGACTGGTTGCGAGTGAACCGCATCCGGTCGGGCGCGGCGACGGCAGTGATCTGGTTGCCGAACTTCGTGACGGGCGTCCAGTCCGCGAGGACGGGCGTGAGGCGTCCGGCGGCCAGATCGGCTTCGCACACGTAGCGGGGCAGCAACGCGATGCCCAGCCCGGCGAGCGCGGCATCGGCCACGGCTTCCGGATTGTTCGCCCGGAAGCGGCTGCGCACCCGGACGCTGACCGATCGATCGCCCGAGGCGAGATTCCAGGCCTCGTCCGACATCTCGCGCCAGTAGCACATGCAGGGGCGCTCCGCGAGTTCGTGCGGCGCCTGCGGCGTGCCCATGGCGGCCAGGTAGGCGGGCGCCGCGCACACCACCCACTCGATCTGCGCGACCGGCACCGACACCAGGTTGTGGGCATGGGAGGAGGTGAAGCGCAGCGCGATGTCCACCCCTTCGTAGGCGATGTCCATGATCCGGTCTTCGAGCAGGAGCTCGATCTCGATGGCCGGATGGGCCGCGAGGAACTCCGGCAGCAGCTTGGCGAGCACGCGCTGGCCCCACGATACGGGCGCCGTGAGGCGGATGCGTCCGGACAGGTTCGAGCACAAGGACAGCAGCTGCTCGTCGGCCGACCGGACCGCCCCCAGGGCGCTGCGGGCGAAATCGAGGTAGATCTCGCCGGCCGGGGTGAGCGCCACTTTCCGGGTGCTGCGGCTGAACAGCGTCGCCTTGACCGCCCGTTCGAGCTGGGCGACGCGCTTGCTCACCACGCCCTTGCCGATGCCCAGGTCCGCGGCGGCCGCACTGACGCTGAGGTGGTTCGCCACCTTGACGAAGGCTTCCAGCATGTCCGTGGAGATCGCCATTGTGTACGTACCGGAAACAATGCGTTCGCATTCCAGCAGATGCGCCTGCGGGGGTCAATCCGTAGACTTTGAACGGCGTACGCCGGGGCTTTTCGTGCGTGTCCGTCCCGGCAGTAACGTCACAAAAAAACCCCCTGGGAGGAGACATCATGAAACTGTACGCGGACCCCATCACCGTGAACTGCCGGAAAGTCATCGCCGGTTTCGACCTGCTCGGCGTGAACTACGAGCGTGTCCACACGGACTACTTCAAGGCCGAACAGAAGTCGCCGGCCTACACGGCGCTGAATCCGAACGCGGCGCTGCCGTGCCTCGTGGATGGCGACTTCGTGCTGTGGGAGTCGAACGCGATCCTGCAGTACGCCGCGGACAAGTTCGGCAAGTCGGCCTACTACCCGACCGACCTGAAGACCCGCGCGGACATCAATCGATGGCTGTTGTGGGAGTCGTCGAGCTGGTTCCCGAGCTGCTACGTCTATCTCGTGGAGCACTGCGTGAAGCCGTTGCTGAGCGCCGAGCCGGACCCCGCCGTCCTCGAGGCCCAGGACGCGAGGTTCCATCAGCTCGCCGGCATTCTCGACGATCGCCTGGCCCAGAGCCCCTGGATTGCCGGGGCGACCCCGACAATCGCGGACATCGCGCTCGCGGCGCCGATGCACCTGCACGGGCTGCAGAAGCTGCCTCTGGACGACCATCCCAACCTGCGCCGCTGGATGATCGATCGGGTGGAAAAGCTGCCCGCCTGGGATCGGACCTACGTCGGACCGGGGTTTACGCTGACTCGTGCCGCGGCCTGAAGTGCCAGCACCCGTGGCCGACGGGCTGTTCTCGCTCGAAGGGCGCGTGGCATTGGTGACCGGTGGCAACGCCGGCATCGGGCGCGCGCTCGCCCTGGCGCTGCGCCAGGCCGGGGCCCAGGTGGCGATCGGCGCGCGACGGGCGGACCGGAACGCGGCCGTGGTGGCCGAACTCGGGTCCGGGGCCGCCGGCTTCGAGCTGGACGTCGGCGACGAGGCTTCGGTCGAACGCACGGTCGCCGGTGTCGTCGAGCGCTTCGGCCGCCTCGACATCCTGGTCAACAACGCGGGCACGGTGAACCGCAAGTCCGTGATGGACCTGGCGCTCGCCGACTGGAATCGGGTGATGAATGTCAACCTGACCGGCCCGTTCCTGTGCACCAAGCACGCTGCCCGAGCCATGAAGTCCGGCGGGGGCGGCAAGATCATCAACATCGCCTCGGTCTACGGCCTGGTCGCACCGAGCAAGGGGCTGCAAGTACCCTATACGGTGTCGAAGACCGGATTGATCGCGCTCACGCGCGTCAACGCCGTGGAACTGGCCGAGCACGGCATCCAGGTCAATGCGATCGCGCCCGGCTACTATTTCACCGAGATGACCGCCGAACTGAGCGGCACGCCCTTCGAGCAGACGCTGAAGCGCCGCACGCCGAGCGGGCGGCTGGGCGAGACCGACGACCTGGTGGGCACCTGCCTGTACCTGGCCTCGCGCGCCTCCGACCACGTGACCGGCGTCTGCATCCCGGTGGACGGCGGATACATGGCCTCCGACGGGCTTGAGCGAGGCTAGGATGAAGCTGCCCCCACGCTCACTGCGTTCGCTGCCCCCCGAGGGGGCGCGTCAGTGCCTTGGGGCGGCCCGGCGGCACTGACATGACAGCCCCCCCGACAGGCCATCGGCCTCGGGTTGATGGCAGGCCCGGCGAGGCCTGATTCCTTAGCAAGAAAGAGCAAACATGAAACGAGAGCCCTTCGTACGATCGAATTTCAACTACACCCGCGACGACGGCGCGATTCCCGAGATCTACTTCTACGAGCCGGAGGAGCCGGTCACGCCGAGCCAGCCCGGCAACGATCCGCACGAGATGTCGATCTTCGACGGCTGGTCGCGTGTCGGCGCGTTCTCGCTCGACCGCGAGGGCTTCGAGCTGCAGCCGTTCTCCCACAAGTTCGACCGCTGGGAGGACAACGCGGCGATCGAAACGGAGATCTACCCCAAGGTCACGGAGTTCCTGCGGCAGCACGTCGGTGCACGGCGCGTGCACGTGTTCGATCACACCATCCGGTCCAAGGTGAACCAGGAGAAGCAGACCGCGGAAGACTCGACCACGCAGCGCGCCCCGGTGCTGCTGGTGCACTGCGACTTCACGCCGCTGTCCGGTCCGCTGCGCGTGCGGCAGATCCTCCCCGACGAGGCCGACCAGCTGCTCAACCGCCGGGTCGCCTTCTACAACTTCTGGCTGCCGCTGCGCAACCGCGTGGAAGAAATGCCGCTCGGGGTGTGCGACGTCAGCTCCACCGACCAGGAAGACCTGATCAAGATGATCCTGCGCTACCGCGACCGGACCGGCGAGATCTTCGTCATGCGCCATTCGCAGGCGCACCGCTGGTGGTACTTCCCGTTGATGGAGCCGAGCCAGGCCCTGCTGCTGAAGACCTACGATTCGGAGACCGACGGCCGGGCGCGCTTCATGGGGCACAGTGCCTTCGTGGATCCGAACACGCCGCCTGATGCGCTGATGCGCTCGAGCATCGAGATCCGGACCATGGCGTTCTTCTGACGTCGCGCCGCCTGGACTTCAGCCGGCGCCCTCGACGGCGCCGGTCCAGAGCACGACACGATTGCGGCCCCGGTTCTTCGCGTCGTACAGCGCCCGGTCGGCGGCGAACACCAGTTCGCGGGAGGACTTGAGTCCGCTCATGGACGCCACTCCAGCGCTGAAGGTCACGCGGAAGCGACCGCGCTCGGTGTCGTGTTCGATGTTGGCGAAGTCCTGGCAGAGCTTCTCCAGCACCGCCAACGCAGAAGGGCCGTCCGTATCGGTCAGGATCACGGCGAATTCCTCGCCGCCGTAGCGTCCGACGATATCGCTCTTGCGCAGCTGCTGGCGCAGGAATCGCGACAGATTCTTCAGCACGCGGTCGCCGACCGGGTGGCCATACTCGTCGTTGACGCCCTTGAAGTTGTCGAGGTCGATCATCGCAAAGGCGAGCGGGTGGAAGCGGCGCGCCGCGCGCAGCGCTTCGATCTCGAGGTACTGCTGCAGGCGCGAGTGGTTCAGCAGTCCGGTCAGGCTGTCCTGCTGCATCAGGCCGGAAAGCGTGCGGTAGCGCTCCACCCGCGCCATGACCGTCGAGATGAGCTGCCAGGATTCCACCGGGACCGGCAGCAGGGCATCACCGCCCAGGTTCATGAGGCTGATCTGGCGCTGCAGGTCCCAGCGATCGGACAGGAACACCACCGGCAGGCTCAGGTGCGAGGGGATCTGGTGCACCACCTGCGCGAGCTCGTCGCCGCTACAGCCGGGCAGGGTCAGCGAGATCAGCAGCAACTCCGGGTTGAAGTCGTTGATCCCGAAGATGAGATCGTCCGGGTTGTCGATCGTCGCCACGTCCATGCCGGCTTCGCGCAGCACGGCGCGACAGAACTCCGCGCGACCCATGTCGGCGTCGACGATCAGGATTCGATAGGGCTCCGGCGCCTCCCAGGCCACGAGGCGGTCGAGCTTGTCGACCAGCTCGCCGACCCGAACCGGCTTGGTGAAATAGGCCACCGCGCCGGACCGGACCGCTTCGAGGCGCGCGGTCACATCGGTGCGTGCCGAGAGGAAGATGATCGGGGGTTGGTCCGCATTGCCACGGCGCAGGGTGAGGATGGATTGGGCGGCGCTGAAGCCGGCAGCGGCCAGCTCCACATCCACCAGGACCGCGTACGGCCGGTCGCGGGTGATCGCATCCACCATCGCCTCGCCGCCCGGGATGGTCTGGACCCGGTAGCCGAAGCGGTCGAGTTGCGTGGTCAGGCTGGCGGCGGTTTCGTGGTCGTCTTCCAGCAGGTAGACCAGCCGCGGCTCGTCCGCGCGGACGTAGTGCGGATGGCTGGAGGTCGCATGGTCGAAGCGGGTGGCGATGACCTCCGGTTCCGCTGCCCGGTGCAGGTCTGCCAGCAGGGCCTCGATGTCGCCCACTTCCTCCGGCGTGGGCCGGCCATCGCGCTTCAGCACTGGCGTCAGTGCCCGTTCCACCAGCCGCGCGGGCTCGGACAGCACCGGGACGCCCAGCATGCTCGCCGAGACGTCGAGTCCGTGAACCAGTCGCTGCATCGCCACCAGTGCCTCGCGACCATGGGGGCCATCGCGCGCGTTCTCCCAGATGGCCTCGATCTCCGCCAGCTTCTGCGGCAGTTCGCGCGAATACCGCACGGACAACTCGCGGAGCGCTTTCTGGAAGACTTCGAGAGCGTTCATGGAAAAGCGGGTGTCGGGATCGGGTAGCCGGCGAGCAGGCGTTTTGGATCGGGGAATCGATTCCGGCTCGGGACGCTGCGGCACCCCCCGATACCGTCGAACGGAGCCGTGAAAAGCACGGTTCGGGCCATTCGATCCGTCGCCGCGGCCGATCGCGGCGGGTTCGAAGCCTGGCGCGGGCTTCAGCGGCGAAACCGCATCCGTTCGACGGTGGCGCCGAAGGCGTTTTTGTCGGGTCGCGGCAACCGGGGATCGCGGGAAAAAATTCTCCCGTTTGTTTGAATCTGGTCGGCCGAAATGCCAAGTTCATGATCGGCAACGTTGCGCGCAACCCGAAACCTCAACGTGCGATCGGCTCGCGGCACGGAATGCGCTGCCGGACAGACTTGCCACCCCTCGTCGGGTCGCGAGAGGGCGTGCCAGGTCGAGCGTCAGGACGCGTGGTAGCCGGCGGCCTCGATCGTCTTTTTCATGACGTCCAGATCGGTGCGCGCGGGATCGAAACGTACCGACGCTTCGTGCCGCTCGAGCGAAACGTCAACGAATTCGACACCTGGAAGCGCCTTCAGCACGCGCGTCACGCTGGCCGCGCAGCCATTGCAGGTCATGCCTTCGACCCGGATCGTTGCCTGTTGCATGGTCGGTCTCGCGGAACTGGTGAATTCGCGGATGATAGGCGGCGCTCCGGCCGGAGGCCACGGCGTCGTGAGGATTGCGCATGGAGCACCCTCATGTAGCCGGCCGCTGTGCCGTTAAAGCCCTTCATGGAAGCCCGATCCATGGACCAGTCGTACACGGAGGCGCTCACCGTGCCCCGGCGATTGGTCGCGACAGCCCTGGTCGCGGCCTGGCTGGGCACGACCGCCTGGATGTTCTGGAAGGTCGAGACCACGGGGCTGGAGCCGGCCCGCGCGGACGCCTCGGCCAGCGAGGGACTCGCGATATTCGATGCGGGCAGCCTCGACGGTTCCGCAGCGCTCTCGGTCGGTGCCAGCCTCGGTGCGGTTTCCCGGGCGACGGTGGTGCATCTTCGCGATCCCGCCTGTCCCTGTACGGGCGCTGCCGACGAGCATTTCGCGGCCCTGATGAAGCGGCATGGGAACGATGGCGTCGTGTTCGCCGTCGCGGATGCCCCTGGTGCATCGGCCCTGCCGATCCGGGGTCTCGAACAACTGCCGCGCCTGTCGACCATCGATGCCGGGCGTCTCTGGCGCGACCTGCCTTCGGCGCCGGCCGTGGCGGTCTTCGATGCCGACGGCCATCCGATCTATCTCGGCCCGTATGCCGATGCCGCGCGCTGCGGTGCGTCCCGTGGTGGAGCAGCCGATTCCGCGCTCGCCGCCGCTCTCGACGCCCGGGCAGCACCTCCTCTTCCTCTCCTGGCGATGGGCTGCTTCTGCAAGCAGACGGCGGGAGTGGGCAGCAGCGGGCTCCTGCAGGCGGCATTGCAGGAACCCTCGAACTGGAAATTCCGATGACTCAGACCGACCGCTTCAGCCTCGCTTCGCTCCACCGCCACGCAGACCGCGTCATGATGGCCGTCACCTGGAGCCTGCTGGTGCTGGCTCTGGCGTTGGCGTCGTGGCACGGTACCTGGTGGCCGGCGTTGCTGATCGGGATTCCGGCTGCGCTGGTCCCCACGGCGCTCGTGTTCATGGCGCCCGGCGCCGCGATCACCCGGTGCGCGATGGGCGCTGCCTTCATGATCTTCACGGCGCTGCATGTCCACCAGGGGCAGGGCATGCTGGAACTGCACTTCGGTGTGTTCGTGCTGCTGGCAGTGCTGCTGTACTACCGCGACTGGCTGCCGATCGTGGCCGCGGCCGGCGTAATCGCCGTCCATCACCTGGCCTTCGACTACCTGCAACGCGGTGGCGCACCGGTCTGGGTGTTCGCCGAGAACACGGGGTTCCATATCGTCCTCGTGCACGCGGGCTACGTGATCGTCGAGTCCGCGATGCTGGTCTACCTCTCCCTCCAGCTCCGGCGCGAAGCGCTCCAGGCCGAGGAAATCCACGCCATTGGTCGCCACCTGGCGATGTTCGAGGGTACGGTCGACCTGACCTTCCGGCATCCCAATGCGAAGAGCGCCTTTGCACGCGGCTTCAACCAGTTCATGGACGCCCTCGCTACGACCATGGCCCAGGTGGTCGGCACCGCCACCCGGCTGCGCAGCGCGACCGGCGATCTCTCGAAGGTGGCTTCGGAGTCGAGCCGTGGCATCGAGCGCCAGCGCGGCCAGACCGAGCAGGCGGCGCAGGCCGTCTCGGAGTTGCGGCACGCCGTCGACGAAGTGGCGCGAGGCGCGGCCAATGCGGCGGAAGCGGCCGGGCGTGCGCAGGGCAGTTCGCGCGACGGCATGCAGGTGGTGGATGGCACTCGCGACAAAGCGCGTCTGCTCGTCGCCCAGGCCGGCGAAGCCGGTTCGCTCGTCGCCCGCCTGCAGAAATCGGGCGAGGACATCGGCAAGGTGCTCGATGTCATCAAGGGCGTGGCGGAGCAGACCAATCTGCTCGCGCTCAATGCCGCCATCGAAGCTGCCCGCGCGGGCGAGCAGGGGCGCGGATTCGCGGTCGTGGCGGACGAGGTACGCACCTTGGCGTCGCGTACGCAGGAATCCACCCGCGAAATCGAACAGATGATCTCCCGACTTCAATCCGGCGTGCGCGACGTGGCCGCCGCGATGGCCTCCAGCAGCGAAGCCGCGAACGAGAGCGCTGCCTACGCCGAGCGCATGTCGGAAACGCTTACCGGCATCGCCGTGGCGATCGACAGCATCAACGCCATGAGCGGGCAGATCGCTTCCGCGGCGGAGGAACAGAGCGCCGCCGCTGGCGAGATCGCTTCGAACGTCGACTCCATCCGCGATTCAGCCCAGGGCACTGCGGCGGGCGCGGAGAGCACCGCGCAATCGAGCG
This sequence comes from Burkholderiales bacterium, assembly GCA_965279325.1. GTDB lineage: Bacteria > Pseudomonadota > Gammaproteobacteria > Burkholderiales. The sequence goes on from OZ257154.1 coordinate 535,222, forward strand.
TGGAACTCGACCGGCTGGCGCAGGAACTGGATACGGCGGTGCGCCGCTTCAAGACCTAGGCGAACGACTTTGCGGTACACGCTTCGGGCGAAGCGTGCACGGGGCGGCCGGTGACTCGGCCGCCCCTTTTTTATCTCGTGGCCAGCTCCGGCAGGTCGCGGTAGAGCTCGAGGGCCTCGGGGTTCGCCAGTGCCTCTCGATTCTGGATCGGCCGGCCATGCACGACATTGCGCACCGCCAGTTCGACGATCTTGCCGCTCTTGGTGCGCGGAATGTCGGCCACTTGCACGACCTTGGCCGGCACATGCCTCGGCGTGGTGTTGGAGCGGATCTGTTCCTTGATCCGCTTGGTGAGGTCCGAGTCGAGCGTGAGGCCATCGCGCAGCTTCACGAACAGCACGACGCGCACGTCGTTGTCCCAGTCCTGTCCGATCACGAGGCTCTCGACCACTTCGTCCAGCTTCTCCACCTGGCGGTAGATCTCGGCGGTGCCGATGCGCACCCCGCCCGGGTTGAGCACGGCGTCGGAGCGGCCGTAGATGACGCAGGTGCCGCGCGGCGTGAGCTCCATGTAGTCGCCATGGCACCAGACATTGGGGAAACGCTCGAAGTAGGCCGCGTGGTACTTCGCGCCGTCGGGATCGTTCCAGAAGGCGACCGGCATCGCCGGGAAGGTGGCGGAGCAGACCAGCTCGCCTTTCTGTCCCACGACCGGTGCGCCGGCGTCGTCGAACACCTCGACCTTCAGCCCGAGGCCGCGGCACTGGATTTCGCCCCTCCAGACCGGCAGCCACGGACTGCCGAGCACGAAGCACGAAACGATGTCGGTGCCGCCGGAGATGGAGGAGAGCAGCAGGTCCGACTTGATGTGGCGGTAGACGTACTCGAAGCTCTCCGCCACCAGCGGGCTGCCGGTGGAGGTCATCGTGCGCAGTGCCGAAAGGTCGTGCGATTCCGAAGGCGCGAGGCGCAGCTTGGCGAGTGCGTCGATGTACTTCGCCGAGGTGCCGAACACGGTCATGCGCTCCTGCTCGGCGAAATCCCACAGCGCGTTGGCGCCGGGATAGAACGGCGACCCGTCGTAGAGCAGCAGCGTAGCGCCCGTGGCGAGGCCCGAGGCGAGCCAGTTCCACATCATCCAGCCGCAGGTAGTGAAGTAGAACAGGCGGTCGTCGCTCTTGAGATCGGTCTGGAGCTGATGCTCCTTCAGGTGCTGGAGCAGCGTGCCGCCCTGGCCGTGCACGATGCACTTCGGCACGCCGGTCGTGCCAGAGGAATACAGGATCGCGAGCGGATGGTTGAACGGCAGCCGCTCGAACGCGATCTCGCCCGGCGCGAACGGCTCCACGAACGCGGACCAGGGAAGGGCCTTGTCGATGCTTGGCGCCACGCCGGTCTCGGTCACATACGGAATGACGACGATCCGCACGACCGATGGCAGTCGCGCCGCGATCTCGGCGAGCTTGCCGAGATTGTCGTGGGTCTTGCCGCCGTAGAAATAGCCGTCCACGGACAGCAGCACCTTCGGCTCGATCTGGCCGAAGCGATCGAGCACGCCCTGGACGCCGAAGTCGGGCGAGCAGGAGGACCAGATGGCGCCGATGCTCGAGGTGGCGAGCAGCCCGATGATGGCCTCGGGCATGTTGGCGACGATGGCGGCGACGCGATCGCCGGGGCCCACGCCCTGAGCACGCAGGGCCTGGGCGAGCCGCGATACGGATTCGTGCACTTCCCGGAAGGAGAGCGTACGGCGAACCTTGTTTTCGCCGCGAAAGACCATCGCCGGGGCATCGTCGCGCCGGCGCAACTGGTTCTCGGCGAAGTTGAGGCGCGCATCGGGAAACCACTGCGCGCCGGGCATGCGGTCGCCATCGATCAGGGTCCGCTGGCCGCGGTCGCCGATCACCTCGCAGAAATCCCAGACCGCGGTCCAGAACTTCTCGGACTCGCGGATGGACCACGCGTACAGCGCATCGTAGTCGGCAGCTCGGACGCCGTATTCGCGTTCCACGTGCCGCGCGAAACGCGAGAGATTGGCCTGCGCGAAACGTTCGGGAGAGGGCGACCAGAGCGGCTCGTTCACTGCGGACTCCAGAGGGGACGACGGGCGACGGCGAGGCGCGGAATGTTACGCATCTCGCTGCACCGCGGCAATCGCCCGCGAGTTCAGGCGGGCGCGCCGAGACGGGTCGAGAGTTCGCGGCTGGCAGCCCTGAGCGCGCGCGCCGGCTTGCCCTGCAGTCCGGCATCGAAGCCGCCGGCGTAACCCAGTGCGCTGAGCGCCAGTACCATCTCGCCGCGATGATCGAAGACCGGCACGGCCACCGCGCTGATGCCGGGGAGCAGCGTGCCTTCGGCCCGAGCGATGCCCTGGGCCCGGGTGTCGTCCATGACGGCATCGAAGGCGCGCCGCGACGCCGGCAGACCGGGGCGCCGCGCGCGCGCTGCCGCCGCGATCTCGACGTCGAGCATCGACGCCGTTCTCGCGGCGGGCAGCCACGCGGCGAAACAGCGGCCGATCGCGGAAGCCAGCAGCGGCATGACGGCGCCGGCGCGCAGATAGACGATCACCGCCTGCGTCGATTCCTCCCAGCGGACGATGGTCGGTCCGCGATTGCCCCACACGGCTGCGGCGATGGTGGTGTCCAGCCGCGCCGCCAGGTCGGTCATCGCCGGCGCGGCCAGGCGTACCGCGTCGACACGCGCCAGCGCCGTGAGCCCCATCTGGAGCGCGAAGGCCCCGAGTTCATACCAGCCGGTGACGGTGTCCTGTTCCACGAGCCCGAGGCGGACGAAGCTCACGAGGTAGCGGTGCGCCTTGGCGGGCGGCATGCCGGCGTCAGCGGCCAGGTCCTTCAGCATCGTCGGTCCGCCACGGGCGACCAGCGCGTGCAGGAGGGCGCCTCCAGTCTCGAGGGACTGAATGCCTTGCGGGGTACGGGCGGCAGCGCGGGTCACGTGGGGTGCGGCGATCGGAGCATTGACCGCATCCTAGGTCCAGATTACGATTCGTGCAATTCATTCACCTAATCGTAATCGCCGACCTGTGCGATTACAGAGCAAGGGAGGAGACGCCCGCGCGCTCGAGGCGCGTCGCGGCGACGTTGGAAGCACGTGGCGGAATTCCTGCAGTTCCTCTTCTCCGGCCTCACCAGCGGCTCGATCTACGCGCTCGCGGCGCTCGGCTTCGCCATCATCTTCAACGCGAGCGGCGTGATCAACTTCGCCCAGGGCGAGTTCATCATGCTGGGCGGCATGGTGTCGGTGTTCCTGGCCACGGCCGGCCTCGCGTTGCCGCTGGCGATCCTCGGCGCCGTGCTGATCGCCATCGTCGCGGGCGTCCTGATCGACAAGGTCGCGATCGAACCCGCCCGGGACGCGGAAGTGGTGACGCTCATCATCATCACCATCGGAGCATCCATTCTGATCCAGGGCCTCGCGCAGGTGGTGTTCGGCAAGGGCCAGCATGCGTTGAAGCCCTTCAGCGGCGACACGCCCATCGTCCTCGGCGGCGCGAGCCTGCTGCCGCAGAGCCTCTGGGTGATGGGTGTTTCCGGTCTCGTGGTGGCGGCGCTCTGGGCTTTCTTCAATCGCACGCGCTTCGGCAAGGCGATGCTCGCCTCGTCCTGCAACCGGCTCGGCGCGCAACTGGTGGGCATCGACACGCGCCGGGTCTGGCTGGTGGCGTTTGCGCTCTCGGGTGCGCTCGGTGCCATCGCGGGTGCGCTGTCGGCGCCGATCACCATGACCTCCTATGACGCGGGCCTCATGCTGGGCCTCAAGGGCTTCGTCGCCGCGACTCTCGGCGGCCTGGGCAGCGGCGCGGGTGCGGTCGCCGGCGGCATCGTGCTCGGGCTCGCCGAGGCGATGACGGCGGGGTACATCTCGTCCTCCTACAAGGACGCCGTGCCCTTCGTGCTGATCCTGCTCGTGCTGTTCTTCCTGCCGCAAGGCCTGTTTGGTCGACGCGGAGCCGAGCGGGTATGAGCCACTCGGCGAGGGCCCACGCTCGCAGGGCGGGTATGAGTACGCGATGGAAGGTGCTGCTCGGTTTTGCAGGGTTCCTCGCAGTCCTGCCATGGCTCATGCCCAACACTTACGTGCTGGACGTGGCCAACCGCATCGGCATCAACGCGATCGCGGTCATCGGTCTGAATCTCGTCATGGGCTACGCAGGCCAGGTGAGCCTCGGGCACGCGGGTTTCTTCGGGCTGGGCGCGTATGCCTCCGCCATCCTTACCTCGCGTTATGGCTGGCCGCCCCTGGCGGCGATGGTGGCTGGAATGATCGGCACCGGAGCGCTCGCCTTCCTGGTCGCCCGCCCGATCCTGCGGCTGAAGGGCCACTATCTCGCGATGGCCACGCTCGGCCTGGGCATCATCGTGTCCATCGTCATCACCAACGAGAGCGCGTGGACCGGCGGCCCCGATGGCATGCCCGTGGAGGGTTTGACCGTCGCGGGGCACGGACCCAGCGGCGAGTTCCAGTGGTATTGGTTGATCGCGGCCTGTCTCTGGATCGCCGCGTGGCTCGCGGGGAATCTCGTGGATTCGCCGATCGGCCGGGCGTTGCGGGCCTTGCATGGATCGGAGGCGGCGGCGCGCTCCGTCGGTGTCGACACGGCGCGCTACAAGGCGCGCGTGTTCACCATTTCGGCGGTGTTCGCGAGTTTCGCCGGTTCGCTGTTTGCACACTACGTGGGCTTCATCACGCCGCAGGTCGCGAGCTTCCTGCATTCCATCGAACTGGTGACCATGGTGGTGGTCGGCGGCATGGCCTCCGTCTACGGCTCGGTGTTCGGCGCCGCGCTGCTCACGACGCTGCCGCAACTGCTGGCCGAGTTCGAGGGCTGGGAGATGGTGGTGTTCGGAGCCCTGCTGATCCTCGTCATGGTCCTCCTGCCGCGAGGCCTCGTTCCCAGCCTGTTGCGGCGATCGCGCAATGCTTGAGCTGAAGGGAGTGTCCAAGCGCTTCGGCGGCCTCCAGGCGCTCGCCGGCATCGACTATTCGGTGAACCAGGGCCATGTCCATTCGGTCATCGGTCCCAACGGTGCCGGCAAGACAACGCTGTTCAACGTGATCACGGGCGTCTACACGCCCACCGACGGCTCGGTGTTGCTCGATGGCGAGGTCGTGTCGGGGCGCTCTCCCGATGCGCTGGCGCGGCGCGGCGTGGCGCGCACGTTCCAGAATCTCCAGGTGTGCATGAACATGAGCGCACTCGAGAATGTCATGGTGGGTGCGCACCTGCGGTTGTCGCAGCGGCTGGTCCCGGCGCTGTTCCACCTGCCGGGCTTGCGGCGTGCCGACAGTGGCTGCCGCGACGAGGCGATGGAACTCATGCGTTTCGTCGGCGTCGAGGACTACGCGCTGCGACCGGCGGACGCATTGCCTTACGGTGCGTTGAAGCGGCTCGAGATCGCCCGTGCGCTCGCCTTGCGACCCAAGCTGCTGTTCCTCGACGAACCCGCTGCCGGACTCAACCAGACGGAGAAGGGCGCCATGCGCGAACTGATCCGCAGCATCGCGGCGAGCGGCGTCACCGTGGTGCTGGTGGAACACGACATGAAGCTGGTCATGGGCGTGTCGGACCACGTGCTGGTGCTCGACTACGGTCGCAAGCTGGCGGAAGGCACGGCCGAGGAAGTGCGTGCGAACCCGGCCGTGATCGCAGCCTACCTCGGGGCCGGCCATGCGGCGGAGGCGATCCATTGAGTGCCCTGCCGCAATCGAGCCAGGCGCCGCTGCTGGAGGTCGCAGGTCTCGGCGCGCAGTACGGTCGCATCCGTGTGCTGGACGGTGTCACGTTGCAGGTGGCCGAAGGTGCGCTCGTCGCGCTCATCGGCGCCAACGGGGCCGGCAAGACCACGCTGCTGCGCACGCTCTCGGGCGTGCATCCTGCCGTGGAGGGCTCGGTGCGATTCGGCGGCGTCGACGTCACGCGCGCGCCCACGCAGGCACGGGTGCGGGCCGGACTCGCCCAGGTGCCGGAGGGACGGCAGGTGTTCGGGCCGCTCAGCGTCGAGGACAACCTGCGTCTGGGCGGATACCTGCGGCCCAAGGCGGAACTTGCGCGCGGGCTCGAACATGCCTACGAACTGTTTCCGATCCTGCGCGACAAGCGCGGCGAAGCGGCAGGGATGCTCTCGGGCGGCCAGCAGCAGATGCTCGCGATCGGCCGCGCCCTGATGAGCGCGCCGAAGCTGCTGCTGCTCGACGAACCCAGCATGGGCCTCGCGCCGAAGCTGGTGGAGGAGGTGTTCGCGATCATCCAGCGCCTGCGCGGCGAAGGGGTCAGCGTGCTCCTGGTGGAACAGAATGCCGCGGCCGCGCTCGCGATCGCGGACCATGGCTACGTCCTGGAGACCGGTCGGATCGTGCTGGAGGGCGCCGGTTCGGCGCTGCGCGACAACGCCCAGGTGCGGGAAGCCTATCTCGGCATGTGAACCAACGCGGCGCGCAAGCCCGCCCGGAAGGAGACTCGGATGGAAAAGAAATTCGCATCGCAGGCGGACCTGGAGGAGAAGAAGGTCAGCTTCACCAAACTCGCCGATTGCGCCTACGCCTATACGGCCGAGGGCGACCCGAACACGGGCATCGTCATCGGCGACGACGGCGTGATGGTGATCGACACGCAGGCCACGCCGGTGATGGCGCAGGACGTGATCCGGCGCATCCGCGAAGTGACGGACAAGCCGATCAAGTACGTGGTGATGTCGCACTACCACGCGGTGCGCGTGCTGGGCGCGAGCGCCTACGGTGCGCAGCAAGTGATCGCGAGCCGCGGCACCTACGACCTGATCGTCGAACGTGGCGAGGCGGACATGAAATCCGAGATCGACCGCTTCCCGCGCCTGTTCCGCGCCGTCGAGTCGATCCCCGGTCTCACGTGGCCCACGATCGTGTTCGAGGAATCGATGACGCTGTGGATGGGCAAGCTCGAAGTGCGGATCATGCATCTCGGTCGCGGCCACACCAAGGGCGACTCGGTGGTCTGGCTGCCGCAGCAGAAGGTGCTGTTCAGCGGCGACCTCGTGGAGTTCGCGGCCACGCCGTACACGGGCGACGCCTATCTCACCGACTGGCCGGGAACGCTGGACCGGATTGCTGCACTGAAACCCGAAGGCCTGGTGCCGGGGCGAGGCGATGCGCTGCTCGGCTCAGCGCAGGTGGCGAAGGGGCTGTCCGATACGCGGGCGTTCGTGACCGACATGTTCAACGCGGTCAAACAGGGTGCCGCCGGCGGCAAGAGCTTGCGCGACGTGTACCGGCAGACCTACGACACGCTGAAACCGAAATTCGGCCACTGGGTCATCTTCGATCACTGCATGCCCTTCGACGTGAGCCGTGCCTACGACGAAGCGACCGGCCATCGGGATCCGCGCATCTGGACGGCGCAGCGGGACAAGGACATGTGGGTGCAACTGGAGGGGGATGCGTAAGTGAAGGGGTATCGGGCCCCCATCCCAACCTTCCCCCATCTTCGACGGGGGAAGGGGTGTACGACTCCCTCCCCCGGCTCTGCCGGGGGAGGGTTGGGGTGGGGGCTGGGATGGGGGCCGTATCGAAGCACTCCCGCGACAAATCCCGGCGCCTGACCGGAAGCTTCACACCCCATGGCACACCGCACCCCCACTCGTTTCACATACGCGCCACCGCGTGAACTCTCCGCTGGTGGCGAGCTCCGCGTCCCGGTCGCCATCGTCGGCGCCGGCCCCGTCGGGATCGCCTGCGCCATCGATCTCGCCCTGCAGGGCATCGAGGCGGTGGTGCTGGACGACAACGACACCGTCAGCACCGGTTCGCGCGCGATCTGCTATGCGAAGCGCACGCTGGAGGTGCTCGATCGCCTGGGCTGCGCGGACACGGTCGCGGGCCGGGGCGTGTGCTGGAACGTGGGCAAGGTGTTCCATCGCGACCGGCTGGCCTACCAGTTCGACCTGCTGCCCGAAGGCGGGCACAAGCATCCGGCGTTCGTGAATCTCCAGCAATACCACCTCGAGGAAGCAATGCTCCAGCGCCTCGCAGCCGTGGGTGGCGAGGTACGCTGGAAGAATCGCGTGGCCGGCGCTGTCCCCGACGCCGAGGGTGTCACGCTCACGGTGGAGACACCCGACGGTACCTACCGCGTGCGCGCCGACTGGGTGATCGCGTGCGACGGCGCACGCAGCCCGATGCGCGACTACCTCGGCCTCGAGTGGAAAGGGCAGGTGTTCCGCGACCGCTTCCTTATAGCGGATGTGCACATGGTGGGCGACTATCCAACGGAACGCTGGTTCTGGTTCGATCCGCCGTTCCATCCGAACCAGTCGGTGCTGCTGCACCGTCAGGCCGACGACGTCTGGCGCATCGATTTCCAGCTCGGATGGGACGCGGACCCGGAGGAAGAGCGGAAGCCGGAAAGAGTCATCCCGCGTATCCGCGAGATGCTCGGCGACGACCGTCCGTTCGAACTCGAATGGGTCAGCGTGTACACGTTCCAGTGCCGGCGGCTCGACCGCTTCGTGCACGGCCGCGTGATCTTCGCCGGCGATGCCGCGCACCAGGTCTCACCCTTCGGCGCACGCGGCGCGAACAGCGGCATCCAGGATGCCGACAATCTGTGCTGGAAGCTCGCGCTTGTCGTGCGTGGTGAAGCGACGCCCGGACTGCTCGACAGCTACGACGCCGAGCGGGTCCTGGCGGCCGACGAGAACATCCTCAACTCGACGCGCTCCACGGACTTCATCACGCCGAAGAGTCAGATGAGCCGCGTGTTCCGCGACGCCGTGCTCGATCTCGCGGTCAAGCACCCGTTCGCGCGAAGGCTGGTGAACAGCGGGCGATTGTCGACACCGACGTTGTATCGCGAATCATCCCTCGACACACCGGATGTCGACGTCTTCGGTGCTGCGCTGATCCCCGGAGCACCGGCGTCCGATGTGCCGGTGCGGATCGACGGGCGGATGTCCTGGTTCCTCGGGCACGTCGGGCGCGGAGCAGCGGCCGTGCGCTTCGGCGTGCCCGATGCGGACGATCTGGACCGTCTCGCCGCTGTGGTGGGGGACGCGTCGATCGTGGTGGTGGTACCTGCCGGGGCCCATGCCGGCAGGATCGACCGGCCAGGCGTAACGATGATGGAAGACGCGGAAGGGTTATTTGCACAGCGGTACGACGCGAAGGCGGGCACGTTGTATCTGTTGCGCCCCGATCAGCACGTCGCGGCCCGCTGGCGGCGCTGGGATGCGAAGGCCGTGGCACTCGCGCTAGGCCGCATGCAGGGACGGTCGGAGGTTCTTGCCCATGCGGCTTGAAACGAGTCCGAACATCCCGAACCCTGACGATTTCTACCAGGCACTGATCGACGCGCATGCGGGGCTCGACGATGCCCGCAGCACCGCGCTCAACGCGAGGCTCGTGCTGCTGCTGGCCAATCACGTCGGCGATCTCGAAGCACTGCGCGAAGCGATCGCGCTCGCCCGCGAAGGGCTTTGAACCCAGGAGGACCCCATCATGAAACGCTGGATCCAGCTACCCCGGAGCGACGGCGAGTTTTCGCGGCAGGCGCACGCGGATCTGCCCGCAGGCACGTTCGAACGCGAGATGAGCAAGGAGGGCTTCTTCGGGCCGAGTGCGCATTTCCACCATCGGCATCCGCCGACGGCGTGGGAGAGCTTCGAGGGCGACCTACAGCCGCATGCCTATGACCTCAACCGGCTCCCCGCGGCGGCCAGCAGCCCCTGGGAGGCGCAGGCGTTCCTGCACAACGGCGACATGAAGCTACGCTGGTGGCGGTGCGAGAGTGCGATGGACCATCTCGTGCGCAATTCCGACGGCGACGAACTGTTGTTCGTGCACGAAGGGGCGGGCAGCCTGTTCTGCGACTGGGGGCATTTCACCTATCGCGACGGCGACTACATCGTGCTGCCGCGCGGCGCGATGTGGCGTATCGAACCGACCGAACCCACCTCGATGCTGCTGATCGAGTGCACGGAAGGCTCCTACCAGCTACCGGAGAAGGGACTGGTTGGACCGCACGCGATCTTCGACCCCGCAGTGCTCGATACGCCGCGGATGGACGAGGTCTTTCGCCGGCAGCAGGGTGACATCGCCACACGGGTGGTGGTCAAGCGCCGGGGCAAGCTCTCGACCATCGCCTATCCCTTCAACCCGCTCGACGCGGTGGGCTGGCATGGCGACCTCACGCCGGTGAAACTGAACTGGCGCGACATCCGGCCGCTCATGAGCCATCGGTACCATCTGCCGCCGTCGGCACATTCCACCTTCGTCGCACGCAATTTCGTCGTCTGCACCTTCGTGCCGCGTCCGATCGAATCCGATCCGGGGGCGCTGAAGGTGCCGTTCTTCCACAACAACGACGACTACGACGAGATCATCTTCTACCACCGCGGGCAGTTCTTCTCGCGCGACAACATCCATCCCGGCATGGTGACGCTGCATCCCTGCGGCTTCACGCACGGCCCGCATCCGAAGGCCTTCGAGATCGGCGCCAAATCAGGACGGAAGGAAACCGACGAAGTGGCCGTGATGATCGACACGCGCTATCCGGTCGAAACGGTCGCGTTGCCCGAGGGCGTCGAGCAGCCGGAGTACGTGAACTCGTGGAAGCGGAAGGCGTTCGCGCAACCTTCGTGATCAGTCGGCGGGTTTCTTCAGATCCACCAGCGGCACCACGCCGTCCACGACGATGCGTTTGCGCCCGGGTTCGGGAACAAGGCGGGGGGAGACTTCCCGCAGGGTCGTGAAGCAGCGGCGCGTGAGGGCCTGGTACGTTGCGGTTCCCTCCGCCTTCCAGGCGAGTTCCTGGTCCGTCAGTTCGCGCACGATCTTCGCAGGAACGCCCGCCGCGAGAGAGCGAGCCGGAACCTCCATTCCCGCCTTCACGAATGCACAGGCGGCCACCATCGCGGCTTCGCCGACCACGGCGTTGTCCATCACCACGGCATTCATACCCACCAGCGCATTGCGCCGCACCCGGCAGCCATGGAGCACGGCACCGTGACCGATGTGGCCGTGCGTCTCGACCACCGTGTCGGTGCCGGGAAAGCCGTGCATCACGCAGGTGTCCTGGAGGTTCGCGCCCGATTCCAGGACCAGGCGGCCAAAGTCGCCGCGGAGGCTGGCGAGCGGCCCGACGTAACAGCCCGGACCCACGATGACATCCCCGATCAGGACTGCCGTGGGATGGACGAAGGCGGTCGGATCGACCACCGGGATGAGACCATCGATTTCGTAACAGGGCATGGCGTTGGCCTCTCGGTCCCGGCGTGGTTGTTTTTCGGGTTCAGCGAGATTACAGTTCGTCGACCGGGCGGTCAATGAATCTCGTTCGCGTTCCGCGGTGACCGTTGTTTCCCGGATTTCCAGCCTGAATCCACGCATGGACTATCAGCACATCCTGTTCGATCTGGCCGAAGGCGTGGCCACCCTCACGCTGAATCGCCCGGAGCGGCTCAACAGCTTCACCGTGGCGATGCACCAGGAGGTGCGCGACGCCCTGACGCGGGTTCGCGACGATCCCTCCGCTCGTGCCCTGGTGCTGACCGGTGCCGGGCGCGGGTTCTGCGCCGGGCAGGATCTCAACGATCGCGCGGTGACGCCGGGCGGCCAGCGCCCGGACCTCGGTGAGTCCATCGACAGGTTCTACAAGCCGCTGGTGCTCGCGTTGCGGTCCTTGCCGAAACCCGTCATCGCGGCGGTCAACGGCGTGGCGGCCGGTGCCGGAGCGAATCTCGCGCTGGCCTGCGACGTGGTGGTCGCGGCCCGTTCGGCCAACTTCATCCAGGCGTTCTGCAAGCTGGGCCTGGTGCCGGATTCCGGTGGTACCTATTGGCTCCCGCGCATGCTGGGCGCGCCCCGCGCGCTGGGTCTCGCGTTGTTCGGGGACAAGCTGTCGGCCGAACAGGCGGCGCAGTGGGGCCTCATCTGGAAGTGCGTGGACGATGCCGAGCTGATGGCGACCGTCCGCACCATGGCGCTGCAGCTCGCGTCCGGTCCGACCCTTGGTTACGCGCGCATCAAGCAGGCGATGCAGGCGGCGGAGTCGAACACGCTGGCGCAGCAACTCGACGTCGAACGCGATTTCCAGCGCGAGCTTGGCCATGGGGCCGACTACCTCGAAGGCGTGACGGCCTTCATGGAGAAACGTGCGCCCCGATTCACCGGCACTTGACGAGATGACGATCGACGCCATGGACCCGCAGCAGACCGCCGACTACGTGGGCAGCGGCATGCTGGCCGAGGACGAGGCTTCGCGCGGTCTGGGCATGCGGATCGAGCGCATGGGGCCGGGCAGCTCGACCATGAGCATGGTGGTGCGGCCGGACATGCTGAATGGTTTCAAGATCTGCCACGGCGGCTTCATCTCGCTCCTGGCCGATTCGGCCTTCGCCTTCGCGTGCAACAGCTACAACGAACTCACCGTGGCGGCCGGATTCGCGGTGGACTTCATTGCCCAGGCCAAGATTGGCGACGTGCTGACTGCGGAAGCGAAGGAAGTGGCGTTGACCGGGCGTACCGGCATCTACGACGTTACGGTGCGCAATCAGCGCGGCGAGTTGATCGCGACCTTCCGTGGCCGGTCGGCCCGGTTGAAGGACCGCAAGACGGTCCCGGTGCCGAATCCATGACCGCCAGGTCTCCAGGCCCGGGCGATCTCGAGCCCATCGAGAAGGCGAGCGTCGACGAACTGCGCTCGCTGCAGCTCGAACGCCTGCGCTGGAGCGTCCGGCACGCCTACGACAACGTGCCTCACTACCGGAAGAGGTTCGATGCGCACGGCGTTCATCCCGACGATCTGCGCACGCTCGGTGATCTCGCGAAATTCCCGTTCACCGGCAAACAGGACCTGCGCGACAATTATCCGTTCGGCCTGTTCGCGGTGCCACGCGAACAGGTGGTGCGCATCCATGCTTCCAGCGGGACGACGGGCAAGCCGACCGTGGTGGGCTACACCCGACGAGACATCGATACCTGGGCCGACCTCGTGGCTCGTTCGATCCGCGCGTCCGGCGGGCGCGCGGGAGACATAGTCCACGTCGCATACGGTTACGGCCTGTTCACCGGCGGGCTCGGTGCGCACTACGGCGCGGAGCGACTGGGTTGTACGGTGATTCCCATGTCCGGCGGCCAGACCGAGAAGCAGATCCAGCTCATCCAGGATTTCCGGCCCGACATCATCATGGTCACGCCGTCCTACATGCTGACCCTGATCGACGAGATGGAACGCCAGGGCATCGACCCGGTATCGACGTCGCTCAAGATCGGCATCTTCGGCGCCGAGCCGTGGACCGAGGGCATGCGCGAGGCGATCGAGAAGCGCGCCGGCATCGACGCGGTCGACATCTATGGCCTGTCGGAAGTGATGGGGCCGGGCGTGGCCAACGAATGCATCGAGACCAAGGACGGCCCGGTGATCTGGGAGGACCATTTCTATCCCGAGATCATCGATCCGTCCACGGGCGAGGTGCTGCCCGACGGGAGCCCGGGCGAGCTGGTGTTCACCACGCTCACCAAGGAAGCGCTGCCCGTGATCCGCTATCGCACGCGAGATCTCACGCGCCTGCTCTCGCCCACCGCGCGATCCATGCGCCGCATGGGCAAGATCACCGGCCGTTCGGACGACATGCTGATCATCCGCGGCGTGAACGTGTTCCCGTCGCAGATCGAGGAACTGATCTGCGCGTTGCCGCAGCTCGCCCCGCAATATCTGTTGGTGGTGGAGAAGGACGGGCATCTGGACGCGCTGACCGTGCGGGTGGAACTCGAAGCGACGGCCGATCGGGCGGATTCGAACCGCCAGCGTCTTGCCGGCGAACTCCAGCATCGCATCAAGACTCTGGTCGGCGTGACCGCGCAGGTCGAGGTCACGCCGCCGTTCGCCATCGAGCGCGTCACCGTCGGCAAGGCGAAGCGCGTGCTCGACAATCGGCTGAAATCGTAGTCAGGAGGCACCCCATGTATACCCAGGCGATGGACATCGCGGCCGCGAAGGGCGAGAAGCTCGGCGGTCCCGCCGTGGTGGAGAACCCGGAGTACCAGGCCGAGTTCGACACGAAGATCGATCGCGGCGACTTCATCGAGGCGAAGGACTGGATGCCGGAAGCGTATCGCAGGACGCTCGTGCGCCAGATCTCGCAGCATGCGCATTCCGAGATCGTCGGCATGCTGCCCGAAGGCAACTGGATCACGCGAGCGCCGACCCTGAAGCGCAAGGCGATCCTGCTCGCCAAGGTGCAGGACGAGGGCGGTCACGGCCTGTATCTGTACGCCGCGGCCGAGACGCTGGGCGTGTCACGCGATGCGCTGGTGGACGCGCTGCATTCGGGCAAGGCCAAGTACTCGTCGATCTTCAATTATCCGACGCTCACCTGGGCCGACATCGGCGTGATCGGCTGGCTGGTGGACGGTGCGGCGATCATGAACCAGATCCCGCTGTGCCGCTGCTCCTACGGACCGTACGCGCGGGCGATGATCCGTGTGTGCAAGGAGGAGAGTTTCCATCAGCGCCAGGGCTTCGACCTGCTGCTGACCATGATGGGCGGCACGCAGGCGCAGCGCGAGATGGTGCAGGACGCGGTCGACCGTTGGTGGTGGCCGTCGCTCATGATGTTCGGTCCGCCCGATGGCGAATCGAAGAACAGCGGCGACAGCATGCGCTGGGGGATCAAGCGCATCTCCAACGACGATCTGCGGCAGAAATTCGTGGACGCCACGGCGCCCCAGGCGATCGTGCTGGGCGTCACGCTGCCCGACCCGGACCTGAAGTGGAACGAGGCACGTGGGCACCACGACTTCGGCGCGATCGACTGGGACGAATTCTGGAACGTGGTGAACGGCCATGGGCCATGCAATCGCGAACGGCTTGCCGCTCGCGTGCGTGCATCAGACGAAGGTGCTTGGGTGCGCGAGGCTGCAATCGCCCACGCCGAGAAGCAGTCCTCGAGAAGTGCCGCGGCCTGAGGAGGACATGACCATGGATCGCAAGGAATGGCCGCTGTGGGAAGTGTTCATTCGCGGCCGAAATGGCCTCGATCACAAGCATTGCGGCAGCCTGCATGCCCCGGACGCGCACCTCGCATTGCAGAACGCGCGCGACGTCTACACCCGCCGGCAGGAGGGCGTGAGCATCTGGGTAGTGCGCGCCGAAGACATCGTGGCCTCCGACCCCGACGCGAAGCCGGAGCTGTTCGATCCGGCCGCCGACAAGATCTACCGGCATCCGACGTTCTTCAAGCTGCCGAAAGACGTGGACCACATGTGATGACGCCGCACCTCGAATACTGCCTTCGCATCGGCGACAGCACGCTGATCCTCGGCCAGCGGCTGTCGGAGTGGTGCGGTCACGCGCCCGTGCTGGAAGAGGACATCGCGCTCGCCAACATCGCGCTCGACCTGATTGGACAATCGCGACTGATGCTCACGCACGCGGGCGGGATCGAAGGCGCGGGACGCGATGAGGACCACCTCGCCTTCCTGCGGTCCGAGGGCCAGTTTCGCAACGTGACGCTGGTCGAACTGCCCAACGGCGATTTCGGGCGCACCGTGCTGAAGAGCTTCCTGTTCTGCACTTTCCTGCGGGAATTGTGGACCGCGCTCGGGTCATCCGCGGACGCCGGCCTTGCGGCCATCGCCGCGAAGAGCGTCAAGGAGACGCGCTATCACGTCCAGCACGCGGGCGAATGGGTCGTCCGCCTCGGTGATGGAACCGACGAATCCCGGCGTCGCATGCAGCAGGCGCTCGATGAATTGTGGCCATACACCGCCGAGTGGTTCCTGCCGACGCCGGTGGACGAGGCCATCCGCATCGCGAGGATCGGGATCGAGTGGTCGTCGCTTCGGCCAGCCTGGGAGGCTGCGGTGTTGCCCGTTCTTGCCGAAGCCACGCTCGAGGTTCCGGCATCGGCGCCGTTCCTGTCGCGCGGAAAGCTGGGGGTGCACACCGAACATATGGGGCATCTGCTCGCCGAGATGCAGTATCTGCAGCGTGCGTATCCCGGGGCGACGTGGTGACGCCATGCTGACCGCTGCGGAGGCATGGCGCGTGCTGAGGGACGTCCCGGATCCCGAGATCCCCGTGATCTCGGTCTGCGAACTGGGCATCGTTCGCGAGGTCCGGACCGAGGCGGATGCCGTGACGGTGGTGGTCACGCCGACCTACTCCGGCTGTCCCGCGACGGAGGTGATCGCGCAATCGATCCGCGACGCGCTGACCGATGCGGGGGCCGGGCGCGTGACGGTCGAGACCAAACTCGCACCCGCCTGGACCACCGACTGGATCGATCCCGGTGCAGCACAACGGTTGAAGTCCTACGGCATCGTTCCGCCGGGCACGCTCGCAGTCGATGGGCCGCAACCCATCCGCCTCGTCCCGAGGTCGTTGACCTGCCCGCGCTGCGGATCGAAACGCACCAGTCGGCTCGCGGCGTTCGGGTCCACGGCCTGCAAGGCGTTGTGGCGGTGCGAAGACTGCCGCGAGCCGTTCGAGTACTTCAAGCCAATTTGATGGACGCGCTGCAGCCGTGACACCGAAATTCCACCGGCTGCGCATCGCCGAGGTGCGGCGCGAAACGCCTGAAGCCGTGAGCCTGCGTTTCGACGTACCGCCGACCCTCGGGGCCGACTACGCCTTCGTCCAGGGCCAGCATCTGACGCTCAGGACCGAGCTGGAAGGCGAGGACGTGCGCCGCAGCTATTCGATCTGCGCGGGTGCGGACGACGGCGAACTCCGCGTCGCGATCAAGCGGGTGCCGGGGGGCGTGTTCTCGACCTGGGCCCATGATCGGCTCGCCGTCGGCGACGAGATCGACGTGATGACGCCGCACGGCGGATTCCATACGCCGCTCGACCTGGCGCAACGCAAGCGCTATGTCGCTTTCGTGGCCGGCAGCGGCATCACTCCGGTGCTGTCGCTGATCAGGACGACGCTGGCGCGCGAACCGGGCAGCCGCTTCACGTTGGTCTACGGCAATCGCCGGTTGCAGGAC
Source organism: Burkholderiales bacterium (assembly GCA_965279325.1). Classification (GTDB taxonomy): domain Bacteria; phylum Pseudomonadota; class Gammaproteobacteria; order Burkholderiales. Next base: position 552,207 of record OZ257154.1, read on the forward strand.
ACGATGTTCCATGAGGCCCTGGAGGACCTGAAGGACCGGTACCTCGAGCGCTTCACGCTCTACAAGCTGTTCAGCCGCGAATCCCAGGACGTGGCGTTGTTCAATGGCCGCCTCGACGGCGCCAGGGCGCGCGCATTCATCGATACGCTGATCCCGGTGGATCGCATCGACGAAGCGTTCATCTGTGGTCCCGGTGGCATGATCGACGAGGTGGAATCGGCACTGCTGGAGGCGGGGGTGCCGTCGAATCATGTGCACGTGGAGCGGTTCGGCGTACCCGCGAGCGCACCGACGTTGCACGTGGAACCTGGAGACGCGGCATCGGCGAGAATCGTGATCGTGCTCGACGGCACGAGCCGCGAGATCGAATACCGGGAGAGCGATGGTGCCGTCCTCGACGCGGCCCTGAAGGCCGGCATCGACCTGCCGTATTCATGCAAGGGCGGCATGTGCTGTACCTGCCGGGCCAAGGTGCTCGAGGGCAAGGTCCGCATGGACAAGAACTACAGCCTCGAAGCGCCGGATGTGGCGGCGGGGTTCGTGTTGACCTGTCAATCGCATCCGTTGACCGATCGTGTCGTTGTCAGCTACGACGAGCGTTGAAGCCCATTGGCCCGACCGCGCGCACCGACCTTCGACCTGCAAAGGGCCACCATCGTGGAGGCGGCCGCACGCCTGTTCGCGGACAACGGTTTTCCGAACGCTTCGATGGCCCAGCTCGCGACAGCCTGCGGCATCTCGAAGCCGCTGCTTTACCACTACTACCGCGACAAGGCGCACATCCTGTTCGACGTGGCCGATGGCTACATGGACAGCCTGGTCGGCATCGTGGCCGAGGTGAAGGCCCGGCACCTGGAGCCGGAGGCCCATTTCCGCGCGCTCGTCGGACGGTTCATGCAGGCCTATCAGCACTCGCAGGCGCAGCACATGGTCCTGGTCCAGGACGTCAAGTTCCTGGGCGAAGTGGAGCAGGCGAAGGTGGTCGAGAAGGAACGCCAGGTGGTGGACGCCTTCGCCGCTTCGATCGCGAAGCTCAAGCCGCGCTGGACCCGGAAGACCTTGCGCGTGCCGCTCGCCATGATCCTGTTCGGTATGATCAACTGGACCTTCACGTGGCTGCGCGCGGACGGTCCGCTGCGGTACGAAGACATGGCCGATGTGGTGGCCGATATTTTTCTCCATGGCGTGACAGCCCAGGCCCGGGCGAGGTGAGGACGAGACGATGAAACTGGCGACATTGAAAGAAGGCGGGCGCGACGGCACGCTCGTGGTGGTGAGCCGCGATCTGCGCAAGGCCGTGCGAGTGGCGACGTTCGCCCCCACGCTGCAGACGGCCCTCGACGACTGGGGCTCGACGGAACCGATGCTGTCCGCGGTGTATACGCGGCTCAACGACGGAGTCTTCGACAATGCGTTCGATCTCGATCCCCGCATGCTCGCGGCGCCGCTGCCGCGGGCATTCCAGTGGGCCGATGGCTCCGCATACGTGAACCACGTGGAACTGGTGCGCAAGGCGCGGGGCGCGGAAATGCCTGCGTCCTTCTGGACCGATCCGCTCATGTACCAGGGCGGGTCCGACAGCCTGATCGGGCCGTGCGACGATGTGCTGGCCACCTCGGAGGAATGGGGCATCGACTTCGAAGGGGAGGTCGCCGTGATCACGGACGACGTGCCCATGGGTATCGCGCCGGCGGACGCCGGCGAGCACGTCAAGCTGCTGATGCTCGTGAACGACGTGAGCCTGCGCAATCTGATTCCGGGCGAATTGGCCAAGGGCTTCGGCTTTTTCCAGAGCAAGCCCGCATCTGCGTTCTCGCCGGTGGCGGTGACCCCGGACGAACTGGGCGATGCGTGGGACGGCCGGCGGGTGCACCTGCCGCTCGAGGTCCATCTGAACGAGAAGCTGTTCGGGCGGCCGAACGCAGGTGTCGACATGACCTTCGACTTCCCGCAGCTGATCGCGCACGCGGCCCGGACGAGATTCCTCGCGGCCGGCACTATCGTCGGGTCCGGCACGGTCTCGAACGTCGACCGCTCGAGCGGCTCCGCGTGTCTGGCGGAGAAGCGCACGCTGGAGCAGATCGCCGACGGCAAGCCCACCACGCCGTTCATGCGCTTCGGTGACCGGGTGCGCATCGAGATGTTCGACGGCAACGGCAACAGCATCTTCGGCGCGATCGACCAGAAGGTCGTCCGCCATTCCCAGGAGAAACCGGCATGATCCGAAACATCGCTCGTCTGATGGTCCTCGCGTGCAGCCTCGCGGGAGGGGCCGCCATGGCCCAGGAGCCCATCCGCATCGGCTCGGTACTTTCGCTCACCGGCCCGGCCGCGTTTCTGGGGGATCCGGAACTGAAGACGCTCAACCTCTACATCGAGCGGATCAACGGTGCGGGTGGCGTGCTCGGGCACAAGCTCGAGCTGGTGCACTACGACGACGGCAGCGATGCCTCGAAGGCAAATGCTTTCGCGAAGCGCCTCATCGAACAGGACAAGGTGAACTTCCTCATCGGCGGCACGACCACCGGCGCCACCATGGCGATGGTGCCGCTCGCCGAGAAGGCAGGCCTGCCGTTCATCTCGCTCGCCGGCGGCGTGGCGGTCGTCGAACCCGTGAAGAAGTGGGTCTTCAAGACGCCGCACACCGACCGCATGGCAGCGGAGAAGGTATTCGAGGACATGAAGAAGAAGGGCATCTCGAAGGTCGGGCTGCTGTCGGAGACGAGCGGCTTCGGACAATCCGGTCGCAAGGAGGCGCAGTCGGTGGCCGCCAGGTACGGCATCGTCCTCGTCGCCGACGAGACCTATGCGCCGAAGGACACCGACACCACCGCGCAGCTCACGAAGATCCGCAGTGCCGACGGCATCCAGGCGGTGTTCGTGATCGGCCTGGGCCAGGGACCGGCCATCGTCACGAAGAACTACCAGCAACTCGGCATCAAGGTGCCGCTGTATCACGCCCATGGCATCGCGTCTGACGAATTCATCAAGCTCACCGGTGCGGCATCGGAGGGCGTGCGCCTGCCGGCCGCCGCTTTGATCGTGGCGAAACAGTTGCCGAACAGCGATCCGCAGAAGGCAGTCGTCACTGCCTACGACAAGGCCTATCGCGACCGCTACAAGGAGGACGTCTCCACCTTCGGCGGGCACGCCTACGATGCGCTGATGATCCTCACCGATGCCATCAAGCGTGCCGGCGGCGCCGATCCAGCGAAGGTGCGCGACGCCATCGAACAGACCAAGGGCTACCTGGGGACGGGTGGGCTGATGAACTTCTCACCGACCGATCACCTCGGACTCGACCTCACGGCGTTCCGGATGCTGGAGATCCGCAACGGGGACTGGGTGCTGGGGAACTGAACGCCCCGCGATGCTCCGCGGGGCGGCGCGTCAGTCCTCCTGCCGCATCTGCGGGAACAGGATGACGTCGCGAATGCTCGGGCTGTCCGTGAGCAGCATCACCAGGCGGTCGATGCCGATGCCTTCGCCGGCGGTCGGCGGCAGGCCGTACTCCAGCGCGCGAACATAGTCGGCGTCGTAGAACATCGCTTCCTCGTCGCCGGCTTCCTTCGCCTTTGCCTGCGCTGCGAAGCGCTCGGCCTGGTCCTCGGGGTCGTTCAGCTCCGAGAAGCCGTTGGCGATCTCGCGACCGGTGATGAACAGTTCGAACCGGTCGGTGATGCTCGGGTCGGCATCGTTGGCACGCGCCAGCGGCGAGACGTCGGTCGGATGCGCGACGATGAAGGTCGGCTGGATCAGCTTGTCTTCGGTGCTCTGCTCGAACAGCTTCAATTGCAGCATGCCCAATCCGTCGGTCGGGAACACCTCGACCGAATGCTTCTCGAGCGCCGAGCGGAGGTAACCCAGGTCGGATAGCGAAGCGAGCGCGTGTTGAGGATGGTATTGGTGGATCGCCTGGGCCATTGTCAGGCGATCGAACTTCCGGCCCACGTCGATGGTTTCACCCTGGTAGGTGAGCGTGGTGGTGCCGAGGACCTTTTGCGCCACCGAGCGGATCAGCTCCTCGGTGAGGTCCATCAGGTAGTGGTAGTCCCGGTACGACTCGTAGAACTCGAGCATCGTGAACTCGGGGTTGTGCCGGGTCGAGATGCCTTCGTTGCGGAAGTTGCGGTTGATCTCGAACACCTTCTCGAACCCGCCGACGACCAGGCGCTTGAGGTACAACTCCGGCGCGATCCGGAGGTACAGCTGCATGTCGAGCGCGTTGTGATGGGTCACGAAGGGACGGGCCGCAGCACCGCCCGGGATCGGATGCATCATCGGCGTCTCGACCTCCAGGTAGCCACGGGCGACGAAGAACTCGCGGATGGATTGCACGATCTGCGAGCGCTTCACGAACACCGCGCGCGAGTCGGCGTTCATGATGAGGTCGACGTAACGCTGCCGGTACTTCTGCTCCTGGTCGGTGAGGCCGTGGAACTTCTCCGGCAACGGGCGCAGCGACTTGGTGAGCAGGCGGATCGACTGTGCCTTGACGGTCAACTCGCCGGTCTTGGTCTTGAACAGCGTGCCTTCCACCGCGAGGATGTCGCCGAGATCCCAGTGCTTGAAGGCGTCGTGCGCCTCGGCGCCGACGGCGTCGGTCTGCACGTAGATCTGGATGCGTCCGCTCATGTCCTGCAACGTCGCGAAACTCGCCTTGCCCATGACGCGTTTCAGCATCATGCGGCCGGCGATCGAGGCGCGAATCGCCGCCGGCTCGAGTTCGGTGTTCTCCTTGCCGCCATGCGCGGCGTGGAGATCGGCCGCGAGATCGCTGCGGCGAGCGTCGTTCGGAAAGGCGTTGCCCTTCTCGCGCAAGACACGGAGCTTGGAGCGGCGCTCCTCGATGATCTGGTTGGTGTCCGGCGACGGATTGGATGTCTGGTCGGTCATGCTGTAGTGCCCTGAAGAGCTTGAACCACGGAGAACCCCCGAAACATGAAGACCAAGCCTTCGCTTTTCCTCCGTGTACCTCTGTGTCCTCTGTGGTCCAAGCGTTTGGAACTTGTCGTTGCGGTGCGAGCTGTACGCGCGCAACCCCGAAACCCATTCACCACAGAGGACACAGAGGACACAGAGGGACACAGAGGATTCCGGGTCCCTCTGCGCGTCTCCCGCGCTTCGCGGTGAGCCAAAGGTTCTGGACGTTTCTTCACGTCAGACACCTTGCTTGAGGCTTGCGGCGATGAAATCGTCCAGGTCGCCGTCGAGGACGGCCTGGGTGTTGCCCACTTCGTGGTTGGTGCGAAGATCCTTGATGCGCGACTGGTCCAGCACGTAGGATCGGATCTGGTGGCCCCAGCCGATGTCGGTCTTGGAGTCCTCCATCGCCTGCTTCTGTTCGTTGCGTTTGCGCAGCTCGAGCTCGTACAGGCGCGACTTCAGCATGGCCATGGCCTCGGCCCGATTGCGGTGCTGGGAACGGTCGTTCTGGCACTGAACGACGATGCCCGTGGGTTCGTGCGTGATGCGGATCGCGGAATCGGTCTTGTTGATGTGCTGGCCGCCCGCACCGCTCGCGCGGAAGGTGTCGATGCGCAGGTCCGCCGGATTGATCTCCACCTCGATCGAGTCGTCGACTTCGGGGTAGACGAACACACTCGCAAAGGAGGTGTGGCGGCGCGCATTGGAATCGAACGGTGATTTGCGCACCAGCCGATGGATGCCGCTCTCGGTGCGCAGCGTGCCGAAGGCGTAGTCGCCGCCGACCTTCAGGGTCGCGCTCTTGATGCCGGCGACTTCCGCAGGGGATTCCTCCAGCACTTCCACGTCGAAACCGCGGCGCTCGCAGAACTTGAGATACATGCGTTCCAGCATCGAAGCCCAGTCCTGGGCCTCGGTGCCGCCCGAGCCGGCCTGGATGTCGATGAAGCAATTGTTCGGATCCATCGGGTTCGAGAACATCCGACGGAACTCGAGGTCCGCCACGACTTTCTCGACGCCATTCGCGTCGGCCTCCACCGACTCGAGCATGCCCTCGTCGCCCTCGGCCTTGGCCAGCTCGAACAACTCCTGGTTGTCCGCCAGGCCCTGGGCCACGTCCTCGAGGGATCGGACCACCGCCTCGAGCGATTTCTTTTCCTTGCCGATGTCCTGGGCGCGTTTCGGGTCGTCCCAGAATTTCGGGTCTTCGGTCAGCCGGTCGACCTCGATCAGGCGTGCCTTTTTCCCATCGAAGTCAAAGATACCTCCGGAGTTCGCCGGCGCGACGGCCGAGATCTTCGATGTGCTGCGCGATGGCGTTGACGCGTTCGGCTTCCATGATGTGCATCCTGCCCGGAAAAACCGCGGATTGTACCGGAACGGGTTGCTCGTCCCTCAGTGAATCCACAGGAGCCCGGCCACGAGCCCGAGGGCTGCGCCGGCCATCGGCGGCAGACAGCGCAGTGCAAGTGACCGTCCGGCGGTCACGAACACCAGCCCCAGCTTGAAGGCGCTGTTCGAGAGCACGGCCAGGGCGATGCCGGTGGCGGCGTCGATGGCTGCGAGTCGCCCCAGGTCGTTGAGGCGCAGGGCCGAAAGGGTGATCGCGTCCACATCGGTGAGGCCGGAAACCAGCGCAAGGGCGTACAGCCCGGCGTTGCCGACCTCGTGGGAAAGCCACGCAGCCAGCAGCAGCACGATGCCGTAGATTGCACCGAACCCGAGCGAGGTCTTCAGTTCGGCGGGATTGGCGACGGTGGGCATGGGCGGGGCGTCGCCGGCGGCAGCACGGCGCCAGACGGCGATCGCGGCGACGCTGCCCGCGAGCAGCGCGGCACCCGTCATCGGCAGAACGCTCGGCAGCAGCGACGGAGTGACCAGCGCGACCACGACCGAGATACGCACCAGCAGCACGAGGTTCGCGATCACGATCACGGTGGCGGCGAGGCCGGCGAGTGCCGGCGTCTCGCGGCCATGCTTCGCGTAGACGAGTGTCGTCGCGGTGCTCGACACCAGACCGCCGAACAGTCCCATGAGCAGGGCACCGTGGCGCTGCCCCACGAGCTTGAGCGCGACGTAGCCCGCAAGACTCACGCCGGCGATCAACACCACCATGAACCAGATCTGTCGCGGATTGATGGCCCCATACGGACCGAAATCCCGGTCGGGCAGCACCGGAAGCACGACGAACGTCAGCACGGCGAACTGGAGGATCGAGATCAGCTCGCGACGCTCCAGGCCGAGCGTGAGGCCGCGCAACTCGGTCTTGAAATAGAGCAGTGCCGTGGAGGCCACGCCGAGCATGACCGCGAGCGTTCCGAAGCCGAACCACACCATCGTGGCGAGCGCGTAGCAGACCAGGGTGGCGATCACGGTGGTCGTGCCCGGGTCGGACTCGGGAGACTCGTCCCTCAGGTAAGCCGTGATCAGGGTGAGGCCCACGAGCGCGAGTCCCACCGCGGGCAGCCAGCCGGTACTCGTGCGCTCGCCGATCATGGCGAGCGCGACCCCCAGCAGCGCCACGAGCGCGAACGTGCGCAGGCCCGCCTTCGCGGACGGATTGCGTTCGCGCTCCATGCCCATCAGCAGGCCGATGGCGAGCGCGGTAAGGAAGGCGTCCACCTCGCCGAGATTCTGCTGATGCAGCCATTCGAAGTGCATTTCCTACGTCGGCTGCCAGTGATCGAGGGTGAGCTGCACGGTACGCGCGCCGTTCCACTCGTTGATGTCGAGGCGGTACGCAGCGGTGATGCGTTCGGGCAGCGGCTGGTCGTGGCCGAACAGCATGGCCTGGAGCGTCTGGGTGCCTGGTCCGCTGCCACGACGCACGCGCAGCTTCAGATGTCGGCCGCCCACGACGCGCTGATCGTCGATCCGGAACTCGTCGCGGAACAGCGGGGGCGCGAAGCCCTGGCCCCAGACCTGGTTGCGCAGCGCTTCGGCCACCGAAAGCGTCAGCTCCGTGTCGTCGAGGCTGCCATCGGTTTCGATGATCTGCTCGAGGTCGGCCGCGGACAATTGTCGCCGGATCACTTCCTCGAATGCGTCGCGGAACGGGTCCAATGCCTCGGGTCGCAGGCTGAGCCCGGCCGCGGCCGCGTGCCCGCCGAAGCGGATCATCAGGCCCGGATGGCGGCGGTCGACGAGGTCCAGGGCATCGCGCAGATGCAGCGCGGCGATCGACCGCCCCGAGCCTTTCAGTTCGCCGCCCGGACCGGCAGCGAAGCAGATCGTCGGCCGATGGAAACGCTCCTTCAGGCGCGACGCCAGCAGTCCGACGACGCCGGGATGCCATTGCGGGTCGAACAGCGCGAGGGTGGCGGATTCGCCCGGGTCGATGCCTTCCAGCGCCGCCAGTGCGGAGGCCTGCATGTCGGCCTCGATCTCGCGACGCTCGCGGTTGAGCGCGTCGAGGCGTTTCGCCAGCTCTTCGGCGCGCGCCGGATCGTCGGTGACGAGGCATTCGATGCCGAGCGCCATGTCTTCGAGGCGCCCCGCGGCGTTGAGGCGTGGACCGACCACGAACCCGAGATCGTAGGTGGACGCCCGTGTGGCGTCGCGGCCCGCTGCACGCAGCAGTGCTGCGATGCCGGGCCGGGTCCGGCCGGCCGCGATGCGGCGCAGGCCCTGGGCCACGAGCGTCCGGTTGTTGCGATCGAGCCTGACGACGTCGGCGATGGTGCCGAGTGCCACGATGTCCAGATACTCGGCGAGATTCGGCTCGGATGATGCGACGAACGCACCTCGGCGGCGCAACTCCGCTCGCAGCGCGAGCATCACGTAGAACATCACGCCGACGCCCGCCAGGTGCTTGCTCGGGAACGGGCAGCCGGGTTGGTTCGGATTGACGATGCACCGAGCGCGCGGCAGTTCGGGACCGGGCAGGTGATGGTCCGTGACCAGCACCTCGATGCCGAGCCTGCGTGCCTCCTCGACGCCGTCGAGGCTCGCGATGCCGTTGTCGACCGTGATGATGAAGTCGGGACGCCGCTCGGCGGCGATGCGGACGATCTCGGGCGTGAGGCCGTAACCGAATTCGAAGCGGTTGGGGACCAGGTACTCCACCGTGGCGCCGAATCGTCTCAGCGCGAGCGTGCCGAGAGCGGAGGCGGTGGCGCCATCGGCATCGTAGTCGCCCACGATCAGCAGCCGGCGTCCGGCGGCGATGGCGTCGGCCAGCAGGATGGCCATGGCTTCGGCGTGCAGCAGGTCGCCGAAGGGCAGGACCGTGGCCAGTTCTATGTCGAGTTCCGACGCGTCCGAGATCCCGCGCGCGGCCACGACCCGGGCCAGCACCGGGTGCACGCCGGCGGCGGTGAGCGCTGCGATGGTGGCGGGCGCTGCGGCACGCTGTTCGAGGCGCGGCGATGCGGGCGTAGCGATGGCGGACAAGGGTTTCCGGGCCTGCTCAAGTTCGATTCGGGGCCGTCGATATTAGCCCATACCTCGGCCTCGGCCGGGACGCAGAACGTTGTTTCGAAGAGGACAAACCCTTGAATTCCCGCAAGTCGAGCATCGCCACGCAGGTTTCCCTGATGGGTTGCGGCATCCTCGTGGCCGCCATCCTGGCGTTCTCGCTGATCGCCTACTTCCGCACTGCGGCTACCCTGGATCGTCGCAGCGACGAGGATCTGGCGGCCCGGGTGAACCTCCTCGAAGCCCAGATGGGCACCTTCGACAGCACGGTCAAGCGCAGCACCGACCGGCTGGCGTCCATCTTCGAAAGCATGCTCGGCGGCGACGTGCACGTGGAAACGTCGCGGTCGGTCCAGGTCGGCGGCGAGGCGGTCCCGGTCGTGATGGTCGGCAACCAGGCCCTGAATCTCGGTCATGCCGAAGTGGATGCCTTCTCCAGGGCGACCCAGGGCGTGGCCACGGTGTTCGTGAGAAGCGGCGACGACTTCATGCGCGTGAGCACGTCGCTCAAGAAGGAGGACGGCAGCCGTGCCATCGGCACCCAGCTCGGCAGCGCCCACCCGGCCTACAAGGCCGTGATGGCGGGCGAAGCCTACCTCGGCAAGGCGCGCCTGTTCGGTCGCGACTACATGACCAAGTACACGCCGGTGAAGGAAGGCTCGAAGATCACGGCGATCCTGTTCGTGGGGCTCGACATCACCAATGACCTGGCGACGCTGCTCGGCCAGATCGGCAATGCGCGCATCGGCGAGAAGGGCTACTACGTCGTGGTCGATGGTTCCAGCGCGAAATCGCGCGGCGAGTTGATGGTCCATCCCGAACTTCGCAGCAAGAACGCGCTGACCGACGCCGCCGCGGCGGTCTTCAAACCCGTCCTCGAGCAGCCGGCGGGCGAGTTCCAAAGTGCCGGCCGCAAGGTGCTCTACGTGCGATTCGCGCCCTGGGGCTGGATCGTGGGCGCCAGTGTCGATCTCGACGAGATGCGCGCGGACGCTTCCAGCCTGCGCAACCTGATGCTGGCACTTGGCGTGGCCATCGTGATCGCCGGCTGCATCAGCACTTATCTGGTGTTGTCGCGGCGCCTGAATCCGCTGCGCGCACTCGCCATGGACGCCGAGCGTCTCGGGCAGGGCGATCTCACGGTGCGTACGAGCCACGCGGGTGGCGACGAGGTCGGCGAACTGGCGGCGGCGTTCAACCGGATGGCGGAACAGTTCGGCGACATCGTCGTGCGCATGAAGCGCGCCACCGTTTCCATGAAGGAGGCGGTGGGCCAGGTGCAGGGCGAATCGGCCCAGGTGCAGCAGGGCTCCCAGGAGCAGAGCGATTCCGCCTCCCGTGTGGCGGCCGCGCTCGAGGAGGTTACGGTGAGCCTCGAGCACGTGTCGGCCAACGCCCGCGACTCGCAACGCCTGTCGCAGCGCACGAACGATCTGTCCCAGCAGGGCGAGTCGGTCGCGCAGCGCACTTCGGAGGAAATCGCGGCGATCGCCCAGGCGGTGCGCGACGCGGCCGCCGCCATCCAGGGGCTCAGCCAGCGCTCGGAGCAGATCAGCAACGTGGTGAAGGTGATCAAGGACATCGCGGATCAGACCAACCTGCTGGCGCTCAATGCCGCCATCGAGGCGGCCCGCGCCGGCGAACAGGGGCGTGGATTCGCCGTGGTGGCCGACGAGGTTCGCAAGCTCGCGGAGCGCACCAGCCAGGCGACGGTGGAGATCGGTTCGATGATCGGTGCCATCCAGAACGACACGCGTGGCGCGGTGTCCGGCATGGAAACGAGTTCCGGTCGGGTCGAAGCGGGCGTTGAACTCGCGCACCAGGTGGCGCAGGCGCTGGCCCAGATCCGGGAAGCCGCGAAGGAAACGCTGGCCAAGGCCAACGAGATCGCCCATTCCATGGAAGAGCAGAACGCGGCCAGCGCGGAGATCGCCCGCAACGTGGAACATATCGCCACCATGGCCGACGGCAACCATGCCGCGGCCGCCCGCAGTCACACCACGGTTCAGCGGCTCGAAGCGCTGGCCGCGGATCTGAGCGCGCTCACGGAAGGCCTGAAGGCCGCGTCCTGAAGCGCTTTCAGGGCGCCGGGCGCCACGAAGCGTAGGGTGCTCGCCGTCGCCAGAACCGCCACAGTTCGCGGCGGCTGGCGGTCACGGTCAATCCCGTGCGGCCCGCGAAACCGGTGAGCACGAACTGCTCGAGCCGCCGGCTCCGGATGGCGCCCAGCACCGGTTGAACCCAGTTCGCGGACAGCTCCGACAGGGCCCGCTGCCAGGCACCGGCATCGCCACGCGCGGCAGCGTCGCCTGCGTCGTCGAACCGGACCAGCACCGTGCCGGCGCCAGTGGTGTCCAGCAGGGTCGATGCATCCGCCGGTACCTCGTGGACTCGCGCCCCGGACGCCAGCCCGAGGCCCCGGGTCACGGTGTCCCGGCTGAAGACCTCCTCATAGCCGGCAGGAACCGACGCGGGCGATTCTCCGGCGCCCCAGGGCCACAGGCTGTTCACGGGCGGAATGCCGCGGTCTTCGCGAGCCTCGTTCACGGCTAGGCCATGCAACAGCATCTGCGCTTCGCTGAGGCGTTTCTGCCATGAGGCGGCATCCTCGCCCGTCGGCAGGAGCGGCCCGATGCTGCGGCCGTGCGCGAGACCCAGAGGCGTCGTCCGCAGCCGCGGCATGCGTTCGAGCGCCAGGTACCACTCGGACGGGCGGTGTGCTTCGAAGCGCAGACCATCGTCGCGGAAGAACTCGTTCAATGCAGCGATCATCGTCGCGGCCTCGTGGGGTTCGATGGTGAGATCGGCTCCCCGGGTGAGGTAGAGCTCCGTGCCGCGAGCGTGCAGGTGCACGGGATCGGCACGCATCCAGACTCGCGTCCCGGGTTTGCCACCGTCGCCCGCGAGGGCCAGCGCCGCGAAGGGGAGCTCGCGCGTGCTGTCCAGCGCGAAGCGTTGCGCGAGCCAGTGTTCGACACCGGGCCCTGGCTCCTGCCGGCGCTCGCCGCGCACGAACAGCGCGTCCAGCGCCGGTGTGTCGAGTCCTTCGCCGCTGCTCGTGGCTGCGGCGTCGGGCCAGAACAGCGCGGGAACCAGCAGCTCGAGACGGCGCATCGGCGGGGATACTACGGACAAAGACGGGTGTCGCGACGAATGTAGCACGCGGCCGATAGCCGCCTGTCGAGGCCTCTGGCAGAATCGCGCGTCCCGATCCCCCGGCTCGCCCGTGCTCCCCTACGAGTATTTCGTCGGCCTGCGCTATACCCGCGCGAAGCGACGCAATCACTTCATCTCGTTCATTTCGATGACATCCATGGCCGGCATCGCCCTGGGTGTCGCCGCGCTGATCGTGGTGTTGTCGGTGATGAACGGGTTCCAGAAGGAGTTGCGCGCCCGCATCCTGGGCGTGGCTTCGCACGTCCAGATCTCGGGCTTCGACGGCGGCTTGTCCGGGTGGCCGCAGGTGGCGGAGGACGCCAAACGCCATCCGCAGGTCCTGGCAGCCGCGCCCTACGTCATGGCGCAGGCGCTGTTGTCCTTCGACAACACGGTGCAGGGAGCGCTGGTTCGCGGCGTCGCGCCCGAACTCGAAGACGGCGTGGCGGAGTTCGGCCAGAGCATGAAGCAGGGTTCGCTCTCGAACCTGAAGGCAGGGGAGTTCGGCATCGTGCTGGGGTCGGAGCTCGCCCGCAATCTCGGTGTGCGCCTCGACGAGAAGGTCACGGTGATCGCGCCCCAGGGACAAGTGACCGCCGCGGGCGTCCTGCCGCGGTTGAAGCAGTTTCGCGTGGTGGGCATCTTCGAGGTCGGCATGTACGAATACGACTCGGGGCTAGCGCTGATCGATCTCGCGGACGCGCAGAAACTCTACCGCCTCGACGACCGGGTCACGGGCGTGCGCCTCAAGCTGAAGGACCTGTTCGCAGCACCGGTCGTCACGCGGGATCTCCAGATGACGCTGCGCGGCGACGTCTTCGTGACCGACTGGACGCGCAGCCACGCGAACTTCTTCCGGGCGGTGCAGATCGAAAAGCGCGTCATGTTCATCATCCTCACGCTGATCGTGGCGGTGGCTGCCTTCAACATCGTCTCGACGCTGGTGATGGCGGTGACCGACAAGCAGGCGGACATCGCCATCCTGCGCACGCTCGGCGCCGCGCCGGGCAGCATCATGAAGATCTTCATCGTGCAGGGCGCGCTGATCGGCGTCATCGGCACCATCATCGGCGTGGTGGCCGGGGTCATCCTGGCGATCAACGTCGATGTCGTCGTGCCCTTCATCGAGCGCAACACCGGCATCCAGTTTCTCGCCAAGGACATCTACTACATCAGCGACCTGCCCTCGGAACTGGTGTGGGCCGACGTGGCGGTCATCGCCGCGGTGTCCTTCGGGTTGAGCCTGCTCGCGACGCTGTATCCGAGCTATCGCGCGTCTCGGGTCAATCCTGCCGCCGCATTGCGGTACGAATGAGGGCAAGGAAAATGCGTTTCAACACGAAGGGCACGAAGGTTCACGAAGGAAACCCGGTTTCGAACTCCTTCGCGTTCCTTCGTGTCCTTCGTGTTGAGCTGGATTTGCCTGAATGTACCGGGCCGGTGCGATGACCGACACCGTTCTCGCCGCGAAGGGGCTCGGCAAGACCTACGACGAAGGGCTCGCACCGGTCGAGGTGTTGCGCGCGGTGGATTTCGAGGTGCGGGCGGGCGAGAGTGTCGCCATCGTCGGCGCGTCGGGATCGGGCAAGAGCACGCTGCTCCATCTGTTGGGTGGTCTCGACGAGCCATCTACGGGAACGGTCGCGCTCATGGGGCAGGAGATCGCGGGATTGTCGGAGCGGGCGCTGGGCGACCTGCGCAACCGCCATCTCGGATTCGTCTACCAGTTTCACCACCTGCTACCGGAGTTCAGCGCGCTCGAGAACGTCGCGATGCCGCTGTTCATCCGGCGCACCGATCCGAACGAGGCCCGTGCCGTGGCGAGGGAAATGCTCCAGCGCGTGGGGCTCGGCGCCCGACTCGAACACGTGCCCGGCGAACTGTCGGGCGGCGAGCGCCAACGCGCGGCGCTCGCGCGTGCGCTGGTGACTCGTCCGGCTTGCGTGCTTGCCGACGAACCCACCGGCAACCTCGACCGGCGCAACGCCGAGAGCGTCCTCGAACTCATGGCCGGACTCAACCGCGACCTGGGAACCAGCCTGGTCATCGTCACACACGATCATGCGATCGCGGCGCGCATGAACCGGGTCCTCAAGCTCGACGACGGCGTGCTCGCCGACGCGGGCGCCGAATTTCACTGATGTCCGTATCCGCACCGGCCACGGCCGCCGGCGCGGAGCTTCCCATCCCGGCCGAAAGGAACGCTCTGCCATGACCCGAACCCTCATCGTTTTCGCGGCGCTGATCGCCGCATTCACTTCGCCGGTGCGCGCGGACGATCCCAAGACCGAAGACGAGAAGACCCTCTATGCGCTCGGGCTCGCGCTCGCGCGCGAACTCCAGGTCTTCAACCTGAATCCGACCGAGGCCGAGCAGGTGAAGCACGGCTTCGCCGATGCGCTCGCGGGCAAGAAGCCGATCGTGGAACTCGACGCCTACGGCGCCAAGATCCAGGCCCTGGCCCAGGCGCGCCGCGCCGTGGCGAGCGAAAAGGCGGCGGCGAGCGGCAAGGATTTCCTCGACAAGGCCGCGAAGGAAAAAGGTGCGGTGAAGTCGGACAGCGGCATGGTGTACCTGTCGCTCAAGGAAGGCAGCGGCGCTTCGCCCAAGGCATCCGACACGGTCAAGGTGCACTACCGCGGCACGCTCACCGACGGGCGCGAATTCGACAGCAGCTATTCGCGCAACCAGCCGGCCGAGTTTCCGCTGGGCAACGTCATCAAGTGCTGGACCGAGGGCGTGGCCAGGATGAAGGTTGGCGGCAAGGCGAAGCTCGTGTGCCCGGCAGCCATCGCCTATGGCGACCGCGGCGCCGGCGGCATGATCCCGCCCGGCGCGACCCTCGTGTTCGAGGTGGAACTGCTCGAGATCAAGAAGCCCTGAGGCGTGATGTCCCCCCCGATGGGCCTGCGGCCCCTCCCCCCAAGGGGGCCAGCCCTCTTGGGGCGGCCCGGCGAGGGCTGAGGCGGCCGGCCTGATTCCTCGCAGGCCAGGGCAGGGCACGCCGGGCTTGTAGGCGGGAAGTCGCACCGGCACGATGGTCACCGCAATGGTGAACCACGTGCCCAGCGGCGCCCACGGCGGTATCGAAGGAGCGGATCCGGCGAGTCGCCGGCATCGGCCCTGCGGCCTTGCACGATGCTGCTGAACGTTGCGGCCTTCGTCGTCGGCGCCTGGTGGTTGCAGCAACAGGCGCATTTGCCGGGGCCGGCGGGGGGCTTCGCCATCGTCGCCCTCGCTGCGCTCTGGATCGTCGCGCGCAATTCCCCGATCGCCTGGCTGCGCAGGAGTTCGGTCGTGCTGCTCGCGTGCACGTGCGCGGGTGGGGGCTTCTACTGGGCGGCGGCGCATGCTGCCTGGCGACTTGCGGATCGCCTGCCAGAGCGCTGGGAGGGGCGCGACGTCCGCGTGGTCGGCGTGGTGTCCGGCCTGCCGGAGCGTACGGCGCGCGGCTGGCGCTTTGCCTTCGACGTCGAGCGGCCGCTGACGCAGGATGCGTACGTGCCGCGGAGAGTATTGCTGTCGTGGTTCGACCCCGACGTGGCCGAGGGCGAGACCGCTGCGCCGCCCGTGCTTCCGGGCGAGCGTTGGCGATTCACGGCTCGCTTCAAGCGTCCGCACGGCAGCTATAACCCGCACACGTTCGACTCGGAAGCGTGGCTGCTCGAACGAGGCGTGCGCGCCACCGGCTACGTGCGCGGCAAGGATCCACGCGACCGGATCGACGAGTTCGTCCCGCGACCCGGTTACGCGATCGAGCGCTTGCGTGCGCGCATCCGTGATCGGCTGTTGCGTGTCCTCGAGGGAAAGCCCTACGCGGGTGTCGTGGTGGCCCTCGCGATCGGCGATCAGCAGTCGATTCCTGCCGCGCAGTGGCAGGTGTTCACGCGCACGGGCGTCAACCACCTCATGAGCATCTCGGGCCTGCACGTGACGATGGTGTCCGGCCTCGCTTTCGCGCTGGTGCTTCGCGGCTGGCGACGCGTGCCGGTCCTGCGCGAGCGCACGACGGCGCGTGGCGCCGCCGCCCTGGCCGGACTGCTGGTTGCGATCGGCTACACCTTGCTCGCCGGCTTCGCCGTCCCCGCGCAGCGCACGCTCTGGATGCTCGGCGTCGTGGCGCTCGCCTGGTGGCTGCGGCTGTTCGCGACGTCTTCGGGCATGTTCGCCAGTGCGCTGCTGGTGGTTGTGGTCATCGATCCCATGGCCGTGCTTTCCGCGGGCTTCTGGCTGTCGTTCGGTGCGGTCGCGCTGCTGATGTTCGTCACGTCGGGTCGCGTGCATCGGTCGGGCTGGATCGCGACCTGGGGGCGTACGCAATGGGCGCTGTTCGTGGGTTTGGCGCCGCTGCTGCTGGTCCTGTTTCAGCAGGTGTCGCTGGCCGCCCCCGTGGCGAATGCGTTCGCGGTGCCGTGGGTGAGCTTCGTCGTCGTGCCGCTCTCGTTGATGGCGGCGGTGATCCCCTGGTCACCCTTGGCCGTGTTTGCCCATGCCTCGATGGTGCCGGCTGCGGCGGCCCTCGAAGCATTGTCGGCGTTACCGGCGGCGTCCTGGGTACAGCATGCACCTCCGGCCTGGGCGGTCGCGCTCGCCGTCGCCGGAGCGGTGTGGTTGCTCCTGCCGCGCGGGTTTCCCGCGCGCTGGCTCGGTGTGCCGGCGATGATTCCCCTGGTGGCGATGCCCGTGGCGGCACCTGCATACGGCGAGGCCTGGGTGAGCGTGCTCGACGTGGGACAAGGCCTCGCGACCGTGGTGAGGACCCGGGCGGGCACGCTCGTGTTCGACACCGGCCCGGCGTGGTCTGCGGAGGCCGACAGCGGCTCGCGCATCGTCGTGCCGAATCTTCGCGGCGAAGGGGTGCGCATCCTCGATGGCGTGTTCGTGAGCCATGACGACACCGATCACGCGGGTGGCGCGGCGAGCCTGCTGGCGGCGATCCCCGCCCGCTGGGTGGCTTCGCCGCTGCCCGATGGTCATCCCGCTCTGGTCTCCGCCACGCGCACCGTGCCCTGCGTGGCGGGCCAGGCCTGGGCGTGGAGCGGCGTGCACTTCGAGGTGCTGCACCCCGAGCCCGGCAGCTATACTTCGCCCGACCTGCGCGACAATGCGCGCAGTTGCGTGCTGAAGTTGCAGACCGCCGGGGCCAGCGTGCTGTTCACCGCCGACATCGAGCGCGACGTCGAGCGCCGATTGCTCGCCCGAGGCGCGCCGCTCGCCGCCGATATCCTCGTGGCGCCCCATCATGGCAGCCGCACATCGTCCACTCCGGAGTTCATCGCCGCCGTGCATCCCGAGGCAACGCTTTTTTCCGTTGGCTACCGCAACCGATTCGGTCATCCCGCGGCCGACGTCGTCGCGCGCTACCGCGCCGCGGGCTCGCGCATCGTGCGGACCGACGAAAGCGGCGCGATCCTGCTCGTGCTCGGACCGCACGGCTGGACTCTCGAGCGGTGGCGCGATGCGCGGCCGCGCTACTGGCACCAGGACTGAAACCGTGACCGGCGCCGAACGGTCCGAAGCAGCATGAACGTCGAGGCCGATACTCCATCCGAAGCGCCGGCAACCCTCGCCGGTGCCTGGCGTGCGCTGGGTGCCCGCATCGCCGAGGCGGACGTGCCGCTGCTGGGATCGGCGCTCGCGCTCGTGCATGAGCACGGTGCCGAACGGGAACGGCGCGGGCGCGAGACGGCCCAGATCCTCGCCGGCCTGCGCCTCGATGCCGAGACGCTCATGGCGGGGCTGCTGGCAGCGCTGCCGCGCGAGGTGCCGATCGAGACGCTCGGCGCTCGTTTCGGACCGCGTGTCGAAGCGCTGGTCGAGGGCGCGCGCCGCATGCACGAGATCCAGGCGTTGCGGCCGGGACTGCCTGGCGACCAGAGATCGGGCGATCGGGCTGCCCAGCTCGAGGCGCTGCGCAAGATGCTGCTGGCGATGGTCCAGGACGCCCGCGTGGTGCTGATCAAGCTCGCGGAGGAAGTGAGCCTGCTGCGCTTCCTCGTGCGGGAGGGTGGCGAGGCCGAGCGCCGCGCCGCTGCCCGCGACACCACGGAACTGCTGGCACCGCTCGCGAACCGGCTCGGCGTCTGGCAGCTCAAGTGGGAACTGGAGGACCTCGCGTTCCGATGCGAGCAGCCGGAGACGTACAAGTCGATCGCGCGCGAGCTGGACGGCAAGCGGGCCGACCGCGAAGCGTTCATCGAACGCGTGACCGTTGCGCTCAAGGACGAACTCGCCCGTTCGGGCGTGAAGGCCGAGGTGAGCGGCCGGCCGAAGCACATCTTCAGCATCTGGAAGAAGATGCAGCGCAAGGATCTCGGCTTCAAGGATCTGTTCGACGTACGCGCAGTGCGGGTGCTCGTGGACGACGTGGCCGGGTGCTACACGGCGCTGGGTGTCGTGCACAACCTCTGGACACCGATCCCGAAGGAATTCGACGACTACATCGCCAAGCCGAAGGCGAACGACTACCGCTCGCTGCACACGGCGGTGATCGGGCCGGACGAGAAGGTGCTCGAAGTGCAGATCCGCACGCGCGAGATGCACCAGGCGAACGAGCTCGGCATCGCGGCGCACTGGCGCTACAAGGAGGGCGGGCGGCGCGACGCGCATCTCGAGGAACAGATCGCGTGGATGCGGCGCATCCTCGACTGGCGCGACGACATGGGTGGTGCGGCCGATCTCGCCGAGTCGCTGCGCACCGAGCTGTTCCAGGAGACCGTGTACGTGTTGACGCCGCAAGGTCGCGTGGTCGCGCTGCCGAGTGGCTCGACACCGGTGGACTTCGCCTACCACGTGCATACCGACCTGGGTCATCGCTGCCGCGGCGCGAAGGTCAACGGGCACATCGTGCCGCTCCATCACGTGCTCGTCACAGGGCAGAGGGTCGAGATCGTCACCGCGCGCGAAGGCGGCCCGAGCCGGGACTGGCTCAATCCGCAGCTGGGCTTCCTGCGCAGCCATCGCGGGCGGACCAAGGTGAGGGCGTGGTTCAACGCGCAGAACCTGGAGCAGGACATCGCGCAAGGGCGCACGGTCCTCGATCGCGAATTGCATCGGCTGGGCGTTCCGTCGCCTCCCCTCGAAACACTGGCGAGCGCCCTGGATTTCCCGAAGGTGGACGAACTGCTCGCCGCCCTGGGCCGGGGCGACGTACCGCAGCGGCAATTGCAGTCCGTGCTGCGCCCCGCGGCCGACGCGGACTCGCTCGCCGAGAGCCTGGATCCCATCACACCGTCCTCGATCCGACCCGCTTCCGGGCGCGACGGCGGCGTGCTGATCGTGGGCGTCGACAAGTTGCTGACGCAGCTGGCGCGCTGCTGCAAGCCCGCACCACCGGATCCGATCATCGGCTTCGTGACGCGTGGGCGCGGCGTGAGCATCCACCGGGCGAACTGCCGGAACGTGGACCGGTTGCCCGACGAACGGAGGGTCGTCGCGGAGTGGGGCGCTTCGAACGTCGATGGGCGTTTCCCGGTGGACATCGAAGTCACCGGCAGTGCCGACGGCACCCTGCTGCGCAACGTCACGGAAATTCTCGGCAAGGAGAAGGTCCCGGTTCGCGCAGCACGAGCGAGCGAGCGTGGTTTTGGATCGAGGCTGGAACTGACCGTCGAGGTCTCCGGGGGAACTCAGCTCGAGCGGGTCTTGATGCAGATCAGGGGGCTGCCGGACGTGGCATCGGTCGAGCGGCGCTGAGTCCGCGGCTGTCCGGACGTCGATGGCACAAGCCATTGATCCGAGGCAATAATTTCTGGGGCAACGTCGACGGGGTCCGACCCGGCGCCGGTTAAAGATCGACTCCGGATCTCCGTTAAAGAAGGCATCGCCGGGGGGCCGTTCGCGCCCCGAATCCTTCACCGAGGTTCCTCCACCCATGGGTATTCCCCACTCTCCTGCAAAGCCAGGCATGGGTGCCAGCTGCGCATTGGCCGCCGCCGTGGTGGTCGCGGCACTGTTCGTCGACGTGGTCGTGTTCGGTCAGCGCGTGCCGGTGGGCGTGATCCTGGCCTCGGCCGGGTTGACGACGGCCTGGTGGTGGCATGTCGTTCGCAGCGGCCGCTCGAGGCGCGCGTCCATCGAGGCCGAGCAGTCCGACCGTACCCATCGGGACGCCGAGGGCGTGAAGGCGGCCAATCTGCTTGGCCGTGTCGCCGCGGATGCCAGGACCAACCTCGGGGCCGCCAGGAACGGGCTTGGTGAGGTGGATGCCTTGCTGGCCGATGCGACCAGCAAACTGGCGACGAGCTTCGACACCATCGCGCAGCAGGCGCGCCGCCATCGGGAGTTGTCCACGACGATCACCATGGGCAGCGACAAGGCGGGCACGGAAGCGTCCGATTTCGAGGCTTTCGTGCGTGCAACCTCGGAATCCTTGCGACAGTCCGTCGATGGCGTGGTCGAAGGCAGCAAGTCGGCCATGACCCTGGTCGAGAAGATGGACCTGCTGAACGGCGAGATCGCCGCCGTGACCGGCATCCTCGGCGAGATCGAGGCGATCTCGAAGCAGACCAACCTCCTGGCCCTGAACGCGGCGATCGAAGCCGCCCGGGCCGGAGAGGCAGGGCGCGGTTTCGCCGTCGTGGCCGACGAGGTGCGGACGTTGTCCAATCGCACGGGGAGTTTCAGCCTGCAGATCCGGCAACGGATCGATTCCATGGCGGGACAGATCCGCGAGACGGAAGGCGTGATCAACAACCTCGCGGCACTGGACATGGTCGTGGCGCTCGACGCGAAGCAGCGGGTCGAGGAGACCATGGCGCAGTTGTCCGCCGTCGATCGCGACTTGAGAGCCTCGGTAGGGGAACTTCGCGGGATGGCCGGACAGATCGAGACCGTCGTCGCCGCTGCCGTTGCCGGGCCCGACGTCCATGCCCTTGCCATTCGCCTGGTGGACGATATCCGGCAGCGCGCCCAATCGGTCGAAGCGGTACTGCAGGACACTGTTCGCATGGCCGCCGCCATCGAGGCCGGCCGTTTCCCTGCCGAAGCCGATGCGATCGCCGCCGATCTTGCGAGAACCCTCGCGCAGTCAGCCGCAAAACCGGACCGTGATGCGGTCGCGCCAAGGGCCCTGGTCAATGGCAACGTCGAGCCCTCCTGACCCGCTGGTGTCGACCCGTCGGTCCGTCGACGTGTCGCACGAGTTACCGTCTCGCTCAGCACCGAACTCGGCCCGTGTCCCTTCGGACCTGGTCCGTTCCGCCGTGACGGGGCGCGAGTTCGAGTTCACCGAGCGCGATTTCGAGGCGGTCCGCAAGCTCATCCATGCCCGCGCAGGCATCTCGTTGTCCGCGCAGAAGATGGACATGGTCTACAGCCGGCTCGCACGACGGCTGCGCGCCACGGGGCTGAAGCGATTCCAGGACTACATCGCGTTGCTGAACGGCAGCGGTGCGGAAGCGGAGTGGGAGGCCTTCACCAACGCGCTCACCACCAATCTCACCTCGTTCTTTCGCGAAGCCCATCACTTTCCGATCCTCGCCGAACACCTGCAGGCGCGGCGCGACGGGAAGCTCGCGATCTGGTGCTCCGCGGCGTCGACGGGCGAGGAACCCTATTCGCTCGCCATGACCGCGGTGGAAACGTTCGGATCCTTCGATGCGCCCGTGTCGATCCTCGCCACCGACGTGGACACGAACGTGCTGCGCAAGGGCGAGGCGGGCGTCTATCCCCTCGAACGCGTGGAGCGTCTCGCCCCGGAACGCGTGCGCCGCTTCTTCATGTGCGGTACCGGCAGCCAGGAGGGCTTGGTGCGGGTGCGTCCCGAACTGCAGCGCATGATCACCTTCCGGCCGCTCAACCTCCTCGACGGTGCCTGGCCGGTGCGCGGCCCCTTCGAGGCGATCTTCTGCCGCAATGTGATGATCTATTTCGACAAGCCGACGCAGGCGGGAATCCTGAGACGCTTCGCACCGCTGCTGCAGCCGGACGGACTGTTGTTCGTCGGCCATTCGGAGAGCCTGTTCCACGTGGCGGACACGTTCCGCCTGCGAGGCAAGACGGTCTACGAGCGGGTCGGGACGGGGAGCGCTGGTGGGGTCTGAATTTCCTGGGCGCGAGCGCGGCGAAACCATCGCGGGCGACGTGGAGTGGTCTTCGTGACTGCCCCCACGGCGGCTACCCGGCCTCGCATCCGAGTCGTGATCGTCGACGATTCGGCGCTCGTGCGCAGCGTGCTGAAGGACCTCGTCAATGCGGAGCCGGATCTCGAGGTGGTCGGGACGGCGCCCGATCCGATCGTCGCACGGGAGATGATCCGAACGCTCGATCCCGACGTGATCACGCTCGACGTCGAGATGCCGCGCATGGACGGCCTCGAATTTCTCGACCGGCTGATGCGCCTGAAGCCCACGCCCGTGATCATGGTGTCGTCACTCACCGAGCGCGGCTCTGCGTCGACCTTCAAGGCGCTCGAACTCGGCGCCGTGGATTTCGTCACGAAGCCGAAGCAGGGCGTTGCCGGCGGGCTCAAGGAGTACGGGCGGGAGATTACCGACAAGATCCGCGGCGCTGCACGCGCGCGTGTGCGGCGCTCGCCGATCGATGCTGCGCCTGCGCGTTCCGCCGATGCCGTCCTGCCGCTGCTGGGCGCGACGGTGACCGGGACGGAGCGACTGATCATCATCGGAGCGAGCACGGGCGGTACGGAGGCCATCAAGGCCGTGCTGTCCGCGTTGCCGCCGGACTGCCCCGGCATCCTCGTGGCGCAACACATGCCCGAGGCGTTCACGCGATCGTTTGCACTTCGGCTCGACGGACTGTGCCGGATCACGGTGAAGGAGGCGGCCAGCGGCGAGCGGATACTGCCCGGACATGCCTACATCGCACCCGGTCACTCGCACCTGCTGGTGAAGCGCAGCGGTGCCCAGTATCTGACCGAGCTTTCGCAAGGTCCGCCGGTGAACCGGCATCGACCGTCGGTGGACGTGTTGTTCCGGTCCGCGGCCAACGTGGCGGGCGCCAACGCGCTCGGGGTGATACTGACCGGCATGGGCAAGGACGGCGCCTCGGGGTTGCTGGAGATGAAGCAGGCCGGGGCCTACACCTTCGCCCAGGACGAGGCCAGTTGCGTGGTGTTCGGCATGCCTCGCGAGGCCATCGCACTCGGCGGGGTGGACGAGGTGCTGCCGGTGGATCAGATTGCCAATCGCGTCCTGACGCGGTTGGGCCGGCGCGGCCTCGTTGGCGGCGTCTAGGGCAACACAGGAGGCGATCATGAACACGGAAATTCAGTCGCAGGACGGCAAGGTGGTGATCCGTCTGAACGGCCGTTTCGACTTCAACGCCCATCGGGCCTTCCGGGAGGCGTACGAGCCTTCCCTGACGGAACCGACGGTCCGCGAGCTCGAGATCGATTTCGGCAAGGTGGAGTACCTGGACAGCTCCGCGCTGGGCATGCTGCTCATGCTGAAGGAGAAGGCCCAGGCGACCTCGAAGTCGATCACGCTGGCGAACTGCCGGGGCACGGTCAAGCAGGTGCTCGACATCGCCAACTTCGGCAAGCTGTTCGCGATGCGTTGAGACCCACGCCCCGGGGCAGCATTGGACCGGGGCGGGTTTTCGGCTAGAATCCGCCGCTCTTCAGGCGCGTAGCTCAGCTGGTTAGAGCACCACCTTGACATGGTGGGGGTCGTTGGTTCGAGTCCAATCGCGCCTACCAGGACCCAAGCATCAGGAGTCAGGATCCGGGGATCGGGACACCGATGTCTGGCTCTGGCTCCTGATCTTTTTTGAGCGTGTCGCAGATGCCTTCGATTCGACTGCCCGATGGGGCGATCCGGGAGTTCCCCAGTGCCGTGACGGTGGCGGAAGTGGCCACGTCCATCGGCCCGGGACTCGCGAAGGCGGCGCTGGCTGGCAAGGTCGACGGCAAGCTGGTGGACGTCTCCCATCGCATCGAAGGCGACGCCGATCTCGCCATCATCACGGCGAAGGATCCGGAAGGTCTCGACCTCATCCGCCATTCGACGGCGCACCTGCTCGCCTATGCGGTGAAGGAGCTGTTTCCCGAAGCTCAGGTCACGATCGGTCCGGTGATCGAGCACGGGTTCTACTACGATTTTTCCTATCAGCGTCCGTTCACGCCCGAGGACCTCGTCGCCATCGAGAAGCGGATGACCGAGATCGCGAATCGCGACCTGCCCGTGACGCGCGAGGTCTGGCCGCGCGACAAGGCGGTGGAGTTCTTCCGGTCCATCGGCGAGCACTACAAGGCGGAGATCATCGCGTCGATCCCGCAGGGCGAGGCGGTCTCGCTGTATCGCGAGGGCGACTTCATCGACCTGTGCCGCGGGCCGCACGTGCCCTCGACCGGCAAGCTGAAGGTGTTCAAGCTGATGAAGGTCGCCGGCGCCTACTGGCGCGGTGACTCGCGCAACGAGATGCTCCAGCGCATCTACGGCACCGCGTGGGCGAAGAAGGAAGAGCAGGAGGCCTACCTCCACATGCTGGAGGAGGCCGAGAAGCGCGATCACCGGCGCCTCGGGCGGCAGCTCGACCTGTTCCACGTGCAGGACGAAGCGCCGGGGATGGTGTTCTGGCATCCCAAGGGCTGGAGCATCTGGCAGCAGGTGGAGCAGTACGTGCGGCGCACGCTGGCCGCCAACGGCTATCGCGAAGTGCGGACCCCCATGGTCATGGACCGGGTGCTGTGGGAGCGGTCCGGTCACTGGGAAAACTACCGGGAACACATGTTCACCACGGCCTCGGAGAACCGCGACTACGCGGTGAAGCCGATGAACTGTCCTGGCCACGTCCAGATCTTCAATCAGGGCCTGAAGAGCTATCGCGACCTGCCGCTGCGGCTGGCCGAGTTCGGCGCCTGTCATCGCAACGAACCCTCGGGGGCGCTGCACGGAATCATGCGCGTGCGCGCTTTCACCCAGGACGACGCGCACATCTTCTGCCGGGAGGACCAGGTCCAGGCCGAAGCGGCGAGCTTCATCGACCTGTTGCGGCGGATCTATGCCGATTTCGGCTTCGAAGAGATCCTGATCAAGCTGTCGACCCGGCCGGCGAAGCGGATCGGGGCGGACGAGGCCTGGGATCGCGCGGAAGAAGCCTTGAAATCGGCGCTGGATGCCAAGGGCTTGGTTTGGGAGCTGAATCCGGGCGAGGGCGCCTTTTACGGCCCGAAGATCGAGTTTTCGCTGAAGGACTCCATCGGGCGGGTCTGGCAGTGCGGGACGCTCCAGCTGGATTTCGCGCTTCCCGGGCGGCTCGGGGCGGAATTCATCGACGAAGACAACACCCGGAAGGTCCCGGTGATGCTCCATCGGGCCATCCTGGGGTCGCTGGAGCGCTTCATCGGCATCCTGATCGAGAATTACTCGGGCGCCATGCCGCTATGGCTGTCGCCGGTCCAGATCGTGGTGATGAACATCTCCGAAGGCCAGGCGGAATACACGGCCGGGCTGGTCCGGCGCTTCGAGGCGGCCGGGTTCCGGGTCGAAGGCGACTTGAGGAACGAGAAAATTACCTATAAAATCCGAGAACATAGTCTGCAGAAGGTGCCCTACCAGGTCATCGTCGGTGACAAGGAAGTGGCTGCCACGCAGTTGGCCGTGCGCGCACGCGGCGGGCAGGACCTCGGGGCGATGAGCTTCGAGGCGTTCCTCGCCCGGCTCCATTCGGAGCTTCCACAAGGCGGCAGCGCGGCCTGATTTTTTTGGAGGGTATTACCTATCGCTCAGGAAAGAGAGCTGCGGATCAACGGGGAAATCAATGCTCCCGAGGTCCGACTGGTTGGTGCACAGGGTGAACCGATCGGCGTCGTGAGTCTGGCGGAAGCCAACCGTCTTGCCGAAGAAGCAGTCCTGGATCTGGTTGAAATTGCCCCGACGGCGGTGCCTCCGGTGGTCCGGATCATGGACTTCGGCAAGTTCAAGTACAGCGAGGCCAAGAAGCGGCACGAGGCCAAGCTCAAGCAGAAGCAGATCCAGGTCAAGGAAATCAAGTTTCGCCCCGGCACCGACGAGGGTGACTACCAGATCAAGTTGCGAAATCTCGTCAAGTTCCTCGAAGAGGGGGACAAGACCAAGATCACGTTGCGGTTCCGCGGCCGGGAAATGGCGCACCAGGAGTTCGGCGTGCGCCTTCTGGAGCGGGTCCGGAACGAGCTGGAACCGTACGGGACGGTGGAACAGTTCCCGAAGCTGGAAGGGCGCCAGATGATCATGGTGATGGCGCCGAAGAAGAAGTAGTGATGCGCGGGCACTTCGGTGTCCGCCAGAAGAAGTGATGTTCAGGCCGTGCAAGCGCCGTCTCCCGATGGCCGCCTGACGTCATGCGAAAACAGGAGTTCTGCAATGCCCAAGATGAAGACCAAGAGCGGAGCCGCCAAGCGCTTCCGCGCCCAGGGTAGCGGCGGCATCAAGCGCACCAAGGCGTTCCGCCGCCACATCCTCACCAAGAAGACCACCAAGCGCAAACGCGGCATGCGTGGCATGACCCAGGTGAACGAAACGAACATCGTCGCGGTCCGCGCGATGATGCCGTACGCGTGACCGGCGAGGACTGAGCCATGCCAAGAGTCAAACGCGGAGTAACGGCGCGCGCGCGCCACAAGAAGGTTCTCGACCAGGCCAAGGGATACCGCGGCCGTCGCAAGAACGTCTACCGAATCGCCAAGGAAGCGGTGATGAAAGCGGGGCTCTATGCCTACCGCGATCGCCGCACCAAGAAGCGCGAGTTCCGCGCCCTCTGGATCGCCCGCATCAACGCGGCGGCCCGGGAGCTCGGGATGACCTACAGCACGTTCATGAACGGGCTCAAGAAAGCTGCGATCGAAGTCGATCGCAAGGTGCTCGCGGACCTCGCGGTGTTCGAGCGGCCGGCCTTCGAGCAGCTCGCCACGCAGGCCAAGGCGGCGCTCGGGCGCTAGTCCCGACGGCGCAGACGATCGAGGGAGGCCTTGGCGCCTCCCTTTTCGTTGCCGCTCCCTTCCCGTGGACAACCTCGAAGCCCTCGTCGCCGAAGCCGAACGCACGTTCGGCGAGACGCTGGAGCCCGCCGCGCTCGAGCAGGTGAAGGCGCGCTATCTCGGCAAGGCGGGCGTGATTCCCGAATTGCTCAAGGGCCTGGGCAAGCTCGAACCCGACGCCCGGCGCGAGGCCGGCGCGAAGATCAACATCGCCAAGGATCGCATCGAGTCCGCCCTGGTCGCGCGGCGTGCATCGCTGGCGCGCGAGGCGCTCGAAGCCCGCCTGCGGGAGGAATCGCTCGACGTCACTTTGCCGGGCCGGGGACGCGGCAGAGGCAGCGTGCATCCGGTGATCCGCACCTGGCGGAGGGCCGAGGCGCTGTTTCGCTCCATCGGATTCGACGTGGCCGACGGGCCGGAGATCGAGACCGACTGGTTCAATTTCACGGCGCTCAACAATCCGCTCAATCATCCCGCGCGGTCGATGCAGGACACCTTCTACGTGGAAGGCACCGACAGCACCGGGCTGCCGCTGCTGTTGCGCACGCATACGAGTCCCATGCAGGTGCGCTACGCGCGCATGCACGCGCCACCCATCAAGGTGATCGCCCCGGGGCGGACCTATCGCGTCGACAGCGACGCGACGCATTCGCCCATGTTCCACCAGGTCGAGGGCCTGTGGATCGACGAGCACATCAGCTTCGCCGACCTGAAGGGCGTGTACACCGACTTCCTGCATCGGTTCTTCGAGACCGACCGGCTCGAGGTGCGGTTCCGGCCCTCGTTCTTCCCTTTCACGGAGCCCTCGGCGGAGATCGACATGAAGTTCGCCAGCGGACCGTTGCAGGGCCGATGGCTGGAGATCTCGGGCGCGGGACAGGTGCATCCGACCGTCATCCGCAATTTCGGCCTGGACCCGGAGCGCTGGACCGGATTCGCGTTCGGATCCGGGCTCGAGCGGCTCACGATGCTTCGCTACGGTATCGACGACCTCCGTCTTTTCTTCGACGGTGACGTGCGCTTCCTGCGGCAATTTGCCTAAGATGAAACGGCCCCCACGCTCACTTCGTTTGCTGCCCCCCGCGGGGGCGCATCAGTGGCTTGGGACGGCCCGGCGCCACTGACATGCAATTCTCCGAAGCGTGGTTGCGATCGATGGTCGATCCGGCGTTGAGCACGGAGGAACTCTCGCATCTGCTCACCATGTCCGGCCTCGAGGTGGAGGAGTGCGTGGCCGTGGCACCGGCGTTTTCGGGCGTCGTGGTCGGGACGGTGCTGTCTGCGGAGAAGCATCCGAACGCCGATCGCCTGAAGGTCTGCGAGGTGGATGCCGGCGATGGCCAGCGCGCGCGAGTCGTTTGCGGCGCGCCGAACGTCACGGTGGGCATGAAAGCGCCCTTCGCGCGTATCGGTGCGACCTTGCCGCCGCAGGATGGAAAGACGATCGAGATCCGGCGCGCCGCGATGCGCGGTGTCGAGAGCGAGGGGATGCTGTGCTCGGCGCGCGAGCTTGGCCTGTCGGACGATCACAGCGGCCTGCTCGCCTTGCCGGTGGGCGCCAAACCAGGCACCAACGTGCGTGACGTTCTGGGGCTCGACGATCGCATCTTCACGATCAAGCTCACGCCGAACCGAGCCGACTGCCTGTCGGTGCTCGGTATCGCGCGCGAAGTGGCGGCGCTCACGCAGGCACCGTTGCGCTTCGATCAGCGTGCGCCCATCAAGGCGGTGGTCGACGACGTGCACGCCGTCGGGATCAGCGATCCGGCCGGTTGCGGACGATTCACCGGCAGGATCATTCGCGATGTCGACGCCAGGGCGCCGACGCCGGACTGGATGAAGCAGCGGCTGGAGCGCGCGGGCCAGCGCTCGATTTCCGCCCTGGTGGATGTCACCAACTACGTGATGCTCGAACTGGGACGTCCGCTGCACGTCTACGATCTCGGCAAGCTTCGCGGGCCGATCGACGTGCGCTTCGGACGCAAGGGCGAACGCCTGCAGTTGCTGAACGAACAGACCGTCGATCTCGACGAAGACGTGCTGGCCATCACCGATGAGAGCGGGCCGATCGGTCTCGCCGGAATCATGGGCGGCGAGAGCACGAAGGCGGATCTCGATACGCGTCACGTGCTGCTCGAAGCCGCTTTCTTCTTCCCGGACGCGATCGCCGGCCGCGCGCGGCGCTACAACTTCTCGAGCGACGCGTCGCACCGTTTCGAACGCGGTGTCGACTTCGACAACAACGTGGCCGGCATCGAGCGGGCGACGCAGTTGATCCTGGAGATCTGCGGTGGCAAGCCCGGCCGCGTGAACGATGTCGTCGCCCGCTTGCCGGAACGCAAGCCGGTGGCGATGCGCGTCGAGCGCGCCCGCCGCATCATCGGCGTGCCGGTTTCAGCCGAGGAAATGGCGGATGTGTTTGCGCGCCTCGGGTTGATCGCGAAGCGCGAGGGCGAGCGTTTCGTGGTGACGCCGCCCAGCTACCGATTCGACCTCGAGATCGAGGAAGACCTCATCGAGGAAGTCGCCCGTGTGTACGGCTTCGATCGCATTCCGTCCGTGCCGCCGGTGGCGCCGGCGAGCATGCTCGACTTGCCGGAGAAGCAGCGGTCGCTGCATGCCGTGCGCGATGCGCTCGCGATGCTCGACTACCACGAGGTCATCAACTACAGCTTCGTGGACGCCGACTGGGAACGCGACCTGGGCGGCAACACCGATCCGTTGCGCGTCGTGAATCCGATCGCGAGCCAGATGTCGGTGATGCGCAGCCAGCTCGCCGGTGGCTTGCTCGCTAACGTACGCCACAACATCAATCGGAAGCTAGCACGCGTGCGGGTCTTCGAAGTGGGGCGCGTGTTCCGGAAATCACCGGGTGCGAAGGAAGGGCCGCTGGGTGTGCAGGGCGTCGATCAGCCGACGCGGGTTGGTGGCGCGGCCTACGGTCCGGCACTGGACGAACAATGGGGTGCACCGACGCGCTCCGTCGACTTCTATGACGTGAAAGGGGACCTGGAAGCCCTCTTCGCGCCAATCGAGTGCCGTTTCGAGCCTTGCACCCATCCCGCCCTGCACCCCGGTCGTGCCGCGAGAATCCTCGTCGGCGGCAGGGACGCCGGGTGGATCGGCGAGTTGCACCCCGCCTGGCAGCAGCAGTACGAGATTCCGGCACCAGTATTGCTCTTCGAGATCGAGGCGAGCGCCCTCCAGGAGGTGTCGCTGCCGGTTTACGAAGCCGTTTCGAAGTTCCCGGCCGTGCGGCGGGATCTGGCCGTAGTGGTGGACGAATCGGTGCCTTCGGGTGCCATGCTGGACGCTCTGCGGACCGGGTTGCCGCCGTCCGTGGAGTCCGTCGATGCCTTCGATCTGTACCGGGGAAAGGGTGTCGAAAATGGGAAAAAAAGTCTTGCTTTCCGAGTGTTATTGCAAGATACTCAAAAGACTCTCACCGACGCCGAAGTCGACGAAACGATGGCTTTGGCGCTTTCAATCCTCAAGCAGCGGTTTGGCGGCAACCTGAGGCAGTAAGAGGTTCAAATGACCCTGACCAAGGCGGAGCTCGCAGACCTGCTGTTCGAGAAGGTCGGCCTCAACAAGCGTGAGGCGAAGGACATGGTCGAGACTTTCTTCGAGGAAGTCCGCATGGCCCTGGAGCACGGAGAAGGCGTGAAGTTGTCGGGTTTCGGCAACTTCCAGTTGCGCGACAAGCCGCAACGGCCGGGACGCAACCCCAAGACCGGCGAGGAGATTCCGATCACCGCCCGGCGCGTGGTGACCTTCCACGCGAGCCAGAAGCTGAAGGCCATGGTGGAGAAGCACTACCATGGAAGCGCCGAGCAACCATAAGGCTGCGCTGCCGCCGATCCCGGCCAAGCGGTACTTCACGATCGGCGAGGTGAGCGAGTTGTGCGGCGTGAAGCCGCACGTGCTGCGCTACTGGGAGCAGGAGTTCACCCAGCTGAAGCCGGTGAAGCGGCGCGGCAATCGCCGCTATTACCAGCACCACGAGGTGCTGTTGATCCGTCGCATCCGCGAACTGCTCTACGAGCAGGGCTTCACCATCAGCGGTGCGCGACATCGCCTCGACCAGAGTTTCGAGGGAGAGCCGCGCAGTGCGGACGCGGGCGACGTGCCGGCGCTGCGTGCCGAGATCGAAGCGGCGATCGAACTGCTGCGCATCTGATCCGGCGCGTTGCCGCTGCGAGGGGCTGTCCGATATACTGCGTGCCTTCGGGGCGTAGCGCAGCCTGGTAGCGTACCTGCATGGGGTGCAGGTGGTCGGAGGTTCAAATCCTCTCGCCCCGACCAATTCCCGAGTGTCGAGATGCGAGCGCGGAACACGATTTCCTCGCAGGGGTTCGAGTGCGCCGCCCCGAGGCCCGGTCTTCCACGGCGCGCGCCGAGTCCATTCCGATGCGCATCCTGCTGAGCAACGACGACGGCTACTTCGCGCCGGGGTTGGCCGCGCTCGCGGAGGCGCTCAAGACCCTGGGTGACATCACCGTGGTGGCGCCGGAACGCGACCGCAGCGGTGCCAGCAATTCGCTCACGCTGGACCGCCCGCTCACGGTGCGCCGCGCCGCCAACGGCTTCCTGTTCGTGAATGGCACGCCCACCGACTGCGTGCACCTGGCCGTCACGGGGCTGCTCGACCAGTTGCCGGACATGGTGGTCTCGGGCATCAATCACGGCTCGAACATGGGCGACGACACCATTTATTCGGGCACCGTCGCGGCCGCGACGGAAGGGTTCCTGTTGGGCATCCCGGCGATCGCGATGTCATTGTCGGGCCGCTCCGGCGACCATTTCGCCACGGCAGGGAAGATCGCGGCCGATCTCGTGCGGCGCCATCAACGGAGCAGACCGACAGAGGCGTACCTGTTGAACGTCAACGTGCCGGACGTTGCGCCCGATCGCGTCGGCGGCATCGAGGTCACGCGGTTGGGCAAGCGCCACAAGGCCGAACCCGTGATCAAGGCCGCCACGCCGCGCGGCGATGCGGTGTACTGGGTGGGCGCGGCGGGCGATGCGGCGGATGCCGGTCCGGGTACGGATTTCCATGCGGTCGCGAGCGGCCGGGTTTCGGTGACGCCGCTGCAGATGGACCTCACGCATTTCGCGCACCTCGAGTCGGTGCGCGCCTGGATCTCGGACTGACCTCTCCAGTGGACAGCAAGCACCTGGGCATCGGCATGACCTCGCAGCGTACGCGCCTGCGCATGGTCGAGCGCCTGCGAGAACAGGGCATCCGCGACGAGGTGGTGCTGGCGGCCATGAGCGAGATTCCCCGCCACATCTTCGTCGACGAGGCACTCGCCACCCGTGCCTACGAGGACAACGCGCTGCCGCTCGGTTTCGGCCAGACCATCTCCGCGCCGCTCACGGTCGCACGCATGCTGGAACTCGCGCGTGCGGGCAGGCCGATGGTCCCGAAAGCGCTTGAGATCGGAACCGGTTGCGGCTACCAGGCCGCGGTCCTCTCGAAGTTCTGCGCGCAGGTGCATTCGCTCGAGCGCATCTCCGCATTGCTCACCAAGGCGCGGCGCAGCCTGCGCGAACTGCGCATCGCTAACGTGCGCCTCAAGCATGCCGACGGCACACTCGGACTGAAGGACGGTGCACCGTTCGATGCGATCGTGATGGCGGCTGCTGCCACTTCCGTGCCGCAGGAGTTGACCGACCAGCTTGCACCCGGCGGGCGGCTGGTGATGCCCATCGGGACACGTGAGCAGCGGCTCGTGCTGGTGGAGCGAACCGAACGGGGGGTGACGCAGTCACTGCTCGAGGAGGTGAACTTCGTGCCCTTGCTGCCCGGATTGATGCGATGAGTCGATGCCTGCGGCGCGTATTGCTGCCGGCGATACTGCTGGTGGTCTCGGGTTGCGCGCACATCCAGGAGGTCGCGCCCATCGAGGATCGTCCTTCGCCCGCACCCGTCTCCACAAAGCCCGCGGCGCAGACGACGAAGGCGACGACCACGGCGCCCGCCCCGCCTGCTGCACCGGTCGCGCGCGAAAGCCGCCGCAAGGGCGACGAGCGGCCCGAATCCTACGTCGTGCAAAAGGGCGACACGCTGTTCAGCATCGCGCTGGATTTCGGCTACGACTACAAGGACATCGCTGCGTGGAACGAGCTCGCCGATGCCTCCGTGATTCGCGTGGGCCAGCGCCTTCGGCTCAGGCCGGCGGAAGGCGCGGATCAACCGGTGGTCAAGGCGATGGGCTCGAAGGGTCCGGTGAAGGTCGAGGCGTTGCCCGGCACCGCCGGGATGGCACCCGAAGCGGGCGAAGCGCCCGAGCAGGCGGCGGCCGGAGAGGACGCTCCGGCATCTGTTCGCACCATCGCGGAACCGAAAGCCGTCACCGTGCCTTACTCGGACAAGGCGTACGCCCAGCTCGGTGGCGCGGTCGCGAAGCCGGCCATCGCGGAGGTCAAACCGGAAGCCCGGACCGAAACGAAGCCGGAGCCCAAGCCGCCCGTTTCGGCATCACCCGTCGCTGCTCCGAAGGAAACGGCGGAGGCCAAACCCGAGCCGAAGCGCGACGCGAAGGAGCCGGCAGCGGTTCGCGCGAACAACGACGATGACCACCTCGACTGGGTCTGGCCCGCCAAGGGGGATCTCGTCTACCGCTTCGGCGACAGCGGCAAGTTGAAGGGCGTGGGCATCGGCGGCAAGAGCGGGCAGGCGGTGTTCGCCGCGGCGCCGGGCAAGGTGGTCTACAGCGGCAGCGGCCTGCGCGGCTACGGCAAGCTCGTGATCATCAAGCACAACGAGATGTTCCTGTCGGTCTACGCGCACAACAGCCAGATCCTGGTGAAGGAAGGCGAGACGGTGAAGCGCGGCCAGCGCATCGCGGAGATGGGCGACACCGATGCGTCGCGCGTGGCGCTGCACTTCGAGATCCGCCGCTTCGGCAAACCCGTGGATCCGGTCACCCAGCTGCCCGGGGACCATCCGTCCTGACCGGCGTCAGGCCGGGCGGAATTCGCGAACGAGGCGCGCGAGTTCCGCGACGCCGGCCGCATCGCGCGAAGGACCGTAGCGGAGTCGCGCGTACAGCTCGGCGATACCTATGGCGGATTCCGCCAGCGGCGGTCGCAGGTTCGCGATGCGGCGCGCGTAGTCCAGCGGGCCTTCGCCGCCTTCACGTGCCAAGCCTACCGCCCCGAGTTTGCGCGAAAAAGCGAGCCACGCCAGCACGACGGGATCGCGCACCTGCAGGCGCAGGCGCCGGAGCACGATCGCCGTGAGCACCAGCACCACCAGCGCGGTCACCGCCATGAGGGCGATCACGAGGTTGTGCCAGTTGGGCTTCTGGAATCCGGCGCGCTGGAACATGCGCAACTGGCGCTCCGGGTTGAAGCCCAGCACCCACTGGTTCCAGCCGTTCGCGGTGGCGTCCATGGCAAAACGCACGCTCTTCAACCATTCGCTGTCCGTTCGTACCATCAGCGGCAACGGATCGCCGTCGGGCACGGCACCGGCGATACCGGTCTCGATGCGTGACGGCGAGACGGCGGCCGTGGGGTCGACGCGCACCCAGCCCTCGTCGCCCAGCCAGACCTCCGCCCATGCGTGAGCTTCCGACTGGCGCACGATCAGGTAGTTGCCGATGGGATTCAGCACCCCGCCCTGATAGCCGGTCACCACACGGGCCGGCACGCCCGCCGCGCGCATGAGGAAGACGAAACTAGCGGCGAAGTGTTCGCAGAAGCCGCGCCGCGTGTCGAACAGGAATTCGTCCATGCTGTCGCGCCCGAGCTCCGGCGGCACCAGCGTGTAGTAGAAGGGCTGCGAGCGATACAGGGCGAGGACCGCCTGTATCACGTCGCGATCATTGGAACTGCGCGCGCGCAATTCGGTGCCGAGCTGGCGCGCGCGCGGGTTGAAGCCTTGCGGCAACTGCAGCGCCCGCTGGAGATTGCGGAGGGGTTCCGCGGCACCATAGCGATAGGAAAGGTGCGAACTCATCTCGTAGCGCATGCGCGTGCGCACGGGCCGCAACGCCAGCAGCTGGAAGTCCTGGGTCTGCAAGGCACCGTCGAGCCGTTGCGCCGGCAGGTCGATGGCGAACAGCCAGCGCATGTTGTGCGGCTCGAGGGTGACCGAGTAGCGAATGGGCGTGCCCTCGGTCGCGATGTTGCGATCGAGGAGAGACGAGTTCTCGCCGCCGTGCCAGGTGCGGCCGTCGAAATCCCACATCACGGGTCCGCGCCAGTAGAGTCGGCTCGGCGCGGGCGGTGGCGATTCGAACTCGACGCGAAACGCCACCGCGTCGGACAGGCTCAGGCTCGACAGGCTGCCGGGGGACATCGTGTCGGAGAGGCCGGTCAAGGCGGAGGCGGACGCCTGCGGCAGTCCCCACAGCGGGCCCTGCACGCGCGGAAACAGCAGGAAGAACACGAGCATCAGCGGAATGGCCTGGGCCAGCATCAGGCCGGACATTCGCAGTACCGGGCGTGGTCGAGGCGCGCCTGCACGATGCTGGAACGCCATCAGGCACGCCGTGATCAGCCACACGCAGGCGAGCAGATAGAGCGCCATCGGAATGCTCTGCGAGTACAGGAAGTTCGTGATGACGAGGAAGTAGCCGAGCAGGATCAGCACCGCGGCATCGCGCAGGCCCTTCAACTCCATCATCTTCAGGCACAGCATCAGCACCAGCAGCGCCACCGCCGCATCGCGGCCGAACAGCATGCCGAAGGACAGCCAGATGCCGACCACGGAACCGCCGGCGAGTACGACGAGCAGCCAGCCGGGTGGAAGTCCGCGGCCACGCCAGGCGAGCCATGCACGCAACCCGATCGCGCCGGCGGCCACCAGTGCGATCCACAGCGGCAGGCGCGTCGCGTGCGGAGCGGCCACGAGTGCGAGGCTGCCGATCAGCGCCAGCACGCGACCGGTCGACAGCGTTTCCTGCACCGAGGCGTTCAAGCAGACCCTGCAATGTCGAACAGGGCGAGAGCCTCGAGGCAAACGTCCCGGTGGCGGGTGCCGCTGCCCGGCGCCAGTTCCCGCCCGGGCATGCGCACGCCGTAGTACTCGCCCTGCGCGTCGGCAGCGAGGATCCAGCGCGCGAGGCGCGACAGTTTCTCTTCGACCGTGAAGTGAACGGGGACCAGGGCCCAGTCGAGCCACAATTCGCTGCCGGCGCGTCCGCCGAACTGCTTGGTGAGCAGATGATCGCCGCGCGCGAAGGCTTTCCACGCCACGTGGCGCAGCGAATCACCGGCGTGGTACTGGCGCAGTCCCGCGAAGTCTTCGCTGCCGAGACCATGGGCGCCGCCGTCGCCGGATACGATCGATGCCGGCGGCAGCGGTGGCTCGGCCGCTTCCGGCCTCGGATAGACGAGGCAATGCTCGTCGAGCTCGACGCTGGACCACGCCCGGAACAGGCCGAGCGGGTAGGTGGTGAACACGCGAAAGCGTCCCAGCTCCAGGATGCCGCGTCGTTCCGCGCGCACCACGATGGGCAGTGAGGCAGCGCCTTGCACCGCGATGTCCGTGAACGCCGGGGCCGAGTCGGCGATGGCCGCGCCGATGGCCACGCGATCGAACGCAGCGTGATTTTCGAGCGTGATCTCGAATACCGCGTGCTCGCCCGCGAAGACCGGACTCGCGCGGCCAGGGCGCAACGCGAGGTGCGCGAGGTTGCGCCACGTGTGCAGCATCGTCACCACGCCGAGGCCTGCCAGCAGGAACGTGAGCACGTAGCCCAGGCTCAGGTTGTAGTTGATCGAACCGATCAGCAGCAGCCCGATGGTCGCGCCGAACAGCAATCCCTGGCCTGTGGGCAGGATGTAGACGCGCCGCTGCGTGAGCGTCACCAGCCCGGATTCCGGGCCACGATGCGGAAACACCCAGTCGGCGACGCGCGAACCCGCGGAAGCCATCCTGCCCGTCAGGGGATCGCTACTTCGGCGACCAGTTTGCGCGCGAGGTCGTCGGAAGAGAGTCGCGAGAAACCGTTCGCCGCATGCAGTCGGTGACCGGCGACCGGCGGCAGCACCGCCTGGAGGTCTTCCGGCAGGACGGCGCTGCGGCCATCCATGAATGCCCATGCGCGCGCCGCGTTGAGCAGCGACAGGCCGGCGCGAGGGCTGAGGCCCGTCACGAAGTCCGCCGAGCGGCGCGTGTGGGCGAGCAGCGCCTGCACGTAATCCAGAAGTGCAGGTGCGGCATGCACTTCGCGCACCCGGCGTTGCAGTTCCGTCAGCCCCTGGGGATCGATGGCAGGCTTCAGTCCTTCGATCATGTCGCGGCGTTCGCTGCCCGAGAGCAGGGCGCGTTCCGCGGCAGCATCGGGATAACCGAGCTGGATGCGCATCAGGAAACGGTCGAGTTGCGATTCGGGCAGCGGAAACGTCCCCACCTGGTGGGACGGGTTCTGCGTGGCGATGACGAAGAAGGGCTCGGGCAGCTTTCGCGTGGAGCCCTCGATGGTGACCTGGTGTTCCTCCATCGCTTCGAGCAGCGCGCTTTGCGCCTTGGGCGTGGCGCGATTGACTTCGTCGGCGAGCACGACCTGCGAGAACACGGGGCCGGGATGAAACTTGAACGCCCCGCTTTGACGATCGAACACCGAGACCCCGAGGATGTCCGCCGGCAGGAGGTCGCTGGTGAACTGGATGCGCTGGAAATCGAGGCCGATCGCCTTGGCCAGCGCGTGGGCGAGCGTGGTCTTGCCTACGCCGGGAAGATCCTCGATCAGCAGGTGCCCACGGGCGAGCAGGCAGGCGGCGGTGAGGCGCACCTGGCGCTCCTTGCCGAGGATGATCTGTCCGATGGCTTCCAGGACGGGACGAATGGCGGGGTTCATGAGGACAATTTTCGGCCGGGAAGGCCCTTAACTGAAGGGCGGGACGCCCATCCGGCTCAGGCGAGCTTTTTCACCACGCGCCGCATGGAAGGGTCGTCGGGCGCGCTTTCGATCTCGAAGCCGAGCGATTCCATGAGTTTCAACATCTTGTGGTTGGTGGCGAGCACGAAGCCTTCCATCGTCTTGAGGCCGCGGGCGCGGGCTGCATCCAGGAGGCTCGCCATCAGGCGCGAGCCGAGACCCTTGCCCTGGGCTTCGTCGCCGACCACGATGGCGAATTCGCAGCTCGTACCATCCGTGGTGATGGCATAGCGGGCGACGCCGAGTTCGCGTTCGCGGCCACCTTCGGAGACCACCGCAACCAACGCGAGTTCGCGGTCGTAGTCGATCTGGGTGAAGCGCACCAGCATGCGGTCGGACAGCTCGTGGATTGCGTTGATGAAGCGGAAATAACGCGCTTCCTCCGATAATCCGCGCACGAAGTCCTGCTCCATCTGCGCATCCTCGGGGCGGATCGCGCGGATCAGCACCTCCCGGCCATCGCGCGCGACCCAGGTCTGCGTCAGATGCGACGGATACGGACAGATCGCCATGTGCGCATAGCGCTCCAGGGCGGCGGACGGGGGCAGGGCTTCGATCACGATGCGGGCATCGACCGCCACGGCGCCGTTCTCGTCGAGGATCACGGGATTCATGTCCATCTCCGTGAGCCACGGCAGCTCGCAGACCATTTCCGAAACGCGCAGCAGAAGGTTCTCCAGTGCGACGAGATCGGCCGCGGGCCAGCCGCGCCAGGCACCGAGCGTCGATGCGACGCGGGTCCGCTCGATCAGATTGCGGGCGAGGAATCCATTGAGCGGCGGCAGGGCGGTGGCGCGGTCGGCGATCAGTTCCACGCCCGTGCCGCCGGCGCCGCAGGTGATGACGGGCCCGAAGACCGGATCCTTCACCACGCCGATCATCAGTTCGCGACCGTGCGGCTTGACGACCATGGGCTCGATGGCGATGCCTTCGATGCGTGCGTCCGGTCGTGCTGCACGAACGCTTGCGTTGATGCCCGCAAATGCCGCGCGGACCGCTTCACCGTTTTCGATGTTCAGGCGCACCCCGCCGATCTGCGACTTGTGCGTGACGTCGGGGGACTGCACCTTCATCGCGACCGGAAATCCGAGCTGCTGCGCGATCATCATCGCCCGCTGCGGCGTATCCGCGACGATGGTGCCGGCCACCGGAACGTGAAAGGCGGCGAGCACCGTCTTCGATTCCATTTCGCTCAGCACCGAGCGCCGCTCCGCCAGGGCGGAGTGGATCACCGACCGGGCCCCGTCGACGTCAGGACGGACGTCGTGCCACAGCGGCCCCGGTACCTGCATCAGCAGTCGTTGATTCTGATAGAACGAGGCGATGTTGGCGAAGGCCTCGACCGCAGGTTCCGGCGTACGAAACACGGGCAGTTGCGCGGCCTGCAGCACGGTGCGGGATCGTGCCACCCGTTGATCGCCCATCCAGCAGGCGATCAACTGCTTCGATTGCCGATGGGAAGCGGCCACGATCGCGGCAGCCACCGCGTCCGGGTCGGTCATGCCCTGGGGTGTGAGGATGATCACGACGCCGTCCACGCCCGGGTCCGCCAGGCAGGCGTCGAGGGCCTGCGCGTAACGCGTCGTATCGGCGTCTTCCAGCAGGTCGACCGGATTGCCGCGCGACCATGCCGGTGGCAGCACGCGGTCGAGGGTGGCGATGGTCTGGGGCGAGAGCTCCGCGACGATGACGCCGGTTTCGGCCGCGCGATCGGCGGCCATCACGCCGGGACCGCCGCCATTGGTCACGATGGCGATGTTGCGACCGTTCGCGCGGTAGCGGGAGGACAGGCACTTCGCCGCCGATACGAGTTGCACGAAGGTGGCGACGCGCACGGCCCCGGCACGCCGCAAGGCCGCGTCGAACACGTCGTCGGCACCGGTCATCGCGCCGGTGTGCGTTGCGGCTGCGCGCGAACCGGAATCGCCGCGGCCCGCCTTCAGCACGATCACCGGCTTGATTCGCGCGGCGGCGCGCAAGGCGCTCATGAAGTGGCGCGCGTTCGGGATGCCTTCCAGGTACAGGACGATGCTTTCGGTTTCCGGGTCCCAGGCCAGGAAGTCCAGCGCCTCCGAAAAGTCGACGTCGAGCTGGTTGCCGAGCGATACCACGCTGGAAAACCCGATGCCATCGGTGGCGGCCCAATCGAGGATCGCGCTGGCCAATCCGCCGGATTGCGAGACCAGCCCCACCGTGCCGGGCCGGACCTGGGCCAGGGTGAATGTGGCGTTCAGGCCCAGCGAAGGGCGGATGACGCCCATGGAATTGGGCCCGAGCAGGCGGATGCCATGATTCCGCGCGATCCGACCCACCTGCTGCAGGAGGCGCGCGCCATCTTTCGTGGCGTCGGTCAGGCCGGCCGAGATGATCGCCGCCGTGGGTACGCCCCGCGCCGCGCAGCGTTCGAGAATGCCGGGCAGCGTGTCCGGTCGCGTGGCCAGGATCGCAAGGTCCACCGACTCCGGGACCGCATCGATGGAGGCATAGGCCGCCACGCCGAAGACGGTGGCATGCCGCGGGTTGACGGGAAAAACTTTGCCGGAGTAGCTGCCCGACCGGAGATTGCCCATCAGCACGGCCCCCACCGACCCCGGCTCCTCGCGAGCGCCGATCAAGGCGATGCTGCGCGGCGAGAACAGGGGGCTCAGGGGATGGGCGGCCATGACGGATCGGACGGGAGGTGGCGAACCAGCTTATGGGCGATCGAGCCCCGAGGCAAATGCTTTTGCCGCAGTGCACCATATGCCGTGGGCGCTGCGTTGGACGCTCGGCAACCGGGCGGCTACCATCGTCCGCAACGGCAACCCGTGATTCCGCGCCTCATGTCCACCGCGTTTATCCATCATCCCGACTGCCTGCGTCACGACATGGGCTCGCATCATCCGGAGTGCCCCGACCGTCTCGGTGCCGTGGAGGACCAGCTCATCGCCTCGGGCCTGATGGTCGGCCTCGAGATCCATGAAGCGCCGCTCGCGACACACGAGCATCTGGAGCGCGTGCATTCGGCGGACTACATAGCCTCCCTCGCGGAGGTTGCCCCGGCCCACGGCATCGTGCACCTGGACCCGGATACCGCCATGAATGCGTTCACGCACCGCGCCGCATTGCGTGCCGCGGGTGCGGCGGTGCTGGCCACCGATCTGGTCGCCGGCCGCAAGGCTGCCAATGCGTTCTGCAATGTCCGGCCGCCCGGACATCACGCGGAACGGCATCGCGCCA
Organism: Burkholderiales bacterium; assembly: GCA_965279325.1. Taxonomy (GTDB): domain Bacteria; phylum Pseudomonadota; class Gammaproteobacteria; order Burkholderiales. Next base: position 593,742 of record OZ257154.1, read on the forward strand.
TGGGGTTCTGTTTCTTCAACAATGTGGCGGTGGCCGCCGCCCACGCACTCGAGGTGCATGGGCTGGCGCGCGTGGCCATCGTCGATTTCGACGTCCATCACGGCAACGGTACCGAGGACATCTTCCGCGACGATCCGCGCGTGTTGATGGTGTCCACCTTCCAGCACCCGTTCTATCCCTACAGCGGGGTGGAAGGGCGATCCGAACGCATGGTCAACATCCCGCTCGCGGCGCGCAGCAGCGGGCGCGAGTTCCGCGCGGCCGTGGAGCAGTACTGGTTGCCTGCGCTCGAAGCTTTCCGGCCGGCGATGATCTTCGTATCCGCCGGGTTCGACGCGCACCGGGACGATGACATGGCCGGATTGAGCCTGGTGGAAGCCGACTATGCCTGGGTGACCGAACGCCTGATGGAGATCGCCGATCGCCATGCGGACGGGCGCATCGTTTCGACCCTCGAAGGCGGCTACGAGCTGCATGCGCTCGGCCGCAGCGCGGCCGCCCATCTGCGAGTTCTGGCCGGCCTCTGAGGCCCGGCGACATCCCTCAAGTTGGCGCGTTCCCGCCCGTCAATGATCGGGTGAAGTGTGGCTCCGGTGGCGGAGCCTGGCGAACCGCTGGAGGGGTGATGGAGCATCGGGGAGGCATGTCGTTGAAATGGCTCGTGGGCGGGTGGCTGGTGGCGGTCGCCCCAGCCGACGCTGCGGTTGCCTGGGCCGTCCTGGCGGCCGGTGGCGGGGCGGCCATCGCCGTCCTGGCCGGGCTGCTCGCGGGTCTGGCGGTCGGCGTGATGGCCTGGCTTCATCTTCGCCAGATCCTGTTGATACCACTGGAAGGCCTCGACCGGGTGCTCGTGCCGCTCGGGGCAGGTACGCTCCCGCTGTCTGCCCGGGTACCCGAGGGCGGCAAGGCCCCCCTGGACGGCATCGCTCGTGGGCTCAACGAACTGCTCGCGCGCATCGCCGGGATGATCAGCGTCACTCGGACTTCGGGCAGCGAGATCGGCACCGCTGCGGCAAGGCTCGCCAAGGATCTCGAAGTGGCCGCAGGCAGCGCCGGCCAGCAACAGGCGCTGGCCGACCAGGTCTTTGCCAGCAGCGAATCGGTGACCACCGCGATCGGCGGCATGGCCGAACGCACGCGCAAAGTGGCCCAGACCACCACCACCAGCCTCCGGCTGGCATCGGACTCGTGTACCGAAATGATCGAGGTCGCCCGGTTGACCGAAGGCATCGGCCAGAGCCTCGAGGCCTTCCGTGGCACCGTGCAGGCGTTGTCGGAGCGTTCGCGGTCCATTCGCGACATCGGCGCGTTGATCAACGACATTTCGGACCAGACGAATCTGCTCGCGTTGAACGCCGCGATCGAGGCGGCGCGCGCAGGCGAGGCCGGCCGCGGCTTTGCGGTCGTGGCGGACGAAGTGCGCAAGCTGGCCGAGAAGGTGAAGTCTGCGACCGGCACCATCGCGGAAGGCACGGACGAAATGATCCGCCTCGTCGGTGCCACGCAGGTCGACAGCGATCGCATCCACCAGGACACGCAACGCACCGGCAACGTGCTGCGCGAATCTTCGGATCGGTTCGAGAGCATGGTCGAGGACTTCCGGGCAATGAGCACGGAACTCGCCGAGATGACATCGGCCATGGATGGGCTGGAATCCGCCAACCGGGACATTCACGCCCGCGTGGACGAGATTCATACCATCAGCGCTGCCGTGTCGGGGCGGATGGAGGAAAGCCGTACCCGGACGAAATCGTTCCGGGCTGCGACCGAACGCATGCTCGCCACCGGGGCGACCTGCAAGCTCGGCGACACCGCGCTAGACCGGCTGCAGGCGCTCACGCAGGGCTACCGTGACGACGTGGCCGCCTATCTGACCGCTCAGGCGGCCGCCGGCATCGACGTGTTCGACCGGCAGTACCAGCCGATCCCGGGGACGAATCCGCAGAAGTTCGGCACCGCCTACGATCGCGCCTGCGAAAGCAGGCTCCAGGAACTGGGCGATACGCTCATCGCGAGTTTCGAGGGCACCCGCTTCGCCATTGCAGTGGATGAGAACGGGTACGCACCGACGCACAACCGCAAGTTTTCGCAGCCGCCCTCGGGCGATCCCGCGAAGGATCTCGTTTCGAGCCGCGACAAGCGCATCTTCAACGACGACACCGCCATCAACGCGGCGCGCAACCAGGAGCCGGTGTTGCTGCAGACCTACCTGCGGGACACGGGCGAGCTCCTGAACGACCTGTCCATGCCCATCATGATCAACGGCCGCCACTGGGGCGCCGTGCGCGTCGGGGCGGAGCCGGAGCGACTAGCCGGCTGACGGGATGACCAGGGCCGCGGCCACCTTGCGGCCCTCGGCGAGCAGGATGTTGTAGGTGCGGCAGGCGGCCTGCGTGTCCATCACCTCCACACCGATGCGGGATTCGGACAGTCGGCGATAGTGCTTCGGGTGCAGAAGGCGCATGGTCGGGCCGGTGCCGACGAGCACGATCTCCAGCGGCAGGCCGGACAGGAAATCGAGACCCGGTTCCACCAGCTCTTCGAAGCTGGTGACGTTCCATGGATCGATGAGCCGATCGGGCAACACCACGAGACTGGTTTCGTGGCGGCGGCCGTTCACCGCCACGTAGCCCGTGCCGTAGGCGGTGAAGGCGTTGCGGCCGTCGAATCGGTCCAGATGCAGCTTCAAGACGGAGATCCCGTTTGCTCAAGCGAGGTAACGTCTCGTAACATTAGCACTTTTCACGTACACCCCAGACCGTCCCCATGCACGAATTCCCCCGCATCAAGCGCCTGCCACCCTACGTGTTCAACATCACGGGTGAGCTCAAGCAGGCCGCCCGCCGGCGTGGCGAGGACATCATCGACATGAGCATGGGCAATCCCGACGGCCAGACGCCGCAGCACATCCTCGACAAGCTGGTCGAGGCGGCGCAGCGGCCCGACACCCATGGCTACTCCGTGTCGAAGGGAATCCCGCGGCTGCGCAAGGCGATCTGCGACTGGTACGCGCGGCGCTTCGGCGTGATCTTCGATCCGGAGAGCGAGGCGATCGTCACCATCGGATCGAAAGAGGGACTCGCCCATCTGATGCTCGCCGTGCTGGATCGCGGCGACACGGTGCTGGTGCCCAATCCATCGTATCCGATCCATATCTACGGTGCGGTGATCGCCGGCGCGGACATCCGGCACGTGCGCATGACCGACGACGTCGATTTCCTGGAAGAGGTGGAACGGGCGATCCGCGAATGCACGCCGAAGCCGAAGCTGCTGATCGTCGGCTTTCCCTCGAATCCCACGGCGCGCTGCGTCGAACTCGATTTCTTCGAACGCCTCATCGCCCTGGCGCGTGAACATGGCATCTACGTCGTGCACGACCTCGCGTATGCGGACATCGTCTTCGACGGATGGAAGGCGCCGTCGATCATGCAGGTGCCTGGTGCACGGGACGTGGCCGTCGAGTTCTTCACGATGTCGAAGAGCTACAACATGGCGGGCTGGCGCATCGGCTTCATGGTCGGCAACACCAAGCTGGTCAACGCACTGGCGCGCATCAAGGGCTATCACGACTACGGGACGTTCACGCCGATTCAGGTGGCCGCCATCGCGGCGCTCGAAGGCCCGCAGGATTGCGTGGACGAGATTCGCGCGAAGTACGAGCAACGTCGCGAAGTGCTGGTGAAGGGTCTGCACGAAGCGGGCTGGATGGTGACCAAGCCCAAGGCGTCCATGTACATCTGGGCGAAGATCCCGGAGGCCTACCGCACTCTCGGGTCGCTGGAATTCGCCAAGCGGTTGCTGACACAGGCCAAGGTCTCGGTATCGCCGGGCGTCGGCTTCGGCGACTATGGCGACGATCACGTGCGCTTCGCCTTGATCGAGAACACGGAGCGCACCCGCCAGGCCGTGCGAGGCATCAAGCAGATGTTCCGCGAGGACGGCCTGGTGCCGCAGCCTGCGTTGGTGCGGGCGGGATGAGCGTCACCGTGGTCCGGGTCTCCGGTCCGGACGGGCGCGTGATCGAGCCCGCACGGTTGGCCGACGCGCAGGCCGTGCACCGGCAATTGCGGCCGCAGATCGATGCGGACTATGCCGGCGCGATGCAGCGCATCTTCGCCGATGGCGGCGAGATGGCCGTGGCGCTCAGTGCCGAGCGAGTCGCCGGCGTGGCGGTATATCGCGTGTTCCAGAACACCCACGTCGGGCTGCGCTTCTACGTGGACGATCTCGTCACGGACGAGGCGAGCCGCTCGATGAAGATCGGCCACGCGCTGCTGGCCTGGCTCGAAGCCGAGGCGAAAGTGCGTGGCTGCCCCGGCATCGATCTCGAATCCGGCGTGCAGAGGACGCGCGCGCATCGGTTCTATTTCCGGGAAGGCTTCGTCATCCCGTCCTTCAGCTTTCGAAAGATCTTTTGATGAATCCCATCCGCGTCGGTCTGCTCGGCATCGGCACGGTCGGCGGCGGCACGTTTAACGTGCTGCGCCGGAACCAGGAGGAGATCCTCCGGCGCGCCGGACGCGGCATCGTGATCGATGTGGTCGCCGACAAGGATCTCGCGCGTGCGCGCACTCTCGTGGGCGACGCGGCCCGGGTGACGGACGACGCTTTCGCGGTGGTGCGCGATCCGGCCGTGGACATCGTCGTGGAACTGATCGGCGGCTACACGGTGGCGAAGGATCTCATCCTCGCGGCCATCGAGAACGGCAAGCACGTGGTCACGGCGAACAAGGCGCTTCTCGCGACGCATGGCAACGAGATCTTCGCCGCAGCGCGCCGCAAGGGCGTCATGGTGGCCTTCGAGGCGGCCGTGGCCGGCGGCATCCCGATCATCAAGGCGCTGCGCGAAGGCCTCACCGCCAATCGCATCGAATGGATTGCCGGCATCATCAACGGCACCAGCAACTTCATCCTGTCGGAGATGCGGGACAAGGGTCTCGCGTTCGACGTGGTGCTGAAGGAAGCCCAGCGGCTCGGCTATGCCGAGTCCGACCCGACCTTCGACATCGAAGGCATCGATGCGGCCCACAAGCTCACCATCATGGCCGCCATCGGATTCGGCATTCCGATGCAGTTCGGCAAGGCTTACACCGAAGGCATCTCGAAGCTCACGCGCGACGACATCCGCTATGCCGAGCAGCTGGGATATCGCATCAAGCTGCTGGGCATCACGCGTCGTGCCGCCAACGGCATCGAGCTGCGCGTGCATCCGACGCTGATTCCGGCTCGTCGCCTGATCGCCAACGTCGAAGGCGTCATGAACGCCGTTCTGGTGAAGGGTGATGCGGTCGGGGCCACGCTCTACTACGGCGCCGGAGCTGGAGCCGAACCCACCGCGTCCGCCGTGGTGGCCGATCTCGTGGACGTTACCCGGATGCATACCGCCGATCCGGGCAATCGCGTGCCGCATCTCGCGTTCCAGCCGGATCAGTTGTCGGACACGCCGATCCTGCCCATGGAGGAGGTGGAGACTTCCTACTACCTGCGCCTGCGCGTGATCGACCGGCCCGGCGTGCTGGCCGACATCACCCGGATCCTGGCCGACAACACCATTTCCATCGACGCGATGGTGCAGAAGGAACCCGGCGAGGGCGAAGAGCAGGTGGACATCGTGATGCTCACGCACCTGACGGTGGAGAAACGCATTAACGCCGCGATCGCCAAGATGGAAGCGCTTCCGACCATGTCGGGCAAGGTCACGCGCATCCGGCTGGAAGAGCTTGGGCGCAACTAGCAGCACCGCGGCATGAACTACATCTCCACGCGCGGCGGCATGCCGCCCACGCGCTTTACCGAGATCCTGCTGGGCGGCCTCGCGCCCGACGGCGGGTTGGCCATGCCGGAGGCCTATCCGCGGATCGACCGAACCACGCTCGCGGCTTGGCGCAAGCTGGGGTATCGCGAACTCGCCTTCGAGATCCTGTCGCGATTCATCGACGACATTCCCGCCGGTGATCTGCGTGGCATCGTCGAGCGTACCTATACGAAGACCGCGTTCGGCTCTGACGACATCACGCCGGTGTCCACGCTCGAACCGGGCCTGCACCTGCTGCATCTGTCCAACGGTCCGACGCTCGCGTTCAAGGACATCGCGATGCAGCTGCTCGGCAACCTGTTCGAGTACGTGCTGGCCAGGCGGGGAGAAGCGTTGAACATCCTGGGCGCCACGTCGGGTGATACCGGATCGGCCGCCGAGTACGCGATGCGGGGCAAGCGGGGCGTGCGGGTGTTCATGCTGTCGCCGGAAGGCAAGATGAGCGCGTTCCAGACGGCGCAGATGTATTCGCTGCAGGATTCGAACATCTTCAACATCGCCGTGCGCGGCGTGTTCGACGATTGCCAGGATATGGTCAAGGCCGTGTCCAACGACCTCGCCTTCAAGGCGAAGCACCGCATCGGAACGGTCAATTCGATCAACTGGGCACGGATGGTGGCTCAGGTGGTGTACTACTTCAAAGGCTACTTCGCGGTGACGACGTCCGACGATCAGCAGGTGACGTTCTCCGTGCCGTCCGGCAACTTCGGTAACGTTTGCGCCGGCCATGTCGCGCGCATGATGGGGCTGCCCATCGCGAAGCTCGTGGTGGCCACCAACGAGAACGACGTTCTCGACGAGTTCTTCCGTACCGGCCGCTATCGCGTCCGGGAGTCCGGGGACGTGTTCCAGAGCTCCAGTCCTTCGATGGACATTTCCAAGGCATCGAATTTCGAGCGGTTCATCTTCGACCTGGTCGAGCGCGACCCGAAGGTCGTTGCCGAGCTGTGGCACAACATCGATCGCGGTGGCGAGTTCGATCTTGCGACCACGCCCTATTTTTCGAAGATTGGCGAGTTCGGCTTCGTGTCCGGACGCAGCACGCACGCCGACCGGCTGGCGACCATCCGCAGGGTGCACGAGCGTCATGGCGTGATCGTCGACACGCACACGGCCGACGGCATCAAGGTTGGTCTCGAACGGCGCGAACCCGGCGTGCCGCTCGTGTGCCTGGAGACGGCGCAACCGGCGAAGTTCGCGGAGACCATCCGCGAAGCGCTCGGCCGTGAACCAGATCGGCCCGCCGCCTATGCCGGCATCGAAAGCAGGCCATTGCGCTTCGAGACGATGGCGGCCGACGCGGCCGAGATCAAACGCTACATCGCGAGCCACACCAGGGACTGACCCGATGCCGCCGGTCTTCGACGATGCGCAAGCCTTCTGGGACCAGCGATTCGCCGAACCGGGCTACATCTTCGGTACCGCACCGAACGTCTTTCTCGAGAGCCGCGCGGCGCTGTTCAAGCCGGGCATGCGAGTGCTGGACGTCGCGTGTGGCGAGGGGCGCAACACCGTATGGCTGGCCGGACAGGGGTGCGAGGTCGACGGTTTCGATGTTTCGCCGCTTGCCCTTCAGAAAGCGGAGCAACTTGCCGAAGATCTCAACGTCAGCGTCCGCCTGGAGCGGGCGGACATACGAGAATGGGAATGGGCTCCGGAAAGCTTCGACGCGGTGGTGTGCATCTTCATCCAGTTCGCCGCACCGGAGGACCGTGCCCGGCTGTTCGAAGGCTTCCACGCGACCCTGAAACCCGGTGGTTTCGTGCTGCTGCAAGGCTATACGCCGCAGCAGCTGGAACTGGGTACCGGCGGTCCGCGCGATCGCGCGCACCTGTATACGCGCGAACTGCTGGAGCGGGCGTTCACCGCGTTCGACATCAATCATCTCGAGGAACACGAGGCGATCCTGGCCGAGGGCACGAAGCACACCGGGCGCTCGGCCCTGATCGACCTGATCGCGCGCAAGCGCCGCTGAACGTCCCAACCGCGGGAGCACCGCCATGTCGGGCATGACGAGCATCCTCTTCCAGGGCCTCGGAACGGTGTTGGGCCTGCTGCTGCTCGGACTGGTCATCTTCTGGTTCATCCAGGACGTGACCCAGAAGAAGCACACGATCCTGCGCAATTTCCCGGTGGTCGGCCGGCTGCGCTACCTGTTCGAGCGCCAGGGCGAGTACTTCCGCCAGTATTTCTTCGCGAACGACCGCGAGGAGATGCCATTCAACCGTTCGGTGCGCTCGTGGGTCTATCGATTGGCGAAGGACGAAGGCGGCACCATCGGCTTCGGCTCCACCAACAACATGAGCGAGCCCGGCAACATCATCTTCGTCAACGCGGCGTTCCCGATCCTCGAGGAGGAGCGGGCGCCGACACCGCCGCTCACGATCGGCGGTGGGTTCTGTCGCGAGCCCTTCGAGGCGAAGTCCATCGTCAACGTGAGCGGCATGAGCTTTGGCGCGATCTCCGAGCCGGCCGTGCGCGCGCTCTCGAAGGGCGCCCGGGAGGCCGGCTGCTGGATGGATACGGGTGAGGGCGGACTGTCACCCCATCACCGCGAAGGCGGCTGCGACATCATCATGCAGATCGGCACGGCGAACTACGGTGTGCGCAACTCAGAAGGGCGTCTCGACCTGGAGAAGATCCGGAGCATCGCGCCGCACGTGCGCGCTTTCGAGATCAAATTGTCCCAGGGGGCGAAGCCCGGCAAGGGCGGTGTGCTGCCGGGTGCCAAGGTGACCGAGGAGATCGCCGCCATCCGGGGCATCCCGGTGCACCGCGATTCCATCAGTCCGAACCGCCATCGCGATCTGGCCGACATGGATCAGCTCCTCGACCGCGTGATGCTGCTGCGCGACGTCTCGGGCAAACCCGTGGGCATCAAGACGGCCATCGGGGGCTGGGAATTCATGCACTCGCTGTGCGAAGCGGTGAATCGCCGGGGACTCGAATCGGCACCGGACTTTCTCGCCATCGACGGCGGCGAGGGTGGCACCGGGGCCGCGCCCCAGGCGCTGATGGATCACATGGCGCTGCCCATTGCCGAAGCCTTGCCGCGCGTGGTCGATGCCCTGATCGAAGCGGGTCTGCGCGATCGTGTCCGCGTCATCGCCGCCGGCAAGCTCGTCACCTCGGCCAAGGCCGCCTGGGCGCTGTGTGCCGGTGCGGACTTCATCAATACCGCGCGCGGCTTCCTGTTCTCGCTCGGGTGCATCCAGGCGCTGCGTTGCCATACGAATACCTGTCCGACCGGAGTCACCACGCACAACCGGCGCCTGCAGCGCGGGCTGGTCGTGGAAGAGAAGTACGTTCGGGTCGCCAACTACGCACGCAACATGAACAAGGAGATCGACATGATCGCCCATTCCTGCGGCCTGAAACACGCGCGGGAATTCCGCCGGGAGCACGTGCGGATCGTGAAGAGCGCCTGGGAGAGCGTGGCGATGTCGACGCTGTTCCCTTACCCCCAGCGCTGACGCCAAGAGCTCGTCGGAGCTGTCGGAACTTCGACGGCGATCGCTGTCGGTGTTACGGCAAGGCCATGCTTTTTAGAGGATTTCTCCTGGCATGGGCGATGCACGTTACTGGGCGAGGGTACTGAATGACTCGCGGTGGTGCGAGATCGCCGGGCCCCGGGAGAACGAACATGATCGTGAACCTCGTGATGCTGGTCCTGTCAGGCATGTTTGCCACGGCGGTGTGCGGCTTCGTGGCAGCAGCGGTCCGCGGTGCGATGATGCCGACGCACCACTGACGCTTCGCCTTCAGAGCTTTGCGGCGAGCTGATCGAGCCCGGTCAGGATCGCCGCAGGGCGGAACCCGAGTTCGTCCGGCACCTGGCCGGTTCGGTTGATCCAGAAGGTGCGGAAGCCGAAGGAAGCCGCGCCCGAGATGTCCCAGAAATTGGACGATACGAAGCCGATCTCGGAAGCCGCGATGCCAAGCTTGTCCACCGCCAGTTTGTAGATGCTGGGGTGGGGTTTGAAGATCTTCAGTTGATCGACGCTGATCACGGAGTCGAAGGCGCTGCTCAGTACCGCGTTCTTCACGACCGCTTCGAGCATGCGCGGCGACCCGTTCGAGAGAATGGCGCGCTTGCGCGGAGCCAGTGAGGCCAACGCGCCTCGCACTTCGGGATACGGCAACAGCTTCAGGTAGGCCCCCATGAGGGAGTCCCGCGCCTGGTCGGCGAGGGGCAGTCCGAGAGCCGCACAGGCGTGTACCAGAGCGCCGGCGGTGACGCGCTCGAAGTCCTCATAACGGCCCATGAGACTGCGCAGCCACGTGTACTCCAGCTGCTTCTGGCGCCAGAGCTTCGACAGTTCCGCACCGTGGCCGGGAAAGCAGCGCTCGCCTTCGGTGCTCACCGAGTGGACGTCGAACAGCGTGCCGTACGCGTCGAAGACGAGTGCCTTCAGGCTCACGCGCTCGCCTCACTCGTCACCACGATTCGTGATGCGTTTTCAGTTCGGCGCCTAACCGCATCCGCTCGGCTGTCGATCCCCGTCCTTGAGCCGGGGCCCTTCGCCAGGTAGCTCATGCGGTTCCGCCCTGCAGGTTGGCCGGCACAGCCACCCGGATCTGCTTCGGTTCGGGCAGATCGAGCGCATTCATGATCTGGACGAATTCCTCGCGGGTCCTGCCCGCAAGACGGGGATTGGTGGCCTTCTCCTCGCCGATGGTGGACACGCACCGGCCGTGATAGTCGTGCCCGGGGTAAACCAGCGTGTCGTCCGGCAGCGTGAACAGCTTGCCGGTGATGCTGTCGTAGAGCGCTTCGGCGCTGCCCCTCTGGAAGTCGGTGCGCCCGCAGCCGCCGATCAGCAGCGTGTCGCCGGTCAGCAGTCGATCTCGCCACAGAAAGCTCGTGCTGCCGGGTGTGTGGCCGGGCGTGGCGATGGCGCGAACGACTTCGTCGCCGAACACGATCAGTTCACCTTCGTCGATCAATCGGTCGAAGCCGCTGGCGCCGCAATGGGTGCTGACGGCGGTGCGCGCGCCAGTGCGGGCCTTGAGCGCCTTCGCGCCGGTCACGTGATCGGCATGGACATGGGTCTCGACGATCCAGACGAGCTTCATCGCCATCTCGCCGAGCACGCCGAGGTCGCGCTCGATGTGAGCCCGCACGGGATCGACGATCACCGCCTCCCGCCGTTCAGCATCGGCGAGGATGTAGGTGTAGGTGGACGATTCGGGATCGAAGAGCTGGCGAAAGGCCATGGCCGATCTCCTTCAGTTCAGGGGTTTCTTCACCGTGACCGCACCACGGATCTGTCCCGGCGCATAACCGGTCGCGCGATCGTTCGGATAGTCCGCCGCGAGTTTCGCTTTCACGCCATCGGGAATGGTCTCGATCGGGCCATGGCAGGGGAGGCACATCGGCTGAACCGGAATCGCCTTGAGGTAGCGAAAATAGCGTCCGGCGGGTTCGTCGACGAACTCCGCGCGCTCCAGGGTCTCGGGCTTCTCGCCCGCCGCCGCCTTGCGGTCGAACTCCGCGAGCGCCGTCTGCTCCCACGCATCGGGCGCTCCGAGCATCGCATTGCGGGTGCGCAGGCTGACGCGTGCCACCTTCGAACCGCTCTGCCGCGACAGCTTGCCGGCGATGTCCGGCGCGACCTCCTTGCAGACGCCGATCGCACCTTCGGGACCGTTGGCGGCGAGCTCGGCCTTCAGCGTGGCGCCCAGCGGCTGGACCAGTTGTCCGGCCAGCGCCCGGGCGGCCTGCGTCTCCCGTTCGAGGTCCGACTGGGCGTGAAGCGGGCTGCAGAGGGCACAGATCGCGAGACAGATCGGCAGGGTGGCGAATGCTGGGCGCATCGAGGGGCTCCGGTGACGGCGGATTGTGCGCCTGACTGTGCCACTTTTGGTGATGCAGATCAAAGGCGGTCGACGGCGGTTGAAATGCATCGGCCGTGCCCCAAACTCCACGGTATTCAGACATTTGTGTACCCGAGGAACCCATGAGAATCGACAAGCTCACCACCAAGTTCCAGCAGGCCCTGGCCGATGCCCAGAGCATCGCGGTCGGCCGGGACTCCGGCTACATCGAACCTTCGCACCTTCTGCTCGCTCTCCTGCAGCAGGACGACGGCAGCGCGGCATCGCTGCTGCAGCGGGCAGGTGTCAACGTGCCCGCGCTCGCCCAGGATCTCAAGAGCGCCGTCGACCGCCTGCCCAAGGTCGAGGGCACGGGCGGAGAAATCAACGTATCGCGCGAACTGTCGGGTCTGCTCAACCTGACGGACAAGGAAGCGCAGAAGCGCGGCGACCAGTACATCGCATCCGAGCTGTTCCTGCTGGCCGTGGCGGACGACAAGGGCGAGGCCGGCCGGTTGCTGAAGCAGCACGGCGGCTCACGCAAGGCGCTCGAGCAGGCGATCATGGCGGTGCGCGGCGGCGAATCGGTCCAGAACCAGGAGGCCGAAGGACAGCGCGAGGCGCTCAAGAAGTACACGCTCGACCTCACCGAACGCGCATCGCGCGGCAAGCTCGATCCGGTCATCGGTCGCGACGACGAGATTCGCCGCGTGATCCAGATTCTCCAGCGGCGCACCAAGAACAATCCGGTCCTGATCGGCGAGCCCGGCGTGGGCAAGACGGCGATCGTGGAGGGTCTCGCGCAGCGCATCGTCAATGGCGAAGTACCCGATTCCCTGAAGGGCAAGCGGGTGCTCGTGCTGGACATGGCGGCGCTGCTCGCCGGTGCGAAGTATCGCGGCGAGTTCGAGGAGCGGCTGAAGAGCGTCCTGAAGGAAGTGGCGCAGGACGAAGGCCGCATCATCGTCTTCATCGACGAGATCCACACCATGGTGGGCGCGGGCAAGGCCGAGGGTGCCATCGACGCCGGCAACATGTTGAAGCCTGCGCTCGCGCGGGGCGAACTGCATTGTGTCGGCGCCACCACGCTGGACGAGTTCCGCAAGTACATCGAGAAGGACGCGGCCCTCGAACGGCGCTTCCAGAAGGTGCTCGTCGACGAGCCGAGCGTCGAGGATACGATCGCGATCCTGCGCGGACTGCAGGAGAAGTACGAGGTCCATCACGGCGTCGAGATCACCGATCCCGCGATCGTTGCAGCGGCGGAGCTCTCTCATCGGTACATCACCGACCGATTCCTGCCCGACAAGGCGATCGACCTGATCGACGAAGCGGCAGCCCGCATCAAGATGGAGATCGACTCGAAGCCCGAGGCGATGGACAAGCTCGACCGGCGGTTGATCCAGCTGAAGATCGAACGCGAGGCGGTGAAGAAGGAGAAGGACGAGGCTTCGCGCAAGCGCTTTGGCCTGCTCGAGGAGGAGATCGCGCGGCTGCAGAAGGACTACTCGGACCTCGAGGAGATCTGGAAAGCAGAGAAGGCACAGGTGCAAGGCTCGGCGCACGTCAAGGAGGAGATCGATCGCGTCCGAGCGGAGATCGCGAAGCTCCAGCGCGAAGGCAAGCTCGACAAGGTGGCCGAGCTGCAATACGGAAAACTGCCGCAGCTCGAAGCGCAACTGAAGGCCGCGGAGAAGGAAACCAAGGGCGAGAAGCCCACGCTCCTGCGAACGCACGTCGGTGCCGAGGAGATCGCCGAGGTCGTGTCGCGTTCAACCGGGATTCCGGTCTCCAAGATGATGCAGGGCGAGCGTGACAAGCTGATCCGCATGGAGCAGAAGCTGCACGAGCGTGTGGTCGGGCAGGACGAGGCCGTGCGCCTCGTGTCGGATGCGATCCGGCGTTCGCGCGCCGGGCTGTCGGATCCGAACCGGCCCTATGGCTCCTTCCTGTTCCTCGGCCCGACGGGCGTGGGCAAGACGGAGCTGTGCAAGGCTCTCGCAGGTTTCCTGTTCGATTCGGACGACCATCTCATCCGCATCGACATGAGCGAGTTCATGGAGAAGCACTCGGTGGCGCGCCTGATCGGCGCGCCGCCCGGCTACGTGGGTTACGAAGAGGGCGGCTACCTGACCGAAGCGGTGCGGCGCAAGCCGTACTCGGTGATCCTGCTCGACGAGGTCGAGAAAGCGCATCCGGATGTGTTCAACGTGCTGCTCCAGGTGCTGGACGATGGGCGCATGACCGACGGCCAGGGCCGCACGGTGGACTTCAAGAACACGGTGATCGTGATGACCTCGAACCTCGGTTCGCACATGATCCAGCAGATGGCCGGCGACGACTACCAGGTCATCAAGCTCGCGGTGATGGGCGAGGTGAAAACCCATTTCCGGCCGGAGTTCATCAACCGCATCGACGAAGTCGTCGTATTCCACGCGCTGGACGAGAAGAACATCCAGGCGATCGCGAAGATCCAGTTGCGCGGTCTCGAGGCGCGGCTCGCCAAGCTGGAGCTGGCACTCGATGTGACCGATGCCGCGCTGGCCGAACTGGCGCTGGCAGGGTTCGACCCGATCTACGGCGCGCGGCCGCTCAAGCGGGCGATCCAGCAGAGCATCGAGAACCCGCTGGCGAAGCGGATTCTCGAGGGCGAGTTCGCGCCGAAGGATCGGGTGCGGGTGAACTGCGTCGCGGGGCGCTTCGAGTTCTCGAAAGGCTGAACTACTGAACGGAGAGTTGTTCGGCCCAGCTGAGCGCTGCCATGTGATGGCGGTTCAGCTGGGCCGCCTCCACTTGCAGATCGGATGCGAGCCGCGCGACCAGAGCGGTTTCGTCGCCCTCCACGGCCTCGGCGAGTCGCAGGATGGGACCGTACAGGCCCTGGCGAGTGAGCAGGGCGTCCGTGACGCTGTCCGAAAGGTTCAACTGGTCGAGCAGCTGCGGCATGGGCAGTTGCAGGATCGCGGGCAGGAGCGAGAACACGCCGACGATGAACAGCGTATCGCGTTCCTGCGCGTCGACGAGGTCGTGGCCGATCAGCTCCGCCAGACGACCGCGCGCGGCGGCTTCGCGCATCAGCGCCGGGGCCGTCGTGCCGGTACCGGCCGTGGCCAGGAGCAATGCGAGCCAGCGGCCGAGATTCTGGTAGCCGAGAATGCTGAGCGCATGACGGAACGACGTGATCTCGCATTGCAGGCCGAAGCCGGCCGAGTTGATGTAGCGGAGCAACCGGAACGAGACCGTCGCATCGCGCTTGAGCGCCTGTTCGATTTTCGCGACCGGCGCCTCGGTCTGGATCATGTTCACCAGTTCGAGGATGGTGGACTGGGCAGGCGTGACGGGCTTGTTCGGATTGCCGTCGACGCGCAGATACCATTCGCCCTCGAACAGCTGGGCACCGAGTTCCTTCCCGTGGTCGAAGGCATCGCGGGAAGCGACGCCGCCTGCGACTCGCTTGCCCGGGATTTTCTGGGCAGCCTTGGCAGGCACGGCGAGGTTGCCCGTCGGACCCGCATCCCACCAGATGTAGTCGGCCGCGCCCATGCTGACCAGCGCCGATGGCGCCGTCGCGGCCACCCGCGCGCAGACGGAAAAGCCCTGTGCCTTCAGCGGCGCGATGCGCTCGGCACCGCCGTCCGCGCTGACCATGACGACGAAGCGTTTCGGGTCGCCTGAACCCGGCGGCGTCAGGCCCGCAGGTACGTCTTCCAGGAACACGAGGCGCGAATCGGCCTTGTCATTGGCGTCCAGCACACCCGCATAGACGGATGCGTCACCCGCGCCGAGCGAGCGGAACATATATGCGGCGAATTTGCCGTCGCGGCCCAGCAGGGGGCGACGGGCGAGAAAGCTTTCGGTGCTCAAATGCGCGACGCCTAGGCAGCCATGTCGAACAGGCTTCTCCGCGTTTCAACGTGCGGTTCCGTCAGCAGCTGTTCCATGTCGAGCACGAGTACGACCGAGCCGTCGCCGGACATGGTGGCGCCGGCGATGCCCTTGGGCTTCACGTCTTCGAGCGGCTTGATCACGACGTCGTCGCGGCCGACGAAACCATCCACGGCGAGAATCAGGCTGCTCACCGCGGTTTGCATCAGCACGCCGTAGGCCGGCGGCTTCTCCTGAGCCCAGCCGATCAGGCCGGACAGCGAGCGCACCGGCAGCACTTCGTCGCGTACCACCATCGTCGCCTTCCCGGACACCTCCTGTACTTCGTCCGGACGGATGGTGATGATCTCCCGCACCAGGGACAGCGGCACGGCGAACGGTTGCTCGCCAACCCGCACCACCAGCACGGGAAGAATCGCCAGCGTGAGCGGCAGCGAGATGGAGAAGGTCGTGCCGCCACCGACGACGGACTTGATCTCGATACGGCCGTTCAGCTTCTGGATGTTGGTCTTCACCACATCCATGCCCACGCCCCGGCCGGAGAAGCTGCTCACCTGATCCTTGGTGGAGAAGCCCGGCATGAAGACGAGTTGCAGCGCGTGACGGTCGTCCATGTTGGCCGCCGCGTCGGCGTCGATCAGGCCCTTTTCCACGGCCTTGCGACGCAGGGCGTCCGGCTTCATGCCCCGCCCGTCGTCGGAGATTTCGAGGATGATGTGGTCGCCCATCTGCTGGGCGGACAAGCGTACCGACGCGACCTCGGGCTTGCCGCTGCGGCGGCGCTCTTCGGGCGCTTCGATACCGTGGTCCACCGCGTTTCGCACGAGGTGAATCAGCGGATCGCCGAGTTCCTCGATCATGGTCTTGTCGAGCTCCGTCTCCTCGCCCGTCAGGACCAGGTCGACGTTCTTGCCGAGCTGGCGCGCCATGTCGCGCGCGAGCCGCGGGTACTTCTGGAACAGGCGGCCGATGGGCTGCATGCGCGTCTTCATCACCGCGTTCTGCAGGTCGCTCACCAGCAGGTCGAGATGGCTCACCGCCTCGTCGAGCGCACGGAACGTGTCCGGGTCCTGCTTGCCGGTCAGGATGTCGGTGCGAAGGCAGTTCAGCCGGTTCTTCGCCAGGCCGATCTCGCCGGAGAGGTTGAGCACCTGGTCGAGGCGGTTGGTGTCGATGCGGATCGTGGTTTCCTGTGAAACCACGACCACCTTGTCGTTGTCGCGCCGGCCGGCCCGCTGGCCGTCGGCGTCCGGCTGGTCGCTCGAACGGCGGCCGGGACTGCGGCCCTGGACTTCATGGACGGAGGCCGGTTGTGCGGGGTCGGGTTGACCCAGCAAACCGCGGTACAGCGCGTCCCAATCAGGACCACCGGTTCCGCCGGAGCCGGAAGGTCGCACGGCCCCCGGGCTCGGTGCGAGTGCGTCGCCCGCGCCGGTGGCCGCACTCGCTGCCGCGACGGAAAGTCGTCCTTCCAGGGCCTCTTGCAGCACCGCGAGCAGCGCGGCGTCTGCCGGTTGCGGCATGGCCTTGCGCTCCAGCGACTGGAACATGTCCCGCACCACCATGGTGGCGGACATGATCACGTCCATCAACTCCGGGGACAGGGTGAGCTCGCGGTTGCGCAGCTTGTCGAACAGGTTTTCCGTGAGGTGGCAGAGCTTGACCAGTTCGTCGACGTTGAGAAATCCCGCGCCGCCCTTGATGGTGTGAAAGCCACGGAAGATGTCGTTCAGCAGCTTCGCGTCGTCGGGCCGCTTCTCGAGTTCGATCAGCTTGTTGTCGACGTCCGAAAGGAGTTCGCCGGCTTCCGTGAGGAAGTCGCTCAGCAGCTCTTCCATTCCTGAGAAATCGCTCATCCGTTTTCCTTAAGCCTCTGGAACGTGGGGGCGCTCAGAAACCGAGGCTTTCGAGCAGGTTGTCCACCTGGCCTTGATCGGTGAGCACGTCCCCACCGGCCTTGCCGCGGATGTTCGGGCCCGCGAGGCCGTCGGCCTCGAGTTGCACCTTCCGCTCAACGGGCAGTTGGTCGATCAGCAGTTCGAGGAGTTGCTTCTCGACCTGCTGGGCCACCGTGGTCATGCGCTTGATCACCTGGCCGGTCAGGTCCTGGAAATCCTGGGCCATCATGATCTCCAGCAGATGCGCGTTGGTAGCGCGCGCATGCTCGGGCGCCTCGCGCAGGAAATCCCGGGTGCGCTCCGCCAGGGCCTTGAACTCGTCGACCGACAATTCGTTCGCGTAGAGGCGATCCCATTCCGTCGACAGCGAGGATGCGTCGGCCTCGAGCTTCTCCTGCAGCGGCTGCGCGGCCTCGGTCGCGTTGAGCGTACGGCTCGCGGCGCTCTCGGTCATGGTGGCGATGTAGGTCAGGCGATCGCGCGCATCGGGGATGGAGTCCGCGGCCTTGGCGATGACCTTGTCGTAGCCGAGCTCGCGCATGCCATCGTGCAGCGAACGGGTCAGCTGGCCGATGCGCGAGATGACGGCTTCGGACAAGCCGGGGGCGGCCTCGGAGGCGATCGCCTGAGCGGTGGCGACGGCGTCGGCCGCTGGGGCCGGTGCGTTCTTCTGCGTATGCTCGGCGACGATGCTGTCGAACAATGCCTCGAGATCGTCGGAATCCTGGTGACCACCGGCGACCACGTTCATTGCGCCACTCCCTGTTTCTGGAGGATCTTGCCGATCTTCTCGTCGAGCGTGACCGCGGTGAAGGGTTTGACCACGTAGCCGCTGGCGCCAGCCTGCGCGGCCTCGACGATGTTCTCCTTCTTCGCCTCCGCCGTGACCATCAGCACCGGCAGATGTTTGAGGGTTTCGTCGGCGCGAATCGCGCGGAGCAATTCGATGCCGGTCATGTTCGGCATGTTCCAGTCGGAAACGACGAAGTCGAATCCGCCGCCTTTCAGCTTCGCCAGTGCGGAGACGCCGTCTTCGGCCTCGTCGACGTTGGTGAAGCCGAGTTCCTTCAGCAGGTTGCGGATGATGCGGCGCATGGTGGAGAAATCGTCCACCACGAGGAATTTCATGTCTTTGCTCATCGGTACGTCTCCAGCGATGCGGTACTCGGTCGCCGCGATGGGTTCGGGATCAGTGGGGTCATTTCTGCAGCAGGGGGCGCAGGGTGTCGGCCAGGACGGTCGGGTCGAACTTGGCCACATAGGCGTCCACGCCGACGCTCTTGCCCATGGCGCGATTGGCCTCGGAGGACAGCGACGAGTGCATCACCACCGGAATCGCATCGAAGCGCGAGTCGGTCTTGATGTTGCGCGTGAGGACATAGCCGTCCATCTCAGGCATTTCGGCATCCACCAGAATCACGCTGAGCGACTCGCTCAGGTTGCGGCCTTCCGCCTGCGCGCGGCTCGCCATGCCCTTCAGACGTTCCCAGCCCTCGAAGCCGTTGTTGGCCTGGTGATACTTGACGCCGAGCTTGTCGAGGACGTGCGAGATCTCCTTGCGAGCGACCATGGAGTCGTCCACGAAGAACACGTGGTGCTCGCTGTCGGACTGGACACGCTCGAGTTCCGGCATGGGTTCCTCACCGAAGGCGTTGGCGAGAATCTGCTCCACGTCGAGAATGGAGACGAGCTTGCCGTCCGGCAGTTCGGTGATGGCGGTGATGAGTCCGTCCTGGCCTGCGAGGATGGTTTCCGGTGCTTTGACCTTGTCCCAGTCGACACGCACGATGCGGTCGACGTCGCGCACCAGGAAGCCCTGGGTGCGGCGGCTGTACTCGGTGACCATCATCGTTTCGCCGCTTGCAGAGGCAGGCTCCCCAACGTTGATGAACTTGGCGAGGCTGATGACGGGGATGATGTTGCCGCGCAGGGAAATCACGCCTTCGACGCCGTCCGGCATGTTGGGCGTGCGGGTGATCGCGGGCGTGCGGGTGACCTCGCGCACCTTGAAGACGTTGATGCCGAAGGTCTCGCGGGTGCCCAGGGAGAACAGCAGGATCTCCATCTTGTTGGAGCCGGCGAGCTTGGTACGCGCGTCCACCGTGTCGAGGAGGTTGTGGTTGTCGGAAAGGTCCATCGAAGTTCCGTGGTCTGTGAAACTTGGGTGCGGGCAGGCGCTCAGGCGACCTGGGCGAGCCGGTTGCTCAGGGTTTCCGCAAGCTTGTGCGGCTCGAACTTCGCGACGTACTCGTCCACGCCGACGGAACGTCCGAGTTGCTGGTTCTGCATCCCGGAGAGCGACGAATGCATGATCACGGGCAGCTTCGCGAAGCGGGGGTCGTTCTTGATGCGCCGCGTGAGCATGTAGCCGTCCATCTCGGGCATCTCCACGTCGGTCAGGATCAGGTTCACGAAGTCTGTTACCGGCCGATTGGCCGCGGCGGCCGCGGCACCGATACGTTCCAGCTCCTGCCAGGCCTGGCTGCCGTTCGTGGCGCCGACGTACTGGACGTTCATGGCTTCCAGCGTTCTCGTGATCTGCTTGCGGGCGATGGACGAGTCGTCGGCGAAAAGCACGGTCCGGGCGGCTACCGTTACCGGCTTGATGTTCGTGTAGAGATGTTGATCGTCGTCGTAGCCGCTGGTTTCCGAGAGGATCTTTTCGACGTCCAGCATCATCACCAGGCGGTTGTCCGGCAACTCGGTGACGGCGACGACCAGGCCGCCCGTCTGCGCGGTCAACATTTCCGGCGGCACCTTCATGGCGGACCAGTCGAGCCGCAGAATGGTGTCCACCGCTTCGACGAGGAATCCCTGGGTGTGCCCGTTGTATTCGGTGACGATCATGATCTGCGGCGAAGCTTCCACCGGGATGCGCGTGTAGCGCGCCAGGTCGACCACGGGCACCAGGGCGCCGCGGAGGCTGACCATGCCCTCGACCGCCGGCGGCATGTCCGGCGCGCGGGTGATCTCGGGCGTGCGCATGACTTCCCGGACCTTGAATACGTTGATGCCGTAGGTTTCCCGGCGACCGGTGCGGCCATCCTGGCCGAGCGAGAACAGCAGGATCTCCAGCTTGTTGGTTCCCGCGAGCTTGGTGCGGGCGTCGATGTTCTTCATCAGCTCGGACATGGACTTGCTCTCCATCGGCCGATACCCTGCGGGAATCGGGAAAATACGATAAATCAGTAAGATGGCCTTGGCGGCGCGCTTGCGCAGGGCCTCATTGCATCGTCGTCCAGTAACGGCAATCGCGAACAAAACCTTAACGTCGGTCCGGCACCGGTCGCTGGTCCTCCGGAACGAGGGTGAGGGAGGCGGGTGGCGCAGACCGGGACGTTTGTCGGATAATCCGGCGTCCCCTGAAGCGGCGGCGTCCTGCGCCGGTGGCCGAATGCCCTGGAAAGCTGAAACCAATTGGTCGAATTGACCGTCATCGAAGGCGCGGCTCCGGCGGCGGGGCACGAGACCGCGCGGCTCCCTCTGGTTCACGGTGAGCCGATGCATGAGATGCCTCGGGATCTTTACATCCCGCCCGAGGCGCTCGAAGTCTTCCTCGAGACCTTCGAGGGCCCGCTGGATCTGCTGCTTTACCTGATCCGCAAGCACAATCTGGACGTGCTCGACATCCCCATGGCCGAGATCACCCGGCAATACATGGTCTATGTCGAAGCGATGCGGGTGAAGCAGCTCGAGCTTGCCGCTGACTATCTGCTCATGGCGGCGTTGCTGATCGAGATCAAGTCCCGGATGCTGTTGCCGCGCCCGGCGGCGACATCAGAGTTCGAGGATGAGGGCGATCCGCGGGCCGAACTTGTGCGCCGGCTGCTCGAGTATGAGCGGATGAAGATCGCGGCACTGCGGCTCAATGAGTTGCCTCAGGCGGCACGAGATTTTCAGTCGGTTCAAGTATTTGCTGAACGTGCAGTGCTCGTGCGACTACCCGAGGTAGATCCCGAGGACCTGCGGCAGGCCTGGCTCGGGTTGCTGGCCAGGGCGCGGGAGACCCGCCACCACAAGGTCACGCGCGAGCAATTGTCGGTGCGGGAGCACATGACTCGTATCCTCCGGCACCTTCAGGGACTCTCCTTCGTGGAGTTCGGGCGGCTATTCGACCCGGAGCAGGGCGTGCCGGAACTCGTGGTCACCTTTCTCGCGATTCTCGAACTCGCCAAGGAACATCTGGTGAATGTGACGCAGCAGGCGGCGTTCGCGCCTATCTATATCCGATTGAACGATGGAATCTCAGCCCACTGATCTGCATCAGACCAAGTTGCTGCTCGAGACCGCCCTGCTGGCGAGTCCCGAGCCGCTGTCGCTGCCGGTACTCCGGCGACTTTTCGACGACGAGATCGACGTCGAAACGCTAAGGAGGGTGCTGGAGGAACTGCGTGGTGACTGGCAAGGGCGTGGCATAGAGCTCGTTTCGGTGGCCTCGGGGTGGCGTTTCCAGAGTCGGCCCCAGTTCCAGGGCATCCTCGACCGGCTGAATCCCCAGAAACCGCCCAAATACTCTCGGGCAGTCCTCGAAACCCTGGCGATCATCGCCTATCGCCAGCCGGTTACCCGCGGCGACATCGAGGAGATTCGGGGGGTTGCCGTGGCTGCAACCATCCTGAAAGCTCTGGAGGCCCGTGGATGGATCGAGCGGATCGGACACCGGGAGGTCGAAGGCCGTCCGGGGCTGTTTGCGACTACGCGATCGTTCCTTGACGACCTGGGTTTGCGGTCGTTATCGGAACTGCCGCCGCTGGAGGAACTGGGAGCGCTCATCGAGCAGTCGCCGGGGCCGGATGCCCCGGAATTGCCGCTCGAAGAGGAAACCGAGACACGCGTCGAAGAGGTTTAGGCTCGCGCATCCACAGACGGGAGGGGTAATGCGGTCGGTGCTTGTGGCAAATCCGAAGGGTGGTGCGGGCAAGACGACGCTCGCGACCAATCTGGCAGGCGCTCTCGCCAGCAAGGGGGAGAACGTCACCCTGTGGGATCTGGATCGACAGCGTTCCTCGCTTGCCTGGCTGGGGATCCGGGCGCCTGATGCGCCCCCGATCGCCCGGTTGGATGGCGAAGCAGCCGGCGATGGAGTGGGTGCCCGGAACAAGGGCTGGCTGGTGCTCGACAGTCCCGCAGGGTTCCACGGCAAGAATCTGGCACACGCGCTCAAGCTGGCCCAGAAGATCGTTGTCCCGGTGCAGCCGTCGCTGTTCGACATGGCGGCGACCAGTGATTTCGTTCAGGCACTGATCGCCGAGAAGCCGGTTCGGCGGCATCGGGCAACCATCGGGATCATCGGCATGCGGGTCGATCCTCGAACCAAGGCAGCGGCCACGCTGGAGGCCTTTCTCCAGCAGTTCGACCTGCCGGTCCTCTCCTATCTGCGCGACACCCAGGTCTATGCCAATGCCGCCTTCAACGGCATGAGCATTTTCGACCTGCCGGAGTACCTGACCGCACGCGACCGTGCCCAGTGGGTGCCCGTGCTGGATTGGCTGACTTCCGACGCCTGAGGGCGGTCCGAATCGCACGCAGTCGTTGACGCATCGAGTCCGGGCCGATAAACTGCCTGACTCGATTGTGCATTTAGCTTTTCGGGCGCGGGGTGGAGCAGTCTGGCAGCTCGTCGGGCTCATAACCCGAAGGTCGTAGGTTCAAATCCTGCCCCCGCAACCAACCGCTCTTTAACAGTTTGAACAGCCGATAGGCGTGGGCACTCTGGCGTGGGGATCGCTGTGCGTTCTGGGTTTAGGCTTGGGATGCGTGGTGGATGGTCACGGACGAAATAGACAGAGTGCTCGCGAAGATAGGAAGTAACGTCAAGCGAGTTTGAAGCTTTGAAATTGGATTGAACTGAAGAGTTTGATCCTGGCTCAGATTGAACGCTGGCGGCATGCTTTACACATGCAAGTCGAGCGGCAGCGCGGGGGCAACCCTGGCGGCGAGCGGCGAACGGGTGAGTAATGCATCGGAACGTATCCTCAAGTGGGGGATAACCCAGCGAAAGTTGGGCTAATACCGCATGAGCTCTGAGGAGGAAAGCGGGGGACCTGCAAGGGCCTCGCGCTTGTGGAGCGGCCGATGTCCGATTAGCTAGTTGGTGGGGTAAAGGCTCACCAAGGCGACGATCGGTAGCTGGTCTGAGAGGATGATCAGCCACACTGGGACTGAGACACGGCCCAGACTCCTACGGGAGGCAGCAGTGGGGAATTTTGGACAATGGGGGCAACCCTGATCCAGCCATGCCGCGTGAGTGAAGAAGGCCTTCGGGTTGTAAAGCTCTTTCGGACGGAACGAAATGGTTACGGTCAATACCCGTGACTGATGACGGTACCGTAAGAAGAAGCACCGGCTAACTACGTGCCAGCAGCCGCGGTAATACGTAGGGTGCGAGCGTTAATCGGAATTACTGGGCGTAAAGCGTGCGCAGGCGGTTTCGTAAGCTGGAGGTGAAATCCCCGGGCTTAACCTGGGAATGGCCTTCAGGACTGCGAGGCTAGAGTGCGGCAGAGGGAGGTGGAATTCCACGTGTAGCAGTGAAATGCGTAGATATGTGGAGGAACACCGATGGCGAAGGCAGCCTCCTGGGCCAGCACTGACGCTCATGCACGAAAGCGTGGGGAGCAAACAGGATTAGATACCCTGGTAGTCCACGCCCTAAACGATGTCAACTAGGTGTTGGGGAAGGTGACTTCCTTAGTACCGCAGCTAACGCGTGAAGTTGACCGCCTGGGGAGTACGGCCGCAAGGTTAAAACTCAAAGGAATTGACGGGGACCCGCACAAGCGGTGGATGATGTGGATTAATTCGATGCAACGCGAAAAACCTTACCTACCCTTGACATGCCTGGAACTCTGCTGAGAGGTGGAGGTGCCCGAAAGGGAGCCAGGACACAGGTGCTGCATGGCTGTCGTCAGCTCGTGTCGTGAGATGTTGGGTTAAGTCCCGCAACGAGCGCAACCCTTGTCGTTAATTGCCATCATTTAGTTGGGCACTTTAACGAGACTGCCGGTGACAAACCGGAGGAAGGTGGGGATGACGTCAAGTCCTCATGGCCCTTATGGGTAGGGCTTCACACGTCATACAATGGCGCATACAGAGGGTTGCGAAGCCGCGAGGTGAAGCCAATCCCAGAAAGTGCGTCGTAGTCCGGATTGCAGTCTGCAACTCGACTGCATGAAGTCGGAATCGCTAGTAATCGCGGATCAGCATGTCGCGGTGAATACGTTCCCGGGTCTTGTACACACCGCCCGTCACACCATGGGAGTGGGTTCCACCAGAAGCAGGTAGCCTAACCGCAAGGGGGGCGCCTACCACGGTGAGATTCATGACTGGGGTGAAGTCGTAACAAGGTAGCCGTATCGGAAGGTGCGGCTGGATCACCTCCTTTCTAGAGAAGTGGCTGCGACGAAGGCCTTGCAAGAGGGCGAGTCGCGTTCACGCTGGAAGTGTCCACGTCTATCGGCTGTCCACTGGGTCTGTAGCTCAGTTGGTCAGAGCACACGCTTGATAAGCGTGGGGTCGATGGTTCAAATCCATCCAGACCCACCAATCTCCTACGGGGCTGTAGCTCAGCTGGGAGAGCACCTGCTTTGCAAGCAGGGGGTCATCGGTTCGATCCCGATCAGCTCCACCAGTGCCAGGTATCAGGACTCCGGTAACGGGGGTGGCCAAGCGGCAGTTGCGCTGGGCCGATCTCGAGACTCGAATCCTGATGCCTGCGGGTTTGGGAAATCCAGACGAGCAGGACTGTTCTTTAACAATACGGAAGAAGTGAATCGTTCGATGCCGCGCGGCGCATCAGGGCTTAGGCCATGGAGGCGTGTGCGAGGGATCGGACGACTGGGTTTAGATTGTATGGCTCGTGTTCTCGGCGTTTGTTGGCGGCCGGGGATGCGGGGCAAACGCGCTTTAGGTGACCCTGTGGTCGAGGGCGATCTTCCGGGGATTCCGCGAGGGATTCGAGGGGAGAGCTCAAGGCTATAGGATCAAGCGAATAAGTGCATGTGGTGGATGCCTTGGCGATTACAGGCGATGAAGGACGTGGCAGCCTGCGAAAAGCTGCGGGGAGCTGGCAAACGAGCTTTGATCCGCAGATATCCGAATGGGGAAACCCGGCCCGCAAGGGTCACTCCTGGTTGAATACATAGACCAGGTAGAGCGAACGCGGTGAACTGAAACATCTAAGTAGCCGCAGGAACAGACATCAACCGAGATTCCGGAAGTAGTGGCGAGCGAAACCGGAGAAGCCTTCACGATTTAGCCATCTTGTTAGCAGAACGGTCTGGAAAGTCCGGCCATAGTTGGGTGATAGCCCCGTATGTGAAAACAAGGTGGTGGAACCAAGCGTGAGAGAAGTAGGGCGGGACACGTGAAATCCTGTCTGAAGATGGGGGGACCATCCTCCAAGGCTAAATACTCGTAATCGACCGATAGTGAACCAGTACCGTGAGGGAAAGGCGAAAAGAACCCCGGGAGGGGAGTGAAATAGATCCTGAAACCGCATGCATACAAACAGTCGGAGCCCCTGCTTCAAGCACCTTCGGAGTTCTTTGATGGCCGAGCGCGGAAACGCGCGAGACCCATCAAAAGACGGTTGGAGGGGAGTGACATTCACGCTCATCTGAAGAGGAAAGATGAGGGTGCTTGAAGCAGGGGTGACGGCGTACCTTTTGTATAATGGGTCAGCGACTTACGTTCAGTTGCGAGCTTAACCAAATAGGGTAGGCGAAGCGAAAGCGAGTCTGATAAGGGCGTCAGAGTAGCTGGACGTAGACCCGAAACCGGATGATCTACCCATGGCCAGGATGAAGGTGGGGTAACACTCACTGGAGGTCCGAACCCACTAACGTTGAAAAGTTAGGGGATGAGCTGTGGGTAGGGGTGAAAGGCTAAACAAATCCGGAAATAGCTGGTTCTCTCCGAAAACTATTTAGGTAGTGCCTCGTGTATCACTCCTGGGGGTAGAGCACTGTTATGGCTAGGGGGCCGTTCTAGGCTTACCAAACCATTGCAAACTCCGAATACCGGGAAGTGTCAGCACGGGAGACAGACGCCGGGTGCTAACGTCCGACGTCAAGAGGGAAACAACCCAGACCGCCAGCTAAGGTCCCCAATCACACGCTAAGTGGAAAACGAGGTGGGAAGGCTTAGACAGCCAGGAGGTTGGCTTAGAAGCAGCCATCCTTTAAAGAAAGCGTAATAGCTCACTGGTCGAGTCGTCCTGCGCGGAAGATGTAACGGGGCTCAAGCGTGTAACCGAAGCTGCGGGTGCACAAGCAATTGTGCGCGGTAGGAGAGCGTTCCGTAGGCCTGCGAAGGTGTCTCGAGAGGGATGCTGGAGGTATCGGAAGTGCGAATGCTGACATGAGTAGCGATAAACAGCGTGAAAAGCGCTGTCGCCGAAAGCCCAAGGTTTCCTGCGCAACGTTCATCGGCGCAGGGTGAGTCGGCCCCTAAGGTGAGGGCGAAAGCCGTAGCTGATGGGAAACGGGTCAATATTCCCGTACCGACCTTGAATGCGATGGGGGGACGGAGAAGGTTAGGTGTGGCCGGGTGTTGGACGTCCCGGTTCAAGCGTGTAGGCGTGCCCGATAGGCAAATCCGTTGGGCTTAGCCAAGGCGTGATGACGAGACCTCTTTGAGGTTGAAGCCACTGATACCATGCTTCCAGGAAAAGCCTCTAAGCTTCAGTTCAAGGTTGACCGTACCGCAAACCGACACAGGTGGGCAGGGTGAGAATCCTAAGGCGCTTGAGAGAACTCGGGTGAAGGAACTCGGCAAATTAGCACCGTAACTTCGGGAGAAGGTGCGCCCCGGTAGGTTGTAGCGCCTCGCGCGCGAAGGCCGATGGGGTTGCAGATAAATGGTGGCTGCGACTGTTTAATAAAAACACAGCACTCTGCAAAGATGATGAATCGACGTATAGGGTGTGACGCCTGCCCGGTGCCGGAAGGTTAAGTGATGGGGTGCAAGCTCTTGATCGAAGCCCCGGTAAACGGCGGCCGTAACTATAACGGTCCTAAGGTAGCGAAATTCCTTGTCGGGTAAGTTCCGACCTGCACGAATGGCGTAACGATGGCCACACTGTCTCCACCCGAGACTCAGCGAAGTTGAAATGTTTGTGATGATGCAATCTACCCGCGGCTAGACGGAAAGACCCCGTGCACCTTTACTGTAGCTTTGCATTGGACTGTGATGAGGTTTGTGTAGGATAGCTGGGAGGCGTTGAAGCGCTGTCGCTAGATGGCGTGGAGCCGACGTTGAAATACCAGCCTGACGTCATTGCGGTTCTAACCTGGATCCCTTATCGGGATCGGGGACCGTGCATGGTAGGCAGTTTGACTGGGGCGGTCTCCTCCCAAAGAGTAACGGAGGAGTGCGAAGGTACGCTTGGCGCGGTCGGACATCGCGCTCAAAGTGCAATGGCAAAAGCGTGCTTGACTGCGAGACTGACAAGTCGAGCAGGTGCGAAAGCAGGTCATAGTGATCCGGTGGTTCTGAATGGAAGGGCCATCGCTCAACGGATAAAAGGTACGCCGGGGATAACAGGCTGATTCCTCCCAAGAGTTCACATCGACGGGGGAGTTTGGCACCTCGATGTCGGCTCATCACATCCTGGGGCTGTAGCCGGTCCCAAGGGTATGGCTGTTCGCCATTTAAAGTGGTACGTGAGCTGGGTTTAAAACGTCGTGAGACAGTTTGGTCCCTATCTGCCGTGGGCGTTGGAAGTTTGAGGGGGGCTGCTCCTAGTACGAGAGGACCGGAGTGGACGTGCCTCTGGTGTACCGGTTATGACGCCAGTCGTATCGCCGGGTAGCTAAGCACGGAAGAGATAACCGCTGAAAGCATCTAAGCGGGAAACTCGCCTCAAGATGAGACTTCCCGAGGCCTTGAGCCTCTTGAAGGGTCGTTGAAGACTACGACGTTGATAGGCGCCATGTGGAAGCGCAGCAATGCGTTGAGCTAAGGCGTACTAATTGCCCGTACGGCTTGATCCTATAGCCTTGAGTGCCACGCACTCACAGGCAACCCAAAAGCTGCGTTTGGCCAAAAGGCCGGACAATCGAAGCACCCAGAACACTTCACTTCTTCCGAACCGGGCACCGAGACCCCGGGGGCTCCTCCCCAGGAACCCCCAAGCCCCCCCTCCTCGGTGCCAAACCGCTTTGCCTTGCGGCCATAGCGTCTTGGAACCACCCCTTCCCATCCCGAACAGGACCGTGAAACGAGACCGCGCCGATGATAGTGCGGCAACCCGTGCGAAAGTAGGTCACCGCAAGGCTCCCCAACAAACAACGGCCCTGTCTGGATTAATACCCAGTCAGGGCCGTTGTACTTTTCAGGCTGCTGTCAGGGTACCTGGACTGCGCCCTGGGCCGGATGCCAGGTGCGGTCCGGCGGGACTTTCCTGCGGTCCGACGGCGGTGACCAATTTCCTTTGTCATGACAGTTTGTTATCATCGATCCCGTGAAAAAGATGAAATGGGCTGCGGCCCATTTTTTGTTTGGGCGGCACACTGACCGTGGATCTTCATGCACTGATCGAAAGAACGCTCGGGCAGCAGGGATTCGAGCTCGTGAGCCTCGAAATTTCGGGGAAGGCGAGGTTGTTGCGCGTGTTTGTCGACAAGGCTGAAGGCGTGAACATCGACGATTGCGTGGCCGTGAGCAATCAGCTCAGCCGCGTATTCGAAGTCGAGGGAGTGGACTACGGCAGGCTCGAGGTTTCCTCGCCGGGGCTGGATCGCCCGCTGCGGAAACCGGCGGATTTCGAACGGTTCAAGGGTTCGAAAGCCGCGATCACGCTGCGGGTCCCGCGGGACGGGCGCAAGCGCTACATCGGGACGCTGGACGGTGTCGCCGACGGAACATTGGAATTGGTCGCAGACGGAGTCCGCTTGTCGTTCAGCCTGGGCGACATCGACAAGGCTCGTCTGGTACCGGAAGTCTGACTGGAGGATGTCGTGAGCAGGGAAATCTTGTTGCTCGTCGACGCTCTCGCAAGAGAGAAGAATGTCGACAAGGAAACCGTCTTCGGGGCGCTGGAACTGGCGCTGGCGTCGGCGACCAAGAAGCGCTTCCGCGAGGAAGCAGACGTGCGCGTCGAGATCGATCGCACGACGGGCGACTACGTCGCGTTCCGTCGCTGGCAGATCGTGCTGGAAGAGGAGTTCACCGATTCGGGCATCCACATGCTGCTCGAAGAGGTCATCGGCGAGAAGCCGGACGCCAAGATCGGCGACTTCGTCGAGGAGTCGCTCGAACCGGAGGAATTCGGCCGCATCGGCGCGCAGACGGCCAAGCAGGTCATCCTCCAGAAGATCCGCGACGCCGAGCGCGAGCAGATCCTCAACGATTTTCTCGATCGCAAAGAGCATCTGGTCACCGGCACGATCAAGCGGATGGAACGCGGCAGCGCCATCATCGAGTCGGGTCGACTCGAAGCCGTGCTGCCCCGCGACCAGATGATCCCCAAGGAGAATCTGCGCATCGGTGATCGTGTACGTGCCTTCCTGCTGAAGATCGACCGCGGTGCTCGTGGCCCGCAGCTCATTCTTTCGCGCATCGCCCCCGATTTCCTGGTGAAGCTGTTCGAACTCGAAGTGCCGGAGATCGAGGAAGGCCTTCTCGAAATCAAGGCGGCAGCGAGGGATCCGGGTTCGCGTGCGAAGATCGCCGTGAAGTCGAACGACCAGCGTATCGATCCAATCGGCACCTGCGTGGGCATGCGCGGCTCGCGCGTGCAGGCGGTGACCCAGGAACTCGCTGGCGAGCGTGTCGACATCGTCCTCTGGTCCCAGGATCCGGCGCAGTTCGTGATCAACGCGCTGATGCCGGCCGAGGTGTCGAGCATCGTGGTGGACGAGGATTCGCACAGCATGGACATCGTGGTGGACGAGGAGAACCTCGCCCAGGCGATCGGACGCAGCGGGCAGAACGTGCGCCTCGCGAGCGACCTGTCCGGGTGGGAACTCAACATCATGACGGAAACGGAGTCCCACGAGAAACAGCAGACCGAGATGGAATCGGTCAAGTCGCTGTTCATCCAGAAGTTGGACGTGGATGAGGAAGTGGCCGAGATCCTGGTGCAGGAGGGCTTCAACACGCTCGAGGAAGTCGCCTACGTCCCGATCACCGAGATGAACGAGATCGAGGCCTTCGACGAGGATACCGTCAATGAACTGCGCAGCCGCGCGCGCAACGCCCTATTGAACCAGGCCATCGCCAGCGAGGAGCAGGTGGAGACCGTTGCGCAGGACCTGCTGACGCTCGAAGGCATGGACGACCAGACCGCGCGCGTACTCGCGACGAAGGGTGTTCACACGCAGGACGATCTCGCGGACCTTGCCGTCGACGACCTCGTCGAGTTGACGGGCATGGACGCCGAGCGTGCCAAACAACTCATCATGACGGCGCGTGCGCCGTGGTTTGCCTGAGTCACAACGGAGCCGTATCCCCATGGCGCAGATGACCGTCTCCCAGTTCGCCACCGAACTCAAGCTCGAGCCCGCGAGGTTGCTGGAGCAGCTGCGTGCAGCCGGCGTGGAGAAGGCCAAGCTGAACGACAGCCTGACCGAACAGGACAAGGCGCAGCTCCTCGACTATCTCCACCGCGTCCACGGTGCTGCAGAGCCTCGCAAGAAGATCACGCTGACGCGGCGCCAGACCACCGAGATCAAGCAGGCGGATGGAACCGGCCGGGCGCGGACCATCCAGGTGGAAGTGCGCAAGAAGCGGACATTCGTGAAGCGCGATGCCACTGGGGCTGCCGAGGTCGAAGCCGAGGTTGCGGCGCCGCCGGTTGCAGCCACGCCTGTCGCGCCACCTGCGCCGCCGGCCATCGATCAGGAACAGGTGGCAATTCGCGAGGAAGAGGCACGCAAGCAGGCCGAGCTCATCTCGCGTCAGGCCGAAGAGGCCAAGGCGAAGCAGGAGCGTTCCCGCAAGAAGAAGGCTGCCGAGCCGGCTGCGCCCGCCGCAGTCGAAGCGAAGCCTGTCGCGGAACCGGAGCCGCAGGCGGCACCGCAAGCTGCGACCGCGACCGCCGAACCGGCGCAAGTCGACGCGAAGGGCCAACCGGTCGTTGCTCCGACCGATGGAACCCTGCACCGCCCCGCAGTGAGGCCAGCGGACACGCCGGGCGACAAGAAGTCCGCCAAGAAGCCCGTCAAAGGTACGCCTTGGAAGGACGAAGCCGCGAAGCGGCGAGGCATCAAGACGCGCGGCGACGTCGGCGGTGCCGACGGTTGGCGTGCGAAGAAGGATCACGCCAGGGCTGCGGCGAAGGGTGAGGCTGGTGCGCATCAGTTCTCCTTGCCCACCGAACCGATGATCAAGGACGTGCTGATCCCCGAGACCATCACCGTGGCGACGCTCGCCCAGAAGATGTCGGTGAAGGCCGCCGAGGTGATCAAGGCGCTGATGAAAATGGGCACCATGGTCACCATCAACCAGGTGCTCGACCAGGACACCGCCATCATCATCGTGGAGGAGATGGGCCACGTCGCGAAGCGTGCCAAGCTCGACGACCCCGAAGCCTATCTCGTCGAAGCCGGCCCGCAGCAGACCGAGGCGGTTGGGGAACATCGCGCGCCTGTGGTGACCGTGATGGGCCACGTCGACCACGGCAAGACTTCGTTGCTGGACTACATCCGCCGCACCCGCGTTGCGAGCGGGGAAGCCGGCGGCATTACGCAGCACATCGGTGCCTATCACGTGGACACGGCGAAGGGCACGGTCACGTTCCTCGACACGCCGGGCCACGAAGCCTTTACGGCGATGCGCGCGCGCGGCGCGAAGGTCACGGACCTGGTCATCCTCGTGGTGGCTGCCGACGACGGCGTCATGCCGCAGACCATCGAGGCCATCCATCACGCGAAGGCGGCGAACGTACCGGTCATCGTCGCGATGAACAAGGTCGACAAGCCCGAGGCCAATCCCGAGCGCGTGCGCCAGGAACTCGTGTCGCACGGCGTGGTGCCGGACGACTGGGGCGGCGACACCATGTTCGTGGAAGTGTCGGCCAAGACCGGGCAGGGCATCGACGCACTCCTCGACAGCGTCCTGCTCCAGGCGGAAGTGCTGGAACTGAAGGCGCCGAAGGACACGCCCGCGAAGGGCATCGTCATCGAGTCACGCCTCGACAAGGGACGTGGTCCGGTCGCGACGGTGCTCGTGCAGACCGGGACGCTCAAGCGCGGCGACGTGGTGCTGGCTGGTGCCGTGTTCGGCCGCGTGCGCGCGCTCATCGACGAAGCCGGGCGTACCGTGCAGGAGGCCGGACCGTCGATTCCCGTGGAAGTACTCGGACTTTCGGAAGTGCCGCTCGCCGGCGAGGAAGTGCTCGTGGTGACCGACGAGCGCAAGGCGCGGGAAATCGCGCTGTTCCGCCAAGGCAAGTACCGCGACGTGAAGCTCGCGCGCCAGCAGGCCGCGAAGCTCGACAACATGTTCGACCAGATGTCGGCCGGCACCAAGTCGTTGTCGCTGATCATCAAGGCCGACGTCCAGGGCTCCTACGAAGCGCTCGCCAATGCGCTCGAGAAGCTCTCGACCGACGAGGTGAAGGTCAACATCATCCACAGCGGCGTGGGTGCGATCACGGAATCGGACATCAATCTGGCTCTCGCTTCCAACGCGGTCGTGATCGGGTTCAATACCCGCGCCGACGCCACCTCGAGGAAGCTCATCGCCGCGCACGGCATCGACGTGCGCTACTACAACGTCATCTACGACGCGGTGGATGAAGTGAAGGCAGCGCTCTCCGGCATGCTCGTGCCCGAGAAGAAGGAGAGCATCACCGGTCTCATCGAAGTGCGGCAGGTGTTCAAGATCTCCAAGATCGGCACGGTGGCGGGCTGCTATGTGCTCGAGGGCCTTGCCCGTCGCAATTCCCTGGTGCGCGTGCTGCGCGAGAACGTGGTCGTCCACACCGGTGAGCTCGATTCGCTGAAGCGGTTCAAGGACGACGTGCGTGAGGTGAAGGCAGGGTTCGAATGCGGCCTGTCGGTCAAGAACTTCGACGACCTCCGCGTCGGCGACCAGATCGAGACCTACGAAGTGGTCGAGGTGGCACGCACGCTGTAGCGCGTCGCGGTGCGTGCCGCCCAGATTCCGTACCTCTCTCGATGGCACGTTCCGGACCCAGGGCCTCCCGGCTCGCAGAACAGATCCAGCGCGATCTCGCCGAGATCGTGCGCCTGGAACTGAAGGATCGCCGTGTGGGCATGATCACGCTGACTGGTGTCGAGCTGAGCGCGGACCAGACGCATGCCAAGGTCTTTTTCACCTCGCTGGGTGACGCCGGTGCCCGGCAGCACACGCAGGTCGCACTGGACCACGCCTCGGGATTCCTCCGCTCACAGCTTGCCCACGTGCTGAGGACGCGTACCGTGCCGCAGTTGCACTTCGTCTACGACGAGTCGGTCGAGCGCGGTGCCAGGCTCTCGCGCCTCATCGACGAGGCCGTGGCCTCGGACCAGCGCGATCCCGATTGAGGTCGCCCGCGAGGGCGTGATCGCACCCGTGTCTGCCCGCGCCCCGACGCGCCGAGTCGATGGACTCCTGCTCGTGGACAAGCCGGTGGGCCCCACTTCCAACGCCGTCCTGCAACGCGTGAAGCACCTGTACCGCGCCGCGAAGGCAGGACACACCGGGACGCTGGATCCGATGGCCTCGGGGCTGCTCGTGGTCTGTTTCGGCGAGGCGACGAAGTTCTCCGCGGCACTGCTCGAGGGGGAAAAGACCTATACCGGCGTCATCCAGCTCGGCGCATCGACCACGACGGGCGATGCCGAAGGCGAGGTGATCGAACGCCGACCCGTGGTAACCGGAACCGTCGATCTGGTCGCACTCGCCAGCCGGTTCTCGGGCGAGATCACGCAGGTGCCGCCCAACTACAGCGCGATCAAGGTGGATGGCCGGCCGCTTTATGCCTATGCGCGCGAGGGCATCGAGATGACGGCCAAGCCTCGGCAGGTCACCATTCACGCGCTTCACCTCGAACCCGAAGGGGACGATCGACTGCGGTTCTCGGTGCGTTGCAGCGGTGGCACCTACATCCGGTCGCTGGCCGAGGACATCGGTCGCGAGATCGGTTGCGGCGCGCACCTGGCTGAGCTGAGACGGGCAGCATCGGGCCGACTGGAGGTCGCCTCCGCGGCCGATTTCGAAACGCTGGAGGCGATGAACGACACTGACCGGCTGGCGCTCCTGCTGCCGCCGGACACGCCGCTGTACGCATTACCCGCCCTGACCCTGGACGAATCGGCGGTGGCCGCCCTGCTGCAAGGCCGGCATCCGGAGGCCCCCGGCGGGGCAGCCGTCGGCAAATCAAGGATCTACGACCACCCGGGGCGGTTTCTCGGCGTCGCCGAAGTGACACCGGAACGGTCTCTCGTGGTGGTCCGGCTGATGGCGACCGGCGCATCCACGGCGGAACCCGTTGCCCCGCGCTAACCCGCTAAATTTGCTTGGATTGCCGGTGGGCGCGGAGTACAATGCGCGCCTTTCGAAAAGGAGATTTCGCAGAAATGGCTGTGTCCGTCACGCAAAAAGCGCAGATCGTGAATGACTACCAGCGCGCCAAGGCCGATACCGGCTCGCCCGAAGTGCAGATCGCGCTGCTCACGGCCCGCATCAACGGGCTCACCGATCATTTCAAGTCGCATCTGAAGGACCACCATTCGCGTCGCGGCCTCCTGCGGATGGTCAGCCGTCGTCGCAAGCTGCTCGATTATCTTCGGTCCCGTGATTCCACCGGCTACCGCAAGCTGATCGACCGGCTCGGCCTGCGCAAGTAGAAGCGTTTCCCTTGTCTGGCTCGTCCGACTCGCTGGACGATCGTCGATACCGTTCAACCTGGACGCCTCTGCCTAAAAGCGCAGCGTCAGCTCCCGACGAAAGCACACGGCCGCGAAATGCGGCCGTGATGTTTGGGTGTCCGTCTCTCGAAGGATTGTCACCTTGAACATCGTCAGGAAAACCATCCAGTACGGCCGGCATCAGCTCACGCTCGAGACCGGCGAGATCGCGCGGCAAGCCTCCGGCGCAGTGATGGTCACCATGGACGACACCGTCGTCCTGGTCACCGTGGTAGGCAAGAAGACTGCGGTAGCCGGTCAGGATTTCTTTCCGCTGACCGTCGACTACCAGGAACGGACCTACGCCGCGGGCAAGATACCGGGCGGCTTCTTCAAGCGCGAAGGTCGTCCCTCGGAAAAGGAAACGCTGACCTCGCGGTTGATCGATCGTCCGATCCGACCGCTGTTTCCGGAGGGCTTCTACAACGAAGTCCAGGTCATCGCGACGGTCATGTCGTCGAACCCCGAAGTGGATTCCGACATCACAGCGATGATCGGCGCCTCTGCCGCGCTCGCCATCTCCGGCATCCCCTTCAACGGCCCGATCGGCGCTGCGCGAGTGGGGTACCAGGACGGGGAATACATCCTCAATCCGACCCAGACCGAGCTGAAGACCTCGAAGCTGAACCTCGTCGTCGCCGGTACTGCCCAGGCCGTCCTGATGGTGGAATCGGAAGCCGGTGAGTTGTCCGAAGACGTGATGCTCGGTTCCGTGGTGTTCGGCCACCAGCAGATGCAGGCCGTGATAGCGATGATCAACGAGCTCGTCGATGAAGCGGGCAAGCCGCTGTGGGACTGGACGCCACCCGCGCGCGACGAATCGCTCGTGAGCCGTGTCTCCGCTCTCGCCGAGAACGACCTGCGCGAAGCCTATCGGATCAAGCAGAAGCAGAGCCGCCAGCAGCGCCTCGATGAGTTGCGTAACCGCGTTGTCGCCGAACTGGTGACCAACGCGGCGACCCCTGCCGACGACCGCACGGTCAAGAATCTCTTCAGCGACCTCGAGGCGAAGATCGTCCGTACGCAGATCCTCGACGGCGAGCCGCGCATCGACGGTCGCGACACCCGCACGATTCGTCCGATCACCATTCGCACCGGCGTGTTGCCCCGGGCGCACGGTTCGGCATTGTTCACCCGCGGCGAGACGCAGGCGCTGGTGGTGGCCACGCTCGGCACCGCCCGCGACGAGCAGATCATCGACGCGTTGCAGGGCGAGTATCGCGATCGCTTCATGCTCCACTACAGCATGCCGCCCTATGCGACTGGCGAAACGGGACGCGTCGGCACGCCGAAGCGTCGGGAGATCGGACACGGCCGGCTCGCGAAGCGTTCGCTGATCGCAGTGCTGCCCACTCCGGAGGAATTCAGCTACTCCTTCCGCGTGGTGTCCGAAGTCACCGAATCGAACGGATCCAGTTCCATGGCGTCCGTGTGCGGCGGCTGTCTCGCGATGATGGATGCCGGCGTGCCGCTCAAGGATCACGTGGCCGGTGTCGCGATGGGTCTGATCAAGGAAGGCAACCGCTTCGCCGTGCTGTCGGACATCCTCGGCGACGAGGATCACCTGGGCGACATGGACTTCAAGGTGGCCGGTACCGAGAACGGCATCACGGCGCTGCAGATGGACATCAAGATCCAGGGCATCACCAAGGAGATCATGCACGTCGCGCTGAACCAGGCGCGCGAAGGTCGGCTCCACATCCTCGGCTTCATGAAGAACGCCTTGTCGTCGCCGCGCCAGGAAATCTCGAGCTTCGCGCCGCGCATCATCACCATGAAGATCAAGCCCGAGAAGATCCGTGACGTGATCGGCAAGGGCGGTGCCGTCATCCGCGCGCTCACCGAGGAAACCGGCACCACGATCGACATCCAGGACGACGGCACGGTCATGATCGCCTGCGTTTCGTCCGAAGGCGGCGAGACCGCGAGGAAGCGCATCGAGGAGATCACGGCGGAAGTCGAGGTCGGCCGCGTCTACGATGGCATCGTGCTGAAGCTGCTCGACTTCGGCGCGATCGTCAGCGTCCTGCCCGGCAAGGATGGCCTGCTGCACATCTCGCAGATCGCCAACGAGCGCGTCGCGAGCGTTGCGGACCATCTCAAGGAAGGCCAGGCCGTGCGCGTGAAGGTGCTGGAGGCCGACGAGAAAGGTCGCCTGCGCCTGTCGATGAAGGCTGCGGCCGAAGCCGAAGGCTGAGCTACCTCAGTTCAGAAAAAAGCCCACCGATTGGTGGGCTTTTTGTTTGTGGTACTGAAGTGAAGAAAGCTCTCAACGCGGAGGACGCGGCGGACGCGGGGTAGGGCAAAGACTCAAGGCCAAGCTCTACAGGTTTACACCGCGTCCCCCGCGTCCTCCGCGTTTGGCGCTTTTCTTCTAGTGCGCAGTGGCGCCCGCCACGCCGTGCACGACCATCTCCGTGAACGGCGGCACGTACGCCTGCAGCGTGACTACGAGACCGACGAGGGCCGCGAGCACGATGCTGTGCCAGAACACGTAGCGCAGGATGTCGCCTTCGTGTCCGTACCAGCGCGTTGCGGTGGAGGCGACCACGATGCTCTGCGCATCGATCATCTTGCCCATCACGCCGCCCGAACTGTTCGCGGCAGCCATCAGCTCCGGACTCAGGTTGAGCTGTTCCGCGGTGACGCGCTGCAATCCGCCGAAGAGCACGTTGGAGGCGGTATCCGACCCGGTCAGCGCGACGCCCAGCCAGCCCAGCATCGTTCCGAAGAACGGATACAGCACGCCCGTGTGGGCGAAGGCGAGACCCATCGTTGCATCGGTGCCCGAGTAACGCGTGACGAAGCCGAGTGCCAGCATCGCCGAGATCGTCATCAACGAATAGCGCACGAGGACGATCGTCTCCCAGTATTTCTTGAACAGGTTGCCGAGCGAATACCCCATGAACAGCCCGGCGAAGACCGCGGCGAGGAAGATGCCGCTGCCTGTGGCCGAGAGCCAGTTGAGCGTGTAGACGGCCTTTTCCTTGATCGGCTTCGCCACCACGGGCGGCACCTTCTCGATCTGTTCGTTCAGGTTCGGCAACGGGAAGTCGAGCTTGGTGACGCCCTTCCAGGCATAGGGCACCTGCTCGGACTTTTCCTTGCCGTCCACGACGACGACACGCTTCTCCTGCGACATGCCGTTCAGGAAATCCTTGACGGTCGGAAAGCCCCAGGCGAACACGAATACGGTCAGGATCAGCCATGGGATCCAGGCGCGCATCACCAGACCCGAGTCGTGCTTCTCGAACGCCGCGGGAGGTCCTTCCTCGCCGCTGTCGGTCTCGTGGCCTTTCAACTTCGTGGTGTGCCAGACGTCCTTCGGTTTCCACACTTTCAGGAACACCGTCAGGCACGCCATCGACACCATCGCCGCGCCCACATCCACCAGCATGGGGCCGTGGAAGTTGGAGATGAGGTACTGCGGAATGGCGAAGCTCACGCCGGTGACGAGGATGGCGGGCCAGATGCCCTTCACGCCCTTCCAGCCGGCGAAGGCCCAGATCAGCCAGAACGGCACCAGTAGCGAGAAGAAGGGCAATTGCCGGCCGACCATCGCGGACAGTGCCATCTCGTCCAGGCCGGTCACCTTTGCCAGCGTGATGATCGGAGTACCCAATGCGCCATAAGCCACGGGTGCCGTGTTCGCGATCAGGGACAGTCCCGATGCGGCCAGGGGCGAGAAGCCCAGACCGATGAGAATCGCGCCCGTCACCGCGACCGGGGTGCCGAAGCCCGCAGCGCCTTCGAAGAAAGCGCCGAACGCGAACGCGATCAGCAGCAGTTGCAGCCGGCGATCGTCGGTGATGTTCGCGATGCTGTCCTGCAGGACCTTGAAGTAGCCCTTGTCCTTGGTGAGCTGGTAGAGAAAGATGATGTTCAGCACGATCCAGCCGATCGGCAGCAGGCCGAACAGCGCGCCGTTCACGGCGGACATGCCGGCCATGGAGACGGGCATGCCATAGATCACGACCGCCACGAGCAGGGCGGCGATCAGGCCCGCAAAGGCTGCCACGTGGGCCGACAGTCGGAAGAAGGCGAGGCCGCCGAGCAGGACGACCACCGGAATCGCGGCGCAGATCGTCGACAGTACGGCGTTGCCCAGCGGGTCGTAGACTTGCGACCAGATCATGTCGGTACTCCTCCCAAGTGGGGCTGATTGTCGTTGTCGACCGCTCGGGATCGGGCCAGGGCGGTGAGGGCGGATTATAGCGGCACGCCCTCGCTTTCCGGAGGGCGGCGCCTATAATTCGCCGCGGCTTTTCCGGCCCGTCCCCGACCAACACGACCCTCCAGGATTCGCTCATGACCTCAACGCCCGGCGCTGCGAACGGCGGCAAGATTCTCGTCGACGCGCTCGTCACCCACAACGTGGATCGTGCCTTCTGCGTGCCGGGCGAGAGCTATCTCGCCGTGCTCGACGCGCTCTACGACGTGCGCGAGAAGATCGAGTTGATCGCCTGCCGCCAGGAAG
This sequence comes from Burkholderiales bacterium, assembly GCA_965279325.1. Taxonomy (GTDB): domain Bacteria; phylum Pseudomonadota; class Gammaproteobacteria; order Burkholderiales. Next base: position 633,492 of record OZ257154.1, read on the forward strand.
GCGGTGCTGCGTTCATGGCCGAAGCCTACGGCAAGCTCACCGGCAAGCCCGGCATCTGCTTCGTCACCCGGGGACCTGGCGCCACCAATGCGGCGATCGGGGTGCACACGGCGCAGCAGGACTCGACGCCGCTCATCCTCTTCATCGGGCAGGTGGGCAGCGACGTGGTCGAACGCGAGGCGTTCCAGGAGATGGACTATCGGCGCATGTACGGGCAGATGGCGAAATGGGTTGCACAGATCGACCGCGCCGACCGCATTCCGGAAATGGTGAGTCACGCTTTCCATCTCGCGGTATCCGGACGCCCGGGGCCGGTGGTACTCGCGCTGCCTGAAGACATGCTCATGGGCGAAGCGATTGCACCCACGACTGCGACGCCCTATCGCCGCATCGCCGCCAATCCCGCTTCGCGGGACATGGCGCTGATGCGCCACCTGATGATGGCAGCCGTGAAGCCGTTGCTGGTGCTCGGTGGCGGCGACTGGACGGCGGAGGCGTGCAGGAACATCCAGCGCTTCGCCGAGCGCAATGCGCTGCCGGTGGCGTGCTCGTTCCGCCGGCAGGACCTGTTCGACAATACCCACGACCTTTATGCGGGCGACATCGGCATCGGCATCTCGCCGGCGCTGCAGCAACGCGTGAAGCAGTCGGACCTGTTGATCGTCGTCGGTGCCAGGCTCGGTGAAATGACCAGCGGCGGCTATACGCTGTTCGGCGTGCCGCATCTGGAACAGCGCCTCGTGCACGTGCATCCCGGTGCCGAGGAACTGGGCCGCGTCTACCAGGCCGATCTGTTCATCAATTCCGGCATGCCGGAGTTTGCCGAATGGGCGGCGATCCTCGGACCCGTGGACACGCAGAACTGGGTAGCCTGGACGCAGGCGGCGCATGCGGACTACCTGAACAATCGCGCGCCGGTCGCGATGCCCGGAACGCTCAACATGAGCGAGGTGGTGACGTGGCTATCGCAAACGCTGCCACCGGATGCGATCGTCACCAATGGCGCGGGCAACTTCAGCGGCTGGGTGCAGCGTTTCCATCAGTACCGGAGCTTCCGCACACAGCTGGCGCCCACCAACGGCGCCATGGGCTACGGCGTGCCTGCTGCCGTCGCAGCAAAGGCGACGTATCCGGGACGCACCGTGATCGCGTTCTCCGGCGACGGTGACTACATGATGAACGGCCAGGAGCTGGCCACCGCGGTCCAGTACGATCTGCCGATCATCATCTTTGTCGTGAACAACGGCATGTACGGCACGATCCGCATGCACCAGGAGCGCGATTTTCCGGAGCGGGTGCACGGCACGTCGCTGAGCAATCCGGATTTCGCGGCACTGGCCCGTGCCTATGGAGGACACGGGGAAACCGTAACCACGAACGCGGAATTCGTTCCGGCCTTCGAGCGGGCGGTGGCGTCGAACAAGCCCGCCGTCATCGAGCTGCGCATCGACCCCGACGTGATCACTACGCGCACGACGCTCTCCGCGATTCGCGCGAAGGCGCTCGACGCGAAGAAGGCCGCTCAGTAACCGACGGCCTGCCCGTCCCTGCGGGGCTCCGAGGCGGCGAGGTAGCCGTCGGGGAGGCGATGGATGAGTTGCGCGGCACCGAAGTCGAGACTGTCGCACGGCATCACGATCACCCGGTGACCGAGCGCCTCGAGGCCGCGAGCGGTCTCGGGGGGCATCGCCTGTTCCAGCAGCAACGAGCCGTCCTTCGCGACCTTCCACCGCGGCGCATCCGCCGCCGCCTGCGCGTTCTGGTGATGGTCCGCCAGGCGCACCATCATCTGGACGTGACCCTGCGCCTGCATGTCGCCGCCCATCACGCCGAAGCTCATCACGGCGGCGCTGTCGCGCGTCACGAAGGCCGGAATGATGGTGTGGAACGGCCGCTTCGCCGGTCCGACTTCGTTCGGGTGCCCGGGCTCGAGCGTGAAGCCGGAGCCGCGATTCTGCAGGCTGATGCCGGTGCCTCGGACCACGACGCCGGAACCGAAGCCCATGTAGTTGGACTGGATGTACGACACCATCATCCCGCTCGCGTCAGCGGCGGTGAGATACACGGTGCTCGACCCCGGCGGCACGCCGGGTCCGAAATCCTGCGCGCGTTTGCGATCGATTCGTTGCGCACGCTGCTCGAGGTAGCCCGAGTCGAGCAGATTCGCGGCGGTGACACGCATGGTCTTCGGGTCGGACACTTGTGCATACACGTCGGCGAAGGCGAGCTTCATGGCCTCGGCCTGCAGGTGGATGCTCGCGGCAGAATCGACGGGGAGGGATGCCAGATCGAAATGGGAAAGCAGCCCCAGCGCGATCAGTGCGGCGATACCCTGGCCGTTCGGCGGAATCTCGTGCAGCACATAGCCGCGGTAGGCCTGGCCGATCGGCTCAACCCAGTCGGGCGCGTGGTTCGCGAGATCGGCGGGTGCGAAGCTGCCGCCGGTCGCGCTGCTGAACTCGACGATGCGACGCGCTAGTTCACCGCGATAGAACGATTCCCCGCGACTCGTCGCGATGTCGCGCAGCGTGGCCGCCTGATCGGGAAAGGCGAAGCGCTCGCCCGCATGGGGTGTTCGCCCGCCCGGCATGAACGCTTCCGCGAACCCGGGTTGATCGCGAAAGGTGGCGGCCTGTCCATGCCATTGCCGGGCAATGGTCGGCGACACGAGGAAGCCGCGCGTCGCGTATTCGATGGCGGGCGCCAGCAATTGTTCGAAGGGAAGCTTGCCGTGACGGCTCGACAGCGCGACCCAGGCGGAAACGGCACCGGGGACGGTGACCGTGTCCCAACCCTTCGTGGGCATGCTCGTGCGGCCGGCGAAGCGCTCGCGAGTCCACGCCGCCGGAGACCGGCCTGAAGCGTTGAGGCCGTGCAGGCGCTTGCCGTCCCACACCAGCCCGAACGCGTCGGAACCGATGCCGTTCATGACGGGTTCGACCACGGTCAAGGTTGCCGCCGCGGCGACGATGGCGTCCACGGCATTGCCACCGGCGAGCAGCATGCGCAGGCCGGCCTGGGCGGCGAGCGGCTGCGACGTGGCGACCACGTTGCTGGCCAGCACCGGCATGCGGCGCGAGGCGTAGGGAAAGTCCCAACCGAAGTCGGACATCGGGGTCAGCTCTCCTTGAAGACTTCTTCGCGGCGTTTCCGTACCGAAGGCGCGATCACGAGCAGTAGCAGGACGGCCGCGATGGCGAGGATCGACGCGGAAATCGGTCGAGACACGAATACCGTCGGGTCGCCCTTCGCGATGGTGAGCGCGCGCCGGAAATTGTCCTCCATCATGGGCCCGAGCACGAAGGCGATCAGCAGCGGCGCGGGTTCGCAATCGAGCTTGATGAAGATGTAGCCCAGCAGCCCGAAGCCCGCGGCGATGTACACGTCCATCACGCTCGACTGCAGGCTGTAGATGCCGATGCAGCAGAACACCAGGATGGCGGGGTACAGGAAGCGGTAGCGGACCGAGAGCAGGCGCACCCAGATGCCGATCAGCGGCAGGTTGAGCACCACCAGGAACAGGTTGCCGAGCCACATGCTGACGATCATTCCCCAGAACAGCTCCGGCTGCTTGGTGATCACCATCGGACCGGGCTGGATGCCCTGGATGATCATCGCACCCACCATCAACGCCATCACCGGATTGGTCGGCAGGCCCAGGGTGAGCATGGGAATGAAGGACGTTTGCGCGGCAGCATTGTTCGCCGACTCCGGACCCGCGACACCTTCGATCGCCCCCTTGCCGAAGCGCGACGGGTCGCGCGCGATGCGCTTCTCGAGCATGTAGGCGGCGAACGATCCGAGCACCGCGCCGCCGCCCGGCAGGATGCCGAGCAGCGAGCCCACTCCGGTGCCGCGTGCGATGGCTCCCCATGCGCGGCGCATGTCCTCCTTCGGTGGCCACAGGCGGCCTATGCTCTTGGCGAGGACTTCGCGCGCGCCCGTGGTTTCGAGATTGGCGATGATCGGTCCGAAGCCGAACAGTCCCATCGCGACGACCACGAAGCCCAGCCCGTCGGAAAGCTCGGGCAGGCCGAACGTGAAGCGCTGGTCGCCCGTCGTGCTGTCCATGCCCACGAGCCCCAGCAGGATGCCCAGCGCGATCATCGCGAGTGCCTTCAGGACCGAGCCCTGTGCCAGCACCACGGCCGCCACGAGTCCCAGCACCATCAGCGAGAAGTACTCGGGCGCGCCGAACTTCAGCGCGAGCTCAGACAGCGGCGGCGCGAACGCGGCGAGCACCAGCGTCGCGACGCATCCGGCGATGAAGGAGCCGATGGCTGCGACCGCGAGCGCATGTCCCGCGCGTCCCTGCCTCGCCATCGCGTAGCCGTCGAGACACGTCACCACGGACGAAGCCTCGCCCGGGAGATTCACCAGGATGGCCGTGGTCGATCCCCCGTACTGGGCACCGTAGTAGATGCCGGCCAGCATGATGAGCGACGAGGTGGGCTCGAGCTTGAAGGTGATCGGCAGCAGCATCGAGATGGTCGCCACCGGACCGATGCCGGGCAGCACGCCGATCAGCGTGCCGAGCGCGACGCCGCCGAAGCAGTACAGGATGTTCTCGCCGGTGAGGGCGACCTGGAGGCCGAGCGCGAGATTGGACAGTAGTTCCATCAGGCGCTGCCGAACTCCGGCCAGACGAGCAGCGGCATCTCCAGCCCCTGTACGAACACGAGCCAGGCGATGATTGTCAGCGCGACGGCGACCCCGACGGCTTCGAACACATTGCGCTCGCGGTCGGCGAGACACGCTACGACCACGAGCAGCATCGACGCCGCTGCGAGGCCGAAGCGCTCCAGGCTCCAGCCGAACAGGACGATGGACGCGATCACGAGCACGAGCGGGCGCAGTCGCCAGGCCGACAACGGTGAGCCGTCTTCGCGCAGTGAAGCCACGACGACCGCCAGGCCGAGGACGGAAAGCAGCACACCGATGATGCGCGGGAAGTATCCGGGCCCCATGCTGAGCAGGGTGCCGAGTCGGTAGCCACGGCCGATGACGAGCGCAGCCACGCCGGTCGCTACGAAGAGCGCACCGGCGGCGAAGTCCCTGGGGGCGCGCACGATCCGGCCCATCTCCTCCCCACCTTGTTCTCGAATTGTCGGGCTATTGTTTCACAGCGCGCCGAATTCAGCGACAGACCGGAAGGGTGAGCGCCTGAAGGATATCGCCCGTGGATCGGTCCTGGACGAAGGCGACCACCGAAAGGTTGGCGGCGTTCCAGTCCGGTCCGACCGCAAGGCCGCGCTCGAACGTCGCCGTGCCGTCTGCGGCTACGGCAACCGGGCCGAGGAGCGTCCGCACGACGGCGTCGTGACGCAACTGCCTTCCCCGGTTCTCACCCGCGGCCACCTGCGTCGCCAGGCGATCCTCGGTGAGTGCCACGAACAGTTGCGGGTCCGGACTGCGCTCGCCGGGCGCGAGGCGGGCCGTCGCCGTGATCGCCATCTGCCCGGCGTTGCCGGAGAGCCCGACTTCGATAGCGGCCCGTTCAGGTGCGGGTTTGGCGTACTGGCGGCGCAAGGCGTCGTAGCCCCCCGGCGAGCGGACGTCCCGGCCATCGATCACGAATTGCGGTGTGTACACGAAGTCGAGGCGGTTGCGCGCCGATACGACCCTTTGCCGGTCGCTGAAGGCCGGCTGGGAGAAACGGTCGGGCCAGCCGAGCTGGTTCCAATAGTCGACGTGGAAGGCCAGCGGGATCAGCGTCGTGGAGGCAAAGCCCGCATCGCGCAGCCCCGACAGCCAGCGATCCGCGGGTGGGCAGCTCGAGCAGCCTTCGGACGTGTACAGCTCCACCAGGGCGGTGCGATGCGGCCCGCTTCGAGCCGAACACTCGGCTGCCGGGGTGCCCGCGCTCCAAAGCGCAGCGATGGCCAGCCCAGCGGCCGCAACGGTGACGCGATGTCCATTCATCGGGATTCCTTCCGGGGCTGACGATCACCGAGGTACGAGCCGCAGTCGCCAGCGGATGCTTCCCGGCGGTCCGGAAACGGGATTTTGCTATCATGCCCCGCTTTCTTCCTCCGGCCGTCTCCGAGCCATTGGCATCCGTCCCAGCGCCCGCCCGATCTCGTGCGCCACGCTCCCGCCCGTTCGCCGGACGATTCCGCGCACCGCATCTCTCTGAGTCTTCGGGCATGGCACAGCTTTACTCGATCCATCCCCAGAATCCGCAGCGCAGGCTGGTCGAACAGGCGGCGGAACTGGTGCGCGCGGGCGCCGTCATCGTGTATCCGACGGACTCGTGTTACGCACTCGGCTGCCATCTCGGCGACAAGGCAGCCATGGAGCGGATCCGCGCGATCCGGCAAGTGGACGAACGGCATCACCTCACGCTGGTGTGCCGCGACCTGAGCGAGATCTCGCAGTACGCGCGGGTGGACAACCGCCAGTTCCGCCTGCTGAAGAGCGCCACGCCGGGCAGCTACACCTTCATCCTTCAGGCCACGCGCGAGGTGCCTCGCCGGCTGCAACACCCGAAACGGGCGACCATCGGCCTGCGAGTGCCGGACCACCCGGTCGTCCAGGCCCTGCTCGCGGCACTGGGCGAGCCGATTCTCTCGGCGACGCTGCTGCTGCCCGACGACGAAGCGCCGCTCAACGATGCCGAGGAGATTCTTGCGCGACTCGAGCACCAGGTGGACGTGGTGATCGATTCCGGCCCCTGCGGCGTCGAACCCACGACCATCGTGGACCTGACCGGGGAGATTCCGCTCCTGGTGCGGGCAGGCAAGGGCGATCCGGGCATCTTCGGTATTTCGGAGGCATGATGTCGGGCCGCCATGCAGTTGAGTTTCAAGCCATTCGTACTCGGGACTTCTAAATGTTCGTCGATCGCGTTCTCTCGGGCATGCGCCCCACCGGCAGCCTGCACCTCGGCCACTATCACGGCGTGCTGAAGAACTGGGTGCGGCTGCAGAACGAGTACGAGTGCTTCTTCTTCGTCGCGGACTGGCACGCGCTCACCACCCACTACGATTCGCCGGAAGTGATCGAGGCCAACGTGTGGGACATGGTGATCGACTGGCTCGCCGCGGGCGTGGATCCGGCGCAGGCGACCCTGTTCATCCAGTCGCAGCTCCCGGAGCATGCGGAACTGCATCTGCTGCTGTCGATGATCACGCCGCTCGGCTGGCTTGAGCGGGTGCCGACCTACAAGGATCAGCAGGAGAAGCTGGCGGAGAAGGATCTTTCCACCTACGGCTTCCTCGGCTATCCGCTGCTGCAGAGCGCGGACATCCTGATCTATCGCGCCAATCTCGTGCCGGTGGGTGAGGACCAGGTGCCGCACATCGAATTCACGCGCGAGATCGCCCGACGCTTCAACCACATCTATGGACGCGAACCGGGCTTCGAGGAGAAGGCCGAGGCCGCGATCAAGAAACTCGGCTCGAAGCGCGGCAAGCTGTACGTCGAATTGCGCACCAAGTTCCAGGAACAGGGTGACGCAGAGGCCCTGGCGGCCGCTCGCGCGCTGATCGAAGAAGCACAGAACCTGTCCATCGGCGATCGCGAACGCCTGTTCGGCTTCATCGAAGGTGGCGGCAAGATGATCCTGTCCGAGCCGCAGGCGCTGCTCACCGAAGCGTCGAAGATGCCCGGGCTCGACGGGCAGAAGATGTCGAAGTCGTACAACAACACCATCACGCTGCGCGAGGATGCCGACAGCGTGACCAAGAAGATCCGCACGATGCCCACCGATCCGGCGCGCGTGCGCAGGACCGATCCCGGTGATCCGAGCAAGTGCCCGGTCTGGCAGCTGCACCTGGTCTACTCGGACGAGAAGACCAAGGAGTGGGCGCAGCAGGGCTGTCGCACCGCGGGCATCGGTTGCCTCGAATGCAAGCAGCCGGTGATCGACGCGGTGCTCGAGGAACAGAAGCCCATGCGTGAGCGTGCGGCACTGTATCTCGACGACCCGACGCTCGTGCGCAACATCATCGCCGATGGGTGCGAGCGTGCCCGCAAGCTCGCTTCGGAAACGATGCGCGAAGTCCGCGAAGCGATGGGCCTGCGATACGGGTGACGCCTTCCCGGCCGTCCGGGGCGCATACTGCTCGCGGGTGGCACGTCCCTCGAAGGAGGAGGCAGGAGATGGAGATGGTCTGGTGGTACTGGGTGGTGCTCGGGTTCGGGCTCATGCTGGCCGAGCTCGCCATTCCCGCGTTCTTCGTCATCTGGTTCGGGCTGGGAGCGCTGGTCACGGGCGCGTGCCTGCTGGCTTTCCCTTCGATGTCGCTCGCGGGGCAGGTGTTCCTGTGGACCATCTCCTCGCTCGTCTTCGTCTGGCTCTGGTTCAAGGTGTTCAAGACGAGCGTGTTCAAGACGCGCGTGGGCATGTCCACCGGGCAGCTCGTGGGTGAAGTGGGCATGGTCACCCAACGCACGAAGCCCTTCGAGATGGGGCGCATCAAGTTCCAGAAACCCATCCTCGGCGCCGACACCTGGGAGTGCAGGGCGGACGAGGAACTGAACGTGGGTGACCGCGCGAAAGTGCTGGCCGTCGAAGGTCACATCGTGCGCGTCGCGCGCTTGTAACGCCGTAGCCAACCGGAGCCAGGAATGGGACCCATCACCGTCGTCGTCGTAGCGCTGTTCATCTTCGCCGCCATCACCATCGCCAAGGGTGTGCGGGTGGTGGAGCAGGGGATGGAATGGGTGGTCGAACGGCTGGGCAAGTACCACAAGACCCTCGAGCCCGGGCTGCACATCATCATTCCCTACATCGACAAGGTCCGCTACAAGGTGGTGACCAAGGACATCATCCTCGACATCGAGCAGCAGGAAGTGATCACGCGCGACAACGCCGTGATCCTCACCAACGCACTGGCGTTCATCAAGGTGACCGACACGGTCAAGGCCGTGTACGGCGTGACCGATTTCTCCGAGGCGATCCGCCAGCTGGTGCAGACAACGTTGCGTTCCATCGTCGGCGAGATGGAACTCGACTCGGCGCTGTCCTCGCGGGACCAGATCAAGGCACGCCTGAAGGAGAGCATCGCCGACGAGGCGATCGACTGGGGCCTGACGGTCAAGTCCGTGGAGATCCAGGACATCAAGCCCTCGGAATCCATGCAGCGGGCGATGGAACTGCAAGCCAGCGCCGAGCGCGAGCGCAAGGCCGCCGTGACCAAGGCCGAAGGCGAGAAGACGGCGATGATTCTCGAATCCGAAGGTCGGCTCGAAAGTGCCCGGCGTGATGCCGAGGCGCAGGTGACGCTTGCCGATTCCGCCGGTCAGGCGATCCAGAAGGTCACGCAGGCGGTCCAGGACCGGGATGCGCCGATGTTGTTTCTGCTCGGCGAGAAATACATCGCCGCCATGGAAAAGCTCGCGAGTTCGAACAACAGCAAGATCGTGGTGCTGCCGGCGGATCTTCAGGAGGCGTTGCGGGGGTTGTTCAGCAAGCGCTGAGGAGGGGTTTTGTTTTTAGGGGCCACGGCAGCCCCCATCCCAGCCTTCCCCCATCTGCGACGGTGGCGCTTCGCTTCCCCCATCCCAACCTTCCCCCACGCCTTTGGCGCGGGGGAAGGAGCGTAGATCGCGGTGGCGCGAGTGCCAACACTTTCCACCCCTATCAACCGCAGGCACTCCCTCCCCCGTCGCAGTGTATAGCCCGGGGACATGGTTTACAGGTGTTCGGGGACATGGTTTACAGGTTGCTCGACTTGATGGTCGAGCAAGTTGATGTGCGCGATGCACTGATGGAAGAACATCACGTCGACAACGCCATCGCGTTTGGCGTTGGGCCGCAACCCAAGGCTCTGACCGTAGAAGGCCTTGGGTACGCGATACTGGTGCCCACCAAAGCTCAGCCAGCCGTGCTGCTGAACACGGCGCACCTGCACGCCGTGCTCGTAGTGCGCCACTGGCAGTGTCTCCGGGAAGGCAGTGGCACTGATCCGGTAGCGCGTGGCCGGCACCTGCATGTCCAGCGACTCGTGCGGGCGTTCGAAGTTGTAGAGCGCGCGCCAGCCATCGAAGCCGTCTTGCGCTTGGCGCAGATCGGCGAAGCAGCGGCGCCCGAGCACTTCGGCCTTGAGGCTGCGGTGGAAACGCTCGTCCTTGCCCAAGGTCTGGGGGTGATAGGGCCGCGAGTGCCCCACCCGGATGCCCAGGCGCATCAACCACACGCCCAAGGGCGTGTAGGGGTGATCGGGGCTGTTGCCCCAGGGTGCCCCATTGTCCATGACCATACGCCGCGGCAACCCGTAGCGACGGAAGGTGCTGCGCAGGCTCGCCTGAACGCCGCTGCCTTGCTCGTCGGGCAGGGCTTGCAGGCACAGGCTGAAGCGCGAGTGATCGTCCAGTACCGTCAGCGGATGGCAGCGCCCGCCGGCACTCAGGCCCACGTGGCCCTTGAAGTCCATCTGCCACAGATCGTTGGGCCGCGGGTGTTCGAAGCGCACGAAGGCGCGGTGCTTGGCCGATTCCTGGGCTTCGATCAGTCCGTGGCGCTGCAGGATCGCGTGCACGGTGCTCACGCACGGGACCGCAACGCCCCGGCGCGCGAGCACGCACTGAAGCTTGCGCGCGCCCCACGCCGGATGCCTCTGGCGCAACTGCACCACCTGTTGCTCCAAGGCGGCCGCGCTGCGCCCGGGCGAGTGGTGGGGACGGCGCGAGTGATCGGCCATCGCTTGGCCCTCGTGCCAGCGCTCGATCCACTTGTCGCCCGTGGGGCGACTGATCCCAAAGCGCCGACACAGCTCGCTCTTGTTCGCCCCCGCTTGCGTGGCCAGCCTCACGAACTCCTCCCGTGCAGACATGATCGACACCTCCGTCCAAGGCATGGCTGCACTCCTTTCGACTCCAGGATGACAGCCTCAAGGTGTAAACCATGTCCCCGAACATGTGTAAATGATGTCCCCAGTCCATACACGCAGATGGGGGAGGGTTGGGGAGGGGGCGTGCTAACGCTTATTGCGCATCAGCCGCTGCTGCTCCCGCTGCCACTCGCGGTCCTTTTCAACTTCACGTTTGTCGTGTTGCTTCTTCCCCTTCGCCAACCCGATCTCCAGCTTGATCTTGCCCTTCTTGAGGTGCAGATCCAGCGGCACCAGCGTGTAGCCGGCGCGTTCGACCTGGCCGATCAGCTTGCGAATCTCTTCCGCATGCAGGAGCAGCTTGCGGGTTCGCGTCGGGTCGGGCTGGATGTGCGTCGAGGCCGTGAGCAGGGGGCTCACGTGGGCGCCGATGAGGAACACTTCGGCGCCTTTCACGATGACGTAGGACTCCTGGAGCTGCACGCGGCCGGCCCGCATGGCTTTCACTTCCCAGCCTTCGAGGGTGAGTCCGGCCTCGTAGCGCTCTTCGATGAAGTAGTCGTGGAAGGCCTTCTTGTTCTGGGCGATGCTCATGGGGGCCGTGTCGGTTGGACTGCAGTTCGATATTCTAGCAACCCGATGCGGTGCGCCGTCCTGCGCATCGCCGCCTACGGATGATCTAGCCGCGTGATTCAGGTGGAGCGCTCGGTGCTGGTGAACTACACGCCGGAGCAGATGTATGCCCTCGTGGACGCCGTGGAGGCCTATCCGGAATTCCTCCCATGGTGCGGCGGCACGGAGGTGCAGGCCCGTGACGAGACCCGAACGCGGGCCACGATCATGATCGACTATCGCGGCATCAAGCAGAAGTTCTCGACCGAGAACGCCAAGGATCGGCCAACGCAGATCGTCATGCGGCTGGTGGAAGGGCCGTTCCGGCATCTTGACGGCAACTGGCAATTCCAGGCGCTCGGGCCCGGGGCCTGCAAGGTCCGGCTGCAGCTCAACTACGAGTTTTCCAGCCGGCTGCTGGAGAAGCTCGTGGGGCCGGTGTTCGACTACATCGCGACCAGCTTCGTCGAGGCGTTCGTGGGGCGCGCGGCCAAGGTGTACGGCGCGAAATGACGGTGGATAAGATCACCGTCGAGGTGGTGTACGCCTTGCCCGAGCGCCAGAGCGTGCGGGAGGTGCGGTTGCAGCCTGACGCGACCGTCCGCGAAGCGATCCAGCAATCGGGCCTGCTCGCGCTCCATCCCGAGATCGATCTGGCGCAGGCTGCGGTAGGCGTTCACGGCCGCCGCACGACGCTCGATGCGTTACTCCGCGAACGCGATCGAGTGGAAATCTACCGTCCGCTGACGGCCGATCCGAAGGACGCACGCCGCCGGCGGGCGCGCGCCTGAACCGCTACTTGCAGGCCTGATCGACCAGCTTGCGTGCTTCGGCGAGTTCCTTGGCGATGTCGTCGTCGCCCAGGTAGTAGAGCTGGCCGTTGGAATCGTAACGGGCCACCCGTCCGCCGCGAGTCAGGCCCGTGACGCGATTCTTGGCTGTTTCGCAGTTCTGCTGCTTGGCGGCGACCTGCTGCTTTTCCTGCTCGGCTTTCTGCTCGGCCTCCTGCTTTTCGAGGCGGCGCTTGCGGAACTCCATGTCCTTTTCCTGGTAGCTCTGCGGAGCCGTGGGCTTGGCGGCACCCGAGGAGATCGGCGGTTGTGCCTTGATCGTGCCTTCGCACTGGACGCCGGCGGGCGGCGCATCGGAATACTGCGTGCGGCCGTTGGCGTCCTTCCACTTGCAGATCGCGGAAGCGTGGCTCGCGAAGAGCAGGAACATCGTAGCGGTGATGAGCTTCGAAACGGTCACGGGCGACTTCATCGGTTCTCTCCGGTTGTCGAGGCACGAGCCGTCGGGGACGGTTCCGCCTCTTGTCCGGCTTGGGTCATCCCCAAACCGGCGAGTTCCTCGGCTCGAGCGCTCCAGCGCGTCGCAGCCTCGTAGTCCTGCCTGTTGCGGGCCCGGCGCGCTTCCAGCAGCGCTGCCCAGGCGGTCGACCACAACGCGTTCCTGGCTCGAGCTCTTGCAACGGCTACCTCTGCCTGCGCCAGAGCGCTTTCCGCTACGTCGGCCGAAACGACCGCCAGAGCGGGATCGGAAGCGAGCAACATGCCAGTCAGCAGCAATGTCGCCAGGGAGTTACAGGCGGGCAGTGCGAGGTTCGTGAGGCGGTCGGCAAGGAAACGGGGCATGAATCCGAGGGTGTCGGCAATACCAACGGCGCGTGACGCGGCGCGGTTTACCGATCGCGAGGTCGATTCGGTATAATAGCTTTTTGCGTGAAGGATCAGAAAGATGCAAGTGATCCAGAAGGCGCTGACCTTCGACGACGTCCTGCTCGTCCCGGCGCATTCGGAGGTCCTGCCCAAGGACGTCAGTCTCCAAACCCGCCTCACCCGCACCATCCAGCTCAACATCCCGCTGCTCTCGGCGGCGATGGATACGGTCACGGAGGCCCGCCTGGCGATCGCCATCGCCCAGGAGGGCGGAATCGGCATCCTGCACAAGAATCTGCCGCCCAAGGGACAGGCGGCCGAGGTCGCGAAGGTCAAGCGCTTCGAGAGCGGGGTCGTGAAGGATCCGATCACGATCACGCCCGACATGACGGTCCGCGACGTGTTGAAGCTGACTCGGCAATACCGTATCTCGGGGTTGCCGGTGGTGGAATCGAACCGCGTCGTCGGCATCGTCACCAACCGCGACCTGCGCTTCGAGAACAATCTCGATCAGCCGGCCAGCAACATCATGACGCCGCGCGAACGCCTGGTGACCGTGAAGGAAGGGGCGAGCCTCGAAGAGGCGATGATGCTCCTGCACCGGCATCGGCTGGAACGCGTGCTCGTGATCAACGGCGATTGGGAATTGAAGGGCCTCATCACGGTGAAGGACATCCTCAAGTCCTCCGAACACCCGAATGCGTGCAAGGACCAGTTCGGCCGACTGCGCGTCGGTGCCGCCATCGGCGTCGGTGAGGGCACGGAGGAACGCGCGGAAGCCTTGATCGAAGCTGGCGCGGACGTGATCGTCGTCGACACGGCACATGGCCATTCGCAGGGTGTGCTCGATCGCGTGCGCTGGGTGAAACGCAATTACCCGAACGCGCAGGTGATCGGCGGCAACATCGCCACTGCCGCGGCTGCCAAGGCGCTCATGGACATGGGTGCCGACGGCGTGAAGGTCGGCATCGGTCCGGGATCCATCTGCACGACGCGCATCGTCGCCGGCGTAGGCGTACCACAGATCACGGCGGTCCAGAACGTGTCTGATGCGCTCGCCGGCACCGGGATTCCCGTGGTCGCCGATGGCGGCGTGCGCTATTCCGGCGACGTGGCCAAGGCGATCGCGGCGGGCGCGGATGCCGTGATGCTCGGCGGGCTGTTCGCCGGCACGGAAGAAGCGCCGGGCGAGATCGAACTGTTCCAGGGCCGTTCGTACAAGTCCTATCGCGGCATGGGTTCACTGGGCGCGATGCAGCAGGGGTCGAGCGACCGCTACTTCCAGGATGCCTCGGACGCGAGCGAGAACAAGCTGGTCCCCGAGGGCGTCGAGGGTCGCGTGCCGTACAAGGGCCCCGTGACCAACGTCATCCACCAACTCATGGGCGGCCTGCGGGCGAGCATGGGCTATGTGGGTTGCGGCAGCATCGACGACATGCGCAAGCATGCGCAATTCGTGCAGATCACGTCCGCGGGCGTGAAGGAGTCCCATGTCCACGATGTGCAGATCACCAAGGAAGCGCCCAACTATCACGTGGAGTAAAGCAACGGCGCAATAGGCACACGGGGAGGCGCTAAGCACGGCGCCTCTTCTTTTTTAAGTATCCACTTCGCAACGACCACCGCATGCACGACAAGATCCTGATCCTCGATTTCGGCGCGCAGTACACGCAGTTGATCGCACGGCGGGTACGCGAGAGCGGCGTGTACTGCGAGATTCATCCTTACGACGTTCCCGAAGACTTCATTCCTAAATTTGGCGCGAAGGGCATCATCCTCTCCGGTGGCCCATCGTCGGTCACCGAAAGCGGGACACCACGTGCACCGCAGAGCGTATTCACCGCTGGTGTTCCCGTTCTCGGCATCTGTTATGGCATGCAGACCATGGCGGCGCAGCTCGGCGGAGCGGTCGAGAATGGACTGAAGCGGGAGTTCGGCTACGCGGAGATCCGCGCCCGCGGTCATTCGCGACTGCTGCGCGACATCCAGGATCGCGTCAACGACGAAGGGCACGGCCTCCTGGATGTATGGATGAGCCATGGCGACAAGGTCAATGCGATTCCACCCGGCTTCAAGGTGATCGCCAGCAACGCCTCGACGCCGATCGCCGCCATGGCGGACGAATCGCGTGGTTTCTATGCGATCCAGTTCCACGCCGAGGTGACGCACACGTTGCAGGGCAAGGCGATCCTCGATCGCTTTGTCCATGAAATCTGCGGCGCGGGCTACGACTGGAAAATGCCGGACTACGTGGACGAAGCGGTCGGACGCATCCGTTCCGAAGTCGGTAAGGACGAAGTGCTGCTTGGCCTATCCGGCGGCGTGGATTCATCGGTCGCTGCTGCGTTGATCCATCGTGCCATCGGCGATCAACTCACTTGCGTGTTCGTCGACAACGGCCTGCTGCGCTTGAACGAAGCCGAGCAGGTGATGGAAACTTTCGCGCGTAACCTGGGCGTGAAGGTGATCCACGTCGACGCGACCAACGAGTTCCTCGGCCAACTCGCCGGCGTCTCCGACCCGGAGCAGAAGCGCAAGATCATCGGCCGCGTGTTCGTCGACGTCTTCCAGCGCGAGTCCGCAAAGCTCGCCAAGGTGAAATGGTTGGCGCAGGGCACCATCTACCCGGATGTCATCGAGTCGGCCGGAGGCAAGACCAAGAAGGCACACACAATCAAATCCCACCACAACGTGGGCGGCCTGCCCGATACGCTGCATCTCAAGCTGCTCGAACCGCTGCGCGAGTTGTTCAAGGATGAAGTGCGGGAACTCGGGCTGGCGCTCGGGCTGCCGCGGGAGATGGTGTACCGGCATCCGTTCCCCGGACCAGGGTTGGGGGTGCGTATTCTTGGCGAGGTGAAGCGGGAGTACGCCGATCTGCTGCGCCGGGCGGATGCAATTTTCATCGAAGAGCTCCGCAGCCACGGCTGGTACGACCGCACGTCGCAGGCGTTTGCCGTATTCCTGCCGGTGCGATCCGTCGGGGTGATGGGGGACGGACGGACCTACGAGTTCGTCGTCGCGCTACGGGCCGTGCAGACGCAGGATTTCATGACGGCGCATTGGGCGGAGTTGCCGCATAGCCTGTTGGGGACCGTATCCAATCGCATCATCAACGAGGTGCGCGGGATCAATCGCGTCGTGTACGACATTTCGGGTAAGCCGCCGGCGACGATTGAATGGGAATAGCGTATTTGTAGGCACTCTCGTCCAGCGCCCACACCTATTGGAGCGACCGCGAGCGGGAATTGGCGGATGTTCTGGCAAAGCTGACCGAGAACAATTACAACGACGAACTTAACACCTTCGGCTTCAACCTCACCGAGGCTCCGTGAACGTTCGAGTAGCGGCGTACCATCGCAGCGGGGGCGCACCCGTTGCAAGGACGCCGAAAGCTCGTGGCTGCAGTCTAGGAAGTGCCTATGCGACGTGTAGCACGTCGGACGCGGCTCTGGGCCGCCAAGCCCTCAGGCTGACTTTCTTGCGCCGGCATACAGCACCCTGGCCCCAATGTCGTCCAACCTCAACGACTTGATTGACCCCTTCTCAAGCCCTCGAGAGCTTGCGGGCGACCCGACGCGCCAGGCCGTTGCCTCAATCCGAGGCATCGCATATCAGATTTGGTGGTCGATTGATGCGTGGCTGCGGCTTAGTTCGCCTGATGAAGTCATTTTCCTGGAGGGTGCCGAAGACCTCGACCGAGTAGCCTCAGGCGGAGCGATCGCCGGACAGGTCAAGCATGAGGTAGAAAGCCTCTCGCTTAACAACAAGCGTTGCCATGAGGCCCTCGAAAACTTCTGGGCGCTCAGCCTACGGGAGTCAACGCGACGCGTCGACTTCCACTACATAACTACCGCGTCTGCCGCACTTGAGCGAGATGCGCAGTTCAATGGAGTCGCGGGCCTTGAAGCCTGGCGCATTGCCCAAACCAATTCTGAAATGGCGGGGCGGATTCAAGCCTACTTGGCGCCGAAGCTTGCTTCGACTAGCGGGCTGAAGGCTTTCCTGTCTTCGGCCGCATCGGAGCAGGTTCAAGAGCGGCTAATCCGCCGAGTTCATTGGTTCCTTGCCCAGCCCGGCCTCAATTTGGTGAAGGAAAGTGTCGACGACAGGTTGGTGATCCAGCTGAACCAGGCAAAAGTCTCTCTGTCGTACCTGGGTGCGGTCAGGGACCGCCTTTACGCATTCGCATGCGACGTCCTCGTACGACCCGATTCAGCCAGGCGTCGATTGGGCCTTGCCGACCTTCTGCGAGAGATAGACGCGGCTACGATTGAGCACGTCCCGGTTCCCTCCCTGCAGTACCAGCAGTTCCAGAGAGCGCTTCAAGCAGGCGCTTTTGACCCCGGTGCCACACTCCTACGAGTCATGCGGATGCCCTTGCCACAAGCTCCGGCACCTCTCCTGAACCGAGCATCTCTCGTTGAGAGCGTCAGCCTCCGATTGGCGGAAAGAAAGTCTGTGCTGCTTACCGGCACCATCTACAAGGGCAAGACGACCATTGCCCAACTAGTGGCGAATGCACTGTGTCCGGATGCCTGGTGGTTCCCAGTGGCCTCCCGCAGTGGCGTTGACACCGACAACCTGTTGAGGGCGCTGGCAGCCGACATCGATGATGTATCCGCTCCCTCGCTTGTCGTGGTAGACAACATTGACCTGTCTCCGAGTGCCTATGCTGCATACGGGCAGGCATTGGCGTTGGTAGTCAGTCGTGCCACTCGCGCGGGCCGTGGCTTGCTTTTGACCGCGCGCGGAGAATCAGGTGAAACCGCGCAGCTCTCAGACTTCGCGGGCATCGAAACCATTGATGTACCTGAGCTGTCGGTCGACGAAGTCCGACAGCATTGTCTTAACAACGGCTGTCCTGAGGGCTTGTCACAAGCGTGGGCAGCTTTTATGCGTGGCGCTACCGGAGGCCACCCTAAGTTAGTTCAGGTGCGAATTGCCGAACTCGGAACGCAGGGTTGGCCGGCGCCTATGCCGACCAACGTCACTTCAACGTCGCTGGCAATGTCGACCGCCAGGCAGGCCGCCCGCCGGATGCTAAATGAGACCGTGACGCCCGATACAGCAGCGTTTGTGTACACGGCCGCGGAAGCTACCTTCCCGCTAACGCGCCCAATGCTGCTCAGCCTGACTCAAGCTGTCGGGGGCATCGTCAACGGCGGCGACGTCATCGACGGTCTGAAAGGAAGATGGCTAGAGCAGGCTCTCGTTGGACGTCTCAGCGTGACTCCGATGTTAAAGGGGTCCGCTGCAGAGGTCTGGCCCTTGGAACGCAGGCAGCTTGCGCACAGCCACATCTACGACGCAATCGCGGGCGTGAGAAGTCTCGATGTTGCTGATGCTGCGTCACTCCTTTTCCACGCCTACATCGCGCACGACGCGTCCCGCCTCGCGCATTGCGCTCGCATTTTGGAGACCATCGACGAAGACACGATCTCGGCCGCTGTCTTTCAGCAACTGGTTTGGCTGCCGTACGTCGCATTGTCCGAGGGACAGCGCTTCTTCGAAGCCCAGCCCTTCGTCAGCGCCATGCTGCGCCAGCTTCAATTCTCTGTGGCGAACCAAGTTGACTCCGAGTCGCTCCCGACCATCCTAGTCCGTTGGACGGATGAGGTTCGTCAGATTCCTCAGCAGGAATCGCGCGCAACCCTGGAGGTCATGCGCTGCTCCAAGTTGCTAGTCAACAGAAACTCGCGCGTTCCCTTGAGGGCAAAGTTGGCCGCAATTGGCACTCTCAGCAAACTGAGGGGCGAGGCTGCGGATGTGGCGAAGGAATACGCTCGCATGTTCATGACCCAGTCCAGCGGCGCGCTCGACGGCATCCTAGCAAGTGCGACTAGTGCGCAGTTCTACCTCTCACTTCAAGCGCCTTCTGTGCGAGGCCCGAAAGATCTGGCGGAAGTGCTCGACTGGCTTGAACTTGATACCGATGAGGAAGAGAGGCGAGCCTTTGACGCCGTTCTTCATTGGCCCCTGGTGAACTCGTCTGGGGCCTTCGTGCACGGTGCATGGGCATCACGCCACTCCAATGAGACCGATTGGGTGCCGATGCTCACGTTGCTTTCTCGAGCTGATGCGATTGCACGCCGCTTCGGACTCATCCAGTTTGGGAGTGAGGTTGCGAAGGCGACGTCAATTGTCCAGAGTGAGTACCTTCACGACCATGCGGCTGCGATGCAGGCCCTGGCCGATGCGGCGGCGGCGTTCGGTGAGACGAGCACCCTCCGCGAGCAGCGAGTCAACGCACTCTTCCAAGTCAACGATGACGTCGCAGCCCTTTCGGTTTGGGACTCACTAATTTCTGACCCCGAAGCAGCGAAGACCATAGACGCCTTCGCGTTTAGGCGAGCAGGCATCTGCGCATGTCGGCTTAAGCGTTGGCCGCAGGCTGAGCGCTACTTCCTTGCTGGCTCGGCGGTGTTGCCTGAACTTCGCCTTGCCATAACGAGTATTGGGCTCAAGGTCGACGCAAGTCACGTCGCGGCCTTGGCTGGCACGCCTCAGCGCGCGGCGCGGTTGCTCTCGGACACCTTGGCCGAGTTGCCGGCGGCGGCCTGGGAGGAGGGGCACGAAGATTGGGAGGCGCTCCTTCGGGTCATCAATAGCGTCTGCAACCTCGTCGAATCCGCCTCGAAGCAAGAAGACCTCGCCAACCATAGCCTTCATTTCGGAAAAGCCTCGGAACCAGGCCTCAGCTTCGGGCCTTCGCAGCCCAATCAAGTGCTGCGGGTGCAGCTGGCCATTGCGAGGGCTGGGCTCCTAGCATCGCAGCTTGGTGATATATCTCCTGGGTACCTGGCGCAGTTGGAAGCGGTACGGACCTCGAACTTTCCGCTGATACGGTTGCTCGTCGCCGAGGCCATGCTCGCATTCGAGTTCAATGCGGGAACCAGCGAAGGTTTCGTCAGCACGCTCGCTGCTTTCGAAAAAGCGTTCAACACCTTCGCGTCACTCTCAGATGGCCAGCAGGCCATGCAAGGCGACGGAGGCGACACGCCGCCGACAGAAAGCAAGCTGAATGTGGATGGTTGGTTTGCGGTATTCGCAGCAGGCGCAATCTGTTGCGACAGTCCGGCGCAAGCCGTCGCGGCTTGGGAAGATGAGGCAAAGAGCATCTGGGGAGATGGCAGCTCAGTCATCAATGCGCTGGCTGACATGTCTCGCGGGCTTTCGATGGTGCCTCAGGATGCCATGGACGTCGCCAGCAGGCGAGTCGAGCGGTCGAATGGTGAGAGATTTGGTGCCGCGCTGTCACTTGTACGCTCTGCCGTTCTCGACCCCAGAGAGGTGTTTTACCTCCAGGCCTTGCTCGCGTCCTCAACGGTCTGCTTCTCCGAGGGCTTGGTGCTTCAGATGACATTCGGCAGAGCTGTGGCGCGGCGATTCACGGCTGTGTGGAAACAGTTTGCTTCCAGTCCTTTCCTGCTCGTCTTGCCTCGCACCAGCGTTCCCGCGTTGCTGGGGTCCATCTCCGCAGTTGAACAAGGTAAGAGTTCTATCCGCGCGCTCTTGACGGCTGCAGCCCAGGCTGTCGGAGTAGTTCTCGGCGAGGTGGATACGAGACTTGAGTAGTCTCCAAAGGTCGGCCAGCCGACATTCAAGCGATGTACGTCCCGGCAGTGACCGCAATCCACCGCATTCAGTTGAAGAACGCGGTTTGCGCATGCGCTGCTGTTGGGCGTAGCTGCTGAGGATGCGGCTCGATCGCAATGCGCTCCGCGATCGGCAGAGTTGCGAGCGCTCGAACCCCCTTTCAGATCGGTACTGCTGCAGCGCGTTGCTGCCCTGCATTGTGCACAGCCCTATCGCGCCGGACACCGCAGCGCATCCCCCAGCCGAATTTCAAACCGATCAGTCACAGCGCCGCCGAGCGTCGCACCGAGGGCGGCCTCGAAAGCTTCAGACGGCT
This sequence comes from Burkholderiales bacterium, assembly GCA_965279325.1. Lineage (GTDB taxonomy): Bacteria > Pseudomonadota > Gammaproteobacteria > Burkholderiales. The sequence goes on from OZ257154.1 coordinate 654,452, forward strand.
GCGTCACGAGACGCAGCGGCTGCATGGTGAACGTGTAGTCCTCGAACTCGTCCACGCCGAGCCGCCCCACGTCACGCCAGGTGATGGCATACCCCCAGGTCCAGCCTGCGAGCGTGGCTACTTCGTAGACATCGTCGCCGACCCGGTCACGATCGGGGCCCTGGCTCGATGAGATGACGCACACGAGCCAGGTCTCGAACTCCATGGTGGCCGTGCCAAGCGCGCGGGCGCTCGCGAGGAACGCACGCGGGCGATCTTCGAAGAGCGGGAAGTCGCCCTCGTCATACCAGGGCAGCGCATCGAACTTGTGCTCCACCGAGCGGAACCGCCCATCGGTATCGGTCTCCGGGTGTTGCATGCCGAAGGGCGGCGGATCGACGAATCGCGCCGGCAGTGGCACGCCGGGATCCCGGCTCCAGCGGAAGTCGTCGGCCTCGAAGCGGGTGAGCACCTGGAGATAGTGGAACTCGCGTGCCTGGTCGCGGAAGCCTCGGAAGCGGCCGCGGATGTTCACGCCGTTGCGCTCCTGACTCGGGGTGGCGTCCTCGTCCTCGAAGCGGCGGTACCAGGAGATCTCCATCGACCCGCACGGCACCGGGCCGCAATGGACCGGACGGATTCCAGGCAGGCGGACCGCGGTGGTCTCAGCGCCGCCCGTGCAGACGCACAGAACCAGCGTCGCGGCCGCCGCGGGCCGGGCCAGCCACTGCACAACACCAGCGAAGGCGCGCGGAACGGGCATCGCAGCTATCATCCACGCCGGGACGTGCAGGTGGCAACCCCGGAAGGGATCCTCCCGCAACCTGCAGCGGCGGGCCACCGCCCCGCGCGCCCTGGAAAGGAGCTGTTCCTTGGTATCCATCGAGCACCGTGCAGCGCTGCTGGTCCTTGCTGGCCTGACGCTGGCGCCGGCGGCATCGGTCGGCTGCTCGCCGGAGGATTTCCCCGTCACTCTCACGCGTTTCGAGTGGGTGGACACCTGCACCGATACTCCCTGCCCGAAGCTAAAGGCCGAAGGGGAGATCGAGAACCGCTGCGACATGGACCTCGGTGCCCGCGTCAAGCTGCGTGCCCTGGATGCCGCCGGCGAGGCCGTGGTGGTGTCGCAGTTGTGGCCCTTCGGCTCGCGCAACATTCCGCCCGGCCGCCACGCCATTTCCTTCGACCAGTGGATCGGCTACGACCCGGCCATCGTGTCCTTCACCGTCGAGATCGCCGAACTGCGGCGTTGGCGCTAGTGCCAGCGCGAATAGTGCGGCGGTAGAAGTCGGCCTTCTCGGCGCTGATATGCCGGAACAACTCGGTCGGGTCGTTTACGACGGTTTGGTTAGGCATGCTGCTCCTTGATCATGCCATCAGCGGCGAGATTCACCCACTTCGCACTACGCCCTTTGCCTGTCGACGCGATCAACCCTTCGGCTTTCATCGCCCGCAACACGACCCGCACCATATCGCGGCTGACCCCTGGGCAAGCCTCCTCGATCTCCGAAATCGAGAACGGTTGGGTGCGCTTCAGGGCTTCTGCGCGCACGCGGTCACCCTTGTTGCCTCGGCCGTGAGCGATTGTGCCGACGCGTTCCTCGAACTCTTTGTACGCACGCAGTAGCGCACCCCAGAAGTAGTCGAGCCAGGGCTTTGCATCGTGTTTGCCCTCGTGCCAGCCTTGCGAACTGGTTTCCAGCGTGTCGTAGTAGCCTTCCTTCGATTCCTCGAAGATGCGCTCCAGGCTGATGTAGCGGCCGACGGCATAGTCGAACTGATAGAGCAGCAGCGACGTCAGCAATCGGGACATGCGGCCGTTGCCATCCGGGAAAGGATGGATACAAAGGAAGTCCAGCATGGCCAGAGGCACAAGGACGAGTGGGTCGGCCAGGCGCTGGTCCAGTGCGCTGGCATAACGGCGAATCAAATCGGCCATCGCCATTGGCGTGAGGTGCGCCGCGACTGGCTGAAAGCGCAGACGCGTGCTGCCGTCGGGGTGACGTTCGACGATGTCGTTGTTGGTGGCTTTCCATCGGCCACCGGGCTGCGGCATGTAGCGGTAGAGCATGGTGTGGAGTTGCAACACCACGCCTTCGCTGAAGGGCATGTTTGCGGCGGACTCGTGAATCAATGCCAGTGCATCGCGGTACCCGGCCACCTCCTGCTCCGAGCGGCTCTTCGGTGCAGCGTTTCTGATCATCAGCAGCTTCAGGCGTGCGGGTGCGACCACGACGCCTTCCAAGCGGTTGGATGACTCCGTGGACTCGATGACGGCGATCTGCTGCAGGTGGTTCAGCGCTTCGGGGGACTGTGCCGCGTAGAGTTGCTGCTTGCCTTGGTACTCACCCAAAGTGCGCAGCGTTGCCAACTGCAGGCCGTCATAGCGCAGTGCTGCGAGGAACTCGGGGGTCAGTGACTGCACGGGGTGATTCGGGGGAGTCGGAAATGGGGTAATCATATCCCTTAAAAGGGGTATTTTGTGGTGACATTACCCCATTTACGGGGCCTCTACTACCCCATTTGTTTCCATGGCACGCCGCCGGTAGAGGAGTAGCCGATCGAGTGCTCCATGAACGGCAGAGACGTCCGCAACGGAGCCGGACTAGCCGCCGCGTTCGCTCCTGTCGTCCGCAAACAGATCAAACACCACTCTGCGCAACCACTGGTTCTCGGGTGAGCGATGCACTTTGGCATGCCAGAACACGTTGATCCCGATGTCGGGCAGTTTCACCGGATGGGGCAGGTAGGTTAGCCCGAAGGGCTCGGCCAGGCGCTGAGCCAGCTTCTCCGGAACGGTGGCGACCAGGTCGGTCCCCTGCAGGATATGGCCGACACCGACGAAGTGCGGCACGGTCAGTCGCACGACGCGGTCGATGCCGCTGCGTCGCAGCAGCTCGTCGACCTTGCCGTGACCGGTGCCGGCGGATACCACCACCAGGTGCTCGGCCGTCCGAAAGTCGGACAGGGTGAGTTTCTTCTTCCCGGGGTGGAGTCCACGTCGGAACAGGCAGACGTAACGTTGCCGGAAAAGTCGACGCTGGAAGAATCCAGCCTTCAACTGGGGCAGCAGGCCGATGGCGAGGTCAACCTTGCCGGCCTCCATGTCGTCGCGCACATTGACCGCTGTGTTGCGCACGGTGTTGAGCGACACGCCTGGCGCCTCGCGGCCGAGGCGTTCCACCAGCTGGGGCAGAAAGACGATCTCGCCGATGTCGGTCATCCCGATGGTCACCGAGCGTTTCGCCGTGACCGGATCGAATCCCCGCTGCTGATTGAGACCGGTCTGGATCATCGCGAGCGCATATCCCACCGGCTCCGAGAGTTGCTCGGCGAATGGGGTAGGCACCATGCCGGAGGGGGTGCGGACGAACAGGTCGTCCGCGAACAGGCGCCGCAGTTTCGCCAACGCATTGCTGATCGCCGGCTGGGTGAGCCCCAGGTTCTCAGCCACTCGGGAAACCCGACGCTCGACCATCAGTTGCTGAAAGAGCACCAACTGATTGAGATCGATGTCACGCAGGTCCATGGCTTCTCCTTCACATCACTGTCGGTGATGTTATCTATTCTAGACATTCTATTGGCTGATTGCCGCGAACGGCGGATATTTGGCTGTCCGACTTCGACCTCAGCGGTCACGATGAACGTCCTCATCCAGCCTTTGAACCGAGTCATCCAGGCCGAGCCAGGTGCCAACCTGCTCGAGGCGTTGCAGGCTGCGCAGGTGCCGATGTCCTACTCGTGCATGGCGGGCCGCTGCGGCACCTGTCGGTGCAAGGTGGTGGACGGCGAGGTGCTCGACGGCGGTCGGGACCAGCAGCGACCGCTCGAGGCAGGCGATGCTTACGTCCTGGCGTGCCGAACCTACCTCACGGAATCCTGCACCATCGAGATCCTCGAGCCCGACGAAGTGGTGGTGCATCCTGCCCGCATCGTGAAAGCGACGGTGACGTCGATCGAGGACATGACGCACGACGTCAAGCGCCTGCATCTCAAGCCCGCCAAGCCGTTGGAGTTCTCGCCCGGGCAGTATGTCCAGCTTCAGTTCACTCCCAACCATGTGCGTCCTTATTCCATGGCGGGTCTGTGCGGGGACGGGCAGTTCGAGTTCCACGTTCGGCTCGTGCCGGACGGTCGTGTGACACGCTATATCGACAGCGAACTGAAGCTCGGCGACTCGGTGCGCGTGACGGGCCCGCTCGGCTCTGCCTATCTTCGCCGCAGACACGAGGGGCCGATGTTGTGCGTCGCCGGTGGTACCGGGCTCGCACCCATCCTGTCGATTGTCAGAGGTACGATTTCGGAGGGCATGTGCAATCCGATCCACTTGTACTTCGGTGTCCGGTCGCCGCGCGATGTCTACGGGCTCGATTGGCTGGCGCCACTACAGCAAGCGCACCCCGCGCTGAAGGTTCACGTGGTGGTGAGTTCCGGTGGCAACCCAGCCAGTCAGCGTTGCGGTCTTGTCACCGAAGCGATCGAGCAAGACCTCGGCGACTTGAGCGGCTGGCGCGCCTACCTGTGCGGCTCGCCGCCGATGGTCGAGTCGGCCACGCTGGTTGCCCGGCGCAAAGGCGTCGCGCCAGACCACATCCATGCCGATGCGTTCTACACGCAGGGCACCTGAACCGAGCATGTCGAAGGAGACGAGCATGAACGAAGCATCGACCATCTTTCCGCGCGAGGTGCAATGGGAAGGCGACGGAACCCACCGCATTCCCTTCCTGGCCTACACCAGCGACGAGATCCACAGGCGCGAACTCGAGCGTTTCTTCTACAAGGGCCATTGGTGCTACGTCGGCCTCGAGGCCGAGATCCCGAACCCCGGCGACTACCAGCGCACTGCCGTCGGCGAACGATCGGTGATCATGGTCCGGGATGCCGACGGCGCGATCAATGTGCTCGAGAACGTCTGCGCCCATCGGGGCATGCGGTTCTGTCGCGAGCGCCACGGCAATCGCAAGGAGTTCATCTGCCCTTATCACCAGTGGAGCTACACGCTCAAGGGTGACCTGCAGGGCGTACCGTTCCGCCGTGGCGTCAAGCAGGACGGGCAGGTGCACGGTGGCATGCCAGCCGACTTCAAGACTGCCGACCATGGATTGACGCGGCTCAAGGTCGCGACGCGTGGCGGTGTGGTCTTCGCCTCGTTCGATGCCGACGTCGAATCGTTCGAGGACTACCTCGGGCCGACCATCCTCGGTTACTTCGACCGGCTCTTCAACGGGCGCAAGCTCACGATCCTCGGCTACAACCGCCAGCGCATTCCGGGCAACTGGAAGCTGATGCAGGAGAACATCAAGGATCCGTACCATCCCGGCCTGTTGCACACCTGGTTCGTCACCTTCGGCCTCTGGCGCGCGGACAACAAGTCGCAGCTCAGGATGGACGCACGCCACCGTCACGCGGCCATGATCTCCACCCGCGGTCAAACCGGCAAGGCAGAGGAGGTGACGCAAGTGTCGAGTTTCAAGGACAGCATGCAGCTCAACGATGCAAGCTTCCTCGACATCGTGCCCGAACCCTGGTGGGGTGGGCCGACCGCGGTGATGACGACGATCTTCCCGAGCGTGATCCTGCAGCAGCAGGTCAACAGCGTCTCCACACGGCATATCCAGCCCAATGGGCATGGGTCGTTCGATTTCGTCTGGACGCACTTCGGCTTCGAGGACGACAGCGAGGAGATGACGCAGCGGCGGTTGCGGCAGGCCAACCTGTTCGGCCCGGCCGGATTCGTCTCGGCCGACGACGGCGAGGTGATCGAGTTCTCGCAACAAGCCTTCGAAAGCAAGCCGTTCCATCGTGCCCTGGCCGAATTGGGTGGACACGAGGTGGAGAACACCGAACACATGGTGACCGAGACCCTCATCCGCGGCATGTACCGCTACTGGCGCGACGTGATGGAAGCCTGATGGAGACCCGAGCGATGAGCACGAACATCACTTTCGAGGACTGGCTGGCATTGACGCAGCTCTACGCCGACTACGCCGCTGCCGTCGACTCCGGCGATTGGGACCTGTGGCCGGAGTTCTTCACCGATCCGTGCGTCTACCGGCTGCAGCCGCGCGAGAACCACGAACGCGGCTTCCCGCTCGCGACGTTGTCTTTCACCAGCAAGGGCATGCTGAAGGACCGTGCCTACGGCATCAAGGAGACGCTGTTTCATGACCCTTACTACCAGCGACACGTGGTCGGCGTTCCGGTGGTGCGCAACGCCGAGAACGGCCGGTTCACCTGCGAGGCGAACTACGCCGTTTTCCGCACCAAGTTGTCGGACGCGTCGACCGTGTTCAACGTCGGTCGCTACCTCGACACCGTGGTCCGCACGCCGGCGGGGATGAAGTTCGCTTCGCGCGAATGCATCTACGACAGTGAAATGATCCCTAATTCCATCATCTACCCCATCTGAAACCACAACGATGAGCGAATCCCGCTGGGTCGACGCGTTGTCGGTCGATGATCTTCCCGCCGATGACGTGATCGGCGTCAGGGTGGACGGCCGTGATATTGCGATCTACACCGTGGGCGATGCCGTATACGCCACCGACAACATCTGCACGCACGGCCAGGCGCGGCTATGCGACGGTTTTCTCGACGGCCACGAGATCGAGTGTCCGCTACACCAGGGGAAGTTCGACGTACGTGATGGCAAGCCTCTGTGCGAGCCGGTTACCGACGCGCTACGCAGTTATCCGGCGAAGATCGAAGGGCAACGCGTGTACCTCCGGCTCGACTGAGCAACGCGGCACTTGCCCCGAAAACGTGGACACCTCAACCTAACGCTCCTTGAGGTGCAACGAGCGCGCCACTCCGGGCGCGGTACGGGATTCGTGGCATATCGGTTGCTTGCGAGCTTGCCGCCATGCATCCGATGCTCACTCGCCACCAGCGCCGGGCCACAGACGCCGAGCCCGAGCCCGCACTGACGCGCGAACACGTGGCCTGGGCCATCGGCGGTCTGTGCCGCAGCTTCCGCATCCCGTTCGATGCGGAGTTGATGCTGCAGCAGGTGCCGCCCCCCTACGACTGGTCGTCGCTGCAGGCAGCCGCAAATCAGCTTGGAATGCGCAGCGCGAATCGCAGCGTGCGGCTCTCGCGCATCGGTGCCGATTTCCTGCCGTGCCTGGTGCCGTTGCGCAACGATTCCCCGGAGACCCCGAACGCCTGCCAACCGGCACTGATCGTTCGTATCGATCATGGCGAGGCGCTGTACTTCGTGCCCGGCGAGGCCGAACCGAGACGCGAATCCGTGGAGGCACTGACGGCACGCCACGCCGGCATCGCCCTGTTCGCGACGCCCGAGCGACCCGATCCGGAGGGCGACGGCGAAGCAGCCAAGCGCCCGTTCGGGTTTCGGTGGTTCATCCCGGAGCTGCTCAAGTACCGCCCGATCTGGCGGGACGTGCTGATCGCCTCGCTCGCGATCCAGTGCATGGCGCTCGCAATGCCGCTGTTCACGCAGGCGATCATCGACAAGGTGGTGGTGCATCGAACCGAGAGCACGCTCGCGGTGATCGCCGTCGCCCTCGGGCTGTTCATGGTGTTCTCGGCGAGCATGACGTGGGCGCGTCAGTACCTCGTGATCCACACCGGCACGCGCATCGACGCGGCCCTGGGCCTGCGGGTGTTCGAGCACCTGTTCCGCCTTCCACCGCGCTATTTCGAACAGCGGCCCACGGGCGTCATGGTGGCGCGGCTGCACGGGGTCGAGACGATCCGGGAGTTCCTGTCCGGCGCAGCCGTCACGCTCGTCCTCGACGTGCCGTTCCTGTTCGTCTTCCTCGCGCTGATGCTCTGGTACTCCTGGCAGCTCACGCTGATCGCACTGGCCATCATGCTGGTGATCGCCGCGCTCGGCATCGCCATCACGCCCGTGCTGCGGGCACGCCTGAATCGCCAGTTCATGCTCGGCGCGCGCAACCAGGCATTCGTTACCGAGTACGTCGCGGGCATGGACACGGTCAAGTCGCTGCAGATGGAGGCGCAGCTCACGCGTCGGTACGGCGGCTATCTGTCTGACTACCTCCGCGCGAGTTTCGACACGCGTCGACTCGCGAGCACCTACCAGGTCTGCGCGGGTGGGCTGGAACAGCTCATGACGCTGTCGATCCTGTGTGTCGGTGCGTGGCTCGCGATGAAAGAGCCGGGCTTCACCATCGGCATGCTGGTCGCATTCCAGATGTTTTCGAGCCGGCTGTCGCAGCCGCTGCTGCGCATGGTCGGCCTGTGGCAGGAATTCCAGCAGGCGGCCATCGCTGTCAAGCGCTTGGGCGACATCATGGACGTACCCTCGGAGCCTTACTCGGCGGTGCCGGGACGCGTGCACTCGATGAAGGGCGCGATCGAGATCCGCAACCTCGCGTTCCGCTACTCGGACGAAATGCCGTGGCTGTATCGCGAGTTCGATCTCGAGATCGAACCCGGGTCCTTCGTCGCCATCATGGGACCGTCGGGCTCCGGCAAGAGCACGCTCGCGAAGCTGCTCCAGGGGTTCTATCCTCCCGGAGAAGGCGCGATCCGCATCGACGGCTACGACGTACGCGGGCTGTCGGCCAACGAGCTGCGGCGCTACTTCGGCGTCGTGCCCCAGGAAACGGTGCTGTTCTCGGGCACGATCTACGACAACCTGGTGATCGCCGATCCGAATGCCTCGTTCGATGACGTCGTCGTCGCTTGTCGCCTCGCCGAGGTCCACGATGTCATCGAGCGTCTGCCGCAAGGCTACCAGACCACCATCGGGGAAGGCGGCTCCGGACTTTCCGGAGGGCAGAAGCAACGCATCGCGATCGCCCGCGCGCTGTTGAAACGGCCGCCGATCCTCGTTTTCGACGAGGCCACGAGCAACCTCGATACGCAGACTGCCGAGAGCTTCATCCGCACCGTCAATCGCCTCGCGGGTCAGGCGACGGTCCTCTTCATCACGCACCACTTGCCGGTGGGCGCGTGCGTGGACAAGGTGGTCCACATTGGCGAGGCGCCGGCGCAGCCCGAAGCGCAAACAGAAGCGGAGCGCGAGATGCTGGCGGCACTTCGTGCCGCACCGCAGGGAGTTGGGCTGCATTAGGCGGTCTACCTGACGCGGCGCGTCACCAGAATGTGCCCACACCTTGCAGGTTGCGCCGTTCGCCGCCTTCAAGGCCATCTTGAGTAGTCTCGGCTAGCTCCCTGATCGGCGGAATGTTTTCCCGATGCCATCGGGATACCGACAATTTGCGGCGCAGCTCTTGCTCCGTGTCGCCCTGCGCCGACGAAAGGGGTGGAATCGCACGGCGCGCGAGCGCACTTCAAATGCGCGCGCAGTTCACGAGAGTACTTCCACCTGCAGGTTGTTGGCGCCGGCGCCTTCGTGCGCAAGCGCTTGGTAGTTCAGTGAGCGTGTGACCGGGAAACTTCGAGACCCGAACGTCGTTGGCACCTGTCACGCGCTGCCCACCAACAACGCAAAGGTTCACCATGCCAATCGACGCCGCGGTTCTGAATGCCCTCCTGGATTCCTGGAGGCCGTATCCCGTGTCGGACTCCGGGCCGACCACGATCGCATACGAGTTCATGACCGAACTGCCCGCGGACAGCGTACCGCCGGACGCAGGGTCCGCCGGCTTCGAACTGGCATCCATCGAGCAGCGATCCGCGCTGCGTGCCGTGTTCAACGCGATCGAGAGCGTCACGAACGTGCGCTTCGTGGAGAACGGCACCGGATCCTCGGTGGGGCCCGTGCTGCGCATCGGACGGTCGACCGATGTCGGGGGCACCAATTGGCGCTCCAGCGTCGACGGCAGTGTCGTCAACGATGTCTATCTGCAGCCCCAGGATCCCGGCAGTCTGATGCCGGGTGCGCGTGGATTCTTCGACATCATGGCGTTGGTCGCGCAGTCGATGGGTCTCAAGCACCCGGACGACAGCGTCGGTGGCACCTTGCCGACCATGAGCGGCACCAGCGGGACCGACAGCCAGGCGTACACCGTGCTGTCGGGCAATCCCGCCCCCGACCACGATCTGGGCGGCGGGCTTCAGGCATACGCGCAAACGCCGCTCGTGTACGACGTGGCGGCACTGCAATCGATCTATGGTGCCAACGCCGCGACCGGTGCTGGCGACGGCGACGTCTACGATGTGAGCAACGTTGCCCCAGACGAGATCCGGACGATCTGGGATGCGGGTGGCGTGCACGACCGGATCGACGCATCCGGCGCAGCCGGCAATGTCGTTCTCGATCTGAACGAGGGCGCGCTGAGTTCGGTCAATGGCATCAACAACGTGAGCATCGCTCACGGCGGACCCGGCAACGAGAATCCGATCGAGGATGCCACCGGCGGTGCCGGCGGCGATACGCTCATCGGCAACGCGAAGGCCAACGTGCTGGATGGCGGCGCCAGTGCCGACACCATGATGGGGGGCGAGGGAGACGATACGTATTTCGTCGACCACACCTACGACAGCATCATCGAGGCAGACGGCGGCGGCAACGATGCCGTCATCGCGACCATGTCCACCGGTTTCTACTATCACCGGCTGGCCGATGGCGTCGAGAACCTCGAGGTGCGCGTCGCCCCCGATACGTATCGGGCCCTGGGCGCGGCCGGCAACAGCGGTGACAACCGCATCGTGGCCGGCGACGAGGCCCAGGTACGCCTGTATGGCGAGGAGGGTGCCGACACGATCACGGGCGGCAACTGGCTCGACGGCGGTGCCGGCGCCGACGTCATGGCAGGCGGGCGAGGCAGCGATACGTACTACGTCGACGATGCGGGCGACGTGGTCATCGAAGTGAACGACGGCGGCCTGGTCGACGGCGGCGGCTATTTCTACGAGGTCCAGCAGAGCTGGGACACGGTCTACAGCCAGGTGTCCTTCGCGCTCGGCAGCAATCTCGAGGCCCTGGAGTTGGTCGGCGGCGAGAACGCCGACGGCAGCGGCAATGAGCTGGCCAACAACATCTTCGGCAATTCAGGTGACAACGTCCTGCGCGGCAACGCCAGCGGGCTCGCGTCCACGGCCGGGGATTTCATGATGGGGCGCGGCGGCAACGACCAGATGTTCGCCGGAGACGGGGCTTCGCAACTGTATGGCGGCAGTGGCAACGACCAGCTCTTCGGTGGTGCCGGCAATGACATGCTGGACGGTGGAGAGGATGGCGATGCCATGAGCGGCGGCGGTGGGGACGATACCTACTACGTCGATAGTGCGGAGGACGTCATCGTCGAGGCTGCCGATGGCGGCATCGACGAAGTGAACAGCACCGTGACGCTGGCCCTTGCCGACAATTTCGAGTCCCTCTCCCTGCGCGGCTATGACGCCATCGACGGCACCGGCAACGCGTCCGCGAACACCATATACGGCAATGACGCGGCGAACACGATCCGCGGCGGCGGCGGCAACGATGTGCTGGACGGCCTGTACGGTGCGGATTCCCTCTACGGGGACGCCGGCGACGATGTGCTCTACGGCAACGGACAGGACGTTCTCGATGGCGGCAGCGGCAACGACACGTACTTCGTCAACAGCGAGGGCAACGCGATCATCGAGGCCGCGGATGGCGGGATCGACTCGGTCATCGCCACCTCGAGCCACTCGCTCGCCGACAATGTCGAGAACCTGACGCTCGTCGAGGGCTATGTCGCGGACGGCACCGGCAATGCGGATGCCAACAGCATCGCCGGCAACGGTTACGACAACTTGTTGCGTGGCCTGGGTGGCGACGATCGCCTCGACGCGGGCAATGGGTGGGACACGCTCGCCGGCGGCTCGGGCGACGACGTGCTGATCGGCGGCGCGGGCAACGACGTCTATGAGTTCGGTCGTGGCGACGGGCACGACGTGGCGGAGGATGCGTCCGGATTCGACGAACTGCACCTGACCGGCGGGCTGCGGCTCGGCGACATCGCCGTGCGCCGCGCAGATGCCGATCTGGTGGTCGACGTCATCCTCGGTGGCGACAGCATCACGCTGCGCAACTGGTTCGTCTCGGGCCAGACCATCGATACGTTCCGATTCGACGACGGTACCGTGCTCGACTCTGTTGGAATCGAGGCGCTGATGTCGGGCAATCGTGCGCCCGAGGCTCTCGACGACGCCGCGATGGTATCCGCGGACACCAGCGGTCAGTTTACGGGCAACGTGCTCTCGAACGACGCGGATCCCGATGCCGGGACGACTCTCACGCTGGTCGACGCCGGTTCGCTCAGTGGGTCCTACGGCACCGCCACTTTCGCCGCCGATGGCGGATTCAGCTATATGCTCGATGGGAATTCCACCGAAGCAAGAGCGCTCGGATCCACGCAAGTGCTCACGGAAACCTTCGGCTACACGGTGACCGACGGTGCCGCCGACCCGAAGCAGGATTCGGCGGTCCTCACCATCACGATTCAGGGCGTGAACGACGCGCCGATCGCGGTGGACGACCTGGCCGGGGTGTCCGAGGATGGCCTCACCACCGTGAGCGGCAACGTGCTCGCGAACGATCGGGAATTCGACGCCGGGCAGTTGCTGGGCGTGGCAGGGGCGGGCGTGTCCGCGGGGCAGTACGGTTCGCTCACTTTGGCGGCGAACGGCTCGTACACCTACGTGTTGAACAACGCCTCAGCCGCCGTCCAGTCGCTCAAGGCAGGACAGGATGTGGTGGAGTCCTTCGGGTATGCCGTTCGCGACGATGATGCCGGCGGCTCGCTCGAGGATCAGGGCATCCTTCAGGTTCGAATCTCGGGACGAAACGACGCACCGGTACTCACGCGCGCCCTGGTGGACGCCTCGACCACGGCGGGGAACGCCTTCTCGATGCAGATCGCGGCCGACGCATTCGCCGACGTCGATGGCGATGCGCTGACCCTGTCCGCGAGCCTCGGCAACGGCACGGTGCTGCCGTCGTGGCTGCACTTCGACGCAGCCACGCGGACGTTCTCCGGGACGCCGGGCGAGGCCGGCGTCACGAGCATCCGGGTGACCGCGACCGATGCATCGGGTGCCAGCGTTGCGGACGAGTTCGACCTGGCCGTCGGTGCGGCGCAGTCCGGTCGCAACATCTTCGGGACGCGGCGCAACGATTCGCTGCGCGGCACGGGCGGCAACGACCGCCTGTACGGCCGCGAGGGCAACGATGCCCTCGATGGAGGTGGCGGCAACGACCGTCTCGACGGAGGGTGGGGCAACGACCGCATGGTCGGCGGCGCTGGCGACGATACCTACGTGGTGGGCAGCAGCCGCGATGTGGTGGTCGAACGCGCGAACGAAGGCAACGACACGGTCGAGGCCAGCGTTTCGTGGCGTCTGGGCGACAACGTCGAGAACCTCGTGCTGGCAGGCGACAACCGGATCGACGGGACCGGTAACGCGCTCGCCAACCACATGGTCGGCAACTGGCGTTCGAACTCGCTGTCCGGGGGTGGTGGCAACGACTACCTGGAAGGCGGCGGCGGCGACGACACGCTGAACGGCGGCTCCGGCATCGACATTCTCGATGGCGGTCGCGGCAACGATCGACTGACCGATACCGATGGCCCTTCCGTGCTGCTGGGCGGCAGCGGGAACGACACATTGAAGGGCGGTTCAGCGGCATCCTTTTACGCTGGCGGTCGCGGCGACGACACCATCAAGCTCGGGTCCGGGCACGACGTGGTTGCCTTCAATCGCGGTGACGGGCGCGACACCGTGCTCGCCAGAGGCGGCGCTGCGACCTTGTCCCTCGGCGCCGAGGTGCGCTACGAAGAGCTCAAGTTCCGCCGTGACGGTGCGAGCCTCGTGCTCGCCACGGGAGCCGGGGAAAGCATCACCCTGAAGGATTGGTACTCGGGTACGGGCAATCGCGGGATTGCGAAGCTCCAGGTCGTGGCCGAGGCCATGCCGGGGTTTGCCCCGGACGGCGGCAATCCGCTGTTGGACGACCGGATCGAGACCTTCGATTTCCGCCAGCTGGTGCAGGCCTTCGACGAAGCGACGGCCGGGAGGCGTTACTCGCGGAGCTGGTCGCTCATGAACGAGTTGCTGGATGCCCACGTGGCGGGCAGCGATTCCGAGGCACTCGGCGGGGATCTCGCGTATCGCTACGGTCTCGACGGGGCGTTGTCGGGAATGCCGGTGGACGTGGCGCGCAGTACCGTGTACGACACCGGGTTCGGGAGCAGCCCCCAGCCCCTGCGGCCGTTGAGCGAGACTCTCGGCAGCATGCCGAAGCTCTCATGACGTGGCAGCGGTGACGGCGTTGACCGGCAACTCCGATTCTCTCGAGTTCGCAGCCGGCGTTCTCGGCGTCGAACGCTCGCCGCCGTCGCCGCTGCCGCGGGTCGTGCTGTACCTCCTGGTCGCGTTGCTCGCGGCCATGCTGGTCTGGGCTGCGTTCGGCCGCCTCGACATCGTGGCGGTGGCCGACGGCAAGCTCGTGCCCCAGAGCTTCGTCAAGATCGTCCAGCCGACCGATTCCGGGGTCGTGCGCGAGATCCTCGTACGAGAGGGTGATCGCGTCGCGGCGGGACAGACGCTCGTACGGATGGACAGCCGATTGTCCGATGCCGATCGCGACACGCTGGGCGGCCAACTCGCCCTGAAGCGGTTGCAGTTGCGGCGGATCGACGCGGAACTGGCCGGAACACCGCTCGAAATGCAGGACGGGGACGCACCCGATACGTTCGCACAGGTGACCGCGCAGTATCGCGCACGCCGGATCGCCCATCTGGATGCCGTCGGTGCCGAGACGGCTTTGCTGGCCAAGGCCAAGGCCGACTACGCTGCGTCGCTGGAAATGCAGATCAAGCTGAAGCAGTCCGCTCCCATCTACAAGGAGCAGGCCCAGGCGTGGGCCCAACTCGCCCGCGACGGTTTTGCCGGCAAGCTCCTCGCACTCGATCGCAAGCGCGTGCACCTCGAAAGCGAGCAGGACTTGCTCGCCCAGAACGCTGCCGTGCGTAGTCTCGGAGCCCAGGTGCAGCAGGCCGAGCGCCGCCTCGCGCAGATCGTTTCGCACTACCGGGAGGAACTGCAGAACGAGCGGGTTGCAACGCAGTCCGAAGTGGACAAGCTCGCGCAGGACTGGGAGAAGCAGGCCTGGCGCCAGGAGAAACTGGAACTGAAGTCGCCCCAGGACGGCATCATCAAGGATCTCGCGACCCATACCGTCGGGTCCGTGGTCCAGCCCGGTACCGTGTTGATGACGCTGGTGCCGACCGACGAACCGATGCAGGCCGAGGTCTGGATCCGTCACACCGACGCCGGCTTCGTGAAGGCGGACCAGGCCGCCCGGATCAAGGTCTCCGCGTTCCCGTTCCAGAAGTACGGGCTGGTCGAGGGCAAGGTGCGCCACGTGAGCCCGGATGCAACGGATGCCAATGAGCAGCCGGCCGGACGCGATCGGAGTGCGGGCGAAGGCTATCGTGCGCTCGTGGCGGTCGCTGCGCCGTTCGTCGAGCGCAACGGAGAACGCCTCAAGTTGACGCCCGGGATGGCGGTCAGCGCGGAGATCGTACTCGGCCGCCGCACCGTTCTCGAGTATCTCCTGTCGCCGTTGCAGAAGACCGTGCACGAGGCCGGTCGGGAACGCTGAACGGCGGCGGTTCAGTGGTAACCCGGCGGCGCGACGAAGCCGCTGAAGGGCTCACTTCGCCCGCGCCCGCGTCATCAGATAGCTCTGATGCACCACATTGTCGAAGTAGTACGGCGCCGCCAGCGCCTCGAACTCCGCCCGGATCGCGGCGAGCTTCTGCGGATCGCCGGCCAGGTTCTCCACCAGCTTCTGCATAGGCCCGACCGAACGTTCCATGAAGCCACGGAAATGCTGAAGGCTGAGCGCGGGGAAAGTCATGGTCGCGCGCTCGAAGAACGGCGGCTCGAAGTGCGGCGCTAGCCTTTCGGCAACGACCGTCGGATTGCCCCACATCGGAGGCGGTGCGGCACCCGGCGGTGGCGGCGGCGAGTTCTTGCCGACGAAGGCGAACAGCCGGCCGACGAAATGCTCGGGCGGCCAGGTGGTGAAAGCGATGCGCCCGTTGGGCTTCAGCACGCGCCGCATCTCGGCGATCGCGACGTCCGGGCGGGGCGCGAACATGTGGCCGAACTGGCTCAGCACGACGTCGAACGAGGCGTCCGGGTAGGGCAGCTTCTCGGCGTCGCCCTCGTTCCAGGTGATATCGCCGAGGCCCGCAATGCCGGCGTTCTCGCGCGCCTGCTCCAGCAATTCCGGCGTGAGGTCGAGGGCGGTCACCTTGGCGCCCGCTCTTGCCGCGGTGATCGCAACGACGCCCGTGCCGGTGCCGACATCGAGCACCGTCTCGCCGGGTTCCACTTGCGCGAATTTCACGAAGTTTCCCGCCACCGGCGTGGTGAACATCGCCGTCGGGCCGAAGGAGGCCCACATGGCGCGCTGGCGCTGCTTGAGTTCCGCGAATGGATCGGCAGTCATGGACTTCTCCCCGGTCTCGTTCGGGTCGGATACGGCCCGTGGCGCGAGTGTAGTCCGGATGCGTCGCCATCATCGGTGCTCGCCTTTTCGGCTCTTCGACGGTGGCGCAATGGATTTGCAAGAAAATGGCACTCGCGTGCTTGACGTCCTCCGCGAATTTCGGTGCAGTTCTCCCATTGACGCAAGTCAACCCCCGAGTTGCCCACGCATGCATCATCGATCGAACCGATCGGAGATTCCATTGTCCGGTTCCCGTGCTGCACGGAACCTGATGTCGAGTATGTCTTAGAGGAGCCCGACCATGAACGACATGACTGAACCGAAGTGCCCCTTCCACCCCGTGCCCGGCCGCGGCACCTCGAACAGCAACTGGTGGCCGAACCAGTTGCGGGTGGATCTCCTGAACCAGCACTCCGAGAAGTCCGATCCGATGGGTGGGGATTTCGACTACGCCAGGGAATTCAAGAGCCTCGACTTCGCTGCGCTCAAGCAGGATCTCAAGGCGTTGATGACCGATTCGCAGGATTGGTGGCCGGCCGACTTCGGCCACTACGGTCCGTTCTTCATCCGCATGGCCTGGCACAGCGCCGGCACCTACCGCACCGGAGACGGGCGCGGCGGCGCGGGCAGGGGGCAGCAGCGCTTCGCCCCTCTCAACAGCTGGCCGGACAACGTCAGCCTGGACAAGGCCCGCCGCCTGCTGTGGCCGATCAAGCAGAAGTACGGCAGGAAGATCTCCTGGGCCGACCTGATGATCCTCACCGGCAACGTCGCCCTGGAGTCGATGGGCTTCAAGACTTTCGGGTTCGGCGGCGGCCGCGCAGACGTGTGGGAGCCGGATCAGGACGTGTATTGGGGCGACGAGACCACCTGGCTGGGCGGCGACAAGCGCTACTCAGGCGATCGCGATCTGGCAAACCCGCTCGGTGCGGTGCAGATGGGCCTTATCTACGTCAACCCGGAAGGTCCGGAGGGCACGCCCGACCCGGTCGCGGCGGCGAAGGACATCCGCGAGACGTTCGCCCGGATGGCGATGGACGACGAGGAAACCGTCGCGCTGATCGCTGGCGGACACACCTTCGGCAAGACCCACGGTGCTGGTGATGCAGCGCTGGTGGGGGCGAACCCGGAAGCGGCCGGCATCGAGTTGCAGGGGCTCGGCTGGGCCAGCACCTATGGCACCGGTATCGGTGCCGATTCGATCACCAGCGGCCTGGAAGTCACGTGGACCTCCACCCCTACGAAGTGGAGCGGCAACTTCTTCTGGAACCTGTTCGGCTACGAATGGGAGCTGACGAAGAGCCCCGCGGGCGCGCACCAGTGGACGCCGAAGAACGGGGCAGGTGCCGGCACGGTGCCGATGGCGCACGACAAGTCGAAGCGTATCGCGCCGTCCATGCTGACCACGGACCTCTCGCTGCGGTTCGATCCCGCCTACGAGAAGATCTCCCGCCGCTTCCACGAAGATCCGGATGCGTTTGCCGATGCATTTGCCCGTGCGTGGTTCAAGCTGACCCATCGCGACATGGGACCGCGCGCGCGCTACCTTGGCCCAGAGGTGCCGGCCGAAGTATTGATCTGGCAGGATCCGATCCCCGCCGTCAATCATGCGCTGGTGGATGCCAACGACATCGGTGCGCTCAAGGCGAAGGTGCTGGCGTCGGGGCTGTCGGTCTCGCAACTGGTTTCGACGGCGTGGGCGTCTGCATCCACGTTCCGGGGCTCCGACAGACGCGGAGGTGCCAATGGCGCGCGCATCCGGCTGGCTCCGCAGAAGGACTGGGAAGTCAATCAGCCGGCCGAACTGGCGCAGGTGTTACAGAAGCTCGAGAGTGTGCGGAGCGAGTTTCAGTCGGGCGGCAAGAAGATCTCGCTCGCCGACCTGATCGTGCTGGCGGGTTGCGCCGGGGTCGAACAGGCGGCGAAGAACGCCGGTGCCGCTGTCACGGTTCCGTTCACGCCCGGCCGCATGGATGCCTCGCAGGACCAGACCGATGTCGAATCCTTCGCCGCGCTCGAACCGGCGGCCGACGGCTTCCGCAACTACCAGAAGGCCCGGTATTCCGTGTTGACGGAAGAACTGCTGATCGACAGGGCGCAGTTGCTGACGCTGACTGCGCCGGAGATGACCGTGCTCCTCGGTGGCATGCGCGTGCTGAACACCAATGTCGGCAAGACCCTGCACGGTGTCTTCACCAAGCGGCCGGAAACGCTGACCAACGATTTCTTCGTCAACCTGCTGGACATGGGCACCGTGTGGAGGCCAACGTCCGATGCCGCGGACGTTTTCGAAGGGCGCGATCGCACGACGGGCGAAGTGAATTGGACCGGCACCCGCGCAGATCTGATCTTCGGCTCGAACTCCGTCCTGCGTGCACTGGCCGAGGTCTACGGCAGTTCGGACGGTCGGGCGAAGTTCGTGCAGGACTTCGTTGCCGCGTGGACCAAGGTGATGAACCTGGATCGGTTCGATATCGCCTGATCGTGCCGTAACGGGAGCGAGGGCTGCCTCAATGCATCGAAGCGCCCTCGTTTCCGGAATGTTTCAGACGCCCAATTTCGTCGCCAGATCCTCGAAGGAACGCGCCGCAACATCGACCGGCACCTGCGGTCCGTTCTCCCCGGTATTGGGCCCGAACTCGTCGAGCTGCGTGACGTGCGCCGTCCGAAGCCCTGCCTTCGCCGCCGCCGCCAGGTCGTTGCTGTGGGCCGCAACCATCATGACTTGATCGTGGCGAAGGCCGAGCGCTTCCGCCGCCACTTGATAGACGCGCAGCTTGGGCTTGTAGTCGCCGGCAATCTCGGCACCGAGGATCGCGTCCCACGGAAAATTGTTGCGCCGCGCGAGGTCCACCATCAGGGAGATGTTGCCGTTCGAACAGGGCGCGAGCAGGAACCGCTTGCGCAGCCGGTGCAGGCCGCGGCTTGCATCCGGCCATCCGTCCAGGCGGTGCCAGGCGAGGTTCAGCTCCTGCAGGACGGGTTCTTCCACCTTCTGGAGGCCGAATCGCGGCCGGATGCGGTCGAGCATGTTGCGATGGATGACATCGAGCCTCGAGAACGGGATGCGCCCGGAGCGGACTTCCTCCATGGCCGGCTGGTACTCGGCACGCCAGGCGTCGGCGAACGCGATCCAGTCGAGGGAGTAGCCCAGCGGCGAGAGGATGGTCTTGGCCTCGCGGGCCACGCCCGTACGCCAGTCGACCACCGTACCGAACACATCGAAGACCAACGCTTTCACACCTTCCACTGATCCCTCCGTTGCAGAATTGGTTGCCTGCTTCTCGGCGGCCGCGCCCGGGCGGCTCGCGCCTGCCACTGCGAGCGCGGCCGTGCTCCACAGGAACCGGCGGCGCCCGTAACTCGGCACAATTCGAGCTTTGTCCATGGTCTCCTCCGTCTCACGTGGTTCTTTGGCGAGAGTATCCCATGCCGAGTGTGCGTGTTGCCTTCGCGATGCTGTGCTTGTGCGCGGCGTTGCCGGCGTCGGCGGCCGAGGCCCTGCTGGCCCCCGTCCGGACGCCGCATCTGGACGACCTCGACGGAATGCTCGCCCGCCGCGAGATCCGCGCCCTGGTCGCCCACAGCCGCACGGAGTACGAGATCGTCAAGGGTCAGCAGGTCGGTGTGATGTACGACGCGCTGGTGGAGCTCGAGAAGCAGGTCAACCAGGAACTCCTGAAATCCCACAAGCCGACTGCAAAGAAGGTCGATGGCAAGACCAAGTCGCTGCCGCCGCTGAAGGTGACGATCATTCCGGTGCCCTACGACCAGCTCTACGCGCGCCTCGAGGCAGGTCTCGGCGACATGGTGGCGAGTCCGATGCTCGTCACCGAAGTGCCGTCGAAGGGCGTGCAGTTCACGGCGCCGTTCTACTCGGAGGCCAAGCTCGTGGTGGTCACTCAGAAGGGCGACGTGCTGGGTGAGGGCGTGGAGGCGTTGTCCGGACGCACGGTGGTCGTGCGCACATCGAGCGGAATGTACCGTTCGCTCCTTGCGTTCAACCGTGAGCTCGAGGCCCGGGGGCGGGCGCCCGCTCGACTGGTACCCGCCGACGAGCATCTTTCCGATGACGAGCTCATGGAGATGGTGAGTGCGAAACTGATTCCCGCGACCGTCACGCACCGGTTGCGAGCGCGACTCTGGTCGAGTGTCTTTCCCGACCTTCAGGTGAACGAACACAACATCCTCGCGGACAACGGCGAGCTCGCCTGGGCCGTGCGCAAGAACAACCCGCTGCTCAAGCGAACCCTCGACGACTTCGTGGACAAGCACAAGCTCGGCACCGCGTTCGGCAACATGATGCGCGATCGCTACTTCGGCAGCACGCGCCATGCACGCATGGCGCTCGATGCGTCGGGCCGCTTGCGATTCGACGAAATGGTGGGCATCTTCGAACGCTATGGGAGCCAGTACGACTTCGACCACCTGCTGCTCATGGCCCAGGGCTATCAGGAGTCGCGGCTCGACCAGCGCGCCCGCAGCCGAGCCGGCGCCGTCGGTGTGATGCAGGTGCTGCCGAGCACTGGCCGGATGCTCAAGGTCGGCGACGTTCTCAAGGTGGACCCGAACATCCATGCGGGCACGAAATACCTCGACATCCTGCGCAAGGACTACTTCAGCGCGCCGGCGATGACCCCGTTGGACCAGATGTATTTCTCCTTCGCCGCCTACAACGCCGGGCCGGGTAACATCCGCCGCATGCAGTCGCTTGCGAAAAAGCAGGGCCTCGATCCGAATCGCTGGTTCGACAACGTGGAGCTGACGACCTTGCAGCGCATCGGTCGCGAACCGGTGGACTACGTCTCAAACATCAGCAAGTACTACGTCGCCTACCGGCTGTACACGGAGACCGCCGGTACGGGAAAGCGATCCGGCGCCGACGGAAAGGCACGCTGACGTCGTGACCAACGTACCTGAACCTTCGGTATTCACGCGCGAGCGGAGCGAAGAGATCATCCGGCAGATCGAGGCCGGGCGTACGGCGGGGAACTCGGAGTTGGCGGATCGTGCCATTAGGTCCTTGCATGATGCTACGGCGTCCGGGACGCTCGCGTATTCGACGGACGTGGCCAACACGCTTGCTCTCCTGGGTCTGCTGACGGATTCGCGGGCCGTGCTGACGGAAGCGTTGCGGCGAGACTCTGGCGATGTGACCGCGCTGGCAGTGCTGGCCACGGTGGAGAGCGCGAGTGGCCGATACGACGCGGCGCTCGATTGCTTCGATCGAGTCTTGACGCTGGCGCCCGATTTTCCCGGGATTGCGCAACGGCGAGAGCGCTGCCGGACCGAGCAACGGGTTCTGGAGCGCGCAGCGCAGGATCTGGAAGCCTATGCGGCCGACCATCACCTCGATCCAGGCGACGCCGAGGACAACCTGATCCCCGTCGACGCGCGCACGCTGGATGCCGAGGGACACCCGCGCTTTCGCATGCGATTGCCGGCGGCGCGTATCCGTCACGACCTGGGAATCGCGCTGCTGTTCTCGCAGGAGACCGCCTCGGCCGGTTACGAGATGGGTTTGCGGCGATTTCTCGACGCGCATCTGGATTCGGACGACGTCTTCATCGACGTCGGTGCACATTGGGGCGTGCATGCCCTGACTGCGGCGACCCGTCGGCGCGGCGAGATCAGCGTGCTCGCCGTGGAGCCGCACCCGGCCAACCTGGAGCATCTACGGCGCTGGGTCACGGACAACGATCTGGACCGGGAGGTCGAGGTCATCCCCGCGGCCGTCGGCGCCGCGATCGGTACCACGTACCTGATGGCCAATTCGAGCATGGGCTACCGTGTGGCGCTGTGCGGTACGGAAGTCCCCCTCACGACCCTCGACATGTTGCTCGGCGGTCGCGACTGGCTGCGGTGGCGACGGATCGTGCTCAAGATCGATGTGGAAGGTCATGAGCTCGCGGTCTTCGAGGGAGCTCGCCAACTGCTCGACACCTGCGACGTGGCGGCCATCATCTGGGAAAAGGGGGAGAGCTATGGGCCGGCCGCGGACGATCCCAGGCTACGGAGGATCTTTCAGGGCCTCGACGCGCGAGGTTTCCAACATTTCTGCTTTCGCGACGAGCACCAGGGTGGGGAACTGATCCCGCTCGTCGAGACCGGCCACACGACCAATGTGTACAGCCTGCGGTCCGGAATCCAGCGCCGGCCTCGGTACGACTGATCCCGGCGGGTGTCCGCTCCCGGCTCGTGACGCCCGGCTATCCTTGATGATTGCCTGGCATATCGTAAGCTAGACAACCAATCGGGAGTAGAATCGCGGCGCCATGATCCGCGAAGACCTCTCCCGCAACTTCGGCTTCATCCTGAACGATGTCGCCCGGCTGATGCGCACGGCGTTCGACCGGCGCGTGAAGGCGCTCGGCCTAACGCGGTCGCAGTGGTGGGTCTTGAACCATCTGTTCCGCAACGACGGTGTGACGCAGTCGGAACTGGCCGACATCCTGGAGGTAGAGAAGGCGACCTTGGGTCGACTGCTCGATCGCATGGAGCAGAAGGGCTGGGTACGCCGTGAAGGCCACGCCGGCGATCGCCGCGCGAAGCGCGTGTTCCTGACGAAGGAAGTGGAGCCGGCGATCAAGACGATGCGCACGGCGGCGGCCGACATGCGGCGCGACGCGCTGGCTGGGTTGTCGACCGTACAGCAGGAGCAGTTCGTGGACACGCTGCTCGCCATCAAGGCTAACCTGTCGCGGCCGGAAAACGGCGGCAACGGTGCCCGCAAGGCGAAATCCTGACATGGCGGCCATGAACACCAGGGCGGTCGTGGCGGTTCGCCGCTCCATCCGCATCCTGCTGCTGATCATCGTGCCGCTCATCGCGGTGTCGACGGGGCTCTATGTCTACGCCACCGGCGGTCGCGAGGTTGAAACCGACAACGCCTACGTGAAGGTGAACATGGTGCCGATCAGCGCCGCGGTGACGGGGCGCGTGATCGAGGTGCTGGTGCACGAGAACCAGGCGGTGGAGCGCGGGGACGTGTTGTTCCGGCTCGATCCGGTGCCGTATCAGATCGCCGTGGATGGTGCCCGCGCGCAGATGGAAGTGGTGAAGACCACCGTGCAGTCGTTGCGCGCCGAATACCGGGTCACGTTGCGGGAAGCGGCTGAAGCTCGCAGCCGCATCGACTTTCTCGAGAAGCAGCTCGCCCGACAGGAGTACCTGAAGGAAAAGGGCATGACGCGCGGCGATTCCTACGACGAAGCGCGGCACAACGTGGAGGCCGCCAAGCTGCGCGTCGACAGCATTCGCGAGCAGACCAATCGGGTGATCGCGGAGCTGTCCGGCGACCCCAACACGCCGGTCGAACGCCTGCCGCGGTACGTGGAGGCTCGGGCAGCGTACGACGCGGCGATGCTCGACGTGACGCGAGCATCGATCAAGGCGCCCTACGCCGGCGTGGTGAGCAACATCAAGCTGCAGGTCGGCGAATACGTGCCGAAGGGCGCGCCGATGTTCAGCCTGATCGAGAGCGGGTCGCTGTGGATCGAGGCCAACTACAAGGAAACGCAGCTCACGTACATGGAGGTCGGGCAGCCGGCCAGGGTGGTGGCGGATGCGTATCCGGACCAGGAATGGCCGGCCACCGTCGATACGATCGGATCCGCCACCGGAGCGGAGTTCGCCGTGCTGCCGCCGCAGAACGCCACGGGCAACTGGGTGAAGGTCGTCCAGCGCATACCGGTGCGCATCAAGGTCGGGCAGCCCGTCGGCAAGCAACAGCTGCGCGCGGGCATGACGGCCACGGTCACGGTCGATACCGGCCGGCCGCGCGGCTTGCCCCGCCCGGTGAAGAAACTGGTGGACGCAGGCTGGCTGCCGCGGTTCCTCGAACCGTCCGCGGCCATCGCGGGCAACAATCGCTAGCGGTGACCGGTCCGGCGAAGCATCCAGCCCTGATCACCGCCTCGGTCGGGCTGGCGAGCTTCCTCTACTCCGTCGACTGGACGATCGCTGCGGTGGCGCTGCCGCATATGCAGGGCACGTTCTCGGCGTCGGCGGATCAGATCGGCTGGGTCATCACGTCCTACATCGTCGCGTCCGCGCTCGCCATTCCCGCGTCAGGGTGGCTGAGCCTGCGTTTCGGTCGCAAGCGGATCTTCATGTGGGCGGTCACGGTTTTTCTCATCGCTTCGATCGCCTGCGGTGCGGCGAACACGCTGGAAATGGAGGTGTTCGCGCGCATCATCCAGGGACTGGGTGGAGCCTTCCTGATTCCGCTGTCGCACGCCATCATCCTCGATACCTATCCGGCGGAGGAGCAGGGCAAGGCCATGGCGCTGTGGGGCATGGCCTCGGTGCTGGGTTCGTTCTTCGGGCCGACGGTGGGGGGCTACGTCACCGAGTACCTGACATGGCGCTACATCTTCTATTTCAACGTGCCGTTCGGCCTGCTAGCGCTGGCCGGTGCCGCGATCTTTCTGCCGGAGACTGAACGCGACCCGACGCGTCGCCTCGACTGGTTCGGTTTTCTCACCTTGTCGCTGGGGATCGGTTCGCTGCAACTGATGCTGGATCGAGGCGGTCAGCTCGACTGGTTCGAATCGTGGGAGATCATCACCGAAGCCTTCCTCGCGGTCCTGGGCTTCTACATGTTCAACGTGCATTGCCTCACCGCGAAGCAGCCGTTTCTCGATCCGCGCCTGCTGTTCAAACGCACGTTCTTCATCGGACTGATGTTCGCCTTCATCTACGGCTTCGTCACGACGCCACCGATGGTGTTGATGCCGTCCTTCCTCGACCAGGTGCGCGGCTATCCGATCGACATGATCGGGCTGCTCCAGGCGCCCCGCGGCATCGGTCTGTTCCTGGCCATGGTGATCGGTGGCCGCACGACGGGGCGCGTCGATCCGCGCTGGCCGATCATCTTCGGTTTGCTGTGCCTGGCGTTTTCGAGCTGGCACATGTCCAACTGGACCGCGGACGTCGGGGAATGGGAGCTCGTCTGGACCAATTTCATGCAGGGCATCGGTGCCGGCATCATCCTGGTACCGATCCAGGCGATCGCCTTTCCCTCGCTGGAGCCGCATCGGCGCACGGAAGCGGCAGCGGTCTTCAACCTGGTGCGCAGCATCGGTGCGAGCATCGGGGTGTCCGGCGCGCTGGCCATGTTCGTGCGCACCAGCAGCGTGATGCACGCCCAGCTCGCCGAGCACGTCACGCCCTTCAATCGAGCGTTGCAGGCGCAAGGTCCGCAAGGGTGGGGCATGACGACGACCCAGGAATTGGCGAGGCTCGAACACGAGATCAACGTGCAATCCGCGATCATCGGCTTCACGGGAGACTTCTGGCTGTTCGCCCTGGTCGCCCTGGCGGGATTGCCGTTGCTGCTGTTTCTCGGCAAGACGAGCGGGCCGCGCACCAAGGGCGAGAAGGCCGAGGCGATCGTGATCGCCGAATAGAGAAATGGCGCGATGAGGTGGATAATCCGACAGGAAATATTCACCTTCACACGGGCGTTCCCCGACCATGCCGAGTGTCTTCATCAGCTACCGTCGTGACGACAGCGCCGGCGAGGCAGGCCGGTTGGCCGATGCCCTCGAAGCCCGGTTCGGCAAGGAGCGGGTCTGGCGGGACGTGGAGGACATTCCGGCCGGCGAAGACTTTGCGCACGAGATCGATCGGGCGCTCGCGAAGGCCGATACGCTTCTGGTCGTCATCGGCCGTGAATGGCTCGCGGTGCACAAGGCCACGGGACAGCGCCGACTGGACGACACGCAGGACTTCGTGCGCCTCGAAATCGAATCGGCGCTCGCCCACGGCATCCGCGTTCTTCCGGTGCTGGTCCGGGGAACCCCCATGCCGGCCCCGGACGAACTGCCCGAATCGTTGCGACCGCTGGCGCGCATTCAGGCGTACGAACTGAGCGATTCGCGCTGGGACTACGACGTTCGCAGGCTCATCGAACTGCTGGGGCACGAGCGCGGGTGGCAGGCTGCCGTGCGGAAGCGCTGGCGCCTCGCGCTCGTTGTCGTGGCCTTATTGGCGTTGGCCGCGGGGATGTTCGCGTGGTCGACGCGCCCGCAGGACGTGTCGGGCGTGTGGCATCTGGCCAACGGCAATGTCTGGACGGTGACGCAGGACGGCGACCGGCTGAACATCGACGAGACGCATCGCGACTCGCACGAGGTGTGGAAGAAAGGTGTGGCCGTGTTGCGCGGCAAGCGTGTCGAGGTCGAACTCGATCTCGTGTTCGAACGCGGGCACCACTACACCGGCGAGTTGCAGATCGGGGACAACGCCGCGACGATGACCGGCACGCTGACGCTGCAACGAGACGGGCGCGCGGAACCGATAACGCTCACTCGCCAGGCTCGGCAATGAGCTGTCCGATCTTCACCGCGGCGGGCGAGTTCAGCTGAAGCCGACGACGGCGTGGGGCACGTACGGGGCCTCGAGCGCCGCGATTTCGTCACCGGTGAGTTTCACGCCGAGGGCCGCCACCGCATCGTCGAGATGCTCCACCTTGGTGGCGCCGACAATCGGAGCGGTGATGATCGACTTCGACAGCAGCCACGCGAGTCCCACCTGTGCTCGTGCCACGCCTCTTTGCTTGGCGATCGTCGCTACTTGCTCGATAACTTTGCGGTCCGCCTCGACCGTCGATGCATACAGAGGTCCCATCAGGTCATCGGTGCGTTCCCGCTCCGTGACTTCGTTCCAGTCGCGCGTTAGCCGGCCGCGCGCCAATGGACTCCAGGGAATGACGCCGATTCGTTCATCGGCGCACAGCGGCAGCATCTCGCGCTCCTCCTCGCGGTTGAGGAGGTTGTAGTGGTCCTGCATCGTCACGAATCGTGTCCAGCCATGCCGTTCCGCCACATGGAGCGCCTTCGCGAACTGCCAGGCGAACATCGATGACGCACCGATGTAGCGGGCCTTGCCGGCTTTCACGACATCGTGGAGCGCTTCCATCGTCTCTTCGATGGGCGTCTTGTAGTCCCACCGGTGGATCTGATAGAGGTCCACATGGTCGGTACCGAGGCGGCGAAGGCTCGCATCGATGTTCGTGAAAATGGACTTGCGCGACAGGCCGCTCACGTTGTGACCCTTGGTCGTCGGGAAGAAGACCTTGGTCGCGATCACGATCTCGTCTCGATTGGCGAACTCGAGTAGCGCGCGGCCCACGATCTCCTCGCTGGTCCCTTCCGAATATGCATTGGCTGTATCGAAGAAATTGATGCCGAGATCGAGCGCCTTGCGGATGAAGGGGCGGCTGGCCGCCTCGTCGAGCGTCCAGGGGTGGCGTCCCCGGTCAGGTGCGCCGTAGCTCATGCAGCCGAGGCAGATGCGCGACACCTTCAGTCCGGTCTGTCCGAGTCTTGTATATTCCATAACGAGTCTCTCGCGTGGGTCGTGAAGGCCGGAAGGTTACCGTTGGACATCCGGCGTTGTCGAATGTCGTACTGCGCCCCACGCATGCACTGAGAGAATGGCTGTTTTTGAGCATGGTGGCGGGGCAATGCTTCGCCGGCAACGCCGTGATGGCGGGGGCTGCGACTTCTACATCGCAGCGGCGATCCTTCGCTCGGCATGGTCGGATCCGCCATCATCGAGGGGGCCGGTTGGGCGCGTTCCATCCCGATGAGGTCGGACCGACTCAGGTGCCGCGCCGCAACCACGTGATCGACATCGTGGTGGTGCACCATTCGCCTGGATTGCTCGTCCGCCGTCGGCTGTGCGGCCCGTTCAGGAACTGCATAATTGAAAACGGGGCGAGATTCGCCCCGTTCTCGACTGCAGTTGCGCGCTGATTACTTGGTCGCGGATGCGGCCTTGTCGGCCTCGCGGCCGAACTCGGCCTTCTTGCCGGACTTGACGGCGCCACCTTCGGCTTCGCGGCCGAACTCGGATTTCTTGCCGGACTTGACGGCGCCACCTTCGGCTTCGCGGCCGAACTCGGATTTCTTGCCGGACTTGACGGCGCCACCTTCGGCTTCGCGGCCGAACTCGGATTTCTTGCCGGACTTGACGGCGCCACCTTCGGCTTCGCGGCCGAACTCGGATTTCTTGCCGGACTTGACGGCGTCGCCTTCGGCTTCGCGGCCGAACTCGGACTTCTTGCCGGACTTGACGGCGTCGCCTTCGGCTTCGCGGCCGAACTCGGACTTCTTGCCGGACTTGACGGCGCCACCTTCGGCTTCGCGGCCGAACTCGGATTTCTTGCCGGACTTGACGGCATCACCTTCTGCGGCACGACCGTAGTCGGCCGGCTTGCCGGTCTTCACGCTTTTTTCGTCTGCATGGCCGGGAAGTGCGACCGCGAAAAGACCCGCGACCGCCAATGCTGAAATCAATGCACGCATGAGATTCTCCTTGGTGACAGATGATTGTTGGTCCCACCGCCGCCTGCCGGGGAATGCAAATGCGGTCATCGTAGGTTCCGCTGTTACGACGCCGGGAAGAGGCGGGCTTCCGGACCGAATCATCCCGAGGACCGAAACCCGCGGAAATTCCACATCGGGACTGGACACTATCGCTTTGGTGATAGGCCGACCGTCCCAGCCAGCGAAAGGGCTAAACTAGCCCGGTTGGGAGGCATGGTTCGACTCCGACCTCGCCGATTTCTTGCCAAGGGTGAAGCTCATGCGCTCGCTAGCGCGCAGGATCGGCTGTCCGTCAGCCATTTGTCTCGTTGCGCTGATGGCTCTTGTCATGCCGCAAGCGGCGGTCGGACAAGAGATGTCCGCACAGGAGGAAGCCGGGGCCGCGAGCTCCGAACTCACCGTCGCGGAAACGCAATGGCTTGCGGCTCACCCGAACATCCGGGTCGGCGCGGAGACCAATTACGCGCCCTACGAATTCCAGGATAGCCGTGGGCATTTCTCCGGAGTGGTTTCCGACTATATGGAAATCCTGAGGCGCCGGCTCGGGGTCCGGTTCAAGGTCCAGCAAATGGCAGACTTCGCAGCCGTCGAGAACCGGCTTCGCCGTCACGACGTGGACATCGTCCTGGCGCTCGCACCTTCGCCGGAACGGGGCGAGTTTCTACTCTTCACCAAACCGTATCTGCACTACGTCAACGTGATCGTCACGCGCGACGACTTCGGCTTCGTGACCGGCCTGCGCGATTTCGCCCCGGAGCGTGTTGGTGTCGTGAAAGGTCACTCCGCCCAACAACTGGTCTCCCGGGCGTACCCGAACTACAGCGGCACGGCCTACGCCGATCTGCTCGAAGGCTTGATCGCGGTATCCACCGGCAAGGTGGACGGTCTGGTGGACGACATTTTTCCGATCGTGTTCAACATCCGGTATCACCAGATCAGCAATCTCAAGATCGCGACTCCGGTCGAGAAGGTGCTGCAGCCCAAGGGTTTCTCGGTCGGCGTGCGCCGGGACTGGCCGGAACTCGTGAGCATCTTCGACAAGGTGCTGAGCAACATCAGTCACGAGGAGGAGCGGGAGATCTCCCAGAAATGGCTGTCCGTTCGCTACGAGAGCAAGGTCGACTATCGGGGCATCTGGACCTCGGTGGCGGTCTTCTCCGCGATCCTGCTCGTCGCCGTGCTCTGGATCACCGTGCTCAACAAGCAGCGCAAGGCTCTGGTCGCCGCGCGTGCCGAGGCAGAGGCCGCCAACCGGGCCAAGGACCAGTTCCTGGCCAGCATGAGCCACGAGCTGCGCACGCCGCTGCACGCCATTCTCGGCTACGCCGATCTCATCTCCAAAGGGGCGCTGGTGGAACCGGCCCGCCGCGATGCGCTCGCCACCATCGCTGGCAGCGGCCGCCATCTGCTCACGCTGATCAACGATCTGCTGGATCTGTCCCGTATTCGCTCCGGCAACCTGGCACTGAACCCCGAGCCCGTGCCGCTGCCGGCGTTGCTGGAAGAGATCGCTTCGATGGTGCGGATCGATGCACAGCGCAAAGGGCTGACGTTCGTCCTCGACGCACCAGCGGACCTGCCTGCGCTGGTGCGGGCGGATGGCAAGCGCATCCGGCAGATCCTGCTGAACCTGCTGGGCAATGCCATCAAGTTCACCGACGTCGGGCAGGTCAGCCTGAGCGTCCAGGCCATGCGCATGCACGACGGCCGGATCGAATTGCAGATGAGCGTGGAAGACACCGGCGCGGGCATCGCGCCGGAGGACCAGGCGCGCATCTTCGTGCCGTTCGAGCAGACCGAGCAGGGGCGCAAGCGCGAATCAGGCGTCGGACTCGGGTTGGCCATCAGCCAGGAGCTGGCGCACCTGATGGCGGGGACCATCGAGGTGGAGAGCCAGCAGGGCAGCGGCAGCCGGTTCCGCTTCACCGTGGTGCTCCCGCTCGTCCATGAGGAGCAGGTCGCGGCACCCGTGGGCGGGAACATCGTCGGCTACGAGGGGATCCGCCGATGCATCCTGGTGGCCGATGATCAGGAGGAGAACCGGCAGTTGCTGCGCCGGATGCTCGAGCCGCTGGGATTCGATGTCGCGGTTGCCGGTGACGGCCGGGAGGCGATAGCCAGGTCGCTCGAACGCAGGCCGGACTTCATCCTGATGGATCTGCGCATGCCGGAGATGAACGGGTTCGAAGCGGCCCGCGCGATACACCAGTCGCCCGGACTGCAGACTGTTCCGGTGGTGGCCGCCTCGGCCAGCAGTGCGGACCTCGAGCGTGCCGAGGCGGATCCTCAAGACTTCGGCGCCTGCCTGCGCAAGCCGTTTCAGGCGACGGATCTGCTCGAGGTGCTCGGTCGCATACTCGACTTGACGTGGCGCTACGCGGAGCCCCACAAGGTGCCCGCCGTTCAGACCGAGTTACACGTCGCAGAGCTGGTTCCGCCGCCCGGGACCGTGCTCGAGGAACTGCTCGAGCTGGCTCGCCTCGGCAAGCTGGTTCGCATAGAGCAGCGCGCCCTGGAACTCGATCAGCAGACTGCGCTGCGCCCGTTCGCCCGGCACGTGTACGGACTGGCACGCGGCCTCGACGAGGAGCGCCTGATCGCGCTGCTGGAGGATTGCCTGGGAGCGCGTCGCGATGCGGCCATCCATTGAGGTGCGCGATGCCACGTTGCTCATCGTCGATGACAAGCCGCAGAACCTGCGTCTGATATCCGACTTCCTGGCCGAGCACGGCTTCGACCTCATGTTGAGCCGCAGCGGCGCGCAGGCCCTCGACAAGGCGCGGCTCGCGGCGCCCGACCTCATCCTGCTCGACGTCCGCATGCCCGACATGGATGGTTTCGAAGTGTGCCGCCGCCTGAAGGATGACGCTCGCACCGCGAGTGTTCCGGTGATCTTCATGACCGCCGTCGACGACACCGAGCACAAGGTCGAGGGCTTCCGGCTGGGTGCCGTCGACTACATCACCAAACCGATCCAGCGCGAAGAGCTGCTGGTGCGCATCCAGCATCAGCTTCAGCTGCATCGCCTGCAGCATGAGTTGTTCATGAAGTCCCAGGACCTCGCGCAGAAGAACGCCGAACTGGAGGCCTACGGGCACACGATTGCGCACAGCCTCAAGACGCCGCTGGCCGCCGCCACCCGCTTCCTCGACATCCTCGCCAAGTACAAGGCCGACCATCTCTCCGCAGAGCAGATTCATCTGGTCCAGCAGGCCCTCGGGGCGCTCGCCATGACTGGCGAGGTGGTCGAAGCTTTGCTCCTGCTCTCCATGGTCGCGCAGCAGAGCGTGCAAGCGCAGCCGCTGGACATGAGCCGCCTGGTCGCCCAAGCCCTGAGTCAGTTGTCCGGCCTGCAGACGCGCGCGCAGGCGACCGTGGCGTTGCCGAGCAGCTGGCCTCTCGCCTGCGGCTACGCACCGTGGGTAGGGGAGGTGTGGGTCAACCTGCTGAGCAACGCTCTCAAGTATGGCGGGTCGCCGCCCCATCTCGAACTGGGCGGCGCGCTCGCTGGTTCGCACGTGCGCTTCTGGGTCCGCGATAACGGTCTTCCCTTGACCGAGGAGGAACGCATGCGCGTGTTCGTCCCGTTCACGCGGCTGCAGCAGGAGCGCGCTGCCGGGCACGGATTGGGTCTGGCTACGGTGCAGCGTATTGTCTCGAGACTGGGCGGGGAAGTATCGGTCAACCCCGGGCCGGGAGGCGGTAACGAGTTCTGCTTCACACTGCCTGCGGCGCCACACCCGTGAAGATCCTGCACGCCGACGATCACTCGATGTTCAGGGAGGGCCTGCGCTTCTTCCTCAAGCTGCTGGATCCCCAGGCGATGGTGCTGGAGGCAAGCAATATCCAGGGGACGCTCGACAAGCTCGCCCTCGAATGGCCGGTCGACCTGTTGGTGCTCGATCTGCAAATGCCCGGAACCAGCGAGCTCGATGGGTTCTTCGCGATCCATCGGCGCTACCCCGGCCTGCCGATCGTGATCGTCTCCGGCTTGAGCGACCCTCGCACGATCCGCACGCTTCTCGACGGCGGAGCGCGTGGTTACATCCCTAAGCTCGCCAGCAGCGAGCAGTTGATGGATGCGCTGCGGCGCGTTCTGCGAGGCGAGGTGTACCTGCCGGACGCGCTGTTCATCCCCGACCCGCAGGTCGTAAGCAGCGAAGGGACAACGCCGCTGACGCCCAGGCAGTCGCAGATGCTGCCTCTCCTCGCCGAGGGCTTGCCCAACAAGCGGATCGCAGACACGCTGGGCGTCACGGAGGGCACCGTAAAGCAACACCTGAAGGAGTTGTTCAGACGGCTCAATGCCAGCAACCGCACGCAAGCCGTAAAGGAGGCTCGGCGGCTGGGGTTGCTGCAGAGATAGATTCGACAGGGCACCGGACGAAGTTGATGGTCATCGCTACGTTGGACATGGGAGCGCCAGTCCGCCCCGGTAGAATAAAATTCGAATCCGGTGCGCCCGAACGGTTCAGGCCTCCACCGAATCCTTGCACTCCCCATGGAAGTTCCAATCGATGAAACCCGACCTCCTGCTGCTCTGTCCATTGTTTCCCGCCACCATGGCGCAACTCGACGCGGCCTACACCGTGCATCGGTACTATCAGGCCGCCGACAAGGATGCCTTCGTGGCCGGCCTGGCGGATCGCATCACCGCAACGGCCACGGCGGGTCATCACGGCATGAGCGTCGAGCTGATGCGCAGGTTCCCGAAGCTCAAGATCGTTTCCTGCTTCGGTGTCGGCGTCGACGGCATCGATGTGCCGGTCGCGCGGCAGCTCGGCATCGCGGTCACCAACACGCCGGACGTGCTGACCGAATGCGTTGCGGACAACGCGCTGGCCCTGGTTCTCGCGACCATGCGGCGGACGGTGTTCAACGACAAATTCGTTCGCGCCGGCAGCTGGCTCAACGGCAACGCGCCGCTGGCCGACAAGGTATCCGGCAATCGCATGGGCATCATCGGGCTAGGGCGCATCGGCAAGGCCATCGCGAAACGCGCGGAAGCCTTCGGCATGAAGATCGCCTATCACAGCCGCAACAAGCAGAGCGGCGTCGCCTACGACTACTACGACAAGCCCTTGCAACTTGCCCGCGACGTGAAGATCCTGGTGGTGGCCTGCCCGGGCGGCAAGGAAACCGAAAACATCGTGAGCAAGGAAGTGATCGCGGCGCTGGGCAAGGACGGGTATCTGATCAACG
The DNA here is from genome assembly GCA_965279325.1 of Burkholderiales bacterium. Classification (GTDB taxonomy): domain Bacteria; phylum Pseudomonadota; class Gammaproteobacteria; order Burkholderiales. The sequence goes on from OZ257154.1 coordinate 688,352, forward strand.
TGTCGCGCGGTTCCACGATCGATGAGCCGGCGCTGGTCGACGCGTTGGTCAACGGCCGTCTCGCCGGCGCCGGGCTGGACGTGTTCGTCGCCGAGCCCAAGGTGCCCGAAGCGCTGTTCAAGCTCGACAATGTCGTGTTGCAGCCCCACGTATCGAGCGGCACGCACTGGACGCGCGCCGCCATGGGTCAACTCGTCGTCGACAATCTCGCCGCGTACTTTGCATCCAGGCCATTGCTGACCCAGGTCTGAATCCGCAACGAGGAGGATCCCGATGAGCGCGCGAACACCCGACTGGAAAGCCGAAGGCGAACTGAAGGCGCGCTCCTCGCGCTACGTGAAGATGGATGACCTGCCGTGGCGGCCGACGGCCTTTCCCGGCGTCGAGATCAAGGTGCTGCTGGAGGACAAGGAAAGCGGGCTGATGACCAGCATTACGCGCATGAGTCCAGGCGCGACATTGCCGCTTCACGAGCATCAGGATGTCGAGCAGACCTACGTGCTGGAAGGAAGGCTGGTAGACGACGAGGGGGAGGTCCGGGCCGGGGAGTATGTGTGGCGGCCCGCGGGAAGCGTCCACGTGGCCACGGCACCCGAAGGTGCGTTGCTCCTGGGAATGTTCCTGCGGCCGAACCGGTTCCTCTGAAAGTGCATCGATCAAACAACGAGCCATCCGCGCCATCCGCGGTACGGCCCACAGGAAACATCATGACCATCTCGAAGCGTCTGTTTCGACTCGCATCGGCCTTCAGCCTCGCCATCGTCACCTCCGCGGCCCTCGCTGCCGACAGTTCAGTCGTCGGCACGTGGCTGCTGCAATCGTGGATTTCTACCGACTCGGAGTCGGGGACGGTCGTCAACGTCTTCGGAGAGCATCCGACCGGGTATCTGATCTACACCGCCGGTGGCCACATGGCAGTGGTGCTCATGACCGAAGGTCGGGACAAATTGAGCGGCGACCGCTACAACAGTCCCGTGGAAGAGCGCGCCCGAGCGTTCTCCACTCACGTGGCGTACTCCGGCACTTACGAGATCACGAGCGAAGGCATCATGCATCACGTCAAGGCGTCATCGTTCCAGAACTGGGTCGGCACGGACCAGTTCCGCTACGCGGAGGTGAGCGGCGACACCATGACGGTCAAGACACCTCCGCTCAAAGCTCCGCCGGACGGGAAGATGAAAGTCACCACACTCGTGTTCAAACGGCTCGACTGAGATGTCACTAGCCGTGATTGGGCAGCGTCCAGCGCAGCTGGGGCGCACAGCCCGTCGGTGTATCTTGGGCGGTGAGTGACTACGCGATCGTCGCGAACACACTCGATCATCTAGCCGAAGCAATGCACGCGGATATCGAGCACGGCTACGCTGATCTGGGCGACGTGCGGTTGCACTATGTCACCGCAGGGCGAGGTCCCGCCGTCGTCCTCCTGCACGGCTGGCCGCAGACCTGGTACATGTGGCGCGGTCTCATTCCCGGGCTGGCGCAGCGCTATCGCGTGATCGCGCCCGACCTTCGAGGGCTCGGGGATTCGTCGCGGCCCGTCGGCGGCTACGACAAGAAGACCATCGCGCAGGATGTGTGGAAGCTGGTCAACGGCGTCCTCGGCGAAGAAAAAGTGTTCGTGGTGGGGCACGACTGGGGCGGGCCGACCGCCTATGCCTTCGCCGCGCAGCATCGTGATGCCGTGCGCAAGGTCGCGATATTCGATGCGCCAGTACCCGGGGACGGTACGCCGGTCATGTTCAACAACCGCTGGCATCACGGCCTGCATTGGGAGCTGGATTTTCCTGAAGCGCTGACCGCCGGACGCGAGGATATCTATCTCGGCTTCTTCTATCGTCAATGGGGCGGTCGTCCCGATGCAATCTCGGAAGAGGCGGAGCGCGAATATCTGCGTACCTATCGCCAGCCGGGCGCGATGCGCGCGGGCTTCAACCTCTACCGCGCCACGCCACAAGACATTGCCGATAACGAGGTCTTCCGCGCGGAGGGCAAGCTGGAGATGCCTGTCCTCGTCTATGGCGGTCCGCTCGGGCGCGGGCGCGGAATGGCCGCGCTGGAATCCTGGCAGAGGGTGGCCAGCGACGTGCGCGGCGGCATCGCGGAAGGCTGCGGGCACTGGATTCCGGAAGAACGTCCCGAATGGGCGCTCGCACAATTGCTGGAGTTTTTTGGCGAGGACGGTGGCTGACTGCGCAGCAGACTAGCATTCCCGCTGATGCGTCAATCGGTAAGCCGTGTGTCAGTGCGCATGGCGTAACCTTGCTTCACAGGCCGCAATTGGAATCAGGAGGCCGGTGCAGAAATCTTCGCTGCGCCCGGCCGGATCGTGCCTTGGTCACCTCGTCCAGCACCGACTGCGCCTGCATGAAGGAGGTTTGCGATGAAACTCGCTCCATTGCCGGCTGTAGTCGTCGCGGTCGCCCTGAGCCTTTCCGTCAGCGCCGAAGCCCACGAGGACGAGCAGATCCCGACCGGGGCTCCAGACCGGGTCGGGGACGTCGCTTTTCCCGTTTCATGCAGTCCGGCCGCGCAGGAGCAATTCAACCGTGCGATGGCGATGCTGCACTCCTTCTTCTATCCGGAGGCGGGCAAGACCTTCTCGCGGGCAGCCAATCTCGATCCCTCGTGTGCGATGGCGCACTGGGGAGTCGCGATGAGCTCGTGGTATCCGTTGTGGTATCCCCCGACGAAGGAGGTGCTCCTGCAAGGCAAGGCTGCCCTGGACAAAGCGGTTGCCGTCGGTGCGGGAACCGAACGCGAGCGCGCCTACATTGCGGCACTCGCCGAGTTCTACGGTGACGTCGACAAACTCGACCACAAGGCACGGAGCCTCGCCTATGAAAAGGCCATGGCGGGTGTCCACGAAAACTTCCCCGACGACCGCGAGGCGGCGACGTTGTACGCCCTCGCGCTCCAGGCGACCGCCAACCCGAACGACAAGACCTACGCGAACCAGTTGAAGAGCGCCGGGATCCTGGAAACGGTGTTCGCCGAGCAGCCCAACCATCCCGGCGCAGCGCACTACCTCATTCATGCCTACGACTATCCGGAGCTGGCCCCCCGGGCGCTTACCGCCGCGCGTCGATATGGCGCCATCGCACCGGCGATGCCGCATGCGTTGCACATGCCTTCCCACACCTACATCGCGCTGGGGCTGTGGCAGGACTCGATCGAGTCCAACCTCGCGGCCGGCGCCGTGGCCCGAAAGCTCGGGTGGATCCAGGAAGAGGTGCACACCATGGACTACCTGGTCTATGCGTACGTGCAGGGTGCGCAGCCAGCGGCTGCCAGGGGGGTGCTCACCAAGATCGCCGACGTGACGGTCGACGAGAAAGGTCGCACCTTGCCGGTCGATTACGCGCTGGCGGCAGCCCCCGCACGGTTCGCGCTCGAGCAGCGGCGTTGGGCGGATGCGGCCGTGCTTGCGCCACGCCCCAGCCGCTTTCGAGCCTCCGAGGCGCTCACCCACTATGCCCGTGCGCTCGGCGCGGCACACCTGGGCGCCACGCGGGATGCCGAGCAGGAGGTTCAGCAGCTCAAACAGATCCGCGATGCGCTCTTGCAGGCGAAGCAGGACTATTGGGCCAAGCAGGTCGACGTGCAGCTGCAGACGGCCCAGGCATGGCTGGCGTGGGCGACGGGCAACACGGCGCAGGCAGTTGAGCTGATGCGTGCTGCTGTGACGCTCGAGGAGTCGACTTACAAACACCCGATCACGCCCGGACAACTTCTGCCCGCTCGCGAGTTGCTGGGCGACCTGCTGCTGGAAGCCGGTCAATCGCGTCAGGCGCTCGCCGAATATGAGGCGTCACTGCGTCTGAATCCCAAGCGCTTCAACGGTCTCTACGGCGCCGCGCGCTCCGCGGAACTATCAGGCATGCCCGCGGAGGCGGCCCTCTACTACCGACAGTTGCTCGACCTTTGCAAGGCGGCGGATGGCGAGCGGCAAGAGGTTCTCCAGGCGAAGCTGTTTCTCTCGAGCCTCTGAGCCTATGACGGTGTTGCAGTAGGGAGCGCCCGTGCACCTGTGAGCGGTGGCGTCGATCGTCGGCGCAAATCGCCAAGTTGCGCGCAGGCGACGCGCGCGAGCAGAAGTCCTCGCGTGTGCTATTTTCGATGCTTCCCCTGACTTCGCGGCAGACCTTGCTCCATGAACGGCGCTGAAAGCCTCGTCCGCACCCTGCTTGCGAGCAGCGTCGATACCTGTTTCGCGAATCCCGGTACCTCCGAGATGCACTTCGTGGCCGCCCTCGACAAGGTCGCGGGAATGCGCTGCGTGCTGGGCCTCGCGGAAACAGTGGTCACCGGTTGTGCCGACGGGTACGCGCGCATGGCAGGCAAGCCCGCTGCCACGCTGCTGCATTGCGGACCGGGCTTCGCCAACGGCATCGCCAACGTGCACAACGCAGCGCGTGCATTCTCGCCGATGGTCAACATCGTCGGTGACCATGCGATCTACCATCGGCAGTACGACACGCCGCTGACGTCCGACCTGGAAGGGTTGGCGCGCGCCGTTTCGCACTGGGTGCGCACCACGACTTCGTCCGCGCGGGTCGGGGCCGACGGCGCAGCGGCGGTCCAGGCTGCGATGAGTGCGCCTGGCCGAATCGCGACCTTGATCCTGCCTGCCGACACCGCATGGAGTGACGGCGGCGAGGTCGCTGCAGCGCTGCCGGTTCCGCCACCGACGACGGTGGCGCCGGAAACCCTGCGGACCATCGCGCAGGCGCTGCGCAGCGGCGAGCGTTCGATCCTGATCCTGTCCGGACCCGCGTTGCTGGAAGCCGGTCTCGCGGCGGCGCAACGCATCGCTCATGTCACCGGTGCGCAATTGCGCGCCCCGACCCAGGTGCCGCGCATGGTGCGAGGGCGAGGGCGTCCACCGGTCGATCGTATCCCCTACGCGGTGGACAACGCGCTGAAGGTGTTCGCCGGCGTTCGGCACGTGATCCTCGTCGGCGCCAAGGTACCGGCGTCGTTCTTCGCGTATCCGGGGAAGCCGAGCGTGCTCTCGCCACCGGATGCGGTCACCCATGTGCTCGCGCGCCCGGAGCAGGATGCCGTCGGCGCCCTCGAGTGGCTCGCCGACGAACTCGGGGCGCCTCGGAACGTACCCATGCCGGAAGTCGAAGCGCCTGCCCTCGTGCGCGGCGCTTTCGAACCCGTGGCGTTTGCCCGCACGCTGGGTGCGCTGCTGCCCGAGAACTGCATCATCTCGGAGGACGCCGTGACGTCGGGGCGCCAACTGCTTGCCCCGACCTTCGGGGCGGCACCGCACGACTGGATCCAGATCACCGGCGGCGCGATCGGCCAGGGGTTTCCGTGCGCGACCGGTGCTGCGATCGCATGCCCGGACCGCAAGGTCGTGTGTCTCCAGGCCGACGGTGCGGGGATGTATACGTTGCAGTCGCTGTGGACGCAGGCACGCGAGAAGCTGGACGTGATCAACGTGGTCTTCGCCAATCGCATCTACAAGATCCTCCAGGGCGAACTGGTCAATGTCGGCGCCCAGCCCGGACCGGCGTCCAATGAACTGTTCGATCTCGCGCGCCCGGAAATCGACTGGGTCTCCCTGTCCGGGAGCCTCGGCGTGGAGGCGAAGCGGGTCGAGAATCTCGAAGGCTTCGCCGATGTGTTCAAGGCGGCGTGCGCGCGACGCGGGCCGTTCCTGATCGAGTTCCGGATCTAGGCTTCGCGGCGTCGAACTCACCGCGCGACGCGCTCAGCCCTTCGCTGCCTCCAGCACGAGGTCGGCTCCCCGTTCCGCCACCATCAGCACTGCCGCCTGGGTGTTGCCCGACACCATTTTCGGCATCACCGACGCATCCACGATGCGCACGCCGTGCAGCCCGCGCAGCCGCAGTTCGGGGTCGACCACGGCCCGGTCGTCCTCGCCCATCCGGCAGGTGCCGATGGGATGGTAAATGGTCTGGGCGTTGCCGCGCGCGAACGCCAGCCATTCGGTCTCGCTCTGCACCTGCGGTCCGGGAGTGAGTTCCGCCTCGATGTAGCGTTGCATCGCGGGCTGCGCGACGATGCGCCGCGCCATCTGCATGGCTCGCAACAGGCACTGCTGGTCCGCTTCGCTGGCCAGCATGTTCGGTCGAATCGCCGGCTTGTCGAACGGGTCGGCACTGCGGGTGTGGATGCTGCCGGTGGATTGGGGACGCAATTGCGCCACCCCGATGGTCATGCCGGGTGCGCGGTCGAGGATGCGCTCGGCCGCGTTGGCGTAGCTCGCGTGCATGAAAAAGTACTGGGCGTCGGGCGTCGGTAGCCCGGGCGACGTCTTCACGAACCCGTGCGCGAGCCCGGTCCCCAGCGTGAGGATGCCGCGCCGGCGCAGGAAGTAGTTCGCCACCTCCAGCGCGAGGCGCCAGCCGCGCGAGAGCTCGTTGATCGTGAGCGTGTTGCGCACTCGCCAGTTCATCCGCGTGCACGCGTGGTCGATGTAGTTCTCGCCGACGCCCGGCAGCGCATGGCGCACGGGAATGCCCAGCCGCTGCAGCAGTTCCGGGCGGCCGATGCCCGAGAGTTCCAGGAACTGGGGCGTCTGCACCGCGCCCGCCGCGACGATCACTTCGCGCGCGGCCTTCACTTCGTGATCCTGCCCCGCCTGGTGGTAGCGAACACCGGTGCAGCGGCTGCCCTCGAGCACCAGGCCGAGCGCGTGCGCTTGCGTCTCGACGCGCAGGTTGGAGCGTCCGCGAGCGGGTTTCAGGTAGGCGTCGTAGGCACTCCAGCGGCGTCCCTGGCGCTGGTTCGCCTGGTAGTAGCCGAAGCCTTCCTGGTCGGCGCCGTTGTAGTCGGCATTCAGTTTCTGGCCGTCCTGCTGCGCAGCCTCGAGAAAGGCCTCGGTGAGGGTGAAACGCTCGCGCACGGGCTCCACGTGGACGGGCCCCGACTTGCCGCGCGTTTCGTCACCGTGGGCATAGCACTCGAACCGGCGGAATATCGGCTCCACATCGCGCCAGCCCCAGCCGCGCGCACCGGCTTCGGCCCAGGAATCGTAGTCGCGCGGCTGGCCGCGCACCCAGATCATGCCGTTGATGAGCATGGAGCCGCCCAATCCCTTGCCGCGCGGAATGGCGATAACGCGGTTGTGCGTGGTCTCCTCGGGCTCGGTTTCGAAGCGCCAGTTGTAGGTCGTGTCCTTGAGCAGCTTGCTGAATCCGGCCGGGATGGGAATCCAGAAACCGTCCGGTTTGCCGCCGGCCTCCAGCACCAGCACGCGGTGGCGCCCGCTGGCGGTGAGGCGCTCGGCCAGCACGCATCCGGCAGTGCCGCCGCCGACGATGACGTAGTCGTAGGTCTGCATGTCCGAATATCCTCGGGGCGGTCCTCAGGACAGCCGACCGTCCGCCCCGGGTGCATCGCCGCGCATGAACGCTGCCATCAGCGCGATCTGGCTGGTGAGCATCGGGAGACCGGGATGAACACGACAGCCGTGCGCACGCGCCGCCACCATCAGTGCCGTCTCGGGCGGCTGCATGATGATCTCCGCCACGATCTGCGACGGGCGCAGGCGTGAGGCATCCAGCGGCAGCGGGTCGTCCGGGCGCAGCCCGAGCGAGGTGCCGTTGACCACCAGGTCGTGCCCGGTGGGGTCGGGACCGCCAGGCGCGAGATCCAGTGCCGGGTGCACGCGCGCAAGGCGTCCGATCAATTCCCGAGCCCGTCCGCCATTGCGGTTGGCGATGGTGAGCGACTTCGCGCCGGCAGCCGCAAGTGCGAAGGCAATGGCGCTGGCCGCGCCGCCGGCGCCTGCGAGATAGACGCGCAGCCCGGCCGGCTCGATACCGTGTTCGCGCAGCCCGGCCACGAACCCGGTGCCGTCGAGCAATCCGCCCACCAGCCGCCCGTCCGGCATGCGGCGCACGACATTGACCGCACCCACCTGCGCGGCCTCGGCCGTGAGGATGTCGCACAGCGCCGGCATCGCCGTCTTGTGGGGTACCGTGGCGATGAAGCCGTCGAAGCTCTCGATTCCCCGCAGCCCCTGGACCACTTGCGCGAGCGCTTCGGCGCGCACGTGCATGGGAATCATCACTGCATCTTCCCCGCGCGAGTGGCGCAAGGCGTTGATGAGCGGGGGAGTCATGACATGGTGGATCGGGTCGGCCAGGATGGCCATGAAGCGGGTTCGCCCGGTGATCGGTGTCATGCGTTCAGAGTCTCACGAGTGTGGCCGGGTCGCCACCGCGTGGCGTGCGGGGGACTTCATTCGGCAGGCCGGCATCCTGGCGAGAAACGCGTTGGGCACTCGACGACCAGGTCGGGAAACTCCGGCTGCAGGGGCGGCCTGCGACGCCTTCAACGCAGGGATGCGTTGAGCTTCGCCAGCGCCACGGTACCAGGGCACAGATCGGCCTCCGCGAGCGCATTCAGCGGCCGCGATACGGTGTTGAGCCCATGGTGCAGGTCGGCCGCTTCCGGATCGACGTACAACAGGCCGGTGACGATCTCCCCCAGCACCTGATGGGCTTGCACGTGGTTCATGGCGTGGACGCGATCTGTCGGGTCATAGGCGGCGTGCAGTTTGCGCAGGCGCATCAGGGTGCCATCGTGTTGCGGCACCGTGATCACTTCCCCGGCAGCCGGTTCGGCCGTGATTTCGTCGGCAAGATCGATGAAGTCGATGCGGCTCACCGCATCGTTGTGCTCGCGCACGTAGTCGTAGCTCCGTGTGCTGCCGGCATGGTTGTTGAACGCGACGCAGGGGCTGATCACGTCGATGAAGGCGGCGCCGCCATGGCCGATTGCACCCTTGATCAGCGGCACCAGCTGTTCCTTGTCCCCCGAAAAGCCGCGCGCCACGTAGGTGGCGCCGAGCTGCAGCGCGATACCGATCAGGTCCACCGGCGTATCGGGGTTGACGACCCCCTTCTTGCTCTTCGAGCCGCGGTCGGCGGTGGCCGAGAACTGCCCCTTCGTCAGACCGTAGACGCCGTTGTTCTCGACGATGTACACCATGCGCACGCCGCGTCGCATCGCATGCGCGAACTGTCCGAGCCCGATGGATGCCGAATCGCCGTCACCGGACACCCCGAGGTACAGCAGGTCGCGGTTGGCGAGGTTGGCGCCGGTCAGCACGCTGGGCATGCGGCCGTGCACGGTGTTGAAGCCGTGGCTCGCTCCGAGAAAATAGTCAGGGGTCTTGCTGGAGCAGCCGATGCCCGACATCTTGGCTACGCGGTGCGGCTCGATGTCGAGCTCCCAGCAGGCCTGGACGATCGCGGCGGAGATCGAATCGTGGCCGCAGCCCGCGCACAACGTGCTGATCTTGCCTTCGTAGTCGCGCCGCGTGTAACCGACCTTGTTGCGGACCAATGTCGGGTGATGCAGCTTCGGTCGGGTGATGTAGGTCATGCGATCCTCTCGCGCCGCGGTGCCACGGCGGCGGCGTGCACATGCTTCGTGATGGCGTTGGCGATGAACCGTGCGGTGATGGGCGTTCCGTCGAAGTGCAGGACCCTGGTCAGCCGCGCCGGATCGACTTCGAGTTCATTGATCAGCAGCGCGCGCATCTGGGCGTCGCGGTTCTGCTCCACGACGAACACCTGATCGTGCGCGCCGATGAAATCCCTGACGGCGTCCGGGAACGGGAAGGCCCGCAGCCGCATCGCGTCGAGATGGATGCCGGCTTCGGCCAGCGCCTCGAGCGCCTCGTCCATCGCCGGCGACGTCGAGCCGAAATAGATGGCACCCAGCCGGGTGCTCCTGGCGGCATCGCGCATCACCGGTTGCGGGACCAGATCGGCCGCGGTGGCGAATTTCCGGAGCAGGCGCTGCACGTTGTACGTGTAGTCCGCGCCGGACTCCGAATAGCGGGCATACGCATCCCGCGTGGTGCCGCGCGTGAAATACGAGCCGAGCGTCGGGTGCGTGCCCGGCAGGGTGCGCCAGGGAATGCCGTCGCCGTCGACGTCCTTGTAGCGGCCGAAGTCCTTCCCCGCCTCGAGTTCGGCGGCGCTCATCACCTTGCCGCGGTCGTACCGGCGATCGTCGTCCCACTGCAGCGGTTCGCAGAGGCGCTGGTTCATGCCGATGTCGAGATCGCTCATCACGAACACCGGCGTCTGCAGTCGGTCCGCGAGGTCGAGCGCGGCGGCGGCGTGTTCGAAGCATTCGGCTGGATCCTGCGGCAACAGCATCACGTGCTTCGTGTCGCCGTGCGAGGCGTACGCGCTTGCCAGCAGGTCGGCCTGCTGCGTGCGGGTGGGCATGCCCGTGGACGGACCGCCGCGCTGCACGTCGATGATGGTCATCGGGATCTCGGCGAAGTAGGCGAGGCCGATGAACTCGGTCATCAACGAGATGCCGGGTCCGGAAGTGCAGGTGAAGGCGCGCGCTCCGTTCCAGCCGGCGCCGGTGACGATGCCGATCGACGCGATCTCGTCTTCCGCCTGCACGATCGCGAACTTGTGCTCGCCGGTCTCGGCATCGACCCGGAACTTGCGACAGTACTTGTCGAAGGCTTCGGCCACGGACGAAGAGGGCGTGATCGGATACCACGCACAGACCGTGGCGCCGCCGTAGACGCAACCGAGCGCGGTGGCGGCGTTGCCTTCGACGAAGATGCGGTTGCCGATCTTGTCGGCGGCCTTCACGTGCAGTCCCACCTCCGGAGATTGGGGAGGCATGAGGTGGTCGCGCGCAAAGCTGCAGCCCGCGTGCAGCGCGCGCACGTTGGATTCGAGCAGGCGCTCCTTGCCGCGGTACTGTTCGCTGAACAGGCTCTCGATGACCGCGGCGTCGACGTCCAGCAGGACCGACAGGGCGCCGAGCACCATGATGTTCTTGAACAGCTGGCGCTGGCGCGAATCGTCGTAGGTGGCGTTGCAGATCGCCGTGACCGGCATGCCGATCACGGCGATATCGTCGCGAAACGCCGAGGGAGGCAACGGCTTGGTGCTGTCGTAGAACAGGTAGCCGCCGGGTTCGATCTCGGCCACGTCCTGCTCCCAGGTCTGCGGGTTCATCGCCACCATCATGTCGATGCCGCCGCGCCGGCCGAGCCACCCGCGCTCGCTGACCCGCACCTCGTACCACGTGGGCAGGCCCTGGATGTTGCTGGGGAAGATGTTGCGCGGGCTCACCGGCACGCCCATGCGCAGGATCGCCTTGGCGAACAGCTCGTTCGCGGAGGCCGAGCCCGACCCGTTGACGTTGGCGAACTTGACGACGAAGTCGTTGACCGCTTCGAGCCGCTTCATGCCAAGCTCGCCACGCGAGTCGTACCGGGCTTGCCGTCGCGACAGGCGGGGCCCGCCATGGTGGTTTGCAGCAGGAACTTCTGCATGTCCCAGGCACCGGTGGGACAGCGCTCGGCGCACAGGCCGCAGTGCAGGCAGACGTCCTCGTCCTTCACCATCACCCGCAGGGTCTTGAGAGGGCCGCTTACATAGAGCGCCTGGTCGGTGTTGGACGCCGGCGCCTTCAGCCGCGCGCGCAGATCGGCTTCGTCGCCGTCTGCCGTGAAGGTGATGCAGTCCATCGGACAGATGTCCACGCAGGCGTCGCACTCGATGCACTGTTTCTCGGTGAACACCGTCTGCACGTCGCAGTTCAGGCAGCGCTCGGCTTCCTTGAGCCCCGTGGCGAGGTCGAAACCGAGTTCCACCTCGACCTTGATGCTCTGCAACGCCTTCTGGGCCGACGCCCAGGGCACCTTGGAGCGGAGATCGTTAGACACCGCGTTGTGGTAGCTCCACTCGTGGATGCCCATCTTTTGCGAAACCAGATTCAGGTGCGGCGGCGGGCGCTTCATGATCGGCTCGCCGTGCAGGAAGCGGTCGATCGACACGGCCGCCTCGTGGCCGTGGGCCACGGCGGTGATGATGTTCTTCGGTCCGAAAGCCGCATCGCCGCCGAAGAACACCTTGGGCACGGTGGACTGGAAGGTCTTCGCGTCGAGGCGCGGCATGCCGTGCTCGTCGAACTCGACGCCACAGTCGCGTTCGATCCACGGGAAGCTGTTCTCCTGGCCGACGGCGATCAGCACTTCGTCGCAGGCGAGGGTCACTTCGGGTTCGCCGGTGGGCACCAGCGACCGGCGCCCCTTGGCGTCGTAGACCGCCTTCACGATTTCGAAGCGCATGCCCACCAGGGTGCCGCCCTCGCGCACGAAGGCCTTGGGCACGTGATAGTTGATGATGGGGATGCCCTCGTGCATCGCATCCTCCTTCTCCCACGGCGAGGCCTTCATTTCCTCGTACCCCGAGCGCACGACCACCTTGACCTCGTCGGCACCCAGGCGGCGTGCCGAACGGCAGCAGTCCATGGCGGTGTTGCCACCGCCGAGCACGATCACGCGCTTCCTGACGCTGGTCACATGACCGAAGGAGACGGACGCCAGCCAGTCGATTCCGATGTGGATGTCCCCGGCTGCTTCTCTGCGACCGGGAAGGTCGAGGTCGCGGCCGCGCGGCGCTCCGCAGCCGACGAACACGGCATCCCAGGGCTCGGCCAGCAGCGCGGTCATGGAGGCTACGCGCTGGTCACCGTGAAACTCGACCCCGAGGTTGAGAACGTAGTTGCACTCCTCGTCGATCACGCTCTCGGGCAGGCGGAAGCGCGGGATCTGTGTGCGGATGAAGCCGCCGGCCTTGCGCTCGCCGTCGAACACCGTGACGGAGTAGCCCTGCGTGGCCAGGTCGCGCGCCACGGTGAGGGAGGCGGGGCCCGCTCCGACGCAGGCCACGCGCTTGCCGTTCTTCGCGGCGGCGCGCTGCATTCGGGCGCGGACATCTTCGCTCTTGAAGTCCGCTGCCACCCGCTTGAGCCGGCAGATGGCGACCGGTTCCGGCTTGGCGGTGTTTTCCTCTTCGACCCGCCCGCGTCGACAGGCTGGTTCGCAGGGCCGGTCGCAGGTGCGGCCCAGTACGCCGGGGAACACGTTGGACACCCAGTTGACCATGTAGGCATCGTCGTAACGACCCTGCGCGATCAGGCGGATGTACTCGGGAACGGGGGTATGGGCGGGGCACGCCCATTGGCAATCGACGACCTTGTGGAAATAGTCGGGGTCGTCCACATCTGTGGGACGCACGAGCGGTCTTCTCCTCCGGTTGGAGCGACCACGCTCGCCGGCCGTCGGCTGGAGACGGCCCGGGCAGGACACCCCTTATGTTTTGCCGGCAAGTCTACAGGGAGCGGGCTCGATTCGCTTAGACCGGTAGATTTGCGGGTGGGCGGCGCCGGCTACCTGGGGAAATGCATCTCGGCAGATCAGGATCACGACGCCCGGAATGCGCCACAATTGAGCCCATGACGCCTCAGATTTCCATCCCGTTCCATCCGGCCGTCTCCGGCTGGCTGCGCGAACGCTTCGGCCAACCGACGGAAGTGCAGTCTCGCGCCTGGGCGGCCACGACGTTGCGCCGCCATTCCCTGATCGCCGCGCCCACGGGTTCCGGCAAGACGCTCGCCGCCTTCCTGTCCGCGATCAACGAGCTGGTGGTGCAGGGCCTGTCACAGGAGCTCCCCGACGGAGTCCAGGTCCTGTACGTGTCGCCGCTCAAGGCGCTGTCGAACGACATTCGCAAGAATCTGCAGGAGCCGTTGGCCGGCATCCGCGCCGGGCTGGTCGCGATGGGTCTGCCGGACGTCGGGATCACGGATGCAGTACGCACCGGCGACACGCCGGAGGCGGAGCGCGTGCGCATGCGCAAGTCGCCGCCGCACATCCTGGTGACCACGCCTGAATCGCTCTACATCCTGCTGACGTCGGATTCCGGCCGCGCGATGCTCAAGTCGGTGAAGAGCGTCATCGTCGACGAGCTGCACGCGGTGGCCGGCAGCAAGCGCGGCGCCCATCTGCTGCTTTCGCTGGAAAGGTTGGAGGCGCTGTGCGAAACGGAACCGGTGCGCATCGGGCTTTCGGCCACGGTGAAGCCGCTGGACGCAATGGCGCGCTTCCTCGTCGGGCAGCGCGACGTGGAGGTGGCGGTCATCGATACCGGCCATGTGCGCGAACGCGATCTCGCCCTCGAAATGCCGCGTTCGCCGCTCAGCGCGGTGATGGCCAACGAAATCTGGGGCGAGGTCTACGACCGGTTGGCAGAGCTGATCCGCGAGCATCGCACCACGCTCATCTTCGTCAACCAGCGCCGCAGCGCCGAACGCGTCGCGCGCCACCTGGCCGAGCGGCTCGGCGAGGAGCACGTCACGGCGCACCACGGCAGTCTCGCGCGGGAGCATCGGCTCAAGGCCGAACAGCGGCTCAAGGCCGGTGACCTCAAGGCGCTGGTGGCCACGAGTTCGCTCGAGCTGGGCATCGACATCGGCGACATCGATCTCGTCTGCCAGCTCGGTTCGCCGCGTGCGATCAACGCCTTCCTGCAGCGTGTCGGGCGGGCAGGCCATGCGGTGCGCGCCATTCCCAAGGGACGTTTGTTCCCGCTGTCGCTGGACGATCTCCTGGAATGCGCTGCCCTGCTGAATTCCGTGGAACACGGCGAACTGGACCGCATCCGCGTGCCGCAAAAGCCGCTGGATGTCCTGGCACAGCAGATCGTGGCGGAAACGGCATGCCGCGAATGGGGCGTGGAGGCGTTGTACGACCGGTTCCGGGTCGCCGAGCCGTATCGCGACCTCACGCTGCACGATTTCGAACAGGTGGTGCAGATGCTGGCTGAGGGCTACAGCACCCAGCGGGGCCGTCGTGGCGCGTGGCTACACTACGACGCGGTCAACCGGGTGATGCGTGCCCGGCGGGGCGCGAAACTCACGGCGGTCACCAATGCCGGCGTGATCCCGGATCAGTTCGACTACGACGTGGTGCTGCTGCCCGAAGAGCACCGCGTCGGAACGCTCAACGAGGACTTCGCGTTCGAGAGCATTCCCGGCGACATCTTCCAGCTCGGCAACGTTTCGTATCGCATCGCGAAGATCGAGACCGGGAAGGTGCTGGTGGAAGACGCCAAGGGGCAGCCGCCGTCGATGCCGTTCTGGTTCGGTGAGGGCCTGGCTCGGACCGACGAGCTCTGCGATGCTGTGTCGCACCTCAGCGAGACAGCCGATGCCCGGCTCGCGGAGAGCGTCGAGGCCTGCGCGAGCTGGCTTCTCGACGACCTGCGCTTGCCCCCGGCCGCCGTGCGGCAGCTCACCCAGTACCTGAGCGCTTCCAGGGTTGCGTTGGGCGTGCTGCCGAGCAAGCGGCGCATCGTGTTCG
Source organism: Burkholderiales bacterium (assembly GCA_965279325.1). Classification (GTDB taxonomy): domain Bacteria; phylum Pseudomonadota; class Gammaproteobacteria; order Burkholderiales. The sequence goes on from OZ257154.1 coordinate 703,530, forward strand.
AGCGTTTCTTCGACGAAGTGGGCGATACGCACCTGGTGATTCATTCGCCTTACGGTGCTCGCGTGAACAAGGCCTGGGGCCTGGCACTGCGCAAGCGGTTCTGCCGCAAGTTCAACTTCGAGTTGCAGGCCAGTGCGCTGGATGACAGCATCGTGCTGTCCCTGGGGCCGACGCACAGCTTCCCGCTGGAGGAAGTACGTCACTATCTGAAGTCCCCGACCGCGCGCGACATCCTGGTGCAGGCGCTGCTCGACGCGCCCATGTTCGCGACGCGCTGGCGCTGGAATGCCACGGCGGCATTGGCCGTTCGGCGCATGAATGGCGGGCGCAAGACGCCGCCCCAGTTCCAGCGTTCCGACGCACAGGATCTTCTCACGGTCGTGTTCCCCGACCAGGTGGCCTGCGCCGAGAACCTCGTGGGCGAGCGCGAGATTCCCGATCACCCGCTGGTCGCGCAGACCCTGAAGGATTGTCTGCACGAGACCATGGACGTGGACGGTTTTGTGCGGCTGCTGACGCGCATTGAAAGCGCGGAGGTGGAGATCGTGACTCGTGACCTGGCGTCTCCTTCTCCGCTGTCGAATGCCATTCTCAACGCGAGACCCTATGCCTTCCTGGACGATGGCGCGGCCGAGGAGCGGCGCACCCGGGCGGTGAGCACGCAACCGTTGATGGATCTGGAGACGGCCGGGAAGATCAGCCGGCTCGATCCAGAGGCCATCGTGCAGGTGTGCGAGGAGGTCTCGCCGGCGATCGGCAGCGCCGACGAACTGCACGATGCGCTGGTCGTCCATGGGTTCCTGACCACAGCGGAGGTGGTGTTTCCAGACTTCGTCGCTTCGCTCGCACAGCAACGCCGCATCACCCGATTGCAGGTTGGAGCAGGTGAAGGTGTGTATGTCGCCGCCGAACGGTTGCACGAGTTCCAGGTGCTGTTTCCCGATGCGGAACGCTCGCCGCCCATCGAGGCGGTCATCCAGCAGCGGCCCACGGCCGAAGACGCGCTGCGCGAGATCCTGAGGGGCCGGCTGGAACTGCTCGGACCGGTTTCCGCTGCGATGCTCGCCACCCCACTGGGATGGAACGCCGGCGCCGTGCTGCCAGGCCTGCTGGCGCTGGAAGCCGAAGGCGCCGTGATGCGCGGCACCTTCACGCCTGCAGCAAGTGCCGCAGGAAACGAGGAATGGTGCGATCGGCGTCTGCTGGCACGCATTCACCGTCGCACGCGCGACCGGCTGCGCGCCGACATCCAGCCCGTGCCGCCCGCTCAGTTCCTGCGCTTCCTGTTCCGCTGGCATCAGCTTGGCGATTCTCCCGAACTGCCCGGTAGTGATGAACGGCGCGAAGGCGAGGCTGGCCTGGTGGCCGTGCTGCGCCAGCTCGAAGGGTTCGCGGGGCCGGCCGCTGCATGGGAAGAAGAACTGCTGGCCGCACGCATCAAGGATTACGAGCCGTCCATGCTGGACAAGCTCTGCGCCGCCGGCCGCGTGGTCTGGTGGCGACCCTGGGAAAGTGGCGAAGCGGCGGGGCGCAAGTCCGGCCCGATCCGCGGGACACCGATCCTTCTGTGTGAGCGCGAAACACTGGCACACTGGCAGCAGGCGGAAGCCGCGGCGGAGGAACCCTCCCTCTCCGGCAAGGCGCGCAAGGTGATGGAAGCGCTGCGCACTCACGGTGCCAGCTTTTTCACCGACCTCCAGCACGACGCAAGCCTGCTCGGCACAGAGGTCGAACTGGCGCTCGCTGAGCTGGTGGCGCAGGGCCTCGTCACCTGCGATTCCTTCGCCGGGTTGCGCGGACTGGTGATGCCGGCCGAGAAGCGTCGACGGCAGCGATATCGCAGGCCGAATACGTACGCCACCATCGACGAAGCCGGCCGCTGGTCGCTCACGCGCAAGGTGCGTGCACCAGTGGCGGCCTCCGGCGCGTTGGCCGACCCGCATGTGGAACACATCGCGCGCGTGCTGTTGCGCCGCTACGGCGTGGTGTTCCGCAAGTTGCTGGAACGCGAAAGCGGGCTGCCGCCGTGGCGGGACCTGCACTACGTCTATCGCCGACTCGAAGCGAGGGGTGAGGTGCGGGGCGGGCGTTTCGTCAACGGTTTCGCCGGCGAGCAGTTCGCGTTGCCGGAAGCCGCAACGGCGCTGCGCAAGATCGCCAAGGCCGAGGGAATAGACCGCGTCTGCATCTCCGCCGCCGACCCGCTGAACCTGGCCGGCATCCTGACACCGGGAGAGAAGGTTGCCCGGCTCGCCGGCAATCGACTGCTGTTCGAGAACGGCGTGCCGCTCGCCGTGCAAAGCGGCGGCGACGTGCAGTATCTGCGATCGCTGGAGCCCGGCGAGCAGTGGGAGGTCCGCAACCTGCTCATCCGGAGGCAGCGACCGGGGAGCTATGTCGAGCCGCCGGTTTTGGCGCAGTAGATCGATCGGCCACTATGCCCATGGACATGCACGACCAGCTTCTACTCCCCGGACTGGAAGCCCCCAAGGCGGAGCACAACCTGTTCTTCGCGGTCATGCCGGACGCGGCTGCTGCCGAGTGCATCTACAGGCTCGCAGCAGATCTGCGCGATCGACACGGATTGACGGGAAAACTGATCGGGAAGGAGCGCCTGCATGCATCGCTGCATCAGGTCGGCGAATTCGTGGCGCTGCCGCAGCATTTCGTCGCCATGGCATTGGAAGCGGCGTCGACCGTTTCGATGCCAGCGTTCGAACTGATCTTCGACCGCGCAACGAGTTTCAAGGGGCCGCGTGGGAACCCGTTCGTCCTCGTTGGTCGCAAAGGCGTGCTGGAATTCAAGGAGCTTCAGGACGCTCTTGCGACTGCAATGAGGAAAGCAGGGTTCAAGCGCCGAGTGACCACGGGCAAGACGCCGCACGTGACGATGCTGTACGACGATGAACTCGTTGCCGAGGAGGCGGTCGAGACGATTGCATGGACCGCCCGGGAATTCGCACTGGTGCACAGCCTGCTCGACCAGAGCATTTATCACGTGCTCGCGCGCTGGCCGCTGCACGCCTGACCATTGTCGACGGAAGACATCCCCTTCATGCGCCAGGCCATGGCGCTCGCCGCGCTCGCGGAGGCCGCCGGCGAGGTCCCGGTGGGGGCCTTGATCGTACTGGATGGGGAAGTGATCGGTCGCGGCCACAACGCGCCGATCTCGCTCCACGATCCGACCGCCCACGCCGAGATCCGCGCGTTGCGGGATGCGGCGAATCATGTGGAGAACTACCGACTCGTCGGCGCGACCCTGTACGTGACCCTCGAGCCGTGCGCGATGTGCGCCGGGGCGATCATGCATTCGCGCATCGCGCGGGTCGTGTACGGCGCGCCCGATCCGAAGACCGGCGCGTGCGGCAGTGCGATCGACCTGTTCGCCGAGCCGCGGCTCAATCACCACACAGTGGTCGAGCGGGGCGTCATGGCGGATGAATGCGGGGAGCTGCTCAGGCGGTTCTTCCAGTCCCGCCGGCGCGCGGCCGGGTGAGTTCAGTCGGCTTCGGATGCTGCATCGCATGGATCGCCTGGAGTAGGGCAACCTTCTGATCGGCCAAGCGTTTCATCGGTTCTGGCGGCCTGGATTGTGCGTCGCGCGAGGATCGACTAGAGTGCGCGGCGGGCTGGAATCTCCCTAAAACAACAGGTTTACCGAGGATCTCATGCGACTGAAGGGCAAGGTCTCCATCATCACCGGTGGCGGGCGGGGTATCGGCCGCGCCACGGCACTCAAGTTCGCGCGCGAAGGCGCCATCGTCGCGGTCTGCGACATGGATCAGCCGTCGATCGACGAAGCCGTGGGCGCGATCCGCGCCGAGGGCTTCGATGCCATGGGATTCATCGTCGACGTGACCAAGCGCGCCACCATCGACGCGATGGTGCAGGCGATCATGGTGAAGCACGGCCGGATCGACGTGCTGGTCAATAACGCGGGCATCATCATGGATGCCCAGTTGAAGAAGATGTCCGACGCCGCCTTCGACAAGGTGATCGACGTCAACCTGAAGGGCACCTACAACTGCACGCGTGCGGTGGTGGACATCATGATCGAACAGGCCTCGGGCGTGATCCTGAATGCATCCTCGATCGTGGGCATCTTCGGCAACTTCGGCCAGACCAACTACGCCGCGAGCAAGTTCGGGGTAATCGGCATGGTGAAGACCTGGGCGCGCGAACTGGGGCGCAAGGGCATCCGCGCGAATGCCGTGTGTCCTGGCTTCGTGGAAACCTCGATCATCAGCTCGATTCCCGAGAAGGTGCTCGAGACCATGCGCGAGCGCGTGCCGATGGGACGGCTCGGCAAACCCGAGGACATCGCCAACACCTATGCCTTCCTCGCATCCGACGAAGCGAGTTACATCAATGGTGCGGTGATCGAAGTGAGCGGCGGGGCGACGATCTAGGCCTCTCTACCCAGGCCCCCATCCCAACCTTCCCCCAACGTAGTTGGGGGAAGGGGCGTACGGCCCGCCACCTCAAGTTTCCCCACCTTCAATTGGGGACGATGGTGTACTCGCCTTCCCCCAACGGCGTTGGGGGAAGGTCGGGATGGGGGCTAAGCCTTCCCCAGAAGCGCCCGCAGCGACGCGCGATCGGGCCGGTGTACCACGCCGGCTTCGGTGATCAGCGCGGTCACCAGCTCTGCCGGCGTCACGTCGAACGCAGGATTGAACGTCGGCACGCCTGCCGGTGCCCACGTTTCCGTGCCGTAGCCGGCGACCTCCTCGCGGCTGCGTTCCTCGATGGGGATCGAAGCACCGCTTTCGATCGACAGGTCGAGCGTGGACAGCGGACATGCCACGTAAAACGGAAGCTTGAACCGCGCGGCGAGTACCGCGACGGGGAAGGTGCCGATCTTGTTCGCCACGTCGCCGTTGGCTGCTACGCGGTCCGCACCGACGATCACTAGATCGACGCCACCGCGCGCCATCAGATGTCCGGCCGCCACATCGGGCAGGAGGGTCACCGGGATGCCATCCTGCTGCAGTTCCCATGCGGTGAGGCGTGCGCCCTGCAGCACCGGCCGTGTTTCGTCGGCGTAGACGCTGACCCGTTTACCGGCGGCTACCGCCGAACGGATCACGCCGAGCGCGGTGCCATGCCCGGAGGTCGCCAGCGCGCCCGCGTTGCAATGCGTGAGGATGCGGGCCCCATCGGGCACGAGCGCGGCGCCGAGATCGCCCATGCGACGATTCGCCGCGAGATCGGCTTCGAAGATGGCATGCGCTTCATGCAGCAGCCGCTTTGCGATGGCGGTCGGATCGCTCGTTCCCGATGCGGTCCACGCGGTACGCATCCGATCCAGCGCCCAGAAAAGATTCACAGCCGTCGGCCGGCTGGCGGCGAGGCGCTCGAAGGCTCGCGACAGACCGTCGATGAAGGCGTCGGGTCGCGCATTTCGCAAGCGGTGTGCTTCGACTGCAACGCCGTAGGCAGCAGCGCAGCCGATGGCGGGCGCACCGCGGATCGCCAGATCGCGGATCGCCACGGAAACGGCACCGGCATCCCGCAACTCGAGATATTCGACCGCGCTGGGCAAGCGGCGCTGGTCGAGGATGTGCAGGTGATCCGGCTCGGCCCAGCGCAGCGTATGGAACGTGGCAGTCATGGGTTCACCGGCGACAACGCCATCAGTTCATCCACGAACGCCGCAGCGGCCAGCTTTCGGCCGCTTCCGATGACGCGATCGATGCCGCCGAACGCGTACGCGGCCTTCAGCAAGGCGTCGACGTCGCCTTGGTCATCGATCCTGCACAGGGCAGGGTCATCGCGAACGCGGTCCCCACTACCGGCGACGATGACCGCGGCTCCTTCAGCCATCAACGTCTCGATCTGCATACGCGTGGCGTCGACGGCCAGCACGACGATTCCGAGCCCGGGCAGGCGCGTGGCAGCCTGGGCGCGCAAGGCACGATCGAAGCCACCGTAGTGGATCTCGGCCAGGAGAATCGCTTCGGGCGGCAACGCTACGTAGCGATCGTGGGCCGTTGCACGCGACACGATCCGGATGTCGTGGCGAAAGACTTCGGCAGTCATGCGAGCGTGGTGCGCGTCGACGCTGGCGGCGACGAGACCGAAAGCCGGATCCAGAATGATGCGCGGTGCAGGGTCAGGCAGCGCATCGCGTGCAGCGTCGGGCGGCGCGAACTGCGAGAGATAGGTGCGATAGTGGTCGGCGTAGCGATGTACGTCCGGTCCGAGCAAAGGCAGCCGCTTGGTGAACACCGCGTGCTGCGGTGTCGGCGGACCCTGCAATGCGATCTGCGCGAGATTGGGCCGATTCACGAACCCCATGACTTCAGGGTCGGCATCCACGGCCAGCACCATCGGATAGCCTGCCGCGGCGCTTAGATCGCGGCGCAGACGGGCGAGCGCAAGCGCGGAAGCCGCGGACCGCGGCTGAGGCCGGGCCGTCGGCAGTTCCCAGGCGCCTCGCGACCGGAGGTAGGTCTCCGCGCGAGCGGCGAGCGCGAGCATGTTCTCGTAGGCGGTACGCGCATCGTCGGCGAAAGCGACAGCGCCGTGGAACTCCAGAATCAGCCCGATGGTGCGATCGGTACGCTCGCGGCGGAAGGTGTCCGCGCAGGCTTTCGCCAGCTCGAAACCCGAATGGTGGAACGGGACCAGCGGCGCGAGCTCGCCGAACACTTCCGCGGCAATCCTTCGTCCGGATTCGGTATTGACGAGCGCCAGCACGTTGTCGGCGTGCGTGTGTTCCACGTGGGTGAACGGCACGCTCGCGTGCAGCAGCGTTTCGATGGAGGGCTTCGGCGCATCGACCCGCAGCTTGAGTGGCGCGAGCGCGGCCATCATCGCGTCGGTGTCGAGCGTGTCGATCTCGAGCAGCCCACGCGCCGGGATCAGCGCGAGCGGCGTGAAGTCCGCTGTCCCCACGTGCGCGAGATCGGCGCCGCTGCCCTTCACGTACAGGCATTCGATTTCCGTTCCGTCCGCCTGTCGCCAGGCCGCCTTGAGCGACGTGTTGCCGCCACCGAGGAGCACGAGGTCCGGATCGGTGCCAAGCAGCCTCGAGGTGTAGGCACGCAATTCGAGCGCGTCGGCAGGGGCCGGAGCGTCCCGATCGTTCCAGAGCGAAGGCATGGATTCGAGGAGCCGGAAGGGGCGCCGATTATAATCGCCGCCCATGTCACGACCCGACGCCGGATTCAGCGTTCACCTCGTGGCGTGGCGCGACGCGCACGAACCGCTCGCCGCAGTCCGCCGGGCGGTGTTCATCGAGGAGCAGAGCGTGCCGGAGGCACTCGAGTGGGATGCCGACGATGCGCCGAGCCTGCATGCACTGGCGGTATCCGAGAAGGGTGTGCCGATCGGGACCGCGCGGTTGCTGCCGGACGGCCACATCGGACGCATGGCGGTGCTGCGCGCGTGGCGCGGTCGTGGAGTCGGTGGCGCGTTGCTGACCGCGATGATCGAAGCTGCGCGCACGCGGCGACACGAGCGCGTCCTGTTGAATGCCCAGGTGCAGGCGCTGCCGTTCTATCGCCGTTTCGGCTTCGAGGTCGAAGGCGGGATCTTTCTCGACGCGGGGATCGAACACCGGGCGATGGTGCTGCGGTTCACGGCGTGACGGCGATCGGCGTGGCAAGCTCGAAGTCGTGCGTACGATCCACCGGGGCGCCGCCTGCAGAATCGAAGCTGCGTTCGAAGAGACGGCCTTTGCCGCGGTCATCGACCAGGACCACCGTGGAGGCGCGGGTGCCGTAGTCGTCGGCACGGATGAAGATGGGCGACAGTCGGCGCTCCCATTCGAGGCTGACGCCGGTGGAGGGCAGTTCGTCATCCGGCGCCGAGCGGTCGTCGGCCAGCAGGTCGAGCAATGAGGTTTCGAGTGCGGAGCCACCTGCCGCGAGCGCGTCGGTCATCGCGGCCTTCGCCTTGCGGACCTTCGGCCAGGGCGTGTCGAGAAGGTGATTGCTGAGGCCGTGGATCCCGCGATCGAGCTTGCGGACGATCGCGCCACGATTCGATCCGTACCAGACACCCGCTGCGTCGGCCGCCAGGAGATTGAAGCCGTCGTATTCGCTACCGCGCGCCACCGCGCCGGCCACATGCTCATGCGCGGTCGCGTCGCCGCGCACGAACTCGCTCACCAGGTGTCCGCGTGATCGCGGGGCAGTAATTCGATTGGCCGGATCGCGATAGTTGGTGACGGCTCCGAGGACGCCGCGCCGGGCCACGGCGAGCCAGGTTCCGCCCTGTTCCAGATCACGGCCGCCCAGGACTTCGGGTGCGTCGCTCCAGTGTTGGGCTCCGGCCGTGGGACGGCGGAAGAACTCGTCGCGGTTCGCGGCGAGCACGAACGGATAGCGGAGGTGCACCCCGAGCGCGAGCAGGATCAGGCACATGGCGTGGAGGTCAATCGCGAAAGCATTCGACCTTGCGTGCGGATCCGGGCACCAGATGCAAGGCCAGGTCCGCGGCGCCCTCGGCGTCGTGCAGAGCTGTCTCGAAGGCGGCACGATCGACGATGTGCTCGTAGATCTCCATCCACAGGTCCGGTTCGTCGCAACGGGAGAGCGTACGGCCTCGAATGCCGGTCCGGCCTTCGAGGCTGGCCTGAAGACGAGCTACGCATTCGCGCGCAGCGTCGACTGCACCCGGCTGCACCCGGTAGTAGACGTAGAAATGGTGCGCCATGTCTAGTGGCGCCGGCCCGCCCCAAGGCACTGACACGCCCCGGAGGGGCTAAGTCCGCACATGCGACAGTCCCTGCGGACTGTCGCATGCCTGACGAAGCGGTCGGGCCTGCAGGCCCGACCGTGGACCAGCGAACAAAGTGAGCGTGGGGGAGGTTTCATCCTAGGGCGGCGTATGGACGCGCTTGAGGTCTTCGAGCGGTGCGCCTCCACTGGACTGCGCGATTGCGCCGGCTGCCGATTCCACGTCGATCACCGCCAGGGTATGGAATGAAGCGTCCGCGGCTGGGGCGGAGGACACGACGTTGCCGACGGTCTGGCCGGGCAACGCCGGGCTCGCGAGCGGTGCGCCGGGTTCGATCTCCATGGTGGTGCGCGCGAGGTGCAGCCGCCGTTTGACGGCGCCGAGATACTGCGAGCGCGCGACGATTTCCTGTCCGGGATAGCAGCCCTTGGTGAAGCTGACGCCGCCGAGCAGTTCGAAATCGACCATCTGGGGCACGAACAGCGCCTGCGTTTCCGGCACGATCCACGGAATGCCGTCGTCGAGATCGAGGCGGGCCCAGGCCCGGGTCGTGATCGGGGTGGCCCGGGTCGAGAGGCGTTCCCACGCGGCGATGGCGCGATCGGTATCGAGGTAAAGATGCCAGCGGTCCGGGCGCGCGCCGATCAGGATGCCGCCTTCGAGCGATTCGGCGTGGCCGGCCGTGGGAGGCGGGTGGCCAAGCCAGTCCGTCAGTATCTTGTTCATTTCCGGTCCGCCGAGGCCGATGCCGGACGTCGCGTCAGCCCGCGTGGCGAAGGAGACCTTTGCGCGCAGCACGAACTTGCGCAGCCGGTCGACGAGATCCGCGGCGATGCTGAGGGGCGTTTCGGCGAGGAAGCCATCGCCCGTGCGAACCAGACGCAGGGTACCGAGCAGTCGCCCCTTGGCATTGCAGTAACCGCTCCATTGCCATGCACCGGGCTCGAGTGCCGCCACGTCGTTCGTCAGCTGGCCCTGGAGAAAGCTCGTGGCATCGGGCCCTTGCACGGCGATCAGGCCCATGTGGCCGAGGTCGGCGAGGCGGGCGTTCGAGTCGGCTGGAGGTACGGGGAAAATCGCGAGTGCCTGCTCGTCGAACCGGGCGTTGCGCGTGGCGAGAAATCGCTGCCAGAGATCTTTCATCGTGTGCGCCGACGGTCGATGGGCGCGGTGTCCGGCTGGTGGCAAGGTGCAAATTATAATCGGCACCTTTCGCGGGCCCTACCGCTGTGATGTTCGCCACCGAACGCGTGACCGTGAGTTTGAGTGCGTCCCCGGCGCTCGCAGCCGTGCTGGGCGTGGCGCATGCCATTGCCGCGGCCGTGCCCTGGACCGTGGGAATGCCAGGGTGGCTCGCGCTGGTGACGAGCGTCTCGATCCTTGCCCTCGGCGCGTTCACCGTGGCGCGGGATGCCCTGCGACGGCTGCCCTCGTCGGTGGTCCTGATCGAGTTCGAGGCAAACGGGGAGGGGAGGATCGCATTGCGCTCCGGACGGACGGACCGAGTCCGGTTCGGATCCGATGCGACCGTGGTGCCGATGGCTGTCGTGGTCCGCGCCGTGAGTGACGAGGGGCGCTCGTACGGCGTCGTGGTGACCCGGGATTCGTGCGGGGCGGAGGCGTTTCGCCGCCTCAAGGTGTTCCTGCGCTGGCGGTTGCGACCCGACGCGGCCGGTCCCGATGCGGATACCCCCTCCGGCCGGTGAACTTCTGCCGCGGCGATCGGTCGTTTAGCCCGTGATCCGGGGCAGGATCACGCCCGGGCCGCCGCAGGGCGGGTGCTATACTCGCCGCCCTTCCAGGTCGGCGTGAAGCCGCTTAAAAACAAGCGAGTGGTTCGGGATATGGTTCATGGGTGATCGCGAGATCGATCAGCAGCTGGTCGAGCGTGCCCAGCGGGGGGACAAGCGCGCCTTCGAGATGCTGGTCGCGAAGTACCAGCGCAAGCTCGGGCGGCTGCTGTCGCGGTTCATCCGGGATTCGGCGGAGGTGGAGGACGTCTCCCAGGAAGCATTCATCAAGGCGTACCGGGCACTGCCTTCGTTCCGGGGGGACAGCGCCTTCTACACCTGGCTGTACCGGATCGGCATCAATACTGCTAAGAACTACCTCGTGGCCATGGGCCGGCGGGCGCCGACCACCACGGAGTTCGACAGCGAGGAGGCCGAGAATTTCGAGGACGGCGACCAGCTTCGGGACATGAACACCCCCGAGGCGGAGCTGATGAGCAAGCAGATCGCCAGCACGGTGAACGAAACCATGCAGGCATTGCCAGAGGAGTTGCGCACGGCGATCACCCTGCGCGAGATCGAGGGGCTGTCGTACGAGGATATCGCCACGATCATGAATTGCCCGATCGGGACGGTACGATCCCGGATCTTCCGGGCGCGGGAAACGATTGCGGAGCGGCTGCGGCCGTTGTTGGGAACCAGCAAGGACAAGAGGTGGTGACGATGGAGCGGATTTCGGCGCTGATGGACGGGGAGCTGGGGGGCGAGGACCTGGTGACTGAATTGAAGCGCATCAAGGGCGACGAAGACCTGATGCGAAGCTGGGAAACCTATCATCTGATCGGGGACGTCCTTCGGGAAGAACCCGTGCTCGGTACCCCGTTCGGGGACCGGTTCCGGGCAGCCCTGGAGAGTGAGCCGACGGTGCTGGCGCCGCGGCCGGTGATTTCCTCCCGAAAGGTGCGGCTCTACGCCCTCTCGGCGGCGGCGTCCGTCGCCGGCGTCGCGGCCGTGGCCTGGTTCGCGTTCATGAACACCCCCGACAGCCTGGTCGACGGCGTCGGTCCGATGGCGAGGCCGGACGCGTCCGTCCACGAGTATCTCCTCGCCCACCACGCCTACTCGCCGGCCACGGCGATCCATGGCGTTGCGCCCTACGTGGGCTACGTGAACATGAACGTGCCCGAACACGACATGCCCCGATGAACGCTGTACCAGGGCGCTGGCTCGGCGGCCTTGCCGTCGGCCTGGCGGTAGCGACCGTTGCCTGCGCGGATCCCCTGCAGGAATCCGAGGCGCGTGCCTGGCTGCAGCGCATCGCGGCCGCGGCCCGGCAGCTCAACTACGAGGGCACCTTCGTCTACCAGCACGGCGACATGGTCGAGACCTCCCGGATCGTCCACATGGTGAACGGCACCTCGGAACACGAGAAGCTGATGACCTTGGACGGTCCGCAGCGCGAAGTGATTCGCAGCAACGACGAGTTGCTGTCCTATTTTCCCGAAACCAAGACCGTGCGTTCCGAGCGACGCGGTCCCGGCCGCTCCTTTCCCGGATTGCTGCCGGAACAACTCAACGCCATCACCGACTACTACGACATCCGCAAGGCGGAAGTGGAGCGGGTCGCCGGATTCGACGCCCAGGCACTGGTGCTGGAGCCTAAGGACGGCCTGCGCTACGGCCACAAGTTCTGGGCCGAGATCGCTTCCGGTCTGCTGCTCAAGGCACGCATGACCGGCGACCGCCATCAGGTAGTGGAGCAGTTCGCGTTCACCCAGCTGCGCATCGGCGCCAAGCTGACCGCCGATGACGTGAAGCCCTCGTTCCCGGTGGAACAGGAAAAATGGCGCAAGGAGCAGTTCTCCAGCAACGACGCGCGGCCATCGGATTCCGAATGGGTCATGAACAATCCGCCTCCGGGCTTTCGGAAGGTGCTGGAGATGCGCCGCTCGAAACAGGCGGGAGGCCCCCAGTTGCTCACGCACATCGTGCTGACCGACGGTCTCGCCGCGGTGTCGGTGTTCATCGAACCCGGGCCGACCCGGCAGAAGGTCAACGAAGGTCTCGTGCAACACGGCGCCATCAACATCTTCACCCGCATGGTCGGCGAGCAGCGCATCACGGTGCTCGGCGAGACGCCTGCCGCGACGGTCATGCAGATCGCCAACTCGCTCGCACTCAAGGGCCGATGAGCCCGGCTGCGGCGCCGCCCGAGGCGCGCGGCAAACTATCCCAATCAGGAACGTTCCGATGACTCGTCAAGCGCTCTTCCCGCTGCTCATGTTCGCCACGCTCTGCCTGCCGGCGACCGCGGCGGAGCTCCCCGACTTCACCGAACTGGTCGAGCAGCAGGGGCCGGCCGTCGTGAACATCAGCACCACGTCTTCCAAGGCGCCAGCACAAGCGCCGGGGCAGGGTCCGGGACAAGCACCCGGAGGGCCGGAGGACGACCCCTTCTTCGATTTCTTCCGCCGCTACGGGCCCCCGGGGCAGCCGCGCGAACAGGAAGCGCGTTCCCTCGGCTCCGGTTTCATCATCAGCCCGGACGGCTACATCATGACCAATGCGCACGTGGTCGAGGCCGGCGACGACATCACGGTCCGCCTCACGGACAAGCGCGAGTTCACGGCGAAGGTGATCGGCGCGGACAAGCGTTCCGACGTGGCGATCATCAAGATCGATGCCGTCAACCTGCCCAAGGTGAACATCGGTGACGCCAACAAGCTCAAGGTCGGCGAATGGGTGCTCGCGATCGGATCGCCGTTCGGTTTCGACAACACGGTGACCGCCGGCATCGTGAGCGCCAAGGGCCGCTCGCTGCCGCAGGAGAACTTCACCCCGTTCATCCAGACCGACGTGGCGATCAACCCGGGCAATTCGGGCGGGCCGCTGTTCAACCTGAAAGGCGAGGTGGTCGGCATCAACTCGCAGATCTACAGCCGCACCGGCGGGTTCATGGGGCTGTCGTTCGCCATCCCCATCGACGTCGCCATGGACATCGCCAACCAGCTCCGCACCACCGGCAAGGTGACGCGCGGGCGCATCGGCGTCGTGATCCAGGAGGTCACAAAGGAGTTGGCGGAGTCCTTTGGGCTCCAGAAGCCCCAGGGGGCCCTGGTCAATTCGGTCGAGAAGGGCGGCCCGGCGGACAAGTCCGGCATCGAGCAGAGCGACATCATCCTCAAGTTCGACGGCAAGGCGGTGAACAGCTCCGCAGACCTGCCGCGCATCGTGGCCGCGACCCGTCCGGGATCCAAGGCCACCGTCCAGGTGTGGCGCAAGGGCGCCATGAAGGACCTCGCCATCACCGTCGGCGAACTGCAGGACGACAAGCGTGCCGAGCGGCAGCCCAAGAAGGCGGCCAAGCCGGGCGATGCCGTGGCGAAGCTTGGCATGACCCTGTCGGAACTGACCGCCGACCAGCGCAAGGAACTGGGCATCACCGGTGGCCTGCTGGTGGAGGACGCCCAGGGCAACGCCGCCCGCGCCGGCATCCGCCGCGGCGACATCCTGATGGCCATCAACAACCAGGACCTGAAGACGCTGGAGCAGGTGAACCAGATCATCGCCCAGTTCGAGAAGTCCCGCAGCGTCGCGCTGCTGATCAAGCGCGGCGAATCCTCCCTCTACATCCCCCTGAGGCTCAACGGGAATTGAGGCCTTCGGCCCGCTCCGTCACCCTCACCGGAGCGGGCGAATAAGCTAGAATCGCCCCTTCGCTCGCGCACCTCAAGAAAGGGGCACTTCGGTGCCCCTTTTCGTCATGCAGCATATCCGCAACTTTTCCATCATCGCGCATATCGACCACGGGAAATCCACGCTCGCCGACCGCTTCATCCAGCTGTGCGGAGGATTGTCCGATCGCGAGATGGAAGCGCAGGTCCTCGACTCGATGGACCTCGAGCGTGAACGAGGAATCACCATCAAGGCCCAGACGGCGGCGCTGCGCTACCGGGCGCGCAATGGCGAGTTCTACCAGCTCAACCTGATCGACACCCCGGGGCACGTGGACTTCTCCTACGAGGTTTCGCGCTCGCTGGCAGCCTGCGAAGGCGCACTGCTCGTGGTGGATGCCTCCCAGGGCGTGGAAGCGCAGACGGTCGCGAACTGCTACACCGCCACCGAGCAGGGCGTGGACGTGGTGCCCGTGCTCAACAAGATCGACCTGCCCTCCGCCGAGCCCGACCGCGTGATCAGCGAGATCGAGGACATCATCGGCATTCCCGCCCACGACGCCCTGCGCGCCAGCGCCAAGACCGGGGAGGGGGTGGAGGACATCCTCGAAGCCGTGATCGCGCGCATTCCCCCGCCCACGGGCGATCCGGCCGCGCCGCTCAAGGCGCTGATGATCGACTCGTGGTTCGACAACTACGTCGGTGTCGTGATGCTGGTCCGCGTGTTCGACGGCACCGTGAGGCCGAAGGACCAGTTGCTGCTGATGGCGAGCGGTGCGGTGCACGGGTGCGAGCACGTCGGCGTCTTCACGCCGAAGTCGCGCAACACCGAATCGCTTTCCGCGGGCGAAGTGGGCTTCATCATCGCGGGCATCAAGGAGCTGAAGGACGCCCAGGTAGGCGACACGATCACCCTCGCGACACGGCCTGCGGTCGAGCCGTTGCCCGGCTTCAAGGAGATCAAGCCGCAGGTGTTCGCCGGTCTCTACCCGGTCGAGTCGAACGAGTACGAATCGTTGCGTGACGCGCTGGAAAAGCTGCACCTGAACGATTCCTCCCTGCGCTACGAACCGGAGACCTCGCAGGCGCTCGGTTTCGGCTTCCGCTGCGGCTTCCTGGGCCTGCTGCACATGGACATCGTGCAGGAGCGGCTCGAGCGCGAGTACGGCATGAACCTCATCACCACGGCGCCCACCGTCGTGTACGAGGTGCTGATGCGCGACGGCACGGTGCTCGAGGTCGAGAATCCCTCGCGCCTGCCGGAGGCCGCGAAGATCGAGGAGATCCGCGAACCGATCATCACGGCCACCATCCTGGTGCCGCAGGACTTCGTCGGGCCCGTGATCACGCTGTGCAACCAGAAGCGCGGTGCCCAGCGCAACCTCCAGTACATGGGCCGTCAGGTCATGCTGACCTACGACATGCCGCTCAACGAAGTGGTGATGGATTTCTTCGACAAGCTGAAGTCCACCAGCCGCGGCTACGCTTCTCTCGACTACGATTTCAAGGAATTCCGCACCGGCGACCTGGTGAAGCTCGACATCCTGATCAACAGCGAGAAGGTGGACGCCCTGTCCCTGATCGTCCACCGGACCAACGCGCAGTATCGCGGCCGCGAGCTGGCGGCGAAGATGCGCGAACTCATTCCGAGGCAGATGTTCGACATCGCCGTGCAGGCTGCGATCGGCGCGCACATCATCGCGCGCGAGACCATCAAGGCGCTGCGCAAGAACGTGCTCGCCAAGTGCTACGGCGGCGACATCAGCCGCAAGAAGAAGCTGCTCGAGAAGCAGAAGGCCGGAAAGAAGCGCATGAAGCAGGTCGGCAACGTCGAGATCCCCCAGGAGGCCTTCCTCGCCATCCTGCAGGTCGAAGGCAAGTAACCGCACGTCCCCGTCCCCCTCACCCGTCCGAACATGAACTTCGCCCTCATCATGCTGGTGCTGCTGCTCGTCACGGGCGGCGTCTGGTTGCTGGACAAACTGCTGCTGCGATCGAAGCGGCCCGCCGATGCCAAGGAGCCGTGGTGGATCGAGTACCCGAAGAGCTTCTTTCCGGTGATCCTGGTGGTGTTCCTGCTCCGGTCCTTTCTCGTGGAGCCGTTCAAGATCCCCTCCGGTTCCATGATTCCGACCCTGCTGGTGGGCGATTTCATCCTGGTCAACAAGTTCACCTACGGCGTGCGGCTGCCGGTGATCAACACCAAGCTGGTGGAACTCAACACGCCGCAGCGCGGGGAAGTGATGGTGTTCCGCTTCCCGGAGAACCCGTCGCTCGACTACATCAAGCGCGTCGTCGGCGTGCCCGGCGACGAGGTGGCGTACCGCAACAAGCGGCTCACGGTGAACGGCAGCCCGGTGAGCACCGAAGCCGAGAACGACTTCAGCTATCTCGAAGGCGGGCTCAACTACATCAGCGCCAAGCGTTTTCGCGAAGTGCTCGGCGCCCACACGCATTCCATCATCATCAATGCCGACGCGCCGCCGGTGCAGCTGGCGGGCGTGCGCCCGTTCCCGTTTCGCGAGAACTGCGAATACAATGAAGAGGGTTTCGTCTGCAAGGTGCCGGCGGGACACTATTTCATGATGGGCGACAACCGCGATTCGAGCAGCGACAGCCGCTACTGGGGGTTCGTGCCGGACGCGAACATCGTCGGCAAGGCGTTCCTGATCTGGTGGAATTTCGGCGAATTCGGGCGCATCGGCACCCGGATCAACTGATGGGGGTCGGCATGAGAAAACAGCGCGGTTTGAGCCTGGTCGGGCTCATCGTCGTGGGTGGCATCCTGGTGTTGGTGGCGATCGTCGGCATGAAGGTCACGCCGGCCTATAT
Source organism: Burkholderiales bacterium (assembly GCA_965279325.1). Classification (GTDB taxonomy): domain Bacteria; phylum Pseudomonadota; class Gammaproteobacteria; order Burkholderiales. The sequence goes on from OZ257154.1 coordinate 720,454, forward strand.
CGAGTACTTCACCATCCAGAAGCATCTGCGGGAGCTCGCGCGCAGTCCGGATTCGAGCACGCCCAAGCAGATGATGGAGGCGTTCGACAAGCGGGCGCAGATCGACGACATCACCGCGCTGGTGGGCAAGGACCTCGACATCTCCAAAGTCGGCAACTCGGTCACCGTCAGCGCCGCCTACGAGAAGAGGGTGCCGCTGTTCGCGAACATCAGCGTGCTGATCGATTTCGAGGCGACGGGCGGTCGCTAGCGAGGGCCGATGCTGCCAACCGGGTTGAGCGACGCGCTCGGCCATGTCTTCGCCGACGAGGCGCTGCTGCGCCAGGCGCTTACCCATCGCAGCCACAGCCAGCCGCACAACGAGCGGCTCGAGTTCGTTGGGGACGGTATCCTCAACTGCGTGATCGCGCTCGAGCTCTACCGGCGGTTTCCCACCCTTCCCGAGGGTGATCTCTCCCGCCTGCGCGCTGGCCTGGTCAACCAGGCTTCGCTGGCCGGGCTGGCGGACGGCCAGGGTGTGGGCCGGCGCCTGTTGCTGGGTGAGGGCGAGGCGCGCAGCGGTGGCGCGTCCCGGCCCTCCATCCTGGCCGACACGCTCGAAGCATTGATCGGCGCGATCTACATCGACGCCGGCTTCGAGCGTGCCGAGGCCATCACGCTCGCGGTGTTCCGCGCGTCGCTCGAGGCGCTCGATCCGGTCTCCACCTCCAAGGATCCGAAGACGCTGCTGCAGGAGCATCTCCAGGGCCGGCACCTTGCGCTTCCGGCCTACCGGGTGACGGCGATCCGCGGCGAGGCGCACAAGCAGGAATTCGAAGTGGAGTGCCTCATCGAAACGCTCGGGATCCGGGCGACGGGAACGGGTTCGAGCCGGCGCAGTGCGGAGCAGGTCGCGGCACGAGCAGCGTACGAGCGGGTTGCGGGCCCATGAGCGAAGTCCATCGCACCGGATTCGTGGCGATCGTCGGTCGCCCGAACGTCGGCAAGTCCACGCTGCTCAACCGGCTGGTGGGGCAGAAGGTGAGCATCACTTCGCGCAAACCCCAGACGACACGGCATCGCGTGACCGGCATCGTCACCACGGCCGATGCCCAGTTCGTGTTCGTCGACACGCCCGGTTTCCAGACCGTCCACGGCGGGGCGCTGAACCAGGCGCTCAACCGGACGGTTACGGACAGTCTCGCCGGCGTCGATGCGATCGTCTGGATGATCGAAGCCGACCACTTCGGCGCGCGCGACGAGGCGGTGCTCAAGCTCCTGCCATCCGATCACCCGGTGATCCTGGCGATCAACAAGATCGACCGGCTCAAGGACAAGACCGTGCTGCTGCCGCTGATCGAGCGGATCGGCAAGCTGCGTGAGTTCGCGGCCATCGTTCCGATCAGCGCGCAGGGCGGTACACAGTGTGACGACCTGCTGCGTGCCGTGCGGGAGCTGCTACCCGAGCAGCCGGCGATCTACGACGAGGATCAGTTCACCGAAAGCAGCGAACGTTTTCTCGCCGCCGAAATGGTGCGCGAGAAGATCTTCCGCCTCACCGGCGACGAACTGCCCTATGGCGCGAACGTCGCGGTCGAGACTTTCGAGACCGAAGGGGAGAATCGCAAGATCCGCTGCCTGATCGTGGTGGGGCGCGAGAACCACAAGGCCATGGTCATCGGCGCGGGCGGCGGGAAGCTGAAGGAGATCGCCACCGAGGCGCGACTCGACATGGAGCGCCTGTTCGGCGGCAAGGTGTTTCTCGAGTTGTGGGTGAAGGTCGATCCTGGCTGGACCGACGATCCGAAGGCCATGCGCAAGTATGGGTACGTCTGAACCCCGCGAGATCGGCTCGACGCGCCCGGGAGGCCATGAGGACCGCAGGCGCGAGACCAACCGTCCGGCCTTCGTCCTGCACAGCTATCCGTGGAAGGAAACCAGCCTCGTCGTCGATCTGTTCACACGCAGCCATGGACGCATTCCGGCGATCTCGAAAGGGGCTCGCCGGCCGCATTCGCCCATGCGCGGGCTGCTCATGGCGTTCCAGCCGATCCTCGTCACCTGGTCCGGCAAGGGCGATCTGCGCGTGCTGCATTCCGCCGAATGGCGCGGCGGCGTCCCGCAGCTGACCGGCGTCGCACTGCTGTGCGGTTTCTACGTGAACGAACTGCTGGTGAAGGTGCTGGCCCGAGAGGATCCGCACGAACGCCTGTTCGACACCTACGCCGCCGCGATCCGCGATCTCGCCGGCGCGACGGACGCGACACCGGCGGCGATCCTGCGCCGCTTCGAGAAACACCTCCTCATGGAACTGGGCTACGCGCTCGAACTCACCATGGACGCGGATTCCCGCGTACCGCTGGCGGCCGAGCGGCGCTATCGCTACGCTCCGGAGTTGGGACCCGTCGAGACGCGCACCGTCTCGGCGCCCACCGACGAAACCGAGACGGTGCGCGGGCGCACGCTGCTCGACATGGCGCGCGACGACTACTCCGACCCCGTGACGGCCGCCGAGAGCAAGCGCCTGATGCGCGCGCTCATCCACCATCATTTCGGGCAGCTCGAGCTGAACACTCGGCAGCTCGTGAAGGATCTCCAGCAATTCTGACCGCTCGCGCGGCATCGGACGAATGACCAGGCTCAGCGTCAATCTCAACAAGGTCGCCCTGCTGCGCAACCAGCGGGCACTCGGTATTCCGAGCGTCACGCGGATGGCGCAGATCGCGATCGATGCCGGCGCACACGGCATCACCCTGCATCCGCGTCCCGACGAGCGGCACGTCCGGACCAACGACGTGCACGACCTCGCGATGCTGCTCGCAGGCTACCCGGAGGTGGAGTTCAACATCGAGGGCAACCCGTTCCAGGGTGTGCTGGAGGTGGTCCTGGCGGTGCGGCCGCATCAGTTCACGCTCGTGCCCGACGCGCCCGGCGCAATGACCTCGGACCATGGCTGGAATCTCGCGCAGGATGCCGAGCGGCTGCGACCGGTCCTGGCCCAGGTGGCGCGCGCCGGCGTGCGCGCGAGCCTCTTCATGGACGCGGACCCCACGGTCATGAAGGATGCCGCGGCGGTGGGCGCGAAGCGCGTGGAGTTGTACACCGAGCCGTATGCGGTACGTTGGGGGACGCCCGAACAGGACGCGACGCTGCGGCGCTACGCGGAAGCCGCGCGCGCGGCGCAGGCGGCGGGACTGGGCGTCAACGCGGGGCACGATCTGAACCGGTACAACCTGCCGGCGTTCCTCGCGGCGGTTCCGAACGTGCTCGAGGTATCGATCGGCCATGCCCTGATCGCCGACGCGCTCGAGCTCGGCATGGACGCGACGGTACGCGCCTATCTGGCTGCGCTGGGGGCCCCGTCATCCGCGGGGGGCGGCACGTGATCGCAGGCATCGGCGTGGACATCGTGCAGCTCGACCGCATGGAGCAGGCGTTGAACCGGTTCGGCGACCGCTTCGCGCGACGGGTGCTCGCGCCTTCCGAATGGCCGGACTTCGAAGCGGCAGGCCGTCCGGCCGCGTTCCTCGCGAAGCGCTTCGCGGCGAAGGAGGCATTCGGCAAGGCCCTGGGCACCGGCATTCGTGCCCCGGCCACGTTCCACGCCATTCGCGTGGCCCGGGACGCCCTCGGCAAACCGTCCTTCGAGTTCGAGACCCGGCTGCGCACCTGGCTCGAGAGCCGTGGTCTCGGCCGTCATCATCTTTCCATCACCGACGAACGGGTCGCTGCCGTTGCCATGGTCGTCCTCGAACTGGCGGCAGGGCAGGAGAGGGCACCGTGAGCGCCGTGCCGACCGTGCACCTGCCGCTCGGACCGGTCATCCTGGACGTCGCGGGCCACGAACTCGAACCCACGGAGCGCGAGATGCTCGCGCATCCGAGCGTCGGTGGCGTCATCCTGTTCGCGCGCAACTACGCGAGCCCGGAGCAGGTTTCCCGGCTCACCACGGACATCCATGCCATTCGTACGCCGCCGTTGTTGATCGCGGTGGATCACGAAGGCGGGCGGGTGCAACGCTTCCGGGAGGGCTTCACGCGCCTGCCTGCCATGCGGGATCTCGGCGTGCTGCACGATCATTCGCCCGTTGCGGCCCGCGACCTGGCGCGCAGCGTCGGCTCGGTGCTCGCCCATGAATTGCGCGCGTGCGGCGTGGATTTCAGCTTCGCGCCGGTGCTGGATCTGGACTACGGGCGCAGCGGTGTCATCGGCGATCGGGCCTTTCACACCGACCCCGAGGCGGTGGCGGAACTCGCCGCTGCCCTGGTGGCGGGGCTCGCGGATGGCGGCATGGGGGCCGTGGGCAAGCATTTTCCCGGGCACGGGTTCGCCGAGGCCGACTCTCACACGGCCATGCCGGTGGACGAGCGCTCGCTGGAGGAGATCGAGCGCCAGGATCTCGAACCTTTCCGGCGCCTCGTGGCCGCCGGTCTCGAGGGCATCATGCCCGCGCACGTGCTCTATCCCCGCATCGATCCGCAACCGGCCGGATACTCCCGCTTCTGGCTCCAGACCATGCTCCGCGAGCGGCTGGGTTTCGAAGGGACCATCTTCAGCGACGATCTTTCCATGGTCGGCGCGCACGGTGCCGGCAACATCGTCGAACGAGGCTGGTTGGCCCTGGACGCCGGCTGTGACGTGGTACTCGTCTGCAACGACCCTGCAGCGGCCGCGATGCTGCTTGATGGACTGCAGCGGGCGTGCGCGCCGGAAGTGCTGGGACGGCTGGCCCGCCTGCACGGTCAGCCGCGGCCCGGGAGCTTCGCGACGCTGCGTGCGACACCAACCTACCTCGCCGCGCTCGATGCGGTGATGCGACGCCCTTCCATCGCCTGAACTCTCCCCGACGGCTATACTGGTGCCAGCCCGCGACAAGACCCGGCACTGGAGACAAGCCGCATGGATTTCGATTGGGAGACCTGGAGTGCATTGGCACGTACCGACCCCGAAGCCTTCGAGAAACGCCGCAAACAAGCCCTGGAAGCGCTGATCGCCTCGGCCCCGCAGCAGCAGCGGGAGCGCCTCGAGGCCCTGCAATGCCGGATCGATCTGGAGCGGCGGCGCTCCTCGAGCCCGCTCGGTGCCTGCATCCGCTTGAGCAACCTGATGTGGGAGCGCTTCAACGAGTTGCAGCAGGCGCTGAACGCACTGACCGGTCAAGCACCTTCAGTGACGACGATGCTGCCCTCGAAGCCGGCGCCGAGCGCACGGATCGTCCCGTTTCCGGCCCGGCGATGACCGGCCGCAGGGCGGACGGGGGCGAGCCCCAGCCGCCGTTCGCGTCCCTCGGCGAATGCCGGCGCTGCCCACGCCTCGCAAGCCATCTCGGCGAGGTGCGGGAACGCCATCCCGGCTACTACGCGCGACCGGTGCCCGCGTTCGGGGATGATCGACCGACCTTGTTCATCGTCGGACTCGCTCCGGGATTGCATGGGGCCAACCGCACCGGCCGGCCGTTCACCGGCGACTACGCCGGCGTGCTGTTGTATGCGACGCTGCATCGCTTCGGCTGGTCCACGGGCCCCGAATCGTTGGCTGCCGATGACGGGCTGGTCCTGCGTCGATGCCGCATCACCAACGCGGTGAAATGCCTGCCGCCCGCGAACAAGCCGGAACCGAATGAAGTCCGCACCTGCAACGTCTATCTGCAGGAGGAACTTCGGGCGTTGCATGCTGGCGCGGCGGTGCTCGCGCTCGGGCAGGTGGCCCACGCGGCCGTTCTCAAGGCCATGGGCATGCGCGCCTCCGCGCATGCCTTCGGGCACGGCGCGGAGCACGAGTTGCCTGCCGGGCCACGCCTCTTCGATAGCTATCACTGCAGTCGATACAATACCCAGACCAGGCGGTTGACCGCCGCGATGTTCGAGGGCGTGTTCGCCCGCATCGCGGAGCATCTCGCCGGGAACTGAGAAGCCCATGCCCTACGTCAACGTGCGCGTCGCCGGTGCCCTCACCCGGGACCAGAAGCGCCGTATCGCCGAGGAGATCACCGACACGCTCGAGCGCATCGCGGCGAAGCCGGCTAGCTTTACCTACGTTACGTTCGACGAGGTGGCGGAAGAGAATTGGGCCGTCGCGGGAAAACTGCTCGATGAGGACGGCTGAGTCCCGCCAGGCGGACGGCGCCACGCCCGCGCCTTCGATCGACGAAGTGCTCGCCACGCTGCCCCATCGTCCCGGCGTCTACCGGATGATCGGTACGGGCGGGGACGTGCTCTACGTCGGCAAGGCGCTCGACCTGCGCAAGCGCGTGACTTCCTACTTCCAGAAGACCGCGGCGCTCGCGCCCCGGATCCAGATGATGGTGGGGCAGGTGGCGACGATCGAGACCACGGTGACGCGCTCCGAGAGCGAGGCGCTGCTGCTCGAAAACAACCTCATCAAGAGCCTCACCCCACGCTACAACATCCTGTATCGGGACGATAAATCCTATCCGTACCTGGTGCTGAGCGGGCACGCGTTTCCGCGGCTCGGCTTCCATCGGGGCGCCCTGGATAAGGAAAACCGCTATTTCGGACCGTTCCCGCACGCGAGCGCGGTGCGGGAGAGCATCCAGCTGCTGCAGAAGGTCTTCCGGGTACGCACCTGCGAGGACACCGTGTTCGCGCACCGGTCGAGGCCGTGCCTGCTGCATCAGATTCGACGCTGTACCGCCCCCTGCGTCGGGCTGGTCGACCCGCAGGCCTACGCCGAGGACGTGGGTCACGCGGCGATGTTCCTCACCGGCCGGCAGGACGAAGTGTTGTCGGACCTGGCGCAGCGCATGGAAACGGCCGCCGAGGCGCAGGAATACGAGCAGGCAGCGGCCTATCGTGACCAGGTGCGCAGCCTCAAGGCGATCCGCGAGCGGCAGTTCGTGTCGAGCGCGAAGGCGCAGGACGCCGACGTGATCGCCGCGGTGAACGAATCGGGCATGACAGCCGTTAACCTCGTCATGATCCGCGGCGGCATGCATCGAGGCGACAGGACGTTCTTCCCCCAGAACGCACGCGAACGCGACGAGAGCGATGCCGTGGAGGCGTTCCTGGTGCAGCACTACCTCGAGAAGCCGGCGCCACCGCTGATCGTCGTCAACCGGGGCGTGGAGGCCGACAGCCTCGCGGTGCTGCTGTCCGAGCAATCGGGGACGAAGATCCACATCTCGGACAACCCTGCCGGGGAGCGGCGTGCGTGGCTCACCATGGCCGAGCAGAACGCGCGGCTGGCCATCGGGCAACGGGCTGCGACCCAGGCCACGCAGGAAGCACGACTCACGGCGTTGCAGCGGGCGCTCGGACTGGCGGAGACCACGCAGCGCATCGAGTGCTTCGACATCAGCCACACGATGGGGGAGGCGACGGTGGCCTCCTGCGTCGTGTATGACCAGGGCAGCATGCAGAGTTCGGAGTACCGACGCTACAACATCGAGGGTGTGACGCCGGGCGATGACTACGCGGCGCTCCGGCAGGCCGTGGAGCGGCGCTACCGGAAGATCGCGGAGGGCGAGGGGAAGACCCCGGACCTGATCCTCATCGATGGCGGCAAGGGACAGATCTCCGGCATCATCCCGGTCATGCAGGAGATCGGGCTGGCGGACATTCCGATGGTCGGCGTGGCGAAGGGCGAAGAGCGCAAGGCGGGCCTGGAGCAGTTGATCGTGGCCGAAACCGGCGAAATCGTGCGCCTCAGGCCGGACGATCCGGCCCTGCACCTGATCCAGCAGATCCGCGACGAAGCGCATCGGTTCGCCATAACCGGCCATCGCAACCGCCGGGCTCGTGCGCGCACGACCTCGAGTCTCGAGGGCATCGACGGAATCGGCGCGAAACGGCGCCAGAAGCTGCTGGCGCGGTTCGGCGGGTTGAAGGGTGTCGTGGCCGCGAGTGTCGACGAACTGACACAGGTCGAGGGCATCAGCCGCCCGCTGGCCGAGCGCATCTACCGGCAGTTGCACTAGGGTGTCCGCCATGCCGATGAACGTTCCGAACCTGCTCACCTGGGCGCGCATCCTGCTCATCCCGGTGTTCGTCGCCTTGTTCTACCTGCCGGACGACATGCTGTCGATGCACGGCAAGAATCTGGCGGCGGCCTCCGTCTTCCTGCTGGGAGCGATTACCGACTGGCTCGACGGCTGGCTTGCGCGAAGCCTCAACCAGACCTCGGCGTTCGGGGCATTTCTCGACCCGGTGGCGGACAAGCTCATGGTCGCGGCGGCCCTGATCGTGCTGGTCAAGCTCGGCCGTGCGGACGAAGTGGTCGCCGTGATCATCATCGGCCGCGAGATCGCGATCTCCGCCCTGCGGGAGTGGATGGCGCGCATCGGCGAGAGCCGTTCCGTGGCGGTGTCCTTCCTGGGCAAGGTGAAGACCGTCTGCCAGATGATCGCCATCCTGATGCTGCTGCATCACGATCCGCTGTTCGGGCTGATCGACGTGCGCATCGCGGGTACGGCACTCATCTACATCGCGGCCGTATTGACGCTCTGGTCCATGGCTTACTACCTCAAGATGGCACTCGCGAGCATCAAGGGGCGTTCGCTGTAGGGCCCGCGGGGGCCTCCTCGTCCTTGACAAGAAGGCTGCGGTTTCTATAATGCCGCCTCTGTCCCGAGCGGGAATAGCTCAGTTGGTAGAGCGCAACCTTGCCAAGGTTGAGGTCGCGAGTTCGAGCCTCGTTTCCCGCTCCAGTCGAATCCGGAGCACCGAAGGGAAAACGGTCACCAGTCGCACTGCCGTTTTCCCTTTTTCGTTGGTCCTGGAACGTCGCTTTGGCGGGGTGGCAGAGTGGTCATGCAGCGGCCTGCAAAGCCGTCCACGCCGGTTCGATTCCGACCCCCGCCTCCACCACTCGACCCGTCGAGGATATGGCCTCGCGAGCCGACCACGACCGTCCCGTTCGCGTGGCCACCACGATGCCGCCGTGCATGCACGACGCGTGGCGCATGCGCGAACCTGCACGATCCGATTCATCCGAGTCGCGGGCAAGGTATCCTCACGGCCGAGCACATGACCGCCACCCGATCGGTGGCGCACGACCACAAGCAAAGGAAAACGCATGGGAGCATTGTCGAACAAGGTGGCGATCGTGACGGGCGCCGCCAGCGGCTTCGGGGCCGAGATCTCTCGTCGGTACGTCGCGGAGGGTGCGAAGGTCGTCGTCGCCGACCTGAATGAAGCGGGCGCGAAATCGGTGGCGGGTGCGCTCGGTGCGAACGCGATCGCCGTGAAGTGCGACGTGGCCAATCGCGTGGATGTCGAGAACCTGGTCGGCGCCGCGGTCAAGCAGTTCGGCAAGGTGGATATCGTCGTCAACAACGCGGGGTACACCCACAAGAATCAGCCGATGCTGGACGTGGACGAGACGACGTTCGATCGCTGCTTCGACGTCAACGTGAAGTCGATCTACCTCATGGCACTGGCGGTGGTGCCGCACATGCGGAAGAACAAAGGCGGCGTGATCATCAACGTCGGATCGGTGTCCGGCATTCGTCCGCGTCCTGGGCTGGTCTGGTACAGCGCATCCAAGGCAGCGGCGAACCTGGTTTCGAAGGCGATGGCCGCGGAGCTCGGGCCCGACGGCATCCGCGTCAACGCCATCTGCCCGGTCATGTCGCCCACCGGGATGATCGAATCCTTCATGGGCATGCCCGATACCCCCGAGAACCGCAGCAAGTTCGTCGGCAACATTCCCCTGGGCCGTCTCGCCACCCCGGTCGATATCGCGAAGGCGGCGGTGTACCTGGCGTCCGACGAGGCCGACTTCATCACCGGCGTGGAACTGCCGGTCGATGGCGGGCGCGCGATCTGAGTACGGTTACCGCCGCGCCGAAGTCGTGGTGATGCCTTGAACGCGGGCGATTCTGGCGCCGTTGATCTCGAGCATCTGCGGACATGGGTCGGTCGCACCGAAACGTACACCGACCTCGCGACTGCGGCACCGATTGCCGCAATGTCGGCCACGCTCGACCGCGACGATGCGGCACCCGTCGCCGGGTCCGACGTGCCTCCGCTCTGGCACTGGCTGTATTTCCTGCCGCTCGCGAGACACAGCGACATCGGCATCGACGGTCATCCAAAACGCGGCGGATTCCTCCCGCCGGTGTCTCTGCCGCGGCGGATGTGGGCAGGGGGGCGACTGGAATTTCATCATCCGATGCGGGTCGGCGAGGAGATCTCCCGGACATCGCGCATCGCCGAGGTGAGTGGCAAGGAAGGGCGCAGCGGTACGCTGGTGTTCGTCACGGTGCAGCACGAGATCTTCGACTCGCGAGGTCTTGCGTTAACCGAAGAGCATGACATCGTCTACCGGGAGAACCCGCGGGCGGATGCGCCGGTACCCAAACCGCAACCGGCGCCGACGGACGAGGCGTTTTCGCGCGAGGTCGTGCCCGATCCCGTGCTGCTGTTTCGCTACTCCGCCTTGACCTTCAACGGCCATCGCATCCACTACGATCGACCCTATGTGACCGAGGTGGAGGGCTATCCGGGACTGATCGTGCACGGCCCCTTGATCGCGACGCTGCTGCTCGACTTGCTGCGCCGACATCGCCCCCAGGCTCGCGTGTGCCGCTTCAGCTTTCGAGCGGTACGCCCGATTTTCGACATCCATCCCTTCACCGTTTGCGGGCGGCCGGACGGCGACGGGCGCGTCGAACTGTGGGCGCGGGACCATCAGGGATGTCTCGCGATGGAGGCGAGCGCAGAGCTCGACTGAGTCGCACGGATGGAAGCGTCCGCGGTGGGGCTGGGTGGTGCCCGGGACGGGAGTCGAACCCGTACGCCTTGCGGCAGCGAATTTTAAGTCCGCTACGTCTACCAGTTCCGTCACCCGGGCGGGGCGGGCTCGCATCTTAGCCCGCGCGCAAACCGGACGTCACTCGACGGCACGACCCGTTCGATTGGGGCGCCAGACGGCCATTTCAGGGGTTTCCGCGGCGTGATTCCGCGCCGCGACCCCTAAAGTCGCCTCTGGTCGGTCCGTTAACCGCTTCAATCCCCCGGGAGCGAGGCGGCCGTTGTGCGCGCGCTCGAAGGGCGGGCTGATCTCCCGATCGATCCCCGCGAAAGCAAAACAACAGCATGACCGTCATCGTCGGTTACATCATCATCCTCGGTGCCGTCCTGGGTGGATTCGCTCTGGCCGGTGGGCACCTGGGCTCCCTGATCCAGCCGGTGGAACTCATCATGATCGGCGGCTCGGCCGTCGGTGCCTTCCTCGTCGCCAACTCGGGCAAGGTCATCAAGACCACGATGAAGGCGCTGCCCACGACGCTCAAGGGCTCCAAGTTCACGAAGGCGCTCTACCTCGAGCTGCTCTCGCTGCTGTACGACATCCTCGCCAAGGTACGCAAGGAAGGCCTGATGTCGATCGAATCGGACGTGGAGAACCCGGAGCAGAGCCCGGTGTTCTCGAAGTACCCGGTGATCCTCGCCGATCATCATGCGATGGAATTCCTGACCGACTACCTGCGCTTGATGGTCGGCGGGAACCTGAACGCGTTCGAGATCGAGAATCTCATGGACGTCGAGATCGAGACCCACCATCACGAGGGCGAAGTCCCGGTGCAGGCCGTGGCCCGACTCGCCGACGGCCTGCCGGCCTTCGGTATCGTTGCCGCGGTGATGGGCGTCGTGCACACGATGGAGTCGGTGGGTATCCCGCCGTCCGAACTGGGCAAGCTGATCGCCGCGGCCCTGGTCGGTACGTTCCTCGGCATCCTGTTGTCCTACGGCTTCGTCGCCCCGCTTTCGACGCTGCTCGAGCACAAGCTGAACGAGGCGACGAAGATGCTCCAGTGCATCAAGGTCACGCTGCTCGCCAGCCTGAACGGCTACGCGCCGCAGGTCGCCGTCGAGTTCGGCCGCAAGGTCCTGTACTCGACCGAGCGCCCGAGCTTTACCGAGCTGGAAGAGGAAGTGAAGAGCCGCAAGACCAAGTAGCACGGACGCCTCCGGACCCGACCACGCCATGAGCGACGATTCCCAGCGCCCCATCATCGTCAAGAAGATCAAGAAGGGCGGACACGGCCATCACGGCGGCGCCTGGAAGATCGCGTACGCGGACTTCGTGACCGCGATGATGGCGTTCTTCCTGCTGATGTGGCTGCTCGGCTCCACGACGAAGGGCGACCTGCAGGGCATCGCCGAGCACTTCCGCACGCCGCTCAAGGTTGCACTGATGGGCGGTTCCGGTACCGGAGACAGCACCTCGATCCTCAAGGGCGGCGGTACCGACATGACCAAGTCCGTCGGCCAGGTCAAGAAGGGCACGGGCGACCAGAAGAAGCCGGGTGCGATCGATCCGGACGAGGCGGAAAAAGCCCTGCGCGCGCAGGAAGCCCTGAAGCTCCAGGACCTCAAGGCCAAGCTCGAATCCGCGATCGATGCGAGCGAGATGCTGAAGCAGTTCAAGAACCAGTTGCTGATCGACATCACGAGCGAAGGGCTGCGCATCCAGATCATCGACGAGAAGAACCGGCCGATGTTCGCCACCGGGAGGAGCGAAGTGCAGCCGTACACCCGAGACATCCTGCGCGAGATCGGCAAGGTGCTGAACGACGTTCCGAACCGCATCTCCCTGTCCGGGCACACCGACGCCATGCCGTATTCGGGTGGCGAGCGCGGCTACAGCAACTGGGAACTGTCGGCCGATCGCGCCAACACCGCACGTCGCGAGCTGCTGCTGGGCGGCATGGTAGAGAGCCGCATCGCGCGCGTGATCGGGCTCGGCTCGGCCGTGTTGCTCGATCCGGCGGATCCGTTCAATCCGATCAACCGGCGCGTGAGCATCATCGTCATGAACCGCAAGGCCGAGGAGGCCGCCCTGAAGGACGGCGGCGTGCTCGAAGCAGGGAGCGCGGGCGATGTCCGCGAAGGGGTCGAAGGCCATGCTGCCGAAAAGCCCTGAGGCCCCCACGCCGGCATGGCCGTCACTGCCTCCGGTGGCGCACGCGTTCGCCGCCCAACTGGTCGCCTGGCTGCTCACCGAATGCGTGCGCATCCTGCTGGCGAGCGATATCGGGTGGGCATGGGTTTCGGGGCAGGGCGTTCTGGCAGCGCTGGTGGGCCGCATGTTCGGATTGCCGTGGTGGTGGGCGCCGATCAATGCGCTGTTCATGCCCGCCGCGCTTGCATTGAAATACCTCGCGCTCGACCCTGTCTGGTATCTCGCGGGCTTCGCGTTTCTCGGGGCGATGTACTGGACGACTTTCCGCACGCGAGTGCCGCTGTATCTCTCGAGCAACGAAGCCTGTGAGCGCGTCGCTGCCTTGCTGCCCGCTGATCGGCCGTTCTCGTTCCTGGACATCGGATGCGGCGTCGGCACGGTGCTCGCCAAATTGGCACCGCGCTTTCCGGAAGGGGAGTTCCGCGGTCTGGAGATCGCTCCCTTGCCCTTCGCGTTGTCCTGGTTCCGTGCGAAGGCGTCCGGGCGTTTTGCCGCACGGCGCGTGGATTTCTGGCGCACCGACCTCGCGCAATACGACGTCGTCTACGCATTCCTGTCACCGGTGCCGATGAGCGAACTGTGGCGCAAGGCCCGTTCGGAAATGCGGCCGGGCAGCCTGCTGGTGAGCAACACCTTTCGTGTCGATGGCGTACCCGCCGACAGCGTGATACCGATCGGCCGCGGCCGGCGTGCACTGCACGTCTGGCGCATGTAAGGCGGGCGCCGCGCATGGACATGATGGAACTGGTGCGTGCCTGGAGCGGGCGCGAAGTGCCCGTGCTCGCGAGCACGCTGGCTGCGCTCAAGGTGCTGCGCCGGAACGAGGATCGCATCACCGGTCGCGACGTCTCGCGCATCGTGCTGCACGACCCGTTGCTGACGCTGCGAGTGCTGCGCTATGCGCAGGCCAAGCGGACTTCGCGACAGCCCACCGAGATCACCACGGTGGAGCATGCCGTGATGATGTACGGCATCACCAGCTTCTTCCGCGAGTTCAGCGCTGTTCCTGCCATCGAGACCGTCCTGGCGAATGATCCGGTGGCGTTGCAGGGCGCCCGGAGAGTGATCAGTCGTGCCCATCACGCCGCTGCCTACGCTCGTGCCATCGCGGCGCATCGGCACGACATCGAATCCGACGAAGTGACCATCGGCGCTTTGCTCCACGACCTTGCCGAGCTGCTGTTGTGGTGCCACTTGCCGCAGGCAGCGGTCCAGATCGGTCAGTTGGTGGACGACGCGCGCGGCCTTCGCAGCGCGGCCGCGCAAACCGTCGTGCTCGGTTTTTCGAACGTGGATCTGCTGCTGGCCCTCGCGGAGACCTGGAATCTCCCCGAGTTGTTGCGGCGTTTGATGGACGACCATCACGCCGCTCAGCCGCGAGTGGTCAACGTGGTGACGGCCGTGGCCCTCGCGCGGCATTCCGCCAACGGCTGGAGCGATCCCGCATTGCCGGACGACTTTCACCGCCTGGAGAAAATGTTCGGTCTGTCGGAAGAACAGTCCTGGCGCCTCGTACGCAACGCCAGCCTGCAGGCAGCGCGGAACTGGACCGACCACGGCATACGTCCTTCGGCCTCGTGGTTGCCAATGGAGACGGGCACCGCAGCCTCCCCCCTCGAGAATACCCGGTCCGTCGCTGCAGACGCGGAAGCGCTCAAGCGGACTCTGCAACAATTGGCAGCGGCGCCTGCGGCCGCGGACCCTACCGGGCTCGCCGCCCTGGCCTTGCAGGGGATCCACCGCGGCCTCGGCCTCCAGCACGTGGTGTTTGCCGAAGTGGACCCTTCCAAGAAGCGCTTGCAGGTGCGCTTCAGCTTCGGGGATGTGACCGACCAGTCGGCCGCGGCCTTCAGCTTCGAACTCGGCGGCCGGCATCTCCTCGGGCACCTCATGTCGAAGATGCAGGGCGTCTGGGCAGGAGGAGACAACCGCGCGAAACTGGCGGCCCTCTTGTCGGAGGCCCAGCGTTCTAGAATAGGCGAGGGCGACTTCCTCGCCATGTCGATCTACTCCGGTTCCGAACCGAAAGCCCTTGTCGTCGCACATCGTGATTCCGCGGCAACCCCCATTCCAGAGACGCTCTACGCGCCGTTCAAGGCAGTCTGCCTCGCGCTCGCGCAGCGGCTCGCCGCGCGCCGGCAGAGCTGATCCGGGCGTGGGGCGCTGCGGCGGGCGGGCGCGATGAATCAGCCGATGGCGACGGGGCCGGCGACCTGGTACATCCGGCGCGGCAACCAGGTGACGGGGCCGTTTCCGCACAGGCTGCTGGTTCACTACCGGGAACTCGGCCGGCTGAAACCACCCGATGAGGTGAGCGCGGACGGCGTCAACTGGTTCCGTCTGGATGAGGTGCCGGCGTTGGCGATTCAACCGATCGACGATTCGGCCGTCGCGGTCGACGCGGCCGACGTGGAGGTCGAGGGAGAGGTCGACTGGACTCGGGAGCGCGGTCGCGCTCGCCGACGATGGCTGGAGGAACGGTGGATTCCGGATCGGCGTACCGGTGAAGGTGGCGATGACGCGGAGGGCCAGCCACGCGGTCCGGATCGACGTAGCGATCCCAGGGCCCGGGAGAGCGTGCATTTCGCGTCGGACAAGACCGAGTCAGGCGCGCGAAACGGAACCTTGGTCATAGCGATCGCCGTGATCGTCGGTGTCGGCCTGGGCGGGTTCGCGCTGTGGCGATTCGTGCCCTCCAAGACCATCGAAGTACAGCTGCTGAAATCTGCAATCGTGGATTGTGCGGCACCGCCTGCGCCGGGAGTGCGTTGGACCGGCTGCGACAAGCGCAACGCAGCGCTCGCCGGTGCGGAATTGACCGGGGCTGAGCTCAAGAACGCGATGCTGACGGGCGCCGACTTGTCCCGCAGCCGTCTCGATGGAGCAAATCTCGGCAATGCGGACCTGCGCGGTGCCAATCTGGAGGGGGCGAGCCTGGCGCGCGCCGATCTGTCCGGAGCGCGCCTCGACGACGCGAGGTGGATCGACGGCAGCATCTGCGAAGCCGGCTCGGTGGGGCACTGCGCAGGCGCGCCGCGTTGAAGCTCATACGGTCGGTCGAGAACCCACTCGTCAGGCGGATCCTCGGGCTACGCGACTCGGCCCGGGAACGTCGCGAAGAGGCGAGCACGGTGATCGAAGGTGCCCATCTGGTAGAGGCATTTCTCGACAACACGAATCGGATGCCGGAAACGCTGGTCGTGAGCGAAGGCTCGAGCACTCAACCGGACATCGTTCGATTGATCGAACGGACCGCGGCCTCGAAGACGGTCAGCCTGGATGACCGCCTGTTCGCGAAGCTGAGTCCGGTAGCGGGGCGCAATGGCGTACTGGCCATCATCGCGGTATCCGAGACCACGCCGACGGAAGCCGTGGGCAGCGGTGGCTTCCAGCTGTGGCTGGACGCGATCCAGGATCCAGGCAACGTCGGGTCGCTGATTCGGTCAGCAGCAGCCTCGGGGGCTGGTGCCGTGATTCTCGGTCCCGGATGCGCGGACCCCTGGTCCCCGAAATGCCTGCGCGGCGGTATGGGCGGGCACTTCCTTCTGCCTGTTGCACAAGCGGATGACCTGCTTGAAGCGGCAAGCCTTTGGACAGGTCGAGTGCTGGTGGCTGACGCCAGGGCGAGCCGGCAACTGTTCGCGACCGAGCTTACGGGCAATGTCGCCGTGTTGCTCGGTGGCGAAGGCGCTGGTGTTCAGCCGTCTCTGGCAGCCATGGCGACCGAGAAATTTGCGATCCCCATGCCCGGAGCGGTCGAATCCCTCAACGTGGGTGCAGCGGGCGCGGTGATCTGCTTCGAGCGCCTGCGTCAGGCGCTGACTCAGGCGAAGGCTTAGCGTCGGTCGAACGGGGCCGATTAGAAAGATGCCCACACGTTGACATAATATACATTATACGGATAACCGATGTTTCGAAATGACCTCAAGTCACAGCGCTCAACGTCAAGGCTCCCTTGAATAGCCTGAAGAAATTCTCCGTCGTGACGCGTTCCACCTCCGAAACTTCCATACCCCTGAGTCGGCCGATCTCCTCGGCAACATGGCGCACGAAGGCTGGTTCGTTGGTCTTGCCTCGATGCGGCACCGGCGCCAGGTATGGCGAATCGGTCTCGACGAGCAGCCGCTCAACCGGCACGCGACGCGCGACTTCCTTCAGTGCGAGCGCGTTCTTGAAGGTGACGATGCCGGAAAACGAGATGCAGAAATTCATGGCGACGGCGGCCTCGGCGACCTCCCACGATTCCGTGAAGCAATGCATGACGCCGCCGACTTCCGCGGCCGACTCCTCGCGCATCAGCCGCAACGTGTCCTCGGCAGCGTCCCGCGTGTGGATGATCAGGGGCTTGCCGGTACGCCGTGCGGCGCGAATGTGCTCCCGAAATCGCGCCTGCTGCACGCTGGCCAGTTCCGGATGGCGGTAGTAGTCCAAGCCTGTCTCGCCGATCGCCACGACCCGGGCATGGGCCGCGAGGCCGACCAGCCGGGCCTCCGTCGGTTCTTCGCCGCCTTGGTGGTCGGGATGAACGCCGACCGAGGCGTACACGTTCGGAAGTCGTTCCGACAGAGCCAGCACTCGCGGATAGTCCTCGAGATTCACGCTGACGCACAGCGCATGTCCGACGCCCTGCGCATGCATGTTCGCCACGATCTCGTCGATGCGCGGCAACAGTTCCGGGAAGTCGATATGACAGTGCGAATCGACGAGCATCGCGCCGGCCCTACATCGTATGGGTCGGGCGGCTCACCTTGGCATGGCCCGCCAGCAGCGCCTCGATGCGCGAGCGCGCCTGCTGACCACCTTCGTCGTCCTTGAATTGAACGCCGACGCCTTGAACCTTGTTCCCCTGGGCACCGGCCGGCGTGATCCATACCACCGTGCCTGCCACCGGGATCTTGTTCGGATCGTTCATGAGGCTGATCAGCATGAAGATCTCATCCGCCAGCTTGTAGGGCTTGTTGGTCGGGATGAAGATCCCGCCGCCCTTCACGTAAGGCATGTACGCCGCATAAAGAATCGAAAGATCCTTGATGTTGAGCGACAGCGCCGTCGTGCGGGAAGGGTCGATTTTTTCCGATGTGCTCATGGAACAGGCGTCAACCGTGCATACGACATCAGGAGATCTTCGGTGAACAGCTTCGGATTCAAGGGATGGCCCAGGAGTCGTCGTGCGCCGCCCAGTGTGCGGACGAAATCCGACAGTTCGATGGTCCCCATTCGGGTCGTGGCACGCCCGACCGACGCCGCCTGGTCCGGATGATAACGGACATCCCCGCCGAATCTTGCGCTCGTCAGGTCCCAGCACCAGGTCTGCAGGATGTGCACCAGATGGGGAAGATCGGCCTCGCCGATCCGCGAGGCAGTGGCGCCCCAGTCCGGATCCATGCCGCCCAGCAGCGGCAGCAAGGTGTCTCGCACCGCCCAGTAGCGCTCGCCCAGGTCGAGCGCAGCCGTCGGCGCGCCACCCACCTGGGCCAAGGCCAGGGAAGGGTCTGATAGCCCTGCCGATTCGAGCCATCCTGCCGCTTCCCGGGCCGACGGTCGGGGTAGCGCGATACTGACGCAGCGGCTGCGAATCGTGGCCGGCAGGCGCGCCGGTTGTGCCGTGACGAGAAGGAAAAGCGCCCCGGCCGGTGGCTCCTCCAGGATCTTCAGCAAGGCGTTGGCAGCCGCGGCGTTCATGGCATGCGCCGGATGGATCAGGACCACCCGCGACCCGTTTCGATGGGCGGCTACGTGCAGAAATTCAATGACTTCCCGGATCTCGTCGACCGAGATATGGGTCCGGGCTTTCTTCTTCTCGCGCTCCACCGGTTTGGGGTCGGCGTCGCCCTCCGCCTCCTCGTTGACCAGCGCCGGGTCGAGCCGCCGGAAATCCGGATGGGTATCCGCAGCGAACCAACGGCAGTCGTCGCACACCCCGCACGCATCGCCCGTGGCCGTGACGGCACTGCACAGCCGCGCCTTCGCGACCCGCAGGGCGAACTCGATTTCGCCCGTGCCCCGGACGGCTGTCAGCAGCAGTGCTTGCGGTAATGCCGCGTGGCGGAAGCGGGAGTGCCAGAGGGCCTCGTGCCAACTAAATTTCATGACATCAATATGTTATAAGATATTTTGAATAAAATACTTGAATTACTAGAAATTAATTAGCGCTTTTCATTCATAAAGTTATCCATATATATCTCAAGTGTTTTCTTAACTTTATCCATCGTCTTTGACGCATCGATCGTTCGAATCCGCGCCGGACACTCGGCTGCCAGCTGGCGATACACATTTCGCACCCGGTCATGGAACGCCTCGGCTTCGCTTTCGAACCGGTCCAGCGTCGTTCGGTGGCGTGCCCTCTGCTGCGCAACGTCCACCGGAATATCGAACAGGATGGTGAGGTCCGGCTCCAGGCCCTGCTGTACCCATTCGACCAGCGACTCGATGCGCGAGCGTTCGACTCCCCTGCCCCCACCCTGATAGGCCAGCGTGGCGTCGGTGAAGCGGTCGCACAGTACCCACTGGCCAGCCTCGAGGGCCGGCTGGATCACTCGGGCGATATGCTCGCGGCGCGCAGCGAACATCAGCAGGGTTTCCGTCTCGGGATGCAGTTCGGCCGTCCGGTCCAGGAGGATGGCGCGAATAGCCTCGCCGGCCGGCGTGCCGCCCGGCTCGCGCGTCGTGACCACCGGGATATCCCGTGCCGCCAGCCACGCCTCTACCTCATGCACGTGGGAGCTTTTCCCCGCCCCATCGATGCCTTCGAAGGTGATGAAGCGCCCGCGCATGCCTTACCTTCTCTGGAACCGATCGACGGCCCGATTGTGCTCTCGCAGCGTCTCCGAGAAGTGGGAAGTCCCGTCCCCCCGCGCCACGAAATACAAGGCACGCGACAGCGCCGGATTCGCGGTGGCGGCAAGCGCGGCTTCTCCGGGTAGTGCGATAGGCGTGGGTGGCAGTCCGGCACGGGTGTAGGAGTTGTAGGGGCCGTCCGCTTCCAGGTCGCGGCGGCGCAGGTTGCCATCGAATCGTCCTCCGAGCCCGTAGATCACGGTGGGGTCGCTTTGCAGGCGCATGCCGATCCGGAGCCGGTTCAGGAACACCGCGGCGATATGCGTACGGTCCTCGGGCTTGCCCGTTTCCTTTTCCACCACCGAGGCGACGATCAGCAATTCGTAGGGCGAATTGAGCGGCACTCCCGGCGAACGTTTTTCCCAGTTGGCGCGGAGGCGGTCGCGCATGCGGCTGTGGGCTTTGCGCAGCACCACGAGATCGCTGGTCCCGATGCCGAAGCGGTAGGTGTCCGGAAAGAACAGGCCTTCTGCGTTGCGTTCGATGGCACCGACGCGCTCCAGAATGTCGCGCTCGGAGAGTTCGCGCGTGTCGTGCCGCAAGCCGGGGTGAGCATCGAGTGCAGCGCGCATCTGCCGGAACGTCCAGCCCTCGATGAACTTGACCTCGTCGTGCACGGCGTCGCCGCGCACCATGCGATCGAGCAGCTCGTTGGGTGACATCGTCCCTGTGACCTCGTAGACGCCGGCCTGAAGCGACTGGCCTTGCCCTCGCAGGCGGGCGAGCGCACTGAATGCCCAGGGCAACTGGATGACACCCTTTCGAGCCAGTTGGCGAGCGATGGACTTGAGGTGGCTTCCCGGTTCCACGGTGACCCGCACCGGTCCGGTTTCGAAGCCGAACGGGGCGGACGCGTAGCGCGTGAATGCCGTTGTCGTACCGACGGCGAGCACCAGTCCGAACAAGACCAGGAGAATCCACCATCGTCGGCGGCCACTTCGGGACACCGCTGCACCCCGGGGCATTTTCTTGGAACGCGCCATCGGTCAACCCATTGCTGGCCGTGTCCGGCGTGAAGATCCTGCGGGCGCCAGCCGCGGCGGACGCCGCCTAGAGGGCCTTGAAGATCAAGGTCCCGTTGGTCCCGCCGAAGCCGAAGGAATTCGACATCGCCACCGCGATCTTCATCTGTCGTGCCTCGTTCGGCACGAAGTCGAGATCGCACTCGGGGTCAGGGTCGTGGAGGTTGATCGTAGGCGGTGCGACCTGGTCACGGATCGCGAGCGCGCAGAACACTGCCTCGATGCCGCCCGCCGCACCCAGCAAATGGCCGGTCATGGACTTGGTGGAGCTCACGGCGAGTTTGGCCGCCTGGTCGCCGAAGTACCGTTTGACCGCGACGGTCTCGGCCAGGTCGCCCAGTGGGGTCGAGGTTCCGTGGGCATTCACGTAATCCACGACCTCCGGATTCAGCCCGGCGTTGCGCATCGCGTTGCGCATGCAACGGTAGGCCCCGTCGCCATCCGCGCATGGCGCCGTCATGTGGTTTGCATCGGCGCTCATGCCGTAGCCGCCCAGCTCGCAATAGATGCGGGCGCCGCGGGCCTTCGCGTGTTCGTACTCTTCCAGAACCACGACGCCCGCCCCTTCACCGAGCACGAAACCATCGCGGCCCGCGTCCCAGGGCCGGCTCGCACCCGCCGGATCGTCATTGCGGGTCGACAGCGCCTTGGGAGCAGTGAACCCCCCGAGGCCCAGAGGGCTGATGGTCGCTTCGGCGCCACCGGCGACGACGACGTCGGCATCCCCGTATTCGATGAGCCGTCCGCCCTCCCCGATGGAGTGCGTCGAGGTCGTGCAGGCGGTGACGATGGCCAGGTTCGGCCCCTTGAACCCGTGCGTGATGGAAAGCACGCCCGCGATCATGTTGATGATGCTGCCCGGCACGAAGAAGGGAGTTATCTTGCGCGGCCCGCCTTCCTGGTACGCGACGTGGGTTTCTTCGATCAGCGGCAAGCCGCCGATACCGGACCCGATCACCACGCCGATGCGCTCGGCATTTTCCGGTGTCGCGACGATGCCGGCATCCTGGATCGCTTCCGATGCGGCCGCGAGTCCGTAGTGGATGAAGGTGTCGAGCCGCCTGACCTCCTTCGCCGGCATGTACTTGGTCGCGTCGAAGCCCTTCACTTCACCGGCGATCCTCGAAGTGAACGCCGATGCATCGAAACGCGTGATCCCGGTGATTCCGGAACGGCCTGCGACGATGTTGCCCCAGGCCTCCGCCACTCCAATGCCGGTCGGGCAGACGATGCCTAAACCGGTCACGACGACTCTGCGTCTGGACAATTCAACTCCGCGAGAAGAGCGCGCGGCTTGCGCGCGCGGGACGTCGGCTCAGTTGACGTGCGCGTTGACGTAGTCGATGGCTTGCTGGACGGAGGTGATCTTTTCCGCCTCCTCGTCCGGGATCTCGCACTCGAACTCCTCCTCGAGGGCCATCACGAGTTCCACGGTGTCGAGCGAATCCGCGCCGAGGTCGTCGACGAAGGTGGACTCGGTCTTGATATCCGCTTCGTTGACACCGAGCTGCTCCGCGACGATGCGCTTGACACGCTGTTCTACGCTATCCATTGATCTACCCTTCCCTTCAGGTGGATGAGGTCTCCCCGGGCTTATGACTCGAGTCTGCCAGGAACACAAGAATCGAATTCGGCCCGCTTGCCCGGCGGGTCGCCGAACAAGGGCCGCATTTTACCAAAACTCGCCTCATAGCAATGCGCAAGACGAGCCCTTTTTTCACGTCAATCCATGAACATGCCACCGTTGACGTGGATCGTACTGCCGGTGACGTATCCGGCACCATCGGAAGCGAGATAGGCAGCAGCCGCGGCGATCTCCGCCACGGTGCCGAAACGACCCAAAGGTACCTGTCCAAGCAGGGCCGAGCGCTGGTTTTCGGCCAGTGCCTTCGTCATATCGGTATCGATGAACCCCGGCGCGATACAGTTCACCGTGATGTTGCGGCTCCCGACCTCCCGCGCCAGGGATTTGCTGAAACCCACCATGCCGGCCTTGGCTGCCGCGTAGTTCGCCTGGCCGGCATTGCCGGTGCTGCCGACGACCGAGGTCACGTTGATGATCCGGCCCCAGCGCGCCTTCATCATGGCTCGCAGGACCAGTTTGGAGAGCACGAACACCGAGCGCAGGTTGGTGGACATGATCCGGTCCCACTCGTCGTCCTTCATCCGGATGAGCAGATTGTCGGCCGTGATGCCCGCGTTGTTCACGAGCACCGCCACGTCGCCGAAACGTTCGGCGACCTCGCCCAGCACGCGCTCGCACTGGGCCGAATCATTCACGTCGAGCGCGAATCCGGCCCCCGTACCGCCGGCGCCGGTGATCGCCGCCGTGATCGTATCGGCTCCGGTTTGCGTCGTCGCCGTTCCAGCCACCTTCGCACCTTGTGCCGCGAGTTCCAGGGCGATCGCCTGGCCGATCCCGCGGGAGGCGCCGGTGACCAGCGCTACTTTTCCCTGCAACATGTCCACCTCACTGGAAGAGGGCGACGGTCTCGGCGATCGCCGCGGATGACGTAAGGCTCAAGGCCGCCGCCTCCGGCGCGATGCGCTTCACCATGCCTTGCAGCACCTTGCCCGGTCCGCATTCGACGATGTGCGTCGCCCCCTGCCCTGCGATGGCGGCAACGCTTTCGATCCAGCGCACGGGACTGAACAACTGTCGTACCAGTGCGTCACGGATGGCATCGATCGACTGCGGCGAAGCGACGTCCGCATTGTTGATCACGGGGATTCGTGGCACCGAGATCGTCACGGCGGTCAGTGCGGCGGCCAGCTTGTCGGCCGCGGGTCGCATCAGGCTGCAATGGGACGGAACGCTCATGGGCAACATCACGCCGCGCTTGGCACCTCGTGCTTTCGCGGCCTCGATGGCGCGCTCGACCGCGCCCCGGTTGCCGGCGATCACGATCTGCCCCGGCGCATTGAGGTTCGCGGGTTCCACGACCTCGCCCTGAGCCGCCTCCGCACAGGCTTCACGGATCTTCGCTTCGTCGAGCCCGAGGATTGCCGCGATGCCGCCGACACCTTCGGGCACGGCGTCCTGCATGGCACGCGCGCGCGTTCGTACCAGGCGCAGGGCATCGCCGAATGCGAGTGCGTCCGCAGCGACGAGCGCGGCATATTCTCCGAGGCTGTGGCCGGCAAGCAACGCGGGTTCGATGCCACCCGCCGCGCGCCACGCCCGGAGGATGGCGACGTCCGCAGCGAGCATGACCGGCTGCGTATTCACCGTCTGGTTGAGTTCGGCCTCGGGGCCTTGCGCGATCAA
Source organism: Burkholderiales bacterium (assembly GCA_965279325.1). Lineage (GTDB taxonomy): Bacteria > Pseudomonadota > Gammaproteobacteria > Burkholderiales. The sequence continues at coordinate 744,484 of OZ257154.1, forward strand.
GGCGCCGAGATCCTGCCCCAGCACCGAGGACGCTTCCTCGATGGTCGCAGCGACCTGCGGATGATCGGCGTACGCCGCGAGCATCCCGATGGACTGGGAACCCTGGCCTGGAAACACGAATGCGAGTTTGGTCATGGCAGGTCGGGCGGGGCTTGAATCACCAGCGCAAGGCGACGGCGCCCCAGGTGAAGCCGCCGCCCACGCCTTCGAGCAGGACATGCTGTCCGGAGCGAATGCGGCCGTCCCGTACCGCCGCGTCGAGCGCGAGGGGGATGGAGGCCGCGGAGGTATTGCCGTGGCGATCGACCGTTACCACGACATGGTCCATGCCCAAGCCCAGTTTCCTTGCCGCAGATTCGATGATGCGGACATTCGCCTGGTGCGGGATGAGCCAGTCCACCTGTGCCTTGTCGATCCCCGCCGCGGCGAGCACCTCGTCGGCCACTTCGCCGAGTACGCGCACGGCAAGCTTGAACACGGCATTGCCTTCCATCACCACGAAGGGACTGCCTTCGACCCGTCCTCCGCAGACGGTGCCGGGCACCGACAGGATTCCGGAATGGGCCCCGTCGGCGTGCAGTCTGGAGGCGAGGATTCCCGGGGTGTCGCTGTGGGAAACCACGACCGCCCCGGCACCGTCGCCGAACAGCACGCAGGTGCCCCGATCGTTCCAGTCGAGGATGCGCGTGAACGTCTCGCTGCCTACGACCAGCGCATGTTCGCAATGTCCCGCCTTCAGGAACAGGTCCGCCGTGGCGAGCGCGTAGACGAAGCCCGTGCATACGGCCTGCACGTCGAATGCCGGACAACCATGGATCCCGAGCTTCGACTGCAGGATGCAGGCCGTGCTCGGAAAGATCATGTCCGGTGTCGTGGTGGCCACGATGATCAAGCCGATGTCCGATGGAGTCAGCCCCGCTGCTTCGATCGCTCGACGCGACGCGTGCAGCGCGAGATCGCTCGCCTGTTCCTCCGGTGCCGCGACGTGCCGCTGCCGAATCCCGGTACGACTGAAAATCCACTCGTCCGAAGTGTCCATCATGCCTTCGAGGTCCTTGTTGGTGAGGACCTTCGCAGGCAGATACGAACCCGTGCCGGCGATGCGCGCGTACATCAGGTCGCCACCTCGACCTGCAGCGCTTCGATCCGGGCGCTGATCAGCCCGGGCAACGCGCTCTTGGCCTCCGCATAGGCACGGTCGATCGCGAACTGGAAGGCAAAGCTGTCTGCCGAGCCATGGCTCTTCACGACGATGCCGCGCAGCCCGAGCAGGCTGGCGCCGTTGTAGCGGCGATGGTCGACGCGGCGCTTGAACGCATTGATGACCGGCAGCGCCAGCAAGGCGGCGAGTCGCGTGAACAGGCTGCGCTTGAACTCCTCGCGCAGGTACGCGGCCAGCATCTGGGCGAGTCCTTCGGAGGTCTTCAGCGCGACGTTGCCGACGAAGCCATCGCAGACGACCACGTCGGTCGTGCCCTTGTAGATGTCGTCGCCTTCGATGTTGCCGTAGAAGTTGAGGCCGCTCGCACGCAGCAGCTCCGCCGCTTCCTTGACGACATCGTTGCCCTTGATCTCCTCTTCGCCGATGTTGAGGAGTCCGACGGAGGGACGATCGCTGTGATCCATGGCGCTTGCAAGGGCGGAGCCCATGACCGCGAACTGCAGCAGCTGCTCGGCAGTGCAATTCACGTTGGCACCCAGGTCGAGCATGAGGGTGTGCCCTCGTTGCGTAGGCATTACCGAAGCGATGGCCGGGCGCTGGATGCCCGGGAGCATCTTCAGTACGAAGCGCGCCATCGCCATGAGTGCGCCGGTGTTACCCGCGCTCACGCAGCAATCGGCCTCGCCTGCCTTCACCAGGTCGATCGCGAGCCGCATGGACGATTCCCGCTTGCCGCGCAGCGCGGCCGCGGGCGGCTCATCCATCGCGACGATCTCCGGTGCGTGCACGATGCGAACGCGCCCGGGCAATGGGCGCTCGGCTCCGGCCAGCGCTTGTTCAACGATCTGTTGCGGGCCGACGAGGATCATCTCGGCATCGTCGTGGGCGCTGGCGAATGCCAGTGCCGCAGGCACCGTGGCGAGAGGTCCGTGATCCCCGCCCATGCAATCCACCGCGATTCGGATGGCCATGACTACCGGCGATCACAGGCGCCGCGGAGGCGCCCACAGTGCAACGCCGGTCCCGGCCTTGCGGCGGTGGGACCAGGACGTTGCGCGTTGCACCGATCGGGCTCGATGCCGCGCAAGGACTATTCGCCTTTGGCCTTCGCGACCTTGCGCCCGCGGTAGTACCCGCTCGGGCTCACGTGATGGCGCAGATGCACCTCACCGGTGGTGGGCTCGACCGCCAGGGGGGGATTGGTGAGGAAATCGTGCGAGCGGTGCATTCCCCGCTTCGACGGCGACTTCTTGTTTTGCTGTACAGCCATGACTTGCTCCTTTCGCGCCTCGTGGGACGCGTCGCTCAATGCTTCTTCAGTGTGGACAATACCGCGAAGGGAATCGATCCGGGGCTTGTCGTCGCGTCGATGCCGTCTCCGGGACACTTTCCGGTTTCGTGCTTCGGCGCCATCGGCAGGCTCAACAGCGCTTCGTCCTCCACCAGTTCCTGCACATCCAGCGGCTCACCCGCCGGGAAATAATCCGAATCCGGCTCTTCTTCCGCGAGCTCGCCGAGGCCCGATTGCTCCACGAACACCAGCTCCCGGGAGGAATCGAGCAACAGTTCCATCGATTCCAGACATCGCTGGCACGTCAGCACCACCGAGCCTTCGACCGAAAGTCCGATCGCCGCCTTGCCGTCGCCGCGCCGGTAACCCTTCAGGCGGTAACGAATCTGCCCGACGGTCTCCCGAACCAGTTCCCGCAGGCGCGGAAAACCGGCCACTGCGGATTCTCCCTCCAGCCGATCACCGGACTCTGCAAACTGAACCGCGTCGAGAGTGGCTCGATCGGACATAAGCGCCGCATAATATTGGCTTTTCCCACCACTGTCAAAAGCGTAAAGAGCCTTGCCGCAACCCGCCCTCGTTCTCGCATCCACCTCCCGCTACCGGCGCGAACTGCTGTCGCGCATCGTCCAGGATTTCGAAGTGGCGCCACCTGGCGTCGACGAAACGGCGTCCCTCGGGGAAACACCCGGAGGCACGGCCGTGCGCCTCGCTCTGGCCAAGGCCATGGCTGTGGCGAACGGGCGCCCCGGGGCGGTCGTCATCGGCTCCGACCAGGTGGCCGAATCCGCTGGATTCCGGCTCGACAAGCCCGGCAATCGTGAGAATGCAATCCGCCAACTGACCATGGTCAGTGGCCGGACCGCCGTTTTCCACACTGCGGTGGCCGTGGTGGGCCCCGCGGCACCGCCGGCGCAGGCTCTCGTCCCGACGACGGTCCGGTTTCGCCGGCTGGATGCCGCGCAGATCGAACGCTACGTCGATCGCGAGCAGCCGTTCGACTGTGCCGGCAGCGCCAAGGCGGAGGGGCTCGGCATCGCGCTGATCGAAGCCATCGAGAGCGAGGATCCCACGGCCTTGATCGGCCTGCCCCTGATCGCCCTCACCAGCTTGCTGGCACTGCACGGAATCCGGGTGCTCTAGCGTGGAGGCGCCCCGGACCGGCCGGTTGTACCTGGTACCGATGCCTCTGGGAGCGGACTCGGATCCGCGCGCCGTGCTGCCGCAGGCGACGATGGAGGCCACGGTTCGTCTGCGATTCTTCGTTGCCGAGAACGCCCGCACTGCCCGTCGCGTGCTCGTGCGTCTGCCCCTGGCTGTGCCGATCCAGCAAGTGAACATCGAGGAACTCAACGAGCACACGCGCGCCGAAGCGGTGCCCGGATTGCTTGCCCCGCTGCTGGCGGGTGACGACGTCGGCCTGGTGTCGGAGGCCGGCTGTCCGGCCATTGCAGACCCCGGCGCCGCGCTGGTGGCTGCCGCCCATGCCCGCGACATTCCCGTGGTGCCGCTGGTCGGGCCGAGTTCCATCCTCCTCGCGTTGATGGCGTCTGGCATGAACGGTCAGGCTTTCACCTTCCACGGGTACCTCCCGGTGGGGGCTGCGGCCCGCGTAGCACGGTTGATCGAACTCGAGAACGAGTCGGCGGCCAAGGGTGCGGCCCAGTTGTTCATCGAGACACCGTATCGCAACGAGGCACTGTTCGCGGCGGTGCTGTCCACCGCGAAGGCGACGACGCGACTGACGGTGGCAGCCGATCTGACCCTGCCCGCCGAGTCGATCGCATCTCGCACCATCGCTGCGTGGAAGCAGCAGGCGAATCCAGCGCTCGCCGGCCGGCCGGCGATCTTCGTCCTGCAGGCCGAAAGGACGCCTACCGCACGCGCGTCGAAGCCGGGCCGGCGATCTTGACCAGCGCTTCGCCCATCGCGGCGCCGAAGCGCTTGGCGAAGCGTTCCGCGATGTTCTCGCGCGGGGTGAAATTCACGATCTGCTCGGCCTTGATCACCTCGCGCGCCACGTAGGCTGTGTCGCCGAGGGCGTCGGCGAGCCCGAGTTCGATGCTGCGCTCGCCGGTCCAGACCAGGCCGCTGAACGTATCGGCATCCTCCTTCAGGCGTTTGCCGCGCCCCTCGCGCACCACGGTGATGAACTGCTGGTGGATCTCGCCCAGCATGCGTTGCGCATATTGCCGCTGCTTCGCGTCGAGCGGCGAAAACGGATCCAGGAAGCCCTTGTTCTCGCCGGCAGTGAGCAGCCGCCGTTCGACGCCCAGCTTTTCCATCGTCCCGGTGAAGCCGAACCCGTCCATCAGCACGCCAACGGAACCGACGAGGCTCGCCTTGCTCACGAAGATTCGATCGGCCGCCACCGCCACGTAATAGCCGCCGGAGGCGCAGATGTCATCGACCACCGCGTAGAGCGGGGTGCTCGGATACTTACCGCGCAGTCGGCGGATCTCGCCGTTGATGGCATGAGCCTGCACCGGGCTGCCGCCCGGGCTGTTGATGCGCAGAATCACACCCAGCGTGTTCTTGTCCTCGAAGGCGTCCTGCAATCCCGCGGTGACGCTGTCGGCGCTCGCCAGCGAATCGGCCTCGATCACCCCGTTCAGTTCCACCATCGCCGTGTGCTTGCCGGCATGCACTCCTTCGCGACCCCCGACCCAGCCCAGGGCGATGAACAGGATCGCGAACAGATAGAGGAACGTGAGGCTCTTGAACAGGATGCCCCAGCGGCGCGCCTTGCGCTGCTCCGAAAGCGCGGATTCCGCGAGCTTGCGGATGACGTCGCGCTCCCAGTTTTCGCCGCGAGGCGCGGTCGCCTGAATCTGCTGATCATCCGTCATGGGATTTGTCTTCTTCCGAAAGAAACACGCTGCCGTCGCGCTCGAACACCGGCAGTTTCTTGAGCCGGCCTCCGTTGCAGGGGCCTCGCACGCAGCGGCCCGTTTCCGGTAGGTAGGTCGCACCGTGCGTGGCGCAAATCAAGTATAGCCCTGATAAGTCGAAGAACATGCCCTCGGCCCAGTCGAGTTCCACCGGCACGTGGGCGCATTGATTGAGGTAGCCATGCACGGTCCCGTCGTACCGGATCGCGAAGGCAGGCGTGCGTTTGCCATGCACGTCGACATCGAAGCGAACGCCCTTGCCGCCCTCCTCGAGCTCGGCGGTGGTACAGATCAGGCGTTCTGGTCCAGCCACTGCCACAACTCCGAAGGCGTATCCACGCAGACCGTGGGACGCGCCGCCCGCAGCGTTCCCGGATCGTGCGCACCGTATGCGACGGCGACCGCGTCGATCTTTGCCGCCTGGGCCATTTCCAGGTCATGGGTCGTGTCCCCGACCATGACAGCGCCGCTGCGTTCGACGCCCAGTTCATCGAACAGGAATTCGAGCATGTCCGGATGCGGCTTGGGGAAGCCCTCGTCGCCGCAACGGGTCGCATGAAAGTAGCGCGCCAGTCCGGTTTCGCTCAGCGCACGATCGAGACCGCGACGGCTTTTGCCGGTCGCCACCGCGAGCAGATGCCCTTTCGCTTCGAGGCGCACCAGGCCTTCTTCGACGCCGTCGAAGAGCTTCACGACGCCCTCCCCCGTTACGTAGTGATGCCGATACCGATCCGCGACGGCCGAGTACTGTTCCGTGGCCACGCCCGGAAACAGGTACTCCATCGCGTCGATCAGGCCGAGGCCGATGATGTGCCGCGCATCCTTGTCGGACGGTACTTCGAGGTCCAGATCGCGGGCAGCGGCCTGGATGCTGTCGACGATATGTGCCGCGGAGTCCACGAGCGTCCCGTCCCAGTCGAAGACCACGAGCGAATAGCGATGCGTTGCTTTCATGCTTCCGCCTTGAGCTTCTGGGCCTGCTCGAGTCGCGCGAGATAGCGGGTGAGGTCCTCGGCCAGCGGCGCCTCCAGACGCAGCTTGTCGCCCGAGCCTGGGTGCTCGCACTCGAACCGGACGGCATGCAGGAACATGCGCTTCAGGCCGTGGCGGGCAAGCTCCTTGTTCAGTGCGAAGTCGCCGTACTTGTCGTCCCCCGCGATCGGGAAGCCCAGGTGCGCGAGATGGACCCGGATCTGGTGCGTGCGCCCCGTCTTCAGTTCCGCCTCGAGCAGGCTGAAGGCGCCGAAGCGCTGCTTCAGCCGGAACGTCGTGGCCGAGGCCTTGCCGTCGTCGCTGACGCTGACCCGGCGTTCGCCCGAGGCGAGCACGTGACGCTCCAGGGCCAGGCGGACGGTCTGTTTCGGTGTCTGCCAGTCGCCCTTCACCAGAACCAGGTAACGCTTGCCGGTCGTACCGCTACGGATCTGTTCGTGCAGCCCGACCAGCGCGCTGCGCTTTTTCGCGAGCAGCAGCACGCCGGAAGTCTCCTTGTCCAGGCGGTGGACGAGTTCGAGAAACTTGAGTTCCGGGCGCTCCGCCCGCAGCCGTTCGATGATGCCGAAGGAGATGCCGCTGCCGCCGTGAACCGCCACGCCGGCGGGTTTGTCGATCACCAGCATCCACGCATCCTCGAGCAACGTCCGCCCTGACAGCGAGCTGCCACCGGCCGGCAACGCCGGACGCACGGACTCCGAAATGCGGATCGGAGGGACCCGCAGCTTGTCTCCCGATTGCAGTCGCAGGGTCGGATCGGCGCGCCGTCCGTTCACGCGGATCTCCCCGCTGCGCAGGATCCGGTAGACGTGGCTCTTCGGGACGCCTTTCAGGATGCGCAGCAGAAAGTTGTCGACGCGCTGGCCTTCGGCAGCCTCGTCGAGCGTCAGAAAGGTGACCGAATCTTTACTTAAGCCCTTCATTCTGCATATACTCCGGGACGGTGACACGCTCCAGGCAGCGTCACAGCGGCAGTTCCGAACTTCTGCCCGAGACGCCTCGAAATCGTTCACCGTCCGCGGTTCGGGCACCCCGACCGGCGGCCTTCCAGGTTAAGTTCGCTCACCTTCAGAAGCAGCGATCTTAGTTCAATAACGCGCTCGTATCACCCGCCGAAATTCCGCGGCCGCGCCAATTTTCTTCGCGGCGGCGCCTAAAAAGACAAACCCGCACACCCATCGTTCGTCCCGGGCCCTATCCCATGAGCCATCCATCGCACGAATAATGAGCGTCTGACGCGCGCACGGCGCGCGCGAGTTTGTCGGTCCCGCAGGAGTTCGAGCGCGGGAGAGCACTCCGATGAAACGCATGCTGTTCAACGCGACGCAACAAGAGGAAATCCGCGTCGCCATCGTCGACGGCCAAAAGCTGATCGATCTGGATATCGAGACCGCAGGTAAGGAACAAAGAAAAGGCAACATCTACAAGGGCGTCATCACCCGCATCGAGCCGAGCCTCGAGGCGGCCTTCATCGACTACAGCGCTGACCGCCACGGCTTCCTGCCGTTCAAGGAAATCAGCCGGCAGTATTTCGCCGAAGGGGTGGACCCGGCGCGCGCCCGCATCCAGGACGCGCTGAAGGAAGGCCAGGAACTCATCGTCCAGGTGGACAAGGACGAGCGCGGCACCAAGGGCGCGGCCCTGACGACCTACATCAGCCTCGCCGGCCGCTACGTCGTCCTGATGCCCAACAACCCGCGTGGCGGCGGCGTATCCCGCCGGGTCGAGGGCGAGGAACGCAACGAGTTGCGCGATGCGATCCAGCAACTCGAGATGCCGGCCGGCATGAGCATCATCGCCCGCACGGCCGGGATCGGCCGCACCGTCGAGGAGCTCGAGCGCGATCTTAACTACCTGATGCGGCTCTGGCGCGCCATCGAGAACGCGTCCAAGACCCAGACCGGCGCCTTCCTCATCTATCAGGAAGGCTCGCTCGTCATCCGTGCGATCCGCGACTACTTCCAGCACGACGTCGGCGAACTGCTGATCGACAACGAATCGATCTTCGAGCAGGCGCGCCAGTTCATGGGTCATGTGATGCCCGAGAATGTCGGCCGCGTGAAGCTCTACGGTGACGACGTGCCGCTGTTCTCGCGTTTCCAGATCGAACACCAGATCGAGACCGCGTATGCCCGCCAGGTGCCGTTGCCCTCCGGCGGCGCGGTCGTGATCGACCATACGGAAGCCCTGGTGTCGGTGGACGTGAACTCGGCCCGGGCCACCAAGGGCCACGACATCGAGGCCACGGCGGTCAACACCAACCTCGAGGCGGCGGATGAAATCGCCCGCCAGCTGCGCCTGCGCGATCTCGGCGGACTGGTGGTGATCGACTTCATCGACATGGAGTCGGCCAAGAACCAGCGCGAGGTGGAGAACCGGCTGCGCGATGCGTTGCACTACGACCGCGCGCGCGTCCAGATCGGCAAGATCTCCCGCTTCGGGCTGATGGAATTGTCGCGCCAGCGGTTGCAAACGTCGCTCGGCGAGACCAGCCACATCCCCTGCCCGCGTTGCCATGGCATCGGGCACATCCGTGGTATCGAATCCTCGGCCCTGCACGTCCTGCGCATCCTGCAGGAGGAGGCCATGAAGGAAAACACGGCCGCGGTGCATGCCCAGGTGCCGATCGAAGTCGCGACCTATCTCCTGAACGAGAAGCGCAGCGAATTCCATTCGATGGAAGCGCGCCTCAAGGTGAGCGTGGTGCTGATTCCGAACATGCACCTCGAGACGCCCAACTACACGGTCACGCGCCTGCGTCACGACGAACTGAACCAGACCGGTCCGCTACCGCCCAGCTACCAGATGGTGGAAGCCCCGACCGAAGCCGAAGAGCAGTTGCCCGGCATCGCGCCCGAAAAGCCGCCGCGTCCCGAGGCTGCGGTCAAGGGCGTGGCGCCAGAACAACCGATGGCCGTGCGGCCGCCCGAGCCGCCGCCGAAGGAACCCTCGATCCTGCAGAAGATCTTCGGCTGGCTCACGCGCAAGCCCGAAGCCGTGCCGGAAACCCGCCCTGCCCCGCGCAGCCGGGAAACCCGTCGCGGTCGCGATGGCAAGGACGGTCGGGACGGACGCGATCGTCGCCCGCAGGATGGCCGTTCGCGCAGCAACGAAACCCGTGCGGATGGCGGCGACGGCCGTCGTCGCGGTCGCAACGGCGAGCGCGATCGCAACAAGCCCGCGGCAGCCGCTGCTGGTCCCGAGCGTGATGAAGCCGCCGCGAGCGCCCCGCAAGGGGAAGGCCGCGGCCGGCAGCGTCCGCCGAAACAACGGGAGGCTCGTGAGCCACGCGAGCCGCGGGAGGTTCGGGAACCCCGGCCGCCCCGTGAGCCTCGTGAAGCGCGGGAGCCCCGCGAACCGCGCGATGTCGAGCAACCGGCGCCACCGCAGCAGGGCCGACTGACCGAACGGCCAGGTCCGGCGGATGCCGGCGCCGAAGGCACGACTGGCGAGGGCCGTGGCCGCCGCCGTCGGGGTCGTCGCGACCGTCAACGTGGTGATGGCAACGAAGTGAACCGTGACGCTCCGGCGCCATCGATGGAGTCTGAAGCCACGGACGCGCTGTCCGGGACCGTTTCCAGCGTACCGGTCGAAGCCATCTCCGACATCACCCCGCAACGTTTCGAAGCGACGGTGCCGGAGGAACGATCGGAAACACCGATGCCTGCTCCGGAAGTGATCTCCACCTTCGTCGCTGAACCGGAGCCGGAAGTGACGAGCGAGCCGGTCTTCGTCGAGCCTGTCGTGGAACCGGTTGCCGAGGTCTACGTCGCACCGGAGCCGAAGCCGGCCCCACCCGCGGCCCCCGCAAGAAGCCTGATGGAACAGTTTGCCCAACGGGTCGTGGATCCGTCGGCGGAGCCTCTGTTCGTATCGAAGCCGGTAGCCCCCAAGGCACCGGAGCCGATCAGCCTGCCCGAAGGCATGGAGATGGTTGAAACCCGGTCCGATCGTGGTGTGCCGGCGGTGCCGATCGACGAACCGCTCCTGTCGGAGCCACGCCGGGCGCGGTCGCGTCCCGAGGCGCCTGTCGTGATTCCCGACGAACCGTTGCAGCAGGTGGAAACCCGCAAGTAACCTGCGGAGTATTCACGCCGAACAGGGGCCGCTTGCGGCCCCTGTTCATTTCAGGTCTTCGCGAGGTCCTCCCGAACCTTGACGAGCAGGCCGTCCGCGGCCGCCTCGATCAGGTCCAGTACGTGATTGAATCCCTGTGGTCCGCCATAGTAGGGATCGGGGACTTCGCGGCTCGCCAGGCTCGGCGCGAAGTCCAGGAACAGGCCGAGATGGCCGGCGTGCTCCGGCGGCCGCAGACGCTCCAGCACGGCGAGGTTGTCGTAGTCCATCGCCAGCACGTAGTCGAAGACGCGGAAGTCCTCCGGGGCGACCTTGCGTGCCTTCAGCCCCTCGAGAACGTAGCGCCGCTGCGCCGCCGCCGCGATGCTGCGCCGGTCCGGCGGCAACCCGGCGTGAGAGGCATGGGTGCCCGCCGAGTCGATCAGCACGCGATCCTGCAGGCGGGCCTGCTGGATCCGATGGCGGAACACACCTTCGGCCGTGGGCGAACGGCAGATGTTGCCCATGCATACGAACAACACACCCAGTTTGGCGCGACCCTGCGGCACGGCGCCTCCTTCAGCGACCGGCTGCGCGCGGCATCGCCACGACGTTGCCTGGTTCAGTGGGTTCTTCCGCGCCGAACAGTTTCTCCTTCAGGCGCCGCAGTTCGTCGCGCAACTCGGCCGCGCGTTCGAATTCCAGATTGCGTGCATGGTCGAGCATTTCCCTCTCCACCCGCTTGATCTCCTTCGCGAGTTCCTTCTCGCTCATGCTGCCGTAAACGACCTCGTTGTGGGCGGACCGGGTCTGCGCGCGTGCCCCTTCGCCATCGTATACGCCATCGATGAGATCCTTGATCCGCTTTGTCACGCCCTTCGCCACGATGCCGTTCGCTTCGTTGAACGCCAGTTGCCGTTCGCGGCGGCGACCGGTCTCGGCCATCGCCCGGCGCATCGAATCGGTGATGTGGTCGGCGTAGAGGATCGCGGTTCCGTTGATGTGTCGCGCGGCTCGCCCCATGGTCTGGATGAGCGATCGCGTCGAGCGCAGGAACCCTTCCTTGTCGGCATCGAGGATCGCCACCAGGGAAACCTCCGGCAGGTCGAGGCCTTCGCGCAGGAGGTTGATGCCCACCAGCACGTCGAACTCACCGAGGCGCAGGTCGCGGATGATCTCCACGCGCTCCACGGTCTCGACGTCCGAGTGCAAGTAGCGCACCTTCACGCCGTGCTCGGACAGATACTCGGTTAGGTCTTCGGCCATGCGCTTCGTGAGCGTGGTGACGAGCACGCGCTCCTGGACACGCACGCGCTGGGTGATCTCCGAAAGCAGGTCGTCCACCTGGGTGGCCGCGGGCCGGACGATCACCTCCGGATCCACCAGTCCCGTGGGACGGACCAGTTGTTCCACCACCTGCTGCTGGTGCGTTTCTTCATAGTCGGCAGGCGTCGCCGACACGAATACCGTCTGCGGCATCATCGCCTCGAACTCGTCGAACCGCAGCGGTCGATTGTCGAGCGCGCTCGGGAGGCGAAAGCCGTAGTCGACCAGGTTCTCCTTGCGCGCGCGATCGCCTTTGTACATGCCACCGATCTGCGGCATGGTGACGTGGCTCTCGTCGATGATCATGAGCGCACCGGCCGGCAGATAGTCGATCAGCGTCGGCGGCGGTTCCCCCGGTTGGCGCCCGGAGAGATGGCGCGAGTAGTTCTCGATGCCCTTGCAGAATCCGAGCTCGTTCAGCATCTCGAGGTCGAAGCGCGTGCGTTGCTCGATGCGCTGCGCCTCCACCAGCTTGCCGGTCTGGTGGAAATGTTCGGAGCGTTCGCGCAGTTCGATCTTGATCGCATCGATCGCCTTCAGTGTCGTGCTGCGCGGCGTGACGTAGTGGCTGGAGGGGTAGACCGTGAAGCGCCCGACTTTCGAGAGGATGTGGCCGGTCAGCGGATCGAACAGCGACAGCGATTCCACCTCGTCGTCGAACAGCACCACGCGCACCGCCGTCTCGGAATGTTCCGCTGGAAAGATGTCGAGCACGTCCCCCCGCACGCGAAACGTGCCGCGCCGGAAGTCGAGCTCGGAGCGCTCGTACTGCATTTCCGCGAGCCGCTGGATCGCCTGCCGCTGAGGCATCTTCTCGCGTTCGCGCAGATGCAGGATCATCGAGTGGTAGTCCACCGGATCGCCGATGCCGTAGATGGCGGAGACCGTGGCGACGATCACCACGTCGCTGCGTTCCAGCAGCGACTTGGTGGCCGACAGGCGCATCTGCTCGATGTGCTCGTTGATGCTCGAGTCCTTCTCGATGTACAGATCGCGCGAGGGTACGTAGGCCTCGGGCTGGTAGTAGTCGTAGTACGAGACGAAGTACTCGATCGCGTTCTCGGGGAAGAATTCGCGCATCTCCGAGTACAACTGTGCCGCCAGCGTCTTGTTGGGCGCCATCACGATGGCCGGCTTGCCCAGCCGCGCGATCACGTGCGCCATCGTGTACGTCTTGCCCGAACCGGTCACGCCCAGGAGCGTCTGGAACTTCAGGTCGCGCTGCAGGCCGTCGGTGAGCTTGGCGATGGCCTCGGGCTGATCGCCGGCCGGCTCGAAGGGCTGGTGGAGGCGGTACGGGCTGTTGGGGAAGGTGACGATCACGGGTAGAATTCTCGCCGCTTTCAGGAAGCTTTCGAGTCTAGCATGCGTTGCCGGCGTTCCCCGATGGACGTGCGGGACGCCACCGGAGCCGGCCCCCGCCCGGGATGCCCGGCGCTTCGAACCCACAGGAAATCAAGATGACGGCCTCCGTATTCGCCGCGGTGCAGATGGCGCCGCGCGACCCCATCCTCGGCGTGACCGAGACCTTCAACGCCGACACCAACCCGAGCAAGGTCAACCTCGGCGTGGGTGTCTACACCGACGACACCGGCAAGGTGCCCCTGCTCGATTGCGTGCGTCGTGCCGAACAGCAACTGGTCGCAAGCGCCCTGCCCCGTTCCTACCTGCCGATCGACGGACTGCCCGCCTACGACCGTGCGGTGCAGGCGTTGGTTCTCGGCGCCGACAGCCCGGCCATCGCGCAGAAGCGGGCCGTCACGGTGCAGGCGCTCGGCGGCACCGGCGGCCTCAAGGTCGGCGCGGATTTCCTGCGCCGGATCGCACCCGAAGCCCAGGTCTGGATCAGCGATCCGAGCTGGGAGAATCATCGTGCGCTGTTCGAGAACGCGGGCTTCACCGTCAACACCTATCCCTACTATCACGCCGCCACGCACGGCCTCGATTTCGACGCGATGCTGGCCGCTTTGGAAGGCATGCCGGCCGGCTCCATCGTCGTGCTGCACGCGTGCTGCCACAACCCGACCGGCGTGGATCTGTCGCCGTCGCAATGGAATACCGTCATCGCAACGGTGGCCAGGCGCAGCCTGATCCCGTTCCTCGATCTCGCGTACCAGGGCTTCGGCGACGGCATCGATCCGGACGCGTCCGCGGTGCGTGCGTTCGTGTCCGCCGGCGGACCGCTGTTCATCTCGAATTCGTTCTCGAAGTCCTTTTCGCTGTATGGCGAAAGGGTCGGCGCACTGACCGTGGTCGGCGACAGCACCGAAGAAGCGGCACGTCTGCTGAGCCAGTTGAAGCGCATCGTGCGCACCAACTATTCCAATCCGCCGACCCACGGCGGCAAGGTCGTGTCCACGGTGCTCGAATCACTGGAACTGCGCGCCCTCTGGGAACAGGAACTCGCCGGCATGCGGGATCGCATCCGCGCCATGCGCAGCACGCTCGTGGAGCGCCTGCGCGCGAAAGTGCCGGGAGCGGACTACGGATTCGTGGAGAAGCAGCGCGGCATGTTCTCCTATTCCGGGCTCACCAAGGCGCAGGTGCAGCGCTTGCGCGAGGAGTTCTCGGTTTACGCGATCGACACCGGCCGCATCTGCGTTGCTGCCCTCAACACGCGCAACGTCGATCACGTCGCGAACGCCATCGCGGCGGTGATTCGCTAACGCCCGGCGCCGTTTTCCTCGCGGGGCCTGCTCGACCCACCGCTGAACAGGCGCTTGGTCAGCTGCCCCGCCCGGGCGCCGATGGCCGTGCCGATGCCCGGCAGGATCACGGTGCCGACCGCAGCGCCCGCCAGCGCGGCCTTGGTCGGCCGCACTACCGGATCATCGAGGGTGCCGGAGATCGCCAGCGGGGTCGCGATCAGCGATGCGGTGCCACGCACCTCGGTCGTGATCTCGCCGTCCAGCGTCCTGGTGCGCCCGATCGAGAGCTCGCCCTCGGCCCTCAGCAGGCCCGACACGATCGACAATTCGGAAAGGTGGTAGCCCTCTTCGTCGATCTCGAGACGTCCGGACATGTGATCGAAGCGCGTTTGCGCGTCCTTCGTGTCGCTCTTCACGAAAATCGATTTGGCGGCCGAGACGAGGTCCAGTCCCTCGAGTACGCCTTCGGTGATATCGAAGCTGGTCTCGAGGTGCAGCAGGTCCGCGAGTGCCCCCGGCTTCGTCGCCGTGGACGTGAAGGAAGGCTGCGCCGAGATGCGCCCGGAGAGTCGGGACTTCGCCGTGAACAGTGCAGTCACCGGAGCTATCTCTACGTCCTTCACTGCCAGTGCGCCTTCCAGTCTCCAGGGCCCCTTCCACTCGAGGCGCGCATCGCCGCTCACGCTGCCGCCGTAGAGGCGTCCGTCGATACCGCGAAGTGCGATGCCTTGCGGGCCGACCGTGCCCCTGGCCGCGAGACGTTCGAATCGCAGCTGTGGTCCAACCGGCAGGCGCCAGTCGCGACCCGCCGCCGTGAGCGCGTAGTTGCCTGCGGCACCGTCGAGCGTGACTTCCATCGCACCGGCTTGCGACACTTCGATGCGGGTCGGCACGCCGTCACCGCCTAGCAGGGCGACCACGTCGATGGCGCCGATGGTGCCCGACGCGAGCCGCAGTTCGCCCGCACGGATGCGAAGCCGCCCGAGCCGCGCCGGCGGTGCGCCGGTCGATGCGGTGTCCTTCGCCTTCGGCCGCGATCCGAGCATGGCGAATGCACCCTGGGCGACCCAGGGTCGTTCGAACAGGATATCGTCGATCACCCGCGTATCGGAGAGCAGCGTGTGGAGCACCGGTGTGACGACGATCGCATCGATGAAGACGGTGGCCGGTTGACCGACCGAGACCCCATAGGCCGTCAGATGAGGCCGTGGCAGCAGATGAACGCGCAGCGCGTCGATGTGCACGGGTTGGTGCAAGGCATCGCCGGCGGCCTGCTCGATACGGGGAATGTACCCACCGAGCGGCACGACGTAAGGAACCACCACCGTCACTCCCAGAACCACCAGCGTCGAGATGGCCAGCCGCCTGGCCCATCGTCGCGAGAACCGCATTTTCGTTGACCCTTGAAAACCTCCTCACTATCATAGCGGGCTTCTGTTCCCCGATAGCTCAGTTGGTAGAGCGACGGACTGTTAATCCGCAGGTCCCTGGTTCGAGCCCAGGTCGGGGAGCCAACTCTCGCGTATCGTTGCGATCGCGTACCGTTCAGATTGCACGCGATCGTTCCGGGAGTGATCGTTTCGGGCGGCACCTCCGCCGTCCGGATCCGGTGCCAGGCACATCACCCTGAGAGTGCGCGCGCCAAGGCAGAATCGGGGCTTCCCGTGGAGCCACCATGTCCGTAACCATCAAGTCCGCTGAAGAGATCGAGAAGATGCGCGTCGCCGGCCGGCTCGCGGCGGAGGTGCTCGATTTCATCGAGCCGCATGTGAAGCCGGGCGTGACGACCGAGGAACTCGACCGCCTCTGCCACGCCTATATCGTCGACGAGCAGCGGGCCGTTCCCGCACCGCTCAACTACGCGCCTCCGGGCTATCAGCCGTTCCCGAAGAGCATCTGCACTTCGGTCAATCACGTGGTCTGCCACGGCATTCCGGGCGAGAAACGGTTGAAGGCGGGCGATGTCGTCAACATCGACGTGACCATCATCAAGGACGGCTATCACGGCGACACGAGCCGCATGTACTACGTCGGCGACCCCTCGATCCAGGCCCGGCGCCTGTGCGATGTCACCTTCGACTGCATGTGGCGCGGCATCCAGGCCGTGCGTCCGGGCGCCTATCTCGGCGACATCGGCCATGTGATCCAGACGCACGCGGAGGCTTCCGGCTACAGCGTGGTTCGGGAATTCTGCGGCCATGGCATCGGTCGCAAGTTCCACGAGGAGCCGCAGGTGCTGCACTACGGGCGCAGCGGCACCGGGCTCAAGCTGCAGGCGGGCATGACCTTCACGGTCGAACCCATGATCAACGCGGGCCGCGCGGGCATCCGGCAGCTCGCCGACGGTTGGACCGTGGTCACCAAGGACCACAGCCTCTCCGCGCAATGGGAGCACACCGTGCTCGTGACAGGCGACGGCTTCGAGGTACTCACGCTGTCCGCGCACGCGCCGGCCCCCCCGGCGGCCTAGCGTCCCGCACGATGACGGACGCGGCCACGACGCCGACGCGTACCCACCGCCGATCCGGCGATACGCTCGCGCGCTGGAAGCGGGAACTCAAGGACGGGCGCGCCAGGCTGCGCCAGCAGTTCCTCGAGACCGGTCATGCGCACACCGTGCTGGTGCGGCAGCGCGAACTGACCGATCGCGTGCTCGCCGAAATATGGGCCGCGCTCGAGGTGCCCCAGGACCTGGCGCTGGTGGCCGTCGGTGGTTACGGCCGGGGGCTGATGTTCCCCTATTCGGACGTCGACATTCTCGTGCTCCTGCCGGCCGATCCCGAGGGTGAAGGCAATCGCGTCATCGAAACCTTCGTCGGCATGCTGTGGGACATCGGCATGGAGGTGGGGCACAGCACGCGCACGGTCGAGCAATGCGTCGAGCAGGCGAAGAACGACGTGTCGGTCCAGACCAACCTGCTGGAAGCGCGCCTCCTCTGCGGTGATGACGAATTGTTCACCCGCTTTCGCAGCGCATGCGCCGGGGCGATGGACCCGAAGGCCTTCTGCGAGGCGAAGCTGCTCGAGCAGCAGCTGCGTCACACGCGCTTCAACGACGTCGCGTACAGCCTCGAGCCCAACATCAAGGAGAATCCCGGCGGACTGCGCGACCTTCAGGTGATTCTGTGGGTCACGCGCGCATCGGGGCTCGGCGATTCCTGGCGCGACCTCACGCAGCACGGGATCATCACCGAGCAGGAGGCAGCCAGGCTCGCGCGGCACGAGGGCACGCTGCAGGCGCTGCGCGTGCGGTTGCACTTTCTCGCCGATCGCCGCGAGGACCGGCTGCTGTTCGATCACCAAAGTCGCCTCGCGCTCGAACTCGGCCTGGCGGACACGCCGGCGCGCCGTGCGAGCGAGCAGATGATGCAGCGGTACTACCGCACGGCCAAGGCGGTCCTCCAGCTGAACGCCATCGTGCTCGCGAACCTGCGCACGCGCATCTTGCCCCCGCCGGAGACCACGGCCTTCGATCTCACGCCGCGCTTCCAGATCCGCAATCAACTGCTGGAAGCGAAGCGGGCCGACCTGTACGAGCGCACGCCGCATGCGATCCTCGAGACCTTCCTGTTGTGGCAACGCCACCCCGAAGTGAAGGGGCTGGGCGCGAAGACGCTGCGGGCGCTGTGGCACGCACGTGGGCAGGTCAACGCCGCTTTCCGGGAGGATTCGCGCAACAAGGCCTTGTTCATGGAGATCCTGCGCGAACCCGCCGGCCTCACGCACACGCTGCGGCGCCTGAACCGCTACGGCCTCCTCGGGCTCTACCTGCCGGCATTCGGGCGCATCGTGGGCCGCATGCAGCACGACCTGTTTCACGTCTATACGGTGGACGAGCACATCCTGATGGTCGTGCGCAACATGCGGCGCTTCGCGATTCCGGAAATGGCGCACGAGTACCCGATGTGCTCCCGGCTCATGAGCGGGTTCGAGCGGCGCGAACTGCTGTACGTGGCCGCCCTGTTCCACGACATCGCCAAGGGCCGCGGCGGCGATCACTCCGAACTGGGCAAGCTCGATGCGATCCGCTTCTGCAAGGCGCACGGACTGTCGGCGGACGACACCGAGCTGGTGGGCTGGCTGGTGCAGTATCACCTGATCATGTCGTCCACGGCGCAGAAGCGAGACCTGTCCGATCCCGACGTGATCCGCGATTTCGCCGGCCTCGTGGGTGACGATCGACGACTGGTGGCGCTCTATCTCCTCACCGTGGCGGACATCCGTGGTACGAGTCCGAAGGTGTGGAACGCGTGGAAGGCGAAGCTTCTGGAGGATTTGTTCCGTGCGACGCGACGCTATCTCGGCGGAGATCCCGCGCCGCTCGAAGGATCGGTCCAGCACACGAAGGACCAGGTGCTGATCAAGCTGCGCGCCTATGCGTTGCCGGAGGGCGTGGAAAAGAAGCTCTGGAGCCAGCTCCCGGACAGCTATTTCCTGCGTCATGATGCCCGTGAAATCGCGTGGCATACGCGCCTGCTCAACTACCGCGTGGACACGAAAGCCCCGGTGGTGAAGGCCCGACTTTCACCCATCGGCGAAGGCCTGGAGGTGGTGATCTACTGCCCCGACCGCGACAACCTGTTCGCGCAGATCTGCAGTTTCTTCGAGAAGATCAGCTTCAGCATCGTGGAGGCGCGAATCCACACCACGCGCCACGGCTACGCGCTCGACAGTTTCCAGGTGATGGACCCGAGCGATTCACGCTCCCACTACCGGGACCTCATGAGCTACATCGAGCACGAACTCGCCGAGCGCCTGCTGCGCGACAAGCCGCTCGATCCGCCTTCGCGCGGCCGGGTGTCGCGGCAACTGAAGGCATTCCCGATCACGCCCGAGGTCACCATCCGCCCGGACGAGCGCGGCAGCTTCTACTACCTGTCGTTGATCGCCGGTGACCGGCCGGGCCTCCTGTCACGGGTCGCACGCACCCTGGCCGAGAACGGCATCAGCGTCCAGAGCGCCAAGATCAACACGCTGGGCGCTCGCGCCGAGGACATGTTCCTGCTCGGCGGCGAAGCCCTCAAGGATTCGCGCAAGGTGGTGAAGATCGAGGCGGAACTCATCCACCAGCTGGAAGCGTGAGCGCGGGTTCCTCGCCTCGTTCGATCCGGTAGACCCACGCCAGCAATTCCGCCACCGCCACGTAGAGCTGCGGCGGAATGCGCGCATCCAGGTCCACCTGCATCAGCAGTGACACCAGCTCCGGCGATTCGTGCACGAACACGCCGGCCTCGCGCGCCCGATCCATGATGGCCTGGGCGAGCAGCCCCCTGCCCTTCGCGACCACGCGCGGCGCGCCGTCGGCCGATTCGTAAGCCAGTGCGACGGCGACGGATCGCGGATCAGGCGTCGCCATCGGCGTTCACCCGGAAGCCGTCGAGACGCAGGCCGCGGGCTTCGAGCATGCGACCCAGTTCCGCTTCGCCGGCGCGCAGGTTGGCCGCCATCGCCGCCCCGCCGCCTGCATCGATGACGATGCGCAGGGTGTCTCCATGAAGGTCCAGCCGCGCCGCCACCTCGCCCAGACGCGGCAGTTCCAGGCGCAAGTGGGTGCGCCATTGCGCCTGCTGTTCGTCTTGGGTGCCGTCACCCTCGCGCTCCTCCACTTGCCACTGCATCGTCTGCCCCGGCCAGACCTGACCCTGCCAGACGATCTGCTGGGTCGCGAGCGCATCGAGCTGGCGGTCGACGATGCCGGCTACCGCTGGCGGCAAGGCAGCCGTCTCCGACGGGCCTGCGTTTCGCACCGTTGGGGACGACGCAACGGCGGGCTCTGGCACCTTCATCTCGACGTCCACGCCTTTCGCATCCGTCGTGACACGCACGGGTGCCCCGACCGACATCTCGCGCGCGATTCGCGCCTGCGGTTCCTGGCGCAGCGCTTCCAGCGGACGCTTGCCGCCCACCCATTCGGCCTGATGGGACTCGTAGAACATGCCGCTGGTCTCGAACGCCTGTTTGAGTGGGGCCACGAGCGCGGTGCCCGTGGCGGGCGGCGCGGGCAACAGCGGGTCGGCATCGATCACGGCCGGTGTCGTCGTCGCGGGTGTGTTCCCCAGCAGCGATGCGACCCGGCTCGCCAGATTGCTGAGGCGAACCTCGGTCGCGGTTGCCGGCAGCGTCGCTTCCGCGTCGGGTGCCGGTTGCAGCAGGAAGGTCGGCTCAGGACCGCTGCGCACCACGGTCAGGGCAAGGCGCTGACCGACGGACGCCTCTGCCTTCTCGGGGAGCCGGACCTGGAACAAGGTTCCGTCCACGTCGATCAAGACGCGCCCATCAGGCAGCCTGGATGCCACACGGGCTTCCAGCGTTTGCCCCGGTGTCCATTCGCGATTCGATGCGGGCTGGTCGGGAGCCGCCTCGATGACGAGGCCGCGCCCGTCGCGAATCAGCGACAGGATCCTCGACTGCAGTGCGATGTCCGCCATGGCTGACCGCTCAGGCAGACCGCCGGCGCGCTAACGCCGTCGGTAGAGTGCGACGATCAGGTCGGCCTCGCCGCGCGAGATACCCGTGTGAGCGGCGACGTCGGCGGCGGCACGGCCATGCTTGGCCAGGTCGATCGCCTTGCCATAGGGCGTGGGCGGCTGCGTCGCGGACGGAGCGGTGGACAGTCGCTCGACTTCTGCGCGCAGTGCGCCCACCTGCTGGCGCAAGGCGGTCATTTCGTCCTTCAGGGCGCTGATCGCATAGTGTTCCGTGTGCGCATCCGCGCCGCGGCGCCAGAGCCGCAGGCCCTTCGAATTCCCCGTTCGCAGGAGCAGCAGCAGCTCGGCCACGTAGATGCCGAGCACGGCGATGAGGCCGACCAGCAGCTCGCGCCAGGTGATGACGAAGGGTTCCATGGTTCCACATGGGTATCGGGGCGGAACCGAGTGTGCTGGCGGCCGGGAGCGGCGTCAATGCGTGCCCGGCGTACGGCTCAGGGCTGCGAGTAGGTCTTGGAGAGGCGCTGCTCGGTGTTGACGCTGGCGAGGATCTCGCGCAGCTCGCGCATCCAGTCCTGGGTCAGCATGCGGATCTCGTCGTCGCGTCCCATGATCGCCTGGATCAGGGCACGCTTGCGGTCCCGGTGGGTGCGCGCGGTGGCGGCATCCTTCTCGAGCCTGCCGATGTCGTCGATGAGCCGGCCACGCTGCTGCTCGAGCTCGACCAGGCCGTCCCAGTCGCTCTTGCGGGCGGCATCGAGCATGCGCTCCGTGAGGGCGAGCACCTCTTGCCAGGCGTTCACCACGCGCATCGCGTCCACCGTTCGTTCAGACCTTTCCGTAGCTTGCCGAGCCGCGGGACCGCGGGCTGTCACCGTTCGCATCGGCACGGGCGGCCTGGAGGCTGATCAGCGATTCCCACGCACCCTTCAGATCGCGCAGCAGCTTCGTCACCTCGTCCAGCTTGGCGACGTCGTCGTGCAGGTTCGCCACCATCAACTGCCGGGTCATGTAGTCGTACAGGGCCGCCAGGTTCGCTGCGATCTCGCCGCCCGCCTCGAGGTCGAGGGACAGCTTCAGGCCCTCGTCGATGATGCCGATGGCCTTGGAGAGCTGTCGCCCCTTCGCCGCGAAGTCCTTGCGCAGGAGCTCCGCGCGCGCGGTGGCGATCGCCTTGATGGCGCCGTCGTAGAGCATCACGATCAGCATCTGCGGCGTGGCCGTGGCGACGCCGGTTTCCATGTCGAGCTTCGCGTAGGTGCTGGCGCCACGATCGATCACTGCGGTCATTGCGGTTCTCCGGGTTCGGCGGCGCTGCGCGCACGCCGTTGCTTGAATCGGAATCAGGACTACTGGTTGTTCGTGTTGTTCAATGCGGCCAGCTGCTGGGTCAGGAAGTTGCTCGTCGCCAACATGCTCGACATCATCGTGTCCAGGGCGGTGAACTGCTCGCGATAGCGCCGCTCGACGCCGTCGAGGCGCCGGTTCAGGGTTTCGCGCTGGCGATCCAGGTCCTTGATGCTGCGGCTGATGCCCTCGGTGCGGGCCGACAGCGCACCGTCGGTCGCGAGCATGCGGTCGAGCAGGTCGTTCAGCCGTCCCGCGAGGCCGGTCGAGACCGTCACGTTGCCTCGATCGCCGACGGTTCCACCCGTGATGTCCACCGCGATTCCGTCGGCGGGCGATCCGATCGCCGCGGTCAGTCTTTGGCCGGCACCCGTGCCAGCGACGCCGCTCAGGCTGCCCGCCACGTCCACCCCGGGGAACACTGCCGGGTTGGCGCCGAGAATCGCGACCGCGCCGGTGCCCGACGTGGCCACGGCCGAGGTCGCGCCGTAGCGCTGCGAGGTCAGCGTGAGTACGCCGCCGGTTTGCGAGACGCTGACGCGGGCCCCGGCCGCGATGAGCGTCGCCGAAGCGTTGATCGTGGACTGTACCTGCGCGGCCAGCGTCGCCGCCGTGTAGGTTCCCGCCGGCAGGGTCACGCTGGCCGTGGTGCCGTCGACCGTGATCGACAGCGCGTCGTTGACCCCCGCATCGATGACGAGCGCGGCCGGTGTCTCTCCGACCACCCGGCCCTGCAGTGGCAGGGTGTCGACGATCACTCGATAGGTGCCCGGCAGCGTCCTGGCACCGACGGAGGCGATCGATATTTGCGCGTCGTCCGCCTTGCTGCCGGAAGCGAACAGCCGCACCACCGCCTCGGCATTCGAATTGAGTGCGGCCGTCAGCTTCGTCTGATCGAACGCCAGCGTCCCGTCGCGCTGGAACGTGAGTCCCACCTGCGACAGGTTGCGCAGCTCGCCTGCTGCCGCCCCGGGCAGCGCGGCCGCAAGCGTGGCGCGTAGTTGCGATTGGATGGTCCGGGCGGCGGAGTCGCCGAGCAACACGCCACCCTGCCCGGAGCTCGCATCGAACCTGGTGAGGTCGGTCAGCGTCTTGCTGAAATCGTTGTACGCCTTGACGAAGTCCTGGACGCCCTGGACCGCGGTGGTGGTGCTTCTCGCCACCGTGACGGTCGTGGTGCCCACCTTCGCGAGGTTCAGCGTGACGCCATCCAGCACGTCGGCCACCGCATTCGATGCGCTCGTCACGTCGATGCCGTTGACGCTCAATTGCGCGTCCCGGGCCTCGCTCGTCTGTGTCAGGTTCTGCGCGCCGGCCGGATCGTAGGCGAGCAGGCTGGTGATGGCGGCGTCGCCGGTCACCGAGATCTTCACGGCGTTCGCCGCGCCCGTGTTCGTGCTCTGCAGGACCAGGCGATACGGGGAGGCGGTGCCGTCCTTCACGATGCTCGCCGTCACTCCGGCATTGGCCGAATTGATGGCGTCGCGGATGCCCTGGAGGGAGTTGTTCCCGGTATTGATGGTCAGCGTCGCCGGGGTCGTCCCCGCCTTCGCCGTGAAGGCAGCGCCGGAATACACGCCATTGGTCAGCGTGCCGCCCGTGATCGATCCGACCTGGATCGAGATCGTGGTGTCGGCGCCGGTACCGATCGCCGCGGTGCGCGAACCTTGACCGGCCGCGACCAGTGACTGTCGCTGGGCGAGCTGGTCGACCTCTACGCTGTAGGTCCCGGCCAGGGCCCCGGTGGCCGCCGAGGCGGAGAGTATGTCGGTATCGCCTGCCGTGGCCGAGAAGCCCCGGAAGCGGCTGCCGTCCTCCAGCGAGTCGACCGCCGTCTTGAGGGTCGACAGGGCTCCCCGCAGGGACCCATAGCCCGACAGCTGGGCCTGGAAGCTGGCTTCCTTGGTATCGAGGGTGGTGAGGGGCTGGCGCTCGATCGCCATCAACTGGGTGACGATAGACGCCACGTCCAGATTCGAACCGATTCCCGGGGATGAAATTGCCACCTTGCTTGGCCTCCTGCTGCTACCGCTGGTTATCGACCGGCGCAGGGGTGGACTTTAGGGGAACGCGGGTATGCCCAGCCTGCGTCAGGCCTTGCTCTTGATCAGCAAGCCTTCGAGGCGGTCCATGTGCCGGGCGATCGACAGCATTTCCTCGGAGGGAATCTGCCGGATCAGCTCCTGGGTGGACGCATCCACGACGCGGACGACGGTCTTGCCGGTGTCGCCATCGACCGAGAATTCGAGGTTGGACGCCACTTCGCGCACGGCGGCGCGGGCACGGTCGACCACTTCCGAGAGTTCGGCGGCAGCAGGGGCAGGCGCCTGGACGGCCGGTGCGACCGTTGTGGGAACCTGGATGGGGGGACGCGCAGCGACGGCGGGCTCGGCGGTTGCCAGACCGGCCGGACTGGGTCCAGACAGAGGTGGGATAGTCATGATCTCCACTCCTTACGGGCCGTGACGAGGACCGGCCAGGGTCGCCCCCGGCCGGCCATTCTCGAATTAACGCAACAGCGACAACACGTTGTTCGGGATCGCATTCGCCTGCGCCAGGACGGCGGTGCCGGCCTGCTGCAGGATCTGCGCACGTGTCAGGGCCGCCGTTTCCGCCGCGAAGTCCGCGTCACGGATACGGCTACGGGAGGCGCTCAGGTTCTCCGAGGTGACCTGCAGGTTCGCGATGGTGTTCTCGAAGCGCGACTGCAAGGCGCCGAAGCGGGCGCGTTGACCGTTGACCGCGGCCAGGGCCGAGTCCACGATCGACAGCGAGCGGTTCGCGGCCGCGACGTTGGAAACGTCGAGCGCGCTGACCGTCTGGAGCTGACCCGCGGCGTTGGCGGCGGTGAAGAAGTCCGTCGTGTTCGCCGCAATCACGTTGAAGCTCTTGTCCGAGTCCACGGCGAGCTGGCCGGTGCCGACAGCGCTGGCACCTGCAGCGGTCGCGGTGCCGCCGACCGTGACGGTCGTGGAGCCGGTGTTGTTGGCGATCGTGATGTTCTCGCCGGCCGCGTTGGTCAGCGTGATGCCGTCGCCCGTGGTGTTGATCTTGGCCGTGACACCCGTCTTGGACGCCACGTCGTTGAAGGCATTGACCGCCGCGCTGAGGCCGTCGGCATTGAGCGTGCCGCCGGTGGTGAACGCGATGGTGACCGCCGTCGTGTTGTTCGACGTGATGTTCAGCGAGTAGCTGCTGCTCGCCGTGAACGCGGTGAGGTCGAATTCCGTCAGGGCGCTCGCGCTCACACCGGTGTTGCCGGTCTGGGCGTTCACCTGGGAAGCAACGGTCTTGGCGCTGGCGCCGGCCGCGACGGTGATCTGGGCGCTACCCGCCGCGCCGTTGATGTCCACCGTGCCGCCTGCGACACGACTGGCTGCCGCCGCGTTCGAGACGATGGCGTTGGCAGTGCTGCCGGCCACGAGGTCACCCGCCGGGTTGGTCGAGGTGGCGACGACCGCACCGATGCGGTAGTTGCCGTATTGGGTCGTGCGGAAGTTCGCCGTGGTCGCCACGATCGTCTGGTTCGCGTTCGCACCCACCTGGAACTGGGCGGCGCCGAAGGAGCCGTCGAGCAGGTTCTGACCGTTGAACTGGGTCGTCTGGGCGATACGCTCGAGTTCGCTGGTGAGCTGCGTCACTTCGGCGTTCAGGGCCTGGCGGTCGCCGGCGGAATTCGACGCGTTGGCGGACTGGACCGCCAGTTCGCGCACACGCTGCAGGATGTCACCGGCGGCGCGCAGGGCACCTTCCGAGACTTGAGCGAGCGAGATGCCGTCGTTGGCATTGCGGCGGGCCTGGTCGAGGCCGCGGATCTGCGCGGTGAAGCGCTCGGAGATCGCGAGACCGGCGGCATCGTCCTTGGCGCTGTTGATGCGCAGACCGGAGGACAGGCGCTCCAATGCGGAAGCGAGCGAGCCTTGCGACGTATTCAGATTGCGCTGCGCATTGAGCGAAGCGATGTTGGTATTGATGGTTTGGGCCATTTGAGATTTCCTTTAGTCAAAAGTCAAAGTTCGAACGAGTCGAGATTCATTTGCTTGACTTCGGTTACCCTCGCCACTAAAGGCCTTACCAACCGCTGTCACTGCGATTTACGGCACTTGGTCCAAAAACTTGAGTCCCCGGGGCCGGGTGGAAGGTCGCCCGGGAGCGACGCCGGAGGTGGGCCGGGCATTGCGCCCGGTGGCGTCGAAGGAAGCGTTACCAGGATGCTTTCGGCGCTGGCCCGCCGAACTTGAGCCGGGCGCCAAGCGCTCAGTCGTCCTCGAGTTGCTGATCGGGAAAGAGCACGTCCGTGAAGCCGAACTGCCGCAGGTCGCGGACCCGCATCGGGTAGAGGATGCCGTCGAGGTGATCGCATTCGTGCTGGACCACCCGGGCGTGGAATCCGGACACCGTGCGGTCGATGGGCTTGCCGAACTGATCGAAGCCCCGATAGCGCAGCTGCGTGAAGCGCGGCACCACCCCCCGCATGCCGGGGACGGACAGGCAGCCCTCCCAGCCGTCCTCCATGGTGTCCGCCACCGGCTCCAGCACCGGGTTCACCAGCACGGTATACGGCACCTCGTCCGCATCCGGATAGCGCGGCGACTTGAAGCCGCCGAAGATGACCACGCGCAGGTTGACGGCGATCTGCGGTGCCGCGATGCCGGCACCGTTCATGGCCTGCATGGTGTCCTCGAGATCGGCGATCAGCGCATGCAGTTCGGGTGTGTCGAACCGCTCCACCGGCCGCGATCGCTCGAGCAGCCGTGGATCGCCCATCCGGATCACCTCACGAACGGCCATCGTTGCCCACGAGGACTTCGAGGATGCGGCGCACCCGGGCGATCGCCTTCTGCAGCGTCGCATTGATGTCTTCGAGGCGGATGCCTTCGCGGCTATCGCCCCGTCCCGCCGCATGGTTCACGACCAGCGCGATGGCGCCGTAGGCCAATCCCAACTCGCGGGCGAGCACCGCTTCAGGCATGCCGGTCATGCCGACCAGCGTGGCGCCGTCCCGCTCCAGCCGGTCGATCTCCGCCGCCGTCTCCAGTCTCGGCCCCTGGGTCGCTGCGTAGACGCCCTCTCCCACGATCGCTTCGCCGGCTCGCGCAGCGGCGGCAATGATGGCCTTGCGCACCGATTCGTCGTAGGGATGGGTGAAATCGACGTGGGTCACCGGCTGATCCGGCCCTTCGAAGAACGTGTGCTTGCGGCCCCAGGTGTAGTCGATGATCTGGTGCGGCACGGCCAGCACGCCGGGCCCCATGTCGGAGCGAATACCCCCGACCGAAGCCACGGAAACGATGCGCCGGACGCCGCCTGCCTGGAGTGCCCACAGGTTGGCGCGGTAGTTCACCTCGTGGGGCGCGATGGTGTGGCCGTAGCCGTGACGCGCCAGGAAGACCGCGTCGCGCCCGTTCAACCGCCCGAACGTGAGCGCACCCGAGGGTTCGCCGTAGGGAGTCCGCACCACCTGGCGGTGTGTCACCTCGAGGTTCGACAGCTGGGTCAGGCCGCTGCCGCCGATGATGCCGATGGCGTCCGACATATCGGTCATTTCAGGCGCTGGCATCGGACTTCAACGCGTAGACAGCCGGGAGGTTGCGCCACGCCCCGTAGACATCCATGCCGAAGCCGAAGACATACCGGTCGGGTACGGTCACGCCCACGAAATCGGCGCGCACCGGCTTCTCGCGACCGATCAGCTTTTCGCAGAACACCGCCATGCGAACTTCCGCTGCCCCCTCGCCGAGCAGATAGTCGCGGATCGCGGCCAGCGTCCAGCCTTCGTCCAGGATGTCGTCCACCACCAGCACCACGCGACCGCGCACGTCTTCCTGGGGGCGTACCTTCCAGTCGATCGTCCGCCCCTGCGTGTCGCCGCGGTAGCGGGTCGCATGGACGTAGTCGAAATCGAGGGGGAAACCGAGCAGCGGCAGCAGTTGCCCGGTGAACACGACGCCACCGCCCATGACCGAAAGCACGATGGGATAGCGCGTCCCGAGTGCGTCGGAGACCTCGCGGGCCACGCGTGCGACAGCAGCGGCGGCTGCTTCGGGCGTGCATACCATTTCCGCGGTCTCGAGGATCTCGTGCGCGCGCGCCGCAGTGAGCATGCGGGCTCAGCGGGCCGCTTCGGCCGCCATCCGTGCCGCGAAGGCCGCGAATTCGGGACCGACCTCGGGATGCCGGAGGGCGTACACGTAGTTGGCCATCATGTAGCCGAGCTTCGAGCCGCAGTCGTAGCGGGTGCCGTGGAATTCCCAGGCCAGCGCCGGCTCGTGGTAGAGCAGTTGCGCGATGCCGTCGGTCAGCTGGATCTCGCCGCCCGTGCCCTTGCCGATGCGTTCGAGGAAATGAAAGATGTACGGGGTGAGGATGTAGCGCCCCACGACCGCGAGATTCGATGGAGCGTCCTTCGGCTGCGGCTTCTCCACGATGCCCTCGATGCGGTGCAGCCGGCCGTCGATCAGCTTGTTGCGGATCACGCCGTACTTGTTCGATTCCTCGGGGGGAATCTGTTGCACGGCGATGACCGAGGACTGCCGCTCCTGGAAGATGTCGACCATCTGTCTCAGCGCCGACGGTTCTCCGTCGATCAGGTCGTCGGCCAGGATCACGGCGAACGGCGCATCGCCCACCACGGGCCTGGCGCACAGGACGGCGTGCCCGAGACCCAGGGCTTCGGGCTGCCGAACGTAGATGCAGCTCACGTTCTTCGGCACGATGTTGCGCACCGACTCGAGCAGCGCGCTGCGCCCGCGTGCCTCCAGCTCCTGCTCGAGTTCGTAGGCCTTGTCGAAATGGTCCTCGATCGCCCGCTTGGCCTTGCCGGTGATGAACACCATCTGCGTGATGCCGGCCGCAACGGCTTCCTCCACGGCGTACTGGATCAAAGGCTTGTCCACCACCGGCAACATTTCCTTCGGGCTAGCCTTGGTCGCCGGCAGGAAGCGTGTGCCGAGTCCGGCGACGGGAAAGACAGCAGTGGTGACTTTGCGCACAGGCGGGATCCGTTGGAAGGAAACGTCAGCGATCGGCGTCCGACTCCGCACGCCTCAGCAATTCTAGCAACCCGTCTTCATCGAGGATAGGCACGCCGAGCTGCTGCGCCTTCTCCGCCTTCGAACCGGGGT
Organism: Burkholderiales bacterium; assembly: GCA_965279325.1. Classification (GTDB taxonomy): domain Bacteria; phylum Pseudomonadota; class Gammaproteobacteria; order Burkholderiales. The sequence continues at coordinate 773,750 of OZ257154.1, forward strand.
CCGCACCGACGACGACGTAGTGCGTCTTCGAGGACACGCTGCCCGCGGCCTTGCCGCCGAGCGCTTCGATGCGCGCCTTCGCCTCGTCACGCGAGAGCGTGGGCAGGGTGCCGGTGAGGACGAAGGTCTTGCCGGCCAGCGGCCGGGGTGGTGCAGCCTGAACTCCATCGTGTTCTTCCCACCACAGACCGAGACTGCGCATCTGCTTGATGACCTCGACGTTGTGCGGCTCCGCGAAGAAGCGCGCGATGCTGTCGGCCACCACCGGTCCCACGTCGGGCACCTGCTCCAGCGTTTCCGCTGACGCGGTCATCACCCGGTCGAGTGCTCCGAAGTGATTCGCGAGATCCTTGGCCGTCGCCTCTCCCACGTTGCGGATGCCGAGCGCAAAAAGAAAGCGCGGGAGTGTCGTGTGCCGGCTCTTGTCGATCCCCTCTACGAGATTCGTCGCCGACTTCTCGGCCATCCGCTCGAGCGCCGCCACGGCAGCGACATCCAGCCGATAGAGATCCGCGGGCGTGCGCACGATGTTGCCGTCCACGAGCTGGTCCACGACCTTCTCGCCCAGCCCCTCGATGTCCAGCGCGCGGCGCGAGGCGAAATGAAGCAGCGCCTGCTTGCGCTGGGCCGGACAATACAGACCGCCGGAGCAGCGGGACACGGCTTCTCCCTCGGATCGAACCACCGCCGAACCGCACACCGGGCAATGGGCCGGCATGCGGAAGGGCACCGTGTCCGGCGGCCGGCGGTCGAGCACGACCGAGACCACTTCCGGGATGACGTCCCCTGCCCGCCGCACGATGGCGGTGTCGCCGACCCGCACGTCCTTGCGCTGAACCTCGTCCTCGTTGTGCAGCGTCGCGTTGGTGACGGTCACACCGCCGACGAACACCGGCTCCAGGCGAGCCACCGGCGTCAGCGCACCCGTACGTCCGACCTGCAGGTCGATACCGAGGACCCGGGTGACCTCTTCTTCGGGGGGATACTTGTGCGCGACCGCGAATCGCGGCGCACGCGACACGAATCCCAACCGCGCCTGCGCGGCCAGGTCATTGACCTTGTAGACGACACCGTCGATGTCGAACGGCAGGACGGCGCGCCGGCTGCCGATCTCGCGGTAGTAGTCGCGCAGGCCGTCCAGCCCCTGCACGACGCGTCGTTCGCCGCTCACTGGAAAGCGCAGGCCCTCGAGCCAGTCCATCTGTTCGCTGTGATGGCCGGAAGGGACGTTGCCGCCTTCGACGAAGCCGATGCCGTAGGCGAAAAACGTGAGCTTGCGCGCGGCGGTGATGCGGGAGTCCAGCTGCCGCAGCGCCCCGGCCGCCGCGTTGCGCGGATTCACGAAGGTCTTCTCCTCGCGCGCCCGCTGTTCCTCGTTGAGCCGGTCGAAGTCCCGCCTCAGCATCAGCACTTCGCCCCGCACCTCCAGCGTTGTGGGCACCGGGCCTGCGAGCGTCAACGGAATCGAGCGGACGGTGCGCAGGTTGGGCGTCACCTCCTCGCCGGTGGCCCCATCGCCGCGCGTCGCTCCGACGGCGAGCCGCCCGTTCGAGTAGGTCAGGCTGATCGCGAGCCCGTCGAACTTCGGCTCGACGGCATACTCCACCTGTTCGATACCGCCGAGTCCCTCGCGTACGCGGCGATCGAACGCGACCACGTCCTCGTCGGCGAATGCATTGTTGAGCGAGAGCATGGGCAACGCGTGCACGACCGACGCGAAGGCCGATTGCGGCTGGGCGCCGACGCGCTGGGTGGGCGAATCCGGGGACGCCGCTTCAGGATGCTCCGCTTCGAGCGCCTGCAATTCCCGGAACTGGCGGTCGTATTCCGCATCCGGAATCTCCGGAGCGTCCAGGACGTAGTAGCGGTAGTTGTGATGCTCGAGCAGCTCGAGCAGCCGGGCGATGCGCTCGGCGGCTGCGGGCGGCACGGCCATCAGGAGAACAGGCGCAGGGCCACGGGTCCGCCCGGCACGATGCCCCGGGACTCCATCGTGGCGAAGACCGCGGCCAGGGCGCGCCGGGTCGCTGCGAGGCCGGCCTCGTTCAGCGGCTGGCGATTGTCGTCCACGAGGGATCCGTCGAGGGCCTTGGCGAACTGCTGCGCCATCTGCGTCATCCGGTCGAAGGCGACGAGGCCGCCGCTCGCCCGGGGCACGTCCAGCAGGAAGGTGACCCCCGGGGTGACGAGCGTGCGGATGGTCTCGGGAAAGAACGGCTCGGGATCCTGATTGTCGAGCGTGAACTGCGTGACGCCCGCCGCCGTTTCGCTGTGGAACACGCCGTCGGCCTGGAGGCGCAACCCGTCCGCTTCGGCCAACGCCCGGATGGTCGTGCCCTGGAACGATTGCCCCGGCTTCGCGACCACGCTGATGCCGATGGCGATGTCGATTTCCGCACAGAGCGCGTCCAGGGCCAGCGCTTGAGCAGCGCCGGCGGCAGCGTCCGGCAATGCCGGGGAGGCTCCGACGCGTTGCGCGATCTCGGTGACCGCCGTGACGAATTTGTCGAGATCGGCGCGCGTCGCCACACCCTGGCGATCGGCCAGTTGCAGCGCCACCTTGACGTGGTGCCAGCGGGTGCCGCCATCGTTCTGGATCGGGTGCCAGCCGCCGTCCGCCGCACCGCTGCCGTACAGACGCACGGGACGCGGCAGCGACGCCGTGGCACTGGCGATCTCGTCGAGTGCCGCCTGCGAGAACGGCGAGTCGCTGCTCAGGACGGCCGCGCAGTCGATGGGGTTGTCGTCGGGTTCCGTCGCCACCCGGGTTGCCCGTGGCGGCGCGACGGGCCTCGGCGCGGGCCTTGGCGGATCGGGCACCTCTTCGGCCGGCAACACTTCATCCGCGATATCGAAAACCTCGGGCGAAGGATTGGTGCGCGTCATGAGCACGTCCTGGCGCGGCGTATCGAACGCCGATTCCGCCCGCTTGCGGTGGCTGCGTTCCTGCAGCCAGTTGAATGCGTACACGCCCGCGACCACGATGATGCCGAGGACGAGCAGGCTGAGTTGCAGGTCGCTCATCGCAGGGCAGCCGGCCGGTCAGGCGGCCGCGTCCTCCATGGCGGTCGCAAAAATACCCGGCAGCATCATGCCGCCACCTCTTCCCGGAGCTTGAGCGCTTCCTCGATATCCACCGCCACCACCCGCGAGACGCCCAGCTCGGGCATGGTCACGCCGATCAGCTGGTCGGCCATCTCCATCGTGATCTTGTTGTGGCTGATGAAGATGAACTGGGTGTGGTCGGACATCTTCTTCACCAGCTCGCAGAAACGGCCGGTGTTGCTGTCGTCGAGCGGTGCGTCGACCTCGTCCAGCAGGCAGAACGGCGCCGGATTGAGGCGGAACAGCGAGAACACGAGCGACACGGCGGTCAGCGCCTTCTCGCCGCCGGAGAGCAGATGGATCGACGCGTTCTTTTTGCCGGGCGGCCGCGCCACGATCTGGACACCGCTGTCGAGGATCTCCTCGCCGGTCATCACGAGCCTTGCCTCGCCGCCGCCGAACAGCGCGGGGAACATCTCGGACAGGTTGCGGTTGACCTCGTCGAAGGTCGCCTTGAGGCGCTCGCGGGTCTCGCGATCGATGCGACGGATCGCGTCCTGAAGGGTGGCCATGGCCTCGTTGAGATCGGCCGACTGGGTCTCGAGGTAACCGTTGCGCTCGCGGGCAGTCCGCAATTCGTCGAGGGCCGCGAGGTTCACGGCACCGATCGCCGCGATCTCTTCGTTGAGGCGGTTGATCTCCGCCTGCAGCGCCCCGGGGCGCGGCGCCTTTTCGACCGATGCGAGCAGCGCAGCCTCGTCGGCCTGGGCTTCGGCCAGTTGCTGCGCGAAGCTCTCTTCGTTGAGCCGGGCTTCCTGCTCCTTCAAACGCAGTTCGCCGATGCGATCCCGCATGGGCTCGAGGCGCTGTTCGGCGGACAGGCGTTCCTGCTCCGTGGAGCGAAGCGTGGCCTCGGCCTCGGCCAGGGCATCGCGCGCGCCGGCGAGCGCCTTTTCCCGTCCGGTCTTCACTTCGAGAATGGCCTGCAGGCGTGCCGCGATCGGCGACTCGTCCAGCCCAGCCACCTCGGCTTCCGCCTCGGCGAGCCCGGCACGGGCGCGCTGCAGTTGATCGGCGAGACCCGCCACGGCGCGTTCCAGTTCGCCGATGCGACTCTGCGCCGTGCGCTCGCCGAACTGGGTTTCCTGATGCTCCCGCTCTGCCCTGAGTACCCGTTCCCGCACTTCCGCGAGGGCGACTTCGGCGACCCGGTAGCTTTCCGTGGCGGCGTTCGCATCCGCCTGGTGCCTGGTGATCTCGGATTCCAGGGTACCGAGCGCCTCGAGGGCCTCTTCCAGTGACGCCTGTTCCTGCTCGCGCTCGGCGGCGATCTCGGTCAGTTCGCGATCGATCTGCGCCCGGCGTTCGCGAGCCCGTTCCAGGATCTGCGAGGCGCGAACTTCTTCCAGTTCGATCTCGTGCCGCTGCTCGGAAACGTCGGTCAGGCGCGCCCGCAGCCGGTCGAGGTCGGACCGCTGCTCGGTGAGCGCGATCTCGGCGTCGTTGAGGGCACGCCGCTGGGTCGCGAGGTCGGCTTGCAGCCTGGGTACTTCGGCTTCGAGCTGCTCGATCTCCTGCTTGCGCTCGAGCAGTCCATGGATCTCGGAGTCCGCGGCGTGGAACGCGACGCTGTGGGCCGTGAATACATGGCCTTCACGCGTGACGACGATCTCGCCCGCGCCGAGGCGCCCCGCCACCTCCAGGGCCTGAGCGGCCGTTTCGACCGCATAGACGCGGTCCAGCCATTCCGCGAGCACGGCGGTGACGGCGTCATCCTGGGACGAAAGCCGATCGGCGAGGTGCACGCTGCCGGACGGTGCCGGCGCCGCTTCCGACCGGTTGCCGGTGCCGGTGCGATAGACCGCGAGCTTGCCGGGTGGTGAGGCGCCGAACCAGTCCGTGAGTCCCGCAGGATCCTGGACCGCGATGGCGTTGAGGCGCTCGCGCAGCACCGCTTCGAGCGCATCCTCCCAGCCGCTGTCGACACGGATGTGCTGCCAGAGCCGGGGGCGTTCCGACAGACCGTGCTGGCCCAGCCAGGCGGCCATCTGCTCGCTCGAGCCCACCTGCTGCTGCAATCCCACGAGCGCATGCCGCCGTGCTTCCACTGACGCGAGCTTCTGTCGCAGCCCTTCGACGGACTGCGTGGCGGCCCGAAAGGCCTGCTCCAGGCCGGGTAGCGCAGCCTGGCCTTCGCTCTGCTTCTGCCGCAGCCCGGCAATTTCGTCGTCGAGCGCCTGGCCTTCCGTACGCAGCTGCTCCAGGGCGGTCTCATCGGGCATGACCATGGCCGCGCGCTCTTCCTCGAGGCGCTGGCCACGCGTATCCAGTTGCGCCGCGAGCTTCTCGGCATGGCCGCGGCGGGTCGAGGACACCTCCACGTTGCGCCGTGCCTCGGCCAGGACCTGCTGCAGCCGCTCGGATTCCGATCGCGCATCGCGATAGGCCTGCTCGGCGTCCGGCAATTGCCCTCGGACGGCATCGAGGGCCTCGCGGCGTGCGGCCACCTCCCCGGTAATCGAAGCGAGCTGGGTGCGGGTTTCCGTGAGGGTTCGATCCAGATCCTCGTGCCGCTGGTCTTCCTCGGCGATCTGTCCCGCGAGCTCGCCGCGGCGCGATTCGGCGCGCTGGCGGTTCGTGCGCAGGAAGGCGAGCTCCTGTTCCACGCGCGCCAGCTCGGCGTTGCTCTCGTAGAGCTGGCCCTGGGCGGCGTGGACGGCGTCGGAGGCCGCATAGTGGCCTTCGCGCAGGTTTTCGAGGCGCTTCTCCGCATCGCGCAGCGCCGCTCCCGCCTGTTCCATGTCGACGGTCATCTGTTCGACTTCCCGGGCGAGCTTTGCTCGCTGCGCGGCGGCATCCTGGCGGCGAATCACCCACAGGAGGCCTTGCGTGGTCCGCACCTGGGCTTCGAGGCCGCGGTACTTTTCTGCCGCCTCGGCCTGGGCTTCGAGATGCGTGATCTGCCCCTGCAGTTCGCGCCGGATGTCGTCGACCCGCAACAGGTTTTCTTTGGTGTCGTCGAGCCGGGCCTCGGTCTCCTTGCGCCGGTCGCGGTACTTCGACACGCCCGCTGCTTCCTCGAGGAAGACGCGCAGTTCCTCGGGCTTCGCCTCGACGATGCGTGAGATCATCCCCTGCTCGATGATCGCGTAGGCCCGCGCGCCCAGCCCGGTACCGAGGAAGATGTCGGCGACGTCGCGTCGCCGCACCGCCGCGTTGTTGATGAAGTAGCTGGAGCCGCTGTCGCGCTCGAGCACGCGCTTGATCGAGATCTCGCCGTACTGCGACCAGGCGCCGGCCGCCTTGCCGAGGCTGTTGTCGAACACCAGTTCGACGCTCGCCCGGCCCACGGGCTTGCGCTCGCCCGAGCCGTTGAAGATGACATCGTCCATGCTCTCGCCGCGCAGATGCTTCGCGGACGATTCACCGAGCACCCAGCGGACCGCGTCGATCACGTTGGATTTGCCGCAGCCGTTCGGGCCGACGACACCGATCAGCTGGCCCGGCAGGGCGACGTGCGTGGGATCTACGAACGACTTGAAACCAGCGAGCTTGATGTGGGTGAGGCGCACGGACGAGCCCGGTCGGGAACGGGTTTCCAGAAAAATTCGGACGGCTAAAAAATCAAGCGCCCGGCGCCGTTGCCGGGCCAGGCGTTGGAACGATAGCGGTCCGGATTGTAACCGAATTGCCTCGCCGGAAAACACCGCCGCGCCTCGCGGACGCTCCTATAATCGCGCATTTTTTCCCGCCGATGCACCCCGCCTCGGCGCGCCGTGGCCGGACCATGAATCCCGATCTGAAGCGCCTCCAGCCCTACCCGTTCCAGAAACTCGCGGCGCTCTTCGCCAGCGTGACGCCGAACCCGGCACTGCGGCCCATCAACCTCTCGATCGGCGAGCCGAAGCACGCGACGCCGCCGTTCATTCTCGACGCGCTCACGGCCGGCCTGTCCGGCCTCGCTGCCTATCCGGCCACCGCCGGGCGCCCTGCGTTGCGCGAGGCCATCGCCGGCTGGCTGTGCCGCCGGTACGGCCTGGCATCGATCGATCCGGCGACGGAGGTACTGCCGGTCAACGGAAGCCGCGAGGCGCTGTTCGCTTTCGCGCAGACTGTCGTCGATCGCACACAGATCGATCCGGTCGTGGTGATGCCGAACCCGTTCTATCAGATCTACGAAGGTGCCGCGTTGCTCGCGGGCGCACGCCCGTACTTCATCAACCAGGCGCCCGAGAACGGTTTCGCGTGCGACTTCGCGGCCGTCCCCGAAAGCGTGTGGAAGACCACGCAGCTCATCTACGTCTGTTCACCCGGCAACCCGACCGGGCGGGTGATGTCGCTGGACGAGTGGCGGACGTTGTTCGAACTGTCCGATCGCCACGGTTTCGCGATCGCCTCCGACGAGTGCTACTCGGAGATCTATTTCCATGAGGGCCAGGCGCCGCTTGGCGCGCTCGAAGCCGCGGCGCGACTCGGCCGCACCGGTTTTCCGCGGCTCGTCGTCTTCGGCAGCCTGTCCAAGCGCTCGAACGTACCGGGTATGCGGTCCGGGTACGTGGCGGGCGATCGCGAGATCCTGAAATCCTTCCTGCTGTACCGCACCTACCACGGCAGCGCGATGAGCCTGGCGGTTCAGGCCGCCAGCGAGGCCGCCTGGAACGACGAGGCCCACGTGGTCGAGAATCGCCGGCTGTATCGCGAGAAGTTCGAGCAGGTGACCCGGATCCTCGCACCGGTAACCGGGGTCGCCATGCCGGACGCGGCTTTCTACCTCTGGATGCGCACCCCCGGCGAGGACACGCAGTTCGCCCGTGCGCTGCTCGAACAATATAATGTGACGGTCCTGCCGGGCAGCTACTTCGCGCGCGAGGCGCATGGCTCGAATCCCGGTGCCCACTTCGTGCGCATCGCCCTGGTCGCGCCGGCGCAGGAGTGCGTCGAGGCGGCCGGCCGGCTTTGCGAATTTCTATCCCGATCCCACTGAACAGGCCCCACCCTCCATGTCAGACCTGCAGAAGACCATCGAAGACGCGTGGGACAACCGCGCCTCCGTCAACCCGGCCTCGGCCTCCCCGGCGCTCAAGTCGGCAGTGGCCGAGGTCGTCGCCGGCCTCGACGCCGGCAAGCTCCGGGTGGCCGAGAAGCAGGGCGCCGACTGGGTCACCCACCAGTGGCTCAAGAAGGCGGTGCTGCTGTCCTTCCGCCTCGAGGACAATGCGGTCATCCGCGACGGCTATACCAACTACTTCGATAAAGTTGCGCCCAAGTTTGCCGATTACGGGGATGGGGATTTTCGTGCGGGCGGCTTCCGCGTGGTGCCCAACGCCGTGGTGCGCAAGGGTTCCTTCATCGCGAGGAATGTGGTGTTGATGCCATCGTTCGTGAACATCGGGGCGTACGTCGACGAATCGACGATGGTCGACACCTGGGCGACCGTGGGTTCCTGCGCCCAGATCGGGAAGAACGTGCATCTCTCCGGCGGCGTGGGCATCGGCGGCGTGCTGGAGCCGATCCAGGCCAATCCCACCATCATCGAGGACGATTGCTTCATCGGCGCGCGCTCGGAGGTGGTGGAAGGCGTGATCGTCGGCACGGGCTCGGTCATCTCGATGGGCGTCTACATCGGGCAGAGCACGAAGATCTACAACCGCGAGACCGGTGAGGTGAGTTACGGGCGCATTCCGCCGGGATCCGTGGTGGTGTCGGGCAACCTGCCCTCCGCCGACGGCAAATACAGCCTGTACTGCGCCGTGATCGTGAAGCAGGTGGACGCCAAGACGCGCGCCAAGACCAGCATCAACGAGTTGTTGCGGGGCGACTGATCGCCCCGGCACTCCGGAGAACCTCCATGTTCCTGACACCGCTGTTCAAGCTGATGGCCGAGAAGCAGGCCTCCGACCTGTTCATCTCGGTGGGCGCGCCCATCTCCATCAAGATCCTCGGCAACATCATGCCGGTGAACCAGCAGATCATGGACTCCGAGACGGTGCGCAAGATCGCCTTCGAGATGATGACGGAGAAGGAAGGACGCGAGTTCGAGGAGACCAAGGAGATGAACTTCTCCTACCCGGTGCCCGAAATCGGCCGGTTCCGCGTCAACGTCTTCCGCCAGCGCGGCAACGTGGCGCTGGTGATCCGGTACCTCAAGAGCGGCACGCCGGGCTTCGAGAAACTTCGCCTGCCGGTGATCCTCAAGGATCTCGTCATGGAGAAGCGCGGGCTGATCCTCGTGGTCGGGTCCACGGGTTCCGGCAAGTCGACCACCATGGCCGCGATGATCGAGCATCGCAACAACACCCGTGCCGGCCACATCCTCAGCATCGAGGATCCGATCGAGTTCGTCTACACGAACAACAAGTGCGTGATCAACCAGCGCGAGGTGGGCCAGGACACGCACTCCTACGAGAACGCGCTGGTGAACGCCATGCGCGAGGCACCCGACCTGCTGATGATCGGCGAGGTGCGCGACCGCCAGACGCTGCAGCACGCGCTTCTCTATGCCCAGACCGGCCACCTGTGCATGACCACCCTGCACGCCAACAACAGCTATCACGCGCTCGGCCGGATCATCAACTTCTTCCCGTTCGAAGCGCGCGACGGCCTGCTCGCCGACCTCGCCACCACGCTGAAGTGCATCATCTCCCAGCGCCTGGTGAAGGCCATCGACGGTTCACTCGTCGCGGCGGTGGAAGTGATGCTGAACACCAAGCACATCGCCGAGCTGGTCAAGAAGGGCGAGATCGACCAGATCAAGGAGGCGATGGAGCAGAGCCTCTCGCCCGGATCGGAAACCTTCGAGCAGGCGCTGTTCAAGCATTACACGAGCGGCCTCATCACCAAGGACGAAGCGCTGCGCAACTCGGATTCGGCGACGAACCTTTCCTGGCTGCTCAACAACGCGGGCATCAAGCAGGCGGGTTCGAAGCCCGGCGACATGCTTCGCCCGGCCCCGCGCATGGATTCGACCGCGACCGGCAACTACGGCGACCTCAAGCTGAACGTGGACGGGCTGGACAAGCTGTGACGATCTCGCGGCGATGAGCGCCACGCTGGAGCTCGCCCAGGCGCTCATCGGGCAGCGTTCCGTCACGCCCGAGGACGGCGGCTGCCAGAAGCTGCTCGCGGAACGACTGGCGAAGCTCGGCTTCCGCATCGAACACCTGCGCTTCGGCAACGTGGACAATCTCTGGGCGCGGCTCGGCAGCGCCCGCCCGGTATTCTGTTTCGCCGGGCACACGGACGTGGTGCCGACCGGCCCGCTCGACCAGTGGCAGTCGGATCCGTTCGTGCCGCAGATTCGCGACGGCGTTCTGTTCGGTCGCGGTGCTGCGGACATGAAGACCTCGATCGCCGCGTTCGTGACGGCCATCGAAGCGTTCCTGCAATCGCACCCGAAGCCGAACGGCTCCATCGCCCTGCTCATCACCTCGGACGAGGAAGGTGTGGCAGTCGACGGCACGACCCGCGTGGTCGAAGCGCTGCGCGCTCGCGGCGAAGCGCTGGACTACTGCATCGTCGGTGAGCCGACTTCCGTCGATCGTCTCGGCGATACCATCAAGAACGGTCGCCGCGGCTCGCTGTCCGGCAAGCTCACGGTGCGCGGCGTGCAGGGACACATCGCCTACCCGCACCTGGCGAAGAATCCGATCCACCTCGCCCTGCCGGCGCTGGCGGAGCTGAGCCGGATCGCGTGGGACGAAGGCAACGAGTACTTCCAGCCCACGAGCTTCCAGTTCTCGAACGTGAACGCCGGTACCGGCGCCAACAACGTCATTCCGGGCTCGATCGAGGCGTTGTTCAATTTTCGCTTCTCGCCGGAAAGCACGCCGGACCATCTCAAGCATTCCGTGCATGCACTGCTCGACCGTCATGCGCTCGACTACACGATCGACTGGTCGCTCTCGGGCATGCCCTTCCTCACGCCGCGCGGCAAGCTGGTGGACGCCGTCGCCCAGGCCATTCGCGACGAACTCGGGTACGAGACCGAATTGTCGACTTCCGGCGGCACTTCGGACGGACGCTTCATCGCCACGCATTGCGCGGAAGTGCTCGAACTCGGTCCCGTGAACGCCTCGATCCACAAGCTGAACGAGCACGTGAAGGTCGCCGACATCGAGCCGCTCGCCCGCATCTATCGCCGGGCGCTCGAGACGCTGATCGCCTGACCGCGGCTGGCCGTGACCGCCCCTGATCCCTATGCCGCCGCCGGGGCGGAACTCGTCACCATCCGCGACGCACTGCGCTTCGCGCGGAGCCGATTCAATGGTGCACGCCTCGCCTTCGGCCACGGGTTCCCCGACGCCCGCACCGAGGCCGCTTACCTGATCGCCTGGGCGCTCGACCTGCCCCACGCGAGCTTCGATGAACACCTCGATGCGCGCCTGACCCGCGAGGAAATGGGGCGGGTGATTGCCCTCCTGCGCCGCCGCGCAGAGGAACGGGTGCCCGCACCCTATCTCACCCGCGAAGCCTGGCTCGGCGACTATCGGTTCTACGTCGACGAGCGCGTGCTGATCCCGCGTTCGTTCATCGCCGACCTCCTGCTGGAGGGGTTGGCGCCGTGGATCGCCGAGCCTGGCGCCGTGCGATCGGCGCTCGACCTGTGCACGGGCTCGGGTTGTCTCGCGATCCTGCTGGCGGAGGCCTTCCCCGACGCACGGGTGCACGGAGCGGACATCTCCGATGCAGCGCTCGCCGTAGCCGTGCGCAACGTCGAGGAGTACGGTCTCGCTGGGCGCATCGAACTGATCCGTTCGGACCTGATGAGCGGACTCGCCGAGGCCCGCTACGACCTCATCGTCTCGAATCCCCCCTACGTCGACGCGCGGTCGATGGCGGAGCTTCCCGCGGAATACCGACACGAGCCGGACCTGGCCCTGGCGGGTGGTGCGGACGGCCTCGATCTGGTGCGCAGGCTGCTGAAACAGGCCTCAACCCACCTCGTGCCCGGCGGCTTGCTGGTCGTCGAAATCGGACACAACCGGGCCGCTCTCGAGCGCGCTTACCCCGACGTTCCGTTCACCTGGCTGGAAACCCATGCCGGGGACGAGTTCGTCTTCCTGCTCCATCGCGAGGAGCTGCCCACCTGAAGCAGCGATCCCGGCGTCGTGCGGTACGCGCCGAGATACGCCCGACCGCCTCAGCGCGACCTGCGTCGAGGCCTTCCGGAAGGGGCGCCACCGGGTCGCGCCGTCGGTCGCGCACCGGGGCGTGACGACTTGGGCGGTCTCGCCGCTGCCGGCGGCTTGGCCTTCGGTGGCGTTGGCGGCGGTGCCGTGGGGGGCGCCAGCATGGCTTCCGCAATCGCTTCGCCGCCCCGTGCCAACCATTCCAGCACGCTGCGGGTCTGCGCTTCCGTCAATTCCAGATGTTGCCCGCGCTTCAGGCGTGGCGGCAGGTTGATGATGCCGAAGCGCACGCGCATCAGCCGGCTCACCTGCAGGCCGAAATGCTCGAACATCCGCCGCACCAGCCGGTTGCGGCCCTCGCGGACCACGACCCGGTACCAGTGGTTGCTGCCGGTGCCGCCCTGCCCCGCGAGCAGGTCGAAGCGCGCTTCGCCGTCGTCGAGTTGCACGCCGCGGGTGAGAGCGGCGCCCTGCTCCTGCGTCACCTCGCCCATGATCCGGACCGCGTACTCGCGTTCGACTTCGAACCGCGGATGCGTCATGCGGTTGGCGAGTTCGCCTGAAGTCGTGAAGATCAGCAGTCCGCACGTGTTGTAGTCGAGCCGCCCGATCGCGAGCCACTTGCCGCTGCGGATCACGGGCAGCTTTTCGAAGACGCTCTCCCGGCCTTCGGGGTCGCTGCGTGAAACGATCTCGCCTTCCGGCTTGTGATAGATGATCACGCGCGGCAGGCGGGCGGAGAGCTTGAAGCGGATCTGTCGCCGTCCCACCCTCACTTCGTCGTCGGGATTCACCCGGGTGCCGATGGTCGCCGCCTGGCCGTTGACGAGCACCTTGCCGGCGGCAATGAGCTCTTCCATCTCGCGGCGTGAGCCGAGGCCGGCCTGGGCCAGCACCTTCTGCAGCTTCTGCGACGGGCTTGGGGCGGCGGCCGGAGCCTGAGGTTCCGCACGCGCGATTCCGCGGCGGGCAACGGGCACCACGGGCCGGTCCGGCCGTGGAGCGCGAGCAGTGTTGACAGGTTCGTCAGGCCGGCGTCGGCTGCCGGTTCCGGTCGGGGTTGCCGGGCGGGCCGTGGTGGATGCGCCTCGTCGGGCAGGTCCCGGGGCGGATCGCGGGCCTGCCGGACGCCGTGCCGGCGCTTTCGGTCGCTGCGCGCCGCTCGTCGGCGCACCGCGCGGTCGACTCGGTGACTTGGCCACCGTCAGGAGACCGACCGGCGTTCGATCACGGCCTGGGCGAGCGTGCCCGAATCCACGTACTCGAGCTCGCCGCCGACGGGCAGCCCCCTCGCGATGCGGCTCACGCGGATGCCGCGCGATTGCAGCATCTCGCCTAGGTAGTGCGCCGTGGCTTCGCCTTCGACGGTGAAGTTGGTGGCGAGGATCGCCTCATGAACGATGCCATCGCTCGCCCGTTGCACGAGGCGGTCGAGGCCGAGCTCGCGCGGACCTACGCCGTCGAGCGGAGAGAGCCTTCCCAGCAGCACGAAATAGAGCCCGTTGTAGGCCTGCGCCTGTTCCATCATCAGGAGATCCGCTGGGGTTTCGACCACGCACAGCAGCGAAGCGTCGCGGCGCGGGGAGCGGCACAGTTCGCAGACCGGGTCCTCGCTGAAGTTGTTGCAGCGCTCGCAGTGCTGGATGCGCTCGAGCGCCGTGGCGAGCGATTTCGACAGGCGCTGCGCACCGTCGCGATCGCGTTGCAGCAGGTGATAGGCCATGCGCTGGGCCGACTTGGGCCCGACGCCCGGCAATACGCGGAGTGCATCGATCATCGCCTGCAGGGAGGTGGGTGTGTTCAACTGGGGTGGACTCGATCGACGCTATGGCGATGCGACGATCAGAACGGGAGCTTGAACCCCGCGGGCAGGTTCATGCCGCCGGTGAGAGCGCCCATCTTTTCCTGCGTGGTGCTCTCGACCTTGCGCACGGCATCGTTCATGGCCGCGGCGACCAGATCCTCGAGCATGTCCTTGTCTTCCGCGAGCAGGCTCGGATCGATGGTCACGCGCTTCACGTCGTGCTTGCAGGTCATCACGACCTTCACCATCCCCGCGCCCGACTGGCCTTCCACCTCGACGGTGGCGAGCTGCTCCTGCATCTTCTTCATGTTCTCCTGCATCTGCTGGGCCTGCTTCATCAGGCCCGCGAGCTGTCCCTTCATCATGGGCGTGTGCCCTCCTCTGTCCTAAGGGGAAATCACTGCAGCGGACGGATCGACCCGTCCACCACCCGTGCATCGAAATTCTCCACGAGTTCGCGCACGAACGGATCGCGTTCGATCGATTCGGTGGCTCGTGTCTGGCGGGCCGTGCGCTCACGGTCTTCGCGTTCGGCAAGCGTGCTGCCGTCGGCTGCCGTGCCGATCGTCACTTCGAGCCGCAACGGTCCGAAGCGTTCCTCCAGCGCAGTCTTGAGCTTTTCGCGGTAGGCGGCGTCGAGCAGATGCTTGTGCGCCTCGGGCACGACGAGGTGCATGCGTCCGTCCGCGAAGGAGTGCAAGGCGCAATGCTGCGCGAGCATGCGCGCCATGCCACCCAGCTTGAGTTGCGCGACGGTCTCGGGCCACGCCTCGGGGGCGAGCGTTCGCGACTTCGGCGCCGCGAGCGTGGGCGCAGCCGGTTCCGCCGTTCGCAGGGGCGCGGATGACTTGACGGGTGCCGCCGGTGCGCTCGCCGGACGCGCAGGGCGTGACGCCGCGCCGCCCTCGGTCTGGGGCAGGAACGCGAGCATGCGCATCAACGTCATCGTGAAGCCCGCGTACTCGTCGGGGGCGAGCGGCAGGTCGCCACGGCCGCGCAGGGCGATCTGGTAGAAGAGCTGCACGTCTTCCGGCGTGAGCGTCGCAGCCAGGGCCAGCAGCCGTTCCCGTTCGGGATCGTCGTCGGGTACGGCCTCGGGGAGGGTCTGCGCCAGCGCGACCCGGTGCAGCAGGCTCGCCAGTTCCTGAAGGGCGGATTCGAACGGCAGGCCGCGTGCCTCCAGCGCGTCGGCCTGGGCCAGGAGCCCGGGACCGTCGCGCGCCGCGAGCCGCTCGAGCAGCACGTAGAGATAGCTCGCATCCACCGCGCCCAGCATGTCGCGCACAGCGGCTTCCTCTACACGCCCGGCCCCGTGGACGATGGCCTGGTCCAGCAGGCTCAGGCTGTCGCGCAGGCTGCCTTGGGCGGCCCGGGCGATGAGGTTGAGCGCTCCGATCTCGAAGGTCACGGATTCCAGGCCGAGCACCTTCTCCATCTGGGCCCGAATCTGGGGCGGCGGAATCTGCTTCAGCATGAACTGGAGGCAGCGCGACAGCACGGTGACCGGAATCTTCTGCGGGTCCGTGGTGGCGAGGATGAATTTGACGTGCTCCGGCGGCTCTTCGAGGGTCTTCAGCATCGCGTTGAAGGCGCTCTTCGAGAGCATGTGCACTTCGTCGATGATGTAGACCTTGAAGCGCCCGCTGGTGGGTGCGTAGAGCGCGTTCTCCAGCAGCTCGCGCATGCTGTCCACCTGCGTGTTCGACGCGGCGTCCAGTTCGATCAGGTCGACGAAACGCCCGCTGTCGATCTCGCGGCACGCCCCGCAAACCCCGCACGGGGTCGCCGTGATGCCTGTCTCGCAGTTGAGCGCCTTCGCGATGATCCGCGCGAGCGTCGTCTTGCCCACGCCCCGCGTGCCCGTGAGCAGGTAGGCGTGGTGGAGGCGGTTCTGCGTGAGCGCATTGGTCAGCGCCCGCACGACGTGCTCCTGCCCCACCACTTCGGTGAAGGTGCGCGGCCGGTACTTGCGGGCGAGAGCGAGGGTCATGCGAAAGCGTAAATCAAAATCCGGCGTCAGCAGAAGATCTCAGCGACAAACGAAGCGACGAATCAATGTCAGCAGAAGGTCTCAACGACATCCAGGCAGGTCTTCAAGAGGATCGGGCTGTATTGCTTCCAACCGCGCTCCCCAAAAACGAAGCGACACCAGACTCTCTCTCGACCTTGCTTCGACCCTCTCGGGGGATAAACAAGGGGCCCCCCTTGTTCGTGAATGGACGGCGAGAATCGCCACCCGTGCGTGCCGTTGCCTCGGACCCCTGGTCCGCGGCAACGGTCGAGCATGGGTGGCGAGCCCTGCCCCCGGCACTTGCAGAGAATGGCTGTGGCTGCTTCCTTCCGGACCTGACCAGATTCACCACCATGCAATGCGGGGAGGCCCGCCATTGAGCTTGTTGCGGCGAGGGCCGTTACGCCACCGCCACGGGAATCTTGCCGATGCGCGCCTGCCATTCGCGCGGACCGGTCTGATGCACCGAGGTACCGCGGGCATCCACGGCCACCGTCACCGGCATGTCCTTCACGTCGAATTCGTAGATCGCTTCCATGCCGAGATCGGCGAAGGCTACCACGCGCGAGCCCTTGATGGCTTTCGAGACGAGATACGCCGCTCCGCCCACCGCCATCAGGTATACCGCCTTGAATTCGCGGATCGCGTCGACCCCGGCCGGGCCGCGTTCTGCCTTGCCGATCATGCCGATGAGACCGGTCTTCTCCAGCATCGTTCGCGTGAACTTGTCCATGCGCGTGGCGGTGGTCGGACCGGCGGGGCCGACCACCTCGTCGCGCACCGGATCCACCGGGCCGACGTAGTAGATGAAGCGGTCGGTGAAGTCCACCGGCAGCTTCTCGCCCTTCGCCAGCATCTCGACCATGCGCTTGTGGGCGGCATCGCGGCCGGTCAGGATCTTGCCGTTGAGCAGCAGGACTTCGCCCGGCTGCCAGTTCTGGACCTCGGCGTGCGTGACCGTCGCCAGGTCCACCCGGCGGCCCTTGGAGGTGTCGTACGTGAGCTTCGGCCAGTCGTCGAGCGACGGCGGGTCCAGCCGCGCGGGGCCGGTGCCGTCGAGCTCGAAATGCACGTGGCGGGTGGCCGCACAGTTCGGAATCATCGCGATGGGCAGGCTCGCAGCGTGTGTCGGGTAGTCCTTGATCTTGATGTCGAGCACCGTGGTGAGGCCGCCCAGGCCTTGCGCGCCGATGCCCAGCGCGTTCACCTTCTCGTAGAGCTCGACCCGGAGCTCCTCGATGCGCGACTTCGGCCCGCGCTGGATGAGCTCCTGCATGTCGATGGGCTCCATCAGCGATTCCTTCGCCATCAGCATCGCCTTTTCGGCGGTGCCGCCGATGCCGATGCCGAGGATGCCCGGCGGACACCAGCCGGCGCCCATGGTCGGCACGGTCTTCATGACCCAGTCGACGATGGAATCCGACGGATTGAGCATCACGAACTTCGACTTGTTCTCGGAGCCGCCGCCCTTGGCCGCCACTTCCACCTCGACCTTGTCGCCGGGGACGAGGCTCACGTGGATGACCGCGGGCGTGTTGTCCTTGGTGTTCTTCCGCGCCCCGGCCGGATCGGAGAGGATCGATGCCCGCAGGGTGTTGTCGGGGTGGAGGTAGGCGCGGCGAACGCCTTCGTTGACCATGTCCTCGACGCTCAGCGTCGTATCCCAGCGGATGTTCATGCCGACCTTGAGGAACACGTTGACGATCCCCGTGTCCTGGCAGATGGGTCGATGGCCCTCGGCGCACATGCGGGAGTTGATGAGGATCTGCGCCATCGCGTCCTTCGCGGCGGGCGACTGTTCGAGTTCGTACGCCCGCGCGAGATTGCGGATGTAATCCACTGGGTGGAAGTACGAGATGTATTGCAGCGCGTCGGCGATGCTCTCGATGAAATCCTGCTGGGTGATCGTGGTCATCGAAGGGATCGGGGCGGGTCCGGATTGCGGCTTCCGGGGGCAGCGAATTGGAACCTTCGAGTATACGCGAAGGCCTGCCGGACGGACACGATCGGGGCGCCCGAACCCACCTGTTGACGCGCATCAAGCCGGTTGCGCCCGCCGTGCTATACAAGGCAACATCATCGCGGCGGCAGACAACCGAATCGGACCGCCGGGAACAACACGGAGACCGCCATGACATCGATCGAATCAGTCCTGCACGAGACCCGGGTCTTCGACCCGCCCCAGGGATTCGTCGCCCGGGCCAACATCCAGGGCATGGACCAGTTCCGGCGCCTGTGCGCCGAGGCGGAGGCGGACTACACCGGCTTCTGGGGGCGGCTCGCCCGCGAACACGTGCTCTGGCACAAGCCGTTCACGCAGGTACTGGACGAGTCCAACGCGCCGTTCTTCAAGTGGTTCCAGGACGGGCTGCTGAATGTCTCCTACAACTGCCTCGACCGGCATCTGAAGACCCAGCCGGACAAGGTCGCCATCATCTTCGAGGCCGACGATGGTTCGGTCGCCAAGATCACCTACAAGCAGCTCTACCACCGGGTCTGCCAGTTCGCGAACGGGCTCAAGAAGCTCGGCATCAAGAAGGGCGACCGGGTACTCGTCTACATGCCCATGTCGATCGAGGCCGTCGTCGCGATGCAGGCCTGCGCCCGCATCGGCGCCACGCATTCGGTCGTGTTCGGCGGTTTCTCGGCGAAGAGCCTTCAGGAGCGCATCATCGACGCGGGCGCCGTGGCCGTGATCTGCGCCGACGGCCAGTACCGCGGCGGCAAGGCCATTGCGCTCAAACCGGCGGTGGACGAGGCCTTCTCCATGGGCGGCTGCGACGTGGTCAAGCACGTGATCGTCTATCGGAGAACCGGTGGCGACGTCCATTTCCACAAGCCGCGCGACGTCTGGTGGCACGAACTCGTGTACGACCTGCCGGAGGTTTGCGAACCCGAATGGGTCGAGGCCGAGCACCCGCTGTTCATCCTCTACACCTCGGGCTCCACCGGCAAGCCGAAGGGCGTGCAGCATTCGAGCGGCGGTTACCTCCTGCACGCTCTGCTCACGATGCTGTGGACCTTCGACATCAAGGACGAGGACGTCTTCTGGTGCACCGCCGACGTGGGCTGGGTCACCGGGCACACGTACATCACCTACGGGCCGCTGGCCGCCGGGGCCACCGAGATCGTGTTCGAGGGCGTACCGACCTACCCGGACGCAGGCCGTTTCTGGAAGATGATCCAGAACCACAAGGTCAACATCTTCTACACCGCCCCCACCGCCATCCGCTCGCTCATCAAGGCGGGCGGCGATCTGCCCAAGCAGTACGACCTCTCCAGCCTGCGGCTGCTGGGCTCGGTCGGCGAGCCGATCAATCCGGAAGCCTGGATGTGGTACCACAACGTCGTCGGCGGCGGCCGCTGCCCGATCGTCGACACCTGGTGGCAGACCGAGACCGGTGGCCACATGATCACCCCGCTGCCCGGGGTGACGCCGCTCAAGCCCGGCTCCTGCACCATGGCACTGCCGGGCATCATGGCGGCCATCGTCGACGAGACCGGCCAGGACGTGGACCGGGGCAAGGGCGGCATCCTCGTCATCAAGAAGCCGTGGCCTTCGATGATCCGCACCATCTGGGGCGATCCCGAGCGCTTCAAGAAGAGCTACTACCCGGAGGATTTCCAGGGCCGCTACTACCTCGCCGGCGATGGCGCCAACTGCGACCTGGACGGCTACTTCTGGATCATGGGCCGCATCGACGACGTGCTGAACGTTTCCGGCCACCGGCTCGGCACCATGGAGATCGAGTCGGCGCTGGTCGCCAATCCGCTCGTCGCGGAAGCCGCGGTAGTCGGCAGGCCCCACGACATCAAGGGCGAGGCCGTCGTCGCCTTCGTGGTGCTCAAGGGAGCTCGGCCGGAAGGCGCCGCCGCCCAGGAGATCGCGACCACGCTGCGCAACTGGGTCGGCCAGGAAATCGGCCCGATCGCGAAGCCCGACGAGATCCGGTTCGGCGACAACCTGCCCAAGACCCGCTCGGGGAAGATCATGCGGCGGTTGCTGCGCGCGCTGGCGAAAGGCGAGGAGATCACGCAGGACGTGTCGACTCTGGAGAATCCGGCCATCCTGGCGCAGTTGAAGCAACCGGTGAAATAGCGCGATTTCAGGGCGGGAACAGGGCGGCGGCGCCCTTCCCTTTCCGCCCTCCCTCGGCTATTCTCCCGCCCCTCCCGGAGAGGTGGATGAGCGGTTTAAGTCGCACGCCTGGAAAGCGTGTTTAGGTGAATAACCTAACGCGGGTTCGAATCCCGCCCTCTCCGCCAAAACTCTAGAGGACTGGCACGGGATTCCAAAGGAAGGTTGCCTGTTGACCGAGTACCCGCCCGACCACCACAACTTTTGCGGAAATGGTCGACCCGGAACACTCCGACACGGTTAAGGATCGGTCGATTGATGCAGGGGACAGCAGCACCGTTACCGCCCACCGATTTGAGCCCCTCGGAGTACCCAGGCGGGTGGAAGTGGTGCTGGCGGAAGCTCCCCCCCGAATTGAGGTGGGCGTTAGTCTTTCTTTTGCCGGTGATCACAGGTTTAGCGCTCGGGCGAGCAACCGCCTGCCCGACTGTCGGAGCTCAGGTTGCCGGAGTGCTATTCGAGGCCAGCGGCCTGTTCATCGTTTGGCAGGGGCTTGATGAAATAGCCCGTAAGCAACGTCTCAAGACCACGGGGCAGCGTTTGTATGCTTGGTGGTATCCATGGACGGTTTTCGAAGCAGCGGACACGAGGTCCTATCGATACAAGGTCGTAGCGCGCTGGCTACGGTGGGTATCCGGCGGCAACGTCACTGTCGCCCTTACGGGCATCCAAGCCAACATTGCGTTAGCCGGAATCGGTGTTGCAACAACGGTGACGCCGTTCACATCTACGAACGTGCCAGATCAGGTTAGCGAGCTTCAACGTCGGGTCCTCGAACTCGAGCACGAGATCAAGATCTCGAAACGTGACCTCGCGGCGACCAAGAAAGAGATCGAGGCCGACGTCGTCGCCGCAGAGAAGCGGGCGATGGAGAAGATTGACGCAATGGCTGACCGGGTGAAGATCATTACCGGCGAGGGAATCCACTTTGAGGCTTTCGGCTTGCTGCTCGTGTTGCTCGGTGCCGTATGCACGACCTTCGCGGAACCGATAGGCCAACATTTTCCATTCGCGCTTTAGCGCAATGTCTCACCAACCTCTTTCTGGATTGGGGAGCCGCGCCAAAGCCTCGAAACGAATGTCCGGAAGGGTGGCTTAAGCCAAACCCATCCCGCTCGTCCCTTCACCTGACCTTCTCCCCCGCCCTCACATCTTCCTTCGCTTTCCCCTCGAGCGAAATCTCCGGCTTCCTGATCGGCCCATGGACGCGAATGGACGACCCCAGGGAAAAGAGCCCCGGCTTCTTCGGCCGCGGAGTCAGCAACACATCGACGGTTTCCTCACGAAGGTTCATGACGCCCGCGCCTTCCGTGCGAGTCTGATCCGTATCGAGCAGGATGGTCTTCGACTTGCCGACGCCTTTGTCGAAGTCGAAGGCGACCAGCGCGCTGTTGATGCCGATGGCCCGGTCTCCAGTGATCTTCAGGCGCAGGATCTTGCCGGCATTCAGTGCCACCTTTGCGTCCAGCTGATTGGAGATGCCGCCGCCTTCCATGGAGATTTCCATGTTGCCCGATGCGCTGGCGAGGATCTTGGCGATCGAATCACCCTGCCCTTTCAAGTCGAGATGTCCCTTGAGCGGCCCCGCGCCCTGCGATTTTTTCTGAAGCCTGCCGAGCAACCTTTCGAGTCGCATCTCTTTCAGGTCCAGCTTCGCGTGCATTGACGGAACCTGCTGTTGCGCGTCGATGGTGATCAGTCCCGCGACATGACCACCTGCCAGTCCGACGTCGAGCGGCTTCAGGGTGAGAAGGCCGTGATCGAGATCGGCGGTGACCTTCAAGCTTTCGAGTTCGGGCACTTCGGCGGTCTTCAGCTTGCCGATTTGCAGACTCACGTGCGCGTCGAACGATTTCAATCGCTCGCTCTTGAATGAGCGGGAGGAGAACAATCGTCCTGGCTTGCCTGATTCCGGAACCTCCGCCCTTGAATCGCTTCGAGCACTTCCGCTTTCATCGGGTGCGGCTTTTTCGGGAGCGGACGCCTTGATGAAGTCGGACGGATCGGCCGATTCGCTGCGCAGTGCCGCCTTCACCTTCGGGCGTTCGTTGCTCAGGTCGATGCTGAACTCGCCGGCGACGTCGGTGCTGCCGATCTTGCCCCGCATGTCGGCGAACGAGCTGCCGCTCTTCCCGTGTTGGAAGCGTGATTCGAATTCATACGGCTTGGAAGCGGGCAAGGCGCCTCGCACGAAAGGTCCGAGTTGCGACAGCGTGGGTCCCGCCAGGCGCATCTTTCCGTCGATGGCGGAGGGTTTGAACAGGTCGGCGAGCGTGCCGTCGAAATCGAGCCTGGTTTTGCCGGTCGATGCGCGGCCGCGCAACGGAAACGATTCGCCGGTATCGAGAAACGTCAGTTGCACACCGGTGACGGCTTCCCCGGCAAACGTTGCACCGCCGTATTCGCCGCTGAAGGCGATCCGCGTCGGGTGCGATGCGTCAGTCGACGGACCTTTTCCCTCGGCCTGCGAAGGCATCGCCGAGGCAACGATGTCGAGCCCGATGTCGCGACGCACGAGCCGGATCTGGACGTGATGGGGTTCGAGCCTCAGCACCTTGATCTTGCCGGGACCGCGATCGTCGGGATTGCGCAGACGCCAGTTTCGCAGTCCGTCCGCCTGCCGTTCCAGATTCACATCCGCATCCGTGAGCACGAGCCGCGAAATGACGGGCCTCCCCTCCCACACGCTGCGCAGCGAGAAGGTGATCGACGCTTCGCCGACCACTGCCGCCGGACGCTTGCTCGCCCACGGCGCGTTCTCCACGTACACCTCTCGCAGGCGAACGGTCGGTTCGAGCGACCATGCGAGGTCGACGTGCAGGTCGCCGATGCGGACTTCGCGATGCGACCGATGGACCACATAGCGCTCGAGGGGCTGGCGAAACCAGTTCCAGTCGAACAGCGTTGCCACGACGGCAAGCGCCAGCAACAGGCCGAGGAATACGCGGGCCTTGCGACCGAGTTTCGGGATTCGGAGAGCCATGATCTGGTGGGAGTACGAGCTTCCGCCCGGGCTTGCGACCATCGGGAATCGGACCACGGGACTGCCTGCTTATCCCGCGTCGAAGCAATGGAACCTATCACAGGTGGATGGTCGGCTGGCCCGGCGATTCATCAGCGAACTTCATGCACTGCACCATGCGCGGCAAGCAGTTGCCACGTATTGCAATGGCATCGATCAGCGCTAGAATCGGCCGCGAAGGGTCTTCTGGAGAACCACGCTAGTGCAAAGGTTGGTGGCCTTTTGGCAGTCGTCGCTTCGTTGTTCCAATCGTAATCGGGAGGGAAAAATGAGAACAAGCTGGCGCATTTCGATGGCAGGGGTCGGAGCCGCCCTGATAGCAGCAACGTTTTCCGCGACGGCCGTCGCGGCCGATGTCACCCAGGATCGCCTGGTCAACAGCGAACGCGAGCCCGGCAACTGGCTGAACCACCATGGGAACCTCGAAGCCCACCGCTTCTCGGCCCTCGATCAGATCAACACCAAGAACGTCAAGAAGCTGAAGGTCGCCTTCACGTGGGCGATGGGCGGCACGCAGGGTGGCGGCAAGGACATCATCAAGTGGCCCTTTGCCGGCCTGGAAGGCACGCCGATCGCCGAGGACGGATTCCTCTACATCACCACCGGCTGGGGTGTCGTGACCAAGCTGGACACACGCGGTGGCGTGCCGAAGATGGTGTGGCAGTACAACCCGGCGCCCGATCCCGACTATTCGACCACGGTCGCTTGCTGCGGTATCAACAATCGCGGCGCCGTGCTGGCCGGCAACATGGTGATCTCACCCGTCATCGACGGGCGCATCGTCGCGCTGAACAAGACCGACGGCACGAAGGTCTGGGAGGTGCAGGTCGCGGACCCGGGCAAGAGCGAAGTGATCACGGGCGCCCCGCTGATCGTGAAGGACATGGTCGTCACCGGCATGGCAGGCGCGGAGTACGGCGTGCGCGGCTGGCTCGAGGCCCTCGACATCAAGACCGGCAAGCGTCGCTGGAGGACCTACACGATTCCCGCCCCCGGAGAGCCTGGCTCCGAAACCTGGAAAGACAAGCACGGTGCCTGGAAGACCGGCGGCGGCACGACCTGGGTCACCGGCTCCTACGATCCCGAGCTGAACCTGATCGTGTGGGGCACGGCCAACCCGGGTCCGGACTGGGACAATGCCTACCGTCCCGGCGACAACCTGTGGACCGACTCCACGATCGCTCTCGATGCCGACACGGGCAAGATCAAGTGGGGCTTCCAGCACACGCCGAACGATCCGTACGACTATGACTCCATCGCGGAGAACACCTTCGTCGATACGCAGATCAACGGCAAGTTCGTGCGCGCGACGCTGCATGCCAACCGCAACGGCTACGCCTATGCCCTGGATCGCAAGACGGGTGAGCCGCTCTGGTGCACGCAGTTCGTGGCGGAACTGAACTGGTCCGGCGGACTGGACGCCAAGTGCAAGCCCAAGTCCTATGATCCGAAGAAGGACGTGCAGACCTACATGCCGGGTACGGCTGCAGCCCGCGGCACCGCGACCAAGGGTCGTGGCACCGTGGAAGGCGTGCTCAAGCCGGGTCACATGGGGGGCAAGAACTGGCCGCCCACCACGTACAGCCCGCAGACCAACCGCTACTACATCCCGACGATCGACGGCTGCAACAAGGCGTTCGCGGAAGTCGCCGTACCGGGCGAGTTCAAGCATCGCCAGTTGTTCCTGGGTGGGGCGCCGTTCACGACCTTCGAGGACGCAGATTGCGGCCGTATCTGGGGCTCGATCACCGCGATCGACGTGGTCACCGGCAAGGTGGTGAAGAAGCACACCACCAAGCACCCGCAGTTGGGTGGCCTGCTGTCCACCGCGGGCGGCCTGGTGTTCGCCGGCTATGCGGAAGGTCAGGTCGTGGCACTGGACGCCGAAACCCTCGAAGAGCTGTGGAAGTTCGAGACCGGTTCTGCGATCAACGCCCCGCCCATGAGCTACACGGCCGACGGCAAGCAGTACATCGCCATCGAAGTGGGTCTCGGCGGTGCGTGGCCCCAGTGGTTCGTCAGCGCCACGCCGGAACTGAAGGGGCAGGTGCCCAGCAACATGCTGTACGTGTTCTCGGTCGAGGACTGAGATGTCACCTTCCGTGATTGGGCAGCGGCCAGCGCAGCTGGGGCGCACAGCCCCTTGGAATATCTCGGGAGGTGGGTGAGATGCCACCTTCCGTGATTGGGCAGCGGCCAGCGCAGCTGGGGCGCACAGCCCCTCGGAATATCTCGGGAGGTGGGTGAGCATCACCTGAAACGCACAGGGCCGGCTTCGAGCCGGCCCTGTGACGCCTGGAACTCGAAACGGATGACCCGTCGGCTCGAATCTTCGAGTCCGCACACAGATATCAAGGTAGACGTGAATGAACGGCTTTCGCAAATCGACAGTGATCCTGCTCGGTGCCGGGCTTTGTGGAGTGGGTGCGCTGTCACTCCAGCCCGAGCCGGCATCGGCGGAAACGGAAACCGGGGATCGCCCCGAAATCATCGTGCCACGGGCCGGAGGCCGCGCAGCGTTCGAGAAGTTCGGCTGTATCACCTGCCACCTGGGCGACGGCCGTGGAGGCCAGAACGAAGGGGGCTACGGAGCGGACCTGCGTGTCACCAAGCTGACCGAACAGGAACTGATTCAGACGATCTCCAACGGGCGTGCCGGCAAGGGCATGCCGCCCTTCAAGGGTTTGATCGACGAGGAAACCCTGGAGGTGCTCGCGAAGTACATCAAGGTGGAGCTGCGCCTGAAGTAGCGCGGATCGCCGGAAGATCTCTCCGGGGAAGTCCGATTCCGGGCGCCGTGCGCCAAGCGCGGCGCCCGTCTTGTTTCTAGCGGCGTGAGCCACCCGGCGAGGGGCCCCGGCTCAAAGCCGGGGATCGACGGTCGGGCGAGTCGCCGCTGGACGCCGACAAGGGAGCGCTTGCGCCAAGACGGCGGTGCGGAGGTTACCGCTTCGCTTCGGCGAGTTGCTCGGGCGTCATCCTCGCCGCCACCTGCGCCAGAACCCGTTCGAGATCGAGTCGAGGGTAGGTCACGCCGGCGGCGATGTCGGCGGCCACCCAGCGATAGGCCTCCACCAGGTTCTTGTGGGCACCCTGGCCGAGTTGCAGGTAGATGAACTTCATCAACCCCTTGCCATGCCTGACGTCCTGCCGGGCAAGGAGTTCCGCGGCGAGGTCATGCGCTTCGCGGAAGTCCCCGGTCTCGCGGCCACGATCGAAGGCGTCCCGCCCCTGGATGAACAGGGCCATGTTCCGGTTCTCGTAGTCGCACTTCTCCTGCGTCTCTTCCATGCAGACGAAGGCATCTTGGGAGGCGTCCTCGGCGGCGCTCGCGGGAGCAGCGGGAAGCCCGCCGACTACCACTCCCAGCAGCACCAGCCTCAATGCGTTTCGGACGGATGTCATGTCCCGCACCGCCCTGTCATTTGGCCAGTTCGGCGAGGGGCTTGGCCTTCGCCGAGTCGAAGTAATACGTCGCCGAACTGAACTGGCCGCTCGATCCCACCTCGTACAGGCCGACCATGTCGATCCTGAGCGTGTCGCCGCTCTTGCGGTCCACCGCGTCCCAGGTGAACACGATGGCCGCCGAATTGCCTTGCACGAACATCTTCTTGACCTGATAGCTGGCCTTGTACGTCTTGAACTCGGCATCGAAGTAGCGGATGAGTTCGGGCTTGCCGGAGTGTCGGGACAACGGCGTCTCGCGCGTCGCGTTCGACGCGAAGTATTTGACGAAGCCCGCGCTGTCGCCGGCTTCCATCGCGGAGTTGTATTCCTCCATTGCCTGCTTGACCAGGTGCTCCACCTGCATCTCGACGGAACCGGCGGCATGCGACGCGCGCGGTTGCATGGCCACAGCCAGCAAGCAGAACGCAATGGCGCCTGCCATTGAAGCAAACCTGCGCATGAAACGTCTCCCCCGCAGCGTATCGGCTCGTTCACGCATTCGTACGTCTTCCCACCGATCGGTGCTGGATCCGAACGTATCACGCGATCGTGGACGGCTCAAGGACCGGCGCCGAGGCACCGGTACGCGCTATCGCTCCAACCGGAAGACGATAGGGACGCGAATGGCGAACGCCCTGTCCTTGAAGCTGGCGGGCCTCGCCGGCAACGGCCGAAGGCGTCGTACCTTTTCCATGGCCGCGTCATCGAGGATCCGATGGCCGCTTGAATTGACCACCTCCACCTGCTGCACCGAGTCGTCGACCCCGATCAAGACCCGGAGTTGGACCGCTCCTTCCCAGCCGCGTCTTCGCGCCAGGCTCGGATACTCGAAGTCCTTGTGGACTGCGCGGGAAAATCGGGATGCATAGATGGCCACGCTGCGGGGCTCACCCGTGAGGTCGTGAGGTTTGGGCTGGTGAGCACCCGGAATCCACACCTCTGCAAGCTCCCGTGCTTGCGCAATCTGCGCAGCGTCCATCCGCTCCGCCACGAGATCGCGGGCCTCACGCGCGCCGCTGCCCGGGCTGTAGCTGCCCGTTGCGCCGACGGCCAGCGTCAACCACATGTACGCCAGCTCATCGTCTTGCCGGATGTCCCGGCCGGTCGCGTACCGGCTTCCGAGTGCGTACTGGGCTTCGGGGATACCGCGCTCCGCAGCCTTTCGATAAAGCGTCAGCGCTTGTGCAGGATCCTGCGGGACACCGCGCCCCTCGTCGAGCATCGCGGCCAGGTGGTATTGCGCGCTGGCGACATTCTGTTCCGCCGCGAGGCGGTACCACCTCGCAGCTTCCTCAAGATTCTTCTCGACTCCGTGGCCGTTCTCGTAGGCCCTTCCGAGCATCGCCTGGGCGCGACCGTCGCCTTTTGCAGCGGCCCTTTGCCAGGACTCCACCGCCCGTACGTGTTCGCCGGCCTGCGCAGCGGATAGACCTGCATCGAAGTCATCGGCCCACGACGGCGTCGCGACCAGCAGCCACAGGAGCGCGCCGACGATCCCACGGGGCATCAACTTCGAAGTGTTCGTCCCCATCCGGGCGCGTGGAGCGCGGCAGTCGGAAAGCTCTACGCCGCCTGCCCCAGCTTCGGCAATTGCTTCGCGGCTTCCAGCGCCAACGGACTCAACCCCGTCCCGCCTGCCGCCACGTGCTGCCCCAGTTCGCGGCGCATCCGCGGATCCCAGAAGCGCGTGATATGTCCGAGCACGCCCTTGACCGCTTCCTCGTGGTCCGGCTCCGACTGGAAGAAGTGTGCGATGTCGTTGGCCATCTTGACCAGACGTTCGATGTCCATGGATAAGCCTCAGTCCTGTAGTCGCGACGGATTCGCGTAGAGCGTCTGGCGCCCTTCGCGGGCGAAACC
This sequence comes from Burkholderiales bacterium, assembly GCA_965279325.1. GTDB lineage: Bacteria > Pseudomonadota > Gammaproteobacteria > Burkholderiales. The sequence continues at coordinate 802,205 of OZ257154.1, forward strand.
GATGAGCGTGAGTCCCGTCGCCTGCGCCTGGCGGATCGCCAGCGCGGTGGGCGCCGATACGGCAGCGAGCATCGGGATGCCGGCGATGGCGGTCTTGTGCACCATCTCGTAGCTGGCGCGACTGGTGACCACCGCGAAGCCCGACGGCGCATCGACGCCCGCGCGCTGCAGCGCACCGATCAGCTTGTCGAGGGCGTTGTGACGGCCGACGTCTTCTCGCAGGTAGCGCACGTTGCCCTCCGCATCCGCCCATGCAGCCGCGTGCACGGCGCCGGTGAGGATGTTGAGTTGCTGGCCTCCTGCGAGTGCGGTCATCGCCGCCTGTACGGATTTCGCCGAGAACCGGGTGGTGCTCGAAACTGCTGGCGCGGGACGCAGCGCGTTCTCGAGCATTTGTTCGCCGCACAGCCCGCAACCAGTGCGTCCGACGAGATTTTTCCGTCGCTTCGCCAGTGCTGCCGAGCGATCCCTGGGCACACTCACGTACACCGAGTAGCCGACCTCTTCCGGTACCACTTCGACGCCGCCGAACTCCTCGACCGATTCGATGATGCCTTCCGTCAGCGAGAAGCCGACGGCGAAATCCTCGATATCGAGTGGCGAGGCCAGCATCACGGCAAACGGCACGCCGTTGTAAACGAAGGCGACCGGGGCTTCCTCGGCGACTTCCTCTCGTGCCTGGTCGCGCGTGCCCGGACGCAGGCGTTCGACGTCAACCTCGACGTGGGCTGATCCGAGGCTAGCGAGGCCGCGATCGCTCATGGGGTTTGGGCGGCAGATGTTTGCCCCCATCCCAGCCTTCCCCCATCTTCGACGGGGGAAGGAGTTCCCTTCGTTGACGAAGTTGGCATAGGCACTCCCTCCCCCGGCTTCGCCGGGGGAGGGCTGGGGTGGGGGCCAGCAGCGATCGACGAAGCCTCGCCTTTCACTTAAACCTGCGCCGTCGTGGCCTGCGCTTCCTCGAGCAGCTCCTGCTGCTGTTCGCTGAAGCTGCGGAAGCGTTTCTGCCATTCCGACGGCTGCGTGACCGGTTCCACCTGCACTGCGGTGACCTTGTACTCGGGACAGTTAGTCGCCCAATCCGAATTGTCGGTGGTGATGACGTTCGCACCGGATTCGGGGAAGTGGAACGTGGTGTAGACCACGCCGGGCTGCACGCGCTCGGTGATGAGGGCACGCAGCACGGTTTCGCCGGAGCGACTGCGTACGCCGGCCCAATCGCCTTCCTTGATGCCGCGCAACTCCGCGTCGCTCGGATGGATCTCGAGGCGGTCTTCGTCGTGCCACATGGAATTGAACGTGCGGCGGGTCTGCGCGCCCACGTTGTACTGGCTCAGGATCCGGCCGGTGGTGAGGATCAGCGGATACTTGCGGCTGGTGCGTTCCTCGGTCGGCACGTACTCGGTGATCAGGAACCGGCCCTTGCCACGCACGAATTCGTCGATGTGCATGACCGGCGTGCCCACCGGATGCTGCTCGTTGCACGGCCACTGGATGCTGCCCAGTTCGTCGAGCTTGGCATAGCTCACGCCCGTGAACGTGGGCGTCAGGCTCGCGATCTCGTCCATGATCTCGGACGGATGCTTGTAGGGCATCGGATAGCCCAGCGCCTCGGCGAGCAGCACGGTGATCTCCCAGTCCTCCTTGCCCGCGAGCGGCGGCGTCACCTTGCGAACCGGCGAGATGCGGCGCTCGGCGTTGGTGAACGTGCCGTTCTTCTCGAGGAAGGACGAGCCGGGGAAGAACACGTGCGCGAATTTCGCCGTCTCGTTCAGGAAGAGGTCCTGGACGACGACGCATTCCATCGCTTCCAGTGCCGCCGTGACGTGCTGCGTGTCCGGATCGGACTGGGCGATGTCCTCGCCCTCGATGTAGATGCCGCGGAAGCTGCCGTCGAGCGCAGCGTCGAGCATGTTGGGAATGCGCAGGCCAGGCTCGGCATCGAGCTGTACACCCCAGTTCTTCTCGAATAGCGTGCGCGTGGCGGTGTCCGATACATGCCGATAACCGGGCAGCTCGTGCGGGAACGAACCCATGTCGCACGCGCCCTGCACGTTGTTCTGGCCGCGCAGCGGATTGACGCCCACGCCTTCACGGCCGATGTTGCCGGTGACCATCGCCAGGTTGGCGATGCCGATCACCATCGTGGAACCCTGGCTGTGCTCGGTGACACCCAGGCCGTAGTAGATGGCGCCATTGCCGCCGGTCGCAAACAGTCGTGCTGCGGCACGGACTTCGGCCGCGGGTACGCCGGTTTCGGACTCGAGCGCTTCGGGCGAATTGCGCTCCTGGGAAATGAACGCCTTCCACTTGGCGAATTCCTTGGTGTCGCAGCGCTCGGCGACGAAGGCGTCGTTGGCGAGCCCTTCGGTGATGATCGTGTGTGCCAGCGAATTGATGACCGCGACGTTCGTACCAGGACGCAGCTTGAGATGGTGCGAGGCTTCGACGTGCGGCGTGCGCACGAGGTCGATGCTGCGTGGGTCCACCACGATCAGCTTCGCGCCCTCACGCAGCCGGCTTTTCATCCGGGAGGCGAACACGGGGTGGCCATCGGTCGGATTGGCACCGATGACGAGGATCACGTCGGATTTCATGACCGAGTCGAAGTCCTGCGTGCCGGCGGATTCACCGAGGGTCGCCTTGAGTCCGTAGCCGGTGGGCGAGTGGCAGACGCGAGCGCAGGTGTCGACGTTGTTGTTGCCGAAAGCCGCGCGCACCAGTTTCTGGACGAGATAGGTTTCCTCGTTCGTGCAGCGCGAGGACGTGATGCCGCCCACCGCACCACGACCGTACTTGCCCTGGATGCGCTTGAACTCGCTCGCGGCATGCGCCGCGGCTTCTTCCCAGGACACCTTCTTCCAGGGATCGGTGATCTTGTCGCGGATCATCGGCGTCGTGATCCGATCCGGATGCGTCGCATAGCCGAACGCAAAACGGCCCTTCACGCACGAATGGCCGTGGTTGGCGTGGCCGTCCTTGTTGGGGACCATGCGAACCAGTTCCGTGCCCTTCATCTCGGCGCGGAAGGAGCAGCCCACGCCGCAGTAGGCGCAGGTGGTGACCACGCTGTGCTCGGCCTGGCCTTTTTCGATCACGGACTTTTCCATCAGCGTGGCCGTCGGGCAGGCCTGCACGCAGGCGCCGCAGCTCACGCACTCGGAATCCATGAACGACTCGTCCATGCCCGCGGACACTTTCGATTCGAAGCCGCGGCCGCCGATGGTCAGTGCGAAGGTGCCCTGCGTTTCCTCGCACGCGCGCACGCAGCGGGAACACACGATGCACTTCGACGGATCGAACGTGAAGTACGGATTGGAGGTGTCCTTCTCCGCCTTCAGGTGGTTCTCGCCTTCGTAGCCGTAGCGCACTTCGCGCAAGCCCACGGCGCCGGCCATGTCCTGCAACTCGCAATTGCCGTTCGCGGAACAGGTAAGGCAATCGAGCGGATGGTCGGAGATGTAGAGCTCCATCACGCCGCGGCGGATGTCCGCGAGCTTGTTCGTCTGGGTGCGCACCACCATGCCGGCCGCCACGGGCGTCGTGCACGAGGCCGGGTAACCCTTGCGGCCTTCGATCTCGACCAGGCAAAGGCGGCAGGAGCCGAAGGGCTCCAGGCTGTCGGTGGCGCAGAGCTTCGGGATCGATATCCCCGCCTCTGCCGCCGCGCGCAGCACCGAGGAGCCCTCGGGTACGCTGACCGCGATCCCGTCGACCTCCAGGTCCACCATGCGTTCCGATACGCGGGCGGGTGTGCCGAGATCCTTCCACTGGATGGTCGAGATCATGATCTGTTGCTCCTTGAATGCTTGCTGCTTAGGCAGCGACGGCTAGTCCGTCCTGGTCGAGGCCGAAATCTTCGGGAAAGTGCTTGAGCGCGCTCAGCACCGGGAAGGGCGTCATGCCGCCCAGGGCACACAGCGAACCGTGCAGCATCGTGTCGCACAGGCTTTCGAGCACGGCGACTTCCGCGCCGAGGTCGCGCCCGGCGATGATCCTGTCGATGGTCTCCACGCCGCGCGTCGAACCTATGCGGCATGGTGTGCACTTGCCACAGGATTCGATCGCACAGAATTCCATGGCGTAACGTGCCATCTTCGCCATGTCGACGGTGTCGTCGAACACGACGATGCCGCCGTGACCGACCATCGCGCCGATGGATGCAAACGCTTCGTAGTCGAGCGGCGTGTCGAACTGCGATTCCGGCAGATACGCGCCGAGCGGGCCACCGACTTGCACGGCGCGAATGGGACGACCGGATGCCGAACCGCCGCCGAAGTCGTACAGCAGCTCGCGCAGCGTGATGCCGAACGCCTTCTCCACCAGGCCGCCATGCTTGATGTTGCCGGTCAACTGGATCGGCAACGTGCCGCGCGAACGGCCCATGCCGAAGTCGCGGTAGTACTCCGCCCCGCGATCGAAAATGATCGGCAGCGACGCGAAGGTGATGACATTGTTCACGACCGTCGGTTTGCCGAACAGCCCCGCCACCGCCGGCACCGGCGGCTTGAAGCGCACGACGCCGCGCTTGCCTTCGAGGCTTTCCAGGAGCGAGGTTTCCTCGCCGCAGATGTAGGCGCCGGCACCGCGGCGCACCTCGAGGTCGAAGCGTTGGCCCGAGCCCAGCACGTCCGCGCCGAGCACGCCTCGTTCGTAGGCGATGGCGATCGCCGCGAGCAGCGTGCGCTCGGCGTGGGGATACTCGGAGCGAAGGTAGATGTAGCCATGCGTCGCACCCGTGGCCACGCCTGCGATCGTCATGCCTTCGATCAGGACGAAGGGATCACCCTCCATCGTCATGCGATCGGAGAACGTGCCCGAGTCGCCTTCGTCTGCATTGCAGACAACGTACTTCTGGTCGGCGGCGGTCTCGAGGACGGTCTTCCACTTGATGCCGGTGGGAAAGGCTGCGCCGCCGCGCCCACGCAGGCCCGAGGTCGTGACCGCCGCCACAGCGTCGGGCCGCTTCATCGCGATGGCGTTGCGCAGTCCGCGCCAGCCACCCAGCGATTCGTAGTCGTCGAAGGACAGCGGATCGATCACGCCCATGCGGGAAAAACACAGGCGCTCCTGCCGTGCGAGGTAGGGATGTTCTTCCACTTTGCCGATCGCCGTCGGATGCGGCTTGCCTTGCAGGAACCCGGCGTCGAACAGACCTGCTACGTCGCCGATGGACACTGGGCCGTAACCTACGCGGCCCGCGGGCGTCTCGACCTCCACCAGCGGCTCGAGCCACATGAGCCCGCGGGAGCCGTTGCGCACGATGGTGATGTCCGCGCCCCGACGGGCAGCCTCGGCGCCGATCGCTCGGGCGACGCCGTCCGCGCCCATGCTGAGCGCAGTGGAATCGCGTGGAACAAAGACGCGGATGCTCATCGGTTCGGCCCCACCGAGGCGATCAATGCCTCCAGTCGTTCGGCAGTCATCCGGCCGTGGGGTTCGCCGTCCAGCAGCACGGCGGGCGAACAGGCGCAATTGCCCAGGCAATAGACCGCTTCGAGGGTAAGGTTTCCGTCGGCGGTGGTTTCGTGGAAATCGATGCCGAGCTGCTCGCGTGCCTGGGCCGCGAGCTGTTCCGCCCCCATGCTCTGACAGGCCTCGGCGCGGCACATCTGGAGCACGTGCCGGCCTGGTCGTTCGGAGCGGAAGTGGTGATAGAACGAAACCACGCCATGGACTTCCGCCCGCGAGAGATTCAGGGCCTTGGCGATTGTCGGGATAGCTTCGGCAGGCACGTGGCCGATCTCGTCCTGGATCGCATGCAGGATGGGCAGCAGCCCGCCGGGCAGACCCTTCAACCGGGCCAAAGCGTCATCCACGCTGCGGGATGCTTCCGAATCCATGGGTACTCCTCCTGGGGCAGCCTTTCAGGCTACCGTCTCAAACGGCTCAAACGGACGATTCTTCATATGCGCATTTTTGCATATACTTTGCCGCAACTCTTGTTATTGCTTGCAAGTTAACAAGCCGTCTGGCAAGCCTCAATATGCGGAAAAGTGCCTATGAAGCGCCTGAGCATCAAATCGACCTGGGTCGTTGAAAGCGAGGACGGTCAGCATCTGGGGCCCGAGTTGTTCGCGATGCTCAACGCGATCCACGACACCGGCAAGCTGACCGAAGCCGTTCGCCAGATCGGGCTGTCTTACCGGCACGCATGGAACCTGGTGGAGGGGTGGAACACGTTCTTCGGCTCGCCCCTGGTGCGTTTCGAGCGCGGCAAGGGTGCGTTCCTCACCCCGCTCGGCGAACGCCTGCTCTGGGCCGAGCAGCGCGTGAGCGCCCGGCTGGCCCTGCAGCTGGAGTCGGTCGCTTCCGAGCTCAACCTGGAGATCAACCGCCTGCTGGCCACGGCGGCGGCGACGATCCGGATCCATGCGAGCCACGGGTTCGCTGTGGCGCGCATGCCCGAGCTGCTCAAGGGCCAGGACCGGATCCAGATGGACCTGCGCTACGTGGGCAGCGTCGAATCGCTGATGTCGCTCAACAAGGGCACCTGCGACCTCGCCGGCCTGCACGTACCTGAAGGCGAACTCGCCCGCGCCGCCCTCGACCAGTACTCGCGCTGGCTCCAGCCGTCCAAACAGCGCGTGATCCACCTCGTCACCCGGACCCAGGGACTGTTCGTGGCGAACGGCAACCCGAAGGGCATTCATGGTGTGCACGACCTGATCCGCCCTGACGTCACCTTCATCAACCGCCAGAAGGACGCTGGCACGCGGCTGCTGTTCGACCAGCTCATCGCGGATGCGGGCCTCGATGGCCGGCGCATCGAGGGCTATCGGACCGAGGAGTTCACGCACGCGGCCGTTGCTGCCTATGTGGCGAGCGGCGCCGCAGACGCCGGGTTCGGGGTCGAGCCGGCGGCACGGCAATTCCGCCTGGACTTCATCCCGCTGGCCCGCGAGCGCTACATCTTCATCTGCAACGCGAAGACCCTCGAACGCCCCGAGATGATCGAGCTGCTATCCCTGCTCAAGAGCGAACGGTTCGCGCAGATCGTATCGGAGCTGCCCGGCTACTCCGCGCCCTCCATCGGTGAAGTCATGCGGCTCGACGAGGCGCTGCCCCAGTTGCTGGAGTCCGCTGCGGACGGCAATCGGGCCGCCTGACGTCCTACTTGCCCGAGACGGCCTCGCGGATCTGATCGAGCGCCGCGGGATCCTCGAGCGTCGTGAGATCGCCCGGATCGCGCCCTTCCGCCAGCGCCTGGATGCTCCGGCGCAGCAGCTTGCCCGAGCGCGTCTTGGGCAGCATCGAAATGAAGTGCACGCGTGACGGCCTGCCGATGGCGCCGAGTTGCGCATCGACGGTCGCCATCACTTCCTTCTCGAGGGCAGCGCGGCTCTCCGGCGTCGCGATCTTCGCAGGGTCCTTGACTACCGCGAAGGCCAAGGGCATCTGGCCCTTGAGCGCATCGGCCACACCCACCACCGCCACCTCGGCGATGGCCGCATGGCCCTGCACCGCCTCTTCGATCTCGCGTGTACCCAGCCGGTGGCCCGCGACGTTGATCACGTCGTCGGTCCGGCCGAGGATCGTGTAGTACCCGTCCGCATCGCGCATGCCCCAGTCGAAGGAGGCATAGACCTGGCGATCCCGGAAGGTGGAGAAATACGTGCTCACGAAACGGGCATCGTCGCCCCAGACCGTCGTGAGGCATCCCGGCGGCAATGGTGGAACGACCACGACGACGCCCTTCTCGTCCGCACCGGCTTCGCTGGCGTCCGCTTCCCGCAGTAACCGCAGGTCGTAGCCGTACGCGGGAAACGACGGACTGCCGAACTTGATCGGCGTCTTCTCGATGCCGGGCACGGCGGTCAGCATCGGCCAGCCGGTTTCCGTCTGCCAGTAGTGATCGATCACGGGTTTGCCGAGCGCGTCGCTGATCCAGCGATGGGTCGGCTCGTCGAGCGGTTCACCGGCCAGGAACAGATGCCTCAGCGAGGACAGGTCATGGTTGGTGATGTAGGCCGGGTCCTGCTTCTTCAGCACGCGGATCGCGGTGGGTGCCGAGAACATGACGCTCACGTCATGGTCCTCCACGATCTTCCACCAGATGCCGGCGTCCGGCCGGATCGGCGTGCCCTCGTACAGGATGGTGGTCATGCCCGCGATGAGCGGACCGTAGACGATGTACGAGTGCCCCACGACCCAGCCGATGTCGGAGGTGGTGAACATCGTCTCGCCCGCGTTGCCGCAGAAGATATGCTGCATCGACGCCGCGAGCGCCACGGCGTAGCCGCCCACATCGCGCTGGACGCCCTTGGGCTTGCCCGTGGTGCCGGAGGTATAGAGGATGTACGAAGGCTCGTTCGACTCGAGCCAGGTGACCGGTACTTCCGCGTGGAAATGTTCCTCGCGCAGCGCGTGCCAATCCACGTCCCTCGGCTTCTCGCGACGAAACTCCGGATCCAGATCGCGATTCACGAGCAGCACGTGCGCAGGTTTGGATTGCGCGAGCCGCAGCGCCTCATCCAGCAGCGGTTTGTACCGCACTACTTTGCCGGCGCGCATCCCGGCGTCGGCCGACACGATCAGGCGGGGTTTCGCGTCGTCGATGCGCGTGGCGAGGCTGTGCGAGGCGAATCCGCCGAACACGACCGAGTGGATGGCCCCGAGGCGCGCGCAGGCGAGCATCGCGACCACGGCCTCCGGAATCATCGGCATGTAGATGAGCACGCGGTCGCCCTTCTTCACGCCGAGAGAAACCATCATCGCCGCGCAGCGGTTCACGTCCGCATGCAGCTCGCGATAGGTGAGACTCTTCTCTTGATCGGTCTCGGTGGAGAGGTAGACCAGCGCCTTCTGATCGCCGCGCTTGGCGAGATGCCGGTCGACGGCGTTGTGGCACAGGTTGGTCTTGCCACCGAGGAACCAGCGGGCGAACGGCGGGCTCGAAAAATCGAGCACCCGGTCGAAGGGTCGCTGCCAGTCGATCAGCGCTGCCTGCTCGCGCCAGAAACCATCGCGATCTTCGATGGATCGGCGGTGGAACGCGGAATAGGTCGCGCCCATGTCAGTGGCGCCGGGCCGTCCCAAGCCGCTGACGGGCCCCCTCGGGGGGCAGCGAACAAAGTGAGCGTGGGGGCAGTTTCATCCTAGGAATCGATGCGAACGACGGTGCGGCCGCGGACTGCACCCTTGATGAAGGCGTCGAATGCACCCGGCAATGCGCTGAACTCGATGGTGCGGGTCATGTCGGCAAGATGCTGCGGTTTCATGTCGGAAGCGAGGCGGCTCCAGACTTCGCTCCGCAACGCCATCGGGCAATTGACGGAATCCACGCCGCACAGCGTGACGCCGCGCAGGATGAACGGCATCACGGTCGTGTTGAAGGTGTGGCTGGCCGCGAGACCGATGGACGCGATCGCGCCGCCCACTTGCATGGTACTCGCCATCCACGACAGCACGTCGCCGCCGAGATTGTCCACGGCGCCGGCCCAGGTGGCCTTGTCGAGCGGCTTGATCTTCTCGAGGTTGAGGCTCGAGCGCAGCATCACTTCCTTCGCACCGAGCGTCTTGAGGTAGTCGGTCTCCGCTTCCTTGCCCGTGAGCGCCACCACGTGATAACCGAGGCGCGACAGGATGTCGACCGCGACGGAACCCACGCCGCCGGTGGCGCCGTTGACGATCACCGGCCCGTTGGCTGGCTTCAGGCCGTTGGCCTCCATGCGCGCCACTGCCAGGCCTGCCGTGAAGCCCGCCGTGCCCAGCGCCATCGATTCGTGGGCCGTCAGTCCCGCGGGCATCTTCACGACCCACGCGGCGGGCACGCGCATGTAGCCCGAGTAGCCGCCGTCGTGCGCCACGCCCACGTCGTAGCTCGTGCAGATGACCTGATCGCCGGCCTTGAAGGCCGAATCGCTCGAGGACTCGACCACGCCCGCGCCGTCGATGCCGCCGTTGCAGGGAAAGCGCCGGATGATCTTGCCCGCGCCGGTGGCGGCGAGCGCATCCTTGAAGTTGATGCTCGAACAGGCCGTGCGGATGACCACCTCACCGGGGTCGAGCTCGTCGAGCTTCAGGTCGACCATCCGGCTCGCGACCTTGCCCTCTTCGTTGAAGATGCGGAATGCCTTGAACGTGCTCACGGGGTCTCCTCGTCTGTTCTTGTAGTGTACGGCGCGGCGTCAGCCCAGGTGCGCCTCGCCCAGATATTGATGCGACTGCATTTCCACGAGCCGGCTCGCGGTACGGTCCTGCTCGCTCGTCGTGGCCACCGCCGAGAACAAGGCCATGGCCGGCGCCGCTGCGGCCACGATGAGCTTCACACGGCGATCATAGAACTCGTCGACCAGCCAGGTAAGCCGTCGCATGCGATCGGCCTCCCCGGTGGCCGCGAAGCGGGGCACTCCGTCCAGCAGGACCGTGTGGAATCGGCGCGCGAGTTCGATGTAGTCGGCCTGCGCCCGCGGTCCGCCACACAGCGTTTCGAAATCGAACCAGGCCACGCCCCCTGCCACCCGGCGAGCTTCGATGGTACGGCCTTCGATGTCGAGTGCCTCTGGATGTCCGGCACTGCCGGCGATGTGCGCGAAGGCTTCCGACAGCGCATGCGTGGATGCATCACCCAGCGGCTCGTGCCAGGTGCCTGCCTGCTCCAGCGCCCGCTGCCGGTAGTCCAGGCCACCATCCATGCGCAGCACGTCGACGTTCTGCTGCAGCAATTCGATCGCAGGCATGAACTGCGCGCGCTGCAGGCCATGCAGGTAGAGCTGATCCGGCGGCGTGTTCGACGTGGTGACCAGCGTGACGCCTCGCTCGAACAGGCCTTCGAGGAGCTTGCGCATCAACATCGCATCGCCGATGTCGGTCACCTGGAATTCGTCGAGGCACAGCAGGCGTGCCTCCGAAGCGACCCGCTCCGCGACGGCCTGCATCGGCTCCGCCTGGCCCTGGAGACGCTTCAGGTCATGGTGGATGCCCTGCATGAAGCGATGGAAATGCTCGCGCCGCTTGTTCGGCTCGCCGGCGAACTCGAAGAAGCCGTCCATCAGGAAGCTCTTGCCTCGCCCGACACCGCCCCACAGGTAGACGCCCTTGACGGCGTCATGCCCGGGCTGGAGGAATCGCAGCCAGCCCTTGCCCTGGCCGTTGGTACGCGTGAGTTCCTGATTCACGCGCTCGAACGCCGCCAGCACATCCCGCTGGGCCGCATCGAGAGCGAACCCCTGCTCCGCAGCACGCGCCTCCATCCAGGAGAGGAGTCCGCCCCTGTCAGTCATCGCGCGAGGACTCGGCGAGGGCATGGCTCGACCGGCGCTGCCGTGGGAGGCTCAGATGTTGAGCGTGCGCTTGTCCACGGCGAGCGCGGCCTCGTGCATCGCCTCGGACAGCGACGGATGCGCGTGCACGATGCGGGCGATGTCTTCGCTGGTGGCGGAGAACTCCATTGCGACCACCGCCTCGGAGATCAGCTCCGAGGCGAACGGTCCGATGATGTGCACGCCGAGGATGCGGTCGGTGGTGGCATCCGCGAGCATCTTGCAGAACCCGGCGGTCTCGCCCAGCGCACGGGCGCGGCCGGAAGCGATGAACGGGAACTGCCCCGCGCGGTAAGCCACGCCGCTCGCCTTGAGCTCCTGCTCGGTCTTGCCGACCCAGGCGATTTCGGGGGCCGTGTAGATGACCCACGGAACCGTGTCGAGATCCACGTGCGGTGACTGTCCGGCGATCGTTTCGGCAACTGCGACGCCCTCTTCCGAGGATTTGTGGGCGAGCATCGGGCCGCGCACGGCATCGCCAATCGCGAAGACGTTCGGCAGGTTGGTGCGGCAGGCGCCATCCACCTCGACGTATCCGCGTGTGTCGAGCTTGAGCCCGACGGCCTCGGCATTCAGTCCGGAAGTGTTGGGAATGCGCCCGATGGCGACGATGAGCCGGTCGAAGTCAGCGTGATGCTTGTTGCCGTCGCGGTCTTCGTAGTCGACCTTGACCAGGGTCTTGGTGGTGGTGATGGAACCCACCTTCGCACCGGTTAGGATCTTCATCCCGAGCGGGCCGGTGAACTGCCGGAACGCCTCCTTGGCCACGTGTTCGTCGGCCGCTGCCAGGAACGACGGAAGCGCTTCGAGGATCGTGACCTCGGACCCGAGACGACGCCACACGCTGCCCATCTCCAGGCCGATCACGCCCGCACCGATGACACCGAGCCGCTTGGGCACGGCATCGAGCGACAGCGCGCCGATGTTGTCGCACACGAGCCGGTTGTCGATCTCCACGCCCGGCAACGGGCGCGGGAGCGATCCGGTCGCGATGATGACGTGGCGTGCGTCGATCACCTCGGCGGCGCCGTCGCCCTGCACCTCGATCTGGTAGCCATTGGCACCGGCACCGAGAAAACGGCCGAAGCCGTGCATCGATTCCACTTTGTTCTTCTTGAACAGGAGCGAGATGCCGCTGGTGAACGTGTCGACGATCTTCTGCTTGCGCGCCTGCATCTTCGGCACGTCGATGGCCACGCCCTTCAACGTGATGCCATGGTCGTCGAACTTGTGGACGGCACGCTCGTAGTTCTCGGAGGATTCGAGCAGCGCCTTCGACGGGATGCAACCGACGTTGAGACAGGTGCCACCGAGGCTCGGCTTGCCCTGCGCGTTCTTCCACGCGTCGATGCAGACCGTGGACAGACCGAGCTGGGCCGCACGGATGGCAGCCACGTATCCGCCGGGGCCGGCACCGATCACTGCGACGTCGAATTGCTTTGCCATTTGGACTCCGTGAGCCGCGAATCGGGACGACTGCGGATTTGAGGCCTGCTATCGTGGAATTGGGGGCGGCTCACCGAATCGTCAAGGCCGGCGGGGCGCTCCGCGACTGGCGAGCGCCTTCACCCCGGCGGGACTACAGATCCAGCAACAGCCGCGCCGGGTCTTCCAGCGCTTCCTTGATCGCCACCAGCCCGAGGACCGCCTCGCGGCCGTCGATGATGCGATGGTCGTAGGACATGGCGAGATAGTTCATCGGACGGATCACGATCTGGCCGTCTTCCACCACCGGACGGTCCTTGGTGGCGTGGATGCCGAGGATCGCGCTCTGCGGCGGGTTGATGATGGGGGTGGAGAGCATCGAGCCGAACACGCCGCCGTTGGAAATCGAGAAGGTTCCACCGGTGAGCTCCTCGATGGTCAGCTTGCCTTCCTGCGCGCGCTTGCCGTAGTCGGAAATGGTCTTCTCGATGTCGGCCAGCGTCATCTGGTCGGCGTTTCGGACGATCGGCACGACCAGCCCGCGCGGGCTGCCCACCGCGATGCCGATGTCGAAGTAGCCGTGATAGACGATGTCGGCGCCGTCCACCGAGGCGTTCAGCACGGGGTACTTCTTGAGCGCTGCGATGGCCGCCTTCACGAAGAAGGACATGAAGCCCAGCTTCACGCCGTGGTCCTTCTCGAAGCGATCCTTGTACTTGTTGCGCAGGTCCATCACGGCCTGCATGTTCACTTCGTTGAATGTCGTGAGGATCGCGGCGGTGGATTGCGACTGCACCAACCGTTCGGCCACCCGCTGCCGCAGCCGCGACATGGCGACTCGTTTTTCCGGACGATCACCGAGCAGGCTGTCGATGTCTACCGGCGACGGCAACGGCGCATTCGGGCGTGCGCCGCCGGCCACGTAACCCACCACGTCGGGCTTGGTGACGCGCCCGCCGCGCCCGGTGCCGGGAACCTGCGCCAGGTCTACCTGATTGTCCGCGGCGATCTTGCGAGCCGCAGGCATTGCGATCACGTCGCCGGATGCTGCGGCGGCTGCCGGCGCAGCAGCAGGCGGTTTCGCCGCGGCTGCTGGAGCGGCCGGAGGCGCTTTCGCGGCTGTGGTCGGTTTGTCCGCCGGCGCAGCACCTGCCGGCGCCTTGGCGTCGGTGTCGATCTGCGCGATCACTTCGTTGCTCACTACCGTTCCACCGTCGCCCTTCAGGACCTTGGTCAGCACGCCCGCTTCGGGCGCCGGCAGTTCGAGGACCACCTTGTCGGTCTCGATGTCGATGAGATTCTCGTCGCGTTGTACGAACTCGCCCTGCTTCTTGTGCCACGAAAGCAGCGTGGCTTCGGCCACGGATTCGGACAAGGCCGGCACTTTCACTTCGATCAGCATGGAAGCTCCGTGATGCGGTTACCCACGATTGTTGTTCAGGTCTCGCCGGGACCCTGGGCACCCAGCGTGAGGGCGGCATCCACCACCGCCTTCTGTCGCTGGTTGTGCAGGGCGAGATACCCGCCGGCCGGTGCCGCGCTCGAGGGGCGCAGTGCGTTGGTCAACTGCTGGTCCGGCCGGAGATGGCGCAGCAGATAGTGCTGGATGCGGTGCCAGGCGCCCTGATTGCCGGGCTCTTCCTGACACCAGACCACTTCCTTCGCAGCCGAGTAACGATCGATCTCGGCCTTGTAGTCGTCGTGCGGGAACGGATACAGCTGTTCGATGCGCACGAGGGCGATGTCCTGGATGCCGCGTTCGCGACGCGCGGCCGCGAGATCGAAATAGATCTTGCCGCTGCAGAAGACCAGCCGTTTCACCTTGCCGGGCTCGAGGGCCACCGGATCGGGAATCACGGGCATGAACCGTCCCTGCGCGAGATCCTCGAGGCTCGAGATCGACTCCTTGTGTCGCAGCATCGACTTCGGGCTCATGATGATGAGCGGCTTGCGATAGGGCCGCAGCATCTGGCGGCGCAGGACATGGAACATCTGGGCCGGCGTGGACGGCACCACCACCTGCATGTTGTAGTCGGCACAAAGCTGGAGGAAACGCTCGGGTCGCGCCGAGGAGTGCTCAGGTCCCTGGCCTTCGTAGCCGTGCGGCAGCATCAGCACGAGACCGCACATGCGGCCCCACTTGACCTCGCCCGAGGCGATGAACTGGTCGATCACGACCTGCGCACCGTTGGCGAAGTCGCCGAATTGCGCTTCCCAGACCACCAGCTCGTTCGGAGAGGCGGTCGCGTAGCCGTACTCGAAACCTAGCACGGCTTCTTCCGACAGGGTCGAATCGATGACGAGGAAGTCGGGCTGGTTCTCGGCGATCTTCTGCAGCGGCACGTAGGTGCCGGCATCCCAGCGTTCGCGGTTCTGGTCGTGCAGGACGGCGTGCCGATGGAAGAACGTGCCTCGACCGGTGTCCTGCCCCGAGAGCCGCACGCCGAAGCCCTGCTTCAACAGTGCCGCATACGCGAGCGTCTCCGCCATGCCCCAGTCGAGCGGCTGCTTGCCGAGACCCATCTGGCGCCGATCGGTGAGCACCTTTTCCACGCGTGGGTGCACCTTGAAGTGCGCGGGGATCGTGGTTATGCGCTCGGCGAGGTGCTGCAGGTCCGTCATCGAGAGCCCGGACTCGACCGGCTGGTTCCACGGCACGTTCCGGTAAGGCGCCCATTCCACCTGGAACGGTGGCTTGTAGTTGTAGATGATGCTCTTGTTGGTGTGATGGCCCGCATCGAGCGCATTGCGGTAGGCCTTGATCACTTCCTCGGCCTCGCCTTCCTTGATCACGCCCTCCTGCACCAGGCGGTCGGCATAGAGCTTCCGGGTGCCCGGATGCTGCGCGATGATCTTGTACATCAGCGGCTGCGTGACCATCGGCTCGTCCTGCTCGTTGTGACCGAGCCGGCGGAAGCACACGAGGTCGATGACGACGTCCCGGCCGAATTCGGTGCGGAAGTCGAGCGCGGCTTCGGTCGCGAGCACGACCGCCTCCGGATCGTCGCCGTTCACGTGGATCACCGGTGCCTCGACGATCTTGGCGACGTCGGAGCAGTAGATCATCGAGCGCACGTCGCGCGGATCGGAGGTCGTGAAGCCGATCTGGTTGTTGACGATGATGTGCACGGTACCGCCCGTGCCGTAGCCGCGCGTCTGCGACAGGTTGAGCGTCTCCATGATGACGCCCTGCCCTGCGAACGCGGCGTCGCCGTGCAGCAGGATCGGCATCACCTGCTTGCCTTCCCGATCCCGGCGGCGATGCTGACGCGCGCGCACCGAGCCTTCGACCACCGGATTGACGATCTCGAGATGCGACGGATTGAACGCCAGCGTCACGTGCATCGGACCGCCCGGCGTCATGACGTCGGACGAGAAACCCTGGTGATACTTCACGTCGCCTGCCATCAGCTCGCTCGCGTGCTTGCCCTCGAATTCGAGGAACAGGTCGGAGGGCATCTTGCCGAGCGTATTCACGAGCACATTCAGGCGACCGCGGTGGGCCATGCCGATGACGAGTTCCTGCACGCCGTGCTCGCCGGCCCGCTGGAGCAGGTTGTCGAGCATCGGGATCAGGCTGTCGCCGCCCTCGAGCGAGAAACGCTTCTGCCCGACGTAGCGCGTATGGAGATACTTCTCGAGGATTTCGGCGGCGGTGATGCGTTCGAGAATGTGGCGCTTGTAGTCCGGCGAGTAGCTGGGCCGCGAACGGATGCCCTCGAAGCGCTGCTGCAACCAGCGCTTCTGGGTTGTGTCCGTGATGTACATGTACTCCAGGCCGATGGTGCCGCAGTAGGTCTCGCGCAGCGCCTGGAGGATCTCGCGCAGCGTCGCCTGCTGCGGCCCCACGAGCGTGCCGGTGTTGAACACGCGATCCATGTCTGCGTCGGTGAAACCGAAGTAGGCCGGATCCAGCTCCGGAACCTCCGGTCGTTCGTGACGCTTGAGCGGATCGAGGTTGGCGAGCCGCGCGCCGAGGAAACGATACGAGCTGATCAGCTGGAACACCGCGGCCTGCTTGCGCCCGAGCTCGGCGAGGTCGGACGGCGAAACCTGCGCCGTGCCGCGGCTGCGGTCCTTCGCGATCCGGACCATGAGTTCCCGCACCGGCGCATGCGATACGTCGCGTGCACCGGGCAGCACCTGGATCTGGTCGAAGTAGCGCTTCCACTCCGGCGAGACCGACGCCTGGTTCTCGAGATAGCTCTCGTACAGCTCGTCGATGTAGGGCGCATTGCCACCGAAGAGGTAGGAACCGGACATCAGGTCTTTCATCATCTCGTGGCTCTCCCGGGATCGGACGGCGGGTTTCAGGCGCGCTGCGCGAGCGGAACGACGGTGCGGTGCGGTGCGCCGACGAACAGCTGGCGTGGACGTGCGATCTTGTACTCCGGATCGGCGATCATCTCGTTCAGTTGCGCGATCCAGCCCACCGTGCGCGCGAGTGCAAAGATCGCGGTGAACAGCGGGATCGGAATGCCGATCGCCTTCTGCACGATGCCGGAGTAGAAGTCGACGTTCGGATAGAGCTTGCGGCTCACGAAATAGTCGTCCTCCAGCGCGATCTTCTCCAGCGCCATGGCGAGCTTGAACAGGGGATCGTCCTCCAGCCCGAGTTCGGTCAGGACCTCGTGGCACGTCTCGCGCATCAGCTTGGCGCGCGGATCGTAGTTCTTGTAGACGCGATGACCGAAGCCCATCAGGCGCACGGTCGAATTCTTGTCCTTCACCTTGGTGATGAACTCGCCGATCTTCTCCACGCCGCCCATCTGCTGGATCTCGCCCAGCATGGTGAGGCACGCTTCGTTCGCGCCGCCATGGGCCGGGCCCCAGAGGCAGGCGACGCCGGCCGCGATCGCGGCGAAGGGATTGGTGCCGGAGGACGCGCACAGCCGCACCGTGGAGGTGGAGGCGTTCTGCTCGTGGTCCGCGTGCAGGATGAAGATCCGGTCCAGGGCGCGCACCAGAACATCATTGACCACGTAGTCTTCGCACGGCGTGGCGAACATCATGTGCATGAAGTTGGCCGAATACGAAAGCTTGTTGCGCGGATACATGTAGGGCTGGCCGACCGTGTACTTGTAGGCCATCGCGACGAGCGTGGGCATCTTCGCGATCAGGCGGATCGCCGAGATGTCGCGTTGCTTCGCATCGTGGAGATTCATGGAGTCCGGGTAGAACGCGGACAACGCGCCCACCAGGCCCGTCATCGCGGCCATCGGATGCGCGTCGCGGCGGAACCCCCGCATGAAGAACTGCATCTGCTCGTTGACCATCGTGTGCTGGGTCACGCGCGAGACGAAGTCGGCCTTCTTCTCGACGTTGGGCAACTCGCCGTAGAGGATCAGGTGGCAGACCTCCAGGAAGTCGCAACTGGTGGCGAGCTGCTCGATGGGGTAGCCGCGGTACAGCAACTCACCCTTGTCGCCGTCGATGTACGTGATGCTGGAATTGCACGACGCGGTGGAGAGGAAACCGGGGTCGTAGGTGAACTTGCCCGTGGTGCCGTACAGCTTGCGGATATCGATCACGTCGGGTCCGACACTGCCCTTGAGCAGGGGCAATTCGATCGACGGCGTGCCGTCGCTGAACGTGATGGTCGCTTTTTGGTTGTTGCTCATCACCCTCTCCAGATTCGCTGAGGCCTTCATTGTAGGAGCTTTTTGCCCGGTTTGCTGCTTTGCATCAAACGGTTCGGACCGCCCTCAGGCGGGTGAGCAACGCCTCCTCTTTCGCATCCCCCGACCGACCGCGCCCCGAAACGAAGTCCCAGAGGTCGGTATCGGCCCGGTCGAGCAAACCTGAAAAGGTTTCGCGCTCCTCGAGGGTCAATTCGTCGTAGCCCGAAGCGAGGAACCGGGTCAGGACCAGGTCGAGCTCCAGCAGCCCGCGCCGGCAGCGCCAGCGGATTCGGTCGAAGGTTCGGTCGGAATC
This sequence comes from Burkholderiales bacterium, assembly GCA_965279325.1. Lineage (GTDB taxonomy): Bacteria > Pseudomonadota > Gammaproteobacteria > Burkholderiales. Next base: position 820,828 of record OZ257154.1, read on the forward strand.
GACTTCGGGTGCTGCACCGCCTAAGGGACCATTGTCCACGGCGCCTCCTTGGATCATCGCGGCGAAACGAAGACCTCGTGTCGGCGCCCGAAAGCACTCGCCTGGCCGTCGATCCCCATGCTCCGCCTGGGGCGGCGAACGCGGCAGAGCAGGGGCCCCGACTTGTTGGGGATGCGACCCGCGGTTAGACGCATGGGGATCGCCGCCCCGACGATCGATTCCGCGGTCAGATCCCCATCTTTCGATGGGGCCCCTCCTCCGCGCTCCATCGATCCCCTCGCCGGGTGGCTCATGCTTTCACACCATCCTCTTAACCATGATGTCCTTGATCCGGCCGATGGCTTTGGTGGGGTTCAGCCCCTTCGGACAGACGTCGACGCAATTCATGATCGAGTGGCAGCGGAACAGGCGGTACGGATCTTCCAGGTCATCGAGGCGCTCGCTCGTGGTCTGGTCACGGGTGTCCGCGATGAAGCGGTACGCGGCCAGCAGGCCCGCGGGACCCACGAACTTGTCGGGATTCCACCAGAACGACGGGCAGGCGGTGGAACAGCAGGCGCACAGGATGCATTCGTACAGGCCGTCCAGTTCTTCGCGCTCGGCCGGGCTCTGCCGGCGTTCCTTCTCCGGCGGCACCTCGTTGTTGCGCAGGTACGGCTTGATCGAGTGGTACTGCTTGAAGAACTGCGACATGTCCACGACCAGGTCGCGGATCACCGGCAGGCCGGGCAACGGACGCAGTTCCACCGGCTCCTTCAGGTCCGCGATGCGGGTGATGCAGGCGAGACCGTTGCGGCCGTTGATGTTCATCGCGTCCGACCCGCACACGCCTTCGCGGCAGGAGCGGCGCAGCGACAGGCTGTCGTCCTGCGCCTTGATGCGGATCAGCGCGTCCAGCAGCATCCGGTCGGTGGGCTCGAGCGCGACGTCGTAGTCCTTCATGTACGGCTTGTCGTCGCGGTCCGGGTCGTAGCGGTAGATTCTGAATCGCATCGCGTTGTTCCTAGTAGCTGCGAACCTTCGGCTCGAAGGATTGCGCGGTCATCGGCTTCAGGTTGACCGGCTTGTAGTCGAGGCGGCTGCCATCCCGGTACCACAGGCTGTGCTTGAGCCAGTTCACGTCGTCGCGCTTGGCGAAGTCCGCCCGATCGTGGGCGCCACGGCTTTCCTGCCGGGCTTCGGCGCACACGAGCGTCGCGACCGCCACTTCGATCAGATTGTCCAGTTCCAGGGCTTCGACCCGCGCGGTGTTGAACGTGCGGCTCTTGTCCTTGATCTCGGTGCGCTTCGACCGTTCCGCCACTGCCTTGATCTTCGCCACACCCGAAGTGAGCATGTCCGGGAAGCGGAAGACGCCGCAGTGGGCCTGCATGGTTCGGCGCATCTCGGCGCCCACTTCGAAGACGCTCTCGCCGCCCGCCTGCGAATCGAGTCGGGACACCCGGGACATGGAATAGTCGCCGGCATCCGCGGGGAGATCCTTGTGACCGGGATTCTCCTGGAGGAAGCGGATCACGCTCTCGCCGGAAGCCTTGCCGAACACGAGCAGGTCGGTGAGCGAGTTGGTGCCCAATCGGTTTGCGCCATGCACCGAGGCGCAGGCGCACTCACCGGCCGCGTAGAAGCCCGGCACCACTGCGTTGGGATTGCCGCCTGCCGGCACCACCACTTCGCCATGATAGTTCGTGGGGATGCCGCCCATCTGGTAGTGACAGGTCGGCACGACGGGGATCGGATCCTTCACCGGGTCGACGTTCGCGAACTTCTTTGCGATCTCGCGAATCCCCGGCAGCCGCTTCTCGATCACGTCCAGGCCGAGGTGATCGAGCTTGAGCAGGATGTAGTCCGCCTCCTTGCCCGCGCCACGGCCCTCCTTGATTTCCGTGGCCATGGCCCGGGAGACCACGTCGCGGCTCGCGAGGTCCTTCATGGTGGGCGCGTAGCGCTCCATGAAGCGCTCGCCATCCTTGTTCAGGAGATAGCCGCCTTCGCCGCGTACGCCTTCGGTGATCAGCACGCCGGCACCCGCCACGCCGGTGGGGTGGAACTGCCAGAACTCCATGTCCTCCAGCGGGACGCCGGCACGGGCAGCCATGCCGAGGCCATCGCCCGTGTTGATGAACGCATTGGTGCTCGCGGAATAGATGCGCCCTGCCCCGCCGGTGGCGAAGAGCGTCGCCCGCGCGTGGAAGATCCAGACCTCGCCGGTCTCCATCTCCATCGCGGTGACGCCGAGGACCTGCCCGGACGCATCGCGCACGATGTCCAGCGCCATCCACTCGACGAAGAACAACGTGTTGGCGCGCACGTTGCGCTGGTAGAGCGTATGGAGCATCGCATGGCCGGTACGGTCGGCCGCGCAGCAGGAACGCTGCACGGGACGCTCGCCGAAATTCTGCGAGTGACCGCCGAACGGGCGTTGATAAACCGAGCCGTCGTCGTTGCGGTCGAACGGCATGCCGAAGTGTTCCAACTCGATCACGGCCTGCGGTGCCATGCGGCACATGAACTCGATCGCATCCTGGTCGCCCAGGTAGTCCGAGCCCTTGATGGTGTCGTACATATGCCACAGCCAGGAATCCTCGCCCATGTTGCCGAGCGATGCGCCGATGCCGCCCTGCGCCGCCACCGTGTGCGAGCGCGTGGGGAACACCTTGGACAGCACGGCCACCTTCAGCCCCGCTTCCGCGAGTTGCAGCGAGGCGCGCATGCCGGCGCCACCGGCACCGACGATCACCGCATCGAATTTCCGGGTGGGCAGTGCCATCAGTAGATGCTCCAGAGGATCTGAATGGACCACAGCGAATATGCGACCAGCAGCAGGACCACGCCTACCTGCAGCGCCAGGCGCACGCCCGTGGGTTTCACGTAGTCCATGAGGATGTCGCGAACGCCGATCCACGCGTGCCAGAACAGCGACAGGAGGAACACAAGGCTCGCGAGCCGCATCCACTGCTGCGAGAGCAGACCCTTCCAGTCGCCGTAATGTTCCGGGCGATGGAAAAGAAGGATGAACAGCATCAGCAGCGTGAAGGCTGCCATCACCAGCGCCGTGACGCGCTGGATCAGCCAGTCGCGCACGCCGTAGTGCGCTCCGACGACGACGCGTTTCACCATAGCCACGCTCCAAACAGGACGGTGAGCGCCAGGCTCACGCCCATCACCGCGAAACTGCTGGCGCGCGCCTGCGGAAGCGCAGTGCCCACGTGCACGTCGAGCAGCAGGTACCGGATGCCCGCACAGAAGTGATGCAGGAATGCTGACAGCAGCCCCAGCAGCAGCAGTTTCACCAGCACATGGGAAAGAAGATCCCGGAACAGCACGTAGCTCGACGGTGACTGCAGGCTCGCCTGCAGCAGGTAGAGCAGGAACGGCAGCATCAGGAACAGGCCCGCGCCGCTCACTCGATGGAGGATCGAGACGACGCCGGGAATCGGCAGCTTGATCTGGAAAAGATTGAGGTGCTTCGGTCTGGACTTCGCCATGCAGTGGCTTTCGGGGGCCTCTAGGGGGAGCGCGCGGTGCGCGAAGGGACGTGCGACCTCAGGTGATCTCGTTCGCGTAGTGGTGCCGGACGGTGTTGCAGAAGCCGCGGCGAAGCTCCACCGGTTTTCGATCGTAAGTATAGGCCACGCGCTCCATCATCAGAAGCGCGGCACCCGCCTCGACGGCGAGGATGGCAGCAGTATCGGCGTCCGCGCCCACGGCCTTGAGCCGCTCCTCCGCCGCCACGATCTTCACGTGGTAGGCCGACTCGTACATGCTGTAGAGCATGCAGCGATGACGCTCCACGACATCCGCGTCGAGCCCCTGGAACAGATCGGCCGGAACGCGCACTTCCTCGAACAGCATGCGTTCGCCGTTGATCGACAACGTGCGCCGCAGTCGCACCAGGCTCGCACCGGCCGGCAGCTCGAGCAGACTTGCGCTCGCGGCGTCCGCGCGGACTCTTCGCAGGTCGATCAGTTGCGCTTCGATCGTCTCGACGCCACCGTCATCGGGCGTCAACCGGAGGAAGGAAAGCTGAGCACGCGCATGCGCATGCGACGCGACGAAGGTGCCGCGTCCCTGCCGGCGGACCAGGACGTTCTCGCCGGCCAGCTCGCCCACCGCCTTGCGCACGGTGCCCTGGCTCACGCTGAAGCGCTGGGCGAGTTCGATCTCGCTCGGAATGGGTTCGCCCGGACGCCATTCGCCGGCCGACAGGCGCTCGGTGAGGCGCGCCTTGATCTGCCGGTAGAGCGGCTGGAACGTCGGGCTCGGCTGGGTCGATTTCATGGCTGGGCGATGTTGTACCACAGCAAACGCGGGCAGGCCAAGCAGTGAGCTATAGGATGTCTGATATAAGACTCGCGTTGACACGCTGCAGTGACGGTTCGTATCATTGTCCGGCTGTGTCCTGCGCGGGGTCTCGGATCGAGGTGCTTGCCGCGTTGCGACATGCGGCGCGAACCGGACGGCGCCGGCTTGGAACGGCGCACCCCATCCCGGCCTGAGTTTCTCCAGCATCAGTTTCCCCACGAGGAGCCTCCCGCAATGAAGACCCCCGTTCGCGTCGCCGTGACCGGCGCCGCCGGCCAGATCGGCTACAGCCTCCTGTTCCGGATTGCCTCGGGCGCCATGCTCGGACCCGACCAGCCCGTCGCGCTGCAGCTCCTCGAGATTCCCGACGAGAAGGCGCAGAAGGCGCTCAAGGGCGTGATGATGGAACTGGACGACTGCGCCTTTCCGCTGCTGGCCGGCATGAGCGCCCACAGCGATCCTCTCGGCGCCTTCAAGGACATCGACGTCGCGCTGCTCGTGGGCGCCCGTCCGCGCGGCCCCGGCATGGAACGCAAGGACCTGCTCGCCGCGAACGCCCAGATCTTCACCGCGCAGGGCAAGGCGCTCGATGCGGTAGCCAGCCGTGGCGTGAAGGTTCTCGTCGTCGGCAATCCCGCGAACACCAACGCGTACATCGCCATGAAATCGGCGCCGGGCCTGCCGAAATCGAACTTCACCGCCATGATGAGGCTCGACCACAACCGCGCGCTGTCGCAGCTCGCCACGCGCACCGGCCAGCCGGTCAGCAGCATCGAGAAGCTCGTGGTCTGGGGCAACCACTCCCCGACCATGTATCCGGACATCCGCTTCGCCACCATCGGCGGCAAGAACGCAAAGGCGCTCGTCAACGACGACGGCTGGTATCGCGACACCTACATCCCCACCGTGGGCAAGCGCGGCGCAGCCATCATCGAAGCCCGCGGCCTGTCCTCCGCGGCTTCGGCAGCCAGTGCGGCGGTCGATCACGTGCACGACTGGGTGCTCGGCACCGGCGGGCGCTGGGTCACGATGGGTGTACCCTCCGACGGCGGCTACGGTATCCCCCAGGACATCATCTATGGCGTCCCCGTCACCTGCGCGAACGGACGCTACGAGGTGATCAAGGGACTCGAGGTCGACGAGTTCTCGCGCTCGAAGATGGACCATACGCTGAAGGAACTGCTCGAGGAACGCGACGGCGTGCAACACCTGCTCGGCTGAAGCGCTTTCAGCCCGACCCATCGACCAAAGGGGCATCGCATGACGAATTCCGCTTCTCCCGGCGCCCGCTTCCGGGCCGCCCTCGCCGCGGAAAAGCCGCTGCAGGTCGTGGGCGCCATCAACGCCTATCACGCGCGGCTGGCCGAACGCACCGGCTTCAAGGCGATCTACCTGTCCGGCGGCGGCGTGGCGGCCGGATCGCTCGGCCTGCCCGACCTCGGGATCAGCAATCTCGACGACGTGCTCATCGACGTGCGCCGCATCACGGACGTCTGCGCGCTGCCGCTGCTGGTGGACGTGGACACCGGATTCGGCGCGAGCGCCTTCAACATCGCCCGCACCACGAAATCGCTGATCAAGTTCGGCGCCGCCGCCATGCACATAGAGGACCAGGTCGGCGCCAAGCGCTGCGGTCATCGACCGGGCAAGGAACTGGTGTCGATCCAGGAGATGGCGGACCGCGTGAAGGCCGCCGCCGACGCGCGGACCGATCCCGCCTTCGTCATCATGGCGCGCACCGATGCGCTCGCCGTGGAAGGACTGGATGCCGCCATCGAGCGCGCCAGCCGCTGCGTCGAAGCGGGTGCCGACATGATTTTCCCGGAGGCCATGACCGAGCTCACGATGTACAAGAAGTTCGTCGAAGCGGTGAAGGTGCCGGTGCTCGCGAACATCACCGAGTTCGGCTCGACGCCGCTGTTCACGGTGGAGGAGCTGCGTTCGGCCGACGTGAGCCTCGTGCTCTACCCGCTGTCGGCGTTTCGCGCGATGAACAAGGCCGCGCTGAACACGTATGCGCACATCCGCCGTGACGGCACGCAGAAGAACGTGGTCGACACCATGCAGACGCGTGCCGAGCTGTACGACTTTCTCGACTACCACGCCTACGAAGACAAGCTCGACGAGCTGTTCGCCAAGGAGAAGACCCAGTGAGCACGGAGACCGCGGGCGCCGCCGCTGCAGGCCCGAAACCCAAGAAGTCCGTCGCCCTGTCCGGCGTCACGGCAGGTAACACCGCGTTGTGTACCGTCGGCCGCACCGGCAACGACCTGCACTACCGCGGCTACGACATCCTCGATTTCGCCGACGAGGCGACCTTCGAGGAGATCGCCCACCTCCTGGTCCACGGCAAGCTGCCGAACCAGGCCGAGCTCGCGAGCTACCGTACGCGTCTGAAGGCGTTCCGCGGGCTGCCGTCGAACCTCAAGGCCGCGCTCGAATGGATCCCGGCTTCGGCACATCCCATGGACGTCATGCGCACGGGCGTGTCCATGCTCGGCACGCTGCTGCCGGAGAAGGATGATCACAACATCGCCGGTGCGCGCGAGATCGCCGACCGCCTGATGGCCTGCCTCGGCTCGGTGCTCCTCTACTGGTACCACTGGAGCTACAACGGGCGCCGCATCGAAACCGAGACGGACGACGAGTCGATCGCCGGGCACTTCCTGCACCTGCTGCACGGCAAGGCACCGTCGGTCCTGTGGGAACGCGCGATGCAGACCTCGCTCAATCTCTACGCGGAGCACGAGTTCAACGCCTCCACGTTCACCGGGCGCGTCATCGCCGGAACTGGTTCGGACATGTATTCCGCCATCACCGGCGCCATCGGCGCGCTGCGCGGACCCAAGCACGGCGGCGCGAACGAAGTGGCCTTCGACACGCAGGGCCGCTACGGCGATCCCGATGAAGCGGAAGCCGACATCGTCCGGCGCGTGACCAACAAGGAGATCGTCATCGGCTTCGGCCATCCGGTCTACACGATCGCCGACCCGCGCAACGAAGTGATCAAGGACGTGGCGCGGCGCCTGTCCAAGGACCACGGCAACATGAAGCTCTTCGACATCGCCGAGCGGCTCGAAGCGGTGATGTGGCGAGAGAAGAAGATGTTCCCGAACCTCGACTGGTTCAGCGCCGTCAGCTATCACATGATGGGCGTACCCACCGCCATGTTCACGCCGTTGTTCGTGATCTCGCGCACCTCCGGCTGGTCGGCCCACGTCATCGAACAACGTGTCGACGGCAAGATCATCCGCCCGAGCGCCAACTACACCGGACCCGAGAATCAGTCGTGGGTCCCGCTGGAACGCCGCAAGTAATCCTCCCCAAAGGCCTGCCCATGTCCGCCCACATCTCCAACGTCCGTCCGAAACCCGACAAGGCACTGGTCGACATCGTCGACTACGTCGCCAAGTACAAGATCACCAGCAAGGAAGCCTACGAGACCGCGCGTTACTGTCTCATCGACACGCTCGGCTGCGGCTTCGAAGCGCTCGAGTATCCCGCGTGCACGAAGCTGCTCGGCCCGATCGTGCCGGGAACGGTCGTGCCCAACGGCGCCAAGGTGCCCGGCACGCAGTTCCAGCTCGATCCGATCCAGGCCGCCTTCAACATCGGGGCGATGATCCGCTGGCTCGACTTCAACGATACCTGGCTCGCCGCCGAATGGGGTCATCCGTCCGACAACCTGGGCGGCATCCTGGCAACGGCCGACTGGCTGTCACGCAACGCCGTGGCAGCGGGCAGGAAGCCGCTCACCGTCCAGGACGTGCTGACCGCGATGATCAAGGCGCACGAGATCCAGGGCTGCATCGCGCTGGAGAACTCGTTCAACGAGGTCGGGCTCGACCACGTGGTGCTGGTGAAGGTCGCCTCCACCGCCGTCGTGGCCCAGATGCTCGGCCTGTCGCGTGACGAGATCATCAATGCGGTCTCGCTCGCTTGGGTGGACGGCCAGTCGCTGCGCACCTATCGCCATTCCCCGAACACCGGCTCGCGCAAGAGCTGGGCCGCCGGCGACGCAACGTCGCGTGCCGTACGCCTCGCGCTGATCGCGAAGACGGGCGAGATGGGTTATCCCTCCGTGCTGTCCGCGAAGACCTGGGGTTTCTACGACGTCCTGTTCAAGGGCAACCCCTTCAAGTTCCAGCGCCCCTACGGCAGCTACGTGATGGAAAACGTGCTGTTCAAGATCTCCTTCCCGGCCGAGTTCCACTCGCAGACCGCGGTGGAGTGCGCGATGGACATCCACGCCGCGCTCAAGAAAGCGGGCCGCAAGCCGGAAGACATCAAGAAGATCACGATCCGCACCCATGAGGCGTGCATCCGGATCATCGACAAGAAGGGCCCGCTCGACAATCCGGCCGACCGCGACCATTGCATCCAGTACATGGTGGCGGTGCCGATCCTCTTTGGTCGCCTCACGGCCGACGACTACGAGGATCACGTGGCGAAAGACCCGCGCATCGACAAGCTGCGCGACAAGATCGTGTGCGTGGAGGACAAGCAGTTCACGAAGGACTACCACGACCCGGCGAAGCGCTCCATCGCCAACGCGCTCACCGTCGAATTCAACGACGGCAAGAAGCTGAGCGAAATCGTCTGCGAGTACCCGATCGGCCACAAACGCCGTCGCAAGGAAGGCATGCCGGTGCTGGTGGAGAAGTTCAAGACCAACCTCGCCCGCCGGTTCCCCTCGAAGCAGCAGGCCACGATCCTCGACCTGTGCCTCGATGCGAAGAAGCTCGCCGCAACGCCGGTCAACGAATTCGTCGACCTGTTCGTGATCTGATTCCCCCGAAACTCGGAGACCATCGCATGAGCCACAACCTCTTCGGCACTTTGCAGGATTTCAAGATCGGCACCGCCAAAGGCAAGCTGTATTCCCTTCCCGCGCTGGAGAAGGCCGGGCTGGGCAAGATCTCGCGCCTGCCGGTTTCGATCCGCATCGTGCTGGAAGCGGTGCTGCGCAACTGCGACGGCAAGAAAGTCACCGAGGAGCACGTGAAACAGCTCGCCGCATGGAAGCCGAAGGCCGATCGCGTGGACGAGATTCCGTTCGTCGTCGCCCGTGTCGTGCTGCAGGATTTCACCGGCGTGCCGCTGCTGGCGGATCTCGCAGCCATGCGCAACGTCGCCGCGAAGATGGGCAAGAACCCCAAGACCATCGAGCCGCTGGTGCCGGTGGATCTCGTGGTCGACCACTCGGTGATGATCGATCATTTCGGCACCAAGGACTCGCTCGATCTGAACATGAAGCTCGAGTTCTCGCGCAACCGCGAGCGCTACGAGTTCATGAAGTGGGGCATGCAGGCCTTCGACACCTTCGGCGTCGTTCCGCCGGGATTCGGCATCGTGCACCAGGTCAATCTCGAGTACCTGGCGCGCGGCGTGCACAAGAAGGACGGCGTCTATTACCCCGACACGCTCGTGGGGACGGACTCGCACACGACCATGATCAACGGCATCGGCGTGGTCGGCTGGGGCGTGGGCGGGATCGAGGCGGAGGCCGGCATGCTCGGCCAGCCGGTCTACTTCCTCACGCCGGACGTCGTCGGCGTGGAACTCAAGGGCCAGTTGCGCGAAGGCGTCACGGCCACTGACCTCGTGCTTGCTGTCACGGAGATGCTGCGCAAGGAGAAGGTCGTCGGCAAGTTCGTCGAATTCTTCGGCGAAGGCACGCGCACGCTCGCCCTGCCCGACCGCGCGACCATCGCCAACATGGCGCCGGAATACGGCGCCACCATGGGCTTCTTCCCCGTGGACGAGAAGACGATCGACTATTTCACGGGCACGGGCCGCACCAAACAGGAGATCGATGCCTTCGAGGCCTACTTCAAGGCACAGGGCCTGTTCGGCATTCCGAAGGCCGGCGATATCGACTACTCCACGGCGCTGGTGCTCGACCTGTCCAAGGTTGCGCCGTCGCTCGCCGGACCGAAGCGTCCGCAGGATCGCATCGAGATCGGCAACGTGAAGCGCCAGTTCGGTTCGCTGTTCAGCAAGCCCACGGGCGAGAACGGGTTCAACCAGCCTGCGGCGAAGCTCGAACAAACCTTCAAGACGACGAACGGCGTCGAGTTGCACAACGGCGACGTGCTGATCGCGGCGATCACCTCCTGCACCAACACCTCCAATCCGGGCGTGTTGCTCGCTGCCGGCCTACTGGCCAAGAAGGCGGTGGCCGCAGGGCTCACCGTGCAGCCGCACATCAAGACTTCCCTGGCTCCGGGATCGCGCATCGTCACCGAATACCTCCAGAAGGCCGGACTGCTGCCTTACCTGGAGAAGCTCGGCTTCAACGTCGCCGCCTACGGCTGCACCACCTGTATCGGCAATGCCGGCGATCTCACGCCCGAGATCAACGAGACGATCACCAAGAACGACCTCATCTGTGCGGCCGTGCTGTCGGGCAACCGGAATTTCGAGGCGCGGATCCATCCCAACCTCAAGGCCAATTTCCTGGCCTCACCTCCCCTGGTGGTGGCTTATGCGCTGGCGGGAACGGTACTCAAGGACCTCATGACCGAACCGGTCGGCAAGGGCAAGGGTGGCAAGGACGTGTACCTGGGTGACATCTGGCCTTCGAGCGAGGAGGTCCACGCGCTGATGCGCCACGCAATGAATCCGACCGCGTTCAAGAACAACTACTCGCAGGTGAAGAGCAATCCGGGCGAGCTGTGGCAGCGCATCGAAGGCGTCACGGGCCAGGTCTACAACTGGCCGAAGTCGACCTACATCGCACAGCCGCCCTTCTTCGACGGCTTCGCCATGGCGCCGGCCGCCGCGGGTGACGCGGGCGTCAGGGGTGCGCGAGCCCTGGGCGTGTTCGGCGATTCGATCACGACCGACCACATCTCGCCGGCGGGCTCCATCAAGGACAGTTCACCGGCCGGCAAGTGGCTCGTGGCCAACGGCGTACCCAAGGCGGACTTCAACAGCTACGGCTCGCGCCGCGGCAACCACGAGGTGATGATGCGCGGCACCTTCGCCAATGTGCGGATCAAGAACCTGATGATCCCGGCGAAGGCCGACGGCTCCCGTGTCGAGGGCGGCATCACGCGGCTCCAGCCCTCCGGCGAAGAGCTGTCGATCTATGACGCCGCAATGAAATACATCGCCGACGGCGTTCCGACCGTCATCTTCGGCGGAGAGGAGTACGGCACCGGCTCGTCGCGCGACTGGGCGGCGAAGGGTACGCAGCTGCTCGGCGTGAAGGCGGTCGTGGCCCGCAGTTTCGAGCGCATCCACCGCTCCAACCTCGTGGGCATGGGGGTGCTGCCGCTCCAGTTCACCGGTTCCGATTCGGTCGAAACCCTGGGCATCACGGGCGACGAGCAGTTCGACATCCTGGTGGGCAGCGATCTGAAGCCCCAGCAGGACGCCACCCTGGTGATCCGGCGCACGGACGGCACCGAGAAACGGGCCACCCTCAAACTGCGCATCGACACCCCGATCGAAGTCGACTACTACAGGCACGGCGGCATCCTGCCCTTCGTGCTGCGGGAATTGATCGCCGCGGCCTGAGCGGCGGCATCTCACCGTAGTGCCCGGACCCGGCCCCGTGCCGGGTCCTTGCTTTCACCCTATGCAGCCGCGACCACCGCCTCCTGGACGTAGCTGGTCAGCGGCTTCTGCGGATTGCGATTGATGTAGATCGCACAGGTGACGCGCAGCAGGGAGGCGAAGCTGGAGATCGTGTCGTCCCGCCCCTGCATCTCTTCGTAGAGCTTGCCGATGAACCGCGGCGTGCTCAGCCCCTCGCTCGCCGCCGCCTCATCCAGGACGCGCCAGAAAAGGCGCTCCAGACAGATGCTGGTGACGAAGCCGGAGAGGCGGACGGAGCGCTTTTCGCGCGCGTAGAGGTTCTTGTCCTGGCCGGAATACAGGTTGCACATCGTCCTCCTCCCTCGTCTTGTGGGTATGGCCGCGGCCCGAGGGCTCCGGCGCCGCATCATGTCGGCGGCGCGTGGAAGTTTACCCCCGGCCGCCCCCGCGTCAACGCGTACCAACAAAGAGGCCCGGTTGTCCGGGCCTCTTTGTTCAAGCGACATGATGCTGGCCGAACGCGCTCAGCCCTCGCCGGGCCGCCCCAAAAGGGCTGGCCCCCTCGGGGGGAGAGGCCGCAGGCCTTTCGGGGGGGTCAGATCTCCTTCGCCGCCATCTGCTTGGCGATGTATTCGGCCTGCCGGATCGCCAGGGCCACGATGGTGAGCGTCGGGTTTTCGGCCGCTCCCGTGGTGAACTGGCTGCCGTCGGACACGAACAGGTTCTTCACGTCGTGTGCCTGGCCGAACTTGTTGACCACGCCGTCGCGGGCGTTGGCGCTCATCCGGTTGGTGCCCAGGTTGTGCGTCGACGGATAGGGCGGCGTCGGATAGGTCTTGAGCGCACCGACCGACTCGTACAGCGCAGCGCCTTGCTGGTAGGCATGGTTGCGCATGGCGATGTCGTTCGGATGGTCGTCGAAATTCACGTTGGCCACCGGCTGTCCGTTCGCATCCTTCACGTTCGTGTTGAGCGTGATGCGGTTCTTCTCCTGCGGCATGTCCTCGCCCACGATCCACATGCCCGCCATGTTCTCGTAACGGTCCATGGCCCACGTGAAGTCTCGGCCCCACATGCCGGGTTCGAGGAACGCCGCGATGAACGGCAGTCCGAGCGACAGCGTCTCCAGCTCGTAGCCGCCGACGAAGCCGCGCGACGGGTCGTTGCGCGATTCGTCGGTGACGATGCCGGCCATGGTCGTGCCGCGATACATGTGGACCTCGCGATCGAAGACCGCATACACCGACCCGGTCATGTGGCGCATGTAGTTCTTGCCGACCTGGCCCGAGGAATTCGCGAGCCCGTCCTTGAACAGGCTCGAGGCGGAGTTGAGCAGCAGCCGCGGCGATTCGATCGAGTTGCCGGCCACGCACACCGCCCGCGCCTTCTGCAGCTGGATCTTGCCGCTCTTGTCCGCATACTCGACGCCCGACACCTTGCCCTTCGCATCATGGACGATGCGCACGGCCATGGACTGCGGTCGCACTTCCAGCTTGCCGGAGGCCTCGCCCTTCGGGATCGCCTCGTAGAGGGTCGACCATTTCGCGCCCGACTTGCAGCCCTGGAAACAGAAGCCGATCTGCTGACAGGAGCCCCGGCCGTCCCGCGGTTGCGAGTTGATGGACATGTTGCCGGTGTGGAAATTCTTGTAGCCCACCTTCGCGGCACCTGCGGCCAGCACCTTGTAGTTGTTGTTGCCGGGCAGGCGCGGAATGCCGTTGGTCCCCGTGGTGCCCATCTTCTTCTCGGCGAGGTCGTAGTACGGATCCAGCTCCGCGCGCGTGAGCGGCCAGTCGAGCAGGTTCGCGCCGGCGACGTTGCCGTAGTTCGTCTTCGCCTTGAACTCGTGGTCCTCGATGCGCAGCGACGCACCAGCCCAGTGGATGGTCGAGCCGCCCACCGCCTTCACGATCCAGGCCGGCAGCCCGGAGAAATCCTTCGCGACGCGCCAGTCCCCGGAGGTAGTGCGCGGGTCGAGCCACGAGATCTTCACGAAATTCGACCATTCGTCGTTCTCGAAATCCGGAATCTCCCAGCGCTTGCCGGCTTCCAGCAGCACGGTGTCGACGCCCTTCAGGGCGAGTTCGCTCGCCACGGTGCCACCGCCGGCGCCGGAGCCGATCACGACGACCACGCGGTCGTCGGTCAAGTCGTACTTTGCGGCCATGTCCTGTTTCCTCCCGATGTTCTATGCAGGTGTCCGGTCGACGCTCGCGGGCTCTAAAGCCAGGCGATGTCGTCGAAGCCGCGCTTGATGTAGCCGCCGAGGTGCGCCGAAGCGCCTTCGTAGCCCAGCGCCTGCCAGACGTCCGGGTTGTTGTAGATGCCCGTGATCATGTCGCCCCGGATCTTCTGGAAGAACGGCGTTCCCTCCATCGATTGGAGGATACCGACGCGATCGGACTCCTTCGCCACCGCGGCGTAGTCCTTCTTGAAGGCGCGCCGCGCCGCATCATTGAGATCCTTGACCCCGTCCGAGAGCATCTTTGCCGTGGCGGCGTCCTTCTGTGCCGCCCCGTCGAGCATCTGGACGACCTTCGCGTACACGGAATCCGGCAGGCCGTCGTGCGGATAGACATCCCGGGTCATGCGCATCAGCGTCTTCGCTTCGCCCGCATCGAGCGCACCCAGCGTTTGGGCCCAACCGTCAGCGGGGGTCGCGAGCAGTGTGCCCGTCGACAGCACCCCGACGCCGGCGACCGTCGCCCCGGATTTCTTCAGGAATTCGCGACGTGCGGGCTCCATGCCCCCGTCGACCGGATCGTGATCCTTCATGACTCCTCCCTGTCTTGGTATTGGACCGAACTGCGCCTCGGAATCACCGGCCCTCGGTGCCCTGTGCGATCTCGCGATGCAACATATTCACCGGACCGACAATGGGACCACGGTAGCATCGCACCCTGCCCCTTGGTGGTAGCCCTGTACTACAGGACCAGCGCTACTCGACCCAGCGCACCGCTTCCACGAGGGCCGCACGTTCGGTGCGGTAGCCGTTCACCACGGCGGAGGCATCGCCCCGGCCGAACGCGATGCCGCAGACGAGCCAGCGGCCATCGCCGAGGTCGAGATGTTCGCGGACCACGTCGGGATACGAGGCCAGCGCCGCCTGGGGCGTGCAGGAGATTCCCGCCGCTTCGGCGGCGAGCAGGAAGCTCATCACGTACAGCCCGCAGTCGAGCCCGCCATAGAAGCCCAGCGCAGCTTCCGTCGTGACGAACGCAACGTGCGGCGCCCCGAAGAAGCGGAAATTTTCGAGCGACTGCTCGCGCGCCTTCGCGCGATCCTCGCGTTTGATGCCCAGCGACTGGTAGAGCTGAACGCCGCAGACCTTCCGGCGTTCGCGATATACGCCGAGATAGGCTTCGGGGAAGGTGAAGTCGGGGTTCGGAGGCGTGTCGGCAGCTGCCCGTTCGTACAAGGCCGAACCGAGCCGTTGCAACGCATCACCCGAAACGATGGTCACCTGCCACGGCTGGGTGTTGCACCAGGAGGGCGTGCGCTGCGCGAGGGTCAGGATCTCCTCGATCGTGGCATGCGCGAGCGGCTCCGGATGGTAGGCGCGGCAGCTGTAGCGCCGCCCGAGGACCTCACGGAGTGCGTCGAACTCGCGACTGATCTTTGCCTCACCCATCGTCTCGCGCTCGCCCCGATCAGGAAAACTTCGGCTTGAACGCGTCGTCGACGTCGATCTGATACGCGATCGCGAGACGATTGGTCTGGTTCGCAAGCGCGACGATCGCGGCGAGTTCGCCGAACATCTCCTCGTCCATGCCCTGCCTGCGCGCCGAGGCGCCGTGCGAGTGGATGCAGTACTCGCAGTTGTTGGTCATGCTCACGGCCATGTAGATCAGCTCCTTGGTGAGCGGGTCGAGGCGCGTTCCGGGCCCCATCACCTGCTTCACCTGCGACCAGATGCGTGCGAGCGTCGGCGGATGCGTGGCGAGCGCCTTCCAGATGTTGTTGATCCAGTCGACCTTGCGCGTCGCCATGATGTCGTCGAACACGGCCCGGACCTCCGGGTTCGCATCCGCGTACTCCACCAGCTTCACCATCGCCATCTCGGACGTCCTTTCCTCGTTCGGGGAGAGCCGGTCGAGTGTAGCACCGCGCGTGGACAGGGCTCGGTGCACACGGCCATAATCCCCGGTCCTCCGGAGCCACGCCATGAAACTGCTCTTCGACCTGTTCCCGGTCATCGTCTTCTTCGTCTCCTACTTCGTCGCCGGACTCGATCCGCAGGCCGCCACCGCCTTCATGGCGGCACTGCTCGGCCACCTGGGCCTGGGAACTGACGTCACCGCCAAGCAGGCGCCGATCCTGGTCGCCACGGCCGCCGCGATCGTCGCGACCGTCGGCCAGGTGCTCTGGTTGCTCCTGCGCGGCAAGAAGGTCGACAACATGCTGTGGATCGGCCTCACCATCATCGTGGTCATGGGCGGCGCGACGCTGATCCTCCGCGACGCCACTTTCATCATGTGGAAACCCACCGCGCTCTACTGGGCCTTCTCCGTCGTGCTGGTCGGCGCGCAGCTGTTCTTCCGCAAGAATCTCATCCAGGCCATGCTGGGCAAGCAGCTGAAGCTGCCCGATCCGGTCTGGACTCGCCTCAACCTGAGCTGGGCCGCGTTCTTCGCAGTGCTCGGGGTCGTCAACCTCTACGTGGCCTTCAACTACTCCGAGCCCACGTGGGTGAAGTTCAAGCTCTTCGGCGTCATGGGGCTGATGCTGGTGTTCAGCCTGGGCCAGGGGCTGTTCCTGTCGCGCCACATCGAGCCGGACGAAGGCAAGGAATGACCATGCTCTACGCGATCATCGGCGAGGATGTTCCCAACGGTCAGGCCAAGCGAGCCGCAGCGCGGCCCGCGCACCTTGCCCATATCGACGAGCTGGTCGAAGCCGGCCGGGTCATCCTCGCCGGCCCCTTCCCCGGCATCGACAGCCCGGACCCGGGCCCGGCCGGCATGGTGGGCAGCCTGATCGTCGCGGAATTCGAATCCCTCGAGGCCGCGCAGGTCTGGATCGACGCCGACGCCTACGTGACGCAGGGGGTGTTCGGCAAGGTGACGGTGCGCCCCTTCAAGCAGGTGTTGCCTGCCGTATGAACTTGGCCGACGTCATCCGCGAGCGGCTGCAGCGCTTCGCGCCGGAAAGCCTGGACGTCTTCGACGACAGTTCGGACCATGTCGGCCATGCCGGCGCGCGCGACGGCGGCGGCCATTTCCAGGTGGTGATCGTGTCGAATGCCTTCACCGGGCAGAGCCGGATCGCCCGTCATCGGCTGGTGTATGATGCGCTCCGCGATTTGATGCCCGGGTCGATTCACGCGCTCGCCATCGTCGCCCACGCGCCGGAAGAACTCGCCTCTTGAGAAATCGCGCTCGCGCGCGAACTCGAACTCGCACCGACCCTGCGCGGGTCGCGTCTCCCGTCGTATCAACCAACACGCATACCCCGGAAGGATTCCGTCATGGTTTTTCTCAAGTCCACGGCGATCGCCGTGCTCAGTCTGAGCGGCATCGTCGCGCTCACGGCCTGCAACGCCCAGGAGCCGGGCAAGAACATGGCCGTGGTCAACGGCGTGCCCATTCCGCAGGCGCGCATGGACTTCGTGATGAAGATGCAGCAGGCGCAGGGCCAGAAGGACTCCGAGGACATGCGCAAGCAGTTGCGCGAGGCGCTCATCACCCGTGAGATCGTGACGCAGGAAGCGGTCAAGAAGGGGCTGGACAAGAGCGTCGACTACCAGACCCAGATGGATCTCGCGAAGCAGCAGGTGCTCGTCAATTCCTTCATCGAGGATTATCTGAAGAGCCACGAGCCGACCGAAGCCGAACTGAAGACCGAGTACGAAGCGGTGAAGAAGGAGCAGTTCGACCCGAACGTCAAGGAATACAAGGTCCGTCACATCCTGATCAATACGCCGAAGAAGGAAGATCCGAAGGCAGCGGCCGCGGCGAAGAAGAAGGCCGAGGGCATCCTCGCGCAGCTCCAGAAGGGCGCGAAGTTCGACGAACTGGCGAAGAAGTTCTCGGACGACGCGGGTTCGAAGGTCAAGGGCGGCGAGCTCGACTGGACCGACGGCGCCAACCTCGTGAAGCCCTTCGCCGACGCGATGAAGACGCTCGGCAAGGGGGAAACCTCCAAGACGCTGGTGCAGACCCAGTACGGTTATCACATCATCCGGGTCGACGACGTGCGCGAACCGCAGTTCCCGCCCTTCGAGCAGGTGAAGGACGAAGTCGCGAAGCAGCTGATCGGCAAGCAGCGCGACAAGGTGATCGAGGAGCTGCGCAAGGCGGCGAAGGTGGAGTAAGCGCCTGGCGTCTCGAGCCGTACTAAAAAAAAAGCGCAGCTTCGGCTGCGCTTTTTTCTTGGGTGGTTGCTCTTGCCCCCATCCCAACCTTCCCCCACTGGAAGTGGGGGAAGGGGTGTACGTCCCCTCCCCCAGCTTGCTGGGGGAGGGTCAGGGTGGGGGCAACGACGCTAAGACACGTACCGCCGCGCGTTGCGGAACATGCGCATCCACGGCGAGTCTTCGCCCCATCCGCGCGGATGCCACGACATCTGGCTCGAACGGAATACCCGCTCCGGATGCGGCATCACGATCGTGAAACGTCCGTCCGCGGTGGTCAGCCCGGCGATCCCGCCGGGCGAGCCGTTCGGATTGGCGGGGTAGTTCTCGGTCGCCTGCCCCCGGTTGTCCACGAAGCGCAGTGAGACCAGCTTGTCCGCGACGCTTCGTTGCGACGCCGAGGCAAACTCCGCCCGCCCTTCGCCGTGGGACACCACGATCGGCAGCCGGCTACCAGCCATTCCCTCGAACAGCAGCGACGAATTCGCCGGGATCTCCACCATGGCGAGCCGCGCTTCGAATTGCTCGGAGGCATTGCGCACGAAGTGGGGCCAGTGCGCCGCGCCCGGCACCAGCTCGCGCAGGTTGCTCATCATCTGGCAACCGTTGCACACGCCGAGCGCGAACGTGTCGCTGCGCTGGAAGAACGTCTCGAACTGGTCGCGCGCCCGCGCGTTGAAGAGGATCGATTTAGCCCAGCCCTCCCCCGCGCCCAGCACATCACCGTAGGAGAAACCGCCGCACGCCGCGAAACCCCGGAAACCGTCGAGGCGCACGCGGCCCGTGATGATGTCGCTCATGTGCACGTCGACCGCTTCGAAGCCGGCGCGGTCGAAGGCGGCGGCCATCTCGATCTGTCCGTTGACGCCCTGTTCGCGCAGGATCGCGATGCGCGGCCGGGCGCCGGTCGCGATCATCGGCGGCGCCGCCGGATCGAAGGTGAGTTCGGCGCTCAATCCGGGATCGGCGGCATCGTCGATGACGGCGAACTCCTGATCTGCGCACGCCGGGTTGTCACGCAGGCGGGCGATGCTGTGGCTGGTGGATGACCAGGTACGCAGCAGTTCCACGCCGGAAGCCGCGAGGACCTCCTTGCCACCGACGGCGATCCTCAGGAATCCATCGCGTGCAATCGAACCGAGATCGTGCACGGCGTCGCCCAGTCCCGCCTTGGCGAACACCTCCCGCACTTTCTCGACAGACTGTTCGCGCACCTGCACGACGGCACCGAGTTCCTCGGTGAACAGCGCTGCAGCCACGTCGCCGTTTCGTGTCGATGTACCGACGTCGCCATGAATGCCCACGTGCGTCGCGAACATCATCTCGGTCAGCGTGACGATCAGGCCGCCGTCGGAGCGATCGTGATAGGCGAGGAGCACGTCCTCGGCGATCAGCGTCTGGATCGCGGCGAAGAAGCCGCGGAGGCTGGCCGCATCCTCGATGTCCGGCGCGTCGCGGCCGATCTGTCCGTACACCTGCGCCAGACACGATCCGCCAACGCGATTGCGGCCGCCGCCGAGGTCCACGAGGAGCAAGCGCGTTTCGCCGGCATCGAGACGCAACTCCGGCGTCAGCGTCGCGCGTACGTCCTCGACGCGAGCGAACGCCGAGACGATGAGCGACATCGGCGCGGTCACTTCCCTCGCCTTGCCGTCCACCTGCCAGGCGGTGCGCATGGACAGGCTGTCCTTGCCCACCGGAATGCTCACGCCGAGCGCGGGACAGAATTCCATTCCCACCGCACGCACCGTATCGAACAGCGCTGCATCCTCTCCCGGCTGACCGGCGGCCGCCATCCAGTTGGCGGACAGCTTCACGCGCTCGAGCGGACCGATCTTCGCGGCGGCGATGTTGGTCAAGGCCTCACCCACGGCCATCCGTCCCGAAGCCGGACCGTCGATGATCGCCAGCGGTGTGCGCTCGCCCATCGCCATGGCTTCGCCCAGGTGGGTATCGAATCCCATCGCGGTCACCGCCACGTCGGCCACGGGCATCTGCCACCGGCCCACCATCTGATCGCGGGCCGTGAGACCGCCGACCGTGCGGTCACCGATCGTGATGAGGAAACTCTTGCTGGCCACCGCAGGAAAGTGCAGCACGCGCTCCAGCGATTGCTTCAGGTCGAGGCCGGCCGTGTCGAACGCGGCAAGCTTCGTCACCGTGCGCTTCACGTCGCGCAGCATCTTCGGCGGCTTGCCGAGCAGAACGCCGAGGTCCATGTCCACCGGCCGGTTGCCGAAGCGCGCGTCCTCGACCACGAGGCGCGTCTCGGCCTTGGCGCGCCCCACCACCGCGTAGGGACAACGCTCCCGCTCGCAGATGGCGGTGAAGGCTTCCAGCTTTGCGGCGTCGGGATCGAGCGCCAGCACGTAACGCTCCTGCGACTCGTTGCACCAGATCTGCAGCGGCGACATCCCCGGCGCTTCGGAGGGAATCGAGCGCAGGTTGAAACGGGCGCCACGCTCGCCGCCATGGACCAGTTCGGGCAGGGCATTCGAGAGTCCGCCGGCACCGACGTCGTGGATGGAGAGGATCGGATTGCCCTCGCCCATCGCCGCGCAACGATCGATTACTTCCTGGCAACGACGCTGCATTTCCGCATTGCCCCGCTGGACGGAATCGAAATCGAGGTCTTCGGTGTTAGCCCCCGTATCCATGCTGGATGCGGCCCCGCCTCCGAGCCCTATCGGCATGCCGGGGCCGCCGAGTTGCACGATCACCGCACCCTCGGGAAGGCCGAGCTTGAGCGCCTGATCCGCGCGGATGTTGCCCAGGCCGCCGGCGATCATGATGGGCTTGTGATAGCCGCGCGCGCGCCCGTCGACCACCTGTTCGTAGGTCCGGAAATAGCCCGCCAGATTCGGACGACCGAACTCGTTGTTGAACGAGGCCCCCCCGATCGGCCCTTCGATCATGATCGACAACGGCGAGGCGATGCGTCCGGGGCGTCCGTAGTCTTCCTTCTCCCATGGCTGCACGGCGCCGGGGATGCGCAGATGCGAAGTGGTGAAACCGGTCAGCCCGGCCTTCGGCTTGGCTCCTCGCCCGGTCGCACCTTCGTCGCGGATCTCGCCGCCGGAACCCGTGGCGGCGCCGGGGTAAGGCGCGATGGCGGTCGGGTGGTTGTGCGTTTCCACCTTCATCAGGATATGCGTCGCTTCGTCCCGCGAGCCGTAGACACCCGACGCATCCGGCTGGAAGCGCGGTGCGGTGTCGCCTTCCATCACGGCGGAGTTGTCCGAATACGCCACGATCGTGTGCTCGGGGTGCTTCGCGTGGGTGTTGCGGATCATCGCGAACAGCGACTTGTCCTGCTGCACGCCATCGACCACCCAGTCGGCATTGAAGATCTTGTGCCGGCAGTGTTCGGAGTTGGCCTGGGCGAACATCATCAGTTCCACGTCCGTCGGATTTCGGCCGGCGGCCGTGAAGGCTTCGAACAGATAGTCGATCTCGTCCGGCGACAAGGCAAGGCCCATGTCGCGGTTCGCGTCGTCGAGCGCGGCACGACCGCCGCCCATGAGGTCCACCGAAGCGAGTGGCGCAGGTTCGACTTCGTGGAACAGGCGCTCCGCGGCCTCGAGCGAATCCAGGACGATCTCGGTCATGCGGTCGTGCAGCGGGCCGGCGAGCACGCGCCAGGCCGCGGCACCACCCGCGACATGGAAAGCGATGCCGCGCTCGATCCGCTCCACCGCTTCGAGCCCGCAATGGTGCGCGATGTCGGTGGCCTTCGAAGACCACGGGGAGATCGTCCCCAGCCGGGGGACCACCACGAACAGCTGGCCTTCGACCGGCTTGGTCCGCCGGCGCGGGCCGTAGTCGAGCACCTGCTCGAGCCGCTCATGCTCCGCCGCATCGAGCGGGCGGCGCAATTTCGCGAAGTGCCAGAATTCGGCGGATACCCCGGCGACGGACGGATCGAGCGTGCGGAGCGTGGAGAGGAGTTTGCGTACGCGAAAGGCGGAAAGCGCGTCGCGTCCCTGCAGCTTCAGGAAAAGCGCCATGACGGGGCCGGGTTCATCAAACCGGAATTATACCGAAGGCCATCGCGTGCTTCGCATTCGCGAGGACGCGTACACTCGCGCACGATCCTTCTTCGCCATGCCACCATGTCCGAGCGCGACCTCGCCACGCTCCGCCCCGTCTGCCGCAACGCCGACATCCGCGCCATCGAGACCCGTGCCGTAGCGCAGGCGCCGCAGCCCCCCTTGATGGAGCGCGCCGGTCTCGCCGCGGCCGAACTCGCCCGCACGGTGCTGGGCTCGGGTCAGCGCGTCTTGATCGTGGCCGGCCCGGGCAACAACGGCGGCGACGCCTTCGTCGTGGCGCGGCACCTCAAGTCGTGGTGGCTGGACGTGACGGTGGTGTTCAGCGGCAGCGAAGACAAGCTCGCGGCCAACGCAGCGGCGGCACTTTCGACCTGGCGCACCGCCGGTGGCACGGCCGTGAGCGATTGGCCGGAAGCAGCACGACCGGACCTGGTCATCGACGGGCTGTTCGGCATCGGGCTGGAACGCGAGATCGCCGGTGCCCAGGCCGAACTGGTCGCCCGCATGAATACGAGCAGTGCGCCGGTTCTCTCGCTGGATGTGCCGAGCGGATTGCACTCGGACAGCGGCCGCGTGTTGGGTGTTGCGGTGCGCGCGACTCACACCGCCACATTCATCGCGCTCAAACCGGGGCTGCTGACCTTGGACGGCCCCGATCATGCAGGGCAGATCCATGTCTTCGATCTCGGCCTCGACCTCGCCTCTCCCGGCGTCTCGTCCGGCCGATTGCTGGACGATTCCGTGCTCCGTGCGGCACTGCACCCGCGAGCCGCCAATACGCACAAGGGTAGCCACGGCAACGTCGGGATCGTCGGCGGTGCCGTGGGCATGGTGGGGGCAGCATTGCTGGCCGGCCGGGCCGCGGCCAAGCTCGGCGCCGGTCGTACCTTCGTCGGCTGCTTCGGCGCGGATGCGCCATCGGTCGATGCACTCCAGCCGGAACTGATGCTCCGTCCGGCCACGGAGGTCGTTGCGCTCGAAGGCTTGTCTGCCCTGGCCGTCGGCCCCGGACTGGGGCAGTCCGATCGGGCTCGATCGCTGCTCGCCTCGGCCATCGCGCGCGAGGTGCCGTTGCTGCTCGACGCCGACGCACTCAATCTGATCGCAGGCGACGCATCGCTCACTAAGGCCGTCGCCGCGCGATCGGCCAGCGCCGTCCTCACGCCGCATCCGGCCGAGGCCGCCCGGCTACTCGGCATCCCCACGGCCGAGGTCCAGCGCGATCGGGTCGAAAGCGCGCGGCGCATCGCCGAACGCTTCGGCGCCTGGGTCGTGCTCAAGGGCGCGGGCAGCGTCTGTGCGACGCCCGACGGTCACTGGTTCGTCAACACGTCCGGCAATCCGGGGCTCGCCAGCGCCGGCACGGGCGACGTGCTCGCCGGCATCATCGTCGCCCTGATGGCGCAGGGCAGCCATCCCTTGCTAGCCCTCCTGGCGGGAGTTCATCTGCACGGACTGGCCGCGGACCGATTGCGCGGCGCCATCGGCGGACCCGTAGGCCTCACGGCATCGGAATTGATCGACGCCGCACGCGCGGTTCTGAACGAGGCTATCTACCCGAACGCCTGACGATCAGGCGGACAGGTACCGGACCGTCGCGATGCCGAGCATCGTGAGAACGATCGATCCCACCAGGTGCGCGCCGATGTGGGCGAGGGCCCAGGCCGTCTGCCCGCGCTGCATCAGGATCACCGCTTCCGCCGAAAACGTGGAGAACGTCGTCAGTCCACCAAGGAAGCCCGTCACGGCGAAGAGGCGCAACTCCGGCGAGAGTCCCGCCCGCGTCCCGAAGAATTCCAGGGCCACGCCGATCAGGAAGCCGCCGACGAGATTCGCCGCGAGCGTGCCGAGCGGCAGCAGCGGAAACAGACCGTTCATGAAATGACTGAGCAGCCAGCGCAGCCACGCGCCGAAGGCTGCACCGAAACCCACCGCCAACGCTCCCATTCCCGTCACGCCGCACCTCCTGTCCCGGACAGATCGAGTCTAGCGCGGATGGAATGCGCTGCGGATGCCGGTCGTAATGTTCAACCTGACGGCGAGACAGGGGAACTCGCTATTCGACACGTCAAGGGCGTCCGAACCCGTATTGCTCGAGAATACGTTGCGCGACCTCGCTCTTGAGGAAGCGGACGAAGGCGGCACCATCGGCCGGATTGGGCGCCTGCCGGACGACGGCCGCCGTATAGCGCACGGGAGTCTCCGTCGCAACGGCGAATGCAATCCGCACCCGGTTGACGGCACTCATCGCATCGGTTCGAAACACGAAGGCCGCATCGACTTCACCGCGTGACAGGAGGTCAAGCGCCCCACGCACGTCGGCTGTGACGACGAGCCGGGGTTCGAGTTCCGGCCACACGCGCGCCGTGCGCAGGATGTCGTGCGAGTACCTTCCCGCAGGGTCCGAGTCCGGATCGGCGATCGCGATCCGCTTTACCTCGACACGGACCAGATCCGTAGGGTGCGCCGGCACCCATACAGCCGAGGCCGCTACCGCCAGGACAAGATCATTGCGCGCGAAAATGGTACGGGAAGCCTCTCCGACCAGCGTCAGTTTCACGGCGCGGTTCATCGTTTCCAGATCGGCGGTGGCGAACACGTCGACCGGCGGCGCGCCGGCGACGATCTGGTCGAGGAGTTGCCCGGAGGGCCCGAAATGAAAGACCGCGGTGGTGCCTCTCCGCTCCCGCTCGAAGGCCTTGCCGATGTCGCGAAATGCATCGGACAGGCTGGTGGCCGCGCTGACGTTGATCTCCGCGGCGCCCGCCAGCGAGGCCAACGCCACGAGTGCGACGGCCACCAGATGCGATACGCGCGCGACGAAGGGACGATTCATCGAGTGACTCCCTGCGAGTGACAATGGCGTTCAAGGTTTCAAAAACCCATGTCGGGCAAGGATACCCTGCGCCTTCTCGCTCCTGAGGAATTCAACGAACCGGATGCCTCCCCTCTGGTTTCCTCCTCCCCGGATGACAGCCACCGGGTAGAGAATCTCGGCCGGCACTTCGATCCTGGCGGCGACTTTCACGCGGGCGGGCATCACAAGGGCGTCCGTTGCATACACGAAGCCCGCGTCGGCTTCGCCGCGTGCCACGTAGTCGAGTGCCTGGCGCACGTTCTGGGTATTGACCATCCGCCCCTTGAGGGACTCCCACAGGCCGGCCTTGTCGAGGGCCAGCTTGGCGTACTTGCCGGCCGGTACGGAGTCGGGATTCCCCATGGCGATGCGTCCGATGGCGGCGGCCTTGAGGTCACCGAGGTTTGCGATTGCGACGGTACTGTCGGCGGGAACCACGAGCACCAGTTCGTTGCGGGTGAAGTTGAACCGCGTGGAGCGCTCGATCGCACTCTGCTTTTCCCCACGGTCCATGCTCTCCTGGTCTGCAGCCGCGAAGGCGTCCACGGGCGCGCCGCGCACGATCTGCTGCACCAGCTGCCCGGACGCCCCGAAGTTGAACAGCACCTTGTTGCCGGGGTTGGCCGCCTCGAACTCGCGCCCGATGTCCTGGAACGCGTTGGTCAGGCTCGCCGCCGCGGAGACGGTGATGTCGCCTGCACAGGCAGTGCCGGCGGCAAGCCACGCGCACAGCAAGGTCAACAACATTCGGATGCTCATGTCTTCTCCTGGAGGCAGGCAGGCTGGCTGCCGGTCAGAAATCCACCTGGGCGCGAAGCAGGATGGCATCCTCGCCATTGACGCTGATCCCATTGACGGTGACGGGCGTATCGAAGCGCGTGTGCACGTAACTCACCAGCCACCGCGAGTAGACGTTCTGGATCCACTTGAGTTGCACCGTCCACGCGTCGGCCTTGTTGGTGGGCGTCAGCGTCGCGGCGGACAACTGCCCCGTCCCCGCCGGATTGCTGGTGCGGAAGTCGGTAGCGTCCATCGTGCTGTAGCGCAATCCGAGTTCCCAGGCGCCCCAGCCCCCTCCCGGCTCCAGCGAGAAGCGATTGTTGGGGCGGATCTTCTGCCAGTAGCCGTTGGCGTAGAAGTCGGAATACGTCTCGCCCGATATCAGCCACAGCAGGCTCACGTAGCTGGCGGTGATGTCACGGCTGAATTCGAAGGGTGTCCCCACCGTGGGCGTACGCTCGCCGCCGTACTTCGCACGCCACCATTCACCGGTGAATCGCACCGACTTCCAGGACGTGGACAATTCCGCCGCCTCGATGGTGCGGTCGATCTCTCCCGTCGTACCGCCGGCGCCGAAGAAGGATGCGGGGGTGAAGAAGGTGAGTCCGCGAGCCTCCGTCCGGAAGGCCGGTGCTGCGAATGCGTCCGCCTGCGCACTCTGCCGGTTGGCCTGCTTGCCGTTCTTGTACGACAGCCCCGCGTGGACAACGCTGTCGCGCCAGTCGAACACCTTGGCGAAGTCAATCACACCGCGCAACGTGATGTCCTTGGAATCCGTTCGTGCTTCAGCGGCTGAGCGCGCCTGCTCGTCGGTGCCGACGCCGGTCCCGTTGGAGTAGGTCACGGCGTAGTACATCGGTTCCCAGGGTGAACCATGAACCATGATGCCGCGGTCGTAGTTGAGACCGTTGCCGTCGAGGATGTTCTGGGTGAGCGCCCGTTCCTGGAAGTCGCTCTGGAGATCGAGCAGCGTCTGTTCGAGGCCGAACTGCGGCTTGAATTGACCCATTCGAATCCGGGCCGGGCGGAACCACTGGAGCTCCAGGAAACCGTTGGTGAGCGTTGCCGAGGTGCCGGCGAACTCGCCCTCCACCTGGACCAGGTAGTCCCGGTAGAGCATTGCTTGGGCGCCCAGCCGCGCCCGCCTCACGCTGAACGTATCCGCGTTGGCCGCGTCGTCCCCCAGGAAGCCACGGTAGTCGAGCTGCGCCCGTCCCGTCAGCCGCACGCCCCAACGCCCACGCGGATCCTGGAACGTCACGCCATCGGTGAAGTTCGCCTGGACGCCCTGCTGCTCGAACCGCTGCTGCATGCTGGCCGCCTGCTCCTTCGCTTCCTGTGCAGTCGCGAGCGCCTCGTTCAATTCCTTGCGTGTCGGGGCATCCGCCACCGGAACCGGCGGGGCCGCGGCGGGCTGTGCCGCCTTGGCCTGCTCGGCCGCCGCCTCCGCAGCCTTGCGCTGCTCCCGCTCGGACTCCACCTGGGAGCGCAGCGACTCGAGCTCCTTCGACATCTTCTGCATCGTCGCTTCGAGCTCACGCAGGCGCCCTTCTGTATCGGTCTCCTGCGCTTGCGCCACGCCTGCGGCAAGCAAGGCGGCCGACAGGACACTCAAGCGCCACCCTGCGCGAATCGCGCCCCGGACTTCCGGTCCCATAGCCATCGTCTCCCGTGTTCGGTGAGCGCCTCGGCCGATCACCTCGAACTGCCGGGCCCGGGAAGCGTCATATCGATTTGGATACGACGGAGGTTAACGCAACTCCTCGCTATATTCAACAGCACATAGCGAAGTTCGCCCGACGATCAGCCGGCGGCGTCGGCGAGGAAGCGGCGTACCGCCCGCCGGACCTGCGGTCCCGACTCGACCTCGTCGAACACGTCCGAGCGCTCGCCCGAGCGCACCACCCGGCCCTCGCGGAACACGATCACCTCGTCCGCGAGCGTCGCCACGTCGTCCGGGTCGTGGGTGATCACCACCACCGGAATGCCGAACTGCTGCCTCCACTCCAGCAACTGATGGCGCATCCGCTCCCGCAGCAACGGGTCGAGCGCGCTGAAGGGTTCGTCGAGCAGCAGCAGTGCCGGCTCACGGATCAGCGCTCGCGCCAGTGCCACGCGCTGTTTCTGTCCGCCCGACAACTGGCCGGGGTAGCTGGCCCGCAGGTGGTCGATTTCGAAAGCAGAGAGCATCGCCTCCACGCGCTCCCGCACCGCTCCCTCGGGCCGCACCCGCCACCAGGGAGTGAGTGGAAAGCCGACGTTGGCTTCCACGTTGAGGTGCGGAAACAGGGCGTAGTCCTGGAACACGTAGGCAACACGGCGCTCGCGTGCCGGGACGTCGATGCCCAGGCTGCGATCGAACAACACGTGCTCGTTCAACCGGATCGCACCTTCATCCGGATCCAGCAGCCCCGCGATGGCCTGCAGGGTCACGCTCTTGCCCGAACCGGACGCGCCGAAGATGACGGTGACGTCGTGCGCGCAGGCGAACTCCGCCTGGAGATGGAATTCGCGATCCCGCGAGCGCAGACGCTTGCGGATGTTCACCGCGAGTTTCATGAATAGCGCGTGCGCAGCAGGCGGCCGGAACCGACCAGCACCAGGATGCACACCACCGAGGTGACGAGCACGAGGAAGTTCGCCATGTCGTCCTTGCCGGCCTGCACCGCTTCGTACACGGCGATCGAAAGCGTCTGGGTCTTGCCGGGAATGCTGCCCGCAACCATCAGCGTCGCGCCGAATTCGCCCATCGCTCGGGCGAAGGCCAGCATCGTCCCCGCCAGGATGCCGCGCCAGGCAAGAGGCATGGTCACACGGATGAATACGGCGAATTCGGTGGATCCCAGAATCCTCGCCGCGTTCTCGTAGCGATGATCGACGTCTTCGAACGCCGCACGCGCAGCCTTGTACACGAGCGGAAACGCCACCACGGCTGCAGCGATGACCGCGCCCTGCCAGGTGAACATGAGCGTGATGCCGAACGTGTCGTTCAGCCAGCCCCCGATCCAGCCGCGCCGCCCGAGCACCACGATGAGGTAATAGCCGAGCACGGTGGGCGGCATCACCATGGGCAGGGTCATGGCGGCATCCAGCACTTCCTTGCCCCGGAACTCGTGGCGGGCGACCCACCAGGCGACGGCTACCCCCGCCAGGAACACGAGGAACGTCGCCCAGCCCGCCACCTTCAGCGTGAGCAAGAGCGGGATGAAGACGTCTTGGGAAGACAGCACGGGAGACGGACGGACTGGCGGAACCGATGACCGTCATATAGTTATGGATATGGCGGTCGGAGATTAGCCCCCGTCCCGGGTGCCGTCAATGACCAGTCGCCGGCCGGGTCGCTCGATGGCGGGCGAAGGGCGTCAGCTTCGGGTAGGGCTGCGGGCCGCCAGCAACGTCGAGAAGTCCGTCAGGTCCTCGTCGATCGACGCGGTGATTTTCTCGTCCATTTCCCGGTAGCGCCTCAACACCTCGAAACCCAACGCAGTCACGGCCGCACCGCCACCCGAGTTGCCCCCGCTTTGGGTCAGGACGATCGGCTGGAGAAACCGCTCGTTCAGCTCTTCGACAAGCTCCCACGCGCGGCCGTAGGACATGCCCATCCGTTCGGCTGCGGCGCTGATCGAACCGGTCTCCGCGATTGCGAACAGGAGCCGGGCCTTGCCCGGTCCGAAGCCCAGCGCACGCCTGAAGCTGATCTGGATCTCGAAGGTGTCCGGACCCGAGGCATTGCCGGCGTCCATCACGGTACGGGCGGAGGTTCTTCGCCTCAAAGCGACTCCAGGAAGTGCATCGGCGCTGTCAACGTCTCTTGGTGAATGGCACGCGCTGTATTGAATGTAATATAACGTGTAACCACGACCATTGTCCAAGCCGCCGCACCTTCGCGATGCTGGGTGCCTCCTAGAGCCGCAGACGATTCGGCCGTGGCGTTGCAGTCACGCGGGCGGCGCCTTCGCCATCAACTTGACGAACTGCGCCATCTCACCCTCCACCGATGCAGCGGCCTTGACCTCCATCTCGAGGTAGCGCCGCAGCACGTCGTGCCCGAACTCGGTTACGTAGGCGCCGCCGCCCTTCTGGCCCCCGGTTTCGGTGGACACGAGCGCCTGGCGGAAGCACTGGTTCATCGTATCCACCAGGAGCCAGGCGCGGCGGTAGGACATCTCCAGATCCCGGGCCGCGGCCGAGATCGAACCCGTCCGCTCGATGGCGTCCAGCAGCGAGGCCTTCCCCGGGCCCATCGCGATGGCCTTGCGGAACAGGATGCGGATCTGCGGCTTCGGCGACTTCGCGGCCTTCGGAGCCTTGGCCACCTTGGCCACCTTGGCCGGTTTTGCCGGCGCGGCGCGTTTGCGGGGCTTGAGGGCAGCTTCGCTCATTTCCAGCGATCCGCCGCGGCATCGTCCGAGGTCCGGGCATCGACCCAGCGTTCACCCGCGGGCGTGCTTTCCTTCTTCCAGAAAGGCGCGCGCGTCTTCAGGTAGTCCATGAGGAACTCACAAGCTGCGAAGGCTTCGCCACGGTGGCCACTGGTCACGACCACCAGCACGATCTGGTCGGTGGGGCGCATCGTCCCGACCCGGTGAACGATCACGACGTCGATGACGTCCCAGCGCCCCCGTGCCTCGGCGACGATGGCTTCGAGCGCCTTCTCGGTCATGCCGGGGTAGTGCTCCAGCGTCATCTCCGCGACGCTCGCCCCGTCGTTGAGATCGCGGCAGACACCGACGAAGCTCGCCACCGCGCCGATACGAGGGTTGCCCGCCCGCAGCCGCGCGATCTCGGCACCGATGTCGAAATCGTCCGACTGGACGCGAATGGAGGTGAGACCCGTGACCGATGCTCCGGGATGGGCGACGTCGTTCATGTGGTCGCCTCCCCACGATTGGGTTTGCGGGCCCCTCCCATCGCCGCTAACCCCCGGTCACCGGCGGAAAGAACGCGACCTCGTCGCCGTCGCGCACTGGCGAATCCGACCGTGCCATGTCCTGGTTCACGGCGACCCGCCAGCTCCTGCCGGGTGCGAGTTCCTTCTCCCAGGCATCGCCGCGAGCGCGCAGCCAAGCGGTCAGGCTCGCGACGTCGGCGACCCCGGACGGCAGTTCGATCTTCTCGGCATCGCGCCCCAGCGTCTCGCGCAGGCGGGCGAAGTACAGCACGTTCAGCATCGATGTCTCGCTCATGGAGGGTGACCGGCGACCGATTCGATCCGGCGTCACCGGCGGAAGATCTCGCAGCGAAGTTTAGCATCGGCGTCCGGGGCCGTCCGCTCGTGGCAGGCTCAGTCATCGGCCACCAGTCGATACCCCACGCCAGTCTCCGTCAGGATGTGGACCGGCTGGGCAGGGTCGTCCTCGAGCTTCTGCCGCAACTGCCCCATGTACACCCGCAGGTAGTGGGTGCTCTCCGAATGGCTCGGACCCCAGACTTCGCGCAGCAGGAACTGGTGCGTCAGCACGCGCCCGGCGTTGGTGGCGAGCACGCCCAGGAGTCGGTACTCGATGGGCGTGAGGTGGACCTCGGCCCCACTCCTGCGCACGACCCGTGCGCTGAAATCCATTTCGACTGCTCCGAAGCGGAACACGGCCTCGGCTTCCGCGCGTCCGGCGCGCTGGCGCCGCTGGTTGGCCCGCACGCGTGCGAGCAACTCGGCTACGCCGAAAGGCTTGGTGATGAAATCGTCTGCACCGGCATCGAGCGCCCTCACCTTGTCGGTTTCGTCCGAACGCGCCGACAGGACGATGACCGTAACGCCGGACCACGCTCGCACCTCCCGGATGAAATCCACCCCGTCGCCATCCGGCAGCCCCAGATCGACGATCACGAGGTCGGGGCGACGCGTTCCGGCTTCCACCAGCCCCTGCTTCAGCGTGCCGGCCTCGAACACCTGCCAGCCTTCGGCTTCCAGCGACGCGCGGACGAAGTGGCGGATCTGCCGTTCGTCCTCCACGATCAGTGCCACCGGATGCGGTTCGGCCATCAGGCGGACGCTCCCGACTCGTCGTCTTCACGCAGGTCGACGGGCGGCGGCGACCCCAGCGGCAGCGTGAACGTGAACACGGCACCTTCCGTCGCGCCCGGCTCGACCCGGATCCGGCCGCGATGCGCCTCGACGATGGCACGGCAGATCGCCAGTCCCAGCCCGACGCCGGGCGTGGCCGATTCGACGTCGCCCCTCGTGAATTTCTCGAAGATGGCCTCTTCGCGACCCTTCGGCACGCCGGGCCCGTGGTCGATCACGCTCACGCGCATCGCTTCGTTCTCCACCCGCGCGGTGATCTGCACCGGTGAATCGTCCGGCGTGTACTTCGCGACGTTCTCGAGCAGGTTGCCGAGAACGCGTTCGATCAGCACCGCATCGCATTCCACCAGCGGCAGTCCCGGATCGAGCTGGACGGTGACGCGACGTTCTCCCAGTACACGCCGCGAGGACTGGATCGCGCTGCCGATCAGTTCCTCCATCGACTGCCATTCGCGCCGGAGGCGGATCTCACCGGTTTCGATGCGGGCCATGTCGAGCAGGTTGTTCACCAGGTCGCTCATGCGCAGGGACTCTTCGCGGATCGCCACCGCCAGGTCCGCCTGGATCGCACTCAACGGTGGCCTCGACACGCCCAGCGTATCCGACAACCCCACCAGCGCGGCGAGCGGCGTGCGCAAGTCGTGGGAAAGGGCCGAGAGCAGCGAATTGCGCAAACGTTCCGACTCGATCTGCACCGTGGCCTTCTGCGCCACCTCGACGTAGTGCACGCGCTCCAGCGCCATCGCCGTCAGGGCCGCGAACGTATCCAGTTGCTGGCGCTGTTCGGGCACCATCAGCAGCCGTGCCGTCGTGGGCCGAAGCGCGAGGACGCCCCGAGTGCGCATCGGTGCCTTCAGTGGCACGTAGAGCCACGCGCTGCCGGGCAGCGTGTCGGTGCCGAGCCCGGCTTCCTGGTTGTGGTCGAGCGCCCAGCGCGCAGTGCCGATGTCGAAGCCGTCGGTCGGCGCCGACGGTGGCATCAAGCGGTCTTCGGCGCCCAATACGCTGATCACCGCTCGCGCCCGGAACTCGCGGGCGATCGCCTGTCCGGACAATTCGACCACCCGTTCGGTGAGCAATACATTGGACAGGTCGCGCGCGAGTTCATAGAGCGCACGCGCCCTCGCCTCGCGATGATTGGCGACGCGTGCCTGATAGCGCAGCCCCGCCGTGAGTTGGCCCGTGACGAGACCCACGATCAGCATCACGAAGAAGGTCAGCAGGTATTCCGCGTCCGACACGGCGAACGACAGGCGCGGCGGAACGCAGAAGAAATCGAAGGCCGCCACGTTCATGAAGGCGGCGAACACGGCCGGCCCCCGGCCCAGCGTCACGGCGACACCCACGACCGCGAGCAGGAACAGCATCACGATGTTCGCCAGCTCGAAATAGGACACCAGCGGCAGCGCCACCAGCGTGGTCACCACGGACGCGGCCATCGCCAGGAGATAGGGTTTCCAGCGGGTTCCGAAGTCCTCCGGAACGCGTACGGTTTCGGTCCGGAATTCCACGGCCGGGTGCGAAGGCTGCCCGTCCCCAATCTCGATCAGGTCGACGTCCGGCGCTCGCCGCGCGAGGGTGCGTCCGAGTGTGGCACCCGGCCACCAGCGGGCTGCACCGTTCCGGCCCAGGATCAACTTGGACAGGTTGTATTGCCTCGCGTGTTCCACCAGGGCGCTGGCCACGTTCTGCGCCGGCAACACGGCGGTCGTGGCGCCCAGTTCCTCCGCCAGCTTCACGGCCTGCAGGATGCGCTCCCGCCGCGCGTTGTCGAGTCGTTGCAGGGCCGGCGTTTCCACGTACACGGCGTGCCAGGCGACCACGAGTTGCTGCGCCAGGCGCGCGGCGCTGCGCACCACGTGCTCGGCGCCCTCGCGAGGACCGATGCAGCAGAGCAGCGCCGCCTCCGTCTTCCACACCTGCCCGATGGAACGATCGCTGCGATAGGCCTGGACATCGTCTTCTACCCGGTCGGCCGTGCGGCGCAGCGCGAGCTCGCGCAACGCCATGAGGTTGCCCTTGCGGAAGAAGTTACGTGCGGCGCGCTCGGCCTGCACCGGCAGGTAGATCTTGCCGGCCTCGAGGCGCGCCAGCAGTTCCTCCGCCGGCGTGTCCACGAGCACCACTTCGTCGGCCGTGTCGAAGAACGTGTCCGGCAGCGTCTCGTTCACGCGGATGCCGGTGATGCCGCCGACCACGTCGTTCAGGCTTTCGAGATGCTGGACGTTGAGCGTCGTGTAGACGTCGATGCCTGCGGCCAGCAGTTCCTCCACGTCCTGCCAGCGCTTCGGATGACGCGAACCGCGAACGTTGGAGTGCGCCAGTTCGTCCACCAGGATCAGGGCCGGCCGTCGGGCGAGCGCACCGTCGAGATCGAACTCCGCCAGGCGCCTGCCCCGATATTCGACCTGGGCGGGCGGCAGCACTTCGAGCGACTCGAACAGCGCCGCGGTCTCGGCGCGGCCATGGGTCTCCACCACGCCCGCCAGCACATCCAGCCCTTCGGCCTTCAGCTTGCGCGCAGCCAGGAGCATCGCATAGGTCTTGCCGACGCCGGCCGACGAGCCGAAGTAGATGCGCAGACGACCTCGCAGCGCACGGACCTCTTCGCCCCGGATCTGCTCGAGAAGCGCGTCCGGGTCGGGCCGGCCGTCAGGCAGGATCAAAGCCATCGGGCGCGCTTGAAGCCCCACCAGACGGCCACGCACGCTCCGACGATCACGCCCAGCGCGGCCGGATAGCCCCACATCAGCTTGAGTTCCGGCATGTGCTCGAAGTTCATTCCCCAGATTCCGGCGAACGCCGTGGCCACCGCGAAAATGCCGGCCCAGGCCGCCAGCCGCTTCGTGACCTCGCTCTCCTCGATCGTGGCCATGGACAGGTTCGCAGTGATGGCTGTTCCAATCGTGTCGCGAATGGTGTCCACGGACGCGTTGATGCGTGCCAGGTGGTCGCCGACGTCACGGAAGTATTCCTGCGTGTTCGCGCACAACGGTGGCGTACGGCCTCCATGCAGTTTGCCCACGTACTCGAGCAGTGGCGCAACCGCGTGGCGCAGGATCGTCACCTTGCCCTTGAGCGTGTACAGGCGTTCGATGTTCGTGCGCGCCGCGCCCTTCGTGAAGATGCGCTCCTCGATGCTTTCGAGCTCGGTCTCGAGCAGGTCGATGATCGGAAAATAGCGATCTACCACCGCGTCCATCAGCGCGTACATGACGAACCCGGAACCCTGGCGGAGCAGATGCGGTTCGCGCTCGCAGCGCTCGCGCACGCCGAGGAAATGCTGCGCGCTGCGGTTGCGCACCGACAGTACGTAGTTCGGACCAGCGAAGATCGCCACTTCACCGACGTTGAGTTCGCCGTCGACCAGTTCGACCAGATGCATCACGACGAACAGCGAGTCGCCGTACTCCTCGATCTTCGGCCGCTGGTGACCGTTGCGGGCATCCTCGACCGCCAGGTCGTGCAGGCTGAACTCCTGCCGCATCTCGTCGAGTTCCTCGGCGGACGCATCGCTCAGTGCCACCCAGACGAAACAGCCCGGCCGGATGAGGTAGTCGCTGATCTGCTCGATCGGAGGATCGGCGATCCGCTTGCCGTCCTGGTACGCCGCACAGTTGATGAGCATCGGTCGCCTCCCGGGCGCTGGGTTGAGGAGTGGCGGTAAGCAGAGTCGAATCGACCAATCGATTTTAACGACGTTGCGGTGTCCGGTCAGCGCAATGAAATGAACGGAAGACCGCCTTAACCCCCCGGGTGGTCGAGATCGAGATTGAGCTGGAGGACGTTAACGCGCGGCTCGCCGAGAAAACCGAACGAGCGCCTTTCTGCATGGCGATCGATGAGAGCCTGCACCTGTTCGAGGGGCAGTTGGCGCAGCCGCGCCACACGAGATGCCTGATACTGCGCCGCCGCCAGGCTGATGTGCGGATCGAGTCCGCTGCCCGAGGCGGTGACAAGGTCCACGGGCACCGGCAGGGCATTGTCCGGATCGGCGGCCTCGAGCGCGGCGATGCGGGCCTTGACGGCCTCTACCAGCGCTGGGTTCAGTGGCCCTTGGTTGGAGCCGCTGGACGCGGCGGCGTTGTAGGGGAATGGCCCGGTGGCCGAAGGCCGCCCCCAGAAGTGCCGGGCGTCGCTGAAATTCTGGCCGATCAGTGTCGAGCCGACCGGCCGGCCGTCGTTGGTGACGAGGCTGCCGCTCGCCTCCCAGGGAAAAGCGACGCGTGCGATGCCCGTGACGCCAAGCGGGTATGCGATGCCGGTCAGCAGGGTGAGTGCGGCGAACAGGACGAGTGCGGGACGAACGATGGCGTTCATGAGGTCTCCTTCAGACGAGTCCGGTGGCGGACAGCAGCACGTCGATCAGCTTGATGCCCACGAAGGGCACGACCAGGCCGCCGAAGCCATAGACGAAGACATTGCGCCGGAGCAGCGCGGCGGCACCGATCGGACGGTATTTCACGCCCTTCAGCGCCAGAGGGATCAGGAACACGATGATGATCGCGTTGAAGATCACCGCCGACAGGATCGCGGACGAAGGGCTCCCCAG
Organism: Burkholderiales bacterium; assembly: GCA_965279325.1. Lineage (GTDB taxonomy): Bacteria > Pseudomonadota > Gammaproteobacteria > Burkholderiales. The sequence continues at coordinate 857,293 of OZ257154.1, forward strand.
GTGCATCACGTCCAGCGCCTGGAGTTGCGGATAGGTCGTCGCGAAGGCCGCAGGGATGATGGCGAAGTACTTGGCCACGTCGTTCGCGATGGAGAACGTGGTGAGCGATCCGCGGGTCATGAGCAGCTGCTTCCCAGTCTCCACGATCTCGAGCAGCTTGGTCGGGTTGGAATCCAGGTCCACCATGTTCCCGGCTTCCTTGGCCGCTTGCGTGCCCGTGTTCATGGCGACGGCCACGTCGGCTTGTGCGAGCGCAGGGGCGTCGTTGGTGCCGTCGCCGGTCATGGCCACCAGGCGGCCTTCCGACTGGTACTCGCGAATCAGCTTCAACTTCGCCTCGGGCGTGGCTTCGGCCAGAAAATCGTCCACGCCCGCTTCCGCCGCGATGGCTGCCGCGGTGAGCTTGTTGTCGCCGGTGATCATCACCGTACGAATGCCCATGCGGCGCAGTTCGGCGAACCGCTCCTTGATCCCGCCCTTGACGATGTCCTTCAACTCGATGGCGCCAAGCACGCGGTTGTCTTCGGACACCACGAGCGGGGTGCTGCCCCGGCGTGCAATCGCCTCGATCGCCTGGGTCACTTCGGCCGGGAAGCTGCCGCCCATGGATTCGATGTGCTTGCGGATCGCGTCGCCTGCTCCTTTTCGGACGACACGCTTCGCGGTGTCAGGACCGAGATCCACTCCGCTCATCCGCGTCTGCGCCGTGAACGGGACGAAGATCGCTCCGAGCGCCGACAGCTCGCGCTCGCGCAGGTTGAACTTCTGCTTGGCGAGCACCGCGATGCTGCGACCCTCGGGTGTCTCGTCCGCGAGCGAAGCGAGCTGCGCAACGTCGGCGAGTTGCTGTTCCGTGACGCCGGTGGCCGGCATGAAGGCGCTCGCCTGACGATTGCCCAGCGTGATGGTGCCGGTCTTGTCGAGCAGGAGGACGTCCACGTCCCCTGCGGCCTCCACCGCGCGCCCGGAGGTGGCGATGACGTTCGCCTGCAGCATGCGACTCATGCCCGCCACGCCGATGGCCGACAGCAGTGCGCCGATGGTCGTGGGGATCAGGCATACCAGCAGGGCGATCAAGGCGGTGATGGTCACCGCCGAGCCCTGCTGCGCCGACGCGACGCTGTAGATCGACATGGGCAACAACGTCACCGTCACGACGAGGAACACGATCGTCAACGCCACCAGCAGGATGTTGAGCGCGATCTCGTTCGGCGTCTTGTGACGACGGGCACCTTCGACCATGGAGATCATGCGGTCCAGAAAGGATTCGCCGGGCTTGACCGAGATCCGCACCACCAGCCAGTCGGACAGGACGCGGGTACCGCCGGTCACGGCGGCGAAGTCGCCGCCGGATTCGCGGATCACGGGGGCGGACTCGCCGGTGATCGCACTTTCGTCCACCGACGCCACGCCCTCGATCACTTCGCCATCGAGGGGGATGAGGTCGCCCGTTTCCACCAGCACCACGTCGCCTCGCTGGAGATCCTCCGCCTGCGCCGGAAACCATGTGGCGCCATGACGCTGCGGCTCCTGAAGCCGTTTCGCCCACGTGGCCTTCTGCAAGCCTCGCAGCGACGCCGCCTGGGCCTTGCTCCGGCCTTCGGCCAGCGCTTCGGCGAAGTTGGCGAACAGCACGGTGAACCACAGCCAAAGCGAGACGGCGAGGATGAAGCCCGCCGGTGCCTCGCCCTGCCCGCCCAGCGCCTGCAACCACAGGATCGTGGTGAGGATGCTGCCGACGTACACGACGAACATCACGGGACTGCGCCATTGGTCGCGCGGGTCGAGTTTGCGGAAGGCGGCCACGATGGCGGGCCGGACCAGCACCGGGTCGTAGAGAGAGAATGCTTTCTGGGTAGTCATCGCGAGTGTCTCCTGCCGTTCACGTGGCCGACCGCAACATGAGGTGCTCCACCACCGGGCCCAATGCCAGCGCCGGCACGTAGTTCAGCAACCCGACCAGCACCACCGCGCCGATCAGCAGGACCACGAACAACGGTCCGTGCGTCGGCAACGTGCCGGCCCCGGGCGTCAGGCGCTTCTTGGCGGCGAGGCTTCCGGCGATTGCGAGCACCGGCACGATCACGGCGAAACGGCCGAACCACATGGCTGCCGCGAGCAGCGTGTTGTAGAACGGCGTGTTGGCCGAGAGGCCCGCGAACGCGCTGCCGTTGTTGTTGGCGGCGGAGCTCAAGGCGTACAGGATCTCCGAGAACCCATGCGGTCCCGGGTTGGCGATGCCGGCCCGACCCGCATCCGTGAGTACGGCGACGGCGGTGCCGGCCAGCACGAGGATCGGCGTGACCAGGATGGCCACCGAGGTCATCTTCATCTCGAAGGATTCGATCTTCTTGCCGAGGTACTCGGGCGTGCGGCCGATCATCAGGCCCGCTATGAACACCGCGAGAATGGCGAAGATCAGCATCCCGTACAGTCCCGAACCGACGCCACCGAACACGACTTCGCCCAGTTGCATGAGGACCATCGGGACGGCGCCGCCGAGGGGCGTGAAGGAATCGTGCATTCCGTTCACCGCACCGCACGACGCGGCGGTCGTGATGGCCGCGAACAGCGTCGTGGCGGTGATGCCGAAGCGGGCCTCCTTGCCTTCCATGTTGCCGCCGGCCTGCAACTCGCTCGCTGCCTGGTCCAGGCCGAGCGCCGCGAGTAACGGGTTGCCTGCCTGCTCCTGCGGAATGGCGATCAGTACGGCGACGACGAACAGCACCGTCATTGCCGCGAGAACGGCGAGACCCTGGCGAGGATCGCCCACCATCCGGCCGAAGGCGAACACCAGGCCGGCAGGAATCAGAAAGATCGACAGCATCTGGACGAAGTTCACGAGCGGCGTCGGGTTCTCGTAGGGGTGCGCCGAATTGGCGTTGAAAAATCCGCCCCCGTTCGTCCCCAGCATCTTGATGGCTTCCTGCGAAGCCACCGGACCCATGGCGATCGTCTGCGCCTTGCGCGTCACGTTCTCCATCACGGTGTTGCCCTGGGCATCCTTCGCAGGCTGCTGGTAGATCACGGCCTCGATCGTCGCGACTTCCCTGTAGGAATCGAAATTCTGGATGACGCCCTGGCTCACCAGGAACACGGCAAACACGACCGACAGCGGCAGCAGGACGTACAGCGTGATGCGCGTCAGGTCGACCCAGAAGTTGCCGATCACCGCGGCCGAACGTGCCGCAAAGCCGCGGATCAACGCGAACGCCACCGCGATACCGGTCGCGGCCGAGAAAAAGTTCTGCCCAGAGAGCGCCAGCATCTGGGTGAGATAGCTCATGGTGGATTCGCCGGCGTAACCCTGCCAGTTCGTGTTGGAAACGAAGCTGACGGCGGTATTGAACGCCGAATCGGCGCTGACGGCACCCATGCCCTGGGGGTTGAGCGGCAGCCACGCCTGCCAGCGCTGGAGCGCATACACGGCGATGACGCCGAGCGTGTTGAAAGCGAGCAGCGCTACTGCGTACTGCTTCCAGCTCATGCTCTCTGCGGAATTCACACCGGCGAGACGGTACAGGCCCTCTTCCAGGCGCGCGACCTGCCGTAACCAACGAGGCAGCCGGCCTTCACCTACCGCAGCCAGCCATGCGCCCATCGGCCACGCGAGCACGAACAGGATCGCGAGGAAGGCCACGAGGAGAATCCACGCCTGGGTCGTCATCAGAAGTCCTCCGCGTTGAACAGGGCCACCAGCAGGTAGGCCAGCAATCCGATGGATACCAGACCGCTCACCACGTAGAGCCAGGTCATTGGCGCCTTCCCAGGCGATCGCAGCCCAGTACCAGGCCGACCGTCACGAGCAGCATCAGCGCCGAGCCGGCAAGAAACAGGATGTCCATGGAGTCCTCGCGTTTCGATGGTTCACACACGACGCCACGTTAGGTCGCCCGGCATCAAATCGGTGTAGGGATTGCGATGGAGCGGATCAAGAATGTGTAAGGAAGGATCGGAGCGGCACGGCTATCATCCCCGGGTGGCAATCATCGACGGGGGTACCGACCCGCTCCAGTCCGTCAGCGAGAGGAGACATCCCATGCATCGGCACATCACCATCGGCGTCCTGGCAGCCGTCCTGTCGTGGCCCGCGCTGGCCCACCACGGCTGGAACCAGTACGACGGCGACCAGCCCTTGACCCTCACCGGCACCATCGCGGAGGCGAACTACGAGTTCCCGCATGGCACGATCCGATTGAAGACCGCGGACAAGACCTGGATCGTCGTCCTTGCGCCGCCCTCCCGCATGGACAATCGCGGGCTTTCTCGCGAAGCGCTCAAGGTGGGCGTGAGTGCAACGGTGATGGGCTATCCGCACCGGAGCGTCGGCGACGAGCTTCGAGCGGAACGCATCACCCTCGGCGGCACGACCACCGAACTGCGATGACCGGTGCCACGCCGGCCGAGGCGATCGCCCACGCGATCAACGGGAGTTCATGGCTCTATCCGGCGGCGAACGTCGCCCACGTGCTGGGCATCGTCCTGGTCGTGGGCCCGGTGCTGGCCTTCGATTTCCGCCTGCTGGGCCTGACCCGCGCGGGCGACGTGCGCGACCTCGCACGCGTGCTGCTGCCGTGGTCGCTGGCCGGCCTGGTCATCGCCGTGCCGGCCGGGCTCGTGCTGTTCGCGTCCGATTCGACCGCATTGCTGTCCAATCCGGCATTCCGCCTGAAGCTGCTGCTCCTGCTGCTGGCCGGCTCGAATGCAGTGACCTTGCACGCATCGGGGGCATTGCGCTCCGTCGGGATGGGTGGAATCCCCCTTCGGCCGAAACTGCATGCGGCACTTTCGGTGCTGCTCTGGCTCTCCATCGTCGCCTGCGGACGCATGATCGCCTACGTCTGAAATCCCGCCTGCCATCGCGGTCGCCGTATCGGCGCAGCTATAATGGGTGTCCGTCGTCGCCGATCGCGGTCAGCCCCGAACGCGACGTTTCCGCAGGAGATCCACCCCCCATGTCCGCCGATCCGGAACGCACCGGCCCCATCGTGGAGCGCCCCGCCTTGCTCGACACCCGCAAGCGGCCCCTGCGCGATCTGCGCATATCGGTCACCGACCGATGCAACTTCCGCTGCACCTACTGCATGCCGAAGGAGATCTACGGCCGCGACTTCCAGTTTCTCGAGCGCGAACAGCTGTTGTCCTTCGGCGAGATCAACCGCCTCGTGCGCATCTTCCGTGACCACGGTATCGAGAAGGTCCGCATCACCGGCGGAGAACCGCTGGTACGCCGCAAGCTCGAGCGCCTCATCGAGATGCTCGCCTACCACGGCGACCTGGACCTGACGCTCACCACCAACGGCTCGCTGCTGAAGCAGAAGGCTCAGGATCTCAAGAATGCCGGGCTGCGCCGGGTCACGGTGAGCCTCGACGCGCTCGACAACCCGACCTTCATGGCCATGAACGACGTGGACTTTCCGGTCGAGAAGGTACTCGAAGGCATCGAAGAGGCGTCCCGCGTCGGCCTCGCACCGGTCAAGATCAACATGGTGGTGAAGCGCGGCGTCAACGATCACTCGGTCGTGGCCATGGCGCGCCACTTCAAGGGCAGCGGCCACATCCTGCGCTTCATCGAATTCATGGACGTGGGCCACACCAACGGCTGGCAGATGAAGCACGTGGTGCCCTCGCGAGAACTCGTTGCGATGATCGATCGTGAATTCCCGATTGAACCAGTCGATCCGAACTACGTCGGCGAAGTGGCGGAGCGCTGGCGCTACCAGGATGGTTCGGGCGAAGTCGGTTTCATCTCGTCCGTCACGCAGGCGTTCTGCAAGGACTGCACTCGTGCGCGCCTGTCCGCCGAAGGGCAGCTCTTCACCTGTCTGTTCGCCACCCAGGGCACCGACCTGCGCAGCCTGATCCGCGCCGATGCCTCCGATGAGGAACTCTCCGACGCCATCGCGCGCGTCTGGCACAAGCGGGCCGATCGCTATTCGGAGATTCGCACCGAGGAAAGTGCCAAGCTGCGCAAGGTGGAGATGTCGTATATCGGTGGTTGACGATCTCCGATCGCTTGGACGTATCTAGCCGCACAGCGCACGGAGACAAACCTCAAGAACCCCTGGTTCGATTGTGCCTTCCTCCGCGCCCCCCGCGTCCTCCGCGTTGAGCGCTTTTCTCTGTCCCGCATGACCCAACCCCCGATCACCCTTCGCGACCTCGCCAGCGCCGACGACTACGACCCCAATTCGATGCCGGTCGCGAAGGCACGCGAGCACATCCGTTCGTTCCTCACGCCGGTGACCGCGGTCGAGCGCCTCCACGTTCGCAACGCGCTCGGGCGGATTCTCGCGGAGGACATCGTCTCTCCCATCAACGTCCCGGGCCACGACAACTCGGCCATGGATGGCTTCGCGGTGCGCCACGCCGACCTGAAAGCCGACGCGGACGTGACGCTGCGGGTAGTCGGCACGTCCTTCGCGGGCAAGCCCTTCACCGGCGCCGTGAGGCCGGGCGAAGCGGTGCGCATCATGACCGGCGCGGTGATTCCGCGCGATTGCGACACCGTCATCCCACAGGAGCGCGCGAAAGCCGCAGATGGCAAGGTCACGCTCGGTGCCGGCGTGCGCAAGGGCCAGAACGCCCGCTATGCCGGCGAGGACCTGAAGATCGGCCAGGTGGCGCTCCAGCGTGGCCAGCCGCTGCGACCGGCCGAACTGGGTCTGATCGCGTCGCTCGGCATCGGCGAGGTGTCGGTCTACCGCAAGTTGCGCGTCGCGTTCTTCTCCACGGGCGACGAACTGGTGGGTATCGGCGGCACGCTGGGACCGGGGCAGATCTTCGATTCCAATCGCTACACGCTCCACGGCATGCTCACGCGGCTCGGCTGCGAAGTGATCGACATGGGCGTGATCCGGGATACGCCCGAGGCCGTCGAAGCGGCCTTCGCGTCGGCAGCGGCATCCGCCGACGTGGTCATGACGAGCGGCGGTGTATCGGTCGGCGATGCCGACTACGTGAAGCAGATGCTCGACCGCCTCGGTGAAGTGCTGTTCTGGAAGATCGCGATGAAGCCGGGGCGTCCGCTCGCCTTCGGCAAGATCGGTGCAGCGCACTTCTTCGGCCTGCCGGGGAACCCGGTGGCGGTCATGGTGACCTTCTATCAGTTCGTCCGCGAAGCACTCCTGACCCTCATGGGCCAGCGCATCGTGCCGCCCGTCCCCGCGTTCAAGGCCGTATTGACCGGCGGACTCAGGAAGGCGCCGGGACGCACGGAATTCCAGCGCGGAATACTCTCCGCGGGTGCGGACGGACAATGGGCCGTGCGCGTCACGGGTGATCAGGGCTCCGGGATCCTCTCCTCGATGAGCCAGGCGAACTGTTTCGTGGTGCTTTCGGACGCGACGGGCAATCTCGAGGCCGGCGCGCTGGTCGACGTGCAGCCGTTCGAAGGCGTCCTGTAGCGCCTGCTGTCGGCGAGCCCCCAACCGCAGGAAGGCAGCCGCGTGGACATTGCCAGCCATCTCGATCGCGCGATGGCGCTGCAGACGGCCGGGAAGCTCGATGGAGCTACGGTCTGCTATGAGGAAGTGCTAGTCGCCGACCCCGGCAATGCTCAGGCAGTCTATTGCCTCGGCCTGATCGATCTGCGCCGGCGCGACTTCGCACAAGCGGAACGCCGGTTCATGGACCTGATGTCTCGCGGCCACTCGCACCCGAGGGTGCTGAACGCCCTGGGCGTCGTGGCGCTGGCAAAAGGCGATTACGCGCAAGCGCTCGACTGGCACCAACGAGCACTCTCGCTCGATCCGGAATTTCCGGAAGCGCACGTCAATCACGGCCTGATGCTGCTGCGCGCTGGCAGGTATCCGGAGGGGCTCGCCGAGTTCGAGTGGCGCTGGAGCGTTCCCGGCCGCTGGCCTGCTCCGCGCGATCCGTCCCGTCGCCTGGGTCCGGGGCCGTTCACGCCGGGTCAGACCGTGCTCGTTCACGCGGAGCAGGGGCTCGGCGACATGATTCAGTTCGTCCGCTACCTGCCGCTGTTGCGGGATCAGGGACTGACGGTAATCCTGGAGGCACAGTCGGAACTGGTGGGGCTGCTGGATGAGTGCGGCTGTGCCGACTGGGTGATCGCGCAGGGCGATCCTCTACCCGAATACGACCTCCACTGCCCCGTCGCGAGCCTGCCGTTCGTCTTCGGAACGAAGATCGACACGATTCCGGCTTCGACGCCGTACCTGCAAACCGATGCCGAACGCGACCGGCAATGGCAGAACGTCCTTCCATCCTCCGGGCCGCTGCGCGTGGGACTGGTGTGGGCAGGAAATCCCAACAATCCGACCGACGCCGAGCGATCCACACGATTGAGCGATCTCGAACCGCTTGCGCGCATCGAGGGTGTGCGCTGGTTCTCGCTCCAGAAGGGGCCGCAGGCGGCGGAGTTGGCCAACCATCCGGCGTGGGTGGAAGCCATCGACCTCGCACCGCGCCTCAAGGATTTTCGCGATACCGCGTCGGCGCTGCGCCATCTGGATCTGGTCGTCACCGTCGACACGGCGGTAGCGCATCTCGCCGGTGCACTCGCCGTGCCCACCTGGCTCATGATCCACAAACCCTGCGACTGGCGCTGGCTGGAAACCGGTGACCGGGCGCCCTGGTACGGCTCGATCCGCCTGTTCCGTCAGGAACAGCCCGGGCAATGGGCCCCGGTGGTCGCGCAGGTGGCCGAGGCGCTGGCGGGATTCCGGAAGGCTGCCTGAGGTGACGTCCCCCCGATAGGCCTACGGCCTCTTCCCCCGAAGGGGCCAGCCCTCTTGTGGGCTGAGGCCGGACACAGACGGTCCCTGCGGACCGTCTGTGCCTGACGAAGGCCATCGGCCTCCGGTCGATGGCAGGCCCGGCGAGGGCTTCAGGCGACCTGCACCTTCGTGTGCCGTTCGACGGTGGGCTTCAACTCGGGCTTCACGTAGCGCTCGTTGTAGCCGTTGAAGATGTGCCCCAACAGTCCGCGATCCAGATCGCTGGTGCCCATCAGCCAGTCGGCGATGGGAAACGTGAGGTTCATGTTCCGTTCCATCATCAACCCCTGGTTGTGATGGGCCGTGTGATGGCGGCGGATGGTGTTGACGAAGGGAAGGTTGCGCACGAACCAGTTCTCGTGGACGTGACAGCAGTAGTGGAAGGTCTCGTAGATCAGGTATTGCCCGATGATGGTCACCATCAGGATGTAGCCCGCGTTGGGATTGATCAGCCAGCCAAGCGCCAGCGCGAAGGGAACACCGAATGCCGTGAACGTGGTGAGTGCGCGCCACGGAAAGAAAATGATCCGGAATTCGCGCGTCGAATCCACGGTCATCTCGTTGTTGGTGAAGTACTGATGGTGCTGGCGCGTGTGCCGGTCGTAGATGGCACGCAGGGCCCACACGTCTACCAGTCGGTGCATGACGTACTTGTGGATCCACCACTCGAACCAGTTCGAGAATGCGAACACCGGGATCATGAGCAGCCATTCCCAGGTAGCACTCTCCAGGCGGCTCACGCAAAAGGCGATGACGGCGAGGCCGAAGCCGTACATCACGCCGATGTGCACGAGCCCGTTGTACCAGGGACTGATCTGCGCCTGGTATTCCTCGCGGAAGTGGCGCTGGCGTTCGCTCATCATGGTGCAACCTCCCCTTGCTTCCTCACTTCATCAGCCTGAATTCGCCGCCTCGGATCTCCACCATCCGGAAGCTCGATCGATCGAGGCCCATGTGGTCCGACGGCGAAAGATTGAAGACGCCGGCGGTGCCGACGTAACCCCGGGTTTCCTCGAGTGCCGCACGGACTCTTTCGCGATCGGTCCCGCCGGCGCGCTTGATCGCCTCCGTGGCGATCATGAGCGCGTCCAAGGCATAGCCGCCGAAGGTCGCGGGCTCTTCGCCGTAGCGCGTCTGATATTCGCTGCGGTAAGCCGTCAGCACTGCCTTCTGCGAATCGGTCGCCGGCAGGTCGTCCGCCACGATCAGGGCGGGTGAGGCGAGGCGCACGCCTTCGGAGGCCTTTCCGGTCAGCTCGATGAAGTCCCGCGCCGCCACGCCATGCGTGTGATAGAGCGGCAACTTCATCGCCAGCTGATCGTAGTTGCGCGTCGCCATGGCCGGTCCCTGCCCCACGCCGACCACGAGTACGGCCTGCACGCCCGGCGCGTTGCGGATGTGCGTGAGCTGCGGCGTCATGTCGGTGTCCTTCTGCGCGTAGGTCTCGTCGGCCACGAGCGAGATGCCGTACTTCGGTGCGAGCTTCAGCGCCTCCTGCCGGCTCGACTGACCGAGACCGGAAGTCTCCGACAGCAGTCCGACCTTGGTGATTCGGTGGTTCATCATGTCGCCGAAGATGCGCTCCACCGATTGTCGATCGGTGCCCGGCGTCTTGAAGACCCACTTGCGAACCGGCTCGATCACGACGATGCCGCCGGCCAACGAGATGAACGGGATGCCCGCCGACTCGATGACGGGTGCGGCTGCCATGGTCGTTCCGGTGGTCGTGCCGCCGATGATGAAATCGACCTTGTCCGCCTCGATCAGCCGCTTGGCGAAGCCGTTGGCCTTGCCCGCATCGCCGCCGTCGTCGTAGACGACCAGCTCGAGCTTGCGACCGAGCACGCCGCCCTGCCCGTTGAGTTTCTCGACGTACAGCTTGAGCGTCTTGATCTCGGGATCGCCCAGGAACGACGCCGGTCCCGTGGTCGAGAGGAAGGAGCCGACGCGGATCGGTTGTTGCCCGACCGCCATCGTGGACAGAACGAGGCCTGTCAGTCCGAGGACTGCTGCGGCAATCGAACGCCAGCCACGGCCCATCGACGATCCTCCCGATATCATGGTTATTCCGGAAGCTTAGCCCGAACGGAGCCGAACCGGGAGATGCAGCAGGCCCCGGAAGCGGGCCCGGCCGCCGCGCGCGGGCTTGCCTGCCCGTTCATAGCCCGGGTAGCGGGCAAGGAATGCCCCGATCGCGACGCGGGCTTCCAGCCGTGCCAACTGGAGTCCGACGCACATGTGCGGCCCGGAACCGAAGGCGAGATGGCGGTTGGGCGCACGGCCGACGTCGAGGCGATCCGGGTCTACGAACTGGGCGGGATCGCGATTGGCTGCACCGATGCACAGCGTGATCCGGGTTCCCTCCGGAAAGGGGATGCCGCCGATGTTCGCGGGCCCCGTGGAGATGCGATTGCCGAGCTGGTTGGAACTCTCGAACCGCAGGATTTCCTCCACCGCTGTCCGGATGAGCGACGGATCGGCGATCAGGCGTGCCTTTTCAGTGGGCCAATCGAGCAGCGCGTCGAGCGTGTTGCCGATCAGGTTGGTCGTGGTCTCATGGCCGGCGTTCAGCAGGAAGATGCAGTTGTGCAGCAGCTCGGATTCGCTCAGCCGTTCACCGTCCTGCTCACCGAGAATGAGGCGCGTGAGCACGTCGACGTCGGGATCTCCCGGCCGCTGCCGGCGCTCCACGACCAGCTGGCGGAGATACGCGAGCATTTCGGTGACTGCGGCGTTGCCTAGTTCCGCGGCCTGCGGACTCACCACGGGTTCGAGCGCACCGAGGATCGCCAGCGACCAGGCGCGCAGTGGTCCGCGCTCCGTTCGTGGCACGTCGAGCAGGTTCCCGATGATCTCCACCGGGATCGCGCTGGCGAAGGCCTCGATCAGGTCGGTCTCGGGCTGCGCGCCGATCCTGTCGAGCAGCCCTTCCACCAGCGTCGCGAGACCGGCCTCCATCGCGGCGATGTGGCGCGGCGTGAGCGCACCGGCGATGAGGCGCCGTACCCGCGTGTGATACGGCGGGTCGTTGAAGACGAGGCTGGTGGTGTGATGCTCGAACAGCGGCGTCGCGCCGTACTTCGGCGCGAACTCCTGCCGCTTGTCGGAACTGAAGAGCTTCGCTTCCTTGTAGACGGAAACGAGGTCGTCGTAGCGCGTCAGCAGGACCGCACCGTCCGGCAGCACCTTGACCGGCGCGTGCTCGCGCAGCGCGTGATACCAGGGATACGGATTGGCGTGGAACCCTTCGGGCAGCGCGCGCAGATCGAATCGCTCCGCCGCGGCTTTCGCCGCTGCCTCGGGAAAACGCGCCGCCGCCGTCATGATCGACATCGCGCCGGCGGCAGCGCTCATCGGCTCAGTGGAACAGGACCCACGCTTTCTGCAGTGTCTTCGATACGCCCCATGCCAGGGGGATCCCCACGAGCACCCAGAAGGCCAGCACGAGTGCGGTGCTGCTCGGCGCAGCGGCCGTGCCGGCAGGACCACCCGTGGTCGATGCCTCCGCGGCCATGGCCTTGTCGTGGGCCAGCTTGCGCTCTGCGGCGAGTTCCGCATCGGTCATGAACCATTTCGCCGCCACGGGACGCACCAGCAGGTTGCAGACGAATCCACCGACCAGCAATCCGGCCAGCACGTACATGGTGGTGTCGTACGCCTGCGCCTTCGGCACGCCCGACTTGATCTGGGCATCGTTGATGTAGTTCACCAGCACCGGGCCGAGTATCCCGGCCACCGACCACGCGGTGAGCAGCCGCCCGTGGATCGCCCCCACCATCTGCGTGCCGAACATGTCGGCGAGATAGGCGGGAATGGTGGCGAAGCCGCCGCCGTACATGGTGAGGATGATGCAGAAGATCCCCACGAACAGCGCCACGCTGCCCGCGTGACCGGCCGAGGGTGCGTAGGCATAGAGCAGGAAGCCCAGCACGAAGAACACGAAGTAGGTCGCCTTGCGGCCGATGTAGTCCGACGCCGAGGCCCACACGATCCGGCCGCCGATGTTGAACAGGCTGAGCAGACCGGTGAACCCCGCGGCGATGGCCGCCACCTGCATCAGCTGGTCCTTGTCGAGCTGGTCGAACTTGAGATCGAGCCCGATCAGCTTGCCGGCGAAGATCTCCTGCAGCATCGGCGAGGCCATGCCGATCACGCCGATGCCGGCGGACACGTTGAGGCACAGGATGCCCCACAGGAGCCAGAACTGCGGCGTGCGCCAGGCCTTGTTGAGGTGCACGTGCCGCTGCGTGATCATCGCGTTGTCCACCTGCGACTGAGGCGGTGTCCAGCCCTCCGGCTTCCAGCCGCTCGGCGGCACGCGATACGACAGCGCACCGATCACCATGAACACGAAATAGATCACCGCCATCGTCAGGAACGTCTGCCACACGCCGACGGAAGTGGGGGTCGCATAGAAGCGCATCAGCATGTCGGCCAGCGGCGAGCCGATCATGGCGCCCCCGCCGAAGCCCATGATCGCCATGCCGGTGGCCATGCCGCGGCGGTCGGGGAACCACTTGATCAGGGTCGAGACCGGCGAGATGTAGCCGAGGCCGAGGCCGACGCCGCCGATGACCCCCGAACCGAGCCACATGGCCCAGAGCTGATGATTCATCACGCCGACCGCGGACAGGACCAGGCCGCCGCACCAGCACAGCGCCGCCACCATGCCCGCGCGACGCGGGCCGGCGCGTTCGAGCCAGCCGCCCCACAGCGCCGCGCTCGAACCCAGGAATACGAAGAACAACGTGTACATCCAGCCCAGGATCGGCTTGTCCCAGTCGCAGGACGTCGTGTAGAGCATCTGGTACCAATGCATGTCGGGCGGACATGCGATGGGCTTGGTGACGCCCAGGGCCTTGGTGAGCGGCAGCCAGAAGACGGAAAAACCGTAGGCCATGCCGATGCACAGGTGAATGCACAGCGCCGCGGGAGGTACGAGCCACCGGTTGAAACCGGGGCGGGCGATGGTCCGCTCCTTGTCCAGAAATCCAGCCATGCGCAGGGCTCCTCCCTTGTATGTGTTGTAGTGTGTCGAGCGCTTTTCGGGTCGCCAACCACGCCTGCACGCCGCGCCGCCCCGCATGCCGCAAGCAAGGATCCAGGGCGCGTGAGCCGGCCGGATGATAACGGGGCGGACGAGGGCCGGGCAAGCGCCCGCATTCCGGAGGCATGACGTTGACTAGAGAGGAAAAAAACGCCGTGACCGGGCTCGTGCTCGCGGGTGGGCGCGCCCGGCGATTCGGCGGTTCGGACAAGGGCCTGGTGGCGTTCCTGGGCCGTCCCATGATCGCCCATGTCCTCGAGCGCCTGGCACCGCAGGTGGAGGAGATCCTGATCAATGCGAACCGCAACGTGGAAACCTACGCCACGTTCGGTCCACGGGTGATCGAGGATGAGCGACAGGACTTCGCAGGGCCGCTTGCCGGGATCCAGCGCGGACTCGTGGAGGCCACCTCACCTCTCGTTGCCACCGTCCCATGCGACGCCCCTCTGCTCCCGAGGGATCTGGTTCAGCGGCTATCGCACGCGCTGGAGTCAGGCGAGGCGGACGCCGCCGTCGCGAAGGTCGGAACGCGCAGCCAGCCGGTGTTCGCGCTCTATCGCCGCAGTGTCCTGCCGACGCTGAAAGACTACCTCGCGCGGGACGGGCGCAAAGTCGACGGCTGGCACTCGACCCTGCGGGTCGTGCAGGTCCCGTTCGACGACGTGGCCGAGAGCTTCACCAACATCAACACGCCGGAAGACCTGACGCGCGCGGAGCGCGGGGTCTGAGATGCAAGCGGCCGTGATTGGGCAGCGCCCAGCGCAGCTGGGGCGCACCGCCCCGCGGCGTAACTCCGGCGGTGGGTGAAGCCTCGCGTTCCGGCTCAAGGCTTCGCCGGGGCAGCCTTCGGTACCTGCGCCGGCCCGAGCACCTGGAAGAACAGCTCGTCCTGCCGGATCATCCCCAGTTCCGCGCGCGCGCGCTCCTCGATCGCGTCGTAGCCCTGCTTCAGGTCGCGCACTTCGGCGTCGAGCGCCGCGTTGCGAACGCGCAACTCGTCGTTCTTCACGCGCTGCCCTGCCACCTGGCCGCTCAACTCATGCACGCGGAGCCAGCCGCCCTTGCCGAACCACAGCGGGTTCTGCAGCAGGACCACCAGCATCACCAGCGCGACGGTGAGAACGCGCACAGATCAGGTGAGCTGATAGAAGGCGTCCCGTCCGGCATAGCTGGCCGAGTCGCCCAGGTCCTCTTCGATGCGCAGCAACTGGTTGTACTTCGCCAGCCGGTCCGAGCGCGACAGGGAACCGGTCTTGATCTGCAGCGCGTTGGTCGCCACGGAAATGTCGGCGATGACGGTATCCTCGGTTTCGCCCGAGCGGTGCGACACCACCGACGTGTAGCTCGCACGCTTCGCCATCTCGATGGCCGCGAAGGTTTCAGTCAGGGTGCCGATCTGGTTGATCTTGATGAGGATGGAATTCGCGATGCCGCGACGGATGCCCTCGCGCAGGATCTTGGTGTTGGTGACGAACACGTCGTCGCCCACGATCTGGATGCCGCTGCCGAGCCGATCGGTCAGCAGCTTCCAGCCGTCCCAGTCGTCCTCGGCCATGCCGTCCTCGATACTGAGGATCGGATACTTCTTCGTCCACGCGGTCAGGTAGTCGACGAATTCGGCGGACGTGAGTTTCAGGCCCTCGGCCTCGATGTGATACAGGCCGTCGCGGTGGAACTCGGAGGCGGCGCAGTCCAGGCCGATGACCACCTGGTCGCCTGGCCGATAGCCCGCCGTCTCGATCGCTTCCATGATCAGCGTGAGCGCCTCTTCGTTGCGCTTCAAGCTCGGCGCGAAGCCGCCTTCGTCACCGACGGTGGTGGGCATGCCGCGCGAATCGATCAGCTTCTTCAACGTCTGGAAGATCTCGGCGCCGCAGCGCAGGGCGTCGCGGAAAGTCGGCAGCCCCACCGGAATCACCATGAATTCCTGCAGGTCGAGGCTGTTGTTGGCGTGGGCGCCGCCGTTGATCACGTTCATCATGGGCACCGGCAGCTGCATGCGCCCGGCGCCGCCAAGGTAGCGATAGAGCGGCAACCCCGATTCCTCCGCCGCCGCCTTGGCGACGGCCAGGGAAACCGCCAGCATCGCGTTGGCGCCCAGGCGCGACTTGTTGTCGGTGCCATCGAGTTCGATCAGCGTCTCGTCGATGAACGCCTGCTCGGAGGCGTCCAGGCCGATGATGGCCTCGCAGATCTCGGTGTTGACGTTCTCGACTGCCTTGAGCACGCCCTTGCCGCCGTAGCGCGCCTTGTCGCCGTCGCGCAGTTCGATGGCTTCACGCGTGCCGGTGGAGGCGCCCGAGGGAACCGCCGCGCGTCCGCTCACGCCCGACTCGAGCAGCACGTCCGCCTCCACGGTCGGATTGCCGCGCGAATCGAGGATTTCCCGCGCGACGACGTCGACGATCGAACTCATTGTTGTTGTTTCCCGTTCAGGCCGCCGCGGCCTTCGGCGCCGCCGGCGAGGTGATGAGATCCTCGGCGAAGCCCTGGCGTTTCACCAGGTCGTCGAGTTCCTTGAGCGTGGTGAGGAGCGCACGCATGTGCTGCAGTGGCCAGGCGTTCGGCCCATCGGAGAGCGCCTTCGCCGGATTCGGATGGGTTTCCATGAACACCCCGGAGACGCCGGAGGCGACTGCCGCGCGCGCGAGCACGGGAACGAACTCCCGCTGACCGCCGCTCGCGTTGCCCTGCCCGCCCGGCAATTGCACCGAGTGGGTCGCATCGAACACGACCGGGCAGCCGGTCTCGCGCATGACCATGAGGCTGCGCATGTCCGATACGAGATTGTTGTAGCCGAAGGAGAAGCCGCGCTCGCACACGAGGATGTTGTCGGCACCACTCGCCTCCCTCGCCTTGGTGACGACGTTCTTCATCTCCCACGGCGAGAGGAACTGCCCCTTCTTGATGTTCACCGGCCGTCCCGTCGACGCAGCGGCGCGGATGAAATCGGTCTGGCGGCACAGGAACGCAGGGGTCTGCAGCACGTCGACCGCTGCTGCCGCCGCGGCCAGTTCCTCGGTGGCGTGAACATCGGTCAGCACCGGGACGCCGATGGTCTTGCGCACGTCGGCGAGAATCTCGAGACCCTTGTCCATGCCAAGACCGCGGAACGACCCGCCGGAACTGCGGTTCGCCTTGTCGTAGGAAGCCTTGAAGATGAACGGGACGCCCAGTTCGGCGCACAGCTCCTTCAACTGCCCCGCCACGTCCATCGCCAGCTCGCGCGATTCCACCACGCAGGGACCGGAGATCACGAACAACGGCCGATCGAGCCCGACTTCGAATCCGCAGAGTTTCATGGCGCCACCTTGGCCTCGGCCAGCTCGACGGTCACGGGCGACTGATCCTGCCCTGCTGCGTGGCGCGCCGCCGCTTCGATGAAGGACTTGAACAGGGGATGCCCGGCGCGTGGCGTGGAAGTGAATTCCGGGTGGAACTGGCTCGCCACGAACCACGGATGGCCCGGCAGCTCGATCATCTCGGTGAGCCGCTCGATGTCCATCGACAAGCCACTGAAGCGCAAGCCGGCCTGCTGCAATCTCGGCACGTAGTGGTTGTTGACCTCGTAGCGATGGCGGTGGCGCTCGAAGATGCGCGCCTCGCCGTAGATCTGGCGGGCGAGCGTCCCCGACAGCAGCTCGGCGTCCTGCCCGCCCAGGCGCATCGTGCCGCCGAGATCGGAATTCTCGTCGCGCTGCTCGACACGTCCGTCGCGGTTGACCCACTCGTGGATCAGCGCCACCACGGGGAACGGCGTGTCCGGATCGAACTCGGTGCTATGCGCGCCCGGCATGCCGGCCACGTGACGCGAATACTCGATCACCGCGAGCTGCATGCCGAGGCAGATGCCGAGATAGGGAACGCGGCGTTCGCGGGCGAAACGGATCGCGCGGATCTTGCCCTCGACCCCGCGCTTGCCGAAGCCGCCCGGCACGAGGATGGCGTCCATGCCCTCGAGCAGCGCGGTACCGTCGTCGGCGATCTTCTCGGAGTCGATGTAGTGGATGTTGATCTTCGACGAGGTGTGGATGCCCGCATGCGTGAGCGCCTCGGACAACGACTTGTACGACTCGGTCAGGTCGACGTACTTCCCCACCAGCGCGACGTCGACACTGCGTTTCGGATGCTCCAGCGCGAACACGAGGCGCTCCCACTCCGCAAGATTCGCCGGTGGCGCGTCGATCTCGAGCTTCTTGAGGACGATGTCGTCGAGGCCCTGAGTGTGCAGATTGCCCGGGATCTTGTAGATGCAGTCGACGTCGATGGCCGAGATGACGGCACGCTCCTCGACGTTGGTGAAGAGCGCGATCTTTCGACGCTCGTCGTCCGGCAACCAGCGGTCGGCACGGCACAGCAGCACGTCGGGCTGGATCCCGATCTCGCGCAGTTCCTTCACCGAATGCTGCGTGGGCTTGGTCTTGATCTCGCCCGCGGACGGAATGTAGGGCACCAGCGTGAGGTGGATGAAGCAGGTGTTGTTGCGGCCCTGCTGCAGGCTCATCTGCCGGATCGCCTCCAGGAACGGGAGCGATTCGATGTCGCCCACCGTACCGCCGATCTCGACGATCGCCACGTCGGCGTCGCCCGCGCCGAGGCGGATGAAATGCTTGATCTCGTCGGTGATGTGCGGGATCACCTGCACCGTTCCGCCGAGGTAGTCGCCGCGCCTTTCCTTCTTGATGACGCTCTCGTAGATCTGGCCGGAGGTGAAGTTGTTGCGCTTGGACATCCGGGCGCTCACGAAGCGCTCGTAGTGCCCCAGATCGAGGTCGGTTTCCGCACCGTCGTCGGTCACGAAGACCTCGCCGTGCTGGAACGGGCTCATCGTGCCCGGGTCCACGTTGATGTACGGATCGAGCTTCAGCATCGTCAACTTGATGCCGCGCGATTCGAGGATCGCGGCGAGCGAGGCGGCGGCGATGCCTTTGCCCAGGGAGGAGACCACACCACCTGTGACAAACACGAATTTGGTCATGCGCGCATCGCCATCACGGTTGCTCGAATGATACTCGAAAACCCGTGGTGCAAGCAGCGCGCCGTGCGCTCATGCATGGGTTCTGCGGACGGCCGGCGCGCCCTTCGCGAGGAACAGCCAGGTATCCACGACGGTGTCCGGATTGAGCGAGATGGTGTCGATCCCCTGCTCCACCAGCCACTGTGCGAGATCGGGGTGGTCGGACGGACCCTGGCCACAGATGCCTACGTACTTGCCACGCTCACGGCAGGCGCGGATGGCCATGGCGAGCAGCATCTTGACCGCCGGGTCGCGCTCGTCGAAGGCATCGGCGACGATGCCGGAATCGCGGTCCAGCCCGAGCGTGAGCTGGGTAAGATCGTTCGAACCGATGGAGAAACCATCGAAATGCTCGAGGAAACGATCGGCCAGCAGCGCGTTGGACGGGATCTCGCACATCATGATGACCTTGAGGCCATTGACGCCTCGCTTGAGTCCGTTGTCGGCAAGTAGCGACACCGTGCGAGCCGCTTCGTCGACATTGCGGACGAACGGCACCATCACCTCGACGTTGGTCAGTCCCATCTCGTCGCGGACCTTGCGCAGGGCCCGGCACTCGAGCTGGAAACACTCCCGGAAGCTCGATGCGATGTAGCGCGAGGCGCCGCGGAAGCCGAGCATCGGATTTTCTTCGTGCGGTTCGTACTTCTTCCCGCCCACCAGGCTCGAATATTCGTTGGACTTGAAGTCCGACAGACGCACGATGACCGGCTTCGGATAGAACGCGGCCGCCAGGGTCGCGATGCCCTCGGTCAGCTTCTCGACGTAGAAGCTCACCGGGTCGCCGTAGGCCGCGGCGTGGGATTCGATCACCTGCCGCACGTCGATCGGCACGTCCGGATACGCCAGGATGGCCTTCGGATGCACGCCGATCATGCGCGCGATGATGAACTCCAGCCGCGCCAGGCCGACACCACCGTTGGGCAACCGCGAAAACTCGAACGCGAGCTCGGGATTGCCGACGTTCATGTAGATCTTCACCGGTGCTTCGGGCATGGCCTGGACCGACAGGTCGGTCACCTCCACTTCGAGGCGACCCCGATAGACGAAGCCGGTATCGCCCTCGGTGCACGAGACGGTGACTTCCATCCCCTCCTTCAGCACCTGGGTGGCATCGCCGCAACCCACGACGGCCGGAATACCCAGTTCCCGGGCAATGATGGCGGCATGGCACGTGCGACCGCCCCGATTGGTCACGATCGCCGCGGCCCGTTTCATCACCGGTTCCCAGTCGGGGTCGGTCATGTCCGTCACCAGCACGTCGCCCGGTTGCACCCGGTCCATTTCCCTCGGATCGCGGATCATGCGGACCACGCCCAGACCAACGCGATTGCCGATGGCACGGCCCGACGAGAGGATCTCTGACCGGCTCTTCAGGCGGAAGCTCTGCTGCGTCTCGTGGGAAGCGTTCGACTTCACCGTCTCCGGTCGCGCCTGGAGGATGTAGATCCTGCCGTCGCCGCCGTCACGGCCCCACTCGATGTCCATGGCCCGGCCATAGTGCTTCTCGATGGTCACCGCGTAGCGCGCGAGTTCTTCCACTTCCGCGTCGGTGATGGCGAAGCGACGCCGGTCCTGCTCCGGAACCGAGATTGTGGCGACCGAATGGCCCGCCTGCTCTCGGTCGGTGAAGACCATCTTGATCGCCTTGGCGCCGAGGCTGCGGCGCAGGATCGCGGGCTTCCCGGCCTCGAGCCCTGTCTTCCAGACGTAGAACTCGTCCGGGTTCACGGCACCCTGCACCACGGTCTCTCCGAGTCCGTAGGCTGCGGTGATGAACACGACACCTTCGAATCCCGATTCGGTGTCGATCGTGAACATCACGCCGCTCGCGCCGAGGTCGGAGCGGACCATGCGCTGGATGCCGCAGGACAGCGCGACGTTCGCATGCACGAAGCCCTTGTGCACGCGATACGCTATCGCCCGATCGTTGTAGAGCGAGGCGAAGGTGTGGCGAACGGCATCGATCACGTGGTCGATGCCTCGGATGTTGAGGAAGGTCTCCTGCTGCCCCGCGAACGACGCATCGGGCAGGTCCTCCGCGGTTGCCGAGGATCGCACCGCCACTGCGGCGGGCTCGCCGTTCGACAGTTTCGCGTAGGCCGTGGCGAGATCGTTCATCAGCCGAGCGGGCAACTCCGCGTTCGCGATCCACTCGCGGATACGCTTGCCGGTCGCCGCGAGCGTGACGACGTCGTCCACGTCGAGGCCTTCCATCTCCCGTTCGATACGAGCGTCCAGTCCGTCGGTCGCGAGAAAATCGCGGAATGCAGCCGCAGTGGTCGCGAAGCCTCCGGGTACCCGGACACCGGCGGCGGCGAGCTGGCTGATCATTTCGCCGAGGGAGGCATTCTTGCCGCCCACTTTCTCGACGTCGCTCATGCGCAGTTCCTCGAACCGCAGAACGTAGGGCGCCTCACCACTCATAGCCACTCTCCCCTTCATGCCCGATTTGTTCGGGCTCGGCAAAAACTGCTATGTTACCGAACAACGTATTGCGGCGCAGCAAGGCCATGGACGATCACAACCTCCGGCACGCATTCTTCGTCTCCGATCGCACCGGCATCACCGCCGAGATGCTCGGGCACAGCCTGCTCGCGCAGTTCGAGGACGTACACTTCAAGGAGACCACGCTGCCCTTCGTGGATTCCATCGAGCGTGCGAACGAAGCGGTACGCATGATCAACGAAGCCTCGCTCGAGAACGGACTGCGGCCGCTGGTGTTCAGCACCCTCGTGGACCCCGACGTGAGCGCGGTCATCGCACAGGCTCGCGCGCTCTACCTCGACTGCTTCCAGGTGTTCATCTCGCCGATGGAGCAGGAGCTGGGCGTGCGCCACAGCCTCGAGATCGGCCGCTCGCACCGGGTGCGCAACACCAACGAGTACCACTCGCGCATCGAGGCGGTGAACTTCTGCCTCGCCCATGACGACGGCGTGTCCACCAAGGAGTTGCACGAGGCCGACGTCATCCTCGTGGGCGTGTCGCGCTCGGGCAAGACACCCACGTGCCTCTACCTGGGGCTGCAGTACGGGATCCGCGCCGCGAACTACCCGCTGATCCCGGAGGACTTCCAGGACATGAAGCTGCCCTCCCGCCTGAACAAGTATCGACGCAAGCTGTTCGGGCTGACCATCACGGCACCGCGGCTCGCGCACATCCGCAACGAGCGCCGCCCCAACAGCAAGTACGCGCAGATCGAGAACTGCCAGTACGAAATCGACCGTGCCGAGATGCTGATGCGCGAAGAAGGCATTCCTTTTCTCGATGCGACCAACCGTTCCATCGAGGAGTTGGCCGCCACGATCGTCCACCAGGGTCAGCTGCAGCGACAGAGCTTTTAGCCGAAGCAGAAGCTTTCAACACGAAGGACACGAAGGGTCACGAAGAAAGGCTCGAGCTGGATTTCCTTCGTGGCCCTTCGTGTCCTTCGCGTTTGCGATTGGCGCCTTAAAGGATCTTCCCGACCGTGGCGACGGTGATGGTCACGAGGCCGAGGATGAGGTTCACGCCGACCAGCTTGCGGACCTGTCCCAGCGCGGCACCGCCGGCCTTCCAGTCGCCTGCGCCGACCGCCCGTTCGAGCTGGCGGAACGCGGCGAAGAACACGTGGGCGAAGATCAGCATCATGCCGATGCCGATCACCAGCATCGTCCAGGCGTAGAGCGGCGCCTGCATCCCGCCGAGAGTGACCATCATGTGCAATCCGGATACCAGGATCAGCACGATCGCGACCCACACCCAGCGGAAGAAGCGGCCCAGCGTCTGGCTCCACAGCGCAAGCCGCAGCGGCGGTTCGAGCACCTGGGCCGCCGCGGGGCGCAGCGCCATGTACGCGAAGAACATTCCGCCTACCCAGACGGTCGCGCCCAGTACGTGGAACCAGCGAGCGATATCCATTCGGTGTGCCTCCGCCTCAGGCGAGCGAGGTGATCGCTTCACGCACCGGCGCGAAGCTGCGACGATGCGCATCGATCGGCCCGAGCCGGCGCAGCGCTTCGACGTGTTCCGCGGTGGGATAGCCCTTGTGTCGATCGAAACCGTAACCCGGATGGTGCACGTGAAGCTGCACCATGGTCGCATCGCGGAACGTCTTCGCCAGGATGGACGCGGCGCTGATCGAGGGCACGGTCGCATCTCCGCGGACCACTGCGCGTACACGGCAGGCCACCGCCGGGCAATGCAGTCCATCGACGAGCACCTCGTCCGGCGGCACCGACAGTGCGTCGACCGCGCGGGACATCGCGAGGAGCGTTGCGCGCAGGATGTTGAGCGTGTCGATCTCTGCGACGCTCGCTTCGCCGACCGCCCACGCGAGAGCGTGCTCGCGGATCGCTGCGGCGAGAGCTTCCCGCCGTGCAGGCGACAGGACCTTCGAATCCGCGAGCCCGTCGATCGGACGACGGGGATCGAGCAGGACGCACGCCGCGACCACCGGGCCGGCCAACGGGCCGCGTCCCGCTTCGTCGACCCCGGCGATCAGCCTCACCCGCCTCACGTGCGTGAGCCTTCGGGCATCTGCAGCGGCGCCCGCGCCGGACTCTGCCGGCGCGCCTCGAGCAACGGCAGGACGGCCTCCGCAGCCCTGTCGGCCGCGCCCTGGCGCAACATGCGATAGATTTCCTCGAACTGCTGTTCCTGCCGCGAGCGCACGACCTTGTCGCGCAATTCGTTCACCAACGCCTGGGCGAGATTCGCAGGCGTGGCATCGTCCTGGAGGATCTCCGGCACGGTGAAGCGTCCGGCCAGCACGTTCGGCAATCCGACGTATGGCAGCAGGCGCCTCGGCCACATCAGGTGCCACGTGAGCTTCGGCACGCGATAGGTGATGACCATGGGTCGTCGCAGCAGGGCCGCTTCGAGGGTGGCCGTGCCCGAGGCCACCAGGACCACGTCCGCGGCAGTCATCGCCATCTGCGCATGGCCGAAGAGGATGGTGAGCGGCAGTTCCTCTGCCTTGTGTTCGTACTGGGCGACCTCGAACTGCATGCGCGTCTGGCGGCTCGTGAGCGGCACCAGGAAGTGTGCCCCCGGCAACTGCTGCTGGATCAGCTTCGCCGTCTCCAGGAACAGGCCGGCATGCTGGGCCAGTTCCCCCTGCCGGCTGCCGGGAAGCAGCGCGAACACGGGGCCGTTGGCCGGGAGGCGGAACTGCTCCCGCGCCGCTTCGCGATCCGGCACCTCGGGCACTTCGTCCGCCAGCGGATGCCCCACGAATGCCACCGGGATGCCGGCCTTTTCATAGATCGCGGGTTCGAACGGGAACAATGCCAGCACCTTGTCGGCCGCGCGCTTGATCTTGTGGATGCGCTCGCTGCGCCAGGCCCAGAGCGACGGTCCGACGTAGTGCACCGTCGGCACACCTCGCGCGCGCAATCGTTCCTCGAGGCCGAGATTGAAGTCGGGCGCATCGACACCGATGAAGAGGTCGGGCGGGTCGTCGCGCAGGCGCGCGTGGAGCTGGCGTCGGATCGAGAGGATCTTCGGAATGCTGCGCGCGGCTTCGGCATAGCCACGCACCGCGAGGGTTTCCATGTCGAACCAGCTGTCGAAACCCTCCGACTGCATCTTCGGACCGCCGATGCCAAAGAATTTGGCCGCCGGGAGCCGCGCCTTCAAGGCTTCGATCAGCGGGGCACCCAGGAGATCGCCCGAAGCCTCCCCCGCCACCATCGCCACGCGCACCTGCCGCTCCATCGCAGTGCCCCTAGCGCACGATGCCGCGAGGGGTCCGCGCGAGGAACTCCACCATCACCCCGACTTCCGGACACTCGGCAACCTGCTCGGCAAGCGCGGCGCGCGCCTCCTCGAGCGTGAGACCCGATCGATACAGCGTCTTGTAGGCTCGGCGGATGCCGGCGATGGCCTCGGCGCTGAAACCGCGGCGCTTGAGCCCTTCTGAATTGATGCCGTGCGCACTTGCCGTGTCGCCTTGCGCCATGACGTAGGGGGGTAGGTCGTGCACGAGAACCGTCGCGATGGCTGTCATCGCGTGGGCTCCGATGCGGCAGAACTGATGCGCGCCGGTGAACCCCGCGAGGATGACCCAGTCGCCGATGTGCACATGGCCCGCGAGCTGGGTGCAGTTGGCGAGGATCACGTTGTCGCCCACCACGCAGTCGTGCGCGATGTGGACGTACGCCATGATCCAGTTGTCGTTGCCCACTCGCGTGACGCCTGCGTCCTGGACCGTCCCGCAGTTGAGCGTGCAGAACTCGCGAATGGTGTTCCGGTCGCCGATCTCCAGGCGCGTCGGCTCCCCTGCGTACTTCTTGTCCTGGGGTTCATCGCCGACCGACGTGTGCTGGAAGATCCGGTTGTCGCGACCGATCGTGGTGTGTCCGGTCACTACCGCGTGAGCACCGATCGACGTACCCTCCCCGATCGCCACGTGTTCGCCGATGACGGCATAGGGCCCGACGGACACGCCGGAGGCGAGCCGGGCCGACGGGTGGACGATGGCGCTCGGGTGGATCATTCGCCCACGATGGCGGAGATGTCGCGCATGGTGCACATGAGGCTGGCCTCGGCGACGAGCACGTCGGCCACCTTGGCAACCGCGTTGTACTTCCAGATGCCGCGCACCTGGCGCTCCAGCCGCACCGTCAGGATGAGCTGATCGCCTGCGGTGACGGGCTTCTTGAAGCGCGCATTGTCGATGCCGACGAAATAGTAGACGGAGTTCGCGTCCGCCTTGGCGCCGACGGTCTTGAACGACAGGATGGCCGCCGCCTGGGCCATCGCTTCCACGATCAGGACCCCGGGCATCACCTTGTAGTGCGGGAAATGCCCGGCGAAGAACGGCTCGTTGATCGTGACGTTCTTCAACGCCGTGATCTCCTTGCCGGGTTCGCAGGACAGGACCCGGTCCACCAGGAGAAACGGATACCGGTGCGGCAGGTATTGCAGAATCTGGTGGATCTCCATCGGGTTCACTTCGGCTTCCCCTCCATCGCCTCGATCCGGGCTCTGAGTTCCCGCACGGTGTCGGCAAGTTCGTGCAGGCGATTGAAATTCGCGAGGTTCTTCATCCACTCGCGATGCGGCAGGCACGGAAAGAATCCGTCGTAGACCCCGGGTTCGGCAATGCTCTTGCGCACCATGGTGCCGGCGCCGATCACGGTGCGGTCGCAGATCTCGATGTGCCCATGGATCATCGCGGCACCGCCGATCCGGCAATGGCGACCGATCTTCGCGGACCCGGCGATGCCGGCACAGGCCGCGATCGCCGTGTGCGCTCCGATCACCACGTTGTGCGCGACCTGGATCAGGTTGTCCATCTTCACGCCGTCCTCGATGATCGTGTCGCCCAGAGCGCCACGGTCCACCGTCGTGTTCGCACCGATCTCCACGTCGTCGCCGAGGAGCGCGCGACCGATCTGCGGAACCTTGATCCAGCGGTCACCGGCTTCGGCGATCCCGAAGCCGTCGCCGCCGATGACCACGCCCGAATGCAGGATACCGCGAGCGCCGACGCGGCAATCCGCATAGACGACGACGTGCGCATGCAGCCGCGTGTCCTCGCCGATCGACGCTTCCTCACCGATCGCACAACCCGGACCGATGATGCAACGTTCTCCGATGGCAGCGCCGGCGCCGATCGTCACGCAGGGTCCGACGCTGGCGGTGGCCGCCACGGTCGCCGTGGCGTGCACGACCGCGGAGGGATGAATCCCTGCCTCGACCGGAGCAGCGGGGTTCAGCAGCGCCGACACCCGCGCCAGGTAGGCATACGGATTGTCGCTCACGATCCGCGGACGCTCGGTGCTGTCCCGGTCGTCCCGACCGAGGATCACTGCGGCTGCCCGCGTAGCGTCGAGAAGCTTGCGGTACTTCCCGCCGGTCAGGAACGACAGGTCCTCCGGACCCGCCGCGTCCAGGGGTGCCACCTGGCGAACCCTGACCCCCGCCGGCGCTATCAGCTCACCGCCCAGGTGTTCGACGATCTGCTCGAGGCTGTAGGAGCGTTGGCGGGTTGCGTTCATGGTGGGCTTGCGCTCGGCCGGCGCCTCGTCCGCGGGGGCGACCACCCCGGCCCCGCGGAACCGGTCGTCACTTGTCGGCGAGCGCCTTCAGGACTTTCTCGGTGATGTCGATGCGCGGGCTGCGGTAGACCGCCTCCTGCATGATGAGGTCGTACTTCTCGGCCTCGGCGATCTGCTGCACCACCTTGTTGGCCCGTTCGATGACCTGCTGGAATTCCTCGTTGCGGCGCAGGTTGAGGTCTTCGCGGAACTCCCGCTGCAGGCGTTGCAGATCCCGGTTGATGCGCCCGAGGTCCGCTTCCTTGTTGCGGCGGTCGGTCTCGGACATGGTGACGCTCTCCTTCTCGAGCACCGACTGCAGATCCTTGCCCTGCTTGGCCAGTTTCTCGATTTCCTGGCCGCGGGCCTGGAATTCCTTCTCTAGTTTCTTGTTGGCCTTCACCGCGGGCGGGGAATCCTTGAGGATGCGCTCGATCGACACGAAGCCGACCTTCAGATCCTTGATGTCGTTGGCCTGGGCATACGCGACGTTCGAGGCGAACGCCAGCGCGAAGATGAACGAGGAAAGTGCTTTCACGTGTAGGTACTCCGTCATGCTTGTCTGTTGTCAGCCGATTTCTGCGGCCCGATCCTAGAAGATCGTGCCCAGCGTGAACTGGATGCGCTGAAGCCGGTCGTTGGGCTCGGTGCGGAGGGGAAAGCCAAAGCTCAGCTTGAGCGGTCCCACCGGCGAGAACCAGTTGAGCGACAGACCGACCGAATAGCGCAGGTACTGGCTGCTGTACGTATTATCCACCATACCGGCGTCGAAGAAAGCCGACAGCCGCAGGCTGTTGTCCTTGCCCGCCCCGGGGAACGGGAAGTAGTACTCGACGTTGCCGAGCAGCAGCCGGCTGCCGCCGATGGCGAATCCGAATTCGTCGCGCGGACCGAGAGAATACGTGGCATAGCCGCGCACGCTGTTGACACCGCCGGCATAGTAATTCTTGTAGAAAGGCAGCGGCAGCTCGCCGATTCCGTCCGCGTAGCCGATCTCGCCACCGACCTGAAGGGTGGTGTCGCGTGAGATGGGCCAGTACTTCTGCGCCTTGTAGCCGAGCTTGTAGTAGCGCAGGTCGCCGCCGGGCAGTCCGGTCTCCAGGGTGACCCGCTGCAACACACCTCGCGTAGGCGCGATCGTGCTGTCGCGGCCGTCCCGCGCCCAGCCTACCGTGCCGATGACCCCCAGGTTGGTCGATCCGAAGGTGTCGACGAAGTCGCGGATGCGCTGGGCGGTGTTGCCGAAGATCTGGATGTCGGTGTTCTCGAGCGCGAGGCCGTAGTTCACGCTGTCGAGTTCCGAGATCGGCACACCGAAGCGCACGCCGGCACCGTCGGTGTTGGTGACGTAGCTCGCCGCACGAAGCACCGACGGATTGAAACGCCGGGAGTACAGATCGAAGCCACGGCTCACGCCATCGTCGGTCCAGTACGGATTGGTGTAGGACAGCGCCAGGACCCGGTTGATGCGGCCCGTCTGGAGCGACAGCGAGAGCGCGTTGCCGGTGCCGAACGCGTTCTGCTGGGAGATGGAGCCCGACAGGATGATCTTTTCCGCGCTCGACACGCCGGCGCCGAAGGTCACGCTGCCGGTCGGTCGCTCCTTCACGTTCATGTTCACGTCGACCTGGTCGTTGGTGCCGGGCACCGCCGGATTGTCGATGTTGACCTCGGAGAAGTAGCCCAGACGATCTGCCCGCACCTTCGAGCGATTGATCTTCTCCTGCGAGAACCACGCGCCCTCCATCTGCCGGAACTCGCGCCGGATCACCTCGTCCTTGGTGTTCGCGTTCCCGCTGATGTTGATGCGCCGCACGTACACGCGCCGGCCCGGGTCCACGTACAGCGTGAACGCGACCTCGCGCTTCTCGCGGTCGACCTCCGGCACGGCGTTGACCTGCGCGAAGGCGTAGCCGTCGTTGCCGAGCCGGTCGGTGATCAGTTTGGTGGATTCGGTCAGGCGCTCGCGCGAGAACACGTCGCCCTTCTTCACCTTCACCAGCCGGCGCAGCTCCGTCTCGGGAAGCAGCAGTTCCCCGGCGAGCTTGACGTCGGCGATCCGGTACTTGAGCCCCTCGGTCACGTTGATCGTGATGAAGACGTCGCGCTTGTCGGGGCTGATCGCGACCTGGGTGGAATCGATGGTGAACTCGAGGTAGCCCTGGTTCAGGTAGAACGAACGCAGCGTCTCGAGATCGGCGGAGAGCTTCTGCTTCGAGTACTGGTCGTTCTTGGTGTACCACGTCATCACACCCGGCGAACGCAGCACCAGCAGGTCGAGCAGTTCCTTGTCCTTGAACAGGCGGTTGCCGACGACGTTGACGCCGCGGATCTTCGCGACCTCGCCTTCCGAGATGTTGAAGTTCACGGCCACGCGGTTGCGCTCGAGCGGATTGACCGTGGTCTGCACGTCCACGCCGTACTTGCCGCGCGCGATGTACTGGTTCTTCAGGTCCTGCTTGGCGCGCTCCAGGATCGCCCGATCGAAGATGCGACCCTCCTGCAGCCCGGCCTGGCGCATGATCTCCAGGAGCTTCTTCTTGTCGAATTCCTTCGAGCCGCGCACGTCGATGGACGCGATCGCCGGGCGCTCCTGCACCGAGATCACGAGCACGCCGTCCTCGGCTTCGACCTGCACGTCCTTGAAGAAGCCGGTCTGGAACAGCAACCGTACCGACTGGGTCGCCTTCTCGTCCGTCATCGTGTCGCCGACCTTGACGGGGAGATAGCTGAAAACGGTTCCCGCGTCGGTGCGCTGAATGCCCTCGACGCGGATGTCGCGGATCTGGAAGGGTTCGAAGCCTTGGGCGGTGGGTGCGTATGCGAGGGCGATCAGTACCGCGATAAGGGAACGCTTCATCCGCTAGGAGCCGCCGACCAGGCGGTGTATGTCGTTGTAGATGGCGAATGCCATGAGGCCGAACAGCACGATCATCCCCACCCGCTGCCCCATTTCGAGCGTTCGCTCCGACACCGGAGAGCCCTTGAGGATCTCCACTGCATAGTACATCAAGTGCCCTCCGTCCAATAACGGCACGGGCAGCAGATTGAGCACGCCCAGACTGATCGAGATCAGCGCGAGAAAGCTCAGGTACGCGAGCCATCCCATCTGTGCCGACTGGCCCGCGTAATCCGCGATCGTGATCGGACCGCTCAGGTTCTTGAGCGACACTTCGCCCACGACCATCTTCCACAGCATCTGCAGGGTGAACGCGGAAGCGTCCCAGGTCTTGCGCGCGGCTTCGCCGATCGCAGCGACCGGTCCGTAGCTCACTTCCGTCATCCAGCGCTTCGCCTCGGCCGGATCGATCTTCGGTCCGATGCCGATCCTGCCCACCAGTTGGTCGCCCTCCTGCTCCGGCGCGGGTGTCACCGCGATCTCGATCTCGGCGGAGCCGCGCGCGACCACGAGAGCCACCGGCTGATCGGGTCGCTTGCGGATGATGTTCACGAGCTCGTCCCAGCGTTCCACTTCCGTGCCGTCCGCAGCGATGATCTCGTCGCCCTCCTGCAATCCGGCGCGTTCCGCCGCACTGCCGGGCAGGACCTTGCCGATCACCGGCGCGAGCGGAGGCTGGTAGCGGCCGAGCCCGACGACCTTCAGGAAATCGGCATCGAGATCGTCCGCGGTGAGCCCGGTGAGATCGAGCTTGCGGGTGTCGATCTCGCCGCGCAGGTTCTCCACTTCGATCGCGACCGCCTCGCGCCGCACCGCGTGCTTGAGCAGCTGCCAGCGCAGGTCCTGCCAGGTCTTGACCGCTTCACCGCCGACACGGGTGATGACGTCTCCGGCCTCGAAATGCGCGGCCGCCGCCGCCGAAGCGGCCGGCGGCACGCCGACCACCGGGCGGATGCCCGGGATGCCGTGCACGAACAGGACCCAATAGAGCAGGATGGCGAGGATGAAGTTGGCGACCGGTCCCGCCACCACGATGGCGACACGACGCCAGACGTTCTGGCGATTGAACGCGCGATGCAACTCCGCGGGCGCGACCGGCGCTTCCCGCTCGTCCAGCATCTTCACGTAGCCGCCGAACGGTATTGCGCTGACCGCCCATTCGGTCGCGTCGCGGCCGATCGTGCGTTTCCAGATCGGCGCACCGAATCCCACCGAGAAGCGCAGGACCTTCACGCCGCACAGGCGCGCCACCACGTAGTGGCCGAGTTCGTGGAAGATGATGAGTGAGCCGAGGGCGACCACGAAGGCCACCAGGGTCGAAAGGATGTTCATCGGGAGGGCCTCGATTCTTCCGTGGGAAGCGACCGGACGGCATTCACGGTCGCGCGCGAGCCGATCCAGGCCGCGGCGGCGCGCCGCGCGTCGTCATCGGCCGCCATGACATCGTCGAGCGAGTTCACGGCAGCACCTGGCGTGCGCTCCAGCACCGCTTCGATCAGGGCGGGAATGCGGTCGAAAGACAGCGTCCCTTGCAGAAAATTCGCTACCGCCACTTCATTGGCAGCGTTCAGGGCCACCGGCGCCGTCCCGCCCTGCGCCAGCGCCTGGTACGCCAGGCCCACGCAGGGAAACCGGCGCAGGTCCGGTTTCTCGAAACTGAGCGCCGCCACCATGGCGAGTTCCAGGCGCGCCGATCCGGAATCGATCCGCTCCGGATAAGCCAGCGCATGCGCGATCGGCGTGCGCATGTCGGGATTGCCGAGCTGGGCGATGACCGAGCCGTCCACGTATTCGACCATCGAGTGCACGACGCTCTGGGGATGGATCACCACCTCGATGCTCGAGGCGGGCGCATTGAACAGCCAGTGCGCCTCGATGACCTCGAGGCCCTTGTTCATCATCGTCGCCGAATCCACCGAGATCTTGCGGCCCATGACCCAGTTGGGATGCGCGCACGCCTCGTCGGGCGTGACCGAGGCGAAGCGCTCCAGCGGCATTGTGCGGAACGGTCCACCGGAAGCCGTGAGCAGGATGCGCCGCACGCCCGAACGGGACAAGTCGCCGTCGTAGGTCGCGGGCAGTGCCTGGAACACCGCGTTGTGCTCGCTGTCGATGGGCAGCAACGTGGCGCCGCCGCGCCGAACCGCTTCCATGAAGACGGCGCCGGCCATGACCAACGCCTCCTTGTTCGCCAGGAGGATCCGCTTGCCCGCCCGGGCCGCCGCGAGGGTGGGCCGCAATCCGGCGGCACCGACGATGGCGGCCATCACGGAATCGGCCGACGCTTCCGTGGCAACGGCCTCCAGGCCGGCCGCACCGCTCAGCACCGTTGCGTCCACCCGGGCAGCGCGCAACCTACCCTGCAGCTCGTCCGCCGATGCAGCATCTGCCACGGCCACCACCCGTGGGCGGTGCGCGACGCACTGCTCGAACAACAGGTCGATCTGCCGGTGTGCCGACAACGCCACCGCGTGGAAGCGCTCCGGATGCCGCGCGATGACGTCGAGCGTGTTGCGTCCGATGCTGCCGGTCGATCCGAGGATGGCTACGCCGCGCACGGATTCATCTCGCCAGGAGCGTTGCGGCTGCCAGGCCGGCGAGCGGCAGGCTCGATGTGAGGGCATCGATCCGGTCGAGCACTCCCCCATGCCCCGGCAACAGCGTCCCGCTGTCCTTTACACCCGCCTCGCGTTTCATCCAGGACTCGAACAGGTCGCCGACGATGCCCAAGGCCGTCATGCCGAGGAACACGCCCAGCACCGGCCATCGCAACAGATCGGGGAGCACCGGCAGGCGCAGGGCACCCAGCATCATGAAATACAGGATCACGCCGAGGAAGGCTCCTGCAACACCCTCCCAGGTCTTTCCGGGACTCACCAGGGGTGCCAGCTTGTTCCGGCCGAAACGGCGGCCGGCGAAGTAGGCTGCCGTGTCCGCGATCCAGACGACCACCAGGAATGCCAGCAGCAGTGCCGGCGTGCGCTGCAGATAGGCGGCCGCGAACCACGCCGGGACCAGCGCCCACCAGCCGGCCAGTGCCAGCAGCCAAGGCGCCCGCAGGTGCCAGCGCCGGGCGAGCCAGGGCAGCGCCACGCCGAGCCAGAAGATCATTCCGCCAATGAGGATCGCGAACTCGAGTTGCGCCTTCGTCGCCGCCGGCTGGTCCGAACCCAGGACCCAGAGCACGACGAGGCAACTGCCGCCGATCAGGACGGTGAACAGTGCTCGCCCGGGTGTGTTCCACCCCGCCAGACGTCCCCATTCCCAGCCGCCGAGCGCGATCACAAGGGCCATCAGCACGGACCAGGCGATATTGGGCAGGAGGAACAACGCCCCGAGCGCGAGCGGCAACAGTACCGCCACGGTCAGGATGCGCTGCCTCAACATGAGCGTCGAAACGCGGGCTCAACGGCCTTTGGCGTCCGAGGCGACCCGGAGCAGCGCGGCCTTGGCGTCGTCCCGGCCCGCCAGCTGCTCGCTGGTACGGCCGAAGCGTCGCTCACGCGTGCGATAGGACTCGATGGCCTTGCCGAGTTCGGCATCGTTGAAGTCAGGCCACAGGGTGTCGGTGAAATACAGCTCGGCGTACGCGAGATGCCACAGCAGGAAATTGCTGATGCGCTGCTCGCCGCCGGTGCGGATGAACAGGTCCGGCTCGGGCGCGTAGCTCATCGCGAGCCAGGGGGCCAGGTCGCTTTCCGTGAAGCGGCCTGCCTTCTCCGGCTCCGCGGCACTCAGGCGGTTCATGGCCTGGAGGATGTCCCAGCGGCCGCCGTAGTTGGCCGCAACCGTGAGGGTGAGGCCACTGTTGTCGGCGGTCAGCTTCTCGGCCTCGACGATCAACCGCACGAGCCTGGGTTCGAAGGCCGACAGGTCGCCGACGATCCTGAGGCGGATGCCGTTGTCGTGCAGTCGTGCCACTTCCTGTTCGAGCGCACGCACGAACAGCTGCATCAGGAAGCTCACCTCGTCGGCCGGACGGCGCCAGTTCTCGCTCGAGAAGGCGAAGATCGTCAGGTAGTCCACGCCGAGGCGCGTGCAGGAACGCACCGCTTCGCGGACCGCCTCGACGCCGCGCTTGTGTCCCGCCACGCGCGGCAGGAAACGCTGCTTGGCCCAGCGTCCGTTGCCATCCATGATGATGGCGATGTGCCGCGGCACCAGGCCTACGGCGGGTATCTCGAGCGTCGAACTGGGGTTCTTGCTCAACTCTTCAGACCGCGAGGAGTTCCGCTTCCTTCGCCGCCAGCGCCTTTTCGATCTCGGCGACGTAGCGGTCGGTCAGCTTCTGGATGTCGTCCTGGGCGCGGCGTTCGTCGTCTTCCGAGATCGACTTGTCCTTCAGCAGCTTCTTGAGGTGCTCGTTGCCTTCGCGACGGACGTTGCGAATGGCCACGCGCGCATCCTCCGCCTCGCCCTTCACCACCTTGATGAGATCGCGGCGGCGTTCCTCGGTCAGCGCCGGCATCGGCACGCGCACGAGGTCGCCCATGGAGGACGGATTCAATCCGAGATCGGAATCACGGATTGCCTTCTCTATCGCCTGCCCCAACTTCTTCTCGAAGGGCGACACGCCGATGGTGCGCGCATCGATCAGGGTGACATTGGCCACCTGGTTGATCGGCGTCGGATTGCCGTAGTAGTCCACCTTGATGTGATCGAGCAGCCCGGTATGCGCCCGGCCAGTGCGAACCTTGCCGAGGTCGGTCTTGAGCGTCTCGAGCGACTTCTGCATCTTCTGCTCGGTGGTCTTCTTCACGTCGGCGATCATGCGTCGTCCCCTCCTCGGCTCACGCGTGCACCCGCGTGCCTTCGTCCTCACCCATCACCACGCGCCTCAGCGCCCCCGGCTTGAAGATGCTGAACACGCATATCGGCAGTTTCTGGTCCCGGCACAGGGTCAGCGCGGTGGCGTCCATCACCTTGAGGTTCTTGACGATGGCCTCGTCGAAGGTCAGGTGCTGGTAGCGCATGGCGTCCGGGTGCGTCTTCGGATCGTCGGTGTAGACCCCGTCCACCTTGGTGGCCTTCAGGACGATGTCGACATTCATTTCCATGCCCCGCAGCGCAGCCGCGGTATCCGTCGTGAAGAACGGGTTGCCGGTGCCCGCGGCGAAGATGACCACCTTGCCCTCTTCCAGGTAGCGCATGGCCTTGCCGCGGATGTAGGGCTCGGCCACCTGCTCGATGTTGAGCGCCGACTGCACCCTGCCGGACAGGCCGACGCGGCGCATGGCGTCCTGAAGCGCCAGTGCGTTCATGACCGTCGCCAGCATTCCCATGTAGTCGGCCGTGGCCCGGTCCATCCCCGCGGCACCGGGCGCGACGCCGCGAAAGATGTTGCCCCCACCGATCACCACGCCGACTTCGACCCCGAGGTTCACCACGTCGGCGATCTCGGCGCAGATGCGCTCGATCACGCCGCGGTTGATGCCGTAGCTGTCCTCGCCCATCAGGGCTTCGCCGGACAGCTTCAGCAGGATGCGCTTGAAGGCGGCCTGGGGCATGGGTCCGGGTCGTGCTGCCTCAGCGTGCCGCCGCTGCCGCCGCCTGCGCCGCCACTTCGGCCGCGAAGTCGGTGGATTTCTTCTCGATGCCCTCGCCCACGATGTAGAGCGCGAAGGCCGGCACCGATGCCCCCTTCGCCTTGAGCAGCTGCTCGATCGTCTGCTTGTCGTCTTTGACGAAGGGCTGCCCGAGCAGCGTCACTTCCTTCAGGTACTTCTGGACGCTGCCTTCCACCATCTTGGTGGCGATGTCGGCGGGCTTGCCCGACTCCGCCGCCTTGGCCGTGGCGATGTTGCGTTCCTTCTCGATCAGTTCCGCGGGAACCTGCTCCCTGGACAGCGCCACCGGCTTGGCCGCGGCGATGTGCATCGCGATGTCCTTGCCGAGCGCTTCGTCGCCGCCCACCACGTCCACCAGCACGCCGATCTTGGCACCGCCATGCACGTACTGCGCGACGCGGCCCTTGGCCTGGATCCGCACGAATCGCCGGATCGAGAGGTTCTCGCCGATGCGGCCCACGAGTTCGGTTCGAGTCTGCTCCACCGTCTTGTCACCGATGGGCAGCGCGGACAGCGCAGCCACGTCGGCAGGATTCTTCGCCGCGACCAGTTCCGCCAGCTTGGCGACCAGCGCCAGGAAATCCGGGTTCTTGGCGACGAAATCGGTTTCGCAGTTGACCTCGACCAGGCTGGCCAGCTTGCCGTCACTGGCGAGCCAGGTACCCACGATGCCTTCCGCCGCCACGCGTGCGGAAGCCTTGGCCGCCTTGTTGCCGAGCTTCACCCGGAGGATCTCCTCCGCCTTGGCCATGTCGCCGCCGGCCTCGGTCAGGGCTTTCTTGCATTCCATCATCGGCGCGTCGGTCTTCTCGCGCAGTTCCTTCACCATGGACGCGGTGATTTCCGCCATGTTCGCTCCTGAATTCCGCAGCCGCCCTCGACCGGGCCGCCGGGTTGAGAATCGGGAACCCCGGCATCACGCCGGGGCGCACATCACGAAGCAGCCTGCTCTTCGGTGGTCTCGACTTCGACGAACTCGTCGCCGCCGACGATCTCGCGCACGATCTGGCTGCGACCTTCCAGTACGGCATCCGCGGCGCCGCGGGCATAGAGGCGAATCGCACGGCTCGAATCGTCGTTGCCCGGAATCACGTAGTTGACGCCGTCGGGCGAGTGGTTGGAATCCACCACGCCGACCACCGGAATGCCGAGCTTGGAGGCTTCGGTCACGGCGATCTTGTGGTAGCCCACGTCGATCACGAACAGCGCGTCGGGCAGCCCGTTCATGTCCTTGATGCCGCCCAGGCTGCGATCGAGCTTCTCGAGCTCGCGCTGGAACATCAGCGCTTCCTTCTTGACGAGCTTCTCCATCGACCCGTCCTGGACCATGGCTTCCATGTCGCGCAGGCGCTTGATGGAACCCTTCACCGTCTTGAAGTTGGTGAGCATGCCGCCCAGCCAGCGGTGATCCACGTACGGGCAGCCGGCGCGGACGGCCTCTTCGCGAACGATGTCGCGGGCCTGGCGCTTGGTGCCCACGAACATGACGGTGCCCTTGTTGGCGGCCAGTTGACGCACGTACTTCATGGCGTCCTGGTACATCGCCAGGGTCTTTTCCAGATGGATGATGTGGATCTTGTTGCGGTGCCCGAAGATGTACGGCGCCATCTTCGGATTCCAGTACCGCGTCTGGTGGCCGAAATGCACACCGGCCTCCAGCATCTGACGCATGGTCACGGACATTGACTTCTCTCCTGATACTAGGGGGTTGAGCCTCCATCCGCCCGACCCGTTCTTGCGAAGCGGGCTCCCGCAGACCCGGCCACTCCCAGGAGTGAGCCGGGCA
This sequence comes from Burkholderiales bacterium, assembly GCA_965279325.1. GTDB lineage: Bacteria > Pseudomonadota > Gammaproteobacteria > Burkholderiales. Next base: position 894,374 of record OZ257154.1, read on the forward strand.
CCTCTGCCGGAATTGGATTGGCGGATGTGCGAATTTCCCGACCTGGCAACCCACACGCGAATCCAACCGGATACTCGATCGAGGGCTCCCGGGGCCGGGATAACTTTGAATTTTAGACCATTTCGCGCTCCCGGCTCAAGCCGAAATCGCGCTTTTTCGGTCCCTGGCGCAGGCGATCCGCTCTAGATCAGACAGAGCAGCCCGCGCCGGATGTGCTCGCCGAGGTCCGCCGCCCGGGCCAATCCGACCAGGCCGAAGCTCGCCACCCCCACGCCAGCGAGCTGCCTCACAACCCGCGCCCGGAAAACGGTCTGGAGGCGGTTCAGGGCCATACCGGCTGCCACCAGATTCGGCAGCGTGCCGAGGCCGAAGGCGAACATCACCAGAGCCCCACCGGCGGCGCTGCCGGCCAGCAGCGCCGTGGCCAACAGGCTGTAGACGAGCCCGCAAGGTAGCCAACCCCACAGCGCCCCGACCGCCAGCGCCTTCGGCAGGCTGTCCGCCGGCAGGAGCGGCGCAATCCGGGGCTGAACCCGGCGCCAGAGCCACCGCCCCGGGACCTCGAGCCGGGCCACCAGGTGCGACCAGCCCCCCAGGTACAGACCAAGGCCCACCAGCAGCACGTTTGCGAGCACGTAGAAGGCGAGTTGCACCGGCAGCACCTCACGCAACAGCATCCCGCTTCCGCCCACGGCACCCGCGATGGCACCGGCCAGGGAATAGCTCGCAATCCTTCCGAGGTTGTAGCCGGCATGGAGCTGCCAGGCCGGGAGGCTCGCGGATCCGGCCCCGGACAGGGACATGGCGATCCCGCCACACATTCCGACGCAATGGACGCCCCCGAGCAGGCCGACCAGGAACGCACCGGATGCCAGAGCGCCGAGCAGTTCGATGGAACCGGTCACTAGATCACCCTGGAATAGTCCGCGGTCTTGCGCTGGGTGCGCAGGTACCGGTCGAAGACCATGCAGATGGTACGCACGAGCAGGCGGCCGCGGGAAGTCACGGTGAGCCACTCGTCGTCGATCTCCACCAGTCCGTCGGCGACGAAGGTGCCGAGTTCCTCCAGTTCCTCGGCGAAGTGGGTTTCGAAATCCACCAGGTGGGCGATCTCCAGCGACTCGATGGACACGGCGCCATGACACATCAGCGACTGGATCAGCGCCCGACGCAGCAGGTCATCGGCGGAGAGTTCGATCCCGCGCAAGACCGGGAGCATCCCGGCATCGAGGCGCCCGTAGTATTCCTCCAGGGAGCGCTGGTTCTGGACGTAGCTCGGACCGATGTTGCCGATGGCGGTCACGCCGAGCGCCACGAGGTCGCACTCCGCGTGGGTCGAGTAGCCCTGGAAGTTGCGATGCAGGCGCCCCTGCCGCTGGGCGACCGCGAGCTCGTCGTCGGGCTTCGCGAAGTGGTCCATGCCGATGTATGCGAACCCGGCGTCGGACAGGCGCCGGATGGCCAGCATCATCATGTCCAGCCGTGCCTCGGCGCTGGGCAGGTCGGCTTCCGCGATCCGCCGCTGCGGCTTGAACACGTGCGGCAGGTGCGCGTAGCCGTAGAGCGCGATGCGATCGGGATCGATGTCGATCACCTTCTCGAGCGTCCGGTTGAACCCGACCACGTTCTGCCGGGGCAAACCATAGATCAGATCGAGATTGACCGAGGGAAAGCCGGCGTGGCGAGCCTCGGTGACCGCGGCACGGGTGAGCGCCTCGTCCTGGATTCGATTGACGGCCTGTTGCACCGCCGGATCGAAATCCTCCACGCCGATGCTCAGGCGGTTGAATCCCAGCTGCCGCAACAACGTCACGGTGCCCGGTTCGACGCTGCGCGGGTCGACCTCGATGGAATACTCGCCGTCCTGCCCGAAGGCAAAGTGGCGACCGACGATCTCCATCAGCGTGCGCAACTCCGGCGGAGCGAGAAACGTCGGGGTACCGCCGCCGACATGCAGCTGGGATACCCGCCGCTCGCCGGCGATGTCTCCTGCGACGAGTGCTGCTTCCTTGGCGAGGTAGCGCAGGTATTTGGCGGAACGGCCGTGATCGCGAGTGATGATCTTGTTGCAGCCGCAGTAGAAGCAGATGTTGCTGCAGAACGGGACGTGCACGTACAAGGAGAGCGCGCGAGTGATGCCCCCGAGATCCCGGTTCCGCAGCCTCCCTCGGTACGCGGATTCGTCGAACGCCTCGACGAAACGATCCGCCGTCGGATACGACGTATAGCGCGGCCCGTTCCGATCGTAGCGCCGGAGCAGCTCCGGATCGATCACAAGCGGACTCTGGGTTACCATGCAACCATCACTCCCGATGCTTCGAGGCTCGCGTCGAAGCATAGTCGCCGCCTCCGGCGGACACGTTGACATGGATCAATCGCCGGGGACCCGACCTCATCCAATGAATCAGGAGAGGCTCATGTCGGCTCCGATCGCCATCCAGACCGTTCCCATCGACAAGCTCAGGGTGGCCTGTTCCACCTGCGGTTTGAAGGAGCTTTGCCTCCCCATCGGGCTCACGGGAGAGGAGCTCGGCAAGATCGACAGTCTCGTCTCACTGCGGCGCTCGTTCCGCAAGGGCACGCACATCTACCGTGCGGGCGAACCCTTCGACGCGCTGTACGCCGTCCGCGCGGGGTTCTTCAAGACCACGGTGTTGCTCGCGGACGGACGCGACCAGGTGACCGGCTTCTCCATGGCCGGCGAGCTGCTGGGCATGGACGGGATCGGCACGGAGAAGCACACGTGCGACGCGGTCGCCCTCGAGGACAGCGAGGTGTGCGTGATTCCGTTCTCGCGTCTCGAGGAATTTTCGCGCGAACTGCACAGCCTGCAGCACCATTTCCACAAGGTCATGAGCCGCGAGATCGTCCGCGACCACGGTGTCATGATGCTGCTGGGCAGCATGCGCGCCGAAGAGCGCCTCGCCGCCTTCCTGGTCAACCTGTCGCAACGCTTCACGGCGCGCGGCTACTCGCCCTCCGAGTTCTACCTGCGCATGACGCGCGAGGAAATCGGCAGCTATCTCGGTCTGAAACTGGAGACGGTGAGCCGCGTCTTCTCGAAGTTCCAGGGCGACGGGATGATCAGCGTGCAACAGAAGCACGTACGCATCATCGACATTCCCCGCCTGAGGCAACTGGTCGGCCAGCGTCCCTGCTGACCAACCCGCCGCCGGCGTTCAACCGCAGGCTTCGACTTCGCGCACGCCGAGGCGCTTCAGGATGCTGTCGAGCGGACAGAACGTGGTGAAGCCGCTCTGGAACAGGTTTGCGCCCACGAACGCCGTGAACCACAGCCAGTAGCTGCTCACGTAGAGCGGACTCGCCTGTGCGCCCAGCGCCAGCGATACCAGCACGAAGAAACCCGCGACGATGCGGACGATGCGATTGACGGTCATGGCTCTGTTCCTTCTCGGTTATCGATCGCGCCCGACGGGCGCCACCCGATCACCATAGGAGAACGGTCGCGCCGTGAATGTGACCGGGGTCACGGAACTTTCCTGAACATCGCCGCGTAGTAGAGGACCGGAATGACCACCAGCGTCAGGAGGGTCGATACGAGGATGCCGAACAGCAACGAGATGGCGAGCCCGTTGAAGATGGGATCATCCAGGATGAACAGCGCTCCGAGCATCGCCGCCAGGCCGGTCAGGACGATGGGCTTGGCGCGCGCGGCGGCCGCATGGACGACCGCTCGTTCCAGCGCGACGCCCTCGCCCACCTGGAGTTCGATGAAGTCCACCAGCAGGATCGAATTGCGCACGATGATGCCGGCCAGGGCGATCATGCCGATCATCGAGGTGGCCGTGAACTGTGCCCCGAGCAGCGCGTGCCCGGGCATCACCCCGATGATCGTGAGCGGGATGGGCGCCATGATGATGAGCGGAACGAGATACGAGCCGAACTGGGCGACGACCAGGAGGTAGATCAGCACAAGGCCGACCGCATAGGCGAGCCCCATGTCGCGGAAGGTCTCGTAGGTGATCTGCCATTCGCCGTCCCACTTCAGGCTGTAACCGCTCCAGCGATCCTCGGGCGGTGCGATGAAGTGCTCCACCGGCGCGCCATCGAGGGTCGCGAACCGGGAGCGAATGCCGAACATGCCATAGAGTGGACTGTCGAGCGCTCCTCCCATGTCGCCCAGCACGTAGACCACCGGCAGCAGATCCTTGTGGTAGATCGTCTGGTCACGCCGCGCCGGCACGACCTCTGTGACCTCCGACAGCGGTACCAGGACACCTTCACGGCTGCGAACGGTCAGTTTCAGCAGTTCGTCCAGGGCGTCCTGGCGCTCCGGCGGCAGCGTGATGCGTACCGGCACTTCGTACTTCGCGCCTGTCCCGTGGATCGGCGTCACGTTTTCACCGGCGAGCCCGAGGCGCATCGTCTCGACGATGTCCTTGGCAGCGACACCCGCCAGGGCGGCCTTGCTCTGGAGCACGCGCACCACGAGCTTCGGCGCACTGTCATCGACGCTGTCATCGATGGCGACGATGTCGGGCGTGGTGGCGAAGGCCCCGCGCACCTTTTTCGCGAGGGCCATCTGCCCGGCATGGTCGGGGCCGTAGATCTCGGCGACGATCGGCGACAGTACCGGTGGTCCTGGTGGTACCTCCACCACCTTGACCTCCGCTCCATGGGTCGCGGCGATCTTCTCCAACGCCGGTCGTACCGACTGCGCGATTTCGTGCGACTTGCGACTGCGCCGATGCTTGTCGGCCAGATTGACCTGGATGTCACCCTGGGAGGCAAGGTCGCGCAGGTAGTACTGCCGCACCAGTCCGTTGAAGTTGATCGGGCTCGCCGCGCCCGCGTAGGCCTGGTAGTCCTGCACTTCCGGCACGACTGCGATTTCTGCCGCCATTTCGCGCAATACGCTCGCCGTGCGTTCCAGCGGTGTCCCGGCCGGCATGTCGACCACCACCTGGAACTCCGACTTGTTGTCGAACGGCAGCATCTTGAGGATCACCAGTTTCACCGCCACGAGCCCGACCGCGAGCACGATGGCGGCGCCGACACCGATGAACAGTTTCAGGCGGCTGCGTCGCCCTTCCTCCCGCTGCAGAAAGATCCGCATGCGGCCGAACCAGCGCTCGAGCCGACCTTCCGCGCTTGCGCCGGCGGGATGATGACCGCGACGCAGCAGCTTGAGCGCGAGCCATGGCGTCACGACGAACGCGATGGCGAGCGAGATCGCCATCCCGAGACTGGCATTGATGGGGATCGGACTCATGTACGGTCCCATCAATCCGGTAACGAAGGCCATGGGCAGGAGTGCCGCGATGACCGTGAACGTGGCCAGGATCGTCGGGCCGCCGACCTCGTCGACCGCGGCCGGAATGACCTCACCCAGTGGCGCGTCGGTCATCCCGCCCCGGCGGTGGATGTTCTCGACCACCACGATCGCGTCGTCCACCAGGATCCCGATCGAGAAGATCAGCGCGAACAGCGACACGCGATTGAGCGTGAAGCCCCAGGCCCAGGACGCGAACAAGGTGGCCGCCAGGGTGAGCGACACCGCAATGCCGACGATGAGCGCTTCCCGGCGACCGAGGGTGAGCCAGACCAGCGCCACGACGGAGAGGGTCGCGAACACGAGCTTCTGGATCAGCTTCATCGCCTTGTCGTTCGCCGTCGCGCCGTAGTTGCGGGTGACGGACACGCGCACGCCGTCGGGCACGATCTGTCCCTTCAGGGCTTCGGCGCGTGCGATCACCCGTTCGGCCACCTGCACGGCGTTCTCTCCCGGCTTTTTCGAAACCGCGATCGTCACCGCCGGATGCTCACCGCCGATCGCGCTGGCATCCGCCGCCGCCGGTCCGGGACCGAACCAGGCGTAGCGCGCCGGCAGATCCGGCCCGTCCTCGACCCGGGCCACGTCGGACAGGAACACCGGCCGCCCCGCCTGTATGCCGACGACCACCTGTTTCACATCCGAGGCGCTCGCGTACCACGTTCCGGTCTGCACCAGAACTTCCCGATTGTCCTTCACCAGCGTGCCGGCGGGCTGCGAGGCATTGGACAGGAGCAGCGCGTCGCGTACGTCCTGCGGCGTGATCCGATAGGCGTTCAACCGGTCCGCCTCCATCAGGACTCGCACGACGTGGCCCGGGCCGCCGATCGTGACGACGTCACGGGTGCCGGGAACGCCCTTCAGTTCCACTTCCATCGCGTGGGCAACGCGTTCGAGTTCGAAGGCGCCGCGCAGCGGATCGGCGGTCCACAGCGTCAGGGTGACGATCGGCACGTCGTCGATGCCCTTCGGCTTCACCACCGGCACGCCGACGCCGAGCTGGGGCGAGATCCAGTCGCGATGGGAGTCCAGCGTGTCGTACAACCGCACCAGGGCCGCGGTGGCGTCTTCGCCCACTTCGTACTGAACGGTCAGTACCGCCATGCCCGGCCGCGACACCGAGTACACGTGTTCGATCCCCGCGATGCGTGAGAGCACCTGCTCCGCCGGCGTCGCCACGAGGTTCTCGACGTCCAGCGCAGAGGCACCCGGGAACGGGATGAAGACGTTGGCCATCGTCACGTCGATCTGCGGCTCCTCCTCCCGGGGCGTCACCACCACGGCGAACAGGCCCAGAAGCAGCGCCACCAGGGCGATCAGAGGGGTGAGCCGCGAATCGAGGAAGAACCGCGCGATGCGGCCGGAAATGCCCATGGATTCACCCACCGCCCGAGATGCGCCGGGGGGCTGTGCGCCCCAGCGGCGCTGGGCGCTGCCCGATCATGGCAGTTGACATGTCAGGTCTTCAGTTTCCGGATGCCGAGCGCGTGCAGCACGAGCTTCTCGTACAGCGGCTCGGATGTCCCCTTCTTCATCTTCCGGATGAAGTACTTCTCGAAGGCGACCTTGGCGAGATGCACCCACTTGCCTTCGGAGAACCAGTTCACGTTGCGCGGCGGGATCTGCGGCAGGGCCACGAAGGCGACGCCCGTGTCCCCGAAGTCCGCGAGGCACAGCGCGTTCCACGTCGCCTTCTCGTCCGGCACCCTGCCGTCGAGCTCCGCGCGGATGTTGTGGGCCGCGGCCGTGACCATGGATTCGATCATGTAGCCGGTCTTGGGTGCGCCCGTGGGTACGGGGGTTTGTTCGACCGGCGGAATGGCCACGCAGACACCGACTGCGTAGACGTTGGGAAACTTCGGATTGCGCTGGTGCTCGTCGATCAGGACGAAGCCGCGCGGGTTGGTCAGGCCCTCGACGCCGATCACCGCATCCACGCCCTTGAACGCCGGCAGCATCATCGAGTATGCGAACGGCAACTCGTGCGTGCGCTTCTCCTTGCCGAGCTCGTCGTATTCCGTCACGTGCATCCGGCCGTCCTCGACCTTCGTGGTCTTGGCGTTGCAGATCCACTTGATGTTGCGCTCGCGCATGGCCGACTCGAGCAGGGTCTTGGAGTCACCGACCCCGCCGAGCCCGAGATGGCCGATGTAGGGCTCGGCCGTGACGAAGGTGATGGGCACGCGGTCGCGGATCTTCCGGCGTCGCAGGTCGGTCTCCATGATGAACGCGAACTCGTACGCTGGGCCATAGCAGGAGGCTCCCTGCACCGCGCCCACCACCACCGGGCCTGGCTGGTCCAGGAACGTCGCCCAGGCACGCGCTGCGCTCTCGGCGTGGTCCACATGGCAGATGGATTGCGTATGGCCCGACGGGCCGAGGCCCTCCACTTCCTCGAAGGCAAGTCGAGGCCCCGTGGCGATGACCAGGAAGTCGTAGTCGAGCATGCCACCATCGCCCAGCTCCACCTGATTGCGCTCCGGGTGCACGCGTTTCGCGCCGGCGGAGGAAAACTCGATGCCCTTCCGCGCGAGGTATTCCGCCGCCGGAAACTCGATGTCGGCGCGCTTGCGCCAGTTCACGGCCACCCAGGGGTTCGACGGCACGAAATGGAACGTGGGCGTATTCGACAACACCGTCACGCGGTCACCCGCCCGCGCGAGCGCCTTCATTTCGTACGCCATCGGCATGCCGCCGATGCCCGCTCCGATGATCACGATGTGCGCCATGGTCCTCACCCCTCCAGTAGAAAGAACGTCATTTCGTTCGTTGCCGCGCCGCCTGCATGCCGGCTCGCACCGGATCGAGCGCGACTCTTTCACCGGGGGCGAGCCCGGCCAGCACTTCGATTCCCTGGTCGCCGGCGGCATCGCCCAGGCGCAACTGTCGGAACACCACGCGCCCCTGGCCGTCCACGAGGTAAGCACCCGTGACCTCGCTGCGATGGATCACGGCGGCGCCGGGCACGACCAGCTTCCGTGCCCGGCCCGTCGAGAAATGCGCCCGAGCGAACACGCCGGGATACACGTCGCGCACGTCGCGCGGCAGGTCCAGGCGCACCCGCGTGGAGTGGGTCTGCGCGTCCGCCGACGGCAGTACCGTCACGGCGGTCGCCCGGATCCATTTGCCGATCGACGGAATCTCCACCATCGCCTTCGCCGTCGATTTCACGTCTGCGACCCGGTACTGAGGCACCGTGGCAACCGCGCGTAGATCGGTCGGATCGAATCCGGTCAGCAACGCCTTGCCCGGCGCCGCCATCTCGCCGACCTCCACGTGTCGGGCCGACACCACGCCGCTGTAGGGTGCGACGACAGTTGTATAGCCCTTCGACGTCGCCGCCTGCCCGGCGCCCGCCCGTGCCGTTTCCAGCTGCGCTTCGGCAACGCGAAAGGCTGCCTCCGCCTTGTCCAGGGCCGCCTGGCTGACGAACTTCTGCCGCGCGAGATCGCGCGTGCGTTCCAGCTCGGCGCGCGCGTTGTCGAACGCCGCTTGTGCCTGCGCGACCTGTGCCCGGCTCCCGGCGAGCACCTGGCTCGCTTCGGTCTGGTCGATACGGGCGATCACCTGGCCCTTTTCGACGTAGTCGCCCACGTCGAACCGCAGTTCGACGATCCGGCCCGTCACTTGCGCCGCAACCGTCGATTGCCGAGTGGCTTCCACCACGGCTTCGGCGGCATAGGTGACATCGACCTCGCGGTACTGCACCACCGCCGTTTCGAGCGGCACTTCGGCCCCGACCGCGCGGGTCACCACAAACGCAAAGGCCAATGCCTTCGGCAGCACGCTCCGACGTGTGACATCCATGGCTCTTCGATCCTTGCAGTCCTTCGTTCGACGCCGACTCTGCTGCCGCGGCGCGGGCCGCTGGTTGACCCTCGTCAACCGTGCGGTCGAATACGCGATGGATCCTGCGCTCCGCTACCGAAGCGCTCAGTGACGTGGGTCACATACGGCGCGCTGCCTGCCGCGAACGTGCGGCGAACTTCAGCCGCAGTTCGCCTGCGGATCCTCGCGCTTGGGACAGCCGGGAGGCCGAGCGTCAGGCTCGAGCGGACATTGGTTGATTTCCACGGCCGAGCGCTGGAAGAAACAGGTCAGTGCGCTGGATGCCGCTGCCATCACCCAGAAGCAGAAGAAGCCCACGGTGTACACCGCCAGCCGGCTGCCGCTCAACTGCCGGCCGAACAAGGTGAGATCGAGCGGATCGAACACCGTGAAGAACACGACGTTGACCGCACCACCGACGATGAAAGCCGGCCAGAGGATGTGGATCAGGCGTCGCGCGTTCATGATGCCTCGGCCGCTCAGCGAGCGGCCGGCTCCAGCCGGACTGCGCGTTGTGCCGCCGGATGCCACGAACCGGTTACACGCCAGCCGTTCGCCGGGTCCTCGAGCAGCAGCGTCCACGCGCCCGCGTCGATGGGATGGAGCTTCGCTTCGTACCAGCCGCCTTCGACCCGCTCCAGCACGATCGACTGGTCGAGATCGGCACGCGTCGCATGTGCAAGGCGCAGCGCAAGGCTCGTCGGCGTCGCCGCACCACCGGTTACCATCGCCCGGATGGCATTGCCATGGTCCGAGAACTGGAGATCGGCCACGATTCCGAATCGCGCCGCCGCCTCCTGCTTGGCGAGTGTCCGATTGATCGCGAGTCCCTGCTTGTAGTAGTCGTCGGCCACCAGCGCGTCCTCATGGACCACGGCGAGCCACGCAGTGACGAACCCTGCCACGACGACGATGGCGGGGCCGGACATCAGCAGCCATGGCCATGGCTCCCGGTACCAGGGTATGACATTCTCCTTGCTGCCTGCATTCATCATCTCGTCCTCTTCCGAGAGCCCTCGATCATGGCACGATGAAGCGCGAGCGCTCCACGATCACCACCGGCGCCGCTCCAGAGTCATTGGCCGGTCGACCTTCGATCCTGAATTCGATCGGCAGGGAACCGTGCGCCTGCGCCGCGACCTTCGCCTTGACGCGCACCGGCACCATCTGCGACGACGCCCCGTTCAGCTCGACGGGATTTTCGCGGGTCGTGAGTTCCAGGCCCTCCAGGCCGCTTGCCGAGATGGTGAAGCTGCGGCGAGTCTCGTCGGTGTTCATGATCTGCAGTCGATAGACGTTCTGCAGCGTGCCATCGCCGCTGTCCGCTGCCATCGGGACGCGATCGCGGATCACGTCCACCTTCACCGGCTCGCGCCGCCAGAGCATGACGGCGGCGACCACGACGATCAGACCCAGAATGCCCGCATAGACGAGCACGCGAGGCCGGAACGCCCGGCGGATGATGCCGGCCTTGTCTTCGTGCAGCTTCACGGCGTTCTCGGTCGAATACCGGATGAGGCCGCGCGCATAGCCCATCTTGTCCATCACCTGGTCGCAGCCGTCGATGCAGGCCGCGCAGCCGATGCACTCGTACTGCAGGCCGTTGCGGATGTCGATGCCCGTGGGACACACCTGCACGCAGATGCCGCAATCCACGCAGTCGCCGAGACCGGTCGCCTTCGCGTCCTTGCTCCTCGAGCGCCCGCCCCGGGGCTCGCCGCGCTCGCGATCGTAGGTGATCACGAGCGTGTCCGGATCGAACATCACGCCCTGGAAGCGTGCGTACGGACACATGTACTTGCACACCTGCTCGCGCATCCACCCGGCGTTGCCGTAGGTCGCGAAGCCGTAGAAGAGCATCCAGAAGGTTTCCCAAGGGCCCGTGGACAACGCGATCACGTGGCCGAACAGCTCCCGGATCGGTGTGAAGTAGCCCACGAAGGTGAAGCCGGTCCAAAGGGAAAGCGCAATCCAGAGTCCGTGCTTGGTGGCCTTCAGTCGGACCTTGCGAGCACCGGTCGCCTCGCGGTCGAGCTTCATGCGTGCCATCCGATCGCCTTCCACCTTGCGCTCGATCCACAGGAAGATCTCCGTGTAGACCGTCTGCGGACAGGCGTAGCCGCACCACAACCGTCCCGCGACTGCGGTGAACAGGAACAGCGAGTACGCCGAAATGATCAGCAGCACCGTGAGGTACACGATGTCCTGCGGCCAGAGCACGAGGCCGAAGACATAGAACTTGCGCGACGCGATATCGAACAGAACGGCCTGCCGGTCGTTCCACTGGAGCCAGGCGAGGCCGTAGAACACGGCCTGTGTCAGGAACACCAGCACCCAGCGCATGGTGGCGAAGCTGCCCGTCACCGCACGCGGATAGATCTTGCGGCGGATCTCGTAGAGCGACTGCTCCACGGTCTCCGCCGCCGTCACCACGGCCTTGTCCATGCCTCTCACCCGGGCATCCATGCCGGTGCTGCCTCCCCCGCCCTTCTACAACATGTCACTGGGATCCCGACTGGTTCGAGAGGCTCCACACGTAGGCCGCGAGCACGTGCACCTTCGCCTCCCCCAGAAAGTCCTTCCACGCGGGCATGTGTCCGTTGCGGCCCTTGGTGACGGTTTCGATGATCGTCGTCTCGCCCGCGCCGTACAGCCACGTGCGGTCCGTGAGATTGGGCGCACCGAGCGCCGGGTTGCCCTTGGCCTCCGCGCCATGGCAGGCGGCACAGGTCTGGCCGAAGATCTCCTTGCCCTTGGTGGCGCGCAGCGAATCGTAGGTCAGGCCCGACAGGGACAACACGTAGTGCGCAACGTCCTTCGTCCCTTCCTGCCCGATCGAGGCGCCGAGCGCGGGCATCATGCCGTTGCGGCCCTCGAGGATCGTGGTCTTGATGGTCTGCGGCTCGCCGCCGTAGAGCCAGTCGCGGTCGGTGAGGTTGGGGAAGCCGCGGCTGCCCTGCGCGTCCGAGGCATGACACTGCGAGCAGTAGTTCAGATACAGGCGCTGGCCGATCTCGCGTGCCGCCGGGTCGGCAGCCACTTGCTGCAGGTCCATGGCCGCATACTTGTCGAAGATCGGACCGAAGCGGTCGGCAGCCCGCTTCTGTTCGTTGTCCCACTGGCCGAGCGAGGTCCACTTGTACATGCCGGCGTAGCTGCCCAGGCCCGGGTACAGCACGAGGTACACGATCGCGAAGACGACCGTGATGTAGAACAGCCACATCCACCACCGGGGCAGCGGATTGTTGAATTCCTCGAGGTCCCCGTCCCAGACGTGGCCCATGGTCTCGACCGCGCTGCCGGCCACGCGCTTGCCGGACAGCATCTTCAGGAAGACGCCGCAGGCCAGGATGCTCGCGACCGTGATGACAGCCACGTATACGCTCCAGAAATCGCTGGTGAAATCGCTCATGTTTCCTGTCCGTTGGATCTTGCCGGCTGGGGTTCGTCGTCGAGCACGAGGCGCGCCGCCTCTTCGAACTGCTGCTTGCGCCGTCCGCTCCACGCCCACCACACGATGGCGAGGAAGATCACGAACGAGACCGCGGTGATGCCGGCTCTCACGTCGTCGATCGAGAGGTCCATGGCTCGTTACCTCACGTTCTTGAGCGCGGTGCCCATGCCTTGCAGATAGGCGATGAGCGCGTCCTGCTCGGTCCGGTTGGCGAGTTCTTCCTTCGCTCCGGCGATCTCCTCGTCCGTGTACGGCACACCGACCACGCGCAGTGCCTTCATCTTGGCCTGGATGGTGCCCGCGTCCGCGGGTGCCTCGGCGAGCCACGGGTAGGCGGGCATGTTCGATTCCGGCACGACGTCGCGCGGATTGTTGAAGTGAAGCCGGTGCCATTCGTCGCTATAGCGACCGCCGACGCGATGCAGGTCGGGACCGGTGCGCTTGCTGCCCCACTGGAACGGATGGTCGTAGACGTACTCGCCCGCCACCGAGTAGTGGCCGTAGCGCTCGGTCTCGGCGCGGAACGGGCGGATCATCTGCGAGTGGCAGTTGTAGCAGCCTTCGCGGATGTAGATATCGCGGCCGGCGAGACGCAACGGCGAGTAGGGTTTGACGCCGGCCACCGGTTCCGTGGTCGAGCGCTGGAAGAACAGCGGCACGATCTCCACCAGTCCACCCACGCTCACGGTGAGGATGACCAGCACCACCATCCAGACGATGTTCTTTTCGACGAATTCGTGATTGAAGCTCATGTTCCTCGTCCCCGCCTCTTCAGTGCGCGCCGGCCGGTTGCAGGATCGGTGCGTCGAAGGCCTTCGCGCCGACCACGGTCTTCCACGTGTTCCAGGCCATGATGAACATTCCGCCCAGGAACAGCACGCCGCCCAGCAGCCGGATCGCATAGAACGGCGCGGTGGCCTTGACGCTCTCGACGAAGGTGTACGTGAGCGTCCCGTCGGCGTTGACCGCCCGCCACATCAGGCCCTGCATGACGCCCGCGATCCACATGGCCGCGATGTACAGGACGACGCCGATGGTGGCGACCCAGAAGTGCGCCGTGATCAGCTTCACGCTGTACATCTCCTCGCGGCCGAACAGCCTGGGAATCAGGTAGTAGAGGCTGCCGATGGAGATCATCGCGACCCAGCCGAGCGCGCCCGAATGCACGTGGCCGATGGTCCAGTCCGTGTAGTGCGAGAGCGAATTGACGGTCTTGATCGACATCATCGGCCCCTCGAACGTGGACATGCCGTAGAACGAGAGCGACGTGATCAGGAACTTGAGGATCGGATCGGTGCGCAGTTTATGCCACGCACCCGAGAGCGTCATGATGCCGTTAATCATTCCGCCCCACGAAGGTGCCAGCAGGATCAGCGAGAACACCATGCCGATCGACTGCGCCCAGTCGGGCAGCGCCGTGTAGTGCAGGTGATGCGGGCCGGCCCACATGTAGGTGAAGATCAGCGCCCAGAAATGCACCACCGACAGGCGGTACGAGTACACCGGCCGCCCCGCCTGCTTCGGCACGAAGTAGTACATCATCCCGAGGAAGCCCGCGGTGAGGAAGAATCCCACCGCGTTGTGGCCGTACCACCACTGCACCATCGCGTCCTGCGTCCCCGAGTAGGCGGAGTAGGACTTCCAGAACGTGACCGGGATCTCGGCGCTGTTCACGAGATGCAGCAGCGCCACCGTCAGGATGAAGCCGCCGAAGAACCAGTTGGCGACGTAGATGTGCGCCACCTTGCGCTTCACGATCGTGCCGAAGAAGACGACCGCGTAGGAGACCCAGACCAGCGTGATCAGTACGTCGATGGGCCACTCGAGTTCGGCGTACTCCTTGCCGCTGGTGTAGCCCAGCGGCAGGGTCACCGCGGCGAGCACGATCACCGCCTGCCAGCCCCAGAACGTGAAGGCCGCGAGCTTGTCCCCGAACAGACGGGCATGGCACGTTCGCTGCACCACATAGTACGAAGTCGCGAACAGCGCGCATCCGCCGAACGCGAAGATCACCGCATTTGTGTGTAGCGGCCGCAACCGGCCGTAGGACAACCACGAGATGCCGAACGTGAGGTCGGGCCACAGCAACTGCGCCGCGAGCACGACGCCCACGAGCATGCCGACGATGCCCCAGACGACGGTCATGATCGCGAACTGCCGCACCACGCCGTAGTTGTAGGTGGTTTGCCTTTGCATCGATGATCCCCCTGAACCGATGCTGCATCGTAGCAATCGGTTTCCCGCGCCGGATTGACGCAGATCAAACGCGTGGAAGCCGCCCGACCGTCACACCGGTTCGTCGTCGCGAAGGACCGTGTCGTCGTCCTGCAGTACGCGATGCCCCGGCCCTTCGAGATCGTCGAACTGGCCGTTGTGGACCGACCACCAGAACACGGCGCCGATCAGGAATACCAGCACGACGCTCAGGGGGATGAGCAGGAAGAGGATATCCATGCGTTTCACGCAGTCGCCGCGGCGGCGCCCGTACGAGGGGCGAGTCGCGCTGTCGTCGGGCCGGATCGAGTCAACCGCAGCGCATTCGCCACCACCAGCAGCGAACTCGCGGACATGCCCAGGGCCGCGACCCACGGCGCGATGAAGCCGAAGGCCGCGAGCGGAATCGACAGCGCGTTGTAGGCGAATGCCCAGGCGACGTTCTGGCGAATCACCCGCAGCGTCCGGCAGGCGATCGTGACGGCGTCCGCCAGCGCTCCGAGCCTGCCGGACACGATGACGATGTCCGCGGTGGACTGTGCGAGCACGGCGCCGCCGCCCATGGCCACGGCACAGTCCGCCTGCGCGAGCACCGGCGCGTCGTTGATGCCGTCGCCCACCATGACGACCCGTGCCCCCTTGCGCTGAAGATCCGCCACCAGGGCATGCTTGTCCTCCGGGCTCAGCGATGCGCGCCAGTCTTCGATGCCGACCCGACGGGCGACATCGGCGACCGGCCCGGCGTGATCACCGCTGGCGAGCAGCACCGTCAGTCCCGCAGTACGCAGCCGCTCCACGACCGCGAGCGCGTCGGCGCGAACACGGTCGGCAAAGCGGAACACGGCCAGGGGGCCGCCCGAATCCGCGAGCCACACTTCCGTGTGGGTGCCTTGCCCCTGGGCGGTCCCCTGCGGCATGGCGCACCACGAGGCTACGAAGGTCCGACTGCCGATGCGAAGACGTCGTCCCTCCACCGTGCCCTCGATGCCGGCGCCGGCCACGTGGCTGACGGCCGACGCATCGGCCTCGCCTGGAGCGCTGGCGGCAAGTGCCACGGCGAGCGGATGCGCCGCGCCGCGCTCGAGGATCGCAGCCAACCGCCGGCACGTGCCTTCGTCTGCATCGCGCACGGCCACCACCTCGACGAGATCCAGTCGACCTTCCGTCAGCGTTCCGGTCTTGTCGAAGACGACGTGGGTCGCGCTCGCGAGTGTTTCGATGGCACTGCCACGTGCGATCACCAGCCCACGGCGAGCGAAGGCACCCGAGGCCACGGCCAGCGCTGCCGGTGTGGCCAGCGACAGCGCGCACGGGCAGGTCACGACCAGGACTGCCATCGCGATCGGCAATGCCCGCGCCGGATCGATGAGCGCCCACGCGATCGCCGTGACTGCGGCCACGACCAGGACGAATGCCACGAACCACGATGCAACGCGATCGGCCGTCGACACGAGCGCCGGCCGGAAGGTCTGCGCGCGCTCCACGAGACGGACGATGGCGGCGAGACGCGTCTGTCCGCCCACCCGGGTCACGCGGACCACCACGGGGTTCTCGAGATTGATGGCGGCACCGGTCACCTCGTCACCGGTCCGGCGCGCGACGGGAATGCTCTCGCCCGTCAGCAGCGTTTCGTCGACGCGGGTGTCGCCGGATTCCACTCGCCCGTCGGCAGGAAATGCTTCCCCGGGACTCACCAGGACACGATCACCGGCGCGCAGCGCCGCCGCCGGGATCAGCTCGATGGCACCCGCGGCGTCGGCCACCAGTCGCTTCGCCTGGACCGGCTGGGCATGCGACAGATGCCGCAGCGCCATCGCGGCACGGTCGCGCGCGGCATGCTCGAGAAAGCGGGCGCACAGCAGGAAGAACACGAACATCGTCACCGAATCGAAATAGACTTCCGTGCCGCCGCTCAGGGTGCTCCAGCAACTGCCGATGAATCCTGCGGCGATCCCCAGAGCGACCGGGACGTCCATGCCCAGGCGTCGCAGGCGCAGATCGCGCAAGGCACCACGGAAGAACGGCGCGGCCGAGTACAGCACGACCGGCGTGGTGAGTATGAGGCTCGCGAGCCGAAGCAACTGCGCGATGTCCGGCGTGATGTCGCCGTCAGCGGCGATGTACGCAGGATACGCATACATCATGACCTGCATCATGCCGAAGGCGGCCACGAACAGGCGCCACAGCGCGTCGCGCCGCTCGCGTCGCTCGACGGCTTCACGGGCTGCCTTGTCGTCGGGCCAGGCCCGATAGCCGATCGCTTCGAAGGCTCCCAGCAGGCCCGAGAGGCGAGCCACGGCCGGATCCCAGACGAGTCGCGCTCGGCGCGACACGTAGTTCACCTCGATCGAGCGAACGCCAGGCTGGCGCATGAGGTGCTGCTCGTTCAGCCAGATGCATGCGGCGCAACGGATGCCTTCGAGCATCAGCGTGGCGGCTAGAGTCCCGTCGGGCAGCGGTTCCACGAAGTCCTGCTGGATTTCGGGCCGATCATAGAGATCCAGCGCCGCGCGGGGGGAGTCGGTGGCCGCCTGCCCCGACAGCCGTGCACGATCACGGTAGAAGGCCTCCAGCCCGCTGCCGGAAATGGTTTCGGTCACGGCCTGGCAACCCGCGCAGCACAGTTCCCGTGCTGCGCCCTCCACCACGGCTGTATACCGCCCCGCCTCCGTTACCGGAAGGCCGCAATGAAAGCATGGCGAGGTCATCGCCTTGGAAAGGCTTGCGCCCGTTGCGGCCGCGGCTGTCATGGGGGATCCGGCTTTCCCGACGGTCCGTCGGTCGCCGGTACGGCGAAGGACCATCGCGCCGTGAATGCTACCTCCGCCGCCTGGCGGGACGCTTGACCCAGATCAAGCGACGTCCGCACCCCGTGCGCCAGCGTCGCCTAGCGTGCGCCCAGCCGGGAGATGGCGCGCAATCGCGCCATGAGGCCCGAGGCCAGCGATGGCGCCGTGACCTTGGGTGGCTCCACCTTCTGCTGCACCTTCGCCAGTGCCGGCGTGGCCTTGTAGGTGTGGTATCGGTTCAACGCCGCATCCACGTGTTGCCGCAACTGGGGCAAAGCCACGGGCTTGCCGATGAAGCGATGCACCTGGGCTTCGTTGATGAGCTCGATCAGCATTTCGGCATCCACCGTCTGCGTCACGGCGATGGTGAGGATCTGCGGATACTCCTGCTTGAGCAGGTGCAGCAGCGACTTGATCTCCTGCGCGTCACCGTCCATGTCCGCCACCATCACGGCGACTTCGCGGTCCTGCAACAGGGTGACGGCCTCGTCGAGATCGCGCGCCTGCGCCACCCAGTGCCGCTCGCCGTATTCGCGCAGCAGGTCCGGCGTCACCACGCTGCCCGGATCCAGGACCAGGATCGACTCCTCGAATCTCGGCTGCGCGGGCATGCGCCAGGCCGGGACCTCGGGCACGTCTTCGGCGATCGCCACGGCGTCGGCGAGGATGCGCTGCACGTCCGTCGTGTCCCAGGGCTTGTTGATGAAGCGCCAGACTTCGCCTTCGTTGATGGAGCCGACGATGGAGGCGAGATCCGAGTAGCCGGTGAGCAGGATGCGCACGGTCTTGGGCGAAATCTCCTTCACCTGCCGCAGCAACTCGACCCCCAGCATGCCCGGCATGCGCTGGTCGGACACCAGCACGTGCACCTTGAGCTGCTTCACCATCTCCAGAGCCTGGCGCGGGTCGTCGGCCGTGTACACGTTGTATTTCTGGCGGAACAGGGCGTGCAGCGCGGTGAGGATGCGCGCCTCGTCGTCCACGAACAGGATCGTCGGCTTGTCGGCGGCCGAGAGTACCGGCACCACCGGCGCGAGCGCGGCAGCGGCAGGCGCGCCCGGCGTGGTGCGATCGGCGGCGGCCGCAGGCGGGCTCGCTGCACCACCGCGGACAGCCTTGAGCAGGTTCGGCGCGATCTTCGGCGCGGGGGCCGCGGCGGCCTGCTCCGGCTTGAGCAACGCCGTGGTCATCGCTTCGCGCACGGCCAGCTCGAATTCGCGAGCGCTCTGGAAGCGATCCTGTGCATCCTTCGACATGCCCCTGAGGACGATGCCGTCGAGCGCGTTGGACAGCAGCGGATTGACGATCGAAGGTGCCGGGGGGGTCTCGGTGAACACGCGATGCATGATCACCGCGTTGTTGCTGCCTTCGAAGGGCCGCTTGCGCGTGAGCAACTCGTAGAACACCACCGAGGCCGCGTACAGGTCGGTGCGCGGATCCGCGGTTTCGCCGGCGAACTGCTCGGGCGACATGTACGAGGGCGTACCGATCAGGTCGCCGGTCTGCGTGAGCTGCGAGGACTCGATGCGGGCGACGCCGAAGTCGGCGATCTTGATGGTTCCTTCGCGGCTCACCATGATGTTGGCGGGCTTGATGTCGCGATGAACCACGCCCTGCGCGTGCGAATACTGGAGCGCGGAGAGCACTTGCAGCATGATCTCGCAGACCTTCTCCGGCTCGTTGCGGAAGTCCTCCGATTGCAGGTAGGCCGTGAGCGGGCGCCCGAATACGCACTCCATCGCCAGGTAGACGAGGTTGCCCTCCTCGCCGAAGTCGTAGACGGCGACGATGTTCTGGTGCTGGAGGCGGCCGGCGGCCCGAGCCTCGACACGGAATCGTTGCAGGATGGTTTCGGATTCGCTCTCGTCGAGCCGCGCCTTGTCGACCACCTTGATCGCGAGGGTGCGCTCGATCACCGGATCGTAGGCCTGGTACACGGTTGCCATCGCACCCGCGCCGAGCTGGGAGCGGATGTCGAACTTGCCGATGCGGGTCGGGAGGACCGCCATCGCGTCAGGCCGCCACCGGCTCGGGTTGCAGGACCGGCTCCACCGGGAGCTGCACGGTGAAGCGCGTGCCCTTGCCGACCTCGGAAGCGACGCTGATCTTGCCGCCGTGCTGCTGCACGATCTTGTAGGCGATGGACAGGCCGAGCCCGGTGCCCTTGCCCACGTCCTTCGTGGTGAAGAACGGATCGAAGATCTTCGGCAGCACCTCGGGGGGAATGCCGTGGCCATTGTCCTCGACGTCGACGGCCACCTGATCAGAGCCCACGCGTCGCACCACGATCCGGATGATGCCGCCATTGTCGGGCGTGGCCTGCGCCGCGTTGGTCACGAGATTGAGGAACACCTGGTTGATCTGGGACGGAGAGCAGGACACCTGGGGGATGTCCTCGAACTCCTTGCGCACGTCCTTGAACTTCACCAGGTTGCGCGCGATCTGGAGGGTGTTCTCCAGGCCTTCGCGCAGATCGAAGCGGGCGACCTTGTTGCGATCCAGGCGGCTGAAATTCTTCAGGTTGGAGACGAGCTCGGAGATCTGGTTGATGCCGTAGAGGCCGTCGGTCACGAGGCGGGTCAGCATGTCGAGCACCTCGTGCTGGCGCATCTCCTGCGCCAGTGTGGTGACGCGGCTGAATTGCGCCCCCACCTGCGACTCGGTGGCGTCCCCCGTCTGCAGCATCGTGAGCAGCCGCTCCGTATCCGCGAGCAGCGTCGACAGTTCGGGCAGCTGCGTGGTCACCGATTCGAGGCTCGACTTCACGTAGGCGAGCGGCGTGTTGATCTCGTGGGCGACGCCCGCGACCATCTGGCCGAGCGACGACATCTTCTCCGACTGCACCAGCATCGCCTCGGATTCCTTGAGATGCGTCAGTGCATCCGACAATTCTCGGGTGCGGGCATCGACCTTGTGCTCGAGGGTCTCGTTCGCACTCTTCAACTGCGCGTTCACGTCGTTGATCACGCGGTAGCTGCGGAACAGCTGCATGCCGAAGTAGCCGAGGAAGATCAGCAACGCGCCCGAATAGGCGATCAGGTACACCCGGTAGAGTTCACGCTCCTCGAGCTGGCCCTGGAACGACTGGGCGAACGCGGCTCCGACGCTGTCGGTACGCGGCGTGGTGGGGAAGAAATAGAGCTTGTCGAACAGCTCGTCGCGCGAGGGCTTGGCCTTGACCAGTTCCGCGATGTGCGTAGCGGTCTGGACCAGCGGCTCCTTCGAGCCCTCGGGAAGGCTCTCGGCCGCGGCGGCCAGCGCTTCCTGCGTCTTCTGGATCGACGCCGCCGGTTCCGGGGTGGAGAGCGAGCTGTATTCGAGCGCCGTCGCCGCCAGGCGGTCGAGCAGGATCCGGATCTCGTCGAACTTCGCGCGGTTCGCGGCGCCAACCACGCGCGGGTCTCGCACCAGCGCCTGGGCTGCCGGCAACGAGTCGAGCAACGCGCGCAGGGAGCGCTTGAACGCCGCCGACTGATCCCGATAGACCGTCATCAGCTCGAGTTTCTGGTCGTACTTCGTGGCGAGCGCAGCGACGCTCGCGACCTGCACGGGATCGTCCAGTCCGCGTGCTTCCTGGGACAGTCCCTGGACCTCGCGGCCGAGGCTTTCCCGGGACAACGAGATCAATTCCTCTTCGCCGAGCAGTTCGCTGCGCGAGCGCAGGATCGCCTCGTTCCACTTGGAATCGATCAGCTTCAACTGGCGCAGGTGCTCGTTGACGCGCACCTGGCGGCCGAAGTCGACGCCTTGGGTCTTGTAGTAGAGAAAGCCGAGCAAGGCCGCCAGGAGTATCGCCAGCAGGATCAGCAGGGCGCGGCGCAACAGCTTCATGGAGCGGAATCGATACCTTTTGTGCGGTTCGGGGCAGGCAACCGCCTCATTGTACCGGCAGGGAGCCCATCCGGTCAGCCCGGGCAAGCGAGGGGCATGCCCGGGTCATTCGGGCTGGCGTCGATCGGCGCCCGAAGACACCGACGCGACCACGCAGGTGGCCCATCAGGTCTGACGCACGCCCTCCCCGGCGGCGGCCTCGGACTTCTGGACCTTCGGCAACAGGAGGATGATGAGGGCTCCCACGAAACCCATCGCGGCCAGGGCGAAGAAAGCGGACTCCGACGAGTTGGTGGCGGTGCGGATGCGTCCGATCAAGTCCGGCCCGAAATGGCCGCCGAGGTTACCCACCGAATTGATCCAGGCGATGCCGGCCGCCGCCGCGGTCCCCGAGAGGAACGCCGTGGGCAGCGACCAGAAGGTCGAGACCCAGCACAGGATGCCCGAGGTGACCAGGGTCAACGCGATGATGGAGGGAACCGGTGCGTGTCCGACCATGGCCAGGCCGATCAAGCCGACTACGGCCACCAGGAGTCCGCCTGCCGCATGCCAGCGACGTTCCCCCGTCTTGTCCGAGTGCATGCCGTTGAGCACCATCGCCACCGCGGCGATGCCCCACGGAATCATGCTGAGCAGGCCGACCTTGAGGAAGTCCTTCTTGTCGATGCCCAGCTCCTGGATGATCGTCGGCATCCAGAAGTTCACCGCGTAGAAGCCCACCACGCCGGAGAAGTACACCACGGCGAGCGCCCAGACGCGGTAGTCCTTGAACGCGCCGATGAAATCGTGCTTGCCGCCGATGTCCCCCTTGGTGGCGTTGTCCTCGGCCACCCGGCGGCTCACGAAATCGCGTTCCTCCTGGGTGAGCCACTTCGCTTTCTGCGGTCCGTCGTCCAGCAGGACGAGTACCAGGATACCGACCAGGACCGAGGGCAACCCTTCGAGCAGGAACAGCCACTGCCAGCCGCGCCAGCCGTTGATGCCGTCCATGTACTGCATGATCGCGCCGGACACCGGCGAGCCGATCACGTTGGCGATCGCGATGGCGGTCATGAACAGCGCCACCGCCTTCGCGCGGCGATGGCCCGGGAACCAGTAGGTGAGGTACAGGATGATGCCGGGGAAGAACCCGGCCTCGGCCGCGCCCAGCAGGAAGCGCAGCGTGTAGAACCAGAATTCCGAGTTCACGAACATGAACGCGCTGGAGATGATCCCCCAGGTGATCATGATCCGGGCGATCCACACCTTGGCCCCGACCTTCTCCAGGATCACGTTGCTCGGCACCTCGAAGATGAAGTAGCCGATGAAGAAGATGCCGGCACCGAAGCCGTACACGGCGTCCGTGAACTGGAGGTCGCTCGCCATCTGCAGCTTCGCGAAGCCGACGTTCACCCGGTCGAGGAACGCGACGATGTAGCAGATGAAGAGGAACGGGATCAGCCGTTTCGCCACTTTGGAAAAGGTCGCGTCCTCGAACTCCCGGGAAACCGTTTGCGTGCCCAATTGTGCCTCTCCCCTTTGGTGGTGTTTTCCTCGTCGGACGCCTGGCAGTGCCCGGTCCGCGGGTGGCGGCATTGTAGGGACCGACCGGGCCCTTGGCTACGGCGGCGAAATTCGGGCAAATCTCCCGATTCGTCAGGATCCGACGGTCATGGGGATTGGCGGATGCCCCACTCGCGTCTCGATCTGTCATCATCCCGACCGCGGGCACTGCTTCGGGAACGCGACTCGCTTGGCTCTGCCCGACTGTTGCATTGGCTGGGACCACTCGCATGATGAATGACGCCACCACCGCCTCGCGCCGGCTCGCCGGCCTGCCTGAGCCGGAACCGCTGCACCCGGATCTCGCCGCCTGTCTGGTTCGCCGGCCCGGCCGCCTGCCGTCACTGGAGCACCCGCTGATCGTCCAGGCGCCCTACATCCCGCCCCTGGCAAGCTACGTGAACGGCCTGTACGACTCGCTCGCGCGCCGCGCCGATGCCTTGCTCGAGAGCCGGACCTACGACCGTTGGCTGGAAATGCATGCCCGCGCGCACCAGCTGACGGTGCTCACCACCAAGGGAACGCGGATCGATCACGGCACCTGGTGGGAACTGCTGGCGTCCGTTTTCCGGCGTGAACTGCCGTGGTTCGACGAGGAGGACGGCCGCTGGATGAAGGCCCTGGGATGCGATCGGCCTGCCCGCCGCCGTTTCATGACCGGTTCCGAAGCCGCCGCGCTCGACCAGTTGCCGGACGTGCTCAACGTATGGCGTGCGGTGCCCGCGGCCTCGCCTGCCATCGGTTTCAGCTTCTTTCTCGATG
This sequence comes from Burkholderiales bacterium, assembly GCA_965279325.1. GTDB lineage: Bacteria > Pseudomonadota > Gammaproteobacteria > Burkholderiales. The sequence continues at coordinate 918,087 of OZ257154.1, forward strand.
AATCGTCGGCCCGTACCTTCGCCGCCACGGCGCGGACGCGCCTGGAACTGCCCGAAGGTACCTTCGCATTGATGCAGGGACGCATGCAGAAGCCGCACGTCATCGCCTTGTCTCAGGCCCGCGGCATGCCCGAACTGCTGGCTCCCCCGGCAAAGATCGTTGGCGAAACGCACGCCGGTACGGTCTGAACAGCCTGGCCTGAAGGCCGGATCAGGGCTCCGAAGCAGCAGCGGCCCCGCGGACCTCGAACTGCACCTGGTCCAGCTCCTGTCCTTCGGGATCCACCAGTGCCAGCCGATGACGGCCCGGCTTCGGCTTCCACAGGGCGTCGGCCGCAGGTGGTAGTGGTTCGCCATCGAGGCGCCAGCCCAGCGTGGCCGTGGCGACGGAAGCTTCGAACCGTACCCGCTGTGCGGCCGCCGGAATGTCGGGGTCCAGCGCGATGATGGTGCCCTCCCCCGGATAGACGATGCGCGCAGCGGCCGGCAGTGCCGGCTTGACCACGACCTCGCTCACCTCGGTTCCGCGCAGGAACAGTTCCTCGCGTTCCGCCTCGATCGCCGGGACGAACCGCACCGGCTGGACGACGACGTCGGGCGGTCGTGGCGGCGGTTGCAACCGGCTCTCCCCTCGGTGGAGGGCATTCATGAGATCCAGCCACGCCGGCGCGGCTCCCGAGATGCCCGACACGTCGCGCATCGGCGCGCCGTCGAAATTGCCGACCCACACCGCGACGGTGTGGCGGCGCGAGAAGCCCACGCACCAGTTATCGCGCATGTCCTTGCTGGTGCCGGTCTTGACCGCGGTCCAGAAGCGCGTGGCCAGCGGATTGTCCAGGCCGAAGGTCACGCTGCGCGCCACCCGGTCGGCCAGAATGTCCGCCACGATGTACGCCACGCCCGCATCCAGGATCGGTTGGGGCCTGCCCGGCGGTGCCGGCAGCACCCTGGGCCGGCTCGCGTAGCCACCGTTGGCCAGCGTCCGGTAGGCGTTGGCGAGCTGCCACAAGGTCACGTCCGCGGAACCGAGCGCCAGCGAGAATCCGTAGTAGTCGCCCGATTCCACCACGCCCTCGAACCCGAGTTCGCGCAACCGGTCCGCGAAACGCTCCGTGCCCACCAGCATCAGCGTGCGGACCGCCGGCACGTTGAGCGAGCCCGACAGGCTCGTGCGCACACTCACCGGCCCGCGGAATTCGCGGTCGTAGTTCTGCGGCACGTAGAGACCCGAAGGCGTGACGAGATTGGCGGGTGAATCGTCGAGCAGCGAAGCGGCCGTGACCATCTGCTCCTCGATGGCGAGCGCGTAGAGAAAGGGCTTGAGCGTCGAGCCGGCCTGGCGCGGCGCCTTCACGCCATCGACGAAAGGCGCGCTCGAACCCGCGCCGGTGTTGCCGGCATACGCCAGCACTTCGCCCGTGGCGTTGTCGAGCACCAGCGCGGCCGCGTCGCGCACGCCGCGACCCGCTAGCTGCGTGAGTTGCCGCTGCAGCGTCTCCAGCGTGAACGCCTGCAGGCGCCCGTCGAGCGTCGTCTGCACCTGGCGTGCGTCCCGCGACAGCAGCTCGCGCGCGAGTTGCGGTGCGAGCGCGACCCGCGCCTCGATCCGCGGCGCCGCCGTCAAGTGCGCCGCCGCCATCTGCTCGAAGATGTCGCACGACTTCGCCGCCGCCACCAGGCAGGCGCGCCGGGCCACCGTCTCGGGCTTCGCGTTCGGCCCCCGCAGCAACGCGGCGAGGATCGCGGCCTCGCGTTCATCGAGGCCGGACGGATCCTTGGCGAACAACCCCCGGGCTGCGGCACCAACGCCGGAGAGTTCGCCCCGGAAGGTCGACAGGTTGAGATAGCCCTCGAGGATCTGGCGCTTGGTCCAGTTCTTCTCCAGTTCGCGAGCCGCTCCGATCTGGTCCCATTTCTGTGCCACCGTGCGGCGCGTGCCCGCGGCCTTCAATTGCGGCTCGAGCATCGCCGCCACCTGCATCGAGAGCGTGCTTGCGCCACGCGGAGTGCCTCGCACGACGGTATCGAGCGCGGCATCGCCGAGCGCACGCCAGTCGACACCCGCGTGCTCGAAAAAGCGTTTGTCCTCGGCACGCACCACGGCATCGACGAGCGCCGGGGATATCTGGTCGAGCGCCACCCAGGGCAACCGGCGCACCCGCGGATCCACTCGCAGTTCGTGGATCACCTCTCCGTGGCGGTCCAGCAGCAGGGCCTCGCTCGGCACGTGCAGGCGTTTCGCTTCCTCGAACGACGGTACGGCTGCGAAACACGCGGCCGGAATCGCCAGGATCAGGGCGAGCCTGCCGCGCCGGTGTATCACGGCGCGACGGTCAGGCTCGCGTTGGGTGATTCGCCGAACATCTCCGGCGAGTACAGGGCCTCGACCCGGGTCGGCGGCAACGAGAAACTGCCGGGATTGTTGAGCCGCAGGGTGTACTCCACGGTCCATTTCCCTTTCGGCACCAGGCGGTAGTAGGCGCGGAAGCCCTCGAACGTGCGCTCCTCGAAGGCCGGCCAGACCCAGCCCTGGCGTTTCTCGCCGGTGGTCAGCGTCTGGGAATCCCCACCGAGTCCGGTGCCGAGGATCGATGCACCCGCGGGAATCGGATCGTCGACGACGACCCATGTCATGTCGCTCTGGGCCTCGAGATCGAGCCGGATGCGCAGCACGTCGCCACGCCGATAGCCGTTGCCGCCCGCCTCGACCCGCGAGATGCTCTTCGTGATCCGGTAACCGCTCGAGAACGGGCTCTTCAGCGGAATCGCCGCGCGACTCTGCACCGTCACCCAGGGTTTGCCGCTGCCGTCGTGCTCCAGCTTGAGTTCCGAGGGTTCGCGTGGCCAACCGAACTCGAAGCTGCCGCCCTTCTCGCTCTTGCTCCAGTCGATGGCCTTCGCCTGGCCCCCGAGTCCTGCGCGGGTACTGCCCGCCACGGGATCCGCTTCGAAGACGGCGGAGAACTTCTCCATCGCGAGCGTTCCCCAGGCGTTCGCCACGGTCGTGTTCCAGTGGCCGCGCTGCTGGCGACCCAGGCTGCCGCGCACCATGCGGGGCAGGTCCTCGCGCCAGGTCGGTTCGTCCATCAGTGCGAGCAGCGCACGATTGGCGTTCACGTCCGACGAGATCATGAGCCACCAGAGGAAATCCGAGCGCTCGGTGGAGAATGCCATGCTGGTGCCCTGGAAGTTGAGCCGCGAGCGGATGATCTGTTCGGCCTGCTTCGCCTGTTCCTCGCGGCCGTCCAGCGACAGCCACCGCTTCGCGATCGAGAGCCAGTCGATGACCGCCGAGGTCGGCCACAGGTTGGGCTCGATGCTGAAGGAACCGGCGAGGCCTGCATCCAGTTGCGGGTTGAAGCGCGTGAGTGCCTCCAGCGCCGCGACCTTGCGGATCGCGAGATCCGCCGTCGGCAACGCCGAATAGCGCTGCACCGAACCACTGACGAAGCCGGTGAGCCCGCTCAGCATCCGGTTGCGCGCGGCCTCGGGCACCTCCCAGCCGGCCTCGTGGGCCAGCGAGAGCAGGTAGGCGGTCAGCGTGTCGCTGCCTTCTCGCATCACGGGGAAATACTTGGCCAGTCCGTCACCGTCGAGATAGGCAGGCAGCGCGGCCATCAGCGACCGCCAGCGCGCCTCGTCGTGGAGGGCGACCGCCATGGACGCTCGCTGTTCGAGACACGTGTACGGATAGCGGCCCATGTACTCGCGCACGCCGGACAGTTCATCGGCGAACCGGCTGCGCAGGTGCACCCCGATTCCACCGCGGCCCGGAATCGCATCCTCCGGCCGGGCGACCGGCATCGCGGTCGTGCCGTCGAGCTGCAGGAGCGTTGCCTGGAAGGTGCGCACCGGCACCGCCGGGACGACCTTCTGCGTGACCTTGAGGCTGTCGCCTGCACCGCTCGCCCCGTCGCGAGCGGATACCGTCCACTGGAGCGCTTCGGCGTTCACCGGCGCGGTCGTTTCCCAGGTCACGTCGCGTGCCTCGCCCGCCGCAAGCTGGACGGATCTCGTCTCCAACGCCGGCAATTCACCCTTCGTGGCAGGCGCAGCCACGACCGCCGCCTCCACCTTGAGATCGAGAGCACGATCGGAGGCATTGCGCACGGTGAAGGTGGCCGCGAAGCGATCCTGCTCCCGCACGAGCGGTGGCACCCCGGACAGAAGCATCACGTCCTGCGTGGCACGGATCGATGCGTGCCCCGTTCCGAACAACCCACTGCCGGCACTCGCCACTGCGACGATACGGAAAGCGGTGAGCGAATCATTGAGCGGTATTTCCACTTCCGCGCGGCCGCGTTCGTCGAGCTTCACCCGCCCCTTCCAGGCGAGCAGCGTGTCGAACAGTTCGCGCGAGGTCTGCCGCCCGCCGCCGCCGCCCGTGACCAGCGCCTTGCGGCCGTAGTGTCGGCGCCCCACCACCTCCATCGCGGCCGTCGCCGTGGTCACCTCGATCGGACGCGCCTGCATCATCGTCTCGAGCAGCTTCCACGACTCGTTCGGCATCAGTTCCAGCAACGCTTCGTCCACCGCGACGAGCGCCACTTCGGCGCCTTTGGCCGGCGCGCTGCCGTCGGCCCGGGCCACTTCGATCACGACCTTCGCCTTGTCGCGGACCCTGAAGACTTCCCGCTCCGGCGTGACCTTCACCCGCAACTCGTGCGCGCGCCAGCCGACGTTGATCTCCGCCACGCCCATGCGGAAAGCAGGCTTGCCGAGATCCACCAGCGCGGTGGGCTGCACGTCGGCGACACGGCCTCGCACGGCGAAGACGGAGACGAACACGTTCGGCGCGTAGTGACCCTTGAGCGGCACCTTCACCACCGGAGACTTGCCCGACAACGGCGTGACGAAGGCTTCGATCACGCCTTCGCGCTCGACCGTGACGAGCGCCTGCGCTTCTCGGAACGGCGCCCGCACCTGGAACACGGCCGTCTCGCCGGGTTCATAGCGCTTGCGTTCCGGGATGACGTCCATGCGATCGTCGTTCGCCACGTCGAACCACCATTCGCCATCGCCCGCCACCCAGGCCTCGGCTTTCGCCACCGACTCGTTGCCTTCGGCATCCCGGGTTCGGGCGCGCAGGATCAGGTTGCCCGACTGCGCGACCGGCGCTTCGCAGAACACCAGGCCCTTCTCATCGGTGCTGCCCTCGCAGAAGTCGCCGATCTTCAGGATCTCGGCGCCGTACTCATAGGCGTAGAAGCCGCCGATCAGCCGCTTGCGATGGGAAAACTGGCGGCGTTCAAACAGGTCGACCTTCACCGCGACACCCACCTGCGGCCGCCCGGTGACATCAACGGCCACGACCCGGACCTTCACCTTGTCCTTCGACAGGGCCCAGCCGTCGGGCTTCACGCCCAGCAGCACCGAAGCGGGCCACAGGGCGATGCGCGCGGAGCGGGTGAGGATTTCTCCGTTCGGGTCGCTGTATTCCATTTCCGCGACGAGATCCTGGGGCGCATCGGATTTCGGCAGACCTTCCAGGTGCGCGGTCGCCGCTCCACCTGCGTCGAGCGTAAGCACCTGGGTCTTGAGCGGCCGCACGTTGGCATCGGTCTGCGCCGGCACGTCTTCCTCGTCCTGCGACTCCTCGTCGCCGAAAGACCAGCGCGGCACATCTTCGACCTTGCCTTCCTTCACGTCGCCGTTCGCGAACGACAGGCCGTCGTGGTCTGGAAAGCTCACCGCCTTCGGTTGCAGCACGGAACGCAGCTTCACCCGTTGATAGCCGGCACCGCCGCCGGACAGATAGGACAGTTGCAGGCCGACGTCGGCCTCACGTGCATTCACCAGCGGCTTCGCCGGCGCCTGGACGAGCGCCCGCAGCACCGGCACTCGAAACTCCTCCACGCGGAACGAACCGGAGACGATGCCCCGCACGTAGTTCTCGCTGCCGCTGGCTGGCTTCGGACCGGCGAGCGTGATGGTGTAGGTGCCGGTCTTCGCATCCCGCGGCACGGCGAACGAAGATTCGGCAACGCCGGCCGAGCCGTCCCACTTGAGCGGCAACTCCCAGCGCTGGTCCGAGCCCTGGTGCGCAATCACCGCACGCACCGGGAGGTCCTTAGCCGGCACGAAGGCGAATCCGCCGACCGTATGCTGCCGCGCGAAATGCTTCATCCCGACCGTGTCGCCAGCGCGCACCAGCGTGCGATCGAACACCGTCGTCAGGATGCGCGGCCCCGACTCGGAATAGGTGCGCAGGTTGAACCGCCACGGCGAGATACCTTCGTTCCAATCGGAGAACGCGAAGCTCACGTCGCCGCCGATCCGCGCCGTGACGAACAGTTCCTTGTTCCACTGGGTGCGGCAACCGGGCAGCGACTCGCGCGCTGGCAGAGTCTTCTTCACGCGCGCGATCCCGGAAGCATCGGTGCGACCCTGATAGAGCACGCGGCCGCCGCAGTCCTGCACCAGCACTTCCGCGTTCGGCGCCGGCTCGCCGCGATCGAGGGTCGTCACCCAGACGAGCGAGGATTCGCGCCCCCATTTGAAATGCACGGCAAGGTTGGTGACCAGGGCTGCCGCCGAGACGTAGTACGGCGCACCGTCCTTCAGCAGCGCCTGGCCCAGCTTCGGACTGACCACCTCGACCACGTGCAGGCCCGGGCCGGTCAACGGTATGCCCACGACTTCGAACTCGCGCTCGCCGCCCGGCTTGGGCAGGGTGAACGCCTTCGATCGATCGCCCTTCTCGAACACGCTGCCTGAGACGTATCCATCTTCTTCCCAGCGCGCCTCCCCGGCCTCGAGCTTGCGCAACCACGTGAGGATATCGGCGGGCGACTGCACTCGCAGCATCCGTCCCGGCACGCCCTTCGGCTGTTTCGCCACTTCGCCGGACAAGTCCGTCCGCTTGCCGCCGAGCGACTTCTCGACGTTGCGCAAGGTGATCGGCAATGCGGGATCCGCATTCAGTTCCACGATGCCGAAGCGCGCCGCGAACTTCGCGAGCGGCGGTGCGCCGTCGGTCTTGACGGTCAGCGGGAAGCGCCTCGCGTTGGTCAGCGTACGGCCCGCATCATCCTTCACGCCCTCGGGCAGCGCGAGCTGGAACGTCGTGCGTTCGGGCAACGGCGCGGGGAACGTGACGTAGTCGACATGGCCCGAGCGACGCATCTCATCGGTCACCTTCGGCCGCCAGGTCTCACCTTTCTCGCCCTTCAACTGGATGCGCTCGGCGACACCCACCTCGATCGGTGCCGTGAACGACAGGCTCATCGGCAGCACCGGGATGCATTGCGCATTGGCGTTGACGCGCTCGCAAGAGAATTTGGCGGTGAAGGCCGGGCGCACCTTGAACGCGAGCACCTGGTCCTCGCTGGTCTCGACCCCCGCGGCGGTCGCGATTCCCTTGCCCCACACCAGCCGCAGTTCCGCTTCGGCCGGCAGCCGGCTGCGGCAGGCGAGCAGCGTGAGCGGCAGCTTGTCGTAGTCCCGATTGCGCAACGCGACCTCGTAGACATCGATCACGCTGCGTCCGCCCGAGATCCCGCGCTTGACGAACAGGCGCGCCATGCGATCGAGGAAATCCTGCCGGCGGTCGAGGATCGCCTTGCGCTCCGCGCCACTCACGACGCGCACGGGAATGCGCTCGGCGCGACCCGAGACATCGCAGTACGCATGGCGCAGCACCGTGGCTTCGGTGGCCGGCGCATCGAGTCCGAGGATGAACACCTGGTTCTCGTCCACTGCCTCCGAGCCTTCCCACGGCATGGTCTCGCGGATCGCCGGCCCGCCGGTCGTGAACGCGAAAGTGCCCGCAGCCACCGCCGCGCCGGCGAGATCCCTGGCCTCCGCCTTCACCGTGAAACTGCAGCGCACGCCGGCCGGGAGGTCACGCGCGAAATCGAACACCCAGTTGCGCGCGTCCGCCCAGCGGCCAGTCCCGGCTTCGTCGCAATCGATGTCGAAGGGTTCCACCAGGCGCGGATCGCCGAACGGCACCATCGGCGTCGAGAACCTCGCCGCCACCTGACGCACGCCCTTGACCTCGCCCTGCGGCGAAAACTGCTCGACCTGCGGATCCTGCGCCAGCGCAAACGGCGCAAGCAGCATGAGCACGACGCCGAGAACGATCGGCGCCAGGCGAAGCAGCGGACCCATGCGCATTGCCTCGTCGATCAACGGGACGCGGTTCGCGCGCAGACGAACTCGAGCGTGGCGAAGCCCGGCGATCCGGGCTCGATGCTCTCCCACACCCGCTTCATGTCGCCCGAGGACCAGATGACCTTCCGCTCCTCGCCGATCAACTGGATCGAAATCACGCGATGCTGGTAGCGGGTGCAGTCGTCCTCGACCACGCCCACCGATTCCATGATCAGCGGCATGCCGGCAGTACCCCCGATGGGTTGCGGCGCACGATAGACCGCACGCTTGGTCGCCCGCACGATCTCGCCGTTGCGGGCAAGCGAAGCATCGTCGACGAAATGCTCGGTTTCACCGTCGCCGCCGACACGGACCCAGTTCTCTGCAGCAGCCGCCGTGCCGCTCAGCGCCAGCCCGGCGGCCAGCACTACCATCGTCGCCCTCATTCCCTTTCCTCCCGTCGACGCCCCTTGTGTCGTCTCCCGCGGCGAAGATACCCGAGGCCGCCGTCCGGGGATACCACGAGCGGATTCATACGAATACGACCAGCAACGCGATCACCGTCGCCACCGCCAGCGCTGCCGTGAGCATGAGCGCATCCGTCTTGCGCTGAACGCGGTCGATGCGCTGGCGTGTCGTCCGGGCGAGGGTCACGGCCCGTGCCGCCAGGGTTGCGCTCTGGTCGAGTCCGTCGCCTCGCGCCGCCAGGCGCGCCAGTTCGCCCAGGGCGGCGGTCGCATCGAAGCGGCGCGACACCGGGAGGCGCACCGCGGCGTCGGTTCCCGTAAGAGTCGCGGCACCGTCGACGGTATCCCCGGAATCACGACCGGCGCCGGGCGCTGCGAGCCGCATCGTGTCGCCGGGCTCCGGCTCCTCGGGAATCGCCTGCGCCAGCTCGTAGCGGCAGGCGAGCAGGTCCGCGTGCATCTCGCGTGCGTCGTGATAGCGCGCGGCCGGATCCTTTGCCAGCGCCTTCGCGATCACGAGGTCCAGCATTTCCGGCACGGCCTTGTTCAACGTGCTGGCGGCTGGCGGCGTGGAGGTGGCGACGTTATAGAGCAACTGCGTCACGTCACGCCCGATGAACGCCGGCCGCCCCGCCAGCACTTCGTAGAGCACGACGCCGAGCGAGAAGATATCGGAGCGTTGGTCGATGGGGTCCCCCACCGCCTGCTCGGGCGACATGTACTTCGGCGAGCCGAGCAGCATGCCGGTCTGGGTCTTGACGTCCGAGATCCACAGCCTTGCGATGCCGAAGTCCATCAGCTTCACCTGCCCGCCGCGCAGCAGCATGATGTTCGCCGGCTTGATGTCGCGATGGACCACGCCGCGTTCGTGGGCGTAGGCGAGCGCATCGGCCACCTGCGCGACGATGTCCAGTGCCCGCGTCACGGACACCCGTTCCGAAGCCAGGAGATCGCGCAGTTCCGTGCCGTCCAGCAGTTCCATCGCCATCCACACCATGCCGCCTTCGCGGCCCACGTCGTGAATGGTGATGATGGCCGGATGGTTGAGCCCGCCGGCTGCCTTTGCTTCCTGGTAGAAACGTGCCTCGGAGCGCTCGCGCTCCTCCGGGTCGGCCGATAGCGCAATGGTCTTCACGGCCACAGTCCGGTCGAGTACCGGATCGAGCGCGCGATAGACCACACCCATGGCGCCGCGCCCGAGCTCGGACTCGACGATGTAGCGGCCGAAACGCATCGGTGCGGCTTCGTCGGCCATCACATCCCCAGCTTCTTCTTGAGGTCCTTCATCACGCCCGGGCCACCGCCCTCCGGCGGCGCAAAACTGTGGCGGATCTCCATGCTCTCGCCGCGCTGCAGGTTGACCTTCAACCGCAGCGGCGCATTCTGGCCGTTGCGCACCTCGATCACGTGCGCGCCCGGCGCGATGTCGATGCTCATGAGCGGCGGGCTGCGCCCCTTCGATTCGCCGTCGATGTAGACGTCGCCGCGCGGCGTGATGTCGAATTCGATGGTCGCACGGCCGCCGCCCTGCAAGCGGCGCTGTCGCGCCGCCCGCGCCGCGAATCCCAGCGCGATGATGCCGCTGAAGCCCAGTGCGCCCATGGCGAACATGCGCCGGCGTCGCCGTCCGGCCGCATGCTCGTCGGGCGCGAATAGTTCGTGGGTGCGCACCCGCGCATCGGTGAAGGTGCCGGCCGAGCGCAGGTCTTCCGCCCGCTCCGGCGAATGCTCGAACACCTCGTCGCGAACGCTGCGCGACACCAGAACCTTGCCCGGGGCTGCGAATCCCGCCAACACCATCGCGGTTTCGATGCCATCGCCGGCCACGACGGAATCCCCTCGCTCGCCACTTTCCGCGACGATGGGGCCGTGGTTCACACCGATGGCCAGCGGCAGATCGGCGGCAGCCGCCGAGGCGCGCAAAGCGGTATCGAACGCCGCTTCCGCCCCCGAAAGCACCACGATCGCCAGGCCCTCCGGTGCGTCCAGCACCAGCCAGCGCCCCGCGGGCAGCGGCGCCACCGCGATTGCCACGAGGGCTTCGAGCTGCCCCTTGACGCGTGCCTGGTCCGCTACGGGCTTGCGCGCATAGCCGTGACTGCGAAGCAGGATGACGCTGGCGGAAACGGGTCGCGGCGCGGAGAAGCGGTCGGCCATGAACGCGAAGCGGCGTGGAGGTGCCGCATTCTACCGGCTGCGGCTGTGGGCGCTGCCGCGCTGTCGTACAGTTGACTCACCGGCCGCCCGGCCGAGGCGCCAGCACGAGGATTCGGATGCCCTCCCGTAACCCTGCATTGGCCAAGCTCTCTCACCCGCGCATGCCGCCCGTCGCGATGCGCGAGAGACTCTTTCGTCGCCTCGATGTGCTACGGGACTTGCCCTGCACCTGGGTTTGCGGACCGGCTGGCAGCGGCAAGACCACCTTGGTCTCTGCATATCTACGCAGTGCAACAAGGCCCTCGTTCTGGTTTCACGTCGACGAGGGGGACCAGGACCCTGCCGCGATGATCTCCTATCTGGTGGTGCTCGCGGCGCAGGCACAGCCGGAAGCCGCTCCCCTGCCCTATCTGACGCCGGAGCATCGGGCGGATATCGCAGGCTTTTGTCGCCAGTTCTTTCGCCGCTTCTACCAGATTCTCCCTGCCGAATGCACGGTCGTGTTCGACAATTGCCACAGGGCTTCCGGGGATGCCTTCTCCTTGTTGCTGCGTAGTGCGGTCGAGGAGGCCCCGAGCGGCGTCTGGCTGATCGCATTGAGTCGACACCAGTTGCCGATCGACTTCGCCAAGGTTCAGGCGAACCGCCAGGTGGGTGTGATCGGGGCGGACGACTTGCGACTGGATCTGGAGGAGGCCCGGTCAGTCATGGCCGCCATGGAAATTCCCATGGATACGGATATCGAGTCCTTGCACGCGATGTGCGACGGCTGGGTCGCCGGGTTGATCCTGATGCTTTCGCAGGCGCGAGGCGGCCATCGCGGCAAGCCTTCACCCCGGCTCGACCCTCGATCCCGGGAAGCGATCTTCCACTACTTTGCGGACGAATTGTTCCAATCCGCTGAACCTGCTCTGCGAGAGCTATTGCTGCGCACGTCCCTGGTCCAGTCCATCACGCCCGAGCGTGCGCGTGAACTGACCGGCAACAGCCTGGCCGGCGAACTCCTCGAGGGTCTGTATCAACGCCACTTCTTCACCATCCGTCGAGACAGCGCCGCGGGCCACGAAGCAGGTAGCTATTCGTACCATGACCTGTTCCGAGCGTTTCTCGTTGAACGCCTGGAGCAGGAACTGACCGCCACCGACCTGGTGGCGCTACGCACGAAGGTTGCCGGCATGCTGGAACACGCAGGTCTCATCGCCGACGCCGTGGAGCAGTACCGGATGCTCGAGCGCTGGAGCGACGTCGCGCGTCTGGTCCGAACCGAAGCGCAACGAATGATCGACCAGGGTCGCCTGCAGACGCTCGGCGACTGGCTGCGCGGGCTGCCCACCGAGTCGATCGCCGCAGACCCCTGGTTGCTCCTCTATCGAGGGCATGTCACCGCGGTGACGAATCCACCGCAGGCGGCTTCGGTATTCGAGTCGGCATACGACCGATTCGTGACGGTGGGCGACGAAAGCGGCCAGTTCAACGCCGCATTCGCGATGATGGAAACGATGATGATGAGCAGCGCCAGCTACAAGGCGTGGGACCGGTGGATCGACGTTCTCGCCGGATTTCTGGAATCACACCCGCCGGAGCAGCCCGCGCTGAAGGTCCGGGCTTGGCACACGCTGTTGTATACGTGCCTGTACCGACGGCCGAGTCACCCGCTGATCGGTGCCGCGGTGGCGACTCTCGATCGCGAGCTGTTCGGAGGCCATCTGCGTCCCACCCAAGCGATCCAGGCGGCGACGGGATTGATCGCGTATGCCCACTTTTCCTGTGACGAGGCGCTGGCCGCACGTGTCATCCCTGCACTGCGCCGCTGGCTGGACGGCGAACAGATCGCGGTGATGTCCCGGGCCCTCGGGGCCGGGTGGATGATGGTCTATCACTTCTTCGACGCGCGTTACGAGGAAGCGCTGCATTGGGCCGGAACAGCGCTGGACGTCGCACAGGCGTACGGCTTTCAGACGATTGCTCGCGCGTGGGCCTGGTACCGGGTCCAATCGATGGCGCACCTCGGGCAGCGTGACGCTGCGGTTGCCGAGGCAGCGCGATTGCAGGTCGCACAGGACGATTCCGGTCAGGGCTCGCCGGCGGCATACGCCGCCACCTCTTGCGCCCTCGCGCACTTCGTTGCGGGCGATACGGCAGCCGCGCTGCAGCTTGGAGAAAAGGGCCTGGAAGCGTGGCGCGCGAACGGCTTCATCATCGCCGGCCTCGCCTGGGCGCAATCGATGCAGGCGGTCTACTGCATGGCTGCCGGCGAAACCGAGGCGGCCCTCGCCCTGGTCGACGGCGCCGAAGCCGGTCTCGCAGGCACGGTCTGCAACTATCCCGACGCCTTGTATGCGCTCCTGCGTGCGCAAGCCGCCCTCAGGTGTGCCGACCGAGCAGCCGCGATCGCGCATCTGAAGACCTGCCTGGCGCTGTCGAGCAACCACAAACGCATTGCCGTTCTCTCCTGGGCACGTCCGTTCCTTCCAGAACTGTTCTCTCTCGCATGGCAGGAAGGAATCGAACGCGAGAAAGTGGCGCAACTGATCGTCGAATGGGACGTTCCCGCACCATCGCCGGACGCACCGAACTGGCCACGTCCCCTCGAGCTCTACCTGCTCGGTGACTTCGAGGTGCGGCGCTCCGGACATCCCCTCGATTTCGGCCGCAAACCGCCCAGGAAAGTGCTCGCGTTGCTCAAGGCGATCGCGATCTGTGGCGAGCGAGGACTTTCCACCGACAGCGCACGGAGCCTCTTCTGGCCCGATCAGGAGGGCGACGCGGCTGTGGCATCGCAGGCAGCCGCCTTGTACCGATTGCGCAAGATCCTGGGTGTACCGCAAGCCATTCGCCTGGCGGAGGGGCGCTTGACCCTGGATCCAGGATTGACCTGGGTCGACATGACCGCCTTCGAGCGACTGGCGACAAGTGGCATCGAGGAAGATCGCGTCCAGGCGCTTGCCACCTATCGTGGCTCGCTGTTGCCACACGACGAGGACGAACCGTGGAGTACCGCCGCGCGGTTGCGCCTGCGGGACCAGTTCTCCCGGCTGGTGGAACGCGTCGCCGCGCCTCTGGAGATCACCGACCCCGAGGCAGCCGAGCGCCTGTACCTTCGAGGCATCGATGCCGAGCCCCTCGGAGAGGCCAGCTACCGGGGGTTGATGCGATGCCACGCGCATCAAGGACGCAAAGCGGAGGTCGCTGCCGTCTACCGACGCCTGCGGCAAACGCTGTCCGTGATTCTTGGCGTCGAGCCCTCGGCGGAATCGGAACGCCTTCGAAGGGAGATCCTCGAAGGCGCCTGACAAGAAGTCCTACGGGAGCCTGTAATCGACTTTCTGGTCGCAGGTCCACTGCCCGGCGGCGAAATTCACCGGCATGCACTTGAATGCCCACCCGCCCGTGATACCCGCGAACTTCCCCGTGCCCGCCGTGAACTTGCCCGAACCTTCGTACGGCGCGTTCGGCGTGGTCATCCCGGTCCATTCGCCGTGAATCTTGTCCACACCATCACCAAAGGTGCAGACACCCTTGCTGGGGCCCGCGCCATTGGTCAGGTCGAGGTAGCCGGCGCACAGAACCGGCCCCGCGTGGAACAGGCCGTTGCCCGCAGAGTTGTAGCTGATTCCGAGCCACGTGCCGGCCCAGTACAAGCGGGCGTCAGTGACCTGATGGATGTCGCCTGAACCCTTGTACGCCGTATGCAGGGTGAGGGATCCACTCTTGGGAATCGCCTGTGCTGACGCACTTGCGGCGACTGATGCGAGCACGACGCTCAGGATGGACATCTTGAACGGGACTTTCATGCGCTGCTCCCCAGGGACGGTTCGAATTGAACCCGCGGCAAAGCGTACGAGCGCCGGAATGACGAATCCCTGATGGATTGGAAAAGTGCCGTCGGCTGCCGGTCAGGGGGGACCGCAGCACGGCAACATTGGCGTGTTGAATCAGCCGCTCAACACGGGTGGCACCCGCTATTGCTGAGCCTGGGTCGCCTGGGCGGAGATGGACGGCGCGGCGAGGCCGAAATCGGGCGCGCGCCGCAGGTCGAGCGTCATGGGGAAACGGCGATTGGGCTGTTCCGGGCGGAACGGCATGGGCCCCGGGGTGTGACCGATGGCCTGGAACCGCGCGACGCGCCGGGCTTCCGCCTCGTTCGCATTGACCGGAAAGCGTTCGTAATTGCGCCCGCCCGGATGCATGACGTGGTACGTGCAACCGCCCAGTGCGCGGCCGCTACCCGTGTCGTACAGGTCGAACACCAGCGGCGCGTGGACCTTGATGGTCGGGTGCAGTGCGGACGGCGGTTGCCAGGCGCGGTAGCGAACGGCGGCGACATACTCGCCGCGTGTGCCGGTGGCCGTGAGCGGCAACGGTCGTCCGTTGCACAGGACCGCGAACCGGTTGCCGCTCAGATGGCGTACCCGCACCTGGATGCGTTCCACCGAAGAGTCGACGTAGCGCGTGTTGCCGCTGCCGGCCACTTCCTCACCGAGCACGTGCCAGGGCTCGAGCGCCTGGCGCAATTCCAGTTCGACGCCCTGGTGGACCACCGTGCCGAAACGCGGAAAGCGGAACTCGAAGAAGGTGGCGAACCACTGGGCGTCGAAGGCGTAGCCGGCCCGATTCAGGTCCTCGATCACTTCCTCCATGTCCTGCGCCACGAAATGCGGCAGGAGGAAGCGGTCGTGCAGGCTCGTGCCCCATTCGACCAGGCGGTTCTCGTACGGCGTCTTCCAGAAGCGCGCGATGAGCGCACGCAGCAGCAACAGTTGGAGAGCACTCATCTGCCAGTGCGGCGGCATTTCGAACGCGCGGAACTCCAGCAGTCCGAGACGGCCCGTGGGGCCATCGGGCGAATAGAGCTTGTCGACGGAAAACTCGGCGCGATGAGTGTTGCCGGTCACGTCGATCAGCAGGTTGCGTAGCAACCGATCCACCAGCCACGGCGCGAGCGTTTCCTCGCCGGGCTTCGTGGCGCGTGCCATTTCCTGGAAGGCGATCTCCAGCTCGTAGAGAGAGTCGTCGCGCGCTTCGTCCACGCGGGGTGCCTGGCTGGTCGGCCCGATGAACATGCCGGAGAACAGGTACGACAGCGCCGGATGGTTCTGCCAATAGGTGATGAGGCTGCGCAGCAGGTCCGGCCGGCGCAGCAGCGGGCTGTCCACCGGGGTCGCCCCGCCGATGGTGACGTGATTGCCGCCGCCGGTACCGGTGTGGCGCCCGTCGAGCATGAACTTCTCGGTGGACAGGCGCGTGAGACGCGCCTCCTCGTAGAGCACGCGGGTGTTGGCGACGAGTTCATCCCACGAGGTGGCAGGATGGATGTTGACTTCGATGACGCCGGGGTCGGGCGTCACGAAGAAACGTTTCAGCCGCGCGTCCGGCGGCGGCAGGTAGCCTTCGATGCGGACCGGGGTCCGGCAGCGCGTGGCCGCTTCCTCGATGCGTGCGATCAGCTCCACGTATTCATCGACCGATGTGACCGGCGGCAAGAAGACGTTCAATTGTCCGTTGCGCGGTTCCACGCACAGGGCGGTGCGCACGATCTCGCGCGCGGACCGACCTTTCTCGACCTTCGCGGCCTTGGGCTTTTCCGGATCCTCCCCGAGGTGCTGGGGTGCGGAAGCCAGCACGCCCTTTTCCTCGAACGGATCGGGCTCGTACTGCGGCTCGACATCCTTGGGTGCGATCGCCGGCAGAGAAGCGAGCGGCAGGCGATAACCCATGGGCGAGTCGCCGCCGAGGAGATACAGGTGTTCGCGTGCCAGCGGCCATGGCGAACTCGACCACGGCTTCTCAGCGTCCTTCGGCATCGGCTTGAGCGGCAGCACGTAGCCGGCCGGCTCACCGAGCGCGCCGTCGAGCAGGCGTGCAAGCTTGCTGCGCTGGGCTGGCTGCCTGAGGTCGTGCTCGAGCGGATCGACGTTGACCGGCTTCAGGCGTTCCTCCTGCGTGGCGTTCCAGACGTCCTCGTAGGCCGGGATGACGTAGTCCCGGTGCAGTCCGAGGAGTCCGGTAAGCGCTTCGGTGAAACGCAGGGCATCGGCGTAGGTCGCCGTGCCCTTCGTATCGCCGGCGAGCCACTGCGGATCCTTCCACAGGGGCACGCTGTCCGTGCGCCAGAGCACGCCGAGCGCCCAGCGCGGCAACGGTTCGCCGGGATACCACTTGCCCTGGCCGTGATACAGCATGCCGTCGGAGGCGAATCGGTCCTTCAGCCGCACCAGCAATTCGCCGGCCAGTTCGCGCTTGCGCGGGCCGAGCGCGGCGTAGTTCCATTCCAGCCCGTCCATGTCGTCCACCGACACGAACGTGGGTTCGCCGCCCATGGTGAGACGCACGTCCCACGCACGCAGCTGGGTCTCGATCTGCCCACCGAGGCGGTCGATGCGTTGCCATTGCTCGTCGGTGAACGGCTTGGTGACGCGCGGATCCTCGTGCACGCGCGTGACCTTCATCTCGAATCCGAACTGCACTTCGGACGGATCGGTGAACCCGGTCACGGGCGCCGCACTCGAGGGCTGCGCCGTGGCCGCGAGCGGGATGTGACCTTCGCCTGCCATCAGGCCTGACGTCGCGTCGAGGCCCACCCAGCCCGCACCCGGCAGGTACACCTCGGCCCACGCGTGCAGGTCGGTGAAATCCTGCTCGGGCCCCGCGGGTCCATCCAGCGCCCTCACGTCTGGAGCGAGCTGGATCAGGTAGCCCGACACGAACCGAGCCGCCAGCCCTAGATGGCGCAGGATCTGCACCAGCAGCCAGCCGGAGTCGCGGCAGGAGCCCGAGGCCTTGACCAATGTTTCCTCGGGCAACTGCACCCCCGGCTCCAGCCGGACGATGTAGCGGATGTCGCGCTGCAGGCGCTGGTTCAGCGCGACCAGCATGTCCGCCGTGCCCAACGGTTCGCCCAGACACTCGCGGCGGAATGCTTCGACCCATGCCGCGAGCTTCGGCGTCAGCGGATCGGCCTCCAGGAACGGCGCCAGCTCGCGCCGCGTGGTGTCGACGTACTCGAAGGGATACCGCTCGGCGCTGCTCTCGAGGAAGAAATCGAACGGATTGATGACCGTCATGTCGGCCACCAGGTCGACGACGACCTTCAACTCGCGCGTCTTCTCCGGGAACACCAGCCGCGCGACGAAGTTGCCGTACGGATCCTGCTGCCAGTTGACGAAGTGCTTGGCCGGCAGGACCTTCAGTGAATAGCTCTCGATGGGCGTGCGGCAGTGGGCTGCCGGGCGCAGGCGTATCTCGTGCGGCGACAGATTGACCGGCCGGTCGAAGCGGTAGCTGGTCTCGTGGTACAGGGCGACGCGGATGGTCATTTTTTTACGTGAGGCGTGAAGCGTGAGGTGTCAGGCGTGAGATATCAGGCGTGATTCGTAACTCCGGCACACCGCCTCACGCCTCACCCCTCACGGCCTTCAGGACAACCAGTCCGGATTCGGCAACTCGCCGAACACCCTCCTCAGCCCGCCACCCCAGCCCTGGCGCAGCATCGTGAAGTACGGATCGCCCTCGACGATGCGCCGGTGGATGCCCACGCGCAGCGAATCCTTCGGGTACCAGAGCATCTCGATGGGCAAACCGACCGAGATGTTCGACTTGATGGTGGAATCGAAGGAAATCAGCACGCACTTGGCCGCCTCGGCCACCGAGGTGCCGGGCGCGATGACGCGATCGATCACCGGCTTGCCGTACTTGCTTTCGCCCACCTGGAAGTAGATGGAATCGGGCGTGGCCTCGATGAAATTGCCCTGGGAGTAGATGTTGAACAGCCGTTGCCGCTCGCCGGCGATCTGCCCGCCCAGGAGCAACGTCGCGTTGAAGTCGATGTTGCCCTGCAGGAGATAGGGCCCGTCGCGACGCTGCATCTCGCGCAGCGCATCGCCGACCATCGTCGCCACTTCGTACATGCTCTGCGCTGTCCAGATGGTCTCGCCGTCCGGATCCGCATGGGCCTGGCGCTCCAGGATGTTGAGGACGCCCTGGGTGATCGCCAGGTTGCCCGAGGACAGCAACACCATCACGCGCTCGTCCTTCTTCTCGAACACCCGCATCTTGCTGAAGGTGGCGATCTGGTCCACGCCCGCATTGGTGCGGGAGTCGGACGCGAACAGCATCCCCGAATCGAGCGATATGGCTACGCAGTACGTCACGGCGATTCCCCGGCCTCAAGGTCTTGTTGTGGGACAGCACTATAGCCAACCGCTCACGGGCGCCGCAAATTCATGCCGCGAGCGCCTGTCGGTCCGCACTGAAGAAGGCACGGGTCACCTCGTCGCCCAGCACGGCATTGCGTCTCAGGAATTCGGTGAGGTACTCGTGCAGCCCGTCCGAGAAGATGGCGTCGACACGACCGAACTGCAGGCCGGCCTGCATCTCCCCTGCCAGTCGGGTCGCCTCGTTGGGATGGCCCGCGGAGATTGCCCGCAGGATGTCGTAGGTCTCGCGCATGCAGTGGTGCAGGCTCCGCGGCATGTCGTAGCGCAGGATCAGCAGTTCGGCCACGCGCACGGGCGTGATGACGTCGCGATAGACCTTGCGGTAGGACTCGAACGACGAGACGGAGCGCAGCACCGCCGCCCACTGATAGTAGTCCACCGCGCCGCCTACGTCCTCAAGACTCGGCAGCAGCACGTGGTATTTCACGTCCAGGATGCGGGTCGTGTTGTCGGCCCGCTCCATGAACGTGCCCAGGCGGTTGAACTGGAACGCCTCGTCGCGCAGCATGGTGCCGACGGTGACGCCGCGGAACAGGTGCGAACGTTCCTTCACCCATTCGAACAACGCCAGCAGCCGATCCGACGAGAGCTCGGCGTCCGGCACCTTCTGGATCTCCAGCCAGGTCGCGTTGATCACCTCCCACATCTCGGAGGTGATGCGGCCTCGCACGGCACGGGCGTTCTCGCGCGCCGCCCGCGCACAGGACACGATGCTGGAGGGATTTTCCGGGTCGAGCGTCATGAAATGCAGCACGCCGCGCCCGTGGACCTCGTTGAAGCGCCCGCTGAACGGATACAGCGTGCCCGTGATGTTGAGGGGCGCGTACCACTCCTGGTCGGCCAGCCGCGTGTCCTTCGGCACCAGCGACATGCGGTAGGTCACGTCGAGGATGCGCGCGGTGTTCTCCATGCGCTCGACGTAGCGGGCCATCCAGTAGAGGTTAGAGGCGGTGCGGCTCAGCATTCGTTCTTCCGTAAGGGGTGAAGGGTGAGGCGTGAGGCGGACTGCGAAAAATCGGGGTCGAGCTGAAGTACGGACAACGCCTCACCCCTCACGCCTCACTCCTCACCAACTACGTATTCAGTATCCAGGTGTCCTTCGTGCCCCCGCCCTGCGAGGAATTGACCACCAGCGAACCCTCCCGCAAGGCCACGCGCGTGAGGCCGCCGGGACACATGACCACGTCCTTGCCCGAGAGCACGAAGGGCCGCAGGTCGATGTGGCGTGGCGCAACACCGGAATCCACGAAGATGGGGCAGGTCGACAGCGACAGCGTCGGCTGGCTGATGAAGTTCTCCGGGCCGTCTAGGATGCGCCGGCGATAGGCCTCGCGTTCGCGCTCGGAGCTGGTGGGGCCGATCAGCATGCCGTAGCCCCCGGAGCCGTGCACTTCCTTCACCACCAGCTCATCGAGGTGCGCCAGCGTGTACTCGAGATCCTCGCGATTGCGCAGTTGCCAGGTGGGCACGTTGTTGAGCAGCGGCTCCTCGCCCAGGTAGAAGCGGATCATCTCGGGCACGAACGGATAGATCGACTTGTCGTCGGCGACACCGGTGCCCACGGCGTTGCAAAGCGTCACGCGACCGCGCCGGTACGCGCTCACGAGCCCGGGCACGCCCAGCATGGAGTCCGGACGGAACGCCTGCGGATCGAGGAACTCGTCGTCGATGCGGCGATAGATCACGTCCACCCGCTGCGGCCCGGCCGTCGTACGCATGTAGACGGTATCGTCAGCCACGAACAGGTCGGCCCCCTCCACCAGCTCGATGCCCATCTGCTGCGCGAGGAAGGCGTGCTCGAAATAGGCGCTGTTGAACTGGCCCGGCGTCAGCACGACGACCACCGGGTTCTCCACCTGGTGCGGGGCCACGGCCCGCAACGTATCGAGCAGCAGGTCGGGATAGTGCTCGACCGGCGCGATGGGCTGGCGCGCGAACAGCTCGGGCACCAGCCGCATCATCATCTTGCGATTCTCGAGCATGTACGACACGCCCGAGGGCGTGCGCAGGTTGTCCTCGAGCACGTAGTACTCGCCGGCACCGGCCCGGACCAGGTCGATCCCCGCGACGTGCGCATAGATGCCGCCCGGCACGTCGACGCCTACCATCTCCTGCCTGAAGAGCTTGTTGCCGTTGATGCGATCGGCCGGGATCTTCCCGGCGCGCAGGATCTCCTGCCCGTGGTAGACGTCGTGGAGATACAGGTTCAGCGCGCGCACCCGCTGCTTCAGCCCGCGCTCCAGCAGGCGCCATTCCGACCCGGGAATGATGTGCGGCAGCATGTCGAACGGGATCAGGCGTTCCGCACCAGCGTCCTCCCCGTAGACCGCGAAGGTGATGCCCACGCGGTGGAACAGCATGTTGGCGGCGTCGCGCATCTGCTTGATGCGATCGAACGGCGTGGTCGCGATCCAGTCGGCCAGCGGCTGATAGTGGGATCGCACGCTGCCGTCCGCCAGGTACATCTCGTTGTAGTAGGAATCGAAGGACATGGCCGTTTTCAACAGGCGCTTCTCGTGGACGTTTGCCCCGTACTGGTGCAACCGCTGTGCCACGCCCCGACAGGTCGTGAATTCATAGGGCAATCATGCTCTTGCATTCGCTGTACCGGCTTGAACTCGAACTTCCGCACCACGACCGGGCAAGACAGAGGTCCCATGCACCGTGCCGACGCAACCCATCGTCTCACTCCACGCGGCGCAGGCGCGCGATCAGACGAACCACTTCAGCCGCCACGCCGTGCACCGTTTCCACCTGTTTCGGATCCTTCATCGTTCCATCTTCCGCAAAGGCCTCATGGGCCCGCGGAACGGCAACGCGCCTCGGGACCACCAGGCAGCCCAGGTTCATCAGGATACCGCGTACCGCCTCCAGCGAACGCACCGCACCGAAAGCGCCGGGCGACGCGGAGAACAATCCCGCGACCTTGCCCTCATAGGGCACCTGCCCGGCTTCTGCGCCGTCCGGGCGCGAAACCCAGTCGAGCGTGTTCTTGAGGACTGCGGTGACGGAAGTGTTGTACTCCGGACACGCGATGAGCAGTCCGTGATGCGCCTTGAACAGTTCCTTCAGCGCTCGTGCCGGCGGCGGAATCCCCTGCGCCGCCTCGAGGTCACCGTCGTAGAACGGCAATGCGAAATCACGCAAGTCGATCGGCGTGACTTCGGCGCCCGCGGCCCGGGCACCACCCACGGCCACCGCCAGCAACTTCCGGTTGAGCGATGCGGATCGCAGGCTGCCGGCGAAGGCCAGGATTCGGGGGCTACTCATGCGTTGACCGGCGCGGAATCCATCGAAGGCGGGGTTCGATCATACCGCCTCGCCACGTCGAACTACGGAGTGGCCAGAAGACTCACGTGCGCCGCGACCACGCGCCAGCCGTCGGCCGTGCGCACCCACGTCTGCATCTGCCTTCCCACCGCGGTCCCGGGCGGCCGCACGAACTCCGTCGCTGCCGTGGCGAAATCGGTTCCGAACGTCGTGATGACCGTATTGCGCAGCGTGCGCGCCAGATTGAGCGGTGAACGGGCCTTGCGGAACGCGATGATGGCGTCGCGTCCATAGAGGTTCTCGGTGGCTCCATAGCGTACGGTGAGCGGGCTCGCCCAGAACAGCTCGTCGAGCGTGGTCACGTCGTTGGACACGAGCGCCTGTTCGTAGCGTTCGAACATGGCTCGAACCTCGACCAGGACTTCGGGGATGTTGATGGCCAGGCTCATGGCAGGGTCACGCAATGCGCCACGCCGGCGCGTTCGAGGTGGGCCGCCGCACGCAGGCACAGATCCTCCCGCCACGGCGCGCTGATCAGTTGAACGCCGATCGGCAACGCGCTCACGCCCGCGATCGGCACCGTCACCACCGGGAGGCCGACGCACGAAATCGGTTGTGCGAGCAGCCCGAGACTCGGTCGCAACGGCAATCGCTGTCCGCCCAGTTCGAGCCATTCGGCACCGAGCGGCGTCGCGCTGACGGGCGTGGCCGGTGCGATGAGAACGTCGTAACGTTCGAACACCTCGCGGCAGCGCGCGGCGAACCAGGCCCTCACCTTCTGCGCCCGGACGTACCAGGCCGCGGGCGTGAGCGCGCCGGCGAGGAAGCGGTCGCGATTGTGTGGCTCGAACCCGTCGTAGTCGCGCTGAAGCGTGGCTCGATGAAGGGTGCCGCCTTCGGCAGCGCTGATGACGAACGCCGCCGCGCGGGCGCGTTCGACTTCGGGCAGTTCGATATCGTCCGGCCGCCCGAAGGCGCTCGCCGCACGGGCGCTCGCCGCCTGCGCCTCGGGGCCGGCATTGGCGTCGAAGTAGCCGGCGAGCCGCGCGACGCGAAGACCATCGCCGCCGCGAGCCAGCATCGCTCGAACCGCATCGACCGGTCGCTGCGCGCACGCGGGATCGGAGGCATCGGGGCCCTGCAAGGCGTCATAGCAAGCGGCCAGGTCTTCGCTGCCGGTGCCGAAGACGCCCAGATGATCAAGACTGTGCACGAAGGGAAAGCTGCCGGTCCGCGGCAATCGTCCATAGGTCGGTTTGAGGCCGAACACGCCGCACAGCGAAGCGGGCACCCGGATCGAACCATTGGTGTCCGATCCCAGCGCCAGCGGCACCATGCCGGCCGCCACGGCGGCGCCGGATCCTCCGGAAGAACCGCCGCTGGTGCGCGACGGGTCGTGCGGATTGCGAGTCGGTCCGTACGCGGTGTTCTCGGTGGTGAAGCCATAGGCGTAGGCGTCCATGTTGAGCGCCCCGACAAGAATGGCACCGGCCGCCTGCATTCGACGCACCAGTTCCGCATCGTGGTTCGCAGGCGCCCGCGTCGCATGCAGCCGGGATCCGGCGAGCGTGGCCAGCCCGGCGACATCGAACAGGTTCTTCACGGCGTACGGGACGCCCGCCAGCGGTGGCAGGGGCCGCCCGATGGCTCTCAGCGTATCGGTGGTGGCGGCTTCGCGCCGCGCCCGCTCGGCGGTGACGGCTGTAAACGCGTTGATCTCGCCGTCGCGCTTCGCGACATGCGCGAGCACCGCCTCGGTTACCTCCGTCGCCGTCGTCCCGCCCTCGCGGATCGCGGCGGCGATCGCCAGCGCGATCATGGCCGGAACTGCGGCGCGGGCTCGGCCGATTGGGGCAGTTCGAAGTCCATCACGAGCGCGGCCATTTCCCCGGTGCGGGCGAATACGGCCGCCACCCGCGCCAGCTGCTCGGGCGTCAGGACGAATCCTTGCAGTCGGGCGGTCGCTTCGACGTAGGCGGCGATTTCCTCCGACGTCACGATTTCGTCGGGCCGCGCAGCGCCGCCGCGACCTGGTCGCAGGTGGCGCTCCAGCCGACGATGGCGCCCTGCGCGCGAATCATCTCGAGCGTCACGCGCTTGAACTCCGGAAAATAGCTCTCCGTTGCGTCTTCCACCACCAGGCATTCGTAACCGCGATCGTTCGCTTCGCGCATGCTCGTCTGCACACAAACCTCCGTAGTGACGCCGGCGAAGAGCAGATGCGTGATGCCCTTCAGCCGCAGGATTTCGCCCAGGGCCGTCGCGTAGAACGCGCCCTTGCCGGGCTTGTCGATCACGATCTCACCGGGGAGGGCCGCGACCGCCGGCAGGATGTCGTTGCCGGGCTCTCCGGCGACAAGGATACGCCCCATGGGTCCGGGGTCGCCGATGCGCAGCTTGGCTTCGCCGCGGTTGCGCTTCGATGGGGGACAGTCGGCCAGGTCGGGGCGATGGGCCTCGCGCGTGTGGACGATGGTCATGTCGGCCCCTCGGCACGCGTCGAGCAACCGGCGTACGGTCGGCACGATGGCGGCCAGGAGACTGACGTCATTGCCGAGCGCGTCGCCGAAGCCGCCCGGCTCCACGAAGTCGCGCTGCATGTCGATGACCACGAGCGCCGTCCTGGCGACGTCGAAGTTGAACGAGTACGGCTGTGCTGCGATGGTAGTCATGGGATTCAAGCGGCCTCCACCGCACAATCACTGGATAGACGGACTCGCCGCAGAAGTCGGTCTGCATATCGATGATGACGTGCAGGTTTGCAAGCCATGTGCCCAGTACAGGCAACCTGCGCGAGACACGCGCACACGCTCGATCTTCAAGCGGCGAAGGCACCTCGTCGCACCGTCGATTCCGCATCGTCTTCGTGCGCAATGCATCGGGCTCGCGCCGAATTGGTGCGCACTACTCGATGTTTCCTGCGGAGCCGTTCGCTCCGCGGCAATGCCGCTACGACGCCGCGATCGGGGCGTTGCGGTTGCGAGTCCTGGCTCGAACGCCGAACCGGGCCTCGAACTCCTCGGCGTCCACGGGCCTGCCGAAATAGAAGCCTTGCGCGTGATGGCAGCCCCATTCGCGCAGGCTCTGCGCCTCGGCGCCGCTTTCCACGCCTTCGGCGATGACCCCCATGCCGAGCGCGCGCGCGAACCGGATGATCGCTTTCACCGTCGCGGATTCCTCCGGACGGCGGCCGACGTTGCGCACGTAGGAACGATCGATCTTCACGACGTCCACCGGCAGGTGCATGAGGTAGCTCAGGCTGGCGTACCCGGTACCGAAATCGTCGATGGCGACGCGCACCCCGTGCGCTTTCAGTCGCTGGAGCGCCGCGATCACGGTCGAGGCATCGTCCATCACCGTACTCTCGGTCAATTCGATCTCGATGCCACGGGCATCGACCTTGTGTGCCCGCAGGATATCGAGAATCCGCTGCGCGAGGTCGCCTTCCCGGAACTGCCGCGCCGAGACGTTGACGCCGACCCGAAGATCGAGGCCCTGGTCGCGCCAGCGTCGCACCTGTTCGCAGGCAACGTGCAGAACCCACTCCCCGATCGGCGCGATGACACCGCTCGCCTCCGCGAGCGGGATGAACCTGGCGGGCTCGACCAGCCCCAGTTCCGGGTGCCGCCAGCGCACCAGGGCCTCGGCTCCGCTGATGCAGCCGCTGGTGAGGTCGAACTTCGGCTGGTAATGCAGCACCAGTTCGTTGCGGGCAGCCGCGCCGTCGAGCTGCGCCCGGATAAGCGTATCGCCGTCGGTTCCCGCGCGCGTGCGCGGCTGAACGGTGCGAAAGGCATTCGGCCCTGCGCGCCTGGCTGCGCCTAGCGCCTGCCCGGCGCGCGCGAGCAATACGTCGGGCCGCGTCGCGTCGCGTGGAAAGCTGCTCGCGCCGACGGCAGCGCTCAAGCGCGTTTCGGTTCGGCCGGCGCTGAACGGGCGCGCAAGCACGTCGAGAATCCCACCCGCCGAACGCCGGGCCCAGGCAGTGGCGGCTTCGCCGGAGATCATGACCGCGAACGCGTTCGCAGACACGCGGGCGACGGCACCCCGGCCGGCCAGCACGGTGCGAACCCGTTCCAGAACCTCGTTCGCGACGCCATCGATCGCCGCCTTGCCATCGGGCATGCCATCGTTGGCCTCCTGTTCGGCCCCGATCAGCAGGAGCACGAGCTCGTGGCCGGCGCGGTGTGCCCGCGCGAGCGCTTCGCCGATCCAATCCAGCGTGACGAGCCGATCCGGCAGGTCGGGCGACGCATCGATCCGCCCGGGCGGGAATGCGGTCCCGAACCATTCCCGGTGCAGGTCGGGGACGGTCACTTCTCCGGCCGCCAGCAAACCTGCGGGGTCGAGAAGGCCGAGCGACTTCGAATCGGAGCCCGCCTTGGACGGGCTCTCGCCAAACAGGAGCGGTTTCAACGTTCTTGTTCTATGTTGCGGATAGGTCGCACGGTCCGGATTGCAATGTATTCCGCGAGTTAATGCAAGCACTTTAAGTGAAATCTCCTACAGTTCGCCTAAACCTACCCTCATCCGTTCGGTCTGCCGGCGGCACGGACGAGTGCTATAGTCCATGCAACGACGCCGTCGAAGATGAGGCAAGCCCATGAAAGTAGAACTGAATTACGGTCGAGGAACGCTCTCGGTGACCCTGCCGGATGGAGTCCGGGCGAGCGTGATCCGCAAGCTGCCGATGCCAGTCCTCCCCTCCCCCGCCATCGCCGTAGAGCAGGCCCTGTCCGCACCGGTAGGCGCCAAACCGCTCGTGGACGAGGCTCGCGGCAAGGGCAGCGCCTGCATCCTGATCTGCGATATCACGCGGCCGGTTCCGAACGGGTTGCTGCTCGGTCCGATCATCCGGCAACTGATGGCGGGCGGCATCGACCGGAAGCGGATCACCGTGCTGGTGGCGACCGGGTTGCATCGTCCCAATCTCGGTGCGGAACTCGAGGAGCTCATCGGCGACCCCTGGGTACTGGCCAACGTGCAGGTCGAGAACCACTATGCCCGTAACGACGCGGATCACGTCGACCTGGGACGCACGCCCCACGGGACCGCGGTGAAACTGGACCGTCGCTTCGTCGAGGCGGAGGTGAAGATCGCCACCGGCCTCGTCGAGCCGCATTTCATGGCGGGCTACTCCGGCGGCCGCAAGGTGATCGCTCCCGGCGTCGCCCACCAGGAGACCATCACCACCTTCCACAGCCACCGCTTCATGGCCGATCCGAAGGCGGAGAACTGCGTACTGGACGGCAATCCGCTGCATCGCGAACAACTGGCCATCGTGAAGATGCTCGGGCCCGTCCTGGCGGTGAACACCGTCATCGACGAGCACCGGCAGCTCTCGTTCGTGAACTACGGCGAGGTGATCGAGAGCCACCTCGCGGCGGTGGAGTTCATCCGCAGCTACGCCCAGGTCGCGGTGCCGCGCCGGTACAAGACGGTGGTGACCAGCGCGGCCGGCTACCCGCTGGACAAGACCTATTACCAGACGGTCAAGGGGATGGTGGCCCCGATGGACATCCTCGAACCCGGCGGCAATCTCGTGATCGTCTCCGAATGCTCCGAGGGCATGGGCTCGGAGGAGTACGTGGAGGCGCAGAAGCGCCTCATCGGCCTGGGCACCGACGGGTTCCTGCGGGAGATCGGCGCCAAGCGCTATGCCGACGTGGACGAATGGCAGACGCAGATGCAGATCAAGCCGATGCGCGTGGGCCGCGTCTATCTGTATTCGGGAGGCCTGACCGCCGGGGATCGTGCGCTCACCGGGGTGCACAACGTCGATTCCGTGGAGGCGGCCATCGCGGCGAGCGTGCAGGCCACCGGCGATTCCGACGTGGCCGTGATTCCGGAAGGGCCTTACGTGGTACCCCTGTTCAAGGCTGCCGCCTGACCGCTATCAGCAGATGGAACCGGACGCCGGCGGCCGGTCGTGACGCACTCCATCGAGCCGGGCGGCAGGCGCAGGCCCACGTCGGCATTTTCAGCGGGCGTGGTGGTGGTTCGGCGGACGGACGACGGCTGGCGCTTCCTCCTGTTGCGTTCGTATCAGTACTGGGATTTTCCCAAGGGCGGCGTCGAACCGGGCGAACTGCCGCTGGCCGCGGCGTTGCGCGAGACGCAGGAGGAGGCGGGATTGACCGATCTTGCGTTCCGCTGGGGTGAGGAATTCGTCGACACAGAGCCTTACAGCCGAGGCAAGATCGCGCGCTACTTCCTCGCGGAAAGCGAGACGGGCGACGTGGTGCTGCATCCGTCGCCGCTGCTGGGGCGGCCGGAGCATGAGGAGTTCCGATGGGTGTCGAGCTTCGGCGGGCGCAAGCTGCTCGTGCCACGGGTGCGTCGCGTGCTCGACTGGGCACTGCGCAAGCTGGAAGCATCGGCGTGAAGCACGATGCCCTTCGTCGGCGTCCCGGGGTTGGCGCAGGGGGCATACGGCGAGGGCACCCACTTCCCGCCAGGCGAAACAGTCTTTATTATCCGGAACTTCCTCGCCGCGCCCTTGACCAAGGGGCGGCCTAGTTTTTCCCAGTCCTTTCCCGAGCAGCAGTCCATCCTCCGTCGCCTTCCCGCTTTGACCGCCTTCATTTCCCCACGTCCGTCCCACAGCCCGCTGCGCTGGCTTTGTGCCGTGCTCGCGGTGGTCATCCTGGTACTGGCCGGACTTGGTTCCGGTGAAGCGGACGAGTTGTCCTCGCCGATCGTGGCGCTGGCCACCGTGGACGTGGAGCCGAGCGATTTCGACCTGGATCTGCCGATCCTGCGAGGCGTGCCTTCGCCGACGCCCGCGCCCTGGCCCGACGATCGACACGAAGGCGCAACCGCACTGCGCCCGGCGGACCGTACGCCCACGCCACCCGACCGGCCGCCCTGCCTGGCCTGATCGCGTCACGACCGGCATCGGGCTCCCGATTCCGCTTCAATATCGGAATCCGGCAGTCCGAAAATGTCTTCACCCGGGCGCGATGCGACGTCCGCGTTTCTCGGCATTCTCCCCAGGAGGCGCCGATTCTTGCTTCAATTCCAACCGTGTCGATCTCGATGAACTTCCTCCGTTGTCCCATCGGCGCCAGGCTGATCCTGCTGTCGATCCTGGCCTCCACCCCGGCGATGCTCCGAGCGGAAACGCTCTCGCTCGAGCGATCCCTGGAACTCGCCGAGCGCTACAGCCCACGCCTGCAGATCGCCCTGGCGGAAGTCGAGCGCGCGCGCAGCGGCATCCGTACTGCCCGCGCCTATCCCAATCCCGAGTTCGAGATACTGACAGGGCAGGTGCGCGCCCGGGTGCCCGGCCTGCGGTCCGGCCAGGGAACCAGCATCAGCGTCGGTCAAGCCATCGATCTACCCAACCACCGTGCGCCGCGAATCCGCGCCGCCGAAGCCGGCCTGGAAGGCAGCCGCTACGCGCTGCAGGAATCGCGGCTGCTGCTGCGGGCCGACGTCAAGCAGGCGTTCTACACCGTGCTCCGGCGTCGCGCGGAGCACGAACTCGCCCTGGACAACCAGAAGCTGCTCGAACAGATCAAGAACCGGATCGAACTGAGGGTGAAAGTCGGCGAAGGCGCACGCTTCGAACTGGTGCGCGCGGAGGCGGAATTGTCGAGCGCAGTCAACCAGTCCAACAGCGCGAAGCTGCGCGTGACCCAGGCGCTCGCCCAGTTGCGGGTGCTGATCGGGGCGCCGTTGCCGATGGACACCGACGTGACCGGCGAGCTGGAGACCATCGCTCTCAGCGAGGACCTGGAGGTCCTGCGCAAGCGCGTGTTGGAGCGCTATCCCGCGATGCTGCAGGCACAGTGGAACGTCAAGCGAGCGGAGTCCCGACTCGAAACCGAGCGCGCGCTGCGGGTTCCCCGACCCACACTGTTCGCGGGCGTGGACCAGGATCCGGAGCAACAGCAAGGCATTTTCGGCGTTTCGGTCCCCATCCCCCTTTGGGACCGGCGCCAGGGTCCCATCGGTGAATCGGTCGCACAGTTCCAGCAGGCCACTTCCCAGGCGGAATTGATCCGCATCGAGGTCACGGGTGACCTGGAGGTGAACTACAACCGCCTGCAGGTCGCCGTCCAGCAGATCGCGGCGTTCGAAGGAGGCCTGCTCAAGCAGGCCGAAAGCGCTCTGCGCGTGGCCGAAGCGGCATTTCGCTTCGGCGAGCGGGGGTTCATCGAAGTACTCGACGCCCAGCGCGTGCTGCGCACCGTGCGCGCCGATTTCCTCACCGCGCGCTTCGAGAAGCAGTCGGCGCTGACCGAGATCGACCGTCTCACCGCCAAGGATCTTCCCGGAGAACAGAAATGAGCATCACCGCCCGCACTCTCACCATCCTCGCGCTCGCCTGCGCCGCACTGGTCGCGGCCTGCAGCGCGAAGGACGAACCGAAGGGATCCAAGCCCGCCGAAGCCCAGGCTGCTGGCGCGCCGACCAAACCCGCCGCGTCCAACGACCCGATGACCGTGGTCGCCGACGCCGAAGTCACCAAGTGGGTCAAGGTGGCGTCGGTCAAGACGGTGGAGTTCCGCGAGGCACTCCGTGTGCCCGCCTCCGCCAGCGTCGACGAGACGCGCGTGGCGCGCATCGGCGCCTCCGTGACCGGCCGCATCACCGAGTTGAAGGCGATCGTGGGCCAGAACGTGATCAAGGGTCAGACGCTCGCGATCCTGAATTCCACCGAACTGTCCACTGCACAGTTGAGTTTCCTCAAGGCCTTCTCCGCGAAGATGCTGGCGCAGCGGGCCGCGGAACGCGCGCAGCAACTGTTCGAGGCCGACGTGATCGGCCTCGCGGAGTTGCAGCGCCGCCAGACCGAGTTCTCTCAGGCGGAAGCCGATTTCAGCGCTTCGCACGACCAGTTGAAGGTGCTCGGGATGTCCGAGCAGGGTATCGCAAAGCTGGAGGCATCGCGCACCGTGAACTCGCAATCGTTCGTGGTGGCCTCCATCAGCGGCACCGTGATCGAACGCACCGTGGCCCAGGGCCAGGTGGTGCAGCCGGCCGATGCGGTGTTCACCGTCGCGGATCTGTCGCGCCTGTGGGTACAGGCCGAGGTGCCGGAAAAGCAGTCCGATCTGGTCAAGGTGGGCGACGTGGTCAAGGTCGCCATCCCGGCCCTGGATAACCGGACCATCGACGGCAAGCTCGTGTTCGTGAGCTCCACCGTCAATCCCGAAACCCGGACCGTCACCGCGCGCACCGAAGTGGCGAACACCGACCGCAGCATCCGGCCGGCCATGCTCGCGGTGATGATCATCCAGGATCGTCCGACGCCTCGCCCCGTCGTGCCCATCGACGCGGTCGTGCGCGAGAACAACAAGGACTACGTGTTCGTGAAGAAGGCCGACAACACGTATCGCCTGATGCTGGTGAGTCTCGGCGTGGAATCGGACGGCGTGCGCCCGGTGCTGGAGGGCCTGAAGGACGGTGACGAAATCGTCTCCGACGGCGCCTTCCATCTCAACAACGAGCGCAAGCAGAACCTCTGATGGCCAGGGCGCAACACCCCGGCCGCGCGCGTCTCGCGATGCGCGTGCATCGCCCCTCGTCCTGACCCGACCCGAATTCCATGGAACGCATCGTCCGCTTCTGCCTGCAGCAAAGAATCATCCTGGTCGTGGTGGCGCTCGCGCTCGCGGCCTTCGGCCTGCGGGCCGTTCAGCATCTCTCGGTGGACGCCTTCCCCGACGTGACCAACGTCCAGGTCCAGATCGCGACCGAAGCGCCGGGACGCTCGCCGGAGGAAGTCGAACGCTTCATTACCGTGCCGCTCGAGATCGCCATGACCGGCCTGCCCGGCCTGACCGAGATGCGATCCCTGAACCGCAACGGCCTGTCGCTCATCACGCTGGTGTTCCGCGACGACGTGGACGTGTTCTTCGCCCGCCAGCTCGTCATGGAGCGGATCATCGAAGTGCGTTCGCGCCTGCCGGACGACATCGGTCCGGTCCTGGGTCCGGTGTCGACCGGCCTGGGTGAGGTCTACCAGTACACGCTCGACCATCCGGACGACAAGGGGCGCGAGCTGACGGAGCAGGAATTGATGGACCGGCGCGTGGTCCAGGACTGGGTCGTGCGCCCGCTGCTGCGCTCCATCCCAGGCATCGCCGAGATCAACTCCCAGGGCGGCTTCGAACGGCAGTACCAGGTGCTGGTCAATCCGGAGCGGATGCGGCACTACAAGGTGTCACTCGAAAACGTCTACGAATCGCTCGCCCGCAACAACGCCAACTCGGGCGGCGGCGTGCTGCCTTCCGGGCAGGAGCAGTTCCTGGTGCGCGGGGTCGGCCTGATCCGATCGCTCGACGACGTCGCCAACATCGTGCTGAAGGAAGAGCGCGGCACGCCCGTGTTCATCAAGGACGTGGCCGAGGTGAAGATCGGCTCGGCCGTGCGCGTGGGTGCGCTCATCAAGAACGGCCAGACCGAGTCCGTCGGCGGCATCGTCATGATGCTGCGCGGCGGCAATGCGAAGGAGGTGGTGACCCGGGTCAAGAAGCGGGTGGCCGAGATCAACCAGAAGAGCATGCTGCCCGGCGGTCTCCAGATCGTCCCCTTCTACGATCGTACCGAGTTGGTGGACGCCGCGCTCTGGACCGTCACCAAGGTCCTGCTGGAAGGCATTGCCCTGGTGGTGGTCGTGCTGTTCGTGTTCCTCGGCGACCTGCGCTCGAGCCTGATCGTGGTGGCCTCGCTCGTGCTCGCCCCGCTGATCACCTTCATGGTGATGAACCAGTACCACATCTCCGCCAACCTCATGTCGCTGGGAGGCCTCGCGATCGCCATCGGCCTCATCGTCGACGGCTCCGTCGTGGTGGTCGAGAACACCTTTGCGCAACTCTCTCACCGCAAGGGCGAGTCGAAGATGCGCATCGTCCTGGAGGCCGTCGGCCAGGTGAGCAAGCCGGTGATCTTCGGCGTGGGGATCATCGTGCTGGTGTTCCTGCCACTCATGACCCTCGAGGGCATGGAGGGCAAGATGTTCGCGCCACTCGCCTACACCATCGCCATCGCACTCACCGTCTCGCTCGTGCTCGCGCTCACCCTCACGCCGGCGCTCTGCTCCTACTTCCTGAAGGCCGGCAATGAGGAGGACACCAAGCCGATCAAGTTCCTCAAGAAGTACTACCTGAAGCTTCTGAACGGCGCGCTCGCCAGGCCGAAAGTGACCGTGGGTGCGGCGATCCTGCTGTTGCTCGCGAGCATTTCCCTGTTCCCGTTCCTGGGCACCTCCTTCATTCCGGTGCTCAAGGAGAATTCCATCACTCCCGCGATCACGCGGGCGCCGAACATGTCGTTCGACGAAGTACTGGAGATCGAGCGGGAAGCCTCGAAGCGGATCGCCGCCATCCCCGGCGTGCGGATGGTGGTGAACAAGGTGGGCCGCGGCGAAAGCCCCGCCGACCCGGCGCCGCATACCGAATCCGATCCCGTGGTGTCCCTGGAGGATCGCTCGAAGTGGCCCGAGGGCTTCACCCGGCAGGAAGACTTCGAGAACGTGATCCGCGACAAGCTCAAGGATCTCCCCGGCATCAGTCTGATCATGCACCAGCCGATCGCGCAGCGCGTCGACGAGATGGTCACCGGCGTGCGCTCCCAGGTCGCGATCAAGATCTTCGGGGATGACCTGGAGGAACTGAAGCGGGCCGCGGACGACATCGGCCGGGTGCTCGGGAAGGTCGCGGGAACCCAGGACCTGCGCATCGAGCGCCTCACCGGCCAGCAATACCTGACCGTGGACATCAAGCGCCGCACCATGGCGCGCTACGGCCTTAACGCTGCCGATGTGCACGACGTGATCGAGACCGCGATCGGCGGCAAGATCGCCACCGAGATCTACGAGGGCGAGCGCCGATTTCCCGCCGTGGTCCGGTTCCCCGAGCAGTTCCGGGACAGGGTCGAAGTCATCGCCGACACGCTGCTGACCGGACCGGGAGGCGCGCTGGTGCCGATGAACGACATCGCGGAGGTCACGGTAGTGGACGGCCCCGCGTTGATCAGCCGAGAGTCTGGCAAGCGCCGCATCGTCGTAGGCGCCAACGTCGCGGGGCGCGACATCGGCGGCTACGTCGCCGAGGCGCAGGCACGCATCGCCGAGGAGGTGAAGCTGCCCGAGAGCTACTACCTCGTCTGGGGCGGCCAGTTCGAGAACATGCAGCGCGCCATGGCGCGGCTCATGATCATCGTGCCGATCACCATCGCTGCCATCTTCTTCCTGCTGTTCGTGATGTTCAATTCCGTGCGCTTCGCCGGCCTGATCATCACGGTGCTGCCGTTCGCCTCGATCGGCGGCGTGTTCGCCCTGTTCGTGACCGGCGAGTATCTGTCCGTCCCGGCCTCGGTCGGCTTCATCACGCTGTGGGGCATTGCGGTGCTCAACGGCGTGGTCCTGGTCTCCTACATCCGCAGCATGCGCGAGGAAGGCATGGCCCAGCACGAAGCCATCGTCCACGGGTGCGAGCAGCGTTTCCGGCCCGTGTTGATGACGGCTACGGTCGCCATGCTCGGCCTGATCCCGTTCCTGTTCGCGACGGGTCCGGGCTCGGAAGTCCAGCGTCCGCTCGCCATCGTGGTGATCGGCGGTCTCATCACCTCCACGCTGCTCACGCTCGTGGTCGTACCCACGCTTTATCGATGGTTCGAAGAACGCGCCGTCGAAGCCTGAGGATTCCCATGAAAGAGATCAAGGCAGTCATCCAGCCCTCGAAACTGTCACGAGTCCGCGACGCGTTGCGCAAGCAGCCCGGATTTCCCGGCATGACCATCACTGCCGCAGAAGGCTGCAGCGACGTGGAAGAACAGAAGCTGCCCAAGCGGGATACCGAGGACCTGGTGGAGTTCAGCCGCAAGGTGCGCATCGAGATCGTGTCGCCCGACGAGTACGTCGACGAGATGGTCCGGGTGATCCGCGAGCTCTGCTACACCGGCCAGCGAGGGGATGGGATCATCTGGGTCACGCCGGTGGACGCGTTCAACCGGTTGCGGGAGCGGTAACGACCGCCACAGGATCGAGGCGAGCCATGCGCACTCGGCCCTGGATCGAGTTTCGCACCCTGGGTTTGGCCTGGCTTGCGTCCGCGATTTTCGTCCTTTGCGCATTGGTCTCCTGGCCCACCCGTGCCGGAGACCTCGATCTGCTGAGCATTGGCGTTCGTGCGCGAGTCGGGGAAAAGACAGTGCTCGGCAAGGACGCGCCGGAATCGTTTCGCGAGTACGACGTCGTGGCGAGCATTCGGTTGCCCTGGCAGCGCTATTCCCCCTCGGGCTGGGGCATCGGCACGAGATTGCTGGCAAGTGCCGGGGTGCTTCACGGAGCGGACACGACGGCGCTCGTCGTTTCCGCCATCCCGGTCCTGGCATTGGGCAGCCAGGACGGGCGGTTCACAGTGGACTTCGGCGCCGGGCTGGCGCTGATCAGCGAGCATCGGTTCGCGCAGCAAGACTTCGGCGGGCCTCTCCAGGGCGCACTGACTTTCGGTGTCGGCGTTCCCCTGTATCGAAAAGTCGGGGTGGGCTATCGATTTCTGCACTATTCCGATTGGGGCGCTTACGGGCCGGACTCCATCGGCGTGGATTTCCACATGGTCGAGTTGATCTACCGATTCTGAAGCCCCGCTCGCCTCCTCCGCTCCAGCCTGCCGGCTGGAGTCGGCCCGAGGAACGGGGCTTCAGAATCCAGAAAATCCGTAGGCTGCGCCAAGTGAATTGCGCGACAAGCCCGAAGCCATCCCAGCCTATAATTTCGGGAAAAGCTTCCGGAGGTAATCCGCGATGTTTCGAATAGTCCTGGCCGCGGCGGCTGCCGCGGCACTCGTTCACGGTGCGCTCGCCCAGGCTGCCTCGCCCTGGGCCGGGGATCTCACTCCGATCGGCCCGTCCGACTGGAACCGCACGCGCGCCGCGCACCTGCTCGAACGCGCGGGCTTCAGCGGGACGCCCGACGAGATCGACGCCCTGGCGCAACTGACCCCGGCCGAAGCCGTGCGCCGCCTGGTCTATTTCGAAGGCGCGCCGCTGGCCGGACTGCCGCCGTTCGATCATTCGGGTGTCTTCGAAGAGGGCCTCGACCAGTTTCCCCCCAGCCGCCCCGCCACCACCGATCTCGCCAAGGCGAAAGGCGAGGCGCTCGGGGTCAAGGTCAAGCCGGGCGGCAACCGGCGCATGCAGCCGGTGGTCAACAAGTTCTTCTACTGGCTGCGGGCGAGCAAGCTCGAAACCGATCGCGTCGCCTACTGGTGGGCCGACCGGATGCTGGTGTCGCCGCGTCCGCTGCAGGAGAAGATGGCCCTGTTCTGGCACGGCCACTTCGCCACCAACGAGGAAAAGGTCCGCGACTACCGCAAGATGCTGAACCAGCTCGAGCTGTTCCAGCGCGAGGGCCTCGGCAATTTCCGCACGCTGCTGATCGGCGTCGCGCAGGACCCCGCGATGCTCGCGTTCCTGGATGCCGGCGTGAACGTGAAAGGCGCACCCAACGAGAACTTCGCCCGCGAGATCATGGAGCTGTTCACCATGGGCGTGGGCAACTACAGCGAGCGCGATATCCGCGAGGCGGCCCGCGCCTTCACCGGGTGGAACTTCGAAGGCGTCGTGTTCCGCGTCGACGAATCGAAGCACGACGAAGGCTCGAAATCTGTCCTGGGGCGCACCGGTGCCTTCGACGGCGTGCAGGTGATCGACATCATCCTCGACGAGAAGGCCACACCGGAGTTCCTCGCGGCCAAGCTCTACCGCTTCTTCGTGCGCGACGATCCGGATGCCGCACTCAGGGCCGAACTCGGCCGGCGCCTGAAGGCCACGAACTACGAGATCGCGCCGTTCCTCGAAACACTGTTCCTGTCACGTGACTTCTACGCACCGGAGTCGGTCGCGACGCACATCAAGAGCCCGGTGGAACTCGTCGTGTCGACGTATCGGAAGCTGGGACTCAAGGCCGTGCCGGGCGTGCCCGACTTCAACGAAACCACCACCGCGCTCGGGCAGCGCCTCATGCATCCGCCGACCGTGGCCGGCTGGGCCCAGGGACGGAGCTGGATCACGCCGGGACTGCTGCTCGAGCGGGGCAATTTCGCCCTCGACGTCGCGCTTCCCGACATCAACTACATCCCGGGCGACCGCTACCCTGCCACCCAGGCCGGTTACGAGATCCGCTACGTCCACGAACGCGTCCGCAGCGGCCTCGACCTCACCACCGCGACCAAGCCCGGCGGCATGGACGGCGGGATGGAAATGATGGCGATGTCCACCATGAACGGCGACCGCGACGAGGACTTCAACACGCGCTTCGGCAGCTACCGAGGCTGGCAGATGGCCGTGGAACGGGTGAAACCGATCCCGCGCACCGTCGCTCAGCTCGACCTGACCGCCATGGTGCTGGACGCCGGTTGCGAAACGCCGGAACAGGTGGTCGCCTATTTCGAAGGGCGCTTCCTGTCCGTGCCCCTCGACGAGCCCACCCGCCGCAATCTCGCAGCCTTCCTGGAAAAGGAACTCGGCACGCGTGAAATGCGCACCACCGAAACCTATGCGGAAGACTCGCTGCGGCTCCTGCTGCATCTGCTGCTGAGCCGGCCGGAGTATCAGCTTGGATGAGTTTCGTCGATGACGGCGAAAGCGCTCAACGCGGTGGTCGCGGAGGAAGGCAAAGCCCTTCTACTGCGTGCTACCCCTCGAGGAATTAGCCCCGCCTCCACCCGTCCTCGCCTTCGCCCTTGATTTACCCCGCGTCCGCCGCGTCCTCCGCGTTGAGCGCTTCTCGAGATACCACAGCACCCAAACCATGAACCGAAACCGCCGCCGTATCCTCCAGGCCTCCGCCGGGCTGATGCTCCCCGGCATGTTCGGCACCATCGCCCGTGCCGCCGCGGACGCCGAAGCGAACGACCGCATCCTGGTCATCTTCGAACTCTCCGGCGGCAACGACGGATTGAACACCGTCGTCCCCTACGCCGACGACGCCTACTACCGTCTTCGTCCCGCCATCGGCATCCGTCCGAACAAGGTGCGCAAGCTCGACGATCGCTTCGGGCTGAATCCCGGCATGGCCGGCTTCGAGCGCCTCTGGAAGGACGGGCAGCTTGCCGTCGTCCACGGCTGCGGCTACGACAACCCGTCGTTCTCGCACTTCACCTCGATGGCCTACTGGCACACGGCTGCGCCCAACAGCGGCGACGACTTCGGCTGGGTCGGCCGCCTGGCGGACACCATGTCGCCCCAGCCGGTACCCAACTACCTGCTCAACATCGATGCCACGCAATCGCTCGCGGTGCGCAGCCGGCTGCATACGCCGGTGGTGTTCGACGAACCCGACCGCTTCGTGCGCAGCGCGTTCTACCAGGAGCGCACGCTGCTCGACGACGTCGCGGTGGAGGCACAAGACAATCCGTCGCGGCGTTTCCTCGAGCAGGTGGCGGTGAGCGCGCGTGAATCGTCCTTCGCCGTGCGCGATGCGTGGTCGAAGTACAAGTCGCCCATCGACTACGGCATCATTCCCCTCGGCCTGACCAAGGTGGCAGCTTGCATCGCTGCCGGACTGCCGACCCGCCTTTATTACGTGGGCTACCGCAACAACGCCTTCGACACCCACGTGCAGCAGTCCGACCTGCACCAGCGACTGCTGACCTACACCGCCGATGCGATCAGCGGCTTCATGCGCGACATGGAACGCCTCGGCCAGGCCGATCGCGTCACCATGCTGATCTTCTCGGAGTTCGGGCGCCGTGTCCCGGAGAACACCAGCCTCGGCACCGATCACGGCACAGCCAACGTGATGTTCTTCGCCGGCAAGAACGTGAAGGGCGGCCACTATGGGACGCCCTCCAGCCTGACCGCGCTGGATGCCGGCGACAACCTCGTTCACACGGCCGACTTCCGGCGCGTCTACGCTACCGCCATCGACGGTTGGCTGAAGCTCGGTGCGTCGGAACGCGTCCTCAAGGGACCTTTCGAAACTTTCCCGGTGTTCGGTTGATCAGTCGGTTGATCCTGGTCGCCGAAGGAGTGGCAGTGATGATGCAAACGAGCACCCTGCGACGCATGGCCGTCGCGGCCCTGGCGTGGGCGCTGCCGGTGCTACCCGCTTTCGCCCTGCAGGGCGGGGCGGTGGATTCGAACGCCAGCGCCACCTTCGCGGGCGTGGGCAGCCTGACGGTCACCGGCAGCGGTGGCGGGACCTTCTCTGCGGTACTGATCGCGCCGCAATACGTGCTCACCGCGGGACACGTAGCCGGCCCCGGCTCCGATCCCTCCCGCTACACGTTCAACGTCAATCTCGACTCCCTGCCGGTCGGGGAGCGCAATTTCGCGGTGACCGCCATCACGCCCGCGCCCGGGTTCCATGGGTTCGTGAGCGGAGAACTGACCCGCAACGATCTCGCGGTGCTCCGCCTGTCCCGGCCGGTCCCGGCGGCAGTGCCCTACTACGAGATGCTCACCGACTCGCTCGCGCTCGGCAGCCAGATCACGCTCGTGGGCTATGGCGGCACCGGTGCGACCACGAAGCGCCAGGGCACCAACGTCGTCGAGTTCCTGGACCCGCCCGCCCCGGGCTCGACGGCCGATGTCTTCGCCTACGACTTCGACGACGACACGCCGTCCCAGGCCACGGTGGTCGGCGGTGATTCCGGCAGCGGCACCTTCGTGAACGACAAAGGCACCTGGAAGCTCGCCGGGATCAACACGTTCTCGTGGGAGAACCCGGACGTTCCCGGAACGGGGACCGTCCGCGGTGGCGGCGGCATGATCGTGTCGGCCTATGCCCCGTGGATACAGTCGGTCACCGTGGTGCCGGAACCCGCCGCGTGGGCGATGCTCGTCCCGGGCGTGCTGCTGCTGTTCTGGCTGGCCCGCTTTCGCAACCCTCGACAAGACCAAGCCTGAGGGGCAGAAGCGGCGGGTTGAGGTCGAGCCTCGGCCGGGCGGGAAAATCGCCCGTCATGTGCGAATCCTGATGACCAACGGGGCGCTGTCGAGGTAAGCTCGCAGTCGTCTCGCGGGTACTGCGGCCCGCAGCTCTCCAGGGGAGGTTTCAAGACATGAGGTTCCAGGACAGGACCATTCGTCTCGCTCGCCTCGGCGTGGCGCTCGCGACCATCGGCGCGGTCTGGTCGGGTGGCGCGGCGGCCCAGTTGCCGGTCGAGCAGCTCACCAACAAGCCCGCCATCACCGCGAAGAACCGGGTGTACATCCCCGACATCGCGATCATGCACATCGCCGACGGCAAGCTCCACGTGGTGGACGGCGATACCGGCAACTACGAGGGCGTGATCGGCAGCGGCTTCATCGGGCAGTCGAAGCTGTCCAAGGACGGCAAGGAACTCTACATCGCCACCGGCTACTACGATCGCGGCCAGCGCGGCAACCGCGCCGACATCGTGGAAGTCTGGGACGCCGAGAAGCTCAGCTTCAAGTACGAGATCCCCATCAGCGACAAGCGCGCGATGGCGCTCAACTACAAGTGGCTGCTGAGCCTGTCCTCCGACGGCCACTGGCTGATCGTGCAGAACGCCACGCCGGCCACGTCCGTCACCGTGATCGACCTCGCCAAGAAAGAGGCGGTGGCCGAGATCCCGATGCCGGGCTGCTGGGCGATCTATCCCGTGCCCTCCAAGCCGAACAAGTTCGCCTCCCTGTGCGGCGACGGTACGGCGCAGATCGTCACCCTCGGCGACGACGGTTCCGCGGCCGGCCGCACGGTCTCCGACGTGCTGTTCGATCCTGACGGCGACGCCCTCTTCATCCAGGGCGAACCCACCGGCGACACGTACCATTTCGCGAGCTTCACCGGCAACCTGTTCTCCATCGACTTCTCCGGCGACAAGGCGAAGGCGGCGGGCAAGGTGTCCCTGGTGAGCGCGGCGGAGCGCAAGCAGGGCTGGCGCCCGGGTGGCTACCAGCCGGTCGCGCTTGGCGGCGGCAAGCTCTACGTCGCCATGCATTCCGGCGGCGCGGAAGGCAGCCACAAGTCGCCCGCGAAAGAGATCTGGGTGTTCGATCCCGCCTCCAAGAAGCGCGTCGCCAAACTACCCGGCCATGGCGCTACCGCGATCGGCGTCTCGTCGGACGGCACCAAGCTCTACGCCATCGATGCCGAGAAGGCGTCGCTCGTGATCACCGACGTCACCAAGAAGCCGAAGGTCAAGGCGACGGTGCAGATCGGCGAGTTCCCGAGTCAGATCGAGGTCAATTGAGGTAACGGCAAGGATGGACCCGCTCGCGATCCTGGCTGACCCGGCCGCGAAAGGCGCCGTGATCGGCGCCCTCGCGCTCGTGCTGTTCGGCGCCGCGTGGCACAAGCTGTCGGAACCGAACGCGTTCCTGTCGGCGCTGGCGGCCTACCGGTTGTTGCCGGACCAGCTCCTCGATGCCGCCGTTCGTGCCGTGCCGTTGCTGGAAATCGCGCTCGGGGCCGGCATGCTCATCCCAGCCACCCGCAGCGTCGCGTTGATCGGCGTCGCGGTGCTGATGCTGGCGTATGCCGGCGCCATCGCGGTGAATCTGGTGCGTGGACGTAGCTACATTGACTGCGGCTGCGGCGGCGCTGCACACCCCTTGTCATGGGGCCTCGTGGCACGCAATGGGGTGCTCGCGGCGGCAGCCTTCGCCGTGAGCGGTGCGACCGTGGATCGTCCGCTCGCGTGGCTCGATGCGGTCACGCTCGTGATCGGCGTGCTCGCCTTCTATGTCGCCTATCTGATGGCCGACGAACTGCTGCGCCAGGCGAGCCGCATGGCCCGGGCTGATCGTTCGGACCATGAACGGAGTGATCCAGCATGACCAGCATCACCATCTCCAACGCATTGCTCTGGGTGCTCATGCTCGGCGTGATCGTAGCCCTCTGGGCGCTCGCGCGACAGGTCGGCATCCTGTACGAACGTGTGGCGCCCATGGGTGCGCTCATCACCGATGCGGGCCCCAAACTCGGCGAGGCCTCGCCGCGCTTCGACCTGCCGGCCCTGAGCGGTGCCACCGTTCCCATCGGCGGCGAGCGTGCGAAGAGCCAGCTCATCTTCTTCCTCTCGCCCACCTGCCCGGTGTGCAAGAAGCTGCTGCCGATCCTGCGGTCCGCCTCCCAGGCCGAGCGCAACTGGCTCGACGTGGTCATCGCGAGCGACGGCGACTCGACCCAGCACCTGGGCTTCTATCGCGACGCGAAGCTCGAACAGTTTCCCTACGTCCTGTCCGCGGATCTGGGCATGACCTACCGCGTGAGCCGCCTGCCCTATGCGGTGCTGCTCGACGAACACGGGATCATCCGCGCCAAGGGACTCATCAACAATCGCGAACAGCTGGAAAGCCTGTTCAATGCGAAGGAAATCGGCGTCGCCTCGGTGCAGGACTACCTGCAACGCGGCGCCGGCGCGCAACCTCACGAATCAGCCTGAACACCTCTACCAGGGAGACTCGAGCATGTTCCAGATCATCGAGCAGTGGATCGACCGGATGGCCGAACGCCGCGTGCGCGCGACGGCTCAGGCCTCTTCCCGCCGCAGCGCGATCGCGAAGATCGGCACGCTGATGGTGGGCGGCGCCGTGCTGCCCATGCTGCCCTTCGATCGCTCCGGCGAAGCCCAGGCCGCGCTGCCCGCGCCGCAGGATCCGACCAAGTGCGAATACTGGCGCAACTGCGCGCTCGACGGCTTCCTGTGCACCTGCTGCGGCGGCTCGATCACGTCCTGCCCGCCCGGCGCCGAAGCGTCCAAGGTCACCTGGGTCGGCACCTGCAAGAATCCGAAGGATGGCCGCGACTACCTGGTGAGCTACAACGACTGCTGCGGCAAGGTCGCGTGCGGCCGGTGCCTGTGCAACTTCAACGAGCGCGAGCGCCCGGCCTACCGCATGGGCGTGCACAACGACATCAACTGGTGCATGGCCGACAAGCAGACGATGTATCACTGCACGGTGTCGGTCATTGTCGGAGTAGCTTGAGCGATCAAAGTGTACGCGTCGGGCGTGGAACGCCCGACGCACGTGCACTTCGATCGGACTGATCTGCAGGTCGGGCTTGGGGCGGCCCGGCGCCCGACCTGAGAATAGAGGCGACGGGGCGGTTATGGCGGTGGTTCTGCGAGCGATCCTGGCTTTGTCGGCGGTCGCGCTAATCTTGGGCGCAGGGCACGTGCTGGCCGATGGAAAGACCGAAGCCCGCGCGCGCACCGACTACCTCCTGCACTGCTCCGGTTGCCATGGGCAGGATGGCGTGGGCAATCCGGGCAAGGGCATCCCTCGGTTCGAGGGGCAGATCGGCTACTTCCTCCAGCTTGCCGAGGGTCGTGAGCTGTTGATGCAGGTGCCGGGGCTGCTCTCCTCGGGATTGTCGGACGATCGCGCAGCCGCAGTCACGAACTATCTGGTGCGCCAGTTCGCGGGGCCTTCGATGCCTCCGCAGTTCGAGGCCTACACGAGCGACGAGGCGAAACAGTTGCGGCTGAGGCGTCCAGCGGACATCACCGCCAAGCGCTACAAGCTGTATCTCGACCTGGTGCAGATGGGCTACCCGGTCCAGCGGTAGGTTAGGCCGCGTCGGTCGCGGACTCGAGCAACGGCAGGAACACGTCGTCCGGCAACATTCCGCCACCGGTGGTCCAGATCACGTGCGTCCTCGTACGCTCGTCCATCGACGAGACCTCCCGCCAGGCCGACACGGCGGCCAACGCTGAAGCGGCCGACGGCTCCAGGCGAAGCCCCGCTTCCTTCCAGGCACGCCGCACCCATTCGACGCTGGCGACGTCGCTCACGGTCACGACACCATCGATGAGATGCCGCACGATGCCTGCGGCGAACAGCGAAGCCGAGGCGACGGCAAGCCCGTCCTGCACCGTACGGTTGGTCCGCCCGATGTCGTAGACGGACATCGACTCGTTTCGTCCTGAGGCGAGTTGCACGAGCATGCACGGCGACTCGACCGGTTCCACGAACACGCAATGCACGGCATCACCGAACACGTGCTTGAGGCCGAAGGTGATGCCGCCCGGCGCGCCACCAACGCCACAGGGCAGATACACGTGGAGCGGATGTTCGGCGTCGATCGCAGCACCGGCAGCATCGATTTGGGTGCGAAGGTCGACCGCGGCGCTCGCATAACCGAGGAAGAGCTGCACCGAAGTCTCGTCATCGACGAAATGGCAATGCGGTCTCGTGGCGGCGGACTCCCGTGCAGCCGAGACGGCGGCGGTGTAGTCCGCCGTGTGTTCGACCACGTTCACACCCAGGCGTCGCAGCCGTTCCTTCTTCCATGCCTTGGCGTCGCTCGACATGTGGACTTCCGCGGCGAAGCCCAGCGCCCGCGCCATCACGCCGACGCTGAAACCGAGATTGCCGGTACTGCCGACCACGACGGTGTGTCGTGCGAAACGATCGCGCCACATGGGTTCCGCGAATGCCGCGTAGTCGTCGGGCAATGCCGTCGTCGCTGCCACCTGCTCGGCGTACCACAGGACTTCGTACACGCCGCCGCGTGCCTTGATG
The DNA here is from genome assembly GCA_965279325.1 of Burkholderiales bacterium. Taxonomy (GTDB): domain Bacteria; phylum Pseudomonadota; class Gammaproteobacteria; order Burkholderiales. The sequence continues at coordinate 962,742 of OZ257154.1, forward strand.
CTGCCGGCGACCGGGAGGTCGTGGTCCGCCTTCACCAGCACGCGCCCTGCCCCGCCCAGCACGGTTCGGGCGAAGTCGTCTTCAAGTGCAATCAGGGGTGAATCGATGCGACCCGCAGCCGCCGTCAGTTCCGGAAACAGCCGCTGAAGCAGCGGGGCGAAGCGGCGCCAGCGCGCTTGTGCTTCCTCGACGTCGCGCCTCTGCACGGGTAGCGTCGGCAGCACTTCCGCCGTCGGCAGAAGGCGAGGATTGCGCCACACGGTCGGCAGGCCCGCCCGGACCTCCGCCGGCACCACCTCCTTCATCGCCACCGGTCCTCGATGCCGTACGCGAGATAGGCGCCTGCCAGGTAGGCCCGGCGCAACGCGGGCAGCGGAAAGCGTGGCAGCCCGACGCCCGTGACCGGCGTGTCACCCGCGACCGGTTTGCCCATCACCAGATCCGCCGCAAGTCCGCCGCAATGACTCGACAATGCGACGCCGCTGCCGAGGTACGCCATCGCATAGGCGACCGTCGCATCGCCCTCCACCGTGTTCACATGCGGAATGAGGTCGTACGACAGGCACACGTTGCCGTGCCAGAACCATTCGCTCCCGATGCCCTGGAGCACCGGCCACTTGTCCGCGATCGCGGCTTCGAGCCAGTGCCGTCGTCGTGCGAGCGCCGCGGGGGTGTCGAACACGCCGGAACGGCCGCCGAACAGCAGGCGGTCGTCCGGCAACCGCCGCCAGTAGAAGAGCAGGCGGCGTGTATCCGAATAGACCTGGGTAGTGCGCATGCCCACGGCGTCCCATTCCGCCGCGGTCAACGGGCGCGTGACCACGATGTTGCTGGCCGCCGGCAGCAGCCGCCCGCGGAAGAAAGGATGCAAACGCTCCGGCGTGTAGCCGTTGGTCGCCATGACGACTTTCCGGGCGCGAACCGTGCCGCCGGAGGTAACGAGCAGATGCTCGCCGCCCTCGCGGCGCCACGACACGACGGGCGTTCGGTCGAACAGCGCTGCCCCACGCCGCGCCGCGGCCTTCGCGAATCCCCGTGCGTACTTCAATGGGTGCAACCCGAAACCGGTGCGGAAACGGATCGCGCCGCCGGCGGATGGGCCCCGCAGAAAGCCCTCCTGTTCGAGCCGCCCGCGATCCAGGAAATCGACGCCGTCGTAGTCGAGCACGTCGCGATACAGGCGCACCCGATCACGCAGCTCGGCCGCGCGCTCGGTGCGATGCGCGACCAGGAGCGCACCGTCGGGCTGCGCATCGCACTCGATGCCTTCACTTCGGATCAACTCGCGCACCGTTTCGACAGCGTCAACCCCGAGGCGGACCGAACTGCGCGCGGCTTCCAACCCCCACTTGCTGATCCTCTCCTCGAGCCCGACCTTGCCCACCGAGGTCAGCGCGAAGCCGCTGTTGCGGCCGCTGGCGCCCCAACCGATGCGATTCGCTTCCAGCACCGCCACGTCGGCACCATGCACGCTCGCGATTCGATGCGCCGCCGCGAGCCCGGTGTAGCCGCCGCCGATCACCGCCACTTCAACGCGCCGATCGCCGTCGAGGGGCCGGGCGCCGCTTTCGTCGGGAGCGGCCGTGTCCTCCCAGTACGACGCAACCGGGGTATTCATCGCGGCTTCATGCGATCAGCCACGCGTTGAATCGCTGCACCAGCGCGGTGTCGTTCTTGCCCCACCACTCGTTGTCGGTCTTGATGAGCCCCTTCACATAGTCCGGATGCGTGGTGAGCGACTTGGCCGCGTTCGGATCGATGAGATCGAAGGCCTTGCGGTTCGTCGGGCCGTACGCCACGTACTTCGTCTGATTGGCCTGCTGCTGCGCCTGGGTGGCGAAGGCGATGAACTTCATCGCGTTTTCCCGGTGCGGCGCGCCCTTGGGCACCGCCCACCAGTCGCCCGACAGCAGGGCCTGGTTGCGCTCTACGCCGATCGGCGCGCCCTTGGCGATGGCGCTCACCACCTCGCCGTCCCAGATCGCCGCGAGGTCCACTTCGCCGTTGCTCAGCAGCTGGGTGAACTGCGCTCCGGAGGTCCACCACGCGGTCACGTGCTTCTTGATGCGGTCCATGCTGCGGAAGGCGCGGTCCACGTCGAGCGGATAGAGTTTCTCCGGCGGCACCCCATCGGCCAGCAGTGCGATCTCGAGGTTGCCGAAAGGCGTCTTGCGCAACGAGCGCGGGCCGGGGAAACGCTTCACGTCCCAGAACTCGGTCCAGTTGCGTGGGTGGTTCTGCGCCGAGTAGCGCCGTGTGTGATAGCCGATCGCCGTGGCGAACATGTCGCAGCCCGTACCGCGCGGATGCACGGCTGCGGGCATCAGGTCGGTGGTGGGCACAACCTTGTAGTCGATCGGCTCGAGCAGTCCCTCACGGGTACCCACAATCACGTGGCGGTCGCCGACGTTCACCACGTCCCACTCCACGTTACCTGCCTCCACCATCGCCTTGATCCGCGACAGCGGATCCTCGAACGTGGTTTCGATCACCTTGATCCCGGTCGCCTTCGAGAACGGTTCGAAGTGCGCCTTGCGGTGCGCCTCCTGGTAAGGACCGCCCCACCCCGCGACCACCAGTTCGTTCGCGGCGGCACGCGCCCGCACCGGTGCGATCAATCCGAGGCCCAGGGCTCCCGCTCCCAGCAGGAACAAACGCCGCCCCGGACCGCCCGCCCCGCCTCGCCGATCTTCCTCGTGATCCATCACCGACCCTCCTGGCCTCGCGGCCCTTGGCTGCTCACTTGCCCGATGCAACGACGCCCGCCTTCGCTCATCCATCCTGCGTCTGCGCGACCAGGCGCGCCGAACGCCGCCGCTGCCATTCCAGTACCAGCATCAATGCCAGCGATACGGCCACCAGCAGCGTCGAAGCGGCCGCGATGGTCGGATCGATCTCCGATCGCAGCCCTTCCCACATGCGTTTCGGGAGCGTACCCGAGCGCGTGCCGCTGATGAACAGCGCGATGACCACGTCATCCCAGGAGGCGATGAACGCCAGCAGCGCACCGGCGATCACGCCCGGGCGGATCAGGGGAAACGTCACGTGCCGGAATGCCTGCCACGGCGTGGCACCGAGGCTGAGCGCAGCGTGCTCGAGCCGCTCGTCCACCCGTTGCAAGGTGGCCGAGACGGTCACGATCACGTAGGGCAGCCCGAGCGCGGCGTGGGCCAGCACCAGGCCGGCCAGGCTGCCCACCAAGTGCAGTTTTGCGTACACCCCATACAGGGCGATCGCGAGCACGATCACCGGCACGATCATGGGCGAGACCAGGAATCCGACCACCAGAGTCTTGCCCGGAAAGCGACTGCGCGCCAGGCCGAGCGCCGCCGCCGTACCGAGCACACAGGCAAGCAGCGTAGCGACGATCCCGGCCTGCACGCTGGCCCACAACGCATCGGTCCACTCCGTCGAACCGAGGAAGCGCTCGTACCACTGCAGCGAAAACCCGCGCGGCGGGAAATCCAGGTACTGCGAACTGCTGAAGGAGATGGGGACCACCACCAGCACCGGCAGGATCAGGAACGCCAGCACCAGCGCCGCGACTCCGTTGAGCACGACGGCGGCCGCGCGTCCCGGCGATTCCCAATCCCCGTCGAGACTCAATCCAGTCCCTCCCAGATGCGGCCGAGGCCGAGGAAGCGGCCCGCCAGCGCCAGCACGGCCAGCGTGGCCACCAGCAGGGTGACGGCCAGCGCCGAGGCGAACCCCCAGGCGAGCAGCTCCGAAACCTGTTGCGAGATCAGCATCGACAGCGTCAGGTCCGCCGGGCCGCCGAGCAGGGCCGGCGTGACGTAGAAGCCGAGCGCTAAAATGAACACCAGCATCGCACCGGCCATGACGCCGGGAAGCGTGAGCGGCACGAACACGCGCAGGAACGCCCGCAGCGGCGAGGCGCCGAGGCTGCGCGCCGCCATCGTGAGCGCCGGATCGAGGCGCGTCATCACGCTCCACAGCGGCAGGATCAGGAACGGCAGCAGGATGTGGATCATGCCGATGTGCGTGGCGAGCCCCGTATGCAGCAGCCGCAGCGGCTCCTCGGTGAGACCCAGCGCCATCAGTGTCTTGTTGACGATGCCATAGCGACCCAGGATCACCATCCAGGCATAGGTGCGCACCAGGAGGCTGGTCCAGAACGGCAGCAACACGAGCGCCACCAGCAGGGACCGCCACGCGCCTCGACTCCGTGTGAGCGCGTATGCCACCGGATAGCCCAGCACCACGGTCGCCAGGGTCACGGTCAGCGCCAACCCGAAGGTGGACACCAGTACGCGCACGTACACCTCCGCCGTGGCGATGGTGACGTAGTGAGCGAAGCCCGGCACCGGATCCGTCACGCTGCGCACCACGATCAGCGCGAGCGGCAACGCGAACAGCAGTGCCAGGAATGCCAGCGCGGGCAGCAGGAGGAGCAGCCGCCCGCGGTGTTCGGGGGGAAATGTAGTTGGCTTTAGTACGGCAGCGGTGGCCACCTAGCCCCCTCCTGCGGAGCGCGTGCCGCCCTGCATGGCGGCACCGCTCGACGGGCTCGCCGCATGCGGCTCGAAACCCCCGTCTCGCCCCCAACCCTCCCCCACCTGCGGCGGGGGAGGGAGTGAATGGCGCGGCGTCTGGTCAAGGACAGGCTCCGCCGCATACAACATCACCGCATCCGACGACCAACCCAGTCGTACCGTCTGCGCCTCGCGGGGCGTGTTGCCACCGCGACTCGTCTTCACCGTCAGCGCTTCCCCCTGTGCGGGGCGGACGACGCAGCGCTGCGCATCGCCCAGATAGACCACTTCCTCCACCACTGCTTCCGTCACGTTGTCGGCTGCTTCCCCGGTACCGAGCACGGCGATGCGTTCGGGCCGGATGGCCAGGTGCACGGCAGCACCTGATGGGTGCGCGTCACGTGATGCGGCCACGATCTCCAGACCCGCTGCGGTGCGCACGACCGTTCGAGCCCCGTCGGTCCGAAGGACGGTGCCGGTGAGTGCGTTGCACTCGCCTAGGAACCCGGCGACGAACGGCGTGCACGGTCGTTCGTACACCTCCTCGGGCGCGGCCACCTGTTCGATGCGGCCAAGGTTCATGACGGCGATCCTGTCGGACAGCGTCAACGCTTCTTCCTGATCGTGAGTGACGCAGATCACGGTCAACGCCAGCGTGCGTTGCAGGCGCTTCAATTCGATCTGCATGGTTTCGCGCAGCCGGCGGTCGAGCGCCCCGAGCGGCTCGTCCATGAGCAGCAGCGAAGGCTCGAACACCACCGCCCGCGCGAGCGCCACGCGCTGCTGCTGCCCGCCCGAGAGCTGGTGCGGATAGCGGTGTCCGAGACCTTCGAGACGGATCAGGTCAAGCGCCCATGCCACCCTCTCGGCGATGCGTTGCGCGGACTGCTTTCGCATCTTCAGCGGGAAGGCGACGTTGTCGAAAACGGTCAGGTGCGGAAACAACGCATAGTTCTGGAATACGACGCCGATGTCGCGCTCGTGCGGCGGCTTGCGCGTGACCGGCGCGCCGCCGATGATCACTTCACCGCGCGTGGGCACCAGGAAGCCAGCAATCATGAGCAGCGTCGTGCTCTTGCCCGAACCGGAGGGGCCGAGCAGGGTCAGGAACTCGCCGGCGGCCACTTCGAGGGACAGGTCGCTCACCGCGGACGAAGTGCCGAAATCCTTGCACAGCCCGTCGAGCCGGACCGACGCTCCGCGACCGCTGGATGCCGTGGTCATGTTCCGCGCCCGCTAGCGGCCGGACCGGGCGCTCACGGCTGCAGCGCCGCGGACGCGTTGAACTGATCCCACATCGCGGCGTAGGCCGGATCGCCGGCCACCTGCCACGTCGTCTGCGTGAGGCGGGCGAGCCAGCGATCGGCTGCCTCGTCGGCCACACGCCAGCACTCGTTCACGAATGCCTGCTTCTCCTTGGCACTGCCCTTCATCACGTGCGGCCCCTCGGCGAAGAAGCGGTCCTCGAGCGCGTCGAACTCGGCGCGCAGGTCCGGCATGACGGCTCGGTAGTCGGCCATCACGCGACGATGCAGAGTCTCGTACTTCCACCAGTAGGCACCGGGCGTGAAGGTCTCGCGCGGCATGGGGCCGAAGTCGGGCAGGTCGACGCCGCAGAACACCGGCTTCAGGATGGACGCGTCGGGGCCCGACGTGGCGTTGGCCCAGCCCATCACGTGGCCATCCTTCGCCACGCTGATCAGCCCGCCGGTGGCCTGCCAGAAGCGGAATTCGTACGGTGCGGCATGCATGCAGATGCGCGTGGGGCGTTCTCCCTGGATCGGATGGTAGTCGGGATCGTCGCCGGTGTAGCGCAGCAGGTCTGCCATCGTGCGTACGGTGATGCGGCCCTTGTGGCGCGCCAGGAAATCGTGCGAAGCCTTCTGCCGTTCGTCCGGCGCGGTGCAGAAGCTCTTGGCCTCGTCGGTGAAGCGCTTGCGGAAGTCGGCCTTCGGCCCCGACTCGCTCTCGAGCGAGGAACGGTACCAGTCGGCGCGGATGCTGTGCACGTTGGAGATGCTGGCGATGTCCGTCACGCGCTTGGCCGCCCAGTGCTTGCCGGCGGTCTGGATCTCCACCGCACCGGTCATGTCCGAGACGATGAAGCCGCCATCGAAATGGCTGTTGCCGCGCAGTTCGCAATTGCCGCCTTGTCCGTACTCGGCCAGCAGGCCGGCGATCACGTCCACGGCCTCCTCGCAGGTGCGCGCGCGCTCGAGCATCAGGCGCAGGTGGTCGATCAGCGTGACCCCGTCGCCCACGGATGCCTGGTTGGTGAACACCGCCTCGTTGCCGCAGGCCAGGCCCCATTCATTGAAGCCGATCTCGGCGCCGTAGGTCCAGAAGGACTTGTTGAGCACCACGTCGTAGGTCACCGGCGGCTGCGCGATCACCCGGTGCGACACGCGCACCCCGGCGCCCTGCCCCCATTCACGGCGCGCGAAGCGCACCAGATGCTGAGCTTCATTGATCTCGGTATCGGCGTTCTTGGCCAGCAGCACGGAGCCGTCGGCGGTGCTGTTGCCCAGGGCCACGAAGGTGTCGCACATGCAGGGTCTCCTCCTGGTGTTCATGCAGCCGCGAAGTGGCACGCGGCAAGATGGGTAGGGGAAAGCGGGACATCAGCCGGCACTTCAGTTCGGCAACGCGCGGCGACCTCGGGACAGCGCGCCGCGAACGGGCAACCACCACTCGTCGCGGAATTCAGCTCGGTCGCGGGCTGAACGGTCCGGATCCGTTTGCGTGCCACGATCTGCGGGACCGCTGCCAGCAGCATTCGAGTGTAAGGGTGTGCCGGCCGCGCGAAGATCTCCTCGCGCGTGCCCTGCTCCACCAGACGACCGCGGTACATCACCGCAACGCGATCGGAGACGTGCCGCACCACCGACAGGTCGTGAGCTACGAACAGCATGGCAAGGCCGAGCTCGGTGCGCAGGTCGGCCAGCAGGTTGAGGATCTGCGCCTGGATCGACACGTCGAGCGCGGCCACGGGTTCGTCGAGTACCAGCAGCGAAGGCCGTACCGCCAGCGCCCGTGCAAGTCCGACTCGCTGCCGCTGGCCGCCGCTCATGGCGCGCGGCAGGCGCTCCGCCATGGCCCGGGGCAAGCCCACGACATCGAGCAGGCGGCCCACTTCCGCAGTCACGTCGGCGTCGGGCACTACGCGATGAAAGCGCAACACTTCCGCGATCGTCTGCGCGACGCTCATGCGCGGGTTGAGCGACGAATAAGGATCCTGGAACACCATCTGCATCTCGCGCCTCAGGCGCCGCTGCCAGTTCGGCATCGGGTCGTGCACCGACCGGCCGCGATAGTGGATGTCGCCGGCCGCGACCGGGTGCAATTGCAGGATCGCGCGGCCGAGCGTCGTCTTGCCGCTGCCGCTTTCGCCCACCAGGCCGAGCGTCTCGCCGTGCTTGAGCATGAGACTTGCCGCTGCCACCGCATGCACGCCTCGTCCCGGCCGGCGCAGCACCACGTCCACGAAACCGCGGGGCGCGGCAAACTGCACGTCGACGTCGCGCACGATGAGCAGAGGCGCCTCGTTCGCTGCCATTCAGACCATCGCTTCCGGATAGAGACAAGCCGTCGCGTGACCGGGCGTCACTTCGCGCAAGCTGACCGCCTCGCTGCGACACGCGTCTCGGACCAGCGTGCAACGCTCGGCAAACGGACAGCCCGGAGGCAGTCGTGACAGATCGGGCGGCTGACCCGGGATCGGCTGCAGCCTCGGCGCGTGCTCGTCCATGCGCGGACTCGACCGCATCAATCCCAGCGTGTAGGGATGACGCGGACTACCGAAGACCTCGGACGCCGGTCCGGTCTCGACCAGCATGCCTGCATACATCACCGCGATGCGGTCGCAGGTCTCCGCCACGACACCGATGTCGTGCGACACCAGCACCATGGCCATGCCGCTCTTCGCCTGGAGGTCGGTTAGCAGTGCGAGGATCTGCTCCTGGATGGTCACGTCGAGCGCGGTGGTCGGTTCATCGGCGAGCAGCAGTCGTGGCGAGCAGGCCATGGCCATCGCGATCACCGCCCGCTGGAGCATGCCACCCGACCATTGCCATGGATGATCGTCGAATCGACTCGCCGCATCCATGATGCCGATGGCGCGCAACAATTCGATGCCGCGTTCGCGCGCTTGCGCGCGGTTCATCCCGCGATGGATGCGCAGGCCCTCGGTCACCTGGTCGCCGATCGGCCACACCGGGCTCAGGCTCGTCATCGGGTTCTGGAACACCATCGCGATGTCCGTGCCGCGGATCGCCCGCAGTTTCGCTTCGGACAACGTCAGCAGGTCGGTGCCGTCGAACAGGACGCGCCCATTGCGCACCTGCGCCGGCGGCGACGGCAGCAGACGCAGCACGGCGCGACACAGCACACTCTTGCCGCTGCCCGATTCGCCGACCAGTCCGAGCGTTTCGCCGGCCCGCACTTCGACCGACACGCCACGACTCGCGAGCACTTCGCCACCGCGCACGCGAAAGGCGATCTCCAGGTCCTCGATGCGCAGCAGTGGGCGAGCCGCCTCGAGGGGAGCAGCCGCAGGCCTGTCGGAGGGGAAGTCACCCGGCCCGCGCCGGGCCGCCCCAAGCGGGCCAGCCCCCTCGGGGGGAGAGGCCGCAGGCCTATCGGGGGGGGAGTCAGCCGACAACATGGCGGTCCCCCAGTCGATGGGTGAGTCCGTCGCCGAGCAGCGCGAGCGCCACACCGGTCAACACGATCATCAGGCCGGGCAGCGTGCTGATCCACCAGGCCTGCTGCATGAAATCCTTGCCCTCGGCCACCATGGCGCCCCACTCGGGCGTCGGTGCCGGGACCCCGAGACCGAGGAAGCTCAGGCCCGACACCAGCAGGATGTTGAGCACGAAATCCGACATGGAGAACACGATCGACGAATGAATGATGTTGGGCAGCGCGTGACGCAGCAGGATGCGCGCGGTCGGATAGCCCAGCGTGCGCGCGGCGAGGATGTAGTCCTTGCCCGATTCCACCAGCATCTCGGCGCGGGCGAGCCGCGCGTACATCGTCCATCCCACGAGGAACACGGCGATGTAGATGTTCTGGGTGCCGGGCCCGAGGATCGCCAGGATCACGATGATGAGCACGAGGAACGGAAACGCCAGCGCGGTATCGATGACCCTCATCAGTACCGAATCGAACCATCCGCGGACCAGGCCGGCGTAGGCGCCGAGCAGGACGCCGACCAGCATCGGCACGTAGGTGGTCCAGAAACCGATGACGAGATCGGTGCGAATGGCGTACAGCGAACGCGTGAACAGGTCGCGTCCGATCGAGTCGGTCCCGAACCAGTGCGCGGCGCCCGGGGGCCGCAGCGCCGCGCCGTAGTCCTGCCTCAGCGGGTCGTAGGGCGTGAGCCATGGGGCCAGCAAGCCGGCGAGCACGATCAGCGCGAGCAATGCGACACCGATACGGAGCGATGGCGACCAGCGGGTCACTTCTGCGCGCAGGCCCGATGCTTCGAGGGTGGTGGTGGTTGTCATCGAAGCGCTGCCTCAGCCCCCTCCTGCGGAGCGCGCGCCGGCCTGCATGCCGACGCCGCTCGACGGGCTCGCCGCATGCGGCTCGAAATCCCCATCTCGCCCCCAACCCTCCCCCGGCAAAGCCGGGGGAGGGAGCCGTACACCCCTTCCCCCGACAGCGTCGGGGGAAGGTTGGGATGGGGGCAGCGCTTCATGCCGCCCGCACCCTTCGATCGATCAACGCATACGCCAGATCGGCCAACAGATTCACTCCGATCACCAGCACCGCGAACACCAGCGTGAGTCCCTGGATCACCGGATAGTCGCGCGTCGACACCGCATGCACGAGCAGCATGCCAAGCCCGGCCACCGAGAACACCGACTCGACGATCACGCTGCCGCTCACCAGCCAGCCGATGTTCACGGCGAGGATCGTGACGACGGGAATGAGCGCCGCGCGCAACACGTACTTGAACAGGATGCGCGACTCCGACAGCCCCTTGGCGCGCGCCACTTCGACGTGTTCGGCGGTCATCGCCTCGAGCATCGCGGCGCGCAGCGACTGGATGAGCAGCGGCGCGAGGAACAATGCGATGGTGAGAGCAGGCAGGAACAGGTGATGGAGATGCCCGCCGAAGCCGCGGCCGAAGCCCGCGATGGGAAACCACTTCAGCATGAGGCCGAAACCGAGGATCAGGATGAGGCCGATCCAGAACGAAGGCATCGCGAAGCTCACCGTGCCCACGAGGCGGATCACATGGTCGGCGATCCGGTCGCGCCGCGCCGCCGCCCAAACCGCCAGCGGCACCGCGAGCAGCACCGAGATCAGCGTGGCGTAAGCCAGCAGGAAGGTGGAGGGCACCAGGCGCTCGCCGACGATGACGGCCACCGGCGCTCGCTGGATGATGGAAGTGCCGAGGTCGCCGCCCATCGCACGGCCCACGAAGCGCACGTACTGCACGATCAATGGCTGGTCCATGCCCAGACGCGCGTAGATCTCCGCCACCGCGGCATCGCTCGCACGGCCCTGCAGCATGATGCGCACCGGATCGCCGGGCACGAGGTGGATGGCGAGAAACGCCACCAGCGTGACGCCCAGCAGCACGGGCACGGCCTGCAACAGCCGCAGGCCGACGAAGCGGAAGACCCACATGGTCGGTCAGCGGCGCGGCCGCAACGGCAGCCGCGCCACCAGCACGATCACTTGTTGCGGATCACGTCCTTCAGCCACCACCAGCCGTTCTTGGCGGTCTGCCAGCCTTCCACATAGCCATGGTAGGCATTCAGCGACGGCGAGAAGTTGAGCGGTACGCTGTAGCCGTCGTGGTAGACCATGTCCTGGACCTTTGCGTACAACTCTGCCCGCTTGGCCGGGTCGGGCTCCTTGCGAGCGGCATCCAGCAGCTTGCCCGCCTCGTCGTTGCGATAGTTCGAGAAGAACGCCTTGGTGCTGCCGCGCACGTCCGCCTGGAGGGTGGCCAGTTCGTCGGTGTCGTTGATGTCGCTCGTGATGTAGCTCACGTAGGCCATGAAGTTGCCCTTCGTGGTCATGTCGAAGGCCGTGCCCACGTCGAACTCGACGATCTCCACCTTCATGCCCGCCTCGGTCCAGCCCTGCTGCAGGATCGTGGCCACCTGCTTCGAAGGCGCGTTGCCCGTGTCCACCATGAGCTTGATGGTCTGGCCCTTGTAGCCCGAAGCCTTCACCAGCTCCTTCGCCTTTTCCAGGTCGTACGGAATCGGCTCGACGGCGTCCGAGTGGATGTTGACCTTCGGCATGTACGAGTTCGGAATCTTGCCGTAGCCGAAGAACACCACCTTCATGATCGCCTCGCGATCGGCCGCGTAGTTCAGGGCGAGCCGGAGTTCCTTGCGATCGAGCGGCTTGGCCTTGTGGTTGAGATACACGTAGTCGAGGCGGAAGATCGGCGCCTCCTCGAGCTTCACTTCGGGCAACGCCTTCAGCGATTCGGCCTGGTTGAAGGGCACGATGGCGATCGCATCGAAGTCGCCGTTCTTGAGCCCGAGCACGCGCGCGTTGCTGTCGGCGACGTAGCGCATCTCGACCTTGTCGACATAGGGAATGGCCTGCCCATCCTTCCCCTTTTCCCAGTAGTCGGGATTCTTCGCGAGGACCACCCGGGTGCCGCGGCTGTACTCCTCGACCGTGAAGGCACCGGTGCATACGGGTTTCTGGCCGAAGGCCTCGGCGCCCGCCTCGTAGGCTTTCTTCGAGACCACCGCCGCCCCGTAGGCCGACAGGGCCGACAGCACCGGGGTGTAGGGTTGCTTCAAGGTGATCTTCACCGTCTTCGGATCCACCGCCGTCACGGACTTGATCGGGGCATACAGGAACCCGAGCGGCGCGGTATCGACAGATGCCTTCTTGAGCGAGAACAACACGTCGTCGGCGGTGACCGGGTCGCCGTTGCTGAACTTGGTGTCGCGCAGCTTGAAGGTGTAGGTGAGCTTGTCCTCGGAGATCTCCCACGACTCGGCCACGCCCGGCCGCAGCCCATCGCCCGATGTGTCCGGTTCCACCAGGGAGTCGCACACCTGCTCAATGGCATAGATGGAACCGTTGTCGTTCGGGATGAAGGGGTCGAGGGTCGCCGGCTCCTCGGGCCGCGCGAACACGAGCGTGCCGCCACGCTTGGGGCCGGACGGCGCAGCCGCCTTGGGCTCCGCACCGGTCTGGGGCGCCTTCGGTTCCTCCTTCGAGCAGGCGCTCAACATCAGCGCGCAGGCGGCACCCGCTGCGATTGCGGCGAAACTGCGCGAGGCGATCGAAGCCGTGGCGCCAAGGCCATCATTCGTGGACATTTTTCTGGTCTCCTGGGGATATGTGCCGGTTCCGGTTGGATGTTGGGGCTCGGAATGAGCACCGGACCGGCCGCTACCTTATCAATTTCCACGCCACGCTCAATAGCGCAACGACGCTCGTCCGGTAGCATGCGGCCATGGTCAACACCCGGGAACGATGATGCTCGTGAAATTCGATAGCAAGGCAGGCCAGTTCTTCATGGACGGCGATGTCGCGGTCCAGCTGCTGAAATGGATGGGGAACACCGGCACGATTCCAGGCGCCCTGCTGGCTGCGGACGTGGAGGCGGGTCGCGCCCGCCTGGAAGCGGCTCTCAAGCTCGCGCCGCCGCCGGAACCGAAGGATGACGCCGATGGGCGACGGGAGCCGGTGGTCAGCGCCCGGCAGCGTGCGTTTCCGCTGCTGGACCTCCTCGCCCGAGCGGCCCGGCAGCACTGCGACGTGCTGTGGGACCGGCTATGATCCGCGCCGCGCCGGGGACCCTCGGCATGCTGCTTGCGTCCACCGGCAGCCCGCGGCAACGGTACCGAGCCGGCGGCCAGGTGTTCCGGAATATCGTTTGGATTCAATCACGAGGATTTACATGATCAAGATTGTTGCAGTCGTTCTGACCCTTTCCATGGCCGTCGCCGGATGTGCCTCAAGCGGCGGTGCTGCCGACGGCAAGCGCGGCATGACCAACACCGAGAAGGGCGCCATCATCGGTGCCGTCGGCGGTGCGGTGGTCGGTGCCGCGGTGACCGACAAGCGCGGCAAGGGCGCCCTGATCGGTGCCGTGGGTGGCGGACTCGCGGGGGGCGCCGTCGGCGCCTATATGGATTCCCAGAAGCAGGACCTGGAAAAGAATCTGAAGAAGGAACGCGACGCCGGCAACGCCCGGGTGGAAAAACTGCCCGGCGACATCGTGAAGATCACGATGACCAACCAGACGGCCTTCGACACCGGGTCTGCCGACATCAAGCCCGGCTTCCGCACGACCATGGACCGGCTCGCCGAGGTGATGACCCGCTATGGCAAGACCTCGCTCACCGTCGTCGGACACACCGATGCGGAGGGCACCAGGGACTTCAACGAGGAGCTTTCGCGCAAGCGTGCCCAGGCAGTCGCCGACTACTTCCGTTCGAGGAACGTGAACCCCGAACGTCTCGACGCGGTCGGCAAGGGTGAAGCCGAACCCGTGGCGAGCAACAAGTCCGAGTCGGGCCGCCAGGCCAATCGCCGCGTGGAGATCTTCGTGGAGCCGGTCCGCGCGGAAAGCTGAGTACGCCGTGACGCGCTGCGCGGCGCTGCTCGCCCTGCTTTGCCTCGTCGCTGTGCCGGTTTTGGCGCAGCCCGAGGCGGCGCCGGTGTCGGACCAGGCGCGCGCCGTGTTCGAACGCTCGCGCGACCGCCTGCTGCAGGTCCGCATGATCGACCGCAGCACGCAGGCGCAGGCCTCGATCGGTTCCGGCTGGATCGCCTCGTCCGACGGACTGGCCGTCACCAACTATCACGTGGTGTCGCAGTTCGTGCTCGAACCCGAGCGCTATGTGGTGGAGTTCGTGCGCAGCGATGGAACGCGCGGCCCCCTTTCGGTCGTGGCGGTGGACGTGCTGCACGATCTCGCGGTCGTGCGCATGCCCGGGACCAACCTGCCGGCCCTGCGCCTCAACGACGACAGCCTGCGCAAGGGCGACCGTGGCTTCGCCATGGGCAATCCGCACGACCTCGGCCTCACCATCGTCGAAGGTACCTACAACGGCCTGGTCGAGTACACGCTGAACGAACAGTTCCACTTCACCGGCGCGATCAATGCCGGGATGAGCGGCGGCCCCGCCGTCACTGCCGATGGACGCGTCTTCGGCGTCAACGTCGCCAACTTGCGCGATGGGCAACTGGTGAGCTTTCTCGTGCCGGTGAAGTTCGCCCGCGATCTGCTCGCACTCGTGCCGCGCGAAACGCCGGAACCCCAGTCGCTGCGCGGCACGGTCGAACGCCAGTTGCTCGCCCGCCAGGAAAACCTGGTGGCGCGCATCAGTGCCGCGCCATTGCCCCAGAGCGCCTTCGGCCGCTACACGGTGCCGGACAGTCTCGGACCCTACATGCGGTGCTGGGGCGACTCGGATCTCGATCGCACCCTGCCCTATGAGATCTCCACCAAGCAGTGCGACGCGCAAGGCACGATCTTCATCAGCGGCAACTTCGACACCGGCGACCTGCGCTACCGCCATGAACTGGTGAAGAGCAGCAAGCTCGGCGCGATCCGCTTCTCCTCGCTCTACGAGCGCAGTTTCAACAAACCGTTCCCCGAACGTGGCGGCACGCGGGAAGACGTGACCCGGTTTCGCTGTCACGAGCAGTTCGTCGCGGCCACTGGCGGCACGTTGCGCGTGGCCATGTGCTTGCGCGCCTACAAGCGACTCAAGGGACTCTACGACCTGCGACTCAAGGTCGCGACCCTCGACCGGACCGACGAAGGTCTCCAGAGCTGGTTCACGGTCGACGGCGTGAGCTTCGAGAACGGCCTCAAGCTGGCACAACGCTACCTCGAGGCGATCAAGTGGACGAACTGATCCACGTCGAGGTGCTGGGCCGTACCGGCGAAGTGGCGCATCGCGTGGCGCTGACTCAACTGCCCGCCACCATCGGCCGTGCCTACGACAACGACGTGATCATCGACGACCCGCTCGTGGCGCCCCATCACCTGCGGGTCGAACGGCTGGAGGATGGGCACCTGCACGTGACCGATCTCGGCAGCCGCAACGGCCTGCACCTCACCCATCCTCGACGCCGCGTGAATTCGGTTTCCGTCTCCGGCGACACGCGGCTTCGCATCGGTCACACGCAACTGCGGCTGCGGACCCGTGACTGGCCGGTCCCGCCCGAAGAATCGGATCCGGTCACCGCGCGCTGGCGGGCGCCCGGCGTCACCGCGATCGCGCTGCTCGCCTACCTCGCGCTGCTGGGACTGCACACGTACGCCTCGACCATCGAGGATTTCCAGCCGGCGCGACTGCTCGCCGGCCTGCCCTTCGCGCTCCTCATCCCGGCGGTGTGGAGCGGCATCTGGGCCGCCATCGGCCGGATCGTGTCGGGTCGGGCCAGTTTCTTCGCGCATGGCACCGTCGTGCTGGCAGCCGCCACCACCGCCTTCATCGTCGAGCCGCTGCTCAAGCTCGCGGCCTTCGCGCTGTCGATGCCGGTGCTCGCGACCGAGTCGATCCTCGCGATCGCATTCATCATCGGCGCCGCGCTGTTCGGCCACCTGCGCCTGGTGAGCCGCCTGCCTGCCGCGTGGCTCGCGACGGGTGCCGCGGCCGTGGTGCTGATGGCGGTCGGGGGCACGCGCATCAGCGCCTGGCTCGAGACCCGCGACGACGTGAACGACATCGCCACGCTGAACGTGCTCTATCCGCAATACCTCCGGGTCGCACCCGCCGACACGCCCGAGCAGTTCATCACCGACGCGCGCGACCTCGAGAAGGCGCTCCTCAAGGAACGCGACGCGCCACGCTGAGCGCCGCGTCTTCCCTCAGCGGGCCGACACGCGCTCGGGTTGAGGTTGCGTCGATGCGGTCGCCGGCACGTCGCCCCAGCCGCCGCCGAGATTACGGATCAGCCCCACCGTCCCCGTCGCGCGCGCACCGCGGATCCGGTTTTCCTCGCGCACGACCCCGAGCGCGGTACGCTGGGCTTCGATGACCTCCAGATAACCGGTCGCCCCAGCCTCGTAGCGGATTTGAGCGAGTCTCGCCGCACGCCTGGCTGCGATAACGGCCTCGTCGGCCGTAGTCGCCTGCGCTGACAACGACCGCAATCCCGCGAGGCTGTCCTCGACCTCGCCGAACGCGACCAGCACGCTTTCGCGATAGCGTCCGACCGATTCCTCGTAGACCGCCTTGACCCGGGCCAGCTCGTTACGATTGCGGCCGCCGTCCAGGATCGGGACGGAGACCAGCGCACCCAGGAACGGACCGAAGAACCAGGTGCGGCTCGACCAGCGGAACAGATCGCTGGCCTGGTCGGACTCGAAGCCCGCCTGGCCGGTCAGCTTGATCTGCGGGAAGAACGCCGCTTTCGCCACGCCGATGCGGGCATTCGCCGAGACCAGTGCACGCTGGGCGGCCACGACGTCGGGTCGGCGCTCCAGCAGCGACGAGGGCAGCCCGGCGGGGATCTCGGGCACCGTCGCGGCCTTGGTGTCCGCGGCCAGGGAGAAATTCGCCGGCGGTTTGCCGACCAGGATCGCCAGCGCGTTCTCGATGCGCCACCGACGGCCCAGGGCAGCCGCGAGCTCGGTCCGGTTGATCGCGAGTTCGGTCTTCGCACGCGCGACGTCGAGTTCACCGATGTCGCCGGCACCATAGCGTGCCTCGTTCAGCTTCAACGTCGCTTCGCGCAGCTTCACGCCTTCCTTCAGCAGCGCGATGTCGTTGTCGGTTTCCCGGAGTTCGAAGTACGTGCGCGCCACATCGGCCTGGAGCGCCAACGTCACCGACTGGAAGGTCGCCTCCGCCCCTTCGAGATCCTTCTTCGCGGCACCGACACTGTTCTTCACCCGTCCCCACAAGTCCAGTTCGTAGCTCGCGACGGCGTTCGCACGGTACAGCGTATTCGACGGAACATTCGCCCCTGGCGGCAAACCCTGCGACGCCGGTGAAGGCCGGGAATTGAACGGTCCCACCCCCACGGACACCTGCGGAATGCGATCGGCTTCCGTGATGCCGAGCACGGCGCGGGACTGCAGCACGCGCGCCGCGGCCGACTGCAGCCCCGGGTTGGCGGCCATTGCCTCGGCCTCGAGCTGATCGAGAGCGTTGTCGCCGAAGCTCTTCCACCACTCGCCACGGGGTTGCGCTTCCGCCGGCTCGCCCACTTTCCACGAACCGCGTTCGCCCTCGGCGAGCGTCATGGCCTCCGCCTTGAAGGCGTTGGGAGTCTCGACCTTCGGTTGCTCGAACTTCGGAGCGAAGCTGCAGCCGGCCAGCGCCAGCGCAGCAACGATCGGGACAATCCGGAAAGGAACATTCATGATCGTCTTCCTCAATGCGATGCCACTGCTGCCGTCGGCGAGCGCAGGAACGGCTTAGCCCCTGAGCGCAGCAGCACATAGAACACGGGCGTCAGGAACAACCCGAACAACGTCACACCGAGCATGCCGAAGAACACGGCGATGCCGATCGCCTGCCGCATCTCGGCGCCTGCACCGTTGGCCAGTACCAGGGGCACGACACCCATGATGAAGGCGAACGAGGTCATCAGGATCGGTCGCAACCGCAACCGGCAGGCCGTCATCGCCGCTTCGTACACGTTCTTGCCGTCCCGTTCGAGTTCGCGCGCGAACTCCACGATCAGGATCGCGTTCTTGCAGGCAAGACCTACCAGCACGATGAAGGCGATCTGCGTGAAGATGTTGTTGTCGCCCATCGGATAGTTGGCACCGAGGATGGCGAGGATGATCCCGAGGATCGTCCCCTCGCCCACCGTGAGCCACACGCCGAGGATCGCGAACAGTACGCACATCGGCACGATCAGGATCACCGCGAGCGGCAACCGCAGGCTTTCGTACTGCGCGGCCAGCACCAGGAACGCCAGCAGCACGCACAGCGGGAACACGTAAATCATCGTGTTACCGGCCAGGATCTGCTGGTACGTGAGGTCGGTCCACTCGTAGCCGATGCCCTTGGGCAGCGTTTCATCCAGGATCTTCGAAATCGCCGCCTGCGCCTGGCCCGAGGAGAAGCCCGGCGCGGGTCCGCCGTTGATATCGGCCGTCACATAGCTGTTGTAGCGCTGGACCCGATCCGGGCCGTTGCTCGCACGCGTGTTCACCAGCGACGAGAGCTGCACCATGCCGCCGCTCTGGGTGCGGGTCTTCAGCTGGCCGATGCTCTCGGGTTGCATGCGGTACTGCGCGTCCGCCTGCACGATCACCTGGTAGGTGCGACCGAAGCGGTTGAAGTCGTTGACGTAGAGCGAGCCGAGATTGATCTGGAGCGTCTCGAAGATGTCGTTCAGGTTGACGCCCATGCGCTTCGCCTTCTCTCGATCCACGTCCGCGAAGATCTGCGGCACCTTGATGGTGTAGCTCGAGAACACGCCGGCCAGTTCCGGCGTCTGGTAGGCCTTGCCGATCGCAGTCTGCAGCGCGTCGTCCAGTGCCGGCATGCCGACGTTGCCGCGATCCTCCAGTTGCAGGCGGAAGCCGCCGATGGTCCCGAGACCTTCCACCGCCGGGGCGGGGAATACCATCACGAAGCCGTCCTGGATCGCCTGGAGATCGGCGTTCAACTTCTGGAACGTGCCCCACAGCGACATCTCGAAACCGTGGCGGTCCTTGAAGTCCTTCAGGCCGAAGAAGGCGATGCCCTCGCTCGGGCTGATGGTGAAGCCATTGATCGACAGGCCCGCGAAGGCGACCGAATCCTTCACTGCCGGGTGCTTGAGCCCGATGTCCGTCATGCGGCGGATCACCGACTCGGTGCGGTCGAGCGAGGCGCCGTCGGGCAGCTTGGCGAAGCCGACCAGATACTGCTTGTCCTGGTTCGGCACGAAGCCCGGCGGCACCTTGTTGAACATGAACACGGTGAAGCCGATCAGGGCGACATAGACACCCATCACGATCGCCTTGCGACCGAGCACCCGGCCCACACCCCGCTCGTACGCGAGCGACGCGCGCCCGAAGAAACGGTTGAAGGCGCGGAAGAACCAGCCGAGCACCGCGTCGATCCCGCGCTGGAAGAAGTCCTTCCGGGCACTGTGCGGCTTCAGCAACACGGCCGCGAGTGCGGGCGACAATGTCAGCGAATTGATGGTCGAGATGACCGTCGAAATGGCGATGGTCAGCGCGAACTGGTTGTAGAACTGGCCCGTCAGCCCCGAGACGAAGGCCGTCGGCACGAACACCGCGCACAGCACCAGCGCGGTGGCGATGATGGGCCCGCTCACTTCCGTCATCGCCTGGTGAGTGGCGGCGACGGGTGTGAGGCCATTGGCGATGTTGCGCTCGACGTTCTCCACCACGACGATCGCGTCGTCCACCACGATGCCGATGGCGAGCACCATGCCGAACAGGGTCAGCGTGTTGATCGAGAACCCGAACGCCAGCATCAGCCCGAAGGTGCCGACGATGGAGATCGGCACGGCGACCAACGGAATGATCGACGCGCGCCACGTCTGCAGGAACACGATCACCACGATCACGACCAGCAGCAGCGCCTCGAACAGCGTGGTCACGACGGCCTTGATGGACGCGCGCACGAACTGCGTCGGGTCGTAGACGATGTCGTAGTCGAGGCCGGGCGGGAAGTCGCGCTTCAGCTCCTTCATCGCCTCGCGCACTTCGGTGGACAGCGCCAGCGCATTCGCGGAGGGCGACTGGAAGATGGCGACCGCGATCGACGGCTTGCCGTTCAGCAGGCTGCGCAGCGTATAGGTGCTGCCGCCCATCTCGATCCGCGCGACATCCTTCAGCCGCACCGTACCGCTGGGCGAGGTCTTGACGATGACTTCGCCGAATTCCCCCTCGTCGAGCAGGCGGCCCTTGGCGTTCACGTTCAACTGGAACTGGGAATGCCCACCCGACGGCGGCGCGCCGAGCACGCCCGCGGCCACCTGCACGTTCTGCTCGCGCAGCGCCATGACCACGTCGGTCGCGGTGAGGTTGTAGGAAGCGAGCTTCGGCGGCTGCAACCAGATGCGCATCGCGTAGTCGCCGCCACCGAACACGTCCACCAGACCGCTGCCCTCGATGCGCTGCAGCCTGTTCTTGATGTTCAGTACGGCGTAATTGCGCTGGTAGAGCTCGTCGTAGCGACCGTCGGGCGAAACCAGGCTCACCACCATCGTGAGGCTTGGCGAACTCTTCTGGGCGATCACGCCGATGCGACGGACCTCCTCGGGCAACCGCGGAATGGCCCGTTGCACGCGGTTCTGCACCTGGGTTTCGGCCTGCTCGATATTGGTACCGACCTTGAAGGTGATCGTGAGCTGGTAGGAACCGTCGGCCGTGGACTGCGAAGACATGTAGAGCATGTCTTCGACGCCGTTGATCTGTTCTTCCAGCGGCGCGGCCACGGTCTCGGCGAGCACCTGCGGATTCGCGCCGGGATACTGGGCACGCACCTGCACCGAAGGCGGCACCACCTCCGGAAATTCCGAGATCGGCAGGCGCGAAATGGACAGCGCGCCCGCGATGAAGATGAACATCGAGATGACCGCCGCGAAGATCGGGCGGTCGATGAAGAAGCGGGAGAAATCCATGGCGTTACTTCTTCTTCTCGGCGGGCGCCGCTTCCGCTTGCGCGGCGGCGGCAGGGACAATGGCCGGCTTCTCGCGCTCGGCGGCTACGGGCTGGCCGGGCCGTACGCGCAGGAGCCCGTTGACGATGACCATCTCGCCGGCCTTCAGGCCGTCGAACACGACGCGATCGCCGTTCGTGCTCGGCCCGACCTTCACCGGTCGATACTCGGCCTTCTTGTCGGTGCCCACCACGTAGACGAAGCGGCGATCCTGGTCGGTACCGATCGCCCGGTCCGGGACGACCACGGCCGCGTTGGCTCCCGCCGGATCGGACAGGCGCACGCGCGCATACAGCCCGGGGGTGAGCGCGCCGTCGCGATTGTCGAGCACCGCGCGCATGCGCACGCTGCCGGTCGCCGGATCGACGCGGTTGTCCACGTACTCGAGCTGCGCCTTGTGCGGGAAACCTTCCTCGCCCAGCAGGCCCACCTCGATCGGCAGACGGCCGTTGCGGCCGCCGGCGCGGGACTTGAGCCCGAACTTCACGAACACGCGCTCGTCGATCTCGAAGCTCACGTAGATCGGATTCGCGGAGACGATGGTGGTGAGCAGCGGCGATTCCGGCCCTTCGGTCTGCACGTAGTTGCCCGCCGTGATCTCGGCCTTTCCAACCCGGCCGTTGATCGGCGCGACGATGCGCGTGAACGACAGATCCAGCTTCGCCGCATCGAGGGATGCCTGCACTGCCTGCAGCGACGCCTCGAAGTCCTTCACCTGCGCCGCCTTCTCTTCCAACTCGCGTTGCGAGGTCGCCTGGCTCGCCAGAAGCTTCTCGGCGCGCGCCAGTTCGAGGCGGGCGAGGTCGATCCTCGTGTTCAGCGCTGCCAGATCGGCCTGCGCCTTCTTGACCTTCGCCTCGTTCGGACGCGGGTCGATGGTCACCAGCAGGTCGCCCTTGCGCACGTCGGAACCCTGCACGAAATGCACGGCCTCGATGTAGCCGGTCACGCGCGAGCGGATGTCCACCTTCTCCACCGCCTCGAGCCGCGCGGGAAACTCCTGCGATTCCGTCATCGCCTTGGTCTCGGCTGGAGCAATCGTCACCGGAGCGCCGCCACCACCCGGCGGAGCGCCGGCCGCTGCTTCATCCTTCTTGCCGCACGCCGACAGCGCGAGCGCCGCCAATGCCGTTGCGATCCACACTGCCCTGCGAGCCTCGACCATGCCACTGCTCCCTTTACGCGGCGCAACCGCGGCGCCGATCATTGAACCTTCTCCGTCGCGAGCCGCGTGAGCAGCTTCGCGATGCGTTTCTTGTCCGCCGGCGCGAGCGGAGATACGCCCAGCATCTCCAGCAACCACATGCCGTCCAGCGCCAATGTCACCACGGCCGCCTGCTCCCAGCCCACCGATGCCTTCGACAGCTGCGCGAAGTGGTGCTTGTAGAACGTGCGGATCGGCTCGAGCAGTTCCGGATTCGAGGCCAGTGCCGGAATGAGCGAGCAGGAGGTGTTGCCCAGCCTCTCCTCGGCCCCGGTCACCGCCTCGAGGTAGGCCTCGAGCATCCGCTTGGGATCGTTGCCCATGCGCTCCCGCGCCTCTTCGTAGAGCCCCTGGAACGCCTGGGTCATGCGCTGGACCAGAGCCACCAGCAACGAATCCTTGGTCTGGAAGTGATACAGGACGCCGCCCTTGCTCATCCCGGCACGCTCCGCGGCCGCGTCGAGCGTCAGGTGCGCCGCGCCCTGCTCGCGCACGATCGCCTCCGCTGCATCGAGAATCGCATCCTTCGTGTTTTCCCTGGTCATATGGGTTACATAGCTCCGCGCGAAAAGGCATGCCGGGCGGTCGTTAACCGTCCAGTCGGTATAGTTCGGTGGAAAAATAAACCGTCCAGCCGGTACAGTCAACAGGTGCATGCCGCGTGACGGATTCGTTGCAGGGTCAGGGCGCGAAGGGCGGTTCGAACCGGCCACGGGGCCAGCCGGCCGGCGCGTCCGGCAGCAGGTACGGATTCCGGCCTGTTCCCCGAGTGCGCTGCAGCATGAAACAATGGCGGGATTGCCCCGGGGGCGAACCGCCCCCCACGAGAGAATCCATGCACCGCGCCAGTCCCCGCTCCTACCTGTTCGTCCCCGCCAATCGCCCGGAGCGCTTCGACCGCGCCTGTTCCTCCGGCGCCGATGCCGTCATCGTCGACCTGGAGGACGCGGTCCCCCCTGCCGAGAAGGACAGCGCCCGGGACTCCCTGTCGAACTGGCTCAACCCTGCCCAGCCCGTGCTGGTCCGGGTCAATGCCCTCGATACCAGCTGGCACCAGGCGGACCTCGAGATGTGTGCCCAGCCGGGCGTGGCCGGCATCGTCCTGCCCAAGGCCGAGATGGTGTCCGGCGCCGTGGAAGCGCTCAGCGCCTCCGGGGACCGGCTGCTGCTCCCGTTGATCGAGACCGCCATCGGCCTCACGCGAGCCCGGGAGATTGCCCGGGCCAAGGGCGTGCGCCGGCTGGTCTTCGGCAGTATCGATTTCCAGGTGGACCTGGGCATCGACGGCGATGGCGAAGAGTTGCTCTACTTCCGTTCGCAACTGGTGCTCATCTCACGGCTGGCCGGCATCGACGCACCGGTGGATGGGGTCTGCACCGAGATCGACGACCCGGAGCAGCTCCAGGCCGATACCCTGCGGGCGAAGCGCCAGGGCTTCGGCGCGAAGCTGTGCATCCATCCGCGCCAGGTGCCGCTCGTGAACGACTGTTTCTCGCCGACCGCGGAAGAACTCGCCTGGGCCGAGAGAGTCCTCGCGGCGGCGAAGGAAGCCTCCGGCGCAGCCATCGCGGTGGATGGCAGGATGGTCGACCGGCCCGTGCTGCTGAAGGCCGAGCGCATTCTCGCCCTGGCCGGACGGGAAATTCCCTAGCGACGCGAGATACCCGGCGAGGGGATCGCTGAAGCGCGGAGGAGGGACCCCAACGCAAGTTGGGGATCCGACCGCGGAAGCGATCGTCGGGGCGGCGATCCCATGCGCGTCGGAACGCGGGTCGCACCCCTACGGCTTAGGGCCCCTGCTCCACCGCGTTCGCCGCCACACCCGAAAGGTGGGGATCGACGGCCAATCGAGTCGGCGCTTGAGCCGAATGGCAGAAACGCCGATTGTTCCCGAATGGCGCTGAGGCTAACCGGCGTTCAGCATCGAACCGGTAGTTTCCGCCGGGTCCTCTGTCTTGACCCGCACCCGTCGCGCCTCGACGTGGATGCCGGGCAGTATCGCGCCCGTGGTCACGGGACGAATGCCCAGGGCGTCCAGGGTCGCCACCAGGTCGCCGAGGACGGCCTCCCGCCGCAACACCAGGGACGCCGCGAAGCAGCGCCAGAACGCCCAGCCCGTTCGCTCGAGTGCCCGCTGACGGCGAATGTCGTCCGCCCAGCGCGCCGGCCCTTCGTAACGATCGCCGTCGCATTCGACGGCCAGCCGCGCGTCGTTTCCGCCTTCGACGAGGAGGTCGATGCGATAGGCCCCGATCCGGGCCTGGGGCGTGACCCGATACCCGCGCTGCGCGAGCCAGTCGTACAGTTCGCGCTCCATCGGCGATTCGCAGCGATCCCGCGGATCGCCTGAAGTGTCGGCATGCTCGGCGAACGGCGCGCTGAAGTGCGCGATCAGGCCGCGCCGCAGGCGGTCGGCTTCGGACAGGTCATCCAGGTCCACCGACCGCACCAGCACCATGCGGTCGCGTGCGCGCGAGGCCGCCACGTTGAAGCGCTGCGCGAAGATGTCGCGGGACAACGGCGCACCCACGGCGTTCGGCGCCGAGACCATGGACAGGAACATGATGTCGCGCTCGCGGCCCTGGAACGTGCGCGCATCGCCGCAGGCGATCGCGTGCCGGTGCAGGAGCTCCGGCGACAGGTTCTCCACCAGCCGTTCCCAGATGTGCAGCGCCTGGCTCTCCCCGAGCAGCGACACGACGCCGATGGACCGATGCTGCATGCGCGGATCCGCGGCGATGCGCCGGATCTCGCCGACGATGTAGTCGGCCTCCGCCGCGTTCACGTCGTCCTTGCGCTCGGCGTTCTGGATCCACACATCCACTAGCGGCGGATCGATGCGCTCCGATGGGCGCGGCAGCCGCAGCGGCCGCAGCTCGTGTGCATAGAACTCGCGCTTGGAGTACTCGATGATCGGCGCGACGCAGCGGAAGTGCTCCTTCAGCATGACGCCGCTGCCGGCGAACACCACCTTCGCGAGATCGTAGATGGAGCGCTCGGGCGACATCTGCGCGCGGTACAACGCCACCTGCTCGCCGAGGTAGCGCTGCATGGTCGCCTTGATCTTCTGCTCCTCCTGCCCGACGCCTTCGGGCGAGACCTGCTTGTCGTCACCGACGATGAGCAGCTTGCGTCCCCGCAACAGTGCCGGCAGCGCGGAAAGATCGGACTGCGAAGCCTCGTCGATCACCACCAGATCGAAACAGCCGAACTGCGGCGGTAGCGATTCCGACACGCGGTGGTGCGGCATGATCCAGCACGGCACGGCCCTGTTGGCCTCCGCCGCCGCTTCGCGCGCGTCCTGCCGATAGCGGGCAGCGCGCTTGCCCGTGCCCTTGCCGATCTTCTGGATCGCATTGAGGTAGGCCTGCAGCGCGGCACGCACGCGCGGCGTGGCGCTCTCGGCGAGCTTCAGCCAGGTGCGCCGCACGACCGCGTCGTGATAGAGCCGCGCCAGGTCGTGCTCGAGATCCTGGCGCGCCGCGGCGAGGCGACGGAATTCCTGCTGCGAATCGATGGTGGACAGATGCGTGGCCAGACGCCGGCGCCGCCATCCGGCACGCCAGTCCTCGGGCATCGACGAGAGCCCGCCGGCCGCATCGGGCTGGCGCAGTGCCGCCGCGAACTTCGGTGCCCCGCAACGTTCTATCTGCTCGGTGACCTCCGCGACCGTCGCGAGTGCATCGGCCAGTGTGCCGAGCCGTCCCATGTCCGCCACCAGCGCCGACCACCCTGCCAGGAAACCCTGCTCCGCCACTTCCGGGTCCCCGAGGATCGTGGCGAGGAACCGCCGGACCTCGTCCACCACGCGCCCGCCGGTGCCGTCCAGGGCGGATTGCAGCCGCTCCTTCACCAGCCACACTTCGCCCAACCGGTAGGTGCCGAGATAGTGGCCGATGATGCGTTCGAGGTCGGCGAGCGCGGCATCGTCCTGCGCCACGCGGCGCGCCAGCGGCCAGCCGGGGAACAGCCGCGCCGCGTGCTGCACCAGCGCGGATTCCTCCGTGGCGAGCGCGTGGACTTCGCGATAGAGGGTGAATTCCTCGAGCACCAGCGCCAGCGACCGCGGATCCTCGATCGGCACCGCGTCGAGGCCGAGCTCCGCCGCGAGTCCGTTCCAGCGCGCGACGAGTTCGCGCGCCTTCAATTGCAGCCTGAGCCAGGCCGCCACGTGTTGCCAGTCGGCCGGCGCCACCGGGCTCTGACCGGCCACCTCGACGGCATCCAGCTTCGCCTTCGCCTCGTTGCGGAAGAACACACCGGTCAGCCCGAAGGCGCGCCGGCCCGCGGCGAGATTCTCCGCCGCCTGGATCAGTTCGCGATCGCGCTCGGAACCCTTCGGCGCCGTCACCGGCCGCTCGAGGAACACGCCGCGCTCGCCGTTGGCCTGCTCCAGTTCCTGCCCGAGCGTATCGAGCAGGCGGCATTCGTTGTTGAACACGCCGGCCTTCAGGCGCGTGGCAAGCGCCGCCGTCCACGGCCGGTTCGCCGCAGCGATGCGCTCGCGCAATTGGACGATGCGCTCGATGCGCTCGCTCGTCTCATGCAATCGCACCAGAGTTTCCTGGCCGGGATCGGCGATCATGGGCACGTCGCCGGCACGGGAAGCACCCGCCAGCCGGGCGAAGCGCACGAGATCGTCATGGGTCTGCAACATCGTGCGGGCATCCGGAAACGCGCCCGGTTCCGGTAGCCGCCGGCCCGCGTAGTCGATGTCAGGTCCGAGACGCAGCCGCGCCGAGCGCAGGCGGGCGAAATCGTCGTCCGAGAAGTTCGGCGCGTACTGCGGCCCGGCCCCGAGCGCATCCGGCAACCAGTCGAGGCCGGCGCTGCTCTGCGCCACCTCGTGCGCCGCGTCGAGCGGATCGACGTTCTCGCCTTCGAGGTCGATGCGCATGAGGTTGATCCGCGCCCACCGGTTCAGGTCCGCATCGATGCGCCCGAGCCGGTCGTGGAGCGCGTCGATGCTGTCAGTGAGCCGCGCGATGTCGCGCCCGGTGGCGACCGGATCGATGCTCTGCACCTCCGAGGCGATCTTGTGAATCGAGGCCTCGAACTGCTTCATCCCGTCTTCTTCATTCGCGAGCAGCGCGATGGCGAGCGGCCGGATCTCCTCGGGCAGCTTGTCGCGCAGGACGGCGAGCGCCGGATCCTTCATGGAGGTGACCAGGACGCGCCGACCGCTCGCGAGCCAGTGGCAGATGATGTTCGCGATCGTATGTGTCTTGCCCGTACCCGGCGGGCCCTGCACGACCACGCCGTCGTTCGATTCGAGCAGCTGCACGATGCGCAGCTGCTCGTCGTTGAAGGGCTTGGGGAAATGCAGGTCGCCCGCCTCCGCTGCCGCATCCCCGGCGATGGTGCTGACGCCGCGGAACCGGGGCAAGGCCACGGGTGCGATCGCGGTCGATGGCTCGGAGACGAGGGCCGCCACGGCGGGCGGCAGGTCGGGCTCCTCGCCCGCTTGCTGGAGCGCCCGGGCGAAACGGTCCAGGTCCTGGATCAGCACGCTCGCGCTGCGCGGCCGGGCGAACAGCACCCACGAGCGCGTGATCCTGAGCTTCGGCTCGCCGGTGCCAGGCACCTCCGCCTCCGGGTCGAGGCAGGCCCGTGCAATGTCCAGCAACGGCTCGAAGCTCTCCGGCTCGAAGGGTGAAATGGGCGTGCCGGAGGCCGAGATGAATTCGCGCGAAAGCCGGTCGGCCTGCGCCACGCCCGGCCGGTCGATGGCCGTATAGAAATCCAGCTCCAGCCTCGGCTCGGCGTCACGGGGCCGGATCTCGGCGGCACCGGTCTTCACGTTGAAGGCGAGATCCACCGGACAGGTGACGAGCGGATATGCCGCCGTGGTGTCGTCGTGCTTCCAGACACCGAGGCCCACGCCCCAGACCAGCTCCAACTGCCCGTCCACTAGCGCCCCTGCCAACTCCTGTTGCAAGGTCAGCAACTGGACATAGAGCCGGGCCCGCCGACGGCGCCGCCGTTCGAACTCGGCCCACGGTGCCCACTCATGCTCGAGGTAGCGCGCGAGCTGTCGTTCCACTTCGGGGCGGAAGCCGTACTCGGCCAATCGAACGACTTCTCCCGGGGCCACCGCCGGATCAGCCGCCTGGCGCAAGTCCGTCACCACGAGCGTCGAGTCCCGGTGGGTACCGGCGGCGATCAGGGCTGCGCCTTCCACCGCACTTGCAAGCTGCGGGGCCGCCAGGACGGCATCGCCGACACCGAGCCAGGGAGACAGCCACGGGCTGGAGCCCTTCGGCGGCAACTCCGGATTGGGCGGCCGGGGAACCGACAGCCACAACGGCTCCTCGCCGTCCTCCCCTGTGGAATCGAGGACCACCCCCTCGACCCCCGCCACCTGGTGATCGAAAAGCAGGAAGCGGCCGTGATCAGCCACGTTCGACACCACTTTGGCCCGCGAACGGGCTGACTGCTGCACGTACTCGATCAGTGCGAGCAGTCGCGAGCGTTCAATGCTCACGGCATGCAGCCTGTTCTTTTCGTCTGGTAGTTGTGGGTAAGTCTCCAGCCGAATCCTACCGAAAAGTGGATCGACGTGTGTCCCTGCGACGGAATAAATCATCCGGGCGGATTCCGTCGGCGCGGGAATGCAGCGCCCCGCTCGGGTAGTCCAGCCGGACTACCCCGGGCAATCCGATCGAATCCCCTGCGGCCGTCGTGGTTGACAACCATGGGGGTGCATGGCGGTATGGAGGTCGATCGGGGTCCGGCCGAATCCGCGCCGCCGACCACCTGCCCGCCAATCCAGGAAGAGAGTCGAAGATGCAACCAGCGTTCCGGCCTCCTGCCGCCACGAGGCACGGGGCTCGCTCGTGCCGTTTCGCAGCGAACGGGTCATGAAGCTCCGCGTCATGGTCGTCGACGACCACACGATGATTCGCGAAGCGCTGGCCGGCCTGTTCAACCGGACGCTGGACATGGAAGTGGTCGGCTCGCTCACCACCGGTGCCGAGGCCTTGCGGGCCGCGCGGGAGTTGGCGCCGGACGTGGTCGTGATGGATGTCACCATGCCGGACCTGAACGGGATCGAGGCCACGCGGGCGATCCGCGAACGCAATCCGAAGATCGCGGTGGTGATGTTGTCGATGCACTCCAACCGCGAGCACATCGCGCGCGCGTTCGGCGCCGGGGCGGCGGGCTACGTCCTCAAGGATGCCGCGAGCGCGGAAGTGGTCCTGGCCGTGCGCAGCGTCGCGGCCGGCAGGCGCTACCTGAGCCGCGGGCTCGAACCGTCCCTGGCCGAAGTGGATGGAGCGGCCAGTCCGATCGCGAGCCTTTCCATCCGCGAGCGTCAGGTGCTGCAGTTGGTGGTCGAGGGCAAGTCCAGCGCCGAGATTGCGAAACTGGTGTATCTCTCGCCGAAGACCGTCGAAACCTACCGCAGCCGCCTGATGAAGAAACTCGGCGTGGCCGATGTCGCTGCGCTGGTCAAGTTCGCGGTCCAGCACGGCATCACGACGCTCGACTAGGGTCGAGCCGCCCCGACAGTCCAAGGTTCCCGACAGTGCGATTCGGCCGCGGCTCCGCTATTGGTGCATGCGAGCAATCCATGCCCTTGTTGCACCGCAATTCGCGAAGCAGCCGGTGAATATCGGCACTCGGAACATGGTCATTGCTCCGGGATGACGGCAGGAGCGGCTTGCCGTGCATACGGCTCCGTGGCGGCGCAAGTTCTGCTCGAGGCAGTCGATAAATGCCTCTGGGGAATCAACGGCGGTTCGAGCTGAAAATGGCAAGGATCCTGGTGGTCGACGACCGGGCGGTCAACCGTGACTTCCTGGTCACGCTCCTCGGCTTTGCCGCCCACGGGATGCTGCAGGCGAGCGAAGGCGCCGAAGCCCTGGAGCTCGTGCGCCGCGAGCGGCCGGATCTGGTCATCTGCGACGTGCTGATGCCAAGGATGGACGGCTTCGAATTCGTGCGCCAGCTCCGTGCGGATTCCGCTGTTGCCGATACCAAGGTGGTCTTCTTCTCGGCGAGCTACCTGGAGCCGGATGCCCACGAGCTTGCCCGGGCCGTCGGCGTGCTGCACGTGCTCGCGAAGCCCTGCCCGCCCGAGGAGATTCTCCGGGTGGTCGACCTGGCCCTCGCCCGGCCCGCCCCGGACACTTCTCCGCTCGTTGCCGCGGACGACTTCGATCGCGCCCACCTGCGCCTGATCACCGACAAGCTGTCGAAAAAGGACGACGAGCAGCGCGAATCCGAGCGGCGCTTCAGCACGCTCCTGGCGAACATCCAGCTCGTCTCGCTGATGCTCGATCGCAATGGATTGATCACCTACTGCAACGACTACCTGCTGCGCCTGACCGGGTGGCAGCACTTCGAGGTGATTGGCCGCGACTGGTTCGAGGTCTTCGCCCCTCCCGGCGACATGGCCATGAAGCGCGTGTTCGCGGATTTGCTCGCCGACTCACCCGCCGCCTGGCACCACGAGAACGAGATCGTCACCCGCACTGGCGAGCGGCGGCTGATCCGCTGGAACAACACGCTCCTGCGTTCGGCCGAAGGGGAAGTGATCGGCACGGCGAGCATCGGGGAGGACATCACCGAACGCAAGCTCGCCGAGCAGCGCCTGCAGGAGAGCGAAGCCAAGTACCGGCAGCTGATCGAACAGGCCTCCGACGGCATCTTCATCAGCGACCCCGAGGGCAACTTCCTGATCGTCAACACGCGCGGCTGCGAGCTGCTCGGCTATTCGCCGGACGAGCTGATCGGCTTGAGCGGCAAGGTCACGTACCTCGAGGAAGAGCATGCGATCCACACGGCGCGCATGCAGGCCGTCGTCGCCGGCGACGTGCTGCGCTACGAGCGCCTGGTGAAGCGCAAGGACGGCACCACCTTCCCGGCGGAGATCAGCCTGAAGATGCTGGAAGGCGGTCTGGTGCAGGTGATCTTCCACGACATCACGGAGCGGCGCGAGCAGGAGCGCAAGATCGCGCGACTGAACCGGATCCATGCGGTCCTGAGCGGCATCAATTCGGCGATCGTGCGGCTGCGTGAGCGACAGGCCCTGTTCAACGAGGCCTGTCGAATCGCCACGAAGCACGCCGCGTTTTCCATCGCGTGGATCGGTCTGCGCAGCGCGACCACGGGCGAGCTCGAACCGCAGGCATGGTCCGGGCTGGATGACAGGTTCTTCACTGAACTCACGCTATCGCACGTCGGAGCGGCATTCTCGCCGCTGGGCGTGGGGGCACGATCGCTGAAGGAAGAACGCACGATCGTCGACAACGACATCCTCGCCCACCCCGACATCGACGCCTTGCGACGGGCGGCAGTGGCCCGCGGGTGCCGCTCCGTCATCGCCCTGCCCCTTTCCAGGGACGGCGAGGTGGTCGGCTCGTTGATGCTCTACAGCACCGAAGCAGACTTCTTCGACGACGAGGAGGTGAAGCTCCTGGAGGAACTGGCGGGCGACGTCTCGTTCGCGCTCACCTTCATCGCGCAACAGGAAAGGGTTGAGTTCCTCGCCTACTACGATCCTTTGACGGGTTTGCCGAACCGCACCCTGTTCTTCGACCGACTGTCGCATCAGCTCCGCAGGGCAGCGCGGAACGGCGAAACCGTGGCGCTCATCCTGATGGACCTGAACCGCTTCCGTCTGATCAACGACTCGTTCGGACGCCAGGCAGGCGATGCCCTGCTGAGCGCAGCGGCCAAGCGATTGGGCAACGAGATCCGCCAGGAGGATTCCATCGCGCGGGTCGGGTCCAACCGCTTCGCACTCGCCGTGTCGGGCGACTGGCGGGCGGTGGAGAACGCACACAGGCTGGAGTCCCGCTGCCGTGCATGCTTCGAGCGCTCGTTCCTCATCGACGGCCAGGACCTGCGCGTCTCTGCAAGCGCCGGCGTGGCCGTGTTCCCGGCCGATGCGCAGAATCCGGAAGCGCTGTTCGCGAACGCCGAAGCTGCGCTGCGCAGCGCGCAGAGCGAGAACATGCCGTTCCAGTTCTACGGTCCGGAGATGAATGCGCGGGTCGCGGAATCCCTTCACCTCGAAAACCGTCTCAAGCGCGCGCTGACGAACGGCGAACTCGTGCTCTGGTATCAACCGAAGATCGAACTCCGGACCGGCCGGTTGCTCGGATTCGAGGCACTCATGCGCTGGCAGGATCCGGAGACCGGACTGGTGCCGCCGGGCAAGTTCATTCCATTGATGGAACAGACCGGACTAATCCTGGACGCCGGGCGCTGGGCCCTCGCCAGGGTCTCGGAGGACTGCGCATCGTGGCCGGCCAGCCGCCCCAAGTCACTGCGCGTCGCCGTGAATGTCTCGCCACTGCAACTGCGCCAGAAGGATTTCGTCGACACGGTGGTCGACGCGGCCGCGAAGACCGAAGCGGCCGGTGCGGCGCTCGACCTCGAGGTCACCGAAAGCGTGATCATGCAGAACGTCGAAGCGATCATTCCCAAGCTCCAGACCATCCGCGGCCTGGGCGTCGAGATCTCGATCGACGATTTCGGGACGGGGTACTCGTCGCTGGCCTACGTTGCCCGACTGCCCATCCACGCGCTCAAGATCGATCGCAGCTTCGTCGTGGGCATGACCCAGAGCGAGGACAGCCTCGCGATCGTCCGTTCGGTGATCTCGCTCGCCCACTCGCTGCGATTGACCGTGATCGCCGAAGGCGTGGAAACCGAGGAACAACTCGAACTGTTACGCGGGCTCAGCTGCGACGAGGTGCAAGGTTACCTGCTGAGCCGTCCGATCCCGCCGGATCAGGTGGCGGCCTTCATCACCGGCTGGCGGCAACCCGTGCGGAAGTCCGCCTGACGAGGCGCGCCGTTCCCGATCACCAGACGTTCCCGGCCCCCGGGGTGTAGCTCGACGCCACCACGGAATTCGCGATCAGCGTGTCGCACTGCACGGTGCCGGAGAATTTCGCCATGCCTGCGTCCACCTGTACCAGGCCACCGGACACCTTCACGGTGCTGGCCGTGATCTCCACGCGGGCGGAGGCAGCGATCCGGATCCCGCTGGTCGTCAACTCTATCGAGTTGCCGTTGGAATCCTCGATCGTCACCGCGCCCGGCCCATCCTTCAGGACGAGCTTCTGACCGCCCGGCGTCCGCACCTCGAATTGCTCGGCGCCGCTCCGATCGTCGAGCGCGACGGTGACACCGTTACGCGAGCGGATCACCTTGCGATCGTTGCTGCCGGCGCCGTCCATCGTCTCGGGCGGTGCATCCTGACCGTTCCAGAGCGAGCCGATGACGATGGGACGGTGCACATCCCCACCTTCGAACGCGACCACCACTTCATCGTCCACGTCCGGGATGAACCACATGCCGCGATTGTTGCCGGCCATGGGCACCGACAGGCGCGCCCAGGTCTCGTACCGGGCCGCACCCGGCCGCTCGCTCCACGGCATGGCCACCTTGACGCGACCCTGGCCCTCGGGGTCCTTCACGTCGACGACAATGCCGGAGTGAATGCCGAACTGCGCGGTACGACCCTGGAGCGGATGAGCGATCGGCATGGGGATTCCTCCGGTGATGAGCGTGCTATGGGTTGCCCAGCGACGCGCGCCTGACGCCGTAGTCGCTGCGCCAGCCCTTCGTTTGATCGAACCGATGCGTCACGGTCTCGATGCGATACAGGCCGTTGAACAGCGGACCCACGCCCTGGATGTTCATCCCGCGCCCCGGATAGGCTTCGCGGACGTCGTTCGTTTCGGCAACGCCCAGGAGGAATTCGCGTGCGCGTCGCGCGAAGGCTAGACGCGCCGCGGCGTCCACTTCGGCCGCCGATCGCCCTGTGGAATCGGCCAGCAGCCGTTCCGACGCACCGAAACTCGATTCCCGAATCGTCGATCCGTCGGTTTCGTTCGAGGCAATCTCGCCCGCCAGGACCGTCCCGTCGGCGGTGGCGGAAACAGCCGCCTTGGCGGCGACGTCCCACCCGCTCGCCCGAACCGTCGTCGATTGCCCACGCACATCGGCCCGGACGCGGTATCCGATGAGATTGCTCCCGAGCGTCAACGCGATCGGCGTCTCCCGGCCACCGGGTTCGCGCACCGCGCACAGGCGCCCACGTGCATCGACCCAGCAGAAGGCGCCGATGGCATCGAGCCGTGCGCGCAGGAACTCCAGGTCGGACTCCCCCGCCTGGACGATGACCTCGCGGCGCGGACCGGCGAGGCTGAGCTGTATCCGCAGCCCATGATCGGCCGCGATGCGACGCACGACATCCGCATCCGAGATATCGGAAAAGGACCGAAAGCCGTTGCGTTCCCACAGGCCGGCGAGTGCGTCCTCGGCAGTCACCCGGATGACGGGAGCCGCGCCCTCGGGGAACTCGCCTTCGAGCGCGGCGATGCGCCCCTGGAACAGCGTTGCGCTGCCGTTCACGACCGCCAGCGACTTGCCGAAGTCCAGCGTCTTGCGTCCGAAGTGGAGATACCCGGGGCCGGACGGGGTCTGGCCCCAGTTGACGAACGTTGCGACGCAACTGGCCGGCGTGCTCGGGCGGTGCTCGATGACGCAGTCGATCAGCCCGGCCGTCAGGTCCGGCGCATCGCTCCCGTCGATCCTGAGCTTGAACTGGCCGGCCCTCGTCGGTCGGGATGGAGCTAGCGCCATGGTTTCTCGTCTCCGGGCAGTTCGATGGCGACCACTGGGAGCCGGACTCTACCGCGAATCGGACGGGCCGCGGGAGCCCCGCCTGCCGGCACCAGCCGAGCAGCAATCGATCCACCGATGTAGCCAGTAGCCCCCGTCATGGAGATCATCATTGCCGCGCTCCGAGAAAGTGCGAGGGCGCAGTGCCAGCCTCCGAGTCCGGAACGGATTCGCAAGATCGTGGTCGACCTCTGCACCGGCGTTCTCTGTTCGCTAACGCACGGAGCATTCGATCGAACCCGCATAACGTGGTAGATGGGTCAACGGGTCCGGCATTCGACGGCCCCGCCACCTCCACCGATCTTCCGGCACGCGACCGTGCCATACGGAGTTCGCCCATGAAGACCCTCCTCGTCATCGCCCTCTGTTTCCTCGCAGTCATGCCCGGCAAAACGACGGCCGCCGGGCCCATGAGCGAATTGACGATCCAGAACACCGCCATCCAGAAGATGTTGATGAACGAACTGTTCATCGACCAGGGGCGATACCACCTCCTGCCACAGACGGCCTGCCAGTATGCCTACGTCGATTCCCCTGCAGTCGCCGTTTCCCAGGGCCGGGTTCGGATCAAGGCCCGCGTGAGCGGCAAGCTCGCCGTGGAAGTCGACGACCAGTGCATCGGTGGCACCAGCGACGTGGTCCAGGTAGCCATTTCGGCCCGGCCGACGTTCTCCGGGGAGAAATTCGTGCTCACCGACATCCGGGTGGACGAGATCTCGAACGAGGCCTACCGGATCCTGCTGCAGCAGTTTCTCGCGAGCGCCATCCCGCGGGCCGTCGAGATCAACGTGCGCGAGGGTTTGCAGCGCATCCTCGCCGATCGCCAGTCGACCTACGAAGTGGTGGTCAACCAGCTTTCGGTGACCGACCTGCGTGCCGAGAACAACCAGTTGCACGCAAAATTGACGTTCGCCCTGACGGCGCGATAGCGCGAGCATGCTCATCCGCGACGGCACGAGTTCCCCCGGCGCGCAGGTCGTGCACCGCGATGACGCGGATCTTCGCGAAGCCAATCGGCAGTTCTACGATCCGTTGTGGACCGACGCCAGGCTGGTGGAGCCGGAGCGGTTCAACACCTGGCCGCTGGTGATGTCGCTCATCGCGCACGCACCGCGCCGGATCGAAGTGGCGCCGGGTCTGCGGCCACGATTGCCGATCGCGGGAACGCAGTTCGTCGACCTCAGCGCGCCCGCGGTGGCGAAGCTTCGCGCGCGCGGCGCGGAAGCCATGGTGGGCGTGGTGTCATCGCTGCCCTTCCCTGACGACAGCTTCGACCTGGTCTGCGCGCTGGATATCGTCGAACACGTCGACGACGACGCGGGGGCCTTGGCCGAACTGTCGCGGATCGCAGCACCGGGCGCCGCCTTGCTGCTGTCGGTGCCGCTGCATCCGTCGCAGTGGACGGCGTTCGACGACTTCGTCGGTCATCGACGGCGGTACGAGCCGGAGCCATTGCTGGCCATGCTCGCGGTCCATGGATTCGTCGTCGAATGCAGCGCCGTCTTCGGCATGCAGCCCGCGTCGTCGCGCCTGCTCGATATCGGCATGTGGTTCCTGGTTCACCGCAGACAGCGGGCCATGTGGTGGTACAACCATGTCTTCATGCCCCTGGGCATGCACTTCCAGAAGAGCCTCGTTCTCGAGGCGGGAATGGTCGGCACGGAAGGCGTCGACGAGGTGCTGCTGGTCTGCCGCAAGGCGGCATGACGGCAGCCTCGGGATCGCACCCTGTCGGGCAACGTCCTCGCGATGCCAGGTGCGTGTAACTCACTCGATCGCGTGGATGTCCACGTCCCGCGTTTCCTTCATGAACAGAAGGCAGACCACGGCCGAGATCGCGGCGATCACCACGGGATACCAGAGACCCGAATAGATATCGCCGGTCGACGCCACGATCGCGAACGCAGTGGCGGGCAGGAAACCGCCGAACCAGCCGATGCCCACGTGATAGGGCAGCGACATCGCCGTGTACCGGATGCGCGTCGGAAACAGTTCCACGAACATGGCCGCTAGCGGCCCGTAAGTCATCGTCCCGCAGACCATGATCAGCACCACGACGACAACCGCCATCGGCGTGTTCATCGCCGCCGCATCGGCTTTCGTCGAGTACCCCGCTTCCTTGAGTGCCGTCGCCAGCGAGTCCTTGAACGACCTGGCATGCTCGTTCGCATCCGCCGCCATCCCGTCGTAGGAGGCCACGACAGTTTCGCCGACATGGATCAGCGCCACCGTCCCCGTGGGCGCCGGGCGTGTTTCGAAACTCAGGCCAGCCTTGGACAGGCTGCTGCGCGCGATGTCGCAGGAGGTCTGGAACTTCGCCGTGCCCACGGGATTGAACTGGAAGGAGCATTCGGCCAGGTCCGCGACCACATGGACGGGAGACTGCCGCTGGGCGGATTCGAGCGCCGGGTTCACGAAATGCGTCAGCCCCTTGTACAGGGGGAAGAAGGTCAGCACGGCGAGCGCGCAGCCGGCCAGGAACAAACGCTTGCGGCCGATGCGATCCGAGAGAGCGCCGAACACCACGTAGAGTGGCGCAGTGATGATGGTCGCGGCGATGATGATCACGTTCGCCGTGGCCCCTTCGACCTTGAGCACCTGCGTCAGGAAGAACAGGCTGTAGAACTGGCCCGTGTACCAGACCACGGCCTGGCCCATCGCCAGTCCGAAGAAGGCGATCAGCACCAGTTTGAGATAGCGCCAGCGACCGAACGCCTCGGACAGGGGCGCCTTGGACGATTTCCCCTCCGCCTTCATCTTCAGGAACGCGGGTGACTCGCTCAGCTTGACCCGGATCCAGACCGAGATGGCGAGCAGGACGATGGAGAACAGGAACGGGATGCGCCAGCCCCAGGCGGCGAAGGTTTCCTCGCCGAGCACGAGCCGCAGGATGAGAATGATGCCGAGCGACAGCAGCAGACCGAGGGATGCGGTGACCTGGATCCACGAGGTC
The DNA here is from genome assembly GCA_965279325.1 of Burkholderiales bacterium. Lineage (GTDB taxonomy): Bacteria > Pseudomonadota > Gammaproteobacteria > Burkholderiales. The sequence continues at coordinate 1,000,630 of OZ257154.1, forward strand.
CAGGCGCCGCGCTTGCCGTGCGGTGCGTGCTCCGCCACGTAGGTCACCGCTCCGCCGTACTCGCCGCCCAGCGCGAGGCCCTGGATCATGCGCACGGCCACGAAGACGATGGGCGCCATCAATCCGATCGACGCATAACCGGGCAGCAGACCGATCACGAAGGTGGCCGCCCCCATGAGCACGATCGTGATCAGGAAGGTGTGCTTGCGCCCGACGACGTCGCCGAGCCGGCCGAAGACCAGCGCCCCCAGCGGCCGCACGGCGAAACCCGCGGCGAAACTGAGCAATGTGAAAATGAACGCGGCCTGCGGATTCACGCCGGAGAAGATGTGCTTGCTGATCTCGCTCGCGAGCGCGCCGACCAGGAAGAAGTCGTACCACTCGAATGCGGTGCCGAGCGAAGAAGCCACGATGACCAGTTTCTCGTCGCGGGTCATGGCGACGGACGGTTGCTCCGTCACGGCGGCACTCACGCGCGCCCCCATGACTGCTCCCGTGGTCCTGCGAAAGCGTGCGACGAACCCTGCGATCCCGCCCCATTTCCGTCACGACGGCCAAGAAAATCGTTCACGCTCATCTCCCCGATGTTCGTTCGTCTACGTGCAAGGCGGAACCGCGGGCGGACTTGCCGCCACGGCGAAGCATTCTGGATGACCAGCCGATCTCACCCGCGCGATCGGCACCGACTTCGCGGCGAACCACGGCAGCGGTCCACGGTGCCCGCCGCCACGCAATGTCCAGCAGGAACAACCCTAGCGCGGCTGCGACCAGATAGGGCCACAAGGGCCATGGCACCCGTTCGCCATCGCCGTGCAGCGCAAAGATGTCCGCGGCTTTCGGCGCGTAGACGCCGCCGGTCGCCTTGCTCAGGGCGCGCAGCGTGCCGACATCCGGCGGCGTCGCGCGCAGCTCGTCGGACCACGGATACGCGAGCGATCGGCTGCCCACGTCCCGCACGTCGCCGCGGGTCAGGCCGCCCCCCTGCGCCAGTTCGAATCGGTAGGGTCGTGTGTGGCCGGCTTCGATCGCTCGACGTGCGGCGTAGTGGCCCGGTGCGACTTGCGGCAGCACGAGCGTCGAGGTCCGTCCGCCCGGCTCCACCATGCGCACCAGGGGCGAGAGGCCATTGCGATGGCCCCGATCGGCACCGAGCGCGCGCAGTTCGACGAGCGCTTCCGGCCCCGTTCGCGTCACCCGCAAGGTGAGGTTGCCATCGTCGCGCCGGGGAATGGTGTCCCGCACGACCTGGGCCCAGAAGCGACCGTAGCCTTCCCAGCCGATCCATTCGCTCGACCAGCGGTTCTTCACGTCGGAGAGGAAGGCCACCGTCTTGCCCAGGCCGTAGTGCGTGGTGACGAGCAGCGGCCGATCCTTCGGCGCCCGCAACACGACGTCCGCGAACGCCTTGGGACGTGCGACTACCAGGCCACGCAGCGGCGGTCCGTTCGCGAAGTCGAGACCGGCGACGCTCGCGACTCGGTGCGTCGTCACCGGACGGAACGCCCCCTCGACCATGGACTCGCCGAGCAGCCGCCGCGTCTCGGTCACGAACAGGCCGGGAATCTCGGCATCGTTGCGAGCCACGTAGCTCCGGCCGTGCCCGACCGCGGCGATGTCGCTCATCAGGGCCACGTTCGGCTTGTCGCCGATCGCCACGGTGGACACGGTGATCCTCGCCTGCGCCAGCTCCGCCACCAGGGCTTCGATGGCACCGGGTTCGGGGATGGTCTCCGCGACTTCCGGACGCGGCACCGGAATGCCGTCGCGCCGCATCGCCTCTTCCCTGCCCTTCTGGATCAGCGCCTGTATCTGCGCCGCGTCCGGCGTGCCCGATCCGGGTCCTGGCGGCTGCACGGTCACGCCGTCGGAGAGCAGGATGATGTGCTTCGTGGTGGCCGCCGACCCCGCCAGCAATCGCTGCGCTTCGACGAAGGCCGGATGGATGCTCGTCTGCCCCCGCGCGGTCATGCTCGCGATCAGGTCCTCGGCCCGCCGCTTGTTGCCCACCGGGGCCAACGGCACCACCTCGTGCGGGCGCGCATCGAAGGCCACCACTGCCAGCCGATGGCGTTCCTCGAGCAGGTCGAGCGTCGACAGGGCTGCCGTCTTCGCGAGCTCGAGCTTGCGGCCGCGCATGCTGTGCGAGCGGTCGATGAGCAGCACCAGGTCGAGGTCGCGACGCTTGCGCTTGCCCTCGAACCGGACGGGCAGTACCCGTTCCAGCGCGCTTCCAGCGAAACCTTCCTGGCCGTACGTGCTCTCGCCCGCCGCGAAGATCAATCCGCCGCCCTGGTCGCGCACGAACGCCTCGAGCGCCGCCGCTATCCTGGCGTCGATGCTCTGCACGAAGACGTCGCTAAGGATCACGGCGTCGAATGCGACGAACGGCGAGACCTCCCCTGCCAGCGCCTCGGGGCTCGCGACCGTCACGTCGATGTGATGTGCGCGCAGGGCATCGGCCAGATGATTCGCGCTTTCGGGAACGCCTTCGACGTACAGCACGTGCGGCCGCGATCCGACCCACACCTCGTCGTCGAGCGTGTCGTTGCCTTCGAAACGGTCACCCTCGGCCCGGACCGAAGCGGTGAGCGCGTTCCTGCCGCCTTCGGGCAACACCCCGTCGAAGGCGATCTCGTTGCTTCCCGACCGGAGTGTCACGGACACAGCCCCCAGGGTTCGCTTGCCGCTCTTCAGCCGGACCTGCGCCGGCATCGATGCGAGGGCGTGCACCTTCACCCGCAACGTGACTGGTTCCTGCCGGCGCACCCCGTCGGGCACGACGATCGCCTCCACCCACGCATCGTGCTCAAGCGTGACCGGCGCCGGCACGGCGAACACGCGCACCTTGTCTCGCTGCAGCCGCGGCAGCATGCGCCACAAATCGCCGCGATTCTGGACGCCGTCGGTGATCAGCACGAGACGTCGTTCGAACCGGGGCTCGAACCCGAACGTCGCGGTGCGCAACGCCTGCTCGATGTCGGTCGCGCCCTGTGCAATGGTCCGGGGGTCGTCCGATCGCTCGGCCGTCGATACCGCGACCGACGCCACGTCATCGATCGAGGCGAGGAACTGCGCCCGGTCGGCGAACACGAGATAGCGCGCCCCCGCCGGCTGGAAACGCGTGTTGGTCGTCCGCATCCATTCGAGCGATCGGTTCAGGAACGCCGGCGAGACGCTGCGCGAGATGTCGAGCGCATACACCACCGAGATCTCCCGGTCGCGTTCGAGCAGGCGCGGCTGCGCGACGGCGAGCACCAGCAGCATCACGGTCACGGTCCTCAGCACCATGGCACCGCCCAGGCGCCGCGACGTGTGGTCGTGGCGGCCGAGATACGCGAACAACCACACGATCGGCAACGCCGCGAGAAGCCAGAGTGCCTGCGGATGTGCGAACGTCACGCGGGCGCCTCAACGCGTGAGCCGGCGCGCATACGCCGCCCAATCGAACAGCAGCAGTGCGATGCAGGCCAGCACGATCCAGACCCAGCGCTCGAGCGGCCATGCCGTGGCGACCGTACCCGGATCGCTCGCTTCGGAGAAACGGCTCCGATTGACGTCCGCCTGCCGCGGATCGAGCACGCCGGCCGCCACCTGCAGGCGCGCGCCGGCCGTGCGCACGGTGTAGATGTCCGGATGATCGGCTTCGAACATCGTCGCTCCGGGAATACCTCGGCTTTCCACGCGCCGCCCCTGGCCGTCGCGCACTTCCGCGTCCGCGAGTGCCACGCGGATCGGTCCCAGGGCTTCGCTCGACGTCGCGGTCGTCTCCATCAGTCGCGCGAGCGCATTCCCGAGGAACACCGTGAAGCCGGGCTGCAGCGGCAGATCGGTGTCGGTGGTGAGGAAACCCACGGCGGTCCACGGCACGCCCGTTCGTCCGGACACGACGAGGGCGCCGCTGCCGGTGCGTACACTGGCTTCGGCTCCATCGGGCCAACGCGTCCAGGGCGTTGCGCGCCGGATGGTCAGCGTGTCCCAACGAACACCGGCGGCGAGCGGGTTCGTCCGCTCCCAATCGTCGACCGTGACCGGACCTTCGCTGCGATCGCTTGTCGGCAACCAGTCCGCCGCGGTCGGCGCGAACAGCAGCGTGCCGGCGGCCGGGGGTTGCCGTGGAGCGAACCGGTCGAACACATACGCATCGGCCTCGATGGTGTGGCGGTATTGCGAGGGATCGATGGTCTCGACGCGCACGCCCGGCAGTGCCGCCAGAGCATCGGCGAGCGCAGGATTGCCGCGCGTCACCAGCAGGACACGCTTGGCACGATGCGACCGGACGACCGTGTAGGCGATGTCGTCGCGGGCAAGTGCATCGCCAGGCGTGATCGCCGCTGCCGCGAGAACTCCGCCCTCGAAATCCGATACGTCGAAGGTCGCGTCGACCAGTTCGCCGGCGGCCATCCGCAAATCCTGCGATACCTCGTACCGCTCGCCACCGCGCAACGTGAGGCGTACGGACTTGGCGACGGGAGAGGCGTTGAGCACCTGCACGAACGCTTCCACGCGCAGAGGGTCGGCGGGCAGCGGCCGCGCGACGAGTCGGATCACGGCGACGTTGTCGACTGCCTCGAAAACCGAATGGACGATCGCCCCGGGTGGCAGCGTCATCGGCGCTACGCCGTCACCGATGAAATGCACTTCGAGCCCGGGTGCATCGGGCAGTACCGGGAAAACCGCCTCTCCGGCGGGAGCGACCGCCAGGCGGTCCAGCGCGATGAGCGCGTCGCGGCGACCGACGAATCCCGACGCCTCGGCCCTGCCCATGCTGTCCGTCACCATCACCGGCCCGGACGAACTTCGGATGATGCTCCTCGCGCGCTCGAACGCATGGGCCCAGCGAGTCGCGCCATCGCGCGTACGCGCCGCCATGGACGGTCCGCTATCCACGATGACGACAACGCGTGTGGATCCGTCGCCGGTTTCCTGCACTTCCGCACGGATGAACGCCACCGTCAGCAACGCCCCGATCGCGACCGAGAGGCAGAGGGCGAGCCACCATCGCCAGGACGACCGGCGGACGCCAATCCGTTTCGCCGCGGCGGCCCAGAGCCAGGTCGACGCCACCACCTTCGTGATCGGCCGCGGTTTCAATCGATGCAGCGCAACGATCGCGGCAACCACGAGCGCCAGGAGCAGGAGCCCGAGCGACGATGAGGCGAGGAGTGAAGGCACGCTGGATCCGCCTTGTTAGCGCGCGCCGCCGGAGGCCCGATTCGGATCGGGCTCACGCCGGTGGCGCGCCAGGGTGTAGCGCTTCACGGCCTCCTGGAACTCGATCGGCGAACGCTCCGCTGCCAGCGCGCTCTCGGCCTCCGACCGCGACGCGGCACCGACGGATTCGAAACCGGCACGGGCAGCCTGAGCCCGGGTGGCGGCGTAGAAGGATTCCTCCGTGCCGGCCGGATCCTCGTGGCCCTCGCGCTCGTCGAGTTCGCGCTCAGGCACCTTCACCGCGCGCAGTTGAACAGCCAGGCGCTCGGTCCTGCGGCCGAGGACCTCGTCACCATCCGGGATCGCCGCGACATTCCCGGTCGGTTGATCGCCTTCGCCTGCGCCCGCGCCACTGATACCCACACGGCGACCCATCGCACCGCCACCGACACTGGCACGCCCCGCGCCCTCCGTGCTGTCGGCCTCGCCGTGCACCGCGTCACGCCCGCCCGTACTCGTGCGCGACAGCGCGCGCAGCGAGGTGTTAAGTGCGTCCTCGCCGGCGCTCTGTTGTCGCGGCGCGCTGCGCTGCGCATCTTCCTGGTCCTCACGCAGTTCGCGGTCGAGACGGGCCGTGGGTCGTTCAACCTCCGCCTCCCCCGATCCCCGGCCGCCGGCGTTCGCTTCTCCCGCCTTCAGCAATTCCGCGAGCCGCTCGAGAATGCCCTGCGCGAGCACATCCGACATCTGTTCGTTCGGAGCTTCCGCGCCGGCCGTTGCAGTCGTCTGTCCCGACGAGTCCTTCTGAAGGGCGCGCAAGGCCTGGGCTGCAGCCCGCGCATCGCGCGCGGCGACTGCCTGCGCCAGCGACTGTCCCCCGGGCCGCCCGGATAGTTCGCCGGCCAGCGCTTCCAGTTGCTTCCACAACGTCGCGGCTACCCGTTGCTTCGCGTGCTCCGTCGCCGAATCCGGTGCGCCATCGGGCGCAACGGAACGCGGATCATCTCGTGCGACCCGGGTTGCTTCACCCATGGTCGCTATCGGATCGTCTGTCTTCGGCGTGCTCCCGCGTGGCAATGACCAGGCCCCGGCGCCCACGATCAACGCGATGGCCGCCACGACGACCGCGTTGCGCGGCACGCGCAGCGGAAACAGCCCGGAAATGGCGAGACCTTCGGTGATCCGCGCCGCGCGCCGAAGATGCAGATCGACGAAGGGATTCTGCCCAGCCTGGGTCGCGAACCAATGCGCGCTGCGGAGCTCGTCGTGCAACCCCGCCTTCGCATCGACCGACGCTGCCAGTCCGGCGAAATCCGCTCGGCGCCATCGACGCGCGGCGACGCCGACCACGATCGCGATCGCCACGAGCAGCAGCAGCGGCTCGAGTGCCGCGACCACGGCCGGGGCGCTCGCGAACCGGACGATGACGGCGTGGCTGGCCACGAGCACCAGCAGTCCGGCCAGACCCCACGCACCTTCGTGCAGCCAGCGCTGGCGGCTCACGCGGGACGCCGCGTCGGCGAGCCACTCGAGGAGGATCTCGCGCGGAGCCATCGAAGCTCAGTCCTCGATCCGCGTCATCGATCGCACGACCATCGCATGCGATCTCGCGCCACGAGACCGTATCATTCGGCCGTGACCCACCCGTGCATTGGAGAAGAAACGATGAGGATCGCCGTGCTCGCATCGACCGCGATTCGTGGATGTCTCGCAGCCTTCGGCCTGCTCGTCTTCGCGACATCCAGCACCTTCGGCGCCGAGCGGCCGAACATCGTGTACCTGCTCGCCGATGACCTCGGCGGGCACGACGTCGGCTTTCGTGGCGGCGCGATTCGCACGCCCCATCTCGATCGGCTGGCCGCAAGCGGTGCGATCCTGAACGCGTTCTACGTGCAGCCGCACTCCAGCCAAACGCGTGCTGCATTGCTCACCGGCCGCTATCCCATGCGCTATGGCCTGCAGACGCTGTCGATCACTCGCGCGAGCGGCTATGGCCTCCCCACCGAGGAACGCACGCTCGCCCAGTCGTTGAAGGACAAGGGCTATCGCACGGCCTTCGTCGGCGAATGGTTGCTGGGTCACGCCAAGCCCGAATACTGGCCGACGCGGCGAGGCTTCGACTCGTTTTACGGCTCGCTCTCCGGCACCGCGGAGTCGATGCTCCGCAAGGGCGGCAAGACCGACTGGCGCCGCGGCGAGCGGGCGGTGAACGACGCGGGCTACGTCACCGAGTTGCTGGGGGCGGAAGCCGTGGCGCTGGTCCAGCGTCACGACACTGCCGCGCCGCTGTTCCTCGTCGTCGCGTTCAACGCGCCGGCCCGCTACGCGGACGTCCCGAAGGCAGCTCTCGATTCGTACCGGGACGTCGCCGACGACACGCGCCGTCACTACTCGGCCGCCGTGACCGGTGTCGATGCCGCGATCGGGGAAATCGTCGCCGCTCTCGAAAAACGCAAGATGCTCGACGACACGCTGATCGTGTTCCACAGTGACAACGGCGGCGCGGTGCCGACGCGCTTCGCCACCGGCGACGGGGACGTCCGCAATCCTGCTGCGGACAATGGCGTCTTCCGCGAAGGCTTGGGCAGTCTCTACGAAGGCGGCGTGCGCGTCGCGGCACTCGCCCACTGGCCGGGGCGGATCGCGCCGAAGACGGTCGTCACCGACAGCCTGCACGTGACCGACCTGCATGCCACCCTGCTTCACCTGGCCGGCGCCGCGGTGGATGCTGAGCGGCGGCCGGACGGCGTGGACGTCTGGCCGGCAATCGTCGAGCGTCAACGCACGCCGCGCAAGGAGCTGCTGCTCAACGTCGAGGACTTTCATGGCGCCATCCGGGTGGGTGAATGGAAGCTGATCGTGCATGCGGCGCTGCCGGCGAGGATCGAACTGTTCGACATCGCCAATGACCCGCAGGAGGCCGAGAACCAGGCGGCCAGCTATCCGGACCGGGTGCAGGATCTCCTCGGGCGTCTCAACGCGTATGCCTACGATATGGCTCCCTCGCTGTATCTCGATGCGCTGGCACCTGCGGCCAGTCCCGCCGTCTGGCGAGCGAACCCGCCGAAGAGATTCTGAACACCTTCCGCCGGTTCACCGGGCAGCATCGAACTGCTGCAGTTGCTCACGCGCGCTGTCGAGCAACGGACGCACCCGCACGCCGGCTTTTTCGAGGGTCGCCGTCTCGGCTTCCGTCACGATGCGTGCGGCCGCGGTCCATCGGCCCTGTTCCTCCGGCGTCATCACCCGGATGACGTCACCGCGCGCCGTTGCCGCCTTCCGCGCACCGGCCGCCGCCTCATCCAGCACGCGCCCCAGCCACGCGGCGGTCTCGGCGCCGCTGTTGGCGTTGACCACGGCTTTCAGGTCATCCGAGAGCGACGCGTAGCTCGCCGGGTTCATGGCAAACACGAACAGGGACGACGTCAAACCGCGATTCTCCGGCCCGAACTCCGTATGGGATCGCGTGGCGCGGTCGATGCCCAACGCACTCGCCCGTTCCCATGGCAGCAGGACACCGTCCAGGGCTCCACTGTTCAAGGCCTCCGTCACCTGCCCGAGCGGCATCTCCACCGGCTTCGCACCCATGGCGGCCAGCAATGCTCCTTCGCCCCGCGTGAAAACCGCGACGCGTCTGCCCGCCACGTCGGCCGGCGGCTCCGGGAGCGCCTTGCCCCAGTGCAGCTGCGACCCGTCACCCATGTGAACGGCCAGCACGCGCACGCCATCGAAATCGCGCTCCGGGAGATCGTTGACACGCACGTACTCCGAGACGGCCCGGCTGGCGCCCTGCGCCCGGCGGACCATGAACGGGAATTCGGCGACCGCAAGCCGCTGGAACTGTTCGTTCGTGGCGCGGATGGGTGTCCAGACCATGTCCGCTCCGCCCTCCCGCACCTGTTCGTACAAGCCTGGTGCGGAGCCGCCGAGCGTCGACGCCGGGTGCAGATGGAAACGCATGCGCCCGCCGGACTCCTGTTCGACCTTCTGCGTCCACGGAACCAGGAAACCACGCTGGAACGCGGAGTCGCCCGGGTACGCGTCGTGGATGTCGAGCGACACGCCATGAGCTACGGCATCGAGCGATGGCGCGAGCGCCATCGCGAGACAGGCCCCGACCATGCAGCGCCGGATGCGACCGAGCGACATGGCGGCTATTCCTCTTCCTGGACCGTCTCGAGAAAGGTGTAGATCTTCCACAGCACATCGTCGCGCAGCACGCCTTTCCAGACCGGCATGCCCTTGTCGAGGCGGCCGGTGCTGACGGTCGTGTAGAAGGCGGAGATGGCATCGTCGCCGTAGCGGATGCGCAGGCGCCGCAGATCGCGCACGCGCTCCGCCTGGTCCGCCCACGGACCGTGGCAGTGTGAGCAATACTGGTTGAACAGGCTGCCGCCTTCCTTCGCCATTGCCTTGTCGCCGGCGTAGGGATTGGTCGGACGGCCAGAGGTCTCGTCGCTCGCGGCGACGACGGGCAGACAGACGAGCGTCACCGCCAGTGCGACTCGTCTCATCCAGGCAATACCGGACTTCACGAACAAGGCTACCTCCCCATGGACCAGCTCGGTATCGATCACGGGCCTCGGTTCGTACCTGACCGCAGTCCCTTCGGGATCGACGCGCATGAACGAAAAAAAACGGCGGGGTTGCGCCCCCCGCCGTTTCCACCCTGGGTCAATCGATCCACCCGATTCCCTTACAGCGCGAACACCATCAGGATGCCGCCTTCCGCACTGGCCTCCGTCATGCGCTGGCCGATCTTGCCGAAGAACGAGGGCGGTCCCTTGAGGCGGCCGGCCACCACGGCAACGTACTGCTTGCCGTCGATGGAATAGGTGACCGCGCTCTGCGTGATGCCCGTACCGACGCGGAACTGCCACAGCACCTTGCCCGTCTTCGCGTCCACCGCCTTGAACATGCCGTTGATGTTGCCGTAGAACACCAGGCCGCCGGCGGTCGACATGGCACCGCTCGCCCACATGTTCTCTTCCTCGATGCTCCACGCCTTCTTCTTCGCGACCGGATCCCAGGCGATGAACTCGCCGAGATGGTTACCCGTGGCACCGGGCATGGCGAGGTTGAACTCCGAGGCGAGATAGAACTTGCCCGGCGTGTACTCCTCTTCGCGGTTGGCGATGTCCATGCACATGTTGAACGCCGGCAGGTACACGAGCCCGGTCTGCAGGCTGTACGACATGGGCGACCAGTTCTTGCCGCCGATGAGGTTCGGACACACGTTGCGCGCCCACTTGCCCAGCTGCGGCCGCTTCTCGTTGTTGGCGGCTTCCACCGGACGGCCGGTTTCGAGGTCCACGTGCGTGGCCCAGTTCACCGTCACGAACGGATCCGCCGCAACGACCTTGCCGGTGTCCCGGTTCAGTACGTAGAAGAAGCCGTTGCGATCCGCGTGCATCAGCGCCGGGATCTTCTTGCCGCCGATCGAGAGATCGGTCAGCACCGCCTCGTTGATTCCGTCGTAGTCCCAGGCGTCATGCGGGGTGTACTGATAGCCCCACACGATCTTGCCCGTGTCGGCGTCGAACGCGAGCTGCGATGCGGACCAAAGGTTCGGGTACTTCGACACGTCGCTGGAGTCGGAGCCCCGGGTCTGCGCGCCCCACGGTCCCGCATTGCTGGTGGACCAGTAGATGACATTGCGCTTCTCGTCGTACGAGCCCACGCCCCAGGTGGACGCCGCGCCCGTCTTCCACGACTCACCCTTCCAGGTCTCGTTGCCCGGCTCGCCCTCGCCCGGAATGGTGTAGGTCTTCCACACCTGTTCGCCGGTCGATTGCTTGTAGGCAGCGATGAAGCCGCGGATGCCATATTCGCCGCCGGCGATCCCGGTGATCACGAGGTCCTTGACGATCAGCGGTGCCGACGTGATCGCATGGCCCTTCTTGTAGTCCTGGACGGTCACGGTCCACAGGCGCTTGCCGGTCTTCGCGTCGAGCGCTTCGAGCTTCGCGTCGAGCCGGCCGTAGAACACACGGCCGTCCGCGACCGCCACGCCGCGATTGTCCAGGCCGCAGCACACCGTCGCCATGTAGTCCGACGGCAGCTCGGGCTGGTAGGACCACTTCTTCGCGCCCGTCTTCGCGTCCAGCGCGAAGATGTAGCGCGGACCGGTGGAACTGGTCACGTACATCGTGTCGCCGACGATGATGGGGGTCGACTCCTGGCTCTCGAGAGTGCCGAGGGAGTGCGCCCAGACCACCTTGAGGTCCTTCACGTTGCCCGTGTTGACCTGGTTCAACGTGCTGTACCGCGTATTCGACTGATCCGCCCCGTAATGCTTCCACTCGTTGCCGGCCTGGGCCAGCGCCGAGCCGGACGCTGCCGTCATCACCGCGACGGCAAGCCCGCCCAGCAGTCCCTTCTGGATCCTGTTCATGCTTCACTACCTCCCGATTCGTTGTGTTGTACGAACGAACTACCCACATCCGCCGTAGCAACTCCACGAAGGGTTGCCTCGGGCGGCCTGGAAACGAGTGCAAAGCTGCCGATCCCTGTCGAATCACTCCGACAGTCGTCCGGCGGAATGCCTGGACGTCACCACTGCAACCTTCGTCGATGGCAGGCCGATCTGCCACGCCCGCCATCGGCAGTTGTCTAGATAATACAAATTTGCATACAATTTAACGAATGAAAAACCACTTGTCTACGGCCCGCAAGCGACGCCCACCGAAACCGCTCGCAGGCAAGGAAGCCCTCCAGGCCCGGGAACCGCAGACCGCCCGGTACGAGTGGGTGGTGAGCCGCATCCGGGAGAAGATCTACGCCTATGAGTTGAGCCCGGGCGACTGGATCGACGAGCAACGGCTCGCCGAGGAACTCGGCGTCAGCCGCACTCCGTTGCGCGAGGGCCTCAAGCTGCTCGCCGCCGAAGGCCTGGTCACCGTCAGGCCGCGCCGCGGGTCCTACGTGACCAAGCTCACGGACGAGGACGTGGACGAGATCTTCGTGCTGATGGCCCGCCTGGAAGGCTGGTGCGCCTTCGAAGCGGCCTCCCGCCTGGACGACGAAAGCCTCCGCTCGCTGGAGCGTATGCACGAGACGCTCGAGGTCCACGCGGCCGCGCACGACGCAGGCAAGTACCACGAGAACAACGTCGAGTTCCACGCAGCCATCCAGCGGCTGTCGGGCAACCGCTGGCTCGCGAACGTCGTCGCGGACCTGCGCATCGTCATGCGGCTCGCCCGCGTGCAGACGCTGCGCTATCCGGGGCGCTTCGAGACGTCCATCGAGGAACACCGCGATCTCATGGCAGCACTCCGTGCACGGAATCCCGAACGGGCCGAAGCGACGATGCGCACCCATCTGTTGAATCAGTTGGACGTGCTGCACAAGCTCGGCGGCCGCAACCCGTGAAGAGGATGCCGAATTGACTTTCGCGACCTCGAACGGCGTGAAGCTCTACCTCGAGGATTCGGGCGACGGCGTTCCGATCGTCTTCGTGCACGAACTCGCCGGCGACTACCGGTGCTGGGAGCAGCAGGTCCGCGCGCTCGGCCGCCGCTACCGCTGCATCAGTTTCAACGCCCGCGGCTACCCGCCCTCCGAAGTCCCCGAGGCTCCCGACGCGTACAGCCAGGAACAGGCGGTGGAGGACATCGCGAACGTCATGCGCGATCGAGGGATCGCCCAGGCGCACATCGTCGGCCTGTCCATGGGCGGCTACGCGACGCTCAACTTCGGCATCGCCTACCCGCGGATGGCGCGTTCGCTGGTCGTGGCCGGCGCGGGGCATGGCTCCGATCCAGACAAGCGCGAGGAATTCTTTGCCGACTGCACGGACCTCGCGGATCGGATCCTGAAGCTCGGGATGGCCGAAGGGATCCGGCACTACGCGAACAGCGCCGTGCGACGCCGGTATCGCGAAAAGGATCCGCGCGGCTTCGACGAATTCAACGGCTACTTCGGCGAGCATTCACCGCTCGGCACGGCACTCACCATCCGAGGTTGTCAGATGCGACGGCCGACGGTGTATGAACTGGGTCCGCAGCTCACCCGACTCGCCCTGCCCGTTCTGATCATCGCCGGCGACGACGACGTTCCGTGCCTCGAGCCGGCGCTGTTCCTGAAACGCACCATTCCCGACGCGCAACTCTGGATCGTCCCGCGGACGAGCCACCCGATCAATCTCGAGGAACCCGAAGCCTTCAACCGGGCGCTGCTCGATTTCTTCGCCGGCGTCGACCGCCGCGCCTGACCACCCATGGATCTTCAGCTACAAGGCAAGAACGTTCTCGTCACCGGCGCTTCGCGCGGCATCGGCTTCGCCTGCGCGCAAGGCTTCGCGCGGGAGGGTTGCAACGTCACCCTCGTCTCGAGTTCGGACCAGGCACTGACGGACGCCGTTGCCCAACTCCGCGGCATCGCAGACGTCGAGATCAGGGCCCATCGCGCCGATCTGTCGGATCCCACGCAGCTGGAAACGCTGCGCCCGCTCGTGACCCAGGTGGACATCCTCGTGAACAATGCCGGCGCCATCCCGGGCGGGGGCCTCGAACAGGTGGATTCGAAGAAGTGGCGCGACAGCTGGAACCTCAAGGTCTTCGGCTACGTGGATCTGGCCCGCATGGCCCTGGCCCCCATGATGACGCGCGGCAGCGGCGTGATCGTCAACGTGGTCGGCATCGCCGGCGCTGCCCCTCGCCATGACTACGTCTGCGGCTCGACGGCGAATGCCGGCCTCATCGCCTTCACCAAGGCCGTCGGCGGCTACAGCACCGAACGGGGCGTGCGGGTCGTGGGCGTGAGTCCCGGACCCACGACGACCGACCGACTGGTGAAGCTCTTCAAGAGCCGGGCGCAAGCGAGCCTGGGCGACGAGGCACGCTGGCCCGAACTGCTCTCCAACCTGCCCTTCGGACGGCCCGCGCATCCCGAAGAAATGGCGGATATCGTCGTGTACCTGGCGTCGGCTCGGGCTTCGTATCTGAGCGGGCTCGTGATCGACGCCGACGGCGGCGCGATGTACCGCTGAAGCCGGACCGACGTCATGTTCGCGGACCTGCCGCTGGCCGAGCAGCTCGACGCGTGGCTCGGCGCCGACTCCCATGCCCCGCTTGAATCGGCCTCGACGGGGGATGTGGTCGTTCATCGCGCGACCCTCGATTCGCACCCGTTCACCGTCGTCGCCTTCGACTATGCGAAACACCATGGCTCCATCGGTCCGGCGGAGACCGTCCAGCTTGCCGAGGCGCTTCGACAGGCCGACGCAAGCGATGAACCCCTCGTGTTTCTCATGAACACGAGCGGCATGCGCGTCACGGAGGGAATGCAAACGGTCGCCGCACTGCGCGGCCTGCTGCGTGCCTTGCTGGATGCCCGGCTGGCGGGGCAACGCATGTTCGCGACGATCACCCGGCATGCGTTCGGCGGTGCCAGCATCATCGCGTCGCTCTGCGACCGGCGCACGATGCACGCGGGATCGCTGCTCGGCATGTCGGGCCCCAAGCTGATCGAGAACATCGCGGGCAGCCAGGCGTTGCGCGCATCGGACAAGACCGCGGTCGCCGCGCTGCTCGGCGGTGCTGCCCGGGCGGCCGTGACCCGCACGACGCTGCTCTGCGAAGACTCGCCCGCGATCTACCGTGCCGCCTTGTCCAGTTGGCTGGACGAGGCTGCGTCCGGGCCCGTCACGGACGAGTGGATGACCACACGGACGCAGGCCCTCCGGTCCCGCCTCGGCGACCGCGCACTTCATCTCGAATCTGCCGCGCCGGACTCGCTCGACGAAACCACTCGGAACACCCTGGGCCAGTTGCTGCCGGGCGTCCGGAAGGTCGCACGCACAGCGTCCGTTTTTTTTGCGCGTTCTGCGGAAGCCGATGAATCGATCGTGTGCGGCCTCGTCGGAGGCGGGGCCGCCACGGCACCCGCATCCCTGCTGCTTGCAGAGGAACTCCTCTCCAGAGCAGGAACGCGTAGTGGCCTTCAGATCTCGATCCTGGCCAACGTCGAGAATCATTCCGCGGATCCTGCGGACGAGCGGGTCGTCCTGAGCGAGTACCTGGCTCATCTCGCCCTCACCCTTCGATGGCTGCATCACCGCGGCAACGACATCCACGTAATCGTGACCGGCATCGCAGGCGGCGGCATCTTCGCCGCCCTGGCGGCCGGCGCCACGCGGGTCAGCCTCCTGCCGCAAGCGCGCATCCAGGTCCTTTCGCCGGCTGCGTTGGCGGCGCTGGACAAACGCGCCGACGCCGACGACGAAACCCTCGCCCCTGCCCTCGCAGCCGGTGCCGTCGATGCTGCATTCCAGGTTGCTCACGCGAATGCCTGACCACTCCAATTTCTACGACCTCGCCATCGGACGATGGCTGGCGGCACCGGACACCCCGCTGCTCGAGACCGATGACGGGCGCATCGCCACCTGTGGCGACATGGATCGCCTGTCGGCCCGATTCGCGTCGCTGCTGCGACAGAGCGGCTGCGAACCCGGAGCATGGGTTGCCGTATCCGCGGAGAAATCGCGCGAATCGCTGGCGCTCTATCTCGCGTGCCTGCGGGCCGGACTGGTCTACCTGCCCCTGAACACGGCCTATCGGCCGGCGGAACTGGGCTATTTCCTGGCCGACGCCAGGCCGCGCGTACTCGTGTGCGCGCCCGCCCTGGCGGAAACATTGCAGGCCGAGGCCCGCAAGTCCGGAGTGCACCACGTCTTCACGCTCGACGAGCGCGGCCGCGGCTCGCTGGTCGATGCCGCGGCCGACCACGACGATGCGTTCGACACGGTGGTGCGCGCACCAGACGACATCGCCGCCGTGCTGTATACGTCAGGCACCACGGGACGTCCCAAGGGAGCGACGATCAGTGGCCGCGCCATCGCCTATGCCGCACGGACGCTGGGGGAGCTCTGGGGCTTCACGCGCGAGGACGTGCTCCTGCACGCCCTGCCGATCTTCCATGGCCACGGCCTGTTCGTCGCCTGCAACGTCGCGCTGGCCGCCGGCGCCCGGATGATCTTCCAGTCGAAATTCCAGCTCGATTCGATCCTCGCTGCACTGCCGCGGTCGACCGTCTTCATGGGCGTGCCGACCTTCTACCACCGCATGCTCGGCGATGCCCGATTCACCCGGGAAGCCTTGTCCCGACTCCGGCTCGCCACCTGCGGCTCCGCGCCGCTGTTGCCCGAGATCCAGGAGCGATTCCGCGAGCGCTCCGGGTTCGATATCGTCCAGCGCTACGGCACCACCGAAACGATGATCATCACCTCGAATCCTCTGCATGGGCCTCGACCGCCGGACTCGGTGGGATTGCCCTTGCCTGGAGTCGAACTCCGCATCGCGGACGGCAACGACGAACCGCTGTCCGATGGCGAAATCGGCATGATCCAGGTGCGCGGACCCGGACTGTTCTCGGGCTACTGGGGCATGCCGGACAAGACCGCCGAAGACTTCACCGTCGACGGATTTTTCCGTACCGGAGACCTGGGTACACGCTCCGCCGACGGCTACGTCTCGATCACCGGCCGCGCGAAGGACCTGATCATCTCGGGCGGCTACAACGTCTATCCCGCCGAGGTCGAGACCGTGGTGAATGCCACGCCGGGCATCGCGGAGTCGGCGGTCATCGGCGTACCGCACGCCGATTTCGGCGAAGCGGTGACGGCGATCGTCGTTCGCAAGACCAAGGACGATCTCGTCAGCGCCGATCAGGTGATCGCACGGGCGAAGGGCGAACTGGCGAACTACAAGGTGCCGAAGTTCGTGGTGTTCGTCGACGACTTCCCGCGCAACACGCTCGGCAAGATCCAGAAGAACATCCTGCGGGAGACCTACAAGACCCTGGGCGAGCCTAGGCGCTGACGGTTCGCGACGCATCCCGCCCGCCGGATCTTCCGGGACCGCTTTCCACCCGGCGCATAGGGAGTAGACTGATTCGAGCAGAAGCGCGCCCTCGTTGAGCAGGCAGGTGGCAACCAGGACGCTCCACGTTCGCCCACGGTTTCCTCGAATCCTGGAGGTACGCCTTGAACATGTCCGACTCGCGCCGCTGTTCTCGAGTGTCACCGCGCGGTACGGCGGCGGCAAGATGGATCCTGGTCCTCGGCGCGCTCGGCCTTGGTCTTGCGAACGCGGCCTACGCCGATTTCATGGAGGCGACCGCGTCCGTCGCAGCGGGGTCCGACCAGCACACGGACGCGGACACCGCCAGCAACGTGCTCGGCGATCCGCAGGCTTTCGCTTCCACCAGCGCGGCGATCACCGATGCGTTCGGAACCGCAGCCGCTAGGGCCGAAGCCGGATCTCTCGGCATCTCGATGCGCGCGTCGGCAAGCGCCACCGAAGTCACGAAATCAGACGCCCGCGCCGTCTTCCGGGACGCCCTGCTCGTCACCTCGTCGCTTCCGGTCGGCACACCGGTCACGCTCACGTTCGATCTCACCCCACCGCCGGCGGGAGCGATCGGCGTGTGTTCCACCTGTTTCATCGGGTTCGTCACAGCGGATTTCAACCTCGTCTTCGGTTCGGCGATCCGGGACAAGGCCGTGACCTGGTCGCAAGGCGTCACCGGTTTCTCGCAGTACAGCGGCCCGTTCACTTCGAACCTGGCGCGCGTCGGCGACACCATCAGCATCGAGGGGACCCTCACCGGACAGCTCGTGGTTGGCAGACCGACGGGAGCGGCGGATTTCCTGATCTCGCTGCTCAACACCGTGCCCTTCTTCGCGCAGGCGCAAACGCCCGGTGTCACGCTGGTCGCCCAGAGCGGTCACGACTACAGCATCAGTGCGGTACCCGAACCCGGCAGCGTTTGGCTTCTCGCTGGCGGTCTCGCCGTTGTTCTGGGCCTCTGGCGGCGCAGGACTCGACAACGCTGATCCAGAACGGCGGCCCGGCTATCTGACCGGGAATTCCACGTGCTTGATGAAGACGATCTTCCCGCCATCGTTCTTCACCACGTTGTAGCCGTGCAGCCCGTCGCCGAACTCGTCGAATTCGTAGCGGCCTTCGACGCCCTGGTAGTTCTTGATCGCCAGGATCGCCTTGCGCACCGCTTCCGGCTCGGTGGTGCCGGCCGCCTTGATCGCCGCGACCAGGACGTTCAGTGCGTCGTAGGCCCAGCTGGCGAAAGTGTCGGGCGTGAGGTTGTAGCGCTCGCGATACTTCTTCGTGAAGGCGCGCGTGGCGTCGTTCGCGTCCGTCGTGAAATCGGTGATGGCGTAGGAGCCGTACAACGCTTCCCCCGCGAGGTTGAGCGCCGTCACTGAAATCGTGGTGGGCGAACCGACCCACGCGACGTTCACGCCGAGCTGCCGCAGCTGCTTCGCGAAGATGCCCTGGTCGGGCGAATTGGTCATGTACGTGCCCATCACGTCCGCGCCGGATTTCTTCACGGCCAGCACGATGGGCGTGAAGTCCTGGGAGTTGTTGGTGTAGCCCTGGATCAGCACGGGCTCCACGCCCAGGTCCTTGAGGGCCGCCACCAGCGCGTTCTTGCCGCCAGTGCCGAAGGCGTCCGTGGAATGCACGATGGCCCACTTGCGCAGCTTCAACGTGTTCACGCCGAAGTCGGCGATCACGCGTGAGGAATAGCTGTCGTTCGGTCGCGCCCGGAACACCCAGCGGTTGTTCATGTGCGTGAGCCCGGGTTCGCTGCCGCCGATCATCGTCGGAATCCCGGCCTTCGCGATGGTGGGCGCGATGGCCTGGATCTGCGTGCTGCGGATCGGGCCGACGATGCCGGCCAGCCCGCCCTCGCTCACGAGTCGCGAGAACGCGAGCACCGTGCCGGGGTTCGTGCTCGCGTTGTCCTCGATCCGCAATTCGAGCTGCTTGCCCAGCACGCCGCCGGCCTTGTTGATCTCGTCGACCGCGAGCTTGAGACCGTTGACCGTGAACAGTCCGCCTTCCGCCTGGGGGCCCGTGATCTCGTTGACCACGCCGATCTTCAGCGTATCGGCAGCAGCGGCGGCGCCGGTTAGGCACACGCCCGACAGCGCGAGGACCGCAAGAAAACGTCCCATGGTTCATCTCCTCCGAAAGATGCGACGCGCCATCGGACGATGGGCGCTGAAAACGCTACGCAAAGACCGGCCTCGCGGGCGACCAGGGTCGTGCGGACTCGAACGCCCGGGATGCCTGCAACACCCTCAGGTCCTGAAAACGGCCCGCGACGATCTGGATGCCCACCGGGAGTCCCGCGTCGGTGAAACCGCACGGGCAGGTCGCCGCCGGCAGCCACGTGAGGTTGAACGGATAGCTGAATCCCGCCCAGCGCAGCCAGTCCCACGGGTGCTGCTCCCAGTGTTCCGGGATCAAACGCTTTGCATCGAAGGCCGCGACCGATAGCGATGGCGTAAGCAGGAGGTCGTAGCGCTGGAAGAACGCATGCACCAAGTCGTAGTACTGCAGTCGCTCGCCCTGCGCTCGGCAATAGTCTCCGGCGGAGTATTTCAGGCCGTGCCGGGTCAACGCAACGAGCCCGGGGTCCAGCCTGTCGGCCCATTCGTCGAGCAGATTGCCGATCATGCCGGCGTACGCTCCCGCGAACAGCACGTGCTCCATCGCGATGGGATCACCCCATCCCGGATTCACGAGTTCCACCGTGCAGCCCAGGTCCTCGAATGCTCGTGCAGCCGCTTCGACACGGGTTGCGACTTCCGCATCCACGCGTAAATAACCGAGGTCCGGGCTGTAGGCGAC
Organism: Burkholderiales bacterium; assembly: GCA_965279325.1. Taxonomy (GTDB): domain Bacteria; phylum Pseudomonadota; class Gammaproteobacteria; order Burkholderiales. The sequence goes on from OZ257154.1 coordinate 1,020,441, forward strand.
CTTCAATCCCTTGATCCCCTGATTGAGCTGGTCCAGGAAATCGTCCGGCTGGCTCTCCAGGCTCGCCACGTCGCGGTCGTCCGGGCCTGCCATCGCCTGCAGCATGAGCGCGCTGTCGGCTACCGTCCGCGTGATGGGGCCGACGTGGGATATCGCACCGTTGTTCGGCATGGGCCAGTACGGAATGCGTCCGTATGAAGGCTTCAATCCGAACACCCCGCAGAACGCCGCCGGCATGCGCACGGAGCCCGCGCCATCCGAGCCCTGGTGCAGAGGCCCGATGCCGGCCGCCGCGCAGACCGCCGCTCCAGCACTGGACCCGCCCGCATTCATGCCGTGCTTCCACGGATTGTGCGTGATGCCTGTCACGGGACTGTCGCCGTTACCCTTCCAGCCCAGTTCGGAAACGGTCGTCTTGCCGATGACGATGGCACCGGCCTCGCGCAAGCGCTCCACGTGCAGGTGATCGACGGCGGGAATGCGGTCGCGATACAGATTCGATCCACCCATGGTTCGCACGCCCTGGGTGAGGGCGAGATCCTTGATGGTGGTCGGAATGCCGTGCAGCAGTCCCAGGTGTTCGCCACGCATCACCGCGGCCTCGGCTACCCGCGCTCCTTCCATCGCCGCCTCGAAGGTCGGTGTGCACAGGGCATTCAGGCGCGCATCGAGTGCCTCCGCCCGGTCGATCGTCGCGCGCATGATCTCGACCGGCGATACCGTCCGGCTTCGGATCATCCGCAACAGTTCGGTCGCCGGGGTGAAGCAGAGGTCTTCGTCGTTCATCGGAGGATGCTCGGGAACCGTGGGTCGGACGAAACTTCAGGCGCGCACCATACCATTCCATCGTCGAACCCATGCATCGCGATGGCGTGCGGCCGGCGCTACAAAGCGTCGGGCCGGGGTCGCCGCGCGTAGGCGAGGACCCGGGCGTACAGATCCGGGTGATTGTCCCGGACCCACGCCGGATCGAGCAGGAACAACGCGAACGCTTCCGGGAAGAACTCGCTCTCCGGGCTGGATGCGGCATAGCGGGTGAACGGAGCCACGCCCATGGAGGTCACGAGGTCGTTGAAGCGTTGCTGCGCCGGCGCCCGCTGGCCGATGACGTGGCCGAACTCGTGCGCGATCACGGCCGCCACGGGCGGGTAGACCCGCACCGCGCCATCGGGTGTCCTGCCGCCGATGAAGCGCGACGACGAGCGCGCAACGTCGTAGATGGCGATGGTGAAGGCGACGTCGGCGGGCTTGCTGCCTTCCGCCGCCGGTCGCGTCCGCGTGAAGGTGAGCCCGGCGATCTGCACCGTGCGGGATTGGTCCCCGAACACCGACGCACCGTCGGCTGCGCGCTGCCGAACCAGCGCGGTACCGCGTACCAACGCGAGGGCGCGATCACCCAGCGTCTGCAGCACCGCCTCCATGGCGCGCAGCTCGAAGGCGCTGAAGGTCTTGAGACCGCCACGCTGCTGGATCGTCCGGGCGTGCACGTCGGCAAGCCGACGGTCCGCGGCCTTCGGCCCCAGGACAGCGATACTGTAGTTGGTCGCGAACCAGTCCGCGGTTGCGCTCGCCTGGTCGACGAGGCGATTCGCGTTGGCCACGATCTCGTCAACGCTGGCACCCTTCGGGGCCACGGCCGGATAGCGGCGCTTCAGCCAGTCGCGCAGCGCGGCGGGATTCGCGCCTTCGGGAAACCCGGGTATCCGCCGGACGTCGCTCCTCGGGCCTTCCGCCGGCAGCACGTTCACTGCAGCGCCGAGGGCCTCGACGGTCACTTCGTTGTTCGTCGGAAGAAACCGAAACGTGTACAGCAGGGCCTGCCCTGCAGGACCGGCGGGCAGTACGACGTCCGCCTCCGCGCTGCGCGTGCCGGTCTGGTGATAGGCGACCACGGCGCTCTTCACGGCAACGCGTTCGCGCAGCGCCAGGTTCTCCAGTCCTCGAATCGGCCCGAGCGCCGTCGCATCGGAGGCGCCGTTCTGCTCGAGTTCCAGGTCGAGATCGGCGCCGTCCTTGAGGGAGAATCCGGGCGGCGGCGTCAGGTGGGTCACGCCGACCTCGCCGAGATAGCGCACCAGGTCTCCCGCGTCGGTCGCTCCGGCGCCAGGACGCTGGACATGGAACGTGGTGGGCGAGCCGTTGCGGGACACCGTCACGAGATCGCGGAAGCGCTTCTCGGTCCGCCGTTCGGCCCAACCGAAGGTGGCCGCGCAAACCGGTGCACGCGCGTTGCAGTAGGGTTCGATGCCATCCGGAAAACCGGCGAACAGGAAGGTCCGGTCCGGCCTCCAATCGCCCGATGCCAGCTCCGCCGCCTGCAGTTCGACCACTTGATCCAGTTCAAGCGGCTGCACTTTCAGTTCGGGGCGCTCATCACCCGAGGCCAGCGTGGCGCGTGCGCCGAGACCCGTCACCGCGGCACTGGAATCCGTCAACGCGAACACCCAGTCCGCTGGCTCTGGCGGAGCGGCGGGCAACCAGGTCGAGATCGCAGCCAGCAGGGCCTCGGGCGCCGCCGTCGCCGCCTTTCCACCGATGAGCGTCAGGTGCGACTGCTTCCCCAGCCGCGCCGTCCAGTACGAGCGGCCGGCCAGTTCCGCAACCTGCTCCGGGAGCAGCACGATGCTCCGGGTCTCGTAGGTCGCCAACGGCTGCGCAACGGCGGGAAACGCCATGAGCAGGGCCGTCGCCAGCAGGCACGCGCGGCGGTCGAGGAAGGGCATGCCAATCATCGGACCAAGATAACCCGAATCCGGGCCGGCACGTCGAGCTGCGCCTCGCCGCCTCCGACTCGACACTCAGATGCTCAGGTCGAGCAGGTTGTAGTCCTTGAGCGCGGCCTTCATCGAAGCGTCCCAGCGATACACCTCGCCGACCTGCAACTCGTAGACGAACGGCGTCTCGTCCGGAAAGCGCTGCCGGCGCGCGTCGATGGCATAGCCGATCGCGCGGGCGCGTTCGTGGATCCGCGCCTCGTCGTACACGGCCTCCGCGTTGTGGAGCCCGCCCCCCTTGACGCCCAGCACCGAGCGCCGGCGGTGGAAACCGAAGTTCACCGTCACCCGCCAGTCGGGACTCGTGTTGGCGAACGAACCATGCACCACCTGGCGGTTGGTAATGGCGACGTCGCCCGGTTTGCAGATGAGCGGCACCGCATCCGGCAACCGCTCCGTGCCTGCCGCGGCGACCATAGCCTTGATGTCGGCTCTTCCGGTGCGGTGCGACCCGGGGACGATCCATACGCCATTGGCCGCCGTGCAGCCGTAGAGCTGCCCCATGAAATTGAAGCCGTGCGAGCCTTCGTCCCAGTCGGGACTGTTCCAGTGCGTGACGCCGTCCTGATGCCACGCCACCGAAGCGCCGCGGCCGGGCTCCTTGATGAAGAGCGCCTCGTTGAAGGGTGCGAAATCGTCGCCGTTGACAGCGGCCGCCACGGCGAGCAGGTGGGGATGGCCGTAGACGCGCAGCGCCGCCTCGGAAAATTGCAGCGAGCCGAGGATCAGGTAGACCACTTCCGCCGGCGCGTCGGCGGCCGGCATCGGTTCGAACATCTTCACCGGATGCCGCCCCGCGGCGAGGTCGGTGCCGCCGAAGGGATCGGCCAGCGGCTTGGCCCAGAACAATGTCGTTGCTTCGAGATCGGCGCCGAGCGCGGGCCGACCTTTGCGGTCGAGCGGCGAGCCGCGTTCAGCCGGCAGGCGATCCAGGATGTCCTTCAGGTCGGCTTCGAGATCGACCAGTTCCTCCGGCCGGAGCACGCCTTCGAAGACATAGAACCCGCAACGCGAGTACGCCTCGAGGATGTCGGGATGCACGCGACCGTCGGCCGTGAACCGGATCGGCCCGCGATTGCCGAGCGCCATGGCGCGTTGCGTACCCGCCTCGCAATACGCGCGCATGGCGGCTTCTTCCGAACCGTAGTCGACCGCAGCCGCGTTGCCGGGATCGCCCATTTGCCCTTCCTCCGTTCGTTCAGCCGTTGGCGATCCGGCTGACCAGTGCCTTCGTGAACGCGGCCGTATTGGCCTTGCCGCCGAGATCGCCGGTGCGAACCTGGTCGACGTTGAGTGTCTCGTCGATGGCCTTGCGCAGGCGCGTGGCCGATTCCGACAACTTGCAGTGGTCGAGCATCAAGGCCGCCGCCAACAATAGCGCAATCGGATTGGCGATGCCCTTGCCGGCGATGTCGGGCGCGGAGCCGTGCACCGCCTCGAAAATCGCCGCGTCGACGCCGATGTTGGCTCCGGGCGCCATCCCCAGACCGCCCACCAGGCCGGCCACCAGGTCCGACAGGATGTCGCCGAACAGGTTGGTCGAGACCAGCACGTCGAACTGCCAGGGGTCGAGCACGAGCTTCATCGCGCACGCATCGACGATCACGCTGTCCAGCTGGAAGCGACCCTTGTACCTGCTCTCGTACAGCTCCTGACCGGTCTCGAGGAAGATGCCGGTCAGCGCCTTCATGATGTTGGCCTTGTGCACGATCGTGACCTTCCTGCGCCCCATCGCGATGGCGTATTCGAAGGCGTACTCGAGCAGGCGGCGGCTGCCCTGGCGTGTGTTCACGCCCGTAGCCATGGCGACGGCATGCGGGTCGCCGTCGATCGGCACGTAGTGCTCGTGGCCGATGTACAGGCCTTCGAGATTCTCGCGCACCACCACGAGGTCGATGTTCTCGAAACGCCCGCCCGGGATGATGGTCCGCACCGGACGCAGGTTGGCGTAGAGCTGGAACTCCTCGCGCAAACGCACGTTCGACGAGCGATAGCCTCCGCCGGACGGTGTCTCGAGCGGGCCCTTGAGCGCCAGGCGCGTACGGCGGATGCTGTCGAGCGTCGCCTGCGGCAGTGGATCGCCTGCCGTCTTCACACCTCCCAGGCCTGCGACCTGGCGATCCCACTCGAAGGGAGCCTTCAGCGCGTCGAGCACCGCGAGCGTGGTGTCGACGATCTCGGGACCGATGCCGTCGCCGGGGATCAGGGTGGCGGGGATGGAAGTCGGCATTGGGCGCACTCTCTCGGCCAGAGGGGAACGATGGGTGAGTCGGCAAACGCCACGACGAGCACTCCGGCGGCGGCCTTGCAGCCAGCATAGCGGATGCGATCTTGCAACGCACCAGTATCTCTCAGCCCTAGGCCACGGCCTCTCCATGGAGGCAGTGTTGCTGCACTTCTGTCGCGATGCAGCATGCCAGTGAGCCATTGGGCACGGACTCGCTCAACGGTTCACGGAGAATCGCCGGGCAGGCTGACCCTGGCTGACCAGGTGCTGCAGGTAAACGATGCCGCCCGTGGCAGCGCCCACGACATGACTGAGCAGCAGCGGAACGAAGCCCTCGTGCGCTTGCCACTGGCGCAGGTGCCACCCCCCGGCATCGGCGCCGAACTTCGCCACCACGATCGCGAGCAGCGCGAGGCATACCATCCGCCACCGGCGCTGCTCGTGCAGGCCTCGCAGGCACACGTAGACGACAAATGCGAAGGCAACGCCTGAGGCTCCGCGAAACTCGATGATGTGCGGCTCGCCGATGAGCAGTGCGACACCGATCGCGAGTGACGATCCCACGAGCAACGGTGCGACATCCGGGCGGTAGCGCGTCTCCACCAGCCATGCCGCAGGCAATAGCACCACCAGGTTGTTGAGCAGGTGCATCGAGGAGAAATGCACCAGGTGCCCGCTGACGATGCGCCAAAGCTGGCCCTGCAGGACGGCTTCGCGATCGTAGGCCACCAGTTCTGCGGCACCGGGCAACCACTGGGCAAGCAGCGCCGTCGCCGCGAGGCCCAACGTCCACCACGGCATGCGCATCACGACCGGCGACGCGACCACCAGGCACCTCCCGCCAGCAGCGAACCGATCAGCAGCGCCGCCCATGCGTCGAGTGCTCCACCGCCCTTCGACGACCCATCGGAGCGCACCACCTTGTACTCCTCCGGCGAAGCCTTCACCTTCTCCCGGAACGCGACGAGTTGCTGGTTGAGGTTGGGAATCATCTTGTCCACCGCCTCGTTGAAGCCCTTCTCGCTGTCCACTCGCAGTTCCTCGGTCAGATTGACCGGCGTGGAGTAGCCCTTGATCTGGCTGGTACCCGGTGCGCGGAACAGCAGCTTGCGACTGGGGATGTGCATGATCACGGTGTCGACCATCGTATAGGTGGAGTTCTTCTCGCCCGGAACGACGTAGGCGCCGATGATGGTCCAGTAGACGATGGAAGCGACGCCTTCGTCCGTGAACTGCTTCTGGTCGTAGGACACCAGCGCGATGGACTCGATGCCGTGCATGGTGCGGATCTGCTCGAGGTTGTCGAAGCCGCCCTGCGGCGTCAGGTACGCCGAAGGGATGATCTCGATCGACTTGATGAAGTCCAGCGTCTTGAAGTTCGCCGCCACCTTCTCGAGCAGTTCGGTCTTCTTCGACTCGGTCAGCGTGGAACTGCCGCGCTCCGGAACGAAGGCGATCCCGACGCGCATCGGGAGGGAAAGATGCGGAATGCCGGGCTCCGCGATGGGTTCCTTCTTCGCATTCGGATACAGATAGTCGACCACGCTGGTGGTGGAGTGCTGCCCGCGCGTGCCGGCGCAGCCGGATGCCAGTGCAAACAACGTACTCACGAGCGCTACTCGCAACACGCGGATCACGGTGCATCGATTCATTGTCGTTCCCCCTTTTTCATCGATCGGCAGTTTCCATGGAAGATAGTCCGCGGTCCGAATGGCGGCAGCGACTCAACGCCCCAGCGAGAAACCCTCGTAACCTCGCGCAGCGACCTCGTCGCAGATCTTCCGATAGCGCGCCATCCCGCCCGCATAGGGCATGAAGACGCGCGGCTTGCCGGGCACGTTGGCGCCCAGGTACCAGGAGTGGTGCGCCTGCGGCAGCAGCGTGGCGTTGGCGGCTGCATTCACCTTGTCCACCCAATCGTCCATCGCTTCGGGCCGTGCCTCGATTCGATCCAGCCCCCGGGCGCGCAGGTGGGCGATGCAGTCGGTGATCCACTCCACGTGCTGCTCGATCGCGACCGGCATGTTGCACAGCACGGAGGGGCTGCCGGGCCCGGTGACGGTGAACAGGTTGGGAAAGCCCGCCACTTGCAGTCCGAGGTAGTTGCGCGGTCCCGCTTTCCAGACCTCGGCGAGCGCGAGCCCATCGCGACCGCGAATGTCCATCCGCAGCAGCGGTCCGGTCATCGCGTCGAAACCGGTGGCGAAGACGATGAGGTCCAGCGCGTACTCGGCGTCCCGGGTACGAATCCCCGTTGGCGTGATGGCTTCGATGGGATCGGCCCGCACATCCACGAGGGTGACGTGGTCCCGGTTGAAGGTGTCGAAATAATCGGTGTCGATCGGCGGGCGCTTGGCCGCGTAGGGATGATCGATGTCGGCGAGCTTTTCTGCCGTCGCCGGATCCTTCACGATCTCCCGGATCTTGTTGCGCAGGAATTCCGCCGCCGTGTCGTTGGCCTTCTTGTCCGCCAGCAGATCGCGGAAGGTGGCCCGAAACTGCAAGCCGCCCTTCTCCCACGCCGCTTCGTACACGGCCTGGCGCTGCTCCGGGGTCAAGTCGAAGACCGCGCGATCCTCGATGACGAAAGCGTGCCCGTTGGGCGTGCTGTGCATCACGCGCCGGATCTCGGCGAAGTTGTCCTTCACGAAGCGTCGGAACTCCGCGCTCAGCGGAGCATTCCGGGCAGGCACGCTGTAGTTCGCCGTGCGCTGGAAGACGGTGAGATGCGCAGCCGTCTCCGCGATCACCGGGGCGGCCTGGATGCCGGTGGAGCCCGTGCCGATCTGCCCGACACGCTTGCCGGAAAAATCCACCCCATCGTGCGGCCATTGCCCGGTGTGGAACCAACGGCCGGCGAAGTGCTCCAGGCCTGGGATATTCGGCACGTTCGCCGTGGAGAGGCAGCCGACCGCGGTGATCAGGAATCTCGCGGAGAGCCGGTCACCCTGCTCCGTCGTGACCCGCCAGAGGTTGGCCGACGCATCGTAGTGCGCAGCGCTGACACGGGTGCCGAAGCGAATGTCGCGTCGCAGGTCGAACCGATCGGCAACGTGGTCGAGGTAGCGCCGGATCTCCTCGTGCGCGGGATAGCGCTCGGTCCATTCCCAGTCCCGCAGCAGTTCCTCGGAGAAGGTATAGCAGTAGGAATGGCTCTCGGAGTCGCAGCGCGCGCCGGGGTAGCGGTTCCAATACCAGGTGCCGCCCACGCCCTCGCCCGCCTCGAGAATCCGTGCCGAGAGACCGAGCCGGTCGCGCAGGCAGTAGAGCTGATAGAGACCGGAGAAGCCGGCGCCGATGATCAATGCGTCGAACTCGCCGCTGGTCCGTCGAGCATCCGTCATTCCGCGTCCCGGTTTCTTGCCATGGAACGCGGAAGCGTAGCCGATACGCCTGGATCGCGCAGCGCAGAGGGGCGAGCGCGACGGAAAGTACGGTCATCACGGGGAACTCGATCGAGCATCGAACGCAGCAGCCTCTGGCCAAAAAAACCTGACAAAAAGAGAGATAACGAGTGCATGATCGGGCCGTGTCGTGCGGCGGAAAGACGATGGCATACGTCGCTCCGATGTCGAGAAAATTGACACGTACGGATCCCTGACCTGCCCACGAATCAAGGCATCCCGGGCGACCGCCTCCCAGCGCCCGCGACACCGAAGCCCGATCCTTCCCCGACAAAGGAGCTGCGGCATGACAGCCAAGCTGAATCCGAAGATGTCCGTGGTCGCGCTCGCGGTGTACGCCGCGTTCGCGAACCCGAGCGCCGCCGCACCGGTGAGCTGGATCACCGAAGCAAACAGCTTCTGGGACCTGGCGGTCAACTGGAACCCCGGCCTCCCCAGCGCGGGCGACGACGTTCTCATCGATGTCGCGGGTGCACGGATCGTCACGCTGCGGTCCACCGGCAGTCCGTTCGTCATCAACAGCCTCATCGTCGGCGGCGACGATGCGCTGACGATCAGCAGCGGCTCGCTCACGATCAATGGCCTGCCCTCGGCAGATAACGCGACTGGCGCCTCCAGCCTCGCGAAACTGACCCAGAGCGGCGGTTCCCTGGGCGGGTCGGGACAGGTGACCGTGACCGGTGCCGCGAGCCTTTCCGGCAGCACGCACACCGGCGGCGGCACCACCATCCTGCAAGGGGCGACCGCGCTGAGCGGCTTCAATCTCGATGCGGGGCGGACCTTGCGCAACGAAGGCACGGCAACGCTTAACGGTGGGATGAACCTCAACCCCACGGATCTGGCCGGGTCGGGACGCATCGAGAATGCCGCCGGGGCGGTGTTCGACGTGCGCACCTTCAACCTCTCCATCACCGCGAGCACCTTCGCCACCGACCCCAGCAGTGCCCGAATCGACAATGCCGGCACGTTCCGCAAGGGCTCGGCCGGCGGCTATTCCGTCAACGTGCCGTTCATCAATCTCGCGACCGGGACCGTCGACTTGCAGCTGGGCGGTTTCAGCTTCAACGCCGGGGGCATCTATGACGGCGCGGCGACCATGGCCACCACCACGACCCTTACTTTCGGTGCAGGGACGCACACGGTCAACGCCGGCGCGACGTTCACCGGTGACGGTACGTTGCAGCTAAGTGGCGCTGCGGTTCAGCTAAACGCGCCGATCACGATACAGAGCCGCTTCACCCATAGTTCCGGCACCCTGCAGGGCAGCGATCTCACGTTGAACGGGGCCGCCACCACGCTGACCGGCGGCACGCACACCGGACCCGGCACCACCACGGTGACGGGCCCCTCCACGTGGAGCGGCTTCAATCTCGATGCGGGCCGTGTGCTGCGCAACGAAGGTGTGGCCACGGTCACCGGCGGCTTGAACCTCAATGCCACCAACGCCGCCGGCACCGGCAGCATCCTGAACGCCGCGGGCGGAACGATCGACGTGCGCACCTTCAACCTCTCCATGGCCGCCAGCAGCTTCGCGGGAGACTCGGGAGCAGGCGCCACGATCACCAACGCGGGTATCTTCCGCAAGAGCACAGGTAACAACTACGGCGTGGCCGTGCCGTTCATCAATCTGGCGACCGGCACCATCGACATGGTGCTGGGCAGCTTCACCTTCTCCGCCGGCGGGACCTACAACGGCGCGGCCACGCTCGCCACCGGCACGACGCTGGGTTTCAGCGGCGGCACCCACTCGGTAGGTGCCGGAGCAAGCTTCACGGGGCCCGGCACGCTGTCCCTGACCGGCGCGGGGACGATTCTCGACCTGCTTGCCCCCACGACCGTGGCCAGCGCGTTCTCGATGGGTGGCGGCACCGTCCAGGGTGCGGACCTCACGCTGACGGGCCCGGTCACCATCGGGATCTCGTCGTCGTTGGCCGTGATGAGCGGTCCGAGCGTCACCAGGCTGCAAGGCACCAGCACCGTGGGCGGCGGTGCGAACAATCCCTTCGGGCTGGATGCCGGGCGGGTGCTGCGCAACGAAGGCACGATGAGCATCACCGGCGTTATTGAACTGAACCGCCTCAATGCACCGGGCGCCGGCCGCATCGAGAACGCGCCGGGCGCATTGATCAACGTGACCACCTTCAACCAGTCGATCGATGCCACCAGCTTCGCCGGCGACACGGGCTCGGATGCCTCCGTCAGCAATGCCGGCATCTTCCGCAAGACCTCGAACTTCGGCTACGGCATCAGCGTGCCTTTCGTCAACCTGGCGAGCGGCACGATCGACATCCAGGGGGGCAGTTTCAACTTTACCGGTGGCGGCACCTACAACGGCGCGGCCACGCTCGCCTCCGGCACCAGCCTGACCTTCGGCGGTGGAACGCACAATGTCGGCACGGGAGCGAGCTTCACCGGCCTCGGCAAAGTGACCCTGGCGGGTGCGGGTACGGTCATGAATCTTCTCGCCCCGACGACGATCGATTCCGGTTTCGACATGACCGGCGGGACGATCAAGGGTGCCGACCTCCTCCTGAAGGGCCCCTATGCCCTCACCATATCCTCGTCCCTCGGTGTACTGGCCGGCCCCACCACCACCACGTTGATCGGCAACGGCACCGTGGGCGGCGGACCGAACAATCCCTTCGGTCTGGATTCCGGCCAAGTGCTGCGCAATCAGGGCAACATGATCATCACCGGCGTGCTCGACCTGAACCGGTTGAGCGATACGGGTTCGGGGCGCATCGAAAACGCTGCCGGCGCGTTGATCGATGTGAAGACCTTCAACCAATCGATCTACGCACGGGATTGGACCGCCACCAATCCACTCGACGGCGGCGGCGATGCCCGCGTCAACAACGCCGGCACGTTCCGGAAAAGCACCACGGGTACCTACTTCATCAACGTACCCTTCTTCAATACCGGCAGGGTCGAAGTGCTGGCGGGCGCCTTCAACATTCCCACCTTCGCCAACGGCGGTGTGCTGAGAGTCGACGCCGGCACCACCTTCCAGGTGTCCACCGCCGGCTTCGTCAACGAAGGGCTCATCCAGGGCAACGGCACCGTCGTGGCACCCGGCGCCGGCATCGTCAACGCGGGGATCATCGGCCCGGGCAACTCGCCCGGTCATCTCACGATCGACGGCGACCTGACCATGGCGAGCGACGGCGTGATCAGCATCGAGCTGAACGGCATCTCGGACTTCGACCTGCTCACCGTCACCGGCGATGCAACGCTCGCGGGCGAACTCGAGATTGTCGGACTGCCAGGCTACGCGCCGGCGATCGGCGACAGCTTCATCGTCATGACCTTCGACGATCGCGCGGGGACCACCTTCGACACGGTGAGTTTCCTCGGCTTCGGTACCGGCGTGCAGTTCAACGTGACCTATCGCGATCAGGACGTGTTGCTGGGCGTCACGGCGGTGCCGGAACCGGAGGTGTGGGGAATGTTGCTGGTGGGCCTCGGACTGTTGGGGGTCGCAGCGCGACGCCGACAGTAGCGCCTGCACGAACCCCGGCTAGTCGCGTACGCGCTCCAGGAACGCGGCCAGCGTTTCAGCGCATGCGCGCCCATGGGACAAAGGCAGCCCGTGCTTGGAATGGGCAAAAACCTGCAGCTCCGCGCCCGGAATCGCCGCGCGCATCGACGCCATCACTTCCAGCGGAATGAACGGGCTGGATTGCGGACTGAGCAGCAACGTAGGCGTGGTGATCTCGCCGAGCCGCGGCGTCAGGTCGGCACCGAGCAGCAGGTCCGCGAGGCCGAGCGTGGCATCCATCGAACAGGTTTCGTGAACCCGCAGGTACCACGCGTGCAACGCGGGATCGAGTGCCCCTGGATGAAAGCGCGATTCCATCAAGCGCTTCGCCCAACCCGCCTGCCCTTCCTGCGCCACGATCTCGCGCCAGCCCTTGACGTTCGCGACCAGGCCACCGCGCGCGGCGGCATTCGACAGCGTGAGGCTCAGCAATCGCCGCGGCTCGGAAAGCACACAGGCCAGCGCCACCGTCCCGCCGATGGATTCGCCCACCAGATGGAAGCGTTCCGCACCCGCAGCGTCAGCGACCCTTAGCAGATCCTTCACGAGTGCTTCGAAGGACCAGCGAAAATCCCGCGGCGGTTGGGCGGACTGGCCGAATCCACGCATGTCGAATCGCACCAGCCGGTAGCGGGTGGCGAGCACCGGCAGCCAGTCGGCCCACAGGTGGATGTTGGCCGCGATGCCGTGGTGGAAGACGATGGTCTGCGGATCCTCGATCCACGCCGGCACGATGTCGCACAGATCGTAGTGGAGCGAGCCCGCGTCCGTTTCGATCATGGGCATGACGAAAGGTCTCTCAGTCGTAAACCGCGAGCGTCTTGCCGCGCGTCTCGGGCAGCAGCGCCACCACCAGGATCACCACTGCGAAGCCGACGATCGCCACCAGCCCGATCGCCTTGCCCAGCGTCATCGTGCTGCTGAGGTAGCCGACCAACGGCGTCGAGAACGCGCTCATGCCGCGCCCGAAGTTGTAGACGAATCCCTGCCCCGATCCGCGCACCCGGCTCGGGTACAGCTCGGTCAGGAACGGGCCACAGCCGCTGAAATTGCCCGACACGAAAAAGCCGAGCGGAAAACCCAGGAACAGCATCAACGTATCGTTGATGGGAATCTGGGTGTACACAATGGCGATGAGCGCGGAGCCCGCCGCGAACAGGAAGAAGGTCTTCTTTCGCCCGAGGTGATCGGACGCGTACGCCGCCGCCACGTATCCGACGAACGAACCGAAGATCACCACGAACGTATACAGGCCCGTGTTCAGCACCGAGAGGCCGCGCTCGGTCTTGAGGAAGGTCGGCAGCCAGAAGAACACGGCGAAGTAGCCGGCCATCATGCCGGTGATCATCAGGCTGGTCAGCATCGTGGTCTTGAGCAGTCCGGGCGCGAAGATCTCCAGGAAGTGACTGCCCCTTTCCTGCGTTGCCGTCCGCGTGGCGCGGTACACCTCCGGCTCCTGCACGTTGCGCCGGATGTAGAACACCAGCAGTGCCGGCAGGATGCCGGACCAGAACAGCGCGCGCCAGGCCAGGTGTTCCGGGAGCAGGGAGAACAACAGCAGGAAGAGCAGGTTCGCCACGCCCCAGCCGACCGCCCAACCGCTCTGCATCGTCCCGACGGCCTTGCCGCGGTGTTGCGGCCGAATCATCTCGCCGATCAGCACGGAGCCGACTGCCCACTCGCCGCCGAAGCCCAACCCCTGCAAGGCGCGCGTGACCAGCAACTGCTCGAAGGAATTGGTGAACCCGCACAGAAACGTGAAGAACGCGAACCAGGCGATGGTCCACTGAAGCACTCGCACGCGGCCGTATCGGTCCGCCAGCACACCCGCCAGCCAGCCTCCGATCGCCGAACTGATGACCGTGGCCGTCGTGATCCAGCCGGCCTCGATCTTCGACATGCCCCACAACGTGATCAGGGTGGGCACGACGTAGGTGAACACCATCACGTCGACCGAGTCGGTTGCCCAACCTCCCGCGGCGGCGATCAGCGTGCTGCGCTCGCGCCGGTCCAGCTCTCGGAGCCATGTGAACATCGTCCCCCTCCGTGCTGCTGTTATGGACCGGAGCATACGACAGGGAATCCGGAACAGGTTCGGCACACGTGTGCGGTCCCTGCACGACCGCGCGCACCGCGCCACCTGTGCTAAGTTCCGCGCATGTTCGATCTGATCATTCGCGCTGCAACAATTTTCGACGGCACCGGTGCTACGCCCGTCACCGCGGACGTGGCCGTTCGCGACGGTCGCATCGTCGAAGTCGGCCGACCCACCGAAAGCGCACGTCTCGTCGTGGATACAGATGGCCTTGCGTTGATGCCCGGCATCGTCGATGTCCACACCCACTACGACGCGCAGATCACGTGGGACCGCACCCTGTCGCCCTCCCCGGCGCTCGGCGTCACGACCGCGGTGATGGGCAACTGCGGTTTCGGCATTGCCCCCTGCCCGGCTTCCCAGCGCGAAACGATGCTGAAGAACCTGTCGGTGGTGGAAGGCATGGATCTCGACGCGTTGCTCACCGGCACGCGCTGGGAGTTCGAGTCGTTCTCCGAATACCTCGCGCAACTGCGCCGCATCGGACCCTATGCCAACGTCGCAGCACTGGCCGGTCACTCGAGCATCCGCACCGCGGTGATGGGCGATGAAGCCTCCACCCGCGCCGAGCCGACGCCTGCGGAACTCGCACGCATGCAATCCATGGTTCGCGAAGCGCTCGACGCCGGCGCCATCGGGCTGGCATCCTCGTTCTCTCCCAACCATGCGGGCTTCGGTGGACGTCCGATGCCTTCGACCATCGCGTCCGATGCCGAGTTGCGTGCACTCGCGCAGCCTCTGGCCGAGAAGAAGCGTGGCATCTTCGTGATGGCGACCGGCCCGCGCGGCACGACGGAGTTCATGGAATCACTGGCCGCCGACACCGGTCGACCGGCGTTCATGGTGACCGTGCTCACCATGTATAACGACGCCGTGCCGGACGTCGCGATGGGCTACTACGAACGCTGTGCCGCAGCTCGCGCTCGCGGCCACGAGGTCTACATCCACGCCAACTGCCACCCGCTTTCCTTCGACTTCACGCTGCGGGACCCGTATCTCATGTTTTCGCATTCGGCCTTTGCGCGCGTGAAGACTGCGCAGCCGGAAGCACTGGCAGGCATCTATGCCGATCCGGCGTTTCGCCGCCGGTTCCGCGAAGACCTCGCGAACCCGCAGCCGGGCATCCTGTTCTACGGCGACTGGTCGAAGGTCGAAGTCGAGGAACGGCCGGTCAGCGAACTGGCACGCGCCGCCGGGCGCGATCCGCTCGACTGGTTCTTCGACCTTCCGCTCGACACGCCGCTCATCGCCAAGCTGTTCCAGAACAATGATGCCGGCGTGACGCCGCTGCTGAAGCACGAGTCCGGCGTGCTGGCGCTCTCCGACGCGGGCGCGCATCTCATCTTCATGTGCGACGCAGGTTTCGGCCTGCACTTCCTGCGGCATTGGGTGCGCGAGACCGGAACGTTCACACTCCAGGAGGCCGTCCGTCGATTGACCTCGGACCCGGCCGCCAAATACCGGATTCCGGATCGCGGCCGCATCGTCCCAGGCGCATGGGCGGATCTGGTGTTGTTCGATCCCGCGACGGTGGGCATGTCCGCACTCGAACGCCGAGCGGATCTACCGGCGGGTGGAACGCGGATGATCCGTCGGCCGGAAGGGATTCACGGCGTGTGGGTGAACGGCGTGCAGGTTCACGATGGCAGCAACTACGTGCCGCTCGACTCCGGCCCCGGGCAGGTGCTGACGACGTTTCTGCAGTGAGCGCACTCGGGCGGCTGATGGCCCGAAGCGGAATCGGTTTCAGCATTCCGGGATAGAGAATTCAATTCGATAGCTGCACCCGGCAGCCGAGGGTCGCACTACCGCTCACCGAGTCCCGAATCGTCGCCGAAAGCGGCGAGAAACCCCTTGACTTCGACCCACGAACGGCGCCAACTGAACCTGCTTCTACGCGCTGGATCGGGATAGATTCTCAAGCACAAAGCATGACGATCCGGTTGTCGCCCAGACATCCGCTGTTGCGCGCGCCCAATCGTTCGGGTGTACCTGATGCGGACAGGCGACGGCTCCCTTAACCCCGATGTTTGGGGGTTATCTCGACCGGAGCGCAGAAGCAAACCGCAATGAGCGTGACGCAAGTCGCGCTCATTGCGTTCGCCGCTTCGGAACGCACTGACACCGGCGTGAAAGCCGGCCGAGGACTCGCCAGGGAGGCTCGTCATGACGCTATGCCCGGTTGCGTTGGCCGTGGGCTGTATCAAGTGCCCCGTGTTCAGCCTCTGCCCCGCCAAGGGGATCATCGGCGACTACAAGAAAGACCAGCCGCCGACGGCGAACCTGAAGAAGAGCCCGTAGACGAAGGCTGCGCCGGCCGATCGGGTGCCCGAGTCGATCGGCACTATCGAGCCTGGCGCAGCACGAGGGAACTGCGCGCGAGAAGGGCTTCACATTCACCGATCGCGCGCCTACCGATCCGTTACCGATGCCGCGTCCGGGCCGACAGCACTGGTGTCGGACGCGTACGATCAAGTCCAAGGTCTTTAGACCTCGACCGTAAGCCGCAAGGCGAATTCACTGCGGAGGGCCGGAATCGTGATCACGCTTTCTCGCTTCTCGAAGTTGTCGATGCTCGGGCTTCTTTGTGGAGCCGCGACATCCGTATCCATGGCGCAGACCGTGGAGGGTATCGGGCTCAACAAGAGCATCAGCTACGCGCAAACGTCTGCTTCCACCGTGGTGGTGGACCCCGCACCGCTGAACCAGGACTATGGCGGCCCTTACGGCTTTGCCGCCTACGCGATCGGGCAGGACCTCCCGCAACCATCCCTTTCGGGTCCGATCTCGCAATCCGGTCAGGGCAACGGGTTCGTCCAGGCACCCGACGGTTGGAGTTGGGGCTCCGGCAACGACTGGGGATTCACCTCCGCCAGCCTCAGGGACGCCGCCTTCGGCGACGGGGCCTACACCTTCACCGTCAACGGCGCGAGCGTCACGCTGGACTTGGTTGGCAACGCCTTTCCCAATGCGCCGCTGATCACGCTCGCCGGAGGGTCATGGTCGGGCGGAAAGTACATTCTGGATGTCAGCCAGCCTTTGACCATCACCACCAACGCCTTCGCCGGTTACGGAACGCATGCGGACGATGTGATATTGGTCGCCGCTTCGTCCGACGGCGACAATCCGGATATCGCGCTGCTCGGCCAGGCCCACTCCAGCACGCCGGGCACCAATTTTCTATCGCTGACGTTGCCCGCCTTCACTTTCGCCAGCGGTCACGACTACCTCGTCGGCGGCGGATTCTCGTCGATCGTCGACCTGGCGCCCCACGCATCGCTCCCCGGGAGTCTCAACGCCGCGTCGTACGACGTGTTCACCGCACTCACGGTATCCGCGGTTCCCGAACCCGAAACCTACGCCCTGCTTCTTCTCGGGTTCGGTGTGCTGACGTTCTCCCTGCGCCGCAGATTGCGCTAACCGGCTATTCGGTATCCGCATCCCGGAGAGGCCAGGGATGAGGGAAAAGCCGGCGATGAGGTAACCTCCCGCGTCCATCGCAAGAGCCGCACGCGGCAGGAGTTACCGGTGAAACTGCAACAACACGCCTCGCTCTTCCTCCTTCTCGTCGCGGTGGGGTCAGCGTTTGCTGCCGATCCGCCAACGACCTACGGACCGGAACTGGAAGGCTTCGACTACCCGCACGCGGTCGAACGCTTCACGTTCCAATCCCAGGGACGCGAAGTCTCCATGGCCCTGATGGATGTCGCGCCCGAGAAGCCCAACGGCAGAACCGTCGTGCTGCTGCATGGAAAGAATTTCTGCGGCGCCACATGGGAGGCGACCGTCGCGACGTTGACCAATGCCGGTTATCGCGTGATCGCGCCCGACCAGATCGGCTTCTGCAAGTCCACCAAGCCCGACCGCTACCAGTACACGTTCCACCAGCTCGCCACCAACACCCGGGCGATGCTGGCCGCACACGGCGTGGAGCGCGCAATCATCGTCGGGCATTCCATGGGAGGTATGCTCGCGGCGCGCTACGCCCTCATGTTCCCCACTGCCGTGGACCGGCTCGTGATGGTCAATCCGCTGGGCCTCGAAGACTGGAAGGCCGAGGGCGTGCCCTATGCAACCATCGACCAGGCTTACCAGGGGGAACTGCGCACGACGGCCGAGACGATCAGGAACTACCAGCTCAAGTACTACTACAACGGCCGCTGGAAGCCGGAGTACGACCGCTGGGTCGCCATGGCTGCGGGCCTCTACGGAGGCAGCGGGCGTGAACTCGTGGCCTGGAACCAGGCCCTCACCTCGGACATGATCTTCACCCAACCCGTGGTGCACGAATTCGCGATGATGCGCGTCCCGACCACCCTCATGATCGGTGGCATGGACCGCACGGCACCAGGCGCCAGCCGCGCTCCGCCGGAGGTCGCTCAGCGCCTCGGCAACTACCCGGCATTGGGACGCCGCGCTGCCGCCACGATCCCCGGTGCCATCCTGATCGAGTTCCCCGAGCTGGGCCATTCGCCGCAAGTGGAAGCGCCGGATCGGTTCCACGAAGCGCTGCTGCGCGCCCTGCAGTAAGCGCCACTTCGACTTCCGGAAACCGCCCGGTAACCGGCGGTCGCCGTCCCGTCCTCTGCGTGACGTCGGATTTCCCCGACGAATCAGCGTTGTTAGGCACGGAACTCGCTAGACAGGTGCGTCGCTCCCAATCCTGTCGTTCGGTCCCCACTGCGGTAAGCCCCGAATCTCATCGAGTCTGAAGTGACCGCATAGCAAATGGCGACGTCGAATCAAGGGATACAGGTCGAGCAGCAGGTTCCGGTGGAACAGCTCAAGGTCGGCATGTTCGTGTCGGCACTGGACCGGCCCTGGCTGGATACCCCCTTCCTCGTCCAGGGCTTCCTGATCGAGGACGAAGCGACCATCGCCCAGTTGCGGCAACTGTGCCGCCAGGTGGTCGTGGACGTCAGCCGTTCTTACCTCGACGGTAACAGCGGCCTGGCGATTCCTGCACGCGCCAAGCCGGCGGCCGGAAATGCCGACGTGGTCGTTCGGGTGGTGTCGGCGCCGCGCGTCTCCAAGCCGCCGCCCCAGGCTCGCGGCTGGCTCGCTCGTGTCATGCGCGGGTTGAGCGAATTGCGCGCGCCGATCATCGACACGACCCCGGTTGACGCAAAACGTCCCGAACCCACAGCGCGGGCCACGACGACGAACCGGACATCGGTGGTTTCGCGCCCGGTTCCGTCCACTCGCGCATCCGGCAAGCGGCCGAACGTGCCCGTGGCGGATTCCGTCGAGACCGCTCCGACGCCTGCGCCCGTGCTCTCCGGCAATCTGCTCGACTGGCTCAAGGACGGGCTCGGTCGCCTGCGGATCGACCACTCCGGCATGACGCCGCCGCCCGACCCGATGGAGGAATTCGTCGAGCCGCCCTCGCCTGTCGGCCGCCCCGTGACCGAAATCCGGATCTATCACGATGCCGTCCCGGTCGAGCAGGAGTTGAGCCGCGCCAACGAAAGTTTCGCCCGCGCCACCGAAACCGTCAGCGCGGTGATCCGCGATATCCGCGAGGGCAAGGGGCTGCAGCTCGAGGCCGTCGAGGAAGTCGTCGAAGACCTGGTCGAAAGCATCATCCGTCATCCCGGCGCGCTTCAGCTCGTGTCGCGCCTGCGGGAAGCGAACGAATCGGCCTACACGCACGCCCTCCAGGTCGCCGTGCTTCTGGTGAGCTTCGGGCGCGAGCTGGGCTTCGCACGCGCGGAACTCACGCAGCTCGGGCAGGTGGGCATGCTGCTCGACGTCGGCAAGATGCGCGTCGACCAGGCGATCCTCACGAAGCGCGGCAACCTGACGGCCGACGAGTTCGAGCAGGTCAAGCGCCACGTCCAGCACGGGCTGGACATCATCCAGCCTTCCGGTGTCGCCCACCCGGATGTCATCGCCGGCGTCGCGCAGCACCACGAGCGGCTCGACGGCTCGGGGTACCCGAACGCCCTGAAGGAAGGCGAGATCGGAGCCTTCGGCCAGATGGCCGGCATCGTCGACGTCTTCAGCGCCATCACCTCCGTCCGACCCTACGGCGAGCCCTCGTCCGCCTACGATGCGATGCGCCAGCTGCAGGGATGGAGCGGCACCTATTTCAACACCGGGCTGGTGGAGCAGTTCATCCAGGCCATCGGCATCTTTCCGGTCGGGACGCTGGTGGAGCTTTCCACCGGGGAGATCGGCGTGGTGCTCGAGCAGAATCGGGCGCGACGCCTCAAGCCGAAAGTGCTCGTCATCGCCGATCAGGACAAGACGCCGCTCAAGATCCCGATCACGGTGGACCTGCTGTACGGCGGAGGCAGCTCCGGCGAACGGCCGTACATCCGCCGTGGCCTGCCGACCGAATCCTCGGCGATCGACGCCAAGGAATACTACCTCTCGCGCAGCTAGCGTGGCGGCGCCGATGAAGATGAACGCCGGGCTCCGGGTGCCACCCCAGCACGATGATGCCGTCGGCTCCCTGCAGGTGCGACGCTCACAGTTGCTCGGGCTGATCCGCGATGCCATGCAGCAGGCACGACCGCTGCGGCGAAACGTGGCCGTGTTGATGCTGTGCCTGGATCCCAAGGACCGGTTGCGCCTGTTCACGCTCGATCACGCCGAGAATGCAGCCACCGCGGCCACCCACGCGCTGCCGCGGCTGCTGAGGTCGGTCGATCGCTTCTGTCTCGTCGGTGCGGATCAGATCTGCATCGTCCTGCCGGATCTCTCCACCACCGCACAGGCTTTCCTGGCCGCACACAAGTTGTCCCGCGAGATCTCCTCGGAGCTAGAAGCCACGCCCGGAGACGCCTGGGCACGCGTGCTCGTCGGCATCGCGTGTTTTCCGGATCAGTCGGAGGACGCGGAATCGCTGCTCGTGCATGCGGACGCCGCGGCGGCCCACGCGCGCGGCAGCGAGAGCGGCATCGGCCTGTTCCACGAGACCGAGGGCGCTGCCGGGCACGAGCAGCTCCCGATCCTGCGCGCGCAGTTGCTGGAGTGCCTGCAATCCAACGGCTTCCACCTCGCCTATCAACCACAACTCGATCTCGCCACCGGCCGCTGCGAATCGGCGGAAGCGCTGCTGCGCGCCACGCTGGCCGACGGCACCAACCTTCCGCCGCCCTTGCTGGTGAGCACCGCGGAACAGGAAGGCACGATCCAGTCGCTCACCGGCAAGGTGCTCAACGGAGCGTTGCGCCAGTTGAGCACCTGGACCGCGGCGGGGTTGCGGATGGGAATGAGCGTGAACCTCTCCGCTTACAATCTGCGCGACCCGGACTTCCCGGAGGTAGTGGCGCGCGGGCTCGAATCCTGGAAAGTGAGCCCGGAACATCTCACGCTGGAGATCGTCGAGAGCTCGATGATCGACAGCTTCACGGAGGCGGCCGCGAGCCTCAACCGCCTCAAGCAGCTGGGCGTCAAACTTTCCATCGACGATTTCGGCACCGGCTACTCCTGCCTCGCCTACCTCCGCCAGCTACCCCTGGACGAATTGAAAGTGGATCGCGCCTTCGTCAAGAACATGCTGAACTCCAAGCAGGACCGTCAACTCGTGCAGGCGACGATCGACCTCGCGCACAACTTCGACCTGCGTGCCGTCGGTGAAGGCGTCGAGGACGAGGCGACGGTGACCTGCCTGCAGGAGATGGGCTGCGACCTGATACAGGGCTATGTGTTGAGCAAGGCATTGCCCGGAGCCGACTTCGCACACTGGCTGGCCGACTTCGCCGCCGGACGGGGCTCGTAGAAGCTCGCAAGGATGGAGGAACTCCCGATGGCCGAAGTCACACCAAAAAGAAATGGCCGCAAGCCGAGCCGGCACGCTTGCCCGCAATGCGGCGCGCCGGTCTACAAGGACCATCGTCACTTTCGCGACCGGGTGATCAGCATCGTCCGCGAGGTACGGCGATACCATTGCAAGGACTGCGGCTGGCAGGGCCTGCTCACCCAATCGCAGCAGCCCGCGCCGAAGGCTGCGACCCGCCCCGCGCGCTCGCGTACCGCGTGGATCGTCGGCGGCGTTCTGTCGATCCCGCTGCTCGTCCTGTGGGCGGCCGTCCACTGGATCGACGAGCGCGCGAAGGCGGCGCCGGTAGCGCCCAGTCTGTCGAGCGCTGCAACACCAATTCAACCGGACAGGCCGACCAAGGTGATCGCCGAACTCTCGGACGAGGTGCGCAACGACTGCATCTGGGGAGGTCCCGGCGAGTCACCCTATGCAGGATCGCTCGGCGCAGCGCTCACCGCTGCACGCTTGCCGAAGGAGGTCGTCGACAAGTTCGAGATCATGCGCACCAGCCAGCTCGTGAGCGATCGCCTGGAGCTCTCGAGCGCCGGCATCCGCAGCGCCGACGGTCGACGCAAGTTCGGCCATTTCGCGAATGCGATGGCACTGGGGACCACGCTCTGCTTCACCACCAAGATCAACATGCCGCCCGACACGATCACCTTCGCCGACCTCTACGAACTGATCGACGACATGCACCGGCGGTACACGATCATGATCGTCGTGCGCGGCGGCAACGTGGCGGTGCTGGAGGAACTGACTGAACGCTGATTCGTTCGTGGAGCGACGACGGGCAAGGTTCGATCGTTCCCACTGAAAGCTTATCGGCGTCCGATCAGTCACCGCCCCTGCCACCGGTTACCATCGCGCCTCCTGCACGATGGAACCCAGCCCCATGAAGATCGCCAGCATCCGGACCACACCGGTCCTCGCTCCCATCCCCCGCCCGGTGCGCACCGCCTCGGGCACCATCGACCGGTTCCCGCTCGTCCTCATCGACGTGACCACCGACGACGGCGTCGAGGGCCGGGCATACGCCCAGGTCTACCTGCCCGAACTGCTGCCCGCGCTGGACCGCACCGTCGCGGGCCTCGCGGGGATGATCATCGGCATGCCGCTCGCCCCGCGCGACCTGCACGCGTTCCTGCTGCGGCGCTGTCGCCTCTTCGGTGCCAAGGGCCTCACGGGCGTGGCCCTCGGCGGGCTCGACATGGCGCTCTGGGACACCTGGGCGCGAGCGCGCGGCGAGCCACTAGCGCGTGCCCTCGGCGCGGAGTCGAGACCGCTCAAGGCCTACAACAGCGTCGGTCTGTACGACGCGCGATCGGTGGTGGAGATCGCCGAAGAAACGCGCGCCGCCGGTTATGCGGGCCTCAAGATCAAGGCCGGATTCCCGACCCTCGCCGAGGACATCGCCGCCGTACGCGCTGCTCGCCGCGCGCTGGGTGAAGACATCGCCCTGATGATCGACTACAACCAGTCGCTCGGCTTTGCCGAGGCCATGACCCGCTGCAAAGCGCTGGATGGCGAAGGCCTGGATTGGATCGAGGAGCCGGTGTTGGCGGACGACCTGGAAGGCTGCGCGCGCATCGCCGATGCGATCACGACTCCGATCCAGATCGGCGAGAACTTCCATGGACCCTCGGAGATGCGCACCGCCATCGCCGCCAAGGCGATGGACCTGGTGATGCCCGACGCCCAGTTCATCCACGGGGTCACCGGTTGGCTCGAAGCGGCTGCGCTCGCGCGCACCGCCGGACTGCCCATGTCGTCACACACCTTCGTCGAAGCGAGCATGCATCTGTTGTGCGCGACGCCGACGGCGCATTGGCTCGAGGTGATGGATGCGGCGGGTGGCCTGCGCCATGCACGCCTGAAGTTGCGCGACGGAATGATGACGCCGTGGGATACGCCGGGGATCGGGTTGGAGTGGGATGAGGGGGCGGTGGCGCGTTGTCGGGCCTGAGGACGGTACGAGTTAAAGCCATGAACCATGCGACGTGCAGCGAGCATGTCGGCAGGTCTATTCAATCGCCCA
This sequence comes from Burkholderiales bacterium, assembly GCA_965279325.1. GTDB lineage: Bacteria > Pseudomonadota > Gammaproteobacteria > Burkholderiales. The sequence continues at coordinate 1,044,285 of OZ257154.1, forward strand.
GAAAGAGCCGACAGAACGCGTCGATGCTCAGAATCGAGCAAAGGCCCGGAGTGCCGGCCAGTCCCAACAAGTCCCGGTCACCAGATACCAGCGCACGCGCCTTGCTTGCGACGGCCAACTGGAGAAATTGCGTGTCGAACGGGTCGCGACAATTGGGCACCGAGGGCGGTGGATTGGGGATATCGACCACCTGCACCCACGGCACGTAGTCGGCCAGCAGTTCCATCTGCTCAACAGCGGAAAGGCCGAACTTCGGATAGGTCAGCACGCGCACGAGCTCCTGCGTGGTAGCCGTGCTCGCCAACGGCAGGAAACGCTCGGACTGCCAGCCGCCAAGAACACGCGCCACTGACTTGCCACCGAACAGCAGCGCCGACAGCACGACGTTGGTATCCAGTACCACACGCGGCGGCGACTTCAATGGAGCCTCTTCGCCTCAGGCACGACGGTATTCGCCCTTGCGTAGGACCGTCGGGATCACGCGCGGCGCGATGTTTTCTTCACCTGAGCCTTCTTGCCTGCACCTTTGGCGGGCGCGTACTTCGCCGACGGCTCGGCGACTATCGGAGTCATGGCATTGGACCGCACCCAGCCCACTGCGTCCGCAACGTCCTTCTCAGTCAAGCCTAGCGTCGCGAGCTTGGCGCGCACGGCATCGCCGCGTTGGATACGCACCGGGGTCAGGACTATCTGCCCCTCGCGCACTTCCACGTCGAAGTACTCGGTGGCTCCTACCGCCTGCACCACGCTCCTGGGTAGCGTGAGCTGATTCTTGGACGTCAATTTGGCGAGCATCGTGAATCCTTGATGTAAGGATTCCTTACTTTACCATGCGGCACGCCCCGAGGACTCTCAGCCGCCAGGCGCTGCGACCGCCTCTCCTCTCCTCACCTCACCCCGGCGTGCAGCCCGCCCTCGCCATCTGGCTTTCGATCGACTGGATCTCGGCATTTGCCTGATGCACGTCCGATGACCGATCCATGTTGTCCTGCCGGCTGGATCGTATCGCGCCCTACACCGCGTCGGCAGACTCGTGCGGGTACTCTTCGGTGCGTGCGCGCATGGCAGTGGCGCTCCAGTTCTTCACGAAGAGCGGTTTGCGCAGTGAGGTCAGCACCTTGAGCGATGTGACCATCACCGGGCGGCACAACGCGGCCTGGACGGAAGCGTCCAGAGCGGCCAACCGCGAGCCTTTGAACAGCGCGCGTACCGACTGGATGGAAGGCTCCAGGTCGGCATCGATCAGCGGCTGCCCGGTCTGGCTCCGGTACTGCTCGGAGACCGACTGCAGCAGCGACAGTGCGAGGTACATGTCGTCCATCAACCCCAGCATGCCGAGGCTGTCCGGGAGCAGGTCACCGGAGTCGAGGAAGTACTTCTCGGCGGCCTCGAGAATGGGCGCGACGGCATCGTCCACACGGGCGGCAGCGGCGGCGTCCGCCACGGCGTCGATGAGGTCGGGGACCTGTTCGAGCTGGAGGCGCCAGCCTTCGGCGATCGACCGTGCCATCCGCTCGCGGTCTTTCAGAGTGGACGCCGCCGCGGTCGATTCCAACTGCTTGGCGAGCTGGTTTCGAATCAGTCCGGCGAAGGCCTGGTGCTGCAATTCTTCGTTCCAGGCGTCCTGGATCTGCGCACGAATCTGGTCGGTGGACATGGGCACCTCTCCGAGGGAAGTCGATGCCCGTCAATGAGCAGGAACGGTGCCGGAGCACGGAGCGCCCACGGCGTCGCCAGTTGGCTACACTTCAACGATCCTCCACAAGTCCATGGAACAAAAGGCCGGTTCTCGATCCGACGGCCACGCGCTCGCGCCGATGAAGACTGCGCCCCGAAAATCCGCATGACGCACTTCGGCAGCGAGAGCCGATTCCCGGACGCGTCCTTGCCCGGAAATCTCGCGGTGCACCAAACCATTCGGCATCGTGGTCGGTTCGCTCTTGGGCGGCAAGCCGGGGAAGGTCGTCGCGCTGCGCGCCTACGTGGATGCGCTGCTGTAGTTGGATACCGGAGTGCGGCCGCGCGCCGCACGAATGGCGAGCGGCCGAACCTGTTCCGTTACTGCGTGTTCCTTGCGTCGATCGACGGCCGATCGACGTCGCCCTTGGTCGGTTGTTCCGGGCGACCATTCATCTTGGTATGGCTGTCCAGCTCCGCCTTTGCCTGGGCCAGAGACGCATTGCGAGCCGCCGTCGCGTTCTTCATGCAGTCACTCTTGCCGGTGTCCTGAAGGGTGTCGCACTTCGCCTTCGCTTCATGGAACACAGACTGCGCCTTGTCGGTTGCAGTCTTGTATTCCGCCTTCCAGATGGCCGCGGAAGCCGCGTCTGAATTGGGCGGGTCCTTCTCGTCGACAGTCATGGCGGGCTTGTCGGCGGCAGAATTGGTTGCCGGCGCTTTTGCTTCATTGGCGTTCATGCCCGGCGTGCTGTTTGCGGCATCGGTCTCCGGGGCGGACTTCTTCGCCTGTGCCGTCGCTGCAGGGTTCGCTTGGTCGGCGCTGTTACCAGGCTTCCCAGCTGCGGCACTGTCTGCGGGGGTTTTCGGGTCGTTGACACTCCTGCTCGACGGAGCCTTCACTGCGTCGACATCGGGAGTGTTCTTCTTTGGCGCGGTTGCACCCGGCTGCTCGCCTGCAGTGACGTTCTGTGCCATCGCCGAAGCGCCGTAACCTGCGCTCAGCCCGACGATCAATAGGGAAAGTATCGTGCGTTTCATGATGATGTCCTCTGGACTTCCACTACATGGGTCCACGGAGCGACGTCTTCGCAAGACGTTCCGCGGTGACGCATTGCTCTCGGGGCAATGGTCTCTGCCCTGCGGCCGCGATCATGGCGGCCCACTGCGTCAGAGTGCACCGTAAGGCCGTCTTCCGGCGGCGTCTGAGTGCCGACACACACATGGAGCATTTCCGTCTGCTATCGAGCGCGGCGCCGACAGCCGTTGGCTCGCCTCCCGGCGCATCGCACGGCCGGTCACTCGCAGGCCCATTCCCGGTAACCTTGGAGATTCCGCGAGTCATCCGGCTCGCCACGGCCTGTTGCACATCGCCTCCGCCAGCGCGGATCACCGTCGACCCTCCAGGAGTCTTGCCCATGCGACATCCAGTCCCCTTCCTGCTGCTGGCGGCCACCCTCGCCTCGCCCGCCACCGCACAGGACCTTGCCGCCACCGTCGATCAACGCATCCGCGCCATCGAACCCAAGGTGATCGCCTGGCGGCGAGACCTCCATCAGAACCCCGAGTTATCGAATCGCGAAACGCGTACCGCCGAGTTGATCGCCACGCACTTGCGGAAGCTGGGGATGGAAGTCACGACCGGCGTGGCGCACACCGGCGTGGTCGGACTACTCAAGGGCGGCAAGCCGGGGCGCGTCGTCGCCCTGCGGGCCGATATGGATGCGTTGCCGGTGGTGGAGGAAGTCGACGTCCCCTTCAAGTCCACGGTGAAGACCGAATACATCGGCCAGCAGGTCGGTGTCATGCACGCCTGCGGACACGACGCGCACATGGCCATCCTGATGGGCGTGGCGGAAGTGCTGGCGAGCGTGCGCGACCAGTTGCCGGGCAGCGTGAAGTTCATCTTCCAGCCCGCCGAGGAAGGCCCGCCGCCCGGCGAGGAAGGCGGCGCGCCGCTGGTGATCAAGGACGGTGCGCTGGAGAACCCGAAACCCGATGCGATCTTCGGCCTGCACGTGATCGCCGGCATGCCCGCCGGCATGATCGGCTACCGATCCGGCCCGCTGATGGCCAGCGCGGACTGGCTCTACATCACCGTGAAGGGCAAGCAGACCCATGGCGCGTGGCCGTGGTCGGGCATCGATCCGGTGATCACTTCGGCGCAGATCCTCGGCGGATTGCAGAACGTGGTCTCACGGCAGATCGACGTCTCCAAGGAGCCGGCCGTCGTCACCGTCGCCACCATCCATGGCGGGACGCGCAAGAACATCATTCCCGACCAGGTCGAGATGAGCGGCACGATCCGCAGCTTCGACGAAGACATGCGCCAGGACATCCATGCGCGGATCAAGCACATCGCGGAATCCATTGCCGAAGCCAACCACGCGCGCGCCGAAGTAAAGATCGACAAGGCTGTCCCCGTCACGGTGAACGACCCTGCGCTCACTGAGAAGATGCTGCCGACCCTGAAGCGCATCGGCGGCGAAGGCGGCTTGCGCGTGAACCAGCGCGTGATGGTGGCGGAGGACTTCTCCTACTTCCAGCAGCAGGTGCCGGGCCTGTTCTACTTCGTCGGCATCACGCCGAAGGACCAGGACATGGCGCAGGCGGCGTCGAACCATTCGCCGCGATTCTATATAGACGAGGCGGGGTTGCTGCAGGGGGCGCGGTCGCTGGGGGCGCTGGCGGTGGATTTTCTGGTGCAGTGAGTGGCGGCGATCGGAACTCCCGGCGCAACGGCCGCGCCCTTCGACCGATCGCGCAGGCAGTGGATGATCGCTGCATACCTGATGCTCTACGCCGGACCCACTACGACGCCGAACCTCACTCCGATGGCGTATGTCTCGCCCGGCGCCAGAACGACGAGGCCGGGACGGACGTCCGGCGCCGGAAAACTGAAGGCATCGGCCGGATGACTGATCGGTTCGAAGCAGAAGTACGCCCGGCCGGGTGGCGCGTAGACCTGATAGAAGCGCAGCGCCGGGTTCGTGCTGATCTCGATCGCCACGTCGGCGCCGGGCCAGGCGATTCGCGCGCGCCCGTTCCAGCCCGTGAACGAGTTGTCGACCAACCGGTCCGGCAGCCCGCGCGGCCGAGAAAAATCCAGGTCGGTCGGGACCGGATCGAGCGCGATGGGAAGCAGGTCCTCCGCGACTGTCAGGATGCCGCTTGCCGCAGCATGGATTCGTACGTCGGGCGTACGGACGAACCAGGGATGCAGGCCGAGGCCGAACGGCAGCGGTACCGGACCGGTGTTGCGCACCGAAAGTTGCACTTCGAGTGCGGACCCGACCAGCCGGTACGCCAGCGTGCCGTGGTAGGCGAACGGTGAGATGTCGCCGATCACTTCCAGCGTGACAGCATGGTCGCTACGCTCCATCACGCGCCACGGGCGCTTCCATCCATCGCCGTGCAACGGGTAGCGCTCCTTCGGGTCGGTACACGCCACGCGATACGTCGTGCCGTCGAAATCGAACGTCCCGTGCCCGATGCGGTTGGACCAGGGAATCAGCGGATAGCACGCGAGTTCGTTCGGATGCGGCGGCGTGCCGGCCGGTGAGTCCGGGTTCGGCGTGAACGGCCGCAAGAGCGGAAATTTCCCTCCCGGTCGCAGATAGCTGAACTCGCAGAGCGCGCAGCCCTGTTCCGGGAGCACAACCGCTTCGATGGCTCCGGACCGCAACGCGATGGCGGCACTCATGCCCAGCCTGCGTCGACGACGAACTCCTGGCAGGTGCACATCCGGCTGTCGTCCGCTGCGAGAAACAGCACCATTCGCGCGATATCGGCCGGCAGCAAGTCGCCCTGCAAACACTGTTCGCGCGCCAGCGTGAGTTTCCCCTCCTCGTCCAGCCACCGCTCCCGCTGTCGCTGCGTCATCACCCAACCGGGAACCACGGTGTTGACGCGGATGCCGAACGGTCCGAGGTCGCGCGCGAACCCACGCGTCAGCCCGTTGACGGCTGCCTTGGACGCCGTGTACGCAGGCATGCCGCCGCTGCGCGTCTTCCAGCTGATAGACCCGAAGTTGACGATGGAGCCGCCACCAGCGGCCTTGAGATACGGGATCGCCGCCTGCGACGCGAAGAACTGATGCCGCAGATTCACTGCGAGTCGCTGGTCCCAGTATTCGGGTGTCACCGACTCGATCGAGTGACGGTCGTCGTTTGCCGCGTTGTTGACGAGCACCCGCAGCCCGCCCAGTTCGGCGGCCATGCTTTCCACCAGGGCCTTGATGCCACCGACGTCGGTCAGGTCGTATTCGATGAAGGTCGGACGATTGCCGGTCTCGCGAGCCAGGCGATCGGCGAGGTCCCGGCCTGCTTGCGCCGCGATGTCCACGAAGCCGACCCGAGAGCCCTGCTGACAGAAGTGGGTGACCAGGCCCTCGCCGATGCCGGTCGCACCGCCGGTGACCAGGACCTGCCGGCCCTTCAGGCTCGGATACACCGCGAAATCGTCATTCATTCGAACTCTTCCTCGCTTTCCTGTCCGCCATGGCGTAGTCGTGATCGTGCCCGTCGTCAGTCCGATGTCCGGCTCCGCAGCCGTTCGAACAGCACCGCGATGATGATGAAGCTGCCGACGAACGTGCCCTGCCAGAACGTGCTGATCCCGAGGAGCGTGAGACTGTTCCGGATGAGCTCGATCAGCGCCGCACCCACGACTGCGCCGAACGCGGTGCCGACACCGCCTGCCAGATTCGCGCCGCCGATCACCGCGGCGGCGATGACGCCCAGTTCCATGCCCTGACCGAGCCCGGTCGTGATCGTCCCCAACCAGCCCACCTCGAGAATTCCTGCGATCCCGGCGCACAGGCTGCAGAACATGTAGACGCTCAACTTCATCCGCCGTACCGCGATGCCCGTCAGGTTTGCCGCCACCTCGTTTCCGCCGATGGCGAACAGGTGCCGGCCCCAGCGGCTCCAGCGGAACGCGGCGCCGGTGACCAGCGTCATGACCACCAGCAACAGCACGGGATTGGGTACTTGAATCGTACCCAGGATCGGGAACCACATCTGCAAGGACCCGCCGCCGAGGGCATGAAGATGCGCCTCGTCCGGACCGAACTCGTACACCATCTTGTTGTTGGACAGCACCATCGCGAGACTGCGCGCGATCGACAGCATGCCGAGGGTGACGACGAACGGCGGGATGCCGACGTAGGCGATCAGGAACCCGTTTACTGCACCGACCGCGAGCGCAGCGCCCAGCGCGAGCGGAATCGCGAGCCAGATCGAGGTCCCGGCGTTCATGGCCATGCCGATCACCATGCCGGATAGCACCAGCACGGCTCCCACCGACAGATCGATGCCGCCGGCGATGATGACCGCCGTCATGCCGAGGGCGATGATCGCGACGAAGGCGAAGTTGCGGGTCACGTTGAAGAGATTCTGCTGCGTGGCGAACACGTCGCTGAAAATCGACAGCAGGATGAACGCGAGCACCGCGGCGGCGGAAACCCAGAACGCATGGCGGCTGACCAGCCAGTTAATCCAGGAGCCGTGCACCTGCTGGCCGATCAATTCTTCGATGGGGCGAGACATGATGTTGGTGTTGTCGCTTGCCTTGATGGCGGCGGATCACGCCGATTCGATTGCTCCGGTGATGAGGCCGGTGACTTCCTCCGGCGAACTGCCGGCGATGACCTTGTCGGCCACCTTCTCGCCACGCCGCATCACGACGACCCGATCGGCCACCGCGAAAACGTCCGGCATGCGATGGCTGATCAGCACCACCGCGATGCCGTGATCGCGCAACCTGCGGATGAGATTGAGCACTTCGGCAACCTGCCTCACGCTGATGGCGGCCGTCGGCTCGTCCATGAGCACGATCTTCGGATCGCTCAGTCGCGTACGAGCGATCGCGACCGCCTGGCGCTGCCCGCCCGACATTCGATGCACCAGGTCGCGCGGCCTCGTCTCGGACTTGAGCTCCGCGAACAATTCCGCCGCCCGCTGGTACATCGCCCGGTAGTCGAGCACGCGGAACAGTCCCACGCGTCGCATGAGTTCGCGCCCGAGGTACACGTTGGCCGCGGCCGACAGGTTGTTACACAGCGCGAGATCCTGATAGACGATCTCGATGCCGGCACTGCGCGCGTCCGATGGCTTCTGGAACGAGACCTCGCGACCCTGAATCTCGATCCTGCCGCCGGAAGGCGGGAAATTGCCCGCGATGATCCTGACCAGCGTGGACTTTCCCGCGCCGTTGTCACCCATCAACCCGACGACCTCCCCCTCGCTCAACGTGAGGGAGACATTCGACAGCGCCTTGATCGCCCCGAAATGCTTGGAAACTTCGCTCAGACGCAAGAGCGCCATCGCCCAACCCCTGCACATGGTTCTGTCCGGCCGGGCACGATGCTCCCAGCCGGGACACTTGGCTAGCACGAGAAGGGGCGCCGCGGAGGCGCCCCGGTGGTTGCTGCAGCTCGACGCCGGGTTACTGTGCCGGGCACTTACCCAGGTTCGCGGGGGTGCACTCGTCGAGACCCGTGAACAGCGGATCCTGCGGCTTCTTGCCGTTGATCAGATCGATCAGGACGGCAGGTGCACGATTGCCCATCTCGAACGGCCGCTGGCCGATCTGCGCGTGGCTTCGCCCGGCCTTGAGTGCGTCCAACTGCGGCGGCAGCGTGTCGCCCGCAATAATGATCAGCTTTTTCGACTTGAGCTTCGCCATCACCTGATCGGTGACCTGAGCGTAGGCCTGGGGACCGAACTGGGCCCAGCCGCCGATCAGAATGAACGCATCGAGGTCGGGGTTGGCGGTGAAGGTGTCCTGCATCTGCTGGTTGGCGAGATCGATCTGGTCGTTGGTGAACAGCGGGCAACCCTTGATCTCGGTCCAGCCGCCCTCGCCATTGAGCCGGTCGATCCCCTTCTTGCCGGAGATCGTGTCGCGGAAGCCCGCGGCGCGCGCATTGATGTTGTCGGCCGCGACGTTGCCAAGCTGCAGGCAGACCTTGCCGCCCTTGGCATTGAGCCCCTTGAGGTGCTTTGCCATCGCCACGCCCATGTCGTAATTGTTCGTCCCGAGGTAGGTCCGGCGCAACGCGCGATCGGACGCGGCGAGATCGGCATCGATGGTGATGATGGGCATCTTCGGCTGCTTCGCCTTCAGCATCTTCGCCATGGCCGGAGCGTTGGACGGCGAGATGGCGATGCCGGCCACACCCTTGTTGATGAGGTCTTCGACGATCTGGACTTCACCGGCCTCGTCCGCACTGGAGGCAGGGCCGGTGTACAGACACGTGTATTCGGAGGTGGGATTCTCCTTGTTCCATTTTGCGCAACCGTTCCCCAGAACAGTGAAGAACGGGTTGTCCAATCCCTTCACCACGACGGCGAGCGTCTTCTTCTCCGCCATGGCCGGACCGCCGAATGCAAACAACAGGACGGCGGCACCGGTGACTGCAAGCAGGCTCTTCTTCATCACGTCTCCTCCAATTTGGGAATTGTTATTCCTCGCTCCGCCGGGCTGCCTGCAATAAGCACCAGGCGACTTCCACCGGTTGCGGCCAGAGTCAAGGCGATCCGATGGTAAACTGGCCTTACCAGTTGTGCAACCGGTCGACCGGGCCACCTCCAGGGCGGGTGGTAAGCTTCGAACCTGTTCTCTACGCACCCACCATTTCGCATTCGTCCATGCCGCTGACCGTTCTCGAACCGCGCCGTATCTATCAACAGATTGCAGAACAGATTGCCGCCATGATCGCCAGCGGCGAACTGGAACCGAATGCCCGTCTTCCTTCCGAACGTGAACTCGCCCAGCGCCTGGGCGTATCGCGGCCGCCGGTGCGCGAAGCATTGATCGCCCTGGAAGTCGAGGGGTTGGTCGACGTGCGCATGGGCTCCGGCGTCTACGTCCGACGCGAAGCAGCCTCGCGAGTCATGAGCCGGCGCGCACGCAAGGCGAGCGAGATCGGCCCCTTCGAACTGGTCAAGGCGCGCCGCCTCGTCGAAGCCTCCATCGCTGCCGAGGCAGCACGCAACGCCACCAACGAGCAGATGGAAGCGATGCAGGAGACCGTCGACATGATTCGACAGGACGATCAGCGCTACGACCTGCGTCACCCGGCCGACCGTCTGTTCCACGTGCGCCTCGCCGAGGCGAGCGGCAATTCGGTACTGGTGATGGTGACGAACATGCTGTGGGACATGCGCGACGGCACCCTGCATCGCCGCATCGAAGAGCACTTCAGTACCCGCGAGCTGCGCGATCGCAGCAATCAGGATCACGAAGACATCCTGGGCGCCGTTCGCGCACGGGATCCGCAGGCGGCCTCGAACCTCATGCGGCGCCACCTGACGCAGTTCGAGCGCGAGTTGTCGCGTGCCTGGTCGACCATCAACGCCTCTCCCGAGCGACAGGTACCCCCCGCCACTCCGGCAAAGCGTCGAGCGAGGGCTTGAGCGAGGCACGACCATCGCGGCTGCGCAAACGCCGCCGCGACGCTGATCTTCCGGAATCGGACTTCCGGGCGGTGAACGCGACGTCACTCCTCTTCCTGCTGGCGTTGTTGTTCTGCTCGGGGGCGCGCGGCGAGATCGACGGCCCGCCGATCGTCGACAACAACTACAACCTCGACGTACGGCAAGGCCCCGTCATGGGCTCGGCACGGCAAGTCGCCCTGGGAGGCGCGTACATCGGGTTGGCGGAAGGCATCACGTCGCTCAACTCCAATCCCGCGGGCGTGGCGTTTCGCCTGGATCGTTCCACCACGAAGTTCGATTGGGACTGGACCGTCGGCACGAGCGACCTGCGAAGCAACGACTTCGACAACAACGGCCAGTCACCGCCGAACTACAAGAGCCACCGGATCCGTTCCCTCGGATTGATGGGCCAATACGGCCCCTGGGGGGTAGGCATCATCAACAGCGGCGAAGTCATCTCGCTCCAGGGCCGCACGGGCGGTGACGACGAGTACGTATTGAGCGTCACCTCGGTGGCCTTGGGGCGGCAGTTCCTGGACCGCCAACTGACCCTCGGTGTCGGCTTGCGCGCCACGATGACCAAGCTGCGCACGCAAACATTCGACACGTCGCTCGGAAAGCTCTCCGGCACGGGTTGGGACGTGGGCGCGGTGTGGAACCCGGGACGCGGTCCCTTCCGGCTCGGCGCGGCCTACACCTCGTCCATCAGTTCCAGTCAGTCGCTCGACAGCACGGGCGGCAGCCCGGTGACCGTGAACGGCCTGATCATTCCGCAGCAGGTGGTCCTGCCCGCGAGCTTTGGAGTGGGGATGTCGTATGCGGTCGACTCGGCGCCGTTCTGGCCCTCTCACAAATGGCTGGTGGCCGCGGATCTTCTCTTCACCGCGAAGAGCACGAACGCAGTGGGCGTGGAATCGGTACTGGCCCAGAAAATACAATCCGTCGGAACTCGCGACACCGTCAGCGTGCGGCTGGGGACGGAGCTCGAAGTCATGCCGGGCCGCTTGCGCCTCCGACTCGGAACCTACTACGAGCCGTCCAACTACGAAGGCGTACCGAGCCGCACCCATGTGACCGGCGGCTTCGAGGTACGCCTGTTCCACACCAGCTACTTCGGCGAACACGACTGGAATCTCACCGGCACGGTGGATTCCGCGCGGGACTATTTCAACGTGATGGCTGCGATCGGGTTCTGGTATTACTAGAGTCACATGGGAACAGGCTAACGCCCACTTATCGGTCGAGGGAATCGCGAATGTCGGTGCTGAATTACATCCAGAACCCGGCGAACGGCTTCAACGCCGTCGAGCAGGCGATGCTGCGGCGGTGGTACGACGACTTCGACATCGACGACGCATGGCGGCTCATCCGCAAGAACTTCGACCGCGACTGCGACCGGCAGGACATCGATCACGCCCGCCTGCGCGACTATCTGCATGACATTGCGCAGAAGTACCAGCCCAATGTGGGCGATGCGCCGCTCGCCGTGATGGACCAAGTGTACTCGGCCCGCAAGAGTTACTTCCTCCTTCCTGGTCAGCCGATCGCTTCGACAGGCGGCAACATGATGCGCGTGATGCGCGCCGACCACCTGCTCAAGTACCAGCTCCATCCTGCAGGAATCGCCATCACGATGGGGCTTGCCGCGCTGGTTTCTGCCGTCCAGACGGGCACGATCCAAGGGCGCGATCTGGATGGCTCCCACATGGGCCGCGCGGATCATCCCGTCTGGGTCTGTCCGGGCGACCAGCTCCCGGGGAATGCGGATGATTGCCGCGACCAGTTGGGCCTATTTCACATCGCTCGCGGGCACCTGGTGTCGATCGAGTACCCGGAGTCGATGCTCGCCGGACCGTTCGCGCTCCGTGCGCCGACCACCATTGACGGCGCGGCCGGCGGCGCCGACAACTGGATCTTCGGCAAGCGCCCTGCTCCCGGTGGCCCCGGCTGGGGCCACGCGGTGGACCTCGGCACGTGCGGACCCGGCATCGACGAGGCCGTCCATCGGGACTTCCCGATCGACACGGTCAAGGCCGTCGCGATGTCTCTGGCCCACGTCGGCCAGATCGGCGCGTCACCACCGGCGATCGACTACTCGATCCTCCTGACTTCGATATGACCGCGCCCCGCCCTGCCTTGGGAGAACTCGCTGCGCGCCTCGTCGATCTCGATGACGAGAGCCTCTACAACATCGTCCGTGCGCGCCTGTTCCGCGACTCTGTGGGAGAACTTCCGCAACTGGGGCGCGACGAGGATCCCGCCGACATCCTGATCGATCTCGCGGAATGGCTTCGCGAGCGCGACTACGCGTGGACGCAGCTCACGGACGCCTGCGCCCGACTGGCCGACGGGTGGGCAGACGAATATCGGGTGCGGGCTCGTCCGGGCCCACTCGGCGAGCTCCACTACCTCTGCGCGCGAATCGGTGCGGTCAAGGCACGGCACGGGATCGCGCGAGTCATCCAGCGCGCAGACCTGCGCGGCATCCTGCTACCGGGCGGAGAGGATCTGCACCTGCGCGCACTTCGCTGCCTGGCTGGCCTCCTCATTCAAGTGTCGCGCGGCGAGCGCGAAGAGTTCCTGCCGCTCTTCACCGAAGCGCTCGAAGTGCCGCAGCACCTGCCGATCGCCCTGACGGCGCTCGTCACCTTCGATCCTGAGGGCCGCGACGGATATGTCGCGCGCATTGGCGAATCCTGGCCGATGCACCTCGACAAAGTGCTGGCCCACCTCGAGCGCAATGTCGCGCTGTTGCAGGCAGGGATCGAGACGCAAGTGCCTCAGCGCTAGCGCACCCCCGATCTTCCACGCGGTCCGTGAGCTGTCGGGATTCCTTACGCGATTCGCGCGTGCGAAGCCGGACGATTCGTGAAATCAGCCGTGTACACTGCTTCGACGAAGCTTGCCTTGATCTTGCTTCCCGGCTTGCAGCCTGCAGTGGTCCGTTCAGATCGCCGATTCAACGCAACGACGAGCCTTCGACCAACACAAGAACCTCAGGGGACCGTACATGATCGCCACACTCGCATCATCCAGAACCCACTCTGCTTCTGCCCGGCTGCCCGCCATCGCGGTACTGGCTGCCGCTCTGCTCGCTGTGCCGGTGACGGCCACTGCCGAGACGGTGTTCAACATCACCGGCGTCGGTTGTGTTTCCGACTACGTCCTGGATCAGGACACACTGCTGATCGGTGACGGCTGCATCGGGCCAATCAACCAGGGTTTCAGCATGACCGGAACCGTGACCCTGGACGTGAACGGCGTACCCGACTTCTTCAATACCAACCCTGTCAGTGCCAACGGGATCAACTGGGTGACGTCGAGTTACCAGATTCAGTGGACCGGACCGACGAGCGGCACCTACGACGGTCAACTGTCCGGGGCAAACTCCTTCGAATATTTTGCCGAGGTGTACAACGAAATCGGTTACGGGCAGGGCTTTTATACACTTCGCTCCGGTGAGGTCGACGATGGTCCGAACCAGGCCTCTACCTTCGCTTACCTGACACGGCTCACGGATCCCATGAACGGTTCCTGGTTGAGCGATCTCAGCTTCGTCGAGACCGCCGGATTGGCTCCGGGGCCGAACGCGAACAACTTGCTGTTTTTCGCCATACTCAGAAAGACGACGGACCCCGTCACAGGCTTGAACCAGACCGTGCTCCCGGGCTCCCTGGCAGGGACATTCATCGTGACGTCCATGACGGTCGCCGCCGTACCGGAACCGGGCACGGGGGCGCTGGCGTTGGTGGGGATCGCGATTCTTGGCGTGGTGCTTCGCAAGCGGTCCGGCAAGCGGTCGTAGAACGCTCCGATGGTCGACATAAGGGTCATCCGTTGACACTCGCCGGGCACTGACTTTCCCAAGCCGCGAGGTTCAGCGGGAAGGAAGGGAGGAGATGGCTCAGCAGTCGACGGATGCCGCGGTGTCGGCCCTGGCGGCGCAGTCAAGTAAGCGCACGGCACCTGCGCGCAACTTCGCCGCGCGACTCTTCGGCTACGACCTGTTCATCTCGTTCGCGCTCGGCCCCTCGCCTCGCGGCAGCCTCAGCTATGCCTCCGACCTCGCGCGCCGCCTGCGCGAGCGCGATTTCACCGTCTTCTTCAGCGAAGACGAAGCGCCACCCGGCGAGCAGCTCGACAGTACGCTGCTCAAGGCCCTGGATAGCTCCAGACTTCTGGTGGTCATCGCCAACCGGGGCACGCTGGCGGAGCCGCGCTGGGTGCGCAAGGAAGTCGAGGAGTTCCGGCGCCGGCATCCCGACAGACCGGTGATTCCGATCAGCGTCGGCGGTGCACTGCTAGACCCGACGTTGGCCGGCCCGGCGCAGGAATGGCTGGCCTTCCAGGACAAGATCTGGCTGGACGAAGCCGCCGACGCCTGCGAGACCGGCATCGCGAGCGCGGCACTGATCGAACGCCTGGCGACCGCGCCGAACCGGGTCCGCTCGAATGTGTCGTGGCGCCGGGTGGTCCGAGGAGTCATCGTGGTTCTGGCCGCGCTGGCCATCGCGTTGGGTATCGCGGCCAAGATGGCCACGGACAGTGCGGAGCGAGCACGCGCCGAGCTTCGCCGATCCATATCGCTCCGCATGACTGGCGAGGCACCGGCCATGCTCACAGGCGCTCGGGCCGGCGGTGATGAGCAAGCCGTCCAGCAGGTGCTGATCGCCCTCGCCCTGGCGGGCCCGACTGCGGAGGTGGACGCGGCGATGTTGTCCACTCTCAAGGCCGTGCCGCAGTTGAGCAAGGTCGTCAACACCGGCCTGGCCATCGGTTCCATGGCGTTCAGCCACGACGGAACAATCATCGCGACGGGAAGGCGCGACGGTACGCTTCAGTTCTGGAATGCGACCGATCTGCAACCGATCGGGGCGCCACTCGAGGGTAAGCAGGACGGCATCTCGACCGTGGCGGTCAGCGCAGATGGCAAGACCATCGTTTCCGGTAGCGAAGACGGCACGCTACAACTGTGGAACGTGAACAGCCGCGAGCCGATCGGCGAGCCGTTCAAAGCACACAAGAACGAGGCACCGGGGTGGTCGGAGCTTGGCGTGCAGACCGTGGCGATCAGTCCGGACGGCGCGCGCATCGCGTCCAGTGGGTGGGACTGGACGCTGAAACTCTGGGATGCGAAGACCGGAAAGCAGGACGGCGAGCCGTTGATGGAACAGGAAGGCTACGTCTACTCCGGCCTGGCGTTCAGCAACGATGGCTCGCGCATCGTTGCCGCCGGTAACGACCCGACGGTCCGCTTATGGAACGCGAAGACCCGTCGAGTGATCAGCCGCCTCGACATGCGCGATGTCCTGAAAGGCAACGGTGATGTCGTGAGCGTGGCGTTCAGTCCATCGAGCCCCGACGGCTCGATCATCGTTGCCGGCACAAAGGAACAGGGGGTGTGGCTCTGGAATGCACGAACCGGCCAGCGAAGAGCCCTCGAAGGGAAGCCGCCTGGCAACATCGCCACCGTCGCCTTCAGTGCCGACGGAACGCGCATCCTGGCAGGAACGGAAGAAGGCGCCGTACAGATATGGGATGCGACCACCCGCAAGCCGATCGGCACACTGCCGACCGGGGCCAGGGAATCCCAAACACGAGTCGCCTTCAGCAGGGATGGCGCACGCGTCGCCTCGGGTGACGAGCACGGAAGATTGCGGCTGTGGGATGCAGTCGGCGGTCATTCGATGCTCACCGTGCTGAGCGCAGGCAACAAGCAAGAGCCAGACGCCGTATTCAGCGCCACCGGTGCGCTCGTGGCCCTTCGTCGCGACGATGGCAAGGTGGAGCTGCGCAGTACACAGCGCGGACAATTGATCCGCGCTCTGGACGGCGAGCTGGCAAGCGGCGACAGCCTCGTGGCACTCAGCCCCGACGGCTCGCGCATGGTCTCCACCAGCAAGCCTGCTTCGGGTCCGGACGCGGCGTCTCTCAGTTCGGGCACGGTCATGCGACTGTGGAACACGGAGACCGGCAACGTCATTGGCGAGCCCGTCAAAGCTGAACCACACCGCTATTTCAACGGCGCCTCTTTCAGGTTGGACGGTTTGCGTTATGTGTCATACGAGCAACAAGGAGATACCCCGGGTGATCACGCGTCTGCCGACGGCAGGCTGCAGATCCGGGATGCGAACACCGGCAAGCCGATCGGGAAACCGCTCGAAGGACACAAGGGCGGCGTGCGGCACGCGACGTACAGCGCAGACGGTACGAGAATCGTCTCGGCCGGTACGGACGGCACCGTCCGACTGTGGAACGCGGACACCTACCAGCCGCTGGACGCACCCGTCATGTTGCACGCCAATGTGAACGTGGTGGCTTTCAGCCCGGACGGCGCGCAGATCGTCTCGGGGGATGACTCCGGCACCGTACATCTGTGGAATACGAACGCTCGCATCAAGAGTGGCGTGCCGGTCACGGAACAGCAGCGTCCAGCATTGAGTCTGTCATTCAGCGCCGCTCAAATCTGGAGCCTGGCGGTGAGCCCCGACGGTTCGTGTATTGCCGTCAGCAGCGATGAGGGCTTGCGGCTGTGGAATGCACACAGCGGGCGTTCCATCGGGAGCCTGCCGCTTCCCGCACGAGGAGGCCCCGTCTTCGAAGTGACGTTCAACCAGGAGGGATCACTCGTCGGCCTGACGAGTACAGGCTCCGTGCTTCTGTGGCCCGGGCCGACGATGTGGGCCGAGCTGCTGTGTTCGAAGCTCACGCGGAACATTTCGCACAAGCAGTGGCGGGAGTGGGTTTCGCCGGAGATCGAGTACCGGGTGCAGTGCCAGGGGTTGGCGGTGCCTGAGTAGCTGCCCGCACACGAAGTTGCCTTACTTCGGGCGCAGCGTTTCGCCCAGGCAGGCGATCAGCAGGAACGCCCCCTTGAGAACAAGCGCTCGAGGCTCACGCCACGAGCGCCTCGAGGTAAGGCTGCATCACCCGCTGCACGCGGCAGATGGCCGCGTAGTGGCCCAGCTCGTCCATCGTGAAGAGCCGCGCCCGCCAGCCCTCGCGCAGTGCTTCCAGTGCTACGTCGAGCCCGATCTTGTTGCGGTACTTGAAGCAGTCCGCCACGGTCTTCGCAGGCCCGTAGACCTTCACCGCGCGGCCTTCCATCCGGTGGGTCTGGACCCCTGCGCTCAGCGCCTCTCCCGTGTAGCGGACGATCCTCAGTGGGGGGTAAGTCAGGCTCGGCCGCCAGGCGCGGCGGTCGAGCGCCATCCATACTTCAGAGGGGAGCTGCGTGCCGATGCCGTGGAACTGAAGCGCGGACAGCAGGCAGATCACGCCCTGTGGGACCGCAGCCGTAGCTATGGCGAGCCCATGGTTCTCAGTGATCGGCTGCTCCGGCAGGCGGTACATCCCGCGTGCTACACGCTCGATCTGCCCTTGCGCCACCAGCCGCGTCAGGATCTGGCGGTGGATACCCTGTTCAGCCAGCTCGCGCGGCGTTACCCCGCGCGCACGGCGCGCGAGCCTGAGGGTTCGTTCCCGGTCCGTGGTGGCTGGCATGTGGCAAATACTAGGCAGTTAGGCATAAATGTCAAGGTTTTGCCACAGACGCCACTTCTCCAGCAGGCACCGCGGCGTGCAGGCCCGGTTCGCTCCGCCATGAGAAGTGCCAGCTGAGTGCCGACGCAACCTGCGTCAGGCGACCGCAGTTCGTTTCGTCCGACTCTTCCCGCCTGCGCCGCCGAACGACGGAATGAAATCGAGGACGCCCGACGCTACGGGCGCACGAGGCGAGATCGCCGCTTGCCGACGGCGCGCTGCCTTGCCGCGGCGGCCATCAGCATGGCAAGGCCGATCGTCGACAGCGCCACGGTGGAGGGTTCCGGCACCGGTTGGAGGAAGGCGCCCGATTCCGAAATGAAGGTGACTCCCGGCGGCGCACTGATCGACAGTCTGGCCGTCTGGCCGAAATCGAGAACCGTGTCGCGAGTGGAAATGCTGTCCGCCAGGAACGATGAGAAGTTACCCACCAGCAGGCGCGCCGAAAACGCAAAGCTGGGCTTCAACGGCGTAATGTCGAAACTGCTCGTCAACGTGAAGCGCATGTCCGACCCATCGAACTCAAGGGATGTTGGATTGCCGGGCGGAACAACTCCATTCGTCGTGACGTCGCCGAACTCGCTGTCCCGAAAAGCAGTGACCGGCTCGCCGGGCACTTGCGTGCTCTGCAGCTCGATACGAATGCCCGCAGAGTCTTCCAGGAATCCGTTGTCGGTAGAGAGCGTGACCAAGCTCGCCGTCACGAAGGTGTCCACGGGCCGCGGATCGACATTGCTGGCCGAATAGAAGCCGCCGACAGTCATCGACAGATTCACCCGGAAGGCTGACGTCACAGGCCCGACAACGGTCAACGTGTCGTAAAGCGACGCCTCCGCCCAGCCGACACCGGGTAACAGGCCGGCGGACTGCGATTGGGTCTGCGAGATGGCCGTGGCCCGCAGTTCACCAGTGTGCAAATTGGCGCTTGCCAACCCGGTGCTGCCCGCGCGTGTCGCGGTGATGCTGCCTTCCGAACATTGCACCTGCGCGTCACCCGTCGCGACCACGGCGTCGAATAGGAGGCATTGGACGCGCGCATGAGTGGTCAGCGGCAGCGACGGGTCCAGCGGATTGAACGGCGGTGCCGCCTGTGCCATTGGCAGAAATGCGGCAAAGCCCCATGCCAACAATCGAGAGATGCTCATCGTAGCCCCCCACGTTGTGCGCAGACGCGAGGAGGACTCTAGCTCCGGCGTTGTGACGGCGCAAGGCTTGGCGCGCACTCAACTTCATACCAGACGTGGGGCTTCGCGGTCGCAGTTGGCGTGCGGGCCGTACAGTCTCTCTCGGGCGGCTCGCGGAACGACCGGCCTGGAGTTGGAGACCGCCGCCCCATCAGATCTCGCTCGCGGCACTCGACTACGTGCCTTCTCAGAGACCGCTTCGCCCTATCGGTTCAAACACTAGCTCTGGCACGACAACCTCCCACTGCTCACATCGAAGCTGCTCCTGATACTCTGGCTCAGAGTCCTCTCGGAGGCGCCGCACGATTGCCGCCACCCGAACCCGCACGCAAGTCGCATCCTTCGGTGGCGTGAACGAACGCGCAAGTCGGCCAACGCAAGTGCCGCTGTCATCGACGAGTTCGAAGCGGTCATCTGACCGGACAAATTTCAGCACGTCTCCTTCGGAAAGCGCAGCGATCGCCTTGTGAACCCGATGGGTAGCGGCAAATCGCCCGGCAAAACCCAGGTCGACGTCGCGCAGGGTGGCGCGAACATACTGTCGCGCCAGTTCCGGCGCCGGCGCCGGCACTTCGGCAGCCCTGCGACCCAGCACGCTCGGCTGCTCCTTAAGTTCCAACAGCAGCGGATGTGCTCGATCCATCGTAGCCAAGGCGAGCGACTGTCGCGCTCGGGTCATTGCGACGTAGAAGAGCCGGCGCGGCGCATCACGATCTTCGTTGCGTCCGACACGGTCCCAGCCACCGTCGAGCACCACCACATGATCGAATTCGAGGCCCTTGGCGCGGTGTGCGGTCAATAGAAGCAAGCCGTTCTGCCGACGCCTGACTTCGCGCCCCCACTCGGCCAGCCATTCAACGAAGTGCTCGGTCGGCAGCTCGGCGCCACCCGTCTCCGTTGAGTACTCGGCCACCGCCTCGCGCAAGAGGTCCCACCAAGCGCCACTGCGGCCTTCATCCAGCCACGCACTCAGGCTACCTGCACTGACGAGCCGCGTCTCACCAGCCCGCACCCAATCGAGCAGCTGCTGCGTCTCGCGTAGCCGCCAGAAGTGCGGCGGCGACTCGTCGGCCATCTGCACTGGAATGCTGCTCAGCTCGCAGTAACTGCGCACCGGTTCCAGGTACTGCCACTCACGCGCAATCACCGCCGCCCGGCTCCAAGACCACTGCTGATCGAGCGCAGCAAGGCGACGCATCTCGGCCATCACAGCTACGGCTTGCGTCAGACGGTCGCGGCCGGCCGGCAGCAGTTGCACCCGTCCCCTGGTCACTGGATCGAGTTCTTCCCATCGATCGCCGGGCTTCGTCCTGCTGCGCGCTCGGTCGATCGTGATCGGGTGCTCGTGCTTGAGGCGGTCGGCAGCTGGCCCGATCACAGTATTGGCGGCAACGATGATATGCGCCGTCGAGCGGTAGTTTTCGATCAGGAAGACGGGCTTCGCCGCGTAGTCTTCGGCAAAGCGACGAATGAACTCGACCGAGGCACCGTTGAACGCGTAGATGTTCTGGTCGTCGTCGCCAACCGCGAACAGGCTTAGCTTCGCCTCCTCGTCCTGCCGCGTGCGGCCGGCCAATGCCGAGATCAGTTCGTACTGCTCTGGTCCGATGTCCTGGTACTCGTCGACCAGGATCCAGCGGAACCCGCCAAGCAACCGTTCGCGCTGCTCGTCGGCCTCTTTAGGCGGTAGGCCGCGCCCATTGAGCAGTGCAACTGCCTCGGTCAACACGGCCTTGAACACGTCGTCGCTGACTTGAGTCGCTCGGTCGACAAAGGTCACGCCAGCCAGCCGCATCGCCAGCGCATGACAGGTCATTACCGTCACGCCTTTGGCGTCTTCGCCAATCAAGTCGGCCAGCCGGCGGCGGATGTCCACCGCCGCGTGGCGGTTGTAGGCGAGCGCCAAGATGCCGCGCGGGTTTTCGCGCCGCACACGAACCAGATAGGCGATGCGGTGAACGAGTACTCGTGTTTTCCCGGAACCTGGCCCTGCCAGCACCAGCACGCTCGTCTGGTCGCGATCGTCGGTCACGATGCGCTGCTGCTGCGGGTTGTTCAGCACCTCTACAATCTGTTGCCACGACGCCGGGGTCGTTTGCCGCTTGAGCTCTTTCTCACGGTCCGGCAGCCAGCGCCTCACGAACTCGTGCTGCTTCAGCGCAAAGTAATCGAGTGCCAGCTGCAAGGCCTCGGCAATTGCCTTCAGGCCTCGGTGGGCGTACTCGGCCATCACGTGGATTTGGACGACCTGCTCGTCGTAGTGCAGTCTGAGCGGCTGGAAATCGGCCTTCACGAACGAGCGCCTCTCAGGCGCCAGGCGTATCGTCATCGCCGGCCGAAACACCGCCAGGCCCTTGTTCAGACGAATCACCTCCTGCTCATGCAACCACAGCAACGCGCGATCGAGGAGCTTGCTCAGCTCGCGCACTTCGGCCTTCAGTGCGAGGTCGTCCTGCAGGGTGGCGAGCAGCTTGCCGAGCGTCGTTTCGGCCAACAAGTCGGTGCCGCGCTGCCCTTGCGGCAGGCAGGCCAGCAGGTGTTCGAGCAACCGCATCGCTCCTGCCCGTCGTAGCCTGGCCGTCTTCGCCAGGTCACGCCATGGGCGCTGCAACGTAACCTGCACTGACTCAGGATCGAGACGGCGCAGGCTCAAGCTTCCGCCGCCGCCCTCCTCGCCACGGCCGTCGTTGGCCAGGCTTCTGACGATGCGCAGCAGCATCTCGGGGAGCGCGTGCGCATGTCCGTCGTCCTTCAGCTGCTGCGTGGCATGGCGCAAGTGCAGCAGCGTTGTTTCGCCGGGCAAAAGATCAGCTGCGGTCTGCCGCATTCGCTCAATCAGCGCGACTTCCAGCGCAATCGCCTCATCGAAACGCTTTTTCGACGAGTGCTCGACCCCAACGTGAACGAACGCGGTGAGCGCCGTGTCGTTGGTCGCGATACCGAGGGCCTCAAGATCATGCAGCGCCTTGCGCACGCCCTCCGAGTTGAGGCCGGAAACGCCCATCAACTCATCAGTCGAGATACCGTCGGTCGGCGGGGCGGAAATCAGCACATTGACAATGTCCAGCAGCTGTTGGCGATAGGTCTCGGTAAGCTGCACCTTGTCCAGTTTGGCGTGCGCCTCATCCAGCGAATTCACTCGCAGCGATGACGGGAACACTTGTACCTGGTTGTCCTCACGAGCCAGCAGCGACGCTTCTTCCAGCCAAGACACGGCCGTGCGCACGCGCGTGTCGTCGGTCGCGGAATCACGCTGAAAGCGGCCGTCCTCATCCTCCGCGAGGATCTCGCCGGCGGTGGCAATCACATCGCCGCCCATGCGCTTCTTGGAGTCCAGCCGGCGCAGCGCACGCAAGATCGACTGGATCTCTGGCTGTGTCAGGCGCGACCGCGCCGACATGCCGAACTGCCGCTCGACGTCCTCCGGCGTGTACAAGAGCACGCAGCGCGACGCCTGCCGGTCGCGGCCGGCGCGGCCAGCCTCCTGCAGGTAGTTTTCCAGCGAGCCGGGAATGTCCGCGTGCACCACCAAACGCACATCCGGCTTGTCGATGCCCATGCCGAAGGCGTTAGTCGCAACGATGACGCGCAGCTCGCCGCGGATGAACGCCTGCTGCACCTCCTTCCGGCGCTCTGGGGTCAGCCCTGCATGGAAGCATCCGGTTGCCAACCCTTTGGCAGCGAGGAACTCGGCGATGTCCTCCGTCTTGCGGCGCGAGGCGCAGTAGACGATCGCCCCGCCGGCCATCGCTGGTGGCAGGTCGGACATCAGCACCTGATGGATGTGCGCAAACTTCTCGCCGGCACTGGTCGGTACGACCGCGAAGTCAAGGTTCGTGCGCTGCGCGCCGCCGTCGCAAACCGCCAGCTCGATGCCCAGCCGCTCCCTAAAGTGACCGACGATGTCGATCACGACATCCGGCTTGGCGGTGGCGGTCAGGCACAGCACCGGCGGCACAGCGCCCTCACCCGCATTTCTGCGGATGAAACGGCCGACATAACGGTAGTCAGGCCGAAAGTCGTGGCCCCACTTGGACAGACAGTGAGCCTCGTCGAGCACCCAGGCACCGATCTCGCGCTGCGCGATCGCGTTGCGCAGGGCTCGGCCGCGCAACTGCTCGGGTGAGACCAGCAAAATGCCAACACCCCCCATGCGTACGCGGTCGAGAACGTCGGCGCGCTCGGGCATCGAGAGCAGGCCATTCAAGGCCGCACAGCAACTGACACCGCGGGCCTCCATCCCGGCAATCTGGTCGGCCATCAGCGCAACCAGCGGCGAGATCACGATCGTCAGCGCGCCAGTCTTGTCGTAGCGGGAGAGAGCGGGAATCTGGTAGCAGAGTGATTTGCCAGTGCCGGTCGGCAGGATCGCAAGCGCGTGACGCCCGCTCATTGCCGCCTCGACGATGACCTCCTGCAGCGGCCGGCCGGTTTCGTCCGCGGGCTCCGGTCGGAACTCACTGAAACCGAACCAACGGGCCAACTCTCGGCGCGCGTCGTGCCTGTCTCGGCACCAGTCACAGGCGGGGTCCGTGCAGGCTTCGTTGCGCAGGCGCCGCACGACTTGACCGGCATCGGGGAACTGGTGCCGCACCCAAGGCGGCATCACCGAGTTGCCTCCAGCCACCGATAGCCAGGCCAGTGCATAGGCCAGACTCCACGCGTGCTGCTGCGCATCGGCCACGATCGCCCGCCCATGGGTCACGCAGGCGCGGCCCTGCAGCAGGCGCTCGATCGCAGCGCGCGCCTCATCATCGTTGGGTCGCAACTTCTTGCGCAGCGTCGGGAAGAACGCATTCAAACCGGAGCGCTCGGCTCCGACCGTTGTCAGCCAATGCCAGGCGAGCACAAGATCCGGATTCGCCTCTTGAGCACTAGCCAGCGCCTCGCTCTGGTCGCGAAACAGTTCCAGTGTGAGCTGCGCATCGAGCAGCGGGTTGTTCAGCTGCACGCGCCTTAACTGGCCGTCTTGGTAGTGCTTGACCAAATGGTGGTACGGGTTGCGCGGAAACGCCAGCGGATTGATGCGCAGCGTGTCGACTGCCGGCATCTTGAGCAGGCGTAGATCTGGCCGGGCCGCGGTCAAATGAGGCAGATCGAAGGCGACGAGGTTGTGGCCGAGGAGAAAAGCGGCGCCGTCGGCAAGCTTGTCCAGTTCGTCGAGCGCCTTCGACAGATCACCGCCCGAGTAGACGAGCGATGTGTTCGTGTCACCGCGGATAGCGGCAAAGCGGTAGATACGTGCGTCATCGACGCCGACTTCAAGATCGATCGACAGGCAACGAGGAGCAAAGGAGAGTGCCTTCACTCCATGCGTGCGCGGCTCACTTGAATTAGCTTCCGCTTTAGAAGAGGGACCCGGATTCGACACGCCGCATCTATCCGACTATCTTGCGGTTTGGATTGGGGGTCGAGGTGTGCGAACCACGCGTGCCCTTGGCGTTGCGCTTGCGACGTACTGACTGAGCAACTGTGGGTAGTACCCGCGGGTGTCAAGCCAGGCAGCAGACGCCAGCAGACCTGCAGGAAGGTCGGTTTGCAGCTGACCTAGCGTGGATGGGTTTGCAGATCCTTCAATTTGTCCAGCCATACTAGACACCTAGATGAAGTCCATCATGGGCAAGTTCTTTCCAAGAATGTCCAGCCAAGCAGAACATTTTGTCAGAAAAACGAACCAGAACCTAAGAGTCGAATGGACCCTCAGTCACCTCACGCCGGCCTAATTTGAAGTGGCACCGCCATTCAAATCCTCCGCAATCAACCGAAACTGCTCCAACGCCGCCTCACGATCCTCCACGATCTCCTGCGCGATCACCTCCGGCGGCGGCAGGTTATCCGACTCGGCCAGCGACTCGTCCTTGAGCCAGTCCGTCCCGTTCCCCGCTTTCGATCAATTCACTCCACCTCCAGAAAGCGGGATCGCAGTAGAACATTCTCGCGATGAAACTCAAGGTAACGCCTCTGCCCCTCTGCAAATCGGCCGACGTTGCGCGGGCGATCGGGGTCGAGACCCATTCGCGCCAGGGATTCCCTATGGGCCACCGGCGAGATTAGAACGTCACCGTTGTCGTCGAATCCGATGAAACCCCGGTCGAACAGATGATCGGCATTGGGGGTTAGCAAGAGTCCGTTCTCGCCATCGAGTCGCTCGGTGTTGTCGGAGTCGCGCCAGGGCTTGCAGTGGCTGGCCCGCAGGTGCTCGGGCTGGTCGACCCCGGTGATGCGACATCTGCGCTCCAGCCGCATCACCCGCTCCTTGAACAGACCTTGTCCCCGGCGAGCTATTACGATCGCCTGCTTCTCCGTCTCGGGCACCCGTGCGTCGGTCTGGATGGCCTGGAGGGCATGCTCCTCCCACTCGACCAGGCCGATGGCCGGCTGTAGGCGCACTTCATCGCGCGCCTGGTAGCTGCGAATGATTACCCTGGCCTCTGCACCCACCAGATCAGCCAGTGCGGCCGCCATGGTCTCGGGGATCCGGGTCAGGTAGAGGTTCTGCAAGCCTTTCCCGTCGGCCTGGAGCGGCGCGTACTTAGTAGGCAGGTACGGCGCCAATGCCGCCATGTGTTCCACGGGTCTCACCGAATTTCGAAGCTCCGTGAAGCGCACATCCACCCGCCACCCGATGACATCCCAATGGGCGCCTGCGTTGCCGAATTCGAGAGGCTTAGGCGCTTCATAGGCGTGAGAGGCCGCGATTCCGATCGCTCGAATGAAGGTATCAGCGAACGAGAAGACGACATCGTCCGGCGCGACCTCTCGCATGAAGTCGTAGTAGGGGTTCTTCGCGCCATTCTTCTTCAACTTCGGCGACCAAAGGTAATTTCCCGGCACCTCGTGACGATAGGTCTGCTTCTGGTTCACCCACCAGTAACGCACGACTTCAGTCCATTCAGCGCGCTACCCCGCTCAGACGCCCGACTCGACGTCGGATGCCTTCACGCGCAGGTCGTCGGCAATCAGCCTGAACTGCTCCAACGCCGCCTCCAGGTCATCGACGATCTCCTGGGCGATGATCTCGGGCGGCGGTAGGTTGTCCGAATCCGCGAGCGAGTCATCCTTGAGCCAGAAAATGTCCAGACTCGCCTTGTCGCGGGCGATCAGCTCGTCATACTCATAGACACGCCAGCGACCGTCGGGCAGGTCGGCGCTCCAGGTGGGCTTGCGGTCATAGCGATTAGCGGGGTTGTAGAGGCGGACAAACTCCTCCAGATCCTCGCGCTTCATGGGGCTGGTCTTCAGCGTGAAGTGCTTGTTGGTGCGCAGGTCGTAGATCCAGAGCTTCTTCGTCCAAGGTGTCTCGCTAGCCGGCTTCATGTCGAAGAAGATCACGTTGGCCTTCACGCCCTGCGCGTAGAACAGGCCGGTGGGCAGGCGCAGCAGAGTGTGCACGTCGCACTCGTGCATCAGCTTGCGGCGGATGGTCTCGCCGGCGCCGCCTTCGAACAGCACGTTGTCGGGCACCACCACCGCAGCGCGGCCGTGGGTCTTGAGCAGCGTCTTGATGTGCTGCACGAAGTTGAGCTGCTTGTTGCTGGTGGTGGCCCAGAAGTCGTCGCGCTCGACGATGTCTTTCTCGGTGGAGGTTTTGCCGTCCTCGCCAACGATCATCGTGCTGCTCTTCTTGCCGAACGGCGGGTTGGCGAGCACCACGTCGAAGCGCTCGCCGGGGTCCGCCGCCAGCGCATCGGTCACCTTGACCGGCACGCTCGTCTCCGAGCCGATTCCGTGCAGCATCAGGTTCATCGCGCACACGCGCGCGGTAGCCTGGACAAGCTCCCAGCCGCGGAAGGCGCCTTCCTTGAGGTGGCGCTTCTCGTCACGGGTGAGGTTGGGGTTGTGTTGAGTGAGGTACTGGTGCGCGGTGAAGAGAAAGCCGCCGGTGCCGCAGGCCGGGTCGCAGACCGTCTCGCAGGGACGCGGTGCGATGCAGTCCACCATCGCCTGGATCAGCGCGCGCGGCGTGAAGTACTGGCCGGCCCCGCTCTTTGTGTCCTGCGCGTTCTTCTCCAGCAGCCCTTCGTAGGCGTCGCCCTTCACGTCGGCGCCCATCGACGACCAGTCCTCGGCGTCGATCAGGTCGACAATGACGCGCCGCAGCTTGGCCGGGTCTTGAAACTTGTTCTGCGCCTTGCCGAAGATCAGCGCCAGCGTGCCGGGCTGCTTGCCCAGCGCTTCCAGCGTGTGGCGGTAGTGGTCGAACAGGTCATCGCCGTCCTTGGCGAGCAACGCGGGCCAGGCTTGGGGCGCGGGAATGAGGCTCGGCTGGTGGTACGGCGGGCGGCTGCGCTCGTCGGCCATTTTGAGGAACAGCAGGTATGTGAGCTGCTCGACGTAGTCGCCATAGCTCATGCCGTCGTCGCGCAGGACGTTGCAGTAGTTCCAGAGTTTCTGAATCAGGGAAGCGCTGTTCATTTGCCAATCGTCATCTCGGCCTCGACTGAGTCCTCGTCACCCTGGAGATCCTCGCCCTCTTCGGCCACCTCGCCGGCATACGCACGCTTGCCAGTCGCCTGCTCGATCAAGCGCAGCAACTGCTTCTGCCGATCGGCCATGAAGGCATCAAACTGATTGCGTCGCAGGGTATCCGGGTCGATGAGATGCGAGCGCAGAAAACCGTCCAGCCTCGCCGGATCGATGGCCGGCGTCGCGCTGTCGCCCTTTTCCAGCTTCGCCAGGTACTCGGACGGCGCCACACCACCAATGATGCGGTTTGTGCGAAACGACAGCGGCGTCTTGTTGATGATCGAGTCGTACACCGCCGGCTTGATGCCTTCCTTCTTGCACCAGTCCTGCGGGAAGATGTGGTGGATGTCGACGTTCTCGCCGAAGAACACCGTGTGGTCGAACTTCTGCCCGGAGCGGAAGTCCTGTGCACCCTCCTTCATCAACAGCGCGTTGACGCCCTTGTAGGCCGCCGAAAGCCGCATGCGCATCGTCTTCAAGCGGTCGGCGCGGAAAATGGTCTCGCTCACCGTCGAGGCCTCCGGGCCACCCTTCAGCCATGCCGGCACTTCTATGAAGTCGCGCGCGATACGTGACTCCACCGCTGAGCCGTAAAGCTCGCCGAACACGCCGTTCCAGTACCAGCGCACGAGCTTGGCCCGGTGCGCATCGTGTTCCCAGGCGTCGCCGATGTCGGCAATGACAGCCGCTAGCGGCACGATTTGCGACTGGTACGGCAGGTCGAAGATGCGGTAGATGTGCAGCATGTGCAGGAACTTCCCGGCCTGCATGAAGCCCCGCTCGACCTGCTTCTCGTATTGCTTGTACGCCGCAAGCGGAAGGTTTAGCAGCGCCTGCCGGTTGCCGGTAACGGCCGGCAGCTCCTTGCCCTGCTTGCCCGCCTGCTCGGCCTCGCGACGCCGTTCGCGCGTGTAGAAGAGCGAGACGGCCTGAAGGAAGTCGGTGTTGCCGACACCGGCAATGATCCCCGCCTCCGAGTCCGCAGGCCGCAGCGTGTCCACGAAGCGGCGGTGGCGCCCTTTCGTGGAATCATCACCGTACCAGTCCTTGCGCAGTTCGTGGCCGTCGGCCGCGTACATGGCCGTCACCAACTCGAAGGCGTCGAGCGGCTTGCCACCGGTGTTGACCTTCTCGAAGACGACACAGACCGCCTCCTTCGAGGTCGAGCGGTCGAGCGAGATCACCGGCACGCGGTAGTACTTGAAGTTCTCGAGCACCTGGCGCTTGAAGGTGCGGAACGTCTCGCGCACGGCCTCGTGCTCGTCGCCCCGCCAGTGTTTGTCGAAGCCGTCTTGCCAGCGGTCCCAGTCAAACACCTGCGAAACCGGGCACATCAGGGCGGCGTACTCCCTTTCGGGCGATGAGAGGTCCGTCACCACCTCGCGCCCGAAATCCGTGCGGATCACCCGGTCCTCGGGCACGCCGACGATGGACTCTTCGCGGTCGACGGACTCGTCCAGCGCCTTGCGGATGTCGATGTAGAACCACCGCTTGACCTTCTTATTCTTGGGCGTGACTGTCTCCACCACCTTACCGCGTAGCGTGACTTGGTAGAGCGAGGTCATGCGCTGCTGCCCGTCCAGTAAGAGCGATTGCGGCGATGCCTGTTTAGCTTCCTCCGGGGCACCCTCGACTGGGCGAGGCTTGAAGTTGACTTGGCCGCCGCTGTCCAGCGTCATCAGCGCGCCGACGGGGAAGGCGCGCGAGACAGATGCGATCAGGCTCTTTATGCGGTCCTCGTCCCAAACCCAGCTGCGTTGGAAGTCGGGCAATTGCAGGACCCCACGGTGGCAGTCCTCCAGCAGCTTGTGCAAGTCGTACGGGTTGGTTTGGAAGGTGGTGCCGGCCATTTGGCGCTCCCTGTTACTTGTCTATGCAGCGTTTGCCATTGCGGTCGTGCGCGAGCGGGGTGTCATCTTGGTATTCAGCGCCTCGCCCGAGAACGCTTGCGCCAGCACGGCTTGCCGCAGCGCCTGCGCGCGCTTCAGGTTCGCATCGAGCTCGGCCTTGACCTCGCGGACGATGGAAAGGCGGCGATCGACCTCAGCGACGATGCGGTGCTGTTCGTCGAGAGGTGGCAGCGGGAACGGTGCAGCCTTGAACTTCTCCAGCGTCAGATGACCAATGTTCGTCGTGATCGAACCGAGTCGGCGAAACACGCCCGAACGCAGATGCGACCGAAACACGATCTGCGCGAACTCGGGCGTCGTTGTCCCGGGGTGTGCCCGAAACCTGTGCAAGGTCTTCTGGAAGCACAGCGGCTCAGTGAATCCCCGAAAGATGGCGCTCTGCCCAAGCAGTTCGGGGCTCTGCCCCTCGCTGACCAGAATGTCACCAGGCGTGAGCTGGTACTTCGCGAAGTGCGCTTCATCGAAGTCCATCGTCTCCACGTCGGAGTAGTCGACGATGTCATCTTTGATGTTGGCAACACGCAAGTACTTTCGCGACCAACGGCCTGTGAGGTACTGCGGAGCGCGTTGCCGACCCAGTACGACCTCACCGGCTTCGCACACCTGCACGGTTCGCCATGAAGCACCCATTGATGGGACAAGCCTGCCCGCCACCGCTTCCACCAAGATGGTGGAAGCGAGACGCTTTGCGTTGGCCTTGACGCGCTTGAGGTTGTCTACCGCTTCGTCGAGGCGGGAGAACTGCTTTTCGATTTCGGCGACGATTCGCTCTTGTTCAGCCGGCGGGGCCCAGACGAACGGAACACCTCGCGCCAGCGCTCTTGACGACACGCTGGCCTGGTTTACGTGCTTTACGCAGTTGTACTTGAAGTAGCCGCGCATCCAGAGAAAGTGCAGCTGCAACGCGCCGAATTTCGGCAGCACATCGTCGGCGAATCGAATCCGCGTCATGTGATTGGAGAACGCGAGGTCGCCTGTAACAGTTACCGCCGCCGTCTTGCCCACGAGCTCGGGGCTGTTGGTGTTGTTGAACAGAACATCGCCAACTGCAATGCGCCGGCGGTCTTTCTGCGGCGATACGAACTTCGTGACTGAGAGATCCATCCGGCCATCGCGATCGATGTTCATCGGACGTAAGTGGGCCACGCCGGACCCGGTCTGGTTGTGTTCACCGCTCGCGAAGCCCGGCTCGATCTCCTTGGCGAAGTCACCAACATATCCGGCGCGCCAGCCGCTTGGCAACGCGTCGAGTCGCAGCGGGTAGTGGACGCCTGTCTCCATGCTCACGCCACCAACTCCCGATTCAACTCATGTATCACCTTCGGCAACTCCGCCCCAAAGAGCTGATGCACCCTGCCCAACCCACCACGCTGGTCGAACGGCGCATAGCCGAAGTCTTCGGCCTCGATGCCCAGGTTGCTGGCGATGTGCTCGGCCATCTTCTCCAGCCACCAGCGCTGCTCGTCGGTGAAGCGGCCCCCACCCCGACCCTCCCCCGCTGATGCGGGGGAGGGAGTGCTTTCTTGTTGCGCCATCCACGCCCGGAAGTTGGCCATGACCTTCTCGGGATACGGCACCAACTCGTTCTCCTGGTGCATCGCGTAGCGCACCAGTGAGACGAGGTCGGTCAGGATGCGGCGGCGGCTCGCGCCTTTGACCTTGGCTGCGTCCAGCACGGAGTAGGCCTGCCAGAGCTGGCTTTCGGTCCACAGGTGCGGAGGGGCCTGCAGCGTGTCGGCCAGGGCCTTCAGGTCTCCGAACCTTAGCGGCGCCTTGGTCGGGCGGTTGTATAGGATCTGCAGCGCAGTGATCTCGTCGCGGTGCTGGGCGATGAAGGCTTCGAAGCTCTGCACGATGCCTTGCGCGCGCTCGCGCGCGGCCTCGGAGAAGCCGGCTTCGAGCACGCGGTCTTGCGTGACGGTGTCGATCACCAGTTCCTTCTGCTGCTTGAGCGTGACGATCAGCGTGCGCAGGGTGGGGTTGGAGAGCGGCTTGACGGAGTTGCGCAGCGCGGCCTCCGCCTCCTGCGGCGAGCGGTCCTCGCGCGGATCCAGCGCCTGCACGATGCCGCGCGAGAGTTCCTTCAGACCCAGGCCGCCGGCCTCCGTGACCACCTTGGCGCGCTCGACGTCGGTGAGCTGGGCATCCAGCCGCGCAAGGCGCACGGCCACGCTGGAGAGCACCTCGGGCTCAACGTTGCCCAGGCTCACGGCTTGCAGGAGCGCGTCCAGAGGCACGCTCTTCTTCTGGTCCATCGGGCGGCTGTCGGTCTTGTCGCGCTCGCACACGCCCACGCAGTCGACGATGACGAAGCGGTCCTTGTGCACGTACTCGCCGGGGTTCACGCCGCGCAGGTCATCATCCTTGATCACGCGCACGCCGCGGCCCTTCATCTGCTCGAAGAAGCTGCGGCTCTTCACGCTGCGCATGAAGACGACGATCTCCACCGGCTTGATGTCGGTGCCGGTGGCGATCATGTCGACCGTCACCGCGATGCGCGGGTAGTAGCTGGTGCGGAAGGCCTTGATCAGGTTCTCCGGCGTGTCGCCGGTGGTGCGGTAGGTGATCTTCTGCGCGAACTCGTTTCCGCGGCCCCACTCCTCGCGCAGGATGCCGACGATGGCCTCGGCGTGGTTATCGTCCTTGGCGAAGACGAGCGTCTTGGGCAGCTCCTGCCGCTGCGGGAAGAGGTCGGTCTGCCAGCGGTCGCGCAATGTGCGGGCGATGGTGCGGATCTGGTCGGGCGTCTGCACGCTACGGTCCAGCTCTTCGGGAGCGTACTCGAAGTCGTCGTCGAGCTGCCAGTCGCGCCGGGCGCGGGTGGGCTTGTCCAGCACCTGCAGCCAGTAGCCGGCTTCCACCCGGCTACCGGCGTCGGTGACCTCGGTCTTGATGCGGTAGACGTCGTAGTTGACGTTCACGCCGTCGGCCACCGCCTGCGGGTGGCCGTACTCCATCACCAGATTCTGGTTGAAGAAGCCGAAGGTCTGCTTGTTGGGCGTGGCGGTCAGGCCAATCAGGTAGGCGTCGAAGTACTCCAGCACCTGGCGCCACAGGTTGTAGATGCTGCGGTGCGCTTCGTCGGTGACGATGATGTCGAAGGTCTCGATCGGGAACGCGGGGTTGTAGTCGATCGGCTCCGGTTCCTTGAACAGGCTTTCGACGCGCTCGGTGGATTCTTCGTCTGCTTCTTCCGGCAGCTCGCGGCCCTTGAGCATCGAGTACATGCGCTGGATGGTGCAGATGCAGACGCGCGCGGTCTTGTCGAGCTGGTTGCTGGAGAGATGCTGGACGATGTACTCCTCGCCGAACTTGTAGTTGTTGACGGGCGAGACGTACTGGTCGAACTCTTTCTTGGTCTGCCGGCCCAGGTTGCCGCGGTCAACAAGGAACAGCACGCGCCGCGCGCCGGCGAACTTGATCAGCCGGTAGATGAAGCTGATGGCGGTGAAGGTCTTGCCGCTGCCGGTGGCCATCTGGATGAGGGCGCGGGGCTTGTTCTGCGCCAGGCTGGCTTCAAGGTTGCGGATGGCCTGGATCTGGGCGGACCAGAGTTTGAAATCGCCCCATTCGGTGGCCAGGGGCGGCATGGCGCGGAGGCGGGTGAGGAAGGTGGCAGGGGCAAAGGCGGCTTGGTTGGCTGCGTGGCTCGGGCCGGTGGTCAGCACTGTCGCTTGCGGTAGCTCCTTCAACCACTCGGCCAGCATTCCGGGCTGGTGGAAAGCGAATACGTTGCGCGCCCTGGGTTCAGGGTCGAGGCCGTTGGTGAAATGGGTCTCGGCGCCGGTGGATTCGTAAACGAAAGGAAGTGGCCGGCGCCATGCGGGTAGGGTTGTCGGCAAACCCTGTGCGTATCGAGCGGACTGGATTTCCACACCGGTGAGCGTCGCGCCTTGCTTCTTGGCTTCGATGACACCCGCGGCTTTCCCGTCGATGTAGAGCAAGTAGTCGGCGAAACCCTGACCCGCATCGAGCACGAACTCGCGGATGGCGACGCCACGGGCGGCGTGTATGTCGGCGGCCTTGAAGTCCTGAACGGCCCAGCCGGCAGCGGCGAGCAGTCGATCGATGGATTTCCGCGCTTCTTGTTCTGAACCCATGCGCCCCCTCGGAAAGTCCGGGGATGGTAGCACTGTGCAGGGCGTGCAATACCGCCCGGCACTGGTGCGCCGGGGAGCCGTTACACCCAACTGGAGACATTTCGGCAGCGTTTCGTTTATTGCGTTTATTTCGTTTATTGCTAAAATACCGTCAAACCAATCCGCTCTTGCAGAGTGCCGCCATGACCAAATCCTCCGTCCGTACGCCACCTCCTCCACCGTCGTTACCCACAGAGCAGGAGGTCGAGATTGCTCGCGAAAGCAGCAGGCTCCTCGCCGCATGCGTCGGGCGGGGCAAGGCCGCTCGCCTGCGCGTCATCGATGGCAAGCAGGAAATCGAGGTCCCAGTGTCTGCACTGCGGATGCTCGTGGATATCCTCGCCCAAATGGCCGAAGGCAATGCCGTGACGATTGTTCCAATCCACGCAGAATTGACGACGCAGCAGGCGGCGGACTTCCTGAATGTCTCGCGTCCGCATCTGGTCGCCTTGCTGGAGTCGAATGAATTGCCCTACCGCAAAGTGGGGACACACCGGCGAATCCAGTTCAAGGATCTGCTCGAGTACCGCAACGGTACCCGCGTTCGCAGCAAGCAGGCTCTCGCGGAATTAGCCAAGCAGGCGCAGGAACTAAAGATGGGCTACTGATTCGTCGCGAGCTTCGTAGCCGTCTATGACGCTTGCGCCCTCTGGGAAGAACTCACCCTCCCGGTGGCTCCCCACCTATGCAAGTCCTGAAGCGGGCTCTCGCGTTGGGTGGTCAAACAAGATCGTTCCGCGACCGCGGCTTCTGATGATGGTGCATGCAAGCCAAGACCAGCACCACATCGCCCTGGACGATGTAGAACAGCGAGTACGGAAACCGACGCAAGACTGCTCGCCGCACATCGCCCTCTACACGTTGATAGAGCTCCGGATGAGAAGCGATGCGTGCCTCAGCGCGTTCAAGCTCCGTGACGAATCCAGCCCCTTGATTGACGTTGGGATCGCTGTACCAGCGGATCGCGTTTTCGACCTCGGTCGCCGCGAGTGGCTTGTAGCGAACCGAGAGGGCCACTATTTGAGGCCAGCTCTTGCCTTGATCTCAGCGAGCGTCAACGTAGGCTCGTCAGGGTGAATTTGGTGGGCCGCGAGGCGCGCCTGCAACTCTGCGCGATGCTCTGGGGTGAGCGAGGTGGCGAATGTCTCGCTGGCGACACTGTCCAGCAGATCCTGAGCAAGCTGCAACCGCGTCGCTGCGTCGAGCTTGACGATCTCGTCGTACAGGTTCGAAGCCATATGCCTCACCTTGTCCATTTGGGACGGTTCGCTCAATCGTACCTCAGCGCGAATAGCAGTCAACGGCGCATAGAGCCGGGGACTTCGCATAGCGGTCCCAGAAACGACAAAGGCCTGCATGTCTGCAAGCCCCTGATCGATTGGCGCGGCCGGAGGGATTCGAACCCCCTACCCCTTGGTTCGTAGCCAAGTACTCTATCCAGATGAGCTACGGCCGCGATGTACTGCTCTACGATGCCCTGCGTGCTGGGCATTTCATTGCTGCTTCGACAGGCTTCTTGCACGGCCTTTTCGCCAGCAAGGCATGGGTTCGTTCGAGCCCATGCCTTGCTGGCGGAGACGCAGGGATTCGAACCCTGGATGCAGGTTTTGCCCGCATACTCCCTTAGCAGGGGAGCACCTTCGGCCTCTCGGTCACGTCTCCGAAGGCGGCGAATGATACGGGGCGGGGGTGGGAGGCGTCAATGAAACAGGGGGATATGTGGGGGTGTTGGGGCGGATTGTTGGTTGAGGGTTCCGCTGGCTGAGGGGCTTCGTTTGCCTTCAGGCCGCCTGCTGCTGCGCCCCGCTAGCTCCGGGCCCAGACCGCTGCCCCCTCCCCAACCCTCCCCCGCGCTGCGCACGAGGGAGGGAGTGCCTGTGGGGAGGAAGAGTGAGGTGTGATTGGAGAGGAGAAAACCGTCAGGCCGGCGCCGTGTCGAGGTCGAAGGCCTTGTGTAGCACGCGCACGGCGAGCTCGAGGTACTTCTCGTCCACCACCACGGAGATCTTGATCTCGCTGGTGGAGATCATCTGGATGTTGATGCCTTCTTCGGAGAGGGTGCGGAACATCTTGCTGGCGATGCCTACGTGGGATCGCATGCCGACGCCGACCATCGACACCTTGCAGATGCGGTTGTCGCCGACGAGACTGCGCGCGCCGATGTGGGCGCGGACACCTTCGAGGATGCCGAGCGCTTTCTGGTAGTCGCCACGCGGGACCGTAAAGGAAAAATCGGTCATGCCTTCGGTGGACGCGTTCTGGATGATCATGTCCACGTCGATGTTGGCGTCGCCGATGGGCCCGAGGATCGCGTAGGCGATGCCGGGGCGGTCGGGCACGCCCATGACCGTTAGCTTGGCTTCGTCGCGCGCGAAGGCGATGCCGGAGATGATGGCCTGTTCCATGTTTTCGTCTTCCTCGAAGGTGATGAGGGTGCCGGAGTGCGCTTCTTCCTCGATGGGGATGTCCGGGTCGGTCAGGCTGGAGAGCACGCGCAGCCGCACCTTGTACTTGCCGGCGAATTCCACCGAGCGGATCTGCAGCACCTTGGAGCCGAGGCTCGCCATCTCGAGCATTTCCTCGAAGGTGATGGTCTTCAGGCGCCGCGCCTCGGGCACGATGCGCGGGTCGGTGGTGTAGACGCCGTCGACGTCCGTATAGATCTGGCACTCGTCGGCCTTCAGCGCGGCGGCGAGTGCGACGCCGGTGGTGTCGGAACCGCCCCTGCCTAATGTAGTGATGTTGCCCTGCCCGTCCACTCCCTGGAAACCGGCCACCACGGGGACGATGCCCGCGGCGAGGTCGGCCCGCAGCCGGTGCTCGTCGATGCCGAGGATGCGCGCCTTGGTGAAGGCGCTGTCGGTTTCGACGCGGACCTGCGCCCCTGTATAGGAGCGCGCCTTGATGCCCAGTTCCATCAGCGCCATGGCCGCGAGGCCGATGGTCACCTGCTCGCCGGTGGAAGCGACCACGTCGAGCTCACGCGGATCGGGGTGCGCCTGGATCTCTTTCGCGAGCCCGATGAGGCGATTGGTTTCACCGCTCATGGCGGAAAGCGCCAGGACCACGTCGTGCCCTGCCCTGCGCCACTTCGCGACCCGCCTGGCGACCGCACGGATGCGTTCGACCGAACCTACCGACGTGCCGCCGTATTTTTGGACAATCACTGCCATTCTGCGCGCACCGACCGCTCGAAAGAAAAGGCGGCGATTCTATCGAAGGCGGAGAGGAAACGCGAGTAAGTGCCCGATTTGTCTAGGGCTTCATTCGGCGATGGAAGTTTTTGCCGCCGGCACGCCTTGTGCTCATAACCGGGGTGCGAAGCGCGGACGGCCAATCCGACATCCTGATCTGATCGGGCGGGTCCGGAGGCCGGGAGCCGCCCGCGCTCCGCACCCCATATTCTGCTCCATCCCGGGAGAGCAAATCCATGAGTCTGTTCCTCATCGTGCTGCTGGCGATCGCGCTGGTGGTCCTTGTCTACGGCGTCATGGTCTACAACGCCCTCGTTCAGGCGAAGCACAACGTCTCCAAGGCGTGGGCGAACATCGACGTGCTGCTCAAGCAGCGGCACGACGAGCTGCCGAAGCTCGTCGAAGCCTGCAAGCAGTACAAGCAGTTCGAGGAATCCACCCTCGAGAAGGTCATCGCTGCGCGCTCGCGAGTACACCAGGCGCGACAGAGCCAGGACATGGGCGCACTCGGCCAGGCCGAAAGCGCGCTGCGCATGGGGCTGGGCAACATCTTCGCGGTGGCCGAGGCGTATCCGGACCTCAAGGCCAACGAGAATTTCCAATCGTTGATCAACCGCATCACCGGCCTGGAGAATTCCATCGCCGACCGGCGCGAGTTCTACAACGAGTCGGTCAACGTCTACAACGTGCGCATCGAGCAGTTCCCCGATGCCATCATCGCGGGCATGTTCAACCACGCCTCGCGCGACCTGCTGGAGTTTTCGGCGGAAGAAAAGCGCGACGTGGACCTGAAACAGCTGTTCGCGTCGTAGTCGCCCGGCGGTAGGCACCCGCCGCCATGGGGTTCAAGTCCGAAACCGGCCGCGGGCCGGAAGCGATCTTCAGCGCGCAGTTCGTCACGCTGCTGGTCGGGGGGCACGTCGGCGGGTCGAACGGCGGGTGGGTCGCCATCCTCCTCATCATCGCCATCCTCGGGCTGATCGGCTGGAAGGTCGCCTACGGTCGCGCGCGCACCATGGCGGATCTACCTACGTCGAAGATTGCGTCTGCCGCGCAGGGCTACGTGGAACTGCACGGCAAGGCTTACACGCACAACGACGAGCGCATGATCGCGCCGCGTTCGCGCTTCAACTGCGTCTGGTACCGCTTCCTTGTCGAGGAAAAGAAGGGCAAGAACTGGAAGCGCGTGGATGGCGGCATCAGCACCGAGACCTTCGTCCTGCGCGACGGCAGCGGTGACTGCGTGGTCGATCCCGAAGGCGCCGAGGTGCTGCCGTCGAGCAAGCGCACGTGGTTCAGCGACCCTTACCGGATCACCGAATGGCTCATCCGCCCGGGCGATGCCGTCTACGCCCTCGGAGGCTTCGTCTCGATCGATCCGGCAGACCCGAATGCGGATGCGAATGCCGAGGCACGCGCCCTCCTCGCCGAATGGAAACGCAATCGCCCCGCCCTGCTCGCCCGCTTCGATACCAACGGCGACGGCGAGATCGACATGCAGGAGTGGGAACGCGCCCGCCAGGCCGCGCACGCGGAAGCTCTCAAGAATCGCCCGCCCCCGAAGGCAATACCGCAGCTCCACATGATGCGAAAGCCCGCGGACGGCCGCACGTACATCCTGTCCAACATCGACCCGGCCAAGCTGGTACGCCGCTATCAGCTCTGGACCATGGCCCAGCTCGGCATCCTGTGCGTAGCGGGGATCACTGCGGCTGTCCTCGCGGTTCGCATCCACCTGCTCTGACGCCGCGGGCGGTTCGCGGTACAGTCGGTCCCGCGATGCGGGGGCGCAGCGATGCATGCAGGAGTCCGGTCGATGAGAGGATTTTGTTCCGCAGCGGTGCTGCTGCTCGTCTTCTGGACGGGTGCTGCCACGGCCGAGGAACTGAATCCGCGCGTGCGCGAAGTGGCGGCACAGGCGCAGGAAGCAGCAACCAAGGCGCGTGCGGCGGCTGACGCCGCGAAGGCCATCGAGGGCCGCGCGCTGAAAGCCGCGCAACAAGCTCGCGTCGCTGCGCAACAGGCGCGCAACGCCGAGGTGCCGGCGCGGCAGAAAATCGCGCTGGCCACCGGTGATCGTTACGAGGGCGAAGCGCGGGACGGCCGCCGCCACGGCGTGGGCATCGTCGAGTTCAAGAACGGGAATCGCTACGAAGGCGAGTGGCGCGACGACGTTTCCGCCGGATTCGGCATCTACTTCCTGGCGGATGGAAGCCAGTACCAGGGCGAGTTCGTCGCCAACGAAGCGGAAGGCTACGGCATCTTCCATCTCGCGAGCCGGCATCGCTACCAGGGTGAATTCCACAGGGACATGGCCGAAGGCGTGGGCATCTACACGCAACCAGACGGCCAGACCTACGCGGGCACCTTCAAGAACGATGCGGCGGATGGGCACGGCATCTACACGCTGGCTCGTGGCGACCGCTTCGAGGGCGAGACGTGGCGCAATCAACGCCACGGTGCGGGCGTCTACTACTTCGGCAACGGCGATCGCTACGAAGGCCGCTTCCGCGAAGATGCGTTCGACGGCGTCGGCGTGAAATACCTCGCGGCCGGCGGCCTCCGGCAGGGTCTCTGGCGCGACAACGAATTCGTCGAGGCGCTGCCGCCCGAGCCTTGAGCCGGTCTAGCGCGCGGCAGCGCGCAGCAGTTCCGCCGCATGGGCGTGCTTGCCGTCCTCGGCGATCACGAGCGCGGTCTTGCCACGATCATCCTTGCGCGAGACATCGGCGCTGCGTGCGAGCAGCAGCTCGACGGTGTCCGCCTTGCCGTAGCCCGCCGCCCACATCAGCGCCGTCAGGTCGTGCCGGTAGGTCGCGTTGATGTCGACGCCATGGTCCAGCAGCACGCGCACGGCCTCTGTCCGGCCGGCGCCAGCGGCGTACACCATCGCGGTCTTGCCGATCTGGTCCATCGTGTTCAGTTCGGCACCGGCATCCAGCAGCAACTGCATGACTTCTGCATGGCCCTCGTAGGCGGCGGCCATCAGGGTCGTGGTCTTGTTGAGGGCAGGGATGTTCGGGTTGCCGCCGCGCGCGAGCAGCGCCTTCACCAGCGTGGTGTCGCCCTTCTTCGCGAACAGCATCAGCGGCGTTTCGCCGTTGCGGTTGCGCGCGTTCACGGCTGCACCGCGTTCAAGGAGGCCGAGGGCGCGTTCGGAATCGCCTTTTCGCGATACGGCCAGCAGCTGCGCGTTCAAGTTGTACGCATCCGGGTCGTAGTTCGGATCTCCCATGTTCTGCGGGAAAGCCGGTCGGGAAAAAAGGAGGCTGAAAAGCACCGCGACGAGGGCCCCGGAAGCCCCCCTGAAGAACCGGCCATTGGACAAAAATTTCATATGCTTTAATGCCTTGTATGGGCTTTCATTGTCATATACAGTCGGCGCGCTCGCAAATGATCGAGGAAGAATTCCCGGCCTTGCGGCAGATATCGTGACCCTCCCAACAGGAGGTCACGCAACTCGAGAGGAGAAAGTATGAAAAATATTCCCAGGCTCACTCGGCTCTCCGTTTGTCTGGTCGCTGCTGGTTTCTCGGCAGGCGCAATCGCTGGCGAGATCTCCGGACAGTCGACGACCACCGGCAAACCGATGTCGAAGAATCTGGTGCCCGTGACGCAACAGTTGCTCAACGGCTCACCGACCGACAAGAATCACTGGCTGCATCCGAACGGCAGCTACGACCAGCAGCGCTACTACCCTGCGAACCAGATCAACTCGGGCAACGTCTCCAAGCTCCGTCCCGCGTTCATCTTCCAGACCGCCGTCACCGAATCCATGGAAACCGCGCCGCTCGTTGTCAACGGCGTGATGTTCCTCACCACCTCCTACAACCACGTCTATGCGGTTGATGCCGCGACGGGCGAGGAGTTCTGGCACTACAAGCACAAGATGGGTCCGGTCACGACCTACTGCTGCGGCCCGAACAACCGTGGCGTAGCCGCCTACAACGACATGCTCTACATGGGCACGCTGGATGCGAAGCTGGTGGCGCTCGACGCCAAGACCGGCAAGGTCGTCTGGGAAACCGAGATCGCCGACCCCGAGAAGGGCTACAGCGAAACCATGGCGCCCACCGTGATCGACGGCAAGGTGCTGATCGGCACCAACGGCGGCGAGTACGGCATCCGCGGCTTCGTGAAGGCCTTCGATGCGAAGACCGGCAACCTGCTGTGGACGTTCAACACGATCCCCGAGAAGGGCCATGAGGGCACGTGGGCCACGTCCGATGCCACCGGCCGCGACATGAAGCGCAACATCGCCAACGAGAAGAAGCTGCTCGCCGAACACGGCGGCGACTTCTACCAGACCCTCGGCGGCGGCGTGTGGATGACCCCGGCGGTGGACGCTGCTTCGCGCACGGTCTACTTCGTGGTGGGCAACCCCTCGCCCGACCTGTACGGCGACATCCGTCCCGGCGACAACCTCTACACCGACTCCATCGTCGCGGTCGACCTGGATTCCGGCGCCTACAAGGCCCACTTCCAGTACATCGCGCACGACGTGTGGGACCTGGACGCGGTGAGCCCGCCCATCATCACCACGGCGAAGGGCAAGGACGGCAAGGACCGCAAGGTCGTCATCCACGGCGGCAAGACCGGCCACGTCTACGTGCACGACGCGAAGACGCTCGAGCTGATCCGCTTCTCCGAGGCGATGATCCCGCAGGAAAACATGTGGGTGCTGCCCACGGCCGACGGTGCGCGCATGCTGCCTGGCGCGAACGGCGGCGTGGAGTGGAGCCCGATGGCGGTGAACCCGGGCCTGCGCCTGGCCTACGCCGCGAACCTGCACCAGCCGATGACATACCACGTCGAGGAAGCCGGCTATCCCGGCGGCGACAAGTTGTGGCTGGGCGGTGCGTTCAAGGTGATTGGGAGCGAGAAGCAATGGGGACGGCTCTCCGCCGTCAACATCGACACCGGCAAGGTGGCCTGGAAGGCGGACGTCGACCAGCCCATGATGGGCGGCACGCTCGCCACCGGCGGCAACCTGGTGTTCACGGGCGAAGGCAACGGGTCGTTCAACGCCTACGACGCCAAGTCCGGCAAGAAACTGTGGTCGTTCAACGTCGGCGCCGGCGCCAACAGCCCGCCCATCTCCTACACCGTGAACGGCAAGCAGTACGTCGGTGTGGCAGCGGGCGGCAACACGCAGCTCGACTTCAAGCGCGGCAACAGCTACGTCGTGTTCGCATTGCCCTGATGAACCTTGGGTAGTCTGAAGCAGTCTGTTGAAGGGCCACCCTCGGGTGGCCCTTTTCCCATCTCCCGAAGCGAAACCTCTCCATGAAACATCTGATCGTCCTCGCGATGCTGCTGGCGCTGCCGTTGACGGCCTCGGCGCAGGACGCGGAAGCCGGCCGCAAGAAGGCGGAAGCCTGTGCGGCCTGTCACGGTGCGGACGGCAACTCGCCGGCGCCCACGTTCCCGATTCTCGCGGGGCAGACCCAGCGCTATCTCTACCTCCAGTTGAAGGACTACAAGGAGGGGCGGCGCAAGAATCCGCTGATGTCGCCCATGGCCGCCAACCTGTCCAAGCAGGACATGCAGGACCTCGCGGCCTGGTTTGCGTCGCAGAAGCAGAAGCCCACCAATTTCGTGGCGGACACCGACCGGGCCGCCAAGGGCAAGGCCGTGGCCGACGCGGCGTTGTGTCCCATGTGCCACCTCGGCGGCTTTTCCGGGCAGAATGAGGTGCCCAGGGTGGCTGGCCAGTACCAGGAATACATCCTCGCGCAACTGAAGGCGTTCAAGACGAAGGAACGCACCAACGATGCCGGCAACATGACCGCCGTGATGCGGGGACTTTCCGATGACGATCTGCTCAACCTCTCTCACTACGTCGCCAGCATCAACTGACCGGACGGCCTGCCTCTGCAGGCCGCAGCATCGCCAATGAATCCACCCCGCGTCGGGACGCTGCGCTGCCTGGGGCCCCATGGGTTTCACCGGGTGCGGTATTCGGATTGGGGTGCGGCGGACAATCCGCACGTGGTCATCTGCGTCCACGGCCTGACGCGCAACGGGCGCGATTTCGACTACCTGGCTCAACGCTTGTCTTCGCGCTGCCGGGTGATCTGTCCCGACGTCGCGGGCCGCGGCCTGAGCGATCGCCTGCCGCATGCGGAAGACTACGGCTATCCGCTGTACCTCTCCGACATGGCCGCGCTGATCGCCCGCAGCGGAGCCGAACGCGTGGACTGGGTCGGCACCTCCATGGGCGGCCTGATCGGCATGTTGCTCGCCGCGCAGATCGAGACACCGCTCCATCGCCTGGTGATGAACGACGTGGGGCCCTTCATCCCCAAGGCCGCCCTCGAGCGCCTCGCAGCGTACGTCGGCGCGGATCCGCGCTTCGATACGCTCGAAGCGGTGGAGAAATATCTCCGGCAGATCTTCGCGCCGTTCGGTCCGCTGACGGACGAGCAGTGGGACGATATGGCTCAACACAGCGCGCTTCGGCTCGACAACGGCCGCTTCGCGCTGGCCTACGATCCCGCCATCGCGAACGCTTTCCGGCTGCCGTTGGACGACGTGAATCTCTGGCCCATCTGGAAGTCACTGCGGCTGCCGACGCTGATCACTCGGGGTGCGGAGTCCGATCTGTTGCTCGCGAGTACCGCGAAGGAAATGATCGAGAGCGCCCCGCCCGGGTCGAAGCTCGTGGAGTTCGCGGGCATCGGGCATGCACCGGCGTTCATGGCGGAGGATCAGATCGGGGCGGTGGAGGGGTTTCTTTTCGCGAGTTGAGGTCCGGGCTTCGCCTCGACCCTCGCACTTTCGCTGCCCCCCTCCCTGGCCCTCCCCCATCTTCGACGGGGGAGGGAGCACTGCACTGCTGCCCCCACCCTGACCCTCCCCCGGCAAAGCCGGGGGAGGGAACGCACTACGCCCCTTCCCCCGCTCCCGCGGGGGAAGGTCGGGATGGGGGCCGGCGATCCACGTCTCTCGCCACGAGCACCGAACGTCCAAGTTGGTACTTCCCCACTTTGCCGTTATCTTTACCCTCTTCCCTGCACCTCGCGAACACCAAGGACACCCCATGAACCTCCGAGATTTCCCGCGCCCCGATGCGAAGCTCATCGAGGCCTATCGCGAAGTGGCCCAGTGCTACAGCGCCTCCTGCGTCTTCGCGGACGTGCAGCGCCGCACCGGTGTCATGCACAGCGGCATGAAGCCGATCTTCCGTGCAAAGGCCGTGGGCCCAGCCGTGACCGTCAAGCTCTCCCCCGGCGACCTGCAGGATCCGCTGGCCGCACTGCATGCCGCGAAGCCCGGCGACGTGATCGTCGTGGACGCCGGCGGCGAGACCGAGACGTCCGTGTTCGGCGGCCTGATGGGATCGCTGTTCAAGAATCTCGGAGTGCAGGGCGCGGTGATCGACGGTGCCTGCCGCGACATCGACGAGCTGCGCGACCTGGGCTTCGTGGTGTTCTCCCGCGCAGTCACCGCTCGCGGCACGCACACGATGTTCTCCGGTCGCAAGGACGACGTCGAGCTGAATATCCCCGTGCAATGCGGCGGCATCATCGTCAACGCAGGCGACATGATCGTTGCGGATGAGATCGGCGTGACGGTCGTGCCATTGGCCAACGCGGAATCCGTCCTGAAACTCGCGCGCGAGCAGGCCGAGCGCGAGGAAGCCACCCGTCAACGGATCAAGCAAGGTCGCACCTTCGAGCAGTTGCTGGAAGAGTTCGGACGCATTTGACGCACGGTTCACCTACCCCATGATCGCGATCGACTGGGGCACGACGTCGTTTCGTGCCTACCGCATCGACGCCGCCGGCATCGTGGTGGAGAAGCGCGAGGCGTTGCTGGGCATCCTCGCCGTGAAAGAGCATCGCTTCGCGGAAGCACTCGAGTCGCAGGTCTCCGACTGGCTCGATGCCGGCGAAACGAAGATCGTCATGAGCGGCATGGTCGGCAGCCGGCAGGGCTGGAAGGAACAGGCCTACGTCCGCTGCCCGGCCGGCCCCGAGGAACTCGCGAAGGAACTCGGTGAAGTCTCCTGGGGCATGCACGGCCGTCGCGCGTGGATCGTCCCCGGTCTCATCACTCGTGACCCCCAGGGCGTGCACGACGTCATGCGCGGCGAGGAAACACAGATC
Source organism: Burkholderiales bacterium (assembly GCA_965279325.1). GTDB lineage: Bacteria > Pseudomonadota > Gammaproteobacteria > Burkholderiales. The sequence continues at coordinate 1,088,949 of OZ257154.1, forward strand.
ATCGGCATCCTCGATGACCTCGGACCGGGGACTCACACGCTCTGCCTGCCCGGCACGCACAGCAAGTGGGTGCGCGTAGAGTCCGGTCGGATCGTGTCGTTCACGACGCACATGACCGGCGAGATGTTCGCGGTACTGCGCGATCACAGCATCCTCGGGCGCACGATGGAAAATGCCGGCGATATCCCGGCAGTCTTCGATGCGGGCATTGCACGCGCGCGCGAGCCGGGTGGCCTGCTGCACCACCTCTTCGGCGTTCGTGCGGATTCCCTGGCAGGAAAGCTCACGCCGGAGGCAGCGCACGAGTTTCTCTCCGGGCTGCTGATCGGTCACGAGATCGCCGCGGCGGCGCCTTCGCACGGCATCGTGCACATCCTGGGCGCCCAGTCTCTGGCGGCGCGCTACGAACGGGCGCTATCCAGCATTGGATGCAGCGCGAAGTTGATGGACCCCGATGCAGCGGTGCGCGGGCTGTTCCGCCTGGCCACCGCGCTCACCCACAGGAACTGAAATGGCCCGCATCGAAGATTGGCTCGCGCAGTGTCCGCTGGTGGCGATCCTGCGCGGCATACGCCCGGAGGAAGTCGTCGACGTATGCGTTGCCCTCGAGCAGGCCGGCATCCGCATCGTCGAGGTACCCATGAACTCGCCGAACGCATTCAGCAGCATCGCGCTGCTCGCGGGACGTTTCGCGGACACGCTCCTCATCGGCGGGGGGACGGTCATGGATTCCACCCAGGTGGCGCGCATCGCCGATGCTGGCGGCAGGCTCATCGTATCGCCCCACGCGGATGCCGCCGTGGTCGAAGCCGCCAAGAAGAAGGGGATGACCGCCCTGCCCGGTTTCGCGACGCCCACCGAGGCATTCGCGATGATCGCGGCCGGTGCCGATGGGCTCAAGCTGTTCCCCGCGGAAGCGAATCCGCCGAAGGTGCTGCGGGCGCTGCGGGCGGTCCTGCCGAAGCAGATGCCGGTGCTGCCCGTCGGTTCGATCACACCGGACAACATGGCCGAGTACTGGGCGGCCGGCGCGAACGGATTCGGGCTTGGGTCGGCGCTCTACAAGCCCGGGGATCTGCCCGGTGCGGTGGCGACGAAGGCGACGGCTTTCATGAAGGCGTTCGGGGGGCTGGTGGTCAGGGCGTCGTAGCTTTCTCCCTACCTCGGACCGTTCCCTCGCGCGACAACGCGAACTAAATCCCTTCCCCCGCGCGTGAGCGTGGGGGAAGGCCAGGATGGGGGCAGATTTTTCTCATCGCTGCCCCCTCCTGCGGAGCGCGCGCCCGCCTGCATGCGGGCGCCGTTCGACGGGCTCGCTGCATGCAGCTCGAATTCCCCGTCTCACCCCTAACCCTCCCCCGGCAAAGCCGAGGGAGGGGATGTACGACTACACCCCACCCATGCAGAGATACTTCACCTCGAGAAACTCCTCGATGCCGTACTTGCTGCCTTCGCGGCCGAGCCCGGACTGTTTCACGCCACCGAACGGTGCGACCTCGTTGGAGATGATCCCGACGTTGATGCCGACCATGCCCGACTCGATGCCTTCGGCCACTCGCCACACCCGGCCGATGTCGCGCGCGTAGAAGTAAGCCGCGAGGCCGAACTCCGTATCGTTCGCCATCGCGATGGCTTCCTGCTCGGTCTTGAAGCGGAACACCGGTGCCACCGGTCCGAAGGTTTCCTCCTTGGTCACCTTCATGCTCGTGGTCACGTTGGCGAGCACGGTCGGTTCGTAGAACAGCCCGCCGAGCGAGTGGCGCTTGCCGCCGACGACGACCTTCGCGCCCTTCGCGATCGCGTCCGAAACATGCTCCTCGACCTTCGCGACGGCGTTCTCGTCGATGAGCGGGCCCGTCGTGACGCCGGCCTCGGCGCCGTTGCCCACCTTGAGCGCACCCACCTTCGCGGCGAGCTTCTGGACGAACGCGTCGTACACGCCTTCCTGCACGAGCAACCGGTTCGCGCACACGCACGTCTGCCCGGCGTTGCGATACTTCGAGAGCATCGCGCCCTCGACCGCCGCATCGAGATCGGCATCGTCGAAGACGATGAAGGGCGCGTTGCCGCCGAGTTCCAGCGACAGCTTCTTGATCGTGGGCGCACTCTGCGCCATGAGCTTCGCGCCCACTTCGGTCGAACCGGTGAACGTCAGCTTGCGCACCACCGGGCTCGCCGTGAGTTCCGCGCCGATTTCCGCGGAGCTGCCGGAGAGCACGTTGAACACGCCCTTCGGGATGCCCGCCCGTTCCGCCAGCACGGCCAGCGCGAAAGCGGAGTAAGGCGTCTGCGTCGCCGGCTTCAGCACCATCGTGCAGCCGGCGGCCAGCGCAGGGCCGGCCTTGCGGGTGATCATCGCCGCGGGGAAATTCCAGGGCGTGATGGCCGCGCACACGCCGATGGGCTGCTTGATGACGATCAGGCGACGATCAGCCGCCACGGTGGGAATCACATCGCCGTAGATGCGCTTGCCCTCTTCCGCGAACCATTCGATGAACGAAGCCGCGTAGGCGATCTCGCCCTTGGATTCGGAGAGCGGCTTGCCCTGCTCGGCGGTCATGATGATGGCCAGGTCGTCCTGGTTCGCCATCATCAGTTCGAACCACTTGCGCAGGATCGCCGCACGTTCCTTGGCGAGCTTCGAGCGCCAGATCGGCAACGCAGCGTCCGCGGCGGCGATTGCACGACGGGTTTCCGCAGCGCCCATCTTCGGGATCGTCCCCAGAACGCCACCCGTGGCCGGATTCACGACGGGGATGGTGGCCTTCGAATCCGCATCGCCCCAGGCACCGTCGATGTAGCACTGCTGGCGCAGCAGCGAGGGATCCTTGAGGTTGAGCTTCTCGGGCTTGAGGGGAGCGTTCATGGGATCTCCTTTGCGTGGGTGGTGATGGGTCGTCGGCGACTCGTGACGGAAGCCGGCTGGCGGTCACGAGTCACGCACGTCAGAACGTTCCCGGATAGGCACCGCCGTCGATCAGGAAGTTCTGGCCGGTGATGAAGGACGCGTGCGAACTGCAGACGTATGCACACAGCGCCCCGAACTCCGCGGCATTGCCGAACCGGCCCGCCGGAATGTTCTTCAGGCGCGACCCGCGGGCCTCGTCGAATGTAATGCCGGAGGACTGAGCCATGGCCTCGACCCGGGAGAGCATCGTCTCCGTCTCGAACAGGCCCGGCAGCAGGTTGTTGATGGTCACGTTGTGGGCGACGGTCTTGCGCGACAGGCCGGCGACGAAACCGGTCAGGCCGGTGCGGGCGCCGTTCGACAGCGCGAGGATGTCGATCGGGGCCTTCACCGCGCTCGAGGTGATGTTCACGATGCGGCCGAAACGGCGCGCGATCATGCCGTCCACCGTCGCCTTCATCATCTCGATCGGCGTCAGCATGTTGGCGTCGATCGCCTTGATCCAGGTGTCGCGGGTGAACTCGCGGAAATCCCCGGCTGGCGGACCGCCGGCGTTGTTCACCAGGATGTCGGGCTCGGGGCAGGCGGCGAGCGTCGCCTTGCGACCCTCCTCCGTGGTGATGTCGGCGGCGATCGTCGATACCGTCGCACCGGTGGCCGCCCGGATCTCCGCGGCAGTCTGCTCCAGCGTTTCGCGTGTGCGGGCGACGATGAAGACCTGCGCCCCTTCCGCCGCGAGTGCAGCCGCGCAGCCCTTGCCGAGGCCCTTGCTGCCGGCGCACACGATCGCCTTGCGGCCCCGAATCCCCATGTCCATCGCGACTCCTCCGAAGTTTTTTCGCGCGCGTCGGTGTTCGACGACGCGTCAGTCCTGAAAAGGCGGCCATGCTGAAGCAATCGCCAGCGGTTTGCAAACCTCCGGTTGCTATAATCACCCGCCATGACACGACCCGTCCCGAAGCGGCGCCGTGCCGCAATCGCGGTGCTCGCAATGCTCGCCGGCTGTTCCACCCCCGGCCCCCGCACCCCCGGCGACCCGCTCGAGTCGTTCAACCGCGCCGTGTATCGCTTCAACGACGTCACGGACCGTTATGCGGCAAAACCGGTGGCGATCGCCTATACGAAGGTGATTCCCCAGTTCGCGCGCACGGGCCTGAGGAATTTCTTCTCCAACATCGACGACGTCATCGTCACCACGAACGACTTGCTGCAGCTCAAGTTCACCAACGCGGCGAGCGACGGCTCGCGCCTGGTGGCCAACACGATCTTCGGCGGGCTCGGCTTCGTGGACGTCGCGACGATGCGCGGCATCCCGAAACGCAGCGAGGACCTCGGGCAGACGCTGGGCTACTGGGGCGTGGGGTCGGGGCCCTACCTCGTGATCCCGTTCCTAGGCCCCAGCAACCTGCGCGACGCGCCCGCGCGCTATTTCGACACCTACTTCGACCCGGTCTGGTACATCTCCAACGTCCCCGAGCGCAACGTGACCGTCGGCCTGCGCCTGCTCGTGAATCGTGCCTCCCTGCTCCCGGCCGAAAAGATGATCGACCAGGCCGCCGTGGACCGCTATGCGTTCATCCGGGATGCCTACTTCCAGCGCCGGCTGAACCTCATCTACGACGGCAATCCGCCGAAATCGAAGGACGACGAGTTCGAGGATCCGGGCGAAGGGTCGTCGGAAGACCCCAGGTAGCGGTCAGGCGCTCGTAATCCGCCAGCACTGATGAATCCGCTGGTTGCGGAAGTCTTCCGGGATCGTGCGCGCGGTGATGTCCTCGAATTTCAGGCCCTCGAGCCGTTCCGCGTCGAGCTTGAAGCCCCGCAGGTTGGTGGAGAAGAACAGCAGGCCGTCGGGCTCGAGCACCGCGCTGGTGGCTCGCAGCAGGTCGACGTGGTCGCGCTGCACGTCGAACACGCCCTCCATCTTCTTCGAACTGGAGTAAGCCGGTGGGTCGAGCACGATCAGTCCGAACCGTTCGCCACGGCGAGCAGCCTCGCGTAACCAGGTGAGCACGTCCGCGCGTTCGAGCACGTGACGAGTGAGGTCCATGCCGTTCAGCTCGAAATTGCGGCGTGCCCAGTCGAGGTAGGTGTTCGACAGGTCCACGCTCACGCTACCGCTCGCGCCGCCCGCGGCCGCGTGCACGGTGAAGCTGCCCGTATAGCAGAAGAGGTTGAGCAATCGCCGGCCGGCCGATTCGTTGCGCACGAGCATCCGGGTAGCGCGGTGGTCGAGGAACAGGCCGGTATCGAGATAAGCCTCGAGGTTCACGAAAAAGCGTGCGTCGCCTTCGTGGACGACGACGTCCTGCCCCCGCTCCCCGGTCTTCTCGTGCTGCATCTCCCGGCGGTTCAACTTGCGGCGCAGCTTGATGGTCACGACGCCGGGATCGAGCCCGAGCGCACGAGCGGCGGCCCCGCACAGGGCTTCCAGGAATTCCGCGTCGTAGGGCGCATCGGCGGCACGCAGGTACTGCTGCAGCAACGCACGCTCGCCATAGAGATCGAGGGCAAAGGCGAGCTCCGGGATATCGCGGTCGTAGACCCGGTAGCAGCTCACGTGTTCGCGCTTCGCCCAGCGTTCGAGATGCCGCCGGCGCTTCCGCACGCGGTTCTCGAATGCCTCGACCAGTCCGGCGTCTACGGATTCAGACATCCGCGCCGGCAGGCCCTGCGAATCGCGTCGACGTGGTGAACCAGATGCCCGCGAAGATCAGCACGATCCCGACTGCGTGGAACAGCCGCAACGACTCGTGCAGGAACACGGTGGACAGCACCACGCCGTAGGCGGGCACCAGGTGGATGAAGATGCCTGCCCGCTGCGGCCCGATGATGGCCACGCCACGGTTGAAGAACAGATACGCGACCACCGACGGCATCGTGCCGTAGTACGCGAGCGTCGCTGCGGTCTTCGCGGTCAGCTCGAAGCGCGCTCCCGACGCGAGTTCGAAGGCGTAGAACACGGCCAGTACCGGCAGCCCGAACAGGATGATCGCCGCCAGGAACGGTAGCGTGCCCAGTTCCGGCGGCTTGAAGCGCAGCGCCACCGTATAGAACGCCCAGATGATCATCGCAGCGAGCAGCCAGAGATCACCCCGGTTGAAGGTGAGATCGCGCAAGGTCGCGAGATCGCCACGGGCGACGATCACGACCACGCCGACCAGGGAGATGGTCACCCCGACAGCCTGGAGAGGCCGGATGCGCTCACGCAGGACGAGCCAGGCGATCGGCACGATCAGCACCGGGATGAGCGAATTGAACAGCACCGCATTGGTCGCCGTGGTGGTCTGGAGCGCCACGTAGCACAGCGTGTTGTAGCTTGCGACGCCGATGCCGCCCAGGAGCAGCAGCAACAGCCACGACCGCCGCAGCACCGCGCGATGGGTCACGAGCGCGCGAAAGGCGAACGGCAGCACGACCACGAACGCGATGGCCCAGCGCCAGAAGGCCATCGCGACCGGTGGAATCTCGGCGTGCATCGCGCGGGCAAGCACGATGTTTCCGGCCCAGCACAACGTCCCCAACGCCAGCAGCAGGTAGGGCGACGGTCCCGCGCGTCCCGGGCTCAATTCAGGCGCGAGGCCATTTTTCGCATCTCGACGATGCGGCCGTGGATGGCCTCCGCGTCGTGCGCCCCGGGCTCGTGCGCGATGTAGTGTTCGAAATCCGTGAGCGCCGCCCGAAAGCACTCGAGCTCCTGGTACACGACGCCGCGGTCGCGCACCTCTTCGTGTTCACCGGGCGCGAGCGGGATGATCCATTCGAGCACCGCGAGCGCATCGTTGAGTTGCTTGTCCTTGAGGTAGATGCCCTTCAGGTTGCGCAGCATGCGCACCAGCACCTCGCGTGGCGCTGCCGACACCAGCATCTCGGACACGATGGCGCGCGAGACCTCGCCGCCACGCACCTCGCGCAACCGCTTCTGGAGATCCTCCAGCGACAGGGACAACCCGCCGTGGTACGGATCGAGCACCACGACACCGCCATCCACAGGGCACTTCACCAGGAAGTGGCCGGGAAACGAAACGCCGCGCAGATCCAGCCCGAGCCGGCGTCCGACCGCGATGTACACGATCGACAGGCTCAGCGGAATGCCGCGTCGGCGCTCGAGCACGTCGTTGAGGAAACTGTTGCGCGGGTCGTAGAAGTTCTCCACGTCGGGGGCGAAGCCGAGTTCGTGGAAGAGATACTGGTTGATCGCACCGAGGCGCTCGGTGTAGCTCGCCTCTTCGCCGAGACGGCCGCGCAGCTCGGCAGCATACGAATCGATGCGGCCGAGGTAGTCGGAGACGTCCAGATCCGGATACTGCGCAGCCGCGACGATCAATGCGGCTTCGGCAAGGCAGATGGAATCCTCGGGACTATCGAGCAGCGCACGCAGGCGCGCGGGTATCCGAAGCTCCATGCCTCGCCGCAGGTTCCCGGGTTCAGCTCTCCTGCTCCGCCGGCACCGGCGGGAGGAAGAGTGCCGCGATCTGCCGCCGCTGACCGGGCTTCGCGGGTGCGGCGGTCGATTCCACCGGCGCACGGGGCGCGGGTTGACTCTGCTCGTAGGGCTGGCTGAACAACGGATCCTTGGAGACGGGCGCCGGCCGTCGGGTGCTGGGCCGTGGCACCGCGGGCGCCGATGTCGATGTCGAGGTCGATGCGGCAGGGGAGTCCTCGCGCACACGACGATGGGGCTTCGGGGCTTCGCGCGCCGACGGGTCGAAACCGGCCAGCGTGTGCTCGGCGATCTTGCTCTTCAGCAGTCGCTCGATGCGCTCGAGGTATTCGTTCTCGGCCTCGGACACCAGCGAGATCGCTTCGCCCGACTGACCGGCACGGCCGGTGCGGCCGATCCGGTGTACATAGTCTTCGGGCGTATGCGGCAATTCATAGTTGATCACGCACGGCAACTGGTCGATGTCTAGCCCTCGCGCGGCGATGTCGGTCGCCACCAGCACGCGAATCTTGCCTTCCTTGAAGCCGGCCAGGGCATCCGTGCGCTCCTGTTGCGTGCGATCGGAATGGATGGCCGTGGCGTCGATACCGTCGCGCACCAATTGGCTCGCCAGGCGCGAAGCACCGAGGCGCGTGCGCACGAACACCAACACCTGCTTGAGATCGCGCTCCGTCACGAGCCGCGCGAGCAGTTCGCGCTTGCGCGGTTCCGGCGTGCGGTACATCGCGTGGGTGACCGTCTCGGTGACCGAGTTGCGACGGGCCACTTCGAGCGTAACCGGCTCCTTCAATAATCCATCCGCGAGGCGGCGGATCTCGTCCGAGAAGGTGGCGGAGAACAGCAGGCTCTGGCGCTTGGCCGGGAGCAACGCGAGAATGCGCCGGATGTCGGGCATGAAGCCCATGTCGAGCATCCGGTCGGCTTCGTCCAGCACCAGGAACTCGACCTGGTTCAGCATGACCGTCTTCTGCTGCACGTGATCCAGCAGGCGGCCCGGAGTCGCGACGAGGATCTCGACGCCGGCGCGCAAGTCCTTCGTCTGCGGCGCGATATCGACGCCGCCATAGACGACGGTGCTGCGCAGAGGCAAATGCTTACCGTACGTGCAGACACTCTCGAACACCTGGGCCGCGAGTTCGCGCGTCGGCGTGAGGATCAGTGCGCGTACCGGATGGCGTGCCGGCGACATGCTGGTGTTGGCATGCTGCTTGAGGCGATGCAGCAGCGGCAGGGTGAAACCGGCGGTCTTGCCTGTGCCGGTCTGGGCGGCTCCCATGACGTCCTTGCCGAGGAGAATCGCGGGAATGGCCTTGACCTGGATCGGGGTGGGCTCGGTGTAGCCCTGCTCGGCGACGGCGCGAAGCAGTTCTTCGCACAGGCCGAGATCGGAAAACTGCATGGGTGGTTGAATCTCCTGTTGGCTGACGTCCGCCAGCGTGAATGGCTCCATCAACGAGGGATCGCGGCTGGAGCGGAATCGCGCGCAGTGTACAGGAGAGCCCCCTGATTCACAAAGCTTTTCCTGGACCTGGCGACGCCGCGCCCGCCCGCGTCATGCGATCGCGTCCCGATAGGCGTGCCAGGTCGCATGACCGATCAGCGGCACGACGATGGCCAGGCCCACATAGGCCGCCAGGAACCCGACCGCCACCAGCGCCACGATGGTCGCCGCCCACAGCAGCATGGTCATGAAATTGCACCGCAATGCCGAAAAGCTCGCGATCATGGCGGTCAGGGTGTCCATGTCCGGGCGGTGGAGCAGCATGGGGATCGACACCACGCTGGTCGCGAACACGAGCAGGGCAAAACCGCCCCCGGCCGCGGCATAGACGGCCATGAAAACCCAGCCCTCGGGGCTGCTCGCCAATTCCCCCAGGACGCCATGTTCCATGGGCTCGCCGCTGGTGAAGAACAGCGCCACGACGACCACGGAGACCCGGATCCACACCGCCAGCAGCAGCGCGAGGATAAGGGCGTAGAAGCCTACCGCCGGTGCATTCGCCTTCCAGGCGACCAGGGTCGGCCCCAGCGTCGGCTTCTCGCCGAGTTCGCGACGGCGGCTGATGTCGTACAGGCCGATCGACAGGAATGGCGCCACGAGCAGGAAGCCGGTCACCAGGGCCAGTTCGATGGCCGCCGAGGTCACGAACCGCATCAGCGCCGCGCCCATCAGGGCGAACACCGCCCCGTAGAACAGGCTGGCGACCGGTGCCGCCCTCAGGTCGGCCAGTCCCTTGCCCAGCCATCGCCATGGCGCGCCCGGCGCCACGACCCGTGCTTCCGGAAACGACTGGTCCAGTTCCGGACGTTCCACACGCTCGATCATGTCCCCCCCCTTGACCACCCGGGGTCTATGCCCCGTGGCAGCGATTCGGCACCTGCTACTTGAACGTTAACTCCCAGCGCCCCTCCGTGGTGCGACAGTAGTTCCAGTCCCCTTCCCCGCTCCGGCCCCGAGCGTGGTTCTCCACCCGAAGCTTGCGACATTCCCGGCCATCCCGCGAGTGGGGAGCGAGCACTGTAATCCGTCCGTGGGCACCGGTGACCGGGTTTTCCCAGGCCTTGGTCTCGCCCTCCGGCAGCGTCAGGGCCTCGTCGATGTTCGACTGCAGCATCATCACGTCGTCGTCCTTGAATTCCGACATGGCCGCATCGTTCAGGAAACTGATGTTGGCGGCGATGCTCAGGCCGGACCAAGCCAGCCAGACGATGGCCGCGAGGACGCACCGGATGGTGTTCACGTTTCGCATTTCGTTGACTCCATGATTCATCCCCTCAAGCCGAGGCCCGCGCCTCGAGGGCTTCCCAGCGTTCGTAGGCCGACGCGAGCTCCTGTTCGACAGCCGTGAACCGGGTGCGCATTGCGCGCGCCCGCTCGGCGTCACGATAAACCTCCGGATCGGCCAGCAGGGCCGTCAGGGAACGCTGCTCGGTTTCCAGCTGCTCGATGCGCGCGGGCAGCGCTTCGAGCTCCTTCGACTCCTTGAAGCCCAGCCCCGCCTTGGCCGGCCGTGCGCGGTTCGCGCGTTCCGACTTGTCGCGCCCGAGCGGCGATGTCGTCGATGCACCCGGCCGCTGCCGCAACCAGTCGTCGTAGCCGCCGACGTACTCCTTCATCCTGCCGTCACCCTCGAACGCGATGACCTGCGTCACCACATTGTCGAGAAACGCACGGTCGTGGCTGACCAGCAGGACGGTACCGGGATACTCGGCAATCAGCGCTTCGAGCAATTCGAGCGTCTCGACATCGAGATCGTTGGTGGGCTCGTCAAGCACGAGCAGGTTCGCCGGCCGCGCAAACAGTCGCGCGAGCAGCAGACGGTTGCGCTCACCGCCGCTCAGGCTCTTCACTGGCGAACGCGCGCGCTCCGGCGAAAACAGGAAATCGGACAGGTAACTCATCACGTGCTTGCGATCGCCGCCGATGTCGATCCAGTCCGACCCGGGGCTGATCACGTCCGCAACCGAGGCCTCGGGGTCGAGCTGCTCGCGGAACTGGTCGAAGTACGCGACCTCCAGCTTCGTCCCCAGGCGAACGCGGCCCGCATCGGGCTCGATCTCGCCCAGCAGCAGCTTGATGAAGGTGCTCTTGCCCGCGCCGTTGGGGCCGATCAACCCGATGCGATCGCCGCGCTGGATGCGCCCGGAGAAGTTCTCGATCACCTTGCGCGAGCCGAAGGACTTGGACACACCTTCGAACTCCGCCACCAGTTTTCCGGATCGATCGCCCTCCGAGATCGCCAGGGCCACCTTGCCGAGATGTTCACGGCGCCGCGCGCGCTCCAAACGCAGGCTTTCCAGCCGCCGCACCCGGCCCTCGTTGCGCGTGCGCCGGGCCTCGATGCCCTTGCGGATCCACACTTCCTCCTGCGCGAGCACCTTGTCGAACTTCGCGTTCATCACGGCTTCGACCGCGAGCATCTCGTCCTTGCGCCGCCGGTACTCGGAGTAGTTGCCCTCGAACACCGACAGCCGGCCGCGATCCAGCTCCACGATGCGCCGCGTCACCCGGTCGAGGAATCGCCGGTCGTGCGTGACCACCACCAGCGCGCCACCGAAGCTGTCGAGCGCCTCCTCGAGCCACTGGATCGAATCGATGTCGAGGTGGTTGGTCGGCTCGTCGAGCAACAGGAGATCGGGTTCGGACACGAGCGCCCGCGCCAGGGCGACACGCTTGCGCAGGCCGCCGGACAGCGTGCCGATCTTCGTTTCCGCGTCGAGATCCAGGCGCGAAAGCGTGGCATCGACGCGAGACTTCGCCCGCCAGCCGTCGCTCGCCTCCAGCGCGGTCTGCAATTGCGCGAGTCGCGCCAGCGCGGCATCGGTGTCGACGTTCGCATCGCCCAGATGGGCCGCGATGCGGTGGTACTCCACGATCACCTCGCGCACCGGACCGAGCCCGTCGGCGACCGCCTCGAACACGGTCGCATCCGCGCCGAGCGTCGGCTCCTGCATCACCCGTGCGACCTTGAGTCCCGGCGCGCGCCACAGCGTTCCGTCGTCGGGTGCCAGTTCTCCGGCGACGATGGCGAGGAGCGTCGACTTACCCGTGCCGTTGCGCCCGATCAGCCCGATGCGCTCACCCGCATCGATGACCAGGCTCGCGCGGTCGAGCAACGCGACGTGGCCGTAGGCGTGGCTCAGCGAATCGAACGTGACGAGTGGCATGGTGCGGACAACCGGAGGCAGCTTCTTCGAGGGCGGTATGCTAACCGAGGCGACCGATGGGTGCGCCACGTCGAGCGCATTCGACATGCTTCCCTCTTCCTCCGAGAGAGGGAACGAGGGTGAGGGAAGCCGTGCGCCAATCACTCCTGCGCGTCCCTGACGATTGGACCGCGCCCCGATCGATTAGAATCCGCTCCGTCCGCCCCGGTAGCTCAGTGGATAGAGCGGCCCCCTCCTAAGGGGCAGGTCGCACGTTCGATTCGTGTTCGGGGCGCCACTTATTCAATGAGTTACGGACCCTTTGGCGGCCCTGACCTGTTTGCGAAGTCCCATTGGTGACGGTTTTGGTGAGGGTTTTGGTGACGCCTTCGGCGAGCCCATCGATCGTCAGGCGCAGTACCTAAACAGCCTCGGTGGCACCACACATGGGCGACACTCCAAGGGTCAGATCTCAGACCTGATCGGACTGTTCGAGAACCCAGACGACGCCGATCTTGATGTGCGAATACCACTGTCACCGGCCGCCGCTGCCCTCGGCCGTCGTGAAGGAGATGCGGGAACGGGCGACGCCAGCCCGGCACGGACGCCTCCATCAACGCGCTGGCGAGCGCCGCCCCGGGATCGCGAAGTGGCCAGGATCGCAGGTCGCGGACGATCGTTACCTGCAACCCGGGCCGGCGACCATTACTACTTATTCTTATTGCGCCAATCCCACGGCGCCATGGGCTCGGGATCGATCCACAGCCCGACCCGCGCAGCACGCGCGGCGGTTTCAGCACGTTCGTAGACGGCCCGATCTTCGGGACTCTGCTCGTCCGCGTGCTTGCGGAACCACCATGCCAAGCCGGCCCTGATCTGCTCAAGACAAGCGTCGCGCCCGTCGCTCTTGAATACCTTGCCGACGATCTGATCGGAACGGTCGCGCTTCGACCATTGCACAGTCACCAATTCGCCCATGACGATGTCGGATAGGTACTGCTTGGATTTTTGGCCGAACGGCTGGGCTTTCTCGGGTGCGTCGATCCCGGCCAAGCGAACCCTGTGCTTTGCCTTCGCTTCGTCTAGGACGGTGATCGTGTCGCCGTCGGCAATGCCCACTACGTGGCCCGAGAGTGTGGCGGCTTGGGCGACCGGCGCGAGCGCCAGCAGGGCAACGAGGGCCAGGGTGCGCAAGGACATGAGGGCTCCGAGATAGGCGCGGGGTGCCCGCGCGGCCAACATCCTAGCGCATCGCGGGATCGGTATCGCCTCTCGCCGCCTGGGGCACAACCCGCGGCATGGCAGACCGGTTTGCCAGAGTGGTCCCTCCAATCAGGGCGATCCGAGCGTGCCGCGGTGGAAGAACTCAAGACACGGGCGCCGCCGCTACTTTAGTTGCTAGCGCTTCCGCGCTGTACCATCAAAGGCTGCCTATACCGCGCCGACAAAGTGTTGGAATGCTTTCCACGCATCCCTGATGTCTTTGAGATTCTCATGGGAGAGCATCATGGTTAAAGGGCCAAGCTCTCAAATCAATCAACTGTCATGGGAGGCCGCCGCATGAAAGTTCTTCCTGCCAGGCGCGATAGTGACAATTTCGGTACCGACTCAGAACAGCGAGTACCTCGTCTCGATGATCTCGCGGACCTCTTCCTCGATCAGGGTCTTGAGCAGGATTTCATCGCGGGGGGGCGAAACGACCGTCCCGCTGGCAGTTCCCAGGTAGTCCTCGGACCGCCAGATGCGGGCAGACCAGTGCGGTGTTTCGCCGGGCGTGATTTCGATCCGGTAGCGATACTCCACGTAAGGATCGCGTTCGCGCCGATAGATCGCCTCGATGAACATTGATTGCCGTTCCCCCTACCGCCTATGCTGGTGCTGGTTCGAGTAGTGGATCGTCGCTCGGTTCTGACTGCGGGGCTGGCGAGGATTTGGCCAAACCACCGACTGGCACGGGAGGACGCAGGTGCAAGTCTTGAAGCTACTCCTACCTTGCGTCAGTCGGCAAGGGCTGCCGACTCCATGAAGCGATCGATCCGGCACATCCGCATCGGCGGGGTGCTTGCGGCGCTTGCCGTCCTCGGTTCGGGCGTCCAGGCACAGGAACTCTCGGGCGACGTGGTCGGTATCTCCGACGGGGACACCCTGACCGTGCTGGTGGAGCAACGCCAGGTCCGTGTCCGGCTGGCCGAAATCGACGCACCCGAGCGCGGCCAGGCCTTCGGCAACAAGGCGAGGCAGCATCTCGGCGATCTCTGCATCCGCCGCCCCGCCAAGGTCACACCGCAGGTGCAGGATGTGTACGGCCGCCTGGTCGCACGGGTCAGGTGCGACGGGGTCGACGCATCCGAAGCCCAGGTGCGGGCGGGTTTCGCCTGGGTGTACACGAAGTACGCACCACTGGACTCGCCGCTGTACGTCCTCGAATCGGAAGCCCGGACCGCCCGTCGCGGGCTGTGGCTCGATCCCAAACCCCAGGCGCCGTGGGATCGAAGAGCGCCATTGCGGGCGCGGCGGGATCCCGCACTGGATGCGTCGACCGTCTCGCCCGCCGCGACGACCCGGGACGAACGGTGCCCCGAAGGTCCGGGGCTGCGTCGCGCCGATGGGAGCTGCGCCTCGACCGACGATCTCGTGTCGGACCTGCTGCTGCCGCCGAAACGCGAACTCGTCCCGGACAAGGGCTGCGGCTGGCGCGGTGGGCCCGGTTTCCGTCGGTCCAACGGGCAGTGCGCGAGCTGGAGCGACTTCTAACTATCCGCTTCGGCGTCGGCTTCTTCCCTGCCCTCGCGCTGCATGGCGCTCCATTCGAGGACGAGCCGATAGGCCACGGCCAGCAGGGTCGGGCCGATGAACACGCCGATGAATCCGAAGGCGAGCACACCACCCAGGACGCCCAGCAGTACCAGGATGAACGGCAGGTTCGCGCCGCGGCTGATGAGGTAGGGCTTGATCACGTTGTCCACCGTGCTCACCAGCAACGCGCCCCACAACACGGTGAAGATCGCCCAGCCCACGCTGCCGTTGAAGTAGAGCCACACGGCTGCACCGGCCCACACCAGCGGCGGCCCGAACGGGACCACGGACAGAAAGAACGTGAGAGCGCCGAGCAACAACGCGCCTGGCACACCGGCGATCAGCAGGCCGATGGCCTGGAAGATGGCCTGGGCGAAGGCCGTGCCGATGATTCCGTAGACGACGCCTCGGATCGTGCCCTCCGCCACGTCGAGCAGCCGCAGCGCGCTCGCGCCGGCCAGCCGGGTGATGAGTCGCCGCCCGCGCGTGGCGATGACGTCGCCGTCGCGGTAGAGAAAAAAGCAGATGAGCGTGCTCAGCAGCAGGGTCAACGTGCCCTCGAGCAACGCCTGGCCGATCGCGATCAGCCAGTTCTTCGCGGTGCCCATGAGCGGCTGCACGGTCTGCACGAATGCGGCCCGGTCGTGCGCGATCGCCGACCAGCGCTCCCGCAAGGAATCGCCCACCACCGGCAACGACGCGACCCATGCAGGCGGTTCGGGCAAACCATCGTCGAGCCACGTCCTGACGGCCTGCACCAGTGCCTCGGCATTGTTGGCGATCCCGAGGGTGGCCAGGACGATCGGGATGATCAGCGCGCATGCAATTGCGAGCGTCATGAGGCTTGCAGCCACGGTCTCCCGACCGCGAGTGCGGACCAGGACGCGCTGATAGAGCGGCCAGGTGGTGAAGGTGAGAATGGCCGCCCAGAGGATCGCCGAGAAGAACGGCCGCAGCACCAGCGCGCATGCGACGGCCAGCAGGGCGACCGCCGTCGGCCAGACGAAGCGTTCGATGCGCTCGGATTTCACTGGACGTGTCCGGACGCGGTGCGGAGTTCGTGCATGGGGATCACTGTACCCGGGCGTCAGTCATCCTGCCGGCGGACCACCCGCTCGGCGCAGGTGACGTTGCCGAACTCGGCAGCGAGCAGCGGCTGTCGCTCGCCCGAGGCGTACGGCGTCTTCGTCTGGTGGCACTGCCGGTCGCTGTGGATGCTCACCGGCGACCCGAGCCAGCGCACGTCGGTGCAGCCTTCGGCACCGACGCCGAACCGGATCGCGATGTCGTAGCGCACGCAGCGCCAGGCGCGATGCCAGAGTTCGCCGCGCGCCTGCCACTCTCCGTCCCGATACAACCAGACGTGGGTCTCACCGGCATTGAACGTGAAGTCGAGCCGTGCGCCGGGAACCTCAGCGTCGACGAACGAGCGGCGTGCCTGGGTCGCGCTGCGCGTCACCGTCTCGCCGCGAAGACCTCGTTCCGGCCCGGTGTGCGCGGGTGGTGGCGCGACGGGTTGCCCCAATACGGCCAGAACGACGGCACCCATACAAAAGGCAAGCCCCCGGCGGAAACAATCCGCCAGGGGCTTGCCTGGATTACCCATGCACCCTAGCGCAGGCCGGGATTCGCGGCCTTCGCGGCCCGCAACGCCTCGATACGAACATCGAGCGGCGGGTGCGACATGAACAGCGCCTTGAAGCCGCCGCCGGGACCACCGGAGATGCCGAACGCCTGCAGCCCATCGGGCAGGGCCGGCGGCTCGTGGGCCTGCTTCAGGCGCTGAAGCGCGCCGATCATCTTGTCGCGGCCAGCCAGCGCGGCGCCGCCCGCATCGGCGCGGAACTCGCGACGGCGGCTGAACCACGCCACGATGATGCTGGCGAGAATGCCCAGCAGCACCTGGGCGATCATCGAGGAGACGAAGAAGCCGATGCCGTGACCACGGTCGTTCTTCAGGATGACCCTGTCCACGAAGTAGCCGACGATGCGCGAGAGGAAGATCACGAACGTGTTGACCACGCCCTGGATCAGCGTGAGCGTCACCATGTCGCCGTTCGCAACGTGGCTCACTTCGTGGCCCAGCACGGCCTCGGCCTCGTCCTTCGACATGCTGCGCAGCAACCCGGTGCTCACGGCTACCAGCGCGCTGTTGCGGCTCATCCCGGTGGCGAAGGCATTGACGTCGGGCGCGTCGTAGATGGCGACTTCGGGCATGCCGATACCCGCTTGCTGCGCCTGGCGGCGGACCGTGTCCACCAGCCAGCGCTCGGTCGCGTCGCGCGGCTCGGTGATGACGTGCGCTCCGGTCGAACGCTTCGCCATCCATTTTGACATGGCGAGCGAGATGAAGGCGCCGCCGAAGCCGAACAGCGCCGCGAACACCAGCAACCCGCCGTAGTTGAGGCCGTTGGCGGTAAGCCAGCGGTCGACACCGAGCAGGTGCGCCACGATGCCCAGCACGAACACCACGGCGAGGTTGGTGACCAGGAACAGAATGACTCGTTTCACTGCGTTTTCCTCCAGAAAAGTCCGGACCGGCGGTTAGAGCACCGCACCCTCCCGGGGTTCAACGTCATGCATACGGGATTCTAGGGCCTGTCGACAGGCCCTAGTTCGCCCGCTCGATCTCGTGCTGCAGCGACAGCCAGGTTTCTTCGAGTTCCGCGAGGCGCCCGGTGATCCGCGCCTGTTCGAGCAGGCAGACCTTGAGCACGTCCTTCCGATCCGGAGCATATAGGTCGGGGGCGGCCATGCGGGTTTCAAGGTGCTGTTTCTCGCGCTCGAGCTGGGCGATCTGGTTCTCCACAGCTTTGAGCTTGTTCTCCAGCGGCTTGCGCTGGGCCGCTGCCTGGGCGCGCGCCTCGGCTTCGAGCCGGCGTTGCTCGCGCCGATTCGGGGCATCGCGGACCGGTTCGTCGGTTCGCACGGGCGTGGTCCCGCCGGCGAGCCACGCGCGATAGTCCTCCAGGTCGCCGTCGAACGGGCCGGCAACGCCGTCGGCCACGAGCCAGAACTCGTCCACCGCGGCCCGGAGCAAGCTGCGGTCATGGGAGACCAGGACCAGCGCGCCCGGGAACGACTGCAACGCGAGCGTCAGCGCTCCGCGCATCTGGAGATCGAGGTGATTGGTCGGCTCGTCGAGCAGCAGCAGATGCGGCTTGCGATACACGATCAGCGCGAGCGACAGGCGCGCCTTCTCGCCACCCGACATGGGCGCGACCGGCAGCAGCGCCGCGTCGCCGTGGAATCCGAAGCCACCCAGGAAGTCGCGCAAATCCTGTTCGCGCGCTCTCTTGTCCAGGCGCAGGAAGTGTCCGAGCGGCGTGTCGTCCTCACGCAACTGGTCGAGCTGGTGCTGCGCGAAGTAACCGATGCGCAATCCCCTGCCCTCGTGCCGTTCGCCGGTGAGGGGCGCCAACGTGCCGGCCAGCACCTTCGTCAGGGTGGACTTGCCGGCGCCGTTGCGGCCCAGCAGGCCGATGCGCGAACCCGGACGGATGGTGAGCTTGAGCCCCCCCAGTACGACGTGGTCACCGTAACCGGCCACGACGTCGTCGAGCACCAGCAGTGGATCGGCTGCACCGCCGGGATCGGCAAAGCTGAAGTCGAACTCCGAATCGGCCTGGGCGCGCGCCACGAGCTCGATGCGGTCGAGGGCCTTCAGCCGGCTCTGCGCCTGGCGCGCCTTGGTGGCCTTGGCGCGAAAGCGGGTGACGAAGGCTTCGAGTTTCTCGATCTCCCGGATCTGGCGATCGTGCGTCGCGTTCTGTTGCGACAGCTGTTCCGCCCGCGTGCGCTCGAAGGCCGTGAAGCCGCCGGCGTAGAGCTTCAGCGTGCGATTGTCGAAATGGCAGACGGCCGTCACGACGTTGTCGAGAAACTCGCGGTCGTGGGAAATCACGAGCAGCGTACCGGGATAGCTCGCGAGCCACTGCTCGAGCCAGATGACCGCGTCCAGATCCAGGTGGTTGGTGGGTTCGTCCAGCAGCAGCAGGTCCGAACGCGACATCAGAGCGCGCGCCAGTTGCAACCGCACGCGCCAGCCGCCGGAGAATTCGCGCACCGGACGGGGGTGGTCCGATGTCGCGAAGCCGAGCCCGGCCATGAGGGTTGCGGCCCGCGCTGGTGCCGAGTGCGCGTCGATTTCGGCCAACCGTCCGTGCAGTTCACCCAGGCGCACGCCGTCGCCATCGATTTCGGCCCGCGCGAGATCGGCCTCTACGGCACGCAGTTCGGCGTCACCATCGATGACGAAATCGAGCGCCCCTCGTTCGAGGGCGGGGACTTCCTGCTCCACCTGGGCCACGACCCACTTGGGCGGGATCGAGATGTTGCCCTCGTCCACGTGCAGCGTGCCGAGCAGCAATCGGAACAGGCTCGACTTGCCGCAACCGTTGGGGCCGATGACGCCGACCTTCTGGCCGGGGTAGACGGCCAGGCTGGCGCCTTCGAGCAGGCGGCGGGTGCCGCGCTGGAGGGTGACGTCGCGAAGGGAGATCACGTCAACAACTCCAGGTTACTGAATACCTTGGCTGGCCAGGTACTCCTCGTAGGTGCCACGGTAGTCGACGACGCCTTCGGGGCGCATGTCGATGATGCGGCTCGCGAGCGAGGAGACGAACTCGCGGTCGTGGGACACGAAGATCAGCGTGCCGGTGTAGCTCTCGAGCGCCGAGTTGAGCGACTCGATGGATTCCATGTCCAGGTGGTTGGTGGGTTCGTCCAGCAGCAGCACGTTGGGCTTCTGCAGGATCAGTTTGCCGAAGATCAGGCGCTGCTCCTCGCCACCGGAGACGACCTTCACCGACTTGCGCGTCTCGTCGCCGGAGAACAGCAGGCGGCCCAGGGTCGCACGCATGATCTGTTCGTCATCGCCTTCGCGCTTCCACTGCCCCGTCCAGTCGGTGAGGCTCATGTCTTCGGCGAAATCGGCAGCGTGTTCCTGGGCGCAATAGCCGGGACGCGCCTTGTCCGTCCACCGCACCGTGCCCTTGTCGGCCTTGAGATCGCCCACGAGACAGCGCAGCAGCGTGGTCTTGCCCACGCCGTTGGGTCCGATGATCGCGACCTTGTCGCCGGCCTCGATCGCCAGGTTCAGCCCGGTGAACAGCGGCTTGCCGTAGCCCTTGGCGAGGCCCTGGACCTCGACCGCGATGCGATGCAGCTTGTCCTTGAGATCGACTTCGAAACGGATGAACGGGTACTGGCGGCTCGATGGCTTGACGTCCTCTACGCGGATCTTCTCGATCTGCTTCTGGCGCGAGGTGGCCTGGCGTGCCTTCGATTTGTTGGCGGAGAAGCGGCGCACGAAGTCCTGCAGCTCGGCGATGCGCTCCTTGGTCTTGGCGTTGGCGGCGAGCTGGCGCTGGCGGGCCAGGGTCGAGGCCTCCATGTAGTCGTCGTAGCTGCCGGGATAGATGCGCAGCTGCCCGTAGTCCAGGTCGGCCATGTGCGTGCAGACCGAGTTCAGGAAGTGTCGATCGTGCGAGATGATGATCATGGTCGAGTTGCGTTCGTTCAGCACGCCCTCGAGCCAGCGGATGGTATTGATGTCGAGGTTGTTGGTGGGCTCGTCCAGCAGCATCAGGTCGGGCTCGCCGAACAGCACCTGCGCGAGCAGCACGCGCAGCTTCCAGCCCGGCGCCACCGCGCTCATGAGCCCTTCGTGCTGCGAGGCCGGGATGCCCACGCCCAGCAGCAGTGCGCCGGCCCGCGCCTCGGCATCGTAGCCGCCCATCTCGGCGAACTTCGACTCGAGCTCGGCCGCGTGCATGTAGTCGTCTTCGGTCGACTCGGGGTTGGCGTAGATCGCGTCCTTCTCGGCGCGCGTCTTCCACATCTGCTCGTGGCCCATCATCACCACGTCGAGCACGCGCTGGTCCTCGAACGCGAACTGGTCCTGGCGCAGCTTGCCGACGCGTTCGTTCGGATCCACGGTCACGGTGCCGGAGGACTGCTCCAGGTCCCCGCCGAGGATCTTCATGAACGTGGACTTGCCGGACCCGTTGGCGCCGATCAAGCCGTAGCGGTTGCCTTCGCCGAACTTGACGGAGACGTTTTCGAACAGGGGCCTGGCCCCGAACTGCATGGTGAGATTCTGGGTCGCGATCACGGCGGATAAGTCGAAGCGCCGCGTGCAATGCGGGCCGAACGGTCGGGGATGGGTGGCCGCGGACGATGAAACCCGCGGCTCAAGGGACGATGCCTAACCCAGAATAGTACCTACGTCCCTGATTATTCGCAAATCTTCCGCAAGCCTTGGGCGATTCTCAAGGGCTGTCCCCGGTCCCGGGATCGCTGGCGCCCAGGGTTTCGATCACCTCGTCCAGCGTCTCGTACAGGCGTTCCACGAACGCCGGACCGAGGCGCGCCTCGAGCTGCCGATAGGTCGCCGCGATCTGGGGGGCCATGCTGGCCGCCAGCCTCCGGCTCTTCGCCGTGACCGACACCCGCACGCGCCGCTGGTCGTGATCGAGGCGTTCACGCAGGACCAGTCCCAGATCGTCCATGCGCGCCAGCACGCCGGCCAGGCTGGGGCTCGACAACCGACAGATCTCGCCGATCTCCCGTTGCTCGAGGGGTCCTCTTTCCACCAGCGTGCGCACCACGCGCCATTGCTGCTCGGTGATGCCGTTGGCGTGGAGGATCGGCCGGAACTGCGCGAAGATGCTCTCGCGCGCCTGCAGCAGCAGGAGCGGCAGGTTGCGGCGAGGAAAGCGGGTGCGTGCGGTCTTCATGGCGGTGACGTCGTCGACCTTGACACAGGAACGGACGAATGGCTACCTTGCTCATATGTTAGTGAATAACGATCCGTGGAGGAACTGCGCGAGCGGACGGCTGGCGTTCGACGTTCCGCCGTACCGACTATCGGGGATCGTGTACGGTGTGCTGCTCAATCATCAGCCCGCGCTCGCGGCCCTCGGCGACGCGGCGAAGGCCCCGCCCTACAAGGCTCCCCCGAAGGCGCCGGTGCTCTTCGTCAAACCGCGCAACACGCTGGCCGGATCGGGCGACGCGGTTGTCGTTCCCTTGGGTGCGCCCGACCTGGAAGTGGGCGCGTGCCTCGGGATCGTGATCGGTCGCACCGCGTGCCGGGTCAACGAAGCGGATGCGCTCGACCACGTGGCGGGCTACACAATCGTCAACGACGTGAGCGTGCCGCACGCGCGCTTCTACCGCCCCTCGATCCGCTTCAAGGCGCGCGATGGTTTCTGCCCGATCGGGCCGGGCGTGACGCCGTCGAAGCTGATTCCGGACCCCGACGCCCTCGCCGTCCGCGTACACGTGGATGGGAAACTGGTGCACCGGACGACCACCGGCGACCGGCAACGGCCTGTGGCCCGCCTGCTCGCCGACGTGACCGAATTCATGACGCTCGGGGCTGGCGACTTGCTCCTGCTGGGTGTTTCCGCTGACGCCCCGAGAGTCCGCGCCGGGCAGCACGTCGTCATCGAGATCGATGGCGTCGGTCGGCTCGAGAATCGGTTCGTTGCCGAGGGCGGCGCAACGTGAGAACCGCGCGTGTAGCGTATGCAGGCGCCATCCATGAAGCGACGCCCCACCCGCAGGACGCGTCGAGCATTCGCCTCGCCGACGGCCGCGTGGTCGCGGAGGACGCCGTCGTATGGCTGCCTCCGTTCGAGGTGGGAACGATCCTCGCGCTGGGACTGAACTACGCGGACCACGTGAAGGAGCTGGCGAAGGAACTGACCGTGACCGCGAAGGACGAACCGCTCGTCTTCCTGAAGGGCCCTGGCGCGCTCATCGGCCACCGCGGTCAGACGCGACGACCGACCGACGCCACGTTCATGCACTACGAATGCGAACTGGCGGTCGTCATCGGGTGCCCTGCGAAAAAGGTGCGGCGGGAGGACGCCATGGCGCACGTGGCCGGCTACACCGTTGCCAACGACTACGCGATTCGCGACTACCTGGAAAACTGGTACCGCCCCAACCTGCGCGTGAAGAACCGCGACGGTTGCACGGTGCTCGGCCCCTGGTTCGTCGACGCCGCCGACGTGCCGGACCCGCACGATCTCGGGCTCCGCACCTACGTGAACGGCAAGCTCACCCAGCAGGGCCACACGCGCGATCTCGTGAACGACATCCCCGCGCTGATCGAGTACCTGAGCGGCTTCATGACCCTCGACACCGGCGACGTCATCCTCACCGGCACGCCCGAGGGCGTGGTCAACGTCGCCGTGGGCGACGAGGTCGTGACCGAGATCGACGGCATCGGCCGTCTCGTCAACACCATCGTCGGCGACGCGCCCTACGGCCGCTGAACCGGATTCGGAGAACCCTCCCGTGCGAGTGCAACACCTGATCGGCGGCAAGTCGGTCGACAGCCGCGACACCTTCGAAACCGTCAATCCGGCCACGCAGGAGGTGCTGGCCGAAGTGGCGTCCGGCGGGGCCGCGGAAGTCGACGCCGCGGTGGCCGCCGCCAAAGCGGCCTTTCCGGGCTGGGCGGCCAAACCTGCGGCGGAAAGAGCCCGCCTGATTCGAAAGCTCGGCGACCTCATCGCCCTGAACGTCCCCGAGATCGCGCAGACGGAAACGCGCGACACCGGCCAGGTGATTTCGCAGACGGCGAAGCAACTGGTACCGCGCGCGGCGGACAACTTCTACTACTTCGCCGAGATGTGCACCCGCGTGGACGGCCACACCTATCCGACGCCGAGTCATCTCAACTACACGCTGTTCCATCCGGTGGGCGTGTGTGCGCTGATCTCGCCGTGGAACGTGCCGTTCATGACTGCGACGTGGAAGACCGCACCCTGCCTCGCCTTCGGCAATACCGCGGTCCTCAAGATGAGCGAGCTGTCGCCACTGACCGCCGCGCGGCTCGGCGAACTCGCACTCGAAGCGGGCATCCCGCCCGGCGTGCTGAACGTGGTGCACGGCACCGGCAAGGACGCGGGCGAGCCCCTGTGCGCGCATCCCGACGTGCGTGCGATCTCGTTCACCGGCTCGACGACCACCGGCAACCGCATCGTGCGCGCGGCCGGACTCAAGAAGTTCAGCATGGAACTCGGCGGCAAGAGCCCGTTCGTGGTCTTCGACGACGCGGACCTCGATCGAGCGCTCGACGCCGCGGTGTTCATGATCTTCTCCAACAACGGGGAGCGCTGCACCGCGGGTTCGCGCATCCTGGTGCAGAAGTCGATCTATGCGGACTTCGCGGCGCGCTTCGCCGAGCGTGCCCGGCGCATCTCCGTGGGCGATCCGCTGGACGACAAGACCATCGTCGGCCCGATGATCAGCCAGGCCCATCTGGCCAAGGTGCGCAGCTACATCGAGCTGGGACCGAAGGAAGGTGCGACGACGTTGTGCGGCGGCCTGGACTCGCCCGACGTGCCGACGCAGGTGAAGAAAGGCAATTTCGTGCTGCCGACGGTGTTCGCGGATGTCGACAATCGCATGCGCATCGCGCAGGAGGAGATCTTCGGTCCGGTGGCGTGCCTGATCGCCTTCGACGACGAAGCCGATGCGATCGCCAAGGCGAACGACATCCCCTACGGCCTGTCGAGCTACGTCTGGAGCGAGAACCTCGGCCGTGCGCACCGGGTCGCCGCGGCCATCGAGGCCGGGATGTGTTTCGTCAACAGCCAGAACGTGCGCGACCTGCGCCAGCCCTTCGGCGGCACCAAGGCTTCGGGCACGGGCCGCGAGGGCGGCACCTGGAGTTACGAGGTATTCCTCGAACCGAAGAACGTGTGCGTATCCCTGGGCACACACCACATTCCGCACTGGGGAGCGTAGCCATGGGAACCCTGGCGCTCGCGGCCAAGATCACGCACGTACCGTCGATGTACCTGTCGGAATTCGACGGACCGAACAAGGGCTGCCGGCAGGCCGCCATCGACGGCCATCGCGAGATCGGCCGACGCTGTCGTGACCTGGGGGTCGACACGATCGTCGTGTTCGACGTGCACTGGCTCGTGAACAGCGAGTACCACATCAACTGCGCGCCGCAGTTCAAGGGCGTGTACACGAGCAACGAGCTGCCGCATTTCATCAGCAACCTGCCCTATGAGTATCCGGGCAATCCTGCACTCGGGCACCTGATCGCCGAGGTCGCGAACGGCATGGGCATCAAGAGCCGGGCTCACAGCACCACTACGCTGGAGATCGAGTACGGCACGCTCGTACCCATGCGCTACATGAACGAGGACCGGCATTTCCGGGTGATATCGGTATCGGGCTGGTGCATGTGGCACGACCTCTCGGAGAGCGGGCGCTTCGGCCTCGCCGTGCGCAAGGCCATCGAGGAGCGCTACGACGGCACCGTGGCGATCCTCGCGAGCGGATCGTTGAGCCACCGCTTCGCGCAGAACGGCCGCGCGCCGGAGTTCATGCACAAGGTCTGGGACCCGGCCCTCGAGCGGACGGACCGGGCAGTGATCGAGATGTGGAAGAAGGGCGAATGGAAAGCCTTCTGCGAGATGCTGCCGACGTATAACGAGAAGTGCTTCGGCGAGGGCAACATGCACGACACGGCCATGCTGCTCGGCGCCATGGGCTGGGACCGCTATCGCGCCGGCGTCGAGATCGTCACGCCCTACTTCGGCAGTTCCGGCACCGGACAGATCAACGCGATCTTTCCGGTCACGCCGCTGGCGGACATCTAGGAGAGTCCATGCCCCACCTCGTCATCCTCTACACGCCGAACCTCGACGCGGAAACCGACATGACGGCGCTGTGCCGGCGCCTGGCCGACACCATGATCGAAGTGGAGGACGAAGCCGGCAAACCGGTCTTCCCGACCGGCGGCGTGCGCGTACTCGCCTATCCGGCGGCGCATTCGGCGGTGGCCGACGGGCAACGCGACTATGCCTTCGCCTATCTCAACCTGCGCATGGGCCGCGGCCGCAGCGAAACGGTGAAGAAGCAGGCCGGCGAGGCACTGGTGGCGTCGGCCCGTGCCCATTTCGAGCCGGTGTTCGCGAAGCGTTTCCTCGGCATCACGCTGCAGATCGACGAAGGGCCGGAGGTCTTCGACGCGAAGCACAGCACCATCCATCCGCTGTTTGCGAAGCCTTGACCGTGCTGCCCGCCGACACGATCGCCGCGCTGGCCCGAGAACTGTACGACGCACGCAAGAGCCGCACGCAGGTCCGGCATTTCTCGCAGCGCCATCCGGGCATGACCATCGACGACGGCTACGCGATCCAGCGGGAATGGGTCAGGCTCGAACTGGCCGACGGTCGCATCATCAAGGGCAGGAAGATCGGCCTCACCTCACGCGCGATGCAGCAGGCGAGCCAGATCACGGAGCCCGACTACGCGCCGTTGATGGACGACATGTTCTTCGCGCCCGGGGATATTCCGGTCTCACGCTTCATCGCGCCCCGCGTCGAAGTGGAACTCGCGTTCATCCTCGGCAAGCCGCTGAAGGGTCCGGGCGTCACGTTGTTCGACGTGCTGTCGGCCACCGAATGGGTGAGCCCGGCCATCGAGATCATCGACGCACGCATCGAGCAGTTCGACCGCGACACCAAGGCGATGCGCAAGGTGTTCGACACGATCTCCGACTTTGCCGCCAATGCCGGCATCGTGCTCGGCGGGCGACCGGTCCGGCCGAACGACGTGGACCTGCGCTGGGTCGGCGCCCTGGTGCACAAGAACGGCGTCATCGAGGAAACCGGCCTTGCCGCGGCGGTGCTCAACCACCCCGCCACCGGCGTGGCCTGGCTCGCCAACAAGATCGCGCCCTACGGCGAGCAACTCGATGCCGGCGACGTGGTGCTGGCGGGATCCTTCACCCGACCGACGGTGGCGGTCGCCGGGGACCAGTTCCACGTGGACTACGGAGCGCTCGGCTCGATCTCGATGCGTTTCGTCTGAGATGTAACCAACCGTGCACGGGCAGCGTCCAGCGAAGCTGGGGCGCACGGCCCCTCGGCGCTTCTTTGGTAGTGGATGAGCCGTCCGGCAACCGCGTTCGACGTTCCGTCGAACGCGCGGAGTGGGAACTTCGGTGGGATGGTTAGCCTCGGCCCGGCAAACGGCGCAGTGTGCATTGCCGAAAACGATGATATGATGAACGTCATGCGAAACAGGAAACCCAATGCCAGGGCGGCAGCCAAAGATGCCTCGCACGAACGCATCGTGGGCGTGGCCGCGCGGGCGATCCGTCGAAGCGGCTACGACGGTACCGGAGTCGCAGACATCATGAAGGAGGCCGGACTGACGCATGGAGCCTTCTATTCCCACTTCACGTCACGCGAGGCCATGTTGGCCGAAGCGGCCGGGAAGGCATGCGCAGAGTCCGCTGCCGCCTTGGCCGAGGTGGTGGCCAGAGTGTCCCCGGACAGGGCGTTGGAATCGCTGCTTGGAGCCTATCTCTCCAGGAAGCACATGGAACACGCAGAAATGGGTTGCCCCCTGGCCGCGCTGGGTTCTGAAACATCGCGCCAGGCTCCCGAAGTGCGTCGAGCAGCAACCCAGCACATCAAGGAAATGGTCGACCTTGTAGCGCGGCAGTCGCCGGACTGGGGCCAGCCCGGCACCCACGAACGCGCGCTCGTGACTGTCGCCACCATGGTGGGCGCTTTGCTGTTGGCTCGGGCAGTCAATGATCCGGGTCTGTCGGACGGCTTGCGCGAGGCCGCGCTCAAGCACCTGGCTCCCGCCGGTCACTAAGACATCAATGGATGCCGCCGACTCGCTCGTCTTTACACATGATGATCATCATGTGAATAGGGGCCGACAGCCCGCTTGGATGCCAGGGTTCGCAAGGAATAAGGAAGACCCATGAAAGCATTTGTCCTCGATCGCTATGGAAAGAAGCGCGCGTTGCGGTCCGCCGAAGTGCCCATTCCGGAACTGCGCGATGACGAGGTTCTGGTCGAGGTCCATGCCGCTGGCGTGAACGTGCTGGACTCCAAGCTCAGGGACGGAGAGTTCAAGCTTGTCCTGCCCTATCGCCTGCCTCTGATCCTGGGGCACGACGTGGCAGGCGTCGTGGTCAAGGCCGGATCGCGCGTGCGGCAGTTCAAGCCGGGCGATGAGGTCTATGCGCGACCGGATGATTTTCGGATCGGCACGTTCGCCGAGTTCGTCGCGGTCAAGGAGGCATCGCTTGCGTTCAAGCCTAGCGGCCTCACGATGGAGGAAGCCGCTTCCATCCCCCTGGTGGGCTTGACGGCATGGCAGGCGCTGATCGAGAAGGCCAACCTGAAGAAGGGGCAAAAGGTCTTCATTCAGGCGGGCTCTGGCGGCGTAGGCACTTTTGCCATTCAGTTGGCCAGGCATCTGGGCGCAACGGTCGCTACGACGACGAGTGCGGCCAATGACGCGCTCGTGAAGGGCCTTGGTGCAGACGTCGTCATCGACTACAAGACACAGGACTTCGAAGATGTCTTGCGCGACTACGACGTGGTGCTGAACAGTCAGGATGGCAAGACGCTCGAAAAATCTCTTCGGGTGCTCCGACGTGGCGGGAAGCTCATCTCGATCTCCGGGCCGCCCGACCCTGAGTTCGGCAAGGAAATCGCGGCCCCCGGGTTCGTGCGACTGGTCATGCGGCTGCTGAGCTCACGTGTCAGACGAAAGGCGCGAGGCCGAGGCATTGGTTACTCATTCCTCTTCATGAAGGCGAATGGGAGCCAACTGCGCGAGATCACCCGACTCATCGAGGCCGGGGCCATTCGACCCGTCATTGATCGGGTCTTTCCATTCGAGTCAACCAACGAAGCCCTGGCCTACGTCCAGGCGGGCCGCGCCAAAGGCAAGGTCGTCGTCAAGATCAAGTGAGGCCGGTTCCCCCAACCCTTGGAGTTTCCCATGAAGATTGAAAACGCTGTTGTTCTCGTCACGGGCGCCAATCGCGGCATCGGCCTGGCATTCGCTCGCGAGTTGCTCGCCCGCGGTGCCGGCAAGGTTTACGCTGGCGCGCGCGATATCGCGGCCGTCACCCAATCCGGTGTTCAAGCCCTGCGGCTCGACGTCAACAGGCCCGAAGATGTGGCCGCCGCTGCAGCGCTGGCGTCGGACGTTACGCTGGTGATCAACAATGCCGGCATTGCGCAGCCGGGAGGCTTTCTCGCGGCGGACAGCGAAGACGTCGCCAGGCGCATCTTCGAGACCAACTTCTTCGCCATGTTGCGCGTGAGCAAGGCGTTCGCGCCGATTCTCAAGGCCAACGGCGGTGGCGCACTGCTCAATGTGTTGTCGATCGCCTCATGGGTGAATGGCGGCGAGCTGGCAGCCTACTCAGCCAGCAAGTCCGCAGCATGGTCGCTGACCAACGCCCTGCGCAACGAACTTGCCGTGCAAAGGACGCAGGTGCTGGGCCTGCACATGGCCTATGTCGATACCGACCTGACGCGCGGATTCGATGTACCGAAATCCAGTCCCGAGGAGATCGTCAAGCGCGCGCTCGACGGCCTCGAATCCGGCGTCGACGAGGTGCTGGCCGATGAGATCACCCAGCGGGTCAAGCTTGGCATGACGGCCGCCAGGCCGAGCTACCTGCCGCAAGCGGCCTGAGTCCGGATCCAGACCGCCTCGCCAAACGCAATTCCATCGACAAGATCGCCAACAACCTGCCCGCCCAAGGACCGCCATGCTCATCGAACCGCTCGCAACTCCTTCGCTTCAACTCGCCAACCGCGCTGTCATGGCGCCCATGACGCGCAGTCGTGCCGTTCACGCCAACACGCCCAACGCATTGATGGCCGAGTACTACGGCCAGCGAGCTTCGGCGGGCCTGATCATCACCGAGGGCACCTCGCCATCGCCCAACGGCTTGGGCTACGCGCGCATCCCCGGGCTGTTCAATGGTGAACAAGTGCGTGGATGGAAGACTGTCACCGATGCGGTCCATGCCAAGGGCGGCAGGATCTTCGTGCAGCTCATGCACACCGGCCGAGTGACCCAGGCGGCCAATTTGCCGGCGGGCGCGGAAGTGCTGGGGCCGACGGCCGATGTCTGCCCCGGCGAGATGTACACCGATTCACAGGGCATGCAGCCGCACAGCACCCCGCGAGCGATGACCGCGACCGACATCGCCCATGCCGTGGAGGAGTACGCGAAGTCGGCGCAACTCGCCATCGAAGCGGGATTCGACGGTGTCGAACTGCATGCCGCGAACGGCTATCTGATCGAACAGTTTCTGAACGCCAACGTGAATCTGCGCACCGACGCCTACGGTGGCAGTATGGAAAACCGCAATCGCTTTGCGATCGAGGTTGCCCGCTCCACCGCAGCGGCTGTCGGTGCCGATCGCCTCGGGATCCGCTTGTCGCCCTACGGCGTGTTCAACAGCACGGGGGCCTTCCCCGACGTCGAGGCCCAGTATTTGGCGCTCACCCATCAACTGTCGGAGCTGGGCCTGCAGTACGTTCATCTGCTGGACCATTCGGCAATGGGCGCGCCGCCGGTGCCAGCCGAGTTGAAGTCGCGGCTTCGTGCTGCCTTCCGGGGTTTGTTCATCCTGGCCGGCGGCTTCGATCACGCCGCTGCCGAAGCCGCGCTCAAGGCCGGTCAGGCAGATCTCATCGCCTTCGCCCGCCCGTTCCTCGCCAATCCCGACCTGGTGGAGCGCATGCGCGCCGATGCACCGCTGAATGCCGTGGACATGGCGACGTTCTACACCCCCGGCCCAAAGGGCTACACCGACTATCCGGCCCTCGCGGCCTGACTTGCAGCTGCCGTGCTGACGATCCGGTCAGCGCGGCGAAACGAGTCCGACCGAGCGGCCCCTATGAATACCGCGAAGGTGGAGCCATGAGTGCGTTGCAGAAATCGAAAGTGATCTGGAAGAACGTTCCAACGCAGACGATTACCGCAGGTGGTGTGGAGTTCGCCTACCGGGAACTCGGGACGGACAATCCGGGCACGCCGGTGGTGTTCCTCATCCACCTGGCAGCCGTTCTGGACAACTGGGATCCTCGAGTGATCGACGGATTCGCGGCAAAGCATCGAGTGATCACATTCGATAATCGAGGCGTCGGCGCATCGAGCGGGACGCCGTCGGCCTCGATGGAGGAAATGGCCAAGGACGCCATCACCTTCATCAAGGCCATGGGTCTCGATCAGGTCGACCTCTTCGGGTTTTCGATGGGCGGGATGATTGCGCAGGAGATCGTCCTGATGGAGCCGCAACTCGTGCGCAGGATGATCATCACGGGCACAGGCCCCGCTGGCGGCGAAGGCATCAGCAAGGTTGCACGCGTGACGTACCTCGACATGGTCCGAGGCTGGCTCACCTTCCAGGATCCGAAGCAGTTCCTGTTCTTCACCCGGACCCCTGCCGGAATCCGTGCGGGAAAAGAGTTTCTGCAGCGCTTGAAAGAACGCTCCGAGGACCGTGACAAGGCAATCACTGTGGCCGCACTGCAGGCCCAGCTGAAGGCGCTGCGCCGATGGGGCTCGAAGAAGCCCGCGGATCTGTCAGAGATTCACCACCCCGTCCTCGTCGCGAACGGCGACAGTGATCGCATGGTCCCGAGCCAGAACACGCGTGATCTGGCGCAGCGCCTTCCGAACAGCGAACTCATCATCTATCCGGATTCCGGACACGGCGCGGTGTTCCAGTTCCATGCCGACTTCGTGCCCAAGGCGCTCGCATTCCTTTCGCGCCAAGCGAAGTGACCCCTGTAAATTTACAAGGATATTCCTGGGGTGGCTGATGGGACTCGAACCCACGACAACCGGAATCACAATCCGGGACTCTACCAGCTGAGCTACAGCCACCATCGGCGGGTTGGAGGGCGCTACTGCAATGCCCTACCGTCGCGCGAGAAAGGCGCGGAGTATGGCCAAATCCCGCAGTCAAATCAAGGAATGGCGTGCCCGGCAGGGATCGAACCCGCAACCCCCGGCTTAGAAGGCCGGTGCTCTATCCAATTGAGCTACGGGCACGGATGAGCGGGTTGGGATACCGCAGGGTTTCGTGGTCGGGGTGAGAGGATTCGAACCTCCGACATCCTGCTCCCAAAGCAGGCGCGCTACCGGGCTGCGCTACACCCCGCGAACGGGCCGGACTATACCTGCGCCGCAAATGGAGGGTCAAACCGCCCGCCGCTCCATGGCCGCCGACCATGGGTACCACGCGCCGCCGGGTTGTATCCCGCACAGGACCCCTGCTGTATGATTCCCGCCCTTCATGGGAACATTTCCCGGAATGTGCCATGAGAATTTGTGGGTAGAGACGTGCCGCCACGACCGCTGAACGACGGGCGATGACTGGCGGAAGACCGCAGCCTCGGCAACTGGCTGCACACTTGAGGAGAGTCTTGATGAAAATTACAACCCGCATGGCAGTAAAGGGCGCGACGCTCGCCGCCCTGATCGGCGTGGCGTTCGCGGTCCAGGCCGCCGATGTGACCCACGATCGCATCATGAAAGCCGACCCGGCCGACTGGCTGACGTACCACGGCTCGTTCAAGTCCTGGCACTACAGCGCCCTGGACCAGATCAACACCAAGAACGTGAAGGGCCTGAAGGAAGCGTGGTCGCACTCGCCTTCGCGCGCCACCCGTGGCCTGCAGAGCTTCCCGCTCGCTGCCGACGGCATCCTGTACTACACCAGCTCGTACAACCAGCTGTATGCCCTGGATGGCGCCACCGGCGAAGTCCTGTGGGTCTACAAGCAGAAGCTGGACGAAGACCTGGTCGCCAAGCAGACGCACTCGCCGTACAACCGTGGCATCGCCATGGGCTATGGCAACATCTACATGGGCACCCTGGACGGCAAGCTCGCCGCCATCGACATGAAGACCGGCAAGCTCGCCTGGGAAACCAAGCTGGTCGACTCCAAGAAGCTCACCATCGGCTTCACCGGCGCCCCGCTCCTGGTCAAGGACAAGATCATCATCGGCGCGCAGGGCGGCGAATGGCCTGGCCGCGGTCCGATCTTCGGCGTCGACGCCAAGTCGGGCAAGGAAGTGTGGACGTTCAACACCTCGGGCGGCAATGAAGGCACGCCTTCCGACCGTCGCGACACCTGGGGCGGCGACTCGTGGAAGACGGGCGGCGGCGGCGGCTGGATGGCCGGCGCGTACGACCCCGAGACCGACACCGTCTGGTGGGGCACGGCCAACCCGGCTCCGCTGTACGACTGGGCCGGCCCTGACTGGCAGACCAAGGGCCCGCGTCCTGGCGCCAACCTGTACACGACCTCCGTCATCCTGCTCAACCCGGACACGGGCGAGCTGAAGGGTTACCACCAGGAACTGCCGCACGACGCGTGGGACTTCGACTCCTCCATGGGCGAGTTCATCTTCCTCGAGCGCGACGGCAAGAAGTACGTGGTTCACCCCAACAAGGGCGGTCACGTCTTCGTGTACGACCGCAACGCCAAGGTGCAGAACGTCTATGCCGGCGTCGACAACATCAACTTCGTCAAGGGTGTCGATCCCAAGACGGGCGAGTTGATCGGTCGCCGCGACATGGTCGAAGGCAAGCACACCAACCTGTGCCCGGCCATCGCGGGCGGCTACAGCTGGAACGCGGGCACGTACAGCCCGAAGACCGGCCTGATGTACCGCGTGGGCTTCGAGTGGTGCATGGACCTCGAGATCGTGAAGACGACCCCGGTGCTGGAGCCGATGGCCCAGCTCAACATCGGTGCCAACTTCACCATGCACGGTCCGGGTACCGACAAGGCCTGGGGACACATCCGTGCGCGTGACCCGATCACCGGCAAGGTCAAGTGGGCGATGGACTTCAAGAAGGGCATCCCCCACGGCTCCCTGCTCTCGACCGGCGGCAACCTGCTGTTCGTTCCCGAGGCCGACGGCCACTTCTCGGCGATCGACGCAACCAACGGCAAGCTGCTGTGGCGTCACAACAACGGCAACCTGCACGACGGCGGTGTCATCACCTACATGGCGAAGGGCAAGCAGTACGTCGCCGTGGAAGTGGGCAAGGGCAGCCTCGTGACCGACGGCTACGGCGACCTGTGGGGCGAGCCCTACACCAGCATGCCGACGGATGCGGGCGTCCTGAAGGTGTTCTCGCTCGACTGAAGTCCGATCCCGAAAGGGATGCAGTCGAAGTAAGGAGCGGGGACTTCGGTCCCCGCTTTTTTGTGCACAGTTGATCGTTTCACACGTTATGGGTGACGATGCCCCGGCGTCGACGAGGCGCATTTCCCCCGCTTTCTTCATGGAATTCCCAATGAAATTCTCCGCCAACTCCCTTCGATTCCTGGTCGCCGCCGCGCTGTTGGCGTGCTCCGCGGTGTCGCTGTCTGCCGACGAAAAGGCGCCAGACCCGGCTGCTGCGGCACCGGCACCCGGCTTCAGTCCCAAGAACACCTTCCGCAACATCTGCGGGTTCTGCCACGAGGACTACGGCCGGCACGGCGGCAAGGGACCGCAGCTGATGAACAGCCCCAACTCCGACGAGTACCTCTTCAACCGGATCAAGAACGGCAAACCGGGACGCATGGCGGCCTTTGGCGGCGCCTTCACCGACGACCAGATCCGCGAAATCGTCAAATTCATCCGTACCTTGCGCCCGGACCAGGAACCGTGAAGACCAACTACGCAGTCGCGGTCTTTGCGACCGCCGTCGCGCTGGGGCTGAGCGTCCCCGCGTCCGCCCGCCCGCTCGGGGAAGTGATCGAGCGCAACGAGTTGTCCATCTGCGCCAATCCCGATGCGCTGCCCTACGCCAAGCGCAAGGGGGACGTGAACGGGTTCCAGGTGGAGATCGGACGGGCGCTGGCCAAGCAGCTGGGCGTCGGATTCGACGCCAAGTGGATCATCCCGTCCTACAAGGCGAGGCTGGTCGACTGCGACCTCAAGATGGACTTCATCGTCCAGGGCCTCGAGGACGACTCGAAGGTGAAGCTGTCCAGGCCCTACGCCCGAGGCGGCGTGGCGCTGGCGATCGCCAAGGGCAACGACGACGTCGTCGACTTCGCCAAGGTGGTTCCGGGCAGGAAGATCGGCGTCATGCTCAACTCCATGGCGAGCATCATCCTGCAGAAGCGCGGCTGGGCGACCTCGCCGTACGCCTTCGAGCAGGACATGCTGGAGGACCTGGAAAAGGGCGAAATCGCCGGCGCGGCCATTTCGGTCAATTCGATCCAGTACTACATCCATACCCATCCCGGCACGCCGCTGCGCTTCGTCCATGCGTACGACGGCGAAACCGACATGGAGTGGACTCTGGCCGTCGGCGTGCGCCGGGGCGACGAGCCGATGATCGCTGCGATCAACACGGCCCTCGAACAGCTGATGGCGGACGGCACGATCGCCGCCATCTATGCGAAGTACGGGATCGAATACCGCAAGCCATGACGGCTGGATGACGGCGCTTTCCCGGTAAATGCCGGATGGGTTTCGAGCCCATCCGGCTTTTCGTTTGTATCGGGGATGGAACTTGTCGCCGCGGCCGGTGGACAAATGAGGTAGATGGCACCCAGTTCGGGGGCCCCCAATGCCTCGAGGATCGCATGAAGACTTCCGAGAAGATCCAGAACCCACGTGAAATCCGCCAGAAGCTCGGGCTCAACCAGCAGGAATTCTGGGGCAGGATCGGCGTGACCCAGAGTGGCGGATCGCGCTACGAGAGCGGCCGCGCCATGCCGAAGCCGGTGTTGCAGCTCCTGCGGTTGGTGCACGTCGACCAGATCGACATCGCGCGCATGACGCGTGGCGATTTCGAGCTCATCTCCTACCTCAAGAGTACGCGCCCGACGCTGTACCGGAACCTGAGAACCCAGGCGAACGGCACCCGTGTGACCGGCAAACGCAACGGCGCCCGCCGGCCAGGACCCCTGCCCCGCCAGGCCTGAAGTCCCGCTCCGATTGCGCGCGGCGGAGCGCGCTGAAGGGCGCTGATATACTCGCGCCCTTTTCCCGCCGCTGCCGCCCATGCGCATCACTCGTCGACTGGAATTCGACGCGGGGCACCGCATCCCCGCGCACGATAGCCAGTGCCGCCACTTGCACGGACACCGCTACGCGCTGGAGGTCACACTGTCGGGTGAGTTGATCGCCACCGAAGGGGCCTCCAACCAGGCGATGGTCATGGACTTCTCCGAAGTGAAGGCGATCGCGAAGCGGCTCGTCGTCGACGAGTGGGACCACGCCTTCCTCGCCTACCGGGGAGATCAGGCGATCGTCACGTTTCTCGCCTCGCTACCAGGCCACCGCACGGTCCTGTTCGATGCGCCCCCGACAGCGGAGCACCTAGCGGCCACCGCCTTCAGGCTCCTCGCCCCCCGGTACGAAGACCGGTACGGGAATCACCTCGAGCTGGAGCGGGTCCGGCTCTACGAAACGCCCAATTGCTGGGCGGATGCCACGGCAGCGGATCTTTGACCCCATATACTGGCGGAAGGGGTGGGATTCGAACCCACGAGAGACTTGCGCCCCTGCCGGTTTTCAAGACCGGTGCAATCGACCACTCTGCCACCCTTCCCCCGGAGGGCTGCGATGATAGCCGATCACGGGCTGACGGATCCGTGCCAACCGGCGGTTGAAACTTCCGCTTTGTTTCCGTAGTCTTAGTGTCGTTGTCTGGCAACTCAAGAGGGTCATCACATGCAACCGGAATTCCAAGTCCTGAATGCGGGTACCGCAGCGCTCTCCACCGAGCGCAACAAGGTCCTGCGCAACACCTACATCCTGCTCGCGCTCACGATGGTGCCGACGGTGATCGGTGCGATGGTCGGCATGTCCTTCGCGGGCATCTTCATGCAGCACCCGATCATCGCGTCCCTGGCCATGCTCGGCGCGGTCATCGGCCTTCAGTTCGCCATCGCGGCCAACCGCAACAGCGGCTTCGGTGTCGCCCTGCTGCTGGGCATGACGTTCCTGATGGGCGCCTGGCTGGGCCCGTTGCTCAACGTCGCGCTGTCCCTGAAGAACGGTCCGCAGCTCGTGGGTATCGCCGCGCTCGGTACGGGCGGCATCCTGGTCGCCATGAGCGCCATCGCCACGACGACGAAGCGGGATTTCAGCTTCATGGGCAAGTTCCTGTTCGTCGGCATGATCGTGCTGCTGCTCGCCATGATCGCGAACATGTTCTTCCAGATCCCGGCCCTGGCGCTAACCATCTCCGCGATGGTGGTGGTCGTGTTCTCGCTGTTCCTGCTGCATGACGTGAGCCGGATCGTGAACGGCGGCGAAACCAACTACATCATGGCCGCGACGGGCGTCTACATCAGCCTGTTCAACATCTTCGCGAACCTGTTGCAGCTGCTGATGGCCTTCTCGGGCGAGCGCGACTGACGCGCAGTTCGTCTTGACCGAAAAGGGCAGCTTCGGCTGCCCTTTTTGTTTGACCCGACCTCAGCCCTCGCCGGGCCGCCCCAAGAGGGCTGGGCCCCTGGGGGAGAGGCCGCAAGGCCTATCGGGGGGAACGTCAACTCTCAGCGGTCGAACAGCGCGATCGACTCCACGTGGGAGGTGTGGGGGAACATGTTGACCACACCCGCTGCCGACAGGCGATAGCCGTGGACGTTGACCAGCACACCGGCATCGCGCGCCAGCGTGCCCGGGCTGCAGGACACGTAGACGATCCGCCGCGGAAACGGCTCCGCGAGCGACTTCACCAGGTCGATCGCGCCGTCGCGGGGCGGATCGATGAGCATCTTGTCGAACGGTCCCCAGGCGGCCACATCTTCCGGACTGACGGTGAACAGGTTGCGCGCTTCGAACGCCGTAGCGCCCTGCAGTCCGTTGGTCGAAGCATTCTCCTGCGCGCGACGAACGAGCGTGGCACTTCCTTCTATCCCGACCACCGCCGCGCCTCGTCGGGCGATCGCGAGCGAGAAGTTGCCGAGGCCGCAGAACAGGTCGGCGATGCGCTCGCCCGGCTGCGGATCCAGCATCGAGATGGCCCGCCGCACAAGCACACGGTTGACCGCATGGTTGACCTGGGTGAACTCCGCCGGCGAGAACGGGAAGCGCAATCCGAACTCCGGCAGCAGGTAATCGAGCTCCGGCGCATCGAGCGGATGAAACCGGGTGACCGTCTCCGGCCCCTTGGACTGAAGATACACGCACACGCCATGGCGATCGGCGAACGCCCTCAGAACCTCTTCGTCACCGCGTGTCAGTGGCGCAAGAATGCGAAACACCAATACGGTGACCGCATCGCCGATGGCGAGCTCGATCTGGGGCATGCGATCGCGGATCGACAGCGACTCCACCAGGATGCGCAGGGGTCCCAGCAGGCCCGAGACCGCCGGCGGCACCACATGGCATTCGCGCATATCGACCACGAAGCTGCTGCGCTTTTCATGGAAACCCACCAGCACGCCACCCTTCTTGCGGACGTCGCGCACCGAAAAGCGCGCGCGATACCGATAGCCCCAGGTGGGGCCCTGCACCGCCGGTAACATCACCTCGGGCGTCACGCGGCCGATGCGCTCGAGGTTGTCTTCGAGCACGCGCTGCTTGGCCGCCAGCTGCGCCCGCGCGTCGACATGTTGCATGCTGCATCCGCCACAGGTGCCGAAATGCGGACAGCGCGGC
Source organism: Burkholderiales bacterium (assembly GCA_965279325.1). Lineage (GTDB taxonomy): Bacteria > Pseudomonadota > Gammaproteobacteria > Burkholderiales. Next base: position 1,127,194 of record OZ257154.1, read on the forward strand.
ACCACCCGCTGACTGCTCTCGCGCACGACGCGCACGACGGTGGCAAATTCGTAGGCCGGCTTGCGTTTGAGCGCCGTGATCTCCACGGTCTCGCCCGCGAGCGCGCCCTCGATGAACACCACCTTGCCGTCCACGTGGGCCACGCCCTGCCCCTCGTGATCGAGGGACTCCACCACCACCGTGCGCTCGGCGACCGGTTCGCCGCGTTTCAATTCATGCGCCCCACAGTGCCAGGAATTCCTTCCAGTGCTCGCCGGGGGTGCGGGCCAGCGTATCGCGGACCAGTTGCACTTCGCGCTCGTGCTGCGCGCGATCGATGGTGCCGCGCATGAGCTGGAACCGCAGGAACACGAGGTGCGTGTTCACGACGTCGGCTTCGCAGTAGTTGCGGATCGCGACGATCTCCCCGGCCTGGTACGCGGACCACACCTTCGAGCCCTCCATGCCGATCTTGCCCGGCAGGCCCATCACCTGGGCGAGCCCGTCCAGCGGCGCACTGGCCCGAGGCTGGTACATCGCGAGCAGATCCATCAGGTCCAGGTGCCGCATGTGGTAGCGGCTGATGTAGTTGTTCCACTTGAACTCGCGATCGTCCTCGCCCAGGTCCCAGTAGCGCCGCGCGACGATGCCGTGCACGAGGCCGCGGTAGTGCAACACCGGCAGATCGAAGCCGCCGCCGTTCCAGGACACCAGTTGCGGCGTGTAGCGCTCCACGCCCTCGAAGAAGCGCTGGATGAGTTGCGCCTCGGGTTCGTCGGGATCGCCGAGCGACCAGACGCGGAAGCTGTCCCGATCGCGCAGCGCGCACGAGATGGCGACGATGCGGTGCAGGTACAGCGGCAGGAAATCCGACCCCGTCGCGGCGCGGCGCGCCTCGAACGCGCGTTCGGCCACCTGTGCATCGGTGAGCCCGGCGTCGTCCCCTTGCACCCGGCGCAGGCCGGCCACGTCGGGAACGGTCTCGATGTCGAAAACCAGGGTGGGAGTCATGGATGAGGTGCGTCCGGCACTTCGCGACGCGGAACGCGTCTTGCATTGGAGGCGCCGGATTCTATCCCACGAGCACGCGCCCCGGGGCCCGCGTGTGACCCCCGAAACCTGACGATTTCGGAGGATGGTGTTAGCATCCCACGACTAAAATCCAGACGCCCAAGCCCGAGGGCACACACGGAGGGTGTTGAATTGCATATCGAAAAGATTCCGGGCCCGCAGATCGACCTCAACTGCCCGGGGTACGTTCGCCATGACGAACTGAAGAACTGGGTCGGGCAGGTGGCAGCCCTGACCCGCCCCGATCGCATCCAGTGGTGCGACGGATCCCAGGCGGAATACGACTCGCTGTGCGAGGCCCTCGTGGCCGGCGGGACCTTCCTCCGCCTGAATCCCGCCAAGCGTCCCGACAGCTTCCTGGCGCTCTCGGACCCCAATGACGTAGCGCGCGTCGAGGACCGGACCTTCATCTGCAGCCTCCACAAGCACGACGCGGGGCCCACCAACAACTGGATCGCGCCGGACGCGATGAAGACCACGCTGACGCGCCTGTTCGATGGCTGCATGCGTGGCCGCACCCTGTACGTGGTGCCCTTCAGCATGGGGCCCATCGGCTCGCCCATGGCGCAGATCGGCGTGGAGCTCACCGATTCGGCCTACGTCGCGGTCAGCATGCGGATCATGACGCGCATGGGCCGGGCTGCACTCGAGGCGCTGGGCCAGGATCAGCCGTTCGTTCCGTGCCTGCATTCCGTCGGCGCACCGCTCGCGCCCGGTGAGCAGGACGTGCCGTGGCCGTGCAATCCGGACCACAAGTACATCGTCCATTTCCCCGAAGAGAACGCCATCTGGTCCTTCGGCAGCGGCTACGGCGGCAACGCACTGCTGGGCAAGAAATGCTTCGCACTGCGCATCGCCTCGAACATGGGGCGTGAACAGGGCTGGCTCGCCGAGCACATGCTGATCCTCGGTGTGGAGTCGCCCGGCGGCGAGAAGAGCTACGTGGCGGCCGCCTTCCCGAGCGCCTGCGGCAAGACCAACTTCGCGATGCTCATTCCGCCTCCTGTCTTCGCGGGCTGGAAAGTGACGACCGTCGGCGACGACATCGCCTGGATCAAACCGGGGCCGGACGGACACCTGCGCGCGATCAATCCCGAGTACGGCTTCTTCGGCGTCGCGCCCGGGACGTCGTACCAGTCCAACCCGAACGCGATGGATACGCTGCGCGCGAACTGCATCTTCACCAACGTCGCGCTCACACCCGATGGCGACATCTGGTGGGAAGGCATGACCGAGAAGCCACCGGCGCAGCTGACGGACTGGCAAGGCAAGCCCTGGACTCCAGACTGCGGGCGCAAGGCCGCTCACCCCAACGCGCGGTTCACCGTGCCAGCTTCGCAGTGCCCGTCGATCGATCCGGATTGGGAAAAGCCCGAGGGCGTCCCGATCTCGGCCTTCATCTTCGGCGGCCGGCGCAGCACCACCATGCCGCTCGTGGTGGAGAGCTTCAACTGGACCGACGGTGTCTATCTCGCCGCGACCATGGGCTCCGAAACCACGGCTGCCGCCACCGGCAAGGTGGGTGAAGTGCGCCGCGATCCGTTCGCGATGCTGCCCTTCTGCGGCTATCACATCGCCGACTACTTCGATCACTGGCTCTCCACCGGATCCGCGCTCGCGAATCCGCCGCGCATCTACTGCGTCAACTGGTTCCGCAAGGACGCCGATGGCCGTTTCCTGTGGCCAGGCTACGGCGAGAACATGCGCGTGCTGCAGTGGATCATCGAACGCTGCCACGGTCGCGCCAAGGCGGTCGAGAGCCCGCTGGGCTGGATGCCGCCGGCCGATGCCATCGAGTGGCGTGGACTGCCCGAACCGATCCAGGAGGCGTTCCACGACGCCATGACCCTGCATCGCGACGAGTGGGTGCGCGAACTGCTCCTCCACGAGGAGCTGTTCATTCGCCTCTACGACCGACTGCCGAAGGAGTTCGTGCTGCGCCGGGAACTGCTGCTCGCAGGTCTGTGGCGCGCGCCCGAGCGCTGGACGCTGTCGGCCTAGCCGAACACCCCCGTCGAGAGGTACCGGTCGCCACGGTCGCAGATGATCGTGACGATCACCGCGTTCTCGACCTGCTTCGAGAGCTCCAGGGCGGCCCAGGTGGCGCCGCCTGCGGAGGGGCCGCAGAAGATGCCTTCCTCGCGGGCCAGGCGCCGCGCCGTCTCTTCGGCATCGCCCTGGCTCACTTCCATCACGCGGTCCACGCGCGATCGATCGAAGATCTTCGGCAGGTAGGCTTCCGGCCACTTGCGGATGCCGGGGATGCGGGAACCGTCGCTCGGCTGGCAGCCGATCACCTGCAGGGCCGCGTTCTGCTCCTTAAAGAAGCGCGAACAGCCCATGATGGTTCCGGTAGTACCCATGCTGCTCACGAAGTGCGTGATGCGTCCGCCGGTGTCGCGCCAGATCTCCGGCCCCGTGCCGCGGTAGTGCGACAGTGGATTGTCCGGGTTCGCGAACTGGTCGAGGATGCGGCCTTCGCCTCGCGCCTGCATCTCGAAGGCGATGTCGCGCGCGCTTTCCATCCCGCCTTCCTTGGGCGTCAGCACGAAGGACGCGCCGAAGGCCCCCATGGTCTGCCGACGCTCGATCGAAAGATCTTCGGGCATCACCAGCACCATGCGATAGCCGCGCATGGCGGCGACCATCGCGAGCGCGATGCCGGTGTTGCCGCTCGTGGGTTCGATCAGCGTGTCGCCAGGCTTGATCTCGCCGCGCGCCTCGGCACCGAGGATCATCGACAGCGCGGGGCGATCCTTCACCGATCCCGCCGGATTGTTGCCTTCGAGCTTGCCCAGCACGACGTTGGTGGTGTTCCCCGGCAGGCGCTTGAGCCGGACCAGCGGAGTGTTTCCGACGAAATCGTCGAGGACCGGATAGCCGGACATCAAGGCGCCTCCGACGATTTCAACAGCCACTGCACATAGCGCGACACGCCCTCTTCCACCGTCAGGAACGGCGCCGGGTAGCCGGACGCACGCAGCGCGCCGAGATCGGCCTGCGTGAAGCTCTGGTACTTCGCCTTCAGGCCCTCGTGGAAGGGCACGTACTGGATCAGTTCCTTCGCCTGCAGGTCTTCCAGCGACAACGGCGCTTCGCCGGCTTCCGTCCGTAACGCGTTCACGGTCGCGCACGCCACGTCGTTGAACGTCTGGGCGCGCCCGGTACCGAGGTTGAAGATGCCCGAGACGTCCGGGTGGTCCAGGAACCACAGGTTCACGGCGACCACGTCATCGACCGAAACGAAATCGCGCCGCTGCTCGCCTGGTCCGTATCCCCCACTGCCTTCGAACAGCTTGACGCGCCCTTCGGCGCGATACTGGTTGAAGCAGTGGAACGCGACCGAGGCCATGCGCGCCTTGTGCGCTTCGCGCGGACCGTAGACATTGAAATAGCGCAGCCCCACCACCTGCGAACCCAGGTCGTTCCAGCGGCGGCGCACCATCTGGTCCATGAGGAACTTCGAGTAGCCGTAGACGTTCAGCGGCCGCTCGCATTCCCTGGCTTCGCGGAACTCGGGCCCCGCTCCGTACACCGCTGCGGACGACGCGTAGATCAGGCGCACGCTCTCCGCCTGGCACCACTCGAGCAGCGTCATCGAATAGCGGAAGTTGTTGTCCATCATGTAACGGCCGTCCGCACCCATGGTGTCGGAGCAAGCACCGTCGTGGAGCACGGCATCGATCTCGCCGTCGAAGTCACCGTCGACGAGCGCTTCGATGAAGTCGTCCTTGTGCCAGTAATCCGCGATCTCGCAGTCGGTCAGGTTGCGGAACTTGTCCGCGCGCGTCAGGTTGTCCACGGCGATGATGTCAGTCTCGCCCCGGGCGTTGAGTCCCTTCACGAGGTTCGCACCTATAAACCCGGCGGCGCCGGTCACGATGATCATGGATTCACTCCAGCGAACAGTTCCTCGGGATGCACCACCGCCGTGCCGAGCTTGCCCACCACGATGCCGGCGGCGCGATTGGCCCAGCGGACACTCTCCTCGAACGTGGCACCTGCCGCGAGCATGACGCCGAACGTCGCGATCACGGTGTCGCCGGCGCCGCTGACGTCGAACACTTCTTGCGCGACGGTGGGCACGTGGAAGACGCCTTCTTCGCGATACAGCGTCATGCCCTCTTCGCTGCGTGTCACTAGCAGCGCTTCGAGTGCCAGCTCGCGGCGCAGCTTGTGCGCCTTCTGCGTGAGCTCTTCGTCGCTCTTCCAGCCACCCGCCACTTCGCGGAACTCCGAACGGTTGGGTGTGAGCACGGTGGCGCCTCGATAGCGCTCGTAGTCGTCGCCTTTCGGATCCACCAGCACGGGTTTCGCGTGACGACGCGCCAGCGCGATCATGTCGGCGATGTGCCGCAGGCCACCCTTGCCGTAGTCGGAGAGGATGACCACGTCGGCTTCCGGGAGGCGTCGCTCGAAATCCGCGAGCTTGGATTCCAGTGCCTCGAGTCCCGGCTCCTTCTCGAAGTCGATGCGCAGCAGTTGTTGCTGCCGGCCGATGACCCGCAGCTTGATCGTGGTGCTGATGTCGGGATCCCGTTGCAACCCGGCCCCGATGCCGTCCGCCGCGAGCAGCCGCTCGATGGTCGTGCCGGCCTCGTCGTCACCGACCACGGACAACAGGTCGACGCTCGCCCCGAGCGCCGCGGCGTTGCGCGCCACGTTGGCGGCGCCGCCCAGGCGTTCTTCCGAACGGCCGATCTTGACCACCGGCACCGGTGCCTCAGGCGAAATGCGGCTCACGTCGCCGAACCAGTAGCGATCGAGCATGACATCGCCCGCGACCAGCACGCGCGCACCACGCGGATCCGGATACCTGCCTTGCGTCGTCAAGCGCCTCTCCTCACCCCTCGCTCCCGGCTCACGGTCGACCGATGGCCAGGTATTCGAGCCCGAACGAACGGACCATGGCGGGATCGTACATGTTGCGGCCATCGATGATCACGGGATGGCGCAGGCGCGAGCGGATGCCGTCGAAATCCGGACTGCGGAACTCCTTCCACTCGGTGACGATCAGCAACGCGTCCGCGTTCGCCAACGCGGCCATCGGCGAATCGGCGAAGCTGACCGGCTCGCCCTCGAACAGGTGCTTCGCCTCGGATACGACCACGGGATCGTAGGCGCACACCTCGGCACCGCGATCGAGGAGGCCGCGGATGATCACGCGGCTCGGCGCCTCGCGCATGTCGTCGGTGTTGGGCTTGAACGCGAGGCCCCAGAGGGCGAAGCGCATGCCCTTCGCGTTCGCGCCGAAACGGCGGTCCACCTTGTCGAGCAGGCGCGACTTCTGGTCCTCGTTGACGTCCTCCACGGCCTGCAGGATGCGCAGCTGCATGCCGTTCTCACGGCCGGTGCGCTGCAGCGCCTTCACGTCCTTGGGAAAACACGAACCGCCGTATCCGGTGCCGGCGTAGAGAAAGTGATAGCCGATGCGCGGGTCCGCACCGATGCCCTGGCGCACCATCTCGATGTCTGCCCCGAGGCGCTCGGCCAGGTTCGCCAGTTCGTTCATGAAAGAGATGCGGGTGGCGAGCATCGCGTTCGCCGCGTACTTGGTGAGTTCGGCCGAGCGCACGTCCATCACCAGCATCCGCTCGTGATTGCGCTGGAACGGCAGATACACGCTGCGCATGATCTGTGTCGCCCGCTCATCGTCGGAACCGACGACGATACGGTCGGGTTTCATGAAATCCTGGACCGCGGCGCCTTCCTTCAGGAACTCCGGGTTCGACACCACCGCGAACTCCTGCTTCGCACCGCGCTTGGCCAGTTCCTCCGCGATCGTGGTTCGCACCAGATCGGCGGTTCCGACGGGGACGGTCGACTTGTCCACGATCACCGCATAATGATCCAGGTACTTGCCGATGTTCCGGGCCGCGGCGGTCACATGCTTCAGGTCCGCCGAGCCGTCTTCCCCGGGCGGCGTTCCCACCGCGACGAACTGGACCAGCCCGTGGCGAACGCTTTCCTCGACATTGGTGGTGAAGCGCAGCCGACCGGCCTCGACGTTGCTCTTCACCAGCGCCTCGAGGCCCGGTTCGAAGATCGGAATCTCACCGCGCTTGAGCCTCTCGATCTTGCGCTCGTCCACGTCGAGGCAAAGCACGTCGTTGCCGGTATCCGCGAGGCATGCGCCCGAGACGAGGCCCACGTAACCGGAGCCGATGACTGTAATTCTCACGCTGCCTGCCCTTTCATGGCTGATTCGATTTCGGAATTGATCGCGGCGAGCGCCGCAGCGGGATCGGCCGCGCGGGTGATGGGACGACCGATCACGAGATAGCTGGAGCCATCGCGAACGGCGTTCGCAGGCGTGGCGATCCTCGCCTGGTCATCCGCCGCCGCCGTCGCCGGGCGGATGCCGGGTGTGACGAGGTCGAAGGTCGTACCGAAGCGGGAACGCATCGCCCGCGCTTCCCTCGCCGAGCACACCACGCCGTCGAGGCCGGCATCTCGTGCGAGCGCCGCCAGCCTGAGGGCCAGCGCCTCGGGTTCCTCGGCAAAGCCGATTTCCGCGAGGTCGGGCGTCGCCATGCTGGTCAGCACGGTCACTGCGATCAACCGAGGGCGCATGCCCGCTCGTTCGAGCGCCTCGCGCGCTGCCGCCATCATTTTCGTTCCCCCGAGGGCATGCACGTTGACCATCCAGACGCCGAGCCGCGCCGCGGCTTCGCACGCCTGGGCCACCGTATTCGGAATGTCGTGAAACTTCAGATCGAGAAAGATACCGTGCCCGCGCTGCACGAGTGTTTCAACCAGGGCCGGACCGGCGGAGGTGAACAGTTCCTTGCCGACCTTGAGGCGGCACGCGTCGGCGGGCAGCCGTTCCGCGAGTGCCAGCGCATCGGCGGCAGAAGGCACGTCGAGGGCAACGATGACTTTCGGGTCGTTCATGCTTGAAGAGGCCGACACGTTGTCGCTAGGCAGCCATTTCGCGCTCTTCGGTCCTGCGCGGCACGTACGTCTCCCAGCCGTGGCACGCAGGGCAATGCCAGTAGAACTGCCGCGCGCGGAACCCGCAGCTGTCGCACTTGTACAGCGCCAGATTGCGGGTGTGCTGCTGCAGCAGGTTGCGGATCATCTCGAGGTCGGGTTGCTTCTCCGGCGGGGCTTCGAGCATCTGTACGTCGATGAGCTTAGCGAGACCGATCAGCGTGGGCATGCGCCGCAGTTCCTCGCGCAGGAGCTGGTGAGCGGCCGCCGGGCCGTGGGCCTCGAGGATCGCCTGGAACACCGCGGTGAGCAGGTCGAGCGAAGGGTAGCTGGTGAGATAGCCGCGCAGCAGCTGCAGGCCCTCCGCGCCTCGTCCTAGCTTCGCATAGGCCGCGAACAGCTTGTCCGCGAGCAACGAGAGATAGGCGGGATTCTGGGATTCGACACTTTGCCATGCGTCGAGCGCGCCGGCGGTGTTGCCTTCGGCCAACTCGACGTCGCCGAGCAGGATGTTGGCGCGCGTGCACTTGCGGTTCACCCCGAGCGCGTCGTCGATGTAGCGGCGCGCATTGTCGAATCGTCCGTGAGGAATCTCCGCTGCCGCGAGTTCGCAGTAGAAATGCGCGATGTCCTTGGCGCTCGAATCGCCGGTGATGGCGTCCATCTTGCGCGAGGTCTCGATCGCCTTGACCCAGTCCTTCTCCTGCTCGTAGATCTCGAGCAGGAACTTCAAGCCCTGCTGCTCGTGGGAGCTGCCGCTCAGGCGGGAGAACAGCTCCTCGGCCCGGTCGAGCAGGCCCGCCTTGAGGTAATCCTGCGCCAGTTCGTACAGCGCTGCCACGCGTTGCTCCGGTGCCAGGTCCTCGCGGTCGAGGAGGTTCTGGTGCATGCGGATGCCGCGCTCCACTTCGCCGCGTCGGCGAAACAGGCTGCCCAGCGCGAAATGCAGTTCGACCGTCTCTGGAGCTACCTTCGCGACCTCGATGAAGGCCTCGATGGCCTTGTCGGGCTGCTCGTTCAGCAGGAAGTTGAGGCCCTTGAAGTACGAGTTCGGCAGCCGCCGCGACTCCGTGACGAGCTGCTTGATGTCGATGCGCGCTGCGAGCCACCCCAGCGCGAAGAACAACGGGAGCGCGAGCAGCCACCAGGTCTCGAATTCCATGACGCCTCGGGCAGGTGGTCGGCGCGCGGGTCTACGCGCCCTCCTCGAAACCGTGGTCGGCCCTGCCGTTCGGATGCGACCGCCCGGCCAGCTCCCGTCGCTGCCGATAGACCCGGCTCATGCTCGCGAGGATGCCGAAAGCAACACCCAGCGCGAAGGTCACCAGCAGCACGAACACGAGCGGCGCCTGCCACTCGTGCCCCAGGTAATAGCGCACCACGACGGGTGCGGTGTTCTTGACCGCGAACCCCAGCAGCAGCAGAAACAGGAGCGCCTTGAGGATCCAGCCGACGTAGCGCACGGATCAGATCAGATGACGGCGATCGCCCGCGACGTCGCGGGCCTCAGGACGCGGAGGACGAGGACGCCGTGCTCGGAACTGCCGCCACCGGAGCCGCGGCCGAAGGGGTCGACTCTTCCTGACGGTTGAAATCGACCCGTTCCCGCAATTCCTTGCCGGCCTTGAAGTGCGGCACGTACTTGGCCGGCACCTGCACCTTCTCGCCGGATTTCGGATTGCGCCCGGTGCGCGGTGGCCGGTAGTTGAGCCCGAAACTGCCGAACCCTCGGATCTCGATGCGCTGACCCTGCGACAGGCTCTTGGCCATCGCATCGAGGATCATCTTCACCGCGAGCTCGGCATCGCTCGCCACCAGCTGTGGAAAGTGAACCGCCAGCTTGGCAATCAGTTCGGACTTCGTCATCGCGCACCTTGAGCCTTATGCGGAATTCTTGTTGTCCAGCTTGGCCTTGAGCAGGGCACCGAGACTCGTGGTCCCGGCGTTGCCCGAGCTCTCGACCGCCATCTTCTGCATCTGCTCACTCTCGTCGGCCATGTCGCGCGCCTTGATCGAGAGGTTGATCGTGCGGTTCTTGCGATCGATGTTGATGATCATCGTGGACAGCTTGTCGCCCTCCTTCAGGTGCGAGCGGATGTCCTCGACGCGATCGCGCGAGACTTCGGAAGCGCGCAGGTAACCTTCGACCTCGCCGTCGAGCGTGATCACGGCGCCCTTGGCGTCGATGGCCTTCACCACGCCCTCGACCACCGAGTTCTTGTCGTGGGTCGCCACGTAGTTGTTGAACGGGTCGCCCTCGAGCTGCTTGATGCCGAGCGAGATGCGCTCGCGTTCGACGTCGATGCCGAGCACCACCGCCTCGACCTCGTCGCCCTTCTTGTAGTTGCGCACCGCTTCCTCGCCCGGCGCGTGCCAGGACAGGTCGGACAGGTGCACCAGGCCGTCGATACCGCCGGCCAGCCCGATGAAGACGCCGAAGTCGGTGATGGACTTGATCTGGCCCTTCACCTTGTCGCCCTTCTTGAAGTTGGCGGCGAACTCGTCCCACGGGTTGGGCATGCACTGCTTCATGCCCAGCGAGATGCGGCGACGGTCTTCGTCGATCTCGAGGATCATCACTTCCACTTCGTCCCCGAGCTGCACCACCTTGGACGGGTGCACGTTCTTGTTGGTCCAGTCCATCTCGGACACGTGCACCAGGCCTTCGATGCCGGACTCGATCTCGACGAACGCGCCGTAGTCGGTGAGATTGGTGACCTTGCCGAACAGGCGCGTGCCGGTCGGATAGCGGCGGCCGAGACCCACCCACGGATCTTCGCCGAGCTGCTTGAGACCGAGGGAGACGCGGTTCTTCTCCTGGTCGAACTTGAGCACCTTCGCCTCGACCTCGTCGCCCACGGCGAGGATCTCGGACGGATGCTTGACCCGGCGCCAGGCGAGGTCGGTGATGTGCAGCAGGCCGTCGATGCCGCCCAGGTCGACGAACGCGCCGTAGTCGGTGATGTTCTTGACGATGCCCTTGACCACCGCGCCTTCGTGCAGCGTTTCCAGCAGCTTCTGGCGCTCTTCGCCCTGCGAAGCTTCCACCACTGCGCGGCGCGACACGACCACGTTGTTGCGCTTGCGGTCGAGCTTGATGACCTTGAACTCGAGGTTCTTGCCCTCGTACGGCGTGGTGTCCTTGACCGGACGCACATCCACCAGCGAACCGGGCAGGAAGGCGCGGATGCCGTTGATCATGACCGTCAGGCCGCCCTTCACCTTGCCGGTGATGAGACCCTGCACCAGCGTCCCCTGCTCCAGCGCCGCCTCCAGCGCATGCCATGCGGCAAGGCGCTTGGCCTTCTCGCGCGACAGGCGGGTCTCGCCGTAGCCGTCTTCCAGCGCCTCGATGGCGACGGAGACGAAATCACCCGGCTTCACCTCCACTTCGCCCTTGTCGCCGCGGAACTCCTCGATGGCGATGAAGCTCTCGGACTTGAGGCCCGCGTTCACGACGACGTGGTTGGCATCGACGCGGACGACTTCGGCGGTGATCACTTCACCGGCCCGCAACTCCTGGCGGGACAGGCTCTCTTCGAAGAGCGCGGCGAAGTTCTCCATGCCGCCTGGCATGGACGCGGGGGTGGAGGAGGAAGCGACTTGGGTTGAGGTTGTCATGGGGTTGAAGGTGGATCCGTCGACCAGCCAAAACCGGCTGGGGTTGTTCATCAAGAAAAGACCATTCCGTCAGACTGTTGGCGCCAGATGCGGGCTACCGCCTCGGCGCCGGGCAACGACGGAACGGCACCCGGTTCACTGCTTGCGCTGCCCGGTCCGTTCCCGGACCCACGCCACGACCTTGTCCGCGGCCTGCTCAGCCGTCAGATGGGTCGTATCGAGGGGCAATGCATCGCTTGCCTGCTGGAGCGGCGCCACAGCCCGCTGGCTGTCACGCGCGTCACGACTCGCGATTTCCTGCAAAAGGGCGGGAAGGGTAACATCCATTCCTTTTGCTATCAACTGCTTATATCGGCGCTCCGCGCGCACCCCCACGCCCGCGGTGAGATAGACCTTGAGCACCGCGTCCGGGAACACGACGCTGCCCATGTCACGCCCTTCGGCCACGAGCCCCGGCGCTGCGCGAAAGGCCTTCTGGCGCCACATCAGCGCCGCCCTCACCGCCGGTAACGAGGCAACTTTCGAAGCAGCGTCAGAGACTTGTTCGTTGCGAATGGCGTCGGTGACATCGCGCCCCGCCAGCAGTACCCGTCCCGCGTCGAAACTCACGTCGAGGCTGGCCGCGATTGCCGCGAGGGGATTTTCATCCGCGAGATCAACGTTGTTCTCGACCGCGGCCAGTCCGACCACGCGATACAGGGCGCCGCTCTCGAGCATGTGCCACCCGAGGCGCTGGGCCACGAGGTCCGCGACGGTCCCCTTGCCCGAAGCGGCAGGGCCGTCGACCGTCACCACCGGGACTTCGAGCGGTCGCGTCACTGCGGCGAAGCGTTCGAAGTAGTCTGGAAACGTCTTGGCCACGCAGCCGGGATCGTTGATGCGCATCGGCACCCGGCCCAGGGCCACGAGCGAAAAGCACATTGCGATCCGGTGATCGTCGTAGGTGTCGATGGCGGCACCGCGCAACGCGCGTGGTGGTTCCACACGGAGATAGTCCGATCCTTCCTCGACGATCGCGCCCACCTTGCGCAATTCCGTCGCCATGGCCGTGAGCCGATCGGTCTCCTTCACGCGCCAGCTCGCCACGTTGCGCAGCCGGCTCGGCCCATCCGCGAAGAGCGCCGCCACGGCGAGCGTCATGGCCGCGTCGGGAATGTGATTCAGATCGAGATCGAATGCCTTCAGCCGACCATCGGCCGGGCCCCGCGCCTCGATCCAGTTGTCACCCCAGGTAATGCGGGCACCGAGTTGCTCGAGCGACTCGGCGAAGCGCACGTCACCCTGAATGCTGTCGCGGCCGACGCCTTCGACGCGCACCGGACCGCCGCCGATCGCGCCCGCCGCGAGGAAATACGAAGCGCCCGACGCATCGCCTTCGACCGGCAGCGTGCCCGGCGACACGTAGCGAGCGCCAGCGGGAATGGTGAAGCGTGCCCAACCTTCGCGACCCACGACGACGCCGAAGCGCGTCATCATGTTGAGCGTGATGTCGATGTAGGGTTTCGAGATGAGTTCGCCATCCACCTCGATCACGCTGGCGGCGCCGGTCAACGGCAACGCCATCAGCAGCGCCGTCAGGAACTGGCTCGAGACATCTCCGCGGACCTTCACCTGCGGCAATGGGCGCAAGTCGCCCGGTCCGATCTCCAGGGGCGGGAAACCTTCGTTGCCGGCATAGCGGATGTCGGCACCCATCGCGCGCAACGCATCCACCAGATCGCCGATGGGCCGCTCATGCATGCGAGGGACGCCAGACAGGCGATAGCGGCCGCCCGCGAGCGCGAGCGCGGCCGTCAGCGGTCGAAACGCGGTGCCCGCATTGCCGAGAAACAGATCGGCTTCCTTCACCGGGAAACGCCCGCCGCAGCCTCGTACACGCACCACGCCGGACGCGACATCGCCCTCGACGTTCACGCCCAGTTTCGCGAGGGCCTCGAGCATCCGCCGCGTGTCGTCCGAGTCGAGCAGATCGCGGATCTCGGTGGTGCCTTCCGCCAATGCGGCGAGCAGCAGCGTGCGATTCGAGATGCTCTTCGAGCCGGGCAGGCGCACCGTGCCGGCTGCCCCTCCGAGCGCAGGCAGATCGAGATGTTCCGGATAGCCGGCGGTCACGGCTTCCCCTCCCCCCGGCTGCGCAACCAGGCGTCGCGCGCCTCGCGCGCTTCGGCGAACAGGCGTTCAAGTCCTGGTCCATCGCCGGCCGCCACGAGCGCGCGCGCCCTGTCGAGCGCTTCACCGTAGGCATCCATCTCCGCCAGCAACGCATCGCGATTGGCGAGCGCGATGTCGCGCCACATCTCCGGGGAACTCGAAGCGATGCGGGTGAAGTCCCGGAAACCACCGGCCGCGAAGCCGAACAGCTGACTCGCTTCGGCGCGCTTCGCGATCATCGACACGAGCGTGTACGCCAGGACGTGCGGCAGATGGCTCACGGCGGCGAAGACACGATCGTGCTCGGCGGGCGTCATGCGCGCCACGCGTGCGCCGCACTGCGACCAGAGTACCTCGGCACGAGCGGTCGCATCGGCGTCCGTTTCCGCCAGGGGTGTCAGCACGACGTTGCGTCCGTCGAACAGATCGGCGCGGGCCGCATCGACACCGGAATGCTCGGCACCCGCGATCGGATGGGCCGGCACGAATCTCGGCCAGCGCTCGCCGAGCGCGGGACGGGCTGCCGCGACGACATCCTGCTTCGTGCTGCCGCCGTCGGTGATCACCACATGCTCGGCAAGTGCCGGACGAATGGCACGCAGCACCGAATCGAGCTGTCCGACCGGCACCGCCACCACGATGGTGTCCGCCTGCGCGACACCGGAAGCCGGGTCGGCCGCGATCTCGTCGATGACGCCGAGCGCCAGCGCCCGCTCGAGATTTGCCCGCCCGCGCCCGATGCCGACGACGTGGCCCACGACGCCCGCGCGCTTGAGGGCGAGAGCGACGGAGCCGCCGATCAGGCCAACACCGACCACGGCGAGACGTTGAAACATCGCGTGGCCGACCGATTCAGCGATGGACCGCGGCGGGCGCCAGCACGTCGGTGAGCGCCCCGAGAAAACGCTCGTTTTCAGCCGGCAGGCCGATGCTCACGCGCAGCCACTCCGGCATCGCGTAGCCGCCCACGGGGCGCACGATGACGCCACGCTCGAGCAATTGCCGGTAGACCGAGCCGGCCTCGCCCACCCGCACGCACACGAAGTTTCCGAACGAGGGAATGTGCGAAAGCCCGAGGCGGGCGATCCCGGCCACGATCTGCCGCAAGCCTTCGTCGTTCATGCGGCGACTGCGCGCGACATACTCGACATCGTGCAGGGAGGCGATCGCCCCCGCCTGTGCGACCGCGTTCACGTTGAACGGCTGGCGGATGCGGTTCATCAGGTCCGCGACATCCGGATGGGCGAGCGCGAATCCGACGCGCATGCCGGCGAGGCCGTAGGCTTTCGAGAAGGTCCGGGTGATGACGAGATTCGGATACTCCCGCAACCAGACGAGGCTGTCGTAGCGCTGGGCGTCGGGCAGGTACTCGGTGTACGCCTCGTCGAGTACGACGATCACGCGGCGCGGGATCCTGGCGAGCAAGGCGCCGATCGTCTCTCCGGAAAGAAAGGTGCCGGTAGGGTTGTTCGGATTGGCGATGAAGAGGATGCGCGTGTCGTCGCGGATCGCCGCCACCATCGCGTCGGGATCGTGACCGAAGTCGCGTGCGGGCGTCTCGATGCCGGTGGCGCCGATGGACTGCACCGACAGCGGATACACCGCGAAGGCATGCTTCGAATAGATCGCGCTCGTGCCGGGCGAGAGAAAAGTACGCGCGGCGAGTTCGAGCACGTCGTTCGAGCCGTTGCCGATGACGATCTGCGCCATCTCCACGCCGAAGCGTTCGCAGAGCGCGCGCTTCAGCTCGAAACCGTTGGCGTCGGGATAGCGCGCGATGTCGGCGAGCACGCCCTGCATGGCGGTCACCGCCTTCGCACTCGGCCCGAGCGGATTCTCGTTGGAGGCCAGTTTGACGATCCCGGACTCGGGCAACCCCATTTCCCGGGCCAGCTCGCTCGCGGGCTTGCCCGGCACGTACGGCGCGAATTCACGGATCCAGCGCGGTGCGCTCTCACAGGCATCGATCATGGCAACCTCGGCAATGGCTTCACAGGACGGCGACGGGATACGACCCGAGCACCTTGAGGAATACGGCCTTCTCGCGCAGCTCGGCGATCGCCTGGGCCACTGCCGGCTGGGTCTGGTGTCCGTCGAGATCCACGAAGAAGACGTACTCCCACAGGCCGGTGCGCGAGGGCCGCGACTCGAGCTTGCTCATGCTCACGCCGAGGCGGGCCAGGGGTTCCAGCAGCTGGTGCATCGCACCCGGCTGATTCCGGGTCGACATCGCCGCCGAGGTCTTGTCGCGCCCCGAAGGCGCCACGTCCTGGTCGGCGATCACCAGGAACCGGGTGGTGTTGTCCGGCTCGTCCTCGATGTTCTCGGCCAGCAATCCGAGACCATACAAACCGCCCGCCACGCGCGAGGCGATCGCAGCCGAGCCGGGCTCGGCGGCCGCGCGACGGGCGGCCTCGGCATTGCTCGCGAGCGCGATCCGCTCGGCTCCGGGTATGTGCCGCGCGAGCCACGTATTGCACTGTCCGAGGCTCTGCGAGTGCGCGAACACGACCTTCACGTCTTCCAGCGCAGCGGCGTTCGACAGCAGGCAATGATGGATGGGGAGCAGCACTTCGCCGCAGATCCGGAGCCTCGAACCGAGCAGCAGGTCGAGGGTCGCCCCGATGCTGCCTTCGGTGGAGTTCTCCACCGGGACGATGCCGTAGCCGGCCTGCCCCGCCTCGACCGCACGGAACACCTCGGCGATGGAAGCGCATGGAAACGGCACCGCCGCCGCGCCGAACTGCTTGCCGACGGCCTCTTCACTATAGGTGCCGCGCGGCCCGAGATAGGCGATGGTCAGCGCGCGTTCCAGCGCGCGGCACGCCGAGATGATCTCCACGAACAGATGCTGGGCGGCCGCGTCGGGCAAAGGCCCCTGGTTCAGCTCCGCCAGCCGCCGCAGGACCTGGGCTTCGCGCTCCGGTCGGTAGACCACGCCGTCTTCGCCCTTCAGGTGGCCGATCTCGCCCGCACATCGGGCGCGCTCGTTGATCAGCGCCAGGATCTGAGCATCGAGTTCGTCGATGCGGGCGCGGAGCCGCCGGATGCCGTCGTCCATCGCGTTCAACCCTCCAGCGGCAGATAGCGTACCGACAACACGCCCGCGATCGATCCGATGCCACGCACCACCCCGTCGGGCACGGGACTGTCGACGTCCACCAGCGTATAGGCCATGTCGCCGCGCGACTTGTTGAGCATGTTGTGGATGTTGAGTCCGGCACCGGCCATCGCGGTCGAGATCTGCCCCAGCATGTTGGGGACGTTCGCGTTGGCGATGCCCACCCGGTACGGTGACTCGCGCGCCATCGCCACGGTCGGGAAATTGACCGCGTTGCGCATGTTGCCGTGTTCCAGATAGTCACGGAGCTGATCGACGACCATGAGGGCGCAATTCTCCTCCGCTTCCCGGGTGGACGCACCCAGGTGCGGCAGCGCCACGACACCGGGCTGTCCCCGGAGCGCCGCAGCGGGAAAATCGCACACATAGGCCTTCATCTTCTTTGCGCGCAGCGCTTCGAGCACCGCAGCATTGTCCACGATCGCCTCGCGGGCAAAATTCAGCAGCACGGCCCCGTGACGCATCAACGCGACCCGCTTGTCGTCGATCAGGCCGACGGTGGCGGGCACCTGCGGTACGTGCACCGAGATGAAATCGGAGCCGCGGATCAACTCCTCGATGCTGTGCGCGCGCTTGACCTGCGAGGGCAGGCTCCAGGCAGCATCGACGGTGATCTCGGGGTCGAACCCGATCACATGCATGCCGAGCTTGATGGCAGCGTCGGCGACCAGGCTGCCGATCTTGCCCAGGCCGATCACCCCCAGCGTGTGGTGGGGCAGTTCGACGCCGGCGAAGTGTTTCTTGCCCTCTTCCACCTGGCGGTCCAGTGCCGCATCTTCTCCGGTGAGGCCGTCGACGAAGCGCACTGCCGGCACGATGTTGCGTGCACTGATCAGCAGCCCCGCGATCACGAGTTCCTTCACCGCGTTCGCATTAGCGCCCGGCGCATTGAATACCGGCACGCCGCGTGCGCTCATGGCAGGAACCGGAATATTGTTGGTCCCCGCCCCCGCGCGGCCGATCGCGCGCACCGAAGCGGGAATCTCGAGCGCATGCATGTCCTGGGAACGCACGAGGATCGCGTCCGGCGCCGTCAGGCCATTGCCGTGTTCGTACACTTCCGCCGGCAGGCGCGACAACCCCTTCGGCGAAATGCTGTTCAGCGTCAGTACCCGGAATCTAGCCATGCCGGCCGGCGAAGTCGCGCATGAAATCGGCCAGCGCCTTCACGCCCGCGAGCGGCATGGCGTTGTAGATGGACGCACGCATGCCGCCCACCGATCGGTGGCCCTTCAGCTGGATCAGCCCATGCGATTTCGCTTCCGACAGGAAGGTCGCGTCGAGTGCCTCGTCGCGCAGGCGGAACGGCACGTTCATGAGCGAGCGATCGGACTTCGCCACGGGATTCGAATAGAAATCGCTGGCGTCGATCAGGTCGTACAGGAGCGCCGCCTTCTCGCGATTGCGCCGTTCCATCTCGGCAAGCCCGCCCATCTGCTTGAGCCACTGGAACACCAGGCCCGCGATGTAGACCGCATAGGTCGGCGGCGTGTTGAGCATCGATTCGCCTTCCGCCATCGCCTTGTAGTCGAGCAGCGTCGGCGTTCCCGCTGGCGCATGGCCGATCAGGTCCTTGCGGACGATCACGATGGTGAGGCCTGCGGGCCCGATGTTCTTCTGCGCACCGGCGTAGATCAAGCCGTACTTCGCCACGTCCATTGGACGCGACAGGATGTGCGACGACATGTCCGCGACGAGCGGCACCGCACCGGTATCGGGAACGCTGTGGAATTCGACGCCACCGATCGTTTCGTTGGTGGTAACGTGGACATAGGCCGCAGTCGGGTCGAGCTTCCACGTGGCGCGCGGAGGGACGTACGAGAAATTGCGATCCTCCGCCGTGGCAACGACGTTGACGGCACCGAACTTCTTCGCCTCACCGATGGCCTTCTTGGCCCATTCGCCCGTGTGCACGTAGTCGGCCCGGCGCTTCTCCCCCATCAGGTTCATCGGCACCATGGCGAACTGCAGCGTGGCGCCACCCTGGAGGAACAGGACCGCGTAGTCCGCGGGAATGGCCATCAACTCGCGCAAGTCCCGCTCGGCATCTGCGATGATGGATTCGAATTCCTTGCCGCGATGGCTCATCTCCATCACGGACATGCCCGAGCCGTGCCAGTCGAGGATCTCGTCCCGGGCTCGCGTCAGCACTTCCTCGGGCAGCACCGCGGGCCCGGCGCTGAAATTGTGGATACGCGCCATTCAGACTTCGCCCTCGCCGCCCGGCGCCGCTTCGCCCGGCCCGTCATCGCCGGGCACCTCGCCCTCGACCTCGGTGGCGCCGTCATCATCGGTTTCGACCACACGCTCGAGGCCGGCGAGCTTCTCACCGGTGTCCAGACCGATCAGCGTGACGCCCTGCGTGACCCGGCCCATCTCGCGGATTTCGGCGACCCGGGTACGGATCAGGACCCCACCCGTGGTGATCAGCATCACTTCGTCGGTGGTCGCCACCAGGCGCGCGGCCACCACCTTGCCGTTGCGCTCGCTCGACTGGATCGAGATCGTGCCCTGCGTGCCGCGCCCGTGACGCGGATAGTCGCTCACGGGCGTGCGCTTGCCGTAGCCGTTCTCGGTGGCAGTCAGCACGGTCTGCGCCGGATCCTTCGCAACCACCAGCGAGATGAGTGCCTGTCCCGCGAGCAGCCGCATGCCGCGCACCCCCCGGGCGTTCCGTCCCATGGGCCGCACGTCCTGCTCGTCGAACCGCACGGCCTTGCCGCCGTCCGAGAACAGCATCACGTCGTGGCCGCCATCGGTGATGGCGGCGCCGATGAGGTAATCGCTCTCGTCGAGGTCCACGGCGATGATGCCGCTCGGCCGCGGACGCGAGAACTCGGACAACGGCGTCTTCTTCACCGTGCCGAGCGCGGTGGCCATGAACACGAAGTGCTCGTCGTCGAAGGTCTTGACCGGCAGCGCGACCGTGATCTTCTCGCCTTCTTCCAGGGGGAAGAGATTCACTACCGGCTTGCCACGACTGTTGCGCCCGCCCTGTGGCACCTCGTAGACCTTGATCCAGTAGACCCGGCCGCGGTCGGAGAAGCACAGGATGAAGTCGTGCGTATTGGCGACGAACAGGTTGTCGATGAAATCGTCTTCCTTGGTCGTCGTGGCCTGCTTGCCGCGCCCGCCGCGCTTCTGCGCGCGGTAGTCGGCCAGCGGCTGGGACTTGATGTAGCCGGTGTGCGAGAGCGTGACCACCAGGTCTTCCGGCGTGATCAGGTCCTCGATGCCGATGTCCTGCACGTTCAGCGTGATCTCGCTGCGCCGCTTGTCCGCGTACTGGGCACGGATCTGCTTCAACTCGTCCGTGATGATGACCGTGATGCGTTCCGGCTTGGCCAGGATGTCCAGAAGGTCGGCGATGTTGTCCATGACGTCCTTGTATTCACCCGTGATCTTGTCCTGCTCGAGAGCCGTCAGGCGCTGGAGTTGCATCTCGAGGATGCGCTGGGACTGGGCTTCGGACAGCCGATAGCCCTCGGGATGCAAACCGAATTCGGCCGCGAGTCCGTCGGGCCGGAAGCTCTGGGCGTTGTCCGCCCCCGCCCGCGCCAGCATCTCCTCCACGACGGACGAGCGCCACAGGCGGCCCATCAACTGCACCCTCGCCTCGGCCGGCGACGGCGCTGCCTTGATGAGCTCGATGATCTCGTCCACGTTCGAGAGCGCGACCGCCAGGCCCTCGAGGATGTGGCCGCGCTCGCGCGCCTTGCGCAGGTCGAAGATGGTGCGCCGGGTGACCACCTCGCGCCGGTGGCGCAGGAAGGCCTCGATGAACTCCTTCAGGTTGAGCAGCCGCGGCTGGCCGTCCACGAGGGCGACCATGTTCATGCCGAAGCTGTCCTGAAGCTGCGTCTCCTTATAGAGGTTGTTGAGCACGACCTCAGGAACCTCGCCGCGCTTCAGTTCGATCACCACGCGCATGCCCGACTTGTCGGACTCGTCGCGCAGGTCGGAGATGCCCTCCAGCCGCTTCTCGCGCACCAGCTCGCCGATGCGGATCAGCAACTGTGCCTTGTTCACCTGGTAGGGCAGCTCGTCGACGATGATCGCCTGGCGCTGGCCCTTGTCCATGTCCTCGAAATGCGCCTTGGCGCGCATCACCACGCGCCCACGCCCGGTGCGGTAACCCTCGCGCACGCCGGCGACACCGTAGATGATGCCGGCGGTCGGGAAATCGGGCGCCGGAATGATGTCGATCAGTTCATCGACCGTGATGCCGGGGTTGTGCAGCACCGCGAGGCAACCGTCGACGACTTCGCCCAGGTTGTGGGGCGGGATGTTCGTCGCCATCCCGACCGCGATGCCCGACGAGCCGTTGATCAGCAGGTTGGGAACCTTGGTGGGCAGCGCCGAGGGCTCGAATTCCTTGCCGTCGTAGTTGGGGACGAAGTCGACCGTCTCCTTCTCGATGTCCGCCAGCATTTCCCCGGCGATGCGCTCGAGCCGGCACTCGGTGTACCGGTAGGCCGCCGCCGAATCGCCGTCGACGGAGCCGAAGTTGCCCTGGCCGTCGATCAGGGTGTAGCGCATGGAGAAATCCTGCGCCATGCGCACCAGCGCCTCGTAGGTGGCGGAGTCGCCGTGCGGGTGGTACTTGCCGAGCACGTCGCCCACCACTCGCGCGCACTTCACGTAAGGCCGGTTCCACTGGATGTTGGCCTCGTGCATCGCGAACAGGATGCGGCGGTGGACGGGCTTCAACCCGTCCCGTACATCGGGCAGCGCCCGGCCCACGATCACGCTCATGGCGTAATCGAGGTACGAGCGGCGCATCTCCTCTTCGAGGCTGACCGGAAGCGTTTCTTTGGCGAATTGATCCATCGATGAGGTCTGTTGGCGGACCACCGGCCCGGCTCGGGTTTTGACCCGCCCGGGCGCGCCTGGACGCGATCGGGTGACGGGTCGGAAAAAACGCGCAGTTTATCACGCGGACCTCGCTCGGCGCCTCGTTCCGGATCCCCGGAAACGCCGTTCCGGCCCTCGAAAAGATCGTGGATTCATGACTGTGTTATCGTTCCCGGACGCTGGCTGGGAGGAGCGTCTTTGCACGCGTTGGAGCCTGGACAGCTTGATAATTACGAGACCCGCTTCCAGTAACTCTCTCCAACGGTGATGCCATGAAATTCACACTGAAGAAGTCCCTGATCGGGATGGCTGCACTATCGATACTCACCCCGGTCGCCAGCCACGCAGTCAACGACGGCCTCGGCCGGGCAGCCAAGGACGGCCGCGGCAGTCCTTGCGTCTCGAGCGGTGGAGCCGACCGAGCGCTGGATGCAGCCAGTTGCGCTTCGGCCTCGCAGGAAGTGACCGCGACAACGGTGGCCGAACGCGAGTCGAAGAAGGCCGCCGACGCGGAAGCGGCGGCCGCAGCGAGGGCCGCCAAGGAAGAGGCCATGATGGCGGTCGAACCGGGATCCGCGCTCAAACCGGGTGACAAGGGTGCCTACGTGTCCCACGGCACCGCCGCCCCGATCCGCGACGGCTTCGGCCGGGCCTGCGTGAAGGACGGCCAGTGGCACCCCGGCATGTCCACCGAGGAGTGCGATCCCGACCTGCACAACCTCTACAAGTCCAAGAAGGTGCAGCCGGCGCAGACCGAACTCGCACCCAGAATCGTCCAGAAACCGCCGGAAGCCGTGCGTTCCGCAGCCCCGGCTGCAGCGGCGACCAGCGCCGCTTCAGGGGCCTCGGCCGCGGCAGCTGTCGCTGCCGGCGCAGCAGGCGCGGCGGTCGCGTCGGGTGCAGCGGATGACGCGGAGGCGATTGCACCCTTCGTCGCACCGCTCGGCGCCAACGACGACGACCCGGCCGACGAAAGCAAGGTCGAGGAGCTGGCCGAGGACGAGGAAGTCACGCCGGACATGATGTTGTCCGAGGCCGATCGCACGCTCGCGGAAGAAGCTGCCGTGGCCGGGGTGGCTGCCGCGGCGGTCATGGACGACGATGACGAGGAAGACATCGCCGCACTCGAGGAATTCGACGACGAGGAAGTCACGCCGGACATGATGCTGTCCGAGGCCGACCGCACGCTCGCCGAGTCGGACGAATTCGTCATGCTGGCGGCTATCGACGACGACGACGACGAGTACGACGACGGTCCGATGAACGACGACGACGACGAGGACACGACGCCGGACATGATGCTGTCCGCGGCCGACCGCAAGCTCGACGACGACGATGTCGTCCTGCTCGCTGCCATCCCCGACGACGACGACGACGATGACGACCGCAAGGCCGACGACGGCGAGGACGAGGAGACCACGCCGGACATGATGATGTCGGACGCCGATCGCACCCTCGAAGGCGAAGAGATCCCGGCCGGCATCGCCACGCTGACCGACACCTCCCCGGGCGAAGTACCGCCGCCGGAGAAGGTGGTCGAGAACAAGCCCATCATCGACAACAAGATTCCGGATTTCCCGATCACGAAGTACGACGCCGGCCAGCCCTCGACAACGGCCGCGACGCTGCCGGTCACGATCACCGTGCAGGACGGCCTCTTCGACTTCGACCGGGCGGATCTCAAGTCCGAGTTGATCACGAAGCTCGATGGCGTCGCCAGCATGCTCCGTGAAGGGAAGGTCGATTCGGTCAAGATCGTCGGCCACGCCGACCCGATCGGAGGCGCGGACTACAACCAGGGGTTGTCGATGCGCCGCGCCGAGGCGACCAAGCGGTACCTGGTGGGCAAGGGCATCGACGCAAGCCGCATCCGCACAACCGGCGCAGGCGAGAACGACCTGGTGGTCGCACGCGAGGACTGCAACGGCAAGCGCAAGCAGGACCTGATCGACTGCCTGCAGCCCAACCGCCGGGTCGTGGTCGAACCCGTCGGGCCCAAGACAGCACAAAAATAAACCTGGCCTGACCGTGGAAAGCCCTGCTCCGGCAGGGCTTTCTCGTTTCTGCGATTCCTCATGTCCATTCCCCCCGAAAACGTCCGCCTGATCGAACCGCGCTGGGTCATCCCGGTCGATTCGGAGGACGCCGTGCTGGAGCAGCACGCGGTCGTCGTCGAGGGAGAACGCATCGCGGCGGTGCTGCCCGCGGCCGAAGCGCGCCGGCTCCATCCGGCAGCCCGCACGACGTCGCTGCCGGGGCACGCCCTGATCCCCGGGCTGGTCAACATCCATGCGCATGCAGCGATGGCGCTCATGCGCGGCCTGGCTGATGACATTCCGCTGATGCGCTGGCTGCAGGAGCACATCTGGCCCGCGGAGAGCCGCCACGTGTCGAAGGAGTTCGTCCACGACGGGACGCTGCTCGCCATTGCCGAACTGCTGCGGGGCGGGGTCACGTGCCTCAACGACATGTATTTCTTCCCCGAGATGGCCGCTCGCGCCGCGGTCGAAACCGGGATGCGCGCCTCGATCGGCATGATCGTGATCGATTTCCCGACCGCCTACGCGACCGATGCGCAGGACTATCTCGCCAAGGGCCTGGCGATGCGCGACGAGTTCAAGCACGAGTCGCGGCTCACCTACTGCATGGCGCCGCATGCGCCCTACACCGTGTCCGACGCGACCTTCGAGCGCGTGGTCACGCTGGCCGAGCAGCTCGAGGTGCCCATCCACGTGCACGTCCATGAAACCGAGGAGGAGATCCGCGGTCACCTGGCGCAGCACGGGACCCGCCCCATCCAGCGCCTGCAGGCGCTCGGCGTCACCGGGCCGGGACTCATTTCCGTCCACAGCGTGCACCTGAACGAGAGCGAGATCGCCCTTTACGCCGCGCATGGCTGCCACGTGGCGCACTGCCCCAGCTCCAACCTGAAGCTCGCTTCCGGATTCGCGCCGGTGGCCGCGATGTTCGACGCCGGCATCAACGTCGGCCTCGGCACCGACGGCGCTGCCAGCAACAACAGCCTCGACCTGTTCGAGGAGATGCGCCTCGCCGCCCTGCTGGCCAAGGGCGTGAGCGGCCGGCCCGATGCCCTGCCCGCCCGCACCGCGCTGCGCATGGCCACGCTGGGCGGCGCCCGTGCGCTCGGCCTGGACGACCGCATCGGATCCATCGAGGCGGGCAAGTTCGCCGATCTCGTCGCCGTGAACCTGGCAAGCCTCGAACTGTCTCCGTGCTACGACCCGGTGTCGCACCTGGTCTACGCGGCCGGCCGGTCCGACGTGACGCACGTCTGGGTCGCCGGCGAACTCCTGGTCGAGGACCGCCGCTTCACGCGCCTCGACGAAGCCGACCTCATCGCGCGCGCGCAGCGCTGGCGGAGCATCATCGCTTCGCCCTGACGCGCCCGCCCCGCCTACCAAACCATGATCAACGTCGATCCCGCGGAAATCGAGAAATTCAGCGCGCTGGCCCATCGCTGGTGGGATCCCCACAGCGAATTCAAGCCGCTGCACGACATCAACCCGCTGCGCCTCGATCACATCGACCGGCTTGCCGCGCTGGCGGGCAAGCGCGTGCTCGACGTCGGCTGTGGTGGCGGCATCCTGGCCGAATCCATGGCGGTGCGTGGGGCCAAGGTCACCGGCATCGATCTGGCCGAGAAGCCGCTCAAGGTCGCCCAGCTGCACCTGCTCGAATCCGGACAAAGCGTCGACTACCGCCTCGTGAGCGTGGAATCGATGGCGGATGCCGAACCCGGGAGCTTCGACGTCGTCACCTGCATGGAGCTGCTGGAGCACGTGCCGGACCCCGCACAGACCGTCAAGGCCTGCGCCGCGGCGGCGAAACCGGGCGCGCGGCTGTTCTTCTCCACCATCAACCGGAATCCGAAGTCCTACGTGTTCGCGATCATCGGTGCCGAGTACGTGCTGAACCTCCTCCCGAAGGGAACGCACGAGTACGCGAAATTCATCCGTCCGTCCGAGCTCGCGGGCTACTGCCGCGCGGCCGGCCTCGAGGTCTCCGGGTTCACCGGCATGGGCTACAACCCCATCTCGCGCGTCTATTCGCTCAATCGCGATACGTCGGTGAACTACATCCTCGAAGCGCGCAAACCTGGATGACGCACGCGGTCCTCTTCGACCTGGATGGCACGCTGGCCGACACGGCGCCCGATCTCGGTGGCGCGCTGAACCGGATGCGGCAACGGCGCGGCCTCCAACCCGTGGCGATCGAAACGCTGCGACCGCACGCCTCGAGCGGCGCCCGCGGACTCCTCGGTGCCGGTTTCGGCATCGCGCCGGGCCATGTCGACTACGACTCGATGCGCGACGAATTCCTGGACGAGTACGAAGCCCACCTCCTGCGCGACAGCATCCTGTTCGACGGCGTGCCCGATCTGCTCGATGCCATCGAGGCCCGCGGCCTCGCGTGGGGCATCGTGACCAACAAGGTTGCACGCTTCACCGTGCCGCTGGTGGGCCTGCTCGGGCTCGACGTGCGCGCCGGCTGCGTGGTGTGCGGCGATACGACCCCGCACGCGAAACCGCACCCGGCTCCCCTCCTGGAAGCGGCCCGTCGCATCGGACAGGCACCCGGGCAGTGCCTCTATGTCGGGGACGACGAGCGCGACATGGTGGCCGCCCGCAGTGCAGGCATGGGCGCCATCATCGCCGGCTACGGCTACCTGGGTTCCGCGACCCCTCCGTCCGCCTGGGACGCAGACCACATCATCGATTCGCCGACTGGGCTCCTGGGACTGCTGGCGTCACATTCCTGACCCACGCGGCGCCCTCCTTCGCGAGCCAGGTCGCCATGACCGGCCACGCCTTCGGAGCGCTCAGGACGTAGCCCTGGGCCGTGTCGCAGTCGAGGTCGGCCAGCATCTCCATCACCTCCGGCGTCTCGACCCCCTCCGCGACCACCTGCAGTCCGAGGTTGCGCGCAAGCCCGATGGTCGAGCGCACGATCGCGAGGTCCTGGGTGTTGGTCGCCATCTCGGTCACGAACATGCGGTCGATCTTGAGCGCGTGGATCGGCAGGTGCCGCAGGTGCGCGAGCGACGAATAGCCGGTGCCGAAATCATCGATCGAAATGCGTACGCCGAGCGCGGCGATGCGCCCGAGCCGCTCCGCGGCGCCGCCCGGATCCTGCATCAGGGCGGTCTCGGTGAGTTCGAGTTCGACCCGCCGCGGGTCGGCGCCGCTGCGCGCGAGCGCCTGTTCGAACCCCGCCACGAAATCCCGCTCCAGCAGGTTACGGGGCGACAGGTTGATGGCCATCGTGTAGGGCAGGCCCTCGTCGGACCACTCGCGCAGTTGGCGCAAGGCGAGCTCCACGACGTTGCGGGTGATGCCCTGCATGATGTCGCCGACCTCGGCCAGTGGAATGAAGGCGCCGGGCGCCAGCAGGCCCAGACGCGGATGCTGCCATCGCACCAGCGCCTCGAAGCCCGTGACGGTGCGCGTGCGCAGATCGAGCTTGGGCTGGAAATGCAGCACCAGTTGCCGCTCCCGGATCGCGTCGCCGAGGTCCTGGATGATGGCGAGCCGCTCCGGCGTGTGCTCGTCGAAGGACGGGTCGTACACGACCACGCCCACGCCCGAGCGCTTCGCCTCGTACATCGCCACGTCGGCCGAGCGCAGCAGTTGGTGACTGTCGGTCCCATGCTCCGGGTAGACGGAAACGCCCACGCTCGCGCCGACCTCGAGGCGCATGCCGCCGACATCGAAGGGCCGGCGCAACGCGCTGGTGACCCGATCGGCGCTCTCGATGGCGCGCAGGGCACTCTCGCCCGCGAACAGCAGCACGGCGAACTCGTCACCGCCGAGGCGGCAGACGAGCGAAGGCTCTGCGGCGAGCGCCTCCGCGATGCGAGGACCGATCTGGGACAACAACTGGTCGCCCACGTGATGGCCCAGCGTGTCGTTGATCTCCTTGAAGCGATTCAGGTCGAGCAGCATCAGGGCCGGCGCGACCGCCCCCGGCGTACCCGCAGGCGCAATCCGGTCGAATTCGAGGTGCAGCCGTGCGCGGTTCGGGAGTCCCGTCAGGGCATCGTGGAACGCCTGGTGCTCGAGACTGGAAACATGTCGGGCGTTCGACAGCGCGAGCGAGATGGTGGTCGCGATCGACTCCAGGGAACCGATGGCCGGGACGGCGACTTCGTTCTCGGTGCCGTAGGCCAGCGCGACCGCGCCGAGTGCCAGCTCGCCATGCGCCAGGGGTAGTGAGACGAGGGCCTGCACACGGCGCTCGGCGTAGCGCTCGCGCAAGGCCGGAGCGATCCTCGGGTCGTCGGTGAGATCACGGGTCATGACGACCTTGCGTTCGCGCAATGCATGCCCGCTCAACGTCCCGTCGATCGGAACGCTGCGGACCATGCGCTGCATCTCGTCGTCCAGGCCAGCTTGCGCTGCCAGCCGCAGCCGGCTGCCGTCCGGTTCGAGCAGGAAGAAGGCCACCACCGGCGGCTCACGAAAGCCGAGGAGCACTTCCACGGTCTCGCGGGCGATGGACTCCGGCGACGTCGTGCTCTGCAACCTTGCCGACAGAGTGTTCACCACCTGGAGCACTTCGTTCTGGTTCAGCAGTTCGGCACGGGATGCACGCAGATCCGCCTCGCGGCGCCGGGCATCGAGCTCGGCCGCCGCCCGTGCAGCGAAGATTCGCAGCAGCGTCTCGGCGAATGGGATGTCGGCAATGGTGGAGCTGTGCAGCACGACCAGGATTCCGATCGGTTCACCGTGCACGGACGACAGGGGCGCACCGAGGAAACTCTCCACGCCCAACTCGGCCAGCAGGCGGTCGTCCGGAAACTGCGCCCTGACCCCCGACGGATAGGCACATGGTCCGCGCTGCGTGATCCGCTCGCAGGGAGTTCCCTGCAGCGCGTAGGCGAAATTCGAGACATGGGCATCGTGGGCAAACGCCGACACGGTACGCATGGTCGTTGGGGCACCCTGGGCGATTTCGCCCACATGCACATGGTCGACCCCGAGGACATAGGCGAGTTCGCGGGTCAACGTGTCGAAGAACTTGTCGCCCGTAGCGCCGGCGGTGCCCTCCGCGATGTGCAGCAGGAGGTCGCGGCGACGCTGCGAGGCTTCGTCCGCATGCTTGCGGTCCGTCACGTCCGTGATGACCCCGTCGAGCACGACGGCGCTGGTGTCCGCATCCTCGCTCGCCTGACTCTGTTCGTGGACCCAGCGCGTCTGCCCATCCGCATGGGCGATGCGGTATTCGAGATCGACCGTGGTCCGATCGACCATCGCCCGCGCCAGCGCCGCCTGCAGCCGGGGCAGGTCTTCGGGATGCACGCGGCCATCGAGCCCGGTGCGCCGCGGGCCGCGAAACTCGGTTTCGGGCATGCCATAGATGGCCAGGACGCCGCCGCTGATGAACTGCACGGACCAGCCCGTTTCGAGCACGCAACGGAAAGCAGCCGAGGGCATGTGGTCCAGCAGGGCGCGATAGCGGGCTTCGCTGCGGCGGGTGCGGTCCTGAATGAGCAATTGCGAGACGAGATCGGCCATCGAAACGACGAAGCGGCGCTCGGGATCGGTCCAGAGCCTCGGACCGCCCACGTGTTCCAGGCTGAGCACGCCGGCCGTCTCGCCCGCGAGCCGCAACGTCCCGTCCATCAGCGCGCCGACGCCGGCTTCCTGGAGATAGCCTTGCGCCAATTCCCGGGTTCTCGGGTCGGTCCAGGCGTCGTGGGCATCGACCAGGCGACCACCCCGCAATGCTTCGAAATAGGCCGGCATCCCGGCATAGGCGAACTCGGTGCCGGCCGGGCTGGAGGCGTCGACCGCGTCGTACAGCACGTGGCAGCGCATGCACGCCCGCTCGTCCTGCATCAGCCAGATGCTTCCCCGACGTACGCGGAGCGCCGTCGCCAGTGTCTCTGCAACCCGACGTAGGGCGTCGTCCAGTTCCGCATACCAGATCGACCAGTCGGTCGCGAGCGCCAGGTAGGTGCTCTGCAACGTGCGGTCGTCCAGGGGGCGGCGATGGGGAGGCGCTACGGTCATCGATTCGGGTTGGGCAAAAAAGGCGCCGATTGGAGGTTGTTGTCGCCGGATCGGTCGGCCGTACCCGGGCGATTCCACATCCCGAAGGGTGTCTCGCGCGTGCGGCCGATACCAGAACATTGAATCGGCTCGCGAAGCCCATATCTTGAGAACAATCGAGCCGGAAACGGGGTCGCTCCCGAGCGGTCTCGGTCCCCGGATCGCACCGCTCCCACTCTTTCGGGGCCGGCTCGGGCATAATCCGTGGCAAGAGGCGTCCGGCCGTCGATGAGCGGACGCGACGCCTCCGTAGTGAAAATGCAGGTTCGGCTTTCCGGGGGCGCATTTGGCTTCGACGGGGGTCACGAAGCAGTGCAGTGCATGCCGAGGTCCAGTCACCTCGTAAATCCGCTGGAAATCGACAGTCGCCAACGACGACCGTTACGCTCTCGCGGCCTAACACCCGCGGGACTCTGCTCCGGTTCTGCCTCGGGCCGGCTAGCGCAAGCTAGAGCAGAGTCATTTTCGAGGCATCGCTCGGTTTCGGGTCACTTGACTCCGGGCTAAATCCAAGGTGACTCGCCCTGAGATTGCCTGCCCGTCGGCGGCCGAGGGGTTAAACCCAATGACGTGGCTACGCATGTAGTACTGTCTGTGTAGGGCTTTCGGACGGGGGTTCGATTCCCCCCGCCTCCACCAACGACAAAGGGCTCGCCATCCGGCGGGCCCTTTTTCGTTGGTGACGGCCGGGTGGATGAGAACCCCTGTTGGGGTTCGACAACCGGCAGTCCAGTGGACTGCCGGTTGGACGCCGATCCGCCCAAGCGGATTGGCGGTCCTGAGCGGCATGCCGCGAAGGATGGCGGGATCGCCATGAGGCGAGACCGGCACATTCCCCCCGCCGGGCAATTCGGCAGGGTCCAATTTCGGATTGGGTCGATCAGCTTTGACCCGCGCAGCCCGATCGGGCGAGTCCCGCCTTCAAAGCTGACTCCTCTCGACCCAGTATCCCGCAGGACTGAAAAAAGACTATATTCAGTCCTGTCTGAATTAGAGGGCAAGGCCATGCGCTACTCATCCCAAGTCAAACCCATCAGCTACCTCAAGGCCAATGCGGCCGAAGTATTGACGCAGCTTGCCGAGCAACGACAACCCTTGGTCATTACGCAGAACGGCGAAGCCAAGGCAGTCCTGCAGGATGTTGCTTCCTTCGAGGAGACCCAGGAAACACTGGCTTTGCTGAAAGTCCTGGCGCTCGGCAATCAGGACATTGAAGCCGGTCGAGTCAAGCCGGTGGCTGACGTCGTGGCTCGCCTGCGCGCCAAGCATGCAACTGCTTGATGGTCGGCAAACCGACCAAGTACGAGGTGCTGCTCACCCAGGGTGCGGAGCACGACCTGGAGTCCATTCACGACTACATCGCAGAGTATGACTGCGTGGCGAACGCCGACCACGTGCTCGATCGGTTGCTGAAGGTCGTGCAAGGCCTGGCGCAATTCCCCGAGCGAGGCAACTATCCGAAAGAACTGGCGGCCCTCGGCATCAAGGAATACCGGCAAGTCGCGTTCAAGCCTTATCGCGCAATCTACCGCGTCATTGGAGGGCAAGTCGTCATTTACTTGATCGTCGATGGCCGACGGGACATGCAGTCAGTGTTGGCTCGCCGGCTTCTGGGAGCCTGACCCCAGCGTCCCAGGGCTCCCGGCACGCCCACCGGCGACCGCTCGCAGAGACAACTGCCGGCCGATGCGGAAACGTCGCGCACCCCGAAAAGCCCCGATCGGTGACGGCAGTCGACAAGGGGAGCCGTCACCCCGCCAAATCCGCCAACGGATGCGGCCGCCCCTTCCACGACGCCCACGGCGCCGCGAAATGCTCCCCAACCCACGCCTCCGAAATCCGATCCACCGTCGCCGGCGTCCAGTTCGCCTTGTTGTCCTTGTCGACCAACCGCGCGCGCACGCCCTCGACGAAATCGGGATGCTCGCAGCATTGCAGCGCGACGATCAGTTCCTGGCGGAACACCTCCGCCAGGCTCATGCGTTTCGCGCGCTGTCGGAGTTCCCAGATCAGGGCGAGCGTCGTGGGGGAACCACCCGCCAGCGCCGCGGCCGCATTGCGCAACCACTCATCCTCGCCGGCATACCCGGCAATCGCAGCAACCACTTCCGCGAGGCTGTCGCCCTCCGTCAGTCGCTCGATCGTGCCCGCGTGCTTGCGCACGTTCGATTCGGGCTTCGATTCTGCTGCGCGACCAGCGAACAGCCGCAGCGTCTTGGACAGCGCTGCGCGATTGGTCGATGCCGAATCGGTCCACGCAATCGCGGCGAGGGCTTCCATCACCGCGTCTCGATCGGCGCTCCTGAGAAAGAAGTCCGCCAACCCGACGGCGAGCGCATCGTGCCCGTTCAGCGGTGCTGCCGTCATCGCCACGAACAGGCCGACGCGGCCCGGCATGCGGGGCAGGAACCAGCTCCCGCCGACATCCGGAAAGAGCCCGATGTTGATTTCGGGCATCGCGATCCGCGAGGTCTCGGTGACGATTCGATGGCTCGCACCCACGAGCAGGCCGAGCCCGCCGCCCATCACGATGCCGCTTCCCCAGACGAGGACCGGCTTCGGATAGGTATGGATGCGATAGTCGAGCCGGTACTCCTCGCCGAAGAAGGCAGCCGCTTGCGGGACCGGGCCTGGCCCCGAGTGGGCGAGGATCGCGGCACGCAGGGAACGCACGTCGGCGCCGGCGCAGAACGCCCTCGTACCAGCGCCGTCGAGGACGACGCAGGCGATCTTCGGATCGGCTGCCCACTTCGACAAGGCCGCATCGAGCTCGCGAATCATGTCGAGCGTGAGGGAGTTCAGCGCCTTCTCGACGTTGAGCGTCGCGACGCCGATGCGATGGCCGCCGGCGGTCTCGAGTTCACGCAACAGAACGGCCGCGGGATGGCCGATGCCGTCAGCCATCGCGCCGCTCCGGATTCGGACTGGATGGGATGCAGGTGCTCATCTGATCTTCTCGGCTTGGCGCCCTCGGGAATTTGCGGCACGCGATTGTGACGGACCTGGCGCACCGGCGGCAACCCGGTGCCCGGTCGCGCCCCGCCACCCGCTTCGGTCGGGACTTTCGCCGATTCAAGAACGGAATCGGTTGCGATAAACTCCGGCCGTCTCGAATTTCCCCGTACCAGATCATGATTCATCCACGCTCCTCCGCCGCCCTGGCCCTGTTCGCAACGATCGCCTGCAGCCTGCCAGCCCACGCCGACGGCACCGCCGCCGCCCAATACCGGACCGGCACCCTGGCCGTCGACGTGTCAGGGCCCGATGTCAGCATGCAACTGCGCCTGCCGATGACCCGCGCCGATGCCTCGTCCGCCGACAAGCAGAGCCTGACGCCGGAAGAGGTCGTCGCACGGCTCAAGGCCGCCGACAAGTTGTTCATCTTTCCGGACAAGGCCAAGTGCCAGGTGGAGAACGCCAACGCCTTCGCGGTGGACGCCCAGGGCAAGCCCACCAAGGCGGACGGAAACATCCAGGCGATGTACCGCTTCCACTGCGACGGCGCGACGGCCGCGCGCATCGACAAGATCGGGGTCAAGCTGTTCGCCAACCTTCCGGGGCTGGAGAAGCTGAAGATGCAGGTCGCGACCGACAAGGGCGAGAGCACGCACGAACTCACGCCGGCGAGCGGGGACGTGGCACTGTAAGTCCGACTTGGCCGCGCTCCAGCAGCACCCAAGGGCTCGCTTCAAGGCGGGCCCTTCGCTTTGATGATGACAGCCGGATAAAAGAGAAGCCTTTTCCGGGTTAGCCACCTCCCCCCGATCGCGGACGACCGGGCAGGCGAAACCCCGGCACTTCGCAGCCTCGCGCCCGTGGCTCATACTCGGTGCCATGCCGCGACTCTCGGAAACCGCCGACCCCGAGCCCGTGCCGCTTCCCGCCGCACCCGATGAAGGGCGGCACCGGGGCCATCAATTGTTGCGCGCCAAACTGGCGCCGCCCATGATCCGCGGCGACACCATCGGGCGAGAGCGGCTCTACGCCGCACTGGAGCGTGGTCGCAACGCGAAACTGTCGCTCATCCACGCGCCGGCCGGGTACGGCAAGACCACCCTGATGGTGCAGTGGATGAAACACCTCGAGGCCGCGGGCGAACGGGTCGCGTGGATCGGCCTCGACAGTGCGGACAACGATGCCTCGCGCCTGCTCGCGGCGCTCCAGTACGCAATGGTCATGGACGAGCATGACCAGTCGCTCGATCTGCTCGCGCTGATCAATCGCTGCGCGACGGCCGAAGTCCCGTTCACGCTGTTCCTCGACGAGGTCGAGGTTCTCACCGAGTCGGCCGCGCTGCAGTTGGTCGGGCAGCTCCTCGACTACTCGCCGCCGAACCTGCGCCTCGTGATGGGGGCGCGCAGCATGCCCAACCTGCCGCTGGCGCGCCTGCGGGTGCGGGGCGACCTGATCGAAGTCGACGGGCAGGCCCTGCGCTTCCTGTTGCGGGAGGCAGCGCAGTTCATCTATGTCCGCTGCGGCATTCAGCTGACCAAGCCCGCGCTGAACGAGTTGCTGGAGCGGACCGAAGGATGGGTGGCGGCGCTGCAGTTGCTCGCGCTGTCGCTGGGGCACGGGGCCGACCGCACTTCCGTCATGCATCACATGACCGGGTCGAGGACGCAGGTCATCGAGTATCTCGCCGTGGATGTCGTGGACAAGCTTCCGCAGG
Organism: Burkholderiales bacterium; assembly: GCA_965279325.1. Lineage (GTDB taxonomy): Bacteria > Pseudomonadota > Gammaproteobacteria > Burkholderiales. The sequence goes on from OZ257154.1 coordinate 1,161,665, forward strand.
ACGTGCGCGACTTCCTGGTGCAGACCTCGGTCCTGCGTCGCCTCTGTGGACCGCTGTGCGATGCGGTGACCGGCATGCACAACAGCGCGGCAATGCTACGGCGGCTGGAGAGCGCCAACCTGTTCCTGCTCGCAGTGGATCCCGATCGGGAGTGGTACCGCTACCACGCGCTGTTCGCCGATTTCCTGCGCACCCGGCTGCAGCAGACCCAGCCGGACCGGGCCGCCGAGATCGCGCGCACCGCCGCCGACTGGTGCGCCGAGCGTGGCATGCTGGCGGAATCCGTGGAGTACAGCCTGCAGGCGCAGGACGTGGAGGCGGCGATCCGGCGCATGCAGGAATGCGTCGACGAACAGATCCGCAACGGGCAGTTCCGGACGTTGCGCAACTGGCTCGCCGCCCTGCCCGATGCCGCGGTGGAACGGCACCCGCGCCTGCTCATCGCCAAGGCCTGGGCATCGACCTTCTGCCAGCAGTTCGCGCTCGCCGGTCGCCTGATCGAGCAGTTGCGACGCGTGGTCGGCGATCCCCACACCTCGGCAGCCTTTCGCAAGACCCTGCTCACCGTCGAGCCGACGCTGCTGATCAGCACCGGACGGCTCGATCTCGCCATGGCGCGCGCGCAGGAGGCGTGGCTGGAGATGGATCGCGACTCGCCGTTCGAACGCGGGCGGATGGCGACGGCGCTCGCCTACGGATGCATCACCGCGGGCCGGCACGAGGACGCCCAGCGGTATCTGCGCGAAGCCGCAGCCTGTCATTCCGCGCCGCACCCCAGCGTGCTCGGTCTTGCCTACGGCATCGGCTACTCCGCCTTCGCCGAAAGCTGCCTCGGCAATCTGGGCGGCGCCATTCATCTGCTCCGGTCGATCGACCAGCTCATCGCCGAACACCATCGCAAGGGGTTGCAGCAGCCGGACCCGGGATTCCTGCCGGCCTTCATCATCGGCAGCGGCGCGGAAATGCTGTACGAACTGAACGACCTGGACGAGGCCGACGAATGGCTCGACCGCCGCTTCGGACTGGTCGACTCGATCCCGACCGTGCAATCGATCATGCTGGCCTACGTCATCCGGGCGCGCCTGTGCCTCGCGCGCGGCGAACGGCAGGAGGCGGACGACGCACTGCTCGCCGGATCGCGGCACTCGATCCGCAACGGCATCGACCGATTGCTGCTGGCCGTGGAATGGGAGCGGGTTCGCATCGCCCTCGTCGACGGCGACGTCGAGCGCGCGCAGATCCTCGCACGCTCGATCGAAACCCATCCGCGCGCAGATCTGCCCCCGACCTGGATCGAGCCCTACGACGAAGTGAACAGTGCGGGCATCGAAACGATCCGATTGCATCTGCACACCGGCGATGTCACCACCGCACTCACGTGGCTGGGCGTGCAGATCGAGCACGCGCGCACGACCCTCCGGCGCCGACGGCTGCTCAAGCTCCACGTACTCGAAGCGCTGGCCCGCAAGAAACTGGGAGAAGACGCTGCCGCGCTCGAGGCGATGGCAGAGGCGCTGAAGCTGGGCGCCTCGACGGGCACCATCCGCTCGTTCCTGGACGAAGGCCCGGCTTGCCAGCAGCTCCTGCGCGCGCTGTCCGATCAGCGGGCTGCCCGGCTGGACGAGAAGTCACGCGCGCATCTTCGCGAGTTGCTCGCCGCGATCGATGCCTCGGGCCCGAGTGCCGAGCCTGCGGCACCCGCCACCGTCCCGGCGGGGCTGGATACGCTGTCGAAACGGGAGGCCCAGATCCTCCAGCGGCTCTCGCAGGGGTATTCCAACCTCGCCGTCGCCCAGCAGCTCTTCGTGTCGACCCATACGGTCAAGTGGCACCTGCGGCAGATCTACGACAAGCTCGGGGCCCGGAACCGCAGCCAGGCCATCTTCCGGGCGCGCGAACTCGGAATCCTGCAGTAACCCCGGCCCGGGCCCGGGTAGTCGGGCCCCCTGAAGGGAAAACCCCCCTCTGCTCCCTCCCGAGAACCATCCTTTCGGGTAGGCGACGGACGACGAAGCCTGCCGATAATCCTGGCACCAGAACCGTCGGGATGTCCCACGGCCAGTGGGCTCGAGGGGGTATCCCGTGGATCAGGTCGAAAACGAGAGTCGCGATGCCGAGCAGGTAAGGCGCGCCGCCGAAGTCATCCGCCTGGGGGCACGAGACCAGTGGCTGGATTCGGGAACCGAGGTGAGCCCGGCGCGGTTGCTCTCCCTTTACCAGGACGTGACCGGCGGCCCACCGCCCGATTCCGACGCAGCCCCGCTAGCGCGCTGGTTCGAGACCTGGCAGCCGAACGTCCACGCCTCCCTGTTCATCGGTCTGTGGCGTTACCTCAGCAAGTTCTCGGATGCCGAAGGCGTCGAAGCGGTCATCCGGGCCTTCCGCATGTACCTCGGCTACCTCCAGGCGACCAGCATCGATCCGGTGCTCACGGCCGATCGCGCGTGGACCGTCGTGCGCCACCTCGGCGAGCTGCTCGGCACCAGTGCCTGCAGCCATTGCGGCATCGAGTTCGCTGCCGATGGGCCGAGGGACGGAAGCCCGCCTTCGTGCGGCCAGTGCATCGGGACGGCTTTCCGCGACGCCGATCCGGGTGCCGCCTGAAGTATTTGCAACGTGAAAATCGGCCGTCGCCGCGAATCGGCACTGCCTCGAAAGTGAAGGAACGGAGTCCGCCATGTTTGCCAATTTGAAGATCGGAACGCGCCTGGGTCTGCTGGTCTGCGCGTTGTGCGCCCTGCTGCTCACCGTCGGGATCATCGGCCTCGCCGGGATGTCGTCCACCAAGGAGCGGCTGCGCTCGGTCTACGAGGACCGCACCGTGGCACTGCAGAAGCTGAACACGGTGATGGAGTACACCTACCGGGTCCGCGGGCGCATCGACGCCGCCTTCTTCGAGGAGAACGTCGCCGAGTCGATCAAGGAGCTCGACAAGGTGGAGCAGTACGGCGAGAAGCGAAAGCAGGCCTGGGACGAGTACCTGGCGACCCACCTCACGCCGGAGGAAAAGGCATTGACCGAGCAGGCGGTACCCGCCCTCGTCGCGCTGGGTGAAGCGCGCGCGAAGGTGATCGATGCCCTGCGGACCCAGAGCCGTGCAAATGCGTACGAAGTCTTCAAGTCGTCCGGCTACCGCCCCAGGCTCTACGCGTTCCGGGAACTCATGGGCAAGCTGATCGACCTGCAGGTGCATACGGCCGAAACCGAGTACGAGGCGTCCATCGCCGAATTCGGACGCACCCGCGCACTGGCCGTCGGCGCTATCGTGCTCGGACTGGTGTTCGGATTGGGCATGGCCTGGCTCACCATCCGTTCGATCACGCGCCCCCTGGGCACCGCCGTGTCGATCGCCGACCGCATCGCCAAGGGCGATCTGTCCGCGGCCATCGAAGTCCATGGCCGCGACGAGACCGCGCAACTCATGCAGTCCTTTTCCGGCATGCAGGCATCGCTGCGCACGCTGGTCGGTGAGATCGATACGGGCGTGGAGCAACTGTCCAGCGCCGCGACCGAACTCGCCGCCGCCGCGCACCAGGTATCCGAAGCCTCCGACAGCCAGAGCGAGGCGGCTTCGTCCATGGCGGCGTCGGTGGAGGAGATGACCGTCAGCATCACCCACATCTCGGACCGTGCCACCGACACCCAGGCCGTCTCGACCGAGACCGGCCGGTTGTCGCGCGAAGGTGCGGCCGTGGTCCGCCGCTCGGCCGACGAGATGGAGCAGATCGCGCAAACCGTGAACGAATCCGCCGACAGCGTGCGGCAGCTCGGCGCCAAGTCCAAGGAGATCGCCCACATCGTGAGCGTCATCAAGGACATCGCCGACCAGACCAACCTGCTTGCCCTCAACGCGGCGATCGAGGCAGCCCGCGCCGGCGAGCAAGGGCGCGGGTTTGCCGTGGTCGCCGACGAAGTGCGCAAGCTGTCGGAGAAAACCGCCGGCTCCACGAACGAGATCGCCGCGATGATCGAGGCCATCGCCGACGGTACGCAGCATGCCGTGTCGACCATGGAGCAAGGAGTGGTCAAGGTCGGCGCCGGCGTGGCGCTGGCACGCGAGGCCGGCGAATCGATCGTCGCGATCGAGGACGGTTCGGCCCGGCTGCTCGGCGCCGTCAACGACATCTCCAGCGCACTCAAGGAGCAGAGCCAGGCGAGCAACGACATCGCGAAGCACGTCGAACGCATCGCGCAAATGACCGAAGAGAACAGCGTTGCGGTCCGGCAGACCGCCCGCGCCAGCCAGGCTCTGGAGGACCTCGCGGCCGCGCTCCAGCTGAGCGTCGGGCGCTTCAGGGTCGGTGCGCCATGAAGCGCGGTCGCCTGGAAGGACAATCCTCATGAAATCGGCCTGCAGTGTCGCCTCCGATCCGGAGCCCCCTGGGAATCTGCCTGCTCAAGAGCAGCCGCAACCGGTCGACCCCGTCACGATCATCCCCTCGGCACTGTTCACGGCGGAGCGCGCCGCGGAGTCGGCGGAAGCACGCTTCCGCGCAGTGCTGCGGTTTTCTTCGTTGTGGTACTGGGAGCTGGACGAGAGCTGCCGTTTCGTCGCCAGCACCTTCGACGCGGCGGAGAACGCCGGCAAACGGGCGCTGGATCGTCTCGGCAAACCCGCCTGGGAGGTCGGGCAGTTCGCGCATTCCGACGCTGCTTTCCGGCAGTGGAAAACCACCTTGCTGGCACGCAAGCCGTTCCGCGACGTTGTCCACGTCCGCCTGAGCGTCGACGGACGCCGGCGCTGGGTGCGTACCCACGGCGAGCCGATCTTCGACGAACACGGCAACTTCCGGGGCTACCACGGCCTGAGCGAGGACATCACCGAACAGACGCAGGTGGAGCAGCGTTACCGCGAACTGGTCGAACTGTCCCCCGACGGCATCATGATTGTCTGCGACGGCAGGATCGCGTACGCGAACGAAGCGGCCGCGGCGCTCCTGCATGCGCCGGATGCGTCCGAGGTCGTCGGGCGACGGGCACTGGAATTCGTGCACCCGAAGCAACGCGACGAGGTGGTGAAATGCCTGGTCCTGGTGCTCCGCGACCAGGTGGTGCCACCGGCCATGGAGTTGCGAATCGTTCGATTCGACGGGCACAAGGCGGTGGTCGAGCTGTCGGGACGATACCTGGAGTTCGGCGGCAAGCCGGCGATCCAGATCATCACCCGCGACGTCACCGAGCGTCACGAAGCACGTCACAAGATCCGGCGGCTCACCAATCTGTATGCCGCGTTGAGCCAGACGAACGAAGCGATCGCGCGGCTGACCACGCCGGAAGAGGTGTTCGAGGAAGTGTGTCGCATAGCGGTGGAGTTCGGCCGCTTCGGCATGGCCGGCGTCGCCCTGCTCGACCCCGCCACGGGCGTCGTGGCCCCGGTCGAGGCCGCGGGAAGTACCGAACTGTTCGCAGGCCCCGGCGTGGCGCTGGATGCGGAGAACCCCGAAGCCATGGGCTCCACGGTCGCCGCAATCCGCAGCGGAACGCTGGTCATCTGCCAGGACATCGCTGCCGATCCTCGCGCGCGACCCTGGCTGCAGGCGATGCTCCTGGCGGGGTTCCGCTCGTCCGCCAACTCTCCCATCAAGCGCGGCAACGAAGTCGTGGGGGCGCTCGTGCTGCATGCGTACGACGCGGGTTACTTCGACGAGCAGGTTCTGGAACTGGTATCCCGGCTCTGCACCAACGTCTCCTTCGCCCTGGATTCCATGGACAAGGAGCGACAGAAACAGGCGGCACAGCGCGCCCTCGAAGACCGGCAGCATGCGCTTTCCACCCTGTTGCACCATCTGCCGGGCATGGCTTACCGCTGTCGCCTCGATACGCAGTGGACCACCGAGTTCGTCAGCGACGGCTGCCTCGAACTCACCGGCTACCGGGCCGAAGACCTGATCGGCAACCGTGGCGTCTCCTACGGCGACATCATCCACCCTGACGATCGCGCCCGCGTGTCGGAAGAAGTGCTGCGGGCCGGCAACGACCGATTCGTATTGCGCTACCGCATCGTCACCGCGCGCGGCGATATCCGCTGGGTGTGGGAGCAGGGTCAGGTTCTGGCCGATGCCGACGGAGGACCGCCACCGGTCGAGGGCATCATCCAGGACGTGACCGCGCAAGTGACCGCGGAACGTCTCCTGGATGAACGCCGGCAGCAACTGGTGCTCGCGCTCGACGCGACCGGCCAGGGACTGTGGGACTGGAATCTCTCGACCCGGCGCATCTTCCACGACGGTGCCACGGCGCGCATCCTGGGACTTGCGGACGAGGGACTGGACATGCCCTCCGACCTCTGGCTCGACCGCATTCACCCGGACGATCTGCCCCGCATCGACGAGGCGGTCCGGCTGAACGTGACCGGCAGGACCGAGCACTGCCAGGGGGAATATCGGATGCGCCTGACCACCGGTGAATTCCGGTGGGTCGGCACGCGCGGGAGCGTCATCGAACGATCGCCGGAGGGACGCGCCCTGCGCATGGTCGGGACGGTGATGGACATTTCCGAACGGAAACGCTCGGAGGAACGCCTCGCGTTCCTTGCGCATTTCGACGAGCTCACCGATCTGCCGAACCGCACCCTGTTCCGCGACCGGCTGGACATCGCGATCGCGCGGGCACGGCGCACCCGCAAGCAACTCGCCGTCCTGGCGCTGGACCTCTACCGGTTCAACCAGGTGAACGACACGCTCGGCTATGCCGCGGGCGACCATGTACTGCGGGAAGTGGCGTCGCGGCTGCAACACAGCCTGGCGGAAGTGGACACGATCGCGCGCCTCGGCGGCGATGCCTTCACGCTGATCGTCGAGGAGATCGGCCACCCGGCCGAACTGACGGCCGTCGTGGAGAAGGTACGTGCGGCACTGGCTGTCCCCCTGGCGATCGACGGACGCGAGCTGTTCGTGAGCGCGAGCATCGGCATCGCCGTGTATCCGGGTGATACGGAGGACGCCGACGAACTGATCAAGAATGCGGACATCGCGCTGTACCGCGCCAAACGCCACGGCGGCAACGCCCACGTGTTCTACGCGCCCGAGATGGGCACGCGGTCGATCGCACGGCTGAACCTGGAAAGCGAGCTGCACCGGGCTCTGGAGCGCGAGGAACTGGTCGTGCACTACCAGCCCAAGGTGGATGTCCGGACGCTGCGCATCGTCGGGGCCGAGGCCCTGGTCCGCTGGAACAGCCGCAGCGGCGTGATCCCGCCCGCGGACTTCATTCCGATCGCGGAGGAGACCGGTCTCATTCTCGACATCGGGCGCTGGGTCATGGAGACGGCCTGCAACCAGGCGCTGCAGTGGCAACGTTCAGGGCTGCCGCCGATCGGCGTCGCGGTGAATCTTTCCCCGCGCCAGTTCATGCAGAAAAACCTGTTCGACATCATCGCCGGCACCCTGCAAAGAACCGGGCTCGAGGCGAAGTACCTCGAATTCGAGATCACGGAGAGCATGCTCATGCACCAGGGCGAGTCGGTCATCGACACGCTGGAGAGCTTGAGCGCCATGGGCATCCGGCTCGCGATCGACGACTTCGGCACCGGCTATTCGAGCCTCGCCTACCTCAAACGCTTCCCGGTGCAGGACATCAAGATCGACCGGTCCTTCATCCGCAACCTGACCGAAGACGCGGACGATGCCGCGATCGTCACCGCGGTCGCGCACATGACGCACAGCCTCGGGTTGAACCTGATCGCCGAAGGCGTGGAGACGCAAGCCCAGCTGGACGCACTGCGGGCGCTCGATTGCGGCACGTTCCAGGGCTATCTCTTCAGCAGGCCCGTGCCCTCCGAGGAATTCGCTGCCCTGCTCGCGCTCGACACCCGGAATACGGCCCCGTAGCTGCGCCGCGGTGATGCTCGGGTGTCAGCCGGCAGTCGCCGCCTCGGCACCCGAGTGACCCGCCATCGCCCGCCCGATCACTCCGACGTCGGCATGGGCGATGTCGGTCTCGTGGACGATCCGGCCGTCGAACATCACCACCACGCGATCGGACAGCTCGAGCAGTTCGTCGAGGTCCTCGCTGACCAGCAGCACCGCGGCACCCGCCTCGCGCGCCGCCAGGATGCGCGCGTGGATCTCTTCGACCGCAGCGAAGTCGAGACCGAACACCGGATTGGCGACGATCAGAACCGACACGTCGCCGGACAGTTCACGAGCCAGAACGGCGCGCTGCACGTTGCCACCGGAGAGGTTGCGGATCGGCGCCTCGGATCCCGGTGTCTTGACCTTGAACTCCGCGATCAGCCGACGCGCTTGCGAGCGCAGCTGGCCACGCTTGAGCCACGGCCAGCTCGCGAGCGGCGAGCGATCGAAATTCCGCAAGCCCATGTTGTCGGCAACCGACAGCCCCCCGACGCAAGCGTTGCGCAGGGGTTCCTCCGGGAGACTGAACACGCGGTGCTTGCGGATCTCGGCGCGTGTCGCGCGGAACGACTCGCCCGAGATCTTCGCGTTGCCCGAAACCAATTCTCGCTGACCGATCAGGGCTTCGACGAGTTCGCGCTGACCGTTGCCCGAGACACCGGCAATGCCGACGATCTCGCCCTCGCGGACCGAAAGGGAAAGCGCTTCCACCGCGGGCAGGCCAGCGTCGTCGTGCACCTCGAACGCATCGAGCGCGAGGCGCACCGGCCCCGGTGCGCGGCCACCCTTGCGCTGCGACTCTGCGGGCGACGATTCGCGCGCACCGATCATCATTTCCGCCATGGCCGCCGGGGTGAGATCGGCCACGCGCCCTTCGCCGGTCAGTTTGCCCCGGCGCAGCACGGAAACCTGGTCGGCGAAGGCCATGACCTCGCGAAACTTGTGCGTGATGATAAGCACGGAAACTTCCTTGCGCTGGGCGAGTTCGCGCAGCATGCCGAGCACCTCGTCCGCCTCCTGCGGCGTGAGGACCGAGGTCGGTTCGTCCAGGATCATGAAGCGGCGTTTCAGGTAAAGCTGCTTCAGGATCTCCACTTTCTGCTTCTCGCCGGCTGCGAGGCTCGACACGGGCACATCGAGCGGAATGCGGAACGGCACCGTCTCCATGAACGCCGCCAGCCGCTCGCGCTCCTTGCGCCAGTCGATGCGCAGCGGTACATCGTTGCGTGCCATCACCAGGTTCTCCGCCACGCTCATGCTCGGCACGAGCGTGAAGTGCTGGTAGACCATGCCGATGCCGATCCCGTGGGCGTCCTGCGGCGAGCGGATTTCCCGTTCGCGGCCGTCGACCGTGATCTGTCCTGCATCGGGCCGGTAGTACCCGACGAGGCACTTCACCAGCGTGCTCTTGCCCGCACCGTTCTCGCCCAGGAGCGCGTGGAACGCACCCGCCTCCACGCGGATCGTGACGTTGTCGAGCGCGGTGAAACTGCCGAACCGCTTGGTCATGCCGAGGCACTCGATCGCGAGCGCCGTTTCGGACGCCGGAGGTGGTGGCGGAATCAGCACAACGGCACTCCGGCCAGCGCATCGATCACGGCGGTCGAGCTGGAGACGGCACCGAACACCCCGCCCTGCATCTTGACCATGTGGATCGCCGCGAGGTGGTTGCCGCGGTCGGTGGCACCGGTGCAGTCCTCGAGCAGCACGCATTCGAAGCCGCGGTCGTTGCCCTCGCGCATGGTGGTGTGCACGCAGACGTCGGTAGTGATCCCGGTCAGGATCAGATTGGTGATGCCGCGGGTGCGCAGGATCAGTTCGAGATCGGTGGCGCAGAAGGAGCCCTTGCCCGGCTTGTCGATCACCACCTCGCCCGGCAGCGGGGCCAGTTCGGGGATGATTTCCCAGCCCGCCTCGCCGCGCACCAGGATCTTGCCGCAGGGCCCCGGGTCGCCGATGCCCGCACCGATGCGCCGCGAGCGCCAGCGCTTGTTCGCGGGCAGGTCCGACAGATCCGGGCGATGGCCTTCGCGCGTGTGGATGATCGCGAAGCCGCGCGCACGCATGGCGGCGAGCAGCCGCTTGATCGGTTCGATCGGCGCCCGCGTGAGGGACAGGTCGTAGCCCATCTTGTCCACGTAGCCGCCGACGCCGCAGAAATCGATCTGCATGTCGATGATGACGAGCGCGGTGTTGTCCGGCCGCAGCGCCCCGTCGTAGGGCCAGGGATAGGGGTCGGCCGCGACGAAGCGGCCACTCGTGTTGGCGGCGTCAGGCATATTTGCGATGCGGCACGGCTGTCGATTCGGGTTGGTAGTCGCGGGTGGGTGCGGCAAATCCGCAGGAGGTACCGTCGGTCACGACGACATCCTTCTCCCAAGGCAACTCGTAGCGCCCTGCGACCATATCCTGCATATAGGTGTAGGGGCAGTCGCGCGCGCCGCCCTTGACGGCCACGTAGCCGCGATGACCGAACTGATAGATGTTGTTCTCGACGCCCCAGACGCGGCGGGCTTCGCGCACCAGGTCCGGCCGCAGTTCGCAGGTGATGATCTCGTCCGGACGGTGGCTGCCCTGCGCCATCACGGCGCCGTCGAAGTTCACGAACATGGCCTCGCCCATGGAATCGAAGGTCCCGTCGCTGCCGCACATGCATACGCTCGCGGTGGCCATGAGATTGCAGAAAGCGTTCGCTTGATTGGTGACGTTCCACGAGTGGCGGATCGGTGCCGTGTACCCGGCGGTGCGGATCATGATCTCCGCACCCTTGTAGGCGCACTCGCGCGCCATCTCCGGAAACATGCCGTCGTGGCAGATGATCAGCGCGATCTTCGATCCGTTCGGTCCGTCGCACACCGGGATGCCGAGATCGCCCGGCTCCCAGGGTTCCACCGGCACCCAGGGGTGCAGTTTGCGGTAATAGAGCTTCAGCTCGCCGCGGTCGTCGATCACGATGCCGCTGTTGAACGGATTGCCGCGCGGGTTGCGCTCCATGACGGAGAAGCAGCCCCAGATGCGGTTGTCGATACACGCCTGCCGGAAGGCCGCCACTTCCGGACCGTCGAGGCTGCACATGATGTCGGGGTTCGTGTCCATCGACAGGCCGTGCAGCGAGTACTCGGGGAACACCACGAGGTCCATCGTGGGCATGTTGCGCCGGGCCTTCGCGACCATGGCGCAGATCCGCTGCGTTTGCGCATCGAGATCTGCCGGAGTCTTCACGACCGGCAACTGCGATTGCACCAACCCCATCACCACGCCGTTCGGCGACTTGTTCAATCCACCCAGTCCGCTCATCGGTGTCCGCCTCCGCAAGGATTCATCGGGTCACGCTCAGCTCGCCCGGCGCGCCCGCAAGCGTCCGGCGCGTGGAGCAGGTCGCGATCATCACGCCCAGGGTCAGCACGTAGGGCGCCGCGTTGAACAGGTAATAGCCGCTGGTGATGCCGACCGACTGCAGTGCCGGCCCGAGGGCACTCGCGCCACCGAACAGGAGCGCTGCCCAGAAGCAGTGGATCGGACGCCAGCGCGCGAAGATCACCAGCGCCACCGCCATCAGCCCCTGCCCGCTCGACAGGCCTTCGTTCCAGCTGCCGGGGTAGTAGAGCGACAGGAACGAGCCGCCGACGCCGGCCGAGAAACCGCCGAGGGCGGTGGCGAGCACGCGCACGGCGTTGACGTTGTATCCCATGGCCCGCGCGGCGTCGGCGCTGTCGCCCACCATGCGCACGACGAGACCCCAGCGGGTATTGCGGAACACCCAGTGCAGTGCAACCGCCAGAGCCGCCCCGACGATGAACAGCACGTTGATCTGCAACGCGGCCTGCACCTGCGGCGAACTGGCCCAGGCACCCAGGGGTAGCGCCGGCAGGGTCGGCGCCTTCGGTTGCACGAACGGCTTGCCGAGGAAGAACGCGAGCCCGGTGCCGAACAGCATGAGGCCGATGCCCACGGCGATGTCGTTGACGCGCGGCAGGCTGCACACCATGCCGTGCAGCAGGCCCAGCAGCAGACCCGCGAAGCCGGCAGCGAGCACGCCGAGCCATGGACTTCCGCTGAGATAGGAGACGCCGTAACCGGTCATGGCCCCCATCACGAGGATGCCCTCGAGGCCGAGATTGATCCGCCCGCTCTTCTCGGTCAGGCACTCGCCCAGGCTCACGAACAGGAACGGGGTGCTGATGCGGATCGCGCCGCCCAGAACCGCGATGGGCACGCCCCACCAGCCTAGCGCGGCATCCACGCGACCTCCTTCACGGTACGGTCGGAAACCCGAAAGGTGTCGGCGGCAACGTGCACGGTCATGCCCCCTTCGTCTGGAAGATCCGCGCGCGCCCGTACAGCGTCTCGCTCGCCAGGATCACCATGAACGCGATCCCCTGGAGCAGCAGCACCGTGGCGTCCGGCAAGTCGAGGCGCCGCTGCAACAAGCCGCCGCTCGCGGCGATACCACCCAACAGGATGGCGACCGGCACGATGGCGAGCGGGTTGTGGCGCGCGATGAAGGAAACCAGGATCCCGGCATAGCCGTAGCCCGCGATCAGGGATGCGTTGGCGTTGCCGTGCACGGCAGCCACTTCGACCATGCCGGCCAGCCCCGCCGCGGCGCCGCCGAGTCCGCAGCTCGACAGGATCAGGATACCCACCGGCAGCCCCGCGAGCTTGGCCGCGCGCACGTTGCCGCCGACGATGCGCATGGCGAAGCCCTGGACGGTGTAGCGCACCAGCACGAAGGCGACCAGGCAGAAGACAATGCCGAACACGAGCCCCCAGTGCACGTCGGTGCCGGGGATCGCGCCGATCATGCTGGCTTCGCCGATGGGCATGGTCGAAGGCTTGTTGAGGCTCGCGGGATCGCGCAGCGGCCCCTCGACGAAATGATTGAACAGTGCGATCGCGATGTAGCTCAGTAGCAGGCTGCTGATCGTCTCGTTGACGCCGCGGTAGTGCCGCAACGCGCCTGCCAACGCGATCCACGCGCCGCCCACGAGCATGGCCGCGATCGCCATCGCGATCTCGATCACGAGCGGACCCGCTCCGGACAGGGCGTGACCAGCAACCGCCGCCGCCAATCCGCCCAGCACCAGCGCACCTTCGCCGCCGATCACGATGAGGCCCACCTGCGCCGGCAAGGCGACGCACAGCGCCGTCAGTATCAGCGGCGCGGCGCGCTGCAACGTGTTTTGCCACGCGAAGGCGCTGCTGAAGGCGCCCTTGTAGATGAGCGAGTAGACCTCGACCGGGTCCTTGCCGAGCACCGCCACGAAGGCGCCGAAGATGACCATTGCCACGAGCAGCGCCCCGAGCGGAACGAGTACCGCTTCCGCAGGACGTCGCAGCCGATCGAGAAGCAACGGCGAGGCAGTCGCGGCCACGACGGGGAGGCTGGCGGAATCGCTCATGGTCCGGTCCGGCTCGCGACCGCGGGGCAGCGAGCCGGATCGCGCTTAGGCGTCAGACCTTGCCGATCACGCCGGCCACGAGATAGTTCATGCCTTCCAGGGTGACGTCCTGCTGCTTGAGCGCAGTGCCCGCGGCGATCACGACCTTGCCGCCGTTGTCCTTGAGCGGGCCTTTGAAGATGACGAAATCGTCCTTCATCATCTTCGCCTTGACCCCGTCCGCCATCTTGCGGCCTGCCTCCGGCACCGCCTTGCCGTAGGGCGAAGTCTTGACGAACCCTTCCTTCAGGCCGCCCCGCAGGAAGTTGTTCATCGGCTTGCCGGCCATCGCGTCCTTCACGTGCTCGGTGTAGGGCGTGAGCCAGTTCCACTCGGCGCCGGTGAGGTAGCCCTTCGGCGCGAGCGCCGACTGATCCGCGTGGTAGCCGCAGACGAACACACCGCGGCGCTCGCAGGTCTCGACGATCACCTTGGGGCTGTCCACGTGCATCGTGATGACGTCGATGCCCTGGTCGATCATGCTGTTCGCGGCCTCCGCCTCCTTGACCGGCAGCGCCCAGTCGCCGGTGAAGATCACCTGGCAGGTGATCGCCGGATTCACGCTCTGCGCGCCGAGCGTGAACGCGTTGATGTTGCGCAAGACCTGCGGAATCGGCTTGGCGGCGATGAATCCCAGCTTGCGGCTCTTGCTCGCGTGGCCTGCGGCAACGCCATTGAGGTACTGACACTCGTCGATGTAGCCGAAATAGCTGCCCGAGTTCTTCGGGTGCTTGCCCTCGGTCCAGAGCCCGCCGCAGTGGGCGAACCGCACCTTGGGATACTTCTCCGCCATCTTGATGACGTGCGGATCGAAGTAGCCGAAGGAGGTGGGGAAGATGAGCGACGCACCGTCCTGTTCGATCATCGAAGCCATGGTCTTCTGCACATCCATGGTTTCCGGAACCTTCTCTTCCTCGATCACCGTGACGCCCGGCACTTTCTTGAGGGCCGCGGCGGCCTGCGCCTGCGCCTGGTTGTACCCGTAGTCGTCCTTCGGACCGACGTAGATCACGCCGACGGTGATCTTGTCCGCGGCAAACGCGCGGCTGAAAGGCATGGCGACGGTGCCCGCAGCGACGAGTGCACGGAGCAACTCACGGCGGGCGGGACGAAAGGACTGGCTGGACATGGTCTGGGACCTCCCTCGGATCGGTGTCTTGTCTTGGAATGTCTGCGCGGTATGTGTAGTCCGCGTCAGGCCCGTGGCACATCGCGGGCAGGCCCTCTTTCGCAAAGCACGTGCCGAGGGTTTTCCGATTTGCGCAAATCGCTTCCACCCCGCGCGTTGCGGGCGAAAGTGGTCACCAGACCGGGCGAAGGCCGCTCCAAATCCGTGCGGACGTCAAATTCAGCGCGCCACCATGGTGCATCGCACAGACCGCCTAGTCGGGCAGGACCGATCGGATCGAGCCCCGTCCCGTGCGGGGCTCTTTCTTCCAGGCTGCCCTTCGACATTCCTGAGGTACGACCGAGGAATTTCCGAACCAGACATTGCATGCCGCGAACGTAGCATCGCGCTGCAACATGCAGGGCGATCCCGCCCTGGTGCTCGCAACTCCAGGGACGGGGCGACAATGCAAGCGATCAAGGCCGCAGCAGTGCAGGCAGCACCGGTGTTCATGAACCTCGAGGCGTCCATCGACAAGGCGGCGCTGCTGATCGAGGAGGCGGCGAAGAACGGCGCGCAACTGGTTGCGTTTCCCGAGACCTGGCTGCCGGGATTTCCGTGGTTCATCTACCTCGGGAATCCGGCGGAAGCGCTGACGTACTTCCCCCAGTACCACGCCAACAGCCTGGCGGTGGACTCGCCACAGATGCGACGCCTCCAAGGCATCGTGAAGCGCATCGGCGTGACGGTGGTCATGGGCTTCTCGGAACGCGCTGGCGGTTCGCGCTACATGGCGCAAGCCATCATCGATCCGGAAGGTGAACTGCTGCTGACCCGCCGCAAACTCAAGCCGACCCACATCGAGCGCACCGTCTTCGGTGAAGGCGATGGCTCCGACCTCGTCGTTGTGGACGCCCCCTTCGGACGGCTCGGCGCGCTCAACTGCTGGGAGCACGTGCAGCCGCTCATGAAGATGGCGATGTACGCGCAACACGAAGAGGTGCACGTGGCCTCGTGGCCGAGCTTGTCCATCTATCGCGACCTCGCCTACGCGCTCGGTCCGGAGGTCAACAACGCCGCGAGCATGTTGTACGCGGTCGAGGGCGGTTGCTTCGTCCTCGCGCCGTGCGCCGTGATCTCGCAGGAGATGTTCGACCTGCTGTGCGATACGCCGCAGAAAGCGCACTTGCTCAACCCGCGCACCGACGGCCCGGGCGGCGGCTTCACGGTTATCTATGGCCCCGACGGACGCGCGCTGTGCAATCCGCTGGCAGAAGACGAGGAAGGCATCCTCTACGCCGACCTCGATCCGACCATGATCGTGCTCGCAAAGGCCGTCACCGATCCGGTGGGCCACTACGGCCGCGGCGATGTCGTGCGCCTCGTGGTCAATCGCGCCAAACGCCAGGTGATGCACGAGGTGAACCGGCCCGCCGCCCCGGAACAGCCGCAGCGCGCCGGGGTGGACGCGGCGAGCCTCGCCGAGGACCCGCAATTCGCCATCAATTTGTCCAGCGTCCAGTAGCGGCGACCCGCTGCAGATAGGATCGGACCCGGGGGTCCGCGGTGAGCCCGATGGCTCGATCCAGCGCCACACGAGCGCCTTCGAGCTCACCTCCCCGCCCGCGCAGATAGGCCAGCGCCACCCAATACGGCTGATAGGCCGCGACCTCGGCGGACACCAGCGCTTCGAGGATGCGCAAACCTGCCGCGCCCTCGCCCGCTTCCGCCAGGGCAACGGCATGGCCGATGCGCGCGCCGGCGCTCGGAAAGTGCTCCACCAGCGCAGCGTAGAGCGCGGCGATCCCGTCCCAGGGCGAGCTGCCGGTGAAGGCCCGCTGGCAGTGCGCCGACTGGATCGCCGCTTCGATCTGGAAATGCCCGGGACTGCGCCGTTGTGCAGCTCGAGCGAGCAGCGCTTCGGCCTCGCGAATACGCGCGCGGTCCCAGAGCGCGGTGTCCTGCTCCGTCAGCGGCACGAAGCGACCGCCGGCATCGAACATGGCAGGCCGCCGCGCTTCGCAATAGTTCATGAGCGCGAGCAGGCCTAGTGCTTCCGCGTGATCGGGCTCCAACTGCACGACGATCCGAGCGAGGTAGATCGCTTCGTCCACCAGGTCGGAGAAACTTCCCGACCCGCCCCCGTCGAGCCCGTTCACTGCGACGTGCGAACCAATGCCGTAGGCACCGTAGATGGCGTCCAGCACGGCAGCCATGCGTTCCGGCCACTCGCGCCGCTCCGGCTCTTCGAACCGGACGCCGGCATCACGGATCTTCGCCTTCGCCCGCACCAGCCGCTGCGCCATCGCGGCGGGTGACACGAGGAATGCGCGCGCCACGTCCTTCGCTTCCAGGCCGAGCACCGTCTGCAGCATCAGCGGTGCATGCATCGTCGGCGGCAATGCCGGATGGGCACAGACGAACAGCAGCTTCAGACGATGATCGGGGATCTCGTTCATGACCGGCGCCTCCGCGTCATCCTCCAGCAGTGCCTGCACGGCCGGCGACTGCACGAGCTTCGCGTGGCGAGCACGATGCCGGAGGTTGTTGCGCGCCGCCGTGAGCAACCACGCGTCCGGTGAGCCAGGCACCCCGTCGCGAGGCCAATGCGTCAGCGCCGAGAGAAAGGCATCCGACAACGCGTCCTCCGCACCGGCCAGGTCGCGCCAGCGCCAGGCGAGCCATGCGACGAGCCGCCCGTACGACTCACGGGCAGCCCGTTCCGCCGCTTCCCAGCCGGCGGAGCTCGCCGTCATCCTGCCATCGGCGCACCCGCCGGCGGCGGCAGCACCGGCCTCACTTCGGTACTGCCCGTAGTGACGTTCGGCGAGCGCGCGGCCCACGCGAGCGCGTCATCGAGCGACGGGACATCGACGATGACGTATCCGCCGAGATGTTCGCGCGTATCGGCGAACGGGCCGTCCTGGACCTGGCGCTTGTTGTCGCGTACCCGCACGGTCGTCGCCGAATGCGGCGGCTGGAGGCCGTTGCCGCTGACCATCACGCCGGCGCCGGCCATCGCACCGATGTACGCCGTCCATGCACCCCAGTAGGCCGGAGCGGCCTTCGGATCGTTGCGGGTATCGAGGTCCTGCTGGGTTTCGCGGTAGATCAGCATGTATTGCATGGGATTTTCCTTCAGTTCGTGAATGACGAGGCCCGACTTCGTCCGGCCATTTCGGAACCACGCCCGTCGCGGGTCCTGCTCCATCGATGCCCTGGGTCCCCGGAAATCGACACGCGATCCGAAAAAAATATCCGCGCACGGATCACCGGTCCAGACACCGCCCGACCTGCTGGCAAGCGCTCCACGGTCCCCGCATAATCGCTCGCTCATGTCCGAGCCGAAAGTGCGTCCTGTCCCCGATTCGTCGGTCCGCAATCGTTCGTTGAACCCCGCGCTGTTTGCCGTCCCGCTGATGCTCGCGCTGGCTTGCAGTGCCGCTTCCATGACCCCGACCTCCCTGTTGCCCCACGCCGTCTCCGGCGAACGCCGCGAATTCTCCGGCCGGCTGGGTGTGCTCAGCTACTACGTGGCGGGCCCCACCGAGTCCGATGCACCGCCCCTGCTGCTGATCCACAGCATCAACGCCGCGGGCTCGGCCTACGAGGTCCGCCCGCTGCACGAGCACTACAGCACGCATCGCACGGTCTATTCGGTCGACCTTCCCGGCTACGGCTTCTCCGATCGCAGCGATCGCGACTACACGATCCGCCTGATGACCGATGCGATCCACGCCATGACCGAGGAAATCGCTCGCCGTCACGGACCGGTGCCCATCGATGCGCTGGCACTCTCGCTGTCGTCCGAGTTCCTCGCACATGCGGCAAGCGAAGCGCCGGAGCGATTCCGGACCGTGGCCCTGGTCAGTCCGACGGGCTTCGATCGAAAGGCGCCGTGGAACGGTGCACCCGGCAGCGATCGCGGCAAGCCGTGGCTCTACAACATCTTCACCGTGAAGCTCTGGAGCCGCGGCTTCTACGATTTCCTCACGTCCCGCCGCAGCGTCCGATTCTTCCTCGAGAAGACCTGGGGCAGCAAGAACATCGACGAAGGCCTGTTCGAATACGACCTGCTCACGACGCGCGATCCCGGCGCCCATCACGTCGTCTACCGGTTCGTCTCGGGTTTCCTGTTCAGTGCGGACATCACTCGCGTGTACGAATCACTTTCGATGCCCGTGTGGATGAACCACGGCGTCCGTGGCGACTTCACCGACTATCGATACAGGGAGGCCTTCGCAGGCCGGCCGAACTGGTCCTTCGACGTATTCCAGACCGGCGCGCTGCCGCATTTTGAAGTGCGCGCGGAATTCACGGCCAAGTACGACGCGTTCCTGGAGCATCCGAACCGCCAGGATTAGGGCGCCTGTGCCTGTCGATCGAATCGCTCCGCGACTCTGCCCTCGACGCGGCGCGATTCGGGCCCGCGCCTCACGTGCCATCCGACTACGCCGTGGTTGACAGGGCCTGTTACGGATCCCTGGGGTTTACACCGAGCCTCAAGGCCTCAAGGCTTCAAGTCCCATGCCTTGAGTTGCTTCGCCGCCGTGCCGAACTGGCCGAGCTGGTAGATTGCCGCGCCCGCCGGCGAGAAAGTGAACGGCTCGAACGGTTCGGCGAGCATCTGGTCGAGGTATTCCCTGGAGGCGACGCCGGTGGTGACATGCGGATTGAAATGTTCCCCGGAAGACTTGGGAACAAACGTCGACACGTAGTGGATCAACGCCGCGTTGTTTGGATCGTCGGGTGTGGTGACGAACGCGTCCCACGGACCGGTTTCCACTGTGAACGGGGCCACGGCGGAAATCAGATCCTGTTGCAGCTTGATCAACTCGGGGGTCGGCCTCGCGACAATGCCTGCGACGCCAATGTCGTTGCTCGGGATGTAGTAATACTTGAAGGCATCCAGCTTCATGCCGTTCAAGTTGGCGCTGCGAAGAACGTTGGCGGCAGCGGCATAGACCTTGTCCAGGTCCTCGGTTCGGACGAACCGCTGAATGAGCGTGATGTGCGGACGGTGCGCTGCGTCCAGGGCAAAGCCCTTCGGGAAGACCTCGAGCAGGCGGGCGTTGTTGGCTTCGGCATGCCGGAGCATAGTGGCGTCCGGCTCCAACAGGATGTCGATGGCCGTGACCGACTTGGCAACGTCTGGGAAGACCACCTTCCAGTCGTTCTTCATGGACACGACGGTCCAGCCCTGCGTTTTCGCCTGCTGGTAGAGCGGCTGGGTAAAAGCTCCCAACTTGACGTCCGGTAGTCCAAGGGCCGGACCGTACGCGTATTCACGCGCCGCATCGTCGTGCAGCACCAGGAGCATGAACCGCGCGCCGCCACCGCCCTGGGTGTATTCCAGCATCTGCTGGTCACCCGTGGAGTTGCCGAATGCCATCACCGGTTGCCGGCCGATGTGCTGGTTGATGCCGACAGGCTTGCCCCCCTTGTCGTCAATGAAGTTCAATTCGGGCAGCCGAACCAGCGCCGGCTTGCCGTTGCGCAACTCGAACCGGGTCTTGATGCTGCTGCCAATGACCTGTTCGGGCGGGATGCCGTAGACCTGTTCCGTCCAGGGACGCATGAACTCGATGCCACCGCCGGAAACGATGAAGTTCTTGAAGCTGTTTGCGCGCAGGTACGCGAGTAGTTCGAGCATCGGCTGATACACCATCTCGGTATGGCGTTTGCCGGTCTTTGGATGCTTCGCGGTCGCGATCCAGTCGTTGACGATCCGCTCGAACTCCACCGAGGTCATGCCCGTGTGCGTGGCCATGAAGAGTTCCAGAATCGCACGGTCGCCACCGGCGGCCGCAGTCTTCAGATCGCCCTTGAGCAGCGAGGCGAACGGTTCCTTGGTTTTCCATTCGGGATGCTGGGCACCGAGTGCCTTCACGCGGTCGAGTGCAAAGTAGAGTTGGACGGGCAGCGGCTGCTCGCACCAGAGCGTGCCGTCGTTGTCGAACGTGGCGATGCGCTCGGCGGGCGGGACAAAGTCAGGCGAACCTTCCTTCGTCACCTTCTCCACGAAACGGATGATGCCCTCCTTCACCGCGCCGTCGTTCCAGGATGGAAGCGGGTCGGCGGCGAACGCTTGCAGCGCGAGACTGGCACCGCAAATGGCGATGACCGCGAGTCGAGTAGAGATTTTCACGGGTCGCGACTCCATAGAATGACTGACGCTTCAAGAGACCAGGCCGCACCCGTTGCGGCGGGTGCGGCCTGGTGCCGTAACCTGTCCGGCCGATCAGCGCAGGATCACTGCTTGCCGACGTTGCTGGTCACCGATTCCATCACGTGGTCGAGGTTGAAACTGCCGGGCTTCTGGCGTGGCGGAAACTCGCGGAAGCTCTGCAACCATTGACCGACGTAACCTGCCGCAGGAGCGATCATGAACATGCGCTCGGCAAACCAACGGTCATAGTCCATGCCGATATCACGGGCCAGTTCGAACGGGTCCATGCGCAGGTTGGTCAACATCGGGGCGCGCAGCTTGGTGAACGGCTCCTGCCAGACATGCAGGCCGTGGGCGTCCTGCCGAAGGAAAGTGGCCTTCCAGTTGCCGTAACGCAGTGCCGCGACGCTGCCGTCGTCCGTCCAGTAGATGAACTCCTGGCGCGGCCATGGGCCCTGGCCCCGGAAGGCAGGCCCCAGGTCGTAGCCGTCGAGGTGGACCTTGTAGGTCATGTCGCCGATCTTTCGGCCCTTCAGCAGATCTTCCTTGGCCGTCGTATCACCCGCAGCTGCCAGCAGGGTCGGAAGCATGTCTTCGTGCGCACCGATTTCGTTGCTGATCGTCCCGGGTTTGATGACGCCGGGCCAGCGAATCGCCGTCGGGACACGGTAACCACCTTCCCAGTTCGTGGCCTTCTCGCCACGGAACATCGTGGTGCCGCCGTCGGGCCAGGAGAAGGACTCCGAACCGTTGTCGGTGGAGTACATCACGATGGTGTTCTCCTCGAGACCCAACTCCTTGAGCTTGGCAAGCACCTGACCGACGTGACCGTCATGCTCGACCATCCCGTCGGCGTAGATGCCCAGGCCCGTCTTCCCCACCGACTCCTTCTTCAAATGCGTGAAGACGTGCATCCGGGTGGAGTTCCACCAGATGAAGAAGGGCTTGTCCGCTTTCTTGGCGCGCTCCATGAAATCGAGCGCCTTGACGGTCACCTCCTCGTCGATGGTCTCCATGCGCTTCCTGCTCAGCGGGCCCGTATCCGTGATGCGGCCGTCGGCATAGCTCTGGATGACACCGCGCGGACCGAATCGCTTCTTGAATTCCGGGTTCTTCGGATAGTCGACGTTTTCCGGCTCTTCCTCCGCGTTCAGGTGGTACAGGTTGCCGAAGAACTCGTCGAACCCGTGGTTCGTCGGCAGCATCTCGTCCCGGTCGCCTAGGTGGTTCTTGCCGAACTGACCAGTCATGTAGCCCTGCGCCCTGAGCAGCGTCGCGATCGTCGGGTCTTCCTTCTTCATCCCCTCGGGCGCACCCGGCAGGCCGACCTTCGTCAGCCCAGTACGAATCGGCGATTGACCGGTGATGAATGCGGCGCGACCAGCGGTGCAGCTCTGCTGCCCGTACCAGTCGGTGAACAGCGCGCCCTCCTTGGCGATACGGTCGATGTTCGGGGTCTTGTACCCCATCATCCCCATGTTGTAGGCGCTGACGTTGAACTGGCCGATGTCGTCGCCCCAGATGACGAGGATGTTGGGTTGCTTCGCGTCGGCCAGCGCCGACGGCCCGAACAGCAGGCCCGGCACCGCGAGCAACGCCACGAGCAGGTGTCTCGACGCGGACCGCAATGTAAACGGAAACTTCATGGTCTCTCCTCCAGATGAATTGGTATTGGTATCGGTACTCGCGCTCACGCCCCGACCCGTCGAGGGAGTGCGCGTTCGTGTCATTTCTTCGGAGGCGCCTTCGGCCTCACTGCAACGGCCAGCGCTTCCGTGTAGCTGATATCGACGAGATCACCCACTTTCACTTTCTTCAGATTGGCCGGATCGCGGGCCTTGACCGTCAGGTCGCGACCGCTCGGTCCGCGCAAGGTCACGGTCCCCTTCTGCGTGTCGATCGCCGTAATGGCCGCCGTGACCATGACCATTCGCGCCGCCATCGCACCGGGCTTTTCGCCGGGTGCAGCCCTCGTGGCGGACGTAGCTTCCGTCACGCCGACGGCGCCTTCCGAGCCCTTCTTCACTTCCCACGCGACGGCCTCGGTGTAGATAAGCGCCACCGTGTCACCCACCTGGATCTGATCGAGGTTGCGGACATCGTCTCCAGCCTGGACGACGAGTTGATTGCCCGCTTCGCCCTCGACCGTCACCAGGCGCGCGTTCCGGTCGATCGCCGTGACGCGCGCGGTGATCTCTTCCGTTTCGACGCTTTCGCCGCTGGGCAGCGGCTTCGCACAACCGGCGAGCAGTGCCGCGACTGCGACGGCACCAGCCAGGTATCGGGCATTGGTCATGATTCGTCTCCCTTCGGAAAGCCGGTTGACTGCGCACATGGCAGATCACCGGGTCTAGCTGGGCAGTCACGTTAGCAGACTGGAACGGTGCCGTCGCCATCCGGGTGAACTCAGGCGCTCGTCAGCGCATCCCGTCCAACGACTGCAAGGTCGCCGCCCAGGTCGCTGCCTTGGCGGCATTGCCCC
Source organism: Burkholderiales bacterium (assembly GCA_965279325.1). Lineage (GTDB taxonomy): Bacteria > Pseudomonadota > Gammaproteobacteria > Burkholderiales. The sequence goes on from OZ257154.1 coordinate 1,184,718, forward strand.
GCGCTTTCTCGAACTCCACCAGAGCCTCGAGTGCCGTGCGATCCCGCGGATGACGCGAGATGACCTGCTCCAGGACTCGAATGGCCTGTGCGGCCTGGCCGCCGTCCTGCAACGCGACGGCGTAGACGTAACCGAAGCGCGTGTCCGCCGGATCGAGTTCGCTCGCACGGCGCAATTCGGCCAGCGCATCGGCCTTGCGCCGCTGGCGCACGAGCGCGAGACCCAGCGCGTGATGCAGCGAGGCCACGCCCGGCGAGCGACGCATGCCCTCACGCAACACGTCCTCCGCCGCCTGGTCGTCGCCGCTGCCTCGCAGCACGTCGGCGAGATTGACCGTCGCAGGCACGTAACCGGGGTCGAGTTCGAGAGCTCGACGCAATTCTGGAATCGCCAACTGCCATTGTCCCCGAGCCGCCAACAACGTGCCGATATTCGTGCGTGCCTCGGGGCGGTCCGCGTCGAACCGCAAGGCGTTGATCAGTTCGTCCAGCGCCGCGGAGAATGCAGCCCGGTCACGTTCGGACAAATTGCGTTCGTGCGGGCCAGCGAGCACGCGCGCTGCACCCATTCGCACTTCCCGGACCGGATCACGCAGATGGTAGGCGAGGGCAGCGACGGCGTTCGTCGCATCCGCCTGCTGGAACGCCCGCGTCGCCGCCGCACGCACGAGCGGGTCGTCGTCGTTCAATGCAGCGGCCAGCGTCTCATTGGTCGCCGCTGCAGGCCATTGTGCCAACCGCTCGACCGCACTCGCACGCGCGATCGCCGACTGCGTCCGATCCGAGGCGACCGCACGCAATCGGCTCGCCGCACTCGAGTCACGCCGATCATCCGCATGGAACGCGTCGGCGAATCGCTGGAAGCCTTCCGGCTGGTGGCCTGCCCAGCGCTCGATCTCGGCCGCCGCCCATGCGGGCTTGCGGTCGCGATGGCATTCGGTGCAAGGCTCCGGCACACCCATCTCCACGGCGCGGTCCGGCCGTGGGATGCGCATCGAATGATCGTGGCGCGGATCGATGACCATGTAGCGGCGCACGGGCATGTGGCAGGTCGCGCATTCGGCGCCTTTGGAGCCCGCCGCGTGATGGTGGTGACTTGGGGCGTCGTACCTGGCGGCGAGATGGCACTGGGCACACACGCCATTGCCGGGCGCAACGAGCTTCTGCGAATGCGGTTCGTGGCAATCGCTGCACGTGACGCCCTTCGCGTTCATGCGACTCTGAAGGAACGAGCCGTGGTTGTAGACCTCGTCGCGCATCTGCCCGTCGGGAAAGTAGAGACCCGCCTGGAGCGTCGCCACCTGATGCGTATCGCCGAGCGGTTTGCCGTGGATGCCCTGATCGGTGAACTGGCCGCGCCGCGCATGACAAACGGCGCACACCTCGATCTCGCGCCGACTTTCACGAGGTGTACTACGCGCGGCATTGCCGGTCGACGAATCGATGGTCCACTGGATTCCGTGACGTTCGTCGAGAACGACGGGCAGGCCCTTGCCCTTGCCGCCGAAGCGCTCCCAGCCCGCTTCCTTCTTCGCCCAGGCCACGTGGTTCGACCCGGGGCCGTGGCAGGACTCGCAGTTCACGTCGATGTCGGTCCACGTCGTCTTGAACCGGTTGGTGGCCGCGTCGTAGTTCTTGCGCAGATTGGTGGAGTGGCAGCCGGCGCACTGGTAGTTCCAGTTCTGGTCGATGCCGGTCCAATGCAGCCGGTCGCCCGCCCGCAGTTTCTCGTTCGGATATAGATGAAACCAGCGCTGGCCGCCCTCCCCCTTCGGTCGCGCATCCCAGGCCACGCCGAGCGCCTGGAGGCGACCGTCCGGAAACTCGATCAGGTATTGCTGCAGCGGCTGGAGGCCAAAGGTGTAGCGGATCTCGAAATCGGCAAGCTTGCCGTCGGGTCCGTCGGTATTCACGAAATAGCGGCCATCGCGACGGAAGAACGAACTCGTGACGCCAGCCTGCGCGAACTTCGCGTGGTCGAAATCACCCAGCATCGTTTGCTCGGAGGCTTCCTGCATAGCGAGATCGTGGTGCGATCCGCGCCAGGCTTGCGTTTCCTTCGCGTGACACGAGGCACAGTTCGCGCCGCCGACGAAAGTGGGTTCCGGCAATGCGGTTGCCGGCTTGTCCCGCTGCGAAAACCACCAGCCTGCGGCGACCAGCAACACACCGGTCACGGCGAGCCCGATCCACAAGCCGTTGCGTCCGCCTACCGAGGCAACCGATGCGACCGGCGCAGCTGCGGCCGGCGGCGCTTTCCGCGGCTTGCGACTCACGAACTCGACGGCAACGCGGGGGTCACGCCGCGAGCTGCGACGCGAATCGCGGGTACGTTTCGGCGATCTCTTCGCGGATGCGGCCGCGCAGCAGGGCCAGGGTCGCTTGATCCGGCGACTGCGTCACGGGCACGCGATCGGGAAGATCGAACGTGAACCCCGTGTTGTCGAGAATCTCTTCCAGGGTGTGTCCCGGGTGCACGCTCTCGATGGTGAAGCGCTTGCGCGTTCGATCGAAGCCGAACACGCCCAGCCCGGTGACCAGCTTCCACGGGCCGCCGGGTCGGTAGACGTTCGGCGCACTGGTCCCGGGAGCACTGATGAAATCCACCTTCGGCACGAAGACCCGCCGTGTGTGCTCTTCGCGGAACAGGATCACGCGCGGCACGAGGAAATAGAGGTAGGAAGAGCCGTACGACCCGGGCCAGCGCACGTCGCCCGATGGGTAGTCGCCCGTGCCCACGAGGTTGATGTTGGCTTCGCCATCGATCTGCCCGCCACCCAGGAAGAAGGCATCGATGCGCCCCTGTGCCGCCAGATCGAAGGTCTCGACGCCACCGTTGGTGAAATTGTTGTGGCGCTGCGACCCGAGCACGTTGACGCGCAACTCACCGCCCGTTTGCGCGCGGACCATGAGTGCCGCTGCACCCGGAATCGGCGACGCAGCGCCCACGACCACGTGCCGACAGCCATCGAGCAGCCGCGCGATGACCGCAATCAGCAGTTCGGTGCGATTGAAGGGCTCCACTAGACCGTCACGGGCTCTCGGGTCAGCCACTCGTCGATCCATGCGCGAAAACCCTCGTCGGTCCGGGCCATGGCGGCGTACCGACCCACTGCCGCCTCATCGCGTGCGTACTGCTCGACAAATTTGAGCGGCCGTGCCCCGCCGGGTGCCAGGACGATCCGCGTGACGTAGATCGACGGGATCACGCCCGCGACTCGCGCCGCGTCGCGCATCAGGTCGTCGTCGGTGAGGGCTTCGACGGTCACGAAGGTCTGCTTCGAGGCCTGCGCCATCGTGAGCAGATCGCGCTGGCGGCCGATGTAGACGTTGCCTTGCGCGTCGGCGAGCGGCGCATGGAACAGCGCGACGTCGGGCCGGAGGGCGGGCAGCAGCACGATCGGGTCGTCCGATCCGAACGGATTGTCGATGGTCTTCCAGTCCGGTCGATGACGAACCAGATCGGTCCCGACCAGGCCCCGCAGCGGGATGAAGGGAAGCCCCTTCTGCCCGGCCTGCAACGCGGCGTGGATCGCCGGGCAGGTGGAGTCGAGTACCCGTATCGATCCCGACTTCAACGCAGCGGCAAAGCGCGGCGCCGTACCGAACTCGCCCAGGCTCACGGCCGAGGTTTCGATGGAGCGCACGCAGCCCGCACCGATCAGTACGTCGGCCTGCAATCCGCTGATCGGAACGCAGACCAGATGCAGGTTGCGGGCGCCACGGCGCACGAGCGCGCGGGTGGCCGCCATCGACACACCCACCGAGTCCTGCGAAATCGCGACCGTGGCGCCGTCGGGAATGGCGGCTGCCAGTTCCTCGATCATCCCTTGCGTTCCGGCATCGTGAAGAACGAGGTGGGTCGGAGGATCTTGTTCTCCATGCTGTCGAGCAACGGCATCGCCTTGGCGATGAAGGCGCCCCAGGCCGGATCGGCGGCCAGCCGATTGCGACGCTCCTCGCGATCGGCCAGGCTCGCATAGGCCCACAGGTGCACCACCTGCGACAGCGGGCCGATGTCGTTGGAGGTGTACCAGCCCACGTTGTGGCCCAGGTACTTCAGTTGCAACGGATACGCCTCGGTTTCGTAGAGCTTCAGATACTCGTTCAGCTTGCCCAGCTTCACGAAGTAGGTGCGGTGATCGACGATCATTTCTCCCCCTGCGGTGTGGTGTTGGTCGCGCCGGCGCAAAGGTTACACCGTCCGGGACCGGCAACAAAAAGCCCCGGCACCTTGCGGCCACCGGGGCTCCTGCTTCGAGCGCAGCAACCCTCACCTACCGCCGCAAGATGCATTGAAGGGCTGTGCGTCCCACCCACTACGCCCGCCTGCCGTGGAGGGTCCGTGCGCCCCAGCTTCGCTGGCCGCGGGGCCAGTCACCGTGCTTGGCAGCTCAGCTTCGCTGGACGCGGCCCCACCGCGGTCAGTTACATCTCACTGCACCTTCAGGTTGTACTCCTTCAGGGTCGCAACCACTTCGACGCGGCGATCACGTTGCAGGCAGTCGATCAGCGCGTCGCGCTTCAGACCCTTGCATTCGTCCGGCGTGGTGAGCGGCGCAGTCTTGCCACGGCCCACGACGGTGAGCTTGTACGGCGGCACGCCCTTGTCCATCAGGTAGCCGGCCACGGCCCACGCGCGCTTCTCGGACAGTTCCTGGTTGTAATCGTCGGTGCCGATGCGGTCGGTATACCCATGAACGATGAGCCGGTCGTAGGGCGCATCCTTCAACTTGTCGCCGATCTCGTCGAGCTTCGACTTCACTTCCGCGGAAAGCGTGAAGCGGTCGAACTCGAACTGACCCTTCTCGTCCATGTTGAAGGTGGCGGGCAGCGTACCGCCGAGGGTCTGGAGTTTCTCGTCCTGGTCGATGACCACGCGATTCGCCGCCGTCTCGACTCGCCCGCGGCGTTCCGCTTCCAGCGCGGCTGCTCGTTCCCGTTCCGCGCGCATCGCTTCTTCCACCTGATCGGATGCCGAGGCCACTGGTCCGTCTTCGCCACCCGCGGTGCCCGAACGTCCCTTGTCACCGCTGCCCTTGCCACCGGCCACCGCGGCGGCGTCACTACCACCACCCGGCGTCTTGCCTGCACCGGCGGCACCGGCCGCTCCCGCAGCGCCAGCCGCACCTGCGGAAGTTCCGGCCGCGTTGGCTGCACCGGCCGTACCCGGTTTTCCGGCAGCGCCCGCCGCATTCGCACCTCCGGCAGCAGCACCGCTCGATCCCTTCGCGGTACCCGCAGCGCCGGCCGCACCGGCAGCGGCGGTTGCGCCCGCGGCGTTGCTACCCGCCGCGCCCTTGCCTCCCGCAGCGGTACCGTCGGCGTTCGTGCCTGCTGCACCTGCACCGGCACCTCCGCTCTTCGTTCCGGTGCCATCCGCGTCTGCCGCGATGGCATCCCCCGGACTCAGAGGCTTCGATTCGGGGCCCGACTGCCCGGCACCCGCTGCTCCAGCGCCACCGGCTGCCGCGCCCGTCGCACCCTGGGTGCCGGCTGCGCCCGTCTTGGTCGAGCCGGCCGCGGCCGTTTTCGCGGGTGCCTTCATGTCTTTCGTCGCGGGGGCGATGCCCACGAGACTCCTGCTACATGCGCCGAGGCTCAGCGCCAGCACCATCATGCCGATGGCAATACCGAGGCGGCGCGGCGATCGAATGTCGTGTGCTCCTTCGAAATCCATGGAATTCCCTCCTGCAATGTACTGCGCGCTTAGTCTTCCGATTGCATCATCGGTTCCCGCCACGACGACCTTGAATCGGCCGATGCGTCGCCATTGCCCGACGTCCCCGCGCGCCCGGGCAATCGCTGCGCGCATTTTGCCGCGAGATGCCCTTCGATGGGGCGGGATTGTGGTGACGGACGGAAACAAAATGCAATCGCCGCAGCCCAAGCTCAGTCCCCTTTCGCCTGGCGGACGCCATCGGAGCGCCACCGGATTCGCGTGCTACCCTCCCGCCCCACCATGATTCGCCGTCTCCTCTGCGCGCTCGCCGCCGGGTGGTCGATTGCGGCAAGCGCCGCGCCCGTAGCCGTGCCCCACGCCGAAGTCGAATTGATCGCCGCGCAATCGTCGATCCGTGCCGGCAAACCGCTGCTCGTCGCGCTGCGTCTGAAGCACGAGCCGGGTTGGCATACCTACTGGAAGAATCCGGGCGACTCGGGCATGCCGACCCGCATCGACTGGAAACTCCCCTCGGGCTTCTCGGCCGGTCCGATCCTGTGGCCGGTTCCCGAGCGCATTCCGGTCGGGCCGCTCACCAATCTCGGCTACCACGGCGAGATCTTCCTGCTCACGGAGATCGCGGTACCCGAGCGACTCGGAAACCGCGGGCCCTTGCGACTCGAAGGCAAGGCCGAGTGGCTGATCTGCAAGGAAGTGTGCCTCCCGGGCGGAACCACGCTCTCGCTCGACCTCCCGGTCGGGGATGGCGCTCCGGACACCACGTGGTCGCGCGTGCTCGCGCAGGCGCGCGCCGCGGTGCCAGCGCCACTCGAGGGCTGGACGGTCAGCGCGGAGCCCACGGACGAACACATCGTCCTCAAGCTGGTACCCCAGGGCGCGCCGCCGCGCGGTCTCGAGACACTCGCGTTCTTCCCCGATCAACCGGAGATCGTCGACAACCCGTCGCCGCAATCCCTGCTCCGCAACGACGATGGCAGCTATCGCCTGCTGCTGACCGGCACGCCGGGCTTCAAGGGCAGCATCCCGGCGCTCGCGGGATTGCTCGTGGCCGAGCCGGCCCTGAGTACGGACGGCGCCGTGCGCGCAGCGACGTTCTCCACGCCCTGGCCCGGCGGCGCTCCGCGGGTATCCGCGAAACCGGTGAGCGCGCCCATCGACGCCGCGCAGATCGCTGCGGCGGTCGGCGGCCCGGAGGCCGATCGTCTCGGTCTGGGCGTGGCGATGCTGTTCGCGTTTCTGGGTGGGCTGGTGCTGAACCTGATGCCGTGCGTGTTTCCGATCGTGTCGATCAAGGTGCTAGGTTTCGTGCAGGAAGCGCACGGCAGCCGGCGCAACCTGCGATCGCACGGCCTCGCGTTCGCGGCGGGCATCGTCGCCTGTTTCTGGGCGGTGGCCGGCGCGCTGCTTGCACTCCGGGCCAGCGGGCAGGCGCTCGGCTGGGGCTACCAGTTGCAGTCCCCACCCATCGTCGCGGCACTCGCGGCACTGTTTTTCGTGCTCGGCCTGAACCTGAGCGGCGTATTCGAGTGGGGCCTGCGCCTCCAGGGTGCCGCGGGGCGCGTGCACCATCGAAGCGGACTGCGTGGAGCCTTTCTCTCGGGCCTTCTGGCCACCGTGGTCGCCGCGCCCTGCACGGCTCCGTTCATGGGTGCCGCGCTCGGCTTCGCGCTCACGCAGCCGCCCGGCCAGGCGATGATGGTCTTCACCGCACTCGCGCTGGGGATGGCGGCGCCTTATGTGCTGCTGTCGTTCCAGCCCGGGCTCGCGAAGCGCCTGCCACGCCCCGGCAAATGGATGGAGACGTTCAAGCAGTTGCTGGCCTTCCCCATGTACCTCACCGCCGTGTGGCTGGTTTGGGTGCTCGGCGAGCAGATGGGCATCGGTGCGGCAGCGCGGCTGCTGGCGGCCCTCGTGCTGGTGGCGGCGGCGCTCTGGGCCTGGAACCGGTTCGGCGCGACGTCCGGCAAGCAGCATCGCCGGTATGTCACCGGGGCCGTGGCGATCGCGCTGTTGGCCGCCGCCGCGGCTTTCGGCTGGCCTGCGGGCGAACCGAGGGCGACGACCGCTACGGCATCGAGCACGTGGCTCCCTTACTCGGATGCGTTCCTTCAGAAGGAACGCGAGCAAGGCCATGCCGTGTTCGTCGATTTCACGGCCGCGTGGTGCGTCACGTGCCAGGTGAACAAAAGGCTGGTGCTCGAGTCCGATGCCGTGAGGCAGGCATTCGCAGGCCGAAAAGTCACGCGCATGCGGGCTGACTGGACCAATCGCGACGCGCACATCACCGCTGCGCTTGTGCGTCTGGGACGCAGCGGCGTGCCGGTCTACGCGGTCTATCCTGCGGCCGCGGGTACTGCACCGGAACTGTTGCCTGAACTGCTCACCTCCGAGATCGTCGTGCGCGCGCTGGAGCGCGTCTCGGCGGGAAAATCCTGAACATCCCGAAAGGACACTCGATGAAAATCCTGTTTCGTTCCGCATTTCTCGCGCTGTCGCTGGCAAGCGGTGCCGCCCTGGCCAACGCCGTGCCCGGCAGCCCGGCCACCGATTTCACGCTCAAGGACGTCACCGGAAAATCCCAGAAGCTGTCCGATTTCCGCGGCAAGTACGTGGTGCTGGAATGGTTCAACCAGGGCTGCCCGTTCGTGCAGAAGCACTACGAAAGCGGCAACATGCAGAGCTTGCAGAAGAAATACACCGACAAGGGCGTGGTGTGGCTCGCGATCAGCTCCAACAACCCGAAGAGTTCCGACTACCGCGACCCGAAGGCCTCCCAGGGCGTGATGAAGGACTGGAGCATGAGCCCGACCGCCTTCATGCTCGACGAGGACGGGAGCGTCGGCAAGACCTGGGGCGCCAGGGCCACCCCGCACATGTTCGTGGTCGCGCCGGATGGCAAGGTGATCTACGCCGGCGCCATCGACGACAAGGCCACCTGGCGCAAGGAAGACGTCAAGGGCGCGAAGAATTTCGTGGCCGCCGCTCTCGACGAAGCGATGGCCGGCAAACCGGTCGCCACCGCCAGCACCGCCGCCTACGGGTGTTCCGTCAAATACTGACGAACACGGCGCATGGCGGTACCCGGCCGGGCGACACGCCATGAGCGCCGCCCGCTGGGACATCTTCTGCAACGTCGTCGATCACTACGGCGACATCGGCGTGTCGTGGCGGCTCGCGCGGCAGCTTGCCCGTGAGCATGCCCTCGGCGTACGCCTATGGGTGGACGATCTGGCGACCTTCCACCGCCTGTGCAGCGACGTGGATGCGGCAGCGGACCGGCAGTTTCTCGGGACGGTCGAGGTGCGGCATTGGCGCCCGGACGCGGATTTCAACGATGCGGCCGGCGTCGTGGTGGAAGCCTTCGGCTCGCGCGCACCAGAGCCCTATCTGGAGGCCATGGCGGCCCGCACTCCGAAGCCGGTGTGGATCAACCTCGAATACCTGAGCGCCGAGGACTGGGTGGAGGGCTGCCACCTCGGCGCCTCGCCCCACCCCCGCCTGCCGCTCACCAAGCACTTCTTCTTCCCCGGCTTCACTCCCGGCACCGGCGGCGTCCTGTGTGAACGCGACCTGGAGCAGAAGCGGCAAGAGGAATTGGCCTCCCGCCCGCCGCGGCAGGGTTCGGTGACCACCGTGTCCCTGTTCGGCTATGGCGGGCCGGCGGTCGGCCCGCTGCTCGCCGCCTGGGCGAACGGTCCGGAGAGCCTGCTGGTCATGGTGCCGGAGAGCCGGATACTGCCCGACGTGGTCCGGTTCTTCGGCATCGCGGAAGCCGAAGCCGGTCAACGGCTCGAACGGGGGGCGCTGAGCGTCCTCGTGCTGCCGTTCCAGCCCCAGGAACAGTACGACCGCCTGCTCTGGACCTGCGACTGCAACTTCGTGCGCGGCGAGGATTCGTTCGTCCGCGCCCAGTGGGCCCGGCGCCCCTTCGTCTGGAACATCTACCCCCAGGAAGGCGGCGCCCACTGGGCCAAGATGCACGCTTTCGTGGACCGCTACGCCGAAGCGCTGTCCGACGAGGCGGCCACCGCCACCCGCGAGCTGTGGCGGCTCTGGAACCGGGGCGAGACCTCCCCGGCGTTGCTCGGCAATGCCTGGAGGCGGTTTCGGGCCGTCCGGGCCGAATTGACCGCCCACGGGGAAACCTGGGCCATCGGGCTGAATCGGCTGGGCGATCTGGCGTCCAATCTGGTGCACTTCGCCTCGGACCGGCTATAATTTCGCGCTTTTTTTCCGGCTTTCCGTCACGGGGGCCGGCAACCCAACCGACACTGGCAGAACGCTCATGAAGACCGCTCAGGAACTGCGCTCAGGCAACGTCATCATGGTGGGCAAGGACCCGCTCGTGGTGCAGCGTGCCGAATTCAACAAATCCGGCCGCAACGCGTCCGTGATGAAGATGAAACTGAAGAACCTCCTCACCGGCTCCACCAGCGAGACGGTGTACCGGGCCGACGAGAAGTTCGACCTCGTCGTGCTCGAACGCAAGGAGGTGACGTACTCGTACTTCGCCGATCCCATGTACGTGTTCATGGACGGCGAGTACAACCAGTACGAGGTGGAAAAGGAGAACATGGGCGACGCGCTCATGTATCTCGAGGACGGCATGCCCGTGGAAGTGACCTTCTACGAAGGCAAGGCGATCTCGGTGCAGTTGCCCTCCTCGTTCGTGCGCGAGATCATCTATACCGAACCCGCCGTGCGCGGCGATACTTCCGGCAAGGTGTTGAAGCCCGCCAAGCTCGCTACCGGACATGAAGTGCAGGTGCCGCTGTTCTGCGCCACCGGCGACAAGATCGAGATCGACACGACCACCGGGGAATACCGCCGGCGCGTCACGGCCTGACCGCTGCCCCCGTCGCCACCACAAGGCCGCAGGGTTCGCTCCCTGCGGCCTTTGTTTTTCCGATGTTGCGGCTGCTACCGATCCGCCGGCGACGCGATGGAGTCGGCATCGCACGGATAGGTGATCGACAGCGCGGAAAACAACATCACGTGCGCCGGCTGGATCATGCGCTCCGGGTGGGCGCGCAGATGGGCGACGATCGCCGGTACGAGGGAACGCGCGGACACCGGCCCATCGCCGGGCGGGCAGAAATACGGGTTCTTCGACTCGCGCCAGGCGGCCCAGCCGTGGCCCCACACGAAGCCCTCCACGAAGGCGAGGCAGCGGGTCGCGGCGGGAGAGTCGTCCGGCTCCACGGACACCGCCTCGCACGCGGTTAGCAGTTCGGCGGCGGGTCGGCGGGCCATGACATCGCCCTGCGCATGGGCCAGTTGAGCAGCCCCTGCCAGGGCAACGGCGGCGAACAGAGTCCGGAGGTCCATCGCTCAGTGCCCCGGAAACGCGATCAGCGCGTGCATTTCGCTGCCCAGAGCCTGCAGGCGCAGGCGTCCGTGCAGATCCGGCAATTCCACGAGAAAGCAGCACTCGACCACCCGCGCGCCGCAGTCATGCAGGATCCGCACGGCCGCCTCGGCCGTCCCGCCGGTGGCGATCAGGTCATCGGCCACCACGACGCGTTCGCCCGTCGCCACGGCATCCACATGCATCTCGATGCGGTCGGTCCCGTACTCCAGTTCGTAGTCCTGGCCGACCGCCTCTGCGGGCAGTTTCCCACGCTTGCGCAGCGGCACGAATCCCGTCCCGAGGGCATGGGCCAGCGCCGCGCCGACGATGAATCCACGCGCTTCGATGCCGGCGATCTTGTCCACCCCGGCGTCCCGATAGCGCGCCGCCAGCAGGTCGATGGACTGGGCGAAGGCGGGCCCATGCTTCATGAGCGTGGTCACGTCGCGAAACAGGATTCCCGGCCGGGGATGATCGGGGATCGTGCGGACGAAGGAGGCGAGCGACATGGCGATGGCCTGGGGTGGAAATGACCGCCCATGCTACGCACCGCCGGTGGGTCGTGCCATGCTCGGGTCGACGGTCCGGAATTCGTTTCAACCAACCTTCGGGCGCGAGACCGCGGGCCGGGAACCGGGCCCTAAACCCGCCGGGCCGCCTGCCGATAAAGTGGCAGAGCCGCGATGCCGCAGCCATAATCCACGGCCCGGGAAGCCACGTCGGTGGGTCTCCGGTGCCTGTTCAGTGACCTCAACAACAAGGTGATTCATGTCAATTCTTGATATGGCCATGGCCGGGGGCTTCATCGTGCTGGTCGTGCTCCTGGTGCTCCGCTTCAAGAAACGCTGACGTCCGGCCGGGTCGCCGGGGCACATACCCCCCGCCGCACCCGCCCGCTCGCCCGCCTTCGGATCGGCGGGCAGGTGTCGCTGCGACGTCGCGGTGCATCGGGAATCGCGCCGGCACTGGATTTCGTTCCGCCGGCGCTTCGCAGGAACTTAGTTCGTTGACAGGCTTCTATGCAGTCAGCATCATCAATCGTTGACTCTATGAGGATATGTCACCCATGCCCGACACACGTTCGCTGCGAATCCTGAGCACCGCAGTCTCCGTCACCGCTGCCCTCGCCATCGGCGCGTGCTCCTCCATGCCCGGATCCTCGGGCGGCAGCAGCACCAGCAGCACGTCCTCCTCCACGGCGACGAAATCCACGGCCGCGCCGAGCTATCAGCCGGTCTCCGACGTGCCGATTCCCGCGGGCACCAAGATCAACACCGAGAAATCCCTGATCCTCGGCGCAGGCGACAAATGGGTCGGGCGGATGGTGCTGGTGACCGATCGTCCTTCGACCCAGGCCTACACCTACTACCTGGAACAGATGCCGACCTTCGGCTGGGAGCAGGTGAGCGCCGTCCAGGGCAAGACCAGCACCATGACCTTCACCCGCGGCGACCGCGCCGCGAACCTCGAAATCGTGCCGAGCACTTTTTCCGGGTCCGAAGTCTCCATCACCGTGAGCCCGCGCCAGGGTGCCGCCGCGGCACCGGCCGCACCAGCGACGCCCGACAAGAAATAGCGGGGGGACGCGTCGCGATGCCGATCCGGGGGATGAATCACTTCACCGTTCTGACCGCTGATCTCGCCGCGACGCGTGACTTCTACATCGGCTTGCTGGGCCTGGAGGAGGGCCCGCGGCCCGACCTCGGATTTCCCGGTACCTGGCTGTACGTGAAGGAAGAGGCCGTGCTGCACGTGATCGCAGGACGTCCGCTGCCGCCGGACCCGCGGGGCGTTCTCGACCACATGGCGTTCAGCGCTTCCGACCTGCCCGCGATGACGGGGAAGCTCAAGGCCCGCGGGATCAAGTACGACCTGCGCCGACAGAATGAATCGGGCGTCTGGCAACTGTTCTGCTTCGACCCGAACGGCGCACGCGTGGAACTCGACTTCGAAGCGCACGAAGCCGGGCCGGCGGCCTGATCAGTTCAGTTCGGGCACGCGCCCGAAAGCCTCCCTGAGGTAGTCGATGAAGACGCGGACCTTCGTCGGCACGTGGCGTGACGACGGATACACCGCGTTGATCTCCACCGGCGGCGGGGCGTACTCGGGCAGCACCTCCCGGAGACGACCTGCCCGCAGGTGATCGTGCACCATCCATAGCGGCGTTGCGGCGACGCCGATGCCGGCGAGCACTGCCTCGCGGATCGCGCTTCCGCTCGTCGTTCGGAACTTGCCCGCAACTCGCACCGCGAGTTCGCCCTTCGGGCCCTGGAACTGCCACAGGTTGCCGGAGGGCAGGTACGTGTAGAGGATGCAGTTGTGATGCTCCAGGTCCTGTGGGATCTGCGGTACCGAATGGCCCGCGAAGTACTCCGGCGTGCCGACGATGACCCGCCGGCTCGACCCGAGCCGGCTCGCGACCAGGGTCGAGTCGCTGAGTTGGCCGACGCGGACGGCGACGTCGATCCCCTCCTCCACCAGGTCCACGAACCGTTCGCTCTCGACCAGGTGCACCTTGAGGTCGGGATAGCGCGACTGAAAGGCGATGACCAGGCGGTCCAGGAACATCTGTCCCAGGGTATTGGGGCCGGATACCGTGAGCGTCCCGCTCGGCCCCGACGACAGCCGGCCTACGCCGGCTTCCGCCTCCGCCACCTGGTCCAGGATCCGGCGCGCCGATTCGTAGTACGCGCTGCCGGCTTCGGTCAGGTTCACTCGGCGGGTCGTGCGCTGCAACAACCTGACGCCGAGCTGAGCCTCCAGCGCCGCCAGCTGCTTGCTGACGGTCGGCTGGCTGGCGCCAAGCTCCCGGGCTACAGCGGATATGTTGCCCGTCTCGGCGATCCGGACGAATACCTGCATGAGATTGAATCGGTCCATGATTTTCTCGGTTCCATGCTTGCCACGAATGAATCATATTCCACCACAGGCGTAGATGTTGCAACGCAATATCGCTACATTGGAGGCGTGGACGAAGCTTCGGGACATCCGGGCTGAACAAGAAAAGGAGAATTTCCATGCGTACGAGAACATTGGCGGCAATCCTGCTGGCAGCGTGGCTGGGCCTGGTGCTCAACGGAGCGGCTCACGCGTCCGACTGGCGCAGCCTGGGTGTCGACCAGGCCACCCAGGTCTACGTGGACGAAGCCTCGGTCGCGATCGACGGCAAGACCGCCGAAGCCCTGGTGCTGGTGAACTACTCCGCAGCCCGGACGTTGGGCGACGACTGGTTCCCGCACCGGTCCGAGATCGTTCGCTACCAGGTGGCCTGCACCACCGGCGAAACGGCCCTGAAGGCCTGGGCCTTCAAGGCCGGCGAGCTGGGTAGCGGTGCCACCGTGTGGAAGAGCGCTCAGTCTTCCCCGCAACTGACGAAGCCCGCCGAGGACACGGTCGAGAGCCTGCTGGTGGCGCGCCTGTGCGCCGCACCCCAGGCGAGCGCCTTGCGCTAGACGAGGTCCGGATCCCGTGAGGCGAACGCCCGGCAGCGATGCCGGGCGTTTTCGCATGCGCGCAACGAGTACGCATTTCCGGGTATCGTCGGCGGGATCGTCCATTCGCTGACAACGCCACCCCATGCTCGAAGCACTCGAACTCACCACCGCACCCCAGCCGACCGCCACCGTGATCTGGCTCCACGGGCTCGGCGCCGACGGCAACGATTTCGCGCCGATCGTTCCCGAACTCGATCTCGGCGGCCTGGCGGTCCGCTTCGTCTTTCCGCACGCACCGACGATGCCGGTCACGATCAACGGCGGCTACGTGATGCGAGCCTGGTACGACATCCTCGGCACCGACATCGACCGCCGCGAAGACGAATCCGGTGTCCGCGCCTCGCAGAAGGCGGTCGAACAGTTGCTGGCACGCGAGACGGAACGCGGCATCGCGCCGGGGCGCATCGTGCTCGCCGGTTTCTCGCAAGGCGGCGCCATCGCCCTGCAGACGGCGCTGCGGCACCCGCAGCCCCTGGCCGGCGTGATGGCGCTATCGACCTATGTGCCGATCGCTGCGACACTGGCCGCGGAACGCAACGCGGCCGCGAACGGGGTACCGATCTTCATGGCCCACGGCCGCTTCGACGGCATCATTCCCCTGGCTACCGCACAACGTTCGCGCGAACTGCTGGAATCGCTCGGCTACGCCGTGCAGTGGCACCAGTACCCGATGGAACACTCGGTGTGCGTCGAGGAAATCGCCGACATCGGCGCTTTCCTGCGCTCGGTGCTCGGCTGAATCAACCGGAGCGCTGCAGCACGCGGTATTCCGCGATGTCGAAATCCTGCCCCGCCTCCATGAGACGCTTGGGCACGAGCAGATAGTCCATCGCGTACATGCGCATGCCGTAGCTCTTCTGCGGCGAGAAGGTGCCGAGCTTCATCACGAGCGTAACTTCCATCTTGCCCAGGCTGTTGTCGGCCGCCGAGGGCAGCAGCAACGCATCGTCGCCGAGTTCGTCGTCGGGATGCACGCGCCCGTCGGGCAGCAGCGGCAGCAGCTTCACCGTGGTCACGCCGCGAGCGAACATCTCGATCCCGACGTTGCGGTTGTTCTGCGCGTCGAAATTGAGCCGCCGCACGATGCCGACACCCCAGGCCGCGCCGTCTTCGTACTTGACACCCAGCAGCGTGCCGATCTGCAGCCATTCGCTGCGGTTGGCCGGCGCAACCGCACCGAAACCGCCGGTGCTCTCGTTGGTGACGCCCCATGCTTCCATGCGCCGATCGTCGAAATCGAGATCCATCGTGTCCCGCTCCACGGCCGAGAGTACGTCCTCGAGGCCATGGACCACGTCGATGCGTTCGGCCGATTCCTTGCGCACTTCCTTGCGGGCCGGAGGCTGCGGCGCCCAATAGCGCGACAGGTGCTTGAGCGCTTCGATCACCTGGTCGGGCGGATAGTCGCCGCCCAGGTTCACGCTCGAAGGTACGGCGCCACCGGACTTGATCAGCGCGCCGAGCTTCTCCAGCTCGTAGGCCGCGTTGCCGGGACCGAAGAAACGCATGGAAGGCGAGAGCGCGAGGCGGTCGGCCAGTCTCGCCGGCGCCTTCTCCGCGCCGAGGTCGAACCAGAAATGGCAGCCGGTGGAGGCCTGCTTCTGCATCACGAACAATTCGGAGAACTGGGCGCAGACGCGCTCGACGATCTCCACCTGCATCGCCGACAGGCTGTCGGTGGAGGACACCGACAGCATGAAGACCTTGAGCAGTTCCCGCTGGACGCTGGACTCGCCCCAGACGCCGGGATAGACGATCACTTTCCCCGCGGAGAATCCGCGCGCTTCCGCCACCTGATAGATACGGCCGAGGTCGCGCCAGAATCCGGGCGTTACCGGGCTGTAGCGAAACAGCCGCCACTTGAGGTACAGGTTGGCGGCGCGGATCGCGCGGCCCGCGGCCGTGGAGAGCTGCCCGCGAATGGCGGTCGCCGTGGGATCGCCGGCCTCGTGCATCTCGATCAGCATGCGATAGCCGGTCGCGAGTCGCAGCCAGAACGTACCGACCACGTGGGCGATGCGCGTTTCCTGCGCTTTCGCGAGCGCCAGGCCACCGCTCACGTAGTCCTGCGACAGCTTGCGCTGAAACGGCTTGGCCGCCGTATCGATCATGTCGACGATCTCGAACACGCGCTGCGCCTTCAGGCCCGAAGCCTCGCGCAGGCCTTCGAGCAGCTCCGAGAGCGCTTCCAGTGCCTGCGAAGGGTTCTGCGTCGGCAGGGTTTCGATGGCGGTTCGCGCCCCCTTGGGGTCCGCCATCGGGTGATCGGCAGTGCCCGATGATTTCAGCCAGCCCAGCATCGTTTTGGTATCAGTGGCGTGTAATGGGATTGAAACGAGTATAGCCCTTGGCCCATGAGGGCTGCATCGATAACGGCTGGCACGGCAGGGAGTTGAGCGTTCTTCTAGCCGGCTTCGGCCGCCCGGCGGCCCCGTTCGGGGTCGATCCCGGCCAGGATCGCGAGCCCTCCCACGAAAAACACGCCTGTGGCGAGCATCGCCATCCGGTGGTCTCCGCCCGAAAGCCAGCTCACCAACCCATACGTCATGGGCCCGAAAATGGACGAGAGCTTCACGGACAGCCCCCACAGCCCGAAGAATTCCGCCCGGCGTGCCTCCGGGCTCAGGTAGCCCACCAGGGCTCGACCGGCCGATTGACTGGCGCCCATGCACAACCCGGCGAGGTTCGCCGCCACCCAGAACAATCCGGGGCCCTCCGATTGCCAGGCGACCAGGGTCGTCACCAGCCAGCCCACCAGCGTGATCGCCACGCTGCGCACATGGCCGATCCGGTCCTGGAAATGGCCGAAGGCGAAGGCCCCGATGCTCGCCGTGACGTTCACGACCAGCACCAGCAGCAGCGTCTCCTTGGTCCCGAATCCCATGGCTTGCTGCGCATAGATGGCCGCGATGGAGATCACGGTCTGCACGCCGGCCTG
This sequence comes from Burkholderiales bacterium, assembly GCA_965279325.1. Classification (GTDB taxonomy): domain Bacteria; phylum Pseudomonadota; class Gammaproteobacteria; order Burkholderiales. The sequence continues at coordinate 1,202,182 of OZ257154.1, forward strand.
GTACAGGAGGATGCAGACGAGAAAACGGGTGAGATCGCGATACTGGCTCGCGTGACGCACCGTCTCGCGCAACCGTGCGAAGGTCTGCGAATAGGCGCCGCTCGGCAGGCGCTGCGGCACCGCGCGCTCCTTCAGGATGAAGAACGTCGGCAAGCTCGCCAGCGCGAACAGCACCGCGGTGATCAGCATCGTCACCGGCACGAACTGCGCCGCCGTGTGGCCCTGCCCCTGGGCGAAGACCACGTACGCGAAGCACACGCCGAGACTCAGCAGCCCGCCCACGTAGCCGAAGGCCCAGCCCCAGCCCGAGACCTTGCCCAGCGCCGAACCCTTCGCGAGTTCGGGCAGGAAGGCCGCGATGATGTTCTCGCCGGTACCGAAGAAGAAATTGGAGATCACCAGAGCCACGATGGCGATGGCAAGATCGCCCGGCCCGGCGAAATAGAGCGCAGCGGTCCCGGCGACGCAGCCCACCGTGGTGATGGCGAGCAGTTTCTTCTTCGCGGCGTGGGCGTCGGCCCACGCGCCGATCAGGGGTGCCGTCAGCACGATCGCGGCATAGGAGACGGAGAGCGCCGCGGTCCACGCGAACGTGGCCCACGTTGCGTTACCGGCCACCACGGCCACGAAATAGGCGTTGAAGATCGCCGTGATCACGACCGTCGTGTAGCCCGAATTGGCGAAGTCGTAGCAGGCCCAAGACCACACTTCGCGCGGGCGCACGCCATCGTTCAGATAGTCTGAAGCTCGACCCAAGGATTCGCCTTTCAGGGTTTGCCCGGCAGCCAGGAGGTCAGCCAGGGCAGGTACGTGATCAGCAGCACGCCGATGAACAGCACACCGAAGGCGGGAAGCACGGCCCGCACCATCTCGGGCATCGGCTTGCCGAACCGGTAGGCGGCGAAGATCACGTTCATGCCCACCAGCGGCGTGAGGAAGCCGAGCTCCATGTTGGCGAGAAAGATCACGCCCAGATGCAGCGGATCGATGCCGAAGGCCGCGCCCACCGGCACGATCAGCGGCACCATCACGATGGTCGCGGAAAAGACATCCATCACGCAACCGATCGCGAGCAGGCAGACGTTGAGCGCAAGCAGGAACACCCAGCGCGATTCGATGTTCGCCTTGACCCAGTCAGTCATGTGATCGGGCACCTGCGCATCCACGAGGTAGTTGGTGAGGCCAAGCGCCACGCCCAGGATCAGCAGGATGCCACCCACCAGCAACCCGCATTCGGCGAAGACCCGGGGAACGTCGCGCGCGAAGCTCAGGTCGCGGTGCACGATCACGGTGACGACGAATGCGTAGAACGCGGTCACCGCCGCGGCTTCCACCGGGGTCGCGAAACCACCGAACAGCATGCCGATGGCCACGAGCGGCGTGGCCAGTTCCCACTTGGCATCCCAGAGCGCGGCACGAACTTCGCGACCGTCGAAACGCCCCTCGGAGGCTCCGGCTCGACTGCGCTGGCGCACGCCCCAGGCGAGGAGCAGGCCGGCCATCAGCAATCCGGGCAAAACGGACGCGAGGAACATCCGGTCGAGGGGTACTTTCGCGACCACCGCATACAGGATCAGCGGCAGCGACGGCGGCAGCAGCACGCCCAGCGATCCTGCGCTCGTGATCAGGCCGATGGCGGGTCGCTCCCGGTAGTGCGCACCGACCAGGAGCGGCAACAGCAGTCCGCCGAGCGCGAGGATCGTGACGCCGGATGCCCCGGTGAATGCGGTGAAGAAGGCGCACGCGAACACCGTCACGAAGGCGGGTCCGGCGCGAAAGCCACCGAACATCGTACGAAATACACGGATCAGTCGTGCTGGCGCCTGGCTTTCGGCCAGTAGATAGCCGGCAAGCGTGAACAACGGCACCGCAGGCAGCGACGGGTTCACGACCAGCCGATAGTGATCGAGAGGCAACGATGCGATCGGGAGGTCCTCCCCCCAGAACAGCACGAGCGCCGCGCCGCCGAGCAACGCGAACACCGGCCCGCCGAGTGCCGTGGCGCACACGATGACCGCGAGCAAAGGCAAGGTGAGCTTCGCCGCAGGCAGCGGCGCGAAGCCCAGCGCGCACACCGCCGCGACTACGGCGAGCAGCACGGCGATGCGCACGGGCCAACGTTCCGATACGCGCCACAGCAATCGCATCAGGATCAACGCGAACCCGACCGGCAGCAGCAGCTCGACCCACCAGGAAGGCAGGCCGGGAATCAGGTCACCGCCCGCCTCCCGCTCGGATTGCACGAACTGCACCGCGGCAATGCACAGAAACGCCGTGACGACGGCCGCGACGCCATTCGAAAACACATGGGCAGCGATACGCGCGGTGCCGGTCATGAACATCTGCAGCGTCGAAATCGTCAGCAGCCGCCCGTCGCGGGCAGCCAATGCCGGGCCGAGCAAGCCGACGGCGAGCACGAGGTGCTGCGTCAGTGCCTGGACCCCGGGAATTCCGACATGAAACAGCGCACGTAACGCGATCTCGGCAATCGGCAGCAGCACCATGGCCGCAAGCGCCAGCGCCACGATGGCGTTCTCGATGCGGTGCGGCCACGCACGCGGTGCTCCATCCGCGAGCGGCACGTGAGCGGAGAGCGCCTCCGATGCGGCGCTGTCGCTCACGACTTCTTCTTGCCGAGTCGATACTCGTCCAGCACCTTGCGGATTTCGTCCCACATGTCGGCGGGCACGATCGCGCCGCGCATGCGCGGGTAGACTTCCTCGGCCGCCGTGCGCCATTGCGCTTCCTGGTCCGCGTTCGGCACCGACACCTTGAGGCCGCGCTTCTTCATGGCCTCGATCGAATCGAGATCCTCCTGCCGCGCGCGAGTGCGCATCTCCAGGCCCGCCTTCTCGCCCGCACGCTTCAATTCCTCGCGCGCCGCCGGACTCATCGCATCCCAGGCCTTGCGGGTCATCACGGCAGCCCCGACGATGGGCACCCACTTGAGATCGAGCATGTTCGGCGCCGGGCCGCTCAACTGCCCGGCCAGTGCAAAAAACGGCGTGGTCGGTACCGCATTGATGAGGCCGGTCTGGAGGCTGGGCAGGATATCGGCGATTTCGAGCGGTACGGGCTGGTAGCCCATCGTCTTCATCAACGACACCTGCTCCGTGTTGCCGGCCCAGGCAAACACCTTCAGGCGCTTGAACTCGGTCGGTGTCACGGCGGGCTCCTTGGAGAAGTACCGTACCCAGCCGCCGTCGGCCCAGAACAGGACGACGAAGCCCTTCTCGACCATGCGCGCCTCGAGGGTCTGGCGCACCCGCTCGCGGACGTAGTCGACCTCGGCCCAGTCGTGAAACAGCATCGGTACCGTTTGCAATGCGATCGCCGATTTGTCGATCTCGGCCAATCCGACCGCCGTCAGCAAGGCCGCGTTGAGCTGCCCCACGCGCATGCGTCGCACCATATCGGCTTCGCCGCCCTGGCTGCCATCGCCGTAGATGACGAAGCTGGAACCCTCGCCCTGCACCTTGCGCCAGTCCTCGCCGAGTTCCTGCAGGATGCGGAAGTAGAACGAACCCTTGGGAGCGAGCGTCCCGAGGCGGACCTTCACGGCATCCTCCGCGTGTGCCGGCGCGAGAGCGCCGAGCAGGGCCGCCAGCAATGCAGCCGCGAAGGCGCGGCGCCGGAGAGGTGACATCGTCATGGAGCGAAATCCTGGGTCATTCGGTGAACAATGCGTCTTCCCGCGTCAGCAACCAGCGTGCCCGACCCTGCAGGACGAGGTTCGCGAGCCGATGGCGCGGCACGGCGTCGGGGTCGATGGCGAGCGCCTGCGCGAGCATCGCCTCGAATTGCGCCTTGTCCTGGAGCGGCACGGCAACGTTTTCGGCAAAACTCACGAACGGCGACGCCTGGGCCTTGCCGCTCAACGCCACCGCGCGATCGAAGCGCGCCCGGGCCCGCATCGCCGGCTCACCCTTGCCACCCTGCCGAACCATCTCGAGCGCGATCATCAGCGACGGGATCGCGCCCTCGGCGTAGGTATCGTCCAGCGCCGCGGCGCGATCGGCCAGCGCCATCATCTGCGGGACGTCGGCGACGGCGTCGGGGTTTTCCTTCGACAGCGCGATTTCCCCGGCCCAGGCGGCGGCCGTCCAGTAGAGCAGCGGGACATCCTGCTTCGTCATGGCAGCCAACGCCTCCGGGCTGGCGGCACGAACCTTCGCGTGCCGGACCTCCAACCCACGCAAGCCGTATTCGCGTGCGCGGCGATACAGCTTGCGGGCACGCTGTCCCTGCGCGAAGGACGCCTTCACGTCCTTGTCTTCGAGCCGGTCGGCGTCCTGCTGGATGAACGCGTAGGCGTATTGGGTGAAGCCCCGGCACGCGGCGAGCAGCAGCTTCTCGTTCTTCGGCGACGCCTCGATCAGGCTCTCGATGGTCTTCAAGCTGAAAGGCACGGCCTCCCGCACGAGCTGCGGATCGTCGTCCTGGGCGAAGCTCGAACCGCCGTCGGCCAGCGCATCGGCGGCACGATCGATCGCCATCTGCTTCACGCTGCAGCCGGAAGCAGAAAGGACGACAACGAACAGCCACGTCGCCGTGCGGCGACGAAACGTCGTGGCACGGGGCAGCACGAGCGCTGCTCCAGGTCGGGATCGGGCGGGAGGCATCGGACCTGATTCTAACAACGCCTCGCGGAAAATCACGTGACGGACGAATCTCCTTTCGTGCGGGCAATGACGCCCGCCGATTCGAGGGTCGCCATTTCGGCCTCGGAAATGCCCAGCCCCGCCAGGACTTCGCCGGTGTGGGCGCCCAACGCCGGCCCCAGCCACGAGGTTCCACCGGGCGTCCCGGAGAGCTTCGGGACGATCCCCGGCAGCTTCAGCGACCGACCTGCGGCGAGCTGAAACTGCTCGATCATGTCCCGGGCCGCGTACTGGGGATCGGCCACGATGTCCGCGATGTCGTAGATCTTGCCGGCCGGCACTTCGGCCGCTTCCAGCACGCGCAGCACTTCATCGAGATCATGGGAGCCAGTCCAGGCGCCGATCGTGGCATCGATCTCCTCCGTGCGCGCAACGCGTCCGTCGTTGCGCGCGAGTTGCGGATCGGCGGCGAGATCTTCACGGCCGATGGCCCGCATCATCCGCTTGAAGATGCTGTCGTTGTTCGCGCCGATCACGACGTACTTCCCGTCGCGCGTGGTGTAGGTGTTCGAGGGCACGATGCCCGGCAGCGAAGCCCCGGTGCGCGTGCGCACGAAACCGGTCATGTCGTATTCGGGGAGCAGGCTCTCCATCATGGCGAACACGGCTTCGTACAGCGCCACGTCGACCACCTGCCCTCGCCCGCCATTCACTTCTCGCTCGCGCAGCGCCGCCAGCGCGCCGATGGCACCGAAGAGCGCGGCGATGGAATCGCCGATGCTGACACCCACTCGCACCGGCGCACGATCCGGATAGCCGGACAGGAATCGCAGCCCGCCCATTGCTTCGCCGATGGCGCCGAAGCCCGGTCGATCCTTGTACGGTCCCGTCTGTCCGTAGCCCGACAGGCGCACCATCACAAGGCCGGGATTGTTCGCGGACAACTGCTCCCAGCCGATACCCCATCGCTCCAGCGTACCCGGCCGGAAATTCTCCACCACGATATCGGCATCGAGCGCGATGCGGCGGACGAGGGCCTGGCCCTGCGGCGACTTGAGATCGATGGCGACGGACTTCTTGTTGCGCGCCTGCGCGAGCCACCACAGTGACGTGCCTTCGTGCAGCTTGCGCCACGTGCGCAGCGGATCGCCGCCGTCGGGCGATTCGACCTTGATCACCTCCGCGCCGAATTCCGCGAGGATCCGGCTGCAGAATGGTCCGGCGATCAAGGTGCCGAGTTCGATGACCTTGAGGCCGGCGAGCGGACCTTTCGGGGCGGGTGGATTGTCGTGGGGCACCGGAACAGAGGTCGGGAACGCAAACGCCCGGAGTCTACTGCACGCGCGCTTCAGGCTGCGACGACGAAGTCTCCTGCCGTCAGCGCCAGCCCTGGTGTGACCTGGGCGAATGCGAGCATGCCTTGCACTCCGTTGCCGTCGGCGTCGTAGTACAGCATCCCCGTGGCGCTGTCGTAGACGATACGGTCGAGCGCATCCAGCGCCGTCGCTCCGGCACCACTTGCGAATCGGTCGGCGGCGAGGGCTCCAACCGGACCGAGGCCACCGAAGATTGCGCCGGACAATTCGATCCGGTCCACGCCGCGGAGAAAGTCGACGATCAGGTCGAGGTTCACAACCCCATTGATCGCAGAATCGAACACGAACCTGTCGGCGCCCGCATCGCCATACAGGGTGTCACGCCCCGCTCCGCCTGACAGCCGGTCGTCTCCCGCGCCCCCGATCAGCACGTCTTCACCGCCGAGACCGCGCAGGATGTCGTTGCCCGCCCCCCCGTCGAGCACGTTCGCCCGGCTGTTGCCCTCCAGCACGTTGTTGCCGGCGTTGCCGGTCCCGCTGGCGTTGCCGGCCTGCTGCGACAGGGTGAGGTTCTCGAGGTTGGTGGCAAGCGCGTAGCTCACGTGGGCGGTGACGCCGTCATCCCCCTGTGCGGCTGCCTCGGTGATCTGGTCCAGTGCGTTGTCGACGCGGTAGCTGTCGTTGCCCTGGCCTCCGGCCATGCTGTCTCCACCACGGCCGCCATCGAGTGCATTGTTCCCGCCGTTTCCGACGAGTGCGTTATCGCCCGTGTTGCCCGCGATGTCCGCCGCACCGTTACCGGTGAGGATCAGTTGCTCGACGTGATCGGGCAGAGCGAAGCTGACCTCGGAACGCACGACGTCGAAGCCGCCCCCGGACACTTCGACGACGGTGTCGCCGATCCCGACCGTGTACTGGTCGTCGCCACCGCCGCCAGCCAGCACGTTCGATCCCCCGTTACCCACGAGCACGTTGGCCTGCGCATTGCCCGCGCCGTTGAGGTTGGCGACGCCTTGAAGCTCTAGACGTTCGATGTGAGCCGACAGGGTGTAGCTCGCCGTGGCGAGCACGCGATCGTTGCCCTGGTTGACCGCTTCCTCCACGACGTCATCGGCGCTGTCCACGAGATAGGTGTCATCCCCGGCACCGCCGGCCATCGTATCGTTGCCTGCTCTTCCGTCGAGCAGATTGGCCCCGGCGTTGCCCGTCATCACGTTGTCCAGTTCGTTGCCGGTGCCGCTCAGACTGGCAACGCCGGTCAGCACCAGTTGCTCGATTCCCTCCGGCAGCGTGTAGGCCACGCTTGCACGGACGGTATCGACGTTGGGCGGCCCGGAAACGAGAATCGGATTGGAGACCACGAAGATGTCGCCAGCACCGTTGGTATCGCCGACAACGAGATTCGCCGAGTCGCTGGCGAACGCGATTGTCTTGCCGTCGTCGCTGATCGTCGCGTCACGACCGCGACCCGTGAACGCATTGCCGGGTGCGGCTTCGCTCAGGACAATGAGTTCGCCCGTCAGCATGTCCCTGACGAAGACATGCTCTGCGCTCAAAATACTCAGGGTCTGCGCGTCAAATCGGGTCGCGTGAAAGACCACGAAGCGCCCGTCGGCGCTGATGTCCGCGTTTCCCGCCCCGAGGTACCTCACGCTTGCGTCCGGGGACGCGCTGGCCACCTGAATCTCGTTGGTCTGCAGGTCCTTGCGATAGATGCGCGATGACACCGTATCGAACCCCGGCACCAGGTCGGTTGCATCGCTCTGGAACACGACGAAACGTCCATCCGGGGTGATCTCGCCCTCCTGGCTGTCGCCGTTCGCCTGAATTCCGGCCGTCGACACGCTGACGCGGCGCATCACCCCACTTGCCAGGTCCTTGACGAACACATCGCTGCGGTTGTTCGTATCCCCACTGACCAGGTACGAGGACCTGCTTTCGAACACCACCCAACGTCCATCGGGCGTGACTTCCGCATCCCGACTCTCTCCCCCCAACCCGTTGCCGGAGGGTCCGCTCACTTCTCGCAGGGTGGAGTGCGACTCGAACGGGACATCCGGATCCGGTAGCGAATGGTAGGCAACGACGGAAGCATCGCCGAACACGCTGAGATAGGCCGCATGCTGCAGGGTCGTGTCGGTCAGAATGACGCGGCCGCTGTTGCTCCCGATGACGATCTTGCCGTCTGAACGCAGGTCGATGGCATCGAGGAAATAGACCCCCGTATCCAGTGAACGAACGATGGCCCCCTGATCGTTGATCGCGACCACCGTACCGCTGGTATCGCTGCTGGCACCGTAGATGGTTCCATCCGCACCGACGGCAATCCCAGCTAGGCGTTGACCCACGCCCGACAGCCCGACGGTCCGCAGCAAGACAAGCGTCACCGGATCGAATACATCAATCGCGCCGGGAACAAGCGCGTAAACCAGTCCATCGAGACCGACCGTCACATCGGAGTACTGCTTCGCGCCGAACCGATCGGAGGAAAAGTCCTCGAGATCGAAGCGAACAAGACCTATAGCGCTGTTCCAGGCCGGCATTGCGTCAGTCGCGAAGGCAAAACTCCCGGCGGTATCCAGTCCGCCGAAGCTGCCGTGATTCCGCATGCTCCAACCCGGCGCAGAGTGGATAGAAACGCTGCCCTGTGCAGGGTCAAGAACGGTCAAGGTCGGTGACTCGGCGCCCACGTAGATCAGGACACGGCCCGATGCGTCCACTGCAATATCCCGCAGGTCATCGGCAACTGTCGTGGCATCGTCCTTCAGGACGAAACTCTGCAGGAACATGCCCGCCGGACTGTACTCGGACAGAACCCCCTGGGAGACGACGAGAAGACTGCCCGGCGTCAACGGACTCGGCTGCCTGGGCGAAAGTAGATCCAGGATGACCACGTCCGAGAACCCGTCACTATCCTGGGCTTCCGGCGTGAAGAGGGGCGCGGTGAACACGACGTTGCTGCCATCGCCCGTGACCGTGGCGCTCATGCCCCTGAACGATGGCAGCAGGGGAAACGCCTCGGGAGCGGACGTGATGCTCCTGACTTCACCCGTGACGCGATTCGCCAGGAAAATTTCTCCCTGCCCGTCGAACGTGACGAAGTGGCCGTCACCCGTGATGAAGGGGCGACCTACGCTACTGGCAGGGCCGGTTCGCGAGGGATTCGCAAATCGAGCCACTTCGCCGCTCGAAAGGTCCTTGATGAAGATGTCTTCGATGGCATCGGCGTCGCCTTCGACCAGGTTGCCGGCCCTGCTTCCGAACACGACGAAGCGCCCATGGCCGCTGATCTCGGCTCCGCTGGACCAGCCATCGGCCTGTTCGCCGTCCGCACCGACGCTGACCCGTCGAAGGTTTCGCACGAGCGGCGGCGCGACCGAGAGGTCCTCTTCGACCACGTCACCGGCATGATCGACGACATACGTGTTGTCGCCGAAGCCGCCGATCATCCGGTCCGCACCGGTGCCGCCGTCGATGAAGTCGTCGCCGAAGTACCCTCGAATCAGGTCATCGCCGGCAAACGCGAGCAGCGTATCCGTGTGCTGGCTGCCTCTGATTTCGTCCGCACCCTGCAGGATCAGGCGATTTCCCTGCTCGGAATCGAGTGCTGCAAGTTGTGCGAACCGAAGGGAGAATCCACTCCAGTCGAACAGGGTGGCACCGGAGGGGTCCAGTATCGAGGTGCCCGTGACCAGTACGTCGTTCAGAGAAGCGACGGCGAAATTGCCAGTGACTGTGAGTTTTGCGCCGGAGATGCTGTCGCGGATCACTATCCGGGTCGCACTGATCTCTTCTTCTATTCCGATGCCGGTGAAATAGCCTCCCAACCCGAAGTACTCGGGTTCGCTCACGTCACCTGGTACGTCCCCGAAGGTCAGAAGCGACATCGACGGCTCCTTCCCAACAGGTATCGTCCGCGAATCGACTGCAACAAACTTGTCACGAACGTGTTCATCGCACGAGTTTCGGGTCTATCGCCGCAGCGGCGGTCAGATCATGTTGCAACCAGGACGTCGGTCGCCGCAAGCACGAGTCCCGGTGCGACCTGCGCAAACGCCAGCATCACCTGCGCTCCGTTGCCGTCGGCGTCGTAGTACAGCATCCCCGTGGCGCTGTCGTGCACGATCCGGTCGAGCGTATCCAACGCCGTCGCTCCGGCGCCGCCTGCGAATCGGTCGGCGGCGAGGGCTCCAACCGGGCCGAGGCCACCGAAGATTGCTCCGGACAATTCGATCCGGTCCACGCCACGCACGAAGTCGACGATCAGGTCGAGGTTCACCACCCCGTTGATCGCCGTGTCGAACACGAACTTGTCCGCACCGGCGTCGCCGTACAGGGTGTCTCGACCTGCCCCGCCGGACAGCCGGTCGTCTCCCGCGCCCCCGATCAGCACGTCTTCACCTCCGAGCCCGCGCAGGATGTCGTTGCCCGCACCTCCGTCGAGCACGTTCGCACGGCTGTTGCCTTCGAGCACGTTGTTGCCGGCGTTGCCGGTGCCGCCGGCGTTGCCGGCCTTTTGCGACAAGGTGAGGTTCTCGAGGTTGGTGGTGAGGGCATAGCTCACGTTGGTCGTGACGGTATCGTCCCCTTGAGCCGCGCCTTCGCTCACCAGATCCAGGGCATTGTCTACACGGTAGCTGTCGTTGCCCAAGCCTCCAGCCATGCTGTCGCCGCCGCGACCGCCATCGAGGGTGTTGTCTCCCGTGTTTCCAGTCAGCGTGTTCTCGCCGGTGTTGCCCGTCGCGGAAGTCGCACCACCCACCAGCACCAGGCGCTCGACGTTGGCATCCAGCGTCCGATTCACCGAAGTCTCCACGGTGTCGAAGCCGCCACCCACCGCTTCGATCACCGTATCGCCGGCGTTGTCGACCAGGTATCGGTCGTCCCCGGCACCGCCGGTCATGCTGTCGGCGCCGTCGCGACCGTCGAGCGTGTCGCTACCCGCTTCGCCGGCCAGAGCGTTGTTGCCGCTGTTGCCGACGATCAGGTTGTTGAGTTCGTTGCCGGTCCCGGATATTCCGGCGGTACCGAGCAATTCGAGCTGTTCGACGTTGGAGCCGAGCACATACGCAATGACGCTGCGTACGGTATCGGTACCCTGGCCCGCCAGTTCGACCACCACGTCGCCCGGACTGTCGACATAGAGGATGTCGTTGCCGGTTCCACCTTCCATGGTGTCGGCCCCGGCTTCGCCGTCCAGCGAGTCGTTGCCGCCGTTGCCGCGCAGGATGTCGTTGCCGCCACCGGTGTGCGCGATCTCGTTGTTTCCGTCGCCGACCAAGACATCGGCAAATCCCTGCGTGAAGACTTCCTGCGCCTGGTCGAATGCACGTTGGGCGGTTTGCTCGGCGGTGGCAGGTGAAAGCAACTGCCCGGCGGTCACACTGGTGATCCCGGTGATCGACAGGAGCAGCACATTCCCTGGCCGGAAATAGGTGATGCTGGTAACCGGGTCTCCCGCCAGGACTTGCGTGCCACCGTTCACCAGGGTGAACGATCCTCCGAAAACGACCTTCGCCCCCGAAGGAAACACTGTGGTGATTTCCGTCGGCGTCAACGGCACACCGCTCGGAATGCCGTCGAAATCGGTGCCAAAAATTGCGACGAGAGAAGCTTCGTCTTCCAGATTGACCGCAAAGTTGCCGAAGGTTGCAATGGCCATGATCCTTGCCTCCCTGGTCAGTCTCGGAGCCCGACCTCGCTAAGCCGAAACGATGAAATCGCCTGCCGACAGCGCCAACCCCGGTGCAACTTGTGCGAACGCCACCATCCCTTGCGCCCCGCTGCCATCGGCGTCGTAGTACAGCATCCCTGTCGCGATGTCGTGCACGATCCGGTCGAGTGCGTCCTGCGCCGTCGCACCGGCACCGCCAACGAACCGATCGGCCGAGAGCACGTCAGCCGAACCGAGTCCGCCGAAGATCGCGCTCGCCAGTTCGATCCGGTCCACCCCACGCACGAAGTCGACGATCAGGTCGACGTTCACCACCCCGTTGATCGCAGAATCGAACACGAACTTGTCCGCACCGGCATCGCCATACAGGGTGTCTCGACCTGCCCCGCCGGACAGCCGGTCGTCTCCCACACCACCGATCAGCACGTCTTCACCGCCGAGCCCGCGCAGGATGTCATTACCGGCTCCTCCATCCAGAACGTTCGCCCGGCCGTTGCCTTCCAGCACGTTGTTGCCGGCGTTGCCGGTGCCGGTGGCGTTGCCGGCCTGCTGCGTCAGCGTGAGGTTCTCGAGGTTGGTGGGGAGGGCATAGCTCACATTGGTGGTGACGCCGTCATCCCCCTGTGCGGCTGCCTCGGTGATCTGGTCCAGGGCGTTGTCTACACGGTAGCTGTCGTTGCCCAGGCCACCGGCCAGCGCATCGCCACCACGACCTCCGTCCAGCGTATTGTCGGCCATGTTGCCGATGAGCGCGTTCTCGCCGGTGTTTCCGAAGAGCGGGACAGCGGCATTACCCGTGAGGATCAGTTGCTCCACATGCTCGGGCATGACGAAGCTCCCTAGCGAGCGCACCACATCGAATCCGCCTCCAGCGGCTTCGACGACCGTATCGCCGAGGCCCACCACGTACTGGTCGTCGCCATCGCCGCCAGCCAGCACGTTCGATCCGTCGTTACCCTCGAGCACGTTGGCCTGCGCGTTGCCGGTCCCGTTCAGGTTGGAAGAACCATCCAGAACGAGCCGCTCGACGTTCAACGGCAGGATGTAGTTCGCCATCGCGACCACGCGATCGTTGCCCTGGTTGGGCGCCTCCTGCACGACGTCATCGGGGTTGTCCACCCGGTAGATGTCGTCGCCCGTGCCACCCACGAGCGTGTCCTTTCCGGCACCACCATCGAGAACGTTCGCGGCCGCATTGCCGGTCAGGACGTTGTCCAGTGCATTGCCGGTCCCGCTCAAACCACTGGAACCGGTCAACACCAGCTGTTCGACGCCTTCGGGCAGGGTGTAGCTCACGCTGGTCCGGATCAGGTCGACGTTCGTGGGCGTCGCATCGAGGAATGGATTGGATGCGACGAACACGTCCGGCCGCCCGTTCGTGTCTCCTTGCACCAAGTTCGACGAAGCGCTCACGAATGCGATGGTCCGGCCGTCCGCACTGATCTCCGGATCCTGCCCGCCGCCGAACGCCGCCTGACCGGTGAAGCCGGCGCTGATCTTCACGACCTTGCCCGTGACCATGTCCTTGAGGAACACGTTCGCGGCGGTGATCGTCGTCGACGGGAAATCGGTGCTCGTGCTTTCGAACACGACGAATCGCCCATCGGCGCTGACGCTCGGATTGATCGAATCGCCACTACCGGCAATTCCGGCTTCGCTGCCGCTGACGAGGTCCACGGCTCCGGTCTGCAGGTTCTTGCGGTAAATCTGTGGCGTGCTGCTCGAAAGGCCGGGAATCAGGTTCTGCGCCCTGCTGGCGAAGACCACGTAATGGCCATCGGGCGTGATGTCCGCGTCGAAGCTGTCGCCATCGAGCTGGGCGCCATTCGCCGCAACGCTGACGCGCGCCGTCGTGTTCGTCTGCGTATCGCGGACGAACACGTCCCGCAGGCTGTTGCCGTCCCCGAGCACCAGGTTCGTCGCCGTGCTGTCGAACACCACGTAGCGGCCATCCGGGGTGACATGGCCCCGAATGCTCTGCCCCGTAGTGCCGGCGGCTTGTCCTGCGGCAGCTGCGCTGATCGTATCGAACCCGGTGTGGGACACGAACGATCCGCCCGCGTCCGGCGGCAGGTGCCACGCGGCATCGATGGTGGAGGCCCCGGGGATGTGGAAACTGGTGACGGTCGAGAGCGAGGTGTCGGTCAGGATCACGTCACCGGAGCCCGTCCCTGCGACGATCTTCCCGTCGGCGCGCAAATCCAGGCTCGCGAGCGAGGCGAAGAACCCGCCCTTCGACGCCAACACGCTGCCGGAACCGTCCAGCGCGACGATCAGGGAACCGAAGTTCGCGACGCCGTAGATGGTCCCGTCTGAGCCCACCGCGATAGCCGACAGCGAGGGAGTCGTGGCGGAGGTGATGGTCCGTACCGGGGCCAGTGTATTCGCGTTGAAGACGTCGATCGCACCACTCAGGCTCAAGGCATAGACGAGCCCGTCCAGCCCGACGGTGACGTCGGTGTACTGCTGCGTAGCCGCGAAACGCGTCGGCGCGAAGGTGGACGTGTCGAAGCGTATCAACCCGATCTGGTTGGCAGCATCCGCCCCCGTCAACATGTCCGTGGCGAAAACGAAATTGCCGGAGACGTCGAGTCCACCGTAATGGGTGTTGTCGACAGTGCTCCATCCGCTCGCGCCGTGATGGCTCTGTACCCCGGTGGCCGGATTCAGGACCGTCAGCGCCGGCGCGAACGTTCCGTTGTAGAGAAGGACCCGCCCGGTCGCATCCACCACCGCATCCCGCAACGCAGGGGCCGTTTCTCCCGCCGGGCTCGCGATCCTGTATTGCTGCAACAGCTCGCCGGAAGGGCTGTACTCGGACAACGTGCTCGCATTCCGGTCGACGATCAGCAAACTGCCCGGCGTCAGCGCCTCGAATTCCAGACCTGCATCGAGATCCCGCAGCAACACGTCCGGCGGACCGGTACCCGGACCGGTGCCCGGTGCGGCGCCAGGGGTGGTGAAAACCACGGTCCCGCCGTCGAGCGAGACGCTGGCGCCGGTACCACCCGTCAGCAATGTTCCCGACGGTCCCGATGGACCAGTGCCCGCCGACCGGATCACGCCGGTGGTCAGGTCGACTACAAAAACCAACTGCCCGTCGTCGAAGGCGAGATAGCGCCCGTCAGGGCTGAGAGAAGGACCGTTCGCTGCGCGACTGAAGCCCTGGCGATCGATCGGAGCCTCGACCCGCACGAGATCTCCGGTGAGCAGGTCCTTGATATAGATGTCCGGGGACGCGGAGGTACTGCCCGGCAACAGATGGGTATCCGGCGCCGAGAAGGCGAGATGACGGCCGTCCGCACTGAATGACAGCAGCTGGATCTCCTTGTTGGAGAACGGCTGCAAATCCACCGTGCCGATCTGCTGGCCGCCCTTCGTGGCGCTGGCGATGCGCATGTGCAGATCGGGCGGCTGGATGAGCGCGGGGTCTTCGACCACGACGTCACCCACGTTGTCCACGATGTACGTGTTGTTACCGCCTCCGCCCTCCATGCGATCGGCACCCGTGCCCCCGTCGATGAAGTCATGACCGATCCGGCCGATGATGAGGTCGTCGCCACCGAAGCCCAGCAGGCGGTCCGTGAATACGGTCCCGCGGACTTCATCCGCGCCCTGCATGGTGATGACCAGGAGCGCCTGGGAACTCAGGTTCACCAACTGGCCCAGGCGAAGGCCAGTACCGATCCATTCGGCCAGCAATCCCCCCGAGCTATCGACGAAGCGATAACCCGTAATGATTGCGTTGAGTGCATCACTGGGGGAAGGCACTGCGAAGCTCCCCGTGACGATGGTCTGCGTCCCGGAAATGCTGTCGCGGAAGAATATCTCGGACGGAGTCGCAGTCAGGAAAACCAAGTCGCCCGGGAAGTACGCTTCGAGCCCGAGGTAGTCGGGCTCGGTCATGTCGATCGGCGCGACGCCGAAGGTCAGGGTGGTGGCCATGGGCTCGCAGCCGAAGCTAGACAGTCCAGGGGGATTGGCGCCCGGTCATCAGGACGCCACCACGAAATCGGTCGCCACAAGCGCGAGTCCCGGCGTGACCTGCGCGAACGCGAGCATGCCCTGCGCACCACTGCCATCGGCGTCGTAATACAGCATCCCCGTGGCGCTGTCGTGCACGATCCGGTCGAGCGCATCCTGCGCCGTGGCTCCGGCACCGCCAACAAACCGGTCCGCTGCCAGTGTTCCGGCAGGACCGAGCCCGCCGAAGATCGCACTCGCCAGTTCGATCCGGTCCGCACCGCGCACGAAGTCGACTATGAGATCGAGATTCACCACCCCGTTGATGGCGGCGTCGAACACGAACCTGTCCGCACCCGCATCGCCATACAGCGTGTCACGTCCTGCTCCGCCGAAGAGCCGATCGTCTCCCGCTCCCCCGATCAGCACATCTTCCCCGCCGAGGCCGCGCAGGATGTCGTTGCCCGCCCCCCCGTCGAGCACGTTCGCCCGGCTGTTGCCTTCCAGCACATTGTTGCCGGCGTTGCCGGTGCCGCTGGCGTTGCCGGCACTCTGCGACAAGGTGAGGTTCTCGACATTGTTAGCGAGTGCGTAGCTCACGCTGGTGGTGACGCCGTCGTCGCCCTGCCCCAAGCCTTCGGTGATCAGGTCCAGGGGGTTGTCCACCCGGTAGCCGTCGTTGCCCAACCCACCGGCCAGCGTATCGCCGCCGCGACCACCGTCCAGCGTGTTGTCGCCTGCGTTGCCGCCGAGCGTGTTCTCGCCGGTATTGCCGGTCGCCGTCGTGGCTGCACCCGACAATACGAGACGCTCGACTCCGGCATCAATGGTCCGGCTCACGGAACTCATGACAGTGTCGAACCCGCCATTGGACAACTCGACGATCGTGTCCCCCGCCTGGTCGACCACGTAGAAATCGTCGCCATCGCCTCCGACCATCTGGTCGGCGCCCGCATCGCCATCGAGCGTATTGTTGCCTGAATTGCCGGTGAGGATGTTGGCGAGGTCGTTGCCGAAGCCGTCGATCGTGCGCGCACCAATGAGGGTGAGATTCTCGACTTCCGCCGGCAGCCGATATGTCACGGATGCGCGGACTTCATCGGTGCCATCGGAAGGCTGGACATACAAAGGGTTCGTCAGTCGATAGACATCCTGAGATGGGCCGAGATCCGAGGAGACAAGCGATACGAACGTCTCCACCACGATAAAGCGGCCATCATCGGAAAGAGCACCCTGCCGTGCTCCGAGATGCAGCAGCAGTCCGGCAAGTTCTCCTGTCGTCAGGTCCTTCACGAATAGGTTCTGCAGGCCGTCTGTATCGCCCGGGACCAGATTCGTCGCATAGCTCTGGAACAACGCATAGTGGCCGTCGGCGGAAATCGCCAAGCCCGTGCTGTTGTCGTTGCCCTGCGTGCCCGTCGTCCCGGTCGACACCCTCGTTGTCTGACCCGTATAGGTGTCTTTCAAGAAGACATCGGACTTGCCGTTGGTGTCCCCGCCGACCAGATTGCTGGCCGTACTGTCGAACAGCACGTACCGTCCGCCCTGCGACACATCCACGCAATTGCTCGCGGCGTTGGCCTGCAATCCTGTCGATGAGGTGGACACACGAGTAATTGCCGCTGCGGGATTCGGCTCCAGCATGTCGCGCAGGAACACGTCGCCCACGAGGTTGGTGTCGCCGACTACAAGGTTCATCGTAGTGCTGCGGAAGGCGACAAACCGGCCGTCAGGCGACAGGGTCGCTCCGCCGTTCTCGGATATGCCAAAGATCGTCGGAGCAGCCCCGTTATAGGACACAACTGTCAAAGCGCCGGTCAATGTGTCGCCTAGTACGACGTCAGTGCTCGTGCCGTCGCCGGCGGGTCCCGTGATCAGGGAATCCATGCTGACAAAAACCACATAGCGCCCGTCAGCGGAGATGTCCTGGAAGAAATTGCCGTCGCTGGGTGCGCCACCTACCTGTGAGACCCGTTCGACGTTCGGCTCGCTCATGGTCCGAACGTACACGTTCCAACCGAAGGCCTGAGGATTGACCAGGGCACCGTCGAAGGACTGAAAACCGACGGCAGAACCGTCTCCCGAGACCTTCGCAGCCGATACGCCGCCGAGGTGCCCCAATGCGGGCGGCACGATGGTGTCGACCGGAGTGAGCGCGCCCGTCTGAAGATCCTTGAGGAACAGATGGGTGCGTCCGTTAGGGTCCGGGACAACCAGGTCTTCGCTACGCGCCGTAAATGCGACGTACCGGCCATCGCCGGAGATACTGGCCAATGACCCGCCCACCCGTGATTGACTGTCTCCCGGCAGTGCCGATGCGACTACGGCTTCGAAAGGGAGGCGTGCGCCTTCGATGACCTTGTCCGTTACGGAGTCCACCCAATAGACGTCGTTGCCATTGCCGCCGTACAGGGTGTCCGTTCCGGCTTGACCGTCGAGCACGTCGGCACCAGCGCCGCCGTTGATCTCGTCGTTGCCGTCGTAGCCTTTGAGCACGTCGGCTTGCGAAGACCCCGTGATCACGTCGTTTCCGGCCAGTGCTGCCTGCAGAAACATCTGCGACTGACCGAGCATGATCGTCTGGAAGGCGGAAACGGCATTGAGCGACAAGCCAGTCAACGCATACTGCAGGACCGTGCTCTCGTAGTAGGAAGTGGACTGGATGGTGCCCCCGGTGAGTCCACCCGTGCCGTAGGTAAACGTGCCGACGTAGTCCTGCTTGCGTATCCCGTCCTCGAACGTTCGCGTCGAACCCGATTCCGCATCGGCGACTCCGCCGAGCATCGGGAAGTCGTCCATGTCGAGGGCGTGCTGGGCGATCAGTGTTGCCATGCTGATTCGGTCGCCTCTATTCCGTAATCTGAAAAGCGGATGCCATGTTCAGCTCTCCCGCGCCGCGCGCCGCAGCGTATTGGTGATCGGCTCGATCAGGTACTCGAGCGCGGTGCGGTCCTTGGTCCGGACGAATACCTCCGCGGGCATGCCGGGAGCGAGACGAACGGCACCCGCTTCGGCGAGCGACGCTCCATTCACGCGGATGTGCGCCACATAGAACGGAACCCGGGTCGCCTCGTCCACCGAACGGTCGGCCGACACGTACACGACCTCGCCCTTCACGAGCGGCGTGCTGCGCTGGCTGTAGGCGGAGAGCCGCACGTCCGCCGGCAAGCCTTTGCGCACTTCATCGATATCCTCGACGCCGATCCGCGCCTCGACGACCAGACCGGTTTCGTCGGGCACGATGTCGAGCAGGGGTTGGCGCGGCGTGATGACGCCGCCCACCGTCGTCACTTTCAGGTTCACGATCTCGCCCGCCACGGGAGCAAGCACGTTCTGGCGACGCAGCGCATCCTGCGAGGGCCGCAGCCGCTCCTGCAGATCGGCCACACGTCGACGGGTCTGGTCCATGCCGTCGGCAGCTTCCTGCACGCGAGTGGTGCGCAGGTTGAGGATGCGCAGTTCCAGTTCGCCGATGCGCTGACGTGTCTTTGCCAACTCGGCAAGGCGTTCGGAACGGTTCGCCTCGGTCTCGGCGAGTTGGCGTTGCACCGTGAGCAGCCGGGTGCGATTGACGAAGTTCTCCTTGTAGAGCTTCTCCGCCGTCGCCACTTCCTCCTGCAGATAGCTGGCTGCCTTCGTCAACGATTCCACCTGCGAATCGAGGTTCGTCGCTTCACGCTTCGCTTCCTCGATCTGTCCCTGCAGCGACCGGACCTGTTCTTCGACGGCCGCGCGGCGCACGGCGAAGAGCTGCTCTTCTGCCTTGAGGGTCTGGCTCACCTTCGGCGTGCCGCGCAACGCCGTGAGCGACTCCGGAAATCGAATGGCGGGTGCACCGTCGCGTTCGGCCGTGAGCCGCGCGAGCTTGGCCGTCTCCGAATACAGTTGTCCCGTGAGCAGGTCGACGGACGCATCCACCGAAGAATCCTGGAGCACCATCAGGACATCGCCCGCCTTCACCCGGTCGCCGTCGCGAACTCGGATTTCGCCGACGATGCCGCCTTCGAGGTGCTGGACCGTCTTGCGATTGTTGTCCACCTGCACCGCCCCGCCCGCGATCACCGCGCCGGACAGCGGCGCGAAACCGACCCACGCCGCGAAGATCGCGAAGGCGATGGCGATGATGATCGCGCCGCTGATCGCGAGACGCCGGACCTCCGGGATGTCCAGCGGTCGAGTCGACAATCCTTGCTCATGCGTTGCCATCTGCCCCCCCCGATACGATATGCGGTCCGCGCGTCAACGGCACGGGACCGGCGACCGGCCGCGTGACGCGCGCCAGCACTTCCGCGCGCGGACCGAACTGCTCCACGCGCCCGGCATTCAACACCAGCAGCTTGTCCACGCCGCCGAGCAGGCTCGGCTTGTGACTGATCACGCAGATCGTGACGCCCGCGTGCTTGAGCGCGGCGAGCGACTTCACCAGCGCGTCTTCGCCGTCGGTGTCGAGATTCGAGTTGGGCTCGTCGAGCACCACGAGACGCGGCGAGCCGTAGAGCGCCCGGGCGAGCGCGATGCGTTGGCGCTGACCGGCGGGCAGCAGATTGCCGCCTTCGCCCACCTCGGTGTCGTAGCCCTTGGGTAGCCGCAGGATCATCTCGTGGCAGTTCGCACGCTGCGCCGCCTCGACGATCGCCTCGCTCTTGTCGTCGCTCAGCCGCGCGATGTTCTCGCCCACGGTCCCGGGAAAGAGCTCGACCGCCTGCGGCAGGTAGCCCAGCCAGGGCGCGAGATCGGCGCGATTCCACGAACCGATGTCCGCTCCGTCCAGCCTTGCGACACCCGACGTCGGCTTCCAGACCCCAGTGATCAGGCGCGCCAGCGAGGACTTTCCGGCGCCGCTCGGTCCGATGATGCCGAGCGCTTCCCCCGCAGCGAGTTCGAAACTCACGCCCTTCAGTACCGGCTGCTCGCCGCGCGCGAGTTGCAGTACGACAGCCTCCACGGATAGCCGTCCTTCAGGCGCGGGCAAGGCTACCGTGCTGGTGGCGGCGGACTCTCGATCCAGCAACTCGTCGAGACGCCCGTAGGCGCCACGCGCATCGAGCAGGCTGCGCCAGGTGGCTATCGCGGATTCCACCGGCTGCAGCGCTCGCGCGAGCACCAGCGTCGTCGCGATCATCGCACCCGGCGAAAGACTCTGGTGGATCACCAGCCACGCGCCCACGCCCAGCGCGAGCGATTGCACGAACAGCCGCGTGAAGCGGGTGATTCCCGTGATCAGCGTCGCGCTTCGCCCCACCTCGAGCTGTGCCGCGATCACACCATCGTTCTGTCGCTGCCAGCGTTCGGTGACCGCACTGCCCATTCCAAGTGCGCGCACCGACTCCGCATTCCGTAACGACGCGGAAATGAACCGACCGGCACTCTGCGTCCGCCGTGACATCTCTTCCGTTGGCCCGCGTCCCAGCCGCTCATTCATCCAGGCGAGGCTGAACAGTGCAACGGCGCCACCCACGGCAATCAAGCCCAGCAACGGGTGGAACAGGAAAGTCAGAAGGACGAACAGCGGCGCCCAGGGCGCGTCGAACAACGCAATGATTCCCGGGCCGGTCAGGTAACCCCTGAGCATCGCCACGTCGCGCAGGCTGGCGGCACTCCCCGCGCCGAGCGGGGCATCGTTGAGCAGGCCGGCGATCACCCGCGGCCCCAGCGCGCGGTCGAGCACGACACCGGCACCAAGCAGCAACCGCGCGCGCACCACGTCCAGCGCGCCCATCGCCACGAGCGCCACGAACGCCAGCAACGACATGAGCACCAGTGTTTCGACACTACGGCTGGTGAAGACGCGGTCGAAGACCTGCAGTGTGTACAGCGGAACCGCGAGCAGGAACAGGTTGATGAAGAAGCTGAACACTCCCGCATGCAGGAAGTGCTGCCGACAGCGTTGCAGGAATGTGCGCACGGCGCCCTCGCCCCCTGGCTGCGTGGTCAGATGATCTGGAAGTCGGTTGCCTGCACATCGGCTCCGCCGACGTTGGCGAACAGCACCTGCTCCGTGGCACCACTGCCGTCCGAGTCGTAGTAGAGGTTGCCCGATTGGTTGTCGAAGACGATCCGCTGCGCGGCAGTGGCCGCCTGCTCGCCCTGGACGAACGCGGTGCCGGGCAGGGAACCGGGCGCGAGCCCGGTGAAGGCCACGTCGTCGAGCACGATCTTGTCGCCGGCCGTACGGTTGAAGTCGGCGACGAAGGCGAAGTTGTCACCGTTGGCGGGCGCGCGGAAGATGAAGCGATCGGCGCCGGCATTGCCCCACAGCAGATCACCTTCGCCGGAACCGCCGGAGAGGTCGTCGGCACCGGCACCGCCCTCGATGAGGTCCTGGCCCGCGGCACCGCCATCGAGCTTCACGGTCGTGGTCGCGGCTGTACCCGAGAGGTGTACTCGCGCCACCATCGGGTCCGCGGCAGCGAGATTCACCGTGCTTTCCACCCTGGCACCGTTACCCACGGAAACACGCAACTCCTGATTGCCTCCGAGCACCACCTTGCCGCTGGCTCCGAAGTCGTACCCGAACAGATCCAGACTGCTCGGTCCCCCGACGCCGGTGCTGCTGACGTTCAGGACCGTGATGTCGCTCTCATTGAACAAGGTGACTGCCGAGTTGTTCAGCGAGACATCGAGCGCCGCGAGCGTCGAATTGTTGCCGATGTCCACTTTTTGGCTGAGGTTGTTGAACGCCAGATCGAGCCCGTTGGGCACGACCAGCAGCAACGTCCCCGATGATCCGCGGAACTCTGCGGTAGTCGCACCGGCGACACCGCTCAAATCGACCGCGTTCGGCGAGAAATCGTCCGGCTCGATCAAGGTGAAACGCAGGGTCTCGATGCCGCTGGTGGTGATGGCACCGGAGAAACTCTTGAGTTCGAAGTTCTGGACGTCACTGCCGCCAGCCGAATTTGCGAGCGACACTGTGATGTCGCTCGCGAACTTCTCTGAAGCCACCGTCACGCCCGACGCCAGGTTGTTGATCGTCAGATCAGCCATAGCGCCGTGGTCAACGGATTTCATGACCGAGATGCGCTGCGCTCCAACGATGTCGAGGGCATTGACCACGTTCGAGCCCGCTGCGGACGTGGCACTTAAGAAGGTGATTTGCTCGACACCGTGAACGCGAAGGGCACCATCACCACCGCTCACGTCGACGAGATTGGCAAACAGGCGGTCACCCACCGCGGTGTTGGTGCCACCCTCGATCAGATCCGCCGCCGTGAGCTTCGCACCAGTAACGTGCTCCACCGCACCACCGCCGGCAATTGGCGCCCAGGGCGACCAATCGAAATCGTACCCGGTGAGGTGGAAGGTATCGTCGCCGGCCCCACCGTCGAGGATATTCGCGCCACCGTTTCCGTAGAACGTGTTGTTCAACGCGTTGCCGGTCACGGTAAGCGAAGCCACCGCGAGATTGTCGAGGTAGAAAGTCTCGACGTTCGCGGCTCGCGTCAGCGCGTTGAAATCGACAGCGGTGGTCAAGCGGTCCGTGCCCGACCCCGCCAGTTCCACGATGACGTCCGTGGCGCTGTTGACGAAGTACAGATCGTCGCCCAGCCCGCCCTCCAGGGTGTCGTTGCCGACGACACCCTGGACACCCAGCACCTCGTCCCGGTCGTCACCGTCGAGCAGATCGTTGCCGATCCCGCCGACCAGGCGATCGTTGCCAGCCCCGCCCACGAGTGAGTCGTTGCCCGTGCTGCCGTCGAGGACGTTCACCGCGGAATTGCCCAGCAGCCGGTTGTCCGCGGCGTTGCCGATGGCATTGAGGGCCACGTTCGCTCCCCCCACCCCGGTGCCATCCTCGAGCTTCACCACTTCGAAATTCACCGGCAGCACATAGGTCGATACCGTGGCATATCGCACTTCCACCGTGTCGACGCCTTCGTTGAGCAGCTCCGCCACCACATCGGTCGCGACATTGACCGCATAGACGTCGTTGCCCTTCCCCCCTCGCATGGTGTCGCTGCCCAGCCCGCCATCAATGGCATTGTTGCCGTCGTTGCCGAGGATGGTGTTGGCCGCGTCGTTGCCGATGGCGGCGATGTTCAGGGCTCCCGTCAGCGTGAGATTCTCGAAGTTCGTGGCGAGCTGCCAGTCGACGGAGGAACGGACGGTATCGATCCCCGACCCCACGCCCGATGCTTCCACCAGGTCGTCGTCCTCGTTGTCGACGATGAACAAATCGTTGCCCAGGCCACCGACCATCGTGTCGCCGAGGGCGCCACCGTCGAGCGTGTCATCGCCAGCCCCCCCGTCGAGCGAGTCGATTCCGCTGCCGCCGGTCAGTGTGTCGATCCCATCCCCACCCGTCAGGATGTCGGCGAGATTGCCGCCGGTCAGCGTATCGTTGCCGATGCCCCCGCTGAGGGAATTCGCCAGCGTGACGTTCCCGGTGACGATGTTGTTGAGCGCGTTCCCGGTTCCGGTGGTTGCGGCACCGAGCAGAACGAGGTTCTCCACGTTCTGGAAGTTGCGTGTGGCAGTCACGGCATCCGTCAGATTGACGTTCACCGTACTGCGTATCGTGTCCGTGCCGGAGCCGGCGAGTTCCAGTACGTTGTCGGCGGCGTCGTTCACGAAGTAGGTGTCGTCGCCCAATCCGCCTTGCATGTTGTCGATGCCGGAACCGCCGTCGAGCGAGTCGTTGCCGCCGCCGCCCAGCAGCACGTCGTCGCCGGCAAAGCCGAGCAGGGTATCGTTGCCGAGACCGCCATCGAGGACATTGCCCCAGGCATTGCCTCGGATCTCGTTGTCGACCGCATTGCCGGTGCCGTTGATTGCGCCGGCTGTGTTTCCGAGCACCAGACGCTCGACGTTGATCGGCAGCACGTACGTGGTGTAGGCGTAGACCGTGTCCGTTCCGGCATTCACCGCTTCCACCACCTTGTCGCTCAACGCCGGCAACGTCGTGATGAACGCCCCGACCACGTACTGGTCATCGCCCAGGCCGCCGGCCATCGTGTCGAATCCGCCGAGCCCGTCGATGAAGTTGTCTCCGGCATCGCCGGTGATGATGTTGTCCTGGGCATTGCCCCAGGCGGACAAGTCGGCTGCCGCGCTGCCGTTGAGCGTGACATTCTCGACGTTGAGTGCCAGACGGGTGATCGAGACCGACGACAGGATGGTGTCGGTACCCTCGTTCAGGAACTCGATCACCTGGTCGAACGAGTTGTCGACCACGTAGGTGTCGTTGCCGAGACCACCTTGCATGCGGTCGTCGGCCAAGCCTCCATCCAGCCGATCGTCCCCGGCGTAGCCGTAGAGTTCGTCGAACCCTTCGTTGCCCGTGAGGCTGTTCGCCAGGGCGTTGCCATGGATGATCGTCGCGGCACCAGCGAGCTGGGCATTCTCCACATGGTCGGGCAGGCGATAGGCCGCGACGCTGCTGAAGATCTTGTCGACGCCTTCATTGAGCAGTTCGACCACGACATCGCCGGCGTTGTCGACCACGTAACTGTCGTTGCCGAGGCCGCCGAGCATGCGGTCCGCACCGCCCTGCCCGTCCAGAGTGTCGTTGCCGGCCAGGCCGGTCAGCACGTTGGCCGCGGCGTTGCCGAACAGCAGATTGCTGATCGCATTGCCGGTGCCGTCGATCGCTGCGACACCCCCGAGACGAAGCGTCTCGATGTTGGCCGCCAGCGTGTAGCTGAAGCTGGCGAACACCGTATCGTCGCCGGCACCGGCACCTTCGATGATGGGATTGTCGAGCGCATCGACGTAGTACTGGTCGTCCCCCAGGCCGCCGTTGAGGGTGTCGATGCCATCGTCGCCCGTCAGCCTGTCGTTGCCGCCGCCACCCAGAAGCGAGTCGTTGCCAGTGCCACCATTCAGGATGTCGTTGCCCTCACCCCCGTCTACGGTGTCGTTGCCGATGCCGCCATCGAGCACGTCGTTGCCGGCGAGGCCCGTGATGATGTTGTTGCCGGTATTACCATCGATGTCATTGTCGAGCGCGTTGCCGGTGCCGTTGATGTTGGTGGCACCCAGCAGAAGGAGGTTCTCGACGTTGAGGCCCAGGATGTGAGTGACGGTCGATTGCACCGTATCCGTCCCGGCACTGATAGCCTCGGTGACGATGTCCAGGGCGCTGTCGACTCGGTACGTATCGTTGCCGAGCCCGCCGATCATCGTGTCGTTGCCGAGGTCCCCGTCGATCACGTTGTCGCCGTCGTTGCCCGTGATGACGTTGTTGAGACTGTTTCCGGTACCCGAGTAGTTCGGGTTGCCGCCAGGGGTCAACCCGTCGAGCGGCATGAGGGTCAGGTTCTCGAAGTTCGCCCCGAGCGACCAGTTTCCACGACTGCGGATGGTGTCGGTGCCGCCGCCTGCTTCCTCGATCGGGACGACCAGGTTGGCAATCGGCCCGACTTCGTAGGTGTCGTCGCCGCCGAGGCCCACAAGCATCGTCACCGTGGCCACGTTGAAAACGCGGAACATGTCCACGCCGTCGGTACCGACCAGCACCGGCTGGTCTACCGCGCCCTCGAAGATCGCCATGACTGTCTCCTAGATCGGGGCTCGGGTACCCCTGTGCCATACCGGAGACCGTTGCAGTCGCCGGAAGTGAGTAAAAATTCCTGACAGCCGACCTCTACAACTTGTTGTTTTTACTTAATGTGCCAGGACAATTTCTTTTTTCGAACCAAGCCAGCGTAGCAGATTGCCATAGGGTCGGAAATCACCCGTTTGTTAATTGAGAAACTGCCTGAGCACTTGCCCGGCCAGCGGCGCATCGGGCAGGAGCCCCTTCGAATCCACCAGTTGCTGGCCATTCACCCAGACGCCGTGAATGCCGAGCGCGGGCGTGACCAGGCGCGACGCGCCGCTCGGCAGGTCGTGCAGGCGCTGCGCCGGGCCGCGCCCCACGGTCGCGGGATCGAACAACGCAAGGTCGGCCCAAGCGCCCGGCGCGATACGGCCTCGATCCGGAATCCCGAAGGCATCGGCGGCCTCGGCGGTGAGACGGTGGACAGCCCGTTCGATCGACATGATTCCGCGCCCGCGAACCCAGTGACCCAGCAGGTGCAGGCCGGCTCCGGCATCGCAGAAGAATTCCAGGTGCGCACCGGCATCGGAGAGCGAGATCAGCGCACTGTCGTCGGTCAGCATGCGAGTCAGCGCCGCTTCGTCGGTATTGAGCAGGGTGGCGATGAACATCGTGTCGAGGTCTTCGGCCAGCGCAAGATCCAGCAGCCAGTCGAGGGGATGCTTGCGGTCTCGCATCGAGCCCTCGGCGACGCTCAGGCCCTCGAGGGGCTGGTTCGCCGCATCGCGCACACGCAAGACGCGCATCTGCGTCCACTCGCCGTTGAACATGCGCCGCGCGGGGCGATCGAGCTCGGCCTTCACGGCAGCTCGGAAATCCGGGCTCGCGAGCAGCGCCCGGAAACTCGACTCCTCGTGCGCTTCCATGGCCGGCAGCCATGACGCGAGCCCCTCGAACACGTACGGGGCGCGAAAGTTGAACTCGAAGGTGAGTGGGCAAGGCGAAACTGCGCCGTAGAGCCGGTGGCCCCGCTTGCGCGCAGCGGCGATCATGGCGAGATCCTCGAATACCGCCTCCGGCGTGACGTTGCTGTGCAGCAGCGCCGCCACGACAAAGGGCCGCCCCGACAATGCCGACAGCGCTTCCAGCCTCGGGACCGGCGTCCCGAGGCCCTTCGTGATCATCAGCGTGCCCTTGCCCGATTCCGCGA
Organism: Burkholderiales bacterium; assembly: GCA_965279325.1. Classification (GTDB taxonomy): domain Bacteria; phylum Pseudomonadota; class Gammaproteobacteria; order Burkholderiales. Next base: position 1,229,426 of record OZ257154.1, read on the forward strand.
GCGTTCCGGCCAGCGCATCGAATTCGGCGTCGTCCGCGAGCCGCGAAGGCATCGGGATGCCGGCCTCGCCGTTGTGCTGGATCGACGTGGTCGTGGAAAAGCCCACGGCACCCACGGCCATCCCCTCGCGCACCATGCCTTGCATCTGCGCGATCTCGTCCGGTTTGGCGGCACGTTTCGAGGCGTCCCCGCGCAACGCCCACGTGCGCACCGACGAGTGCCCGACGAACACCGCGGCATTGGGCCCGACGCCCCGGTTATCGAGAAAATCGAGATACTCGGGAAAGGTCTCGAACTCCCATTGGATGCCCGAGCGCAACGCATCGAGCGACATGCCCTCCACGTGCGTCAGGTTGCGCATGACGAGATCGCGATCGTCCGGGCGACATGGGGCGATGGTGAAACCGCAGTTGCCCATGACCACGGTGGTGACGCCCAGGGCCGGCGAGGGCGAAGCGAACGGATCCCAGGTGATCTGCGCGTCGTAGTGCGTGTGGTTGTCGATGATGCCGGGCATCAGCGCCAGGCCGTCGGCGTCGATGCGCTGGCGGCCATTCCCCACCGCATCGCCCACCGCCGCTATCCTGCCGCCGTCCACCGCGACGCTGCCGTGGAACGACGGGCGTCCCGTCCCGTCGATGATGGATGCGTTCTCGATGACGAGATCGTGCATGGCTCGAGCCTCCCGGTCATTGTTGTCTTTGGTGCCGGTGTGCCGGCCGCTGACCGCCATGTTACCGAAGGCGCTGCGCGGCTAGAATCGGGACATGCGAAAGACCTCATTCCGGGCATTGGCGATGGCGCTCGCCGTCGTCCCTGTTTCCCTCGTTGCCACCGCCGCGGACGACCCGAAACGCCCGAAGGACGCGGCCGAAGCGGTCCAGGAGGGCAACGTGCAGAACTGGATCGAGTACTACCAGCGCACCCGCCCGCCTCCAGCCGATCGTGCCAGGGAACCCGTGGCCACGCCGGCGGAAACGAAACCCGGCGAATCGGCCGAGCCGATCAAACGCTAGTCGTACCTCAGTGCCCGTCGCCCCTCGGGCCCGACCCGTCGGGTGCCGCGGGAGGACCTTCCGAGGCATGGGTCAGATAGAGCGCGAGACCCACCAGGGCAATGGCGCCGCCGAGGTAGAGAAGATCGAGCACCGAGTCCATCTTCATCTTCACCGCGTGCTCGAACAGTTTCACGATGAGGATCATCAGGATCACTTTTGCGAGCCGGGTCTTCAGGTCGTCGAGGCTCTCGATCAGCAGGATCTTGCTGGAAGCGCGCGAGCCGTGGGCCGCGTCGATGTCGCTGACGAAGAGCTCATACAGGCCCAGCGCGAAGATCAGCATGACCGTCGCCAGGAGGTAGCCGTCGACCACCTCGACGACGTGCGTCACGGTGTCGTCGTGCAGGGTCTTGCGGAGTTCCGGCGAGAGCGAAGGGTCGGCGTAGTTGAAGATGTGCGTGACCAGGTACCACACGTCCACCGTCGTCACGAAGAACACGGCGATCGCCGAAATCATGCTGGCGACGACCGCGATCACCACCACGAAGCGGCTGCGCCACAACATCCCCTCGAACAGCGTCTCGATCAACTTCATCATGGGTTCCACGGCCTTGAAACGGACGGCGGATTATACGGAGCCCAAGCCTGGTAGTAGTCCGATACCACCCTTCCGCGGTGCGCCTGGCCCAGCATCGGCGCCAGGATCCTCTGGGGAAGTGACGATGCAACGACCCGTTTCGTCCATGGCCATGCTCGCTGCCGCTGCGGCGCTGTTGTGTACGAGCGCTTCCGCCACGGCGCAGGACGATCTCGCCGCCGCGAAGAAACTCGCACTCAACCATTGCGGCGTCTGCCACACGTTCAATGCAGGCGAGCCGACTCGCCAGGGACCTAACCTGCACGGCGTCGTCGGCCGCGCCGCCGGCACGGTCGAGGGCTTCGCGTATTCCGAGGGCTTTCGCAAAGGACTGGCCGGGAAATCCTGGGATGCCACCCTGCTCGATCGCTGGCTTGCCGACCCCCAGAACGTGGCGCCCGGCTCGGTGATGCTCTACAAGCAGGACGACGCGGACCAGCGTGCTCTGCTCGTTCAATTCCTCGAATCGCTCCATTAGAAAAAAAACGACCCACCAGAGGTGGGTCGAAAGTCACGGAGGATCTCAGTGGGCAACCGCCGCGATGGAGAACCATCGCACCGATTGACACCGCCTTCCTAATTGCAATCGGCATGCCATACACGAAAGCATTCCGAATCATGGAGATAGGGTTCGGATACAGCGGGTAAACGGCTCCAGCCGAGTGCGATACCCAATGCGGTCGCACCAAAAACGGGCCGTGAAATCACGTTGTTGCCGAGGGGCGACGGCTCTGCCCCCATCCCCGACCCTTCCCCCACGGGCTTCGCCCGCAAGGGAAGGGAGGTATCAGCGGCAACTAGCCACCGCCCGTTGCCGAAGATCGGAACGGCCCCCATCCCCGGCCCTTCTCCCATGGGCTTTGCCCGCAAGGGAAGGGAGGTATCAGGTCGCTGAGAGCTACGACGGGACGCGATAGCGCTCGAGAATCGCTCGGTCCACTTCGACACCGAGCCCGGGACGCGATGGAATCTCCACCCAGCCGTCGCGCTGTTCCACGGGCTGTCGGACGAGCGCCTGGCGGAATGGATGCGAGGAGCGGTCGTACTCGAAGATCGGTTCCTGCGCGAACACCGAGTGGTGCGCGACGGGTACCGCTGCAATCAGTTGAAGAGAGGCCGCCTGCGCGATCGCCGAACCCCACACGTGCGGATTCACCTGAACGCCGTGCGCCTGGGACAGCGCGATGACATGCCGACACGCCGTGAAGCCACCCACCGAACCGATGTCGGGCTGCGCCACGTCAACCGCGCCCGCGCCGAGAAAATCGCGAAAGCCATATAGCGTGTGTTCGTTCTCTCCGCCTGCCACGGGCATCGACACTCGGCTGCGTACTTCGCGATAGCCCTGGATATGCTCGGGGGCGACCGGCTCTTCGTACCATCTCAGGTTGTAGGGCGCGAGCGCATGTCCGAGCCGGACCGCATCGCCGACCCCGTAGGCATGATTCGTATCGACCATCAGGGTGACGGGCCGCACGTCGAGCGAGCGGGCGATCGCCGCCATCACCGCGATGTCGTCGGCCAGACCGTAGCCGAGCTTCACCTTCATCGCGCGGAATCCCGCCTCGTAGTGGGCGATTGCCTCGTCACCGAGCCGCGCTGCCTCGCCCTGCCCCGAGATCCGATAGAAGCCGGTCGCATACGCCTGCACGCGCGTGCGGAACGCACCGCCGAGCAGTCGATAGATCGGCACGCCGTAGGACTGGCCCGCGATGTCCCACAGGGCGATGTCGATCGCGCTGATGCCCGCGGTCACGGAGCCCTTGCGGCCGTAGTCCCGCGTGGCGTGATACATGCGATGCCACAGCACTTCGATGTCGAGCGGATCGGTGCCCAGCAGCAGCGGTTTGAGTGCCGATTCGATCACCGCCGCGGCGATCTGCGGCGGCTCGAGCCCCTGTGCGAACGCCTCGCCCCAGCCGATGATGCCTTCGTCGGTGATCACCTCCACCAGCGTGGCCGAGCGGTACTTCACCCAGCCCTGCGAGAATGCGAACGGCTGCTGCAATTCGGTGCGCAGCGGATGCGCCTTGACGTCGACGATCTTCATGGAGCGGCCTCGGTGTTCAGGACTTGCACGGGAAAGACGCGCGCAGCCCCTGGATGATGAGATAGCGCTGCGGGCGCCAGAGATCCTGCGGGTGTTCCTCGAGGTACTTCCGGACCGCGTTGAAGCGCTCGTCCTCGCGATTCTCGAGCGGCGTACAGAACACGCTGCCGTCCCATTTGTTGGCCGCGTTGTCGATGTAGCGCTGCGCCAGCTCGCGCGCGGAAGGCTTGCGCATGAGCTTCAGGAAATCCTCGCCGTCGTCCTCGGCCATGGCGGGGGCAACCGCCATGAGGCACAGCACGGCGATCAGCGCTCGATACGGCATGGCGACTCCTCCAGCCAAACAAAAAATGGCTAGCCGGTAAGCTAACCATTGTTTTCGTCGTGAACTTGGTGCCGCTGGCCGGATTCGAACTGGCGACCTTCGCATTACGAATGCGCTGCTCTACCAACTGAGCTACAGCGGCACGACAGGGCGCGGATTATATCCACAAAAACCGCGCTTCAGCGGTGCTTGAAGACCGGTTTGCGCTTTTCCACGAAGGCCGCCATGCCCTCCTTCTGGTCCTCGGTGGCGAACGCGGAATGAAACAGTCGGCGCTCGAAGCGCACGCCCTCGGCGAGCGTGGTCTCGAAGGCTCGGTTGACCGACTCCTTGGCCATCATGACGATCGGCATGGAGAGTTCGGCGATCTTTGCGGCCGTGGCCAGCGCGTCCTCGAGCAGCTTGTCGAGCGGGACCACACGGCTCACGAGGCCGACGCGTTCGGCTTCCGCCGCATCCATCATCCGCGCCTGCCCCAGCAATGCCATTTCCATCGCCTTCGACTTCCCCACGAAGCGCGGCAGGCGTTGGGTGCCGCCCGCGCCGGGAATGATGCCGAGGTTGATCTCGGGCTGGCCGAACTTCGCGTTGTCGGCCGCGATGATGAAATCGCACATCATCGCGAGTTCGCAGCCGCCGCCGAGCGCGTAGCCGGCCACGGCCGCGATCACCGGCTTGCGGCAGCGGGTGACCCGCTCCCATTCCGCCGTGATGAAGTCGGCCTTGTAGACGTCCATATAGGACTGGTCCTTCATCGCCTTGATGTCGGCGCCCGCGGCGAACGCCTTTTCATTCCCGGTGATCACCATGCAGCCGACGCCGTCGTCCGCCTCGAAGGCATCGAGCGCCTGCGCGAGCTCGTTCATGAGTTCCGGCGAGAGCGCATTGAGGGCCTTCGGCCGGTTGAGGGTGACCAGGCCCACGCGGCCGCGGGTCTCCACCAGGAGGTTCTCGTAGGTCATGACGATTCGATTCCTTGCAGACGGGTAATGGGATAATGCGGCGATCGAAAAATGAACAAGCCGGCAGCACCGGCTTCGCCTGGGAGGAGACCCCGATGACGGCTGCAACGATTCTATTGGAGATCAGCGACGACGTCGCCACGATCACGCTCAACCGCCCGGAGCGGCTCAACAGCTTCACCGAGCAGATGCATCGTGAGTTGCGCGCGGCGCTCGATGCCGTCGAAAAGCCCGGCGCCGCGCGGGCGTTGATCATCACCGGCGCCGGCCGCGGATTCTCCGCCGGTCAGGACCTGGCGGAGGCCATGAGCACGGGCCAGCCGAAGGATTTCGACGTCGGCTCCACGCTCGAGCGCAACTACAACGTGATGCTGGGTCGGCTGCGCGCGCTGCCGATGCCGGTGATCGCGGCAGTCAACGGCGTAGCGGCAGGTGCCGCCGCCAACGTCGCGCTCGCCTGCGACATCGTCATCGCTGCCCGCTCTGCCTCGTTCCTCCAGGCGTTCACGAAGATCGGGCTGATTCCCGATGCCGGCGGCACCTACAGCCTGCCGCACCGCGTCGGCATGGCGCGGGCGATGGGATTGGCGCTACTCGCCGAATCGCTGTCGGCGGAAAAAGCCGAGCAATGGGGGCTGATCTGGAAATGCGTGGATGACGACAAGCTGATGGATGAAGCGCGCGCGCTCGCCCGCAAGATGGCCTCGGGGCCCACGAAGGCTTACGCACTAACCAAACGCGCGCTCTACGCCGCGGCCGACTCCAGTTTCGAACGGCAACTCGTGCTCGAAGCCGAACTTCAACGCGAAGCAGGGAAGAGCGAGGATTTCCGCGAAGGGGTGAACGCGTTCCTGGAAAAACGTCCTGCAAAGTTCACAGGTCGTTAGGCTCCCTGCAAGGAGCCGTACTGAGGCGCTCGACGCGGAGAGCGCGGAGTAAACCTTGGGTTCCTTGGTTCTTGCCGTCCACCGCGCCCTCCGCGTCCTCCGCGTTGAGCGCTTAACTTAAGACGTTCCTCGGCCGACGACGTCTCAGGCCGTCGCCCGACGCACGCGGATGATGACATCCATCCCGGCCGCCACCTTGCCGGGAGGCAGATCCGGCAAACCGGAAACAGTCACGCGATCCGCATCGATGTCGGTGATCTCACCGGTCTCGACATCGTAGAAATGGTGGTGCGGGCTGGTGTTCGGATCGAAGAACACCTTGCTCGGGTCGACGATGACCTCGCGCGCTAAGCCGCTTTCCACGAACAGCTTGAGCGTGTTGTAGACCGTGGCTTTGGAAGTCTCGGCATGGCGCTCGTTCACGATCGCCAGCACCTGGTCGGCCGACAGATGCGCCATCTTCGAAAACAGGGCGTACGCGATCTCGATTCGCTGGTGCGTCGGCGTGATGCCGTGGCCTCGCAGTACCTCTGCGAGGTTCGCCCGTGAATAGTCGGTATTCATCATGGACTTGAGTTTAAGATAAGAATTGGACTCTGTCTAATTGCTCGCCTGCCGGCCGCGGATCCCCTGACCGGCCTGGTCGGAACGCGGCCGAAACTGACCATCGGTGTCCGCTTCGACACCCCATCGGGACGGGTTTCCGAGCGAAATCCGGTGGATGGACCCGCCCTTTCCCGCGAAGCAGTCCCCGCGCCAAGCCGGTCGTTCCGCCTTTTCGACCGTTGGTCATGCCCGCCCAGCCCATGCAGGCGGAATATGTGCCCCTGACCCGCGTCTTGCTTGCGCCCTGGCCGACATGACCATTTCGCGCCATCGCCCATTCGGACCTCTGCTCGCTTCACAGCGCGGGACACGCACAGGTTTTCTCGCCTTGTCAGGGAGTTGCAGCCGAAAAGCGCCGGTCGTTCCCGAAATCGAACCACTCATCGGGCCGATTTGCCGGGCCTGAAAAGACCTTCCTACCATGCCAACCATCTTGAACCGGGAGTTTCGGACATGAAGCAACAGCAACGCGGCGTCACCCTCATCGAACTGCTGATCGTGGCGGCGCTGATCGGCATCCTGGGCGCCATCGCGGTCCCGGCGTACCGCGACTACGTGATCCGCGGCAAGCTGACCGAGGCGCACTCGATCCTGTCCGGTACCCGGGTGCGGATGGAACAGTACTACCAGGACAACAAGTCCTATCCCACCTGGTGCGGCGGCGCGGCAGGCCTCGCGGCCTTCACCGCACCGGCGAACACGACCTACTTCACGTTCTCCTGCGCCGCAGGGGCTACCGCCGGCCAGAACTACACGATGACGGCCACGGGCGTCGCCGCCGGCGGCACCGGATCGTTCGTCTACACGATCACGGAAGCCAATGTCCGCGCCACCACGGGTGTGCCCACGGGCTGGACCACCAGCACGACCTGCTGGGTCATGAAGAAGAACGGAAGCTGCTGATCATGCGTGCCACCCAGCGCGGTATGACCCTCATCGAGATCGCCATCGGGTTGATCCTGGTGGGGGTGCTCGCGGCCCTGGCGGTGCCGTCCTTCCGCGACTGGATCCAGAACGCGCAGGTGCGCACGGCCACCGAATCGCTCAACGAGGGCCTGCAGCTCGCTCGGGCCGAAGCGGTACGCATGAACGGCCCCGTCGCCTGGCGCCTCACCAACACTACCGGCGGCGCCTGGGACATCCGCACCCTCAACGTGGACGATCTGAGTGCGGTCGCGACGACCCAGACACGGCTGGCGGCGGAAACCTCCAACGCGAGCGTCGCTGCGTCGGCATCGACCGTGTGCTTCAACGGCACCGGCCAGCAGATCGCGGCTGCGGAGGGCGTCTGCCCCGCCCGCACCCAGGTCACTTTGAACGTGACCAACCCTGCCGGCGGTACGTGCGCGCCCTCGGGACCGGTGCGCTGCCTGCGCGTCGTGGTCCGCACCGGCGGTCAGGTCCGCATGTGCGATCCGGCACTGCCCAACACCGATTCCCAATCCTGCTGAGCCCGCGAGGAGCGATCTCACCATGAAAGCCCAGAAACTCCGCCGCAACAGCCAATCGGGCGCCATGCTGCTCGAAGCGCTGATCGCGATCCTGATCTTCTCGCTCGGCATTCTCGCGGTGATCGGGCTGCAGGCCCAGTCGATCCGCAACAGCGCCGAGGCGAAGTACCGCTCCGACGCGAGCTACCTCGCCAACCAGCTGATCGGCCGCATGTGGGCCGATCGGACGAACCTCGCCAACTATGCGCATCGCCCCGGCGGCACCACGGTGTGCAACCCCACCGGCGCCGCGGCCGGTGCCACCACCAACGTCGGCCGCTGGGTCGCGAGCTTCACGACCACCGGCGTGACCGCGAACGCGAACATGCAACTGCTGCTGCCCGGCGCCACCGCCAACAACCAGCAGGTGGTGATCGGCGCCGTGGTGAACAACACGCGCACGGTGTTCATCCGGATCTGCTGGTCTTCGCCCACCGGCCAGCACAACTACGACGTCAGAACCGTCATCAGCATCTGAGCGGGCCTCGAACCATGACAAACCACATCCGCCACGTCCCGCGCACCGCTCAGCAGGGCTTCAGCCTCGTCGAGATCCTGGTCGCCATGGTCATCGCCCTGATCGGCATGCTGGTGATCTTCCAGTCCTTCGACACGTTCGAGGCACAGAAGCGCACCACGACGAACGCGAACGACGCCCAGGAGTCGGGCCTGCTGGCCCTGGCCAACATCGAGCGCGAGATCCGGCTCGCCGGCTATGGCTTGTTCTACGGCAACCAGCTCGCCTGCAACCGCATGAACATGTGGACCGGCGCCGCCGCTTCGCAGGTGCCCATCATGCCGGTCCAGATCGCCGACGGCGGTTCTGCGTCCGACACGATCATCACGAACTACAGCACTTCGGCCTTCGGCAGCCTGCCAGCCCAGATCCTGCTCGACACGACGACCTCCTCCCAAGTACTCCAGGTGAACAACGCGACTCGCACCGCCGGCTTCACCGTGGGCAATCACATCCTCATCGCGAATCCGTTGCGGGCATTCAATTGCACGCGACTGCAGGTGAGCGCCACGGCCCTCGCTGCGGACGGCAATTCGCTCGCGATCACGACGGCACCGGGCGGCTCCACGCCGGCGAATCCGCCCGCCGCCACGAACCTGTTCGTCACCGCGCCGAACCCGGTCACGAGCTACGGCAACTCGCCCGCCGAACCGTCGATCGTCATCAACATGGGGACGTTCTCGCGCAACCAGTACTCCGTGGTGATGAACGCGACGACGCGCGAAGGCGAACTCCAGCAGCTCGACCTGACGGCAGCCGGCGCGACAGCCGTGAGCATCGCCTCCGGCGTCGTTGCCCTTCAGGCACAGCTGGGTGTATCGACCACACCCCAGACCCAGGAGATCAACACCTGGGTCAATCCGACCGGCACCTGGGCGCCGACGGCCATCACCATCAACGACATCGGCCGCGTGAAAGCAATCCGCGTAGCCATCGTCACGCGCAGCTCGCAGATGGAACGCAACAACGTGTCGACCACCTGCACCACGCCGGTGGGCACCGCCAACAACGGCCCTTGTGCGTGGAACGACGCCGGCACCACCGCCGCACCGCAGATCGACCTGTCCGCGGACACCAACTGGCAGCGGTATCGCTACCGCGTCTACGAAACCATCATCCCGCTTCGCAACGTGATGTGGCAGTCCTTCTGAGGCGAACCGAACATGAACTCCTCGAACCGATTCCGAGACCTTCACGCGCCCTCCCGTGAGCGCGGCGTGGTACTCGTGATTTCGCTGATCATCCTCGTCGCCCTCTCGCTCGCCGGCCTCGCACTCGTGCGGTCGACCGACACCGGCAACGTGATCTCCGGCAACATGGCTTTCCGCGCCGCGGCCGTGCAGGCCGTCGACGTGGGGGTGGAAGACGCCTTCCAGGCGGTGACGGGCGCCACCGGATACGCGGTCAATCCGGAAACCGCGGTGGCCAACAAGTACTTCCCCCAGATCCAGGACACCACCGGCCCCGACGGCGTGCCCGACGGACTCCCGGACGTGACCTGGTCGAGCGTCACCGGCGCCACGCCCACGGAAGGCAACACCGTTCGCTGGGTGGCCGAGCGCATGTGCAACGGCCTCACCACGACACGCGACCTGATCCTCGCGAACTGCTCCACGGCACCCGGCCGTCCGAACAGCAGCCAGAAGCCGGGTCTGCAGCCCACCAACACCAACTTCGCCGTGGCCTACCGCGTGACCGTACGCGTCGAGGGGCCCCGCAACACCGTGGCAATGGCCCAGGCCATCGTCGCCCGCTGATCCCTACCCGAGTTCGCACTGCACCCGAATCGTCACAGCCGTCGTCACGCCCGTGCAAGGAGCAACCCCCATGAGTACCCGCCATTCCTTCCTCCGTCGAACCGCCGCCTACGCTCTCGCGTGCTGCCTCGTGTGGGCAGATCTCGCGCCCCTGGCGCAGGCCGCTTCCTCGGATATCGCGAACGTGCCGATGGCGACGCGAAGCCGTGCCAAGCCCAACCTCATCATGGCCGTGGACGATTCGGGTTCCATGGACGGAGAGTTCTCGCCCGTGCGAGGCTTCTCCACCAACGACGGGGCGGCCTGGTGGAACACCCGGATCAACAGCTTCGTGGGTTGCGGATATGCCTTCGAAGTGAATGGTTACGGTACCGGTGCGAATCAGTGTAACGACCCCGCCATCACGTCCGGCGTGCCCCAGATCTCCGTGAACGATTGGAACTTCAACATCAACGGCGAGGCGAACGGCGACTGGAAGAAGTTCACCTACCTGTTCCCGAACGGCCAGTGCGGCCGGAACTGCGACACCCGCTCCTACAGCGACCAGGACAACGACCACTTCGCGATCCCGCCGACCCGTGAGTTCGCGTGGTTCCGCAGCCCGATCTACAACGCGCAGTACTACAACCCGGCCGTCAACTACGACCCGTGGCGGCCCTACAACGACGGCAGTTCGACGCTCACCCTGCCGACCTACAACGACGCGACGGGCGCGAAATGGAATGCCGTGCGCAGTCACCCGATCTATTCGGGCACGACCATGAACCTGACGTCCAACGTCAACAGCAACTCGGCCGAGTGGACGTTCCGGATGTACCCCGGGATGATCGTCCCAGCCGGTTCGACCTACCGCAGTTGCACTTCGACGAACAACGGTAGCTGCGGGGCATGGACGGCCACCGGAGCTGCCGACCTGTGCTTCCGGAAGACCACGGAGAACTGTATTTTCGGCAGTGCGTTCGGCGCCGCCGTCAGCAACCTCACCATCGCGGCCAGCGACCACCTCGACGTCCAGATCTCCTATTGGGCCCCCACCGTCTGGGTCGCCTCTACCGCCACCGGCACGCTCGCCGCCGACGAATCCTGGGGGCCGATCGTGCCGCCGGCCACGACGCCCCAGCGCCTGAAGCGCATCGAGGTCAAGTCCGCGGTCACGAGCTACACGAAGTACGCCGCCCGCACCGACTGCACCGGAACGACCTGCACCTACGCGGAAGAGATGCAGAACTTCGCGAACTGGTTCGCCTACTACCGCAAGCGCCACCTGTACCTCAACGCGGCCACGGGCCTGGCGTTCGACCAGGTCACCGGCATCCGCGTCGGTGAGTTCGAGTTCAACGATCGCGTCGATGTCTCCATGTACGACTTCGACAACACCTCGGACACGCAGAACGCCAAGCGTCTGCTGAACGACCTCTACCGGGTCAAGGGTGACGGCGGCACGCCGACCCGACCTTCGCTCGAGTATGCCGGCAAGCAATTCGAGCGCACCGGCAGCAGCGCGCCGATCAATGCGGCGTGCCAGTACAACGCTGCATTCGTCATCACCGACGGCTTTGCCAACGAAGAGAAACCGGTCGACAACTACGGCAACGACGACAGCGGTACGAGCGACCGCTTCACGATTCCCTACAGTCCCACGAACCCCAACCTTCGCCTGACGACGGAGACCCCGGCCGGCAACATCCCCCCGCCGCCGGCCAATCCGCCCGCGGTGACGGTGACTCCGACGAAGCCCTACCCGGATTCATGGTCGAACTCGCTCGCGGACATCGCCATGCACTACATCCACACGAACGTGCGCCCCGATCTCGCCAAGCGGCAGGTTCCCCTGGACCTGAACGACATCGCGCCCGATGCCGACCGCCAGGACTACCTGCACATGAACACCTACGCACTGGGCCTCGGCGTGCAGGGGTTCATCTACAACCGCACGGACACCACGGCACTCGTCAACAGCAACCTGAACCCCTACGCGTATCCGCCGGACTGGGACGCGAACGGCGATCCCACCACCAAGGTCCGCAGCCCGACCGCCGTGGACGAGCTGTGGCACGCGACCATCAACGGTCGCGGAGCGATGCTCTCCGCGAGTTCGCCGGAGCAGGCCCGCAGCGGCGTGGTCGACATCGTCAACAACGTCGGCTCGAAGGGCGGCGCCGGTGCCGCGGTATCGGTGGCGAATCCGAACCTGACCCCGGGCGACAACTTCGCCTACGCGTCGAGCTACAACTCCGGCGCCTGGTCGGGCGACATCAACAAGTTCGCCATCGATCTCACCACCGGTTTCCAGAGCACCACGCCGACCTGGGATCCGTCGCCGCAGAAACAGCTCGCCAATCGCGAGACGAGTGCGGCCGACACCCGCAAGCGCACGATCATCACCTACGACGGCACCAACGGCCAGCCGTTCCAGTGGGCAAGCCTCACCACCGCCCAGCGCACCAGCCTCAACAACGACACCGAAATCCTCGGATTCCTGCGCGGCAACCGCGAGAAGGAAGTGGAGAAGTTCCGCTCGCGTGGCCCGCGTCCGGACCAGTCGCTCAGCCCGCCGGCCTTCGCCACCGGCGTGACGCCGAACAACATCTCGGTGCTGGGCAGCATCATCAACGCGGAACCGATCGTCGTCGGCCCGCCGCTGCTGCGCTACTTCGACAACGGCTATTCGGCCTATCGCACGGCAAACGTCTCGCGTTCGGTCGTGGTCTACCAGGGTGCCAACGACGGCATGCTGCACGCCTTCGACGGCGCCACGGGTGCCGAAAGCTGGGCCTATGTCCCCAGCTTCGTCTACCCGAACCTGAAGAACCTGTCCGACCGCAACGCCTTCTCGCATCGCTATGCGGTGGATGGGACGCCCAACTATACGGACGTCGACTTCGCCTACACGAACCCGGTCCCCACGGGCACCTATACGCCCGACTGGCGGACGTTGATGGTGGGCAGCCTGCGCAAGGGCGGTTTCGGCTACTACGCCCTGGACATCAGCAGTGCGGGCGCGTCGTCGGAAGCGACCATGACGAGCCGCATCCTGTGGGAGTTCCCCAAGGCCTCGACGCCGGCGGCCGATCGCCTCAACGTCGGCTACACCTTCGGCCGACCGGTCATCGTCAAGACACGAGCCGCGGGCTGGGTCGTGATCGTCTCCTCCGGCTACAACAACGGCACCAACACCGGTGACAGCGGCGGCGACGGTCAGGGCCGCATCTGGATCCTCAACGCCCGCACCGGCGACATCATCCGGTCGATCTCCACGGGTGTCGGCACCACCACGACGCCGAGCGGACTCGCGCATCTCGCGGCCTTCGTCGAACGCCCCGACGTGGATGCGCTCGTCGAGGCCGTCTACGGCGGCGACCTGCTGGGCAACCTCTGGCGCTTCGACCTGTCGGGCACGACGACCGCCTCGTGGGCGGTCACCAGGCTGACGACACTGGTGGACGGCGTGGGCAACATCCAGCCCATCACCACCGAGCCCGAGCTCGGGCTGGTCGACCGCAAGCGCATGATCTACGTGGGCGCCGGGCAGTACATGGGCGATACCGACGTCCCCGGCACCACCAGCCCGAACGTCTACGCAACGCGGAGGATGAGCTTCTACGGGCTGAAAGACGACCTTACGGTACCGACGTTCCCGAACCCGGTGATCACGTCGTTGCGTTCGAACCTCGTCTCGCAGGTGATCACGAAGAACGCCGGCACGGGTACCGCCACCGTCACGTCCAACACCGTGGACCTGGGCACCAAGGCCGGCTGGGTGCTGGACTTCACCGACAACGGCGAGCGCTCGGTCACCAACCCCGTGCTGTCTGGCGGTGTGCTGTCGTTCACGACCAACATCCCGTCGCAGGCGGATCCGTGCATTCCCGGCGGCTCGTCGTGGGTCTGGTTCCTCGACTACGCGACCGGCGGCAAGGTCATCAACTCGTCGGCGTCCTCGGGCATCTCCATGGGCAACGTGTTGTCTTCGCGCGTCGTGCTGGTACGCCTCCCCAACGGTGACATCATCGGCCTGATCCGGGGTTCCGATGCCATCACCCGCCGGGTCGACCCGCCCAACAACGTCGACACGACGACGGGACGCCGGATGTCCTGGCGCGAGCTGGTTCAGTAGCCCAACCCCAGCTCCGTCGAACGGACGTCGTCCGTTCGACGCATCAACCTCCCTTCCCTTGCGGGCAAAGCCCGTGGGGGCAAGGGTCGGGGATGGGGGAAATCGGTCACATAAAAAAGCCCCAGGGAGATTCCCCGGGGCTTTTTCCTTTCACGACCGGTCAGACGGTCGACAAGGCCTTCGGGATCGGGAAAGTCACGTCCTCGACGATGCCGGAGACCTCCTCCACGTCCGTCGCACCCAAGCCCTTGAGCCTTGCGATGACGGCCTGCACCAGGACCTCCGGCGCCGAAGCACCCGCGGTGAGGCCCACGCGCGCCTTGCCCTCGACCCAGGCGGGATCCAGCTCCGACGCGTTGTCGATCATGTGCGCGGGGACACCGGCATTCGCCGCCACTTCGCGCAACCGATTCGAATTCGAGCTGTTCGGCGAACCTACGACGATCACGACGTCGCTCTGGCGCACGAGCGCCTTGACCGCATCCTGGCGATTCTGCGTCGCATAGCAGATGTCGTCCTTCTTGGGACCGACGATGCCGGGAAAACGCCGCTTCAATGCATCCATGACGACGCGGGCATCGTCCATCGAGAGCGTCGTCTGGGTCACGAAGGCGAGATTGCCCGGATCCGATACTTCGAGTCGCTCCACGTCCTCGGGGGTTTCGACGAGATGCATGCCACCTCGGGACTGACCCATGGTGCCCTCCACCTCCGGGTGCCCGCGATGCCCGACCATCACGATCTCGCGCCCCAGGCCGCGCATCTTGGCGACCTCCACGTGAACCTTCGTGACCAGCGGGCAGGTCGCGTCGAACACATGCAATCCGCGCTCTTCGGCTTCGCGCCGCACCCCCTGGGAAACACCGTGGGCGCTGAACACCACCGTGGCACCGACAGGTACGTCCGTGAGCGCCTCGACGAAAACGGCGCCCTTCGCGCGCAGGTCCTCGACGACGAACTTGTTGTGCACGACTTCGTGCCGGACGTAGATGGGCGCGCCGTGCAACTGGAGCGCCCGCTCCACGATTTCGATGGCGCGGTCCACCCCGGCGCAGAAGCCGCGCGGATTGGCGAGCAGAACTTTCATCGGGGCTGCCCCCTCCATGAGTCGAACGTCATTCACCGGTCCCGCACTTCGCCCCGCGCTTCGCGCTCGGGACGCCGGTCGAAAAAACTCTCCCAGATCAGGAGCGCGGCCCCGCAGGTGATGGCCGAATCGGCCAGATTGAACGCAGGCCAATAGTACTGCGCCACGTGGAAATGGAGGAAATCCACCACCGCCCCGAAAACGATCCGGTCGATCAGATTGCCCACCGCACCGCCCAGGATGAAGGCGAGCGCGAAGCTGAACAGCGGGCGGTCGCGATGGCGCACCAGCAGGAAGCTCACGAAGGTCGAGGCCGCGAATGCGATCGCGATGAAGAATCCGCGCTGCCAGCCGGAAGCATCCGACAGGAAGCTGAACGCGGCACCCGGATTGAACACCAGCACGAGGTCGAAGAAGCCGGTCACGCGCACCGATTCGCCGAACACCAGGTGCTGGCGTACGACGTACTTCGAGATCTGGTCGAGCACGACGACCACGGCCGCCAGGGCGAACCAGCGCACGCTGTTGGCGCTACGCGAACGCACGCGCCTCACCCTCGCCGAACAGATTGGCCGTGCAGCGCCCGCACAGCTCCGGATGTGCCGCGTCACGGCCCACGTCGGCGCGCCAGTGCCAGCAACGCGAGCATTTCGCATGCGGACTCGCGACCACTCGGACGTATTCCTGATCGGCGGCATCGACCCTGGCGAGCGTCGCCTGCGACGTGATCAGCACGAATCGCAGATCCTCGCCCAGTGTGGCCAGCGAATCGTGACGCGAACCATGCAGTGCGATCTCGACTTCGGCCTGGAGCGACGAGCCGATGGCGCCGGATGCACGCACTTCCTCCAGTTCCTTCTGCACCCAGGTGCGCACCTCGCGAACGGTGCGCCATTTCTCCAGCAGCGCCGCTTCGTCTGCGGGTTCGGGCAGGTCATACCAGGTATGGAGGAGCACGCTGTCACCCGGATTGCCGGTGAATGTGCCCCAGGCCTCCTCGGCAGTGAACGTCAACACGGGTGCCATCAATCGCAGGAGGCTCTGCGTGATGTGCCACAGCGCGCTCTGGGCCGACCGCCGGGCCTTGCCCGTGGCCGCTGTCGTGTAGAGCCGATCCTTTAGGATGTCGAGGTAGAGGCCGCCGAGTTCCTCGGAACAGAACGTCTGCAGGCGCTGGACGACCGCATGGAATTCGTAGCGATCGTAGGCCGCCGCGAGTTCGGTCTGCAGCTCGCGGGTCAGCGCCAGGGCGTAGCGGTCGATCTCCAGCCATTGGTCCACCGGCAGGAGATCCTTGCCGGCATCGAAGTCGGAGACGTTCGCGAGCAGGAAGCGCAGCGTGTTGCGGATGCGCCGATAGCTCTCCACCACGCGCTTCAGGATCTCCTTGGAGAGCGAGATCTCGCCGGAATAGTCGCTGGAGGCCACCCACAGCCGCAGGATTTCCGCGCCGAGCGACCCGGACACCTCCTGCGGATCGATGCCGTTGCCGGCCGACTTGCTCATCTTGCGGCCCTTCTCGTCCACGAGAAAGCCGTGCGTGAGCAGCTGGCGATACGGCGCGCGCCCATCGATCGCGCAACCGGTCAGGAGCGAAGACTGGAACCAGCCGCGATGCTGGTCCGATCCTTCGAGATACAGATCCGCGGGCTTCGCAAGATGGCCCCGGCGCTCGAGCACGCTCACGTGCGTCGTGCCGGAATCGAACCACACGTCGAGCGTGTCGGGCACCTTGTCGTAGTCTTTCGCCTCCGCGCCGAGCAACTCGGCAGCGTCGAGCGCGAACCACGCCTCGATGCCGCCCTTCTCCACGCGCTGCGCCACCTGCTCCATCAGATCGAGCGTGTGCGGATGCGGCTCGCCGGTGGTGCGATGGACGAACAACGACATCGGCACACCCCAGCTGCGCTGGCGTGACACGCACCAGTCCGGACGTCCTTCGACCATCGCCTCCAGGCGCGCACGCCCCCAGCGCGGAAAGAACTCGGTGTCGTCCACGGCCTGCTTCGCCGACTGGCGCAGGGTCCGGCCGTCCGGGCCGTGGTAGTCCATGCCGATGAACCACTGGTGGGTCGCACGGAAGATCACGGGCGACTTGTGGCGCCAGCAATGCGGATAGCTGTGGCGGTAGGCCTCGTTGTTCAGCAGGAGCGTCTTCTCCTCGAGCACCGCGATGATGTCGGTGTTGGCTTCCCAGACCGTCTTGCCGCCCACGATGGCCATGTTCTCGCCGAAACGTCCGTCGGGGCCGACCGGATTGTCGACGGGCAGGCCGTACTTCTGGCCGACCGCGAAGTCCTCGACGCCGTGCGCCGGCGCCGTGTGAACCAGCCCGGTTCCTGCGTCGAGCGTCACGTGATCGCCGAGCACGATCGGTACGCGCCGGGCCTGGAACGGATGCCACACCTCGAGCTTCTCGAGGCGTTCGCCCTTTACCGTGCCGATCACTTTCCAGTCGTCGACGCCGTAGCGCTTCATGCACGACTCGACCAGGTCGGCTGCGAGCAGCAGGTAGTACTTCGGCCCCTGCACGAGGGCGTAGTCGATCTCCGGATGCACGGCGACGGCCTGGTTGGCCGGCAAGGTCCACGGGGTCGTGGTCCAGATCACCACGTACGAAGGCATCTGGAGGTGACTGAAGCCGAAGGGCCGTGCGAACTCCTGCGCGTCCCGCGCGGGAAACGCGACATCGATGGCGGGCGAGGTCCGGTCCTCGTACTCCACCTCGGCCTCGGCCAGCGCCGAGCGGCAGTCGAGGCACCAGTGCACCGGCTTCGCGCCCTGGTACAGGTAGCCACGGGCATAGATGCGCGCGAGCGACCGGATGATGTCGGCCTCGGCCTTGAAGTCCATCGTGAGATAGGGATCGTCCCACTCGCCGAGCACGCCGAGGCGGATGAAGTCCCGCTTCTGGCGCGCGATCTGCGAAGCGGCAAACTCGCGGCAGAGCTTGCGGAAGGCATTGGGCTCGAGCCCTTTGCCGTGTGCCTTCTCGATCTGATGCTCGATCGGCAGCCCGTGACAATCCCAGCCCGGCACATAGGGCGCATCGAAGCCCGCCAGCGTGCGGCTCTTCACGATGATGTCCTTGAGCACCTTGTTGATCGCGTGGCCCATGTGGATGTCGCCGTTCGCGTAGGGCGGACCGTCGTGCAGGATAAACTTCGGGCGTCCCGCGGCCGCCGCGCGGATGCGCTCATAGAGCTTGCCCGACTGCCACTGTTCGACCCAGACGGGCTCGCGCTTGGCGAGATCGCCGCGCATGGGAAACGGCGTGTCGGGAAGGTTGAGGGTGCTCTTGTAGTCAGCCATGTTGGGGCAGCGTTTCCGAATCGAGGCGTTGGAAGTATTCCCGGGTCGCGTGCACGTCGCGCGCGATCTGCGTCTTCAGTTCGTCCAGGGTCGCGTATTTCTCTTCATCGCGGAGCTTGTACCGGAAATCCAGCCGCACGCGGCGGCCGTAGATGTCGCGATCGAAATCGAACAGGAACACCTCGAGGGTCGGCCGATTGGCCTCGCTCACCGTCGGCCGCACGCCGAGGCTCGCGGCGCCGCGCACGGGCTTGGGTCCGAGACCCTGTGCTTCCACGGCATAGATGCCCGTCAGGGGCGGCCGATTCAAGGTCATGTGGATGTTCGCGGTGGGAAATCCGAGTTGCCGCCCGAGGCGGTCGCCGCCGACGACCCGTCCGGCGATCGAGAACGGACGACCGAGGAGCCGCGCGGCGGCCTCCAGGTCACCCGAGGCCAGCGCGTCGCGCACCGCGGTGCTGGATGCTCGTACGCCATCCACGGCAACCGTGGCCATGCTCTCGACCTGGATGCCGGTCTCGGGTTCGAGCCGGCGCAGCAACGCGACGTCGCCTGCCCGCTTCGCACCGAAGCGGAAATCGTCGCCGACGAGCAGCCAGCGCACGCCGAGCCGGGCCGCCAGGACGCCCCGCACGAAGGTTTCCGGGTTTTGCCGGGCGAACTGCGCATCGAAGCGACAGATGTAGACGCGATCGACCCCGAGCGCCGCGAGCTGCTCCACCTTGTCCCGCAAGGTCGTGAGGCGTGCGGGCGCGTCGGCCGGCGCGAAGAATTCGCGCGGATGCGGCTCGAACGTCATCACGCACGCCGGCAGCTTGCGCGCAGCCGCCGCCGCTTCGAGCCGTGCCACCATGGCCTGGTGGCCACGATGCACGCCATCGAAGTTGCCGATGGTGAGAGCGATATCCCCTTCGGAAACGACGGGGAAGGTGCGGTAGATGCGCATCCGGGATGGCGACCGCGCCGGACTGGGCGCGCAGGGTGCTGAAAAGACGCGGATTGTATCGGCAGGCTGCCGGGCGGGTCCACGCGCATCCCGCGGCGCTGCTCAAGCGGACCGCTTCTGGAAGTCCTTGAGCCGGAATCCGAACGCCCACAGGGCGGCAAAGTAGGCGGCGGCACCGAGGGCCACGATCCCCGCCAGCCGCCCCGCCCGGCTCCACACGCTGCCGCTCAGCCAGGAGGCATCCGGACCGGACGCAAACCACAGGACGACACCCATGAACACCAGGGCGCCGGCCAACCGGACGAAGAAGCGCGACCAGCCGGGCGAAGGCCGGAAGATGCCGCGTTCGCGCAATTTCCGGTACAGCAGGATCGCATTGAGGCAGGCGCCGAGCCCGATGGCTGCCGCGAGGCCGGCGTGCCGAAGCGGCCAGACGAACGCGAGGTTCATCACCTGCGTGACCGCGAGCGTCACGATGGCGATCCTCACCGGCGTGCGGATGTCCTGCCTCGCATAGAAGCCCGGCGCCAGGACTTTCACGAGGATCAGCCCGACCAGGCCCACGCTGTAGGCGACCAGCGCCTGGCGCGTCATCTCGACGTCGTTCGCACCGAAAGCGCCGTGGTGAAACAGGGTCGACACCAGGGGGACGGCCAGTATCGCCAAGGCCACGGACGCCGGGGCGGCGAGTACGAGCGTCAGCCGCAGACCCCAGTCGAGCAGTCTCGAGTACTCCTCGCTCGTCCCATCCGCATGGCTGCGTGCGAGGCTCGGCAGCAGGATCGTCCCGAGGGCCACGCCGAGCACGCCGGTGGGAAATTCCATCAGCCGGTCGGCGTAGTAGAGCCAGGACACGCTGCCGGTCACGAGGAACGAGGCGAAGATGCCGTTGATCAGCAGCGAGATCTGGCCGATGGACACACCGAAGATGGCCGGCCCCATCTGCCGCATCACGCGGCGCACGCCCTCGTCGCGCAGGTCGAGACGGATCCGTGGCAGCATGCCGATGCGGGCCGCGAACGGCAGCTGGAAGCCGAGCTGCAGCACGCCGCCGAGGAACACCGCCCAGGCCAGCGCCATCACGGGCGGGTCGAAGTAAGGCACCAGGAACAGCGCGAACACGATGAAGGCGACGTTCAGCAGCGCCGGCGTGAGGGCCGGGATCGAGAAGCGGCTCCAGGTGTTGAGGATCGCCCCCACCAGGGAGGTGAGCGAGATGAAGAAGATATACGGGAAAGTCACCCGCAGCAGGTCGACAGTGGTCTGGAATTTCTCCGGCCGCGACACGAATCCGGGAGCCGTCACGTAGACGATGGCCGGCGCGGCGATGACGCCGATGATGGTGACGGCCAGCAGCACGAGCGCCAGGAGGGTGGCAACGTGATCCACCAGGTCGCGGGTGGCCGCATCGCCACGGCGGGTCCGGTATTCCGCCAGGATCGGCACGAACGCCTGGGAAAACGCGCCTTCCGCGAAGATCCGCCGCAGCAGGTTCGGCAGCTTGAAGGCGACGAAGAAGGCGTCGGTGGCGACCCCGGCACCGAAGGCCCGGGCGATCACGGCATCCCGGACGAAACCGAGGATCCGGGAAACGAAGGTCATGCTGCTGACCGTGGCCAGCGCCTTGAGGAGATTCAACGGGTACGTTCGGGGGTTGTCGGGGGCCGCAAGGGTCTCGCGGGGCGGTCCACGGCTTGCGCAGCGGCGTTAAGTTCGCGTATTATCGCGCCCTTTTCGCATTTCCCCCAAGGAAGAATCCCGCATGGCAAATACCGCACAAGCCCGGAAGCGCGCCCGTCAGTCCGAGGTCCGGCGTCAGCAGAACACCGGCCTGCGCTCCGAGATGCGCTCCGCCATCAAGAAGGTGCGCAAGGCGATCGCCGCCGGCGACAAAACCGCCGCCCAGAGCGTATTCCGCGAGAACCAGTCCACCATCGACGCGATCACCGGCAAGGGCGTGTTCCACGCGAATACGGCCTCCCGCTACAAGAGCCGCCTGGCCGCTGCGATCAAGGCGATGGCCTGACCGGTCCCGAACCGACCGAACGCCGCCGAGGGGTATCCCCGGCGGCGTTTTCGTTTGGCGCGACACGCCTCCGCGAGTTGTCGTGCCCGGCGGTTCCCAGGGACGGCGCAAGGTGACCGACCAGGTCCGCGGCGGCCGGCCTCCGCGCCGTCAAATAACCCCCGAAGCCCTTGTCGCACCGCGATTTTTCGCTTGCGCGCCGACCGGGAATCGGGAAAATATGGCCCTCGCAGCAACCCGACACGGCGGCGATCGAGCCCGCCGTGTTGTCTTTTCTGGAGGTGAATTCGCCCATGCAGCCGCCGTCACCGCCCTCGCACCTCATGAACACCTACGGGCGCCTTCCCGTGGCCTTCGCTCGCGGCGAAGGCGTGTGGGTATGGGACACCGAAGGCCGCAAGTACCTCGACGCGTTGTCCGGCATCGCGGTCACCGGCCTCGGTCACGCGCACCCGGCCGTGGTCCGTGCCATCTGCGAGCAGGCGGGCAAGATGATCCACGCCTCGAACCTGTACCAGATTCCCGAGCAGGAGCGCCTCGGCGAAAAGCTCGCCGAACTGTCGGGGATGGACCGCGTGTTCCTGTGCAACTCGGGATGTGAAGCCAACGAAGCCGCGATCAAGCTCGCGCGCCTGCATGGTCACCACTTGGGCATCGAACAGCCTGTGATCGTCGTCATGGAGAAGGCTTTCCACGGCCGGACGATGGCCACGCTGTCGGCCACGGGCAGCCGCAAGGTGCAGGCAGGGTTCGAACCCCTGCTGACCGGGTTCGCCCGCGTGCCCTACAGCGACCGTGAGGCCATCGAGCACGTGGCCGCCAACAACCGCAACGTGGTCGCCGTGCTGGTCGAGGCGATCCAGGGCGAAGGCGGCATCAACGTGGCCTCCGATGACTACCTCACCTTCCTGCGCGAAGCCTGCGATCGCCACGGCTGGCTGCTGATGATCGACGAAGTGCAGACCGGCATGGGCCGCACCGGCAAGTGGTTCGCCTTTCAGCACACGAGCGTGATGCCCGACGTCATGACGCTGGCCAAGGGACTGGGCAACGGCGTGCCCATCGGTGCCTGCCTCGCCCGCGGCGCAGCGGCGGACGTGTTCTCCCCTGGCAAGCACGGCTCGACCTTCGGCGGCAATCCGCTGGTCAGCGTCGCCGCGCTCGCTACCCTCGAGGCGATCGAGGCCGAAGGCCTCCTGGAAAACGCCTCGCGCATCGGCGGCCTGATCCGCGCCGAGCTCGCGCGACACCTCGCCGACCAGCCGGGGGTCCGCCAGGTCCGCGGCAAGGGCCTGATGATCGGCATCGAACTGGATCGTCCCTGCGGCGACCTGGTCAAGCGCGGGCTCGAAGCCGGCCTCCTCATCAACGTCACAGCTGACAACGTGGTCCGCCTGCTGCCGCCGCTCATCATGCGCAACGGCGAGGCGACGCTGCTCGTGGAACGCCTGTCGGAACTGATCCGCGCCTTCCTGCGCACCGAGACCCCTGCCGCCGTCCCCGGCTGACCCCGTGGCGGAGGCCCTTCTCATGCGGCCCCTGAGACACTTCCTCCAGTTCAAGGATCTATCGCTCGACGAATTCGAGCATCTGTTCGCCCGCACGCGCTGGATCAAGGACCGATTCAAGCGCTACCAGCAGTACTGGCCCCTGGTGGATCGCACGCTCGTGATGATCTTCGAGAAGGCGTCGACGCGCACGCGCCTGTCCTTCGAGGCGGGCATGCAGCAACTGGGCGGTGCCGCCATCTACCTCAACACGCGCGATTCGCAACTCGGTCGCGGCGAGCCGGTGGAGGATGCGGCGCAGGTCATCTCGCGCATGTGCGATGCGGTCATGATCCGCACCTTCGAGCAGGAAATCATCGAGCGCTTCGCGGCGCATTCGCGCGTGCCGGTGATCAACGGGCTCACCAACGAATACCATCCCTGCCAGATCATGGCGGACATCTTCACCTTCATCGAGCATCGCGGCTCGATCCGCGGCAAGACCGTCGCCTGGATCGGCGATTCGAACAACGTGTGCAACACGTGGCTGCAGGCCGCCGAAGTGTTCGATTTCAACGTGCATGTGTCGACACCGCCCGGCTACGAAGTGGAGCCCGAGCGCGCCGGCCTTTACGGCACCGACCACTACGAGCAGTTCCGCGATCCGATGGACGCCGCACGCGAAGCGCACCTGGTGACCACGGACGTCTGGACCAGCATGGGTTTCGAAGCCGAGAACGAGGAGCGTCGCCGCGACTTCCAGGACTGGCAGGTGGACGCGGACATGATGCGCGCGGCGAAGTCCGACGCGCTGTTCATGCATTGCCTCCCCGCCCATCGCGGCGAGGAAGTGGCGAAGGACGTGATCGACGGCCCGCACAGCGTCGTGTGGGACGAGGCGGAAAACAGGATGCATACGCAGAAGGCTCTTCTCGAGTTTCTGCTGCTCGGCAAAGTGCCAGACTGATGCTGCTTTTCGAGAGGCGGCCCGAGCCGCCCTGGACAACGGGGTAGGACCAACGACCTTTCCGGAGAAATTCCCATGCTGAAGACCCTCATATCGATGCTGCTGGCCATGCTCTTCACCGGCGCTGCGCTCGCCGCGGACGACGACGTCAAGTTCATCAAGGACCAGAACGGCTGCAAGGTCGTGAATCCGAACCCCCGCGCGGAAGAAACGATCACGTGGTCCGGCAAGTGCGGCTCGGACGGCTTCACCGAAGGCTCGGGCTTGCTGCAGTGGTTCCAGTCCGGCGTCGCCGACGAGAAGTACGAAGGTGAGATGTCCCACGGCTTCGCCGAGGGCAAGGGCACCCAGACCATGATCGACGGCGGCCGCTACGAGGGCGACTTCAAGGAAAGCAAGCAGCACGGCGAAGGCACGTTCTACGGCTCCGACGGCTCCATCTTCAAGGGCGGCTGGAAGGACGGCAAGCCGCATGGTCCCGGCACCTATCGCACGCCCGAAGGCAAGGTTCTGCGAGGCGAATGGGAAAACGGCAACTTCAAGGGCGGCGAGAGCGCCGACGAAGATCCGAACCGCACCTGACCACGAACATTCATCACCAGGGAAGACAAGAAGCGATCATGGAGAGCGGCATCAAGAAGGTCGTACTCGCCTATTCCGGCGGGCTGGACACCTCGGTCATCCTCAAGTGGCTGCAGGACGTCTACCAATGCGAGGTGGTGACCTTCACCGCCGACATCGGGCAGGGCGAAGAGCTCGAGCCCGCGCGCAAGAAGGCGCTGCAACTGGGCATCAAGAAGCAGAACATCTTCATCGAGGATCTGCGCGAGGAGTTCGTCCGCGACTTCGTGTTCCCGATGTTCCGCGCCAATACCCTCTACGAAGGCGAGTACCTGCTCGGTACTTCCATCGCCCGGCCGCTGATCGCGAAGAACATGGTCGAAGTGGCGAGGAAGGTGGGCGCCGACGCCATCTCGCACGGCGCGACCGGCAAGGGCAACGACCAGGTGCGCTTCGAGTTGGGCGCCTATGCGTTGATGCCCAACGTCAAGATCATCGCGCCCTGGCGCGAATGGGACCTGCTCTCGCGCGAGAAACTGCTCGCCTATGCGGACAAGCACGGCATCCCGGTCGACTTCAAGAAGCGCAAGGGCGGCGGCGCGCCCTACTCCATGGACGCCAACCTGCTGCACATCAGCTACGAGGGCGGCATTCTCGAAGATCCGGATTTCGCGCCCGAGGACTCCATGTGGCGCATCACGGTCTCACCCGAGAAGGCGCCGAACAAGCCGCAGGTGATCGAACTCGACTACAAGGCCGGCGACATCGTGGCGATCGACGGGAAGAAGCTCTCCCCCGCCGGTGTCCTGACCAAGCTGAACGCGCTGGGCGGCAAGCACGGCATCGGACGGCTGGACATGGTGGAGAACCGGTACGTCGGCATGAAGTCGCGTGGCTGCTACGAAACCCCCGGCGGCACGATCATGCTGAAGGCGCATCGCGCCATGGAGTCCATCACCATGGACCGCGAGGTGCTGGCGCTCAAGGACGATCTCATGCCGCGCTACGCGCGCATGATCTACAACGGCTACTGGTTCAGCCCGGAGCGCACGCTGCTGCAGGGCCTGATCGACGCTTCGCAGGCGACGGTCAACGGCAAGGTGCGCCTCAAGCTCTACAAGGGCACGATCATGTGCGTGGGCCGGACCTCGAAATCCGATTCGCTGTTCGATGCACGCATCTCCACGTTCGACGACGACAAGGGCGCCTACAACCAGGCCGATGCGGGCGGCTTCATCAAGTTGAACGCGCTGCGCATGCGCATCGCCGCCAACCGGAAGAAGCGTGGGCGGTCTGCGAACGGATGACCACGATCGCCGTTGTCAGGAAGCACGGTGTTGCCGCCATCGCGGCGGACACGCTCACGAAATGGGGCTCGGCCAAGGAGTCCTCCGAATACGTGGTCAACCACGAGAAGATCTTTCCGCTGGCCGGCGGTTTCATCGCCATCACCGGGGACGCAGTGTTCAAGCACATCGTCCGCGATTATTTCGGCAGCCATGAAACGGCACCGAAGCTGGACAACGTGGCGAACATCTTCCGCACCTGGAACCGGCTGCACGCGGACTTCAAGGAACGCTACTTCCTCCAGACCGAGGAAGAAAAGGAAGACGCAGTCGAATCCACGCGGCTGGACGTGCTGCTCGCCAATCCCCACGGGATCTTCGGCGTGTCGGGCCAGCGGACCGTGCAGGAGTTCTCGAAGTTCTATGCTTACGGCAGCGGCAGCGACTATGCGCTCGGGGCGCTCTATTCGGTCTACGATCGGCCCGACATGAACGCCGAGGCCGTGGCCCGCCACGCGATCGCGGCGGCCGTGGAGTTCGACGACGGCACCGGCGCGCCGATCCAGTCGTTCACGGTGGGGCTCATCGCAAAATAAGCGCCCGGAGGAAACGCCATGCCATCCTTCGACATCGTCTCGGAAGTGAATCAGGTGGAAGTCCACAACGCCGTGGACCAGTGCAACAAGGAAGTCTCGACGCGCTTCGATTTCAAGGGCTCGGACTCGCGTATCGAGATGGCGGAGAAGGTCCTCACGGTCTTCGCCGACGACGACTTCAAGCTCGGACAGGTGCGCGACATCCTCACCGCCAAGCTCGCGAAGCGTGCCGTCGACGTGCGCTGCCTGGACCTGGGCAAGATCGAGAAGATCAGCGGCAACAAGGTCAAGCAGACCGTGACCGTGAAGACCGGCATCGAAAGCGCACTCGCCAAGAAGATCGTCCAGACGCTCAAGGACAGCAAGATGAAAGTGCAGGCGAGCATCCAGGGCGACGCAGTCCGCGTGTCAGGCGCGAAGAAGGACACGCTCCAGGACGCGATCGCGCTGGTGCGGAAGTCGGTCACCGATTTTCCGGTGCAGTTCCAGAACTTCCGGGAGTAGCGTCGCCCGAAACCGGGACGGCGCACGGAACCGCGGAGGAACCCGCTAGGTTCTAGTCCTCAGTGAACCTCTGTGTCGCCTCTGTGTTCCTCTGTGTTGAGAGCGGTTCCGCATTGCTCACGTCTCTTCGCTCATGCGATGAAAAAGACGAAACGCACGAACCACAGAGGACACAGAGGTTCACAGAGGAAAACCGGGCGTTCCTCCTTGGTGACGTTCTAGCGCAGGCTTACCGCTTCAAGCCCTCGATCCACCGATCGTAGAGCCGCTCTGCCACCGAATGCAGCGCGTCGAGCTTGCGCTGTGCATCGGCCTTCATCTGAGCCTCGGTCTGCACCGACGGCCCTCGATGCGCCGCGATTTCGTCCTGACCGTCGCGGCACCAGTTGTCGATCATGCGCTCGGTCATCTCCACGTGGCATTGCATCCCCAGGTGCGGACCGATCGCGAAGCCCTGGTTGCTGCACCAGGCGCTCGCCATGAGCTTGGTGGCCTTCGGCGGCAGGGTGAAGGTCTCGCCGTGCCAATGGAACGACTCGAACGACTGGATGTCACCGAACCAGCGCCGCGCCACTTCGTTGTCCTCGACGCGGATCTCGCCCCAGCCGATTTCCTTCTTCGGATTGGCGGATACCACGCCGCCCAGTGCCTTGGAGATCAGCTGCCCGCCGAGGCAATGGCCGAGGGTCGGAACGTCCTCCGCCGCGGCTTGTCGGATCAGGTCGAGCACCTTGGGGATCCAGGGCAGGTCGTCGTTCACGCTCATGGGCCCGCCCATGAACACCAGACCGGCATGGTCGCGGGGAACGGCGGGAACCGGTTCGCCGGCGTCAAGCGCGATCAGCTTCCACGGTATGTTTCGTGCATCGAGGTACTCGCCGAAATACCCGGGTCCCTCGGTGGGTGAATGGCGGAAGATGGCGATGGGCTTCATGTCTGAATTCAGTTGGAAATCGCTGGCGCGCCATGGTATTTCATGCGCCGCCCTGTGGCCAATGCTGACGCTGCCCGCGCAGGCGGTCGACGTCGCGGTCGTGGGCCTGACTGCCGGCAAGGCCATCGTGACCGTGAACGGCGGCCGTCCGAAGACCCTTTCCGCCGGCCAGGTGGGTCCGGAGGGGATCAAGCTGATCAGCGCCACCTCTGAGGCGGCGGTGCTGGAAATCGACGGCAAGCGGCGCACGCTGACCATGGGCCAAGGCATCACCACCAACTTCGAGTCCACCAGCCGTTCGAAGGTCGTGCTCAACGCCGACGGTACCGGACACTACCTGACCCAGGGAACGATCAACGGAGGCCAGGTCACGTTCATGGTCGATACCGGGGCCACGATGGTGTCCATGGGAATCTCGGACGCGCGCCGGCTCGGGATCAACTATCTCAAGGGTGAGCGCGGTGCGAGCAACACGGCCAACGGCGTCGCCACCGTCTACCACGTGAAACTCGACTCCGTCCGGGTCGGCTCCATCACCATGACCAACGTCGACGGCGTGGTGCACGAGAACTCGGACATGCCGTTCGTGCTGTTGGGCATGAGCTTTCTCAGCCGTCTCGAACTGAAGCACGAGGGCCGGACACTCACGATGATGCAGCGGTTCTAGGCACCGCCGCTCGCCCCCCACCCTCACCCTCCCCCAGCAAAGCCGACGGAGGGGATGTACACCCCTTCCCCCGACTTCGGCGGGGGAAGGTTGGGATGGGGGCAATTCCCTACGCGCGGTGGCTGCGCTTGTCCCGCTCGATCAGCGCGTAGGCGCTGTGATTGTGGATCGACTCGAAGTTCTCGGACTCGACCACGTACGAGAGGATGCGATCGTCGTTGTTGAGCACCGTGGCGACGTCCCGCACCATGTCTTCCACGAACTTCGGATTGTCGTAGGCACGCTCGGTGACGAACTTCTCGTCCGGGCGCTTGAGCAGGCCGTACAACTCGCAGGACGCCTGTTCCTCGGCCACGCGCACCAGATCCTCGATCCAAACGAAGCCCTGCGTCTCGGCGGTGATCGTGACGTGCGAGCGCTGGTTGTGCGCACCGTACTCGGAGATCTTCTTCGAACACGGGCACAGGCTCGTCACCGGCACCACGACCTTCAGGTTCTGGCGGTAGCCGTTCTTCCCGACCTCGCCGCTGATGGTCACTTCGTAGTCGAGCAGGCTCTTCACGCCCGATACGGGTGCCGCCTTGTTGATGAAGTACGGGAAGGTCATCTCGATGTGGCCGGACTCGGCCTCGAGCCGCTTCACCATGTGGCGGAGCATCTCCTCGAACGATTCGACCGAAATCTCGCCCTCGTGGCTGTTCAGGATCTCCACGAAGCGCGACATGTGCGTGCCCTTGAAGTTGTGGGGCAGGTGCACGTACATGTTGAAGGTCGCGATGGTGTGCTGCACCCCGCTGCTGCGATCCTGCACGCGCACCGGATGGCGGATCGACTTGATGCCGACCTTGTCGATGGCAAGCTGGCGCGTGTCGGCCGTGCTCTGCACATCGGGGATGACGATCTTTTCCGGATAGTTCATAGGGGTATTCCCTTCGGTCCGTGACGGGTCGGATTATAGACCCCGACCTCCGCGAAAACGTTTCCGCCGGCCCCAGCTATCGGTGCAGGCGTGCCTGGACAGACTTGAGAATTCCGTCCCTGTCCAACCCGCACAATCGCAGCAGCAGGGCGTGATCGCCGTGTTCCACGAATCGATCCGGCAGTCCGAGTTGCAGAACATTGCGTTCGATGCGCGCCATTGCAAGGGCTTCGAGCACCGCGGTGCCCGCGCCGCCGTCCACCACGTTCTCCTCGACCGTCACGAGCAGTTCGTGGTCGGCCGCGAGTTCGGCCACGAGGGCCGCGTCGAGGGGCTTGACGAAACGCATGTTGACCACGGTAGCGTCGAGCTGCTCGCCCGCGTCCAAGGCCGGTTTCACCATGGAGCCAAAGGCAAGTAGCGCCACGCGTTTCCCGCGCCGCTTGACCTCGCCCTTGCCCACCGGCATCGCCGTCATTTCAGGGACGAGCGCGACCCCAGGACCGCTGCCGCGCGGATAGCGCACTGCCGTGGGCGTATCGAGGCTGAACGCCGTGAACAGCATCTGGCGGCATTCGTCCTCGTCGCTCGGCGCCATGATCGTCATGTTCGGCAGGCAACGCAGATACGACAGGTCGAAGCTGCCGTGGTGCGTGGGCCCGTCGGCGCCCACGAGGCCGCCACGGTCCAGCGCGAACACCACCGGCAGATTCTGGATGCACACGTCGTGGATCAGCTGGTCGTAGCCGCGCTGCAGGAAGGTCGAGTAGATCGCCACGACGGGCTTGAGTCCCTCACAGGCGAGCCCCGCGGCAAACGTGACCGCATGCTGCTCCGCGATGCCGACGTCGAAATAACGCTCCGGATACTCCTGGGAAAAACGCACCAGCCCCGAGCCCTCGCGCATGGCGGGCGTGATGCCGATCAGGCGGCTGTCCAGCGCCGCCATGTCGCACAGCCAGTCGCCGAAGATCTGCGTGTACGTGGGCTTGCCGCCACTCTTGGGGACGATGCCCACCGCAGGATCGAACTTGGTCACGCCGTGATAGAGGATGGGATCGACCTCGGCCACCTCCATGCCCTTGCCCTTGCGCGTGACCACGTGCAGGAACTGGGGGCCGGAGAGCTTGCGGATGTTCGACAGCGTCGTGACCAGCGTCTCGATGTCGTGGCCGTCGATCGGGCCGATGTAGTTGAAGCCGAATTCCTCGAACAGCGTGCCGCCCGTCACCATGCCCTTCATGTGCTCCTCGGCGCGCTTGGCGAGCTCCCACATGGGCGGCACCTTGCCCAGTACCTTCTCGCTCGCCTTGCGCGCCGAGGTGTAGAGCCGGCCCGAGAGCAGGCGCGCGAGGTAGTTGTTGAGCGCGCCGACGTTCTCCGAGATCGACATGTCGTTGTCGTTCAGGACCACGAGCAGGTTCGCGTCCATGGCGCCGGCATTGTTGAGCGCTTCGAAAGCCATGCCGGCGGTCATGGCGCCATCGCCGATCACGGCGACGACGCGCCGGGCTTCGCCGGCGAGCTTGGCTGCGACGGCCATGCCGAGCCCCGCACTGATCGAGGTACTCGAATGCGCCGTGCCGAAGGTGTCGTAGGGGCTCTCCTCCCGGCGCGGAAAACCCGCGACGCCCTGGTACTGCCGCAAGGTCGACATGCGCTCCCGCCGTCCGGTCAGGATCTTGTGCGCATAGGTCTGATGGCCCACGTCCCACACGATGCGATCGGCGGGCGTGTCGAATACATAGTGCAGCGCCACGGTCAGCTCCACCGTGCCGAGGTTGGACGACAGGTGCCCGCCCGTCCGCGACACCGACTCGACGATGAAATCGCGCAACTCCTTGGTGAGTTGCGGCAGGCGCTTGCGATCGAGCTTGCGCAGTTCCGCAGGTTCGGAGATGGTTTCGAGCAACTCGTACGACGACACTAGAACTCCCGGTTCACGATGAAGCGGCCGAGCTGGGCGAGGCGCTCGCGCCGCTCGTCGAGGGCCGCCAGGGATGCGAGTGCATCCGCAAGCAACTCCGCGGCAAAGGCCTTGGCTTCCTCGACGCCGAGCACGGTCACATAGGTAGGTTTGTTCGCATCCGCGTCCTTCCCGGCCGTCTTGCCCAGGGTCGCGGTACTGGCGGTGGCATCGAGCACGTCGTCGACCACCTGGAAGGCGAGCCCGATGCACTTGGCGAAATGATCCAGGGCCGTCATCGGTGCCTGTTCCAGGGGTTCGCCGCACTGGGCCCCGAGCAGCACCGAAGCCCGGATGAGGGCACCGGTCTTGTGGACGTGCATGAACTCCAGTTCCGGCAGGGACAGGCTCTTGCCGAGGCTCTCCAGGTCCACAGCCTGCCCTCCCGCCATGCCGCGCGAGCCTGCTGCGGTCGCGAGGCGGGCCAGCATGGTCACCTGGGTGGACGGCTCGGCGACGGGCTCGTCGGCCAGCACGCCGAAGGCGAGGCTCTGGAGGCTGTCTCCGACCAGCAGGGCCGTGGCTTCGTCGAATTGCACATGGACCGTGGGCTTGCCCCGCCGCAGGACGTCGTTGTCCATGCACGGCAGGTCGTCGTGCACCAGGGAATACACGTGGATCAGCTCGACGGCGGCCGCGACCCGATCCAGGGCGTCCATGGAGGCACCAGTCGCCTCCCCTCCGGCGTAGGCGAGCAGCGGGCGAATGCGCTTGCCCCCACCGAGCACGGCGTAGCGCATGGCCTCGTGCAGCCTCCCGGGGGCCACTTCCTGGGTCGGCAGCACGCGGGCCAGCACCGACTCGATGCGGGCCTGGTGCCCCTGCATCCAGCCGGCGAACTCACTCGGCAGCGTCTGCACCGGTCCAGTCCGCCAGCGTGTCGCCTTCCAGCACCTTGATCTGCTGCTGCGCGTCGTCCAGCGCAGCCTGGCAGTACTTGAGCAGTTCGGCGCCGCGCTTGTAGGCGGCGAGCGATGCCTCGAGGCTCAACTGCCCGCCTTCCATGGAAGCCACGAGGCTCTCGAGCTCTGCGAGGGCGGCCTCGAAACTCCGGGGAGCCTTGGATTCGGCAGCTTTGACCATGGATGCGGACGAACGAAAAGGGTCGAAACATACCCTGTGGCCCAGACCCGGTCAACGCGGCTGCCTCGCGGCCCGTTGCCACCCTCGGGTGGGCGAATTCCGCTTGCCCCGGGGGAATATTGGGGGTACTTTTCCCCGGGGACAATGATAAGGGCCGTTTCGCGCATGCTGCGGGCGGCCCTTTCGTTTCACCCCCGCAGCGTCCTGCCCCGCAGGTGTCTCACCCCTTTATCGACTACGCATGAACGAGGAGGAAACTCGAGCATCATGTCCGACCTGGCCAATGTCGCCGCCCTGACCCGAACGCCCACCCAACTACCGGTGGACTGGTATTTCGATCCCGCTGTCTACGAGCTGGAGAAACGCCTTCTCTTCGATGATGGTCCCGGCTACATCGGCCACGAGCTGATGGTGCCGGAGGTCGGTGACTACCATACCCTCGAGTGGATGGGGCACGGCAAATCCCTGGTCAGGAACGCGAACGGCATCGAGCTGATCAGCAACGTCTGCCGCCATCGCCAGGCGGTCATGCTCAAAGGCCGGGGCAACGCGCAGCACATCGTCTGCCCGTTGCACCGCTGGACCTACGACATGGGCGGCAAGCTGCTGGGTGCGCCCCACTTTCCGGGCAATCCCTGCCTCGACCTGGGCAAGACGCCGCTGCAGAACTGGAACGGCCTGCTGTTCTCGGGCAAGCGGGACATCGCAGCCGATCTGGGTCGCATGGGCGTCGGGCGCAACTTCGACTTCTCGGGCCACGTGCTGGACAAGGTGGTGATCGAGGAATACGCGGTCAACTGGAAGACCTTCATCGAGGTCTACCTGGAGGACTACCACGTGGAGCCGTTCCACCCCGGCCTGGGCCGGTTCGTGGACTGCGATGGCCTCAAATGGGAGTTCAGCGACTGGTACAGCGTCCAGACGGTGGGCGTCTACCAGAACCTGGGCAAGCCCGGCACGCCCGCGTACCGCAACTGGCACGAGCAGGTACTCAAGCGCTACGACGGCGCTCCGCCGCCGCACGGCGCCATCTGGCTCACCTACTACCCGAACATCATGGTCGAGTGGTATCCGCACGTCCTGGTGGTCTCCACCATCGTGCCGCGCGGTCCGGAAGCCTGCACCAACGTGATCGAGTTCTACTACCCAGAAGACATCGCGCTGTTCGAGCCCGAGTTCGTGGCTGCGGAACAGGCGGCGTATGCGGAGACGGCGCGGGAAGACCAGGAGATCTGCGTGCGCATGCAGGAGGGCCGCAAGGCACTCTGGCTGCGCGGCGAGAACCAGGTGGGACCGTACCAGTCGCCGATGGAAGACGGCATGGTGCATTTCCACGAGTTCGTCCGGCGCAACCTGGAGCCGGTGCTGGGCTGAAACCTCGCTGCTTCGACGACAACGCCGCCTTCGGGCGGCGTTGTCCTTTTCAACGCCGGATTCGCCGGGTCACGAAATCCGCGGTCGCCGCGATCACCGCCTCCGGCTGATCCCGATGGGGCGAATGGCCGCAGTCGGCGAGCTTCAGCAATTCCACGTCACGCGCCTGTCGGGCGATGCGGTCGATCTGCTCCATCGTCCCGTACTCGTCGTCGTGACCCTGCATCGCCAGCACGGGAACGCTGATCCGCGGCAGATACGCCTCGATGTTCCAGGTGCGGAAATCCGGATGCAGCCAGATGTCGTTCCAGCCCCGGAACGCCGATTCGACGCTCGCGTGGTGCCGGACGAGGCGCGATTCGAGATCCGTGGTCTCGTAAGCCACCTTCGCCTCCGCGATGCTCGCGACCGAGAGATCCTCGACCATCACGTGCGGCGCCAGCACCACGACGCCGGCGACATCCCGGCCCGATCCACCGGCATGGATCAGCGCGATCGATCCGCCGTCGCTGTGGCCGAACAGGATCGGACGTCGTATCTCCAATCGATCGAGCAAGGCCGGCAGCACGATCAGTGCCTCGTCGTGCATGTAGCGCACCGCACGTGGCGCGCGAATCGGATCCGACCGGCCATAACCCAGGCGCGAGTAGACGATCGCCTCGGCGCCGATCGCATCCGCCACGCGCTGCGGGAAATCACGCCACAGCGAGACCGATCCGAGACCCTCATGGAGGAACACGACGGGCGGCACCGTGGCCACCGGCTGTGCCGACGGCAGCCGCACGACTTCGAGCTGGTTGCCGCCGATCTCGATCGTCGGCATTCAGACTCCGAGATGGGCGTGCAGCAGCGCCGGCTGCGCCCGCAATTCCGCGCCGGTGCCCGCGAAGATCACCTGACCCTTCACCAGGATCACCGCGCGGTCCGCGATCGCCGTCACGGCGGCGTGATTGCGATCCACCACCACGGTCGCGATGCCGCTCGCGCGAATGCCGCCGATGATGGCCCAGATCTCCCGCGCCACCAGCGGAGCCAGGCCTTCCGTGGCCTCGTCCAGGATCAGCAGGTCGGGGTTGGTCATCAGCGCCCGTCCGATGGTGAGCATCTGCTGCTCGCCGCCGGAGAGCTCGCTGCCGGCGTGGGCGATGCGATCCTTTAGCCGCGGGAAGGTGGTGAGCACTCGTTCGAACGTCCACTCGGTCTTTCCATGGACGCCCGCCCGCGCAGCCATCACCAGGTTCTCGCGCACGGACAGGTTGGGAAAAATGCCGCGCCCTTCGGGCACGTAGGCGATGCCGCGCCGCGCGATGCGATGCGTGGGACTGGCGGTGACCTCCTCGCCGCTCGCGAACACCTGCCCGCGCCGCGCACGGACGAGCCCGAGGAGCGTCTTCAGCAGCGTCGATTTGCCCATGCCGTTGCGCCCCATCAACGCGACGGTCTCGCCCCGGCCCACCGCGAAATCCACCCCGCGCAGCACATGGCTGGTGCCGTAGTACGCATGCAGGTCCTTCGCTTCGATGAGCGGAGCGTCGGCGCGGACAGTCATGCCATCTCACCCAGGTATGCCTGCCGCACCGCTGCACTCGCGCGGATCACCTCCGGCAGCCCCGATTCCAGCACCCTGCCCTCCACCATCACCGTGATCCGGTCGGCCACTTCGAAGACGGCGTCCATGTCGTGTTCCACCAGCAGGATCGCATGCCCGGTACGCAGCCGCTTCAGCAGCGCCACCATGCGCGCCGACTCCTCCGCGCCCATGCCCGCCAGCGGCTCGTCGAGCAGCAGCACCTCGGCACCGGTCGCCCGCACCATCGCGATCTCGAGCTGGCGCTGCTCGCCGTGGCTCAACGTCGCCGCGACCGCTTCGGCGCGTTCGGCCAGCCCGGCTTCGGCCAGTGCGGCCTCGGCCCGTTCACGCACGGCGCCGTTGCGCTGCGCATCAGTCAGCACGCGCCAGGCCTGCGGATCCCGCGACTGGGCCGCGAGCCGGCAGTTCTCGAAGGCCGTGAACTTCGGAAAGATGTTGGTGCGCTGATAGCTGCGTCCGATACCGAGCTGCGACCGGCGATGCGCCGGTAGCGCAGTGATGTCCTCGCCGCGCAACAGGATCCGGCCGCCACTCACCGGCAGATCGCCCGACAGCAGGTTGATGCAGGTGGATTTGCCCGCGCCGTTGGGTCCGAGCAGCGCATGCACCTCGCCGCGAACGAGGGAGAGCGACACATCCTGATTCGCGGCGAGTCCGCCGAACCTGCGGACCAGCCCCTCTGCGACCAGCAGCGCTTCAGTCACGGGGCACCCCGAATGCACGTCGAATGCGCGCCGGCAACGCCGCGAAACCGCCGGGCAGGAACAACACCGCTGCAACGATCACGGCGCCCATGAGCAGTTGCCAGTGCTTGGTCCAGCCGGAGAAGACCTCCTGCATCGCGACGAAGGCGAACGCGCCACCCACCGAGCCTGCAAGACTGCCGATGCCGCCCAGGATCACCATGAGCAGCACGTTGCCCGACTCGTGCCAGGAGAGTAGCTCCGGGGTGACGAAGCCGAACAGGATCGCGTACAGGCATCCGGCGAGCCCGGCGAGCGCTCCGGCGATGGCGAATGCGGCGAGCTTGTAGCGCA
This sequence comes from Burkholderiales bacterium, assembly GCA_965279325.1. GTDB lineage: Bacteria > Pseudomonadota > Gammaproteobacteria > Burkholderiales. The sequence continues at coordinate 1,266,115 of OZ257154.1, forward strand.
CCGTCGCGAACCCGAGGGCGCGCATGCGCTGCTCGTTGCTGCGGATCCCGGCCAGCGCCCGGCCGAAGGGCGACTTGAGCAGCCGCGCGAGAAACAACCATGTGAGCACGAGCATCGCCAGCACGAACCAGCATTGGTGGCGGCCCTGGCCGAGGTCGAACGGCATCGCGCCACCGATGGCCGCGCTCGGCTTGAAGTTGAGGTAGATCCCGTCCGATCCGCCGCCGAGCCCGGTGTCGTGGAAAACGTAGTAGACCATCTGCGCGAACGCGAGCGTGACCATGATGAAATAGATCCCGCGCGTGCGCAGCACGAAGAATCCGATCACCAGGGCCGCGAATCCCGCGACCGCCACCGACGCCGGCAACACCATCCACAGGCTCGCCGGATCGTACTTCGGCGACAGCAGTACGGTCGCATAGGCGCCGATGCCGAAGTAGGCCGCGTGCCCGAAACTGACCAGCCCGGTGTATCCCACCAGGAGGTCGAGGCTCATGGCGAAGATGGCGAGGATCATCGCCTTCGCCAGCAGCTCGGTATAGAACGGCGAGTCCGTGAACGGAAAGGCGAGGATCGCTGCGAGCGCGACGAGCAACGCGACGTTTGCGGGGGTCCGCATCCTCAGCCGCGCCGGAAGATGCCTTCCGGACGCCACAGCAGCACCGCGGCCATCACGAGATACACCACCAGTCCCGCGTACTCCGGCACCAGCACCTTCCCGAACGTGTCGGCCAGACCGATCACCAGCGATGCGACCAGCGCGCCCCACACCGAACCGATGCCACCGATCACCACGATCACGAACGACACGATCAGCACCTGGTTGCCCATGCCGGGGAAGACCGAGGACACGGGGGCGGCGAGCATGCCCGCGAACGCCGCGAGCGCCACGCCGAGCGCGAACACGATGCGGTAGGTGCGATCGATGTCGATGCCGAGCGCCTGCACCATGTCACGGTCGTGACTGCCGGCGCGGATCACCATCCCCAGCTTGGTGTGGCGGATCAGGACGAACAGTGCCATCGCGAGCAGGATGCACACCGCCGAGATCACGAGCCGGTAGACCGGGTAGGACAGCGTGTCCGTGAGCGGAATCGATGCAGCGAACATGGCGGGCACGTCGACGCCGTGCACATCGTCACCGAACAGGAGGCTGCGCGCTTCCTCGAAGATGAGGATCAGCCCATAGGTGAGCAGCACCTGCTCCAGATGGTCGCGCTTGTAGAGGTGCGCGAACAGCAGCCACTCGAGCAGCGCCCCGAGCGCGAAGGCGAGCGGCAACCCGAGCAGGATCGCGAACAGCAGGTTGCCCGTGAGCGCCGTCAGCGCGAACGCCATGTACGCGCCCACCATGTAGAAGGCGCCGTGCGCGAGGTTGATGACGCCCATGATCCCGAAGATCAGCGTGAGCCCGCTCGCGACGAGGAACAGCAGCAGCCCGTACTGGACCGCGTTGAGCAGCTGGATCAGGAAGGTGGGGAGGTCCATCATTCAGGAATCAGCACAGAAACATCTGTGACGCGACACAAACTCTTCAACACGAAAGACACGAAGAACACGAAGGAATGAAGGTGACGAAGTCCCGTGGACAGGTCACTCGATCCCATCGCCACGTTGCATCGAGATTCATCTCGAGTCGTGCCGATTTCCTTCGTACCCTTCGTGTCCTTCGTGTTTCAAGCTTTTCTACTTCCTACATCTTGCAGCCCCGCGCCGGATCCGTGAGCGCCTTGATGGAGATGGACTGCAGCTTGTTCTCCTTGCCCTCGGCCTTGCGCAGATAGATGTCCTGGATCGGGTTGTGCGCCTTCGACAACGTGAACGTCCCGCGCGGGCTTTCGATGCGAGCGGACTCCATGGCCTTCACCATCTCCGGCCGTTTGGCGACATCGCCTCCGGCCGCCGCAAGTCCCAGGTCGAGCAATTGCGCAGCGTCGAATCCCTGCACCGCGTACACGTCCGGTTGCACCTTGTAGGCCTTGGCGTAGCGCAACCGGAACGACTGGTTCTGGGCATTCAGGATGCCGTCGGCGTAGTGCAGCGTGGTGATCAGTCCCTGCCCGGCGTCGCCCATCGCCTCGAGCGTGCCGTCGGTGAGGAAGCCCGAGGCATACAGCGGAATCGTGTTCCGCAAGCCCGCTGCCGCGTAGTCCTTCACGAACTTCACCGCGCCCGCTCCGGCGAAGAACACGAACACCGCATCCGGCTTGAGCGAGGCGATCTCCGTCAGGAACGGCTGGAACTCGACGTTGGGGAACGGCAGGTTCAGTTCCTTCACGACCTTGCCGCCGTCTTTCTCGAACGCCTCCTTGAACCCCTCCACTGACTGCTGGCCGGCGGAGTATTTCCAGGTGAGGGTGACCACGGTCTTGTGCTTGCGCGCAGCGACCTCGCGCCCCATCGCGTACGCCGACTGCCAATTGGAGAAGGAAGTGCGGAAGATGTTGGGCGCGCACAACGGACCCGTCAGCTCGTCGGCACCGGCATTGGGCACGATCATGAGCGTGTTGGTCTCGCGCGCCACCTTGGCCATGGCCAGCGCCACGCCCGAATGCACGGTCCCCACGAGCACGTCGACCCGGTCGCGCTTGACCAGCTTGTTCACGTTCTCGGTGGCCTTGGCCGGATCGGATTCGTCGTCGACGGTGAAGAACTCGACGGTACGGCCACCGAGCTTGCCGCCGTTGCCGTCCACCTGCAGCTTGAAGCCGTTGGTGATGGCCGTGCCGAGTGCCGCGAAGGTGCCGGTGTAGGGCAGCATGAGACCAACGCGGAGTTTCTCTGCGGTCTGGGCGTGCGCTGCAGGACTGAGTACGACCACAGCACTCAACACGAAGGACGCGAAGGACACGAAGGAAAGGCGAAGGAAGCTGGATCCGTAAGCGCCTGTCGATCGTTCGGATGGCCGGATCCCACCGGATTGGAAATGCAATCCAAGGTCCTCGCCACGCCCTTTCGTGTCCTTCGTGTCCTTCGCGTCCTTCGTGTTGGCAGCTCTTGCAGTGATCTTCATTGGGCCGGTTCTTTCGATCATTGATGAAGGTTCGTTCACTGCGTTGCGACGCGCGCGCGCAGCCTGAAACGCTGGATCTTGCCGGTAGCGGTCTTCGGCAACTCGTCCACGAACTCGATCCAGCGCGGATACTTGAAAGGTGCCAACCGCGATTTCACGTGCAGCTTGAGCGCGTCGGCGAGGTCCGGCGAGACCGCGTGGCCCGATTTCAGGACCACGAAGGCCATGGGTTTCACCAGCCGGTCCTCGTCCTCGCGCCCCACCACGGCGGCTTCGAGCACGGCGGCGTGCGTGATGAGTGCCGATTCCACCTCCACCGGCGAGACGTACATGCCGCTCACCTTGAGCATGTCGTCGCTGCGGCCCGCGTAGGCGTAGTAGCCGTCGCGGTCCTGCACGTACTTGTCGCCGCTGCGTGTCCACGGCCCCTGGAACGTGGCGCGGGATTTCTCGCGGTTGTTCCAATAGAACGCGGCACTCGTGGGACCTGCGATCTGCAGCTCGCCCGGCTCGCCGATGAGCACGGGCGCCCCATGGTCGTCGACGATGCGTACCTCGTAGCCGGGCACCGGCTTGCCCGTGGTGCCATAGCGCACGTCGCCAGGCCGGTTCGAGAGAAAGATGTGCAGCATCTCGGTGCTGCCGATGCCATCGAGGATGTCCACGCCGAAATGCGCCGACCAGCGCTTGCCGAGTTCCTCCGGCAAGGCCTCCCCCGCCGAAGTGCAGCGACGCAGGCGAAGTTCTTCACGCGCCGGAATTTCCGGACTGGCGAGCAGCGCAGCGTAGAGAGTCGGAACACCGTAGAAGACCGTCGGCCGATGCTGCTTCAGCCGCGCGAACACCGAAGCGGGAGTCGGACGCTCGGCCATCAGGATCGCCGTGGCGCCGAGGGCGAGCGAGAACGTCAGGCTGTTGCCGAGTCCGTAGGCGAAAAACAGCTTGGCTGCGGAGAACAGCACGTCGTCTTCGCGCAGTCCGAGGATCGGACGCGCGTACAGCTCCGCCGTCTCGATCAGGCTCGAATGCACGTGCACCGTGCCCTTCGGCGCTCCGGTGGAGCCCGACGAGTAGAGCCAGAAACACGGATCGTCGCAGGTGGTCGCCGCAGGCTCGAAGGGCCGGTCCGGGCCCGAGAGCAATTCGGAGAAGGCCTGATGACCGTCGGTCGCAAGACCGGACACCACGACGTGGGCGAGCGTCGGGTGGCGCGGGATCAGCGGCGCGAACGTCGGCAACAACGGCGCCGAAACGAACAGGATCCGCGCGCGGCTGTCGCGCAGCATGTAGTCGTAGTCATTCGCGGTGAGCAGCGTGTTCACGCACACGGGCACGACGCCCGCCTTCACGCACCCGAGGAAGGCGGTGGGAAAGTCGATCGAGTCGTGCAGCGCCAGCATCACGCGCTCTTCCATGCGGACACCGAGGGCGGTCAACCCGTGGGCGAATCGATCCACGCGCTTCGCCAGGTCGCCGTAGGTGTACGTCCCGGCATCGTCGATGAACACCGGTTTGTCCGACCGACCCGCGCGCAGGTTGCGTTCGATCAGGTCGTACGCGGCGTTGTAATCGCGCGGGATGGCGATCCGCGGCGGGCTCGATCCGTGATCCGCGGTGCTGAGCTGCGGCAAGTGCTGTCCCCTCCCCGATTCGTATTGTGTCTTTGCCGCCGGCGACCGCGGCGGACGTGAACTCTAGCGTGACCGGGTGGCCTCGGTACAGCGTCGCGCTCATGCCGAAGGTGCGGCGGCTGTCTCTTGGCCGATCGAGCCGTCATCGCGGCTACCCGAGGCGACACGCACTATAGTGCCTGTCATGGCTTGGCGGCCGATAACTCCTTTCCTGACATTATTTTACCCACGATCTTGAGCATGATTGCCGGCAAGTTTGAGGCACTGCAACAACCCATCGATTCCGCAACAGGCAACATATCGCTTGCTGAATCGAGCGGCCGGAACTAGAGTTCCCACGAACTTGTTCCTTCCCGCCAAAGCGCAGATGAACCTTCCAGCCACCGCCGAGCAGTCGCCCGCGCCCCCCGACGATTTCGTCGCCGGCGACGCCGAATTCCTCGCCGCGGTCGGCAATCGCGTCCGCGAACGGCGCGCGCGGCTCGGCATCACGCGAAAGCTGCTCGCGCGCACCGCCGAGGTGTCGGAGCGCTACCTCGGTCAGCTGGAAACCGGCGAGGGCAACATCTCGATCCTGCTGTTGCGCCGGATCGCGCTCGCACTCGATGTGCCGCTGCCGGAACTGCTGGCAGCCACTTCCGCGGATCCGGAACAAGGCAAGATCGTCTCGCTGCTCGCACGGATCCCCGCCCATCGGCGCGCAGAGATCGTCGCGCGGCTGGTCGACGAACTCGGCGAGCAGGAAGCCGCCCGGCGCCAGCGCGTCGCACTCATCGGCCTGCGGGGCGCGGGCAAATCCACGCTCGGCAACGCGCTCGCCGAGTCGCTCGGCGTCCCGTTCCTGGAACTCAACCGCGAAGTGGAACGCGAAACGGGACTGCCTGCAGCCGAAGTGTTCGACCTCTACGGCCAGGCGGGCTATCGGCGCATCGAGCATCGCTGCCTGGAACGCGTGCTCGCCGAGCACGAGCGGGCCGTGCTGTCCCTTGGCGGCGGCGTCGTCTCCGAGGGCGACACCTTCGACCTGCTGCTGCGGAGCTGTCGCACCGTCTGGGTGAAGGCGAGCCCGGAAGAGCACATGGCGCGCGTGCTCGCTCAGGGGGATTTCCGCCCCATGGCCGGGCACGACGATGCGATGGAAGATCTCAAGCGCATCCTGATCGCGCGAGATCCGATGTATCGCAAGGCCGACGTCATCGTCGACACCTCGGGCCAATCGCCCGCCGAAAGCCTCGAGGCGCTGCGCCGCGCCACTTCGATGCAACCCTTTCCGGGGAGAACCCCTTCATGACCGCCACTCTCGCCGTCGCCACCGACTCCTCGGCCTCACCCATCGTCGACTACCGCACCGAGCCCTCGCGCTACGCGCACTGGCGGCTCGCTTTCGAAGGTCCGCTCGCGCGACTCACACTGGACGTGCGCGAGGACGGCGGCCTGCGTCCCGGCTACAAGCTGAAGCTCAACTCCTACGACCTGGGCGTCGACATCGAACTGCACGACGCCCTGCAGCGCATCCGCTTCGAGCATCCCGAAGTACGCACCGTCGTCGTCACGAGCGCCAAGGAACGGATGTTCTGTTCCGGCGCCAACATCTTCATGCTCGGCCTGTCGTCGCACTCCTGGAAGGTGAACTTCTGCAAGTTCACCAACGAGACGCGCAACGGGATCGAGGATTCGAGCGCGCACTCGGGGCTCAAGTTCATCGCCGCGTGCAACGGCATCACGGCGGGCGGCGGCTACGAACTCGCGCTCGCCTGCGACGAGATCATCCTGGTGGACGATCGCTCGTCGGCGGTGAGCCTGCCCGAAGTGCCGCTGCTCGGCGTGCTGCCCGGCACCGGCGGCCTCACGCGCATCACCGACAAGCGCAAGGTGCGGCGCGATCTCGCCGACATCTTCTGCACGACCACGGAGGGCGTGCGTGGCCAACGTGCGAAGGACTGGCGGCTGGTCGACGAGGTGGTCAAGCCACAGCAGTTCGCGGCCCGCGTCACCGAGCGCGCCCTGGAACTTGCCGCGACGAGCGACCGGCCGGCCGAAGCGCATGGCATCGCGCTCACGCCGTTGGCCCGACTGGACGACGGCAACGGCTATCGCTATCGTCATGTCGAAGTCCGACTGGATGCTCGTACGCGGCAGGCCACCTTGATCGTGTGCGCCCCGGAACAGATCGAACCCGAAGATCCGGACGGGATCATCGCCCGCGGTGCCGACTGGTGGCCGCTTGCGATGGCTCGCGAACTGGACGACGCGATCCTCATGCTGCGGACCAATCATCTCGAACTGGGCACATGGCTGCTCCAGACGGAAGGCTCAGCAGAACAAGTACTGGCCGTGGATGCGACCCTTGCGCGACATCGCGACCATTGGTTGGTTCGCGAGACCCTCGGCATGCTGCGTCGGACGCTCGCGCGGCTGGAGACGAGCTCGCGCACCTTGTTCGCACTCGTCGAACCGGGGTCGTGTTTCGCCGGAACCCTCTTCGAACTCTCGCTGGCCGCAGATCGGACCTACATGCTCGATGGCGCCGGCGATGCGGCCGCGGCGCCCGCGATCACGCTGTCCGCGCTCAACTTCGATACCTACCCGCGTGTCGATGGCGTGTCCCGCATCGCCGCCCGGTTCTACGGCGAAACCGCCCCCATCGAGGCAGTGCGAGACACCATCGGCCGCCGATTGGACGCAGAGCAGGCAATGGCGCTCGGCCTGGTCACCGCGACGCCGGACGATCTCGACTGGGCCGACGAATTGCGCATCGCCCTGGAAGAGCGTGCGAGCCTTTCGCCCGACGCCCTCACCGGCATGGAAGCGAACCTCCGTTTCGGCAGTGGCGAGACCATGGCCACCCGCATCTTTGGGCGGCTCTCCGCCTGGCAGAACTGGATCTTCAACCGACCCAATGCGGTCGGGGAGTTCGGCGCGTTGAAGGTCTACGGCACCGGCCACAAGGCGCAATTCAACCGCGAGCGCGTCTAGGAAGACCCCATGAACATCGACTACAGCGAGAAGATCCCCAACAACGTCGGCTTGAGCGAAGACCGCACACTGCAGCGCGCGCTCGAGCACTGGCAGCCGGAATTCCTCAACTGGTGGGGTGACATGGGCCCGGACGGTTCCGCCGCCATGGACGTGTATCTGCGCACCGCCGTGAGTGTCGATCCCGCGGGCTGGGCGAACTTCGGATACGTGAAGATGCCCGACTATCGCTGGGGCATCTTCCTCAATCCGGCGGAGGCCGATCGCCGCATCGGCTTCGGCGACCACGAGGGCGAGCCCGCATGGCAGGAAGTGCCGGGCGAGTACCGCGCGAATCTGCGGCGCATCATCGTGACCCAGGGCGACACCGAGCCCGCCTCGGTGGAACAGCAGCGGCAGCTCGGCCTCACGGCGCCTTCGCTTTACGACCTGCGCAACCTGTTCCAGATCAACGTCGAGGAAGGCCGGCATCTGTGGGCGATGGTGTACCTGCTGCACCGGCACTTCGGCCGCGACGGACGCGAGGAAGCCGAGGCGCTGCTCGAGCGCCGCTCCGGCGACCAGGACCATCCGCGCATCCTCGGGGCGTTCAATGAACAAACGCCCGACTGGCTGTCGTTCTTCATGTTCACGTTCTTCACCGATCGCGACGGCAAGTTCCAGCTCTGCGCATTGGCCGAGTCCGGATTCGATCCGCTCGCACGCACGACGAAGTTCATGCTGACCGAGGAAGCGCACCACATGTTCGTGGGCGAATCCGGCATCGCGCGCATCCTCCAGCGCACCTGCGAAACGATGACGCAGCACAAGACCGACGACCCGGCGAAACTCCGCAGCCTCGGCGTGATCGACCTGCCGACGATCCAGCGCTATCTCAACTTCCACTACAGCGTGACCATCGACCTGTTCGGCGCCGACCTGTCTTCCAATGCCGCCACCTTCTACTGCACCGGCATCAAGGGCCGCTTCGAGGAATCGAAGCTCGGTGACGATCACAGCCTCAAGGAGGCGACCTATCCGGTGCTGGAGGTGTCCGGCACGCAGATCGTCACGCGCGAAGCGCCGGCACTCAAGGCGCTCAACGAAAAATTGCGCGACGACTACATCCGCGACACCGTGGCCGGCGTCGGTCGCTGGAACAAGGTCATGCAGAAGAACGGCGTCGACTTCCAGCTGACCGTTCCGCACAAGGCGTTCAATCGGCAGATCGGCACTTTCTCGAGTGTGAAGGTCGCACCCGATGGTCGCATCGTCTCGCAGGGCGAATGGGATGCGAACGTGCGTTCCTGGCTGCCCACCGACGAGGACAAGGCGTACGTGCAGTCGCTGATGGGTCGCGTGGTCGAGTCCGGCAGGTTCGCCAACTGGATCGCCCCGCCGCCCATGGGGATCAACAAGCAGCCGATCGACTTCGAGTATGTGCGGTTCAACTAGTGGACTGATGGTCCACATTCCAACCTTGTCGCTCATGCGCTGCATGTTGCCCCCATCCCAACCTTCCCCCGGCAAAGCCGGGGGAAGGGGTGTACGTCCCCTCCCCCGGCTTTGCCGGGGGAGGGTCAGGGAGGGGGCAGTCGTTGGACGCCAAGGCCAATGAGCTCCCCCGATCTCGCGCTCCAGCACGTCATCGATCCGGAGATCTGCATCCGCTGCAACACGTGCGAAGAGACCTGTCCCATCGACGCGGTCACGCACGACGAGCGCAACTACGTCGTGAAGTTCGACGTATGCAACGGCTGCAACGCCTGCGTGCCGCCCTGCCCCACCGGTGCCATCGACAACTGGCGGAACGTAGCGCGCTCGAAGGCCTTCTCGCTGGCAGAGCAATTGTCGTGGGACGTGCTGCCGCCCCAGACCGAACCGGCGGTGACCACCGACGACGCTCTACCGGAAGAGGTGCAACGGCTGACCGCCGAAGCCACCGCCGGCCTCGGCACAGCCGTGACCGCGCCCTGGTCCGCAGAGAAGCCGTACGTGAACCTGTTCACGCCGCGCAGCCCGGTCACCGCCACGGTCGCCGGCAATTTCCGCCTGACAGAAGACGGCGCTTCGAGCGACATCCGCCACCTCGTGCTCGATTTCGGCGGTGCTGCGTTCCCCGTACTCGAAGGACAGTCCATCGGGATCATCCCGCCGGGCACCGACGCGATCGGCAAGCCACATTACGTGCGGCTGTACTCGGTCGCGAGCCCGCGCGACGGCGAGCGACCGAACTACAACAATCTCTCGATCACGGTGAAGCGCGTCGAGGAAGATCACGGCGGCGTGCCGGTGCGAGGCGTCTGCTCCAATTACCTCTGCGACCTCAGGAAAGGCGACACCGTCCGGGTGGTCGGGCCCTACGGCGCGAGCTTCCTCATGCCGAATCATCCCGGCGCTTCGCTGCTGATGATCTGTACCGGCACCGGCTCCGCCCCGATGCGCGCCATGACCGAACGCCGCCGCAGGACCCGCGCGACCGGGGACGGCGACCTGCTGCTGTTCTTCGGTGCACGGGCACCCGGCGAGTTGCCCTACTTCGGCCCGCTGATGAAATTGCCGAAGGACTTCATCGACATCAACCTTGCCTTTTCCCGCGTGCCCGGGCAACCCAAGCAGTACGTGCAGGATCTGATCCGGACCCGCGCCGACCGCGTCGGACCGATGCTCGCGGACGAGAACTGCTACATCTACGTCTGCGGGTTGAAGGGCATGGAGAGCGGCGTGATGGAGGCGTTCCGGGACGCCGCGCGCCTGCAGGGGCTCGACTGGGACGCCCTGTGGCCGAAGCTGCTGGCGAGCGGCCGGGTGCACATCGAGACTTACTGACCCGGCACGCGTATCAGGGCGTGTCGAGGCGAGCGGCCCGCCAGGATCCAGGATCGACAATCCGGACGAGGCGCGAGACGTAAATTGTTTGAACCGGTTCGCACGGTCGTTCGACTGAGCGGATGGACACGACCCGTGTCCGCCCTCCCAGGAGAACGATCATGAAAGCCATCGCCATTGCCCGCGCCGTCGCATTGACCTTCGTCTGCCTCGCAACCCTGCCGGCCGTCTCCGCGGCCGACTTCGCCCCTGGCCAACCGAAACCCACCGTCGGCGGCTTCACCAGCGCTCCGGGCGCCGGCCGCGCGAAGGCCGGCACCTACTGCTGCACCCCCAACGGATGTACGCCCGTCAACCTGCTGACGGTCTGCGTCGGAGCGAACAACATCCGCTGGACCTGTGACGCGAAGATGCAATGCTCCCGTGAGCCCCTGGGCGGCGACAACTGAGCAGCCCACCGAGTACCCATCGAGTGTCGCCCGACGTAGCACCCGGAACGCTCGATGGGCCTCGGTCATGGTGACCGCCCTTGCACGCGAGTGCCCAGGCTCCGTGCCTTGGCTCGCCTGGCGTTCCGCAATACACTGCGGCCACCATGATCACCATCCAGCACGAAGGCCGTCTCATCACGGCCGGCATCTACGGCGAGTTCACGGTTGCGGACTATCGCCAGTTCGAGAAGGAAGTACTCGAGACACTGCGCGTCCAGGGCCAGGTCGACCTGCTGGTCGATCTGCGCGACATGCTGCGCTACACGCTCGACGTGGCCTGGGAGGACGTGAAGTTCGTGCGCGAGCACGCGCACGATTTCCGGCGCGTCGCCGTGATCTCCGACGACCAATGGACCGTCTGGCTCGCGTGGCTCACGCGGCTGATGGTCGACGCCGAAGTGCGCGTCTTCGACGAGGAACCGCTGGCCCGGGAATGGCTCGATGCACCTGCGAGCACCGCGGCCGGCGAGAGTTTCACCACGCTGATCTCCATCGCCGATCTGGTGCAACGGCTCGACGATCCCGACGTCGTGATCTTCGACTGCCGCCACGACCTGATGAAGCCCGACGTCGGCGCGCAGCTCTACGCGAAATCGCACATTCCCGGCGCGCGCTTCGCGAGCGTCGATCGCGATCTCGCCGGTCCGCTTACCGGCAAGAACGGCCGCCATCCACTTCCTTATGCCAACAAGCTCATCGCCTGGCTTGGCAGCCAGGGCGTGTCGAACACGACCCAGGTCGTCGGCTACGACAGCGGAGGCAGCATGTACGCGGCGCGGCTGTGGTGGATGCTGAAGCACTGGCTCGGCCACGAACGTGTCGCAGTGCTGGACGGGGGCTGGGACATCTGGGTCCGTGCCGGCTTCCCGGTCACCGACGCGGTGCCGAAGCCCAAAGCGACGACGTTCTCCGCCAAGCCCGGGGACTCCATCGTCACGGTCGATCAGGTGCTCGCGCATCTCGGCAAGCCGGACATGCAGGTGATCGACGCCCGCGCGCCCGACCGGTTCCGCGGCCAGAACGAAACCATCGATCCGGTCGGCGGCCACATCCCCGGCGCGGTCAATCGCCTGTTTCGCGACAACCTCGATGCCTTCGGCTTCTACAAGCCTGCCGCCGAACTGAAAGCGGCGTTCGATCCGCTCGTGGGGCAGCACCCAACCCACGAGATCGTGCATCAGTGCGGCTCCGGCATCACCGCCGCTCACAACCTGCTCGCCATGGAGATCGCCGGCTTGAAAGGCTCGAAGCTCTATCCGGGCTCGTGGAGCGAGTGGTGCGCGGATCCGTCGCGGCCGATCGCAACCTGACAAGCGAGGCAGCTCTGCAGAGGGGAATCACCATGAACGACGAACGGCTCGAGACGCTGCAGGAAATCGGCACCGCCTTCGCGCGCACCCGACCGCCGGAGCCGGAAGCGAACATGCCGGCGCGCCCGACGCTGATCGACATCTTCAACCTGCGGCTCAACACGCCGAAATTCGGCCTGCCGATCGCTGCCGCCGTGCATTGCACGCAATGTGCGGCGCAGGCCTTCAAGGCCGGCATGGACGAGGAAACCGTGCTCGCCTGCCTGCTGCACGACGTCGGCCTCGCGGTCTGCCGCCCCGATCACGGCTGGTGGGGCGCGCAACTGATCGAACCCTACGTGTCGGAGAAAGTGTCCTGGGCCATCCGTTATCACCAGGCGCTGCGCTATTTCGCGGACGAGTCGGTCGGCTACGAGTATCCGCAGATGTACGTCAAGATGTTCGGCGAGGACTATCGCCCGCCCGAGTACATCGCCGCAGCCCACGAGCATGCGCGCAATCACAAGTGGTACATGCACTCGCGCAACATCACGCTGTTCGACGATTACAGCTTCGAGAAGAACCCGACCTGGTCGGTCGAACCGTTCACCGACATCATCGGCCGCCACTTCCGCCAGCCGAAGGAAGGCCTGGGCAACGACGCCAGCGCGACCGCGCACATGTGGCGCACGCTGATCGACCCGAGCAAGCCGCTGTAAGCGGCGACCGCGCAGGGCTGCAGAGCGTACGGCGGAGAACGGGCGGGATTTCCCGCCCGTTCCCTCATTCGATGGACGAGATCAGTACGCCGCCACCGGGTTGCCCGGCGAGCCCGTGGCTCCCACCAGCTTGAGCGGCGCCCACGAGAACAGGAATTCGTAGGCCTTGTCGACAGACAGGTCGTCGAGGTCCAGGTTCTCGAAGTTGTAGATGCCGCGACGAACGATGAGATTCATGTGGCAATAGGCGAACGAGGCCGGCGCACCGTTGGCGAAGTCATAGGGCTCGAGACCCCAGGTGTCCGAACCGATCATCGAGATCTTCTTCGATGCCAGGTAGTCGCAGACTTCCGGAGAAACACCGGGCTCGCCGGATCCGAACTCCGCGTTGTCCTTGGCCAACTGCTCGTCCGATTTCGCCTTCTCCCCGGCCGGGCGGCCGAGGTGATTGGTCTTCCACAGGGCATTCCAGCCCGTGCGGAACACCACGACGTCACCCTGCGTCGCATCGGAAACGCCCTGCTTGGCGAGCGCGGCCTTGTAGTCGGCGAGCGTGATGGCGTAGCCCTTCGGCAGCGTCTTCACGCCCTTGAGCGCGGCGACGTCGATCAGGAGGCCGCGGGTGAAGAAGCCACCCGCCTTCTCGGGTCCGAGTTTCTTGAAGCCGCGCGCCGTCCCCACTTCCTGCGACAGGTTGCGGTTGTAGAAGTAGTCGCCGTCCTTCCAGCCCGCCTGGCCCTTCACCCGGATGGTCGGATGGGCGAGACCGTCCCACTGCGTACCCACCTGACCGATCTCGGCCGTGACCAGTTCGTCGTAGAACGTCTGGTCGAAGCCGTCGCCCGGCCAGTTGAGCGGTCCGTGCGTGGTGGTTCCACCGCTCGGGATGCTCAGGGCGAACGTGCGTCCCGGGACGAGCGGCATGTGGTTGCTGTACGGGTGTCCGAGCAACGCCATCTTGCCCTTCTTCACCAGCTTGGCAGCCTCGATGCGCTTCTGCGGCGTGATGTAGTTCGTGCCTCCGGCTTCGTCGTCGGCGCCGAACTCGCTCGGCCACCACTTCTCGTCGACCGGATTGTTCTCGGCGTGCGCAAACGTCGTGCACAGCGCGGTTGCCAGCAGCGATGCTGCGAAGATCCTCAGTTTCCCCTTCATCTCGGCTTTCTCCTCATGGACGGTTTTTCGGTTGGAAACCCGAGCCGATACCCCTGGCGCGCCGACGCCTGTCGGCCGCCCCGGCTCGTGCATCAAGACTTCGCTCGAGAAGCGAAGTCCCTGCGGTCCGCCGGACGATTCGCCGGCTTCGACGCGCACTCCTGCGACTGCGGCAGCAAACGATCCATCGGTCCAAGGGGGACTGATCGGGATCGAAGCGACCCGTGCAAAACGACAGTGACAGTAACAACGCATGGTCGGGCGTCCGCTACGGCTCCCACGTTGTTCGCGCGGGTGACGCCCGGTTCCTGCAACGACCGGACTCGATTCGTCATGGTCTGCCGGCCGCGAATCCGTCCTCGCGCGGTGCGACTGCTACGCAGCAAGGAAGCGACTGCGGCGGCACCGCCAGTATCTACAGCCTTCGCCGCTTCCGTCAATCGGTGTGCGGCCTTCCGACCGATCACCGACTTTTCCGGCTTGGCGCCTGTCTACAACCCGATCACGGCGCAGAGCGCGCCAACAATTCTTCCAGCTCGGCTTTCCACAATCCCGCATCCGAGAGACTCGCGTGCCCTCGGGTGCGTTCGCTCGCGGGGACCAGCACGTATTTCCCCTTTGCGACTCGCCGGATCTCGCGCTCCATGATGCCGAGCTCGGGCGGGTTGCGCTGGTCGTCCTCGAAGTTCACGGCCGTGACCGCTGCGCTGATGCGCCCGAGGTGCGGTGCCGGATCGTAGTCGCGAGACGCGTCCCAGGCGTAGAGGAGGTCGTTGGCGTCCGAGCTCTTCAGGCGCGGCTCCACCATCCCGTCGAGCAGGCGGTCGCTGCCTTTCTGCGTCGTGGCTTCCTCGTAGTAGCGCTTCATGCTGCCCGCGCTGATCGCAACGGTCCTGAGCACGGCCACCAGCGACTGGGGCTGCTCGTCGTAGTCACCGCCTCGCCATTGCGGATCGCTGCGGATCGCGTCGACGATCAGCCGCCGTTCCATGCGATTGCGGCCGGCGATCTGGACCGGCAGGCAGGCGATCGGCAGCACGGCATCCATGAATTCCGGATACCTGACCGCCCACATCCAGGCATGCATCCCACCCATCGACGTCCCCACGACCAGTCTCAAATGATCCACGTGGAGCACCTCGGTAACCAGTCGATGCTGCGCCTCGACCATGTCCGCGTAGACGTAGCGCGGAAATTCCGCGCGCAAGCCATCGCTCGGCTTGCTCGACCGGCCGTGTCCGATGCCGTCCGGCGCGATGATGAACCAACGGCGCGCGTCCAGCGGCTGGCCGTCCCCGAACAACTCTCCGCCAAGACCTGCGCCCAGGAAGGCAGCGCCGCTACCGCTCGTGCCGTGCAACAACAACACCGCGTTGGTTACGCGCCCTTCCGCATTTCGCACAGGCGTGCCCAACGTGAAGTAATTCACCTTCAGCACGGGAAGCCCCTCGCCGCTGGCGAACTGAAAATCGCGAAGCACGACGTCTCCCTGGGTCGGCTCTGGAAACGGCGCTGCGTGCGCCGCAACGGCGCCCAGCAGCGCGAGACCTGCCAGTCTCGTTGCCGACACCACCGATGAGAGGGAAAGGTCGCTCGGTCGCACGGCCGGAGTATCGGCAGGCCCGGGCGCCGGCGTCAATCGGGATTCTCATGCCGGGCGCCCATCAAAGCTCGTGCACGTGCGATGTCGGCCACCACAGCCGTCGCGGGTGCCACCTGCCGGCTCGCAGGCATCAGGTCGTACCATGGCGGATTCTCGCGCGACCCGGCTCGAGGCGACCAGGGAGGGGACTGTTGGCTGCGGATATCGTACTGGTCGTGCACTTCGCCTTCGTGGCCTTTGTCGTCGGGGGCTTCGCGTTGATCTGGGCCGGGCACTTCGCCGGGTGGGGCTGGATCGGTAACCGCACGTTCCGATCCCTGCATCTGGCCGCCATCACCTTCGTCGCGATCGAATCCCTGATCGGCATGGTCTGCCCGCTGACGCAGTGGGAGGATGCACTGCGAGGCGAAACGACGGAGCGCTCGTTCGTGGCGCGCTGGCTGCACACGATCCTGTACTACGACCTGCCGGAATGGGTCTTCTCCGCGCTCTACGTGGCCTTCGCCGTCCTGACCGCGCTCACGATCCGGCTGGTGCCCATGCGCTCGCGAGCCCCCGGCCCGTCCTGAAAGCTTGCGAACATCAGCAGCAGGCCTCGTTACAATCGAGGAACTCTGCCCGATTCCATGAAGTCCGAGTTGCACCCATTCCCGAGGAGGAGACCCCATGATCCAGTTCACCGTGAACGGCCGCGCCGTGAGCGTCGACGTCGAACCCGAAATGCCGTTGCTCTGGGTCCTGCGTGACGAGCTCGGCCTGACCGGCACCAAGTACGGTTGCGGCATCGCCCTGTGCGGCGCCTGTACGGTGCACATCGACGGCGCGGCCACGCGCACCTGTGTGCTGCCCGTGTCCGCCGTCGCCGGCAAGAAGATCACCACCATCGAGGGCCTGTCGAAAGATGGCTCCCATCCGGTGCAGAAGGCGTGGGTGCAGCTCCAGGTGCCCCAGTGCGGTTACTGCCAGAGCGGCCAGATCATGGCGGCCGCCGCGCTGATCGCCACCGACAAGAAGCCCAGCGACGAATCCATCGAGACGACGATGAGCAACATCTGCCGCTGCGGCACGTACGTTCGCATCCGCGAGGCCGTGAAGCTCGCGGCCGCGATGAAGTGAGGAGCCCGCCATGACCACTCCCATCGACAACAACCGCCGCCAGTTCATCGTGTCCTCCGCCGCCCTGGGGGGCGGACTGATGCTGGGCGTCCATCTGCCCTTGTTGGCGCAGGCCGCCGAGGGTGCCGCTCCGGAGATCACCCACTGGATCGTGATCCAGCCGAACGAGACCGTGATCATCCGGATCGCCCGTTCCGAGCTCGGCCAGGGCAGCTTCACCGGGCTCGCCATGCTGGTCGCCGAAGAGCTCGAGTGCGACTGGAACAAGGTCAGCCCCGAGTACGCCGACGTCAACGAGCACGTTCGCCGCAACCGCATCTTCGGGCCGATGACCACCGGCGGCAGCCGGGCCATCCGCGATTCGCACAAGTACCTGCGCGAAGCGGGCGCCGCTGCGCGCGAAATGCTGTTGACCGCGGCAGCGAACGACTGGGGCGTGCCGGCCTCGGAACTCACCGTGAGCAAGGGCGTGATCAAGCACGCGGCATCGGGCAAGAGCACGACTTACGGCAAGGTCGCGCCTTTGGCCGGCAAGCTCGAAGCACCGAAGGAGCCCAAGCTCAAGGACCCGAAGGACTGGAAGCTGCTCGGCACTTCGCCGCCCCGCTTCGACATTCCCGACAAGACCACCGGCAAGCAGATCTACGCCGCCGACGTGCGCCTGCCGGGCCTCGTGCACGCGTCCATCGTCCAGTGTCCGGTCTTCGGGGGCAAGCTGAAGTCCTACGACAAGTCCAAGGTGGAGGGCATGCGTGGCGTGAAAGCCGTCGTCGCCGCCGACGACTGGGTCGCGGTGGTCGCCGACAACTGGTGGCGCGCGAACCAGGCGCTCAAGGCCCTGCCGGTGGAATGGGATCCCGCCGGCAACGGCGAAGTGACGAGCGAGTCGATCCGCGCGTTCCTCCGGACGGGCATCGACGCCACCGACGTGCCCGTAGCCCGCAAGGATGGCGATACCGCAACGGCGTTCGCGGGCGCCGCGAAGATCGTGGAAGCGGAGTATTCGGCACCGTTCCTGAATCACGCCACCCTGGAGCCGCAGACCGCCACGGCGTTGATCAAGCCGGACGGCATCGAAGTCTGGGTCGGCACGCAAAACGGAGAAGCATCCATTGCAGCCGCCTCGGAGGCTTCCGGCGTACCACTCGACAAGGTGATCCTGCACAAGATGCATGCGGGCGGTGCCTTCGGCCGGCGCACGGCGTTCAACGAGTTCGTGAAGCAGGCGATCAAGATCGCGCAGACCATGCCGGGCACGCCGGTGCGCCTCCAGTGGTCGCGCGAGGAAGACATGGCGCAGGGCCGCTATCGGCCGACATCGCTCGTCAAGCTGCGTGGGGCACTGGACAAGGACGGCAACTGGATCGGCTGGCACGTCCGCCAGTCCGAACCTTCGATCGCCGCGGCGGTGCTCACGCAATTCCTGAAGGACGGCATCGATCAGGTCGGCACGCGCGTGTTCATCGACTCGCCGTACGGCGTACCCAACTACACGCTGGAATACGCCATGCGCAACACGCATGTGTTGCTCGGACCGTGGCGCGCGGTTGCGCATACTCACAACCCGTATTTCCGCGAGGGCTTCATCGACGAGCTTGCGCTCGCCGCCGGCAAGGATCCGTATCAATTCCGTCGCGGCATGCTCGAGAAGAAGCCGAAGGATCTCGCCGTGCTGGACGCGGTGGCCAAGGCGGTCGGCTGGGGTTCGGCAGCACCCAAGGGGATCTTCCGAGGCATTGCGGTGGCGGATTCCTACGGCAGCTACTCGGCCGCGGCCATCGAGCTTTCGGTGAAGGACGGTACCGAGATCGACGTGAAGCGCGTCATCGTGGCGCTGGACCCCGGCCACATCGTGCACCCCGATGCGGTGAAGGCGCAGATCGAGAGCGGCGTCGTCTGGGCGTTGAGCGCGGCGATGCTGGAGGAGATCACCATCGACAAGGGCAAGGTCGTCCAGACCAACTTCTCGGACTATCCGGTGCTGACGCTGCGCCATACCCCGAAGACGGAAGCGATCCTGATGCCCAGCGGCGGCTTCTGGGGCGGGGTCGGCGAACCGCCGATGGCTGCCGTCCTGCCGGCACTGGGCAACGCGCTCTTCGCTGCAACGGGCAAGCGCATCCGCTCGCTGCCGCTCAAGAATGCGGGATTCAGCTACGCCTGACCAAGCGATGCGCTGGCGCCTCCGCGCCTTACACCCCTTCCCCCGGCAATGCCGGTGGAAGGTCGGGATGGGGGCCAGGAATCCACGTGCGAACCGATAACCCACGTCAGGCCGAGGTCTCCCGGCGTCAAGTCCTGCAGGCAGCGGTTTCGGCTGTGTTCGTTTCGATCGTACCTATCCGCACCGCCCACGCCACTCCCGAATCCCTCGCTCTCGCATTACGCGAGACATTCGGCGACACTGAAATCCATCACGGCCGCGTCAAGCTGGACCTCGCCATCATTGCCGAGGACGGTGCCATCGTGCCCGCCACGATCTCGGTCGAAAGCCCGATGACTGAGGCCGATCACGTTACGGAAATTCACCTCTTCGCGGAACGCAATCCGCTGCCCCGCGTGGCCGCGTTCCATCTCGGTCCGCACAACGGCCGCGCTCAGGTCTCGACGCGCATCCGCCTCGCCGAAGCCCAGCGTGTGATCGCCATCGCCCGCATGAGCGACCAATCGCTGTGGTCCGACGAGATGCAAGTGGAAGTGTCGCTCACGGCCTGCGGGGGCTGACTACCATGGCCCGGACATTCATCCGCGTTCCCGCTCAAGCAATGCGCGGCGAGATCATCGAGGTGAAAGCGATGATCGAGCACCCGCACCACTCCGGCTTTCGCCTGGACTACGTCGGCAAGCCCATCCCGCGCCACATCGTCACGACATTCACCTGCACGTACGGCGGGCGCGAAGTATTTCGTGCCGACTTCCATCCGGGGATCGCCACCAATCCGTATGTGTCCTTCTTCGTGCGAGCGACGACTGCAGCGGAACTCGAACTGACCTGGATCGACGACCGCGGCGCGGTGGTGAAGGAACGGACCAACCTCACCGTTGCCTGAGGGGTCTCCGCCGAATCAGCGGGGTCGCTCCATCCTGCAGCGGTGCGGCAGAGCGGAATCGTCGGCCTCGACCCGCCCTTCGGTCTTCCAGCCGAAGCCCGTGCCTTCGGCGTCGTACTTCACGCCCGGGCCCACCTTGGTGAATACCGCGGCGTACAGCGGCTGCATGATCTGGTGGTCGTCGGCACGCATCCACATCGGGCCTGTTCCCGCGTCGTAGCGCATGGTCTCGAGCGCAGTGGCGATCTTCACCGCGTCGGTGGACTTCGTCGATTCGATCGCCCGCGCCCACATCTCCACCGCCGCCTTGATCGGCAAGTGGTTCCACTCTTCCTTGTACTTACCCTTGAACTCGAGGTAGTACGGCACCAGCCTGCCGTCGCTCACATTCGGATGCCAGGAATTGACGTTGACGAGGCGATCCGCACCGGATTCGGCGACCGCGACCGGCGTTCCGATGAAGTGGGCATTCAGCACGTAGAAGCGCGTACCGAGTCCGGAATCGTGGCTGGCACGCATCAGCAGTATCAGGTCCGATCCCCACAGGCTGCTGATGACCGTGTCGGCACCGGAAGCCCGGATCTTCGCGGCGTAAGGGGCGAAGTCCTTCGTCTTCTGCAACTGGATGAGATCGTCACCGACGATTTCGATATCCGGCCGCCGTTGCGCGAGCTGTTCGCGCACGACCTTGCGTACTCCCTGGCCATACGAGTAGTCCTGGTTGAGCAGGTAGGCCTTGCGGACGCTCTTGCTCGCCACGACCTGCTGCACCAGACCCACCGCCTTCATGTCCGAATTGGCCTCGAAACGGAAGTGCCAGAAGTTGCACTGTTCGTTCGTCAGTTCCGTAGCGACGCCGCCATAGTTGAGGAACAGCACCCGCGCATCGGGATTGCGCGCGTTGTGCTTGGCGATAGCCTCGCTCAAGGCGAGCGCCACATGCGACCCGGCCGTGCCGAACACGAAACGGATGCCCTGATCCGTCGCGGCCTTGAGCACGATCAGCGCCTCCGCCGGACTCGACTTGCTGTCGAACGGCACGAGTTCGACCTTGCGACCGCCGAGCACACCGCCGCCGGCGTTCAACTGCTCCACGGCGAACTGCGCCTGGTTCGTCCACCATTTGCCGACGGCTGCCGGTGGCCCGCTCAGGGGTTCGATGGTGGCGATGCGAATGGGCGGGTCGGCGGCATCGGCACCGCCCGCCAGGCTCAGGACCACACCCACGGCAGCCGCAAAGATTCTGCCTGCAATCATTGTTGTTCTCCTTTTTGTACAGGCCGCTCCCTCCGACGATCGCTCGATCGTCCGAGAGCGCGGGCAATGCGGGTCGCGCGCAGTCCGTACTCCACGGCCCAGGCCCGCCGACGGCACGGCGGCCGCCAGCGCAGCAAGTGGCGGGCCCTACATGTTCCGGCGGTACTGCCCCCCCACCTCGAACAGCGCATTCGTGATCTGACCAAGCGAGCAGCAGCGCACGGCATCCATCAGTACCGCGAACACGTTGTCGTTGCGAATCACCGCTGCCTTCAGGCGTTCCAGCATCGCCGACGATTCATGCGCGTGCACGGCATGGAATTCCTTTACCCGCTTCAATTGCGACTGCTTCTCCTCGTCACTGGAACGCGCCAGCTCGAGCTTTTCCGGCACGGCATCGCCGTGCGGGTTGCGGAACGTGTTGACGCCGATGATGGGGTATTCGCCGGTGTGCTTCAGGTGCTCGTAGTGCAGTGACTCTTCCTGGATCTTGCCGCGCTGATACCCCAGCTCCATGGCACCGAGCACTCCGCCGCGTTCGCTGATCGCTTCGAATTCCTTCAGCACGGCCTCTTCCACGAGATCGGTCAGCTCGTCGATGATGAAGCTGCCCTGGTTCGGATTCTCGTTCTTCGCGAGGCCCCATTCGCGATTGATGACCAGCTGGATCGCCATGGCGCGGCGGACGGATTCCTCCGTCGGCGTGGTGATCGCCTCGTCGTAGGCATTCGTGTGCAGTGAATTGGCGTTGTCGTAGGTGGCTATCAACGCCTGCAGCGTGGTGCGGATGTCGTTGAAGGCGATCTCCTGCGCGTGCAGCGACCGACCCGATGTCTGGCAGTGGTACTTGAGCTTCTGGCTGCGCTCGTTCGCGCCGTACTTGTCGCGCATGGCCACGGACCAGATACGCCGTGCGACGCGCCCCAGCACCGTGTACTCCGGATCCATGCCGTTGCTGAAGAAGAACGACAGGTTCTGGGCGAAATCGTCGATGTGCATGCCGCGCGCGAGGTACGCCTCCACGAACGTGAAGCCGTTCGAGAGCGTGAAGGCGAGCTGGCTGATCGGGTTCGCGCCGGCTTCTGCGATGTGATAGCCGGAGATCGACACCGAGTAGAAGTTGCGCACGTCGTGATGGACGAACCACTCCTGGATGTCGCCCATCACCTTGAGCGAGAACTCGGTGGAGAAGATGCAGGTGTTCTGCCCCTGGTCTTCCTTCAGGATGTCGGCCTGCACGGTGCCGCGCACGTTCTCCAAGACCCAGGTGCGGATCTTCTGGGCTTCGTCGTCGGTGGGTTCGCGGCCGTTGTCGGACTTGAACTTGTCGATGTTCTGGTCGATGGCCGTGTTCATGAACATCGCCAGGATGCTAGGTGCCGGGCCGTTGATGGTCATCGACACCGAAGTGTTCGGCGCCGTGAGATCGAAGCCCGAATAGAGCACCTTCATGTCCTCCAGCGTCGCGATGGACACGCCAGAATTGCCCACCTTGCCGTAGATGTCGGGCCGCACGGCGGGGTCGTTGCCATAGAGCGTGACGGAGTCGAAGGCAGTGGACAGCCGCTTGGCCGGCATGCCTTGCGACACCATCTTGAAGCGGCGGTTGGTGCGGAAGGCATCGCCCTCGCCCGCAAACATGCGCGTCGGATCCTCGCCTTCGCGCTTGAAGGCGAATACCCCGGCGGTGAACGGAAAGGAACCCGGAACGTTGTCCATCCACAACCACTTGAGGATTTCGCCGTGATCCTCGTAGCGCGGCAGCACCACCTTGCGGATCTTCGTGCCCGAAAGCGACGTGGTGGTCATCGCGGTGCGGATTTCCCTGTCGCGAATCTTCACCACGTACTCGTCGCCGCCGTAGGCCTTCTGCATGTCGGGCCAGAGGGACAGGAGTTTCTTCGATGAGGGGTCGAGGCGGTGTTCGCGTTCCGTGATGAGGGCGTCCAGGGGCGCGACCGTAGCTTCATCGCCGGACTGCAACATCCGCTTCGACTCGCTCAACTGCTGGCGTTCCCTCGCGATGCGAGCCTGCTGCAGGCCCCGGCGGCGATAGCCGCGCACGGCGTCCGAGATCTCGGCCAGGTAGCGCACGCGCGACGGAGGCACGATCGGGGTCTGATGCGTCGAGTGCCGCGTAGTCGCGGCCGGCAGCCTGGATTCGCCCGTCTTCAGCCCGAGGGACTGAAGCTTCGGCAATATCGCCTGATACAGGGCCGTGACGCCATCGTCGTTGAAGCGCGCAGCCATCGTCCCGAACACGGGCATTTCATCCGGACGCTTGGCGAAGTCGCCCTTGTTGCGCTGGACCTGCTTGGCCACGTCGCGCAACGCATCGAGCGAGCCCTTGCGGTCGAACTTGTTGATCGCCACGAAATCGGCGAAGTCGAGCATGTCGATCTTCTCGAGCTGGCTCGCGGCGCCGTACTCGGGGGTCATCACATAGAGGCTCGCATCCACGAGCGGCACGATCGCGGCATCACCCTGCCCGATCCCGGAAGTCTCCACCAGGATCAGGTCGAAGCCGGCGACCTTGCAAGCAGCGATCACGTCCGGCAGCGCCTGGCTGATCTCGCTGCCCGCCTCGCGCGTGGCGAGGGAGCGCATGTAGACCTTCGGACCTTTGCCCCACGGATTGATCGCGTTCATACGGATGCGATCGCCGAGCAGTGCCCCGCCGCTCTTGCGGCGCGACGGATCGATGGAGATCACGGCGATCGACAACGCGTCGTCCTGGTCGAGCCGCAGGCGGCGAATCAGTTCGTCGGTCAGCGAGCTCTTGCCCGCGCCGCCGGTGCCGGTGATCCCGATGCTCGGCACCTTCGCCTTGGCCGCGGCTTCACGCATGGCGTCACGCAGCTTCGAATCGGTCCGCTCCAGTTCGAGTGCCGTGATCGTCTGGGACAACGCACGCCAGCGCTTGCCGACGTCCTTGTCCTTCAGCGCGTCGAGCTTGGAAGGTGCGAAGGGCGCGAGATCCACGTCGCACGCCGCGACCATGGAGCCGATCATGCCCATCAGTCCGAGCTTCTGGCCATCCTCGGGCGAGAAGATGCGCGTGACGCCGTACTGGTGCAGTTCCTCGATCTCGGGGCCGACGATCACGCCGCCGCCGCCGCCGAAGACCTTGATGCGATCGCCGCCACGTTCGCGCAGCAGGTCGATCATGTATTTGAAGAACTCCACGTGGCCGCCCTGGTAGGAGCTCACGGCGATGCCCTGGACATCCTCCTGGAGCGCGGCGGTCACGATCTCGTCCACCGACCGGTTGTGGCCCAGGTGAATGACCTCCGCGCCCATGCTCTGCAGGATGCGTCGCATGATGTTGATGGAGGCATCGTGGCCGTCGAAGAGCGACGCGGCGGTGACGAACCGCACCTTCTGCGTTGGGCGGTATTCGGCGAGCTTCTTCGTTTCTGAGAGATCGGTCATGGCAGTCTCGGCGGCTTGGGTTGTCAGGCAGCTTGCTGGTTCGAGGCGGCGGTCTTGGTGCCGCCCAACTCTGCATCCAGCGCTCGCCAACGGGTTCTCGTCTTTTCGAGGTGATCCTGCTTCACATGGCCATAGCCGCGGATCTGTTCCGGCAGGCTGGCCAACTCGAGCACGCGTCCGGCATTATCCACCGAGAGCCGCGCCAGTGCTGCATCCAGGGATGCCCGGTAATCACCGATGAGCGCCCGTTCGACTTTGCGCTCCTCGGTCTTGCCGAAGACGTCCCACGCGGTGCCGCGCAGGAAACGCAGCTTCGCGAGCAGGCCGAACGCCTTCCAGGTCCAGGAGCCGTACTTCGCCTTGACGAGATGCCCTTTGGCATCCCGCTTCGAGAAGAGCGGCGGGGCCAGGTTGAAGCTCACCGAGAAATCACCTTCGAACTGGGCCTTCAGGCGCTGCTCGAATTCGCCGGTCGTGTACAGCCGGGCGACCTCGTACTCGTCCTTGTACGCCATCAGCTTGAAGAGATACTTGGCCACGGCCTTGGCGATCGACTCCTTGCCGGTCACGCGCGCCTCCACCTCCTTGACCTTGGCCACGTAGTCCGCGTACTCCTGGGCATAGCCGGCGTTCTGATACTCGGTCAGGAACGCCACACGCCGGCGGACGAGGGAGTCCACATTCTCCGGCATCTGCACCACCACTGGCTTCGGCGGAAGCGCGATGCGCTCCACCGCGGCCAGGTCGACAGCCGCGCGGCGGCCCCACAGGAATGCCTGCTTGTTCGCCTCCACCGCGACCGCGTTCAACTCGATGGCGCGCGTCAGCGCGGCCTCGCCCACCGGGATGAGTCCACGCTGGAACGCGAAACCCAGCATGAACAGGTTGGTCGCGATGGAATCGCCCAGCAGCGCAGTGGCGAGCTTGGTGGCATCGATGAAGGTCGACTTGCCCCCCACGGCCTCGTCGATGAGGGCGCGAATCCCATCAGCCGGAAACTGCCAGTCGGGCTGCTGCGCGAACTGGCCGGGCGGCTGTTCGTGCGAGTTGATCAGCGCCGCGGTAACCCCGGGCCGCGTCTTCGAGATGGCATCCTGGGCGCCAGCCGTCAGCATGTCGCATCCCAGGATCAGATCCGCCTCGCCGGTGGCAATACGCTGGGCGCGGATGCGGCCGGGCTGACGCGCGACGCGTACGTGCGACGTCACCGCTCCGTTCTTCTGCGACATCCCGGTCATGTCGAGCACCGAAACGCCCTTGCCCTCCAGGTGGCCGGCCATGCCGAGCAGCGCGCCGATCGTGATGACGCCCGTGCCGCCGATACCAGTGATGAGGATGTCATACGTGCCATCGCCCGGGTCGGCCACCACCGGGTCGGGCAGCGCGCCGAAGTCTTCCGTCTTCGCCGTTTTCGCGGCCTTCGACTTGCGCACCGCGCCGCCATCGACGGTGACGAAGCTCGGACAGAAGCCCTTCACGCAGGAATAGTCCTGGTTGCAGGAAGACTGGTCGATCATGCGCTTGCGGCCGAACTCGGTTTCCACCGGCAGGAGCGACGTGCAGTTGGATTGCACCCCGCAATCGCCGCAGCCTTCGCACACCGCTTCGTTGATGAACAGGCGCTCGGTCGGGGTCGGCAGTTCCTTCTTCTTGCGGCGGCGACGCTTCTCGGCCGCACAGGTCTGGTCGTAGATCAGCACCGACGCGCCTTTGTGCTCGCGCAGCGCCTTCTGCACCTCTTCCATCTCGCTGCGATCGTGCACCGTCACGGAGGGTGGAAGCTTGGAGCGATCTTCGTAACGGGTGATGTCTTCCGACACCAGCGCGATGCGACCGACGCCTTCCGCCACCATCTGCGCCGCGATCATCGGCACCGTGATCGTGCCGTCCACGGGTTGGCCGCCAGTCATCGCGACCGCATCGTTGTAGAGAATCTTGTAGGTGATGTTCACCCCGGCGGCTATGCACGCGCGAATCGCCAGGAGGCCGGAATGGAAGTACGTGCCGTCACCCAGGTTGGCGAAGACGTGTTCGCGTTTGGAGAACGGCGCCTGCCCGATCCAGGGCGTGCCTTCGCCACCCATCTGCGTGGTGGTGCGGTTGTGCTCCGGATAGATCGCGGTCGCCATCACGTGGCAGCCGATGCCCGCCAGCGCCAGGCTGCCTTCGGGCACCTTGGTCGACGTGTTGTGCGGACAGCCCGAGCAGTACCAGGGCGGACGCACTGGCGTATCCACCGTCTTGCGCAACACGGCTTCCTTCGCTTCCAGGAAAGCCAGCCGCGCACGGATCAGGTCGCTGTCGTGAAAGCGCGCGACCCGGCCTGCGATGACACGCGCGATCTGCGCGATGGAAAAATCGGCCGTCGCGGGGAGCAACCACTCCCCGCGCGGCGCGACCCACTCCCCCTTCTCGTCGAATTTGCCGATGACTCGCGGCCGTACGTCGGAGCGCCAGTTGTAGAGCTGTTCCTTCAACTGGTACTCGACCATCTGCCGCTTCTCTTCCACCACGAGGATTTCCTCGAGGCCGCGCGAGAATTCGCGGATGCCCTCGGGCTCCAGCGGCCAGGGCATCGACACCTTGAACAGGCGTATGCCGATCTCGGCTGCGCGCTGCTCGTCGATGCCGAGTTCCTCGAGCGCTTCGAGTACGTCCATGTAGGACTTGCCGGAGGCCACGATGCCCAGCCGAGCGTTCGGGCTGTCGATCATCGTGCGGTTCAGGCGATTCGCGCGCGAGTACGCCATCGCCGCATAGATCTTGTAATCCTGCATCAGCGCTTCCTGCTTGCGCGCCTGGATGCCGAGCAGGTCGAGCGAGCGCCGACCGTTGAGACCCCCCTCGGGCATGACGAAATCCGCCGGAATGATCGTCTGCAGCTGGTACGGATCGGCCTCGATGGAGGCCGACGATTCCACCGTGTCGGCCAGCGCCTTGAAGCCCACGGCGCAGCCCGAGAAGCGCGACATCGCCCAGCCGTGCAGACCGAGCTCCAGGTATTCCTGCACGTTGCACGGATACAGCACCGGGATCATCGAGGCCGAGAACAGATGGTCGCTCTGATGTGGCAGGGTCGAGGAGTACGCCCCGTGATCGTCCCCGGCCACCAGCAGCACGCCGCCATGCTTCGACGTGCCCTGGAAGTTCATGTGCTTGAAGACGTCGCCGCAGCGGTCCACCCCCGGCCCCTTGCCGTACCAGAGCGCGAACACGCCGTCGTACTTCGATTCGCCGATCAGGTGCACCTGCTGCGAACCCCACACGGCGGTCGCGGCGAGTTCCTCGTTCACACCCGGCTGGAAGCGCACGTGATGCGCTTCCAGATGTTTCTTCGCCTTCCACAGCGCCTCGTCGAGCCCGCCTAGCGGCGAGCCCCGATAGCCGGAAATGAAACCCGCGGTGTTGAGCCCGGCGGCGACGTCGCGGCGCCGCTGCACGAGGGCGAGGCGCACCAGTGCCTGGATGCCGGTGAGATAGATGCGGTTCGAATCGGCGACGTACTTGTCGTCCAGCGTGACGGCCTGCATGGTTCGCTCCTGTGGGATCTACCTTGAGACGATCCGCCGTGGGTGTGGCGGTGCCCCTGCACGGCGCGCGAACCGGTGGGTTCGCGAACCGTCGTTACCGCGATTTCAATGCGACGGTTCCTGCCATCGGGTCTGCGCGTCGAGCATGACCTCGTGGTGGCCGCAGCCGGACGGGATCATGGGGAAGCAATTCTCCACCGGAGCCACGGCCACGTCGAGAAAGAAAGGGCCTTCCGAGGCGAGGCAACGGGCGAGCGCCGCGTCGAGTTCCGCGGGATCGGTGACGCGCTCCGAACCCCAGCCGAAGGCCCGGGCGAGCGCCACGAAATCGGGCAGCGCCTCGGTGTAACTGTGAGACAGGCGCCCGCCGTGATTGAGTTCCTGCCACTGCCGCACCATGCCCATGTAGCCGTTGTTGCAGAGCACGACCTTCACCGGCGTGCCATGCTGCGTCGCAGTAGAAAGCTCCTGGATGTTCATGAGCACGGACGCATCCCCGCTCACGCACACGACCGTCTTGTCCGGGTGCGCGATCTGCGCGCCGATGGCGGCAGGCAATCCGTAGCCCATCGTGCCGGCACCGCCCGACGTGAGCCACCGGTTCGGCCGCTCGAAGGCGAGATGCTGCGCTGCCCACATCTGGTGCTGGCCGACGTCGGTAGACACGATCGCGTCGCGGCCACCCAGGGCTTCACCGAGCGTGCGCATCAACTGCTGCGGCACGATGCAGTCGGATCGCGCCTCGAACGCGAGAGAATCGGCAGCGCGCCAGCCCTCGATCCGCGCCCACCAGTCGTCCAGTCCGCTCGCCTCGGCTGGCAGCCGTGCCAACTCCTGCAGCAAGCCCTCGAGCAATCGCCCGCAATCGCCGACCAGCGGCACGTCGACCTTCACGATCTTGTTGATGGACGACGGGTCGATGTCGAAATGGATCTTCCGGGCGTTCGGACAGAAGTCCGCGAGACGCCCCGTGACGCGATCATCGAAACGCGCACCGACGCAGATCACGAGATCGGCCTCGTGCATCGCGAGGTTGGCCTCCAGCGTGCCATGCATGCCGAGCATGCCGAGGAACTGGTCGTCGGACGCCGGAAATGCGCCCAGCCCCATCAGCGTGAGGGTGCACGGCGCACCGGTCTCCCGCACCAGCCTCGTGAAGGCTTCGCAGGCGGCCGCACCGGAATTGATCAGCCCTCCGCCACCGTAGAACACCGGCCGCCTGGCGGCTCGGATCATGGCAGCCGCCTTGCGCAGGTTGCCGCGCGGCAGCGGCGAATGGTTGGTGAGCTTCGTCTCGTCCGGCACGGCAGCCTGGTCGCATTGCGGCACCGGCGCGAGCTGGACATCCTTCGGGAAGTCGATCAGTACCGGCCCGGGTCGGCCCGAGGTCGCCACCGAGAAGGCCTTGAGCACGGTGGCGCGCACGTCGCCGGCCGCCCGGAGCTGCGTGTTCCATTTCGTGACGGATCGCGAGATGCCCAGGGCATCGCATTCCTGAAAGGCATCGGTACCGATCAGCGCTGTGGCCACCTGGCCGCTGATGCACACCACCGGCACGGAGTCGCACAGCGCATCCAGCAACCCGGTGGTCGTGTTGCTCATGCCCGGACCTGAGGTGACCAGCACGACACCCGGCTTGCCCGTGCTCCGCGCGTACCCCTCGGCAGCGTGAACGGCAGCCTGCTCATGGCGGACCAGCACGTGGCGAAGGCGCTGTTCGCCGTGCAACGCGTCGTAGACCGGTAGCACCGCCCCACCCGGATAGCCGAACACGACTTCCACTCCGGCCTCGACGAGCGCGTCGATGAGCGCCTGCGCACCGTTGCGGGACGGGCCGGGCACCCCCAGGGGGGCCAGTACGGAAGCGGAAGAGACGCGGTCGTTCATGGGACGAATGCTAGCGGCACCACCGCGGAAAAGGCTTCCGATCTTTCTGGATAAATCGGCTCAGTGTAGAATATTTTTCTGTTTATCAAGGAATATAAGAATGAAAGCCGACAAATTCGACCTGGCTATCCTTTCCGTCCTGCAACGGGACGCCCGCGCGAGCCTGCACGACATCAGCACCGCCGTCGGGCTGTCCACCACGCCGTGCTGGACGCGCATCAAGAAGATGGAGAGCGAAGGCGTCATCCAGGGCTACACGGTACGCATCGACCCTGCGGCGGTCGGATTCGCCGAGACCGTGATCGTCCAGGTCACACTGGAAAGTCACAACGACGAGACCCTGGTCGAGTTCGGCCGGATGCTCGAAGAGATCCCCGAGGTGATCGAGGCCTATCTGATCTCGGGCGACTACGACTACTACATCCGCATCGCGGTGCGCGACACGCGCGACTACGAACGGCTGCTGCGGCAGAAGCTGTATCGCATTCCCGGCATCCGCCACAGCCGGTCGAGCTTCGTGTTGCGAACGCTCAAGCAGAGTCTTATTCCGCTCGCGCCGTCGTCATCGGTCGAAGACGAGACTTCAACCGGACAAGCGCAAACGCAGCGCGCCAGTACGGCCGCGAAAAAGCGCCGCGGCCGCTGAACGCTCGTGCTGACGGCGAGTCAGGACCTCAGCGGCCATGCCGCCGTGCGACTCCCAGTATCAACAGCAGTCCGAGCCCCGACAACAGCACGGTCGACGGTTCGGGGATCGGGATCGGCACCCCGAACGTGCCCGAGTCCGACGCCGTGATGGTCACATCGGATGGCAGGATGAGCGACAGGAAAGCGGTGTTGGCGAGCTGGCCCGAGACGGTATCGCCGGCCGCCACGCCCAAGACGGTCGTGGACAGCAGGGCGTCGATCTCCAGCAAGACTATGGAACCCGAGACCGTCTTCGTGACGGACAAGGTGTCCTGGATCTGCCCGATCGTGGCATAGCGCGCCGCATCGGTGGTGTTGAGCTGCCCCTCGGCACCCAGCGTGATGACGCTGTTGGCGCTGATCTGGCTCCCTGCGCCGCCCGCGAGGCTGCCGTTCACGACCAGCTGAAGCGTGACGTCGAAGGGATCGGTCCGGGTGGTCGTCAGCGTGACGATGTCCCGGAGTTCGGCCACCGCCTGCAGGATCGCCGTGCCAGACCCGAAGAAGTCGGTCGGACCGCTGTTGGTAAGCGTCGCCGATGCCCTGAGGGCGAGAGTGCCGATGTCGGCGGATGCGAAGTACTCGAACAAGCCGGCGTCGGAATCGGTGACGCTGACGACCGAACGGCTGAAGGGCTGCGTGGCCTCGGTCTCGGTCAGGTTCGATAGCGACGGTGCCGAACCGAACCCGTCGACATCGGCCCTGCCTCTCGCTTCGATGCCCGACGTGGCATCGAAGGGCAGTGCCAGCGCCGCCACCGCCTGCACGAATACCCCAGACACCATGAGAGCAATCCGCAGGAAATCGATGGGACGCATGATGTTCTCCTCGGTGGATCTGGATGCGCGGAGGATGGTCTCGCGTCTACTCGCCGTCAATTGTCCGAAAGGGCATGTCGCCGACCTGGGACATGGAGATAGCTTCCCCGTCGGCGCAAGAAAAGCCCGCTACTTGCATTTGTAGAACGGCGCTCCCGAGCACTCACCCGACTTGCACTTGTGATCGTTGCCTAGCGACAGCGGTTTGCCGCACGTCTCGCCCTTGTCGAGCTTCCCCCGGCAGACGTTGACCTTGGCGTCGGCACCACCATCGCACCACTGGCTGCTACTGCAGTCGGTGTCCTCCTGACACACGCACGTGCCTTTCGCCCCGTCGACCGCGCTGCACTTGCCCACCTTGCACGCGTCATCCATGTAGCACGTGCCGCCCATCGCCACCGAGTTGGGCGTGTAGCAACGCGAGAACCGGCACTGCCCGCTCTTGCATTGGTGACCCCCGCCCGCCAGATCGCAGGTGTCGTTGTCGTTCTTCAGCGCAAGGCACACGTTCTTCGTGGTGTCGGCCCCGGCGTTGCACCATTGGTCCGAATCGCAATCCGAATCGGTCTTGCACACGCACGTGCCCTTGGTCCCGTCGACGGAACTGCACTTGCCCTCCTTGCAGGCGTCATCCACATAGCACGTGCCGCCCATCGCGACCGAACCGGGCGTGTAGCAGCGCGACACCTTGCAGCGCCCGCTCTTGCACTGGTGTCCCCCGCCGGCGATATCGCACGTCTCGTTGTCGTTCTTGAGCGCCTGGCACGTGTTCTTCGCCAAATCGGTACCGGCGTTGCACCATCTGCCCGGGTCGCAGTCGGTGTCTTCCTTGCACACGCAGGTACCCTTGAAGCCGTCGACCGCGCTGCACTTGCCTTCCTTGCAAGCGTCGTTCACATAGCAAGTGCCACCCATCGCCACGGAGTCCAGCGTGTAGCAGCGCCCTGCCTTGCAGCGGCCGGACGTGCATTGCCGGGCACCATTGACGAGGTCGCAGGCGGCGTTGTCCGCCTTGAGCGGTACGCATTCGTTGCGCTTGGTGTCGATGCCGGCGTTGCAGTATTCGCCCGTACCGCAGCCACCGTCGCCGCTGCATCGGGGTACGAGCGGTCCGGATGATTTGAGGATCCCGTAGGCAACCTTGAACGCCGTCACTACGGCGTCCGCCATCGTATGTCCGCCGTATTTCTCTTTCTGCCGCCACCATTCGCCGTCGCCATTGACCAGGACGATGATCCCCGCGTTCACGTTGCGATCCGCATAGAACTCGATCGCGAATCCTTGGTGCGATCCGCCGTGATCGAACCGGGTCGTGAGACCGTCGGCACCGACTTCGTCCCGGAGTCCTACGCCGAGCCCGTACCACTCGCTGCCCGAGGGAATCGGATTGCCGGTGCTCTTGTGCTTGCTCGGCGTGAGCATGGTCACCACGTCGTCGGCAGGAATACGTTGCACGCCGACGCTCCCGGGCAGATAGTCCTTGCCCATGTTCATCATCAGCGCGACCAACCGGGCATAGTCCACGGGGTGGCAGATGAGACCTCCCGCCGCCTTCACGTCCAGGGTGCGCACGTTGTACAGGCACACCCCGCGGCTGCAACCCCACGCGAGATTGGGCGTGTCCTCGCTCGCCGTCTCGAACGTGCTCCGCGTCATGCCCAGCGGATCGAGCACGTTCTGTTTCAGGTAGTCCTTGAACTTCCTCCCGGTCGCAGTTTCCAGCCACGTTTCGGCCACGACGTAGCCGCCGCCCGAGTAGTCGTACATCGTCCCGGGTTCGTGAATCGGCTTGACTGCCTCCTTGAAGATGCTCTTGCCGAAGAGAATGCTCTCCAGCGGATCATTCGACGGTAACCAGGGCGCGGCGGAGATGCCGTGCACGCTGAGTCCGGCCGTGTGGCTGAGCAGCCGTCGCAGCGTGACGTCCTTCGCCCACGCCGCGGTATCGTCCTTGAAGTACTTGCCGACCCATTCCGTGAGCAGTGCGTCGGGGTGCGCCTTGTTGAACTCTGTTATCGGTTGGTCGAGCTGCAGCTTGCCCTGGCGTGCGGCCGTGACGACGCCGAGCGATGCCACCATCTTGCTCGTCGACGCACATTGGTAGAGGGTATCGGCGTTGGTCTTCAGGTCCTTCTTCTTGACGCGCAGACCGTAGGTCCGATGCAGCGCCGGTTTCCCGTCATGGATCAGAACCACGGACAGACCCGCGACCTCGTTCTTGGCGAGCGCTCCAGCGATCGTGTAGGGACTGTCGGCGTACAGGAAGATCGACTTCTCGATCAGTGCGTACTTGGCGTCGGCGTCCGGATCGGGAACGAGTTCCGCGGCGGCCGCGGTCGCGTCTGCCAACGCGAACAGCGCCACCACCGCGCCGATCGCAGTAACCGGTCCGATTCCCGCCAGCCATCTGCTGCACGCCGCCGAACGTGGTGCCGTTTCGATTCGAGTTTTCATGGGGCGCCTCCGCAATCCGATGCGCCGTATCGACATGCCGCATCAGGCAGTAGAGGCTCGTCGACAGGATGCCTGGCGTCAATTGGACGAAAGGGCAACTCGTGAGCGAAATGCGCCGGCGGACAGTCCTTTCGGGTAGGTTCCGGGGCGCCTGTCTCGGAACGACCCTGACGAGGTTACCTTACTGCACGATCGCCAGTTCGCGGCCTCACTCCGTCGCAACCGGGGGCACACCAACGGGTGACGGCGCTCAGCCCAGTTGCACCCGCTCCCCGAACGGCACCTCACCGCGCCCCTTGACCAGCCAGAGCACCGGATAGGTCGGCGGCGATTCGGGGAACTCCCCCTGCGCGTCCGTGAAATAGATCAGCAGATCGGGCGTGACGGCTTCCCGCTCGACCCACTCGAACACCGGTGTGAAGCGGGTTCCGCCTCCGCCGGATAGTTCGCCCGGCAACATCACCGGCTCCCACGCACTGAAGCTCCACGGCCCTTCCGGCGCGAGACGTTCATCGCACGCGTGGACCGTGAGATGCGCGTTGACCTGCGCCTTCAGGGCGTCCAGCTCGGACGCGAACTCGGCCAATTCCTGTTCGGTGATCGAGCCGCTCGTGTCGAGCACCGCGACGAGGCGGACCGATCCCTTCGCGAGCCGCGGCAGGATCGCCGGTCCATCGCGTCGCGACGGGCGCTGGAACGTGAAATCCTCCTGCGCGGCGGCGTAAACGTATCTCGCGAGAAGCGCTCTCCACGGGAGCACGGGTTCGATCAATCGTTCGATGCGACGCTGCCAGGATTCCCCCAGCCGTCCCGCTTCTCGCGCCGCCTGCGCCGCTGCAGCCAGGCGGCTCTTCCACAATTGTTCGAGCGCGAGCGGATCGCCCATGCCTTCGATACGGATGTCGTAGCTGCCGTCGGGGCGATGCCGCCGCCCTTCGGATCCCGCATCGTCCCAGCCGTCCTCGGCGGCCTCGGTGGGCGGCAGCCCTCCCTCACCTGCGGTCGGCGACGAAACACGAGCGCGCTCGGCCTCGCGCTGCCGCTGCTCTCCCAGGTAACCCGGCAGCCCGCCGCTCGCGTCATCGCGTTCGAAGGCATGCCGATCGAAACTCCGCTCGGCCGTGTCTTCGGGAACGAGCGGGTAGATCTCCTCCGCCGACAGACCCCGGAACATCGGCTCCAGCAGCGCTTCCGGTGGCGGGGCGAAGCCGTCGTCGCGCAGCATGTGATTGACCGCATGGTCGCAGGCGACGTCCCACCGGCGCTTCACGCGGTGGGCCCTGCGGGCGAAATGGCCGAGTGCGCAATGCAATGCCTCGTGGGCGAGCCAGAACTGCAAGTCGCCGAAGGGCACGCGATCGACGAAGTCCGGATTGAAATGCACGTGCCGTGCATCCGTGGCCAGCGTCTCGCACCACTCGGGATCGGCGGTCCGGAACGCGAGATGGAGTGACAACGAGCCGATGAACGGTTTTTCCAGCACCAGCCGGGCACGCG
Organism: Burkholderiales bacterium; assembly: GCA_965279325.1. GTDB lineage: Bacteria > Pseudomonadota > Gammaproteobacteria > Burkholderiales. The sequence goes on from OZ257154.1 coordinate 1,301,528, forward strand.
CGGCCGCGAGCTTGGTGAACGCGCGGGCCTGCAGCTCCGACACGTCGCTCAGGGCAAGTTGCGCTCGAACAGCACCAGCTCGCCGATGCTGTCGGCCCATTCGCCGAACTCGGGCACGTCGATCAGCGGACGTCCCACGCAACGCTGCATGTCCGTCACCAGCATCACGCCCATCTCGCGCTGCGGGAAGCGCCGGGCATAACGCAGGATATGACCGTAGACGGCCTTCGCCTCGGCCGCGCGATTCGCGCGCAGGGCCCGACGCACGAGTGCGGAAGCGACACCGTACTGAAGATCCACCGTTTCCGGCATCCGCTGCGTTTCGCCGCGCACGATCGCGTCCACGTCGGGCAGACGATCCATGTGGTCGACGAACGCCTTCAGCTCCGCGCCCGCGGCCTTGCCGACGCAGGCCTGCAACCCATCGAGCAGCAGGTCCGGGTGCGCACCGAATTTCTCCAGTGCGCGGTGCGCGTAGACCCAGGTTCGCGGCGAAGGGAAGGCGATCGGCGTGCGGGCCGGATCGAAATCGAACAGCAGCTCCGGCCGGAACCGCAGGAAAGCGATGATGCGGGCATCGACGCCATGGATGTGCGCCCAGGCGACCCAGTCATCGAGGTACGGTTCGACCTCGTAGTGCGTGAAGCGGTTGGCCAGCGGTGCGGGCATCGCGTAGGTCACTCCGCGATCGCCCTGACGGTTGCCGGCGGCGAAGATCGCCCAGCCCTGCGGCACTGCATAATCGCCGAGCCGTCGGTCGAGGATCAACTGGTACGCCGCGGCGGTCACGGTCGGCGCGGCTGCATTGATCTCGTCCAGGAACAGGATGCCGCGCAATCCATGACGCATCGCGTCCGGCAGCATCGCCGGTACCGACCACTCCACGCGATTGCCATCGCGAAAAGGGATGCCACGCAGATCCGTCGGTTCGAGCTGGGACAGGCGCAGATCGATCAACCCGACGTCGGCACGAACCGCGATGTCGCGCACGATCTCGCTCTTGCCCACGCCCGGCGGGCCCCAGAGCATCACGGGCGTGTGCGATCCGGCGCTGGCGGCGGCGAACTCGCGATCGAGGATGGCGGCGATGTGCGAAGGTCTCATCAACCGGATTCTACCGGCCGCGGACCCGGGATATCGAAGGCGAGGCCAATCTGCGACCGTGGCGGGCGTCGCAAGTAGACAAGTCGATGCGACCGCAATCGTTCGGTCACATCGGAAGGTCCCTCATCCGCAAACCAGGCAACTCCACCCATGGATCATGAAAACGACGTCGCCACACCTCGCGGGGGTACACCTCGCCGACTCGCTTCCTCGGGAACCGGCTCAGCGAGAGTGAAGATCAGCATTCAAATGCGGCATGTGAACGGCCCGCTTGGAACGGGCAAAAGTATAGGCACTCCACAGTCCCCCACAGTCCCGGCTGTTTCCTCGAGGGTGCGGCCGGGCATGTTCGGGTCAGGCCTGGGCTTCACCGAGGTTTGCGCGATGGTACGTACGGGATTGTTGGAGTCGGACCTGGACTTGACTGCGCTTTCATCGGCTGAGTATCCGTAAGGATTGAATAGCACCAGACCCGCTGTCACCAGCGCGAGAATCAACTTTCGCATGCTTGCCTCCTTTCAACACTGCACGCCGCCACGTGACGGCCAACTGACGGTTTGAGAACACGTCCGTCAAACGTTGCGTAAAGGCTACGGCCCGCCGGCTGGCAAGTCGTCAGCGAACTGTCGGGATTCGGTCGGAAATCCAGCGGCCGGACGAGCGCGTTGCGGGTGGCCATGCCGCTCCTGCCGGCGTCTCCATTTCCAGTCGTTGCGGATCCTGCAACTTGTGGCTGGCGGGCACCCGTATCCGCATGTGAAGCGTTCAGAACATCCAGGACAAGCTCAGCGTTCCGAAATCGGCGCGCTCCCGCTCGGTTTGGAAGGTCTTGGTGAAGTACGTTCGACCGAGGAAGGCTACGAAGCGACCATGTCGCACAGTGATGCCGACCGTCGACATCCCGACGAAAGGCTCCGAGTTGACCGAGCGGCTGTCCCTGAACACGGTGCCGTCGAGCGGAAGATAGTGGGCGACCCCGTAACCAGCGAATCCGCCGGAGAGCGACACGGACCAGCCATTCACTGGTCCGACTCCGACCGTTGACGCTGTGTTGAGACCTTGACGCAGCGCCGTTCCGCCCAGGGCATCCACGAGGTTCCAGCCGACCTCGCCGTACAGTCCGAGCCCGGCACCGGTGAAGTAGTTGCCGAGACCGGCATTGGCCACTGGGACGATTCGCCAAGAGGCCGATCGGGTCAGATCACCCTGGGCGAGCAGGTACGAACCCGTGTAGCCCACATTCAGGACAGGCTCGTTCGGAAGTTGCGTGTCCCAGCCCATCGGCTCGTCCGAGCCGATCCGCTCGTGGACCCATTTCTGTGCCTTCTCAGCTTGAGATGCCGGCCCGACGACACCGACCCTGAGCTGCCACACATGAGTCCAATGATTCCCTTTGGCATACAGGTTATTGTCGACGTACAGCACGCCGGCATACGGCTGATCGTCCAATGGCGGATGCGGGGTCTTGATATCGTCTGGCGTGTGCATCTCGTGAGCAAGCGACCAGGCGGCATACGTTCGGTAACCTTCGTTCCCCGCGAACGGCAGGAACGACCAGAGATCGCCCCAACGCCGCACCAAGCTGCGCTCGTTGTAGGTGTCGATGGCGTTCGACGCCCACGAGATGCCGACGCCGTTGGTGTAATTGTTGTCGGAGCGGGTGAATACATCGTTCTCCAACGTAAACGTCCAGGCTCCGTTTTGCGCGGCGGTGGTTTCTTCCGCCCAGGAGACTGCGGTCGAGGAGAGGACCATCAGCAAGCCGCACTGCTTTATCGAGCCTGCGATGGCGGACTTCAGGACACCGAGGAATTTGCGAGTGAACACGATTTAACCTCCTGCGGGCAGCCCTCGCGCTGGTGACGACGGGCTGCCAGGTTGTGTTTCAGGGCGCTCCGGAACGTGCGATCCGTGCTGCCATCGGGAAGCGAGCAACGGAGCACCGGACCAGACCGAAACCAATTGCTGTAACAGCTTCTGTTCATCCGGCCTCCTTCGAGTAGCCCCCATTCACTGAGATCGGGGCATCTCAATGCATGGCCGCGCTCCTGGTGACGTGTGTCGACCAGTGCCCGAACGGCCGGTCGCTTTCCTGTCGGCATCGAACTCCCGGAAAGGGTAGACAGGTCCGATCGCCAAGTAGTCAGCGAAACGTCGGCGTTGCGTCCGATTCGTCCCGATCGTTGTCCTGGAAACAAGTGACAGGAACGACCGCTGCCGTGGCGGTTCACAGGCAGGACTGAAGGCACGAACGCGAGGCTGGCGGCGGCCAACAGCGTGATGCCGACGACACTGAATATGAGCGGCTAGAGCACCACCCTGTCGGGCGCAGCCAGGAACATCCCAATCATTGCCATGACTCAAACAACGACGTCACTCGCGGCTTAGGCAGGTCGCAGCGCTATCCCGCCATGCCCCACGCTCGCTCCATATCCGACCGAAGGGATGCATTCGCATAGGATGCCGTGTGACGCCTGCCGAGTCGTGTAGAAGCCCAGTTCGCTGACGCGAGCGTGTCGCGCTACACGAACAGAGCCATGCTTCACGCGTCGATTGTTGCGTCGCTCGCGCCCACCATCTCACTCAGAAGTTCCATCAACTCGCTTTCGCTCCCCCCGTCGTCGACCACCCCATCGCGCTCCCAATCCCGCATGAGAAAGCGCAGTGCTGCGGCAGATCGGCCGCCGGAGACGCGAGGTGATAAGAATTCGGTGTCATCGAGCGTGGAACTGATCATGTTTGTCTCCAATGCGTTCGGGATGGCGGTCATGGGACGTTCCGTGCTACCGCCGTCGAGCAACTCGTTGGTCGCGGCACCAGCAACGGCCAGCGGCACGATGCCAACGACGCCGAAGTCGCACCTGTCCGGTACAAAGCGCCCAGGGAGCAATGCTCCGCGCAGCGGAAGCTGGCTCTCGCCATCCATGCGCACCGGCGCTTGGCCAGACATCATCTGGGGGTAACTTCCTGACGGATTCATCGAACTTCCCTCAAATGACAAGCGCCGGCTTGCCCTCGGGTGCCGGCGCCGGAGCAGGTGCGGTCGCCCGGGAGATCTTGAACCACGCCGCGTACAGTGCCGGCAGGAAGAAGATCGTCAGGAAAGTCGCGACGGTGAGGCCACCCATGATAGCGATGGCCATCGGGCCCCAGAAGATGCTTCTGGTAAGCGGAATCATCGCCAGCACCGTCGCCGTCGCGGTGAGCACGACCGGGCGGGTTCGATGAACGGCGGCCTCGACGACTGCGTTCCAGGGGTCGGCCCCGGAATCCATCTCGGCCTGAATCTGGTCGATGAGAATGACGGAGTTGCGCATGATCATCCCGCTCAAGGCGATCACCCCCAGGATGGCTACAAAGCCGAGTGGTGCCTGAGCGACCAGCAGCGCGAGCACCACGCCGATCAGCCCAAGCGGCGCGGTCAGAAAAACCATCGCCATGCGCGAGAAGCTCTGCAGCTGCAGCATCAGGATGAGTAGTACCGTCACGATCATGACCGGCGCCACGGCGGCCAGCGCCTTGTTGGCCTTGTCGCTCTCCTCGACCGCGCCGCCGACGTCGATACGGTAGCCGGCAGGGAGTTTCGCTTCGATGTCCTTCAGCATCGGACGGATTTCCTGCGTCACCGAAACGGCCTGCTCCCCGTCCTTGACGTCCGCGCGCACCGTGATCGCCATGTCGCGGTTGCGCCGCCACAGCACCGGCTCTTCGAGCTCCGACCGCACGCGCGCAACCTGAGACAGCGGCACGACCGTGCCCTGGCGCGTGAAGAGGTTGATGTCCTTCAGGCTGTCGATGTCCAGGCGTTCTGAGGGTACTGCACGCGCCACGATATCGATCAGGTCCTCACGCTCGCGCAGCTGCGACAGCGTCGCGCCGTTCATCACCGTCTGGGTCACCAGCGCGACGTCAGCCGGCGCCAGCCCGAGGGCGCGCGCCTTGTCCTGGTCGAGGTCCACCTTGAGGGCGCGCACCGGGTCGTTCCAGTCCAGCTGGACATCGCGTACCTTGGGATTGGACGTCATCACGCGCTCGACTTCGCGAGCAATCGTGCGCACCTTTTGCGTGTCGGCTCCGACCACGCGGAACTGCACCGGGAATCCGACCGGCGGGCCGAGCTCGAGGCGCGAGAGCCGTACCCATGCCTCCGGAAACTGCTGGTCGACACTCGCCATGAGGCGTGCGCGCAGCCGCTCGCGCGCTTCCATGTCTTTCGTCATCACGACGAACTGCGCGTAGCCCGGATTCGGCAGCTCGGGGTTGAGCGAGAGATAGAAGCGCGGCGACCCGGCGCCGGTGTACGCCGTGAAGAACTTGACATCCGGGTCGTTCTTGAGCACCACCTCCATCTTCTTGACTTGCTCGGTCGTCGCAGCGAAGGAAGCGCCTTCCTTCAGGCGCAGATCGACTATGAGCTCGGGCCTGGTGCTCGACGGGAAGAACTGCTGCGGCACGAGCTTCATGCCGGGCAGCGCGAGGCCCAGCGCGACGGCGGTGGCGCCGATGACCCACCAGCGCCGATCGATGGCGAGGCGGATCAGGCTGCGAAGCTTGCGGTAGAAGGGCGTCTCGTAGGGATCGGCGTGCGCTCCAGCTTTTTGATGCTTCGCGAAATCCGGCAGCAACTTTACCGCGAGGTAAGGGGTGAACAGCCCCGAAACGACCCATGAGAAGAGCACTGCCGTGCCGACGATCCAGAAGATGCCGCCGGCGTATTCGCCAGTCGAAGATCTCGCGAAGCCGACCGGCATGAAGGCGGCGACCGTGATCAGCGCGCCGGTGATCCGGGGCATCGCGGTCGAGTCGTACGAGTACGCGGCCGCCTTGACGCGGTCCCAGCCCTGCTCCATCTTCACGACCATCATCTCCACGGCGATGATCCCGTCGTCCACCAGAAGGCCGAGCGCGATGATGAGTGAGCCGAGCGAGATGCGCTCCAGATTCCAGCCCATCGCCAGCATGACTATCGCGACCGCGCCGAGAACGATCGGCACGGAAAGACCGACCACGATGCCCGTGCGCCAGCCGAGGCTGATGAGACACACGATCAGCACGATGGCAAGCGCCTCGAGCAACGAGCGCTCGAATTCCCAGATCGAGTCGCTGACCGTGGTGGGCTGGTCGGCGACCTGCTCCAGCTCGACGCCGAACGGAAGCGCCCCCTGGATTCCGGCCACTTCCTTCTCGATCGCTTTTCCGAGATCCACTACGTTGCCGTCGTCGGTCATCACGATGCCGAGCATCAGCACCTGCTGGCCGTTGTGCCTCACCGTGTAGGTCGGCGGATCCTCGAATCCGCGCGTCACGGTCGTGAAGTCGCCGAGCTTGATCGTCCGGCCGCCCGCGGTGACCGGAACGTTCCGGATGTCGTCCTCGCTTGCGAATTGGCCGGTCACGCGCACGAACACGCGGTCGCCCGCGGTGTCGATCGAGCCCGCAGCGTATACGCTGTTCTGGTTTCGCAGGCTTTCGGCGATCACGAGGGGCGTGATGCCAAGGGCGGCAAGGCGCTGGTGTGAGAACTCGACGTAGACCCTCTTGGCCTGCTTGCCGTAGATGTCCACTTTCTTCACCATTGGCACTCTCAGGAGGCGCCGCTTGACGAGCTCGGCCTGGTCAGAGAGTTCCGCGTGGTCGACGCCATCGCCCTTGACGGCGTACATGAGCGCCGAGACGTCGCCGAACTCGTCATTGAAGATCGGGCCGATAACGCCTTCCGGAAGTTCGAGCTTGATGTCGCTGAACTTCTTCCGCGCCTCGTACCACGCCTCGCGCTGGTCCCGCTTCGACGTGCCGTCGTGAACGCTGAGGGTCATGCCGCCGTACCCCTGCCTCGCGAAGGTTTTCACCTTGTCGAAGTGGTCGAGCTGCTCGAATTTCTTCTCCATGCGGTTGAGCACCTCGTCCTGCATCTGCTGCGCCGAGGCTCCCGGCCACATCACCATGACGGTCATCGAGGGCACGGAGAAGTTCGGGTCCTCGAGCTGGCCGAGCCGGGTGAATCCCAGCATGCCGCCCACGCCGATCACGAGGATGAGGAACAACACGACGGCGCGGTGGTTCAGCGCCCATTCGGTGAGATTGACGGATTTCATCGGGTCGCCTGCTTGGTGGTTTCGCTGCGCGCTCCCTCTTGCAAAGCAACGCGCAACGCGGGTGCCATCTTCTGCACTCCCGCGGTGATGACGAGGGCGCCAGGCGGCGGTCCGGAAACCAGCACCTGGTCGTTGCGATAGCCGTGCACGACGACGGGGATCAGGTCGACGGTCCCCACCGTCCCGCGGCTTTCGGGGTGCACGACCCACAGCGCCGGCTGCCCATTGGTTTGGGTGATCGCGGCCGCCGGGATGGGCGCCATCGACGTTTCTCCCGCCGGGTACTCGACGACCAGCGTGGACGTCGCGCCGAGCGGCAAGTGCCGAAAGCGGGTGGGCTTGAGTCGGGCGCGATAGGTACGCGTCTGCGCCGCGGCCTGCGGCGACACCTCGCGCAGGACGACGTCGAAGGTGTCATCGGGATCACTCGCCAACCATGCCTTGTACCGCGCGTTCTTGAACGCTGCGAGCTGGTCCTCGGGCACGTCGACGACGACTTCAGGCTCGCCGTCATCCGCGATCGAGACCACCGGCTGGCCTTCGGCGACGACCTGGCCCACCTCGAATTTCCTGGACGTGACGACCCCACTGCGCGAGGCGTGCAGCACCGTGTACTTGAGGCGGTTCCGTGCAAGCTCCAGCTGCCTTCCCTGGGCTTCGGCTGTTGCCTGCGCCGTGAGGGCGCGGCTGTTCGCCTGCTCGTTGTCGGAGGCGCTGACCGAGCCATCGATCTTGAGGGCGGCGAGCCGTTGCCGATCCGACTCGGCCTGGCGCGCCAGCACCGTCGCGGCCGCCAGCTGCTGGCGGATCGCCTCCTCGGCGAGCCGGTAGTCGGTATCGTCGAGCACCGCGATCACGTCGCCCTCGCGGAGGGTCTGGCCCACTTCGACCATCCGCTTTGCGACCTTCCCGCTGACGCGAAACGCCTGGTCCACCTCGTGCCGGGACTGCACGGTGCCGACGTAGCGGTTGGCTTCTGCAGTCTTGTCGTAGCGAAGCTCGACGGTGTGCACCGGTCGCAGGGCCTCGGCGGCTGGCTTGTCGGGAGAGCAGGCGCAAAGTGTTGCGACGATGGGTACGGCCAGATAAGCCGCGGCAAGAGATGGTTTCACGATGGTTCCTCGGTCGGGCGATGGATGTCAGGAGTGTGGCGAAGGGGCGGCGCTGGCGGCGGCAGGCCGGGCGGCCGGCTCGAACACCTGCCATCCTCCGCCCAGCGACTTGTACAGCTGCACGCTGTCGAGCAGCAGCTGCGTGTTGCTGTCATTCGAGTTGATCCGCACCGACAGGCGCGTGCGCTGCGCATCGAGCAGCGGCAGCAGATCGATCTGTCCGCGGTCGTAAAGCGACTGTGCGCGGCCCAGCGCTGCTTCAGCGGCTTTGGCCGCGACCTGGAGGGATTCGGCGCGCTGCCCTTCATCCTTCAGCGCGACCAGTGCGTTCTCGACGTCCTCCAGCGCGCGCACGATGCCGTCCTCGTAGCGGAGCAGCGCCTCGGACTGGCCGCTCGCGGCGATGTCGTTGATGGCCTGCGTCCGCCCGGCGTTGAAGATCGGCATCGCCAGCAGCCCGGTTGCGAGGCTGAAGCGCGTGGCGCCCAGGTCGAGCGCGTTCACATCGACAGACTGGCTGCCGAACATCGCGCCGACGAAGAGACGCGGAAACCACTCCGCCTTGGCCTGCCGCCGGCGCGCGTTCGCGGCGTCCAGTTGCGCGTTCATGGCGAGCAGGTCGGGGCGGCGCTGCAACAATGATGCGGGCTGACCTGGCTGAGCAGCCGGAATGCCGACCTCGCCGTTCCAGGGCACCAGACTCCCGCTGTTGAACGCCTGGTCTCCGATCAGCACCGCGATGCGATGGCGCGAAACGGCCGCCAGCGTGTCGAGGGGCGGAATCGCCGCATGCGCTCTGGACGCTTCGGTCTGTGCACGCTCGACGTCGAACGGCGTGGCCAAACCCACGCGCTGACGCGCAGTGACCAGGCGCAACGTCTCGTCATGGGCCGATGCGATCTCGTGCACGGTCTGAAGTTGGCGCAGCGCGCCGACCAGCGTGAAGTAGTTGGACGCGACGTCCGTCATGACCAGCAACCGCACGCCTCTCTCGTTGTGCTCGGCTGCCATCGCGCCGGCCGCGGCCGCCGATGCCCCGGCCCGAAGACGTCCGGAGAGATCGGCTTCCCAGGACACGTTGAGGCCACCGCCCACCGCCTTCAGATCCGGGACGACCTGCTTTTCGGCGCCGCTGTATCCGGCGTCGTAGCGCACCCCGCCCGCGCTTGCGCCGATACTGGGCAGCAGCCACGAACGACTGATCGTCTCTCCGGCTCGCGCAGCACGCACGCGCTCGGCCGCTATCTTGACATTGCGGTTCTCACGCGCCGAGCGGCGCACCAGATCGGACAGCACCGGGTCACCGTACTTCTCCCACCAGGCAACCTCGGGCTCGATCGTCTCAGCGGCGGACGCGGCGTACCGTCCGGGCACCTCGACTGTCGATTTCAAGACGGGGGTCGAGCATCCCGTCAGGGCGAGAGCGAGCGAAACAGCAAGCGCAGCCGCGGCGGCGTGCACCGAGATCCCGGCACCGCGCAGGCAGTGTCGCCAGCTGCCGCAAACGGGCCCCAGGCTCGACGCGCTGCGTTCTGCGCGCGTCGCTTCCTCGAACCTGCAATTCAGTGTCGCGTGATTGGACATCGGAGATACCTGTCGAAAGGGGTGCATTGGGTTGAGTGAGTCGCTTGGTTTCATGTGGTGCCAGCGTAGTGGATGACGTGCGGCGAGTCGTCAGCAAAGCGTCGGCAATTCGTCGGGATTTCGTCGGGTGAAGTGCCTGGAACCGAATCGGGTCGCTCGGCCGTCGACCAGCTGCAGAACGCGACGGCATTCACTTTCCTAAACCGGTACGTGAATCGACTTGAGCTCCGCGCGGCAGGCCTCGCCGAACGCGCGTAACGGATCTGCACCCTCGGAGCCCGCGAGCTCGCGCAGGTCCTCCACCGTCAGGTTTTCGGCGAAGTACTGTTCGGTGATGCGACGTAGCAAACGCTCCGCCTCGACCAGGACCACAGGAGAGCCGCACAACCGGATGCGGTTGAGCAGCGCGTACATCGGCAGTAACTTGTCCGGGTGGTCCAGCGTGTGGATGAAGGAATCCACCAGAAGCTTGGCGCACTCGCCGATGAACTCCCCGTAGAGCGCCTCACGCTTGCGCATTTCGGCCTGGAACAGGTCGCGCTTGTGGAGCGTCCGCTGGGAGAACCATGCCGTCGCAACGGTGGCGGAGGCGCCCACGAACGATCCCATCAATACCGCCATCGCCGGCACGTTGGTCGATTCGATGATCATGCCGGCGGCCAGCCTTCCAGGATGTGGGGGAAGAACGGGCGCAGCCGCTCGATCACGTAGTTCTCCATCGCCACCGTTTGCGCCGATCCGAAGGAATCGAGCGATTTTTCGCGGATCGCCAGGTGCAGGCGCAGGAGATCGCGCAGCTTGGCGTAACCTTTGCCATTGGACGCCGCGCAGACCGCAGCGTCGTTCTGCAGCACTCGCCGAATGACGCCCGGTTCCAGGAGCCGCACCTGGCAAACGACCGCGAGCCTGAGAATCTCGCGGTCGATGTCCTTGAGATTATCGGTCCACAGGACGCGATAAACCGAGTCCTTCGGCGAGGCGGTGCGATCGCTCATGACTTCGCCTCGGCATTGGCTGCCAGATCTTCGGCGATGAACCTCAGGAGCTCGGCGCTGGAGGCGAATTCGCAGCTTTGGCCGGTAACGAAGTTTTCCAGCCGGCCGGCGAGTGCGTCGGGTCGCGCGTCACTGCGCACCTTGACCACGTAGGCTCGCCGGCTCGAGTCTTCGGATTCAGAGTTGAGCGGCAAGGGACGTCTCGCAGGAAAGAACGCGCACCGCGCGTTGGGTGCAGTCGAGCGTGGAGACCGACACGCCAGACATCGCGCAGACCTGCGCGCTGCCTCTGCCCGTGGTTCCGGCGCCAACGACGCCGATCGTTTGCAGCGATTTCATACCGCCTCGTTGAAGAAATGTCGTGGCAGCTACCATAGCCTCCTGCAACCGCGGAGTCGTCAACGAACGGTCGGCATTTGGTCGGAATGCCGCGACTCAACGCAGCCGACCCTGGGGTGATCCGCGCGCGTTGGGGAGCGAATCCGGTACATCCGTCGTTACGGACGCAATCGCGACGTTTCGCTTACGACTTGGCTGTGCGCATCGCGCACCATGGTGTGCGCCGCCTACGGGGCTTCGGCCATGCGCGCGGGCGTCGAGTCCGCCTGGCCGTGCAGGCGGGATGCTTTCCCACTCAACCCGCAGTCAGGGGACAGGAGCGCCGTATGGATACTCACGAACTGATGCTCGACCGAGTGCGGCGTCACGAATCTGCCGGATCGGGCGACGGCGGGCGGCACTCGCTCACGAAGGCGCGGTCCGGCGCCGGCGCATTCTGCGCCGGACTCATCATCGTCTTGTCCGCCTGGGTCCTGCACGGCTTTGTCGAGGCTTTGCTTGCGGCTTGCGTAACGGCCATCGCCAGCTGGCCGCTCTACAGGAGGTTCTCTGCGCGCCTGCCGCGACAGATGGCTCGCAGCGCCGCCCCTTTGCTCTTCACGGCCGGGATCACCATGTTCGTGCTCGCGCCATTGTTGTTCGCGCTCGGCGCTCTGCTCGCGGAGGCCAACGCACTGCTCCTCAAGGTCGCAGCGGCCGACCGGGCGGGTATCGCGGTTCCTCTCTGGCTACGGGACGTTCCGGCCGCCGGGCCCTGGCTGGTTGCGAAGTGGGAGAGCCGGCTGGCGCAGCCCGGCGCCCTTTCGACATGGCTGCAGCACATCGACCCGGGCGCGCTGCTTACCGGAGCGAATTCGCTCGGGCACTTTCTCGCCCGACACCTGTTGATCATCCTGTTCACGATCCTGGTTCTGTTCTTCTTGTACCAGCGGGGTGAAGCGCTGGGGCGAGCGGTAAGGCGGGTGCTTCGCGACCACATCGGCGAGCGCGCCGAAGGCTACGTCGACGTGGCCACACGGGCCTTGCGCGCCTCGGTGAACAGCATGCTGGTCGTAGGGCTGTTCGACGGGTTCGCATGCTCGATCGCCTATGCCCTCGCCGGCACCCAGCACGCGGCCCTTTGGGGTGCGATTACCGGAGCGCTCGCGCTCGTTCCATTCGTCGCTTATGCAGCGGTGGCTGCATTGTCCGTACAGTTTGCCGTGGCGGGTGCTGCCGCGCCGGCGCTTCTGTCGTTGGTACTCGGATGCGTGGTGCTGCTCTGCGGCGACAAGATCGTGCGCCCCATGATCGCGCACAACGGGACCAACTTGCCCTTCGTCTGGGTCCTCATGGGCTGCCTGGGCGGCTTCGAAGTGCTCGGCCTCGTAGGGCTGGTAGTCGGACCGGTCCTGCTCGCCCTCACGCGCGAACTGTGGGAAGAGCACCTGCGCGCGCTCGCGGTTACTGACGCCGAGAAGCCGGACTGCCCCGTCGACGACTACGTGAAATGACCTTGGTGCGACCAGAGAACCGCGTTCACCCGGCCATCGGTCGGGGCTTCGTCCCTTCCAGCAGCGCTCGCGCTCTGTTCACCGCCATTGTCTCCCCTGCCTCCTCGAGCCGGTCGACCAGCGCGGCCAACGCATCCAGATCCTCCGCCGTCGCACCTGCGTGTTCGCATAGATCCAACCGGGCAAGCAGTTCGAGCCAGGGCGCCTCCTGCTGTCGTGCCTCAGCGATGGCACGGCGAGTTGCAGCCTCAGCGACCTTCGCATCACCGCGTCCACGCGCAATTGCGGATTCGATCATGAGCAGCTGCGGCAGGTACACGCGTTCATCGTGCTCGGCCACGAACTGCAGCGCTTCCCGGAGTTGTGCATCGGCTGCGTCCCAATCGTCGGCGAACACGAATGCTTCCGCGGCGTACCCCAGGTTCTCGCTACCACCCGCCAACATTCCGAGCCCGACGTTGTTCTCGTGAGCCTCGCGAATCCGCCGATAGCCCTCGCGCGGTTGTCCCATTCGAGCTTCCGCCCAGCCACGAAACCACTGCCATGCGGTGTGGCCCTGCGCGATCGTGAACCTGTCCACAAGCGCCCGCATCTCGTCGGCAAGTGCTGCGACTCGCTCGGCGTTGCCCAGCCGCACCTCCTGGAGGGCGTCGAACCAGATGGCGATCACCCCCGCTACGGGCTGTCGCAGCTGCGCCGCGCGCGCATACGCCTGCCGGATGCGTGCGCGCGCCTGCTGGACCAGACCAAGGTGAAGCAGCTGGATGCTGAGCAACCCCAGGAGCATGGTTTTGGGATCGACGACGAAAGTTTCACCGGCCCCCGCGTCGAGCGAATCCAGCGCAGGCAGCCCGCGCTCGAGCCAGGCGCGAGCGGCAGGCGGGCGACCCTGCAGCATGTGCACCTGGCCTTGGACGGTGCAGGCGCCAAGCAGCAGAACCGGATCGTCGGTCGCGGTCGCAAGCCCTTGTTCACCCACGGCAAGCGCCTCGGAATACTCCGCACGCATGCACAGCACGAATGCGCACCCGTGCGTCAGGAGCCCGCGCAGGGGGTGCTGCGGGACATCGCGAAGCAGCGAGTAGGCGCGCAGCAAGGCGCTCTTCGTCTCGGGGCCGACGCCGAGCAGCTGGAAGGCCGACACGCCCCGTAGTGTTGCAAGACTGATCTCCAGGGCATCGCGCTCCGTGCTCGCGGGCGCCCGATCGAGCAGGATCAAGCCGCGTTCACTGAGGGACATGCCTTGCGCCGCACTGAAGTGCAGGAGCGCAGCTCCTGTGGCTTCGGCGTAGTAGCGCAACGACGTCATCGGCTCGCGGCCTCGCTCGAAGTGCATGGCGAGCTCCACGGCCGCGACAGGCAGGCCCGCGACGCGCTCCCGTTCCAGCGCAGCCCCGACCTGACGGTGGAGCTGCGCGCGGGCAGCCGGCGCGGCCCGTTCGTACAGCACCTGACGGAAGAGGGCATGGCTGAATGCGTAGCACGGCTCGGATACGTCGCCCCCGTCGCCGCCTCGTGCCGCCTTCAGCCACAGCCCCTCGCGTGCGAGCTCCTCGCAGGCCTGACCCACGGACGCTCCGCTGCGCCCGAGTACATCGGACACCGTGGTGACGCGAAACTCGACTCCGCAGACGGCCGCCGCGGACAGCAGAGCAAGTTCCTGCACCCCGAGGCTGCCGATGTAATGCTCGATGATGCCGGTCAGATTCTCGGGCACCGCAAGGCCTGCGAGCTGAGCCGCGGCACCAGCGTCGAGATCGTCTCGAGCGGCGGCGCGCGCCATGACTTCAGTCAGGACAGACGCGACGAACAACGGAACTCCGTCCGCGCGTTCATGCAGCGCGCGCACGAACGCCTCGTCGCCAGCAAGCGCCGGGGAGCGTTCCGCCACGTAGTCCGCCACCTCGGCCTCGGTGAACGGGTCGAGCGCGATCTCCTCGCAAAGCCCGTGCAGGCGCAGCTCCTGCCGGACCGGGTTGAGCGGATGGTCCATCGCGACCACCTCCGCGGTACGAAAGGTCGACAACCACATCAGGCGTGCGCTGCCGCGTCGCCGGGCGACGTAGTCGACGAGCTGGATCGTCGAACGGTCACTCCAATGCAGGTCTTCGGTCACCAGCAGCAAGGGCCGCGCTTCGGTGAAGCGATCGATAAATTCGCCCAGTTCGCGCAGCATCCGGTGCGGACTGACGCCCGCGAGCTCCCGGCGCAAGCCGTCGCGCTCCTCTGCGCTGCTCAGCCACGGCAACTGCAGCAGCCAGGTCGGGGCCACTGCACGCAGCAACGCCGGGATCTCTTCGTTGCCGCGACACAGCTGCCCGAGCGCTTCGAGTACGGGAAGATACGGTTCGCCCGCGCCGTAGTGCTCCACGCACTGGCCGCGCGCGCAGGCAATCTCGCCGACGCTCGCGACGAAGTGTTCGATCAGCATGGTCTTGCCGATACCGGGCTCGCCGGCGACCCAGACCACGGAACGAGTGCCGCTGCATGCGGCGTTCCAGGCACCGCGCATCCGCGAAAGTGCCTCCCCTCGCGCGATGAATGACGGCGAACGTGGTACGGCATGGCGCGCAGCGTGCGCTGGCGACGCCGTCGTGATGGGGAGCGAAATGGGGGAGGCGATGAACCGATACCCTCGCCGCGAGACGGTTTCTATGAAGCGCGGTTGCCGCGCATCGTCATCGAGCAGTGTCCTCAAGTCGCTGATGACGGTCTTCAGCACCGAGTCGCTGACGAACTGGTGTCCCCAGACCTCGTCGAGCAGCACAGTCTTGCTGAGCAGCGTCCCCGGTTGCCGCACCAGCTTGCAAAGCACCGCGAATGGCGTTGGCGCCAGGGGCACAGTCTTGCCATCGCGCAGCAGCGAGGAATTCGCCTCGTCCAGTTCGAACCGGCCAAAACGCACCCGAAGGGCATTTGATCCAGCCGCTGCGTGAGTCAACGAAGCGCTCCCTGCCATCTCGCTGTGATCAGGGTCCACAGGATCCCCTCGAGGTCACTACAAAGTCCTGGAACAGAACGCCGACTACTAACGCTTCAAGTGGATGAGACACCCGGCCACCCTGCCTCTCCCGGGTCGCCGAAAGACCGTCATGCACGACCGCCGGGCAATCTTAACAGCGGAATCCTTGCGCACAGGGAGCGGTCATCGACGTTTCCTCGAGTGGTCTGCGGCCAGGACCAAGACCTTGCCATCGCGCAGCAAGCACGGCTTCGCCTCGTCCGGTTCGAATCTGCCGAAGCGCCTGCGCACCGTCCCCGCTTCGGCAACGAGCGCGCCAATGCCGACTGTCCAATCTGATCCGGTGTGCGCATCGTGCGGGAAACGTCTGGCAATCCTTGGGGTGAACGTTAGGATAGCCGGAGGCGAAACGCTACCGAACGCTCGCACGCGCAAGGCCAACCAGCGGATTGCATCGAGCGCCCTTCAGCTCCACGCGCCATACGTTGGTATCGATCGGGAGGCGAATGTCGCTGGTGCGCGACCGAGACGAGCCATTCGTGCTTGCGATCACGGCGATTCTGACCAAACCTCGACGTTTCGCTGACGACTCCCGGATCGAATGCCCCTACGCTGTCTCCAACTTCCCTGCGGACACTGTTCCATGACTCTCAACCACGAGCCCAAGTACCCGAGCAGGCGCGCCTATGTTCTGACGCTGCGCAGCGATGCCACCCCCGCCACCCTTGCCGGTGGTTTGGAGAACATGGTCACCGGCATCCGCCGTGAGTTCACGTCAGCCGAGGGGCTGGTCGCCTCTATTGCCAGCGACATCCTGGCGAGCAACGGTGCAAGGCCTGGCGACCCGCGCGTTGATTGACCGCGCCGATCCTCGCAGATCCCGGATTCGATTTGCTCGCGTGGGAAAACGCCGTGTGGCCCACCGAGCAATGACTGGGCGATGCCTTAGACTTCGCGAGTCGACAGCGATTCAGGGGTCGACGAGAGTCGATGCCGGGTGAGTTTCGGACAAGCCACCCAAACCCATTCGACAGTATGCTGCGAGAACCAACACTTGGAACTTGTCGCGTGAACTTTTGCAGCAACTGCGGTACGGCCGTCACTCAGGAAATCCCTCCCGACGACAATCGCTCGCGTGCCGTATGCCACGCTTGCAACACGATCCACTACGAGAACCCGCGGATGATCGTGGGCTGCATAGCCGAGTGGGACGACCGCATCCTGCTGTGCCGCCGCGCCATCGAACCGCGTCTCGGTCTCTGGACGGTGCCCGCCGGGTTCATGGAGAACGGCGAGACCACGGCCGAGGGCGCCGCGCGCGAGACGCTGGAGGAAGCGAACGCGCGGGTGGAGATCCTCGCGCTGTACGCGCTCTACAACATCCCGCACATCAACCAGGTCTACCTTCTGTTTCGCGGGCGGCTGCTCACACCCGACTTCGGCGCGGGGTCCGAAACGCTCGAGACGCGCCTGGTGACCGAAGCGGATCTGCCGTGGGACCAGTTGGCGTTCGCCACGGTGCGCAATACGTTGCGGCACTACTACGCCGACCGGCGCGCGGGCGAATACAAGGTGCACATGGGGACGATTGATCCGGTCAAACGGGGCTAACCGCGAGCGCCGGATCTTATGGACCAGGCTTGACGCCAAAGATGGGCTGCTTCCGCCCGGCACCGACGCAGCGTATCGGATGGCGCGATCGGTCTATCGACCAACTTCCTTTGGACCACTTGCGGGTGGAAGTCGGTGCGCGTGGAAACGATGTTCTGCCGATGCGGCACAGGCAAAGCGAATGGGCCGGCCTGCTCCGGTTCACTGTGGCTGCGTTGTCACGCGCAGGGTTATGCCCGCCTGCTGCTGCAGATGGCGGATGACCGCGAACAGGTTACGCGCCTGCGGGTTGCCGGTTGGTCCGAACATACGGATCAGGCTCTTGGCGGACGCGCCAGTGTCCTCGCCAAGCTGCTTGAAACCGACGGTCGCCTTGATGTAGTCGCGCAGGATCGCCTTGCCGGTTTCGACATCGCCGCCGAGCATGGTTTCGATGCCTTCGCGCAGCAAGGCTTCGCCGAATGCAGGATCGGCCAGCACGCGTGCCTGCACCGTCTCTTTGAAACTTCGTGTCAGAGCCATCATTCACCTCGCATGCGCTTGCGCCGTTTGTAGTCGGCCCAGCGCGCCCTTGCTGTTTCTATATCGCGTTGCTGGCGCTTCTTCGTTCCACCAGCGAGCAGGATGATCAGCACATCCCCGTCCCGCCCGAAATACACCCGGTAGCCGGGTCCGAAATCAATCCGGTACTCAAATACGCCCTCCCCCACGCCCTTGACGTTGGAGAGATTGCCCTGCTCGATTCTCGTCACGGCGACGGTGATCTTGGCTGCAACGATCGCATCCAGGTCCTCGAACCATTCCGCAAACGGGCTGTTGCCGTCGCTGTCCTCATATTCGCGTACCTCAAGCATGCCAATTGGTAGCGCATATGTTACCAATATGCAAGGAAGGTTGGCACTCTCTCTTGCTGCTGCACAATGGCATAACCGCCACGCTCAATCCACGAGGCGTCCATGTCGCCCCCCGCCCTGCGCCTGGCCAAGCTCACGCGTCCGCGTCTGTTCGGAGCAATCGCGAGGGAACGGCTGTTCAGCTTGCTGGACGAGGGCCGAACGCACCCGGTGGTTTGGATCGTCGGTCCTCCCGGTGCCGGCAAGACGACGCTGGTTGCGAGCTACCTGGAAGCCCGGAAAGTCCCGGCCTGCTGGTATCAGGTCGATCCGGCTGATGCCGATCCGGCCTCCTTCTTCCACTACCTCGCGCAGAGTGCACCTCACCCGCCAATCCCTCTGCCAGTGCTGACACCGGAATACCTGCCGGACCTGGCCGGTTTTGCCCGCCGCTTCTTCAGGGCGCTGTACGGGCATCTCGCACCCGGCACTTCGATCGTTCTCGACAACTACCAGGAAGCGCCGCCGGATTCACCATTCCATCGGATTGTCGCAAGTGCTGCCGAGGAGTTGCCTGGGGACGCCTGCCTCATCGCGATCAGCCGGGCAACCCCGCCTCGGCCGTTTGCCCGCCATCTGGCGACGGGTCGCATCGCATCGATCGGGTGGGGCGCTCTGCGCTTGAGGCTGGAGGAAACCCGCGCCATAGCCGAAACCACCGGCCGGGTGGAAAACCGCGTCGTGCGGTTGTTGCAGGACCAAAGCGGTGGCTGGGCCGGAGGCCTGCGATTGATGCTCGAAGAACTCCGCCGCACCGGGATCGTGAGCACGATCGCGCATCCGCAGACTCTCGAGAGCGTCTTCGCCTACCTGGCCGACCAGGTCTTCGATGCGGCCCCGCCCTCCACCCGGGACTTCCTCCTACGCACTGCAGTGCTGCCGCGCATGACGGCTCGAATTGCGCAGGCGGTCAGCGGCGAAGCAAAGGCGGTGGCAATTCTCGAAGACCTCTACCACCGTCATCTGTTCACCGACCGGCACGTCGGTGACGAGTTGATGTATCAGTATCACGCTCTTTTTCTCGCGTTTCTGCGCTCGCGTGCGGAAGGGACATTTTCGGCGACCGAGTTTTCGGCCCTGCAGCGTAGGGCAGCGAACCTGCTCGAATCGGAGGGCCTGCTGGACGACGCAATTGCCGTGTATGCCGCGGCGCAGGATTGGGGTTCGGTCGCCCGCGTCGTCGTCACCCACGCCGCGGCCGTGCTGGCGCAGGGCCGTGGCCAGACCCTGCGCGAGTGGATCGATGCTTTGCCGGATACGCACCTTTACCGGAATCCGTGGATCGCCTACTGGCTGGGGACTTCCCTCATAGCAGTCGACCAGGAGCGTGCCCGTGCAATGCTGGAACAGGCATACGCCCTGTTCGCAGGCGAGGGGAATGCCGATGCTCAACTGATGAGCACGTCCGGCATCATGGAAGCGAGCTTCCTGCAGCATGCCAACCATCGGCTAGTCGACCCCTGGTTGCCCGTACACGAGAAGCTTCTGGCCAGGACCTCTCCACACGTTTCCGCTGAACTTCGCCTGCGCGCCTACTCGGCCATGTTGATCGGGCTGCTGTACCGGCAACCTGGAAACGCCATGCTGACGAGCTGCGTGACGCGGGTGCTCGAGTTACTGGATTCCGATGCCGGTGCGAATCAGAAGATGGTCGCCGCGACCTTTCTCATGTGGTATTGCGGCTACACCGGCAAATTCCAACTGGCGCGACAGATCGGCCCGCTCGGCGAGGCACTGGCTTCGAGGCCCGACGTGACGCCGCTCAACAAAGGAACGTGGTGGAACTGGGCCGGGTATTGCCGAGGCTTCCTGTTCGACATGGACGGCGAACGTGACGCGGTAGGACGAGCGCTCGAGATAGGTGAAGAACAAGGCCTGCCGCACCTCGTGTTCTTCGCGAACTACTTCGGTGGACTGCGTGAGGCCTGGTATGGGCGCAAGGAGATCGTCGATCGATGCCTCAGGCAGGTCGAGGCGCTCGCGAGTGCGGATTCGCGCATCCAGATCGCCATAAAGCATGCCTTCCGCGGGTGGGTCGCGTTGTCGCGCCAACAGCCCGCACAGGCCTTGCGGTCGGGGCAGGCGGCCTGGGAGATCGGTCGACAACTCGATTCCCCCTCCTACCTGGTGCATTGGGGCACCCCCATGATCTACGGGCTCGTCGAGCTCGGGCGACTCGAGGAAGCCCGCGACCGACTCGCTCAGCAGCGAGCTGCCATGGCCGGTACGCGGATCCATTGCTTCGATCCCATGTTCCTGTGCATCGAAGCGACCATTGCGCTGCGCGAGGGCAACACGGCAACCCTGCGCGCCCTGATCGAACCGATGTTCCGTGTGGCCCGCGAGAACGAATACGGCGGCTACCTCAATCTACTGCATCCATGGCTGTCCGAGCTTGCCGCAATCGCACTCGAGGAAGGCGTGGAACGCGACTACGTGCGCGAACTCATACGTCTGGGCAAATGGGAACCGCGCTCGCAGTCGATGATGTATTGGCCGTGGACCTGGAAGATCTTCACTCTGGGTCAGTTCTCCATCCATCGGGACTCGAAGCCGGTGGAGTATGGCCGCAAGTCACCGCGGAAGCCGCTGGCGCTGCTGCGCGCCCTGGTTGCCGCCGGCGACAGCGGTGCATCCGAGAGCGCTCTCGCCGACACACTGTGGGACGACGGCGAGGCCGACGCCGCCGAGCGAGCGCTTGCCGCAGCGATACACCGTCTGCGGGCCCTGCTCGGGGGTTCGGATGCCGTGGTGGTAAAGGACAACCACGTGCGGCTGAACCCGAATCGGGTCTGGATCGACGCCTGGGCATTCGAATCGCTGACGGCGGAGGCGGAACGCGGACCAGGTCAGGAAGCAATGTTCGCCCGTGCCCTCGACCTCTACCGCGGTCCATTCCTCGTGGACGACACCGACAGCACCTGGGCACTGTCGACCCGTGAACGGCTGCGCGCCAAATTCATCCGCCATGCTGGAAAGCTTGCCGAGAAGCGAGAGGCCGCCGGTGATTTCGACGGCGCCGCCGATTTTTACCGGCGCGCCCTCGAAGTTGATGATCTGGCCGAATCGTTCTATCAGGGGCTGCTGCGCTGTTGTGCCCGGCTCGGCCGCACAGCAGACGGAATCAGCGCGTATCGGCAACTCCAGCGGACGCTGGCCTTGGCCTTCGGAACGCACCCTTCGAGAGAGAGCGAGGCGCTGTTCCGCTCCCTTGCCCCAGGAGTCTAGGTCCACGCCCCGCTCCGAACGATCGCGACGATACCCTCGGGTCGGCCGCGAATCCGTGCTCAATCCGTATACAGCCGCGATTCACATTCCGTGTGCGTCAGCCAGGAGGATCCGTGCGCGAAGTGCGCTCGTACATCGTTCGTGTCTACGGTCGCAAGGCCAACGGCAAGCTTCAGGGAACCGTCGAGGTCGTCTCCACAGGAGACCGCCTGGCCCTTGCATCGGCCGAGCAGCTATGGACGATCGTCAGCCGCGCAGACCAGCAACGTACGATGCAACGTCGGTCGCTGAAGAAATGAACCTCCCGGAATGGCGTGCAGCGTCATCTAGATCGGTCTCGACAACTCAAGGAGGACAACATGAAAGCACCCAGGCAGCAATCGCACCTTGCCATCGTGATGAGCTTGACCCTCTTGTCGGCTGGATTCACCGCGCCCGCATTCGCGGCATCATCCTTCGTTACCAACGCCAAAGCCGTGCACAAGGGCGAGAAGTTTGAAATCCTCAGCAAAGATGAAAAGTCCGGTCGAATGGTCTTCTTTTCCCAAAGCAAGGCGATCGACCAGGAGACTCGCGGCAAGGGGCTCTACAACGGTTCCAGCCGTACGTCGAGCGCACACTGGGATCTCACCAACGGCTACGGCGCCGGACGCGGCTTCTCCCGGACCGAGAAAGCCGGCGGCTCCGTGCTGGTCGAGTGGACCGGCGTCTGCTACCCGGTCACCGGCGCGGACGGCAAATCCGCTCCGTATTGCAGCGGTGGATGGTTCGTCGTTCCGGGGTCGGGCTCCGGCCCTTTTGCGGGCCTGGGCGGCGGCGGCAACTGGACGGGCAGCGTGGCTGCCGACGGCGGCTTCAACGAAGAGTGGACCGGGCTCATGGAGCAATAACCTCCGGGAATCCGAGCCGTCTCATGGTCGGGGGCCAGTGTCCGAAAACGCGTTTCGGCTAATTGCTGGCCCCCTTACACCGCCCGCAACGCATCCACGATCTTCATCCGCGCCGCCTGCGCCGCCGGCAGGACGCCACCCAGCAGGCCCATGCCGATCGCGAAGGCCATGGCCGCCACGACGATGCCGGGCGTCAGGTCGAAGCTGAAGGCGAGTTCTGAAAAGGATTGCCAGTTGACGGTCGAGACGGTGACGAACTGCATCGACGAAGCCATGGCGACCCCGATGGCGCCGCCCACGGCGCCGAGCAGCAGCGCTTCGGTGAGGAACGCCGCGAGAATGCTCGTCCGCTGGAAGCCGAGCGCACGCAACGTGCCGATCTCCGCAGTGCGGGCCGCGACCGATGCGTACATGGTGATCATGGCGCCGATCACGGCACCGACGGAGAAGATCACCGACAGCGTGATGCCGAGATAGCGGATGAAGTTCGCGAGCACCTCCGACTGCTCTTCGTAGAAGATCTTCTCGCGCTTCGCCTCGACGGTCAGTCGCGGATCGGATTCGAGCCGCGTCTTCAGCGCGTCGAAGGCGCCCGGATCGTTCAGCCGCATGACCATCGACGAAAACATCGTGCGCCGGAACGCCTGGACCATCTGGTCCGCATCGCCCCAGATCTCGGAATCGAAGCCGCTGCCGCCGGCATCGAACACGCCCACGATGGTCCACTCCCGCAACCCGAAGCGCAGGCGCTCCCCGATGGCCACGCCTTCGAAGCGTTCCGCGATGCTGCTGCCGACGACGATCTCGGAACTGCCGGGCCGCCAGGTGCGACCCTCGACGATGTGCACCTGCGGCCGCAGCACAAGGCCGCGCTCGCCTGCACCGCGAATCACGACATTCGAAGGGCTGCCGCTGCCGCGCTTGGGCAGTGAGATCAGCACCAGCACCTCCTTCGAGACCAGCGGGCGGCCGTCGAGGTCGAGTGCCACTTCCGGCTGCGACTCGACCACGCCTGCCTGTGTCCGATCGACCGCACTCTGCACTTCGGTACCGGACGAGCGGCGGATGATCAGCACGTTGTCGTAAGCTCCGGTGGCCACGAGCGTCGCGCGCAGGCCTTGCTCGAGCATCAGCACGGTCGCGAACACGAACACCACCAGTGCGAGGCCGCCGGTGGTCAATGCAGTGGTGAGTCGGCGCGCCCAGAGATTGCGCAGACTGTAGGAGAAGGGGATTTTCATGGTGGCGGGGCGTGCGTGGATGCAATCGCCCGGCCCCCATCCCAACCTTCCCCCGTCCCGGCCGGGGGAAGGAGCGTACAACGGAGGCACTCCTTCCCCCGCGCGCCGCGTGGGGGAAGGCTGGGATGGGGGCCAGCAAAACCTCTCATGCCACCGCCCGCAATCCCGCAGCGATCTGCACCCGCGCCGCGCGGATGGAAGGAATCACGGCCGCCACGAGGCCGACGATCGCCGCGCAGGCGAACTGCATGAACACTGTCGTTTGCGACACCTCGAACACGGGAAAGAGCGACCCGACGAGCTGGCTGAACTTCGCCGCCACGGGAAAAGTCGCCGCAGCCCCGAGCGCCCCGCCAATGAGCGCGATCGCGAGCGATTCCCCGACGATGAGCCCGCCGACGCTCCACGGCTTGAAGCCGAGCGCCTTCAACGTCGCGTACTCCGACAGCCGCTCGCGTGCGCTCATCGCCATCGTATTGGCCATGACCGCCATGATGATGAAGATCACCAGGTACGAGACGACGCGGATCGCGACCACGAGCGTCTCGACCATGGATACGAATCCGAGCTGGAAGGCCTTCTCCGTCTCGGTGAGCGTTTCCGCGAGCGAGTTGCGGAACTGCGCATCGATGAACTGCGAGAGCTCCGCCGCGCGATCCGGATCGGCGATGCCGAGCACGTAGACACCTACCGTGTCGGCGCGCCGCGGCATCAGCTT
Source organism: Burkholderiales bacterium (assembly GCA_965279325.1). GTDB lineage: Bacteria > Pseudomonadota > Gammaproteobacteria > Burkholderiales. The sequence goes on from OZ257154.1 coordinate 1,325,793, forward strand.
GCGCACACGCTCGTTCAGGTAGTCCCAGTGGAAGAAGAACTGCGAGGTGTCGACCTTCGCGTCGCGACCGTCGTAGATCGCCCGGATCACGAACTCCCAGTTGCCTGGATAGATCGTCCCGCGCAGCGGCACCAAGTCGCCGACATTCCAGCCGTAGGTCTCGGCGAGCTTGCGACCAACGATGGCGCCCTTGCGGTCGAGCACGAATTCGCGGAACTGCTGCTCCGGCATCCGATACTCCGGATACAGGGCAAAGTAGGGCTCCGGGTCCACGGCAAACTGCGGAAAGAAGTTCTTCGAACTGATATAGACGCCGCCGAACCAGTTGGCCCCCGCCACACCGCTCACGCCGTCGATCTGCCGCAGCTTCTCGCGGTAGGTGGTGGGCAGCGGAAACACCAGCGACACCGCGCTGCGCGTGATGAGCCGGGACGACGATGCCGTATTGGCACCGGAGTACCACGCATCGATGACCGTCGAGAGCAGGCCGAAGGCCAGGATCGCCACCACGACGCCCAGAATCGTGAGCGCCGAACGCAAACGATGGCGCAGCATGTTGCGCAGGATCAATTTCAGGAACACGGGCGCGTCATCCGAATGGTCACGTCCCCTCGAGCCGCGTGCGCCGCGGTTCCCCGGTGCAGGGCCGCATCGGGCGAGTGCCGGGGGCGATCGTGGGAATCGCGGCAAGCATAGCGCGACCGGTCGCATCGACACCTGGATTCTCCTGCGAGCGCCGGACCCGCCGGGCGACGCACTCGTGCCGGGCATCGCTTCGTGCGCCGGCACCTGAATCGTGCGAACGCTCGCCGTTGAGGGCCGGGGCCCTTCGCAATACCTGCGCGTTTTCCGGCGGTTGGCGTCAACGGGCCGGCCACGACCACATGGTGCGGACCTTGCGGACCCGGTACGCCTGAAGCTTCATCCGCCTTCCTCCGTCCGGACGATGACGCGCCCCAGGACGGGGCCTTTCTCGGGGAGCGATCCATGACCGCAAACGCCGGCCAGACGAAAACCATACTCGGGGCCTGCCCGCTGGATTGTCCCGATACCTGCGCGATGATCTACACGGTCGAGGACGGCCGCCTGACGGCAGTGGCGGGCAATCCCGCTTCTCCGATGACCCGGGGCGGCCTCTGCGTCAAGCTGAAGGATTTCGCCCGGCATCACTACAGTCCCGACCGCGTGCTCCACCCGCTGAAGCGCTCGGGCCCCAAGGGCTCCGGGCAGTTCGAGCGCATCTCGTGGGACGAGGCCCTCGAGACCATCCGGTCGAACTGGACCCGGATCATCCACGAACACGGTGCCGAAGCGATCTATCCGCACATCTACGCGGGCCAGGAGGGTCTGCTGAACGGAACGCTCTGCGGCGATGCGTTCTTCAACCGCCTCGGCGCAACCGTCGCCGAGCGAACCTACTGCGCCTCCGGGTCCATGACGGCGCAGGAGATGGTCATCGGCCCGACGAGCGGTCTCGATCCCGAAAGCATCGTCCACGCGAAGTACATCCTGATCTGGGGCATGAACGTCGTGTCCACCAACCTGCACTTGTGGCATTTCGTGCATGAAGCCCAGAAAAAGGGCGCCCGGGTGGTCGTGATCGACCCTGCGAAATCGCGCACTGCCCAGCAGGCGGACTGGCATGTGGCCTGTCGCCCGGCAACGGACGGTGCGCTGGCCCTGGGGCTGATCCACGTGATCGTCGCCGAAGGCCTGGTCGACCGCGACTACGTGGAGCGTCACACGCTGGGCTTCGACGCGCTCGCCGCGCGAGCCGCCGACTTCACGCCCGAGCGCGTAGCAGCGATCACCGGCGTGGCCGCCGACGACATCCGCAAGCTCGCGCGCGAATTCGCGACCAGCCAGCCGGCCGCGATCCGGCTTGGCATTTCCGTCGAGCGCCATCGGGGTGGCCCGGATGCGATTCGCGCCATCTGCTCACTGCCCGCGCTCGTCGGCGCGTGGCGGCACGTCGGCGGCGGCCTGCTGCATCTGCCGCTGTACGAATTCCCGATGTTTCTGGACCGCGTGTCGCGCCCCGACTGGATCAAGCCCGGTACCCGCGTGCTCAATGCCATCGAACTCGGCCGCTGGCTCACCGACGATCCTGCGCCGCCCATCCGCTCGCTGTTCGTCTGCAACTCCAATCCGCTGTCCCAGGGCACCGAGCAGAACCGGATCCGCGAAGGCCTGATGCGCGAGGACCTGTTCACGGTGGTCAGCGAGCTGGTCGTCACCGATACCGCCCGCTATGCCGACATCGTCCTGCCCGCGACGATGCAGGCCGAACAACTGGACCTGATGTATTCCTGGGGGCACATGTACTTCACCCTCAACCAGCCCGCCATCGAGCCGCCGGGCGAGACGGTTTCCAACACGGAGCTGTTCCGCCGCCTGGCCGGCACGATGGGCTTCACGGATCCCCGGTGGCAGTGCTCGGACGAACAGATGATCCTCGACTTCGTCGACTGGGCCAGTCCGAAGATGGAGGGCATCACCCTGGAGACGTTGCGACGCACCGGGTTCGCGCGCCTGAAGATCGAAGCTCCGGACCGGCGTGCGCCCCACGCCGAAGGCAACTTCCCGACGCCTTCGGGCAAGTGCGAGTTCAAGAGTTCGCTCGCCGGGAAGGGCAATTTCGTGAGCCCCGTCTGGCGGCAGATGCTGGCGGATGCCCAGCCGGGCGGCGCGGTCGACCCGGTGCCGGATTTCCTGCCGCCGTTCGAGTCCGCTGCATCGAATCCGGCACTGGCCGCGCGCTATCCGCTGAGCATCGTCTCGCCGAAGGCCCACGCGTTCCTCAGTTCGCAGCTGGCCCACGACGAAATCCAGCGCAAGCGGCAGGGCGAGCAACGGATCGTGATCCATCCGGACGATGCCAGGGCACGTGGCATCGCCACCGGCGAATTCGTGCGGGTCTGGAACGCGCGCGGCGCCTTCGAAGGCAAGGCCCAGGTCAGCGACGACATCATGCGCGGCGTGGTCCTGACCAACATCGGCTACTGGCTGGATCTGAGCCGCAACGGCAACGCCGCCAACGCGGTCACGTCCGACCGGTATGGCGGCCTGGGCAATTGCGCCGTGTTCTCCGACACGCTGGTGGAAGTCGCACTGGCGAACGTCGCCCCGGATACCGCGGATCGAGCCGTTGCCCGCGCCGACCACGCCGCATCGGCAACCCCGTGATCGCCATGCATCCCTCGCCGTGAATTCCGGTCGATCCGGCCATTCCTGCCACCAACCGCCGTCGCCGCGGCGAGTGACATCGGAATGCCGGAACGATCTCCCGCCATCACCGGTCCGCCCGACCGGCATTCACCCCAAGGAGGTACTGACATGGACATGAACGTCGCGCCGTTGTTCTTCAGCGGCAACATCGAGATGAAGGACTGGATTCCGTTCCAGTACGAGAAGGACGGCAAGATGGTCGACTTCGGCGAGATGGTCCTGACGCGCACGGCCGGATCGGCGGGCAACACTTACTATGTCGGCATCTGGCGCTGTGACAAGCTCGGCAAGACCTACTTCTCCTCGGACGCGGGCGACGAGACGTTCCTGGTCCTCGAAGGCGAACTGGAGATCGAAGTACTGGCCACCGGCGAGAAGTTCCACTACGGGCAGGGCGACATCTGCTCGTGGACCAAGGGCACCCCCACCATGTGGGACATCAAGAAGCCGATGAAGAAGATGTTCGTCATCGCCGACGCCAAGGCGGCCTGAACGCCCGTCCTGATCGCGCCCTTGTCGACCCCGATCGGATCGTTCTGCCAAGGGCCATCTTGATTTCCTGCAGAACGATGGTGACTCAATCTACAGTAAAGGCCGCCCGAGAGTTCGAGGCGCAGTGAGCGGGACATGGCGGGACCACAAGCGGAGGGAGTGATGGAATGAAAGACCCTGCGAATTTGCCGACCCTGCGAATTTGACCCTGCGAATTCGCGCCCGGATCGGGCGGTCGCGAAAAGCCTAGCCTTGTATTTTGGAAGTCTCTATTCCAGAATACAAGCATGATTCCTCGTCTGTTACAGCCTGTCCTGCGGGCGTCGGCAACCAGCTTCCCGGTCATCGTGTTGCTCGGTGCCCGACAAGTCGGCAAGACCACTCTTGCCCGGGCGGCCTTTGCCGATCATCGCTATGTGGATCTCGAAGACCCGCGAACAGCCGAGCGCTTTCGGCAGGACCCCCGGTTCGAACTCGAGTCTGCCGGCAGCGACGGCCTCGTACTCGACGAGGCCCAGGCGGTGCCTGACGTATTCGCGGCGCTTCGCGGAGCCGTTGACGCGCGACGAACGGCCTACGGCAGATTCGTGGTTCTCGGCTCGGCGCAACCCGCACTGGTACGGGGTGTTTCCGAGTCTCTGGCCGGACGAGCTGCGGTACTGGAGCTCGATCCGCTGACCGCACAAGAGGCGAAGCTCGGGCTGGGAGCCACACCGTGGCGCGATCTCTGGCTCAGGGGCGGCTTCCCCGATGCCTTGCGCGGCGACTTCCGCTCCTGGTGGGAATCGTACTTGCGACTCGTTCTGGAGCGCGATCTTCCGCAGTACGGCGTCCGAGCCGACCCGCTTTTCATGCGCCGCCTGCTCACGATGCTGGCCCACCAGCACGGCGGTCTCCTGAACGCATCGGCACTGGGGTCTTCGCTCGGGGTGTCGCATCACACGCTGCTGCGCCACTTGGACGTCCTCGAGTCGATCTACCTGCTGCGCCGGCTGCCACCCTATTTCCGCAACATCGGCAAGCGTTTGACGAAGGCTCCCAAGGTGTACTTGCGCGACACCGGTCTGCTGCATCACCTGCTCAACATCTCGACGATCGTCGACTTGGAGAACCATCCGTCCCGCGGAGCCAGTTGGGAAGGCTTCGTCATCGAAGACGTCATCCGCCGCGAACGGCTGTCCTTTCCTTCCTCGCAGGCGTACTTCTGGCGCACGGCGGCTGGGGCCGAAGTCGACCTGGTGCTGGACCGCGGCACCGAAAAGGTTGCCATCGAGATCAAGGCCGGTCGCGGTGACGATGCGCGCACCCTACGCCGTCTCCGCGACGCGATGCCGGACGTGGAAGCAACACGCGCCTGGATCGTCGATCAGGGCGAAGGCACGGATCTGCTGGGAGAGCGCGTGGCGCGGACGGGATTCGGGGCCGTGGTGCAGGGGACGCCTTGATGCCCGCTTTTGCATTGGTGGAATCACAACCGCCTCCTGAACGGGAACCGAAACAACAGGAAAGAGTGGCTGCCCAAGTGGTGCATTTGGAGGTGGAATTCACCGGCGAAATGATGGTGACGTGCTCCCCGAATTTCGCACCAGCCGTTACTCGCATTCGACTCCAGGGAAAGGTCTCGATCGTTCACCCCGCTCCTCTCCCAGGGGCAGACGAGGGTTCCTTCACGATCGCGCCCTTGTCCAGATTCAGGATCGAATGCGCCTTCTGCGCCGCACGCTGATCGTGCGTGACCATGATGATGGTCTTGCCCAGCTCGTCATTGAGTCGCTCCATAAGATCGAGGATCTCCCCGGCCGAAACGCGATCGAGGTCACCGGTGGGTTCGTCAGCCACCAGCAAGGTCGGATCGGTGATGATCGCCCGGGCGATCGCGACGCGCTGCTGCTGGCCGCCGGAAAGCTCGGACGGATAGTGGCTAGCACGATCGGAGAGTGACACCATCGACAGCGCCAGCTCGACGCGCTCCCGCCGCTCCCGCCGGCCGAGCGGCGTCAGGAGCAAGGGCAGTTCAATATTCTCGAAAGCCGTCAGAACCGGCATCAGGTTGTAGAACTGGAAGATGAACCCCACGTGCCGCGCGCGCCAGTCGGCGAGCGTGCCCTCGGAAAGCCGCGTGATGTCGACGCCTTCCACTTCGAGCGTGCCCGAATCGGGCTTGTCGATGCCGGCGATCAGGTTGAGCAACGTGCTCTTGCCGGAGCCGGACGGGCCCATCAGCGCGAGGAAATCACCCGCGACGATGTCGAGATCCAGATCCGTGAGCACCGGTACGAGCTGTCCGCCGCGGCGGTAGGCCTTCGACAGATTCCGGATCGCGACGACCTTCGGACCGCCGTCGGCCAGGTTCACTTCGCCACCGGTTTCACGCGTGCGCCGTCGGCGAGCTTGTCGGCCGGCTTCAGCACGACCTTGTCGCCGGAGGCGAGACCGCTCTTCACTTCGACCAGGTCGCCGATGGGGTCGCCGGTCTCGACCGCCACCTCGTGCGCGATGCCATCCCTGACCACGAAGGCGGCGCTGCGCCCATGCCGATTCACCACGGCGGCGGGGCTGACGGCGGTGCGGGCGACCCGCTGCTCCTCGCTCACGGCTTCGGACAGGAACGTGACCTTGGCACTCATCTCCGGCAGCACGCGCGGATCGATGTCCGCGAAGCGGATCTTGGTCATCACGGTGGCCTTGGACCGATCCACCGTCGGCACCATGCGCGAGACGACACCGCGAAAACGCCGGTCGGGCAACGCGTCGAGCTGGATCTCCGTGGGCTGGTCGATGCGGACCTTGGACAGGTTCGACTCCGACACGTCGGCCTCCACTTCGAGCGTGGCCATGTCGGCCATGGTGACCACAGCACCCTTCGCATCGGTCGCCGACGAGAACGGCGTGACCACGTCGCCCACGTTGGCGGCCTTGGTGAGCACGACGCCGTCGAACGGCGCGCGGATCAGCGTCTGGTCGACGTTCACCTCGGCGGCGCGCAGGTTTGCCTGGGCCACGGTGACCGACGCCGCGAGCGAATTCACGCCGGCCCGCGCCTTGTCCACTCGTGCGCGGGCGACGTCATGGGCCGCGTCCGCCACGAACTTTTGGCGCAATAACTCCGCGGACCGATCGAACGCGCGCTCCGCATCCGCCAGTTCGACCCGGCTCTGCTCCAGATTGGCCTGGGCGACCTTCAGGTTCGCGGCGGCCTGGTCGCGGGCGGCAGCCATGTCCCGGTTCTCCAGCCGCGCGATCACTTCGCCCTGCCGGACCCGGCTGCCTTCGGCGACCCCGAGCCATTCGAGGCGGCCGGTGGCCTTCGACGCCACTGCAGCCTTGCGCTGGGCCACCACGTAGCCGGTCGCCGTGAGGACCGCCAGGCTCTGGTAGGGATAGGCCGTCGTGACGTTCGCCTGCTCCACCTCCACCGGTGCCGCGTTGAACCGCGCCGCGGCGAAGCCACCGGCGATCAGCAGCGCGACCACGATTGCCCCGGGCACGCGCCAGCGCCGCCACCCTCGCCGCCTCCCGGCGGTGAGCATGCCGTCGGCACCGCGCGCCAGTTTCAGCTTCGAGAGATCCGTTTCTGCCAAGGTCCACCACCGATTGAGGGCGCACGCATCCGCCGGGAAACTGCGGAGCAGCACGCCGATTATGCCGGAGCACATCGCCGGCACTGTGCCCGTGCACGGACCTTCGAATCGACGGACCGTTCCCCAGAGCGGCTCTGCATCGCGCTCAAGGTCGAAGGGGATTGCCCGATATAGGAGAACGCTGCCGGAAACCACTGGCAGCGGCCGCACATCTGCTATAGTCGTCAAGACGTTACAGCGCCCGAACCTCATGTCCGCCATTGCGGCCGCGGCCCCGCCCCGCGCTGACCAGCAACTCCTGCTCCAGGATCTGCTCGACGACCTCGTCGCCGACGGTCTCGTTGCTGCCGACGCCGCCAAGGAGTTGACCGTACGGCAGGGCAACCGCCGCGCCGAGATCCACCCGCTGGTCATCATCGCCGACCAGAAGTGGAAGGATCCGCGCAACCCGAAGAAGGTGCTGCACCTGGAGACGCTGACCGAGTGGCTTGCCGCCAAGGTCGACCTCCCGTACCGGCACATCGACCCGTTCAAGATCGACTTCGCCGGCGTGACCAAGGTGATGTCGAACGCGTACGCCACGCGCTTCAAGATCCTGCCGATCGAGGTCAACAGCAAGGAATGCCTCATCGCCACCTGCGAGCCGTTCGTGCGCGAGTGGGAAAAGGAGCTCTCGCGTGCCCTGCGGCTCGAGATCCGCCGCGTGGTGGCCAACCCGGTGGACATCGCCACCTACCTGGTGGAGTTCTACAACCTTGCGCGCTCGGTGCAGAGCGCCTCGGCGCAGAAGAAGGGCGAGCTGTCCGACATCGCCAACTTCGAGCAGCTGGTGCAGCTGGGCCAGCGCGGCAACCTCGACGCGAACGACCGCCACGTCGTCCACATCGTCGACTGGATCTTCCAGTACGCCTTCGAGCAGCGCGCGAGCGACATCCACATGGAGCCGCGGCGCGACGCGGGCAACGTGCGGTTCCGCATCGACGGCGTGCTGCATCAGGTCTACCAGATCCCCACGCCCGTGATGGCGGCGATGACCAGCCGCATCAAGATCCTCGGCCGCATGGACGTGGTGGAGAAACGCCGCCCGCAGGACGGCCGCATCAAGACCGTGACCTCCGACGGCTCCGAGGTGGAGCTGCGCCTGTCAACCATGCCCACGGCCTTCGGCGAGAAGCTGGTGATGCGGATCTTCAACCCCGACGTCATCGTCAAGGACTTCAAGGAGCTCGGTTTCTCCGACGACGACCGGGGCAAGTGGACTCACATGATCTCCCAGCCCCACGGGATCATCCTCGTCACCGGTCCGACCGGCTCCGGCAAGACCACGACGCTCTATTCCACGCTGAAGCAGCTCGCCACCGCCGACGTCAACGTCTGCACGGTGGAGGACCCGATCGAGATGGTCGAGCCGGCGTTCAACCAGATGCAGGTGCACCACGCCATCGGGCTGGATTTCGCCGCCGGCGTGCGCACCCTGATGCGGCAGGATCCGGACATCATCATGGTGGGCGAAATCCGCGACCTCGAGACCGCCGAGATGGCGATCCAGGCGGCGCTCACCGGCCACCTGGTGCTCTCCACGCTGCACACCAACGACGCCCCTTCCGCCATGACGCGGCTCCAGGACATCGGCGTGCCCTCCTACCTCCTGCACTCGACCATCCTGGGCGTGATGGCCCAGCGCCTGGTGCGCACACTGTGTCCCCACTGCCGCGAGCCGGGTCCCATCGAGGACGAAACGTGGAAGCTGCTCATCAGTCCCTGGAACGCGGAAAAACCTGCGCAGGTGTACTACGCCAAGGGCTGCCTCGAATGCCGAATGACCGGCTACATGGGGCGCGTGGGTATCTACGAGATCATGGTGCTCACCCCTGCGCAGCGCCGGCTGATCGGACCCGACGCCGATATCGCGCTCCTGCGCGAGCAGGCCTACCGCGACGGCATGAAGCCGCTGCGCATCGGCGGTGCCCTCAAGGTGGCCCAGGGCGTCACCACGATCGACGAAGTGCTGAAGGTGGCGCCGCCGGTGATCGGCGACCGGCGCAAGCCGGCAAACTGATCCGACGCGAGCGGAAACCCACGTGAGCGAGACGCCTGGACAGGTGGAAAGGACCAGCCGCCGCACGGCCCGGGACATCCACGGACTGATCGCCTGCAACGCCGCCACGGCACTTGCATACTTTCTCGCGGCACGGGCGGGGATCTGGTTCAACCTGCCGGAAGCCCATGGCAGCTTCGTATGGCCCGCCTCCGGCATCCTCGTCGCGCTGGTGTTCCTGCTCGGCACGCGTGCGCTGCCAGGCCTGGTGCTCGGCGCATTCATCGCGGGTTCCGTGCAGAAGTACGGGATCGCGGGCAGTTTCGGCATCGCGCTCGTCAATGCCGCGGAAGCCTGGGTCGGTGCCACGATGCTGCGCCGCGCCGCCGTGACCCCGGACTTCTCCCGCCTCTCCGACGTGCTGGTGCTCGCACTGCTGGCCTCGGCCACGGCCGCCCTCGTCGGAGGCCTCGGCGGTCCCCTGCTGCTCACGCTGAGCGGCAACATGTCGACCGGGGCCATCCCGGCTGCGACGCTGGCCTGGTGGATAGGCGACGCCCTGGGCATCCTCGTGTTCACTCCACTCGTGCTCGCGTGGCGCGCATTGCCGCAAGCCATGGTCACGCGAGTCGTCGCGGGGCGCTTACTGTTGCTCGTTGCCGAAGCCGCGGTTCTCTGGACCACTTTTTCCGGTCATCTCGCACAGATGGTCGGACAACCCGTCGCCTACATAGCGCTGCCCCTGATGGTATGGATCGCGCTGTCAGCCGGACTGCGCACTGTCACGGCGAGCCTCCTGATGCTGCTCGCGTTCGCCACGTGGGGTCTCGGCCACGGCTCCGGCCCGTTCAACGCGGCCGGCGGCCTGGTCAGCCAGGTGTCCACCTACCTGTTCGTCTCGATCGCGTCCGTGATGACCCTGGTGCTCTACAGCCTCGCACAGGAACGCCGGGCCAGCGCCACCGGCCTGCGCGCCAGCCTGGAGCGGTTCCAGGCGCTCACGTCGCTCAGCTCCGACTGGTACTGGGAACAGGATGCGAACCTGCGCTTCACGCAGATCGCCGGCCGTGCCCTTGACGAACGCCGCATCCGCGCCGAAGAGATCCTGGGCCGCACCCGCTGGGAATTGCCGGGCGATGTGGAACCGGCCGAACGCCGGCGCCACGACGAGGCCGTCACCCGCCATGAACCGTTTCGCGACCTCCTGGCCACGCGCATCAGCGACACCGGTGAAGCTCGCATCATTTCGGTGAGCGGTGCACCGGTCTTCGGCGAGCATGGTGGTTTTCTCGGTTACCGAGGCGTCGCGCGCGACATCACTTTGCAACGTCGCGCCGAGACGCAGATCGAACAGGCCCGCAATTTCCTGGACGCGATGGTCAATGCGATCCCGAGCCCGGTCCTCGTGAAGAATTCGGAGCACCGCTACATCGCCGCAAACCTGGCCTTCTGCCGCTTCTTCGACCGCTCGCTCGAGGAAGTCGTGGGGACCGACGACTACGACGTGTTCCCACCCGAGGAGGCACGCTTCTTCCAGGATACGGACAAGCAGGCACTCGCCGGTGAACCCGTGCAGTACGAACGCCTGTACCGGATCGGCGGGCGGGAAGTGTGGATGTGGACACGCAAGACCGCGCTTGCCCGGCCTGACGGCAGCCAGGTCGTGCTGCTGCTCATGACCGACATCACCGCGCGGCGCACCGTGGAAGACGCGCTCAGGCACAGCGAGCAGCGCTTCCGCAGCCTCGCCGAGCTGTCTGCGGACTGGTACTGGGAGCAGGACGAGCACCTTCGCTTCTGCTTCGTCTCGGAGGACGAGACGGGCAAGACCATGATCCCCAGCAACGAAGTGATGGGCAAGACGCGCTTCGAGCTGGATCTCGCCTGGGAGTCCGATGCGATCCGTGAGGGACATCGCCGCGACCTCGAGGCGCGCCGTCCGTTCCGGGACCTCGTTCTCACGGTCCGGAGCACCGGCCGCAGCGTCCTCGTGAGCGGTGAGCCGATGTTCGATGCCAACGGCCGGTTTCAGGGCTATCGCGGCGTCGCGCGCGACATCACCGAACGCAAGCAAGTCGAGCAGGAGGTGCTCGAAAGCCATCGGTACCTCGAAGCTGTCATCAACACCGTCCCCACGCCGATCAGCGTCAAGGACGAGCAGCATCGCTTCCTGCTCGTCAACGACGCGTTTTGCGGCTGGGCGGGCAAGCCGAGGGAGGAACTGATCGGTTCGACCGGGCAGGTGGTGGTGGGAGGTGACCAGCATCAACGCGTCCGCGACACCGATGCCGAGGCGCTGGCGAGCCGCGAGCCGATCGAATACGAGAACAGTCTGCAGGTCGGGGATGCCGTCAAATGGAACCTGGTGCGCAAGACCGGCCTGGCGCGCTCCGACGGCAGTCGCGTAGTGGTGTCCGCGTTCGTCGACATCTCGAACCTGAAGGCCATCGAAAGCCAGCTGCGGGTGAGCGAGCGCCGCTTCCGCGACTTCGCCGAAGCTGCCGGCGAGTACGTCTGGGAAACCGACGCCGACAGCCGCTTCACCTTCGTGTCGAGCCGCGTGCGCAGCGTGATCGGCTACGACGACGCGGAGCTGGTCGGCCGCACCGGCGGCGATTTCATGCCGCCCGGAGAGTACGAACGGGTGCTGACGTGGATCCGCGAGAACCGAACCGCGGACGGTGCGTTCCGTGACCTGGAGCACCGGTTCATCACCCGTTCCGGTGAACTGCTGTGGGTGCAGGTCAACGCCGTGTCGCTCACCGATGCCGAGGGCAATTTCGCCGGCTTCCGTGGCACCTGCCGCAACATCACGGACCGGCGCAAGGCCGAGGAGCGCATCAGCTACCTCGCTACGCGCGATCCGCTCACCGATCTGCCGAACCGGCTGCTGTTCAACGACCGTCTCGAGCAGGGGCTGGTCAATGCACGACGCAAGCGCGAAGCGCTCGCATTGATGTTCATCGACCTCGACCGCTTCAAGAACATCAACGATTCGCTCGGCCACCACGTGGGCGACCTGCTGTTGCAGGAAGTCGCGGCGCGCATGCAGGCGTGCGTGCGCAAGGGCGACACGCTGTCGCGCCTCGGCGGCGACGAGTTCGTGGTCACGCTGGAAGGCCTGCAGCACGCGGAAGACGCCGCCCAGGTGGCGCAGAAGATCATCCAGTCGCTCGCCCGCCCGATGGAGATCGGCGGCCACATCCTGACCACCTCGTGCTCGATCGGCATCAGCATCTTCCCCGCCGACGCGGAGGATTCGGCCGCGCTCATGAAGAACGCCGACACCGCCATGTACCACGCGAAGGAAAAGGGCCGGCGCAACTTCCAGTTCTTCTCGCGCGAGATGAACATCCGTGCCGTGGAACGCCACAGTCTCGAGATGGCGCTGCGGCTGGCACTCGATCGCGACGAGTTCGAGCTTTACTACCAGCCGCAGATCGACATCGCCACCGGACGCATCGCCGGCTCCGAAGCCCTGCTGCGCTGGCGCCATCCGGAAAAGGGCCTGCTGCCGCCTTCCATGTTCATCGACGTGGCGGAAGAGACCGGCCTCATCGAACCCATCGGTCAGTGGGTGCTGCGTGCCGCCTGCACGCAGAACCGCACCTGGCAGAACGCCGGCTACCCGACGCTGCGCGTGGCGGTCAACATCTCCGCACGGCAGTTCAACCAGCCGCGCGAGTTCTCCAAGGCCATCGGCCGAATCCTTGCGAGTTCCGGCCTCGACCCGAGCCACCTGGAACTGGAGATGACCGAGAGCGTGCTGCTGCACAACGCCGACGAGAACATCGCCGTGCTGAAGCGCCTGGGCAAGCTCGGCACGCGCATCGCCGTGGACGATTTCGGCACCGGCTATTCCTCGTTGTCCTATCTCAAACAGTTGCCGATCCACACGCTCAAGGTGGACCGCTCGTTCGTGCGCGACCTCGAGTCGGACAAGGACAGCGAGGTGATCGTCAACACGATCATCGCCATGGGCCACAGCCTCAAGCTGAGAGTCACCGCCGAGGGCGTGGAGAATCTCGCGCAACTGTCCGCACTGAAACGGCTCGGCTGCGACGAGTACCAGGGCTTCCTGTTCTCGAAGCCGGTGTCGGCCAGCGAATTCGCCCTGCGCTTCCTGGCGCCGCGCGAGCTCAATTTCGGGAGCTGACGCGGCTCCGGCTGAGCCGGGCTTCGGCTAACATTCCGGTCACCGTCGCAACGGAGCCCCGAAATGGCCGAGTCCGTCTTCACCCTCAATCACCTGAACATTCCCGCCCGCGACCCCATTGGGCTCGCCCGCTGGTACGCGGAGACCTTCGGGCTGCGCGCCGACGAACACAGGGTTCGCGGCCCCGGCGTTCTGATCGCCTTCGAAGCCGGCCAGCCGGTCAATCGCGCGCCGGAACTGCATTTCGGACTGCAGGTTCCGTCCCGCGCCGTGCTCGCACAGTGGGCCGAACGCTTCGGGGCCCAGGTCACCGTCGGTGCCGAGTTCGCGGCGTTCAAGGCCTTCGATCCCGAAGGCAACTGCGTGGAGCTCTACAGCGCGAAGGACGCCTGAGTCACCCGCGGTTCCTTGACGGAGATCAACACCAGCGGGTGAGCCCACGACCATAGTCGGCGCAGACCGACAAGCGGGAGTGGCCATGAGGCGGATCGTCCGGGTGCTCGCGGTGGCATCGTGGTTGGGATTTTCCGCCGCGGCGACTGCGGAAACGTGCGTACAGTGCCACCGCACCGCCACGCCGGGCATCGTCGAGCAGCACCTCGCCGGCCGCATGGGCAAGGCCGGCATCGATTGCGGCAGCTGTCATGGTTTCGAGCACCAGGGCGCCGCCGACGTCGCCAAGGCACGCATGCCGACCGCACAGACCTGTGCGGGCTGCCATCCGAAACAGGCGCGCGAATTCAAGGCCGGCAAGCACGAGCTCGCGTGGGTGGCTGCGAGCGCCATGCCGATGTGGGCGCACCAGCCGCAGTCGATGGTGGGCGTGGGCAGCAAGGGCTGTTCGGGTTGTCACAAGATCGGCGCAAAGCCCGCGGCTGAAGCAGCCCTGCATCGCTACGGCAACGCGCAGTGCGATGCGTGCCACACGCGGCACACCTTCAGCAAGGTCGAGGCGCGGGATCCGCGTGCCTGCCAGACCTGCCACATGGGCTTCGATCATCCGCAGTGGGAAATGTGGTCCACCTCCAAGCACGGCACGATCTGGCAGATCGAGGGACGCGAAACCAAGCGCGGGCCCACCTGCCAGACCTGCCACATGGAAAACGGACACCATGGCGTCGGCACCGCCTGGGGCTTCCTCGCGCTGCGCCTGCCGGAATCCGATCCGGCCTGGCTCGAGGACCGCACCACCATCCTCCAGGCCCTCGGGGTGCTCGATGCGAACGGACAGCCGACACCGAGGCTGGAGCCGGTCAAGACGGCCCGCATGGCGTCGTTCGATCGCCAGGCTTTCGACGATTCCCGCACCCGCATGATCGGCGTCTGCTCGAAATGCCACGGCAGTGCCTTCGCCCGCCGCCAACTCGATGCGGCGGACGAGGTCGTTCGCGACAGCGACCGCGTCATGGCCGAAGCGATCCGCGCCGTACAGGCGTTGTATCGGGACGGCCTGCTGCGCAAACCCGACCACTGGCTGACCGCACCCGACATCCTCCAGTTCTACGAAGCGAAAAGCGAGATCGAGCGCGAGTTGTACGTGATGTTCATGGAATACCGCATGCGCGCCTTCCAGGGCGCGTTCCATTTCAACCCCGACTACGCCCACTGGTACGGCTGGGCGCCGTTGAAGGCCGGGGCGGCAAAGGTCATCGAGGCCGCTGCGAAGGCTCGCGCCGAAGCAGCCGCCCCTCCGGCCCGCTGAAGCGGCACCGGAAACGAAAACGCCACCGGGCGGTGGCGTTCGATGCGAAATGGGCCGGGGAAGCCGCGTCAGTCCTCTTCTTCCTCCTCCTCTTCCTCCTCCTCGAGGTCGTCGATCACCTCCAGCTCCGAGTCGATCATGTCGCGGATCTCCATGAGGAGGTTGCGCAGAGCGTCGTTCTGCTCCTTCAGTTCCTGCTTGGTCATGACTGCCTCCCTCTTGCGGTTGGCCCGGGCGACGGGCGGATGATGGACGTTCTCCACGGGCGCCGATCATGACAGCGTCCCGGGCGCCGCGAAAGTGGGCGGGATTATAGCGGCAGGTATTTTCGCGACCACGGGCGCCGGTAGCACGCACGTTCCGCTCCCGGCGCCGTGAAGTGCCGCTTCAGCGCAGCACGAAGTCCACCCGGCTCGCCTTCTGCTTGTCCTTGGCTTCGGGCGCCAGCGACTTGGGTTCCACGAGGAAGATCCGGTCCGGCGCGATGTCGCCGGCCTTGAGGAACGCCTCCTTCACCGCCTGGGCCCGCTGGACCGCAAGGGTGCGCAGGTCGTCGTCGGTCGCCACAATGTTGGTCTGCATGAGTTTTTCCATCTCGGGCACCGGCAGGTCCTTCACCAGGCCGATCAGGTTGCGCGGCTTGGGAAACTTCTCCGCCCGGTAGGCAAGTTCGAGATATTTCTCATACTCCTTGCCGGCCTCGACAGTCACCTCGTCCACGGAAGCGGGTGCCTGGTTCTTCTTCGAGAGCTCCTTCCACTTCTGCGCCTTCAGCTTGCGGTCGAACGCGCCCTGGCGCAGCGCCTCGCGATCCTTTTCGACATCCACGTGGCCGGTGGCCTCGAGCTTGAGCGCCGGGCGATCGCGCAGCGCCTTGGTGAGCTGCTCGAGCTTCTTCTGCCCCTCCGCGTCGGGTACGGCGCTGCCCGCCGGAAACTCCAGGTAAGAGAGCTCCTCCCCACCGCCGCCACCCATCATCGCCCCGATGAGCGCAAAGGGGGCGGTGACGGCCTTGGTGATCAGGTTCACGATCACCTGCCAGATCACCTTGCCCAGGCGGAACTTCGGATCGTCGAGCGAGCCCTCGATCGGCACGTCGAGGTTGATGCGTCCATCGCGATCCTTGAGCAGCGCGATGGCCAGCTGCACCGGGAGCTTGGTCGCATCCTCGCTTTCGACCTTCTCGCCGAAGGTGAACTGGTCGATGAAGATCTTGTTCTCGGCCTTCAACTGGCGCTTGTCGATGAGGTAGGCGAGATTCAGCGTGAGCTTGCCCTTCTCGATCGTGTAGCCGGCGTACTTGCCCGAGTACGGCGTGAACTGCGGCAGCTCGATGTCGATGAAACTCACCTTGAGATCCGCGAACAGATCGCCCGCGAGCGGATTGATCTGTCCGGTGATGGTGAGCGGCGCCTGGTTCGACAGCTTGCCGCGCAGGTCGACATCGGCGCGGGTCGCCGCATCGGACATCAGCCCGGTGACCCTGCCACCAACCTCGTTCATGGTGGCGCTCACGTTGGGTTTGATCATCCGGTCGGCGAAATTGATCGTGCCGCCCTGCAACGTAACCTTGTCGATCTTGATCAGCTTGGTGACGGCACCGGCACCGTCCGAGGGCGGCGGAGCAGGCGGCGGTTCGGCCGGCTTCTTCTTCGCCTCCTTCTTCTTCGGCTCGGGAGCAGGCTTCTTCGCAGCCGCCTCCGCGGGCGCGGCACCCCCTTCCGTCGTCGCCCCGCCCTCCTTCGCCGCAATGCCCTGCACGTTGAGAGTACCGTCGGCGTTGACCACCAGGCGTGAATAGAAGTCCGTCAACGCGACCTCCTTCACGTCGACGAACAGCGGCTCGCTCTTCAACTTGATGCCGTCGACGAAGAGCGACTCCCACTTGAGGAAGTCCTCGGCGTTGACCTTGTCCACGGTCGCGAGCTTGTTGATCGCGGCGGTGCCCTCGTACTCGAACACGGGCTTCCCGTCGGGCGGCATGGCGAACTTCGCGACACCCTCCGCCGCGATCTCGCCGCTCGACAGCGTGATGTTGACCTTGTCCGCGAAATACGGCTGGAACGGGGCGATCTCCAACTGCTTCAACGCGACCTTCAGTTCCGCGTCCAGAGGCTGCGGCGTGAACGTGCCTTTCACACCGAGATCACCCGTCTTGTTCACCTTGAGGGCGAGATCCACCTTCGCCTTCTCGGGCTTGCCCCCGAGCACCAGATTCTCGACGCCGAGCTTGATCGGCTCGATCACCGTCTGCACCGGTTCCGGCGGTACCTCGTCGATGAAGCGCACGCCGTAGTCGTCCAGCGCGAGCCGCTTCAGCGTCACGAGCCACGGCTTTTCTTCCGCAGCCGGCCTGACCGGCGGCGCGGGCGCTGGCTCGGCGTTGGCCGAAGCCTCCGGTTTCGGCGTCAGGTCGGCAAGGTTGATGGCGCCGTCCTTGGCACGCTTCACGGCGAGCCTGGCCTTCCTGCTCGCGATCTCGCCCAGGGTGATGGTGCGATTGTTCAGGTCGAATTGGCCGGCATGCACCGCGAACTGCGCCATCTGGAAGAACGGCTCCGGATCGCCTCGTTTCTTCAGGCGCAGGTTCGCGAGCACGGCCTCGATCCCGGTGGCCGACACTTTCGGGCCGGCCGGATCGTTGGCGAAGGCGAACTTCGTCGAGACGTCGAGCACGCCGTCCTCGAGGTCGAACAGGATGCTCTTGCGGTAGTAGGGTGCGTAGCGCTTCAGCGGCAACTTGCCCAGCGACACCGAGCCCTCGGCCGTGCGGGCGATGAAGACATAGTTCGCCTGGACGGCCAACTTCTCTCCAGCATCGGTCGTGCCCGTCAGTTCGGCTTCGGTGACCTTGTCGACCGCCGTATCGAAATTGCGGATGGTCAGGTCGAGCGGCTGCACGACTGTCCGGAACGAACCATCGGGGACGTCGTCGATCCAGGCCACGCGCGCGCCGCCCAGCAGGATCTCCTCCACCCGGATCTCCGGAGCGGCACTTTCCTCTCCCGGAGGCGCCGATGGTGGCTTGGCCGCCTCCTCCGCCTTCGTTTCCTCCCGCACCTCCTTGAGGGCCGCGCCGCCCTTGGAGACCGATACGAGCTTCATGACGTTGAGGCTGCCGTCGCGCGCCCGACGTATGGTGACATCGAACCCGTCGAGCTTGATCTGCTTGATGACGGCCTTCTTCGCGAACACGTCGATGCGTTCGACGGCGATGTCCAGCCGCGAAAACGCCAGCAGCGGATCGCCCGACAGCTCCACCACCTTGAAATTCCGCAGCGCCGTCGTGCCGGAGACGAACAACGAGGGCTTCATGCCCACGGGCTGGGAGAACGTGAGATCGAGATTCGCGTCGAGCAGGGCCGAGACCGGCTTGTACTGCAACTCGAAGGGCACGTACTCGAGATAGAACGGCAGATTCAGGTTGGTGAGCACCAGATCGACCGAGGTCTCGCGTGCGCGGCCGAAGGGCTTGGTCTTGGCCTTGAGCTCGATCGGTGTACCGTTCGCCTTCGCCGAGAACGCCGGCTGCACGAAGATCTCGCCGTAGTACGGCAGGTTGGACAGGAACGGGATCGCGACCTTCATGTCGCGGACCTGGTGCTTCGTCTTCTCGGGCCGGTCGTCGAAATCCACGCTGCCGCCGGTCAACTGGATGTTGTTGAGCGAGAAATTCGCGGGCTCCTCCTTCTCCGGCTTCGGTTTCGGCGCCGGCTGCGCCTTCGCCTGGGCCGCGAACTTGTCGATGATGTCCGAGAAGTTGTAGCGCTGCCCTTCGATGCGCACGACGCTCACGTACGGATTGGTGAGCGAGATCTCGCGCAGCACCGGGGCGCGCCGGTAGACCGACTCGATCTCCGCATCCACGCGCAGCTTGTCGAAGGCGACGAAGCGCGAGCTGCTGTTCTTCTCCTTGATCAGGAAATCCTCGATCTCCACCGTCAACAGGAACGGATTGACGCGGATGGCGCCCACGCTCACCTGCCGGCCCAGCAGTTCCGACACCTTGTTGACCAGGATCGACTTGATGATCGGCGGCGCGGCGAAGAAGCCGAACAGGATCAGCAGCACGAAGAAGACGGCCACGCCGATGCCGATCTTCTTCCAGAGCTTGCGCCGCGGCTTCAACGCGGTGACGGCGGGCGGCAAGCGTGAAACCTGGCGCTTGTGCGCGAAAATGCGATCCAGCAGTGCCATTTCGGCCCTTTGTTGTCCTCACTCCGTGGCTGGAGCGTCTCCGGACCCCGAGGTTACCGAATCGCGGGAACGCTGGAAAGAAAACGGCCCGGGTGGAGGGCGTCCCGGGCCGTCATTCCTCCGGGCCCATCATCGGCCCGTTCGGAAATCTCTCATTTCTTCAGCATTGGCTGGAGCTTGGCCATCACCTGGGCGGAATCGGGCGCTACGCTCGATTCGAAGCTGTAGACCGTCTTGCCGTCCGGCGCGATCAGGTATTTGTGGAAATTCCACCGCGGCGGATCCATGGTCGAGTCGGCGAGACGCTTGAAGAACGGGTTCGCGCCATCCCCGGTCACCGACGATTTCTCCGCCATGGGGAATTTCACGCCGTAGGTCATGCGGCAGAAGTCCCCGACTTCCTGGTTGCTCGCCAACTCCTGGCGGAAGTCGTTGGACGGGAAGCCCAGCACCACCAGGCCCTGATCCTTGTATTGCTTGTACATGCCTTCGAGCTTGTCGAACTGGGGCGTGAAGCCGCACTTGCTGGCGGTGTTGACCACCAGGATGGCCTTGCCCTCGAACTGGCAGAGGTCGAGCGGCTTGCCCTCGAGGGTTTTCATCTGCTCGTTGAGCAGCGGCGGGCAGCCGGCCGACGCGCCCAGCGGGACGACACCCAGAAGGCAGGCTGCGAAGAGGGAACGGGTCGATGGGATCATGGTGCTCCTGAACAATTCCTGGAAGATTGAATGCCGCGCGCCACCCGCGTCTGGGAGATGGAAGCGACGATAAAGTTCCTGCCGCTCCATGCCAATGGGAAATCGGGCACGTAAGCCCCTCGTAAGGTGCATCGGGTACGATGCCGGCAGGCCGCGCCGGAAGACCGGCACGCCCGCCCCCCGAAGCCTGGAGATCCCTGCCATGAAGACGTTCGTCCTCACCCTCGCCCTCGCGCTGTTCGCCGCCGGGCCCGCCTTCGCCATCTCCCAGCAGGACAAGATGAAATCCTGCAACGCCGACGCCGCCAAGAAGGAGTTGAAGGGCGACGAGCGCAAGAAATTCATGAGCGAGTGCCTTTCCGCCGAAGGCGCCCCCAAGGAGATGTCGTCCCAGCAGGAACGCATGAAGACCTGCAACGCCGACGCCAAGGGACTGGCCGGCGAAGAGCGCAAGAAGTTCATGAGCGACTGTCTGTCGGGCAAGACGGCCGCCGCGGCACCGATGACCCAGCAGGACAAGATGAAGGCCTGCAATGCCGACCCGCAAGCCAAGACCCTCAAGGGCGACGATCGCAAGAAGTTCATGAGCGAGTGCCTGTCGAAGTAGTCGCGACCGGCTCGTCTCCGACCCGAGGCCGACCTGCTCCCTTCTCCCACCGGGAGAAGGGCCGGGGATGAGGGAAACCCCTTCTGAAGCCCGTCCCGCTGCTCAGGCCGGCAGCGCCTCCGGCTCTGACGCGCGGCACGTCCGGTCGCCGTACGAGCACAGCACGCAGCAGTCGCCCTGCTTCGGGCGCAGGAGCACGCGGCAGGCGGTGCACTGGTAGATCAGGCGTCCTTCGCTGCCGGTCACCGGCTCGGCCTTGGCATGGCCGCATTCGGGGCAGGTGACGATCGAGTAGAGGTGCGGGTCCCGCTTCATGTTGGATGTCCTCCGATGTTGCCAGCGAGCTTAGGCGACCGGTGTGACGGGGGCATGAAGGGCATCCCCACTGCCCGCCGGGGCATCGATGCACCATGGATTCCCTCGAATAGGGGCCCGGGTTGACATGCCTCCCGCCCCCTCGGTAACTTGATCGCGCATTCGTCGCCAGAACGAAGCCCGCCCGGCCCCGAAGTGCCGGCAGATCGGTTGCGACAATTCCGACAAACGTGGTTGGTTATTGCGGTTGGTGATTGCAAGACCTATCCGGTCGGGGGGCCAAGTACGGGAACGTTGATTCATCGACGCGGTTGCGCAGGCAACCGGCGTCCCGTGCACCTCCGCGACCCGGCCTCACTTCGGGGTGCGTGGAATGAAACTTCATCGGGCGTTCGAAGCATCGGTTTCGCCGCGGATGCAGGAACCCGTGGCACTGGCGGAAGGCGAGTTCGCCTGGTTGCTGGGCAGTCTCTGCCAGTACCACCGCATCCCCTTCGATCCAGCACTGGTCGAGCAGCAGTTTCCTCCGCCGCGATCGGACCTGACCCTGCGGGCGGCGGCCGCGGCTTTGGGAATCGACCTGCAGCCCTCGACTCGGGGCCGGAGTCGCCTGGACCTCCCGGAGATGCCGGTCGTCGGCTTCGTGACGCGCGCCGAGAGCGACGCGGCGTCGTCGCCACTGCCCGTGTTCATCATCCGGGCCGACGGCGATCGGGTGCTGTATTTCCGGCCGGGCAGCGGCGTGGGCGAAATGGCGCCGCGCGAGACCTTCGAGCGCTCCCTGCGCGGCCCCTTGTTGTCAGCCGTCCGAACCGCCGACGAAGACCCGACGCCGGGAGACGAAGCGCACGACGGGCCGCAAGAATCTCCGCGCGGTCGACCGTTCGGCTTCGCCTGGTTCCGCACCGAGATCCTGCGCCATCGCAGCGTGTGGCGCGACGTGCTCGTCGCGTCGCTGGTGATCCAGGTTCTTGGCCTCGCCACGCCGCTGTTCACGCAGGCCATCATCGACAAGGTGGTGGTCCACCGCACGACCAGCACGCTGCTCGTGATCGCCGTGGCGCTCCTGCTGTTCATGGTGTTCTCGACCGCGATGACGTGGATTCGGCAGTATCTGGTCATCCATACGGGTAATCGCATCGACGCCGTGCTCGGTGCCGAGGTGTTCTCGCACCTGCTGCGCGTGCCCATGCGCTTCTTCGAACATCGCCCCACCGGGGTGCTGGTCGCGCGGCTGCATTGCGTCGAGACGATCCGGGAATTCGTCACCGGTGCCGCGATCGCCTTGCTGCTCGACCTACCCTTCCTGCTGCTGTGCCTGGGCCTGATGCTCTGGTACTCGTGGCCGCTCACGTTGATCGCGGTGGGTATCCTCGCGCTCATCCTCGGCGTCAGCGTGGTGGTCACGCCGTTGTTGCGCGCCCGCCTCAACGACCAGTTCCTGCTCGGTGCGCGCAACCAGGCGTTCGTGACCGAGTATCTCGCGGGCATGGAGACGGTGAAGGCGCTCCAGCTCGAACCGCAACTGGAGCGTCGCTACGGCGACTACCTCTCGAGCTATCTGCATGCCGGGTTCCGCACGCGTGCGCTCGGCAACACCTACAACGTGCTCGCCGGCGGACTCGAGAACCTGATGACGCTCGCGATCCTCTGCGTGGGTGCGTGGTTCGTCATGACGCAACCGGGCATGACCATCGGCATGCTGGTGGCGTTCCAGATGTTCGCTAGCCGACTGTCGCAGCCGCTGCTGCGGTTCGTCGGCCTCTGGCAGGAATTCCAGCAGGCGGCCATCGCGGTGAAGCGCCTCGGTGACGTGATGGACGTGCCGCGCGAACCCTATGCACTCAGGCCCAGCCGGGAACAGCGGCGCGACGGGCGCATCGCCATTCGTGGCCTCGCGTTCCGGTACGCGAACGATCGGCCGTGGTTGTTCCGAGGCCTCGATCTCGACATCGCACCCGGCGAATTCGTGGCGATCCTCGGCCCGTCGGGTTCCGGCAAGAGCACGCTGGCGAAGCTGCTGCTCGGCTTCTACGAGCCGGCCGAAGGCAGCATCCGCATCGACGGCCACGACACGCGGCATCTCACCGCCAACGAACTGCGCGCCTGCTTCGGCGTCGTACCGCAGGAGACCGTCCTCTTCTCCGGTTCGCTGTACGACAACCTGAGCCTCGCGGATCCGCAGGCCACCTTCGACGACGTGATCGAAGCCTGCCGGCGCGCCGAGATCCACGACTTCATCGAATCGCTGCCTGAAGGCTATCGCACGCTCGTCGGCGAGCATGGTGCAGGCCTCTCGGGTGGCCAGAAACAGCGGATCGCCATTGCGCGCGCGTTGCTCAAACGGCCGAAGGTGCTGGTGTTCGACGAGGCTACGAGCAACCTCGACGCGCCCACGGCCCGCCAGTTCGCCGACACGCTGGCGAAGCTGCGTGGCAGAGTCACCGTGCTCTTCATCACGCACCAGTTGCCCGCAGGCCTCGAACCCGACCGGTTCGTGCGATTGGCGCTGGAGCCTGTCAACGCCATGGAGGCCTCGCGATGAGCGATCGATCGACTTCGATGCCGGACGCACACGGGCCCGGACCGGGACCTGCGCGTGCCTTCTCACCCGCGATTCTCAAGCTGGACTCGCAGGCACCCTCACCGCTGCCACGAGCGCTCCTGTGGGCACTGACCGCGCTCGTCGTTTGCGCGTTGATCGGAGCAAGCATTGGCCGCCTCGACATGATCGCCGTCGCCCATGGTCGCCTCGTGCCGCAGAGCTTTCTCAAGATCGTGCAGCCGGCCGAGGCCGGCGTCGTGCGCGAGCTGCTGGTGCAGGAAGGCGATGTGGTCGAGGCGGGCCAGGTCCTCGTCCGGATGGACCCTCGCCTGTCCGATGCCGACTCCGCCACCGTGCTCGGGCAACTGCAACTGCGTCGCCTGCAATTGCGGCGCGTCGATGCCGAGTTCTCCGGCGGCCCGTTCGTATCGAAGCCCGGCGATCCATCCGAGTTGTTCGCGCAGGTCGGTGCGCAACTGCGTGCCCGACGCCAGTCTCACCTCGATGCACTTGCCGAGGAAGCCGCAGCGGCGGACAAAGCCCGTCACGATCTCCAGGTGGCGCAGGAGACGGAGACCAAGCTCGCCCGATCGCTCCCGATGCATCGCGAACAGGCCGAAGGCTGGGATACCCTCGCGAAAGAAGGCTTCGCGGGCAAGCTGCTGGCGCTCGAACGCAAGCGCCAATGGCTCGAAGCCGAGCAGGAGCTCAAGGCCCAGAATGCACAGGTCGAGAGCCTGCGCGCGACCATCGCCCAATCGGGACGTCGGACAGCACAATTGCAGTCCACCTACCGCCGCACGCTTCTGGACGAGCGCGCCGAAGCCCAGGCGGACCTCGAACGACTGGCGCAGGAATCGAAACGCCAGTCGGTCCGCCAGGATCAACTCGAACTGCGCGCGCCGGCAGCGGGCGTCATCAAGGAGCTGGCGACCCACACCGTGGGCACGGTCGTCCAGCCAGGCACGGTCTTGATGACGGTCGTACCGCGCTCCGAAGCCGTTCAGGCGGAAGTGTGGATCGACCAGGTGGACGCCGGCTTCGTGCGCGAACAACTGGCCGCACAGGTGAAAGTGGCGACCTTCCCGTTCCAGAAATACGGGATGGTCGGCGGGCGGGTCCGGCACCTGAGTCCGGATGCGTCCGATGCGCCGGCGGGTGCGGCCAGTGCTGAACCGCGCACAGCGTTCGGCGGCACCTCCGGCTATCGAGCTCTCATCGCCCTCGATTCGTCGCATCTCGAACGGGACGGGCAGCGCCTCGACCTCGCGCCCGGCATGCAGGTGAGCGCCGAAATCCATCTCGGTACACGCAGCGTGATGGAATATCTGCTCTCGCCGGTGCAGAAGACGGTACTGGAGGCTGGTCGCGAACGCTGAAGGGGGATGCGGGCGCGTCACCCTCGGAAGCGGCGATTCTTGACCCACCCCTGGCCGACGCCGATACTTTGGCGGCAACGGCGTTCGCACGCCGTGCACTGAGCGACATCGATCGTGCCGTAAGAGGAGACATGCCATGGCCGTGTTGAGAGAACGCCCGTACACCTGTTTCAACTTTCTCGTGGATCTCGGTGATGGCAATACGGAAGGGCCGAACGCCGGTTTCCAGGAAGTGAGCGGCATCGGCATGGAAGTGACGGTCATCGAATACCGCAACGGCAATTCGAGGGAGAACTCGGTGATGAAAATCACCGGACTCAACAAGGCGACCGACGTCACGTTGAAGCGCGGCATCATCGGCTCGCTGTCGCTCTACCAGTGGCTCGACCAGATCCGCAACGGCGATCAGCAGGCGCTGCGGACCGTCACCATCCAGTTGCAGAACGAGGATCACACCGCCATCGTGCAGACCTGGAAGCTGCTGCGCGCACGCATCATCAAACACACGAGCGGCCCTCTGAACGCTTCGGGAAGCGATGTGGCGATGGAAGAGATCGTGCTCGCCTACGAACGGCTGGAGATGGAATAGGCGCCGCGGACCGCCACGACTGCACGCGCCATGGCGATCCAGAGAGAACGGCCTTACGGGAACTCGAACTTCCTTGTCGACTTCGGCGACGGCAAGGCCGAGTCCGCGGCGGGCGGCTTCAGTGAAGTCATCTTTCCGGTCTTCGGAGTCGACCTTCCCGCTGACGCAAGCATCCCCGCTCAGACGCCGTCGAAGACCGAGGCCGCGAGGCCGGCTCCAGACAACCGCGTCGTTCTGAAGCGTGGATTCATCGGCTCACTCGAGCTCTACGCGTGGTGGAACAAGGCACGCCAGGGCCGTGCGCCGAAGCGCAAGACGCTGCAGGTCCGCCTGCTGAGCGAAGACCACGAATCGGTGGTCGCGGTCTGGCGCTTTCGGGAGGTGCGTCCCGTCAGCCTGAGCTATTCGCCGCTGCGCGCGAACGAGGGCGAAATCCTCATCGAAACGCTGGAACTGGCCTTCGAACGGATGGAGATGCTGTAGCCGATTCGTGGTTTCGCATTAGGTCGCGCGGCCACCGTTCGGTAGCCGAAACGTTTGCCGGAGACCGGATCAGTCTTCGCCGATTCCGAAGATCTCCAGTTCATTGCCATCGTCCTTTGCGCCGAGAATCTGACCGGAGACGGCGTCGACCATCACCTCGATCGAACGCTGGTTCTTCTGGAGGATCGTGATCTCGTACCACGCACCACCCTCGGGCGATACTTCGAACTCCACTTCCATCGGCATGCCAGGGTACTTTGTCGTCGCGGCATTCAACGCATCTTGAATACCGATCCGCGCGACGCCCTTGAACGCGGGATCGTCACGTTCGACATCTCGTTCCACCTCGCCGATGGCTCCCGTGTTCGCGTTGCAGTCGACTTCCCATTCCTTGCCATCCACGAGGGTCTTGATCTTGAACTCGTAGTGGGGGATCCCGTCCTCGACCTCCAATTCGGCCGACTTCACCTGTCCCGGGTACTTCGCAAGTGCCGCCTGCAGGCATTGCTCCAGGTTGAAGTTCCTCGCGGGCAGTTCGAGCGTCTGCGCAAGGGCGGGGGTGACCGATACGGCCAGGGCGGCTACGAGCAATTTCAATCTCATTTCGAGTCCTCCGGATAGGAACACGGTAAATGCATGGATTCGCACAAGGTACCTGAGAGCCTGGGTGGGATGTTGAACTCGGATGCCACCCTCGGACACCATGTTGTCCAAACGCGGGCGCGGAGCATTGATCTGGCGCAAACCGGAGTGCCACTGGAGAAGTCGAGCATTTCGCGTACTCAGCCCAACGCGCGCTCGATCCACCGGGCGCAAGCCAGCGCCCGCGCATCGTCCCCGATCCGCCCGATCACCTGCACGCCGATCGGCAACCCGTTCGGCCCGAGGCCTGACGGCACGTGGATCGCAGGCGTGTGCAGCAAGCTCCACGTGCGATTGAACACCGGGTCGCCGGTGGCCTCGATCCCATGTGGCGCTTCACCCGGTGCGGATGGCACCACGAGGATGTCGCAGTCACCCATCGCTGCATCGAAATGCAGGCGGGACTCTCGAGCCAGCCGCATCGCCGCGTCGTAGCGTTCGACCGGCATCGCCAGGCCGGAGTCCAACTGCTTTCTCAACCGCTCACGAATCTGGTGCGGATAGCGGCGATGTTCGTCCGAGAGACAGCGCGCCATCTCGTACTCCCAGATCGTATCCTGCGCCTCGTTGATGCCGTCGAAGCTCGCCGGCAGATCGATGCGCTCGACCTGTGCACCGCGTGCAGCGAGACGTGCGGGCAATCCCTCGAACAGCGCCTGCGTCTCGGGCAGTGCCATCGGCCACTGCGCAGTCAGGCATAGACCGATGCGCGGCGCAGTAGGCGCATCGGGCACCCGCAACGCGCCTCGCCCGGACAGGATCGAAATGAAGAACGCCGCATCGGCCACGCTGCGCGCCAGCACACCCACGGTGTCGAAGGACCAGGTGATCGCCTTCACGCCGATGGGCGACAACGTACCGAACGTGGGCTTGTAGCCAACCACGCCGCAAAAAGACGCCGGCCGAATGATGGATCCAGTGGTCTGCGTCCCGAAGGCAATGGGCACCATGCCCGCACCGACCGCTGCCGCCGAACCACTCGACGAGCCCCCGGGCGTATGAGCCGCGTTGGCCGGATTGGTCGTCGGGCCCGGCGGGAAGGTCGCGAACTCCGTCGTCACGGTCTTGCCCATGATCAGGCCGCCCGCGCGTCGCGTGAGCGCCACGCTCGCTGCGTCCGTGCGTGGACGATGACCCTCATGGATCGGCGAACCGTACGCGGTCGGCATGTCGAAGGTGTCGTACACGTCCTTCACGCCCACCGGGAAGCCGTGCAGCGGACCGCGGATCGCACCCTGGTCGAGTTCTCTCGCCTGAGCAAGAAGGGCGTCGCTGTCGAGGTGAGTCCATGCGCGCACGACCGGCTCGCGCTCGTCGAAACGCGCGAGGAACGCTCGCACCACGGACACCGCCGTGATCTCGCGGCGCTGGAGTCGCGCCGCGAGATCAGCGGCACCGAGTTCGTCTAGGCGCTTCGTCACCGCGTCAGTTCCCGCATGCCCCGGTCCAACCCGTCGATGGTGAGCGGATACATCCGGTCGCCCATCAGCTGACGGATCATCGGGATCGAGTCGTAGTAGTTCCAGCGGTCTTCCGGCTGCGGGTTGAGCCAGATGGTCTTGGGATAGACGTCGAGCACGCGCTGCATCCACACCGCGCCAGCCTCTTCGTTGCTGTGCTCCACCGAACCTCCAGGGTAGGCGATCTCGTAAGGGCTCATGGTCGCATCGCCCACGAAGATGACCTTGTAGTCGTGCGCGAACGTGTGCAGCACCTTGAGCAACGGATAGCGTTCGCTGTTGCGCCGCCGGTTGTCGCGCCACACGCTCTCGTAGATGAAGTTGTGGAAATAGAAATACTCCAGGTGCTTGAACTCCGTGCGGGTAGCGGAAAACAGTTCCTCGCAGATCTTCACGTGGTCGTCCATCGAGCCGCCGATGTCGAGGAACAGCAGTACCTTCACCGCGTTGTGCCGCTCCGGCACCATCTTGATGTCGAGCCAGCCGGCGTTGCGCGCGGTCGACTTGATGGTGTCGTCGAGGTCGAGTTCGTCGGCGGCGCCTTCGCGCGCGAACCGGCGCAGGCGCTTCAGCGCGACCTTGATATTGCGCGTGCCGAGTTCCACCGAGTCGTCGAGGTTCCGGTATTCGCGCTGATCCCAGACCTTCACCGCCTTGCGATTGCGCGAGCCCTCCTGGCCAATGCGCACGCCCTCGGGGTTGTAGCCGTAGGCACCGTAAGGCGACGTGCCCGCGGTGCCGATCCATTTCGAGCCGCCCTGGTGCCGACCCTTCTGTTCCTCGAGGCGCTTGCGCAGCGTCTCCATGAGCTTGTCCCATCCGCCCATGGCCTCGATCGCGGCCTTGTCCTCGTCGGAGAGCATGAGCTCCGCCTGCTTCTTCAGCCACTCCTCGGGGATGCTCGCGAGGAAGCCATCGGGCAATTCCGCAATGCCCTTGAAGTACGCGGCGAAGACGCGATCGAACTTGTCGTAGTTGGATTCGTCCTTCACGAGCGCTGCCCGGGACAGGTAGTAGAACCCTTCCACGCGATAGTCGGCGACGCCCTTCGCGAGCGCCTCGACGAGCATCAGGTACTCCTTGACGGAGACCGGGACGCCGCCGGATTTGAGCTGGAGGAAGAAGTCAGTGAGCATGATGCCTGCTACTGTCGCCCCCACCCTGACCCTCCCCCGGCCAAGCCGGGGGAGGGAATGTAGTGCGCCCCTTCCCCCGCGACCGCGGGGGAAGGCCGAGATGGGGGAACGTGTTGAACGCGAGGCTCATCGACTCCGCCGCGCCATGAACACCAGCCGCTCGAACAGATGCACGTCCTGCTCGTTCTTGAGCAGTGCGCCGTGCAGCGGCGGGATGATCTTGCCGCTGTCCTGGCTGTGCAGTGCCTCGGGCGGAATGTCTTCGGCCACGAGCAGCTTCAGCCAGTCGAGCAGTTCCGACGTGGAAGGCTTCTTCTTCAATCCCGGCACTTCGCGGATGTCGAAGAACGCGGTCAACGCCTGGCCGAGCAGCGTCTTCTTGATCCCGGGATAGTGCACGTCGACGATACGCTCCATCGTCTCGCGGTCGGGAAACTTGATGTAGTGGAAGAAGCAGCGGCGCAGGAAAGCGTCCGGCAACTCCTTCTCGTTGTTGCTGGTGATGATGATCGCTGGCCGATGCTTCGCCTTCACCAGTTGCTGCGTCTCGTAGACGTAGAACTCCATGCGGTCGAGCTCGCGCAGCAGGTCGTTCGGGAATTCGATGTCGGCCTTGTCGACCTCGTCGATCAGCAAGACCGTGGGTTCGTCTGCCGCGAAGGCGTCCCACAACGGGCCGCGCTTGATGTAGTTGGCGATGTCGTGCACCCGCGCATCGCCGAGCTGCGAATCGCGCAGCCGCGAAACGGCATCGTATTCGTAGAGGCCCTGCTGCGCCTTCGACGTGGACTTCACGTGCCACTGGAGCAGCGGGCGGTCCAGGGCCTTGGCCACCTCGATGGCCAGCATGGTCTTGCCGGTTCCCGGCTCGCCCTTGATGAGCAGCGGGCGTTCGAGGGTGATGGCGGCGTTGACCGCCATCATCAGGTCTTCGGTGGCGACGTAGTTGTCGGTGCCGGTGAAACGCATGGTGGGCAACAGCCTTCGGGAGAAGCGGAAGCCGCAAGCGTACACGATGGCGCCGCTGCCGGATCAGCGCTTGCGGACACCTTTCGGGCGGGTCGACGCAACCACCTGTTCTCCGTCGTCCGCGTACCAGTCCGCACGCGCGAAATGCGCCTTCAGATGTTCGACGAAGGCGCTCACGCGCGACGGCAGCAGCTTGGGAGACGGGAACACGGCGTGAATCTCCTGGCCCGGCAGCGTGTACCCGGTCAGGACCGGCTGGACCTTGCCCTGGTCGAGCGATGCCCCGGCCACATAGAGCGGCAGGGCCGCGATGCCGATGCCCTCGCGCGCCGCCGCCAGCAGCGAAGACAGGTTGTTGGAACGAAACGGGCCGCGCACCCGCACGGACACCCTCCCCTGCTTCGGATGCTGGAAGTGCAGGTGGTCGTCCCCATGCACGCTGCTGTAGACCAGCACGTCGTGGCGTTCGAGATCCTTCGGCGTTGCGGGCACGCCGCGCCGCTTCAGGTAGTCCGGCGACGCCACCATGGCCCAGGGATTGAACCCGAGGGTACGCGCCGCGAGCGACGAATCGGCCAGGCGTCCCAGGCGAACCGACACGTCGATGCCCTGGGCCACCAGATCGATGTAGGCATCGTCGCAACGCAGGTCG
Organism: Burkholderiales bacterium; assembly: GCA_965279325.1. GTDB lineage: Bacteria > Pseudomonadota > Gammaproteobacteria > Burkholderiales. The sequence goes on from OZ257154.1 coordinate 1,356,662, forward strand.
ATCTCTATCTCCGGGTGTTCGCGCATGAATCTCAGAATCAGCGGTGTCACCACCCGCCGACCGAACGCGACGGAAGTCGCGACACGCAGCTTGCCTCGCAAAGCGTTACGTTCGTCTACGGCGAGGTTTTCGGTTTCGGCGACCAGGTCCAGGAGCGCCTTGCTGCGGTCGTAGTACAGCCGGCCGGCCTCCGTCAGGCTCAGGCGCCGGGTGTTGCGGTTGACCAGGCGCACGCCCAGTCGCTGCTCGAGCGCCGCGACGTGGCGCGTCACCGTGGGCTGCGTCACGCCGAAGTCCCTTGCTGCGCTGGAAAAGGAGCCCGTTTCCACCACGCGCACGAACAACTGGTAGCCGTCTAGTCGATCCATTGTCGTGTCACTTATACAGGAGCCGCATAAGTACTATGGTCCGCCAAGCGCGCCGGCCCTGCAGCCGTCGGCCACTATTCTGTCATGCGCGGCACAGCGCACAACCGGAGAGGAGCAGCGACCATGCGGATGACGGCAGCGATGGCGGCGGTGGCGGTGATGGAGAAGGAAGGCGTGACGACCGCCTTCGGCGTTCCCGGCGCGGCGATCAACCCCCTCTACTCGGCGCTGCGCAAGCGGCAGAGCATCACCCACATCCTGGCTCGCCACGTCGAAGGCGCCTCGCACATGGCCGAGGGTTATACCCGCGCCCAGCACGGGAACATCGGCGTGTGCATCGGCACTTCGGGTCCGGCCGGCACGGACATGATCACCGGGCTCTACTCGGCATCCGCCGATTCGATCCCCATCCTGTGCATCACCGGCCAGGCGCCGCGTGCCCGACTGTACAAGGAAGACTTCCAGGCGGTGGACATCGAATCGATCGCCAAGCCCGTGACCAAGTGGGCCGTCACGGTGCGTGAGCCGGCGCAGGTGCCGCGCGCCTTCCAGCAGGCGTTCCACCTGATGCGCTCGGGTCGTCCCGGGCCGGTGCTGATCGACCTGCCTTTCGACGTCCAGATGACCGAGATCGAATTCGACATCGAGACCTACGAACCGCTGCCGGTCTACCAGCCGCGCGCGAGCCGCAAGCAGGTCGACAAGGCGCTCGACATGCTGCTCGCCGCGGAGAAGCCGCTGATCGTCGCCGGCGGCGGCATCATCAACGCGGACGCCTCCAAACTGCTGGTCGAGTTCGCCGAGTTGACCGGCGTGCCGGTGATCCCGACCTTGATGGGCTGGGGCACCATACCCGACGACCATCCGCTGATGGCCGGCATGTGCGGGTTGCAGACCTCGCATCGCTACGGCAATGCGACGATGCTTGCGAGCGATTTCGTGCTGGGCATCGGCAACCGCTGGGCGAACCGGCACACCGGATCGACCGACGTGTACTGCAAGGGTCGCAAGTTCGTCCATGTGGACATCGAGCCGACCCAGATCGGGCGGGTGTTCATGCCCGACTACGGCATCGTCAGCGACGCCAAGGCCGCGCTCGAGCTGTTCGTCGAGGCTGCACGCGAGCGCAAGGCCGCCGGCACGCTGCGCGATTACTCCGACTGGGTGTTCCGCTGCGCCGAGCGCAAGCGGTTGATGCACCGCAAGTCGCACTACACCGAGACGCCGATCAAGCCGATGCGCGTCTACGAAGAGATGAACAAGACGTTCGGCCGCGACACGATCTACGTCACGACGATCGGCCTCTCGCAGATCGCCGGCGCCCAGTTCCTGCACGTATACGGTCCGCGGCAGTGGATCAATTGCGGCCAGGCCGGTCCGCTCGGCTGGACCATCCCCGCGGCGCTCGGCGTCGTCGCCGCAGATCCGACGCGCACCGTCGTCGGGCTCTCGGGCGACTACGACTTCCAGTTCCTCATCGAGGAACTCGCGGTCGGCGCGCAGTTCCGCCTGCCGTACGTGCAGGTGCTGGTCAACAACAGCTACCTCGGGCTGATCCGGCAGAGCCAGCGCGGCTTCGAGATGGACTTTTGCGTGCAGCTCGCGTTCGACAACCAGAACGTCGACGACCCGACGCTGAAGGGCTACGGCGTCGATCACCAGGCAGTCGTACAGGGCCTCGGCTGCAAGAGCCTGCGCGTGACCGACCCGGAGAAGATCGAGGGCGCCTTGAAGGAGGCGCAAGCGCTTGCGCGCAAGCACAGCGTGCCGGTCGTCGTCGAAGTGATCCTCGAGAAGGTGACCAACGTCTCGATGGGCACGGAGATCGACAAGATCGTGGAGTTCGAGTCGATCGACTGCCGGCACCCCGAGGGCACCCAGGGGCTCGAACTGGCGGGGCTGCTGGAGTGAGCATGGTGGAGCGCGCGACCGTCCAAGGCTCATAACGGCAGCCCCCATCCCAGCCTTCCCCCACGACTGCGTCGCGGGGGAAGGAGTGCATATGCGATCGCACCGGCCCAGTTAATGGCACCCCTTCCCCCGCGCGTCAGCGTGGGGGAAGGCTGGGATGGGGGCAGCGGTCAAAGGTGACCAACCTCCTATAATCCCCGGATCCCCACCCGATCCGGAGTTCCCGCCATGCCGCGCCTCAACGCGAACCTCTCCATGATGTTCAACGAGGTTCCCTTCCTCGATCGCTTCGCTGCCGCGGCCAAGGCAGGCTTCAAGGCGGTGGAGTTCCTGTTTCCCTACGACTTTCCCAAGGAACAGGTGAAGGAGGCGCTCGACCGGAATGGCCTCGAGCTGATCCTCCACAACATGCCGCCGGGTGACTGGGCGAAGGGCGAGCGCGGGATGGCGATCCTGCCGGGACGCGAGGCCGAATTCCGCGCCGGTGTGGCCAAGGCCATCGAGTACGCCACCCACCTCGGCTGCCCGCAGATCCATTGCATGGCCGGGCTCGTGCCGGCCGGCGTGTCCTCGGCGGCGTTGCGCGATACCTATATCGCCAACGTGAAGTACGCGGCCGCCGAGGCCGCCAAGGCCGGTCTCCGGCTGTTGCTCGAGCCGATCAACCCGCGCGACATTCCCGGCTACTACCTGAACACCTCGAAGCAGGGCATCGAGATCATGGACGCGGTCGGCGCGCCCAATCTCTTCCTCCAGTACGACATCTATCACATGCAGATCGTCGAAGGCGACCTCGCCCCGACCATGGAACGGCTGCTGCCGCGCATCGGCCACATGCAGCTCGCCGACACGCCGGGCCGCCACGAACCCGGCACCGGCGAGATCAACTATCCGTTCCTGTTCGGCCACCTGGACCGGATCGGCTACCAGGGCTGGATCGGCTGCGAGTACCGCCCGGCCGGCGACACCGTGGCGGGGCTGGGGTGGGCGAAGCCTTACCTTTGAGTCGGTGACTCGTCACGCGGGACTGGTGACTGGCGGAAGCGCGGCACTGCCGCGCTGGCGTTCACCCAGTCACGAATCACCCGTCACGAGTCACGGCTTTCGATGACCTACGTCGTCCTCGCGCTCGCCGTCGCCGTGGTCTCCACGGCGTCGATCCTCATCCGCTTCGCGCAGGCCGAGGGCGTGCCATCGATCACCATCGCCGCGCTGCGCCTCACCTTCGCCGTGCTGCTGCTGACGCCGATCGCCCTGCCGAAGATCCGGGCCGAACTGCCCCGCCTCTCGCGCCGCGACCTGCTCCTGGCCTTCGGTTCCGGCGCAGCGCTCGCCGTGCACTTCGCGGCCTGGATCACGTCGCTCGAATACACGTCGGTGGCGAGCAGCGCGGCGTTGGTGACCACCAACCCCGTCTGGGTCGGAATCGCTTCGGTCGTGTTGCTCCGGGAACGGGTACCGGCCCTGGTCGTCGCGGGCATCGCATTGGGCCTGGTGGGCAGCCTCATGATCTTCGCCGCCGAATCCGGCAGCGGCGCCGCGGCACCTGCGCCGATGCTCGGCAACGGGCTGGCGCTGCTCGGTGCCCTCGCGGCCTCCGCCTATCTGCTGATCGGCCGCGGACTGCGCGAGCGGCTGTCTCTGCTCGCCTACGTATGGATCGCCTATGGCATCGCAGCAACGCTGTTGCTGCTGGCAGCCCTGGCCTCGGGGGCATCGGTGATCGCGCTCTCCAGCACGGCCTTCGCGCTCCTGCTCGCGCTCGCGATCGGCCCGCAGCTGATCGGTCACACGGCGGTCAACTGGGCCGTGCGAAGGGCTCCCGCCACCGTCGTGGCCCTGGCCATCCTCGGCGAGCCCCTCGGATCTGCTGCACTCGCCTGGCTGCTGTTCGGCGAAACCTTTTCCGGAGCGCAACTGGCGGGGTTCGCCATGCTGCTGTGCGGCATTTTCCTGGCGGCGAGCGCACCGCAATCGGGCGGGTCGAGCACAGCCGAATCCTGACGCGGGCCTCGCTCGATTGCCGCGGCCAAATCGGGCCATCGCGACACTCAACAGACGGTCCAGCCATGCTATTGTCGAAGCGCGTCTGTTCAGGGGTGTCAGCGGGGTTCGAAGCTCGGATGACACGGACAGCCAGCGAAGCGACCCAACAACGAGAGGAGAAGGCGAAATGCAAGTCAAGGTCAACAAGGAGAACCGGTCATTCGACGGGGATCCGCAGATGCCGCTGATGTGGTTCCTGCGCGATGAACTCGGTCTGACCGGTACCAAGTTCGGTTGCGGCGTCGGACTGTGCGGCGCGTGCACCGTACACGTGGACGGCAAGGCCATGCGTTCCTGTGCGGTCGGCATGAAAGAAGTGGAGGGCAAGTCCGTCACCACGATCGAAGGCCTGTCCGCGGACGGCAACCACCCGGTGCAGAAGGCCTGGCGCGCGGAGAACGTTCCGCAGTGCGGCTACTGCCAGCCCGGGCAGATCATGCAGGGTGCAGCGCTCCTGCTCGAGAACAAGAAGCCCTCCGACGAGCAGATCCTCGCGGCGATGTCCGGCAACATCTGCCGTTGCGGCTGCTACCAGCGGATCTTCACGGCCATCAAGGCCGCCGCGAAGGAGGCCTGAGATGAATATCCGAAATCTTGACAAGCGCATGCGGCTCGAGAACGTCAGCCGCCGCAACCTGTTGAAGGGCATCGTGTCGGCCGGCGGACTCGTCGTCGCCGCCCAGGTGTTCCCGCGCTCGGCCTTCGCCGAGGAAAATGCCTACAACACCGGCGCGGGCGGCATGCCCGGCGGCGTGGTGTGGGATCCGCACGTGTTCGTGTCCATCGCGCCGGACGGCATCGTGACCATCGTCACCCACCGCTCCGAAATGGGCACCGGCTCGCGTACCAGCCTGCCGATGGTCGTGGCGGACGAGATGGAAGCCGACTGGGCCAAGGTCAGGATCGTCCAGGCTCCCGGCGACGAGACCAAGTACGGCAACCAGGACACCGACGGTTCGCGCAGCATTCGTCACTTCATCCAGCCGATGCGTGCCTGCGGTGCAGCCACGCGTTCGATGCTCGAGAAGGCGGCGGCACTCAAGTGGGCGGTTCCCGACACGGAAGTGCGCGCGCAAAACCACAAGGTGATCCACATCCCCTCCGGCAAGTCGCTGGGCTACGGCGAGTTGGCTGCGGCTGCATCCGCCCTGCCCACGCCGAAGGCCAACACGATCACGCTGAAGGATCCTTCGCAGTTCCGCTACATCGGCAAGGGCAAGGTCCAGATCATCGACCTGCGCGACATCACGATGGGCAAGGCCACCTACGCACAGGACGTCCGCATCGAAGGCATGAAGTACGCCGTCGTCGCCCGTCCGCCGGTGGTGCTTGGCAAAGCCGTCAAGTTCGATGCCGATGCAGCCATGAAGGTGCCGGGCGTGATCAAGGTGGTCGCGATCGCTCCCACGCCGATGCCGGCCAAGTTCGCTCCCCTGGGTGGCGTCGCGGTCATCGCGAACAACACCTGGGCCGCGCTGCGCGGTCGCGAAGCGCTGAACGTGCAGTGGGATGACGGCGCGAATGCCGACTACGACTCCAACACGTTCAAGGAAGGCATGGCCGCCCAGGCGCGCAAGCCCGGCAAGGTCGAGCGCAACGAAGGCGACGTGGATGCGGCGCTCGCGGGCGCGGCGAAGGTCATCGAGCACGAGTACTACATTCCGCACGGTCACCACGCCACGATGGAACCGCCGGCAGCCGTAGCCCGCGTGGCCAACGGCAAGGCGGAAATCTGGTCGTGCGTGCAAAGCCCGGGCGGAACGCGCGGCGACGTGGCGAACACTCTCGGTCTGAAGGAGTCCGACGTCACCGTGAACGTCACCCTCCTGGGTGGTGGTTTCGGTCGCAAGTCGAAGTGCGACTTCGCGCTCGAGGCCGCGCTGCTCTCGAAGGAGATGGGCGGCACGCCGATCAAGGTGGTATGGACCCGCGAGGACGACATCCGTCATGGTTTCTACCATTCGGTGTCGTACCAGCACGTCACCGCCGGCCTCGACAAGAACAACAAGGTGGTCGCGTGGCGGCATCGCAGCGTCTCGCCGTCGCTCATGTCGAACTTCATGCCCGATCCGAAGCGCGAAAGCTCTCTGGAACTGGGCCTCGGCCTGATCGACACGCCGTTCAACGTGCCCAACCTGCGGCTCGAAACCGGTGAAGCAGTCTCCAAGACCCGCATCGGCTGGTTCCGTTCGGTCAACAACATCCCGCACGCCTTCGCCATGCAATCGATGGTGGGCGAACTGGCTGCCGAACTGGGCCGCGATCCGAAGGACTTCCTGCTCGAGATGATCGGGCCGGCGCGCATCGTCGATCCGCGCCAGACCGTGACGAGCGAGCTGTGGAACTACGGCGACCCGTGGGAGACCTATCCCATCGACACGGGGCGGCTGCGTGCCGTGGTCGAACGGGCCGCGAAGGAAGCGGGCTGGGGCAAGAAGCTGCCGAAGGGTCAGGGCATGGGCATCGCAGTTCAGCGGAGCTTCCTGACCTACGTCGCGTCGGTCGTGCAGGTGGCGATCGACAAGGACGGCAACGTCTCGGTCCCCCGCGTGGACACCGCCATCGACTGCGGCTTCTGCGTCAACCCCGAGCGCGTGCGTTCCCAGATCGAAGGTGCTGCGGTGATGGGCCTGTCCATCGCCAAGTACACCAACATCACCTTCAAGAACGGGCGCGTCGAGCAGGGCAACTTCAACGACTACAAGGTGCTGCGCATCGGTGAAGGTGCCATGGACGTGCGGACCCACATCATGCCCGCCGGGATCAACGTCCCGTCGAGCGGCGTGGGGGAGCCGGGCGTACCGCCGTTCGCACCGGCGTTCTTCAATGCGGTCTTCGCCGCCACCGGCAAGCGGATTCGCAATCTGCCGCTGGGCGAGCAGCTGAGCGCTTGATGGGGTAACCGCCGGGCGAAGAGTCCGGCGGCATTGCCACCAGATACGAGGCCCGTTCCGAGAGGAACGGGCTTTTTTTCGTCCCGACGAAGGCCGGCTCAGGCGATCGCGTCGAGCGGCCCGGTGCTCAGGTTGAACAGCAACGGCTGATGCAGCATCGGCACGATCCGGTTCGGCGGTACCGGACGGGCGATCAGGAAGCCCTGGATTTCGTTGCAGCCCAGGGCCTGCAGGATGTCGAGCTGAATCCCGGTCTCGACGCCCTCGGCCGTGACCGTCATTCCCAGGGCGTGCGCCATCGAAACGATGGCCTTCACGAACACTTCGCCTTCGCGGGTACGGCCCAGCTCGGCGGTGAAGGCGCGATCGATCTTGAGGCCGTCCACGTCCAGCCGCTGCAATTGCGAAAGCGAGGAATAGCCGGTCCCGAAATCGTCCACCAGCAGGCGGATGCCCTGCGCACGCAGGGCTGCGAGGCTCGCGGCGACTTCCGCCTGTTCGCCCATCATGCTCGATTCGGTGATCTCCACTTCGATCAGCTCCGGTGGAATGTCATGCGCAGCGAGACTGGCCGCGATCACGTCGGCGACGTTGCCCGCGGAGAACTGCTGCGACGACACGTTGATGGACACCGGGACCACCGCGATCTGCACGTCGCGCCATTGGGCGAGTTGCGCGCAGACCTTCTCGATCACGACTTCGCCCATCGGGACGACGAGGCCGGTCTCCTCGGCGAGCGGCACGAACTCGCCCGGCGGCACCAGGCCCCGCTCCGGATGCATCCAGCGCACGAGCGCCTCGAGCCCGACCAGCCGGCCGCTCGATGCGTCGACGCGTGGCTGGTAGAAAACGGTGAACTGATCGTCGCGCAGTGCCCCGAGCAGCGCTTGTTCGGTGTCGAGCCGCGCCTTGAGACGTTCCAGCAACCCGGGTTCATAGAATCGATGCCGTCCCTTGCCGTCTTCCTTCGCCCGGTACATCGCGATGTCCGAGCTCTTGAGCAGTGCCTCCACGTCCTCGCCATCGCGCGGGAACACGCTGATGCCGATCGAGGCGCTCAAGGTGTTGCGCCCGCGAGCAAGTTCGAACGGCTTCCGGAGCGACTCGGCGACCCGCTCGGCCACCCGGGAGGCGTCGGCGTCGCTCGTCACGGGGTCGAGGATGATGGTGAACTCGTCGCCGCCGATGCGAACGACGTCATCGGAAGGCCGGAGGACCGAACGCAGCCGCCCGGCCACGGCCTGCAGCAGTTCGTCGCCCGCCGCATGGCCCAGGGTGTCGTTCACGTTCTTGAAGTCGTCGAGATCGATGAACAGGAGGGCGAGCATGCCCCGCTGCCGGGCCGCGCGCTCGAGGGCCGCCGGCAGGAAACCCATCAGCCAATTGCGGTTGGGCAGTCGCGTCACCGCGTCTTCATTCGCAAGCCGCGAGAGGGACTGCTCGTGGGCCTTCGTCTCGCTGATGTCGCGCAGCGTGAGCGCGAGCCCGCTGCCGGAACGCACGATCTTCCGATGGACCCAGTTGACCTGGATCGGGCTCTCGGAAGGCACTTCGAGGTCGTCCTCGTACACCCCAGCCTCGAGTGCGCCCCGGAACGTATCCATGACCTGCGACCGGTACGGCTCGGGATAAAGCTCCGAAAAGCGCTTGCCGATGAGTTGCGTGCGCGTCACTCCGGACAGCGCGGCACCGCGCTCGTTGCAGTCCGCGACGATCAGGTCGGTTGCCCGGCCGTGCCGGTCGCGCTGGACGCGCAGCATGTAGAAGCCTTCCGACCCGCCTTCGGTCGCCATCCGGTAGGCATCGCGTACCTGCTCCTCCTGGTACTTGCGCCAGGCGAGCCGGGCCGTCATCCCGGTGCCGAGGGCCGCGAAACAGACGAGCCCCAGCGTGCCGAGCAGGACGGCCTTGAGGAGGTTCCCGCGATGCCCGCTGGAGACCAGCAGGATCTCTTCGCTGTCCAGGCCGACCAGGGCCACGAGCGGGTGGGATGGAAGCGTCTTCCACGCCACGAACCGGTCGCGCCCGTCGATGAAGGTCTCCGCGCCCGGCAGCAGCCGCCGCCCCTCCGGAGCTCCCGGCGAGAACGGCGCCCTCAGGACGGTGTGAGCCTCGTGCAGGCTGTTGTCGCCGATCCGGGCCGTGCGCATCACGGTATCGGTCCCGATCACGCCGAGCAACCCGGCCGGCCCCAGGCTGGCACCGTCGTAGAAGGCGGTGAGACTGTTCGGATCCACCGACACGACGACCACCCCGCCGAAACGGCCGTCGCGCGATTCGAGCCGGCGCGTGAAGTGGATGACCGTCTGGCCGACAAATCGCCCCGCGATCGGTGCCCCGACCCGGAGCGAGCGGGAGTCGTTCTTGCGGTGAAAGACGAAGTACGGTCGGTCGCGGACAGTCGCATTGGCCCGCATGGGACCGGTGGCCGTCAGGACTCGACCTTCACCGTCCGCGATGAGGACGAACAGCAACTCGGAGGAAGGAAACAGGCCGCGCTGCTTCAGGTTCTCCAGCCTGAGGCGGCCGTGCCCCTGTTCCCAGTCGTGCTTGACCAGCATGGTGACCTGGTCGATCTGGGTTATGGCGCGGGTCAGGTATTCGGCGTAGGCCCGCGCGAGGTTGGAAGCGGTGAGCAACGCCGCCTGCCGGGCCGCAGCGCGATCGCCCTCGATGCGCGTCAGGCTCACGCTCCACATGACGCCCCCCACCAGGCCGCAGACGGCCGGCCACAGGAGGACCTGGAGGAGGTTGCCGCGCAGGAAGGCCAGCCTGCCGGCGACGCGACCCACCCAGCGACTCACGTGACCGCACCCCGCATCGCACCGGAAGCCCGGGGAGCCGGATACAGGGCAAGGAGCCCCCGCTCCAGCCGAGGACCTGCGGGTATTCCCAGACGGGGCAGGAGGTTCACTAGTCGGTTAACGTCACAACCGAGGGACCCTTTACAGCCATTTCCCGCCTGCGGCACCCGTTTGGCATAGAACGCCGACATGGGTGACATGCCACCCGAGTGGCCCCTGCCGACGGTTAAACTATGCCGTTCCGCCGACCAACACCCCGAGGAACGCCTGTTTCCATGACCCTCGACCCCCGAACGCTCCTCCGCCGGATGTTCGACGCTGCCGTCGCGTCCGCGCTGCCGGAAAAGTCGCTGCCGCCGTACCTGCCGCCGCCGCCGAAGGGTCGCACCATCGTCGTGGGCGCCGGCAAGGCCGCCGCCTCCATGGCAAAGGCGGTCGAGGATCACTGGCCCGGCGAGATCGACGGCCTCGTCGTCACGCGCTACGGCCATAACGTGGCCACGAAACGCATCGAAGTGGTGGAAGCCGCCCATCCGGTGCCCGACCTGGCCGGACGCGAGGCGGCCGAGCGCATTCTCGCGAAAGTGCGAGGACTCGGCGCCGACGATCTCGTGCTGTGCCTCATCTCGGGCGGCGGATCCTCCCTGCTCACGCTGCCGGCCGCGGGCCTCACGCTGCACGACAAGCAGGCCGTCAATCGTGCGCTGCTCAAGTGCGGGGCGAACATCGCCGAAATGAACTGCGTGCGCAAACATCTCTCGGCCATCAAGGGCGGGCGTCTCGCCGCCGCCGCTGCCCCTGCGCGCGTGGTGACGCTCACCATTTCCGACGTGCCCGGCGACGATCCGGCCGTGATCGCGTCAGGCCCCACCATCGCCGATCCGACCACGTACACCGACGCCATCGGCGTGCTCGACAAGTACGGCATCACCGAACCTGCGGCGGTGCTGGCGCATCTGCGCGCCGCGCACGACGAGACCCCGAAGCCCGGCGATCCGCGCCTCGCACGGTGCGAAACGCACATGATCGCCGCGCCGCAGATGGCGCTTGAAGCAGCGGCAAAGGTCGCGCGCGAGGCAGGCTTTACGCCGCTGATCCTCGGCGATGCGCTCGAAGGGGAATCGCGCGACGTCGCGATGGTGCATGCGGGCATGGCACGGCAGGTACTTCGACACCACCAGCCGGCGAAGGCACCTTGCGTGCTGCTCTCGGGCGGCGAGACCACGGTTACCATCCGCGGTAAGGGACGCGGCGGACGCAACGTCGAGTTTCTCCTCGCGCTCGCCGTCGCGCTCAACAGTGCGCCTCGCGTCTATGCGCTCGCAGGCGACACCGACGGCATCGACGGTGCGGAGGAAATCGCGGGCGCGATCATCACGCCGGACACCCTCGCCCGCGCCGCCGCCCGCGGTGTGGACGCCAAGGCGGCCCTTGCCGATAATGACGGGCATGGGTTCTTCGAAGCGCTCGGCGACGGTGTGGTCACCGGTCCGACGCTCACCAACGTGAACGACTTCCGCGCCATCGTGGTGACGGGCTAGAACTGGTCATGCCATGGGCAAACCCGAACTGCTGGACCCGACACCCGACGCACTGGTCGATCGAGACGAACTCGTTCGCCGCCTGCTCGCGGGCCTGCCGGCCAAGTGTGTCCTGTCTGCACCCGAGGAGCTGAAGCCGTACGAGTGCGACGGCTTGTCTGCGTACCGTGAAGTGCCGTACGCCGTCGCCCTCCCGGAGAACGAGGAACAGGTGCGGCACGTGATGCGCACGTGCAACGAAGCCCGCGTACCCGTCGTGGCTCGCGGCGCCGGCACCGGACTTTCGGGCGGGGCATTGCCGCACCCGCGCGGCGTCACGCTAGGCCTGTCGAAGATGAAATCGATCCTCGCGGTCGATGCGCTGGCACGCACCGCGCGCGTGCAGCCGGGCGTGCGCAACCTCGCCATCTCCGAGGCGGTTGCCCACCTCGGGCTGTACTACGCACCCGATCCGTCGAGCCAGATCGCCTGTTCCATCGGCGGCAACATCGCCGAGAACTCGGGCGGCGTGCATTGCCTCAAGTACGGTCTCACGGTGCACAACGTGCTGAAGCTGCGCTTCGTCACCCTCGATGGCGAGGTGCTCGAGCTGGGCAGTGAAGGGCTGGACGCCGCGGGTCTCGACTTCATGGCGCTCGCCATCGGCTCCGAGGGTCTGCTCGGCGTGGTCACCGAAATCACCGTGAAGCTGCTGCCCAAGCCACAGCTCGCACGCGTAGTGCTCGCCGCGTTCGATTCGCTCGAGAAAGCCGGCGAGGCCGTCGCCAACGTCATCGGCGCGGGCATCATTCCGGCGGGACTCGAGATGATGGACAAGCTCGCCACCGGCGCCGTCGAGCAGTTCGTGCATGCAGGCTACCCGCTCGACGCGGAAGCGATCCTGCTGTGCGAATCCGACGGCACGCCCGAGGAAGTGGCCGAAGAGATCGAGCGCATGAGCGCGGTGATGCGCGAAAGCGGCGCCACCGAGATCCGCCTGTCGCGCGACGAAGCCGAGCGGCTCAAGTTCTGGTCCGGACGCAAGGCAGCGTTCCCGGCTGTGGGCCGGCTCATGCCCGATTACTTCTGCATGGACGGGACGATTCCTAAACGCCAGCTGGGCCGTGTGCTGCGCGGGATCGAGGCGCTGTCCGTGGAGTTCGGACTCAAATGCCCCAACGTGTTCCACGCCGGCGACGGCAACCTGCATCCGCTGATCATGTTCGATGCGAACGTGCCGGGCCAACAGGACACCGCCACTCGTTTCGGCGCGCGCATCCTGGAACTGTGCGTCGAGGCCGGCGGCACCATCACCGGCGAGCACGGCGTGGGCATCGAGAAGATCGACCAGATGTGCACGCAGTTCGGGCACGACGAGCTGGAGACCTTCCACGCGGTCAAGAGCGCCTTCGATCCGATGCGCCTGCTCAATCCGGGCAAGGCCGTGCCGACGCTGCGGCGCTGCGCCGAGATGGGTGCCATGCACGTGCATCGGGGGCAGGAAAAGTTTCCCGAGCTGCCGCGGTTCTGACCACGTGATCGAGCAGTTCGCCGAAAACATCCGTCGTGCCGCGACCGACGGCAAGAGCCTGCGCATCCGCGGCGGGGGCAGCAAGGATTTCTACGGCGTTGCCCTCGAAGGCGATGTGATCGACACGCGCTCGTACACCGGTGTCGTCGACTACGAACCGTCCGAGCTGGTGATCACCGTGCGCAGCGGCACGCCACTCGCCGAAGTGGAACGCACGCTCGCAGAACGCGGGCAGATGCTGGCGTTCGAACCGCCTCACCTGGGGCCCGATGCCACCATCGGCGGTGCAGTGGCGAGCGGCTTCTCCGGCCCTCGCCGCGCCGCAGCCGGCTCTGCGCGCGACTTCATGCTCGGCGCCCGGGTAATGGATGCGAGCGGACGCGATCTCGCGTTCGGCGGGCAGGTGATGAAGAACGTCGCGGGCTACGACCTGTCCCGCTTCGTGACGGGATCGTTCGGAACGCTCGTGCTGATCACCGAGGTGTCGCTCAAGGTCCTGCCGAAACCGGTCGCCGAAGTCACGTTGCGCTTCGACATGGACGAGCCCCGCGCCATCGACACGATGAACCAGTGGGCGGGACAACCCCTGCCCTTGTCGGCCACGGCTTTCGTCGACGGTTCGCTGTGGGTGCGACTGTCCGGCGCGAAAGCCGCGGTGGACGCCGCGGTCGCGAAGTTGGGGGGCGAACGACCCGGCGACGCAGATGCATTCTGGGCATCGCTGCGCAACCAGACCCACGCGTTCTTCCGTTATCCGTCGCCGTTGTGGCGCCTGTCGATCCGCTCGACGGCAGCACCCCTGGGCGTCGGCCCGCAGTTGATCGAGTGGAACGGCAGCCTGCGCTGGATCTCGGCCGATTTCGATCCAGACGCCGCGCACGCTGCCGCGCAGTCGGCCGGCGGCCACGCGACGCTCTATCGCGGCGGCGACAAGGCCGCCGGCATCCAGCGACTCGCGCCACCGGTGCTGGCGCTGCATCAACGCATCAAGCGCGCACTCGATCCGAACGGCGTGTTCGGACGGCATCGTATTCATCCGGAGTTTTAGTTGGAAACGCACTTAGCGGATTTCATCAAGGACACGCCCGAAGGCAAGGAAGCCGAGGCGATCCTGCGCCGCTGCGTGCACTGCGGGTTCTGCACGGCCACCTGTCCGACCTATCAGCTCCTCGGCGATGAGCTCGACGGGCCGCGCGGGCGCATCTACCTCATAAAGGAAGTGCTCGAGGGCACCCGCGCCACGGAGAAGACGCAGCTCCATCTCGACCGGTGCCTGACCTGCCGCTCGTGCGAGACGACGTGCCCGTCCGGCGTCGAGTACGGAAAGCTGGTCGACATCGGCCGCAAGGTGGTCGACGACCAGGTGGGCCGCGGGACGATGGACGGTCTCAAGCGCAAGGCGCTGTCGACGCTGTTGCCGAATCCCTCCCTGTTCAGCCCGGCGCTCGCCTTGGGGCGTATGGCGAGCAGTTTCCTGCCGGCCGCCTTGAAGAAGAAAATTCCGGCTGCGCAATCCGCGACGGCATGGCCCGCCGCACGGCACGCCCGCCGTTGGATCGTGCTCAACGGTTGTGTGCAGCCATCCCTGGCCCCCAACATCAATGCTGCCGCCGCGCGCGTGCTCGATCGCATCGGTATCTCGCTGGTGAAGGCCGACCGCGCCGGCTGCTGTGGCGCCGTCGCCTTCCACCTCGACTACCAGGACGATGGCCGCGAAGCCATGCGCCGCAACGTCGACGCGTGGCTGCCGATGCTCGACGCCGGCGCCGAGGCCATCGCCATCACCGCGAGCGGTTGCGGCAGCACGGTGAAGGAGTACGGCCATCATCTCGCCCACGACGCGACACACGCCGAGCGCGCAGCCCGCGTGTCCGCCGCCACGAAGGATCTGTCCGAACTGCTCGCCGCGGAATCCGATCGACTGATTCCGCTGCTGGAGCAGGCTTCGAAAACTCGGCCGCGCCGCAAGCTCGCCTTCCATTCCCCCTGCTCGCTGCAGCACGGGCAGCAGGTCCGTGGTCAAGCGGAAGCGCTGCTCAAGGCGGCGGGATTCGATCTGACCTACGTGCCCGACTCGCACCTGTGCTGCGGCTCCGCCGGCACCTACTCCATCCTTCAGCCCGAGCTGTCGCAGCAGTTGCTCGCGAACAAGTTGAAGTCGCTGGAGTCCGGCACACCCGCGGGCATCGCTACCGCGAACATCGGCTGCCTTACGCACATCCAGTCCGGATGCGCGACACCGGTCCGGCATTGGATCGAGTGGGTGGACGATGTGCTGGGGCAGGTGCACTGAGGGCGTCCGTCCGCCGCAGTCAACGCCAAAGGGATCGGTCGGTCTCCTGCAACCGCTGCCGATCGTAAGCGTCGAACTCGAGTGGCTCGACGAAACCGAACGTCGCCTCGAGGAGAATATCCTCTGCTCGAAGGCCTGTCTGCAAGGTCCGATGCAACTCGTCGATGAAAGGATGGAACGATGATCAATGCAAGAACGTTCGCAGGCTGCCTCATCATGGCATCGGTCGCTGCCCATGCCGGGCTCGCCCTCGCGCAGGGTTCGACGCTGAGCAAGGCCGTGCGTATCAGTGACGGGCTGGAGCCGGCGCTCGAGCTTCCGGCGCAGCAAAAGGCGGCCACGACGAAGCTCGCTGAACTCCGGAGCCGGACAGGTCGGCGCCCCAACATCGTGTGGCTCCTCGTGGACGACATGGGCTACGGCGACCCGGGCGCATACGGCGGCGGGGCCGCCGTGGGGGCGGCTACACCCAACATCGATCGGCTGGCGCGCGAAGGGCTCAAGCTCACTTCCACCTACTCGCAGCCGACCTGCACGCCGACCCGCTCGGCGATCCTGACCGGACGGCTGCCGGTACGCACGGGACTCACGCGCCCGATCCTCGCGGGCGACAAGATCACGAAGAATCCCTGGGCCGACGAGATCTCCCTTCCCAGGCTGCTGAGCGACGCGGGCTACCGCACTGTCCTGTCGGGCAAGTGGCACGTGGGCGAGGCCGAAGGCATGCGGCCGCAGGACGTGGGTTTCGACGAATTCTCGGCTACTACCCGGCGCAGAAGGAGCTGTCCCAGGCCTTCGACAAGCGCCGCTATCCCGATCTGGTGCTGAACCCGGAGCGCCTCGAGATGCTGCGCCGGACCGGCGCCAGCGAAGCGCTGATCCACGGGTTCAAGGGCGGCAAGACGACCGAGGTGCAGCAGGTCCGGAGCGTCGAAGACGTGGCCGAAGGCGATCGGCTGCTCAAGGAATTCACGGTCGCCAAGATCAAGGAATTGGCCAGGAGCGACAAGCCGTTCTTCCTGGAGCACGCGTTCATGAAAGTGCACGCCGACAACTTCGCGTCCAAGGCCTTCGAAGGCAGGAGCGGCAGCAAATATCCGTACAAGGATGCCGTGGTCGAAGTGGATGCCTATGTCGGGGAGATCATGCAGGCCCTGGACGATGCGGGCGTCCTGGAGAACACGTTCGTGTTCCTCACGTCGGACAACGGTCCGCAACTGGATAGCTGGCCCGACAGCGGCTATACGCCGTTTCGCGGCGCCAAGGCTTCGGCCTGGGAGGGCGGCGTACGCGTTCCGGGCATCGCTTACTGGAAGGGTCTGATCCGGCCCGGTCGGGAGAGCGACGAACTGTTCGACCTGATGGACCTCTTCAACACGTCGCTGACTCTGGCCGGCATCGCCGACCGGATCCCTTCGGATCGCTACATCGACGGCATCGACCAGACTTCGTTCCTGCTCGCGGACGACGGGCGATCCCGGCGCGAAAAGGTGTACATCTGGGCCGACAAGGACCTCATGGCCATGCGCATGTACGAGTACAAGATCCATATCAAGGTGGTCGAGGCCCATGCCCAGTGGCTGGACATCGACATGACCACCGTGAGCCCGGTCGGCCTGGCGCCCTGGCTGTTCAACCTCTATATCGATCCGAAGGAACAATATCCGGTCGGTCATCGCATGAACGCGTGGCTTGCCTCGATGGCGGCGGAACTGAAGGCGCACGCCGCGACCTTCAAGAAGTACCCGCCGAAGAACATCGGGCTCTGAACATGGACCGGACTCGTTGCTGGCGGGCGGGAACGCTGATGGCGGGCGCACTCGACTACTTCGATCGACGACCGTTCCGGTTCGAGGGAAGAATCGACCAGTTGCAGGTCCGGCTCGATTGAGGGTGCGGTCGGCGTACCGGCCCGCCCCTCAGTTGATCGTCCGCTCCGCGCCCTCGGCTTCCGGCAACAGTCCGGTCTTGGGCAGCTCGAGTTGAAGGTCCCACTCGGCCTTGGCCACGGCCGCCTGGATCAGGCGCATGACGCCGTGGAGCAGGTTGTCGCTCAGGGACAGGTGCGCTCCCTGCCCTTCGGTCGGCAGCATCGCCACCTGCGTATGCCCATCGGGCGCGCGACGCGCCTGGATGCGGGTGACGAGCAACGGCTCGGGCCCGAGCGGCTGCTCTCTCGGCGCGGCCATCGCCGGCTCGCCTTCACCGGGCTTGGTGAATCTGACTTCCTTCAAGGCCTTTTCGTGCTCGAAATGGAGCACGGCCGTGCGTGCTTCCACGCTCGTCTGGAGCTGGATCTCGGGCTTCCACTCCGCCATCTTGAGCAGCGCCTGCCAGAAGCGCACGACGCAGCGGCGCGTGAGCCAGAGCAGCACTTCCGAGCCGCCGTCTATGAGGATGCGCATGAGCAGGCGGTCCTGCTCGGCGTCGAATTCGATGCGGATCCGTTCGAGGCGCATTGTTTCTTTTGTGCTCCGGTAGTTACGTTCGTCTTGTCGGTAGTCGGCGTCATCCTAGCGTCAGGAAATCCGCGGTGCCACTACAACCCGAGCCCGGCCGCGACATCGGTCGCCGCCTGATCCGCACGCTTCAGAGAGTGGCGGTATGTTCGCTGCGTCGTCAGTATGCTGCGGTGGCCCAGACACGCGGCGACAACCTCCAGCTGCGCACCTGCATTCAAGCAAGATGCTTGCGAAGGTATGTCGGCAAGGTACAGATGAAAGCCCCTGTACCCTACCCGCGTGGCGGCCCGAGCGAAGCGCAACGCGACCGCATCCAGGTTGGCAAGCGTGTCCGGGCCCGCCATCGAGTACGGAAATAGCAAGCTCGTCTCGGGGTCCCAGTCGGCGCGTGCCGAACCTGTTATGCAGCATTGCGCGCACCGTCGTCGTTTGGGAGGATGGCGCAACGTCCACACTAGGGCACCTCTATCGCAGCCTCAGTGGCAACAACGTCGCGCTGCCTGAAGCCTGTACCATGACAACGGCACGTGTCCGGAGACGCTCTTTTGGCAGCGAAGCGACGTCAACCAGCAGGCCGCCCTCCGAAGGGCGCTATGCGCCCTATGGTCGGCCCGGTAGGGTCAGCGGCCGGCGCCGATCACGACCCGTCATACCCGCCCCTTCCTGTGTATGAGGCAGCGACGCTATCCGACTTCTCGGAGCACCTCTGCTTTCTCTGCGGTAGACGACTGACAAATACAAGGTCGGCTGAGCACATCTTTGCCAAGTGGCTTCAGGAGAGATTCAAACTCTGGAATGAAAAGATCGGCCTCCTAAGCAATACATCGATCCGATATCGGCAGCAGAAGATCCCGTGCTGCAAGAATTGCAACGAGGTTCACCTTTCCAAGATCGAGAACAAGGTTCGGCGCGCGTTCGACGATGGTATTGGCGGCGTGAGGAAACTGGACCGGCTGACATTGCTGCTATGGCTTGCGAAGATTTTTTACGGACTAGCGTACAGAGAGCAGTTTCTTCCGTTCGACGTGAAAAATCCAGCTCACGGACCGATACTGGCGAACTTGAAGCACCTAGCTTTCATCAGGATGCTTCTGCAGGGCGTCCGGACGCCAATGAAGCTCTACACAGCGGACAACAGTCTGCCCGCGACGATCTTCATCTTTCGTCTGCAATGTCTCCAACATCCGAGAGGTAACTTCGACTTTCGGGACGATGTGATCCTCAAGACGTTGTTCTTGCGAATGGGGGAAGTGGGCATCCTCACCGCTTTTGACTTCGGCGCACAAGCAGCACTCCAGCGCGCATTCTTCGAGCGGTTTTCAAGATGCAAGCTTCACCCGCTCCAGTTCGAAGAACTGGGTGCACGTCTTTTCTACAACGCTCGGCTATTTGACCGAAATCCTGCATTCATTCTGGTTGGATCTGACTCGCAGGAAGCCGTGACAACTCTCATGGTAAATCCGGTCGGCGGCTTAAGTTCGAAGCCGATCTTCAAAGGAGGCAACGGAACGGACTTTGCAGGGATGTTGAGTCGCTTCACGGGTGCTCCCTTGGATGTGCTGCATCCGACTCCAAATCAAGTCATGACGTTCCTGTTGGGCCCGGATGACAAATACGCCGCGATGCCACTAAGGAAGTTCTCGTATCGAGGACTCTCCTGACTGCTATTGCTTTCTATGGCGGCCGAACGCTAGAACTTAATCAGTAGAGCCAAGCCGACAAGCAAGACGGTCGCCATTCCGAGCAACACGAAAGCAAGACCCCAAAGGACGAAGAATCCGAGCAGGGTTCGGCGATCTTGGCGTATTGCGGCAATCGTACTTGCAAGGTCTAGATCGCTTCGTATTACGCCGCGACGGCGCGCGTACATAATGACCACGAACACAACCAATAGCCACGCATACGCCACGAACTGCAGCAGCTTTAGAACCCCAAGCAGATGTAGGTCTGTGAAGATCGCCCCAAAGCGGTGAAGGACGGCGATCGACGAGCCGGTGACTGCGCCCAGCGTAAACCCGAGTCGCTCGCTGAATCCTAGTCCGCGAACTGCCTCGGACAGCGTCATCGAAATGCTATCTGGCGGGTTGCGATCCGTATTTCTCATAGTCGGTAGCTCAGTGCCATCGCAGGAACCGTACTCCTCGTTGGTGCCGCCTCATGCGCATTTGGTGCGTTCCTCGGATGGTGCTGATGGATCAGGGGCGCGCTAAGTTGTTCAAATCAGATCAGCCCGGACTTCTTAGCCAGATCCAACTTCTCAGTATTGATCTGCTCTAGCTGAGTTCGATCGACGTTCGAGAACAGCGTCGCCAATGCTTCCGTAGACATCAGCAGAATTTCAATGGCTGCCATCCACGTCGATTCCTGTTTGTCGATCTCCGGCTCGTTGCGCAGTGATTCCACCTGCTTGTCAGCGCTGAGCACAACGTGGCGATCGAGATCAGCAGGTGCGCCGTGTACCGACCAACTGAAAACCATATAGGGTCCGCGATACCATTCTTGCAGTTGAGCGGCCTCCGCAACTTGAAACGTCGTCAGTTTCTTGGCTTTGCTGTCGATGGACGACTGTAGCGCCCCCGAGGCTTCGAGGTGCTCCGCCTGCGCTTTCAGCTCGGGGGCCTCCCAACCCCTCACGTTCCCAGCAATGCGTCGTCTCTCTGCTTTGTGGCCTTCGAGCAGCCGGTCGATGAAAGCGGGGGTCTTCGTCAAAGCCACGAGCGCAAACATCGTTTCCATCGCAGCGCGAAGGAGGGTCCGCGCCTGAGGGACAAGCCCAATCTCCAGCAAGCGAACGGCGCCTTGCGTCGTCGAAAGGGTCCGTGCATACGCCACCGCAGCATAGCGACACGGATCGCAGTCGAGTGGAACGCGAATCGCGTGCTGATTGGCAACTGCAACCTTGCTGAGCCTCAGCAAGAGTTCGCGCCAATCGGAATACCGATCGCGAACAATCTGCTGAACCACCTGTGTTTCATCGTCGAGAAATCCTTGTTCCATCTCTGGTCCGTGATCGTTCTCTAGTTGTTTGGTCGATTCGCTTGGGCTGAGGCGCAGCAGTCTCTCCCGCGGAACCCACATAGCCCGCGTGATGCTGTTTACCCACCGCAGACGATAGCCAGCGCAGTAACGCCACCAGCAGCATACGGCCGGCACTTCGCTGCGCCAGCACCAGCATGACCGCGCAGGGGCAGGACGCGGCATTGAACGATGATGGGCTCGCGTGAGCCGTCAGGCGCCACCACCACCACGGCCGGTCGTGGTTGCAGGCCTTTCGAATGCGGACCAAACCTCGCGCTTGTCGATGCCCTTCACAAGCGGACCGGTCCTGTCGCTGGCCGTGGCCTTAGCCTCCCCTTCGCTGGGGCAGGCGCCCGTCTGTGGGTCGATCGCCCACTGCCGCCACAGACCCTCAGGAATGACGCCGGTAAACACGGTGGCGCGGAGCCCGCCTGCATTCGTCCCGTGCGCCACGAGCGCGTTCGTGGTGTCCACGTCGGGGTTCAATAGCTTGGCATCGCTGGCGCGTTCGATCGGCTCCTGCACCTCGCCAACGAGTCGCCCGACGTACCACTTGCCTGCTTCCATCGCGCACCCCGACCCTGGTTGCCTGAGTGAATCCTACCCAGACTTAGCGTCAATTTAGCGTCAAGCGGGATGCGATTGGGTGGTGACAGACGGGATCAAACAGCAATCGCGTTACGCGCATCCCCTTGAACGACAACAAAAGGCGGTATTCGATGGAAAGCCCTGGAAACCGCGCAGTGATCCGATGCCGATCCGTTCAAGGCGCATGGGTGAGTGTGGCAGAAATGTTGCCGAGCAACATAGCACGGCGACGGCGCAATACCTCACCACATCGCACCTACCCATCCCAGCCCCGAAGCCGCTACCATGCCCCGCATGAAACCCTCCATCCGCATCCTCGTCCCTGCCCTCCTCCTCGCCACCCTCGCCGCCTGCGCGTCGAAGGAGAGCGCCGTGGAGAAATACCAACGCGCCGCGAAGGCGAGCGAATCCGAAGCTCGCAGCACGGACGCCGAGGGCTACCACCGTACCGCCGTCGAACGTTCGCGCAAGCTGGGGCTCGCCGAGCAATCCGACGCGCTACTGGGCCTCGGAGCCTTCCTCCAGCGCCAGCTTCGTTTCTCCGATTCGATCGCGCCGCTGAACGAATCACTCGAGAAGGCCGGCGCCGCGATCATGCCGCCCTCCGCCCTGGCCGTTCGCCAGGTACGGCTCGCCAAGAGCTACGGTGCACTCAACCAATGGAAGGACGGTGCCCTCATGCTGCAGTCGGCCATGCCTTCGGCGAAGAACCTCACCGGTGACGACGGACAGGTGGCGCGTGACGTGATCGATGTGTATCGGACGCGGTTGCCCGAGTTGGGGATGGACGCGGGGTTTCTGGAGTAAAGGCGCGGCAGTCGACATCTGCAAACCGCGGCGGGGCACGCAAGGCCAGTTACTTGCGTCTCACCCAATAGCCCGGGCGCCTGCGTTGGTGCACCGCGAAGCTCATCAATGCAGCGCGCCACGAACGCGCGCGAGCGCTTCCTCCATCGGGATCAGTTGCACTGCGCCGCTTTCGATCTCGGCGATTCGGCGTTCGACTTCAATTGCCCACGCCTCCTCGATCTCTGGATCCATATCCAGACTTGCGAGGATCCGCTGCGCCAGCGCTTCCCGCTCGGAAGGTGCCAACCTCAACGCCTCGGATTCGAGCCTCTCGAGTTCAGTTTCCATGGACTTGCCCTCTCCAAAGTACAACTCCACTTTACTGCGGCTGGACGGGACACGGTCGTCAAGACCTCGATTGGCAAAATACCGACGGAACGGTCACGCCGCCCGAACCGCCGCCCTTCCCTCCCGCTCCTCCGCCTCCAGCCGATTCCACAACGCTCGAATCATGTCCTTCATCATCAACGCTTCCTGAAAACGATCGGACAGCTCGTAGCCATCGGGCCCGGTCATCGCGTATTCCTTCGGCCCGAGTTCGCACAGGAAGGTGAACGTCGCGTCCTTCGGCGCACGCTTGCGCCAGCTACGCAGACCGTACTCCCACCAGCCCATGAAGAGGTCGACCCACTCCTTGTGGTGCGGGAAGCTGATCTGGACCTGTACCTGCTCACGGCTCGCGACACGGCCGTGGAAGCCCCAGCAGTTGTCGAGGATGCGGTGCATCAGCGCATGGTTCTCGTCAGAGATCGGCCACGCGAACTCGCGGCCCACCACGTAGTGCGAGAGATCCCCGGTCAGGCGCAGATCGGGAAAGCAATCGAGCAGATGCAGCGTGAAGAACAGGTCCGTGGTCATGCGGTCCCGGTGGGTCTCGATATGCACCGGAATCTTCGCGTCGTGGGCCAGTCGGCGCCAGCCGTCGATGTAGGGGATGCAATCCTCCAGCCGGTAGGGACGCACGTCGGGCTGCAGGTTGATGTGATCCGCGCCCAGTTCCTTCACGTGTTCGAGGATGGGCTTCAGGTCGTCGATGGTCTTGGGATAGCACTGCGCCTGCCAGGTCATGCCATGCGCGCGCAGGAAGGTGGCGACTTCCTTCGCGTAGCTGTAGTCGAAGAAGCGCACGCCACAGCCGTCGAAACCAGCGTCGCGGATCATGGTGAGCTTCTCGTCGAGCGACCACTCGAGCCCATCGGGCCGGCGGCGTTCCATGGCCCAGAGCGATTGGTAGATCAGCAACTTCTGCATGGGGATCTCCTCTTGGGATCGGGATGGTCTGGAAGCCTGGCTGCCCCCACCCTGGCCCTCCCCCGACCCTGTCGGGGGAGGGGATGTACGCCCCTTCCCCCGCGACAGCGGGGGAAGGTCGGGATGGGGGCACGCGTCGCGACATTCATTTCGACAACGCCGCCGCGTGATGCCGCAGGTGATCTTCCATGAACGTCTCGATGAAGAAATAGCCGTGATCGTAACCGCCGTGCCGGCGCAGCTTCAGGCTCTGACCGGAGTCACGGCATGCGGCTTCGAACAGTTCGGGCTTCAACTGCTCCGCCAGGAATTTGTCGGAGAGGCCCTGGTCGATGAGAATGTGGCCACCGAACGGCTGCGCACGCACGAGTTCCGAGGCATCGTAGCGCCGCCACGACTCCCGGTCGGCACCGAGATAGCCGCCGAAGGCCTTGATACCCCAGGGACATTGCATCGGCGCGCAGATCGGAGCGAAGGCCGAAAGCGACCGGTACCGGCCCGGGTTGCGCAGCGCGCACACCAGAGCGCCGTGGCCGCCCATGGAATGACCGAAGATGCCCTGCCGGCTCATGTCGGCCGGAAACTCCTGTGCGATCAGCGCCGGCAATTCGCGCGTGACGTAGCTGAACATCCGATAGTGTTTCGACCACGGCGCGACCGTCGCGTCGACGTAGAAGCCCGCCCCTGCGCCGAAGTCCCAGGAGTCCGCTTCGCCAGGAAGGTTCGCGCCGCGCGGGCTGGTGTCCGGCGCGACCAGCATCAGGCCGAGCTCCGCCGCGATGCGCTGGGCGCCCGCCTTGATGACGAACGTCTCCTCGGTGCAGGTCAATCCCGCGAGGTAGTAGACCACCGGAACGTTTCCCGAGCGCGCCTGCGGCGGCTGGTACACCGCAAAGCGCATCTCGAGGCCGGTCTCCGACGATGCGTGGGCATAGTAGCCCTGGAGGCCGTCGAAGCATTTGTGTTCTGAAATCGTTTTCATGAGATCACGTACGGAAAGGCTTCAACGCGGAGGACGCGGGGGACGCGGAGGAAAACCCAAGGAAGAATGATTTCTTCGCCCCCAGCTTCTCATGCTCGCTTTCACTATCGAAATTGGTTTGCTTTCCACCGCGACCCCCGCGTCCTCCGCGTTGAGCGCTTTTCGCTACCTCATCAATACACCACCACGCTGCGAATCGACTCCCCCGCATGCATCAGGTCGAAGCCCTTGTTGATGTCCTCGAACGGCAGCACGTGGGTGATGAGATCGTCGATGTTGATCTTGCCTTCCATGTACCAGTCGACGATCTTCGGCACGTCGGTGCGCCCGCGCGCACCGCCGAAGGCCGTGCCTTTCCACACCCGTCCGGTCACGAGCTGGAATGGTCGTGTCGTGATCTCCGCGCCTGCGGGCGCCACGCCGATGATCACGGACACGCCCCAACCCTTGTGGCAGCACTCGAGCGCCTGGCGCATGACCTTCACGTTGCCGATGCATTCGAAACTGTAGTCGGCGCCACCCTTGGTGAGGTTCACGAGGTGTGGAACGAGTTCGTTCTCGGCCATCTCGGACGGATTCACGAAATGGGTCATGCCGAATTTCTGCGCCAGCGCGACGCGCTTCGGATTGAGGTCGACGCCGACGATCATGTTGGCACCCGCCATGCGCGCGCCCTGGACGACGTTCAACCCGATGCCGCCGAGGCCGAACACGACCACGTTCGCACCCGGCTCCACCTTCGCGGTGTTGATCACGGCACCGATACCGGTGGTGACGCCGCAGCCGATGTAGCAAACCTTGTCGAAGGGCGCGTCCTCGCGGATCTTCGCGAGCGAAATCTCCGGCACGACGGTGTAGTTCGCGAACGTCGAGGTGCCCATGTAATGGTGCAGCTTCTTGCCGCTCAGCGAGAAACGGCTGGTGCCGTCGGGCATCAGGCCCTGGCCCTGGGTCACGCGGATCTGCTGGCACAGGTTGGTCTTGTGCGACACGCAGTACTCGCATTCGCGGCATTCGGGAACGTAGAGCGGAATGACGTGGTCACCCTTCTTGAGGCTCTTCACGTTCGGGCCAATGTCCACCACCACGCCTGCACCCTCATGCCCGAGGATCGAGGGGAACAGGCCCTCCGGGTCGGCGCCCGACAGCGTGAACTCGTCGGTGTGGCAGATGCCCGTGGCCTTGATCTCGACCAGCACCTCGCCGGCGCGCGGGCCATCGAGTTGCACGGTTTCCAGAGTGAGCGGTGCGCCCGCCTTGTGCGCGACTGCTGCGCGTACATCCATTCGAAATCTCCTTCGTCTTGTGGTCTTGAATCAGCTTGCCTCGGCCCGCTCGCTCGGATGTGCGCCGGCCGAGATGTCGCTGCGATAGGTCTCCGGCCCGAGGTACACCGCGAGCGCCGTGATCGACGCCAGTACGATCATGTAGGTGGCCACGGCCCACGGCTGCCCGCCGCCCCAGATCAGCAGGGATGCGGCAATGAACGGCGCCGGTCCGCCGGCGAGGATCGACCCCAGTTCGCGCGCGAACGCGAAGCCGCTGTAGCGCAGCCGCGCGCCGAACAGCTCCGCGAAGTAGGCGGCCTGCGGCCCGAACATAGCCGCCACGCCCACTGCGATGCCGAGGATCAGCGCGAGGTAGATGAGCGGCTGGCTCTGCGTGTTCACGAGCAGGAAGAACGGGAACGCGAAGGCCATCGAGAACAGCGCGCCACCCAGGTACACCGGCCGCCGCCCGATGCGGTCCGACAGCCACGAGAAGAACGGGATGGTGAACAGCTGGACCCCATAGGCCAGCATGTTGCCCTGGAGGATCATCGCCTTCGGCAGGTGCAGTTGCTGGGTCATGTAACTCAGCGCGAACACCGGGAAGAGGTAGCCGAGCCCGTTCTCCGCCAGCCGCGCACCTACCACCACCAGGAACTCGCGCGGATGCTTCTTCACCGCCTCGATCACCGGCGAGCGTGCGGCCTTGTTGCGGGCAGCGATCTCGCTGAACACCGGCGTCTCGCTAACCTTGGCGCGGATGTAGAAGCCCATGAGGATCAGCACGAAGCTCAACAGGAACGGCACGCGCCAGCCCCAGGCGAGGAACTCCTCCTTGGGCAGCGAGGCGAACAGGGCGAAGACTCCGTTCGCGAGCAGGATGCCGATCGTGACGCCCAGCGGCGCGAAGCTGCCGAACAGACCGCGCCTGCCGGGCGGGGCGTGCTCCACCGCCATGATCACCGCGCCGCCGTATTCGGCGCCTGCCCCGAACCCCTGCACGAGGCGCAGCAGCACCAGCAGGATCGGCGCCCACACGCCCACCGAGTCGTAGGTGGGCAGCAGGCCGATCAGGAACGTGCCGGCCCCGACCAGCAGCAGGGTGATCACGAGCACGGGCTTGCGGCCGATGCGGTCACCAAGGTGGCCGAAGACGATGCCGCCGAAGGGCCGGGCGATGAAACCGACGCCGAAGGTGGCAAAGGCGAGCAACGTGCCGATCGCCGGGTCGGACTTGGGGAAGAACAGCTCGCCGAACACCAGCGCGGCAGCCGTCCCGTAGATGAAGAAGTCGTACCACTCGAGCGCCGAACCGACTGCCGACGCCATCAGCACCCGCCTGACGGACCTGTCCAAACTCCCCTCCCCTCGTTGACCCCGGCCTGGCGCGGCGCTCTATTGGGTCGCCGTCGTGACCGAAGACCCTGATGGTCGCACAATTCCGGCCGATAACCGCGTATGGATGGACCCGCGCCGAGCCCGTAGAATGCGCGGCTTTCTTCGCCCCCGGGATGGTCCGGGGAGCCGGGACCCACCCCCTTCAGGCCCATGTCCGACCTCACCCCCGAACAGCTTCGCGAACGCGTCGCCCAGCGCCGCACCTTCGCGATCATCTCCCACCCCGACGCGGGCAAGACCACGCTGACGGAGAAGCTGTTGCTGTTCGCGGGCGCGATCCAGATCGCCGGTAGCGTCAAGGCCCGCAAGGCCACCCGCCACGCCACCTCTGACTGGATGGAGATCGAGAAGCAGCGCGGCATCTCGGTGGCGAGCTCGGTGATGCAGATGGAGTACCGGGACAAGGTCGTGAACCTGCTCGATACCCCAGGCCACCAGGACTTCTCCGAAGACACCTACCGCGTGCTGACCGCGGTGGACGCGGCCCTGATGGTGATTGACGCCGCCAACGGCGTGGAAGCGCAGACGCTGCGCCTGCTGGAGGTCTGCCGCTCGCGCGGCACGCCGATCATCACCTTCATCAACAAGATGGACCGCGAAGTCCGCGAGCCGCTCGACCTGATCGACGAGATCGAGCGCACGCTGGGCATGGCCGCCGTGCCGTTCTCCTGGCCCGTCGGCATGGGCAAGCGCTTCCATGGCGTCTACGACCTGTCGGAGGATCGCTTCCGCGTGTTCAAGCCGGGCGAGAACCGCGCGGGCGGTGACCAGGAAATGCTCGAGGGCCTCGACAATCCGACCGCGGTACAGCGCTTCGGCGAAGAGTTGAAGCATGCGCGCCACGATATCGAGCTCGTGCGCGAAGCCACGCCGGCGTTCTCCCGCGAGGCGTTCCTCGCCGGCAAGCAGACGCCGGTGTTCTTCGGCTCGGCCATCAACAATTTCGGGGTGCGCGAAGTACTCGACGCCCTGGTGGACATCGCACCGCCGCCGCAGCCGCGCATCGCGGTCCAGGGGCCGGTGCAACCGGACGGACCGAAGTTCTCCGGTGTCGTGTTCAAGATCCAGGCGAACATGGACCCGGCCCACCGCGACCGCGTCGTCTTCATCCGTGTGTGCTCGGGCCACTTCGAGCGCGGCATGCGCCTCCGCATCCAGCGCACCGGCAAGGAGATGCGGCCGAACAACGTCGTGTCGTTCCTGTCGCAGCGCCGCGAACTGCTGGACGATGCTTACGCGGGCGACATCATCGGCATCCCGACGCATGGCGGCCTGCAATTGGGTGACACGCTCACCGAAACCGCCGACCCGCTGCAATTCACCGGGCTGCCGTTCTTCGCGCCCGAGATCTTCCGCGGCATTGAGGTGGTGAATCCGCTCAGGACCAAGCAGTTGCGCACGGGGCTGATGCAGCTCGGCGAGGAAGGCGCGATCCAGGTGTTCCGCCCGGTGCGCAGCTCGATCATGCTGCTGGGCGCCGTCGGCAGCCTGCAGTTCGACGTAGCGGCGCACCGGCTCCAGCACGAATACGGGGTCGAAGCGCGCGTGATCCACTCGTCATACACTTGTGCCCGCTGGGTATCGGCGGACGATCCGGCCGAGCTCGACCGTTTCGTCGAGGCCAACGCCGGCCGGGTCGCGCTCGACGCGGCCGACGCGATCGCCGTGCTGACCGCGACGACCTATGAAATGAAGGTGGTCCAGGACATGTGGCCGAAGATCCGCTTCCATGTGCAGCGCGAGCACGCCGGGCTCGTGCTGGAGTCGGCTGCCGGTTAGGTCGATGAACCGCAACGCGCCAGGAACCTGGATGCCACGCGCCAGCAAGGTGGCGGGCGCCCTGCTCCTGGCGGTTTCCCTCCAATCCGCGTCGACCCTGGCAGCGCCGCTCGGCTTGCGTCTCGAAGCCGGCTACCGCTACAGCGACAACGTCACGCGCGCACCACAGAACACCGCTGACGTCCTCAGCGACCAGTCGCTCGGATTGAGCGTCGACAAGAACTTCCTGCTTCCCCTGACCGAGCGCACGCGCTTCATCGTCAACGGCTTCGTCGGCGGCGAGAAATTCCTGGAGTTCGACGGGTTGTCGAACCTGAACTACGGCGTGCAGGGCACCTGGCAGTTCCGGCCCTCCGCCAGCTATGGCGCCCCCACCTACGCACTGTTCGTCCGGATCTCCGGCGACCAGTTCCAGTCCTCGCTTCGCGACGGATACCGCGCCACGGCCGGAGTATCGGTCCGCAAGCCGCTCACCGATCGCATCCAGGTCTCGGCCACGGCGGCGTACAACTGGCGCAACGCGACGAGCGCCGTCTTCGACCAGCGCGACGGTTCGCTGCGCCTCAATCTCGACTACGCGCTGTTCGGAAGGAGCACCCTCTACTTCGGCGGCGAGTATCGACGCGGCGACGCCGTGTCGACCACGCGGCCCTCCGCAGCGCTCGCGAGCATTGCCAAGGCCCTCGAAACCGACGACGCGTTCGACGACGGGATTGCGCGCACGGCGTACCGGTTCGACGCCACGACGCTGATCGGAACGATCGGCTACAACCTCGCGTTCGGGTCCGGCCAGTCGCTCGACATCTCCTATCGCTACGTGCGTTCGACACCCACCGATTCCATCTACGGCACCTATGGCGGAGCTTGGTCCGGGGTCCAGACCGCCGTGTACGTCGACCACCAGGTGGGGCTCTCGTACCTGGCCCGGTTCTAAGTCGCCTTTTTGTCCGTGGGGGCAACTTTCCGGCCCCGCACTGGAAATCAGTGACTTAGGAGCCTAGACTTCGGCTTCGCCCGGACGCCCGAATCGTCTTCGGGGCGTTGCATGGGTGGTGGCCTGACTCGGAAGGGTTGTCGACGACATGGCGCCACGACGCGTGTTCATCAGCTACAGCCGGGAAGACAAGGCTGTGCTGCAGGAATTGCTGAACCAGATGAAGGCCAGCCGCTACGACGAGAGTCCGCTGGAGGCCTGGCACGACCTCGATCGCCAGGACGGCATCGAGGCGGGCGAGGACTGGATGCAGCGCCTCAAGGCCGAGCTCCAGTCGTGCGAGGTGTTCTGCATCTTCCTCACCGCCAACTGGGCGAAGTCGAACAATTGCCGGGACGAACTCACCTGGGCGGAAGAGATGCACAAGCGCGTCGTGCAGATCCAGGTGCGCGAGACGGCGATTCCACGCCCGAAGGGCTCGCGCGTTCCGAACGGCGCCGCCTGGATCGGGGCCGACATGAACGAGGGTTCGCGCGGACGCCGTGACGAGCTCTGGCGTGACGTGGTGGAAGAGATCCAGCGCATCGGCGGCCGGCCCGAAGTCATGCAGGACATGGCCGGGAACGGCGGCGCGCCGGGCACCACCGGCGGCACCGTCCCGATCAAGGACTTCGGCGCGCTGTGCGAGGTGATCGAGGCGCTGCACGCCTACAAGCGCTTCCACGACGCCGCCCACGACCTGTACGACAAGCACTACAAGTCGATCCAGGCGGAGGTGTCGCTGGGCGCGATCGATACGCGCACCCGTGCGGAATGCCGGACGGCCATCGAGCTTGCGAAGGCGGACATCCACACGACCTTCAAGGACAAGGGTGCACTGCTCGCGGACGACTCGGAACGCATCGAAGTGCTGCTGCGCGGACTCGACGAATTCCGCACCGCGCTCGGCGCGGCGGCCAAGCTGGAGGATCCGGACGCGCTCGATCAGTTCATGCTGAAGCTGCTCGATTTCGGATCGCTCCTGAGCCGTTCGTTGAGCTACTTCAACCGGCGCATGATCGCGGCGTCGAAGTCCTTCGATCCCAAGCGCTTCATGGAGTCGCTGCAGGGCGTGCTGGATGCGCAGCAGAAGCTCAAGGACGAACTGTTGCGCTGGGTGCAGCTCGCGGATCCGACGCTCGGGTTGCTGGCCGAGCACACGGCCCTGCAGGCGAACCAGGACTCGCTCATGAACTGCGAGCCGGACGAACTCGGCAACGCCCGCAAGCGCAAGGAATTCCTCGACGGCTGGCCGAAGATCGCGAAGCAGATGGACCCGTTGCTGAAGCTGTGGACCGGGGGACCCGCGGATGACCGGCTGGACGAAGACACGCGCGAGAAGCGCCAGATGCTGCCGCCGCGCTTCACCGCCGTGCAGGAGTCCGTGACGGCCAGCGTCGAGCCGCTCGACCCAGAGATGCTCAAGGCGCTCAAGCGCAACTACGGCGATTTCTGGGACACATTCGACAAGTACTTCCTGGGCGTGGACCGCGCCTTGAAGGCCGAATACGAGAGAGTCGAGGTGGAAATGGGCCGGATGTCATGAGCGTTTCGTCCACCGGGACGACGCCGGCGAGCCCCGATATGGCGAGCACCACGGACATCTACCTGACCGTCGATCAGCTGCTCGAGGATGCCCGGCTCGCCCTCGATGCCATGCCGGGCGACGGCACGGACGAGGTCGACACGATGGCGACCGGCACCTTCGCGCCGCCCGACGATGCGACCATCCGGCATCTGCGCAGCGTCATCGAGAAGGGGCGCCGCACCGGCTGCATCCTCGACAGCTTCGAGGAGCGGCGCATCGCACAGAAGGAACTCGACTATCTCGCCAAGGTGCTCGAGAACTACGGACTGTCGTTCCAGGAAACCACGCTCGAGGCTTTCTCCGCCGCGCGCCTGCACGCCATTGCCGTGCCTGCCGATCCGTTCGAGGTGCTCCCGCCCCGTGTGGATTCCGATACCCCGGCGACCGCCGAGGCATTGCAGGCCTACGTGTGGCGGCATCTCGACGCCGTCGGCCTGCGTTCCGACCGCGCCCTCTGGGATCACCTGACCGCACAGCTGGCCGGCGACCCGGAAGCCTGGCCACTGCTCGACTTCACGCTGAAGCGCCTGTACGAGAACCTGAAGCGCGAAGGCACGGGCAACAAGCTGCTTTGGCCCAAGGGCCTGGTCACCGACTGCCGCGCCCTCCTGGCGGATACCGCACGGGAGGTCATGGAGGGCCTGCCGAAGGACGAGCAGAACGCTGCGCGCAAGGTGCTGGTCACCCTGGGCCTGGAAGCCCGCCGCCACCACGGCCGGCTGGCCAACCGCGACATCGACGGCGTGATCATCTCGGAGAACCAGACCACGCGCCGCGCACTCACCGTGCTGGAACACCAGGGCCTGGTGCGCTGCGTGCACCCGGGCATCGGCGACCGGCGCTGGCGGCTCGTCCACCGCAGCCTGCCCGAGCGCTGGGGCGAACTGCAGCGATGGGTCTACGAAGAGCAGCTGCAGCTGCAGCGACGCAACAAGGTCGTGTTCTGGGTGTCCTTCGGCATAGCCGTCATCACCGTGCTGACGACGGCGACCCTGCTCTACTCCAAGCAACAGCAGTGGCGTGCCGATCACCTGGCGGGTCAGGCGAACGTCCGTTTGTTCGAACTGGGCGGCAAGGCGGACGACGACCTTCGCGACGAGCAGAACAAGCTCCTCGTCAAGGTGCAGCAGGCTTATGAAACTTACAAGACCTCGATCGCCTATGCCGCGCTGTTCAACACCGTCAATCGCGTCGCGCATTCGCGCGAATCCATGTCGGCGCAGGTGATGAACTCCTACCTCGTCACCTTCGGGCGCAAACAAGGTGAACCCACCGTCAAGCTGAGCATCCCGGCCCAGACAGATTTCGTACCTGCCGGGATCGCCGGCCAGCCGGTGGCGACGGCCTTCAGCCCGGAGTTCAACTTCGTCGCCATCGTCTACCTGGCTGACGGGCCGTCGCCGGAGCTCCAGCTCAACGTCTACCGCTGGGGCGAGCCGGAGCCGGTCTACTCGGACCACCCGTGCGGCCAGGACCGGGGTCTGGGCAATGTCCGGCTGAGCAACGCCGGCCGGTTCTTCGCTGTCGAATGCACGATGGCGAACCAGGTCATTGGTGCCGTCGCCGCGCCCGACAAGACTTGGATCGACCGGATTTTCGATGTCGTCGGCGTCGAGAAACTCGCCCAGGAGCGCTTCCCGTTCTTCAGCGGCGAAGGCACGGGCAAATTGCACATGGTGACCGTGAGCGTGTCCGGCGACCTGACCGTGCGACCACTCGACGCCCAGGGCGAGGGCAGTGCCGAGGTCACGTTCCGCATCCCGCAGTTCGCCACGATCATCCCGATGGACACGACGTACGATCGCGAGCGCAAGCGCGTCGCCGTGCTCGACAGGCAGGGTGTCGTCGCCATCTACGGCCAGCCGAGCTGGTTCGCCAGATTGTTCTCGCCCCTCGACGAAGCGCCCGCCCTGCTCTACATCAACGCAAACGACGACACGATGGACGGCAAGCTCGCCTGGCAGCCGATCAACATCGAGTTCCTGCCCGGCGGCAAATGCCTGCGCGTGCGGCGCATGGCGATAGACCAGGACATCGTCGCCGGCAGCTTCCTCCAGCACTTCTGGGACGAGTTCTTCGTGATCGACGCCGACACCCTGCTCGACATGGCGCGGCGCCTGTCCATCAACGACAAGGGCTGGCAGATGCCTTGCAAACCCAACGGCACCGCCGGGTACTAGGACCCGGCGGCACCGAGGGTCGCTTCGAGCCCGGCCAGCGCAAGCGCCAGCGGCGCCTTGACCACCTGTCGGCAATAGCGCGTCTCCGCACTCCGGAACGATCCGTGTTCGTTGAGCTTGTTGACGGGCGCCCCTCCGCCGCAGAGGCTGAAGTACGGACACCCGCTGCGGCACGCAGCTACGCCAGCGAGGATGTCCTCGAAGACGGTGCGAAAGCGACCCGTCTGCAACGCGCCGATCATCGAATCGTGCAGCACGTTGCCGAGCACGAAGCCGCCGTACTCCGGATGCCGTTGATCGATGAGTTCCGGCGAGAAGCATGAGAAGCCGCCGGTCCAGTCCACGGTGGTCGTGGCGAACGGCAGCACCTGGGGATTGGCCGGGAAGCGCTCGCCGACGATCGTGGTCTCGGGCAATCCGGCCGCGACCCTTGCCACGGCAAACTCGAATTCGCGCACGCGCAGCCGTTCGGTGACCTCGCCGGCGCGTTCGAAGATCCTGCCCAGGAACCGGTCGAACCGCCCATCCTCGCCAGTCAACGTGGACGTGCGGTGCACGCCCTCCTGCTCGTCGACGTTGAAACCGACCTCGGCAATGCCGGCCTCGAGGAAGAAATCGACGATCGCGTCTGGATGGTCCAGGCTGTCGCTGGTCACCACCGCGATGACGTCGAACTCGATGCCGTGGCGCTGCAGCGTCTCGATCCCCTGCATGACGCGCGCGTGGGTCGGCCGTCCGTCGCGAGTGCGTCGATGCCGGTCATGGAGGAACGCGGGGCCATCGAGGCTCACACCGACGCGGATGCCGTGACGGCGGAACAGTTCGCACCAGTCGGCATCGATGAGCAACCCGTTGGTCTGGATGCTGTGCCTCGGCACGGTGCCGGGGCCTGCGATCCGTGCCATGCGGACGATCGCCTCGTCGTAGAACGCGCGCGGCGCCACGAGCGGCTCGCCCGCGTGCCAGATCACATCCAGTTCGGGCCCGAGCAGGCCGCTGTCGGCGGCGTTGCGTGCGGTCGCCTCCACCACGCCTAGCGACATGAAGCGAGCGGTGTCGCGCTCCGCGAGATAGCAGTAGTCGCACGCGATATTGCAGAACGGCGTGGGCTGCAGGATCAGCTGCTGGATCGCGAGCGGCGGCGTGAAGTCCGCGGCCGACCACGCATGCGCAGGCGCCGGATCTCTTGCACTCATCGACAACGTCCGACGCTGCTCGCCCTGCTCCGGAACGGCGCTACGAATTGCGCCAGCCGCCGTTGCGCCAGCCGGAACCGTTCTGCCATTGGGCGATCCGGGATGCGCTTTCACCTTCGTCCATGGTGTCGGCCGGCTGCGCGGACGGATTCTGCTTCGCCAGCGCCTGCCGGACCGCGAGCAGACGGGCTTCGATGCTTTGGTCCGCAGGGGCCACCGGTGGCGCCTGGGTCGCGGACGCCGCACCGGCAACGGCTGCGGAACTCACCATCGCCAACCGGACCGCACGTGCGGCCCGGCGTAACAGGGATGGGGGAATTCTCATGGGGGCGTTCTCCATCTGGGGACGAATCCCGTAACGCTTGGATGCCATTGTGGCGACGCGGGTTCCGCCAGGACCACAAGTTCGATCCAGTCTAGAGCAGGACCCCGGCGTTTAGAAGTGCGATCTGCGCCCCGGTCACGGTACCGGCGCACCCTTCGATGTCCGGTCTATTCCCCGGCACGCGGGCGCAGCTTTCGGGACTGTACCGGCGTCAATAATCCTTGCGCGGCGAGTCGTAGTCCTGCCCCGGAAAAACGAAGGGCGGCGTACGTCCGACCAGGGTCTCGATCAGCATCAGCTCCTGGTCCGTGTGGTTCTTGAACGGCGCCCGGCGGATGTTCTGTCCCTTCGCCTTCGGATCCGCGGTGATGTAGAGCGGCTTGTCGTGCTGCTTCGACACCACCGTGTCCTTGCTCGTGGGATCCTTCGCCGAGGCGACGTCCGTGACGCCGTAACAGGTGCAGAAATAGGTGAGATCGGGCTCCGCTTCGAGATAGACGCCGGTCCCGCGCACGCCAATGGTCGCGGTGACCGTTTCCAGACGGATGCCGGCGGGCGCCTTGCCGAAGACCGCGAGCACCCGGCCGGTGAGCAGCCGCAACGCCGAGGTCACGATGGCAGCGGCCTCCTGCTTGCCCTGGAGCACGAGCCGACTGCGGGGGCCGAGCAGGTAGGAACTGGTGCCTACGACGAACACGATCTCCCCGCCCTTGCCGGTCTCGACCGTATCGTTGGGACCAATGCGGGTGCCGAGATTCGCCTGCACGCCATTGACCGACGCCGGCCCCGAGACGCGATAGATCGACTGCCCCTCCGGCAGCTTCGACGGCGGCTTGCCGAAGACATCGGCCAGCGCCCTGCCGGGCACGAGCCCACCGGAAAAGGCGCCGGCGGCGAGCGCCTGGATCAGCAGGCGCCGACGCGGATCGTCGGTCTTGTCGAAGGGGCTCATGGTTGCACGCGCACTTTCGTGGGGTATTGGTTCGATCCGCGGCGCGATGCGTTCGCCGCGACCCATTTCGTCGTCGAGACTAGCATAATCGACCTTTTTTTCCCCTCGAACACGAAAGCCGACCAACGACATGTGGTTTCGCAATCTCCAGGTACACCGCTTCACCCCGGACGCCTCGTCCACCCCCGAAAACCTCGCTGATCAGCTTCGCCACCAGGCCTTCCAGCCCTGCGGCAGCCTCACGCGCGAATCGCGCGGCTGGATCCCGCCGCGCGGCGACGACCGGCTGGTCGCCGCTGTCCATGGCCAGTGGCTGCTCGCGCTGGGCGTGGAACAGAAACTCCTGCCGGCCTCGGTGGTGCGGCAGACCGTCGAGGCACGCGCCTCCGAACTGGAACAGCGCATGGGCGTGAAGCCCGGGCGCAAGCGCCTGCGCGAACTGAAGGACGAAGTCACGGACGAGCTGCTGCCTCGTGCCTTCAGCCGCTATCGGACGACCTTCGCCTGGATCGACCCGGTGCACGGATGGCTCGTGATCGATGCCGCCAGCCCGAAGAAATCCGGCGAGTTCCTGGAAGTCCTGCGCAAGTCACTCGACGATTTTCCCTTCGCGCCACTTGAGACCACGCGTTCGGCCGCGGGCGCGATGACCGAGTGGCTGTCCACGCGCGAAGCGCCGGCGGGCTTCAGCATCGACCGCGAATGCGAGCTGCAGTCACCGCTGGAGGAGAAGGCGACGGTGCGTTACGCGCATCACCCGCTGACGGACACGGCCGAGATCCGCAATCACATCGTGGCCGGCAAGGTGCCCACGCGCCTTGCGCTCACTTGGCGCGACAAGGTGTCCTTCGTGCTCACCGACAAGCTCGAAGCGAAGAAGGTGACCTTGCTCGATGTCGCGACGACCGAGGCCGACGGCAACGCCGATTCCGCGGAAGAGCGTTTCGAAGCGGACTTTGTGCTGATGACCGGCCTGCTCGACCGCTTTCTCGGTGAGCTCGTGGAGGCGATCGAGGCCTGAGGGCTGAGCGCTCAGCGCAGCGTCATCGGTAATCCATCGGTAAGATGCAGGATGCCACAATGCCCTGGCGCTTCCCGCCCTCGCGAGAGCGCGTTCGTTCGATCCACGATAACCAAGAACACCAAGGAGCCATGCCCATGAAGCGTTTTGCCCGTTTCGCAATGCCTGCGGCCGCTGCCCTGTTCCTGTCCGGATTCTGGGAGGTAGCCATTGCCGACGATGACTTCGAAGCACCCCTGACCGCCTGCCTCGCCAACAAGACCGCCATCGGAGACGTCCCGTCCTGCGGCAAGATCTGGAAGCTCAAGTCGGGCGAAGCCGAACTGAGCGAAAACGGGTCGCTCGAAGTGGAAGTCCAGGGCCTCGTGCTGAACGACACCACCGTGGGCGAGTACAACGGCACGCCCGACGGCGTCGATGCCGTCGCCGCCGCCGTGCTCTGCAACGGACCGGACGGGCTGAAGGTGGTGGCCCAGACCGAGCCCGTTCCCCTGAGCAAGAAGGGCGACGCGAAGATCAAGGCCAAGGTGTCCCTGCCCAAGAACTGCGCCGGCCCCATCATCGTGCTGCGCGAGCGCTACGAGGGCAAGATCGGCGGCTGGCTCGCCGCCACCGGTCTCTGATCGGGACCCGCAGTCCAAAGCAGACGACAGGCGCCGCGAGGCGCCTGTTTTCATTTGCGCTAGAAGCGGTAGGTCAGCCCGAGCGTGACGTACACGTTGGTCGCATTCTGCGTGTACGGACTATCCTTGGCGTCGCCGAGAAGCTGGTGAACCTCGACGCTGCTCAGTACCACCCAGTGACGCGCCAGGTCATACGCACCCAGTAGTCCGAGGGCTGCGTAGCGCATGCCGGCACCCGCGGAATAGATGGGCAGTCCGGTCGCCGCCGATTCCGCCGATGTGACACCGAAGTAACTCTGGTTCGACTTCTCGCTGGACCAGGTGAGCTGGGTGAAGACGCCGGCGCGAATCCGCTCGGTCTCCAGCACGCCGACCGTGAACCGCAGGTCGGCCTTCGCACCCTGGTCGGTGTCCAGATGATGCCGCCAGCGCAGCAGTGCATTGACCGGCGCCGGACCGACCTTGTCGTCCCACTCGAGATGGACACCGAGGCCGGCCCCGGGATCGAGCGTCTGCACGTTGTGGGAGATGAGGAAGGCAGAGTCCTTCGTCCGTCGACCCGGCTCGTAGGAAAGCTGCGCCCCGGCGGTGAGGGTCGCCGTGAGCGGGATGCGATAGCCGCCCTCCAACTGACCCTGGGTCGTGCGGACGAACCAGTGCTCGCCGTACAGGCGCAACTGCGGGATTGCATCGGTGCGCATGGAATCCGCACCCTGGTAGGCAGGTCGGATCCAGACACCGGCGCCGACGAGCTTTTCGTCGTTCCGGTGCTGTTGCGCCCACACGGCAGACGGCAGGAAAAGAACAGCGGCGATCAGCGAACGAGTAACCATGGTCGGACTTGCTCCCGCGCGAGTTGGTCGATGTCCCCTACTTCTTCAACGGCTTGTACCGGATGCGTCTGGGCCGGGCGCCCTCCTCGCCCAGGCGCTTCCTCTTGTCGGCTTCGTATTCCTGGTAGTTGCCGTTGAAGAAGATCCACTGCGATTCGCCTTCGCAGGCGAGGATGTGCGTGGCGATGCGGTCGAGGAACCAGCGGTCATGGGAGATCACCAGCACGCTGCCGGCGAACTCGAGCAGCGCATCCTCGAGCGCTCGCAAGGTTTCCACGTCGAGATCGTTGGACGGCTCGTCAAGCAGCAGGACGTTACCGCCGGCGATCAGTGTCGTGGCGAGATGCAGCCGGCCGCGTTCACCGCCGGACAGATTGCCGACGATCTTCTGCTGGTCGCCGCCCTTGAAGTTGAAGCGGCCGAGGTAGGCCCGCGAGGACATCTCGAACTTGCCTACGGTGAGGATGTCGGCCCCGTCGGAGATGGCGTCCCACACGGTCTTCTCGTTTTGCAGCGCATCGCGCGACTGGTCGACGTAGGCGAGCTTGACCGTCGAACCGATGGCAACCTCGCCGCTGTCGGGTTTGTCCTTGCCCGCGATCATGCGGAACAGCGTGGACTTGCCGGCGCCGTTCGGACCGATGATGCCGACGATGGCGCCGGGCGGCACCTGGAACGACAGCTTGTCGATCAGCAGGCGGTCACCGAAGCCCTTGGTCACGTCCTTGAACTCGATCACGCTGTCGCCGAGACGCTCGGCCACGGGGATGAAGATCTCCTGGGTCTCGTTGCGCTTCTGGTACTCGTAAGAGGAGAGCTCCTCGAAGCGTGCGATGCGTGCCTTGGCCTTCGCCTGGCGGCCCTTCGGGTTCTGCCGCACCCACTCCAGTTCCTTCCTGATCGTCTTCTGGCGCGCCGACTCGGTGGACTCCTCCTGCTTCAGGCGCGCGTCCTTCTGCTCCAGCCAGGAACTGTAGTTGCCCTTCCAGGGAATGCCGTGGCCGCGGTCGAGTTCGAGGATCCACTCGGCCGCGTTGTCCAGGAAGTAGCGGTCGTGGGTGACGCCGACGACGGTGCCGGGAAACTTGGCGAGGAACTGCTCCAGCCAGTCGACGCTCTCGGCATCGAGGTGGTTGGTGGGCTCGTCGAGCAGCAGCATGTCCGGGTTGGACAGCAGCAGCCGGCACAGGGCGACGCGGCGCTTCTCGCCGCCGGAGAGGTTGGCGATCTTGGCCTCCCAGGGCGGCAGGCGCAGTGCATCGGCAGCGATCTCGAGCTGATGCTCGGTATCGTTGCCGGCCGCGGCGAGGATGGCCTCGTACTTCTGCTGGTCGGCGGCAAGCTTGTCGAAGTCGGCATCGGGCTCGGCGTACGCGGCGTAGATCGCCTCGAGCTTCTGCTTCGCTTCCATCACTTCGCCCATGCCCGCCTCCACCGCCTGGCGCACGGTCTGCTCGGGATCGAGCTGGGGCTCCTGGGGCAGATAGCCGATGTTGAGGTTCGGCATCGGTACGGCCTCGCCCTCGATGTCCTTGTCCACCCCGGCCATGATCTTGAGCAGCGTGGACTTGCCGGATCCGTTCAGGCCGAGCACGCCGATCTTGGCGCCGGGAAAGAACGAGAGCGAGATGTCCTTGAGGATCTGGCGCTTGGGCGGAACGATCTTGCCCACGCGGTGCATGGTGTAGACGTACTGGGCCATGGAGGCTTGCCTTTTCGGAAGAGCGGAAACGATGAAGGGCGCGATTATGCCTTCACGCCGGGGGGTTGCGGCGCAGCATTGAAGCACGCGTGGGCCCGGCGTATACAACCCGCAGCCGCCCACCCGAAACAGGAGGAATTTCCATGCTGCCGTCGATGTTCGCGCGCTTTGCCGTCGTCCTCGCCGCCCTCCCTTTCCTGCTGGCCAGTCCCGGCGCACTGGCGCAGAAGAAGTACGGCCCCGGTGCGAGCGACACCGAGATCAAGGTGGGCAACACGAACCCCTACAGCGGCCCGGCGTCGGCCTACGGGACCATCGGCCGGGCGGAAGC
Organism: Burkholderiales bacterium; assembly: GCA_965279325.1. Lineage (GTDB taxonomy): Bacteria > Pseudomonadota > Gammaproteobacteria > Burkholderiales. The sequence continues at coordinate 1,397,348 of OZ257154.1, forward strand.
GGCCTACTTCGCGATGATCAACGAACAAGGCGGCGTGAACGGTCGCAAGATCAACTTCATCACGCTGGACGACGGCTACAGCCCGCCACGGACCGTGGAGCAGATCCGCAAGCTGGTGGAACAGGAGCAGGTGCTGCTGCTCGCCGGGACGCTCGGCACGCCGCCCAATTCGGCGATCCACAAGTACGTGAACGCGAAGGGTGTACCGCACATCTTCGTGAACACCGGCGCGACCAAGTGGGGCGACCCGAAGAACTTCCCGTGGACCATGGGCTTCAACCTCAACTATCAGGCCGAGGGCCACATCTATGCCCGATACATCCTCGACAACAAGCCCGACGCGAAAATCGCGATCCTTTTCCAGAACGACGACTACGGCAAGGACTACGTCAAGGGCTTGAAGGACGGCCTCGGTGACAAGGCGGCGAAGATGATCGTGGCGGAAGCAAGCTACGAAGTGACCGACCCGACCGTGGATTCCCAGATCGTGACGTTGAAGGCCTCGGGTGCGGACACGTTCTACAACGTCACCACGCCCAAGTTCGCGGCGCAGGCGATCCGCAAGGTAGCCGATCTCGGCTGGAAGCCGCTGCACGTCCTGAATCAGGTGTCCGCTTCGGTAGGGTCGGTGCTGATGCCGGCCGGCCTCGACAAATCGGTGGGCCTGATCTCGGCCGCGTACTTCAAGGATCCGACCGATCCGCAGTGGAAAGACGACGCCGACATGAAGGCTTACGCCGCATGGTTCAAGAAGTACTTTTCGGAGGGCAACTTCACCGATGGCTTCAACGTATCCGGATACGTCATCGCGCAGGGGCTCGTGCACGTGCTGAAGGCGTGCGGTGATGATCTCTCGCGCGAGAACATCATGAAGCAGATGGCGAACATCCGCGATCTGCAGGTCCCGATGATGCTGCCCGGCGTGAAGTGGAACACCAGCCCCACGGACTTCTTCCTGATCGAATCGGCGCAGCTCGCCAGGTTCGACGGCAAGGAGTGGGCGCTGTTCGGGAAGGTCCTCGGGCGCTGAGGCGGGCGTTCGGCGGCCCCCTCCTGCGGAGCGCGCGCCGGCCTGCATGCCGGCGCCGTTCGTCGGGCTCGCCGCATGCGGCTCGAAATCCCCGCCTCACCCCTGTCCCTCCCCCGGCTGTGCCGAGGGAGGGGACGTACGGCCCCTTCCCCCGCGACAGCGGGGAAAGGCGAGGGATGGGGGAAGCGCAGCGCCCGCGACGGCGGCGGGAGATGGGGCACAGCCCCGCTTGAATCCAAGTCCGGATGCCATCATTCTCCAGGACATATCCCGCCGTGGAGAACGCGCAATGTCCGCCCACACCCTCGAAGCCAGCCAGGCCGATTTCGGCGTCGAAGTCGTCGAAGCATCCCATGCAGTCCCCGTCCTCGTGGACTTCTGGGCGCCGTGGTGCGGACCGTGTCGGGCGCTCGGCCCCATCCTGGAGCGGCTTGCGGACGAATACGCGGGCCGGTTCCGCCTGGTCAAGGTGAACTCGGACGAAAACCCGCAGTTGTCCATGGACTACGGCGTGCGCAGCATCCCGGCCGTGAAGGCCTTCGTGGATGGAGAACTGGTGGATGAATTCCTCGGGGCGCTGCCCGAGTCGTCCGTGCGGGCCTTCATCGACCGGCTACTCCCCTCGCCTGCGGAAACCCTTCGCCGTGCCGCACGCGAGCGGATCGACACGGGTGATGTTGCCAGCGCGCTGCCCTTGCTGGACGAAGCGCTCGCCCTGGAGCCGCGCAACGACCGCCTGAAGGTCGATCGCGCGGAAGCGCTGCTCGCGCTCGGCCGCAAGGAGGACGCGGCCGCGGCCATTTCGACACTGGGGCCGCTCGTGGCACAGGATCCGAAACTCGCACCGGTCGTGGCCGGCATCCGGCTGGCCCTCGCGATCCCGGAAGGCGCCGACCCGACCGACCTGACGACCCGGATCTCGGCTAACGAAGACGATCTCGACGCGCGCCTCATGCTCGCGAATCTTCACATCGCCCATGGCCGTCACGAGCCGGCCCTGGATCAACTGCTCGAAATCATCCTGCGCGACCGCAAGTTCGGTGACGACGCCGGGCGCAGAACGATGCTTCAGCTGTTCGACGTGCTCGGCGGCGGGCACGAGCTGGTGGCGAAGTACCGCCGCCGGCTCGCCTCGGCGCTCAACTGACGCTGCTGCTGCGGCGGTTGCGGAGGTACTCGATCACGCCGGGCAACAGCGACAGGACGATGATGCCGACGATCACCTTCGACAGATGCGTCTGCACCCACGGCAGGTTGCCGAAGAAATAGCCGCCGTAGATCAGCAGTGTCACCCAGAGCACCGCCCCGCCCACGTTGAACCCGATGAAGCGTTTGTAGTCCATGGCGCCCACGCCGGCCACGAACGGCGCGTAGGTCCGGATGATCGGTACGAAGCGCGCGATCACGATGGTCTTGCCGCCGTGCTTGCGATAGAAGGCCTGCGCCGCCTCGAGGTACTTCCGGTTGAAGAACCACGAATCCTTCATCCGGAACACGCGTGGCCCCAGCCACTTGCCGATGCCGTAGTTGACCGAATCGCCCAGCACCGCCGCGACGATGAGCGACACGACGAGCAGATGCGGATCGAGCGTGCCGAGCCCCGCGATGGTGCCGGCCACGAACAACAGCGAATCGCCCGGCAGGATCGGCGTGACCACGAGGCCGGTCTCGCAGAAGACGATCAGGAACAGCAGGCCGTAGATCCAGGCACCGTAGTTCTGCGTGAACTCCAGCAGGTGGCGGTCCAGGTGCAGCACCAGCCCGGCAAGCTGCGTGATCCACTCCACGGCGAGCTCGTCCGGCCCGGCGCGGTCAGACGACCGCCTCTTCGCGCTTCTTCTCGGGCTTGACCAGGTCTTCGCGCGTGACGCCGAGCCACATCACCAGCGGGCTCGCCACCAGCACCGAGGAATAGATCCCGAACAGGATCCCGATGGTGAGCGCGAGTGCGAAGTAGTGCAGCGTCTCGCCGCCGAAGATCAGGATGGAGGTGACCATCAACTGCGTACAACCGTGCGTGATGATGGTGCGCGACATCGTGCTCGTGATCGCGTTGTTGATCACCTCGGGCACGGTCGCCTTGCGCATCTTGCGGAAGTTCTCGCGAATCCGGTCGAACACCACCACCGACTCGTTCACCGAATAGCCCAGCACGGCCAGCACGGCGGCCAGCACCGGCAGGGAGAATTCCCACTGGAAGAACGCGAAGAACCCGAGAATGATCACGACGTCGTGCAGGTTGGCGATGATCGCGGCCAGGCCGAACTTCCATTCGAAGCGCAGCCACAGGTACAGCACGATACCCACGGACACCAGCAGCAGCGCGATGGCACCGTTCTCGACCAGTTCCTTGCCCACCTGCGAGCCGACGAAATCCACACGACGCAACTGGACGGTCGGATCCGCCGCGGTCAGCAGGCTCATGACTTTTTCGGAGAGCTGGGCACCGGTGACGTTCTGCTTGGCCGGAAGGCGGATCAGCGCGGTTTCGGAGCTGCCGAAATTCTGGACGCTCGCGTCCGACAGATTGTTGCCTTCGAGGATCGCCCGCACCTTGTCGATGTCGGCGGATTGGCTATAGGAGACTTCCATCACCGTGCCGCCGGTGAACTCGACGCCGAGGTGCAGCCCCTTCGTGACGAGGAAAATCACCGCCAGGACGAAGGTGATCAACGAAATGACGTTGAACACCAGCGCATGGCGCATGAAGGGGATGTCTTTGCGGATGCGGAAGAATTCCATGGCGTGTCAGTGGGATCCGGTCTGGACGATCAGGCTGCGCCGGTGGCCGCGCGCTTGTGCCAGTCGGTGTTGCCGATGGGCAGCTTGTCGAGCTTGCGGCGGCTGCCGTAGATCAGGTTCACGAGGCCGCGCGACACCACCACCGCGCTGAACATGGAGGTGAGAATGCCCAGGCAGTGGACCACTGCGAAGCCGCGCACCGGGCCGCTGCCGAACATGAACAGCGCCACGCCGGCGATGAGCGTCGTGATGTTGGAGTCGAGGATCGTGCCCCAGGCGCGCTTGTAGCCTTCGAAGATCGCGTTCTGCGGCGTGTTGCCGTTGCGCAATTCCTCGCGGATCCGCTCGTTGATGAGCACGTTCGCGTCGATGGCCATGCCCAGGGTCAACGCCACGGCGGCGATACCGGGCAGCGTGAGCGTGGCCTGCAGCATCGACAGCAGCGCGACCAGCAGGATCAGGTTGGTGGCCAGCGCCAGCACCGAGATCGCACCGAACAGCGCGTAGTAGACGATCATGAACGCCGAGATCAGGCTGAAGCCGATCAGCGTGGACTTCCAGCCCTTCTCGATGTTCTCCGCGCCGAGGCTCGGGCCCACGGTGCGTTCCTCGACGATCTCCATGGGCGCCGCGAGCGCGCCCGCACGCAGCAGCAGGGAAACGTCCTTCGCCTCCTGCGTGGTCATGCGGCCGCTGATCTGCACGCGGCCACCGCCGATCTCCCCGCGGATCACGGGCGCGGTGATGATCTCGCCCTTGCCCTTCTCGATCAGCACCATCGCCATGCGCTTGTTGATGTTCTCGCGCGTGACCTGCTGGAAGATGCGCGCGCCCTTGCCGTCCAGGTTGATGTGCACGGCCGGCTCGCCGGTATTGCCGTCGAAGCCCGGCTGCGCGTCGGAGATGCTGTCGCCGGTCAGAACGACCTGCTTCTTGAGCAGCAGTGGTACGCCGCTGCGCTCGTACATGAGGTCGGAACCGAAGGGCACCTGCCCGCCCACGGCCGCCTGGACCGAAGCGGGATCGGAATGGTCCTCGTCCACCATGCGGACTTCCAGGGTGGCGGTACGGCCGAGGATCTCCTTGGCCTTCGCGGTGTCCTGCACGCCGGGCAGCTGCACCACGACGCGGTCGGCGCCGGACTGCTGCACGATCGGTTCGGCCACACCCAGTTCGTTGACGCGGTTGCGCAGCGTCGTGATGTTCTGCTGCAACGCGTATTCCTGGATGCGCTTCTGCGCCTCCGGCTTGAGCGTCGCCACGAGCATCAGTTCGCCACCCGCGCCCTGCTGCTTCACCACGAGGTCCGGCAGGTCGCGCTCGATCACGGCCTGCGCCTTGTCGCGGATCGCCTCGTCCCGGAACTTCACCTGGACGCCCTGACCTTCTCGCGAGATGCCGCCGTAGCGGACATCCTTGTCCCGCAGCAGCTGGCGGATGTCGCCCGCGTAGCGATCGGCTGCCTTGACGAGCGCGCCCTGCATGTCCACCTGCAGCAGGAAGTGGACACCGCCCCGCAGGTCGAGGCCCAGATACATCGGCAGCGCGTTGATCGCGATCATCCAGCGCGGCGCGTTCGGCAGCAGGTTGAGTGCCACCACGTAGTCCTCGCCGAGCGCCTTCTGGATCGCGTCCTTCGCCTTGATCTGGGTGTCCGGATCGCCGAAGCGGACCTTGATGCTGGTCGGATCCATGAACGCACCCTTGGCTTCCACGCCCGCACCGGCCAGCGCCTGATCCACGCGCGTCATCAGCGCCGGATCCACCTTGAGCGTCGCCTTGACCGGCGAGATCTGCACCGCGGGCACTTCACCGAAGATGTTCGGCACGGCATAGAGCACGCCGATGACGAACGCGACGGCGATCACCACGTATTTCCAGAGCGGGTAGCGATTCATCTTGCCTGAACCCCGGGATGCCTCAGTCGGCCTTGCGGATGGTGCCCTTGGGCAGCACCGACTGGATCGAACCCTTCTGCACCTTGATCTCGACGTTCGGCGCGATCTCCAGGGCGACGTACACGTCGTCCACCTTGGCGATCTTCGCGAGGACCCCACCGCCCGCGATGACTTCGTCGCCCTTCTGCAGATTCTTGATGAGGTTCTGGTGCTCCTTCATCTTCTTCTGCTGCGGACGGATCATGAGGAAGTACAGCACCACGAACATGCCGCCGATCAGGATGATCTGGAAATACTCCCCACCCGGCGGCCCACTGGCCGTTGTTCCCTGCGCAAACGCACTGCTCACCCACACGGTGTTTTCTCCTCGAATGCCCGGCCGCCGACCGCTTCAGGTACCCAAAGGCGGCCCGGAAAAAGGCGCGCATTCTAGCACGCGCCCCCCTCCGAAACCCCCTGTTTTTCCCGGAAATCACGGACGAAAGCGGCGAGCCCGCCGGCCCGGATCGCGCCTCGCAGCCCGGCCATCAGCTCGTGGTACCAGTAGAGGTTGTGGATGGTATTGAGCCGCGCGCCGAGAATTTCGTTCACCCGGTTGAGGTGGTGGAGGTACGCGAGCGTGTAGTGGCTGCACGTGTGACAGCCACAGTCGGGATCTGGCGGGTCGAGCCGGTCGCGATACTGCGCATTCTTGAGCCGGATGACGCCATTGCGCGTGAACAGCCAGCCGTTGCGCGCGTTGCGGGTCGGCAGGACGCAATCGAACATGTCCACGCCGGCGCACACGGCCTCGACGATGTCGTCCGGCGTCCCCACGCCCATCAGGTACCGGGGTCGGTCCACCGGCAACTGCGGTGCAGTGTGGGCCAGGATGCGGCGCATGTCGTCCTTGGGCTCGCCCACCGACAGGCCGCCGATGGCGTAGCCGTCGAAGCCGATGTCGACCAGTCCGGCCAGCGATTCGTCGCGCAACGGCTCGAACATGCCGCCCTGCACGATGCCGAACAGCGCATTCGCGCTGCCGTCGAAGGCGCGCCGGCTCCGTTCGGCCCAGCGCAGCGAGAGCCGCATCGAATCGGCCGCTTCCCGTTCCGTGGCCGGGAACGGCGTGCATTCGTCGAAGATCATCGCGACATCGGAATTCAGCACGCGCTGGATGCGCATCGATTCCTCGGGGGTCAGGAACAGGCGGTCGCCGTTCACGGGTGACTGGAACTTCACCCCTTCCTCCGCCACCTTGCGCAGTGCACCCAGACTGAAGACCTGGAACCCGCCGGAATCGGTCAGGATCGGGCCCTCCCACGCCATGAAGCGATGCAGGCCGCCATGGCGCTCGATCACGTCCAGCCCGGGCCGGAGCCAGAGATGGAACGTATTCGACAGCACGATCTGCGCGCCGAGCGTGCGCAGATCGTCCGGGCTCAGGGATTTCACGGCGCCATAGGTGCCGACCGGCATGAACGCGGGTGTCTCGACGACGCCGTGGTTGAGCGTCAGCGTCCCGGAACGCGCGGCACCTTCGGTCGCGAGCAGTTGGAACTTCACGTCTCGGCCCTTTCGACCAGCATCGCATCCCCGTAACTGAAGAAACGATATCGTTCCGCTACGGCGTGTGCGTAGGCACTGCGAATCGTCTCGACCCCGCCGAACGCGCTCACCAGCATCAACAACGTCGACTTCGGCAGGTGAAAGTTGGTGAACAGCCGGTCGACGACCTTGAAGGCGAAGCCGGGCAGGATGAACAGGTTGGTCTCGCCGCTGCCCGCATCGAGCGAGCCGGCGCGCGCGGCTGCGCTTTCCAGCGCACGCAGGCTCGTCGTGCCCACCGCCATCACGCGACCGCCCTTCGCCCGGGTCGATGCCACCGCATCGACCACCTCCGGCCCGATGCTGTACCACTCCGCGTGCATGCGGTGCTCGCGCACGTCCTCCGTGCGCACCGGCTGGAACGTCCCTGCCCCCACGTGCAGCGTCAGGAAGGCCGTGCGGGCGCCCGTCTGCTCGATGCGATCCAGCATCGGTTCCGTGAAATGGAGTCCCGCCGTAGGCGCTGCGACAGCGCCCGGCTTGTCCGCGAACACCGTCTGATAGCGGGAAACATCGTCGCGGCCCGCTTCGCGCTCGATGTAGGGGGGCAACGGCAGTTGTCCGTGGCTCGCGAGCAGATCCAGCACATGGCGATCCGACTCGAAGCGGACGCGGTAGAACTCGTCCCGCCGCTCCAGCACCTCGGCGCGAAGATCGCGGTCGAACAGCAGCCACGAGCCGTCCTTCGGGCTGTGGCTCGCACTCACCTGCGCCAGCACGTGATGCTCGTCAAGGATCCGTTCGACCAGCACCTCGACGCGCCCGCCGGTTGGTTTCCGGCCAACGAGCCGCGCATTGATCACCCGCGTGTCGTTGAACACGAGCAGATCGTCGGCCTTCAGCTGCCCGGGCAGATCGCGGAACCAGCCGTCCTCGAACGAGCGGGTGGCGCCGTCGACGTGCAGCATGCGACTCGCGCCGCGCTCGGCCGGAGGGTGCTGCGCGATCAGTTCCGGCGGCAGCACGTAGTCGAATTCGTCCAGTTTCATGGGGGGCGGATTATGGCAGAGGGCCCTGGCCGGGGCGCGCGGCACTTTTCCGCGGCGGGTGTGTGGGGGATAATCCGCCGCTCTTCGCTGGACCCTTGGCCGGGATGGCGGAATAGGTAGACGCACGGGACTCAAAATCCCGCGCTGGCAACAGCGTACCGGTTCGATTCCGGTTCCCGGCACCATTGGCACCGATCTCAGCGTCGCGAGCGGGCTTTCAGTGGAGACTAACCTGGGCGAAGCGCAGGTTACGTCGGAACTAAAATCCCGCGCCAGCAATGGCGTACCGGTTCGATTCCGGTTCCCGGCACCAATAACGGCGTGGTTCCTCGGGCTACGCGACCTTTTCGCTCGAAACCTGGCGTGTCCGCGATGTGACCCGCTTTTCGGCGGCTACCCGCTTCCTGGCGCGCGCTTGCGTTGACGCTGGCAGTCTCGCCACCGCGTTGCGCAGGAGCAACGCGAGCAGGTGCGCGTAGCTGTCGGCCGTTGTCCCGAGCACGACGTCGTACTCCAGATGCTCGGCTGGAACGCCTTCGTGCATCCATGACCGGATCCCGGGTCGGGGACGCTTGTCCCCCGAGCTTGCGCAGTAGTTACCGCAACTCCCGCTCTGGCCATTCGAAGCTCGACCAGATTTCCCTTTGGAGGCTCCCCACACGTGTACGCCGCTTCGCGAGATCGATCGCTCCATCCTCGGAATGGAACGGACGGACCGTGTCGATGACCCACTTCGTCCACACCGGCGCCCCGGGTGACCTCCGATACATGGCTGCGAGGGTACTTTCGTACCTGACATAAACCTCGGTCTCCGATTGCTTCACGAAATCGGGATGGTCTGTCCCATGGTCGATGGGGTGGGTGACGTCGCCCGGCGCTTTGCGTCCAACATACCAGGTGGCCACGATCACTGCCCGTTGTCGGAGTTCAGTCGCGCGGAGATCCCGAGCGCCACGTCGTGACCCTGTTCGACGCGCGCCCGGACGAAGTACCAGACCGCACAGACGGCGACGATCGGCGCGGTATCAGCGTTGACCAGCATGTTCGCTGCGGTCTTCATGGCGTGTTCTCCAGGGTAGCCGGTCGGCACTGACCGTCGCGCTATCTGAGCACACACCGGAACGCATGTAAAGAACTGATTTATATTACTAAAATTGCATGCTCATCATTGGCGCCTGTCGTCGGTGGTCGGTGGCCGGCGGCCCGGCTCCGGCTCGTCTGGCCACCGCGCTGGCGCGGGTATGCTTCCGTCCTACACATGAATGTGGGGGGCAGCATCTTGCCTGAGTCGCAGGCTGGCGCCCGGGTGAGTATTCGTCAACGCGGTACCTGAACAAGAGGTCGGATCGAAGTCCCGGAGAACGACATGGCTGACTACTTTTACGAGCCCGACAAGGGGCACGGACTTGCACGCAATCCGTTCAAGGCGATCGTCGCGCCTCGCCCCATCGGCTGGATTTCGAGTATCAGTCCCGCCGGACAGGTGAATCTTGCACCCTACAGTTTTTTCAATGCGGTGTGCGACGTACCGCCGATGCTGTACTTCAGCACGACCGGAGAGCGAAAAGACACACTGAACAACATCGAGGCAACAGGAGAGTTCGTCGTCAATTTCGTGGGTGCGGTCCATTCCAGCGCGATGAACGCTACGGCGGCCTCCGTTCCGCACGGCGTAGACGAATTCGCCCTGGCAGGCCTAGAACACGCCCCGTCGAAGATCGTGTCGCCGCCTCGAGTAGCGGGAGCCATTTCAGCCATGGAGTGCAAGCTCGCTCAGATCATTCAGCTTGCCGATGCCCGTGGAAAGAAGATCAACGGCTGGATGACGATCGGCGAAGTCGTGGGTGTACACATCGACCCGACATACCTGACGGACGGAGTATTCCAAACGGCAGCCGCGCGACCGATCGCGCGTTGCGGCTATCGAGGTGACTATGCCGAAGTGAACAGGATCTTCGAGATGGTTCGCCCCGCCTGACGCGCAGCGATCGGGGATGCGTCTGCCCTGTTATCCAGCAGACCTATGCTCAAGGGGCCAGGTTGCGGCAAGAACATGGCAGATTCGGACCCTTCCCGCCTTGAAACCCCGCAACTGCACGCGTCCGCCATCCATTCCCGGCACCAGACGACGGTTCAGAACAGATCCGGTCGGACGTACCAGTCGTCCCAGTTCGAGAACGACTCGAACTCGCGCCGGTAGCCGTGCTCCGCGAGCAACAACCGGATGCCTTCGCGCGTCGCATCCATGTAGTTGTGTTCGACCGAGATGATGCGGATGCGATAGCGGCTGAAATCGAAGGCCGACAGGATGTCGAGTTCGCTGCCTTCGGTGTCAACGGACAGATAGTCGATGTCGCGCGGTGCGCCGTGCTGTTCCAGCAGGTCGACCAGTGAAACGGTGTCCACCTGGATCTCGCTGGCGTCGGCCGTACGCCGTGCCGCGTGCACGTCGTCGTCGGCATACGCCCGCAAGCTTCCCAATTCCGGCGCATGCGCGGCGACGAACGCCATCTGTTCCCCGCTCGCCGTCCAGACGCAGCGATGATCGATCGCGGCCCTGCGATTCGCCGCGAGTGCCGCGTGCCACACCGGGTAGGGCTCCGCCAGGATGCCGTTCCATCCGTGGCGCCGCTCGAGCATGCAAGTGTTGCTCAAGTCCACTCCATCCGTCGCACCGAACTCGACGAAGTATCCGTTACGCTTGGATCCGGTCCGATGGAGCACGAACAGGTCCTGCAGCAGTTGCGCATGGGAGTGCGGAAGGTGCTCGACGCAGAATCCGAGAAAGGCGAGCTCTTCCGGATTCGCCATCGCACCGTGGCGCTCCGCGGCCGGATGATTGAACAGGTACTCCCAGAGAAACACGAGACCTGCCGGTGCGGTGAGCGGGGGCACGGTGTATTGCGACATGGTCCGGCGAATCCTCGATCAGGAACGGATCACGAGTGTAATACCGAAGTCTCCTCGCACCAGATTGAGCACCAGGGGCCGCTCCACGCTGCGAAGTTGCGCGAGCAACTCGTTCGTGTCGCGCACCTTGCGACGATTGACGCCGATGATCACGTCGCCCGGCCGCAGTCCGTGATTCCAGGCAGGACTGTTCCGATCCACTTCGACCACGACGACCGCTTCGGCCTTGCCGCCGCGCTCGAGATTGCCGACCCTTGCGCCCGACAGTTCCGGAACCGCCTGCCTCCCCGTGGATGTCGCAGCAGGGCGTGCACCTTCGATCGTGATCTTCAGGGCGAGGGGCTTGCCGTCGCGCAGGATCTTCAGCTCAACGGTGTCGCCCACCGGGATGAGACCGAGCTGGTTGCGCAGGTCACCGGAACCGCGCACTGGCCGCCCGTTCACCGCGACGACGATGTCGGTCCGGCGCAGGCCGGCCTTTTCCGCAGGCGCGTCCTTGACGATGTCGACGATGACGGCACCTTCGTTGGCGTTGACGTTGAGCGCCTTCGCGATGTCCGGCGTGACGTCCTGCGCAGTGGCACCGAAGCGTCCACGCCGCATCTCGCCGAAGCGCCCGAGCTGCGCGATGACCTTCTGCGCCATGTTGCTCGGCACCGCGAAGCCGATGCCCACGTTGCCGCCGGCCGGGCCGATGATGGCCGTGTTGATGCCGATCAGTTCGCCCTTCAGGTTGACGAGCGCCCCACCGGAATTGCCGGGATTGATCGACGCGTCGGTCTGGATGAAGTCCTCGTAACCCTCGGTGTTGATGCCGAAGCGCCCGAGCGCGCTGACGATGCCGGAGGTGACGGTCTGGCCGATGCCGAAGGGATTGCCGATGGCGAGCACGAAATCGCCGACGCTCATGGCATCCGAATCGCCGAACTTCAGCGCCGCCAGATTCTGCGCGTCAATCTGCAACAGGGCGATGTCGGTCCCCGCATCGGAACCGATGACGCGGGCCTGGAATTGGCGCCGGTCCTTGGTGGTGACCACCACCTCGCGCGCGTCCTTGATGACGTGATGGTTGGTGATGACATAGCCCTTCTGCGCATCGACGATGACGCCCGAACCGGCGCTCGCCTGCGGGCGAGCGGACTCCGGCGCGCCGAAGAAGCGGCGAAAGAACGGGTCGCGCATCATCGGGTTCTCGTCCTGAGCGCTCCCGGCCAGCACCGAGATGTTCACGACGGCCGGTGTCACCTGCTGCAGCAGGGGCGCGAGCGTCGGCACCTGGCCATCCGCCGTGACCGGTGGAATGCCGGCGCAGGCGAGTCCGGCAACCAGCGCCAGAACCATCGCCGCGATCCAGTTCGAACAACTCGACATCCGGTTCACGCGGAGACCAGCGTCGGCCACACTTCGAAGCCGAGCAGCGCCTCGGGTTCGAGCAGCACGAGCGACTGGCGCGCCAGCGCCTTCGCGGTCGGCGTTTCCTTCAGCCGCAGATAGCGCTGCAGCGCGGTGACCGGATCGTCGCCCGGCTTCGCTTCGATGCTGCGCCCCTGCACGTCCACGGCGCGGCCCTTGAACGTCTCCGGCAGCGACGGATCGAGCCCGAAGCGCGAATCGCCGAAATCCTCGCGTGCCTTGCGGCGCGCCGGGAACGGCGCGTCGGGGTGCTCCGCATAGAAATTCCACACCTCGAAACCCACGAACCCCGACGTCGCATTGAGCGCATGGACCGCGGCCTCTCCCCCCAACGCCACGCATAGCAGCCGCTTCGAATACAACAGCGACCACGCGCTGTTCAACCCGAAAAAATCCTCCCGTTCGCGCCGGACGAGGGCCGCGAGCCGCTTGAGGTCGCGGCGCGTGATCGGCTCGATCGACCGGCTGCCCATCGCGTGATCGGCGCCCTCGGACTCAAGCGTGGGCGGCGGCGGTGCGAGCGGAAGCCCCTCGCACTTCGCGGCAGAATTCCCGCACGGCTTGCGCGAACGCCATGAGATCCTCGCGGTTCACATCCAGGTGCGTCACCAGCCGGATGGTGGGCGAGGACGAGATGAGCATGCCCCGTCGCGCCAGATGCTCACGCAGGGGTGCCGCCAGCTCCGGCGCGATGCTCATGAACACCATGTTCGTCTGGACCAGCGCCGGGTCGACCTTCAGGCCATCGATGCCGCCGAGTGCATCGGCCAGCGCCCGAGCGTTGTCGTGATCCTCGGCCAGCCTCGCCACGTTGTGCTGCAGCGCGTACAGGCCGGCGGCCGCCATCAGGCCCGCCTGCCGCATGCCGCCACCCAGCACCTTGCGCCAGCGCCGCGCGCGATCGACCAGCGCCTTCGAGCCCACCAGCACCGAACCCACCGGCGCGCCCAGTCCCTTCGACAGGCACACCGACACGGTATCGAAATGCCTCGCGACCGTCTTCGCGTCGATACCGAGCTTGACCACCGCGTTGAACAGGCGTGCTCCGTCCAGATGCATGCCGAGCCCGCGCGAGCGCGCCAACGCCTCGGCCTCCGCGAGGTAGGCGAGCGGGACCACCTTGCCGCCGATCGTGTTCTCCAGCGCGAGCAGGCGCGTACGCGCGAAGTGCGAATCGTCGGGCTTGATCGCCGCGGCGACCTTTCCGAGGTCGAGCGTGCCGTCGGGTTCGTTGTCGATCGGCTGCGGCTGGATGCTGCCCAGTACCGCCGCACCGCCACCTTCGTACTTGTAGGTGTGCGCCTGCTGCCCGACGATGTACTCGTCACCGCGCTCGCAATGCGACATGAGTCCGATCAGGTTGCTCTGCGTGCCCGTGGCCACGTAGATGGCGGCTTCCTTGCCGAGCATCTCCGCCAGCAGCGCCTCGAGACGGTTGACCGTGGGATCTTCGCCGTAGACGTCGTCGCCGACGTCGGCTGCGGCCATCGCGGCCCGCATGCCCTCCGAGGGCTTGGTGACGGTGTCACTCCTGAGATCGATGACCTTCATCGCTTCACTCCATGGCCTGCGGCATCATCAGCCGCGATTGAATTTATCCGCGACAGCGCGCAGCCCGCGGTGCTCGCGGATCAGCGGGACCATGCGCGCCTCGCGCGCGTCGATGTCCAGCGCATACCGGACCACCGCCTCGGCGTGTTCCTGGGGAATCACGACTACACCGTCCTCGTCGCCCACGACGATGTCTCCCGGCCGAACCAGCACGCCCGCGCACTGGACCGGTATCTGCCGCCCCACGCTGATGTGACGCCCCACCGATGCGGCCGGTGACACGGCTCTCGCGAAAATCGGCAGGCCGATATCGCGCAGTTCGGCCACGTCGCGCACCGCACCGTCGCAGACGATGCCGGCCATGCCGCGGGCGTGGGCAGCCACCGCCATCAACCCGCCGAGCCCTGCGACTTCGAGTCCGTCTTCCAGCACGAGGATGCCGACCTCACCGGGGAGCGACTCGTCGATCATGCCGACGGAGTCGCGCAGCGAAGCCTCGCGGAGCGCCACCTCGCGCGCGGCGGGCTTGAGCAGCGCCGTCGCAGCGCGCCCCACCATGAGGCCCGGCACGATCGCACGCATGCCGCCCCCCATGCAGCCGGTGATGCCGAGCACCGCATCGATCGCGTCGGACAGGGATGCGACGGTGGTCGCCTGAAACTGTTCCAGCAACGGGTCGGCCATGGGTCGCGTCGTGTTCAACGGTTGAGTCCCGTTCGAAGATGCGCCATTGTAAACGGCCTGACTGGCCGTTCGTCAGATCCCGCGACAGCGAGCCGGCATCTTCTCGTTCGCGGAATCGCGGGGCGGGGCCGGCGACCGCCGCGGCCGGCCCCTGCGCTTCAGCGCAGCGACGCCTGCAGGTTGCGCTGGAGATCGCGCCACCAGATCCACACCAGCTTGCGCTTGCCCACGTCCACCCGTCCCGTGCCTTCGACGCCGGGACTAGCGCGCTCGTTCATGTCCTGCAGCTGGGCCTCCACGCGTATCCGGTTGCGGCCATGGCCTGGCGCGGCGACGCCGGTCAGGCGCTTGATGGTGAACGGCAACGTGGTCGATTCCCCCGACAACGACAGCGTTCCTGCCTGCCCTTCGCGCAGCAGTGCCAGGTCCCGTTCGTCGACCCACAGGACGAGTCGATAGCTGTCCATCGGAACGATCTCGACGAGCGACTGACCCGCGTCGACACTGGACTCGGCCGAATTGAGACCGGCGCCACCGACCACGATGCCATCCATCGGGCTCGTGACGCGCGTGCGCGCGAGTCGCTCGTCCGCGGTGCGCAAGCGCGCCTCCACGTCCTTCAGCTTGGCGTCGAGGGATTCCGTCGCCGCGCGGTCACGGATCTCGCGCGCTTCCCGGGTCACCAGTTCCAGCTGGGTGCGTTCCGCATCGAGCCGGTCGCGCTCGAGCTTCAGTTCGCGATCGTCCATGCGCGCGACGAGCTGGCCGCGCTTGACGGCATCGCCGCGACGGACGAGTACCTGCCCCAGGACTCCGCCGAAGGGTGCGGCGAGCACGCGCGGCGGCGCCCCTTCGATGGCGCCGTCCACCGCCACCTCGTAGCGGCCGGTCGCGCCGAGCATGACCAGTCCGATGGTGAGGAGCGCGATCAGGACGAGCTTCAACTTCATGCGCACCGGACCGAACAGCGCCACGAACGCCCGGCGTTCGCGCGTGACCGGTACCGGTCGCGCGAGCGGCTTCGCGTCGATCAGCGGGGCGGCCTGGAGCGCGATGGTCTCGAGGCTCGCCACTTCGTCATCGCTGAAGGCGGTCCCGATGCGCTCGATGAGCATGGCGCCCGCGGGTACTTCGGGGCCCGGCAGCGGCATCGCGCAGACGTGCGCCCGGGTGGCGAGCAGTTCGATCGGTGCGGGACTTTGCTCCGGTACGGAATCGGGATCGGGCTCGTGGCGATCGACGCGCATCGAGCGGCCCGCTTCCAGCGCGCTGTGCAGTGCGGCGGCAATGTCGATCGGCTCGGACTCGGCCGGCCGGATCTCTTCGCCATCCTCACCCAGCACCGGCTCGCGACTGGCCTGCCATTGCGCCATGACCGACAGCTTGCCGCGCCTGAGAACTCCCACCGAAACGGCCGAAGCGCCGAAGGCGGCGCCGATGCCCGCCGCCAGCGCGCGGGATGCGGACGGTGCGTCCCGTTCGCGAGCGACGTTCTCCGCGAGGCGTGCAGCGAGCTCCAGCCAGTCGTTGCGCACCTCGGCCCGCTGCCCCACGCCCGAAGCTCGCGCCGCCTGGAGCCAGCCGATGCCCCAGTGCAGCGTGTCCAGCGCCTGTTGGAGGGCGGGTGCGGGCATGGGCGTGATCTCCGCGCACGCGACCCAACCCTCGTCCCCCGGCAAGGGACAGATCAGATGGAATCCGCGTCCGGCGGATCGCACCATGGTGATGCGCTGCTCCACGCCCAGTTGCGCGCTCGCATGCAGGTCGCTGGGCAGCGTTTCGGTATCGGGCCACGCCGCGACCAGTTCGAGTCCGGACGTGCCGGTTCGAAAGACGCCGCAGGCGCGAATGCCGGGCAGCCGGCGCGCCTGCAACGCGGTCCACGGACCGGCAGCGGCATCGCCGGAGCGCGCCGACGAAAAAGCCGCCCACAGGGCGGCTTCTTCGGTCTGCTCATCGACGGGAAACTCGGGCGTGCGGCCCGATTCCGGTTGTGCGAGGGTCATCTTGGAACCGGGTACCCGGCGCTCACTTCAGCTCGCCGTAGCGGTTCTCGTACTCGGCCATCAGCTTCTGCAGCAGATCGGTCAGCCGCTTGGCCGCGAACGGACTCAGGATGATGCGGTGGTCCAGCTCGATCTCGACCTCGCCGGCCATGCGATCCCAGTTCTGGTTGACGCCGAAGTTCAACACCACTTCCTCGCGCGTGCTGGTGGCATTGCAGAAGTTCGCGTACGTGCTCTTCAGGCTCTGGGTGTCCCACTTCACCTTCGGCATCGGGGCCTCGGCGGGCTTCGCGGTGGCGCCGTCTTCTACGGGCGATTTTGCCATCTGTGATTCTCCTTGGGTCAGTTCGTTGGAACGGGCGGACACGCAACCATCCCGCACCGGTGCGAGCCGGCGCCGGGGATGGCTGTCAAAGGCAGCTCAGGATACTCTGGCGACGGCCCGCTGGAAACGCGGCAGCCGGGAGAGCGCCAGCATGAGGATGCCGGCAGCAAACAGGTAGTAGCTGGAAGGTTCGGGGACGGAGGTGATGGTGAATTCCTGAGTTGCCAAGGGTTCTCCGGTGTAGTTCACGGAGTACTGGACCAGGATGTCGCCCGGCGGCGTCTCGGGGCCCACCTTGAGGCGGAACTTGAGCAACTCGCCGCTGGCGCTGCTCAGCCCTGCAAAGTTGAATACTTCCACGCACCCGACGATCCCACTGCAAAAGGCCGTCTGATCACCGGGAATGATGCCCAGTATGAAGGAGGGATCCGACGAGTCCACGAGGACCCCTGCTTCCAGTCCACCGCCCGTGTCCAGTTCGACATACGGATACGCGGGTGCACCAGCCAGTGGAGGATCCTGATATCCGGTCGGAGATCCAAAGGTGACGATGAACCCCAGCCAGTCGGCGAAATCGGCTGCATCGGTGACCGTCAGCACGAAATCGACACTACCCCCGGGCGCCGCGGACGCAGGATCCGGTGTGATCGAGAAGGTCGGAATGGCCTCGGCCGGGGCAGACCATGTCATGGCGACCGCCGCCGCGATTGCGCTGATTCCGGCCAGTTTTCGAAGCAGGCGTCCCATATCTGAATCTCCCAGAATTCCAGCTTGACGGCGTTACCTCAGGGCAGCCTTGCGGCTTGCGAGCGCAGGTATTTCAAGCGCTCAACCCTCGACAACTCTTTGAAAACAATGAATCCGCTCATGGGCCGATGACGCCGGGACGAGCAAAGACCTTGTGGATGGAAAGGCTAGCACAGCCCTTGGTCGATTTGAACCTCATTTTTTGTCAGATTTTCCAGACCTACGGCCACGAACCGCTCCTAGGAATCCGGTGGCAGGCCGCATACACTTTCCGATGACTTTCGAAAGCCTCCCTTCACGCGCATGCAACTGGTCATCAAGTCCATCGACAACGACGGTCGCCTGGAGTCGGTTCGACGTTTCCTCACCACGCCGTGGACCTGGATCGTCGTCGATCAGGACGACCGTGCCGCCCTGGCGCAAGCTTTCGCCGAGGCGGATGCGATGGTGTCGATCAACTGGCCTACCTCCTTCCCGGCAGCACCGAGGCTGCGTTTGCTGCAACTGCCCGGCGCCGGCACGGACGGTATCGACTTCGGTGTCGTCCCGGCCTCGGCGGCCGTCTGCAATGCCTTCGAGCACGAGATCGGCATCGCCGAGTACGTCCTGGCGGCGATGCTGGAGTGGCAAATCGGCGTCCAGCGGATGAATACGCAGCTGCGCGAAGGCCGCTGGTGGGGCTCCTGGCTCGCCGGTCCGACCCACGGGGAGCTCTACGGCCGGACGATCGGCATCGTGGGTTACGGCCGCATCGGTCGCGAAGTCGCGAAACGTGCGCACGCCTTCGGCATGCGGATCATCGCTGCGAGTCGCACGCCGGGGCCCGGCGATGCGTGGTGCGAAAGCGTCGTCGCCATGGATCATCTGCACGATCTGCTCGCGCAGTCCGACTTCGTGCTCTCGGCACTGCCGCTGGACGAACGCTCGCGCGGTGCCTTCGATGCCCGCGCGTTCGCGGCCATGAAACCCGACGCCGTCATCATCAACGTCGGCCGCGGCCCGACGATCGACGAGCAAGCCCTGTTCGAAGCGTGCCGCGACCGTCGCATCGGCGGTGCCATCATCGACACGTGGTACAACTACCCGAGCCAGAGCGGCGATCCTGCCGCCGTGCATCGCCCGTCTCGGTTCCCGTTCCACGAACTGGACAACGTGGTCATGACGCCGCACGCGTCCGCCTGGACCGATGCCCTCCTCGAGCGGCGCTGCCGGATCATCGCGGGCAATCTCGACCGGCTGGCCCGCGGAGAACCTCTCGTCAACCTGGTGCGTGCGCCGTTGAAGGCCACCGCCGCTGCATGAAGACCAACCCATGACGCCACAGACCATCGATCGCGCCGCCGAAGTGCTCTGGAATGCCTGGCAGGACGGCAGCCGCCTCGAGGCACTGCCCGAGGCCATTCGCCCGTCCTCGCGCGAAGAGGGATTCGCGATCCAGCTCGCGATCTCCCGCCTCGCGAAGGACACCCGCTTCGGCTGGAAGATTGCCGCGACCAGCACAGCCGGGCAGGCGCACATCGGCGTGGACGGGCCGCTTGCGGGCACGCTCCTCGGCGCGCGCGCACGGCAGTGTCCGGCACGGTTCGACCTCACCCACAACCTGATGCACGTCGCCGAAGCGGAGTTTGCCTTCCGGATGGCGCGCGACCTGCCGCCGCGTACGAGGCCCTATGACATGGACGAGGTGCTCGCGGCCGTCGCGACGTTGCACCCCGCCATCGAAGTGCCCGATTCGCGCTACCGGGAATTCGTGCGAGTGGGCGCCCCGCAGCTCATCGCGGACAACGCCTGCGCTTCCTGGTTCGCCCTCGGGCCGGCCACGACGGCCGATTGGCGCAGCCTCGATCTCGCCCGGCATCCGGTCCAGGCGTACGTCAACGACAAGCTCGCCCAGACCGGCAGCGGCGCGAACGTGCTGGGCGATCCGCGCATCGCACTCACCTGGATCGCGAACGAGTTGTCGCGCCTGGGTACGGGACTCACCGCGAACGAGGTGGTCACCACGGGCACCTGCGTGACACCGGTGGCCGTAGCTCCCGGCGACAGGGTGATGGCCGACTTCGGCCCTCTGGGACGTGCCGAAGTCAGTTTCTAAATCCGGGGAGGCAGGCCTGCGCCTGTTTCGCCTCCTGTCGCGGCCGATCTACTACCCGCGCTCGTTCCTGAAGCTGATCATCGCCGGCTTCCTGCTGGTGTCGCTGCCGCTCATCTTCGCCATCGTCAACAACGCCGTCTCGATCCATGAAATCGTGGAGCGCAGCCAGCGCACCGTGCAGCAGGCGGTGCAAGCGACGCAGGCGAGCCGTCTCATCATGGAACAGGTGAACGGCATGGAGCGCAGCGTGCGGCAGTTCACCGCGCTCGGCGATACGGCGCTGCTGGAAGGCTATGACCACGCCCGCGCCCGCTTCATCGAAACGGCGCAGCGCATGGGCAGCTTCCGGCTCGATGCCGAGCAATCGAACCAGCTCAAGACGCTGAAGCAGCGCGAACTCGATCTCTCGCAGGCGATCGAGGCTTCGCGCACGAAGCCGGCGACGCTGGCACCGCTGCTCGCGGAGTTCACCGCGCTGGATGCGCTGGCGCAGGCGCTCGACGACATGGGCAGCGCCGTGGTCGAACGCGAGCTCGCGTCGCTGCAGTCGGTGTCCGAGGGCGTGCAGCGCTTCATCTTCTGGCAGCTCGCCGCGCTGGTCCCTGTGGCGCTGTTCATCGTGGTGGGCGCCATCATCCTGATCTCGCGTCCCATCTCGCAGATCGACGCGGCCATCCGCCGGCTCGGCGAAGGCGACTTCGGTTCGCGCGTCGAGGTCCAGGGACCGGAAGACCTGCAGCATCTCGGGCGGCAACTGGAATGGATGCGGCTGCGACTGATCGACCTCGAGGAACAGAAGACGCGCTTCATGCGCCACGTTTCGCACGAACTCAAGACGCCGCTCGCGTCCCTCAAGGAAGGCATCGACCTGCTCGAGGAACAGGTGGTGGGCGACCTCTCGCCTGCGCAGCGCGAGATCGCCGCAATTCTGAAGCAGAGCACGCATCGCCTGCAGCGGCTGATCGAAGACCTGCTGTCGTTCCACACCGCGCAGTATCAGCGCGGCGCCGTCGCGTTCTCACCCGTGCCGCTGTCGGAGATCATCGCGCGCGCGGGCCAGCAGCATCGCCTGACCATCGCCTCCAAGGGACTGCACTACCAGGTGGACTGTCCCGCGATCGTCCTCGACGCCGATCAGGACAAGCTCGCCGCGGTCGTCGACAATCTCGTCTCGAACGCGGTGAAGTTTTCGCCGGCAGGTGGCCGCATCCTCGTGATGGCGCGTTCCAACGGCTCGGAGGCGCGCCTCGAGGTGGTGGATGAAGGCCCGGGCATCGCCCGCGAGGAACGCGAATCCGTGTTCGAACCCTTTTTCCAGGGCAGCACGCCGTACCAGGGCCCGGTGAAGGGCACCGGACTGGGACTCGCGATCGTGAAGGAGTTCGTGGCCGCCCATCGCGGCAGGGTGGAGATCGTCGATGACGGCGCGTCGGGCGCGCACATCCGGGTATCCCTGCCGTTGTCCCAGAAACACCTTGCTGCGGCATGAGCCGATCATGAGAAGCCTCTGCGCCGTCGTCGTCGTGCTCGCGCTGTCGCTGACCGCGTGCCAGGTTCAGCCGCCGCGTCCGGAGCCGGAACCGGAACCGGCCAAGCCCGCGCCGGTCGTCGTGGAACCGCCGGTGTGCGAGCCCGAAGTGGCCGAGGTGCACACCGGTGCCGACGAAACGCTGCTGTTCCTCGCCAATCTCAAGGGCAAATCGCAGGCCGAGCTGAAGACCGCGCTCTACCAGGCCCGCAAGGACTTCACGGACGCGGGCAGCGAAGCCGCGCGCATGCGGCTGGTGCTCCTCTATCTCCATCCGGGTACGTCGTTCCACAGCGAAGCCCAGGCATTGCAGCTGCTCGAGCCGTACGTGCGCGGCGACGCGAGCCCGCTCAGCCCCTATCGCGGCATCGCACAGCTCCTGCTTTCGAACCTGGAAGAGGCCCGCCGCACAGACACGGCGGTGCAAACGCAGTCCCTGAAAGCGAAAGAGGAACAGAAACGTGCGGACGAACTCCAACGCAAACTCGATGCCTTGAAGGACGTGGAGCGCGCTATGATTCAGAAGGATCAGAACGCAAGGAAGAAATGATGAGAACAACGGCAAAAGTGTTGGTGGTTGACGACGATGCAGATCTGCTGCGCCTTGTCTCCATTCGGCTGCAGTCCGCCGGTTTCGACGTCGCGACCGCCGACAGCGGCGAGCGCGCGCTCGCGATCCTCTCCGCGTCCACGCCCCAGGTGGTGGTCACGGACCTGCGCATGGGCGGCATGGACGGCATGGCCCTGTTCGACCAGATCCACCGCTCGAACCCCGTGCTGCCGGTGATCATCCTCACCGCGCACGGCACCATTCCCGATGCTGTCGCCGCCACGCAACGCGGCGTGTTCGGCTATCTCACCAAACCCTTCGACGGCAAGGATCTCGTGACCCAGGTCACACGGGCGGCGACACTCTCCGCGCCTGCCGCCAACGACGAACCCACGGAAGACTGGAAGAGCGGTATCGTCACCCGCAATCCGGAATTCGAAGCGGTGCTGGCGCGAGCCAAACTGGTGGCCTCCGGCGACGCGAGCGTGATGATCCGCGGCGAAAGCGGTACGGGCAAGGAATTGCTCGCGCAGGCGATCCATCGCGCGAGCCCGCGGCGCGACAAGCCGTTCATGGCGATCAACTGTGGTGCCATTCCGGAAGCATTGCTGGAATCGGAACTCTTCGGTCACGTCAAAGGTGCCTTCACCGGTGCTGCGCGCGATCACGAAGGCCTGTTCCAGTCCGCCAACGGCGGTACGGTGTTTCTCGACGAGATCGGCGACATGCCGGTGGCACTGCAGGTGAAGCTCCTGCGCGTGCTGCAGGAACGCACCGTGCGCCCGGTCGGCGCAACGCAATCGACGCCCGTGGACGTGCGCATCGTGTCGGCCACGCACCGCGACCTCGAAGCGGCGATCCGCGAAACCCAGTTCCGCGAAGATCTGTACTACCGGCTCAACGTGGTCAGCTTCACCCTGCCGCCGCTGCGAGAGCGCCGCGAGGACGTGCCGCTGCTCGCCGGACATTTCCTCACCCACATCGCGAAGAAGTACGGCAAGACGGTGAATGCGTTCTCTGCCGATGCCCTGCAGCGTCTGGTCAAGTACGACTGGCCCGGCAACGTGCGCGAACTCATCAACGTGGTGGAACAGGTCGTAGCACTCACCACGAGCGCCGTTGTGAGTCCGGCCCTGGTGGAGAGCGCGCTGCGCATCCAGGCGACCGAGTTGGATTCCTTCGAACAGGCCCGCGGTCAGTTCGAGCGCGACTATCTCGCCCGATTGCTCAAGATGACCAGCGGCAACGTCACGCACGCCGCCCGGCTCGCCAAGCGCAACCGCACCGAATTCTACAAACTGCTCCACCGGCACCACCTCGACCCGGGCCTGTTCAAGGTCGTGTCCTGAGATGCCAGCGACTGTGATTGGGCAGCGCCCAGCGCAGCCGGGAAACCAAGCGCCGCGACTGGCCCCGCGGCCAGCGAAGCTGGGGCGCACGGGCCCTCCATCGCAAACGAGCGTGGTGGGTGGGGCGCACCGCCCTCCGGTGCAACTCGGACGGTGGGTGAGCACTTGCCGCAAGCCCTTGTTTTGTCGTCCCTCAGTGACAGAATTTACTGAGTTTTAGCTTCAAGTAACGGCTGCAAGGGCCTGATTCTCCTACCTCCGATACCTTCGGCATGACGATTGCTCTAAAGCTCCTGGCCTTCCTGCCGTTAGCAGGCTGGCCTCGGGAACTGATTCGGTTGCCCGGCATAAGAGCAACGGAGGGGCAACATGGAATCCAGGAGCAGGCTGCTGTTTCCGCTCATGATCGTCGCGGCCTTGTCGGTCGCGGTGTTCAGCGGGATCGGCGTCGCGGCGATCACCGGACATCTCCCGCTCTCCCGTGGCGGAGCCAATCCGGCCGGAGAGTTTTCCTTCAAGGTCTCGAAGGCTGCCGCGGCGGCGAAGGCGCGGGGCGATGCTCCGCTGCGCCTCGCCCCCAACGAATGCCCCACCTGCGGCCAGGTGCAATCGATCGAAACGATGACGCCCGATGCTCTCGCGGCTGCGTCCGGCGGTCCGCTCGTGATGCGGGATCCGAACGGCTCGACGGCCGGCAACCTGAGCCAGCCGGATCCGTCCAAACCCATCGCTGCCTACCTCGTGAAACTTCGCATGGACGACGGTTCCACGCGGGTGATCCAGGAACACGCCAAACCGCGCTTCAACGTGGGCCAGCGCGTGCGGCTCATGAACGGGCTCGTCCTGACGCTCGGCTGAAGCTTCGCCTGCCGGCATCCAGCCGGCTCAGTATTTTCCTTCGAGGCCCGACGTGAAAACGCCGGGCCTCGGCGTTTCCGGGGTTTCCCTCGCGGTGCTGCTGGGCCTAGGGGCGTGCGCGACACAGCCCGGATCGACGGGTAGCGCGCAGAAGGCGCCGGCACGGTACAACCTCGCCGGCTATCCGCCGGCTTTCCGGGACGGGTTCAACGCCGGCTGCGAGGCCGCGAAGCACAACGTCGCGGTGCCGGAGGACAAGGCACGCCATGCCTCCGACACGCAGTTCAAGGCTGGCTGGAAAGACGGCCAGTCGGTGTGCAAGCCGAAATAGCCCCTACGGCTTTCGCTGCTGCCGCTCCAGGGCCGGGTACAGCTGCTGCACTGTGCGCGGATACTCCACCTCGATCACGCCGAGCTTGCGGAACCGTTCCGGCGGCGGCAAAGCCATGAGCGCACGCATGTCGAGTCCTTCCGCGGCCGCATTCTCCAGGCGCCCCGACAACCACAGCAGGTAGTCGCGCGTCTCGCGGATCGGCGTCGCGTTGCGGCTCGGCGCGCCGTGCCCGGGCACCAGCATGCGAAAGCGGATCGCGTCGAGCGCCGACAAGGCGTCGATCCATTCATCCATGTCGGCGTGGCCGAAACTCGGCGCGCGGCCGTGGAAGGCGAGATCACCGGTGAAGAGCACCGCCGTGGTGTGATCGAAGATCACGAGATCGGCGTCGGTATGACCCTTGGCCGCGATCACTTCGATCTCGTGATCACCGAGCTTGAAGCGACCGGGCTTCGTGAGCTTCGAAGGAACGGTGAGCACGGTACCGAGCGCCGCATCCCCGACGGCGCTCGCCATTGCCTCCACGGGTACGGCGCCTTCGCGTCGCATCGCTTCGATGGTGGCCGGCACAGCCTCCACGAGATCCGGATACGCCTGGTTGCCGAGTACATGATCGGCGTGGTGGTGGGTGTTGAACACACGAACGATCGGCCGCGCGGTCACCCTGCGGATCGCGGCACGCACTTGCTCGGCATAACGTCGCGTCGGCCCGGTATCGATCACCAGCACGCCTTCGCGCGTCACGATGAAGGCGGTGTTGAGCACGTTGCCGCCGTTACCGGCGGCGATGTCTTCGTTGCGACCGACGAACACGTAGGTGTCCGTCGCCACCTCGACCGGATCGAGGTGGTAATCGAACTCCGCGGCGGCCGCGAACCGCGCGATCGCCAGCAACGCAGCTGCGCATGCGAATCGAAGCGTCGATGAATGCAAGCTCAATACACCGACACGAGGAGGCTGCAGGGCGTCTGCTCCAGCAGCGACGAGCCTACCCACCCGCGCCACCAGCGAGCGGCGAAGGACGTGGCTTTCGGGTGGGCAACCAGGATCATGCTCGACTTCAACTCCACTGCGAGCTTGCAGATCTCCTCCACCGGTTCGCCCCACGACATGTGCCCGCTCGCCGGAAAACCCTGGGCGATGAGCGCGGCGACGCATTCATCGAGCAGCGCCTTGGCGCGAGCCCTCTCTTCGTCGATCACTTGCCCGGGCACGTAGCCCTCCGCCAGGAACAGGCCGGCCGGCATCGGCAGCACGGCCAGCAGATGGGTCTCGTCGTGGGGGAGCAACGCGATCTCCGGTGCCGCCAGCAGCGCGCGCTGACCCTCGATCGTACCGTCGTAGGCCATCAGGATTCGCATGATCCACCTCCCGGCAATTCACCCGGCCACGCCGCCGCCGTCCACCACGAGTGTATGTCCGTTCACGTAGTCCGATGCCGGACTCGCCAGGAACA
The DNA here is from genome assembly GCA_965279325.1 of Burkholderiales bacterium. GTDB lineage: Bacteria > Pseudomonadota > Gammaproteobacteria > Burkholderiales. Next base: position 1,423,400 of record OZ257154.1, read on the forward strand.
GGCCGGCCCCACCGAGTTCTCCGGGCCGGCCCGCGCGCCGCAACGGGTTGTGAGTCTGCAACGCGTGAGTCACCCGCGGGATGACCTTCTCGGTGAGCTTGGTGGGAAAGAAGCCGGGCGCGAGCGCGTTGACACGAATGCCGTGCGGGCCCCATTTGACCGCCAGGTCGCGCGTGAGCCCCAGCACCGCAGCCTTGCTGCCGGTGTAACCCACCGCATCGAGAATGTCGGCCGATTCCCCCTTCAGGCCCGCCACCGAAGCGATGTTGACGATCTTGCCGTAGCCCTTTTCGATCATCCCCGGCGCGCATGCCTTGCACGCGTAGAACGTGCCGTAGAAATTGACGGCCGTCACCTGCTGGAGTTTCTCCGAAGGCATGTCCACGGCGGGCGCCGCCCAGGAGATACCGGCGCCGTTGATCAGGATGTCGATCACGCCGAGCTTCGACTCGGTCTCCTGCACCGCCTTCACCACGTCGGTCTCGACGCTCACGTCACCGACGATGCAAAGTGCATCGGGGAGGGACTTCAGGGCCTCGTCGAAATACTGTGGTCGCCGCGCCATCAAGGCGACCTTTGCTCCCGCTTCGGCCAGCGCTTCTGCGATCTCGAGGCCGAGGCCGCGCGAACCGCCCGTCACGAACGCGACCTTGCCGTCGAGGCGGAAGGAATCGAAAACGTTGCTCACGGATTCACCTCCGACTCAGCGCCGCCGGGCCGCCCCAAGGCGCTGATGCGCCCCCGTGGGGGGCAGCGAACGTCAGTGAGCGTGGGGGGTGTGTTCATCTCAGACCGTCGCCACCGGCGTCGCCGGGGAACCGACCGCGCCGGGCAAGCGCAACGGCGGCGCCGTCAACATGAAGCGCGTACGCCCATGCGCGCGCAGCCATTCGCCCAGGTCCTTCAACCACCAGATCTCGCCGAGCGGAACGCCCAGCTTGAACAGGCAATGCTGATGCAGCGGCAGATGCGCGGTGGCGCCCGGCACGTCTCGCGGCGGATAGAACTCGACCGCGTAGTTGTCGGAGCAGATCGCCGCGACACCGCTGTCGGTGATCCACTGGAGCAGGCGCTCGTCGCGCCCGTCGAGGCCCATGGACACGGCTTCGAGACGGGCCAGATCGGGATCGCGATCCATCTCCATGATGAGATCGGTGAAGCCGGTGCGCATCACCAGCAGGTCGCCCTGCTCCACCTCGATCCGGTCCGCCTCCAGCACGCGCTGCACGTCGTCGAACGACAGGGCACGCCGCTGGAAACCGAAGTGCGCATGAAAATCGAGCATCACGCCACGGCCCTGGATCGGCTTGGCCGCGAAGTTCGAGATCGACAGCTTGAGCGCACCCATGTGAGCGCCGCAGGCTTCCTCGTGGTCGTCGTGATGGATCACCGGGCCGACGATGTGCTCGTTCGCGCGCCAGCCGTTGTAGTAGACCATCTCCGGTTTGCCATCGCCGTCGGCGTCGAACCACGCACCGACGTGCGCCAGCGAATCCCACTGCGTCGAATACTGCAGCGTCAGCAACACCTGGTCGTCGCAAACGACATCGGTGCTGTGGCCGTTTTCCTTGCGCAGCGGGAAATTCATGTTGGGCTTGCCCATGCGCGACGTGGGCGAGAGCTCGGGCGGACCGCGCCGGGGATTGAGCTTGCGCCCGCCCGGATAGTCGAGCGGGATCGAGAGACAGAAGCTGAGACCCTCGCGGATCTCCGCCGCGCCCTGCCGGACCTTCTCCGGCGTGAGCAGGTTGATACGACCCAGTTCGTCGTCGGGGCCGAAATCGCCCCAGGTGGATCCCGGCGGTCTTTGCCGCCATCGCGGATGCATGTGTGTCCTCCCCAAGCGCGACTCGGGTCGCCGCGCAAGATCCGGATTCTATCGCCAGGACCGACGGGATGGCGGCATTTGCTCGGGAACACCGCCTGCCTGGCGCCCGACCGGGACGACGGGCCGTCTATACTTCGGGTTCGACCGCCTTTTCGGAGCCGCCATGAACGCCCCCGCCCGCAAGCCCGTCTTCCAGTGGGACGACCCACTGTTGTTCGAGGAACAACTGACCGACGAAGAGCGCCTCGTACGCGACAGCGCCCGCGCGTACTGCCAGGACAAGCTGATGCCGCGCATCGTCGAGGCCAATCGTCACGAAAAGTTCGACCGCGCGATCATCGACGAAATGGGCGCGCTTGGCTTCCTCGGCTCCACTCTCGAAGGCTACGGCTGCGCCGGTGTGAACCACGTCAGCTACGGCCTGATCGCGCGCGAGATCGAGCGTGTGGATTCGAGCTATCGCTCCACGATGAGTGTCCAGTCGTCACTCGTGATGTATCCGATCTACGCGTTCGGCAGCGAGGCACAACGCCAGAAGTACCTGCCGAAACTCGCCACCGGCGAGATGGTCGGCTGCTTCGGCCTGACCGAACCCAACCACGGCTCCGATCCGGGCAGCATGATCACGCGGGCTCGCAAGGTCGACGGCGGCTACAGCGTGAGTGGTGCCAAGATGTGGATCACCAACTCCCCCATCGCGGACATCGCGGTGGTCTGGGCGAAGAACGACGAAGGCGTGATCCGCGGCTTCATCCTCGAGCGCGGCATGAAAGGCCTGTCCACACCGAAGATCGAGGGCAAGTTCAGCCTGCGCGCCTCGATCACCGGGGAGCTCGTCATGGACGAAGTCTTCGTGCCCGAGGACAACCTGCTGCCCGGCGTCGAAGGCCTGAAGGGGCCCTTCTCCTGCCTCAACAAGGCACGCTTCGGCATTTCCTGGGGGGCGCTCGGCGCGGCGGAATTCTGCTGGCACGCGGCGCGCGAGTACACGATGGATCGCAAGCAGTTCGGCCGGCCGCTGGCGGCGAACCAGCTGATCCAGTTGAAGCTCACGAACATGATGACCGAGATCACGCTGGGCCTTCAGACGGTGCTGCGCGTGGGCCGGTTGATGGACGAGGGCCGTGCGTCTCCGGAAATGGTGTCGCTCGTGAAGCGCAACTCCTGCGGCAAGTCACTCGACATCGCGCGCAGCGCCCGCGACATGCACGGCGGCAACGGCGTCTCGGACGAATACCACGTCATCCGGCACGTCATGAACCTCGAGGCAGTCAACACGTACGAGGGCACGCACGATGTCCATGCGCTGATCCTCGGACGCGCGCAGACGGGCATCCAGGCGTTCAGCGCATGATCGCCCGATCGTCGTGGGGGCGCTGAGCCACCTCAAGGTCCTCGATCTCTCGCGCGTTCTGGCCGGCCCCTGGTGCGGCCAGATCCTCGCGGATCTCGGCGCCGAAGTGATCAAGGTCGAGCGCCCGGGGGCAGGCGACGACACGCGCACCTGGGGACCGCCGTGGATGAAGGACGAGGCCGGCGCGGATACGCGCGAAGCCGCGTATTTCATGTGCGCCAACCGTGGCAAGAAGTCGATCACGGTGGACATCTCGAAGCCCGAGGGACAAGCGCTGGTTCGTCGGCTCGCGGAACAGTCCGACATCCTGCTCGAGAACTACAAGGTGGGCGGCCTCGCGCAGTACGGGCTCGACTACGCGAGCCTGTCGCAAGGGAATCCGCGGCTCATCTACTGCTCGGTCACCGGCTTTGGCCAGACCGGACCTTACGCGCCGCGCGCCGGTTACGACTTCATCATCCAGGGTCTCGGCGGACTGATGAGCATCACGGGTGAGCGCGACGATCTCCCGGGCGGTGGCCCGCAGAAGGTCGGCGTCGCCGTCGCCGATCTCATGACAGGCATGTACTCCGCGGTGGCCGTGCTCGCTGCAGTCGCGGAACGGGACAAGAGCGGACTGGGACAGCATGTCGACATGGCGCTGCTCGACACGCAGGTGGCCATGACGGCCAACATGGCGATGAATTTTCTCGCGAGCGGGAAGCCGCCGGTGCGTGCCGGCAACGCGCACCCGAACATCGTCCCCTATCAGACCTTCGCAGCGTCGGACGGTCACATCATCGTCGCGGTCGGCAACGATGGACAGTTCCGGAAGTTCTGCGAGGTCGCGGGCAACGCAACACTCGCGGACGACCCGCGCTTCGCGACCAACCCCGCCCGGGTGAAGCATCGAGCGGTGCTCGTGCCGCTGCTCGCCGAGCTGGTCGCGCGCAAACCGATGCACTTCTGGAGCGAAGCGCTCGAGGCCGCGGGCGTGCCCTGCGGACCGATCAACGATCTCTCGCAGGTCTTCGAGGATCCACAAGTACAGCATCGCGGCATGCGCATCGAGCTCCCGCATCCGGTCGCCGGCAAGGTGCCGCTGGTCGCGAGTCCGATGAAGCTCTCGCGAACACCCGTGGAGCATCGCTCCGCGCCGCCGATGCTGGGGGAGCACACGGACGAAGTGCTGCGCCAGGCCCTGGGGCTGACGGCTGACGAGATCGCCGCGCTGCGCGCCGGCCGCGTCGTCTAGTGTCGCAAGGTACCGTAGTGTCGCCGCGTCCGAGCCGCCGCACGCTCGCCCTGCTCGCGATCTACGTCGCGTGGTGCGCGATCGGCTACGCGGTGCTGCTGTCGTCGGACTGGCGTTACCTGTGGCATGTACCCCTGCATGCACTCGCCGCCCTGCTGATCTGGAAGCGCTCGTGGTTACGCCCACGCAAGGCACGCGTGACCTTCACGCACTTCGTGCTGGTCGGCGTGGCCTACAGCGTGTTCATCGCCGAACCTCTCGTGGTATTCGGCCACGGCGACCTGCATCCGGACCTGCTGCTGAACGGCCTGCTCTGGATCGGCAGTTTCGCGGGCATCTACCTCGCCTGGGCCTGGCTGCTGCGCCACTATCGTTGGCGGGCGACTTCGTTGTTCCTGCTGTGCGGGTTGGTGGCGCTGTTCGACCAGAGTCTTCAGCTCTGGAAGTACCTCGCCGCGTTCGACGTGATCGATTTCCTGCTGATCGCGCCCGTGCTGCATGCCCTCTATGCCTCGATGACCGCGCCGGTGGTCATCGCCTACGCCGCAAGCCTCGAACAGCGCGCTGCGGCACCCGGTCTTCCCGGTCATGCAGGCGCGGCGGTGATTCCCGGAGTGCTGTTCTGGCTGGGCGTCATCTGGACCGCGGTGGGCCGGATGTTCCTGGAGCGCATGCAGTAAGACTCGTCAGAAGAATCGCAGCCACGCGAGCTGGACGAGGCAAAGGACGATCGCGTCCCAGAAGATCACCTCGCCCAGGGAGAACCAGCGCCGCCGACGATTCCAGCGGGCGAACAGCCACCAGATTCCGGCTGCCAGCAACAGCGGGATCCAGGCCAGCATCAGCGCAGCCTCGCGCCGGTTTCACGGTCGAAGAAATGCAGGGCCGACTCCGGAAAGCGCACGGACACGGCCGCACCCGATGTCGCGGGCAGATCGTCGCGCGGGCTGCGCACGACGAGCGACGACTCGCCAGCCCGAAGAAACAGCAGCACGTCGGGCTCCACGAGTTCGCAGACGTCCAGCGTCAAGGCAATGGCGCCCGGCGTCCCGGCGGGCACGACCTCGATCTGTTCGGGCCGGATGCCGAGCGTCAACGGTCCGGGTGCGCGGCCGGGCACCGGCACGACAAGACCCGGCGCCGCGAACACACCGTCTCGTACCTCGCCATCGAACGTGTTCATCGCCGGCCGTCCGATGAACTCGGCGACGAAGCGCGTCGCCGGACGTCGGTAGATCTCGCGCGGGGCGTCGAATTGCTCGAGCCGTCCTTCGCGCAGTACCGCGATGCGCGTGCCCAGCGTCATCGCCTCCTCCTGATCGTGCGTCACGAACACGAAAGTCTTCTTGAGGTCGCGATGCAGGCGCTTCAGCTCCGTGCGCATGTGCAGCCGCAGCAACGCATCGAGATTGGACAGCGGCTCATCCATGAGACAGAGGCCCGGCTCCCACACGAGCGCCCGCGCCACGGCCACCCGTTGCGCCTGCCCGCCGGAGAGCTGCGCCGGCTTGCGCTGCAGCAGTGGTTCGATGCGTAGCAGCGCCGCAATGGCCTGTACCTTCGCGCGTAGTTCCGTGTCCCGGAACTTCCGGATGCGCAGCGGATACGCGATGTTCTCGAACACGGTCTTGTGCGCGTAGAGCGCATAGTTCTGGAACACCATGCCCATGCCGCGCAGGCGCGGCGGCAGATCGGTGACGTCGCGGCCGTCGATCTCGATCCGTCCGGCGCTCGGCGCATCCAGACCGGCGAGCATGCGGCACGCCGTGGTCTTGCCGGAGCCCGACGGACCGAGCAGCACGATGAACTCACCGTTCTCGAAGGCGAGATCGAGTCCATGGAGCGCGACCGTACCGTCGGGGAAGGTGCGGCGAATGCCCTTGAATGCGACGCTCACGACCTCATCCCTTCACGGCACCGAAGGTGAGTCCGCGCACCAGATGCTTCTGCACCAGGAACGAGAACAGCACGATCGGCAGCGTCGCCACCACCGCGACCGCAGCCACCTGGCCCCACAGGGTCCCGTGCGGCGTGACGAGCCCGGGGATGCCCACCGTCAACGGCCTGCCTTCGAACGCGACCAGCAGGAAGGCATAGAGGAATTCGTTCCAGCTCAGGATGAAGCACAGCACGGCAGTGGCCGCGAGTCCGGGGGCCGCAAGCGGAACGATCACGCCGAAGAAGGTGCCGAGTCGGGAGCGGCCATCCATCTGCGCGGCCTCGTCGATCTCGCGCGGAATCTCGGCGAAGAACCCTCGCATCATCCAGACCACCAGCGACAGGTTGAACGACGTGTGCGCGATGATGACTGCGTAGAGCGTATCGATGAGACCCACGGTCGTGAAGAACAGGAACAGCGGAACCGCGATGGAGATGGGCGGCGCCATGCGCGTCGTGAGGAAGAAGAAGAACAGGTCCTCCTTGCCGGCGAAACGTTCGCGAGCGAACACGTAGGCCGCAGGAGCGCCGATCGCGAGCGAGAGCAGCGTGGAGAATCCGGAGATGAGCAGGGAGTTCCAGACGAGCGGCAGATACTCCTTGCCCACGAACACCGCCGGATAGTTCGCCCACACAGGCGTGAAGTGCCACACCGGCTGGGGCGCGAGGATGTCGATGCGCGTCTTGAAGGACGTGAGCACTAGCCAGGCGTAGGGCGTGATCGCGATCACGACAGCGACGCCGAGCACGGCCCAGGCGAAGCCCCGCCATGCGCGACTCATGGCGTCACCACGGTACTTCGGTCGCGCCAGTACACGGCCTTGTAGAAGATCGAGCACAGGATCACGACCACGAGATACACCATGAAAGCCACCGCGGCACCGTAACCCAGGTCCCAGTTCTTGAAGCTCACCCGATAGGCGTAGATCGACAGCAGTTCGCTCACGGTACCCGGCCCGCCGCCGGTCAGGATGAAGACCTTGTCGAACTCCTTGAACGCGTCGATCCCGCGCAGCAGCAGCACCAGCGCGACGATGGGCCGTATGAGCGGCAGCAACACGTCGATGAATTGGCGCCACGGACCGGCACCGTCCATGGTCGCGGCTTCGAAGGGCTCGCGCGGCAGGCTCATCAGCCCCGCGAGCACCACCAGCGTCACGAACGGCGTCCACTGCCAAACGTCGATCGCGATGATGGCCGGCATGACCAGATCGGGATCGGAGAAGATCGCCGCGTCGCGGGAGAGCAGGCCGGAGGCATGCAGGTAGTACGTGACCATGCCGAAGTCGCCCTGCAGCAGCAGCCGCCAGAGAAGGCCGACCGCCACGGGTGCCAGCATCATCGGCACCAGCAGCAGGGTGAGCAGCACTCGTGTCGAGCGCACGCTGCGATGGATGAGCAGCGCGAGGCCGAAGCCCAGCAGGAACTCGAGCGTGACCGTACTGACGACGAAGCGCAGCGTGCGGCCGAAGCTCGACCAGAAGATGTCGTCCTCGCGCACGAGCCGGCGGAAATTGTCGAACCCGATGAACGCGCCCTTCTGGTCGGGGTTCGCGAAGGACAGGTCGGTGAACGCCGTCCACGTCATGTAGTAGAACGGCCCCACCAGGAAAACGACCACCAGCAGGGCGGCAGGCGCGAGCAGCAGCCAGCCGGTGCCGCGGTCGAACAGCAAACGACCGCGGGGTCCGTCCGACGTCATCGGGCCGATCGCCGCGACCGGACGATCACTTCACCGCGAACTTGAGCGGCGCGCACTTCCCGAGCAGTTTCGAGATGTCCTTCGCCGACGTGTCGAGTGCCGCCTTCGCCGTCTTCTGCCCCACCAGGTACGTGGAGATCTCGCGCACGAGAATGTCGGTCATCTCGGCCGATTGCGGCAGGGTCGCCTTCGGCTTCGCGACTTCGTTGGTCTGCATGGACGCCTTGGCGTATGCGAGCTTCTGCACGTCCTTCGCTGCGTAGACATCCGGGCGCGCGCTGGCACCACCGTTCAGATGCTGTTTCAGTTGCTGGTCGTAGGCCATCATCCACTGGATGAAAAGATACGCGGCCGCCTGATTCTTCGCATGGGCGGGTACGAGATAGCTCCACCCTTCCACCTGCCCCACCTTGCCGCCCTTGCCCTGCGGCACGAGGTCGAAACCCATCTTGCCCGCGACCGTGGAAGCCTGCTTGTCTTCTGCCACCGCGTAGGTCGCGTCGTTCCACATGATGAGCTGGAACACCTTGCCCTGCTGCATCAGGGCCATCACATCGTCCCAGAAATAATTGAGCGTGTCGGGCGGGGAGTACTTCACGAGACCCTTGTAGTACTCCAGGGACTCGATCGCCTCGGGACCGTTGACGATCACGGGTCCGCATTCCGATCCGGCCTTCACGTCGAGCACGTCGCCGCCGAAGGAGTACAGGAAGTTCAGCCACTCGTACCACAGCGCCTCGTGCCGCTTGCCCTGGATCGCCGTGCCGTAGAAGCCCTTGTCGGGTCGAGTGAACCACTCCGAGATGTCGCGGTACTCCTTCCAGTCACGGGCCGGGTGCAGTTCGTAGCCGTACTTCGCCTTGAACCCGCTCTTCTCCTTCGGATCGTTCATGAGATCCGCGCGGTACCACATGTACATCGTGAGCGCGGTGAACGGAAAGCCGTAGACCTTTCCCTGGTACCACGAGATCTCTTTCCACAGTCCCGGGTAGAGGACCTTGTCGGGTTCAAACGATGGATCGCGCAACTTCGGATCGGCCAGGAACCGGTCCACCGCCTGCAGATGACCGTTCGCGACGAACTTGCCCAGTTCGCGATGGGGCTGGAGGATGAAGTCGTAGCGCGCGCGCTTGGTGTTGAGATCGAGCATGACCTTGTTCACGGCCTCGGAGTGCTCGTACATCTCGATCTCGACCTTGATGCCGGTGCGCTTGGTGAACTCCGGCGCCATGGCCTTCATCGCCTCGAGCGGCGGCAGCGCTTCTCCGACGGTCCGGATGGTCGCGCCCTTGTAGGGCTTGGCGGCCTCTTCGAGCGTCCACGCGCCAACTTGTGGAACCTGCCACATACAAAGCAGCATCCCAACGCTGCCGAAGAACCGCATCATCCGCGCCATTGTTCGCCTCCCGTCCGGTGGAAGATAGCTGCGAGTCCCGCGCCTGTGGCCGACCGCGACTTCGAATCGATGCTGTCACAGAAAAGTGGAACTTGCAAAGAGATTTTGTGTGAGTTACAACATGCTCCGTTCACCCGTTCCAGCGCCGCAGAGCGCATGGGCAACCTGTCCGGAGGACTCGAGCGATGGACTTCATCTTCATGCTGACCCGGCAGGACCGGACGATCGAAGATTGCCTCGAACTGTTCGACCTGATCAAACCCCTCGGGCTGCGACATGTAGGATTCAAGGACGTGGGTGTCGGCGAACCGGTCCTCCGGCGGCTCGCCGACAGGATCCGCGAGAGCGGCGCCACGGTCTACATGGAAGTCGTCAGCACCACGCCTGAAGCCTGCCTGCGCTCGACCGAGACCGCGCTGCGCATCGGCGTCGACTGCCTGCTCGGCGGCACCCAGGTGAAGGAGATCCGGGGCATGCTCGCAGGCTCGAACATGAACTATTTTCCGTTTCCCGGCTATCCCGCCGGTCATCCCACCCGGCTCGGCGGTCGCGCGGAGGATGTCGAGCGCCAATGCATCGCCTTCATGGCCCAGGGCTGCGCGGGCGCGGACCTGCTCGCCTATCGCGCGACCGACGCCGATCCCCTCGAACTCGTGCGTGCCGCCCGGCGCGGTCTCGGCAACGGCCGCCTGATCGTCGCCGGCAGCATCGACGCGCTCGAGCGCATGCGCGCGATCGCCGCAGCGGGGGCCGACGCCTTCACCATCGGCTCGGCGGTGTTCTCGGGAACCTACAGTCCGAACAAAGGGTCGGTGCTGTCGCAGTTGTCCGACGTCATGGCCGACTGCGCGCGGCTGGACCTCGACCAGGCCGCATGACGTGACGCAAATGCAGGACCGCCTCGTCCGTCGTCGCCGCAGGGTGCCGTCGATGCCCTTCGGGCAAGCGGACACGAACTGAGTCGCCCCGCCGCCTTGGCCTTCGTCGGCGTCGACATCGGTACCCAGAGCCTCAAGGCCGTCGTCACCGATGCCGCGCTGCGGGTCGTCGGCGAAGCATCGATCCCGTATCGCCCGAACTTCCCTCGCCCGGGTTGGGCCGACCAGGATCCGGCGCTCTGGCTCGACGCGCTCGGCCCTGCGATCCATCGTGCGCTCGAGGCGGCCGGTCTCGGCCCGAACGCGGTCCGGGCGCTGGGCATCACCGGCCAGCTCGATGGCTGCGTGCCGACCGATGCCGCGGCGAATGCGCTCGCCCCCGCCATCATCTGGATGGATCGCCGCGCGGATCACGAGATCGAACACGTCTCCGCGACGCTCGTTCGGGATCGCGCCGGACTCGTGCTCGACGCCACGCACATGGCGGCGAAGATCCGCTGGTTCGAGCGCCACGGCAATCTGGCCGGCCGCGTGCGGACATGGCACCAGCCCACGTCGTTCGTCGTGGAGAAACTCACGGGCGAGCGGGTATTCGATCACGGTCTCGCATCCACGACGATGCTCTACGGCGTGCTGCCGCGTGCCTTCGATGCCACCCTGCTCGACGCCTTCGAAATCGATGCGGCGCGACTGCCACGGATCGAGGATGCCGGGACCATCGCGGGCCGCCTGCACGCCCGTGGCGCCGTGCTCGCCGGATTGGCGGAAGGGACGACGGTCGCCGTCGGGACGGGCGACGACTTCTCCAACCCGCTCGGCGCCGGCGTGACCCTGCCCGGCTGCCTCGCCTGTTCGCTCGGCACGGCGGAAGCGCTCGGTGCCGTTTCCGATACCGCGGTGATCGACACCGAGTCGCTCCTGGAGACCCACGGCTGGTTCGACGGTCGCTCGTACGTGAGCAATCCGGGCTGGCTCTCCGGCGGCGCGGTGACCTGGTTCTGCGAAACCTTCTCGGTGGTGTCGGCCGCCGAGATGTCGCGGCTCGCCGCCTCGGTGCCGATGGGCAGCGGTGGTGTCACGTTCCTGCCCGCGCTCGCCGGCGCGATGGCACCGCGATGGATCGCGAATGCGCGCGGGGCGTTCTATGGACTGGCGGCGGGCCACGGCAAGGCAGAGATGGCACGCGCGGTACTGGAAGGATGCGCCTTCGCCATGCGTGACGTGATCGATCGTCTGCTCGCCCTCGAGGTGCCGCTGGAGCGAATCCGCTTGATGGGCGGTGGCGCACGCAGCGAGGTCTGGGCGCGCATTCGCGCCACGGTGGCCAACCTGCCGGTCGAAGCGAGTCCGGTCACGGACGCATCGCCGCTGGGCGCGGCCGCCTTGGCCGCGCAGGCCGTCAACGGCGGCGATCTCGTCGCGCCCTCGTCCGGCCCGCTCACCGCCATCGTGCCGGACGCGACTGACCGGGACGCGGCGGAGGCGGCCTATGTGCGCTACCAGCGTCTCTTCGACGCGCTGGGCCCCATGTACGAGGTGCACTGATGCGCAACGCGTTCGATATCGTCATCGTCGGTGGTGGAATCAACGGTGCCGCGGTCGCCCGGGACGCCACGGGCCGCGGCTTCAAGGTGCTGCTCGCCGAGAAGGACGACTACGCGGGCGCCACCTCATCGGCCTCGTCGAAGCTCGTGCACGGCGGCATCCGCTACCTCGAACATCGCGAGTTCCGGCTCGTGCGCGAATCCCTGCGCGAACGCGAGACGCTGCTCGCGATCGCGCCGCACCTGGTCACGCCGCTGCGTTTTCTGCTGCCGATCACGCGCACGCAACCGCGACCTGCGTGGATGGTGCACCTGGGGCTGCTGCTCTACGACACGCTCGCCGGCCGGCAGCGGCTCGAACGCAGCGGCCGCCTGTCGCGCGCGGAAATGGCGGCCGTCACCGAGTTGAAGGCCGTGGACGTAAGGGCGCTGCTGCACTATCCGGACTGCTGGACGGACGACGCGCGCCTCACGCTCGCCACGCTGCTCGACGCACGCAAGCGCGGCGCCGACATCCGCAATCGCTGCGAGGTCGTCGCGATCCACCCGATCGAACACGGCTATGCAGTCGACCTGCAATGGCGAGGCACCCGGACCTCCGTGGAAGCACGCACGGTCGTGAACGCGGCAGGACCATGGGCCGATCGGCTGCTCCAGCGCGTGGAATCGCGGGCGCAGGCACCGGTTCGGCTGCGTCTCATCCGCGGCAGCCACATCGTCATCAGGGCGCGCCCCGGCAGCCGGCCCGAGGCCTATACCCTGCAACACTCGGACGGCCGGGTCGTGTTCGTCATTCCGTGGCTGCAGGGACGCTTCCGCATCATCGGCACCACCGACGTGCCGCACGGCGACGACCCGGCGTCCGCACGCTGCAGCACCGAGGAACGTGACTACCTGCTCGCGGTTCACAACCGGTACTTTCGCCAGCCGGCGAGCGCTGAAGACGTCGTGTGGGACTGGTCCGGCGTTCGCCCGCTGGTCGACGACGGTGCGACCAACCCCTCGCAGGTGACGCGCGATTTCCGGCTCCAGCTGGAATCGAACGGCCGCAGCGCCCTGCTCTCGATCTTAGGCGGCAAGCTCACCACCCACCGCCTGCTCGGCGAGCGCGTACTCGAGACGCTGGCACCGGTTCTCGGCCGCGGATCAGCGCCGTGGACCGACCGCGCGCCGCTGTACGGCGGTGACATCGCGGCCGACCGGCTCGACGCATTGGCCGCCAGCGCTCCCCAGCGACTCGCGCCAGCCGTGGCGTCGCGGTGGGTCCGGACCTACGGCAGTGTCGCTGCCGAACTGTTCGAGACCGTCCAGCGCAATCCCAAGCTCGCCCGCGAGATCGCGCCCGGCATCTGCGAGGCGGAACTCGCCCATGCCACGAACCACGAGGATGCGATGACCGCCGCGGACTTTCTCTATCGCCGGACCAAGACGTTCATCGATCTCGACGGGCCCGGACGCGCCGCCGTGCGCACGTGGTTCGGCGAACGCCGGGCGGAGGCCGCCTGATGTCCGACACGCTCCATCGCCTGCTCGCGGGCCGTTTCGCCGATCCTGATGGCAGCGGCACGCTGTCCGTGCCGGTGCGCTCGGTCGTGATCGGCACCGATCTCGCCGCGTCGGCGGCGGCGCTGCTTGCGCCGCTCGATCTCGGCACGAGCGTCGCGATCATCCACGACCCCGACACACGCGCAGCCATGGGTGCGACTGTCGCAGCTTCGCTGGCCTCCACGTTCGACGTGCACGAGGTGCTGCTGCCACCTCACCCGCACCCGGATGCCGACACCGTGGCGCGCGTGCGTGAGTCCGCGGCCGCCTGCCATGCGATCGTCGCCGTGGGCTCCGGCACGGTCAACGATCTCGCGAAGTATGCCGCGCACCAGAGCCGCAAGCCCTACGTGGTGTTCGGCACCGCCCCCTCGATGAACGGTTACACGTCGGTGAGCGCGGCGATCACCGAACACGGACACAAGAAGTCCCTGCCGGCCACGGCAGCCCGCGGGGTCTTCCTCGACCTGGATGTGCTGGCGAAGGCGCCCGGCCGATTGATCGCCGCAGGCTTCGGCGATTCGGCTTGTCGCACCACCGCCCAGGTCGACTGGCTGCTCGCGCACCTGCTGCTCGACAAACCCTATCGCGAGGCACCCTTCAAGCTCCTCGCCGAGGATGAGCCGGCGCTCTTCGCACAGGCCGCCGGCCTGCGCAACGGCGATCGGGCCGCGCTGGAACGGCTCGCACGCACGCTGGTGCTGTCCGGCTTCGGCATGACGATCTGCGGCGGATCCTATCCCGCGAGCCAGGCGGAGCACCTCGTGAGCCACTACCTCGACATGCTCGGCGATCCCGCCTGGCCGGAGAGTTTTCATGGCGAGCACATCGCCGTCACCACGCTCACGATCGCCCGCCTCCAGTCGCAGCTCCTGGCCGATGCCACGGCTCCGGTGCTGCGGCCGACGGCAGACTCCCTCGACGTCTTCGTCGAACACTTCGGACCCGAACTGGGTCGGGAATGCTGGACGGGGTTCGCACCCAAGGCGTTCGATGCCAAAGCGACGGCCGACATCGACACGAAGCTACGGTCGCGATGGACCGACATTCGCGCCCGCCTGGCCGCGGTGGCGATGCCGGTCGAAGCCCTCGAGTCCGCATTGTCCGCGGTCGGCGCACCGCTCGTGCCCGAATCGCTCGGCGTTCCTCGCGCGTTCTACCGCGAGGCGGTGCTGAACGCCCGCCGCATCCGCGATCGCTACACATGCCTCGATCTCGCCGCCGCCTCGGGGGCACTCGAAGGTTTCGCGCGATGCCTGTGAGCACCATGACGCCCTGGTCGCAGTGCCCCCGCGAAACACGCGCGGCGATGTGTGCCGTCCTCACCGACATCGACGACACGCTGACGGAGGAAGGAGGCCTGCCCGCCGCCGCCTACGAAGCGCTGGAGCGCCTCCAGGCGTGCGGATTCATCGTCGTACCGGTCACGGGCCGCCCCGCCGGCTGGTGCGATCTCATCGCGCGCCAGTGGCCGGTCGATGCCGTGGTCGGCGAGAACGGCGCGTTCTATTTCCGCTACGACAGAAGCGTGAAGCGCATGATCCGCCGCTATGCGAAATCGCCGGAACAGCGGCGTGCCGATCGCGAGCGCCTGTGCCAGATCGAGCAGGCGGTGCTGGCCGAAGTGCCGGGCGCGGCGGTCGCGTCGGACCAGGCCTATCGGGAAGCCGACCTGGCGATCGACTTCTGCGAGGACGTGGAGCCCCTGCCCCGGGATGCCGTGGAACGGATCGTGTCCGTTTTCGAGCGCTTCGGCGCCACGGCCAAGGTTTCCTCGATCCATGTGAACGGCTGGTTCGGCAACTACGACAAGCTGTACACGAGCCGCTGGCTGTTCGACGAAGTATTCAGCATCGACATCGACCAACGGCGCGACGACCTGGTGTTCGTGGGCGACTCGCCGAACGATGCGCCGATGTTCGGCCACTTCCCCAATGCAGTGGGTGTGGCCAACGTCAGGGACATGGTTGGTGTCATGTCGGCGACCCCGCGCTGGATCACGGCCGGCCGTTCGGCACGGGGCTTCGTCGAAGTGGCGAACGCCTTGGTCGAGGCCAGGGCCTATCGATAGATGAAACAGAGCAACCGGCCGATCCGCATGGAAATCGAACGACTGAGCAAGAAAGGCCGCCACGCGCTGATCCTGACGGAGGTGCGTACCGCAGCGGCCATTCGTGTGTCGGAACTGGCGCAACGGATCGGCGTATCGGGCGAGACGATCCGCCGCGACCTCGCGGAGCTGGTGGACGCGGGACTCGTCAGTCGCACCTACGGCGGAGCAACGGTCACGCCGTTCGTCGCCGAGCCCAGCGTCGGGGAACGCGACCGTACCCTGGTCGGTGAACGGTTCCGCATCGCCGCCGTCGCCGCACAGCGCGTGGATGACGGACAACTCGTCACGATCGACGGAGGCTCCACCACCCGTGCGGTCGCACGGCACCTGGCGCAATTGCGGCGCGAACTCACGATCATCACCAACAGCGTTGGCGTGGCCGTCGCGGCGGGCGCCAATCCCACGTTTCGCGTGCTCCTTTGCCCCGGCCGCTATCACGCCGGCGAGGGCAGCGTATTCGGCGAGGACACCATCGAGTTCCTGAACCGGTTCCACGCCCACGTCGCGATCATCGGCGCGAGCGGACTCACGGTCGAAGGCCCGAGCGAAGCCGTCCCTGGTGCGGCGGCCGCAAAACGCGCGATGCTGCGCCGGGCCGCGACCACGATGCTCGTGGTCGACCACACGAAATTCGAGCGACCGTCGTTCGAGACCGTCTGCGACTACGCAGCGCTGGGCGCCATCGTCACGGATGTGCCGTTGCCCGAGATCCTGCAGCGGCCGGCGGCGGAGGCCGGAACGGAGGTGGTGGTAGCCCAGGGAGACGCGGCCTGACCCATGCGGAATCACCCTGGCAGCAGGCGGCACTCACCTGCCGCCAGTCCGGAAACGTAGCGCTGCCGCCCCTCAGCAGACCGTCTGCGTCGCCGTCTTGTCGAGACTCTTGATGCCGACGGTTTCCAGCGCGACTCCATGCCGCACGGCCGTCATCTCCGCGAGGATCGCGACGGCGATCTCAGGCGGGGTCTTGCTGCCGATGCGCAAACCCACGGGTCCGTGGAGCCGCTGCAGTTCCGCCTGCGACAGATCGAACTGGGCGAGGCGCTCGCGCCGCTTTTCGGTGTTCAGGCGCGACCCGAGCGCGCCCACGTAGAACGCAGGCGACTTGAGCGCCTCGATCAGCGCGAGGTCGTCGAGCTTCGGATCGTGCGTGACGGCCACCACGGCGCTGTGACTGTCGAGATTCAGTTCCACCACCACGTCGTCCGGCATGCCGCGCAGCAACTGGGCGCCGGGAACGTCCCACATGTCGGCGTACTCTTCACGCGGGTCGCAGACGACCACTTCGTAGTCGAGCGCCTGCGCCATCTGCGCGACGTACTTCGAAAGCTGGCCGGCACCAATCACGAGCAGGCGCCAGCGCGGACCATGGACGGTGGTGAGGCAGCGACCGTCGAAGGTGAGGATATCGTTTCGCGAGGCTGCGGCCAGGGTCGCCACACCCGTCTCCAGGTCCAACGACCGCGCCACGAGTTCGTGGCGCTCGATGCCACCCAGGACACCCATGATGCTCGCGCGGTCCTTCACGGGCTCCAGCACGAGCTGGAGGCGCCCGCCGCATGGCAGGCCGAAGCGCTGCGCATCCTCCTTGCTGATGCCGTAGGTCGTGACCTCCG
The DNA here is from genome assembly GCA_965279325.1 of Burkholderiales bacterium. Taxonomy (GTDB): domain Bacteria; phylum Pseudomonadota; class Gammaproteobacteria; order Burkholderiales. The sequence continues at coordinate 1,440,548 of OZ257154.1, forward strand.
GCTTGTCCGTCGCCAGGGACAGGCTGCGCACCTTGTCGATCAGGTCGTCCTCGACGCAGCCGCCCGACACCGAACCGGCTACCATGCCGTCGCCGCGGACCGCGAGCATCGCTCCCACGGGGCGGGGCGACGATCCCCAGGTCTCCGTGACGGTGGCGAGGATCACGCGATGGCCCTGCTCCAGCCACCCTGCGCTGCTCTTCAATACCTGCAGGTCGACGCTGTCCATGGTGTGCCTTGGGTTCCTGTTGGTCGCGTGCCGGGCCGCGGGGTAATTCCGCAGCCCGGCACGGGAGCATGCCCTAAAAAGAATTTGGCCTCAACGCCCCACCCCGGAGGGCGGAAGGTTGAGGCCAAAGGTCCGCTGCTGCGGTTGCCCGCAGCGGACGTTGCCTGCTGCTTATGCCTTGATCGAGCCCTTGATGTTCTCGGGCGTGAACGGCATCTTGCGCACACGGATGCCCGTGGCGGCGAAGATGGCGTTGCCGATCGCGGCCTGGACCAGCGCCGTGGCGGGTTCGCCCAGACCACCCGGGGTGTTGTTGCTCTCGATCCAGTGGATGTCGATGGCCTTGGGAGCCTCGTTCATCCGGACCACCCGGTAGGTGTCGAAGTTGGTCTGCTCTACGCCGCCGTTCTTCACGGTGATCTCACCGTACATGCAGGCGGACTGGCCGAAAATCGTGCAGGACTCGACCTGAGCCTTGGCCTGATCCGGGTGGATCAGCTGGCCGGCGTCGACCGCATACGTCACCTTGTCGACGATCACGTCGTAGTTCTTCGTGACCGACACTTCGGCGACGCAGGCGAGGCACGTGTTGTAGCCTTCCATCGAAGCCACACCCTTGCCGCGACCCTCGGGCATCTTGGTGGACCAGGCGGCCTTCTCGCGAACGACCTCCAGGACCTTCTTGATGCGGGCGCCCGCGGGAACACCGGCGGAGAGACCGGACCACTTGTGCTTCTCACCCTCGAACTCGAGGTTGTCGATGCGGAACTGGATCGGGTCCTTGCCGAGCGCATGGGCGACTTCGTCGATGAAGCCCTCGACCACGTAGACGTTCAGGTTGTGCGACACGCCGCGCCAGTACCCCGGCGTGATGCCCGTGTCGTGCATCTGATACGTCAGCTTGTGGTTCGGAACCGCATACGGGAAGTTGTCGATGGCTTCGACCGAGAACGGGTCGATGCCGTCCTTCACGATGCTCGGGAACAGGCGCGAGGAGATCGACGGGCTGGTGCCGTGATAGCGGTAGGCCACCAGCTTGCCGGCGGCGTCCACACCCATCTGCACCTTGTAGTAGCCGCCCGGACGATACGAGTCGTGCGTCATGTCGTCTTCACGGCTCCACACCATCTTCACCGGAGCGCCGACCGCCTTGGAGATTTCCGCGGCATCGATCGTGTAGTCCACTTCCACGCGACGACCGAAGCCACCGCCCAGGAAGGTCGTGATGACGCTGATCTGCTCGGGCTTGAGACCCGTGGCACCAGCCACGACGAACGGCACGAGCTGCTGGAACTGCGTCGGCGTGATGATCGTCGCGCCATCGGCACGGACGTCCGCCACGGTGTTCTGCGGTTCCATCGGCGAGTGCGACAGGTGCGGCAACTCGTAGGTCGCCTCGTAGACCTTCGCGGCGCTGCCCATGGCGCCATCGGCGTCACCGGCTTCGCGGAACACGGCACCCGGCTGCTGGGAAGCGGCCTTCAGCCCGCCCATCACCTTGCCCATGTCGTTGTTCGCGTTGGGGCCTTCGTCCCAGGTAACCTGGAGCAGGTCCTTCGCCTTCTTGGCTTGCCAGTACGAATCGGCGACCACGGCGACACCGCGGCTGTACTGCACCACGGCCTTCACGCCCGGCATGTTCTTGGCGCGGCTGTCGTCGTAGCTCTGCACCTTGCCGCCGATCATGGGAGGCATGATCACGGCTGCGTACAGCATGTTGGGGACGCGGACGTCGATACCGAACGTGGCGGTACCGGCCACCTTCATCGGCGTGTCGAGACGCTTCTGCGCCTTGTTGCCGACGATCTTGAACTCCTTGGCCGGCTTGAGCGGAACGTCCTTCGGCACTTCCATCTTCGCGGCGGATTCCGCGAGTGCGCCGTAGGTCGCCTTCTTGCCGCCGGGGCCTGTCACCATGCCGGCAGCGGCCTTGCACTGTCCAGCGTCGACGCCCCATTCCTTCGCGGCAGCGGCCACGATCATCATGCGGGCGGAAGCACCGGCCTTGCGCAGCTTTTCCCAGGCGTCACGAACGGCCGTGGAGCCGCCGGTCAGCTGGCCGCCGAGCAGGGAGTTGATGTAGACCTCCGCCGGCGGAGCGAACTCGACCTTGATCTTGTTGATGTCCACTTCGAGCTCTTCGGCGACGAGCATCGGCATGGAGGTGTAGACGTCCTGGCCCATCTCGGACCGGGCGCACATGATGGTGATGCTGTTGTCGGTGCCGATCTTCACCCAGGCGTTCGGCGAGTTGGTCTTCGCCTGAGCCTCGGCCACCTTCGCACCCAGCGGCAGGTACATGCCGAGCGTGAGACCGCCACCGACGGCGGCGGACGCCTTCAGGAAATCACGACGAGCGGGCATATTGATGTTGATGTTTTCCATGGTCTGGGGCTCCTTTACGCCATGCGCGCTGCGTCTTTGATCGCGGCGCGGATGCGAGGATAGGTGCCGCAACGGCAGATGTTGCCCGACATCCAGGCATCGATGTCCGCGTCGCTGGGCTTCTTGTTCTGAGCCAGGAGCGCAGCCGCCTGCATCATCTGGCCAGGCTGGCAGTAGCCGCACTGCGGCACGTCCAGCGCAACCCACGCCTTCTTGACCGCGTGCGTGGCAGGCAGGCCTTCGATCGTCGTGACCTTTTGACCGGCGACGGAGCCGATCGGGGTCTGACAGGAGCGGACCGCGTTGCCGTTGAGGTGCACGGTACAGGCGCCACAGAGCGCTTTGCCGCAACCGAACTTGGTGCCGGTCTGGCCCAAGGTATCACGCAGGACCCACAGCAGCGGGGTGTCGGGGGCGACGTCCGCGCTGGCTGGTTTGCCGTTCAGATTAAAAGAGATATTCATCTTGTGAACTCCCCCTTTCGGTCAGGTTCGAGGTTTATGAGCTACGCCGTCCTACACAACTGCAAGACGCGCGGAAGTTACACGAAGAACATAGGCCCATCAACATCTTCTCGTCTACGCGAACACATTGAAATGCCTTATGTTTTTCGCGATATAACGAGACCGTGCCGCGCGCCGCTCGGCGCCTTCCGACGCCGCTTTGCAACACGCTTCGCAATCAGCATGTTGTCGCGTTGTGCGCCGCATCATCGCGCCCTGGACAACGGCGACTGGACACTTTGCGCAGCGCAGCGGTGCCGCGCCGAAACATCTCGCCGGCGCGAACCACCGCCGACGTGATTCAGCGCGCGGCGGCCCCGCGACGTCGCGCCAGGTAGATTTCCTGGCTCGCCTTGCGCGCTTCGTTCACCGTTTTCGAAGCAGGCCGCTCGCTCATCGCCTTGAGGTAGGGGGCCGCGGTGGGCACCATCGCCGCCAGCATGTCGGCCCCGTAGATGATCTTGGTGACGCCGACGACCATCGGCAGGTGGACGATGGCCGCGCAATCCGCGTGGGTGTAGCTCCCGCCCGCGATGAAGGGGGAGAACTGCGCCAGCCGCTCGAACGCCCGCAACCCCTTGCGCAGGAGGGCTTCCACCTCCTTCTTGGTGTCGTCGCTGGCCGGCTTGCTGCCGAAGAACGCTTCGCCATAGAGCCGCCTGGCCGGGAGCTCCAGGTGCAGTTCGATGACCTCGATCAGCTCGCGCACCTTGGCCCGCTCGAACAGCCCGGTCGGATAAAGCGGCTGTTCCGGGTACCTATCCTCCAGATACTCGGAGATCGCCTGCGACTCGGCCAGCGTGCCCTGGGCCAGCTTGAGGAACGGCACCTTGCCCATCGGCGATTCGGCGAGCATCTCCTCTTCCTGGGAGGGGTAGACGAGCTGCTCCTCGTAGGGCACGCCCTTCTCGATCAGGGCCAGCTTGACCTTGTTGTAGTAGTTGCTGGCGGCGAAGCCGCAGAGGCGGATCATCGATGCTGGTACTTGCGCAGTTCGAGCTTCGCGATCTGGCCCCGATGGACCTCGTCCGGGCCATCGGCCAGCCGCAGGGTGCGGTTGTGGGCATACATGCCCGCCACCTGGAACTCCTGCGACACGCCGCCACCGCCGTGGGCCTGGATCGCCCAGTCGATGATCTGCTGCGCGGCGTTGGGTGCGAGCACCTTGATCATCGCGATCTCCGCCCGCGCCGCCTTGTTGCCCACCGTGTCCATCATGAAGGCGGCCTTGAGCGTGAGCAGGCGCGCCTGCTCGATCAGGATGCGCGACTCCGCGATCCGCTCGTGCCAGACGCTCTGCTCGGCCACCGGCTTGCCGAACGCCACCCGGGCCTGCAGCCGCTTGCACATCAGCTCGAGCGCCCGCTCGGCCTGGCCGATGATGCGCATGCAGTGATGGATGCGGCCGGGACCGAGACGGCCCTGGGCGATCTCGAACCCGCGGCCCTCGCCCAGCAGCATGTTCGACACCGGCACGCGAACGTCCACGAGATCCACTTCCATGTGCCCGTGCGGCGCATCGTCGTAGCCGAACACGGTCAGCGCCCGCGTCACCTTCACGCCCTTGGCATCCGCGGGCACCAGGATCATCGACTGCTGCTGGTGCCGGTCCGCGTTGTCGGGATCGGTCTTGCCCATCAGGATGTAGATCTTGCAGCGCGGGTCTCCGGCGCCCGAGGACCACCACTTGCGGCCGTTGATGACGTATTCGTCGCCCTTGCGCTCGATCCGGCATTCGATGTTGGTCGCGTCCGAAGAAGCCACCGCGGGCTCCGTCATCAGGAACGCGGACCGGATCTCGCCCGCGAGCAGCGGCTCCAGCCACTGCTTCTGCTGCGCCGGCGTGCCGTAACGCAGCAGCACTTCCATGTTGCCGGTGTCCGGCGCCGAGCAGTTGAAGACCTCGGGCGCCCACGAAATGCGCCCCATGATCTCGCACAACGGCGCGTACTCGAGGTTGGTGAGCGTGCCGCCGTGATCCTTCGGGCGCCACAGGTTCCACAGGCCCGCCGCGCGCCCCTTCACCTTCAGGTCCTCGACCACCCGCGTGGGCACCCACGCATTGCCCTTCGCCCGATTCGCCTCGACCTCCTGGTGAAAGAGGTGCTCGTTCGGATACACGTGCTCGTTCATGAAGGCCGAGACGCGACCCTGCAGTTCCTTGACCTTCGGCGTGAAATCGAAATCCATCGTGAGCTCTCCGTCCTTGTGCGTATCGTTCGTGAGTTTTTTTCTTCTGCGCGGCGCTACGCCGCGGGCTTCAATTGCAGCGACCGGAACTCGAGGAACTCCTCCAGCCCGTACTTGCCCAGTTCCCGGCCGCGGCCGGATTGCTTGAATCCGCCGAAGGGCGCCTGGAGGTTGAACTGGCCGCCGTTCACGTCCACCTGCCCGGCGCGCAACTTCTTCGCCACGCGCTGCGCCCGGTCCTCGTCCGCCGACCATACCGCCGCGGCGAGGCCATACACCGTCCCGTTGGCGATGCGGACTGCCTCCGCCTCGTCGGCGTAGGGGATGATCGAGAGCACCGGGCCGAATATCTCCTCCTGCGCGATGGTCATGGTCGCCTTCACTTTCCCGAACACCGTGGGGCGCACGTACCAGCCCTTAGCGAGCCCTTCCGGTGCCTCGGCGCCGCCGGCAAGCAGATCGGCACCCTCCTCCACCCCCTTGCGGATGTAGCCTCGCACGCGGTCGCGCTGCGCGGAGGTCACGAGCGGTCCGATGCGTCCGGCATCGGTCAGCGGATCCCCGACGGTAAAAGACTTAGCGCCGTCCGCCGCCAGCGTTGCCGCTTCGGCGTAGCGCGACTCGGGCACCAGCAGCCGAGTCAGCGCGTTGCAGGTCTGCCCGGAATTGAGGAAGCACGAGCTGAGCGTGGCCTTGATCGCATTGCCCAGGTCCGCGTCGTCGAGCACCACCGAAGCCGACTTCCCGCCCAGTTCGAGCGACACGCGCTTGATCGCGCCGCCAGCCAGCTCGGCGACACGTTTGCCCGCGCGCGTGGACCCGGTGAACGAGACCATGTCCACCTCCGGATGCGATGCGAGCGCTTCGCCCACCACCGGCCCCAGGCCGGTGACCAGGTTGAACACGCCCGCCGGGACGCCGGCGTCGTGCACGATCTCGGCGAGGATGAAGGCGTTCAATGGCGCCACTTCCGAAGGCTTCAGCACCACCGTGCAGCCGGCGGCCAGCGCAGCAGCCACCTTCGCTGCGATCTGGTGCAGCGGGTAGTTCCACGGCGTGATCGCCGCCACCACGCCCACCGCCTCGCGCATCACCAGCGAGTTGCCGACTTTCTCCTCGAAGGCGAATTCGGCGGCGAGCTTCGCGTACAGGCCGAAGGAGAGGATCGGCAGGTTCGCCTGGATCCGCGTGGCCATCTTGAGCGGCATGCCGACTTCGGTGGCGATGTCGCGCGCGATCTCGTCCTGCCGCGCCTTCAGGCCGTCGTGGATCTTCTGCAGGAATCCGGCGCGCTGCGCCGGCGCCGTCGCGCTCCAGGCTTCGAAGGCGCCACGTGCCGCACGTACCGCGCGATCCGCGTCTTCACGCGTGCCGGCCGGGATGGTCGCGATGGCCGCCTCGGTGGATGGCGACACGACGGTGAGGGTGTCGGTGGAGGCGGGCGCCACCCACTGTCCGCCGATGTAGAGACGATCCTTGATCTGCATGGCTGTCGATGAGCTCGGTGGGAAGGTGGCGGACATCCGAAGTCCGCGAAGAACTTCGAAGTATGCCACCGCGACCGCCCTTCACCCAACCGGCGCGTGACCCTCGAAGCGCGCGATGGCCTCGCGCAGGAATTCCGGCACCGGGGCGGATTTGCGGGTGGCCGGATCGGCGTTCACGTAGACCACCTCGCCGCTCACGAGATGATCGGTCCCGCGATGGATCTCGATCGCGAAGCGCACGCTCGACCGGCCGATGTTCGCCACCCGCACGCACACCTCGATCGTCTCGTCGTAGCCCGCGGAGGCGTGGTACTCCACCGTCGCCTTCACCACGTAGAGGTCGCTGCCGTGCTCCGCCAGTCCTTCGGGATACGGCGTGCCGATGGCGCGCCAGTACTCCGTGATGCCGCAGTCGAAGTACATCAGGTAGTGGCCGTTGAACACGATGCCCTGACGGTCCACTTCGGCCCAGCGTACCCGCATGGGGTGCGCGAGCTTGAAATCACTTCTTGCCATGGGTTTTTCTTTCCTTCGCCCGGCTGCGCGTGCCGTCCATCCAGTTGTCCCAGTACGGCCGCTCGCCGCCGCAGCGCTGCGCCACGAAATCCACGAACGTCCGCACCTTGGCCGAGAGGTGCCGCCGGCTCGGATAGACGGCATACACGCCGAGCGGCGCGATGCTCCAGTCGTCGAGCACCGTGACCAGCCGCCCATCGGCCAACGCATCGCCCACGATGAACGTGGGCTGCAGGAGGATGCCACAGCCGGCCAGCGCAGCGGCCAGCAGGCTGTCGCCGTTGTTGGCGCGCAGCGGCCCTGCCACGAGGACCGAGGCGCGCTCGCCGTCGCGCGACTCGAACGTCCAGGCGTCCCCGCCGGACCAGTAGCTGTAGCCGAGGCATGCATGGGCGGCCAGGTCCGCCGGCACCCGCGGTGTCCCATGCTGCTTCAAGTAGGCGGGCAACGCGCACACGACCACGCGCGCCGTGGCCAGCCGCCGCACCACGAGCGTCGGCTGCAGCGATGCGCCGATGCGGATGGCGAGGTCGTAGCCCTCCTCCACCAGGTCCACCACGCGATCGCCGTAGTCGATCTCGACCGACACGCCGGGATAGCGGCGCAGGTACTCACCGATCGCCGGTGCGAGATGCCGGAGGCCGAAGGACAGCGCGCAATTCACCCGCAGCAACCCGCGCGGCTCGTCCGACAGCGTCGCGACCGACGCCTCCGCTTCCGCCAGGTCGGCGAGGATCTGCCGGCAGCGGGCGTGGAACTGCTCGCCGGCCTCGGTCAGGCCGAGACGACGGGTGGTCCGGTGCAGCAACTGGACGTTGAGATGCGCCTCCAGCGCCATCACGTTCTTGCTCACCATCGCCCGCGAGATGCCGAGGCGGTCGGCGGCCTGGGCGAAGCTGCCGCTGTCCACCACTTGCACGAAGCTGCGCATGCCCGACAGCACGTCCATGGAGCCGACCGTTCGCCATTGGTTATTTCCGATAAGTGAACAGTCTAGTTCAAGGATGGGCCTTTAAACACCGTGCGGTTACCAATACATTGATCAACGAGTCTCATGCATTCCGACCAGGAGCCCACGATGAACGCCCTGCCCACCCTCTTCGTCTCCCACGGCGCCCCGACCTTCGCCCTCGAACCGGGCAGCACCGGCGCCGCGCTCGCGTCCCTCGCCCAGCGGCTGCCCCGGCCTCGGGCCATCCTGGCGGTGTCGGCCCATTGGGAGACGCCGGGGCCCGCGGTCAGCGCGGCGACCACCCCCGAAACGATCCACGACTTCTACGGTTTCCCCGCGCCGCTGTATCAATTGCGCTATCCAGCGCCGGGGGCACCGTGGCTGGCCGAACGGGTCGCGACACTGCTGGGCGAAACCAGCCTCGGCGCAACCATCGACCCCGGTCGCGGGCTGGACCATGGCGCCTGGGTCCCGCTGCTGCACATGTGGCCCGAAGCGGACATCCCGGTCGCGCAACTGTCGATCCAGACCCATCTCGGCCCGGCACATCACTACACCGTGGGCCAGGCACTCGCGCCGCTCGCCCGGGAGGGCGTGCTGATCCTCGCCTCCGGTGGCGTCACCCACAATCTGCGGGAATTCCGCATGTCGCGCGAGAACGAATTGATCGCCCCCTACGTGGTGGAGTTCCGCGACTGGCTGGCCGAACACCTGGCCGAGGATGACGTGGAAGCGGTGCTGGACTACCGCGCGCGGGCACCCCACGGTGCCCGGGCCCACCCGAGCGAAGACCACTTCCTGCCGCTGTTCGTCGCGTACGGTGCCGCTGCGGGCAGCCAACGATTGGAACGGGTGCATTCGGCCGTCACGTACGGCGTCATCGGCATGGATGCGTATGTATTCGCGGCGGAACGGCTCGACGATTCGATGCCCGCTGCCGCCTGAAGGAGACCATCTTGAACGACAACACCAACTTCTCCCTGCTCGCTTCGTTGCGTCCCGACGAGGTGGAAGGGATGACGTACGAGTTGCTGCCTCCGCGCGAACCCGCGCCCGGTCGCCCACCGCTGCTCGTGCTGCTGCACGGCGTGGGCAGCAACGAGCACGATCTCCTCGGCCTCGCCCCCTACGTCGATCCGCGGTTCATGATCGCCAGCGTGCGCGCACCGTTCGCGAGCGGATCCGGAGGTTTCGCCTGGTTCCGCGTGACCTTCACGGCCGGCGGCCCGATGATCGACGAGGAACAGGAAGCGAAGAGCCGCGAGCTGCTGCCGCATTTCATCGAAAGCCTGGTGCGCGATCACGGCGCCGATCCCGATCGGGTGTTCCTGCTTGGCTTCAGCCAGGGCGCGATCATGGGGTTGAGTCTCGCGCTCACCCAGCCGAAGCGCTATGCCGGCGTCGCGGCCTTCAGCGGGCGCATCCTGCCCCAGGTCGGCAGCGCCATTGCGGATCCGCAAGCGCTCGACGGTACGCCGATCTTCCTGGCGCACGGCTGCCTCGACGACGTCATACCGGTGACCCGGGCGCGCAGCGCGCGCTCATTCCTGTCCGGTCTGCCCGTGCAGCTCGACTACCGGGAATACTCCATGGGCCACGAGATCAACGGGCCCGCGCTGCGGGACGCGGCCGGTTGGCTGACCGCACACCTCGACGAACCGGCAGCAATTCAGCTGTAGCGGCGCGTCAGCCACTCCGCGACCAGGCAGGGCTTGTCGCTGCCGTCGCGTTCCATGGTGACGTTCCACTGGATCTGCACGCCGCCGGGAATATCGTCGAGCGTCCCTAGCGCGACCCGCGCTCGGATGCGGCTGCCGACCGGAACGGGATCGGTGAAGCGGACACGATTGCCGCCGTAGTTGACACCCATGCGCGACGGTCCGAAGTCGATCGATTCGTTCATGAACTTCGACAACAGCGAAAGCGTGAGGAAACCGTGCGCGATCGGCGCGCCGAAGGGTGATTCGCGCTTCGCCCTTTCCACGTCCACGTGGATCCACTGGAAATCGCCGGTCGCCTGGGCGAACTGATCGATGCGCTCCTGCGTGATCTCCAGCCAGTCGCTCACCACCACTTCCTTGCCTACCAGCGCCTTCAGTTCCTGAAGGCTCCCGAATTTCACGCTCGGCATCCCGCTCCCCTGCCCTGTCGGTCGAATGCGCGGCATTATACGGAGCGCATCGACGCGGCACGACGAGGAGAGGTGATGAAGCTGGGCATGATCGGTCTGGGGCGCATGGGCGCCAACATGGCAAGACGGCTGGCACGAGCCGGTGTCGACGTCGTCGCGTACGACGCGTCTGCGGAAGCAAGGGCCACCCTGGCGGATGAGGCGCGCGTCACCATCGCAGGCAATCTCGAGGCGTTGGTGGGTGCACTCGCTGCGCCGAGAGTCGTATGGATCATGCTGCCCGCGGGCGACATCACCGAGCAGACGGTCACGGCCGTCGCCGGGATGGCCGCCGCGGGCGACGTGATCGTCGACGGCGGCAACGCCAACTATCGCGATTCGAAACGCCGCGCCGAATCGCTGGCTGCGCGCGGCATCCATTTCGTCGATGCCGGCGTCTCCGGCGGCGTGTGGGGTCTCGCGAACGGCTACGCGATCATGTTCGGCGGCGCACCTGCCGCCGCACGCATCGTCGAGCCCGTGATCCGCGCACTCGCGCCGACGCCGGACACCGGCTGGCTGCATTGCGGCCCCGCGGGCAGCGGCCATTTCGTGAAGATGGTTCACAACGGCATCGAGTACGGGATGATGCAGGCGCTCGCGGAAGGCCTGTCGCTCATGGAGGCGAAACGCGAGTTCGATCTCGACCTGGGTGCGATCTCGGAGATGTGGCGGCACGGCAGCGTCGTGCGTTCGTGGCTGCTCGATCTCACGGCGGAATTCCTGCGCGACGGTGCCGCGCTCGAAGACGTCAAGCCGTTCGTCGCCGATTCCGGCGAAGGGCGCTGGACGGCGCTCGAGGCGATCGAACTGGGCGTGCCGGCGCCGGTGATGACCCTGTCGCTCATGGCGCGCTTCGCGAGCCAGGGCAAGGATGAATTCGCATCGAAGCTGCTCGCGCTGATGCGTGCGGGCTTCGGCGGCCACGCGGTGAAACGATGAGCGCCGTCGTGCTGATGGGGGTGGCGGGCAGCGGCAAGACCACGGTGGGACTGTTGCTGGCCGAGCGACTCGGCTGGCGCTTCCTCGATGCCGACGACTTCCACTCCCCGGCGAACGTGGAGAAGATGCGCAGCGGCCATCCGCTCACGGACGACGATCGCTGGCCGTGGCTCGACCGCCTCAATGGATTGCTGCGCGAAGACGGCTCGGCGATCCTCGCGTGCTCCGCCCTCCGGCAACGCTACCGCGACCGGATCGCGGCCGGTGTCGACGATATGCGATGGGTGCATCTCGTGGGCACCTTCGAACTGATCGGTGCGCGGCTTGCCGCCCGCAAGGGACACTACATGCCGGCAACACTGCTCGCGTCGCAGTTCGACACCCTCGAACCGCCGGATACGGCGCTCACCATCGACGTCACGGCCACGCCGGAGGTACTGGCGGAGCGAATCCTGAAGGGGTTGGGGGTGGGGCGGTCGGGATGAAGCGGCCCCCATCTCCGCCTTCCTTCCCGTACGCGGGCGCTTCGCTGCCCCCATCCCAACCTTCCCCCGCGTGCGCGAGGGAAGGAGTGCCTCCGGCGGTTGTAGTCGCGCGCCTGACGCCTCACGCCTGACCCCTCACGCCTTACGCCTCACTCCTCACTCCCCACGGCTTCCGGGCATACTGCGCGCCGCGATACACAAAAAAATCACAGGGAGGCGTCATGGAAGAGATCAGGCACGGTTCGGACGCGCTGTTCGTCATGCTCGGCGCGATCATGGTGCTGGCGATGCACTCGGGGTTCGCATTCCTCGAGCTCGGCACGGTGCGCCAGAAAAATCAGGTCAACGCGCTGGTGAAGATCCTGGTGGATTTCTCGGTGTCCACCATCGCGTATTTCTTCATCGGCTACGGCATCGCCTACGGCGTGCATTTCATGACCGGCGCCGAAGTGCTGGCGCAGAAGAACGGTTTCGAACTGGTGAAGTTCTTCTTCCTGCTCACCTTCGCCGCGGCGATCCCGGCGATCATCTCGGGCGGCATCGCGGAACGCGCGCGCTTCAATCCGCAGCTCGCGGCCACGTTCCTGGTGGTCGGATTCGTGTATCCGTTCTTCGAGGGCATCGCGTGGAACGGCGCCTTCGGCATCCAGGACTGGATCAAGTCCGCCACCGGCGAGACGTTCCATGACTTCGCGGGATCGATCGTCGTCCACGCGGTCGGAGGCTGGCTCGGCCTGATGGCCGTCATTCACCTGGGCGCGCGGCGCGGGCGTTACCAGAAGGACGGCGGCGTCTCCTCGCATCCGCCCTCGAGCATCCCGTTTCTCGCGCTCGGTGCGTGGATCCTCACCGTGGGCTGGTTCGGCTTCAACGTGATGAGTGCGCAGACGCTGGACAAGATGAGCGGCCTGGTCGCGATGAACTCGCTGATGGCAATGGTCGGCGGAACACTCGCCGCGACGGTCTTCGGCAAGAACGATCCGGGCTTCGTGCACAACGGCCCGCTGGCCGGACTCGTCGCGGTTTGCGCGGGATCGGACGTGATGCATCCTGTCGGTTCACTGGCAGTCGGTGTGGTCGCAGGCTGGCTGTTCGTGTTCATGTTCCCGCTCGCGCAGAACCGCTGGAAGATCGACGACGTGCTCGGCGTGTGGCCGCTGCACGGGCTCTGCGGCGCCTGGGGCGGCATCGCATGCGGCATCTTCGGCACGAAGGCGTTCGGCGGCATGGGGGGCGTGACCCTCGGCGCGCAACTGATCGGTACCGCGCTCGGCATCCTCGTGGCCGTCGTCGGCGGCTTCGTGATCTACCAGTTCCTCAATCGACTCGTCGGGCTGCGGCTCGACGCGGAGCAGGAATTCGAAGGCGCGGACCTGTCGATCCACAAGATCGGCGCCACACCGGATCGGGAAACGAACTGGTGACGTGACGGGCGCAGCGAGGATCGCTGGCGCGGTCCTCGCCGGCGATCACGGCTGGAGGCTGTGGTAGTAAGCCGCGAGATCCTCGATGTCGGCGTCGGAGAGGTTCGCCACGTTGGGCGCCATCATGCCCGCCATGGCGCCCTTGCGGTCGCCGTTCTTGTACGACTTCAGCGCGCTCACCAGGTACGCGAGGTTCTGACCCGCGAGCTTCGGATACATCGGGATCTGCGCCTTCCCGTCCGCGCCGTGGCAGATGGAACAGGGTGCGGACTTCGCCTTGCCAGCTTCCGGATCGCCGGCGTACGCGTGGGTGGCCAGAAGGGTGCAGACGCTGAGGGCGAGAACGCGGTGCATGGCAGGCTCCTTGAGGGTGGGCATCAATCGACTTGCAGGATGGCCATCATGCCGCGATCGGAATGCTCGGCAAAGTGGCAGTGGTAAAGGGTGCGACCGGTGTGCTCGGTGAAGTGAATGCCGATGCGCACCGTATCGCCTTCGCGAATGTTGAACATGTCGCGATCGGACGGGTAGTCGGGCGGCTGGCCGTTCACGTCGAGCACCTCGTAGTGCCAGGTATGCAGGTGGAACGGGTGATCCATGATGTCCACGTTGCGCACGCGCCAGATCTCCTTGGTACCCCGTTGCGTACGGATGTCCACGCGCTCGTTGTCCATGAAGCGGCCGCAGATGTTGAACAGTGACAGCAGGATCTCGCGCTCGATGGTTGCTTCCTGCGACCGGAACGACGCACGCGATGTCAGCGCCTGCGGGATCGCCGCGCGCGTGAACACCGGCGGCGGCACGAGCGTCACGAGCGGCTGCGGCGCAGTGAATGCCATGCCACGCCGCGGCGTCGGCAGATACCAGAGGTCCACCGGCGTCGGTTCGTCGAGCACGACCAGCACCTCCGCCCTCGCGCCGGGCACGAGCTGGATCTCGGCGACTTCCTGCGGCCGCGCCAGCAGGCGGCCGTCATGCGAGATCACGACGAGCGGCTTTTCGTCGGAACGCTTGAGCCGCCAGTAGCGAGCATTCGAGGCATTGAGGAAGCGCAGCCGCAGCAGCGACTTGCGCGCTCGCACTACGGGGCGCTCGACGCCGTTCACGAGCAGCAGTTCGCCTTCCTTGCCCACCGACCATTCGTTGCTGCGATGCCCCTGGATGCCGTCGCCGTCGAACGTGACGTCCTTCAGCACCAGCAGCCGATCGTCGCAGTCGAGCGTCCGCTCGAAGTCGTAGTCGCCCTCCACCAGCATCGGTCCGGCCAGGCCGCGAAACATGGCGCGAGCGGTCGAGCCGTGGATGTGCGGGTGGTACCAGTGCACGCCGGCATTGCCGCGCGGTACGGTGAACTCGTAGTCGAAGGCTTCGCCGGGCGGCACGTGCAGCCAGACGTTGTCGGCGCGCCCGCCAGGGGGCAGCGAGAGACCGTGGAAATGCAGGTTGCTCACGGCGTCCGTGCGATTGACGAAGCGCAACTGCACGGTTTCGCCTTCACGCATGCGCAGCAGCGGGCCGGGAAACACGCCGTTGTAGGTGAGCGCATTCACCATGCGTCCATTGATCGCGGTGCGCGTGGGCTCGGCGACGAGCGTGCCCCGCGCCACGCCCGGCTCGCTGCGGTCGAACGGTACTTCAGGCACCGCGGGCAGATCCGGCTGCGAGCCGAAGGCTGCGCGCCAGCCGACGTCCGAGAACGGCAACGCGAGGCCGGCCGAGGCCTGGAGAAAGCGGCGGCGCGTGAACATCGCGAGCGCTCAGTAGCGGCCCGGCTCGAGGCTGAAAGCCAGCGCTTCCGGACCCGCGATGACACCGGCGCGCACGAGTCCCTCGATCACCTCTCGGCGCCTTGCAATGACACTCTCGAGACGCTGCGTACGAAGTTGAGCTACTTCCGCTGCGGTGTACGGGCGGAAATCTCCGGGCAACTGCGACGCGCTGAATTGCGAGAGCATCCAGTTCAGCATGTCGGCGAGCCGTGCATCGCTGAGACTCGCCTGGAACACATTGGGGACCTGCACCATGTACGCCCGGCCCTCGGGCGTGTGGGTGAACCAGCCGGCCCGACCTTCGAGGCGCGGGACTTCCGCCACGGAGTAGCCTTCATGGCCGTGGCAGCCCTGGCAGTTGCGCGCGTAGTCCTCCTCGGGCCGGGTGACCTTCGGCAACTGCGTGCGATGTTCGCGAACCAGCACGTCCGGCACGTCGTCCGGATCCACG
This sequence comes from Burkholderiales bacterium, assembly GCA_965279325.1. Lineage (GTDB taxonomy): Bacteria > Pseudomonadota > Gammaproteobacteria > Burkholderiales. Next base: position 1,456,051 of record OZ257154.1, read on the forward strand.
GTGACGGTCTGCGCCATCGCCGCCGGCCCGAAAAACGAAATGGCCAGCGCGAGGCTGGCCATTCTGGACATCCCGCCGCTCCTCGTCGTCGTGCGTCAGATCTGGCCGACGATGGCCGCGCTGGAGCAGTGGTACACCATCGAGCTCGCGCCGAAGCACCAGATGATGTCGTTGTTGAGCTGCGGCCGGTACGCCGGCATTTCGCCCGCGGTACCCAGGCAGTTGCACTTGGGGCAGGAATCCTTGCCGCAGCAGTCGCGATAAGCGATCAGGTACATCTTGCTGTCGTCCGGATTCAGGCAGCTGCCGACCCAGGACGTGGGTGAAGGCGCCGAGCCCGGGGGGCAAGTGGCAGGACCGCCACCGCAGCACGAGCACAGATAGCCGTCGCTGGAACAGTAGCGCCAGTAGTTGCACGCCCGCGGATCCTTGGTCTGTGCCTCCACCTGTTTCGCCCAGGCGGCTGCCGGATCCTCGGCCGCCTGCGCCTGGCGGTTCACCGGCAGCACCGGGAGCACCGTGGCGCCAACCATGGCGGCACCCAACCCCGACAGGAAGTGCCGGCGCGAGACCTGCTGCGCCGTGCGCCGGCTCATCCTTTCGAAGAACTTGTCTACGAGCTGGAGTCCCTTGAACATGACCACCTCTCCTCTAGTCGAACGCCGTTCCGATGATAGTCGTGCCGCCGGTCCGTCAGGCCGCTTCCCTGTGGACCGCCGCGTCATCCTTAACATAGCCCTGCGCCTTCAGGTAGGCCTGAATGGTGCCGTACCCGGTCTCGCGCGCGATCGCGAGGCTTTCGAGGTGCTCCCGGCTGTTGACGAGGCCCTTGGCGCGGATCACGCCATCCTCGTCGATCAGGATGGCGTAGGGCAGCTTGCCCACCTGGAAGGTCATGCCGACCTGCGGCGAATTGACGTAGGGAATGCCTTCGAGCTTGTGGTGCGCGATCATCTGGCGCTGCTCAACCACGTCGCCATCGCCCACCAGCACGACCCCCAGTTTCTCGCCTGAAGCAAACGACTTGGCGATCGGCAGCAGCTTCTTGCAGATCGGGCAGCTCGGCGACACGAACAGCAGCAGCCGGCCCTTGCGATCGGCGCTCGCACCGCCGACGCGGATGAGATCGCCATCGATGCCAGCCACCTTCATGTCGGGCGCCATCTCGCCGACCTCGGGGCCGTGGTCGTTCATCATCGCCCCCATGGGCGCCACGCGCTCATGCAGGATGCCCACCTGACGGACCATGCCGAAGACGATGGCGCCGAGCGCGAGCACCGCGATCCAGAGCAGGATGTTGGAATACAGCAGCACTTCGTAGCTCATTTGGATTCCCTAGCTGCGCTGCGACAGCGAGCGCTGATAGTTGTCTTCGTAGGAGGGCGGGGCCTGTACCGTCACGTAGCCCACCGACAGGTAGGCGCTGAACAACGAGAGCGCGGCCATCACGACGATGAAGTGATCGGCCGGACCCAGTTCGCGGGCGCCCGGCATCACGATACATGCCGCTGCCATGACCATCAGCAACACGTTGCGCAGCACGAGCCACCAGGACAGGTTCTGCTTGAGCGAGGAGCGGAAGCAGCCGCAGTCGATCCCGGTCCTGCCCCGCGCGATGTTGAGCGCGATGGCCGCGGCGAACACGGCGAGCAGCGCACCCATGCCGATCGCGGCCAGCGGACGGGTTGCCGGAATCATGACCAGTACGGCGAGCAGCAGCTCCACCGGCGGCAACGTCCAGCTCACGACAGGCACCAGAGTCCGTGGCAGGACCCGGAAGTTGCCGACGACGCCCTCGAGCTCGGCCCAGGCCGTCAGCTTGCTGGCAGCGCCGCCGCCGAATACGAGGGCGAGCGTCAGTGCCGCGGCGAGTTGCAGAACAGGATCGATGGTCATGCCGGCATGCCCTGGCTGGCGATCAATCGCCGTCCACGTACAGCACGTAGGGCGAGATGCCGAAGTCCATCTCCCCGACTTCGGACCCGTCCTTCACGTTGTAGGTGATGAGGCTGGGCTTCTCGGTCTGCGTGAACAGATACGGCTCGGCGTCCTGGGACACGGTGATGGAGATCGCATGCTCCTTCAGCTTGATCCGAGTCACCGGCTTGCCGGCCTTGGCGTCGAACACCCAGACCTCTTCGCCGGCCTGCTTGTGCGTCCACTTCGGGCCCTTGTGCATCAGCACGAACAGTTTCTGCGTCGCCTTGTGCAACGCGGCCAGCTGCCAACCTCCCGGTCGCCAGCCCTCGGCCTTGTCGGCGTCGGTCAGCAGCGACCATTTGGCTCCGAACACCGGCTTGTCCTTGGAGATGTCCACCGGGACGACGTTGCCGTCATAGGTGACGAAATAGACCCGGCCACCCTTCTTGTCGAAGCCGGCATGCTCGAACACCGGGTCGTTCTCCGAATCGAAGAACGGCCCGTCCCGCGTGACCTTCGCCTTGAGGTTGGCATCCCACACCGCGGTGGCGAGCGTGCCGTCCGAACATACCGACGAGAAGCGGTTGCCGGCCGAGGGGAAGATGAGGCCGCAGCCGGGGATCTCCACTTCGCCCTTGTACTTGCGCTCCTTCGTGTCCACCACGCTCACGGTCGTGGCCGGCGCGAGATTGTAGGAAAGCAGGTAGCGCCCGTCGGGCGTCACGTCCGCATTCTGCTTCTTCGGCACCACCAGAAACCGGCCCTTGGGCAGGTCGACGTCGATGTTGATCGTGAGGTTCAAGGAATCGTAGAAGCTGATCACGTCGCTGCGTGTGCCGCGGTAGCCCTTCGACCAGTAGGTGTCGAACAGGTAGAGCTGCGAGTGATCGGGCGCGATGGCGAAGTTCGGCGCGTAGCCGGCGCTCATCACGGCCTCGATGTCCTGCTTCTCGCCGTTGATCACCCACACCTTGCCGGCGACGAACGCCGGGAAGATCGGCTCGAGCACGTAGACGCGCTTGGGATAGGGCTTCGAGAGCGTCGCGATCGTGTGCTGTTCACCCCCCAGCGGCTTCGCGCCGGACGGGAGATCCTTCAGTTCGTCCGCGATCGCGGCAGGTCCCGCGGTCAGGAAAGCGCACACAACAGCGACAGACGTGAGAGTCCGCTTCATGGCTGGTCTCCGGTTCTTTTCCGATGATCGATCCACTGGGGAATCCCCTTCCCCGTCCGCATCGCGGGACGGGCCGACGCATCGCGTACGTCGACCTTGAGCCATTCTTTGATGCGGGCGCTTGCCCTGTCAACGCATGCCCGGACGCGGTGCGCATTTCGCAGAATGCACCAGAGCCGTGCGTCGATTGCGACAGGGGCGGAGCGTACCGCCCTCCATTGGGCAACCGCGGCCGCCGGAGAGGACGGCGATACAATCGGGCCTACCCCCTCGACCCGGAGCCGTCCATGTCCCGCCCCATCCGAATCGCTGCCTTGGCGTTCTGCGCCCTCGGCGCCATCCCCTCGACGGCCTGGAGCCAGGCGTCCGTTGGATCGAGTTCCGGCCGCTGGTTCTACGGTGGCGGCATCGGCCTCGGCTTCGGCGACACCACGTACTTCTCCATCTCGCCCCTGGTGGGCTACCGGGTCGACGATCGCCTGTCGGTCGGCGGCAGCCTGATCTATCGCTACCGCAGCGACGATCGCTACGGCCGCGATCTCACCACCAACGACTACGGTGCCAGCGTCTTCGGCCGCTACACGATCAAAGGGCCGTTCTTCGTGCAGGCCGAGCTGGAGCAATTGAGCTACGAATACATCCGGACGAACCTCACCACCGCGCGCACCGACGCGACGAGTCTCTTCGCGGGCGGCGGCGTTTCCTATCCGATCTCCCCCAACGTGAGCGCCTTCGCGACGGCGCTCTACAACTTCAGCTACGGAAGCCAGTCGCCCTCGCCGTACTCGAGTCCCTGGGTGTTCCGGATTGGCGTCGGGGTCGGGTTCTAGCGGTGCGAGCCACCCGGCGAGGGGCCCCGAGGCTTTAGCCTCGGGGATCGACGGCCAGGCGAGTCGCCGCTGGACGCCGACAGGACAGTCCAGACATCGCCGTGGTAGTTCGGAGGCTAGGCGCGGAATCTCCCGGCCACCGCACTCGACTCCTTCGTCAGCAGGAACTGGTCGGAGGTCACGGCGACGAAATCCGCGCCGTGATCGAACCAGCGCTTCGCATCGGCTTCGGCGAATGCGAGGATTCCCGCACCCTTGCCGGCCTTCTTCATCCGCGTGAGTCCGTCGGCGATCGCGGCTTGCACTTCCGGATGCGCCGGGTTGTTGAGATGGCCGAATCCGGCGGCGAGATCCTGCGGACCGATGAACAAGCCGTCGATGCCGTCGATCGCGGCGATCGCCTCGATCTGCGCGAGGGCCGAAGGCGACTCGATCTGCACGAGCAGGCAGATCTCGTCGTGCACCCGGGTGAAATAGTCCTTCACGCGGCCGTATCGGTTGGCGCGCGAACTGGTGGAAACGCCACGGACACCGTGCGGCGGATAGCGCACGGCTGCCACGGCGCGGCGCGCCTCGTCGGCGTTCTGCACATAGGGCAACAACAGCGTCTGCACGCCGACATCGAGCAGGCGCTTGATCACCACCGTGTCGTTCCAGGGCGGCCGCACCATGGCGGAAACCGGATACGGCGCCACCGCCTGCAATTGCTGGTGCACGTTGGCGAGATCGCTCGGCGCGTGCTCCATGTCGACGAGCACCCAGTCGAACCCCGCTCCCGCACAGATCTCCGCCGCGGTGTGGCTCGCCAGGCTCAGCCAGCAGCCGGCCTGTTTGCGACCTTCCTTGAGCCCACGCTTGAATGCATTGACGGGCATTTCCATGAACTTCCTCCCCTGCGACCGGTTGTTGTTGTGCCCGCCATTGTAGACGAGCGTTTACAGCGGGCGGCTCACTGGCGAGAATTCGCGCCTCGCCGCACTCGGAGCGCCCATGACCGCCACGTCCCTCGACCTGCAAGGTGTCATCCCGATCCTCGCGACCCCGTTCCGCGAAGACCAATCGCTCGATCCCGAATCGCTCGATCGCCTCGTGCGCTTCATGATCGACGCGCGGACCGACGGGGTGACCGTGCTCGGCGTCCTGGGCGAGTCGAACCGGCTCGGCGACCGGGATCGTGAAGCCGCGATCCGCACCGCCGTCGCCGCGGCAGGCGGTCGCGTACCGGTCATCGTCGGTGCGAGCCACGCGGGTACGCAGGCGACGATCGACCTCGTGGCGATGGCGGCCGACCTCGGCGCGACGGCGGTGATGATCGCTCCCACGGCAGAACCGGTGCCGAACGACGATCGTGTGTTCGACTACTTCCGGCGTGTCGGTGACAAGGCGCGGCTGCCGGTCGTGCTCCAGGACCACCCCGCCTCCACCGCTGTCCACATGCCGGCCGCGCTCATGCTGAAGATCGTGCGCGAAGTCCCTCGTGTGATCGCGATCAAGGAGGAAGCCGTGCCGACCGCACCCAAGGTACGCGCGCTGATCGCCGGCATGACGGAGCGCAGGGTGCGCGTGCTCACGGGGCTCGGTGCCCTCTACGGACTGTTCGATCTGGAAGCCGGCAGCGACGGATTCAACACCGGCTTCGCGTTTCCGGAAGCGTTGAGTGCGATGGTGAAGGCAGCGCGCGAGCAGGACTGGGTTCGTGCACGCGCCATCTACGCACGCTTCCTGCCGCTGATCGTGTTCGAACAGCAACCTGGCGTGGCGGTGCGCAAGGAAATCCTCCGCCGGCGCGGGCTGCTGAGTACGGCCACGGTCCGCCATCCAGGCGGCGCGTTGCCCGCCGGAGCGAGCGATCAGCTAGATCGGTTGCTGGCGGCGACGCTCGGAACGACCGACATCACGCGGCCCATCGTGGTCTAGAAGAAAAAACCTTCCCTGCCCACATCAACGAGACACCTCCGCCGCAGCCCTGCTCGCCCCGAGCGGAGTCAGGTCGAGCACGGTCTCGAAGGTGAGGTCCCTGGTATCCACCACCTGCGCCTTCAGTTCGCCCGCCTCGCGCGCGATGAAGTGGAAGCGCAGGCTCGGATTCTCGCTGATGGAGAAGTCGACGTCGGCCGTCATCACGGGCTTGCCCGCGTAGCTCACCTGGATCGTGCGGACGTACCACGCCGGCGTGTAGTGGCGCGTGAACTGGTCCATCGCGAGGCCCGAATGATTCGGATGCATGACCGACAGGCGTGCCACCGCCGGCTCCCCCGACACCACTTCGTCTTCGAGCACTAGGCGCATGCGCCCGAGTTTCGCCGATGCGTCGCCCTTCGCCGCCGGGGCCGAGCAACCGCCCGCCGCCTTGACGTAGCGCGTGGCCGCGAACAATTCCCCCGTGTTGAGTTCCGCGATCGCGCGCACGTGCGTGTAGTCCTCGATACGCACGCGCGTCTCGATGTCGGCGCGGCCGCTGTCCGGGGTAAAGCGGAAGATGGCGGCAATGGGCGAAGGGTTTCGATCGATGACGATGTAGAGGGCCTGGACGAAACGGTCGTCGGATTGCGGCGCTCCGACGCTCACCGCGAGCGGCACGACCGCGGCGTCGGCGGCGCGTCCAGGCATACGCAGGCGCACGATGTCGTCCGCGGGTTCGCGAATGGGACGATCCGCGAACAGGCTGGCGCGCACCTTGGCCCAGATGTCGGTATCCGCAGCCTCGTCGGCCCGTGCACCACCCATGGCCCACAGACTTCCGGCAAGGCACAGCGTGACCGCGACCCCATGACGCATGCTGCCGTCTCCTCCTCTCGGCGCAGGCAGAACCGGCGCCGGATTCAGTATGATCCCGACCGGAATTTCAGTCGAGGAAGCACTGCTTCTTCGCCCAGTCCTCCAGGGAGCGGAAGCGCTTGGCCATCGCCTGGGCGTCCGCGGCTTCGCGCACCACGGCGCCCCTCTCTCCTGCGATGGTGATCGCCCGCGACGCAGTGAGCAGTTCGACGTACTCCGGATAGCCGACCTTGCCAGCCAGCGCGTCGATGGCGCAGGAACATTTGTACAGGAACTCCTGGCGCATGCCCTGGCGATCGCGCATGCAGGCTTCGACGAACTCGACCCGGTCGACGGTGGGGAAATCGTTCGCGCGTGCCGGCAGGACCGCCGCCATCGCCAGCAGGAAGCAGAGGATCGATCTATTCATGCGGACACCGGTTCAGTCCTTCGGCAATAGGGCACGCTGGCGAAAGGCCTGCGCCTGTGCGTTCTGCGGCTCTTCCTCGAGCCAGAGCGCGGTGAGTTCCAGCAGGCCGGGCACGTTGCCCGCCGCCTCGAGCGTCGTGGCCTGCAGGAAGTACGGCAGCTCGTTCGGCCGTCCTTCCCAGAACGACGTCACGCCGACGATCGGCGCGATATCGGTGACCTCTGCCGCAGCCGCGAGCTTCACCCATTCCACGGGCACGGAGAAGAAGTAGGCACCCCGGGCCGGCAGGCGGAACGTGAGCAGCCCGAGCAGTTGCCCCGACTCGTCGAACAAGCCGCCACCGCTCGCACCCGAGCTGAAGCCCGCATCGCTCTGCACGACGTGAGCGCCGTCGAAGGCGTGCGTCGCTGCGATCTCTCCAGTGGAGGGAGACAAGCCGAATCCACCGCTGTAGCCCAGCGCCAGCACCGACTTCCCGGTCCGGAGCGAATCGGTGGCCGCGAGGCCCACCGGCGGAAGACCGAGGCCCGGTACGGTCAGGATGCACACGTCGTGCTGCGGATGCGCCTGCAACGCGGTGGCCTCCCAGCGCTGGGCATTCGACAGCACGCCCACGCTCACGGCATTGCGAACCACGTGGCAGTTCGTGACGACGCGATTCGGCGCGACCACGACCCCGCTGCCCATGCCGTTGCGTCCGTGATCGCCGCGCGCGGCCTCGATCCGCACCACGCTGGGCGCGAGCTTCTGCATCGTCGCACGCAGCGTCAGCGCATCCGCCCGCGCCGGGGGCGCACAGAAAACGAGCGCCAGCCCCAGGAAGGCGACCGGAAAGCGGGCGCCCCGGCGTCTCGCCACCCCGACCAGGGACAGGGCGGCTCGCTCGCCATTCGGCTCGACGGTTAGGCACGGTTGAAGCCATTCAGGGCACGGGGTTTCCATTCTCATCCACCAGAGGCACACGATACTCCCGCAATATCTGCAGTATCTGTGCCTGATTCTGGGCCATGAGGGTTTCGACCTTCTGCTTCCACGCCGCTTCGCCGAACCGAACGCCCATGGCCACGGCGAAATCGAACTTGACCCCGGGCTCGGACTTGAGCGGAACCACGACCAGCTCGGCTCCGGTCACGCGCCGGGCGGAGAAGCCCGCGACCGGGCCCCAGACGATGGCCGCGTCGATCTCACCCGCGACGAGATCCTTCTCGAGGATCTCGCCTGGATAGGAATCGGGCCGGGCGTTGAGCATGCGATAGGGCACGCCCGAGTCCACCAGGCCATGGCGTGCGATCCATGCCGTGGCCGGCGAGCGGTCGTACACACCGATCCGGATCGACTTCAGCTTGTCGCCGAGTGCCAGCAGGTCTTCGGCCGATTGCACCCCGTCGAGCTTGCGCCCCTTCGCGTACACGAGCGCATAGGTCGAGCGGAAGTAGGCGCCCGTGGCGGCCACCTGCTCGAAGCCGACCGGCACGCCGATGATGACGTCGCACCGATAGTCCTCGGAGGGCAGCTTGAAGCGCAACGTGTTGCGGACGAAGTTGATCCGCTGCGGGTAGTAGTAGTACTGGAGCGGCAGGCCGATGCTCGCCGCCAGCAGTTCCGCGATCTTGTTCTCGAAGCCTTCGCCCGCTTCGTTCGAGAACGGCAGATTGCCAGGATCGCTGCAGACCCGGAACGCCTTGCGTTCCACCGCGTCCTCGGCCTGCACGACGCTGCCGAACAGCAGCAGCGTGCCGCACATCGACGCGCGGAGGACACGAGTCAACACCCCGGAACTCACTCTTTCAGCTCCTCGACCTTGGCGCGGGTGATGGCACCGTCGGAACGACCCTTGAGATAGGCATAGAGCTGGTCGAGATTGTCCATCACGGCCTTGCTCGTCTTGAACGAGACCATGCCCTTCTCGAGCCGACCTTCGGTGACGGTCAGCTTGAACTCGTCCTTGGTGAGTACCTTGAGGCTGCTGATCAGCGACGGCCCGACCAGGCCCTCCTGGTTGGCGCCGTGACAGCGGTCACAGGCGGCCTGGCGCCAGGTGCGAAACCCCTTCATGGTGTTGGCGTCGACCTTGTAGCCGTCAACCACCGTGTACAGATCATTCTTGACGGTGCCCGCGTTGTCTTCCGCTTGGGCTCCCGTGGCAGCGGCGCAGCAGATCGCGGCCGCGAGTATCACTCGATGCATTCGATGCTCCTTCGTGCATGGGAAAAAATGGCATCCCGCACCGCTTGCGGGATGCCATCTGCGATGACGATTCGCGAAGGATCGAGCCGTCAGTTGCCGCTGGGAATCGCGAACACGGTGAGCGACCCGCCCAGGTCCGTGTACGAGTTCAGCTCGCGATAGCCGCCCACGGCGCCGAGGCCGTCGGTGTCCTTCTCGAGACCTGCCGCCATGCCGATGCCGGCCCAGCCGCCGATGCCCGAGTAGACGCCCACGTACTGCTTGCCCTTGTGCTCATAGGTGAAGACGTTGCCGATGATTCCGGAGGGCGTCTTGAACTTCCACAGCTCCTTGCCGTCGCTCTGGCGGATCGCCTTGATGTAGCCCTCGAGCGTTCCGTAGAACACCAGATTGCCGGCCGTGGCCATCGCGCCGCTCCAGACCGAGAACTTCTCGGGGATGGAATAGACGATCTTGCCAGTGCCCGCGTCCCAGGCGATGAAGTTACCCATGCCGCCGTGGCTGCCGGGCGCCGGGTACATCGACAGCGTCGCACCCACGTACGGCTGGCCCGCCGTGTACTCGACCGCGAACGGCTCGTAGTCCATGCACACGTGGTTGGTCGGCACGTAGAACAGCTTCGTGTCGGGCGAGTAGGCGGCCGGCTGCTGGTCCTTGCTGCCGAGCGCCGCGGGACAAACGCCCTTGGTGTTGACGTCGGGACCGTTCTGCGCGGTGCTGTACTTCGCGACCACCTGCGGGCGACCGGACTTCATGTCGACGTGCGTGGCCCAGTTCACCTTCGGGTCGTACTTCTCGGCCACCAGCAGGGCGCCGTTGGTACGATCGAGCGTGTAGCCGAAGCCGTTGCGGTCGAAGTGCACCAGCGCCTTGGTCGGCTTGCCCTTCACGTTGATGTCGGCGAGGATCATCTCGTTGATGCCGTCGAAGTCCCACTCGTCGTACGGCGTCATCTGATAGACCCACTTCACCTTGCCCGTGTCGACGTCACGCGCCCAGATGCTCATGGACCACCGGTTGTCGCCGGGACGCTGCGCCGGATTCCACGTGCTCGGATTGCCCGTGCCGTAGTACATCAGGTTGAGCGCCTTGTCGTAGCTGTACCAGCCCCACGTGGTGCCGCCGCCGATCTTCCACTGGTCCTCCTTCCAGGTCTTGAGCGAGGAATTCGCTCCGACCGGCGTGACCTTGCCGTCCGCCCACGTGGTCGTGGTGTTCGGATCGACCAGCATTTCGTTGTCGGGACCGACGCTGTAGCCCTTCCAGGCGGGCGAGCCGTCCTTCAGGTTGTAGGCCGCGATGAAACCGCGCACGCCCCACTCCCCGCCGCTGATGCCGGTGATGACCTTGTCCTTGAAGATGTGCGGCGCGTTGGTGTTGACGGCTCCGAGCTTCGGATCGCCGTTCTTCACCGACCACACCACCTTGCCGGTCTTGGCATCGAACGCGACCAGGGTGCTGTCGGCCTGCTGCAGGACCAACTTGCCTTCGGCGTAGGCGAGCCCGCGATTGACCGTATCGCAACACATCTGCGGAATGACGGCCGGATCCTGCTTCGGCTCGTACTTCCACACGATCTTGTTGGTGTTGAGGTCCATGGCGAAGACCTTGTTCGGGAACGGCGAGTGGATGTACATCATGTCACCCACCACCAGCGGCGAGCCTTCGTGGCCGCGCAGCACGCCGGTGGAGAACATCCACGCGACCTGCAGCTTGTTCACGTTGCTGTCGTTGACCTGCTTCAGCTTGCTATAGCGCTGGTTGTACATGTCGCCCGCCTGCATCGCCCAGTTCTTAGGGTCTGCGGTGAGCTTCTCGACGTCCGAGTTCGCATAAGCGAACAAGGGGGTCGCTGCCAGCGCGAGCGGCACCAATACCTGTCTCAATTTGCACTTCATTGCGTCACTCCTCCCGAGATGTTTCCGTATGTGAATAACGCAGCAGCCCAGTAAAACGGGCCGCCACCTTTCAGCAACGTTACTGCCCCCGGTTCTTGCTCCACCGATGCCACCTCGAGGATGGTCACCGCAAAGCCGGGCATGACGAGCATCGATCACCGACTTCGAGAGCCACGCAACAGCAGATTTACTTCCCAGGCAGGGACGATTTCATCTAAGCACAACGGGGTGCCCGGGTCAACGCGGGACAAGGCACATTTGTCCAATCATTCATAATGTTGCGTCGCCGCATGCAGCTCTCGAAAGGGTCCGGAGGCAGGAAGATTTCCGGGTGCGGTCAAGTCGATTCCCAGAGCAGTGCATGCCGCTCGTCGGCGAACGAAACGTCAGATTTTTTCGTGACGAGCTTCGCTGCGGAACTGCCTCACCCGCTCGATCAGCCAGCCCCAGGCCTCGCGCTCCGCCGGCCCGGCAGTCTTCTCGATCGCGATGGCGAGGTAGGCGAGTTCCGCGTCGATTTTCGCGGCCGGCAGCATGGCGAGACGGCTCACCAGGATGGCCGCCTCGACCACCGCCGCCTGGGCGCGGTTGAACCCGAGGAACGGCCGATGCGTGCGTTCGAGCACGACGTCGCACAGCAGCCGCGGGCGCACGGCGTCCTCCTCGATCCGTGCGAGGCGGAGCTCACGATGCGCGACCGGTTCCGCAAGGCGCACGCACGACACCTGCTCGCACGGCACCGTAGGCCAGTCGCGGCGTCCGGTGAGGCAGCCCGCGAAAATGCGCACGTCGTCGGTCATGTTCACCACGGCAGCGCCGGTGGCGAGCACGTTGTCCAGCGTGGTCGAAGGCCGGAACGGCGCGAGCACGACCTGCCCGCCTTCGATGCGGATGCCCATGGGCGCGATGTGCACGCGGCCATCCGGTGCCCGGGTCGTGACGACGGTTTCCCAGATCACGATCGTTTGCGGCGCCGATGCGCGAGCGTGGTACCGGGCGCCTTCTGCACGAGCAGATCGTCCACGCGCGGCGCCACGGCCGTACCCCACGCGAGTTCTTCGTCCTGCACGTAGCGCTTGCCCAGTTGCCACGCCACCTGCGCGCGTGCGAGTTCCACGCCCAGGTAGAACGCATGGGCGGCGTCTTCCTCGACGCCGGGCAGCGGCCAGAACGCGAAGGGATCCACAGCCACCCGGCGCCCGTCGCGATTGAACGCGTGCACGCCGTCCTCGGCAGTCATGATCCGGTAGTTCGGATCCCGCACCGCCGCAGCGAGCTCGGCGATATCCGACGCACTCTGCGCGAACGGACGCTTCTCGTGCAACGCCATGAGCGCGCCGGAGAAGTCCTTGGGCAATGCACCCTCCTCCCGTGCGGCGAACATGATCCTGCGCGCGGCATCAGCCTCCCGCACCACCGATCGCGCATGCTCGCTCACCTGCACCGCCAGCACGGCGTCGATGCGCAACTCCGACACGATGCCGAACAGCAGCGCGTTCATGCCCATCGTGTCGGCGTGCGTGAGTTCGGTCACGTTGCCGATGCCCATCATGAGATTCGCAGCGGGACGCGCCTTGCGCAGCGTGTGGTAGCGCGCGATGGAATCGGCGAAGCCGAAGTGGATCGGGTCGAGAATCGGATCGGCCAGATAGCGGCGGCCGGCACGATCGAGCGTGTCCATGGCACGCTCCAGCGAGGCAAGATCGCCCGGCTCGCTCGGGATGAGAATCGGCGTCGCGGCCACCTCTCCGGCGATCCAGAGCGTGTCCTCGCGCAGGCTCAACAGGTAGTCGGCGCCCGCCTTGCCACCCCGCAGCAATTCTTCGGACTCGACCGAATCGACGCTCACCGCGAGTCCGAGCGACTTGAGGTGCGTGACCGCTTCTTCCAGATGCGGGAACGGCGTCGCAGGCAGGCACCCGAGGTCGATCACGTCAGCGCCCTGGGCCGCGTACTCGAGCGCCCTCGCGACGATGCCCTCCACGGTGAGCTGCGGAGCATCGACGATCTCCACGAACAGCTTCGCCTCGTAGCGACCGAGATCGCGCACCGCGGCCGCCTTGCCGAAGAACTTCGGCAGATCCACCAGTTCCTCGGGCCCGCGCCCCACCGGCACGCCAAGGCGGGACGCGACCTGGTCCAGGTCACCCCGGCAGCGCCCGGGTACGACGATCCGGTCGATGCCGGGCGCCTCCGGCAGCCGCCGCTCGATCATGTCCGCCGTCATCAGCGCAGCGACGCTCAGGCCCAGGTCCCGCACCTCCCAATCGAACGGGGCCGGCGCCATGGATTCGAGCACACGCCGCAAGCTCTTCTCCGCGAGCTTCCCGGTGAGGAACAGGATGCGCTCGCCGGCGGGCGCTGCCATCGACACCGGTGCGCTACTTCGCGGACAGGAGCGAACCGACGTCGGCGTCGCGCTCCACCTGCGCGATGCGCCGCTCGATGGCCATGCGCAACGCCTCGAAGGTCTCCACCACCGACACCCGATCGAAGCCCTGGAGGCGGCGGGTGTTCTCGAGGTCCACCGGGCGCGGGTATACCGTCACCCAGTCGCCCGGCGACTCGGTTTCCATCTGCGGCGCCGTATCGCAGGCGAACACGATCGACGGGATCCGGCACTTGCCGGCTTGCGCGAAGATGTTGGTCGGCAGCGTGTCGGAGATGCCCGCCACGCACTTCGCGACGGTGTTGGACGTTGCCGGCGCGATGACCACCGTGTGATAGTGCCCGTGATAGAACAAGCCGACCGGCGCCGCGCTCGCCGTGTTGTCGCGGAAGATGCGGAAACCCTCGCGCAGGCCCGTCAGCGGATGGCCGTACATGTGCAGCACTTCCTCGCCCGCGCGCGAGAGGAACAGGTCCACGTCGGGGATCTCGTTCGCGAGCGCGAGGCATTCGCGCAGGAAATGGCCGGAGCCGGTGAGTCCCCAGGCGAGCCGCGGTCGGTCCGGACGGTCCATTCGTCTCTAGTAGTCGTACTTCACGTAGCGGAAGCGCTGGTCGTCGGCCGGCGTGCCGGTGAGCGCCCCGCCGGCCTTGCCCGGCTGCCAGTGCACCACTTCCTCGATTTTCTTCGCCAGCTCGAAATCGCGATCGGTGATGCCCTTCGCGTCGTGGCTCTGCAGCTTCACGATCACGAAGGCGTAGGACACGGTGAGATCGGGATGATGCCAGGCCGCCTCGGCCAGGTGACCGACGGTGTTGACCACCATCAGCGTGCCCTTCCAGCCTTCGGTGCGGTACTTGCGACGGATCCAGCCGTCCTCGAAATACCACTTGGGCAGGTCACGTTCCAGGCGCGCCTTGATCTCGGGCTCGGGATAGGGTTCCTGCGGGTTTCGTTCCATGGCGTTCACTCCTGCTCACGGGAGACGGCCCCACTTTACCCGAACGCCCCGTGGTGTAGCATCCGCCTCACGCCGTATCACCCCGGAAGCAGCGACGCGCCATGGACATGAACGAACCCCTGCTCCACCTCCATCCCCTGGTGTGGAAAAGCGAAGACGAACGCGACGTGCGCGCGCTGTTCATCCGCGACCTCGTGGTGCCGGCGCGGATCGGCGTGTATCCGCAGGAAAAGGGCCGCACGCAGCCGCTCAGCTTCAACCTGTGCGTCTATCTCCAGCCGCCCTTCGAATGGCACGATCGTCTCGAGGAAGTGCTCGACTACGACGGATTGCGCCAGGGCATCCTCGACATCGTCGGCGCTGGCCACATCAATCTGCTCGAGACCCTGGCGGAGCGCATCGTCGAGCTCTGTTTCGGTTACCCCCAGGTACAGGGCCTGCATCTCACCATCGCGAAGCTCGAGGCGCACCGCGATTGCGTGGTCGGCTACGAAACGCGGCGCAAGCGGAGCTAGCGGCCAGCAGTCTGCTAGTCCCTCGCGACCAGTATCTCGCCCTTCCCGTCGCAGCCCAGATCGCCGAGCCAGCGGGAGAAGGGCCCGTAGCGGGCGAAGTCCTTGAACCGCTTGCCGTAGCCGGAGAACGATTCGAGCAGCAGGCGGATGGCCAGCAGGTCGTGCCGGCCGCCGGGATTGAACGTGGGAGGCAAAGCCGACCCAGGCTGATCCAGCAGGAGCGTGCCGCGACGCATCAGGTAGCCCGGCAAGGCTCCGAGCTGCCCGAGCACGACGATGGTGCCGGCCAGCATGCGCGCCGCGCAGTAGTCGCCGCCATCGCCCTCCACCAGCAGAGCACCGCGTCGCATCCGATCGCCCGCACGGTCACCAGCGTTTCCACGAACGACGATGACGCCACCGCGCATGCCGTGCAATTCGCCCGCACGGCCCGACCCTGCAAAGGCCCCGGTGCTGCCGGACACTTCGATCCGGCCGGCCGCCATGCCGGCGCCGAGGAAAGCACCCGCGCTTCCGCGCACCGCGATCGATCCGCCGCGCATGCCTTCGCCCACGTAGTCGCCGGCCTCGCCTGTGACCGTCAGCTCGCCGCCGTCGAGTTCAGCCCCTGCCCGGATGAACCGGCCCTCGGCGCCATCGATGATCACTCGGCTCGCATCATCGCCGCGCAACGAGAACAACTCGCCCACCTCGAACGTCTGGTTCCAGCCCGGCAGAACCAGCCGGGCGATCTCCCGGCGCGTCTTGCCCACCAGCACGCTCGGCCTGAGGCTCGACACGTCCACGGTGCTCGGCGGCCGGGCCTTGCAATTCAACGTAAGCGCACTCATGGCGCCACCACATCTCTCAGGTGGAAATGGTGCGGCCCGAGCTTGCCGCCGTAGTTGCCCGCCGTGATGCCGAGCACGCCGGTGGCCGCGCCGCCGCGACATGCCGCGAAGATGCCCTCGCGCATCGCTTTCGAGATGCTCTCGGCGTCGAAGCCGTCGATCACGATCTCCAGCACCGCACCGACGGACGGTCCGAGCGCGGAATGCGTGAGGCCCACCAATGTCGGGCAATACGCATCGTTGGTCGACGCGATCAGCGTCTTGTACTTCGAACCGACCTTCGAGCCCGAGCGCACCACGCCACCCGGAAAAGGCATGACCACGTTGCGCACCTTGCGCATGGCGACGATCGAACGTTCCGCCGCCACCAGCGCGGCCGCACTGTCCGCGGCAAGGATCAGGAAATTGCCACCGCCGATGCCCTTCACCAGCCCGGCCTTCTCCTCGCATACGAACTCGCCGTCCATCACGGGGATACGCCAGTAACGCTTGCCGCCGATCAGCTTCGAGATCTGCCAGCCGTCGCCGAACCAGCGCAGCGCGCCGCCGAGTTGCAGCCACTCGTGGGCGACTTCCGCCGGCACGCCGTTGTAAGCGGCGGTCGTGGGACACGTCAGGACGCATTGGCCTGCCCGGCGCTCGAGGTGCTTCTGCAGATCCTTGGAGGACATCGCGAAGATGAGGATCGCGATGCCCGGGCGGCCGTCCGGCGTTTCGCGCGGGCTCAGTTCGCGCTCGATGCCGGCCTCGCAGCCGCAGGCGATGACGGAAGTGGCGAATCCCGTGGCGGCGACAGCCGCATGGCGTGCCCACGCGCGCGTCTCCGCCGTGATCACGAGACGTGTCGCCCTCATGCCGAAGGCTTCGGCGAAGGTGTCTTCGACGGGGATGCCTTCGACCGTCAGTGCAGTGTTCATCTCAGCGCATTAGGCAGGCATGGCGCACCAACCTGGGTGCGTGCCCGCATTCGCACACTTCGTCGTCGCCGACCTTGAAGCTCGCCAGCGACTGCGTGTGGTAACGCTCGAACCACGCACCGAGCTTGCGCTCGATCCCGCGGTCGAACGCCGGCTTGACGACGTGAAGATTGCCCCGCACCACCGCCTTCACCTCGCCCCGCTCGGCCACCAGTTCGCCCTCCTTGAACACCCAGCGGGGTGCGGCAAACATGATTTCGGGATCGTCATGAGGCTCGTAGATCACGATGTTGCCGGCCGCTCCGGCACCCAGGTGCCCCTGGTCCTCCAGTCCGAGAATGCGCGCGGGCGCCGCACGCGTCATGATCGCGATCTCGTACAGCGAATACTCCCGATCGAGACTGCCGAGCGTACTCATGGCCGCCGCATCCGGGTTGATCGACGCGAGCACATCCGTGCGGAAGCTGCGATTCATCAGCAACTTGATCAGATGCGGGTAGCTCGTGAACGGTCCGCCGTTGGGATGGTCGGTGGTGAGAAACACGCGCCACGGATCGCGGATCATCAGGAACAACTCGAGCCCGATGGCCCACTGGAGCGCGTTCACGAAATCGCGGTCGCGGTAGCGGAACGGAACGACGCCGCACCCCGCATCGCATTCGATGTCCATCACGACCCACTTGGCCGGGCGACCATGGCGCGCGTTCCGATACTGCAACATGCTGTCCCCGGACGCGGTGACGGTCTGGCCGAACAGGATCTGGCCCACGTCCACGCTCACGTTCGGCGCCGCATTGACCGCCTCGGCGATCCTCGACGCGGCGGAGGAGAACTTGCGATCGCCTTCGGTGCCGTAGCTGTGGAACTGCAGGTGCGTGAGATGGATCGGCAGGCCCTCGGCCGCCTCGATCGTCGCGAGCGTGCTGTCGACGTTGCCCGGCACGCCGAGGTTGCTTGCATGCACGTGCAGCGGATGCGGAATGCCCAGGTCGTAGACCGCCCGCGCCAGCTCGCGGACGATCTGCCGCGGCGTCACGCCGTAGTGCGAGTGGGCTTCGTCCACGTCGAGCTTGCGCTGGTTGAACTTGAACGCGCTGATGCCGCCGGCGTTCACCACCTTGATGCCGATCGCCTGGGTCGCGTGCAGCGTCCAGGCGACGTAGTCGTCGATCTCGCGCGGATCGACGCCGTCGGCCAGCTGCTGCAGGAAGAAATCGTCGTTTCCCAGCAGCGCATACGCGCCCTTGTCCACGATCGGCGTGTCGCCCATCTCCATGTGGGCCTGGCGCGCGTTCACCGGCAGCATCGCAGGTTCGAAGCACGCCGTGTATCCCATGGCGGCATAGCGATACCCGGTCGCGAGCGTGGACGGCGCCGGGCCCGCGGTGCATGCGCCGCAAACCTCGTTGCCGGCCAGCACCTGCCGGCGACCCAGCTCGGGCAACATCGCCCGGGCGATGTTCACCTTGCCGCCGCCGATATGGGTATGCAGATCGATGGCGCCGGCCATGGCGATGGTTCCAGCGGCATCCCAGGTGCGCTCGATGCGCTCGCCCTCGCGTGGCGCATCCACGATGCGGCCGTCGCGCACGTAGAGATCGCGCACGACGTCGTCCACCCGATGGGTCGGATCGATCACGCGCGTGCCGGCGAGCTTGATCAGCATCGGCTCATCCGAGTCGGGCGCTCAGCGCTTCGATGACCTGCGCCACCGGCGGCGGGCCCCCTTCGCGCAGCTGCGGCAACCGCAGCGTCACGACCTTGTCGCCCCGCAGCAGGTGGCCGGCCGCATCCACGCCGGGTGTGGCCACGGGAACGAAGACTTCGGGCTCCGGTTCCAGTTGCGTGTCGGCCCGGCCGAGCACGATCCGCGGCAGTCCGTCGACCGCGGGTGGATTTGCACCGCCGAGGCTGGACACCCAGAGCAGCGCATCGACTTCGCCGCGCGAGAGGACCTCGTGCAGCGCGAATCGATGCGGGTCGAAATCCACCCGCCCGCTGGCGTAGCTCGCGGGCAGCGGCACGCCGGCCTGCCAGGTCTGGACGGCGTTGGCCGTGAGATCGCCGTCGTTTCCCGCCAAGGGCAACCCGGCAAACCGCGTCGTCACGTTGAGCGACCGGATCAATCGCGCGAGGGCCTGCACGGCAAGCTCGGCGTGCGGCCAATCGAGATCCGCGGCGGCCCAGACGAACACGCCATAGCGAGCCTCGCGCAACCACTCGGCGCAACGCGACAGCGCTTCCGGCGCCACGCCCGAGAGCCGCGCGGGATCCACCGGCCGACCTTCCACCAACGCACCGAGCATCGTGAACAGCGTCGGCAATGCCGCGAGCGGTGCATTCAGCGGAAGCGAAGACGCATCACCGGGTAGCGCGGCTTTCGCGTCGGCGTCGAGCACGTTCACCGTAACGATTCGGCGCACGCTTCCCGCAGCGGCAAGCACCGGAGCAGGTGCCACGATGCGCTCGATGAACCGGGGAAAACGTCTATGCCAGCCATCGCCGACCAGCACCACGAGATCCGCGCGGTTGCGGGTCTCCGCGAACGTGGTCGAAACGCCACCCGCTTCCTGCAGCACGTGCAGATTGCGGTACTTGGTCGCCCCGCCCGAATGATCGATGACGGCGCCGATGCGGCGCGCCAATGCGAGCGTCGCGCGCATGCCCGCGACATCGACGTCGAGGCCGCCGATCAGCGGCCGCCGGGCGCCTCGCAGCAGATCCGCGGCAGCGTCGATGGCGGCGTCGAGCGAGCTGCTCCGGCCCGCGACGCGCGCAGTCGCGCCCAGGACCTCGGCAGCGCCGAGACGTTCGAAGCCCAGGCGGCCGCGTTCGCACGCTCCGCGCACGACGCGAACGGTCTGCCCGTCGACCTCCACGCCGAGGTCGTCGCAGAGCAGACCGCAGAGCGGGCAAGTGGCTTCACGGATGGACATCGTCGAGGGCGACAGGGCGGGCTGAGTCCGGGGAGCTTAACGCTTTCCGCGGGACAGCGGCGAGCCGCTCGAAGGTGGCGCCGTTATGGCACACTGGCTATTGCGGTCGCCGAGCGCGGCCGTCCGTCACCGGATCTCTACAACATGACCGAACCGACCCGGCCTCCCGCGGGTCCGGAAGCGCCGGACTCGCTGCCAGCCCGCGTGCTCGTGGAGGCGCCGGCGCGGCTGCATCTGGGCTTCATCGACGTGAGTGGCAGTCTCGGCCGGCGCTTCGGCAGCATCGGCCTGACGCTGGAAGACCTGAGTACCGTCGTCGAATTGCGTCGGTCCGACAGCCTCGTGCTGGATGGACCGGGCGGAGAACGCGGGCTCCGGTATCTGCAACGCCTGCTCGACGATCACGATCCGCCCAGCAGTGTCGGGCTCCAGGTCCAGCGCGCGATTCCGGAACACGTGGGTCTGGGTTCCGGTACGCAGATGGCACTCGCGATCGGGCGCGCATTCTGCGCGCTGTTCGGTATCGAGGCCGCCGCCGCCACGCTGGCCGGCCGTCTCGATCGCGGAGCGCGTTCCGGCATCGGCATCGGCGCCTTCGAACACGGCGGCTTCGTCGTCGACGGCGGGCGCGCACCGGGAGGTGACACGCCGCCGGTCGTCGCGCGGCTCGAGTTTCCTTCGGCGTGGCGGGTACTGCTGGTGTTCGATCGCACCGAGCGAGGCCTGCATGGCGAAGCGGAGCGGGCCGCGTTCCAACGGCTCAAGGCGTTCCCGCAGGCGCGGGCTGCGCACCTTGCGCATCTGGTGCTGATGCGCGCGATGCCCGCCTTGGCCGAGCAGGACTGCAAGCACTTCGGCGAAGCTGTCGGCGAGATCCAGCGCGTCGTGGGCGACTATTTCGCGCTCGCCCAGGGCGGCCGCTTCACCAGCGCGGCGGTGGCCTCGGTGCTCGCATGGCTGGAGGCTCGCGGCATTGCGGGCGTAGGCCAGACGTCGTGGGGCCCGACCGGCTTCGCGGTACTGGAGTCCGAAGTGCGGGCCCATGCGCTGATGGTGGAAGCCCGGGCCGCATTCGCCGATCAGCCGCAGCTCGAGTTCGCGGTGGCGCGCGGTCGCAATTGCGGCCATCGGCTCGAGGTACACGCCGACGCCGCGATCCGACCAGGCATCGCGCGACAGGCATGACCATGGAAAAACCCTACATCCTCCATCTGTTCACGCCTGCCGCGCAGGCGAGCCCGTTCGACGTGAACATGGCCTACGACGCGGGCTTCGATGCCGTGGTCCCCTACACCGGCGTGAGCACTGCCGGCGTCGCGGCACTCACGCAGGACGCGATCTTCTCGCGCGGACCGAAGGGCGTGCGCCGCACCGGCATCTTCATCGGCGGCCGCGACGTCGACGTGGCGCTCGACATGCTCGATGCCGCACGCGCGGCGATGGTGCCGCCGTTCGAAGTGTCCGTGTTCGCCGATCCCAGCGGCGCCTTCACCACCGCGGCGGCGGTCGTCGCCGCGGTCGAAAAGCACCTCCAGCGCGCGCACGGCGGCGGACTCGCCGACCGGCGTGTGCTCGTGCTCGGCGGGACCGGCCCGGTGGGTCTCGTCGCCGCCGCGCTCGCCGTTCAGGAGGGAGCGCGCGTGGACCTGGCGAGCCATACCAGCCTGGCGCGGGCGCACGCCGCGGCCGACCTGGTGCAGGCGCGCTACGGTTTCGTCGTCAAACCGGTGTTCGCGAACGACGCGAACCTCGGTGCACTCGCGGCGGAGGCGGAGGTCGTGATCAGTGCGGCGAAGGCCGGTGCGGAAGTGCTGCCCACCGCCCTGCTCGCAAAGGCGCGGGCGTTGCTCGTGGCGGCCGACGTGAACGCCGTTCCGCCCGCGGGCATCGCCGGCGTCGGCGTGATGGACGACGGCGTCGCGCTGGCCGGCGCCGGGTCGGGCAAGGCGCTCGCCATCGGCGCGCTCGCCATCGGCAACATCAAGTACCAGGTCGAACGCGGGCTGTTCGAGAGCATGCGCGCCGGCGACAAGGCACGGTATCTCGATTTTCGCGATGCGTTTCGCGCGGCACGCGACCTCGCCGCCGCGGCTTGAGCCGTCGCGCAACGGTGCCTTCCCTCGATCCGTTGATAGTGATCGCGGTGTCGGGCCGCGCCCTCGCGCAGTCTGCGGCGCGAGCTGCGCGGCGCGTCATCGTGATCGATGCCTTCGGCGATGCTGACACTCGCGCGGTGGGACCGGTCTTCGACGCGGGATTGCGACACGGCATCGGCCTCGACGGCAAGCGCGTGCTCGCGGCACTCAGTCGGGCAACGACCGGTGAGAACGCAACCATCGTCACCGGCAGCGGGTTCGAGCGCCATCCCGAGTGGCTCGATCGCATCGCGACGCGTGGGCAACTGCGGGCCAATCCATCGCGCGTCGTCGCCGCACTCAAGGACCCGGCAATTGCATTCGAGGTGCTCGCTGCGCTCGGCTGGCCAACACCCGAGACCAGCACGTCCGTGCCTCCGGTCCGCGCCGGATGGCTGCAAAAGCGCATCGGCGGCGCAGGGGGCGTTCACGTGCGACGCGCGGTCGGTGCCAGGCATTCGGCAAACGCGTACTACCAGTGCGAGCACGCCGGCATGCCGATGTCCGTGACCTTCCTGGCGGATGGCGAGCGTGCCCACGTGCTCGGCTTCAATCGCCTCCTCACCACCGCCGTCGGTCGCGCACCGTTCTGCTATGCCGGCGCGATCTCGGGCGCCACCCTGCCGGTCGACGAACGCAAGACCTGGCAGCAGCGCCTGGACCGACTGGTGCGTGTCACGGCCCTGCGCGGGCTGAACGGCATCGACTTCCTTTGGGACCAGGGCCAAGCGCGGGTCCTGGAGATCAATCCGCGCCCCACGGCGAGCTTCGAACTCTACGATCCGGACGTCGAGGGCGGCCTGGTGCAATGGCACGTACGCAGTTTCGACGAGCGCATCGGCAACGGTCCGCCGACCCCGACGGCGTCGCTCTCCCGCGGGCTCCTGGTCGTGTATGCCGAGCGAACCGTCGCGATTCCCGCGGCCGTCACCTGGCCCGCCTGGTGCCACGACCTGCCTCGCCCGGGCTCCATCGTTCAGGCCGGCGCTCCCGTCCTGTCCGTCAGCGCCGCCGGGCCTACGATGGTCGCCGTGCAGCAAACCCTCGAGAGCCGTGCCATCCTGATGCGGCAGCAGCTTGCGACGTGGCATGCGCAACCTGCCGTCACCTCCGAAGGAATTGCCCGATGAACGATAGTGGCCTCGCGGCCGCGCCCTATCCGAGCCTCAATCAGCTCGCCCTGCCGCTGGTGGCGGCACTCACCGCGGCGTCAGCCACGCTGCGGCTCGGTGTCTCGAAGAGCCGCGGCGGTGCGACGCTGATCGACGGCGGCATCGCCGTCCCCGGCGGCCTCGAGGCCGGCCGGCGCATCGCCGAGATCTGCATGGGTGGCCTCGGCACGGTCACCCTGGTGCCGGGCGACGGATTGAACGGTGGTTGGCCGCACGTGCATGTCCACAGCGCGAACCCGGTGCTCGCGTGCCTCGGCAGCCAGTACGCGGGATGGAGCCTCTCCGACGGCGAAGGCAAGGACGCGTTCCACGCACTCGCTTCCGGTCCCGGACGCGCCGTCGCCCGGCGCGAACCGCTCTTCGACGAACTGGGTTACGCCGATCGCTCGGGACATGCGGTGTTCGTGCTCGAAGTGGATCGCTCGCCGCCGGACGCCGTCATCAGGAAGGTCGCGGGCGACTGCGCCCTCGCCGAGGAGCGGCTCACGTTCGTGCTGACACCCACGCGCAGCCTCGCCGGCACGGTGCAGATCGTCGCCCGGGTGCTCGAGGTCGCGCTGCACAAGGCGCACGAACTCGGGTTCCCGCTGGAAGACATCGTCGACGGCGTCGGCGTCGCGCCGCTGCCGCCGCCAGCACCGGATTTCGTGACGGCGATGGGCCGCACCAACGACGCGATCCTGTTCGGCGGTCAGGTCACGCTGTACGTACGCGCGCTCGACGAGGCGGCGCGGAAGCTGGCGGATGGCCTGCCGTCGTCGGCCTCGCGCGACTACGGCAAGCCGTTCGCACGGATCTTCCAAGATTGCGGCTACGACTTCTACAAGATCGATCCGATGCTGTTCGCGCCCGCCGAAGTGCGTGTGTGCAACGTCGCGACGGGGGCGAGCTTCCGGGCCGGCGCGCGCGATGCCGAACGTCTCGCGGAATCGTTCGGTTCGTGAGTGCCGCACCGAAGATCGCGATCGCGACGGAATCACCCGGCTGGCACGGGATCCGGCTCGCCCGTGCCTTCGCTGCACTGGGCATCGAGAGTTCCGTCGTGTCACTGGCGCAATGCCGTGTGGACGTGGAGGCGAATCGCTTCGGCCTCGTCATCCCCGGCTTCGAGGACGCGCTGCCCGACGGAGTCGTCGTGCGCGAGATCGCCGCCGGCAGCTTCGAGCAGGTCACGCTGCGTCTGGGCGTGCTGCACGCGCTGGCCGAATGGGGCGTCCCGGTCTGCAACAGCGCGCGCGCCGTGGAGAGGACGGTGGACAAGTCCATGACGTCGATGCTGCTGCGACGCGCGGGCATCGCGACCCCGGCCACGTGGGTCACCGCTTCCGAAGCCGAAGCGCGCTCGACCCTCATGCGCGAGACCGCGGCCGGTCACCGCGTCGTGGTGAAGCCGCTGTTTGGATCGCAGGGCAAGGGATTGATGCGGCTCGCGGCCGGTGACGCACTGCCCGATCCGGCGCAGTTGAACGGCGTCTACTACCTGCAGCGCTTCGTCGAGACCGCCGTCGGCGAGGCGCGCGATTTCAGGGTGTTCGTGATTGGCGGTCGCGCTGTCGCCGCCATGACCCGTCAGGGCGCGGACTGGGTGCACAACGTGGCGCTCGGCGCCCGGTGCGAACGCGTGGAACTCGAGCGGGACCTGCAGGTCCTGGCGGAGCGCGCGGTCGACGCCGTCGGTGCGGACTACGCCGGTGTCGACCTCATGCGCGATCGCGACGGCATGCCCCTGGTCATCGAAGTGAATGGCATTCCGGCGTGGCGCGGGCTGCAGTCGGTCTCGTCCGTGGACATCGCCACGGTGCTCGCGCGGGATTTCCACGCACGCCATCTCGGGTCGAGGCGAGTGGCGGTCCGATGAGCGTTCGACTACCGGTGCCTGCGCAAACCGTTGTGAACGCCTTCATCGACGCGTGCCTGCTCGACGTGACCGCGGTGAAGCCGGGCAATGTCGGCCTGCATGGCGACGGCCACGGCATGCGTGTGGAGGACTTCGTCCGCAGCGCGCGAGCGGCGGCACCGGAGATCGCTAGGCCGGGCCTGTCCGTGGGCGAGCGCATTTCCCGCGCCATTTCCGCGACGCACGATGCCGTCGGCACCAACACCAACCTCGGCATCGTCCTGCTCGCGGCCCCCATGGCCCAGGCGGCGCTGACGGCCGGCGCCTCGCTCGCCACGGTGCTCGAAGCACTCACGATCGAGGATGCCGAACTCGCCTTCGGTGCGATCCGGCTCGCCAACCCCGGTGGCCTCGGGCACAGCCCGCGGCACGATGTCCACGCACCGGCGCAGGTTACCCTGCTCGACGCAATGCGCGAAGCAGCGCCCCGTGATCGCATTGCGCTGCAATATCGTGACCGCTTCGTCGATGTACTGGGCACCGGCCGCGTCGCGCTGACGTCCGCGCGGCAAAGAGGATTCGACTGGTGCCGCACCGCCACCGCCGTCTTCCTCGCGTTTCTCGCCCGGTACACGGATTCGCACGTCGAGCGTAAACTGGGCCGCTCGGAAGCGGGCGCCCTGCAGGAAGCGGCGGCATTGCAGGGGTTGTGGGAGCAGGGCGCGCCGGGTCACGACGGCGAACTCGCACGGTGGGATCGAGCACTCAAGTCGCGGGGCATCAACCCGGGAACGAGCGCGGATTTGACGGTCGCCACGCTGTTCGCGAGTTTTCTGGAAGTCGAATCGGGTTGGAGCGCAGGCAACGGGTAAGCCGTTGCCTGCGCGCACAATGGGCCGGGACATTCCCGAGCACCGGAGGCTGTTCAACGACGACGACAATGGAGGGAGGCTCATGGCAAAGATCAACAAACTGATGGTGGGTGAATCGCTGGTCGGCGATGGCAACGAGGTCGCGCATATCGACCTGATCCTGGGGCCGCGCGGCAGCGTCGCGGAAACGGCGTTCGCCAATTGCCTGACCAACAACAAGGACGGGTTCACCTCGCTGCTGGCGGTGGTCGCACCCAACCTGCCCTGCAAACCCAGCACGGTGATGTTCAACAAGGTCACCATCAAGGGCGCCAAGCAGGCGGTGCAGATGTTCGGGCCCGCCCAGGCAGCGGTGGCGCGCGCGGTGGCCGATTGCGTGGCGGAAGGCACCATCCCGCAGGACGAAGCCAACGACGTGTTCGTCTGCGTGGGCGTGTTCATCCACTGGCAGGCCGCGGACGACGCGAAGATCTACGACTACAACTACAAGGCCGTGAAGGAATCGATCGAGCGCGCGGTGCGCGGCGAGCCGCAACCTTCCGAGGTCACGGCGAAGCGGGCTTCGGCAAAGCACCCGTTCTCGCCCAAGTGAGCGTCGGCAGTTCCGTGCCGTCGTTCAGCCGCCGACGAAACGGTTGAGGGCAGCGCGATCCAGACTTCCGTCGTGGATCGCGCTCGCCACGAGCACGGCGTAGGTACCCCGGGCCTCGAGTCGTTCGAGATCCCGGGCATCCCGCACGCCACCCGCGGCCACGATCCGTCGGTCCGGGACCGCGTCGAGCGCGCGTCCGATCTGCTCGTCTGCCGGCCCTGCGCCGGACCCGACGCGTTCGAGCGTCATGACGATCACGGTCCGCGGCCAGCGCCGGGGCTCCGCGAACAGTTCCGGCGGCCCGAGCAATGTGTCGCCGCGCGAATCCAGCGACAGCATCGCCTCCGGAAACGCGGCGAGCATTTCGTCGAGAGCCTGCAGCGATGACACCGATTCGGACCCGATCACGGGAACGACGTCCAGGTCCGTCCACGCCGGGAGTTGATCGGCCGATCGGAATCCGGCATCGACCCACAGCGGCAAACCGGGAAACGCTTGGCGCAACCTGCGCACGATGTCACGATGATCGCCAACGGCTCGAATCGCATCGAGGTCGGCCACGTAGAGGGCCGGAAACGGTGCGATGTCGAGCAGCCCACGCACCACGTCGATCGGATCGCTCGACCGTGCGATCGGGGACTCGAGCGGGCGATAGGTCGCGCGCTCGCCTCGCCGGGCATGCACCACGCGGCCAGCCATGAGATCGATGACGGGAACGACCAACATCTTCGTCCACGAGCATATCACCGGGGGCGGATTGATCGGCGAAGTGCTACCCGGGTCGCTGGCCGCGGAAGGCCGGATGATGCGCGACGCCCTCGTCCGCGATCTCGCATCATTGCCGGGTGTCGCCGTTTCGATCCTGCACGACCGCCGCATCGAACCGCCCGCCGGCGCAATGCACGCACAAGGCGTCGGCGAACGCAGCGAATGGCGGCCCGCCTTCGATGCGCTGGTCGAGACCGCAGACGCCGTGTGGATCGTCGCGCCGGAGACCGGGGGCGTCCTGGAGCAACTGTCGCAGTCCGTCTTGTCGGCGGAGCGCAGGCTCATCGGGAGCACGCCCG
Source organism: Burkholderiales bacterium (assembly GCA_965279325.1). Lineage (GTDB taxonomy): Bacteria > Pseudomonadota > Gammaproteobacteria > Burkholderiales. The sequence continues at coordinate 1,483,470 of OZ257154.1, forward strand.
CGGCCATCCGCATCGCGGCGAGCAAACGCGAATCCCATCGTTGCCTGGCGGGCGCCGACATCGCCTCCGTGCCCACCTATCGTCCGGACGAGCCAAGGCCGCACGCCATGGGACATTGCGTGGCGAAACCGGACGATGGCTGCGGCAGCGAACACACGCGTGTGTTCCCCGATGGCGCGGCAGCCGAACGCTGGATCGCCTCGCGCCCCGACGGCGCGCGTTTCGTGCTGCAACCGTACGTACCCGGCGAGGCCTGGAGCCTGAGCGCGCTGGGCCGCGACGGCCAGGGCCGGCTGCTCTGCGTCAATCGCCAGCGGATGGAGTTGCGCGATGGAGTCTTCGTCTTTCGCGGCGTAGAGGTGAATGCGATCGACGACCGGGACGGCGTTTTCGCCGAACTCGTGTCGAGCGTCGTGCGCGCGATGCCGGGGCTGGAAGGCTATTTCGGAATCGACGTCATCGTCTCCGACACGGGACCCGTGGTGGTCGACATCAATCCGCGCCTCACCACTTCCTGGGCCGGACTCGCCGCGGCCCTCGGGGTCAATCCCGCCGGGCTCGTGCTCGACCTGCTCCTGCACGACCGCTTCGTGGCGCCCGCGTCCGGCGTTCGCCCCGTCGTGGTCGAGATCGGCACGTGAGCGCTCGATGATCCTGGGCTGGGACCTCGGCGGCGCACACGTGAAGCTCGCGGTGCTCGATGCGGACGGCCGTCTCGTGCGCGCAGCGCAGACGCCGTGCCGCCTCTGGCTCGGCATGGATCAACTCGAACATGCGCTTGCCGAGCTCGGTGGCGCGAACCAGCGCGAAGTCCGGCACGCCGTCACGATGACCGGTGAACTCGTGGATCTCTTTCCCGATCGCGCGGCCGGCGTCTCGGCCATCGTCGACACGTTCCTGCGGGTGACCAGCACCAGCGACGTGTCGATACTCGCCGGCGATACGTTCGTGACGCCCACCGAAGCTGGAGCCCGCTGGAATGAAGTGGCATCGGCCAACTGGCGAGCAACCGCACGACTGGCAGCGCAACTCGCGCGCGACGCACTGGTGATCGACGTGGGCAGCACCACCACCGACCTCATGCTCGTCGCCAACGGTGTGCCGGTGGACGATTCAGCCGATGACCACGAACGACTCGCCGCGGCAACGTTGCTCTACACCGGCGCGGTGCGGACGCCTCTCATGGCGCTAGCGCGGCACGCGCCGTTTCGCGGCCGTATGGTTGGACTGATGGCGGAATACTTCGCGACGACCGGCGACGTCCACCGGATCCTGGGCACCCTCGACCCGGCCTTCGATCACGCGGACACCGCGGATGGCCGCGGCAAGTCGAAAGCCGAGAGCGTCGTTCGCCTCGCACGCATGGTGGGCCTCGACGCCGGTCAGGCGGCTGGCGCCGAATGGGAGGCACTCGCCGCGTGGTTCGCGCAAACGCAGAACGACCACATCCGCCACGCCTGTGAACGTCAGCTGTCGCGTTCCCCGATCGGACCGACTGCCCCCGTCGTCGGACTCGGTGTGGGCTGGTTCATCGCGCGACGAATTGCCGGAGAACTGGGGCGGCCCTACCTCGACTTCGCCACACTTGCCGGCGTGGCGCCCGAACACGCCGCGGCGGTCGGCGTCTGCGGCCCCGCGTTCGCCGTCGCGCGTCTCGTCCTGGCGCGGACGGTGTGAGCCGGATCGTCGTCGTCAAGATCGGCGGCAGCCTGCTGCGCTCCGGTGCGGCGACCTCGTTGCTGCGCGCGTTGCCGAAGCTCACGGACGTGCGGCTCGCGATCGTTCCAGGCGGCGGCACGTTCGCGGACACGGTTCGCGCAGCGCAATCCGAGCACCATCTTTCCGAGGCCGCGGCACATCACATGGCCCTCCTCGCGATGGACATGTCCGCGCGCATGGTGGTCGACCTGGCGGATGGCTTCGTCGTCGCGACGACACCGGAGGAGTTCGACCTCTCGTGGTCGCGCGGCACCATCCCTGTCTGGGCGCCCGCACGCATGGCGTCGGCCGACGCGAACATTCCCGAATCGTGGGACATGACCTCGGACAGCCTCAGCGTGTGGCTCGCCGCGCGTCTCGGAGCGTCTCGACTGGTGGTGGTGAAGTCGTGTCCGGTGCCGGAATCGATGAGAGCGGATGCGGCAGCGCTCGCAGCGGCGGGCATCGTGGATGGCTGTTTTCCCGAAGCCGTGGCCGACTGCCGCTTCGAGTGGGTGGTGGTTTCTGGTGCGGAAGCCGCACTCACGGCGATAGCCAGCGCTGCTTGAACGTTCCGCTGCCCCCATCCCCGCCCTTCCCCCACGCGCTGTGCGCGCAAGGGAAGGGAGACATCTGCTGCAAATGGTCAGCGCCATTTGCCGGAGGCTCGGCCGGCCCCCATCCCCCCCTTCCCCCGGGCTGTCGCCCAAGGGAAGGAGCGTACTGCCCCCTCCCCCGCCGCAGGTGGGGGAGGGTCGGGGTGGGGGCACCAGCGCTAGCCGCGCACCACCCGTTCGATCCGCTGCGTGCAGGCGAGCACCTCGGCGAGCTGCGCGGCGGTGCCCAATCCCACCACATCGCGCTTCGGCGCGATCTCCGCCAGCGGCACCATCACGAATGCACGCTCGTGCATCCTGGGGTGAGGTACGGTGAGACCGTCCTCATGAAACTCGAGATCGCCATAGATCAACAGATCGAGATCGAGCGTGCGCGGGCCGTTGGGCATTTCGCGCACTCGCCCGTGCCGCCGCTCGATCTCGAGCAACGCATCCAGCAGGTCACGCGCGGGCAGCAGGGTCTCGATGCGGGCAACGGCATTGATGAAGTCGGGCTGCTCCGCATGGCCTACCGGGGCCGTGCGATAGAACGACGATGTTTCACGCAGCCTGGTGCGCGGCAGCGCAGCCACCGCGTCGAGCGCCGAGGCGAGCTGCCGGTGCGGTGACGCGAGATTCGATCCGAGACCGATGAAGGCTTCGATCGACGGAACGTCCTGCGGCGTGTTCACGTTCTGCCGTCAGGCCGCTCGAGCCACCGCCGTGCAGCGCTCGGTGAATCGGCGTACGCGTGCCGAGTCGATGCCGGCCCTGCGATCATCGGCCGGGCAGACAGCGCTGCGCACGCCGACGATGTCCGTGCCGAGCGCGGTCAGTCGCTCGATATGCTCGACGCGGATCGATCCGGCCAGCGCGACGGCGAGACCGGCTGCGTGCGCACCGCCGACGAAAGCCCCGAGCTCTGCATCGCCGAGCGCATCGAAGAGGGAACGTCCGTCCTTGATCGCCGTGTCGAGCATCACGACGTCGCACTCCGCAGCCACCGCCGCCGCCAGGACAGCCGTCGGCTCAAGTCCACCGAAACGCGCGTAGTCGGCATAGCCGGCCGCGACGACGGTGATCTCCGCGGCGGCGTCGCGGCAGGCGCGACGCACGGCGACCATGACCTCGGTCCCTTCGGCCACTGAGCGCACGCCGTGCAACCCGGCTTTCACGTAGCGCGCCCCGCTCGCGGCAGCCCCTGCGGCCGCGAGGGCCGCATTGCCGGGACGATGGTCGAGATCACCGATGGATGCCGCGAACAAGGCATTACCCGGCCCGATGCCTCGTACGATGTCCCGGATCACCCAAGGATAGTTCGCGCCGAGCGAACCTTCGTCAACGTTCTTCACGTCGATGATGTGCGCTCCGCCGGCGTGGGCAGCGCGCGCTTCCTCCAGGCTGACGGCGCTGACGAGAACCTTCATCGGCGCTCAGTTCTGGTCCAGATACAGCGTGCGTTCCTCATACACCCGCAGCAGGCACGACACGTCGCCGCAAACATCGCGCACCCCGGTCTCCCAGTCGCGCTGCTCGCGCCGGATGCTTTCGCGCAATTCGTCGTTCATCGCCTTGCGATACACCATGAAGAACGCGAACGCGAGGCGCTCGTTCGCCTCGCTGACCCGATCGTTGGAACAGATCAGGCGCTCGACGTTGGACTTCGGCTTGCTGCAATCCTGCGCCGCGCCGGCCACGCCGGCGAAAAGTGCGAGGACGACGAGGGCTGACAGGTGACGGATCATGGGGACGGCTCTTCGGCTCTGGAATCGGTACGGTCGGGAAGACATCAACCGGCGAGGAATCGTTCGATCAAGGCATTCACGCGCTCGCCGCGTTCGTGTACGACCCAGTGCGATGCATCGGGAATGCGTTCGATGCGAAGGTCGTCCACATGGTCGTCTAGCCCCTCGAGAATCCCTGGCAGCAACGCCGAATCCCGTTCACCCCAGATCACCAGGGTGGGCACGCGAACGTGGAACTGGGCGGCGTCGAGTTCGGGCAGCGGCGCATCGGGTTCCGGCGGATGCAACGGTGAGGCGCGATACCAGTTCAGCATCGCGGTGAGCGCACCGGGCTGCGCCCAGGCCGATACGTATTCCGCCACGGTCGCGGGGGTCGCATCGCCGCCGTTCGCTCCCCATTGCTCCAGCGTCACGCGCTTCAGGCGCCGATAGTCGTCTTCCGCCAGGACGCGCTCGGCCTTGTCCGTCCGGAAGAAGGTCATGTACGCGCTGGCCTCCACCTGGGCCGGATTGTTCTTCAGCTCGCGCAGGAACGTCATCGGGTGCGGCGAGTTGACGATGACGAGTCCCTCGACCCGATCCGGATGCCAGGCCGCGACGTTCCACGCGATCGCGCCGCCCCAGTCGTGGGCCACGAGCGTGAAGCGTTCATGACCGAGAGCATCGGCGAGCTGGATCACGTCCTCGACCAGCGGCTTCGCGCGGTAGTCGCGGACCGCCAACGGCTTGGACGAAAGATTGTGTCCACGCTGATCCGGTGCGACGCAATGCCAAGTACCAGCGAAATGCTCGAGCTGTCGCCGCCACATGCCGGAATACTCCGGGAAGCCGTGCAGGAACAGCAGGAGCGGGCCTTGGCCCGCCTCCAGCACGTGCAGGCGCTGGCCATTGGGCAGGTCGATGAAGCGCGACGCGATCATGCGGCGATGGTACGCGAAGCCGCCGCAGGTCGTCCGCGCTGCATCCAGAAGCGATTCCGTGGCGTACCTCCGAAGTTCGCTTGGCGCCGGCGCGCCCATGGGATAACGTCGGGCCGCTTGCTCCACCACCTTCATCGAATCAGGAGAACCGATTGGACACCTATTACCACCCCCACGATCTGGGCAAGTTCGCCGACATGGGCAAATCCAGCCCCGAACTGTGGGACAAATTCATGGCCTACTACGGTGCAGTGTTCGCGGAAGGTGCGCTGACCGCCCGCGAGAAGGCCCTGATCGCATTGGGGGTGTCCCATGCGGTGCAATGCCCCTACTGCATCGATGCCTATACCCAGGCCTCCCTGCAGCAGGGCTCGAACATCGAGGAGATGACCGAAGCCGTGCACGTCGCCTGCGCCATTCGCGGTGGCGCTTCGCTGGTCCACGGCGTGCAGATGCGCAACGTGGCGGAAAAACTGTCCATGTAAGCCGGGCCTCCCGGAGAAAGACCCCCAACGTGGGACGCACCATCGCTTTTCGCCGTACGCCGCTCGCCTCCAGCCGCACCCAGCTCGACACCCTCGCACGCATCGGTCCGTGGCCGAGTTTCAATGATCGAATCTCGAAAGCCGGCCTCGCACCGCTGCACGCGACCGGCATCGAGATCTTCCAGGTCAACGTCGGCAAGTTCTGCAACCAGACCTGCCGGCATTGTCACGTCGACGCGGGGCCTGAACGCACGGAACAGATGAGCCGCGAGACCGCCGAGGCCTGCATCCGCGCCCTGGCCGGGACCGATATCCCCACGATGGACATCACCGGTGGTGCGCCCGAACTGAACGAGCACTTCCGCTGGCTCGTGACCGAAGCTCGCGCGCTCGGCCGGCACGTGATGGACCGCTGCAACCTGAGCATCCTGCTGCTCAAGCCTCAGGAGGGCCTGGCGGAGTTCCTCGCGGAACACCGCGTGGAAGTGGTGGCCTCGCTACCCTACTTCCGTCCGGCCCAGGCGGACGCCCAGCGCGGCGAGGGCGTGTTCGACAAGTCGATCGAGGCCCTGCAGAAGCTGAATGCTCTCGGCTATGGCGTCGAAGGCAGCGGCCTCACGCTGAACCTCGTGCACAACCCGGTGGGTGCATTCCTCCCGCCGGCACAGAAGAGTCTCGAAACCCAGTTCAAGCGCGAGCTCTCGCGCCAGTTCGGTATCGTGTTCAACAACCTCTACACGATCACGAACATGCCGATCAGCCGCTATCTCGAGTTCCTGCTGGACAGCGGCAATTTCGAGGGCTACATGGAGCGCCTGGCGAACGCGTTCAATCCAGCCGCGGCCCAGGGCGTCATGTGCCGCAACACGATCTCGGTGGGCTGGGACGGGACGCTGTACGACTGCGACTTCAACCAGATGCTGGAACTGCCGCTCACGGAGGGCATGCCGCAGCACATTCGCGATTTCGATGCTGCCGCACTCGCCCACCGTCGCATCGTCACGGCGAATCACTGCTACGGGTGCACGGCGGGTGCGGGGTCTTCCTGCGGCGGCTCGGTGGCCTAGCCGGCGTAGTTCAGGGCAAGGCGTCGAGCAACACGGGCACCGCAGCCGCTCGCAGGCTGTCGGGATAGTCACGCTGGAACTGGTTCAGCAACTCCCGCGCGCGTGCGGCGAAGCGCTTCGTGCCCACGCCCGAGCGAGCTGCCCGCACGTGGGCAATGGCCAGGATGAACCGCGCTTCCTCCACGTTTGAGTCGCCCGGATAGTCGCTCACGAAACGGCTGCCCAGATCGATCAGCGCAAGGCTCGTGGCGGGTTCCTCGGCAAGGGACTGCAGCGGATCGTCGCGGAAGCTGTCGTAGAAGGTGCCGTAGATCAGGCCGAAGAGCGCTTCGTTGGCGCGGCGGCCCTTGCCGTCGAGTTCGAGCGCTGCACGGTACTGCTCCACCGGCGCCGCGTATCGGCCGAGCCGATCCGACCACGGCAAGGGCGCTCCTGCGACCTTGAAGCGTTCGATGACGAGATTCGACGGCAGACCCTGCACCTTGCCATGCATGGCGAGGTCACGATTGAGCAGGTCACGAATCTCGTCCTGCATGCGGGCGAGCGCCAGGTGCGCCTGAGCTCGCTGCGGTGCCGGCTCGCGCGAGCGGATCACCGCCAGATTCTGCTGGGCCTGTGCCAGATAGCGTTCGGCCGCTGCCGCAGTGATCAGGTCGTGCGCGAGAGCAACCGATCCGAGAGTCAGAAACGCGCCCGTCAACAGGCTGGCGGCGCGTGACGGAACGCTACTTCGGATCACCCGGCTCCAGTGCCTTGCCCTCGGCAAACGCGAGCGCTCCGGCGTGCGCCGGGATGTCCGACGAGTCCGGTCGCGGAATGGTCAGGCCCAGATCGGCACCATTGCCCAGGAGTGCTTCCGCCACGAGGTAGCCATGCGCCCGCGGAAAGTCATCGCGGCATACCAGTCGATAGTCATCGTTCTCGACAACGACCCTGAGATCGATGGCACCGATCTGATCGAAGGGCTCGGCACCGCGATACATCGCCAGCGCATTGCTGCGCGAGACCACCCCCACCTCCGCCTGCCGGGTCGCGATGAGGCTCGCGATCCGCTGCACGCGGGGCCCGCGCCCGACGGCGGCCTTGCTGTCGGGCAACGCTTCGCGCATGAGTGCCGCGAATTTCTCCCCCAGATCATCCGCCCCGGGATCGTCGCGGCTCGTGAGAATGACCAGGTGCGTCTCGCGGTAGACGACCCACTGTCGATAGGGGGAGTGCCCCGAGAGCAGCAGCCATCCGGCGCCCGCGCCGGCGGTGGAGAGGAACGTGCGGCGGTTCATGGGAGAGGACCGTGACTCGTGACTGGTGGATGCGCAGCTTCACCGCGCTGGGAGAACCAGTCACCAGTCACGAGTCACCAGGGTCACCTATTTCTTGATGTGTTCCAGCGGGCAGATGGTCGATACCGCGTAGTTCGGCACATCCACCACGTTGCCGATGCGCAGGTCGCAGGCGACGCTCGCGTAGACGTAAGCCTGCAACGGTGTCCAGCCGTAGGTCGCCACGAGCCAGTCGATCATCTCGTTCAACGATCCCCGCGCGGCGACGGTGAGGTCCTCCGACAGGTTGATCAGCGGACCGATCTTGTCGCCGTTCAGGTACTTGTGCTGCGGCGGGATTTCGCCCGCCTTCTTGATCGGGTAGGCCACGGTCGCGTGGAAACGGTCCGGTTCGAGTTGCTTGATCTGCGAGCCGCCCTCGAAGTGCGGACCGCTCTTGATCATGGAGGCCATGCCCTTGCGGATCTCGGTACGCACCGTCACCGTGGCGCCCATCTCGATCGCGGTGCCGGCCACTTCGCCATCACCCTGGGCGTAGTGCACGTCGCCGATGAACAACCCGCAGCCGTCCACGTAGCACGGCAGCAGCAAGGTCGTTCCGACCACCATCTGCTTGATGTCCATGTTGCCGCCGTTCTCGCGCGGCGGGATGGTGCGCAGGCACTTGTCCTTGTGGCTGCCATTCGGACCGCAGACGGCCGCCGGCAACGCACCGACCGGCTGGGGCGGCAGTGCTACGCCACCGGCCTTGCCGAGTTGCGTCTCGCGGGCCTCCCACGCATCCACCTCGGGCAAACCGGGAAGGACACCGACGGTACCCATGAAGCCATTGAACGGAATGCGCACGCCGGGCAGCTGGTCCGACACCGCCTCGAGGTGATTCAGCTTCCAGTTCGCGACGAACGGCTCGGTGAACCGGTCGCGCAGGAAGCCGAAGCCGGGCACGACGGTGGTGTAGCCGTACTCGTCGGGCTCGATGTCGATCAGCGTGATGGCGAGCACGTCACCCCGCTTGGCCCCTTCGATGGAGATCGGGCCGGTCAGCGGATGCACCAGGTTCAGGTCGATGGCGCCGAGATCCTTGGGAACGGAATTGACGTTCAGGTCCGAGTCGAGGGCATCGCGGGTCTCGAAGGTCACGAGCTGCCCGGGCTTCGCCGTCCCCACTGGCTTGATGGCCGGGTGATAGCGATTGAAGCAGTTCGGATCGTCCACGCAGTGAACGCCCATCTTCTTGACGAGCACCCGCGACTGCGTCTTCACGGAAGTGGTATCGGCATGGCTGGCCGCGGCGAACAGCAACGCGGGCACCGCGAGAAACAAGGCACGAACCTTCATATGATTTCTCCCATGTTCCTACAGGTCTCGGGGATCGCGTTGACCGCAGCGCGACGCGACGGCGAATTTGTTCCTGCCCGTCGCACGTGTCAATGCTTGCGTCATCCTGGTGCGAGCGCAGCGGGAATGCGCTCGATCAGCCACCATACGCCGAGCAACCCGACGATCACGGAGACGGACCACGCCAGCCGGGGATCTGGCACCGTGGCAACCCCGCGGCGGCGTTCGATGCGATCGATGCCGCTCAGGAGCGCCAGGGCGATGGCGACGATCACGAGCTGCCCGATCTCCACGCCAACGTTGAAGGCGGCGAGTGCCGGCACCAGCGCTTCGCGCGGCAAACCGTACTCGCGCAGCACGCTCGCGAAGCCGAATCCATGCATGAGTCCGAACACGAAGGTGAGCGGCCAGCGTCGACCGACGTCGCGGAAGAAGAAGTTCTCCACCGCGACGTACACGATGCTGGCGGCGATCGCCGCCTCGACCCAGGCCGACGGCGGCGTGAGCACACCTAGCACTGCCATCGAGAGCGTGATCGAGTGCGCGACCGTGAATGCGGTGATGACCTTCAACAACGGCAGGAAGCGCCGGCCCCAGACGATGGTGGCGAGCAGGAAGGCGATGTGGTCGAAGCCGATCGCGATGTGCTCGATGCCGGCCACGAGATAGCGGCCGAACACCGACCACGCGCTTTCGCGGACCGCGGTGATTTCCAGCGAAGGGGCCGTCGACGACAGCAGGCCGAAGCGCTTCGCATCGCCGGTCACGGTGATCATGTGGCGTGCGCGGGGATCGATCTCGGTGAACAGGGTCGCGCGGTAGAGAAGCGCACCCGAGCTCGGCGGGCAGGTGAACTCGGCCCGCGCGCGGACATGCTCGGCGGCAGGTTCCAAATTGAGGATCTTCAGTTCGCAGGGTGTTGCATCCGATCCCAGTTGGAGGTGTTCGGTCAGATACGCACCGATCCGGGCGCCGGCCTCGGCGAGCGCCGCGGGCGCAACGCCTCCCTGGGGCGACAGCAGCACCACGTTCAGCGCGACCTCGAGGTCGCGGCCGTTCATGTCCACGTCCACCTTGCCGGTGGGCCCGGAAAGCTCCAGCCGGGCGCTGGACAGCTGCGTGTTGTGGGCTTCGGCGGCCGTGGCCAAGCAGAGCGCCGATGCGAATGCAAGAGTGCGAAGAATCATCGGGGATGACGAGGTACCGCGACGGAAACGCGAAGCATAGCGGGCCGCGCCCTCGCCGGCCCGTCCGCAGGTCGGCCCGGGAAGCCGGAGCCGCCGGAAGCCATCCTGGCCTAAACTGCCGGGAAGACGGGAGGATCCATGAACGTGGACAACCGGCCGGACTTCGACGCCTTCATCAGCTACAGCCACGCTGACAAGGAATCGGCGCTGCGCATCCAGCGCTTCCTGGAACGCTGCCCGCTGCCGGCACGGGCGGGAACACCGCGCCGGCGGCTGCGCGTGTTCCGCGACGACACCGACATTCGTGCTGCCGAGCTCACCGCAGAGCTGGGCGCGGCGCTGGGGCGATCCCGCGCGCTGATCCTGTGCGCTTCTCCGCAGGCGGCGCAATCGACCTGGGTGCGGCAGGAGCTGGACCTGTTCTCCGAGCAGGATCGGACCCGTCCCATCCTGCCGATCCTCGTGTCCGGCGATGCCGCGACGGCCGTGCCGTCCGGTCTTGCCGCCGAGATACGGTACGCCGACGCTCGCGGCGCCTGGCGATTCGGGCGCCTGCGGCGCAAGTCCCGCGACGAGCTGCTGCGCGTCGTGGCCACGCTCGCGGGCGAAGACCTGCGCACCTTCATCCCCTGGGACCGCCGGCGGCGGCGCGCCATCATCGGGGGCTGGATCGCGGCAATCGTGGTGCTGGCCGTTGGCGCCTTGTTCCTCCCGTTCGACCATCCACGCGCACTCGGTCGGCCAGCCGCGGTAGCGTCGGGCGGCACCATCGAGTTCTGCGACGTGGCGGAGGACCGGCTGGTGCTGGCTGCGCGCGAGACCTACGGCCGCGGCTCCATCGAGGAGCCCTCCTACGCAGACTACGTCCGGGTGTATCCGCACACGCTGGGCCAGCCGGGGCGCCGCGCCTGGCTGGACGACAGCGGCTACCTCCCCGCCACCCGGTTGCTGCACGTGGGTGCGAGCTCACGCGTCCGCGGACTCGCCAGGGACATCGATATCGCCGCGCTCCGTGCCGCGGCACTCGAGCGGGTGAAATGGCCCGACGCCCTCGGCGACGGGGCGACGGACCAGCAGGCGCTCGAACCGGGGTTCTGGGCGGCCACCCCGGCCCCGCAGTTGCAGATCGCGCTGGTCGCCATCAAGCCCGCCGCCTTCGATCCCGCGGCCGTGGACGGACCGGCGCAGGGCGCGGCCATCGTCGCGATCCACGACGGCGCCGCAGCACCCGCGACGAACATCGTGGAGGGCCTCTCGCCTCCGAGCCCCGGCAAACGGCCGCCTGCACCGCGTGGCGTAGCACTCGCCGATGGTCTGCCGATCGCCGTCACCGCTCGTGAAGTGTTCGTGGGCATGCCGATGCGACGGGACGGGGGCGCGGGCGGGTTGTGGCGCTGGGACCGCGCGACGCGCACCTGGGATCGGGTGAAACTTCGCGGCAAGTCCGACGAAGGCCACGCCAACGTGGCTTCCCTTGCGGCCGATCCCGGACATCCGGGGCGCGTGTTCGTGTCCACCGGCAGCGGCAGTTGGTCGTGGAATGCGCGCAAGGGCGAGTACGCGGCGGAAGTCTTCGAGCGTCCTTCTTACGATGCCCCGTGGCAGCCCTTCACCTTGTTGCCGATGGAATCGCGATCGGCAGTTCAGCTCTGCGGATTCCGGAGCGACGCGACGCTCTACGCCCGCGTCAATCAGTCGCTGTTCGCGGTCGGGCCGTACAACCTGCTCCGCCTGTGGCTCGGCAGACCCTGAGCCACCCGGGTGGTGAGTCGCGCCCGCAGCTGGCCGCAACCGCCGTCGACGTCCTGTCCCGCAGAATGCCGGAGTTTCGTCAGCACGCCCCGCCGGTGCAGTGACCGCGCCATCGCAGCCGCGCGTTCCCAGGACGGGCGCCTGAAATCGAGGCCGTCGACGGCGTTGTAGGGGATGAAGTTCATCACCGCGTACTTGCCCGCCAGCAGCTCGGCGATGCGATCGAGCTCGTCATCGCCGTCGTTGATGCCTTCGAGCAGCGTCCACTGATACTGGATCGGGTAGCCGGTGTCGCGGGCATAGCGCTCGCCCAGCGCCACGAGTTCGGCCGGATCGATGCGCGGCGCGCGTGGCAGCAGTTCCGCACGGAGGCCTGGACGGGTCGAATGCAGCGACAGCGCGAGCGCCGGCTTCACGCGACCGAGCGGCAAGCGCTCGAACACCCGCAAGTCGCCGACCGTGGAGAAGACCAGGTTCTTGTGTGCGATCCCGCCCAGGGTGCCGAGCAGTTCGATGGCTCCCAGCACGTTGTCGAGATTGTGTGCCGGCTCGCCCATCCCCATGAACACGACCTTGCGCACGGTCCTGCGGGCACGAGCCAGCGCCACCTGCGCGACGATCTCCGCGGACCCGAGCTGCCGCAGCAGGCCGTCGCGGCCCGTCATGCAGAAGACGCACCCCACGGCGCAGCCTACCTGGGACGATACGCACACGCCGTCGCGCGGCAGCAGCACGCTTTCCACCGACTGGCCATCCGCGAGACCGACGAGCAGGCGCGACGATCCGTCCTGGGCCGCATGTTCCGAGCGCACGGCTGCGAGGGCGTGCAACTCCGCGGCCAGGGCAGGCAGCCCCATGCGCAGTTGCGCAGGGAGGAAGTCCTCCGACTTCCTGCGCCCGCTGTCGAGCGGCAGCCCGTGTGTCCAGGCCTGGAGCACGACGTCCTCGTGGCAGGACTTCGCGCCGTGGTCGCGCAGGCGCTGGCGAATGTGTTCGATATGCATGGAGGGGCGGCATGCTAGCACTTGCCGATGGATCGGCGTGTGCCCTACTCCAGACGAACGACGCGTGCCGCCTACCGATGCTGCGGCGGTTCCTTCGTGCCGCCGCTGCGCCACTTCCGTTCCGCTTCGTCCCAGGCTGCGAGCGGCTGCAAGTCGGGAACCCACGCAAGGCCTGATTTGCCGTCGGACGAACGTGCTTCGGGCGAGACCACCACATCCAGCAGCGAGGGCCGGTTCGCCAGCGCGCGCCCGATCGCACCTTCGAGATCCTCTGCACGCTCCACCCGCTCGGCGTGCATGCCGAACGCCCGAGCCATCGCCGCATGATCCGCGAACTGCAGGCGCGTGCCGACGACCTTGCCGTGCGTGTCGGTCTGGTCGTGCACTTCGATCTGCCACGCGCCATTGTTCGCGACGATGATCATCACCGGCGCCTGGTGACGCACGGCGGTGTCGATTTCCATCGCGTTGAAACCGAAGGCGCCGTCACCGGTGGCCACGACCACCTGCCGATCGGGAAACGCCAGGCTCGCGGCGATGCCGAACGGCGTTCCGACGCCGATGCAGCCCAGCGAACCGGGATCGAGGTACGTGGATGCGGACAGCCCCACTCGCGCGAAACTGAGGAAGTCGCCGCCATCGGCGATCACCACCGCATCGGGGTCGAGCTGCTTCTGCAGTTCGGCCAGCACCCGATTCGGATGGATGCGGCCCGTGCCGTCCGAAGGCGCGCTTCTCATGGACGTGCGCAACTTGTCTGCACGCTCCTCGTGCTTCCGCCGCATGCCCTCGGCCCACGCACGATCCAGCACAGGGACGCGACCCGCGGCCTTGCGGACAATGGCCGCCAGTGCCGCCGCCGGCTGGGCGAACAGTTCCACGGCACCGCGGCGGTTGTCGCGCAACTCCGAAGCGGTATCGCCGATGCGCAGGAAGCGTGCATCGCCGAACACCGCCGGCGAGCCGTACGCGAGCTGGAAGTCCAGACGGCGTCCGACCGTGACCACCACGTCGGCCTCGCCCATGATGGCGCCGCGCATCGCCGCGACGACGGACGGATGGTCCTCGGGCATCAGCCCCTTGCTCTCGCCGGTATCGAGATAGGGCGCGCCGAGCGCATCGAGCAGTGCGAGCAATTCGGGACCGGCGCTGCGAGCGCCCCGGCCGCTGATCACCAGGGGACGCTTCGCCGACCACAGCAGGTCGACCGCTGCCGCCACGTCTGCTTCGCCGGGAAGCAGTACGGGCCGGGCCTTCGGGCGGAAATGCTCTTCCAGTTGCACCGGCCGCGGCACTTCGCCGCGCAAGGTATCGGTGGGAAAGTCCAGGTACACGGGGCCGGGTTCACCGCCTTGTCCCAGGGCACGCGAGACGGCCTCGTCCAGTTCCTGCAACACCAGGGACGGTTCGCGGACGGTGCGCGCGTAGCGTGTGATGGGACGCACGAGATCGGCGTGCGGCAGGTCCTGCAGCCCGCCGCGATTCTCCTGCGGTCGGGGCGGTCCTCCGGACAACACGAGGACCGGTGCCCGGGCGATGTGCGCATTGGCGATGCCGGTCATCGCGTTCGTGACCCCCGGGCCTGCGGTGACCAGCGCCACGCCGATCCCGCCGGTCAGTTCGCTGTGCGCATGCGCCATGTAGACGGCGGCCCGTTCGTCGCGCACGTCGATGATGCGGATGCCTTCCGCGTCGGCGCGCATCCAGATCGGCATGATGTGGCCGCCGCAAAGAGCGAAGATGCGGTCGACGCCGCGCGCCTTGAGGAAGCGCGCGATGACGCCCGCGGACGAATCGGGGCTGAGGGTGACGAGTGGCATCGGGTCGGTATCCTGTAGCGAAGGTTCAGTGCGCCGCGGCCGGCTTGTGCTTCTTGAGCGCACGCAGGTCGATCACCCCGGGCTGCCGGCGCGGATCGGTACCCGCGGGAAAGATGTGGATCTTCTGCACCTTGGCCGACGTGCCGGTGGGCAGGCTGTCGACGAACAGGACCCAGCCCGGCGCCTTGAAGTACGCCATGCGTTCGAAACACCAGGCGAACAACTCGCGGGCAAGCGCTTCGCGTGCGTCCGCATCGACGATGTCCGCAGGAGACTTGAGGATCACGCAGGCCATGACTTCTTCCTCGCGCACCTCGTCCGGCGCCGCGAGCACGGCGACCTGCTTCACTCGGTCGTGGGCGGTGAGACACGCTTCCACTTCGGCGGCAGCGATGTTTTCCCCGGAGCGACGGATGATGTTCTTCTTCCGGTCGACGAACTGGAACAGGCCGCTTTCGTCCCGCATCACCGCATCGCCCGTGTGGAACCACCCGTTGCGCCACGCCTCTTCCGTCGCCTCGGCGTTCTTCAGGTAGCCGGAGAAGAACCCTTTGCGCGGCGTGGCTGCGCTGTGCCGGATGACCAGTTCTCCGGGAACGTCGGCTGGCACGTCCCGGTCATGCTCGTCGACGGCGCGTGCCTCGACCCAAGGACTGGTCCGGCCGAAGGCGCGCGTGTGGATCGAGCGCGGCTCGTGGTTGTCGCTGATCAGCCGGCCGGTTTCGGTCATCGCCCACATCTCGACCACCGGAAATCCGAAGCGCCGTTCGAAGGTCTCGTGCTGACTGGGTTCGACGCCTGCGCAAAGGGCGAATCTCACCTGGTGCGCGCGCTCTTCCGGAACGGACGGCAGCTTGAGCAGGATGTTCGGAATGATTCCCTGGAACTGCGCCGCCGTCGCACGGGTGGCCACGAGATCCTTCCACCAGGTGCCGGCGTGAAACCGGTCCGGGAAGATGAGGCAACCGCCGCTCAGCAGCATGGCCGGCGCGGAAACCGAGAGGCAGTTGGCGTGATGCAGCGGCAGCGGGTTGTAGAGGCGCTCCTCGCCTTCGCGCATCGCGAGCCTGCCGCCGAGCGACAGATAGCAGGCACCGAAGGTATGGAAGTATTCGTTGGTGAGGATGCAGCCCTTGGGCCGGCCGGTGGTACCCGACGTGTACAGCAACGCCGCTTCGGTTTCGGCGTCGGGGCTTCCCGCTTGCGCGGCGCTGCGCGGCGCGGGCAGCCGCTCCGGAAAGCGTTCGAGAGACACCACCGGAAGTCCGCTACCGATGTCCCGTGCCACGGCACTCATGTCTTCCAGCCGTGCATCGATGGCTACGGCAAGGCTCGCTTCCGAGTGCTCCACGACATAGCGAATCTCGTCGCGGCGATAGTTGGGATTGATCGGCACCACGCCCGCGCCGAGCGCATTCAGCGCGTAGTAGTGAAAGAAGAACTCCGGCCGCTGGTCGAAGAGCATCGCCACGCGATGCCCACGACCGTAGCCGGCGCGTTCGTAGATGCGCTTCTTCTCCTCCACGGCAGCCAGCGTCTCGGCCCAGGTGATCTCCCACCCGTCGGGGTGATAGGCGCGCCCGGCCATGGCTGGAACGGCGTAGGCCGGCCGAGCGCCGAAGCGCGCGACCGTGCGCCGCAGGGAGTCGTAGAGCGTTCCGTACTGGAGAGCATCCATGGGTGATCGTCGAAGCTCCTGGCGTGGGACTGAGTTCAGCGACGCGGTCTCAGGGGTCGCGACGGCCCATCCGCCATGGACACGACCTTGGACACGTGGGCGAGGCCGGCGGCGAGCGCCTCCGATGCGTGCGAGATGTGCTCGCGAGCCAGCGCCTCGGCGGAGCGGGGATCGGCGGCGATGACGGCGTTCAGGATCGCCTCGTGCTGATCCCAGATATGGGTCGGTGTTTCCCCGCGCAGCAACACCTCGCCCATGACCCGGCGCAGGTAGCTCCAGTGCGCCGCGCTCGTTTCCGCCACGAGCGGATTGCCGGACAGGCCATAGAGAAAGAAGTGGAAGTCCATGTCCGTCGTGATCATGCGGGCAATCGAACGGCTGGCCACCGCTTCCCGTCCGCGGGCGATGAACGTCGGACCTTCGCGCCTCGCGCTCTCGCTGCCCCGCTCCGCCGCCTTGCTGCTCGCGAGACCGTCGAGCACGCCGCGCACGTCGTACAGGTTGCGGACGAACTCGGGATCGAGCGGGGCCACCATGAGCCCGCGACCGGGCGCATCGCGCAGCAGGCCGTGGTTGCGCAACAGCAACAGCGCCTGCTGGACCGGCTGCCGGGAAACGCCGAGCGATTCGGCCAGTTCTTCCTGGATCAACCGCTGGTCCGGCCCGAACTTTCCCGCGGAAATCTCCGACAGGATTGCTTCGTAGACCTGATCGACCAGGGTGGGCTGGGACGGAAGTATTCGCATGAATGTGTCGATGTCGGGAACGGTCGGCATCTTAGCATTCTGAATTCAGAATTCAATATCCTTGCGAAGAGATGCTTTTCAGACCCTTTAATCAACGCATTACGATCTTCCGGTACCCGGCGGCCTCTCCGCACTGGCGACGAGAGCCGCACGCGACCGCAGGCGTCCGATGCGACAGACCGGCGCGTCGCCGCGCTGGCCTCCCCTCATCACTGGTTGCGTCGGCCCACGCTGACCGCGTACGCGCCCGGACGTGCGAGCAGCACCGGATCCAGGGAAGGTTCGATGCCGTCCACGAGAATCAGCGGGTTGAAGGCCAGGGCCTTCTGCGCCTCGTCGTTGTTCGGGACCAGCGACTCGATGCTCAGCGTGCCCAGTTCCACCAGTGCACGATCGTCCGGCCACACCTGGGTGGCGTCGTCGACCGAGTCGCCGGGTTTCGCGACCTGCACGAGCAGGCGGAACTGCGCGGGGCCAGTTTTCAGCCGCGCGACCAGTTCATCACGCAGATAGTTGGGCGAGGCCTTTGCTGCGTCGGCATCGCTCAGGCGCTGATCACCGGCCACGGGGACGATCTGATAGCGGCCATACTGGCTTTCGCCCTTGGCATTGGTGAACTTGAACGCGTTCACCCCATAGAACGGCAGGGTGGCGTAGCTCACGGGCGCCGGTTTCGGCGCGGTCACGAACTTGAGCGCGGCCGGATGGGATCCGAGGAACTGTTCGATCGGGGTGGGCTTCGGCGAATCGGGGCGCGTGGTGGCGATCGCCTGGAACAGTCCCAGCAGGTCCTCCGGGGTCGCCACGGGAAAGCCGTTGTGCGAAATGACGACGATGTCGGTCATGCCGCCGTCCGGCAGCTGGAAGCGGATGGCCATGCCATGCGGGCTCGCGAAGGCGTGGGCATCCGGCAGATTCGGTACTCCCGTGCCGTTGGAGAACCGCACGATCGCGGGAACCTTTGCACTGCCTTCCAGGAAGCTCGCCTTGGTCAACGATTTCGCGGACGGCGCGGGTACGAAGCTCGCCGTCGCGACGACGCCCTTCGCGTGGTTGGCCCGGTAGCCGGGATGCGGCCCGCCGGCCAGCGCCGTCAACGTGTCGACGATTTTCTCGGTGACGCTCTTCTCCGCATCGGCAGCACCGACGGCGCCGGAGGACAGGCCGATGACCGCGATGGAAGCGAACAGCACGGCACGGTTCATGGAACGGCGACGGAACAACGACGAGAAACAGGAACTGGAAGTTTTCATGGGACTCTCGATCGGAAAAGGAACGACGGACGCTGGAACCGAAACGGCGCAGGAGTCCCGATGCTAGGCCGATCGAAACGTAATCACCCGCGCGAAAACAATGAATGGTCGATCAGGAAAATCCTGAGCATCGAACGAAGATCGGGGTCACGACCGATGGCGCATCGGTCGCCACGGCACGTGCTGCATGATCCCCGACTTCGGCGCGCTGACCGGCACTGCCTACACCGCGACGCTGGACGATCCGCTGCCCGAAGTGATCCGCAAGATCAACGTCGACGAGCAGTGGGTCTACTGGAGCGATCGCGTCTTCGTCGATCCGAAGTACACGGTCGGCGCAGCGATCACGAAGACGTATCTCGCACCGAAGGCCTGAGGATCCCCGGGGCGGCCGAGAAACGGGTCTTCGAAGTCAGCTGTCTTTCGACGCGCGCATCGCCTCGATCGCCTCGCCGAAGGGGACCGATCCGCAAAGATTGGATCCGCCATCCACCACGAGCACCGTGCCCGTGACGTAGCTCGCGAGGGGAGACGCGAGAAACACCGCGGCCTGGCCGATCTCGTCCACCGTGCCATAGCGCCCCAGCGGAATGAAGCGGTTGCGTTTCGACTCGTAGTTGCTGCCGCCGAGCCGCGCCATGCCCTCCGTACCCTCGATCGGACCCGGCACGATGCTGTTCGCGCGGATGCCGTACTTGCCCCATTCGAGCGCCAGGTTCTTCATCATCATGTCGATGCCGGCCTTGGCGGCGCCCACATGCACCTGGTACGGGAACGGCACGTAGGCCATGCCCGCGGAGATGAAGGTCACGCAGCCCGCGGTCTCCTTCAACTGGGTGAACGCCGCACGGGTCGCATTGAAGGAACCGAGCAGGTCGATGTCCACCACGGTCTTGAAGCCGTTCGGCGAGAGTTCCTCCGCCGGGATCGGAAAATTGCCGGCCGCTCCGCACACCAGCACGCCGATGGGGCCCAGCGCCTCGCGCGCATTCGCGAGCACCGCTTCCAGCCGCGCGTAGTCGCGCACGTCCGCGGCTTCCGCGTGCACCTTCGCACCGAGTGCGCGCAATTCCTCCGCCGCGCGGTCCAGCTTGTCCTGCTTGCGCCCGTAGATCGCGACGTTCGCGCCGAGCGCCGCGAAGTTCTTCGCAATGCCGAGGTTGATGCCGGAGCCGCCGCCAGTAACGAAAACGGTCCTGCCCTTGAAGAGCGTCTTCGGAAACATCGTCTCCACCAGCATCTCGACTCCTCAGTTCATCAGGTCCACGACCACTTCGCATTGATCGGTGCAACCCTGCGTGATCACCGGATAGGACGTCGCGTTGAGAAACCGGGTGCGGTCGCCCTCGTAGATCTTCACCAGCAGCGTGTAACGATGACGTTGCTGGATCATCGCCGGATCGTACCGGACCTGGAACGCGATCGGCACCTGTCCCGGATTGCGAATCTCGACTTCGTCCAGGTTCGTCGCCACCACGTCCATCCTCGACACGTCCTGCAGCCAGATCTTCACGATCGCCTCGGGGCTCAGCGCCACGCGCGGGCGGTAGGTGATGGTACCGTGGATGACGGTCATCGCCTTGTCGGGCACCGCTGGTTGCGGCGCACAGGCAGCGAGTGCGCCGCCCAGCAGCAGCATGGCCAACCGCACCGTACCGAGACCGATGCTCAACGCTCACCGCTCAAGGTTGCGCCACCGGCGTGAACGGCGTGCGGCGGATCGACTTCACGTACGGCAGGGCCGCGACGGCCTCGAGCCGTCCGCGCCAGTAAGGCGCCCCGGTGCGTGCGTGCACGAGGATCTCGTCGCTCGTGCAGCCCGCACGGCCTGCGACCTCGGATTCGAAGTGTGCGGTCGGATCGAGCTCCAGTATTTCGACACGGCGCTCCACGCTGTTGGGGACGCAGAACTGGTAGGCCACTTCGCGCTTTCCGTCCACCGGACCTTCGAAGCCGGCCGCGTCGATCTTCTTCAGATCGAAGCGGATCTTTTCCATGCCCTTCGGTGGCGGGGTGACGCAGCCGGCGACGAGCAACGCAACGACGACGACAATCCACCGCACGGCGCGCTCAGACCGGGAGCAACCGGCCATCGACCAGCCGCGGCACGAGGTCGATCTCCGAGCGCCGCGAAGCGAACTCGACTTCGTGAACGAGATCGCGCTCCTGCATCATGCGGCCCACGCGCGAACGCATCAGCGCATCGAACGGATCCACTGCCCGATACAGGTGCAGCGCAGCCAACGCCGCGTCGGACAACTCCTCGTCCCCACCGAGTGCGCGCGCGAACAGGTCCACGAAGCAGCCCGCGCCCACCATGTCCTCGAGGTTGACGCTGCCGGCGGAACCCGAGCAGACGATCAGCACCGTGTCATTGGGATGCTCCGCACGCACGTGATCCACCACCGCCTGCGCGTTGAGCATCGCGCCGGCGTACACGTGGGCGGCACCGGTGGCATGCCGCAGCGCCACCGTGCCGTTCGTGGTCGAATAGACGAGCGTCCGTCCGGCCACGCCGTGCGCGATCAGCGCGAGCGGCGTCGGAGACACGAAGCCTTCGATGGTCTCGGCGTAGAGCTCGCCGGAAGCGACGAAGGAATTCTCGGGCAACTCCGCGGTCTTCGCCCGCGCACCCCGTTCGTCGAGCGTAGGGATGACGTCGGTCGCGCCATTGGCGAGCGCGCTCACGATGGTGGAGGTCGCGAACAGGATGTCCAGCACGATCACCACCTTGCCGGCGAGCCGGAAGCCCTCGAGGTCTTCCTTGCGGTAGAGGACGTGGATCTTCGGCCCGATCATGATTTCTCGACCGCGGAGGCGGCACGTACCTTGAACAATCCGTACCCTTCCATCGTCATCACCTGTTCGTCGTCCTGGTTGTAGACGTCCCACCGCGTCTTGACGATGCCCATGTCCGGCTTGCTGCCCGACCGGCGCGATTCGAGCACCGTGCGCATCGCGCGGATCGTGTCGCCGGGTCGCACCGGCTTCAGCCATTTCACGTGCTCGACACCGGGCGAACCCAGGCTCGCCGAGTCGAGCAGATAGTTGTCGCACATCAGGCGCATGACCATCGCGCACGTGTGCCAACCGCTGGCGATCAACCCGCCGAACATCGAAGCCTTCGCGGCCGCTTCGTCCACGTGGAACGGCTGTGGATCGAATTCCTTCGCGAAGGCCACCACCTCGTCCCGATCCACCTTGCGGCGTCCGATCTCGATCGTCTCGCCGACGACGAAATCCTCCCAGTAGTGCTTCGCCATCAGCCTTTCTTCCCTTCGTATCGATACCAGCCGCGGCCGGCCTTCTTGCCGTTGTAGCCGGCCTGCACCATCTGCTTGAGCAGCGGGCGCGGCCGGAATCGCTCGCCGTACGCGCCCTGCAGGATCTCCTGCACCTGGAGGCTCAGCTTGTTGGTGACGGCGTCGCAGAGCTCGAAGGGACCCACCGGATGGCCGAGCCCCAGCTTGCAGGCGACATCCACCTCTTCCGGCGTGCACACGCCCTCTTCCACCAGGCGGACCGCCTCGATCATGAATGCATGCAGCACCCGATTGACGGCGAAGCCCACCACGTCCTTCACACGGATCGGGACCTTGCCCACGTCACGGCAGTAGTCCATCAAGGCGTCGACCGTGTCGTCCGCCGTGTCGATACCGGGAATCACCTCGACCAGCTTCATGCGCGACACGGGAGAGAAGTAATGAGTACCGACGAAGCGCGCCCGCCGCGCGGTGCTCACGTAGGACGCGAGCCCGGTGATCGCAATCGTCGACGTGTTGCTCGCGATGAAGGCATCCGCCTTGCACACGCGATCGAGGGTACGGAAGACCCCTCCTTTCACCTCCTCCGATTCGAATACCGCTTCGGTGACGAGGTCGCAATCGGCAAACTGCGCGAGATCCGTGGTGGTCGAGATTCGATCCAGCGTCTCCTGCTTCTGCGTCTCCTGGTAGAAGCCGCGCTGGATGCCCTTGTCGAGCACCTTACCGAGATTCGTCACCGCACCGGCCAACAGCTCTTCCTTCGTATCGGACAGGATCACCCGCTTGCCCGCCAGTGCCGCCACCAAGGCGATCTCCGCACCCATGAGCCCCGCGCCTACCACTCCCACTTTGTCGATCATCGATTGTTCCGAAAAGTCTCAAATAAGAGCAAAGCATGAACACGAAGGGCACGAAGGAACACGAAGGAACACGAAGGAAAAAACTGATGGTTCGTTCATGCATCCACCAGCCGTGGCTCCATGCGTTGCCCTTCGACTTCCTTCGTGACCCTTCGTGGCCTTCGTGTTTCAGGCTTGGAGGTTTGCACACTTCAAATCCGCTTCCACTTCGCCCGAGGCCGCTCGAACACCGTCAGCTCCACGGGCTGCGCAGATTCCGCCTGGGCGAACCGATCCAGATGGTGATCGGAATCGCCGAACAGCGTATCGATCGCCGTCAGCCGTTTCACGAAATGGCTCACGATCAGCTCGTCGGTCATCCCCATGCCGCCGTGCAGCTGGATCGCCTGCTGGCTCACGTAGCGACCGGCGCGGCCGATCAGTTCCTTTGCCGCCGACACCGCCTTGCGGCGCTCGACCGCATCGGCCGAATCGACCTTCACCGCCGCGAGCAACGCCATGGACTTCGCCTGCTCGTAGTGCATCAGCATGTCGACCATCCGGTGCTGCAGCGCCTGGAAGCGGCCGATGGGCACGCCGAACTGCTGCCGCGTCTTGAGGTACTCGAGCGTCGCATCGTTCAGCGCACCCATGCACCCGACCGCCTCGGCACACAGGCCGGCGATGGCTCGGTCCGCGATCAACTCGATCAGCGGGAGGCCGTGGTCCGCCGCACCGATCAGGGAATCGGCGCTGACCTGGACATTCTGGAAGCCGATCTGCGCCGCGCGATTGCCATCGTAGGTAGGGTACTCACGGCCGCTCACCCCTTCTTCCGCCGGATTGACGAAGAACAGGCTGATGCCATGTTCGTCGCCAACGTCGCCCGAGGTTCGCGCCGAGACGATCAACAGTTCTGCCACGGCACCGTGCATCACGACGGATTTCGCGCCATCGATGACCCACATGCCGCCCTGCATCCGCGCCGTGGTCTCGACATGATTCAGGTCGTAGCGTCCGCCCGCTTCGGTGAACGCACACGCGAAGCGCATGGATCCGTCCATGATCGACGGCAGCAGGTACTTCTTCTGCTCGTCGGTGCCAGCCGTGGCGATGCAACTGGCAGCCATCACCACCGTACCGAGATACGGTTCGACGACCAGATGGCGCCCGAAGGCCTCCATCACGATCATCGTCTCGATACCGCCGCCGCCGAATCCGTCGAAGTCCTGCGGCACCGGCACGCCGAGCAATCCGAGGCTCGCGAGGCCTTCCCAGGCGGTCGGGCTGTAGCCCGCACGAGACGCGATGATCTGCTTGCGGGTTTCGAATCCGTAGTTCTTCTCCAGGAACTTGCCGACCGAATCCTTGAGAAGCTGCTGTTCTTCGCTGTAGTCGAAGTCCATGGCCTATAGCCCCAGGATCATCTGCGAGACGATGTTGCGCTGGATCTCGTTCGATCCGCCGTAGATCGAGACCTTGCGGAAATTGAGGTACTGCGCGGCCAACGGCGCGGCGTATTCCGGCCCTACGCGCTCCCCAAGCCAGTGATCGCCCCAGGAATCGGGCAGGAACGGCAGGGCCCAGGGCCCTACGGCTTCCATCATCAGCTCCGTGAGCGCCTGCTGGATCTCCGTGCCCTTGATCTTGAGGATGGAAGCCTCCGGACCGGGCTGGCGGCCCTGGCGATCCGCGGCGAGCACCCGCAGCACCGTGATCTCGAGCGCCATCAGGTCGATCTCCACGCGAGAGATCTTGTCGCGGAACCGCGACTTCTCGATCAACGACCGGCCGCCGACGGTCTGCTCAGCGGCGATGTGCTTCAGGAAGGCGAGCTCGCGCTTCGAGCGCGAGACGCCCGCGATGCCGGTGCGCTCGTGGGACAGGAGGAACTTGGCATAGGTCCAGCCGCGCCCCTCGTCGCCCACCAGGTTCTCCACCGGCACCTTCACATCCTCCAGCCAGACTTCGTTGACCTCGTGCTCGCCGTCCAGGGTGATGATCGGCCGTACGGTGATGCCCGGCGTCTTCATGTCGATCAGCAGGAACGAGATACCGTCCTGCTTCTTGCCTTCGCTCGAGGTGCGCACCAGGCAGAACATCATGTCCGCGT
This sequence comes from Burkholderiales bacterium, assembly GCA_965279325.1. GTDB lineage: Bacteria > Pseudomonadota > Gammaproteobacteria > Burkholderiales. The sequence goes on from OZ257154.1 coordinate 1,508,257, forward strand.
ACTGGGCGAGCGTGGTCCAGGTCTTCTGGCCATTGACGATGTAGTGATCGCCCTTGCGTTCCGCCCGCGTCTTGAGCGAGGCCAGGTCGGAGCCTGATCCCGGCTCCGAATAGCCCTGGCACCACCAGTCCTCCGAGGACCGTATGCGCGGCAGGTAGCGTTCCTTCTGCCACGGATGACCGAACGCAATGATCACCGGGCCCACCATGTCGACACCGAACGCGATCACCCTTGGCGCACCGGCAGCCGCGCACTCTTCCTCGAAGATATGGCGCTGCACCGGGTTCCAGCCGGTGCCACCGAACTCCACCGGCCACCCGGGTGCGATCCAGCCCTGCGCATGGAGTGCCTTCTGCCAGGTGACGTAGTCGTCCTTGGCAAGGCGCTTGTGCTCGATGACCTTGCGCGAAATCTGCGGCGGCAGGTTGTCGCGCACGAAGGCGCGCACTTCATCGCGGAATGCGAGTTCCGCTGGTGTGTAGTTGAGATCCATGATGGTCGTGACTCGTGGGTTCCGTCAGTGCGTGCCGGGCCGCCCCAAGCGCACTGGCCGCCCCCTTGGGGGGCAGCGAACAACGTGAGCGTGGGGGTCGTTCATCCTAGTTGGCGTGCGAGAGCACGAATCCCGCTCTCGGAAAGTGCACGTTGACCTCGCCCACGGCCGGATCGGCGCGGCGAATCACGATGCGTTGTGCGTTCAGGGAGACCAGCGTGCCGGCCACCGGATCCTTGCCGTAGTCGTCCGCGGCGACCGTGACGGCCACGCCGGGGACGAATCCATCCGGCGATTCGGGATGGCCGAGCTGCACCGACTCCGGTTTCGCGGCCTGCGCGATGCGCAACGCTTCCTTGGGGTCGAGTTCGGTCGGCCGGCCGTGGCCGAAGGCGGCCATGCGTTCGAACCATTCCCGCGTCTGCGGCATGTCGTTCAGCATGCCGAGATCGGATACCCGGCCCTGCACCATCCACACCGGCGAATACAGGCAGAAGTCGGCCCAAGTCGGAACCGGACCCAGGATGAACGGACGGCCGTCCTCGAACGCCCGCTCCATCCAGAACAGGTGGGCGCGCAGCTGGCTGCGCAGTTGCGGCTGGTCCCGCTGATAGCGATCCAGGTCGATGAATCCGTCGGAGAACTTGAAGCGGTCCTCGCGCAAATCCTTCGGCACCATGTTGCCCAGGGTACCGAACACCACGCCGACCGCATCGAAAAACAGCGTCCGGTCGGCCCAGGCGCCGATCATCGTCGCAACGCCGTTGGTGCTCTCGGGAAACAGCGACGGCGCGGGAAATCTCTGCTCCAGTTCCCGCACGATGCACGAGCTGTCGCAATAGATCTCGGCGCCGACCTGCATCACCGGGGTCCTGCGGTAGCCGCCCGTGAGCGGCAGCAGGTCGGGCTTGGGCATCACCCGCGGAATCTGCACCGTGCGCCAGTCCAGGCCCTTGTAGCCGAGGATGAGGCGGACTTTCTCGGCGAACGGCGAGTTCGGGTAGTTGTGGAGGATCAGATCGGCCATGCCCTTGAAACCCCGTTAAATCGGAGACTGTAGTTGAGATGGCCGGGGTGAGGCAAACCACGTTGGCCGGGCGGGCGCCCGCGGCCTATAATTTAGGGCTATCGACCCCCGCCGCCGACCGCGCACTGGAGAACCCATGAACATCCGCGACATCAAGCCCGAAACGCTGGCCGACATCAACATGGACCCGCTCTGGCTGCCGTTCACGGCCAACCGGCAGTTCAAGCAGCAGCCGCGCTTGCTGGTCTCCGCCAAGGACATGTTCTACACGGCCATCGACGGCAGCCAGATCCTCGATGGCATCGCCGGCCTGTGGGCGGTCAACGGCGGTCACTGCCGCGCGCCCATCGTCGAGGCGATCAAGCGCCAGGCCGAGAACGTGGACTACGTGACCGGCTTCCAGTTGCATCATCCCGCCGCCTTCGCCGCCGCCGAGCGCCTCGTCCGGATCACACCCCAGGGCATGGGCCACGCGTTCTTCGTGAACTCGGGCTCCGAGGCCGTGGATACCGCCCTCAAGATCGCGCTCGCGTATCACCGCGCCCGGGGCGAAGGCACCCGCACCCGCTTCATCGGCCGCGAGCGCGGTTATCACGGCGTGGGCTTCGGCGGCATCTCCGTCGGTGGCATGGTCGCCAACCGCCGCGTATTCGCCGGTGCCATGCTGCCCAACGTCGATCACCTGCCCCACACGCACCTGCCGCAGCAGAATGCGTACTCGCGCGGCCAGCCGGAACACGGCGCCTACCTCGCCGACAATCTCGAGACGCTCGTCACCCTGCACGGCGCGGAGAACATCGCCGCCGTCATCGTCGAGCCGGTGGCCGGTTCCACGGGCGTGCTGATTCCGCCCAAGGGCTACCTCCAGAAGCTGCGCGAGATCTGCGACAAGCACGGCATCTTGCTGATCTTCGACGAGGTCATCACCGGCTTCGGTCGCACCGGCAAGGCCTTCGCGGCGCAGACCTTCGGCGTCACGCCGGACATGATCACCTGCGCCAAGGCGCTGACCAACGCCGCCGTGCCCATGGGTGCCGTCATCGTCAAGAACGGGATCTACGACGCGTTCATGACGGGCCCGGCGAACCTGATCGAGTTCTATCACGGCTACACCTACTCCGGTCACCCGCTCGCCGCCGCTGCCGCGATTGCGACACTCGACCTGTTCGCCGAGGAGAAGCTGTTCGAGCGCGGCGAAGCCATGGCGCCCTACCTCGCCGATGCCGCGCATTCCCTGAAGGGCCTGCCGCACGTGATCGACATACGCACCATCGGCATGGTCTGTGGCATCGAACTGGAACCGCTGCCCGGCAAGCCCACGGCACGCGCATTCGAAGCCTTCATCCGCGCCTACGAAAAGGGCGTGCTGATCCGCACCACCGGCGACACCATCGCGCTGTCGCCGCCGCTGATCATCGAGAAGGCGCAGATCGACCGGATCTTCGAGACGATCCGGGACATCCTGAAGACGCTGCCTTAGCGCCACTGCAGGCAGCACGTACGAAACCCTCAAACACGAAGGACACGAAGGGCCACGAAGGAAGGCGAACGGCAATGTTTCCAGACGCTTCCCCTGGACGTCGCTCGATTCCCTTCGCGTTCCTTCGTGTCCTTCGTGTTCCATGCGGTTGGCCTCACCCGGACTGAACCCGCGTATCCATGAAATTCCTCATCGCCCAGATGCAGCACGAGACCAACACGTTCTCGCCCGTGCCCACGCCGTGGGAGGCCTTCGGCAAGGATGGTCCGTATCTCGGCAAGGCGGCACTGATTGCGATGCGGGGCACGCGGATGGCCATCGGGGCATTCATCGACATCGCCGAGGCCGCCGGGGCCGAGATCGTGCTGCCGGTGGCCGGCTACGCCTCGCCGAGCGGACCCGTGGACGGCAAGGCCTACGACCGGTTCTGCCAGCTGATCTGCGATGCAGCAGCACAAGGTTGCGATGCCATCCTGCTCGACCTCCACGGCGCGATGGTGGTCGGCGAACGCACGGACGACGGCGAAGGCACGCTGCTCGAGAAGGTCCGTGCCGTCGCACCCAGGACGCCCACCGCCGTGTCGCTCGACCTGCACGCCAACGTGACTCGCAAGATGGTGGACAACTGCGACATCCTCACCGGGTACAAGACCTACCCGCACGTGGACATGTACGAGTCGGGCGAGCTCGCCGGCAAGATTCTCATGCGCATGCTGGCCGGCAAGGTGAAGCCGGTGATGGCCTTCGGCCAGCGTCCGCTGCTCGCGCAGACGCTGCGCATGTGCACCGAGGAGGAGCCGATGAAGCGGTTCGTCGCCGCCGCGCGCTCCGAGGAGCAGAAAAAGGGCATGCTCGCGGCCACGGCGTTCGGCGGCTTTCCGGCCGCGGACATCCACGACGCCGGCGTCAGTGCCGTGACCATTTCCGACGGCAACATCGAGCAGGCGAACGGCGCATGCGAGCGCATGCTCGGCATCGCCTGGGCTCGCAGGAAGGACTTCATCTACCAGGGCGAGCCGCTGGAGCAGGCGATCGCCCGCGCGAAGCAGCTCGAGGCCACGCTCGGGGGGCCGATCCTGCTGCTCGACCACGCGGACAACTGTGCATCCGGTGCGACGCAGGACACGATGCACGTGCTCAAGGCCGCACTCGACCAGGGTCTCACCGGCATCGCGGTGGGCCCCATCCGCGATCCGAAAACGGTGGGCTACTGCGTGCAGGCGGGTGTCGGGGCCTACGTGAAGGTCAACGTCGGCGGCAAGATGGACATGCCGCAGATCGGCGTGAAGGGCGAGCCCCTGGCGCTGGCCGGCGTCGTGCGCGCGATCACCGACGGCGAGTACACCATTACCGGCCCGCAACTCACCGGCGTACGCTCCTACATGGGCCGTACCGTGGTGTTCGACACCGGCGCGGCCGAGATCGTCATCACCGAACGCAACCAGGAGCCCTGGGATCGCGGCATCTTCACCAGCGTGGGCATCGATCCGGCGCGCAAGCGCTTCCTGCTGCTGAAGTCGCGCATGTACTTCCGCCCCGTGTTCGTCCCGATCGCCAAGGGCGCCGTGCTGTGCGACGGCGTCGGCGTCGGCTCTTCCGACAATTCCATCTTCCGGTTCGAGAAGCTGCGCCGGCCGATGTATCCGCTCGACACCAGGTTTCCGGACCTGTGAACGAGAACCACCCAAGGACACTGCCATGAACAAACCGCTCGACGTCGCCACCCAGGTCAGGGACATCCCGCATTTCGTGAACGGCCGTGAAGTCGCCGGCAACAGCGGACGCAATGGCGAGGTATTCAACCCGGCACTGGGCCGCGTGACCGGAAGGGTCGCGCTCGCCTCGCCGGCCGAAACCGCAACCGTCGTACAGGCGGCGAAGGCTGCCTTCCCCGGCTGGGCCGCAACGCCGCCGGTCAAGCGCGCGCGGGTGCTGTTCAAGTTCAAGGAACTCCTCGAGCAGCATCACGACGAACTCGGCAGGCTCGTCACGGCCGAGCACGGCAAGGTGTTCTCTGACGCGAAGGGTGAAGTCACCCGCGGGCTCGAGGTCGTCGAGTTCGCCTGCGGCATTCCGCAACTCCTGAAGGGCGAGTACACCGAGCAGATCGGCACCGCCATCGATTCGTGGTCGGTGCGCCAGCCGCTCGGCGTGTGCGCGGGCATCACCCCGTTCAATTTCCCGGTGATGGTGCCGATGTGGATGTTCCCCGTCGCGATCGCATGCGGCAACAGCTTCATCCTGAAACCCTCGGAGCGCGATCCGTCGGCGAGCCTGTTGCTCGCGCGGCTGCTGAAGGAAGCGGGCCTGCCGGACGGCGTCTTCAACGTCCTTCAGGGCGACAAACTCGCGGTGGAATCGCTGCTCGCTCACCCCGACATCGCCGCGATCAGTTTCGTGGGCTCCACGCCGATCGCGAAGTTCATCTACGAGACCGGCGCGAAGCACGGCAAGCGCGTGCAAGCGCTCGGCGGCGCGAAGAACCACCTCGTGGTGATGCCCGATGCCGACCTCGACCAGGCCGTGGATGCGCTGATCGGCGCCGCGTACGGTTCCGCCGGCGAGCGCTGCATGGCGATCTCGGTGGGCGTTGCCGTAGGTGATGTCGCCGACCGCCTCGTCGAGCGACTCGCCGCGCGCGCGAAGACGCTCAAGATCACGCAGGGGATGGATGACTCCGCCGAGATGGGACCCCTCGTCACCCGCCAGCATCTGGACAAGGTCAAGGGCTACGTCGACAAGGGCGTGAGCGAAGGCGCGAAGCTGGTCGTGGACGGGCGCGGCTTCAAGGCGCCGGGCAACGAGGACGGCTTCTTCCTCGGCGGCTGCCTGTTCGACGACGTCAAGCCGGGCATGACCATCTATCGCGAGGAGATCTTCGGTCCGGTGCTGTCGATCGTGCGCGTGCCGGATTTCGAGGCTGCCCTGAAGCTCGTCAACGAACACGAGTTCGGCAACGGAACCTCGATCTTCACGCGCGACGGAGACGCTGCACGCGAGTTCTCGATGCGCGCCCAGATCGGCATGATCGGCGTGAACGTCCCGATCCCGGTCCCGGCCGCGTTCCACAGCTTCGGCGGCTGGAAGCAATCGCTGTTCGGCGACCATCACATGTACGGCCCCGAGGGCGTGCGCTTCTTCACGCGGATGAAGACCATCACGCAGCGCTGGCCGACCGGCATCCGTGCCGGCGCCGAGTTCATGATCCCGACAACGAAGTGAACGATCTCCGGGAGTCGACCATGCGCCGAATCGCTATGGCCGCGATGCTCGCTGCCTTCGCAACACTCGCGGCCTGCAGCCGTGAGGAGCCGGCGCCGACGCCTTCGACCTCCGATGATCGAGTGAAGAACGCGGACAAGTTGATGGCACCCGCACGCGAGGGCGCCAAGACCATGAACGCCGCCGACAAGGTGGACGACGTCTACAAGGCGCAGAAGGAAGCCACCGACAAGCAGGTGGAAGAGCAGACCAAGTAAGCATGACCCGCATCGCCGACATCGAGCATTTGCGCCGTGTGATCGGCGAGCCGAGTCCGCAGGTCGCCTACAAGCTGCATCGCCGGCTGAACGCGACGGCGCGCAACTTCATCACCCGCTCGCCCATGTTCCTGCTGGGGAGCGTGGACGCCGAAGGTCAGCCGACGGTATCGCCGAAGGGCGATCCGGCTGGCTTCGTCCATGTGGAGGACGACACAACGCTACTGATTCCGGAGCGCAAGGGCAACAAGCTCGTGTTCTCGCTTTCCAACGTGATCGCCAATCCGCGCGTCGCGCTGATCTTCCTGCTGCCCGGCACCGACGAGACCTTGCGCGTCGAGGGCGAAGCGGAACTGCTCGACGACGCCGACCTGTGCAACCGGTTCGTCGAACGCGGCCGCCCCGCCCTGCTGGTGATGCGCATCCGCGTCAAGGGCTGCTACTTCCATTGCGCCAAGGCGTTCCTGCGCAGCGAGTTGTGGAAGCCCGCCACCTGGCCCGAGCGCATGCCCGTGAGCTTCGGTGCCGAGATCGCGGAGAACGGCGGACTCGGCGCGGGCGAGGTGGCGGCGTTCGATGCCGGGGTCCAGGGGCGCTACCGCACCGATCTCTAGGGAGACTGTGCCTGGTGCCTCAGCCCGCGAACGGCACCCGGCGGATCAGTCGCAGCGACGCACCCCGGGCCGATTCCTCGAACAACGCCAGCGCGTCGACCTTCACCGATTCCAGGAGCGCAGGTGCGAACCACCGTTCGAGCCAGGGCAGGAGCGCCGCCTGGTCGATCGTGCCGAGCCGTTCCGTGAGCGTCATGTGGAAACGATAGTCGTCCATCACGTACGGGTAGCCCCAGCGATCGAGATGCTCGCGCTGCCGCTCCGACAAGGTGGCCGGATCGCGCCGGGACCGCTCCGCGGGCGACTGCGGCGCTCGCAGAGGATCGAAGAACTCGACGCAGTCCGCCGCCAGTTGCTGGAGCATTCCCGAGAGCGTCGCTGGTACGAGCGCGAGGAAACCGTCGAGCACCGCCACGGTGAGCGGCGGCAGGGGAAACGATTCCCGACGGGCGCAGAAGCGCTCCACCTCCGCCAGAAGATCGTCTCGCGACAACCCTTCGGCCAGCGTGAACGGCGCCTTGAGCGTCGCGTGCCAGCCGTAGCGCCGCGCCGCTTCGGTCAGTTGGCTCTGACGCGCGGCCGGCAGGCCATGAACCGCAGGCGGCGCGAGCGTCTCGCCGGTTTCCGGATCGCGGCCGAGCCAGCGCACGCCGGCGGTCCAGAGCAGGCTGTCGCTCGGCGGCGCGAAGTAGAGGGCGTAGCGGGGCATGGCGGGACGGTTCCTAGGTTACGCTCTCGGATCCGCCCGACCAACTTCGACATGGCTGCCCCGCGCCGGATCACCCCCGACGAACTGCTCGAACGCTACGACGGCCTGTTGCTCGACGCCTACGGCGTGCTGATGACGGAAGCCGGCCCGCTCGCCGGAGCGCCGGAATTCGTCGCGCGCCTGCAGAGCCTCCACAAGCCGTACTGCATCCTCACCAACGACGCAGCGAAGCTTCCGGCCACCACCGCGTGGCGAATGAAGGCGATGGGAATCGACGTGCCGGCCGAGCGCATCGTGACGTCGGGTTCGTTGCTGATTCCGCATTTCGCGCGTCACGGACTTCGAGGCGCCAGATGCGCCGTGCTCGGTCCGCCGGACAGCATGCGTTACGTGGTGGATGCCGGTGGCGAGATCGTGCCGGCGGATGCGGACTTCGAGGTACTGGTGATCGGCGACGAGAGCGGCTTCGAGTTCGTGGAGACCATGGACGCGGCACTGTCCTCACTGATCGCGCGACTCGACCGCGGCGATCAGGTGCACCTCGTCGTGCCGAACCCCGATCTCGTGTATCCGGCCGGCATCGGTGCCTTCGGGTTCGCCGCCGGGACGCTCGCCGCGATGTTCGAAGGCGCGCTCGCGCTGCGCTATCCCGCACGCGCGGATCTGCGTTTCGTGCGGCTCGGCAAGCCGCACGGCGCCATCTTCGAGGAAGGGTTGCGCCGCCTCGGCACCACCCGGGCAGCGATGATCGGCGATACGCTGGAAACCGACATCCGGGGCGCGAATGCGGCGGGCATCGATGCGATCCTGATCGGCACCGGCGTCTCGACACCGGATTGGGCGACGACTCCCGCCGCGCTGCGACCTGTCGCGACCCTGGCGAACTTCACCTCATGAGCATCCATCGCACCGCCGTGCTGCTCGCGATGGTGGCCTTCATCGTTCCGACGGCAGGCCGATTCGTGTTCACGCCGATCCTGCCGCTGATGCAATCGGACTTCGGCCTGTCCATCGTCGCCGCCGGCTGGCTCGCCGCCGCGAATCATCTCGGCTATCTCGGCGGAGCATTGACCGCCGTGCGCTTGCCGCTCTCCGAACGCAGCACGATCCGGATGGGCCTCGCCGGGGTCACGCTGAGCATCGCCGGCATGGCGCTCGTGACGACCTTCGAAGCCTGGTTCGCGCTCCGTCTCGTCGCGGGCATCACGGCCGCCTGGTTGCTGATCCATACCTCGGCGTGGGGATTGCGCCACGCCGCCGCGGCACAGCGACCGCAGTGGAGCGCCTTCATCTTCGCCGGCGCAGGCGTCGGCATCATCGGCTCGGGCCTGCTGTGCGCGTTCTGGACACTCGGCGGCGGCGGCGCGGCCGGTGCATGGCTTGCGAACGGCGCGTTGCTCGGCGCGTGCGCCCTTGCCGTCTGGACGCGGGCCGGCGACCCCGGGATACACGCGCCCGCTGGCACCGCTTCGAAGACAACGGAAACGGTACCGGGCATCGCCCGACTTGTCTTCTCCTACGGCCTGTGCGGCTTCGGTTACGTCACGGCGGCCACGTTCCTGCCGGTGCTCGCACGCAGCGTCCTGGGGGACGACGGCGGCTACGTCTGGTTCTGGCCGATGTTCGGGCTCGCCGGGATCGTCTCGACGATCATCGGCGTGCGCGCGGGCGAGCGCTTCGGCGACATCGCGACCTATCGTTTCTGCGCCGGACTGATGGCGGTCGGCAATGCGGCGATGGCCGTGCTGTCTGCCGGCTGGTCGCTGGCGTTCGGCACGATCGCGATCGGCGGCACTTTCATGGTAGTCACGATGCTCGGCCTGCGGGAAGCCCGCCGACGCGCTCCGACCACTGCTACGCGCGTGATCGGACGCATGACCATCGCCTGGGCCGTCGGGCAGTGCATCGGCCCCGTGGTGTCGGCCTATCTCGCCGGCGCGCAGGCGAGTTTCACGGCCGCACTTTGGGTGGCCGCGGCGGCACTCGCGTTGGCGACGGTGATCACGCCGCCTCGGATGAAGGTGTGAGCGTCGTCATCCGGGAGCATGCCCCCACCCTAACCCTCCCCCGGCTTTGCCAGGGGAGGGAATGTGGTGCACTCCTTCCCCCGCGAAGGCGGGGGAAGGTTGGGATGGGGGAAGCGCAGCGCCCGTCGTAGATGAGGAAGGTCGGGACGGAGGCTGCGCTCTGCTAACCTTCGATCCATGGCCCGACAGATCTACACCAATGCACGCGTAGTCACGCCCGAAGAAGCGTTCCTCGGAACGGTCGAATTGCATGCCGGACGCATCGTGCGCGTCGACATCGGTGCCACCAACGTCCCCGGCGCCGAGGATTTCGGTGGTGACTACCTGCTGCCGGGACTCGTCGAGATCCACACGGACAATCTCGAGAAGCATCTCGAACCGCGCCCCGGCGTGCGCTGGCCGGCGGTCTCCGCGTTGCTCACGCACGACGGGCAGGTGGCGGCCGCGGGCATCACCACGGTGCTCGACGCCATGGGCATCGGCGACTTCGACGATCGCGCCCTGCGTGCCCAGGGCCTGCAGGACGCCGTGGCGGCTCTCGATCACGCACGCGAGGCCGGGCTCCTGCGTGCCGACCACTGGCTGCACCTGCGCTGCGAATTGCCGTGCGACAACGTGCTGCGCATGACCGAAGCCTTCATCGATCATTCCCACGTGCGGCTCGTTTCCCTGATGGACCACACACCCGGCCAGCGGCAGTGGATGAACATCGAGAAGTTCCGCATCTATAGCCAGCGCGATCAGCGCTGGACCGAGGACTACCTCGCCCAGGTGGTGGCGCAACGGCAGGACATGCGCAATCGCAACGCCGAACACAACCGCGAAGCGCTGCTGGCACTGTGCCTCGAGCGCGAACTCGCGATCGCGAGTCATGACGACACGCTGGTCGAGCACATCCACGAGGGGGTCGAAGGCGGCATCTCCATCTCCGAGTTCCCGACCAACGAACTCGCGGCGCGCTCGGCGCGGGAACACGGCATGAAGATCGTCATGGGTGCACCCAATGTAGTGCGGGGCGGTTCCCACTCCGGGAACATCTCCGCGCTGCAACTCGCCCAGGCGAATCTGCTCGACGCTCTATCGTCGGACTACGTGCCACACGCCCTCATGCATGCGGCCTTCCTGTTGCATGGGCAGGCCGGCTGGTCCCTGCCTCGCGCCATCGCCACCGCTTCGCTCAATCCCGCTCGCATGGTCGGGCTGGATGACCGCGGGGCGATCGCGGTGGGGAAGAGGGCCGACCTGGTGCGCGTCCGGGAGCTGGACGGCGTGCCGGTACCGATGGCGACGTGGCGCGGAGGCAACCGGATCGCCTGAACCCACGACGTCTCGCTAGCCCTCGTGGATCGCGCCGCAACCCTCTACCGCTTCGAGGTCAATCTGCGCGCGGCAACCATCCTCGGTATGGTCGGCGCGGGCGGCATCGGCTTCGAATTGATCTCGAGTCTGAAACTGTTCCAGTACCAGGACACGGCGACATGCGTGCTGACGATCCTCGCCATGGTGATGGTGACGGACTGGCTGTCGTCGATGCTGCGGGCGAAGGTGCTCGCGGCATGATCCTGCGCCAGCTGCGGCCGCGGATCATCATGCGCCGGTCTGCCCCTGCCTGTCCTGATCGTCCTGTCGGACGACATCGAATGCCGGCCGCTCGCCCCGTTCGTAGCGGTGATCGAGTTCCTCGAACGTCGTCGACCGGTTCTCGCAGGCGAAGCGGGCGATGGCGAGGCGCTTGGGAAAATCCCAGCCGCGCTCCCGAGCGAGATCGTCGAGGGAATCGATGACGTCTTCGATGTCCGCATAGATGGAAGCCTCGGATCGTCCCGCAGTAACCGTCCGCCGTCGCGCGAAGCCCGGGCGCAGGTTTCGCCACGCCAACAGGAACACCGACCCTGCGAGCACCGCCACGATAGCGCCCGAGGCATCGCCCAGCAGGTAGCCCGCCACGCCGGTCATGACGAGAGCGACCGCATGTCTGATCACTTCCCCGCGGGCCAGGGGTACGTCGTGCGCCGGCCGCTTCCGAGAAGATTCGAATCGTGCGGATCGTCGCCACGACCTTCCACCCTCCACCCTTTCATCGGGTGCAACAGCTCGCGCCTCTGAGCAGGCCGGGCGTTTCCGCTTCGTTCCTCCGACCGCCAGCCCGCGAACACCAGCTCGAGATCCGGCGCTGGCGTGCGCTCGCCGAACAGTCGACGAATGCGTGCCCAGAGCTCACTTGTCATGTCGCGCTCCCCGCGGAACTTGGTCAGGGTGTGATCCGGGATCTGCGCCAGGCGTACCGGATGCCTTCCCGGCGCCCGATGCATCGGCGGCCGCCACCCCCAGCTGGCCGAAATCGAGGACGATTCCCAGCGTCATGATCCGATGCCAGCCTGCCGGCTCGGCGACATAGATCGAACGCCACGCGGCGTGGTAAGCGCGCGCGAAAACGAGCAGGTCCGTGGCGTCTTCTTCCTTGCCCGTCGTCATGTTGAACACCCGGCACTCCATGTTCCTCGCTCCCTTGTCGAACAGAGGCGCAACGGCCTCCGGAAGGGTTCTTCGGAGGGATCGTCGCGCAAGTGCAGTGTCCCAAGCTGCAACGGGACGCGCTTGACCCGACGCGTCAACCGTTTGACCGAAGGCGACAGACGTGACGACGCATCCCTTCCAACCGGGATCGACGATCCAGCCGGACAGGATCGACCGGGCGCGCCTTCAGGCGGACGTGATGCGCCGCGCGCGGTACTCGGCGGGCGACATGCCCGTCCAGCGCTTGAACGCGCGCGTGAAGGCGCTTTGCTGCGAGAAACCCAGCAAGAAAGTGATGTCGGTCAACGAGTGCCGTGGATTCTCGAGGTGACGCAGCGCGAGATCCCGCCGGGTGTCATCCACCAGTTTCTGGTAGGTGATGTCCGCTTCGGCGAGCTTGCGCTGGAGCGTGCGGCGGCTCATGTTCAGCTGCGTGGCCATCGAATCCTCGGACACCTCGCCCGAACTCAGTTGTTCGAACAGCTGCGCCTGACAGCGGGCCACGACGTTGTCCTTGTCCAGGCGCGCGAGCTGCTCGGCCAGGATCCGGTCCAGGGTCGCCGCGAGCTGACGATTCGACGTGGGCAGCGGACGGTCGGCATCGCGGCGGGAGATCGTGATGCTGTCTTCGTCCGCATCGAAGTGCACCGCGCAACCGAAGAATCGCCGGTAGGTCTCGTGATGCGGTGGCCGCACACGTCGCAGGCGCACCACCAAGGGCCGCAGCGACGAGCCCGCGTTCATGCGGCACATGTCCACGATCAGCGACGTGACGAAATCCACGGTGACGGCGCCCGATTGCGGGTCGGGCGCCTGCCGGGCCAGCACGAACGTGAGTCCGACGGGGGATTCCTCCAGTCGCGTCGAGGACGCTTCTCCCAACAACTGCCAGTAGCGTACGACGCGGCCCAACCCGGTTCGCAATGTCGAACTCGTGAGCCACGCGAATCCCAGGGCACCCAGGTTCGACGGATGCCAGCAGCGCGCCGCAAACAGCCCGAACGCCGGATCCGGAATCGAGGCGGCCGCGTCGCGTGCGAGCGCATCCCAGGTGCGGGACGGAATCCTCGCATCCGGATTACCCAGCAACGAACGGTCGATGCCGTGCCGGGCCAGCATCGCTGAGGCATCGAGGCCATACAGCTCCAGCACGCGCTCGGCGATCAGGCCGAGCGTGGCGAGCGAAGTCGGGGTCATGCCATGGTGCCTTCAGGACCGGGAGGGCAGCCCCGGCGGATTCGCGACGATCAAAGCATACCAGCCGGCGGAGCGCCGCCAACCACCGGACCGTGCAACGTACCCGGCGAACCGCCGTGACACCCGGAAAAAAGGCCGCCCGAAGGCGGCCCATGACTCGAGTCGCGCAGCGCAATCAGCTGATCGGCACCGGCACGAAGAACTTCGCGTCCTCCCGCTGGACCAGGACGGCCACGCGGTCGCGCGCTTTGGCGATCAGCTGCTGGAGGGCTTCGACGGAAACGACCGGCTCGCTATTGAGCGACAGGATCACGTCGCCAGGGCGGATGCCCGCCTTCGCCGCCGCGCCTTCCGCACGTTCCACCACGACGCCATCCGTCGCGCCGAACCGCTGCTTCTCGGACGCCGTGATGGGACGGACCACCAATCCCAACGCGGCCGCCTTCACGGGACTGGGCACGTCGAGAGCCGCCTTCTGCGTCGGCGTTTCGCCGAGCTTGATGCCCACTTCCTTCGCGGCGCGATCGCGCCAGATCTCCAGCTTGACCTCGGCGCCCGGCCGGCCTTCGCCGATCATGCGCGGCAGGTCGATGGACTGCTCCACCGCCTTGCCGTCCACCGACAAGATCACGTCGCCGACCTTGAGGCCCGCGGTTTCCGCGGGACTGCCCTTCTCCACGCCGGAGACCAGGGCGCCACGTGCGCGATCGAGGCCGAAGCTGCCGGCGAGATCCTTGTTGAGCTGCTGGATGGTGACGCCGATGCGGCCCCGCTGCACCTTGCCGAAAGCGAGCAGGTCGTTCTTGACCTTCATCGCCACGTCGATCGGAATCGCGAACGACAGGCCCATGTAGCCGCCGGTGCGACTATAGATCTGCGAGTTGATGCCGACCACTTCGCCGGAGAGGTTGAACAGCGGGCCACCCGAATTGCCGGGATTCACCGCCACGTCCGTCTGGATGAAAGGCACGTAGGCATCGCTCGGGAGCGTCCGCGATTTCGCCGACACGATGCCGGCGGTGACGGTGTTCTCGAGCCCGAAGGGCGAGCCGATCGCCGCCACCCAGTTGCCCACCTTCACGCTCTTCGGGTCGCCGATGTGCACTGCCGGCAGCCCGGTCGCGTCGATCTTGATGAGCGCTACGTCGGTACGATCGTCGGCACCGATGACGCGAGCCGTGAATTCGCGGCGATCGGTGAGCGTGACCGTGACTTCATCCGCGTCCTTCACGACGTGCGTGTTGGTGAGGATGTAGCCGTCGGTACTCACGATGAAACCTGACCCGTTGCCCTGGCGCGCGGGTTCTTCGCCACCGGGGCCGGGCTGGGGCTGTTGCTGCGGACCCTGCGGACCGAATCGACGGAAGAATTCGAACGGATCCATGCCGGGCGGCACTTCGCCACGGGGCTGCGCGTTCGCCACCACTTTCTTCGCCACGGCGATGTTGACCACTGCCGGTCCTTCGCGCTCCACCAGTGCGCTGAAATCGGGAAGGCCTACGAGCGGCGCGGTTGCAGCGGCAGCCGAGGCTGGCGACTCCACCGATGGCGGGACCGCGTAAGACAACCGGATCGGGCTCGAGTTATCGACCAGCCCTGAGAGGGCCAAGCCACCTACGAAGGCCGCCGTGACGGCGGCCGCGACAGACTTGCGTTCCATGACGACTCCTGAAGGAATGACGCAAGCTTGGAGACTGTCCGAGGCCTTCTGGTTCCCTCGCGGTCAAATTCGAGCTGGTGACCGAGCGGTTAGGTTAGGGCACGCTGTGCCGCATCGACCCAGTGGCGCTCGGAATCCAGGGCGATGTTGTGCCGGCGCGCATGTTCCAGCAATTCCCCCAGGACGCTCCGTGCCTGCGTCTCATGACCGAGACGGGCCAGCAGCGCGCCCTGGCGATAGCGAGCCTCCAGACCGACGAAAACCGGCACCAGGCGTTCGTAGATGGCCAGCGCCGCGTCGTTCTCGCCCAATCCTTCGTGCGCCCGGGCGCGCAGCAGGGAAACCTCGTGGCCATGAAAGCCGGGGCTCGCCGTGTCCAGCCGGTCGAGGGTCCGCAGGGCCTCCCGGAAGGTGCCGAGCCCCACGTGGGCCCCGGCCAAGCCGAGCAGAAGGTCCGGATCGGACGCGTGAACGCCTTCCAGGGCACTTTCATACAGTTCCGCCGCCTTGTCATAGCCGCCGCAGCGGGCGTATTCCTCGGCGGCCGCCACCTTGTTGGCCGCCGTTGGGCTGATCTCGAGGGCTTCGAGGCGGCGCTTCAGTTCGCGGGTGGGATTGAAGCTCCTGGCGAGATCGCGGGCCAGGCGGTCCGCGGAACGGTGTTCGCGGGACCCCGGGAACACTTCCACGAAGTAATAGACCACCGATCCGAGGACCGGTGTCGACAGGATGAAGAACGCCCACCAGTAGGGGCGGCCGGTCCGAAAAACGTGGAAGATGAAGAAGGCCTGGACCACCACGGACAGCGCGATGAGGACGGGCATGGGGTTTCTCCCGGGGCAAATGCCCCTTCCGGAGGCAAGACGTATGCCTTGCTCCGTGAGGCGCGAGGCGTAAGGCGTGAGGGGTGGTTTGATCCGTCTTCGCCTGAATGTGTATCGACTAGCCCGCCTGACGCCTCACCCCTGACGCCTCACGCTTCACGCCTCACGGCCCCCCCTCACGCCTAACCACCTGTCTGCCATAATCCGCGCCCGGCCAGCCGCCTCCGACCGATGACGCCCTTCCCTGCCCACCGCTTCTGCGTAGCGCCCATGATGGATCTCACCGACCGTCATGCGCGGGTGTTCCTGCGCCTGCTGAGCCGGCGCGCGCGGCTGTACACGGAGATGATCACCACCGGCGCGCTGATCCATGGCGATCGCGAGCGATTCCTGGCCTTCGACCCGTCCGAGCACCCTTTGGCCATCCAATTGGGTGGAAGCGATCCGACCGACCTTGCGGCGTGCGCCCGCATGGCCGAGGACGCCGGCTACGACGAGGTCAACCTCAACGTGGGCTGCCCCAGCGACCGCGTACAGTCGGGTCGTTTCGGCGCCTGCCTGATGGCCGAACCGGGGCTGGTGGCCGAGGGCGTGGCCGCGATGCGCGCAGTGGTGAAGATCCCCGTCACCGTGAAGACCCGCATCGGCATCGATCGCGACGAATCCACCGAGCGGTTGTACGCGCTCGTGAAAGCAGTGCGTACCGCAGGCTGCCACACTCTGGTCATCCACGCGCGCAAGGCCTGGCTCGATGGCCTCTCGCCGAAGGAGAACCGCGAAGTTCCACCGCTGCGCTATCCGGTCGTGCATGCACTCAAGCGCGATTTTCCCGACCTGACTGTGGTGGTCAACGGCGGTCTGGCGACACTCGCGGAGTGCCCCGAACACCTCGAACACGTGGACGGGGTCATGCTGGGCCGCGAGGCGTACTACAACCCGTGGCTGTTGGCCGCGGTGGATCCCGTGCTGTTCGGCGAACCCGCACCCGTGGCGTCGCGAGTCGACGCCGTCGAGCGGCTGATGCCCTACGTCGAAGCGCAGCTCGCCGAGGATGTGCCGTTATCCGCGATCACGCGCCACATGCTCGGGCTGTACCAGGCCGTGCCCGGCGCGCGTTCGTGGCGCCGCACCTTGAGCGAGAACGTCCATCGACCCGGCGCGGGCACTGAATTGATCCGCGCAGCACTCGCCTGCGTCGAAGGCCGCGCGGCAAGCGCACTGCATCAGGACACGAGACTCGTCGCCTGATGCGCGCCGTGCTCCTGCTCGCGCACGGCTCCCGCGATCCGGCGTGGAAAGCACCGTTCGAACGCCTGCGGGACAAGATCGTCGCTCGTGCGCCCGCGACACCCGTCGAGAACGCCTATCTCGAACACACCGCGCCCGACGTGATCGAAGCGTCGAACCGGCTGGTGGCGCGAGGTGCCACGGCGATCGAGATCATTCCGCTTTTCCTCGGCCCCGGCGGGCATGTGCGGTCAGACCTGCCGCGCCTCGCTGCGGACATCCGCGCAGCGCATCCGACCGTGACGGTGAACGTTGCCGAGCCGATCGGCGAGGCTGACAGCGTGATCGAGGCGATCGCGAGCTACTGCCTGAATCCGTCGCGGTAGTCGTTGCCGCGGCTGCCCCCTCCCTGACCCTCCCCCGGCTGCGCCGGGGGAGGGAGCACTACGCCCCTTCCCCCGCGACGGCGGGGGAAGATACCGTCTTCGGCGTCAAGCGCTGGCAGCGATTTGTGGGACGTAAGGTCGCTGATGCTTGAGCACACCGAAGCAGATGTGGACCAGTTTGCGCATGACCGCACACAGGGCGAGCATGGGCTTTTTGCCCGCGGCGACCAGGCGCTCGTACAGGGCGCGCGCATCCGGGTTGTTGCGTTTGGCCGTAAGGGCAGCCATGTACAGGATGCGCCGCGCCAGTCGATCCCCGTGGGGTCCCAGGCGCGGCAGCTTGTGCACGCTGCTGCCCGACTCCCAGTGCACCGGACGCAGCCCCAGGAATCCGCTGGCCTGGGCAGCGCTGTCGAACACGCGCCCGCGCAGCTTCACCAACATCACCCGCGCGCTGCTCGGACCCACCGCCGGGATCGAGCGCAGCAGCTCGTAGTCGGCCTTCAGTTGCGGATGGCCGTCGATGTGCTGGTCGATCTGGGCGTTCAGGCGCTTGATCTGCTGCTCCAGGAACGACACCGAGCTGTGCAGCGAATCCATCACCAGCGCGGGGGCTTGGCGCGCCTGTGCCGCCTCCACCCGGTTCAGCTCCGCCTGCAGCGTCTGCTGCAGGTCCTCCAGGCGCCGCAGCAGCGATTGGAGCTCGCGCAGCGGCAGGGGTGCGGGCATCCAGTCCACCGCCTGGGCCTTGAGCCCGAACTGCGCCAACACGCTGCAGTCCAGCGCATCGGTCTTGCTGCGCACCCCCAAGCCCTTGGCGAAGTCGCGCAGCTGCTTGGGGTTGATGATCCACACCCGCGCCCCGCGATCATGGGCGTAGTGCGCGACTCCCTCGTGATAGCTGCTGGTGGGCTCGAGCACCAGCTTGAGCTCCCCAGCTTCGCAATGCGCGTTCTGGCACGCCCACGCCAGCAGCTTCGCCCACCCCTGCGGGTCGTTGCTCACCACCTTCTGGCGCCGCTTCATCGGCTCCACCTGCACCACCACCGCACAGTCGAGCTTGGCCTTCGAGACGTCCACTCCGATCACGGGCATCGCAGCTTCTCCCCTTGCCAGTCCATCGCATCGCCCCTCTCGCCGACCCACCTTGTGCATGCAGGCTCTTGCCCCAACTGCGCAGGCCCCGGATACCGTTCAGTCTGCCTCGGGCGACAGAAACGGAGCGGGCCGGTATCTTCCCCACGGACTCGTGGTCTTGGCTGGGAATCGCGGTCTCCGCTCCAGTGCCGCAAGCTACCCCGACACAATTCCAAGATACAAGGTTGGGATGGGGGTCGCTATGCCGCCCGCACCGCCAGCAGTTCAGGCAACACCTCGGCGACCGCACAATCGCGCAGCACTTCACCGATCACCAGCAGCACCGGCCCGTCGCCGATGACCGTGCCGATCTGGTCTGCAGTACCCAACGTCCCGAGCCAGCTGCGCGAGGTGGGCAATGAAGCATTCTCGACTGCGGCCAACGGCGTCGATGCATCGCGGCCCTTCGCAATCAGTTCGCGTGCGATCGTCGCCAGCTCCCGCCCCGCCATGTAGAGCACGGTGGTATCCGCTGCCGCGGCGATGGTGCTCCACTGGCTTTCCGATTCCTCCGCACCCACGCGCGGCGTCACGAACGCGACGCTGCGCGAAAGCCCGCGTCGCGTGAGCGACGTCTGCAGCTGCGCCGACGCCGCGAAGGCAGCCGTGATCCCCGGCACGATCTCGAACAGAATTCCGGCAGCTTCGAGCGCTGCCATTTCCTCTTCCGCACGGCCGAACAACATCGGATCGCCGCCCTTCAGCCGCACCACCACCTCGTATTTCTGCGCGGCGTCGACGATCTGCTTGTTGATGAAACGCTGCGCGGTCGAAGGCCGGCAGGCGCGTTTGCCTACCGCGATCTTCACCGCACGTGGTGCAAGCGCGAGGACTTCTTCGCTCACAAGCGCGTCGTGCAACACCACATCGGCCTCGCCGAGCAGGCGCGCAGCGCGGACAGTCAGGAGATCGGCGGCGCCTGGGCCGGCGCCTACGAGATAGACGCGGCTCATGAGGTGCTCAGGCTGTACATCCCCTCCCCCGCGACGCAGTCGTGGGGGAGGGTGAGGGCGGCAACGGCTCGCCCCCATCCCAGCCTTCCCCCATCTCCGATGGGGGAAGGAGTACCTGCGCTTGGCGACTCGCAGGAAACGAAGCGCTCGCGATTTGTCCTCATGCTGCCACCTCCTGCGCGCTTCTGATCATTCCCGCTGCTGCGGTCTGATTGGTGACCGGATCGATCAGGATGAAGGCACCGGTGGCCGGCAGGAGCTCGTAGACGTCGCATACGATCGGCTGCTGAATGGTGAGGCTCACACGACCGATGTCGTTCATCGAGAGCGTTTCCGCCGATTCGGCGGACAACAGCGAATGCACGTCGAGCTTGCCGCCGACGGCATCGACGCGCGCCTGCACGGTCTTGGCGCCGTGCCGGAGCAGATACTTGCGACGCGGATCGAGCGGCGTGCGATCGAGCCAGCAGATCTCGGCCTCGAAGCGCTTCGCGAGACGGGGATGGTCATCCGCATCGATCAGCACGTCGCCACGCGATACATCGAGATCGCGATCCAGTCGCACCGTCACCGAACGCCCCGCCACCGCCTCTTCGAGTCCCTGGCCGAGCGTCTCGATCGATTCGACGATCGCACTTTCGCCCCCCGGCACCACTCGCACCCGCTGTCCACGCTTGAGCGTGCCTGAACGCACCTGGCCTGCATAGCCGCGAAAATCTTCGGCGGAACTGCCGTTGGCGCGGATCACCAATTGCACCGGATAGCGCAGCGGCAGCGCGGCATCGTCCCGATCCGCCGGCAGGCTCTCCAGTAACTCGAGCAGCGGCGGACCTTCGTACCAGGGCGTACGCTCGCTCGGACGGACCACGTTGTCCCCTTCGAGCGCGCTGATGGGAATGTAGTGGACGTCGGTGAGCCCGAGCAGCTTGGCAATCTTGTCGTACTCGGCGCGGACGTGTTCGAACACGGCACGATCGAAACCCATGAGATCGATCTTGTTCACCGCCACGATCACGTGCCGGATGCCGAGCAGCTTGGCGATCGCGGAATGGCGCTTCGTCTGCGGCAGCAGTTCGCCGGAACCGACGCGCGTCACGTCCACCAGGATGATCGCGGCATCCGCCGTGCTCGCACCGGTGACCATGTTGCGGGTGTACTGCTCGTGGCCCGGGGCGTCGGCGATGATGAACTTGCGCACGGGACTCGCGAAGTAACGGTAGGCCACGTCGATGGTGATGCCCTGCTCGCGCTCGGCCTCCAGGCCGTCCGTGAGCAGCGAGAGGTCGAGCGTCTCTCCAGTCGTGCGTTTGCGCGTTGCGCGCGTCACGGCGGCCAACTGGTCGGCGAAGATACCCTTGGCCTCGTACAGCAGGCGCCCGATCAGCGTGCTCTTGCCGTCGTCGACGCTGCCGGCGGTGATGAAGCGCAGGACGCCTCGATCTTCGAGGTCCGGCTTGTGGACGGGGGCGTTCATCAAAAATACCCCTCTTTCTTGCGCCGTTCCATCGAGGCTTCGGAGGTCTGGTCGTCCATACGAGTAGCGCCGCGTTCCGTAATGTCGGTCACCACGGTCTCGGCCACGATCGCCTCGGGGCTGTCCGCATCGCTCGCCACCGGGCAGGTGCAGCTGATGTCGCCGACGGTGCGAAAACGGACGGTGCGGGTCTCGACCGTCTCACCCGCGCGAGGCGGGGTCAGCGGCGTCACGGGCACCAGCAGCCCGCTGCGCGCAATGACTTCACGGCGATGCGCGTAGTACAGCGACGGCAGCGACAGCCGTTCGCGGGCGATGTATTGCCACACGTCGAGCTCGGTCCAGTTCGAGATCGGAAACACGCGCACGTTCTCGCCTTTGTGGACGCGAGCGTTGTAGAGATTCCACAGCTCGGGGCGCTGGGCCTTCGGGTCCCACTGCCCGAACTCGTCACGGAACGAAAACACGCGCTCCTTGGCGCGAGCCTTTTCCTCGTCGCGACGGGCACCGCCGATGCAGGCGTCGAAGCCGAATTCCGAGATGGCTTCCAACAGGGTGACCGATTGCGCCGCGTTGCGCGAATCGAATTCGTTGCGGAGCTTGACGGTACCGCGCGCCATGGAGTCTTCCACCGAGCGCACGATCAACCGCTCGCCCAGTTCGGTCACACGGACGTCCCTGAACTCGATGACCTCGGGAAAGTTGTGTCCCGTGTCGATGTGCATCAGCGGGAACGGGAATGCGGCCGGACGGAACGCCTTCTCCGCCAGGCGCAGCAGCACGCAGCTGTCCTTGCCGCCGGAGAAGAGCAGGACCGGGTTGGCGCATTCGGCCGCCACCTCGCGCAGGATGTAGATGGCCTCGGACTCGAGCCAGTCGAGATGGTCGAGGCGGGAACGGGTCAGGTCGAGATCGGCGATCACGGGCGCACGGCTCCGGCTCGTTGCAGGGTTCCATCGGGGGCGACGTGAAGGCCGCATTCCTTCGAGTCGGCGTTCTCCCACCACCAGCGTCCCGCGCGCACGTCTTCGCCCAGCTTGATGGCGCGGGTGCACGGCTCGCAACCGATCGAGGGATAGCCGCGGTCATGCAGCACGTTGTAGGGCACGTCGTGGCTGCGCAGGTAGGCCCAGACCTCGGGTTCGCTCCAGTCGGCCAGCGGGTTGAATTTCGGGATTCCGTGGACCACGTCGTCCTCGCGCAAGGCGAGATCCGACCGGGTCGTGGACTGCGCGCGCCGCAGCCCCGTGATCCACGCGTCTTTCCCGGCGAGCGCACGCGCGAGCGGCTCCACCTTGCGGATGCGACAGCAGGCCTTGCGCAGGTCCACCGATTCGTAGAAGGCGTTCGCGCCGTGGTCGCGGACATACGCTTCGACCGCCGCGGGTTCGGGTCGCGCGACGGTGATGTCATAGCCGTACCGTGCCTTGACCCGGGCGATCACGTCGAGCGTCTCGCGGTGAAGACGCCCCGTGTCGAGCGTGAAGATCTCGACCGGCAACCGGGCGCGAACGATCGCATCGGTCAGCACCATGTCTTCGGCGCCGAGGCTGCTCGCGAAGGCCACGCGAGGAAATGCACGCGTGATGGCTTCCAGCCGATCGACGAGGAGATGTTCGGGAAGCAGGGCCGCTTCGGTCGCGGCGGCTGTGGCGGTCATCGTGCGTGTCTCATCCCTGCTGCCGCAGCCGCACGGATTCCTGTCCCAGCGTTTCCGGCCAGGGGCGGGTCTCGCGACGGAATGCCGGCACCGCGTTGTCCCACGAGCCCTGGTAGGCATCGCTGAACGTGCGCAGCGCCTTCAGGGCGGTGGCGATGCTGCGATCGGGTCGGACCGCGAAGGCGTCGAAGCCGACGCGCTGCATGTAGAACACCTGATCGGGCAATACGTCGCCGATCGCGCGCAGTTCGCCGCGCCAGCCGAAACGCGAGCGCAGCAGATATGCCACGGAGTAGCCACGGCCATCGGTGAACTTGGGAAAATCCACCGCGATCAACGGCAGCCGTTCGAGCCACGGCGCGATCTGTCCAGGTTCGTCGGTGCCGGCCAGCCACACCGCCACGTCGCCGCGGCGAACAAGCGACTCCGTGCGAGCGAGCCAGAGCGCTAGCGGGACGATGATCCGCCCTGCGGGGATTTCAACGTCGGCCACCGGCAGCGCCGCGTCCGGCCGCAGCACCTGCCAGTCATCCTGGACGACGGCGCCCTTGCGAATGATCTCAGGCATCCAGAGTCACCTTTTCCTTTCGGGGCGTGTAGACCCGAGCCTTGAACGGCGCGGCGCCGAGACGTTCCACCGCGTCGATGAAGCGCTCGCCTTCCTCCCGCAAATCGACGTAGGTATCCACCAGGGTCGAGATCACGTCCGGCATGTCGTCGGCCTTGAAGGACGGGCCGATCACCTTGCCGATCGCCGAGCGGCCATGCCCGGCCGAGGAGCCGTCCGCGCCGCCGAGCGAGACCTGGTACCACTCCTCCCCGTCCTTGTCGACGCCGAGGATGCCGATGTGGCCGGCGTGGTGATGTCCACAGGAGTTCATGCAGCCCGAGATGTTGATGTTCAGTTCACCGATGTCGTGCAGGTAGTCCAGATCGTCGAAGCGGTGCTGGATCGCCTCGGCGATGGGGATGGATTTCGCGTTCGCCAGGGAACAGAAATCGCCGCCCGGGCACGCGATGATGTCGGTCAGCAGGCCGATATTGGGTGTGGCGAGGCCGGCGGCCTTTGCTTCCAGCCACAACGTGTGCAGATCGGTGAGGCGCACGTCCGAGAGGATCAGATTCTGTTCGTGCGAGACGCGAATCTCGCCGAAGCCGAATCGCTCGGACCAGTCGGCCACGAGTTCCATCTGCGCATCGGTCGCATCGCCCGGCGGCACTCCGGTCTTCTTCAGCGAGATCACCACCGCGCGATAGCCGGGCACGCGATGCGCTCTCACGCTGCGCCCGACCCAGCGCGCGAAGGCGGCGTTGTCGGCAAGATGACGCTCATGGCCTGCATCGACGTCAGGCAGTTGTTCGTAGTCGGGCGGCGGGAAATAGGCAGACACGCGATCCAGTTCCTCCCGCGTCAGGGTGCCGGGGCCGTCCTTCACGTGCACCCACTCCTCTTCGGTCTGGCGGGCGAATTCTTCCGGTCCGAGCGCCTTCACCAGGATCTTGATGCGCGCCTTGTAGATGTTGTCGCGACGACCATGACGGTTGTACACGCGCAGGATCGCCTCGACGTAGGTCAGCGCGTGTTTCCAGGGTAGGAACTCGCGGATCACATGGCCGAGGATCGGCGTGCGGCCCATGCCGCCACCCACCAGTACGCGCACGCCGAGCTCGCCTTCGAGATTGCGGAGCACGTAGAGCCCGATGTCGTGGAACGCCGTGGCCGCGCGGTCTTCCTCGGCACCATTGACCGCGATCTTGAACTTCCGCGGCAGGAAGGCGAATTCCGGATGGAAGGTGGACCACTGCCGCAGGATCTCGGCAAGCGGGCGCGGGTCCACCAGTTCATCGGGTGCTATCCCCGCGAACTCGTCGGAAGTGATGTTGCGCACGCAGTTGCCGCTGGTCTGGATCGCGTGCATTTCCACCGAGGCCAAGTCCGCCAGGATGTCGGCGCTGTCCTCCAGCTTCGGCCAGTTGTACTGGATGTTCTGCCGTGTGGTGAAGTGGCCGTAGCCGCGGTCGTACTTGCGCGCGATGTGCGCCAGCATCCGCAGTTGCTGCGCCGAGAGCAGGCCGTACGGAATCGCCACGCGGAGCATCGGCGCGTGGCGCTGGATGTAGAGCCCGTTCTGCAGGCGCAGCGGACGGAACTCGTCCTCCGACAACTCTCCTGCCAGGTGGCGAGTCAGCTGATCACGGTATTGCTCGACCCTCTCGTTGACGAGTGTGTGGTCGATGGCATCGTAACGGTACATGGAACCCCTGCATGGCGATCGAAAATCCCCCGGCGTCCCGGGCGACCTTGCACTCTATATGGCGCGCTGCAACACCAGAACGATCCGTTTTGCGTTTGCTTAGAACGGATTGGAATTAAGCCAACAAGCACTGCGTTCAACACGAAGGACACGAAGAACTCGAAGGAAAGCGAAAACATTCCTCGATTTCAGAACCACTGACACTCCTTCGTGTTCCTTCGTGTCCTTCGTGTTTCAAGCTTTCGAAGTTGCCTCTCGAAGTCAGGCGGCGAACACCCTCACCTGCCGCGGACGCACCAGCACCCGGTCACCCGCCACCAGCGCCAACCCCGCTGCCTGATCGCGCGGGATTTCGGCGTGAATCGGCGCACTGCTGTCGTCCGGCCGCAAGTCCACTCGCACGATCGGACCCACGGCCAGCAGGTGCTCGACCCGCGCCAAGATACCCTGCTCGCCCTGCCGCGGCCGGATCAGCTCGATGTCGTGCGGCCGGGCGTACGCGACGGCCTCGCCTTCACGCGTTTCGCCGTGGGTGGGCACGGGAAGGCCCGCCGGACCGATGAGGGCCGTGCCCTCGTCCATGCGTCCGTGGAACAGGTTCACGTTGCCAAGGAACTGGAAGACGAACGCGTTGACCGGGTGGTCGTAGACTTCCTGCGGCGTCCCGATTTGCTGGATGCGGCCTTCGTTCATCACCACCACACGATCGGACACTTCCAGCGCCTCGTCCTGGTCGTGGGTCACGAACACGCTGGTGATGTGCATCTCGTCATGCAGCCGCCGCAGCCAGGTGCGCAGTTCCTTGCGCACCTTGGCGTCGAGCGCGCCGAAGGGCTCGTCCAGCAGCAGCACCCTTGGTTCCACGGCCAGCGCACGCGCGAGCGCGATGCGCTGGCGTTGACCGCCGGAAAGCTGGTGCGGAAAGCGGTCGGCGAGCCAGTCGAGCTGGACCAGTTCGAGCAACTCCATCACCTTGCGGCGGATCTCGGACTCTGCCGGCCGCTCCTGCTTCGGCCGCACCCGCAGGCCGAAGGCGACGTTCTCGAAGATGCTCATGTGCCGGAACAGGGCGTAATGCTGGAACACGAAGCCCACGCGCCGCTCGCGCACGTGCTGCGTGGTCGCGTCCTCACCGTGGAACAGCACCTGGCCGGAATCCACCGTCTCGAGCCCGGCGATCACCCGCAGCAGCGTGGTCTTGCCCGATCCCGAAGGACCGAGCAGCGCCAGCAACTCGCCGGTCTGCACTTCGACGCTCACGTCGTCCAGCGCGGCAAAACTGCCGAACCGGCGATTGACGTTCTTGACCTCGATACTCATGGCTTCTCCAATGCTGCGTCTCAGTCGGCGAACCGCCGTTCCACCCAGGCCTTCAGGACCAGCGTCACCAGCGCCAGCAGCGCCAGCAGCGAAGCGGTCGCGAAGGCGGCCGCGAACTGGTACTCGTTGTAGAGGATCTCCACATGCAGCGGCAGCGTATTCGTGAGCCCGCGGATGTGCCCGGACACCACCGACACGGCACCGAACTCGCCCATCGCACGCGCATTGCTCAGGATCACGCCGTAGAGAAGGCCCCATTTCACGTTCGGCAGCGTCACGCGCCAGAGCGTCTGCCAGAGGCTCGCGCCCAGTACCACGGCAGCCTCCTCCTCCTCCGTCCCCTGCGCCTGCATGAGCGGAATCAGCTCGCGCGCCACGAAGGGGAACGTGACGAAGATGGTGGCGAGCACGATGCCCGGCACGGCGAAGATGATCTTCAGGTCGTGATCCGACAACCATTCGCCGAACCAACCCTGGAGCCCGAAGACCAACACGTAGATCAGCCCGGCTATCACCGGCGACACCGAGAACGGCAGGTCGATCAGCGTGATCAGCAGGTTCTTGCCGCGGAACTCGAACTTCGCGATCGCCCAGGCAGCGGCAACGCCGAATACGAGATTGAGCGGGACGGAGATCGCCGCAGCGAGCAGCGTGAGACGGACGGCAGCAAGCGCATCGGGCTCGACGATCGCCCGGAAGTAGACACCTGCGCCCTTTTTCAGCGCTTCGTAGAAGACCGCGGCGAGCGGGACGAACAGGAAGATGCCGAGGAACGCGAGCGCCAGGCCGATCAGGGCCCATCGCACCCAGCGCGGCTCCGCGGTGGCGGGCTCGACGGTGCGAGCGGCAACGGGGAACGAGGCTTCGAGGACGGCAGCAGTCACGGGGGGTTTGGCTCCGGCGGTTTCTAGACAGCGGCGCGGCGACGCCGCGCCCACCACTGCAACACGTTGATGACGAGCAGTAACGTGAACGAGATGAGCAGCATGACGACGGCCAACGCCGTGGCGCCCGCGTAGTCGTACTGCTCGAGCTTGGTGATGATGAGCAGCGGCGTGATCTCCGAGACCATCGGCATGTTGCCGGCGATGAAGATCACGGACCCGTATTCGCCGATGGCTCTCGCGAACGCGAGCGCAAAGCCGGTGAGCAGCGCCGGCAGCAGCGTCGGAAACACCACGCGGGTGAACGTCTGGACCCGATTGGCCCCAAGCGTCGCAGCGGCCTCCTCCAGTTCCGGTTCGAGATCTTCGAGCACCGGCTGCACCGTCCGCACCACGAAGGGCAGGCCGATGAAGGTGAGCGCCACCAGGACGCCGAGCGGGGTGAACGCGATCTTGATGTCGTAGGGCGCGAACAGGCTGCCGATCCAGCCGTTGGTGGAGTACACCGCGGCGAGCGCGATGCCGGCCACTGCGGTCGGCAACGCGAACGGCAGATCGACGAATGCGTCGACGATGCGCTTGCCGGGGAAGCGATAGCGCACCAGTACCCAGGCTACGAGTAGTCCGAACACGGCGTTGATCGTCGCGGCGAGGAAGGACGCGCCGAAGGTGAGGCGATAGGATGCCAGCACCCGCGGCGCCGTGACGGCGGACCAGAAACCCTCCCAGGTGAGCGACGCCGTCTTGAGGAACGTGGCCGACAGCGGGACCAGGACGATCAGGCTCAGGTACAGCAGCGTGAACCCGAGCGCGATGCCGAAACCCGGCAGTACGCTGTGGCGGCGGAGGACGAGGCTCATGGGAGGGTGCGGGTCGTGGCCGGTTCTAACGGGTGAAGATCTGGTCGAATACGGCGCCGTCGACGAAATGGGCCTTCTGCGCCTTCTGCCAGCCGCCGAAGGCGTCTTCCACGGTCACCAGGTTCAACTTGGGGAACTGCTTGTCGTACTTCGCTGCGACCTTCGGGTCGATGGGCCGATAGAAGTTCTTGCCGATGATCTCCTGCGCCTCGGGCGTGTAGAGAAACTCCAGATAGGCCTGGGCGACCTTGCGAGTGCCGCGCTTGTCCGCGACCCGGTCCACGAGGGTCACGGGCGGCTCGGCGACAATGCTGATCGACGGCAGCACGATCTCGAACTTGTCGGGGCCGAGTTCCTTCGTGGCGAGAAAAGCTTCGTTCTCCCAGGAAATGAACACGTCCCCGATGCCGCGCTCGGTGAACGTGGTGAGCGAGCCGCGTGCCCCTGTGTCGAGAACGGGAACGTTCTTGTAGAGCTTGCCGACGAACTCCTTCACCTTGGTCTCGTCACCACCGAACTTCCTGGCGGCGAAAGCCCACGCCGCCAGATAGTTCCAGCGTGCGCCACCCGAGGTCTTGGGATTCGGCGTGACCACCGACACACCCGGACGAACGAGATCGTCCCAGTCCTTGATGCCCTTCGGATTGCCCTTGCGCACCAGGAACACGATGGTGGAGGTGTAGGGCGAGCTGTTGTTGGGCAAGCGCTTCTGCCAGTTGGGCGGCAGCAGCTTGCCGCGGGCGGCGATCTCGTCGATGTCGTAGGCGAGCGCCAGCGTGACCACGTCGGCATCCAGCCCGTCGATCACCGACCGGGCCTGGCGGCCGGAGCCGCCGTGGGATTGCTTGATGGTCACCTTGTCCTTGGACTTCTCTTCCCACTGCCTCGCGAAGGCGGCATTGATCTCCTGGTAGAGCTCTCGGGTCGGGTCGTAGGAAACATTGAGGAGCGTCACTTCTGCTCCGGCTGCGAGAGTCGAGCCGAGCAGTAGAGCGACAGCGGAAATCAGCGAAACGATCGTGCGATGCATGGATGGGCTCCGAAGGGATTCGTGCGGTCTCTAGAACGCGACCTGATAGCGGGTGAAGAACACGCGTTCGTCCGGGCGATCGGCACCGTTCGCAGCGCCGCGCTCGAAGCTCGTCTGGTCGTAACTCAACTGCACCTTGACGAAGCGGTTCCAGTACCAGTTCAGGCCGAGGCCGAATCCCTCCGCCTTGCGAGCCGAGGTGGTGAGACTGGCGAGCGCCGTCGCGGCCGAACCGGTGAAGGCGGCATCGTCGATCTTCTGACCGCCGACGCGACCTACCACTTCGAACGCGCCCCAGGTGCCCGCAGCCGTGTCGAAATTGCTGCGCGGAGTCACGCCGCGGAACGCGGCATCTTCGCCCGTCACCACCCAGCTCAACGCGAGCTGCCACGCCGAAGTCTCGACGTCCTGTTGATTGCCGGCCCGGCGCACGCGCTGCGTGTTGACGTTGTACTCGCCCAGCACGCCGAACTGCTGCCAGTACCAGTAGAACTGCGGAGCGAGGCGCACGCGATCGCCATCGGCGAAGGCGCCGGTGTTGTACGCGAAGAAGGTCTGCTGTCCGGGTGTCAGGTAGGTCGGCAGCACCGAAGTGGCGACCGATCCGTTCTGGTTGCCCCACGTCGCGGCCACGCCCAGCCCGAGGCCACTCAAGGCGTAGAAGTCGGTGTTGCGGAACGGATGCGTGAACAGGCGCACCGCCACATCCTTGCCGCTGTTGGAATCGCGATCGCCGGTGCCGCCGGTGCTCTGGCCTCCGTCGACCACGCCGTTGAAGGCGCCGATCTCGTAGCCCAGGCGGGTGTCGAAGAACTCGCCCGACAACTGGACGCCGATGTCGCGCGTGGGCACCAGGTTGGTGGGGAAGTAGCGCTCCACGAATCCCAGGGCGGACGCCGACTGCAGGCGCTCCAGACCCACCGACGGTTTGAACTTGCCGACCCTCAGCTTGAAGGCGGGATGGAAATTCGCGTCGCCGTACGCGTCGAAGATCTGCGTGGTCCCCTGGCCGAAGTCCGGCGTGAAGCGAAAGGCGTACTTGCCGAACAGCGTGCCTTCGAGCGTCGGACGGATGCGACGCAGCGTGAACGTATCCGGCGCGGTGCCCGGGATCTCGTTGTCGTAGGAACGGGCGTCCACCTGGATCAGGCCACGCAGCCGCAGCACGAACTGGTTGTCCGCGGTACGAAGGCCGAATCCGTCCTTGCCGGCGATCGCCTGGGGACCATCCTTGGCGCGCTGCGCAGCCGCCTCCTGGTCGATCTCCACCTTGCGGGCCGTGATGCGCGCCTGCTGTTCGAGTTCATCGACCCGCTGCTGCAGAGTCGGATCGGTTGCAGCCGTAGCCGATGCGGCGGGCACGGCAGCCGCGGCGGGTGCGACTGCCGCAGGTGCGGTGGGCGTGGCAGCACGCTGCTCCGCCTGCTCGAGTTTTTCCTCCAGCGACTTCACCTTGCGATCCAGTTCCTCGAGGCGCTTCAACAGGGCCTCATTGCCTTCCGCGCCCTGAGCCAGCGCGGCCTGCGGCATCGACAGAACACCTGCGGCCAGAGCCGGCAGGGTCCACCTTCCAAACCTGTACATGGGTCTTTTCCCCGTGGGACACGAAGAGACCCTCCGACGGTTCGGTCGGCTCGCTTCTACGATTCATGATGATTTCGCCTCCAGTGGTCTGGTCGGTCGTGAAGATGAGGGAAGCCACCCGCGGCAGCGGGCGGTCAGCTGCGTGTCGTCGACGGCGAGGGAGTCACCCGAACCTTCTCGCGGCGCTCGATCTGGGTGACGTGGCCTTCGTGCACGACGATTTCGATCGACCCGTATCGCAGGCCATCGAGCTGGCGCGCGATCTCCCGCAACAGGGGCGAACTGTCGATCGCGCCATCCTGTGGGAGGTGGAAGGCTGTACTCGGCGGGGCTGGTCGGGACGACATCAAGATTCCAGTCAACACGGGCTGCAGACCCGCAACGGACCGTCTCTCGCGGGTGACGAACTCAAGATAGCCACCCGGCCTCATGGCGCGAACGAATGGTTTCCTATTTCGTTATATCGAAACGGGATTAAGACCATCCAGGTCGTTGGCCGGCATCGCCTGCCCAGCGCGGCGCTTCGACACCGCCCGGCGACTCAGGGGTACATCAGAAGCGGGATTCGCTCCGCGCCCCAGGCCGTTTCGTCGACGATGGTTGGCGCTTCGAGGTCGGCAGGCATGGCCGCGGGATCGTCCACCCATTCCCGCAACAGCGGCGAGCCGTTGATGAGATCGATGGCGAGCCGGTTGCGCTCGTACTCGTAAGGGAAGTCACGCCAGAGCGGGTAATCCGGCGCAAGCGTGCGCAACGCCTTGAACGCGAGGCACTGCAGACGCCAGGGCCGGAACGCCTCGTGGTCATAGGATTCGTCTTCCACGTGGATCTGCACGCCCGAGCACAGTTTGCCGGCATGCTTGTGGAACGTGGGTTCGAACCAGCATTCGCGCAATCGGCAACCCTTGAGCCAGTCGGGGGCAAGCGCATGCATCTTCGCGATCAGCGCTCGCGCATCGAGGTCCGGTGCACCGAAGAGTTCGAGCGGTCGCGTGGTGCCGCGCCCTTCCGACAACGTCGTGCCTTCCAGCATCACGGTGCCGGCATAGCAGCGTGCCATCCAGAGACTCGGCGCGTTGGGGCTCGGATTGATCCAGGTGCGCTCGCCGATCGGCCAGCCATGGCCTGGCGCTGCAGCCGGGTTCCACCCCTCCATCTCGATCACGCGATAGTCGACGTCGAGTCCGAGTTCGCGGACGAACCACTGGCCCATCTCGCCGAGGGTGAGGCCGTGACGCATGGGCATGGGGCCCGCGCCGACAAAGCTCTCCCAGCCGGCTCTCAGTCGCAGTCCTTCCACCGGGCGCCCCGCCGGATTGGGACGATCGAGAACCCACACCGATTGTCCGCGCCGAGCCGCCGCTTCGAGCACGTAGCGCAAAGTCGTGATGAACGTGTAGATGCGACAGCCGAGATCCTGCAGATCCACCAGGAGCACGTCGAAGGTGTCGAGCATCGCCTCCGTCGGGCGACGCACTTCGCCGTACAGGCTGAACACGGGAATGCCGAGGATCGGATCGACGAAGTCCGGCGACTCGACCATATTGTCCTGCTTGTCGCCGCGCAGGCCGTGCTGGGGCCCGAAGGCCGCGGTGAGCTTGATGTCGGTGAGCCCGGCGAGAGCGTCGAGCGAGTGCGTGAGATCGCGCGTGACGGAAGCCGGATGCGCCAGCAGCGCAACTCGCCTGCCCTTCAGGGGGTCGCGCAGGCGAGGTTCTGCAAGTAGTCGATCGATGCCGAATTTCATCGTCATGCTCCGGATGCAGGCGCGTCGATGCCGAGCGCGAACGCGTCGCGATGATGAAAGTCGGGCTTTCCCTCCGGATGCCGCAGCGCCCAGTAGCATCGTTCGCCGCCCGATGATTCGATCACGGCACTCACGGCAACTTGCAGCCGCCGTGTCCGTTGCATCAGGGTGGCGAGAGCCCGTGGCACTAGTATCGAAAGCGCCAGGTGATCGTCGCTCCGCGTGACCTCGATCGATGGCGCCGATCCCGTCCAGGGCTCGCCGGGTTCGCGGTAGCTCCTGAACGCGTAGACCGCCCATTGCCTGGATGGGGAAAAATTGAACTCGAGATAGCCCGGCATCTCGTCGGCGCGCACGAATGCCTCGAAGCAGGTGTGTTCCCACAGGCGCTCGCCTGGCGAAACAGGACCGATGCCGGGAATACTCAGGCTCCCTATCCGGCCGGTCAATGAGTACTCGAGCGTGAGACTTCCATCCGTATCGAGTGCCGTCGCGACCAGGATGGAATCGACGCCCAGGCGGGACGAAGCAGGATGCAGCACGAGTTCGCGGTTCGCCGCGAGATCCGAAGGAGCATTCAGCGGCATCGGGCGCGAACTCACTCGCTGCCGATCGCGTGTTCGACGGCGGTCCAGGCCAGGGCTGCGCACCCTTCCCGGGCTGGTGCCGACCGCACGACCTGAAGGATGGCGGTGTGATCGGCCGGAGCATCGGCCAGGGGTTCGATCGTCTTCGCGGCCACCGCCTCGAGAAACGTGCGCTTGATCGCCATCGCTTCCTGGCGGGTCCGACCACGCAACCAATCGGTCATGATCGACGCGGACGCCATGGCGATGCCGCAGCACTCGCACTGGAAGCTCACCTGGTCGATGCGGTCGCCGTCCATCACGACGAAGACCTGGAACGAGTCTCCGCAGAGTGGATTGATCGCCTCCCCGGTGCGGTGGGGACGGTCGGGGACCTCGTGATTCCGGACGTTGCGGATGTGATCGAGGATCACATCGTCGTAGAGCTTGCTCACCGAAGACAGGGTACGCAGGGGGCCAAGTCGGCTAGCGTAACCGCTTCGGGCACCCGGCGGAAGGGTGCCGTGGGACGGAGCGGCCCCCCTTGAGGGAACCGCCCCGGAAAACCGCGCCCCCGCGGCCTCAGGCTCAGCGCGGGGGCAGCGTCGTGTAGCGCAGGTACGGCTTCACCACCCGGAAGCCCTGGGGAAACTTCTGCTTCAGCACCTCGGGGTCGGTCAGGGACGGAACAATGATGACGTCCTCACCCTTCTTCCAGTTGACGGGCGTGGCCACGCTGTTCGAGTCGGTCAGCTGGAGCGAATCGATGACGCGCAGGATCTCGTCGAAGTTGCGACCCGTGCTGGCCGGATACGTGATCGTGGCGCGGACCTTCTTGTTCGGGTCGAGGATGAACACCGAACGCACCGTCGCCGACAGGCTCGCGTTGGGGTGGATCATGTCGTACAGCGTGGAAACCTTGCGATCGCCGTCGGCCAGGATCGGGAAGTTGACCGTGGTGCCCTGGGTCTCGTTGATGTCAGGGATCCAGCCCTTGTGCGACTCGACGGTATCCACGGACAGCGCGATCACCTTGACGCCGCGCTTCTCGAACTCGCCCTTCAGCTTCGCTGTGTAGCCGAGCTCGGTGGTGCACACGGGCGTGAAGTCCGCCGGGTGGGAAAACAAGACTCCCCAGCTGTTGCCGAGCCACTCGTGGAACTTGATGCGGCCGGCGCTGGAATCCTGCTCGAAATCGGGGGCGATGTCGCCGATGCGTAGTGTCATTTCGAAGTCTCCGTTGGTCGTGCCGGCTCCGTGACTGAAGCGGACGATTGCATAGGTTGCTACCGACCGCAGCGAAGCACAAGGGCGTCGCGGCACACGGCAAAGGCGGCAACTTCCGCGAGGCACTGCACCTCGGGATGCCCTGTCCGGCCGTCGCGGAATGCCCCCATTTCGCGACGGCCGGACGGGCTTGCTGCGGCGTGCTGCTTATTCCAACTGCACCTCGAACAGGCGACCGATCACCTGTTGCGGTTGAAAAGGTACGTGTATGCTTCATATGCTCTCCACGACTTTATTGTTATGAGAACATTCTTTTTTGGAATTTAGGGAGAACCGATTGAAACTCCAGCAGTTGCGCTACGTGTGCGAAGTCGCCCGCAACGACCTGAACCTGTCCAAGGCGGCGCAGGTCCTCTACACATCGCAGCCGGGTGTGAGCAAGCAGATCCTCCAGCTGGAGGACGAACTGGGCGTGAAGATCTTCGTGCGCTCGGGCAAGCGCTTCGTCGGCATCACCGAGCCCGGCCAACAGATCATCGAGATCTCCCAGCGCATCCTCCTCGAGGCGCGCAACCTCAAGGAGGTCACGGCCGAGTTCCATCATGAGACGACCGGCTCTTTCACCATCGCCACCACGCACACACAGGCGCGCTATGCGCTCCCGCCGGTGGTCCGGCGATTCATGAAGGCCTATCCGCAGGTCCGCCTGTCGCTGCGCCAGGGCAGCCCGACGCAGATCGCCGAACAGGTGATCAGCGGCCATGCGGACCTCGCCATCGCCACGGAAGCCCTCGAGCTCTACGACCAGCTCACGATGCTGCCCTGCTACGAATGGAATCGCTGCGTGGTGGTGCCGCCGGACCATGAGCTCGCCAAGCTGAAGAAACTGACGCTCGAGGCGCTCGCGACCTACCCCATCATCACCTACGACTTCGCGTTCACGGGGCGATCGACCATGAATCACGCGTTCGAAGCCAAGGGCCTGACGCCCGACGTGGTGCTCACCGCGATCGACGCGGACGTCATCAAGACCTACGTGGAACTGGGCCTCGGCGTCGGCATCATCGCCCACATGGCTTTCGATCCGAAACGCGACCGCCATCTGCGCGCACTCGACGCGAGCCACCTGTTCGAACCGAGCACCACGCGCATCGGCATTCGCAAGCACACGTACCTGCGCGGCTACGTCTACGACTTCATCGAGATGTTCGCGCCGCAGCTCACGCGCAAGGTGGTCGAGACAGCGGTTGCCGGCGGCAATACGGACACCGGCGCCTGAGGCCGGGGGAACCTTCCGCCCCCTGGATGGAATCGAGACCGGCGGCGCAACATTCCCCGCCCGACGGGGAGCAGGGCAGCTGTCGGCTACCCTTTGGGTGCAGTGCGCAATGCGCTTTTGAATATGCAAAGAACCACAAGTCATATACTGGAACTGGTGCAGTCTGGAATATGGCTGTTAACCTCTGCGGTCCCATTTCCCACGTTAAAAGGAGCCCCCTCATGTCCACGAGCACGGTCGATAAACCCGTCAACAACGGCGTGAACGTCGATGCACTGTTCGGCGCGCGCGAAGCGCTGACCAAGGCGCCGGAAGCCGCCCAGTTCAAGTGGCGCGCTTCGGTCAAATGGGTGAACGGGACCCACAGCCAGTCCACCGTGAACGGGTTCTACGGGCTAGGCGCGGAACAGAAGCACAAGAGCACGTTCACCTTCGACGCAGACCATCCCGAGGTCTTCGCCTCCGAGGACAAGGGCGCGACGCCGGTGGAACTGGTGCTGGCAGGCCTGGCGAGCTGCCTGACGGCGGGCGTCGCCGCCGTGGCGCAGGCGCGAGGCATCCAGCTGCGTTCCGTTTCCGCCACGCTGGAAGCGGGCATGGACATCCGCGGCATCCTCGGTGCCGACACGGACGTGCGCAATGGCTTCGACGGCGTCAAGGTGTCCTACAAGATCGATGCGGACGCCTCGCCCGACGACATCAAGGCGCTGGTCGCCCAGTCGCAGAAGCGTTCGGCCGTCTACGACATCTTCACCAACCCCACCAACGTCACCGTCGAGGTCAACTGACGGCGGATCACGCTTCCCGGGACGGGATGGCTTGCGTACGACGACGGTAGTGATCGGGGCCGGCCAAGCCGGCCTCGCCATGAGTTGGTGGCTCGCCCAGCGCTCGATCGACCATGTGGTCCTCGAGCGCGGCGAGGTGGCCAACTCCTGGAGGACGGAGCGCTGGGATTCCCTGCGGCTGCTCACGCCCAACTGGCAGAGCCGGCTGCCGGGCGGCTACGGCTATGAGGGCAGCGATCCCGACGGATTTCGGACGATGCCCGAGACCATCGGATTCCTCGAGGGGTATGCCGGGGCGATCTCGGCACCGGTCCGCGCTCATACCCGGGTGAGTTCGGTGCGGCCGAGCGGCGACGGCTACGAGGTCGTCACCGACCAGGGCACGTGGCAATGTGAGACGGTCGTGATTGCAACCGGAGCGTGCAACGTCCCGCAGCTGCCGGCGGTAGCGAGCGCGGTTCCGCAGGGGATCGCCACGCTCAACGCGTTGCAGTACCGCAATCCGGACCAGCTCGATGACGGTGGCGTGCTCGTCGTCGGCGCCTCCGCTTCCGGCACGCAGATCGCCGACGAAATCCGCCGTTCCGGCCGCCAGGTGACGATCGCCGTGGGCGAGCACGTCCGCGTGCCTCGCGTCTATCGTGGCCGGGACATCCAGTGGTGGATGGACGCCGCGGGCGTGCTCGACGAACGCTACGACCAGGTCGACGATATCCTCAGGGCGCGCAACGTGGCATCGCTGCAGCTGGCGGGCTATCCCGATCGGCGCACCATCGATCTGAATTCGCTCACCGCGCTCGGCGTGAAGCTCGTCGGCCGCCTCGCCGGGATCAACGGCGAAGGCAAGGCGCAGTTTTCGGGGTCGCTGCGCAACGTGTGCGCGCTGGCCGACCTCAAGATGATCCGGCTGCTCGATTCCATCGACGAGTGGGCCACCGGCCAGGGCCTCGACGCCGAGGTCGATGCGCCACACCGGTTCGCGACCACCGACATCGAGGCATCGCCGCCGCTGCTCCTCGATTTCAACCGAGCAGGCATCAAGACGATCCTCTGGGCGACAGGCTTCCGCCCCGACTATTCGTGGCTCGACGTGCCGGTGCTCGACCACAAGGGCTACATCCGGCACGACGGTGGTGTCGTCGAGGCGCCGGGCGTGTACCTGATCGGCATGCCGTTCCTGCGGCGCCGCAAGTCCAGCCTGATCGATGGCGTGGGCGACGATGCCCGCGACCTGAGCGCCCACCTCGCCGCCTATCTCGGCGACCGGCAGGCGCTCCCCCGCCCCGCCACCGAAGCAGTCGCCTCCTGACCTGAGTCGGCGCTCAGGCCGAAGCGGTCGTGAGCCTGGCTTCGACCGGCGGCGCACTGCGCAGCGTCTGGAGCACGACGCAGTAGCGCTCGGTCAGCTTGAGCAGCGTCTCCTGCTGCTCCGGCGTGGCATCGGTGTCGAGGTCGAATTGCAACCGGATGTCGCGAAAGCCCACTGGTGCGCCGCGGTCGACGCCGAGCGTCCCCCGAAAATCCAGGTCGCCTTCCGCGCTCACCGTACCGGCCCGGACGACGATGCCGAGCGCGGTGGCGACCGCGTTGAGGGTGACTCCGGCACAAGCCACGAGCGCCTCCAGCAACATGTCGCCGGAGCATGCGAAGCTGCCGTCGCCGCCGGTGGCCGGATGCAGTCCCGCTTCCACCAACGCCTTGCCGGTCTCCACTTTGCAGGAAATCGCTTCGGCGCCGAGCTGGCCGCGAGCATGCAGGGTGATCAAGGCTGCGGCGGGCTCGTTACGGTAGCGATCCTTGAGCGGCGCCTGCAGGGCCCTGAGGTTATCTGGCTGCATCGATTTCTCCGTGATCTTCGAAAGGCGGCAATGCTATCAGGCGACCGATTCGCGTTCGGCCCGGCGTCCGCGGAGCAGCGCCGCATCGAGCACCGGCGACTCGGGCTTGCTCGCGGGACGACCGAGATGGAAGCCTTGCAGGAGATCCGCGCCGGCAGCAATGGCGAGTGCGGCATCGTCGGCGTTCTCGATCCGATGGACGAGCGCGGTGGCCCCGCGGTCGCGGATCTGGCGGACGAGCGTGGCCAATGCATCGGCGTCGGGCAGCCAGCGCGGATCCACCGCCACGATGTCGGGGATCACTTCGTAGCGCCCCGCGAGCAACGGATCCTGAAGGTCGAGGCAGTCCGACGCGACGCGATAGCCGAGACTTCGATAGCTGAGCAGCGCGCGCGCATACAGCGCGGGATCCTCGTTGGCATGGCGCGGCAATTCGATCACGACGTCCTTGGTCGGAACGCCGAGACGGCCGAGGATGCCCTCGAACACCCGGCCGTGTCCGCTGCCCACGCTTTCCACGAGTCGCGTCTGGACGCGAAGGAACAACCTCCAGGTGGCACGAGCCTTGGGGTAGTAGTTGAGTGCGTGCAGCGTCCGCGCGGAGCGGTCGAGCTGGACCACCAACGAATCCGGCCCGGTCCGCGCGAACACGCCGGCGGGCACTTCGTCCTGCTCGCCCAGGCGGCAGCGAACGCGCGCCGAATGCGCGACGGTCGCGCCGTCGACCGTGCTCAGCACCGGCTGAAACACGCTCGTCAGCACGCGCCGGCGAAAACGTCCGACGAAAGCGCCGGCCGGATCCTGCTCGAGCGGCACCTCCGGAAACACGGACCCGTTCAGGCCCGCCAGCCATTCCTGCGCCTTGTCTGTGGTCATGTCCATACCCCGTAGCGTCCGACGCCGTCGCGCCCGAAGAGCTGTCCAGTGTATGCGCACCCGAAGAGCGAGTGAAATGCCGGATTCGCCTATGCTGATGCCTCGCGACGCGGGCGAGCGTCCTCGCCCGCAGGCTCAGCACCGAAGAGTGCTCCCGCAGCGTACGGCCGGTATGGAACTCCGGGTTCAGCCCTCGACGCGACACCCAACGCGTTCAGCAATTCGGCCTCCAGGGCGATGGACCCGGCCCCTTCGCGCGGCCGCGGTCGAGACAATCGAACGGGGATCTCGACGCCCCTCAAGGCAGGATCGCCTCGCAGCACCACGACACGATCGGCGAGCTGCACGGCCTCGCGAGTGTCGTGAGTGACCAGCACGACCGTCGTGCCGTGACGCGCCACCACGCCCAGCAGCAACTCCTGCAGACGCAGGCGCGTGAGCGCATCGACGGCGCCGAAGGGTTCGTCGAGCAGCAGCACCGCCGGTTCCCGGAACAGTGCCCGCGCGAGCGCCACGCGCTGCGCCATGCCGCCCGAGAGCGCTCGCGGCAACGCGTCGCTCCAGCCCGCCAGTCCGACCTCTTCGAGCAGCGCATCGATCCTGGGCGTCGCGCCGCCAGCGCCGTCTACGGCGAAAGCCACGTTGCGACCCACCGACAGCCAGGGCAACAACCGCGGTTCCTGGAACATGACGCCCACCGCCGGCGACGGCTCACGCACGCTCATGCCGAGCACGCGAACCTCGCCCTCGTAGTCCGTCTCGAGACCGGCGACGATACGCAGCGCCGTGCTCTTGCCGCAGCCGCTCGGACCGAGCAGCGCGACGATTTCGCCGGGCGCGACGTGGAGCGCGAAATTCCCGAGCACGGTCTTGCCGCCGTAGGCCTTGCGCCGGATCGACGCTTCGATGATCGGTGCCGACGTGCTCATGATCGATCCGCTGCGATCGCCTCGGGGTCGAACGCATCGCGCCAGCGCAGCGCATAGGCTTCGATCGCCTTCAGCGCACCATCCGAGACCTTGCCGAGCACCGCGAGCACGAGGATCGCGGCGAGGACGATATC
Organism: Burkholderiales bacterium; assembly: GCA_965279325.1. Taxonomy (GTDB): domain Bacteria; phylum Pseudomonadota; class Gammaproteobacteria; order Burkholderiales. The sequence continues at coordinate 1,548,438 of OZ257154.1, forward strand.
CGCGCGCCCGGTCTCGCGTCCGTCGGTCAGCAAGTAACCGATGCCGCGCGTGGCCGCCATCAACTCGGCGGCGACCAGGAACATCCAGCTCAGGCTGAGCGCCTGCCGCAATCCGGTGAACAGACTGGGCAGGGACGCGGGCAGCAGCACGCGCATGGCCACCGCCCCCGGACTCAGTCCGAAGGCTCGCGCCACCTCGACCAGCTTGCGATCGACATTGCGCACGCCCGCGTGGACGCTCAGGTAGACCGGGAACAGCGCACCGATCGCGATCAACACGATCTTCGGCGCCTCGTCGATGCCCAGCCACAGCAGCAGCAGCGGTACCCACGCGAGGCTCGGGATCGCACGCAACGCCTGGAACGTGGGATCGAGCGCGGCCTCCGCACCCCGGCGCAGGCCGGTCGCAAGGCCTAGCACCGCGCCGGCAGTGGCTCCGATGACGAATCCGGCCGCGATGCGCGTGACGCTCGCGGCGATATGCCCCCACAGCTCGCCACCGCTGGCGAGGTCCAGCAAGGTGCGGATCACGGTGCTCGGCGCCGGCAACAGGTGGGCCGGAACCCAGCCCGCGCGCACGGCGATTTCCACCGCCACCAGCGCGATCAGCGGCAGCCACACCCCTGCCGGGATCGTGGCTCGCTGGGGTTCCGAGTTCCACGCCGATACATCGTCACCCAGTTCGTGGGCGAGTTGCCGGGGGGTGAAGTGTTCCATGCGACTCGTTACTGCTGCCGCGCGGTGGTGACGCGTGCGGGCAACGCCTCGACCAACGCATCGATCACCTGTTTCAAGTCCGTGCCCTTGCGGACCAGGCCTTCGGTTTCCAGCAACGGCCCGGCCTCACGCAATGTCTCGGCGAGGGTCGCGCCTGAGAACGCACCCGAGAAATCGGTCCGGCGCAACTGCAGCTCCGCCACCGGCAATGGCAGCTTCGACTCCTCCGACAGGATGCGCGCCGCTTCCGCCGGATTAGCGACGATCCAGCGGCGCGCGCGTTCGTACACGTCGATCACGCGCTCGACGGCCTTGGGGTGGCTCGCGAGGAATGCATCGCTCGTATTGAGCACCCCGAAACTGTTGAACCCGGTATTGCGATAGAGCAGGCGCGACCCGGCCTCCAGCTCCGACGCGGCAAGGTGCGGATCCAGACCCGCCCAGGCATCCACCCTGCCCTGCTCCAGCGCCACGCGACCGTCCGGATGCTGGAGATGCACGATCTCCACCTCGGCACGCGGCACGTTGAAAGCGCGCAGGCTGCGCAGCAGGAACAGGTACGGATCCGTGCCCTTCGTCGCCGCGACCTTGCGGCCCTTCAGGTCCGTCACGCCACGGATGGCGGAATCCTTCGCCACGGCGAGTGCCGTCCATTCGGGCCGCGAGAACACGTAGACGGTGCGCACGGGATTGCCGTTCGCCCTTGCAAGCAACGCCGCGAGTCCGGCGGTGCTCGCGAGATCGACGCTACCACCATTGAGATACTCGAGCGCGCGATTGCTGCCCTGGCTGAACACCCAACGAACCTTGGTGCCATCTGCAGCGAAAGCCTGCTCGACCCAGCCGAAGCGCTTCGCCACGAGGCTGGCCGGAGAATAGTAGGCGTAGTCGAGCCTCAGCTCGCGCAACGACGGTTCCGCCGACGCGTTGCTCCACGCCGCGAACAACAGGACTGCCCACAGCAAACCGCGCATGAAACCACCCCGCTCCGGACGACAGCGGAGCATAGGCAACCCTGCCTTCGCCCACCACGAACGTTTCGTTGATTGAATATTCCCGCCGAGTGCCGTCTGGCGCACAGGCGAAGACTCGCTTCGCCCGTGCGTCGTCGACCGAACTCAGCTCTGCAGCAACTTCACGAATGTTTCCGCGGAGATGACAGGCGCGAAGAAATTGTTGATGCGGCGGAAGGCAGCCGCTTCGTCCTCGGGGCGCTGGGCCGCGGTCGCATCGCCGATGACGATCGGCAGGTAGCCGTTGTCACGAGCAGCGCGCGCATTGCCCTCGATGCACCAGTCGGTATGGATGCCGGTGATGACGATCGTCTTGATCCCCTTGCGCGCCAGGTCCAGGGGCAGCGTCGTTCCCACGAACGCAGTCTGCAGCGCCTGCTCGCTGAACTCGAGATCGCCCGGCTTTACCAGCGCCCGGAGCTCGTCGACGAGTTCATTGTCCTTGGTCTTCTTCTCGGCCGACCAGGATTCGAGGCCCTTGATCCAGCTCGCGTACTGGGCGCGATCGAATTCGCTCTGCGGATAGTCCTCGCGAAACACCTCGTAGCCGACCCACGCGAAGGTCTTGAAGTTGCCTGCGCGCCGGGCAGCAGTCGCCGCCTTCACGGTCGCCGGAAGGCTGCCGCGTTCCCAATGTTTCTCGGACGCCTGCGCACCCCAGGGCCGGTACAGACTGTTGTTCTGGCTGACCGAGAGAAACGCGGCGGGGTACTTGAGGACCTTGGCGAGGTCCAGTTCCTTCCACTGCGGCGCCAGTTCCGGAATGGCATGGATGCCGCCCAGGCGCGTCTTGTCTTCCGCGGCCGTCGCCGGAGCGCTGCTCGCGAGGGCTGCGGCCGCCACCGAAGCCGCACCGACGACGAACTGCCGCCGACCGGTTTCCACCTCTTTATCCTGCTGGGACATGTCTTCTCCTGTTTCGTGATCGTGATCGGTCCCGGCCCATCGCCGGGAACTTTCGGGCCCGCGTCACCGCGTCGACCTCGACCGCGAAACTACCGGGTCGCATCCGACTTCCGAACGAATGGTTGCTCATGAACTCATGCGCATATCCTTATCGCATCGGCGTGGATATTCCAGCGGCGAATATCGAACGCAGACATTCTTCGTTCCCCCTCGTCCGCTCATTCAGCACACTGAATGCGGGTTTTGTCGCGACGATTCTCTCCTCCGTCGTCGTGATCGGCCCTTCACGCAATTCGGGCTCCTCTGCCGAAGACGTTCAGAGACTCTCTCTCCTCTCAAGCATCGTGCGTGATACGGGCGGGCAATCCCCGCCCGTTTTTTTTCGGGCTCCGGCCTGGTCACGCCTGCCCGGTAGAATCCCGGGATGCACCTGCTGGCCGTCTTCGCGCATCCGCGCCGCGATTCCTACACCGGCGCCGTCCTCGACCAATTTCTGGACGGCCTTCACGCCGCCGGCCACACAAGCGAAATCGCCGATCTCCATCGCGAAGCGTTCGATCCACGCTTCCATGTCGAGGACTACGCGCAGTTCGGCGGCGGGGAGATGCCGGAGGCGATCGTCCGCGAGCAGGCCCGGGTCGACCGCGCGGACGCACTCGCACTCGTGTTTCCCGTGTGGTGGTGGAGCTTCCCCGCCATCCTCAAGGGCTGGATCGACCGTGTGTTCAGCGAAGGCTGGGCCTACAACTTCACCCCTGGTCTCTCGCGTGGCCAACTGAAGGACCGGCCGACCCTGGTGCTGGGCGTAGGCGGTTCTCGCCAGAGCACCTACCGGAAGTACGGCTACGACGAGGCGATGCGTATCCAGATCGATGTGGGCATCCTGGGCTACTGCGGCCTGCGGGACGTGACGACCCGCATCTTCCACGATGTCGAGCAGAATGCGGATGACCGGCTGCGTTATCTCCAGGAAGCGCACGAACTCGGCCGGCGATTCCTCTCTGAAGATCGGCAACGGAGGATTCCAGACCTGGGCAGCGACCGCACGGCCTGAACAGCTGCCACGCAGACGCCCGCGCGGGCGCCCCGCGTCTCATCGAGCCGGAGACCTCACGTCTCGATATGGCAGACGATGTCCCCGACCGCGATGGTCGCTTCTGCCTCCGCCAGGATCTCGAGCAGCGTCCCGTCGCAAGGCGCCTCCACTTCCTGCGTGACCTTCTCGGTCTCGATCTCGTACAACGGCTCACCCTTGCGAAAGGATTCGCCCGATCGCTTGTGCCACTTCACGATGGTGGCCTCTTCCATGTTCATGCCGAACAGGGGCAGCTTCAACGAAACCTTCATCGGCCCGCTCCCCGGCCCATGGTCTCCCGCACCGCACGCACGACGCTCTGCTCGTCCGGCAGGACGACTTTCTCGAGCGTCGGCGCATAGGGGATCGCCACGTCCGCGACAGTGACCCGCTCCACTGGCGCTTTCAGTTCATGAAAGGCCTTTTGCGCCGCCATCGCCGAAATCTCGCTCGCGGCGCTGCAGGTGGTCCGCGCCTCGTCCACGATGACGAGCCGTCCTGTCTTGCGCACCGAAGCGAGGATGGTGGCTTCGTCCAGCGGAAACAACGTACGAGGATCGACCACTTCGACGCTGATGTCCTCCGCCTGCAGGATGTCCGCGGCGCGCAGCGCGTGACGCACCATGGCGCCGATCGCCACCACCGTCACGTGATTGCCCGAACGCTTGACGTCCGCAACGCCGAGCGGCACGACGTGTTCGCCTTCGGGCACTTCGCCTTGTTCGCCGCCGCGCCGCGCCGGTTGCAGGAACACGACCGGGTTGTCGTCGCGGATGGCAGCCTTGAGCAGGCCCTTGGCATCGGCTGGCGTGCTCGGCACCGCCACCTTGATGCCACCGAGATTCATCAGCATGGGATAGGGCACGTCGGAATGTTGAGCGCCAGCCGAACGTCCTGCCCCCATCACCGCCATGAAGACGATCGGCAAGCGGATCTGCCCCGCGGTCATGTACCGTAGCTTGGCCGCCTGGTTGGCGATGGCATCGAATCCGGTGTAGAGAAAGTTCGCGAACATCATGTGGCACACCACCCGGTAGCCGGCGGCCGCAGCGCCCACGGCCATGCCGGTCATGGCGGTCTCGGCGATGGGCGTATTGCGCACGCGTTGCTCGCCGAAGCGCTCCGCCAGCCCCTTGGTGTCGCCGAACAGGCTGATCTTCACGTCCTCGCCGAACAGGATGACGCGCGAGTCGCGTTCCATCTCCTCGAACAGCGCTTCGTTGATCGCCTGGATGAGCCGTTTCTTCGCCATGATTCGTCCTCAGGCCAGCATGTGGTCGAAGGCGCTGGCCTCGGGCGGCAGCGGATCCGCCAGCGCCTGCGCATACGCCTGTTCGACGATCCGTGCGATGTCGGCGCGCACCGCATCGATCTCGCCTTGCGTCGCCTTTGCCTCGAGCAATCGCGCCTCCAGCCGCACGATCGGATCACGGCGCTGCCATTGCACGATCTCGTCGTCCTCGCGGTATTTCTCCGACAAAAAGCTCTTCTCCGTTTCCACGTGACCCCGCCACCGGTAGGTGCGGGCCTCGATCAGTGTCGGCCCTTCGCCGCGCCTCGCGCGTCCCACGGCCTGCTCCATGACCTGCCACACGGCCACCACGTCGTTGCCGTCCACCGTGACACCCGGAACGCCGAACGGCTGCGCGCGCGCCGCGATCTCGCCCGCCGTCACCGTGCTGGTCGGCGAGAACTCCGAGAACCCGTTGTTCTCGCACACGAGCAGCAGCGGCAGCTTCCAGATGGCGGCGATGTTGATGACCTCGCTCACCACGCCCTGGTTCGCTCCACCATCGCCGAAGAACACCACCGACACGCGGCCCTCGCCGTCGAGCTGCGCCGCGAGTGCCGCGCCCGCGGCGATCCCTATGCCGCCGCCCACGATGCCGTTGGCCCCGAGGATGCCGCGCGCGAAATCGGCCACGTGCATGGAACCGCCCTTGCCATGACAGATGCCGGTGTCGCGGCCGAAGATCTCCGCCACCATGGCGTGCGGATCACCTCCCTTGGCAAGGAAGTGGCCGTGACCACGATGGTTGCTGGCGATCCAGTCTTCGTCGGTCAGATGCGCACACACGCCGACCGCCACCGCCTCCTGGCCGATGTACAGATGCACCGGACCCGGGAGCTCGCCTGACTGCACCACTTCACCGAGTCGTTCCTCCATGCGCCGGATGAGCAGCATGCGGCGGTACATCGCCAGCATCCCGGGGCCGGTTGGTCGTGCTTCAAGGGTCGAGGTCATGCGGTATCCGCCTTTCCGGTCCTGAGCTTCGAAGCGATGAAATCGCGCAGTACATTCTTCTGGACCTTGCCCGATGCAGTCCTGGGCAGATCCTCCATCAGTTCCACGTGCTCCGGGAACTTCTGGCGTGCCAGTCCGGCCTGGTCCAGCCAGGCGGCCAGCATCGGAACGTCGATCGATCGACCCGCGTGCGGGATCACGCAGGCGCAGACCCCCTCGCCCAGTCGCTCGTGAGGCATCGCCACGATGGCCACTTCGCGGATGTCCGGGTGCCGATGCAGGACGTCCTCGATCTCCTTCGGGCTCAGGTTCTCGCCGCCGCGGATGATGAGATCCTTCTTGCGCCCGCTCACGCACAGATAGTCGCCGTTCACGTAGTAGCCGAGATCGCCGGTGTGGAAGTAGCCGTCGTCGTCGAAGCTCTCCAGCGTCTGCTGCCAGTCGGTGTAGCCCAGCATCATCTCCGGTCCGCGCGTGCAGATCTCGCCCTCGCCCGTGACTTCGGCGCCCGTCTGCGGGTCGCACAGGCGCACCTCGTGGTTCACGATTTTTCCGTCGGTGTTGGCGCCGAGATCGGCTTCCGCGCGGCTCTGGATGCCCAGGGTCACCGTGGGCGCCTCGGTGCTGCCGTAGACGCGAAAGGCCATGCAGCCGGGCAGCACCTGATTGGCGCGATAGATGACTTCCGGCGGCACCGGCGCACCGCCGCTCATGAATCGCCGCAGGCTCGGCAGTGCGAGCTGCCGCCCTTCCACCTCCGCCACGAGCTCCTTCAGGAACGGCGTCGCGCCGACGCTGAAGCTCACGCCGTGTCGCGCGATGAGGTCCACAGCCTCGGTCACGTTCCAGCGCTCCATGAATACGACCTTCACGCCAGCAGCGAAGGCGATCTCGAGCGCGTACAGATAGCCGGTGATGTGGGTGACCGGCGATGGCATCAGCACGACGTCGTGATCGTGGATGCCCCAGAAATCGATCACGGCATCGAGCTCCGCCATGATCGTGTTGTGGCTGTGCAGCACGCCCTTCGGATTGCCGGTAGTGCCGGAGGTGTAGAGCACCAGCTTCACGGCGTCGGGATCGGCACGGCCTTCGACGGGCGTCTTGCCGCGGCCGGAGGCGAGCAGATCATCATAGGATCGGCACCCCTCCGCCTGGCCGCGCACGACGATCACCTCTCGCAGGTTCGGCAATGAATCGCGCAATCGTGCCGCCATCGCGGGGTAGTCGAAATTCCGGAACCGCTCCGGGATGAAGAACACGCGCGAGCGGCAATCCCGGAGGATGTAGCGCACCTCGGATTCCCGGTAGATCGGCACGATGGGATTCACCACCAGACCGGCCATGCACGCGGCGACGTTGATCGCCATGGTCTCCGCCCAGTTCGGCAACTGGAAGCTGATGACATCGCCCGGCTTCAGCCCCATCGCACCGAAGGCGGCCGCGAGCTGACGGGCCTCCGCGAGGATCTCGCCGAAACGGAGCGCGCGTTCGCCTTCGACGACCGCGATCCGCTCCGGCGCACGGGTTCCCTCCCGGATCGCACAGTCGACGAGGGTCACGTCGCGCCAGGTACCGACGTGCTTGTACCTCCGGACGTCCTCGTCGGTCAGCCGCGTGATCCACCCGCTCACGTCAGTTCGCACGTTTACCCTCCGAGGTAGGCCTTGAGCAAGGCCTCGTCGTCGAGAACGCCTTTCCATTCGACGGGACCGATCTCGCGCACGACGTTGCCGAGCGCCATCACGTAGGCGCGGTCGGATGTTTCCACCGCCAGTGCGACGTTCTGCTCCACCAGCAGGATGCTCATGCCACCCTGGCGCAGGGTGGTCATCACCCCGACGATGTCGCGTACCACCTTCGGCGACAAACCGGTCGACGGCTCGTCCAGGATCAGCAACTCCGGATGGAGCAGCAGCGCCCGCGCGATGGCGACCATCTGCTGCTCGCCACCCGACAACAACTGCACCTCGGCATCGAGCCGCTCGCTCAGGAACGGAAACAGCTCGACCACGTCGTCCAGGCGGAACCTGACGTTCGCGGCGCCGCGCCGCTCGCCATGCGCGGCGGCCAGCTGCAGGTTGTTGCGCACCGTGAGTTCACCGAACAGGTGACGACCCTCCAGCACGACGGCGATGCCGTGGCGCGTACGCAGGTGCGGCGGCAGGGCCTGGATCTCCTGGTGGTCGTGCGTGATGCGCCCGCCCGTCGTCGGCAGCAGTCCGCAGATCGCTCGCACCAGCGTGGACTTGCCGGCGCCATTGGCACCGATCAGCGCCACGGCCTCGTTGCGTTCGATGGCGAGCGACACGCCCTTGAGGACCGGGAGTCCGCCGTAGCCTGCTTCGATGTTCTCGACACGCAGCATGGCCGTCAGACGCCCAGGTACGCTTCGCGCACGCGTGAGTCTTTCCGGATCGATGCGAGATCGCCACGCGCGATGATCTCGCCGAAGCACAACACATGGATCTCGGACGCGACGGTCACGAGATCCATGTCGTGGGAGACGAGCAGTATCGTCATGCCCTCGGCGCTCAGGCGTTCGAGCAGCGTCATGAGCTGGCTCACCTCCCCGGTGTTCAGGCCCGAGGAAGGCTCGTCGAGACACAGCAGCCTCGGCTTGCCGATGGCTGCCCGCGCCAGCTCCACCAGGCGTTGCTGCCCGCCCGGCAGCTTGCCGGCCGGCCGACCGAGGACGGCTGTGAGACCAAACTTCTCGCTGACCGTGTCGGCCGCCTCGCGCATCCTGCGCAATTCCGCTCGGGATCCGCGGCTGCCGAGCAGGTTCGCCACCACGCCGCTGCCGGTGTCTTTGTAGCAACCGGCGATCAGGTTCTCCGCGACCGTGAGATGCGCGAACACCTGGGGCGTCTGGAACGTGCGGACCAGCCCCGCGTAACTGCGCTCCGGAACCGAATGACGGCTGATGTCAGTACCGGCGTAGATCACCTCTCCCTGATCGGTCGCGAGGAACCCGGAGATGATGTTGAACAACGTGCTCTTGCCGGCACCGTTGGGGCCGATGAGGCCCACGATGCGGCCTTCCTCCACCGTGAGATTCACGCCACGCAGCACGTGCAATCCGCGGAAGCTGCGGGCGACGTTGCGGACCTCCAGCAGATTGCCCATGGCGCTCAGTCGCTCCCGCGCCGTCGAAGCGCACGGTGGAGCGCACCGCCGAAGCCTTCCGGCAGGAACATCACGGCAGCGATCAGGCAGGCGGCGAAGAGCAACGGGTGGATGTCGCCGAGCCCGCTCAGCGCATGCGGCATCACGATGATGAACAGCGCGCCGAGCACGGGCCCGACGATGGTCCGGGTACCGCCGAGCACGGCCAGCAGCAGGAAGCTGATGGCCCGGTCCACGGTGAAACTGTCGACGCTCACGAAGGAAACGTAGTGCGCGAACAGGCTGCCCGCGACCGATCCCAGCATCGCGCTCAACACGAAGATCTTCACCTTGAGCACATGGGTGTCGACACCGAGGACGGAAGCGGCTGCCGGCGCGTCGCGCATCGCGCGCATGGCGAAGCCGTTGCGGGATCTCAGCAGGTTGGCGTGCAGCCAGAGCAGAAGCAACGCGATAGGCCACACCACGTAGTAGAAGCGCTGCGGCGACTTCAGCTCGAAGCCGAACAGGGACAGCTTCGGAATGCCGCCGATGCCGAGCGTGCCGCCGGTCAGCCAGTCCCATTCGAGAAACAGCACCTGCCCGATCATGGCCAGGGCCAGGGTCGCGAGCGCGAGGAAATAGCCCGAGAGGCGCAGTACCGGCCATCCCACCGCGAGCGCGATGATCGCGCTTACGCCGATACCGATCGCGAACCCGGTCGCGGCGGGCCATCCGAAATGGGTGGTGCAGTAGGCCGTCGCGTAGGCGCCGATGCCGAAGAACACGCTCTGGGCGAGCGACACGATGCCGCATTGGCCCAACAGGAAGGATACGCCGAGGCCGGCGATGGCGTAGAGCGCGGTGAACACCAGCATGTCCACGAGGCTGCGCGAGGCGAAGGCCGGCACGAGCGCCCAGAGCACGAGCAGCCCGAGAGCCGGCAGCCAGACTCGCAGCCACCTCGATGCATCGTCCGTCATGCCGGTCGCGCTGCGGATCCGGAGCTCAGCCGCCCTTGCGGCTGCCTCGACCGAGGATGCCGTTCGGCATGAAGATCATGATGACGATGAGCAGCGTCATGGCGATCACGTCCTTGTAGCCGGACGACACGGATACCACGGCCAGCGACTCGATCAGTCCCAGCGTCACCCCGCCGACCACGGCGCCGAACGGATTGAGGAGCCCGCCGAGGATGGCCGCGGCGAAACCCTTGAGGGTGAGCAGCAGCCCCATCTCGTAGTGGATGGTGATGAGCGGCGAAACCAGCACGCCCGCCAACCCGCCCACGAGACCACCCAGCAGGAACGACAGCGATCGCATCAACGGCACGTCGATGCCGATGGTGGCGGCGCCTTCCTCGTCGATGGACGAAGCCATCATGGACAGGCCGATCAGCGTGCGGCTGTAGAAGAACCGGAGCAGCAGCATCACGGCCGACGAAAGGATCACCAGCCACAGCGCGTGATACCGCACGGCCGCGTCGAACACCAGCGCGCTGCCCTCGCCGCCGATTCCGGGCAGGCTGCGCGAATCGCGACCGATGAAGTAAAGCACGCTCGCGGAGACCGCGAAGGCCACTCCCAACGTGAGCAGCAGATAGCTCTCCTCGCTCGCACCGCGCCGACGCGTGGGACGCACGAGCACGAGCTCCATCACGAACCCCATGACCCCACCCGCCAGCACGCCCGACAGGGCCGCCACGGCGAGCGGCATGCCCAGACGCTCCACCACGAGGAACGCGACCATCCCGCCCACCAGGGAGAACTCGCCCTGCATCGCGTTGATGATCCGCGTGCCGCGGAACACCACCGCGATTCCCAGCCCCACCAGGGCGTAGACGAAACCGTTGGTGACACCGACGATCGCGGACTGGAACAGCAGGGCGCCGTTCATCCGCCCTCGACCGATGCCGCGTGAGGCGGAATCATCACCGGCTGCTCTCGGCGCCCGCGGGGGGTGCGTCCGCCGCCTAGGCCGAGACCTCGTCGATCAGGTGCTTCTTGAGGAACCGGGCGTGATGCCCCGAGGCCTTCTCCAGATGCGAGCGGGTCGAATACAGGCTCATGTGGTTCACCTTCTCCAGCACCACGAGCTCCTTGTTGCCGGCCGGGATCGTGTTGTACATCTGGATCTCGAGATCCCACTGGGTGATGTTGTCCTGTTCGGCCACGACCACGAGCGTGGGCGTATTGAGGATGCGCTTCGCGTACGCGAACGTGTCGTACTGAAGCAGCAGGTCCACCGATTCGATGGTGTTGTGGTGCTCGTGGCGCGGCGCTTCCTTCTCCTTGATGCGCATGAAGATCTCGTAGACGTGCGGAAACGGCCAGCTCGAGAGGTTGTTGTCCGGATCGCTGTGCGACATCGGCATCATGGCGCCGGGCTGCCCGTCCGAGCGGCGCACGCGATCTTCCTGGATGAGTTTGAGCAGCTTGTCGAACTTGCGCTCGCCATGGCAGCGCTTCATGGTTTCCCAGCCCTCGACCACCGGCACGGTGGACACCACGCATTTCACGCGCGGATCGGTGGCAGCCACGATGACGACGTGCCCGCCCGCATAGGAGATGCCCCAGATGCCGATGCGGTTCGCATCGATCTCCGGCTGCTTCGCGGCGAAGCTGATGGCGTTCTTGTAGTCCTCCACCTGGGCCCAGGGGTCGATGTGCTGCCGTGGTTCGCCTTCGCTTTCGCCCAGGCCGCGATAGTCGAACATCAGCACCGCAACGCCGGCCTTGACGATGGCCTCGGCGTAGTGCGGCAGCACGATCTCCTTCACGTAGCACCAGCCGCCGCCCATGATCGCCACCGGAAACGGGCCGCTGCCCGTCTCGGGTGTCACGAGCACTGCACGCACCTTGGAACCCTTGCTGTTGAACTCGACGCTTTTTTTCATGTCGCTCTCCTCCCCCTTCATTCGTTGTCATGCCCGCAGGCGCACGCAACCCCGCGAGTGCGGGCCGGAGCCCGCCTGCTTCAACCCCTACTTCGCCGAAAACGGAAGCCGCGTGAACTTGCCGTTCACGAGCTTCGAATACACGTAGCTGGACAACTCGATGCCCGTCATGTCGGGTGCCGCGAAGTTGTACGTGGCGAGCACACCCTTGTAGGGCTCGCGGATGGCTTTGGCGATCGCCTCCGAATCGGCGTCCGGTCCGGCCTTCTCCAGCGCTCGAGCCAGGATGTGCACGGCGTCCCAGCCGGCGGACTCGTAGTTCTTGGGCAGCGCGTTGTTGGCGCTGCGATAGAGGTTCACGAAGTCGGCCTGATGAGGCATCGGGTCCTCGCCCACCACGAACTCGGGGAACACGATGTCGTTGGCAAACTCGCCCATGCCGCCCACGTATTGGTAGGACGACGATCCGATGGCAGAGACGATCGGCTGGGCGATGCGCATCTGCCGGGCGTTGCGGAACGGCACCGGATTGGTCGCGATCACGAAGACCACGTCGGGATTGGCCGCGCGCACCTTCGCCGCCTGGGTCGAGACGTCGGTGGCACCGACCTCGAATTTCTCGACGGCGATGAACTCGATGCCGTAGCCGGTCGACTGGCTCTGCAGTGCATTCATCACCAGCTGGCCATAGCCAGAGTCGTGCAACACCCCGACCTTCTTCGCCTTCAATGCCTTGGTCGTGTACTCGAGCATCGCCTTCGCGTTCAGGGTCTGCGGCGGCAGCAGGTGGTACACCGACTTGTAGGAAAGCTCGATCTGCGGCCCCAGACCGGTCAGCGCGAGCTGCGCCATGTTCTCGGCGTTCGTCACCGCGGCCACGGCCCCGGTGCTCGCGGTGAGCGACGGCCCGATGATGGCCACCACCTTCTCGTTGAAGATGAGGTTCTCCGCCTTGCCCTTGGCGATGTCGGGCTTGGAGCCGTCGTCCTCGATCAGGATCTTGAGCGGCCGGCCCTTCACGCCGCCCTTCTCGTTGATGAGCTTCTCGGCGAGCAGGATGCCGTTGCGCTCGGCCTGGCCCAGCCCCGCCCCGGGTCCGGTGAGGGCGAGCACCGCACCAATCTTGATGGGTTCGCGGGATTGCGCTGCGGCAAAGTCCGGCAGCAACGCGAGCGCGATGAACAGGGCGCTGGCGATTCGGCGCGAATAGAGCCCCATGCGGCTGGATTCCATGACTCCTCCTCCTCCGGGTGCGGCACGTCTCACGCATGCCTGTTTTGCTGCGGCGCGCCACTTTTCTGCTTGAGTTTTTTCGCGCCGTGGTGATACTAGTAACCACCTGCTCACCAGTCAAGCGGTTCCGTGAACAGGCGCATCGGAGGTCGATTCGACCCGGCGGAACACCGCACCTTCCTTGCGCGTCCGGGCGTTTCTTCCTGCTGACGGAGGGGTTCCACCCCACTCGACAATCCACGCCAATGACAGCGGAACGTGGCGTGCGAACGACGAGGACGAGCACCGCTTCTTCGCCATTCCTTCAACATCAAGTGAGCAGATGCTCAACATACGGAAAGCATGAACGGAAGCAACACGCCTCGACCCCGACCCAACGCCAGCGAGACGGTTCGCACGCCGCGCTTGCCGCGAGCCGAACGGGAACGCCACATCCTCCAGGAAGCCGTGAGCTTCTTCGCGGAGGCCGGCTTCGGCGGCGACACGCGGGAACTCGCGAAGCGCGCCCACGTGACCCACGCACTGCTGTTCCGCTATTTTCCGAGCAAGGACGCGCTGATCGAGCGCGTCTACCAGGAGGTCTATCTCGGCCGCTGGAACCCCTATTGGGAACTGCTGATCCGCGATCGCGCCATTCCGCTCCGGGAGCGACTGGTGCAGTTCTACAAGCTGTACGCGCAGACGATCCTCACCTACGAGTGGGTGCGGCTCATCATGTTCGCCGGCCTGCGGGGTGCGGGACTGAACCGGCAGTTCTTCGCGCTCGTCACCGACCGGATCGTCTCGCCGATCTGCGGCGAGTTGCGGCATTTCTATGGCCTGCCCGACTTCGACGAGGTGCCGCCCACGCAGACCGAGATCGAGCTGGTCTGGGGCGTGAACTCGCGCATCTTCTATTTTGGAGTGCGCAAGTACATCTACGGCATGCCGGTCCCCGAGAACCTCGACGAGTTGATCGAAGCGGAGGTGAGAACGTTCTTCGACGGCGTCGGCACGACGCTGAAGGACATCGTGGGCAGGCCTCGCGCTATCAAACCCGCCCGGGCAAAAGCGAGCAGTCGGCGGCGGTAACGCGCGGCTTCAACGTTTGGCCGTCAGTACCGTGAAACCCTCGCCGATGATCGAACGCCCGTACGGCGCGGCGAAACCTGCGTCGCCGAGCATCCGTTCCTGTTCTTCACGCGTCGGAATGACGTTGCCCCAGGTCAGTTCCTCGATGCCGGTCTGCAGCGGAAACCGGTAGTCGGCCTCCCGGGTCTGCGCGAGCGTGGAGGGATAGGTCTCGTCCACCACCAATAACCAGCCGCCGGGCTTGAGCGCCTGCGCGCACTGCCGGACCACGGCCGGACGAATGTCCTGTGCGATCTCGTGCAGGACTTCGATCATGACGACGACGTCGACACTGCCGGGCTTCACCACGTCCTCGACGGTGCCGAGCCTGGCCGATGCGCGGTCGGCCAATCCGGCATCCGCAATGCGCCGCCCGGCGATGGCGAGACTGTCCGCATCCAGGTCGACGCCCACGGCGCGAGCACCGGGAAACGCCTTCGCCACCTGCACCAGAAAGTTTCCGGTGCCGCAACCCACTTCGAGGACAGTGCCGCCTGCCCCCAGGCGCGCCGCGAGACCGTCGATCCCCGGCAGGATCTTCTTCGCCGTGACCACCTGGAGGCCCCAGGTGGATTGCGCGATGAGGTGCGCGAAGGCTTCGCCCCGGCCCTGGAACGGTTTCACTTGCCCGGTGCGGAACGCTTCGACGCTGCGCCGGAAATCCTCCGCAGCGACGCGCGTCCCGAGTTGCGCATAGCCGCCGAGATAGCGCGGATGCCCCGGATTCGCGAGGATCGCGTCCATGTGCGGCGCCAGCCGGAAGCGGCTGTCTTCGTCCGAATCGAGCAGCCCCTGACCATGTGCCGTCCAGCACCAGGTGCGCACGTGGTGAAGCTTCAAGCCAAGGCGCTCCGCCAAGGCTTCCGCCGTGAGCCCCGGGGCTTCAGCCAGCGCACGGAACAACCCGAGTTCGATGCCGGTATCGATCAGATGGATGTTGTTGAAGCCGCGCCGCCATTCGAAGATGCGGGCGACCTGTTCGTCGGCGGTGATCGTGGGCGTCGGGTCGGTCATCGAGGTGGTCCTGGGAATCGAATCGCCGGAAAATACGGGGCAGCCGCGCATGCGTCAACGGGCAGTCCACCGCTCCGCCAGTTCGAAGCCGGCGTGCACCGCCAACGCCAGCACTGCCGCCGGAATCGCTCCGGCGAGCAGCAACGTGTTGTCGTTGAGCGCAAGGCCCGCGGTGATGCGCTCGCCATAGCCGCCGGCACCGATGAACGCCGCGATGGTCGCGGTGCCCGCGTTGATCACCGCCGAGGTCTTCACGCCGGAAAGGATGCCGCTCGCCGCCAACGGCAATTCCACGAGGCGCAGGCGCTGCAGGGGCCGAAGCCCGAGCGCGATGGCGGCCTCGCGCTGGCTCCGGGCGATCCCGGTCAGTGCCGTATGCGTCGCGCGCACGATCGGCAGGAGCGAATACAGGAACATCGCGATCAGCGCCGGCACCGTGCCGATGGCACCGGTCATCGGAATGAGGAAGGCCAGAAGTGCGAGCGCGGGGATCGTCTGGATCAACCCGGTGACCGCGAGCACCGGCTGCGCGAGCGAGCGCACGTGGGCGGCGACGATCCCAAGAGGGATGCCGACGACGCACGCCGCCAGAAGCGAGCCGAAGACGAGCAGCAGATGCTGGCCCGTGAGGCGGGACAGATCGTCCGCGAACAGGCGTGCCCACAGGCCGTGGCCCGCTCCGGTCGCCTTCGGAGCGGCATCGAGAAAGCGTCGAGCGATGTCGCCGAAATCGCGATGGTCGAGCTCCGCCTCGGCGTTCATGGCGATCATCGTGCGGGCATCGATACGGCCCACGAGCGAGCGCAACGCCGCCCACGCCGCGGGATGCCGCGCCGGCAGGTCGAGCCGGTAGACGAACACGGCCTGGTACTCGGGAAAATACCGCTTCGGATCGGTCAACACGCGCAATTTCAGGCGGGCGATCTTCGCATCGGTGGAATAGATATCCATCACGTCGATGCGACCCGCCGCCAGCGCTTCGTACGCGAGGCCATGATCGAGCACGGCAGGCGCCTGGGGCAGCGAGTACGCGCGCGCGAGACCCGGCCAGCCGTCCGCGCGATGGAGAAACTCGGGCGACAGGCCGACGCGAAGCGTCGCATGCCGCGTGAGATCGCCGATCGTGGCGACTCTCTCCCGGTTAGCCACTTCGTCGCGCATCGCCAACGCATAGGTGTTCTCGAAGCCGAGCGGCACGGCGACACCGAGGCCGAGCGGCGCCAGCGCGCGATCGACCGCGTCGATATCGGTCGCGTCGGTCTTCAGCAACTCGCGCGCGACGGTGCCCGTGTAGTCCGGATAGGCGTCGATGGCACCGGTCTTGAGGGCCTCGAACAGCACTGCGGTGTTGCCGAGCCCCTGGCGATGGGTCGCCGTGACGCCGGCGCGCACCAGCGATTCACGGGCGATCTCGCCCAGGAGGTACGACTCGGTGAAGCGCTTGGAGCCGATGACGACGGGGGAATCCTGAGCAGCGCCCACACCAGCGGCCGCGACGAGGAATCCCAGCGTCAGGACGATACGGGCCATGGGCCGATGCACGCGCATGCTCCGAAAGGATCAGGAGTCCGCATTATCGAGGGTTCGAACGATGGGAAATGGGGAAACGCTCATAGCCCGTCTAGACCTCCCGACGCAGTCGCGGGCGCTGCGCGCCCCCCATCCCCGCCTTCCCCCGCGGGAGCGGGGGAAGGAGCGTAGTGCGTTCCCTCCCCCGGCTGTGCCGGGGGAGGGTTAGGGTGGGGGCAAACGCGCTTCGCACTTTCACGAAGAAGGAAACGCCTGAAGTGCGGCCGTCGCCTTCTCGAGACATGCGCTCTCCTAGTGAAGCACCCGATTGCACCGACGGAAACGCTGATATCGGCGACAGCCTGCATGTCGCCAAACAACGAACCATGCACACAACTCCCTGAACCCGCACGCATCCTTGCGCTGGCCCGTACCGTGCGATGTGGCCTCCCGGATGCGCATGAGCAAAACGCTCACGCGAGGCGCCAGATCAGGGAGAACATGGATGGCATGGACACGCGAAGACGCTGCACACCTGCTCCGGCGGGCCGGATTCGGGGGCAGCAATGCCGACGTCGACGCCCTGTTCGCACTCGGCCAGGCCGGTGCGATCAACCGCATCGTGAACTACGAGCCGATCGCGGATGCGGCGTGGAGCAGCACCAATCCACTCAATCTCGCCACCGATTTCTGGGATTTCACGCGCACCAATCTCATGTACCTGCTGGTGCGAAGCCCGCGGCCGCTGGAGGCGAAGCTCCTTTGGTTCTGGCACGGGCACTTCACCACGCCGATCGGCGCGGCCGAAGCGAAGACGTTCCGCAAGCAGATGGACACGTGGCGGCAGTACGCCTCCGGCAACTTCCGCGACTTCCTGCTCGCGATGTACAAGGACGCTGCGATGCTGCGCTATCTGAACGGCGCGTCCAGCCGCAAGGAGCGCCCGAACGAGAACTTCGCGCGCGAGTCCATGGAGCTCTACACCACCGGCACCGGACCGTTCCGTGAGGCTGACGTGCGTGAAGCGGCCCGTGCGCTCACCGGCTGGGAGGTGAGCTGGCCCGAAGAGGCGGTGAGTTTCAACGCGCGCGCCTTCGACACGGGTGTCAAGACGATCCTCGGCCGCACCGGCAACTTCGGCGGCGACGACTTCATGAACATCCTGTTTCAGCGCCCCGAGACCTCCCGCCGCATCTGCATGAAGCTCTATCGGACGTTCGTGAGCGAACGAGTCAACCTGATCGAGGTGAACAATCTGGTCGCGGCCTGGAACCGGACCGGCGGCAGCATCAAGGCCGTGCTCACGACGCTGTTCAATTCGGGCTCGTTCTGGGATCCGCGCAATCGCGGCACGATCGTGAAGAGTGCACTCGAATACACCGCCGGCCTGATGCAGCGCCTGGGGTTTGCGCCCGATCTGAACCGGACGCGCAGCATCATCGACTCCATGGAACGCGCGGGCCAGACCGCGTTCGCGCCACCGAATCCGGCCGGCTATGCGACCGGCCTGCGACTCGCCGGCGCCAGCATGCTGCTCGCCCGATACGAATACGCCTACCACCTCATCTACGAGATCGATCAGGCGCGAGTATTGGCCGCGATGACGGCCGGCATTCCATTGCCGGTCCAGCCGGCGACGCTCACCGCCACGCTGGTCCAGCGCCTCGGCGTGCCCGCGCTCACGGCGACCACAAGCGCGGCCATCAACGAGTACCTGGGCACGGCGGCGATCGACAGCACGCGCATCAACACCCGGGCACTGGGCACGCTGTACCTGCTCGCCTGCTCGCCCGAATATCAGGTCATGTGAGAGAGAGTCCTCGATGAACCATCCCCGCTTCACACGGCGTCGTTTCCTGCAGGCCGGCGCGGCCGCCACGACCCTGGGCGTCGTTCCCGGCATCCAGGTGATCCGAAGCGCGCATGCGGCCACGACGCCGCGCACGCTCGTCGCGATCCATCTCAACGGCGGCAACGACACCCTCAACACGGTGGTGCCCTGGGCCGATCCGCGCTACTACACGGTCCGCGGTCCGGTCGCGCTCGATCGCAACCTGGTGTTGCGCCTGGACGACCGGCGCGCACTGCACCCGGCGCTGACCGGCATCAAGGCGCTCTGGGATCGGCAGAAGGTCGCGATCGTGCACGGTGTCGGGTATCCGGACTTCGACTACTCGCACTTCCAGGCGATGGAGATCTACTGGACCGCGGATACGAAGCGCAGCACTTTCACGGGCTGGCTCGGGCGAGGGCTCGATACCGCCGCCGGCGGATCCACCACGCCACTGGATCCTCTCACGGCCGCGAGCATCGGCTGGGGCGCCTCGCCCACCTTGATCGCGCGCAACGTCACGGCACCTCTGCTGCCTTCGAATCCCGACTGGTATCGGCTGCCGAGTCGCAATACCGCGCAACTCGACGCGTTGAAGCGCGTCCTGCAGCAGCCGCCCTCCACCAGCAACCTGCTCTACGACGGGTTCCTGCGCAACAGCCGCGCGGCGATTCAGTCCTTCGACACGGTCACGGCAGCGGGCGCCCGAACGACCACTGTCACCTATCCCGACAACTCGTTCGCGCGCGGGCTCAAGTTCGCGGCGCAACTCGTGCGCCAGGACGAAGACGTCCGTGTGATCGCGCTCGAGCAAGGCAGCTACGACACGCACGAGAATCAGCTCGCACAGCAGGCCCAGTCGCTGGGTGAACTGTCCGCGGGCGTGAAGGCCTTCTTCGACGACCTCGAAGCGAACGGCATGGCGAACCGCGTCCTGATCCTGCTGTGGAGCGAATTCGCCCGCCGGGTAGAGCCCAATGCGCAGAACGGGACCGACCACGGTTCCGCGCAGGCGATGATCCTCATCGGCAACGGCGTGCGGGCCGGTTTCGTCGGCAATCCGCCGAGCCTCGCCGCCGCCGATCTGATCGACGACGGCAACCTGCCCATGGCGGTGGACTTCCGCCAGCTGTACGCTACGGTGCTGGACCGATGGCTCGGCATCGATTCCCGGGCCGTGCTGGGCGCGAGCTACGCAACACTGCCGGTACTGCTTTGATCCTGCGCCAATCCTACGAGGAGACTCCGTGCAAGCGGTAACGATCGGAAAGCTGTTCTGTGCGATGGTTCTTTCGGTGCTGGCCGTCGCCAGCGCGGAAGCACTGGTCCTCGACTTCGAAGACCTCGCTCAGCCAGGCGGGGACACCACCTACGTCGGCAGCGGCTATGCAGCCGACGGCTACGTGATCACGAGCAACATCGATCCGATCTTCGCGGACCAGGCTTTCGGGTCCTGGCAAAGCGGCAATGTCCACTTCAACGGCTCGACGGCGCTGTTCAATGCCATCACGCTCGGACCGGCGGAAGGCGGCACCACGACCCTGCGGCGCGAGGATGGCACCGCCTTCGCGCTCGAATCCGTCGACCTCGGCCAATTGTTTTCGGACAGCGGCAGCGAGACGGAGGTCGTGTTCGTGGGCACGAAGAGCGACGGCAACACGGTCAGCGCTTCGTTCCTGCTGCCGGCCGAGCTGATGCCCGTGACCTATCTGTTCCAGGATACGTTCGTCGATCTCGTGGCGGTGAGATGGGAGCAGTTCCCGCAATTCCACCAGTTCGACAATGTGGTGGTGACCGGTGCCCCGGTCCCCGAGCCCGCGAGTATCCTGCTGCTTCTGGCCGGCGGAGTCCTGCTGTTCTGCACGGTCCGCCACCGCACCTGAGCCGGCGATTTCAGCTGCGCGGCGTGCCCGCCTCGCGCACGAGCTTGAGGCCCATGCCGCCGAGCACCAGCACGCCGAGTGCGAGCACCGCCCAGAGCCCCCAGCGGCGATAGTCGGGCGCTGCTCGCGTAGCGGCGTCGCCGGCCAGCATGCGCTCGTCACCCGCCTGCGCCGGCTTCGGCAACATGGCGTTGGGCGTTCCGTGGCCGGGAACGAGTGCATCGATGGACATCGCGACACTCGCCGCATCCGCGAGGCCGTAGGCGAGCATGAACGGCGGCGAACCACGTGCGGCGAACACCAGCTCGGCCGGCAGCCATCGCAACTCGAGCTTCGGCCCCGTCGTGGGCAGAGGTGTCGAGCTGGTGACGCGGACTCGCAGGAATCGATCGCTGATGCGGGGCACGGCGATCTCG
Organism: Burkholderiales bacterium; assembly: GCA_965279325.1. Classification (GTDB taxonomy): domain Bacteria; phylum Pseudomonadota; class Gammaproteobacteria; order Burkholderiales. The sequence continues at coordinate 1,569,394 of OZ257154.1, forward strand.
CCGCTCGAGACCGTGACGCCGTCCTGCGTGAATCGATAGGCGACGCCACGCGCGATCGAACGCCAGGGCTGCTTTGCGTCCGCACGTGATTCGAGTTCGAAGGGCAACACGGTGTTGTCGTCCGCGACCGTGAACGCCACGCGCTCCACGGGAAAACGTCCGCCGCTGTCGTATTCCCAGGCACGGCTGGCCGGATCGGCACCGGTCGGCGCTAGTGAGAGCGATTCGAGTTCACGGACGCCATTCGCGGCCGGCGCGATCGCCCGGACGCCCTCCAACGAGAACGAGAACGCTCCCCGCGCATCCGTGAGGCGCAGATACTTGGCTTGGATACCGTTCACGGGAACGCGCAGTTGCTCGAGCTGCTCACCACCGAAGCGCGCTCGCACGACCGGTGCGTCGTCCGTAAGGCGACTCCAGTGCTTCAGGTCGTCGCTCGCTTCGACGCGGACCCGCGCGACCACGTCTGCCTTCGACGGGATCGTGAGCTCGAGCGCTTCGACGGCTGGATCGAAGCCGCTCGCGTCGACCAGCCACGCCACCACTGGCGTCGACCCGCCGACCTTGGCGGACTGCACACTGACGACCGCGCCGTCGCGGCGAACCTCCACTTTGAGTTGATCCGTCGATGCGCTCGCGGCATTCACGGCCCGAACCGGGAAGATCGGCAGCTTCGCGGAGGCAGGCGGCGCCTTGTCGGGCTCCTTCGGTGGTTGCAACGCATGGGCGACGGCCTCCCCCGCCGCATTGAACACGCGCAGGTCCGCCAGGTTGCCGCGGGCTGCATGCCGATAGACCGGAGCCGGCAGGCGCAACGCATACAGGGCATCGCCGGGCTTCAGGGAGATCGGCATGGCATAGCCGAACTGCTCCATGCGCTCGGCGGCTCCGGCGAGCGTCGCCGAGCACAGCATGAGCGACAGGACCGCCCTTCTCACTTGGCCGCCTCGATCCTCGGTGGAACCGGTGCGAAATAGCCCACCACCAGCATCAGGATGCCCACGCCCACGAAGGAGACGATCCGTTCGGCTCCTGCCACGTTCGACAGGTCAACGAGGAACAGTTTGATCACCGTCGCACCCAGCAATGCTGCTCCGACGAACCAGAGCAGCCGCCGCTGCAGTCGATTGGCCAGCACCATCAACACCAGCGCGAGCAGGGTCCAGAACAGGGACAAGGCCGACTGAACCAGCATCGATCGCATGAGCGGCTCGAAGCGGACCGGCACGCCCGTGTACTGGTGCAAGGCGCGGATCAACATTCCGTTGGCCGCGACGAAGGCGACCGCGCCGGGAATGCCGTAGCGCAGCCAGGGGCGCGGCGCGATCCACGCATCGAATTCGTGCAGCGACAGCGCCCGCAGCCAGAGCACGCCGGCCAGCAGGGCAGCCACGACGCCGAGGTCGAGTGGGTTCAGGATCGGGACGTACGGCAACGGAGCCGCGCTGCCTTCGCCGAAGATGGAGGCCGCGAGCAGCCAGTACAGCAGCCCGAGCACGACCGGCAATGCGCCGATGACCAGGTAGCCTCGCAGTCGCGTGCCAATCGGCCAAGCGACGTAGGCGCCACGCGTCGAAAGCCACGCCAGGATCGCGGCAGGCGCGGCCATCCATGCGGCCAGGGACCATTCCGACGCGGGATCGCTCGCCCGCTGCGCGAGCCATGCAGCCTCCCAGGAGACGACGATCGCGAACAGCCACAGGCCTGCGGCATGCAACCAGTCGTAGCCGCGCACCGACGCATCGTCGCGTCGGCGCAACACCCAGAGATGCACCACGAACGCCGCAGGCCAGGTGAGATAACCCAGACGCTTCAGCGGATGAGCGTAGTCCATGACTTGCCACGCCAACGCAACGGCGGCGAGCGGCATCACCGCCAGCGCCGGCAACCTCGCGTCGTCCCATTGCAGGCGGGTGCCGAGCAGTTCGAATCCGACCGATGACACGACGAAGAAGGCGAGCAGCAGTTGCGGGCGAGCCAGGCTCGACGCGTACATTTCGATCTCGTGCAAGCCGCCGGCGTACCACCAGCCCAGGCCCACGGCCAGTGCGAGCAGCCGCACTGGCCGCTCCCACGACTTCAGCGCTTCAGCGTGGCGCTCGAACTGGAAAGCGGTGAACAAGGCGGCAGCGGCAAGGAACAGGAAACCCATCCCGTCGCGATTGAACAGGGGCACGCCTTCGGCCGAATCGACCATCCCGGACACGAAGGCCACGGCGGCACCGATCTGCAGCACGCAGCCGGCAAGTCGTGGAAGCCACCGGCCCTGGCGCAGGCCGACCCATGCGACCGCAGCCCCTTCGAGCGCCCATGCCGCCGACGTCCAGCGCGCATCGAGTGCGAGCGGGATGGCGAGCGTCGCAAACATCACGCACAACGCGGCGAAGGATTGCGTGAGCAGGGCCAGCGAATCGCCCCTTCGCGCCCGCACCGTGCGAGCCGCGAACAGATACACGGCGCTGGCGACGAGCGCACTGATCGCACCGCCGTACTCGAACTGGCTCACCAACTGGGACTGGAGGCCCGTCGCCACGACCGGCAGTCCGAACACGAGCGTGCCGTCGAGGTACTTGTCCGTTGTCGAACTCGCCTCGCGCGCGAACAGCATCGGGATCGCGAGGTACATGAGGAAGAACAGGATGAGGAATGGCTGGGTGCTGGCCCACAGTTCCGGACGGAAATACCTGGCGCCCCACCCCGCCGCCACCCCGAAGGTAAAGAAGAACCCGGTCAGATTGAGTGGCCGCCATGCCTTGCGCGCGGCGAGCCACACGATGCCGGCGTTGATGATCGCGTAGTAGCTGAACAGCGCGACGTGATTGCCGCTGCCGGTGGAGGTGAGGATCGGCGCCAGGAACCCGCCGCTCACTGCGAGCACCGCCAGCGCCTGCGAGTTCTGATACAGCGCGAGCATCGCCGAGGCGAACGAAAGCCCCGCCAGCAGCGCGAAAGCGAGCGGCGGCGGGATCATCTCGTACAGGCGCAAGGCCGCAAAGATGGCGAGATACAACACACCCACGCCCGCGCCCTGGAGGGTGAGCGCATAGGTTTCGCGCTTCTCGCGCAAGCGCCAGCCGATGAGTGCGAGCACGATGCCGGCGATCGCGACGCCGGCCACTCGCAGTTCCGGCGGAATGAGGCCCTGGTCGTAGGCGAACTTGAGCAGGAAGGCCACGCCAAAGAACAGCACGATCACGCCGACTCTCACGACGGTATTGCCGCCGAACAGCCAGGCGCGGACACGCGCGAAGAATCGGTCGAACTCGTCTTCGGCCGGCGGTGGGATGACGTAGGGTGCGGCAGGCTCCGGCGTCGGGGCTTCCGGTTCCATGGCCGCCGGCGTGGCAATCGCGTCGTCCGACTGACCCACGGCGTCGCGGGCGAATTGCTCGGCGGGCGTCAGCGGTTCTGGAGCGGTGGCAGTGGCGATGTCCGCCGTGGCTTCTGCAATGACGGACTGCTCCGCCGCCGCACTTGCTGGAGGCCTTGCCTGCAACAGGTCCACTGTGTGCGCCAGGCGTGCAACCCGGGCTTCGAGTGCGCGCAGCCGCTCGTCCAGCTTGGGATCGACCGATGGGCGGCGCAGCGCGAGGACCAGCGCGGCGCCCCCTATGGCCCCCAGCAATGCGCCCTCGCCGTCGGCGATCACACCGCCGAGCACGGCACCGAGGATGAGACCAAGGATCCACATGACGGGGGGATTCTACGGCGCGGGGTGTCCGCGGCTTGACGGGATGGATTGTGATCGGCAGGATCGCAGGGATTCTGAAGGGCTGAATGCAGCCACCGATGCGTTGTCGCTTCCCTCGCCCGAGAGAAATTTCGAACGCTGCCGTCCCGCGAGGCTGCCGTTGGGGCCCGTGCGGCATTGTTCGTGGAGGGGCTGCCGTGGCTCAAGCCGCGGGCGGCACGGTCTTGTTCATCGAGTCCCGGGCTTCCATCGTCTTCCACAGCCGCGCGAGATTCGGATAGCTTTCCTGCGGGAACAGATGCGGCATTCGCACCGCGAGAAACCCCACATGGCAGGAAATCGCGAGATCGGCGAGGGTCATCGAATCCCCGACCAGCCACGGGCGATCGCCCAGTACTCCATCGAGCCGCGCGAGCCCTGCATCGATCTTGCCGCGCAGTCTGGTGAGATAGGTGTGGCTGCGCGTGGCTTCGTCATGGAAACGGTTCTCGTAGAGGGTCACCGCCCCGGCGTCCATGATCCCGTCCGCCACGGCCTCCCAGCGCCGGACTTCCAGGCGCCCGTCGGGGTCCACGGGAATGAAGCGCGGTGTCGGATACCTGCCGTCCACGTAGTCAGCGATCAGCGGTGAATTGATCAGCACCCGATCGTCATCGAGCTCGAGCGCGGGCACTTTCCCGATCGGGTTGATGCTCTGGTAGTCGTTCGGTTCCCAGACATTCATCATGACGACTTCGTGAGCGACGTTCTTTTCGATCAGCATCACGCGGATCTTGCGGGCGAACGAGCTGGCGGGAGAGGCGTAGAGTTTCAATTCGGTGTTTCCCATTCGGTTGTGAGGGCGAGGATGCAGTACGAATGCTGCACGAAACCCGGGGCGCGGTGAAACGGAAGCCAGCGGGTTCTCGGCGAAGAGGCGCTCCCCAAGACGTATGAGTCCTCGTGCGGGATTGTTCATATCTCGCCTCAAGGCGAGATATGAATCCTGCGGAGCATGCTCCGCAGGACCGCCAACGCGCTTGAGGCGCGTCGGCGTCCCAGGTCGCAGTGCGACCTGGTCGCACCAGCCGGTTCTCGAGGTACCCGCACGGAAAGCCAAACAAAAACGCCACCCGAGAGGGTGGCGTGTTTTGTTGGCGTCCCGTGCGGGATTCGAACCCGCGTACCTACCGTGAAAGGGTAGTGTCCTAGGCCTCTAGACGAACGGGACAGCTCGGTCGGTTCCTGGTGGTGGAGGTAAGCGGGATCGAACCGCTGACCTCTTGCATGCCATGCAAGCGCTCTCCCAGCTGAGCTATACCCCCCCGGAACGAGGCGCGCATTATAGGGATCGACCCCTGGGCTGTAAAGTTCAATCCGGGACGCGCAGCCGTTCGGCGTCGATGCGTGCGAGTGTCTCTTCGCGGCCCAGCAGTTCGAGGACCGCATCGATGGACGGCGTCTGGGCCTCGGCGGTCACCATCACGCGTAGCGGCATGGCCAACTTGGGCATCTTGATGCCGCGCTCGGCCACGACGGCCTTCATGCTGTCGCTGATCGCCACCTTGTTCCAGTCGCTCAACGCCAGCCGGGCCCGCAAGGCGTCCACAGTCGTCCCCAAGCCCGGGGCGTAGTGCTGCTCGCGCAGCGCCGCGGAGGGCTCGAGCCGTCGATAGAAATACACGGCCGCATCGGCCAGCTCGACGATCGTGCTGACGCGCTCCTTCAACAGCGCGACCACGCGTTCCAGGGCAGGCCCGTTCGACGGATCGCATCCGTCCTGGCGCAGGTGGGGTTCCGTCAACGCCGCCAGCCGTACATCGTCCGCCGCCTTGAGGTAGTGGGCGTTGAGCCACCGCAGCTTCTCGGGGTTGAACTTGGCAGGGCTGCGGCTGATGTGGCGCAGGTCGAACCACTCGACGAACTGCTGCATCGAGAAGATCTCGTCGTCGCCATGCGACCAGCCCAGCCGCGCGAAGTAGTTGTCCACCGCCTCGGGCAGGTAACCGTCCTCGAGATACTGCATGACGCTGACCGCCCCATGGCGCTTGGACAGGCGCTCCCCGTCCTCTCCCAGAATCATGGGCACGTGGCCGAAGCTCGGCACCTCTGCCCCGAGGGCACGGTAGATGTTGATCTGCCGCGGCGTGTTGTTCACGTGATCGTCGCCGCGGATGATGTGGGTCATCTTCATGTCGATGTCGTCCACGACCACGCCGAAGTTGTACGTGGGGATGCCATCGGCCCGCATGATGACCAGGTCGTCCAGTTCGGTATTGGCGAAACTGATTTCGCCCTTCACCAGATCGTCCCAGGTGACGACCCCGTCGTCCGGATTGCGAAAGCGCACGATCGGCTGCACGCCTGCCGGCGGCGTACGGCCTTGCGCGTTCTCCGGTCGCCAACGGCCGTCGTAGCGCGGCTTGTCGCCCCGGGCGCGCTGTTGCTCGCGCATTTCGTCCAGTTCTTCCTTCGAGGCGTAACAGTGGTACGCCTTGCCCTGCGCGATCAACTGCGCGCAGACCTCCCGATACCGTTCCAGCCGCTGCATCTGGTAGAACGGGCCCTCGTCGTAGTCCAGGCCGAGCCAGTCCATGGCATCGAGGATCGCCTGCGTCGAGGCCGCCGTGGAGCGCTCGACGTCCGTGTCTTCGATGCGCAGCACGAAAGTGCCGCCGTGGCGGCGGGCGAATGCCCACGAAAACAGCGCGGTACGGGCGCCACCGATATGGAGGTAGCCCGTGGGGCTGGGGGCGAAACGGGTGCGGATCATGGCGATGCGACCGAAAAAGGGCCGTATTGTAAGCGCCGCCCCGCCGGTTTGACCGCTCGACGGGGTCTGTGCTGTAATCCGCGCCTCGTTTTCGGCGGGCGGTTAGCTCAGCGGTAGAGCACTGCCTTCACACGGCAGGGGCCACTGGTTCGATCCCAGTACCGCCCACCACCGATCCGAGCAGTGGCGCCCGAAGCGACATTGCCGCCTGCGGATCCCTGTTCCATGCGCAGCATTGCCCTGACTGGGAGATCGGCATGTCGGCAACAGCACGCCCACGCATCCGCGCCATCACGTTCTCGAGCCTGCTCGCCGCAACACTGCTCCTCGCGGCCGGATGCGATCCGGTCATGGTCAAGGCCCCGACCGCCAACGAACCTCCCAAGGACACGGAAGGTTCCGTGGTGCTCACCATCACGGGCAACACCGCGCGCGTCAACCAGTTCGATACGATCAAGATCAAGCAGTACATGAAGCCGGAGCCGGGCATAGCGCGGATCGGGCGGGAGTACATCCTGAGCCAGGTCTCCAAGGGCCTCGCGCGCGATACGGCGCTCTTCATCGGGGCGGTTCCCGAAGGCCGCTACACTGTCGAGCGGTTCGAGGACAGCGACACGCGCCAATTCATCGACCTCACCGACAAGACGTCGGAGCGGATCGGCCTCATCGAGGTGAAGGCGGGGAAGGTCTCGGATCTGGGCCGCCTCGTCGTCACGGCGTTGAACACGCAGGTAGTGATCGGGCGCAGCGAACGCGTGCGCTCCAACGCCGACCTCGTGAAGCGATTCGCGCCGGGCAGTGCTTCCGTCTACGAACGGGAGGTCCATGAAGGTTGGGTCGGACCACGCGATGCATCGGATCGGGTCGAGGAGTATGCGATGTATCGCCCGGTCGGCGCCGCCGCGATGACCGAGATGGCGGACGGGTCGGTGGTCGCGGCGAGCCGGCTCGGTACCCTGCTGGTTCGGGGCAAGACGGGACAATGGGGCAAGATCCGGAGCGACGGCCTCGAATCCCTGCTGTGGTTGAAGCCGTACGTCACCGAGTCCTCCTGGCTCGTGGCCGTCGGAGAATTCAACACGATGCTGCGGCTCGACCGCAAAGGCGGCCTGGTCAGGATCGATTCGGGGAATCTGCCCCCGGGCAATCTCATCTTCATCGACGGCAACGATGCGGCTGGCTGGTACATCGTCGCCCAGCACGACAAGACTGTCACCTTGTATCGCTCGGACAAGCTCGAGGCGGGCGACTGGCAGCCACAGCGTTCGGAAACCATCCAGGAGAGTTTCTGGAGCGGCGAGAATCGGTACTGGCCGTGGTCGACGACGGACGGATTCGCTTTCGCGGTCTCCGCCGGAAAGATCCGCTCCTACAGTTTCGCGTCGAAGGACTGGAAGGAATACAAGGCCCCGAAGGATAACCGGATCATCGGCGTGGCTCCGCAAGCGAACGGGACCGTAGGCATCCTGACTTCTCCTGGCGGCGGATTCGGCGGCGTGTTCGCGACGGACTACCTGTCGCGGGATGGCGGCGCCACTTGGGAAGAGATCAAGTCGCCGTTCAAGGTGAAGGTGTCCCCGCCCTACGTCACTCGCGACGGCAAGCTGCTCCTCATCGGCGGCGCCTTCGGGACGCCCGAGATTCAGGAAAGCTCGGACATGGGCAAGACGTGGCGACGCGTCAGCGACAAGGTAACGCTCGGCGACGAGATGATCTCCCTGCCCACCAAGGGCCTCTTCATGGTTTCGTCCGGCCAGCAGATCGGCGTCGCGACCATCAAGCATTCCGACGACGGCGGCGTCACCTGGACGGTGGAATACTCGAACTTCGATCGGGCCGCGTACGACGCCCAAAAGAAGAAGTGACGACGCGGCTGCCGGGGAGCGAACTCAGGCCGCCATCTTCAGCGCACCCTCGCGCGCGATGCCGGCCTGACGCAGTGCCTCGCCGATGCGGCGGATTTCGGCTTCCGTGATCTTGACCAGCGGCGGTCGCACCACGGCCTTATCCAGCCGGCCCAGCAGCACGAGCGCTTCCTTCATGCGGTTGTGCATGTCGAGGAACGGCGGAGCGTAGAAGACCTGCGAAAGCGGGACGATGCGGTCGTTGACGGCCCGTGCTGCGGTGAGATCGCCTGCCTGCACGGCGCGGAAGAGAGCCACCTGCAGATCGGCGATGACGCTGCCGGCGCCGGACAGCAGCCCCGCGGGGCCCATTGCGAGCGAGGCCATGAGCCACGACGAATGCGTCGTCAACACGTTGACCGGACGCGGCAGGTTCTGGAAAGTGCGGATATGCCGCTCGTGCAGCATCGCTTCGTTCGACCAGTCCTTGATCGCCCGGATGGTGGGCACCTTGTCGAACAACTGCAGCAGCGTGTCGAACGGGTAGCCCAGGCCGCCCGCCATCGGATATTGGAACACGATGATGGGAAGGTCCGTAGCGTCCGCGATGCGACGGAAATGCGCAATTGCCATCTCCGGCCGGAGTTGACCACCCATCGCCAGCGTATTCGGTGGGAAGACCAGTAGTGCGGTGGCCCCCTCCTTCGCCGCCATCCGCGCGAGTCGGGCAGCCTCGATGCTGCCGTCAGCATAGACACCGCTGATCAACGGCACCTGGTCGCCAACCTCTGCGAGAGAGGCTGCGAGGATCTGCTGCTGCTCCTCGAAGGAGCAGGCGTGCACTTCCGAGGCGTGGCCGTTGACCGTGACGGCCGTCACGCCTTCGATCAACGCGCAGTCGCGCAGATGCTTGCGCGTCTGGCGCTCGTCGATGCTCAGGTCGTCGTTCAACGCGAGCAGCGTTGCCGGAATCACGCCGGCGGGACGGAAGTTCTCGAAGCGGCGCATCACAGGCTCCTTCGGGTGCGTGACCTGATCGGGATCATACCGCCGGGGAACGCACCCCGGCATGGACGGGATCCGGAGGGCGGAGCCTCGCCTCTTGACCTCACCGGTCGATCTCGAGACGTGTGAAGGCACCCGCGTGCACCGTTGTCGCCTGCATTACAGTACGCGACCTCCACATCTCCCCCCATTGCGCTGCATGCTTCGTGCTCTCTTTCTGCTGTTGCTGGCCGGCACCGTCCAGGCGGCGACGGATGCCAAGGTGGCCTACGCCAGGATCGTCGCGCTCGACACCGAGTTTGCCAGGGTGATCCGCACCGCCGACCTGCCACGCTACATCGCCGCGAAACAGAGTGCCGAAGGCCTCGTCAACACGCTCGGATCGGACCCGACCGATCCGTGTCGTACCGCCGCCGTCCGCCTGAAGACGAGCCGCACGAACGAGTGGATCGAACGCCAGAGTCAGGCGCTTTCGGAACGGGCCAGGGCCAGCATCGAGACGAATCGGCGCGAATTCGAGGAAGCGCTCGCCGCCTGCAAGGCGTCCGCGCCGTAGCGCCGCCAGCTCCGGGCCGACCCGGGAGTCCCTGCGCCGTCAGCTCGGTCCCGGCGTGAGATTGGCGTATGCGATGCCGCCATCGACCGCGATGGTGTCCCCCACCACGTAGTCACCCGCGCGCGAAGCCAGGTAGATCGCGGCGCCCGCCATGTCTTCGTCGCGGCCGATACGACCCATGGGCGTGCGCGCGGCAACGACGTCGCCATGATCCCGCGCGGCGCGATTCATCTCCGAGGCGAAGGGCCCCGGCGCGATGCCCGTAACCACGATGCGATCAGCGACTAGCTTCGCGGCGAGGCGGCGCGTGAGATAGATCAGAGCGGACTTGGACGCATGGTACGAGTACGTCTCCAGCGGATTGAGCCGGATCCCGTCGATGGACGCGATATTGATCACCTTGGCCGGCCGCTCGTCGCTCGCCCCGGCCTTGAGCGCACCGTGCAGCGCCTGCGTGAGGAAGAACGGTGACTTGACGTTGAGGTTCATCACCTTGTCCCAGCCGCTCTCGGGGAATTCGTCGAAGTCCGCGGCCCAGGCTGCACCCGCATTGTTCACCAGGATGTTGAGCGCCGGTTCGCGCCGCTGGATCTCCTCGGCGAGCGCGCGGCATCCGGCCACCGTCGAGACGTCTTGCGGCAGCGAGATGCACGTGCCGCCCTTGGCCGACAGCTCGGCCGCGGTGGCGTCGCACGCATCGGCCTTCCGTGCGGAGATGTAGACCTTCGCGCCGAACTCGAGGAAGCCCTCGGCGATCATCCGGCCGATGCCGCGCGAGCCTCCGGTGACCAGCGCGGTACGGCCTTCCAGCGAAAAGAGTGACTTCATCATGGCGTGGAGGTTGGTCGCATCTACTTCTGCTCGACCGTCACCTTGAAAATCTTGCCGGTGAACGTATTGTCGCCCTGCTTGTAGTCGGGAGACACGTTGGTCTCGCCGTCCAGGCCCACGTCCGTACCTTCGTCGGCCGAGAACATGAAGGGCTGGGTCTTGGGGATCTGTCCCTCGGCAACCTGCTTTCCGTCGACTCTCAGGATGGACTTGCCGCCCGTTCCCGGTTTCGCTGCATCGGGAATGAACTCGTACGAGATCGCATGTTTTCCGGGGCCGATGGCCGTGGTGCCCGCTATGTTCGTGCGCTCGAGGGCGAACCAGTTGTACTCGTGGTGGACGATCCCATCCTTCATGTAGAGGACCCAGCCGCCGAAGTAGCCGGCCTGCGCGAGAATCACCCCTTGCGTGCTGTCGTCCTTCAGTTCCACCTCGGCGGTGACGGTGTGGTGCACGCCCTTCACGTTGATGAAGGCGTTCTCCATCATGCCCGTCATGCCGGGGAACACCGTCAGCGTCTTGCGTCCGCCCAGCAGGTCGGGCCTGCCGGCGACGGCCGGATTGAAGCGTTCCACACGGCGATCGTCGATAGGAAGCACGTGGTTCCTGGCGGCTTCCTTCAGGAAGACCGCCTGGAGTTCCTTCAGCTTGGCGGGTTCCGTGGCGGCGAGGTTGTCGGCTTCGCTGAAATCCTTGTCGATGTTGTACAGCTCCCAGACGTCCGCGCTCAACGGCGGGTTCTGCACCATCAGCCAGGGGATCGAGTGGCGGGTGCAAGCCACCCAACCCTTGTGGTAGATGCCGCGATTCCCGAACATCTCGAAGTACTGCGTGGTGCGGCGGTCCGCGGCCTTGGGCACATCGGCCGAATACAGCATGGACACGCCGTCCATGGGCCGCTGCCTGACGCCATTCACCTTCCTGGGTTGAGGCAGTTTCGCGGCCTCGAGCACGGTGGGTGCCACGTCGATCACGTGGTGGAACTGGCTGCGAATCTCTCCCTTCGCCTGGATGCCCTTGGGCCAGTGCAGCACCATGCCGTTGCGCGTACCGCCGAAGTGGCTGGCGACCTGCTTGGTCCACTGGAATGGTGTATTGCCCGCCCAGGCCCAGCCGATGGCAAAGTGCGGAAACGTGGTGGGATCGCCCCACGCTTCGATGTGATCCATCATCTGGTCGGCCTTACCCACGATGCCGTTGAGCGCCATCATCTCGTTGTAGGTGCCCTCGGGTCCGCCTTCGGCGCTCGCTCCGTTGTCGCCCACGATGTAGAAGAAGATCGTGTTGTCCAGCTCGCCGATCGCTTCCAGCTGTGCGACCAGGCGTCCCACTTCATGGTCCGTGTGCGCCGCGAATCCGGCGAAGGCTTCCATCTGGCGTTCGAAGAGCCGCTTCTGCTCGGTGCTCATGTCGTCCCAGGCCGGAATTTCCTTGGGCCGCGGCGTCAGCTTGGCGTCCGCCGGGATCACGCCCATCTGTTTCTGGCGAGCGAAGGTCTGTTCGCGCAGCTTGTCCCAACCGCCGCTGAACTGCCCCTTGTACTTTTCGATCCACTCCTTCGGCGCGTGGTGCGGGGCGTGCGTGGCCCCGGTGGCGAAATACATGTAGAAGGGTTTATCCGGCGTGAGCGCCTGCTGGGCGCTCACCCAGTTGATCGCCTGGTCGGTCATGTCCACGGTGAAGTGGTAGTCGGGCGTCTGCTTGTGTTCGACGCGCACCGTGCCGTCGTAGATCGCCGGCGCCCACTGGTTGGTCTCGCCGCCGATGAAGCCGTAGAACTTGTCGAAGCCGGAGCCCGTAGGCCAGCGATCGTACGGACCGGAGGTGGAGACCTCCCAGGGCGGCGTCTCGTGGTACTTGCCGAACGCGGCCGTGCTGTAACCGTTCTGGCGCAGGATCTCGGCCAGGGTCGTTATGTTCTTGGGGCGCACGCCGGTATTGCCGGGAAACGCCGTGGCAAGTTCCATGATCGCGCCGGCATTGTTCGCGTGGTGGTTGTGGCCGGTCAACAGCGCCACGCGGGTCGGACTGCACAGCGCCGTGGTATGGAACCGGTTGTAGCGCAGGCCGGCGCCCGCCAACTTCTCCAGCGTGGGCATGGGGATCGGCCCGCCGAAGGCGCTGCTGTGGCCGAAGCCGATGTCGTCGATCAGCACGATCACGACGTTGGGCGCGCCTCGCGGGGCCGTCACCTCGAACCGCGGTGGCGCCTTCGCATTGCGTGCGTCGAGCGTGGTGATGGTCTTGACCGCCGGCTCGGCGATCGGGAGCACGGTGCGATCCATCGCACGGCTCGCTCCCGCCTTCTCACCAGCGCCTGCCGGTAGTGCGAATGTCACTCCCAGCGCGAGGCTGAGGACTGCGATCGGCTTGACATACTTCATCATGGCGTCCTGTCGGTGGTTGTTTGAATTCTTCACTTCATCGGCGCTTCAAACGGATTCGCGGGCGAATCATAGGCGAGTCCTGTTCATGCGCGCCAGTCCGCCCGGTCGACCGGTCCCTGCGACCACTGGCCCGTGGAGCCGTGCCGATCAGGCCGGCCGGCTGATCGCCGTCAGGATCGCCTGAAGGATGCGAGTCGGACTCGGCGGACACCCGGCCACCGCTACGTCGACGGGAATCACGTTCGACACACGCCCGCAGCTCGCATAGCTCTCGCCGAAGATGCCGCCCGTGCAGCCGCAGTCGCCCATCGCGATCACGAGCTTCGGATCGGGTGTCGCATCGTAGGTACGGCGCAATGCCGTTTCCATGTGTTTGCTGACCGGGCCGGTCACGAGCAGGAGATCGGCGTGCCGCGGGCTCGCCACGAAGCGGATGCCGAGCCCTTCCAGGTTGTAGATCGGATTGTTGAGCGCATGGATCTCGAGCTCGCAGCCGTTGCACGAGCCCGCATCGACTGCCCGAATGCACAGCGCGCGCCCCATGATCTCGAGGATGCGGCCTTGCAGCGCCTCACGCACGCGCAGTGCGTCGTCGGGTTCCGGCGGTGATTCGGTGACGATGCCGATGCGGGCGATCTGATGGAGCGTCTTCAGCATGGTCAGAGGTCGTGGCCGCTGTAGGAGAGGTTGAACGACTTGTTGATCAGCGGGAAGTCCGGAACGATGTTGCCGATGATGGCGTGTTCGAGCACGGGCCAGTTCTGCCAGGACGGATCGTGCGGGTGACAGCGGCGGATGCTTCCCCGCGCGCCGGATTCGAGCGCTACCAGGACCGGGCCGCGCCAGCCTTCGATCAGGCCGATGCCGCGAGCGCCCTCCGCGGGCACCGGCGCGTCGACGCGATGTTCGCCCGACGGCAGTCCCTCGAGGATGCGTTGCACGAGCCGGCACGATTCGAGCAGTTCGTCGAAACGGATGGCGACGCGCGCGGCCACATCTCCCTCCTTGCGACCGCATTTCGCTGGGGACAACGCGGCATACGGTGCGCACGGCAGGTCGACGCGCAGGTCGAACGCCTGCCCGCTCGCACGCCCCGCAAGGCCGGTCAGCCCCAGACGCGCTGCCAGCGCAGGCTGCACGATGCCGGCACCGACGAAGCGGTCGCGTACGCCGGCATGTTCGTCGTAGATGCCGCGCAGCGTGAGCACCTCGGCCACGACGCCACGAAGGTGCTTCGAGAGGTCCTCCATCGAGGCACTCGTCAGGTCGTCGCGCGTTCCTCCCGGCACCACGGCGTCCAGAAGATAGCGCTGACCAAGCGCCTGTTCGGTGACTCGCAGCAGACCTTCCTTGAGGCGTGAGAACTGCGCGAGTCCGAACGCGAATCCGGCATCGTTGCCGAGAGCGCCGAGATCACCCAGGTGGTTGGCGATGCGTTCGAGCTCGAGGCAGAGCGCGCGCAACCATGCCGCGCGCGCCGGAACCTCGACGCTGTCCATCCCTTCGAGCGCCTGGCAATAGGCCCACGAGAACGCGACGGCCGAGTCGCCCGATACTCGCGCAGCGAGACGATGCCCTTCGAGAATCGGCAATTCGGTGAAGCGACGCTCGATGCCCTTGTGCACGTAGCCGAGCCGCTCCTCGAGCCGCAACACCTTCTCGCCCACGACGGAGAAGCGAAAATGCCCGGGTTCGATGATGCCCGCGTGCACGGGGCCCACGGGGATCTCGTGCACGCCGTCACCCTCGACTCGCACGAAGTCGTAGGCATCGACCTCACTGGAGTGGATACCGGGAACGTCGACCAACGGTCGGAACGACGCCGGCCACGCCGCGTGTCTCAGCCACGGACGCGTATCGGAATCCGTCGATCGCACGCCGGTGAGATCCGCGGCGGCCCGCTGCATTCGAGCGGCCGCGGGAAACAGATCCTCGAGGCCGGGATAGTCGGTGTCCGAGGGCGCCAGGGTCAGATCCAGCACCAGCACGCCCAGGTCGGCGATCAGTGCCGCATGCACGATCCTTCCGTCGTCCCCGTCGGTGCTCGTCCACAGCGCCAGCAACCGACCACCAGCGGCCGCAGCGTCCCCCGCCATCGATCGCCAGCCTTCCCGTGAAACGACGAGCGATCGGACGCCGGGGGCACCCGGGCACACCAGACTCGATTCGAACCAGCGGCGGATCGGCATCTCACTCGCCTCCGATCAGGCGCGCTGCCGCGCGGTACCAGTCCGCCAGGTACGGCGGAATGAAGACGCCGAGCACCAGTACGATCCCGAGGTGCGCGAACACCGGCACCAACGCCGGCGAATGCGGCAGGCGCTTGACCGTCGATTCGCCGAACACCATGGGCAGCACCCGGCCGAAGATCGCCGCGAAGGCCACGCCGAGGGCGAGCAGCAGGATCGGCGTCGCCCAGGGTTGCTCCTTCATCGCGGTCGTGAGGATCAGGAACTCGCTCGCGAACACACCGAAGGGGGGCATGCCCAGGATCGCGAGCGTCCCGATCATCAGGCCCCAGCCGACGGTGGGGCTCAGCGATACGAGGCCGCGGATGTCTTCGATCAACTGCGAGCCCGCCTTCTGGGTCGCATGACCCACGGCGAAGAAGATCGCCGACTTGGTCAGCGAATGCACCGTCATGTGCAGCAGCGCGGCGAAATTCGCCACCGGCCCACCCATGCCGAAGGCGAACGTGATGATGCCCATGTGCTCGATGGAGGAGTACGCGAACAGCCGCTTGATGTCGCGCTGGCGCCAGAGAAGGAACGAAGCGACCACCACCGAGAGCAGTCCGAAGCCCATCAGCATGTTCGACGGGAGCGAGGACTGCAGCGAGCCTTCCACCAGCACCTTGCAGCGGACGACCGCGTAGATCGCGACGTTCAGCAGCAACCCGGAAAGCACCGCCGAGATCGGCGTCGGCCCTTCCGCATGCGCGTCGGGCAACCAGTTGTGCAGTGGTGCCAGCCCGACCTTGGTGCCATACCCGACCAGCAGGAAGACGAAAGCGAGGCTGAGAACCGCCGGCTCGAGCTGCTCCTTGATCCCGTTCAGGTGGGTCCACAGCAGTGCGCTGACCCCTTCCGCCCCGAGCACCTTCTCTGCGGCGATATAGAGCAGGATCGTTCCGAACAGCGCCTGGGCGATGCCCACGCCGCACAGGATGAAGTACTTCCAGCCCGCTTCGAGGCTGGCGGGCGTGCGGTACAACGTGACGAGCAGCACCGTCGAGAGCGTCGCCGCCTCCATGGATACCCACAGCAGGCCGAGGTTGTTGGTGGTGAGCGCCACCAGCATCGTCGCCATGAACAGCTGATACATGCTGTGGTAGAGGCGCAGGCGGCCCGGCGTGATGCGCCCCCGTTCCATCTCGATGCGCATGTAGGGGCGCGAGAACAGCGAGGTCGTGAGGCCCACGAACGCAGTGAGCGTGACCAGGAAGACGTTGAACGGATCGATGAAGAACTGCTCGCGCGCGACGATCAGGTTGCCTTCGCCGATCACCCGCGCGGTGAGCGCACAGGCCGCGAGGAAAGTGCCGAGGCTGAACAGCGCGTTGGCCTCCGGTGCCCAGCGGCGCGCACCGAACAGGACCAGCAGGATCGCGCCCGCGACCGGAGTGCCGAGAAGCAGGAGGAATTCCACGCTACTTCTCCTCCTTCAGCGACTCGAGGTGATGCAGGTCGAGACTGTCGAAGCGCTCGCGGATCTGGAAGAAGAACACGCCCAGCACCAGCATCGCGACCAGGACGTCGAGCGCGACGCCGAGCTCCACGATCATCGGCATGCCGTACGTCGCGCTCATCGCGCCGAAGAACAATCCGTTTTCCATGGACAGGAAGCCGATCACCTGCGACATCGCCTTGCGCCGCGTGATCATGGTCAGGAAGGCGAGAAGGATGACCGCCACCGCAATGCCCACCGAGCTGCGGGTCGCGGTGCTGGCGAAGGCGGCGATCGGCTGGGCGAGTCCGAAGGCGAACACCACGACCACCAGGCCCACGAGCATCGTCCCCGTGATGTTGAGCAGCGGGTCCGTATCCCAGTACACATCGAGCTTGCGGATCAGCCGGTGCAGCAGCCACGGCAGGAAGATGACCTTGAGTCCGAGCGTCAGCGCGGCCGACAGATAGAGATGCCGCTCGCCCGTGCGCCACGCGAGCAGCAAGGTGGCCGCGAGCAGGATGACGCCCTGGAGCGCCAACAGGTTCACGAGCGTGACCACGCGCCGCTGCGAGAGCATCGCGAACGACACCAGCAGCAGCAGCGCTGCCAGTGCGTTGACCAGTTGCATCGCGAAGGGCGTTCCGGTCATGGGTCAGGCTCCCAGCAGCAGGTGCACGAGCAGGCCGAGCACGGCGAACAGGAACGCGGTGGCCAGGAACTCCGGCGCGCGGAACACGCGCAGCTTGGCCGACAACGTCTCGATCAGCGCGAGGCCGGCGCCTGCCACCAGCAGCTTGAGCGCCAGCGCGGGGATCGAGGCGAGCAAGGCCCCGGGTCCCGTGGCGGCCGTGGCCACGCCCCAGGGCAGGAACAGTGCGCAGCCGATGCAGGCGTAGTTGAAAAGCTTGAGTGCCGCGGCCCACTCCATCAGTGCGAGATGACGCGCCGAATACTCCAGCACCATCGCCTCGTGGATCATCGTCAGCTCGAGATGGGTCGCGGGATTGTCCACGGGAATGCGGGCATTCTCCGCCAGCAGCACCATCGTGAAAGCCACGGCAGTGAAGGCGAGGCTCGGATAGAGGCCGAGGGCCTGGGTGGCGAGACGCTCGGAGATTTCCGGCAGCGCGGTCGTCGCCGAGATCAGCGACGCGACGAAGATCACCATCAGCAGCGCCGGTTCGGCGAGGAAGCCCACCATCATCTCGCGTCGCGCACCGAGGGTGCCGAAGGCGGTGCCGATGTCCATCGCGGCCAGCGACAGGAACACCCGTGCCGTCGCGAACAAGCCGACCAGGGCAATCGCGTCGGCAGCCGACGTGAAGGGCAATCGCGTCCCCATCGACGGGATGATCGCGGCCGCCGTCACCATCGCACCGAAGACGATGTAGGGGGCGATCCGGAACAGCGGCGACGCTGTCTCGGCCATCACGGCATCCTTGTGGAACAGCTTGTGCAATCCGCGATACGGCTGCAACACGCTCGGCGCGCTGCGGTTCTGCAGCCAGGCCCGGCACTGGTTGATCCAGCCGAGGAACAAAGGCGCCGCAGCGAGGGCCGCGATCACCTCGAGGAACTGGGTCAGCCACTCCATGGGGCTCATCGGTCGCGATGCCTCACAGAACCAGCGCCAGCATCACCACCAGCGTGACGAAACCGTAGAGCAGGTAGGTGGAGATGCGCCCCTGCTGCAGCCAGGAGAAGGCATCGGCGATCCACTGCACGATCGGTCCGAGCGGCTGATACAGCGTGCGCCAGATCCGGTCACCGATGACTACGCGATAGTGCGGCGCGCGATCGAACGGCGACGGCAGGTGTCGATCCATCGCGAAGAAAGGCTCGAAGAGTTGCCGGATCGGCTGGCCGAAGCCTTCGGCCGTATCCTGCATCCGCGAATCCAGACGCACGAAGCCGCAGTCCCAGGCGGCAGCGCGACGCAGCCGGCGGTGATACAGCCGCCGCACGAGAATCGCGGTGGCCAGCACCACCGCCACCATCGCGACCAGCAGGACCACGGGCGAGTAGGACGACTCGCGGTCGGGCAGCGGCACCAGTTGCCACCAGGGCGCGTCGGTGTCCGGCAGAGCCCCCACGTTCAGTTGCTGCCCCACCACGCCGAGCAACGGAATGATCTGCGCAGGCAGCAGGCCGAGCAGCACGCAACCGAGCGCCATCCAGGCAAGCCCGATGCGCTCCAGCCATCCGGCGTCGTGCGCCTGCGCGAGCGCCGCTTCCCGTGGCTGCCCGAGGAAGATCACGCCGAAGAATTTCACCATCACGTAGCCGGCCAATGCTGCCGCGAGTGCGACCAGCGCCGCACCCAGGGGCAGCAGCATGTTCACGAAGGTGTGCGGGATCTCGTGGGCGAACAGGAACGCCTGCAGGAGCAGCCATTCCGAGACGAACCCGTTGAGCGGCGGCAGGCCAGCGATCGATAGCGCGCCGACCAGCGTGAGCCACGCCACCCACGGCATGGGGCGGATGAGTCCGCCGAGGCGGCCGAGATTGCGCTGCCCCGTCGCATGCAGCACCGCCCCCGTCCCGAGGAAGAGAAGGCTCTTCATGAACGCGTGGTTCAACGCGTGGTACAGCACGGCGAGCAAAGCCAACGCCGCGAGCGTCGGCCGCCCGACACCGTGGAACACGATGGTGAGCCCGAGGCCGGTGAACAGGATGCCGATGTTCTCGATGGAGGAGTACGCCAGCAGGCGCTTCATGTCCGTCTGCGCTGCGGCGAAGATGACGCCGTAGGGTGCGGTGAACAATCCGAATGCGAGCGGCACCAGGCCCCACCACCACACCGGGTCACCGAGCAGATCGAAGGTCACTCGCAACATGCCGTAGACGGCCATCTTCAGCATCACGCCGCTCATCAGGGCCGAGACGGGCGACGGTGCGGCGGGATGCGCTTCCGGCAGCCAGACGTGCAGCGGCACGAGCCCGGCCTTCGCGCCGAAGCCGAACAGCGCCAGCAGGAAGGCAACGGCGGCCCACCACGGCGACAGCCGCGCCGTCCGCATGGCATCGAAGGTGAACTGCCAGCTGCCGCCCTGGAGCACACCGAAGCTCAGGAGAATGGCGATCGCCCCGACGTGTGCGATCAGCAGGTACAGGAAGCCCGCGCGGCGGATCTCGGCGTGACGGTGATCGGAGATCACGAGGAAGAACGACGACAACGCCATGGTCTCCCAGGCGACCATGAATCCGTACGCGTCGTCCGCGAGCAGCACGAAGCCCATGCTGGCGAGAAACAGGTGGTACTGCAGGCACAGCAGCCCAGGCGGCGTGCCCTGGCCGCGACGGAAGTAGCCGGCCGCGAAGATCGAGATGCCCGCGGAGGCTGCACCGAGCAGGAACAGGAACACGCTCGACAACGCGTCGAGCCGCACGTGCATCGGCAGGTCCGGAAGCCCGATCGGCAGCGTCGCCTGTTCGGGCGCCGCGGCGAGGTTCACGGCCGCGACCACCGCAATCGCGACGCCGCACAGCGCCCCGAGCGGGAACAGCGTTTTCGCCACGAAGCCGAGACTCGCCGGCCGCAGCAGGCCCGCCAGCCCGATCACGCCCCACAGACAAAGGAGCGCCAGCAGGATGGACAGCGGGGAGTCTGGGGGTCCGGTCACGGAGATCGAGGTGAGCGATTGCGTCCAGGGCGATCACGGCGCCCCGCAGCCCTCGCATTGCCCTATTCTACTGGAACACGCATTTGATTATCATCCGGTTATCTCATGTGGCCCCTTCCGGGGAACACCCCGACCATGGAACAGCGCACTGCCCGCCTCACCATCCTCATCGATCCGCGCAAGAAGGCCGTGTTCGAACGGCTCTGCGCGGAAGAGGACACCACCCCGTCGCAGGTGGTGCGACGGCTGCTGCGCGCCTACATCGAGGAGCGGCTCGGAAAGCCGTGGAAACCGGACGAAATGCCGGACGAGGAGCCTGCCCCGCGCCGCAGCCGTCGAGCCCCCCGTTGAGCGACGGGGATCGTTCCCCGTTCAACCCTTTCAGCCACCCTCGAAGTCGGGCGTCTACAATCCCGACCCGTGACCGAACCAACCGCTGCTGCACCCGAAGCGCTCGTGGCGCTCGACGGGGCGACGCTCACCTACGCCACCGGCGTCCGCGCCCTCGATCCGACGAATCTCTCGGTCGCACCCGGGGAGTTCGTCTCGATCATCGGGCCGTCGGGCTGCGGCAAGAGCACGTTGTTGCGGATCATCGCGGGATTGCTGGAACCCACCGCGGGCTCGGCGTCACGCAGGCCCGAAGCGAGCGTCGCCTTCGTGTTCCAGAGTCCGACGCTGATGCCGTGGGCGAACGTGCGCCGCAACGTACGCCTGCCGCTGGAACTCGCCGGCAAGGCCGAATCCGATGTAGACGTCCGCGTGAACAAGGCGTTGGACACCGTCGGCCTCTCGGACTTCGACCGGGCATTTCCACGGGAACTATCCGGCGGCATGCAGATGCGCACGTCCATCGCGCGGGCGCTGGTCACCGATCCGCGCCTGTTGCTGATGGACGAACCTTTCGGTGCGCTCGACGAGATCACGCGCGGTCGTCTCGACCGCGAGCTGCTGTCGCTGTGGACATCGCGCCGGCTCACGGTGCTGTTCGTGACTCACAGCCTCTATGAAGCGGTGTTCCTGTCGACGAGGGTACTGGTCATGTCGCCGCGGCCGGGCCGCCTCACGGCCGAACTCGCGATCGACGAACCCCATCCGCGCGATGACTCGTTCCGGTTGACCGAGCGCTTCGCGCGCCTGTGTCAGCGGTTGAGCGAGCTGATGCTGGCCAACGAGACCCCGCGATGAACCGGGCACGCGTTCTCGAGCTGTCGAGTCCGCTGGTCGTCGGCCTCGCCTTCCTCACGGTCTGGCAGGTACTCGTGAGCGCGCTGGAGGTGCCATCGTATCTCGTCCCGGGCCCGCTGCTGATCGCGCAGACGTTGATCACCGATCGCTCGATCCTCCTGGGCTCGCTCGGCGTGACCCTCGGCGTGGCGTTGATCGCACTCGCGTGTGCGACGCTGATCGGCGTGGCGCTCTCCTTCCTCTTCGTGCAGAGCCGTGCAGTGGAAATGAGCCTGTTGCCCTACGCGGTGCTGCTCCAGGTCACGCCCATCGTCGCGATCGCGCCGCTGATCATCATCTGGGTGAACGATCCGCTGCCCGCGCTCGTGATCTGCGCCACCATCGTCGCGCTGTTCCCCATGATCGCCAACACGACCCTGGGCCTGAAGAGCGTGGACCCGGGGCTCCTCGACCTGTTCAGCCTGAATGGCGCGACGCGCTGGCAGACACTGATGCGGTTGCGCGTGCCCTCGGCCCTGCCCTATTTCTTCGCCGGCCTGAAGATCTCCACCGGCCTCGCGCTGATCGGAGCCGTGGTAGCCGAATTCGTGGCCGGCACCGGCGGCACCGCTTCGGGGCTCGCCTACCAGATCCTCCAGGCTGGATTGCAGCTCAACATCCCGCGGCTCTTCGCGGCGCTCGTCCTAATCACCGTGACCGGCGTCGCGCTGTTCGCCATCGCGAGCTTCGTGTCGTGGCTCGCGCTGCGCCGCTGGCACGACAGCGCGGCCGACCGGCGCTCATAGGCGCTTCGGGGCGAGCAGGAAGTCGCCCGCTTCGTGCCCGGCGAAACGGATGGGTGCGTACTCCGGGATCTGCTCAACGCCCAGCTTCTGTGCCGCGTACGATGAATGCAGCGAACCGTTGCAGCGCAAGGCGGAGATCACGTACGAGAGTACGGGAAAGATCATCGCAGGCTCCGCGGTGGTGGCTTCTTGTGGACTGCACACCCGCCGCGGGAGCCACCTGCAACAGCCTTTCGCTGAAGCCTGCAACCTGCCCCGCGTCGGTGCGCTGTGGGGGATGCAACCTGCGCATTCCACACCCATGAATTCCGGTGCTGCTGAGGGCCTGCTCCCGGAGACCCGGTGCGAAATTACCGGGCTGTGCGCGACGGATTCACCGCGACGCTCAGCAGTTCGCGTTCGTCTCGGTCTATCCCGCTGCAACCGCCATTTGTTTTCCGGCGGCAGCAGCCGTGACTCTCGGTCCCCGGTGCGCCGGCGTGACGAAGTCGTCGTCGCACGCGACCTCCAGCCCGGCGGACTCGAACAGCTCGAGTTCGCGGCGCAATTTGCGGCGCGCCTTGAACAGCCGCGACTTCACGGTGTTCTCGGGGCAGTCCTGCAGCCGTGCGATCTCGGCGAGCGAAAGCCCATCCACCAGAGACAACTGCAGGCACTGGCGCTGCTCCAGCGGCAGGGCCTCGTAGCCGAGCAGCACGCAGTCGCGGCGCTGGCGTTCAGCCACCATGTGGAACGGATCGTCGTGTTCCGGCGACGCCATCTCGGCCACCGCGTCCAGGTCATCGTGCGAATGGCGGCGGGAGCGCAGGACATGGAGTGCCTTGTTGCGGGCGATGCCGAGCAGCCAGGTGGTGAACCGGCAGGCGTGGTTGAAGCGATCGGCGCTCCGCCACACCTCGTACATCGTGTCGATCACGACCTGTTCGGCTTCGTGCGGATCGCGCAGCGACCGCAATGCGAAGGCATAGACCCGACGACCGTAGACCCGATAGAGCTCGGAGAAACTGCGCTCGTCGCGGCCGATGACGCGTGCCACCAGATCGGCAGCCAGTTGTTCGTTGCAGGCCTTCATTTTTCCCACCTCCCTGCGGTGACCCGTCGCGGTTGCGACATGGGACGCATGGTGGGCTCGGGGCCTGTCCCGAGGCTGTGACGGAATTCACAGAACGGCAGCGCGGGAATACCCGCGCGCCGCGGCGGCCGCTACCAGCTGCTGGGGAGCTTGCGGCGGATCACCAGGTGATGGGCGGCGTCCACCTCGATGTAGCCGCCGGTCTCCAGGTCCTTGAGGATCCGGCTCACCATCTCGCGCGAGGAACCGATGCGCCGGGCGATCTCCTGGTGGGTAAGCCGCTCCTCGACCACCAGGGCGCCGTCGCGCTCGATCGCCAGGTCCTGCAGGAGCGCGGTGATGCGACCGAAGACGTCCTTCAGCGCGAGCGTGCGGGCGCTCTCGGTCAGGCGGCGCACGCGCCGTGCGAGGCCCTTCAGGAGCTGCAGGGCCAGATGCGGGTTCTGCAGGAGACACTCCTCGAAGGATGCACGCGACAGCACCAGCAGCCGGCAGGGTTCGACCGTGGCGACCGAGGCCGAGCGCGGCGCGTCGTCGAGCAGGGCGAGCTCGCCGAAGTACTCGCCCTCGCCGTGCGTCGCGAGCACGAACTCCTTGCCGTTCGCATCGGTGAGATAGGCGCGCACGCGGCCGGAAACGATCACGTACATGCCCGTTGGATCGTCGCCTTCGTGGATCACGACCGTCTGCTTCGGGTAGTTGCGCTCGACGCTGCGGCTCATCAGGCGCTCGACGCTCTCGGGCGCGAGGCCGTCGAACAGGGGGATGCGGTGCTGCATGGGGACGACTCCTCGCTCGGGACGGGCGCAATATGCGTCAGCGCGGGCAGCCCCCGCAAGCGCGGCCCCTTGCCGAGCGCCCGCCACGCGCATACCCTCGCGACTCGCCACCCGAGGGAGCACGCAGATGCCACTGATCGACACTTTGCGCCGTACGAGTACCGGTGTCGCAGGCGTGTTGTGCGCACTGGGGTTGTTCGGGTCGGGCCTGGTGCACGCCGACGAGAAATTCGTGTTCCTCACCAACTGGTACGCGCAGGCCGAACACGGCGGCTTCTACCAGGCGCTGGCCGAAGGCACCTATCGCAAGGAAGGCCTGGACGTGGATGTCCGCATGGGAGGGCCGCAGGTCAACGTCATGCAACTGCTGCTGGCGGGACGGGCCGATGCCGTCATGGGCTACGACCTCCAGACCATCAAGGCCGTGGAACAGGGGTTGCCGGTCGTCACCATCGGCGCTGTCTTCCAGAAGGACCCGGCTGCGCTCATCGCCCACCCGGACGTGAAGGCGATCGAAGACCTCAAGACGCGCACATTGCTGATCGGACAGGCCAGCGAGACCACCTTCTGGCCCTGGTTGAAGGCGCGTTACGGATTCACCGATGCGCAGAAGCGCCCGTACGCGTTCAGCGTGCAACAGTTCCTCGTGGACAAGAAGATCGCGCAACAGGGCTACGCGACCTCGGAGCCTTATGCGATCGAGAAGGCCGGCGTCAAGCCGGTGGTTTTCCTGCTGGCCGACCAGGGCTATCCGCCGTATGCACAGACCATCGTGACGACGCGCAAGGTGCTGAGCGACCGCCCGGAAGCGCTCAGGAATTTCCTGCAGGCGAGCGCCGAAGGCTGGAAAAGCTATCTCTCGAATCCGGCTCCCGGCAATGCGCTGCTGAAGAAGGCCAATCCGCAGATGGAGGACGCCATGCTGGCCTTCGGCGTCGCGAAGATGAAGGAGTTCGGCCTCGTGACCGGCGGCGACGCCGCCACTCAGGGCATCTTCAGCATGACCGACGCACGCTGGAAGAAGACCTACGAGTTCATGGCCGGCGCCGGCCTTGCAAAACCGGACGTCGACTACCGCAAGGCCTACGCGCTCGAGTTGGTGAGGGCTGTTCGCGTACTGCCCTAGTCCGCCTTGCGCCGGAGCACTCTCGCGATCCGGCCTTCGCAGGCCGTGTTCGCGCGACCGTATTCCTCCGGCGTGTCGATGGCCGCATGCTCGCGCCGCACGTTGGCGAGTTCCCGCTGCGCGCGAGGCATCCAGTAGTTCTCGATCTCGCTGCGGAACCTGCGTTCCAGCTCGGCGCGCGTGCCGTAGTGCACGTCGCTGCCCATGCGCCGCTGCAATTGGGCCTGCAACAGTGCGACCGTCTTCTCGAGTTGACGCACATGGACGGCGACGTGGCGTGTCTCGTGCGCGAGGATGAAACGATAGCTGCACTCGTCCGAAGCAAACTCGCGGCCGACGAAGACGGTGACCGGGTCGTAGCGCAGTCGCATGTCCAGCGTGGGCCGCATGCACATGCGCCGGCCCCCGCCATCCTCGAGCCCGTTGAAGCCCCATTTCGTGTCGACGCGCAGCACCGGCCGCGTCAAACCCAGCACCCAGGTGTATTCGCCCTTCGACACCATGCCGGTGAGTTCGCGGTAGGACTTCGACGTGTCGATGCGCGGCGCCATGGGAACACCGGTCACGCTCACCCGGGAAGGCGCGAGGCGGGACTCGCATTCCCGCATGAAGGACCGGGCCGAAAGATCCTGCGCCACGGCCGGCCACGCGACGACGCACAGCAGCAACGCCCCAAGCAGCGGAGACTCGCGCCTCACGCGCTCCCGCCGATGTCCTTTTCCGCCGCCTTCCAGAGGCACGCGCCCTTCGCTACGCGATCGAGTTCGTCGAGGTAGGCGGCGTGATCGGCGAGCTCGGCCGGCGTCGCACGCAGCACAACGAGATCGAGCTCACCGGTGCGCTCGACCGAGGCGCGCGCGGCCCGGCCCGGGTCGGCGAGATCGATGATCAGGCTCTCCTGCCCGCGCGTCATCGCGAGATACACCTCGGCGAGCAGCCGCGCGTCCAGCAGCGCGCCGTGCAGCGTGCGGGCCGAATTGTCGATCGCATAGCGCTCGCACAGCGCATCGAGGCCGTTGCGTTTGCCCGGGTGCAGGTCCTTGGCGAGCCGGAGCGAATCGGTGATCGACGCGACGTGCCGTTCGATGGGCGGCCGGTCGAGCCGGGCCAGTTCGGCGTTGAGGAACGCGACGTCGAAGGGTGCGTTGTGGATGATCAGTTCCGCGCCGTCGACGAACTCGAGGAAGTCCTCGGCCACGTCGCGAAACTTCACGTGGTCGGCGAGGAACTCTTCGGTGAGACCGTGCACTTCCAATGCGCCCGGATCGCTCGGCCGCTCCGGATTCACGTAGCGATGGAAGTCGCGCGTGCCGGGGCGGCGGTTCACGATCTCCACGCAGGCGAGTTCCACGATGCGATGACCGAGACCCGGATCGAGCCCGGTGGTCTCGGTATCGAGGATGATCTGGCGCATCGCCGAATCAGCCGCGCTTCACGATCGAGTCCACGCCGCGATTGGCGAGCCGGTCGGCGTGCTCGTTGCCGTCGTGACCGGCGTGGCCCTTGACCCAGATCCATTCGATGCGATGCTGGGCCGCAAGCGCATCGAGGCGCTGCCACAGGTCGACGTTCTTCACCGGGCTCTTGTCGGCGGTCTTCCAGCCACGCCGCTTCCAGGCGTGGATCCATTCGCTGATGCCCTTCTGCACGTACTGCGAATCGGTGTGCAGGCGAACCTGCGAGCCCGGCGCAAGCGACGCCAGCGCCTCGATGACCGCCATCATCTCCATGCGGTTGTTGGTGGTCGCCTCGGCGCCACCGAACATCTCGCGCTCCGAGGCTCCGGTCTTCACCACCGCACCCCAACCGCCGACACCGGGATTGCCCTTGCAGGCACCGTCGGTGTAGATGTCGATCCGCTCGCTCACCGGCCCTCGACGTCTTGATCGCGGTGCTGCGCGGAAATGCGCTGCGGCACCGGCGACAGGCCCTTCTTCTTCGCCGTGGACATGCGCCACTTCGGCGTGATGAGCCGCACGCCGCTCACGCGCTTGACCGCGTGCAGGAAATACACGCCGCCCGCGAAGGGCCACCACCGATCGCCCGCGTGTTCCATGAAGCGCAGGCGCTCGAGCCAGACTTCGCCGCGGCACGGCGGGGTGTAGGCGGTCATGCGGCCGCCGGCCAATTCGAAGCCGAGCAGCGCAAGCCAGTCCTTGATGCGCGGCAGGGCCACGAACTGGCCGCACCACGGGTATTCGCCGCCGCGCGCGCGGATGAGGCGTGCCGCGCCCCAGAGGCTCCGCGGGTTGAAGCCGGACAGCACGAGGCGACCTTCGGGTCGCAGCACGCGGCTCGCTTCGCGCAGCAGCTGGTGCGGATTGGGGCTGAACTCGAGGGTATGGGGCAGCACCACGAGATCGATCTCGCCGGTGGCCACCGGCAGTTCGCACGGGTCTGCACGCATCCGCACCGGACCTTCCTGGCCGATGGCGGCACGCATGGGGATGCGGCTCATGCGCAGGAAATCGTGTTCGGGCAGTCCGAACTGCAGCGCATTGAATCCGAACAGGTCCGCCACTTCACCGTCGAAGTAGGCCAGCTCGCGCTTCAGCAGATGCGCACCGAGCGGCGTATCGAACCAGTTCGAGAGGCCGGGCATGGCGGACTGCATTGACAGGGTGGTGGCTTGCACTCGAAACTGGGCTCGCGATGGATATCGACGTCATTCCGCTGCGGGCGTTCCGCGACAACTACATCTGGTGCCTGCGAAACGCGACGCATGCGGCGGTGGTGGACCCGGGCGATGCACAACCGGTGCTGGACTACCTCGCATCGGAAGGCCTGGATCTCGCCGCGATTCTCGCCACTCATCACCATGCCGACCATGTCGGCGGTGTCGCGACGCTTGCGGCGGAGTATAGCGCACCGGTCTTCGGCCCCGCGGGCGAGACGATCCCGTCGATCACGCACCGATTGCGCGAAGGCGACCGGGCTCGCATCGACGCGCTCGGCCTCGAATTCGAAGTGCTCGACATCCCCGGGCACACGGCGGGCCACATCGCGTTCGTCGGAGGCGGCATGCTGTTCTGCGGCGACACGCTGTTCTCGGTGGGCTGCGGCCGCATCTTCGAAGGCACGCCGCCGCAGATGCTCGCTTCATTGTCGAAGCTCGCGGCACTCCCCGGCGGGACGCAGGTCTACTGCGGTCATGAGTACACCATGGCGAACATCCGCTTCGCGCAAGCCGCCGAGCCCGGCAATCCTGCACTGGCAGCTCGCGAGCGCGAGGTCCAGGCCGCGCTGGATGGCGGCCGACCGTCGCTGCCTTCGACCATCGCCCGGGAACTGGCCACGAACCCGTTCCTGCGCGCCCGCCAGCCCGCCGTCGCGGCCACCGCCATCCGCCATGCCGGGCGGCCGCTGGCCGCTCCGGTCGAGGTCTTCGCGGAACTGCGGGAGTGGAAAAACCACTTCTGACCCGGGCCGGCGCAAAGCTTGCTCCAGTCAAGCTTCACGATGGCAGGCCGTAAATCTGCCGGAATGTGCAGGGTTGGCTGGCACAATACGTCCTCAGGGATGGATTCCGGAGCCAACCGCGAGCCGCCGTCGGGGGGCAGGTCCAGGAGAATGAATTGTTGACGAAAATCAATGGCCTGTATAGGATACTTCACGCGATTGAGCAAACCTATGCCATGGTCCGAAACTCTACGAAGCTGATAGCGGCGTGCATCGTTCTGGGCGTGGTCAACCAGGCCTGCGCCGTCGGCACCGTTGGCAAAGCGCCTGCCGACGAAGACCGTGCGGCCGCCGGCACCCAGGTCGCCGAACCCACCGCGAAGCGCGAATCGTCGCTTCCCATCCCCGCCGCGCCGCCCGAGCCGGT
Organism: Burkholderiales bacterium; assembly: GCA_965279325.1. Lineage (GTDB taxonomy): Bacteria > Pseudomonadota > Gammaproteobacteria > Burkholderiales. Next base: position 1,598,528 of record OZ257154.1, read on the forward strand.
CACGCTGCCGGCCGATCCCCTGAAAACGACTACCGCAGCAACGTCGCCTGAACCGCGCCCTGCGGCCAAGTCCGTGGTCGCCGCGGAAGCCTCCGCCGCCACCCCAGTCAATGCGAAGAGCTCCGGCTACGGCAGCCCGGTGCGATCCGCGACCCAGAAGCCGCTTCCCGCCGCGAAGGACGCCATCGTCCCCGCCCAGGCAGCCGCTGCTCCTCACCCGAGTTCGGCGCGCACGACCAGCGAACCAGTCAGCCCGCCCCCCAACAGCATCCCCGCTCCGGTGGTCGTCGCGGTGGCACCAGCGCCGCCGCTTGCCCGGGCCGAGTCGCCGGCGAATGCACCGATCGCGACATCGCTCGCCGCCCTCCTCAATGCGGGCTCCAGGCCCACCGAGCCGACGTCCCAGGACACCACGGTTACCGTCATTCCGCTGCTGGCCCCTGCGAAGGCTGCGGAATTGCCGAACGCCCAGGCCCCTTCCACCGCGACGGCAACGCCCGTGGCGATGCAGGCCCCGGCGCCGATCCCGGTGGTCTATTCCGACACGCCGAAGGACATGGAGCCCGGCAGCCTCTGGGACCGCATCCGTGCCGGCTTCGCCATGCAGGAGGTGGATTCCCCGCTCGTGCAGCGTCACATGACCTGGTACCTCAACCGCCCGGAGTACCTCGAGCGGATGGTGGAGCGCAGCCGGCGCTACCTGCACTTCGTGGTGGAGGAACTCGAGCAGCGCGGCATGCCGCTGGAGATCGCGCTCCTGCCCATGATCGAAAGCGCGTACAACCCGGTCGCCTACTCGCGCGCCCACGCTTCCGGCATCTGGCAATTCATCCCCGCCACCGGCAAGCGTTACGGACTCGAACAGAACTGGTGGTACGACGGCCGCCGGGACGTGACCGCCGCCACGGGCGCCGCCCTCGACTATCTGCAGAAGCTGCACTCCGACTTCGGCGACTGGCAGCTCGCGCTCGCCGCCTACAACTGGGGCGAAGGTGCCGTGGGCCGCGCGATCGACAAGAACCAGCGCAAGCACAAGCCCACCGACTACCGCTCGCTGAAGATGCCGAAGGAAACGGCCAACTACCTGCCCAAGCTGCAGGCCGTGAAGAACATCATCGCCGACCCTGCCCGCTACGGCATCGTGCTGGACCCGATCCCGAACCAACCCTATTTCATCCGCGTCAACGCGCCCTCGCACATCGACGTGAAGCGCGCAGCGCAGCTCGCGGAAGTGCCGCTCGAGGAATTCCGCAGCCTGAACCCGGCGCACAACCGTCCGGTCATCACCTCGGACGGCGTGCGCACCCTGCTGCTGCCGGTCGAGAAGGCCGAGACCTTCGCGAACAACCTTCAGGCCAACGACGATCCGCTGGTTTCCTGGCAAACGTACACGCTGAAGCCGAACGAGAAACTGGAGCAGGTGGCGGGTCGCTACGGCATCTCGATCAATACGCTGAAGCAGGTGAACGGCATCGGCACGCGCAAGCGTGTGCGGCCCGGGCAGACGCTGCTGGTACCGACGCCGGCCGCCATGGAGACGGCGAATCTCGAACAGTCGTTCGACCCGCTCGAGTTCCAGGCACCCTCGGCCGGACCCGAGATGGAGGTCTATCGCGTGAAGCGCAGCGACTCGCTCCAGCGCATCGCGAACCACTATCAGGTCACGCAGCGGCAGATCATCCGCTGGAACCACCTCAAGGGCGGCCGCATCGCGACTGGTCAGCAGCTCACGATCTACCCGGACACGGCGCCGACCGGCACGCGCTCCACCCGCACCAAGACGGCCAAGCACGCCGAGGCGGTGAAGGTGAAAAAAGCGCCCGCCCCGACGACGACAACGAAGAAGAAGCACCTGGCGCGCAACTGACCCTCACCCTACGCATGCCAACGGCGCCTCGAGGCGCCGTTTTCATTTCGCCTGGTGCAGCACGCAGTGCACGCGATGCGTGGCACCCAGGCGCGTTTCGGCGGGATAGGCGGTTCTACAGACCGGCAACGCCTTGGGGCAGCGAGGCTCGAAGTGGCAACCGGGCGGCGGATTCGCCGGCGAGGGAATGTCCCCCTGCAGGCGAATGATGGGGCGATCCGCCGCGCGCTCGATGGCCGGCACGGCCGACAGCAGCGCTTCGGTGTAGGGATGCTTCGGTGAATGCAGCACCTCTTCCACGGTGCCGTACTCGACGATGCGCCCGAGATACATCACGGCCACCTCGTGAGCGAGATACTCCACCACCGAGATGTTGTGGGTGATGAAGAGATAGGCGATGCCGAGCCGGTCCTGCAGATCCTTCAGCAGGTTGAGGATCTGCGCCTGCACCGACACGTCGAGTGCGGAGGTGGGTTCGTCGCACACGATCAGCTTGGGATCCACCGCGAGCGCGCGGGCGATCGCGATCCGCTGCCGTTGCCCGCCGGAGAACTCGTGCGGATAGCGATACTTCATGTCGGGCGAGAGACCCACCTGTTCGAGCAACGCATCGATGCGCACGGCGCGCTCCGCTCCCGTGCCGCCGACATCGAGCGCGGTCATCCCTTCCTGGATGATCTCCGCCACCCGCATGCGCGGATTGAGCGACGCGAACGGATCCTGGAAGATGATCTGGAACTCGCGCCGGCGCGATCGCAGATCAGCCTGCTCGACGCGAGCGAGGTCTACGCCGCAGAACCGGATGGTGCCCTCGTTCGAGGCCAGGAGGCGCACGATGCCCTTGCCCACCGTCGTCTTGCCGCAACCCGACTCGCCTACCAGCGCGACCGTGCGCCCCGCCGGAATGGAGAGCGACACGCCGTCCACCGCTTTCACGTAGCCGACGACGCGCTTGAACAGGCCGCGCCGGATCGGGAAGTGCACGCACAGATTCTCCATGTCCAGCAACGGGGCCGGCCCTTCCTCTTCCTCCGGCAACCCTTGCGGCTTTCCCTGGTCCGGTTCCAACCTCGCAACTGCGACGTTCTCCGGCAGCTGCTTTGACGCACCCTCCGCGAAGAGGTGACAGCGCACCGCCTGCGTCTCGCCGATGCGATGCACGGCAGGCGCCTGTTCGCGGCACTGGGCCCATGCGTGGTCGCAGCGATCGGCGAAGCGGCAACCCTTGAACTCGGACCACAGGGGCGGCACGGTACCGCGGATCACCGCGAGACGCCGCTCGCGCACGCTCTCGCTCGGGAGCGATTCGAACAGCTTGCGCGTGTACGGATGGGCCGGACGGCTGAAGAAGCTCTCCCGCGCGGCGGTCTCGACGATCTCGCCGGCGTACATCACGGCGACGCGGTGGGCCATTTCGGACACGACGCCGAGATCGTGGGTGATGAGCAGCATCGCCATGCCGGTACGGCGCTGCAGGTCGCGCAGCAGGTCCAGCACCTGGGCCTGGATGGTGACGTCGAGCGCGGTGGTCGGCTCGTCCGCCACCAGCAGTTCCGGCTCGCAGGCGAGCGCCGCCGCGATCATCACGCGCTGCTTGAGGCCGCCCGAGAGCTGGAAGGGAAACTCGTTCAGGCGCCGGGACGGATCGGGAATGCCGACGGCCTCGAACAGTTCGAGCACACGTCGCTCCGCGGCAGCACCCGTGAGGCCGAGATGGCGCGCGAGCACCTCGCGCACCTGATCGCCTACGGTCATCACCGGATTCAGGCTCGCACCCGGCTCCTGGAAGATCATCGCGATGCGCCGTCCGCGCACGTCGCGCATCCGGCTCTCCGGCAGGCCGACCAGGTCCGCACCATCCAGCAACACGCGACCCGAGACGATCGCGCCCGCTTCGGGCAGCAGGCGCATGATCGAGAGCGCCGACAGCGACTTGCCGCTGCCGGACTCGCCCAGCAGTGCGAAGGTTTCGCCGCGTTCGATCGTGAGCGAAACCCCGTCGACCGCACGCACGATCCGCTCGCCGCTGGCGACCCAGGTGTGCAGATCCTCCACCTGCAGCAGAGGCGTGCTCACGAGGCCCCTCCCTTCGCCGACCGTGATGCCCGGAACCGCCAGAGCGCCGGTCGCGTGAACTGCATGCGCGTGCGTGGATCGAGTGCATCACGCACTGCATCGGCGAACAGGTTCGCCGACAGCACCAGCGCGAACATGAAGACGAAGGCGGCGGCGATCGACCACCACACGATCGGCTCCCGCGCGAGCTCCAGCCTCGCGGAATTGATCATGGTGCCGAAGCTGTTGGTGGCCGGGTCGACGCCCACGCCCACGTACGACAACACCGCCTCCGACAGCACCAGCCCGCTGAATCCAAGCACCGTCGTGATGATCACGATATGCAGGACGTTGGGCAGGATATGCCGGGCCATGATGCGCCACGGTCCAACGCCGAAGGCATGAGCGGCCTGCACGTATTCGAGTTCGCGCAGCTTGAGCGTCTCGCCGCGCAACAGGCGGCACAGGCCGGTCCAGCTCGTGACCCCGAGGATCATGCACAGGAACAGCAGGCGGAAGTCGGCGCGCCGCGTGACCGAATCGAAGATCTCGGGATGCGTGTCCATGTAGACCTGCATCATCAGCACCGCGGCCGCGATCAGCAGCACGCCGGGAATCGAGCTCAGCGTCGTGTAGAGGTACTGGATCACGTCGTCGATCCAGCCCTTGAAATAGCCGGCCATGATGCCGAGCGCGAGCGCGAACGGGAGCATCACCAGCGTCGTCACCGTGCCGATCACCAGGCCGGTGCGGATGCTCTTCAACGTGAGATACAGCACGTCCTGCCCCACCTTGTCGGTCCCGAACACGTGGTATCGCCCGGAGAGGACCATCAACGGCATGACGATCAGAAACAGCAACCCGAGGGTGACGAGCACGCCTCGCAGCGGGACATCGAGGTCGCCTCGCCAAAGGTCCCCGGAGGTGTCGGCGAAGCTGCGTCCGGCGCGTGCGGCAGCGACTCCCGTGAGGATCGCAGTCGCGAGGATCCACAGGAGCGCCGCCACCGCCACGCCCTGGAGCACACCGCGTGCAATGTCGGGGATACGCTCGGCCGTCGGATCCTTGAGATGCGCCCCACCGAACTTCAGGCGCGGATAGTCGCGGCCCTGCTTGCCGTCCGGCATGACCATCGTTTCCTTGGCATGGGCATAAGCCGAGAACGGTGCCGAAAAAGTCCGCTCCTGGCGCGTGCGCAGACCTTCCGCCACGGTATCCAGCGCCGAAAGCACTTCGGAGGCGTAGCGCATCTCCGCGGTCGCCTGTCCGGGAGGCAGGGCGCGCTGGTAGTGGAACGTGTCGAGCACACCGACCAGGAGGAACGCGAGCAGCACGGTCGCCGACACCATCCCGCTCGCGGATCGGGCGACCTTGCGCCAGGGCGCTCGCAGGTGCTCGTGCCGCGCCGTGTACCAGGCGAACAGCGCGATCGTCGCGAGCATCGCGAACACCAGCGCATCCGTCCACAGCAACACCGGTTTCAGCGGCAGCATCATTCGAAGCGGATCCTCGGATCGACGATCGTATACGAGATGTCCGTGAGGATGAGCCCGACGATATAGAGCAACGACCCCAGGAAGACCATGGACCGTACGACCGCGAAGTCCTGTGAGCTGATCGCATCGATGGTGTAGCTGCCCAGGCCGGGAATGCCGAAGAACGATTCCATCACGAGGCTGCCGAGGAACAGACCGGGAATGATCACGACCACGCCGGTCAGGATCGGGATGAGGGCGTTGCGCAACACGTGGTGCACGAGCACGCGGCCCTCCGAGAGGCCCTTCGCCCGGGCGGTGCGCACGTAGTCGCGATTGATCTCCTCCAGAAAGATGGTGCGATACCAGCGGCTGCTCTCGCCGAAACCGGCGACGAGCCCCACGGCCACGGGAAGGATCATGAAGCGCCAGGCTCCGATGCCGCCGGCGAAGCCCGAGATCGGCGCGAGGTTCCACAGCTTGCTCACCAGGAACTGGCCGCCGATGATGTAGAACATGCCGGAGATGGACATGGCGGTGACGCACAGGATCACGCCGCTGAAGTCCAGGTAGGTCGCCCGGAACAGCGCCATCAGCAGCGCGAAGGTCACGTAGGCGCACAACCCGACGAGAAAGACCGGTAGCGCGATCGCGAAGCTCGGCCCCATGCGCGTGGCGATCTCATGGCCGATGTCGCGGCCGTCGGATTCGGCCTTGCCGAAATCGAAGGTGAAGAGGCGCAGCGAGTGGTTCCAGAAGATGGTGTCGCTCACCCGGGCGGTGCCATGCGCGGCCGCGTTGTAGATGAGCGGCTTGTCGTAGCCGCGCTCCTGCTTCCAGCGCTCGATCGCTTCCGGCGTCACCCGCTTCACGCCCAACTGCATGCGCGCCATGTCGTCCGGCGTGTTGACCACGAAGAACAGCGCGAACGTGATGAGATTCACGCCGACCAGGATCGGGATCGCGTACAGCAAACGGCGGATGATGTAGCGCAGCATGGGTCTATCTCGCCGCCGTCGACAGCCCTTCGATCCGGCCGGTCCCGCGTTCGCGCCGACGGTAGGCCAGGACCGCGGGAATGGCGAAGGCGATCACGACGATTGCCAGAAGGCCCAGCGGCCAGAGCACGGGACGATTCCAGCGTTGCCGCAGGTCCGCGCGCAGTGCCGGATCGATCCGCTGGTACTTGAGGAGGTTGTTGGCGATCTGGTTCGGCTTGCGGTTCTTCACCCAGGCGTGCGCGAGACCGTATTCCTTCGGATGCAGGCCCCAGAGCCAGGGGGCATCCCGGCGCGCGATCTCGAGCATCTGATCGATGATCGCCTGGCGCTCGGGGCCGTTGTCCATGTTCTTCATGCTCTCGAACAGCCGGTCGAATGCGGGATTCACCCAGTTCGCTGCGTTCTCGCCTTGCGACTTCACCTTCCCCTGCGGGCCGTGCAACAGGAACAGGAAGTTTTCAGGATCGGGATAGTCCGCGTTCCAGCCCCAGTAGAAGATCTGCGCGTTGCCCTTGCGCACCTTCTCCTGGAACCGGTTGTAGTCGGTCGCGCGCACCACGAGATTGACGTTGAGTTTCGCGAACTGCTTGCGCATCCAGTCGAGCCGCGCCTTGTCGTCGGGCCCGCGCGCAGTGGCATCGAGATTCAACACGAGAGGCGCCCCGGTGTGGCGATCGATGCCGTTCGGATAGCCCGCTTCGTCCATCAGCTTGCGTGCAGCCTCGATCGGCTTGCGTCGAGGCTCTCCATCGACCCAGTCGTAGACATGCCGGTTGATGCCGGCTTCACCTTCGCGATAGCCGAAGATGCCGGGCGGCAATGGCCCTTGCGCCGCGATGCCGCGACCGTTCTGGAAGATCGAGATGAACTCCTCGTAGTCCACGGCGATGGAGACCGCCTGCCGCAACTTGCGGGTACGCTCCACTTCGCCACCCACCACCGGATCCAGCATGTTGAAGCCCATGTAGAACGTGGAGGGGGCCACGGCAGTCTTCAACTGGATGCCCTTTTCGCGCATCTCGTCGGTGAGCATCACCTCGCCACCGCTCCCCATCTGGATCGCCTGGTCGAAGGAATCAGAGCTGATCCCGGAGGCGTCGTAGTAGCCCTGCAGGAACTTGTTCCAGTAGGGGATCGTTTCCTTCTCCAGGCTGAACACCATGCGGTCGATGAACGGCAGCGGCTTGCCGGCATCGGCGAGCAGGCCCTGCGCGGCATCGTCCGGCTCGCCCTCGGCCGGATAGGTCTCGCCGTAGTAGTTCGGATTCCGCTCCAGCACCATCTGCCGATTGGGATTGTTGACCGTGAGCATGTACGGCCCGGAACCGACCGGGTACCAGTCGAGCGTGATGTTCTTCTCCATCAGGCCGGGCTGGGCGTAGAAGCGGTCGACCTCCATGGGCACGGGCGCGAAGAAGGGCATCGCGAGCCAATAGACGAACTGCGGATACTTGCCCTTCAGCTTCACCCGGTAGGTATGCGAGTCGACCACCTCGACGCCTTCGAGGGCATGCTCGTGCAGATCGATCCATGCGTCCTTGTGCCCCTGCTTCGCCAGCGCTTCGTTGACCTTCTTCAACGTCTCGCCATACTCCTTCAAGCCGACGATGTACTCCGTCATGAGACCGAAGATCGGCGAATGCAGGCGCGGATGGGCGAGGCGCTTGATCTGGTAGACGAAATCCTCCGCCATGACTTCGCGCGTACCGGTTTCGCGAAAATCGCGCAGCTCGTAGACGCCGGAGACGTCCTTGCGCGCGAGCGGAACGTATCGAGGTGCGCCGTCCGAGGTCTTCGCAAAGGCAGGATGCGGCTGGTAGCGCATGCCCGGTCGGATACGAATCTCGTAAACGCTGAACGCGACCTTCGAAGCCTGCGCATCCGCCGGCAGCACCTGGCCCTGCGCGTCGAGGAACATGGGGGTGGGAACTTCCACCGCCGCCTGTGGAATCAGCGTGTACGGCCGCTTGAGGTAGTGGTACTGCAGCGGCGGCGTGTAGATCTGTGCCGTGAACGTGATCTCGTTCGAGCTGTAGGACTGCACCGGATCCAGATGCTTCGGGCGCTCGATGAACGCCGAGTACAGCGTGTTCGACGTGCGCTCGGAGGCCGGATAGGGATCGTTCCACGCGCCGGAACAGGCAGCCAGGGCGGGCAGCAGGGCGATCCAGTACTGCGGTCTGGGCATGCGTGGGCAGTTTTCCGTGGCGCGCCTCATCCGGGGCCGGATGGAGCGAGAAGCGCCGCCTATAATAGCGGCCCGTTCATCGAACGAAAATCACAGAGGGAATCCATGGGCTTTCTTCAGGACCGCAAGATTCTCGTGACCGGCATGCTCTCCAACCGGTCGATCGCCTATGGCATCGCCAAGGCGTGTCGGCGCGAAGGTGCGCAACTCGCCTTCACCTACCAGGGCGACAGGGTACAGGATCGCGTGGCCGAGCTGGCGCGCGAGTTCGACAGCACGCTCGTGTTCCCTTGCGACGTATCGAGCGACGCGGAGATCGACGCGCTGTTCGCCTCGCTCGCGAAGTCCTGGGATGGTCTCGACGGCCTGGTACACGCCATCGCGTTCGCACCGCGCGAGGCACTCTCCGGTGACTTCCTCGACAGCGTGAACCGAGAAGCCTTCCGCATCTCGCACGACGTCAGCGCCTACAGCTTCGCCGCGCTGGCCAAGGCGGGCCGGTCGATGATGCGAGGCCGCGATGCGTCGCTGCTCACATTGAGCTACCTCGGCGCCGAGCGCTCACTGCCCAACTACAACGTGATGGGTCTCGCGAAGGCGAGCCTCGAAGCCGCGGTGCGCTACATGGCACAGAGCGTGGGTCCGGAGGGCATGCGCGTGAACGCGATCTCGGCAGGACCGATCAAGACGCTTGCGGCGGCCGGCATCGGCGGCTTCGGCAAGATCCTGGCGCACAACGAGAAGCACGCTCCGCTGCGGCGCAACGTGACCACCGATGAAGTCGGCAATGCCGCCGCGTTCCTCCTCGGCCCGCTCGCCAGCGGCATCACCGGCGAGATCCTCTACGTCGACGCCGGCTTCAACACGACTGCCGTGGCCACGATGGAGTGACCAGGACAGTGACGCCGCGGCGGCGTCACTGGGTGGCTTTCTTCTCCACCTTGGTGGCGTCGATCTCGACGCCGGCGCCGGCCTTCACGGTCTGCATGTAGGCGTCGAACTGCTGCTGTGCAGCGATCTGCGACAGCTGCCGCGCCAGCGCCTTGCGTTGTTCCGCATCCAGCGGCGGCGCTTCGATGACCTTGCCGACCCGATAGATCACGAACCGCCCGTTCGAGACCGGCATGCCTACGTACAGGGGCAATTTCGCGGGATCGGCGCTGAATACCTCCCGCGCTGCCTCCGGAGCGAGGCCCGAGGGCTTCTGCAGCGACACCGTCACCGGGCCGATCCAGGTGAGGCCCTTGTCGTCGCCTGCCTTGACCCGTTCGAGGGTCGCCTTGCCCTCTTCTTCCACGAGCTTGGTCGTGCGTTCGAGCACCAGCTGCTCCTGCACGTCCTTGCGGACGGCGTCGAACGGCAGGACGTCGGCTGCCTTGTGCTCGATCACGCGCGCGGCGACGAGGGTATTCGGGGCGACCTCGACGGCCGTGGTGTTGCGCTTGTTCTTGACCGCGTCGTCCGAGAAGATCTTGGCCAGCAACTCCGGCTTCACCAAGACGGGATTGCCGCCACCGTCGCGGGTAATCCAGTCGCTGGTCTGGATCTTCAACTTGAGGGCTTCGGCCGCCGGCTGCAGGCTGTCGAACTGCTCGTAGACGAGGTTCTGCATCGAGTCGGCCGCATCGGCGAAAGCCTTGCCGGCCTTGCCCTTGCTGAGCTCCAGCTCGATCTCCGGGCGGACCTTGTCGAGTGGCGTCTTCTCCCCGGGCTTGATCGCATCGAGCCGGATGACGTGGAAGCCGTATTGCGTCTCGACCGGCCCCTGGATCTCACCCGACTTCATCGCGAACAGTGCTTCGTCGAAGGGCTTGACCATCACGCCGCGGGCGAAGAATCCGAGATCACCACCGCCACTCGCGGATCCGGGATCCTGGGAGTGCTTCTTCGCGAGCTCGCCGAAGGAATTGGGTGACTTGCGAGCCTCCGCCGTGAGCTCCTCGGCCTTGCGGCGCGCGGCCGCCTTGTCCTCGGCCTTCGCGTCCTTGGCCACGGTGATCAGGATGTGGCTCGCCTTGCGCTCCTCCGCCTTCTCGTACTGCGGCAGGTGCTTTTCGTACCAGTCCGTGACTTCCTGCGGTGAGATCTCGATGCTCTTTGCGACGGTGTCCAGGTTGAGCACCAGGTATTCGACGCGCGCCCGCTCGGGCACGCGGAACTCGGTCTTGTGGTTTTCGTAGAACTGCTTCACGTCCTCGTCCGTGACCTTCACCCGGGCGCGCACCTGATCGGGTGTCAGCAGCCATTGGCTCACTTCGCGCTGCTGCTCGCGAATGCGTCCCAGGCGGTCCACCACGGCATCGGACACGAGCGTGGAGTTCGCCACCGTGTCGCGGACCTGGGACATGCGCAGATCCTGGCGGACGCGTTCCTCGAACATCACCGGCGACATGCCCTGGGATCGCAGCAACTGCTCGTAGCGTTCCGGCGAGAACTTGCCGGTGGTTTCGTCGCGGAAGGCGGAGATGCCGGTCACGATCTTGCGCACCTGCTCGTCGGTGACGGCAACGCCGGCATGCATCGCGTGCGCCAGCAGTGCCCGCTTGTCCACCAGGCCGTTGATCACGGCGGTGCGAACCTCGTTGCTGTCGAGCATCGCCTGGTCCGCCTTGCCCTGCATGGACTGGCGCAGCTGGTCCTGGCGTTCACGCAACGCGTCCTCGAACTCCTGCGGCGAGATCTTCGAGCCCGCCACCTTCGCGACAGCGCCGGAGGACCCGTATTCCTGGAAGTAGTAGTTGATCCCGAAAAACGCGAACGACGGAACGATCAGGATCAGCAGAATGATCTGAATCCAGCGCTTGTGCTTGTCGACCCACTCGAACATGAGATTTCCGTGATCGTTAGTGATGAGTCGCGGGCCGCCCGGCCACCCATCGGCTGCGTGAATCTTCGGCTTCTCGGTCGGCGCGCCTGCGACGAACTGCTACAGAAACAAAAAAGGCGAACATTCGTTCGCCTTTTCGGGTTTGGCGGAGTGGACGGGACTCGAACCCGCGACCCCCGGCGTGACAGGCCGGTATTCTAACCAACTGAACTACCACTCCTCAGAAACTTTCCGTCCTCGCTGCTGGTGGGTGCTGAGAGGCTCGAACTCCCGACATTCGCCTTGTAAGGGCGACGCTCTACCAGCTGAGCTAAGCACCCCGGACGGCTCCGACTGCGCTTCGTCACCGAGCGGCCGGGAGCCCGTTGGGTACCCGATCGACTCACCGACGAAACCTCGTCGAGAAGCCCGTTAGTTTAATGCATCCTTCAGCGCCTTTCCAGCCCGGAACTTGGGAACCTTGGCGGCGCGGATCTTGATCGAAGCGCCGGTGCGCGGATTGCGTCCACTGCGTGCCGCGCGTTTGCCGACGTAGAAGGTGCCGAAGCCGACCAGTGTGACCATCGAGCCCTTGCGCAACGAAGTCTTGATCGATGCGACCGTAGCATCCAGCGCGCGTCCGGCGGCGGCTTTCGAGATGTCGGCTGATTTGGCGATGGCGTCAATGAGTTCCGACTTGTTCACGTGCGTCCCCTTTCGTTGTTCGTTGAGAGATGCGCACCCGGCACAACAAAATTTGTTTTGGGAACTGGCTTGCGCGGGTACGTCTGAATGATTCTGGCGGTGGCCCTGTTCCCCAGCACCGGCGCGGCTTTCCGCGTGCCGAACAACGGGTCTGGCTTTATAGCAAGCTGAAAAAGTCGGTGTCAAGAAAAACGCGCCCGCACACACGTGTGAGTGTGCGGGCGCGTCTATCTTGTCACCATTCGACGACCGATCCCTCGCGGAAATCGGCCCCTGCTGCAGTGCTTCGCGTCAGTGCTTCACGGCGGCCGCAGGTGCATCCGCATCCACGGCCGTGGCCAATGCCACCGGTGCTTCCGTCTTCTGCGGCAAAGGCGTGGGTACACGTTCGAGTGCGTGTTCGAGCACCTGATCGATCCATTTCACCGGATGGATATCGAGGCGATTCTTGATGTTGTCCGGAATCTCCGCGAGATCCTTCACGTTCTCCTCGGGGATGAGCACGTGCTTGATGCCGCCGCGATGGGCCGCGAGCAGCTTCTCCTTGAGTCCGCCGATGGGCAGCACTTCGCCCCGAAGCGTGATCTCGCCCGTCATCGCGACGTCGGCGCGCACCGGAATGCCGGTGAGCAACGAAACGATGGCCGTGCAGATGCCGATGCCAGCACTCGGGCCGTCCTTCGGCGTGGCACCCTCGGGCAGGTGGATGTGGATGTCGCTCGTCTGATAGAAATCTTCCCGAATGCCCAGCTTTTGCGAACGGCTGCGCACGACCGTGAGCGCGGCCTGGATCGACTCCTGCATCACTTCGCCGAGCTTGCCGGTGGTGACGGTCTTGCCCTTGCCGGGCATGGCCGCGCTCTCGATGGTGAGGAGCTCGCCACCCACTTCCGTCCACGCGAGACCGGTGACCTGGCCCACCTGGTTGTCCTTCTCCGCCATGCCGAAGCTGTAGCGGCGAACGCCCAGGTATTTGTCGAGGTTGCGCGCATTCACCTGGATGGACGATTCGCGCTTCTTGAGCAGCAGCGATTTCACGACCTTGCGGCAGATCTTGGAGATCTCGCGCTCGAGCGCACGCACGCCGGCCTCGCGCGTGAAGTAGCGAATGATGTCGCGAACCGCGCTCTCCGAAACGTTGGTTTCGGCGTCCTTGAGTCCGTGGTTCTTCATCTGCTTGGGCAGCAGATAGCGCATCGCGATGTTGACCTTCTCGTCCTCCGTGTAGCCGGACAGACGGATCACTTCCATGCGGTCCAGCAGCGCCGGTGGAATGTTCATGGTGTTCGCCGTGGCGACGAACATCACGTCCGAGAGGTCGTAGTCCACTTCGACGTAGTGATCGACGAAGGTGTGGTTCTGTTCGGGGTCGAGCACCTCGAGCAGGGCCGACGCGGGATCGCCGCGGAAGTCCATGCCCATCTTGTCGACTTCGTCGAGCAGGAACAGCGGATTGCGCACCGCCACCTTGGTCATGTTCTGGAGGATCTTGCCCGGCATCGAACCGATGTAGGTCCGCCGATGGCCGCGAATCTCCGCTTCGTCGCGCACGCCGCCCAGGGACATGCGCACGAACTTGCGATTCGTCGCCCGCGCGATGGACTGGCCGAGCGAGGTCTTGCCCACGCCGGGCGGCCCGACCAGGCACAGGATCGGCGCCTTCACCTTGTCGACACGTTGCTGCACCGCGAGATACTCGAGAATGCGTTCCTTGACCTTCTCGAGGCCGTAGTGGTCCTGCTCGAGCACCGCCTCGGCCGCCATCAGGTCCTTGGAGATCTTGCTCTTCTTCTTCCACGGCAGATTGACGAGCGCCTCGATGTAGTTGCGCACCACGGTCGCCTCGGCGGACATGGGCGACATCAGACGCAGCTTCTTCAGTTCATTCTCGGCCTTCGTGCGCGCTTCCTTCGGCATGTGCGCCGTCTTGATGCGCTTGTCCATCTCGTCCAGGTCGGCACCCTCGTCGAGGTCGCCGAGTTCCTTCTGGATGGCCTTCACCTGTTCGTTCAGGTAGTACTCGCGCTGGCTCTTCTCCATCTGCCGCTTGACGCGGCCGCGGATGCGTTTTTCCACCTGGAGGATGTCGAGTTCCGCTTCGAGCAGCGAGAGCAGGTGCTCCAGCCGGCGCTTGACGTCGTACATCTCGAGCACGGCCTGCTTCTGCTCGAGCTTGAGCGGCAGGTGCGCGGCGATCGTGTCGGCAAGACGGCCGGCCTCGTCGATGCCGGCGAGCGAGGTGAGGATCTCCGGCGGAATCTTCTTGTTCAGTTTCACGTACTGATCGAACTGCGCGATCATCGCGCGCCGCATCGCCTCGATCTCGTGCAACTCCTCGGCCGAGAGCGGTTCGTTCGCCACCGGAACGGCTTCGGCAGTGTAGTGCGTGCGCAGGTCATCGATCTCGTCGATGGTCGCGCGCTGCACGCCCTCGACCAGCACCTTCACCGTCCCATCCGGCAGCTTGAGCATCTGCAGGATGTTGGCGACGCTGCCGACGCGATAGAGATCTTCAGCGGAGGGCTCGTCCTTCGCAGCCGATTTCTGGGCGACCAGGAGAATGCTCTTGCCCGCTTCCATCGCGGTCTCGAGCGCCTTGATGGACTTGGGTCGTCCGACGAACAGCGGGATGACCATGTGCGGAAACACGACCACGTCGCGCAGCGGCAGCAGCGGCAGCGCGACACGGCCTTCCGAAGGATCGATGGGGGAATTCATGGAGGTCACCTGAACAGTTGAATGCTTGTCGTCGAGGCTAGGTGGAGCGTTTGCGTCCTATTTCAAGCCGCCGGATCGCGACTGGCGCTCCAGCGGGCCTGCCCGCCTGTAGCGGCAAACCGGGCGGCAGGAGCCGCCCGGTTTGCCGGTCATGCCGAGCCCGCGACCCTGGGCTGATCCGAATAGATGAGGAGTGGTTTGATGTCGCCCGTGATCGACCCTTCGTCGATCACGACCTTTTCGACGTTCTTGAGCGACGGCAGGTCGAACATCGTGTCGAGCAGCACATGCTCGAGGATGGACCGCAGGCCCCGGGCGCCGGTCTTGCGATGCAGCGCCTTGGTGGAAATCGCCTTCAGCGCGTCCTCGCGAATCTCGAGCTCGACGCCCTCCATCGCGAACATCTTCTGATACTGCTTGATGAGCGCATTCTTGGGCTCGGTGAGGATCTGGATCAGTGCCTTCTCGTCGAGCTCCTCGAGCGTCGCCACCACGGGCAACCGGCCGACGAACTCCGGGATCAGACCGTACTTGATGAGATCCTCCGGCTCCACCTCGCGCAGCACCGCACCGATGTCCTTGCGGTTGTCGCTGCTCTTCACCTGGGCACCGAAGCCGATCCCGCCCTTCTCCGACCGGGCGCGAATCACCTTGTCGAGACCGTCGAACGCGCCGCCGCAGATGAACAGGATGTTGGTCGTGTCGACCTGGACGAACTCCTGGTTCGGATGCTTGCGACCACCCTGGGGCGGGACCGAGGCGATCGTGCCCTCGACCAGCTTGAGCAGGGCCTGCTGCACGCCCTCGCCCGAAACATCCCGGGTGATCGAAGGGTTGTCGGACTTGCGCGAGATCTTGTCGATCTCGTCGATGTAGACGATGCCGCGCTGGGCCTTGTCCACGTCGTAGTCGCACTTCTGCAGCAGCTTCTGGATGATGTTCTCGACGTCCTCGCCGACGTAGCCGGCTTCGGTAAGCGTCGTGGCATCGGCCATCACGAAGGGCACGTTGAGCAGCCGCGCCAGCGTCTGCGCGAGCAGCGTCTTGCCGGACCCCGTGGGGCCCACCAGCAGGATGTTGCTCTTGGCGAGTTCGACATCGTCCTTCTTCGAGAGCGTCTTCAACCGCTTGTAGTGGTTGTAGACGGCGACCGACAGGATCTTCTTCGCCTGGTCCTGGCCGATCACATACTGGTCGAGGATCGAGCGGATCTCCGTGGGAACCGGCAGGTCGGACTTGGCGCCCTTGGTCGCCGTGTCGCCGTGGGTTTCCTCGCGGATGATGTCGTTGCACAGTTCGATGCACTCGTCGCAGATGAACACCGAGGGACCGGCGATCAGCTTGCGGACCTCGTGCTGGCTCTTGCCGCAGAACGAGCAGTAGAGGAGTTTTTCTCCGGAGGGCTTTTCCGACATCGTGGGGCTTTCTCCCGCGCCTTACCTGCGCCAGGCCTTCAACATTGCATCAGAACGCCGAACGCGCTCACCGTTCCCCGAAAGGCCGTTCAGGCTTCCGCCCGGTTCGCGAGCACCTTGTCCACCAATCCATACTTGACCGAATCGTCCGCACTCAGGAAGTTGTCACGATCGGTGTCCTTCTCGATGGTCGCGATGTCCTGCCCGGTGTGCTTCGCCATCAGGGCGTTCAGTCGTTCGCGCAGGTACAGGATCTCGCGCGCGTGGATCTCGATGTCCGAGGCCTGGCCCTGGAACCCGCCCATGGGCTGGTGGATCATCACGCGGGAGTTCGGCAGCACGAACCGCTTGCCCTTCGCGCCTGCCGCCAGCAGGAAGGCGCCCATGCTGGCCGCCTGGCCGATGCACAGCGTCGAGACATCGGGCTTGATGAACTGCATCGTGTCGTAGATCGCGAGCCCCGCGGACACCGAGCCGCCGGGCGAATTGATATAGAAGAAGATGTCCTTGTCGGGGTTCTCGGACTCCAGGAACAGCAGTTGCGCCACGATCAGGTTGGCGGTGACGTCGTTCACCGGCCCCACCAGGAACACCACGCGTTCCTTGAGCAGGCGCGAGTAGATGTCGTAGGCGCGCTCCCCGCGGCCGCTCTGCTCGATCACCATCGGGATCAGGCCGAGCCCCTGCGGTTCCGTGCGGGTGCCACCCATCGGGTCGGGATTCATCGAATTGCCCCAGTTCATTGTGCGTTCCCCATCAGTTCCTCGAACGGGGTGGCCTTGTCGACCACTTTCGTGTTGCCCAGCACCCACTCGACCACGTTGTTCTCGAGCACGACCGCCTCGACTTCCCGCACCCGGTCGCCCGACTGGTAGTACCAGCGCACGACTTCGTCCGGATGTTCGTAACTTTCCGCGTATTCCTCGATCATGGCCTTGACCTGATCGGGTTGCGCCTTGATGCCCTGCTGCTTGACCAGTTCGTTCAGGACGAGACCGATGCTGACGCGGCGCCTGGCCTCCGGATCGAACGCCTCGCGCGGCATGTTCATCTGCTCGGGCTTCATGCCACGACCGCGCAGGTTCTCGGCCATCTGCGCCATCAACCGCTCGATCTCCATGTCGACCAGGGCCTTCGGGACTTCCAGGCTCGACGTCTCCAGTAACGTCTTCAGCGCCTGATCCTTTACCCGGGCCTGCACCCGGCGCTTGACCTCGCGCTCCAGGTTGGCGCGGACGTCGGCGCGCATGCGCCCGAGATCGCCGTCCTCGACCCCCAGGCTCTTCGCGAACTCGGCATCCACGGCGGGCAGTTTCTGCTCCTGGACCTTGTGCAGCGTGACCTCGAAAATCGCCTTCTTTCCAGCCACTTCCGCCCCATGATAGTCCGCGGGAAAAGTCAGTTCAAACGACTTGCCCTCGCCTGCGCGCAAGCCGATCAGGGCGGCTTCGAAATCGGGGAGCAGGCGGCCTTCGCCGAGCACGACACTCTGGCCCTGGGCCGTGCCGCCGTCGAAGGGGGTGCCGTCGATGGTGCCGGCGTAATCCATCACCACCACGTCGCCATTGGCTGCCGCACGGTCGATGTCTTCGTACCGGGTGCGCTGCTTGCGCAGGACCTCGATGGTCTTTTCCACCTCCGGCTCGTCCACCGCCACTGCCGGCCGTTCGATGCTGGCAGCGGACAGGTCACCGATCCGAACCTCGGGGAACACTTCGAACGTCGCGGTGAACTCGAACTCCGTCGACGCTTCCGCGGCCGGTTTCGCCTCGATCTTGGGATAGCCTGCTACGCGCAGGTTCTTCTCGCGCACCGCTTCGCCGAAGGTGCGCTCGACCGTGTCGCCCAGCACCTCCTGGCGCACCTGCGGGCCGAACTGCTGCACCACGACCTTCATCGGCACCTTGCCCGGACGGAAACCATGCAGCTTCACGGTCCGCTGCAGTCGCTTCAGGCGGTTCTCCACCTCGTTGTTGATCTGCGTCGCCGGCACCGCCACTTTGAGGCGGCGCTCCAGCGTGCTCAGGGTTTCCAGACTTGCTTGCATTTCGACGGACTCTTCGGTTCTGAGGGGTTGCACACCAAAGACCCCGGTGGGTACGCCTTGCCGGGGGCAACGGTCGACTCGAGGTGGAATTCGAGGGAACGGTGCGAAAGGCTGGCGGATCGGAAAGAGGCACCCGCCGGGGTCTCTGGTGCGAAAGGGGGGACTCGAACCCCCAAGCCTTGCGGCGCTGGAACCTAAATCCAGTGCGTCTGCCAATTCCGCCACTTTCGCGCTGACGCCATTCTAGTACACTCCACCCGCCCCCGCACCCGGCAGCCTCGCCCAGCGTATTCAACGTCTTGATCATCCACATTTTTTCGGGGCGGGCAGCGAGCCCATGGGCGTCGGCCACTACGAGAACTTTCCGGTCGCTTCGATCATCCTTCCGGCCCGGCTGCGCGAGCCCGTCACCTGGATCTACCGCTTCGCACGCGAGGCCGACGACATCGCCGACGAAGGCGACGCCACGCCCGACCAGCGGCTCGCGGCCCTGGCCGAACGCCAGGCGGATCTCGACCGCATCGCTGGCGGCGCCGCGCCGCAACTCGATCTGTACCGTGCCGTGAGCGAGGTCATCCGCGCCCACCACCTGCCGGTCCAGTTGTTCCGGGACCTGCTCGACGCCTTCACCCAGGACGTCACCAGGACCCGCTACGCGAACTTCGACGACGTGATGGACTATTGCCGGCGCTCGGCGAATCCGGTCGGGCGGCTGCTGCTCCACCTCCACGGAGACACGACGCCGCGCAGCCTTGCCCGGTCCGACCAGATCTGCTCGAGCCTGCAACTCATCAATTTCCTGCAGGACATCGCCATCGATTTCCGCAAGGGCCGCATCTACCTGCCGCAGGATGAAATGCAGCGCTTCGGCATCGACGAGGCGCGCATCGATCGCGGCGATGCCTCGGGACCGTGGCAAACGTTCATGCAGTTCCAGATCGAGCGCACGCGCAGCATGCTGCTCGAAGGTGCACCGCTCGGCCGGACGCTGCCCGGACGTTTCGGTCTCGAACTGCGGATGATCGTCTCGGGAGGCGAGCGCATTCTCGACAAGCTGGTGCGCGTGGCGGGCGACGTGTTCCGCGCGCGCCCGGTGCTGACCACCATCGACTGGCCGCTGCTGCTGGTGCGCGCGCTCGTCCGTTGAACATGCCGCCTCTCCCTGCGCAGTGCACTCAATGACTCCCGACGAGTACTGCCAGCGCAAGGCCGCACAGAGCGGATCGAGCTTCTACTACAGCTTCCTGTTCCTGCCGCCGGAGCAGCGGCGTGCCATCACCGCGCTCTATGCGTTCTGCCGCGAAGTGGACGACACGGTCGACGAGACCAGCGACCCAATCGTCGCCCGCGCGAAGCTCGACTGGTGGCGAACGGAAATAGCCGCGGTGTTCAAGGGCAATCCGCAGCACCCGGTCGCACAAGCGCTGCAGCCGATCGTGCGCGCGCGAGATCTGCCGCAGGAGCGTTTCCTCGAGATCATCGACGGCATGCAGATGGATCTCGACTACAACCGCTACCCGGACTTCGCGACCCTGGAGGTCTACTGCTACCGGGTCGCTGGCGTGGTGGGCCTGATGTCCGCGGAGATCTTCGGCTATCGCAATCGCGACACGCTCGACTACGCGCGCAATCTCGGCCTCGCCCTTCAGCTCACCAACATCGTCCGCGACGTGGGGGAAGACGCGCGCCGCAACCGCATCTACCTGCCGCTCGACGAGATGGCCCGCTTCGGCGTCACCGTCGACGACATCATCCTGTTTCGCGAGACGGACGCGCTCGGCAAGCTGCTCGCGCACCAGATCGAGCGGGCACGTGGCTACTACGAGAAGGCCTGGGCCCTGCTGCCCGCGGAAGATCGGAAGGCGCAACGCGCCGGCCTCGTCATGGGCGCGATCTACGAACGGCTGCTCGGCGAATTGACGGCCGAGGGCGCTCGCGTCATCAATGCGCGCGTCGCCATGACCCCGCTGCGCAAGCTCTGGATCGCATGGCGGACCTGGGTGTTCGCTTGACGCACGTTGCGATCATCGGTGGCGGCTGGGCCGGACTCGCAGCCGGCGTCGCCCTCGCCGAAGCCGGCGTCCGCGTCACGCTGTTCGAAGCGGCCAGGACACTCGGAGGCCGTGCGCGCCGCGTCGAAGTGGACGGCCGTGCGCTCGACAACGGACTGCACATCCTGATCGGCGCCTACCGCGAGACGCTCGCGCTCATGCAACGCGTGGCACCCGGCGCCGCCACCTTCCGTCGTTTACCACTCACGCTCGAGATCGCGGGCCGCTTCCGGCTTGCATGCCCTCGCCTTCCTGCGCCGCTCCATCTGCTCATCGGACTCGCTTCGGCACGGGGCCTCGGCATCGGCGATCGCCTGGCCGCGGCGCGCTTCATGATCGGTCAGCGACTCGGCGGCTTTCGCGCGCGCGCGGGAGAGACCGTCGCCGCGCTGACGGAGCGATTGCGTCAACCACCTGCGACCCGCGAGTTGCTCTGGAATCCGCTGTGCGTCGCCGCCCTCAACACGCCGGCGGAGGTTGCCGATGCCCAGGTCTTTCTCAACGTCGTGCGCGACGGCCTGGACGGACCCACCGGCGCGAGCGACCTGGTGCTCCCCGCCACCGATCTCGGTGCGATGTTTCCCGAACCGGCCGCCGCGTTCATCACCGCCCATGCCGGTGAGGTGCGGACGGGTTGCCTCGTGAAGAGCATTCGTCGCGAAGCGGACGCGTTCGTCGTGCAGTCGGCGTCCGACTCGGAGACGTTCAGCCACGTGATCTGCGCGACCGACCCCGCGCGCGGCGCGACGCTGCTCGGTTCACTGCCCGAACTCTCGGTGCTGGCGGAAACGCTCGGCCACCTGGACTACCTGCCGATCGTCTCGGTCTATCTGCAGTATCCGGCTGCGTACCGAATGCCAACGCCAATGCTCGGTTTCGTGGATGGGCCGGCGCAGTGGGTGTTCGATCGCGGAATCCTGTGCGGGCAGGCGGGCTTGATCGGCGCCGTCGCGAGCGCCGCCACCGACGTCGACCGCACGCCCGGCGACGTGCTGGCCGCGGACGTCGACGCGCAATTGCGCCGGCATTTTCGCGACCTGCCGGCACGGCAATGGCATCAGGTGATCACGGAGCGACGCGCCACCTTCGCCTGTGTCCCCGGCATGGTCCGCCCGCCGCAGCGCACGGACGTCCCGCGCCTTTACCTCGCGGGAGACTACACCGCGAGCGAGTACCCGGCGACGCTCGAAGCCGCTGTCCGCAGCGGGCTCGCCTGCGCGAGCGCGATTCGGGAAGATCGATGATCGACCCGCGCAGCTACTCGGCACCCGCGGACGTACTGCGCGAGCGCGTGATTCTCGTCACCGGTGCGGGACGCGGCATCGGGCGCGCAGCCGCGCTCGCGTTCGCTGCCCACGGCGCGACCGTCGTCCTGCACGGGCGCGATGCCGATCGTCTGGCGGCTATCTATGACGAGATCGAAGCCGCGGGCGGGCCCACGCCCGCTGCCGTGCCGCTCGATCTCGAATCCGCAGGCCCACGCGAATTCGCTGCAGCCGCGAATGCGATCGAACAGACCTTCAGTCGCCTGGACGGGATCCTGCACAGCGCCGTACATCTGGAAAGACTCGCGGCCGTCGACACGATCGATGCGGCGGCCTGGACCCGACTGATGCAGGTGAACTTCATGGCGCCGCTCGCCCTGACTCGATCCTGCCTTCACCTGCTCGAGCGCGCGCCGGACGCGGCAGTGGTCTATACATCGGACAGCCACGTCGAGGTGCCGACCGCCTACTGGGCCGGCGTTGCGGCACCGAAGGCGGCGCTGCTGGCTGCGATGCGAGCCCAGGCCGACGAATGGACCCGGCATCCGAACCTGCGCGTGAATGCCGTGGTGCCCGGACCGGTCGCGTCTCCGGCGCGGGCCTTCACGCATCCGGGCGCGTCACCGGCCACACTGCCTTCGCCCGATTCGATCGTGCCGGCGTATCTCTGGCTGATCGGTCCGGCGAGCCGTGGCGTCTCCGGACAGATCGTCCACTGTCAGGGCTGAAGCAACTTCCGGATGTGATCCGGCAACGGCCGCGATTTCCCGGACGCGATGTCGATCCAGACCATGATCGCCTCGCCATGGGCGAACACGATCGCGGGGTCCGATTCGAGACGCATGGAATGTCCCAGCGCGAAGCTCGAATTGCCGATCCGGCCCACGCGCAACTCGATCAGCACGTCCGCCGGGTAGATCGCGGGCTTGAGGAAACGGTTGTCGATGCTGCCGAGGATCGGCCCTTCGCCATCGTCGCCGTAGTCGACGCCAAGGGTCTCGAACCAATGGATGCGCGCCTCCTCGAAATAGCGGAAATAGGCAACGTTGTTCAGATGGCGCAGCGCGTCCATCTCGCCCCAGCGCAGGCGCATGCGTTCCACATGGATGGGAGGTGTTTCAGGCGATCGGTTTATCATTCGGCGGTCCTGCGGAAAATCCGTGAATTATAGGGAGAAGAAGTTGGCGGAACGGGAATTCATGGAGTACGACGTGGTGATCGTCGGCGCCGGTCCGTCGGGGCTCGCCTGTGCCATCCGCCTCCGGCAGCTGTGCGCCGAGCACGGCCACGAACTGTCCGTATGCGTCATCGAGAAAGGCTCCGAGGTGGGCGCGCATATCCTCTCGGGTGCCGTGATCGAACCCCGCGCACTGAACGAGCTTCTGCCCGACTGGAAGGCGCTCGGGGCTCCGCTGAACACGCCGGCGACCGAGGACCGTTTCCTCTTTCTCACCGCCTCGGGCGCTTGGCGCCTGCCCACGCCGCCGCAGATGCACAACGAGGGCAACTACATCATCAGCCTCGGCAACTTCTGTCGTTGGCTCGGCACGCAGGCCGAAGCGCTCGGCGTCGAGATCTATCCGGGCTTCGCGGCGGCCGAGGTGCTCTACGATGAAGCTGGCAAGGTCTACGGTGTGGCCACTGGCGACCTGGGCATCGGGCGCGACGGCCAGCCGACGGATCGATACCAGGCGGGCATGGAGTTGCGCGCGAAGCAGACGATCTTCGCGGAAGGCTGCCGGGGTTCGCTCACGCGCGAGCTGTTCGAACGCTTCAAGCTGCGCGAGGGCGTCGATCCGCAGACCTTCGGCATCGGCATCAAGGAACTGTGGGAAGTGGATCCCGCGCAGCATCACCCGGGGTTGATCGTGCATACGGTGGGATGGCCACTCACGTCCGATACCTACGGCGGTTCGTTCCTGTACCACCTGGAAAATCATCAGGTGGCGGTGGGCTTCGTCATCGGGCTGGACTACTCGAATCCGTACCTGTCGCCCTTCGACGAGATGCAGCGCTACAAGACGCACCCGGCGATCCGTCCCACCTTCGAAGGCGGTCGTCGCATCGCTTACGGCGCACGCGCCCTGAACGAAGGCGGCCTGCAATCGATCCCGAAACTCACGTTTCCGGGTGGTCTGCTGATCGGCGACACCGCGGGTTTCCTCAACGTCGCCAAGATCAAGGGCACGCACACGGCGATGAAGAGCGGCATGACGGCCGCCGAGACCTGTTTCGACGCGCTGCGTGCGGATCCGACCGCCACCACCGAGGTAAAGGCCTATCCCGAGCGCCTGAAGGCCACGTGGGTGTGGGATGAACTGTCCCGCGTGCGCAACATCCGCCCTTCGTTCCACTGGGGGCTCTATGGCGGCATTGCCTACTCGGCGCTGGACACTTACCTGTTCCGTGGCAAGGCGCCCTGGACCTTCCACCATCACGCCGATCACACGCAACTGAAACCTGCCGCGCAATCGCAGCCGATCGAGTATCCGAAACCCGACGGCAAGGTGAGCTTCGACAAACTCTCCTCGGTGTTCATCTCGAACACGAACCACGAGGAGGACCAGCGTATCCACCTGACCCTCGGCGACCCCGGCGTGCCGATCGGCATCAACCTTGCCCGCTACGACGCACCGGAGCAGCGCTACTGCCCGGCCGGCGTGTACGAGATCGTGCGCGACGCCGGTGGGAGCAATCCACGGCTGCAGATCAACGCGCAGAACTGCGTGCACTGCAAGACCTGCGACATCAAGGATCCGACGCAGAACATCCGCTGGGTCGTCCCCGAGGGCGGCGGCGGGCCCAACTACCCGAACATGTGACCGCGGCCCGGCGAGCACGGCCATGAGCGAAACCATCGCCGCCCGCGGCCTCGAGCCCCTGCTGCGCGAAATCGGCGCGGCGAAGGACAAGGCGGACCCCGAGCGGCTGACGCGGCTGGTCGACCAATTGCGACCGCGCGATCCCGACGACGCGGCGCAGGCTGCCAAGAACCTGCAGGCGCTGCAGTTCCTGCTGTCGACGGACGAGTCGATGCGCACGGGCCTGCACGACTACTTCCTGCGACTGTTCGCCGACCATCAGCAGGTGACGCTGTACGCGGATCTCGGCATCCTGCCCGACGCCGGCTTCTTCACCGAGCTGTGGCGGCGCATCGCGCAGAAGATCCTGCCCGCCGCCATCGACCCGACGGCACTCAAGGACGTGCTGGGCAGCGCCTTCCATCGCGTGACCGATCATCGCTGGGTGCAGGCGATCGACGATGCCCATTGGCACCAGATGTTCCGCGGCCTCGGCATCGACTTCTTCGGCGTCGCCCGCAACAACCGCACGGCGCATCAGCTCCTCGACGCCGTGCACATCCTGTCCGCGAGAGTCGCAGCGATGGGGGTCGACCCTGCGCTGGCCGAGGTCTATCCGCCTCTGCGGGAGTACGAGTCGCCGTTCCTCATGCAGAACGCCGAGACCCAGCGCTGGGTCGAGGAATACCGGACGAGCCTCGCTTCCGGTAACTCGCCCGCAGAGGACGAAAAGCAGATCCGGGTACTGCTGGACCAGTGTCGCGAGATCATCGCGAAGGTCCGGCGCAACACCGGCAACACCGGCATCAGCGTCGATCTCACCTACCTCCTGCAACGGCTGACGGAAACCATCGAGCGACTCGAGGCCCTCCTTGATGTCCTCGACCGCACCCCCGCATTCGACCGGGTCGAGGCGGTCGTCCGCCTGTTCAAGGTCTTCGTCGAAGCGGAGAACAAGAAGAACAACCTGCGCGAGCACTTCGCGAAGAACACGGAGCTGCTCGCCCGCGAAGTCACCGAGCACTCCGGCCGCACCGGCGAGCACTACATCACCGCGACGCGTTCGGAATACAAGGCGATGCTGAGCTCGGCGCTGGGCGCGGGCCTGATCGTGCCGTTCATGGCGCTCATCAAGATCGGCCTTCACGACCTGCACCCGGCACCGCTCATCGGGGGTCTGCTCTACGGGCTCAACTACGCGCTCGGCTTCATGCTGATCCACGTGCTGCACTTCACGGTGGCCACCAAGCAGCCGGCGATGACCGCCTCGCGCATCGCCGCGGCGCTCGACCATCCGCCCGGCGCGAAGCCCGACGTCGCACTCATGGTGGAGCTGATCGTGCGCGTGATCCGCAGCCAGTTCATCGCGGTGGTGGGCAACGTCGCACTCGCCTTCCCGCTCGCCTACGTGCTGGCGTGGAGCCTCTACCTCTCCACGGGGTCCCACGTAATCGCACCGGAGCAGGCGCACGGAATCCTCCACGATCTCGATCCGATCGCGAGCCTCGCGCTGTTTCACGCTGCCATCGCCGGACTGTGGCTGTTCATGTCCGGCCTGATCGCCGGCTATCACGACAACATCGCGGTCTACAACCGGATCCCGGAACGCGTCCGCCAGTTGAAATGGCTGGAACGGTTCATCGGTGCGAACCGGCTGGGGCAGCTCGCCACCTATATCGAGGGCAACCTCGGCGGGCTCGCGGGCAATTTCTGGTTCGGCATGTTCCTCGGGCTAACCGCGACCGTGGGACTCAATCTCGGACTTCCACTCGACATCCGGCACATCACGTTCTCGTCCGCCAACCTGGCCACCGCGACCGTCAGCCTGGACCAGCAGATCCCATGGCGGACGTTTGCATGGTGCGCTGCGGGAGTCGTATTGGT
This sequence comes from Burkholderiales bacterium, assembly GCA_965279325.1. Lineage (GTDB taxonomy): Bacteria > Pseudomonadota > Gammaproteobacteria > Burkholderiales. The sequence continues at coordinate 1,624,806 of OZ257154.1, forward strand.
GGGCATCGTCAATCTCACGGTGAGCTTCTCGCTGGCCCTGCTGGTGGCCCTCAAGGCGCGGCGGGTGAAATTCCGCTACACGCGACCGCTGGCTGCGGCCCTCGGGCGGCGGTTCCTGGCCACACCCCTGGACTTCGTCCGCCCGCCTCGCGATTCAACGCCGCCGGCTTGAGAATTCCCCCCCGATAGGCCTTCGGCCTTTCCCCCCGAGGGGGCCAGCCCTCTTGGGGCGGCCCGGCGAGGGCTGGCGTCGGGTATTGGCGACGTCTCAAGTTCGAAGGGCGTGCGCCGTTACGTTCGGGTGAGGAGTCGCCGGGACATAACAGCATGCCGCATCTCGAAGCCAACGCGCGAACCGCAGCACGCACCAGCAAGGCCGCCAAGCCCATCGCGCCTTCGTATGCGCTCATCATCCGCACCCTGAACCTCGTCCGCAACGAGGCCGAGCTGCCGGTGGTGGAGAACGAGTTGAAGCAGGACATCGCCCTGTCATACCGGCTGATGCGCTACATCAACTCCGCGGGCATGGGCTTCCCCAGCCAGATCACGTCCTACCGGCAAGCCGTCACCATCCTCGGCTATCACGAGCTCTATCGCTGGCTCACCCTGCTACTCCTGACGGCCGATCCGAATCCGACCCACAACGAAATCGTCAAATCGTCCATCGTCCGGGGACGGTTCCTCGAACTGATCGGCAAGCTGCGCTTCCAGCGTGCCCAGGCGGACGACCTGTTCGTCGTGGGGATCTTCTCCCGCCTCGAGGAACTGTTCGGGCAACCGCTCGAGACGATCCTGGAGGCGATCCGGATCAGCGACGACATGCGGGACGCGTTGTTGCACCGCAGCGGTCCCTACGGCGAAATGCTGACTCTCGCCGAAGCGCTCGAGGGCAGCGATGGCGACGCCCGCGGCAACATCGAAGGCCGCCTCGGACTGGAGCCGCCCACCGTGGACGACGCCTACGAGACCGCCCAGTCCTGGGCGCTGAACATTCGCCAATAGGCACCCGCCGCGGGCTTGTCAGGCCCCGGCACTCGCATAGAATGCGGGCTCTTTGACGGAGGAGACCCGCGAATGTCCACCCAGGAAGCGATCCGCCAGGCACGGATCGATCTCACCGCTGCCCTGCGCTCCGCTGCGCGCATGGGCCTGAACGAAGGCGTCTGCAATCACTTCAGCCTCGAACTGCCCGGCGCGCCGGACAAGTTCCTCATCAATCCCCAGGGGCTGCACTGGTCCGAGCTGACGCCGGCCGACCTCATGATCGTCGACGAGAAAGGCGAAGTGGTCGAGGGCAAGCACAGGGTCGAGCCCACCGCCTTCTTCATCCACGGCCGCATCCATCTGGGCAAGCGCAAGAAGTGCGTGCTGCACACCCACATGCCCTTCGCCACGTCGCTGTGCCTGCTCGAGAACGGTGAACTCGATTGCGAGGCCAACCAGAACGCGATGCGCTTCTGGAATCGCATCGGCTACGACGGCGAATACGGCGGCGTCGCACTCGACGAAGCCGAAGGCGACCGTATCTGCAACGCGCTGGGAGACAAGGACGTCGTGTTCCTGGCCCATCACGGCGTCATCGTCTGCGGCGAGAACGTGCCCTATGCCTTCGACGACCTCTACTACCTGGAGCGCTCCTGCATGGTCCAGGTACTGGCGCAAGGCACCGGCGGAAAATTGAAGCGCGCGCCGCGCCATCTCGTGGAACAGGCTGCACGGCAGATCGAAGGCGAACGCCAGCAATCGGTGCTCCACTTCGATGCGCTGAAGCGAATCCTCGATCGGCAGGAGGCCGGCTGGTCGAACGTGCATCGGTAGGCGACGCTCGCCAAGCAAGGCTTCATCCAGAACCAAAGCTTGGAACACGAAGGACACGAGGGAACACGAAGGAAGTCGATCGGTCCTCCAGCGAAGTCCTGGGGGTTCTTCGTGTCCTTCGTGTTGAAGGCTCTTGCCTCTATCTACTCTTCACGAAGCCACGTCTGTGTCCGCCCGATCAGCGAGATGCCGATGAAGCCGCGGACGTTGAGCTTCTTGCCGCCCTCGATCGTTTCCATCTTGCAGCGGTAGGACTTGCCGTTCTTGGGGTCGAGGATCTCGCCGCCGGCGTAGACGTCGCCATCCTTCTTCAGGCCCGTCAGGATGGTCATGCCGACCAGCGGCTTGTCCTTGAGATCGCCCGGGCACGCGCGGCAGAGGTTCTGCGGATCGTCGTCCGGCTGGCGGTTAAGCAGTTGTTCGATGCGGCCTTCGTACACGCCGTTCGACTCGACGATGCGCACTAGCGACCGCGGCATCTTGGTCTTGTCGTCGATGGTCTTCCAAAGCCCCACCGGACTGGCAGGGTCGGCGCCCCACACGGCGAACGACAACATCAGCGCCATCGCGCCCAGAATCAGTTTCATCGCTGCTCCTCCCTTGGCGGTTTCGTCGAACTCGAAATCTAGAGGGCTTCGAAGATCCCCGCGGCCCCCATGCCGGTGCCGATGCACATCGTCACCATGCCGTACTTCTCCTTCCGGCGCCGCAGCCCGTGCACGATCGTCGCCGTGCGAATCGCACCGGTGGCACCGAGCGGATGGCCCAGCGCGATCGCGCCGCCGAGCGGGTTGATCCTCCTGGCATCGAGGTTCAGGTCCCGGATCACGGCGAGCGATTGCGCGGCGAACGCTTCGTTCAATTCGATCCAGCCGAGATCCTCCTGGCGGAGGCCGGTCTGACGCAGCACCTTCGGCACGGCCGCGATCGGGCCGATGCCCATGATCTCCGGCGGCACGCCGGCCACCGCAAATCCGGCAAAGCGCGCCAGCGGCGTCAGTGAGAATCGCTTCAACGCAGCCTCGCTCACGAGGATCACCGCACCAGCGCCGTCCGACGTCTGCGAACTGTTGCCTGCTGTCACCGAACCGTTCGCGGCAAAGGCGGGACGCAACTTCGCCAGCGCTTCCATGCTGGTGCCCGCTCGCGGACCTTCGTCCACGCTCGCCTGCTTCGACTTCACCTGGACCTGATGGGTCGCAAGATCCGGCGCATGCTCGCGGATCTCGAAGGGAGCGATCTCCTCGGCGAATTCGCCGTTCGCGATGGCCGCCAGCGCCTTGTCGTGGCTCTGGACCGCGAAGGCGTCCTGCGCTTCCCGGCTCACCTTCCATTGCTGCGCGACCTTCTCGGCGGTGATGCCCATGCCGTAGGCCATGGCGATGTTCTCGTTCTTCTCGAAGATGGCCTCGTTGAACGCGAGCTTGTTCCCGCCCATGGGGATCAGGCTCATGCTCTCCGTGCCGCCCGCGATCATCACGTCAGCTTCGCCGAGGCGGATGCGATCCGCCGCCAGGGCGACGGCCTGCAATCCCGAAGCGCAGAAGCGGTTCACCGTCAGTCCGGCGATCGTGTTCGGGAACCCTGCGAGCAGCAGCCCGATCCGCGCGACGTTGATGCCTTGCTCCGCTTCGGGAATCGCGCAGCCGACGATCACGTCGTCCACGATCTTGAGATCGAGCGAAGGTACGCGCTTCGCCGCTTCGATCAGCACGTGCGCCAGCAGATCGTCCGGGCGTGTGTTGCGGAACATGCCTCTGGGCGCCTTGCCCACGGGCGTCCTCACGGCCGAGACGATGTAGGCTTCCTGGATTTGTCTGGGCATTTCAGTTCCTCAGCGGTTTGCCGGACTTCAGCATGTGCTCGATGCGTGCCTGGGTCTTCTCGGTCGCCAGCAATGACATGAAGGCCTCGCGCTCGAGTTCCAGCAGCCACTCCTCGTCCACCAGGCTGCCGGGATCCAGATCCCCGCCGCACATCACGGTCGCGAGCTTTGCGCTGATCAGGTAGTCGTGTTCGGAGATGTGATTGCCGGCCAGCAGGTTGGTCAGGTGCGCCTTGAAGGTGGCGGCCGCACTGCGGCCCGCCACGGGAATCCGCTTCGCGTGCAACGGCGGGCGGTAACCGGCTTCCGACAGCGCGATGAGTTCGGACTTGGCCACGTGCAGCAGTTCGAACCGGTTCATCACGATGCGATCCGTCACACGCAGAAAACCGATCTCGCGAGCATTCGCGGCACTACGCGCCACCTGGGCCGTGGCCGCCGCCTCGAAGTACCGGCGCAGGAACGGGAAAATTTCACCGCCTTTCGCCTCCGCCGCTGCGCGCATCGCGAACTCCTTGCAGCCGCCTCCGGCGGGAATCAGGCCCACGCCCACTTCCACCAGGCCGATGTAACTCTCGAGGCTCGCCACTGCGCGATCGCAATGCATGACGAACTCGCAACCCCCGCCCAGCGCCATGCCATCCACGGCGGCCACGGTGGGCACGCTGCTGTAGCGCAAGGCGAGCGAGGTCGCCTGGAACTGCTGGACCACGCCCTCGACCTTTTCGAGCCGGCCGGCCATCAGTGCGTCGGCCACGTTGAGCTTGTGCGCGGCCTTCAGCACCGCGGACTCCGCACTGCGCCGCACCTTCTTCATCATCGACGCAAACCCGGAGGGCTTCGGTCCTTCCTTGCGCGGCGCCGAAGGGCCTGCCAGGTTCGCACCGATGGAGAACGGCGCTTCCATCTGCCAGATCACGAGCCCGCGGAATCCGCGCTCTGCCTCGTCGATGGCCTGCATCACGCCGTCGAGCACGTCCTCGCCGATCGAATGCATCTTGCTCTTGAAGCTAACCACCGCGATGTCGTCGCCCGTGGTCCAGGTACGCACCGCATCGGTCTCGAATACGGTCGAGCCGTACGTGGCATCTTCGCCGAGCACCCGATCGGGATAGGGCTGACGTCGATACACGGGCAGCGACGAGCGGGCTCGATATTCGCGCCGACCAGGACTCCACGCACCCTGCGCAACGTGCACGCCGGTCCGACCGTTCTCCGTTACCCAGGCCGGCAACGGCGCCGACGCCATGGTCTTGCCCGCGACGATTTCCTCGCCGATCCACGATGCCACCTGCTGCCACCCTGCGGCCTGCCAGAGTTCGAACGGGCCTTCGCGCCAGCCGAAGCCCCAGCGGATGGCAAGATCCACGTCCCGCGCATTGTCCGCGATGGATTCGAGGTGCACCGCGCAGTAGTGCAGCATGTCGCGCGTCACCGCCCACAGGAACTTCGCCTGCGGATGCGCGCTGGCACGCAATTGCGCGAGGCGCGCCGCCGGGTCGCGATTCTTGAGAATCGCGACCACCTCCTCCGCGGCCTCCTTGCCAGAAGGACGGTAGTCCGATTTCGAGAGATCCAGCACCTGGATCTCCTTGCCCTGCTTGCGATACACGCCGGCCTTCGCCTTCTGCCCCAGCGCGCCGCGCTCGATCAGCCCCTTGAACCAGTCGGGCGCATCGTAGTGACGATGCCAGGGATCGTCGGGCAAGCCGGTCTTCATCGTATCGATGACGTGGCCCAGCGTATCGAGACCGACCACGTCCGCGGTCCGGTAGGTCGCGCTCTTCGGGCGGCCGATCAGCGAGCCGGTGAGCGCATCGACTTCGTCGAAACCAAGACCGAGCGCTCGCGTATGGTGGAATGCGGCCAGGATCGAAAACACGCCGACCCTGTTGGCGATGAAGTTCGGCGTGTCCTTCGCCCGGATCACCCCCTTGCCGAGGGTCGTCGTGAGGAAGGTCTCCAGCCGATCGAGCATCGTGCCATCGCTGTCGACCGCCGGGATCACCTCCACGAGGTGCATGTAGCGCGGTGGGTTGAAGAAATGGATGCCGCAGAAACGCGATCGCAGTTGTGCCGGCAGCGCCTGCGACAAGGCATTGATGGACAGTCCCGACGTGTTGCTCGCGATGATGGTGTCCGCACCCAGGTGCGGAGCGATGCGTTCGTAGAGCTGGCGTTTCCAGTCCATGCGCTCCGCGATCGCTTCGATCACGAGATCGCAACCGGCGAGGAGATCGAGGTGCTGGTCGTAGTTGGCGACCGTGATGGCGTCGGCGACCGTGGTCGTGGCAAGTGGGCTCGGCTCGAGCTTGCGCAGGCCTTCGACGGCTTTCAACGCATTCGCGTTCGGATCACCTTCCTTGGCCGGCAGTTCGAACAGCACCGCCTCGACCCCCGCGTTCACGAGGTGCGCGGCAATCTGCGCGCCCATCACGCCCGCGCCGAGCACCGCTACGCGGCGGACGAAAAACCTGTCTTGCGATGCCATGACGGCATCCTCCGATGAAGAACCACAACCGGCCGGCCCGCCTTGCCGCGGGCCGGAATCCGGGGCTAGAACGAGAACGTGTATTGCGCGCTGAAGAGGTTGGCCCAGGCGCGATAGTCACCCTGCAAGGTCATTCCGTTGGACGTCCGGTTGATCTGGGATTCCTGGAAGAACACATGAGCATAGGCGAAGTCCAGCCGATGGGCCGGCGCGATATCCCAGCGCGCACCGAAGCTCAACCACATCCGGTCACTGTCCGGCAGGCTGGCGGTGCGCTCGAGCGAACCCCGGACCGGGGTCTGGTCCCACGCCGCGCCGACACGGAACAGCCATCGTTCGTCGAGACGGTAGTTGACCGCCCCCGAGAAGCGCCAGGTGTCCCGGAACTGGTACTGCAGGGGAGTCCCCGTGCTCGCCCCTGTGGACGCGCTACGAATGTCGATGTTCTGGATTTCGCTCCACTGCATCCACATGACGTCCCCGAGAACACTCCAGCGGTCGTTCAGGGCATGAACGCCCGAGAAATTCACGAAGGCCGGCATCGCAAGGTCCGCCCGGACGGCAATGTTCTGCAAGGTACTTCCCCCGCTGGTCACGACCTGGCTTCCGCCCAGTTCGAACTGTGTCTCGGATCGGTAGGAAAGACCCAGTCTCGTCTCCGGCGTGACCTCCCAGAGCACGCCGGCGTTGTATCCGATGGCGCGGTCGTTGCCCTTCAGTTGCGCCGAACCCTCGGTCGCCGGCCCCAATGCCACCGCTCGCCCGAATTTCGCCTCGAACTCCGTCAGGTTGACGCCGAAGCCGACCGACCAATGATCGTTGACGCGATACGAAAGCGACGGATTCAGGTTCAGTGCCTTGATCTCCGTGTCGACCGCCTGGAAACGCCCGCGCCACGTGGCGTCGTACTCCGTCATGCTGCCGAACGTGGCGGAAACGCCGAGACCGAAGGCGAACTTACCGAAGGGCAGCACCATGAAGGCATTGGGCAGGACTGATCCGCCACCGGCGTTGCTGCCGTTGCCTCCGGTTCCCAGTGCCGGCGACGGCCCGGTGGTGCCCGGGCCCGCGGTGAACTCGATGTTGCTGTCGACGACACTGCCGGCGATGGCGATCTGGCGCGTGTTGATTCGGGCCATGCCGGCCGGATTCCAGAACACCGTACTGGCGTCTTCCCCGAGCGCAGCCACCCCCGCCAGGGAATTGCCGATTGCAGCTGCCCCCTGATAAGGAAGGAAGAATCCGGCTGCCTCGGCCGAGGCAGCACCTCCGCCCAAGGCTGCTGCCACTGCTCCTGCAAGGCTGCCGTATCGCCAATTGCTTTTCATTGTCGGTTCCTCCCTTCGAGTGGGCCTTCGGGCCCGTTCATGGTCATCAACTGCTACGCCGTTTGCTCCGGCTGTACCGGCCGGGGCTTTCGATCTTCCCCTACGGCGACATACGTCAATGTCGCCTCCGTCACTTTCACCACCGCGCGCTCCAGTCCTCGCTCGGCATAGACCTCGACATTGACCGTGATCGATGTCCTCCCGACTCGCGCGACCTCCGCGTAGAAACTTACCAGATCGCCGATCAGCACCGGCTGCTTGAACACGAAGGAGTTCACCGCCACGGTGGCCACGCGGCCCCTCGCCAATCGTATTGCGGGAATCGCACCGGCGATGTCGACCTGCGACATGATCCACCCGCCGAAGATGTCGCCGGAGGAATTGACGTCCGATGGCATGGGGACGACCCGCAACATGGGCTCGCGTCCTGCCGGCAGGCCGTCGTTGGTGGGCATCATCGGATCGTCCATCGCGACTCAGTCCACGAAGATGTCGGCGGCCAATGGCGCACCGCGGGTGACGGCATAGCGCTCGAGATCACGCACGCCCTCCGAGCGGAGGACTTCCTCGTCGATGAAGAACTGCCCCGTGCATTCCCGGCTGGGACGCGTCACGATCGCATAGGCCGCGTCGGCCATGATCTCCGGCGTACGGCTTGCAGCCATCGCCTGGGGGAAGAACTCGGCAACGGCCGCGGTGGCGATGGTGGTCCGCGGCCACAACGAGTTTGCCGCGATGCCGTCCGAGGCGAGTTCGGCCGCCAGGCCCAGGGTACACATGCTCATGCCGTACTTCGACAGCGTGTAGGCCAGATGCTCCTTGAACCATCGCGGCTTCAGGTTGAGCGGCGGCGACAGCGTCAGGATGTGCGGATTGGTCGAGCGCTTGAGAAACGGGATGCACGCCCGCGCGCAGACAAACGTTCCACGGGTGTTGATCTGGTGCATCAGATCGAACCGCTTGGCCGGCGTGGCAGGCGTGTTCGTGAGACTGATGGCGCTGGCGTTGTTGACGAGGACATCGATGCCGCCGAAGGTCTCGGCCGCGCGCTTCACCGCCACCTCGACCGCCGCCTCGTCACGGATGTCGAGCTGGATCGGCAGCGCCTTGCCTCCGGCGGCGTTCACCTCCTCCGCCACGCTGAAGATGGTGCCTTCCAGCTTGGGATGTGGCTCGGCGGTCTTCGCGGCGATGACGATGTTGGCGCCGTCACGCGCGAAGCGCAGCGCCATGGCTCGCCCGATTCCGCGCGAGGCACCGGTGATGAAAATGGTCTTGTTGTCGATTGCGGGCATCTTGTTGTCGGTACTTGCAGTCGATCTTCAGCGGCCGCGGAAGGACGCCTTGCGCTTCTCCACGAATGCCGTGACGCCTTCGCGCAGATCATCGGTCCCGGCGCAACGCGCAAAGGCGGTCAATTCGTCTTCCATCTGCGTTTCCATGCCGCGATCGAAGCTCGCGTTCATCAGGCGCTTCGCTTCGCCGTAGGCTATCGTAGGTCCCTTCGCAAGCCGTGTCGCGATCTTGCGGGCTTCGTCGGCCAGCGAGCTCGGAGGCACGGTCCAGTTCACGATACCGTATTCGCGCGCCGTGGCGGCATCGAATAGATCCGGCAGGAGTGCCACCTGCATCGCGCGCTTGTAGCCCACGAGCCGTGGCAGGAAATGGGTACTGCCGCCATCGGGACTGGCCCCGATGTTGGCGTAGGCCAGGGTGAAGCGCGTGTCATCGGCGGCTATCGCCAGATCGGCACCGCACAGGAGACTGAAGCCCGCCCCCGCCACCGTTCCGTGGACCACCGCGAGCACGGGTTTGGGCGCGCGCCGCAGCGCCCAGAGCGCGAAGTGCATTTCCCGTCCGAGCCGGACGATCATCTGCGGCAGGTCGTCGAGCCGCTGGTGGAACAGGGCTACGTCCCCACCCGCGCAGAACGCCGGTCCCTCACCGCGCAGGACGATGACCCGCACCGCCGGATCCTGCGCAACGAGTTCCGAAGCGGCCCGCAACTCGATCATCGTTTCGCCGTCCATGGCGTTCATCACGTCCGGACGATTGAGCGAGAGCGTGGCGATGCCGCTTTCGACCTGCAGCAAGATTCTTTGAGTCACGCGGCTTCCTTCTTGGCCACCATGCTGACGACATCCGCGCCGGGTGTATCGGCCATTCCCACATTCCGCCCGATCTCATGCGGGAAATCATCCACCATGATGCAATCGCGCTGCACGCGCTTGAAACGATCCAGCAGCGCCGCTTCTTCCGCGGTGATGACCCCCTGCGACAGAGCGCTCGCTCGCCGTTCCTCGTTGCTTCGTCCATGCAGGACCCCTGCCTTGGCAGCCGCCCGCAACTTCGCTTCGACGGCTTCGGCGGGAACCACCAGATCGAGTGCGACTTCGAGTCGTCCGACCGGATCGCCTTCGGCCTTGCGGATGTACATGCCGCGGGTCAACCGATCGCGTGCAGCTGACGGTTCCGAGAGCAGTCGCGCGACGGCGCTGCCCAGGCGATCGTCCGGCGCGCGCAAGTGCCGGCCCAGAGGGAACGCGGCGAGTCGCAGCAGCCATGCCATGGGTCGGGTCGGGAAGTTGTCGATGAGCCCTGCGAAGGCGTCTTCCGCGCGATTCAGGCAATCCTGCAGGCCCCAGTGCACGAAGGGCAGATCGGCTTCCGGCCGGCCGTCGTCCTCGTAGCGCTTGAGTACCGTGGAGGCGAGATACAGTTGCGAGAGAACATCACCCAGTCGGGCGGAGAGTTTCTCGCGCCGCTTGAGCGAACCGCCGAGGACCAGCATCGCGACGTCGGAGGCGAACGCGAATGCAGCGGAGAGCCGGGACAATTGCCGGTAGTAGCGCGCCGTATGCGAATCTCCGGCGCCTCCCGCAAAACGCGCACCGGTCAGACCATGCAGAAAGGCGCGCGCGAAATTCCCCAGCACGAAGCGGATGTGGCCCCAGAGCGCGGCGTCGAATTCGAGCGAAGCCTTGGCCATATCGGTTTCACGCGTCGCCGCAATCTCCTTCAGCACGTAGGGATGGCAGCGAATCGCGCCCTGACCGAAGATGATCATGCTGCGGGTGAGGATGTTCGCGCCCTCGACCGTGATCCCGATGGGCACCTGCTGATAGGCCCGGCCGAGATAGTTGTTCGGTCCGAGGCAGATGCCCTTGCCGCCGTGGACATCCATCGCGTCGTTGATCACGATGCGGCCGCGCTCGGTCGCGTGGTACTTCATGATGGCCGAGATCACCGACGGCTTCTCGCCGAGATCGATGGCGCCGGCGGTCATCACACGCGCGGCGTCGACCACGTAGGTGTGGCCGCCGATGCGTGCCATCGCTTCCTCGACGCCCTCGAAGCGCGCGACCGGCGTCTTGAACTGGCTGCGGATCCGACCGTAGGCGCCCGTGGTGCGTGCCGCGAGCTTCAGGACGCCGGTGCTCGAAGACGGCAGCGAAATGGAGCGACCCGCCGCAAGACACTCCATCAGCATGCGCCAGCCCTGCCCGACCCGTTCGCGCCCGCCGATGACCCAGTCCATGGGGATGAAGACGTCCTTGCCGGAGTTGGGGCCGTTCATGAACGAACCGTTCAGCGGAAAGTGCCGGCGGCCGATGTTCACGCCCGGATGCTTCGTGGGAATCAGTGCGAGCGTGATGCCCACGTCCTCTTCGCTGCCCAGCAGGTGCTCGGGGTCATGGAGCTTGAAGGCGAGGCCCAGCAACGTGGCGATCGGACCGAGCGTGATGTAGCGCTTCTCCCAGGTCACGCGGATGCCCAGCACCTCGCGGCCTTCGTGCTGCCCACGGCAGACGATGCCGAAGTCGGGGATCGACCCGGCGTCTGATCCGGCGTCCGGGCCGGTCAGCGCGAAACACGGCATCTCGAGGCCCTGCGCGAGACGCGGCAGGTAGTGGTTCTTCTGGGCCTCGGTGCCGTAGTGCAGCAGCAGTTCCGCCGGGCCGAGCGAGTTGGGCACCATCACCGACACGGTGCCGGTGGCGCTGCGCGTGGCGAGCTTGGTCACCACGGCGCTGTGGGCGAGTGCGGAGTAGCCGAGGCCGCCATACTGCTTCGGGATGATCATCCCGAGAAAACCTTTCTCCTTCACGTAGTGCCACGCCTCGGGGGGAAGGTCGTTCAGTTCATGCGTCACCTGCCAGTCGTCCAGCATCGCGCAGAATTCCTCGACGGGACCGTCCAGGAAAGCCTGCTCCTCGGTGCTCAGCGTGGGCTTCGGGTAGGCGAGCAGGCGGCTCCAGTCGGGCCGGCCGCTGAACAGTTCGCCGTCCCACCAGACGGTGCCCGCGTCGAGCGCCTCCTGTTCGGTCTGCGAAACCTGCGGCAGTACCTTGCGAAACCAGGACAGCATCGGATCGCTCAGCAGTCTTCGTCGCAGCGGCGGGACGCCGAGCACGATGGCGCCGGCCAGGATCAGGCAGATGAGGAATGTGAGCATCGTGACCTCCGTGGAATTGCGATGACCGCCTTCAGGCAGCCTCTCGATTGGTCGTCGGATCGTTCCGTGCCGTGGACCGGGTTGCGTTCGGCAAGGGCGCCTTGAGCCCCGCTGCAAGGAATGGGACGAGTCGCCGGATGATCGCCTCGGCGTCCTCCGCGTCTTCTACCTCGCAGGTGGATATCAATTGCAGCGCATCGTTCCCCGCCATCGCATAAGCCATGGCGCCGAAGGTGAAGTGCATGCGCCAGACCAGTTCCATCTCGGGGATCTGGGGCAGAGCACGCACCAGCGCCTCCTTGAAGCGCAGCACCACGTCGCGATAGTGGATCGGCAGCACCTGCTTCATGGTGTCTGCGGGTTCTGACAGGGCACGGCCCAGGAGTCGCAGGAACACTGCGCCGCGCTTGAGTGGATCGCGCGAGAGCAGCACCACCGGCGTGATCATCGCCTCCAGGATCTTCTCCGGCGACAGCGGCCGCCCCTCCGCCTCGCGCTCGAGCCGCTCCAGATAGTCGAGTCGCGCCTGGTTCAGTGGACCGAGGCGGCGGTCGAAAACTTCCCGGATCAGCGCTTCCTTGGAGCCGAAGTGGTAGTTGACCGCAGCGAGATTGACCCTCGCCTTCGCCGTGATCGATCGCAACGACGTCGCGGCATAGCCCTGCTCCATGAACAGGGCCTCGGCCGCGGAAAGGATGCGGTCCTTCGTATCGGGGCTGCCGCGCGTGGGCGCGCGGTCGATGGGCGGCATGGACTGGATCCGAACAAGTGATTCAAACAAACGTTTGAATCATGCGTGAGCGCAGGCGGCCGTGTCAACGGCCTCGTGTTTCAAACCGGCGACCGGCCGATCAACGAGGCGCCGGCGGCTCCAGCCGGACGCCTTGGAGCGTATGCAGGCGGGCGCGCAAGTCCCCGAGGGCTTTGGCGCACCCCCCGGCAGTCGGGCGGCCCCCGCTCCTCGCGCGATCGCGCAAACCGTCGAGAAAGCGCTGGCGCGCCTCGACCACATCGGTCGCCGTCTTGCCCGACCCTGCCACGATCAACAGGACCGTGGAGCGCAACTGCTCCGCCAGCGGCTCTTCGTCGCACGCGTAGCCTTCCGCGTAAAGCTTCACATCGGCCCCGAGTGCGGCACTCTCCTCGTCCGTGAGCGCGCCATGGCCAGCCCAGGGTGCCAACAGCATCGCGGCAAACAGCACCGCGACGTGCTCAGAACTGCGCTTCTTCGAGCGCGAGGACACTGGCAGCGCCGCCGACCACGGCAGCGCGATAGGCATGGGCGAGCGGCAGGATGTGTTCCGCGTAGAAGCGGGCGGTGCCCAGCTTGGCGCGATAGAAGTCGTACTCCTCCGACCCGCCGTCGAGTCGCTGCTTGGCGATCAGCGCGGCCCGCGCCATCTGCCACCCGCCGGCCACGGTGCCCCAAAGCTTGAGATACGGCACGGCGCCGGCCGCGGCACCCTTGGGATTCGAGGCATAGTTTTCCAGCAGCCAGTCGGTCGCTTCGACGAGCGCGTCCACGCCCTCGCGCAACCCCCGCCGCAACACCGACAACGCAGGATGGGACTCATGCTTCGCGAGGGTCGCGTCGAGAGCCCGCATCTCTTCGATGACGGCGCGTGCCGTCATGCCCTTCTCGAACGCAAGCTTGCGGCCGATGAGATCGTTCGCCTGGATGCCGGTAGTGCCTTCGTAGATGGACGTGATGCGCGCATCGCGCAGGTGCTGGGCCGCGCCGGTTTCCTCCACGAAGCCCATGCCGCCGTGCACCTGGACGCCCAGCGAGGCGATCTCGACGGACATCTCGGTGCACCAGCCCTTCACCACCGGTGTCAGCAGATCGAACTTGGCTTGACCACGACGCTTCGCTTCTGCGTCGGGACTCGAGAGCGCGTGGTCGAGTGCTTCGGCAGCGGCTGCGGCAACCGCGCGCATCGCCTCGGAGTACGCCTTCATCGTCATCAGCATGCGGCGCACGTCGGGATGACGGATGATAGCCACACGCTCGCCCGCCTTCACGCCGGTCTCGCGGCCCTGCACGCGATCCTTAGCATACTGACGGGCGCGTTGATACGCGCGCTCGGCCAGCGCCACCCCTTCGACGCCCACCTCGAGCCGCGCGAAGTTCATCATCGTGAACATGTACGCGAGGCCCTGGTTCTCCTCGCCCACCAGGTAGCCGATCGCGCCGTCGCCGTCGCCGTAGGCCATCACCGAAGTCGGACTGCCGTGGATGCCGAGCTTGTGCTCGATCGACGTGCATTTGACGTCATTGCGCGCACCGATGGTCCCGTCGTCACCCACCAGGAACTTGGGCACGATGAACAGCGAGATGCCCTTGACGCCTTCCGGCGCGTCGGGCGTCCGGGCCAGCACCAGGTGGACGATGTTGTCCGCCATGTCGTGCTCGCCCCACGTGATGAAGATCTTGGTGCCGTGGATCCGGTAGTGATCACCTTCGGGGATGGCCTTCGTGCGCACCGCCGAGAGATCCGAACCGGCCTGCGGTTCCGTGAGGTTCATGGTGCCGGTCCACTCGCCGCTCACCAGCCTGGGCAGGAATTTTTTCTGCAGAGCCGGTGCGCCGTGACGTGCAATGGCGAGCGTCGCGCCATTGGTCAACATGGGGCAGAGGCAGAACGCCATGTTCGCGGCGTTCCACATCTCCGAGAGCTGCTGCGAGAGCACGTGCGGCAGGCCCTGGCCACCGAATTCCGGCAGGCCGCCCACCGAGGCCCAGCCCGCCTCCACGAACTGCCGATACGCCTCCTTGAATCCCGGCGCCGCCGTGACGACGTAGTCCTTCCACTGCGCACCGGTCTGGTCGCCGGGCCAGTTGATCGGGTCGAGCACACCGGCAGCGAACTTGCCCGCTTCTTCCAGCACCGCATCCACGAGATCCGGCGAGACCTCTTCGCATCCGGGCAGGGCGGTGATGGCGTCGAGATCGACCATCTCCTTCAGCACGAACTTCATGTCGCGGATCGGGGCGCTGTAGCTGGACATGGTGTGGCTCCGTGAAGGGCGTTTGCGTGGTCGGCATCAGCCGAGCGCTTCGGTCAGTTCGGGCACCGCCTGGAACAGATCGGCCACCAGCCAGTAATTCGCCACCTGCGTGATGGGCGCTTCGGCGTCCTTGTTGATGGCGACGATCACCTTGCTGTCCTTCATCCCGGCGAGGTGCTGGATGGCTCCGGAAATGCCGACGGCGATGTACAGCTCGGGCGCGACGATCTTGCCGGTCTGGCCCACCTGGTAGTCGTTCGGGACGAAACCGGCGTCCACCGCCGCGCGTGAGGCACCTACCGCCGCACCGAGCTTGTCCGCGAGCTTCTCGAGGATGGCGAAATTCTCTCCGTTGCCCATGCCGCGACCACCGGAGACGATGATGCGCGCAGCCGTCAGCTCGGGACGAGCGGACTTCGTGAGTTCCTGCCCGACGAGTTTCGACAGCCCGGTGTCCGCCTCGGCGGCGATCGCTTCTACCGCGGCCGAACCGCCACTTGCGGGCGCGGCATCGAAGCCGGTGGCGCGAACGGTGATGACCTTGATCGCGTCGGACGAGCGGACGGTCGCCATCGCATTGCCCGCGTAGATCGGCCGCACGAACGTGTCCGGCGACTCCACGGCCATGATGTCGGAGATCTGCGCCACGTCGAGCAAGGCCGCGACGCGCGGGAGCACGTTCTTGCCGAAGGCCGTCGCCGGCGCCAGCACGTGCGAGTAGGACTTGCCGAGCTTGACCGCGAGCGCGGCGAGATTCTCGGCCAGCTGATCGCGATAGCTGTCGTGGTCGGCCACGAGCACTTTCGCCACGCCGGGGATCGCAGCCGCCGCCTGGGCAACCGCACCGCATTGACTGCCCGCGACGAGCACGTGGAGGTCGCCGCCGATCTTCAGCGCGGCCGCGATCGTGTTCAGGACCGCTGGCTTCAGTTTCGCGTTGTCGTGTTCCGCGATGACGAGGATGGTCATGTCAGTGTCGCCGGGCCGTCCCAAGACACTGACGCGGCCCCCTCGGGGGGCAGCGACTGCAGGGAGCGTGGGGGTAGTTTCATGCTAGATCACCTTCACTTCGTTTTTCAGTTTGTCGACCAGTTCGGCAACGCTTGCGACCTGTTTGCCAGCACCGCGCTTGGCGGGTTCGACCACCTTCACGGTCGTCAGCCGCGGCTTGAAGTCGACCCCGAGCGCATCCGGCGTGAACGTGTCGAGCGTCTTCTTCTTCGCCTTCATGATGTTGGGCAGCGTCACGTAGCGCGGTTCGTTGAGGCGCAGATCGGTCGTCACGACGGCGGGCAACTTGATCGCGATGGTCTCGAGTCCGCCATCGATCTCGCGCGTGACCTGGACGCCTTCGCCTTCGACCTTCACTTTCGAGGCGAAGGTCGCCTGCGGCCAGCCCAGCAGCGCGGCGAGCATCTGGCCGGTCTGGTTGGCATCGTCATCGATCGCCTGCTTGCCGAGGATGACGAGCTTCGGTTGCTCCTTGTCCACCAGGGCCTTGAGTACTTTCGCCACGCCCAGCGGCTGGGTCTCCAGGGGCGTTTCGACCAGGATCGCCCGGTCAGCGCCGATGGCGAGCGCGGTACGCAGCGTTTCCTGGCACTGCGCGACCCCGATCGAGACGGCGATGATTTCCGTGGCCACCCCGGCTTCCTTCAAGCGCACCGCCTCCTCCACCGCGATCTCGTCGAACGGGTTCATGGACATCTTGACGTTGGCGGTCTCCACCCCGGTGCCGTCGGCCTTGACGCGCACCTTGACGTTGTAGTCCACCACCCGCTTGACGGGCACGAGAATCTTCATGGAAGCGGGCCTTCAGGGTTGCCGAAAGAGGCGGAATTCTAGCGCAGCCGGTCCCTCAGGAGATTCTTCTGGATCTTGCCCGTGGAAGTTTTCAGCAGCGGACCGAACACGACGCGTCGCGGCGCCTTGTAGTGCGCGAGCCGCGCGCGGCAGAACTCGATGATCTCCTGCTCCGTGGCTTGTGCACCTTCGCGCAAGGTGACGAAGGCGCAGGGCGTCTCGCCCCACTTCTCGTCCGACTGCGCCACCACCGCAGCCTCGAGCACAGCCGGGTGGCGATAGAGCACGTCCTCGACCTCGATCGAGGAAATGTTCTCGCCGCCCGAGATGATGATGTCCTTGGAGCGGTCCTTGATCTTCACGTACCCGTCGGGATACGCCACAGCAAGGTCGCCCGTGTGGTACCACCCGCCGGCGAAGGCTTCCTCCGTCGCCGCGGGATTCTTGAGGTAACCCTTCATCGTGATGTTGCCGCGGAAGAAGATCTCGCCCATGGTCTCGCCATCGCGCGGCACCGGCTGCATCGTCTCCGGGTCGAACACCCCCATGCCTTCCTGCAACGGATAGCGCACGCCCTGTCGCGCGTTGAGTTGCACCCGTTCCTCGAGCAGCAGGTCGTCCCATTCGGGCTGCTTGGCGCACACCGACGCTGGCCCGTAGACCTCCGTGAGGCCGTACACGTGGGTGATGTCGAAGCCCAGGCGCTCCATGCCCTCGATCATCGCCGCGGGCGGCGATGCAGCCGCCACCAGCCCCGAAACCTTGTGGGCGATGCCTTCCTTCCACGCGGCCGGCGCATTGATCAGCAGGTTGTGCACGATCGGCGCACCGCAGTAGTGGGTCACGCGGTGGTCACGGATCGCATCGAGGATCGCCTTCGCTTCCACTCGCCGCAGGCACACGTTCGTGCCCGCCATCAGCGCGAGCGTCCACGGGAAGCACCAGCCGTTGCAGTGGAACATCGGCAACGTCCACAGATAGACGGGGAAATGCGGCATCGCCCATGTCACTGCGTTGCCGACCGCGTTCAGATAGGCGCCGCGATGGTGGGTCACCACGCCCTTCGGATTGCCCGTCGTCCCGGAGGTGTACGAGAGAGCGATCGCATCCCATTCGTCGCGGGGTGCGTTCGACACGTAGCCCGCATCCCCGCTGGCAAGGAAGGCCTCGTAGTCCGTCTCCCCGATCAGCCGTCCGCCCTGGGCCAGCGGATCGTCGATGTCGATGACCACCGGCTTGTTCTTCGCCATGGCGAGCGCCGCCACCATGACCTCGGAGAACTCGCGGTCCGTGAGCAGGATCTTCGCTTCGCCGTGGTCGAGCTGGAACGCGAGCGCCGCTGCGTCCAGTCGCGTGTTCAGGGTATTGAGCACGGCCCCGGTCATCGGGATGCCGAAATGCGCCTCCACCATCTGCGGCGTATTCGCAGCCATCACGGCCACCGTGTCGCCCTCGCCGATGCCGCGGCGGACCAGGGCGGACGCGAGCCGGCGGCTGCGCTCGTGCACTTCCCGCCAGGTGAGCCGCCAATCGCCGTGGATGACGGCCGTCCGGTCCGGATAGACGTCGGCGGCGCGGGCGAGGAACGAGATCGGACTCAGGGGCACGTAATTTGCTGCCGTCTTGTCGAGTCCTTCCTGGTAGCCGTTTTGGCGCCGCATGGCAGTCCTAATCCCCTGATTCACGGATGTTTTGAAATGGCCGGCCGCAAAACCGTGCAGCCTGGCGTGGCAGGCCGGGGCACCCAGCGCCGTTTCGGGCTCCGAATCATAGAGCAGGTCCCCGACCGGCCGCGAGCGAACCACAGCCGTACGGAACCCAGGCGGCAGAGCTACGGATCAGGCTGAAAAACCCGCAGTTACCCGATGATTAATCTGAAAAACCTGGTGCCGACATGGCGCGCATGAACGAGCCTCTGACGACCGCTTCCGCGCCACCGAGTGCGACGATTCTCGACCGCACCAACCGGACGTTCATCTGCAGCGTCCTGTTCCTGGACATCATCGAGTACTCGCGCAAGCCGGTCTCCGAACAGATCCTGCTGAAGGAGCGCTTCAACGCGCTGATCGCGGATTCGATCCACGACATCGCGCCGAACGACCGCATCATCCTCGACACGGGGGACGGCGCGGCCGTCAACTTCCTCGGCGATCCGGAAGACGCGCTGTTCGTCGCCATGAACCTGCGTGAAGCCTTCAAGCGGCCGCTGCCCGGCGGCCTGGTGCTGGAAGTCCGCATCGGCCTGAATCTCGGTCCGGTAAGGCTCGTGAAGGACCTGAACCACCAACCCAACATCATCGGCGACGGCATCAACGTCGCCCAGAGGGTGATGAGCTTCGCCGACCGCGGCCAGGTCCTCGTATCGCGCTCCTACTTCGAGGTGGTGTCGCACATCTCGGAGGGCTACGCCCAGCTCTTCTCCTACCGCGGTTCGCGCACCGACAAGCACGTCCGTGAACACGAGATCTACGAGGTGGGAGTCCGGGTGCCGGACCACATCGCCGGCAAGTCCGGCTCGGCCCACCCCGACCCGGAGACCGTTTCCACGGAACCAGCCAAGGCATCGCCGGATGCGGCACCCGTCCACGCCGTCGAAGTCCGCCGTCATCCCTGGTGGGCCAACGCCCGGGCAGCCTACGTCGCCGCGCTGATTTCGGTGCTCGTGCTGGCGGCCGCCGTGGTGATATCCGATCGGCGCACGGATTCCGCCGAAGGCCCGGTCGAAACCGGCGTTGCGAAGATCGCTGCCCCGGCGCCGGCGCCATCCGCACCGCATAAGCCGGTGATCCGGAAGATGGTCGAACTGGACGAGCTGATCGTGATGCCGCCGGATCCGGCGCCGGAGACCCGGGAACCGCGTGCCGCCCGCAAGCGCACCACCGAGGTGACGAGCACCGAATCCGCCCGGATCGCCAGCCGACCGGAGCCGGCGCCGGCACCGTCCCCCCCGCCGGCGCAGCCGGCAGCCGCGAATCCGGCTCAAGGCGATGCCGCGAATGCCGAAAAAGCAGTTATTGCGTTCGCCGTAACCCCCTGGGGAGAGGTTTTCGTGAACGGGAACAAGCTCGGAGTCACGCCGCCGGTGAACGTGGTGGAGGTGATCGCGGGCAAGGCCGACATCGAGATCCGCAATCCGGGCTTTCCCTCGTACACCGAGACGGTCGAACTGGCACCCGGCCAGCGCATCCGGGTCAAGCACAAATTCTGATCCGCCCGAATCCATGATCCGCACCGCCCTTCGGCTGAGCTTCTGCCTCATCGTCCTGCTCGCGGCAGGGTGCGCCAGCGGTCCGTTCAAGGACGTGCCCAATCCGTTCGTGAAGGACGAGGGCAAGTCGCTGCTGGACGAAGGCATCCGGGACTACGAGGACGGCAACTACCGCCAGGCCGGGCGCAAGATCAAGGGCGCGCTGGACGAAGGCCTGCGCGCCAAGGCCGACCGCGTCACCGCGCACAAGTACCTCGCGTTCATCAACTGCGTCTCCAGCCGCGAGATCCAGTGCCGCGAGGAGTTCAAGCAGGCCTTCGAGATCGATCCGCGCTTCGACCTGACCGCGGCCGAGGCCGGGCATCCCATCTGGGGCCCCGTCTTCCGCAGCGTCAAGCTGGGCTCGCCGTGAGCACGGTCCAGGCCCTGAATCCGCCCGCCACCACCCACCTCGGCCGCTACGAGGTGCTGGTAAGGCTGGGCGAAGGCGCCATGGGCACGGTGTTCAAGGCCCACGATCCACTGCTCGACCGGCTGGTCGCCATCAAGACGGTCAACCTGAACCTGCCCAAGGAAGACCTGGCCGAGTACGAGGCCCGCTTCTACCAGGAGGCCAAGGCCGCCGGCGGACTCAATCACCCCAGCATCGTCGTCATCTACGACATCGGCAAGACCGACCGCGTGGCCTACATGGCGATGGAGTACCTCGAAGGACGCGAACTGCGCTCGATCCTGTCCGAGCGCACCTGCGTTTCGCTGGACGAGGCGGTGAACATCGCGGCGCAGGTGGCGGACGGGCTCGCCTATGCGCACGGCCGCGGCGTCGTCCATCGCGACATCAAGCCCACCAACATCATGCTGAACAAGGAAGGGCTCGCCAAGATCACCGACTTCGGCATCGCGCGCATGCGCAGCTCCGAGCTGAAGACGATGACCGGCATGATCATGGGCTCGCCCCGCTACATGTCGCCGGAACAGGTGGCCGGCAAGCGCGCCGATCCGCGCAGCGACATCTTCTCCCTGGGCGTGGTGCTCTACGAGATGCTGACCGGCCAGGCGCCGTTCCAGGCGGATACCGTCCACGGCGTCATGTTCCAGACGATGAACGCCAATGCACCGGCCCCGAGTTCCATCAAGGCGAGCATTCCCAAGATCCTCGACTTCATCGTCGCCAAGGCCCTGGCGAAGGTGCCGGAAGCCCGCTACCAGAGCGCACGCGAGCTGGCCGATGACCTGCGCGCGAGCCTGCAGGCCGGCAACTCCGGTGACCTCGAACGCCAGATGCTCGCACGGTTGCGCGAATCCGCCCGCCTCGCGGCCGAAATCCCGACGACCGAGACGCGCCACGAAGACAAGCTCTCATCCCTCTCGGGCGAGGACGACCAGGACACCACGGAAGAGATTCCCCTGAAGGCCGTGACGACGACACCGAGCTTCAGCGTCTCCGAGGCCTTCGATTCCACCGAGGCGACCATGCGGCTCGCCACGCTCTCGGGTGTCTCGAACGACCTCGAAGCACGGGCGAAAGCGGCTGCCGCCCAGCGCGAGGCCGCCGCGGCGAAAGCCACCGCGACCATCCCTCACCCGACGCGCCACACGACGGTCGCGCCCTGGCTCTGGGCCGTCGCCGGTCTCTCGGCGACGATCGCCGCCTACCTGCTGCTGCACTGAACGCGACGTCGCCCGTATCGGGTGACGGTTACCCGCGCAGGGCAGCCACGGCCTCCTCGACGCGCTCCACCGCGGTCACCTCGATGCCGTCGATCGGGGACTTGGGCATGTTCGCCCGGGGCACGATCGCCCGCGTGAAGCCAAGCTTCGCAGCCTCCTTCAACCGTTCCTGACCGCGCTGCACGGGCCGCACTTCGCCCGCGAGCCCGATCTCGCCGAAGGCCACCAGCTTCGCGGGCAACGGCTTGCCGCGCAGCGACGAGACGATCGCGAGCAGTACCGGCAGATCCGCCGCCGGCTCGTCGATCTTCACGCCGCCCACCGCGTTCACGAACACATCCTGGTCGAAGGCCGCGATGCCGGCGTGCCGATGCAGCACCGCGAGCAGCATCGCCAGGCGGTTCTGTTCGAGACCGACCGAGAGTCGCCGCGGGTTCGGCGCATGGGCCTCGTCCACCAGGGCCTGGATCTCCACCAGCAGCGGCCGCGTGCCTTCCTGCGTGACCATCACGCACGAGCCGGGCACCTCGGTACCGTGCTGCGAGAGGAACAGCGCGGACGGATTGGATACCCCGCGCAGGCCCTTGTCGGTCATGGCGAACACGCCCAGCTCGTTGACCGCGCCGAACCGGTTCTTGATGGCGCGCACGAGGCGAAAGCTCGAATGCGTGTCGCCTTCGAAGTACAGCACGCAGTCCACCATGTGCTCGAGCACGCGCGGACCGGCCAGCGCACCTTCCTTGGTGACGTGCCCGACCAGCAGCAACGCGGTGCCGCTCGATTTCGCGAACCGGGTCAGTTGCGCTGCGCACTCCCGCACCTGGGCCACGCTGCCGGGCGCCGATTGCAGGGCTTCGGAATACACGGTCTGGATCGAATCGATCACCGCTACGTCCGGTTTGCGGCCTTCCAGGGTGGCCAGGATCCGCTCCAGCTGGATCTCGGCCAGCATGTCGAGTTCGGTCGCTTCCAGTCCCAGACGGCGCGTTCGCAACGCCACCTGTTGCGCGGACTCCTCGCCGCTCACGTACAGCGCCTGGCAATCGCGCGCCATCGTCGCGAGCGCCTGCAGCAGCAGCGTCGATTTCCCGATGCCGGGGTCGCCGCCGAGCAACACCACCGCACCGTGGACGAGCCCGCCGCCCAGCACCCGGTCGAGTTCGGCGATGCCGGTCGAGCGACGCGGGGTCTCTTCCGCCGTCACTTCCGCCAGCCGTGCCACCTTGCTCGTCTGCGCGAGCCCCTGGTAGCGCGCCGGGGCCTTCTCGGCCACGCTCTCCACCAGCGTGTTCCAGAGGCTGCAATGCGGGCACTGCCCCTGCCACTTGAGGGATTCGCCACCGCATTCGGTGCACGTGTAGATCGTCTTGGGTTTTGCCACGGGTTGCGATTATCGCATCGCGTCGAATGCGAGTCCGGCTTCCCAGATACGAACGAGCGCTGCACACTCCGTTTAGTCGGACGTCCCGGAGTTCGCGTGCCCTTTTCCTACTACGATCGCCTCACCGCCAAGCGCAAGCGCATCTACGACCGCAGCGACGCGATCGTCGAACTGCCGCTGCCGCCCGGGGAAGACACGGCGCCCGTCATCGCCGCCATCTCCGCGGGCCTGGATGCAGACCGCGAGACCGAGGTCCAGCGCGCCTGCCAGCGGCTGCTCGACGACCTCACCACGCGCTTCAGCGTGCCATCGTTGCGGGTTAAGGTCTACGCCACGCGGCCGAGCGGCGACTGGGGTGAACTGCACGGCATGTACCTGCCGGAGGACGAAGGCAAGCGCGCTGTCGTGGAACTGTGGATGCGCACCGCCCAGAAACAGAAAGTGGTCGCGCCGCGCACGTTCCTGCGCACCCTGCTCCACGAACTCTGCCACCACCTCGACTACGAGCTCTACCAGCTGCCGGAAACCTTTCACACCGAAGGCTTCTACAAACGCGAGTCGCACCTGCTGAACCAGCTCGCCGGTCCGCCGGAACCGAAGAAGGGTCAGGCAGCCGGCGCGTCGAGTCCTCGCACGAGCACCGGCACTCGCGGCGCAAGGGCGCAAAGCAGCTCGTAGCCGACGGTGCCGGCGGGCACCGCCACCTCGTCCACCGGTACGTCGCGGCCCCACAATTCGACCGCGGCACCGACGCCGGCACCCGGCACTCGCGTGAGGTCGACGCACAGCATGTCCATGGATACCCGGCCCACCGTGTACGTGCGCACCCCTGCGACCGACACCGGCGTTCCGGTCGGCGCATGACGCGGATAGCCGTCCGCATA
Source organism: Burkholderiales bacterium (assembly GCA_965279325.1). GTDB lineage: Bacteria > Pseudomonadota > Gammaproteobacteria > Burkholderiales. The sequence continues at coordinate 1,648,680 of OZ257154.1, forward strand.
GCCGCACGCGACCACACCGATGCGCATCGGTTGCGGCGCCCGGAAACTCCAGCCGTAGCCGACGGATTCGCCGGCCGCCAGTTCCTGCACCGCGATCACTCGCGATTCGAGGGTCATCACCGGTCGCAGCCCGAGCGCCTCCGCGCTCTCGTCGGCGAACGGCGTCGCGCCGTAGAGGACGATGCCGGGGCGAACCCACTGACCGCGGGCTTCGGGATGCCGGAACAACGCGGCAGAGTTCGCGAGCGACATGGGCCGGCCGAGCCCGCCTGCCTCGCTCAGAAGTGCCGTCTGCTCCTCGACGCCCCGACCATCGTCCGCATTGGCGAAGTGCGTCATCGCCGTGACTTGCCGCACGCGATCCGACGCGTCGAGGCGATCCAGCGCCGTCTTGAAGGCCGATGTCCGGAATCCGAGCCGGTTCATGCCGCTGTTCAGCTTCACCCAGACGTCGATCGGTCGCTCGATCTTCGCGGCCAGCAACGCATCGAGCTGTTCCACGGAATGCACCACCGGCGTCAGATCCAGCTGCGACGCCTCCACCAGTTCCCGGGCCTCGAAGCACCCTTCGAGCAGCACTACGGGCCCGGCGAACCCCGAATCGCGCACGCGCGCGGCCGCTTCGAGCTCCAGCACCGCGACGCCGTCCGCGAAACGCGCTGCCGGCAACACACGCTCCAGCCCGTGACCGTAGGCGTCGGCCTTGAGCACCGCCAGCACGCGCGCCTCACCGGCATGGCCGCGCGCCACCTTAAGGTTGTGCGCGAATGCCGTGAGGTCGATCGTGGCGCGGATCGGGCGGGACATGGGGGAAGGGTGCGGCCGGGCTCGGGAATCAGGGTCGATTCTATAGCGCGCCGCGGCACGTTCGCGCGCCGGGACGACGGTTTTTCCGCATTGCATTCATGGTATAAAGCCACCGCCTGCGCACGGCCGCGATGCGCCACGACACAATGCTGAGAACCGTCACGACGGACGAATGACCCGCGGTTTCTACATCATCCTCGCGGCGCAGTTCTTTTCCGCGCTCGCCGACAACGCGCTGCTGTTCGCGGCCATCGCTCTCCTAAAGAACTTGAGCGCTCCCGACTGGCACACGCCGGTCCTGCAGCAGTTCTTCGTCTTCGCCTACATCGTCCTGGCACCCTTCGTCGGCCCCTTCGCCGATTCCCTGCCGAAGGGTCGGGTGATGCTGGTGAGCAACGCCGTGAAGATCGCCGGCTGTCTCGCCATGCTCGCCGGACTGCAGCCGCTCTACGCCTACGGGATCGTCGGCATCGGCGCCGCCATGTACTCGCCCGCGAAGTACGGCATCCTCACCGAACTCCTGCCGCGCGAGAAACTCGTGCTCGCCAACGGCTGGATGGAAGGCCTCACCGTGGCCTCCATCATCCTCGGCGCCATCATCGGCGGCATCATGGTGGGCGACGGCTTCTCGGACTGGATGTTCGGCCGCTTCAGCATGCTGGGCGATATCCCTCGTCTCGACACCGCACCGGAAGTGGCCATCTTCGTGATCCTCGCCCTGTACCTGCTCGCGGCGACGATCAATCTCTACATCCCGCGAGTCGCCTTCGACCACAAGCTGCCGCGCCGCGATCCGTTGTTCCTGCTGCACGACTTCTGGCACAGCTTCAAGCTGTTGTGGCGGGATCCGCTGGGGCAGGTGTCGCTCGCCGTCACGACCCTGTTCTGGGGCGCCGGCGCCACGCTTCGGCTGATCGTGCTCCTATGGGCGGCACTTGCCTTGAACTTCAGTCTCGAGAAAGCGACGCAACTGACCGCGGTCGTGGCCGTAGGCATCGCCATCGGGTCGGTCGCTGCCGCAAAGACGGTGCAACTCGATCGCGCCGTGCGCGTGCTGCCGGTCGGAATCGCCATGGGATTGCTGGTGACGTCGATGGTGTTCATCACGGACTGGCGCATCGCCATCGTGATGTTGACGCTGGCGGGCGCGATGGGCGGCTATTTCGTGGTGCCGATGAATGCGCTGCTCCAGCACCGCGGGCACCTGTTGATGGGCGCGGGCCACTCGATCGCGGTACAGAACTTCAACGAGAACCTCAGCATCCTGGTGCTGCTGGGCGGCTACGCGCTGATGCTCAAGATCGAGATGCCGCTGAATTCGATCATCGTGGCCTTCGGCCTGTTCCTGGCGGGCAGCATGACGATCATCTGGCGCCGGCACGGGCACGACCAGGACAGCCCGGCGTCGGACAGACCTCCGGGCACCTGAGACCGCTCCGAGCGGGCGCTACTTGCACTCGTACTTCGGGAAACCGGAGCACTCGCCCGATTTGCACTTGTGGTCGTTGCCCACCGAGCCCGCCTTGCCGCAGCTCTGCCCCTTGTTGAGCTTCGTCCGGCACGCGTTCACCTTCGTGTCGACCCCGCCATCGCACCACTTGCCGGCGCCGCAATCGGCGTCCTTGTCGCACACGCAAGTTCCCTTGGTCGCACCGCCCACGGCGGCGTTGCACTTGCCGACCCGGCACTCGTCGTCGAAGCGACAGCTTTCCCCCATCGAAGCCGATGCGGCCGCCGAGCAGAATCCGGTCTTGCAACGCCCCGCCTGGCACTGTTCGTCCTTGGTGCACAAGGCCCCGTCCGCCAGCCGCACCTTGCACGTCCGCTTGCCCGAAATCGGATCACCGCAGTAGTTGCCGGAGGCGCAGTCGGCATCGGCCCGGCATTCGTCCGGGTCGGCGCAGACGGCCCAACTGCAGCGGTCGGACGCGCACTGGCGCTTGGTGGTGCAGGGTGAACCACGGTCCATCTTCGGCTTGCAGATGTTGCGTTCGAGGTTCGGTATCCCGGCGGTACAGAACTCGTCCACCTCGCAATCCGCGTCGGCCTCGCACGCGCCCTCGCCGCGAAGCCCCGCCATCGCCTGATAGTCGGTCTTGCCGTCGCTCGTCTGGTAGCGCTCGCGCTGCCGGGCGGCGCGGTTGAGCTGGCACGCGTTGAGGATCTCCTGCCCCACGTTGGACGAGCAGTAGTCCATCACGTTGGAGGTCCCGTCGCAGAAACGCAGATCGCCGTCCGAGTTGGGTTTCGCCTGGCCCTGGCAGGAATTGCACTTGATGTGATTGCCGAAATCCTTGTTGCAGTTGGAACCGCTGAGCGGATTGAAATTCACGTAGGGCTCGAACGTGTGCTTCAGCGAGAAGAAGTGGCCGATCTCGTGCGCGAAGAGATACTTCTCGACCAGGTCCCCGGGCTTGGCCGCTACCGCGTTGCACGTCGCCATGATGATGCCGCGCTTGCGGCTGAAGGGATTGACCCAGTGAGGGAAAGTTGCGCGCCCGCACAGGCCTTTGTCCTTGGCTTCATTCTTCACGACTTCGTCGACCACCAGCACCGTGAGGTGCCCTTCGGTCCTGGTGCGCGCCTGGTTGTCGAAGTTGTCGTCCAGGAATTTCTCGAGATCCGGCGCGTTGTCGAACCCGATGTAGCTGAATTTCTTTCCATTGGCATCGGTCCGCACCTCGATCTTCGGATGGTTCTCCTGGACGAAGGTCGGGTGGATGTCCAGCGCGGGGCCGTTGCTGTAGAGCGACTCCGCCGCCTCGATGTTCGTCTGCAGCCACTTCACGATCTGGTCGTAGGTATAGCGCTGCGTGTTGATGTGGAAGTGGACGTCGACTTCGAAGTCTGCAGCGTGGAGCGGAACGGATGTCCCCATCCAGGCCAGGAGGAACAGCCAAAGCGCGGCGACTCTGCGAATGGAGGCATTCATGTTTCTCTCCCGTCATGTGCGATCACGAATGCAGCGACCGGTGCCGTTCGCACGTTCGTGGATGCGCGAGCCGGCGCCACGCGGACTCGTTGCGCGATCCACGCTGGTTTGCGCGATCGCTGCGGCCAATCGTGCGCGCTCGAACCCAGCCTAGCGAAGCACTGAGAGCACGTCTATTGTCCGAAAGGCCATGTCGTCGGTCGGCAACGACGCGCGATCGATGCATGAGTCCGTGCTACCGGACAGTCAAGCGCCCCAGACTTTCCCGCTGCGTGGCGTATCGATGCGGTAGTCGGAGAACTTCCGCTCGAAGAAGGTGCGGCCCAGCTTCTCGGCCTCCAGCACCGGCGTTTCCGGATCGCGCCCGACTTCGCCACGACTGTTGCCTACGCCGCGAACGACACCGACGAAGTCGGAGTGCGTGTAACGGGAATACTCCTGGACCTGGTGCTCGATGCCCAGCGAGGCGCCGGCATACGTCTCTTCGGAGGCGAGCACGAGCCCGATGCGCTTGCGCGACATGCCGGCGATCACGCGTGCGGACTCCGGATACGACGCCGCGTAGTAGCAAAACGTGCGATCGAAGAACGCCTTGGTCTGCGCGGACAATCCGTACCAGTACACCGGCGAGGCAAACACGACGCCGTCGGCCGGAATGAAATCGTCGAACAGCAGTTCGCGAAAGCGGTCGCCGATCGAGCATTCACCGTCCGGCCGACGGCAGGTGCGGCAATCCCGCAGGAAGCTCGATACATGGTCGTCGATGAAGCGCAGCGCAACCGCAGTGCCGGCCGATTCGGCGCCCCGCTGCACGGCCTGGGCGAGAGTGGCCGAGTTGCCTGCGCGCCGCGGACTGCCGACCAGGACGAGGAGCCGCCGGGGTACCGCCATTCGTTACAGCACCACCGGCCGATCCGGCAACTCGTTGCCGCGCGTTCCGCTGCCGGGATAGTGCCGGGCGAGGTGCCCCCCGACGGCGCCAATGCCGGCGAGTGCCCCGGCTTCGAAGCGCCCTTCGCGGAAATGCTGCTCCATCTCGCGACACACGGCTTCCCAGGCGTCCGCGCCGCACTTCGCGTGGATGCCTCGATCCGCGATGATCTCGACATCGCGATCGGCCATGAGCAGATAGATCAACACGCCGTTGTTGTGCTCCGTGTCCCACACGCGCATGAGCGAGAAGATCTCGATGGCGCGCTCGCGTGCCGTCTCGTCCGCCCACAGGCGAGGTCCGTCGAGCGAGGCTTCGATGACCACGCGGATCTGGCCCGAGTGCGTCGCCTCCGCTGCGCGGACCGCGCGCTCGATCGCGTCGAGCGTCGAATCCGGAAACGCACGCCGCACAGCGCCGCGGCCGGTGAACAGGTGCTGGAAGACGCGTCCGAGGTTCATGTCACCACCGACCGGAGGCGCCACCGCCCCCGCCCATGCCACCGCCTCCACCGCCCCAGCCCCCGCCGCTGCTCCACCCACCACCTCCGCCGGGCAAGCCTCCGCCCCAGCCGCCGCGCCCACCGCGCATCGGCAGGCCGCTGTTGCCGGCCACGAGCGAGAAGACGAACGCGATCACCGCGGCAATCGCACCGACCGCGAGCGCCCCGACGATGAACCAGGCGATCACGCCCGCGGCGCCGCCGACCAGTGTCGCCGCCGGAATCCGTCCGATGATCCGCCGCAGGATGCCGCCCACGACCACCACAAGGATGAAGCCGATCACGAACAGCGATTCGAGTTTGCCCATGTCGCCCGGCACCGGCTGTTTCGCCACGGGTGCGGGCAACGCTTCGCCGTCGATCAGCTTGATCATCCAGTCCACGCCGGCATTGATGCCGCCCGCGAAATCGCCGGCCTTGAAGCGCGGCGCGATCACGTCGTCGCCGATGCGCTTGGAGATCGCATCGTTGAGCACGCCCTCGAGGCCGTAGCGCGTATCGATGCGCAGGGTCCGGTCGTCCTTTGCCACCACCAGCAGGGCCCCGTCGTCCACGCCCTTGCGGCCGGGTTTCCAGGCGTCGGCCACGCGGATGGCGTACTGCTCGATCGCCTCCGGCTGCGTGGTCGGCACGATCAGCACGAAGATCTGGCTGCCCTTGCGCTTCTCGAAGGCGAGCAGCTTCTGCTCGAGCGCTCCCACGTCCGCCGCGGTCAGCGTCCCCGTGAGGTCCGTGACCGGGGACTTGAGCGGCGGTACCGGCACTTCGGCGCGAACGCCGAGCGCCAGTCCGACGAGCAGCAGCAGCGCGCCGAAGCTCGCGAGGAGCCTGGACATGAACTACTTCGCCGGCGCGGGCGCGGCGGGCTTGCTGAAGTCCACCGTCGGCGGCTTGGCGATCGCGGCTTCGTTTTCCACGGTGAAGTTGGCCTTCTCCTTGTAGCCGAAAACCATCGCGGTCAGGTTCACCGGGAATTGCCGCACCGTCGTGTTGTAGCTCTGCACGGACTTGATGTAGCGGTTGCGCGCCACCGTGATCCGGTTCTCGGTGCCTTCGAGCTGCGCCTGCAGGTCACGGAAGTTCTGGTCGGACTTGAGCTGCGGATAGTTCTCCGCGACCACCAGCAGTCGCGACAGCGCCGAGGTCATTTCGCCCTGCGCCTTGATGAACTTGTCGAGCGCGGCCGGATCGTTGACCAGCTCGGGCGTGGCCTGGATGCTGCCGACCTTCGAACGCGCTTCGGTGACGCCCAGGAGAATCTCCTTCTCCTGTTCCGCGAAGCCCTTCACCGTGTTGACGAGGTTCGGCACCAGGTCGGCGCGGCGCTGGTACTGGTTCACCACCTCGCTCCAGGCAGCCTTCACTTCTTCGTCCTGCGACTGGATGGTGTTGTAGCCGCAACCGGACAGCAGGGCGGCCACGGCGAGCGCGGCGATGGTTGCGAGACGTTTGAACATGGGTAAGCCTCCTCGGGAAACTGCTACCCCCGTAGTGGGGGCGGGTGGGACGATCTCAAGTGGCGCCGGCCTTGAGCTTCGCCATCGTATCGCGTGCGAAGCACAGGTCCTCCCACGCTTTCGCCTTGTCGGGCAGGGTGCGCAGCAAGTACGCCGGGTGATAGGTGACGATCAGCGGAATGCCGCGATACTCGTGCAGCTGGCCCCGCAACGAACCGATGGTCGCGTCCCGGCCCAGCAGGTTCGTGGCCGGCACCTTGCCGAGTGCCACGATCAGTTTCGGCCGGATCAGGTCCACCTGACGCTGAAGGAAAGGCCGGCATCGCTCGGCTTCGAGCGGCTCGGGGTTGCGATTGCCCGGCGGCCGGCACTTGACCACGTTCGCGATGTAGACGTCCGTGCCGCGTTTCAGGCCGATCGCCGCGAGCATGCTGTCGAGCAGCCGCCCCGCCTGGCCGACGAAGGGCTCGCCGCGCTGGTCTTCCTCCGCGCCGGGACCTTCGCCGACGAACAGCCAGTCCGCGGCTTCGTCGCCGACGCCGAACACCGCCTGCGTGCGGCCGGGCGCGAGCGGGCAGGCCGTGCACTCGGCGACACACGCCCTCAGCGAAGGCCAGTCCATCTGCAGGATCTCGGCAGCGCGCGCGTCGGCGCCTTGTGCCGGAGGTGCAAATGCGAGCGCAGGGGTTTCCGACGCCGCTGCGGTGGCCATCAACGGCTCGCGAGGTTCTGGTTGCGGACGGTCGCGCCTGACCCATTCCGGGCCAAGACCGAGTTCTTCAAAAACCTGCGAGCGAGTTCTCATCTGCTTTTAAAGATCCAGACCCATCAAGATCGCGTCCTCGCGCCCTCGTTCCGCCGGATAGTAGTTCCGGCGCAACGCCAGTTCACGGAATCCGGCGGTCGCGTACAAGGTACGCGCCGCGGTATTCGAAGGCCGTACCTCGAGAAACAGCGCGCGAGCGCCCAGTTCCCGGGCCCGCTGGACATAGAACTCCAGCAACTGCCGCCCGAGCCCTTCGCCCTGCCGGTGCCTGGCGACGCTGACGTTCAACAGGTGCGCCTCGTCCACGCCCATCATCAGCACACCGTAACCGCACAAGACGCCTGCGGACTCCATCACCCAGCAGGAATATCCGGCCGAGAGCGAATCGCGGAAGTTACCGAAAGTCCACGGGTGGCTGTAGATCTCCACCTCGATGGCGACGACCCGCTCGAGGTCGGTTGCCCGCATCGGCCGGAAGCGCGGCATGTCCTGGAGCTGCGCGCTCATCGCTCCGCCGTGGTGAGCGCGACCTTGTCGCGCACATAGATCGGCACCAGCGCCTCCGCTGCATGACGTTCACCCGATGCGTAGCGCGTCGCGGCGATGGTTGCGACGTAGCGTGCCTCCGGATGCCGGTCGTGCCGGATGCTCACCCGAGGCAGGCGCTGTGCGATGCGCTCGCCGAACCGGTCGAAACCGTTGCCGCAACCGATCCAGTCGCCGTCAGGGAGCTCCGGTACGGAGTCTGGCGCCACCAGCATCGGTCCCATCACGGTTTCGATCGCGCCCGGTCCGAATCGATAGGCGGCGAAATAGAGCTCGCCCATGCGCGCATCGAGTGCGGTCACGACGTGCTCGGCTTCGCAGCCCGCCGCCAGGGCCTCCAGCGTACCCACCGGGATCACCGGCAGATCCGCGCCGAACGCGAGGCCCTGCGCTACCGCGGTCGCGATGCGCAGGCCGGTGAACGAGCCCGGACCGACGGCTGCGGCTATCGCGTCGAGTCCGCCGATCGACATCCCTGCTTCCAGCAAGAGCTCTTCCACCATCGGCAACAGCCGCTGCGAGTGGGTCTGGCCCGCGTGTTCGAGGCACTGGCGCACGTTGCCGTCGATCCACAGGGCGGCGGAGCAATACTCGGTGGACGTATCGAGAGCGAGGATTTTCAAGCGCGGTGCGCGGTCAACGTGGATCGGGACGAGACCGTTGCGGGAATCGCGACGGATTGTATCGGAAGGGCGGACCGGAAAACCCCGCTTGTATAATCCGCTCCGCCAGCCGCGACGGCATCGCCGTGCGGTCTCGCCATACCAATACAACAGGAGGACCACCATGATTCGGCTGCTGCTTTCCCTCGCCGCGCTGCTCGGTGTCGTCGCCGGGCCACTGTTCAGCATCCCGGCCGCGGCGCAGGACACGAAGCCGCTGAAGATCGGCGTCATCACCTTCCTGTCCGGTCCCGCCGCAGGCCCCTTCGGCGTGCCTGCCAAGAACGCGGCCGATGCGCTGGTGGAAGCCTTCAACAAGGGCGGCGTGGTGCCCGGCTACGAACAGAAGGGCTTCGGCGGCCGACCGATCGAGGTGGTCTACGTGGACGAGGCCGGCGGCCCGACCAAGGTGGTCACCGAGTACCGCAACCTCGTGAGCCGCCAGGAAGTGGACATGGTGATCGGCGTCATCTCGAGCGGCGACTGCCTCGCCGTCGCGCCGGTGGCGGAAGAGATGAAGAAGATCACGGTGCTGTTCGATTGCGCCACCAACCGCATCTTCGAGGAAGCCACCTACAAGTACGTCTTCCGGACCACCACCATGGCCACCCAGGAGAACGTCGCGGTCGCCCGGTACGTGGCCGAGATGTATCCGAACCTGAAGGTATTCTCGGGCCTGAATCCGAACTACGCCTGGGGCCAGGACGCGTGGTCCGATTTCACCGAGGCGATGAAGGTCCTGAAGCCGCAGGCGCAGATCGCGACCAACATGACGCCGAAGCTGGGAGCCGGTCAATACGGCACCGAGATATCCGCACTCACCGGCAGCGATGCCGAGATCATCCAGAACTCGCTCTGGGGCGGCGACCTGGAAGCCTATTTGCTGCAAGCCGCGCCGCGCGGGTTGCTGAAGAAATCGCCCAACATCATCGTCTGCGGCGAGACGGTGCTGGAACGCCTGGGCGCGCAACTGCCCGACGGCACGATGATCGGCGCCCGCGGTCCGAACGGTCCGTTCGCGCCTTCGACGAAACTGAACCTCTGGTTCCGCAAGGTCTACCAGGACCAATACAAGATGTTGCCCGTGTATTCGTCCTACCACATGGCTACGGCGTTCCTGGGCGCGAAGGCGGCCTATGAGAAGGCCATGAAGGCCGCCGGCGGCAAGGCGCCTTCGGAAGACGAGTTCATCAAGGGCTTCGAGTACCTGAAGTTCGAATCCGTCGCCGGCATCGTCGACATGTCGCTCGGCAAGGGACACCAGGCGGTGCAGAGCGTGCCGCTCGGCACCGTGCGCATCGTCGACGGCAAGGCGACGCTCACGAACGTGAAGTTCTATTCGCCCGACCAGATCAGCCCGCCCGACGGCGTGAAGAGCCTCGACTGGATTCGTGGGGGGTTCAAGAAGCAGTAGTTGTTTCCTTAGGTGAGGCGTGAAGCGTGAGGGGTCAGGGGTGTACTGCCTCACGGCTTACGGCTTACGACGCCTCACCCCTCACGCCTGACGCCTCAGCAGCAACGGCCACTTTGTTGCACCAGCCGTTGTCGGTCGCACCCGTGCCGTGGTCTAATGACCTCGCCATTTTTTTCCCCGAGCGCCCGCATCCATGGCCCTGAACTATCGCGTCACTGCGGAGGAATTGATCCGCACCACAGGCGCTCGCGTCACCAACGCCCGCATCGAGATCCTCGCCACGTTGCTCAAGGCCGAGGGCGCACTCACGCATGGCGAGATCGAAGGCCGCCTCACGCAGGCCTCCGGCATCGACCGGGTCACGGTCTACCGCGTGCTCGACTGGCTGACGACTCAGGAACTCGCTCACAAGATCAGCGGCGACGACCGCGTCTGGCGCTTCAATGCTGCGGGAGCGGCCAATTCGCACAATCACGCGCACTTCAAGTGCACCTGCTGCCAGAACGTGATCTGCCTCGACGACCTCGGCACCGGCTACACGCCGGTCCTGCCCGCCGGTTTCACGCCCCATGGCATGGACCTGACGGTGAAAGGACTGTGCGCCGAGTGCGCGCCGGGCAACAAGGCCCACGATCCGCGCAAGCATATCCGGCTGGTGGGCCGTCGCGGCGCTTCGGCCAGACGCTAGCTCGAGCTGTGGTGTAGTCGATCTCGACCTTTCGTCCGCAGGTTCAGTGGGTTCCGGACTTTCATGCAACTTGTTTGCATAACGCACTGGATGGCGTTACCGTTCCATTCGTGTCGCACGTCGATTCCGCTTTCGCGCTACCCCAGCGTTGAGACAGGCGTCGCGGCGAGCTGAGGTTTAGCGCTCTCTCCTCCTCGGATGTTGCGCCGGACGCCCAGCAAGGGTGCCCGGCTTTTTTTTCGTCCGCGAACATCGCAAGGCGCCGGTGGACCAGTCCCGATAGAATCCAGGTTCACAGGGCCAATATCCATGCAACGCGACGCTTCCCTGGAGCGCTGGCGCCAGGGCCGCGCGCCGCTCCCCGATCAGCACCAGAGCTCCGAACGGAAGGCGCGGCTCGTATTCGCACTCACCGTGGCCACCATGGTCGTGGAGCTCGTGGCCGGATGGCTCACCGGATCGATGGCCCTGCTGGCGGACGGGTGGCACATGGGGTCGCACGCAGCGGCGCTGGGAATCGCCGCTTACGCCTATGCGTTCGCTCGCCGCCATGCCGCGAGCGAGCGATTCTCCTTCGGCACCGGCAAGGTCAGTGCGCTGGCGGGCTTCGCGAGCGCGCTGTTGCTCGCCGTCGTCGCCGTACTGATGGCGATCGAATCCGCGCAGCGGCTGATGACGCCGATCACCGTCCAGTTCAACGAGGCCATCATCGTGGCCATTCTGGGTCTGGCGGTGAATGTCGCCAGTGCGCTCCTGCTTTCGGGCGGTTCAGGGCACGACCATGGACATGACCACGCCCACGATGGGGAGCACGACCATGCCCATGATCACAACCTGAGGGCTGCCTACGTGCACGTGCTCGCCGACGCGCTGACGTCGGTGCTGGCGATCGTGGCGCTCGCGGCGGGCAAGTGGCTCGGCTGGGTGTGGCTGGACCCGACGGTGGCCATCGCCGCTTCGGTGCTCATCGGCTGGTGGGCGTGGGGGCTGCTGAAGAGCACCGGCCATGTCCTGCTGGATGCGGCCGACGACAGCAGCCTTCAGTCCGAGATCGTCCGGCGGATCGAAGCCGACGCCGACAATCGCGTCGCCGATCTGCGGCTCTGGCGCATCGGTGGCGACCAGCGAGCGCTGATCCTCTCCGTCGTGACCCATCAGCCGCGCTCGGCAGAGCATTACAAGGAGTTGCTCGCCGGGATGGAGGGGCTCGATCACGTGACGATCGAGGTGTTCGTCTGCAGTGACGAGCCGTGTGCGACGCATGCGAAGGGGTAGCGCGAGCGCGCTGTCTGACTGAGGTTGCCCCCTCCCCGGCCCTCCCCCGGCTGTGCCGAGGGAGGGAGCGCAAAGCGGGACCTTCCCTCCCCCAGCTCACAGCTGGGGGAGGGTCAGGGAGGGGGCAATGTGCCATTGCCGCAGCCCCGCTCAACCCACCGCCCGCCCCACCCAAGACCGTCGAGCACCCCCGATTGCTCTAGAATCGCAGGCTTCACAAAAACGACAGCAGGGGAGACAGATTTCATGAAACTGGATCTCGCGGTCCCGGGCAAGCGCGTGCTCATCACCGCCGGTGCAGGCGGCATCGGCCGCGCGATGGCGGAAACCTTCGCCGACGCCGGCGCCCGCGTCCACATCTGCGACGTGGACCTCAAGGCGATGGACGCGCTGCGCGCCGCCCGCCCCGCCATCACCAGCTCCGTCTGCGACGTCTCCGACCTGGATCAGGTGGATGCACTCTTCACCGACGTGAAGCGCGTCCTCGGCGGACTGGACGTGCTGATCAACAACGCCGGCATCGCCGGCCCCACCGGCAAGGTGGAAGACATCAGCGTGGCCGACTGGGAACGCTGCATCGCCATCGACCTGAACGGCATGTTCTATTGCACACGATTGGGCATGCCGATGATCAAGGCCGCCGGCGGCGGCAGCATCATCAACCTCTCCTCCACAGCGGGCCGGCTCGGTTTTCCCCTGCGTTCGCCCTATGCAGCAGCGAAATGGGGCGTGGTCGGCTTCACGGCTAGCCTGGCGATGGAAGCGGGTCCGGACCACGTACGCGTGAATTGCATCCAGCCCGGCGTGGTGGAGGGCGATCGCATCGACCGCGTCGTGGCCGCGAAGGCAGCAGCTTTCGGCATCACCCCCGAAGAACAGAAGAAACGCATGGTCGCGGACATCTCCATGCGCGTCATGGTGAGCGCGCAGGACATCGCCAACATGGCGCTGTTCCTCGCTTCCGACGCCGGCCGGCACATCAGTGGCCAGTCGATGCCCGTCTGCGGCAACGTCGAAGTCCTTCGGTAGAGAACCTCCGTGAGGGGTAAGGCGTCAGGCGTGAGGGGGTAGTACCGTAGTACTCGCCTAACCCCTGACACCTCACGCTCAACCCCTCACCCCTCACCTCTTACGCCTCACGGCCTCAATGGAAAAAATCGCAATCATCGGCGCCGGCCTCATCGGCCGCGCCTGGGCCATGGTGTTCGCCCGCGCGGGCCACACCGTTTCGATGTGGGACAGCGCACCGGGCGCCGTCGACCAGGCCCTCGGGCTCATCAAGGATGGCCTGACCGAGTACCACTCGTTCGGACTGATGGCCGAAAGGCCCACGGACGTGGCGGGCCGCGTGTCGCGTGCAGCCACCCTCGCCGCCGCCCTCGACGGTGCGGCATACGTCCAGGAGAACACCTCCGAGCGTGAGGACGTGAAGAAGCAGGTTTTCACGGATCTCGACAAGCTGGCGGGGCCGGATTGCATCCTGGCCTCGTCCACCTCGACGATCCAGACGTCCCGATTCGCCGGCCACGTGCCCGGTCGCCATCGCTGCCTCGTCGCGCATCCGGTGAATCCGCCTCACGTGGTGCCAGTGGTCGAGCTGTCGCCCGCGCCGTTCACGTCTCCCGAAGTGGTGGAGCGCACGCGCCAACTGCACGAGCGCGCCGGCCAGGTGCCGATCCTCGTGCAGAAGGAAGTCGAAGGATTCATCCTGAACCGACTGCAGGCCGCCCTCCTCCAGGAATCGTGGCGGCTCGTGGACGAGGGATACGTCTCGGTCGAAGACCTCGACAAATGCATCCGCGACGGCCTCGGCCTGCGCTGGGCATTCATGGGTCCGTTCGAGACCATCGACCTGAATGCCCCCGGCGGCGTGGCCGACTACGCCAAGCGCTACGGCCCCAGCATGCAGGGGATGATGAAGGGCGTGACGTATCGCCCCTGGGACGAGGACCTCGCGGGCCGCATCGAGGACCAGCGGCGCAAACTGATGCCGCAGAGCGAACACGCCTCGCGCGAAGCCTGGCGCGACCGCCGATTGATGGCGCTGGTGGCCCACAAGCGCGATCAGGACAAGAAACACAAGTAGTCCCTACACGGAGAATCCCATGGCCGCCCAACGCAAAGTCATCATCACCTGCGCCGTGACCGGCGCGATCCACACGCCGTCGATGTCGCCGCACCTGCCGATCACGCCCGACGAGATCGCCGAGGCCGCGATAGGAGCGGCCAAGGCTGGCGCGGCCATCGTGCACCTGCACGCGCGCATGCCCGACGACGGCCGCCCGACGCAGGATCCGGACATGTTCCGGCGCTTCCTGCCCAAGATCAAAGCCGCCTCGAACGTGGTGATCAACCTCACCACCGGCGGCGCTCCGACCATGGCCATCGAAGAGCGCCTGCAGCCGGCGCTGCAACTGAAGCCCGAAGTGGCCTCTCTCAACATGGGCTCGATGAACTTCGGCCTGTACGAGATGCTGAACCGCTACAAGGACTTCAAGTACGACTGGGAGAAACCCTACCTGGCCGGGTCCGACGATCGCATCTTCAAGAACACGTTCAAGGACATCGCGTACATCCTCGAATCGTGCAGCGCGAACAACACGCGCTTCGAGATCGAGTGCTACGACATCGGTCATCTGTACACGGCCTCGCACTTCCTCGACCGCGGCATCGTGAAGCCGCCGCTGTTCATCCAGTCGGTGTTCGGTCTGCGCGGCGGCATCGGCCCGCATCCGGAAGATGTCATGCACATGAAGCGCACGGCCGACCGGCTATTCGGTGACCAATACCAGTGGTCCGTGCTCGGCGCGGGGGCGAACCAGATGTACATCGCGTCCATGTCCGCCGTGATGGGCGGCAACGTGCGCGTCGGGCTGGAAGACAGCCTGTGGATCGGCAAGGGGCAGCTCGCGAAGACGAATGCGGATCAGGTTTCGAAGATCCGGCGGATTCTCGAGGAACTCGGATTGGAGATCGCGACGCCGGACGATGCGCGGGCGATCCTCAAGTTGAAGGGTGGGAGTAACGTCAACTTCTGACGTACCCCCATTCAACACGAAGGACATGAAGGATCACGAAGGAAGGCGACGGTTGGAGTCATGGTCTCGGGTTTCCTTCGTGCACCTTCGTGTCCTTCGTGTTTCATGCGGTTGGGTTCGTCGTTTCCTTCGCATTCCAAGCCGGTGATCTGCCCATGAACCGCTACAAGATCGCCGCGATGCCCGGCGACGGCATCGGCAAGGAAGTCATCGCCGCAGGCGTCGAGGTGCTCGAAGCTCTCGCCCAGGCCGACGGCAGCTTCGGCCTCGACTTCACCCACTTCCCCTGGGGCAGCGATTACTACCTGAAGCACGGCCGCATGATGGAGGAAGACGGCCTCGCGCAATTGAATCCCTTCGACGCCATCTTCTTCGGCGCCGTGGGCTCGCTCGCGGTACCCGACCACATCTCGCTGTGGGGGCTGCGCCTGGCCATTTGCCAGGGCTTCGACCAATACGCGAACGTGCGCCCGACGCGGATCCTCCCGGGCATCGACCCGCCGCTGAAGCTGAAGTCGCCCGGAGACATCGACTGGATCATCGTCCGCGAGAACTCCGAAGGCGAATACTCCGGCCAGGGTGGTCGTTCGCATCGAGGACACCCGGAGGAAATCGCCACCGAGGTCTCGATCTTCACCCGCGCTGGCGTCGAACGCATCCACCGCTTCGCCTTCGAGCTGGCCCGCTCGCGCCCCCGCAAGCTCCTGACCCTGGTGACCAAGTCCAACGCCCAGCGCCACGGCATGGTGCTGTGGGACGAGATCTTCGCCGAGGTGGCCCGCGACTTCCCCGACGTGAAGACCGACAAGGTCCTCGTCGATGCCGCCACCCAGCGCATGGTCCTGAAGCCGGCCAGCCTCGACGTCATGGTGGCGACCAATCTCCACGCCGACATCCTGTCGGACCTTGCTGCGGCGCTCTCGGGCAGCCTGGGCATCGCGCCCACCGCCAACCTGAACCCAAGCCGACGCTTCCCCAGCATGTTCGAACCGATTCACGGCTCGGCCTGGGATATCGAGGGCAAGGGCGTGGCCAACCCGGTCGCGACCTTCTGGACGGCGGTCATGATGCTCGAGTTCCTCGGTGAGCTCCGGGCCGCCAAGCGGCTGATGCGCGCGGTGGAGACTGTCACCGCAACCCGACTGTTCACCCCCGACCTGGGCGGATCGGCCCGGACCGCGGACGTGACCAAAGCGGTCGTTCAGGCGGTCCAGGCCCCGTTTCACCAGTAGTTTTCGCTCGCGGGACCGGCTGATGCTGCCGGAATGGTTGGCGTCCATGGCGCATTGCGCCAAAATGAGGTCTGCTCCCCGGGAGGAAGCCCATGGACCACAAGGAAGGCCACCTTCAACTGGAAGAGACGTCCGCAGCCGCCATCGCGCGGGGCGGCGTGACGCAGGTCGAGCGGCGGCTCGTCGAAAGCCTGCTCGAGACCGCGGGCAACCCGCCCATCACGATCGCGCTCTGGACGGGCGAGGAGATCGTGAGCGGCGACGCCCCATCGGTCGCAACCATGCGTATCAAGGACCGCGGCGCGCTCATGCGCATGCTGGTCAACCCTGAGGTGCATCCGGCGGACGACTACAGCGACGGGCGGATCGACATCGAAGGCGATCTCGTCGCCTTCCTGGAGAACGTCTTCCGCGGCCTGGACAACCTGCCCGACAAGTCGCTCAAGGCGCGCTTCCTGCGCTGGATGAACAAGCCGCGCTCGAACACGCTCGCCGGTTCCAAGGAAAACATCCACCACCACTACGACCTGGGCAACGATTTCTACAAGCTCTGGCTCGACCACGCCCGCATGCAGTACACCTGCGCCTACTACCCGCGCCACGGCATGACCATCGAGCAGGCGCAGATCGCCAAGCTCGACCATGTGGCCCGCAAGCTCGAACTGCGCCCCGGCCAGGTCGTGTTCGAAGCCGGCTGCGGCTGGGGCGGCCTCGCCCGACATTTCGCGCAGAACTACGGCGTGACGGTGCGTGCCTACAACATCTCCTCCGAGCAAGTGAAGTTCGCCCGGGAGCGGGCCAAGCAGGAAGGCCTGGAGGGCCGTGTCGAATACGTCCTCGACGACTACCGCACCATGCAGGGCGAATGCGACGTCTTCGTGTCGGTCGGCATGCTCGAGCACGTAGGCGTGGACAACTACCCCGTGCTGGGCGATGTGATCCATCGCGTGCTCAAACCGCAGGGCCGCGGCCTCATCCACTCCATCGGCCGCAACAAACCCGCCCCGATGAACGCCTGGACCGAGAAGCGCATCTTCCCCGGCGCCTATCCCGCGACCCTGGCGGAAATGATGCAGATCCTCGAAGGCCACCAGTTTTCCGTGCTCGACGTCGAGAACCTGCGCCTGCACTACGCCCACACGCTGCAGGCGTGGCTGTCTCGTTACGAAGCCAACATCGATGAAGTCCGCAAGATGTATGACGAGCGCTTCGTCCGCATGTGGCGGATGTATCTGGCCGCGTCGCAGGCGTCGTTCCTGATGGGTGCGCTGCAACTGTTCCAGATCGTCTTCGCGCGGCCGCAGGACAATTCGATTCCGATGACTCGCGAGCATTTGTATCGGCATTGACGATGCCCAGAGCCACTGCCCCTTGCTGACGCGACGATCTACTCCCTCCCCCGTCGAAGATGGGGGAGGGCTGGGGTGGGGGCAGCCAGTCAACGCACCGCTCGACTAGACCCAACATAGACTGACGTCCACACCGCCCCCACCCTAGCCCTCCCCCGGCAAAGCCGAGGGAGGGGAACCACAGTCGCCTCACCTCGCCAACCAGAATGGACCACTGCGAAATCCTCATCGTCGGCGGCGGCCCCGCCGGTTCCACCTGCGCCTGGCTCCTCAAGCGTGCCGGCGTCGACGTCCTGGTCCTCGACAAGAAAGCCTTCCCCCGCGACAAGATCTGCGCCGGCTGGGTCACACCCGCCGTGGTGAAGGAACTGCAACTCGACATCGACGACTACCGCTCCGCCGGCCGCACCATCCAGCCCATCACCACCTTCCGCACCGGATTGATCGGCGGCAAGATCGTCGAAACCCACTACGACGAACCCGCGAGCTACGGCATCCGCCGCTTCGAGTTCGACGAATACCTGCTGAAGCGCTCCGGCGCCCGCCTGACCGACCCTCAGCAACTCAAGACCCTCGAGCGCACTGCCGACGGCTGGCTTGCCAACGGCAACATCGAAGCGAAGTTCGTCGTCGGCGCTGGCGGCCATTTCTGCCCTGTCGCCCGCCAGATCGGCGCGCAGCTCGGTCAGAGCGAAACCATCGTCGCGGCGCAGGAAATCGAGTTCAAGCTAACTGAGGAGCAGAAGCGCGACTGCGCGGCGGTCGGCGATGCGCCCGAGCTCTACTTCTGCCCGGACCTCAAAGGCTACGGCTGGGCGGTCCGCAAAGGCGAGTACCTCAATGTGGGGCTAGGCCGCGAGGACAACCACAAGCTATCCGAGCACGTTGCCGAGTTCGTGCGATGGCTCAAGGCGAACCGCCGAGTACCGCAGGACACGCCCGAGAAACTCGGAGGGCACGCGTACCTGCTGTACAACCACGCGCCGCGACCGTTCCTCGGCGATCGAGCGATGCTGATCGGTGATGCCGCCGGGTTGGCATATCCGCAGAGCGGTGAAGGCATCCGGCCGGCCGTCGAGTCCGCGATGTTTGCGGCGGAGACGTTGATCGCGGCGAACGGCGACTACAGTCGCACGAAGATAGCCGGCTATGAAGCGAAGATGGTCGAGCGGTTCGGAGCACGGCAGGCGAAGTCGTTCACGGATTACTTGCCCGAGGGGCTGAAGAGGATCCTCGCCGCCAAACTGATGGGGACGGAGTGGTTCGCAAGAAATTTCGTGATCGACGAGTGGTTCCTGCACCACAAGCAGCCGGCACTGCAGCCATAGGGGCGTAAGCGTCCCTGTTGCGGCCGTCGCACCCACCATGGCGATCGGGAAACGCCGGCTCAATCGCGATCTGTTGATCGTCGCCGTTCCGGCGACGCTGGTGGTCATGGTGGCCATTGGACTGACGCTGCTGCTCATGCGCCCCGCGCCACCCAGCCGGATCGTGATGTCGACCGGCGTGGCCGACGGCAACTATCACGCCGTAGCTTTGAAGTACCGCGACATCCTCGCGCGCGACGGCGTCACCCTGCAGTTGTGGCCTTCGAGCGGTGCCGTGGAAAACCTGCGGCGCCTCGCCGATCCGACTGTGCAGGTCGACGTCGCACTGGTTCAAGGCGGTGTCGTCAGTGCAGCCCCGCCCGAAACCATCAAGGGACTCGCCTCCCTGGGCAGCGTGTACAACGAGATCGTCTGGTTGTTCCACCGCGGCGACCGCGCGCTGGATCGCCTGCCCCCGCTCAAAGGCAAGATGATCGCGGTCGGCGAGGCGAACAGCGGCACCGCCGCGCTCGCCATGACCATGCTGGAAGCCGCCGGCATCTCGCAACCGCCGACCACGGTCCTGAAGATCGGTGGCAGGGCAGCCGCCAATTTGATGCTGTCCGGCGGTATCGATGCCGCCTTCTTCGTCGGCGGACCTCAGTCGCCCATCGTCCAGGAGATGCTGGCCGCAAAGGGCGTGCATCTGATGAGTCTCGAACACGCCGAGGCCTATGCACGCAGATTCTTCTACCTGCGCAAGTTCGTCCTGCCGCGCGGCGTGTTCGATCTCGCGCTCAATACACCGGACCGCGACATCGTCATGCTCGGAACCACGGCCAACCTGATCGTGAAGAGCGATCTCCATCCCGCTCTCTCGTACCTGCTGCTGCGGGCCGCCGCGGAGGTGCATTCTGCTCCGACACTGTTCTCAGATCTGCGAGCCTTTCCGGCGCCGAACGACACCGAGCTGCCCCTCAGCCCGGAAGCAACTCGCTACTACAAGTCCGGCCCGCCCTTGCTTCAGCGCTACCTTCCATACTGGGGCGCGAATCTGGTCGACCGCCTGTTGGTGTTGCTGGTGCCCGCCCTGGTGGTGCTGATTCCCGCCGCCAGGCTGCTGCCGCAACTCTATAGCTGGCGCGTCCGCTCACGCGTCTACCGCTGGTACGCGATCTTGAAGGAGATCGAACTGGAACTGGAAGAACGACGTGCCCCAGGGGAGCTTGGCGACATCGCCGCTCGCCTCGAACGGCTCGACGACGCAGTGCATCGCATCGAGACGCCACTCGCGTACTCCGAGAACCTCTACGTGTTCAGGCAGCACATCGATCTTGTGCGGCGACGGGCGCAGTTGGCGGTGGAGAGGTCGGAGGTCAGCAGAGGTGGATCGACCTCAGAAGGAGCGGCTCTCTAGTTCAAATCTGTCTACAAACTGGGGCGACCTAAGCCAGGCTTGCGCCGCCGTACTTGGCTTTCCACTTGTAGAATGATGCATGGCTGATCCCGTGTTTACGAAGGATCAGCGCCACCGCTACCCCGGCCTCGCCTTCCTTCAGGATCCCCACAATCTGCGCTTCGCTGAATCTCGACTTCTTCATCCCACCTCCCTGGAACACAATTCCTGCCAGGAAAGTCTACTTCCAGGTCGTCTACCGGACGGGGGAGCTTACGGATCCCATAGTGGCTCACCAGGTAATCCACCACGGGTCGCTTCAGCGCGGGCCGCCCCACTTTTTTGCCGTGACGTCCTGGAGCATGGCCTTGTCCAGGCTCAACTCCGCCACGAGCCTCTTGAGCCGCGCGTTCTCCTCCTGCAACCGCTTGAGTTCGCGCACCTAGTCAGACTGCAGCCCGGCGTACTGCTTCTTCCAGCGGTAGAAGGTCTGCTCCGAAATGCCCAGCCGCCGCGTCAGGTCCGCCACCGCCATGCCCATCTCCGCCTGCTTCAAGGCGGCCACAATCTGCTCCACTGAAAACCGGCTCTTCTTCACGACAAACCACCTTCTCGAGAAGGTGCGTTTGCCGAAAAACTCACATCATCCTTGGCTCAGGATTTCCAACCCACTTCCTCTCCACGCCACAATTGTCTCAACGAGCGGGGCCACCTCTCCCATACTCGTGGCTAGTTCTCCCGGTTAGAGGTCGTCTTGCCATGCGGATCTACGAACCAGCTCCGTACGAGTTCGCCGCGATCGTTGTATGAAAACTTCTCGACTGTGGCCAAAGCATTTCGTTCATCAAACTGGCGCTTTTCTACTATCTGGCGGCGACTATCGTACATAAATGCGATCCGTCCCACCATCGCATCATTATGGAAGTAGCGCATTTCCACAATGTTGTCGCTATTGTCATAGCGCATGGTCATACGCGATGCGCCCACCAGAAGCAGAAACTTCGGCTGATTGTCCGCGCCCCAGTAGGCTTCCTCGATTTCATGGCCACGCGCGTCATATCTATACGTTATTCTCGCATAGCCGTACGTCGCTTCGGATAGCTTGCCCTCGGGGTCATACGCCGCGATTTCGAGCAGATTTCCCTTCTCGTCGTACTTGCGCAGAACTCTTGCGAACTGGTAAGCGTTCATGACAAGCGCTCCACCAATGTCATACGTCGACGTCTCTGTGGGCTGGCGCCTGCTGTTGAACCTCCTCACCATTCGGTGGTGAAGTTCGCCGGAGACTATCGGTCGATGGTCCACTCCGTAGAACCTGTCCTCCGTGTGATTACCGTAGTCGTCGAACTTGATCCTCCAGTCCGCATAACCGAAATTATCATCACCAACCTTCCGAGTCGATACAGGCTTGCCGTCGATTCCAAAGTAATGCCATCCCGTTGCACGGCGTAGCACATCGTAGTCGACGCGGTACGAAGCGTAACCAGCCTCAAGCAAGACTGGCCGGCCATCGGCCCCAAAATGCCGTACTTCCGTTTTGAGATTCCTCGCATCGAACTTCGACACCCGCCGTGAATAGCCTTCATGCGTCAACCGGGGGCGATTGTCTGTGCCGAGGCACTGCCACTCGACTTCATTCATTTTTTCATCATACCCTTTGCGAATGACTGCGCAGTTGCTTTCCTTGTCGATCACCGCCCGGTTCTGTGAATCGAGGTAAGCCCGTTCGACTTCCGCGCCACGACTACCATAGCGAATCTTTTCCGAGTGATAGCCATTGCGATGAAGCGTCGCCTTACCGACCGAGTCGAAGTAAGCTCGTCCGGTCTCGCGGCCTCGCTCGTCACGAGTGATGATGTTTTGGTGGAAGCCTTCGCCGCGAAAGTCTGCCGGCTTCCCCTCTTCATCGTATAGAGACTGCTTCACCAGACGGCCAAACGCGTCGTAGCTTTTCTCCAACCGGGCGAAACCTTCGTTCGTTTTCGTGGGCCTACCTCGAACATCGAAGTATGCGATTTCTATGACATTCCGCCAGTCATCGTAGATGCGCGTGACGCGGTGATAACCACCGGAAATCAGTGTCGGGTTGCCGTCGACGTGAAAGTACTTCGTTTCCACCTTGTTCCCGCGATGGTCGTAGGCATTCTTAAGACGTGCCCAGCCGTGTTCAGTCAGAACCGGCTCACCACTTACCCCGAAGTAAGCCTCCTCCAGTATTTCGTTGCGCGCCGTGTACCGCTTCTCGACGCGAGAATATGGCTTTGCCTTTTCATCACCGTCAACGAGAACCGTGGGATTGCCGTCAATGTCAATGTATTCGGTGCTGATATTGTTGCCTCTCGCATCATAGGATGAGCGAAACCCAGCGATCCCGTTCTTATGGGTAATGTTCTTTTTGTGATTGAGCCCGAAATAGCTCGTCGCAATACTGCGCCCTAAGTGGTCATACGCCGCCTCCCAAGCATGAATGCCGTCGCCAGACAGTACTGGTTCACGTCTGATACCGAAGTAAGCCATGCGGATTTTGTTGCCGGATTTATCGTAGTCGGAACGCCAGCCGGCGTACCCGTCCTTGCCAAGCACCGGCTTGTCGTCGGTGTCGATGTACCACGATTCCACTTCGCGGCCGTCAGCGTCATGGCTAGCAAGCCATCCGCCATATCCGTCGGTGCTCTGCGTGCGTTTGCCATCGGTACCGAAATACACGCATCGAATGAGGAGGTCGTGGTCATCATATTCGAAAGTTGCGCTTGCATACCCTTCTTCTCTGAGGATGCGTTCGCCGTCCGACCCGAAATAGGTAATGCTCGTTACGTTCCCTCGAACATCGAATGTCTGTTTGGATTGAGCGTATCCCTCTGGTCCGAGGACTGGCCGACCGTCTGTTCCAAGAAATGTCTGCCCTATGAAATTTCCGTGCTCGTCATAATCGTATCTGACCCCCGCGTAACCCTCCGCATTACTGGTGGCAACTCCGCTTGGGTCCAGAAACGTCTCCCGCCGTAACTGTTGCGCGTCGTCGGAGTCGATCAACCGTGTCGAGAAGCCGCGTCGATTGCGTATCGGCATCCCCTGGGGGCCTATACAAGTCTCCTTGGTTACAGTGCCGTTCGCGCCGATCTCTCGCTGCGTGCCGTAGCAACCATCCGTACTGGCCGTAGGCTCGCTCCGCGTGTTCCAGTACGTTTCCTTAATGGCATGGCCTCTCCCATCGTAGTCGAACCTGACTTCATGGTATCCGCTAGTGTGCAGGGTTGGTTGGCCCGGAGGGTTCCAATACGTTTGCTTGGTTACCCGGCCGGCTGAATCGGCTTGGGCACGGAATTGCGACCAGCCTTCGTTCGTGGCGACCGTAGTTTTGTCCGACGGGTCAATTGCTAAGGCTTCCAAAATATTGCCGAAGTCGTCTCTCTTGACGGTACGTAGCGTCGCGTTCCCGACCTTGTCGTTCATGGGCTTGCCGTCTGGATCCAACGAAGTCAGTTCCATGACAAAGCCCTCCTGGTCATACTTCTTGCGGACTCCAAAGGCGTCATCAGAACCGCGCACGGGGCGCCCACCGAGCGTGAGATAACGGATCCTGACCTCGCGGCCACGATCGTCATGCTCGATTTCGACAAACTTGCCGGCATACGGTTTCTTGCGATTTGGATAGCCATCAGGGCCGACATAATGACCCGTACGAACGGTCTTCTCTCGGGACGGGGAGTAGGCGAAGCCCCACAGACGCTCTGCCTTATGGTCGAGCGCAAACTCGTAGGCGACGAGGCCGGTGCTGTCATAAGCGTATTCGAATGCGACAGGTATCTTCGATAGCTCAGAGTTATACTGAATGTATGTGTGGAGACCGTGGCGCGTCGTCAAGCGATTGCTTCCGGTGACCACCTCGACCCGTACTACCTTTCCGTTCTTACCTCGTGTGGTGATTCTGTACGATGAAGAGCGCGAAGCTGCTTGGTGCGCGCTGAGGTGCCCGATGCCGCGCGGTTCACCCCATATCTTCACGATTTCACTGTAATAATTGGTGTGAGGCCAAAAATTGTCGTCCCATACTTTATAGAATGCGACTGTTAAAGCAGCAACCACTGCAGCCAGAGAACCAATTGCCCATCGCAGCCGGAGTACCTTGCGCCGCGTGGCCCTTTGCGTCGCATGTCTAAGGCGCTTCTGCTTATCCTCGCTAGCTCGAAGAAACGACAACGCAAGCGAAAATTCAACGGCCGTATCGTCGGCATCTGGCTTGTTCGAGTAGCGGCGGGCCCAGACCTCGGAGGGACGTTCGCGCTGCTCCCACTCCAGCGCCCACTCCAGGTCGGGCGTTCCCCAGAGCGCGGCCTTCTCGCCTTTCCACAACAATGCCGTATCGCGAAGGCGTTTGTAGGTCCTTGCCGATTCGGCTTCCGCCTCGGCCCAGGCGTTGAGGGACTTCCACTGCTTGATCAGGCTCTCGTGACCGATGTCTAGCGTGGCTTCGGCGTCGAGCGGCTCACCTTCCCGGGGCGTGATGAAGCTGCGGTCAGACTTCCGGAATGCCTCCACGACCGGCACTACCTGATCCACCCCAATGCTGGCGATTGCGGCGATTTCGCGCAACGAAGTAGGAGCCCGGGTATCGGGGTACTGTCCTCCCAACCCTCGCTCGGTCAACCGCCGGAACATAATCTGCGTGATGCGTTGCTGTCCGGTGGACAATGAGGCGAGCACCTCGTCGGCATGCGAGGACAATGCATTGTCCAGACTACCGATGGCCTCGTAATCCTCCAGGCGAAGTATGATCTTCTGGGACGTCGGATGTCCGCCCTGCGCTCGGTGCCACATGCGCATCAGGGCATGCTGCAGCACCGGCAGACGGTCCGGATCGGGGCTGATATCGTTGAGCAGCCGGTTGACCAAGGCATCGTCCACGTCGCCGCCGAACACTCGAGCTGGGCCGATGATGGCCTCGGCGCATTGAGCGCGTGTAAGACGAGGAGCCAGATACTGGCTCTCGTTGATCGCCTCGGGCAAGCCCTGGAATACGGAGCAATCGCCCAGATAGTCTGACCGCATGGTTATCACTACGTAGATCCCAAGCTCGTGATGTTCTGCACTTGCAAGGAGAAGCTGCACGAAAGCATCGCTCTCATTCTCGTTCCCCATGCGCCGGAAGCGGAACAACTCTTCAAACTGATCGACCAGTAACAATAGATTCGCGCCCTGGCACAGACCCGTCTCGGCCGCCACTTCGATCAGGCTCAGCCGACCGCGTCGCAACGATTCCTCGAGAAATGCCCGTGCATCGGGACGTTCGATTGTGATCTTATTGATGGGCGCGACTTCCGCGAGCGCATTGGCAAGCTGCGCGAACGGATGATTGCCGGGACGCATCTGGGCGACATGCCATCGGCTGCCGGCCATCGCCATGATGCCGACCTTCATCGAAGCGATCATACCGGCCCGGACCAGCGAGGACTTGCCGCAACCGGAAGGTCCGAGCACTGCTAGGAACATGTGCTGCTGCAGCTTGGTCAGTAACTCGTCGGTCTGCTTCTCGCGGCCGAAGAAGATATCCGACTCTTCGATATCGAATGGTCGCAGTCCCGGGTACGGGTGGGGACTGAAGCTCATTTCAGCCATGGCGCCCCCTAGATCATGAGAGTGTTCACGAAGTGGCGCAAAACCTGAAAGTCGACACCTTTGCGACAGTCAAGCGTTACCAGGCCGGGAACCACGACCTGAATTTCGTCTTTCTCCGGGGGCGGCCCTTCTACAACGGCAAGCGCGGCTAGTGGCCGCTCTCTCTGTGCGATGGCTTTACGATTCTGTCTCAGTTGACTGCGGATCCAGTCTGGTCCGGTCTTGCCGTAGATCAACAGCAATCCGTCGCAACTCTTGAGATTCTCCTCGAGGTCTCTGCGGATCTCTTCTGGCGTCCCCTTGGTCATCGGCAGAAAGCAATGTACGCCGAACTGTTTCAGGCCCTCGCTGACTTCCCTGGCCAGCGCCAGATCGTCCGGGTTGGCGTTCACGAAGGCCATGACGCCGACTGAGTCCTTGTTGGCGGGCTGCGGCTGTCGAAAGAATTCCTCGACCAGCGCACTCTTGAATTCCTCGATTCCGCAGGCCTGTGCACTCTCCAACAGGCCCCGATACTCGATGTCTGCGATGTCGGACAAGTCCAGGTTGCGATCTCGCCATACCATTCGCCGTATCCCTGATTCGGCTGCGATGTGGTGTTGCCAGAGGGACAGACGTTTGCCGGGGGCAAAATCCAGTTCCCGCCCGCGCGAATGGCCGAGCAACTGCACGAACATCTTGCATTGCGACAGGTCCTTTAGCATCGCCTGCTTGAACGACACCTCGTCCACGTGCGGATAGCGGACACGGGGAAGGACGTTGATCTGCGCTTGCGCCAATGACGACTTCACCTCCTCTTCGTGCTCTTCCAGGTCATCGGTCGAGCGCGCCACGAAGATGGCGGGCGAGGATTGCGCGGCCGCCCCGGGAACGCCCTGACGAACCGCGCTTAGACCCTCAACGTGCTTCTTAATCAAATAGCTCAACCCGCTTACCGCCCTGACGAACCTAGAATCCAGCGGGTCGGCGATATACGGGCAATCGGGGGCCGTCTCGGATTCGCGCGCCCAGAAGCAGAGTCTTATGAGTTCCTGGAACTCGGCGGGGACCTTCGAATCCTCAACCCGCAAGTGCTCTATCAGGAAGACGGAGCCGTCCCGTACCCTGTCCTTGATGAGACTGAGAAATGCCCTCCGCTCTTTGGTGCACCAGTCGGACGCAAGATACGACGGAGACATGACCACCAGCAGCATGGCGGATCTGCTAATTGCCCGCATCAGTTCGTCGGTAAGCGGGTAGTTCGCCGCCAGTTGCCTGTCGGTCCAGATCGTGAAGTCGCGGCGCCCAAGCCGCTGTCGCACCTCGTGCTGCAGTTTGTCTACTGTCAGGTCAACCCACCCGGCTGCCCCCGGCGCACTGGGTTCGTTGTCCAAGTGTGCGTAACTCACGAAGAGGTCGTGGTCGTTACCTGTAATTTCGCTCATCGCGGACCTGCCTTATTAATCATGCTGTATCAATAAATGTAAGGCGCTATACGTACTTCTTCATCTAATGGAAGAGGGTCGACGAGTGCGACACACCGATTTGAGCGGTGCATGGCGCATCTGACCGAGGGCCTCGGACACGTAGACCGGAACGCCGGGCTGAATGACTACTGCACCGGTCTCATGCTGCCGCTGTCGCGCAAGTGCGTGGAACCTATGGCTGCGCGTATGGACCGGCTGCACGCGAGCGCACGGCACTAGGCGCTGCATCACTTCATGGCCAAGGCCCATTGGTCGGCTGCCGAGACGCTGCGCAGGGTGAGTCAGTGGGTGGTGCCGAAGATGGACCTGTCTGGCCGTGTGTTCTGGATCATCGACGACACCCGCTTTCCGAAGAAGGGTAAGCATTCGGTGGGGGTCTCGCGCCAGTACTGCGGGGTGCTCGGCAAACAGGACAACTGCCAGGTGGCGGTCAGCATCTCGCTGGCCAACGCCTAAGCCAGTGTGCCGGTGGACTATCCGCTGTACCTGCCCAAGGCGTGGGCGGATGATGCCCAGCGACGCCAGCAGGCCGGGATACCCGCCGAGGTGAGCTTCGCCACCAAGACACAGATCGCCTTGGAGCAGTTGGAAGCCTTGCTGGCCGAAGGCGCACCAAAGTACTGCGTGCTGGCGGATGCGGCCTACTGGGTGGACCAGGCGTTTCGTCAGCGCCTGGCCGATCTGGGCTTGCCCTACGTCGTGGGCATCATTTCTTCGATGGTGGTCTAGCCCCCGGGCTTCGAACCTTTGCAAGCGAAACGCTACAGCGGGCGCGGACGCCCGCCGGTAATGCTCCGACGCACCTGCACGCGCCAGCCGGTGAGCTTGAAGGAACTGGCCTTGGGGTTGCCCCCGGGCGCCTTTCAGACCACTAGCTGGCGCGGGGACACCAACGAGACTCTCAGCGGCAGGTTCTCCGCCTTGCGCGTGCGCCATGCCAGAGGCAACATCGGCAAGGCACGCCTGCACCCCGATCAGTCGCTGCTGATCGGATGGCCAGCGGGAGACGCCGAGCCGCTCAAGTACTATCTTTCCAATCTGCCCGAGCACATCGCCTTGAAGGACCTGGTGGGGCAGGCGCGCATGCGCTGGCGCATCGAGCGGGACTACCAGGACTTCAAGCAGAAGTTGGCATCTGGTCACTATGAAGGCCGAGGTTGACGCGGGTTCCATCACCATGCGAGCTTGAGTATCACTGCCTACGGATTCTTGGTTGCCGAGCGCCTCAATGCCGACAAACCCCTTGGTGAAAAAAAACACTTCCTCAGCCGCCAGACCGCCTGTCCTTGCCTCGGATTGTATGCCGCGCGGGAGCCCGGCGCGCGTAACACCACGTGTCGAACTCGATCGCCACCCTTCGCCACGAACGTAACTTCCAGCTGATCGCTCGGCTCGATCGACGAGGTCGAGATCAAAGACGCGCGACAGGACGCTTTTGACAAAGTAAGACTAAGGCAACATCTGCGTTGCATGAACGGCCACGCGGACGGGTCTCTGGAGCGTGATCCACGCACGAGTGGCGGCGCTGGCGTTGTTTTCCCACTTCCGATCCTCAGGATCTGCGCTCGGTACAGGCTGCAGGAGCGATTGGTCGAGGTAGGCGCCGTAGGCATCACCCAGTCCAAAGTGCGACCAGGACAAGTCGTCCCATGTCTCGAGAGTGATCGTTGATGCCGGGTCGAGACCAAAACGTGGCTCGCCGACTCTTTCTTCGAGGACGAAGTATTTCCCGAGACCCGTGCCGCCCGTGCGCGCGTCTGCCACCGCGAACGGAAAACCGAAGAAACTCAGATCGGGGGGCAGAGAACCTTTGAAGATCGGCAGGATTCGCGGACGCTCGGACTGGGAGCGGTACACCTGTAGAACCCCTGGCTTGGAATGCAACTCGTAGGTCGCGGGACCGTCCCGGATGACCCATCGAACGCCTGGCACCTGGTTTGCGATAGCGGCAGTGCGCGAAAGGTTGATTCCTACGGTCGCCATTGCATCGCGCAGTGGCGATCGCACCTCGGGCCGATCCAGGAACCGCTCGATGCTTGCATCAAGCGTCCCCGCTTCCAATCTCAGATATTCCGCCAGCCCCGGCACGCTTCTGCCGCCATCCCCGGCGACGGCATCGACTGCGTAGATCAGGGCATTCGGATATCGCTGCAGCAGTTGGCCCCGAATGATCAATACCATCGATTCCGTGTACTCCTGCCCCCTAGATGCAGGAGCGTTCGCGCCGAGCCGTTTGGTCTTCCATTCGACCAGTGGGGCAATATCACGCAGCTTCTCTTCGAGGCTCGACTGGAGTTCCGGTACGCGCGGGACATATTCGCTCACGTCCCAGAACTGCCGGAAGTACGAGCCACGCTGATCGGTCGGGTACTCACGCCAGAGCAACTCACCCGCGAACTCGTGATTCAACCCACACATGTACGACTCGATGAATCGACGGTTGGTCTCGAGCACCCCGAGCGTATTCTGCGGAACCGTCTCGACGCCAGGCAGCAACAACGCATGCGAGATATCCCGCAGGGGTTCGTACATCGGCCGCGGAAAATGCGGCGCCGACATGATCTGGTCCAAAGGGTCCCCTCGTGCGCTCGCCACGAAACGGCGCGACAGTTCGGCGGAAAGTTGCAGCCGCTTCCTGGCGCGGACGACGAAAGTCGTTTTCGGATCGAGCAGGGGGAACACCATGTTCCGCACATCGGTGGCGAAACCCGAACCGCGGATCGGCGGTTGCGGCGGTTTCGCGATCGGTGCCTCGAGCCATCCGTCGAGAGCACCGCGCACCCGCTTGTCGGAAACCGCCGGGTCGTACTTTCCCGCCAGCCCGGCAAACGGCTTGGCATTCGCCATCGACGTCGATACTTGAGCCGAGGTCACGGCTTCGTCGCAGAAACGTAGGCTCGCTGACGACCATTTGGAGGGCGAAAACGGTGTTGGTTGCATAATCGGCGGTGCGATGCCCGGGCTGCCGGATGCTGTCACGGCAACGGCAACAGACGCGGTTGCGGTGCCTCCTGGCCCTTTGCACGTCAGCGAGAACATAACGATGTCGGGCAACGATAAAGGATCTGGCGTGGCACTGGGATCGACCGCTCCACCGGCGAGCACGCCCGCTCCGGGGCGCACAATCGGCGTACCTGGGTTCAAACCCGTTGGTCGTGCCTGCCCACCAGTGACCTCTCCCCCGCTCGGACGCACTCCCGGCACACTTGCGCCGGGGCGAGGTGGACGGAGCGCTCCACCGGTAATCAATCCCGCTCCTGGTCGCACTTCTGGCACAACCGCCCCAGGGCCAGTCTGACCGGGCTTCGGTATCAACACGACCTCGCTCCCGGACGGCTTCTTCGCCCCCGTCCACCCCCCTGACGCAACGCAGTTCCCATAGCTTGAAGCCCAAGTGAGTCGCACCTTGTTCCCCGGTGCGACCGTGGTCGGATCAGCAGTGAGCGTCACGGTCGGGATCAGGCTACTGCGCAGGCTTCTGGAGATGTCACAAAGGCGCACCATACCCAACGGCGTGGGTGGTGGCCCGGCAGCCTCCAGCTGACCCGTGGCAAGGCGTGTGAGGAGGTTGGTGCTGCGCCCTGCCTTCTGTCGGCGCCGGATCGGGCCGCGCGGCCGCGCAATGTGCCGGAACGCCGGATCCATCACCGACTCGGGAATGCGGGAGCGGCTGGACAGGAAGGCTGCCGCCGTCAGTCGCTCCCCCGTTTCCAGATCATTGACGACAACCCGTCTCTGAACTGCGGCGGTGGCCCCGAGGAACTGCTCCGCGGGAAGCTGCCCCAGCCGTTGATGAGTCCAGTTGGTGCTCTCGCGTCCGAACTGCGCGCGCCGCAGCACGTCGTTGGCTTCGTCGATGGCGCCCAGTTGGTCCCACGCCGAAGCCATGAGCGCTTCCTGCTGGCGACGAACGACCTCTGCGCCCAGTCCGGCGGCGACGCGGTGGCGAGGATCGAGGTTGAGCACGTCGATCCAGCTCTCCTGAGCATCCGGATTCAGGCCCAACTTCCGTCCATAGTGCCAACGCCCATACACGGGCGGAACGACCGCGGGCACTGGAATCTCGAAAAAGCCGACCGGCGTCTCGGCGACGGAGCCGTCACTTCTCTGCCCATCGAGTTTGAATCGGTACCGCTGGCCCGGCAACAGTCCGGAAACGGTCAGCTCATGCGTCTTGGAAAACGCCGCATCGCTCGTGGCGCGCCATGCGTCGTCCGGGCCGGCAAACTGGACGCGCGACGTCAAGGGATCCGACGTGGTCCAGACAAAACGTACTTCCGTGCAAGTCGCGAGGGCGTTCGCGGAGATTTTCGAGATCACGGCAGTGGGCGCGACGTCAAGCAGAACCGCATTGGTGATGAGGGTTGTGTCAGGCTGTTTGATGAGCGCTGCGAGGCCGCGTTGGGTGTCCGGAACAGGGCCCGCTGGCTGATCCGCGGGATCCCGCCCCCACTGGGTCCACTTTGTATCGACCGACTTCAGCGCCCCCTCCAGCTGGAGATGGCTGGTTTCGGTGGCGGCCCCTTCCTGTACCACGCCCGCCACGCCAAATCCGGGTGTCGCACAGCTCATGTCGCGAACGCCGAGACCCTTCAACGAACGCGGCTCGAGCAATCGGACGAGGTGCTCGAAATCCCCGCTGACGCTCGTCTGGAATTCCCAGCGATAGTAGTAAGGAAGGACAAGATCCCCGGCCGTCGTCTCGTCCCAGGCCAGCGTGAGTGCGTCCACGGTTGGATCCAGATCCAACCCCCGCCCTGCGAGAACTCCAAGACGAAACGTCGGGACGACGAACGCTGCGTAGCGCGCGCCAGGGCGAAGGCGTCGCGGACACACCAGCCGGCACACCGCCGATTCGGGAGACTCCCGCAACACATTCGCGATCGCCGGTTTGTCGAGACCAGGCTCCGCCGCAACGTGCACGTGTGCCCAGCGCGATGCGTGCTCGAGCTTCGGGAGGACGCTGCGGTCCGGGATCTTGACAAGCCGCGGCAGGTTCCCAGCGGCCGGGGGCTCCTCCTGGAACTCCTGCTTGATGAGATCGCCTCGGGACTCCGCCACGAGAACGACCAGCGTGATCCACGGTTTAAGACCAGCGGCAGTCGCCGCGTCTGCAGTGAATCGCCACGCGAAGTCGGCGTCGGCAAACTCGACGGACGGAAAATAATTGGGTTCGAAGTCCCCCACATCAGGTTTGGGGTCCGTCCTCGTCACCATCCGCGCATGAAACCCGAGAATGTCGCCCGGCCCAAGCAACTGCACGGTGCGTACGGGATCCACTGGCGGTCGCTCCGACTGGGTCGACCCTTTGATGCGGGCCATCGGTCGGAGCGTTACGTCGACACTTGCTCGCTGCGCACCGTTTGTCGGCGCACCGATGCTCGCCGCCAGCCCTTGTCGTGCCGAGGGGAGGAAGTAGTAGTAAGCACCGCTCATGCTGCCTCCTGGATCTCGAACTCGGCGACAACGATCAGCTCACTCGCCCGTCCCGGCTCCAGCGCAATCTGCTCCACGAGCTTCTGATCAGCAGCCATTCTCGTCAGATTGCGATTGTCCACATTAAGGACCGGCGCGAGCTGTGCACGACTCAGAGTCCGCGCGATCGCCACGCAATAACGTTCCTCCGGACAGCTAATTTTCGGCGGCGCTTTCCCGCCACCGAAATTCGCCCGCGGCCCCGCACTCGCGGCCGCGCGGCGGGCGGCACCCGTCCGCAGCACTTTTCGAGCGACCTCCGGACCGATCTCCCCGCCTGTCGCCTGGCGCTTGGCGATGCGGTCTTCGCCGATGAGAATCGAGTCGTACCGAACCGGCACGGGCTCGATGGCCCCGTCCAACCGAACCGTGGCTCCCGTCGAGCGCACGCCGGCCTGCATGCGCTCGAAAGCTGGTACCGACAGCCGCTTCTTGTCGCTGAGCTTCTCGAACTGTCCCCGCGCGAAATGCTCCTCGGCCGGCTCCGTTTCCACTTCCACGCCGTTGACGAGCAATGCATCAATGTCGAAGAGATCGTGACCCTTGACCGGCGCATTGCTCACCGTTTCAATTGCCACTGCCATTGGGACAACGTTCTGCCGAACCTCGAGTCGTCCGGTGGGGTGCACAACAATTTGTCCAGATGCCTCGCTCTGGCGTTCACGCAGTGCCTCCACCGTCGAAGAACCGAGCGGCAGCACACCACTCCAACTACCCGGTTCCGCGAGCGCGTCCAGGAACGGCTTCCATGCGTCCACCGAAGGCAGAGTCGATGCAGACGCGCGACCCCACTCAAACGAGAAGTCGATGGACGGGTCGGGGCAGCACGAAATCTCGGCTTTCGCCTTGCCTCGGGCGGTCCACGCGCCGGGACCGGTCAACTTTACCCTTAGCCGCACGTCGGCCACGGAGTGACCGCGGTACTTGACACTCACACCGGCCCTGAGCTCTGCCTCGAACTTGAACGGCGAGAAAGAAATCAGCACGTCGAAGCCGACAAAACCGCTGACTGTTACGCCATGGGCGGACGCGAACAGGTCCGCTCGAGCGCCGAACTGAAGAGTATTGGGCGTCAGTGCATGGTATGAAGAGCAGTTCAGTTCAAAGTTTTGGCCCTTACTCATACCTATCGACAGCCGCTTCAGGCCGGCAAACACAAGCGGTGGCGGGGGCGGGTGGAACTTTGGATGGAAACCGCCGAGCGACAGAGCGAACGTGCGGTTGGTGCCCCAGCCAAGGAGGAAAGCCGCGTCGCCGCTGATCGGGTACACGAGAACCCGGGAGTCGTAGAGTGACGCTTGGAAGGTGAGCTGCTCCTTTGCAAAATCAAGCACACCCAGCACGTCCAGATGGATCACGACCACCGGGTGGCCCGGCTCGGGCAACGCGGCCTCGACCTGCCCCATCAGTACGATCCGCACCGGATCGGGCAACTCGATGAAGATGCCGATATCCGCGGTCACGATGGTCGGCGTGCCATAAGCGATCTTCACCATCGGCCCGACCACGAACTGCCCTTCGGCGGTCGGGAACACCGCCTCGAGGTCACTGATGATCCTGCTCGCGTTGGCGATAACGGTGGCGGGGTCAGGGAACAGGATCGAGTCGAGCGTGCGATGGCGGATGCCCCGTTGAAGCACCTCGATTTGCATCGAGCGATTGACGCCTATCAGCCCACCGACTCCCGCCAGCGTGAAGCCCATGCTAAGCGGGATCGGCGGGTTGAATATCACGCCGATGTTGACCAGCATCGAGAATCCGTCCGACCCATCCGGCATCCGCGTCGCGATCAGACCAATGGCCGTCAGGCCGATTTTGCCGAAGCTCAGCGTGAGGACGCCGGCGTAGCGCTTGTTGTCATTGTCGAAATCGAGGAAACCGCCGCCGGTGAGGGCCGCGATGTTGAGGGAGAGGCCGGCGCCGGTGGGAGGTAGGAACCCAAGAACCAGGTCTGCCGACCCTAGATTGCCGCCGTTCTCAGGGAAGGTCAGTGCGGCCGTTACGCCGATCCGCTTTACGCTGGCAGATACCGGGCCGAGGACAGAACCCAGAGACAGACCTACCTTGACATCGAATGCCGCCTCATCGAGGAGAGAGATTCCCAGCGCGAGATACAACGACTCGAGGGTGATTGGACCGATGGCCAGGTGCAGGGGAACGGTGACCTCGAGCCCCCCCGCTACTCCGAAGTAGAAGCCTCGTCTATTGGAAAAGCCGATTGCGGTGTCCAACGTGACGACAATGGGCTCTTCCGGCAGCAAATTATTGATAAAGCCATCGCCGTCGCTTCGTTGGATCACGATTCGCAAGCCACGCAGAGACAGATCGACAAATACCTCGGGGTCGGCGGGAGAGCCCAGCAGCCCGAGACGTATCGTACTGTTGGAGTACTCGACCCGTGATCCGTTTTTCAATCCGAGAATCAACAACGGTTCCGCCGGCCGCCCATGCGAGACGCGAAGACCAAAGCTCAAGTCAACCGTGGAGCCGGTTGCCAAACTGAGCGGGGTCACTTGACCCTCGGGCAGGACCCGCAGCGCGAACAAGGCATCGAAACTGCCCGACGACTCCACTCGAAGGCTTTCAGTCACCGCCACGTCGATGGCCACCGTACCTTGGGCAAACGGCACGAACAGGATGCCCCTTGGTTGGCTTCCGGTTCCGTTCGCTCCGGGGGCGCTCACAATTCGCAACCCTAATTCGGCGCGCCCGGTCGTGTCTGAGTAGGCCTGGAAAAGCGGAACTTCGAGCTGGTTGCCGAGCGTGCCATCGTCCGGGTCTTGACCCAAAACCGTCAACAGGGCGTTCTCAAGCCGAGGCGGCAGTACCTTGATTTCTGCCGGGACTCCAAAGCCGCGCGCGGTCGATTCCAACCCATTGAGCAGCTCAGCCGCGCGAAGATTGCCCTGACCCCAGCCGTAGAGCTGGCCGAACAGGTTTCCGGGTTCGAATAGAAGCTTAGAGAGATTTCCCCACTCGATTTCGGCGCGTTCGAACGCCATATGGATCCCGTCTGGTTCCATGCGAGTCAATCGAATGACGCCGACCAGCTGGAATACACCAACGAGGCCCGGACTGCGCGTCTGCAGGTACTTCACGATCAGTAAGGATACGAGCCGCTCACCAAATACTTGGGCATTGTCAACGAGATCCTGCAGGGCGTCCCGATCGGCTCCGGTAAAGCCCGATGGGTCTGGCAGTTTGCCGCTCAACGCTCGGAGGGCAGTGATCACTGCAACGGCGGCCTGGAACACCTCGATGTACGCTGGCACGTCAGAGTCGTCGGTTAGTCTTCCGAGCTCGCTTACCAACTCGTCGAGGGAGTCAACGGCGTCTTGGGCGTCGAGACTGGCGCCTTCGGGCCAGCGCCATCCCACCTCTCCGAGGAGGTCTCCTACTGCGCCCGCCCTAAGTCGCTCGCTTATCGGTGAGAAGAAGAACTCGAGCTCCTTAGCGAGCGCTTCTAGTACGGAATTGGCCATGAGTTAGAGGAGGGTGTGACCGGTCGCGTCAAACCATTGCGCCGCGATCCTGAAGGGATACTCATTCCAATCACTCAAGAGACGCGCTGTGTCCCACTGATCAGCAACATGCGCAGCGCCGTCGATCATGCCCACGAAATAGAGGCTGTGGCCCTCCCCTAACGGAGCAGGGTTCGGCTCCAGTCCGGCCGCAATCCTCAGACGGGACAACTCTGCATAGATCACGAACTCTTCGAACATGTGGTGGGTCTTCCAGAGCTGAAGCAGCGAGCCCGGCTGAAGATTATCGAAGTCGCTCACGGCTAGGGACGTGACGTCGGAATATCGAACGGTTCGCCCTTCGCGCACAGTTGACTTGCGAGTGCGCCGATTCACGATGCATCCAAAGCCCAGATAGGCCAATGCACCAGGCGCGCCGAGACCTGCCCACGACACCGATCGCCAGTTAGGCAGCGCGTATGGGTCTTTCCTGCCGCTTCTGTACTTCGGCTCAAGCTTTGTGTTCCATATCGACCATGCGCGCCGCGCATGGTCTGAAGATGTGCGGTTGCCATAAAGAACGGGAAGCTCCAACTCAGTTGGAAGCCAATCGGCTGTTCCAACGGTTTTCGTCAATGGCCACTTCAGCATGCCACGGAAGAAGTCTTCGAATCTTCGAGCGGTCGCTTCTACACATGCCATCGTCGAGCCGTCCGAGCGTCTCATTTCGCCATGGGACGGCGTCGCCAAGTCGATATACTTGATCAGCGCTTGTGCTATCCGCGACTCGCGCTTGGCGCGGCAGGTGGACGCTGCCGTCTTGATTTTAACGCCATCGAGCGTAAACGCGGCGGCACCTGCAAGGCGGCGGCGAGCATGCTCGGCGCAAATCGGACAAAGATCTACTGCTACCCGTCTTGTGACGCCACCAGTCGTATCGTCATACCCGTCGAACCGCATCAGGCATTCACCGGTGGGTCGAAAGAGCCCCTGGCGGAAACCGGCTGCACCCTCGAATAGATTAACCGCGCCGCTGAGCGAGAGGGGTTTTCGTGGCCCAGTGGCGTAACGCTCCACGTTAGGCGCATCTTGGCTCTGATCATTCAGGCCGCGATGACGCAACATGAGGACAGAGGTATCCGCGATCCGAGCGGTCTGATCGAAGAGTTGCCGCACCTGCGCATCCGAAGCCCCAGAGGGGGGAGCAGGATACGCTTGTTCGCTTATCCCCGTCATCTGTCGGGGTGCTAAGAACGCCCTCCATTTGAGGCGATCCAGATCGAGTTGCCCCGCATCATCGGCCAATGAGGCGTAGGCGGTAACGTTGGGGGACTGCGGTTCCAAGATTGAACTACCATTCGCCGGATCGGTAATGGTGTAGACCTTGAAAGCAGGCCCTGCCAATTCGCGCTCGTCCGCGAGGCCCAGAATTCGACCGCACTGTTTGGCGAGGACCAGTCCTACTGCTTCGTGCGGGTTCGAGTACTGAGGCACTGAGCCCGAGGTTAGCCAACAAGAGGAAAGAAAAATGCAAGGGAGGAGATCTCGTAGCTCTTGGGTCTCCGCAGAAGGTTCCACAAGCGTCGTCGGCCACTGGAACACGGTCGTTGAAGAAGGAGCCGAGTTCTTGGCGAGAACGCAAACCACGGCTTCCTCATCAACGAGGCGTCCCAACCATACCTCTGAGGCGTCGATGAACTCCAGCGGGTCGCCAAGATTTGGGATGCTCACTTGGAGACCCAAGAGCACGTCGATGATGCGTTGTGGTTTCTGCGTGGTCAGGAGGCCACCGACATCGACGTAGAGTCGCAATCCCGTATTGCGCTCCGTAGCCGAGACCATCTCAGCCGACGACAGAAAATGAGCCCAGGCAGCGATGCGGTGACTATGTTGGCGGAATGGCGCAATGCGTAGGAAAGCCTGCATGATCCTGCTGGAGTGCTGAAGAAATTCGGTCTGGTCCGAATACCCTTCACTCAAAAAGAGAAGCTGGAGCGCGGGCACGTCCGAGGGTCGGTGAATCAGGTCAGGTCGCGTGCGCATTAGAGTCTCGTCAGGCAGGGCAGTCCCTCAACGACCTGAGCGTAGAACGTCAAACCTCAGTCCGCTGGCCCCCTCGCCACCCCCCGTCAGCACCTTCCGCCCCAACCAGACATACGTCTTCCCATCCGTCCACCGCATTCGCTGGGCGGTGAGTTGAACACGCACACCGGAACGAAGCACCGCGCTCTCCTCGAGCCACATCGGCGGGTTCGGCGCGGCAAGCGAGAGCAAGCTCGTCATTGCCAGAATGGGGGAAGGAGCCTGGTTTTGCGCATTCCTCAGCATCTGTGCTCGTTGCAGCCGGATGCTGGGGTTGGCGAGACCGAAGAAGCCCGCCGCGTTGGCGGGCGTGAAGGGAATCCAGTTTTCCGGGACTGAAGTTGCGAGCCGATACGCAGGGATCTCACCCTGCGTTGCTCGCACTGGCGCGGCGCGTAGAGCGGAGATTTTCGCTTCAATGGACTGGATCTGTGCTTCCAGCGCGGCGCGATCCCAGTCTGCCGCCGCTGAGAGCTGGCGCTTCAACTCGACAAGGCGATTCCCCAGGTCGGCCAGCTCGCTTTCTCGAATCCTCGCGCTGCGCTCGCGCTGCGCATCGAATCCGTGCACTGGTCGCCCGAGTCCATTCGTGACAAGGTGCTCCACGCCCCAGACGAGATTGGCGCCTTCGTCGCGCAGGAAGTGCACGTCTTCGAGGGCCTCGGACTCTGCGCGAAATCCAGCAATCGGTGGCACCAGAAGAATGCTTCGGCTGCCGAAGGGGGATCGATCCGATTCGGCGTGCAACGCCAGCGTGAAAAGCTCCCAGCGCAACATGGGGTCCTTCAGGTCCGCGTTGGCGTCCATCGCTGCCTTCTGAACCACCTCTCCGACCGGCGGGATCGGCGGGGTTTCCTCTCCGAACACATTGCGCACTACGAGCTTGTCGATCCTCGCAAGACGGGAGACGCCTACGGTGAGTGGGACGGAGAACCAGTCATCGCCATAGATCAGCACGAACTCCATCAGGAGAAGGCGCGCCAGATCGGGCGCAGCCGCCTCGATGGCGCCGAAGTCCGTCGCTGAATCCTCAAAGGCCCACCAGCGCGGCGACGTGCCGCCGATCGACACACGGGTCGGAGTAACCGTGTCCGTCTGCGGCGTACTCCAGATCCCCGGTAGTTCGCTTGCAGCCGAGAAAGTGTGCCAGTCGAGCGCTCCATTCCGGTAATTCGGCGCGATCAGGTGCACCGGGTCTGACGCTGACGGCGGCTGGCTAACGTTGGCCGGATGGTTGACCTCGAATCGGTAGTCGAGTTGCTGGTCCCGCCACGCGCGTGCTCCATCGCCCGGCGGTTGCACGACTAGGAGATCGAACCAATCCATCAACCTCGCGGTCACCTTGGAGAGTTGTTCCGGGGTCACCCCCGCTGGGGGCAAAAGGGTGTTTAGCCTGGCGTCTGCCATCAGCGGCCCGCCGTCGATCACGCGCCCGGCCATGAACGACAGAAAGCGACGGGTGGCTCGATCGGTCTGCGTCCACGCGTGGTCTTCCGGAACGGCCAATGGATACTTGGTGCGAAACCCGTTGATGAGTGCGTTCGACGCAGCGATGCTCGCCGCCAGCTCGCTTCGAGCATACCGCTCGAACTGTTGCCCGATTTGTACGCGTAGGCACCAATCCATTGGCATTCGCTCGCATTCAACGAGCGCTTCCAGCGGCATGTCGGGGAGAGGCTTGACCTCCGTGCCGTCAGCGAACCGCATCCGGTCGAGAATCTGAACCGAATGCACAAGCGTCGAATCGATCGGGGATCCAGCATCCTCTGCATCGAGCTCGCCCGTCTGCCATTGCCTCGTCAGCATCCAAAGCGGATCCGCCGTACGAGCGGCAATGCCACCCGCGATATCGTTCGAGCGCGCCCTCGGCTCGATCCGCATCCATGCGGCGAACTCGGTGTGAAAATCAGCCGGAATGCCTTCGTTCAGTGGCATGGTTTCTCCAGACGGTGCTCGCATACCTCGGTGCTCAACATTTGACGGTTGCCCCCGCCGGCCGAAGTACGCCGTAGCGACTGACGTTTTTGATGGAAGGTTGTCCGGATGGGTTTGAAGGTGCATTGGTGCTACCGGTCGCATGAGTCTTGGTTCCGAACACCCAGATCTTGCTGCCCGAATGACTCCACGGGTTCGGTTGGAAGGCACTGCTGGCCGACGCGGCGGTGTAGACAAACCAGAACTTGCCGTACTCGTCCCTTAGGTACCACCCTTCGAAACCGACGCTGAACTCACCAATAGCTGTTGGCGGCGCTCCCGCGATGCTCTTGATCGTGTACGAATCCACCCAAAGCACGCCAAAGGGGGACCCCTTGTAGACGTGACCTGTGACGCTGACACGGGAACCGCTTGGCAGAGCCTGGATCTCGCTTGCAGGTCCTCCCTGCAGGTCATACACGGCATTTGTTGACGCTATCAGCCGCAGGTTGTTGCTGGTTCCGGTGCCGACAACGTTGGCGACGCCTTCCACGGTCAGCGTTGCCGGCTGTTGTGGCACGGTCGCTACGACGGGATAGTCTCGGACTTGGTAGTCCTTCACGTAGATCCGCTTCGATATGTCGCCCGCATCACCCCGCACCTCGATCTCCTTCGACGCGGCGAGGATGCTCGAACTGATACCGCGCGCGTAACGATCGAGCGGATAGTCTGGATGCGAGCAGATCGTCCAGGTCACGCCTTCGGTCGTCGTGAACTTCGGATAAGCGAGCGTCCCATGAAGACATAGTGGCTTGGTCTCTTCGACAGCGGCTACCCAGTCGTCGATCGAATCGGCAAAGGCCGTTCGCGCCCATCCAGGGCGGGTGGCATCCGCCGGCAGCATCAGCGCCGGCAGCACCGCACCGACGCCAGGGGCATCGGGAGGATCCTTTTCACGGCCTCCCATCGCATCTGCATCCACGGCCCTGACCTTGGCGAGGTCCATCGTGTCCCGGACGATCTCCGTGAGTTCTCCCTCGTCCCACAAGGCACCCACGTCGCGCGTACCAGGCACCGCCAGGAGCAGCGCTTGCGGCGCCTGCGTGCTCGGTGCGTCGTACTGGAAGGCGATGCTGGTGTCGACCTTGTTGGTCGGTATCGTTTCATCCCACTGGTCCAGCAACACACCAGCGATCGCGCCGGTCAGGGGGGCATTTCCGTCATTCGTCGCGATGACGATCGAGACCAGACCACGCGCGGCGTCGATGTCTTGATGCACCTGCTCACCGCGTTCCGCATCGTCCAGCGCGAGCCATTGCGTCGTCGATGTGGATGGCAGTTGCGCCACTCGAAGCCCCATCGCCGGTGTCGTCGCCCGTTCGGTGGGCTGCCGCCATGCGTCCGCCATCACGAACACGTCATCGAGCTGCGCCAACGGCTTTCTGACCATGGCAAGCTGCTGAAGCCAGAGACGGATGCGATGCTGGTCGAGGTCCCGCAGTTTCGGACGGGTGATCGCGTCAGAGACGCTCGCTTGTGCCGCGTCCGACAAGGCTATGGTTGGCAGTACCACCGCACTATTGCCGAACAGGATAGCCGTAGCGTCGAGACGGGCCTTGATCTGTTCCTCCACCGATAGAACCTCGGACTTCTCGAGCAGATCTTGCGCAGCGGCGACGCGACGTTCGAGTTCAGTCAGGGTGTCCTTGCGACGCTGTCCCGTCGCCGGGTCGCCTGGGCCGCCGGGGATAGCGTCCGGCAATCCGTATCGACCCGCTTCGCGCAGGGCGTCATCGAGAGCGTCTCCGTCGGTGGCAGCGGTCGATGGTTGGCATAGCGGGGCCCCGTGCTTGTCCTGCACCGGTGCGCCCCCGAGCTTGACGATCAGCGTGCAAAGGCCCTGCAGCGTCGGCGTAATTCGCCCATCGAGTTCGTTCACATCCTCGGTCGTATAGGTCTCGTCGATCGCTTGGGAAGGATGGCAAAGCGAATCGGGTCGCAAAGGTGTCCCGGTCCGGAGGGTGCTCAACGCTTGCCCACCGAACTCCATCGCCTCTTCGAGACCATACGTGAACCCGGGGGCTCGCGTCCCGTCGATGGTCACTCGTGCGTCGTGCGGCAGGCCGTACTCGCGCCTCACGAAATAGTGGATGCGCGATTCGATCTCGGTCGCGCCGCCGCTTGGTGGAGTCCCCGCCAAGGCGAGAAGGTCCGCCGCGTCGATGCCAAGTTCGTCGAGACTCAGCGCGTCCACACCGGTGGTTGCGAAGGGGCGCAAGCCGTTCACCGTGGCAGCAGCGAGTCCACTTATGCCCACCAACGCGGCAAGCCACCGGTATGGCCCATGCGCCGTCCGATACGCCGCTATGTCGCCCGCCAGGCTTGCGTCTATGCCGGGCAGCGCCTGCAGTTGCGCAACGGTCGCGGCATTGACATCGAGTCGAGGCTGCATACCGTCATCATCCAGAAAAGCGTAACGACAGCCGATGTTCTTGATGTCTCCGAACAAATCGACAGCCCAGGCGGCCACCCTTGGGTCGATACGCCCGCGCGGCCCTTGCGCATCACCATTGTTTGCCGGGCGCAGCAGCATGCACACCCGGTGGTTCAGCGCCTTGCCTGAAACGGGCGTGATCAGCGACTCGATCTCCGGCGGGTGGGCCTGGCCGCTCGCGGCCTCCACCGCGGCGCTGCCGCGCTCGATGTTCCCGTTGACGACGTGGAATACGCCTTCGTACAAAAGGACGTCGCTGACCGCATCGAGACTGCTCACCACGCGGTCGACCTCCTTCCGCACAGCTTCGTAGTCCTCGCCGCTCTCGGCCTCGATCGCTCGAACCGTCCCTCGGGCGGTTGCGTCCCCTGGCGCGATGTCCGCGCGCTCGGGATTCTGCCACCAGCGTGCCAGTGCCAGGCCGTCGACTACGTTGCGCGCGGCCATGTCCGCTACGGTGTCCTCGGGTGCGGCAGTGGTCTCCTTGTTGGCGACGAGCGGAAATGCCTTTCGAAAGTCATCGATGAAACGGTCGCATTGGCACTCGTGCAGTTGCCGCTCGAACTGATAGCCCAGCAACACCGCGAGCGGCTGGCCTTGCCGGATGCCTTCGAGCAAGCGCAAACCCTGGCGGACGCGCGCCGAGTTGAGGTTGATCCGGAACGGGTTCGCGGCCCCGCCATCGGCGTGCGTGAGATAGGCGTTGTGCAGCACGGCCGCGGCCGCGGCCTGCCCGGATGAGGGTGCGTGCACGAAACCTGCACTGCCGCGGACTTTGTCGGGCTTGAGCTTCTCCACATATCCGAACGCACCGAGATGAATGCCCGCGGCGCGGGTCTGCCGCATGGCGTGCAGCCGCTTGGTGGCGAGCGACGTGATCCACGCATCGAGGCGGTTGTGGCAAAGGTCCAGAGCTTCACGGAACAGTCGATCGATGCTCACCCCAGATGCCGCGCCCTTCATCAAGGTGGCGATCGCCGCCTTCACGGCCGCAGCGGCGGCGGGCGAGTTCCTTGCAGCGAGTGCCATGGAGCGCTCGAGCAGGTCATTGAGCAGCGTGGCATCCATCATCGTCGGGTCATTGCCAAAGACATTCAGGCGCTGGGACGCGACCGGCACTTTCAACTCGGTCTCGAGATCCCGCGCCCTCCACCATCCGGTCAACCGAAGCAACGGGCTGTTTGCCAGGACTTCCGCCGGAACGCCGGTCCACGCCTTCCACCGGGCAGCCTGTGCCGCCCTAACCTTGCCCCACTCGTCCGCCCACCGTTGCACCCACCGCAGCGGCGAATTGTTCAACTGCGCGTACGGCGTGTCGGGCCCAAACACATAGTCCCGCATGACAATCAGCAGCCACCCCACGAATCGCTCGTCGACGAATGGTCGCGCTTGATAGGAAATCGCGACCGGTTGCATTGCCAGGATCTGCAAGAGCTCCTTGTCCGGATCAGTCGTCGTGCCGATCTTGGGCACACGTGTTGGATTGAGCGCCCACGAACGCCACAGCGCATGAAGTCGCACGAGCGCAGCATGGAGGGCCGTGTCGAAGGCGACCGCGTCTGCCGCTCCCGCGTTGTCGGCCACAG
Source organism: Burkholderiales bacterium (assembly GCA_965279325.1). Taxonomy (GTDB): domain Bacteria; phylum Pseudomonadota; class Gammaproteobacteria; order Burkholderiales. Next base: position 1,693,076 of record OZ257154.1, read on the forward strand.
ACGCTTTCCAGCGACGGACGCACGCCGCCGGGAGAATGCCGTAGGGTTGGTCCGCCACACGGATCGCCGGCAGCGGACCGGCGCCCCTCACGAATTGCGAGAAATGCTTCGCGGCCCGATCGAGATTCGCAGCGCTCGTCGCCCCCGGCAGGAGATGGCGGACGAGGTAGTCCCCCGTCGCGGGCCACAGGGCGGTCTGCATGTCCTGCACGTAGGCATCATCCTGATCGCCAGCGTGCTCGACGAAGCTCAGCGCCGTCGGTTTCGTCCCCAACCCGACGGCGTGCCCAAGACGCTGAGCGTTTGTCCAGGGGTCCTCGCCCGGCGGCCCCCCCTTGCCCTTGCCGAGGATCTCCACTTCGTAGCTGCCTTCCCGATCCTCCGTCGACTCGGAATGCCCGGACTCTTCCAGCCGCGTGTTGTTCGTCGGCGTGCCGTAAGGAACGAACCCGAACCCGTCCGAGTAGTGATGGGCGTCGATCAGGGCTTCGAGGGTCTTGCTGCCGGCATCGGCGCCGCCCGAGCGCAACCCGACGACCACCACTCGCGAAAAGCCCGTTGCGAGATCCTCGGCGGTGAGCGCGCCGACACGAATGGCCATGCCGCGGGTCTCGGCGGTCACGAAATCGGCCAGCCACTTGGCGTCGCCTTCGAACAAAGCTGTCGCTCCCTGCCTGGGATCTCCCATCGCGCTGAGCGGGCCTTTGATGCTCGCGCCGGCGACTGTGCGTACCACCTGCTCGATTCGATTCTGGTCCTCGCGATAGAGAGAGACGACGAAACGATCCGGCAGCCATGAAAATCGAGGGGGCGTGAACCAGCCCTCGGAATCCGGCCTGAGCGTCGGGACCGCGCCGGGCGCCAGATGGCTTACCACCCTCACGATCCACGCGGCACGCGGCGGCCCGACGCGGCGCGCCAGTTCGCGCCACGCGCTCGGCCCGTCAGCCCTTGCTTCCCAGTAAGCCTGCCCCGCTGCCCACTCGGTACTGGTCAAGCGAGACTCGTGGGTGTCGAGGAACATCCGGTCCGGGTAGACCCGCACTAGGAGTTCGGTGCCGATGAATCGCGTTTCGATCCGCACCGGCATCAGCAGCACGGGGCGATCGGTCCAGGCCAGCTTGCCGGCCGCCTGCATCAGGCGCGCCGCAACATCGACTCCGACGCCAGGGGCGCTGGACAGCGCGGCGATCGTGGCGAACCGCCGTTGAGGCTGAACGTCCCGAGCTGCGGTGATCTGCTTGGCGACCCGGAGGTCGATACCGGCAATGCCAAAGAGATCGACCAACCGCTGAGGTGTACTCGCCTGGTTGATCGAGGCGAGAAGCGGTTCTTCAGACCAGCCGCTTGGTTCAGGCAATTGCCCCACCTCCCGAAGACGCGAGCCGAGCCTTACGCGGCTTCGGCCCGCTTGTCGCAACGGACGACTTACGGTCGAGATCGAACGCGCTTCCGGTACTGTCCTTCTATGACAAGTCTTCTCGCACTAGCACTAGCACTCGCCCATGGCTCCTGCTGACATCTGCACGGAGATCCTGGCTTCGTCGCAGACAGTGACGAACATGCGTATCAAAGCGAATGCCAAACTTCGCGAAGCAATACGAGGAGACTGCAGACAAACGCTCGGCCGGGCCACCGAGCGCAATGTCGAAAACGGCATTTCAGCGCCAACTGAATGCAACCTGAGCGGGCCCCCGGGTCGTTCCATAAACCCAAGTCGATCCGGAGGCAGTGCTGGTTCAGGTCATTCTCCCAAATGACCGACCACGCTTGACCTTAAGGACATGTTACGCAGGACAAATGAATAGTCAACAGACATCGCAGCTTCGGTACTGGACTGGTCTCCACACCTGCACCCGTATCCCGATCTTGGCCTGCATGTCATTCACGCTTGGACCGGCGCTCACTTCGCGTTTATCGGAGCCAGACATGAAGACCTCAGCGGCGCTCTTCAGCGACTGCGTCTCCCACTGGGTGATCGGGTTGGACGTGCACGTCGAAACATGTCCGACGTCTGAGTAATCGTATAAGCTGACGCTTCCACGCCACGATCGTTCACCCGAGGGACCGTGTCGAAGATCTTCATCAGCCATTCAAGCGTCAATAACGCTGCCGCTCTTGCGATCGCGCAATGGCTCAAGGCCGACGGCTGGGACGACTACTTTCTGGACGTCACCCCCAGTCGCGGGTTAGCGCCCGGCGAGCGCTGGCAGGAAGCGCTAAAGCGAGCGGCCGATCGCTGCGAAGCGGTCGTGTTTCTGATCTCACCGGCGTGGCGCGACTCGCACTGGTGCCGCACGGAGCTTCAGTTGGCGAAGATCCTCGGCAAAGCGATCTTCGGTGTACTCATCGAGCCAACACCGCTCGATTCGCTGCCGAAAGACATGACCGCAGAGTGGCAGCTCTGCGATCTGGTAGCGGGTACCCAGCGCAAGGCCTTCACGGTCTCTCTCGATCCGATCGTGCCCGAGACCGAAGTGTCCTTCGCAGTGAACGGTCTCGATCGGCTCGGGATAGGGCTGAAACGCGCGGGGCTTGATGCGTCTGGCTTCCCGTGGCCACCTCCAAACGATCCCGAGCGTGCACCCTATCGCGGCTTGAGAGCGCTCGACGTCGAGGACGCGGCGATCTATTTCGGCCGCGATGCGGCCATCGTGCGAGGGCTCGACGCGCTCCGAAGCATGAGCGAGCGTGGAACAGAACAACTGTTCGTCATCCTCGGCGCGTCTGGTTCCGGAAAATCGTCGTTCCTACGCGCGGGATTGTGGCCGCGCCTCGCCCGAGACGACCGCCGATTCCTGCCGCTTCCGGTGATCCGACCAGAACGCGAGGCCATCAACGGGCCGGCCGGGTTGCTCGCAAGCCTCGAAAGTGCGTTTCGCAGTCAGGGACTTGAACATAGTCGATCGACCTTGCGGGATGCTTTGTCCGAAGTCGGGGGACTGACAGCGCTGCTCGATCAACTGGTTTCGAACGCGCACCGGCGGCTGGAAGCCGGAGCTCCGGCACCGACCCCGGTGATCTCCATCGACCAAGCGGAGGAGATGTTCGCCGCCGATGCAGGTCCGGAGGGTGAGCAACTCCTGGTGTGTTTGTCCGACAGCCTGGCGCTTCAAGGCGACCAAGAGCGCGTGCCTGCCGGCACGGGGCAGGACGTCCTCGTCATCACCGCGATACGGTCAGACTCCTACGAACGCCTGCAAACGGAACCGCGGCTGCAGAGCGCTGTGGTGACGTTGTTCAGCCTACCACCGATCCGCCCGACCGAGTTTCGCGCCATCATCGAGCAACCGGCAAAGCGATCGACGGACGCGGGACGCAAGCTCATCATCCAACCCGAATTGATTGAGCTGCTCCTCGGCGAACCGGAAGGCTTCGACACATTGCCCTTGCTCGCCTTCACACTCGAACGCCTCTTCCTCGAGTATGGAGGCGATGGGGATTTGCTTGCGGAAGAGTACATAGCCATGGGCCGCATTCAGGGTTCGATCGAAGCCGCCGCGAAGGCGGCTCTCGCCTCCCCCGAAAGGCCACCGGCAATACCCTCCGATCCACTCGAGCAGCAGCGCCTGTTGCGCCTCGCTTTCCTGCCGGGGCTGGCTATGGTGGACCCGGACACGGGAGACCGAAAACGGCGCGTCGCAACGTGGGATCAGCTGCCGCAGGAGACGCTGCCATTGCTCGATCGCCTGGTTGCACACAGGCTGCTCGTGCGCGATCGGCGCGTGAATGCCGTGACCGGCCAAGGCGAGGTTGTCGTCGAAATTACGCACGAAGCTTTGTTGCGCCAATGGCCATTGATCAGACGATGGCTGGATGAAGAAGCCGATGCCCTCCAGGCTTGGGAAACCGTTCGACGAACGGCGAACGAATGGGTGAATAGAGAACGCAACGATGCCTGGTTGGTGCATGTAGCAGATCGGCTCGCGTTCGCTGACGCGGTTTGTCGTCGGCCGGACTTCGCCCCGCTCGTGGCACCGGCTGTGGTTGCATATCTCGACGCGTGCAGGGGAAGGGCAGACAACCAGCGATTGGAGCGCGAAGCTCAGATCCGGCAGATTGCCGACGAACAGGCCCGGGTCGCTCAAGAGCAAAGTAGAACCGCAAGAGCACAGAAGTGGACCAAGGGAATGCTTTTCGCGGTGATGCTCATCATCGCGATTTCCGGCGGCTGGATCGTCAATCAGACCCGCGAAGTGTCGAGGCAGACGTCGCTCGTGCTCGCTGGAGCGGCAGAGAACGCGAACAGTGCCGGGCGATTCGATCAGGCGTTACGTTATGCGATGCTGGCGACGGATAGGTCCTTGCTGTATCCCACGGTTGTGGAGGCGGACGCGCAGTTGGCGAGGGCAGCGTTCGGCTCGCCCTTGCGAGTTGCGCTCCATGGGCACGAAGGCGCGGTGCATTCCGCGAGCTTCAGTCCCGACGGCACACGCGTCGTGACCGCCGCTTCGGACATGACCGCGCGGGTATGGGACGCCACGAGCGGCAAAGTCCTGGCGATCTTGCGCGGCCATGAGGACGACGTGATCGCCGCCAGCTTCAGCCCAGACGGCGCGCGCGTCGTGAGCGTCTCTTTGGACCGTACCGCACGGGTGTGGGACGCGGCAAGCGGCAAAGTCATGGCGATCCTCCCCGGCGGTGACGATAGGGTTGGCGTGGCCTCTGCCAGCGTCAGCCCCGACCTAACGGTGCTCCATATAAAGAAAGTCGCCTCCGCCAGCTTCAGCCCCGACGGCGCGCGGGTGGTGACCGGCGGCCCGGACAGTGCTGCAAGGGTATGGGGCGCCGCAAGTGGCAAAGTCCTGGCGACCCTGCGCGGCCATGAGGACGACGTGATCGCCGCTAACTTCAGCCCCGACGGCACGCGTGTCGTGAGCGTCTCTGGGTACGGTAGTGCACTGGTGTGGGACGCCGCAAGCGGCAAAGTCCTGTTGACCCTGCGCAGCAGTAAGTACATGGGTCGCGTGGCCTCTGCCAGCTTTAGCCCGGATAGCACGCGGATCGTGACCGCCCTATCTGACAGTACCGCGCGGGTATGGGACGCCACGAGCGGCAAAGTCCTGGCAACCTTGCGCGGCCATGAGGGCGCCGTGAGCTCCGCCAACTTCAGCCCCGACGGCACGCGTGTCGTGAGCGTCTCTCGGGACGGTAGTGCGCTGGTATGGGACGCCGCAAGCGGCAAAGTCCTGTCGACCCTGGGCGGCAGTGAGAATGGGATCGCCGTGACGTTTGCCAGCTTTAGCCCCGATAGCACGCGCATCGTGACCGCCGAATCGGACAAGACCGCGCGGGTGTGGGACGCCACGAGCGGCAAGGTCTTGGCAACCTTGCGCGGCCATGAGGGCGCCGTGAGCTCCGCTAACTTCAGCGCCGACGGCACGCAAGTCGTGACCGTCTCTTCTGACAATACTGCACGGGTGTGGGACGCCACGAACAGCAAAGTCCTGGCGACCCTGCGCGCCAGTGAGGATGGGGTCGGCTGGGGCTTTGTCGGCGACTCTGCCAGCTTCAGTCCCGATGGCACGCGGGTCGTGGCCGCCGTATCGGACAAGACCGCGCGAGTGTGGGACGCCACGAGCGGCAAAGTCCTGACGACCCTGCGCGGCCATCAGGGGGACGTGAGCTCCGCCGAGTTCAGTCCCGACGGCACACGGGTCGTGACCGCCGCTTCGGACATGACCGCGCGGGTGTGGGACGCCACGAGCGGCAAAGTCTTGGCGACCTTGCGCGGCCATGAGGGCGACGTGAGCTCCGCCAACTTCAGCCCCGACGGTACACAAGTCGTGACCGTCTCTTCGGACAATACTGCACGGGTGTGGGACGCCTTAAGCGGCAAAGTCCTGGCGACCTTGCGTGGCCATGAGGGCGGCGTGAGCTCCGCCAACTTCAGCCCCGACGGCACGTGGATCGTGACGGGCGCTGTGGACAAGCCCGCACGGGCGTGGGACGCTTCGAGCGGAAAAGTCCTGGCGACCCTGCGCGAGTATGAGGACGAGGGCCCCGTGATCCGCGAGGAGCACATGAACTCCGCCAACATTAGCCCAGACGGCACGCGGGTGGTGACTGCCGTTAAGGACGATACCGCGCGGGTGTGGGACGCCACGAGCGGCAAGGTCCTGGCGACCCTGCGTGGCCATGAGAGCGAGGTGAACTCCGCCAGCTTCAGCCCCGACGGCACGCGGGTGGTAACCGCGGCATGGGACAATACCGCGCGGATATGGGACGCCACGAGCGGCAAAGTCCTGGCAACCTTGCGCGGCCATGAGGGCGCCGTCAACTCCGCCAACTTCAGCGCCGACGGCACGCGGATTGTGACCGCCGCATGGGACGGTACCGCACGAGTGTGGGACACCGCGAGCGGCAAAGTCCTGGCGACCCTTCGCGGCAGTGAGGATGAGGGCGACGTGCAATTCGCCAGCTTCAGCCCCGACGGCACGAGGGTGCTGACCGTGGATTCGGACGATAACTTACGGGTGTGGGATATCCGTACCCTAGCGATATCCAAGCTATCTCGGCTTCGAATTCATGCGTGCGATCAGCGGTTGAAGGGAGCATCGTATTTGACCGTGCATGACGTCGAGAACGCCACAATCTTGCGAAGTCGGACGGTTGGTATGGACGTTTGCGCACGGTAGTTGCGATTGTTGTCGACACTCAGTCTCAAGCGAAACGCCAACGATCAGTAATTGCGCGTCGACGCAAGCGCAGGTTCTCGCACGTCCATCAGGTTCTCCTCCCCCGCGCCACCTGCATAGGCACCTCGGAGAGACAGGTACCGATGCGCAGCTGCTCCTGCCCTCCGACCCGCAAACTGGATCATCCTTGATTTTCGGGTGTTGTGTTCGTCTCACATCGTGATCTCCCCCGCCAGCATCGGGAAGAGCACCGCCGGAACTGCCGGCCGATCTCCGCAACCAGTTCGCTGACGGGTTCGTACTGGCCGTCGCTCAACCAGTGCCAGCGGTGCGCGAGGCGCAGATGCGGGCGCAGGCATCGAGCGCCTGGGTGCGATGCGGCTGACCGTTCACGAGACTCGAGCGCAGGTGACGCCCGTGGCCATCAGCATTCCGTGGCGGGGTTTCGTGGTCTTTCCAGACCACCGCCGCGTCACGGCCCGCAAGGTGCGCTTCGCCAGCCGGCACCTGCGCGTACGGTATGCATACTATCGCGCCGGGATCCTCTCCTTCGCCGAGTTCGACGCAACGGTATCGGGCCGGATCAATCATGTGCGCTACGCCGACACTTGGGGGCTGCGGGGGCATGTGCTGGAGCCGTTTGTGCTCGAGGCGGGCGATGCGGCGGGCGCGTCGCGCCGCTGCGCGGCAGTGAACGGCACATCAGCCGTCCAGTGGCCAGTGACGCAGTGACCTGTTACTCGATGGCAAACGCACATATCACCCGAAAACCAAGGTCGGACTTACGGTTTAGCGGATAGTCTGGTTTGCGCGCAGCCGAGCGCGCATGGACGAAATGGTGCCCGTAGGCTCCACCGCGCACTGCCCGCGAAGCAGTATCGTGTTCAAACTCGTCAAAAGGATCGAATTTTCTCCCAACAGCGACGTTGCTCACAACGTCGTACCAATTCAAACACTGTTCCCACACATTGCCCGCCATGTCTTCCAGTCCGAAGGGACTGCGTCCGAGGGGGTACAACCCAGCGGCCACTGTGCGCCCGATGCCGGACTCGGAAGTATTCGCACGCGCCGGGTTCCAGTCACCAGGCCAGGGGTATTCCAGGTGCATGGCCCCTGCCGCGGCCCATTGCCATTGCCATTCGGTGGGTAATCGAATGTCTATTTTGAGCCTAGCTCCAAGCCAGCGGCAGTAGGCCAGCGCATCGAGCCAGGAAACATTGATCGCCGGGTAATTGCCGAAGGACCAGCGAAGCGCGCCCGGTTCATCCTCTCTTGCCCGTTCCTCCCACCACGCCGGCTTGCAATAGCCGTCCTCCGCTTCCAGGAAGGCGCGATACTGAGACCAGGTGACCGGATACCGTGCGATGCGGAAAGGCTCGACCGCGAACCTCTCACTGGAATCCGTTTTCAGCGTGACTTCACCCGCCGGGACGTCGATCCAGGCAATATCCGGCAAGCCGGCATCATCGAGCCCGACGCCGCGACGCGGATCGCCGAGCTGGTTGAGTCGCAGGCCGATCTCTTCCCGTCTTTGATGCACAGTGTCGTCCGAATTCAGCTCTTCGAGCAGTGCCAGCGGTTCGGGGCGGAGAAAGCTTCTCGACGGTTCAGGCAGCCGAGCCTCCAAAGTCCGCCAGATGGCGATGCCCGGATCAGCGAAGTCCGGATCAAGGGGCGGCGGTGGAAGGTGGTTCAGCTTGCGAAGCGCGTCCAGCACAGGCTTCTGTCTTTCCCAACCCCAGCGCAGGGTGGGAGAGCACTGGGCTTTCTCCCAGTCCGCTGCCGCCCGTTCCGCCTGCCGTTGCAGGGCCAGGTCGCCCGCATAACGGGCATACCAATCCTTGAATCGCCCCCAGTGGCTGAACACGGCCTCGTGCCCGACCTCGTATACGGCAGGCTGATCGCTCGTGCCGCCACTGCTCGCGAGGAGACGATTTTCCACGAGATGCTGGGCTAGCGTGAGCGTCGTGCCCGGCAGATCGCTTTCGGTGGCGCGGCGGCGTACCACCGCCATCTCCTGTCCTCTGTCCTCGACGCTGGCGATGGCAACAAACAGGCGCGACCAGGCTTCCGCGTCCAGCACCGCACCTGACTTCCTCAGTTCCTCCTCGGCCATTTTCACCGCTTTTTCGGCCAGACCTTCGATGGCGCCTGCCACGCCGCCGATGGTCTCGTAGGCGGTTTCAGTGAGAGTGTCGTCCAGCTTCGCTTCATAGAGCTGAGCCAAGGCAAACTCGGCCATGGCCAAGGCACCGGGTGCCGTACCCGTATCCTCCAGAATGCGCTGCACCAGGCGCGGTGCGATGGTGAGTCCGGCTGTTTGTGCGGGGCCGACGATCATCTCCTTGAGCGCCGCCTGCCCGGGGACTGCCACACGGAAGTGTCCCGATTGCAGCAACTTGCTGGACGATTCGTCCTGAGGCCATTGCGCGTAGAAATCGGCGCGCATCGCGATCACCACCCGCAGCAGCGGGCACGCGACTGCCGCCGTCAATAACTCGAAGAAGGCAGCGCGCGCGGCGCTGTCCACCTTGCCTGCGAAGACCTCCTCGAACTGATCCACGAACAGCAGGAGCTGGGCACTGGAGCCGTCCTTCCCGAGGGCTTCATTCGCGAGCGCGACGATTTCGACGGGACTGTCGCGCAACCGTTGCATGAGGTCGGGGACGCGCCAGGCCCGGTCCGGGAATCTCTCCTTCAGGGCGGCCGCGAGCGCCTGAAACGGATCGTCGCCGAGCTCACGGGGCGAGAAGGTTACGGGGTACCAGCTCGCACCCGCGACCATTGGGCCCGCCGTCAGCTTCGGGATCAAGCCGGCATACACGAGCGAGGACTTGCCTGAGCCTGAGGCGCCGATCAGGGCGAGAAAGCGCTCACCCTTGACGAGCAGACGGTCCATGAGCGCATCGGTCTCGGCGTCCCGGCCGAAGAAACGATCCGCCTCGGTCGGCCGAAAAGCTCGCAACCCCGGGTAAGGGCGGCCCTCGAGGAGCTTGGGCTTCGTCTTGGATTCGCCCTGACGGCGCGACAGACGAAGGTAGGCCTTCAGGACGTGCGACTTCAAATCCTCGGCGGACTTGAATAGGGCGGCTCGCGCGGCTTCGTCGGCACCGCCGCTCACCTGCTGTCTGAAGGATTCGATCAGTTCCGGCGGATGTTCCTTGGTGACCGCATCATCGTCATTCCGCTTGATCTCGGCATCATCCTTGACGAAGACCAGCGTCGGCAGTTCGCGTTTACGCGCTTCCTCGTACTCCAGATGCGTGATGGAGCGAGTTTCTCCTGGCGGTATGAAGCCATAGCGACGACCGATGATGCCAATGTAGAGATCGCAGCCCGCCACGTCCGCCAGGCAGCTTTCGCGCACGCTGCGCTCGTCGGCGGTATAACTCTCGACGACGATACATTCTCCGCCGAGTGCGTCTTTCACCGCCTGCCTCTCGGGGCCGAGGTCGTTCAATGTCGAGGACAGGTAGACCTTCATGGTCGGGTGTCGCGTGCGCAAGTTTGCATTCGCTCAGGATATAACGCTCTGTTGGCAGGTGACCAGCCGGCGAGCGACAAGCGCTCCGCCGGAACATGAGGTGAAGCAGCCAAACGGCTGGCGCAACTAAGGCCGTTCACACCGCGCCCCGCTAGCCCAGACGACCCTTCGACAAGTTCGACGCGACCTGATACAAGTCGAACTGTGCGGAATCGATAGGGGGGCACACTATGGCGAGCGCTGGTAAAGAGATCACCTTCGTCGTCCCCGGCCAGATACAGGCTGCCGGCGCGAGCGCCGCGCCGGCACGAGGTCGCCTGAAGGCTTCCGTGCGCGTCGGCACGCAGCGCGGCACTGGAGATCTGGTGCGCGTCACGGCGCGGCCGGGCGAAGACGTTGTGGTGCTGACGATAGCCAACGGTCCGACCCTGGTGCTGCATCCGGAAGACGCTCGCGACCTGATGCGGGCGCAGGGTGGGTCTGGCACGCGCAGCGCCGCAATGGCGAGTTCCGACGGTGAGGTTGCCGTCTCACCGCAACTTGGCTGGCCAGGTCTTGAAGCCACCGCCAGCCGCGGTGCCACGCGCGGCTGGATGGGCCAGGCGCTGCTGAGCGCGTTCGATGTCATCACGGGCTTGTTCAAAGACCCGGCGGTGACCCTTACTTCGGCGGCCATCACCAAGAAGGTCGATGGCGGCGTGGACGCCGGCGTGTACGAATTGTCGGCCGACCCACTGCCCGCTTCCCTGAAAGGCAGCGGCCGCAAGCGCGATGCCGTGCCTGCCGCAGCCGATGGCGGGCCGCTGCTGGTCCTAGTGCACGGGACTTTCGTCGACACCATCAGTACCTTCGGCAAGCTCTGGACGATGCACCCGCAGACGGTGCGCGACCTGTTCCGGACCTATGCAGATCGCGTCTACGCCCTCGACCACCCGACCATGGGAGAGAGCCCCATTGCCAATGCACTGACGCTGGTGCGCGCTCTGCCGGCCGGCGCCCGGCTGCACCTGGTCACGCATTCGCGCGGCGGCCTCGTGGCCGAGGTGCTGGCCCGCGCCTGCGGAGGTGGGGCGCTCACGTCCGACGAATTGGCTCTATTCAAGGATTCCAAATATAGCCAGCACCTTAAAGACCTGAAGGCGCTGGTCAAGATGGCCCAGACCAAGGGTTTGAAGGTCGAGCGGCTCGTGCGCGTCGCATGCCCGGCGCGGGGTACGACCCTCGCGTCGAAGCGTCTCGATGCGTATTTGTCGGTGTTGCAGTGGGGCCTGCAACTGGCCGGCGTCCCCGTTGCGCCGCAGTTGGTGGACTTCCTGCACGAAGTGGCGCGGCGCCGGGCCGATCCGACCGAACTGCCCGGCCTCGAAGCCATGATGCCCGAAAGTGCGGTAGTCGCCTGGCTGAATCGAGGCGAAGACGCCCTGCCCGGCGAGCTGCGCGTGGTGGCCGGTGACCTGGAAGGCGATTTGATCGGCTCGTGGGTCAAGACGCTGCTGTCCGACGCCTTTTACTGGACCGACAATGACCTAGTCGTGCAGACGCGGTCCATGTACGGCGGTGCGCCGCGCGACGCCGATGCGGCGGGCGCCGGCGCGAGCTTCCTGCTCGACCGCGGCGGCAAGGTCACGCACTTCAACTACTTCGCCAACGACCGAACCGTGGCGGCGATCGCGAGCGCGTTGATTGATGCCGCGCCGGCCGGATTTGCCGCCATCGGACCGCTTTCGTGGGCGGGAAAGGACGCGAGCGGCACACGCGCGGCCAAGGCCGTGGCACGCTCGCGCGGAGGACCCGGCAAGACCGCGGCGGACCGCCCGGCGGTGTTCGTGCTGCCCGGCATACTCGGTTCGAACCTGAAGCGCGACGGCAAACGCATCTGGCTCGGATTCAGGTTCATCAACGGGCTGAAGAAGCTCGCTTGGGACCCGGCGACGGCCGACCGATTCGAACCCGATGGCCCGATCGGCAGCAGCTATGACGACCTGATCGATCGACTTGCCGACACCCACGAAGTGATTCCATTTGCCTTCGACTGGCGCCGGCCGATCGAAGACGAAGCCCTTCGCCTGGCCAAGGCCGTGGACGCAGCGTTGGCCGCGCGCAGCTCCGGTGGTCAGCCGGTGCGGCTGCTCGCCCATTCGATGGGCGGCCTGGTCGCGCGCACCATGCAGCTTGAAGCGCCTGAGACGTGGCGGCGTCTGATGGCGCGTGAAGGTGCGCGATTGCTGATGTTGGGCACCCCCAATGGTGGCTCTTGGTCGCCGATGCAAACGCTCTCGGGCGATGACACCTTCGGCAATGCGCTGGTCGCATTTGGCTCCCTGTTCGACAACGGTGGCGCGCGCAAGATGATGGCCGGCATGCCTGGTTTCATTCAGTTGCAGGCGGCGCTACTCGACCCTGCGCTCGGTCTGGACAAGGCAACCACCTGGCAGAAGCTCGCCGACGACGACATTGCCGCACTGCGCGATCGGAGCATCTGGCACGACGAGCGCCGGCAACTCACGATTTACGAATGGGGCGCGCCGCCCCAGTCAGTTCTCGACAAGGCGGTCGCCCTGCGCCGCAAGCTTGATGCGCAAGTCGAGGCGCTGGGTACCGATACGCAGAAGATGCTTTTGGTGATCGGCCACGCCACGTTCACGCCCGCTGGCATCGTGACCGGCGCCGACGGCCTCGAGTACCTCAACTCACCCGACGATGGTGATGGTCGCGTCACGCTGGCGAGCGCCCTCCTGCCCGGTGTGCGCACTTGGAAGATCGACGCCGAGCACGGCAAGTTGCCCGATGTGGCGTCGGCATTCGCCGCCTACATTGAGTTGCTCAACACTGGCCAGACACGTCAGCTCGAAGCCTATGAACCGGTTGCTCGTCGTGCACGGTCGGCCAGTGCGGGAGCCGCGACTGCACCCAATACGCTCGTCCGCAGCCGGCCGTCGCGGGGCCTGCAAAGCGCTCAGCCGCCATCGAGCGAAGCAGACGTGTTGGGGCTGAACATAGAGGGAGATACAGGTCGCCAGCGCGCTCGAAGCAAGACCGCGGCTTTGAGCGTAGCCGTACTCAACGGGGACCTGAAGTTTGTGCAGCAACCCCTACTTGTTGGCCACTATCGCTCGATGAAGTTGACCGGTGCCGAGGCTGCGATCGATCGGCTCGTTGGCAATGGCATGTCCCGCGCGCTACAGGCTGGGCTTTACCCTGATGCGGTAGGTTCGCACCAGATTTTCGGCAACAAGCGCAACAACCCGGACAACCAGCTCGAGATGGCTCGGCCGCTGGCGGCGATAGTGGCCGGGCTTGGCGAAGAGGGCAAGCTCCGTGCGCTCGATCTTGTGTACACCGTACGCCAGGCTGCGCTGGCGTATGCGCAGCGGCTTTCAGAGCAGGAAGGCGGCGCGCCGGCGCACTTCGAGATGGCGGCCACACTGATGGGCAGTGGCGGCACGGGTGTCTCCGCTGGCGGTGCCGCGCAATCGATCGCGCAAGGCGTGCTCGAGGCCAACCTGAAGTCGAGGGATTGCGGCTGGCCGCAAATCGGCAAATTGATGATTGTTGAGCAGTATCTTGAACGCGCGAGTGATGCCTGGCGCGCACTCCGGATTCAGGAGGTGGCGACGCCGAACCGGCTGAGGCTCTTGGGCAAGGTCCATTCTGGCCCCGGAGCATTGCGGCGCTCACTTGATTCGAGTTACCGCGGTGCGGCCTACGACTTCATCAGCGCATTGCCCTTAGAGGGCGGAGACCCGGAACGTCCATGCATCGCCTACACGCTTGACACCAAGCGCGCACGCACCGAAGTGCACGCGCAGCACACGCAGGGCGCTCTGCTACGCGAGTTGGTAGCCAGCGCGTCGAACGACACCAACACCGATTCGCGCATCGGCCGAACGCTGTTCAACCTCCTGGTGCCGCTGGAGATAGAGCCATTCCTCGGCGGCAGCAGTGAAACAGTCATCGAACTCGAAGCCGGGACGGCAGTCATCCCTTGGGAGCTGCTCGATACAAACGCCGATGCTCAGTCCGTCGATCAGCGGCCTTGGGCAATCCGAAGCAAGTTGATACGCAAGCTGCGCACCGAACAGTTCCGCGATAGGGTCGCTGATGCGAGTCCGGACGACAGCGCGCTGGTCATCGGCGAGCCGGAATGCAACCCTCGTCTATACCCACCACTTCCCGGCGCCCTTCGCGAAGCGATCGCCGTCGCCACCCAACTCTCGGCGCCAGGCTGCGGCATCTCTGGCGACAAGGTCTTTTCGCTCGTCGACCAGAACGATGCGCAAACGATCATCAATATGCTCTTTGAACGGAGCTACCGCGTCGTGCACATCGCAGGCCACGGCGAGCCAACGGCACACGGGGGTGTGGTGCTGTCGGGTAACAAGACCTATCTCGGCGCCAACGAAGTGCGGGCGATGCGCACCGTGCCCGAACTGGTGTTTCTGAACTGTTGCCACCTTGCCGGGCGCGATGCGACGACCACCTTGCAGCCTTATGATCGCTCCGCATTTGCCGCAAACATCGCGGAAGAATTGATCCGTGTCGGCGTCCGATGTGTGATCGCAGCGGGCTGGGCCGTTGAAGACGAACCTGCGGAAAAGTTCGCTACCGCGTTCTATGCCGCGTTACTGGGCGGCGCGCGCTTTATCGACGCTGTCGGCGCGGCGCGCACCGCAGCGTGGAACGCAAATCGACACGGCAATACCTGGGCCGCCTACCAATGCTATGGTGATCCGGAGTGGTTCTGGCGCCGCGAAGGCGCTGATGCGCAGCAGCCGACACAAGCGCTGGGTGACGAATTCGCAGGCGTCGCCTCGCCGGTATCGCTAGTGCTGGCGCTCGAAACAATCGCGATCCGCAGCCAGTACGGTGGCGCCAAACCCGTGTCCCAGCTCGACAAGCTGCGCTATCTGGAATCGGAGTTCGCACCGCTCTGGGGCAGTATGGGCGCGGTCGCCGAAGCATTCGGCATCGCGTATGCCGGAGCCAAGGCAGTGGACAGGGCGATCGAGTGGTACCGCGCGGCGCTCGATGCCCAAGACGGAAGCGGCAGTTTCCGCGCCGCAGAACAGCTCGGCAACCTGCTGGTGCGGCGCGCCGAAAAGCTGGCCGACGCAACTGCGGCGCGTGAAGGCATCGAAGCCGGCATCGCCCAACTCGAACGTTTGGTTGCTGTACAGCCGACCATCGAGCGCGAAAACCTGCTCGCTTCCGCCTGGAAACGCCTGACCATGGTCGAATGGCGCTCACCAGGACGACATATAGAGGCGAAAGCCGCGCTCGAAGCGGCGGTGCAGCACTACGGTGCGGCCGAGGCCATGGCACGAAAGAACGGGGCCGAGAACCTGTTCTATCCTGCGAAGAATTGCATCAGCGCCGAACTACGCGATGCGTTCATCGAGAAACGCGTCCCGCACCTTGACGAGGCTCGCCTGAAAGTACTGAGCGACTCCTTACAGAAAGCGGCCACTGAGAAACCCGACTTCTGGTCGGTGGTAGGGCAGACCGAACTCTTGATCCTCACGGCGCTCGCAAAAGGCCAACTCGCGAGCGCAGAGCCGGCCCTGACCACGAGCTTGCGCGACCTGAAGGCACGCGTACCGGCGATGTGGATGTGGGACTCGGTCTACAACGAGGCGCAATTCACACTGCTACCCTATCTTGAGACTGCCAGTGCGGCAGAGAAGCGTGCGGCCCAATGCCTGCTCGATACCCTGAAGGCACTGGCTGCGACATGACCGGGACCGCCTCTGGTTGAATACTGCCCAGGACCTGAGGCGACGACTTCCGGTGGGCTTGGGAGCGTTAGCGATTTCGGCAGGAAGCGAAGATTACGCATGTGACGAATCGGTAACTAATCCGTATACCGATGAGTGCCAGACTTGTTCACCGCACTCCCCCTGTCCGCAGGTCCGCGGCCTTGCGATTACCGGAGGGTACTTGAGTGTCATATCGAATTCATGCAACCTTGCTCCAATTGCCACGACTCGTCGTGGAAGTCATGATCGTGTCGGGCTGCGATAAGAAAGCGGGAGGACAACAGATGTTCAAGCGTTTCGTTGTGCGCTGCCGGACAAACATGCTTTCCGTGTGTGCCGTGGCGATCCTAGCCCTAAGCGGCTGTGCGACCACCGCCCCTCCGCTTGAGAAGGTCGCGAAGGACTGGTGCCAGACGATCCGTGCATCCCAGATCATGTGCGCCTACCCGTTGACCGAGGATCTTCGGCCGGGTGACGTCTTTCTGGTGCAGACCTCCCTCGCCGAAGAACAAAAGCTTTACCGCGCGAAGGGGTTCTTGCCATTGAGCGACCACCGCAAACGGCTGCTTCCTGTGAACACCGCGTACAAGGGCTTTTACGAGGATTCGTACTGGAAAGACGAATTCGGAGCTGGCATTCCTAACGCCCGCCCAAAGCGACCTGATCCTGGCGCGATTGACGGGAAGAACGTGCAGTTGACAGAGGTGAATGCCCCGCGAGCCGTGTTTCCTTCCTACACATTCGCCGTGCAGAACCGAAGTGGCCTCGCGCTCGCCGTTCCAATTCAGGCAATACCTGTCGGACTGAACTTCATGCAGGCCGACAATGCGACTGGAAGCCTGTTCATCGGCGACGCGCGCAGCTACGGACTAGATTCTCTTCAGCTTTATGAGATGTTGCGGACTTGGCTGGATGACAACCCCGACGCGAAAGCAGCTATTCACGGAACAGTTAGGCAAAGCGATGCCCCCTATGTCTTGTTGCGCCTCGTTACTCGGGTCTACATGACCGGCGGGATGACCGTTTCGCTGACCCGTGCCGCTACCAAAGGCGGTGAAGTGGCCGCCGGCAAGGCGCCACAGCAATCATTGGTAAACACAACCAACGGAAGTATTGATCAAAATGTAGCGAACACCCTCACAACCTTGGAAGGCAAGATCAACACCCAGGTGCTCGACGTCGGTGGCCGAGTCAAGTTCCTGAGTGCTTCCAACTCGGCAGTCACGTTGGCGGAATCGTTCGACCGCATGCTTGTCGTTGGATACTTGGCTGTGGATGTGCCCTTCTTCAAAAGCGGCTGCCTAGGCTACCCGTTGCCAACCTACGAACGCCTCGAGAATCTCGCATTGGCTCAGCCCGTTTTGCCGGCCGGGGTCCTATCGCCGGCACAAAAGCAGTACCGCATCAATAGCTCTGCGCTGGGAAGTCTCGCCAAAGTCGATGCTAACGCGGCGGTCACGGTGGTCGAGAAGGTCGTGACGGCCCTGGGCAAGAAGGAGTTCAAATCCACCGATTCCGCATTGAAGCAGTACGGTACCAAGCCTCCATCCATCGAAGTCAAAGACGTCTTGAACGCATTCAAACTTGACGCAAGCTTGTATGTGTCGATTGGAGGCGACTGCGCAGGCCGCTACGAGAGCTTCTCAAAGGCGTTCGCCAACGCTTTCGAACAGTAAGCCACTCACACTGTACAAGGAACTTCATCCATGGCCGAGAAAAAGCCACCCAAGCGCACCACCGCTACTCGAACGCGCGCGTCGTCCCCGCTCAAATCCACTGCGCGCGCATCGTCCACGCGCGGGACCGCGTCCGACGTAACTATGTTGCCGGCAGAAGTCGTTGTCGGCCAAATCAAGTTGATCTGCGACAACGACACGAACGTCGTTTTCTATCGCCAAAACGGGAAGCTATACATGGCACCGGTGCATCGGTAACGCGACGCCACTGCCGCGAGATCCGTTTTCCAGAAACGCGCCGACGCAGCACCCCACTGATTTAGCGGCGTGCGGACCGCTCAAGACCCCAGCCGAGTGGTGGGATGTCTCTCTAAGCTTTCGGTCGGCGATCAGGCTCGGGTGCTGCGGCTCTACGGCATCCTGCCTCCTCCGGATTGCGACATCTCGTCGTAGTGGACCGGTGTTCCTGACATTCTGAAAGTGTCCTTTCATTCATGTCTATCTCAATCCGGACTGAAGCGTCGTTGGCGCGCATCGTCCGCCACAGTAGATGCTATCCTCAGCCTCGAAAAGCCCGTCGACGACAGGGCGGTCGCCTTGCACCACCTGGCTGACACACCGTTCGAACGAGCCCCGCCGTGCGCCAACGCTACAGCCGCAAGCCGGACCACGAACCGCAATCGGGCTCGAATCCATATCGGTTCGTTCGACATGTGCCTCCACATCGGCGCGGTGATCGCGCTCGTCGTGGTCTGAAGCCCGAGGATGATGACGTCTTACCGATCGGCGTGTCGTCGAATCACGCGTCGTGCAGAGCCTCCCTCACTTGCGTTCAAGTGTTCGGACACATGTTGTCGACGCCCTTTCTTACCGCCGGGGAGGAGAAATAGGACTTGACGTCGCTATCCTTGCCGAAACCGTTCGCTTCGACATATCCACGGTAGCCTAGCTCCGGTATCGGTCCGTGTTCACGGACCGCTTTCGCGATCTCGGTCCTAAAACTTTCCCCTTCTTTATTGATCTTTCGAACCAAGTACTGCTTCTCCGACGCCGTCAAAGGCCTCCCCAACTTCACCACAACGTCCGCCTCAACAGCTGGCAATCGCTTCTGCACGAAGCTATTGAATCTGCTTTCAGTCAACTCAGGGTAGTACTTCTCGTAGTTCAAAGTACTATCCAGGCTTATGACTGCAAAGCCCCAAAGGGCCGCCATGTCTGGCGCTTTGCGCGTGTAATCGTAGAAGGCGGCTTCCCACATACGTGCGGTCACTGACGACCCTTGCTCTGCCCATCTTCTTGCGATCGTTGCACGTTCCATCTTCCACTTTGCGAGCGCATTTCGCATCGCTTTAAGTTTCCTAGGCTCAGCCTTGACATCTCCTGAATCCAATCGCGACTCTAATTCATTTCTAATTCGGAACCAGTTTCCCACTATTGGGTCATCGACGTGACGGAATCGCGCAACCGCCTCATTCAACACTGTATCGACCCGCGCTGTTTCAACTCTTGCTTGCACCTCCTGCGCAAGCTCCGCCACCTTTCGCTCTCTTGGAGGATTACTCATCTGTCGGAAGGCCGCTAGCAACGCATCCCTTCCAGACTTATTGCTTCGCAACAAATCGAATGTCTCTTTTTCTTGGAGTTCGAGCGTACGCAACATTGCCAATCGGGTCGTCAGGCCGGGTACCGCGCCGTTGTCAATAACCTCCGCGAGCCCCATGATTTGCCGCCGAATACTTGGAGGGAGTGGACTGCCGAGTGGAGGCCCTCGCGCTAGTGGCGCATATTCAATCTCGACCAACGTTGTGGCCTTATTTGGTAGGTAACTGCGGAGAGCGGGCTCACTCTCTGCGCTAGGAAAATCCCTCGCAACTATCGCGAATAGTTGTTCAAGAAAGACTGCGCCTTGACCTGCTTTGGCAGCCTCTGCGGAAAGATAGGCTGTTTCGATCTTCCTAACCGGAGAGAAATCATTTCATACTTTCTTATCGAGCTGAGGTTGAAACCCTACTGCCAAGAGGTACGCAGTAGTTCGGTCGCGAGTGTCTTCGATGTATCCTGCGATGGCTTCTATGGCCGACACCTGAATGGGCGAAACGACCTCCTCGGCATGGGTAAGGTGAGGAAGCAGCCACGCGAGAAAGGCTACAACGACTACTCGAAGATCGATTCTGAGCATTGACGGCCTCCTTTATCCCTTACACTTCGTATGCGCTCAACGTCATTTAGTGGATAACCACTCCAAAGTACTTAGGATCTTCGCTCGTTCGCCCTTGGCGTCTTCGTGAAACAAGTCGTCTGGGACCGCAAGCATCATCGCCGCCAAAGCGCGAGGGCCCTTTGCAGCTAGGTTATAGAAGACGTCCGTCCAAAAAGTGATTCCACCCACATGCGTTAATGCGGGAAACTCAGCCAAGCTGATTCTAGCCGCACGGGTTCCATCTTGCTTCGCGGCATCCTCTAGAGCGTGGTTCACTCCTGCAAATAGGGCTTTCACCTGCCTTTCGCCTATGAGTTCCGCATAGGCTTCCGGCAAGCTCAGAATAACTATATCTCGTACCATGGGTCCAACCGTGAACTTCAAAAGATAGTGCCCTGAGGGTGTCGCTTCTTTGTCGCTCGTCAAGGTCCCGGAAGGGATCGCTTCAGGTCGTTTTGCAATAAGATCGTCGCCCACGCAAGACGCTATCTGATTCCAATTGGCTTCGGGGGAAACGTCGATGCCGTGGAATAGACTCAAGCCGAATGGTGATTCGGGGGCTGTCGCAACATAACCTGGCAGAAAGATCGGCAGGATGAAATGCCTCTCAGTGTGGTCTCGCGAGAGGTTCATAGCGAAATCAATTTCGGCCTTTTGATAGAAGGCTTTTCCTGTAAAGCCGGACGCCAGTACTATTGTCGCTATTGACTCACGTATCGCATTGGCGATGGATGGCTGCCATTCGTAACCCAATGGTCCGTCTCGTTTCTGCAAGTAAATGCTACACCTCTTTCTCAATAGAATTGCAAGCTTTGACGCAATCGCCGCATCTGGGCTCGCATGGGAAAGGAAGGCGTCGTACGACTTTGATTTCATCGACTAGACCTCAACGTTTCATCGAGCATTCGCACCTTCAAGATTGTTGAGGTAGCGAAGGGGAACTCAGTGATGACATTGGGAGGAACGACGCTTCGAGAACACAGCCGAGAGGCATTCGACGAGGCGCCGAACAGAGGCGCGACGCTGTTCAGCGCGTTCACGCGAGTGCAGGGTCGGAGACTGTCAGGACAGGCCCCGGGAGAGTGAAATCGGCGGCTGTGCATCGAAGAAGAATACGGCGATCGCAGCCCTCGAGGAAAGTGGTTACCCCAGAGGCCCATGCGGACACCGCGGCGACCGAGGCAAGACGCCAACCATATCGCATCAAAGCCCGCTCTCCAACTGAACAGAACCGGCGCGTTGCCTGCCTTCCCCCGAATTCGCGATTCAGTGGGGAGACTACGGAAGCGATACTAGATGCTATTCTCTACTCCGAAAAGCCCGTCGACGACATCGCGGTAGCCTTGCACCATTTGGCTCGACACACCGTCCGAAGGAGCCCCGCCATGCGCCAACGCTATCGCCGCAAGCCGGACCAGGCCGTGACCGCCGTGCGCCTGGCGCTTGCCTTCGACAGCTTCAACTATCAGAAATGGGGCGACACCCAGCGTGCGCAGGCCGGCGACTGGCTGGTCGACAACGATGGCGACGTCTACACAGTGGCTGCGGACACTTTTGCCCGCACATACCGTCAGACAACCCCGGGCCGCTGGGTGAAGGCTGCACCCGTGTGGGCGGAGAAGGCCGCGCAGGCGGGTAGCGTTGCTACCCAGGAAGGCCGTACGCACTACGAGGCCGGAGACTGGCTGGTGTCGAACGCCGAGGATGGTAGCGATGCCTATGCCATCGGTGCCGCCAAGTTCGAGCAGCTATACGAACCGGACCCCGGTCCAGGACCGGCGGACTCCACCCCAATGAGAGGAAGCTGACCATGCAGCGCGTCTTCGTCATCCGCGGCTTCGGGCTAAAGACTGACTCCAAGGGCAACTCGATCAACTTCGACACGGTGCACGCCGAGCTGATTGAGCCAGCGCTCAAGCGTTGCGGCCTCACCGGCGGCACCACCGGCGAGGTGGAAGACGCCGGCAACATCCGCGCCGACATGTTCGCGCTGATCCTCGAGGCCGACCTCGTCATCTGTGACATCACGGTGCACAACGCCAACGTCTTCTACGAGCTCGGTATCCGCCACTCGCTGCGCAAGAAGCACACCGTGCTGATCAAGGGCGACCCCTCGGCCGACATCACGCCGTTCGATCTTTCGACCGACCGCTACCTCCAGTACGCGGTTGCCAACCCGGTGGCGTCGCTGGACGCGTTGGTGAGCACCTTGCAGGCGAGCCTGCGCACCAATCGCGAGACCGACAGCCCGATCTTCCTGATGCTGCCCACGCTGTCCGAGGCCGACCCGGCCGAGGTGACGGTGTTGCCGCTGGACTTCATCGAGGAGGTCGAGCGCGCCGAGGCTGCGTCCGACAAGGGCTGGCTGCGCGTGATCGCCGACGATCTGCAAGGGCATCGCTTCCAGTGGGATGGGCTGCGTTGCGTAGCGCGCGCCCAATGGAGCTTGAAGGACCTGGACGGCGCGCAGGCCAACTGGGAGACACTGCGCAACGTTAACGGCGACGACATTGAGGCCAACCTCGCGCTTGCCAACGTCTACGAGCGGCAGTACCGCGGCAGCAAGCGCGAGACTTTGCTGGAATTGTCGAACCAAGCGATTCGAAAAGTATTGGAATCCGACCGCTGCACGCCCGCCCATCGCGCCGAAGCGCTGGCGCTGGAAGGGCGCAACCTGAAGACGCTGTGGCGAGCCCAGCTGGTCGGCGCGGCCGATCCGGCCGCCGCGCGGCGGCAGGCGCTCGATGCACGTGCACTACAGTCCTACGAATCGTACCGCAGCGCGTTCGAGTGCGACCTGAACGCCTTCTACCCGGGACTGGCCGCGCTGCAGATGGGGCATGTCCTGCGTCTGCTGTCCGAACTGCCTGGCTGGCGCAACCTGTTCAAGGGCGACAAGCGGCAGGCCGAACGTGCGCGCGAGGACCTGGCGAACGATCTGCCGGCACTGACACACGTGGTAGCGGCGGCGATCAAGCGCGCCCGCGCGCTGGCGTCCGATGCAGACCGGTTGTGGCCCGACATCGCTGACGCCGACCTGCTGTTCCTGACCGCACCCGACGAGGAATGGAAAGCCGACCCCACGCTACTGGTGCAGGCGTACCGCGACGCCATCCCGCCGAAGAAGCGCTTCGCCTGGGACGCCACCAGCGGCCAGCTCGAGTTGTTCGCGCAACTGGGCCTGCGTGCCGAAGCCGTGCAGGCGATCATGACGGCCTTCAAGGGCCCAGCCGACACGCAGCCGGCGGAGCACCTTGTAGTGTTCACCGGCCATTGCATCGATGTCGATGGCGCCCCACCGCGCTTCCCGGCCAAGGCCGAGGGTGATGCGTGCAAGCTCATCGCCGAAAAGCTCACGCAGTTCAAGCAAGGCTTGGGCGAAGGCGAACAGCTCACCGTGCTGGCCTCCGCCGCGCCCGGTGCCGACATCCTGGCGCACGAGGTCTGCGCCGAGCTCAAGGTAACGAGCCGCCTGTGCCTGCCGATGCCGGCCGACGAGGTGGCCCGCACGGCCTTCGGCGCCGCCGACCCTTGGCGCACACGCTTCCATGCCGTCGTGAAGAGCCACCAGCAGGGCTTGCTGCAGATGGCCGACCACGCCGAGTTGCCACGCTGGCTGCAAGGCCGAGGCAGCATCGACCCCTGGGAGCGCGGAAATCGTTGGGTGCTCAAGACAGCACAGACTTGGGGGGCGCAGCGCGTCACTCTGCTGGCGTTGTGGGACGGCCAAGATGACGGCCGCACCGGTGGTACTGCACACATTGTGCGCATGGCGCGCGACATCGGGCACTTTGAGCTCGCCATCATCGACAGCCGGCAGTTGGTGTCCTGACGGATCGAGTTGAAAGGACCCGAACCTTAGGGACCCGGCCACATCTCCCTGGCGTTGCTGCGAACCTGAGCGCACGAGTGGGAGAGCTCAGCCACTATCGCCAAGACTTCTTCGCAGTGCAAAAATAGCGGACGGAGGACGGCCATGCAGAGATTCGCGATCGTCGGTGCGGCTAGCGAGGAGCGGAACGACCCGAAGCACGCATTCCCGTTCTCGCCGGTGGTGGATATCACGAAGTCACAGGCGGCCGCACGGTTGATCGGGGCGGCTTTGGCAAAGAAGCGCCACGGGCTGATCGTCTACGACGCACGCTTCATCGAGGCTGAGGTGGTGAGCGCCTACGTGGCAGAGAACCCTCAGCCTTCTGACCATGGTCCACCGATCATGATTCGCCAGCCACATGCGGACCAAATCGTGCCGTTCGCGGAGGAGCAGACGCACCCTGCGCTGTTCGACCGCGTCGCCGACTCCACCGGCCGCTGGGAGGTGGCGTTCTACCGCTCACTGGCCGACGCCGACGGCCTGGTCCTGATCGGCGGTGCGAACTCCACTGCGATCGCGGGCCAGGTCGCGATCGGTGCCCGGGTGCCCGTTCTGGCGCTCATGAAGGCCGGGGGCGCGGCCGATACCGTCTGGCGCACCATCGCCCCCGGCATCGACTTGCCGAACGGCACTGAACATGCCCGGATGGCTGACGACCCGACTGAGCAAGCGGCCATGCGTTGGGTTGAGACGCTTGAGACCCAGCGCCGGCGCCGCTATGCGGTTGAGACGGGACCCATCGTTTGGCACGCAGTGGTGGCCTCGATCCTGTTCGTGCTGGCGCTGGGCGCGGGCTTCGGCAGCCATCTGCTGACCGGCCTGGACGGGGCGCTGGCCAAGGCGATGCTGTTCGCCGCCACGCTGATGGCAGGCGTCGCCGGCGCCGCGATTCGCATGGTATTCGAGCGCCGCTACGGTAGCGGACCGGTGGTGCCGCCGTCGATGGCGATCACCGTCGCACTCGGACTCATCGCCGGCGCGCTGGCCGGCATGCTCTACATCGTGGCCCAACCCGGCAACATCGAGGTCACGGGTGATGCCGGGCTGCGGCTCGTGTCGCTTATCACTGTGGTTGCCACCATCGGCGGTCTTACGGCCGAGGCAGTGTTCCGCAAACTACTAGGCATCGACGTTTTGCGCACCAATGGCGTTGCAGCGAGCGGCGACCCTGGAAAGTCCTAGCGCCGCGCCTCACAACCGTTCAGTAGCGCGCCCGACGACCGGTCGCCTCATGCACCTACGCTTCCACCGCTCAAGGTAGGCTGCTTGTGCCCGTCATCCTGGAAATGGACTGTCGCAGTATTGCGGGCTGGTCGATGAGCGATCGAATCAAGGCCGATCTGGTGTGCAGGGCCTTGGTCTCGACATCCTGGTGGCGCAAGCCTCCCTTTATACATGCCCATAGATCTTGTCGGCCTCGGTCTTCGAGAAGACCGCGCTCTTATGCGCCTTGCAACCCGATCGAACCCAATCTGATCTACTCATCAGCGATAGCCGATTGCTATTGTTGGCAACTTTTAGCCGGATGTTACTGACCGCCGGTAGTCATTCATGAAACGAGTCTTCCTCTCCTACACGGCTCTGGACCTCGCCGTCCACGCATCGGTGGCCAATCGTGTTGCGACATCTCTCGGCTGGGACGCCGTGGATCACCGAGAGTGGGCGCCGAACGGGCGGCCGTCGGTCTCCGAATGCATGAAGCAGGTGGACGGCTGTGATGCTCTCATCGTGTTGACGGCGGCGCGGTACGGCTGGGTGCCGGCGCGTGAAGACGGTGGGGACGGCGTTCACAGCATAACGTGGCTGGAAGTCGCGCGTGCGCGCAGTCGCGGCATTGCGGTAATCCCCCTGCTGCTCGACGATACCGCATTCGTTGCCACTGGTGATGGTGTTGAAGGTGCTGTCGCGCGGAAGTCTCTCGAGGATTTCCGGCTGGGACTACGCAAGTCCCTCGTGCGCTTCTTCACGACGGCACCTGCCAGTGTCGAAGGTCCCGCTGAGCAGGGGCTGAAGGCGTGGGACGGGCGCGCAAACGACGAGCGCATGCCCTGGCAGCGCCGCGTCCGCCGCGCCGCCCCCGCCCTGTTCGCTTCGGGCGTGATTGCAGCCTGGATGCTGGCCGGGCCTGTCATCCATGCCCGATCGTTGGACCGTCCCCAGTTGGCGCTCCCAGCCTGGTTGCAATCCTGGGGGACGGTGGCCGTCGTGCTGTGCGCCGCGGCTGCTGTCGCGCTGTGGCTCTTCAGTGCCGGTCGCGGGCAACCTCAGACGATGTATCGCGTGTTCCCGCTGTCCCGATGGGGAGACGCAGCGGTCATAGCGACGATCGTATCGGCACTGGGGCTCGGGGGTGGCGCAGCGATCGCCTCGCTGCAGCAGGATCGTACTTTCGAGGCGGTCGTCGCGGGATTCCTTGACGGCGCCCGTTTCCCCGGGGCCGTACCTGCCTTGGCGCCCGAACGCTGGCGGGGGGCGAAGTACGAGGCGGAGATTCTGGCTCTGCGCGACTTCGTCCTCCCCGTGCAGGATGCGCGGCGCAAGCTCTCCGCATCCGTCGCCCTTGCCGACGTCAGAGAGACCATTCTCCGCCTCACGGCGCCAGCGGACATGAGCGACCCGCGAATCCGTCTGCTCGTGGACATCGCCCGGCTGCACGCGATTGCAATCGGGCAGGATGCCAAGCGAGCCATCGCACACTACGAGACCGTCATCGAACCACTTCTGCCTACGTTCGACCCCGTGTGGCGGGCGGAGGCGCGCTACGCGATCGCGGGGTGGATCGACTATTGGGCCTTCACGAACCTGCTCGAACCACTGGACCGAACTGGATCGCCAAAGTACGCGCCGGCGGAGGTGACCGGCGCGTTCGACAGGGCGCTCGCGGAAATCGGTAACGAAGCGCGGAGGCCCTACTGGGTGACCTGTGCCACGAAGACAAATGCCAGCATGGTGCTGGCCCGCTTGTGTGGGAGTCGTTCCGAGGGCGAATGCACGAGCCTCGACGACAAGATGCGCGCTGCAATCGCGTGTTACGAAAGTCGCGAAGACGGCTCCGGCGCACGGACCGCGAAGCACAACCTCGCGCTGCGGCTTCTCGCCAGCGAGAAGCTGAACGAGGCCTACGGCTATCTTCGGAGCGAGTTCGACGAGACGGGCGATCGGGCGGCCGGTCTGCAGGCGCTTGGCATCGAGGCGATCGCAAGCGTCGCGCCGACGGGCCAGACGCTCGATCCCACGCTCGTAGCGGAGGAGGTGGCGAAGGAGCCTGACCGCCGCCGTCGCGGGGAAATGACCGCATGCCTGGATTTGCTCGCGCGGACACACGCGGGGGCGGACGTGCAGAACGCACGCGCCTGCCGCGTAGCGTTTGCGTGCTACCTGACGGACAACCCGGTCGCGAACGCGCGCTTCTGCGGTGTGCCGGACGTCATGGTCGAAAGTACTGATCCTGTAAGCGATCAAGGGACCATGCTCTCACCCCGACGTTATCCTAGGCGCTTCGTCGTGCGCGGAACGATCAAGCCGGGCACCCCTGCGAAGGACGTCGTGGCGGAATGCGACGGTGACGTGGAGAAGAATCCGAGCTTCGTGCTCGACCTGCCGACGCCTGCAATCCTCACCGTACGCGTGTATTCACAGGGTGACTCCGTGCTCTTGGTGCGCGGCCCGACGCAGTCTGCGTGCGGAGACGACGCGCCAATCCCTGGGCATGGCAAGAGCAGCGACGCCGGGTTGCGGTTCGACGCCACTGCTGGCCGGCACGAGTTCTTCGTGGGCACCTACGGAGCGGAATCCTTAGAATACACCGTCCGGCTGCTCGTGCGTGATCCGGGTCGTTGAGTACATCCGTTTTCGCTGCGCCTCGGTTGCGCAATGGAGTTGGAGTTACCCCGGTTCCGTGGAGGGTTTCGGATTTGCTTCTCAAGCGGTCGTAAGTGGAAGTGAGCGTCGTCCGTCACATGGCCAAGGCTGGCTCTGCCTCAAGCAGCCGCATCCGCAGCGGGCACACTCTGCTCCTCAACGCTCGCCTGGGTCTCACAGAGCCATCTGTCAATGCGCTGAATGCACAGACTCTGCTCGACATCCACCTCCAACACCGTCGCGAAGGCCTTGAACTTCTCGAGCCCGGCATTCAGGAGGGCATGAAGCATCGGGAGATCCAATACCAGATGCGGGCGCAACTCTTCACTGGCCCGCAGAAGAGGCCTATTCTCCGGCTGCCTCACCGAGTCCACCTCGATCAGCTCATGCGCCAACCGGACTATCACCGGCAATGGCGAATCAGCCCGCTCCGTGTTCGACTCACCCGCAGTCCCCATGCAATCCAGCGTCGCCTGCGGCAACCCCCAGACCCGCCCCACAGCCATTCCAAGCTCCGACAACGTGATCCCAATCACCGACCGAGCAGCCTCGTCCTCCCTCGCCCCGTTCCCAACAAGGCCCTCGATCTCTTCGTAGTCCTCAGCGAAGTAATACAACGCCAGCATCCGCCCCAGCGTGAACAGCATCCCTGCCAGAAACGCCTGCTCGGCTTCCTTCGACTTGCATTGCCCTGCGAGATGCCGGGCAATTAGCCCAGTCAGAAACGCCGCAATGGACTCCTCCCGCAACCGCTGATCCTGCTTGCGCGCAGCGAAGTGCCCGAAACACGCCAACCCGTTGCAAGTCATCCGTACTTGCTCCGTCCCGAGCAAACGGATCGCGTCGCTCACCGTTTTGATCTTGCCGGACACCGGCGAATAGCCGGAGGAGTTGGCCAGCTTCAGCAGGCGGTTCGTTAGTGCGTAGTCGCGCAGTACGACATCCGTCAGTCGCGAGATCGGCGACTGCTGATCCCCGCTGGTGAGCTGGTTCACCTCGGCGAGTGTCTTGGAGACGGCGGGGAAATCCCCTTTCCGCTCGATACGCTTCATCACATAGGCGATGGTCCCGTGCAGGGCAGCGTCCTGCGGAGCGATCGACCCTTCGGATGTTTTCCACGCCGCCAGCATCGCCTCGCGCATCTGCCGCGCATCGGGATATCGATCCGCCGGATTGCGGCTGGTCGCACGTCGGATGATGTCGATGAAATCGCTGGCGCCATCGATGGAGCGCAGGACCTCCAGATCGAGTTCGCTGGTGCGGACCCGCTCGACCATCGCGTCGCTCGACGCCGGCGACACAGTGCGCTTCCCCACCAACAGGTCGTAGAAGATCCGCCCCAGCGCATACACGTCAGCCCGCGCATCCACGGGTTCGGGGGAGAAGTATTCCGGCGCCATGTACGACGCTGTACCCGCGACCACGTCCGACGACGGCGCCGGCCCCTCGGCGGATCGCGACAGGTCGAAATCCACGATGCGCGGCCGGTCCGCGCCGTCGCGCATGATGTTGTTCGGGTTGAGGTCCAGGTGCAGGATGCCCTTCGCGTGGGCATAGGCCATCGCATCGACGATCTGGATCATCGTGCTGTAGGCGCGCGGCAGGGGCAGCGGCCCGGACTTGTCGAGTTCCTCCCGCAGCACCTTGCCTTCGAGGTGTTCGAAGACGAGGAAGGTGAATCCGTGCAGCTGCCCCGCTTCATGAAGCGCCACGATGTTCGGGTGCCGCAGTTGCGCCAGGTTGCGGGCCTGTGGCGATATGCCGGCGTCCTCGCGATTCCCATGGTGGATTTCGGCCACCAGCTTGATGGCGACGAGGCGGTCGAGATCCGGGTCCCGGGCGAGGTAGACCGCCCCCTGGGATCCCCGGCCGAGGACTTTCAGGATCGGGAAGCGCCCGATCTTGCGCTCCGGGGCGGCGGTCATGGACGTCGCTTTCGATGCATTGTTCGGGTTGTGGTGATGCCAAGTCGTTGTCCAGTAACGGCAGGCCGGCGGAAGTCTTTACTGCCGGCGCGAACGGGCGTTGCCCGGAGGGTGCCTGGACGCCGTCCGCGTTGGTGCGCCGCAGTAGCCAAGCACGTCCGAAGGGCTCGGTTGTGAGCCCCTCGATTCGTTGCTAATGTTGCTGCCCCCTCGATCGGGCGAGGGGTTTGAGGTTCGAGGCCTCCGTTGTGCCGATACCCGGCGCGGGAGGTTTCGTTTTCCACTCGTTTCAGAAGGGCCTGACATGAACAACGACTACACACACATCTCCATCCTGCTCGACCGGACCGGCTCCATGCAAAGCATCCGGGACGACACGATCGGCGGCTTCAATACCTTTCTCGCCGCCCAGAAGAGCCAGCCCGGCCATGCGACCTTGACGCTGGTCCAGTTCGACTCGCAGGATCCCTACGAGGTCGTCCATCACTTCAGTCCGATCGAACTGGTGCCGCCATTGACGGCGGAGACCTACGTGCCCCGTGCCTCGACGCCCCTCCTCGACGCGCTCGGCCGTGGCATCAACGACCTCGCCCAGAGCGTCGGCACGCTGAAGGAGTCCAACCGTCCGGCCAAGGTCGTCATGGCGGTCGTCACTGACGGGCGGGAGAACGCCAGTCGGGAGTTTCGCAAGGACGAAGTCGAACGCATGATCCGGGAGCGGACGGAGAAAGACGGCTGGCAGTTCGTGTATCTGAGCGCGGACCTCTCGGCGTTCGGCGATGCCCACGATCTCGGTTTCGCCGCGCATGCTTCTCTGGCATTCGCGAAGGATGCCCAGGGAACCCATGCCTCCTGGGCGTCGCTTTCAGCGCGGACGTCGGACTACCGCTCGGGCACCCGACGCAACATGGGCTTCGTCGATGCGGACCGCCTGCACCCGGCCGACCCCGCGCAAAAAAAGGAGAATCGTTCCACTGATCCCGCTGCCTGACGGTTGAACGTGCTTGGGGCGAGTCGTAGTCGGGCCTGCCCCTTGGCTCCCCTCCTTCGGCGTTGGTCGAAGGAGGGTGGCGTTAGAGCCGCTGCCACACCTCGACGAAATCGAACCCCAGGCTGGAGCCTTCCAGACGCCCTGCCGAACCGTAGATCTCGACCAGCTTGGCGGTCGGGTCGATGATCCACGCTTCCTCAGCGCCCAGGCCCAGGTAGACGCCGCATTTGTCTCGCAACTTCTCGATGGCATTTGACAGGGATACGACCTCGACGCAAAGCCGGGGCGGGGCAGCGAGCAGGCCCGTGGCTTTGTTCCGCTCGAAGAACTCCACATCCGACCAGAGCACGTCCGGAACCAACGGGGCGCCGTCACCTCGTCGAATGGCTTGTTCTATCCAGGCGCGCCCACCGATCTGCCGCTCCAACTCGGCGCAAAGCACCGCCTGTGCACGTCCGTGCTCGCCACTGACGGAACTGACGACGATCTCCCCGTTCTCATTGAGTTCCCAGGGGCCGATTTCGGAGAAGCGCAAATCCCCCATGATCTGCAGGAACCTGGCCTCCAGTTCCGTGGCGGACGGTCTTCGGGTGACGATGTCGTGGGCGCCCATGGGATTGCTTTCAGTTCGATGACTCCTTGAACGATTGTAACGCCGGGGACCCGGCAATCTGACTGCGGCCGGTCGCGCGCTACGTCACACACTCCCTACTACGTCCAACGCCTCGAACCTCGCCTGCAGCACGTCCCGGCTCGGCACACCCCACCACCGCTCCAGCACCGTGGCATAGAGGCTGCGGAAATCCACGCCGAAGGCGAGATTGCCGTTGCCATCGAGCTGGTCGAGGCGGGGAGGAGCACCGAACAGCCCGCCCTTCACCCGCCCGCCGAGGAGGAAGTGCGCGTTGGCGGTCCCATGGTCGGTGCCGTTGCTCTGGTTCTCTCTCGGCCGCCGACCGAACTCGGTGTAGGTGGTGACGAGCGTCGAATCCCATCGGTTCAGTTCGACCAGAGCGGATCGCAGCGCGACCAACCCTTCCGCGAGGTCCTTCAGCAACCGCTCCTGCGTACCCGGCTGGTTGCTGTGGGTGTCGAACCCGTTGAGCGACAGCTTCACCGCCGCCACGCCGCCCTTGCCCGCGATCGCCTGGCAGGCGGTCTTCACGGCGTTGCCGAAGGGGCCGCCGGGGAACTCGGTCTTGAACTCGTAGCTCGACCCCAACCCGCGAGCAGCCTGCACGATGTCGTTTTCGACCTTGAGGATGTGCGCGAGGGACGGATTGCGGGAGCGGCCCTCCGGCTCGGCGAGCTGCGCCTGGCGGAGGAACTGCTGAGTGTTGCTCAGCGTGATCACGCGCGGGCCGACGCCCTCGAGGGGGCCGGCTTCGGCGCTGCCGACGACGACGCCGTCCGCCGCGAAAGCCGCAGGTGGCGGTGTGGCCGCAAAGGCGCGGGCGAGCCAGCCGTCGGAGAGCGTTTCGTCGCTGTCGGAAGCCGTGTCCCAGATCTCGATGGAGCGGAAGTGGGAGAGGTTCGGGTAGGGGTAGCCGACGCCCTGGACGATGGCGATCTCTCTGGATTTCCATAGCGGCATCAGTGGCCCGAGGGAGGGGTGCAGGCCGGTGCGTTCGTCGAGCTGGAGAACCCTGTCGCGGGGAATGCCGATCCGGGAGCGAAGTTGCAGGTAGTTGCGGTCGGCGTAGGGGATGACAGTGTTGAGGCCGTCGTTGCCGCCTTTCAGCTCGACGAGGATGAGGAGGTTGCCGTAGCCGATGCGGGATTGGCTTTGAGCCAGTGCCGGGTGCACGAGCACCGAGCATGTCGCTGCGCCGATGGATTTGAGGAAATCGCGTCGTTTCATTTGAACCTCCGCATCAACTTTTTGCACCTGCTAGCCAGCGCACTCCTTCCCCCGCGACGGCGGGGGAAGGTCGGGATGGGGGTGATTGTTCTGCGCGCGCTGCTGCCCCCTCCCCGGCCCTCCCCCGACTTTCGTCGGAGGAGGGAGCGTACTGCTGTGGCGTCGAGGGAGGGAGTGCTGGCGATCGTGGCGCTGAGTCCAAGACCGCGACGCTTTGCGCTCCTTCCCCCGCGCAGGTGGGGGACGCTGGGATGGGGGTGGTCGTCCTGCACACGCTGCTGCCCCCTCCCCGGCCCTCCCCCGACTTTGTCGGAGGAGGGGGCGTCAATCGGATACGTCGTGGGATCTCGTGCAGTCATTTCAACTGATACACCGGATCCTGCGTCAGTTCCCGGATCAACTCGAGCCCACTCGCCTCCGCTTGAGGAGGATCCACCGGCGCCGCCGCCAGCACCAGCTGCGCGATCCTTCCCGCTCCCTCCGCACCGAACGCCGCAAGCCACGCGTCCGCATTGAATTCGATGTCCGCCAACGCCTGCATGAATCGCTGCCGCCCCTCGCCACCCATCTTGCCCTGCCCTTTCGCGACGCGTGCTCCACCGCGAGGCATCATTCCGTCCGTTCCTCGCATGTCCTGCCCGCGGAACAGTCGTTCAAGGAACTGTTTCCGTTGCAGCAGCGTAGTGGAATTGATCCACGCCTCCCCGCCCGGCCAACCTTTCACGTTCGGCGGCGAGAACAGGTTCTGCCCGAGAGACGCCGTCAGGAACACGAACGGCGTCAGCTCGCCCGTCTTCACCTCGAAGGTCCGCAGAGTGCCGACCACCAGGTCCACCGGCGACTTGATGAGAACGGCCCGATTCGCTTCCGCATAGAACGCATCGCTCGTGAGCAACAGACGCAACGCGACGCGGATGTCGTAGCGGTTGAGAAAGAACGCATTGCCGATGCGCTTCACTTCCCGCGGATCGGGCTCGGGTGACACGAACTCGCGCCACAGCTTCGCGACGACGAACTCGGCGCAGCGCGACTGCGCGAGCAGAAGGTCGAGCACGTCGTCACCGTCCAGGTTGCCGGACTTGCCAAGCACGGTCTTGGAACCCGTGTCGTGCTGAAAGCGACGAAATCGAAATGTACCGTCATCCGGCTCCACGCTCCAGCCCGTGAAGGCCCGCGCCGCCTCCTTGATGTCCCTCTCCGAGTAATTGCCTTCGCCGAGCGTGAACAACTCCATCACCTCGCGTGCGAAATTCTCGTTCGGCTGTGCCTTGCGGTTCTGCGCGTTGTCGAGATAGATCACCATCGCCGGGTCGCGGGCGATCTCGTGCAGCAGCTTGCCGAAATTGCCGAGCGCATGCCGGCGCAGCAGCACGTTCTGGCGGTACATCAGCACCGGCGACTTGACCTTCTCCTGGCCCGACACGAAATGGTTATGCCAGAAGAGCGTCATGCGCTCGGTCAGCGGCGATGGTGTTTCGAGCATTTCCTCCAGCCACCAGTTGCGCAGTTCCACGCTGATCTGGAACTGGCGCCGGATGAAAGCCTTGCGGGCTTCGTCGTCGAGTTTCTTCAGGCCTCGCGGCGATTCGAACACCCCGACCGAGGCGGGTGGCGGTGTCGATGAGTCGCTGCGCACTCTGCCGAGCAACCGGTCGGCGGCCTGCTCACGCGTCAAGCCGACATATCCACGAATCTCCGCCTCCGTCGCACCGAAGCCGGTGCGGTTGAGGAGGTGGCGGGCATCGGGGAAGTCGAGGCGCGGTGAGGCCATGCGTTACCGGCTGCGGATGCTGCCCAGAACGCGCCCTTTACCGGGACGGTTGACGCTCAAGGGTTGCAGGCACCCGCGTTGTCTGATAATTGCCTGCATTGTGACGAATCCCGCAAACCCCGACGCCCACTACCGGATCCTCGTGGTCGACGACGACCGCCGCCTGCGCGATCTGCTGCACCAGTACCTGACGGCGCAGGGCTTCGGCGTCCACGTCGCGCCGGACGCCCCGGGCATGGACCGCGCGCTGGGCTCGGGCGGGGCCGACCTGATCGTGCTCGACCTGATGCTGCCCGGCGAAGACGGGATGAGCATCTGCCGCCGCCTGCGCGCCAACGGCAACCGCACGCCTATCATCATGCTGACCGCCAAGGGCGACGACACCGAGCGCATCGAGGGCCTCGAGACCGGGGCCGACGACTACATCTCGAAGCCGTTCAATCCACGAGAGTTGGTCGCTCGCATCAACGCGGTGCTGCGCCGGGGCGGCCAAGCTGCCCCGCCCGGTGCGCCGGCCGAAGCCGAAACGGTCGTGCGCTTCGGGCCGTTCAGCCTCAATCTCGGCACACGGCGCCTGATGCGGGACGATCAGAACATTGCGCTCACCACCGGCGAGTTCGCGCTGCTGAAGGCACTGGTCACGCACGCGGGCACCCCGCTCACGCGCGAACGCCTCATGGAACTCGCGCGTGGCCGGGAGTACGGCCTGCTCGATCGCACCATCGACGTGCAGGTCTCACGCCTGCGCAAGCTGATCGAGAATGATCCTTCCCATCCCCTCTACCTGCAGACGGTATGGGGCCACGGCTACGTCTTCGTGATCGATCGTTCCGCATGAGCGTCCTGCCTCGCTCCCTGCTCGCGCGCTCCGTGCTGCTGATCACGGCCATCCTGATCGCGAGCCAGCTCGCGTGGATCCAGTTCTTCCGGCTGACGAGCGCGCAATCGCAATCGGACCAGCTCGCGTCCAACATCGCGAGCGTGCTCAACACGGTTGCGGTGGCGCTGGATACCATGCCCGCGGCTTCGCGCAAGAAGTTCATGGAGAAGCTGCCCACGGCCATGCAGAACATCCGCCTCCTGCCGGCCACCACGTGGGACATGGACGAGATCGCGGTGCAGGACTCTCCTTTGCTCGCGGCGGTCGGCGAGCAACTGAAGCGACGATCGGGAGGGACCACCCTCGCGCTCGCGATGCTGGAGGATTCCGAGCGCGCCCTCTGGATCAAGATCCGGGTGAAGGAACAGGCCTGGTGGGTGGTGTTTCCACCGAACGCCTTCGGCTTCACGGCCACTGCGGCGTGGGTGGGCTGGAGTCTCGTGAGCCTCGCGCTTGCGCTGATCGGTGGCCTCGCGCTGATGCTGCGCGTGAATCGACCGCTTCGTGCGCTCGCGACCGCCGCCCAGGACATTGGTGCCGGCAAGACGCCGGCTGCTCTCCCCGAGAAGGGTCCGTCGGAGATCCGCACGCTGTCGCGCGCGTTCAACCGCATGAGCGATGCATTGAAGGAGCAGGAGTCGAACCGTGCCGTGCTGCTGGCCGGCGTGTCGCACGATCTGCGCACGCCGCTCTCCCGCCTGCGCCTCGCTCTCGAGATGAGCCGCGACGATCTCGACCCGCTGTCGCGCGAAGGCATGGTGCACGACATCGAGGACATGGACGCCATCATCAACCAGTTCCTCGACTTCGCCCGCGAAGGCGCGAACGAGACCACCGAGCCGCACGCCGACCTGAACAGCATGGTTCGCAGCCTGGCCGAGCGCTACGAGAAACGCGGCGAACCGGTGAAAACGCACCTGACATCCTTGCCGCCCCTGCCGCTGAAACCGCTCGCCGTGCAGCGCATGATCACCAATCTCGTCGACAACGCGCTGCGTTACGGCGCGGGTGACGTCGAGATCGAGACCGTGCGCGAGGGCAAGGCGGCGGTGCTGCGCGTGCTCGATCGCGGTCCCGGCATTCCCGAGCAGGAGATCGAGCGCGTCATGCAGCCCTTCACCCGCCTCGAAGCTGCGCGGAGTGAACCTGGTGGGGCCGGACTCGGGCTCGCCATCGTCGATCGGGTCGCTCGCATGCACGGCGGCTACGTCGCGCTGGCGCCGCGGACCGGCGGCGGGCTGGAAGCGCGCGTCAATCTGCCGCTCGAGACCGACGCCGCGGAAGCAATCGCATAGCGCCATCGAACCACGCAGTTCCACCGGGGAAGCCCATGTACACCCAGAAGATCCAGGTCCGCGTGACCGAAACCGGCCAGAACATGGAAGTCGTCGTGTTCGAACGCAAGGTCGATCGCATCTCCGTGGTCCTCGGCGAGGGCATCCACAACGTGAAGTGCGACTTGACGCCCACGCGAACGGGCAAGGCTTACGTGGGCGCGGTGATGGGGCGCGAGATCGTGTACGAGCGCAGTCGCGAACAAGTGCAGGCGGACATCGATCGGGACAATCCGGCGTTGCGGAAGCCGAGGGGGCGCTGAGCGGCCCCCTCCCCGACCCTCCCCCATCTGCGACGGGGGAGGGAGTGAAATACCGCGATGGCTTGGAGGGTTGCGCCTCCGCTTTACAGCCCCTCCCCCGGCAATGCCGGGGGAGGGTTAGGGTGGGGGCACCTTTTCACCCCGAAGCCCCGAGCGCAAACCTCCCCACGATCTCATAGCGAATCCCCATCTCGCTTTGCTTTGATTGCACGAGCACGTACTCCTCGACCCGCCACCGAACCGGATCAATCGCAATCGTGTCAGCCTCGCCCGTGCACTTGCGCACCAGCGTGACATGCGGCTTGAACGCCCTCTTCTCGAGCATGAACCCGATCGATTCAAGCCAGTCCGACAGCCGCTCCTGCAATTCCGCCAACGCCACGGGCGTCACGCTCGGCGCGACCCATCCGATCCCGTTGTGATGCCAGACGCCGACGCGATCAATGTTGAGCGTGAATCCTTCAGTAGCAATCGTCGCCGGTCGCGCAAGCAATTCGGGCAGGCGCGTCTCGTCCACTTCCCCGAGGAATGCGAGGGTGAGATGGACCGAATCCATGCGCGTGGCCCTTCCCCCGACCGCCGCCTGCAGTACTGCCGCGTGCTCCAGCAGCCGCTCGGCAATGGCACCCGACGGCCAGAGCGCGTAGTACAGCCTCAGCTCAGGCTCTCCCGTACTGCGCAGGCTCGACGTCGCGCTCGAGCAAGGCGATAGCCTCCGCCGCGATGCCTTCCCCACGTCCGGTGAATCCGAGCCGCTCCGTCGTCTTGGCCTTCACATTCACGGATGCGGCGTTCACGCCGAGGTCGTCGGCGATGTTGATCACCATGTGGGCCGCATGCGGGGCCATCTTCGGTGCCTGCGCGATGATCGTGCAGTCGATGTTGGCGACCCGCCAGCCGGCCTCGCGGATCTTCTGACCCGTCGCCCGCAGCAGCACGCGGCTGTCGGCACCCTGGTACGTCGGATCCGTATCGGGGAAATGCCGCCCGATGTCGCCGAGCCCGGCCGCGCCGAGCAGCGCATCGCAGATGGCGTGCAGCAGCACATCCGCGTCCGAGTGCCCGAGCAATCCCTTTTCGTACGGAATCGTGACGCCGCCGATGATGAGCGGCCGCCCGTCGACGAGCGCGTGGACATCGAAACCCTGGCCGATACGTGAACTCATCGGATCATTCCGTTCGTTTGCGTTGTTGCAGGATGAGCTCGGCCAACACTACGTCCCGAGCATACGTGACCTTCAGATTGGTGGCGTCGCCTTCCACCAGTCGGGGCTGCAGGTCCAGCGCTTCCACGGCGGAAGCCTCGTCGGTGATGGTGGCCGGATCGGCCGCCGCCAACGCGCGATGCAGGATGCCGTAGCGAAACATCTGCGGCGTCTGCGCTTGCCACAAACCGCTCCGATCGACAGTGCGGACGATGCGGCGATCCGCGTCGGAGGATTTCAACGTGTCGGCCACCGGCAATGCGAGGATGCCGCCGACGTCATCTGTCTCCACCGCGCGCAGCAGTCGGTCGAGCAGCACGTTCGTGAGGCAAGGACGCGCCGCGTCATGGACGAGGATCCAGTCGTCCGCGTCGACCGAGTCGGCGATCGCGTTGAGACCGTTGAGCACCGACTCGGCCCGGCTGTTGCCGCCGCAGCGCACGGCCTTGACGCGCTCGCGCACGCTGGCGGCGATGGCTTCGTCGAAGCGATCGTCGTCGGGCGCGAGGATCACGTGCACCGAAGCGATGGAAGGATGCCCGGCCAGTGTCGCCAGCGCATGCTGCAGCAACGGTGCACCGGCGATCGGCAGGTATTGCTTGGGCAGCCCTTGCCCCAGACGGCTGCCGCTGCCGGCCGCAGGGACGAGCGCGTGGAACCGGGGCATCTGGTCGTTGTCAGTCACGGCTGGCGGATTATCCGGGCACGAGCGCAAGGGCGGCAAGCGCGAAGTCTATAATCCGCGCCTCTTCGCATTTGTCCGCATGACCCTCCCCCTTCCGATTCCCCCGCGCGGCCAGCGCCTCCAGGGACCGTCACTCGCGGGTTCCTCCGATGCCCTGGCGCTCGCCGAGCTGGCTGCTGCCCATCGCCCGCTCGCGATCCTCACCGCCACGGCGGTCGATGGCCAGCGCCTGCTCGAGGAGATGCGCTGGTTCGCGCCGTCGCTGAAGGCACACCTGCTGCCCGACTGGGAAACGCTCCCCTACGACAATTTCTCGCCCCACCAGGACCTCGTGTCCGAGCGGCTCGAGACGCTGTACCTGATGATGCAGAACGCGGTGGACGCGGTGATCGTCCCGATCTCCACCGCGCTGCTGCGCCTGCCGCCCCGTGAGTTCCTCGGCGCGTACACGTTCTTCCTCAAGCAGGGCGAGCGACTGCGCCCGGAGGAATTCCGGCGCCAGCTCACGATGGCCGGCTACACCAACGTGTCTCAGGTGGTCGCGCCGGGCGAAGTCAGCTATCGCGGCGGGCTCATCGACCTGTTCCCGATGGGCTCGACCCTGCCCTATCGCATCGACCTGCTCGACGACGAGATCGAATCGATCCGCACCTTCGACGTCGACACCCAGCGCAGCATCTACAAGGTGCGCGAAGTGCGATTGCTGCCCGCGCGCGAGTTCCCCATGGACGATGCCGGGCGCACGCGCTTCCGCCAACGATTCCGCGAGGTGTTCGAGGGCGATCCTTCCAAGCGCCGCCTGTACAAGGACATCGGCAACAACGTTGCGCCCGCCGGCATCGAGTACTACCTGCCGCTGTTCTTCGAGGACACGGCGATCCTCACCGACTACCTGCCGGAATCGACCCTGATCGCGTTGCACGGCGACGTCCAGGGGGCCATCGTCCAGTTCTGGCGCGATACGCAGTCGCGCTACGACCTTCTGCGCGGTGACGCTAACCAGCCGTTGCTGCCCCCCAACGCGCTGTACCTGCGCGAGGACGAGTTCTACGGCGCGGTGAGGCCGTATGCGCGCGTCGAACTGCCGTTCGTCGTAACGACGGACGCGGATTCTCCCTCGGTGCCGTTGCCGAAACTGGCCGTCGACCGTCGCGCTGCCGATCCGTTGACCTTGTTCAAACAGTTCACCGCCTCCTTCCAGGGACGCGTCCTGCTGGTGGCCGAGAGCATGGGCCGGCGCGAAACCATGCTCGAGTTCCTGGCCGACCACTCGCTGGAGCCGAAGCTCGCCGACACGTTCGCAGCGTTCGCAGCAGCAGCGGACCCGCTGATGCTGACGGTCGCGCCGCTCTACGAGGGCTTCGCGCTTCGGGAAGCAGGCATCGCGGTGGTCA
Source organism: Burkholderiales bacterium (assembly GCA_965279325.1). GTDB lineage: Bacteria > Pseudomonadota > Gammaproteobacteria > Burkholderiales. The sequence goes on from OZ257154.1 coordinate 1,732,874, forward strand.
CCGAAACCGAGCTCTATGCTGCCACCGCCCGCAGCCGCGCGAAGGATCGCGAACGACGCACCTCGGCCGAGAACGTGCTGCGCGACCTGTCCGAGGTCAAGGTGGGCGACCCGGTGGTGCACGAGAGCCACGGCATCGGCCGCTACCTCGGCCTGATCACCATGGACCTGGGTGACGGGCCCACCGAGTTCCTCGCACTCGAATACGACGGCGGCGACAAGCTCTACGTGCCGGTGTCGCAACTGCAGCTGATCAGCCGCTACGCCGGCATGGCGCCGGAAAACGCACCGCTGCACAAGCTCGGCAGCGGCGACTGGCAGAAGGCACGTCGACGGGCAGCGAAGCAGGTGCGCGACACGGCTGCGGAACTGCTGCATCTCTACGCGCAGCGCGCCGCACGCCAGGGCCACTCGTTCGAGATGAAACACCAGGACTATGAAGCCTTCCGTGACGGCTTCGCCTTCGAGGAGACGGCCGACCAGTCCGCCGCCATCGAAGCCGTCATCAAGGATCTCGAATCCGGCAAGCCCATGGACCGCCTGATCTGCGGCGACGTGGGCTTCGGCAAGACCGAAGTCGCATTGCGTGCAGCTTTCGTCGCAGTGGCCGATGGCAAACAGGTCGCGGTGCTTGTGCCGACCACGCTGCTGGCGGAGCAGCATTTCCACAACTTTTCCGACCGGTTCGCGGACTGGCCGGTGAAGCTCGCAGAGTTGTCGCGGTTCCGCTCGGCGAAGGAATCCGCTGTCGCGTTGAAAGGCCTCGAAGACGGCACGATCGACATCGTCATCGGCACCCACAAGCTGCTGTCGAAGGACGTGCGCTTCAAGAACCTGGGCCTGGTGATCATCGACGAAGAGCACCGGTTCGGCGTGCGCCAGAAGGAACTGCTGAAACAGCTTCGCGCCGAGGTGGACGTGCTCACGCTCACCGCGACGCCGATTCCCCGCACGCTGGCAATGTCGCTCGAAGGGCTGCGGGATTTCTCGGTGATCGCGACGGCGCCGCAGAAGCGGCTCGCCATCAAGACCTTCGTGTCGCGCTTCTCCGAGGGTCTCGTACGGGAAGCCGTGCTGCGCGAACTGAAACGCGGCGGGCAGGTGTACTTCCTCCACAACGAAGTGGAGACCATCGGCAACTGGGAAGCGAAACTGACCGCGCTCCTGCCTGAAGCGCACATCCGTGTCGCCCACGGCCAGATGGGCGAACGCGATCTCGAGCAGGCCATGCGCGATTTCTACGCCGCACGCTTCAACGTGTTGCTGTGCACGACCATCATCGAGACCGGCATCGACGTCCCTACGGCGAACACCATCATCATCAATCGCGCCGATCGCTTCGGTCTCGCGCAGCTCCATCAGCTACGTGGAAGAGTCGGGCGCTCCCACCACCAGGCCTACGCCTACCTGCTGACGCCCGACGAGGAAGCCATCACCTCGCAGGCGAAGAAGCGGCTCGAAGCGATCCAGATGATGGAAGAGCTGGGCTCCGGGTTCTATCTCGCCATGCACGATCTGGAGATCCGCGGCGCCGGTGAGGTGCTGGGCGACTCGCAGAGCGGCGAGATGCAGGAAGTGGGCTTCAGCCTCTTCATCGATCTGCTGAACCACGCGGTGAAGTCTCTCAAGAACGGCAAGGAGCCCGATCTCGAAGGCCCGTTGCACGCAGGCATCGACATCAACCTGCACGTTCCGGCGCTATTGCCCGTCGACTACTGCGCCGACGTGCACGAACGGCTGGTGCTCTACAAACGGCTGGCGAGCTGCGAGTCGCTCGACGAACTGGAGAAGATGACCGAGGAACTGGTCGATCGCTTCGGCCGTCCGACCGATCCGGTAAAAGCGCTGCTCGACACGCACCGCCTGCGCATCCTCGCGGAGCCGCTGGGCGTGGCGCGCATCGACGCGTCGAGCGAATCGATCCAGCTCACCTTCAAGCCGAATCCGCCGATCGATCCGGCACGCATCATCCAGCTCGTGCAGACGCGCAAGGGCTGGCGGCTGGCGGGGCCGGAGAAGCTGCGCGTCGAGACGAAGCTGTCCGAAGTGGCGATGCGGGTGGTGCGGGTGAAGGAGATCCTGAAGGATCTGCGCGAGCCGGTTCTCGCCTAGACCTGCATTCGCTCTTCTCCAACTGGCGATTTCTGTCATTTGGTGGCATCTCCAGACGCACAATTCTCCCTGAGCCACTACGAGCCCATTCGCTTACGGCGCACTTCCTGTTCTGCCCCCAATCGAAGCGTCATGTTCAAGTTTCCCTCGACATATCGCTCCGATCCGAAGCGCTCCACAATTCTCGAAATAAAACCGGATAGTGCAGATACTCTTTCGAACTGCATTACAGGCGTAACGATGATCCTGTAAGTACCCTTGTCGAGCGTTATAGATGCACTCTCCTCGCTTTCCAGGTCTGTCAAGTCCATCTCCAGCTTCCTGCCCTGGAGAGTTGACACTATGCCATTGGATGGCTCGTTCGAGTGTGCTTGTCTTGTCGCAATGACTTCCATTTCGTAGCCGTTAGAATCATCTTCCTCTCGAAACAACCTCACGTACATCGTTCCCCTCTTGATGAGTTCCGCATCAATCGCATACGGTGCCCTATCTACGGCTATCTGTGTTTCCGTTTTACTATAGTCGAGTGATACCTTTTGCGGCACCGCTTCCGGCGATGTGAACAATGGCTTGTCCGACTGCATCAACAAAGCTAGCGGCAATGCTACCGACCACACGGCAGCTGTCAGTCCAAATGCCAGCGGGCGCCGATAGTTTGGATCTGGCACCTTGCGTCTCGATTGCCTGCGCGACAACGGAGCGCGCCGTTCGCCACTTATGCCATAACTTACATCTTCAGGCGCGTCGAGTGAAGCAAACACCCAGGCTAGAGTGAAGGCACCAACCCAGTACATTGGCCACCCCAGGATATCATCCAAGTTTGTTCCAAGCACTGTTCCCACGATGATCATCGTGGCGCCCGACCCCAGTACGCCAGATATCGCGCCCGTGGCGACCGTCACTAGCCTGCCACCGACCGGTATTGCGACGCTGAACCCCACCACCGCGACGGTGATGCGCACGGCCACTGCACCCATGAATGCGGCTGACACCCAGACTACAATCAAGGCTGTCGAAATGCCGTCGCCTTCGCCTATCAGTCGCCAGTTTTCATTCGGGTTCATGCCAAACACGAAAAGCAGTATCGATACTGCGGACGCACAGATAACGGCCGCCCCAACGGAATCTACCGCTGTTCCTGCGAATCGATCGAAGTGTTGCTGAGTTGGGGTCGTCAATAGTGCTCCCAGTGCCGCGATTGGAAATGCCACCCAAAACTCCCCTCCATAGATTTCACGCCCTATCCAACTATCAACACCACCAAGATACATCGCACTCACAAAGGCAATCATCCCTAAAATCGTACCGACGAGAGCGGGAACAATGCCTCTCACCCAGAAGTGCCATCCGCGTCGACGGCGCACTTCACCAACAACAGATTGCGCGTGACGCAAGCGGTTCAAGTAGTTTGGAGCCCGTATTGCCAGGAGTGCACCGCGCATCCTTAGTCGTCCCAAAAGAGAATATGCCCGTCTTGGATCTATCTCCAGCATGCGCTCAAGCACCCTCGTTATGTGACCACGCTCCGCTTCGGGCAATCCAGCAATTTCTATCTCCGCACGCACCTGCGCATCCACTGTGGTCTCATCCAATGCGATTCCCACAAGCAATTCTGCCGCCTCTTCGTTACCGAGCGCCGCAAGAGCGTGGACCCCACATCCTCTGACGCTCGGCTCCTGTGCGTCGACGAACTCTCGCACGACGCCCAGCGCTGAGCCACTCATGCCGCTGTGCCCTCCTTGCCTTCGAGTTTCCCCGCCCAACAGCGTATGGTGGTGTGCGATGCCTCCAAGGCAATAGCGTTCCGGAACATCCGTTCGACCGCCCATTCAGGCCACGCCAGCTCCGACGCGTGCGCATCGATTGCGTCAAATTCCCATCTCATCAGGCTTGCGCCCGTACCCATCGAACCCTCATCGTCCTCTAGCCGCTCCAGCGCCAACAACGCAAGCCCAAGTCGCTTGTACTCAGGGGTAGCGAATAGCTCCTCTTGAATTGCTCTCTTTATTGGTGCAATGAGAAACTCGTGAGTTATCTCAACAAACTGTCCGCCGAGTCGCGTTTCCGCTCGGACGATGGCGCGGTTCACCAAGTTTGCGAGCAGCTGTGATCGGCGGTCCCGGTTTCGCAACGGTCTGCTGACCAAGTACTCTCTTTCCACGATGTTGCGAGTCCCGCTCGGCGTGATCAATTCCTCGAGAATTCCGAGTATCTCGATACGATCCACCTTTTCGAGAGAGTCCAAGAAGTCCCCCAAGAACTTGCTCATGATCCCTTGGACTCCCTCCTCGCGTTCGTACAATTCAAGGGGTAACAGCGGCAACTCGCCATTTTCCTGGAGTCCCTGTTGCCCAAGTTTTCTGCCCCTCGCGTTCCAAAGATGCTCGCACACCACTTGAAGGTGCGTCGGCTCAATGTATCGATCCTCTTTGCGAAGATCGGCCACTATGCGATCGTAGCATTCCGTTGCATACCCATATCCAAATTCTCTCGCCGGCTCCTTGATCGCTGTCGCTGCCGCCTCCACTGGGAGCAGCTCCAAATGGTACGTACACAAATCCAACGAAGGGACAAACGCTCGTACGGAATCAAGTTTTCCTATGTACTCGCTTCTCATTGACAGCACGACTCGAATTGGGAGAGGTCCGCTCGACCCCGGAACCCCGCCAACCGTGGCCTCAGTTGCGTATAGAAGCTCTAGCTGCCGAAAGAGTTCCCAACGAAGCCGCCAATCCGGTAGTTGCAAGGAGGTGATTGATGCTGTCGGTCCTAAATCCACAAAGCGCGTGAACATCTCCTCGAATTGATCCATTAGAATCACGAGACCAAAGCGCGAAAAGTGCGATCCGTACATCATCACCAAGTTCACGAAAAAGTCGCTAAGACCGGGATTTCCGGGGGGCTCCATTAGTGCGACAAGTGAGCGATACGCCTCCATAAACTTTGGTGCCTGGAGTGCCCCGATGAGTTCGGAGACAACCAACCACTCAGAGAGAGGCGGTGGCAGTTCGCCGCCCTGCGCCGCAAGGGCGCGAACCAGGTTCCATTGTTCCGAGGCGGTTTCCAGGTCAAGACTTGCGCGCAGTACACGGCAGCTATAGGGGGTGATTCGGCCTCGTCCCGTTATTGGATGACGCGACGCCAATTCGTCGGACTCAATTGGCGCCACGATCTCTCTCTTTCTGGGATCCCGCTTGGGGAGTGCGTCATATGCGGCTATCACGTTTGCTATGGATGCGTTGGTTTCAGATAGGCCTAGCATGTTGCACGCTCGCTCGATAACTAGCACCTCGGCTTCTGGGGGTGGAAAGAGATACTGTAAACACCCACTGCGAATGGCCGACACGGGATCGTTTTGCGGGACCACTCGTACGGGGAACCAACCGCGCGCCTCCAAACCTGGAATGATGCATGCATTCAAGAGCGATGTCTTTCCTGCCCCGGACTGCGCGTGCAAGAGCGTGAATCTTGACGATAGAATTCTGGCAATCAAGTGCTCGGCTTCGGTTTCTCGACCATGGAAAAAGCTCCGATCTTCTACTTGATAGCTCTGTGGGCCTTTGTATGGCTTTAAGAACTCATCGTCGGGCGAATTCGGTATGGAATTGATGCGCAGCATTGTTTGCTACCTCAAATTCACGCGGCGACGCCTAGCCGTCGTGCCAATCGATCCGTCAACTGCCGCAGAAACTCCGTCGCGGGCGCGTCGATACATCTGATCCTGTAGTTGCTGAGCGCATGATCCTCAATCTTGCTCCACGCCCTCTGGGTCATCTGATGACCAGGATCGCGCGGGTCAACCTCCTTGCTGGACCAGATGGCAAAACGTGGGTATGAGTTGATCTCCAATGGCTTCCTAAAGAGCGTGTGAAACACTTGTCGGAAATCGTGATCGAGGACACTTGAACCGAGCAGAATGAGGGAGCTGTTGCCGATTATCTCCGTGATTCGACTTGGCACGGAGTCCAATCTTGAAAGGCGCCATGTCGCATCAAAGAACTGATCCGTCGAAATAGCGCAGGAGTTCTCCACATCCTGGGATCCGTGGCACTTGTAGAGAATTGGCTCGGGAAACTGCTCAATCGGCATGGCTGCGACTGAATGGGTTGATCCGTCATCGGTAGCATTGAGACGAAATGTCTTGTCCTTCGTGTCGTAAATGAGGTCGTCTAATTTTTCATTGTTGTCGAGTTCGATCCCTTTCCCCCCGCTCAATAGCATCCCGTCACCCACAAGTACGCCTTGATCAAACAGCGTCACGTCGATTCTCGGCTCGGAGCGAAACTGCACTAGCCTCGTGAAGCGCATTCCCGCTCGCAACAATGCTCTTTCCATATAAAGATCAAAGTTTGTAGTCACAATGAGTCGCGGGGCTCTTCGGCGCGCTCGCCTAGCCGTACCATGAGATTCCAGAATCTTCATGAAGACGGCCAGAGCGGTATGAACCTCCGGTCTAGAATCACCCGCACCATTAATCAGTCTTACCACCTCCTTCTCCAACGCACGCTCCCCACGCGTCGCGGCCACCAGGGAAGCCACTGATTCCACCTCGGGCACGAGGCCGGCGTAGCCGTCAGTCACGAGGTCCAGCATGCTCAACAACTGTGCACTGACCTCGCACGGTGCGGCGGGATACATGTTTCGCAATCCCACCGAACTACGGCCCAGAAAATACGTGACGTCACCAGACACAATGCTTTCCTCAACAGCCGTCAGCGCGTCTTGAAGTACGTCGTGACTCTGTGGAGACGTCCATGACGGTGCAACTGGGGATGTCGTCATGTTTGCAAGCGGATTCACTCCGGTAATGCCCCAGACTAGTTTTTCAAATGCCGCGTCGTCACTTAGCCCCAGATGGAAATCCACCCAGGTGGATTGCGCGAGAAAGGGAGGCAGCACCTCCTCGGGTCTCCGCTCGCCGCTCTCAGATTTCCGCGCGCCTGGCAGCAGGACGGGAATGACAGACAACTTCTCCTTGACCTGCCTATTCAGCGCAACGCCGGACTCTGGTTGTTCCCAGGGACCAATTCCACGCGGACCGATAAAGACAGCAAACGCACGAGACCTCATGAGCCCTTGCTCAATGCGTTCCAGCCATGGCTTTCCGGGCTGCAGTTCCCACTCGTCAAGCCAGACCTTCAGGTCGCGCTCCTTGAGGCGCTTGGCAATCCCCTGAACAGCCTTCGAGTCCTTGCTGTTGTAACTGATGAACACGTCAAACTCATGTTGAGCCATTCACAGTCCCTCTCTGAACAAATGGCGCTTGAAGACATCTCCGTCGGATCGGCCAATTGCGGATACCATGGCGCGGCCATTTGGACAAACACGGCAGTTGGACGGGTAGCCGCGTGAGTGCCTTGAACTTACTTACAAGGTGCGTTCGAACTGCTTGGCGGTGACAAAATGGTCCTTTCGCGCGGTGGCGAGCGTTTCCTCTCTTGCCTGGATAACACACATCTACCGCGACGCGTACTTGGTGTGAAATCGGGGTCTGCCATCACTCCTTAGGCAAATGATGATACTGCCGGTCGCATCAATCAAATGTCTCCCAATTTCAATCGGTAATCTATCGGTAAGTACCTGTGCGCAGGAATATGCTTAGGTCGGACGTTCCTAGTGCGTCCCGAAACAAACGAGATTTTGAAAACTATCTAAGAGATAGATTTTTGGCAGCATTGTCCCTAGAATGAAATTGAGTCTGCCCATCAGCTGATGGGGCGGCCGTTTCTCGTTTGTATTCCTAGGTAGGGAGGAGAAGGTTATGGCCAAGCGCGCGCTACTGATCGGCGTCAACAAGTACAAGATTCCCGGAGCTGATCTCCGGGGCTGCGTCAACGACGTGAAGAACCTCTCCGCGGCGCTCACCCAGTACTACGGGTTCGCCGCCGCGGACATCAAGACCCTGCTGGATGCGCAGGCGACCAAGAAGAACATGCAGGCGGGCATCAAGGCCCTGATCACCGGTGCCGCCAAGGGCGACACGATCGTGCTGCACTACTCCGGACACGGCGCCAACGTGCCCGACAAGAACGGTGACGAGGCCGATGGCCGCGACGAGATCCTCTGCCCGCACGATCTCGACTGGAAAGACCCGCTCACGGACGACTGGCTGCGCACGACGCTCAACCGCATGAAGAAGGGTGTCAGCCTGACCGTCATCATGGACTGCTGCCATTCGGGCACGAACACGCGCGCCATCCTGCCGCCGGACGCCCCGATCCTTCCGCGCTACCTGCCCAACCCCTGGGACATCATGGCGGAGGAGTCCGGCCGCAAGCTGAAGGGCAAGGTGCGCGGCGAACTGCGCGCCTCCTCCTCCGCCTCGCGCAAGAAGTCGGACATCGTCAATGCCGAGATCCCGGAGCTGCTCATCACCGGTTGCCGCAGCACGCAGACCTCCGCCGACGCCCATATCGGCGGCAGCTTCAACGGCGCGCTGACCTGGAACCTGGTGGCGAGCATCAAGGAGGCGAAAGGCAAGTTGAGCTATCGCGCCCTGCACGCCAACACCATCAAGAAGCTCAAGTCCGGCTCCTTCGACCAGGTGCCGCAACTGGAAGGCATGCGAACGAAGTTCGATCGCCTGTTCCTGTCGCCCGAAGTCTAGCGCGCCGCCCGCCCGAAGCATCGACTCCCCCAGATCAGGGAGGCGGCGTTCACTCGCCGCCTCCCTGACACGCGTACCTGCCGGAGACCGTCATGGCCCAGAAAAAACCCGCCAAGAAAACCACCGCTCCCCGCAGTTCCGGCACGCGTGCGCGGAAGAAGCCGACGGCCGCAGCGGCGTCACCCGCACCAGCACCCTCCGCCCCGGCGCCGAAGCGCCACGCGGTACCGGTGTTCCAGTTCGAAGGCTCGCCGGCGCGCGCCGATGGCGCCGGCGCGCTGCAGTTCCATGACGTCAAGGCGACGGTCAAGGCGAGCTTCACACCGGGCACGGCGCGGGCGGTCGGCCCGACGGAGAAGGTGACCGTCCTTTCCAACGACATCATCGAGATCGAGTTCGACGACGGCATCCGACTATGGATGTCGGGCGACGACTACCAGGAACAGTTCCTCAAGGGCACTTCCCGCGACGTGCGCGCCGGCGGCTCCGTCGCGCCGCCCGCCATGCTGCAGGTCCTGCCTGCGGGCATGCAGAGCCGCGGCCCCATCGGCTGGGCAGTCAAGGCGCTGCGGGTGTTCGGCATCGACCTCGGCGAGAAGACCGCGCTCAAGATCGCGACCAGCGTCGACACGCGACCCACGAAATCGCGCGCGGCGCCCGGCTTTTATGCCTGCAGCGTCGCGTCCGAGACCTTCGCGCTCACCAAGCCGGCCGCCGACCTGGGCAAGGACGGCAAGCCGATCCTGGTGTTCCTGCACGGCACAGCCTCGAGCACCCGGGGCAGCTTCGGCGAACTGTGGTCGAAGGGTCGCGAACGCGAGCGGATCGAACTCGCCAATCTCTATGGCAACCGGGTCACGGCGCTCGAACACGCCTCGCTGTCGCAAAGCCCGATCGAGAACGCGCGCGATCTCGTCAGGGAGTTGCCCAAGGGCGCTCGCCTGCACGTGGTCAGCCATTCCCGCGGCGGTCTGGTCGGCGAACTCCTGTGCCGGGCCAATCGCGTGAGCGGCATGCCCTTCGACTCGGTGGAGATGGAAGCCTATGGCCTGTCCCTGGATGCCCGCGCAAAGGAGTTGAAGGAGCCGAGCGCCAAGGACCGGCACCTCGCGGCGCTCCAGGAACTGAATGACCTGCTGCGCCAGAAACAGATCGTGGTCGAGCGCTTCGTGCGCGTGGCCTGCCCGGCCCTGGGCACGACGCTCGCCTCGCGCCGTCTCGACCGCTGGCTCTCGGTGATCGGCAGCATCTGCAGCGCGGCAATGCCCGAGACGCCGCTGTCCGACTGGCTCTCGGACATCGGCGACTTCATCGGCTCGGTGATTTCCGAGAAGACCGACCCCGCGACGCTGCCGGGCTTGGAAGCGATGATGCCGGACTCCGGCCTGATCCGGCTGGTGAACTGGCCCGAAGCCGAGGTCGGTGGCGACCTCGCCGTCATCGCGGGCGACATCGCGCCGGACGCGTGGTGGACGAAGCTGCTGGTCTGGGTGACCGACCGCTTCTACGACGGCGAGCACGATCTCGTGGTCAACACCGCCTCCATGTCCGGTGGTGCGAAGCGCACGGAACAGGCGCTGTTGAGCTTCCACCAGGGCCCCAAGGTCAATCACTTCAGTTATTTCCAGAACGCCGACAGCGCGGGCCGCCTGGTGATCGCCCTCCGGGGCGAGGCGTCCCTCGAGACCGGCTTCAAGCCGATGCTGCCGCCCGCGGCGCCGATCGCGCGTGCGCTCGTCATCAAACCGAGGCCAGGCCCGCGGCCGGTGGTGTTCCTGCTGCCGGGCATCATGGGCAGCGAGCTCATGGTGAACAACGGCACGGTATGGATCAACATGCCGAAGCTCGCCTTCGGTGGCCTCGCCAAACTGTCCATCGGCACCTCCGGGATCAAGCCACGCCAGCCGGTGGTGCGGTACTACGGCGACCTGTCGCTCTACCTCGGGAACTCGCACAAGGTCATCGACTTCGCCTACGACTGGCGCCTGCCGCCGGAAGAGGAAGCCGCGCGCCTCGCGAAGGCGGTGGCGGCGGAACTCGAATCGGAGGAGAACGCCGGCATGCCGGTGCGCCTCCTCGCGCATTCCATGGGTGGCCTGGTCGCGCGCACCATGATCGCGAACCATCCCAAGGTCTGGCTCGACCTGTGCAAGCGTTCGGGCGGACGGCTGGTGATGCTCGGCACGCCCAACGGCGGATCGCATGCGATCACCGAGATGTTCGTGGGCCAGTCGTCCACGATGAAGGGGTTGAGCGTGCTCGACGTCAAGCACAGCCCGAAAGAACTGCTGCAGATCGTGAGCCGTTTCCCGGGCGTGCTCTCGATGATGCCGAAGCCCGACAAGGACGACCCCGAGAATTATTTCGATCCCTCCGTCTGGGCGAAGTACGCGGCGCATTCGGGCGACAAATGGGTGCCCCCGCCGGCCGACGGTCTTGCCCGTGCGCGGCGATTCCGCGACACGATGGATCGCGCACTCGTGGATCCGGAGCACATGGTCTACGTGGCGGGCATCGCCGACGCGACTCCCGCCGGCCTGAGGCTCGATGCCGAGGGCAACATCGAAGTGGTCGCGACGACGCAGGGCGACGGGCGTGTCACCTGGGACAGCGGCATTCCGCCGGGCGTTCCGACCTGGTTCATGAACGCGGAACACGGCGACCTGTCGGCCCACGCACCGGCCTTCCCCGCCATCCAGGAATTGCTCGAAACCGGCAAGACCACCAAGCTCGCGGTGGCGCCGAAAGTGAGCCGCGGTCCGGTCGAGCTGTTCCGGATGCCGCGCGACACCGATGCGCTGTATCCGTCGGAGGAGATCCTCACGGCCACCATGCTGGGCGCGCGTCCGCGCAAGCGCGGGACCACGAAACCTGCCGAGATGCCCGTCAACGTGTCCGTGCTCAACGCCGACCTCGCCTATGCGAAGTATCCGGTGGTGGTCGGCCACTACACCGGCGACACGATCATCAGCGCGGAAGGCGCACTCGACCGCTCGCTCGGCGGCGCCCTGATGAAGCGGCACCGCCTGGGACACTACCCCGGGCCGATCGGGACCGGTGCCGCATTCACCAATCCGAGACTCGCCAGCGATGCCACGGCCAGCCCGCGAGGGGCGATCGTCATCGGCCTCGGCACGGCGGGGCAGCTCACGTCGTCCACCCTGGCACGCGCCTTCCAGCACGGCCTGCTCGAGCACGTTCTCGCCGCCATCCAGACGCGCGCCGCACAAGGTATGCGTGGCAGCGTGCCGGGTACGACGGTTCGCCTCCCCGTGTCGGTCCTGCTGATCGGCACCGGAGCAGGCGGCATCAGCGTAGCCGATTCGGTCTATGCGCTGCTGCGGGGCGTCATCGCCGCCAACGAGATGCTCGCGCAGTCGCAACAGCTGGAGCGCATCACCGACGTCGAGATCCTCGAGTTGTACGAGGACATCGCGATCCAGGCTGTGAAGGCTCTCAAGGACGCCTCCAGGCAGCCTGACATCGGGACCGCGTTCCAGGCTCAGGAAACGCTCTCCTACTCGACCGGGTGGCGTCGCCGCGTGAGCTTCGAGGAATCGGCCGGCTGGTGGCATCGCGTGCAGATCCTGGGCGGTGGCAAGGAAGGTCAGCCCGCCGACGGCACCTTACGCTTCTCGGCCATCACCCGGCGCGCGCGCACCGAGGTGCAGCTCCAACGCACCCAGCGCGCCCTCGTGGACAAGTTCGTCGAACAATCCGTCCGCACCACGACCGACAACGCCAACGTCGCCTGCACGCTGTTCGAACTGCTGCTGCCGAACGAACTGAAGGACCAGGCGCCCGACCAGGACGACATCGTCCTGCTGGTGGACGACGAATCCGCGCACTATCCCTGGGAGCTGCTGCGCGATCCGTTCAACAAGAACGGCAAGCCGATGGTGATCGAGCATGGCGTGCTGCGTCAGCTCGAATCGTTCACCTATCGCGAGACCATCCGCTACGCGGACGAGAACACGGCGTTCGTCGTGGGCGATCCGGCCAGCGATTTTCCGGCACTGCCCGGGGCGAGACACGAGGCCGAAGTCGTGGCCCAGCTCCTGCGGGAGAACGGCACCATCGTGGAAGCGCTGATCCGGCCGGAGGCGTCGGAGGTGTTGCAGTCCCTTTTCAAGCAACCCTATCGGATCCTGCACCTCGCCGGGCACGGCGTGTACCAGTTCCTCCGCCAGGACCAGATCGACTGCGACGCGTGCGGACAACCGCTGTCCGCCGAGAGCCTTGAGAAGACGCACGCCCCCGCCGAACGCATCACCGGCATGGTGATCGGCAACGAATCATTCCTGACGCCGGTGGAAGTGCGGCAGATGCGGCGCGTCCCGGAGCTGGTCTTCATCAATTGCTGCCACCTCGGCAACATCGAGGCGGCACCCGAGCACGTGAGGGCACGCGCGCAACACCACGATCATCACAAGATCGCAGCGAACGTGGCGACCGAGTTCATCCGGATGGGCGTTCGAGCCGTCATCGCGGCCGGCTGGGCCGTGGACGACGCCGCCGCGTCGATATTCGCGAAGCATTTCTATCAGGAGATGCTGCAAGGCGAACGCTTCGGCAAGGCGGTCCTGAAGGCGCGCCGCGCGGCCTACAACGAGGCGCCCGGCATCAACACCTGGGGGGCCTACCAGTGCTACGGCGATCCCGATTTCCAGATCGTCCGCAACCGGAGTCCGGAAGCGGCGCGGGCCCAACCCGATCCGTTCGTGAGCCGGTCCGAGGCCGTGGCTGAACTCGACAATCTCAAGGCTCGTCTCGGCAAGGGCGCCGAGGATTCCGGGCGCTACCGGGAGGCGCTGAAGGGCCTCGTCAAGCGCCTCCAGGACCAGGGATGGCTTTCCGATCCGGAAATCCTGGCGGCACTGGGTCGCGCCTACTCCGAGTCCAATCAGTTCGACTCGGCGATCGAGTATCTGCGGCGCGCGCTGCAGGTCGACGACAGCCTGGTCAGCTTCAAGGACGTGGAGACGCTGGCCAATCTCGAGGCGCGACAGGCGCTGCGAATCTGGCGGGAGCGGCAGGCGCCGGAGGCGATTCCGCTGATCGACACCGCGATCGGGCGCCTGAAGGCGCTCGTTCGAGTCGCGGAACCGGATGGCCCGGCCAGCGACCGCTCGCTTGCGAAGAGCGGCGGCGCCACGCGCGAGCGGTTGTCGTTGCTGGGAAGTGCCTACAAGCGCAAGGCGCTCATGACCACCGGACCGACCCAGACGGGACTGCTCCAGGAAAGCCTTGCGTGCTATCGCAGCGCTTACGCGAGGGATGGCAATGCCTATCCCCTGGTCAATGCGCTCATGCTGGAATTGATCCTGGGGTGGAAGTCCGCGCGGGGTTCATCGGTCAGCGCCAGGGCCGGCCTGAATACCGAGGCGAGGACCCTCGCCACGACGATGATGGCCGCCACGGCGAACCAGCGCGATTTCTGGACGGCCTCGCTGCTGGCCGACGCGACGTTCGTCGAGGTGTTGACCCGGCCCGGCTTCGAGTCCGCTGCGATCGACGGCGTTCGCGATCGGTATCTCGAAGCGCGGCAACGCGGCAGCCCGCGCGAATTCCGTTCGGTGATCGACCAGCTCGACGTTCTGATCGGCATGGCCGCCAGCCAGGCGGACGTCGTGAAGGCGCTGCAGCAGCTCAGGGGCAGCCTCGATACCGAGCAGACGGACAAGACGCCTGCCGCGCGGCCGGCTGCCCGGGCGCCGCGACGGCGCGACTCGCCCCGATCGAAGCGAAAGTGACCGGCGCTCTGGAGCTCGCTAGTACCCGGTGCAGAACTGGAAATGCATCGGGTCCTTGCCCCTGCCCGTCCAGTCACCGCCCCACTTGAAGCCGAAACTCCGGAAGATGTCGACGACACCGGGATCCATGTCGCCCTCCGACCCGAGCGCATTGGTGGTGGGGTCGAGGTCGATGGCGATGCCGAAACAGTGGGTGGAAAGCTTGCTGCTCGTGCGCTTCGCCCGGAAGCTGTAGCCGCCACCGTAGGTCCGCACCTTCGATCTCAGGCCGGCGGCCTCGATGGCCACGAACACGTCGTGGATCGTCGTCACCAGTTTCCGGTGCACGCGCATGCTCTTCGCCTGCTTGCTGGGATCCCAGGCCAGCGGAATCGGATACGGCAACGGTGCCGACGCCATCTGGGTGATCTCCCATTTCGGGTCGACGGTGCCATCCGCCTTCAGGTACTTGTAGATGTCACCGAAGGTCGCGAGGATCTCCTGCAGCCCGTTGGGCGGTGAGACCGCCGCGCGGCTCAACGCGCGGGTGGTCGCGATCCGCTTCGGCGCGACCAGATCGCGTTTCGACGGCAGCTCGATCAGCTGCCCCTTGACCACCCGCTTCGCGTCGCGAATGCCGTTGAAGGCGGCCAGCGCGGGACCGAGCTTCCGGTCGCCGTAGTGTTCCTCCGCCAGTTTCGCGAACGACGGTCTTGCGCCCAGCGCGATCTGCTTCGCCATGATGGGTCTCCTCGGGATTTGACGACGGCGATCAACAAACGACGGATGGATTCTGCGGCGTCGGTGCCGGCTCACGCAATGTCCATGATTGGCCTGCGGGTACATTCCGGCCATCGGCCCCTCGGGTCCGCGATCGTCAGGCCAGGAACGCCTGCGAAGATCGGATGTCGATGCAGTCACCACTGGGTGCAGCGCGATTGTTTGCCGATGCGAAACCCGGGTAGGCTACGCTTGGGGCTGTACGCAATCGCATCGATCACGGAGCACGGATGGCACTGACGCGCAGACGATTCATCGGGAACACGGCCGGACTGGTGGCGGCGCTCGTCGCCGCCGGCTGGGTCAGTCCGCGGCAGGCCCTGGCTGCGGACTGGAACAAGGCTGCCTTCGATGTGAAGACGCTCGAGGAACTGGTGAACCTCCTCGGCGGTGGGCCTGCCATCGTTAGCGAAGCGATCACCTTCGATGCGCCCGACATCGCCGAAAACGGTGCCGTCGTGCCGATCGGCGTGGCGAGTACCGCACCCGACACCGAGTCGATCGCCCTGCTGATCGAGAACAATCCCAACGTACTGGCGGCGATCTTCACCATCCCACAGGGCACGCTTCCGCAATTGCTGACGCGCGTGAAAATGGCGCAGACCTCCAACGTGTATGCGCTGGTGAAGGCCGGTGGCAAGCAGTTGATCGCGGTCAAGGAGATCAAGGTCACGCTGGGCGGCTGCGGCGGCTGATCGGGAGACACGACATGGGCAACCCGATGAAGATCCGCGCACGCGCGGACGGCGACACGGTGGAAGTGAAGGTGTTGATGGCCCACGTCATGGAGACGGGTCAGCGCAAGAACCAGGCGGGCGATCTCATTCCCGCCCATTTCATCCAGACGGTGGAAGCCACCTGCAACGAGCGCGTCGTGCTCGCAGCGCAGTGGGGGCCAGCGGTGTCCGCGAACCCGTTCTTCTCCTTCCGCTTCAAGGGCGGCGGCAAGGGCGACAGGATAAAGATCACGTGGATCGATTCGAAGGGCGATTCGCGTTCGGATGAAGTGACGGTGATCTGAGACTCCGCACATGAAGACACGTCTAGCGGCTTGGACGTTTGCCATCGCCTGCGCGCTGCTCGGCGCCACGTGGTCCATGGCCGGCGAGAGCAATCGAACCCTCGACGAGATCCAGAAGTATCGGGACATGCTGAAGGACGGCAATCCGGCGGACCTGATGGACCTCAAAGGCGAAGGCCTCTGGAGCGCGACGCGTGGACCGAAGAACGCGACGCTGGAAGCGTGCGACCTCGGGCTCGGTCCCGGCGTGCTCGAAGGCGCGTATGCGCAGCTCCCGCGCTGGTTCGAAGACGCCGGCCGGGTGCTCGATGTGGAATCGAGACTCATCCACTGCATGACCACGTTGCAGGGACTTACGGTGGACCAGGCGCTGAAGGACTGGACGCGGCCGGGTTCGGACATCGAGGCGCTGGTCACCTTCGTCGCTGCGAAGTCACGCGGCATGCCGATCCAGGCTCCGGCACTGCATCCGCGCGAGGCAGACATGGCAGCCGTTGGCGAGGCGCTGTTCTTCCGCCGCGCAGGGCCGCTCGATTTCTCGTGCGCCACCTGCCATTCGCAGGATGCGCGGCGCATCCGCCTGCAGGAGTTGCCTAATTTTCTCGACCCCGCCAGCGCGCGCGAGTCGATGATCCAGTGGCCCGCCTATCGCCTGTCGCAGAGCTCCGTGTGGACCATGGAGCGGCGGCTGATCGATTGCATCCGCCAGATGCGCGCCCCGGATGCCGACTACGGATCCGACGTGGTGATCGCGCTGCAGGTGTATCTGCAGAAACAGGCTAGCGGCGGCGTGATGGCGGCGCCGGGGATCAAGCGATGAGGCGGCATCTCATACTCGCCGGCTTGCTCGCAGTTGCCGTCGCGCCGGTGTCGGCTGCCGATGCGGATACGCTGCAACGTTCCGAAGACGCGATGCGGCGTTCGTTCACCTCCGCTACGCCGGACGAATGGAAGTCGCGACTCGCCCAGGACGAAGTCCAGGCCCTGTGCAGCGCGCACCGGAATACGCCGCCGCCCGAAGTGGCCGAGCGCATCGTGGCCTTGAGTCGCGCTGACGTCCGCTATCCCGAAGACGGGAAATTCCTCGGCAACTGGAAGGAAGGCGAAAAGCTCGCCTCCATCGGCACCGGCGGTCACATCGGGAAGATTCAGCCCGATCGCCCCGGTACGCGCAAAGGCGGCAACTGCTACGCCTGCCATGTCATGGCTACCAAAGAGGTGGCAGCAGGCACGATCGGGCCCAATCTCAACGGCTACGGCAAACGCGTGGGCAACTCTTCCGAGACGGCCAAGGTCGTCTACGAGAAGATCTGGAACGCGCAGGCTTTCTTCCCCTGCTCGCACATGCCGCGCTTCGGCGCCAACGGCTGGCTGACGCCGCAGGAGATCGCGGACACGGCGGCTTTCCTGCTGGATCCGGAATCGCCGGTCAACCGGTGACGGCGAATCGCGTCATCGTCACGTAGTACTTGGAAAGAACCTGAGTGCTCCTGCGTCCCAGGCAGTTGCCCCAGAGGGACTCGAGCCAGACTGCGGCCGGACGCTGTTTTGGCCTGCACTCCGGTATCCCGCGAGTACGCGAACACATTGGTATCAACGAAGACGGGGGCGCTCATGGAGTTCCTCCCGTTTCGGGTAGCGCCGGCCGCCTCGCCCGAGCCGAACGGGCTTGCGGGCGAGGAACCGCTGCATCGCCTGTTCGTACTCCGAGTGCTCCCGCATTCGGGCTTCGAGCAACTCCCCGATCATCCGGGACAGGTTCATGCCTTGGCTGGCCGCCTGCGCCCGGGCCCAGGCGGCGGTCTCTTCATCGAGCGTGATGGTGACGTTCTTCATTTTCGCAGCCTGCCGGCAGTTTTCAACGAGATCAGTCTAATACGGTCTCCGTATCATTGTTTCCGCGATGCCGGCGCTACGCTGGTGGATTCGGGGCGACGTTCTCGGGCAGAATTCTCTGGCGCCCCGCCCCGGCGTCGATCGCGCAGGATATTCCCCCTGGAGCTCGTGATGAAAGCCATTTCCCTCCTCGCCAGTTCGCTGCTCGCAAGCCTCTGCCTCTCGGCATCCGCGCTGGCCGCCACCCCCGGCGACCGCATCGAAAACTTCCGCCTGCTCGACCAGCAGGGCCGCTCGCACGAGCTGTACTACCTGTCCGACGCGAAGGCCGTGGTGCTGATGGTGCAGGGCAACGGTTGCCCGATCGTCCGTCAGGCGATGCCTGCCTTCAAGGATCTCCGTGACCAGTATCGCGGCCAGGGCGTCGAATTCCTGCTTCTCAATTCGAATCTGCAGGATGGCCGCGAGGCCATCACGGCGGAAGCGGTGGAGTTCGGCATCGATCTGCCGATCCTCTCGGACGAGACCCAGGTGATCGGCGAAGCGCTCGGCATCGAGCGCACCGCGGAGGTCTTCGTCATCGATCCGAAGTCATGGAAGCTCGTGTATCGCGGCGCCATCGACGACCGTCTCGACTACGAAAAGCAGAAGCCGGCCGCGACCAAACGCTACCTCGCCGATGCGATCGATTCGATCGTCGGCGGAAAACCGGTGGCGGTCGCGCAGACCCAGACCGCCGGCTGCCTCGTCAATTTCCCCGAGCGCGGCCGGCGTGCGGAGCACGCGGCGATCTCCTACTCGGAGACCATCGCCCCGCTGCTGCAGAAGAACTGCGTAGCCTGCCATCGAACCGGTGGCGTGGCGCCCTGGGCCATGACCAGCTACGAGATGGTGCGTGGCTTCGCACCCATGATCCGGGAAGTGGTCCGCACCGGCCGCATGCCGCCGTGGCATGCCGATCCCCATGTCGGTCGTTTCGTCGGCGACCGGTCGCTCGCGACGCAGGAGGTGCAGACCCTCGTACACTGGATCGAGGCCGGCGCACCTCGGGGCAGCGGACCGGATCCGTTGGCCGGACAACCCGTCGCCAAGTCCGAGTGGACGCTGGGCACGCCCGACCTCGTGGTCGAAGTGCCCGCCTTCGATGTTCCAGCCACCGGTGTCGTGAACTACCAGTATCCCGGCCTGCCGAATCCGGTTGGCCACGATGCATGGGTTCGTGCGGTGGAAATCCTCCCCGGTGATCGCTCGGTCGTGCACCACGTGCTCGCCGGAGTCCAGGATCCGCAATCACCCCAGATCGAACGCGTCGCCCAGATCGCGGCCTTCGGCGGCTACGCGCCCGGCAAGAACGCGTTCTTCTACCCGGACGACACCGGCGTCCTCCTGCGCAAGGATGCGCGACTGCTGTTCCAGCTGCACTACACGCCCAACGGCAAACCCGCGCACGACGTCACCCGGGTCGGGTACTACTTCGCGGAAAAGGCACCGAGCCATCCGCTGCACCTCACCTTCCTGTTCAAGGGCTCGCTGGCCATTCCGCCGCATGCGAAGGCACACACCGAAACGGTGGAGTACATCTACGATCGTCCCGTGATCGTGTACACGCTGATGCCGCACGCGCACCTGCGCGGCAAGGCATCGCGCTTCACCGCGGTCTACCCCGACGGCCGGCAGGAGGTGCTGCTCAACGTACCGAAGTACGACTTCAGCTGGCAGACGACCTACGTCCTCGAGCAGCCGAAGCTGCTGCCCGCGGGGACGAAAGTGATCTTCGACATGACCTGGGACAACTCCGCGCAGAATCCGGCGAATCCCGACCCGGACAAGACCGTGCACTGGGGCGACCAGACGTGGGAAGAAATGAACGCCGGGTGGATACGCTTTCGTTACGCCGACGAGGCGGAGGCTTCTGGCAAGACGGCGGCGGCGCTGCGGTAGCGACCTGCGCGGGATAGGTTTCTCGCAGGTGCGCCCCCACCCCGACCCTCCCCCATCTTCGACGGGGGAGGGAGCGTACGGCACCTTCCCCCGTCGAAGATGGGGGAAGGCGGGGGATGGGGGCAGCGAAGCGCCCGACTGCGCCGGGGGGAAGCGGCTGCAGGGCAGCAGCGCGGCGCTCAACCGCGATCCCGCTCCCCTGCCGCGAACCGCCTAACGATCCACGCGTCGACCGAGACACGTCCCGGACCGTGCAACACCGTAACGAGTAGCAGAACGCCCCAGTACACGTGCTGGGCGAGCGCCGGTTCGGCGTCCTTCAGCACGTGCCAGTAGGACACGACGGCCATCAGGTTCACGAACGAGAGGCCGAGCGCGGCAAATCGACTGCCGAGCCCGATGGCCAGCAGCACCGGGAACACGAGCTCTCCTGCCGCTCCCGTCAAGGCAGCCAGTTCCGGCGGCAGCAGCGGCACGCGGTACTCGTCCTCGAACAGGGCGATCGTGGTGTCCCAGTCGCGGATCTTGGTGAGACCCGACAACCAGAACACATTCGCCACGTAGAGGCGAATGCCGAGATCGAGCAGGTCGCGCAACGGTGCGAGCCGATCGCGAAGGGTGACCAGACGCGCCGGCAGGGACGAGGTAAACGACATTCTCAAGCTCCTGTTTCGAAATCGACGATGACTGCCGCGTCGATCCATGCGGTCAACGCCGGACCGAGATCGAACGACGCATCCGCAGCCAATGCATGGACGACGCTCTCTTCCAGGCTTCGTCCCGCGCGAACCGCATCGAGAAACGCGTGCGCCCCTGAGTCCAGCGCACCGACCATCACGCGCCAATGCGGGCGATGCACGAGGCAGTGATGAGTCATCGGATCGAATGCGACGGTCCGATCGCCCACGAAGTCGTCGCGATGCACATCCCAGATACGCGCGAGCGGCCACTGCGACGTGAGCACGGCACAGGCCGGATGCAGGCGCAGGCGCAACGCACCTTGCGCTTCTGGTGCCAGCCCGGCGAGACGATCGAGATCGAGCGGAACGGCATCGGCTGCGTAGTGCGCGCGGTGGATCGACCATTCGAGCCGCGCCACGTCGGGCAGGTAGGGCAGGTCCCGAACGTGGGGAAACGTATCGAGAAACACCGGAAACGCATGACCGTATTCGTTGAGGTCTCCCGCGCTCGAAGGCGAGTGACGGGAATACTCGCGCGCGAGGCCATCGAAGAACTCGGGGCCGACGAGCTTCTCGATGATCGGATAGGCCGCTGCCAGCGCCTTGCGCGCGTTCGCGAACACGTTGCCGCGGTAAACCGCGACACGCGGTTCGACGACCGTGGACGCCCCCACGAAAGGCGACCTCGGCGCGGCAGGCATCCCCGCGAGACCCAGCAACCGCGCGAACGCCGACTGGATCTCGAGCAGGTCAGGCATGCGCCACCTCGCGCCTGGAAGATGCCGCGGCCGCCTCGCTCAACAGCACGTCGAGCGGGGGCACGTCGGTGTCCCATTCGATCAGGGTCGGCACCGGACCCAGGTGATGACAAGCGGCCTCGTACAGTTGCCACACCGGCGTAGCCACGCGCGAGCCGTGATCGTCCACGAGCAAGCCATCCAGTTCGCTGTGGCCCGCCAGGTGGATCTCACCCACGATGCCCGCGGGGACCCGCGCCAGTTCCGCAAATGCATCGCCGTCATGATTGACGGCGTTCACATGGAGATTGTTCACGTCCAGCAGCAACCTGCAGCCGGCGCGACGCGCGAGTTCCACCAGGAACTCCATCTCGCTCAGCGACGAATCCCGGTAGGTCACGTAGCTGGAGACGTTCTCGATCAGGATCTGCCTGCGCAACCGTTCCTGCACGCGCGACACGCGCTCGATCATGAGTGCGAGCGCCTCGGCCGTGAACGGCATGGGCAACAGGTCGTTGAAATGCCGGTCGCCGAGGGCGCCCCAGCACAGGTGCTCGGACACGAGCGCGGGTTCGATGCGATTCACCAGCCGTTCGAGCTTCGCGAGATGCGACTCGCGCAGGTGATCGGCGGAACCGAGCGAAAGCCCGACGCCGTGCAGGCTCAGCGGGTAGCACGAGCGCACGTGTTCGAGCACGTGCAGGTCGAAGCCGCCGTCGCCGAAATAATTCTCGCTATGGACCTCGAGCCAGTCGATCGCCGGCTGACCATCGAGAAAATCCCGATAGTGCGCCGCTCGAAAACCGATGCCCGTGCCGGTGAGCGGCAGAGTGTTCATGGGGAAAGACGCCCGCGGCGCTTGAGAACCGCGGGCGCAGGTTCGAACCTACTTCTTCATGGCGACCTTGCCGCCCATGGATTCGCAGGTGCCCATGGCGACGTACTTCCATTCGTTCGGGTCGTTGTCCTTCTTGGCCTGCCCGGCGCAGGAATGCGAGCCGTTGGCGCTGGCGCAGTCGTTCGCACCGGCCTTGGCGACGCCGAGGCATTTCTCCTTGTCGGTCTTCTTCATGTCGTCGGCTGCCACGGCGCCACCGGCGGCGGCAACGGCGATCAGGCCCGCCAGGGCGGAACGGATGATGAACTGGTGATTCATGGGGTCTCCTCGAGGTTTGGCTGAAAATCGACGGGCAGTGCCCCGTCGCGGCGTGATACGGACTCACTCCCCGGTCGGATTCAAACCGATGTGAGGCGGCCGCATGGTACCGTGGCATCGGACAAACGCAACGCCACGAAATTCCTCGATGCATCGACGCGAGTTTCTCCAGGTACTGGCTGCGGCGTCGGCGGCCGGCATGGGCCTCGACTCACGCGGCGCTCTCGCCGGTCAGACCGGGGATGCCCTGTACGACCTGTCGCCCTTCGGCAACGTCGGGCTGTTGCATTTCACCGACTGTCATGCGCAGTTGCTGCCGGTACATTATCGCGAACCCGGCGTGAACATCGGCGTAGGGACCGCACGCGGCAAACCGCCGCACCTGGTCGGCGAACGTCTGTTGAAGACCTTCGGCATTGCGCCCGGTACCGCCCAGGCCCACGCCTTCACCAGCATCGATTTCGAACAGGCGGCGCGGACCTACGGCAAGGTCGGCGGCTTCGCTCATCTCGCCACGCTGGTCGGGCGGTTGCGGGCAGAGCGCCCCGGCGCCCTGCTGCTCGACGGGGGCGACACGTGGCAGGGCTCGGCCACGAGCCTCTGGACCCAGGGCCAGGACATGATCGACGCCGCGGTCGCACTCGGCGTCGACGTCATGACCGGGCACTGGGAATTCACGCTGGGCGCCGAGCGGGTCAAGGCCGTCGTGGATTCGAAGTTCCAGGGCCGCATCGCGTTCGTCGCCCAGAACGTGCGCACGACGGATTTCGGCGATCCCGTGTTCGAGTCCTTCGCGCTGCGCGAGGTCAACGGCACGCCGGTAGCGATCATCGGCCAGGCGTTTCCGTACACGCCGATCGCCCATCCCCGACATCTGGTGCCGGAGTGGAGCTTCGGCATCCAGGAAGCCCATCTCCAGAAGACCATCGAAGCCGCCCGCGCGGCCGGCGCGCAAGTGGTCGCGCTGCTCTCCCACAACGGCATGGATACCGATCTCAAGCTCGCGGCGCGCGTGCGCGGACTCGACGCGATCCTCGGTGGTCACACGCACGATGCCGTGCCGGCGGCGATTCCGGTGACCAACGCCGGCGGCCGAACGCTCGTCACCAACGCAGGCTCGAACGGCAAGTTCCTCGGCGTGCTCGATCTCGACGTTCGCGGAGGGCACGTCATGGACTATCGGTATCGGCTGCTGCCGGTGTTCTCGAACCTGCTGCCGGCTGACTCCGCAATGGCCCGACTCATCGATGGTGTCCGCGCCCCCTTCGCCGCACGCCTCGCGGAACCCATGGCCGTGACCGAGGCACTGCTCTACCGGCGCGGCAATTTCAACGGCACGTTCGATCAGTTGATCCTCGACGCCTTGATGGCGGAGAAGGACGCACCCATCGCGTTCTCGCCCGGGTTCCGCTGGGGCACCACGCTGCTGCCCGGGCAGACCATCACGCGCGAAGACCTGATGGCGCAGACAGCGATCACGTATCCGTTCACCACCGTGACCGAGATGACCGGTGAAACGATCCACGCGGTCCTGGAGGATGTGGCCGACAACCTGTTCAATCCCGATCCCTACCAGCAACAGGGCGGCGACATGGTGCGCGTCGGCGGCCTGCGCTACGCCATCGATCCGAATGCGACTCGCGGTCGTCGCATTTCCGACATGCGGCTGGGCGACGCCCCGATCGACCCGGCCAAGCGCTATCGGGTGGCCGGCTGGGCCCCGATCGCCGAGAACGCGGAAGGCGAACCGGTGTGGGCGGTGGTGGAACGCTGGCTTGGGCACTGCAAGGTCGTGGAGCCTCGTCGCCTCGAAACGCCTCGCCTGATCGGCATGGCCGGCGATCCAGGCGTCCGCTGAGATGCCAGCGACCGTGATCGGGCAGCGCCCAGTGCAGCTGAGATACCAAGCGCCGCGACTGGCCCCGCGGCCAGCGAAGCTGGGGCGCACGGGCCCCCTATCGCAAACGAGTGTGGTGGGTGGGGCGCACGGCCCTGCGGTGTAGTTTGGGCGGTGGGTGAGACGACCACCACCGCCCCATTTACGTGCGTGGGTGGATCGCCCGGATTCGGCAAGGTGCACGCGGTCCCAGGCGTCGTTCGGCAAGGACCGAGCCAAGTTCATGATGCAGTGCACATTTACAGTCCTGCCATGCCGTGAGCATGATGGCCTGATGCGATGTGCCACCCGGCACGGCAATCGCTGATGCCTGACCGACTGGTCCACGTCCACCGGACCCGCCCACAACCACAAGAGAGAGACCATGGCCGAATCCAGCAAGGAATACGAACAGAGCGCCGAGCACGCCGAGGACGTCAAGACGCTGCACAGCATGGGTTACGCCCAGGAACTCTCGCGACGCATGGGCGCGTTCCAGAATTTCGCGATCTCCTTCTCGATCATCTGCATCCTGGCCGGCGGCATCACGGCCTTTCCGCTGTCGCTGAGCGCCGCGGGCGGTGCATCGGTGGGCTACGGCTGGCCGCTCGCCTGCCTGTTCGCGCTGCTCGTCGCCGCGGCCATGGGCCAGATCTCGTCCGCGTACCCCACCGCCGGCGGCATCTACCACTGGGCATCGCTGCTCGGCGGCCGAGGACTCGGCTGGGTGGCCGCATGGTTCAACCTGCTCGGCCTGCTGTTCGTGGTGTCGTCGGTGAACTTCGGCGTGTTCCTGTTGTTCCGCGATCTGTTCCTCGGCGAGGTGCTCGGCCTGGACACCAAGGCCCTGGGCTGGGTAACGGAAGGCGCATTCGACAAAGGCTGGTGGACCCAGACCATCTTCATCGCCGCGATCACGGTGACGCAAGCCTGGTTGAACCACGTGGGCATCCGCGCCACGACCATCCTCACCGACTTCAGCGGCTACCTGATCTTCGTGGTCGCGGTGCTGCTCACCGGCGCACTCCTGTTCTACGCACCGAGTCTCGACTTCTCGCGCCTGTTCACGTTCACGAACTTCTCCGGCGATGCCGGCGGCGGCGTCTGGCCCACGGCCATGCAGTCGGTCGGCTTCATCTTCCTCCTCGGGTTGCTGCAGGGCGTCTATACGGTCACGGGCTTCGATGCATCGGCTCACACCGCCGAAGAGACGCGCGACGCTGCGCGCTCGGCCCCGCGCGGCATGATCCACTCGGTGTTCTGGTCGTTCGCGTTCGGCTACGTGATGCTGTGCGCTTTCATCCTGGCGCTTCCCAGCGTCGAGGAAGGGGCCAAGCAGGGTTGGAACGCATTCCCCTGGTTGATGCAGCAATCGGGGATGCCGAAGATCTTCAAGGACATCCTGATCATCGGCATCGTCATCGCCAACTACATCTGCGCGCTCGCCGGCCTCACCTCTACCTCGCGCATGATGTACGCCTTCTCGCGCGACGGAGGCCTGCCGTTCTCGCGGTCGCTCAAGCACGTGAGTCCCAAGTACCGGACGCCGTCGAATGCGATCTGGTGGGGTGCGATCCTTTCGATCATCGCGACCCTCTACGGCGATGCCTTCGTCGTGCTGTCCACCGGCTGCGCGGTGTTCCTGTACATCTCCTACCTCATGCCCATCGCGGCGGGCCTGCGTGCGGAGCTGAACGGCACGTGGACGAAGAAGGGGCCGTTCGAACTGGGCGCCGCCTCCAAGATCGTCGCGGTGCTCGCGATCATCGGTTGCGCCCTGCTCATCTTCATCGGCGTGCAGCCGCCGAACCAGAAGGTGGGCTACCTCATCGTGATCATGCTGGTGGCGATGCTGATCATCTGGCTCGCCTTCGAATCGCGTCGCTTCAAGGGCCCGCCCATCGGCGACATGATCGCGAAGCGCCAGGCGGAGATCGCGGCAGCCGAGAAGGCCGTTGCCGAAGCGGCCTGACCCTGCCGGCAGTACCATCGGAACGACGGGGCTTCGGCCCCGTTTGTTCTTTTCGCACTTCGCGGGTGGACTTCCTCGTGCGTCAGGCCTTGAACGACAGCCACACCCATAGATGACCTACGACGTAGCCATCATCGGCGGAGGCGTGGTCGGTTGTGCCATCCTGAGGCGGCTCGCCCTCGGCGGCGTCCAGTGCGTGCTGCTCGAAAAGGCCGCCGACATCCTGGCCGGTGCGAGCAAAGGCAACAGCGCACTCCTGCACACGGGATTCGACGCTCCCACCGGCAGTCTCGAGCTCGCCTGCATGCAGGCGGGCTATCGCGAGTACCTGGGCATCCGCGAATCGCTCAACCTGCCCCTGCTCGAAACCGGCGGCGTGGTCGTCGCGTGGAGCGACGAGGAAGTCGTGAAGCTCGACGCCATCGTGGCCCAGGCCCATGCCAATCGCGTGGACGACGTGCGAACCATCGAGATCGCCGAGTTGTACCGACGCGAACCGAATCTCGCTCCGGGCGCGCTCGGGGCCGTGCTGGTGCCGGGAGAGCACGTGATCGATGCGTGGTCCGCCCCACTCGCCTACGCGCACCAGGCGCTCGCGCACGGCGCGGTCATCCGCCGCCACTGCGAGGTCGAAGGCGGCGAGCACGAGGACGACCACTGGCTGCTCGCCACGAGCACGGGGCAGATCACCGCGCGCGTGGTGATCAACGCGGCGGGACTCTACGGCGACCAGATCGAATCCATCGCCCGGCCCCCGCCCTTCGAGATCAAACCGCGCAAAGGCCAGTTCGTCGTGTTCGACAAGCCGGCCTACGCCCTGGTCCGATCGATCGTGCTGCCCGTGCCGACCGCACGTACGAAGGGTGTGCTCGTCTCGAGAACGGCCTACGGCAACCTCATCGTCGGCCCGACCGCCGAGGACCAGGACGATCGCGACCACGCAACGGTCGATCACGATGTCCTGCAAGGCCTGATCGACAAGGCATGCGCGCTCGTTCCCGCCTTGGCACGACACACGGTCAACGCGACCTACGCCGGGCTGCGTCCGGCAACGCAGTTCAAGGACTATCAGATCGAGGCACTGCCCGATCGCGGCTGGATCACGGTGGGCGGAATCCGCTCCACCGGGCTCACGGGCGCCCTCGGTATCGCACAGCACGTGGCCGATCTGTACGCGCAGAACTTCGGCGCGCTCGACTGGACCGCTATCCCGACCGCGACACCGGTGCCGAATCTTTGCGAAGAGCGTCCGCGACGCTACGAACAGCCGGACGCCGGCGAGATCGTGTGTCATTGCGAGCTGGTGACGCGGCAGGAAATCGAAACCGCCCTGGCCGGCCCGCTGCCAGCAGGCGATCTGGGTGGCCTGAAGCGCCGCACGCGCTGCATGATGGGCCGCTGCCAGGGTTTCTACTGCAGCTGGCGGGTAGCGCAACTGGCGGCAGGTCGGCTGGCGGATGTGCCCTCTGCTGTTGAGAATCGACAGTCACCAAACTCATGAAACACGAAGGACACGAAGGAACACGAAGGAAAGTCGGAAAACTCCCCGTGGAGCGGGCATCGGCATCGTCGGACGTGTGTGCCCGGTCAACGGAATGGGTGTTCGCACTTGCATTCCTTCGTGTTCCTTCGTGCCCTTCGTGTTTCCCGCTCTTGCTTTGCCTCCCTCAGCACGAAGCGCATCAATGACCACCCACGACGTCCTCATTCTCGGCGCCGGTCCGGCAGGACTCGCGGCAGGCGCCGAGTTGAAGCGCCTCGGCATCCGCGACGTGGTGGTGCTCGAACGCGAACAGTCCGCCGGCGGCGTTCCGCGCCACTGCGGCCACACGGGCTTCGGCTGGAAGGAATTCCGCCGCGTGCTCACCGGTCCGTCTTATGCGCAGCGACTGGTCAATGCCGCTGCCGGCATCGACGTGCGCACCGGTAGCACCGCCCTCGCGCTCGAGGACGGTGGCCGGGTCCGCATTGCCACGGCTCACGGTGTCGAGACCATCGCCGGCAGGCACGTATTGCTCGCCCTCGGTACGCGGGAAACGCCGCGGTCGGCGCGGCTGGTATCGGGCACTCGGCCTTGGGGCGTGTTCACTACGGGAGCGCTGCAGCAGCTCGTATATCTTGCGCGCGTTGTCCCCTGCAAGCGCGCGGTCATCGTCGGCACGGAACTGGTGTCGTTCTCCAACCTGATGACGATGCGTCATGCCGGCATCAAGCCAGTGGCAATGATCGAGGAATCGGAACGCATCCTCGCGCCGCACCCGGGAGCCTGGATCGCGCGACTCGCCTTCGGTGCGCGGGTGCTGACGCGAACCCGGGTCGTGGCGATCCATGGTTCCGGCAAGGTGACGGGCGTGGAGGTGGAGCGCGACGGCGTCCGCGAGACTCTGGCATGCGACGGCATCGTGTTCAGCGGTCGCTTCGTGCCGGAAACCGCGATTGTCCGCCCCAGCCATCTGGACATCGATCCGGCGACGGGCGGCCCCATCGTCGACCAGTACGGACGGTGTTCCGATCCGATCTTCTTCGCCGCCGGCAACGTGCTGCGGCCGGTCGAGGCTTCCTGGACCGCCTGGGAAGAAGGCCGCGCCGTGGCGCACGCCATCGCCGCGAGCCTGCACGGCGCGCTGCCTCTGGCCGCTACGTCCGTCAGCCTCGAAGCGCAGGCGCCGGTGCGCTACGTCTGCCCGCAGCGGATCGCTTCGCCCGCTCCCCTGCCTGCCGCTTTACCCTTCAATCTGCGCGTGACGCAGCCGGGTCGCGGTCGACTCCGCGTCCGTTCCGGCAAGCACGAATTGTGGACTCAGGAGCGCCATCTCCTGCCCGAACGCCGCATCCTGATCCCGCTCGATCCGAAGAATCTCGAAGGCACCGGCAATCTGGTTGTCGACTTCGACGACAGCAACCACCCCTAGTCTCCAGCTCCCGTGTCAGAAGAAGAACACCCCCGCTTCGTCGTCGCGATCGACCAGGGCACGACCGCCACCAAGGCGCATCAGTTGTTCCTCGATGGCACGTTCCAGCCGATGTTCTCGGTAGAGCACAAGCAGCTCTATCCGCAGGCAGGCTGGGTCGAGCACGATCCGAACGCGCTGCTCGCCAACGTCCGGCAATGTTTCGACTATGCACAGGGCGCGGATGCCGTGGCGCTCGACAACCAGGGCGAAACCGTCATCGCCTGGAACGCAGACACCGGCGAACCGATCCACAACGCGATCGTGTGGCAGGACAATCGGACGCAGCCGGCGGTCGAGCGACTGAAGGCCGACGGTGCCGAGACGCTCACGCTCGAACGCGCGGGCCTGCCGCTCGATCCGTACTTCTCCGCGACCAAGTTGCGCTGGTTGCTGGACAACGTTCCGGAAGCGAAGTCGCTGGCGACCATGGGCCGGTTGCGCCTCGGCACCAGCGACGCGTTCTTCCTCGATCGGCTTTGCGGCGCCTACGCGACGGACGTGACGACCGCTTCGCGCACGAGCCTCATGAATCTCGCGACCGGCCAGTGGGATCCCGAGCTGTGTCGCCTGTTCGGCGTGCCGATGGAATTGTTGCCGGCCATCCGTCCCACGGTGCATGAACACGGCATCATCGAAGGCACGCGCCTGCCGCTCGTGGCCAGCATGGTGGACCAGCAGGCCGCGCTGTTCGGCCATGGCTGCCACGCACCGGGAGACGTCAAGATCACGTTCGGCACCGGCGCTTTCGCGCTCGCCATCGCAGGCGATGCACCGCTCGCGGCGCCCGATGCTGGCATCCTGCCCACCGTGGCCTGGCGTATCGCCGATCGGACCACTTACGCCATCGACGGCGGGGTCTACAACGCGGCCTCGGCGCTGGACTGGGCAAAGCGGCTGGGCCTGTTCTCGACCTTTCGCGAACTGCGCGAGATCGAAGGTCGGAGTGCGCTCGAGCGCGACCTGGTATTCGTCCCCGCCCTCTCGGGGCTCGCATGCCCGTACTGGGACCGCAGCGCCGCCGGACT
The DNA here is from genome assembly GCA_965279325.1 of Burkholderiales bacterium. Lineage (GTDB taxonomy): Bacteria > Pseudomonadota > Gammaproteobacteria > Burkholderiales. The sequence goes on from OZ257154.1 coordinate 1,763,302, forward strand.
CTGGCTCGGGATGGGCCTCGATACGTCCAGGCTCGATCTGGTGCAGGCGTTGCTCGAGGGTGTGGCTTTGCGCAGCGCCCAGGCCTTGAAAGCGATGAACGAGCGCGTACCCCTGGGCGGAACGGTGTCGATCGATGGCGGGCTGTCGCTCAATCCGTACTTCTGCACCTTTCTCGCGCGGGCGCTGGATCGCACGGTCGTCGTGCCCTCGACACCCGACCTCACCGGACTGGGCTGTGCGCAGTTCGCCTTCGTGGGTGCCGGGCTCGGCCCCGTCGAAACATTGCCACCGGTAGCGCCGCCGGATCGGACCGTGAATCCAGACACTCCGCTGTCGGCGGAACTCCATGCGCGTTTCGCCGACGCCGTGGAGCGGGCTCGCCACTGGCGCAGTGCCTGACGAGATGACGGGCGACCACGCGCGGAACACCGATGGAACGGTGGATCTCATCGGCCTGGACTTCGGCTCCACCACCAGCAGCGCGCTGGTGGCGCGCACGCGCATCGGCAGTCGATCGGCCACTGGCCGCATGAGCCTGGAAACGCCCGACGTCGTCTATCGTCCATCGCCAGTGTTCACCCCGTTCCGCGGCGATGCCATCGACGAGGACGGCGTGATCGCGTTGCTCGACCTGTGGATCGACGGCAGTGGCGTCGCCGCTGACGGCTTCTTCGCAGGCGGCACGATCATCACGGGCCTGGCTGCGCGCAGCAGCAACGCGGGCACCATCGCGCGTCTCGTCGGTGCCCGGATCGGCGAAGCGGTCGTCGCGACAGCGGACGATCCGTGCCTCGAATCGTGGCTCGCCTTCATGGGCAGTTGTTCCACGATGAGCCGATTCCATGCCTCGGTGCCCATCGTCAATCTCGACATAGGAGGCGGCACCACGAACGCGGCGCTCGGTCGCGACGGCAACGTGACGGAGACCGGCTGTCACTTCATCGGTGCGCGGCACTTCCAGGTTCGGCCCGGCAGCTATGCGCTCACGGCGATTTCCGAATACGGCCGGGCGCTGCTGCACGAACTGAGGCTCGAACGGGATGTGGGCGAAGACCTCACACCCGCCGATCGCACGGCCATCCTCGACTGGTACGTGCAGGCCCTCGAAGCCATCGTTCGCGGCGACGACGCGTTCTTCGCGACCGAGGCCGGCCGCTTGCATGAGCAGGTGCGATTTCGGGGCGCACCCGAAGCGGCAATCACGTTCTCGGGCGGCGTCGGCGAGCTGCTCTATCGCCACGTGGCCGGCGAAGCGTTGCCCGACACGACGCATTTCGGCGACCTCGGCATCGATCTCGCCCTGCGCATCGCCGAATCACCACTGCTCTCCCGCGACCTCCGTTCGATGGTGCCCGAGCATCGCGGACGCGCCACGGTCTACGGCCTCGCGCTGCACAGCACGGAAGTGTCGGGTTCGACGCTGTTCCTGCCGCGGCCCGAGATCCTGCCGCTGCGCGATCTTCCGGTGGTGGCCCGGCTGCGGGTGGATGCCGACGAAGCCTCGATCCGCGAGGCGGTCCTGCTGGCCGGCCGGCGACCGCAGGGCGCCTGCATCCAGATCGTCGGCGGCCGGTCGGGACGGGAACGGGTGAAGGAACTCGGCCTGCGACTCGGTGCTGCCTTGCGAGATGCGCCGGCCGCCTTCGGCTGTCCGCTGGTGCTCCTCACCGAAGCCAACCTGGGCAAGACCATCGGCAACTACGCCACCGACTGGGACCGCTCGCCCATGAACCTGATCGTGGTGGACGAGATGCCCGATCGCCACGCACACTTCGCCAACCTCGGCCGTCCGCGCGACGGGATCGTGCCGGTGTCGTTCTACGGAATGCATTGAAGGGGCCGTTCGTGAAAGCACTCAAGCCGCTCGCCGCCATCCTCGTCCCGGACCCGCGACCCGACGAACGCTACGAGACCACGGTGCTCGATCGCCAGTTCGGCTTCACCGGTCTCAAGGCGCTGCTCGGCGCGGCCGACGTCAGCAAGTCGGGCGATCGCGTCGCCGGCCTCGCCGCACCGGACGAGGTCACCCGTGAAGCGGCCCGTGCGCTGCTCTCCGGGCTGACGCTGCGACACCTGTACGACCACCCGCTCACCGACGATCGCGGCAGCGTTGATTCCATCATGCGGGTCAACTACGACATCGACCTCGAGGCGTTCGAGTCCATCGCGGACCTGACGCTCGGCGAGTTGAAGGACCACCTGCTGCGCTGCGCCCCCACGGAAGCGAAGCGTGTCGGCGCAGCGCTCACCGGCGTGATGGCCGCCGCACTCGCCAAGCTCATGGACGTGCACGAACTGGTGCTGGTGGCCCGCAAGGCGAAGCGTTCCGCCAAGGCGCGGACACTGCTGGGCCTGCCCGGCACGCTGTCCTCGCGCCTCCAGCCGAACCACCCGAGCGACAATCTCTCCGGCGTCACGATGCTGATCTACGCGGGACTGTCGATGGGAGCCGGCGACCAGTTGCTGGGCCTCAATCCCGCCATCGACACCGCCGACAACGTCGGGGCGATCCTGCGCCTGCTCGACAAACTGCGCCGCGAGACGGGTGCACCCACCCAGATCTGCGTGCTGAGCCACGTGAAGACCCAGCTCGCTTGCCTCGAGCGCGGTGATCCGGTGGAGATCCTGTTCCAGAGCCTTGCCGGCACCGACCGCACGCTCACCGAGGAATTCGACGTCACGGTGGATCTGCTCGACCGCGCCTACGTTGCGATGGCGGAGAAAGGTCCCCTGCGCGCCGTGGCCGAGAACTGGATGTACTTCGAGACCGGCCAGGGCAGCGAGCTCACCTATGGCAAGCACAACGGCATGGACATGGCCGTGTGCGAGGCGCTGTGTTACGGCCTCGCGCGGCGCTATCACCCGTTCATGGTGAACAACGTGACCGGCTTCATCGGGCCCGAGACGCACCTCGACAACATGGAGATGATCGTGTCGAACCTGCAGGATCACTTCATGGCGAAGTTGATGGGCCTGCCCATGGGCATGGCGCCCTGCTACACCCTGCATTCGAAGATCACGCTCGAAGGCCAGCAGATGGCGACACAACTGCTGACCGCCGCCGGCTGCAATTACTACATGGACGTGCATCTGCACACCGATCGCATGCTCGCCTACTTCGACACCAGCGGCCACGACGACCAGACGCTGCGCGAAGTCCATGGCCTCAAGCCTGCGCCGGAGTTCCTGCGCTGGGCCGTCGATCACGGCATCTTCGTGGAGGACGAAGACGGGCAGGTGACGCGCGGCCCGAACTGGGCGAATCCGCGCATGTTCTGCGACTCGGACGCTGAATTCCAGAGGCTGCTCGAGGCCGTGCCGGCAGCCTATGGTTTCGACAGCGCCGGACCGCGGCCGTCGAACCGTGTCTCGCGCACACTGCGCGCGAATCTCGCCGTGGGCCGCGAAGCGATCTACGCCAACCTCGACATCGATGGTGTCGAAGGCGTGACATTCCGGCGCTTCCGCACCGCGGCCGGTGATCGCGAAGCGCATCTGAACGACCCCGAACTCGGCTCCCGGCTCGCCGATGACCTGCGCTCGCAGCTTTCGCCCGAGGACACGGACGTGCAGATCGTCGTTTCCGACGGCCTGTCGGCCGAAGCCATCCATCACAACATTCCGGAGCTGCTGCCGGTGCTGATGGACGGTCTGCGCAGTCGCGACTGCAAGATCGGCCAGCCCATCCTCGCGCCGTTCGGGCGCGTCAAGCTCGCCGAATCCGTCGGTGACGCACTGCACTCGAAACTCACGCTGGTGCTGATCGGCGAGCGCCCCGGCGGCGACGCGCTGGCCTCGCGCAGCATGTCGGCCTACTTCGCCTATCGCCTGGACGATCCACAAGCGCGCGCGGAAGCGGCGCATTTCAGCGGCAATCCGGACGTGCGCTACGAGTACTCGGTCATCTCCAACATCTACGCTGGCGGGCTGCCGCCCGTGGAAGCGGGCAGCGTGGTCGCGGAAAAAGCGCTCCGGATCCTCGCGCACAAGGCGGCCGGCAATCGGCTCGAAAGCCTGCTCGCCGGCCGGGCATGACGATCGCGACCTCGACATGGGCACCGCGCTGAAGGCAGGCGTCGCCTACTTCGCGCTGGTCTTCGGCGCGGGCTTCGTGCTGGGGACGATCCGTGTGCTGCTGCTGGCGCCGATGCTGGGAAGCCGCGCAGCCGAGCTGATCGAGTTGCCGATCATGCTTGCCGTGGTGTTCTTCGCGGCACGCTGGCTCACGCAGCGGTTCGCCGTGTCGCCGGATACGAAGAGCCGCATTCTCATGGGCGCAGTGGCGCTGGCCATTGTGCTCACGCTCGACTTCACGGTCGTGTTGGCGTTGCGCGACATGACCCTACAGCAGTACTTCGACACCTTCGATCCGATCACGGGTGGCGCGTACTACGTGGCGCTCCTGGTCATGGCGCTCATGCCGTGGCTGCTCGTGCGAAGCGCCGCCTCGAGGGCGTGGCCGCCGTCCCGGACTTGAGGCACACTTTTCCCTTTCCTGACCCGACGGACTTCCGGAGACCCCCATGGCACGCGCCACCAAGAGCACCAAAGCCCCCGCGCGGGTGAATCATCCCGCCCTCGACCTGGTCTCCCGTTCGGGGAGCGGCAAGGTCAAGGTGGCGGTCAGCGACATCGACGGCATCCTGCGCGGCAAGTACATCCACCGCGACAAGTTCGCCTCGGCGGTGGACGGCGGCTTCGGCTTCTGCGACGTGGTGCTGGGCTGGGACATGCACGATGTCTGCTACGACAACACGGTGGTCACGGGCTGGCACAAGGGCTTCCCCGATGCGATGGTGCAACTCGATCTGAACACCGTGCGCCAGGTGCCCTGGGACAACAACGTGCCCTTCTTCCTCGGCGACTTCGTCAACGCCGACGGCTCGCCGCATCCGGTGTGCCCGCGCCAGACCCTGAAGCGCGTGTTGAAGCGCGCCAGCAAGCTCGGCTTCCAGGCCATGTGCGGTCTCGAATTCGAATGGTTCAATTTCGTGGAGACGCCGCAGACCTGGGCGGCGAAGAAGGGCGTCGATCCCACGCCGCTGACACCCGGGATGTTCGGCTACTCGCTGCTGCGGGTGAATCACGCCCGCGAATACTTCAACGCGCTCCAGGACGAGATGGCGGCGTTCCGCGTGCCGATCGAAGGCCTGCACACGGAAACCGGTCCGGGCGTGTACGAAGCCGCGATCGCGTTTTCCGAAGCTCTCGAGGCCGCCGACCGCGCACTCCTGTTCAAGACCGGCGCCAAGGAGATCGCTTCCCGCTTCGGCATCATGCCGAGCTTCATGGCGAAGTGGAGCCAGTCCTATCCGGGTTGCAGCGGCCACGTGCACCAGAGCCTGTCCGACGGCAAGCGCAACGTCTTCTACGACGCCAAGGGCCGGCATTCGATGAGCAAGCTGTTCGAGAGCTACCTCGCCGGCCAGATCGCCGTTGCGATGGAGTTCGCGCCGATGTTCTGGCCCACGGTCAACAGCTACAAGCGCCTGGTGGACGGCTTCTGGGCGCCGGTGAAACCCACCTGGGGCGTGGACAACCGCACCGCGAGCTTCCGGGTGATTTCGGGTTCTTCGAAATCGACCCGCCTCGAAACCCGCTGCCCCGGCGCGGACATCAACCCGTACCTGGCAGTGGCTGCACTGGTGGCGGCCGGCCTGCACGGCGTCGAGAAGGGACTGAAGCTCACCGCGCCCGCGATCCGCGGCACCAACGAAGGGGCCGAGCGGATCCCGCGCGCGCCGCGGTCGCTCGCCGCGACCACGGAGATCTTCCGCCAGTCGACCGTCGCCCGTGATTGGCTCGGTGACGATTTCGTCGATCATTTCGCCCGCACGCGCGACTGGGAATGGCGGCAGTGGCAGGATGGCGTGACGGACTGGGAACTCAAGCGATATTTCGAGATCATCTGAAAGAGGCAACATGACCGCATCCGGTCGCTGAGTACACTCCCTCCCCCGTCGAAGATGGGGGAGGGTTGGGGTGGGGGCCTGATCGCACCGATGCCCCCTCCCTCACCCTCCCCCATGAGCCAGGGCTCACGGGGGAGGGAACGTAGTTCATGATCACCACGCATTCGTTGAAAATTTCCTCTCTTTATTGCCCACCTTCCCCATGACCATCACCAAATTCGGCTTCCCCACCACCATCCATTTCGGCGCCGGTGCCCGCAAGCTGGTCGGCGACCACCTGCGCGAAGTCGGTGTGAAGCGCCCCATCATCGTCACCGACAAGGGCCTCGCGGCATTGCCGGTGATGGCGGAGTTCCGCAACGGCCTCGGCGCCGGGCTAGATGTCGCCGTGTTTTCGGGCGTGTACGGCAACCCGACACGCGCGCAGGTGATGGAAGGTGCGGCAGCCGCCCGTGCGCATCGTGCCGACTGCGTCATCGGTTTCGGTGGCGGTGCCGGCCTCGACGTCGCAAAGGTCGTGGCGCTCATGACCACGCACGACGGCGATGTCATGGAATACGTGTGGGACCATCCGAAGGTGCGACCGATCAGCGGCGAGCTGCCCTACTTCGTCGCCTTGCCCACGACCAGCGGCACCGGCTCCGAAGTGGGCCGATCCAGCGTAGTGTCCGAGGACGACACGCACATCAAGCGCATCGTGTTCTCGCCACGGCTGCTCGCGAAGGTCGTGTTCGCCGATCCCGAACTGACCCTCGCCTTGCCTGCGGGCGTGACGGCCGCCACCGGCATGGACGCGATGACGCACAACGTCGAGTCCTACCTCTGCCCTTCGTATCACCCCATGTGCGACGGCATCGCGCTGGAAGGCATCCGCATCGCGGCACGAGCGCTGCCCATCGCCGTGCGAGAACCCGGCAACCTCCAGGCGCGCAGCGACATGATGATGTCGTCCCTGATGGGCGCGGTCGCGTTCCAGAAGGACCTGGGCGCGGTTCACGCCTGTGCGCACGCGCTGTCCACCGTCGCCGACCTGCACCACGGGCTCGCCAATGCGCTGATGATCGAACCGGTGATGCAGTTCAATCTCGAGATCGCGCGCGAGAAGTTCGCGGAGATGGCGCACGTCGTCGGTGCCGGCGGGGCGGAAGCCTTCGTGCCCTGGCTGAAGAAGTTCAAGTCGACCATCGGCATTCCGGCGTCGCTCTCGGCGATGAAGGTCACCCGCGAGCACATTCCGGCGCTCGTGGCCGTGGCCGAGAAGGACATCTGCCACCAGACCAACCCGCGACCCTGCACGCACGCGGATTTCGTCCGCTTCTTCGAACAGGCCATGGGATGAAGGACCGACTGCTGATCGGTGTATCCGCCCGGATCTATCACCCGATCAGCCCGGTGCTCGACATGGGCGGCGTCTTCACCAAGACGCTCCACTATCTGGAGCAGTCGGTGGCCCACTGGGTCATGTCCCGCAAGGTGCTGGTGGTGATGATCCCCGCCATCGAAAGCGCCGGCATGATCGAGCGCAGCGAGATGAGCCTGCACGCCTACGCCGAGCACCTCGACGGCCTCGTCCTGCAGGGGGGCAACGATCTGTCGCCGCAGACCTACCGCGAGACCCCGCTCAAACCCGAGTGGTCGGGCGACCCGGTTCGCGACCGCTACGAGATGGAACTCTTCAAGGCGTTCGTCGACCATGGCAAGCCGGTGATCGGCATCTGCCGCGGCTGCCAGCTCATCAATGTGGCTCTCGGCGGCACGCTGTATCAGGACATCGAGACCCAGGTGCCCGAAGCCATCGAGCATCGCAACGCCGCCAAGTATGACCAGCAGTTCCACACCATCAGCCTGGTGCGCGGCACCCATCTCGCCGACCTCTATCCCGGCGTGACGCAGGCCACCATCAATTCGATCCATCACCAGGCCGTGAAGGACGTCGGCAAGGACCTCGTCGTGGAAGCCGTCGGCGTACCCGACGGCATCGTCGAGGCGATCCGCTGGCGCGGCCCGAGCTACGTCTTCGGCATCCAGTGGCATCCCGAATTCATGGTCCACAGCTCCGGCCAGGAAGCGGAGCTGTCGGGCAAGCCGATCCTCCACGATTTCCTCGAAGCCGCCCGCGCACGCAAGAAGCAGGGCGCACCCGTTTCCAGTTCCTGATCTCCCACGAAAGGTCGTTCCGGATGTTGACCATCACCAATCCCGCCGACGGCAGCACCCTCACGCAGTTGCCCGAGGACACCGCCGACACCGTCGCCGCGAAGTACGCCGCCGCCCGCAAGGCGCAGCCCGCCTGGGCCACGGTGCCGCTGGCCGACAAGCTCACCGCCATCCGCAAGTTCCGAGAGGGCGTGGTGCGCGACCTCGACAAGCTGGCAGCCATCGAAAGCTCCGAAGTGGGCAAGCCGCTGCAGCAAGCCAAGAACGAACTGAACGGCCTGCTCGGCCGCATCGATTTCTTCCTCGCGGAAACCGAAGCCACGCTGGCACCCCGAACGGTGTTCGACGACGCCGGCATGCGCGAACGCATTTCCCACGCACCGCTCGGCGTCATCGCCAACATCTCGGCGTGGAACTACCCGTGGTTCGTCGGTGCGAACGTGTTCGTACCCGCCTTGCTCACCGGCAACGCCGTGCTCTACAAGCCGTCCGAGTTCTCCACGCTCACGGGTCTCGAGATCGGCCGGCTGCTGCACGAGGCTGGCATCCCGAAGGATGTGTTCGTCGTGCTGGTGGGCAGCGGCGCGGTCGGTGCAGCCCTGCTCGCGCAGCCCATCGACGGCGTGTTCTTCACCGGCTCCTACGGCACCGGCAAGAAGATCGCGGAGGCCGTCGTCGGCCGCATGATCAAGCTCCAACTCGAGCTTGGCGGCAAGGATCCGACCTACGTGTGCGAGGACGTCGACATCCAGGCCGCAGTCGGCTCGCTGGCGGATGGCGCCATGTACAACACCGGCCAGAGCTGCTGCTCGGTGGAGCGCATCTATGTCCACGAGAAGATCCACGACGCCTTCGTCGACGCGTTTGTGAAGGAAGTGAAGGGCTTCAAGATCGGCAAGCCCACGGAACCCGGCAGCTACATCGGCCCGCTCACGCGCGCTCCGCAACTTACGGTGCTGGAGAAGCAGGTGGCCGACGCCACTGCCAAGGGCGCGAAGCTGCTCACCGGCGGCAAGCGCATCCCCGGGCAGGGCAACTGGTTCGAGCCGACCGTGCTCTCCAACGTGAACCATTCCATGGAAGTGATGCGCGAAGAGAGCTTCGGCCCGATCATCGGCATCCAGAAGGTCTCCGGCGACGACGAAGCCGTGAAGCTGATGAACGACACCACCTACGGACTGACCGCCGGCGTCTACACGAAGGACGAAGCGCGCGCGCAGCGCCTGCTGGCGAAAGTCAACGCGGGTTCCGTCTACTGGAACTGCTGCGACCGCGTGAGCCCGCGGTTGCCGTGGTCAGGCGTGGGGCATTCGGGCGTGGGCCTGACCTTGTCGACCTACGGGATCGAGACGTTCACGCGGCCGAAGGCGTGGCATCTCAAGGCGGGCTGATCAGGGCCTGACCGGCAGGCGGATGACCGCCTCGATCTGCTCCACGACATACGGAAAGAACGGATTGCACGAGATTCGCATGAGCGAATCGGCATCGATCATCAACACGCCGCGCTCGCCGCGGAGGCCGAGCGTGCCGAGCCGGATGCCGTAGTCCTCGGCCACATCGGGCTGCAATCCGTACAACGCATCCGTGACCGGGAACGGCAGCGCGATGTGCGAGAGCGAGAACACGCCGGGCGGAAAGCCGAGGGGCAGGGAAAAGTCTTTCTCGCCTACGGCACCGGCTTCGGTCCTGCGCTCGATCACTTCGTTGCCCTTGCGCGAAGCGTTCGCGATGATCGACACGCCGTAGCTCCGCGGCGGGTCGGGCAGCAGTCGCGCAATCGCGTTGGCAGTGCCGCTGCGTTCGAGCGGGCCGAAGTTGACCGATCGATTCAGGTCGAACAGCACGAGCTCGCTGCCGTTCGAGGGCAGATGAGCATACAGGCCAGTGACGACCGCGGCGGTGGAGACGGTATTGTCTGCGACCGACTGGAAGGTAAGGATCGGCGGCATCCGTCCGAGACGCTGGTCCTTCGCGGCGCGGGCGAGCTGTTTCTGTAATGTGCTGCTCAGCCGATAGGACTGGCTCGCCGCATTCACCGGGAAGGAGTTGTACTTGAACGGGTTGTATTCGGGCAGCAGGTCGAGCCATGCAGTCTTGGCGAACGCGGGCAGCACTGCGGGCCAACCGGCCACACCGGCAAACTGCGCATACGCCGTCACGCCGATCATCGGCGACAGCAGGACGACCCGGTCCGGCCGCGCGAGCTTCTCATCTTCCAACGCATCGAGCGTGTACTTCACGGCCAACGCGCCACCGTTGGAGTAGCCCACGAGATGCAGCGGACGCGGCGCGCCGACTCTTCGCCGGCCTTCGCGGACAGCCAGGCGCGTGGCCGCGAGCCAGTCCTCCCAGTCGATCCGGGCGAGTGCACCTGGCACGGTGCCGTGGGCAGGAAGGCGGATGGCCAGAGCGACGAATCCGTGCGAGCGGTAAAGCTCGGCAATGTGGCGCACGCTGTACGGCGAATCGGTCAGTCCATGCAGCAACACGACGGCACCGATCGGCGGACCGGGCGGCTCCAGGACGAACGAGCGATTCCAGTCGTGGGCGAAGCGCGCGGTATGCACCGGGCTGCCTTCGAAATAGCGATTGAACGGCGCGCGATCCTCCGGATCCAGGCGCTGCGTCACCGTGTCGAGGACGCTCGCGAAGATGCGGTCTTCCGCCTGCAGATAGTCGGGCCACGTCGCCGAATCCAGGGCCCTCGCGTCCAGCTCCTCCGGCACGAAGGTATGCCAGGGCTCCAGCGGCGGTCCGTCGCGCGATTCCCACGCGCGCAACGCAAGCCCGCCCACCAGGAACACCGCGAGCAGAAGCAGCCCACGCTTGAGCACGTACAGCGCCATGCGTTTCATCGACGGGTACCCGAGAACAGTTCCGCGACCCAATCCACGAACACCCTCACCTTCGCGCTCAGGTGCCGGTTGGGCGGATAGACAACGTACAAGGGATTGGGACTGCGCCGCCAGTCCGGGAGCACCGGGACCAATTCACCGCGCTCGATATGCGGCCCCGCCATGAAGGCGAGCGTCTGCAGCAGTCCGAGGCCCGCCAGACCGGCCGCGAGGTGGGCATTGCTCTCGTTGACCCCGACCACGTATCGGCCTGCGACCTCGATCTGCTCGCCGTCACGCTCGAACAGCAATGGCGTCGGCCGGCCGGTGCGCGCGGACAGGTACATCGCCACCCGATGTCCAGCTTCGATGTCGCGGGGATGCTCAGGCGTTCCGTAGCGTTCGAGATAGGCGGGCGTGGCGCAGGTGACGAACTTGAGCTTCCCCACCAGCCGCGCCACCAGCGACAGATCGGTGAGCGCGCCGCCACGGATCACGCAGTCGACGTTGTCGCCGATCAGGTCCACCGGGCGGTCCGTGACGCCGAGGTCGATCTGCACGTCGGGGTAGCGCTCGTGGAAAGCGGGTAACGCCGGAATGAGGACCAGCCGCGCCAGCGACGCGCCGACGTCGACCCGCAGCGATCCCTTGGGTGCGGTTTGCGCGTTGCCGAGGGTGGCCTCGATGTCTTCCAGCTCGTTCATCAGGCGGCGCGTCCGCTCGTAGTAGGCCGCACCGTCCGGCGTCACGGTCACGCGCCGTGTCGTGCGGTTCAGCAGCTTCACCCGCAGATGCGATTCGAGGCCCTGCACCAATTTGGTCACGGTGGCCTTGGGCATCTTGAGCGAGTCCGACGCCCTGGTGAAATTGCCTGACTCGACGACCCGGGCGAAGACGCGGATGGCCTGGAACTGGTCCATGGAGACCTTCCCTGGAGAACGGTTTCGGGCGTGCCTGCCACCCGATGGATTTCGGTCGATTATTCACCAATGGGAACAAAGAAGCCATATTTAGCCTGTTTATTGATCAAATAACTGCCTCTACTCTTCGTTCCATGCAGCAAACGATGGGAGCGTTCCTCCCGACTCCCCAGGAGAACGACATGGGCAAGACATTGGCAGGCAAGGTAGCGCTGGTTACGGGCGGTTCCCGCGGCATCGGCGCCGCCATCGCGAAACAACTGGCCCGGGACGGCGCAACGGTGGCGATCAGCTACTCCAGCTCTGCCGAGAAGGCGGAAGCCGTGCTGCGCGAACTGGAAAGCCTGGGCGTCAAGGCAGCCGCCTTCAAGGCCGACCAGGCCGATCCGGTGCAGGTGGAGGGGCTGGTCAAGACCGTCGCCGAGACGTTCGGTCGGCTCGACATCCTGGTCAACAATGCAGGCGTGTTCGTCATGGGTGCGGTGGACGATGCGAGTGCGGACATCGGCGCTTTCAATCGCCAGTTGGCGATCAACGTCGGCGGTGTCGCCACGGCGGTCCGCGCGGCATCGAAGGTCATGGGGCAAGGCGGGCGGATCATCTCGATCGGATCCGGTGCGGGTACCAGCGCACCCTGGCCAGGCATCGCGGATTACGCCGCAACGAAGGCCGCTGTCGCGCTGTACACACGGGGGTGGGCGCGCGATCTGGGCGCAAAGGGGATCACCGTGAACGTGGTGCAACCGGGCCCCATCGACACCGACATGAATCCGTCGGATAGCGCATTCGCGGCGGTGCAGAAGGCCGGCACGGCGCTGGGGCGCTACGGCCGGCCGGAAGAGGTGGCTGCCGCGGTGGGATTTCTCGCAAGTCCGGCGGCGTCGTATGCGACGGGGGCGGTGTGGAACGTGGATGGAGGGTATGGAGCGTAAGGGCTGATTTTCGCGAATCGCTGCTTGGCCCCCACCCTAACCCTCCCCCACGAGCGATGCTCGCGGGGGAGGGGACGTACGGCCCCTCTCCGCGCACCATGCTCATCGAGTGCGGAGCGCACTACCCCTCCCCCCGCGCGCCAGCGCGGGGGGAGGCTGGGAGGGGGGCAAGAATCACCCCGCCTTCAAACAAACCGCCTCGACGTTGTTCCCATCCGGATCGATGAGGAACGCGGCGTAGTACGTGGGACTGTAGTCGGCCCGCAAACCAGGCGCGCCGTTGTCGCGTCCGCCCGCCTCGAGTCCAGCGCGATGGAATCGATCCACTGCCGCATGGTTCGGTGCGCGAAACGCAACGTGCACGCCGCCACCTTTCTTCGCCGGCTCACGGTATAGCCACAGCCCCGGCTCACCGGGCGGACCGATCCCGGCACCCGACTCGTCGCGCGAACTCACCACGTGTCCGAGTGCACCGAGCGCCGCCTCGTAGAAGCGCACCGCGGCATCGACATCCTTCACCTTCAAACCGATGTGGTCGTACATGACGATCTCCTGTGTGGGGAGATCATCGTGCGGCAGGGGTGGCGAGCCGTTCTTGGAAAAAGTTGCGCTGCCCCTTCGACGCGCGCCGAAACTCCCGGGGCGAAACGCCCGCGGCCCGATGGAAGGTGCGGACGAAATTGGACAGGTCGGCGAAGCCCGCGTCGAGCGCCACGTCGGTGATGGAACGCGAATCGTCGGCCAGCAGTCGCGCCGCGCGGCGCAGGCGGACCCGCAGCAGGTACTGGTGCGGCGTCACACCGAGCACCTTCGAGAACACTCGCAGGAAATGAAACGGGCTCAGGCCCGCTTGCTTCGCCGTCGTCTCGAGATCGATGGTTTCGTGGGAGCAGTCATTCAGCCAGAGCGCGGCTTCGACTGCGCGGCGACGGTCCACGGCGCGCGCCGCGAGCGGCTTCGGTCGGCGCGAGGCAACCACGTCGATCAATCGCGCCATGAGCCACAAGCCCGCCTCGTCGAGCCCGACATCGCTCGTACCTTCGGCGGCAGCCTGGGCGAGCTCACCCAGCACCATCAACTCGGGCAACGGCGGTACACCACCCGCACGCCAGACGTCGTCGCCGAGGGCTTCCGCCAGTTCCGGCGCAAGCTTGAACGACAGGCACTCGTCGCCGCAGTGGTGATGGTGGTGGGAGCAGACGAACTCGTCGCCCGGATACCCGACGAGGATCGAACCGGCCACCAGCTCGAAATCCCGGCCGCGGGTGCGATACCCGAAACTGCCCTGGCGCACGTAGGAGACGGTGTAGCCGCCGTGCTGCTCCACGAAAGGCGCATCCGCCGGTCCGGCGTCGCAACGGTAGTCGACGACCGAAATCGAGCCGCGTCGCAGTGTGGTCGCGGTCAGCATCGCACGCCGAAATGCTTCACGCCGTCTCGCAGCGAACGCAGGCGCGTCGAAATTCCGTGCGGAGTCTTCATTCCTCCCTGAGTCCCAGCTCGGTCACGAGTTTCGCGTAGCGCGCGTTCTCCTGCGCCATGAAGGCCGCGAATGCCGCCGGGGTCGTCGTCCAGGCTTTCGCACCGGTGGAGACGAGGTGCTCCTGGACTGCCGGCATGGCGAGCGCTTCGGCGATCGCGCGGTTGAGCCGATCGACGATCGCGGGTGGCGTCCGGGCCGGCGCGAAGAATCCAGCCCACACGTTGATCGTCGCGTCGGGATAGCCGGCCTCCGCGATGGTCGGCACGTCGGGCAGGACCGACGCGCGGCTCGGGCTGGTCACCGCGAGCGCCCGCAGTGTGCCCGCCTGGATCGACGGCATGGACGCAGGATAGCCGCTGACCATCAATGGAACGCGGCCAGGCAGCACGTCCGTCAGCGCCTGGCTGTCGCCCTTGTAGGGCACATGCGTGAACGTGAGGCCTGCGGCGCGCAGAAAAACCTCCATACCCAGGTGCGGCAGGCTGCCGGTGCCGCTCGACCCGTAATTGAGCGACGCTCCTTGCCCGCGGCCCAAGGCCACCAGTTCCTTCACCGATGAAACGCGCAGATCGGGATGGGCGACCAGCACCATGCCACTCTCGTAGACGGAGCTGATCGCCGCAAAATCGCGCACCGGATCGAAGCCGGGATCCCGATGGACGTGCGCGCCGATCACGTGGGCGTTGTTCGTGAACAGCAGGATCGATCCGTCCGGCTTCGCGCGGGCCACGCTCAGCGTGCCGACGACGCCACCGGCGCCAGGGCGGTTCTCGACGAGCACGCGCCGCTGCAATCGCTTGCCGAGCGCGTCCGATATGACACGAGCCCGTGCATCGAGGCTGCTGCCGGCCGCCACCGGGACGATGACGCGGATCGGGTCGGGCAACGATTGTGCGATGGCCGGCGCCGCCGTGAGGACTGCAATCGACGCGAGGATCGAGATCACGCGGATGCGCCATGCGCTCACGCACGCGAGCGGCGCGTTCGAGTTGCCGTCGCCGTTAGACCGTCCAGCCATGAATGCCTCCTCGCCGGGCTCGTAGCGGCCCGTGTGATGGCACTGTACCGGGAATGCCGCCTATAGACGCGACGCCTACGCCGAGGGCAGGCAATCGCCCCCATCCCAATGTTCCCGCGGAGATGTCGGGCGCAGTGCTCCCCCATCCCCCGCCTTCCCCCGACGCAGTCGGGGGAAGGAGCAGTACGTCCCCTCCCCCAGCTTCGCTGGGGGAGGGTCAGGGTGGGGGCCCGCCGCGACTCACCCACCGCCCAATGTGCACCGAAGGGCGGTGCGCCCCAGCTGCGCTGGGCGCTGCCCAATCACGGCCGCTGGCTTCTCAGTGCTTGCGTCGCTTCGCCGTCAAACCGAGCAGCACCAGCCCGCCCAACATCAGCGCGTAGGTCTCGGGCTCCGGCACCGCCTGCGCGGGATACGCAAAACCGGACTGGGACGACAGCGTGACCGTCGGATCCGCGAACTTGATGCCGAACCCCGCGGTGTGGCTGCCGTCGATGGAGATCTCGCAGGTCTTCGCGCCCAGGTCGCTGCAGCCCGTGATCACGAAGAAGTTCACCACCAGTTCGAGTTCGACACCGGTCGGCAGCGAGATGTCGCCCAAACGCGGACCGATGTTCCCGAAGATGTCTACTTCGTACTTGCCGGAGATCGATGTCTTGCTGAACGGCATCATCGGATCGTCGAATTGGAGACTCGCCGGATCGGTGAAGTCGACCGGAATCTCCCGGATGTATTTGTAGGCGATGGGCTCGGAGAGATATCCCTGGCCATAGGTAGGTGCACGATCGATGACCTCCTTCACGTAATCGACGCCTTCCACGCCGGGCGGCGCGTCGCCGAGCGACTCGATGCGGATATTGTCGGGAAGTTGCGTAAACGCATCGCGCTCGAGTCGCGCATCCATCCAGTAGAAGCCGCGGTCGCCCCAATGTTCCTTGATGCCCGGCCTCCCGGTCCCGGCGACGGGATTGCCGTCTTCATCCTGATCGAACACCGTCGCACGCTCATATACCGCCATCTGGTACCCGACGGCATAGTTGTAGAAATCGCCGTCGGTGAAGTCCAGCGCGGGCGCACTGGCCCTCGCCGCGAAACTGATGGTGGCGGCGGCCGATGGACCGGTGCCATTGACGGTGAACTTGTCGGTGAAGGTTCCCTGTAGTGCACCTTCCGCGACCGGCGTGGCCTCGAAACCACCCGACAGCCGGACATCCACCTTCAGCTTCATCTCCCCGTTGCTGCTGATCGATCCGGCGGCGCTTCCTACCCCGGTGTCCACGTTGGGTGAGGTCAGGTTCAACGTACCGGCGTTCGCCGAGAACCCAGGGCTGCCCATGGACGAGGAGCCCCAGGTGATAGGGTCGAAATACGCGTAGCTGCTGCCGCTCGGGTACGAGGGGATGTGCAGATTCCGATAGTTGCTCGCGAATGGATTTACGTTGAGCACCTGGTAGGAGTTGAAGTTGTCCAGGCTGTGGTGGTGCCCCATGTACACGCTGGTGGTGGGGTTCACGTAGAACGGCGCGAAATTCACGAAGTCCGTATCGCCGAGATCCCCCAGCGAGGGGAACAGGATCCGGTGCGCGATGGGCACCCGATCGGTGCCGAGTTCGTTCACGCCCGGATTCCCGGGCCCAGCCCCCACCCCGTGGTTGTAGGGATTGAACAGTTGTATGGCCACGCCAGCGGTGGCGGCCGACGGCAGGCCGGCAAGAAGGCACAACGAGGCGGAGGCCACGAGCACGTGGCGGCGGCGGGTCGACATGGCTGGTCTCCTTTACCACTGCGGCCGGCGCGGCCGTTGTTGTTGAGACCATGCTAAGCGCATGACCCGCGGGCACGCAAGAAAAACCTAACGGTTCGACAGATTCCCGCGTGCCGACAAGCTCCCTCACCCCAACCCCTCTCCCGGGGGGAGAGGGGCTCGACTACCCTACCCTCCCCACAGTTTCAGGTTGAGGAATTCGCGGCGGTTCTTGGGGCCGTAGGTCAGGAACGACGGGTCATGCTGCTCAGCCCGATACTCCATCCGGGCGGTGGCGACCTTGTCGCCCTTCACATGCTGCTTCAGCACATCGGCGGGCACGGGGTAGATCTTCAACGCATTGAGGCCGAAGATCTTTGTACGCATCGCCGGCGTGATCTCCGGATAGCCATACTTGTCGCGGTACTCCGGTGAAATCTGGAACGTCCGGAACGCCTGGATCTGGTCCTGCGGCGAGCCGTACCAGATGGAGTCCGTGCCCCAGAGCACGTTGTTCTCGCCGCAAGCCTTCAGCAGTTTCCCGATCGTGTGCGCCGCCGTGTCGGGATCACGCAACGCGAAGCGCCAGGTGGAGCCCAGTTCGGCGTAGACGTTCGAGCCGGGCTTCACACCGTTGACTTGCAGGCTCGTCACGAGCTGGTCCACGCCGTCGGGCCGCGCGGGGTCGTGCGGGCCCTCCTTCGCGGTCGTGACGAACCCCGAGTGATAGATCAGGAAATTCACGTCCGGGAAGCGCTTGGCCACTCGGCCGATGTCCACACAGGTGGAGTGCTCGTAGGACTTCGGCCCGAACGGCAGGCCCTTGTGCACCGCAACGTTCTTGATGCCGAGCTTGCGTGCCTTCTCGATCATCGCGATGCCGGGCTCGTCGTCGAGGAAAAAGCCGGGCTTGCCGTCCGGGCCCCACTGCGTATAAGTCTTCCACGCGGCGATCTTGTGCCGCGAAGCCAATTCGTCCATGCCTTCGATATCGCCCGGCTGGTTGGGGTTGACCCGGCCATGGATATACAGGCGATGGGTGCCCTCCAGGCGTTCGACGATCTGTGCGGTCGCGCGCGCCTCCTCGATGGTGAGCGGTTCACCTTCACGCGTGGACGGCACGAACGACAGCACCATCAGGTCCGTGTCCGAATCCATGAAGACGTCCTTCACGAACTCGTCGGCGTCGAGGCACTTCAGGTAGTCCAGTCGGCCAGTGCCCTTCCCGGCTTCGCAGACGTTGGTCTTCGGCATCTGTCGCAACGGTGTCGCGGTCTCGGGCAGCCGCTTGATCCAGGCTCCGGTCGGATTCACGAAATGGCCCTGCACATCGAAGATGAACTCGTCGCCTTCCATGGTCGCGCGGGCGAGTTGCAGGTCGCGGGCGGCCTCGTTCGGCACCTCGAAATAGCCGCCCGTGGTGCCGTGACGGGCATAGGCCCGGTTCATCGCGAGCAACGTCGTTGCAGCGCCGCACGCCGAAACCAGGAATCCGCGGCGACCCAGCGCGAGCTTCCTCGCGTGTTCGGCCACGGCCTGCAGCGCGAGATGGTTCGCTTCGTGGTGCACCGCATCGAGCGGTACCGGAGCGAACTCGCCGTTCGTGGTCGTATCGAGCTTGATGGGAAGCCGCGTTCCCGCGGGATCGTTCACGAATTTCATGGTCGTCTCCTTGCCGTGAATGGGAAGCCCTGCCATTCTCCCTCGCTTGAGAGAGTTTCGGGCGTCCGACATCGAAACCTCGGGGAGGATTCCATGAATTTTGCAGAGCGCGCGGTACGGCCAGCGGTTCGCTTGTCATGAGTCAGGACAACGCCGGGTCGTTCCCGACGCTGTCGCCCGAGTCGCAACGGGCGGTCATCGCGAAGATTTCCTGGCGGCTGCTGCCGCTGATCATCGTGAGCTATCTGGTCGCCTACATCGACCGTACCAACGTGGCCTTCGCCGCGCTGACGATGAACAAGGACCTGGGCATCAGCTCGTACGTGTACGGCTGGGGGGCGGGCATCTTCTTCCTCGGCTACGCGCTGTTCGAGGTGCCGAGCAACGTCGTCCTGGCCCGGGTCGGCGCGCGCAGATGGATCGCGCGGATCATGATCTCGTGGGGAATCATCTCCGGGCTGATGGCCTTCGCCACGGGACCGACCAGCTTTCTCGTGCTGCGTTTCCTGCTGGGCGTTGCGGAAGCGGGGTTCTTTCCCGGAATCATCTTCTATCTGACGACGTGGTACCCGGCACGCTTCCGCGGCCGTGTCATCTCCGCGTTGTTCCTCGCCGTACCGGTCTCCAACGCACTTGCATCGGTGATCTCGGGGCTGATCCTGGAAATGGACGGAACCCTCGGCCTGCGCGGCTGGCAGTGGGTCTTCATCATCGAGGCCATTCCCGCGGTGGTGCTGTCGCTGGTGGTGCTGAAGCAGATGACCGACCGCCCCGCGCTCGCCGCCTGGCTCGCCCCGGACGAAAAATCCTGGCTCGATAGCGAGCTGCAACGGGAGCACAGCGCGGTGGCACACGGCAGCCCGCAGAGCCTGCTCAAGGCGCTCGTCGACCCGCGCGTCCTGATCCTGTCGCTGATCTACATGACGAGCGTCACGGCGAGCTACGGCATCGTGTTCTTCCTGCCGCAGATCGTGAAAGGCATGGGCCTTTCGAACGTGATGACCGGCCTGGTGACGGCGATTCCCTACACCATCGGCGTCATCGGGTTGCTCGCCTGGGGCTGGTCCTCCGACCGCCGGCACGAACGGCGCTGGCACCTGATCGCGGCATCGGTCGTAGCGGCCATCGGACTCGCAGGTGCCGCCTGGCTCGGCACGTCGCCGTGGGCAATCGTCGCCATGTCCGTGGCCACCATTGGCCTGTACGGATCGCGGCCGTGCTTCTGGCCGATGCCCTCGATGTTCCTCACCGGCGCCGCAGCCGCGGGCGGCATCGCGCTCATCAACTCGCTGGGCAACCTCGGCGGCTACATCGGCCCGTTCATCGTCGGCTGGATCAAGGACAGCACGAAGAGCTTCGAGATGGGGCTGTACTTCCTGGCCGCGTGCGCGCTGGCCTCCGCGTTCATCACCTACTCGGCGACACGAGCGGCGACCACTTCGAAACCGTCGTAGGTAGGTGCCTCAAGAGTGCACTTCGAAATAGAGCAGCGAATGATCGGAGAAGCGGCCGATCCACGCGTCCTTGCCCGCATCCGTTGTTTCCTGCACCCAGCCGCGCACGGCCACGTTCGCCTCCG
Organism: Burkholderiales bacterium; assembly: GCA_965279325.1. GTDB lineage: Bacteria > Pseudomonadota > Gammaproteobacteria > Burkholderiales. The sequence goes on from OZ257154.1 coordinate 1,783,544, forward strand.
TGGCATCCGGGCGCTTGAAGACCTTGAACTTGAGGTTGGTCGAGGCGTAGACGTGGTCGAGATTCGAAGGTGGATATGAAGACTTGCTGCCGTTGAACCAGGTCGCTTCATGGGTCTTCGGTAGCCGCCGCATCCCCACCCGGGCGCGCGCGGCGAATCGATCCCATTTGGCGAGCTCGATCGTGGAGTCGATGGAACGTTCGAACGGATACTCCATGCCCATGGTGTTGAGGTCGCCGACGAACAGGTATTTCGCCTTGCCCGGACCGCCTTGCGCCTTGTCCAGCGTGCCGCGAAAGTCGAAGGCGCGCTCGAGCATGTCGTCGCGCAGGCCCATGCCGCGCGGGTTGGTGCCGCTCGAGAGGTGCAGGAACAGCAGGCCGTAGTTCTGGTTGTTCTTGACGATCGTGACCAGCTGGCCCGGCCGCATGTGGGTCGTCCCCGAGCGGAACTCGATTTTCTGCGTGATGAAGGCCGTGAGGGTCTTGCGGACCCCCACCAGGATCTCCTGCGTCTGCGGACCTTCGGTGATCTGGAACGTGTAGCCCGGCATCTGCGCGACGAGCTGGTTGAAGACGTCGGCGCCCTCCACCTCGAACAGTCCGAAAACGTCGGGCCGCTGCGCATCCAGGAAAGCGATGACCTGCTTGACGCGATCGGGCGCGGCACTGAAGTGCTCCACGTTCCAGGAAGCGACGGAGAAGAGTTTGGCCATGGCGGGATCCTCGTGTGACACTCGGGAGCAGCATGCTACGTCCGCCCGGTCCCGCCTGTAATGCGGTCGCGGCGACGTGCCGTACATCCCCTCCCCCGGCTGCGCCGGGGGTCAGGGTGGGGGCCAATCGCTCACCAACCCGCCTCCCTCTGTATTCCCGTCCCTGGCATGCTCGGGTGTCGAACTCCAACGCAACCCCGGAAACCACCATGGCAAGACTCACCGACAAAGTAGCCCTGATCACCGGCGCCGGCAGCGGCATCGGCCTCGCCACCGCCGAACTCTTTGCGCGCGAAGGCGCCAAGGTGGTCCTCGTCGGTCGCAACGAGCAGTCGCTGCGCGCGGCCGTGAACCGGATCGGGACGGATCGGGCGAGCACGGTGGTGGCTGACGTCTCGAAGCCCGAAGACAACGAGCGCATGGTGAAGGCCTCGATCGACCGCTTCGGCGGGCTGGACGTCTTCATCGCGAATGCCGGCGTCGAAGGCGCGACCGCGACGATCGAGGACTATCCCGTCGATGCCTTCGACGAAGTCATCGCGATCAACGTGCGCGGCGTGTTCCTCGGGCTCAAGTTCGCGATCCCCGCGCTGCGCCGGCGCGGCGGCGGCAGCATCGTCATCACCTCCTCCATCGGCGGCATCCGTGGGCGCGGACAACGCAACTCCGCCTACATCACCAGCAAGCACGCCGAGATCGGCCTGATGCGCACCGCCACCCTGGAATGCGCGCCCCACAACATCCGTGTCAACGCGGTACTCCCCGGACCCGTCGAGACAAGAATGATGCGCAACCTCGAGCAGAGCCGCTCGCCCGATGACCCGTCGAAGGCGCGCGCGGCACTCGTGAATGCCGCACCCATGAAGCGTTACGGCGCGCCGGAGGAAATCGCGAACGTCATGCTGTTCCTCGCCTCCGACGAGGCGAGCCTGTGCACAGGCGGTGTCTATTCGGCGGACGGCGGGTTCTCGGCCGCCTGAGCTTCGTTTGCATGGCCGCGCTTGATCTATAGTGCACGATCATGGCCAATCACAAGGATGGAAGATGAACGACAGCACCGTTGCCGCCCGTCTGCAGCCCGAGGCTGAAACCCGCTACGCCAGCCGTGCCCGTTATCACATCGCGGAGAACGGCTTCGCGTTCCAGTTCCCGGCGGTCCCGATCCGGCAGTTCCTGCAGGAACGCGACATCGCCTTCGATCCGACGACGCCGACCGGACCGATCGCCCTGGACACGTCGGAGATCCTGGGAACGCCCTACCTCGCGACCACGCCCACGATCCTGTGCCGCTACCTGAAGATCCGTGCCGGTGAGAAGCTGAGCACGGCCTTCATAGCGTCGGGCGAGATCTTCTACGTGATGTCGGGCAGCGGCGAGAGCCGCAACGGCGACGACACGATCGCGTGGGGCGCGGGCGACGTGTTCTGCTTTCCCGGTGGCGGCGAGACGGCGCACCGGGCCGGCGACCGCGGCGGCCTGCTGTTCTGCGTGACCAACGAACCCCTCCTCGCCTTCGAACGCCTGCGCGCGCCCTTGCCCGGCCACGCGATCGTCGAGACCACGCACTGGCCTTCGGCGACGATCGACGGCCATTTCGAAGCCGTGTGGCGCCGGCCCATGACGGCCGACACGACGGGCTACTCGGTGCAGTTCACCAGCCAGGCCCTGGCGCCGAGCATCAACACCATTCCGTCGATCAACTGCTCCATCAACACGCTTGCCACCGGCGCCGACCAGCGACCGCATCGACACAACGGTGTCGCTGTCACGCTCGCGATCCAGGGTGACGGCGTTCATTCCACCATAGACGGCCGGGAGATCCCGTGGTCCACCGGCGCCGCGCAGATCACGCCAGCCACGCTGATGCATTCGCACCATGCCCGTGGCGAGAAACGCATGCGTTCGTTCGTGATCCAAGACGAGGGATTGCACTTCTACACACGCACGCCGGGATTCAGTTTCGACTGACCCCGGCGTTCTGAGTGCTTTCCGTTCAACGATAGTTCGGCACGTTCAGTGCGTACTCGACTCGCGCATCCAGCGTCTTGCGCTTGCCATCGACGATGATCATCGGTGGCACCCGGCCGGTGTAGCGCACGACGTTGTGCGTGTCGGCGTCGAACTCGAGCCGCAGCGGCGCGACGGCCAGACGCACCAGCACGTTGGTCGGCGTCATGGAGAACGCGACCAATCCGTCGGCCGCGGGCACGCGCTTCAACTCGAAGCCGAAGGTCTCCTTGCGTGCAAGGACGATCATGCGGACCTTCACGGGCTTGCCGGCCACCAACGGGTCCCAGTGCCGCAGCATCCAGCCGTGCAGTGACGGCCCGGTGACCACCGGATCGGTCACGTCTTCGCTGGCAGTGGAGATCCTGCCACCCTCTTCGAGCGTGTATTCGAGGTGGCCATCCGCGCTCACGTCCACCGTTCCGCTGTAGCCGGCGACCTGGTGGATCGCTTCGAAGTGCCGCACGTCGTAGTCGGGCGTGAAGCGCGCGGATTCGATGACGACCGCTTCGCCATCGGCGCCATGCGTGATGTGCGACGCTTTCATGCCGCCCTCGATTGCATCGACGCGTCGCTCGTAGTTGAACAACGGGGCGGCATCCTGTGGGGACAGCGGATGCACATCGCCGCGGTAGATCAGTGCGCCTTCGGCTTCGGGTGCACGGGTCAGGGCTTCGAGGCGACGGGCACCGGCACGATCCAGCGAGACGTTGGAGGATGTGGTGCAGGCGGCGAGAGCGGACAACAGTCCGACGGCGACGGCGGGAATGGTCAGATTGCGCAGCATGGTGAGCTCCTTCGTGGGTCTGAAGTTGAACGGTTTCCGCCGCACCGGTCGGGTGCGCGGTTTCTCAGAATCCCCTGCCCTCACTCCGTGGCGGGTAGCGATTCATCGATGGCCGTCACTGTGGGGCTCCCCTCGTTCCCGAAAAAGCCGATACTCGCGAATGGATCATTGACGAATCTGCAACAATCGACCGATGGATCAATTGCGCTCGCTACGCGTGTTCGTCAACGTGATCGACGAAGGCAGCTTCGCCGGCGCGGCGCGGGCACTGGACCTCGCCCCTGCTGTGGTCACCCGCGTGGTCGCGGAACTGGAGGAGCACCTGGGCGCCCGGCTCGTCAACCGGACCACCCGGCGCCTGGCGCTCACCGAAATCGGCGAGTCCTATCTGGACCGGGCACGCCGGATCCTGCAGGAGCTGGACGAAGCCGATGCGCTCGCCGGATCCGCATCGACGGAGGCGAGCGGTCTCCTGCGTGTGATCGCTCCGCCGGCCTTCGCGGTGCACCAGCTCGTCAAGCACCTGCCGCGGTTCCGCGAACGCTTCCCGCGCGTGACCCTGGAACTGGCGACGCCGGGCCCGGTGGATTCGGTGGACGACAGCGCCGACGTGTCGATCCTGTCGATCGCACAGCAGCCACTGCAGGGAGACTTCGTCGCACGCCCGCTCGCGTGTTCGCAATTCGTCGCGTGTGCCGCACCGGCCTATCTCGACCGCCACGGCCGCCCGAAAGCGCCCACCGACCTGGCGCAACACGACAGCGTCCTGCCCGCGGTGAAGGCCGTGCGTCAGGAGTTGACGCTGTTCCACAGTGGTAAGGGCGACGCGAAGGGACGGGTGGTCTCCATCCCCGCACCGACTCCGGTGCTCTCCACCGCCCACATCGACACCCTGTTCGCGGCGGCACTGGCCGGGCTCGGCATCACGGCGCTCCCTTCCTTCGTGATCGAGGACGCGTTGCGCGCCCGCGCTCTGGAACGCGTGTTGCCGGACTGGCACGGCATCACGCTCACGCTCTACGCCGCCATGCCCACGCGCAAGCACGTACCGGCGCGCACCCGCGCGTTCGTGGACTTCCTGGTGGAAACCTTCGGCGGCGAGAAGAAGGACCCCTGGGTCGACGTTCGCCCGAAGAAGCCGCGCTGACGCGCCGTCGAAGACAGGCGGCCACCCGCCACCGACGCAGGAATCGGTCTGCGAAATAAAGCACGCAAGTACACAACGCAGCAAATGCGTGCAATTCGATCCGGCCGCCGCAGCACAAAATCTCGTTGTCACCGCGACGTCGGCGGCCGCACGAGCATCCCCTCGGGCCACCAGCGATCGCCCATCCCCAATCACCGAGCCCACTCGCCGGAGCGCACAGCATGAGCATGATCACCACCAAGGACGGAACGCAGATCTACTACAAGGATTGGGGCAAGGGTCAGCCCGTGGTGTTCAGCCACGGCTGGCCGTTGAGCTCGGACGCCTGGGAATCCCAGATGTTCTTCCTCGCCTCCCACGGCTACCGCTGCATCGCGCACGACCGTCGCGGCCATGGCCGGTCCAGCCAGCCGTGGAACGGCAACGACATGGACACCTACGCCGATGATCTCGCCGAGCTGTTCGCCGCGCTCGACCTGAGCGACGCAGTGATGATCGGTCACTCCACCGGCGGCGGCGAAGTCGCGCGCTTCATCGGGCGGCACGGCACGAAGCGCGTATCCAAGGCCGTGCTGATGGGCGCGGTCCCGCCGATCATGGTCAAGACACCGGCGAACCCCGGCGGTCTGCCGCTGGAGGTCTTCGACGGCTTCCGCGCCGCCTACCTGGCCGATCGCTCGCAGTTTTTCCTGAACGTCGCCGGCGGACCGTTCTTCGGTTTCAACCGGCCGGGGGCGAAGGTCTCCCAGGGGCTCATCAACTCCTGGTGGCTGCAGGGCATGATGTCCGGCCACAAGAACGCCTACGACTGCATCAAGGCCTTCTCGGAAACCGACTTCACCGAGGACCTGAAGAAATTCGACGTGCCGACGTTGATCATCCACGGCGACGACGACCAGATCGTTCCGATCGGCGCGTCCGCGATGCTCTCGTCGAAGCTCGTCAAGAACTCGACGCTGAAGATCTATCCCGGCGGCACGCACAGCCTCGGCGACACGAGCAAGGACCAGCTCAATGCCGACCTGCTCGCGTTTCTCAAGACCTGACGTCGGACCACGCCCGGCTCACCCCGTCCAGCCAACCTGCAACAGGAGATCAGCATGATCGAGGCTCTCAGACTGACGCCACTCGGAACCATTCATACGGCGATCGCCCTGGTCGCAGTCCTGGCGGGAATCATCGCCCTGGTCCGTCACCAGGAAATCGCGTTCCGCAGCGTCTCGGGCAAGACGTACGTGATGCTGACGGTGCTCACGTGCATCACGGGCTTCGGGATCTTCGAGCATGGCGGGTTCGGCAAGCCGCACGTGCTCGGGGTCGCAACGCTCGTCGTTCTGGTCATCGCGGCGTTGGCGGAGTACTCGACCCTCTTCGGACGCGCCTCGCGCTACGTCGCGACGATCGGCTACTCGACGACGTTCTTCTTCCACTTCATTCCCGCCATCGCGGAAACGACCACGCGCCTGCCGGTCGGCGCCCCGCTGTTCCCCGACGCCGAAGCTCCTGGCGTGCTCGCGATCACCGGGGTGCTCTTCGTCGTGTTCCTGGTCGGAATCGCCCTGCAGGTGCGGCATCTGCGCGCGAGACAGCGCGACGGCGGGCCGCTGCGTCGCGCGTTCGAAGCCGCCTGAACCAGCCAGGGACTGTCGGCAGATCAAACCAGCAGGAGACATACGAATGAACGAATCGTCCTTCGAAGGCGTCGGCGGCCTGAAGATCTTCACCCGCTCGTGGCGACCCGCCTCGGCGAAACCACGCGCTGTCGTCGTGATCGTGCACGGATTCAACTCCCACAGCGGTCAGTATTTCTGGGCCGCCGAGCAGTTCGTGGCCAACGGGCTCGCCGTCCACGCACTCGATCACCGAGGCCGTGGCCGTTCGGACGGCGAGCGCTACTACGTCCAGAAAGTCGCGGACTACGTCGACGACGTCGCGACCTTCGTGAACATCGTGAAATCGCAGGAGCCGGGATTGCCCGTCTATGTGCTCGGGCACAGCGCGGGCGGTGTCATCTCCTGCGTCTACACGCTGGAGCATCAGAGCGAAATCGCGGGCCTCATCTGCGAGAGCTTCGCGTTCGAAGTACCGGCACCCGATTTCGCGCTTGCCGTTCTCAAGGGTCTGAGCCACGTCGCCCCGCATGCACACGTCTTCAAGCTCAACAACGTGGACTTTTCGCGCGACCCGGCGGTGGTGGAATCGATGAACAACGACCCGCTGATCGCCCATGAGGTCCAGCCCACGCAGACCGTGGCGGAGATGGTGCGCGCCGACGAGCGGCTGAAGAAGGAATTCCCGCTCATTACCCTGCCTGTCCTCATCCTGCACGGCACGCTCGACAAGGCCACGAAGCCCAGCGGCAGCCAGCGCTTCTACGACACCGCCGGTTCGAATGACAAGACGCTCAAGCTCTACGAGGGACACTTCCACGACCTGCTGAACGACATCGACAGGGAAGTCGTCATGGCGGACATCCAGCGTTGGCTGGATGCACGTATTCCGGCAGCGTGAATGGGGCGGGTCCGCCGGACCGAATCAGTGAACGGCGGTTTGCCGATCTGGCCCGAGCGGTCGGCCACAGTGGCGTGATGCACGTCAATGCCTGCAGCGGTTTGACCGAGGACGGCGTTCACGAAAATCACGGCCGGTCTGGCAGGCACCCGGCTTCGCGCCCCACCCCGACATCGTCCCCGATTCGCCGCATGCGTTACGCCTTCAACTGGTCTCCGAGCGGCAACCTACGAATGCGCTTGCCGGTAGCCGCGTAGACCGCATTCACGACGGCAGGGATCGCGGCCGAGGTCCCGGGTTCGCCGACGCCGCCGGGATGCTCCTGGCTCGGGATCAGATGCACGTCGATCGCCGGCGCCTCGTTGATGCGCATGACGCGGTAGTCGTGGAAATTGCTCTGCTGGACACGGCCTTCGGCGATGCGCACTTCGCCCCACAGCGCAGCCGTCAGGCCGAACACGATGCCGCCTTCCATCTGCGCGACGACGATGTCCGGGTTCACGGTAAGCCCGCAGTCGACCGCGCACGTCACGCGCTTCACCTGCACGCCGCCCTCCTGGTCGACGGCCACGTGCGCGACTTGCGCGATGTAGCTGCCGAACGCGTGCAGCAGCGCAATGCCACGCCCCTCTCCTTTCGGCAGAGCTTCCCCCCATCCGCTCTCGCGGGCGGCGAGATCGAGGACTGCACGCGCACGCGGGTCGCCTACGAGCTGGCGGCGATATTCGAGCGGGTCGATGGCGGCTGCGGCCGCAAGTTCGTCGAGGAATCCTTCCACCACGAATCCGCCGCGGGTCGGCCCGACACCGCGCCAGAATGCCGTGGGCACCCCGGGCGGCTCCTGTTGCACGAACTCCGCGCGGAAGTTCGGCAGCCGGTAGGGAGGTTCGGCGGCGACTTCGACCGCATCGATATCCACTCCCTTCACGGTCGCGACGATGCCGTCGTATCCGATCGCCTGGATCACCCGCAGGTTCTTCGGAAACAGATCGTTCGCGACCCGCTTGAGAATCGACGACCCCGTCACCTTGTGGGTCCACGCGATCGGCATCCCTTGCGCATCGAGTCCGGCCGCGATTCGATCGTGGTACGCGGGCCGGTACATGTCGTGTTGCAGGTCTTCCTCCCGCGTCCAGACCACTTGCACGGGATGCGCCACCAGCCGGCCGACCCGCACGGCCTGTTCGATGAAGTCGACCTCCAGACGCCTGCCGAAGCCGCCGCCCAGCAGATGGTTGTGCACGCGAATGGCTTCCTTCGGCAGCCCCGTGACCTTGGCCACTGCGTTGAGTGCGAACGTGGGCACCTGGGTGCCGACCCAGATGTCGCACGCGTCCTTGCGCACGTGGACCGTGCAGTTGAGCGGCTCCATGGTGGCGTGCGCCAGCATCGGTTGCTGATAGACCGCTTCGATACGGCGTGCCGCGCCGGCCATCGCGGCGGACGGATCTCCCTCCTTGCGCGCCACGGCACCAGACTGCTCCGATGCGGTGGCGAGGTGCGCTTCGATCGCGGCGGACGTCAATGCGGCGTTCGGCCCCATATCCCAGCGCAAGTCGAGCGCGGCCAGGCCTTGCTGCGCCGCCCACGTGTTGTCGGCCACGATGGCCACCGCATCTTCGAGCTTCACGATCTGGTGGACTCCGGGCACCGCGAGCGCCTTGGTGTCGACGACACCGACGAGCCGTCCACCGAACACCGGACACTGCGCGATGACGGCGAACTTCAGGTCCGGCAACCGGACGTCGAGCCCGTAGACAGCCTCACCCGACACCTTGGCCGGCGTATCGAGCCTGGGCAACGACTTGCCGATCAAGCGGAACGACTGCGGCTCCTTGAGGATGACGCGGTCAGGCACTGAAAGGTGCGCCGCGGCGTCTGCGAGTTCACCATAGGAGAGTGTGCGTCCCGATGCAGCGTGCACCACCTTGCCGTTCTCGGCACTGCAACTCGTCGCATCCACCTTCCATGTCGCTGCGGCCGCTGTGATCAGCATGGTACGGGCGGTCGCGCCGGCCTGTCGCAATTGCTCCCAGTTGCCGCGGACCGAAGTGGATCCGCCGGTTTCCTGGACGCCGAACAGCGGTTCCGAGTAGCGCTCGTCGTCCGGCGGCGCGTGCTCCAGCCGGACCAGAGTGGGATCGACCTCCAGTTCCTCCGCGATCAGCATCGTCATCGCGGTGTACGTACCCTGCCCCATCTCGACCTTGTGCATGACGAGTGTCACGGTGCCGTCACGCGCGATGCGGATGAACGCGTCCGGCGCGAACGCCTCTGCAACGTCCGGTGCGCCGCTAGGCGTCTTCGGCGAGCGCAGGCCGAACGCGAGGAGCAGACCGCCGCCGGCGGCGAGGCCCGCGGAGATCCCGAGAAATTTCCGGCGTGAGATGGCCGGCCTCTTCGGCCGATGCGGGTTCGACGGATTCATGAGGTGGTCTCCCGGGTGGATGGATCCTGGCGCAACGATGGCACCGCTTGCGCCGGACCGCTTGCACATTCGTGCGTCGTCGCGGCATTCCCCTGATTCCCCCAGGGGCAAGTTCCGCTATTCGATGCGCGAGCGATGAGCGAAAATGCGTGTTCGCTCCAGCGCGCTTCGATTGCTGACGGATAAATTTTCGCTGCGAGCGAAACCTTCTTGGCGATGCAGGTTCGTAACCGCGTCGTCACGTCGACGATCAATAACCCGAGAGGAAACCGCCATGTCGTTCAAGAAAACCCTGTCGATCGCCACCCTCTGCACCGCTGCCGCATTCGCCGGAAGCGCCTCCGCCCAGGACACCAAGACCGTGCTGACCCTTGCCACCGCCAAGCAGATGGCCGATGCGTGCGAGGCCAAGGCCAAGGCCGAAGGCTGGAAGATGGTCACCGCCATCGTCGATGACGGCGGCAACCTCAAGTACCTGTCGCGCATGGACGGCTCCTTCCTGGTCAGCGTGAAGATCGCGCAGTTGAAGGCGGAAACCTCCGCCCGCCTGCCGCTGTCGTCCCGCAAGCTGGGCGAGATCGCCCAATCGGTCAAGGGCATCGAACTGGTACCGGGCCTGGTCATCTTTCCGGGCGGCCTGCCCATCTTCACGGCCGGCGGCGCGCAATTGGGCGGCATCGGTGTCTCGGGTGCCTCGGGCGACCAGGACGAAGTTTGCGCCCAGGCGGGCGTCGATGCCGTGAAGGGCATCCTGAAGTAACGCTTCGGGAAGCACTGCGATATCCGCCCGTCGCGCGTTGACGCGAGCGGGCGGATGATCGCCCATCGTCGTATCCGGCCGTTCCTACGCCGTGGAGATTTCGGTGCCCATGAACGCGTGGAGCGACCGCTCGATCGCCTCCTGCTGCAGCCCCTGAACGATGAAGACGATGCGCGAGCGTCGATCGGCATCGGGCCAGCCGGCCAGATGCACGGGCGGGTGAACCAGCTGCTGCACGCCGTGCACGGCGACGGGTGCTGATTCGCCGACCAGATTCAGCAGCCCCTTCACGCGCAGCACCTTCGCGCCATGCCGATGCAACAGCATCGACAGCCAGATGCCGAAGCCGGTCCAGTCGAGGGGCCGGTCGAAGACGAGACAGAAAGACGTGATGTCGTCGCTGTGATGCGAGCCCGCGCGCCGTCCGTCCGGCTGCGGCGCGAACCAGCGGCGTGCTTCCTCCGTACCGTTGGCCGGATCGGCGACGTCACGGGCCAGGAGCAGTTCGGCATCGAGTGTTTCGCGGCCGAGGTCCACGAGCGTTGCCGACGGATTCAGCTCGCGTAGCCGCACGATGAGATCGTCCGTGACGGCAGCGCTTGCAAGATCGGTCTTGGTGAGCACCAGCCGGTCTGCGACGGCGACCTGCTTCGCCGATTCCAGGTGACGATCGAGTTGGCTGGCGCCGTTCACGGCGTCGACCGCGGTGACGATGTTGCCGAGCCGGTAGTGATGGCGCAGCACGGGATCGGCGGTGATCGTCGTGAGGATCGGCAACGGATCGGCGAGTCCGGTGGATTCGATGACGACCCGGCGAAACCCGGGAATGGCACCTCGTTCCCTTCGTTCGTGGAGATCGCGCAACGCGGTTGCGAGCTCACCCCGGATGGTGCAACACACGCACCCGGACTGGAGCAGCACGGTGGTGTCGTCGATGCGCTCCAGCAGATGATGATCGAGACCGATCTCGCCGAACTCGTTGATGAGCACCGCGGTATCGGCCAGCGCCGGCGAGCGCAGCAGGCGTTGCAGCAGTGTCGTCTTGCCCGCCCCGAGAAAGCCGGTCAGCAGGTTGACCGGCGTGAACGGCGGCATCGCTTCAGGCACGATCCGCCTCGAGACGAACGAGCAGGTCGGAGGCGAGCGGATCGCACGGACGGCCGGCGAGTTGCTCCGCCACTGGCCACAGATGGGCGAGACTGTCGATCATCTCGCTGCGGCCGGTGGCGTTGCGCAGGATGTAGGAGGTGCCCTGCCAGTCCTCGAGCGTCAGGCGGTACGCGCTCAGTACCCGGTTGACGGCACGCACGCGGTGCGCGCGTTCGCGCCGTCTTTCCACCGGACCGATGTTGCGCGTGAACACACCCTCACGCGCAGCGGCATCGGTCCAGTGATCGCTCCCACCCAGGACGCCGCAAAGAGAGCACATGTGCTCAGCGCCTCACAGGAGGATCAACGCTTCTGCCTGGGCGAGCGCTTCGCGAAGTCGTCGGCCATCTGATCCATGGTGACCCACTTCACGCCGGGATGGCGGCTGATGTGATTGAACAGGCGCTCCAGCATCAGCAGCACTTGCGGCCGCCCGGCCACGTCGGGATGGATCGTCATGGGGAACACGGCGTAGTCGTGCTCGCGGTAGACCCAGTCGAACTGGTCGCGCCACATCTCCTCGAGGTGGCGCGGGTTCACGAAGCCGTGGCTGTTCGGCGCCTTCTTGATGAACATCATCGGCGGCAGGTCGTCGAGATACCAGTTGGCGGGAATCTCGATGAGATCGGTCTCGGCACCGCGCTGGAGCGGAATCATCCAGTCCTGCGGCCGCTTGGTGTAGTCGATCTTGGTCCAGCTGTCACCGACCCGCACGTAGTAGGGATGGAAATCGTCGTGCATGAGCGAGTGATCGTACTTGATGCCGCGCTCCAGCAGCAGCTCGTTGGTGACGGTGCTGAATTCCCACCACGGCGCCACATAGCCGGTGGGGCGCCGCCCCGACAGCTTCGTCACCAGGTCGATGCACTTGTCGAGCACCGCGGTCTCCTGCTCGCGGGTCATCGCGATCGGGTTCTCGTGCGAATAACCGTGGATGCCGATCTCGTGTCCGGCGTCCGCCACGGCCTTCATCTGTTTCGGGAAGGTCTCGATCGAATGGCCCGGAATGAACCAGGTGGTCTTGATCCCGAGGCGGGCGAACAGGCTCAGCAGCCGCGGGCTTCCGACCTCGCCGGAGAACAGGCCGCGCGAGATGTCATCGGGCGAGTCCTCGCCGCCGTACGAGCCGAGCCATCCGGCCACCGCATCCACGTCGATGCCGAATCCACACAGAATCTCCTTTGCCATTGCCTCGTTCTCCAGTCGGTTGGTCTCGATCGCGGCCGGTGTCCCGCCGCGTGCCTGTTCGACTGAGCACTCCGTGTCCGGGGCACGACTCGCCTTCGCGGCCGGCCCTCGTGATGTCTCTGCCTTGGGCCGACATGTAGCACCAGTGTCCCATCGAATGCAAACGTATCGCCCCCATGCCGACCTTCCCCCAACGTTGTCGGGCGCTTCGCTTCCCCCATCCCAACCTTCCCCCACGACTGCGTCGCGGGGGAAGGGGTGTACGGCTCCCTCCCCCGTCGAAGATGGGGGAGGGCTGGGGTGGGGGCCAGCGATGCCGTAGAGTTCACGACCACATCCATTCCAGGCTACGCACATGAGCACCACCGCACCCACGCCCCTACCCTCCGACCTCCTCCCACCCGGCATCCGCAGCCGCTTCGTCCCCGGCATCAACGGCCTCACGATGCACGTGCTCGAAGCAGGCTACGAAACCGCAGGGCGGCCTTGCGTGCTGCTCCTGCACGGCTTCCCCGAGCTCGCCTACAGCTGGCGCAAGGTGATGCCGGCCATCGCCGCCGCCGGTTATCACGTCATCGCACCCGACCAGCGTGGCTACGGCCGCACCACCGGCTGGGATGGCGACTACGACGGCGACCTCGGGTCGTTCCGCATGCTGAATCTCGTCCGCGACGCCATCGGCCTCGTCAACGCCCTGGGCTATCGCTCCGTGGCCGCGGTGATCGGCCACGATTTCGGTTCGCCCGTCTCGGCGTGGTGCTCGCTCGTGCGGCCGGACGTCTTCCGCTCCGTCGTTCTCATGAGCGCGCCGTTCGGTGGACCGCCCGCGCTGCCTTTCGATACGGTGGCACATCCAGTCACGTCGCCTGCCAAGCCGAGCATCCACGACGAACTCGCTGCGTTGCCGCGTCCGCGCAAGCACTACCAGTGGTACTACTCCACGCGGGAAGCCAACGAGAGCATGTGGCATCCGGATCAGGGCGTTCACGATTTCCTCCGTGCCTACTACCACCACAAGAGCGCGGACTGGAAGCAGAACACCCCCTACGTGCTGCAGTCGTGGAGCGCTCCGGAGTTGGCGAAACTCCCCACGTACTACGTGATGGATCTCGACCAGGGCATGGCGCAGACCGTGGCACCGGAGATGCCGTCCGCAGCCGAGATCAGGGCCTGCCGCTGGCTTCCCGACGATGAACTGCGCGTCTACAGCACGGAGTATCAACGCAACGGTTTCCAGGGCGGACTCCAGTGGTACCGCTGCATGACCGCCGACAAGTTCATCGCGGAGCTTCAGCTCTTCTCCGGCCGCACCATCGACGTGCCGTCCATGTTCATCGCGGGCAAGAGCGACTGGGGCGTCTTCCAGAAACCCGGCGACTTCGAGCGCATGCAGAAATCGGTCTGCACCCGCATGCTCGAGTGCCATCTGCTCGACGGCGCCGGCCATTGGGTGCAGCAGGAGCAGCCGGAAGCGGTGAGCCGGTTGCTGGTGCGCTTCCTCCAGGCGCAAGCCTCGCCTCGATAGCATTCAACCCAGGGGATGTCCTTGCGGTACGCAGGGGCATCGCCGTCTCAAACAAGGTAGTTACTTGCATTATGCAAGTAACCGGTCTACATTGCGCCGATGCGCCACAAGAATCTCGCCAAGGCCCAGTGCCCCATCGCCCGCTCCCTGGAGCATGTGGGCGAGTGGTGGAGCATCCTGATCATCCGGGATGCCCTGCACGGGCTGACGCGCTTCGACCAGTTCGAGCAGAGCCTCGGCATCGCGCCGAACATGCTGACGCGCCGCCTGTCCGCGCTGGTCAAGGCCGGATTGCTGGAACGGCGGCGGTACAACGAGCGCCCGCCGCGCTCCGAATACATCCTCACCGACCGGGGCCGCGACTTCCAGTCGGTCATCATCGCGATGCACGCCTGGGGCAACAAGCACTTCACGCCGGAGGGCGCGAGCGTGCTGTTGCTCAACGCCAGGACCGGCAAGCCCGCCGATCCCGTGATCGTCGACCGCAACAGCCGCAAACCGATGGCGAATACCGAATTCGCGGTCGCGGCCGGACCCGCTGCGGCCGAACGCACGCGTGTGAAGCTGGCGGCGAGCGATTGGGGCATCACGCGACGCCTCGCCCCCGCCGCTCCCCGTCGCACGTCCAAATCTCGGACCAGCTCATGAGTACTGCCATCGCCGCAGCAGGAGGCCCGCCTGGCGCGCGAGCCGCGATGAACCCGCGCACGCGCCTGCTGCTGGAAGGTCGGATCGTGCCGACCCTGCTGCTGCTCGCCTGGCCGAACATCCTGGTGATGCTCGCGCAGGCCTCGACCGGCCTGGTGGAAACCTGGTTCGTGTCGCGTCTGGGCACGCCGGCGCTCGCCGGCATGGCGCTCGTCTTCCCGGGCTTCATGATGATGCAGATGCTTTCCGCAGGCGCGGTAGGCGGCGGCATCTCCTCGGCGATCGCTCGTGCGCTCGGTGCCGGCCGGCGCGACGACGCCGACGCGCTCGTGCTCCACGCGATCATCATCAACGTTGCCCTGGGCATACTCTTCACCGTGCTCGCGCTCGTGTTTGGACGGCCGCTCTATGCCGCCATGGGCGGCAGCGGGCCATCGCTCGAGGCCGCGCTCGATTATTCGAACGTCGTCTTCGCCGGCGTCACGCTGGTGTGGCTGATGAACGCGCTGGCGAGCGTGCTGCGCGGCACCGGCAACATGCTGGTGCCATCGTTGGCGATCTGTGCCGGCTTCGTGCTCCTGGTGCCGCTCTCGCCCGTGCTGATCTTCGGCTTCGGACCGATCCCCGCGATGGGCATCGCGGGCGGCGGCATCGCCGTCGTCGTCACGATCGCATTGTCCACGGCGGCGATGGCCTGGTACCTCCTGTCGGGACGCAGCGTGGTGCGGCCGAGATTGTTGCCCCTGCGCAAGGCGTTGTTCGTCGACATCCTGCGCGTGGGAGCGGTGGGTTCCGTCAGCACGCTGCAGACCACGCTCGTGTTCGTGCTCACCACCGCCCTCGTGGGTGCAACCTTCGGCCCGGAAGCCGTGGCCGGCTACGGGACCGGCGCCCGCCTCGAGTACCTCCTCATTCCGCTGGTGTTCGGGCTCGGCGCACCGCTCGTGGCACTGGTCGGCACCAACATCGGCGCGGGCGAGTCGAAGCGTGCACTGCGAATCGCCCTCACCGGCGGTACGATCGCGTTCGTGATGACCGAGGCCGTCGGCCTCGCGGCGGCGATCTGGCCGCAAGCGTGGCTGGGACTGTTTGGCGACGACCCGATGATGATCGAGACCGGCAGCGCGTATCTGCGCCTGGTAGGCCCGACCTACGGTTTCTTCGGCCTCGGCCTCGCGCTCTACTTCGCTTCGCAGGGCGCGGGCCGCCTCGCGTGGCCGTTGTTGAGCGGCTTCATCCGGCTGGTCATCGCCATCGGCGGCGGCTGGATCGCCTTGAAGGTGACCGGTTCGCTGAACGCGCTGTTCGCCGCGCTCGCCCTGGCACTCATCGTTTACGGCATATCCCTCGCAGCGGCGATCCGGTCCGGTGCGTGGTTCAACGGAAGCAGGCAATGAACGCATCGTCCACCGCAGTTCGCGTATCCACCTGGCCGCTGGTGATCACCGCCGCGGCCATTCTCGCCATCACGATGGGCAGCCGGCAGACCCTCGGGCTGTTCATGTCGCCCCTCAACACCTCCACGGGGCTCGGGATCGTCGCTATCAGCTTCGCATTCGCGATCGGTCAATTCGTGTGGGGCGCTTCGCAGCCGATCTTCGGTGCCATCGCCGACCGCTACGGTCCCGGCCGCGTGATCGTCGTCGGCGCCCTGCTGCTCGCGCTCGGGTGGGCCCTGACACCGCTGGTATCGAACCAGTGGATGCTCATCGCGACGATGGGCGTGATCGCGTCGGCAGGTGCCGGGGCCGGCAGCTTCTCCATTCTCATCGGCGCCACGGCGGCACGCCTGCCGCCGGAGAAGCGTGCCTTCGCTGCCGGCTTCATCAACGCGGGTGGCAGTTTCGGACAGTTCATCTTCGCACCGCTGGTGCAGGCACTGATCGGCGCCTTCGGCTGGATCGTCGCGATGTTCGCGATGGCCGCGAGTGCACTCGCGACGCTGCCGATGGCGCGCGCCCTGCGGCGAACGCCCGCTTCCGCCGCCGCCCGGAAAACCGCCGCCGCGGGCGAGCTCGGCATGCGTGCGCAACTGAAGGTCGCCATGCGCGACAAGAGCTACTGGTGCCTGCACGCCGGCTTCTTCACCTGCGGCTTCCACATCGCGTTCCTCGTCACTCACCTGCCGGGCGAGGTCGGCCTGTGCGGCCTGTCCGCAGGCGTCGCAGCCACCTCTCTCGCGATCATCGGGCTCGCCAATATCGCCGGCAGTCTCGGTGCGGGAGCGCTCGGCAACGTCTACCGGATGAAATGGCTGCTGGTCTGGCTCTACGCCTCGCGTGCCGTCGCCATCGCCCTGTACCTCGCAGCACCGAAAACGTCGCTCACGTTCTACGTCTTCGCGGCCGTGCTCGGCGTCACCTGGCTTTCGACGGTTCCACCCACCGCGGGACTGGTCGGCAAGCTGTTCGGCGTGCGCTACCTCGCCACGCTGTTCGGCCTCACGCTGCTCTCGCACCAGATTGGCGGCTTCTTCGGCGCATGGCTCGGCGGCATCGCACTCGTGAGCACCGGGAGCTATCAGTGGATGTGGTTCGCCGACATGGCACTCGCCCTCGGCGCTGCCGTCGTGAATCTCCCGATCAAGGAAGCGCCGCTGATGATCGCGCGCAATGCGACGGCGTGAGCTCGCCCGTTCACCGATGACCCCTCACTCAGGCAGAGTCGAATCATGACCAAACCCGTCGCAATCGTATTCGGCGTGGGGGCGGAACAGGGGCTCGGCGCAGCCCTGTGCCGCCGCTTCGCCCGTGAAGGTCATCACGTGCTCGTGGCCGGTCGCACCGCCAGCAAGATCGAACAGGTGGTCCGCACCATCCAGGGCAACGGTGGCAGCGCCGAACCGCTGCCCACCGACGTGACCCGCGAGGCGGACGTGATCGCAGCCTTCGACCGCGCGATGGCACCCGGGACAGGGTTCGAACCGGCGGACCTCGTGGCCTACAACGCGGGGAACAACCAGCGGCTCGATTTTCGCGATTTGTCGGCCGAGGCCTTCGAGGATTTCTGGCGCATCGGCTGCTTCGGCGGTTTTCTCGTCGGTCGCGAGGCCGCCCGCCGCCTGGTGCCGCTGGGACGAGGCACCGTGCTCTTCACGGGTGCCTCCGGCAGCCTTCGGGGCAAACCGGGCTTCGCGCATTTCGCGGCTGCGAAGGCCGGGCTGCGAATGCTTGCACAGAGCATGGCGCGCGAATTCGGACCGCAGGGCATCCACGTCGCCCACGTCGTGATCGACGGCGGCATCGACGGCGATCGCCTGCGCCGCCGCATGCCCGACATTGCGGCCCAGCGCGGGGACGACGGATTGCTCGGCATCGACGCCATCGCGGAAACCTACTGGCACCTCCATCGCCAGCCCCGGTCGGCGTGGGCACAGGAGATCGACCTGCGGCCCTACAAGGAAGTTTTCTGACCAGGCAGGACCGGCTCGCTGCGGTCCACCCGTTCATTTGGACCAGGTCCAGATCGCAGACCCAGTAACGCTCGTCGAATTCCGGGCGAGAACCCGTCCGCCGGCCAGGGAGCCGAGGTCCGTGCCCGGCTGGTGATTCCCGGCGGAAACGCGTTCTTCCTAAAGGACGGTTCCCGATGGTCGTAGATCGGGTGGGGGCGGCCGCGGGTCGCCTCCCCTTCGCGTTCGCCCCGGCGTGCGCGAACCTCATTTGCACGACCAGACTGGGAGATACAGCGATGAAGCACATCCTCGCGGCATTGGGCACCCTCGCCCTCACGATCGCCATCGGAATGGGCACCGCCGTCGCGGATGGCCCCAAGGAAGCGGACAAGACGTGGGTCCTGCCCGCGATGCCGCCATCCCCGGATGACAACCGCATCACGCCCGAGCGCGTGGAGCTCGGCAAGATGCTGTTCTTCGATCCGCGCCTGTCGCGCGACGGGAACATGTCCTGTGCCACCTGTCACAACCCCATGTTCGGCTGGTCCGACGGCCAGGCCACGGCCAAGGGTTTCAAGAGCTCTACGCTCGCGCGGGCGACGCCGACCGTCGTCAACACCGGCTTCAATCCCATCCAGATGTGGGACGGGCGCAAGAAGTCGCTCGAGGACCAGGCGATGGGCCCGATGGAATCCAACGCCGAGATGAACATGGACCTCGCCTTCCTGTTCACGTGGCTGAACGGGAATGCGGGCTACCGGACCGTGTTCGCGAAGGCCTACCCCGGCGAGCCGATCGACGCGAAGACCCTGTCGAAGGCGATCGCCGCGTACGAGCGCACGATCGTCAGCAACACCTCGCCCTTCGACCGCTGGCTGCGCGGCGAGAGCAATGCGATGACGCCCCAGCAGGTGCGCGGATTCCGCGTCTTCACCGACGCCGACAAGGGCAACTGTGCGGTGTGCCACTCCGCGCCGAACTTCACCGACAACGGCTTCCACAATCTCGGGCTGCGCTCCTTCGGGATCGACGAGCCGGACCTCGGCCGCTACCTGATCAAGCCCGTCAAGACGATGCGCGGCGCGTTCAAGACGCCGACCCTGCGCGACGTCGCGCTGACCGCACCCTACTTCCACGATGGATCGGCAAAGACGCTCATGGACGTGGTCAACCACTACGAGCAGGGCGGCGAGGTGAAGACCAACCTGTCGCCCAACATGAAGCCGCTCACGCTCACGCAGCAGGAAAAGGAAGATCTGGTCGCGTTCATGGAGGCGCTGACGTCGCCTCAGCAGGTCACGACCTTGCCCACCCTGCCGCGCTGACCGTGGTCTTTCCGTTTCGCTCCGGCGAGGAACGTTTGATCTCGCCGAGCGAAATCACGCCGGAGCCCGTCTGGCGTTCACGACGGGATTTCCTGCGAACGGCCGGGCTGTTGAGCTTCGCGGGACCGGTGTTGTCACGGGCGGCGGATTGCGATTTTCCCGCGTCCGTGCGGGCCGCCGCGAACGAGCCCCTGACGGCGTGGGAAGACGTCACCGGCTACAACAACTTCTTCGAGTTCTCGACCGACAAGAAGGCGGTCAAGCACCTGGCCGCCGACCTGCGCCTGCGGCCATGGGCCGTGTCCATCGAGGGCGAGGTCAGGCGACCGAGGGTGTGGGACCTGGAGGATCTGCTCCGCAGGTTTCCCCAGGAAGAACGCGTGCTGAGGCTGCGCTGCGTCGAGGGCTGGTCCATGGTCGTTCCATGGCAGGGATTCTCGTTGTGTGCGCTCCTGAAAGACGCGGAACCCACGACCAGCGCCCGTCACGTGGTTTTCACCGCCCTGCACGATCGGAAGCAGATGCCCGGGCAACGCGGCGCCGCCCTCGACTGGCCGTACGTCGAAGGGCTGACCCTGCCGGAGGCCATGCATCCGCTGACGACGTTGGCAACGGGCGTCTATGGAAAGCCGCTTCCGCCCCAGAACGGCGGGCCCATCCGCCTGGTGGTGCCGTGGAAATACGGCTTCAAGAGCATCAAGTGCGTCGTTCGCATCTCCGTCGAAACCCGACAGCCGGCGACCGCCTGGAACAAACGCGCGCCGGAGGAGTACGGCTTCTATGCCAATGTGAATCCGGATCGGCCGCACCCGCGCTGGAGCCAGTCACGGGAAGTGCGCATCGGCGAACTGCGCAAGCGTCCGACGCTGTTGTTCAATGGCTATGCCGCGGAGGTGGCGCACCTGTACGCGGATCTCGACCTGCAGGCGAACCTCTGAGCGCCGTGGCATGGGCTTCAATCTCGCCCGCTTTCTCGACCGGCACGAGACCGGCTTCCACCGCCTGGCGCTGATCCTCGCCCTGTGCCCGGCAGCGTGGCTCGCCTGGGACTGGTTCACCGATTCGCTCGGCACCAATCCGCTCGAGCGACTGGAAAGAGACACCGGGCGCTGGGCCCTGAACTACCTCCTCGTCACGCTGAGCGTCACGCCGCTGCGCCGCCTGGCGGCATGGCTGGCCACGCGTGCCCGGGCGCGCTACGGCAAGCGGCTGTCCGACTGGAACACGCTGGTCCGGTTGCGACGGCAGCTCGGCCTGACCTGCTTCTTCTACGCGTGCCTGCACCTCGGTGCGTATGCCTGGTTCGATGCCGGCCTGGACGGCACGGCCTTCGCCCAGGACATCTCCGAGAAGCGCTACATCCTCGCCGGTCTCTCGGCCTTCCTGCTGCTGATACCCCTCGCGGCGACCAGCACCAGGGCAGCGATGCGCCGACTCGGGGGCAACTGGCGGCGATTGCACCGATCGGTGTACGCGATCGCCGTGCTCGCCGCCTGCCACTTCCTCTGGCTGGCCAAGCCGGGCCTGTGGCCTCCCTTCCTCTATGCCGCCGGAGTGGGTCTGCTCCTGGGCTACCGCCTCCTGGCCAAACTCGGGATCGGCATCCGCAAGCCGCGGGACGACGGGATGGAATCGGCCCCGAGGTCGCCGACCTGGGGGGACGCGCATCACCCGGCAAACGCGGCGTCGCCGATGCACCTGCCCAGAAGCGACGTCCAGCAGCCTCGCGACCCGGCCCATCGGCACGGCCGAGCCCACCGGAGGCCGGCCGACGAGAGCCCGTAACACGATGCTCCGGCGCCCTAAAGGCGGTCGCTTGCCAAGCCGATAAGCGTTTGATCAACCCCAAGAACTGCGGACGAAACAATGCTCAACCGCTTGCTCGCATCCGGCTCCCTGCGCACCAAGTTGACGGCGCTCTCGGTGCTTTTCAGCCTCGGGGCGCTCGTCATCGGTGCCTTCGGCGCGTTCGCCATCCACCGCCTGAGCGGTGAAACGCAGGCGCTCGTCGGCGCCGCCGTCGTGAGAGTGAACGCCGCCAGCGCCGGTGCCGCCGCGCTCCTGAGGATGGACCGAAGCCTCCAGCAGCTCGTCGCAGCCGACGAGCCGGACGACATCCGTGCGGCCGCCGTGGCCTCGATCAAGGGCGCCTCGTTGCTGGAAGAGCAACTGCAGTTGCTCAGCAGTGCGATGAAGGACGACCCGGACGTCGCGCAACTGCTCAAGGCGAACGAGCAGCTCAAACCCGGCCGCATGGAAATCCTGCAGGCCGCAAAGCGCAACGACGACGCCGGTGCCATCGCCAAGATCCGTGAACTGGGCACGCTGATCCAGCAGGTGGAAGATCTGTCCCGCAAGGTCGACGCCGACCAGAAGGCGCTGCTGTCGCGGCAGCTCGAAACGGCCGCGGCGCAGGCGCGCCGTTCGATCTACGCCATGTTCACGGTGATCGTCATCTTCGTGTTCGTCGCCGTGACGGCAAGCGTGCTGCTCGGCCGCCGCATCGTGCGTCCGCTGCTTGAATTGCGAACCGTGGTGAACGAAATCGGCAAGGGCAACCTCGCGCTGCGGGTCGATGCCACCGGTCGGGACGAGGTGGGTGCGAGCCTCGCGTCGCTGGCCGGCACGGTCGAACGCCTGAACGGCATGGTGCGGGAGATCCGTTCCGGTTCCGAATCGCTGGGCGAGCGCGCCCAGGATTCGACCGGAGTGGCATCGCAGATCCACACGGTCAGCACGGACCTGCAACGCATCCTGGGCGAAATCCAGGAGTGCGAGCACTCCATTCGCGACTCCGCGCAAAGCTCGCGCGAGCACCTCGACGATTCGTCCGAGCGCGCGGGCACGGCCGCCCAATGCGCCGTACGCAGCTCCGCGGAAATCGATACGATCTCGGGACAGATCGAGGCGCGCGAAGTACACATGCAGGACGCGATCGCGATCACGCAGGAGCTGGTGACCGAGGTGGGATCGATCTCGTCCATTGCCCACACCATCCAGGAAATCTCCGCGCAGACGGGCCTGCTGGCCCTGAATGCCGCCATCGAGGCCGCGCGTGCCGGGGAACAGGGGCGCGGATTCGCCGTCGTGGCCGACGAGGTGAGAAAGCTGGCCGATCGCACGAGCGCGGCCACGACCGAGATCGCGACCATCTCGGAGCGCATGTCCCTCAAGGCGCGCACGGCCAGCAGCGCCATCGGCGAGCTGGCGACGCATTCCGCGCAGACCGCGGCGCGCCTCGGGACGTTGTCCTCCTCGGCCCGCGAGACGACCGATTCGACGGGCAAGGCCCGCGAGGCCATGGAGCGCGCCTCCGGCCTGATGCATACGCAGCTCGCCACGGTCGAGGACCTGGCGCGCAAGGTCGGCGACCTGACGCTGCTTTCGCGTCGCGCTGGGGAACAGGCGGACGTCCTCCACGCCTTGTCCGACAGCCTGAAGCACTCGTCCGAATCCATGGACGTGATCGTCCGACGCTTTCAACTTTAGGTCTTACACCCAAGGAACCAAGCATGAAATCGAAGACTCTGGCAGGCGCGCTGGCGCTCGCGGCGCTGATGTCCCCGACCCTCCACGCCGGCACCCAGGAGGTCGCGCAGAAGAACAAGGCCTTCTCCGTATCGAAGCTCAAGGTGAAGGTCGGCGACACGGTCAATTTCAAGAACGAGGACCCGTTCTTTCACAACGTGTTCTCGCTGTCCGATCCCAAGACCTTCGATCTGGGGTCCTATCCCCAGGGTCAGGCGAAGCCCGTGACCTTCGACAAGCCGGGCACGGTGGAAGTGGAATGTTCGATCCATCCCGAGATGAAGATGATCATCGAGGTCGAGAAGTGAGCGCGCGTACCTCGTGGCTTGCGGCCATCGTTCTCGCTGGCGCCCTGGCACCCGCGTGGGCGACCGAGGAGTATCCGGCCAAGGACACGCCCGAGGCATCGATCTATCGCGGCTCCATCGTCTTCGAGAAGTACTGCCAGCTCTGTCACGGTCCGGCCGCCGACGGCAAGGGCCGCGCCGCCAAGCTCTACGATCCGAAGCCGGCGAACCTCGTCATGAGCGACAAGAATCGCCAGTACAAGGAACTGATCATCCGCAACGGCGGCGAGACCATGGGGCGCTCGAAATTCATGCCGCCCTGGGGCAACGAACTCACCGACGAGCAGCTCGGCGACGTGCTCAACTTCCTCGCTTCCATCAACAAGAATCCGGACGCGCCGAAGAACTGACGGCGGCCGGCTGCGACCGGCTTCCAGCTACCGGTGGGAACGCCCTTCGACCGACGGCACGCCGAACTCGCGACGGCAGACCTCCGCGAGTCGCGCCACGCCGTTGCGCAGCACAGCCTCCGTCGGATGCGCGAAACAGATGCGCAGGCGTGAGCGACCGGCCACGGTATCGGTCATCCACTCGGCACCCGGATTGATCGCGACGCCTGCCTGAAGCGCGACCTGCGCGAGGCGCGTCGTGTCCACCGCTTCCGGTAGCCGCACCCAAAGGAAGATCCCGCCCGTCGGGTCGTCGAACTGCGCCGCCTCGCCGAACTGGCTGCGCAGGGCTTCCATTAGCACCACCACCTTGCGCCGCAGCGTCGCACGCAGCGCCTGCACGTGCGACTCGAAGTTGGTCGAGCAGTATTCGGCGAGGACCATCTGTTCCAGCGCCCCGCTGCCGCCGTCGTTCTTGACGGCGAGGATGCGGCTCATGAGCGGCCAGCCGGCGACGAGGAAGCCGATGCGAAGCGCCGGCGCGATCGTCTTGGAGAACGACCCGATGTGCACGACCCGATCGTCGCCCGCCATCGCTCGAAGCGCATGCGGACGCTTGCCGTCCCACACCAGGTCCGCATAGCACTCGTCCTCGAAGATCGGAACGCCGAACCGGCCGGCGAGCTCGAGCAACTGCGCGCGACGGCCCTCGCTCATCACCGTCGCGGACGGATTCTGCACCGTGGGGATGGTGTAGATGAACTTGGGTCGGACGCCCTTCCCCTTCAGCACCTCGAGCGAAGAGCGCAGCGCGTCGATGCTCAGGCCGTCGTGGTCCACGGGAACGCCGACGATGTTCACCCCGCGCCGCTTCAACCGGGTGATCGCACCGCCGTAGGTCACTTCCTCGACGATCACGGTGTCGCCCGGCGCCAGCAACACGTCGTTGACGAGATCGAGGCCCTGCAACGAACCGGAGGTGATGAGCACTTCGTCGGGCGTGCACGCGATGCCCGCATCGCGTTCGAGTTTCCGTGCGATGAATTCGCGCAACGGCCGGTAGCCCAGCGGACCACTGTCGAGTCCGTACTTCGACAGCGTGTTGCCCTCCCGCTGCAGCACCCGGGTGGCGGCGTCGATCAACCCTTCGACGGGCACGCTGGCGGCATCGTTGTGGCCACCGACGAAGTTGAACTCGGGAAAGCCGGTCCAGCGGGCCGCCGCCGGAGGCAGGTCGGCGCGCAGCAGCGGGACGATGTCGAACGGGTCGGAGGGCATCGAAGATCAGTCAATGACGTGAGACAGCAGGCCGTCGGCGAGCTTGGGTTCGAACCACGTGGACTTCGGCGGCATCACCTCGCCGGCGTCGGCCACGGCCATGAGCTCTTCCATGCGGGTCGGGAACATCGAGATCGCGCAGGCCATGCCGCCACGATCCACGCGCCGCTCCAGTTCCGACAGGCCGCGGATGCCGCCGACGAAATCGATGCGCGTGTCGCGTCGGGGATCGGTGATACCCAGCACGGGTGCCAGCAGATGATCCGCGAGCACGCTGACGTCCAGGCGCGCTACCGGATCATCCTGCCGTACCAACTCGGGCCGGATCCGCAACCGGTACCAGTCGGGTGCCAGGTACAGTCCGAACTCGCCGGATTGAGCAGGCATCACGGGCACTTCAGCACGCTCGACGGCGAACCGCACGCCGACCTCGGCGAGGAAGGCCTCCTTCGACCGTCCTCCGAGATCCGCCACGACACGGTTGTACGGCAGGATCTGCATTTGCCGATGAGGAAAGGCCACCGCGAGGAAATACTCGTGGCTCGCGTCCGGATCCGTGTTGCGCCGCCTCGCCGCGACCCGCGAGGCCGCGGCGGATCGATGATGGCCGTCGGCGATGTAGAGGGCCGGCAGGCGTTCGAAGGCGTTCGTGATGACCTCGATGCTCGCCGCATCGGCGATGTCCCACAGCAGGTGTTGCACGCCGGTATCCGCCACGATGTCCAGCGCTGGCGCCGCTCCCGTGACGGCGCCGAGAATCGCATCCACCTCGGGTGCATCGGGGTAGGCCAGCAGCACCGGACCGGTCTGCGCGTCGAGCGCTTCGATCTGGCGGACGCGATCGTCCTCCTTGTCCGGCCGGGTGAACTCGTGCTTGCGGATACGGTTGGCGTCGTAGGCCGCCACCGAAGCCGACACGGCGATCCCGGTCTGCGTGTGGGAGCCCATCGCCATGCGCCAGGCGTAGTAGCCAGGCCGCCGATCGCGTACCAGAACACCAGCGTCGAGCATGCGCCGGAGATTGTCCGCCGCCTTCGCGTAAACCTCGGGAGCGTGTGCGTCGACGACCGGCGCCAGATCAATCTCGGGCTTCGAGATGTGGAGAAAGCTCCAGGGCTTGCCGGCGGCCCGAACGCGCGCCTCCTCGGAACTCAGGACATCGTAGGGAGGTGCAGCCACTTCGGCAGCGACCCGGGACGCGGGACGAAGTGCCGCGAACGGACGGATGAGGGATGGCATCGGGCGAGGCATTCGGAAGGAAGGCGCGATTCTACGGAATACGGCATCCGGATGCCCCTGCGCATGGAATTTCCCCACGATGCGCAAGGGCATTCAGCGCGCGGCGATGCCGGGATTTTCCTCAAGAGACCTCGTCGGGCGGTCGATATCGCAAACGAGCGGAGGCCGGCTGGCACTCCTGCCAGTTCCGCCGCGGCGACCGATGTTTCCAGATACACCCTTCCTCACTCCGACGTATGACCCCTGGGTCGTCGCCGCGTCCATCGCGCTGGCGATCCTTGCCTCGTACGTGGCGCTCGATCTCGCCAAGCGCGTGCGCACGACGGACCGCGCGGTGGTATTCGGCTGGTGGGGCGGCGGCTCGATTGCGTTGGGCACGGGCATCTGGGCCATGCACTTCATGGGCATGCTCGCGTTCCAGCTGCCGATCGCAGTCGGATACGACAAGCGGATCACGTTCGCGTCCTGGCTCGCCGCCGTCGCCGTTTCCGGCGTCGCGCTCTGGGTCGCCGGCAGCGAACGGCTGAGCGCGAGGCGCCTGTGCTTCGGTGCGCTCGCGATGGCGAGCGGCATCTGCGCGATGCACTACATCGGCATGTTCGCCATGGTGATGGCGCCGGGCATCGTCTGGAGTCCGGTACTCGTCGCCTTGTCGGCGCTCATTGCAGCGGCCGCATCGGCGGTCGCGCTGCTGATCTTCTTCTGGCTGCGTGATTTCACCGGCTGGGTGGCCGTCGCCTGGCAGTTCGGTGCCGCGACGGTGATGGGCACCGCGATCGGCGGCATGCACTACACCGGCATGGCCGCGGCGAACTTCCCGTTCGACTCGTTCTGCCTCAGCGTCGGCGGCTTGCGGGGCGACAGCCTGGGCATGCTGGTGCTGCTGGTCTCGGTGGCCCTGATGACCATGACCATGTTCACCTCGGCGCTCGACACCCGCATGCAGAGCCAGACGGCCAAGCTGGCGCGGTCGCTGCAGGTCGCCAACGAGGAACTGAAGCACGCGGCCTTCCGCGATCCGCTGACCGGACTGTGCAACCGACTGGTGCTGGAAGACCGGCTCGAGCAGGCGGTCGGACGTAGCGAGCGCCATGGCAACGGCCTCGCGCTGCTGTTCGTGGACCTCGACGCCTTCAAGCCGATCAACGACTCGTTCGGCCACACCGCCGGCGACATGGTGTTGAGGGAGGTCGGCAACCGACTGATGGCGCTGTCGCGCCACGTCGATACGGTTGCGCGCATCGGCGGCGACGAATTCGTCCTGCTGCTCGAGGAGGCGCCCGACGCCGAGACCGCGGCCCTGGTCGCGCAACGCATTCTCGAAACGCTGCGAACACCGTTCCTGATCGAAGGCCGGGACGTGCCCCTCTCGTGCTCGATCGGCATCGCGTCCTATCCCGAACACGGCCCGGCGGCAAAGCTCATCGGTCGGGCCGATGCAGCCATGTATGCCGCCAAGCGCGCCGGCGGATCGACCTACGTGTCCTGGGCGTCGAGCATGGACGTGGACGTGCGCGAGCAGGTGGGCCTGCAAGGCGACCTGCGGCTGGCGATCGAACGCAGCGAACTCGAACTCCACTACCAGCCGAAGATCGACGGGCGCTCCGGCCGCGTCACCGGCGCGGAGGCGCTGGTACGCTGGAATCATCCCGACAAGGGCATGGTGAGTCCCGTGCAGTTCATTCCGCTGGCGGAACGCTTCGGCCTGATCGGAACGCTGGGCCAGTGGGTCATCGACGATGCCTGCCGCCAGATCCGCGCCTGGCTCGACGCCGGGACGAGCATGGCCGTGGCCGTGAATCTCTCGGTGCACCAGTTGCGTCGCGAAGACCTGGTGCCGCGCATCCAGGCAGCGCTGGAACGCCACCGGATCGATCCCAAGCTGCTCACCTTCGAGATCACGGAATCCGCGGCCATGGAGGACACGCAGAACACCATGCGCTCGTTCTCCGAACTGGCACGACTCGGCGTGTCCCTGTCCATCGACGATTTCGGCACCGGCTACTCGAGTCTCGCCTACCTGCGCAAACTGCCGGCCACCCAGATCAAGATCGATCGCAGCTTCGTGAGCGACCTGGGACAGAGCGCCGATGCGCTCGCGGTGGTCAAGGCCGTGGTCAGCCTGGCGCACGCACTGGGGTTGGAGGTGGTCGCCGAAGGCGTCGAGACCGAACGCCAGCGCGACACGCTCGTGCAACTGCAGTGCGACCAACTCCAGGGCTACCTGTTCGCGAAGCCGATGCCGGCCGCGGCCTTCCTCGAATGGGCGACCCAGACCTATCGCCCGAGACGCCTCGGCGTCCTGCCGGCCTCCCTCATCGGATCGAACCGCGCGCTGCTGCGGTAGCGAGCGAAGTCAGCGCCGCTCGAACGCGCTCAGGCTTCTCGCTTCGGTTCGTCGAACCAGCGATACAGCGCGGGCAACATCACCAGGGTGAGCAGGGTCGAGCTGATCAGCCCGCCGATCACCACGACCGCCAACGGGCGTTGCACCTCGGAACCCGGACCGGTGGCGAACAGGAACGGGATCAAACCGAGCATCGCCACGGTGGCCGTCATCATCACCGGACGCAGCCGCAACGTCGAACCATTGACCACCGCATCGTGCACCGATTGCCCGTCGAGCCGCAGGCCGCGGATGTAGGACACCAGCACGACGCCGTTCAGCACGGCGATGCCCCACAGCGCGATGAAACCGACGGATGCCGGTACCGAGAGGTATTCGCCGCTCACGTAGAGGCCGACGATGCCGCCGATGGAGGCGAAGGGCAGCACGAGGATGATGAGCGAGGCGAGCTTCAGCGACCGGAACAGGAGAAACAGCAGGAAGAAGATGCCCGCGATCGTGAGCGGAACGATGATCGACAGGTGACCCAGGGCACGCTCCATGTTCTGGAACTGCCCGCCCCAGACCAGGAAATAGCCTTCCGGCAGTTCCACCTTGTCGAACACCGCCTTCTGCAACTCGGCGACGAATCCGCCCAGATCGCGGTTGCGCACGTTGATGCCCACGACGAGCCGCCGCTTGCCGGTCTCGCGGCTCACCTGGGCCGGCCCCTCGGTCAGCCGGATGTCCGCAAGACCCTCGAGGCTCACCTGCGCACCGCTCGGCGTGGGCAGCAGCAGCTTGCGGATCGCCTCGGTGTCGTCACGAAATTCCTTCATCAACCGGACGCTGCCCTCGAACCGCCGTTCGCCCTCGTAGATCTGGGTCGCGACCTTGCCGCCGATCGCCATCTCGATCACGTCGTGGACGTCCGCGACGTTGATGCCGTAGCGGGCGATGTTGCGCCGATTGATGTCGATGGCGAGATACTGCTGCCCCGTGGCGCGTTCGACACGAATGTCTTCCGCGCCGCGGATGCCGCCCGCGACGCGGGCGATCTCGTCGGCGGTGCGCTTCAACTCGTTCATGTCGTCGCCGAAAACCTTCACCGCCACGTCGGAGCGCACGCCGGTGACCAGTTCGTCGACGCGATCGGAAATGGGCTGTGCCATCACGATCTGGGCGCCCGGAATCGCCCGCAGCTTGACGCGGATCGCATCGGCGATCGTGTCCTGCGTCCAGTCCTTCGGCCATTCGTCGCGCGGCTTCAGGCTCACGATCGGCGAGGATTCGTTCTGGGCCTGCGGATCGGCGGGACTCTCCCCGCGCCCCAGACCCGACACTGCGGACTTGACGCCCGGTATCTCGCGGATCAGGCGCATCGCCAGCATTTCCAGTTCGATCGATTCCTCGATGGCGATGTTGGGCGCCCGGATGACGTTCGGCACCAGGGACCCCTCCTTCATTTCGGGAATGAACGAGGTTCCGAGAAAAGGCACCAGCGCGAGCGATCCCGCGAACGCGAGCCCGGCGATCACCACGGTCGCCACCGGCTTCGCGATCGCCGTGTTGAGCAGAGGCAGGTACGGCTTCTTGATGCCCGCGATCAGCCAGGTGTCGTGATCCTTGCCGCCCTTCAATCCGTAGGCGCACAGGACCGGCGAAAGCACGAGCGACAGCAACAGCGAGATGCCCAGCGCGATGGCGATGGTGAAGGCGAGCGGCGAGAACATCTTGCCTTCCATGCCCTGCAGGGTCATCAACGGCAGGAACACGAGGATGATCACGCCCACGCCGAACACCACCGGCGTGGCCACTTCGGCCACCGCCCGGAAGATCACCTGCAGCCGGTTCGCGCCTGCGTTCTCGGGACGCCCGAGATGGGCGAACGTGTTCTCCACCACGACCACGGATCCGTCCACGACGAGTCCGATGGCGATCGCGAGCCCGCCCAGGGACATGAGGTTCGCGGACAACCCCACCTGGTTCATGACCATGAACGTCATGAGCGGCGTCAGCAGGAGCGTCATGACCACGATCAGGCTCGAACGCACGTCGCCCAGGAACAGGAACAGGACCACGATCACCAGGATGGCACCCTCGATCAGCACCTTGGTCACCGTCCATAGCGCTGCGTCGACGAGATCGGTACGGTCGTAGAACGGGACGATGCGCAGGCCGTCGGGCAGCATGCCCTTGCCGTTGATCTGGGCCACCCGCTCCTGCACGCGCGTGACCACCTCCTTCGCGTTGCCGCCGCGAATCATCATGACGATGCCGCCCACCGCTTCGGTGACGCCGTTCTTGATGAGCGCCCCCTGCCGCACTTCGTGCCCGATCGCCACGTCGGCCACGTTGCGGATGTAGACCGGCGTGCCATCCACCTCCTTGAGCACGATCGAGCGGATGTCCTCCAGATCCTTCACCAGCCCCAGGCCGCGGATCAGGTGCTGCTCCGCGTAGTGGCGTACTACCCCGCCGCCGGCATTGGCGTTGTTGCGCTTGAGCGCCTCGAACACCTGCTGCACCGAGATGCGGTAGTGGTGCATGCGGTCGGGGTTGAGCTGCACCTGGTACTGGCGCACATACCCGCCCTGGGAGTTGATCTCGGCCACGCCCGGAATGGACCGCAGGAGCGGCCGAACCATCCAGTCCTGCACCACCCGGCGACGCATCAGTTCGTCCTCGGTCAGCGCCCGTTCGCCATCGTCGGCCCGTTCGAGCGTGAACTGATAGACCTCCCCGAGGCCGGTGGATACCGGTCCCAACACGGGGGTGATGCCTTCCGGCAGCCGCGCGGCGACTTCCGGCAGCCGCTCCATCACCAGCTGCCGCGCGAAATACACGGGCGTGCTGTCGGTGAATACCAGGGTCACCAGGGACAGGCCGGGCTTGATGAGGGTGCGCATTTCGGTCAGCCCCGGCAGGCCGGTCATGCCGATCTCGATCGGCACCGTGACGAACCGCTCCACTTCCTCCGGCGAACGGCCGGGCGCCTCCGTGGCCACCAGGACCTGGATGTTGGTGACGTCCGGGAAAGCGTCCACCGAGAGCTTGCGTGCAGCGTCGACCCCGAACACCGCGAGGCCCACCGCCAGCACCACGATCACGATGCGCTGCCGGAGCGCCCCCCGGATCAGCCCCTCGATCAACCCGGTCCCTCCAGCTCCTTGCGCTTGCGCTCGCTGTTCAGGTGGAAGGCCCCTTTCACCACCACCCGTTGTCCCGCTTGCAGGCCTGACTGCACCACGCGGATGCCCTCGCGCTCCTCGCCGAGCATGACCGGCGTGAGCCGGAAACCCTTGCCGGCTTCGACGAACACGTGGTCACGGCCATTCTCGTTGACGACGGACTCGCCCGGCACCACCAGCGACTGGACCGGCGGAGATTCGATGATCAGCGTCGCGAGCATCGCCGGCTTCAGCAGGCCGCGCGCATTGTCGAGTTGCGCGCGCGCCAGCACCGTGCGGGTCTCGGGATGCACGATCGAATCGACGTAGATCAGCGTGGTCGACAACGGCTTGCCGCCGAGCGCCGGCACGTCGATCTGCACGGTCTGGCCCACGGCCACCCCGCTACTCTGCTGCTCGGGAACCTCGGCGACGACCCAGACCGAGGACAGGTCGGCGACGGTGTACAGCAGGTCCGAAGGTTGGACCACCTGGCCGCGCGTGACTTGCCGGTCGACGACGATGCCCGTGATGGTCGACTGCACGGTGAACTTCGAATGGATGTCGCCGGAGTCCACGACGGCCGTGATCTCGCCATTCGTCATGCCCAGCACCTGGAGCTGATTGGTCGCCGAACGCACCTCGGCACGCGCGATGTTGAGCTCGTTCTCGCGGCGCTGCAGTTCGGCGAGGCCGATCACGTCGGCATCGTAGAGTTGCTTGGCGCGGGACGCTGCCCGCTCCAGCAGTTCCGCCTGCGACCTCGCCTTCAGCAAGGCGAATTGCGCGGTACCGAGTTCGTTGCTGTAGACGTCGACCAGCGCCTCACCCTTGCGGACGGACTGCCCTCGCATGGCGTGGATGTCCGTGATGCGTCCGGTGGCGTTCGCTCCGATGCGGGCAACCCGTTTCTCGTCGAGTTCGACGCGCCCAGGCACGCGGAGCTCTCGCACCACGGGACGCGCCGCGACCGCCTCGATGCCGAGCTGCTTGGCGACTTCCGCCTCGGGCACCACCAGCGTCGGGTCCGGCGGGGCGGCGGGCTTGGCGACCGACTGCTTGGCCTCGTTGTCACAACCGACAATCGCCAGCAGACTCACCGCCGCCACGAGCCATCTCATCGTCAATCGCCCCTCCGGTGCGCCGGTATCTCTCGGGAGC
Organism: Burkholderiales bacterium; assembly: GCA_965279325.1. Classification (GTDB taxonomy): domain Bacteria; phylum Pseudomonadota; class Gammaproteobacteria; order Burkholderiales. The sequence goes on from OZ257154.1 coordinate 1,816,506, forward strand.
GCACCGATCAGTCCCGCGTTATGCGCTCGTCTCCGCGACGCTCGCAGGATCACAATTCGCACCGCAGACTAACACGCCCACCCGCTCGCCCGGTGCCGGTACATAGTGACCGGAATGGAGAGCGGCAAGTGCAGCTGCGCCACCGGGTTCTGCAACGACGCATAATTCACGCCACAAACGCCTCTGGGCAGCGCGGATCTGGGCGTCGCTAACCAGCAACACGCGATCGACGAATCGCTGCGCGATCGGGAACATGAGCGCCCCGACCCGCCGCGCTCCGAGAGAGTCGGCTGCGACGCCCGACACGTCCACATCCACCGGTTCGCCGGCCGCGCGCGCTGCATGCAGTGCGCGCGAGGTCTCGGGCTCGACGCCGACGACCTTCACGCGACCACCGAACCACGCCGCGATGCCGCCGATGAAGCCACCGCCACCGACGGCCACCAGGACCGTGTCGAGGTCCGGTGCCTGCTGCTCGAACTCGCGGGCGGTCGTCCCCTGCCCCGCGAGGACTTCGGCCTGGTCGTAGGCATGCACCACCAATGCACCCGTCTCGCGCTGCATCGCTTCGCTCGCCTTCAGAGCTTCCGCGTACACGGCACCGACCACGTTCACCACGGCACCGAGCGAACGCAGACCCTCGATCTTGACCGGCGAAGCGATGGTCGGCACGAAGATCTCGGCGCGATGGCCGAGCTCGCGCGCTGCGTACGCCACCGCGAGCCCGTGATTGCCACCGGATGCCGCGATCAGTCCCGAAGGCGGCACTGCGGACGACAGGATGCGATTGAATGCGCCGCGTGGCTTGAAGGAACCCGCGTGCTGGAGACATTCGAGCTTGAGGACGACCGGCCCCGGCGTACCGAAGGCCGCGGCTTCCACCTCGACCACGGGCGTGCGCCGCACGCGAGGTGCGATGCGCGCCGCGGCGGCGTCGATCTCGGCGCGGCCGATCACTCCTCGGTCTCGGAGAGGGAAGATTCCTCCATCGCCTCCAGCAGCACCTGGGCCGGCTGCGCGCCCGACACCGCGAGACGCTGGTTGAAGATGAAGAACGGCACGCCGGTGACGCCGAGCCGCTGCGCCTGCGTCTCCTCCGCGCGCACGTGCTCCCGCAGTTCGTCCGAGGCGAGCAGTTCGGCGGCTTCCGAGCGATCGAAGCCTGCGGCGCCAGCCGCGTCCACCAGCGCTTCGTCGTCGGCCAGGTTGCGGGCCTCCAGGAAATAGCCTTCGAACAGTCCATCGACCATGAGCGTCTGGTTGCCCATGGCACCGGCCCAGGCGATCAGGCGGTGCGCGTTCGATGTGTTCGGTTGCACGCGGATGCGATCGAAGGCGAACGGGATGTCCACTTCGCGGCCGGCCGCCTCGACTCGCGCATAGATCTCCCGCGCCCGTTCCGGACCGCCGAACTTGTTCTCGAGATAGGTCTTGCGGTCCAGGCCGCTGGCGGGGATGTCGGGATTCAACTCGAACGGATGCCACCGGACTTCGGGCTCGTCGCCGGGATGGCGTTCGCGCCACAGGACCAGGGCCTCCTCCAGGCGGCGCTTGCCGATGAAACACCAGGGGCAGACCACGTCCGAGATCACGTCGATGCTGAGGGGCATTGCCGGCTCCGCGTAGCGATGGGTAGGGGCGGTATCATAACGGGCCAACCGCGGCACCGCCTCGCATGGGACTCTACCTCCGCCCCACCACTCTGGACCTCGCCCTCGACGCGCTGCGCGAGCGGGCGTTGACCATCGTCGCCGGCGGTACCGATCACTACCCGGCCCGCGTCGGTCGGCCGCTCGCGGAGGATGTGCTGGACATCAGTGCCGTAGGCGGCCTGCGAGGCATCGAGGAGCACGCCGACCACTGGCGGCTCGGCGCCACGACCACGTGGACGGACGTCATCGATGGCGGCCTGCCGCCGCTGTTCGACGGCCTGGTGCTCGCGGCGCGCGAAGTGGGCGGCGTCCAGATCCAGAACGCGGGAACGATCTGCGGCAACATCTGCAATGCCTCGCCCGCCGCCGACGGCGTACCGGCGCTGCTCGCGCTGGAGGCTCGCGTGGAGCTCGCGTCCGCGCGAGGCACATCGGTCTTGCCGCTCGAGGACTTCATCCTCGGCAACCGCCGCACGCAGCGGGCGCCCGATCAACTCGTGACGGCGTTGATCGTGCCGAAGCCGTCGGGACGTGCGGCCAGCCACTTCCTGAAACTCGGCGCTCGACGGTACCTCGTCATCTCCATCGTCATGGCGGCCGCGAAGATCGAGGTCGATGCCTCGAATCGCGTGACGCGCGCCTGTGTCGCGGTCGGAGCGTGCTCGCCGGTGGCGCGGCGACTGGCCAAACTGGAGAGTGCGCTGGTCGGCCGATCGGCGGATGCCTCGCTCGGCGACCTCGTGAAGGCGGATCATCTGGCACCACTCGCGCCCATCGACGACGTGCGCGGCAGTCGCGAATACCGGCTGGATGCGGCGGTGACCGTCGTGCGCCGCCTGCTCGACCAGCTCGGCGAGAAGTTGTGAACGATCTCGCCGCCATCACCGGCTTCACCCTCAACGGCCGCGACGTAGCCGTGACCTCGCCCGGCATCACGCGGCTCGCCGACGTGCTGCGCGACGAACTCGGCCTGACCGGCACCAAGATCGGCTGCAACGCCGGCGACTGCGGCGCCTGCACGGTCCTGCTCGACGGCCGCCAGGTGTGCGCGTGTCTCACTCCGGTGGGACAGGTCACCGGCCGCTCGGTCACGACGGTCGAAGGGCTTGCGACGGAAGGTGCGCTTGCGCCGATCCAGCGCGCCTTCCACAAGCACATGGGCGCGCAATGCGGCATCTGCACGCCGGGCATGCTGATGGCGGCCGCCGATCTGCTGGCCCGCGTGCCGCGCCCCGACGAGGCCCAGGTACTCGATGCACTCGGCGGCGTGCTGTGCCGCTGCACCGGCTACCGCAAGATCGTCGATGCCGTCCTCGATGCCGCCAACGACGTGGCCCTCGTGCCGATGCCTGCGACCGGCACGGCGCTCGGCGCACGCGCACCCAAGTGGGATGGCGTAGCCAAACTCACCGGCAGCGATCGCTTCGGTGCCGATGTGATTCCAACCGATGCGCTCTGGCTGCGCGTCGTGCGCTCGCCGCATGCGAGGGCGACCTTCGCCATCGGCAATCTCGACGCCATTCGGCGCGCGCATCCGGGCCTCGTTCGCGTCCTGACCGCGCGCGATGTGCCATCGAACGGCTACGGCATCTACCCTGACATCAAGGACCAGCCCGTGCTCGCCGACGGCGTCGTGCGGTATCGAGGCGAGGCGGTGGTGGCACTCGTCGGGGACAAGGCCACGGTCGAATCGATCGCGGACGAAGAGTTGCCGATCCGCTACGTGCTGGAGGAACCCGTCGTCGGTCTCGATGCTGCGATGCGCCCCGGGGCCACTCTCGTCCAGGCAGACAGGCCCGGCAACCTGCTGATCGAAGGTCGCGTGCATCACGGTGATCCCGCGGCGGCGATCGCCACCTGTGCTGCGGTGGCGGAAGGTACGTTCGAGACCAGCTTCGTCGAGCACGCCTACATCGAGCCCGAGGCCGGGTTCGCCGGCCGCGTCGGCGACCGCCTCGAGATCCACGTCACCACGCAGACGCCGTACATGGATCGCGACGAAGTGGCTATCGTCATGGGATTGAAGCCACAACAGATCCGCATCGTGCCGACGGCCTGCGGCGGCGGTTTCGGCGGCAAACTGGATATGTCAGTACAACCGCTGGTCGCGCTCGCGGCGTGGCTTCTCGATCGTCCGGTGGCGTGCGTGTACACGCGGCCCGAGAGCATGATGGCCACCACGAAGCGGCACCCCGCGCGCATCCACGCACGCTTCGGCGCCGATTCCGAAGGCCGGTTGCAGGCGGTCGAAGTGGATGCGCTCGTGAACACCGGCGCGTATGCGAGCTGGGGACCTACCGTCGCGAACCGCGTGCCGGTCCATGCGATGGGGCCGTACTACGTGCCGCACGTTCGCACGCGAGGCCGAGCGATCCTCACCAACGAGCCCGTTGCCGGCGCCTTCCGCGGCTTCGGTGTGCCGCAAGCCGCCATCGCGCACGAAGCGATGATGGACGATCTGGCGGCGACACTTCGGATCGACCGCCTCGAGATCCGCCGCCGCAACGCGCTGCGCGTCGGGCACGTCACCGCCACCGGCCAGAAGCTCGAAGCGAGCTGCGGACTGGTTGCGTGCCTCGATGCGCTCGAGCCGCACTGGCAGCGGTCGAGCGCGCAGGCCGAACGCTTCAACGCTGGTAGCAGCCACACCCGACGCGGCGTCGGCATCGGCTGTATGTGGTACGGCATCGGCAACACGGCGATGTCGAACCCGTCCAACATGCGCGTCGGCATCGCGCGCGACGGGACCATCACTTTCTACAACGGCTGTGCGGACATCGGCCAGGGCACCAACACGACGATGCTGCAGGTGCTCGCCGATGCGGTGGGCCTGCCCATGGCACAGTTCCGCACCATCATGGGCGACACCGATCTCACGCTCGATGCCGGCAAGTCGTCGGCGTCGCGGCAGGCCTTCGTGTCCGGCAAGGCAGCTGAGCTGGCGGGCAAGGATCTGCGTGCGAAGATCCTCGCTGCGGCAGGTGCAATCGAGCCTGCGACGATCGAAGTATCCATCGGACAAATCGCCGTTCAGGATCAGCGAGGCCGGCGCATGCTCGATCTCTCGGTCCTGGCACCTGACCAGCGTGGCGACGTGCTGATGGGACTGGGCCGCTTCGACCCGCCCACGACGAAGCTCGACGCCGACGGCCAGGGCATTCCCTACGCCACCTACGGCTTCGCAGCGCAGATCGCCGAGGTGGAAGTCGACCTCGAACTCGGCACGACAAGGGTGCTGCGCGTCGTCGCCGCCCACGACGTGGGTCGAGCGCTCAACCCTCAGCAGGTGGAAGGCCAGATCCACGGCGGCATCGCGCAAGGCCTGGGCCTAGCGCTCATGGAGGAATACCTCGCGGGTCGCACGGAGAATCTCCACGATTACCTTATCCCCTCGATCGGCGACGTGCCGCCCATCGACACCATCCTCATCGAGGATCGCGAGCCGCTCGGCCCCGGTGGCGCGAAAGGCGTCGGCGAGCCTGCGCTGATTCCGACGCCGCCGGCGATCCTCGGTGCGATCCGTCACGCCACGGGCGTGCGGGTTACGTTCATACCGGTATTGCCGCACAGGTTGCACGCTGCAATATCACTTCTTGCTGCTATGGAGTCCCAAGAAGTGCAATAGCTCCCGCGACCTACAGCGTGATCAATGTTCGCCCCCTCTTGTCGCTCAGAAGAGCATTCCAGGAATTCTTGTTTCAATTCAAGACTCGATGCGCACGAACACGAGAGGTCTGAGTTGAAGCGCCCCTCCCCGTACCTGCGGCGTCGACACCAACGCCTTGCAAGATTCCGAGCGGCCGAACGCGCTCGCCGCGCTCCGAGCCCTGGCCGTCTCACTACCAGACGCCACATTCCCCCGGGCGCGATTATTAGAGCGCCTACAACCTTCAATCTGACCAGAGGTGCGGGCACCGAGGTTGTACGATTCTTGCGGGCCGTTGCGCGTCGAGTACTCATTGAAAAACAGTCTGTACGACTCGACATGCGCCTGACCCAACAATTCTACGTGCCGGGAGCACTCTTCCTGTTCGCCGAACTGGACCGCATCATCAGCCTCTCAGACCAAGAAAAGCCCATTTCCATCATTGATCCATGGCAGCGGAAGCCCAGAGCGGTTCTTAAGCAGATTGGCATTCACAGACTTACCGGCGACTCTTCGAATGTTGTTCCGAGCGGGGAAGACGTCGTTTTCTGGCGCGCCACAAAGGGATCGAAGTACTCAGGGGATGACATGGGGCAGATCCTGGAGTTTGTGGCCGACAGAGCAAATAGGGAGCACGCACGCCAAGTGGAAACGAAAGGCATATGGCGCGGATTGAGCGAAGCAGTGAACAACACGCTCGACCACGCCTACTCCCTCCCAAGAGAAGATGGTTTTGAAGGTCTTGAATCCACAAAATGGTGGATGTTCACCCAGGTTCGAGAAGGCCAATTTACTGCAGCCGTATGCGATTTAGGATGTGGCTATCGAGCAACAGTCAATCGAAACATCCCTGAACTTTTTCGTGCTGGCTTCCAGCGCCTTCTTGCCGGGACCAACCTCGACGTGTCCGCAATTAAGATCGCAATGGAATACGGAAGATCCGGCACGCACGAAGAGCATCGCGGGAAGGGCTCTCGAGACGCGCTGTCGGTCGTTAAGAATCACGGCAGTGGCTCTCTTTTCGTCCTTAGTAACACCGGCTGGGTCACCTATCGGTGTCGCGGAACGCAGGAGCAGATCGATTCAGGCGCACTTGACCTCAGTATCAGGGGGACGATTGTATGGTGGCACCTAGATCTGACGTGAGGAGATACGAATGATCACAGTTAACGTTGCGCGGGATTTCACTCGATACCCATCCGGTCGTTTCAAGAAAAACGGTGATACAAGCGGAGAAGCATTTCGACAGCGATTCTTGGAAGGTGCTCTAAAGAGCGGAGAATCGATACGCGTCGAAATGGATGGGACGATCGGCTACGGCTCTTCCTTTCTAGAAGAGGCGTTTGGTGGATTGGTGCGGACATTGGCGATCAATCCGAAGGAGTTGCGGAATCGCCTCCAGCTCATATCGACGGATCAAGCGCTCCTTGAGGAAATTTTCCAGTACATAGAGCACGCAGAGACCGTCAAAGAGCTTCGCACGTAAGCTAGCTCGGCATTCGATGACCTCCCTTCAAGCGTGTGAATTCCTGTCCGAGACTGTCCGATTCTTGGGACAAGCCGCGGTAATAGTGATCGGTTGGTTTGTTGTTCATCGACTGAGCATAGCGCGAGAACGCGAACGCGCACGGTGGGATCTTGCTGCAAAGGCAGTCGACTCGCTTTGTGAAGTGGTAGATGCAATGCTGCTCACCGCCATCGAATACCACACCTCCGCCCGCGATCGAAGGAAAGAGCTCGAGTTAAAGATGAGGCTTCAGGATTTTTCGACTCGCGTGGCCGGATTGAAAGCTATCTCGACGAATACATCCGCGATCTCATCATGTCTGTCGGCCGTCATCGAACTCCGACGGGCATTTACTGGCCACCACTTCGAAGACGAGCACGATGGTCCAGGTGGCGCCACATCCGATCTTCTGGAAGCAGCCGCAGGAGCGTCGTTACACGTCAAGAGCACGCTCTTAGATCTGAAGCATGCTCACCTTTCTGTGTGATGGAAGGATTCACTCCAGCTCAAGAAGTTGGCCAAGTTTGCTAAAGCAAGGATGCTTAGCACTTCCGGTTAGGCCGCGGAGCCGGCATGCGGGTGCCATGCGATGTGTTCGACGACCGCACGCAGATCGGCGAGGACCCGGCTCGCGGTCGCGGCTCCGAACTCCGCGTAGTAGTCCTGAAGGCCGGCTACATCGGCCGCGGCGGCACGCGAAAACTCAACGCGCCGGCGAGCCACGCTCGGATGGCTTCAGCCCTCGCCGAGCTTTCAGCGAAGCCTCCAAGTCTTCCCAGGAAATCGACCTGCCCTCGTCGAGATCGGCCAAGCCCGCCCTGACCTGGTCCACGAACCACTCCGTATACTCGAACCCATCCTTCAGCACCCAGACCAGGACCTGCGACGGGCTTCGCCCCGCCTTTTCGGCCAGTTTCTGGAGACGTTTCGACTGGGACTTATCCAGCACGTAGGGGTCCGACACTTTGTTCTCGCTCACTGTGCAATACGCTGCAGTCTACTACCTGATGAGGCATGATTTCCACCGATGGGACGAGGGCAGCGCGGTCCGCGGAAAGGCTGCACCAGGGTGACCGAGCTACACTCTTTCGACTCGTTTAACCACTCGATGCGGATACCCGCAAAGACCGGCGCAGCCCGCTATGCGTAGCGACACCACCCCCGATTCCGCCGAGACCTTCGACGACCCGGTACCCACCGGCAACGTCCGCTGCGACGCCTGCCCGGTACTGTGCATCATCCGCCCTGGCAAGACCGGTGCGTGCGACCGCTACGCGAACGTCGAAGGCAGGCTCGCACGCGTCGATCCGTTGGTGATTGCGCAGCGCGTGGTCGACAACGACGGGCAGGTGGTGCGCTTTCTCGATCGCGACTGGCGGGGCGAAGTGCTCGCCGATGCACCCGTGTTCGTCACCGGCATCGGCTCCGGGACCACCTACCCCGACTACAAGCCCGCACCGTTCATCGTGTCGAGCGTGCACCAGGGCGTGGACATGGTCACCGTCGTCACGGAAGGCATCTTCAGCTACTGCGGCGTGAAGGTGAAGATCGACACCGACCGCTTCCTCGGTCCGGAACAGGCCGCGGTGCGCGTGGATGGCGAGCAGATCGGCCACGTGACCACGGCCGAGTACGGCTCGCAGATGCTGGCGCTAGGCGGCGTGCGGCACCTGACCGGCGGCACCAAGCGCGAAGGGCGTGTCGCCTGCGACGCCCTGGAACGGCTGTGCAATCGCGAGGCCGTCGAAGTGATCATCGACGGCGGCTCCAAGGTGGTGATCCAGTCGGCAGCCGCACCCATCGTCGACGGGGAGGTCGAGGAGCGCATGCGCGTGGGCTGCGGCTCCGCCACCATCGGCATGTTCGCGCAGCAGTGGTACGGCCACGCAGACGAGGTGATCGTGGTGGACGATCACATCACCGGCGTGCTGTCCGAACACCAGGCCGGGCGCTTCCTCACGATGCGCCCGGCGGGCATCAAGGTGCGCGGCCGAAAGTCCACGCCAGGCCGCTACTTCCGCGTGGCGGAACCGGGGTCGGGCTGGGGCGGCACCAACATCGCCGACCCGCTCGAGATCATCGAGCATATCGACCCGGACCATGCGTGGCCCGGTCTCAAGCTCCTGATGGTGTCGACCACCGGCGAACAGGCCTCGTGGTTCGTCCTCGACGACCAGCTCGTGCCGCGGCCCGCGCCGATCCCGGCAGCGATCGCGGATGCGGTGGCCAGGATCGCGGAAAACTGCGAGCCCGCGCTGTGCACGGTGCTGTTCATGGGCGGAGCGGGCGGCAGCCTGCGCGCCGGCGTCACCGACAATCCCGTCAGACTCACGCGGTCGGTGAAGGATGCGCTGACGCGAGTCACCTGCGGTGGCGCGCCCGCGTACGTCTGGCCGGGCGGCGGCATCACGATCATGGTCGACGTGGCGCGCATGCCCGCGCGTGCATTCGGCTCCGTGCCCACGCCGGCGCTGGTGGTCCCGATCGAGTTCACGCTGAAGCGCGAGGACTACGCGGCACTGGGCGGACACCTGGGTAGCATCGTGACGCTCGCGGACGTGCTCGGCCGGGCCAACATCCGTCGCGACGATTGGCCCGCCGGCAACCCCTGGCCCCTGGGCAGAACCGGAGACGCCCCGTGAACCCGGGACCACCGCAGGTCGCGCAGTTCCCGGACGGCCGGCTGCACCTGCAGCACGGGCCCATCGATCTGCTGATCGAAGCCTTCGCAACCGATCCGGTCGAAGTCGAGTGTGCACGGCAGCAGGCGGTCGCGCGTTTCGGGGACATCCTTCAAACCCTCGTTGCCGAGTTGCCATTCCTGCGCACCGCCTTGAATCAAAGCGAACCGGAACTGCGCGGCCCCATCGCCCGCCGCATGCTCGCCGCGTGCTGGCCGCATCGCGCCGTGTTCATCACACCCATGGCAGCCGTCGCCGGGGCAGTGGCGGACGAAGTCCTCACGGCACTGGTGCGGGGGCGATCGTTGCAACGTGCGTACGTCAACAACGGCGGCGACATCGCGTTACACCTGGCGCAAGGCGAGTCCTTTCGCGTCGGTCTCGCCGGCATCGAAGATGCGCGCCTTCGAGGCATGGCGGTGATTCGCGCCGAACGTTCCGTACGCGGGATCGCCACGTCCGGATGGCGCGGCCGGTCGCAATCGCTGGGCATCGCCGATGCGGTGACGATTCTCGCCCGTGACGCCGCGACGGCGGACGCGGCCGCGACCCTTGTGGCCAATGCCGTGAACGTGGATCATCCTGCGGTTCGGCGACTGCCGGCGCGCGCCGTGCGCGACGACAGCGATCTGGGCGACCTGCCGGTCACCGTCGCGGTCGGGTCCCTGCCGCCGGAAGTCGTACACGCCGCGCTCGAATCGGGAATGCATACCGCACGTCGCCTGCAACGCTCGGGACTGATCCATTCCGCTTACCTGCGCCTGCAGGGCGAGGTCAGGGTCCTCACGCCCGTCCACGATGGCGCAGGACGGGCGGCACTTCTCACGGAAGGGGAACACCAATGAGCGACATCACCGCCACGAACGTGATGCAGCAGGTACACGGCACCGCCCATCTACCGGCGGTGGAGGTTCGCAAGATCGTGACGATCGTCGAGGAAGTCTTCCACGACGGCGGCCCTCGTGCCGGCATTCCGCACCGGAAGGCCGCGGTCGCCGCGATCATCCGCAATCCCTACGCGGGCCACTACTTCGACACGATCGAGCCGTTCATGGAAGCCCTGAAGCCGCTCGGCCTCGACATGGCGCGCAAGCTGGTCGCGGCCCTCGGCGGCGACCCCACGAAGATCGAGGCCTACGGCAAGGGTACCGTCGTGGGTACCGCCGGCGAACTGGAGCACGGTGCGTTCTGGCACGTGCCCGGCGGCTACGGCATGCGCGAGGTGCTCGGCGGCGCGAAGGCCATCGTACCTTCCACCACGAAAGTCGGCACTGCCGGCACCGCCATCGACATCCCGATCCACCACATCAACGCCGCGTACGTCCGCAGCCACTTCGACGCGATGGAAGTGCGCGTGCAGGACGCTCCGAAGCCCGAAGAGCTGATGCTGGTGCTGGTGATGACCGACGGCCCGCGCATCCATGCGCGCATGGGCGGGCTCAAGGCTTCCGACATCAGCGTGGGCGACGGGCAGCGCTGAAGATGATTCGATTCCGGCAACTGGCTGCGCTGGCGGCATGGGCGATGTTCGTCGCCGCATGTCCCGTCCACGCCGAGAATGCCGAGCGCAACGCGAAGATCGAAAGCTACGTCGCCGCGCAAGCGGCGGCCACGCCTTTCCTCAAGGAGCGCGCGCTGCCGTTTCTCGTGCGCGTCGCCTTGGCACGCAAGCTCGACGACGCAGGTCGCGCCGGCTCGCTCGGTCCGGAGTGGAATGCCCGGGCGCCCGAGTGGCAGCAGCTCGAAGGCCGCTCCGACGAGATCGCCGGGCGTGCCGTCGAAGCGCTCACGCCCACCATGACCATCGACGAAGGCCGCGCCATGCTGGACGGCGTGTCGGACGAGGATCTCGACGCATTGCTCGCGTTCCAGCGATCGCCGCTCGCGCAGCGCATGATCCGGTCGGCGGACTACGGCATCTCGGCGGTCCTGTTGATGACTGCCGTGGAAGGACAGGTTCCCCCGGAACTGAACCCGAGGCGGGTGGAGCTGATCGCCGAGATCGAGGATCACCGCGAGGAAGTGCGGCTTTCCCCCGAGGATCAGGCCGAACTGCGCAGGCTCTTCGAGCAACCCGGTTTCGCGCATCTCGCGCAGGCGAATCGCACGCGCCTGGAGCGGATCCTGGCCACGGACGGTGGTCCGCTGAAACGCCTCAACACCATCCTGCAGCGCGAGGTGGATGCCACCATCGCTGCCTTCCGCAGTTCCCACGCCATCGAAGCCCCGCAATGACACGCCTGTTCGCTTCCGCCCTGCTCTGCGTCATCGCCACCTCCGCCGCCGCCCAGAACACCATCCGCATCGGCGAACTCAACTCCTACAAGGCGTTCCCGGCCTTTCTCGAACCCTACCGCAAGGGCTGGACACTGGCGGTCGAGGAAATCAACGCCGCCGGCGGCGTGAACGGCTCGAAGCTGGAGATCATCTCCCGCGACGACAACGGCAATCCCGGCGATGCGGTGCGCGTGGCCGAAGAACTGGTGAGTCGCGAGCAGGTGTCGCTGCTCATGGGGGCGTTCGCCTCGAACGTGGGCCTTGCCGTGAGCGACTTCGCGAAGCAGCGCAAGCTGCTCTTCCTCGCTGCGGAGCCGCTGTCCGACAAGCTCGTGTGGGAAGGCGGCAACCGCTACACGTTCCGCCTGCGCGCCTCGACCTACATGCAGACCGCCATGCTGATTCCCGAAGCGGCCCGGCTCAAGAAGAAGCGCTGGGCGCTCGTCTATCCGAACTACGAGTACGGCCAGTCGGCTGCGAACGCGTTCAAGAAACTGCTCAAGGCGCGGCAGCCCGACGTGGAGTTCGTGGTCGAACAGACGCCGCCGCTGGGCAAGGTGGACGCGGGCGCGATCGTGCAGGCGCTGTCCGCCGCCAAGCCCGACGCGATCTTCAGCGCGCTGTTCGGTCCCGACCTTGCCAAGTTCGTGCGCGAGGGCAATACGCGCGGCCTGTTCCGCGACCGTGCGGTGGTGAACCTGCTGGCCGGCGAGCCCGAATATCTCGACCCGCTGAAGGACGAGACGCCCGACGGCTGGATCGTCACCGGCTATCCCTGGAGCGAGATCGCCTCACCGGAGCACAAGCGTTTCCTGGAGGCCTACCAGAAGCGCTGGAGCGACTATCCCCGCCTCGGCTCGGTGGTCGGCTATTCGGCCGCGATGACGGTGGCCGCGGCGCTGCGCAAGGCCGGCAGCACCGACACCGAGAAGCTGCTCGCCGCGATGAACGACCTGCCCGTCGATACGCCGTTCGGCAAGATCCGGTTCCGCGCCATCGATCACCAGTCGACCATGGGTGCCTACGTCGGCCGTCTCGCGAAGAAGGACGGCAAGGGCGTGATGGTGGACTGGGTGTATCGCGAAGGCCTCACCTACCTGCCGCCCGACGAGGAAGTGAAGAAGCTGCGGCCGGCGGACTAGCGAGCGGGTCACCGCCAGGAACAAGATTCCAGGGTATTCATGGAACCACTTCACGCGATCGTCTACGTCAGTTCGGCAATCCACAAGCTCACCGAGGCCGAGCTCGACCACCTGCTGGAGCGATCGAGAACGCGCAACGCCCGCGAGGACGTGACCGGACTCCTCCTGTATGGCGACGGCAACTTCATGCAATACATCGAGGGTCCGCAGCCGGCTCTGAATGCGATCTTCGCGTCCATCAAGCGCGATCCGCTGCACCGTGACATCATCGAACTGATGAACGAGCCGGTCGCTGCGCGCGAGTTTCCGGGCTGGTCCATGGCGTGCACACCGGCCGAGATGGAAGACATCGTCCGTCTGTCGGAGGCTCGATGGAAGGCGGTCCTCGCACGGGACGAGTCCCAGCGCTCCGATCTTGGCAAGGAACTGCTGGCCGAGTTCTGGCGGGAACGGATCCGGTGACGGGCCCGCATCCGGCATTCCGCTCGCGCACCTCGACGGTCTTCGACACCACTCCCCCTTCACCCGTGACATCCCGCACAGAACCCGGAACGACCTCGAAATGAAACCAAGCACGCGCCTGTCGACCCTGCTGGCCGCAACGATCGTCCCTACACTGGCCCTTTGCCTCGCGGCCTGCACGACCATGGGGCATGACCATGAACCGACGGTGAAAACCGCGACCAGTCCCGAGATCCGGGCGTTCTTCCAGGGCGCCGGCAAGACCGTAGTGACCTTCGTCGGCTACTCCGGCGCCGGATACGAAAACCCTGCCGCCATGCTCGCAGCCGCCGAACAGGTGTTGTCGAAGTACGACCCGAAGACGACCATCGTGAACATCGGCGCGACGGAGGAAGGCATCGGCGCGATCTACGAGCTCGCCGAGCACAGGGACTTTCCCACCACCGGCATCGTGTCGACGCAGGCGAAGAAGGTCGACGCCAAGGTGGCCGCGCATTGCGACTACGTGTTCTACGTGGAAGACGACACCTGGGGCGGCTTCCTGAAGGGCACCGAAACCCTGTCGCCGACCTCTGCTGCGATGGTCGAGAACAGCACCGTCATCGTCGCCATCGGCGGTGGCGAAGTGGCGCGCGACGAACTGATCGCGGCGAAGCGGGCGGGCAAGAAGGTCCAGTTCATTCCTGCCGACATGAATCATCAGTTGGCGATCGAGGCTGCCGAGCGCAAGGGACTGCCGATGCCGACCGACTTCGGTGGGGCAGTGCAGTCGATGTTCTGAAGGACCTTGCCCAAACGGCCGGCGCAAGGCGCGTCCCGGCAAGACGCACTCCAAGGGGACGCCGTATGTGTGCGGCAACGAACGGTCTGCCGCCGGTCCGCCCTGCATCATTGACTCCAAGTCGACACCTGCGTCATGCAGGAAACCCGTGCGAATGGAGTCCACATGAAAACGATCGGAGCAATACTCGTCGCGGCCGCGCTGGCAGGGTGCCAGAACGCTCCCGTCACCGGCCGCAACCAGCTCATGCTGGTGCCCGAGTCGCAGGCGATCGAAGGGTCGAAGGAGGCCTACGCAGAGATGCTCGCGCCCATCGCCAAGGCAGGGAAGCTGAACAACGATGCGGCTCTCAAGGCCCGCGTGAATGCGATCACCGCCCGTCTGGTGGCGCAGGCGATCCTGTATCGGCCCGAAACCGAGAGCTGGGACTGGCAGGTGGCCGTGATCGACGACCCCAAGACGATCAACGCCTGGTGCATGGCCGGCGGCCGCATGGCGATCTACACGGGCATCATCCAGCAGCTCAGTCTCACCGACGACGAGATCGCCCAGGTGATGGGTCACGAGATCGCCCACGCCCTGGCCAAGCATACCGCCGAGCGCATGTCGACGGCGATGGCATCCGACATGGCCATGCAGATCGGTGCGGCCCTCCTGGGCAACCGCGGTACGGCGGGTCAACTGACCATGCAGGCCGCCGCCGCGGCAACGACGGTCGGCGTGCAACTACCGAACAGCCGCAAGCAGGAATCGGAAGCCGACCGCATCGGCATCGAGCTGGCCGCGAAGGCCGGCTACGATCCACGCGCCGCACCGAAACTCTGGGAAAAGATGGTGGCCGCCACCAATAGCGCCGGCCAGTCGGACTTCCTCAGCACCCACCCGGCAGGCGAGAAGCGCGCCGAGACCCTCGCGGGCCTGGTCCCTTCGATGCTGCCCTTCTACGAAGACAAGTCCACCCGGCCCGTCTACGCCCTGAAGACTGCCTGAGCACGAGGCAACGAATGAAAAACGGCCGTCGCACGCGACGGCCGTTTCCTTGTCACTGCCGCGCCGGTTCGGCGCGGGTTCATCCGGTCAGTGGTTGTCGCGAGGCACACCCTTGGACGTGGAGATGCGCTGGTACTTCTCCGCGGGCTTGAGCGTCATCCCGTCCGACAACTCGCCCACGATGCCGCGCTGGATCTCCTGCCACGGGGTCTGGCTCTCGGGCACCGCGAAGCCACCCTTCTTCTCGAGCGCTGCGAGCCGCTTCTTGTACTCCTCCTTGCTGATGAGGATGTTGGCGGTGCGCTTGTTCAGGTCGATGCGGACCATGTCGTTGGTCTTGATGATCGCCAGCCCGCCGTTGCTCGCCGCTTCCGGCGACGCGTTCAGGATCGACGGCGAGCCCGAAGTGCCTGACTGGCGGCCGTCGCCGATGCACGGCAGTTCGGTCACCCCCGCCTTGATCAGCTTCGTGGGCGGCTGCATGTTCACCACCTCGGCGGCGCCCGGGTAGCCTTTCGGCCCGGTACCGCGCACGAACAGCAGGCACGAGTCGTCGATCTTCAGCTTCGGATCGTCGAGGCGATGGTGGTAGTCCTCCGGGCCTTCGAACACGATCGCGCGGCCCTCGAAGGCATTCGGATCCTTCGGGTTCGACAGATAGCGCTCGCGGAACGACTCCGAGATCACGCTGGTCTTCATGATCGCGCTGTCGAAGAGGTTGCCCTTCATGTTCAGGAACCCGGCGTGCGTCTTCATCGGCTTCTTGTAGGGCCAGATGACGAGCGGATCCTGGACCGGGGTGTTCTTGCAGTTCTCGGCGAGCGTCTTGCCGTTCACGGTGATCGCGTTCTTGCGGATCTTGCCCGCCTTCAGCAGCTCGTTGACGACTGCCGGCACGCCGCCCGCGCGATGGTATTCCTCACCCAGGTACTCGCCCGCGGGCTGGAGGTTCACCAGCAGCGGGATGTCGTAGCCCACCTTCTCCCAGTCGTTGTTGTCGAGCTTGACGCCGATGTGGCGCGCGATCGCGTTGAAGTGGATCGGCGCATTGGTGGAACCGCCGATGGCGGAGTTCACCACGATCACGTTCTCGAAGGCCTCGCGCGTCATGATCTTCGACGGACGCAGGTCCTCCCACACCATGTCGACGATGCGCTTGCCCGTGTCGTAGGCATTCGCATAGCGGTCGCGGTGCGGCGCGGGAATCGCGGCGCCGCCGGGCAGCGACATGCCGAGCGCTTCCGCGAGCGAGTTCATGGTTGACGCAGTGCCCATGGTGTTGCAGTGGCCCGCCGACGGTGCCGAAGAGGCGATCAGGTCGATGAACTGTTCGTGGTTGATCTCGCCGGCCGCCAGCAACTGGCGCGCCTTCCAGACGATGGTGCCCGAGCCCGTGCGCTCGCCGCGGAACCAGCCGTTCAGCATCGGTCCGCCCGACAGCACGATGGCAGGGATGTCCACGGTCGCGGCCGCCATGAGCTGTGCCGGGGTGGTCTTGTCGCAGCCGGTCGTCAGCACGACGCCGTCGATGAAATAGCCGTACAGCAGTTCCACCAGGCCGAGGTAGGCGAGGTTGCGGTCGAGCGCCGCGGTGGGACGCTTGCCGGTTTCCTGGATGGGATGCACCGGAAACTCGAAGGCGATGCCGCCGGCCTCGCGCACGCCCTCGCGGACGCGATGGGCCAGTTCCAGGTGATGACGGTTACAGGGCGACAGGTCGGAACCCGACTGCGCGATGCCGATGATCGGCTTGCCCGCCTGCAACTCCTCACGCGAGAGTCCGAAGTTCATGTAGCGCTCGAGATACAGCGCCGTCATGTTCGGATTGTCCGGGTTCGCGAACCATTGGCGCGAACGCAGCTTCGAGGGGTCCTTCTTGATGGACTTCTTGGCCATTTTTCTCACTATCCTCCCAGGGCTTGTAGGTTCCGGAACCGCGCAGTCCCGCCATCGTCGGCGGCCGACTCGTGGCCAGACCGAGAGTATGAACCCGGACACGCAGGTGACACCACCCGCAGCCCGTGGATTCCGGCGCCGGCGCCTGCCCCCGCTCGGTGTGGCGCCGCACCGACACCCCCCGATCCGGATGCCACCATCCCCACCGAGCATCCGCCCGGAGAACGTCGTCGACGCCCTTCCGGGCGTCCGATAGACGTCTTCAGGAGAATCCCATGAGCACAAAAGCGATCATTACCGCCCTTGCGATACTGGGCCTCGGCGTTTCGATGCCGGGCCATGCCGCGGACCCCGCGAGGACGCCCGCCACGACCGAAACGACCGCGCCGCGCCCGAAATCGGACACGCAGCCGCCATTGCCGATACCCCCGGATCACGCCAGCACGTCGGGGGAGACGATGAAGCCGCCGACGGAAGCGTCCATGGGCGAGGTCGATCCGAAGTACAAGTCCGGCAACCCGGCCAAGCCACAGTAGCCGGAATGAAAACGGGCCCTGGGCTTGTGCCCAGGGCCCGATTCGATCAGTGCCGCGTCAGGAACGGCTGCGCTTGGCTGCCGTTGTTCCTACGACCGCTTCGGTACGATCACCCGGCTGCGAGTCGCAGCGATGTCCGAACCGATCGCCCTCTGCACGGCGCGCGGTCCCGGCGGGCGATGGCTCTGCCGCCTGCTCGAGTTCACGGAACAGGACTGGCGCCATGACCTCGCGGTGCAGGCGGAGGTATTCGCCTTCCTGCTCCGAATATTCACCGTGTTGCAGAGCCGCCTGGTCGCCGCCGGGCGACGATGCGGACCGGCACGAGGACGCAGCCGCGCCGGCAAGCCCGGGCAGCATCAGGACGGCACACAGGCCGATGCCGGCCACTCCGGCCGATATCCCCTTCGAAGTCGACGTGCGCATGGTGGTTTCTCCCTTCATTGAAGTCACTGCAACGCGGTGGTGCGGCGATCGGTGCACAGGCGCGCACCAGGCAGGCGGCCTGGCCTTCTGCGGGCTTCGGCCGAGATGGTGTTCAGGTCGGCTGCGCGTCCGAGGGGGCCGCGTCGACTCGCCGCCCTTCGTCCACGACGTTGCCGCCTTCGTCTTCCCAGGTCTGAAGTGCCGAGCGCTCCGCCTGGTTCTGATCCTTGCGTCCGCGCCGCGACCAATGGACCACACAATAAACCACCGTGGCCATCACCGTAAACGCAAGCATTTGCAAGCTGGTCGTCGTCATGTCGTTTTCCTTTCGTTCGGGCGTCGTGGCTTCATGATCCGCCCTCGCGATCGGTTCGACTGTCGGCATTCTCCTCGAATGCTGTAAGCATTGGCCTACATGTCCCTCGCATCAGCCCGGGACCGGGTTCGAAGGACCTGTCGCCAGGCCGTTCAGCAGTTCCACCACACCGTCGAATTCGAGCGACTTGTCGAAGAAATAGTCTGCTCCCAGCGCCATGCAACGCTGCCGGAACGCCGGCGACCCGTAGTTGGTCAACACGATCTTGACCACGTGCTTCATGTCGGGGTCGCCACGCAACCTCGAGAGCACGTCGAAGCCGGTCCCGCTGGTGAGCCGCAGGTCGATGAGCACGGCGTCGGCAGGCGCTTTCACGAGCCGTCCCCATGCCTCGTCGGCGGATTCGGCGAAGCCCACCACCTCGATGCGACCGGACGACTCCACCGAATTCACCAGCGTCTCGCGAATCGCCGGCGAATCCTCGACCAAGAACACCCTGTACCGCTGCGTCATGAAAACCTGCTATCCCGATAGCAATCCTGTCGATTTGACAGACTCGGCCGAGCTTCTCGCAAATTCGGCCATCTGGCTGTAGGGGTTTGTCCTACAGCGGTCGCGGGGCTGAGACTTCGCGCCCGCGTCAGTCGACCAGTTCGTTCTTGATCGCGTAGTAGGTCAGGTCGGCATTGGTCTTGAGGCTCATCTTCTCGAGCACCCGAGCCCGGTAGGTGCTGACCGTCTTGACGCTGAGATTCAGCTCGTCGGCGATCTCGGTGGGGCTCTGGCCGGCCGCGAGCTTGCGGAAGATCTGGAATTCGCGCGCCGACAGCATCTCGTGCAGCTTGCGGTCGGTCGAGCGCGTCAGCTCGGCGGATACGAGGTCCGCCGCCGATTCGCTCAGGTAGCGCTTGCCGCGCGCCACGACGCGGATCGCCCGCAGCAACTCCTCCGGCGGCGCCTCTTTCGAGATGTAGCCGTTGGCGCCGGAACGCAGCATGTTGACCGCGTAGTGCTCCTCCGGGAACCCGCTCAGCACCAGCACCGGGAGGGCCTCGTTGATCTGCCGGATGACCCGCAGGCAATCGATGCCATTCTTGTGGGGCATCGAGATGTCGAGCAGCACCACGTCGAAGGACTCCTTGCGGACCAGGGCGATCACCTCATCGCCGCTGGCGGCCTCCGCCCCGATCTCCATGTCGTCCTGGTCCGCGATGAACTGGGCGAGGCCGGCGCGCACGATCTCGTGGTCGTCGGCAATGAGAATTCGGATCAACGGCGGCATTGGCACTCTCCTGGGCGCACCGCTCGCACACTGCGAGGGTGTCGTCGGGAGCGATCCTAACAAACCGTTTCGCGTCAAACAGTCAGACATGTCCTACGCGCCACCTCGAAGGCTCAGGACCCGGCGGACGACAACGCGACCAGGATGTCCATCTTGGCCCGGACGGCGTCCATGAGCCGGCGCCGTATCTCGGCCACCCGCTCGCTGGCGGCCGAAGGCGCCCAGCCCAGTCCCTTCTCGAGGATGTTCATCTCCATCATCAGGACGCTCAGGAAATCGATGTCCTCCTCGAGCATCAGGAGCACGCCCTCCTCGAAGGGCTCCGGCAAGTCCTTGAACAGGGCCGCGACCGCGGTCATCGCCGCAGCGTAGGGTCCGGGTGGGTTCTCATGCATGGCGGTCACTCGCATCATGGCAATGGGTCCTTTTTCATGGCTTCAGGTTAATGAGCCGGCCTTGCCGCCGGGAGTGGCAGTCGTCCGATCCGGGTGCCAGAAAACGCCTACAGCGGGCACGAGCCCGTCGCTGCGCCCTGCGAATCGCACCCGAGGGTTCATGGCCGCCGACGGGTCGCGTATAGTCGGCGAGGCATCCCGATTTCCCCGACGGTCCATGGCAACCCTGCAAGACTTCAACGACGCCCTGCGCCGAACACTGGCCGGATGGCGCTGGGACCTGACGCTGATCGCGTGCAGCGTCGTGTCCGTCGGCATCCTGGTGGTGTCGGAAACGGGGCATACGCTGCTCGAACAGGAGCAGGGCGACGCCATGAAGGGCGTGCGGATCTACGCCCAACTCGGTCGGCTCGCGGGCCGTCTCGCCGATGCCGAGACCGCGCAGCGGGGCTACCTCCTCACGCGCTCGGACGCGTACCTCGAACCCTATCGGACCGCCCTGCCCCAGATCGCTACATTGACCGAACTGCTGGACGATCACTACGCCGGTGCAGGCAGCAGCCTCGACTCGTCCCGGATGCGTCTCATCCGGACCGAGGTCACCAAGAAGATCGTCGAGATGGAGAACACGCTGTTCGCGGCCCGTGAGGGTCGGTGGGACGACGCCGTCAAGATCGTGGCGACCGACGTGGGCAAGTACCGGATGGACGCGATCCGGCAGCTCGTGGAGGATTTGCAGATCGCGGAGAACGAGCGCGTGGCCGAGCGCGTGGCCGCATGGCGATCGCACACTCAGCTCGCACGACTCAGTGTCGCCGCGGTGACGGCACTCAACATCCTGTTGCTCATCCTGCTGGTGCGCTGGCTCAAGCGGCATTGGCGTGCCGCCCGGGAGCGGGGCGCCGTGCTGGACCAGGAGGTGAAGGCCCGCACCGCGCAGCTCGCGATGCTCGCGACCCATCTCCAGGAGATCAGCGAGGCGGAGAAGAGTCGGCTCGCCCGCGAACTGCACGATGAGCTCGGATCCATCCTCACGGCCTCGCGCATGGACATCTCCTGGGTGCGTGGGAAGCTCCAGCCGGAACAGGCCGCGCTGGCGGACAAGCTTGGCCGGGCGCTGAAGCACATCGACCAGGGTGTCCAGGCCAAGCGGCGCATCACCGAAGGCCTGAGGCCAACGACGCTGACCTCCTTCGGCCTCGTGACCGCGGCGCGCGAACTGGTGGCCCAGGCGGCGGACCAGTCGCACTGGGCGCTCGAGCTCGACCTGCCGGAGGACGATCCGGACCTGTCCGAGGAGGCGGCGATCGCCCTGTTCCGCATCCTCCAGGAGTCGCTCAACAACGCAGCCAAGTACGCGAAGACGAAATGCATCCGCGTCAGCCTGGCCGTCGCTCCCGGCCGTCAGTGCACGCTGGAGATCGAGGACCGCGGCATCGGCTTCAAGGCACAAGACGTCCGGCCGAAGGCCCACGGCATCCTGGGCATGCGCGAACGGCTGGCCGCGCGCGGCGGCACACTCGTGGTCGACAGCGTGCCGGGACGGGGAACGCGCGTCTCCGCGACGTTGCCGTTGAGCGACGAGCCGGCTGCCACGCCGGCCCCAGCGCCCCGCGTGGTCGAACGAACGATCTAGCGGATCGCGGGGGCTCGATCGGCTCAGCACCGCTCGATTTCCTCATCGTTCGGAAAGTAACAGCGCCGGAATTCCCTGCCCGACAGGGAGGAATCCACCACGCGCGGTGAACCGGTGCCGTTCCATCGCCACAGCACCGGAGCAGCCGATGGCGCGCGGTCCGTCGGTGTGACCTCCTCCTCCGCTTCCGACACGAGCCCTAGCACCATGAGCGTGGTGGATGTCAGCCAGGCGGTGAATGCCACGGTCAACGCAACCAGGCACACGGCTGGGTCCGACTGGTCGTACGCGACCCATCCGGTGGCGACCGCCACCAGCAACGCGATCAGTGCGGCCTTCAGGACCATGGTCCCCACTCCATGACTGCCTCCCGTTTCGCGGTGATGTGAACAGGCGATGGGCGTCGTGCTCCGTCGCCCTCGCTGCATTCCACGAATCGGTGAAACGGGTGCCGGGACCCGTGGATCCCGGCACCCGCCCCACCTGCGGGTGAAGTGCTAGCGTCAGTTCACTCCGAACTTGGCCTTCGCGTCGGCGATGCAACGGTCCTTCATGTCGCCGGCGTACGTATCGCAACGCTCCTTTGCGGCCGCGTAGTTCGCGTCGCGCTTGGTCTCGGCAGCCTCTTCACGCGCTTCCTTGACCTCCTCGTTCGCCTCGCTCTTCGCCTTGCCTACCTCGCGCTTGGCCTTGGCGTCGGCCTTGGCGGTGGAGTAAGCAGCCTTGGCATCCTTCACGCAGACGTCCTTCGCGTTGCCCGCGAGGTCATCGCAACGTTCCTTCGCGACGTCATAGTCGGCTTCGGCCTTGGCCATCGACAGGTTGAAACGGGTCTTGGGCGAGTCGTCGTCACGGACGGCCAGTTCGGCCTTCGCGACCTTCTCGGCGCCCTTCGCCTCGAGCTGGCAGATGTCCTTGGCGTTGCCGTTCACGTCGTCGCAGCGCTCCTTCGAAGCCTTGTATTCGGCCTCGATCCGCTTTTCGTCGGCCTTGGATACGGACTTGTTGCCCGCCATCGCTCCGCCCGCGAACAGGAATGCCCCGGCCACGGCCGCCGTCATCAGTTGTCGTTTGAAATTCATGAGTGTCTCCTTGCGTGTTGGTTTGGATGTACGGAAATCAGTACGACTTTTCGCGCGCGTCGGTGTCGAGCAGCTTCTCGTTGCGGCGTTCCCAATCCGCGACCTGGCGCTCCGCTTCGTCCTGGGCGATGCCGTAGCTCTCCTGGATCTTCCCGACGAGCTGGTCGCGCTTGCCGCCGATGACGTCGATGTGATCGTCGGTCAGCTTGCCCCACTGTTCCTTGACCTTGCCCTTGACCTGCTTCCAGTTGCCTTCGATTCGATCCCAATTCATGGTGATGCTCCTTCTCGGTGGTTGTGTTTCGGTGTTCATGGTCCGATGCGAACGGTCACAGCTCGCTTGCGCATCGAACACGGACCCACTGTATCGAGGCGACGCGTGGGATTCGGTAAGCCCACCGCTGGTTCGCCTGTAGGTGTCGGCTTACGTAGCGATCGCGTCCGGCAGCAGACGGGCCGATTCCGTCTTCACGGCGGCATAGCACTCGCAGACGTGTGTTTCGAGCGCTTCGCGATCAAGCACCGTGATGCGACCGCGGCTGTAGCGGATAGCGCCCATGCGTTGCAGGTTGCCGGCGGCCTCGGTGACTCCTTCACGCCGCACGCCCAGCATGCCGGCGATGCGTTCGTGGGTTGTCGCGAGCGCGTTGCCGGGCATCCGATCCAGGCTGAGCAGCAGATACCGGCAGAGTTGCTGTTGCAGCGAGTGGCGCCGATTGCATACCGCGGTTTGCGCCATCTGCGTGAGCAGCGACTGCGTATAGCGCAGCAGCAACCGCTGCACCGGACCGGAGCCTTCGAACACGGCCTTCATCACGTCGGACCGGATCCGGAAGGCGTGGCCGCCGCCCTGCACGACCGCGCGGCTCGACGTGCCGTCTCCGCCCAGGAACAAGGAGATACCCACCAGGCCTTCGAATCCGACGCGCGCCACCTCGGATGCAGCTCCGTCGTTGGTGACATGCAGCAACGACACGATCGCATCGGTGGGAAAGTACACGTACGTCGGCGTGGTACCGGGCTCTTCGAGCACCGTGCCGGGCTGGAACTCCTGCAACTGGAGTTGCGGGGAGATGCGCGCCCATGCGTCGTCGGGCAGCGCCTGGAGCAGTCGATTCTGGCGCAGGCGCGGATCCACGAGCGACAACTGCGGTCGCATCGGCCGTTCGACGGACGGATACTGGGCCACGGCGACAGCAGCAACGGATCTCATCGTGAATTCACCCTGAGCCGGGTCGAGCCGCCCGCCCAGCGCGACGCGACCGAGCGACACGTGCCCGAGTGCCGTCGAAACTCCCACGGCGCTCATGGCTTGGGCACCTGGGGAAAGAAGCCCTTGATGTGCAGCGCAGGATCCTCGCCCTTGCTCTTTTCCAGCGCTTCGGCTTCGGCCTGTTTCAGTTCGGCAGCTTCCTTCGCGTTGCGGGGCGCGGCGGCCTTCGCGGCCTGCTCCACCTCGCCGGACTTCGCGAACGCCGCGGCTGCCTTGTCGTAGTTCCGGGCGGCCTTGTAGTTGCCTTCGCCGAACTCCTGCTGCTGCGGATCCTTGGTCGGGAACTGCTGCTTTTCGTTCTGGCGAGCCTTGTCCTTCGGCTCCTGGATGCGGTTCTTCTTCATCGTGTGCTCCTCGATCGATTGCGGTCGACAGGTCGTGCGCCGAAGCGGTCAGGCCCTGGGCCGACGCCCGGCGATCAACGTCACCACGAACAACACCAGGAAGACGAAGAAGAGGATCTTCGCGATGCCTGCGGCACCGGCGGCGATACCCCCGAATCCGAACACGGCAGCGACGATCGCGATCACGAAAAACACTGCGGCGTAGTACAGCATGGCGAGCTCCTTGGTTGGGTTGGGATGCAATCGCAGGTTAAGGGCGCCCGCCCCCTCCCACAGTCGGTGCAATGCGCGTGTCCACGTAAGACGGCGCTTACGTGAAGGAGCTCGCGCCGATGCGTTGCCGGGGCGGCAAGTCGCAGCCGCACCGAACGACGTCGCGCTGCGTCCTACAGGAAATGCCTCCTGCGCCCGACAGGCCGCCACCCGTCGGCTCGGAACAATGGCTCCGTCGACATCGCATGCACCTTCCCCATGAACGAAGGCAGGCGAGTCGCGAATCTCCCCCTAAACGAAAGGAATATCCGATGAACTCACGACATCTCCTCACGGCTATCGGCATGAGCACGGCACTGCTGTGTGCCGGCGCGCCCGCATCGGCGCAGACCAGCGATCCCTCGTCCCCGCCCGCTTCGACGCCGGAACCGGCACCCGCGCCACAGGCTTCCGACCACTCGGGCAATGGCTTCGCCAAGCCGTACGAGCATGGTTTCTGGAACTACGTGGGCATCAACGCAGGACAGAGCCACTATCGCGCCGACTGCCCCTCGGTCACCGGTTGTACCGACGATGCCGTGGGCTTCAAGCTCTACACCGGCGGCAAGTTCAACAGGTTCCTCGGGCTCGAACTCGGTTACGTGAACCTGGGTCGTCCCGAAACCGAAGGCGGACGGCAGGATGCGCAAGGCGCGAACCTGAGCCTTGTGGGTTACATCCCGCTGGGCAACATGTTCGCCGTCAACGGCAAGGTGGGCACGATGTACGGGTGGACCAGCACCACCGGCGCCGTGCCGGCGGCCTACGAAGGACGCGAGCAGGGCTTCGGCCTGACCTACGGGGCGGGCGTCACCATGGCAGTCGCCTCCAACGTGCAGTTGCGCGTCGACTGGGATCGCTACGACCTCAACTTCCGGGGGCGCGAAGGCAAGGTCGACATGGTCTCCGCGGGCGTGCAGTACCTGTTCTAGGTGTGTCGCGGACGGAACCGGGGCGGGTTGCCTCGGTTCCCTTCCGCAGTGCCGTTACCACGCGAGCGGGATCAGTTTAGATGCCCGCAATTTCTCGTCGGCAGTGGCGAGCGGCAGACCGAGTACTACTGCCGTGGCGAGAATGATGCGGTCGGCTGGGTCTCCGTGGACGCCATCGTCGAAACCGGCAGCGCGCGCCGCGATGCCGCCGCTCACCGGTTCGATGCGAATCTCGGGCAGCCGCATCAGATCCCGCAGCCAGTCCTCCATCGGCTGGCGCAATTCGATCCGCCCCCGACGAACCCCGGTGGCGATCTCGAAAACGCTGATCGCGGACACGATGACGGGCCCCTCGGCGATCGCAGCCGCCAGAGCCTTTTTCGCGCGCGCCGGAAGACTCGTCGAGGCCGACAACCACCAGAGCAGCACGTGCGTGTCGAGCACCATCAGCGGTTTGCGTCCCACTCGCCAGGATCGAGCACCGGCTCGAACGGCGCGTCGTAACGCACGACACTGCCCTTGAGCCTCTCGCGCGCTGCAGCCGCCTCGTCCGCGGGAACCGCGGGGGGCGAGATCTCGGCGATGACTTCGCCCCGAGAGGTCACGAGGATGTGCTCCCCCTTGCGCACCTGATCCAGGTACGCGGGCAGGTTCTGCCTCAGTTCGGTGACGTTGACTACGCCCATGAGACCCTATCCTTTGCGCAACGACGCTATCTGTACACATCAAGTGTACATATTCGGACAGGTCTCTGTCCAGTCGCAGTTCCGGCATGCGGCGACCTACAACGGTCCTAGCATTCTCCGCGGATCGACCCACTCGTCGAACTGCTCTGCACTGACGTCGCCAACGGTCAGTGCGGCCTCGCGCAAGGAAGTACCGAAGTGATGAGCATGCTTCGCGATCCGAGCGGCGCGGTCGTAGCCGATGTGCGGCGTCAACGCCGTCACGAGCATCAGCGAATCCCGCATCTGGGCATCGAGGCGTTCTGCGTTCACCGCGATGCCGGCGACGCAATGCCGCGCGAAGCTCTCCATCGTATCGGCGAGCAGGCGCAGGCTGTCGAGCGTGTCGAGAACGATCAGCGGCTTGTAGACATTGAGTTCGAAGTGACCCTGGCTCGCTGCGAAGCCGATGGCGACGTCATGTCCCATCACCTGGGCGCAGACCATCGTCAGGGCTTCTACCTGCGTCGGGTTGACCTTGCCGGGCATGATGGAGCTGCCGGGTTCGTTCTCGGGCAATTGCAGTTCGCCCAGCCCCGCCCGCGGTCCGCTGCCCATGAGACGGATGTCGTTGCCGATCTTCGTGAGCGCCACCGCGAGCATCTTCAACGTACCGTGAAAGGCGACCAGGGCCTCGTGGCCCGACATCGCGGCGAACAGGTTGTCCGCCCGCTTGAAGGGCAGGCCGAGGCGTGAAGCGAGCTTTTCGGCGACCAGGGCGCCGAATGCCGGATGCGTGTTGAGGCCGGTGCCGACGGCCGTCCCGCCGATCGCCAGTGCATGCACGGCGCCGAGCGAACGGTCGATCGCCTCCTCGCACAACGCGAGCTGGGCTTGGTAGGCGCCGAATTCCTGCCCCAGCGTCACCGGCGTCGCATCCTGCAGGTGGGTGCGGCCGATCTTCACCACGTCGCCGAATTCGGTGGCCTTGGCTGCCAGCGCGCTTCGCAACTCGCGCAGCGCCGGCAGAAGACGCCGGTATGCCTGACCCGCGACTGCGACGTGCATCGCCGTCGGGAACACGTCGTTGGACGATTGCCCGAGATTCACCTCGTCGTTCGCGTGGACGAGGCGGCCGCTGCCGATCGCTCCACCCAGGGCCCGCGATGCGAGGTTGGCGATGACCTCGTTCACGTTCATGTGGCTTTGCGTGCCCGAGCCGGTCTGCCAGGCCGACAGCGGGAACTCGGCGTCGAACTCGCCGGCAGCCACGCGCTCGGCCGCGGTGGCGATGGCCTCGGCCTTGGCGGCGCCGAGCCGGCCAAGATCGCAGTTGACCCAGGCCGCAGCCCACTTGACCCACGCCAGCGCATGGATCACCTCGAGCGGCATGGTCTGGCTGCCGATCGCGAAGAAACGCAGGCTGCGGGCCGTCTGTGCACCCCACAGCGCGTCGGCGGGTACGTCGATGGGGCCGAAACTGTCTGACTCGGTGCGGGTGTCGGCCATGGTGATCTCCTTCGCGTTGCAGCGTTCGACGCCGGATTGTGATCCGGGGCAGGCCGCGATGCGACCGGTCCAGGGTCACCGCCCCGTGGCAAGTTGACCGGAATCTTCGTACCATCGTTCGATTCCCATGACCTTCGCCGACCTTCTCGCCCAGCTCGTCAACGGGCTCGCCAACGCTTCCACGCTGTTCCTGCTCGCCTCCGGACTGTCGCTGATCTTCGGCGTCACGCGCGTGGTGAATTTCGCGCACGGGTCGCTGTACATGGTCGGGACTTACAGTGCGATCTGGCTGGCCGAGCGATTCGGCGGCGGTGGCTTCGGGTTCTGGGGCGCGGTCCTGATCGCAGCGGTGGCCGTTGCGCTGCTGGGTGCGGTCATGGAGCTCGCGGTGCTGAAGCGCATCTATGCGGCACCGGAGCTTTTCCAGTTGCTCGCGACGTTCGCCGTGGTGCTCGTCATCAAGGACGTTGCGCTGATGGTGTGGGGGCCCGAGGACATCCTCGGGCCCCGTGCGCCCGGGCTCGGTGGCGCCATCGAACTCGCCGGCCAGCCGATTCCCGAGTACGACCTGCTGCTGATCGCGCTCGGTCCGCTCGTGCTGCTGGCGCTCAAGCTGCTGCTCGAACGCACCCGCTGGGGTGTGCTGATCCGTGCCGCCACCGAGGATCGCGAGATGGTCGGCGCGCTCGGCGTGAATCAGATATGGCTTTTCACCGGCGTGTTCGCGCTCGGCAGCGGCCTGGCCGGGCTGGCCGGTGCGCTGCAGATGCCACGGGAACCCGCCAGCCTGGGACTCGACCTCATCGCGATCACCGACGCCTTCGTGGTGGTGGTCGTGGGCGGGCTGGGCAGCCTGACCGGCGCTTTTCTCGCTGCGCTGCTGATCGGTATCGTGAAGGCGTTGTGCTTCGCGCTCGGCACCGTGGACGCGTTCGGGTTCACGCTCAATTTCTCCAAGCTCACGCTGGTCGTCGAGTTCGTGCTGATGGCGTTGATGCTCGCCGTCCGCCCGTGGGGCATCGCGGGCAGGCCATTGCGCGGCATGCGCGAGGCGGCCGGCACCATCGAGCTCGTGCGTACGCCCTCGACGCGGTTCTGGTGGCTGGCGGCAGCAGGCGTCGTGGCGCTCGCCGCTCTGCCCGCCATCGCCGACGAGTACACGCTCGTGCTCGCCACCGACTGCGCCATCTTCGCGTTGTTCGCCGCGAGCCTGCATTTCCTGATGGGCCCCGGTGGACTGATGTCCTTCGGTCACGCCGCCTATTTCGGCGTCGGTGCGTACGCCGCCAGCCTGCTCGCCACCCGCGCGGGGCTGTCGATGCCCGTGGCGCTGGCTGCAGCCCCTCTCGCGGCAGCGGCGTTCGCGTTCGTCTTCGGCTGGTTCTGCGTGCGGCTGACCGGCGTCTACCTCGCGATGCTGACCCTCGCCTTCGCGCAGATCGTCTGGTCGATCGCATGGCAATGGGACGACGTCACCGGCGGCAGCAACGGCCTCGTGGGCGTCTGGCCTCCGGCCTGGGCGGCGGACAAGACGCACTTCTACTGGCTGACGATCGCGCTCTGCGCGCTGACCATCGCCATCCTCTGGCGTGTAATGCACGCACCTTTCGGTTTCTCGTTACGCGCTGGCCGCGATGCCCCCCAGCGGGCCGATTCGATCGGGATCGATGTGAAGCGGATGCAGTGGTTCGCTTTCCCCGTCGCGGGCGCCGCGGCGGGACTCGCGGGTGCGCTCTACGCTTTCTCCAAGGGCAGCCTCGCCCCGGACGTGATGGCGATCGCGCGTTCCGTCGATGGCCTGGTGATGGTGCTGCTCGGCGGGGTGCAGACTTTGACCGGCCCCGTCGTCGGCGCGGTGTTGTTCACGTGGTTGCAGGATGAAATCCTGCGGCGGACGGACTACTGGCGACTGATACTGGGGCTGGCGATCCTGGCCCTGGTGCTTCTGTTTCCTCGTGGCGTGGTCGGGAGTCTTCGGCATCTCGTGCAGAGGCGGCAACCGTGAAACACGTACAGCATTCAACACGAAGGACTCGAAGGAACACGAAGGAAGGCGGGAACCCCATTGCCTTTCCTTTGCTTTCCTTCGTGTTCCTTCGTGCCCTTCGTGTTGAGGCCTTTCCTCCGTTTGCATGCGGCAGTACAAGATCATGACCCTCCTCAACGTCGACAATCTCGAAAAGCACTACGGCGGAGTACACGCCGTAGCCGGGGTTTCGTTCGCCGTCGCGGCCGGCGAGAGAGTCGCGTTGATCGGCCCCAACGGCGCCGGCAAGACCACCTGCTTCAACATGATCGGTGGCCAGATCCGCCCGGACGCGGGCCGTGTGCAACTCGAAGGTGAAGACGTCACGGGAGTACCGCCGCGTGTCCTGTTCCGCAAAGGCGTCGGCCGCACGTTCCAGATCGCCGCCACCTTCGGCTCCATGACCGTCGTCGAGAACGTCCAGCTGGCACTCCTCTCGCACCACCGGCGTGCGTCGAGTCCCTTGGGCGAAGCGGCCTCTGCCTCGGCACAGGAGGCCCACGCCCTGCTCGACGCCGTGGGCCTCGAATCGCAGGCCGGACGTCCCTGCGATCAGCTTGCCTACGGCGACGTGAAGCGCCTCGAACTCGCCATGGCGCTCGCGAACACGCCGCGCTTGCTGTTGATGGACGAACCCACGGCAGGCATGGCTCCGCGCGAACGCCACGAACTGATGACGCTGGTGTCGGACATCTCCGCCAAGCGCAACCTGTCGGTTCTGTTCACCGAGCACGACATGGACGTGGTGTTCGGCCACGCGGATCGCATCGTGGTGCTCGATCGCGGGCGGTTGATTGCCGAAGGCACGCAGGAGGAAGTGCGTGTCGACGCGGAAGTGCGTCGGATCTATCTGGGGGATGCGGCGTGAGGCGAATCACGGAACGACGGTGTCGGGATGCAGGTGGTGTGCTTCGTCATGCAGAGTTCAACTTGGCAAGCATCGTTCTCCCTCACCCTCGTTCCCTCTCCCGGAGGGAGAGGGATGAACACACCCTTCTCCCTTGGGGAAAAGGGCAGGGGGAAGAGGGGGATCACCGTTGCACCTCGCAGAGGTCGGCCCCAGCCGACCTCTCCGGGACGAAGCGGGATGCGAAGCCCCTCTCCCTCCGGGAGAGGGGTTGGGGTGAGGGAAACCGCGTTCAAAGCACGCGCACGACGTCATGACCCCCACCGACGCCACACCCCTCCTCCAGGCAACCGACCTCGACAGCGGCTACGGCCGCGCGCAGATCCTGTTCGGCGTCGGTCTGGAAGTCCGCCGCGGCGAAGTCGTCGCCCTGCTCGGCCGCAACGGTGCCGGCAAGTCCACGACGCTCAAGACGCTGATGGGTCTCGTGCGGGCACGACGCGGGCAGGTGCAATTCCACGGGCACCGCATCGACGCCCTCGCGCCCTATCGCGTGTGCCGATTCGGCCTCGGCTACGTCCCGGAAGAACGGCGCGTCTTCGCCGGACTCACCGTCATGGAGAACCTCGAAGTGGCGCGACGACCAGCGCGGGACGGCGCGCCATCGTGGACGCCCCAGCGGCTGTTCGAGCTGTTCCCGAATCTCGGCCGCATGCGCGAGCGGCGCGGCGGAGAGATGTCCGGGGGCGAGCAGCAGATGCTCACCATCGCGCGCACGCTCATGGGCAATCCGCTCGCCGTGCTGCTGGACGAACCCTCCGAGGGGCTCGCACCGGTGATCGTGGACGAGATGGCGAAGGCCATCGGGGAGCTCAAGCGCGAAGGCCTGAGCGTGCTGCTGTCGGAGCAGAACCTGCGCTTCGCGGCGGGCATCGCCGACCGCGTCTATATCCTCGAGCGCGGTGCCGTGCGCTTCCAGGGCACCTGGGAAGCACTGAATGCCGACCCGGAAGCCCGCCGGCAATTTCTCGCCGTCTGATCACCGCGCGGTCCGAACCAGTAGAATCCGCCGCCATGATCGCAGGCGTGGATGTGGGCGGCACCTTTACCGACCTGGTGCTGTGGGATCCGGAGACGGGAACCATCCGGGTAGCCAAGGTGCCGACGACGGTACCGAACCAGTCGGTCGGCGTGCTCCAGGCCCTGGACGCGGCCGATGTCGACCTCGCCCGCCTGGAGGTGATCATCCACGGGACCACGACCACCACCAATGCGTTGCTCGAACGCAAGGTCGCTCGCGTGGGGCTGATCACGACGCAGGGCTTCCGCGACGTGCTGGAACTCGGACGGCGCACGCGGCCGACACCGTACGGGCTCACCGGCACCTTCGTGCCGCTGATTCCGCGAGAGCTGCGCATGGAAGTGCCCGAGCGCATCAGCGCGGAAGGCGAAGTGCTGACCGCCCTCGACGAAGACGCGGTACGCGCCGCGGTGCGCAAGCTCCTGGCGGTCGATTGCGAAGCGCTCGTGATCCATTTCCTGCACAGCTATCGCGAGCCGAAGCACGAATTGCGCGCCGTCGCCGTCGCGCGCGAGCTCTGGCCGAACGGCTATGTCACCGCCGGTCACGCCATCCTCTCGGAGTACCGTGAATACGAGCGTGGCGTCGCGGCAGCGGTCAACGCCTCCGTGCAGCCGGTTCTGCAACGTTATCTCCGCAGCCTGCACCTGGGTCTCAGCGATGGCGGCTTCCGCCGCGAACTGCTCGTCATGCAGGGCAACGGCGGCACCGTGGCGGCACGCATGGCGCACGAGAATGCGGTGAGCTCGGTGATGTCGGGTCCGGCCTCGGGCGTGATCGCTGCCGCCGCCACCGGCCGCGCCGCGGGCATCGAGAAGCTCATCACCTACGACATGGGCGGCACCTCCAGCGACGTCGCGCTGGTCGAAGGCGGCGAACCGCGCCTGTCCTCCGAGCTCGAGCTCGAGTACGCGATGCCGATTCACGTGCCCATGGTCGACGTGCATTCGATCGGCGCTGGCGGTGGCTCGATCGCGCGCGTGGACGAAGCCGGCATGCTGCAGGTCGGCCCGGAAAGCGCGGGCGCCAGGCCGGGGCCGATCTGCTACGGCCGCGGCGGCGTCGACCCGACCATCACCGACGCGAACCTGGTGCTCGGTCGGCTCGACGGTGCGAAGCTGCTGGCGGTCGACGCCCCGGTGACCGTGGACGACGTTCGCGCGGTCATCGCGGAGCGTATCGGCAAGCCACTCGGTCTCGACGCCGACCAGGCGGCCGCAGCCATCCTCCGCATCGCCAACGATCGCATGGCCGGCGCGATCCGGATGGTGAGCCTCGCACGCGGGCACGATCCGCGCGACTTCGCCCTGTTCGCGTTCGGGGGCGCCGGACCACTGCACGCGAGCGCCCTTGCCCGGGAACTCGGCATACCACGCGTGCTGATCCCGGCTCGGCCCGGCCTCACCAACGCGCTCGGCTGCGCGGTGGCGGATCTGCGCCACGACTATGTGCGCACGGTCAACGTGACCCTGGCGGACCTGCCCGATGCGCTTGTGCGTACGGTCCTCGAAGCGCAGGTCGCTGAAGGCCGCGCGATGATCGATCGCGAGGGACTGACCGTGGAACGCATCGACTGCGCGTTCGAAGCGGACATGCAGTTCCAGGGGCAAAGCCACCTGCTATCGATTCCGATCGCGCACGCGAAGATCACGCGCGACGAACTTCACACTGCATTCGAAGCAGCCTACTGGCAGCGCTTCCAGGTGCGGCTGACTGAGATTCGACCCGTGCTCGTCAATCTGCACACGGCGGTGATCGGGCGGCGCAAACCGCTATCCTTCGAAGCGCTGGGACGCGGCGCGCCCGCCGCCTCGCTCGACACGGCGCGCATCTCGCGGCGACCGGTCTGGTTCGACGGCGGCTGGATCGACACGCCCGTGTACCGGCGCGAGTGGCTGCCCGAAGGCTCTCGCTTCGAAGGCCCCGCCATCATCGAGCAGCTCGACACGACCATCGTCGTGGAACCCGGCAATAGCGTTACCCGCGATCGGCTCGGCAATCTGCTCGTCGCGGTAAGCTAGGCCTCGGTGGTCGTCGATACGGCCACGGTTCTCAACCTGAGGAGACTCGCGCCATGAAGCTCGCTGCCTTGTTCGTGCTCGCCCTGAGCGTCATCGCCACCGGCGCCCGCGCCGATGATTTCGAGGTGGAGTACCTGCGCCCTCCCGGCCTGTTTGCCTCGCCGATGTTCTCGCAGGTCACCACCGTGATCGAAGGCAAGCTCATCTTCGTGAGCGGACAGGTGTCGTGGGACGACAAGGGCAAGGTCCTGCATGCGGGCGACCTGCGCGGCCAGACGCGCCAGACGTTCGAGAACATGAAGACGGCGCTCGCGGCTGCCGGCGCCACATTCGACAATGTGCTCAAGTTCACCATCTACGTGGTCGGCCTCAACCGCGAGAAGTGGAAGGTCGTCGGCGAGGAACGGGCGAAGTACATCAATCCCGAGCGCGCTCCGGCGAGCACGATGGTGGGGGTGCCGGGGCTGGTGCTGGAAGAGCTGCTGATCGAGATCGAGGCGGTGGCGGTGATTGCGGATTAGGGGTTGGTGGTTGGGGGGTGGCTTCGATTGGCACCCCCATCCCAACCTTCCCCCGCCGTCGCGGGGGAAGGGGCGCGAAGCGCGGGGTTCGGGGAATTGCTCCCTCCCCCGGCTGTGCCGGGGGAGGGTCAGGGAGGGGGCCGGGTTGAGGGCAGTCCAGCCTCGATGACCCCCGCAATATCCCCCAACACCCCCTCACGGCGCTCGAACACATCGTTGTTCCAGTAGCGCAGTACTCGCCACCCTTTCTTCCTCAAGTACTCCGTCCGAGCTGCATCCGTGAGTTCGCGGTCCGCATGCTGCCCGCCATCCACCTCGATCACCAGCTTGTGTTCGGCGCAGGCGAAGTCGGCAACGAACGCACCGATCGGATGCTGCTTGCGAAAGCGGGCGCCATGAATCTGGTGGTGACGGAGTGCGCGCCAGAGATGAAGTTCAGCGTCGGTCATCCGGGCGCGGAGGGTGCGGACGGTTGTGCGCTGGCGTGGGGTGAGTTTTGCCATGGAAAGGATTCTCGCCGGAGGTAGTACCGAAGAGGTGGGTTGGCCCTATTCGAGTGATCGCTCTGTCCCATCCCAGTTTTCCCCAGGCAAAGCGGGCGCTGCGCTGCCCCCATCCCAGCCTTCCCCCACGCTGCTCGCGCGGGGGAAGGAGCGTACATCCCTCCCCCGCGAACGAAGGGGCACTACTCCCTCCCCCGGCTATGCCGGGGGAGGGTCAGGGTGGGGGCCAGCAGCGCCGGAAAAGAGCAAAAAAAACCGGGACACTTTCGTGCCCCGGCTAGCGGGAGGAACTACGTCAGGAGACTGCGGTGGTTCAGGCGGCGCACTCGCTCAGGAACTTCTTCTTCGCGTCGCCCTTCAGCGCCTTGTCCTTCGCCTCGGAAACGCAGGCCTTGGACTTGTCGAGTTGCGCCTGGCGCTCCTTCTTCTCGACGGCGGTCAGCGTCAGGCACTGGCTCATGAAGGCGCGGCGGTCATCGCCCTTGAGCGACTTGGTCTTGGCTTCGGCACTGCAGGTCTTCATCTTTTCCTGCTGGGTCTTGGCGAAGGCGGGGGTGGAAACGGCGAGGCACAGCGCGACGGCGGTGATGACGAGTTTCATGGCGTTCCCCTTTTCGGTGGCGATTGTCGGTAGTCGGTGGGTCTTCCGGATCGCGTTGTTCGCAACCCGGGACGGATCGTAGGGACCCCCGAGCAGGATTTCTCGCCGCCGCCCGTACAGCGCAATGAGCGCGCCTCCGGGTCGCGGGATTCGCTACCGGAGCCCGGGCACCCACCGACCCTGGCTCCGGTCATCCGCGACCGTCTCCTGTAGGGTGTCGTCCGGTCGCCGCAGAAAGTCTGGTGTCATACACTTCCGGGGAGCCTGCCCCATGGAATGGAACCGCCCCCTCGACGTCTACTGCGAACGCCTCGGCCCCGGCCTGCTGGCAGAGCCGCTCAACGCCGCGAGCAACCTGGCGTTCTTCGTGGCCGCGTACCTGCTGTACCGGCACGTGCGCCATCGCGAATGGGATTTCCGCGTGCTGGCGGGCCTACTCGCGCTGATCGGCATCGGCAGCGTCACCTTCCACACGGTCGCCACGTTCTGGGCCGCGATCGCCGACACGCTGGCGATCGCGATCTTCATCTGGTTCTACCTGCAGCGGCTGCTGGTGCGCTTCGGACGCCTGAACAATGTCCTCGCGACGCTAGCGATCGTCGTCTACGCCGTCGGGTCCCGCATCATCGAGAAATCCTTCCCCGAGGGCGCGCTGAACGGATCAGCGGGCTATCTGCCGGCGCTCGCAACGCTGCTCGTGATCACCGCCTGGGTAAGCGTCGCGCGCCGGCCCGCGCGCGATCCGTTCGTGGTGGCGAGCCTGATATTTCTCGTGTCGCTCACCCTGCGCACCGTCGACCAGTCGGTGTGCGCCGACTTTCCGATCGGAACGCACTTCATCTGGCACCTGCTGAACGCGACGGTGCTCTACACCCTCTGCATCGGGCTCGTGGGGCTCACTTCACCGGCTGCCCGACGTTGAGCATCGGGGCGATGCTGGTGCCGGCGGGGATGACCACCGTGTTGGTATTGCCTTTCTCGGCGAACTTGAGCAGCGCCAGATTGGCCTCGTGCTGGAGGTACTCGCGCGTCAGGCTGCCGGCAATGATGCGATTCGAGCGCGAGATGCCGTCTGCCTCTGTGACGCGGATCTCGGCTTCCTTCTTGGCGATCTCCGTCTGCACGGCCATCGCCTCGAGCTTCTTCTGGTTCGCGACCGCGGCGCGGATCGCCTCCTCGATGGAGGGGTCCGTCATCACGGACCGGATCACCACGCGCGTGACGCCGAACACACCCAGGTCGGCCTTTTCGAGTTCAGCCTGCATGTTGGTCTTGATCGCGTCCGCGAGCTGGTCGCGGCGCGTGTGCATGACGAGCGAATCGACCCTGGCGATCTCTTCGTACGCCACGTTGCGGGCCACGCGAAAGACGAGTTCGAACGCCGGCAGGTAGTAGCCGCCTTCGGGCGCACGCATGGACTGCCCTGCGTACTTCGTCTGCAATTCGGCGATCGCGGAATCCTTGACGTGGTAGTACACCGTCACGTCGAAGTCACGTAGGCTCAGGTTGTCCTTCGCCTTCGGCGTGAGATCGTTCAGATCGATCGCGATCTCCTTGGCGGAGAATTCTTCGACGCTGGAGATGATCGGCCACTTGAGATAGATGCCGGGCCCGATTTCCGCCGGGCTGATGACCCCCAGCGTCGTGCGCACGCCGACGTTGCCGCTGCCGATGGTGCCGGCCAGGCCGAAGAACACACCGAGCACCACGAACCCCAGCAGCGCCGTGCCGATGAACTTTGGCACCCGGCGCCCAACGCCCGCCTCGCCCTGCTCCCTGCGATTGAAGATCGCCATCGTTTCGCTCCCACGCAATCAATGCGCGCGAGAGGGGAAGCAGGGATCACGCCACCAAAGAGCGTACCGGGCCGCGCTTGCGACCGACGAACACGTAGTACGGCATCCGCGCGAGCGGCAGCCACGGCACCTTGCCGAATCGCTCCAGCAGCACGTCGGTCCGGCAATGGGCCATCAGGTAAGGCAGGTGGTCAGGACTGGGGAAGACACCGTCGCGATCGAACCACGCACGCCAGAAGCTGCGGGCCAGGCCGCCGTGCCGCGTCAGCCCCGGTGCCGGATTGCGGCGCGAGACGTAAAAATCCACCACGCCGATCAGGCCGCCCGGTTTGAGCATCGCGAGCGCATTGTCGATGGCGCGGAACCAGTCCGGAATCATCGACAGCGAATAGGAGAAGTACACCGCGTCGACCAACTGCTCGGGCCTGTAGGCCGTGGCATCGGCCTCGACCACGCGAACGTTGGGCCACTCCAGCGCGCGCTGCCGGGCCAGATCGAGCAGGGGACGGCACAGGTCGACCACGTCGACGCGCCTGAAGAACGGGAGCCGTTCACGGAAGAACGCGACGTTGCGCCCCGTGCCGCCGCCCAGTTCCACCACCGTCGCGTTGACGGGAACGTCGAGCAGTTCGATCAGTTCGCGCCGGCCATGCAGCATGCGCTCGCGCGAGCGGTCGTAGGCCTCGGCCTGCGGGCCATAGAACGCCGCCAGCCGCTCCGCTTGCGATCCGTGCCGTGGCTGACCGCGCAGGAACTGCCACAGCACGCGCGCATCGGACGCGGCCATGGCTAGATCACGCCGGAAGGTCGGCGATGTGGAAACCGGCATAGGTGTGTACCCGATCCTGCCGGGTCAGTTCGCGCGCCCACTCGTCGTGGAAGCGCAGCAATTCCTTGACCGGCTGCCGCCCGCCACGCGCAGCAATCGACACCCGATCGAGATAGCGCGGCCGCGCATGCGCGCTGCGGAAGATGGCGCGAGCGCCCGGTGCGGCACGATCGAAGATCGCCTCCCACTCCTCTGCCAGCGCCTCGGGGTAGTACGAACTCATCCAGTCCATGTGATCGAGCAGCACGAACTTCGAGATGCGGTCGGGCGTGGTGTGCAGGAACTCCGTCACGGTGGACGTGTGCGGCACGACGCGATCGACGAGACCTCCCTTCAGCCGCTCGAAGCCTTCGCGCTTGAGATACTCCGGACAGCAATGGGGCGTGTAGTGCCCACGCAGGTAGACGCGCCAGAAATAGTTGTCCGCGACCGGCAGATGGCGGAAGACGTATTCGATCGCGGCGCGCACGTAGCCCGCCACGCCACCAGCGTGCTGGGCCTGCACTTCCTTGCGCTGCGGGTGCGGCACGCCGAGCATCGACATCGTGAGCTGCCGGCCGAGCATCCAGTTCATCGGCTTGTTCCACAGCAGCGGCTTGATGCGGCTGTCGTAGATGTGCCGCTGCTCATCCACGCTGGGCGCGTCGGTCAGGTCGCGGATGGCCCGATCGAGCTTCGGCCGCAGCTTGAGGTATCCGCGAACACCGCGGGCGACGATGCCGGAGAGGCCGTGATAGTAAAAGCTGCCGCGCTCTTCGGCGTGCGTGAACCAGTTGCCGTTGCGATCCCAGAACGTCTGCGAGAAGGGCGACAGTTCGCTGCGCAGCGCATCGCGATACATCGCCTCGAACTGCAGGTGCCGGCCCTGGCCGAACAGCTTGAAGAAGTCCTCGTGGCCGAGATGGCGAATGCCGGCTAGCTTCAGCTCGAGCAGCGCGGTCTGGCGCGGATTCGCATCCACCGCATGGACCCGCCGCGGCTCGCACAAGGCATAGTCGAGCGCATTGCAGCCGGCGCTGGTGATGACGAGGACGATGTCCTGTGGCCCCAGTTGCAGGGCCTGCCGGTCCACCGCGGGATCTTCCCAGCAGGTGTTGTAGACGAGGGACCGGGAGTAGATGGCATCGAAAACGCGCTGGTCGATGCGGTCCAGGAACGTCAGGTCATCGGGCTTCAGGGTGGTCCCTCTCCGCCGGGGGCGGCATACGCAAACGCCGCGGAGACTAGGGACCGAACGTGACAGGGGCATTACCCCCCGATGCCAGTTCTATTTCATGCGCTGCCGCCGCATCGCCTCGGGACGACGGTCGTGAACGGCGACTACGGGGATCACCCGGCGCCGACGCACCACTTCGGACACGGCCACCGTGGTGAAACTCGGGCAGTCGTAGAGCGCGATGTCCATGCTGCTCTCCGGATAGCGCCCGCAGGCCAGCCACTTCCAGAAGCCGGTGTTGTAGATGCGGCAGCGCGATTCGCCCTCGGCGCTCCAGTCCAGGAAGATGCAGCGCTGATGCATGCAGCAGTTGCCGCAGTGGGTGCATTCGCCGACGACGGCTTCGCCCAGCGGCTTGGGCAGCTTGCCGTAGAGCACGTAGCGCGAGAAGGCGCGCGACTGCACTTGGCCGCGAAGATGATTGGCGCCCTTCACCACAGTACGCCGATAGTCGCGCAGATACGCCGGGTCGCGGGCAATGGCGAACGCCACGAACGGCGCCACCGGAACAAACAACCCCATGAACCCGGCCAGAAGCCAGTCGAGCGCCACCGCTGCCTTCATCGGGCCTCCGATTAATTTGATCGGCACTCTAACCCGATCCGGCGGATCGGGAAACAGCCGAACGCGTCCTACAAGCGCTAAACTGACATTTGAACAAGTTCATACCTCCGATGGACCCCATCACCCTTTCGGTCATCCAGAACGGCCTCCAGCAGGTCTGCAACGAGATGGACTTGGCGTTCGTGCGGTCCGCGTTCAGCCCGGTGATCTCTGAGGCCCTCGACCGGTCGGACGGCATCTACCACCGCGACACGGGCGAACTCATCGCCCAAGGCGACCTCGGCCTGCCGGTCTTCGTGGGCACGATGCAGTTTTCCACCCAGGCGGTGATCGAGCGGGCGCGCGACCTGTCGCCGGGCGACGTCTACATCCTGAACGACCCGTACCTCGGTGGGACCCACCTGATGGACGTGAAGTTCGTGAAGCCGTTCTTCTACCGCGACCGGCTGTGGTGCTGGCTCGCCAACACCGGCCACTGGCCCGACACGGGCGGCATGGTCCCCGGCGGGTTCTCGGCCAACGCCACCGAGGTGGAGCAGGAAGGCCTGCGCCTGCCGCCGGTGAAACTCTTCAAACGCGGAGTGATGGACGAAGAGATTTTGTCCATCATCTTCTCCAACATCCGGCTCGCAGACCAGCGCATCGGCGACGTCCAGGCCCAGGCCTCCGCGCTGGCCGTGGGCGAGAAACGGCTCACCGCCCTCCTCGACCGCTACGGGGCCGACGAGGTCGAGGCTGCCATCGTCGAACTGAAACACCGCGCCGCGCAGCAGATGCGCGCCAAGATCGCGACCATCCCGGACGGCACCTACCACGGCGAAGCCTTCGTCGATTCCGACGGCGTCGTCGACGAACCGCTGAAGATCGCCATGGCCATCACCAAGGCCGGCGACACGCTGACCTTCGACATGACCGGCTCCTCGCCGCCCTGCGCCGGGCCGATGAACAGCGTCATCGCCACCACCAAGTCGTCGATCTACCTCGCCGTGAAGCACGTCTTCCCGGAAGTGCCGATCAATGCCGGCACCTTCGAGCCGCTGCACATCGTGGAGCCGGAAGGCACCTTCCTCTACGCGAAGTATCCACGCCCTGTCTCCGGCTGCGCGGCCGAGGTCAGCCAGCGCATCGCCGAAGCCGTCTTCGACGCGCTCGTGAAAGCCATCCCCGACCGCCTGTTCGCCTCGCCGGCCGGTACCTCGGGCAACTTCGCCCTGGGCGGCGTCGACCCGAAGAACGGCCGCCCGTACGTCATGTACGTGATCTCCGGCGGCGGCTACGGCGGCTCGCGCGCGGGCGACGGCATCTCCAACGGCTGCTCGACCATCGGCATCTCCAAGACCACGCCCATCGAAGTGATGGAGCAGCGCTACCCCGTGCTCTTCGAGCAGTACGCCATCCACGAAGGCTCCGGCGGCGCGGGCGAGAAACGCGGCGGATTCGGCGTCACCTACTCGGTCAAACTGCGGCGCGGCGAAGCGCGCGCCTCCATGGTCATGGACCACGGCCGCTTCGGCCCCCGCGGCGCCCTCGGCGGCGAGGACGGTGGCATGAACACCGTCCAGGCCCACCTCGGAAGCACCGACTATGTGCCGCCTCACCGCTCCAAGGACCAGGACATCCCGCTTGCCCCCGGCGATACGGTCACCGTCTCGACGCCCGGCGGCGGCGGTTACGGCGAGCCGCTCGCCCGCGACCCCTTCGAAGTGGCCCGCGACGTGATGCGCGGCTATTACTCGGCCGACGAGGCCCTGCAGCGCTTCGGCGTCGTGCTGGGCGCCCTTGGCGAGCCCGACCTGCCGGCCACCTTACGCCGGCGTCATGGCGCGTTGCAGGCGCCGGAGGATTGTCACAGAATCGAAGCGCACGGCGGATGACAGTATCGCGCCGGAAGACCAACGCCGTAACTCTGGAGGAGAGCCCAATGAATGCCATCGATCGTCGCAGCTTTCTGAAACTCGCCGCCGGTGCGGCGGTGGCCGGCGGTTCCGCCGGCTGGCTCGCCCAGGCCATCGCTGCGGGCAAGATCACCCCGACCGCGAGCGACGTCTTCATCGTGATCGACGTGCAGAAATGCTTCATCCCCGGCGGCTCGCTCGCCGTGGAAAAGGGCGACGAAGTGGTACCGCTCATCAACGAGATCGCCAAGAAGTTCCAGTACGTGGTCATGACGCAGGACTGGCACACCGCCGACCACGTCTCGTTCGCCTCCCAGCACGAAGGCAAGAAGCCCTTCGAGATGATCGACCTCGCCTACGGCAAGCAGGTGCTATGGCCCGACCACTGCGTCCAGGGCACCGAAGGCGCCGAGTTCGCCCCCGGTCTCGACATCCCCCATGCCCAGCTCGTCATCCGCAAGGGATACCACCGCGATGTGGACAGCTATTCCACCTTCATGGAAGCCGACAAGAAGACACCGACGGGACTCACGGGATATTTGAAGCACCGTGGCGTGAAGCGCTGCTACCTCGCAGGGCTGGCGACAGACTTCTGCGTCGCGTGGAGCGCGATGGATGCGCGTGCCGCGGGATTCCAGGCGGCGGTGATCGAGGATGCTTGCAGGGGGATCAACCTCGGCGGGACGGGGATCGAGGCGGCTTGGAAGGAGATGGGGAAGAAGGGGGTTAAGCGGATTCAGTCGTCGGATCTCACGTAAGGTTGAGGCATCGAAACCTCGCCCAACAAAGAAGCCCGCACCTGCGGGCTTCTTTCATTGGCGGTATGGACTACGGACATGTTCGGAGTACCTCATGGAATCAGTTAGTTTTTCCGAACTTTTGCGTCAAAAGACATGGAACTTCGCGTTTGCTGAGGTCAACCTCTAGTTGGGCATCCAGTAAGGAGTACGTGTTGGACAAGCGATACCAAGTCTTCGTCAGTTCCACATATGCTGACTTGAAGCAAGAGCGGCAAAAAGTCATTCAGGCGCTTATGGAACTTGACTGCATTCCCGCTGGCATGGAGCTATTTCCAGCAGCTGATGAGGAACAGTTTGAGTTCATCAAGCGCGTGATCGATGATTGCGACTACTATCTCCTGATAATCGGAGGTCGATATGGGTCGACGACTCCTCAGGGTATAAGCTATACCGAGCAGGAGTACGACTACGCCTTGGCTCGCGAAATGAAAGTCATCGCGCTCTTGCATGAGAACCCAGACGAGATTCCCTTTGGAAAGTCCGAGCAGGATCCAGACCTTCGGTCTAGGTTAGCAGCCTTCCGCGATCGAGTCAGCGCTGATCGGCTAGTCAGATTCTGGCGCTCTGCGGAAGACCTTCCAGGAATAGTCGCCTTAAGCCTGTCCAAGACCATCAAGATGTTTCCGGCAGTCGGATGGGTCCGGGCGGATAGAGTTGCAAATGAGGATCTCCTCTCGGAGATGAATGAACTCCGAAAGCAGAATACTCAGCTGGAAAAGACTCTCTCTGAGATTCCAACTGCGAACCCGAGCCCTGTTGCCGATCTTGCTGGGCTTGACGAGTCGTTCGAACTGAGCGGTTTGTACTACTACGAAGGTCGGAAGAGCTACTGGAACGCAATCGCCACCTGGAGAGAACTCTTTGGATACATCGCCCCATATCTGATCAAGCACCCGCATGAGAGCGCAGTAAAAGAGATCTTGGCAACTGCACTCTTCAAGAAGTCCAGGAGTTACGGAAATTCGCCCAGCCTGGACGACCAGATTTTCCAGACTGTTTTAGTGCAGCTTCGAGCGCTCGATCTCGTCAACGTCGCGTACACGAAGACGGTTCAGGGAGGTATGGGTTTATTCTGGTCCGCCACCTCGCAAGGCGAGCGCCTGACACTTGAACTTCGGACAATTAGAACTGCGAAGGAAGCCTAACATTGCGTTCCAGGGGACACGCAACCGCGGCGTTGCTGCAAAGGAAGGGGGGCAGGGCTTGCAAGACGGCATCTATGCGTGTGCGCAAGACCTACCCCCTGCGTGTGCAGCAATCGCGGCGGCAGCAAGCAAGAACGCACAACGAACAGCATC
Organism: Burkholderiales bacterium; assembly: GCA_965279325.1. Lineage (GTDB taxonomy): Bacteria > Pseudomonadota > Gammaproteobacteria > Burkholderiales. The sequence goes on from OZ257154.1 coordinate 1,860,186, forward strand.
AACGTATTCCCAAACAACTGTATGGTTCCGGTTTTGTGGGACCGCACAATGCTGCATGATGCGTTCGACCAGCGTAAGTGTGATAGGCGACACAGGTCGATGTAGCGCCGCAAGATATGTTCGCTCAACACTTGGACCCACTGGGCGTCTCGGCTCGAAGGAGGATTGTCGTGAAGCTAGAACAGGATCATCACAGTACTAACAATCGTTTTGACAGCACGCCACGACCCTCTGTGTTCATTAGCTATAGTCACGACTCCGAAGGCCATTCAAGAAAAGTTCTTCGACTCTCAGATAGACTTGTTGGGGATGGCGTAAATTGCATTCTAGATCAGTACGAACAAGCCCCTCCCAATGGATGGGTGAAGTGGATGTCCCAAAGCATAGATACCTGCGACTATGTCCTTATTGTCTGCACGCGTTCTTATGCAGAGAAGACAACTGACAAATGTGCGTTGGGGATGGGAGCAAAGTTTGAATCTTTGCTCGTCTATCAGGACCTTTACGAAAACGCCTCAAATGGACATAAGCTTGTCCCAATAATTTTCAGAACGGGCGACCGCGCCCACATTCCGAAACCATTGAGAGCCTTCCAGCACTACGTTGTTGTCGACGATCGTGGCTATGAAGATCTGTATCGTCGGCTGACTGGGCAGCCGAGAATAGTGAAACCAGATCCTGGCGAGATGCGGTTGCTTGGCGTAGGTGAAAATATTCCAGGCCAAGAACACCCCGTAACAGCTATGCCCGCCCCTCCCCAGAAACAGGCGATTCTGGAGGAGCAATCATCTATGACGAGGTTGATTGAACTTCGGATCGATGCAGACTTTCAAGATTTCTCGCCCGAGCATCAACTTGCATTCTTGAAAGCAATTCAGGAACTGCTCACAATTGGCGACAGTGATCTTCACGTTCGGCGAATCCGGAAAGGGAGCGTCAAGATCTTGCTGGAATTGCCCTACAACGCGGCGACACGTCTCCTTGATCTTTTTGCAGCTGGGAAGTTGGCCCCCCTCAGCGTCATAGATGCAACTGACTCCTCACAGAAAATCGAGGTAGGCGGCCTGTCGACAATATCGACCGCAAAAAATGAAGAAGGTGGTTTACATTCCCAATCCGTTCGGACCGGTACAGTAAAATGGTTCAATGACGCAAAGGGCTTCGGTTTCATTACGCCAGATGACGGCAGTGCAGACATTTTCGCTCACTTCTCCGCCATTTTAGGAGCACACGTCCACTCGTTGCGGGTCGGCCAACGAGTCACTTTCGAAGTCGTAAGGGGTAGTGAAGGCCTCCAAGTCAAGAACGTTTCAGCTCTGACGAAGCGACACTAGCCAAGCGAGCAAGCTTCTCGTGCCAATGCCCCATGGGTCACATTGGTCACGCAGGCCCTGTTGTTCGGTGTCAGCTTCCGCTGGCCGCCCAAACTGCGGGGCTCCACTTATCGTCCCGCACAAGACTGGTAACACGGGGGCGGGTCTTGCATTTAAGCACGAGAATGAAAGACCTGTACTACGCCGCGATCAGCCTCGATAGCCTGCCGGAGGCAGCCAATGACTCCGCTTGCTGTACGGAAGCAAAGAACGCAACCCGGATCCTTGACGCATTCCACGCACGAATGCCGACGGTGTTGCGGCGGCGAGAGGAAGGCGAACGGAGGTCTTGCACCACGACATCGATGCGTTGGCGCGAGGCCTGACCCCAGTCGGAGCCCGATGCACCTCGTGTTTTACACCCTGAAAGCAGAACAGGGCCTGTTCCTGCAACCACGCATCCCCGGGAAAGTGAGATCTCGAAGGCCGCTGCGTTGACCACGTCCGAGTGACGCAGCGACAGCCATCCACCCACGCGAAGGCGAACCTCTCACTTTGATAATCTCACGGCATTCGTGGTAGTGTCCCTTCAAGGTCTGGCTGCGAATGTCTTGAAAGGGGCGGTATGGAAAAGCAAAAAAGCTACCCGGCAATCCTGATGGACGTCGCAGCAGGAATTGTCAGCGGTGGCAGCCGCTGGGTGGAGCGACGCGGTCCCTGCGTTGGTCGATGGTTCCGCGCTGGGGAGCGGCTCCGCCGCCCCGCGCCGCTGATCGCGGTATTGGCCCTGCTCGTCCAGTCGCCTTTCGCGCACGCCCAATCCGACGCCGTCAGCACCACTTTCATCGAGTGCCTGACCCAGGAGCCGGCCACCACGGTCGGGGCGATCACTGCCAACTGCCTGCATCTGCAGGACGCCAATTTCGCGCGAGCCGAGGCAACCGCCCAGACCTTCCTGGGCGATCGGCCAGGTGCCTCCGCCGGCATCTTGCGCAGCAACACGCCCGGTCACTTCATCCAGCAGGTCCAGGCCAGCGCGCAACTCACCTACGAAATGCGCCTCGGCTCGATTGCTGCCCCGCCCGCAAATCTGACCTTCATCCCCGTCAAGGTTTCGGTCATCGGCACCGTGGCGCGCTCGGAGACGTTCCAGGGCCTCGCGTCGAATCCCACCTCCACGGGCAGCGCATCGGTTTTCATCCGGTCCGATCCCTCGCTCGTCTTGACGAACGCGGACGTACTCAAAGAGCAGGCATTTCAGGGTCAGGCGGCCACCACCCCGAACTTCGACAAGATCGTCGGGATTTCGCTGATCCCGGGGCATGTCTACACCGTCGATCTGCTCGCGGGCTGTTCCGTCAGCGACGGCGGCTTCGTCAAGGTGCAGTTCAGTTCGGAGTCCGGTTGCTCGGCGCTCGCCGATCCGAAGTTCGAGCTTGATCAGGAGAAGCTGGACCAGCAACTCGGCGCGGGCAGTTTTTCACTGGCCTCGTTCTATCGGTTCGAGTACTCGCAAGGCGTCTCTCCGGTTCCCGAGCCTGGCACTGCGGGCGCTCTAATGATCGGATTGGCCGGTTTGGCGCTCGTGCGGTGGCGGCGGTCCCGCACGGCACCCGTGGGCGATACCCGACGCGGCTAGTCCTCTGCCCAGGATCAGAGGCGGGGTTGCGATGCGTTGCCCCAATCGTTCACGTTCGTGCCGTTGACCCGTTCCCGATAGGAATTCAGAATCAGGAACGAGGGCACTTATGCCGCTCGCATTCGAGGGCGATTCATCCATGAAACTCATCAGAAGGCAGCTCAGCCTCGGAATGGTTGCTGCAGGATTGGGGGCAGGAATGACTGGCAGACCGATCACCGTAGGGGCCCAGACCACTACGCAGCAACCGACCAATCTGCCCACGACGCCGTCCGGTGCTCATCAGGCGACCTATTTCTTCAAGAACTCGGCCTTCGAGTTCGTGCTGCTGACCAGCCTGGGGCGCGCCTACCACCAGGCCGGAAATGTCGGAAAGATTCTCTACGTCATCCGGCAGATCGAAGACGGCAATTTCGAGAGTGCATACCAGGCCTTGGTCGCGGCCGGCGATGAAGCTCGCGTCATGGCCGAAGATTCCGCGAGTGGCGGCCATGTCGAAAGCGCCCGGCAGGCCTATCTCTGGGCGCAGAACTTCTACGACAGCGCGACTTACTTTGCAGATGGCACCGGAGATCCAACCCGGATCACGCAGGCCTGGCAGATGATGGATGACTGCTGGCTGAAGTCGATTGCCTTGTTCGACCCGCCGATCGAACAGGTCAGCATTCCCTACGAAGGGACCGCGCTGCGTGGATTCTATTTCCGGGGAAAGAGCCGCAAGGAGAAGCGCCCGCTGCTGATCCTCGCCAACGGCAGCGACGGCTCTGCCCTGGATATGTGGATGTGGGGGGCGGCAGCAGCGACGGCCCGGGGCTACGACTGCCTCTCCTTCGACGGGCCCGGGCAAGGCTACGCGCTATGGAAGCAGGGCCTCCACTTCCGGCCGGATTGGGAGCATGTCATTACGCCAGTGGTTGACTTCGCTCTCAGTCGCAACGGGGTTGATCCGAAGAGGATCGCCCTTCAGGGCATCAGCCAGGGCGGATACTGGGTTCCACGCGCCGTGGCCTTCGAGAAGAGGATCGCGGCCGCCATCGCAGACCCAGGGGTGATCGACGTTTCCGCGTCATGGACCAACTTGTTGCCGCCTCTGATGTTCGAGCTCCTGAAGGCTGGCCGCAAGGAAGAGTTCGATGGCTACATGACCAAGATGCTGGATCCCGCCATGAAGCATTCCCTGGCCTTCCGCATGCGGCCCTATGGCATGACGTCGTATTTCGACACGTTCCAGGCGACCATGGCTTACAACCTCACGGATGTCGTCGGGAGGATCGAGTGCCCGATGCTGATCACCGCGCCGGTCAATGAGGCGTTCTGGCCTGGTCAGTCGCGTCAATTGCACGACCTTCTGACGTGCCCGAAGACCCTGGTCCCGTTCTCGGCATCCGACGGGGCCGACCTGCACTGCGAGCCGAAAGGGCTCGGACTGAGAGACCTGCGCGTGTTCAACTGGCTCGACAGGATCCTCGCCTGACATCCCTCTTGGCGCGGTAGCTCTGGCAGCCGAGGGGGCGCCCCTTCGGCCCCGGCATGGAAGCCTCCGCCTTCACGCCCGTCCGCTCAGGCCTACATGCAACATGGGGGTCAGGTCGTGCAAGACGGCACGCATGCGTGTGCGCACGACCCACCCCCGTCGTGTGCGATCACATTTCTGAAATCCGCGGTTGGTACTTCAGGTATCGTGATTCCTCGGCAGTCTCAAAAAAGGGGAGCAACTGTGCGTCACCATCAGGGCTCCCGGCTCACCCAAAGGATCACCGTGATGAAGAAGCTTCTGCCCGCCCTGACGCTTTGCGGATCCCTGTGCATGCCCATAGCAGCCTCGGCCTACGAGCTTGCCGAACTCGGGCCCGGCTTCCTCGCCAAGTGGGGCCAGCCTGCCTACGGCACGGGCGCGACGGTGACCTGGAGCTTGATGCCAGGCGGCACGGACTGCGGCGAGTTCGTCTCCATGCCGTGCACCACCACTGCCCTGGCAGACTTCATGCCCTCGAACTACCTGACCACGATCCAGGGCGCCTTCGGCGCTTGGTCGGCAATCGCGAACCTGGGCTTCACGCAGGTGGCTGACGACGGCGCAGCCGCCGGAAGCACAACCGCCTCCGGAGATATCCGCATCGGCGGTCTTTCGTTCGCCAATACCTTCTATGACGGGGTCGGCGGCGTCGGCTTCTATCCGCCTGCGTACTTCCTCGACGGAAACGCGTGGGTCGGCGTCTCCGGCAGCACCATGACCGGCGATGTCTTCTTCAACACGGACCTTTCCTCTTCCTTCGCCAACTCCGCGTACCTGTCGTATCTGGTCACGCACGAGATCGGCCATACGCTCGGCCTCAGCCACACCGACGTTCCGAATTCGTTGATGAGCGCCAATGGAACCCTGGTCGACGGCCCGCAGGCCGACGATATTGCTGGCATGCAGTTCATTTACGGTACCCCGTCCCCGGTACCCGAACCGACTACATGGGTGCTGTTCGGCTTGGGGCTGGTCGGCCTGCTAGTGCGCCATTGCGGTGCGCGTGCTGGCAGGTCGATCTGCGTCACGTGATTGGGGTCAGGTCTTGCAGTACAGCATCGACGCGATCTAGTGGACCGATAAGTCGATGCTGTCCGTGCAGCTTCAGCATGGCGGGACGATCAGGCGAAGCCCGTGTGTGCGCGCACCACCCCCATTTTCCGCCTGCGAATCAGCGTCGCTCCCGCGAACGCCGCAGCCACCAGCGCCAGGGCACCGGGCTCTGGAACGGATCTGGATCCGGGTTCGTTGATGCGGAAGTCGGCGATGAAGTAGCGATCATTGCCGACACCCGGTAGCACGCCATTCACGGCGATGGCACCGTAGAAGGCGCTGTCGCTCACCAGTCCGATGAATCCGGACGCGGAAGTCGTGTCCACCGGGGTGAGATTCAGGGCCGGATCCACAATGTTGATCGAATCGATCCCGCCACTTTCGTAGTTGAGCCCAAACGCGAACACATCGCTCAAAGCGAACCGCCAGGCAAGGCTGGCCACGCCGTTGCTGGCGCTCGAACCGCCGAGGTCCGTGATGGCGTCACTCGCATGCAGCACCTGGGTTCCGCAGGTACCAGCGGAACCCGAGTCAGTGCAGGTGCCAAAAAAAACGTCCGGAGAAAAACTGCCCCCTGAAACGACCGCGTTCGGTGATCCGGCGAAATCGATGTACGTCCGTGTAGCACCTACCGCAGCCAGATAGCTCTGCTCGGTGGTGTAGAGAATCACGGCCGCTTGCGATTGGAAGGCCGCAACCCATATCGCCAGACCAAGTGCCAACTTCAGTGCTGCTTTCATCGCTTAGATCTCCAGGAAGTTAGTGATCCGCTCCAGGCGGCGATCAGCCCGCTGACAATCCTTCACCGACGTCACGCTCGCGGCGCTACTGCCACCGGAAACGATCCGGACCGTGAATTCCCGGCCGATGGTCGTCGACGCACGTTTCCAGCGGGTCGCTAGCACTTTTTTACTGATCAGCCGTCGACCTATGAAGCCACCTCGGTCAAGAGATGCGGCTGTAAAGAAACTCGACGACAAATCGGCCTTTTCTACAGCGTGTACGCTGGACAAGGCTCGAGCATGCTTCGCCAACGTAGCTCGCCGAGGGAAGCGTCCGTCAGGTTGACGGCGTGCGAGCGCGAGGCGCTGCTCTCGTGTCTCGACGCTACCCAGGATGGTGCAACGACGTGCGTCGCGTGGGCCCCCACCCTGACCCTCCCCCGCAACGCGGGGGAGGGTCAGGGTGGGGGCAGCGAAGCGTCCGCTACGCAGGGAAAGGTCGCGGATGGGGAAAGCGCAGCGCTCGACAAATCGTTCCTGTCGAAAAGTGCCGAGCGACTGCTTGGCCGATCCGGGCCCTTGCAGTCGACGTCGCGACGCGGTGGAATGACGACCGTGAAGCGAGTGGAGCGGGAGTGTCCGGCTCAGCACGCCCCGCGCCGGGAGGACGATCGATGAAGGGCATTTTCATCAGCTATCGCCGGGAGGATTCGGCCCCCTATGCCGGGCGAATTTGCGACCATCTTCGTCGCACCTTTCCATCGATCAGCGTGTTCATGGATGTCGATGCCGTGGCACCCGGTGCCGATTTCGTCAACACCATCGACGCGACCCTTACCGAGAGCGCCGTCGTCCTGGCTGTGATTGGTCCGCAATGGGAGAGCATCAAGGACGCCGATGGTCAACGCCGCATCGACAGTCCCGAAGACTACGTGGTTCGCGAGCTCGCCACTGCGTTGCGTCAATCGAACGTCATTCCGCTCCTGGTCGGTGGCGCCAGAATGCCCTCGGCGGCCAAACTCCCGTCAGCGCTTGAAGCTCTCGCGCGGCGCAACGCCATGGAGATTTCCGACGCCCGATTTGCAGCAGACGCTGAACGGCTTTGCACGACCATTGCACGCATGCTGGACATACCCCAGGACGACCAGCGGTCCAGCGAGAGGGTCGAGTACGGACAGTTCTTTTCCGATGCCGCACTCGCCAAGGCTCGACGCAGGTTTCGTCTCGCGGTGTGGGTGAGCTATGGACTGTCGGCACTTCTGATCGTGTTCGCACAGATCGGTGCTGAACGTACAGTGACCAGCCCGGAAAACCCATGGAAGTTGGACCTTCCCTGCGAAAACGCGGCGACGGACCGTGACCGGGCACCCTGTCATTTGGTCAACTGGGTCTACGGAGAGCTATCCGACGGCGACACCCTGACCAAGGTCGTCGAAACCACTGCGATAGTTCTTGGCTTGCTTCTGTTCGGTTTCTGGACGCTCGTGAACGTGAAGGTGCTGCGCGGGAAAAACTGGGCGAGGATAGCGTTCGTGGCAGTCGGTGGGTTCGTCGTTTTCTCGCTCTTCGGGGTCGTATTTTCCAACCAGCTGCATGCAGCCCTCTATGTTGCTCAGGCAGTCCTCTATGTCGCTGCAGTGTTCGTCTTCGTCTGGGCAGTTCGCATGATGTACACGGAACCGGTGCGACGATGGTTCTTGCGGGCTTACTGAGATGCATTGCGCGGTAAGGGCGCGACGAGCCGGTTAGCCGGTGCGTCGGGTGGGCATTCTTGAGGCATGATTGCGCCATCGCAGTTTCGCAGGAGTCCGCCCAGATGAACCCCCAACCCATGCCAACACTCACGCTCGAAAGCGTGCAGGTCCGTGGCGTAGTCGTGCCGTTGCGCAGACCAATCGTCGCAAAGGTCGGCGAATTCAGCCACTGGCCTTTCATCCTGATCGACGTCAGAACGAAGGAAGGTGTGATCGGCCGGAGCTACCTCGAGCCCTACGTGGAAAAGTCGGTCAAGTACATCGCGCAAGCCATCACCGACCTCGCCGACGCGTTGAAAGGGAAACCGCTGGCGCCGCTGGATGCGTATCGCGACGGTATGCGTTCGCTGCACCTGGTCGGGCGAGAAGGCGTGTCGCTGATCGCAATCTCGGGCCTCGACATGGCGATCTGGGATGCACTGGCGAAGGCGGCCAGCATGCCGCTCGCCGTGCTGCTGGGTGGCACCGTAGGCAAGGTACGCGCGTACAACACCAACGGGTTGTGGCTGATCCCGTTGGACCGCGTCGAGCGCGAAGCGGCCGAGTTGGTCGCGCAAGGCGGCTTCAAGGCCATCAAGATCCGCCTGGGGCGCGACAAGCTCAAGGACGATCTCGCCGTCATCGCGGCGGTCCGCCGGGCCGTGGGCGAGGATGTCCAGCTCATGTGCGATTTCAACCAGGGGCTGAGCTTCGGCGAGGCGCTGTTGCGGCTGCACGCCCTCGACGATCAGGGTCTTAGCTGGTTCGAAGAGCCGATCGTCTACGACAACCTGGATGGATGCGCGCAGATCGCACGCGAGATGAAGACTCCTGTCCAGATCGGGGAGAACATCTACGGCCCGCGGGAGTTCCTCAAGGCCGTCAATGCCCGTGCGGCCGATCTGTACATGCCGGACCTCATGCGCATCGGCGGCGTGACGGGTTGGATGCGCGCAGCCGCGATCGCCGGTGCCGCGGGCTTGCCGCTCTCCAATCACCTGTACGCGACGGTTTCCACGCATCTGCTGCGCGTCAGCGAAACCGCCGACTGGCTGGAGTGGAGCGATTGGGCCGAGCCGATTCTTGCCCGACCGCTGACGGTGCAGGACGGTTTCGCCACCGTGCCCGACTTTCCGGGTACCGGTCTCGAATGGAACGAGGAGGCAGTGAAGCGCCTGTCGATGTAATACACCACCTTTTCCCAGTATGCTGACCAGGTTGAGAACCGTGCTGCCGTAGCCGATCGGCAAGACAAACCCATAGAGGGTCGACGATGTTGATGATTTCGCGCCTGCAAGCACCCCGTCCGGCTCGCACCACTAGCCGCGCCTGGCTGGCCCTCGTCGCCAGCGCGACCCTCGCATCCCCCTTCTTCGCCGGCCCCGTCAATGCCGCGGCCGAAGCAAAGCCGTCTCCGCAGACGCCCCAGCGGGAACGACTCACCATCGCGCCCGAAGAGGCGATGAAGCCGTGGACCGGCGATCTCGACGGGATGATCGCGCGGCGAGCCATTCGAGTGCTCACCGTCTACAGCAAGACCTTTTATTTTGTCGACAAGGGGATCCAGCGCGGCTTGACCTACGACATCTTCCGCGTATTCGAAGCGGATCTGAACCAGCAACTGGCCAAGGAAAAGAAGCTGAAGCAGAAGCACCTGACCATGCGGGTGGTGTTCGTTCCGGTCGCCAGGGGTGAACTGCTGCAGGCGCTGGCTGCCGGCAAGGGCGACATCGCGGCGGCCAACCTCACGATCGACGAGGACCGCCAGAAGCTCGTCGACTTTACCGCACCGGTGTATCGCAACGTCAGCGAGCTGGTGGTATCCGGTCCGGGCTCACCGGCGATTTCCAGCGTGGACGATCTGTCGGGAAAGCAGGTCTTCGTTCGCAAGTCCTCCAGTTACTTCGAGAGCCTGGTGGCCCTCAACCAACGCTTCGCCGCCGAGAACCGGCCTCCTGTAATCATGAAGGAGGTTCCAGAGACGCTGGAGGACGAAGATCTGGTGGAGATGGTGAATGCCGGACTCATTCCGCTCATCGTCGTGGACAAGCACAAGGCAGACTTCTGGAAGCAGATCTTCCCGAAGATCACGGTACATCAGGAAGTCGCCGTGCGCGCGGGCGGCGACATAGCCTGGGCGATCCGCAAGGACAGCCCCCGGCTCAAGGCTGCCCTCGACGCGTTCGCCGCTCGGCACACGGTAGGGACCAAGGCGGGAAACAGCATTCTGGCGCGTTATTTCAAGAGCGCGAAGTACGTAAGGGACGCCGCTTCCGAGTCCGGGCGCAAGAAGTTTCTCGCCCTGGTTCAGTATTTCCAGAAGTACGGCGACAAGTACGATGTGGACTGGTTGCTGATGGCGGCCCAGGGATACCAGGAATCCCAGCTCAATCAGGCCGCCCGCAGTCCGGTGGGCGCCATCGGGGTGATGCAGGTCATGCCTGCGACCGGAAAGGATCTCGGCGTCGGCAACATCGCCGAAACGGAGCCGAACATTCATGCCGGCGTCAAGTACATGCGTTGGATGATCGACCAGTACTATGGCAAGGAGCCCATGACCCAGCTGGACAAGGCCCTGTTCGCATTCGCTTCGTACAATGCCGGCGCGGGCCGCATTTCCCAGTTGCGCAGGGAAGCAGCGAGGCGCGGACTGGATCCGAACGTCTGGTTCGCCAACGTGGAACATGTCGCCGCCGAGAAGATCGGTGCGGAGACGGTGACCTACGTCAGCAACATCTACAAGTACTACATCGCCTACCGCCTGATCCTGGAAGCCAAGGCGGAGAAGGAACAGGCCAGGGAGAAGATGCAGGGCCAGGGCAAAGTGACGCCTTGACGTCGGGGCACGCAAGGGAAGCCACCATGTACACGAAGGTCGAGTATCTGCCCGCGGCGCTCGCATGCATTCTGACTCTAGGCCCCATGGCACCCGCCCTCGCCGGCGACATCAAACTCGTGTCGGGTACTTTGGATACGGTCTGCAGCGTCGAAGTTACGTGGGGCCCCGATGCCCCGAACGACACGCCCGTCGAATTCCATACCGACGTGTCGAAGAACTGGTCGATCACCAAGCCGGACAAACTCTGCTATCGCCGGCCGAGCACCCCCGACAACTGCGAATCGGGGATGACTCAGTGGAAGACGCAGTGGCGATGTGCCGCCAACGCCGGCTCCGGTGTCAAGGAACTGTCCCTGGAGTAAGTTGCGCCAGGCGCGGGACCGTTTCGGAGTAGTGAAGCTGCGCCGCCCCCATCCCCGCCTTCCTCTTGGCTTCGTGCGGAGCATTGCCCCCATCCCGGCCTTCCCCCACGACTTTGTCGCGGGGGAAGGAGCGCAGCGCGAGGCGCGGCGCGGCGTCACGAGAAGTACATTCCCTCCCCCGTCGAAGATGGGGGAGGGTCAGGGTGGGGGCCGCTGACGTGAAACCACAGGACATCTCGATATGAACATCCGCAACCTGAAACTCCACCACCACCCCGCCACCCGCAGCGCGCGCGTCAAGTGGTTGCTGCACGAAGTTGTCGGCGACGCCTTCGAGGTGGAGAAGGTCGCGCTCTACGACGGGGTGCAGTACGGCGCCGACTTCCTGACGCTCAACCCCAATCACTGCGTCCCGGTACTGGAGATCACCTGGGATGACGGCGAAGTCCAGCGGATGATCGAGAGCGCCGCGATGGTCGCCTTTCTCGCTGACGCCTACCCCGAGAAGCAGCTCGCACCGCCACCTGCGGCCTCACGCGAGCGCGCCGACTATCTCCAGATGCTGCACTTCGGCGCCACCACGGTGGACGTGATGCTCTCGCAAGTGCGGATCCACGAGCACATGCTGCGGCCCGCCGAGCGCGATCCGCGCACCGTCGACCGGTACCGGAGAAAGTTCGCCAGCGAAGTGGAGCCTCAACTCGCGCAGCGGCTCGAGGCGGCGCCCTACATCTGCGGGGACGTGTTCACGGCAGCGGACTGCGTGGTCGCCTACGACGTGTTCTGGGCCCGAGGCTACGGACTGTGCCGGGATGAAGTCTTCCGGCGTTATCTCAGCACGGTGTCCAAGCGGCCGGCGTTCGCCAGTGCGTTCGCCGATGCCCGGGAGTTCTCACCGGTCGTGCCGGAAGACAAGCCGTTGGCAACACTGTTCACGGGATAGGCGAAGCGACGGGCCTCCGCACTTACGAACCTGCTGATCGGCAACGAATGGACACTGCATTGCCCGGCCACAACATCGAGACTCATCCGACAAAGCGTCACCTCGCCGTCATCGTCGTCTTTGCAGCATGCATGCTCCTGCCCGCGTGCATGGGCGAGACGTCCGGCTCCCCTTCACCGCCGCCGGAGTTCGGCGCGGTTTCGAAACCCCTGTTCGGATGCCCCACGGTTCAAGGCGTCTACGCCTGGCCGCCCTCAGCCGGTACCTACGCCAAGCAGATGGCCACGAACCAGGAGCCGTGGGAAGGCGGCATACCGGTGCCGGCGCGGCGGGGCAAGATGCAGATCTGGGTGACGCAAACCGGTTCCGGGATTGTCTTCCGCTCCCGTTCAGCACGCGTCATGGAAGGGCTTCGGGACCGATTGACGAAGGAATGGAGCTACGCTGAATACCACCGGGGTGCCTATTCCTGTGCGCATGGAGTGCTCGAAGTCGAACCGGTCGATGTGGTCACGACCGAGGATTTCGGAGGCAAGGGCATCCGGCGCGGCTTCAAGCTCGTGGCCCTGGAAGACGGTTCGCTGGCCGTGGGCGTCAAGACCATTTCGTACGGACGCACGATGTCGCTCTTCACCTGGGCCGATGTCAGCCGAGGGACCATCCGTGCGCCCGACAAGACGTTCTGGCGCTGGTCGAAACTGGCTCGTCTCGAATCGGGCGACAAGGAGCCCGCTCCCGCAGGCACGGTCGACGAACAACCGTAAAGCGCATATGCCCTTGCGCAGATTGCGCGACGGACATTTCTCGCGCTATAACGCGGCCAATGACCGTTGCAGCCTTGAAGCTGCATTGCAACATGACATTCAGGTAAAGGGGAAACCGGGATGCGATCGGGCAATGGGTGGGTGGCTTCGTGCTGTGTGATCACCCTGCTGAGTGGCTGCGTCACGCAGCCAGGCAAGACGGCCGTTCACGAGAACGTCGGCAAGACCGGGCAGAGCATGCCCAAGCGGGTCCTGTTCCTGCCGGCCGACGTCCGGTTGCATGAACTTTCCGCGGGCGGCGTCGCCGAGAAGGTGGATGCCTGGTCCAACGACGCCTCCGCCAACGCGACACGCGTCGTCAACCAGATCGCGAGCAGCCGCCAGGCCTTCCAGATCGTCGAAAGCCCCGCGCTGTCTGCCGAGGAAAAGGCGATCCTCGACGAGCATATCGCGCTGTACGACAGCGTCGCCGGCAGCGCCCACCTCGCCCGAATGTCCATCTTCCAGGCCTGGCGCGACCGGAGTGCGAACTTCGACTATACCCTCGGCCCCGGTCTCAAGGCATTGGCCGAACGCACCAATGTCGATGCTGCATTGATCGTGAGCGGCAGCGACTACATCTCGTCGGGCGGGCGCAAGGCCGCCATGGTGATGGGCGTCCTGCTCGGTGCGGTGACCGGGGTGGTGGTCGTGCCCGGCGGGGGCATCTCGTTCGTATCGGTCGGCGTGGTGGACCTGCGCACCGGCGACCTGCTCTGGTTCGGCACCGATCAGAGCGGCAACACCAATTTCCAGAATGAAGCGGATCTGCGGAACATGCTGGAAGGCCTGTTCGACAACTATCCCGGCATCGCCCCCGCTGCCCCGCCCGCGCAGACCACCAAGCCCGCGAAAGCTGCTCAGGCGAACTGATCGTTCCGGGCAATGGACGACCTGCCGCAGTTCGGTGTTCCAGCGAGGTGCCGGCACCTCGCTGACTCCGGGCGCCCCACGCTTGGCCACCGCCCGGGGGCACTTGCCGTTCGTGCGACCGCGTTCGCCCTTCTGGCTGTATTGACGACGACGACGGCTGCCGAGGTCGTTGCGCCCTACACCGACGCCGAGTCGGCCAAACCGCGCTCCGAAGAAGAGCAACGCGTGTGGAGTCAGTCGAAGGAACTCGACGAGATGATCCGCAAGAGCGGAATCATCTACGAGGACGCGGAACTGACGACGTACGTGCATGGCGTCATGCAGCGTCTCTTTCCGGAGTTCCAGGGCCGGATCCAGGTCACGTTGCTGAAGTCGCCGCAGCTGAATGCGTTCGCGGTGCCGGACGGCAACGTCTACGTGAACGTGGGCCTCGTGGCCCGCTTCCAGAACGAGGCGCAGCTCGCGACGGTGCTCGCGCACGAGGGTTCGCACTTCACGCACCGGCATGGCTATCGCAGCCAGAACAGCGTCAAGAACAATTCGGCGGTGGCGACGTTCGGATCCATGATGGGGATCGTTGGCCTGCTGCCGGCGATGCTCGCCACCTCGTCCGTGTTCGGGTTCTCTCGCGAGCTCGAGACCGAGGCGGACCAGGCGGGCTTCCAGCGCCTGAGCCGCGCCGGCTATGACGTGCGCGAGGCACCTCGTGCCTTCGAACACCTGATGGTCGAAGTGAAGGCGGTCGACAACAAGGAGCCGTTCTTCTTCGCGACCCACCCGAGGCTCAAGGACCGCTTCGACAATCTGTCGCGATTGGCCGCGAAGGCCACCGACGGCAAGGACGGGAGTTCACGCGCGGACTATTCGCAGCTGATGCGGAAGGTCCGCATGGACACCTTGCTGAACGAGCTCTCGATGGGTCGCTCCAAGAGTGCCCTCATCGTGCTGGAGAATCCCGAGGCGCTGGCGGTGTTGCCGCCCGAGGCGACTTACATCTTGGGCGAGGCCTATCGACTGCGTGGCGATACCGGCGACCTGGACCGCGCCGACGCCGCCTATCGCAAGGCGATGGCCGCCGCACCCGAGTTTGCGCCGAGCTACCGGGCCCTCGGCCTGGTCAGCATGAAGCGCAACCAGCACGACGAAGCACGCCGGTTCTTCATCCGTTACCTCGACATGGCCCCCGATGCCAGTGATCGCAAATACGTCGAGTCCTACCTGAAAATGATCGACAAGAAGGGAGCTCCGCCTTGAACAGAATGCTGCTGGTCCTGCTCGCGGTGACATTGACGGCCTGCGTCCCGCAGCCCGCCCGTGTCGACACACCGCGTACCGAGGATTCCGCCAAGTCCTACACCGTGGACCTTCCCGTCGGCTGGATCAAGCAATGGAACCAGGGAGGTGAGCTGACCGTCAGCCGTGACGGTCCGTTGCTCCAGACGATCATGGTCTCGAAGGCTCCGCTGGCCACCGCCTTCCCCAAGACCAAGAAGGCGGCGACCGAGAATGCGCTGCCGGCCGAACTGGCGGAAATGCGCATCGCGGAACTGAAGGCCACCAGCGATCAGCTGGCCGCATTGCAGGTGCTGGAAAACGAGCCGACGATCGTGGGCGGGAGAGACGGCTATCGCCTCAAGGTGGCCTACAAGAGCCAGCGCGGGCTGCGGTACGAACGGATGATCTACGGGGTGGTCGACAAGAAGGGGAGCTACGTCCTCGACTATGCCGCCCCTTCGCTGCTCTACTTCGAGCGCGATCTGCCCACTTTTCAGAAGGTGGTGGAATCTTTCCAACTGGCGGCCGCATCGACCGGCAAAGGGAAATAGGGTCGGGGTGCGGCATGGCTGATAATGCCCGGAGGCATGGGCTTCACGAGGACTCTCGAGAGCCTCGATGCCCATGAGATCAGCACCGATCGACAGTGCTCACGCACCTCGCTTCAGCACGCAAGCACACCCATGGCCGACATCTTCATCAGCTATGCGAGCGAGGACAAGGCGTTCGCCGCGAGCCTTGCGTCGGTACTAGCGCAACGAGGGTGGTCGGTGTGGTGGGATCGAGAGATCCCGGTCGGCAAGTCGTTCCACCAGGTCATCGAAGAGGCGATCGAAGCGGCGCGCTGCGTCGTCGTGATCTGGTCCGGAAACTCCGTCACGTCGGACTGGGTGCGAAACGAGGCCGAGGAAGGCAGGCGCAGAAACGTCCTCCTCCCGATCATGATCGAGGAGGTGAAGATCCCCGTCGGGTTCAGGCATCTTCAAGCCGCGCGCCTTTCCGACTGGAGACCTGGGGCTCCGAATGCGGAGTTCGACCGACTACTTGCCTCGATCGAGGGAACACTGGGCGTTGCGCCCGCTACGAGCAAGGGCGCCAATACTCCGTTCAATTGGTTCCAATTGGCAGAGCTTCCTGTGCAGGCACCGGAACCGTCAACCGCCAAGACCGCCGAACGCGAGCAGGAAGGCGATTTTCATCGGGGCTGGGCGCCAGCCATGACTCCCAGCGCAGCCCTCGCGTCCATCGTGGGGCCGGGCGCCCAGACCAGGCTGGAAGTCGAGCGGAAACTCTGGGACTACATCGAAGAGAAGAAGCTTCGCGATCGGATGAGCAAGAAGATGATCAATGTCGACGACAAGCTCCTCGCGGTGTTCAACGGCAAGGCGCGGGTGCATGAGCGTGATGTTTCCAAGTGGGTCGACAAGCACCTCGCGTAGGCCGCTCCGACTTGCGGGTCTCGTCGAGACTCAGGGGTCAATTTCTCCTCCGGTCGCGGTGCTGACGGCAGTCGCCAATTCGCGGACTCCCAGGGTGCTGGACCAGCGCCGAACTCGCTCCCAGGCATTCGGTGCAACAATCCGGTTCCAAACGGGTCGCCAAGTCCGATCCCCGACCATGTATGTCCAGGAGGAGAGAACCATGCACGCCCGGCTGATGATCCTTGCGCTGGTCCTGAGCGCCCTGACGGTGTTGCCCAGTCACGCCGCGACGGACTCGCCGCCGACCGCCGCCGATCCCCTGGACGACACCGGCTGGACGCTCACGGCGTTGCTGGACCAGCCGGCACCGACACCCGGGAAGACGACGCTGCATTTCGAGAGCGGCAAGGTGTCCGGCTCCGATGGCTGCAACCGGTACAGCGGCAGCTACACGTTCGCGGACAACGAGTTCAAGTTGGGCCCGGACATGGTGTCCACGAAAATGGCGTGTGCGGAACCACTCATGCAGCAGGCGACTGCCTTCATGTCTGCCTTGACCACCGCGACCGGACTGAAGATGGTGGCGGACGAACTGGTCCTGCTGGATGCGGGCGGCAACGAACTTGCGAGCCTCACCGCGCAGAACAATGCGCTCGACGGGACGACGTGGCGTGTGACCGGTTACAACAACGGCAAGAAGGCCCTCGTCAGTGTCGCGAACGGCGCCAGGCTCACGGCGGAGTTCAAGGCGGACGGCAAGCTCGGCGGCTCGGCCGGATGCAATCGGTACACGGCCGCGTACACGATCTCCGGAAAGTCCATCAGCATCGGCCCTGCGGCAGCCACGCGGAAATCGTGTCCTGCTCCCGCAGGCGTGATGGCCCAGGAAGCGCGGTTTCTCAGGGCGCTGGCGAGCGCCGCCACGTATCGCTTCGACGGTGACCGCATGGAACTGCGGACCAGCAGCGGCGCACTGGCGGTGACGCTGTCCGCGGAGGAGAAGGTGGAGCAGTGAATCGTCTTGATCAACCGAGGCGAGGACGTCTCGTTCATTGGTCACGCCAGCCTCAGCGGCTGCTGTAGAAATCCCAGATCACATCGGTGGCGTTGATAGCCGTCGAACCCGACTCTCCCGTCCGTACCTTGACGCCACCGGGCCAGGAGTGGCCGCCCGTTTCGGTCACGCACAAGCGCACCTCGGTACCGTCGCGGCAGCTTTTGTAGGCGTCGCAAGCGGCGCCAGGGCGATCGAGCACTCGGACCGGCGATCCATCGCAGCCGTTCTGCCTGACCCACTTCGCGACGGTGTCGGGCACGGATACGAAGTCGGCCATCTGCTGGGACTCCTTGCCCGCGCCACCGTTGAACAGAACCCGGTCGTCGTCTCGGGCGTGAATGTGCAGGATCGATACAGGCCGGGAGGGACTGCATTGCTTCGTGCCGTCCGTCCCTGCCACCGCCGCGATGGCGCGAAAGGTGTCGGCCATATCGCAAGCCAGCCGATAGGACATCATCCCGCCGTTGGACATGCCGTTGGCGAAGATTCGGCTCGGGTCGATGTTCAGCCTGGTCTTGAGCTGCACGATGATTTCCCGAACAAAGCCGACGTCGTCGACGTTCTCATCGCGAGCCCGGCCGCAGCAGATACCGGCGTTCCAGGTGGCGAGCTTGCCGGAGCGGAGTCTGCTGCTGCCGTTGGGGAACACGGCAATGAAACCGGCGTTCTCCGACTTCGTGATGAGGCCGTAGTACTTGTCGTCGGCCTGGTACTCCATGTTGCCGCCACCGCCATGAAAGGACAGCACCATTGGCGTTGGTCGGGACGACGAGTAACTCGCCGGAACGTGCACGCGATACATGCGCGTGGCGCCGCCGTGCTCCATCGTGAAGGTGTAGTCGCCCGGGCCATCGATCTTCGAAGGCGCGGTGTCTTTCGCGTGGCGATTCTTCCAGCGCTCGCGCAACGAGGGGCGGTCCGGCTTGCTGACCGCGTCTGCCGAGATCTCCTGGCCGACTGCTGCCGAAGGCCAATTCACAGCCAGGACCATGAGCCCGACAGTCAGCGCGGCGCCGATCGAGCGAGGCAATGCCAAACTCAAACTCACTTCGGATGATCTCGCCGGGTCGCCGACTTGATCTCGGTGGCCGTGAGCAGGATCTCGCTCAGCATGCAGAGCAGCGCAGCAGTCAGGCACAGCATCGCCAGGATGAACAGCGCAGCGACGATTTCCGACCATACCAGGCGCGCAAGGAGCCAAGCATCCCCCACGAACAACGCGGCGACGACCATGCAGACCAGCACGCCGGTCGCCGTAGTCAGGGTGTAGGCAGCATGGACCAGACGCCCTCGCTTCGCCAGTACATCGAGCTCGGCGATATGGGTATCGTTCGCCGTCGCATCGGGAGCTTGCCACAGCCGCTGGATCTCCCGCGCGCGATCGACGATGCGGCCTTGGCGGAGGCTCAGGAGCGAGAGGATGCCTCCCACGCCCGCGAGCAGGAAGACCGGGGCGACGGCCAGCTGGATGAGGTGTCCGATGTCTCCGAGTTGGGGCATGCAACCGCTTCCGGGTCGAATTGCGAGGGATCGGAGCAAATGGTACCCGTTCGAGGGCAGCGCTTGACACACGGTTCCGATCGACGTGTAGCATCGCGGTCGGACGTGCGACCCGAATAACCACGACGGCGGTACGTGTTGACTCGGCATCGCGTCTGTCAGTCATGACACATGCGGGATTTTCGATCGGCGCATCGTCGGTCGAACGGCACGTCTCTGTCGACCACGGCAGATTGCTCCGATCGTGGAGAATCGCCCGTCGCAGCCGGCGTGCCGAAACCAGTCGTCACAGACGAACCGTTTCCTCGACACAACAACGATCGGTCCGATGATCAGCAAGGATGCAGGAGTCGGGTGGTGCGCAGGCCCGGAGGCTCGGCGTGGCTAGGATTTCACTGGCGCCCGACCACAAGCGCCTCTTCGAAGCGGCGCCCGGCCCCTACCTCGCCCTCCTGCCCGATGCGCCGCAGTTCACGATCGTGGCTGTCAGCGACGCCTACGCGCAGGCGACCAAAACGGAGCGCGACCAGATTCTCGGGCGCGGCATCTTCGAGGTGTTTCCCGACAATCCGGACGATCTGCAAGCGAGCGGAACCCGGAACCTCCGAGCGTCGCTCGAGCGGGTCGCCGACACGGGCAAGCCGGATGCAATGGCGGTCCAGAAGTACGACATCCCGCTTCCGCAAAGCGAAGGCGGCGGCTTCGAGGAACGGTACTGGAGCCCGCTCAACTCACCGGTTCTCGGCGAGGACGGAGCGATCGCCTACATCATCCACCGCGTCGAGGACGTGACGGACTTCGTCCGCCTGAAGCAGCAAGGAGCGGAACAGGCGAAGCGCGCCGAAGAACTCCAGACCCGCGCGGAACGGATGGAGACCGAGGTCTACCAACGCGCGCAGGAATTGCAGCAGGCCAACGAGCAATTGCGCCTCGCCAACGACCAGCTCGGGCAGCTCGACCGGATGAAGACCGAATTCTTCTCCAACGTAAGCCACGAGTTCAGGACTCCGCTGACCCTGCTGCTCGGGCCACTGGAAACGCTGCTGTCCGCGAACGCCGGTCCGCCGGAAACACTGGAGCTGCTCCGCCAGATGCAGCGCAACGCGATACGCCTGCTGCGACTGGTGAACACGCTGCTCGACTTTTCGCGCATCGAAGCCGGCAAGCATTCCGCACGCTTCGCGCCAACGGACCTCGCGCGCTATACGTCCGACCTGGCGAGTGCGTTCCGTTCGACCTTCGAGAAGGCCGGCCTTTCGTTCACCGTCGAGTGCCCACCGCTGCCGGAGCCGATCCATGTCGATCGCAGCATGTGGGAGAAGATCGTCATGAACCTTCTCTCGAACGCGCTCAAGTTCACGTTCGAGGGCGGCGTGAGCGTGAGCCTCGCGTCGACGCCCGGCGGCGCGCGCCTGACCGTGGCCGACACTGGCACAGGCATTCCCGCCGAGGAACTGCCGAAGGTCTTCCAGCGGTTTCATCGAGTGGACGGCGCCCGCTCGCGCTCGCACGAAGGCACGGGTATCGGCCTCGCTCTCGTGCACGGTCTGGTACGGCAGCATGGCGGCGAAATCCAGGTGTCCAGCGACGAGGGCAAAGGCACGCAGTTCACCGTCACGCTCCAGGCAGGGCGCGCGCATCTGCCGCAGGAGCACGTCGTCGCGGCGCCACCCGATGCGACGTCGGCCCCGGCAAGCGCAGCGGCCTATCTCGACGAAGCCTTGCTGTGGCTGCCCTACGACTCGCAGCCGGTCGCGACGGCTCGGCCGGGCGGCGGCGCCCGCGTGCTCATCGCCGACGACAACGGCGATCTGCTGGCTTTCCTCGTCAGCCTGCTCGCACCTCACTACGAGGTCGAAGCGGTACCCGACGGCCACGAAGCGCTCGCCGCCATCCGCCGCCGCAAGCCGGACCTGGTGCTGAGCGACGTGATGATGCCCCACCTCGACGGCATCGGCCTGGTGCGCGCGCTGCGTGAAGATCCCGAGACACGCACGCTGCCGGTGATCCTCCTGTCGGCCCGTGCAGGTCAGGAAGCCTCGCTCGAGGGCCTCGCTGCCGGTGCGGACGACTACCTGGCGAAGCCGTTCACTGCACTGGAGTTGCTGGCGAGGGTACGCACGCATCTCAACCTGGCCAAGGCGCGAGACGAGCTGAACGCCGAGCTTTCGCACGCCAACGAAGAACTGAAGGCGTTCACGTACACCGTGTCCCATGACCTGCGGTCCCCGCTACTTGCCATCAACGGCTTCAGCGCGATAGTCCTGGAGCATCACGCAGACCAGCTCGATGCGCAGGGCCGGAGCTACCTGGACAAGGTGCGTGCGGCCGCACTGAGGATGGGCGAGCTGATCGAGGCACTGATGGGGCTCTCACGACTGACCAGCGCGCAGCTGAGTCGAAGCCCGGTAGATCTGTCGAAGCTCGCGACATCGATCGCAGAGGAATTGACGCGCAAGGAACCCGAGCGCCAGGTACACCTGACCATTCCGGATGGAATCATGGCCGAGGGGGATGATCGCCTGCTCCGCATCGTGCTCGAGAATCTGCTCGGCAATGCCTGGAAATTCACGTCGAAGATTCGCGAGGCCAGGATTGCCGTCGGCATCGAGAGACTGGACGGCCACGAGACCTTCGTCGTGCGCGACAATGGCGCCGGCTTCGACATGGCCTATGCGGACAAGCTGTTTCAGCCGTTCCAACGGGTGCATACGGAAGCCGAGTTTCCGGGCACTGGAATCGGGCTCGCAACGGTGCGTCGTATCGTCGAACGCCATGGCGGCCGCGTCTGGGCCGAAAGCGCGCCGGGGCTCGGCACCGCCATCTTCTTCACGCTGCCGGCCCCTGCGATCACGAGCCGGTGACGTTCCGACACCGGCACATGGTCGGTACGGAGTCTCCCGAACATTCGTCCCTTCATGGTGCCCTGCCACGCCGATGTCCAGTTCACCATCCCATGCCGGCCCGGACACGCCCGGTGCCCCTTCACCGCTGATTCGCTGGACCGAGGCTGGCGAAGAACATTCTGCTCGCTGGCGCTCCGAGCGCGGGACCCCGCCGCCCAAACGGGTCTTGCTGGCCGACGACACCATCACGGCCGACGCCGCCTATCGGCTGGCCTGCGAGGGCACGGCGCTGCTCTGGCGAGGGGATTTTCAGAACGCGACGCAGTTGCTCCAGGCACTCGCCCGGCGCGTCGACAAGACACCCGCACGGAAATCCAGGAAGTCGGCGAAGCAAACTGCACCGGCGCCGGCGGAAGCCTTTCACCAGTACCGTTTGGCCCAGTCGCAGCGGGCCCGCGTGCTGAGTTCGCTGCTGATCCCCTTCGATGCGGACTACGGCATTCCCCTGCGCCGCGCTCCCCATGCACAACTGGCTTGCGCGGAAGCGTGGGGGCCGGCGGACACGGACTCGGCTCCTTCGATCGCCTCTCTCCGGGAACTGCTCGGCATCATCAGCACCCATGAGTGGCGCAAGAAGGGTGTGGTCATTCCCTCACTGGGCGAGCCGCCGAACAACCGCATCCATCCGCACTACGGTGTGTTCTCGCCGGTGCGGGGAGAATACGTGAGCCTTGTGGCTACCGCTCACCTGCCCCGTACCGGGCAGACGCCGTACGTAGCCTTCGACGTCGGCACGGGTACCGGGGTGCTGGCTGCCGTGCTGGCGCGTCGCCAGGTCGAGCAGGTAGTGGCGACCGATCGAGATTCGCGCGCGCTGGCCTGTGCCCGTGAGAACCTCACCCGATTGGGCGTGGAACGCCAAGTACAGGTCGTGGATGCGGATCTGTTTCCAGATGGCCTCGCGTCACTGATCGTGTGCAATCCGCCATGGCTGCCCGCACGCCCCGGCTCTCCGCTGGAGGCCGCGGTGTACGACGAGGACAGCCGCATGCTGCTCGGATTCCTGCGTGGCCTTTCAGCCCACCTGGCGCCCGGCGGTGAAGGCTGGCTCATCCTTTCCGACTTCGCGGAGCACCTCGGCTTGCGCTCGCGCGACGAACTGGTGGCCGCGTTCGCAAGCAGCGGCCTGAAGGTGCTCGGCCGCATCGATGCCAAGCCGCGTCATCCCAAGGCGTCGGACGCCAGCGATCCGCTGCATCACGCACGGGCAGCTGAAGTGACTTCGCTTTGGCGGCTGGCTGCTGATACGTGACATGAGCGAAACCGCTTCCAAGGTCTGCATCATCGGCGCCGGATCCTCCGGCATCACCACGGCCAAGGCCCTCAAGCACAAGGGCCTTGCCTTCGACTGCTTCGAGAAGGGCTCGAAGCTCGGCGGCATGTGGCGCTACGAGAACGACAACGGCATGTCGTCTGCCTATCGCAGCCTGCACATCGACACCAGCCGCCGCAACCTCGGGTACTCCGACTTCCCCATTCCGGACGACAAGCCGGACTTCCTGTCGCACTGGCAGGTACTCGACTACCTCGAGGACTACGCCGAGCACTTCGACGTGCAGCAGGACATTTCCTTCGGCACCGAGGTCGCCGAGGTGAGTCCGGAAGGCACTGAATGGCAGGTTCGGCTGCACGGCGGCGAGGCGAGACGATACCGCGCCGTGATCGTCGCCAACGGTCACCTCTGGAATCCGAGAATGCCGTCGTTTCCCGGCACCTTCGACGGCATGGTGATGCACTCGCACGACTACCGCACGGCCGATCCCTTCGATGGCAAGGACGTACTGGTGGTGGGCATCGGCAATTCCGCGGTCGACATCGCCGTCGATCTTTGCCGGCGCACGAAGAGCGTGCATCTGTCCACCCGCCGAAGCGCCTGGATCATGCCGAAGTACATCATGGGCATCCCGATCGATCGCTGGTCGGCCTTCTTCGCCCGCAAGCTCAAATTTCCCACGCGCGTGACCCGCTCCATCATCCGGCGCCTGATGCTGCTCTCGGTCGGCAATCAGGAACGCTACGGGATGCCACGCCCCGCACACCCGATCTGGCGGGAGCATGCGACCATCAGCCAGGACCTGTTGCCGTGTCTTGGCCACGGTTGGATCCGTATCCAGCGCGACATCCGCGAACTGAAAGGCGACACCGTGCATTTCGTGGATGGTTCGCATGCGCGGTACGACGCCATCATCTACGCGACCGGCTATCGG
Organism: Burkholderiales bacterium; assembly: GCA_965279325.1. Taxonomy (GTDB): domain Bacteria; phylum Pseudomonadota; class Gammaproteobacteria; order Burkholderiales. Next base: position 1,884,348 of record OZ257154.1, read on the forward strand.
ACGACCTTTCCGTTCCTGGCACCGTCGGTCTTCCATGTCGCCGACAACGACGTGTCGCTCTATCGCCGGATGCTGCCGCCGCAATGTCCGGGTCTCTACTTCGCCGGCCTGGTGCAGCCCATCGGCCCGACCATCCCGCTGGTGGAAATCCAGGCGCGCTGGCTCGCTCGCGTCCTTGCCGGTGAAATCCGACTTCCGGATCGCGACACCATGTCGACCGAGATCGCTCGGCACCGTCGATACCTCGAACAGCGCTACGTCGGCTCGGCGCGGTATACGCTGGAGGTGGACTTCAGGGAGTACGCCCGACAGCTCGCGCGCGATCACGAGCGCGGCAAGGCAGGAGCCTGAACCCGCCGGACAGAGCGGCACTACACGCCGCGCCCGGCTGGCGGCGTTTTCGGTAGCATCGCGTTGCGCTGACGAATCGAGGGGATGGCCGTGTGCAGAAACATCCGAACCCTGTTCAACTTCGAACCACCCGTGACGGACGACGAGATTCGCGCCGCCTCGCTGCAGTTCGTGAGGAAGGTCACGGGCTTCAGCAAGCCGTCGAAGGCCAACGAGGCGGCTTTCCAAGCGGCGGTCGACGGCATCGAAGCCGTCTCGAGAACGCTCATGGCTTCGCTCCAGACCAGCGCGCCGCCGCGGAATCGCGAGGAAGAAGCGGACAAGGCTCGAGCGCGCGCAGCGGTGAGATATTCCACTTGAGCGCATTGCCGACTGATCAGACGTTGCCCTGCCCTGTCTGCGGCGGAACGTCGTCGTTCCTGGACGTCGTGGACTTCAACAAGTCGTGCGAAGACGCCAAGGGGCCACCCCTGGAGCTCTCGGGAATCCCGATCGAGTACACGCTGTGCGATCGATGCGGATTCTGTTTCGCGCCCGAGCTCATGGCGTGGCCGTTGGAGACATTCGAAGAACGGATCTACAACGACGAATACATCCTGGTGGATCCGGACTACGTCGAGCGCAGGCCTCGGGCCAACGCCGCCTGGCTGGTTTCCATGTTCGCGGATCGCGCCCGTTCGATCCGGCACCTCGACTACGGGGGCGGCAGCGGCGTGCTCTCGCAGGCCTTGCAAGACGCCGGGTGGCAGTCCGCGTCCTACGATCCGTTCGTGAACCGGGACGTCACCGTCGAACGGCTCGGGCCGTTCGACCTGATCACGGCCTTCGAGGTCTTCGAGCACGTACCCGACGTTCCGGGATTGATGGCTCGGTTGCGATCGTTGCTGGCCCCCGATGGTCTCTTGCTGTTCTCGACGGTCGTGTCGGACGGGCACATCCAGCCGGACCAGCGATTGAGCTGGTGGTACGCATCCCCCCGCAACGGCCACATCAGCCTGTTTTCCCGCAGCAGCCTCGAGCAGATCGCTCGTGACCATGGCTTCGACATGGCCAGTTTCTCGGAAGGATTCCACGTCTTCTTCACCAGGGTGCCGGCGTGGGCCCGAGAGGTCATTCCCGCGGGTTGAGAGCCCGCGCCGTCACCCACTCTCCACTTTCGACACGCCTCCATGCACAGCGGCCTGAGCACCACGGAAGTCTTCCTGATCGCGATCGGCCTCATCTTCACCGTCCCGTACCTGATCTGGCGAATCGGCAAGACCGATTACTACGCACCGCTCGTGGTCGTGCAGATCATCACCGGCATCCTGCTCGGTCCCGGCATCCTGGGGAAAGCCTTCCCCGACTACTACGCCTTCGTGTTCTCGCAGCCGGTGGTGCAATCGCTGAACGGCATCGCGTGGTGGGCCGTGATGATCTTCGTATGGATCGCCGGCATCGAACTCGACCTGAAGAAAGCCTGGCAGTACCGGCGGGAGAGCACCATCACCGCCGGCCTCGCGCTCGCCACGCCGCTCGCTCTCGGCAGTCTCGTCGCGGGCGGCCTCGCGATGTACGACGGCTGGATCGGACCGAACGCGATGCAGTGGCAGTTCGTGCTCGGCGTCGGGATGGCGTGCGCGGTCACCGCGCTGCCCATCCTGATCCTGCTCATGGAAAAGCTGGAGATCCTGCGGCAGGCCATCGGTCAGCGCATCCTGCGCTATGCGAGCCTGGACGACGTCGCCATCTGGGGCGTGCTGGCCCTGATCCTGATGGACTGGCAACGCGTGGGCAAACAAGGCGCATTCCTCCTCGCCTTCGCCCTGTGCAGCTACGGATTCCGCAAACTGATGGTGAGGCTGCCGGAGCGGGACCGATGGTACGTGGGCCTGATCTGGCTCGCGCTGTGCGCGTTCGGCGCGGACTGGTCCGGGCTGCATTTCATGGTCGGGGCGTTTCTCTCGGGCGCGGTGATGGACGGCGACTGGTTCGACCAGAAGCAGATGGACTCGTTGCGCCATCATGTGCTGCTGGTCGTGATGCCGGTCTTCTTCCTGAGCACGGGGTTGAGGACCAACTGGAGCGTGGGCGGCGAAGCGGTTTTCCTGGCAGCGGCCGTGCTGCTCGTCGCGTCGGTCAGCGGAAAACTGCTCGGCGTCCGGATCGCGGGGAGGATTCTCAAGTGGCAGCCGGGCGAAGCGTCCATCGTCGGCTGGCTGCTGCAGACCAAGGCGCTGATCATGATCATCTTCGCCAACATCCTCCTGGACAAGGGCGTCATCACCAGCGAGACGTTCACGGCGCTGCTGCTGATGGCCGTGGCAAGCACCATGCTCACGGTGCCCGTGGTGTCGCCGAAGCTTCAGCGCCTGAAGAGCATCGTCACCCAGGCTGCCTGACGCGCGCGGCGTCAGCCGTGCAGCGCCTTCGAATCGTCAGGAGCAGCGGTACGGTCGTTCATGCCGTAGTCGCGGATGACGCCGGCCACGCGCAGGCGATAGTCCGCGAACATGCGGTGCCGTCCGGCGTTCTGCATCTGCCGATGCTCTTCCAGGTTGCGCCACTGCTTGACCGCCTCCTCGTCGCGCCAGAACGAGAGCGACAGCAGCTTGCCGGGCTGGGTGAGGCTCTGGAATCGCTCGATGGACAGGAACCCGTCCATTCCGTCGAGATGGGTGCGCAGGGAAGCGGCCGCGCCGAGGTAGGCATCCTTCTGTCCCTCGCGCGGAATGACTTCGAAGATCACGGCGATCATGTCTCCCTCCTGATTCGAAACGGACGCCACGATACCCCTTTGCCGCTTCCGGAGGGTTCGCTTACGATCGAATCATGACGATGCTGGCGCAGCGACAGTGCCGACGATCCTGACCCACCCGGCCGTGCCGCTGGCGATCGGTCTCGGGCTGGGAACGCGTATCGTCTCCACTCGGCTCCTCGTCCTCGGCGTCGTGGCGTGTGCCGTTCCAGACCTGGACGTGATCGCCTTCCGGTTCGGCATCGCGTACTCCGATCAGTTCGGTCACCGCGGTGCCACGCATTCGCTGATGTTTGCGGTCGTGATGGCGTCTTTCGCAGCGTTGATGGCTCCGCAGCTACTCGCCACGCGCCGGACTGCTTTCCTTTTCATCCTGGTCGCGACGGCGTCGCACGGGCTGCTCGACATGCTCACGACCGGGGGGCTCGGCATCGCGCTGTTCTGGCCGTTCTCGGATGCACGGTTGTTTTTTCCCGCGCAGGTGATCCAGGTCTCCCCGATCAGCATTCGCCGTTTCCTGGACCATCGCGGCATCGTCGTATTGCTGTCCGAGATGCTATGGGTATGGTTGCCGTCGATCGTCGCGTGCCTTGCGCTATACCGCTTGCGACGGAAGAATGCGCTCTGAAAACCACCGGGACTCGCCGTGCTGATCGCCCAGCTTTCCGACATACACGTCCGCCCCCGGGGTCAGTTGTACAAGGGCGTCGCGGACTCCAATCGCATGTTCACCGAAGCGATCGAGCACTTGTACGCTCTCGATCGCAAGCCCGACCTGGTGTTGCTGACGGGCGATCTCGTGGATGAAGGACATCCCGACGAGTACGCCATGGTGCTCGAGCTGCTGGGAGCGTTGACGATTCCGCACCTCGTCATTCCCGGCAACCACGATCACCGGGAGAACTTCCGCGCCACGTTCGCCGACCATGCGTACCTGCCCGCCCAGGGGCCACTCCACTACTGCATCGACGAGCATCCCGTGCGAATCGTTGCGCTGGATTCGACGGTGCCGGGTCGGCACCATGGCCACGTGGATCCCGCGGGGTTGAGCTGGCTGCGATCGGTGCTGGAAGCGAATCCGCGCAAGCCCACGCTGGTGATCATGCATCACCCTCCTTTCGTTTCCGGCATTCCGTACATGGACGAGTATCGCTATTTCGAAGCCGATGCCCTGGGAGATGTCCTTCGCTCCTTCACCAACATCGAGGCGGTGCTGTGCGGCCACGTACACCGACCCATGACGCGGCGCTGGGCCGGCACTCTGGTGTCCACCTGCCCCAGCACGACGACGGAGATCGCCCTGCAATTGAGCCCCGGAGCCGCGCCGCAATCGTTCATGGGGCCGCCCGCATGCATGCTGCATCTGTGGGATCCCGCACACGGGTTGGTCAGCCATACGAGCTACATCGGAACCTACCCGGGTCCCTATTCCTTTGCCTAGACACGCGAGAACGGAGTCGGCCATGCCCCGCCACCTCGGCAGTTGTCACTGCGGAAATATCCGCTTCGAGATCGATGCCGTCATCGAGAGAGTCACCGACTGCAACTGCTCGATCTGCTCGAAGAAGGGCATCCTCCATATCCGTGTCGCACCGGAAAACTTCCGCCTGCTATCGGGGGGCGAGCACCTCGGCACGTACCAGTTCGGGACGATGCTGGCGAAGCATCATTTCTGCACCGTGTGCGGCATCCATACGTTCACGCATCCTCGGTCGGCCCCTCACCTGTACACCGTGAACGTGCGGTGCCTGGACGACTTCGAGAGCATCAGCCGGAAGATCGAGATCGTGAAGTTCGACGGCCAGAACTGGGAGGCTTCGGTCGGCAGTCTGCGGTAGGCCGCCCTCCACGCGCGCCGAGGAGGCTGCGGAACACGGTATCCTCTGCCGACAGGACGTTGCGCCCCACATTCGGAGAGCCCATGGCAGCACCGACCGAGACCGGTCCCGTAGTCGACCTCATCGATCGCTACTGCGCGGTGTGGAACGACCCGAGCGCCGACCAGAGAGCGCGCCTTCTCGCCGGCGTCTGGGCCATTGGCGCGACGTACACGGACCCGACCGTCCATGCGCCCTCGGCCGAGGCACTGCTGGCGCACATCGCGACGGTTCTTGCCCGTCGTCCCGGGGCCAGGGTGGTGCGTACCAGCGCGGTCGACGTCCATCACGGCATCGCCCGATTCGCGTGGCATGTGGTCCAGGCAGACGGCACCGCATTGCCGGACGGGATCGACATCGCGGAACTGTCGTCCGACGGCACGCGGATCGAGCGGATCGTGGGTTTCTTCGGGCCCTTGCGCGGGCTCTAGGGCGACTCGAGAGTCCCAACGCAGCTCTTTGAATTCCCGTCGCGGGAACCGGACAGTGGGTGCCACCAAAGACAACGGCCCTCCTTGAGGGAGGGCCGTTGCGGACCGCAGGACGCCGCCTATACGGAAATCGAGTGCTTTCTGCGGGTCGTCGCGAGACGCAGGAGACCGAGGCCGGCCAGCAGCAGAGCGTAGGTCTCCGGTTCGGGTACGGGTGTCGGCGTGCCAGTGAAGCTCAGCGATACATCCAGCGACGCGTCGCGCACCGCCGTGCCGGTGGCAACGAGCTTGTAGGTCCCCGGACCGATGGGCGCGGCGAAAGTGGAAAGCGCGAATCCGGCCAGTACGCCCGCGAATGTGTCGGATGCGACCAGAGTGTTGGCTGAATTGAAGATGTCGATATTCACGCCGATCAGCCTCGGCCCTGTGCCCGTGGCAGTCGAAATTTCCCATGCTGCCGAGCCCACCAAGGCGCTGATGGACGGGCCGACCGTGAACGTCACCGTCTGGGAAAACGACCCGGGTCCGGAAGTGACCAGGGTGTCGAGACGCAGGTTGTCGCCGGCATCGAAGGGGTCGAACAGCGTGACGGCCGAATTCAGGACATTGAGGGTCACGGCCTGCGTCACGGCACCGGCCTCATGGGCGCTGAACCCCAATACCAGGGCACAGACCAGGCACACTTTACGGATAGCGAGGGTTTTCATTGCAGTCTCCTGGCGCAACAAATGTGTCAAAAAAATCGACATTCGATCCCCCGAATGCACTATCCCTACAAAGTCTTTTCGTCTTTTCCGCCATGCTAGTCCTGCGTGAACCAGTCCGCAAAGGACTTTCCTTACCGAACCAACGGGCGGCGGGCGTCGCTCAGCCCTGGTCGTATTCGTCGAACCCCAATCGACGCATCTCCCGCATGTACTGGAACGAGTACCCCGGATAGATCGCAGCGATATGCCCGGCGGCATTCTTGTACCAGCTCGAACACGAGCCGGCCCATACGGTCGTGGCAAGGCGAGCCCGCAACTCGCGATTGTGTTCTCGCATCGCCGCCGGCTTAACTGCGAGCCAGTGCCTGCGGCACGTCCGCAATTCGCGCAAGGCACGCAGCACGTAGTCCACCTGCGCCTCGACATACAGCAGCACCGACGTGTGGCCGGTGCCCGAGTTCGGGCCCAGCAGGAGGAAGAGGTTCGGAAACCCTGCGACGGTGACGCCGTGATACGCCTGCGGTGCATCGCTCCACGTCGCGGCGAGCGCCTGACCTCCGAGGCCTCGGACGTCGATCGTGCCGAGCAGATGCAGCGTGTCGAATCCGGTCGCGCAGACGATGGCGTCGACCGCGCGCCGGTGGCCGTCAGCCGTGACGATGCCGTCGGGCTCGATGCGCGCGATCGGCGTCGTGACGAGTTCGACGTTCGGACGGGTCAGCGCGGGATAGAAGTCGTTGGATAGCAGCACACGCTTGCAGCCCAACGGATAGGTCGGCCGCAGCTTCGCGGCGAGCTCCGGATCCGGGATCTGCCGGCGCAGATGGGATGCCGCCAGATGCTCGACCATCTGCGCGATGCGCGTGCCGGCGTTGAAGCCCAGCCGGTTGCGCTCCTGCATCCAGTAGTTGAACCACCGCCGCAGGCGCCCGAACGGCGGCACGCGCGACAGCGCTTTCTCCCATGTTCGATACTCCCGATCCGGCCGAGGCACGATCCAGTTCGGGGTGCGCTGGAACACGTGCAAGCGGCGCACCTGGGTCGCGATCTTCGGAATGACCTGCACGGCGCTCGCGGCGGTACCGATCACCGCCACATCCTTGCCGGTCACGTCGTACGTGTGATCCCAGCGGGCGGTGTGCATGACCTTGCCGCCGAAACTCTCCAGCCCGGGAATGTCGGGCATGCGCGGCTCGCTGAGCGGCGCGGTACTGCAGACGAGCACCTCGGCGTCCAGCGTGTCGCCGGCCCGTGTACGCAACGACCACCCGTTGCGCGATTCGTCGAAGTGCGCGGCGACGAGTTCCGTATTGAAACGGATGTGCGCTCCCAGGGACCAGCGCTCGGCCACGCGCTCCATGTACCCGAGGATCTCGCGCTGCGGCGCGAACACGCGGGACCAGTCAGGGTTCAGCGCGAAGGAGAACGAATACAGATGCGAACGGACGTCGCACTGCGCCCCCGGGTAGGTGTTGTCCCACCACGTGCCGCCGAGGCGCGCGGATTTTTCGAGGATGGTGAACGAACGGATGCCCGCCTGCGCGAGCCGGATTCCCATGCAGAGCCCGGACATGCCGGCACCCAGGATGACGATGCGCGGTTCGTCGATCGCCGATCGGGCAGCATGGGATGCAGTCACGGCAGCGGTTATCGAACGGTTCGGGATCGCGGTGCGTGGGAGTGACGAGGATGTGCCCAGGCGCACCGATTGGCAAGCCGAGAGCCCGGGAGGTGAAGAGACGACCCGCTCCTGATCGAGGTAGACGGGTTCGGTGCGCTCGCGCCGTGACCCGCCCGTGGAATCGAGTGTCGCTTACGCGCACCGAACCGAAGGCGGCAACGGTTAGACTAAGAGCCATGCCTCCCGTCCCAGAACGCTCGTCCATGCCCATTCCGGAACTGATCGTCGGCGTCCGGTCGCTGCCGCAAGGCTACGAATTCCACTTCTCGCCCGCGCCGTGCCCCGAGAGCGCACTGTGCGGCGCGGAGGTATCGCCCACGCAGATCCCACCGAACTTCTATGGCATCGACTCGGCGATCGAAGGCCGCTGGTGCCAGCTTTGCGAGACGTTGCGCAAGGCCGCCGTGCGGGCGGCGACGGTGCCGCAGACCGTGCCGGGCGACGCGCCCTGCGTCTGAGGTTCGGCCTCGTTCACAAGGGACCGGCGCGCTCCAGCGCATCGGTGGCCGCGCGCGACCAGGCACGCAGCACCTGGTTTTCCACGGTCGGCGTCTCGAGAAACGTCGACAACCGGCCCATGCGGCCCATGATCAGCTCGGCCGAAAAATAGGCGGTAATCGCGCGCCCTTCGGCCGCCGCCCTGCTCCGGTCGACGCGATAGGCCGCGAAGTCCATGCTGGCGCAGGTTTCCAGCTGGCGAAGTTGTGCGTCTCCCTCATCAGCGGCTTCGATGGCGGCGTAGCAGTTGGCGACGAGCTTCTCGATGCCCACCATGCCGTCCTGCCGGTACGCGGTCACGAGTTCACTCACGGCGGACTCGATGTTGGCATCGTGGTCCCAATCGGCCCCATGGACCAGCATGGACGCGACCATCGCGGGCATGCCCACGCCCAGCACGAGCAGTGAACGCATCTTCGTTCCTCTGAAAGTTGGTTGCGATCCGGATCTGCCCGGCAACGATGGCCGGAATCGTGACCGATCGCCGGATTTCGCGCCACCGGGGAGGTCGACCTCGCGACCGGCCGGGTTCGGGCTCGCCTGTCCGCCTGGAAGCCGAGAAATCTGGTGGCAGCGGACAGTGCTGACGGAAAATCTAACACTTCTTGATGTTTTCGTATCCCCTGTTTTTGATACTAACAATCATATAAACATACGGTTGCCACATATTCCATGGGCCTCCAAAACTAACAACTGTAGGCGTTGCCATGAGACGACACGCCCGCTATAGTCGAGTCAAACAGCGGATCGGCGGACCGGCACGTCCGGCAAGCTCGAATCCCCGGCAGGGCGCGAAGTAATCGGTTCAAAGGCAGTTGGGGGGAGTCAACAGAAGGCGGATTCAACGCCGCGACGAGGCAACGCGCCGCAAGGCGAGGTTGTCTCCACAACAACACGATGGGCAGTCCGCGCACCCTCCGCGACGGGCCCCGCAGGAGCCAGAAATGGAATTCGAAGCGTTCGGCGGTTTGCGCCTCAACCCGTGTGCCGCCGCGATCGCCGCGGCCTTCGCCTTCCATCCAGCCTGGAGCACCGCCCAGCAGATCGTGCCCGATGGCCAGACGGCCACGAGCCTCTCGGTCCAGGGCAAGGTCACCGACGTGACCACGGCATCGATCATCGGTGCGAACGCGTTCAACTCCTTCCAGCGCTTCGACGTCTGGAGCGGCAACACGGTCAACCTGCACGTGCCGCAGGCCGCGTCGAACCTGATCAACCTGATCCACGGCGAGACCACCCGCATCGACGGCATCCTCAACACCGTCCAGGGCGGCAACATCGGCGGCAACGTCTTCTTCCTGAACCCGCACGGCATCATCGTCGGGCGCGAAGGCGTCATCAACGCGGGCGCGCTCACGCTGATCACGCCGACCAAGGGGTTCACCGACTCGTTCTTCGACGCGAGCGGCCTGCCCAACGGTGCCGCGACGGCACGGGTGCTCACAGGTCAGGTGCCCATCGGCGAGAGCGGCCTCGTGTTCGTACAAGGCCGGATCAACGCCAGCACCGACGTGCGCATCCTTGCGGCAAACGTGATCAACAGCGGATCGATCCTGTCCGGCGCCGCCTACGAGCACGTGAAGGTGGACTTCAGCGACGTGGTGAACGTCGCCGGCCTCCGGAACGCCGACACGATCCGCGTCGAGAACGGCGTGATCGAGATCCTCGCCTCGAACGACATCACCAACACCGGCACGGTGGCCTCGGAAGGTGCGAACAATCTCGACGGCGGCAAGGTCACGATGCGCGCCGGCAACCGTCTCGAGATCTCCGAGAATGCCGTGGTCTCCGCGCGCGGGCGCGGCAGCAATTCCGGCGGAGGCGAGGTGCGAACCTGGGCCGACCAGGAAGCGATCCTGCGCGGCAATGCCCGCCTCGATGCACGAGGCGGCGAAATCTCCGGCGACGGCGGCTTCATCGACTTCAGCGGTCGCACGCGCGTGGCGATCGACGGCGGCAGCTTCCTGGTCACGGCAGCCAACGGGCTGGCCGGCTCGATCCTGATCGATCCCGAGTTCCTCGACATCGGCACCTCCCCCGCCGACAAGACGCAGGCCACCAACGTCTTCACGCAGGGCGGGAACCTGAAGATCCTCGCCACGGGCTCCATCACCATCGGTACCGGCGTGATCCTGTCCACGCGCGCCGTCGGCGGCCCGGACACCGGGGCCAACCACCTGACCGCGGTCTCGACCGGGAACTCGGGCAGCCTCACGCTCGAGGCGCCGAAGATCACGATGCAATCGGGTTCGATGCTGCTCGCCCATGCGATCAACACCAGCGGCAACACGTTCATCGCCGGTGACGTGGCGCTCACCGCCACGTCGAGCGCCTCGTTCACGCCCATCGATCTCCTGCCCTATCGCAACAACAACGCCGACGCGAAGATCGAACTGTTCGGCGCGACGATCAAGGGCGGCAAGATCGACGTCAAGGCGGTGGCCGACACCACCAAGGCCACGACGCTCAACGACACGGCCTTCACCGAGACGCTCTCGGACATGGGCGTGCTGAAGCTCTCCGGCCTCGCGGGGATCTCCTTCGTCGACACCAAGGCCGAGGTGAAGATCGGCAGCGGCACGAACATCGACGGCGCCGGCGCGGTCACCATCAGCGCCACCGCCAAGTCGGAGAACAAGATTTCCGCCGGCGGCATCATCGCCACCGTCACCTACGCCAAGACCGACGCCAACGCCAGGACCACGGTGGAAAGCGGTGCGACCGTCAGGTCGGCCGGCGCGGTCACGGTGCAGGCGAACGCGGAAAGCACCGTCGAGGCGAAAGCCATCGGGCTGGGCCAATCGTTGCCCGGCGCGAACATCGCGATCAGCGACACGACCACCACGTCCGAAGCGACGGTCGCCTCCGGTGCGATCGTCAATGGTGCCAGCCTCAAGATCGGCGCCACCAATACCAACACCATCGAGACCGCCGCCGAGCCGCTCGAACTGGTGGGCGATTCCAAGGGCGCGGCCATCTCCATCAGCTGGCTCAAGTCGAACGCCACCGCAACGCTCGGCGCCTCGGTCACGATTCCCGGCGCGATCTCGGTGCTCGCCGACACCAAGACCGACAACCAGACCTCCGCCGCCGCCGAGCCCAAGAGCGCCATCTCGGGCCTGATCGATCCGATCAAGAATGCGCTGAACAGCAAGGACAAGGACGCGCAATCCGAGTCCTCCTCCATCGACGTGTCGGCCGCCGTCGCCTACGCCGACGCCACCAACACGACCAACGCCTCCATCGCACCGGGAGCCATCGTGCGCTCCGGCGACAAGGTGGAGGTGCACGCCACCATCGAGGACCAGTTCCGCCTGCGTGCGGGTGCCGAGGCCGAGGACGCGAAAGCCACGATCGCCGGCGCGGTCGCCGTGGGTGACTTCCGCAATCGCGCCAACGCGTGGATCGACGGCGACGTCTCCGCCGGCAACCTGGTCGACGTGTACGCGAAGACCGACATCCCCAATCCATTCGACCTGAACGCCTTCGTACCCGAGTCCGTCTGGGAAGGCATCAAGAACTACGCGACCGACTTCGAAGGCATCGTCCAGGAATTGTTCACCACCTACGTGCGCTCCGCTTCGAGCGCCGCGGAGGAAGGCGGCAAGCTCGCCATCGCCGGCAGCGTGAACATCGTCACCGCCGACAACAGCCCGCACGCCTGGATCGGCAGCACCGGACGCATCAACAAGGACCCCGCCTATCGCAACGCGGCTCAGGCGTTGAACGTCAAGGCCGAGAACATCCTCGAGACCATCAACATCGTCGGCGTGTTCTCGATGGACCTGCTCTCCACCACGCCGGTCAGCGGCGGCACCGGCGGCGGCAAGGCCGGACTCGGCGGCTCCTACAGCGGCATCAAGTCGATCTCGGATGCGCAAGCCTGGATTGCCGACGGTGCGGACGTCGCGGCAGCGGGCGATATCACGGTCGAGGCCCTGAGCACGCAGAAGCTCTTCAACATGACGATCTCCGGCGGTGCGGCGGAGAAGTTCGGCGTGTCGGGCGCGTTCGCGATGACCGAACTGGTGAGCGACACGGTGTCGTACATCGACGAAGGCGCTACGGTCGACGCGGGCGGCAGGCTGACGGTCAAGTCCACCGGCAACGTGCGCGACATCAACGTCGCCGGCGGCGTGGTCAAGGGTGCAAACATCGGCATCGGCTTCACCGTATCGCTCAACAAGATCGACGCGGACACCAAGGCGTTCATCGGCAATGCGCCGGGCTCGATCGACGCGCCGACCGGCAAGTCGGGCGGGGTGGGCGGCATCGCGATCAACGCCAAGTCCGAGAACGAGATCGGTGCGTACTCGCTCGCAGCCGCAGTGAAAGGCAAGGACGAACCCAAGGCCGCGGGTGAAGATACCGGCCAGCAGAGCAAGTCGGGGATCCAGTTCGCGGGCGATGCGTCGGTCAACCGCATCCAGGGCGACACGCTCGCCTACGCCGACGGCGGTGTGCAGCTCGAACCAGGCAGCCTGCTGACGATCACCGCGCAGAACACCGCCACGCTGCGGGCCGTTTCCGGCGCCGTCGCGATCTCCACCAGCCAGCAGTCGAACGGTATCGCGGGTTCGTTCAGCATGAACGATTTCGCGAACAACACGCGTGCCTACCTGGACGGCGTGACCGTCACGCGGCCTGCGACCGGCACGTCGACCATCGTCATCGATGCCAAGTCTGACGGCAGCATCCTGGCGATCACCGCCGGCGGCGCCGGTGCCGGTCGCATTGCCGTGGCCGGGTCGGTTTCGCTCAACACGATCGACGACGAAACTGAAAGCTACGTCAACAACTCCGATGTCGATGGCGGCAGCCTCGGCGTGTCCGCCAAGAACGAGCGCTCGATCACCGCCGTCGCCGGCGCATTGAGCTTCGGCGGCAAGGCGGGCTTCGGCGCCTCGGTCGGTATCAACACCATCGGCAACAAGACCGAAGCGCGCATCACCAACTCGGATATCGATGTCACCGGCGCATTGGGCTTGAGCGCCACCAGCGACAACGACATTTTCGCGGTGACCGCCGCGATCGGGGCGAGCAGCGGCAACATGGCTGCCGCTGCCGCGTTCTCGAAGAACGACATCGCGAGCGATACGCGTGCCTATCTGAGCGGCAAGAAGACGGCGACCGGCAGCACCGCCAATGGCGCGATCACCATCGCCGCCACCGACCTTTCGCTCATCCAGTCCATCACGGGCGGCGTGGGCATCGCCACCGGCAATGCCGGCTTCGGTGCCTCGTTCGCCTGGAACGACATCGGCAACGAAGTACTGGCCTACGTGAGCGGCACGCCGCTGGACGGCGACGCCACGCTCGACCTCACCGCCACGACGAATGCCACCATCCAGGCGATCGCCGTGGGCGGCGCGGGCGCCGCCAAGGTGGGTGTCGCGGCCACCGGAACGCTGAACGACATCGGCAATACGACGTCGGCCCGCATCGAAGACGGTGCGGTGGTCACATCCGACGGTGCCATCAGGCTGGCGGCATCGGATACCTCCGCCATCGACTCGCTCGCCGGCGCCGTTGCCGGTGGCGGCAAGGTCTCGGCCGGCGCTGCCGCCGCCTACAACACGATCGGCAACACCGTCACGGCGTACGTGAGGGGAGCTTCGGTCGAGTCGACCGCCGGTCGCGTGGACCTGTCCGCGATTTCCCGGGGCACCATCCGGTCGGCTTCCGCCGCCGGAGCAGGTGCCGGCAACGCGGCGCTCGCGGGTGCCGCCTCCATCAATACCATCGACAACACCGTCGAGGCCTTCGCCGCCCGTAGCGCGGACGGGACGCGCGCCGGTACGCTCCGCGCGAACACCGGCATCGGGCTCACCGCCGGCGACACGTCCACCATCAAATCGCTGGCAGGTGCGGTGTCCGGTGCAGGCACGGCATCGGCCGGCGCGTCGGTCGCGAAGAACGACATCGGCGACGGCACGAAGGGTGTAGCTGTCTATCTCGACGGCGCGGGTTCGGGTGCCACCGCCACGGCCGGCGGCGTTGCCCTGACGGCGGGTTCGTCGTCCACCATCCAGTCGATCGCCGCGGCCGGCACCGGCGCCGGCAGCTTCGCGCTCGGCGGCTCGGTGTCCCTCAACGACATCGACACGATGACGGAGTCGCGCATCTCCAACGGAGCGCAGGCCACCGCGACCGGTGCGATCACGCTTGCGGCCACCGACAGCTCCACCATCGAATCCATCGCCGGCTCCGCCGCCGGTGCCGGCAGCGGCGCGTTCGGTGCCGCCGTGGCGACGAACGAGATCGGCAACCTCACACGTGCCCGAATCGCGAACGCTACCGCTACTTCGAGCGCAGGCCTGGTGGACATGTCCGCCCTTTCGACGGCCACCATCCGCAGCCTCGGTGCCGGCATCGCCGCCTCGGGCAGCACCGCCATCGCCGGCGGAGCGTCGATCAACTTCATCCGCAATACCACCGAGGTCGTGGTCGGCACCGGCTCCACGGTGTCTGGTCGCGACGGCGTCATCCTCAATGCCCGCGACACGTCCACCATCGAATCCGCGGCGGGACAGGTGGCCATCGCCGCCGACGTCGGTGTCGGCGCATCCGCGGCTTACAACGACATCGCCAACACGATCCGCGCCTCCAGCACGGGCGCCACCCTCACCTCCACGCTGGGGAGCATCGCACTCGCATCGGAATCGGCCTCCACGATCTCGACCATCTCCGCCGGCGGGTCCGGCGGTGGCGCCGTCGGCATTGCCGGCTCGGCCGCGATCAACCTGCTCGACAACACCACCGAGTCGTTCATCTCGGGCGGCAGCGCGACGGCGGACGACAGCGTGGCGGTCACGGCCGACTCGAACAACAACACGGACGTCTATGGCGGGACCATCTCCATCGGCGGCGCGGTCGGGCTCGGCGGCTCGGCGGCAGTCAACGTCCTGACGGGCACGACCCGCGCGTACATCGCGGACGGCGCATCGGTCACCGGGCTTGGCAAGGGTGCCATCAGCGTGCCCAACGCGGCCGGTACGGGCACCACATCGCTCAGCGGCGTGGGCGTGATCGCCCGCTCCACGGACGATGTGGACGTCATCACCGCCAACGCGTCCGGCGGCGGCGCCGTCGGCCTGGCCGCAACGGTTTCGGTCACGACCGTGGAGAACGAAACGCTCGCGTACGTAGACGGGGCGACCATCAACGCGAACAACGCCGGTGCCGATGCGCTGCAGACGGTGCAGGTAAAGGCATACAACAGCACCGGTATCGACGTGAAGGCCGGCGGCCTCGCATTCGGCGGCGCGGCGGGTGTCGGTGCCACGCTCGACACGTCCATCCTCACCAACACCACTCGCGCCTACATCCGCAACAGCAACGACGTGAAGGCACGCTCCAGCATCGCGGTCGAATCGCTGACGCGCGAGCGGGTCAACTCGGTGGTGATCAGTGGTGCGGCGGCGGGCACCGTCAGCGTGGCCGGTTCGGTCGGCGTGCTCATCATCGACGGCGTCAACGAAGCCTACGTCTCGGGTTCCACCTTGCGCAGCGACGGCGACCTGCGGGTCGTGGCGGACGACGAGGTGCGGCTCGGCATTCTCGAGAACGGCACGCGCCTGGGCGCCCTCGCGGGCAACGTCTCCGTCGGCGGAGTGGCCGGCGTGGGCGGTTCCGTGGTGGTGACCTCGGTCAGCAACGAAACAACCGCGCGGCTCACCAACGTGGACGCTGCCGCCAAGGGAACCACCCTGGTCAGCGCGGACGGCTTCACCGATCTCATCACCTATGCGGCCAGCGGCAATCTCGGCGGCTACCTCGGTGCCGGAGGCGCGGTGACGGTCAACAGCGTCAAGAACACCACGCAGGCGCTGATCGACGAACGCAACGGCGGCACCACCCTGATCAACCAGGATGCTGCATTCGCCACCGCTACGCAGGACGTCACCGTACGGGCGACCGACGTCGCCACGACCGAGGCGAAGCTCGGCGCGGTTTCGGTGGGCGCCATCGCCGGCATAGGCGCGTCCATCGACGTGACCACGATCCGCAGCACGACGGCTGCCAGCATCGGCGACGGCGTCGAGGTGGATGCGGGTCGCGACGTCAGCGTGACCGCGACCTCCACCAAGTCGGCCGACTCGATCGTCGCCGCGGTCGGTGGCGGCATCGTCGGTGTGCAGGGCGCCGTGTCGGTCATCAACATCGGCGCGACGATCTCCGGCGATGCGGCGACGGAGTCCAAGAACACGAGCAGTGCCGTCACCGAGCAGATCTCGGGCAGCAAGCTGAAGGGCGTTCTGGGCAATTCCAGCCAGGCTTCGCGGGCGAAGAGCGCCAGCGACGCGAAGACCAACTCGCTGTCGGTATCGCAAGACTTCAGCTCCACGGCGAGCGTGGACAACGCCATCAAGGCTTCCATCGGCACCGCTGCGGACGTATCGACCGTCGGCGACATCGTGGTGAGCGCCACCGACAGTTCCGAAGTGAACATCACGGCTGGTGCCGCGGCCGGCGGGCTGGCCAGCCTGGGTGGCGCGGTAGGCTTCGCCAACGTGCGCAACAATGCCATCGCCGAAGTGGGCGCGGGCGCGGTGCTGAAATCGGGCGACGACATCACGGTATCGGCCACCGGCAACCTGCTCGGTTCCGCCATCGATGCCTACGCCGGTGCGGCCGGCGCCGTCGGCCTCGGCGCCGCCGTGGCCTACCTGGACGTCCAGAACAACGCGACCGCCCGCATCGCGGGCAGCAGTGCCGGCAACCCCACCCGGATCGAGAAAGCCGACGCCGTCACGGTCCGGGCCGAAACCAACACCGACATCGAATCCGAGGCCTGGGGGGGTGCGGTCGGCGGCGTGGCGCTCGGCGGTTCGCTGGCACGGGCAAAGTCCAACGGCACCACCACGGCCGAGATCGGCGACAACGCGCAGATCGGCAAGGCGGCCAACACCACCGTGGGCAGCCTCACCGTGCTCGCCGACAGCGACGACCAGACCGCCGCCTTCGCGCGTGCGGGCGCCGCGGGCCTGCTCTTCTCCGGCAGCGGGGCGGTGGCCGACGCGATCTCCGACCCGACCATCGCCGCGCGTACCGGCGCGAGCGTCGATGTCGACGTGAACGAAGGCATGACGACCAGCGCGACCGGCGCAGCCAGCGCGAACGCATCCGCCATCGGCGCCAGCGTCAGCGCGGGGGCCGCCATCGGCGCCTCGATCTCGAGCGCGAGTGCGGCACCGACCGTCACCGCCAACATCGGAACGACCAACACCGTCGAAGCGCGCAACATCTCGGTGAGCGCCTCGCAAGTCCGACCCGGCGGCCGCAACGCAGCGACCTCCGATGCGCAGGCGAGTGCCGGCGGCGTGCTGTTCGGTGCGGTGGCCACCCGCAGCGACACCCGCAGCGACGGCGACGTGCGGGCCTGGGTCGGCAACGACAGCAGCCTCGCCGTGATGGATCGCAAGACCTTCGGCCAGAGCTCGGTGAACGACGGTGCGAACACCATCACCTTCGGTTCGAAGCACCGCTTCAAGACCGGCGACGTCGTGTACTACGACACCGAAGGCGGCGCACTCATCGATGGCCTCACCGACGATCGCGAGTACTACGTCATCGTCGACAGCCCGACGACTATCCGGCTGGCGCTCAACCGCAATGCGGCGCTGGCAGGGCAGGCGATCGACATCGCCCGCAACCTCAATTCCGCCACGGTACCCGGCATCAACCTGACGGATGCGAGCGGGAGCGGCAGTTCGCTCGCCAACGTCAATGTCGTGGTCGACGGCGGCGCGAAGACACTGTCGTTCACGGCCAACCACAACCTGGCCAACGGCCAGCGCGTCGTCTATCGCGGTGTGGGCATCAACGGCCTCAGCACGGGAACCACCTACTTCGTCCAGGTGGTGGATGCCAAGACGATCAAGCTCGCGGACTCGCTCACCTCGCCCGACCCGATCGAAGTGGCGGTCGGCACGCTCCCGGGCAGCGGACTGGTGGCCGGCATCACGCTGGCCCATCCGGACACGAACGTCGTGCTCGCGCGCGGTTCGGTCTCCGTGGATGCCACCGGCGCGCTGGTGTTCGGCGCCCCGCACTCGTTCCGGAACGGTGACGCCATCGAGTATTCCTCCACCGGATCCGGGGTCTCGGGCCTGGCCCAGAACACGACCTACTACGTGAAGGTCGTGGACGCGAACCGGATCAAGCTCCAGACGGACAACAGTACCGCGATCGACATCAGCCTGCCGAGCGGCACCACCGTGTCCGGCGTCAACCTGCTCGATCTCGGCGCCGTGCCGAACTCCGTGGTGAATGCCACGGTGACCGTGGCCGACGCAACCGACACCCTGATCTTCGGCGGCAACCACCCGTTCCAGACCGGCGATCGTGTCGTCTACAACGGCACCGGCATCACCGGGCTCACGACGGGTGCCACCTACTACGTTCAGTTCGTGTCACCCACGTCCATCAAGCTCCAGGTGGACGGCAGCACTTACGTGACCTACGGCGCGGAGGCCGCCCGACTGGCGTCCTTCACCACCGCGGCGGACGCTCCGCTGCTCTCCAACATCGGCGTGATCGCTGGCGGCACGGGTGCGAACACGCGGCTGCTCGGCTTCACCGTCGACCATGCGTTCACCGACGGCCAGCAGATCAAGTACGACCAGCCGGCCGGCGCGCCCGTCATCCCCGGCCTTACCGACGGTGGCACCTACTTCGTCCGCGTCGTGGACGCACGCACCGTGCAGCTCACCACCAGCCTGGTGCGCAACGACGTCGCGGTGGCCCCCACCGGCAGTGCGACCGTCGGCGGCGTGAGCCTGGTCGATGCCTTCCGACCCGCGGTCATCGGCGCCACGGCCACCGTGAACGGCACGGGCGACACGCTCACCTTCGCCTCCGATCACCGCTTCGCCACCGGCCAGCAGGTCGTGTTCAAGGGCAGCGGCATCACGGGCCTGTCGAACGACGGCACCTACTTCGCCCTCGTGGTCGATTCGAAGACGTTGAAACTGGCCACGGCCCTTTCGCGCACCGACGTGACGCTGGCACCGACGCCGGCTGGCACCCAGCCCCTCGTCGTCACGCTGACGGACGCCACCGGCAACGGACCGTCGATCTCGAACGTCGTGGACCCGGCATCGCCCAGCTTCAGCAACGTGAGCCTCGGGGCCAACAACACGCTGGTGTTCGGCAACGACCATGGCTTCTCCACGGGCACCGCGGTCAAGTTCAACGGCAGCGGCATCAACGGCCTGACGGACGACGTCGACTACTACGTCGTCGCGCTCGACGCGAAGACCATCCAGCTGGCGGCAAACCGCGACGATGCGATACGTACCGCCAACGCGCCGAACATCGTGGCCATTGGCCTGCCGGGAACCGACCCGGGCACGCCCAACTACACCCTGTTCGATGCTTCGGCCGGCACCCGCATCACCGCCGCCAGCGACTCGAAGCAGTCGGCAACCGTGTCCGGCATCAGCGTCTCGCTGCTGCTCGCGCTGGGATCGAACGAATCCACAGCGACGGCAACCACTCGTACCGAGGCGCACGTCGGCAAGGGCGTGACCGTCACCGGAGGCGCACTGCGGATCGAAGCCATCGGCGTCGACAACGACTATGCCGAAGCCGCGTCCGGCAGCGGCGGCCTGATCTCGGGTGCCGCGGCCAGCGCCGACGTGGTGAGCCGTACCACCACGCGTGCCTGGATCGAAGGCAACGACGCGGGCGTCCGCAAGGCGATCGACGTGCAGAGCCTCGCCATCGCCGCCGATCACACCGCGATCGTCAACAGCCGCGCGAGCAGCGTCAACGCGGCTGCCGTCGGCCTGAGCGGCGCCTGGGCGACCAACCGGGTCCATTCAGCCGTGGAATCCGCCATCGGCGACAACGCGCTCGTGGACACGAAGGATCTCACGGTCAATGCCAGCAACCGTACCCGCAAGCCGCTGCTGTCCGACTACAACGTCGAATCCGGCTCGGGCGGTCTCCTGAACGGCGCCGCGGCCAAGAGCGAAACCAACGTCGCGAACGACACCGCTGCGACCATCGGCACGGGCGCCGAGGTCTCGGTCACCGGCACGCGCGACGCGCCGGGGCGGTTCGACCTGAACGCCCTGAACGACGTCGAGGCGCGCGACCGCGCCAAGCTCGACGCGGGTGGTGCCATCGCCATCGCGCGCGCCGAATCGATCATCCGCTACGAGAACGTCGAGAATCCCAACGCACCGCGCGCGAACGAGGCTCGGGTCGCCGTAGGCGATAACGCCACGCTCACGAGCGTCGGCGACATCAACCTCGCGGCGCGCACGCTGATCCGCGGGACCGACGGCGCCGGTGCACGCACGGCCGGCATTGAGACCAACGCCAACGCGAAGACCTACGGTCTGGCCGGCGCAGCCGAAGGCAATTCGATCGCGCGTGCCAGTACCGCCGATACCGTCATCATCGGCTCCGGCGCAAGTTTGAGGTCGATGGACGATATCAACCTGCTCGCGGGCCGCAACAGCGGCGGCGCCGAGAACGACATCTACGTTTCGGCCCGGACCGACCTGTGGAACAAGACGGCGTTCCCGATCGTGACGGACCCGCAGGCCGATGGCGAGATCCTCCAGCGCAACACGGTGGACATCCGTACCGGCGCGGAACTGGGCAGCGTCAGGGACGTGAACCTGGTGACCGACGACGGCCTCACCAAGGCCGTCGGCTACGGCATCGGCAAGGACCTGTATCGCGAAGCGCTCGCCGCGGTGGGCAGCGCCATCAGCGGCGCTTTCGGCGGCGGCCCGGTCAATCTCGATATCCACGGCGGCTCCACCACCGTCGCGGCGCGCAACGACGTGATCGTCAACGGCACCGTGCGCTCGGGCATCTTCCACGAACAGCACCTCACCATCGACGCGCTCGGCAACATCGCGCGCCAGAGCGACGGCGTGAACGTGCAGGCGCAGAACAACCAGTCCCTGCAACGCGAGATCCAGCGTCGCATCGTCCTGCTGCAGCAACTGGCCGACCAGTACCGGACCGATGTCGACGTGGCGGGCGCCTTCCTCGCCGAGAAGGCCTTCCTCGAAGGCAAGCTCGCACGCCTCGGCGGCGAGAACATCTCGGTGAACTTCCTCAACGTCGGCGACATCCTCGCCCGTTCCGGCAACGTCAACGTCACCGCGGAGACCTTCACCGGCATCGGCGCCATCCACGCGCCCGGCGACGTCAAGATCGAGATCGACAACGCCTCCGACCGCTTCCTGCGCGTGGGCAAGCTCACCATTCCCGAGGAGGCCGGCGGCTTCGTGACCTTCAACGGCACGGCGGTCGCCAACAATGCCGACATCAACGGCCGGCAGAAGCCCGGCAGCGTGGCGAACCTGCAGACGCTGGAGACCACGTTCAGCCCCGAGCGGCCGCTCATCTCGGTGAAGAACACGTTCACCGCGCCCTTCGGCGACACGAGGCCCGATCCGGAGATCTATCTCAACGGCGAGATCAACAACATCCGCGGCACGGTCGCGATCGCCAGTACCGGCAGCGTGATCGTCGGGGCCCGCATCGAAGCGCAGACCGTCGACATCCGGACCGACGGCGACTTCATCCAGCAGTTCATCTGGGGCTTCAGTCATCAGGCTGGCGCGCCGCGGGCGCACTACAACACGTTCGCGCGCAACTTCGAGAACGCCTACGGCACCAATGTCGTCCGGACCGATCCGTTCAACACGACCTCGGTCGCCAGCTCCAGCAGCAGCCTGCCGGGCTCCCGCGAAGTGGATCCGGACCTGCCCAATCCCGCCATCATCGCGGGCAACAACATCTTCATCGCGGCCGAGAAGCTGAACATCAACGGCACGATCCAGAGCGGACTGCCGATGCGCACGCTCACGCTGGGCGCGGGGCTGAACAGCACGATCGCGGGCTACGCCGGCACCGGAAAGCTGGCGCTCAACACCGTCGCGCCGGGCAACGGCGAGATCGCTGCCTTCTGGAATCCGGCCACCCAGAAGATCGAGGTGAATCCGGTCAAGGTGCAGGGCGGTTACCTGGAAATCTACGGCAACATCTTCAGCACCGGCTCGGGCAAGCTGCGCACGATCGACGGATTCGGTCGCATCAGCATCGACAACCAGACCGGCTACGAGATGGCGCTCAACCGTCTCGACGTCGGCCCCGGCATCGCCGGCACGATCAAGATCACCGACACGGCACCGGACAAGCGCGTGGATGGGAGCACGCCGCTCACCACGATCTACACGCGCATCGGCGACACCATCCGCCAAGTGGACAACCGTACGGTGGACGGTGCCGGCAATCCGACCAACGTCGTGTCCCAGGTCGCCGCCGCGGGTACGCTCGACGCCAACGGCCAGCGCGTGCGCTCGACCACGTACCAGCCGGACGAGAACCGGCGCTACGTCTGGGTCACGGGCAGGCGCTCCACGCTGGTGGAGAAAGAGAGCTACCAGAGCAAGTCGACCATCGGCATCGACGGCCTCGGCAAGGACCCCGGGCAGCAACCCACGCGGCGAGACGTGGAAGTGGTCGATCCGATCGCGCTGATCCGCGGCGAGTTCCTCGAGGACGTCGGCCCGTCCGGCGCCTCGAAGCCGGCCTACGAGTTCGAGTACAACCGCTTCCAGAACCGCAATGCCCGCGTGCAGATCGGTGAACCGGTGCAGACCTCCTGGGGCACCGACTGCCTGGGCGACCTGTGCTTCTCCACCATGTACCAGAGCACCGAGACCTACCACACGGCGGTCACCCAGACCTATCGTCACAGCATCAGGGCCGACGTGCCCATCGGCATCGAGTTCTTCGGCTACGACTCGGGTGCGATCAACGTGAGTTCGGTGAAGAGCGTCCATATCGGCGACAGCATCATCAACCGCAACGGCGCGACCTCGATCACCAGCACGCAGGGCGGCATCGAACAGCTCTCGCCCACGGCCATCGCCTACACCCAGTCGCTCAACCTCAAGGCCGACCTGGGCATCGGCACGGCCGACCGTGCGATCCGCTCCGGCTTCCAGGCGGCGACCGGCGTGGACGTGACCGGCACCGCGGCCGGCGCGACGACCCTCAAGCTCGAGACCCGCGCAGGCGGGGTGTATCTGACGCAGATCGAAGGCCAGGCGCGGGTCGACCAGTTCACCTCGCAACTCGGCGATGCGCGCCTGGTCAGCGACGGCGGCATCCTCGCGCTGAACACCGGATCGCTCGTGAAGGGCGGACACGTGGAACTGCGCTCGACCGCGGGTGCCATCGGCAGCCTCGTCACGCCGCTCGGCATCCAGGTGGGCAGCGCCAGGGACGGCGACGGCCTGAAGGCGACCGCATCGGGCGACATCGGATTGCGCCAGGTGAACGGCGACCTCTGGCTCGAGAAGGTCGAGTCGGTGGGTGGTGACATCCGCATCGAAGTGCCCAACGGCGGCATCCGCGACGTCAACCCCGTGGAGACGCGCGACGAGCGCACGGTCACGCAGCTCCAGAACCTGTGGAGCTCGATGCGCCTGATCGGCGACGAGAAGACCCTGGCGGACTCCACCATCAAGGGCTACGAAAACCTGAAGGAGCGCGAGTACCAGACCTACTGGCGCACCGTGCGCAACCTGCGGGAAGTCACGGACGCGAACGGCAACAAGTCCTACACCACGACGGCGTTCAACCCGAGCCAGGGCTTCGCGCTGTCCGTGGCGGAACGCGACTACTACCGCACCCACCAGGGCTGGACCGACGCGCAGATCACGCAATTCGAGCTGGACCGTGCCCGCGAGTACGGCAGCAGCACGTACAACCCCAACTTCCAGTTCACCTACGACGTCGCCAACGATCCGGCCAAGCTGACGAAAGGCGCGGCCTGGACAGAAGCCGAACTGCGTTACTCGGTGAGCGCCGGTGCGCTCAAGGAAACCTCGGACACCAACATCCGCCTCGAGGACCCGAACATCGCCGGCCGCAATGTGACCGTGATCACGGGCAACGGCGGCATCGGACGCAGCGGCACGGGCCGCGAAACCGAGATCATCCTGCCGCCGGCAGGACAGGCGGCGAACCTCACGGACGAACAGATCCTCGCCCTCGCCGCCGCCGAACGCGCGGACATCCGGATCGTCGGCAACAGGATCATCATCTCGAATCCCGAAGACCTGAACATCGACGCCACCGGCGTGGTCGCGCTCAGTTCCCAGCGCACGACGCCGACGACCTCGACCGACATCTACCTCGGCTCGCGTGGCGACCTGCGGCTGGGCAACATATCGAGCGAAGACGCGGTGCGCATCAAGGCCAAGGGCTTCATCGGCCACGTGGACGCGAGCGGCAATCCCCTGACGGGTGTGTCCATCAGCGGCGGCGACATGATCCTCGAAGCCGCGCGCGGCAGTCTCGGTGCCGACGGCAATCCGGTCCGCCTGCGGCTCAAGAATGCGGCGAAACTGACGGCGCGCGCCGAGGGCGAGATCTGGCTCGAGGCGGACAGCGGCGACATGAACCTGGACGCCGTCTACTCCCCGGGATCGGTGCACCTGAAGGCCACCACCGGCAGCATCACCGACGGCATCGGCGACGAGGGTCTCAACCTCATGGCCCGGGACGCGACGCTGGTGGCGGGAGGCTCCATCGGCGCCGCCGGCACCCCGCTCGACGTGGAGTTCGACACCACGGGCTCGCTCTCGGCCACGGCCGTCGGCGACATCCACCTGCGCAGCCCGAGGCAGCCACTGTTCCTGAGCGATCTGTCCGCCGGAGGCATCACGACCATCGTGGCGGACGATCTGCGCGTGCGGTCGGATCGCATCGTCATCGACGATGTTCGTCCCTTCGGCGGCTCCACGCTGGTACTGGATCTGGCCGGACGCACCGGCGGCATGGCGCAGAGCGTCGACGTCGGTGCGTTCGCGAGTTCCGCCATCCGGGTCGACCTGCTGCGTTCGGAGCGGGCCAACTTCGTGGGCGACGTGGCGAACCTGCGCTTCATGGAAACCCTGATCGGCCAGGAGGCGACCTTCGCCAACCGCTTCTACCACGTGGTGCTGGACAACACGCCGACCGGACTCATCCCCGGCTACGACATGCAGATCTACGCGACCTCGCCGTTCTACCTGTACTTCCAGGCGGACAAGCGCTTCCAGACCAATGCGATCGTCATCAGTTTCGGCGAAGGCTTCCAGGTGAACGAAGGCGGCAGCGAGAACAGTCTGATCGCCTTCGGGCCCAAGCTGCTGACCCTGACCCATCCGTCGCTGACGCCGCCTGGCCAGATCGCCTACTCGCCCGGCGGCAACGGTCCGCTGGACGATCCCGCGGGCCTCGTGACGGTGCCCACCGATCCGCTCGGCCCGAATCCGAACGCCATCGAGAGCGCTGCGGACGCCGAAGTCAAAGCACAGTAAGCTCGCCCAGCCGGAGACGGCGCCCCGGACCTGAAGGGGCGTCCTTCCACTCTGTCGAACGTCACGGAAGATCATGCGCACGACTCGCTACTGCCTCCTCGCCCTCGCCGCTTGCGCGCTCCCGGGCGCCCATGCCCAGACGCCCACCGATGCCGGCGGCATCCAGCAGGAACAGCGGCGCACGCTCGAGTACTACCAGTTGCAGAAGAAGCTCCAGGAGCGGCCGGCCGATGAAGGCGAACTGATCGACGATCAGACGAAAAAACCCGGCCCGCAGAAAGCGCCGGAATCGGAGGCCCGCGTGCTGGTGAACCGGGTCGTGACCAATCCGTCCGAAATCCTGTCGCCGGCCGAGATCGAGGCCGTCACCTCGAAGGTCACCGGGCGCGAAGCGACGATCAAGGAGCTGTTCGACACGGTCGAAGCGCTCAACGCCATCTACAAATCGAAGGGTTGCGCCACGTGCCAGGCCTTCCTGCCGCCGCAAAAGGTGGAAGCGGGCACCGTCGAGATCCGACTCGTGGAAGGCAAGCTCGGCGCGGTTCGCATCGAAGGCGCCACCTACATCCGCGAAGGGTTCATCCTCGATCGCATTCGCGCGAAGCCGGGCGAGGTGCTGGACGTGAAGGCATTGGAGAAGGACCTCGCCTTCATCAACAACACCAACGACGTGAAGACGGCCGCGAGCCTGAAACCGGGCGCCACGTTCGGAACGGTGGACGCGGTGATCCGCATGCAGGAACCGCAGCGCTTCGGGCTGACCCTCTTCGGCGACAACGCCGGACGGGACGAGATCGGTCGCAACCGCCTCGGAATGATCTTCAATGCCCGCAGCGTATTCGGCATCAGCGACCCGCTCACCATCACCGCGACCGGCGCCGACGGAACCAAGGCCGGTTCCATCGCCTACAGCGTGCCGGTGAACCGCTGGGGCACGCGCATCGGCGCGCAGTACGACACCAGCGCGATCGACATCAAGTCCGGGCCGTTCGCACCGCTGGACGTGACCGGTACGGCGTCCAATGCGGGGCTCACGCTGACGCAGCCCGTCTTCGCGGAGAATCAGCAACGCCTCAACGTCTTCGCGGGCTACAACACGAAGGACTCGATCACCAATATCGCCGGCTCGCCCATCACCCGGGCCGACTCGCGCAACCTGACGCTGGGCTTCGACGCGCAACGCTTCTCCGCGAACGGCTTCTGGTACACGCGCCAGTTCCTGACCTCGGGCACCGCCAACTGGGGCGGCGATCTGAACTTCATCAAGTACAACGCGGACGGGCTCTGGACCAACACCTATCGCAACGGTCTCACCACCGTGCTGCGCGGTTCGTTCCAGCTCGCCAACGATCCGCGCGTGCCCACCTTCGAACAGTTCTTCGTCGGCGGCATGGCCACCGTGCGCGGCTATCCCGAGGGTCTGCTGATCGCGGCGCGCGGCTACTTCGTGAGCGGCGAAATCCAGTTTCCGTTGTGGTCGACGCTGGGATCAGCGTCGGGAGCGCCCACCGGCGACCGCCTGCGCGGCGTCATGTTCCTCGACCACGGCGGCGTGATTCCCGGTGGCGTGAACGGCGAGAGCTTCGACTGGGGCGACACGCTCACCAGTACCGGCGGCGGCCTGCTCTACAACTTCTCGAAGTACCTGAGCGGCCGCGTGATGCTCGGCCTGCCGCTCGCCGAACGAGGCGCCGCACCGCGCGACTGGATCCTGCACGTCTACGTGCAGTCGATCGTCTACTAGCCGAGACAAAGCCCGCCCAGCGATCTCCGGTCCGGCTTCGCGACATACGGCCGGAACACCACACGACCTCGGAGCTTTCTCCTACTTCCTCGGCTCGGCGGTGCCGCCGGGAGCACCCGTGATCGCCCGCACACCGCCCATCGTTGTATCCAGCGCGCCGGCGGGGGTCGTCACCGCCTGCACCAGTCCCACCAGGTTCTGCACGTGATAGTCCGGCAGCGTATCGACCTTGGTGGCGCCGATCTTCAGCACATACCGGCTGACGCCATCCGGCGCCATGTCGCCGATGGCGTATTGCACCAACGGCTGCGGCTCGCCCTTGCGATACAGCAGCAGCAGCGTCTGTGGATTGAGCACGCCGTAGTCCTGCGCCTTCGGATCGAACGGGAACTCGCGCTCGAACTTCGCACGGCTCATCCCGCCGAAGGCCTTGGCAATGCGTTCGGCGGCCGCGGGATCGGCCGGATGTCCATGCGTTCCGCTCGCCGGTGCGTGAGCACCGTGGTAGAACCAGGTTCCGGCCTCGTCGCGCTCGAAACGGTGCAGCGCTCCGGCATGCGCGATCTCGACGGCGCCGAGTTCCTCCATCGCCACCGGCACCACCTTGCGCGATCGATCGCCACCCTGGGCCTCGAACTGCTCGTCTGCGCGCTCCACGGAGCGATCGGCCAACTCGATCGCGGCGATGATGCCTACCAGCACCAGCAACAGCACCCAGATCGCGATGAGCTTGCCCCGGGAGCGACCTGCGCTCACCGCTGTCTCCACCACACGATGGTGCCGATGAGAGCGAGCAGCGCCGGGATCAGGATCACGGACAGGAAGAACGTACCCTTCATCTGGCGATTGGTGAGATTGACGCGCGGCAGGTCGAAGGTGCGCGGCTCGATGCCGATCAGGTTTTCCTGCGCGGCGAGGAAGTTGATGGTGTTGAGGAACAGCTTGCCGTTGCCCATGATGTTGAAGAACGAGTTGGTGGCGAAGTCGGCATCGCCCACCACCACGATGCGCGACTTGCGCTTGCCGCCCTCGTCGTCGCCAGCGGACTTGCCGGCGGCGTCACCGTCCTGCACGTCATGGGCATCGAGACGCCGTGACACCACGGCCATGATCGTGAGCGGGCCTTCCATGTCCTTGCCCGGCGTGAACTCCGCGCGATCGCGCGTCGTCTCGCCGTAGCTGCGCTTGGACGAATTGGCGAGCGGCATCACGTAGGTG
This sequence comes from Burkholderiales bacterium, assembly GCA_965279325.1. Classification (GTDB taxonomy): domain Bacteria; phylum Pseudomonadota; class Gammaproteobacteria; order Burkholderiales. Next base: position 1,912,940 of record OZ257154.1, read on the forward strand.
TTGGGCACGCGCTGCGGCGTGGGCGAGAGAGAACGCGCGCCCGGGAAGAACGACAAGGGCAGCTCGCGGGTGGATTGATGCCGGTTGTAGTCGGTCACCGCCGGCGCCGAAGGGTCGGACCAGAAGTGGCTCGCATCGTCGATCACCATATTGTCGTCGAGAACGACGCCGACACTGCGTACGACCGACTCGAGTCCCGTGATCACGAACGGATCCAGCATGAACAGTGCGTTGCCGCCGCCTTCGATGTATTTCTGCACGGCATCGACCTCGACCGGCAGGAGCGGATTCTGGGGTCCGGCCACGACCAGCACGGCGCAGTTGCCGAGCGTCACGCCGGTCTGCGACAGCGCCACCTTCTCGACGCTGTAGTTCATCGCCTCGAGCGAATTGCGAGCCTTGGCCATGCCGTGGCGCTCGTGCACCACGAATTTGCCACCCAGGCCGTGCGAATGACCGGGATCGGCTTCCGAATGATCGTGCGATTCGATGCTGAACGGATCGGGCTCGCCGTGACCGTCGAGGAAGCAGATGCGCTGCGTGGCGCCGCGCGAGATACGCAGGATGCCGTTGGCGATGTCGGTCTCGCTCGGACCGTTCACCTGGAGTTTGCGCCCTTCGCTTTCCAGCACCGCCGTGCCGGCGAATTGCACCCCCATCATCCGCGCCTGGGCGGGATTGGCCATGGGATCGAAGAACTGGACGCTGATCTTGTCGGTCTTCGAGGCCATCAACTGGTACAGCTCCACGGTCTCGCGCATCATCGGATCGTGGAAGAAGGTGATGCGCACCGGCTTCTCGAGGCGCCCGAGCATCTTCACGGTGGATTCCGACAGCGAGTAGACCCCTTGCGCGGTCATGTCGTAGCGCACGGGGAAGCGCGTGGAGAGCCACGCGACCGACAGCAGGACGCCGACGACGCCGATCGTGTAGAGCGCGATCTCGCCGCGGCGGCGCTGCACCATCGAGACCAGTTGCACTCGCAGCGCGTAGACGCCGAAGAGCGTCATGAGTGCGCCGACGCCGGCGGCGATCCAGGTCCAGGCGCCCGGGTCCAGCAGGATCAGGTGAATCACCAGCGCCGCCACCAGCAGCGCGATGCCGAGGAACAGGATCACGCCGAAGCGTAGCGAACGAGGCGAGTCGACAGAACGGTCCATGCTAGCGCTTCCAGCGGAGATAGGACGTGTTGAGCGTCAGCGCGATGGCGCACACCACCAGGAAAAACACGACCCCTTCGCTGCGCACCAGGCCGCGGACGAAGTCGGCGAAATGCAGCGCGAACGAGAGGTAACCGAACAGGCTGCGCAGCGCCTCGGAGTTCTGCAGGCCCTGCAGGTGGCCCACGAACCAGAAGCCGAGCAGCACCGACACGGTGATGAGCGCCGCGACGATCTGGTTCTGCGTGAGCGCCGAGAAGAACTGCCCGACCGCGAGGCACGCCATGCCGAGCAGGAAGAATCCGAGATAGCCGGCGAAGATCGTCGTGGTCTCGGGGTTGCCGTAGAGGTACAGCGGCACGAGGTTGATCATCGACCCGACCGTCATCAGCAGCAGGATCGTCAACGCGCCGAGATACTTTCCGACCACGATCTCCCAGGCCTTGAGCGGGAGCGTCATCAGCAGTTCGATGGTGCGCGCGTTGTACTCCGCCGAGAACAGGCGCATCGATACGATCGGCAGCAGCGTGACCAGCAGGATGCTCATGTTCCTGAACGTCTCGGTCATCGTGGCCGTGCCGGTCAGGAAGACGTTGTAGGTGAAGAAATAGCCGGTGCCGATCAGGTATACGGCGACGACGAAGTAGGCGATCGGGGAGCGGAAGTACGACAGCAGCTCCTTGCGGTAGACGGCGAGCATGCGGCTCACGTTTTCCCCTCCCCGATATACCGGAGGAAGATGTTCTCGAGCGTCGGCTGCTCGCGCTGCAGGCGATGCAGCGACCAACGACCGGCCACCACGCGCGCGATCTCGCACTCCACACCCTCACGGGCATCGGTCCGGCAGTCGATCACGAGCTGGGCATCGCCGCTGCCGGCATCGCGCACGCTCACGTCCTCCACGCCATCGACTTCAGCCAGCGCCGCGCGCAAGGCATCGGCCGGACCGCTCGCCGTCAAGGTCACCCGGTTGGTCTGTTCGGAAGCGCGCTGCAGGCCGGCGGGCGAATCGATCGCGAGCAGCCTGCCCTGGTTGATGATCGCAACGCGCCGGCAGATCAGGGTGACCTCCGGCAGGATGTGCGTGCTGAGCAGGACCGCGTGCTCCGCACCGAAGGAGCGGATCACTTCACGCGTTTCCTGGATCTGTCCGGGATCGAGCCCGGCGGTGGGCTCATCGAGCAGCAGCACCTCGGGCTTGCCTAGGAGCGCCTGGGCGAGCCCGACCCGCTGGCGGTAGCCCTTCGAGAGCTTGTAGATCTCGCGATTCACCACGGCCTCCAGGCGGCAGGCCGAGATCACCCGATCGAGATCGGACTTCATGGCGGCACGGGGCACGCCCTTCACCTTGGCCACGAAGCGCAGGTAGTCCGACACGTCGAGCGTGTCGTAGAGCGGAGGATGCTCCGGCAGATACCCGATGCGACGTGCCGCTTCCTCGTTCTGGATGGCCATGTCGAAGCCGGCCACCTTCACCGTGCCCGAGCTCGCCGTCGTGAAGCCGGCGATCATGCGCATCGTGGTGGTCTTGCCCGCCCCGTTGGGGCCGAGGAAGCCGACGATCTCGCCCTTCTCCACGGTGAAGGACAGGTCGTGGATGATGGTCTTCGGACCGTACCGCTTGGAAACGGACTGTAGTTCTATTGCTGCAGACACGGGTCGAGCGTGAAATCGTACCGAAAAGCGCTCAACGCGGAGGACGCGGAGGACGCGGAGGAAGACCAGTTCCGGATCGGTGCCGACAAGAACGGTCGGCAACACGCAATTCGGGACTATACAAACAGAAGGCCCCCAGTGGGGGGCCTTCCGAGACAGCAGTACTGCTACGTACGGCTTACTTGTACCACTTCAGGCCCTTGGCCTTGAACTGGTCGCCGTCGTGCGCCATGAAGAGCTCGGTGCCCTCCAGGTCACGCATGAACTTCAGCTTGTTCACGGAATCCGTGTAGTCCTTGACGCTGTAGTTCAGGCCCGCAGGGTATCCATCCAGGTTTTCCTGCATCCAGATGGCGTCCTGCGTGATGATGATGGTCTGACCGGCGGTCTTCACCTTCATCGACTGGTGGCCGATGGTGTGGCCGGGCGTGCTGAGAATCCAGACGCTGCCGTCACCGAACAGATCGTAGTCGCCATTCAGTTCGAGGAAGTTGAACTCACGCGCGTTATCGATATCGGCCATCACGAAGCTGCCGGGGCTGGTACGGCCCTGGAACTTTTCCGGCCACCAGGCCTGGTAGAGCTCCTTCTTCTGCAGCACGTGGATCGCCTTCGGGAACATCTCGATGTTGCCGATGTGGTCCAGGTGCGAGTGCGACGTGACGACGATCTTCACCTTGTCGGCGGAGTAGCCCAGCTTCTTCAGTTGCATGTCGATCACGTCGTCACGCTTCTGGCTCGGCTTCAGGAAGTCGCAGTTGCCCGCGGCCCAGTAGGCCTTGCAATCCTCGCCCACGGCAACGTTGTTGCCGGTGTCGAACACGATCAGGCCCTTGGGATGGTCGATCACCCACATGCTGACGGGGATCGTGATCTGGCGGGACTTGTCGGCCGGCAGTGCCGGGATGAGACCGCGGATGTCGAACGGACCGAACATGCCGCTGGTGGTCCAGTAAACCTTGGTCTGGGCAACGGCGGCCGACGACGCGGCGATGCAAAGCGCGCCGAGAATGCCGGCGACCAATCCTGTTCTCTTCATTGCTCTCTCCTCTTGGGCGGATGTTGTTGTCGTCCGGGTCTCGGCTTCAATCGCCCGGAAATTTATACACATCACGACGCGCGGAGGATAGGAGATGGAGGCAGGGCTTGTAAAGGCTTACCCGGGAGATTTCTGGAGAGGATTCAGCGAGTTGTGGTGTGACGTTTCCAGGGAACGTATGAACACCACTTTCCGGCACCTCACGTGAGCGGGCGGCCGCCGTCGATGGGGATGATGCAGCCGTTCGAATAGCGGAGCGTGGTCGCCACCGCGAGCACGGCAGCGCCGATCTCTTCCGCCGAAGCGAGCCGCCGCAACGGCGTCTTCTGCGCCTGTTCGTCGCGCCAGCGCTGGTCCAGGCCCTTCACGAAGTCCGTGTCCACTAGGCCGGGCGATACCGAAACTACCCGAATGTCAGGGGCAAGCGCCCGCGCCAGCGACTTCGTCATCGAATCGAGCGCCGCTTTCGAAGCGCAGTAGGCGACGTTGCTGCCCATGCCCGTCACGCCTGCGATGGAGGAGATATTGACCACCAACCCATCGTGCGTTGCAGCAAGCAGCGATCGGAACTCCCGCACTGCAGCGAACGCACCGCGCCAGTTGACGCGGAAGATCTCGTCGATGAACGCGTCGTCGAGGGCATCCATCTCGGCGTGGGGGACGAACCGCGTGATGCCGGCGCAGTTCACCAGCATGTCGCAGCGGCCTTTTTCCCGGGACACGTCGGCCGCAAACGCGTGCAGGCCGGTCGAATCCTCCACCGAAAGCTGCCGCGCGCGATGCCCGTGGCCCGGCAGGCTTGCCAGCAGATCCCTCGCGGCCACCTCGCCCTTGCGCCAGGTGAACTGCACTTCCGCGCCTGCCTCGGCCAGATGCCGGCAGATGGCGGCCCCGATGCCACCCGAGCCGCCGGTCACCACGGCTACCTTGCCCTGCAACCAATTGCCCAAGCTCAGCCCTCGCCGGGCCGCCCCAAGAGGGCTGGCCCCCTGGGGGGAGAGGCCGCGAGGCCTATCGGGGGGAAGGTCATCTCAGTCCTTCGCTAGCAGGTGCAGCAACGAGGATGTGTCCCAGCGCGCGCCGCCGCGCGCCTGCACCTGCGCGTAAAACTGGTCGATCAACGCCGTGGCCGGCAACCGCGCGCCGTTGCGCTTGGCCTCGTCGAGGCAAATGCCCAGATCCTTGCGCATCCAGTCGACCGCAAAACCGAAGCCGTCGAACTTGGTCTCGTTCATCGTCTTCCAGCGGTTCTCCATCTGCCACGACTGGGCGGCTCCCTTGGAGATCACCGACATCACCTTCTCGATGTCGAGCCCCGACTTCTTGCCGAAGTTGATCGCCTCCGACAGGCCCTGCAGCAGACCCGCGATGGCGATCTGGTTGACCATCTTGCAGAGCTGGCCGGCGCCCGGTCCGCCGATCTGCACGCAGCTCTTCGCGTAGATGTCCAGCAACGGCTTCGCCTTGGCGAACACGTCGTCCTCGCCGCCGCACATGATGCCGAGCTGTCCGTTCACGGCCCCCGCCTGGCCGCCCGACACGGGCGCGTCGACGAAGCCGATGCCCTGCTCCTTGCACTTGGCGTACAGCTCGCGTGCGAGATCGGCGGACGCGGTCGTGTGATCCACGAGAATTGCGCCCTTCTTCATGCCTGCGAGCGCGCCGTTGTCGCCGTACACCACCGAGCGCACGTCGTCGTCGTTGCCCAGGCACATGCCGACCAGGTCCGCGCCTTGCGCAGCCTCGCGCGGGGTGGCGGCGGACTTGCCTCCGTACTCCTTCGCCCATTGCTCGGCCTTCCCCGCGGAGCGGTTGTACACGGTCACGTCGTGACCGCCCTTCTTGACCCAATGACCGGCCATGGGGTAACCCATGACGCCGAGTCCCAGAAACGTGACCTTCGCCATATCCGTGCGCGCTCCTCTAGATGGTTGGGGCGATCCACCTTCGACTGCTGCCAGCATGGGATCGCCGCGAACCGCCATTCTCGCAGCCGGAGGCGCGTACGGCTACCTGAGCCCGGCGATCCGGCTTTCATCGGCTACGTTCGCAGCATCGCGCTCAGTCCCGTGGCCGTCGTCGTGCCGCAGATCTCCGGCTGGCGCCCTGCACGAGCAGGAACTTCCCCCGCTATCTCCCGAAACCCGACTTGATCCAGTCCTCGCTCTTGATACCGTCCGGTGGATTGACCTCTTCCGCGGCGTAGCGTGTCACGTTCACGACGGTGAGACGCCCGCCAACCATCTTGGTCATGCCGTAGGCCGTGCCCTGGATGCCCTGATGTCCGTTGCCGAGCGCCATGCGCGTCGTCCCGCTCGGGGTTTCGAAACTCGAACCTGTGAATGCAGCGATGACCTGGCTCTGGTCGGGATCCTTGCCGTTGGCCGCCGCCTTCGCTTTCTCGTACGCCGCCTTGGTGCCGAGAATCGCCTGCACGATGTGATAGGAGGTGAACGACGGCGCGACGCCGAAGCGCTTGCGGTAGGCGCCCGAGAACCAGCGATTGAGCTCGTTGTCCGGAGCGAACACGCTGTGCGGGCCACGGGCGCCGATGATCGTCCCGTCCGGGATCTTGCCTTGCAGCTTCGCCATCTCCGCCTCGCCGGTGGTGAACACGGCGGGGCTCCCGCGGAACAGGTTACGCGGCACGGCCTGGAGGATGAACGCCTCGAGATCCCCACCCCAGAAGCTGCAATGGATCACGTCGGGCTTGTTCAGGAGCATCGCCGAAATCTCGCTCCCGTACTGGCCGGCGAAGAGCTTCGGCATCTGGGAAGTGGTGACCTCGAGCCCCGGCAGGTGCACCCGCATGGATGCCTCGAAATCCCGCCACGAATCCTGGCCCCAGGCGTAGTTCTGGTTGATCCCGGCGATGCGCGTCGCACCGGGAAAATGCTCCCTCACGTACCGGGCCGCCGCCACGCTGTCCATGGTGGCGTGAGACGCGGTCCGGAACACGTAGCGATAGGTCGCGTCCTCGAATACGCGCGGCGTCCCGCAATCGAAGAACACTGTGAGCACCTTCAGCTCTTCCGCCACGGGCGCGACCGCGAGGCAACTGCCGCTCGAGATGTAGCCGATGACCATGTCGACGCCGCGTTGCTGCACAAGGGCCTTGAACTGGGTGACGACATTGCTCGTCGTACCCGCCTCGTCGATCAGCACCATCTCGAGCGGACGCCCACCGAAGCCCACCGCCTGGTGCGGCGCCGGAACAGCACCGGCATTGAGGGCGTCGAAGGCCAACTCGGCGGCGTAGCGCGCAGGAACTCCCATCGGACCCGCGCCAGGTCCGGACAGGAAGGTGACCACGCCGATGCGCAGCGGGGCAGCCTGCTGCGACCACGCGTTCGGCACGCCACCGAGGCAGGACAGCAGGAGCATCACCAGCGCAATCGCTCGTCCCCATGTCATCGGCGCGCTTCGCATGGCGGGCTCCTCGGGTTGTGCCGGCTACTCGTCCGCCGGTGAAGTGACGACGATGAAGCGCAGGTCGCCCATGCCGGTGTTGTAGATGGCGTGCTCGACGCCCGGAGGGATGAAGATCACGTCGTCCTTACGCACGACGGTACGCTCGCCACCCATCTCCATCAACGCCTCGCCTTCGAGGATGTGATAGACCTGCTCCTGGATCCGGTGCCGGTGCGGCGCGACGAAAGCTCGGGGTTGATACACCGATATGCGGTAGTCGAGATTCACCGAGCCGCACGACTCCGGCCGCACCAGCATCTTCGAGTACGCGCCGCCGATGTGCGCCGGCGGTTCGTCCCACAGCACCGATGCCGCGGCGCGAATCGATGCCTTGCGCTTCGTGGCGGGTTTGGCACGCACTTTCATTCGATCTCCCTTTGGCTTCATTGAACCCGCAATTGTTCGCGCCGCGCCGCAATGTACGCGGCGAGCCCCGCACGGATGTCGTATCGAGGTCGCCAGCCGAGTTCGGCGGCGGCACGGCCCACGTCGAGAGCGCCCTTCGCGAACACTTCGATCCGGCCGCCGTGGCGATAGGCGCCTGCCCCCACCGACAGCTTCGCGCCCGGCACGAGTTCGCTCACGATGGCGGCCAGCTCCGCCACGGTGGTGGCCTTGCCGCTCGCGACGTTGTAGGCGTCGAAGCGATGCTGCGGCCGATCGAGTGCCGCGAGGATGGCGGCCACGACGTCGTCGACGTAGGTATGGTCGATGGCCGTCGCAGCCCCGGAGGGCAGGTGCAGCGGGCGTCCTTCGAGGGCGGCGTCCACGAGGTTCTTCGGGATGCGGTCGCGCGGCAGACCGGCGCCGTAGACCCAGGACGTGCGGAGATTGATCACCTCGATGCCATGCAGATCGCGATAGGTCCGGCCGAGATGCTCCACCGTCGCCTTGCAGATGCCGTAAGGGTTCAACGGATCCAGCGGATGTGTTTCGTCGATGCGGTCGGAACGAAACGCTCCATACGCTTCCTCGGAACTCATGTGGACGCAGCGTTTCACGTTGCCCAGCCGCATGGCTTCCAAGACGTTCAGCGACCCTTCCACATTGACGCGCACGACGTTGAGCGGGCTTCCCATCGACGAGAGCACGCCGACGATCGCCGCACAGTGGATCACGGCCTCCGGTGCGTGGTGCAGCACGGCATGCATCAGGCTCGCGAGATCGGTCATGTCGCCCTGCGCACGGATCAAGCGCTCCTCCGGACCTGCACCGGCGAGATCGTCGAGCCGGGTATCGAAAGCGATCGCCGTGTCGCCCCGCGCCAGCAGCGCGCGCACGGTCGCCGCCCCGAGAAAGCCGCCGCCGCCCGTCACCAGGACTCGCATCGGGAGGCGCCCTAGAGGTTGAACACGACCAGGCGTTGCTCGGTCATGTCTTCGATGGCGTAGCGCGGCCCTTCGCGGCCGATGCCGCTCGCCTTGACGCCGCCGTAGGCCAGCTGATCGGTGCGCCACGTCGAAGTGCCGTTGATGATGACGCCGCCGACGCGAAGCTGACGAATCGCCGCGAACGTGACTTCGTTGGATCGCGTGAACACGCCGGCCTGCAGTCCGTACTGGCCGGCGTTGATCGCTGCGAACGCATCGTCCAGTGAAACGTAGGGAATCACGTTGACCGCGGGACCGAAGATCTCCTCGCACACCACCTTCATCTTCGGCTCGACCCGGGTCAGCACGGTCGGCTCGAAGGCGGTGCCGTGACGCTTTCCACCCGTCACCACCAGGGCGCCGGCGGCTTCCGCTTCGCCGACCCATCGTTCCACGCGAAGCGCGGCGGCTTCATCGATCAGCGTGCCGACATCGGTCGCCGGATCGAGCGGATCGCCGAGCTTCATCTTGCGAACTTCCGCCGCGACCAGATCGAGAAATTCCTGGTACACGCGCTGGTGGACGTAGACGCTCTGCACCGAGATGCAGCTCTGGCCGGCGAGCCGCATGGAGTTGCGTGCGCAGGCCACCGCCGCGGGTGCGAGATCAGCATCGTCGTGCACGACGGTCGCGCCATTGCCGCCCAGTTCCAGCGCCACGCGGCGCAAGCCGCTGGCAGCCTTGATGGCAGCCCCGGCACGGCTCGAACCGGTGAACGTAATGAAGTCCACACGCGGATCGGCCACGAGCGCTGCACCGATCTCCGCACCGCCGTAGATCGCATTGATCGTCCCGGGCGCCGCACCGGCCTCGACGACGAGTTCCACCAGGCGATGCACGATCAGCGGGGCCTGGGGCGGCGGCTTGAGAACCAGCGTGTTGCCCGCGGCGATCGCGGGTGCGATCTTGTGCGCAGCGAGATTGAATGGGGCGTTGAACGGTGTGATGGCTGCGACCACGCCGACCGGATAGCGCATCAGGAACGCCATCCTGCCGGTGCCCATTGCGCTGCCATCAAGCGGGATGTGGCGCCCTTCGATCCTGACCGCCTCCTCCGCCGCGAGCGTGAAGGTCTCGAGCGAGCGCCGGATCTCGCCCTCCGAATCCTTGATCGCCTTGCCGGTTTCGCGCGTGAGCAGTTCGGCCAGCGACTTCAGGTCGCGCTCGATGAACGCCGCCACCCGACGCAGCAATGCCGCGCGCTCGTATGCCGGCGTCGCCGCCGCCGCTGCGCGCGCGCGAACCGCGGCGGTGAGCGCCGCATCGAGTTGCTCCAGTGTCGACACCGGGGCCGTGCCGACCACATCGCCTCGATAAGGATCGCGCAATTCGATAGCCCGGTCCGCATCGAGCCAGACACCATCGACGAGCGCCCGCGCGGCAGTGAGCACCAAGGGACGGGCCGCTGCCACCGGGCTCATGGTCCCGCCGGATCTCGGATCACCGGCTTGCCGAAAGCCGGCTCGCGGTAAGGCGTTGGCGGCAACTGCCAGGTGCCGGTCCCGGGCGGCTTCACCTTGTCGTCCACGTGCACGTCGAGCAGGCAGGGCTTGCCCAGCGCCAGCGCTTGCTTCAGCGCGTCGGCGAGCTGGTCCGAATGCTTCACCGCGATGCCTTCGACGCCGCAACTGCGCGCCATGGCGGCGAAGTCGGGGTTGTACGGCTCGCGGTTCGGGCCGGCGTAGAAGCCGGTGCCGAGCTCGTGGCCGCCGAACATGCCGTACTGGATGTCGCGGATCGCGGCCCACGAATAGTTGTTCCACACCAGCCACACCGCCGGGATGTCGTATTCGACCGCGGTCGCCAGCACGTGCGGCGTCATCATGAAACCGCCGTCGCCGCACACCGAAAGGCAGGGACGGTCGGGCGCTGCGAGCTTGGCGCCGAGGATGCCACTGACCCCGAAACCCATGGCGGAAAAGCCCCAGGTGTTCAGCATCGTCTGCGGCCGGCGCGCCTCCCAGAATTGCATGAACCAGTTGTGGTGCACGCCGCTGTCCAGGGAAATGATGCCGTCGTCGGGCAGCGCCTTGCGGATCTCCTTCACCACGCGCTCGGGCCGCAGCGGCGACCCGCTCAAGTCGAAATTCGGGGCAGTGAAATCCTGCCACTCCTTCTTCCACGCGGCGATCGTCTCCTGCCACCGGGCGAAGCCGGCACCCGAGGCCTTGCGGTTCGTCGCTTCCTGGAGGAGCTGTGCGAGGAAGACCTTCGCGTCGGCGATGATGCCCAGCGTCGGCGCGTAGTTGCGGCCGATCTCCGCCGGATCCACGTCCACGTGCACCAGCCTGGTCGGCGGCATGTTCCAGGAATAGCCGGGAACCCACGACGACGACGAGCGATCGTCGAAGCGCGCACCGACCGCGATCAACAGGTCGCAGTGGCGCCCGACCTGGTTCGCGGGATAGGCGCCGTTGCGACCGATGAAACCGAGCGCCACGCTCTGCGGCACCGTCCCCATGCCGTTCGGCGAAGTGATCACCGGAATCGCGAGCATCTCCGCCACGCGCGTGAGTTCCGGTCCGGCTTCCGCCAGCGTCACGCCGTGGCCGACGAAGAAAGCCGGCCGCTCGGCAGCGAGGATCATGTCGACAACCTTCCTCACGTCGTCGGGCGCCGCACCGGGGCGTGCGAAGCCGGCCCTCCGCTCGGAGCGAGGCACTTCGACGTCGTCCTCTTCCTGAAACAGGTTGAACGGCACGTCGAGGTTCACCGGTCCGGGCCGTCCGGTCAGCATCAGGTTGTAGCTCTGGCGCAGAGCAAGAGGCAGCATGTCCACGCGCGTGGGCTGGAACGTACGCTTCACGTAGGGCCTCAGCGCCTGCGGGAACTCGGCGGCCTGGTTGCGGTGGCTTTCCTGGAACGGCCCGCGGTTGAATTGCGAAGTGGGTACGTTCGCGGTGATGGCGTAGAACGCGGACGAATCCGCCGACGCGCAGGCCGTGGCCATCACGATGTTGCAGGAACCCGGGCCGGTCGACGTGAGAGTCGCCACCGGCCGATGCGCGACGCGGTAGTAGGCGTCCGCCATGTGGCCCGCGGTCTGTTCGTGCCGCGGCGAAATCAGCTTGATCTTGTCCTGGCGTTCCCACAGGCAGTCGAGCAGCCCGACGTTGCCGTGGCCGCAGATGCCGAAGACGTAGGGCACCTCCTCCTGGATGAGGAAGTCGCAGATGAGGTCTCCGCCTTTCATGCGCGGCATGATGTCTCCCTCCCGATCGAACCCGCGTTGGATACGGGCTTCTTCTTTTCGCAGACGCAGGCGATGATCGCTTGCGCCCCCTGTCCCGTCAGCGCCGCTGTCGCGACGACGGTCGATGGGTTGCGATAATGTAGAACAAGTTCCTACAATATCGCAACGCTGAATCGATTCCTCGGAGAACGGGATGCTGCCGGAGCGCTGTGATGTCGTGATCGTCGGAGCGGGCAACGCCGCCATGTGCGCGGCCCTTGCCGCTCGTGAACAGGGCGCCACGGTGGTCGTGCTCGAGCGCGCACCTGAGGACGAATCCGGCGGCAACACGCGCTTCACGGCGGGCGCCATCCGCTTCGCCTACGATGGCCTCGACGATCTGCGCGCGCTGATGCCGGATCTCACGGAAGAGGAGATCGCGCGCACCGATTTCGGCCAATACACCGAAGACCAGTTCTTCGACGACATGGCGCGCGTGACGGAAAATCGCGCCGATCCCGATCTCGTCGAGCTGCTCGTGCGCCGGAGCAAGTCCACGCTGATGTGGCTCCGCTCCCACGGCTTTCGCTTCGTCCCCATCTACGGCCGTCAGGCCTTCAAGGTGGGCGGTCGCTTCAAGTTCTGGGGCGGTCTCACCGTGGAGGCATGGGGCGGTGGACCCGGTCTCATCGAAGCGCACCGGAAGGCCGCAGCCACGCACGGCATACCGATCTTCTACGGCGCCCGCGCTCTTTCGCTGCTGCACGACGACGACGGCATCCATGGCGTCACCGTGCGGCACGAAGGCAAGACGCGTGCGCTCAAGTGCCGCAGCGTGGTACTCGCCGCCGGCGGCTTCGAATCGAATCCGGAATGGCGCACGCGCTATCTCGGCCCGGGCTGGGATCTGGCCAAGGTTCGCGGCACGCGCTTCAATACCGGCGACGGCATCCGCATGGCACTGGACGCCGGCGCCGCACCCTGCGGCAACTGGTCCGGCTGTCACGCGGTCGGCTGGGATCGCAACGCGCCCGAGTTCGGCGATCTCGCCGTGGGCGACGGATTCCAGAAGCACTCTTACCCCTGGGGAATCATGTTGAACGCCAACGGCGAGCGCTTCGTCGACGAGGGTGCGGATTTCCGCAACTACACCTATGCCAAGTACGGCGCGGTCATCCTGCGGCAACCCGGGCAGTTCGCGTGGCAGGTCTTCGATCGGAAGGTGACTCATCTGCTGCGCGACGAGTACCGCATCCGGCAGGTGACGAAGGTCACCGCTGACACGCTCGAGGACCTCGTGGGCAAGCTCGACGACGTGAATCCCTCCAGGGCACTCGCGACGATCCACGAGTACAACGCGTCGATCCGGGTCGAGGTTCCGTTCGACCCGAACGTCAAGGATGGCAGGGGCACCGCCGGGCTGCCGGTACCGAAATCGAACTGGGCCAACACGATCGACACGCCGCCCTTCGAGGCCTACGCGGTCTCGTGCGGCATCACCTTCACCTTCGGCGGGCTGCGGATCGCGCCCGATGCGCAGGTGCTCGACACCGACGGCCAGCCGATGCGAGGGCTCTATGCCGCCGGCGAACTGGTCGGCGGCCTGTTCTACTTCAACTACCCGGGTGGCACCGGACTCATGTCGGGTGCGGTGTTCGGCCGCATCGCCGGCACCAGCGCCGGACTGTCCGCGCAACACGCCTGACGGCGATGCAGGAAGATTTCGATGTGGTGGTCGTCGGTGGCGGCGGCTCCGGCCTGGCGGCGGCCATCGAGGCGCGCAACGCAAGCGCGCGCGTCGTGCTGCTGGAGAAGAACGAGAAGCTCGGCGGGTCGACCGCCTGGTCCATCGGTTCGATCACGGCGACCGGCACGCCGCATCAGATGCGCCGAGGCATCGTCGACACTTCCGAACACCACTTCGAGGACATGGCGCTGTTCAACGGCGCCCTCGCCGGCCGCGACAACGACGAGCTGCGCCGGATCCTCTGCGCGGAAGTGCCGGATGCAATCGACTGGCTCATGCAGCTCGGCGTGCGGTTCTTCGGACCCATGCCGGAGCCTCCGCACCGGCAGCCGCGCATGCACAACGTTCTGCCGAACTCGCTCTCCTACATTCACCACCTGTCTCGTCACGCACACAGCATCGGCGTCGCGATTCGTACCGGAATCAGGGCAACGGCACTCATGACGCAGAGCGATCGCGTGACGGGCGTGACCTGTGGCGACGGTCGCAACTTCGGTGCGCGTCGTGGCGTCATCCTCGCCGCGGGCGACTTCACCAACGACCCCGAGCTGAAAGCACGCTTCATGGGGCCACAGGCCGCCCGCGTCGAGGGGGTCAACGTCACGGCCACCGGTGACGGACAGAAGCTCGCGTTGGCGCTGGGAGCGCGCATCGTGAACGGCGACCTGGCACTCGGGCCGGAGCTGCGCTTCGTGCCACCACAGCATGCCACGCTGGTCCGCATGCTGCCGCCGTGGCCCGCGCTCGCCTGGTTCATGGAATGGGCGATGCAGCACGTGCCCGCGCGACTGCTGCGCCCGTTCATCATGAGTTTCCTCACGACCGCGCTCGCGCCTTCGGCGAGCCTGTTCGAGCAGGGCGCCGTGCTGGTCAACCAGGCGGGGCGTCGATTCTGCGACGAGCGGGATCAGCCGGCCCTCGCGCTGGCGGAGCAGCCCGACAAGGTCGGCTTCATCGTCATCGACGGCAGGCTGGCCCGCCAGTTCTCGGCATGGCCGCATTTCGTATCCACCGCTCCAGGCGTCGCGTACGCCTACATTTCCGACTATCGGCGCAATCGACCCGATGTCTACACCGAAGCATCGAGTCTCGGTGAGCTCGCGGGCAAGTTGAAGATGGCGCCGGAAGCCCTCCAGGCCGCCATGGGTTCGAATGCAGCGACGGCCGGAATGCCGCCCTTCGTGGCGCTCGGCCCGGTGCGCCCGGTGTTCGTACACAACGAAGGCGGGTTGGCCGTGGACCGGAAGCACCGCGTGCTGGGTGCCGACGACGTGCCGATCCAAGGTCTATATGCGGCAGGGTCTACCGGCCAGGGGGGATTGCTGCTGAAGGGCCATGGCCATCATCTCGCCTGGGCCTTCGTGTCGGGCCGGCGCGCCGGGCGAATGGCTGCAAAGCCGGTGGACGCTACCGCGAGTTGAACATCTCGCCTGCGACGCAGGCCTCGCTACTTCCGCGCGCGGCCGGTCGATCGCTTCGCGGGCGCTGCCTTGTAACCGAGGTCGCGCGACAAGTCGGCAGCGGCAACGGTCACAGCCGTACTCAGCCGCGCGACGTCCTTCGGAGTGACCCGCCAGACCGGCCCCGAGATACCGAGCGCAGCGACCGTCTGCTGCAGGTAGCTGCGCACCGGAGCCGCCATGCAGCGCACCTCCGCGCTGAATTCCGCGTCGTCGTGACCGACGCCACCCGCGGCCACTCGACGGATCTCTTCGCGCAGCGCTGCCGGCCTGGTGATGGTCTTCGGAGTGAATGCCTCGAACGGACCCGTGCGCAGATACGACTCCAGTTCCTTCTCCGGCAGAGCCCCGAGGAGCACCTTGCCGATGGCCGTGCAATGGGACGGGCGGATGATCCCCACCCGCTCGCTCGTGCGAATCGACGATCGCGCGTCGATCTTGGCGATCACCGCGATACCGCTGTCCGCACGGACCGCGAGGTGCGCCGTCTCGCCGGTCTGGTCCACCAGCCGCTGCAGATGGGGCGTGGCCAAATTCACCAGCTCGATCTCGTTGAACGCCCCGGCCGCCTGCATGAACAGGCTGGGGCCGATCCGGTAGCGCTTCGCGTCGTCCTGGCGGACGTAGCCGAGCACGATCAGCGTCTTGAGCAGATGAAACGCCGTGCTGGTGTGCAGCCCGGTCGCACGACTCAACTCCGCGAGGCCCAACGGCTGGTCGCTCGCCGAGATGGCCTCGAGAATCGCGAAAGCCCGCTCCAGCGACTGGACGGTGCGTCCCGCCGGACCATTGGCCGGCGGCGCCGCGACGCTGTCCGCATCCGATGAATCGGCTTTCTTCCGCCTGGCGAGCGTCGTCGTCATCGGGGGAATTCTATGCCACCGGCTCCACATCTCACAATGTCGAACCGCTTGCCCGATGGTCGGATGCCGCTCAGCGCCCGCCCCCGTTCCGTCCCGACGGGCACTACCCGACCGACTACCGGTGCGCCGCCTCCTTCAGGTGGCCATAGCGCGCGACGCGGATGTCCGCCTGCGCCTTGTGGCCGGCGAAACCCTCGATCGCACACAACCGCGAGCAGTACTCGCCGATCATCGCCGACGCTTCGGGCTTCACCTTCTGGTAGGTGCAGGTCTTGATGAACTTGCCGACCCAGAGTCCGCCCGTGTAGCGCGCCGCCTTGCGCGTGGGCAGGGTGTGATTGGTGCCGATCACCTTGTCGCCGAAGCTCACGTTGGTTTCCGGGCCGAGGAACAGCGCACCGTAGTTGGTCATGCGCTGGAGGAAGAAATCCGGGTCGCGCGTCATCACCTGCACGTGCTCGGACGCGATGCGATCCGCTTCCGCCACCATCTCGTCGTAGGTGTCGCACACGATCACCTGTCCGTAGTCGCGCCAGGCCTGCCCGGCGACCGCGGCTGTGGAGAGCGTCTTCAACTGGACCTCGATCTGCGCCACCGTGTCGCGCGCGAGCTTCTCGGAATTGGTGAGCAGGATCGCCGGCGAATTCGGACCATGCTCGGCCTGCCCGAGCAGGTCGGTCGCGCATATCTCTCCGTCGACCGTCTCGTCGGCGATCACCAGCGTTTCCGTCGGACCTGCGAACAGATCGATCCCCACGCGGCCGGCCAGTTGCCGCTTGGCTTCGGCCACGTACGCGTTGCCCGGCCCCGCCACCATGTCGTTGGCCGAGATGGTTTCGGTGCCCACGGCCATCGCCGCGATGGCCTGCACGCCCCCGAGACAGAAGATCTCGTCGGCACCGGCCAGATGCATCGCCGTGACGATCGCCGGGGCGGGCTGTCCGTTGAACGGCGGCGCGCAGGCGATGACGCGCGGCACGCCCGCCACCTTCGCCGTCAGAATGGTCATGTGTGCCGAGGCCACGAGCGGATACTTGCCGCCGGGCACGTAGCACCCTACTGAGCTGACCGGAATATTGCGGTGGCCGAGAATCACGCCGGGCAGCGTCTCGACCTCGACATCCTTCAGGGCATCGCGCTGGATCTGCGCGAAGCGGCGGATCTGCGTCTGGGCAAACTTGATGTCCTCCACGTCGCGTGGCGACATCTTCCTGATGCACGCCTCGATCTCGGCCTCGGTCAGCCGGAAGCTCGGCGGCGACCACTTGTCGAACCGTTCGGAGTAGTCGCGAACGGCGGCATCACCACGCCGCTCGATGTCGGCGATGATGCCCTCCACGGTCGTGCGGACCTTCGCCTGTTCGGCTGCGTCGTCCGCAGCGCTGATGCCCTTCTTGAGATGTCGGATCACGGCACTTCCCCTGGAGAAAAGGCGTGATTGTAAGCACCCCCGGCCAACCGCGGGGGTGCTCCCGACAATTGGCGCTCAGCGCCGGCGCTGCGTCCGCCGGCGGCGGTCGAGGGCGAGACCCGCGAGTCCGAGGGCCATCAGCAGGTAGGTGCCCGGTTCGGGTACGGCCGCGACGTAGCCGAATCCGGAGGCGCTGACCATGTAGGCTCCATCGGGAAGGTCGAGCGAGAACGTCGCGGTGCTCGAAAGGTCGGTCACACCCCCATCCCGGGCACCGGCGCCCAGGGCCGCAGTCAACTTGAATGGCTGACCGTACCGGAACAGGAAATCCGTCTCATACTCGTTGTTGAAACGGATCGGACGGGAGCCACTCCACAGGTATCGTGACTCGGACAGGATCGATTGCGTGAAATCCGCTGGCGTACACACGTTGGGGTAGTAGTAGCAGGGAGTCAAGTCCAGGGCCGAGTACGACAACGAAAACGAGTAGTCCGACAGGCCGCCGCCCCCTACGGCTCCATCCTGGAATGATTGAGCCCCGTGAATTTCGGCAGAGACACCTGCAGCCGCGATCCCGTCGCCTCCGAGGATCACGAAATAGTCCGTAGTACTCGCCCCTGCGCTGGCATATACGTTGTTCCCGAAGCCGCCCGCGGAGGACGGTGCCCACTGGGTAGCAGCGTACGCTGTCAGCAGCCCTGGCGACGAATACGCGTTCGCCTCGTAGTGAAGCGGACCGAGTCCGCCATCGACGAAGACCGGTACGCCAAGCTTCGTGGACTTCGACTCGTTGAGCGTCGCCGTTTCGAACTCCGTCGCATACGAGTAGTTGCCGGACGCACTCGCGTTGGTCTCGAAGACTGGCAACGACTGGGCGCGCGCGATTGGAATGGCGATGAGCGCTGAAAAAATGACGAAGAAAATGACTGGGAACGGTCTCTGGAACATGGTTCGCTCCTTGATGGTGGACGGTGCCGGCCGTTCGCGAGACATGCCGCGTCCGCCGCACGTCCTCAAGGTAGCGGGCGATGCGTTACCGATCGTTCACCGATTCGTCATTCGAGATCGAACACACTCGATGCGGATCGCCGAATGTGCCGAGCACGTTAGATTTCGTCAGCGCAATGCGATTGGCATCATCACGCGCACCGTCAATCCGCCACCTGGCGTATCGCTCAGCCGGATCTCGGCGCGATGCCGATCGGCGATCGCCTTGACGATCGCGAGGCCCAGCCCGCTGCCCGTTTCGCCGGTGCCTTCTCCGCGATAGAAGCGATCGAACACCCGCGCACGTTCCGCTTCCGGAATGCCTGGGCCGGTATCGGCCACTTCGAGCCATGCACGCTCGTCCGCCACGCCGGTTCGCAGGTGGATGCGCCCGCTGGAAGGCGTATACCGGATCGCGTTTTCGACGAGGTTCGCCACCAGCGTGCGCAACGCGTCCTTCTGCCCCCGGACCTCGACGGGCTGTGCATCCGCCACGCCGAGATCGAGGTCGCGCGACAGCGCCAACTGCGCATGATCCGCAGTCACGCTGCGCACGAGATCGTCCAGCGCCACCGGCTCGAAGGGCTGCTCGGCCGGCCCGGGCTCGACCCGCGCCAGCGTCAGCAATTGCTGCACGACCCTGGCGGTGCGTGCGACGCCGGCTTCGAGGTCAGCAGCGGCCACGCGACGCACCTCGTCGTCCGGCGCACGGGCGACAAGCTGTGCCTGCAGCTTCAGCGCTGCGATGGGTGTGCGCAGTTCATGCGCGGCGTCCGCCACGAACGCGCGTTGCGCATCGAGCGCGACGCGCAACCGGTCGAGCAGATCGTTGACCGATTGCACCAGCGGTTGCACCTCGGACGGTACGCCGGATGTCGGCAACGGCTCGAGCGCCCCGGGTGAACGTGCCGCGACACCCTTGGCAAGACGATCGAGCGGCTCGAGCCCGCGACCGACAACCCACCAGAGAGCGAATCCGAGCACCGGCAGGACCACCAGGAAGGGCCAGACCGATTTCCACGCGGCCGCGAGCGCCATGCGGCTACGTACCGCCATGGGTTGCGCGACCTCGATGACCTGCCCGCGAACGATCTGGGCGAAGATGCGCCAGCGACCCTCGGTAGTCTCGATCGTCGAGAACCCGAGCTGCACGTCCAGGGGCAGGACCTTGTGCGGATGCGACAGGTACAGGCGCACGCCGGCGGCGTCCCGCACCTGCACGACGAAGTCGAATTCGTCCTGATCGAGCTCCGGCCCGGGTGCCAGTGCGCGCGCGAACGCCTGGTCGCGAAGCGAAAGTGCCAACTGGCGGAGGTGATAGTCGAAGATCGCGTTGGCTTCCGCGAGCGCGAGCCGGTAGGTGGCGAAGGCACCGGCACCCACCGCCAGCGTGACAGCGCCAAGCAGGAGCACGAGTAGATTTCGTCGCAGCGAGATCACGCCATCCCCTTGGGAACGAGATACCCCACCCCACGCACGGTACGGATCAGGTCCGCACCCAGCTTCCGCCGCAACGCATGGATGTGCACCTCGATGGCGTTGCTCTCCACTTCTTCGCCCCAACCGTAGACCTTTTCCTCGAGCTGCGCGCGCGACAGGGGCGTGCCGGCAGATTGAAGCAGGGACAGAAGGACCGTGTACTCGCGCGCGGATACGTTCACCGTTACCCCGTCGATCGTAACTTCACGCGTGGCGGGGTCTACCTTCAGCGTGCCATGTTCGATGGTCGGCTCCGTACGGCCGGCCTTTCGTCGCAACAGTGCACGGATGCGCGCGGACAGTTCGTCGAGATCGAAGGGCTTGACGAGGTAGTCATCCGCTCCGGCATCCAGATTCTTCACCCGGTCACCGATCGCATCGCGCGCCGTCAGCACCAGCACCGGCATGGAGGCGCCGCGAGCCCGGAGCGACGCCAGCACTTCAGGGCCGGCCTTGCGCGGCAACCCGAGATCGAGAAGCACGAGATCGTATGGCGTGCCCTGCAACGTCGCTTCGGCCGCGATGCCATCCCGTACCCAATCGACGGCGTAGCCCTGCCCCTTGAGCCATGCGTGCACGCTCTTGCCGATCATCGGATCGTCCTCCACCAGCAGCAATCTCAAACCAACCTCCTGCTCCAAGGGCGTCCGATGATAGCGAATGGCGCAGCGGCGAGGTGACGCCGCTGCGCTTGTTGCCGACGCGGATCAGCCGTTGGAATCCGGCTTCTTCACCTTGTCGTGATGCGTACCAGCGTGGTGCTTGTGCTTCTGGTTCGCCGACGTAGCCGAGGGCTGCGACGAGGCGGCGGCACCTGTCGATGTTTCCGCTGCCGGCACCGGATCCGCGGCCATTGCCGAACCGGCGAGAGCGGATGCGATGAGAAACGCGCTGATGGCGCCGAAAGTTGCTTTCATGGTGCGACTCCTTGGTTCGTGAGAAGCGACGATCGCTTCGTGCACGGCTCGGAGCGTGCATTGGGAAGCTTAGGGTTTGCTTAAGGCGGAGGCCCCCACCCTAACCCTCCCCCGGCGAAGCCGGAGGACGGGACGTACTACTCCTTCCCCCAACTCTGTTGGGGGAAGGTTGGGATGGGGGCTGCCACCTTAAGCAAACCCTAAGCTTGCATCTGCATATTCCTGTTCGTGCGGATGTCCGCATCCCGAAACCGAGGAACAACTTCCATGAACCTGAAACTCAAGCGCATCGTCACCGCCCTCGCGCTGGCGGGAGTCATCGCAGGCGGCTACCGCCTGGTCGCATCCGAGATCGCCGAAACGCCTTGGGTGGAATCGGCCAGCGCGGCTGCACCGGTCACCGCGAAACCAGCCATGAACTTGCCCGACTTCGCGAGCATCGCCGCGCAGTACGGCCCGGCCGTGGTCAACGTCCAGGTCGTCGGCAAGTCCAGGCAGGCTGCAGTCGATGAAGACAGTCCGCTGGCCCCGTTCTTCCGCCGATTCGGCCCCGGTGCTGAAGTGCCCAGCCAGGGTGTGGGCTCGGGCTTCATCGTGAGCGCCGACGGCGTGATCCTGACCAACGCGCACGTGGTCGACGGTGCTCAGGAAGTCACCGTCCGCCTGACGGACCGGCGCGAGTTCACCGCGAAGGTGGTCGGCACCGACCGGCAGACCGATGTGGCAGTGCTGCGCATCGACGCGCACGATTTGCCGACGGTGAAACTGGGCGACGCCCGTAGCGCCCGCGTGGGCGACTGGGTGCTGGCCATCGGCTCGCCGTTCGGACTCGACAACACCGTGACCTCCGGCATCGTGAGCGCGAAGAGCCGGGCGCTGCCCAACGAGACCTACGTCCCGTTCCTGCAGACCGACGTCGCGGTGAACCCTGGCAACTCCGGGGGGCCGCTGTTCAACACCGCCGGCGAAGTCATCGGCATCAACTCACAGATCTTCAGCCAGACCGGCGGCTACCAGGGCCTGTCGTTCGCGATCCCGATCGAGGTCGCCAGCCAGGTGAAGGATCAACTCCTCGCCAACGGCAAGGTGACCCGTGGCTTCCTGGGCGTGACCGTGCAGGACGTCACGCAGGGGCTCGCCGACTCCTTCGGGCTCGGGCGACCGGAAGGCGCACTCGTGAGCGGCGTATCGCCAGGCAGCCCGGCGCAGCACGCGGGCCTCCAATCCGGCGACGTCATCCTGCAGATCGGCGGCGATCCGGTGGCATCGTCCACGGACTTGCCGGCGCAGGTCGCTCGCATGCAACCAGGCAGCAAGACCGCGCTCAAGGTGTGGCGCAAGGGCGAGATTCGGACTCTCGACGTCACGCTCGCGTCGTTGCCGAACGATCGCGTCGCCGCGGCATCGGTGGATTCGGCCAACGGCGCCAAGCTCGGCCTCGAAGTTCGGCCGCTCGCACCCGAGGAACGCGCGCAGTCCGGTTTGAAGTCCGGCCTCGTCGTGCAGGATGCCGATGGCGCAGCAGCCAGGGCCGGCATTCGCTCGGGCGACGTGATCCTCTCGGTCAACGGCACGCCGGTGAAGTCGGTCGAGGAGATGCGTGCACTAGTTGCCAAGGCCGGGAAACACGTAGCCCTGCTGGTGCAGCGTGACGAGGCGCGGCTGTTCGTGCCTGTGCCGCTGGGTTGATCCTGCTCACCGGCAACGTCAAGGCAGACTTACCCCCATTCCCCGAAGGCGAACAACCGAGGGGAATGGGTCTGGGATGCGGGCTTCTCGGCAGGCATCCGACCGACTGGTCGACGGTTCCGATCGGCCAGCCGGATCCATGACGACACCGCCCTCACTTGAGCTTGTAGGTCCCCTTGTTGTGGAAGCACCCCTGGAATCCGTCCTTCAGGGCGGAGGGCCAGAAGTCCAGCACGTATTGTCCCTTCAACACCATGCCGTCGTACTTGCCCGTCCCGTAGGGTGCGGTGTAGGTGCCGCCCGCCCCGTCGGCGTTCCCGTGGTACTCCAGGTACCACTTGTCACCGTCCTGGTCGGTCACTTCGCACACGCCAAAGTCCTGCATCGTGCCGTTCAGGTTGGCGAAGGTGCCGAGGCAGGTGGCGGCGGTTCGGTCGAAGGGTTTCCCGCCCGGTTCGGTGCGGATGTTGGCGACGTTCCGGTAGTGGCTCACCGTGACCTTGTCTCCTGAGGAAAACCCTTCTCCGACGCCGGTCGCGCAGAAATCGAACTCGAACGGACCTTCCTTGGGCATGTTCACCTTGCCGGCAAAAGCCGGGACGGCGACAAGACTCGCGGCGACGATCAACGCTAGCTTCATGGTTCGCGCTCCTTGAGGGGATTGTTCTGTTGTCGCCCCGGCGGGGCCGGTCGGCACAGGGCCACCCACAGATCGCGGGCCGTGTGAAACGGCATCGCCTTGCCCGTGTCGACGGACTCGACCATGCCGTCCACGGACTCCGCATCCTGCCGGTAGACCCTGACGACGTAGCTCCTGAGCACTTCCATGCCTCAGCCTCCCGTGGCGCACGCTCACACTACGGGTCGGTCACTTACAGATCGTCAACAGATCGGCTTCGGGACGGCGCGTACGATGGCGATCGATCGCGCAATGTCGTTCGCCGCGCCCTGTGGCTTTTCATGGCGGGGCTATTGGTCGTATCGTTCGTCCATCATGAAAGTGCCTGTGTCCAGCCTCGCGTCCCTGGGCCTCTCTGCCGAGAAACTGCGGCGTCGCCACAGCGCTGCGCGCTCGATCGCGCCCGCAGACACGAATGAGTCGCTCCTCGACCTATCGCAAGTGCAGGTTCCTTACAGTTCCATCGCAGTCGTAGCGGAACGGCTGGACGCGGAACCCGAGTCATTGCTCGAGATCATCGGGATGACACCCCGCACAGCGGCACGCCGCAAGGCGGCTGGCTACCTGAAGCCGGCAGAAGCGGACCGCCTCTGCCGGATCATCCGGGTGTTCGAAGAGACTGTTCGTGTCTTCGGCTCATTGGGCAACGCGGCGACCTGGTTGCGCACTCCCCATCTGCTGCTTTGGCACTTCGCGCCCTTGCGGCTGCTCGACTCCGACGCTGGGGCCAAGGCCGTCACCGATGAACTGATCCGCATTGAGTACGGAGAGCTTGTCTGACCTACCGCCCCTACTGCGCGCACCACCCCCCGTCCATCAGGACGTCATTGCCGGTCATGAAAGCCGCGGCATCGGAGCAGATGTAGAGCGCCAGCGAGGCGATCTCTTCGGGCGTACCCCAGCGGTGCATGGGCGTGGCGGCCATGAGTTCGGCATTTTTCTCGGCGTTGGCGCGCAAGGGAGCGGTGAGATCGGTCGCGATGAAGCCCGGGCTGATGGCCACGCAGGTGATCTTGTCGTCCATGAGTTCGAGCGCCAGCGCCTTGGTGAGCCCCGCCACCGCGTGCTTCGTCGCCGAGTAGACGCCACGCCCCGTGCTGGAGATGTGCGCCATGATCGACGTCAGATTGATGATGCGACCGTACCCGTGGCCCTTCATGTGCGGCACGAAATACTTGCAGCACAGCCACAGCCCGGTGATGTTGGTGTCGGTCAGGGACCGCCACTCCTCCATCGTGAAATCGATCACGTTCTTGCGGATCGCGGTGCCGGCGTTGTTGACGAGGATGTGCACGGTGCCGAAGCGCTTCGCCACGTCAGCTGCGCACTGTTTCACCTGTGCTTCGTCCTTGACGTCGCAGACGAAGGTCGCGGCGTCCGCGCCGGCCTTCTTCACCAGTTCGAGGCTCTCGGCGAGCTTCTCGGTGTTGCGCCCCACGAGCGCGATCCTCGCGCCCGCACCGGCCAGGGCCAGTGCCGTTGCGCGACCGATGCCCCGGCTGCCACCGGTGATGACGGCCACACGGCCGTCGAGGAATTTACCGTTCATGCGATACCCCTTGAAGTTTTGTTCACTATTGCCCCCATCCCCAGCCCTTCCCCCACGGCGCTCCGGCCGCGGGGGAAGGGAGTCTCATGCGGCGAATGGCTGCCGGAAGCTCGCTACCGCCCGCTCAGCAAATCTCCAAACAACACCCACCGTGTTCCGTCGAATTTCGCCAGCCGCATCTCCGCGATCGGACTGAAGTCCGTGGCGCTGGTATTGAGCTTGATGCCCGGCAGGAGCATCGGGATTTCGACGTCCTTGAGGTTGGCCGCCACCTTCATTACGTTCTCACGCGTCAGGTCGTCGCCGCACGCCTTGAGGACGTGCACCAGCGCCGCTGCACTGGCGTAGCCATACAGATTGAGCTGGTCGTTCTGGTCGGCGCCCGGAAGATATCTCTTCATCCATTCCTGCCAGACCCGGTACCAGGCTTCCTTGCGGA
Organism: Burkholderiales bacterium; assembly: GCA_965279325.1. Lineage (GTDB taxonomy): Bacteria > Pseudomonadota > Gammaproteobacteria > Burkholderiales. The sequence goes on from OZ257154.1 coordinate 1,938,028, forward strand.
ACTCCGGCTCGCTCGGATCGACGAGGTACGCGGCGGTGACGATGTCCTTCGACTTGTCGAGCCCTGCCGGCGTCAGCACCGCCCCCACCGAAGCCGATACGTTGGTGAGGATGTGCATCGGCTTCCAGCCGATCTCCGAGACCTTGCGGATGGTCTGCGCCGCGAACTTCGGCGTGGCGAAGGTCAGCAGCGTATCGGCGCCGCTCGCCTTGAGCGCGACGATCTGCGAATCGATCGTCGGGTCGGTCACCTCGTACGAGACCTCCTTCACGATCATCGACGCTGCCTTGTCCCCGAGCGCCCCCTTGAAGCCGATGACGTAGTCCTTGCCGAAGTCGTCGTTCTGGTAGAGCAGTGCCAGCTTCGCGTTCGGGTAGTTCTTCAGGACGTACTGCGCGTAAATGCGCCCTTCGGACTGATAGGTCGGGTTGAAACCCATCGTCCAGGGGAAGTTCTTCGGGTCGCTCCACTTCGTAGCACCAGTGGCCAGCAGGATGTGCGGGACCTTCTTCGCATTGACGTACTTGTGGATGGCCGAGTTGGTCGCAGTGCCCAGGCTCTGGAACAGCAGCAGGACTTCGTCCTGCTCCACCAGCTTGCGCGTCTGCTCGACCGTCTTCGCCGGGTTGTAGCCGTCGTCCAGCGACAGGAAATTGATCTTGCGGCCGTTGACGCCTCCCTGGTCGTTGATCCACTGGAAGTACGCCGCCTGTGCCTTGCCGATGGCGCCGTAGGCCGAGGCCGGGCCACTGTAGGGCGTGGTCTGGCCGATCTTGATTTCGGTATCGCTGGCGCCAGGCCCGTACTTCTTCTCGGCGTGGGCGGGAACGGCAGCGACTGTGGCAGCCAGTAACGCGGCTGCGGCGGCAAGGGACTTCAGCGGCTTCATGGCTCCTCCGGGTGGCGCGCTCTTCGGCGCGAGAGGGAGATTATGCCGTACCGTTCCGTAGGCCCCCTCGATCACCCAGGTCGATGGTGCCGGTCGGAGCCGCCAGCCCATCGGCAAGCTTGCTACTCGAGTCGAATCCCGGCCCGCTTGACGATCTCGCTCAACCGCACGATCTCGCTCTTGACGAACGCCGCGAGTTCCTCGGGGCTGCTCGTGGTGGGTTCGGTGCCGATAGCCCGCAGCTGCTCTCGAATCTGGGGATCGGTCATCGCCTGGACCACCGCGCGATTCAGGATGTCGACGATGGGTCGAGGGGTTCCCGCAGGTGCGAAGACGGCCGCCCAGGACATGAACTCCAGTTCCGGCAACCCGACTTCGCGCGCGGTAGGAACGTCCAGGAGAAGCGGCAATCGTTGCGAGTGGGTGACGAAGAGGGCCTTCAGCTTCCCGGACTGGATGTGCGGCATCGCTGGCGCCGAGAACACGAACATGAACGGCAGTTGTCCCGCGACCACATCCACCAGTGCAGGCGCTTCGCCCTTGTAGGTGACGGCATTGATGGACATACCCGTACTCTGCTTCAGCAACTCCGCGGCAAGATGCTGCGGGCCGGCAATGCTTGCCGAAGCGTAGTTGAGCCCCCCAGGCGTCGCTTGCGCCATCGCCACGAGCTCCTTCACGGTGTTGACCCCCAGTGCTGCGTTCGTGACGAGCAGCATCGGCGCCTTGCCATTCAGCGAAACGGGGACGAAGTCCTTGATCGGGTCATAGGGCAGCGACTTGAACACCGAGACGTTGAGCGCGTGGGTGACGATATCTCCCCGCAGGAGCGTGTACCCGTCCGGCGCCGATCGCGCGACCGCCAGCGTACCGATCTGGCCACTCGCGCCAGGCCTGTTTTCAACGACGACCTGCTGTCCCAGGATCGCCTCCAATCGCGCTGCCAGCCGGCGGGTTCCGATGTCGGCGACGCCGCCCGGCGGCCAGGCGGTGATCAGGTGAATCGGACGGGATGGGTAGTTGTCCGCGTAAGCGGACAGGGCGTTGATCAATACACCGACAAGAACGATAACGCGGCAAATGCGCATGCTCGATTCTCCTCTCGTCAGACCGCGTACGCTCCGATCAGGCTTGCCTGCGCCGTGCCCCAGGCATGCTTCGATCTCAGGGGAACAGAGATCTCTCCGAAGAATCTCCGCCTTGCTGTCGCCGCCTTCTCTTCACGCCTTCCTCCCCCACACCTGCCAGATCCTCGGCATGATGACCAGGATCGACGGATCGTCGTTCACACGCCGCATGGCGACGAGGCGTGCCTCGATTTCTTCGCGGGTCGTGGCGCCGCTGGCAACGATCCGTGGCAACGTCTCCGCCGCGGTGTACTCGTAGAAGCGCTTTTCTTCCCCGCTGAAGAATGCAGGCTGCCAGATCGCGACTTGAACACCGCTCAAGCCGAGGTCGCGAACCAGGCCTGGCAGGCGCCGCCCGAGATCGAGGTCCACGCCACGCTTGAATCCGAGTTCGACCGCCTTGCGTGCGGAGCTCTCGTACGCTTGGGTCGGCGGGAAGGAAGCAAGCGTCGAGGCCTCCTGATCCTCGCACAGCAGCACACCGCCCGGCTTCACCAACCGCGCCATCTCGGCGAGCGCTTCGGCAGGACGCTCGAGATGGCACAAAACGAAGCGGCAATAGGCGAAGTCGTAGGTCGACGATGGCAACCCGGTATCGTAGGCGCTCGCGACCATGAAGCCCACTCGTTCCAGATCCCGGCATTCCCGTCGCGAGACTTCGATCTGCTCGGAACTTGCATCGATGCCGGTCACGCGACCCGCGCGACCGACCACTTCCGCGATCTGCCTGGTAACGGTCCCGATGCCGCAGCCGACATCCACGACCGTCATTCCAGGAGCTAGCCCCGCTGCGCGCAGCGCCCGTGCAGTGCCGGATTCGACAACCCGATGCAGCAGGCGCAGGCGCTCGGCGCCTTCGTCGCCGGTGGCCAAGACATAGGGCTGCGGCTCGTTCATTCGCTCTTGATCAAGGCGGCGCCTCCACCGCCCCGGCGTTGCTCGATGAGTTCCGTGCCGCGGCGAACACCACCGAGGAAGATCAAGAGCATCACCACGACGATGGCCAGTACGACGACTCGCGCGAGCACGGTGTGTGCCCTGCGCTCCGTGTTCGGCGCGCAACGCCAGACACTGATCAGCGCGAACACAATGTAGAACATATGTGCGAACGCGAATACGAGGAACCAGGTGAAGAGCACGACCTTGCCCATCTCCACTGCACCGGGGGATATGGACTTCAAAATGGCATTCACCACGGTCAGCAGCAGCATGAACAGGACGTTCAAGATGTACAGGGCGACGTGCCCCGACACGAGCAGCAGCCAGAACGCTTCCGAACACGAGGCCTTGCCGCGCCAGCACCGGGCGAAGAAGGACTTCGTTCGGGAAAACCACTCCTCCTTTCTGTTATCCGACGCGCTATCGACTGATGATTCCATGACCTCCTCGTACGACTCTCAGTGGCCCGATCTCAAACACCGTGACCGCGCCATTCACCAAAGCTACTGGTTCGCGCCAGCCGTCTGCAGCAGTTCGATCTTCCAGGCACCGCCTCGCTTGATCAGCGTCTCCCTGCCGTCATCCGTGCTGCCATTTTCGAGCAGGAACTTGAACTTGACGACCGCCCCTTCCCTCGCACCTTCTCGCTCAGGATCTCGACCTTCTTGAAGGTTCCCTTCTCGGTGAGGTCACTACAGTACGCGCTCAGGCTACCGGCCAACCCCATGTTGGCCATCCGATCGAGGGAATCTTTAGTGACGAGACGTTCTGCCTTCGAATATTCGCCGTCGTTGCAGGCCTTGCAGAAGGCTTTGACGATCTCGGTCGGCATGGTCCGCGCCATGGCAGGCATGGAAGCGAGAAACCCGGCGATGAGCACCAGCCGACGAATCCGAAACGATCGAAACTAACAGTGGAACTTCGGCATCGAGTTTCTCCTTATTGGTGAATGCATCGAGCTATTGGCGATAGCATCGGCATCGTATCTCGCGCGCTATCAAGCTCAGGGGCCGTACCTCATTCGCCGAGAACCTCCCCGAACGCCTGCCGGTGCTTGCCATCGAAACGGATCATCTTTGCCACTGGCACTTCGAAATAGTGACCACCCGATTTCCCGGGAGGTAATCTGCCTTGTAGGCGCAGCTGCCCGATATACCGGAATACTTGCCAGTCCCTCCCACAAGCTCGCTCCTGCCCTCTCCACCTCCGCCGGCGTTCACGTCGCCGGACTTTCTCTTCGCCACCGAGAATACTTTGTCTCCAGCGGCGTCAGTACTCGTGCAAGGGGCCTCCAGATCCATCCCGGCGGCTGATTTCTTAGCAAAGACGATGCATTCAAAAGGGCCGCTTGAGCCTGCGATGAACGGCCCCCCACTGCTCTGAACGATCGTCCCCGTACCACTCGAGGACCCGCCTATTACCGTTTCAGGTCCACGTTCGGATTTGGCGTAATTGGTCAGGAGACTGATCACCTGGTCGTACGTCCCGCTCTCCGCGTAGCTGGCCGCTGGAACAATCAGCCAAGCTGCAACCGCACCGACAAGAAGGAGCTTCTGAATCTCGTTCATCGTGCCCTCCACCTTGAGTCACTGCGCTCAGATTTGGGGTGGCGCGTCCCCTCGGTGTCGCGATCTGGACAGCGACGTTCTACGGCGCCGTCGGCAGCCTGGAAACATGCTGATCGACGATCTGCCACTTCCCGCCGACCTTCGACCAGGTGAGGCTGAAGCGGATGTCGAACGTCTTCGGATCGCCACGCTCATTGACCATGCCCAGTGCGGCGTAGCCGTTCTGGATCACGAGATCATCGTTGTAGACCCGCATGGTCGGCTGCCGGATGAAAAGATGGCGACGGGGATACGTAAGAAACAGTTCGACGAAGTAACCCTTTACCGCCTCCTTTCCTTCGATCCGGAACGGCGAGAAGGAGGACTGCAATACGGCGTTGTCAGCGAACGCGGCCGCATAGGCGTCGGCGTTCCCGTCCTGGAACGCCTGGCCGCGCGATGCAGCGATCTGGGCAACTTCCTCGGCCGGTCCGGCCCACGTCGAACCGATGGACTGCAGGAAACCAAGAAAAAGTACGACAGCTGTATGGCGATTCATGATCGGACTCCTTTGGTTGGGACCTGCGCCCCCGTCGAAAGGTCCGTGTACAACAAATCACTTCACGTTCGGTCGTTTGAGAACACCCACGCCCCTCGGGTAGGCGCAGGCGCTCTCGCATCCGAAGATCTCGCTATTGGCAGTTTCCGGTCCACGTTCCCGTAGTGACCTTGCCGTCGTCCACGACGGCTTGCCACGTCCCGCCGTTGTTCTTGCCGGCGAACGGACCGGTCCCGCCCGTCTGTTTCCAGGTGCCACGATCTGCACCCGGTTCGATGCCTCCGGCATCGCTCCAACTGTCGCCGTCCTTGTTCTTCCGCGCACACGCGTAGGCAACGCGCGTTTTGCCGTCTGGAGTCGTGAGCGCGTAACCCCCGCACTGCCCGATACCGTTGTGCGCGGAATTGTCACTGGTGGAACTGCCGCGCGCCGACCAGATCGTCAACGTATGACCCTTGCCGAGATCGAGCGTTTCGGCGGACTGCGCTACGTTCGTCCATCGTCCGGTGCATTCCGCCCCGATCGCCCCGCCGCAAAAAATGACCCCGGCAGCGAACACTGCCCCAACCTGAAGCCGCCTGTTGTTCGTCATCGCATCCTCCTCACCTGACTCTTGGGAGCCGCCGAACCGCCTGTGTTCCCGCAACCGCAGCCCGGGATTGTCGCGGGTTGCGCCGGCACGGATCAGAGTGCCGGTCGCTTTGGACCTCGGTTCACTTCACGCGCTCCCAGTAGTCGACGAGCACGCCCTCCATCGTCGCGGTCAAGGAGTCGCCGTCGTAGACCACCGCCAGCGGGTCGAACGGCAGTTGGTAGGAGATGCGCCCTCCTTGACGGGTGACCGGGACGCTTTTCGTCTCGCCGTGGACCCCGCGGGTGACCGGGCCACCGCTACCGTCATCGAATGCCGAGACAAGGGTCGTCTCCGTATAGGTGTTCGCGGTCAACCGGTACTTCGAGATGGCGTTGTGGGAAGCCGCCTTGCCGTCCGGCGTCTGCCAGAACACGTTCAGATGCCGCATGCCGTTGATTGCCGTTCCCATGCCGTGCACCGCCGGCGGCGTGAGCACCGTACCGTCGGGCAGCACGCGCTTGACCAGGCGCCACGTACCTTCGATGTCACCGGCATGGGCGACCGATCCCATCATCGCCAATGCGACCAGCATTACGCCGAGCAACGAGACGCCCCTCGAGAACACTCGATTCATGATCTGCCCCTCCCCTGGAAGATTGCGGGGCAGTGTGCGCGCGCACCCCTTACAAATGACTTACCGAAATCACTGGTGGTGGTTTCACCCGGCCGCGCGCAAGGCGAGATGCAGCCTTTCCGTTTCGCCCGAGGGTGCCACCGACAGCGCGGCGGCGAGATGCTCGCGGCAGCGTCGATAGGTGTCCAGCGCTTCGGTCCGGTTGCCCATGCGGCTCTGGCAGGCCATGAGACGCCGGTAGAGTTCCTCGGCGACCGGTTCGATATCGAGTATGCGCTGGTACAACTGGACGGCATCGCCAACGGCCGCGCGATGCTCGAGATGGTCACCAAGATGGGTCGCGAGCCACATCAGCCCGCGATGTCGTTGTTCCCGCGGCGCCAGCATCCAGCCCTGGGTGAGTTCGCGCGCGAACAGCCCGCCGCGATAAAGGTCCAGCGCCTCGCGCGCCTTTTCCTCCCATCCCGGGTCGCCGGGGTCGAGCTTGCGGAGTTTTTCGACGATGCGGTCGAACGCCCACGCGTCGACCCAGCAGAACGCCGGATCGAGTCGCAACGTACCGTCGGCGACGACCAATGCTTCTTCACGCTTGAGCCACCTGCGCAACCGGTACACGGCGACCTGCAGGGAGTTCACTCCCGCATCGGCTTCGGAATCGGGCCAGAGTGCGTCGGCGAGCAGCCGCACGTCGATCGGGTCGGGGCCGTACGCGACGAGTGCCTTGAGCAGGTCCGACAACCGGTGGCCGGTCTTGCCGCCATTGCTGCGTACCGCCGCGCCCTGCACGTCCACCCGCCACACACCGAGCGCATGCACGCGCACCGCCCACGGCCAGCTCGCGAGATCGGGCTCGAGGCAGCCGATGCCGCGATGCCGGATGACGTGTCGCACGTAGTCCGGTTCGATGTCGTGACGAAGCGCTTCGGCGAGCAACGTCGGATCGTAGGTGGAGAACAGTGGCGCGCTCCAGAAGTAGCGCGTCTGCCGGAGTTCCGCCAGGCCCGATCGCAGCAGGTCGCGTGCACCAGGCCCATCGCCCTCCGTCAGGAGGGCATGCGCGATTCCGACCCGGGTGGCGCCGCGCAACCAGGGGCTGCCGTGTTCGCCGAGCACCGTCAGCATTCGCTCGAACACGGCGCGGGCTTCCGCAGGGCGTTGCAGCGCGATGAAGACGCGGCCGACCATGGGCCAGACGATCGTCTGGTAGAGCACGTTGGCGGCCGTGTCGCACAGCGCCTCGGCACGCTTGACCAGTTCGAGCGCACGTTCGCCGTCGCCGAGGCCGAGATGGCACTGGGCGCAGTTCAGGTAGTAGGTCATGCGCAACTGCAGCGGTGCGCCGTCGAGATACGGCAGGATCCGCTGCTCGAGTTTGGCGAGCGCGGCGGTGAACTTGCCCGCCTGGATCAGCGGCACGATCTGCACGCGTTCGAACTCGTGGCTCAAGGGCGCGAGGCCCGAGTCGTCCACGAGCGTGCGCCCACGCTCGAGCAGTGCCATGGCACGGTCGGTTTCCACCAGTTGGACGGCATGCAAGCCGCTCCACCAGAGATGGATGCTGCGGGTGCGGGGACCCGGTCGTCCGGAATCGACGAGCGGCTGGAGCCGGGCGATCAGCCGCTCGACATTGTCGGCATCGCCGCGCCACCAGAGGCAGGCGATCAGCGAATTGCCCGTATCCAGCAGCATGTCCGGATCGGTGATGGTATCGAGGCGATCGAGCAGGCGCTGCACCAGGTCCAGGGTGGCGCGGGTTTGCGGGCAGCGATACAGCCGTGCCCGGAGCAGGCTCGCTGCCGCCCGCACTGCGGGTTCTCCGGAGAGATCCCACGCACATGACTCGAGCAGCGCCTCGATCCGCTCGATCCAGACATCGAGGGGCCGCCAGTTTTCGCTGTCTCGATAGAAACCGTCGGCGATCTGCGCGGCAGCCATCAACTGCCCTGCCCGGTCCCTGGCGATGGTGAAGCCGTCGAAGGCGCGCGCCAGCAGCTCGCGCGCCGCCGCAGGTTGCTGTGCCATGCGCGTCACGCCCAGCCAGTGGAGCAGGCGGGGGGTGGTCTCGATCCGATCCTGCGGCAGCAGCACGATCCAGTCGTGCAGGGTCTGCCGGCGGCCCTGCTGGAGGTATCCCTGCGCCTGCCCGCACAGCAGATCGATGAAGGCGTCCCAGCTGCCGTTCTCGGAGAACAATGCCAGCGCATCCTCGGCTTGCCCCGTGGTCTGCAGCAGGGCCGCGGCACTGGCCGTCAGGCGCTGGTGTTCCACGCGTGACAGTCCGTCCACGGCGCGCGCCCTGAGAAATGCCCGGAACAGCGCGTGAAACTCGTAAGTGGTGTCGACCCCCGGTCGTCGGGTGACGAAGAGGTTGCGCCGCGCCAGCGAGGCGAGCACCTTGGCAGCCTCGGTCTGCCCGGTGATCACCTGCGCCATCGAAGCGGTCATCCGTGGCAGCACGGACATGCGCATCAGCATGTCGCGGCTGTCGGCCGGGGTCTCGTCGAAGATCAGGGTGGCGAAATAGTCGAAGATCGAATCCAGATGCGCGTCCGAGACCAGCGTGGTCGCCGCAGGTACCCGGCGCAGGCTTTCCGCCAGCAGCACCAGGCCGGCGGCCCAGCCGGTGACCCGTTCATGCACGGTCTGGAGATCCAGCGAGGACGGGATGCCCAGTTCGACCGCCATGGCCGCGGTTTCGTCGGGTGTGAGCTGCAGTTGGGCCCAGTCCAGTTCCACCAGGCGCCGTGTTGCCCTCAGCTTCGCGAAGCGCGCCGGCGGTTCGAACCGGCTGATCGCGACGACCTTCATCCCCCGGGGCACCTGTGCGGCCGCCTCGGCAACGATCGCCTGCAAAGCACAGTCCTCCGGTGCCTCCTGGTAGTTGTCGAAGACCAGGACGAACGAACCGGGAACCTGGGTGAACAGATCCCGGAACCAGCGCCGGGTGAATGCGTCGAGGTCGTCCGCGAAGTCGATCGTGAACAGCGGCGGCACCACCTTGCCGCCGAGCATGTCGGTCACGGCAATGCCGAGATAGTAGAAGAACGTCGCGGGATCGGCATCACCCGCGTCCACCTGGTACCAGAGGCACGGCAGGGCGCGCTCCTCGATCCAGCTGGAGACGAGCGAGGTCTTGCCCGCACCCGGCGGCGCGGCGACCCACACCATGGGCTGCCAGCGGGCTTCGTCCAGGCATGCGAACAGCCGTTCCCGCCTCAGCAACCCTTCGGTGCTGGGTCGCGCGAGCTTCGCGAGACGGGCCTCGGGCATGTCGTCCCTCATGCGAGCGGAATGCCGACCATGCTACTGCGTATCGCCGGGACGCGTTCCGGCCTCGCGGAGCCTGCCGGGGCGGACAAGCCGCGGCAGGCTCCGGACATCGGTTGCCGCGTCACTATTTCTTGAGTTCGATCAGGATCGCGTGGCTCGCATCAAGATGCTCGTGGGCATGCGTGACTGCCGGGCGGAACATCGTCTCGCCGTCCTTGCCCTTGCTCTCCATCGTCTTGCCGTCAGCCAGCGTCCACTTCACGCGACCGGCCTTGATGATATGGATGACGGAGTCGGGATGGCTGTGCATCGGGATCTTGTCCCCCTTCTGGATGGTGACCTCGATGATGCGAACCTTGTCGTTGTCGACGAGCACCTTGGCCTGCTTGGGCGCGGCTTCGACGAAGTCCATCGCATGGACCGTCGAAGGGATCGGGGCGGTGATGGCCACCGTCGCCAGCAGGATGGGCAGGCTGCGGATCAGTTTCATGGCGTCTCCTCCGTGGTTTCAGACCTCTCCCCACGTTCGAGGCGTCGGGCCGTGCCGACGGATTCCGGACGGCAAAAGCCCCCGGGGGACGCGGACTATGCGGCCGGGGAACTTACAGATCGCATACGGAATCGCGAAATTCCGCCCTTCGGGCCGGCCCAAGGCCAGCCGGCCGCTACCGCCGGAACAGCTTTCCCATGACGCTGCGCAGCATCCACGCCACGCCGCCCGGCATGAGGTAGATGAAGACGAGCAGCACGCCGCCGTAGATCGCCCACGGCGCAGCCTTGGAGATCTGGTCGGCGAAGTTCGGTACGAACTGGATGAACAACGCACCCCAGATCGCCCCGGACAGTGTCGCCAGGCCCCCGACGACGATGCCGACGACGAAGCTGATGGACAGGAACGACGTGAAGCTGTCGGGTGCGACGAACTGGATGGCGATGGCGCCGAGCGCTCCGCCGATGCCGGTGTAGAGAGCACTGATCCCGAATGCCGTGCTCTTGTAGAGGGCACCGTTGACGCCCATGGCCTCGGCGGCGATCGGTTGATCGCGCAATGCGATCAGGGCCCGCCCTGTGCGGCCGCGCAGGATGTTCCACGCGATCACGAACAAGGCAACCGCGACGGCGAGCGTGAAGAGATAGAGCCAGCGGTCCTGCGACAGCGAAATTCCGAACGGGGGATCGGGCTTCATGATCACGATGCCCTGCACGCCACCGGTCCAGTCCTCGAGCTTCTTGTACTTGAGCAGTTGCGGTGTCGCGACCGCGAGCGCGAAGGTCGCCAGCGCCAGGTAGTGCCCCTGCAATCGAAGCGCGGGCAGGCCGAAGAGGAAGCCGAAGACGAAGCAGATCACGCCGGCCGCCGGCAAGGTCGCCCAGTACGGCACGCCGAAACGATCCATGAGGATGGCGGCGGTGTACGCCCCGATCGCATAGAACGCGCCGTGACCGAGGGATATCTGGCCGTTGTAGCCCGTCAGGATGTTCAGCCCCAGCAGCACGATCGCGTAGATGATCGCCTGCGTGAACTGGAAGGTGCGGTAGTCGGAGAGAAAGAACGGCAGCGCCGCGAGCGCCAGCACGACGAGCGCCGCCCCGATCAGGCGCTTCACAGACAATCCCTCCTCCCCCCTCACGCTTCACGCCTCACGCTTCATACCTCACACCCTGGTCACGATCACGCGCCCGAAGAACCCGGACGGCTTGAACAGCAGTACCGCGACGATCAGCACCAGCGCGACCGTCAGCTTGAGCTCGGTGCCGATGACGTAGGCGCCGAGCAGGTTTTCCGCGACGCCGACGATGAAGCCACCGAGGACCGCACCGAACGGATTGTCGATGCCGCCCAGGAGTGCCGCCGCGAACGCGTACAACAGCACGCCGGCCATCATGTTCGGATCGAGGTATACGACCGGCGCGACCATCATGCCGGCGATGGCACCGATCGTTGCCGCGAGTCCCCAGCCGAGCGCCAGCATCCAGCCCACGCGAATGCCGGCGAGTCGACTCGACACCGGATTCTGCGCAGCGGCGCGCATCGCGAGCCCGAGCGGCGTGAAGCGGAAGAACGCGTAGAGGAGTACGAGCACGATGAAGGTCACGCCGATCGTGCCCATCTCGTGTGGCGACATGTACGGATTCTGCGGGAAGAGGCCGCTGGTGAACGGCGTCGGAAACGACTTGATCGTGTACGTGTAGATCCAGCCGGCGAGGCTGTTGAGGATCACCAGCAGCGCAATGAACACGATCACCACCGACAGCACCGGCGCGTGCTCCACCGGCCGGATGACCACGCGCTCGATGACGATGCCGACCGCGAACGAGATCGCGAGTGTGAGCACGAACGCAGCCCAGTAGGGGAAGCCGGCATTGATGAACGTCCACGCGAGATAGGTCGAGAACATCGCCATCTCGCCCTGCGCAAAATTGATATGGTGGGTGGACTGGTAGATCATCACCAGCGCCAATGCAAGGCTCGCATAGATGCCGCCGGCGGCTAGGCCGGAGAGGATCTGGTGGAGGAGTGCTTCCATCGTCTGGGGTGTTGGGCGATAAAGGAAACGCTCAACGCGGAGGACGCGGTGGACGCGGAGGAAAAGCGAAAAGCAGTTCGTTCTTCCTTTGCAGTCCACCGCGTCCGCCGCGTCCTCCGCGTTGAGCGCTTTGCCTTTCAGTACATGTCGTCACAAGGAAGGCCTCCGCTGGAACCAGGGCTGAGCTGCTTCGAATTGTGCCGCCAGCCGCAGCAGCATGGCTTCGTCGCCATAGCGCCCGACGATCTGTACGCCCACCGGCAGGCCTTCCGGCGTCCAGTGCAAAGGTAGTGACGCGGCCGGGTTGCCGCTCGCGTTGAACATGCTGGTGAACATCGTGCCGCGGTTCACTTTCGGACCTTCGGCGGCCGGATCGTCCGTGGTCATCCGGAAATGGCCGAGTCGTTGCGGCGGATCCGGCATCGTGGGTGTGAGCAGGACGTCATAGTCCCTGAAGAAGGCGCCCACGTTGCGCCCCACGCGCTGCATCGTCTGCACGGCCGTCGCGTAGTCCATCGCCGTTTGCTGCCGGCCCTGGGCCGCGAGCAGCCAGGTCAGGGTCTCGACTTCCTCCTGCACGACAGCCTTCTGCATCCTGGCCGCGTGCTTCTGAAGGCTCATGGCGACGTTGCCACCGATGATCGTGCGGAAGGCATCGCCATAGCTGTCGTCCGTGAATCGCGGCGATACCTCTTCGACCATGTGGCCCAGGCCTTCGGCCAGTCCCGCGGCCGACCGGACCGCGCGATCCACTTCTGCGTGCAGCGGGACGCCGTCCTTCGTGGCGGTCATGAGTCCGATGCGCAAACGGCCGGCCTCGGAGCCCACTTCGTCCAGATACAGTCGCCTCGGTGGCGGAGCGAAATAGGGGGCACCCACGTCGGGACCGCGCGTCACGTCGAGGAACGCCGCGCAGTCCCGGACGCTGCGCGAGATGACGTGCTCGGTGGACATGCCGGCCCAGCCGTCACCGCGATCGGGGCCAGAGGGATTGCGCGCACGGGTCGGTTTCAGTCCGAACAATCCGCAGCACGAAGCGGGAATCCGGATCGAACCTCCACCGTCGCTCGCGTGCGCGACCGGCACGATGCCGGCAGCCACCGCGGCCGCGCTGCCACCGCTCGATCCTCCCGTCGAATACTCCAGATTCCACGGGTTGCGAGCAGGTCCGAACGCACGTGGCTCCGTAGTGATGGTGAGGCCGAACTCGGGTGTATTGGTCTTGCCGAACACGACCAGCCCCGCCCGCCGATAGCGGGCCACCATCTCGGTATCGTGGTCCGCGACGTTGTCGCGGAAAAACGCGGAGCCGTTGCTGGTCACCGTGCCGCTGATGGTCGCGTAGAGGTCCTTGATCAGGAATGGCACGCCACGCAGGGGGCCCTCGGGCAATCCGCCGGCCACGAACTGGCGCGCCAGCTCGCGGTGATCCTGCGTCACTGCATTGATCCCGGGATTCACGGAATCGAGTCGTGCAAGCGCCGCTTCGAGCAATTCGGCGGGCGACACTTCGCGCCGCCGAACGAGGTCGGCGAGGGCGAGCGCATCGTGATGGCCAAAGTCGAAGGTCAAAGGCAAACCTCGTGGAACACGAAGGACGCGAAGGTCCACGAAGGAAACCCGAAGGTACTCCGGCGAGCCATCAACGTCGGGGGCGGCGCCTCATCCACGCTGAGTGTCAGGGCGTCCCTTGGTCGTTCTTGAATTCCTTCGTGCACCTTCGTGTCCTTCGTGTTGAAACGCAGTGCCTATCAATACCCGAGGTACGCGCGTCGAACGGTCTCGTCGTCCCGGATCTGCGCGGCCGGCCCGCCGAGCACCACCTTGCCGGTCTCGAGCAGATACGCGTGATCGGCCAGTTCGAGCGCGAGCTTCGCGTTCTGCTCCACCAGCAGGATGCTGACCTTCTCCTGCTGGTTGACGGTGCGCATGATGCGGAAGATGTCCTGCACCACCATGGGCGCCAGGCCGAAGGACGGTTCGTCGAGGACGAGGAGCTTCGGCCGCAGCATCAACGCCCGCGCGATGGCGAGCATCTGCTGCTCCCCGCCGGAGAGCGTGCCGGCCTGCTGGCTGCGCCGCTCGCGCAACCGCGGAAAGTAGCCGTATACCCGCTCCATGTCCTCCGCCACCGCCTTGCGGTCCCGCCGAGTGAGCGCACCGACGCGGAGATTCTCTTCCGCGGTGAGCTGGACGAAGGTGCCGCGTCCGTCCGGCACGTGCGCGAGACCCAGGCGCACGATGGATTCGGTGGTCCGCGCTTCGATCGATTGCCCGGCGAAGCGGATGCTGCCGCGACGGCGGATCATGCCGCACACCGCACGCAGCGTGCTGGTCTTGCCGGCGCCGTTCGCGCCGAGCAGCGCGGTGATGCCGCCCTCCTCCACCTCGAAGCCGATGCCGGACAGCACGTTCGTGGCGCCGTAGCCCGCGTGCAGGTCGCCGACCTCGAGCAGGGCGGACATGGTCAGACCTCGCCGGCCTGCCATCGGCCGGAGTCCGATGGCCTTCGGCAGGCACAGACAGTCCGCAGGGACTGTCTGTGTCCGGCCTCAGCCCGCAAGAGGCCTGGCCCCCTCGGGGGGAGAGGCCGTAGGCCTGTCGGGGGGAACGTCATCTTGCCTACGCCTCCACGCCGAGATAGGCGCGGATGACCTCGGGATCGCGCTGCACGTCGGCCGGCAGGCCGTCGGCGATCTTGCGTCCGAAATCGAGCGCCACCACCTTGTCGGAGATGCGCATCACCAGACTCATGTGATGCTCGACCAGCAGCACGGTAAGCGCGAGCTCGTCGCGCAGCCGGCGGATCACGCCCATCAGCGCCTCCACTTCTTCATGGTTCAACCCGGCCGCGGGCTCGTCGAGCAGCAGGAGCTTCGGATTCGCGGCGATGGCGCGGGCCAGTTCGACCCGTTTCTGCGTGCCGAACGGCAGGTCGGAGACCCGAGTGCCCGCCACGGCGTCCAGATCGAGTAACGCACTCAGCTCGCGAGCGCGCTCCAGCACGCGTCGCTCCTCGCGTCGCACCAGCGGAAACCGCAGCGCGTTGGCCACGAAACCGCCGCGACTGGCCGCATGGGCGCCGAGCATGATGTTCTCCAGCACCGACAGGGTGCGGAACAGCGCGAGATTCTGGAACGTGCGGCCGATGCCCAGGTCGGCGATGCGATGCCGGGGGACGGTGGCGATGGACCGGCCGTCGAACTCGATGGTGCCCTGTTCGAAGCGGTAGAGGCGCGACAGGCAGTTGAAGAGCGTGGTCTTGCCCGCGCCGTTCGGCCCGATCAGCCCGCAGATCTGCCCCGACTCGACGTCGAAGCTGACGTCGTCGAGCGCGACGATGCCCCCGAACCGGACACCGACGTTGCGCACGCTGAGCAGGGAGGCCATGGTCTGTTTTGGTTGTGGATGTTGCGGTGCGCAACCCGATGCCGAATGCCGCGAGGATACTGACACACGCCAAATTCGCACGCAACGCGCCTCGTGACGCATTGTGTTCGTGCGCCGCTTTCCGAATAATCCGCGCTCACCAAAACGCCGCGCGGCTCCTGATCGCGCGCCTGGGAGAGAAAAAATGGACCCGTCGCACTGCGCGCACTGGCCTCGGGAATTGCCGCACCACATCGATTTGCCGCAGACATCGGTGCACTACAACCTCGAAGTCTCGGCGCACCGCTATCCCGACAAGCCGCTTTGCGTCTTCTATGACTCGCCGCTCAGCTACGGCAAGGCGTGGATCGAGGTCCTGGAGCTCGCCGGCTTCCTGCGTGCCCGCTGCGGCGTGAAGCGCGGCGACCGCGTGCTGCTGTTCATGCAGAACAGCCCGCAGTTCATCCTGAGCTACTACGCGATCCTGCGCGCCGATGCGATGGTGGTGCCGGTCAATCCGATGAATCTCGCGGAGGAACTGCAGCACTACGTCGCCGACTCGGATGCGACCACCGCCATCGTGGGCCAGGAACTGTTCGCGCAGGTGCAGCCGCTGATCGGTGCCGCGGGGCTGGAGCATGTGATCGTCGCGGCGTATTCGGACTACATCGCGCAGCCGACCGATCTCAAGGTGCCCGACGCCTGTGTTGCTCCGCGCGCGGCTCTGTCGGGCCGTGGCGTGACCCTGTGGCGCGACGCCCTGGACGCCAAGCTCGCACCGGGACAGACCGAGGCCGGCCCCGACGACCTGTGCGTGATGCCCTATACCTCAGGCACCACGGGCCTGCCCAAGGGTTGCATCCACACCCACGGCACGGTGATGAACACCATCGTCGCCGGCGCGCTCTGGTTCCGGATGATTCCCGATTCGTCCGTGCTCAACACGTTGCCGTATTTCCACGTAACCGGCATGCAGGGCGGCATGAACAGCCCCATCTACGGTGGCGGCACCATCGTGCTCATGCAGCGGTGGGACCGCGACACGGCGGCGAAGCTGATCGAACGCTATCGCGTGCAGGGCTGGACCAACATCTCGACCATGGCGATCGACTTCCTGTCCAACCCCGATCTAGGGCGCTACGACCTCTCGAGCCTGCAACGCATCGGCGGCGGCGGCGCAGCCATGCCGGAAGCGGTGGCGCAGCGGTTGAAGGATCTCGTCGGTCTCGACTACATCGAGGGCTACGGCCTGTCCGAGACCATCGCGCCCACGCATATCAACCCGCCCGACCGGCCGAAGAAGCAATGTCTCGGCATCCCCATCTTCGATACCGACGCGCGCGTGGTGAATCCCGACACGCTGGAAGAGCTCGGTCCGAACGAGGTCGGCGAGATCGTCTCCGCGGGTGGCCAGGTGTTCAAGGGTTACTGGAAGAATCCGGAGGCGACGAAAGCCGTGTTCTTCGAGCGCGACGGCAAGCGCTTCTTCCGCACCGGCGATCTCGGCCGCTGCGACGAGGAGGGCTACTTCTTCATCACCGACCGGCTGAAGCGGATGATCAACGCGTCCGGCTACAAGGTCTGGCCGGCCGAGGTGGAAACGATCCTCTACAAGCATCCCGACGTGCAGGAAGCCTGCATCGTCGGCACGCCCGATGCGAACCGCGGGGAAACGGTGAAGGCCTTCATCGTGCTGAAGGCGAATCGCACCGGCAAGGTGAGTCCCGAGGAGATCATCGGCTGGGCGCGCGATCACATGGCGGCGTACAAGATTCCGCGCGTGGTCGAGTTCGCAGACGCGCTGCCCAAGTCGGCGACGGGCAAGGTGCAGTGGCGGCTCCTGCAGGAGAAGGAGTTCGCGCGCGCATGAGGCGCGCAGCCGCACATTCCCGTTTGCTTCTCGCGCCCCTCTGCTACTCTACAGTCTGGCAACTTTGAAAGGAGGTGATCCCGTGAGCGAGAACCAAGGCAGTACCGGCCGGCGATACTCAGGAACCGGATCCATCCAAACGTTCAGGAGTCTGGCCAGGTAGTTCTCCCGTTGCGCCGCCCCGACGGAGGCTCGAGCCTCCTCGAAAGCGGTAGCTGCGGTGAGCATGGGGCGCAGTAGCACCCCAGGCCGGTAAGCCCCAAGCAGTGGGACGCGCCCCGATCGTGAAAGCGATCGGGGCGTTTCTTTTCCGGCGTGCCAGTTTGCGTGCCCCCTCCCCCGCGGCCAACAACCGCGATACTCCCTCCCCCGCGCCCGCAGGGCGTGGGGGAGGGGGCAACGCAACACTCGCACTGCGACGGCGCCCCCATCCCGACCTTCCCCCGGTGTCACCGGGGGAAGGGGTGTACGTCCATTCCCTAGCCTACTCGGGGGAAGGAGCCGAACACGGTGCCCGAACGGGCCTGTCAGTCCCCCGCTTCTGGCCGAGATGCCGCCGGTCCGTCATCGTCGGCGACAGCCAGTGCCCGAGAGACCATCCTCTTGACCGGCGGTGCCATGTGTACGGGCTCAAGGAGCAATCCGGGGTGCTCGGACTGGAACACCCTAAAAAGCTCGTCGGCGAATGCCTGTCCCACATCCTCCACGCCCTCGAAGTCGAGCACCACGTGGCGGAATTGATCGAAGCGCTTGGACAGCCGCTTTGCTTGCGAGCGGGATATGAGCTTCTCCCCCTCGTGAAGCGCCAACCGAACGGCGACGACGGTCTTGGAGAAGCTGTACTCCTCCGGCAGCGCGTACGCATCGAACACGGCCTTCGTCGTGCGAGCACTTTCGTTCGCCAGGCGCATGAAGACGAGCGTCCCCTTCGCCTCCTCCTTCCGGTCGACAATCTGGTCGGGACGTCCTTCGCGATGGACGAAATCGAGTTGCCCTGACCGAATGTAGAAGAGGTCGAACATCCTGGCACTGAAGAAGATTCCCTCCCCCGTGTGCCGCTTCGGGTCCGTGGTCACCTTTCCCTTCGAAAGCTCGAGGATCGCCTCGCGCGCGTCGTCCAGGCCGAAGGCTCGCTGGATCTTGCGAAAAATGCCCTCGCCCTGGTCGAACACGTAGCCCTCCGCGAAAACCATGTTCAGTCGAACCCCTGCCTGAACATCGCTCGCGCCGGAGTGATCAATAGCGTTGTTCACCATCTCCGTGACGCCGTAGTGCCAGATATCGCGAACATTGCCCGGGAGATCGGACAGTACCGGAACGAAATTCTCTCGCCAGGGTACATCTTCGCTGAGGCCCTTCAGCGAGTAGATTCCATGTTCTTCCCGGGTCAATTCCAACGTGTACTCGCGAGACCGCGTGCTCCCGTGAGCCGACACCAACCCCGCATCGAGCAGCGCCTTCAGATGCCCATGCGCCGCCTGTCTCGAGATCCCCGCGGATCGGGCAAGGCGCACCGCCACCGCCTTGCCGTCTTCGGCAATCAGCGCAAGCGCCCTTCGACGAACATCCGAAAGTGCGGGCGGCGTCAACTGTTTACTCAATTTCATGAGTTCATTTTGTAAAGGTAATGTGGCATTTTGTAAACCCCCCCCTGCGCTCATTCGCACCCGCCCAGATCCCACATCGATCAACCCGGCCACCCGAGCTCGGTGCCTGGACTTCGCACGATCCGGTGCACGATGACATACACTCTCGCGCCGATCCCAGGCAGGATGGATCATCTGGAACGTCCGTACCGATGAGCGGCTCGCGGACCTTGGAGCAAGCAATCTCGAGCACCCGTTGCTTCTTTACTCAAATGCCCGCCCCCCACCTCAAGCACTGGCCCAAGCCGTTCCCGCAGCACCTCACGCTGCCCGACACGAGCCTGTGGGCGAACCTCGCGATCGCGGCCCGGCGCTACCCGCGCAAGCCGGTCTCCGTGTTCTTCGACACCCGCCTCGCTTACGAAACGTTCGTCGCCGAGGCGGAAGCCCTCGCCGGATTCCTTCAGTACGACTGCGGCGTGGCACGCGGCGACCGGGTGCTGCTCGATCTGCAGAACTCGCCGCAGTTCGTCCTCGCGTACTACGCGATCCTGCGTGCGGACGCGGTGGTGGTACCGGTCTCGCCCATGAACGTGGCCGAGGAACTCGAACACTATTTCGACGACAGCGGCGCCTCGGTCGCGATCATCGGGCAGGAACTGTTCAAGCACCTGAAGCCGCTGATGGGGTCGCGTGCCAAGAAGGTCGTGGTGGCTGCGTACTCAGACCATCTGGCCGGCGACACCGAACTGGCCGTGCCCGAATTCATCCGCGCAGCGCGCATGCCGGTGACCGACGCCGGCGCCATCGCCTGGGTAGACGCCATCGGTACCGGACGCATCCCGCGCCCGCACACCGCGGGCCCGGACGATCTCGCGGCGATCCTCTACACCTCGGGCACCACCGGCAAGCCCAAGGGTTGCATGCACACCCATCGCACGCTGATGTGCACCGCGGTGGGCGGTGCGATCTGGGAAGGCATGATGCAGGACTCGGTGGTGCTTGCCACGGCGCCGATGTTCCACGTGACCGGCATGCAGCACAGCATGAACGCAAGCCTGTACGCCGGCGCGACCATCGCCTTCCTGCCGCGCTGGGATCCCGCGGCGGCCGGGTACCTGATCGAGCGCTATCACGTCACCCACTGGGCGAACGTGCCGACGATGGTAGTGGACCTGCTCGCGCATCCGTCCACCGCGGACCGCGACCTGTCGTCATTGCAGAACGTCTTCGGCGGCGGCGCATCGATGCCCGAGGCCGTGGCCGCGCAGTTGCAGGCCCGTTGCGGCATCGAGTACATGGAAGCCTACGGGATGACGGAGACGATCTCGCAGACGCACGTCAATCCGCCGCAGCAGTTGCGCAAGCAGTGCCTGGGCATTCCCACCTTCGACACGCAGTCGCTGGTGATCGATCCGGAATCACTGAAGCCGTTGCCCGTCGGCGAGGTGGGCGAGATCGTGTCGAGCGGGCCGCAGGTGATGAAAGGCTACTGGAACAATCCGGAGGCCACGCGCGCTACCCTGATCGAGATCGACGGCCGCACGTTCCTGCGCACCGGCGATCTGGGCCGCATGGACGAGGACGGCTTCTTCTACATCGCCGACCGCCTCAAGCGGATGATCAACGCGTCGGGCTACAAGGTCTGGCCGGCAGAGCTGGAAGCAACGCTGTACAAACACCCCGACATTCGGGAAGTTGCGATCGTGTCCGCACCCGACAGCCGGCGCGGCGAAACGGTCAAGGCGTACGTCGTGCTCAAGGAAGGCGCCCGGGGCAAGGTGAGTGCCGAGGACATCATCGCGTGGTCGCGCAGCCACATGGCCGCCTACAAGGTGCCGCGCGAGGTAGCCTTCTCGGATGCGCTGCCGAGGTCCGGCACCGGCAAGATCCAGTGGCGGACCCTGCAGGACAAGGAGTGGGGCCGTGGCTAGCGGGCTCTCGCCTTACAACGGGTCTCTCTCCCGCAAGCCACCGGTGCCACTCCCGGCGACTGGAGCCACGACGTGACCAACCCCGAGGAAGACCGGACGATCGACGACGGCAAGAACGACGACGGCGATTTGAGCGACATGCTGGGCGAATTGCGAGTGCTGCTGCTCAGCGCGCAACTGCTTTCGGCGTTTCTGATCACGGTGCCGTTCAATACAGGCTTCGCGAACATCGTCATGTCCGAGAAGCGATTGTTCCTGGCCACGTTCCTCCTCGCGATTTCGAGTCTCATACTGCTGAGCGGTCCGGCAGTGCAGCATCGTCTCGTCCGGCCGCTCCGCAATCGCGCGCGCTTCAAGAAACTGGCCACCAGACAGATCGTCGCGGGATGCGTGACGCTGTCGCTCGCGCTGATCCTGGCCACGCAGCTGGTCCTGTCCGAAGTGTTCGGCGACACCGTCGGCATGTTCGCGGCGGGTTTTGTCGCAACGTTGGTCACGCTGCTTTGGTGGCTGTTCCCCACGCTTCTCAAAGCCAGCGGGCGCCTCTGAAGGGCGATCGCCGGGCTTCGATCGGCTCGGGCCGCATCGGACTCACGTGCCCCGGTATCCGACTTCTCGCTGGTGCCGGACCGCGACGACGCGGATCACGTCGTCCACCCGCGAATGCTCGTAGAGGGCGATGTACCCGCTCCGGCCCTGGGAGATGACGAGTTCGCGCAACGGGGACGAACGTTCGAGCGGGCGACCGATCTCGGGATGCACATCGAGCATCATGATCGCGCTGCGGAGCTTCTCCACGTGGTCGAGCGCGGCGTCCGGATCATGCTCGGCAAGGAACTCGAAGATCCGCTCCAGATCGTCGAGCGCCTCGGTGTCGAAGAAGATCACGCCATCCTGCGGGGCTTCGGGCGCGACACCTTTCGACCCGTAGCGCGTTGCTGCAGGTATTCGAACACTTCCGTCGACGGAATCCCGAGCCCGCTCTTCTTCATGCGGGCCAGTCGGCGCTCCGCCTGGTCGATGAACGCGAGCCGCGCCTCCTCGGCCTCGACCTTCTCCCGGATGGCTTCCAGCATGAAGCCGTGGGGGGTGAGCTCGCGCTCTTCGGCCAGGCGAGCAATCCGCGCCCTCATCTCTTCCGTGACCCTGATCGATACGGCCATTCGCGCACCTGTATTACAAATGAACTACATCCATGCTAGCGTCGGCGCGTATCGCAGTCAACGACAGGCGGGAATACGAACTCGTTCCGGCCGCGCGTGTTCGCCGAGGACGCCGGAGCCCGGGCTTCAGGCGTGGCGGCGCCTCCCGAAGACCGCACATCGCCCCCCGCCGGGGCGATGACGGGGCCCGGGTGGCCCCGCCAAGGTACAATCCGCCATCGTCGCGGCCCCCGGCTGCGCGCAGTTCTCCTCGATCTCAAGGGCCGCTCGCGGCTCTGCACCGTCAGAAAGGGCGATTTCGTGAAATCCTTGTCCCAATACGCTGCCGCGGGCCTGCTCCTCGCATTCGTGACCGGCTGCGCCTCCACTGGAAGCTCGATGAACGAGTCCGGGGGCGCCGTCAAGGATGCCTACAAGACCGGCCAGGATTCCAAGGTCCTGCAGCCCTGGGTGTGTGCAGTCGCCGGCGCCTTGATCGCGGGCGGCCTCGCCTCCACCGAGAACAAGGAATCGGCCGCCATCGGCGCCGTCGTGGGCGGCGGCCTCGGCTGGTGGGCCTGCCGCAGCATGGAAAAGCCGTTGCCGGATGCCGACAAGGACGGTATCGCCGACAAGGTCGACATGTGTCCCGAGACGCCTGAAGGCACGCGGGTCACCTCCAACGGTTGCGACGTGGACGTCGACACGGACGGCGACGGCGTACCCGATCGCAATGACAAGTGTGCCGCCACGACCAAGGGCTCGACGGTGGACGCCTCCGGCTGCGTGGTCAACATCGATGGCGACGGCGACGGCGTGCCCGACGATACCGACATGTGCCGCAACACGCCCGCGGGAGCCAAGGTGCTCGCCAACGGCTGCGAAGAAGACACGGATGGCGACGGCGTGCCCGATGGCGTCGATCGTTGCGCCGGGACGCCGAAGGAAGTGAAGGTCGGCGCGGATGGCTGCGCACTCGACGCCGACGGCGATGGCGTGCCCGATGTCCTCGACCGCTGCCCGAACACGAAGGCGGGTGCCAAGGTCGATGCCAACGGCTGCGAGCCCTCGACTCCCGCGCCGAAGGCCGCAGCGCCGATGGCCATCACCACCAACGTGGTGCTGAAGGGTGTGAACTTCGAAAGCGGCTCGGCGAAGATCACGCGCGATTCCTTCGTCGTGCTGGACGATGTGGCGGCGAAACTCAAGGCCAACCCCGGCATGAAGGTCGAGGTCGCGGGCTTCACCGACAACTCGGGCTCCCCCACGATCAACCGGGCGCTCTCGCAGCGCCGGGCCGAGATGGTCATGTCCTACCTCGTGGCGCGGGGCGTGCCGGCCGCGAACCTCATCGCCAGGGGCTACGGTCCGGATCAGCCGATCGCCGACAACGCGAGCGACGATGGCCGCGCGCAAAACCGTCGGGTCGAGCTCCGACCGGCCGGCCGCTGACCACCGGCCACGAACGGCCTCACGGGCGCTGCGGACTCCGCGGCGCCCGTTTCGCTTTATAGTCGTCGACGAAACCGGAGTGCCCGCATGAACGCCAACGAATTCATCCCGCTGGATGCCGGTATCGAACGCGAGCTGCTGGCAGCGGTGGATACGCTGCAGCCAGAGCTCGTTGCGCTGCTCGCATCCCTCGTGCGCTTCCCCAGCCTCATGGGGGAGGAAACGTCGGCCCAGGACTTCATGGAGGGCCTGTTCCGCGGCCTGGGCCTGGAGGTCGATCGCTTCGAGGTGCGCGACGAGGATCTGCTGGGCATGCCGGGCTATGCGCCGCCCACCGGGAAGTGGGCACGCCACGACAACGTCGTCGGTGCCCATCGGCCGCGCACGGCCGTGGGACGCTCGCTCATTCTCAACGGCCACATCGACGTGGTGCCCATCGGCGCGGAGGAACTGTGGAGCGCGCCGCCGTTCGAGCCGGTGGTGCGGGAAGGTCGTCTCTATGGCCGCGGCGCCGGTGACATGAAGGCCGGGATCGCCGCCTACGTCATCGCCTTCGACGCGCTGAAACGCATCGGCATGCAGCCCGCTGCACCCGTGTGGCTGCAATCGGTGGTCGAGGAAGAGTGCACCGGCAACGGCGCGCTGGCCTGCCTGAAGCGCGGCTACCGCGCTGATGCCGCACTCATCCCGGAACCCTTCGATCACTCGATCCTGCATGCACAGGTGGGCGTGATCTGGCTCGCGGTGGACGTGTACGGACGGCCGGCGCACGTGCTCAACGTGAGCAACGGCATCAATGCCATCGAGGCGGCGTTCGCCCTGTACCAGGGCCTCACGACCCTGCGCGATGAATGGAACCAGCCTGAGCATCGGCACGCGGTCTACGCCGATCATGCGCACGCGATCAATTTCAACCTGGGCCGCATTCACGGCGGCGAATGGGCTTCATCCGTGCCGACGAAGTGCACCATCGAAGTCCGCTGTGGAATTCCGATCGGGATGCGGGCCGAAGACGCGCGTGCCGCCATCGAGGCTCGGATCGCACGCTCGGTGCAGACCGACGCGCGACTCGCGGGCGTCCAGCATCGCGTCCGCTATGCCGGCTTCCAGTCCGAAGGCTGCGTCGTCGCGAAGGACCTGCCGATGATGCGGCTGCTCGCGCACACGCATGAACAGGTGATGGGAACGCCGCCCACGTGGCTTGCGAGCACTGCCACCACGGACGCGCGCGTGTTCAACCTCTACGGCGAGACCCCGGCGACCTGCTACGGACCGGAAGCGACCCACATCCATGGCATCGACGAATCGGTGTCGCTCGAAAGCACGCGCCAGGTGGCCCGCGTGCTGGCGCTCTACCTCGCGCGCTGGTGCGGGCTCGAACCCCGCAAACGATGAAGCTCGGGCTCGCCCTGTTCGTCGCTGCCGCACTGGCTCTGTCAGCGTGCGCGCAGCAGCCGATCTCCCCGAACGAATCGGCGCAGGTGCCCGAGCCTGCACTGCAACCGGCACCCGAGCTGTCGCGAGCCGGCGACGCAGCCATCTTCGCCATGGCACAACTCGGTAGCCCGTACCGATACGGCGGCACTTCGCCCGCGGGATTCGATTGCAGCGGCCTGGTGCGCTACAGCTACGGGCTGGCCGGCGTCACGCTGCCGCGCGAGACCCGCGAACAGCGCAAGGTCACCCGGCGGCTCGAACCCGACGACGAGATCGCGGCCGGCGATCTCCTGTTCTTCCACTTCGGCAAGGGCGGCGCGCTGCACGTGGGCCTGTACGTCGGCAACGGTGAATTCGTGCATGCGCCCTCGAGTGGCGGCAAGGTGCGCGTGGAACAGTTCGACGCGCCCCACTGGAAGAAGCGCTTCATCGAAGCACGCCGGGTCGAATCCTCCACCTAGGATGCCCCCCCACGCTCACGTCGTTCGCTGCCCCCTGAGGGGGCGCGTCAGCACCTTGGGGCGGCCCGGCGGTACTGACATGCCGATCCGCCGTCGTTGTAGGACGATGGAATTTTCCCGTAGCATCCGCGCCGGGGACGGCGAGGTCGGCGCGACTCGCCCCGAACCGCTCACACATAACAGGAGGCCGCTGCCATGAGTTTCGTGTCCGAGTTCCGAGAGTTTGCAATGAAGGGCAACGTCGTCGATCTCGCGGTCGGCGTGATCATCGGCGGGGCCTTCGGCAAGATCGTCGACTCCATCGTCGGCGATCTCATCATGCCGGTGGTCGGTCGCATCTTCGGCGGGCTCGACTTCACCAATTTCTTCATCGCACTGAAGGACGTACCGCCGGGCACCGCCATGACGCTGGCGGAAGTGAAAAAGGCCGGCGTACCGGTGTTCGCCTACGGCAGCTTCATCACCATCGCCATCAATTTCATCATCCTCGCGTTCATCATCTTCCTGATGATCAAGCAGATGAACCGATTGAAACGTGCCGAGCCAGCCGCCCCGCCGCCGGCCACGCCCGAGGACGTGCTGCTGCTGCGCGAGATCCGCGACAACCTCAAGCGCTGACCGGCCGCACCAGCGAAAACGGCGCCCGAGAGCGCCGTTTTCTTTTGCCTGATCAGGGCTTCTTCACTTCCTCGATCTGCGTACCGGCCGGCGGCGCGAACAGCGCCTTGTCCACCGCGAGCCCGCGCTCGTAGCGCAGGTAGCGCACCGCGACAGCCCGGTCACCCAGGAGCACCGCCACCTGGAACGGCACGCCGTCGGACTTGCGCGTGTAGAGCGAGATCTTGCGCCCGGCGAGCTCCATCACGCTCTCCATGCATTTGACGTCCGCCACGGTCTTCTCGCCTACTTCCTTCGCACCGTGCTCGCGAAAGAACTCGACCTCGCTGCCCATCTGGAGCGCGAGGATCTCGTCGGCTCCGTCTGCGGTGAAGACCGGAAACTTTACCTTGTAGGTCGGGCCGGGATCGATCTCGTGCCGACCGCGCGAGGTCGCGCGATCGATCACCCAGATATCGGGTTGCGCGACGATCACGAGCCGTTGCTCCTTGGTCTCGGGATTCACCGCCTCTTCCAGGCGCAGGTGAGTATCGGCGACGCGCCACAGCTTCTTCGGTTGCGCGCCGAAGCTGTCGGGCGCGAGGCCGAAGGCGACCAGTTGGTACTCGATGTGGAGCATCTTCGGGTCAGCCGCGTGCGCGACGAACGGCGCCATGCAGAGGACGGCGAGCAACAGCAGCTTTCGCATCGACAGTGGAACCGAAGTACGCATGCAGTTTCTCCCGGAGGATCCCGCAGGATCCGATGACAGTACGACCGGATGATACCTCTTCAGTTCGCCGGAGCGCCGAACCGGAGTCCAGGCGCACGCCGGAGTGCGAGATCGGCCAGGTACAGCAGGAGCGCCAGAGCCGCGGCCCAGGGCCACAGCGCTCGGGGTTTCGACGCGCGATCACCCAGCGATGCGAACACGTCCTTCGGCTCCGGCGCGTAGCGGCCACCCGTCTGCTCCGCGATCGCCTTGAGCAGCGCGTGATCGGGCGGCAACTGGCGCAACTCGTCGGGGTAGCTTCGGCGCAGTTCCTGCACGCCGGCTCTCGCGACGAGCGCCTTCGGAACACCCGCACCTTCCATCAGACGGAATCGCCAGGGCTCGCGACCAGGCGCACCGAGCAGCGTGCGCGCTTCGTACCGGCCCGGGCCACTCTGTCGCAGCACCAGCGTCGTCGTGCCGCCGCCGGGAAGTGTCACCTTCACCCGCGGCCGGAGTCCGTTGCGAAAACCGCCCTTCGCGTCCAGCGCGGCAAAGCGCACCACGGCATCGCCGCCTTCGCGCACGACCTCGAAACTGACCTCTTCGGAGGCGTCGCGACGCAAGGTTTCGCGCACGAGCTGGCTGAACAGTTTCCCGTAGCCGGGCCACGCGAGCCAGTCCGCCGCCCAGCGGTTCTTCACGTCGGAGGTGAACACCACCGCCTTGCCGAGGCCGTACTGCCAGCGGGCGAGCAGCGGCGCACCGGTCTCGGTCGACAACGTCAGTTCCGCTCCGTCCTTCAGTTTCGTGCTGGCGTAACCCTTGAGCGCCGGTGCGCGCTCGAAATCGACACCGCGCAGTGCCTCGGTCTTGCGGCGAGGTACCGCACGCACCGGCTCCTCCACCAGGCTCTGGTTCACGACGCGATTGGTCTCGTCGATGAAGATCTTCGGCACCTGGTCCGGACTCACCGTGTAGTAGTACCGGCCCTTGCCCCACTTGGAGATGCTCTCCATCAACGTGACGTCGGCTTCGGCGCCGATGGCGACCGTGGTGACGGTGATGTTCGCCTCGGCCATCCGCTTCACGAGCCGCTGGAAGTCCGCCGGCTGCGTGTCGCCGTCGGAGAGCAGGATCACGTGCTTGGCCTTCGACGGCAGGTCGACGAGCACGCGGTAGGCCGTCTGCAACGCCGGGTAGATGTTGGTCTGTCCGCTCGCGGTGAAGCGCGAGATCTGATCCTCCGCCCGGCGCTTGCTGCGCACCGGCGCGAGCGGCACCGTCATCTCCGGCTGGGAATCGAAGGTGATGACGCCGAACCGATGATTCTCGTCGAGCAGGTCGAGCGCCCCGAGCGTCGCGGCCTTCGCGAGATCGAGCTTGCGGCCCTTCATGCTGTACGAGCGGTCGAGCGCGATCACGAGCGCGAGTTCGCGCCGCTTCTCCTGCGCCTCGAAGGTGACGGGCAGCACCTTTTCCAGCGCCGACTCGCGCCAGCCGCTCTCGCCGTAGGTGCTGGCACCCGCGGCGAACAGCAACCCGCCGCCCTCTCGCACCCAGTCCGCCAGGGCCTGCATCCGTTTCGCGTCCACCGCACTGGCAGGCACATCGCTCAGGATCACCTCGTCGTAACCATCGTAGCCGCCTGCGCTCTCCGGGAGTGTTCCAGCGCCGGCCACCGTGACGTCGATCCCTTCCTGCACCAGGGCGTCGCGCAGCGGCTTCGCGCTCTCGGTCGTTCCTTCCACGAACAGCACTCGCGGTCGCGCGCCCACGCTGACCGATCGCGTGAAGCGATCGTTGTCATGCAGGACATCGCCTTCGGCGATCACTTCCGCACCGAGGGTGCTGGCGCCCGCCGCGGGCATCTTCACGGTGAAGACCGCGCGGTTCGATCCGGCATCGAGCGTCACGGCCTTCTGCGCCAGCGCCTTGCCATCGCGGGTGAGCAGCACGCGCGCCTTCGCCTTGCCTTCGGCATGAATGCGCACGGTGACCAGTCCCGGTTCGTCGCGCCGGAGATCGCGAGGGACGTCGAGGCCCTCGATCCAGGCATCGTTGCCGGTGCGTGCGAGCGCAGGCACGGTGAACACGCGCACGCCGCCTCGCCGCAACCGGTCCACGCCGTGCCAGGTGTCGCCTTCGGTGGCATTGCCATCGGTGATCAGCACGAGCCTCCGTACGCTGTTAGGTGCGAACGCACCGCGGGCCGCGTCGAGGGCGGTTTCGATGTCCGTCGCATCGCGATCCAGCGCACCCTCGCTGCCGCCACGCTCGGAACGCACGCGAATGTCGCGAATACCCTTCGGGTCCGCAGCAAAGCGCGCGTCGCCCGCGAAAGCGATGACGCGGGCGTCGGCTGGCCGGCCTTCGGCGTTGGCGCGTTCCATCCAGCCGATGGCGGCGTCGATGAAGCCGGGTTCGATGCTGCGGGACACATCGAGTGCGTAGACCACGGACACTGCATCGGTCGACGCGAGCCACACCGGCCGCATCAGCGCAACCACGGCACTTGCCAGCGTCGCGACGCGCAGAACCGTCAGCCACCGGCGACGGTCTGGCGCGAGAGGCGCGTGGCCATGACGTGCGATCCAGAGCAGCAGCGGAACACCTGCCGCCAGCACGAGAAGCGGCCACCAGGCCTCGATGGCGAACGTGCTCATGAACGCAACCTCAGACGCTCAACCGGCGGTGGTAAGTCCACCACTCGACCAGCATGAGCGCGACCGCGGCGAGCAGCAACGCGATCCAGGGCTCCGGGCCCGCGAAAGCGAGCGAGGCGGTGGGCGCATCCGGCGACGTTGCCGCGAGGCGCGTGGCGTTGACATCGGTGATCGCGGGATCGAGCAGATTCACAAGCACGCGCAATCGACCGGTCGCACCTTCCGCCGAATACACACCCGGCGCCTCGGCGCGGAACAGCGTGGCACCCGGCACGAACCGCGTGTCGGTCGGGTTGCCCTCGGGCGTCAGGACGCGCGCGCGTTCCAGCGGTACCGACACGGTGCCGAGCCCTCGGCCAATGGCAGGCGGTTCGTCGAGAAGCCATGCCAGCGAGTTCGCCACGAACATGGGAAACGAGGCCTGGGCCGCGAAGTTCGAATCCTCCACCGCGAAGCCGCTGGCGACCCAGCGTGGCGACCGCACGGCAGCCACGAGCAGCGCACCGCCATCGGCGTCACGCGCCAGGACGGTCGTTCCTTCGACATCGGTGGCGAAGGTCGCGGCGCGCTGGATGTCCGCGTCGCGCAGGGACACGTTGTCGAGCACCGGATGGTCTTCGAGCCACGACTCCACGGATGGGGACTCGCGCACCGCACGAACCGCAGGCAGCCACGACGCGCCGGCGGGTCGGAACAATAGCGCCGGCGCCGCAGGCGGTACGGCCGGGGCGAAGCGGTCGAACACGTAAGCATCGAAGCCGGTGCGCGTTCCATACTGCTTCGGCGTGATCACGCTCAGCGCGACGCGAGGATCGAGGCGCAGCGCCTGCTCGAGCGCACGATTGCCGCCGGTAACCAATGCGACGCGCGCCACCTGGGTGAGCGGCAGGAAGGCCCACGCCGAGTCGTCGACGTCGAAACCGTCGTTGGCGGATCGCACGGAAGCCTGCAATGGACCGCCGGTGAAATCGGACACCGGCAGAGTCAGTGTCACGACATCCCGCGCCGGGATGTCGAGGGTGCGTTCGAGCGCCGCGTGGCCGGCTCCGGCGATGACGACTGTCGCGCGGATCGGCTGGTCGCCCGCGTTGGTTGCGGCGACGAACGCCTCGAATCGGCGAGCATCGCCGGGCACGCCTCGCACCTCGAAGGCGGTGATGCCTACGTTGTCCACGGGTTCGAACACCGACACGGTGCGGGCGGCAGCGGGCACCTGCACGCCCGCGACGCCATCGGTAACGAAGACGATCGACGCATCCTCCGTGCTCTTCGCCAGTTCAGCCGGAGCGGGAAATCGTGGCGCGCCATCGTTCCCGACCGCGATGCCTTCGAGCACCTCGATCGCGCGTCGATGATCCTCGAACTGGGGCGTGACGACCGTACCCATCGTGTCCGCGACGAGATAGCGCCCCGCAGAACCGCCTCGCTGGAGAATCTCCCGGGCCCTGTCGCGTGCATGCTCGAGGCGGGTGCGCGAGTCGCTCTGCAGCGCACCCATGGTCGGGGCGTTGTCCACGACGACGACCCACTGCCGACCCGCGCCAGCCGACCGCTGCGCCTCCGGTTTCGCAATGGCGAAGGCAATCGCAAGTCCGATCGCGAGCGACAACGCGAGCGACAACCACCAGCGCCAGCGCTCGGAATCGCGGCGCTTGCGTCCGAGCACGCGCTCCCAGATGAGATTCGACGCGACCGTCACGCGGCGCGGCGGCGGTTTCAGCAGGTAGAGGGCGACGATGGCCGCCGCGACCGCCGCCAGCAGCGCCATCGCCAGGCCCGGGGACAGGCCCAGCAACCTCATCGCAGCACGCCCTGCTCGCGCAGCAACTGGAGCATCAGTTCCTCGAACGGCGCATCGGAACGAGCGCGCAGGTAGGTCCATCCGCCCGATCGGCATACCGCCTCGATCTCGCGGCAATGCGCATCCTGGGCTTCGCGGTAGGCGGCGATGAGCGCCGGCGTGACGTGGGCGGAGTCGGCGGCTCCGGTCTCGGCATCCACGAGAACCACGTCCTCGGGCAGATCGGGCGTCACTTCCTGCGGGGAGAGCAATTGCATGGCAAAGACTTCATGCCGGAACTGACGCAGGAAGTTCGCAGCCGGTACGAAGCCCTCACGGTCGAGAAAGTCGGACAGCAGGATCACGAGCCCGCGCGGACGCCGACCTCCGAAATAGCTGCGCACCGCTGCCTGGAGACCGGTGCCGCCGCCCGGTTCGAGACCCTGGAGAAAACGGAACACGGGCCAGGTCTGCGCCTTGCCGCGGCGCACGGGCAGTTCTTGCGCGATGCCGTCGGACCAGGCGACGACACTCACGCGGTCATGATCCAGCAGCGCCAGATAGGCGAGCGCAGCCGCGACCCGGCGCGCGAAGTCGAACTTCGACGGTTCGCCGAAGGCCATCGAGGCGCTCGCATCCACGAACAGATACACGGGCAGATCGGCCTCTTCCTCGAACAGGCGCAGGATCAGGCGATCGAGGCGGAGATAAATGCCCCAGTCGAGGTTGCGCGTGTCGTCCCCCGGCGTGTACGGACGATAGTCGCTGAACACCATGCCGCTGCCCGTACGGCGCGAGCGGTGCACCCCCCGCAGATGCCCCGCCACCGGCCGGCGCGTGGCGAAGCGCAGGTGCTCCAGGCGGCGGAGGAAGTCTTCGGTGAAGAGGGTGGTTGCTGCGGACATCGTATCGGAGTCGGAAATAAAGCGATCAACGCGGAGGACGCGGTGGACGCGGTGGAAAACCGAAATTCACTGCTTGCCGAAGACCTCCGGATGGCGTGGACGAAAGCCAAACACCGATGTTCACATGACTCGAAACTCCAGCAGCTTGCCTTTGCCTTTCCACCGCGCCCTCCGCGTCCTCCGCGTCCTCCGCGTTGAGCGCTTCACATCTGCTCAAGCAGCAGGCACCTGCTCGATGATCCTCGTGAGGATCGCATCCGTATCCACCCGGTCCGCCTCGGCTTCGAAGTTGAGCAACAGCCGATGCCGAAGCGCGGACAACGTCACGGCACGCACGTCCTCGGCGGCCACGTGCACGCGATCGTGGATCAGCGCATGCACTTTCGCACCGAGGATCAACGCCTGCGTGCCGCGCGGGCTGGCGCCGAAGCGCACGTACTTCTTCGCGAGTTCGTGAGCGCCGCTCGATTCCGGATGCGTGGCCAGGGTGAGGCGAATGGCGTAGTCCTGCACCGGCCGCGCCACCGGAACCTCGCGAGCCGTATCGCGCATCTCGAGGATCTCGCCCTGCGCCAGCACGCGATCCACCTGCGGTTCGCGGGCCTGCGTGGTGCGGTCGAGCACCTCGTGCAGTTCGTCGACGCCGGGGAAGCCCATCTTCAGCTTGAAGAAGAACCGGTCGAGCTGCGCTTCGGGCAGCGGATAGGTGCCTTCCATCTCGAGCGGATTCATGGTCGCGAGCACGAAGAACGGCTGCTGCAGCGGGTGCGTAACCTTCCCCGCGGACACGCTGTTCTCCTGCATCGCCTCGAGCAGCGCCGACTGGGTCTTCGGCGTGGCGCGGTTGATCTCGTCGGCGAGCACCATGTTCGCGAAGATCGGACCGGGCTGGAACTCGAAGTACTTCTTGCCGCCCTCGTCCTCGCGCACGATGGACGTGCCGATGATGTCGCCCGGCATCAGGTCCGGCGTGAACTGGATGCGCGAGAACTTCAGATGCAGCACGTCCGCCAGGGTCTGGACGAGTTTCGTCTTGCCCACGCCGGGAATGCCTTCGAGCAGCACGTGGCCGCGCGCGAGCAGGCAGGTCATGACGCCGTCGATCACGGCGTCGTTGCCGACGATGACGCGCCCGACCTCGGTACGCACCAGCCGCATGTTGTTCTGGAACTGCTCGATCCTGCGATCGACTTGTGCCGTGGTCATTTGCCGTCCTGCTCCCGCAACTGGGTGAAATAACGCTTCACGATCGGACGATGGCGCAGAGCGATGCGCTCCGGGCTCATCGCCTCCTCGGCCGCGTGCCGGTACTGCGGCGGCGGTGCCGCCCGGTACTGCGTCTTCGCTTCGCCCTGCCGGCTCGCCGCGTAGAAGACGTCATCGCCGGCATCCTCGCCGTCGCGCGCCTCGCTCTTCACGGTCTCGAGCCGATACTTCGCTTCCGGACGCTTCACCTCGTCGCCGAGGACCGGATCGCCCTGCGCATTACCGCTGGCATCGCCGGTGCGTCCACCATCGCGCTGGCCCTCGGCTTCCTTCGCGACGGCCGCCTGCCGGTACATGGTGCCGCCCTTGATGTTTGCGGCGCCGGTTTCCGCCGACTGGGCGTTCGGCGTGCCTTCCTGCTGGCCGAAGCGGCCGGCCCGCAGGCGCGATTCGCGCTCCATGGACATCGACACGGCGTCCAGCTTGCGGCGCGCCTGGTTGAGTGCACTTGCCCCGTCCAGGCGCTTTGCGATCTCCTCGAGATTCTGCACGGCCTTCGCGATCTTGCCCTGCGTCTCGCCGTTGACGTCGCGATCCTGATTCTGCGCGGCGGACTGGAGCGACTCCTGCAACGATTCCACGAGCGAGGCATCGCCCGGCGGCTTCGGTCCGTCTGCCTCGGTCGGGTCCCGGGTCGCCACGGCCTCGCCGCGGGACGACGCAACCTTCTTCAAGGCTTCGGCAGCACCCTTTGCATCCCCGGCCCGCAGCGCTTCGGCGACTTCGCCGAATTCCGCGCGACCGCTGAGCTGATCCGCGAGCTGCCGCAGGCGCTCGCGATCGGTCGCGGCTTCGAGCGCGCGTTGCTCCGTCAGCTGCCGGGCTTGGTCGAGCGCCTGGCGCTTTTCATTGTCGCTCGCACCGGGACGCTCGAGCGCCGCGAGCACTTTTTCGAGCTTCGCCTTCGCCACCGAATCGCCACGTTCGCCAGCCTCTTCGGCCAGCCTGCGCAGTTCGGCGATGCGTTCGGCCGCCGCCTGGCGGGCCGCCGTGGTGTCGTCGGCAACGGCATCGCCCGACGGTGCCAACCTCGGTGCGATCCATGAGAACGCTCCCAGCGCCAACGCCAGCACCACGAACGAACGGACACCGCGGGGCGCCACGATGGGAACGAGCCGGGCCGGATCGAGGCTCGCGGCCATCTTCGCGGCCCGCGCCATCAACAGTGGAATCCACGGCGATGCGTCGCCCTGCTTCGAGAACCACAGGGCGGAGGCGAGCGTGTCGTGCAGGCTTCCGCGCAGATCCGCCTCGCTGGCGGCTTCCTCGCGCGTGCCGGGCCGGAGCGCGCGCACGAGCGTGAATCCGGCGATGACTAGCGCGGCCAGCGCGAACAGCGTCCAGACCAGCGGCAATCCGAACAACCCGGGCTGCGACGGGGTGAAGACCGAGAGCGCGACCGCGACGATCGCCGCCGCGAGCATCGAACTCGCCGCTACGGTGAGGTGCTTGAGATTGCGGTTGAGGCGGAGCCGGCGCTCGACGCCATCGAGCGCGGTGAGGAGGATTTCACGGTCCGACATGGCTCCCGGATGCTAGCACAGGGGCGCGCCTGCAAACCCCGCTCCGACAGTCGCCGGACGTCCCGTTGCGCGCCGCACGATGGCCGCCCATGAGGCGTCGGGTAACATGGCCATCGTCCGAGCAGCCATCCCGCCCCCATGCGCCGTCGTCGCTTCACCCTGGCCTTGATGTTCGCGCTGCTCCCCGTCGCGGGCACCGCTGCGGAGCGCCCGAACATCGTCTATATCATGGCCGACGACCTCGGCTGGCAGGACCTCGGTTACCTCGGCAAGGAAATCCGCACACCGAACATCGATCGGCTCGCGCAAGGCGCGGTGCGTCTGAACCAGTTCTACGTGCAACCCTACTCGACGCAGACACGCGCCGCCCTGCTCACCGGTCGCTATCCGATGCGCTACGGATTGCAGACCCAGTCGATCCTGCCCTCCAGTCCGTTCGGCCTGCCGGCGGACGAACGCACCCTCGCTCAGGCGTTGAAGGAAAGCGGCTATCGCACCGCGCTCGTGGGCAAATGGCAGCTCGGCCACGCGAAGCCGGAGATGGGTCCTTTGCGGCGCGGCTTCGACTATCACTATGGTCCGCTCGCCGGGCAGGTGGACCCGATGCGCAAGACCAACGCGCTGGGCCCGGACTGGCGCCGCAACGACAAGCCGGCGAAGGAAGAGGGCTACGTGACGACGCTGCTGGGGCGCGATGCGGCCAACCTGATCGCGAAGCACGATGCCGGCACGCCGCTGTTCCTGTTCCTCTCGTTCACCGCGCCGGCTGCCCCGTCGTTCGCGCCGAAGGAGTTCGTCGATCGCAACGCGCACATCCCGGACGAGGCACGCCGCACGTATGCGGGCATGGTGAGCGCGCTGGACGACGCGATCGGCCTCGTGACGAGTGCGCTCGAGAAGAAGGGCATGCTGGACAACACGATCATCGTGTTCCACAGCGACAACGGCGGCGCGGTCGCCAGCAAGTTTCCCACGGGCGATGGCGATGTCGCGGTCGGTGCCGCCGACAACGGCCCTTACCGCGACGGCAAGGGCAGCCTGTACGAAGGCGGCGTGCGGGTACCCGCCTTCATCCGCTGGCCGAAGGCGCTCCCGGAAAGTGTCGTGAACGCACTCATGCATGTCACCGACCTCTACCCGACTCTGCTCGTCGCGGCCGGCGCGAAGCTCGAGCAGCGCAAGGCCATCGACGGCTTCGACCAGTGGGCCGCGATCCGGGACGACAAGGCCTCCCCGCGCAAGGAGATGCTGCTGTCGGTGGAGGATCTGCGAGGCGCCGTTCGCGTGGGCGACTGGAAGCTGATCGTCTACGCGACGCTGCCGCAGCGCGTGGAACTCTTCGACGTGCCGCACGATCCGGGCGAAGAAGACAATGCCGCCGACCGCAATCCCGAACTGGTGGCGAAGCTCCAGGCGCGGCTCAACGACTACGCCTGGGAGATGGTGCCTTCGAAATTCGTCGATGAACTCGGCCGCGCGCGCAAGACCGAGGCGCCGATGGTCTGGGGCATGAACCCCGTGCGCCACGGCGCCACCAGCCAATCCGATTCGCGGCGCGATCCGTCGTTGACGGTGGAGCGGGCGGATAGGCCGTGAAGGGTGAGGAGTGAGGCGTGAGGGGTACCGTGCGAAAATCGGATTTCTTTCCGCGGTGAAAAAGTCGAACATCGTATTCTTCGAGGCGCGGTCGCATTCGCGAGGTGCCAAGTTTCGCCTAGCCCCTCACCCCTAGCCCCTCACCCACATGACCGCCTTCAACATAGCTGATCTCCGCGATGCCGCCCGCCGCCGCCTGCCCAAGACCATCTTCGAGTTCATCGACGGCGGCGCCTTCGACGAGGTGACCTTGCGGGCGAACCGCACCGACTTCGAAAAGCTCCGCTTCATGACGCGCGTGCTGACCGACGTCGAGAAACGCGACCACTCGACCACGATCATCGGCACACCCGCGGCTGCGCCACTGGTCCTGGCACCGACAGGACTCGCGGGCATCCTGCACCGGAGCGGCGAACTCGCGACGTCGCGGGCCGCGAACAAGGCCGGGCTGCCCTACTGCCTGTCCACGATGTCGACCTGCTCCATCGAACAGATCGCCGAGGCGTCCGACGTGCACCGCTGGTTCCAGCTCTACGTGCTGAAGGATCGCGGCATCACCAAGACGATGATCGAGCGCGCACGCGCCACGGGCTGCAAGGCGCTGGTGCTGACGGTGGACACGAAGGTGCAGGGCCCGCGCGAGCGCGACATGCGCAACGGCTTCACCGTGCCGCCGAAGTTCACGCTGGGCACGATGATCGACTTCGCACGGCACTGGCAGTGGCTGTTCGACGTGGGCCTGGGACCGAAGGTGACCTTCCGCAATTTCGACGGCACGGCGGCGCAGTCGGGCAACGCGGTGACCATCACGCAGTTCATCGCTGGACAATACGATCTGTCCATCTCGTGGAAGGATGTGGACTGGTTCAAGTCCGTGTGGGGAGGGCCGCTCGCGCTCAAGGGCGTGCTGAGCCCCGAGGATGCGAAGATCGCGCTCGACCACGGCGTCGACGCCATCATCGTCTCCAATCACGGCGGCCGGCAGTTGGACGGCGCCATCTCCGCCATCGATGCCCTCCCGGGCGTGGTCGATGCCGTGGACGGCCGCGCCGAGGTCATCCTCGACGGCGGCATACGTCGCGGTTCCGACGTGGTGAAGGCGCTATGCCTCGGTGCGCGCGCCTGCATGATCGGCCGCGCCTGGCTCTACGGTCTCGCATCGGGCGGCGAGGCGGGTGTGGCGAAGGCGCTCGACATCCTCGTGAAGGAGATCGACATCACGATGACGTTGCTCGGGCGCACCACGATCCCCGAACTCGGCCGCCATTGCCTGGTCGATGTCCGGTGACGAGTCGAGTCCACCGCGGTAGTCGGAACAAGGAAACCTCATGGTACTGAAGGGCAAGATCATCGCGGTCACCGGCGGCTTCGGCCAACTGGGCCTTGCGGTCGTGCGCGGTGCGATCGCCGCGGGTGCGCAGGTCGCGGCGCTCGATCGCGCGCCGGTGCCGGCCGACATCAAGCCGCTCGGCGACGCGCTGGCTCTGGGTGGAGTGGATCTGGCCGAACCCGAGGCCGCGACGCGCGCCCTGGACGAGGTCGCCGAGAAATTCGGTGGGCTGGACGGCCTCGTCAACATCGCCGGCACGTTCCGCTTCGAGAAGCTCGAACAGGGCAGCGTGGACACCTGGGATTTTCTCTACCGGGTCAACCTGCGCAGCGCGGTGAGCACTTCGCGCGCGGCCCTGCCGCACCTGACCAAGCGTGGTGGCGGGCGCATCGTCAACATCGGTGCCGGTGCCGCGGCAGCCAAAGCAGGCGCCGGCATGGGTGCGTACGCCGCCTCGAAAGCCGGCGTAGCCAAGCTCACGGAATCCCTCGCCGAAGAGATGAAGGACCTGCGCATCACGGTGAACGCCATCCTCCCCAGCATCATCGACACGCCGGCGAATCGCGCGGACATGCCCAAGGCCGACTTCAGCCGCTGGGTCGCGCCGCAGGCCATCGCCGATGTGATCGTCTTCCTGCTGTCCGACCAGGCGAGCGCCGTGACCGGGGCGCTGATCCCGGTGTCGGGGCGAGTCTAGCGAGGAGGGAATTTCGCATGAACGAGTCGAACCTGCCCCAACCCACTTTCGTCGAACCCAACGCTTCGCTCGTCACGACGACGCACGTGGTCTACGCGCTGCACGCGGCGTCCATTCTCATCGGGCTCAGCAGTGCCGCGTTCATCGTCACTGCCTTCGTCTTCGGCCTGCCGTCGATCATCGCGGTGATCATCAACTATCTGTATCGCGGTGAAGCGCGTGGCACCTTCCTGGAGTCGCACTTTCGCTGGCAGATCCGCAGCTTCTGGTTTGCGCTGCTGTGGATCGTGATCGCGATCGCGGTCGGGCTCACGATAATCGGACTGCCGATCGCGTGGATCATCGCCGTGGGAACGGGACTCTGGCTGATCTATCGGATCGCGCGGGGGTGGCTACTTCTGAAGGAACGGCAACCGGCTCCGATCGCGATCCGATAGGGCACGACCTTCGCTAGCAACCGGCGCTCTCCCTCACCCTCTATCCCTCTCCCGGAGGGAGAGGGACGCCACCCTGCACCTCACGGAGGTTGGCGCAGCCAACCTCTCCCGGAGGGAGAGGGACGCCACCCCACACCTCGCGGAGATTGACGCAGTTCTCCCTTCTCCCTCCGGGAGAAGGGTCGGGGATGAGGGAGAGGTACGACCGCCTCCGCGAGCATCCGCGGAACTCGCTCACATCTGCTTGAACCGCTCCGCGTACTGACGACTCACCGGCAGCAACTCGGTGCGCGACTTGAGTTGCACGGAGAGGTGGCCGAGACGGTCGCGCACGGCGGCACGCACTTCCGTGACGTTGACGACCGTGCCGCGATGGATCTGCCAGAAACGCTCCGGATCGAGCTGATCGGTCAGTTCCTTGAGACTCGTGCGCAGCAGCGCTTCGCCCTCGGCGGTGATCACGCTGACGTACTTGTCGGTGGCCTGAAAATAGAACACCTCTTCGATGGGAATCAGGCGGACGGCATTGCCGACGGCCGCGCGGATCACGCGCAATCCTGCGCCCGGAGCACCGCCCTGCCCCATCGCCTGCCGGATCTCGCCAAGCAGGCGTTGCAAGTCGGCCGGCGGCGCCGATTCACGCACCGCCGGAGTGAGCCGCTGTTGCAGCCGCTCCACCGTTCGTTCGAGCCGAGCGCGCTCCACCGGTTTCAACAGGTAGTCGACCGCGGCATGCTCGAAGGCATCGACGGCGTACTGGTCATAGGCGGTCACGAAGACGACCTCGGGCTGCGTGCGATCGTCGGGCCACCGATCGGCCACGCGCTGGGCCACGTCGAGCCCCGTGAGCCCCGGCATGCGGATGTCGAGGAACAGCACGTCGGGCAGCAAGGCGAGCGCCTTCTCTACCGCGCTCAGTCCGTCGCCGACGCGGGCGACGATCTCGAGGCCCGGCCAGACCGCCTTCAACTCCGCCGCGAGCGTTTCCGCCAGCAGCGGTTCATCCTCGGCGATCAGCGCCTTCGGCATTGAGAGCAGGAAGCGGGATGCGCAGCGTGATCTTCACGCCGCTGGGTACATTGTCGACGATGTTCATGGCGGCGGCCGGCCCATAGATCGCCGTTAGGCGTTCGCGCACCAGCGACAGGCCGACGCCCGTGGGTGAGACTTCGGCGGCGCGGCCGACGCCGGTATCTGCCACTACGAGCGCCAGGTATTCGCCGTCGATCGCCGCGGAGACGCGCACAGTGCCGCCTTCCACCTTCGGCTCGAGACCATGCTTGATGGAGTTCTCCACCAACGGCTGCAGCAGGCGCGGTGCCACCATGATTCCTTCGAGTTCGGTGGGCAGGTCGAGCGTGAACTTCAGGCGCTCACCCATGCGGATCGCCAGCAGATCGAGATAGGCGCTCTGGAACCAGAACACGTCCTTGAGCGACACGCGCTCGGAGCGCGACACGGTCAGGCTCAGGCGCAACAGTTGAATCAGGCGATCCAGCATGAACTGCGCGCGCGACGGATCGGTCGTGACCAGGCAGCGCAGGTTCGCGAGCGTGTTGAACAGCATGTGCGGTTCGATCTGCGCCGCCAGCATGCGCAGGTGGGATTCCGTGGCGCGCCGTTCCGTTTCTTCGGCCCGCAGCGCCTGGCGCGCGATCTCGGCTTCGAGATGAGCCACTTCGGCCCGGCGCCACAACAGGAAGACGCCGAACGCGCCACCGAGCATCGTGATGAGCAGGGTGAGCGCGCCCGCCCTCGCCGCCATCTCGGCCTGCGTGACTTCGCGCGCGAAGTCGATGAAGCCTTCCGGCGAACCCATCATCCAGCTCGCGAGCGAGTAGCCCGCCACATAGCCGAGCGGGACCGCGCCGAGGTACACAAGCACCATGCCCCAGGGGGTCGGAATGCGTCCGGGCCAGAACACGCGGCGCGCGACCATCGACGAGAAGAACGTGATCAGGCCGATGCACTGGGAGAAGACCCAGAGGCGGCCGTAGGTCATGCCCTTGTCGGCCTCCATCCCGAGGTAGAGCACGCCCGCGATGGCGCTGTTCAGCACGAGCCAGATGGCAACGTCGCGCGAGAACTGGAACAGACAGATCCCTGCGGTGGCCGGCAGCGGCGGAAGCGTGGGTTGGCGGGTGGTAGCGAGGCTCATGGCAGGGATGTCACGCGCATGACGCGATGGCGTCGAGGATGTTAGCACTCCCTCGGTCGGCACCAATGCCCGGGTACCGTCTTAAAAAAAAACCGCCGGATGCGAGGGGACGTTGATTTCGCATCCGGCGGGTGGAATGCGCGGCGCCGGGGAGGGAGGAGGGGGTGGCGCCGCGGTGCTTCCGGGACCCCGCCAAGGACTGGCGGAGCCCCTTTGCCCGATTACGAGCCCGAACCGTCGCGGGGGACGGCGACGTTCACGGCCACGTTCGAGATGGTGCGGGTCGCTGCCTTCACGACCAAGTCGTTGCCGGAACGATCACGATTGCCGATCGACTCGGGCGCCGTGACACGAACAGCGTTCAGGGCCACACGGTCGTGACCTCCGCGATTGTCCTGGAGCACGGGCGCGTCGGCAGCGAAGGCCGAAGCGGAAACGAGGGAAAGGGCGGCGACGACGAAGAGGGATTTGCGAGCGTTCATGGTGTTCTCCTGGGGGTTGGCTTGCTGGTGACCGCGGGGCCCTATGCACACCGCGTTTCATCAGACTGCGGAGCCATGATGCGCAGCCACGGCGCGGGCGGCCACGGGCGTGCGACGAACCGCCGGAATCGGGGGGTGAATGGCGGTTTTGGGCGACGAA
The DNA here is from genome assembly GCA_965279325.1 of Burkholderiales bacterium. Taxonomy (GTDB): domain Bacteria; phylum Pseudomonadota; class Gammaproteobacteria; order Burkholderiales. The sequence continues at coordinate 1,979,655 of OZ257154.1, forward strand.
TGGGCGCAAGCCGGGGGCGAATGACCGGTGGGAACAGGGGAAAAACCACGGTCGGGGCTGCGGAACAGCGTCCGAGACGACTTGTTCCTCACCGCAACACCCCACGGAGGAGGAGCCAGGCGTCCCAATACATGGCAGCCCGGCCCGCGGTCAGCGTGGACCTCCTCGGCACGGCCCCCCTCCCCGCAGCCGTCTAAGCGGTTCGAGCCCTTGTGGTCAACCACCCCAAGATGTCCCGGGCGAGACGACAGCGCGATTGAAATGCACGACTCGGGATCGCAGGTCCAGGCCAGAGGATGGAAATCGCCCGATCGGATGGGGTAACGTGATCGGCAAATGCCAGAGGCCTTGGAAGCTCGGACTAGCGCCGGCCAGAAGCCCTTGCCCGCCGAACTGCGTCAATGAACGAACCCTATGCGAGGTGAGTCATGTCGTATCAATGCGGTAGTTTGTATTTATGCGTCAAAAGACGTGGAACTTCACGTCATTTGAGGTCGACTTCTAGTTGGGCCCTTACGACATGGAGGTAGATCGCCTAATCACTTTCGTCACCGCCGGGGTCGCTGTCTACGGCGCGATAACCGGGACCGTGGCTCTGGGGCTACAGTACGCGCAGCATCGCCGAGATAAGTCGGAGCTCAAGCTTATCCCACGAATGTCGATCGGAGCATCCGCGCATGGAAGTGACGTGCTCCCCGAATTTCGCACCAGCCGTTACTTGAATTCGGCCCCCGGGTTGGATTGGACGAGATACTGCTGATGGAACTCGATCGGGGTCAAGTAGCCGAGCCGGGAATGGGGCCGCACCGCGTTGTAGTGGCGCCGCCAGACCTCGATCACAGCACGGGCTTCGGTGCGCGATCGGAACCACTCCAGGCTCAGGCACTCGTCGCGGAAGCGGCCGTTGAAGCTTTCGTTGGTGCCGTTCTGCCAGGGCTTGCCCGGATCGATGTGCGCGGTCCCGATATTGGCCTCGGTAAGCCAGCGCAGGATGGCGTGGCTGACGAACTCCGGGCCGTTGTCCGAGCGCAGGTGCAGCGGTGCTCCACGCTGGCTCACCAGCCGCGTGAGCACGTCGATGACGCGAGCCGAGCGGATGGAGCCGGCCACGTCGATGGCCAGGCATTCGGCCGTGAACTCATCGACCACCGTCAGGCATTTGAGGCTCTGGCCGTTGGCGGTGGTGTCGAAGACGAAGTCATAGGCCCAGACGTGGTTCGGGCCGGTTGCCGGCAAGGGCCGCGGACGGGAAGCAGCCGCACGACGACGAGGCCGTCTGCGCGGCAACTGCAGCGCCCCGGCCGCCCACAAACGGTAGGCCCGCTTCGGCCCCATCGGATGGCCCTCGCGGGCCAGGAAGATGCGGATGCGCCGGTAGCCGTAGCGCGGGTACTGGGCCGACAACCGCTGCATGGCGCCCAGCACCGTCGCGTCCCGATCGGCCCGTACCGGCTGGTAGCGAAGGCCCGATCTGGAAACCTCCAGCAGCTCGCAGGCACGACGCAGGCTGTGGCCCCGTGTCCGACACAGGGCTACCTGTTCCCGTCGCGCCTGCGAGCTCACCACTTTCGGCGGTTGATCTCCTTCAACGTGTCGATGGCCAGTTCGCGCTCGGCCAGCATTCGCTTGAGCTTTGCGTTCTCGGTCTCGAGCGCCCGGAGCCTCTTCACGTCGGCCGGTTCGAGGACGCCGAAGCGCTTGCGCCAGGTGTACAGCGTCTGCTCCGAGACCTTGTGCTTCTTGGCCACCTCGGCCACCGAGCTGCGGTCGGCCTCGCGCAGGATCGCCACCATCTGCTCTTCGGTGAATCGACTCTTCTTCATGGACTCCTCACTGGGTAGTGGGAGCCATTCTCTCAAGTTACGATTGGGGCGAAGGAAGGGGGCACGTCAGAAGACTCATTGAGGCCATGGAGATGATTGACTTCGAGCTTGAGGTGGTCAATGTTGGGAGGAGAGTCGCGCGGATCGATGAGGTAGGCATTTCGATCAAAGGGAAAGCCCGCCAGAAGGGGAAGCATGGGGTAAACCTTCTTCTCTTCTCGTCGAAGGATGAAGAGGTCGCCACACTGGAGGAGGAGGACAAGCGAGTGTTTCGCCTGGATCGATGGGAAAGGCCCCTCGAGGACATGGCTGAACACTTCGCGGAAGAGGAGACAGCCTATGTAAGGCTCACCTCTGGTCGTTTGTTTCAGGCAAAGTTCAAGACGGTGTCGATGTCAAAGCTGGCCGAGCTACGAAGGCGAGCCCAACCCGGCGCTCCAGGGGACGCTCCGCCCGAGGGCGTCGCGCCTCTGAGCTAGGTCGTTAGTTAGGTTTCACCGGACAGTGCTCCACACTTTGGGAGGTTTCGACCATGAGGCGCCACTCGGTTAGCTGTCTCTGGACCGCGATTCTCGCGTCTGCATTGGTTAGCGCCCCGCTCGCGGGCGCCTCATCGGTGGCAGTAGCTGCCGAGATCGACGGGCTTCGAACTACCGATTACTTCATCAGCCACACGAGCAACGAACCTTTCTACGCCAGTCAGAAGCAGGATCCGAATGTGACGCTTCACGTGCGGGAAGTCGTCCTAGCAGGGCGTGAGCGCACTGTGGCCAAAGACGGAAAAGTCCTGCTACTGATCCATGGTGCCACCGTCCCGGGCTACGTAGCGTTCGACTTGGATTACGAGAACGTGTCGCTGATGCGGTACTTTGCACGGGCGGGGTGGGATACATTCGCGCTGGACCTAGAAGGCTACGGCTTATCCTCGCGTCCCCTTCTCATGGATGACCCAGCAGCATTCCCGGACAGCAAGGCGCCCATCCGTACCGACGTGACGGTACGCAACGTAGAGCGCGTAGTCGACTTCATCGGTGCGTTACGGGGTGTGAACAAAGTCCATTTGATGGGCTGGTCAACGGGCGCTGATTTGGAAGCACCCCTGTATGCGATTCGCCATCCCGACAAGGTCGCCAGGTTGGTGCTATCGGGGGTGGCTTACGACCTCCCGGAAAGCATGGATGAGCGTAAGAAGCTAGCCGCCGCAGACGAAGTGGCCAAGATCTACTACAGCCGCCCTTCCTCGGTGGCGCGCTGGGCTGGTTACGGAACCAAAGAGGAGTTCGTTGTGCCCGGTGTCTATGAGGCATTTCGTAAAGCCTTTCTCGCTTCCGACCCGAAATCGGGCGAACTCGGGGGCGCAGTACGTTGGCCTGCTGGACGATCCGTAGATTGGAACCTTTCAAAACCCTTCTTTGATGCCTCGAGAATTCATGTCCCTACTCTGGTCATACGGGGTGATGCCGACACTTGGGCTACGCACGAAAGCAACCAACGGCTTATGGACGCGTTGGGCAGTCAAGTCAAAGCATATGTGGTGATTCCGAACGCAGGCCACTATCTGCAGTTCGAGAAGACGAACAAGCAACTCTATAGCGCCGTGGAAGACTTCCTGGAGGCCAAGAAGTAGCCGGAGTCAGTCAGGGTGACACCTAACTCCGGGTTCCAGGAGACGCAGGGTGAGCGCCTCGCGAATTGGGCTCGTGCCCTTGGAGCCAGACGGCGGGCGGCTCGTCGCGTATCTCGAACGGATGGCACCATGGGACTCTTGACCTTCAGTATCAACGTCACCCTGGACGGCTGTGTCGACCACCAGGAAGGAATCGCCGACGACGAGACACACGCCTTCTTCACCCGCCTCATGGACGAGGGCGGGGCGATGCTGTGGGGCCGCGTCACCTACGAGATGATGGAGAGCTACTGGCCAGCGGTCGCCCGCGGCGACGCGGAGGCACCGCCGGCGATGCGCGAGTGGGCGGTCAAGCTGGAGGCCAAGCCGAAGTACGTGGTGTCCTCAACGCGAAAGGACTTCCCGTGGACCAACAGCCACCACATCGCCGACGACCTGCGCACGGGCGTACAGAAGCTCAAGGACGCGACCCCGGACGGCGTGCTCCTCGGCAGCGGCAAGCTCGCGACCGAGCTGGACCGGCTAGATCTGATCGACGAGTACAAGTTACTCGTCCACCCGAGGATTGCCGGCCACGGCCCGACCCTGTACGAGAGCGGGCTGCCCAGCACGCGACGGCTCGAGTTGATCTCGGCGAAGCCGCTCCGCAGCGGCGCGGTCGCCACGCACTACCGGCGCGCGCGGTGACTCGGAGATGGGTCATGTCGCGTAACAACGCGCTGCACTCGGACGGGCCTCGCGTTGCTCGGCCCGCCCCTGAGCGCGGTCGTTGGGCCTCACTACTCCCACCATGCCGCTTCAGCGCGGTTCATGAGCCTCCCTCAACACGCAACTGTGCAAGCGCCGGCTTACTACCGGTTGAAATCCACAGGGTTCATCGGGCCGGTGTGAACCTGCAGGGAGAATAGATCCGGTCTTGCGTAGTGCCCCGTGACGTCGAGTGTTCGCCGCGCATTGTCGATGGGTTCACCGTCGATGTCGGCGTAGAGAACACCGAATTCGTTTCGCAGCGGGCCAGCCACTATCTTGCCGCCTGGCGCAATGACCGCCGAGTCCCCGGGGTTTACCCATTCCTCTGCGTCGGGGTAGAGGTCGCTCATGCCGGGTGCTGCGCCGCGGATATCCGCGGCGCGAAACGCAACGCCGCTTCCCACCACCCAGCATCCGGCTTCACGCGCAATGTGCTGAAGCGTCGCGATCCAGCGGTCACCGCTGTCGTAAGTCGGCGCAACGTATACGTCCAGTCCCTGGGCATACAACGCATAGCGCACAAGCGGCATGTAGCTTTCCCAGCAGATGAGGCTGCCGATCCGGCCGCAAGGGGTATCGATCGATTTGAGGCCCGTTGCATCTCCCTGGCCCCACACCATGCGCTCTGGATTGGTCGGCATGAGCTTGCGATGCCGATTGAGAACGCTGCCGTCGATGCCCAGGGTAACCACCGTGTTGTAAAGCGTGCCGCGGCTGAATGCGCCATCGCGTTCGTTGATGCCGCAAATCACCGTGACGCGATGCTTCCTCGCCGCCTCGCGCAACGGTGTCAGATCCTCGTTGGTCAGATCGACGGCGTTCTCGAGAAGTGCCCGGTGCAGCCGCTCGGACAGGATCATGTCGCCCCCCGGACGCAATCGCCAGATCCAGGCCGGATAGCCCGGAATGAAGGCCTCGGGGAAGACGATCAGCCGCGCACCGCCTGCCGCGGCCTCTGCCACGGCGCGCACGGCGATACGCAAGCATTCGGCGCGATCCAGAAACGCTGGCGCCACTTGCACGATGGCGATGCGGGTCGCCTCCATTTACTTGGTCCCGGCGCCGACCAGCATCTCGCACGGACCGACAAAGCCTTGGTCGGTTTCGAACTTGCCGAGTGCAGACTCGATCTCCTGCCATGTCTCGGTGCGTTCGCGCTCGCTCATCGCGGACATCATCTGGTGGAGCGCGCCGAAGGACTCGCGCTCGAAGCGCACGCACTCCGCAGCCGAGGGCAACCGCACCGGTGAATCGACCTGGCGCACTTCGACGTCGCGGAAGCCCGCCTGCTTCAACGCGTTGGCCAGCACGCCTTCCACCCCGAGCGAAAACGGCCCGGGTTGTCCCGGCGCCGGCGGGGGCAGTTGCGCACGCCGGCGGATGATGCCCACCGGAAGCGAGAAGAACGCATTCTTGTCGGGGGTCGAATAGACCACCGCGGCAAAGCGCCCACCGGGCCTGAGCGCGTGGCGGATACCGGCGAGTGCGCGTTGCTGGTCGGGAAAGTAGATCAGGCCGACGCGGGAGATGGCTGCGTCGAAGGAGGCATCGGGCAAGGTGTGGTGCCGCTCGCCGTCAAGTTCGAGCGTTTCAACGTTGCCCAAACCCGCCTGGCGCGCCGCGCTGAGCGCGAAGCGCAGGATCGAAGGGGAGATATCGGTCGCGAGTACGTAGCCGTTGGCGCGGACTCGGCGTGCCGCGGCGAGTGTCTGTTCACCAGCGCCGGCCGCCACATCGAGGACCCGTGCGCCCGGCCCGACAGCAGCCATGTCCAGCATGGCGTCGGTAGCCGGACCGAGCCACTCTGCCAAAAGCGGTGACCACCGATCCCACGCTGCCGCGGCACTCTCCCATTGGGCGCGCGTCGTCTGCCTGAACTTGTCGGGGTCGAATGCCACCGGGGTGTCGATCGTCTGCGTCATCGCCATCTCTCCTTCAGGGTTCGACGCAAGTGCGCCACGGCCTTCAACTTAGCAGCGCCAGCGTTCGGTTCAAGTTCAGAATCTGGAGTTGTTGCACGGAACCGTCTAGACTCGCCGCATGATCGATTACGGTCAGTTCTGCACGGTGGCGCGTGGCGCGGAAGTGCTCGGTGAGCTCTGGACGCCGCTCGTCGTGCGCGAGCTTCTTTGCGGGAGCCACCGCTTCAACGACATCCGCCGCGGCGTGCCGCGCATGTCTGCGACCTTGCTGACGCAGCGGCTGCGCAAGCTCGAGGCTCTGGGCGTCGTCGAACGTCGCCGCATCAAGAACGTCTGGGAGTATCACCTCACGCAGGCGGGAGAGGAGCTGCGACCCGTCGTGGTGGGCCTCGGGCATTGGGGCGCGCGCTGGATCGGCAGCCGGCTCAAGCCGAAGCAGCTCGACGCCGGATTCCTCATGTGGGACATCCGGCGCTTCGCACAGCTAGACAAGTTTCCAGCGGGGCAGCGCGTCGTGATTCACTTTCAGTTCAAGGATGCGCCACGCGGCGAGCGGTTGTGGTGGCTGGTGGTGGAGAACCAGACTGCAGATCTTTGCCGCGACGATCCGGGGCATGAAGTCTCGGTTGTCGTCGAATCTACCGTGCGTGCATTGACGGAGATCTGGACCGGCGATGGCGATCCGGAAAAGGAGATCCACGCCGGGCAATTGACGGTGCTTGGTGCCGGACGCCGCGGTCAGACTCTGTGGCGGTGGCTCGGCCGCAGCATGTTCGCTCCGACGCGCATTGCCGTCCGCCCTTGATCGAACGAGGCGAGCTTCGATGAGAAGGGGCAAGATGAAAAGGGGCTTGCAGTACGGCACGGATGCGTGCGTGCAAGACCTGCCCCAATCTCGTGACCCCAATCTCGAACAATCGCGAATGCAGTTCGTTTCTTGGTCGACGCCTCTTCCACCAGCTATCTACTGCTGTCTTACCTGGAAAGCTCGGGCGAGATTGATTTCATTCGCGAGCTTGAAGCCAAAGGGTACGTACGGACCCAGATCGTTCAGGGATTACCTGACGGGACGCAGAAGAACATCAAACATCTTCGTGTCATCCCGATCGGAGACGGTATAGAACTTCAGCGTTGCGTGCAGGCACTGCAACATAACCAGGCGGTCAACACGGACGCTGCGCGGTAGGTCCACGCAGCGCGGGTGACCTCCACGTTAGCCCGCACGAAAACTACGGATTGCTACGTGCGTACATGGTACGTACAATTGGCGCATGAGTCTCAGCTTCGAGTGGGATCCTCGCAAAGCCTCAGCCAATCTGCGCAAGCACGGGGTGTCATTCGAAGATGCCCTGTCTGTGTTCTCTGATGAGCGAGCGCGCTTGATCGATGATCCGGACCACTCAGCGGTCGAAGATCGTTTTCTGCTTCTTGGACTGAGCAGCAGTCTGCGTCTGTTGGTCGTGGCGCATTGCTACCGCGAGGCCGGAGGCGTCATTCGCATCATCTCCGCGCGTAAAGCCACGCGCGCGGAACAACGCTTCTATCCATAGGTGACACCATGCGCAAGCAGTACGACTTCAGCACTTCTCGGAAGAATCCATACGCCTCGCAACTCAAGAAGCCCGTGACCATTCGGCTCGACGAGCAGTCGATCACGTACTTCAAGTCAATGTCGGTGGAAACGGGTATTCCGTATCAGAGCCTCATCAACCTGTACCTCAAGGAGTGCGCGGCGTCTGGGAAGAAGCTCAACTTGGCCTGGAAGTAGCCGCGTTCTGGCTAGTCCGTCGTTACACTCGACCGCCTCCAGCGGGCTACGCCCGCTTCCGTCCGCGGGTGAACTCCAACGTCGGAAATCATCAGAGGCGCTTGGTGTTTCGTCGCGCGCCTCTCAGCTTATTCGTTGGACATCAGCACGCATCGGACAGTCATTCATGTATTCCCGTGGAGGAGTTGGTGTCTATTCGCATTTATCACGATCTTGAAATCAAGGCGCGATCGCCGCTCCAGGAGATCTGGCTAGGTGATGATTGCGGCCATCTCGTACAGATGGAAGTTGGTGAGATGCGAACCAGCTTGCGGCCCGGATTCTATGTTGTCGCATTCGGACTCAAGGCGCCGACGTATCCCATCCACCTGCGAAGGGCGCGTCGATTCACGCAAACTCAGCTTCAGCGCGGGCCGACCTGTCCCCGTCCCGTCGTCAAACTCATAGCCGAGTGAGGCGTGGCATATTCTTGAGCACAGCGACGCCCGACAACGCAACGCGTCGAGCCGAATCGCGTCATGGTCCGCGCGGTCCTGAACATGGCCCGTGATCCGAAACTCTGGCCTCACCACAGGCGAGCGCGCTAACAAGCGCCAGCATCACCGCTTCCCGACGCGCCCGCCGAGCCGCAGCCCCAGCATGAAGATGTCCTGGTCCCTGTTGTAGAACGAGGCGACCCGGGTGTACATGAACCCGACCTCATACGTATACCGCTTGGTCTCGGCAAACCGGTAGGCCGCCCGCAGGCTCAGGATTCCCATCAGGTTGAGCTGCTGTTCGCGCGCACCGTCGTAGGCGACGTAGGGCCCGGCACCGAAGCTGAATGTGAAGTCGCCCGGGGTCGTGCTCCACCAGAGTTGAACCGGCACTCCGGTCCTGTGGGCCAGGATCGTGTCGCCCTCGGAAAGGAATGCCACCGAGATGCCCGCCGGCTTCCACCAGTGCTCCGAATCGAGGAGGTATTGCGCCTCCAGTTGGTAGGCGGCCGCGCTGTTCTGGGTTCCGAGCTGCGTGGTTCGCGACGTTCCACCCCACACGCTGACCTTGGCGTTCAGGCGCAGCGGACTGTCCAGGTCCTCGGCGTCGGTGAAATCGTGTCCGACGCCGAACAGCACGGCGTTCGAGTTGAACGATCCAGGCACCCAGGTGTTGTTGTACTGCGTTCGCAGGTACCAGCCGCTCCGCGAGAACTTCCACTTCAATGCGACGGAAGTCATCAATCCGATGTTGAAGTCGTTCAGCCGCTCCCCGTCGATCGTGGTGTTGTTCATGTTCGCGTAGGGGCCGGTCCCTACCTGCAGCTCGAAGCGTCGTCCCAGCGGTTGGACATACCAGCCCTGAGCGGCCAACCCGTCACGATGATTGTTCGTCAGGTGGCCGTCGTTGTTGTACGCAAACCCGAGACCCCAGGGCTTGTCGTACGGCCGGTAGATGAACCCGCTCTGAGCCGTCCACGTTGTCTCGTCAAGGCCGCGCAGGGCCCCGCCGAGAACGTAGAAGTCGCTACGCTCGATGTCTGCCCCGCCCTCCGATTGAGCCGCCGCGGGCAATGCCACGGACAGAATGGCGAACAACAGCGTCTTCCTCATCGAAATGACCTCCCGAGCGGTATCCGGACTGGAACGTGAGAGGCAATCGGCGGACCCGACGGCGAGCTGTCTTCATCACAGCCGCTCCGGGGGCAGCACCGGGTACTTTCCCGTGGTAACCGTCGCCGCGATCTGCTCGAGCTTCTGCTGCACGAAGTCGATGTGCTGGCGCAGGGAGTAGAGCTGGTTGGCGTATGCCACCGGCGTGTGAATTTCGTTCACCTCGTGCTCGATCCACGCCAGGCGCTCGCCGAAGTCGCGGGTCTCGCCCTTGGTGAGCGTGCGCCGCATCTCGTTCTCGATGTACATGAGTTCGCCGTACCACCGATAGATGCGGCGTCGCATGCGCCATGCGTACAGCGGTGGCAGCAACCGTGCGAGGGGAAACACGATGGCGAGGACTGGAATCAGCACGACCAGGGCGCGGTCGGCGAGGTTGGCGAGCCAGAACGGCAGGTAGCGCTGAAGGAACGGTGGTCCGCGTTCGAAGAAACGGGTGGCCTGGTCCGACAGGGGGAAATCGAACTTCGTCGGCGCGGGCAACTCGCCCGCACGGTTGAAGAGCCCGGCCTCGCCGTGCGTCGCCTTGGCCGCCTGCAGCAACAGCATCTGGATGGCGGGATGCAGATCGGCATTCGCCAGGATCTGGGTCTGCGCCGCCAGCAGCGTGATCGGCGCCACGGGCATGTTCGCCGCCAGATCGAGGCCGCCCTCCGGCAGCACCACCTTCTGCAGGAACGGCATCTTCTTGACGTACGCGTCGGCGCGCCGGTCGAAGTCGACCATGAAGACGCCGGGCGCGTAGAACAGCGCTCTCAGGATGCCTGCCTCCGGGGGCTCCAGCAGGAAGGCGCAATGGACCTGCCCGGTAAGGAGGGCCTCCGCGGCCTGGACGCCGCCGATGTCGAGCGCCTTGATGTCCGCTTCGTCGGTGCCGTTCGCCTGGAGCAGCGTGCGAACCATCCGGCGCATGCCCGCGCCCTTGCCTCCGATGGCGACGGTCTTGCCGCGCAAGGCCGGCAGATCGTCGAACCGGTCGTTGCCGCGACAGAACACCCACAATGCTTCGTAGGCCACCGTACCCAGGGCGATCAGTTGCGGCGCCTCCTCGGCGTCGCCGATCCCGCCGCGTACGAATGCCGCGTCCACATGGGGCATGGGTGCCGAATCCGCAGCCGGCGCGACGGGGGCCGGTGCCTTGCCGTCTCCGCCACCCGAGGCGGATTCGGGTGCTGGCTGCTCGGGAACGGGGCCGCGCAACAACTTGTAGTTTTCGCGCGCGCCTTTCGTGGTGAGGGTTTCGAGTTTCACGCCGTTCTTCTCGAACACCTTGCGATACCGCTCGGCGAACACCTGATACGCCGACCCGTCGGGACCGGTGGCTAGCACGATGCGCTTGGGTGGCCCCGGCTGGAAATACTTGCCGGCGAACCACAGGGCGACCAGGACGGCCAGCACGATCGGCACCCACACGAACACGGACTCGCGCCAGGGAATCGTCTGCGTCCACGCCAGCGGACGGAACTTCTTCAGGTGGTCCATGAGGCTAGGCATTCTCCACTCCGCGCAGGAAATCGAAGTCGCAGCCGAGTTCGGCCTGGAGGACGTGATCCGCGTAGAGTCGCTGATAACCTCGCGACGGAAACTTGGGCGGCTTCCAGCCGGCGCGGCGGCGCGCGAGTTCGGCTTCGTCCACCAGCAGGTCGAGACGGCGATCGCGCACGCTCAGGCGGATTCGATCACCGTTCTTCACCAGTGCCAGCGGACCGCCGGATGCCGCGTCGGGCGACACATGCAGCACCACCGTTCCATAGGCGGTCCCGCTCATGCGCGCATCCGAGATGCGCACCATGTCCTTCAATCCCGCCTGCGCGAGCTTCTTGGGGATCGGCAGGTAACCGGCCTCGGGCATGCCGGTGGGGCTGACCGGCCCTGCGTTCTTCAGCACCAGGAAATCATCGGGCGTCACGTCGAGCGCCGGATCGTCGATGCGTGCAGCGAGATCTTCCAGCGACTCGAACACCACCGCGCGCGCTTCACGCTCGAACAGTTTCGGATCAGCGGCCGAGCGCTTGATGATGGCGCCATTCGGGGCGAGCGAACCGAACAAGGCGGCAAGACCGCCCACCGGATGAAAGGGTTCGGTGCGCGGTCGGATCACGTTGCGATCCACGAACACGGGCTCGCGCACTCTGGAACCGAGCGTTTGTCCGGTTACTGTCAGGCAATCCAGATGCAGCAGATCGCGCAACTCCCACAACAGCGCGTCCATGCCGCCGGCCGCGTGGAAATCCGCCATGTAGTACGCGCCGGTCGGCTTGAGGTCGATCAGCACCGGCGTGCGGTCGGACAGTTCGTTCAGCCGTGTCAGGGGAATGTCGATCCCACGGCGACCCGCGATCGCGGTGAGATGCACGATCGCGTTGGTCGAGCCGCCGATGGCGAGCAACACCGTCAGCGCGTTCTCCACCGCCTGCGGCGTGATGATCTCCGACGGACGCGGACCGTGCTCGATCATCTCCACCGCGCGACGGCCGCTCGCTTCCGCCGCACGGATGCGATCGGCGTGCACCGCAGGGATGCCGGCCGTGTTGGGCAGGCTCATGCCGAGCGCCTCGGCGATGCAGGCCATCGTGCTCGCGGTGCCCATGACGGCACAGGTACCGGCCGTGGTCGCGAGATTGCCTTCGATTGTGTCGATGCCCTCGTCGTCCACTTCGCCGGCCCGGTACTTGGCCCAGAAGCGGCGGCAATCGGTACAGGCACCCAGTCGCTCGCCGCGGAACGGCATGGCGAGCATCGGCCCGGTCACAAGCTGGATCGCTGGCAGGTCGGCGCTTGCGGCGCCCATGAGTTGCGCCGGCACGGTCTTGTCGCAGCCCCCCACCAGCACGACGGCGTCCATGGGCTGAGCACGAATCATCTCTTCCGTGTCCATGGACATGAGGTTGCGGAACATCAGGCTGGTCGGGCTGAGGAACACTTCACCCAGCGACACGGTCGGAAAGTCGAGCGGCAGTCCGCCGGCCGCCAGCACGCCGCGTTTCACGGCTTCGACCAGTTCCGGAACACCGCGATGGCAGTTGTTGAAGCCACTGTCGGTACGGGCGATGCCGACGATGGGCCGGTCCATCAGTTCGCGCGACAATCCCGTCGCCTGGGCGAAGGAGCGGCGCAGGTACAGCGCGAACTTGCGATCACCGTAGTTGGTGAGGTTGCGGCGGTAGCCGCGATCCTGGGTCATGGGCTTAACCCCGATTGGCGGGGGGATGCGTTAGAGTCGATCTGCATTCTATTGGAGGTGACAGCATGACGAAGACCATTTCCGCCGTTTCGATGATCATGGCCCTGGCGGCCGCCCCCCTCGCCCTGGCGGACGAAGATCACGAAACCGGCCGCGTGAGCCTGAACGCGCAAGCCACCATGGAGGTCGACAACGACACCATGCGCGCGACACTGTTCGTCGAGGACGAAGACGCGAACCCCGCCCGGCTGGCGGATGCGGTGAACAAACTCGTCGCCGACGCGGTCAAGACCGCCAAGGCCACCCCGAAGGTCAAGACCAGGACCGGCGGCTACCAGACCTTCCCCGTCTACGACAAGACGCGGATCGTGCGCTGGCGCGCCCGTTCGGAATTGTTGCTGGAAAGCACCGACTTCAAGACGCTCTCGGACCTGATCGGCCGGCTCCAGGCCACGATGAAGCTCGGCGGCGTGGATTTCTCGGTCTCGACCGAGGCGCGTCGCAAAGCCGAGGACGAACTCACCGGCGCCGCCATTGCCGACTTCAAGCGTCGCGCGGACCTGGTCGCGCAGAGCTTCGGCGCCCGGGGCTACAAGGTGAAGGACGCGTCGGTCAATTCGGACGGCGGCATGCCGCCGATGCCGCGGCCCATGATGATGATGAAGGGCGCGGCCGCCATGTCGGATTCTATGCAGGCCCCCGTGGTGGAGGCCGGCACCAGTCGCATCACCGTCAACGTGGGCGGGACGATCCTGCTCGAGGGGCTGTAGCCCGCCGCGTTAGCGCATCCAGCCGATTTCCGACGCCGTCTTCGAGCCGACCAGCACTGCCTCGAGCCCCCGGGGCATCTCCGCCTCGGTTTTCGACATGGCGACGCGCCCAGCCATCAGTTCCGCATAGGACTGCGGCAGAAGCGGTTGCTGGTCCGGATCGGCGTAACCCTCCGGGAACAGCGGCTGGTTGGTCGCCGGGTCGTATTTGTCGGTGGCGCCGACCGTGTGCAGCAATTCGTGGGCGATCACGATCTTGTTCTCGGCGGCCTGCGCGTTCGAGGCGAACACGTGAACGACGCCGATCAGCCCCTTCTGCAGGCCCAGCGAATGCGGGACCGACGTGGAGAGCTTGGGATCGTGATAGATCACGAACATGCGCACGTGCGGCGTCGGACCATCCACGCCACCGTTGCGCCACGCCCAGTAGCGCATCTGCAGGCTCCACAGGAGGACGGACGCCGTGCTTTCCCCGTAGGGTGGTGACGGCGGCATGGCATCGATCTTCGGTGCCAGGCGCAGTTCCACCGGCCGCGACAGCGTGAGACCGTAGCGCTTGCCCTCTTCGCGGAAGAAGTCGTCCACGGGAGTGAAGGTCTCGGTGGCGAGGGATGCGATGTAGCCGGCCGTCGCCGGACTCGAATCGCCCGCGATCGGAAACACCGCCACCCGGAGTGGGTGCTCCCAGGAAGTCGTCCGTGCCCGGGCGAGCCAGGCACCCACCGCCACGTTGAGCAGGATCAGGGCGAGGATGGCGATGCGGACTTTCTTGAACATGCGGGACACCGGGCGGCGGTCGTGATGGGGCACCACCGTTTTCGGCGTGAATGGGGGTGGGCTTGAGGCGGTTCGGCTGGCTCCTCCAGGTCGTCCGCAGCCCCCATCCCAACCTTCCCCCACGACTGCGTCGCGGGGGAAGGGGCTTTACTTCCCCTCCCCCGCCTTCGGCGGGGGAGGGTCAGGGTGGGGGCATCAAACCCGCTCGATCACCGTGCAGGTCGCCTGCCCGTGCCCGATGCACATCGTCTGCAGCCCGAACTGCCCGCCGGTCTTCTCGAGGCCCGTGATCATCTTCGCCATCAGTCCACCACCGGTGGCACCGAGCGGATGACCGTGCGCAATCGCGCCACCCCAAGGGTTGACCTTGTCGAGATCGACACCGAGCTCCGACGCCCACGACAGCACGACGCACGCGAAAGCCTCGTTGATCTCGAACCAATCGATGTCCTTCAACGAAAGCCCCGCCTTCTTCAACGCGAGTTGCGTCGCGGGGATCACGCCCGTGAGCTGCAGCATCGGATCCGAACCCACGACGACTCTCGCACGGAACCGCGCACGCGCCTTGAATCCATCGGCCGCCGCGCGCTCGCGATTGCCCACCAGGACCGCCGATGCGCCATCGGAGATCTGGCTCGCGTTGCCGGCCGTGACCACTCCGTTGCCGGCCGGGCGGAAGACCGTCTTCAGCGTACGCATCTTCTCTTCGTCCAGCACGCCGCGCACGCCTTCGTCGATCTTGAGCGTCATCGGCTGCGCCTCGGGGCTCACACCGGTGATCTCGACCAGTTCCGAATTCCATCCGCCCTGCTGCGCGGCGAAAGCCTTGCGATGGCTCGCCTTGGCGAACCCGTCCACGTCGTTGCGCGTGATGCCCCATTTCTCCGCCACGCGCTCCGCGCTCTCGCCCTGGTGGATGAGCTCGTGCTTCTTGAAGAGTTCGGGATTGAGCGTGTCGAACCCGCTGACGCCCTCTCGCCCCAGGCTGATGTCGAGGAACATCGGCGCGCGGGTCATGCTCTCCACGCCCGAAGCGATGACGTAGTCCATGTCGCCCGCAGCCACGGCCTGCGCCGCGAAATGGACCGCCTGCTGGCTCGAGCCGCACATGCGATTGAGCGACACGCCGGGAATCTTCACGGGAAAGCCCGCGAGCAGCACGCCGAGCCGACCCGGGTTCGCGGCCTGTTCACCGGCAAGCGTGACCGTGCCGTTGACAACGTCCTCGATCTTCTCGGGGTCGATGCCGGCACGATTCACCAGGGCCTTCATCGTGTGCGCGAGGAGGCTGTCGGGACGAACTTCGCGCAGCGCTCCGCCGCGGCGACCGAAGGGGGTACGGACGGCTTCAAGGATGACGGCTTCTGACATTTCACGGCTCCTGGATTTGGAACGAAACGCTCAACATGGAGAGCATATGGGAAGAGAAGAAGCTATCAACGCGGAGGACGCGGTGGGCGCGGTGGAAAGTCAAAAGATCGGAATCGATTCGTGATTCAGCGGGTAGGTCGTGGATGAGCAACGAAAAAGGTTTTATGCACTGGTTCGAGCTTGGCTTTTCCACCGCGTACGCCGCGTCCTCCGCGTTGATAGCTTTCTTTGCCGCGCATGCGTCCTCCGCGACGCGCGCTTTCGTGGCTTCTATCGCTTCGCCAGCTCCCGAGCGATGATCGACTTCTGGATCTCGCTCGTGCCCTCGTAGATCTGCAGCACTTTCGCGTCGCGGAACAGCTTCTCCACCGGATACTCGGTGCTGTAGCCCATGCCGCCGAATACCTGGATCGCCTCGGTCGCGCAGAACATCGCGCTGTCCGCCGCGAACAGCTTCGCGTACGCAGCCGGCAACGTGTTGCTCTTGCCGGCATCCAGCAGCGCCGCCGCCTGGTACACGAGCAGGCGGGAAGCTTCCACGCGCACGCCCATGTCGGCAAGCTTGTGACCGATGGCCTGGTGTTCGATGATCGGCTTGCCCATCGTGTGCCGTTCGCGCGCGTAAGCCACCGCCTCGTCCAGGCAACGGGTGGCGAGCGCCAGTGCGAGCGCACCCACCATCGGGCGCGATCGGTCGAAGACCTTCATCGCGATCATGAAGCCGTGACCTTCATCCCCGATCAGCCGATCGGCCGGCACCTCGACGTCGTTGAAGAACACTTCGCCGGCCGGTGCCGCACGCTGGCCGAGCTTGCCGAGCGACTTGCCGAGCGACACCCCGGGCATGTCGCGATCGACGATGAACGCGCTGATCCCGCGATGGCCCGCCGCCGTATCGGTCTTCGCGAACACCACGAAGAACTGCGCCAGCGGCGCATTCGAGATCCAGATCTTGGACCCGTTGATGACGTAGCGGTCACCGCGTTTCTCGGCCCGTGTCTTGATCGCCGCCACGTCGGAGCCCGCGCTCGGCTCCGTCACGGCATATGCACCCCACTGCCCTTCCAGCAATCGGCCGAAAACGAGCTTCTTCTGTGCCTCGGTGCCGGCGGAGTGGAACACGTCCGCCACGATCGCGTTGATACCGATCGCACCGGTGATGCCTGCGCAACCCCAGCCGAGCTGTTCGGTCACAAGTGCCACTTCGAGGCCGCCCAGACCCGGGCCGCCATAGGCCTCGGGAATCGTGAGGTTGACGAGCCCGACGTCGCGAAGCTTGTGGAACACTTCCATCGGGAAGCGTGATTCGCGGTCGCACTCTGCGGCGACTGGTGCGATCTCGTTGCGCGCGAACTCTCGCGCGAGATTCTGGATGAGCGTGCGTTCTTCGGTCATCTGGAAGTTCATGGTGAGCTCCTTCCTGTGCCTTCCCGCGGCCCCCATCCCGACCTTCTCCCATCGGTGATGGGGGAAGGGGTGTACACCCCCTCCCCCGGCTCTGCCGGGGGAGGGTTGGGGTGGGGGCAAACAACGAGCCGCCCCGCCACCCATTCCGTCGAACGCATCAAGCCGCCGACTCCCATTTCCAGTCCCGGAACTGCTCACGCAATTTCGTCTTCAGGAACTTCCCCGTGGACGTACGCGGAATCGCATCGACGAAGGCATACGCATCGGGCACCGCCCATTTGGCGAACTTGCCGGAGAGGAACTGCTTCAATTCGTCGGAGGTCGCCTTCGCATCCTTCTTGAACACGATCACCGCGAGCGGACGCTCGGCCCATTTCGGATGCGGCACGGCGATCACCGCAGCTTCGGCGACCGACGGATGTCCCATGATCGCGTTCTCCAGATCCACCGAGCTGATCCACTCTCCGCCGGACTTGATCAGATCCTTGGTGCGGTCGGTGATCTTCACGAACCCGAGCGGCGTCACGGCCGCTACGTCGCCTGTGCGCAACCACCCGTCCTCGGTGAAGCTGTCCTGCGACGCCGGCAGGTTGTGATAGCTGCCCGTGATCCATGGGCCATGCACCTGGATCTCTCCCACGGCCTTGCCGTCCCAGGGCTGCTCGCCCTCGTCACCCAGAATGCGCAACTCCACCAGCGGCAGCGGGTAGCCTTGCGAGGCCATGGTGGCGAAGCGCTCGTCGTCGGACACCTCTCCCTGGGTCTGCGTGACCTTGGCGATGGTCGCGAGCGGCGAGGTTTCGGTCATGCCCCAGCCCTGGATGATCTCGATGCCGAGTTTCGCGTAGGCGCGGATCAGCGATTCCGGTACGGCGGACCCGCCCACCGTGAGTCGCAGTCCCGGCTGGAACTTCCACTTGCCTGGATTCTTCTCGAGGATCTGCACCATGCCGAGCCAGATGGTAGGCACGCCGCAGCTCACGGTCACCTTCTCGCTCTCGAGCAGCGGCAACAGATCATCCGGATGCAGATGCGGCCCCGGGAATACGAGCTTGGTGCCGAGCATCGCCGCGGCGTAAGGAATACCCCATGCGTTGGCGTGGAACATCGGGACGATCGGCAGCAGCACATCGCGGCCGGAAATGCCGATCGAATCCGGGATCACCTGCACGAGCGTGTGCAGCACCTGCGAGCGGTGGGAATACACGACGCCCTTGGGCCTGCCCGTGGTGCCCGAGGTGTAGCACATGGCGATGGGATCGTCCTCGTGCATCTCGGGGTAGTCCCAGTCGCCGCTCGCCGTCTTCAGGAACGTCTCGTAATCGACGTAACCCGCCGGCACCGGCTTGCCCGTGAGCGGCACGACGATGACCTTCTCGATCTTCGTCTGCGCCTTGAACTGCTCGAACAGCGGCAGCAGCACGTCGTCGACGATGATGAAGCGGTCCTCGGCGTGGTTTGCGATGAAGCCGATGTCGTCGGGTGCGAGGCGCAGGTTGAGCGTGTGCATCACGCCGGCCGACGCGATGACGCCGAAGTAGGCCTCGAAGTGCGCGTAGTGATTCCACATGAGCGTGGCGACACGCTCGCCCTTCTTCAGCCCCGCCTTCTGCAGCGCCTCCGCGAGCAGCCGCGACCGACGATAGAAATCGGCGTAGGTGGTGCGGTGCAACGACTTGTCCGGCATCCGCGAAACGATCTCGACCGAGCCGAACAGCTTCCCCGCCCGTTCCAGAAAGTGGGTGAGGTTCAGCGGCACCTGCATCATCGTGGACTGCATGTCACTCCTCCAGCGCTCGTTCGAGGCCCGCACTCTCGTGGTGCGGCTTGGTCGCGGTCGCTCAGGAAACGCCGCGGCTGAAGCGTATGGTGCCTTTTTCGATGCCTTCCTGCACGACGGCGACTCCGCCGCCCGCGATCATCCATTCCAGCCGGTGGTCGCGGTACTGGCGCTTGATCTGGCCCGCCGCCAGGAGCGCGCCCAGGTCGGGCAGATTCGCCACCGTCTGCTTCATCTGGTCGATGACCGGCAACACGGCCGGCTCCTGGTTGACCCGGTCGAACCATTCCGCGAGGCGCGAGCCCGGCTTGGGCAAATAACCGTAGCCTGCGGAGCGATTGAGATACGGCGCGACCGCGATGTCACCCCAGCCGAAGCGAGCCCCGTTGAACCAGCGACGGCCTTCGAGCTGGCGGTCGAGCCACTGCTGGTGCCGCTCGATATTGGCGAGGCCGAAGGCCACGAGGCGTTCGGCCAGTTCTCCCGTGGCACGACGAAAGCGCGTCACCTCCATGGTGCCCCAGTTGTTGGGCTCGTACTGGGTGTCCATGAGGTCTTCGATCATGCGCACGCGGGCGCGCTCGGCCGGCGTATCCGGCAGCAGCCTGGGCTCGGGCCATTTGTCTTCGAGGTACTCGAGGATGATGGTCGAGTCGAACACGCGCACCTCGCCGTCGATGAGCGTGGGCACCTCCGCGCGCGGACTCGCATCGAGGAATTCGCCGTCGGTCTTGCCGATCGTCATGCCCTCGGGAACGACGGTCTCGAACGGCAGGCTCTTGGCGCGGAGCGCCATCTTGACCTTCATGGCGTACGCGGACAGCGGGTGTTCGAAGAGCTTGAGCATGGCGTTGCGACCCGGTCGGTGATTGGAATGGGCTCGGTGAAGACGCGAGGCCGCTCGCGCGCCTTCGCTTACGGCACCAGCACGACCTTGCCGCTCACCCGTTTGTTCAGCACTTCGTTCAGCGCCTCCGCGGCTTGTTCGAGTGGATAGGTCGCATGGATGTGCGGACTGACCTTGCCGTCGAGGAACAACTGCATGAGCGCCGCGTTGTTGGCCCGGTTCAGGTCGGGTTCGTTCCTCGTGAAGGCACCCCAGAACACGCCGACGATCGAGCAACCCTTGAGCAAGGTGAGGTTGAGCGGAATCTTCGGGATGTCGCCGGCGGCGAAACCCACCACCAGGAAACGTCCCTTCCAGGCCATGTCGCGCAATGCGGGTTCCGAGTAGGGACCACCCACCGGGTCATAGACCACGTCCACGCCCTTGCCGGCAGTAATCGCTTTGATGCGCGTGCGCAGATCCTCGGAGGCATAGTTGATCACCTCGTCGGCGCCGTTGGCCTTGCACACCGCGAGCTTCGCGTCGCTGGAGGCTGCGGCGATGACTCTTGCACCCATCGCCCGGCCGAGTTGTACTGCCGCAAGACCGACACCGCCGGAAGCACCCAGCACCAGCAGCGTCTCGCCGGCCTTCAACTGCGCCCGGTCCTTCAACGCGTGATACGACGTGCCGTAGGTCAGGATGAAGGCCGAAGCCGGCACGAAATCCATCTTCTCCACGAGCGGAATGAGGCGATCGGCGTCCGTCAGCAACTCCTCCGCGAAGCCGCCCCACGTGGCCGCGGCGATGACGCGATCGCCGGGCTTCCACCCGGTGACGCCCTCGCCGATCGCCTTGATGATGCCCGCCACTTCGCCGCCCGGCGAGAACGGGGGTTCGGGCTTGAACTGGTACTTGCCCTGGATGATGAGCGTGTCGGGAAAATTGACCCCCGCGGCCTTGACCGAAATGACCACCTGGCCCTTGCCCGGCACGAGCGAAGGAATGTCCTCGACGACGAGGGTGTCGGGAAGACCGAGTTGCTTGCAGAGAACGGCTTTCAAGTCAGTACCTCATTCAACACGAAGGACGCAAAGGAAACCCAAGTCTTGATCCGTCGAGCCGTGGACCGCACTGATACTCGACAGATACCCCAATTCCAACTCATTCAACACGAAGGACACGAAGGTACACGAAGGAAACCCAAGGCTGATCCGTCGAATCATCGCAGTCCACGAATAGGTAAACGCAGCCCGAGGGCAAAACCTCACCGAACGCTTCGAGCCTTCCTTCGTGTTCCTTCGAGCCCTTCGTGTTTCGCTTCTTTCTTTAGGTCGGACCGTACGGTACTGCACTCAACGCGAAGGACGTGAAGGAAAGTCTCAAGCAACAACTCTTTTCACGCCGTCTTTCATGTGCGAGACATCGAAATTCAGCAAGTAACCCAGCTGAAATTGGCCGAGTCTCAGATACGTAAGCATCTGCGCCAAATGGACAGGGAGGAGCTTCTCTACCGACTTCACCTCGACGACGACCAGTTCATCCACCAAGAGGTCGATTCGGAACCCTGCCTCGAGGCGCTCACCGTCGTAGGTTACCGGGATAGACCGTTGGCGTTCGACCCGCCGTTGCCGCTTCGCGAGCTCACGAGCGAGGCAAACTTCATAGACGCTCTCCAGCAAGCCGGGGCCGAGCGCCGAATGGACTTTCATTGCCGCGTCGACCACATCGGCACCGATCGCCTCCATCTCTGGTGGCTTGTCCAAGCTCATCGTTTCGCAGCCCTTGAATCCTTCGTGTTCCTTCGAGCCCTTCGTGTTTCACGCTTTTGACCTACCCAGGATCTTCTCCACCTGCCGCCAGCCCGCCTCCGCCATCGGCCGTGCACGCTTGCCCTGCTGGATCGCGTGCTCGCTGGATGCTGTGCCGGCCACTACCCGCCCCATGATGCCTTGCAGGATGCCGGCGAGGCGGAACATGTTGTAGGCAGCGTAGAAGTCCCAGTTGGGGATCGACGTCCGGCCGGTGCGCCGGCAATACGTGGCGACATACTCTTCCTCCGTCGGGATTCCCAGCGCGGCGAAATCGAACCCGTGCATGCCGCGGAACTCCGCCGAGGTGAGCCGCCAGGTCATGCAGTGGTAGGCGAAATCCGCGATCGGATGGCCGAGCGTCGACAGTTCCCAGTCGAGGACCGCCACGATGCGCGGCTCCGTCGGATGGAACATCACGTTGTCGAGTCGATAGTCACCGTGCACGATGGTGGTCTCGTCGCCCGGCGGGATGTTATTGGGGAGCCACTCCATCAGGCTCTCCATCGCCTCGATGCGTTCGGTTTCGGAGGCGCGGTACTGCTTGGTCCAGCGGCCGATCTGGCGTTCGAGGTAGCTGCCCTGCTTGCCGTAGTCGCCCAGTCCGACGGACTGGTAGTCCACGCCGTGCAGGAGTGCGATCACGCGATTCAGTTCGTCGAAGATGGCCGCCCGATCCTCGCGCGTCATGCCGGGCAGCGACGGATCCCACAGCACGCGCCCCGGCACGAACTGCATCACGTAGAACCAGGTGCCGATGACCGACTCGTCCAGGCACAGCGCGTAGGTCTTCGCCACGGGCACGCCGGTATCCCGCAGCGCGGTGATGATCCGGTACTCGCGATCCACCGCATGGGCCGAAGGCAGCAGCTTGCCGGGCGGTTTGCGCCGCAACACGTAGCGCTGTCCGCCGGCCGACAGCAGGAAGGTGGGGTTCGACTGGCCACCCCGGAACTGCTCGACCGTCAGGCTGCCGGAAAAGCCCTCCACATGGGCGCGCAGATAGCGCTCCAGCGCGGCTTCGTCGAAGCGGTGCTTGTCCTGCACCGGCATCGTGCCGACGTTTTCCTCGTGCATCTCATCCCCCAACTCGAAGAGCGGCAGAATACACTGCGCCCCGAGGCTTGAGAACGTGGCCCGAATGTTAGACTTCGCCGCCTTTCGAGGGGGAGCGGCGATGAAGGATTTCCAGGGCAAGGTGGCGGTCGTCACCGGGGGCGCGAGCGGGCTCGGTCGCGCCATGGCGCAGCGCTTCGCACGCGAAGGCATGCGGATCGTGCTCGCCGACGTCCAGCAGGACGCGCTCGATCGCACCGTAGCCGAGTTCACGGCCGCGGGACATACGGCGATCGGCGTGCGGTGCGACGTGTCCAAGGCTGCCGACGTGGATGCGCTGCGCGACGCGACGCTCGCGCGCTTCGGCAAGGTTCACGTCGTCTGCAACAACGCCGGCGTGGCACCGGGCGGCCTCGCGTGGGAAAGCACGGTCGCCGACTGGGAATGGTGCATGGGCGTCAACGTCTACGGCGTGATCCACGGCCTGCGCAGTTTCGTGCCGGTGATGCTGGCGCAGGGCGAGGAAGGTCATGTCGTCAACACCGCCTCGGTCGCTGGCCTGATCTCGCCGCCGGGCATGGCGATCTACTGCGTGTCGAAGCACTCCGTGGTGACGCTGACCGAATGCCTGCACCACGACCTCGCGTCGAAGTCGGACAAGGTGAAGGCGTCGGTGCTCTGCCCCGCCTACGTGCCTACGGCGATCGCCGACTCGGAACGCAACCGTCCGGCCGATCTCCGCAACCCCGCCCGTCCGAGGACAGCCGAGGATGTCGCGCGCGAGGAGATGCTGCGCAAGGCCGTGTCATCGGGCCGCATCACCGCCGAGCAGGTGGGCGATCTCGTGTTCGAGGCGATCCGCGACGAGCGCTTCTACATCCTGCCGCACCAGAAGATCAAACCCGCCATCGAGACCCGGATGCAGGACATCCTGCTCCAGCGTTCGCCGACGGATACGTCGAAGCCGCCCGCTCGGAACTGAACGAACGGAACAGCGTTCAACACGAAGGGCACGAAGGAACACGAAGGAAACCCAAGGCCATTCGGGGGATTTTTTGCCTTCCTTCGTGCACCTTCGTGCCCTTCGTGTTCCGCTTTGCCCTACTGCACGCTTTGCCCTACTCCCCTGCTCAGCGCGGCTACAGTTCCGCCCACATCCGCATCAGGTTGTGATAACAGGCGACCAGCGCCACCACCGGCGCGGTCTCGCCCTGGGTCTGGCGCAGTTCGAGGATCGCCATGTCCATCTCGAACAGCAGCCGCCGACGCTCGATGTCGCGGATCATGCTCTGGATCCAGAAGAACGAGGCGATGCGCGCGCCGCGCGTCACCGGCTCGACCCGGTGCAGGCTGGACGACGGGTAGAGGATGAGATCACCCGCCGGCAGCTTCACCGAGTGTGCGCCGTAGGTGTCCTGCACCACGAGTTCACCGCCGTCGTAGTCGTCCGGGTCGGACAGGAACAGCGTCGCCGACAGGTCAGTGCGCACGTGCTCGCTGTTGGCGGCAAAGGTGCGCACCGCGTTGTCCACATGGCTACCGAAGGCGTTCGTCGTGCCTTCGTACCGATTGAACAGCGGCGGGAAGATGCGCTTCGGAAGCGCGGCGGAAAAGAACAGCGCGCTGTGGCCCAGTTCGTCCAGCACGATGAGACGCGCCTCGCGCGCCGCCGGTGAATCCTCCGGCAATTGCAGGTTGTTCTTCACCTGGGCCGACTGCGCGCCGGCGGTGATGCGTCCGTCGGTCCAGGGCGCGGGATCGATCAGCTTCCGGATGCGCGTGAGCGCTTCGGGAGAGAGGGCCTGGGGCACGTGCAGCATCATGATGAATGGTCCGTCGTTTGCGAGCCGATCGACGGTGCCGCCGCTCCCGTCCCTCGGAAGCGGCGGCGCAAACCGTCAGAACTTCAACGTCAGGGTCAACTGTACCGCGCGGCTCGTCCCGGGAATCGCGAACGGGCCGTTGGGGTAGATCGCCTCGAAATACCGGGTATCGAACAGGTTGAACACGTTCAGGCGCAGTGCGTAGCGCGGCTGGTCGTAGGAAATCATCGCATCCCAGCGCTGATAGGCATCGACCTGACGCACCACCGGCTGCGTGTAGGGCACGGCGGTGCCGATGGCATAGCCGAGGCGGTCGCCGACGAAATCGACTCCGCCCCCGATCTTCCAGCCCTTGCCGAGATTGTAGGTGGTCCACACGGTAGCGGTGTAGGGCGGCGTGTTGGGCGGACGCAGGCCCACCGCGTAGGGGTTGAGCTGCTCGTCGATCTCGGCCTTCATGAAGGCTACGGCGGCGAACACCTCCCAGTTGCGCGTGATCCGCCCTGCCGCTTCCAGTTCGATGCCGTCCGTGTGCCTTTTGCCCGAGAGCACGGAGATGTCCGGCAGTGCCAGGTCGGTATTGCGTTCGTTGGTCTTCTCCGAGCGGAAGATCGCGGTGCGAGTCGAGAGATTGCCGTCGAACAGTTCCCACTTCGCCCCTGCTTCGATGTTGCGGCTCTTCTCCGGCGGCGTGTTCGTGGTGCGCGCATCGAGCGCATACAGATCGGCGGAAGGATTGAAGGACGTTCCGTAGGACACGTAGTACGTCGACAGGTCGGTGGGCTGGTACATGAGGCCGGAGCGATAACTCCAGACGCGGTCGCGGCGCTGGAAGGTGGACACCTGGCCCAGCGTCGCGGTCGCGGAACTGATCGTCTGATAGTCGGCATCAAAATGATCCCAGCGTGCGCCGAGCACGACCTTCCATTGCCGCGTCAGTTCGATGATGTCCTGCGCATAGAGGCCGATGGTGCTGGCAGAGAAATTCTGCGGATTCACCTTGAAGTAGGAATTGTTGTAGTTCGCCGGCAGCGTGGGGAACGGATTGGGATCGCCCACCGTGGTTGGCGGATCGCCAGCCGCCGTGGGAGTCGTTGCCGCGCCCGCATAGCTCCAGCGCTCCGCGCTTTCCCGGATCAGCTCCGTGCCGGCAAGAACGAAATGCTTCATGCCCAGCGCGTTCAGGCTGGTGGTGAAATCCGACTGGAGTGTCGTGGTGGTCTCGTCCGCGCCGCGCGCCTGACGTCCGCGGTTGACCACCGTGGAATCGGTGATGACGGTTGCGGCCCCTGTATTCGGTGCCACCGCTCGCAGGTCCCGCTTGTAGTTGCCGCTGCGGATGACGGTCTTGATCTCGGTGTCGGCGCTGAACCGATGGATCCAGCCCGCCGTGCCGATGTCGGCACTGTCCTTCTGGTAGTTGGTGCTCGCGATGCCGTAGAAGCGCTGGATCGGCACGTTGATGGGTCGCCCGCCCTGCTGGTTCACGATCGGGATGCCGTAGTCGGGCAGATCGTTGTACTCCAGGTGGTAGAACGACAGCATGAACTCGTTCCGGGTGCCGATGCCCCAGCGTACCGACGGCGCGATACCCTTGCGGTCGGTGCTGGCGTAGTCGCGGAAGCTGTCGGCGTCCGTGACCATTGCGTTGATCCGCAACGCGGCCTCGTCGCCGAGCTTCTTGTTGACGTCGGCAGTGACACGCTTGTACTCGAAGCTGCCCACGGTCATGGAGACCCGGCCGCGATCCTCCAGGAGCGGCACCTTGCTCACCTGGTTGATCACGCCGCCGGTGGAGCCCCGGCCGAACACCATCGAGGCCGAACCGCGCAGCACGTCGATCTGCTGGTAGTTGAACGTGTCGCGGTTGTATTGCGCCACGTCACGCATTCCGTCCATGTACAGGTCGCTTACCGCGCTGTAGCCGCGCAACGTGATGTTGTCGCCGATGCGCCCGCCTTCGGCCGCGTTGAAGGTGAGGCCGGCCACGTTGCGCAGCGCGTCCTTCAGCGTGTCCGCGCCCCGATCGAGGATCAGCTGCTGCGGCACGATGGTGACCGACTGCGGGATGTCCTTGGGCAACTGCTTCATCTTGCCCAACCGGGTGGTCCCGCCCTGGTAGGTACCCGAGTCCTGGAACGACGAGTCTTCCACCTGCACGGCCGGCAGCACGGCCTCGCTCGCGGGCTTGGTCTTCGCATCGGCCTGATCCTGCGCGAAGCCTTGCGTCGGCGCGAAGGCGACGCCGGTGAGCATGGCACCCAACGGCAGCCATGCCGCACGCGAACGCGGCGCCACCTCGGCCTGCGAGGCCTTGGTGGCACGAATGGGCACCGCCTCGCCCCCGGCGAATCGGCGCGATCCGAACTCGGCCAGTGCGGCGGCCAGCGGCCGCCGTACGAACATCTTCTTCATGGTCTCTCCCTGTGATAGTCAAGGCTGGCTATCCGGCGAGCGACCCCGGTTGGCTGGCGGAATGTGGAACGCGGAATTCCAGGCCGTGCGGCACGCGCCGCATGGCTTCATTTCGTGAGGATCAACTTCCCCTTGCTGGTCAGCCTCAGCGTGTAGACGAAACCGTTGTGCTCGATGTGAAGCTCGTGACCACCCGCGAACAGCTCCTGGCTCGCCAGTACCCGCGGCGAGTGCACACCACGGCCGTTCGATGCGACGCTCGGCGGCACGTCGCCGGCGGGCTTGGCGGGGGTGTCGTTCATCGGCTCAGCGGTTCGGTGATGAAGCCCACTCGCGTGAGCCCTGCCTTCTGTGCGCCTGCCATGACTTCCGCCACTTTCTGGTACTCGGTGGTCTTCTCGGCGCGCAGATGCAGTTCCGGCTGCGGTTTGCGTGCGGCCGCCTCGGCGAAGCGTGCGGGCAGTTGCGCCTCCTCGATCGGCTGGTCGTTCCAGAACACGGCGCCGGCCGCGTTCAGCGACAGCGTGACCGTATCGGGCTTCTCGAGATTGACCTGGTTCGATGCGCTCGGCAGCCGGATCTTCACCGCGTGGGTGAGCAGTGGCGCCGTGACGATGAAGATGATGAGCAGCACGAGCATCACGTCGATCAACGGGACCATGTTGATCTCCGGCGTCGGCCGGTCGGTTTCGGTGCTGTCGAATCCGCCGAAGGCCATGCTAGGCGGCCTTCGCGACGGTGCCGCGAACGTCGAGGCGTTTCGCGGGATCGTTGAAGCCGCCGCTATCGAGCTTGGCACCGGTGGTGAGGAACGCGTGCAGGTCGTGAGCGAAGCCGTCGAGCTCGGCCAGCACCACGCGATTGCCGCGTGCGAACGCGTTGTGCGCCAGCACGGCGGGGATCGCGACGAACAGGCCGGCCGCGGTCATGATCAGCGCTTCGCCCACCGGGCCGGCGACCGCATCGAGCGTCGCGGCGCCGCTGGCACCGATGCCGATCAGCGCGTGATAGATGCCCCACACCGTGCCGAACAGACCGACGAAGGGCGCGGTGCTGCCCACCGACGCGAGCACGGAGAGGCCGAACTCGAGCGCGCCGGCCTCGCGGATGATGGCGCGCCGGATGGAGCGCGTGAGGAATTCGCCCTGTCCGCCCGCATCCACGAGCCCAGCGGAGATCGAGCGACGGTAGTGCTGCCGAGCTTCGACGCCCTGGGCCGCGACACGGCCGAAGGGATCTTCGGGGGCCTGCCGGGCCATCTCCGCCGCGACGGCGTCGATGGAGGGCGCGCCCCAGAACTGGGCCATGAAGGTCTGCACGCGGCGCTGCATGCGGCGGTTGCCGACCGTCTTGAAGACGATCAGGTACCAGGTCGCCACCGACATCGCGCCGAGGATCAGCAGCACCAGCAATCCGACCGGATCGCCTTGCGAGAGAAAAGAGCTTATGCCGTACGGATTGTCGTTGGCCATCGCGGTCATCCTTTGAGTGAGAACTTGATCGGAACCACCACCCACGCCTCGACCGGATGGTCGCCCAGCCGCGCGGGTACGAACTTCCAGTGCCTGACCGCCTCGAGGGCGGAATCGTCGAGACGCGCAAATCCGGAGGTGGACTTGACCTCGACCTTCAAGGGTTCGCCGGCAGCGGTGACGAGCACGCGCAGCAGCACCGTGCCGCGCTCGCCGAGGCGCCGGGACGCACTCGGATACGCCGGCTTGGGATTGCGCAGGTAGTCGGCGTTCCATGCCTGCGCCGGGGCTTCGGAATCGGGAGACGCAACGGGAACCGCCGGCGGGCGGGCGGGCTCGGGGATGCTCTTCGGCGGTTCGGGCCGCGACACCGGCGGCGCCACGGGCGTGACCTCGGCCGGCGCTGCCGCGACCGCTACCGGCGGCGGAACGGGTGCCGGCGGTGCCGGCACGTCGGTGATCTGCTTCGGCAACTCGACCGGTGGAGGCACCGGGGGCGGCTCCACGGCCGGCTCGGGCTCGACCGGTTTGACTTCGGGCAGCGGCGTTGGCGTCGGCTCCACCACAGCCACCTTCGGCGTCGGCTTGACCGGCACTTCGCGGACCGGCTCCGGCTTCGCCACGGGCTCGGCGGCCATGGGCAGGGGTGCGGGGAGCACATCCGGCTCGGCCGGTGCGCTCATCAGCGTCACCATCAACGGCTCAGGCTCTGCCGGGCGAAGGTGCACCGACCAGGTGAGCGCCAGACCCACGACAACGATGTGAGCCGCGACGACGGCCAGCAACGTCGAGCGGGACAAGGGCGGCGACGAGGCGCGGATCACCATGGGCTGGCCACCCCTCCGACGGCCGTCGCCCGGTCAAACGTACGCCAAGCGCCCTTTCCGATTGCCTCGTGCCAGTGAGACATCGCCAGTGGATCGGTGGATTGAGGACGAAAGGACATGACCGCGTCGAGTGCCTGGGTTGGCCGGAGCCTGCCTGGGGGCTTGCTTTCTGGGACAACGAATGCGAATTATTCGTATTCTGTTGTGCGACGTCAATGGCCAGATATCGACAGCCTCCCCCGATTGCGTCCCGCGAGGAGCAAGGCGTCGGCCCACGCCCTACTCGCGCGTCCTACCCCGAGCCAGGGGGAAGCGGTGAGCCGGACAGCGTGCCGCCGAGCGGCGGCCGGAGGGGAACTCTCCCTAGCGGGTGTTCTTGCGAACGAAGTCGGCCATCCGGCCGATGCCCTTCTCGATCGCCTCGTTCGAAGCCGCGTAGCTGAAGCGAATGTGCTGGCCCTCGCCCGCGACGCGCGGGCCGAAGTGGATGTCCGCGAGCACCGCCACGCCCGCTTCGCTCAGCAGGCGCTTGCGGAACTCCTCCGAGTCAGCCGCGCCGACCATGCGGCACGCCTCGGTCACGTTCGGCCATGCATAGAAGGCACCGCCGGGACTCTGGCAGGTGACGCCCGGCACGGCATTCAGCAGCCGCACGATCAGGTCACGACGCTGCAGGAAGATGTCGCGCATGCGCTTCGCATCGTCCTGCGGACCGTTCAACGCCTCGACGGCGGCCCACTGGCTGATCTGCGACGCGCACGATTCGGTGTTGGTGATCCAGGTCGTGAAATAAGGCGCCAGCTTGCGGTTGGCCACGAAGCCGAGCCGCCAGCCGGTCATGGCCCAGGTCTTAGAGCAGCCGTCGGAGATGATGGTGCGCTCGAGCATTCCCGGCAGCGTCGCGATCGACATGAACTCGCCGTCGTACACCAGGCGCGCGTAAATCTCGTCGGCGAACACCCAGACCTGCTCGTGGCGCCGCAGGATCTCCGCGATCGCTTCCATCTCGGCGCGCGGGATGATGCCGCCGGTGGGATTCTGCGGCGAGTTCAGGATCAGCAGCTTCGTCTTCGGCGTGATGCGATCGGCCAGCTCGTTCGGATCGAAATTGAACTGCCGCGATTCGCGCAGGCTGATGGGTACGGGCACCGCACCGTTCACGCGGATCTGCGAGTCGTAGATGGGGAACCCCGGATTCGGGTAGATCACCTCGTCGCCGGCGCCGAAGTCGGTGACCGAGAGGACGGTGTATCCGATGAAGGGCTTCGCGCCCGCACCCACCACCACGTCCGAGGGTTCCACCTTCAGTCCACGGGTGCGCAGGATGTCGGCCGCAACGGCCTGCCGCAGCTCGTCGATGCCTGCCGAAGGCGTGTAGCCGTGCTTGCCGCCCCGGATGGCAGCGATCCCGGCCTCCTGGATGTTCGCCGGCGTCGGAAAGTCCGGCTGCCCGATGCAGAACGAAACCACGTCGTGGCCGGCGCGGATGCGCGCGTTGACTTCGGCGAGCACGACGAACGCGTTCTCGGTGCCGAGATGGAGCGCGCGGTTGCTGATGGCAGGCATTGCTTCCTCCGGATGAAAAAAGGCGGGTCGCGCGGCTGCGCTCCCGCCCTGTAGGCCGTCGTCGATTCGGCGCGGGGTTATAGCACGCGCCGAAAAACCCGGTCAACGCGCTACCAGGGCAGGCTACTGTAGTACGCGGCGAGATCGCGCACGTCCCGGTCGGTCAGGTCGATGGTGGGGTCCCACATCTGGAAGGCGAACGCCTGGTGCCGCTCCTTGCTGCGGAACTCCGACAGGGCGTTCACGAGGTATTCGTAGCTCTGCCCGGCGATGCGCGGATATTGCCGGTAGCCCAGGGATCGTCCATCCCCTTCGTGGCAGGAGGCACAGGGTCCGGAAAGATCGAACCCCCGATTCCGGTCGCCCGGGACTTCGGCAGCCACACCCTCGATCGCACTCGTGCAGGCGACGAGGACCAAGGCCGCACGACCGATCACGACTTGCGCTCCTTTGCGCGGATTTCCGCGGCCCGGTGAATGGCGGCACGAATCCGCGGATAGGTGCCGCACCGGCAGAGGACGCCGGACATGCCCGCATCGATGTCTTCGTCCGTCGGCGCGGGCCGCTTCAGCAACAGCCCGGTCGCGCTCATGATCTGTCCCGGCTGGCAGTAACCGCACTGCGGCACGTCGAGTTCGCGCCACGCCCTGAAGACGGCGTTGTCGGGACGTGCGGCGAGCCATTCGATGGTGGTGACTCGCAGGCCCTGGACGCCCGCCATAGGCACCAGGCACGAGCGGGCCGCCTCGCCCTCGATCAGGACCGTGCAGCAGCCGCACAGGCCGCGACCGCAACCGTACTTGGTGCCGGTCAGTCCGAGCGTGTCGCGCAAGGTCCAGAGCAGCGGCGTGTCGTCGTCGACGGCCACCGTCGTCGCGTTTCCGTTGAGAGTGAAAGTGATCGCCATGGCGCGGGGCTCCGTTCAGGGCTGCGTACTGTAGTAGCGCGCGATCGCGTCGATCTGCGCATCGTCCAGATGCCGCGTCGCGCCTGCCATGATGCCGCCGTTCACGCCCTGCAGCGTGCCGGCGCGGTACTGCTTGAGGATGTAGACGAGATACTCGCGGTGCTGGCCCGCGATGCGGCCGTTGGCGGGCATGGCGGCCGATCGGCCGTCCGTTCCGTGGCAGGCCGCGCATCGGGACAATTCCTCCGTCACGTCGAGCGCAATCGCCGGCACCGGCAACACCGTCGCCGCAACCAGCCAGGCGGACGACGCGAGGCGCTTCACCTCAGCCGAGCCAAGCCCGCAGCGCGGCGTTCACCACCGCTGGCTGCTCCATGGTGCTCATGTGCCCGCACTCGTCCACGATCACGAGGTTCGCCCCGGGAATGGCCTCGGCCATCTCCTCGTGCAACGCCAGCGGCGTGAGGATGTCCTCGCGGCCGCAGAGCACCAGCGTCGGACATGCGATCGAAGCCAGGTGCGGCCGGCTGTCGGGACGCGCCATGACGGCGCGCTGCTGATTGAGATAACCGGGAATGCCGACGCGGTCGGCCATGGCGTCGATGGCCCGCAGGAGGGCGGCATCCGTGAATCGCGACGGATGGATCAGGCGCCGCATCAGGTTGCGATTGATCGCCGTGAAACCGCCTTCGCTCTGGGCCAGGGCCATGTACTCGAGCCGCTCGCGCGTGCGCTCCGGCGCATCCGGACGGGCGTGCGTATCGAGCAACGCGAGCCGATCCACGCGTTGCGGCGCGGCCCGCATGATGGCGAGCGCGACGAATCCCCCCATCGACAGGCCGGCCAGTGCGAAGCGCTCGTACGGCACTTCCTCGAGCACGCGGCGCGCCATGCCTTCCATGGTGTCGTCGCGGGTCACGTCGGCCACCCAGCACGGCGTTTCCTCGCGCAGGGTCGCGACCTGCGATGCCCAGAGGGCGGCGTCGCACAGCAGACCGGGGACGAGAACCAGCGGCGGCAGAGTCACGCCCCGGATGATGCCATGGCATGTACCGCGGCGGCCACATCGCTCCGCTACAATGCGCCGCTTGCCGTGGCATCGCGGTTTGACCGGAGCGAACGAGATGAACAAGAACCTGCAGGTGCTGCTCGCCAGCCGTCCCGAAGGCTGGGTCACGGAAGCGAATTTCGAGATCGTGGAGCGCGACGCGCCCGAGGCCCGCCCCGGTGAAGTGCTGGTGCGCAACCACTGGCTGTCGCTGGACCCTTACATGCGCGGCCGCATGAGCGACTCCAAGTCCTACGCCGCCAGCGTCGATATCGGCGCCGTGATGGTGGGCGGGACCGTCGGCGAGATCATCGAATCCAAACACCCGCGCCTGAAGGTGGGCCAGTTCGTCGTCGGCTCGCTCGGGTGGCAGCAATACGCCACCTCCGCCGGCGATGGCCTCGCCGTGGTCGATCCGAAGCTGGTGCCGTTGCAGGCGTACCTCGGTGCGGTCGGCATGCCCGGCGTCACGGCCTGGATCGGGCTGCTCGAACACTGCCAGCCCAAGGCCGGCGAAACCGTCGTGGTGTCCGCGGCTTCGGGCGCGGTCGGCGGCGTGGTGGGCCAGCTCGCGAAGATGCAGGGTTGCCGTACCGTGGGCATCGCCGGTGGCCGGGCGAAATGCGAGTACGCGGTGAAGGAGCTGGGCTTCGACGCCTGCGTCGACTACAAAGCCGGCAAACTGTACGAGGACCTGAAGGCCGCCTGCCCGGACGGCATCGACTGCTCCTTCGAAAACGTGGGCGGCGTGGTGATGGACACCGTGCTCCGTCTGCTCAACCCGTTCGCGCGGGTCGCGGTGTGCGGCCTCATCTCGGACTACAACGCCACCGAACCGTACGGCATCACCATGATCCGGTCGATCCTGGTGAATCGGGTCAACATTCGCGGCTTCATCGTCACGGATCGCCTGGACTTGTACCAGCGAGCGATCCCGAAGCTCGGCAAGCTCGTCGCCGAAGGCCGCATCAAGTACCGCGAGACCATCGCGGAGGGACTGCGCGCCGCGCCCAAGGCCTTCATCGGCCTGCTCAAGGGCGAGAATTTCGGCAAGCAGCTCGTGAAGCTCGTCTAGGATCCCTCCGCAGTTTCGTCGAAAGGAATTTCGTGAACGTCATCATCACCGGCAGCAGCAGCGGCTTCGGTCGCCTCACCGTAGAGACCCTGGCCAAGGCCGGCCACACCGTGTTCGCGACGCTGCGAAACGTCAAAGGCAAGAACGCCGGCGCCGCGGGCGAGCTTGGGAAGATTCCAAACGTCCAGGTGGTCGAGCTGGACGTGACCAGCGATGCGTCCGTCGACCAGGCGATCGCCGACATCGCGAAGCGGACCGGCGGTGCGATCGACATCGTCGTGAACAACGCCGGACGATTCTCGATGGGCGTGCAGGAAGCCTTCAGTGTCGAGGAAGTGAAGGCGCTGTTCGACACCAACGTGTTCGGGCCGCTGCGGATGAACCGCGCCGTGCTGCCGCACATGCGCAAGCGCCGATCGGGGCTGATCATCAACATCTCGAGCATCATGGGCCGCTTCACCACGGCCACGACCGGCACCTATTGCGCCACCAAGTTCGCCGTCGAGGCGCTCGGCGAAGCACTGGCCGACGAAGTCAAAGCGCTGGGCATCGACGTGGTCGCGATCGAGCCGGGTGCATTCCCGACCGACGTGGGCAACAACGGCCAGTACGCCAACGACGCTTCGCGTT
The DNA here is from genome assembly GCA_965279325.1 of Burkholderiales bacterium. Lineage (GTDB taxonomy): Bacteria > Pseudomonadota > Gammaproteobacteria > Burkholderiales. The sequence continues at coordinate 2,013,939 of OZ257154.1, forward strand.
CGGATGCCTACGGCGCAGTGGCGCAGATCCCGCAGAAAATGGGCGAGGGGCTGGGCCAGCTATTCGCGAGCCCCCAGGCACCGAAGCCCCAGGACGTGGCAGATGCAATCCTGGACGTGGTGAAGATGCCCGCCGGCAAGCGGCCCGCCCGGGTCGTGGTGGACAAGTTGACGGGCGCGCCGATCAAAGCCTTGAACGAGGAGTACCTGAATCATCGCCGCGAGTTGCTCGCGGCTTTCGGCCTGGCCTGAGGCCCGCCGCAGGGCCGTCCATCGCGGACGGCCCGCGGGCCCTGTTCGTCAGGCGCTGCGCGCCCTCGGGCGCAGCCGCAGCGCCATGACTCCCAGGCCAAACGCGAGGAAGGCCCATGTTTCCGGCTCGGGCACCGGCGCGATGCGATAGATCGTTCCGCTGCCGTACGAGCTGACGTACAACGCGCCGTCCGATCCCGTCTGCATGCCGGTCACGACGCTGAAGCCGTTGCCGAACACGATCCGGCCCTGCTCGGTACCGTTGTCCGCCACCAGATCGGCAAGGTTGCCGTCGAGCACGAATCCGTCCCTCGCGGCGTTGAGTCGCAGCAGATACAGGCGACCGGTGTTGTTGTCGCCGACGATCACCGCATCGTCGTAACTTGGTCCCCATGCGGAGCCGTAGAGGAACTGCAGCGAGGTGACGGCAACAGGATTCAGGAACGAGAACTCGGGATCGCTGTAGGCGGAGTTCGCGAGATTTACCAGATCGGAGACGTCCTGCGCGTCACGGCTGTCCGGGCCCATGATGCGCGTCCAGCCGCTGTTGAAACCCCGCGCCACCAGGTTGATCTCGTCGTACGAATTCGGACCGTTCTCCGTATCCCACAGGTTGCCGGTCGCCGGGTCCACCGCCAGGCCGAAGGAATTGCGCACCCCGTACCCATAGAACGGCCCCTGGTTGGGGTTGGCCGCGACAAACGGATTGTCCGTGGGCACCGACAGATCAGTGTTCAGGCGATACACGCCGCCGACGCCGGAGGAAAGGCCGCCTGAACTCGTGTTCTGTTCCGTGAGATCGCGGTTGAGATCGCCCGTGACCCCGTACAGTTTTCCGTCCGCGCCGAACACGAGCGGTCCGCCGTTGTGATTGGCGCCATTGGCTTGACCATCCGCGCTGGTGCCGAACGTCCTCGACACGCCGGTATCGACCAGTGTCGATCCGTTCCACTGATAGCGGGCCACTCGATTCTGGGCCCAGCCACCCGAGTTGGACGTGTCCGCCGCAGTGTTGCTGGCGCTGTAATACAGGTAGGCAAAACCGTTGATGTCGAAGCCCGGATCCAGTGCTATCCCGAGCAGGCCGCGCTCGTTGTTGCTGTTCACGGCCAGATCGAGCACCGGTGCGCCCGAGAGCACCCCACCGTCGAATCGCTTCACCTGGCCGCTGGCCTTCTCGATCACGAAACCCGCATCCGGACCGGAGAACTGGAATCCCGTCGGTTCCGAAAGCCCGGAGAGGAACGGCGTTATCAGAAGGTTCGGGTCATTGACGGTCTGCGCTTGGGTCACACATGGAAGCACGGTCGAACCGGCCGCCATTGATAGGAACAGGACTCGACTAATCTTCACAGGCGTCTCCTCGGGAGAATCATTCAGGCGAAACGAAGGGTCGCGCGATGGCGAAAATTTCGCTAGTGTCTCGCGGTTGAGACGACGTCGTCGGGCGCAGACAAGACCCTGTCATGGCGGCCCCAAGTGCAGCGAGGAATTTTATGACCTGGAAGACCGCTTATCGTTCACTCTATTACGCGACGATGCCCGATCCCGATGATCCGGCGCTCGAGCCGAGGGAGACTGCCCTGCTCGTGATCGATGTGCAGAACACCTACCTCGCCCGCCCGGACCGCGCGACGCTGCCGCCGATCGAGCAGGCGCACTACGACCGCTGGACACCTTTCCACGATCGGATGCATGGCACGGTGATCCCGAACATCGCGCGCGTGCTCGCCAAGTTCCGTCACCGCGGCATCGAAGTGTTCTTCGCCCGCATCGCCTGCCTCACGCGCGACGGCCGAGACCGCTCCCTCTCGCAGAAGATGCCGGGCTTCAACAATCTGCTGCTACCGAAGGACACGGAACCTTCGTTCCTGGTGCCGGCATTGGCGCCGAAGGACGACGAGATCGTCGTCACCAAGACCACCGACAGTGCACTCACCGGCACCAACCTGCGGCTGCTGCTGCACAACGTCGGCATCCGTAACGTGGTGTGCGTCGGCATCTTCACCGACCAATGCGTTTCGTCGACGGTGCGGAGCCTTGCCGACGAGAGCTTCCGGGTCGTCGTGCTCGACGACTGCTGCGCCGCCGCCACGGACGAGCTCCATCGGAAGGAGCTCGAGATCATCAACAACATCTACTGCAACGTGATGGGCGTCGATGACCTGATACGGATTATGAAGCTGTAGGGAAGAGTCTCAACGCGGAGGACGCGGAGGACGCGGAGGAAGTCAAAGGCAGAAGCAGGACAACGGTCAGGACCCCCACTTCGCGGCATCGAGGTTCGATTGGGCTTTTCTCCGCGTCCACCGCGTCCTCCGCGTTGGGAGCTGAAAGTGGCCTTGACTACATCCCCCACCGAAGCCCTGCCGTATGCACCGGCGCATCCCAGAGCGCCTTCAGTTCACCATCCAGCATCGATACGGTCACCGAGCATCCGGCCATGTCGAGCGACGTCACGTAGTTGCCCACGAGCGAGCGCACCACCTTCACGCCGGCCGGGGCGAGCAGCTTCGCCGCGGCGTGGTACATGAGGTAGAGCTCCATCAGCGGTGTCCCGCCGAAACCGTTGACGAGCAGAAGCGCTTCGCCCTTCGCGTTCGGACCAAGATCGCCGACGATGGCATCGACCATCTCCTTCGCAATGGCGTCGGCAGACTGCAGCTTCACGCGCCGTCGACCGGGTTCACCATGAATGCCTACGCCCATCTCCATCTCGTCGGCGCTGATGTCGAACGTCGGCTTGCCCGCCGCCGGAACGGTACAACTGGTCAGCGCGACGCCCATCGACCGCGTGCGCGCGTTCACGCGCTCGCCCAACTTCGTGAGCACGGCGAGATCGCTGCCCTGTTCCGCAGCAGCCCCGACGATCTTCTCCACGATCATCGTGCCAGCCACGCCCCGGCGGCCGGTGGAATAGGTCGAGTTCGCGACGGCAACATCGTCGTTGGTGATGACGGTCGAGATGTTGCCGCCCGCCATCTCCCGCGCCATGTCGAAGTTCATCACGTCGCCTTCGTAATTCTTGACGATGAACAACACGCCCGCGCCTGTATCCACTGCTGCCGCTGCCGCCAGCATCTGGTCGGGCGTGGGCGAGGTGAACACCTGGCCCGGACAGGCGGCATCGAGCATGCCGTGACCGACGAAGCCGCCGTGGAGGGGTTCGTGTCCCGAACCGCCACCCGACACCAGGGCGACCTTGCCGGACTTCACCTTAGCGCGCTGCACGAACTTGCCCTCGTCACCGAGGATGACGATGTCGGCATGGGCCGCGCAGAATCCCGCGAGGCTCTCGGTGAGCACCGCGTCCATGGCGTTGATGAGTTTTTTCATGACGAGTCTCCGTTGCCTTGTGCCAGGTTCACGACTCGCGCAGCAGGCGAGCCACCTTCTCTGCGAACTCCACGACGATGCCGTCGAGCTGCCGGTTGCGTGCTTCACTGCCGAGATCGGGCAGCGTCACTTCGACCGTCCGCGCACGCTGGCCCTTGAGCACCTGCAGCCGACGCGGATGCGCCTTGCGATAGGCCCCCAGGAAGCGCTCCTTCTCGCGCGGTGAAAAATGGCAGACCTCCACGATGCGGTCCACGTGCTGCACCGGGATCGGCGTTGCATACGCGGGATTGGAGATCTGCGAGATGAAGCTGCGGTTCTTGCCCAGGACTTCGGACAGGCGCTGGCGCATGCCCGACGGACGGCTGTCGAGCACCTCCTGCAGGATCGCCTTGTAACCGGCGACCAGCGCCTGGAACTCCTCGGGCTTCAAGGTCGCCTCAGGCACGGCTGATGGCGGCTTTCACCGGAGCGATCGCGGCCTGCGCCACCGAAAACGTGCGCAAGCCGTGACGCAGCAGATCGGGGATCACTTTCACGTCGCTGGCCAGGTCACCGCACAAACTCACTTCGTGCCCGACAGCTCGACCATGCTCGCAGAGTTCGCGCAACACACGCCAGAACGCGGGGCCCGGCCGAGCTAGCGCGGCGAGCTCGGGTTCGTCGCGGCTGGCCGCCATCAGGTACTGGAGCAGGTCGTTGCTGCCGATGGAGTAGAAGTCGGCGTCGAAGGTCTCGATTGCGAGCGCGGCGGCAGGCACTTCGACCATCATGCCCAGCGGCGGCAACTCGGCTTCGACACCGACTGCCGTCAGCTCCTGGATGGCCTGCCCCAGCAGCGCGCGAACGGCCGCGAGTTCGGCCGGCACGGCCACCATCGGCACCATCACCTTGACGTTGCCCGCCACCGCCGCCCGCGCCAGCGCGCGCAACTGGACCTTGAGCACCTCGGGTCGCTCGAGCGACAACCGCACCCCGCGCACGCCGAGAAACGGATTGCTCTCCCCTTCGTGCGTGAGGCCGGGAACAGGCTTGTCGCCGCCCGCGTCGAGGGTGCGGATGGTGACGGGCTTGCCGCCCGCCCACTCGGCGATGCGCCGGTAGACACGGTACTGCTCTTCCTCGGTGGGCAGATCGCGCCGGTCGTGGAACAGGAACTCCGTCCGCACGAGGCCGATGCCGTCCACGTGCTCCGGGTCGATGCCGTCGAGTTCTTCCGGCCGCGCAACGTTGATCATCACCTGGACCCGTTCGCCGCGGGCGGTCTTCGCTTCCGTGCCGAGATGCAGGTGATCCGCACGCGCGCGCTCCGCATGGGCAGCACGGCGGCGCTCGAACTCGTCGCGTGCGGCGTGATCCGGATTCACCACCAGCAGACCTTCATGCGAGTCCAGGAGGGCCTCGCCCGCCGCCGCGAGGTCGAACGGCCCCACGCCCACGAGCAACGGCACGCCGCGCGACCGCGCGAGAATCGCCACGTGACTGGTCGTGCCGCCGCGCTGGAGCACGAGCCCGCCGCCGCTCCAGTCCGCTGCAAGGAAACGCGATGGCGCCAGGTCTTCGGCGACCACGATGCTGCCCGGCGCGATCGCTTCGGTCTCGCCGCCATTCAACGCATCGAGCACCCGGTCGCGCAGATCCGTGAGATCCGAGGCGCGTCCACGAAAATAACTGTCGTCGGAAGCTTCGTAGTCGGCGATCAGCGCTCCCATGATCTGCGACCAGGCGTCGTCGGCCGTGCGACCCGCCGTGATCCCCTCGACCAGCGGACGCGTGATCTCGTCGTCCTCGAGCAGGGCGAGCTGGAACGCGAGAATGCCGGCAGCCTCGTCGTCGTCGACCGACGCGACGAGTTCCGTGAGCGCGTCCCGCGCCAGTGCCAGCGCCCCCTCCGCAGCCAGTTGTTCCTCACGCACCGGTAGTGCGGCACGCTCGTGCCGGACGCCGTTGCCGATTCGCACCATCGGCCCCGCGGCCATGCCGGGTGCCGCGGGAACGCCGACGAGCCGCAGCATGGCCGACTCAGGTGACCGGTTCGAAATCACGCTCCACCAGCGCGACGATCGCCTGCACCGCCGCTTCGGCGTCGTCACCCTCGGCACGGACGTGCAGCAGCGCACCCTTCGGCGTCTTGCTCCCCATCACCTTCACGATGCTCTTCGCATCGATCCATGGCCCCTCGGTCGAGGTGGCGATCTCGATCTTCGAGGCGAAGCTCTTGGCGAGCTGCGTGAGTTTCACCGACGGCCGGGCATGCAGGCCGACTTCATGTTCGATCACCACCTGGGCCTGTGCACTCTGTGACATCGTATTGTTTCCTTCTCAGGCGGCGCGCAGCTCTTCGGCCGTGCGCCGCACGTGTTCCAGCGGCGATCCGGCCGAAGCTTCGGTACCGGCCATCACCGCACCTTCGACCACCGGTGCATTGCAGATCACGACGCGCTCACGCCGTTCCTCCGGCAGCAGTTCGATCGCCATCTCGCTGTTGGTTTCCGCGCCACCGAGGTCCACCAGGATCGCGACCCCCGCCTCCGACCAGGCGCTGTCGATCGCCCCCAGGATCGCCTCGACGCTGGTGCCGAGCCCGCCTCCCGGCGCGCCGCCGCACCACGCGAGCGGTACGTCGTCGCCCACCATCTGCCGCACCATGTCTGCAGCGCCCTTCGCCACGTCGGGCGAGTGCGAGACGATGACGATTCCGACGTTGGTGCTCATCGGTTGTCCTTTTCTTCGATTACATCGATGACCGCATGCAGCATCAGGCACGACGATCGCGCGCCGGGGTCCATGTGTCCGATGCTGCGATCGCCCAGGAACGAGGCCCGGCCGCGGATGGCCTTCATCGGCACCGTCGCTTCAGCAGCATCCGTCGCCGCTGCACGCAGGCGCGCGAGATCGCCGGTCACACGCAGGGTTGCAAGCACCGGTATCAGGACATCGAGCAACGTCTTCATCTGTCGGTCCGACTTGCCGCGCGCCTTGACGGCATCGATGGCTGCATTGAACGCATCCGCGAGGCTCGCGCGGGTGACTTCGGTCGGCCATGCCTTGCCCAGGCTCATGAACAACGTTCCATAGAGCGGACCGGAGGCCCCACCCACCTTCATCACCAGCGTCATGCCGCCCGCCTTGAGCGCCTCCGATGGCGGCAACGCCGAGATCTTGTCGATGTCCGCGAGCACGGCTTCGAAACCGCGCTTCATGTTGAGACCGTGATCGCCGTCGCCGATGGCCTGGTCGAGCGCGGTCAACGCGTCCGTATTCGCGATCATGGTTTCGGCAACGTGGGCGATGAGTCGTTTCATGAGGACCGGATCCATGGCTCAGTGCCTCAGTCGTTCGCCATCCGCCCCGAAGAACAGCGGAGCCGACAGTTCCAGCGTCACGGCATCGCCCACGTCCAGGCCCTCGTCCGGATCGGTCAGGACCACGACGTCGGTATCGGCCAGGCTGACGTGCAGGTGGTTCTGGTCGCCCAGGTGTTCGACGCGCTTGACACGACCCATGCCGGCATCGCTGCGGCGAATGCGCAGGTGTTCCGTGCGAACCCCGATGGTGACCGTCGATGCCGGCGCGGCCACGCCCGGGAACAGGCTCCGGGGCACGAGATTGATCGACGGGCTGCCCAACCGCGTTGCCACGTAGGTGTTCACGGGATCTTCGTAGATCTCGCGCGGACTCCCCAGCTGCACCAGTCGGCCGCGATCGAGAACACCGATGCGCGAGGCCATGGTCATCGCCTCGGTCTGGTCATGGGTCACGTACAGGATGGTGGCGCCGAGCTCGCGCTGTATGCGTTTCAGTTCCACCCGCATTTCGGCTCGCAACTTCGCATCCAGCGACGACAGCGGCTCGTCCATGAGATAGACGTTGGGGCGGCGCACCAGCGCGCGACCAATGGCGACGCGCTGCATCTGCCCGCCCGAGAGCTGGGTCGCGCGATTGGCAAGCTTGTCCTCGATTCGCAGCATCCGGGCGATCTCGCGAACGCGGCTTTCGATCTCCGGCTCGGGCCACCGGCGCGCCGGCGAGCGCAGCGGAAAGGCGAGGTTGTCGAAGACCGACAGATGCGGGTAGAGGGAGTATTGCTGGAACACGAAGGAAACGTCGCGCGGCGCCGGCGTCGTGTCGGTGACGTCGCGACCGCCGATGTAGACGCGGCCCGCATCCGGCTTCTCCAGGCCCGCCACGAGCCGCAACGTCGTGGTCTTGCCGGCACCGGTGGGGCCGAGCAGGACCACGAACTCGCCGTCTGCCGCGTCGAGGTCCAGTCCGGCCACGGCCTCGGTGGCACCGAAACGCTTCGAGACACCCTGCAGTCGAACCTCAGCCACGGCCGGCCTCCGCATGCAGGCGGGTGCGCAAGGCACGTCCGGATTGGCCATCGAAGAGCGACAGCTTGTCGGGGTGGAATGCCAGTCCCACGTGATCACCCGCACGTACCTTCGCCTCCGATGGCAGTCGTGCCTTGAGGCCGGTGCCGTCCACGGCCGACAACGTCACGATCTGCGTGGTCCCCAGGTATTCGCTCTCCACCACCTGGGCACGATAGGCACCATCGTCGGTCAGCCGCACGTGCTCCGGACGTACGCCGAGCACCATGTCGCCCTCGCCGGCATCCTCGCGCACTTCGGGCACGGTCACATCGGCGCCGTTGATGCGTACGCGCTGATCCCCCGACGCGATGCGCCCGTGGAACCGCAGCAGGTTCATGGGCGGCGAGCCGATGAAGTCGGCCACGAACAGCGACGCGGGCCGGTCGTAAATCTCGCGCGGCGAACCGAGCTGCTCGATCACGCCCTGGTTCATGACGGCGATCGTGTCGGCCATGGACATGGCTTCGAGCTGGTCGTGGGTCACGTAGACCGTGGTCGCTCCGAGGCGATCGTGCAGCGCCCGCAACTCGCCGCACATGAGTTCGCGGAACTCGGCATCGAGCGCACCGAGGGGCTCGTCCATGAGGAATGCGAGCGGCTCGCGCACGATGGCACGGCCCAGCGCCACGCGCTGTCGATCGCCGCTGGACAGTCCGGACACAGGATGGTCCAGCAGGTGCGTGATGCGCAGGATCTTCGCGGCCTCCTCGACGCGGCGTCGGACCTCGGTGCCGGCCATGCCCTGCGAGCGCAGCGGGTAAGAGATGTTCGCGCGCACGTTCATGTGCGGATAGAGGGCGAAGAGCTGGAACACGAACGCGATGTCGCGCGCGGAGGCCTGCTTGAAGGTCACGTCCTCGTCGCCCAGCAGGATGCGGCCGGAAGTGGGCAGCTCGAGGCCCGCGATCATCCGCAGCGTCGTGGTCTTGCCGCAGCCCGACGGCCCCAGCAGGCAGAAGAAATCGCCGTTGCGCACCGTGAACGTGGAATCACGCACCGCGGTGAAGCTGGCGAAGGCCTTGTGGAGGTTTTCGACGCGGATTTCAGCCATGGCGGGTTGCCCCCATCCCAACCTTCCCCCACCAGAGGTGGGGGAAGGGGTGTACGTCCCCTCCCCCGGCTTTGCCGGGGGAGGGTGAGGGTGGGGGCCGCCGTGTAGTCATCGTCCGCGCCTTCATTCCGGAAACTTAGACACGACGATGAACATGGCAGTCCCCGCCAGCGTCGTGACGAACGAATACGTGTACAGCACCATCGCAAACGGTTGCAGCAGCATGAGCACGCCTACAGCGATCAACGCGGTCGCCACGTTCTCCATCGGACCGCGCCGCAGCCAGCGGGGCCAGCCGGACTTCGCCTGCGTGTTCATTTGCGGACCGCTCCGAACGTGATGCCCCGCAGGAGTTGCTTGCGCAGCAGCACCGTGAACACGAGGATGGGCACCAGGAACAGCGTCGTGCCGGCCGCCACTGCCGGCCAGTCCTGACCGCCCTCGCCGATGATCGTGGGGATGAAGGGCGGTGCGGTCTGCGCTTCACCCGAAGTTAGCAGCACCGCGAAGGCATACTCGTTCCACGCGAAGATCAGGCAGAAGATCGCCGTGGCCACGATGCCCGTGGTGGCCTGCGGCAGCACGACGCGGAAGAACGCCTGCAGCCGCGTGTAGCCGTCGATCATCGCGGCCTCTTCGTACTCGCGCGGGATCTCGTCGATGAAACCCTTGAGCAGCCACACCGCGAGCGAAACGTTGACCGCGGTGTAGAGCAGGATCATCCCCAGTTTGGTATCCGACAGTCCCAGTTCCCGATACATCAGGAAGATGGGGATCGCCACCGCGATAGGCGGCATCATCCGGGTCGACAGGATGAAGAACAGCAGGTCGTCCTTGAGCGGCACCTTGAAGCGCGAGAAGCCGTAGGCCGCTGCCGTGCCGAGCACGACCGACAGCGCCGTCGATCCGAAGGCGATGATCAGCGAATTGAGAAAGCGCGGCGCGTAGTTCGACGGCCCGACGATGACCATGTTGCGGTCGCGTGCGATCTGCTCGCAGACACCCGAGGCGGGCGGAAGCGTCGCCAGATAATCCGGCGTCTGCCGCGAGCGCGTCGTGAAGAGATTGCAGTAGCCCTCGCGCGAGGGCTCGAAGATGATCTTCGGCGGATAGCTGATCGAATCCGGCGGCGTCTTGATCGACGTGAGGAAAATCCACGCGAGCGGCACCAGCGCGACGATCGCGTAGACGACCACCACGATGCCCGCGATGTTCCGCGACAGCGGACCGGGCTCGACGATGGAATGCGCGTGGGAGATGCCGCGGCTCATCGGCTCTTCACCTTGTTGAGCGCCTTCACGTAGATGTTCGCGAGACCGAACACCGTCACGAAGAGGATGATCGCGAAGGCCGACGAGTAACCTGTGCGCCACTTCTCGAAGGCTTCGCGCTTCAGCGTGATCGAGGCCACTTCGGTGGTGGAACCGGGCCCGCCGTTGGTGAGCAGGTTCACCAGGTCGAACATCTTGAAGTTCTCGATGCCTCGGAACAGCACCGCCAGCATGATGAACGGCAGCGCCATGGGCAGCGTGATGGTCCAGAACTGGCGCCATTTCGAGGCGCGATCCACTTCCGCTGCTTCGTAGATGTACTCCGGAATGGAGCGCAGGCCCGCGAGGCAGATGAGCATCACGTACGGCGTCCACATCCATGTATCCACGAGCACGATGGCCCAGGGCGCGAGCTTGACCGATCCGATCATCTCGAACGACGAAGGATCGAGGCCGGTGAAGAACGAGATCACGTAGTTGAACAGCCCGATCTGCGGCTGGTAGAGGAACGCCCAGAAGTTCCCCACCACCGCGGGCGACAACATCATCGGGATCAGGATCACGGTGGTCCAGAAGCCATGGCCGCGAAACCGGCGGTCCACGAGATACGCCAGCACGAAGCCGAGAATGGTCTGGATCAGGATGGTCCAGAACACGAAATGCGCGGTGGCCTGCATGGCCGCCCAGACATCCGGGTCAGTCAGGATCGACTGGAAATGCGCAATCCCCACGCTTGTCACTTCGGCGTTCGGGCGGTTCGCCCGGAAATTCGTGAACGACAGCTTGATCGTCCAGATGAGCGGAAAGATGTTGATCGCCAGCAGCAGGATGATCGTGGGCGAGATGAACAACCACGCGATCGCCCGATCCGAAAGCCCACGCACCACCCGCGCGACCGGTGCCGGCGTGGCACCTGCAGCACGTTCGATGAGGTTGGCTTTGGATACGTCGTTCATTTCAGGACAGACACGAAACTCCATTGACATGCATACAGCATCAGCACCCTAACCCGCTCGCACCCTCTTCCGCAGGGCGACGGTTTGCACTGCTCCCCTCTCCCTGGGGAGAGGGGTCGGGGAAGAGGGGTACGTCCTCCTCCCCAACGGGGTGGCGCAGCCACCCCCAAGGCCCGCGTGCAAATCAGACTCGCCGGAGTGCACGTGCGCCGCCCATCGGGCGGCGCGTACACGACGGCGATTTAGAGTTTCCCTTCTTCCTTGAACACCTTCTGCCAGTCCTTCACCAGCAGGTCGAGCGCTTCCTTCGCGGTGCCCTTGTCGGCCACCACGTAGTCGTGCACCCGCTTCTGCATGGCCTGCAGCAGTTGCGCGTAGGCCGGCTCCTGCCAGAAGTCCTTCACGCCGTTCATGGCCTTCAGGAAGTCCGCGGCAAACGGCGCGGTCTTCGGGAAGTTCGGATCGCCCAGCACTGCCTTGTGGCACGAGTAGCCACCGAGCGCCCACCACTTCTTCTGCACGTCCGGCTGTGCGAACCACTTGATGTACTGCAGCGCGGCGTCCTTGTTCGGCGAATACGACACCACCGAGATGCCCTGGCCGCCGAGGGTGGAGGCTTCCACCTTCTGCCCCGGATTGACGAAGAAGCCGATGTGCTCGCCGCCGACCTTCTCGTCCTTGTACAGGCCCGGGAAGAAGGCGAACCAGTTCATCATCATCGCGGCCTGGCCCGACTTGAACGCGTCGAGACCTTCCTGCATGTAGGCGTTGGTGTAGCCGGGTGGCGTGCAGCACTTGTACAGCGACTTGTAGAACTCGAGGGCCTCGACCGCGTCCTTGGAGTTCACGAAGCCGTCCATGCTGTAGGGCTTCTTCGGATCATCGTACTGGAAGCCCCAGGCATACAGCGCGCCGGTCACGCCCATCGTGATGCCTTCGGAGCCGCGCTCGGTGAAGATGGCGGCACCGTAGACCTTCTTGCCATCGATCTCGCGGCCCTGGAAGAACTCGGCGATCTGCTTGAGTTCCTGCTGCGTCTTCGGCGGGGCGAGGTCGCGGTTGTACTTCTTCTTGAACTCGGCCTTCAACTCGGGCTTGGCGAACCAGTCCTTGCGATACACCCAGCCGTTCGCATCGCCCATGGCGGGCAGGGCCCAGTAGTTGGGCGAACCCTTCGGCCACGTGGAATAGGCATACACGGTGGCCGGCGCGAAGTCGGACATCTTGATGCCGTTCTTGTCGAAGAAATCGTTCAGCTTCACGTAGTGGCCGTTCTCCGCAGCGCCGCCGATCCACTGGCTGTCGCCGATCAGCAGATCGCACAGCTTGCCCTTGGAGTTGAGCTCGTTCTGCATGCGGTCTCCGAAGTTCGGCCATGGCACGAACTCGAACTTCATCGGGATGCCACTCTTCGCGGTGAAGTCCTTCGACAGTTCCACCAGTGCATTGGCCGGGTCCCAGGCCGCCCAGCACAGGGTGATCTGCTTGTTCTGGGCGAACGCGGGTGCGGCCGCCAACGACGTGAGGCCGAGCGCTGCCGCGCCGACGGCCAATTGCTTCAGCTTGAGCATGAACGTACTCCTCCAAAGTGGTTGAGAACCGCCTGCCGCCGCCGGTTCGACCGCCGGAATACGCCAGGGGAACTGCGCCGGGATGTCGGGGATGCGCCAAAGGTCGCGCGCCTCGATCCGATCTCACCTTTTGTTTAGTGAAGCTGTTTAGTAATACGCTGCTACTAAACGCCAGGGCCTGTCAACGAAGTCTTGATCCGGTAGGCAGCGAGACGGATTTCATGCTGCATTGCACAGGAGAAATCGCTGCGAACACCATCTACGCAGGGAGAAAGGGAGGCGCCGGACCTGCCACGAGGCGATGTTTAGTAAATCGCCTTCACTGGTGCAGAAAATCCGTTCGTTGCGGCGCAACGGAAGGCTGGATCGAGCCCTAGGAGACGCGCAGCCTTCTGGCCGCCCGGGCCGGAGAGGCCGGGCGGCGGTACGGCGGCAGGCCCTAGGCCAGCGTGGCCGACAGCGAGATGTCGGGGACGCCGCCCAGCGCTTTCGACACCGGGCAGTTCCGCTTCGCGTCCTCGGCGATCTTCTGGAACGTGGCTTCATCGATGCCGGGAATGACCGCCTTCAACTGCAATGCGATCCGGTCGATCGCGAACCCCTCGCCTGCCTTGGCGAGCCGGACACGCGCTTCGGTATCGATCGAGGTCGTGGCGAAACCGGCCTTGTCGCAGGCGAACGAGAAGGCCATCGTGAAGCAGGCGGCATGTGCCGCGCCGAGGATCTCTTCCGGGTTGGTGCCGGTCCGGTCGTCCTCGAAGCGGCTGCCGAATCCGTAGGGATAGCCCTTCAAGGCACCGGTCTGGGTGCTGATCTTCCCCACGCCCTTCTTGCCCTGGCCTTCCCAATGCACGCTGGCGGTTTTTTCGATCATGGTCGTTCCTTTGCGGTCGATGTCAGGGTCACGCGGGATCGCGAGCACCCGTCAGGCGATGAAGACAACCGGAGCGAGCGAACGTTGCGTGCGGTAACGCACACAACGTCTTCCGGATTGCTAAGCGAACACCTTCGCGAACTCGCCCGGCGGTGCACGGCGATACTGGGGTGGCGGAACGACCGTGCCACCGAGTTGGGCAGCGGCATGCCAGACCCAGCGCGGATCCCACAGGATGCCGCGAGCGAGCGCCACGAGGTCAGCCTGGCCACTGGCCACCACGGACTCGGCGTGCGCGGGCTCGGTGATCAAGCCGATGCCGATGGTCGGGACACCCGTTTCGCGCTTGATCCGTTCCGCGAACGGCACCTGATAGCCGGGCGCGAGCGGGATCTTCTGGGCGGGCGACATGCCGCCGGTGGAAGCATCGATCCAGTCGACGCCGCGTTTCTGCAATTCGCGGGCGAACGCGACCGTCTCGTCGAGCGTCCACGAAGGTTCGCCCGTGTGCTCCATCCAGTCGGTGGAAGACACGCGCACGCCGAGCGGTTTGCTTGCGGGCCAAACGGCGCGCATCGCATCGAAGACGGCGAGGGGCAGGCGCATGCGATTGGCGAGTGAACCGCCGAACTCGTCGGTGCGTCGATTGGCGATCGGCGAGAGAAACTGGTGCAGCAGATAGCCGTGGGCGCAATGCAGCTCAATGGCGGAAAGCCCGAGCCGGTCCGCCCTTCGTGCCGCCGCCGTGAAGTCCTCGATCAGCTGCGCGATGTCCGCGCTGCTCATGGCGAGAGGAACGAGATCGGCGGGCGACAGCGGGATCGCCGACGGCGCCAGCGGCGTCCAGCCGCCCTGCTCCGCACTCAAGCCCTTGCCGCCCAGCCACGGCGCCGAGACCGAACCCTTGCGCCCGGAATGGGAAAGCTGGATGCCGATCGGCGACGTGCCGTAGGGGCGGATCGCATCCAGGACTCGCTTCAACGCCACCTCGTTCGCATCGCTCCACAACCCCAGGCAACCAGGCGCGATGCGGCCCGCAGAACTCACCGCGGTGGCTTCGATCAGCACGAGGCCGGCGCCGCTCTGGGACAGCGCACCGAGATGGATCACGTGCCAGTCGGAGGCGCTGCCGTCGACGGCGGAGTATTGGCACATCGGCGAGACGACGATGCGGTTGCGCAACTGGAGTTCGCGCAGGGCGAACGGAGTGAACAGCACACTGCTCATGGGGAAGTTCCAGGGAGGGGAAAGGAAAAACGACCGAGGTTTGCCCGCAATCATCGCAGCTTGCCCCGCCTTCGTCACGACGCGACCGAGGCCGTGCCCGTGCTCTATATTGGCGGCCCTGACAAGTTCGTATCGCACGGAGGAGAGGCAGTGATGGATCAGGCAATCGTGATTCGGGAACCCGGGGGACCGGAGGTTCTCAGGAGTGAGCACGTGACGGTTGGCGCACCGGGTAACGGACAGGTCCGCCTCCGGCAGACCGCCGTCGGCGTCAACTTTCACGATTGCTATGTGCGCTCGGGTCTGTATACGACCCTCACGCTGCCGGGCATTCCAGGTCTCGAAGCCGTCGGCGTAGTGGATGCCGTCGGTCCCGACGTGGACGATTTCACCGTTGGCGATCGCGTGGGCTATATCACCCGTGGATACGGCGGATATGCGAGTGCCCGACTGATCGACAGCAGCGTGCTGATCCGGCTACCGGATTCGCTGGACGATCGGACCGCGGCCGCAACCCTGCTGCGAGGATTGACTGCGCAGATGCTGGTACGTCAGATCTTTCCGGTTCGTGCCGGCCATACCGTGCTGGTCCATGCCGCTGCGGGCGGTGTCGGCCGCCTGCTCTGCCAGTGGGCTCACCACCTCGGTGCGACGGTGATCGGTACCGTGGGCAGCGAGGAAAAAGCGGCGCTGGCCCGCAGCATCGGCTGCGATCACACCATCCTCTATCGCACCGAGAATTTCGTGGAGAAGGTGAAGGCCATCACCGACGGTCGCGGCGTGGACGTCGTCTACGATTCGGTCGGCAAGGATACGTTCCTGGGTTCGATCCAGTCGCTGGCGATCCGGGGGCATCTGGCCAATTTCGGACAATCGTCCGGCGCCATCGAACCGTTCCTGATCTCGCTGCTGTTCGAGAAGTCGAACAGCATTTCGCGTCCCGGCGTGTTTCACTACTTCACCGGCCCGGACCGAGACTCCATGGCGCACGCCTTGTTCTCGGCCCTCGCCGATGGCGTGATCACGGCGGATCGCCATCATGAGTATGCGTTCGAAGCAGCCGCCCAGGCGCACGCCGACATGGAAGGTCGCAAGACCTCGGGTGCGGTGCTGTTGATACCCTGATCGCCCTGACCTGGAACCCCGAATTCGACCGCAAGACCGGGAGTGCACGGACCGAAGCTGCCTTCTACAGTGGCATCGTCATCCCCGTCTTCCCAGGAGCCATGCCCATGAACGCCACTACCAGCCTCGAGCGCCGCGCCGCCGAAACCCTCCACGATCCCCGCTGGGCCGCGGTCGTGGCTCGGAATGCGGCCGCCGACGGAACTTTCTTCTATTCGGTCGCCACGACCGGCGTGTACTGCCGGCCCTCGTGCGCGGCGCGGCTCGCACGGCCCGAGAACGTCCGGTTCCACGCAACGCGCGCTGACGCCGAACGCGCGGGCTTTCGACCCTGCAAGCGCTGCAAACCCGATCAGCCGCCGCTCGCCGAGCAGTACGCCGCGAAGGTCGCCGAGATCTGCCGACTGATCGCGGATGCCGAGACCGCACTGCCCCTGGCCGAACTGGCGGCTCACGCCGGCCTGAGCACGTACCACTTCCATCGTGTCTTCAAATCCGTCACCGGTCTCACGCCCAGGGCCTATGCAGATGCGCATCGCTCGAAGCGCGTACGGGACGGCCTCGCTTCGAGCGGTTCGGTCACGCAGGCGATCTTCGACGCCGGCTACAACTCCAGCGGACGCTTCTACGCGCAATCGAACGGCGTGCTGGGCATGACGCCTTCCACTTTTCGGGCCGGTGGTGCCAACACGGGAATCCGATTCGCCATCGGCGAATGCTCGCTCGGTTCTATTCTCGTGGCCGCGAGCGATCGGGGCATCTGCGCCATCCTCCTGGGCGATGATCCCGACACGCTCGCCCGCGATTTGCAGGATCGCTTCCCGCAAGCGCACCTGATCGGTGGAGACGCCGACTTCGAACAACTCGTCGCCAAGGTGGTGGGTTTCGTCGAGGCCCCGGCGCTCGGCCTCGACCTGCCGCTCGACGTTCGCGGGACCGCCTTCCAGCAGCGCGTGTGGCTGGCACTGAGCAAGATTCCGGCAGGCTCCACGGTGAGTTACGCCCAGGTCGCGCAGCAAATCGATTCGCCGAAGGCCGTACGCGCGGTGGCCCAGGCCTGCGCAGCAAACGCCCTTGCGGTCGCGATTCCTTGCCATCGGGTCGTGCGCAACGACGGCGCCCTTTCCGGATATCGATGGGGCGTCGAGCGCAAGCGGGCCCTGCTCGAGCGGGAAGCGAAGCCGTGAACGCACGGATGCAGGCGCCGCCCGATACCATCGCCGCGCGCATCGAAGCACTCGATTGGGAATCCATCGGACGAGATCTCGACGCGCGGGGCTGCGCATCGATCGAACGCCTGATTGCTCCGGAGGAGTGCCGGGCGGTGGCGGGACTCTACGGTGAAGAGAACCGCTTTCGCAGCCGTGTCGTGATGGAACGGCACGGCTACGGTCGCGGCGAGTACCGGTATTTCTCGTATCCGTTGCCGCCGCTCGTCGCGGATATGCGGACGGCCCTGTATCCGCATCTCGCCCCCATCGCCAACCGATGGAACACAGCCATGGGAATCGACGTTCGATTTCCGGAGCGGCATGCCGAGTTCATTGAACGCTGCCACGCCGCGGGCCAGGTGCGGCCCACGCCGTTGCTGCTGCAGTACGGCGCCGGCGACTACAACTGCCTGCACCAGGACCTCTACGGCGAACATGTCTTTCCGCTGCAGGTGGCGATTCTGCTATCCGAGCCGGGTGAGGACTTCGCGGGTGGCGAGTTCGTGCTGACGGAACAACGGCCTCGCATGCAATCGCGGCCGGAAGTCGTGCCGCTGCGGCAAGGCGACGCGGTCGTGTTCGCGGTCCATCATCGTCCGGTGCAAGGGACTCGCGGTGTCTACCGGGTGAACATGCGCCATGGCGTGAGTCGCGTGCGCTCGGGGCATCGGCATACGCTTGGGGTGATTTTTCACGACGCTCAATAGCGCCCCCTCCCTGACCCTCCCCCGGCGTAGCCGGGGGAGGGGATGTAAACCTGCCGCAATACCTGCCACATGCACTCCTTCCCCCGCTGCCGCGGGGGAAGGTTGGGATGGGGGCATCGGCGCTACACGCCCTGCCCGCAGGTACCATGCGCCCTCCCGCGCAAGAACGAATCCCCATGACCACCGATTCCCGCCTCCCAGACTTCCGCGCGCTGACTCCAGCGCAGCGCCTCGAACACATCGTCCGCGCCGCATCACTCACCGCCGAGGAAGCCACGCTGCTGTCGCGACCGGGCGCACTGCCCCTCGCCCTCGCGAACGGCATGATCGAGAACGTCATCGGCACCTTCGAACTGCCCTTCGCCGTCGCGGGCAACTTCCGCATCAACGGGCGCGACGTGCTGGTGCCGATGGTGGTCGAGGAACCTTCGGTCGTCGCGGCCGCATCATTCATGGCCAAGCTGGCGCGCGAATGCGGGGGCTTCGAAACCTCCAGCACCGACCCGCTGATGCGCGCCCAGGTGCAGGTGCTCGGCATGCCGGACCCGAAGGGCGCCCGAGATGCCCTGCTTGATCGTCGGGCGGAAATCGTAGCGCTGGCGAACAGCCGCGATCACGTGCTCGTCGGACTCGGCGGCGGCTGCCGCGACATCGAAGTGCACGTCTTCCCCGACACACCGCGCGGTGCGATGGTGGTGATGCACCTCATCGTCGATGTGCGCGACGCCATGGGTGCCAACACGGTCAACACCATGGCCGAATCGGTCTCGCCGCTGGTGGAGAACATCACCGGCGGCAAGGTGCGCCTGCGCATTCTGTCGAACCTCGCCGACCTGCGTCTCGCGCGTGCCCGCATGCGCGTCACGGCCGATCTCCTCGCGACCAAGGAACACGGCGGTGCCGAAGTGATCGAGGGCGTCCTCGACGCCTACACCTTCGCCGCCGTGGATCCGTACCGGGCCGCCACGCACAACAAGGGCATCATGAACGGCATCGATCCCGTGGTGGTGGCCACCGGCAACGACTGGCGCGCGATCGAAGCCGGCGCCCACGCCTATGCCGCCCGCAGCGGGCGTTACACGTCACTGACCCGCTGGGAGAAAGATGCGACCGGTGCGCTCGTCGGCACCATCGAGATGCCGATGGCCATGGGACTGGTGGGCGGGGCGACCAAGACGCATCCGCTGGCACGCCTCGCACTCAAGATCCTCGACGTGAAATCCGCCCAGGAGCTGGGCGAGATCGCCGTCGCGGTCGGCCTCGCGCAGAACCTCGGCGCGTTGCGGGCGCTCGCCACTGAAGGCATCCAGCGCGGCCACATGGCGCTGCACGCGCGGAACATCGCATTGGCTGCCGGCGCCACTGGCGACGAGATCGATCGCATCGCGCGACGCATGGCCGAGGAGCGCGACGTGCGCGCCGATCGAGCGGTTGCGCTACTGAAGGAAATTCGCCACCGCTGACCGTCGGCGGTATCCAGCCTCGAGCGGCCGCCTCCGGTCAACGATGCCGGCGGCGGTAGTCGCGCGGCGTCTCGCCGGTGATCCTGACGAAACTCCGTGAAAAGTGGCTTTGATCGGAGAAGCCCGTATCGACGGAGATCTCGGTCAACGAGCGGTCACTCGCCTTGATCAGTTCCGCCGCGACTTCGATGCGACGCATCATCAGGTACTGGTGCGGAGGTTGTCCGACGCTTTGCTTGAAGGCACGGGCAAAGTGACATTTCGATACCCCCGCCACCGCGGCGAGTTCCCGCAGCTGGAGCTTCTCCGTGAGCCGGCATTCCATCACCTCCCGCACCCGCCGCAAGGCCCCCGGCGGCAATCCGCCACGCGGCCGGTCCCGCAACGGTTCGTGGTGACCGCCTCGAGTCGCGACGGTGCCTGGTGAAACGGCATGCGTGCCGTGCAGAACAATAGGCTCGAAGCGTTCCTGTCCGAGCGTCATTTCCAGGCACGTGGTCATCGGAATGTCTCCCTCTCCTTGCGTTGCGAGGGAGTGTGGGTGCGTCGACCGCGCGTGAACATCGCCCTGGAGAGTCGGCGCGAAGTGCCCCATCGGATGTCGTCGGGAATGGTCCGAAAGAGAGAGCTCCCGCCTCCCCCATAAGAGATACGCATGCCGAACCCTGCCGGCCGACGCGACGACTCAGCGCTCGATGAGCCCCCTCCGGGCCGCGACCGCCGCGGCCTCCGTACGACTGGTGGCACCCAGCTTGAACAGGACGCTCTTCACGTGCGTCTTGACGGTGCCTTCCATGATGTCCAGCTCGCGGGCGATGGCCTTGTTGCTGTGACCTGCCGCCATGAGCGTGAGGATTTCGAGCTCCCGGTCCGTCAATCGTTCGCCGGAAACCTGTGCGGCGAGCTTCGCAGCGACGTTGGGTGGAACGTACGTGTTGCCCGCATGGACCGCCCGGATGCAATCGAGCAGTTGCTCGCGCGGCGCATCCTTCAGCAGGTAGGCCTTGGCCCCGGCCCGCATGCCGCGATAGATGTCCTCGTCCCCGTCGAAGGTCGTCAGGATGAGGATGCGCGCCTTCGGATCCAGCGCACGGACTTGCCCGATCACCCCCACGCCGTCCAGGCCCGGCATGCGCAGGTCCACCAGGCAGACGTCCGGTCGATGCTCGCGCCACAGCCGCACCGCCTCCGCCCCATCGCTCGCCTCGGCCACCACGTGCATGTCCGCCTGCCGGCCGATCATCGCGACGAGGCCCTCCCTCACCACCGCATGATCGTCCGCGATGAGCACACGGATGGCGGATCGGGCATCGTCCGCGATCCTGGGGGCCGGCGGGTTTCCTCTCAGGGCCATCGCTTGAATCCGGGTCGCGGTGTTGCCTAGCCTAGCAATCGAGGGCGAGCGTGACACGGATGCGAACCCCTCGTCCTGGTGCGGTATCGAGTTCGAACCGACCACCCATGCGCGCACAACGTTCCCGCATGCCGGTCAATCCCATGCCGTCCGACGCGCGACGGGAATCGAAGCCGACGCCGTCATCGAACACCTCCAGGACGATCTCGGCCGGCGAAAAACGCAGCGTCGCCTCGATGCGGGTCGGCGTCGCGTGCTTGAGCGCATTCGTGAGCGCTTCCTGGCCGATGCGCAGCAGGTCATCCTCCCAATCGAGCGGTATCGCGAAGGCATCGCCCTCGGTCCTGATGCTCGCGCGGATGCCCGTGCCGGCCGTCATGGCTTCGAGCAGTGTGGTCAGTGCCGCGCTCAGGCTGCCGTGTTCGAGAGCGAGGGGACGCAACGCGTGGACGGAACGGCGCGCCTCGGTGAGGCTGTGGCGGGCCAGCGAACCCGCGCGTTCGATATGCGCATCGGCGTCGGCGGCCCGCTTCAACGCGATGGCGTCCTTGGCGGCTTCGAGCTGGACGATGACGCCGGTGAACCCCTGTGCGAGGGTGTCGTGAATCTCGCGAGCCATCCGTGCCCTTTCACCCAGGACCGCGGACTTGCGCCCCTCCACGGAGAGCCGGGTCATGTGCATCGCGATCGCCATCTGGTTCGCGATCGACTGCATCAGCTGCAATCCATCCTCACCCAACTGCCGGACGGTGTCGAACCGGACGATCAGTCGGCCGATGACGCGCGAGCCGATCAGCAGCGGGACATTGGCGAGCGAGCGCACGCCCATCGCGCCCAGCGCGGCCCGGATGGCCGGCGTGACCGTCGTGGCGGTCTCGCGATCGGTGACGAAATGGGCCTCCGGGCGCTCGAACACCGCGCGCCGCAAGTCGAAACCCTCGGACTCGGCATAGGCTCGACCCAGTGGCGAATGGCCGTACTCGTCGGCCGAATGCAACCGGCCGTTCTCCCAGGACTGCAGGAACCAGATGCGGGTGCGCTCCGCGTTCTGCACCTGCAGCGAACTGCTGTGGGCCCCGAAACATTCCACCATCGACCGGAGCACGAACGCGAGGAAAGCGTTCAGCTCGGGCTCCGAGGTGAGGTACTGCAGGGCATCCTGGAGAATCCGGTTGGCGTTGCTCAGCTCGGTGGCACGGCGCTGCGCCGCTTCCTCCCGCTCGCGCAATACGGCGGACTCCCTGGCTGCGTCGCCGAGGCGGGCGAGCTGGAGCGACAGCGTGGCATGCAGCGCGAGCGCGCGCGTGAGCCGCAATTCGTCGGTCGAGAAGGCATGCTCCCGCCCGAAGCGGATGGCAAGTACCCCGGTGGACCGGCCGCCGTAGACCAGCGGCAGTACCAGCACCGTCCTGATGCCGAGGCGACGAGCCCAGGGACGGAAGTCGGCGTATGCCGGCGCCGTGTCGATGTATTCCGCATCCAGGACGATCGGTCGAGGGCTGTCCGAATCCCAATCACCGGCCCGAAGATGTGCCATGAGGCGCGGCACCCGGCCGGGATGGTCGATGGCATCCCCACGACGAAACCCGTGCAGGTCGAAATCGAGGACGACCCGCCCTACGCCCTCGCCGTCTTCCGGCATCCAGAGGGCGGCGCCCATCCCGCCCAGCTGCTCGACGATGGTCTTGAGCACTTCCTCGACGAACGCGTCCACCGAGGACTGATCCCGGATCGAATCGAGCGATCGCAGGATGATCGCCGCCTGTCCGCGCACCTCCTGCTCCGCACGCCGTCGCTCCGCCACTTCCTTGCGCAGCACCTCGTTCAGTACGCCCAGTTCCGCAGCCCGCTCCTGTGCGGCACGTTCCCGCTCTTCGGCGAGAGCCACGGTGCTTGCGCGCTGCGCGAATCGGGCCAGCTGCAACGCCAACGCCGCCTGCATGGCGAGCGCGGTCGCGAGCCGAAGGTCGTCTGGTCCGAACGCCTGCCGGGCCATCCATCGAATGGCGCAGGTCCCGAACAAGCGCTCGCCGAAGACCAGGGGCAGAGTCATCACCGTTCGAACTTTCAGGGCCTGGTAGTAGTCGCGACAGAACGCGAGCGTCGAGCTCTCGAGGAAGTCTTCCTGCTGATACACGACGGGCTCGAAGCGGTTCTGGCGCCAGTGCGAGGCGAGCTCCTCCGGGATCGGCGCGGGTTCCCGTCCGGGATGGGTGCTGTCCTCGCCGCGGACGATCCGTCCGTCTTCGAATGCGAGGTAGATGCGGGCGCTCAGTTCGTCGTCCTCTTCGCACAGCCAGAAAGCCCCCGAGTCGGCGCCCAGTTCGGTGACGATGGTCCGCAGCAGTTGACCGCTGAGCGATTCGAGCGACGGTTCGTCCGCGACCGACTCCAGGCTGCGATCGATCACGTTCGCGTGGGCACGCGCGATCTGATCGGCCAGGTGCAACGCGATCCGGGCCTCCGCCACGTGCTTGCGGTCGGTGATGTCCCGGAAGATGAAGTAGCCCGCCGTCTGGCGATCGCCATCACGGATCGGCACGCCGACGACCGAGACATCGAGCGTCGAGCCATCGCGGCGGCGTCTCAGCGCATCGGCGCGGCAGGACCGACCGCTCGCGATCTCGGCGGACAAGCGGGTCGCCGCCTCCATCTCCCCCTCGGGAACGATGAGTCGCGTCAGGGACCGCCCGCAGGCCTCGTCGCTGCCGTAGCCGAACAGGGTGGTGAAGGCCGCGTTCACGCGAAGGATCCGATCGTCCAGGTCCAGCAGGACGATCGCCTCGCTCACGCTGTCGAACAGAATGTCGAAGGGATCGCCCTGCTCAGGGGATCGCTCGTCGGTCACTTCGCGGTCGACTGCTCCTGGAACGGTTTGCATGGCTCGCGAGGACGCTGGGCGTCGGCCCCGCGCAGAGCCGCGCCCGTACCCGTTTCGCACCCACGTTCCCGACGGACGTGTCATTGGTCTCAAGTCTCCCGGGGCGCGCGGATGCCCCATCTCTCCCGGCTCCATGGTGGGCCATCGATCCAGTATCGCAACGGAACGGTCGTCAGGACCATATCCCTTTCGAGAGAGTGTAGCGCCCAGCCCGGCCGAAAGAGCGTTGCAGGAACGATCCGCGCGCTACTTCCACTCGACCACGTCGAACCGGATCGCCGGCGCGGTATCCGATCGACGTGGCGTCTTGCTGCGCCCGATCCAGAAGTGCAGCGAGCCGTCGATGGCGCGCGCCGATTGCCACCGTCGCGTCACCTGTGCACCCTCCTGCGGCACCTCCTCCTGATGCAACCGCTGCTTCGATGCCTTCAGTTCCGTCAGGAGCTTTCCACCCGGCTTCGCGTCGCGGGCGGACCAGAGCACGCCGAGCGCGAGCCGTCCGACCTCGGTGGGAATCAGCGGAAACCAGTTTCGCGGCGGTGCCGGCGGCGCCAGGGTCCACACGAGGCCCGGCTGTGCGGCCGGGCCGACGTCGCTCCCCGGCACGTACGGTTCGATGCCGTTTCCGAGCGGATGCTGCACGAGTCGCTCGACGGCCCACGCCACGTTGGCCACCTCGTCGCGGAGCAGATGCATCTCCTCGATCGGTTCGCCCTCGTTCGCCTGCGCAGGACAAGCCGCGACGAACAGGCGCGATAGCCCTCCGGCTTCGGACGGCGCGTCGAGCCTGAACAGATTCCAGCGCCCCTCTGGCGGATTCGCCAGCACGGTATCGCCGAACGCATCGGTGATCGCCACTTCGGTGGTCTCGAAGATGGACCACGCATCCAGCGCGAGCGGCACCAGGAACCAGTCGTCGCTGTAGCTCAGCGCGAAGTCGAGGACCATCAGCGTCGCCGGCGACGGCGGCGCATCGGGCCGCGACATCAGATCGAGGGCATCGAAGCGCACCGACGAATCCTCGAAGGTCCAGAAGCGCGGATTCGGCATGCCGACGAAATCGAGCGGCGCCGGGATCCGGAACATCCGGCGCTGCTCGGGCGTGCCGGTCGCCTTCAACGTTCCCGTCGCCTGTTCGAAGTCGAACCATTCGAGACGCCCTTCGAGATACTCGGGTGCGCCCAGAACGGCCTCGCCCGAAGCCCGCATGCCCGCGGCACCGAACGCATACTCGAAGCGCTCCGGATTCCACGTCGAAGGACCACTCGCCGGCGACTGGAATCGCGCTGCGTGCCACGTGAGCCACTTTTTCAGGACCGTCGCTTCGTCCGCCGGAACGGGCGGCGTCGCCGTGGACTTGAGCGCCGCAGTGATCGTCGCGCGCAGTGGCACCGCGTCGGGCACGCGCCCCGCGACGAGATCCCACCATTCGCGGGTGGGCGCATCCAGCTCGACACCGGCAGGCAGCGTGAACGGGCACCGATCCACCCATGCCTGGACCTTCGTGCCGAGGCCAGCCGCTCGCAACATGCGCAGCAGATGCAGGCCCGCTTCGGTCCGAAGGCGAAGCCCGTTCAATCCGTCCTCGGGTACCGCCTCGCGTTCGACGAGCGTCTCGAGTGGTACCGAACGTGGTTTGACCGCGAAGGGTGTCCCGGTCGTCGCGCTCGCGGGCCCGCCCCGCAGTTTCGAGATCGGGGACGAGGTTCCATCCACGCGGACATCGATCGGCGTCGCGCCCGCGTCGTGGCGCATTTCCCCCAGCTGCCATTGCCGACCCAGCAGCCAGAGCGGGTCATGCATCCGCGCTTCCACCGACGTGACCAGCGTGTCGTCGCGCGAATCGGGGTGGAGGCGGATCCAGGTGGGATAGTTTTCCATCGAGCTCTCAGGGTGTGAAGGAGATGCCCGCGTCACCCGGACGCTGGCCGACCCACGCGAGCGGCAACTGGCCGGCGCGGCTGAACGTGGTGGGCGGCTGCATGCGCATGCGCGCCAGGTCGAACGTGTCCCGCAGGATCGCCACCAGGGTCTCCGTGGTCCACGCACGGGACGGATCGGGACTGACCGCCAGGAGGATCGCCTGCGGTGCGCGCGTCCCGGGGCTGTTGTAGCGCAGCGCGAGCGCGGTGTCGCGCTTCTCCATCGGCACGCTCTCGCTCCAGCCGTCGAGCAGCAAGCCGCCGAGCGGCTGCGTCGCGGTGAAACCGCCGGGTGCGTGGATCACGATCGAGAGCCTGCTGCCGGGCCGTTGCCTGGACTTCGTATTGATGAACGAGGTGGCGATCCAGCGGTCGCCGTCGATCCATGGTGCCTGCGCGACCTTCAGAGCTGCCGTCGAGACTCCGCTCGCGATCTCCACGCGCTGCAGCACTTCTGCCACACGCGCGACGCCGGGCCGGACCCGCCCCATCGCATCGAGCCACGCAGACGGCGCGAGAGGATCGCCGGCGAACAGATCGGGTGCGGCCGCCGGCGCCGTGGTCGCCAGCACCGCCGGATCACGCGGCGTGAAGGCGACGAGGCCCGGCAGCTCGCCGCCGAACAATGCGCGCAACTTGTCGCGCGGCGTACCTGCGGCTGCCGCGCTGGCGAGACGAACATCGAGCGCGGATAGCAACGCGTCGAGTTCCTGCGGCGCAGGCTCGCGGCCGAGCAGTGCGCCGGGCGCGCGGATCCCGATCGCTGCAGCGGCGCGCACCGCACCCGCGGGATCGGTACGCTGCACCAGCGCCGTTCGCACCGCGGCCGCCGCTTGTTGCGCACCGGTCACTCGCGCCGGCAGGTCGCCGAAGTTCTCGTCCGTCGCGGCACCAAAAACGCCGGGTAACTCCAGCGCCTCGGGACGAAGCGGTTCCGCACGCGCAATCAGGCGCGCCAATGCGCCGCAAACACCGACCAGATCGCGCCACGGACGATTCTCCGCGACGACTGCGTCGGCGATGGTCGGAAGCTTCCGAAGCGCCTCAGCGGCGACTCGTTCCGCCAGTTCAGCCCCGGCTTCGCGGCCGGCCATCACCACGTCGATCGCGCCCAGCTTCAATGCACTCAAGGTGACCGCGACCGAAACACCCCCACGGCCGTTCACGGTGAGCACGATGCTCTCCGCTGAGCCCAACACGAAGCCGCACCAGGCATCCAGCAGCGGATCGGCTTTCGAGCGCGGCGTGCCGTTCACCGTCCACCCCGGCGCCTTGGCCCCCACGGGAATGGTGGCGACGATGCGATGCGTGAGCCGGGTGGCGGATGCGGGCGTCTCGGTGATCGAGAGCGGGGGCGGCGCCTCGCCGTTCGCGATCGCTTCCAGGTTCACGAGCGCCCCGCCCGGATTGCCCTTCACGAGCTGATAGACGGATTCGGCCGTGAGCACGTCGGTCAACGCATCGAGCGCATCTTCGAGGCCCTTCGCAGCGGTCAGCACCGCAGGGTCGCTGGACGGCGGAAGACCGGCCTGCTGCAGCTTGAGCCCGTCGAGCACGCCATTGACACCGTTCGCGGAGAACTGCCGTCGCAGCGCACCCAGGTGCACCTCGCCCGCAGTGCCCTTGAGCGCGCGCTCGAAGCGCACGCCGAGCAGCTCGCCCAGTGAGCGCCCGTTGCGCACACCTTCGAGCAGCCAGCGCGCGAGGCGCACGCGGCGCGACGAGAGATCGATATCGGCGTGACTGCTGCCCGCCGCGTTCGCCCTCTTGGCAGCGCTGCGCAGGACGGCGGTTGCGGCCGCCTGGTCGAGCGAAGGGGTATGGATGAACTCGGCCCGCTGAAGGGGATCGGCGGCATTGGCGGGCCGCACGTCCTGGAGCCAACCCCAGCCGCCGATGACGAGGCCCTGCGGCGTGCTCGCACGCAAGGTGGCGAGCCGGCGCGACGCGAGCGAAGTCATCCACGCGTCGACGCGGTGATTGCACAGATCGAGCGTTCCGAACAGGGCCGACTCCATGCGCGCGGACGGCAACTGCGCGAGCCAGGCGAGCGAACGCCGGAACGATTCGAGCCTCGCCGCCCCCGGGCAGGTGGCGAGCGGACTGCTCAGATTGCCCACGAAAGTGGCGATACGTTTGAGTTCGGCGGCATCGATGGGTGCGTCCGCCGGCGGCACGGGCGTGACCGGCGGCTTCTCCGGCGGTTCAACCTCTGGCAAGTCGGGCAGATCGGGCGTCGTGGCAGGCAGCCGATCACCACCCGGGGAGCGCTTCACCGCGGCGGTGCCGATCGTGCCGATGGTCCCGATGGTGCCGGTAGTGACGGTCGGCAGGAATGCGCGGATGACGACGTTGATGTACGCATCGATCCCCGTCGACGCGGCCGTGCGCCGCAGGCTCGTGATCGAACCCGCGTCGAGCGACGCTTCGCAGACGGCACGCGCGAGGCGGCCCCATTCGAGCAACGTGGCCTGCCGGGCCATGCGCCCGAACATCGAGGTCGGCAGCGCCGCCGAGCGGATTGCGGTGGGCGAGGCCGTGGCCAGCATCGTGAGTGTCGCGCTCGTGGTCGGATCGACGAGAGGACGCGTCACCGGTTGCGGGACACCGTCGACCGTCGCCTTGATCTGCGACGTGCGCCACGTGTCGCTGATCAGGTTGCGACTCGAACGCGCCAGCGAACCGGCGAGGCTCGCCCAGCGATTCTGCCCGGCCGCTGCCGCGTCCTGTCGTGTGGTCTCGGCGAACAGGCGCGTGGATCGGCCCAGGTTGCGCAGCGCTTCCTCGGCCGATCCGGCAAAGACTTCGCCCTGCCGGAGCATGAACCACCAGGTGCGCGCAGCCTTCAGCAGCGGCAGCATCCGCGGATCGATGCCTTCGGCCGCTCCCGCGACGAACGCGTCGATCTGCGTGACCGGCAATACACCGTAGGGCTGACGGCCCACGCGAAACGCCGGTACCGGTCCCGCGGCGCGAACATGGTCGCGAAAGTAGTCGCGCACGGCATCCGAGCGTGCAGCGGGCAGACCGAGGAAGTCCTCGATCGCAGTGCCCATCGTGATCTGCCAGAGCGCGGTCTGCATGGCGCGCGCATTCTCCGGCTCGAAGCCTTCCGGTTCCGCCGGCATCTGCGGCACCGCCCCCGATGCCGGCAGCGGCGCGAACACTTCGGGCGCGACGCCGAAAGCGCGAGCGGCCGTCGTGCCGTTCGCTGCCACCCCGGCCGGGAAAGCGCGCGGACGCCGTTCGAGGTCATAGCCCGCTTCGATGCGCTGCGACCGCGACGGCATGCCGGACCCACCCGCGGCGCTATTGTTGGTCGGCGTGTCCTGAGGCACGAATGCGAGACCGCGGCTGAAGCGATGTCCGGTGAACAGGTTCGCCAGCGCTTCGGCATTCGCAGCGGGTGACTGCGTCACCTTGACACCAACCACGAGCAGCAGGTCGATGCGATCGATGCCGGCCGCGAGTGGAATCTCCAGGGCCATGCCCGCCTGCTTTGCAACGGCGAAGTCGGTCATCCAGCGCATGCGGGGCGGCAACTGGATCGGCTCGCCTTCGCGATTGGACAGCGCCTTGGACTCGGCCGGCGTCGTGTCGAGCCCGACCGCGAGATCGATCGGGATCGGCGCACCCACCTGTTCGAACACCTTCGCGCCATCGCGAAAGCCCACGGCCATCCAACGGTCCGGCAGTACGCTGGCGCGCGCCACGAAGGGCGCCGCCTCGTCGAACATCGCCACCACCGGAAACACGGGCACGACGCCCGGTGCCAGTGCCGCCTGATTGGTCGGCGTGAGCGTTCGGGCGATCCACGCGGCGCGCGTAGCGCCCACTGCTTCGGCCAGTTCACGCCAAGCGGCGCGACGATCCGCATCCGTCACCGCGGCTCCTTCAGCGCGCCAGTAGCGCTGACCCGCATCGAGTTCCGATTGCGTCAGTCGCGGGTCGTGCGTCGAAGTCGATACCGCATCGGGCCAGACCCGCACGCGCAACCGCTTGCCCGCCTCCAGCTTGGCCTCGACACCGACGGGGAACAGGCCGATGACCTGATTGCCGGCGATCGTGCCGAGCAACCGGTCGCCGGTATCGAGCGCGGCCAGTTCCGAAATCCGGATGGTGTCGAGCGTGCGACGGGCCGTTTCCACCTGCGTGCGCGTGGTTGCCACTTTCTGGGTCGCGAGCTTGAGCTGCGTCGTGGCCGTCGCATCGTTCGGTGCGGCAGCGAGCTTCGCGGTCGCGGCCGCCTGTTCCCGCAGCGCGGCGTCGTACGCCGTTTCCGCCGTGCGCAAGGCGAGCGTGGATGTCTGCAGGCGGGCGGGATCGAGTGCCATCGCTCAGGCCTTCGGACGTATCAGCAACGACGCATGCAGGAAGGCACGGAACGGTCGCTGCCGGACGAGACTCGACACGGTGGCGGCCGTGGCCGTCGCGACGGTGAAGTTCGCGTCCGGAACGGTCGGGAACGCCGCGAGCTTGGCATACGGAGCGCTGGCGTCGAGCTGGAGGTGGGTCCAGCTCAGGCCCGCGCGCGTGGGGGGCGCCCCCTTCCCTTCGGGATCGAGGCCGAAGCGCGGATCGCCCGCGTTCTCGCTCAGCAGCAGATACCAGCCTGCCGGTCCCGCGGGCGTGGGCGTTCCGGCGGCTTCCGCAAGCGTCGGTTTCGCGAAACCGGCATAGAGCACGTCGGCGCCGATCCGGCCGCGGAACGTGGGCAGTTGCAGGCTCGCCGCATCGGTCACCGGCGAACGGCTGCGATCGGCATTCCAGCGGGCGGGCACGGCGGCCACCATCACGGACGGATAGCGCCGCACCAGTTCGCCGCGTACCAGCAGCACCATCGCCGCGGTCTGGGTGACGTGACTGCCCAACGCGGACGCAGGCGTCCAGGAAGCGATGTCGCCGATGTCGTCGACGGCGCTTGCGTGCCCCCAGAAACGCCGGAATGCGGTCGCACGCCGGTCGGCACGCAATCCGCGCCACAACAGTTCGGCATTGAGCTCCTGATTGGCACCCACGAGGAATGCTTCGATGAAAGCGGGATTGCTTTCGACCAGCAGCACGCCATCCGCAGGAATGTCGCCGAACCCGGGCAGCATCAACTCGGGGAAGCGCTCGGCGAGTGGCTCGCTCATGGGCCGGGAAATCCGCGGCGCGAATTCACCCTGGGGAATCGCGGTCGTGTCGGCTGGAGCCGTGGGCAGGACTCCGATCGTCGCCGGAATCATCACGACGGAAGGTCGATAGGCGATCTCGGGAGACAGATCCGCGGCGGTCAGCACGAGCGACGGATCGATGGTCGCGGGAAGTGCACGCGCCGTCGTGGCGACGGTCGCGGTACCCACCCCGCCCACTGTGCCGGTCAGCGCCGGACGTACGCGCCAGGTCTTGCGCGCCACCCTGCGTCCGGCGACGCTGTAGAGACCGGCGTCAGCCGAGGCGCCCTGCGTCAACGCGATCATCGGAGCGAACACGCGCACGCTCTCCGCTGCGGGTGCTTTGGCGAGCCGGGCCTTCACGCGGTTGCCCACGGTGGCCGCGAACTGCTTGCGGCGCCCCTCGCTTTGCGCACGCCGGTACGCTTCGAACTGTTCGGAGGCTGCGGCGACCAGGGCCTCCTGCTCGCCGCGGACCGCTTCAGCCCCGAGGCCGGCGGCTGCGCGCCACATCGGTGTCAGGTTCAGTTCCGGCGCCCAGGCCGTGATCGGATCGAGGGTCCGCTCGTCCATCCACGACGAACCGACGTACGAAGGACCGAGCACGGGTGCCGTCGCGGTGCCGCCCTTGAGCGCCTTGCGGATCTCCGACACGGCCGCCGTGGGTCGTCTCGATCGTTGCGTCGTACTACCAGGTACGCGCAGCGGTGGCTCCCAATCGACGACGAGTCCGGCCGGCGTCGCGATCTGCATCGGCGGTGCAGGGATCGATGCATCGAGCGGTGTCGGCCGCAAGCGCTGCGCGAGCGATTCGAAATCGCCGGCCTCGCCGGTGCGGAAAGACCACGTGTGATACACCGGCAGCTCGCCGGGCATGTCGGTGGCGCTCCACGCCGGCTCCTTGCCCGTGCGCACCAACGGGTTGGTCGCAGGGTTGCCGCCCAGGCCTGCGAGTCGGCCCGCGAGATAGGTCGGCACGACGCACGCATGGTAGTCGCGATTCGGCAGCAGCCTGCGCGGCGACAACAGGCGCGCCAGCGTACGATCGGGTTCGTTCGCCAACGTGGCTGCGATCTGGTCCGCGGTCGCGCAGGCGACTTGCGCGTGCACCCACGCCCAGGCATCGACGAGGTCGGGCAACTCGCGACGTGCCACGTCCGCCGGCATGCGCAGGATCCACGGACTCTGGCCGCGCTGGCCACGATCCACGCGCACCGACGGCTGCGCTTCGATCACCACCAGCGCGATCCACGGCAGCAGGCGCGCTCCCTCGGGCAGCACTGGGCTGTACGCCCACGGCAACTCGGGCGCATCGAATTCCACCGACGGGAAGAAATCCGGTTCGGCATCGCGCGCCCCCGGCGCGGGTGTCGCGCGCAGGACCTGGCTCGGTTCGATGCCGATGACGTCGCCGGGACCGAGCAGTTCGAGCGACCGGCCGATGTCGCGCGCCTGCCGGCCCGGCGCAGCGAGCCGCATCGTGATGCGCGTCTGGGGCCGAGCGGTGGCCGTGCTCGCCGCGGCCACGGGAGTGACGCCTTCGCGCACGAACGGCAGGAACCAGAGCTTCACTTGCGCGCCTCCAGAAGGATCGTGTGGCGCGTCCAGTTGCGATCCACCGAACGGGATGGCGCGGACGAGAGCACGGCGTCGCCGAGCAGGACGCGGATCGGTACGCGGATGCGCTTCGGCGGCACCGGCAGGCTGTCGAGCACGAGATCTTCCGTCGCGTCCTCGTCGCTGCCCACGGCCAGTTCCTTGCGGGCATCCCAGCCCGAACCCCCGAAACGCGCACCGGAAACGAGACCCCGCTGGAACGGTGTCTCCTTCGGCGGCTTCTCGCGATAGCGCCGCATCGGGAACACGTCGGTCAGGTCGCCGGACTTGACCAGCCCCGTCGTGGTCGAAGTCAGGGTCCAGGTGCCGGCGTCGCTCAGGGGATTGCGGTCATGAACCTGGATGTCCGTTCCGAGCGGCAGCCGCGACTGGCGCACTTCGATCTGGTCGCGCGGATCGATCGCGCCTTCGTTGCCTTCGCGCAACTGCACACGCAACCGCCCTGCCCTTCGCACCGACCACGCCGCCACATCCTCGAGGCCGTCGCCGAGGATCTGCCGCGCTTCCTGCGTCTGGCTCGAAACCGATTCCGTGTCGCCCCATTCGTACGGTCCGAGATCCTTCGAGATGTCGACGCCGCATACTTCCCAATAGACGGTCGCTTCGAGGTGCCATGGACCCGGGCCCGAAATGGAACCGCGGAAACCGGCACTGATGAGATCGCAGCCGAACAGATAGGCGGTGACACGGAAACTCAGGTCGGTCTCGAAATACCACTTGGGCTCCGACATCACGATCATGTTGAACGCGATCTCGCCGCGCACGCCGCCCCAGCTCGCACCCGCCTCGAGGTACGCCGACGCACCGAACTGGAGGCTCGTGGACGTGAATGCGAAGTAGGCCTGGATGTCGAGATCGAGCAGGCTCTTCGGCTTCCAGTGCGCGCCGAGCCGCGGCGGCTCGCGCATGCCCTCGGGAATATAGGGACGGAACGCCGGATGGAAGCCGCCGAGCGTGAACGCGAACTCGTCGTCGTCGCCCCAGCGAATCAGCAAGGCCGCGCCGCCGGTGAGGTGGACGCGGCGGAACAGCGTGGCCTCGGTAAGCGTCAACGAGACGCGAACGAACTTGCGTTCGACGTCGTAGAGCGCCTCGAAGCCCGCACGGATGCGCACGACCTGGTCGGCGTCGACCGTGGGGAAGCCAAGCTGCGCGGTGCCATACAGTGCGAGCTGATCGTTGCCGATCTCGAGCAGCAGTGCGGCTCGAAAACGCCCGTTGGTCTTCTTGGCGGTCACGCCCCACTCGAACACCGCCATGATGCCGCCGACGTGATGGTCCTCTGCGGCCGGGAAGAACCGGTCGGCCACGGGCATCAGTTCGAGGAAGCGCTGCTCGGGGCGATCGGGCAGGAACAGCACGTCGAGATTGCCGCTCACGCCGAGCGCCGCATCGCGCAGCGCGTCCGTGTTCATCGTCCGGTGCAGCCCGAGCATGCCGCCGATGGACACGAGCCGCCACCCAGTGGAGAGCTTGAGCGGCGGGCTGAACCGCGCCACCAGGAATACGAGCAGCGACCAATGCCGGCCGCCGCCGGTTTCGATGATGGCCCACGCACCGACGTCGACGCGTTTAGTCAGTCGTAACGTGAGCCCGCCCCGCCAGCTCACCGCGCCGCCGGGCGTTTCGATCCGCTGGAGGAACCCGCCTCCTTCCACCACCTTGCCGCTGACCGACACTGCGAGTCCGGTCGGCGTCGCGGGATCGACGTCGATATCGCGCAGCCTGAAGTTCTCGAGCGGATCGCTCGGGATGTGCAGCTTCACCTTGGCCCCGAGGCCGGACACGGAGAAGCGCATCGGCCCGACGTTGAGCGACACCGTTCCGGAGAGCGTCGCGGTGATCGTGACGCCGTCGCCGTCACCGTCGTAGCCCAGGTCGAACGAGCGATCGTTCAGCGTGATCAGGCCGAGCTTCTTGTTGACTGGCGTCTGCGCGATCACCTTCTTCTGCGTGGCGGTCGGCGGCGTGGCGGGCGTGGGTTTCTTTGGAGTGGCGATGGAACTCGCCAGCTCACCGAGACCCAGGAAACGCCAGCCGCGCTGCACGTCCCACGCCACGGTCGCATCCAGCGGCAGGGTGATGCCGTCGGTAGGCAGGATCTGCGCGAGGAAACCGTCGTTCTTCGGCTTGAGCGCGATCCGGTCTTCGGTGTCGTTCAGGCTGAAGCGGAATTCGAAGGTGGGTTTGAGCCCGGCCGCATCGTTGGTGAAGCCAAGGGCGATCGCAATCGACGGCGTGAAACGCAGCTCGATGCCGTCGACCGGCGTCCACTTCGTCGGCCGCAGGAAGCTCATCACGAGCTTCGCCCCCGGGATGCCTGCGGACGGCAGCGCGGCCGCCCAAGGTTGCTTGAGCCAGCCACCGGCTTCCGTCGCGACGCGCTGGATGACCCCGCCGCCGATCTCGCTTTCGATCTGGAACTTCGCGTCCCATCCGGCGAACAGCATGCCCGGCGACAGCGCATCGGCCGGCGGGATCAGCGTGAGCGAAAAGCGTTGCGCCGGCGCAACGAAGCGCGCGCGATTGCCGGGATGCACCAGCAAGCTCAACGTCTGCCGGGCCAGCGTGAGCGGCGAAACATCTCCGCGTCGCGCTCCGGGGCCGACCGGAATCGCGAGATCCTCCCAGCCCGACACCGTGGTCATGCGCTTGGAAAATTTCAGGCTGAACACCGCGCCGACGAAGGCCAGTGCCAACTCCGGCGGAAACACGGGCGGTCCGCCCTCGCGCCGAGGGTTGTGGTCCTCGATGATGCCGACCAGGAGTTCGCTCAGCATCTCGCGCACGAACGCGCCGATGCGCGGCGGCAGCGACACGAGCCCGCCGACCGCGGCCGGCAGTGCCGCAGGCGTCCAGTACTCCGGATTCGTGCCGAAGCGCCAGCGATCCCACAACCCGCCGAGCAAACCGGCGAGCACCGGGAAGTGTCGTGTAATCGGCGAGCGGAACATGGCCAGCAGGCCCGCGATCAGGCTGATCAGTTCGTTGCGTTCGTTGACCCAGTCCGAGCAGCCGATGAGGAGCAGGTCGTCGAAGAAGGCTGCGCGGTCGGAGGCGGCCGAATCGAGATTCATCAATCGCTCGAGGTCGGGACGCACGAGTGCCCGTGCCTCCTTGAGGATTTCGAACTTGCCGATGCGGTTCGCGAGCGCGACGATCTGCGGCTCGGTGATCGCGTCGAGCTGGGCATCCGTCATCGCGGCGAACGGGCCCAGATCTCGCAATACCCGCCGCCGGAAGGTGCCTGCTGCGAGCTTGTCCGCCGCCTTCGTGATCAGGGCATCACGGGCCGGTTCATCGAGATTGCCCGGAAGGTCGGGCCACAACGGATCCACGTGCTTCGCGGCCACGCGCCAGATCAGCGGCAACCAGTGCAGCAGCAGTTGCAGGGCAGGTTCGGTGGCGTCCACGCCCCAACCACCATCGTCGCGAACGCGCGGCCGGCTCGTGTTCCAGGTGGCCGGCGGTTGCGGCGCCAGCGCGATGCGATGGATGACGTAAGGCTGCAAGCCAGCCGGCGTCGTGCCCGTTTCCGCCAGCGGCGGCAGTTCGCCCGCGATCACGTGGCGCACCGACCAGGCTTCGCCACTGCGCTCCAGGGTGACGATGCCGATATTGCGTTCGAACGCGAACACGCGGCCGAACGCGAGCCGCCGCACCGCCTTCGCGTGCCAGCCGAGGGAGTCCGGCGCGATCGGATCGATCGGTCGACTGACCGGTGTCCAGCGCCGTTCCAGCGTGGGCGTCGACGTGGACTCCGGCCGCTGGTCGCGCTCCATCGCCAGCCGCCAGCCCCATTCCGGCGGACGTTCTTCCGTGGAACCGGCAGGCCAGCCGTGGGTCGGCACCACGGGCGCGCGCATCTTGAGACGCGACCGATACGAGGGGTGCGCCACCTTGCCCTTCGGGACCGTGACCATCTTGCCCAGGGCCACCGGCGGCGTGAGCGCCGTTCGCACCGGTGTGCCCCAGCCCACGCGTTCGGTCGGTACCGACGCCGTGGTCTGCGCTTCGAAGATGTCGTGGGTGAGGGCGTTCGCCTTGAGCACCGGCGTCTTGCCGCCCCAATCCTGCGTGATGCCGCTCGAGATGAGCTGGACGATCCGTGCGGTGCGCACTTCCTGGCCGGCCGGTGCGCTCCAGTAGTCGAGCGCGGCGGAGAACGCGACGTGGATGTCGCCCGAGAGCAGCACGACGGATCGGTAGCGCGACAGCGCCCACAGGAGGGCTTCGAACGATGCGGGTTCGTAGGACCACGCTTCCGCATCGACGCTGAGCAGCAGGCGGGCGAGGCGCTGGAACGGAACCAGCGCGAGTTCCATCCCGTCGGGGCCGAGTACCGGCACGCCGGTCACGACGAAGGTGATCTTGGTATCGTTGGCCGGCGGCTCGGGCAGCGCTTCGGCCATCGCCGAATCGCCGAACAGTCCGGTGGGGCCTTCGTAGTCGATGCCGCCCGCCTGCGAAATGCGGGTCGGAAAGCGCCGCCGCGTGCGGCCATCGACCACCAGCACGCGGTGGCACGGACCTTCGACTCGGTACGAGAACTGCACCAGCGGACGGAACGTGGGCACCGTGTTGGGCGGTGCCGTGAACGGCAGGCCGAGCAGTTCCTGCAACCGGTTCGCACTCGTGCGGCGCACCGCCGGCGTCGCGGCGATCCAGGTGCGCATCTGGTCCAGCAATTCGCGTTCGACCCCACCCGCCCAGCGACGCGGATCGTTGCCCCAGCCCTGCATCAGCGTATAGGCCATGAGACCGTGGCGGATCGTGTCTACGCCGAGCGGCCGGCTGAAAGCCGACTCGCGCCACTGGCGGCTGAAGTACAGGTCGTCGGTGATCTCGTGATCGTCCGCGATCATGTAGGTAGGCACGTTCGCGAGCGCGCGCCGCACGCGCGGCAACCCTTCGCGGAAGCGCCGCATCCACCACTCGAACAAGGCGGGCGTCCAGAACTTGGTCGTGAGCCAGAGGCGCCGCTGGTCGAAGTAGAACTGCGCGTGCACCTGCGGCGTCGCGTCCCTCCCCGGAGGTGCGCCGGGAACGCCGGAGCCGGTTTCGGGCAAGGCCTCCAGGAGTTCTTCGTAGGCGCTACTCTTGACCGGTGGTTGCGCGATCGCGTCTTCGAACAGGAACGCATCGCGCCACTCGGCGGGCATGAGCATGTTCGCCGGGATGAAGTCCGCCGGCCACAGGTCACGCGGCAACTGGACCTGCGTCCAGAGCTCCGGCGACCAGGTGAGCAGGTAGTACGCAATGAACTCGCCGAAGGTGAGCAGGTGCGAACTGCCGCTCGCGGTCATGAAGCCGCCCCGGCGCACGGTGATGTCGGTGCGGAAAACCGGCGGAAAATGCTCGAGCGTGCCAGGGACGAACGCACTGCCGACTGCGTCGGCGGGCAGTTCCTCGTCGCCGACGAGCACCCGACCCACGTGATTGAGCACCGGCAGCAGCACCGCGGGCACGTCGTCGGCGTAGATCTGGTCGCCGGTCAGGAACAGCTGATGCGGGCGCGTCGCAATGTGCGGCAGCGGACCGCGCGGATCGATCAGCGCGTCGATCCAGAGGAGGCCGTCGCGCTTGGGTACGGTCGGATAGTCCTTCTCCGGAAACTCCACCGGAGTGGGATCGGGAATCGGCGTGGATGCCGTTGGTTGCTCAGTGGGCCAGCCGCCCGGCGGCGGAAACGGACCGTCGAGGGCGGGATCGTCGGCGAGCGGCGGCGTTTCGAACATGCGCCGGCAGGACCCGTGGACGATGACGAGATTGTCGCGATCCTCGGGCGCGGTCTTGAACGAGGGCAGTTCGCCCAGGTCGTAGCCCAACGGAATCGGACCGGCGAGCAATCCCAGCGCGCGCAGGTTGAGCGGCTTCGTCGGGTCGCTCTGCGGGTGCAGGCGAAGGTCGTACGAATAGCCATGGTTGGACTTCAGCTGGCCGGCGGACCGCGACGCGTTGCCGCCCGGCGAGCGCAGGTCGAGCACGACCGAGAGGACGTGGAAATGCTTGCCGTACGGCAGCGTTTGCTGCAACGCGGACACCCACGCCGCGCGCAGGTCATCGTTGGGCGTCGACGAGGAGACGACGTCCGTACCCTCGAACAGGAGCAGCGATACGTCGCAACGTTGCGACGTCGCAATCCAGACACACACCAGGTCCGTCTCGACGCGGCGCAGCATCGGCCCTGCCAGGAGCAGCGGCAACGCAGCGGGGTCGAGGGACATGCGCGCTCCTTTCAATCGTCCGATTGGATCGGGATTCCAACCGTCGGACTGCCACGGAACCCTATCACAAGAGCGGGCGGCCCTCCACGTGATCGGATCAGGCAGCCATCAGGATTATCATGTCCACGCCATCGCGATGAAAACTGCGTGAGGCTTTCTGCAATTCGTCGACACAAACCAAGAATGGAGGAGATGACATGGCCAAGAAGAATGAAGACGGCATCTACAAGATCGTGGAAGTGGTCGGCACCAGCAAGAAATCCTGGGAGGATGCCGCGAGCAATGCGGTCGCAACCGCGGCGAAGACCTTGCGCGACCTGCGCATTGCGGAGATCACGAAGCTCGACATGAAAGTGGATGACGGCAAGGTGATCGCCTATCGCGCACGGGTCTCGCTGTCGTTCAAGTACGACCGCTGATCAGGGCGCTGCCCCCATCCCAACCTTCCCCCACGCGAACGCGCGGGGGAAGGGGTGTAGGGCTGGGGTGGGGGCAAACCCTCAGTGCCCCGCCTGCGCCATGTCCACCTGCCGCGTGGGCCGCGGTGCCAGCCAGATGACCATTGCTGCGATCACGAACGCGATCGCGACCACCGCCATGACCTGATTGGTCGCGAGCATCACGCTCTGGCTCTGCACCAGGTTATCCAGTGTGCTGCGCGCCGCGTCCGTCGACATGCCCGACGCGATCAGCGTGTTCATCGTCTCGCCGGTCCGATCGACCGAACCCACCAGCTCCGCGTGCATCACGCTGGTCTGGTCCTCCCACGAAGTGCTGACGATCGACGTGGCGACCGCACCTGACAGCGTCCGCAGGAAGTTCTGCAAACCCGCAGCGCCTGCCGTCTCGTGTGGTTCCACGCTGCCCAGGGCGAGCGCCGTAAGCGGCACGAAGAAGAACGGCAGGCCGATCCCCATGAGCAGCAGCGGCACCGCGATCTGCCAGTACGTCATATCGGTGGTCGCGATCGAGCGCCACAGCAGGATGAGCGCGAGCCACATCAGGCCGCAGAAGATCAGCTTCCTCGGATCCAGCTTGCCCATCAGCTTGCCGGCGATTGGAGCAGCTACAACGGCAAGAACGCCACTCCAGGCGGTGGTGAGCCCCGCCCACGTGGCCGTGTAACCCATGTAGCTCTGCAGCCACATCGGCGTGAGGACGTTGGCGCCGAACATGGCGCCGTAGCCGATGCTGATGGTCACCACGCTCGCGGTGAAACCGCGATGCCGGAACACGCGCAGGTCGACGATCGGATGCCGTTCGGTGAACTCCCAGATCAGGAACGCCGCGAACCCGACGATGGCGACGATGGCCAGCGTGCAGATCTCGCGCGATTCGAACCAGTCGTGTTCCTTGCCCAGGTCGAGCATGAGCTGGAGCGCACCGACGAAGACGACCAGGAGCGCCAGTCCGACCTTGTCGATGGGCAGGCGCTGCAGGGATTCCTCGTAGCGCTTGAGCATCCGCCAGGCGATGGGACTGCACACGAGCGCCAGCGGCACGTTGATGAAGAAGATGAACGGCCACGAGTAGTGATCGCACAGCCAGCCGCCAAGGATCGGTCCGAGGACCGGCGCCACCAGCGTCGTCATAGCCCACAGCGCCATCGCGGCCGGTGCCTTCTCCTTGGGGAAAATGCGCAGCAGCAACGTCTGCGAAAGCGGCATCAACGATCCGCCCGCGAGGCCTTGCAGCACGCGACCGAACACGAGCATGCCGAGCGAGGTGGCGAAACCGCACAAGGCCGAGAACACGCCGAACAGTGCCATCGACGTCGTGAACACGCGCACCGCACCGAAGCGCCCCGCGAGCCAGCCGGTCAGCGGCACGACGATCGCCTCGGCCACGGCGTAGGACGTGATGACCCAGGTGCCCTGGCTGCTGCTGATGCCCAGGCTGCCGGAGATGTTGGCGACCGATACGTTGGCGATGGTCATGTCGAGCACCGCGATGAAGTTCGCGGCCGCGAGGACGATGGCGACCAGCCAGAGCATCCCGCCCTTCAGGGGGCCCGGCACGTCGGCGGGCAGGGACTTCATCGTGGACATGTCGGACTCCTCAGTTCACGACGGACTTCGTGTCGATGGTGGCCGTCATGGACAACCCCACCTGGAGCGGACGCTCCGCCAGTTCGGCGGCATCGAGCCGGATGCGCACGGGCACGCGCTGGACCACCTTGATCCAGTTGCCGGTGGCGTTCTGCGCCGGGATCGTCGCGAACGCTGCCCCCGTGCCGCCGGACAGGCCGGCGACCACACCGTGATAGGTCACCTTGCGGCCATAGAGGTCGGACTTCACTTCCACCGGCTGCCCGATCTTCACCTGGTCGAGCTGCACCTCCTTGAAATTGGCGTCCACGTGCACTTCGGACAACGGCACCACGGACAGCAGCGAACCGCCTGCCTGCACCTGCTGGCCGACCTGCACGGTGCGCTTCGCGATCACGCCATCCACCGGGGCACGGATCACCGTGCGATCGAGGTTCACCTGCGCCTGATCGCGACGGGCACGCGCCAGCGCCACTTCGGGATTGGTCTCCTCGGTCGCGTTCGCGATCAGCACCGTGTTCGCCTCGCGCGAACCGACCGCGGCCTTGTGATTGGCACGCGACTGGTCCGCCTGTGCTCGCGCCGCCACGAGATTGGCCTTCGCCGTCTCGAAGGCGTTGCGCGCCTTGGTCAACTCCTCGGCCGACACGGAACCGGAACTCGCGAGTGCCTCGCGGCGCGTGAGGTCCACCTGGGCGCGCTCGAGATCGGCGCTGGCTGCGGCGACCTGCGCCTCGGCCCGTTGCTCGTCCGAGATGCGGGACGCGATCTGTGCCTCGAGGGTCCCGTCGTTCGCGACGTAGCCGCGCACCCTGCGAACGGCCCGGCCCAGTTCCGCCTCGGCCTGATCCAGCGCGAGCTTCGCGTCGGTGTCGTCGAGCACGACCACGACATCGCCCTGCTTCACCGGCTGGGTGTCGGCCACGCGCACTTCGCGCACGATGCCGCTGATCGTGGGCGTCACCTGGGCCGTCTCGGCCGCGGTGTACGCATTGTCCGTGGTGACGTAGCGCGTGCCGTTCATCCACGCATACATGCCGTAGCCGGCAGCGATCTTCAGCAGCACGGCCCAGAGCACGACGAACAATCTCTTGCGGCGCTTGCCGTTGCGGGCGTCCACCTGCGCGGTGGCGGCTTCAAGAACATCGGATTCCATTCTGGACATGGCAGTTTCCTTTCCTGTTGGGGGTCAGTTGAACTTCGTGGAGTAGCCACCCCCGAGCGCACGCACCAGCGCGACGTCGAGAGTGAAAGAGCGCGACTGCAGGTCGGTCAGCGTGCGCAGG
The DNA here is from genome assembly GCA_965279325.1 of Burkholderiales bacterium. Lineage (GTDB taxonomy): Bacteria > Pseudomonadota > Gammaproteobacteria > Burkholderiales. The sequence continues at coordinate 2,055,849 of OZ257154.1, forward strand.
CTGGACAGCAGGCTGTCTTCCGCCGACAGGACGTCGAGATAGGTCGACAGTCCGCCTTCGTACCGGTTGTTCTGGATGCGCCAGGCCTCGCGTGCCGCCTCGACGGCCTCGTCGGTCCGCGTGAGCTGCCCGCCGAGCGCCTTGCGGCTGGTCGCGGCGTCGGCCACTTCCTGGAGCGCCTGGACCACGGTGCGGTCGTAGTTGGCGACGGCCTCCGCGTAGTCCGCTTCGGAACCGCGCAACTGGCCCCGCAGGCGGCCGCCATCGAAGATCGGCAACGAGATCGCCGGCCCCACGCTGCCGATCGTCGAACCGTTCTTCGAGAGCATGTCCAGCCCGAGCGACTGCACACCGACGAAGGCCGTGAGGTTCACGTTGGGATAGAAGCCGGCGCGCGCCTGGTCGATCCGCTTGGCACTGGCTTCCGCACGCATGCGAGCGGCTGCGATGTCGGGCCGGCGGCCGAGCAGATCGGCCGACAATTGCGCGGGAAGACCGAAGGGCTGCGCCAGATCGACCGTCGGCCGCGCGACGGTCAGTCCGCGATCGGGGCCTGCGCCCAGCAGCGCTGCGATGCGATTGCGTTGCAGGGCCAGTTGCTCCTCGATCGCCAGCACGTCGGCGCCTGCGGCGGCGCGGCGCGAATCCACCTGACGTACGCTGCCCAGCGTTTCGAGGCCGTTGTCATGGCGGCGGCGGAACAGCTCGGCCGTCTTGGACCGCACCTGAAGCGCCGCCTTCGCCGTATCCAGCGCCGCGTGCAGGCGGGCGAGTTCGGCATAGGACGATGCGATGGACGTGGCCAGCGTCAGCCGGGCCTGGGCTTCGTCGGCACGCGCCGCGTCGGCTTCGGATGTGGCGGCGGCCAGGGCGGCGCGATTCCGGCCCCACAGATCCAGATCCCACGAGAAATCCAGGGTCGAACGACCATAGTCGTTCCAGCCCTGCGGCGTCATCGCCCGCGGAGTGATGTAGTTGTAGCTCTGCTTCTGCTCGGTGATGGACGCGTTCGCGTTCACCTGGGGTTTGGTGGCGGCGTTCGCGGTCTGGATCGCCGCCTGCGCGCGCTGCAGGCGAGCCACGGCCAAAGCGACACTCGGAGATCCGGCGAGCGCTTCGTCCATGAGCGCATCGAGCTGCGGATCGCCATAGGACTTCCACCACGCATCGGCCGGCCATTGCGCGGTCGACCCCGCGAACGAACGCTCGCTTGCATACTGGTCAGCCGGCTTGAGTGGCGCCTGGACCGTGCGGGATGGAAAGCCCGCGCAGGCGCCGAGCGACAGCGTGCCGACGAGGATCGCCAGGCGGGTGGCGCGGAACGGACCGACCGTGGCGCGAGGATGACGCTGCGAAGGGACGAGCGGGTTCATCGGTGGATCTCCTGATGGATGAAGTGAATGGATTTCTTCTTGCGACGCGCGGTGGCTAGCGGTCGGGGTCGAGGCTGGTGGCCGAGGACGACGCTTCCGATCCGCGCGCCAGGTCGTCCCGCAGCAGGCAGGCGAGCAGCTGTTCGCCGGAGTGGAATTCGAAGCTCATGCCCGAGGCCATGTTCTCCAGCCGCCCGACGATCAGCCCGCGCTGGGGCAAGGCGTCGCGGTGGAGCTTGAGGACGTAACTGCGAAAGCCGGGGTAATTGGCTTGGGGGTTCAGCGTCATGGCATGCAACCTTCGATGGCGTTGTCGATGCCGTGCAGCGTAGGCGGCGCGAATTCCGAAGTCGTTCGGAAACGGTCTGCCTTTGGTCCGGATTCGGTCGTGCTGGCGTCAGACCAGGGGGCTACGGAGCGGGCGAGGCTCGCGGTAGCGTCGTTGCCCCCACCCTAGCCCTCCCCCGCCTTCAGCGAGGGAGGGGACGTACGACTCCTTCCCCCGCGAAGGCGGGGGATGGGGGAAGCAAAGCGCCCGTGAAGGCGGGGGAAGGTTCGCGCCGTTCTCCTACGTCGTCGGCCGACGATGTCTGACGCCATCGGTTCGCGCCCGCGCTTACCGTCATCCCTGTCCGTCAGGACCGGCAATCAGTCCATCAATGTAACGTCCAAGGAGTTCGCAATGAATGCATCGAAAGTTGTTTTCGCAGGAGCAGGCGTCGTCGCGGTAGTCGCCGCGCTGGGGCTCGCGTACGCTCAAACGAGTCCCGACAGCAAGACCATCACCGACTCCCAGGGCCGGGACGTGACCTCTTCGTTCGGCACACCAGCACCGAATACGTCTACGCCGGCCGTCACCCAAACCACTACCAATTCGCCTGACCAACCGCAGAACACTGCTGCCGACACCTCATCGAGCAGCACCATGGACCCCGCCCCGACGAATCAGGCGGGCGCCACCGCCATCGGTGCAGCCGGTGGAATGACGGACAACAGCTCGTCCGATCGCGCTGGCCAGACCAACCAGACGAACGGCGTTGCCACCAGCGACACCGCCGTGATGACTGACAATGAGTCGTCCGCCGCATCCGGCAACGTTGCCGGTGCTGCCGGCGGCAGCACCGGAGAACGAATCGCCCGTGCCGATCGCAACTGATCGATCGACCAGTTACTGCGGTGATTCCGCCGGTCCGGGTCACTCCCCGCCGGCGGCTTTCCGGGCCTCGCCATGAGACCTTCGCTCGCTCCCGGGAATCGCCGACACCACTGGAGAATCATTTCCGCCCTCGTCCTTTTGGGAGCGGTGATTCCTCTCCTGGCGCTTACGGTTGGCGTTATCTCGGGCCGCCCGCAACTCGTCGCCATTACGCCCATTCCCACGACCGAACCGTCGGTCCTGCCACCGGGAAAAGCACGTACTGCAGACTTCGGAACCGAAACGGCCTCTCTCGATGCTCGACGGATGGCGGACTGGATCGCGGCTTCGAACGACAACGCCGGCAAAGCCTTCGTGATCGTCGACAAGAAGAGTGCGAGGCTGCATGCGTTCGATCCGGACGCGCGCTTGCTCGCTTCGACACCGGTGCTGCTCGGCGCGGCACGCGGGGACGACTCCGCGCCGGGGATCGGATCGCGCCGGGTGGAGGACATACGAATGAAGGATCGGACGACCCCCGCCGGGCGCTTCATCGCCGAGCCCGGGCATAACGCCCTCGGAGAAGACGTGGTGTGGGTCGACTACGATGCCGCGGTCTCCATGCATCGTGTGCGTACGGCCAATCCGCGGGAGCGTCGCCTCGAACGACTCGCGACACCGGCGATCGACGACAACCGTATTTCCTTCGGATGCATCAACGTCCCGGTGGCGTTTTACGAGCGTCATATCGCGCCCGCATTCGCGACGCAACGCGGCCTCGTATACGTACTGCCGGAGACAAAAGCGCTTCGCCAGGTATTCGATGCCTACCAACCACCCCATGTGACGCTTCGGGAAATCGACGCGCCAGGAGTCGGATAGCGGCGCAAGCGGGATACCCCGTTCGCCAGCTCCACGCTCAGTCCAGAGACGCCCCCGACTCGCTGACGATCTTCGCCCACCTCGGCAGGTCGTCGCGGATCAGTGCCGAGAACTGCGACGGATTGCCCTTGAGAATTTCGCAGCCTTGTGCCGCGAGTTTCTCCTGGACGTCCTTCGAGTCGAGCACCTGCTGAACCGCGGCGTGCAACTGCGCGACGATGGCCTTGGGTGTGCCGGCTGGTGCGAGCAGTCCGTACCAGGGTGTCGTGCCGAAACCCTTGAGCGTCTCGCCGATGGTCGGCGCGTCGGGCAAGGCAGCCACCCGCTGTTCGTTGGCGACGCCCAGCACCTTCAGCTTGCCTGATTGCACCAGCCCCAGGGACACCGGCACGCTCAGTACCGCAAGCGGGATCTGCCCGCCCACCACGTCCGAGGCTGCGGTGGCCGCCGCCTTGTACGGCACGTGCACGAGATCGATGCCCGCGGCCTTGTTGAGCATCTCACCGATCAGGTGATTCATCGTCCCGTTCCCGGCGGACCCGTACAGGATCTTGCCAGGCGAAGCCTTGGCCGAAGCGATCAGCTCCTTGATCGAATTCGCGGGAAAGCTCGGGTTGGCCGCGATCAGATAGCCCGCCGTGGCGACGAGCGCAACGGGCTCGAAATCCTTCACCGGATCGAACCCGGGTGAGCGGTAGAGCGCGGGGTTGATGACCAGCATGCTGTTGGCGCTGAGGAAAAGCGTGTAGCCGTCCGGCCGCGCCTTCGCCACCAGCGAGGCGGCGATGTTGCCGCCGGCGCCCGGCCGGTTGTCGACGAGGAATTGCCGGTTCATCACCGCCGACAGTTTCTGGGCGATGACGCGCGCGATCGCGTCGTTCGCACCGCCCGCGGCTTGCGGGACGATCACGGTCACGGTGTGGCTGGGGTATTTGTCGTCGGCGTGCACGGCGAAGGCCGACGCCACGAACACCCACACCGCCAGCAACACTCGATGATTCATCATTTCTCCGTGCGGTCGATCAGTGATTGCCGCGGAATATTGTCGCGCATCCTGTTGGTCCGCGGCCAGAAGGTGATGCTCGATGCCGATCTGGCGGACCTCTACGGTGTACCGACCGGGGCGCTTCTTCAGGCCGTGAAGCGCAATCCCGAGCGATTTCCGGACGCCTTCATGTTCCGGCTGGAAGCGGACGAATGGCGGTCTTTGAAATCACAATCCGTGATCTCAAACGCAGGCCGCGGTGGCCGCCGTTACGCGCCATACGTCTTCACCGAGCAGGGCGTGGCGATGCTTTCCTCGGTGCTGCACAGCGCGAGCGCCATTGCAGTCAACGTGGCGATCATGCGGACTTTCGTGCGTCTGCGCGAGATGCTCGCCTCGAATGCGGAGCTCACCGCCAAGTTCGATCAGCTGGAGCAGAAGCTCGCCTCGCACGACCAGGCCATTGTCGGAATCCTGGAGGCGATCCGGCAGCTCGTACAACCGCCTCAGGTCACGTCCCGTCCCATCGGCTTCGTCACGCCGAAGGACGCCAGACACAAGCCTTCGGGAAGGAAAACGAAGGAAACGTAACGTCGGCCTGTTCAATCGACCTTCCGCGCGAACCGCGCGAACGCCGCTGCCGCCGACCCCGCCTCGCAGTTCTCACGATAGACACCCCGTGCCCGATCGTCGAGCCTCGGCACCGGGACTTCGTCACGAAAGAACCGCTTGGTCGACTGCACGGACTCCGCCGGAAGGTGCGCCAGCCGCATCGCCACGGCTCGCGCTTCTTCCAGCACCCGCTCGGCCGGCACCACCAATTCCGCAAGCCCGAGTTGGAACGCCTCGTCTCCCGATAGTGGATTCGTCCCCCAAACCAGCCAGCGCGCCCGCGCGATGCCGACGCGCCGGACCAGCGCCTCGATACCCCAGGGTGGAAAGAAACCCAGTTCGACTTCCGGCAACCGCCAAATCGCATCGGAAGCCGTCACCACGGCATCGCATCCGATCGCCAGCATGAACCCGCCGCCCAGCGCGAAGCCGTGCACGGCGCAAACCACCGGTTTGTCGATCCCGGCCAGGGCGCGCATCAACGTGCCCTTCCGCTCCGCGACTCGCACGCGCTCTGCCATCGAAGCTCGCGCCATTTCCTTGACGTCGCTGCCGCTGCAGAACCCTTCGCCTTCGCCGCGCAGCAGGATGGCACGGACCGCTGGATCGTCGCGTGCCTCGGTGACCGACCGGATCAATCGTTCCGTGGTTTCCAGGTCGAGGGCGTTGCGAACTTGGTTGCGTGCGAGGACGAGTTCGTGGACGGCTGAAGGGTCGGACGTGTGGGGTGGGTTCATGTGGTCTATTTGGATTGTTCGATGCTGCTGCGCTGCCCCCATCCCAACCTTCCCCCACCAGAGGTGGGGGAAGGGGTGCACTGCATTCCCTCCCCCGCGAACGCCAGTTCGTGGGGGAGGGTCAGGGTGGGGGCAGAAGTGGGACCAAGGGCAACTCCCAGTATATTGGCGCCCACAACAACAACTCGACAGGGGAAGAGACCATGCAACGCATGACGGGCGGCCGGGCGGTCGCGATGGCGCTGAAGGCCGAGGGCATCGATCACATCTTCGGCATCGTCGGCACCCACGATTGCGCCCTGTTCGACGGGGTGTACGACGACCCGGCCTTCAAGGTGGTGACGGTACGCCACGAACAGGGAGCATCGATGATGGCCGCCGGCTACGCGCGCGCCTCGGGCAAGATCGCCGCCTGCTTCGTGGTGCCGGGGCCCGGCCTCACCAATGCGCTCACCGGCATGGGCATGGCCTACTCGGAATCGGCCCCCATGCTGGTGTTCGGCGGGCAGAACACGCTCGCCCAGCTCGAACGCGAAGGCGGGTATTTTCATGAACTAGCCAACTCCGTGAACGTGGCCGCTTCGGTGTGCGGCTATGCCACCCGCGCGACCACCCCGGGCGACGTTCCGAAAATCATCCGCGAGGCGATGCGCTCGATGCGGAGCCAGCGTCCGCGGCCGTCGTACATCGAGATGCCGCTCGATGTGCAAGGTGGCGAGGCGGACGTCGAGCTGCTGCCGCCCGAGCGGTACAGCCGCCCCGCCGGTGATCCGGCGAGCATCGACCGCGCGGTCGATGCACTCAAGTCGGCGAAGCGCCCGTTCATCTTCGCGGGGGGTGGAGTCGAAAGTGCGGAAGCGACCGACTCACTGGTGCGCGTGGCGGAAGCGCTCGGCGCACCGGTGGTGACCAGCGTATTCGGCAGAGGTGCCATCTCCGACCGGCATCCACTCGCAGCGGGCGACGGCTGGGGACGATACAACCTGTACGACGAGTTGCTCACGCAGGCGGACCTCGTGCTGGTGGTCGGGTCACGCATCGACGTGGTCTCGGACTGGAATCTCGGCGCGCGCTTTCCGCAGCGGATCGTGCAGGTGGACATCGACCCGCTCGTGATCGGCCAGCGCCGGCCGGTCGAAGTGGGCATCGTCGGTGACGCCGCACTTGTGCTCGAGGCGCTGAGTGCCCAGTTGGATGGAGCCGAGCCACGCACCTCCTGGTTCGACGTAGCCGGATTCCGCCAACGCAAGCGCGCCATCCTGGCGGAACGCGCCGGACCGGTGCTGAGCATCATCGAGGATCTCCGCGCTGCGCTGCCCGACGACACCATCTTCGTGGACGACCTCACATTGGTCGGCTACTGGATGCCGCTGATGCTCGACACCTATCTGCCACGCACCTTGATCCATCCCGGCACGTACGGAACGCTAGGCTATGCCCTGCCGGCTGCGATCGGTGCGAAGCTCGCCTGCCCGAAACAGCCAGTGGTGGCGATCTGCGGCGACGGCGGATTCCTCTTCACCCTTCAGGAGCTGGCGACGGCCAGCGCCCAGAACCTCGACCTGATCGTGCTCGTGTTCAACGACAATGCCTTCGGCGCGATTCGCCAGTATCAGGATCGGGTGTTCGGCGGCCGCAACATCGGTGCGGCGCTCAAGAATCCGGACTTTTTGAAGCTGGGCGATGCGTTCGGCGCCAAGACCTCGCGGGTCGAACCGAAGGACCTCGGCGCCGCCGTGCGCAAGGCACACACGGCGGGCGGATTGTGGTTGATCGAGATTCCGTTCGCACCGAAGGGGACGGTGGAGATGGTGCCTTGGATGCCGTAGATTCCGAAGCTCGGCACGGCCAATATTCACCACGCGGCAGCGAAGCTTGGTCGCTTTCTCGATTGGGAGTTCGATGACTACCAACCGTACCGACCTAAGACCTAACCCTTCGTTGCACCCGACGGCCTACAGCGAGCTTCGCCCGCTTCCGTCCGCGGGTGAACTCAAACGTTAGAACCAGTGCGATGAAATGCCCTCATTGCTCGGGACATGTTGGTGTGCCATACCCGTCTTCTGTCAAGATTCCAACGTGTCCCCACTGCCACGGCAAGTTCACTTACGCGTTCAACTTCAAGCGAGCATGCTTTTTCGCTGTTCCGGCGGCACTCCTGTCCTGGCTTCTCATGCCATACATTGGCGTCGCATCAATAGTGGCGTTCGCTGCGGTCGTACTCCCCCCATCCACCTATCTTTCAAAATGGTTCTAACCCGTCATTCCACCCGCCCGTCAACGGCGTTGCCGTTGTCGTCGGGTGAATTCTTTCGTTAGGTGGCGGAAATACCCAGCGCGACGCCGTACACAGAAATCACCTTCGCAAGAATGTCCACGCTCTACAAGTTCATCGGCAGCCCGGAAGCCGCGCGATTCATACTCGATGGGACGGTCAAGTTCACGCCGATATCCGAACTGAACGACCCGTCCGAGCTTGTACCAGGCTTCGACAAGGAGGCAGTTCTCCACTCCCTGGAGCGCCTGCGTACGAATGGTTACTCTGACGACGACATGATCCACCTAGTCCAACAAGGACATCTGCTCCAGGCCCTCGCACCCAAGTTTCAGGCGGTCCGTCTGCCCGCGACCAAGTCAGAGGCCTCGCGCCTCTTGCACTCTTCGTTCTACGAGTCGATATCAACCTTAGAACGCCTGCTAAACGACACGGCCCAAGAGATGTCGTCGAAGGTCGGTCTGTTCTGCTTGTCGAAGCGATTCGACTCCCTTCCGATGTGGGCACACTACGCTGCCAATGCCGCTGGACTAGCCGTGGAGTTCAAAGGCCTTGATAAGGTCTTCCCTGGTGATGAGACTGGAGTCCTTCGGCAACCAACGGCAATCAGCTACCAGCGCGAGTCATACGGCGTCACGTTCGATCCTCAATCGCATCGATCGCTGTTCTTCGCCAAATTCCAGGACTGGAGCTACGAGCAAGAGGTGCGCGTTGTGCTGCCCTTGTCAGAGTGCAAGAGCCATGAGACGTCTGATAGGCCACTGCACACGTATCAGATACCGAAGGGCTGCATAGCGCGATTGATCCTCGGGTGGAACATGAGCCCCGCAAGCGCCCTGTCCGTCGAGCAATTGGTGAAGGCCATAAATCCAAGCGTCGCGGTCAGCCATGCGCGCTTCAGCCAAGGAAGGGTAAGCCTTGCTCACCTACCGCAAGCCGCCGCCTAACCATTTCATCGAGCGGACGTTCCAAAGGCCGCTTCGCGCCCTTTGGCCCGCCGCTCATGTCAAACGTTGGGCCTCACAAACACCCTGTCGCTGTCCACCACCTTGACAATGCTCCATCTAGCCGTCATGGTCGTGCCCACTCTATGCCAAGTTGCTGACTCGGCGCCGTAGTGTGACGCCCAAGCCGCCGAGGCCCGCAAGCAACAGCGCCCAAACGCCCGGTTCGGGCACACCACTCACGGGCGGGGCATTGGCCACGCCGTCGCTCACCGTGATCGAGTAGTCAGCGGCGTTCGCGAACAGCGGATCGACGAAAATGAACGGGTCGATTGACGCCGAGGCGGCGCCGCCGGAATTGGCGCTGGCACCGACGATGATCTGCATGTAAACCAGCCCGGTCGTACCGGAAGCCATGGTGAATTCGAGATTGCCCTCGAATTCGTCGGAGCAGGAGGCGGGGCCAGGCGACATGGAACAGGCCGCGGCGAATGGTCCGGTGCTAATGATGCCGCCGTCCGGTCCCGACAGGCCAAACAGGTTGACGTTGGCCGAAGCGCTGTTGGCGTTGTTGGGGTCCAGGGACGGGGTGACGTCGGTGGTCATCTGGGTATGCACCAGGATCGGCACGAGATCGCCAGGCGTCCCCCCGGTCACGGTGAACCAGTACTCCAGCGCCACGACCGCCACCGCGGCGTTCCGCTGGCTTGAGCCGACCAGGCCCGCGTTGACCTGGGCCGTCAGCAAGACAAATGGCTGGGTGGCGATCGATGCTTCCGCGAACGAGGGCAAATTGCAGGACGCCGGACCGAGGGGAAATACGCCGCCGGATTCCTGGACGGCAATTCCGCCTTCGACCACTTGGCAGACGACCCGGGCGTCGCCGCCCGGCACTAGCTGGGCTAGGGCTGGAGAACTCCATCCGGCCATCGCCAAGATGGCAAGCAGCACATAGGAAACGAGCTTAGCCATAGATTCACTCCAACCCGGACAAGTGATCGAACCTGCCTTACTTCACTGATCTATGCGGTGTCATGCACGTGACCAACGTCGAGTCTAGCCCCCGATATGTGGCCCGCAATCCCATGTTTGTCGGGTCCGCGGCCTTTGAGAAGAAAGCAGGGCCCTTAAAAGGGGCCCGAAGGCAAGCAGATTCTCGTCTCACGCACAGACGAATGAGGCCTAACCCTTCACTCGAGGCGACCCGCTCCGGCAAGGCACCCTGGCCGCCACGGTCGGCTCAACTCAAACGGTAGGCCTCGGAAACACGCATGTCCACCGAAATCGCTGTCGAACTTCCGCTTGCGTCGCTGCCATCCGCGCGTGCCATAGCGGCGCAGGTTCAGCTTCACGGAGTCGACATCGCCTTCCCAGAAGGCCTTGATCTCGCCAACGATTTTGGCCTCGAGGCCCGCATACTTTGCGGCCAGTTCGCCGGCTTCGAGTACACACCGGAAGACCCTGCGCCTCCCCTCCGCCGCCTTGTGTTGGAGGCGCGCGCTTCATACGCAGACTCCTTCCTTCACAAGAATCAGGTCTCCACGAAAGCGGGTCAACTCCAACTCCAGAGTGATCCGGGGGTTCGGTCTCGCCGACGGCAACAGTAGGGCCAAGCCCTGCAAGTACACTGTAATGTGCTGGTGCGGTGGCGCATGACTTGCGCTCTCTTGTTTCATGACCCCTTCCAATTCACGTAACGACAGGACGATATTGTCATGCCCATCATGGTGTTGCTCGAACTCAAGGCAAAGGCAGAGGCGGTCGAGCGTATGAAGGCGGCGTTGCCGCCGCTCTTTCCCGATACCCGCGCATACGACGGCTGCCGGGGCATCACGGCGTACACGTGTGCCGACGACGGACAGACGTTCGTCTTCGTCGAGTACTGGGATACGAAAGCGCACTACGAACGCTACCTCGCCTGGCGCACCGAAACAGGCGCCTTGACGGAGATCGTCGGCATGCTTGAAGGCGGCATCAGCGTCCGTTACTTCGATCAGGTGGACGCGTAGTCGCACGCTGCGACCTTCCTCCCTGGAGCAACAGGGTCTTGCAAGCAACGTGACCGACAAGCCGGAAGAAACTCCCCTCGAGTCCGAGCCGCGCCTCGCCCTTCCGGCGCAGCCGCAGGTGTTGTTGCACATGCCGGTGGATGTGCGCAGCGCCTCCCTGGGGATCCTCGCGGTCATCGCCACTCTCTTTACCATGCATTGGGCGAAGGGAGTGCTGGTCCCGCTTCTCTTCGGGATCATGCTGAGCTACGCGCTCTCGCCCATCGTCGGCCGCCTTTCGCGGTGGGGGATTCCGCGTGTGGCGGGCGCGGCGCTTCTTCTCACGGCATTGGTAGCTGCGATCGCACTGTCCGCGTGGTCCCTGAGCGACGAGGCCGACGCCCTGATCGACACGTTGCCACAAGTGACACAGAAGTTGCGGCAACTTGCGGCCGGAAAGAAAGGGACGGCCTCGACGATCGACAAAGTCCAGGCGGCCGCTACTGACCTCGAAGCCGTTGCGCAACCCGATACGGCTGCGACTCCACACGCACGAGACTCCGCGAACGCCACCGTGCGGCGGTCACCCGGCATCGCCCCACCTCGCGTGGTCGTCGAAAGGTCTCACTTCGACGTCCGTCCGTACGTCTGGACCGGTACGCTCGGCGTACTGGTATTCCTGAGCCAGGTGGCAGTGGTGTTTTTCGTCGCCCTCTTTCTGCTCGCGGCAGACAACAGCTTTCGGCGAAAGATGGTCAAGCTCGCCGGCCCCAGGCTGAGCCAGAAGAAAGTGACGATCGAGACCCTGAACGAAATCACCGGGCAGATTCAGCAGTACCTGCTGGTTCAGGTCGCTGTCAGCATTCTTGTAGGCCTCGCCACGTGGTTCGTGTTCTACCTGCTCGGTTTGAATCAGGCAGCGGTTTGGGGGGTTGTAGCCGGCGTCACGAACCTCATCCCCTACGTCGGTGCCATCGTGGTCGGTGCCGGCTCGGCGCTGCTTGGCCTGGTGCAGTTCGGCTCGTTGGAAATGGCGCTCGCGGTTGGCGGGAGCTCATTCGCCATTCACACGGTGTTTGGCAATTTGCTGGCGCCCTGGTGGATGGGCCGCGCCAGCCGGATGAGCCCTTTCGTGGTGTTCGTGGCGGTCCTGCTCTTCGGATGGTTGTGGGGTATTTCGGGCCTCCTGCTCGGCGTGCCCGTGCTGATGGTCGTCAAGTCCGTTTGCGACCGCGTCGAGGACCTGAAGCCGATCGGCGAGCTCCTGGGCGCCTGAGACCTACCGGGCATTTCAACCGACCTACTGCTCTTCCAGGGTAACGAACAACGACTTCCGCGGCTTGCCGTCGACCGCCCGGCTGATGTGCCCCTGGCCCGTCGTGTCTTCCGCCAGCAGTATCTCGCCGCTACGCAGAATGCGCTTGGTGCCGTCGCCCACTTCGATCTCGACCTCGCCCTGCAGGTTGATCACGTACTGCCGTCGCGGCGCGGTGTGGAAATCGTAGTTGTAGTCGCCCTCCGTCTCGCGGAACAGGATGCCGGTCGCGCGGATCTTCTCCGACAGGAAACCGACCTTGCCGCCGTCCTTCAGCGGCACCTGCAGGTCTTCGAAGTGAGACTTGCCGTCGGTACCCGTGTAGAGGCGCAAGACCTTCATCGTCTTGCCACCGGTGTCCGCGAAGGTCGAGTTCGAATGCAGAGTCCCGGCCACCCAGGCGCCGGATACCAGGAGCGCGACCACCATCGTGCCCAGCAACGTGCGTGTTCTCAGCAGCATGATTCCTCCCGTTCGTTGTTGTCCGGCACCGGCAAGGACGAGGTGCCCGGACGTCAGGTTAGCGCGCGGACGCGAAGGATGCTCGTTCGTTCGCGTCGGCCCGGATGCCGGTGTCCGCTTTCCGCTACGCTGCGGCCTTCGTCATCGACTCGGAGCTTGCCATGCAAACCCTCACGCTCCCCGGCACCGATCTGAACGTGTCCAAGGTCTGCCTCGGGACCATGACCTGGGGACAGCAGAACAGCGAAGCCGAGGCCCACGAGCAACTCGACTTCGCGGTCGCGCAGGGCATCAACTTCATCGACACGGCGGAGATGTATCCGGTGCCGCCGAACGCGCAGACGCAGGGGCTCACCGAGAAGTACCTCGGCACCTGGCTTGCGAAGCAGCGGCGGGATCGGCTCATCATCGCCACCAAGGTTGCGGGGCCCGGCCGCCGCGACTGGATCCGCGGCGGACGCACGGATCTGACGAAGGACGTGATCGCGGAAGCCGTGGACACCAGCCTCGCGCGGCTGCAGACCGACTACATCGATCTGTACCAGATCCACTGGCCGCAGCGGAACGTGCCGAACTTCGGTGCCACCGAGTTCGACCCGTCGAAGGAGAAGTCGGGCGGCCCCTCGATCCACGAACAGGTCGAGGGCATGGCCGCGATGATCAAGGCGGGCAAGATCCGCTACTACGGTCTTTCCAATGAGAGCGCTTGGGGCGTGTGCGAGTTCTGGCGTGCGGCGCGTGAATTGGGCGCGCCCGGGCCGGTAACGCTGCAGAACAGCTACAGCCTGCTCTCGCGCAACGTGGACAACGATCTCGCCGAAACCCTGTTCCGGCAGAACATGTCGCTGCTGGCCTACAGCCCACTCGCAGCGGGCATTCTTTCCGGCAAGTATCGAGGCGGTGCGAAGCCCGCGGACGGGCGCTTCACGTTATTCGACTCGCTCGGCGCGCGTTTTCGCAAAGCGATGGTTCCGGAGGCGGTGGAAGCGTATGCATTGCTCGCCAGGCATCGAGGGATATCACTGGTGCAGCTGGCGCTGGGCTACGTGGCCAGCCGCTGGTTCCTCGGTGCATCGATCATCGGGGCGACATCGATGGCACAGCTGGAAGAAGACATCGCAGCGGCGCAGTTCGTCCTCGACAAGGAAACGCTGGAGGAGATCGGTCGGATTCAGCAGCGGTATCCGAATCCGGCGGGTTGACCGCCGCAGATCGTGGCCCAGGTCAATTGCGTGACGATTACCTTCGAAAATGGTCGAGGCCTACAATGCTCCTTCAGGTGCCGGTGCAGATCCGCCACTTGGCCGACCGATCCCGATTCGGCCACATCAAGACCATCGAAGGCATTCCATGACACCAGATCGAGATGCAAAAGCAGGTCGCACCGACACTCCGGATGCATTGGACCTGGCGTTGGAGCAAAGCCACGAAGTGAAGGCGAAGGTGGAGGCCTGCGCGGAGGATCTGGCTACCGCCAATGAAATCGTGAAGGAAAAGATCGCGGGCGGGACGACCTTGCTGTCGGCGCACAAGACGCTGCTGGCCAGCACGGCGGTCGAAAGCCAGGTGCAGGAGGCCGCCGACGACCTCCATGAAGTCACCGAAACGCTGGCCCAGGGGATCGAAGATCTGGAAAAGACCGAACTCGCATTGGCCCGGTCGGAGGAAGTGCTGGCAGACACCCAGGCCGCCCTGGCGATTTCTCAGATAGAGGAGAAAGACGCCCGTCGACGGGCCATGCACGACTCCATGACGGGGTTGCCCAATCGAGACCTCTTCGACGATCGGCTATCGAATGCGATATCCCTGGCGGAGCGCCATGACTGGACGCTGGCGGTCATGTTCCTCGACCTGGACGGATTCAAGATGATCAATGACACGCACGGGCACGCCGCTGGAGATTCGGTGTTGAAGGAGGTGGCCAGACGACTGTCGCTGCACGCACGCGACGAGGATACGGTATGCCGCAATGGCGGCGATGAATTCCTCTATTTGCTGGTGAATCCGCAAGGCAAGGAGAACATCGAACGAATCGCCGGTCTGGTCTCCGACAACATTGCCAAGCCCATCGCTGTCGGTGGTTGGCAGTTTGTCGTGAAGGCAAGCATCGGGATTGCCGTCTATCCGACCGACGCGGCCATCGGAGAGGAGTTGATCGGAAACGCCGACGCCGCGATGTACCTCGCCAAGAAACGTGGAGGCGGCTCCGCGTTCTTCGATAGCGTCGAGAAGGAATCGGCCTCGGCCTGAACGTCACGGCGTCGCTGTCGGGAAGGACCCAGACCGCCTTGCAGCGGTTTCGTGCTCGCCTCCGCCTGGTAGCCGCTGCTCGCTCGAGTGAGTCGCTTCGCCCGCTGGTCAGTCCAGCAGATCCTTGGGCACATTGCCACCGTTCGCAGCGATGCGCGCGAGCACGGTCTTGTGCAGCCAGATGTTCATCTTCGCCGAATCTCCCATCAGGTCCGCCGGGCAGCCCAGCTCCGTGGCCAGCTCCTTCCGCGCCCCGAAGCTGCTGTCGATATCGAGGAGCTTCAGCAGGTCGACGATGGAAGTGCGCCAGTTCAGCTTCTGCGGGTTCGCTGCCGCGCGCTTCTCCAGTTGCGAGACCACATCGACGACCGTGACCGGCTGGGGCGGCGGCGGTGCGGCTGGCGCAGCCGGGCCCCTGGGCGCGGTGGCGACTGGCGGGGCAGGCGCGGCGGCCGCGCGGCCGATACCGAGTTTCTCGAGAATCTTGTTGAAGAAATTCATGGTGCTCTCCTTGGTTCGCGGGTGGGATGACGCATCGCCGCCGGATTGCAGGGACGCGTCCCGAGTGAAATGAATAGTGCACTGTTTCGTGCAATCCGGTGTATCGGCCGGCTGATGTTCGCGTGTTGCCGTTCACTCAGCGCGAGGCAACTGCATCGAGGCTCGACGATGGCGTCGCGACCGGGAGCGCGACGGAGGCGTCTTCCGACGCAACGTCCTTGCGCGATCCGAACTTGTGCGCGTACGCCCAGGTGAACTCGGCACCCAGCAAGAAGATCTGGGCCGAGTAGTAGACCCACACCAGTACCACGACCAGCGACGCAGCGGCACCGAAGCCGGAAGCGATGCCACTCCTGCCGATGTAGACACCGATCAGGAATTTGCCGGCCGTAAACAGCAGTGAGGTGACCGCCGCGCCGATCCACACGTCCTTCCAGTCGATGCTGACGCGCGGAATCGTCTTGTAGATCATCGCGAACACGAGGGTGACCAGAAGGAAGCTCGTCCCGAGCTCGATGATGCTCGCCACCGCCGTCCAGTCGCTGAATACCGGGCCCCACCACTTCCCCAAGGCGGCCAATGCGGCGCTGGCCACCAGCGACACCATCAACAGGAAGCCGATACCGAGAATCATGCCGAAGGACAGGAGACGGGCGCGGATCAAGTTCCAGAAGCCGGATTGCCCGGCTCTGCCCGGCGCACGCCATATGCGATCGAGCGCATCCTGCAGTTCGCCGAAGACGGAAGTCGCGCCGATCATCAACAAGACGACGCCGAACGCCGTGGCGGTCAGACTCTCGGCCGGCCTTCGTACGCTTTCGAGCAAACCTTGTATCGCAAGAGCCCCGGGCGCGCCCAGCATGCCTTCGAGCTGGGCGAAGATTTCGCCGCGTGCGGCTTCCTCACCGAAAACGAGACCTGCGATCGAAATCACGATCAGCAGCAGCGGCGCGATCGAGAACATCGTGTAGTAGGCGAGGGCTGCGCCCATGCTCTGGGCGTAGTCGTCGACCCAACCCGACGTGGCCGCTTTGATCAGACCCCAAAGGTCCTTGACCGTCATCTGTGAAATCCACCTCGGCGCGAGGCCTTGTCCGTTGCCACGACATCCCGCAGCGCTCTTCGTGGCGCCCCGGATGTTGATTGCTGCGAGGCAGGATTGTGATCCTAGGCGAGGCGCCTCGCCCTTCCTGTAGGAATCCGCCCCGTCACGCTGTCGGGCACAGACGCCATGTCATCCGCAGCTTCCGATTCCTGAGGACATTCGTAAGCGATTTGTAAGTGCGTAGGGAGCATATTCATTTGCCGTTCCGTAGTGAACCGACAAAGGGAGGACGCAATGAAGACACCTCTTTCCCATGCTTCCGCAAGCTTGACGGCTTTGGCGGTCGTCCTTGCGCTCGTGTCTCCAACGGTGGCTGCCGAGAAGAAGAGCCTCACGTACGACAACCATATGGGGGCCGTCCTGTCACGGACTGCGGCATCGCCGGGCGACAGGCCGGATCACGAGATCATTCAAGCCACCCGCCAGGACATGACAGCCAGTTCCGACCCGGACTGGAACGAAGTCCCGGTGCTCAACTACTCGCAGTCGGATCTCATCGCCGGCAATGGAACCGTATCCGGCTACGCCATCCGCACCCACAAGAACGGCGACAAGTCCTTCTACAGTTATCAAGGGAAGCTCAGGGTCGTCGCGGAGGATGGAGCCAAGTACACGGTGGGTGAAGGTACCGTGAACCTCATCGGCGGCACCGGCAAGTTTGCGAATGCCAAGGGCACCGGCACGTGGAAATCCGGCAAGGGTGGCGTAGCAACGGTCAAGATGGATCTCGAGTACTGAGAGAGTCGACCCTGGCCATTGCTGCTCCCGCCCCACCCGGCGCCTTCGCCAGGTTGCGGGCAGTGAGCCGCTCTCGCGCTGGAATGCGCGAGAGCGACGCGCAGGTGCGATGGCGGCTTCGGTAGCCTCGTCGCGCCGGCGTGGTCGCGCGATGGGCAAACGCTACGTCGAGATGCCCAGTTTTCGCCTGAACGCCTCGTGCCCTCTCGGCGTGATGGTGACCACGCGAGAACGTGGTGTGCGCAGGACCCAGCCCTCGCGAACGTAGAGGTCCAGCAAGGCCGCGCCCAACTCGCCGGCCAGATGCGGGCGGCGTTGGGTCAGGTCCACGCAACCGCGCGCGAATGCTCTTCGACCCGTGTGTTGATGGCTCGAATCGATGCCCAGCACGGCCAGTTTCTCGCGTCCCAGGCGCGTGGGCTTGAATACCTGTCCATCCGCGACCAGCCATCGTCTCTGAAGCATCGCACCGCAAACCTCGACCGCCATTTCTCCGGCCAGGTGGTCGTAGCAGGTTCTCGCGTGGAGGAACTCACTGGGCATGGCTCGAACGATCGGCGGATGACGAGGAGCCCTCGGACGGACCGATGCCCCGAACGAAGCCAGGCTCTCGATCAGCCTGGCCGCCTCGGCACTTGCGATGCGGAAGTAGCGATGACGCCCTTGCGCTTCGGACGCCAGCAAGCCACCCTCCACGAGCTTCGCGAGATGCGCGCTGGCCGACTGGGCGGAGACATTGGCCGCGAAAGCCAGTTCACCCGCCGGGCGCGTCGTGCCGTCGATCAGCGTCCAGACAATGGACGCGCGCGCCGGATCGGCCAGCAGGCTCGCGATACGGCTGATGTCGGGAGCGTCGGTCATGGTTCATCGTAGCATTAAACGTGACGGCCGATTGTCGTGGAGAATGCGGGCGTCAAGCGAAGGAGAAGTGCGAACGATGGCTCAGGATGCGAGTGGCGCCGGAGGCAGGGCAGGTCTTCGTGGCTAGCGAGACCGCTACGATCAAGCGGCCGGTGTTCTACGGCTGGTTCGTGGTGGCCGCCGCCTTTGCGGTCATGTTCGCGGGCTTCGGGAGCGCTTACACCTTCAGTGCCTTCGTCGCCTCGTTGCAGACGGACTTCGCCGCTTCTCGCGGCTCGGTGTCACTCGTTTTCTCGCTGGCCGGATTTCTCTACTTCGCGCTGGGCGTCGTGAGCGGTCCGCTGGCCGATCGGTGGGGCTCTCGCCGAATGGCCATCGTCGGGATGATCTTCACGGGTGCAGGCCTGGCGGCCGCCAGCATGGCTCGCAGCCTCATCGAGGTGTATGTCGCCTATGGGCTGGGCGTCGGCCTGGGCGTCGGCTTTTCCTACGTGCCCGCCGTGGGCGCCGTGCAGCGCTGGTTCGTTCGACGACGCGGGTTCGCATCCGGTCTCGCCGTCAGCGGGATCGGCGTCGGGACGCTCGTGTTGCCGCCGCTGGCATCGGCGCTCATCGAGTACGCGGGTTGGCGCAACGCCTACCTCATTCTCGGCGGACTGGTCACGATCGTCGGCGTCGGCATGGCCCTGCTGATCGAGAACGATCCGCGCGATCGAGGGCTCGGTCCCGACGGCGACCCCGTGCAATCCCGCCCACCTTCGGCACAGGCGGAAGGTTTCTCCGTGAGGAATGCGATCACATCGAGGCCGTTCGTCGGTCTCTACGTCGCCTGCGTGGCCTGTTCCTTCGGTCTGTTCATCCCGTTCGTGCACCTAGTTCCGTACGCATTGGATCACGGTATTCCGCAGACTTCCGCCGTGCTGCTGCTGGGCGTGATCGGCATCGGCAGCACCGCGGGGCGCTTTCTTCTCGGCGGCCTGGCCGACCGGATGGGTCGCCAGCTTGCGCTGCTCGCCATGTTCATCGGCATGGCGCTCGCCCTGGCGGTGTGGGCGGCGTCGACCGGTCTCTGGACCCTCGCGGTGTTTGCGTTCGTGTACGGCGTGTTCTACGGCGGGTTCGTCGCGGTCCTCCCGGCACTGACGATGGACTATTTCGGCGGTCGCAACGTCAGCGGCATCATCGGCGTTCTCTACACCAGCGTGGCGGTCGGCACGCTGGTCGGCCCGAGTGCTGCCGGATTCGCCTTCGACCTCAGTCACAGCTACACGATTCCGATCCTTGCCAGCATCGGCGCCAACATCGTGGCGGCCTGCATCATCGCGAAGATGCCGAAGGTACCTGCGGCGGCCTTCTAGTCAGGCGATGGACCAGTGAGCGCTGCCGGCGCGGACGCTGCGCGTCGGCTGGCGAACGCGTCCAATGGCGTGCTGCAGCGTCAGATGCAGTACGTCCCGCTGCGCCTGGCTGCCACCCAATCGGTGTGCCGCTGCCGGCAGGCTCGCGAGCAGGGTGATCGCGAGGCTGTCATCTCCATGGCCGAATGCGATCAGCGCGCGACACGCGAGCAGGCCGACCTGCCGCGTGGTCTCGCCGTGGCGCGTCGGCAGAGCCTGGGCTCTTGCCAGCGCCCGCTCGAGGCGCTGCGCGCGATGCCAGTCGCGCGCGCCCACGAATGCCAGCGTCGCGTGGAGATCGCTGAAGCTGCAGAAGCCGTCGTCGATGTGTGGAGCCCAGGCGGCGGCCAATTCGGCCCACCGCGTTCCGGCATCTCCGCCACGCAGTTGAATCCGCCATAGCAGCGCGGAGGCATCGATCAGATCGGCAATTTCCCCGGATTGCCCGGCTCGCACACGCGCGTCGTACAACGCCACTGCGCGATCGAGCTCGCCTTGTGCCAGATGGAACAGGGCCAGGTGCCACCAGCAGTGCGTGGCGACGACAGTCTCTGCGCTCCAGTTCCCGACGTGGTCGTTCAGCCAGCGCGCACCTGCGTCCGCGCGTCCAGTCATCTCGAAGACATGGGCCATCACGTGATGCGCGCGCGCATCGAACGCGTTCAGGGCGAGCACTTCGCGGGCCTTCTGCTCGGCTGCGTCGTACTCGCCGCACTCCTCGAGACCGAAGGCATGCATGGCCAGTACGGCATGGTAGCCGGGCATTTCCTTCGACCAGGCAGGCAGCACTGCCTTCACGCGTTCGTTCATGCGGACGACATGGCCCGTGAGGTAGTCGAGCGAATGCGCGACCTGAAGCGCGAGCGCGTCGCGCGGCTGCAAACGCAACACCTCGCTGAGCCTCGCCTCGGTGCATTGGTAGTCGTCGGCGAGCGCCGCGGAGATCGCGGCAAGGTGCAGTCGCTCGCGCTCGTTGGCCGGCAGCCCGATTGCGCGCGCCAGTACCGGGCGCGCCGCCTGGACGCCCCGGGGATCACGACTGCACAGGATCAACCAGGCTTGCAGCACGTGGGCCATGACGAATTCGGGCGCCTCCCGCAACGCCTCGGCGACATGCCCTTCGGCACCGCGTCGCCAGCCCTGGAAGGCCGCGAAGGCGTGCTCGTAGGCTTCCAGGCCGGCGGGTGCCGCACCGGAAATGCTGCATCCGCGCATGTCGACCATGTTCATCGTAACCTCGAGCGATCCTGTTCCGATTGGTGCAGGCATTCTCGTGGGTTGCCCGGCCGGATGCTTGACCCCGCGTCGCTGGAACTTGCTCGGACGTCCGTCGTTGCCGGGGTGCGATGCACGGACTTGATCGGGCGTCTCCCGGACTTGATGGAAAGTCCGCGACGCCCGTGACGTGCACCGGAGATCGCGACACCGCCGGCTACCTGCCCTCGTACGCCGCCTGCAATGCCGCGATGTCGATCTTCTGCATCTTCATCAAGGCCCCCCACACTCGTTGCCCTCGCACCGGGTCGGGGTCCTTCATCAACGGAATCAGCGCCGTCGGGACGAGCTGCCACGACAGGCCGAACTTGTCCTTGAGCCAGCCGCATTGGGACGGGGTTCCCCCTTCCAGCAGCTTGGCCCAGAGCGTGTCCACTTCGGCCTGATCGACGCAATCGACCGACAGGGAGATCGCTTCGGTGAAGGGAAACTGCGGCCCGCCGTTGAGCGCGAGAAACTCGTTACCCTGCAGCCTGAACCGCATCGTGAGCACCTTGCCCTTCAGGTCGGGCATGGCATCGCCGTAGCGCGACACTTCGAGGATGGCCGAGTCCTTGAAGATGGTCATGTAGTGATTGACCGCCTCTTCGGCGTTGAAGTTGAACCAGAGGCACGGCGTGATCTTCTGCATGGTGATTTGTCCTCGAAATGGAGTGGATCGATGGAAGCAGGCGCGGTGAGCTGGCGTGACCGGATCAGGGCGTCATGTTGCGAAGGAGGGTTGCCGCATAGGTAAGTAACAGCGCCGCAATGACCGACATGACTGTTCTCACGTGGTTCCAGCGCAGCCACGGAGCGACGTAGGCCGGCCAGGCCTCCGTGGCATTGCCGTCAGACACCCGGATTGCCGCCAGCCCGTTGTTCAGCGGCACGTTGAAGACCATCGTTACGCCGAAAGTGCCGACGAGATACGCGCCCGCTCCGATGAGCAGCCACGGTGCCGCCGCGCCACGCCATTCCAGCAGGGCGCAAACGACGAGTGCGGCGCAAAGCAGCGCGGTGCCGAGGAAAACCGAGAGGAACATCGGATTGACGATGATGACGTTGATGTGTTGCATCGCCGTCATGCCCTGCTCCGGCGGCAGCCTCGCGAGCGCCTTCATCACCGTGTTCGAAAAGACGAACAGCAATCCGCCGATGAGTCCGGACCCGACGGCGGCCAGAACGGTGAGCGGCACTACATACGGGGTCAGCGACGACATGCCGGCGCCTTTCGAGAGGTTCGATGATCCTGGATCATGGTGTTTCCCTTCGGCGACGTGGTGAGCGGATTTCATCACGATCGGTCGCCGCGCAGCGGTACCAGATCGCTCCGATCGGGAGGGTCCACCTGGTGTGGGGCAAATAGTTCTTGACCGATCGTTCCAGATGTGGCTCAATGCCACCCATGGTACGAACCAAACAGTTCGACAAGCACGCGGCGCTGGACGAGGCCATGGACCTGTTCTGGCATCAGGGTTATCACGCCACCAGCATCCAGCACCTGGTCGAGCACCTCGGCGTGAACCGGCAGAGCCTGTACGACACCTATGGCGGCAAGGACCAGTTGTTCCTGGCGGCGCTGGAGCGTTATCGCGAGATCCAGGCAGCCCCCTTTCGCAAGCTGCTCGAGCGGGAAGGGTCTGCCAGCGAAGTCCTGCGCGACTTCTTCCAGGGTTTCGTCGATGGTCTTGTGAGCGAAGACTGCAAGGGCTGTTTCATGGCCAACACCGCGACGGAACTGGCGGGCCATGACGAAGCGGTGGCGCAGGTCTGCTCGGCCAACGCGCGGCAATTCGAGGCGGCGATGTCCGGGCTTCTCGTTCGCGCCCAGCAAGCGGGCGAGATCTCCGCGGAACGCTCGCCGGTACAACTCGCCCGATTCCTGATGAACACGATGAACGGCCTGTCGGTGACGGCCAAGGCGACCCGTGACAAGAAGGTGCTGAACGACGTCGTGGACGTCGCGCTCGCCGCGCTCGAGCGGTGAGATTTTTTTTGACCCGATCAGAATGATCGTTCCAGTATAGGAGATTCAACATGAGCAATCGACAAAGCAGGATGGCGTTGATCACCGGCCGCACGATCCGTGGTGTGGCTGCCTCCGTGGTCGTGGCGGCGGCCCTGGTCGGCGCGCCCAACGCGCAGGCGCAATCGGCACCACGGGCTTCCACGCTTCCCGCCGACCCGGCGATTCCGGGCATCGCGACGCAACAGCAGCAGGACGAGGCCCTGGCCCTCGCGACCGCCTATCTCGCAAACTGGTCGGCCGAAGATGCCGGCCGATCTGCCTTTCACCGGTTCGTGGCCGAGGATGCGGTGTTCGAGTATCCGTACGGTGACGATGCGTTGCGCCGGCTCGAAGGCCGGACAGCGATCACGCAGGCATTGCGCACGTTGCCGTCGACCGCGAGCAACTGGACGTTCAGTGATCTGAGGTTGTTCCCGACGCTGTACCCGAATGTCTTCTTCCTGGCGTACAAGGCAAGTGCGTATGTGCCCGCCACTGCGCGCGCCTACGAGTCGACCTATCTGGCGCGCATGACCATCAAGGAAGGAAAGATCGTCGGCTACTACGAGCTGTGGGAGCAAGACGTCAGAGACGCGGCCTTCGGCATCGCGGGTCGGAATTGATCGCCCACCCCAAGGGAAAGATGCGAGACCATGAGTGCCAAACCAGTGAAATCGCCCGGACCCGATCATCCGATCACCATCGAGCCGAACCCTGCCCGCGTGGTCGTCCGCGTGGCAGGCAACGTCATCGCGGATACCCGTAACGCACTGACGCTGCGCGAGACTTCGATGCGGGCGGTCCAGTACATCCCACGCAAGGACGTCGACATGTCGTTGCTGGAACGAACCGACCACACCACCTACTGCCCGTACAAAGGCGACTGCGCGTACTACAGCATCCCCGCGGGCGGACAACGGTCGGCGAATGCGGTGTGGACCTATGAACTGCCCTTCCCTGCCGTCGCCGGTATCAAGGACCACCTGGCCTTCTATCCCGACCGCGTGGATGCGATCGAGGAGCAGCCGGCTACCTGAGCGGTACGCGCAGCAGGCGATCCGCTTTCGTGACCAGCGCCAGGTCCGAACCTTCCTGAAGGCGGGCGCGCGCATCCTTCAATTCCGCGAAGTCCGCCTGTGCAGCATCGTCGAGTTCGCATAGCGCCACCAACGCTTTCAGTTCGAACCACAGCGCCCGCTGGGAGCGCGCTTCGTCGAGGGCGGCGTGCATCGCGCGACGCCCATCCTCGTGCCGACCCTGCCCGAGAGCGATCCGGGCGCCGAACAGATGCAGGTCGGGCAGGTAGAGCCGCTCGTCGATGCGATGGGCCAGTGCGAGCGCTTCGTCGAGTTGTGCCTGCGCCTCGGACCAGCGCCCGGCGAGAATGAGCACTTCCGCTGCATGGCCCAGGACCGACGCCGCGTTGCTCCACATGCTCTGGCGGGCGTGGACTTCATAGCCCTGCCGGATCAGCGTGTAACCGGCGTCGGGCTGCCCCCCGTGCGCGAGGACCCAGCCTCGCATCCATAGCGCGGGGCCCACACCCTGGACGAAGGAATGATCGTCCAGCGTTTGCTGCAAGGCCTCCGCGCAGGCCTGCACATGGGCGATGCGTTCGAAGCACACTTCCAGCGTGCCCGCGAAGATGAGCGCCAGCATGCGCGCAAACGGCTGGCGCAGCGCATCGGCTCGCGCCAGCGCGGCATCCATCTGCGTTCGTGCCTGATCCGGATGGCCCAGGTGCGATAGCGCCTGGCCGAGGCGCGCGCCCATCGCGACGCCGGTGTCGACCACGTTCGGAAACTCGCCCAGGCGCTCGCCCAGGCCGGAGAAGACCGCGAGCCCTTCCTCCATGTGCCTGCGGCCCGCGATCAGATTCCCCTGGTTGGCCTCGATGGACCCCATCAGATTCGAGGCGCACACGTACAGCACCTGGTCGCCACGGCTGTCGGCCAAGGCGAAGGTGCGCCCGGCCACCGCTCGCGCGCGGTCGAACTCGCCCCGGATCTGCAGCACCCAACCCAACCCCGTCATCTCGAGCGCCCGTGGCCCCGTGGGCGGCAACACGGTGCCCAATGCATGGGCACGCTCGTAAGCGGCGACGGACTCCGGCGACGCGAGACCCAGCAACTGCGTGCAGGCGGCCGCTCGCGCCGCCACGATCGGCAGCTCCAGCTCCATGCGTGCAGCACTTTCAGGGATATGCTTCAGCAGTTCCAGTGCATGCGAGGTGAGATTTACCGCCTCCGTGGGCGCGACGTGTCTCAGCGCGCCATGGGCCGCCTCGGCGTAGTAACGAAGCGCCGCGGGCACGTCGAGGCTCTGCTCGAAATGCGTGGCCAGTTCGGCTGCGGCCACCGCGACGCCGGATTCGCGGCTGCGTTCGAGCGACAGTGCGATGCGACGATGCAGTCGCGCTCTGGTCAACGCGCCGATGCGTTGATGGAACACGTGCCGGTAGAGCGCATGGCGAAAGGTGTACCGCGCGTCGAGCGAACCGTCGGGCAGACGTCCCACGTCCGCCGGGCGCAACCACCGCTGCAGGCGAGCGAGTTCGTCGCAGCGCTGGTCGACCCACCCGGCATCGCGCTCGAGCGCGTCGGCGACCGTGCCGGGCCGGAATTCGACACCGCATACGCTCGCCGCCTCGAGCATCGTCCGCAGCTCGTCCGGCAGCCTCGCGATCTGCTTCTCGATCACGCCCGCGAGATTCTCCGGGACCTGAAAAGTGCCGATCGGCATGTCCGCGGCCGAAGGCTCGAGGACACCTTGCGTGGTCAGATCGTCGATCACGTTGACGAGAAACAGCGGCAGTCCGTCCGTATGCGAGTGGAGTCGTCGCACGAAGGCTTCCGGGAAATCGACACCGGGAAAGCGACTCTCCACGTAGTCCGACACTTCCTGCTCCGAAAATGGATCGAGCACGACCTCTTCACACAGGCGATGCATGCGCAGTTCGTGGCGCAGGGCCTTGAGCGGATGCTCCTCCGCGATCACCTCCGCCAGTCGGAACGTGGCGAGCCACATCAGGCGGCCGGAGCCGCGACGGCGCGCGATGTGGTCCATCAGGTGCACGGTGGCGTGATCGCTCCAGTGCAGATCCTCCGTGACCAGCAGCAGGGGTTGCTGCAACGAGTAGCGATCGAGCAACTCCGCCAGCTCCCGCAGCATGCGGTCGCGGGTCGTGCCGGCGAGTTCGCGGCGCAGGTTCTCGCGCTCCGCTTCGCTGCTCAACCAGGGCAGTTGAAGCAGCCACGTTGGCGCAACGGCCCGCATCATGGGTACGAGGGACGCATCGTTGCGGCACAGGGTGCCGAGCGCTTCGAGCACGGGCAGGTAGGGCTCGCCGGCGCCGAACTGCTCCACGCACTGACCGTGGGCACAAACGACGGCTCCCGCTTCGGCGACGAAACGGTCGATCAACGTCGTCTTGCCGACACCGGCCTCGCCCGCGATCCAGAAGACCTGCCGGCGCCCGGCGACGGCGTCGTTCCACGCACGGTGCAAGCGTTCGAGGGTCACCTGGCGCCCGATGATCGGCGGTCCCTCGACGGGTCGAGCGGGCGGGGCGGGCGGCGCAGCCATGGCACCGATGAAGCGATACCCGCGACGCGAAGCCGTCTCGATGTAGCGGGGCTGCTTAGCGTCGTCGGACAACGCCGCCCGCAGCTCGCTGATCGTCGTCTTGAGCACGGACTCGCTGATGTGCTGATGCCCCCAGACCGCATCGAGCAAAGCGTCCTTGGCCACCAGCTTGCCGGGTTGTCGTGCGAGGGTGCACAGAACGCCGAAGGCCTTGGGTGCCAGCGCGATCGGCCGGCCGTCTCGAGTCAGGCGAGCCTCGGTCTCGTCCAGTTCGAATGCATCGAAGCGCAGCCGGAGAGGTTCGGTATCGGCCATCGACAATGGGGGTTGTTGGGCAAGGTTTGGCACGGCGCTCCGGGCGACGCTCCGCTCGCTTGCGGCAGCGTGATTATGACTCGCTCGTGCAGTTACTGCTCCGGGAGGGGGCATCCGGTACGGCCATCATGCTCGAGATGGTTTAGCATTCCAGCCGATCGCCGCGGGTGCAGCAGCGAGCGTTCGACAAGCCATGGCAAGCCGGTCGCGCAGGTCTTGTCCACGCGTGGCCAGACCTTTCAATTCAGGAGACCCACCATGCAGCGTTTCGTCGTGGCAATCGCCATCGCTTTCATCGCGGCAAGAGCGTTCGCCGAGGATCCACTCCCATCCTGGAACGACACGGCGCCCAAACAGGCGATCGTCCAGTTCGTCGAGAGCGTGACGACGGAAGGGTCGGCGACCTTCGTTCCGGTGGCGGAGCGCATCGCCACGTTCGACAACGACGGCACGCTCTGGGCCGAGCAGCCGATCTACTTTCAGTTCTTCTTCGTCGCGGCTCGCGTGAAGGCACTCGCACCGAAGCATCCGGAATGGAAGACCAAGGAACCATTCGCCTCGCTGCTCAAGGGTGACCTGAAGGGCGTGGCGGCCTCGGGCGAGAAGGGCCTCGCGGCAATGCTGGCAGCAACCCACTCGGGCATGACGACCGACGAGTTCGAAGCGTCCGTACTCGACTGGATCGAAACAGCCAGGCATCCCAAGAGCGGCAAGCCGTTCACGGCGATGATCTATCAGCCGATGCTCGAACTGCTGGAGTACCTGCGGGCGAACGGCTTCAAGACTTTCATCGTCTCCGGCGGCGGCATCGAGTTCATGCGCCCGTGGACGGAGCGGGTGTATGGCATTCCACCCGAGCAGGTCATCGGCTCGAGCGGCGGGCTCCAGTACGAAGTCCGCGACGGCAAGCCCGTCATCGTCAAGCTGCCCCAGATCGTCCTCAACGACGACAAGGAAGGCAAGCCGGTCGGCATCCAGCGGCACATTGGTCGCCGCCCGATCGCCGCCTTCGGCAACTCCGATGGCGACCTGCAAATGCTGCAATGGACCGCCGCCGGGAGCGGGCCGCGGTTCTGCCTGTACGTCCACCACACCGACGCCGAACGCGAGTGGGCCTACGATCGACAGTCGCGCATCGGCAAGCTCGACAAGGGGCTAGACGAAGCGAAGGCCAGGGGCTGGACGGTCGTGAGCATGAAGGACGATTGGAAGACGATCTATCCGTGAGCCGGAGTTCCGCCACATCGGGGGCTTCGGCCGAACAACTTCAGGGCACTGCTCGAGTCGATGGAGATCGACCGGGTCAATCCATGATCGCCTGATAGGTCAGGTTCTTCACGAGCCTGCGGTACCAGGGCCGCGTGGGACCCGTCGCCTGCGACATGTATACGGCGACCAGCTCTTCCTTCGGATCGACCCAGAAGTATGTGCCCGCGTAACCGCCCCACATGAACTCCCCCTGCGAGCCGTGCACGCCGGCCACGCCGGGGCCCTGACGCACCGCGAAGCCCAGGCCGAAGGTGTAGCCGGGGGTGCCGAGCAACAACTCCCCCGGCGTGGTCGGCGCAGCGATGCGAGTACCGAGGTGATCCGAGGTCATCAGCGCAACGGTGGTCCGGCTCAGCAAGCGCGTGTCGCCCGCGCGGCCACCGTTGAGCATCATCATGGCGAAGCGCAGATAGTCCTCGGCGGTCGCGACGGCACCGGCACCGCCTGAATCCGCTGCGGGCGCGGCGCTGACGTCGATGAGGTTGATCGCGTTGCCGGTCGCGGGATCTGTGGCCAGCGGCTGCGCGAGGCGCGGCATCTTCGCCGCCGGCACCCAGAATGCAGCGTCGGTCATCCTCAGTGGCTTGAACAGACGTTCATCGAGAAACGCCGAGAGCGTCTTGCCCGACGCGGCTTCAACCACCCGACCGAGCACGTCGCTGGCGAGACTGTAATCCCACACCGTACCCGGTTGATGCGCGAGCGGTGCCTTCGCAAGGCGCTCGACCTGCTCCGCCGGCGCGAGATCGCGTGCGTCGAACTCGATCGTGGTCTTGAAGATGCCGGCATCCTGGTAGGCCTTCTTCACCGGTGCGTTCTGCGTGATCTCGCCATAGGCGAGGCCCGCCGTATGGCGCAGCAGGTCCTGCACGGTCATCTCGCGGGTTGCAGAGACGGTGGAGTACGTGACCTTCGCGAACTCCGAGTCGGTCTGCGCTACGCTCACCTGCATCGTCTTCAGCGGCGGGAGGTACTTCGAGACCGGATCGGTCAACTGAAGCCTGCCTTCTTCGACCAGCATCATCGCGGCGACGGAGACCATCGGCTTGGTCATGGAGTAGATGCGAAAGATCGTGTCCTTCGTCATCGGTGCGCCCGCAGCCTTGTCGCGGTAGCCGACGCTCTCGCTGTACACGAGCTTGCCGCGCCGCATGATCATCACCACCGCGCCGGGGATCTTGCCCTGGTCGATCTCGGACTTGAGCGCGGTGCCGATGCGGCCGAGACGCTCGGACGACATTCCTACTGATTCGGGGGTGCCGGTGGGCAGCGTCTGGGCGTGGACTGCCGTGACCAGGACGGCGACGGCCGCTGCCAGAGACGCAAGAACGATTCGGCGGTGATGCATCGACGAGGACTCCTTCTTTCTTCAGTGTCGTGGATGGCGGGCGCTTCGCCTCCCCCATCCCAACCTTCCCCCACGACATGCGTCGCGGGGGAAGGAGCAGTACATCCCCTCTCCCGTCGAAGATGGGAGAGGGTCAGGGAGGGGGCAGCGCTTCAGCGCAGTACGGTCTGATGCAGGAACAGCAACCGCTTGATGCCGTCGGTCATGTGACGTACCGACAACGTGGCGCCGCTGATGTTGCCGATGTCGGTGCCGACCTGCAGCGGGCTTTCCGTGGTCTTGCCGACGAACTGGTCGCGCCACTTCAGTTCGCGCACCTGGTACCCGTAGGCCTCCAGGTACTCCATGATCTGGAACTGGCGCACCGTGCCGTCGGCATTGATGCCGAGCGCGTAGGTGATGAATTCGTGCTTGCCGATCACCTGGTCGATGAAAAACCAGCCGATGAGCTTGCCCTTGGACAGCGCCTGCCACACCTGCTGATTGGGCGAGCGGCCCGGCACGCCGGAAAGCTTGTCGATCTGCGCCATCTGTTCCGCGGTGAGCTGCACGGTGGCCGTGACGTACTCGTCCGCCTGGGGAAAGATGAGCGTGCGCGCCTGTTCCACGCTCATGTACTTGGCGGCATAGCACTGCGGTGCCGCGGCGATGATCGCCACCGGCACCAGCCAGCGAATGTCGTAACTCATGCGCGGTTCCCCACCTTGCGGATCGGATCTCCACTCATCGCGCGCGTCTGCGCTCGCCCGGACAGGACATGCCAGACGAGCACCGCCGGCACGACCAGACCCACCACCCAATGCACCACGCTGATCACCGGACGAGTCTCCTCATCGCCTGCGTAGTACAGCAGGTAGCCGGTCACGGTGAGCGCCAGCATGAACAGCACCAATCCGATGCCCAACACGATATTGCGACGAATGGCCCAGGCCCTGCGGATGTGCACCGGCAGCAGCGAGCCGTAGATGATCAACCCCGCCATCGCGGCGGCGCCATGCAGCTTCAGCATCCAGGGTTCCGCGGGGTGGATCGTCGGACCGTACTCGCCGGGCTGTGCAAAGAAATAGTGCAGCACGATCCACGCAAGGCCGCTCACCACCAAAGCCGCGGTCACGGTGTAAACGGCGCCCTGGTGCCAGCGACCGAGCCGGATGGTGTCCGCGCGAACGCTCATGCGCATCGCCCCCGCGCAGGTTGCAACATCGACCGGAACCGCATCAATCGCAACTCTTGCGGATCATCGTGGAACCCGAGAACCGGTTGCACTTGGGCTGCGGAAAGATGTGCGGCCCGTAGGCGCGGATGGCTTCGTGCACCTGGAGGTCGATCTCCTCGATCTTCGGATCGTCCGTCCGCACCCACTTGGTCAGCGACGCGAGGCGCGCCTCGTCCACCACCGGCCGCCACTCGAGCGGTTCCGTTTGACCGTGGCAGCTGCCGTAGCAACGGGATCCGGCGATTTCCCAACGCGTACCCTGCGCCGCCAGGACCAGATACATGACCTTGGCGTCCGGTTCGGGCACGCCCTCCACCACGCTCGCCTCGAAGAACATGCGCTGCGACTGCTGCCAATGCTCCGTCATCTTCTGGGCCGCGGCATCGTAGACGACCGCGGCCTTGCGGAATCCGCCGTCGAACGGCTGGCCCACCAGGTCACGGAACAGCGGCGGCATCGCCTTGCCCTCGAGCACCTGTCCGCGCGCAGCCACCCAGAGCTTGCCCTGGGCCTGGCGGAAACCGAAATCCTGCATCAGACGCATGGACGGCACGAAGCCCTCGTCCACCCATTCGACGACGACTTTGCCCTCGAACACGCCCGGCTCGGCGCGGCCCTCCCCGGCCCACACGGCCAGCATCACGAGGCACAGCCACAACTTCTTCATCCCGAGTCTCCGATCAGGATTGCAGTCTTGCGCGTCTCTCCGCCCCTGGCGATCGCGCCTCCTCCAACCCGCGCAATGCCGCTTTCGGCGACTAGTATGCCGGAAGTCCGGTCGGCCTCTACAGGCAGGGGTTAAGGCCGCGATCGTGCGCGCGACTGGCCCGCTCTTACAGATACCGGTCTTACGCCACGTCCACCAGCGACCCGCAGGTGAGATTGGCGATCGCCCCCGTCATCGCGCGGGCACGATCGGACGCCGCGAACACCGCGAAATCAGCGATCTCGGCGAGAGTCGGCAATCGCTTGAGCAACGTGCCCGTCCGCGCGTGCTCCGCCAGCATCGCCTCGATCGTGGTGCCACTGCGCTCGGCAGGCTCGCGAAATACTTCGCGGCTGTGGGAACCTGCGGCGACGGCCTCGGGAATCGCATCGGGCCGCAGGCAAATGGCGCGAATGCCGCTCGGTCCCAGTTCGCCCGCGAGGTGGCGGGTCATCGCTTCGATCGCGCTGCACGTGACACCGAACCCCATGAAGCCGGGCCCGGGCAGACGCCCACCCGGTGTCGATAGCGTGAGGATCACACCCGACCCGCGCTTCACCATGTGACGCGCCGCCGCCTTCGCGGTGACGAACAAGGACCGTGTATACGTAGTGATCGGAAATGCGAAGTCGTCGAGCGACAGGTCCAGGAACGGCGTGCCCTGGACGTGCAGGACGCCCACGGCGTTCAGCATGATGTCGATGCTGCCCGTTCTCTCCGCAACGGCGTCCGCATGCCGGGCGACCGCGTGTTCGTCGAGAACATCGACGGACGTGGCATCCGCGCTACCTCCAGCAGCGGAGATATCGCGTGCGACAGCGTCGAGTTTCGTGCGGGTTCGGCCCGCCAGGAAGACGTTTGCACCTTCCCGGGCAAACGCTCGCGCGACGGCACCGCCGATGGCGCCGCCGCCTCCGTAGATCACCGCGGTCTTGTTTTCGAGCAGCATGGAGTGGCTTCCTTGATCACGAAACTGTTGCCCCCACCCTGACCCTCGCCCGGCCAAGCCGAGGGAGGGGACTTGCGCTCCTTCCCCCGCGACGGCGGGGGAAGGCGGGGGATGGGGGAAGCGAAGCGCCCGCGACGGCGGGGGAAGGAGCGATGTAGGAAGCGCAGCGCCCGCGATGGCGAGAAGGCAAATCAATCAATCGTCGATCGACTGATACACCGACGTCCAGAAATCGACGAACGTGCGTGGCGGCTCGGGCGAGTCCATCAACCGCTGCGTCATCAGGATCCCGACCAGGTCTTCGTTCGGATCCGACCAGGCTGAAGTACCGAAGCCGCCGTTCCACCCGAACCGGCCAGGCACCGCCGACAGATCGTCGCGCTGCGTGACGACCGACAGGCCGAAGCCCCAGCTGCTGTTGCCGCCGAAGAAGATCCGATTGGCCGCCGCCTGCTCGGGGGTGAGCTGATCGGACGTCATCAGCTCGACCGAAGGCCGCGACAGGATGCGCTCGCGTCCGTGCTGGCCCTTGTTCAGAAGCATCCGGCAGAAGGCGAGATAGTCGTCGACGGTCGATACCAATCCACCACTGGCGGACGGAAAGGCCGGCGGGTGTTTCCATTGGCTATCGTCGATGCCGTCGTAAACGTCGAGCCTCCACGCATCGGGATTCGCCACGTAGCAGCCCGACAACCGGTCGAGCTTCTCCGCGGGTAGGTGGAATCCGGTGTCTTTCATCCCCAGTGGATCGAAGATGCGCTCGCGCAGGAAAGTCTCCAGTGGTTGATCGGCCACGCGGGCGATCAGGACGCCCAGAACGTCCAGCCCCAGGTCATACATCCATTTCTCGCCGGGCTGATGCATCAGCGGCAGCGTCCCCACACGGCGAATCCATTCGTCCGGTGCAGCAGCGTCCTGAGGTCGCGTCGGCCCCAGCAGCAATTGCTGCTCGTCGAGTGCCTGCCGGATCGGCCAGTCACCCGACCGCGCCATGATGTGGCCGATGCCCATCCGCAACGTCAGCAGGTCGCGCAAGGTGATCGGCCGATCTGCGGGCACCGTGTCGTCCAGCGGGCCATCCAGTTGTCTCAGCACCTGGCGATCGGCCAGTTCCGGCAGCCACGGATCCACGGGTTCGTCGAGACGCAGCCGGCACTCCTCCACCAGGATCATCGCAGCCGCAGCAGCGATGGGCTTGGTCATCGACGCAATGCGGAAGATCGTCTCGCGGCGCATCGGAATACTTCCACCCACGGTCTGCGAGCCGATCGCGTCGACGTGCACTTCCCCGCGCCGGTAGAGGAGAGTGACGAGTCCTGGCACGCCACCGCTTCGAACGTGGCGAGCCATGGCATCGTGCATGCGGGCGAGCCGCGTCCTGGACAGGCCTCCCGTCATGATTCGATCCATGGAATTGTCGCCGGGCATGGTCAGGCTCCGTTTTGCAAAGAGAGGGAGCGCCGGTCTCGAAGGCGACTCATTTCTCCGCGACAGACTTGAGGGTGGCGAGACCGACCTCGAAATCCTTGCCGATCATGTTGTCCATGCTGAAGAACACGCACATCAGCTTGGACACGTAAGGCATCGGCCCGGAAATGGCCCAGGTCACCTTGGTGCTGTCGCCCTGGGGCTCCATCGTGAACTCGGCCGTGTTGTGGGCTTCGAACGGCTTGAAGAAATCGAGCTTGATACCGACCTTCGAAGGCGGCGTCGACTCGATGATCTCCATGCGACCCTGGCCTACATTCTTGTCGCCATCCCATTCGTAGACCGCACCCTTGCCGGCGGTAGTGCTGCCGTAGGTCCGCTTCATGTTGGGATCCTTGGTCTCGTAGGGCGACCAGGACCGCCAGCTGTCGAGGTCGTTGATGAGCGCAAAGATCTTGTCGGGCGGCGCCTTGATGGTCGTAGACCGCTCCACGCGGAAACTGTCGGGCTTGGTCGCGGCGAAGATGAGCACCCCTGCGATCACCACGACGATCACGATGAGAATGACTTTGACCATGACTCCCCTCTCCAGAAAATGGCGTTCGAAGAACGGTGGAACGCTCAGTTGTCCTTGATCGCTTCCACCTGGATGCGCAGGTGAATCTTGCCCCACTCACCCTCGCTGTACTGCGTCATGCCGAAATCGGCGCGGTTCAGGTCACCCTCCGCGTCGGCTCCGCAGACATCCTTCTTGAAGTACGGATGGAAGATGCACGTGAAGCTGTTGACCTTCAGCTTCAACGGTTTCGTCACCCCGAGCAGCGTGAGCTGGCCGTCCACCGCTACAACCGCGTCGCCCTTGAACTTGAGATCACCCTTGTAGGTCATCGTCGGATACTTCGCGACGTTGAGCCACTCCTCGTTGACCGCGAACTCATTCATCTGGTTGTGACCGAAGTCGATGCTCGAGGTGTCGACCTGGATTTCGACGCTGCCGGCCTTCGCGGCGAGATCGAGAACGGCCTTGCCGGAGGACTTGTTGAACTTGCCGCGCCAGATGGAAAGCCCCATGTGGGTGAACTCGAGGCTCGGATAGGTGTGGTGGGGGTCGATGGTGTAGCTGTCGGCCGCATCGGCGCCAGCGATCGATGCACAGGCAATGATCGAGGCGCACAGCCATTTCTTCGAGAACGTCACGTCTGGTCTCCTGATTAGAGAGGGCGAGGTACTCAAGGTCCGACGACGATCATCCAACCCACGCCGAAGCGGTCCTCGACCATGCCGAAGCGGGAGGCGAAAAAGGTCTTGGACAGCGGCATCTGCACCTTCCCGCCGTCGGCGAGCGAGGCGAACTTTCGCTCGGCCTCGGCATCGTCCGGCACGGTGAGCGACAGGGTGATGCCGTCGAATTTCGACTTGTTGGTGCAGCCGCCGTCAGAAGCCATCAGCGTCGATTCGCCGATGCGGAAGCTGCAGTGCATCACCTTGTTCTCGGAGCCCGGTGGCACCATGCCGGGCTGGGGAGTCTCGGGACTGTCCTTGAAGCGCATCAGCATTTCCACCTTCGCGCCGAGTTTCTCGCCGTAGAACGTGAGCGCCTCTTCGCAGCGCCCGTCGAAGGACAGATAGGGTTGGACCAGCATCGTTGCTCCTTTCGGGATTTCGGTTGCGTTCGTCGGGAATGGCGCGATGGTCAGGGCATCGTCGCCAGGTAGGCCGCCAGGCGCTCGAAGCACTGGCTCCAGCCGCTGGTGTGGCCGTCGCGTTCCGACAGCGACTGGAACGGCACCTGATGAAAGGTCATCAGGGTTCTCTTGCTGCCCTGCTCCTCGAAGGTCACCGTCGCCACGGTTTCGAGGCCGCGCTCGCCTTCCTCCTCCCACGAGAAGGTGAAGACGAGACGCTCGGGCGCGACGATCTCGCGATAGGTGCCGCGCATCCAGTAGTCCGTGCCCTCGGGCGAGCGGATGCAGGCGCGATAGTTACCGCCGACGCGAAAGTCGATATGACAGTACTGGACCGTGAAGTCCTTGGGTCCGAGCCAGTGGACCTGATGGTCGGACGACGACCAGACCTTGAACACGAGACTGCGTGGCGCATCGAATATGCGCGTGATCAGCAGTTCGTCGTCCGCGAGTTCGGTAGCGGCGCTATTTCTTGCGGGCATGCTTCTTCTCCTTCCTCTGCATTTCCTTCAGATAGACGTCCAGCCGATCGAAGCTCTCCTCCCAGAAGCGCCGGTAGTGATCCAGCCAGTCCGCCACGTTCTTGAGCGGCATGGCCTCGAGCCTGCACGGACGCCACTGCGCCTCGCGCCCGCGCGTGATCAGGCCGGCACGCTCCAGCACCTTGAGATGCTTGGTCACGGCCGGGAGGCTCATTTCGAACGGCTGGGCCAATTCCGTGACCGTAGTCTCGCCCGTGGCGAGGCGCGCGAGGATGGCGCGCCGCGTCGGGTCGGCCAGGGCTGCGAAGGTGACGCTGAGTTGATCCGGTGCCATTGCGTGGGGGGTACCTTGACGTAGTCGACGGTGAGGTCAGTTACGGCGAATCTGGCGACTTCGTCAAGAGCTCCGGGTCATGCCCGGATCTCCGCCAGGTAGTCAACCAGCAGCTCGAACGCACTGCCCCAGCCTTGCTCGTGTCCATCGCGCGACTCGACCGAGTCGAACACGGCCTGATGGAAATCGACGCGCGTCCTGTTGCCATGACGAGCGAACGTGATCGTCACGAGCGTTTCGTGACCGTGCGTTCCATCGACACGTTCCCAGGCGTGGGTGAGGACCAGCCGCTTCATCGGCACGACCTCGCGAAACGATCCAACCTCCGTATGCCGGGTGCCTTCGGGCGACAACGATTCGACCCGCCAGTGACCACCGGGGCGCAGATCCAGTTCGCACGACAACGTCGTGAAACCCCTCGGCCCCCACCACCGGCGAATGTGCGCCGGCTGCGTCCAGACCTCGTACACGAGACGCACCGGCGCGTCGAAGTCGCGTGTCATCGCCAGCACCTTGTCCGCCGACGCCAACATCGGCCTGCTTGCGGAAGTCATCGCGTTCTCCTTTTCCTGAAACTCTTTCAGATATCGATTGAGACGATCGAAACGGTCTTCCCAGAAACGCCGATAGCGAGCAAGCCAGTAGGCCACGTGGTTGATCGGGCCCGTGTCGAGGCGCCCGACAGCTACGCGGCGTCGCCGTCGAGCGCGACGATCGAGGGGTCGAGCCGAAGCGGAGAACGAGCCGGAGACATCGCTGGCTGGAACCATCTGGTTATTTAACGATGTGGTAAAGTACGGCCATGCTGGAATCGTGTCAAGCAGCTTGGGAACGGAGGCGAAACCCATGGCGCACGAGTACGTCGCAGGAACGATTGCCGGATCGGTGGACCCAAGAATAGGTGGGCACGGCCTCCCGAAAGGGGCCGATTCCCGCCGTGCGCCGGGTACCACTTCGGCGGCATCCCGCACTCCATCGATCGGTGCTTGCCCGACAAGCCCACGCTCGCGAACGGCATTCGCACTGGTACCATGGATGCATCGATCGGGGATGATGCGTGGTACCACCTGTCTCCGGACATCGGAGTGACACCATGTATCTCGAACTCGACGGCAACGGCGTTCTCTATCGGCAACTGCTGCGGGCGCTGAAGCGCGCCATCCTCGACGGCCGCCTGCCGGCCGGCGCGCAGTTGCCCGCGACACGGGCTCTTGCGACTCAACTCGGTCTTGCGCGCAACACGGTACTGACGGCCTACGACCTGCTGTGTGCCGAACACCTGGCGGTCTCGCACGGCGGGTCTGGCACCTTCGTCGCGCAGGGCATCGCAGCCAAACCGCGAAGAGCATCCCCGGTGAACATTCCCGCGCCTTCGCGCTATGCCGCGCGCGCCCGGGACCTGCCGCCGTTGGGCCTGAGAATTCAATCGGGCCGCCAGCGCCTCGACCTCCAGTATGGCGAGCCGCTCATCGACCTGCCGCTGTTCACGGCGTGGGGACGCGAGCTGTCGCGCGCCGCGGTCCGGACCGAGGCCCGCTATCCGGGGTCGCACGGCGCATCTGCACTGCGGGCACAGATCGCGTCCTACCTCGGGCGCCGGCGAGGCATCAACTGCGACGCGGACGACATCGTCATCGTCAGCGGCTCGCAACAGGCAATCTCCCTGGTGGCCCGGCTGCTGCTCAACGAAGGCGAGCGGGCGGTGCTCGAGGACCCCCACTATCAGCTTGCGGCGCAGTGCCTCGCCGCCGATGGCGCCGACCTCTCCTTCGTCGCCGTGGACCGCGACGGTCTGCGAGTCTCCGACCTGCCGAGCGATCGCATAAGCCTCGTGTTCGTGACGCCGTCACACCAGTTCCCGTCGGGTGCCGTGATGTCAGTGCCGCGGCGCCTCGAGTTGCTGGAACAGGCCGCATCGCGTCGATTCTGGATCGTGGAAGACGACTACGATGGCGAGTTCGGATTCGAGGGACGCATGATCCCTGCCCTGCGATCGCTGGACCTGGACGACAAGGTCATCTACATCGGCAGTTTCTCCAAGACGCTGTTTCCGGCGCTTCGGCTCGGGTACGTAGTCTGTCCTCGGGCGCTGCGGGAAGACCTGATCAGGGCGAAGCTGCTGGCAGACCTCGGTTGCGGCGGCATCGAACAGACGGCCATGGCCCACTTCATGGAGAGTGGAGCGTTCGACCGGTATCTTCGCAAGGCCTCCATCGAGATCCGTCGGCGCCGACGCGTGCTGGTCGAAGGGCTGTCGCAGCACTGCGATACGCATCTCGTCCTGGACGACACTGGCGCGGGCATGCACTCGGTCGGCTGGCTACCCGACTTCGACCATCGGCGCTTCGCAGCATTGCTGCGCATGGCCGAAGAGCGCGGACTGAGGCTGCATCCGATCGCGCCCCACTATGCCCGCCCGCCGTCGATGCCCGGTTTGTTGCTGGGATTCGCGGGTCTGTCGGTCGCGCAGTTGCGCCAGGCGACGCGCATCCTCGGGGAATGCCTGACCGCGACCGGCAGGATGCAACGTCGTGCCTAGCAACCGTGAGGCCGGGGCGTGACGGCCGTAGATCGACAGGAATCCGGATTGCTGCACGGCACTGGATCGGGCCTCGCAAACGCCTTCATCGAAACGAGTCGCTGACGCATGGAACTGGCATTCTGGTCGGCTTTCATCGGGCTGCTACTGATCGTCATGGCGCTCAGCGGCTCGCTGCTCGCCCGTCTCCCGCTGAGCACTTCGATGCTCTATCTGCTCGTGGGCATCGCGGCGAGCCCCCTGTGGCTTGGATGGACGAACCTGGATCCCGGCTCCCATACCGCACTGCTCGAGCACCTGGCCGAGGTCGTGGTGATCCTGTCCTTGTTCACTTCAGGGCTCAAGATGAGTCTTGGGCTGAGCGACGGTCGGTGGCTGTTGCCGTTGCGCCTGGCGATCGTCTCCATGGTCGTGACGGTCACGCTCATCGCGGGGTTCGGTGTCCTGTGGCTCGGGCTGCCGCTGGGCGCGGCTATCCTGCTCGGCGCGATCCTCGCACCCACGGATCCGGTGCTCGCCTCGGATGTGCAGGTTGCGGAGCCCTCCGATCGCGATCGCCTGCGCTTCGCCCTGACGGGCGAGGCCGGTCTCAATGACGGCACGGCATTTCCGTTCGTGATGCTCGGCCTCGGTCTGCTCGGCCTGCATGAGATCGGACCCTTCGCGTGGCGTTGGCTCGCCGTGGACGTGGTATGGGCCGTCGCCGGAGGCATCGGTATCGGCGCCGCGTTGGGAACCCTCGTCGGCCAGCTGGTTCTATACCTGCGACGAACGCACCGTGAAGCGGTGGGGCTCGACAATTTTTTGGCACTGGGACTGATCGGCCTCTCATACGGGATCGCATTGCTCGCTCATGCCTACGGATTCCTTGCCGTGTTCGCGGCTGGCGTCGCCCTCCGCCGCATCGAGCAGCGCGCCACGTCCGCGGAGCCAGTGGCGGGTCTGGCGGACATCGCCAGGGCCCACGGCGATCCCGACACTCCCAACGTGGAACTCGCCGTCGATCCGCGGAGCGCGCCGGCCTACATGGCTCACGCGGTACTGAGTTTCAATGAACAGATCGAACGCATCGGCGAAGTCGCCGCCGTGGTCGTCATCGGCATGCTGTTGTGGGCGCTCGAATGGCGGTCTGCGTCCTGGGCGTTCGTGGCCGTGATGCTGTTGATCATCCGGCCACTGTCGACAACGATCGGTCTCGCCGGATCGAAGACTTCCCCCGCGCAGCGTACCTTGATCGGATGGTTCGGCATCAGGGGTATAGGCTCGCTCTACTACCTCATGTTCGCCGCCAACCGAGGGCTGCCGATCGATATGCTGGCCACACTGGCTGTGTTGACGCTATCGGTGGTGTGCATATCGATCGTTGCCCATGGCATCTCTGTGACTCCGCTCATGCATTTGTACGAACGCAGCAAGAGGCGGCCGTGAGAAATGGCAATCTTCCTTTGCCGCTACTCCTACCCGTCAGCTGCCGCCACCTGAGACGCACGTTTCCCTTATTCTAAAAGCCATGCCACACGAACCCTCTGCCGCATCACCGCGAAAAGCCTTGGTCCTCGCCCCGAATGCCGGCCGCTCCTACGGCATGGGTCGGATCTCGGCCGTGTTCAAGGCAGATGGTGCAGAGACTGCGGACCGATATTCGATCTCCGAGTGGTGGCTCGAACCGGGGACCCAGGGCCCAGGCGCCCACTCACATCCAGAGGACGACGTCTTCTTCGTGCTGGAAGGCACGATGTCCTTCCTCCTGGACGACACCTGGACCGACGCCCCGCGGGGTTCGTTCGTGCTCGTCCCCGGCGGGATGACGCACGACTTCGAGAATCGTGGCGTCGTCCGTGCGGGAGCGCTGAATTTCTCGATACCCGGCGGATTCGAGGAGCACATGCCGAGCATCGTCGAATGGTTCGTGGAGCATCCTCCGGGGGATGCCCTTGGCTTGCAGCCTTCCAGCGAGTAGGGTCGAAGGCCGAACTCACCCGCCGCGCTACCTCAAGCCCTCGCCTGCTTCGCCGCGATCTGCGCCACATGCCGCCCCTGATACTTCGCGCCTTCGAGATCGATCTTCGAAGGCTGCCGGCTGCCGTCGCCACCGGCGATCGTCGACGCTCCGTACGGCGAGTTACCCATCACTTCGGAGTAGCCCATCTGGCCCTGGAACGCGTACGGCAGGCCGACGATGATGAAGCCCAGGTGCAGCAGCACGGGGTGGAACGTGAGGATGGTGGATTCCTGCCCGCCGTGCTGGGTGGCGGATGAAGTGAATACCGATGCGACCTTGCCCACGAGCGCACCCTTCGCCCACAGCGCGCCGGTCTGGTCCAGGAAGGTCTTCATCTGGCCGGTCATGTTGCCGTAACGCGTGGGCGTACCGAAGATGATGGCGTCGTATTGCGGCAGCTCGTCCACGGTTGCAATCGGCGCGGCCTGGTCCAGTTTGTAGCCGGAGGCCTTGGCCACGCTTTCCGACACCGTCTCGGGCACGCGCTTGATCACGACATCGGCGCCGCCTTCACGTGCGCCTTCGGCTTCGGCTTGCGCCATCTTCTCGATGTGCCCGTAGGCCGAGTAGTAGAGGACCAGTACTTTCGCCATTGCTTTCTCCTGAATATGCGGTGTTCGATGGACGGTGAGAGCGGTCGAGCCCAGTGGAGTTCCGATGAGTCATCGGGGACCGACGGATCGACGCTCGCCCGGAGCTGACATTCACCTCACAATGCCCGAGCCAACCTCGCGGGGATAGTCAGAAGTCATGATCGACTCGATCAACTCCGCCGAACATCGCGCCACACCCGCTGGGTGCGCCACCGTACAAACTTCACTAACATCAGGATTGCACAATCGTGCTCGCGGCATCCACCACCGAATCGATCAAGGAGATTTCGCATGGCCCGCTACATCGATGGTTTCCTGCTTCCGATCCTGAAGAAGAACGTGGAAGCCTACCGCCGCATTTCCAGGAAAGCAGGCAAGGTCTGGATCGAGCACGGCGCGCTCGAATACCGCGAATGCGTCGGCGAGGATCTGCACGTGAAGGGCACGGTGCCGTTTCCGCGCACGATCAAGGTCAAGCCCGGTGAGACGGTCGTGTTCTCATGGATCGTCTACAAGTCACGCAAGCACCGCGACAGCGTCAACGCGAAGGTCATGAAGGACCCGCGCCTGGCCAACATGGATCCGAAGACCATGCCCTTCGACGTGAAGCGCATGGCCTACGGCGGGTTCGAGGTCCTGGTGGATCTGTAGTCTTCGACACCGGCCCGGATGCATCCGGGCCGGTCGAGCGCTCACGTGGGGCGCGGACGATTCCCTACTTGGGAATCTCCATCTTGCAGGTCGTGGGCATCGCTGCGTCCTTGCCTTCGATGCGCTGGTCCGTCTTCCAGCCGTAACCCGTGCCCTCGGCGTCGTACTTCACAGCGCCG
The DNA here is from genome assembly GCA_965279325.1 of Burkholderiales bacterium. GTDB lineage: Bacteria > Pseudomonadota > Gammaproteobacteria > Burkholderiales. The sequence continues at coordinate 2,097,955 of OZ257154.1, forward strand.
CCGGCCTTCGTGAATGTCGCGATGTACTGCGCCACGATAAGTTGATGATCGTCGGGGCGCATCCATGCCTCGCCGGTTTCGCCCTGGAACTTCATGCCGTGCAATGCCTTCGCCACCTTCATCGGGTCGGAGGACTGCGCCGTATTGATCGCCTTCGCCAGCATGTCGATCTGCAGCTTCGGCAGGTGCAGCCACAAGTCCTCGCTGAAGCGCTTCTTGTAGTCGTTCGCGAACTTCTCCAGCTTGTTGTCCGCGATGTTCGAGTGCCAGGTAAAGACCTGCCGGATGTGATCGCTGCCCGCCTTGCCGATGGATCCCGGCACGCCGGCGTTGTGCGCGTTCAGGGTGTAGTAGACCACGCCGAGCCCGGCCTCCTTGCTCGCCTTGATGAGCAGCGCGAGGTCCGGACCCCAGTTGCCCGTCAGCACCACGTCCGCCCCCGAGGCCTTGATCTTGGACACGTACGGCGCGAAGTCCTTCACCTTGCCCAGAGGATGCAGATCGTCGCCCACGATCGTGATGTCGGGGCGCTTCGTCGCCAGCATCTCCTTCGCGGCGCGGCTGATCGCCTGGCCGAAGGCGTAGTCCTGGTTGATCAGGTAGACCTTGGGCGCGCCCTTGTGCGCGGCAATATAGTCGGTGAGCGAGTTGACCCGCATGTCCGTGTGCGCCTCCCAGCGGAAATGCCAGTAGCTGCACTTGTCGTTGGTCAGCACCGGGTCCTGCGCGGCGACATTGAGCAGGAGCACGACCTGATCCGGATTGCGACTGTTGTGCTTGTTGAGCGACTCGACCAGCGCGTGCGCGATGTGCGAACCCGACCCGAGCGAGATGAAGCGGATGCCGGAATCGATGATCTGCTTCAGGATCAGCACGGTTTCCTGCGGACTGCTCTTGCTGTCGAAGTGCAGCAGTTCGAGCTTGGTTCCGTTGAGCACGCCGCCGTTCGCATTCACCTCATCGATGGCTGCCTGGAGCATTCGACCATCGCTTTCGCCGACGAGCGCGAATGGCCCGCTCAGCGGATCGACGTGCGCGATCTTGATGGTGTCGGCGGCCATCGCGGCGGTGGCGAGGCATAGCGATGCCACCGCAGACAGGAGTTTGGACCAGGGGTTACGGTTCATCGCGGCTCTCCTCCAGAAGTCGTTTTTTTGTGTAACGACGACTACTGTAACCCAGTGCACGCTCCTTCCCCCGGCTCTGCCGGGGGAAGGCTGGGATGGGGGCGCCGGTTCTCGCACGCGATGGCCCCCACCCTCACCCTCCCCCGGCAAAACCGGGGGAGGGAATGTACTGCTTCGCCGAAGCGCTATGCGGCGACCGGGCTTTCGTCCTTCACCAGCGCTGGCACGCTCAGGGGATCGAAATCCTTCCACTCGCCCTGCACGATGTTGCCTTGCGCCTTCTCCACGTCGGCAGCCCCGTACGTGCGCAGGACCGTGATCGCCACTTCCTGTTCCGACGCGGATGCGGCGCCGACTGCGACGAGCATCCCGGATTTCCTGGGGGCCGATTCGTCGTCCCTCGCATCGGACTCTGCGGATGCGTCTGGCGCGCCTTCGGAATCGTGCAGTTGATCCAGTGCGCCATGCAACGATCCGACATACGCACCGACCGCGGCACCGGCCAATGCTGCAGCAGGCCCGAGAACGGGTATCGACGCGATGCCGACCGCAACTCCGACGCCCGTGCCGGCGATGGCGCCCTTCACCGCGCCCGTATCGGCCTCATGCGCGCCGGCTGAAGCATCCGGATCCTGGTGAGTGCCGTGAAGGTTGTGTTGTCCCGCCGGATTGACGAAGAACGCCGTGATCCGGTCGCGCGAAAAGCCCGCGTCCTCGAGCGCATTCACTGTCTGGTCGGCGTGCGCCTGCGCGTCGAATCTGCCTGCAATGATGGTGGTCATTTTGTTTTCTCCATCTCGGATGACTGGAGATTGCAGGTTGCGCCGCGGCGATTCCGAGTTCTGTGCGGGATCACACATTCCACGAAGGTCCAGGAGTTCAACCAACGACCGGGGACCGCGCGAGAGCGAACGATGTAGGTGCGACACCTACACGGCAGTCCCGGGACGCGCACGCTTGACCGTATGTGCGAGCAGCGGTGCATCGTTCGCGAGCAGGTGCGCCTCGCCGTTCTCGATGATGAAGTAGCGGAAAGCCTCGGCAGCGGGCGACAGCAACTTCGATTGCAGGCTCACGACGTTCCACGTCCGCATCACCGGCGTGTCTTCCACGTCGAGCACACCCATCAGTCCGCTCCGCACTTCGAGTCCGACGGTGTGGAGCGACAGGAACGACAGGCCCATCCCGGCCATCACCGCCTGCTTGATGGTTTCGTTGCTCGACATGTCCATCGTGATGCGCGGCTCGAAGCGGCGATCGGCGAAGTATTGCTCCATCGCGGCACGTGTGCCCGAGCCCGGTTCGCGCACGATGAAGGGATAGCGCTCCAGCGCGCTCGCCGGATACGGCCCGCCTTCGAGCAACGGATGCCGGGCCGGACATACGAACACCAGCGGGTGCGCGGCAAAGGCTTCCGCGCGGGTGGCGATCGCCTTGGGCGGTCGGCCCATGATCGAGAGATCCACCTCCCCGGCGCGAAGCAGGTCGACCAGCTTCTCGCGGTTGCTGGCCACGCGCAGGCGCACTTCCACGCCACGATGATCCTCGTGGAAGCGCGCCAGCAGCTGGGGCACGAAATACTCGGCGGTGCTGACGATGCCGATGGTGAGCATCCCGTGGTCGAGCCGCTTGAAGCGGGCCATGGCGTCCTCGGCCTCCTTGAGCGACGCCAGCAGCCGCCGGGCATGGACGAGGAAGTACTCACCCGCCGTGGACAGGCTCACCTTCCGCCCCTCCCGATCGAACAGGGGCAGGCCGACCTGGGTCTCGATCTCCTTGATTTGCATGGAGATGGCCGGAGGCGTGAGGTGCAGGGTCGCAGCCGCCCGGACCATGCTGCTCTGCTGCGCCACTTCGATGAAGACCCGCAACTGGCGGAAGGTGATGTTCATTGATCAGCTTAAGCTTATCTCTTTCACAAGAAAATCTGACTATTTCTTATCTGTCGGCAAAACTACAGTGGGGGCAAGTCGTCGTCAATCGCGATCCACTGCCCCAAGGAGACCTCGTGAACAAGACCGTGGAAGCCGGCATCCTCAAAGATGCCACCGATATCACTGGCCAGGACGCCAAGAAGCGCTACAGCGCGGGCGTGCTGAAGTATCGGGAAATGGGTTACTGGCAGCCCGACTACCAGCCCAAGGACACCGACCTCATCTGCCTTTTCCGGATCACGCCGCAGGACGGGGTGGACCCGGTCGAAGCGGCGGCAGCCGTGGCCGGCGAATCCAGCACCGCCACCTGGACGGTGGTCTGGACCGATCGCCTGACCGCCTGCGACAGCTACCGCGCCAAGGCCTACAAGGTAGAGGCCGTACCCGGCAATCCGGGGCAGGTTTTCGCCTGGATCGCCTACGACCTCATCCTCTTCGAGGAAGGCTCGATCGCCAACCTCACCGCCAGCGTCATCGGCAACGTGTTCGGCTTCAAGCCGCTGAAGGCGCTGCGCCTGGAGGACATGCGCATTCCGGTCGCCTACGTGAAGACGTTCAAGGGGCCGCCCACCGGCTTCATCGTCGAGCGCGAGCGGCTGGACAAGTTCGGCCGCCCGCTGCTCGGTGCCACCACCAAGCCCAAGCTCGGCCTCTCCGGCCGCAATTACGGCCGCGTGATCTACGAAGGCCTGAAGGGTGGCCTGGACTTCATGAAGGACGACGAGAACATCAACTCGCAACCCTTCATGCACTGGCGCGATCGCTTCCTGTACGTGATGGACGCCGTGAACAAGGCCAGTGCCGCGACCGGCGAGGTGAAGGGCAGCTACCTCAACGTGACCGCCGCCACCATGGAGGACATGTACGAACGCGCCGACTTCGCGAAGCAACTCGGTAGCGTCATCATCATGATCGACTTGGTGATCGGCTACACGGCCATCCAGAGCATCAGCAACTGGGCGCGCAAGAACGACATGATCCTCCACCTCCACCGCGCGGGCCACGGCACCTACACGCGGCAGAAGACGCACGGCGTCTCTTTCCGGGTCATCGCGAAATGGATGCGCCTGGCGGGTGTGGATCACATCCACGCCGGCACCATCGTCGGCAAGCTCGAAGGTGACCCGCTCACGACCCAGGGCTACTACAACGTCTGCCGCGACTCGTATACGCGGCAGGACCTGCCGCGTGGCGTTTACTTCGACCAGGACTGGGCCGACCTCAAGAAGGTGCTGCCGGTGGCCTCGGGCGGGATCCACGCCGGCCAGATGCACCAGTTGCTCGACTATCTCGGTGACGACGTCGTGCTGCAGTTCGGCGGCGGCACGATCGGCCACCCGGCCGGTATCCAGGCCGGCGCCGTGGCCAACCGCGTCGCGCTCGAGTGCATGGTGAAGGCACGCAACGAAGGCCGCGACATCGTGAACGAAGGTCCCCAGATTCTCGCGAAGGCGGCGCAGTTCTGCACGCCGCTCAAGCAGGCCCTCGACATCTGGAAGGACGTGACCTTCAACTACGCCTCCACCGACACCAGCGACTACGCCGTCACTCCGGCGGTTGCCTGAAGGAGAATCGCACCATGATGACCAATCCCGCCGGCCGCATCACCCAGGGCCAGTTCAGCTTCCTGCCCGAGTTGACCGACGCCGAAATCACGCTTCAGATCGAATACGGCTTGCGCAAAGGCTACGCCTGGAGCGTGGAGTACACCGACGATCCGCACCCGCGCAACACCTACTGGGAGCTGTTCGGCATGCCCATGTTCGACCTGAAGGATGCCGCCGGCGTCATGCTGGAAGTGCAGAACTGCCGCAAGACCTTCCCGAACCACTACATCCGCATGATCGCATTCGATTCCACTCGCGGCGTGGAGTCCATCGGGATGAGCTTCATCGTGAACCGGCCGAAGCACGAACCGGGCTTCCGACTCGACCGTCAGGAAGTCGATGGCCGGATGATCCGCTATACCGTGCACGGTTATGCGGCCGAGTCACCTGAAGGACAACGCTACGGCGACTAGCGTCCGCGCAAGCAAGAAGGGGCGTCCCGATGAGTCAGCCGATGTATGCGATACCGGGGTCTATCGCCCCCACCCCGGTGGCGGCGGATTCCGCGGCCGCGCCAACTGCCACGCCAGCAGCGCGCACCGTGGCCGAGGTGCTCGCTCAAAGCCAGGTCGGAGCGGTGCTGGACGAACTCGACCGCGATCTCATCGGCCTCACGCCGGTCAAGCAGCGCATCCGTGACATCGCCGCGCTGCTGGTGATCGACAAACTGCGCCTGAACCAGGGTCTCGCCGCGCAATCGCCCTCGCTGCACATGAGCTTCACCGGCAATCCCGGCACCGGCAAGACCACGGTCGCGATGCGCATGGCCGAGATCCTTCACCGGCTGGGCTACGTGCGCAAGGGCCATCTGATCGCGGTCACCCGCGACGACCTCGTCGGCCAGTACATCGGCCACACGGCACCGAAGACCAAGGAAGTGCTCAAGAAGGCGATGGGCGGCGTGCTCTTCATCGACGAGGCGTACTACCTCTACCGCCCTGAGAACGAGCGCGACTACGGCCAGGAGGCGATCGAGATCCTGCTGCAGGTGATGGAGAACCAGCGTGACGACCTGGTGGTGATCCTCGCGGGTTACCGGGACCGGATGGATACGTTCTTCAAGTCCAACCCCGGCATGAGCTCACGCATCGCGCATCACATCGAATTTCCCGACTACAGCCACGACGAACTGCTGCAGATCAGCGACCGGATGCTGGAGGGCATGAGCTACCGGTTCGGCGACGAGGCCCGAGAGGCGTTCGGGGAATACCTCACTCTGCGATTGGGGCAACCGCATTTCGCCAATGCGCGCAGCGTGCGCAATGCGCTCGACCGGATGCGCCTGCGTCAGGCAAGCCGCCTGTTCGCCGACCGAGAGCGGGAGCTGACCCGCGAAGACCTGACGACGATCGAACCCTCGGACATCCGCGCGAGCCGGGTGTTCGGCGGCAATGGGCAATAGCGAGCAGTGCGCGACAACACAAAACTACACCGGAGACCGCCATGCCCCTGTCGCGACGCTGGACCCTCACCCGCTACCTGATCGAGGAGCGCCGTCGATTCCCCCAGGCGAGCGGCGACCTGAACGCGCTCATCCTGGACGTGTCGCTCGCGTGCAAGGCGATCGCGCGCATCGTGGCCTTCGGAGAACTCGGTGATTCGCTCGGCCAGACGACGATGCCGGCCGGGGGCGCCGTCAACGTGCAGGGCGAAGTGCAAAAGCAGCTCGATGTACTGAGCAACGAGATCTTCATCCGTATGAACGAGTGGAATGGTCACCTCGCCGGCATGGCCTCCGAGGAGATGGATGAGCCCCGGCAGATTTCGACCGAATACCCGCGCGGCAAGTACCTGCTCGTGTTCGACCCCCTGGACGGATCGAGCAACATCGACGTCAACGTGTCGGTGGGCAGCATCTTCTCGATCCTGCGCGCGCCGCAGGATGTGCTGGACAGCGGCCGCGACGTGACCGAGGCGGATTTCCTCCAGCCGGGCGCCACGCAGGTAGCGGCAGGCTACGCGCTCTATGGTCCGACGACGATGCTCGTGCTGACGGTGGGCAACGGTGTCGCCGGATTCACGCTCAACCCGAACCTCGGCGAGTTCGTTCTGACACATCCGAACATCCAGGTGCCGGCGGATACCCAGGAGTTCGCGATCAACACGTCGAACAGCCGCTTCTGGGAACCGCCCATCAAGCGCTACGTGGATGAATGCCTGGCCGGCAAGCCCGGCGTGCGCTGCAAGGATTTCAACATGCGCTGGATCGCCTCGATGGTGGCGGAAGCGCATCGCATCCTGATGCGAGGCGGCGTGTTCATGTACCCACGCGACACGAAGGACCCGTCCAAGCCGGGGCGGTTGCGCCTCCTCTACGAAGCCAATCCGATGGGATTCATCATGGAGCAGGCAGGGGGACGAGCCAGCACCGGCCGCCAGCCCGTGCTCGGCGTGAAACCTTCGTCGCTGCATCAGCGCATCGGACTCGTGTTCGGCTCGCGCAACGAGGTGGAGCGCATCGAACGCTACCACCATGAACCGTCGACGCGCGACGTCGGTGCGCCTCTATTCGCGGAACGCAGCCTGTTCCGCGACTAGAACAACGAACTGCCCCAAGAGGCCAGCGCCATGTCCGAGAAGCACCCCATCATCGCCATCACCGGATCCTCCGGCGCCGGCACCACTTCGGTCACGCGCACCTTCGAGAACATCTTCCGCCGCGAGAAAGTGACGGCTGCGGTCATCGAAGGCGACAGCTTCCATCGCTACGATCGCACCGAGATGCGCGCGAGGCAGGCCGAGGCCGAGAAAGCCGGCGACAAGAACTTCAGTCACTTCGGACCCGAGAACAATCTCTTTCCCGAACTCGAGCAACTGTTCCGCGCCTATTCCGAAAGCGGCAGCGGGCGCTGTCGCAAGTACCTGCACGATCCGGTAGAAGCCAAACCCTACGGCCAGGAGCCCGGTACGTTCACGCCCTGGGCGGACCTGTCGGACGATACCGATCTGCTGTTCTACGAAGGCCTGCACGGCGCCGTGGTCACGCCGGAAGTGGATATCGCACGCTATCCGGATCTCCTGATCGGCGTGGTTCCGGTCATCAACCTCGAATGGATCCAGAAGCTCTACCGCGACAAGCACGTGCGCGGGTACTCGGCAGAGGCGGTCACCGACACGATCCTGCGGCGCATGCCCGATTATGTGCACTACATCTGCCCGCAGTTCGCGCACACGCACGTCAACTTCCAGCGCGTGCCGATGGTAGACACGTCCAATCCGTTCATCGCGCGCGACATCCCCGCGGCGAGCGAGAGCATGGTCGTGATCCGCTTCGCCAACCCGAAGGGCATCGACTTCCCGTATCTGCTTTCCATGATCAGCGACTCGTTCATGTCGCGCGCCAACACGATCGTGGTGCCCGGCGGAAAGATGGAGCTCGCGATGCAGCTCATCTTCACGCCGTTCATCTGGCGAATGATGGAACGGCGCAAACGCGCGCTGGGTGCACTGTGAGCGTCGCGGCTTACGTCCGGCGCTTGGCCCCCATCCCGACCTTCCCCCAACGAAGTTGGGGGAAGGAGCGGCAGGTTCCCTCCCCCAGCCAGGCTGGGGGAGGGTCAGGGTGGGGGCAATCGCCTCCACATTGCCGACCACCGCAATCGACGATCGATCGGAGCCCACCATGACATCATCCTCCAGCGACCGGGTACTTCGCCCCGACAACGGCAAGCGCAACGACATGGCCAACGCGCTGCGAGCGCTCGCGATGGATGCCGTGCAACAGGCCAACTCCGGCCATCCGGGTGCGCCGATGGGCATGGCCGAGATGGCCGTGGCCCTGTGGCACGGCCACTTGCGCCACAACCCCACGAATCCGCAGTGGCCCGATCGCGACCGCTTCGTCCTCTCGAACGGCCACGCGTCGATGCTGCTCTACGCACTGCTGCACGTGACCGGCTATGACCTGCCGCTGGAAGAGTTGAAGCGCTTCCGCCAATTGCACAGCAAGACGCCGGGCCATCCCGAGCGCGGCCTGACCCCGGGGGTGGAAACCACCACCGGTCCTCTGGGACAGGGCATCACCAACGCTGTGGGCATGGCGCTCGCCGAGAAGCTGCTGGCCGACGAGTTCAATCGCCCGGCTCACCGCATCGTCGACCATCATACGTACGCGTTCCTGGGCGACGGCTGCCTGATGGAGGGCATCAGTCACGAGGCCTGCGCGCTGGCGGGCGCGTGGAAACTTGGCAAGCTCATCGCGCTGTATGACGACAACGGCATCTCCATTGACGGTGCCGTGCAAGGCTGGTTCATCGACGACACGCCCGCACGCTTCCGTGCGTACGGCTGGAACGTCATTGGTCCGATCGACGGCCACGATGCGATCGTGATCGGTGCCGCGATCGAACAGGCCAAGCACTCCAACGACCGGCCGACGCTGATCGTCTGCCGTACCACCATCGGCAAGGGCTCGCCCGCCCGGGCCGGGACGGCCAAGGCGCACGGCGAACCGCTCGGGGCCGACGAAATCACCGGCACCCGGAAAGCGCTCGAGTGGCCGCATCCGCCCTTCGAAATTCCCCAGGCACTCGCAATCAGATGGGACGCCCGCGAACGAGGTGCCACCCTGGAATCGGAGTGGCGCAGCCGCTTCGATAAGTATCGCAGCGAGCATCCCGATCTCGCGAGTGAGTTCGAACGCCGCATGGCGGGTGACCTGCCACGCAACTTCGAGGAGACACTGCTCGCGGCGATGGCGGAGTTCGGCCAGGCGCGCGAAACAGTGGCCTCGCGCAAGGCGTCGCAGAAGGTGCTCGCACTCGTGGCGCCGAAGGTGCCGGAGATGCTGGGTGGCAGCGCCGACCTGACGGGATCCAATCTGACGGACTTTCCCGGCTGCGGCGCAGTGCGTGGCGGTGAGAAGGGTGGCCGCCACATCAACTACGGCGTGCGGGAGTTCGGCATGGCAGCGATCATGAACGGCATCGCACTCCATGGCGGCTACATCCCCTACGGCGGAACGTTCCTCACCTTCAGCGACTACAGCCGCAATGCGTTGCGCATGGCGGCGTTGATGAAACTTCGCGTCGTCCATGTCTTCACGCACGATTCGATCGGCCTGGGCGAAGACGGCCCGACGCATCAGGCGGTCGAGCATGCCGCCAGCCTGCGGCTCATCCCGAATCTCGAAGTGTGGCGGCCCTGTGATGCCGCCGAAACGGCTGTGGCGTGGACGCAGGCCCTTGCGCAACGCGATCGGCCGACGGCCCTGCTGTTGTCCCGTCAGAACCTGCCGGCGCAGGAACGCTCGCCACAGCAGGTGCTGGACATTCGACGCGGCGGCTACATCCTGAGCGATCGCAAGGAGGCGAAGGCGGTCATCCTGGCGACCGGCTCCGAGGTGGGCATCGCGATCGTCGCGCAGCTTCTGCTCGATGCGCGCAGCTTCCCCGTTCGCGTGGTGTCGATCCCGTCCTCGACGCTTTTCGATCGCCAGGATCGGACCTACCGGGAAACGGTTCTGGGACGCGGCCTGCCGCGCATCGGCATCGAGGCCGGGGTCACGCGCTGGTGGGGTCAGTACGGCTGCGCCGCCGCGCTCGGTGTCGACACCTTCGGCGAATCCGCGCCGGGCCCACAGGTGTACGAGCACTTCGGACTCACCGCCGAACACCTCGCGGAAGTCGTGCTCCGATGCAGCGAGGAGGAGCGACACCTCGAGCGGTCGAGCCATTGAGCACCGGTGACATGATCCATCGCAGCGGCACCTGATCATGCTGAAGGCATTGCTCTGGGACGTGGACGGCACGATCGCCGAGACCGAGCGCGACGGCCATCGCGTCGCATTCAATCTCGCGTTCGAGGCCTGGGGCCTTTCGTGGCAGTGGGACGAGGCGCACTACGGCAGGCTGTTGCGGATCACGGGTGGTCGCGAGCGCGTGCTGCACGACATGGCATCCCGAAGCGATGCGCCGGATAATCCTGATGATCGCGAAGCGCTGGCGAGAGGCATCCACGCCAGGAAGAACGAGATCTATGCGGATCTCGTGCGCGACGGGCGCATTCCTCTGCACGAAGGTGTCCTCGAACTGATGCTGCAATGTCGCAAGGAACGCGTGCTCATGGGCATCGCGACCACAACGAGTCGGTCGAACGTGGATGCACTGCTTCGCGTGCACCTCGGCAATGACTGGAGCGAGTGGTTTGCGGCCATCGTCTGCGGCGAGGACGTCGCGCGCAAGAAGCCTGATCCGGAGGTGTACGTCCACGCCTTGAGGATTCTCGGCATCGAACCGAACGAAGCCCTGGCCATCGAAGATTCACCCAATGGGGTCGAGGCTGCGCGGGCCGTGTGCATCCCGGTGATCGTGACGCGCAGCGCCTACTTCGCAGACGAACCGATCACAGGTGCCCTGGCCATCGGACCCGGACTGCATCTGCGGCGCCACTGGCAGCCGACGGTTCAGCTTCCTTCGGCCAACGACGAACCCGTCGGCCTCGATGATATCCAGTACTGGCACGCGCAGGCCGACACCCTCGCCTCGTACAATTAGCCCATCGGCACAGCGGCCGCACCCCATTCTCCCCTCACCCCTTCCTTCAGGAGACTTTCCGCCATGGCTCTCGTTTCCCTTCGCCAGGTGCTCGATCACGCCGCCGAGAACGGCTACGGCGTCCCTGCGTTCAACATCAACAACCTCGAACAGATCCAGGCCATCATGCAGGCGGCGCAGGAAACCCAGTCGCCCGTGATCCTTCAGGCCTCCGCCGGCGCACGCAAGTACGCGGGCGAACCGTACCTGCGGCACATGGTGCTCGCGGCGGTCGAGTCCCATCCCGACATTCCCGTGGTGCTGCACCAGGACCATGGCGCCTCGCCCGCCGTCTGCCAGCAGTCGATCCGCTCCGGATTCACCAGCGTGATGATGGACGGTTCGCTCAAGGAAGACGCCAAGACACCCGCGAGCTACGAATACAACGTGGAGGTCACGCGCAAGGTGTGCGAGTTCTCGCACGCGATCGGCGTGTCGGTCGAGGGCGAACTGGGTTGCCTGGGCTCACTCGAGACCGGCGAGGCCGGTGAGGAGGACGGCTCCGGCGCCGAAGGCAAGCTGAGCCACGACATGCTGCTCACCGACCCCGAACAGGCGAAGGACTTCGTGGCCAAGACCGGTGTCGATGCGCTCGCGATCGCCATCGGCACCAGCCACGGCGCCTACAAGTTCACGCGCAAGCCCACCGGCGACATCCTCGCCATGGATCGGATCACCCAGATCCACGCCGCCTTGCCGAGCACGCACCTGGTGATGCACGGCTCGTCCAGCGTCCCGCAGGAATGGCTGGAGATCATTCGCAAGTTCGGCGGCGACATCAAGGAAACCTACGGCGTGCCGGTGGAAGAGATCCAGCGCGGCATCCGGAGCGGCGTGCGCAAGATCAACATCGACACCGACATCCGCCTGGCGATGACCGGTGCCATGCGCAAGGCCTTCGCCGAGCAGCCGAGTGAATTCGATCCGCGCAAGGCGCTGATCGCGGCGACTAAAGCCGCTCGCGGCATCTGCAAGGCGCGCTTCGAGGCTTTCGGCTGCGCCGGGCATGCGGCGAAGATCAAGCCGGTAGCGCTCGAGGACATGGTGAAGCGGTATCACTGAGCGCCGGAACCCTGGCCCCCACCCCAACCCTCCCCCATCTGCGACGGGGGAGGGAGCGTAGGCCCCTTCCCCCGCGAAAGCGGGGGAAGGCGGGGGATGGGGGAAGCGAAGCGCCCGCGACTGCGGGGGAAGGCGGGGATGGGGGCCCAGCAGTCAGCCCCGCACCGTACGTCTAGCTCGATCGCCCTCTCGGTCTCGGTGGCGCGCCCAATTCCTTGATCTGAGGAATCCGCTGCGACAGCAGCTTCACCAGCTCCGTCACCTTCGCCGGCTGTCGAACGCCCGGAGCATGCAACGCATAGATGTCCAGCGGCGCCGGTACGAAGGATTGCAGGATCGCCTTCACCCGCCCTTTGGCGATGTGATCGTAATAGAGCCACAGAGCGCCGACCGCGATCCCGTTGCCGGCGAGCACCGCGGTGCGGATGGTCTCGATGTTGTTGGTGCGGAAGTTTCCCTGCACCTGGACCGTGGTCGTTCCGTCCGGACCGCTGAAGGACCATCGATCGTCCGGCGACAGGAACGCGTTCACCAGACATCGATGCTGGGCGAGGTCCCGCGCGTGCCTGGGTTCCCCGTTCGCCTTCAGGTAAGCCGGTGAGGCAACGCAGACCTGCGAGCTGGTCCCCAGCTTGTGCGCCACGACCCGCGCATCGGGCAGAGGTCCGATGCGGATCGACACGTCGATGCCCTCCTCCACCACGTCGAACCAGCGGTCGCTCAGCAGGAACTCCACGTTCAGCGCGGGATTCTGCTCGGCCAGGTCGAGCAGCAGCGGCGCCAGGAAGGCCTGGCCGAAGGTCGTGGGACAGGCTACGCGCAGGCGCCCGACGGGACGGCCCGGCTCGCGTCCCAGGGTGGCACGCAGCGAAGACAATTCCTCCAGCAGGCTGCGGGCTCGCTCGTAGAACTGCTGGCCGGCATCGGTCAGGCGCAGCCCTGCGGTGGTCCGCAGGAACAACGGCACGCCGAGTTCGCGCTCAAGCAGCGCTATCTGCTTGCTGACCGTGGGCTGGGTGGTGTCGAGCTCCCGGGCGACGGCGGAGAAACTGTGCGTTTCCGCGGCCCGCTGGAAAAGGCGCATGCGCTGGATGAAGTCCATTCGCAGAGCCTAACATCGAATACAGTCTCTTATGCGTTTCAGGGAATACCCATCATGCCACGGCTAGCAGTTCCCAGACGACTTCGTCAAGTCTAATCTTCGTGGCAAGTGCCGAAAGCGGTTAAGAGCATACAAAAAAGGAGGGAGGAGGCGACCGCTTGTGAGCGCGCCCTTTCAACTTCCGGAGAATTCCAAATGTTCCATATCGCCAACGCGACGCCTGTCCTCAACGAAACGCTCGGCATTCCCACGCCGGCGCCCGCCGCCACCCATGCCGAAGTCGCACGCATCGTGGCCATCCGTGTCCTGGTGTCCTTCGCCGTCATCGCGGTCGGAGTGAGCATCGGCGCAGGCCTCGCTTGATCGTCAGCAGTCGTCGGGATCGGCGGAAGAACGCGAGTTCTTCCGCCGATTTCATTTGGGCGGCTCGATAGCGCACCGCTGACGCCGCGGCTGCTGCGCGATCGCCGCACGGATCTCTACGGCGAGATGCTGGGGACGGCCGCGAAGCCGGGCTGGTACTGACTTAGCCAGGCCGCGCGCCGTAGAAATGGGGCCGCGGTTCACCGCGCCAGCATCCCCCCATACAACCCGGGCGTCGAATCGGCAATCTCGCGGGCCCCGGCGACACGCGAGAAGAAGTCGGGGGCACCCACCGAACCGACGATGGCGTAACCGTATCCCGCGGATCGCATGTCGTGCAGGCAGGCGAGCAGCAGCGCCGCACCGACTTTTCGACCGCGGACCGACTCGGCGACACCGATCGGCCCGAAGTACCCGCGCGCGGTCGCGTCATAGCAGGCGAACCCGAGCAGTTCGCCATCTCGCACGGCCAACCACGCGGTGACCGGCCGGTTCGCGAGCGCAACGCCCACCTCGCTCGCCCAGCCGGCGCCGAAGGTCTGTTCCACCCAGCGCACCACCGTGGTGTGCTCGGGCCCGATGGGTTTGCGGACGTCCACGCCTTCGACGGTCGCCGGATTAAAGCGCGTTTCGATCCGGGAATCCGCCGATTCGAAGAGCTTGATCAGCATGTCCATGGCTGCAGGGATCCTTTCGGCTTGAGCGGCGATGCTCAGCGTGTTCCAAGCGAGACCACGACCTTCCCGAAGTGCTGCCCGCTCTGCAGATGCCTGAAGGCGTCAGCGCCGCGCTCCAGCGGAAACGTACTGTCGATCACCGGATGGAGGCCGTGCTGCGCGATCGCCCGATTCATCGCTTCGAAACGAGCGCGCGATCCCACGGCGATGCCCTGCACCCTCAGCATCGGACCGAGGAGTGCCCGGACCGAAATCTCAGCCTTGTAGCCCGCCACGAAACCAACCACGCCGACAAAGCCGCCGAACGCCAGCGCTGCGAGCGATTTGTTCAGGGTCGCACCGGCGGTTTCCACCACGATGTCCACGCCTCGACCCCCGGTGGCTTCACGCACCGGCACTTCCCAATCGGGCGTCGTCCGGTAGTTGATGCCGACGTCGGCCCCGAGTTGCTTCGCGCGCGCGAGCTTCTCGTCGCTCGACGACAGGATGATCACCCGGGCGCCGGCCAGCTTCGCAAACTGGAGTGCGAACAGCGAGACACCACCCGTGCCCTGCACCAGTACCGTGTCACCGGTCTTGACCCCACCTTCGCTGAGCGTGGACCAGGCGGTCAATGCGGCGATCGGCAGCGTCGCGGCTTCGCTGTCGCTCAAGTGCGCCGGCACGGACACGGCGTCCTCCGCCGGGACCGCAATGTACTCCTGGAGCACGCCGGACAGCGGAGCGCCGAGCGTGCGCTGGGTGCGCAGTTCGAGCGTCGGCAGGCCGTCGTGCCAGCCCTGGGTGTAGATGGGTATCGCCCGATCGCCGACCTTGAAGCGCTTGACCTCCTCACCCACTGCCACCACCTCGCCGCAGGCATCGGACGCCGGAACGTAAGGCAACGGCAAGGTCGGCAGGTAGTTCTGCGTGAGCACCGCCAGGTCGCGGTAGTTCAGGCTGGCCGCGCCGATGCGCACGAGGATCTCGCCGCGACGCGGGCTCGGTACCGCCCGCTCGGCGAGACCCAGCGCATCGATGGAGAAAGCCTTCGCCTCGAGGGCGCGCATGGTTCGTTTCGATTCCAATGTCTGATCCTCTCGTGGGGTGCCGGCTCGCCGGCCCGAATCCGTCATTGTCGTCGATTCGGCACCCTCGCCGAGAACCTGCGGCTACTTCTGCACGTCGGTCACGACGACGGTTGCCGGATCAACAAGAGTTCGCTTCGGAGTTGACATTCGCGCCAATTCGGATATCTTCCGCCCCCTCGCCAAAGTCATCGGCGAGATTCGTTGCAGCGACCATAGTCCCAAAGTCAGGAACCCCTACCGTGAAAACCGCCGTCCCCATGAAGCCCGCGTCCGATCGAGTCTCGATCGCGGCGGCGCCATGCGCGGAATCCGGTCTCACGACATCCCGCCATCCGCTGCCGACCGCGTCGAGGAATCCCAGTCAGGGAAGACTCGGACGGACCAACGGCCGATCCTGGAACTGACGGCGCGCCACTGACGCGCAACCGCTTCCAGGCAGTAGCCGGAAGCGGTTGAAAGGTTCCGAGGGCACCAGTGCCCTCATCCCAAGCCCGACGACTTCTTCCGATTACGGCCTTCAGCCGGAATCTCGGCACGCTTGCGCCTATCGGTGGTGCGTGACGGGGTTCCGGCATCGCCATCGGCGGCGCGGCGCTCGTGCCCGCTGCTTTGTTCATCGATCGCTCACACTCGGAAAGGAGGCAACCATGCGACCGAATCACCGTAGGAAACCTGTACCCACCCGCGTGGTGCCGCGCCTCGAGCGCTTCGAGCCCATGGCGCCCGTGGCCATGGCGAAAGTCCGCGAACTGCTCGCCAAGGAGGCCGTCCTGGTTCAGGCGTCCCGCGATCAGGTGCAGCTTCTGCGTCACGGAATCACCGCGACCGTCGATACCTGGGGTCGGGTGGTCTGGGCGGTGGGGTGATCGCATCACCGTCACCTGGACCAAAGTCGAAAAAAAAGAGCGGATCCGGAAAACCGGATCCGCTCCAACGCGTTCGTTCCAAAGTACCGCCCCTGTAGCTCAGCGGACCAGAGCAGCCGGCTTCTACCCGGCAAGTCGGGAGTTCGAATCTCTCCAGGGGCGCCAGATTCCACGGAAGGCTGCGCGAGCGGCTCAAGCGCCCGGTTTGCTAAACCGTGGGCCCCGCGAGGGGCACGAGGGTTCGAATCCCTCGCCTTCCACCATTGATCCGGCTCGTGCCCCCCCGGGAGGGTCCAAGCGATGAAACTAGTTCAGACGGGAGGGCGCCATGCCGTCCCGGATTCTTTCGCGCACCCAGTGCACCGTGGCGTGGGTATCGCCACCGACATCGCAGTAGCGGTTCCAGGCTTCGTCCGCGATCTGCGCCGCCGCGCGCAGTTGTTCCCGGGTCAGTGGTGCGGGGCCTGGGGCAAATTCCTTGCAGACGACGTCGAGGACGGTACCGAACGCATCGGCGAACGTCTGATTCGCCGGGACCGCGGGCAGGGACTTCACGACGATTTCGGGCATGGCGCTTTCTCCTTGGGTGGGTCGCGATCCCCGACTCCGGAGCTGCAAATCGGGCACAGACGTGAGGCGACCGAATGATCTGGGCATTCGCCCGCCAGCCGCCCCTGGTCACCCGCAGACGCACTCGGTGCTACCCGGGGTCTCGCGATACCGATGCCGCAGTCGTAGGAAGCACCGCCCCATTCAACCCGGGTTTCGCTCTCAGAGCGCTTGCGCGACCCGCTCCACGAAGGCCGGCGCATGCGCCGCGTCGATCCACCGCACCACCACCACCGCGTCGTGCTCCGGTTCGATCCAGATGTAATGCCCGCCGGCGCCGACCATGAACGCGCTACGTTTCGATGCGCCGGGAAACGTCTGGCCATCGGCGTTCAGCCACATGAGCCAGCCGTAGAACCGCGCCAGCGCCGAGGGCTGCATCATGCGTTCGACCCAGCCGGCCGGCAGCAATGGCTGGTCACCATGGCGACCGCCATCCAGAAACAGCTGACCGATGCGCGCCTGATCGCGCGCGCTGATGGAAACGCCACCACCCCAATGCGTACCGCCGGGCACCGATTGCATGCGGCGGGTCCCGCCTCCGGCGACCGGCAGTTCGACCCACGCATCGTCGTAGCCTTCCCACCGCCAGTCTTCGCTCGCCCCGATCGGTTTCATGATCGCATCGCGAAAGACTTCCGGCAGCGGTGCGCCGAACAGATGCAGCAGCGCCAGCGAGAGCTGGTTGATGCGCACGTCGTTGTACTCCCAGTACGTCCCCGGCGTCTGCAATGGCCGCGCATCACCTTTGCGGCCCGTTGGGGGCTTGGGATCGTGCGACACCGTGCGATAGCGATCCACCGTGTCGGGTATGCCGAGGCACGAGCCTTCCCATTCACTGGTCTGCTCGAGCAGATGCGTCCAGGTGATCGTGCGATTGTGCGGCGACTCGAAGCCGATCCCCTTCACCCGTTCGATGACCGGCTCTTGCGGATCGGGCAACAGGCCGCGGCCATGGGCCACGCCGACCAACAGGGCGAGATAGGTCTTGGCGACGCTGAAGGTGAGGTCGGCCCGGTCGGGCTCGCCCCAGGACGCGATCTCGCGCCCATGCTGACGGATCACGCCCGATACCGGCCCCCGCGCATGAACCGGACCGCGCAGCCGATTCCAGGGTGGCGGATCATCGTGATGCACGCCCCATTTCGTGGGATCGGTCTTCGGGTCGCGTGGCCAGGGGACTTCGTGAGACTGGGCGAATTCGATGCAGGGCTTCAGGTCGGACATGGCGTCGGAGCAGGTACGAACGAGCCGCGCAGTCTACCGTCATCGCGTCCATGATCGGCAATCCGCGACGGTCGTCGCATAATCGCGTTCTTCCCGATCAGGATTCCACCGTGACACCGACCGACCTGGTATCCCACCGTCTCCTCGACGCACAAACGAGCTGGGCGATCGGCACGTTCGGCGCCATCGCGGAGTTTCATCGCGATCCCGACGAGCCGGTTTCGTTGTCGCAGCACGCTGCCGTGACGCCGCGCGGCGGAATCCGCCTTCGCCTGCCCGAATCGGTGCGAGTCGTCGCCTGGGAACGTCCCACGGCCGGCGACGCATGGACCCAGGGCGTGGCGCTCTGCCTGTCTTCGTCCGCAGGGGCGATGAGCAGTCGCACGCAAATCACCGAACTGGGCACCGATGCGGACGCGCTGCGCGAGGAGGATCGCGACGCGGTGTTGTTCGACCTCGGTATCGGCGCGCCGCATTGTGACGTCTGCGTTCGTGTCGAAGATGGCGAGATGCTGCGCGCACTCCGCGCAGCGAAGGGACAACCGGTGATGACCTCCGGACTGCTCGGCGCGCTCGCGGCCATGAGTCCGACGCGCGTGTTCATTTCTCGCCTCGGGCGACTGGAAGTGCGCACGCCGATCCCGAGCCCAGACGGGAAGACGCCCGACGGGCCTCATACCCATGTGCTGCCCGACCTGCTCAAGCACAAGCGCACGCACGCGGCTACGGTTCCTCTACCGGACGGCATGGTCCCCAGCGCGGAGCTGTTTCCGCCGAGTGCGATCCACGATGCGCATGGACAACGGGCACCGTTCGATGTCGCGAGGCACGAAGCGTTTCAGGCACTGCTGGCGGTTCACGGCGATCCCGGATGCGTGCGCGCGAAGTCCGAGACCATCGCAGCAATCCGGGCTGCCGAGCCGCCGACGGACCGTCCGTCCTACTCCCGCGCCCAGCGACTCAGCCGCCGGGTTGCGCTGCGACAGTTGTTGCAGACGGATGGTCCGAATCCGACGCTGTCGGCATGGCGTGAACTGTTCGACACCGAGTAGTCCCGCGCAATCACCGCAGGGTCGTCAATCGTTCGCCGGCCGGCGATGGAACGAGCCCTCCTTCATGATCGCCACGAGCTTCGAGGCGTCCTGCAGGATCGCGACATCCGCCAGCGGATCACCTTCCACCAGCAACAGGTCGGCGACGAATCCCGGCCGCACCTGGCCGAGTTCTCCACCCCTCATCATCAGCTCGCCGCCGAGTCGGGTCGCAGCGACGATGGCGTCCATCGACGAGAAGCCGAGCAGTTTTACGAAATGCTCGAGGTCGCGAGCATTGGTGCCGTTGGGATTCCATGCGAAGCCATAGTCGCCGCCCGGTAGCACTCGCACACCGCACTGCTTGAGCGCCTGCATGTTGGCGATGCCGCGCTCGTACTCGACGTCCAGTCCGCGTTGCTTGCCCATCTCGGTAGTAATGCCCCAGGCGGACGCCTCGAACAAGGTTGTATACGTGTGCCCGAGCGTCGGTGCGACGAAGATGCGTTCCTTCTCGGCTTCGAGGGCCGCGCATGCCTCCTCGTCGATCAGGTTGGCGTGAAACAGGATCTCGACGCCATGCCGCAGCGCCATCAGCACCGACGGGCCATTGCGCACGTGGGCGGCCACGCGCTTTCCATGCGCCTGTGCCACGTCGCAGACTGCTTCCACTTCAGCCTCGGTCATCACCGTGGCACGCGATGGTGATGCCGTGGTACCTGCGTCGCCCGAGATATTGATCTTGAGCGTATCCACGCCCTCGCGCACCATCTCGCGCGAAAAACACCGGAACTCGGCCGGTCCGTCCAGCACTTCGGCGAAGTTCTGGCGGTAGAGGTGGCGCAGCCGCACGTCACCCAAGCCGGCCGTCACCGTCATCTCCGGACTCGCGGCGAGCGTGCGTGGTCCGGGAAAATCACCGGCATCGATCGCATTGCGCAACGCGACGTCCAGTCGCGGTTTGGCCGAAGCCGCACTGGCGCAGCTCGTGAACCCCGCATCGATCAGGCGTCGCGCATTGCGAGCGGTCATCAGCATGTGTTCCTCGGGTGGCACGAAGCCTAGGTCGACGGAACGCGCCAGGTCGAGGAAGCTCAAGTGGGAATGGGATTCGACCAGACCCGGCATCAGCGTCGCCCCATGCCCGTCGATGATGTCAGCCCCGGGCGCGACGATGCTCTCGTCATCGGCGACGACGCGCGTGATGCGTGCGCCTTCCACCAGCACGCTCCCCTGGAACGGGGAGCGACCGCTGCCGTCGAGGACGTTGACGTGGGTGAAGAGAATCGGATTCATCGGACTCCGGATGTTGCGGCGGATGCGTGTCGAAATCCCGGCTTTTGTCCCGGGGTCCGCGCCGGGCGCGGTGGGAGACACCAACGAAAAGAGTATCCCATTCGCTTCCTCTCGAACGCCAGTGCTCCGGGAAACGCACTCGGACTTGCGCGAACGACGCCTGTGTTACTTCGCCGTTGCCCCCGCCGCGTCGTGATTCGGCGACCGTGCCATCCGCCCCAGCACGCTCAGGCATTGGCACCCCTATGCGATGCCATCGAAGGTCGCTCGAAGACGACAGACTTGCAGCATCGTCGCCAACCATCGAAATCGAAACGTCATGCAATTAGGCAGTTCCGCTGCGTGGTCGCGATCTTGCGTTGCAGGCTACGGAGGACCGGACGATGCCCGAGGAACGATCGGCATGACTGATCGCAGGGGCTTGCGTCGCGCATGGGACTCACACGCCAAGGGAGGCAACCAGCATGAAGAGCATGATCGCAGCGGAATTGCTGACGGCGATGGTCGTCGGCGTTCTCGTCATTCAGATCGACATGGCGTTCTCGGGCGATCCTGCCGCGCGGGATCCGGGTGTCCGGCGCGGTACCGTGGATGCCGGCGCTGCGCTCCCGGGCGTCAGCCTGATGCAGCACCGATACTTCGATACCGGCCGCGAAGACTTCATGGAGGCCGAAACCGTCGACGAGGGCATGGGACCGCGCATGAATCTCGACAGCTGTGCGGGCTGTCACAGCCAGCCGGCGATCGGCGGTTCGAGTCCGCCGGTGAATCCGCAGAAGCTCTTCGCAAGCGGCGGCTCGGACGTCGCGCCGTCCTTCATCACGGCCGATGGTCCGATTCGCGAAGCACGCTTCGTGAGGAATACCGACGGCACTCCCGACGGCGGCGTGCATGCGCTGTTCACCATCACCGGACGTACAGGAGCCGGAGGCTGCACGCTCGCGCAACCCGACTTCGCGAAGGAACTTGCGAACAACAACGTCATCTTCCGCATTCCCACGCCGCTGTTCGGAGCCGGCCTGATCGAGCAGATCCCGGATTACGCGATCCTGGCGAACCGCGCGAGCAATGCGCCCACGAAGAATGCGCTGGGTATTCGCGGCCGTGCCAACTTCCACGTGGCCGGTCGCGCCGTGACGGGCCAGGGGAACAAGAACGGCAACGACGGCACGATCGCCCGCTTCGGCTGGAAGGCGCAGAACAAGTCGCTGTTGCTGTTCTCTGGCGAGGCCTACAACGTCGAGATGGGAATCAGCAACGAACTGTTCCAGACCGAGCGCGACGAAACGCCCGAGTGCCAGTACGTCACGGTGCCCAACGACGTCACCAACACCGACGCCACCACGCCGCTCGATGCGATCAGCGGCGTCGAGAAATTCGCATTCTTCATGCGCTTCCTCGATGCACCCAAGCCCTCGCCCGATGCGCCCGGCGGTGTCGCTTCCATCGGACGAGGTCGAGCCGCCTTCGCCACAGCGGGTTGTGCGTATTGCCACACGCCGAGCTTCACTACGGCGAAGTCGTCGGTTGCAGCCCTGAGCGAGAAACCGGTCAATCTGTACTCGGACCTGCTCGTCCACGACATGGGGGTCGGCCTGGCCGACGGCATCTCCCAGGGCGAGGCCGGACCGCGCGAGTTTCGCACCGCACCGCTGTGGGGCCTGGGGCAGCGCATCTTCTTCCTGCACGACGGCAGGACCAACGACCTGCTGACGGCCATCCGCGCACATGCGAGCACGGGTTCCGAAGCGAATGTCGTGGTCCGCAATTTCGGTGGCCTGACCGAACGGCAGAAACAGGACGTGCTCAACTTCCTGCGGTCGTTGTAGTCACTGCCCCCACCCCTACCCTCCCCCGGCGGTGCCGAGGGAGGGAGCGTAAAGCCTTACATCCCTTCCCCCGCCTTCGCGGGTGCTTCGCTTCCCCCATCCCCACCTTCCCCCGCCTTCGCGAGGGCTTCGCTTCCGCCATCCCCCGCCTTCCCCCGACACAGTCGGGGGAAGGGGCCTACTTCCCTCCCCCGTCAAAGATGGGGGAGGGTCAGGGTGGGGGCAGACGGCGCGGCGCTAAGCCGTCTGCCGCTGCTCCTGTTGGCGCGCCATCGGCGCCTTGTGGAACGCACCGTCCTTCATGATGGCGAGAAGCTTCGTCGCGTCCTGAAGGATGGCGACGTTGGCGAGCGGATTGCCGTCCACGAGAATCAGGTCGGCGAGGAAGCCGGGCTTCACCTGGCCGAGTTCGTTTTCCAGCATCATGATCTCGCCACCCAGCTTCGTGGCCGCGAGGATCGAATCCATGGGCGAGAAGCCGAGCAGGTTCACGAAGTGCTCGATATCGCGCGCATTGGTGCCGATGGGATTCCACGCGAAACCGTAGTCGCCACCGGGCAGGATACGTACGCCGCGACGCTTCAGGTCCTTCATGTTGCGAATGGCGATGTCCAGCTCGCGCCGCATGCCCATGCTCTCGGCGACTTCGGTCGTCAGGCCCCATTTCCCGGCTTCGTTGAGCGTGGTGTAGGTGATGCCGAGCGTCGGCGCGACGAAGCACCAGTCCTTCGCCGCCTCGAGCGCGGCACAGGCTTCGTCATCCGCCAGCGTCGCGTGGTAGATCACCTTCACGCCATGCTTGAGGGCGAGCTTGACCGAGAGCGCGCTGCGACAGTGAGCCGCGACACGCTTGTCGTGCATCTGCGCGACTTCGCAGACCGAGGCGATCTCGGCTTCGGTCATCACCGTCTGGTGCGCACGCGCGTGCGCCACGAACTCGTCGCCCGACGGATTGATCTTCAGCGTGTCGACGCCTTCGCGCACCATCTCGCGTGCGGTCTTGCGGAACTCATCGGCGCCGTCGCAGATGATGGCGAAGGTCTCGCGGTGCATGTGGCGCAGCCGCACATCGCCCAAGCCCGCGGTGGGCGCGAGTTCAGGACTCGCGGCGCGCGTGCGTGGACCAGGGAAATCGCCCGCGTCGATCGCGTTGCGCAACACGATGTCGAGCCTCGCCTTCGCTGCGGCGGCGCTGTTGCAGGCCGTGAAGCCCTGGTCGAGCATCTTCTTCGCGTTCTTCACGGAACGCAGGATGTGCTCCTCGGGCGGGACGAAGCCGAGCGATTCGAGGTCGGAGGTGTCGAGGAAGGTGAGGTGCGAATGCGATTCCACCAGCCCCGGCATCAGGGTCGCACCCATGCCGTCGACCACGTTCGCGCCGTCCGACGCGATGGCCGTGCCCTGGGGCGCCACGGCCTTGATGCGGTTGCCTTCGACCAGTACCGCCCCCGCGAAGGGTGCGGCCCCCGTGCAGTCGAGCACGTTCACGTTCCGGAACAACGTCTTCGTCGCCATGACTCCTCCCTGTCTGTGGTCCGGGCTATCCCGCCGGCTCGCCAGTCCTGCTATTGGACCGCAAAACCGGGTTTGCCGTCGAGCGGCAGGAAAACGACCGGAAACGCGCCCGGCTCAGAAGCGCACGCCGACCGTCACGAGAAATCCGGCCCGATAGTAGAACACCAACTCACTCGAGAAGCGTTTCCCCGAAACGCCGACCGCCGGCAGGATCATCGGCGCCACGCCATGCTCGTTCCAGGGAATGTTGTCCTCGTGCTCACCCTTGTAGCCGTGCACCAGCCCGCCGACGAGCTTCAGATGCAGCAACGGTGCGCGCTCCTCGAGCGGGCGCCAGAGTCTGCCGCCATAGAGCATCTGGCACGGCTGGTCGAAGGAATTGCGGAACACCGCGCCACCGACGAGCCAGCGCGCCGGCCAATGGTATTCGAGTCCGAGGAAACGGTAATCCTCGTTCAGATCGGGACGCGAGCCATAGTGGCGGCCATAGAGGCCCGTCTGCAACAGCCAGCGCGCGGTGTCCTGGTCGGTTTCTGCCTCGACGCAGGCAGAAGCGGTCACCAGCGCACAGGCAAGCGCGACAAGTCCGCACCGGCCCATGCGCGCTCCCATGGCTAGGTTCGCTTGAGATCCGATGCCCCGATGAAGATCCGGTTCCACGTGGGGCTGATGAGGATCTCGTTGACGCACGCGTGCGGCGGCATTTCGGCGACGAAACGGATGGTGCGGCCGAGATCGTCGGGCTGGAGCATGCGCGCCATGTCTTCGGCAGAGGGCTTGACCGGTCGCTTTTCCATGATCGGCGTGGCCACTTCCGCGGGACAGATCGCGCAGGCGCGAATGCCGTTGACGCATTCTTCCTGGTTGAGGTGCGCAGTCATGGCGATCACCGCGTGCTTCGCGGCGTTGTAAGCCGGCCCCGTCATGTAGGTATCGAACCGTCCGGACCACGACGAGATGTTGATGACGAGCCCGTCCTTGCGTTCTCGCATGGTCGGCAGCACGGCGGCGATGCAGTAGTAGCTGCCGTCGAGGTTGACGCGGATCACCTCGTTCCAGCCGGGGATGGTCTGGTTCTTCCAGAAGCGCGTGGGCACGTTGAGGCCCGCGCTGTTGACGAGAATATCGACCTTGCCGTGACGGCCGAGGATCGACTTCGCCACGCTTGCGACCGCGTCCGAATCGCTCACGTCGAGTGCCGCGGTATCCACGCTGGCGCCCTTGGCTCGCAGCTTCGCAGCCTCCGCCTCGAGCACGTCGACGCGGCGCCCCGACATCACCAGCGTCGCCCCGGCGTCTGCGAGTGCCTGCGCGCCCGCGAGTCCGATACCCGTCCCTGCGCCCGTCACCCAGGCGATCTTGCCCGACAGCGTCTTCATGCTCTCCCCCTCCCACGATCGATGCGCCCGATGATACCCGCCCGCCAGGGCGAAGGTTGCCCGCGGTCCCGGGATTCGGCCATACTCGGGGACCCCCCGGGTGGAGGGGTGAACACGACAAGCCCGAAAAAGCCACGGAAGACCCGCACCATCCCATACAGGAGACTATGGATCATGGAAAAGAGGAAGGTAGGCAACGTCGAGTATCACGAAGCAGGCGCGGACTATTTCGCGAAACGCCAATTGCGCAAGCATGCTCGTGTCTGGTCGCTCTGGGCCCTGGGGGTGGGCGCGGTGATCTCGGGCCATTTTTCGGGCTGGAACTTCGGCCTCGCCGCCGGCGGGTTCGGCGGCCTGTTCTTTGCGGCCATCGTCATCGGCCTGATGTATGTCTGCCTGTGCTTCTGCCTGGCGGAGATGTCGCCCGCCCTGCCGCATACGGGTGGTGCGTATTCGTTCGCACGCAGCGCGATGGGGCCCTGGGGAGGCTTCGTCACCGGCCTGGCGGAGAACATCGAGTACGTGCTGACACCGGCCGTGATCGTGTTCTTCATCGGCGCCTATCTCGGCGGTATCTTCGAAACGCCGGAATCGATCCAGCCGTTGTGGTGGATCGGCATGTACGTGCTGTTCGTGGGCCTCAACCTGATCGGCGTCGAGTTGTCGTTCAAGGTGTCGGTTCTCGTGACGGTACTGGCCCTGGCCGTGCTGGCGGTGTTCTGGGCGAGCGCCATCTTTTCCGGCGAGATCGACTTCTCGCGCTGGGCGCTCAACATCGGCGTGGGGGATGACGGCAGCAACATCGAACTGCCCGAGGGCAACGGGCCGTTCCTGCCCAAGGGAGTGATGGGTATCCTCGCCGCGATGCCCTTCGCCGTGTGGCTTTTCCTCGCGATCGAGCAGCTGCCGCTCGCCGCGGAAGAGTCGCACGATCCGAAGCGCGACATGCCCAAGGGCCTGCTGCTAGGCATCGCCACCCTGCTGTTCTCCGCCTTCATGGTGCTGTTCCTCAACTCCAGCATCCCGGTGAAGGGCGGTGACCCGGTGACGAGCGGCGCGTTCTATCTCGGCAGCTCGGGCGAACCGCTGCTCGACGGGTTCCGAGCGCTCTACGGCAGCGGCGCCGCGAAGCTGCTATCGCTGTGCGCGGTGATCGGCCTGATCGCGAGCTTCCACACCATCATCTTCGCGTTCGGGCGACAGATCTATTCACTGTCGCGCGCGGGATACTTCCCCTCCAAATTGTCGGAGACGCACGGCACGCGCAAGGTGCCGCACGTCGCGTTGGTCGCGGGCTCGATACTGGGCTTCGCGGTGATGATGTCGGTGTACCTCATCAAGGGCGAAGGCGCCGGAGCGTTCATCGGTGCGCAGCTCCTCAACATGGCCGTGTTCGGTGCCATGATTTCGTACGCGCTCCAGGCCATCGCCTTCATCCTGCTGCGCAAGCGGCTGCCCAACATCGACCGTCCGTATCGCAGCCCTTTCGGCGAAATCGGCGGATGGCTCGTGGTGATGATCGCCGGCGTGACCCTGGTGATGCAGTTCCAGGACGCGACCTATCGGGGCGGCGTCATCGGCGTTGCGATCTGGTACGCCGTCGGGGTGATCTACTTCGCGCTGGTCGGGCGCAAGAGCCTCGTGTATTCGCCGGAAGAGGACTTCGCGGTCAAGGCCCGGGCGAAGGCAGGGCTGGACGCCAACTGAACCGCGTTACACGACGGCGAACGCCTGTTTCAGGGCGTTCGCCGCTTCGGCGGCGGCCCGGTTCGCCGCATCCACGGCGCCGAACATCAACAGGAAGCCGTGCACCATGCCTTCGTAGTTGACGAGCGTGGCCCGATTGCCGGCCTCGATGAGTCGCGCCGCATACTGCACGCCCTCGTCGCGCAGCGGATCGAAGCCCGCCACCAGCACGAAAGCCGGAGGAAGGTTCGAGAGGTCGTCCGCGACGAGCGGCCCGAAGCGGAAGTCCTGCGTGTCCTTGGATGAGCGCAGGTATTGTGCGTAGAACCATGTGATGGTCTTGCGCGTGAGCAGATAGCCCTCGGCAAACTTGTGGTGCGTCGAGGTCTCGGGCTCCGGCGCCGTACAGGGATAGATCAGCATCTGGTGCGCGAGATTCGGGAAGCCTTCGTTGCGGGCGATGATCGCGCACGCCGCCGCGAGATTGCCGCCCGCGCTGTCGCCGCCGACGGCGAGACGCTGCCCGTCGATGCCCAGGCGTTCGCCATGGCGCGCGACCCAGCGCAGCACGTCCATGCAGTCGTCCACCGCCGCGGGAAATTTGGACTCCGGTGCGAGGCGGTAATCCACCGCCACCACGATACATTCCGCGAGCCGTGCAATGCGTCGGCAAGCAGAGTCGTGCGTGTCAAGATCACCGATGACGAAGCCGCCGCCGTGGAACCAGAGCAGCGCCGGCAGCCGCTCGCCGATCATCACCTCGCGCGGTTTGTACACCCGGATACGCAATGTCCGATCGGGCACGTCGATCCGAAGCGTCTCGGCGCTGTGGATCGGTTCGTTCTTCGCATCGAGCTTTGCGACGCGTAGCTTGTACTGCTCGCGCGCCTGGTCGGGGGTGAGTTGCCACATCTCGGGCAAGCCGGCGGCCTTCACGGCATCGAGGATGGCCTTCGCTTGGGGATCCAGAGGCATATTAGTGGTGCGACGTGGGATAACGCAGTTTGAAAGTGCCGGTCGCCTTGGCGAGCACGTGACCTGCAGCATCCCGCACTTCGCCTTCGACGAACACGAGCGATCGACCGGCCTTGCGGGCGAAGCCCTCGGCCACGATCTCGCCGCTCGCCGACGCGAGGAAGTTCACCTTGAGCTCCACCGTCGTCGCGCCGTTGGCATGGGCATCGAGCGACCTGGCGCTCATTCCGCAAGTCACGTCGAGCAGCGACATGATCGCGCCGCCGTGGGCGACGTGCCAGCTGTTCTGCAGTTCGACCTGGATGCTCAGCGCGGCGGTCACGTGGCCGGGTTCCTCGGCGACCCTGCGGATGCCGAGATACTCCGCGTAGGGAATGTCGATGTCGAACCCGCTGCGGCCCATGGTCAAAGCGCCGAGAAGCCGCCGTCGACCGGAATGGTCACGCCGGTCATGAAGTCCGAGGCCTTCGATGCGAGCAGCACGGTGACGCCTTTCAGGTCCTGGTCCGTGCCCATGCGCCGCATCGGCGTGTGGTCGAGGATGTACTGCTCCGCGCGGTCGATCATGCCCTTCGACATCTTGCTCGGGAACACCCCGGGCGCGATGGCATTCACGTGAATGCCGTGTCGCGCCCATTCGGACGCGAGCGACTTGGTGAAGTTGATCACACCCGCCTTGCTGGTGTTGTACGCGATCGTTGGCATGAAATGCGGATCGGTACCGGAGTAGCCTGCGATCGAAGCGATGTTGATGATCTTGCCGGCACCGCGCGGGATCATCACCTTCTTGCCGACGAGCTGCGACAGCACGAACATCGCCGTGAGGTTGAGGTTGATGACCTTCTGCCATGCTTCGAGCGGATGATCCTCGGCCGGCGCGCCCCAGGTGGCGCCGGCATTGTTGACGAGGATGTCGATCGTTCCCCACTTGGCGAGAACTGCATCCACCAGCGGCGCCGACGCGGCCGGGTCCGACAGATCGCACGCATGCGTCAGCACGTCGATGCCCATGCCTTTGAGGTGCGCCTGGGCCGCCTCCAGCTCGTTCGCCTTGCGCGCGGTGATGGCCACTCTGGCGCCCATCTCCCCCAGCGCCTCGGCCATCTGCAGGCCCAGCCCGCGTGAGCCACCGGTCACCAGCGCCGTCTTGCCGGCGAGATCGAATAACTCAGTCATTGCCATGCACTATCCCCTTGTGGGTCGTTTTCGTTCTCGAGATTTGGCGCTCAAGATCAGAACCACGCATCCTGCATCTCCAGGCACGTGGGATCAAGGTCGTTCACCAGCTGGTACCAGTGATTCGTCTTCGGCAGCTCCCAGCGGAAGAAATAGCTGCACGCCTGCAGCTTGCCCTGGTAGAAGTCCTGTTCCGGCCCCGGCTCCGTGCCGACCTTCTTCAACGCGATCAGCGCCTGCTTGAGCCAGATCCATGCGACCACCACGTGGCCGGTCAGCTCCAGGAAGACGTGGGCATTCGCCAGCGCCATCTCGGCGTGGCCCTTGTCGGTGGCGCAGAGGAGATTGCGCACCACCTCCATCACGTTCGCGAACGCGTCGGTCAATTGCGTCCCGTAGCGGCGCAGTTCCTCCGATTCGCAGCCCCTGGCTTCGCGCGCCGTCCCATCGATCTCGCGCGCGAGCAACTGGATCGCCATGCCGTCGTCCATGCCCACCTTGCGGCCGAGCAGGTCGAGGGCCTGGATGCCGTTGGTCCCTTCATGGATCGGATTGAGGCGATTGTCGCGGTATAGCCGCTCGACCGGATACTCGCGCGTGTAGCCGTAGCCGCCGTGCACCTGGATCGCGAGATCGTTAGCGGCGAGGCACCACTGTGAAGGCCACGCCTTGACGATCGGTGTCAGCACTTCGAGCAGGAGCTTCGCGTCGCGCCGCGTCTTCTCGTCGAGCGCACTGTGCTCGTCGTCCACCAGCCGCGCCGCATAGAGACAGAGCGCCAGGCCACCCTCCACGTACGCTTTCTGCGCAAGCAGCATGCGGCGGATGTCGGGATGCTCGATGATCTTGACGGGCGGTTTCGCGGGGTCCTTGGACAGGACCGGCCGGCCCTGGGAACGATCGCGGGCGTACTCGAGCGAGTGCAGATAGCCGGAATAGCCGAGCATGACGGCGCCGAGGCCGACCCCGACCCGCGCCTCGTTCATCATGTGGAACATGCAGGCGAGGCCCTTGTGCGGCTCGCCCACGAGGTAGCCGACGGCGCCGTCCTGCTCACCGAAGTTGAGCACGCAGTTGGTCGTGCCGCGATAGCCCATCTTGTGATTGAGACCGGCGAGCTGCACGTCGTTGCGTGCGCCGAGAGAACCGTCGTCGTTCACCTGGAACTTCGGCACGAGAAAAAGCGAGATGCCCTTCACACCCGGCGGCGCGCCTTTGATCCGCGCCAGCACGAGATGAACGATGTTCTCGGCCAGGTCGTGCTCGCCGCCCGAGATCCACATCTTCTGGCCGAACAGGCGGAAGCTGCCGTCGGCCTGCGGCTCGGCGCGGGTCACGATGTCCGAAAGCGACGAACCTGCCTGCGGTTCCGACAGACACATCGTGCCGAAGAAGCGCCCCGACAGCAGGTGCGGCAGGTAACGCGCCTTCTGTTCGTCGGTGCCGAACACCGAGAGCAGGTTCGCGTTGGCGATGGTGAGGAACGGGTACGCGGCGGTGGCGATGTTCGCCCCGTTGAAGATCGCGAAGGCAGCCTGCGCCACCGTCACCGGTAACTGCATGCCGCCCAGTTCGGCGTCGAAACTCGCCGAAATGAATCCGGCCTCGCGGAATGCCTCGAGGGCCTGCTTCACTTCGGGGATCATCACCACGCGCCCGTTCTCGAAGCGTGGCTCGTTCTCGTCGGCCGCGCGGGCGTGCGGTGCGAACTTCTCCGCCGCGATCTTGTGCGCCGTCTCGATCACTGCATCGAAGGTCTCGCGTGAATGATCGCGATAGCGTTCGCGCTGAGTCAGCGCATCCACCTCCAGCAGTTCGTAGAGAACGAAGTCGAGATCGCGGCGATTGATGATCCGGGCGTCCATTGGCACCGGGACGCTCAGACCACTTCGAACAGTCCCGCCGCCCCCATTCCGCCGCCGACGCACATGGTCACGACCACATACTTCGCCCCACGTCGCTTGCCCTCGATCAACGCATGGCCCACGAGGCGCGCGCCCGTGGTGCCGTACGGATGTCCGACGGCGATCGCGCCGCCATCCACGTTGAGGCGGTCGTTCGGAATCCCGAGCTTGTCACGGCAGTAGATCACCTGCACGGCGAACGCTTCGTTCAGTTCCCAGAGGCCGATATCTCCGACCTTCAGGCCCGTGCGCTGCAGGAGCTTCGGAATCGCGAACACCGGGCCGATGCCCATTTCGTCCGGCTCGCAGCCGGCCACGGCGAAGCCGCGGAAGATCCCCAGCAGCTGGAGCCCCCGCTTCTCGGCGGTTTTCGCGTTCATCACGACGGCAGCCGACGCGCCATCGGAGAACTGACTGGCGTTGCCCGCAGCGATCACACCGCCTTCCAGGGCCGGCTTGATCTGCGACACGCCTTCGTAGGTGGTGTCGGCGCGGATGCCCTCGTCCTGGGCCGCGGTGGTTTCCTTGAACGTCTCCTGCCCGGTGGTCTTGTCCACCACCTTCATGGTGACCTTGATCGGCACGATCTCGTCGTCGAACTTGCCTGCGGCACGCGAGGCCGCCGCACGGCGCTGGCTCTCGACACCGAAACGGTCCTGCTGTTCGCGATCGATCTTGTATCGCTTCGCCACGGTCTCGGCCGTCTGGAGCATCGTCCAGTAGATCTCGGGCTTGTGCTCCTTGAGCCAGCCCTCGTGCGCCATGTGCGTGTTCATCTCGTTCTGCACGCAGGAGATGGATTCGACGCCGCCCGCGACGAAGATGTCGCCTTCGCCAGCGATGACGCGCTGGGCAGCCATCGCAATGGTCTGGAGGCCGGAGGAGCAGAAGCGGTTCACGGTCATCCCGGAGGTCGTCACCGGCAGACCCGCCCGCAGGGCGATCTGGCGGGCGATGTTGAAGCCGGTCGCCCCTTCCGGATTGGCGCAGCCCATGATCACGTCCTCGACCTCCGCCGGATCGAGCTTGGCGCGCGCCACGGCATTCTGGACCACGTGGCCGCCCAGGGTCGCGCCGTGGGTCATGTTGAAGGCGCCGCGCCAGGATTTGCAGAGCGGGGTGCGGGCGGTGGAAACGATCACGGCATCGGTCATGGCGGTCCTCCGGGACTTGGGGCTTATGGGTGGTCGAGAGGGCGGATGTTACCAAGACGCCAAGGATCGGGGCGTCCGACGCCCCGACTATCGCCTTTTGGCCCGGTCCCGCTATGATTCATGGCGTTTCGTCCCGCGCGAGCACTCGAGCGGCGGGGAGACGCTGATCG
The DNA here is from genome assembly GCA_965279325.1 of Burkholderiales bacterium. GTDB lineage: Bacteria > Pseudomonadota > Gammaproteobacteria > Burkholderiales. The sequence goes on from OZ257154.1 coordinate 2,130,247, forward strand.
GCCCGGACCCGAAGGCCGACATCCTCGCCTGGAGGCCGCTGAAGTGAAGCATCGCATCCTCATCGCCAACGACGACGGCATCAACGCGCCCGGCCTCGCCGTCATGGAGCGCATCGCCCGCCGCTTCACCGACGACGTCTGGGTGGTGGCGCCCGATTTCGAGCGTTCCGGCGCCTCGCGCTCGGTATCGCTGGCCGATCCGGTTCGCATCAACCAGATTTCGGAGAAGCGCTTCTCCCTCCTGCGCGGCACGCCCACCGACTGCGTGGTCATGGCCCTCGACCAGTTGATGACGGACGCACCGCCCACGCTCGTGCTGTCGGGCGTCAACCGCGGCTCCAACCTCGCGGAGGACATGACCTACTCGGGAACCGTCGCTGCCGCCATGGAGGCAGCACAGAGCGGCATCCGCTCCATCGCCATGAGCCAGGTGTTCCAGATCGGCTCTGAAGTGCGGTGGCAGACCGCCGAAGCGCATGCGCCGCGCGTGATCGAGAGCCTGCTGGCCCTGGACTCGCCGCCGGGCGTGTTCCACAACGTCAACTTCCCCGACGTGGATGCCAGTGAAGTGCGCGGCGTGCGCCCCGCGCGGCAAGGGCGATGGGGTCGGATCAAGCTGAACGTGGACGTGCGCACCGATGCACGTCGATTTCCGTATTCGTGGATTTCCTTCGTGCACGAGGCAGGGACCCCGGAACAGGGGACGGACGTCGAGGTCGCCTATGGCGGCTGGATCTCGGTCACGCCATTGCATACGGACATCACCTGGCACGCCGGCCTCGCGGCGCTGGAACGGCATCTGGGGTCCGACAACCGCTGACAACCCGCGCGAGGCGCCTTCGCGCCCGTGCTTTCCATGACCGCGCACGGACGGATGAACGAGTCAACACCGGCACTGGTTCGTTTCTCCGGCGTGCAGAAGTCCTACGACGGCACCGCGTTCGCCGTGCGCGAACTGGATCTCGACATCCGGCGTGGCGAGTTCCTGACCCTGCTCGGTCCTTCCGGGTCGGGCAAGACCACTACCCTGATGATGCTCGCGGGTTTCGAAACACCCACGGCGGGCGAGATCCTGTTCGACGGGAAACCGATCACGCGCACACCGCCACACCGCCGCAATTTCGGCGTGGTGTTCCAGAACTACGCCCTGTTCCCGCATCTCTCGGTGGGCGACAACGTGGCCTATCCGTTGACGGTCCGGCGCGTACCGAATGCCGAACGCGCAGCGCGGGTCGAGCGGGCGCTGGCCATGGTCCGGCTCGAGGGGCTGGCGGCGCGCCGCCCCGATCAACTGTCAGGCGGTCAGCGGCAACGGGTGGCGCTGGCGCGGGCGCTCGTGTTCGAGCCGGCGTTGCTGCTGCTGGACGAGCCGCTCGGTGCGCTCGACAAGCAGTTGCGCGAGCACATGCAGATCGAGTTGAAGGAGCTGCATAGGCGCCTCGGCGTAACCTTCGTCTACGTGACCCACGACCAGGGCGAGGCCCTCACCATGTCCGATCGCGTGGCAGTGTTCAACGAAGGCGCGCTGCAACAGGTGGACACCGTGGAACGGATCTACGAACAACCGACGAACCGGTTCGTCGCGGGCTTCGTGGGTGATGCCGCTCACCTGACCGGTCGTCTCGCCGGCGTCGACGGCTCCGCGGCCGACGTCCGCCTGGAGGGTGGTGCGACGTTGCGGGGAACGAACGTGAACAGCGTCGGACCGGGGACTTCGGTCGTAGCGTCGATCCGCCCGGAACGCATCGTCGTCCACCCGGCGACCGTCGACACGCCGAATTCCTACATCGCCACGGTGGAGGACGTGATCTATTTCGGCGACCATCTGCGCCTGAGATGCGCGATCCCCGGTCAGGCACCGATCCTCGTCAAACAGCCCCTGGCGCGCGGTGCGCCTGCCGCGCCCGGAACGCAGGTGCGGCTCGAATTTCCGATCGAATTTCTGCGGATCTACGCCTGAAGCCCTGTTCCATCGAAGGAGACCGACCATGAAATCCCGTTCCGTACTGCTCGCGTTGACCTGTGCATTCGCGCTATCGGCGCAGGCGCAGACGTCTCTCACGATCGTCAACTTCGGCGGTGCCAACGGCAACGCGCAGAAGAAGGCGTACTACGAACCCTTCGAGAAGGCATCCGGCGCGAAGGTGGTGCCGGTGGAGTACAACGGCGAGCAGGCGAAGGTGAAGGCGATGGTCGAGGCCGGCAAGATCACCTGGGACGTGGTCGAGACCGAATCGCCCGACGTGGATCGCGGCTGCGACGAAGGCCTGTTCGAGAAGATCGACTGGAGCAAGGTGGGCGCCAAGGCCGACTTCATCCCCGCGGCAGTGCACGACTGCGGCGTGGGGATCTTCGTCTGGTCCACGGTCCTCGCCTACGACGCTGGCCGGTTGAAGGAAGCGCCGAAGAACTGGGCCGATTTCTGGGACGTGAAGAAATTTCCAGGCAAGCGCTCGCTGCGCAAGGGCGCCCGCTACAACCTCGAGTTCGCGTTGATGGCCGACGGCGTCAAGTCCGCGGACGTGTACAAGGTGCTCGCCACCCAGGACGGTGCCGAGCGCGCCTTTCGCAAGCTCGGCGAATTACGCCCGCACCTGCAGTGGTGGGAGGCCGGTGCACAGCCACCGCAGTTTCTCGTGGCCGGCGACGTGGTGATGGCCAGCGCCTACAACGGCCGCATCGACGCCGCGCAACGCGAGGGCCGCAAGCTCGCGATCTCCTGGACTGGCGGCATCTACGATGTCGACTACTGGGCCATCCCCAAGGGCTCGCCTAACCGCGACCTCGCCCTGCGCTTCATCGCGCTCGCCAGCGATCCCGATCGCCAGGCCGAGTACGCCCGTCTGATCAGCTATGGCCCCACCAGCACCAAGGCACTCACGAAGCTGGACGCGAAGACGCTGGCGCTGCTGCCCACCGCACCCGCGAACGCGAAGGATGCCCTCAAGTTCGACTTCCATTTCTGGTCCGATCAGGGCGAAGCGCTGGAGAAGCGATTCAACGCGTGGGCAGCGCAGTAACGGAAGCGCGCAGAGCCTGAGGCTGCGACATGAGCGCCGTCGCTTCGGTGAACCTGCGGACCGCCCTTCGTCGCCAGGCGTGGTCGCGGACGGCTTTCGCCCTCGCGCTCGCCTTGCCGCTGTTCCTCTTTCTGCTGGCGACCTTCCTCGTCCCCATCGCCACCTTGCTGGTGCGCGCCGTGGACAATCCGGAAGTGGCGCACGCCCTGCCGCACACCGTCGCCGCGCTGGATCGATGGGACCGCACGTCGAGCCCGCCCGACGCGGCGTTCGCCGCCTTCGCCACTGACCTGGCTGCACTGCGCGAACAGTCCGCCGCCGGCGCGTTGGCCCGTCGCCTCAACGCCGAAGCAAGCGGGGCCCGCTCCCTGGTGATGAACACCTGGCGCGCATTGCCATTCCCCGAGGGGATGGACGCCGCGGCGATGCGCGCGAGGCTGATCGAGATCGACCCGCGTTGGGATGAGCCCCGGGTGTGGCAGGCGATCGCGAAGAACGGCTCCCGCTTCACGCCGGACTATCTGCTCGCGGCAATGGATCTGCGGCGAGATCCGACGGGAGCGGTCGCATCGATGCCGGCCGATCAATCGGCGTTTCGCCGCATCCTCGCACGCACCTTCGGCATCGCGGCGACCGTGACCCTGATCTGCCTGCTGCTCGGCTATCCGCTGGCGTGGTGGCTGTCCACCTTGCCGCCGCGGCGCGCGAACACGTTGCTGATCCTCGTGCTCGTGCCGTTCTGGACGTCCATCCTCGTCCGCGTCGCCGCGTGGATCGTGCTGCTGCAGTCCGGCGGGCTCGTGAACCAGGCGCTGGATGGCCTCGGCGTCATCGACAAGCCACTCGCCCTGCTGTTCAACCGCACCGGCGTCGTGATCGCGATGGTGCACATCCTCCTGCCTTTCATGATCCTGCCGCTGTACAGCGTGATGAAAGCGGTGCCGCGCGAATACGTGCGCGCCGCCGTGTCGCTGGGCAGCCATCCCCTGTTCGCCTTCTTTCGGGTGTACGTGCCGCAGACCTACGCGGGGATCGGCGCGGGAGGCCTGCTCGTGTTCATCCTCGCGATCGGCTACTACGTCACGCCCGCGCTGCTCGGGGGCCCGAGCGACCAGATGCTCAGCTACAGCGTGGCGCAGTACGCCAACGTGAATCTCGACTGGGGCATGGCGTGCGCGCTCGGCACGGTACTGTTGGTAGCGACGCTGGTGCTGTACGCCGTGTATCGACGCTTCGCGTCCGCCGAGGTCGCACTGTCGTGACGACGAGCCCGGAGCGCATCGGACTCTTTGCGGTACGTGCACTGTGCGTCGCCGTGCTCGCTTTCCTGCTGCTGCCGATCGTCGTGATCGTGCCGCTGTCGTTTTCGTCCAGTTCCTTCCTCGTCTATCCGGTACCGGGCTGGTCGTTGCAGTGGTACCGCGAACTGTTCGCGTCGGCCGAATGGCTACGGGCGGCGAAGAACAGTTTCATCGTCGCGCCTGCCGCGACGGCCATCGCCACGGTACTCGGAACGCTGGCGGCTGTCGGTCTGGCGCGAGCGCGCTTCCCCGGGAAGGGACTACTGCTCGCCATACTGATCGCTCCGATGATCGTGCCGATCGTGGTGGTCGGCGTCGGCGCGTATCTGTTCTTCGCCCCACTCGGGCTCGCCGACAGCTACCTCGGATTGATCCTCGTGCACGCGGCGCTCGGCACGCCCTTCGTGCTGACGACCGTATCGGCGACGTTGCAGGGCTTCGACTCCAATCTGGTGCGCGCGAGCCGGAGTCTCGGTGCGCCGCCCTTGGAGACCTTCTTCCGCATCACGTTGCCGCTCATCGCGCCGGGGGTGATAGCCGGAGCGCTGTTCGCCTTCGCCACGTCCTTCGACGAAGTGGTCGTCACGCTCTTCCTGGCCGGCCCGTCGCAGGCGACCCTGCCCCGCCAGATGTTCACCGGCATCCGAGAGAACATCACCCCGGTGATCGCCGCGGTGGCAACCCTGCTCACGATCTTCACCACGGGTTTGATGCTGGCGTTGGAGTGGCTGCGGGGGCGGCGCGCCCGGCAGGATTCGAACCGACGACCCCCTGGTTCGTAGTCAGCGACTGCAGAGCTTGACTGTTAGATCTTCAGCGTTCTCCGGTCACAAATTGGGCAGTCTCAAGCGATCCATGCGCTCCGTGTCGCCGTGTCCTCAATACATTCCGCGATGAACGCGGCAAACGGCCGGATATCCAGATCAACACTGGCGCTTTCGAGAGTAGCGAGATACCGGCTCCGGTTCTCGACCCGAACGATCGTCCACGGGTAGCCTCCTGATGCCAGCATGGCGTTCATCAGGAAACGCGCCATGCGGCCGTTCCCATCGAAATACGGATGGATGTAACCGAAGAGCCAGTGTCCGAGCACGGCGCGGACACTGGGCTCCGGTTCCCGCTCCAGCAGATCAAAGAGCGCAGGCATGGCCTCGCGCACGGCTTCCTTGCGTGGCGGCGCGTGCCGTGAGGTGCGGATGAATACGGTGTCGTCACGATACCCGGCGAGCGCATGAGCCGGATCAGGCTTGCGGCGACAATTACCATTACAAGTTGATCCCGCTGTATCAACACCAGTCTATTGTGCTTTCCCAGGCCTGTGCTTTCCGACCGCACCTGCTTCGGGGCCCCGCGCCAACGCCCGGCGGATCATCAGGATCCCTCGCCCGCCGTCGGCCCGCATCCATGCCTCGGACTCAACGCAGCCCCATGCCACGCCCATCCCGTCATTGACAATGATTCCCATTACTACTAAGTTCCGGGGTGCCAGCTAACGCAGTGCCCCGGCGCCGCCCGGCCCTCCCTGCGCAGCCAGCCGTTCGAATGCCTCGAACCGACTGCGTTGCACCGGACACGGCGGATCTTCCCAAGCGCCTGGCGCTCCCGTTCGTCATGACCTGGCTCTGTCCATCGCGGCAGCTACTTCTGCTGCTGCTCGACGGACGAAGCGAACCCGCGACGCAGTCCCTCCCGGCATCGAAAGCTCGTTGCGCCAGCACCGAGAGGGATCACTGCAGGCTCGCGCCTTCGACCCGCTCCGGTGACTGACTTCGACCGCTATCCCGTACCGGGATCGTTGACCAGCCCAGGAGACCGTCGTGAGAACGTTGATGCGATATGAAGCCGTACTTTGGGGATTGCTTTTGAGTCTCACCTTCGCCATGCCGGCCCGCGCCGTCGTCGTCGAAGTCGATGAGGACGTCATGACGTCCAGCTTCTTCACCGGCACGGACCTGGTGCGAGGGTACGGTGAGGACAACCGAAACGTTCTGCGGGTTTCCACCAACGAGCCCTTCGGCCTCGTGGGCGCGGAAACGATCTACCTCACCTTCGACTACGACTTCTCGGCGTTCACAGGACCGGTCCAGGCTTTGCTGACCGTGCAGAGCGTGAGCGGCGGATTCGGCGCCGACGCCGGCGCGGGCAACCCGTTCACGGTCTCGGCCCATGGGGTGGACGCGAATCCGCTCACGAGCATCACGGACAACACCAACCCGGGTGGTGCCATCGACTGGCTCTCGTTCTACGAGGATCACATCCTGCCGGCCGATGCCGCCGCCTTCACGACGATCAACGGCCTCGGCACCTTCACGTTCGACGTCTCGTCCGTGGTCAATTCGTGGGTCTCGGGTACCCAGCCGTTTCATGCGTTGGCATTGACCGGCAAGAACGACACGTCCGGGGCCGACTTCCTGCACGGCTTCCTGAACAACTCGGAGAACCCGGGCTCGACCTACCTGACGATCACGGCGGTACCGGAGCCGTCCGAATGGGCAATGCTTGCTGCGGGTTTGGCGTTGATCGGCTGCCGCGCCGCGCGCCGGTCGAGAGCGACGCCCGTCTGAGGCAAGAAGTCCGGCAGTCAGCTGCCGTCCGCCGAGCCGGGAGTCCGTTCCGGCTCACGGACGACGGCAAGTGGGGAGCGTGGTTGCGCGAGCGTCATCGGCCCGCATCCTGTATGTTTTCGTCCCCCGCCCAAGCCCCGTGTGCCCGATCCGGTTCGGGCATTCAAGACGATGACGATGACTGCAAGCACGAAGCCCGACGACACCCGCAACAACGCGCTCCGGCAGCGCGTGCGCGACGCGACCGAACTGCTCGAAGCGATCGCCCACGACTGGAGCCTGCTGGACCAGTTGCCTGCGAATGAACGCCAGCGGCTGCATCAAGCCGTGGCCGGCGTCTACAACCCGGACCCCGTCGCGCGCCGGCAAAGGCAGAAAGCTGCCGAGCGCGCGAGGAATGCGGCGAGCGCGGGAAAGACCGATGCCGTCCGCCACGAAACGGGTATCCGGACCCTGCGCCGGCAGGCGGTGTTCACCACGCCGAACGTCTTTCCGCCCGAGCGCTTCGAACCCCTAGACGTCGGATCCGACGAACCCGGGGCTCGAGAGAGCGTCGAACCCCAGCACTGCTACGTCTGCAAGCAGAAGTACTCGGTCATTCACCACTTCTACGATCAGCTTTGCCCTGCGTGCGCCGAACTGAATTTCAGGAAGCGCACGGAACTGGCGGACCTGCATGGCCGGGTGGCGCTGCTGACCGGCGGAAGAGTCAAGATCGGATACCAGGCCGGTCTCAAGCTGTTGCGGGCGGGCGCCCAGCTCATCGTGACGACGCGGTTCCCGCGCGACTCGGCGGCGCGCTACGCGCGCGAACCGGATTTCAGCGATTGGGGACATAGGCTCGAGATCTTCGGACTCGATCTGCGCCACACGCCGAGCGTGGAGGCCTTCTGCCGCGAGCTCATCGCCACGCGCCCGCGGCTGGACTTCATCGTCAACAACGCTTGCCAGACGGTACGGCGTCCGCCCGATTTCTACGCGCACATGATGGCGGGCGAGCGCGCGGCCTTGCAGGACGCTCCGGAGAGCGTACGCAAGCTTCTGGGCAACTACGAAGGATTGCGGGGCTACAACATGCTGCCCGACGCCGGTGGGAGTCCGTCGACACCGACCGGCAGCGTCGCCGAGATCCAAGGGCTGGCCCGCGCCGCCGAGCTGTCGCAGCTGCCCCTGCTGCCGGAGGAATTACTGGCGCGAAAGGACCTGTTCCCCGAGGGTGTGCTCGACCAGGATCTGCAACAGGTCGATCTGCGTGGGCGCAACTCCTGGCGGCTGCTGCTGGCGGAGGTCTCGACCGTGGAACTGCTCGAGGTCCAGCTCGTGAACGCCGTGGCGCCGTTCGTCCTCAATGCGCGCCTGAAACCGCTGATGCTGCGCACGCCCGGACGCGACAAGCACATCGTCAACGTGTCCGCGGTCGAAGGCCAGTTCTATCGGAACTTCAAGACCACGCGCCATCCCCACACGAACATGGCCAAGGCCGCGCTCAACATGATGACGCGCACCGCCGCCACCGACTATCACAACGATGGCATCCACATGAACAGCGTGGACACCGGCTGGGTCACCGACGAGGACCCCGCGGAGATCGCCGCCCGGAAAACAGCGGAGCAACGCTTTCACCCGCCACTCGACATCGTCGACGGCGCGGCGCGCATCGTCGACCCCATCATCACCGGCATCAACACCGGGGAGCACGTTTGGGGACAATTCCTGAAGGACTACCGGCCCACCGATTGGTGAGGCGATATCAGCAACGCTGGTACTCCTTACTCCCCCGTTCACCACTTCCCTGCCGGAGTTCATGATGGGTCGCCGCTTCGCAGACATCGCCTTCACGCCCGCCGTGCAAGCCCTGCAGACGCGATACGGATCGCGTTCGCAGTACGCTCGCGCCCAATCGCGGGATGTTCCGGACGACAGGCTTGGCGCGGACGAAACCGAATTTCTTGAATCCGCGGACAGCTGCTATCTCGCCACCGTGAGCGAAACCGGCTGGCCCTACATCCAGCATCGGGGCGGCCCGAAGGGCTTCCTGAAGGTCGTGTCGCCCTCACAGATCGCCTTCGCCGACTTCCGCGGCAACCTCCAGTACGTGAGCGCCGGCAACACAACAGGGAACGACCGCGCATCGATGTTCGTGATGGACTACGCGCATCGGCAACGGCTCAAGCTGTTCGGCCACCTTCGTTTCGTCGATGCGCCCGAAGCGGATCCGGAACTCCTGCGCAAGGTGGTGCTACCCGGCTACCGGGCGCGGATCGAACGCGTGGCGCTCTTCGACGTCGTCGCCTTCGACTGGAACTGCCCGCAGCACATCACCCAGCGCTTCACGCTGGAGGAAGTGGAAGCAGCGACGGCACCGTTGCGCCAACGCATCGCGGAGCTCGAAGCGAAGTTGCTTGCCGCCACCCGGACGTAACTTCTCCGCGATCAGGGAGGGCCGGCCGGAGCGTGTTGCGGCTACTCAGAATCGCTTTTCCACCCCGAACATGACCTTGTGCTGGATGCCGCCGTTGGCGTTCAGGCTGTAGGTTTGGGACGTGAACGGCGACGTGACGTTCTCGGACACGTCGTCCATCATCATCGCGTGGTACTGCAGGAAGCCGACCAGCGGCGAACCGTTGCTGAAGTAGAGCAACGGGAACGCCAGGCCGGCACCCGCCGCCGGGCCGAACATCCACTTGTTGGAGGTGAAGATGTTGTTCGGCCCGCCACCGGACGTCTCGTCACTGAACACGGACGCCTGCACGCGGGTCGCATGCAGGCCCACCATGAGTTGCAAGGCCATGTTCCGCCCGAGAAGGAACTGACCACCACCCCCGAGCAGGAAGGAACGCTGCTCCTTGATCTCGCCGCCGGTATCGGGGGTCGTCCCGAAATGGTAGGTCACGTCTGCGGCGCGCGCCCCATTGCCGAAGTACTCCGAGAAGCCCGCGTAGGCAAAAGGCTGGAATCCATTGGGCATCGCCGCGAAGTACCGGCGCACACCGAAGCCCAGGCTGCTCATGCTGTCGCTCAGGTCCGGCTTGCCGGTGACGGTCGATCCGGACGAACTGACCGTCGTATCGCTATACGGCGTCTGCTTGTAGTCGGCGAAGATCTGGATCGCCCAACCCGGCTCGCCCACGAACTTGTCGGCGGGCTTCGGCGCTTCCGCTTGACGGACCACGTACTGCTTCGTGGTGTCGTCCCACGCGAGCGACATGCTGCGTGCCGGATCGTGGGTGAGCGTCTGGGTCTTCGACGTACCGTTGTCGTACTGCGTGGTGATGTCCAGCGTGCCGTCGAACTTGTTGGGGGCCGGATTGCCGGTCAACTGGTTGTCCTTGTCGGGAACGCCGTCCAGCAGCACCTCGCCGCGGCCGTTCTTCACCGTGACCCGCGTCGGATGGATGGTTACGGTGGGTGCGTCCGGCGGCATGGTGAGCGCGAGCGGTCCCTGATCTTGACCCGGCTCCAGGGGTGCAGTGGCACAGGCGCCCAGAAGGCAGGCGAAACAGCACAGGCTCAACAGGGACGATGCGCGACTTTCGAAGTGCATGGTGTTCTCCTTCGAGGTGCAGGCCGGATCGAAACGCCGCACGCCGTGGGTGCGGCCGCCGGTCACGAGGATATACGCCTGTCATGCCTCGTTGCAATCGGGGCCGAGGTCCGGTCCGGTCGAATCCCCGCGGCCGCCCGGTCGGGCGAGTCCGTGCTAGCCTCGCGTCGAAGTGCAGCCCGCCATCGACACCGCCCTGAATCGATACCGCGCCTTCCCCATGGTCGGCGTCCTGATGTTGACGGGCGCCCTGTTGGGCATGGCAGGTTGCAACCTTCAGCATCGCGCGAACTCGCTGAAAAAAGCGCTGAATTCAGCGCCGGTGTGCTGCGCAAGCCCAAGGGAGTTCCCGTTCGAACCCGCGGCGCTCGAGCAGCGGATCGCGTTCTCCATCGACGAGCGGAGCCCGGTTTTCGCGTTTCCCACCGGCAGGAGCTTCTTCAAGGGTTTCGCCCTGCCGTCGTCTCCGCGTCCCGCAATGGCGACCATCGTCTCGTACGCAGAGGTCGAGAAAGGGCCGCTCAACCAATGGACTGGAAGCTACTTCTCCCCGATGGTCGTGACCTTCGACGAGAACCGGCTGCCATCCCGCCCCATCGAGGGCGTCAGGAGATTCCTTTTCGACGGCATGGGCCGGCGGTTCTCCGTACTCCAGGTACCCGTGGCGCCGGATGCGCGCTTCATGGCCATCCATACGGACGCCGGCTTGATGGATACCACGATCGCGGTTCCGGTCGAATTCGCCGCGCAGGGCACGAACGCACTGACCTGTGGAGCCACGGGCGGGGGCACTATCGGCGGGCAGACCGACCTGGAACCCATGGCCAGGGCATTGTGCGGTCTGTTCGCAGGGGCACCGGTTTACGCCCCTCCTGCCACCTCGGAGTGGAACGCATCGATTCCCTACACTGCCGGTGGCGAACTCGAACTCTGGCTGTCTGCGCCCAGAGCGCCGGTGGACAGCCCCGCCGTTACCCGTTGAAGCTTCGGCCCTCGCCCGCGAGCTTTTCCAGCAGCCCTGCCGGCTTCCACCACGGCCCCACCGCGGCTTCGTAACGCTTCACCGCCTCGAGCACCTTCGGCAACCCGATCAGGTCGGCCGCGAACATCGGCCCGCCGCGATACCTCGGGAAACCGTAGCCGTACAGATAGACGATGTCGATGTCGCTCGCGCGCTGGGCGATGCCTTCTTCAAGAATCTTCGCACCGGTGTTGACGAGCTGGTACAGGCAGCGCTCGAGGATCTCCTGGTCGGAGATCTCGCGGCGCGTGAAGCCGCCGTCCTTCGACGCCTGCACGATCAAGGCTTCGATCTCCGGATCAGGAATCGGCTTGCGATTGCCAGCTTCGTACTTGTAGTAACCCGCGCCCGTCTTCTGGCCGAAGCGACCGCGCTCGCAGATGAGATCGCCGATCTTCGTGTAGCGCTCGCTCGGATTGCGCGTCGCGGCCTGACGCTTGCGGATCGCCCAGCCGATGTCCAGACCGGCGAGATCCCCAACGCGGAACGGCCCCATCGCGAAGCCGAACTGCTCCAGGACCCGATCCACCTGCTGCGGCAGCGCACCTTCCTCGAGCAGGAAACCGGCTTCGCGGAAGTACGCATGCACCATGCGGTTGCCCACGAAGCCGTCGCACACGCCGACCAGTACGCCCACCTTCTTGATGGTGCGTGCGAGCTTCATGCTGGTGGCGATGACATCCTTCGCCGTCTTCGCGCCACGCACGATTTCCAGCAGCCGCATCACGTTCGCGGGGCTGAAGAAGTGCAGGCCAATCACGTCCTGCGGTCGCGACGTGACCGCGGCGATCTCGTCAACGTCCAGCGTGGAGGTGTTGGTCGCGAGGATCGCACCCTTCTTCGCCACCTGGTCGATCTTGCGAAAGACTTCCTTCTTCACTTCCATGTCCTCGAACACAGCCTCGACGACGATGTCGACATCCTTGATGTCATCGTAGCTCTGCACCCCGGTGAGCAGCCCCATGCGCTTGTCCATGACCTGCTGGGTGAGCCGGCCCTTGGTGACCGTGGCTTCGTAGTTCTTGCGGATGATTCCGAAACCCTTGTCGATGGCGGCCTGCGAGACCTCGAGCACCTTCACCGGAATGCCGGCGTTGACGAAGTTCATGGCGATGCCGCCGCCCATGGTGCCCGCGCCGATCACGGCAGCGCTGCGGATCTCGCGCACGGGCGTGTCATCCGGTACGTCCTTCACCTTGCCGGCGGCGCGCTCCGCGAAGAAGGCGTGACGCAGCGATTTCGATTCGTCCGTGCCGACCAGGTAGTCGAACCGCTCGCGCTCGAACTTCACACCCTCCGCGAACGGACGCTTCACCGCCGCCTCCACGCACGCGAGGCACTCGAGCGGAGCCGGATAGCCGCGCCATTCCTTCGCGACGCGTGCACGAGCATCGGCGAAGAATGCATCCGGATCGCCCTCTACGGCCGCCGTCAACGCGCTGGCGCGGCGAATGGGCCGCCCTTCCTTCACGACGCGATTGGTGAACTTGAGCGCCGCGGCCAGCAGGTCGCCTTCGACGATCTCGTCCACGATGCCCAGTTCGTGTGCGCGTTCGGTGCTGACCGGTTCACCCGACACGATCATGTCGAGCGCAGTCTTCGCGCCGATCAGGCGTGGCAGGCGTTGCGTACCGCCGGCGCCGGGCAGGATGCCGAGCTTCACTTCGGGCAATCCGATCTGCGCGCCGGTGATCGCGCATCGATAGTGAGCGCCGAGGGCGAGTTCCAGTCCTCCGCCCATGGTCGGACCCGAAATCGCCGCGACGATGGGTTTGGTCACCGTATCCAGGTACACCAGCACGTCCCGTAGCGTCGCCATGCCCGGGAACGGCGGCTTGCCGAACTCGGTGATGTCCGCACCGCCCGAAAAATTCTTCCCGCCCCCGATCATCAGGAACGCGCGCACCGCGGGATCATGATCGCCAGCCTTGATCGAATCGAGGATGCCCTGGAGCAGGCCCTTGCCCACCGACAGCGCGTTGACCGGCGGGTTGTTGAGCGTGACGACGCCGATGTGGCCTTGAACCTGGTACTCGATGATGTTGGGCATGGCTTGTTGTCCTCCGAACAGCCTGAAAAGCGTGAAACACGAAGGACACGAAGGTACACGAAGGGGAAAGTCGGGGCGTCGGCCAGACGCCTGCACCGACCCGATCCTTCACGCTTCTCCTTCGTGCTCCTTCGTGTCCTTCGTGTTGAAAGGGGTTCCGTAAGCGGAAAGCAGGAACGACGTCAGACCTCCAGCCACTCCTTGCGCACCGCCTCGTTCGAACGCAGGTCCTCGGGCGTGCCTTCGAACACGATCTGGCCGTGACCCATCACGTAGAGGCGCTGCGAGATCTTCAGCGCGATGGTGAGTTTCTGCTCCACCAGCAGGATCGAGATGCCGCGCTTGGCGATCTCGTCGAAGAGATTCGCCACCTGCTCCACGATCTTCGGCGCCAGGCCTTCGGTGGGCTCGTCGATCATCACGAGATCGGGATCGCCCATGAGCGTGCGGCACAGCGTGAGCATCTGCTGCTCGCCGCCGGAAAGCACGCCGGCCGGCGCATCGGCACGTTCGCGCAACCGCGGGAACAGGCCGTACATGTCCTCTAGGCTCCAGCGCCCGGATTCCTTGCGGCCCTTCATGCCGAGCAGGAGGTTCTGGCGCACGGTCAGCGTGGGAAAGATATCGCGGTTCTCGGGCACGTAGCCCAGGCCGCGGCGCGCGATCATGTACGTCTTCTGCCCCATCAGCTCGCGACCGTTGAACGTCACGGAGCCGTTCGACACCACCTGGCCCATGATCGCCTTGATAGTGGTGGAGCGCCCGACGCCGTTGCGGCCGAGCAGGCTCACGATCTCGCCCTTCTGCACGTTCAGATGCACGCCGTGCAGGATGTGGCTCTTGCCGTAGTAGGCGTGGAGGTCGCGGACTTCTAGCATGGCATCAGTGTCGCCGGGCCGCCCCAAGACACTGGCGCCCCCGAAGGGCTGAGCCTGGACACGCGGCAGTCCCTGCGGACTGCCGCGTGCCTGGCGAAGCGGTCAGGCATGCAGGCCTGACCGTGGATCAGCGACCGAAGGGAGCGTGGGGGAGCCATCCTATTCGACCTCCGCGCCGAGATACGCTTCTTGCACGGCCTTGTTGCCGCGGATCTCCTGCGGCGTACCGGTCGCGATCACCTGGCCGTACACGAGGACCGAGATACGGTCCGCGAGGCCGAACACGACGCTCATGTCGTGCTCCACCATGATGAGCGTCTTGCCGACGGTCACGCTGCGGATGAGCGCGACCGCATCGGCGGTTTCGGAGTTGCTCATGCCGGCCGTGGGCTCGTCGAGTAGGATGACACTCGCACCGCCGCCGATGGTGACGCCGATCTCGAGCGCACGCTGCTCGGCATAGGAAAGAACGCCGGCCAGCGTGTCTCGCCGTTTGGTGAGGCCGATCATGCCGACCAACTCGTCCGCACGATCACGCACGTCCTTCAAGCCGCCGATGCGCTGCCAGAACGAATACTTGTAACCGAGCGACCACAGCACGGCGCAGCGGAGGTTCTCGAACACCGACAGCTTCGGGAAGATGTTGGTGATCTGGAAGCTGCGCGAAAGGCCGCGGCGGTTGATGTCCTGCGGTGCCAGCCCGGTGATGTCCTGCCCGTCCAGGTGAATGCTGCCGGAGCTGAGCGGGAAGCGGCCGCTGATCAGGTTGAACAGCGTCGATTTGCCCGCGCCGTTCGGCCCGATCACGGCGTGCCGTTCGCCCTTCTCGATGGCGAGATCGACGCCGTTGATGATGGCGGTCTTGCCGAAGCTCTTGTGCACGCCTTTGAGTTCGAGGGACGCTGCCATCAAGCTTCCTTCGCGCGGTTCGCCGCGACGGTCACATCCGACCAAGCGGCCCGGACGAAGCGCGCCACGAAGGCCAGCAGCAGGCCGCCCACCACCAGGATCGCGGCGGCTATCACCCAGGGCTGAACCGTCGCGGCGTCGAAGCTCTGGCCGAACAGCGTCATCACCGTACCCACCTGCTCCGCCTTGGTCTCGAGGTGGTAGATCATCTCGACGAGTGCCACCAATCCCATCAGCAGCAACGCCGCGGCGGCGGCAGCGGCAGCGTACGGAGCGAGGAGTCGTCCCACGCTCCGGGTCTGCACCGCGGGCTTGTGGAGCGTGATCAGGGACGCGATGCCGCCGGGCGCGAACAGGATCATCACCAGGAAGAACAGGCCGAAGTACAGCAGCCAAGCCTGGGTGTAGTTGGAGAGCGCGGACTGGAGAAAGGTCACCAGGACCGCACCGATGATCGGACCGTAGAAGTGCCCGACGCCGCCGATGAAGGCCATGAGCAGTACGTTGCCGGAGGCCACGGTGCCGAGCCGCTCGGCTGTGATCAGTTCGAAGTTGATCACCTCCAGCGCTCCCGCGATGCCGGCGAAGAACCCCGCGATGCTCAGCATCAGGAAACGCACGCGCGTGGGGTTGTAGCCGACGAAGCGCACGCGCTCCGGATTGTCACGCACGGCGTTGGCCATGCGCCCCAGCGGCGTTTGCGTCAGCGCGAACATCGCGATCATGCACACGAAGCACCACACCGCGATCAGGTAGTACACCTGGATCGACGGACCGAAGTCGATGCCCATCACCGCCTTGCCCACCACCCGGTCCGTGGAGATGCCGCCTTCACCCCCGAAGAAGCTGGGGAACATGAGCGAGCAGGCCGCCACCATCTCGGCGATGCCGAGCGAGATCATCGCGAACGGCGTGCCGGAATGCTTGGTCGTGATGTAGCCGAAGACCAGGCCGAAGGCGAGGCCCGCGGCGCCGCCGATAAGCGGCAGCAACGCGACGGGCCAGTGGAACGAACCGGCGCCGATCGCATTGAGCGCATGCGCCGAGAAGAACGCGCCGAGGCCGAAGTACACCGCATGGCCGAAGGAAAGCATCCCGGTCTGCCCCAGCAGCATGTTGTAGGACAGCGCGAAGATGATCGCGATGCCCATCTGCGAGAGCATCGACACCGCGAAGCCTTGCGTGAACACGAGCGGCGCGATGATCATGCCCGCTGCCGTAACGGCCCACACCAGCAGACGGCGCCAGGGGAAGAACGCCCTCATATCGCGGACTCCACGACTGAGTTCAGTCGGATCACCCTTCGTGTCCTTCGCGTCCTTCGTGTTGAAAGCTTTTCCATACTCATCAGCCTTCGCGAGTGCCCATCAGACCCTTCGGCCTGACGATCAGCATCGCCACCATGAGCAGGTAGGGCAGCACGGGAGCCGCCTGCGCGATGGTCACCTTCCACAACTCCATCCAGCCCGAGTCCGGATTCACCGTGATGCCGACCTTGCCGAACAGGGTGAGCAACGAATAGTCGAAGCCGATGGAGAAGGTCTGCACCGCACCGATGATGAGCGAGGCGATGAAGGCGCCGGCGAGGGAGCCCATGCCGCCGAAGACCACGACCACGAACACGATGGTACCCACGGCCACCGCCATGCCCGGCTCGGTGACGAAGGCGTTGCCGCCGATCACGCCTGCCAGGCCCGCAAGGGCAGCGCCGCCGGCGAACACGAGCATGAACACGGTCGGCACGTTGTGCCCGAGCGCCTCCACCATCTGGGGATGCGACAGCGACGCCTGGATGATCATGCCGATGCGCGTCCGGGTAAGCACCAGGTACAGGCCGCCGAGCATGGCGAACGAGATCAGCATCATGAACACGCGGTAGGCCGGGTACTGCGTGCTGTAGATGGAGAAGGCGGAGAAATCGAGTACTTCCGGGATGCGATAAGGCACCGGAGCGCGACCCCAGATGAGGTGCACCACCTCCTCGATGATGTAGGCGAGCCCGAAGGTGAACAGCAGTTCCGCCACGTGCCCGAACTTGTGCACGGTCCTCAGGCCGTAGCGTTCGGTGAGCGCACCGAACGCTGCCACGAGGAGCGGCGCGATGACCAGCGCCGGCCAGAAACCGACGTAGCGGCTGATCTGGTAGGCGAAATACGCACCCACCATGTAGAAGCTCGCATGGGCGAAATTGAGCACGCCCATCATGCTGAAGATGAGTGTCAGTCCGCTCGAGAGCATGAACAGCAGCAGTCCGTAGGACAGGCTGTTCAACAGGGTCACGAGGAAGAATTCCACGCGCGGGGCGCCTCTCGGTAGCAAATGAAAGGGGCGTCCGTGCGGGCGCCCCTTCGGTGGTTACGGTATTCGGTTCTCCGTCAGCCCTTCGGCCGCTGGAACTTGCAGGTGGTCGGCAGCGCCGTGTCCTTCGACTCGATGCGCGCGTCGGTCTTGAAGCCGAAGCCCGTGCGCTCGACGTCGAACTTCACGTCCTTGCCGTTCGCCTTCGAGAAAGTCGACACGAAGATCGGCTGGACCACCTGGTGATTGTCCGCACGCAGCATGACTTCACCGGTGATCGTATCGATCTTCATCCCTTCCAGCGCCAGCGCCACCTTGGTGGGGTCGGTGGACTTGGACTTCTCCATGGCCGAAGTGAGCATCGCCATGGCGTTCATGATGCTGGTCCAGTAGAAGTCGTCCTTCGAATCGGGGAAGCGCTTGCGATAGGCCTCGACCAGGTTCACCGTGCCACTGCCGCCGATGTTGGAATGGAACACGGTCACCTGCTTCAGGTGGCCGACGCCGGCCTCGCCGATGACCGGGGGCGTGCCGAGGCCGCCGGCGTAGTAGGTGAAGAAATCGATGGTGAGCCCGGCATCCTTCGCAGCCTTGATGAGCAGGGCCACGTCGTTGCCCCAGTTGCCCGTGACGACGGCATCGGCGCCCGAGGCCTTGATCTTCGCCACGTAGGGCGCGAAGTCCTTCACCTTGCCGAGCGGATGGAGGTCGTCACCGACGATCTCGATGTCCGGCCGCTTCTGGTTCAGCATCGCCCGCGCCGCTTTCGCCACCGACTGGCCGAAGGAATAGTCCTGGTTGATGAGATAGACCTTCTTCAGCGACTTCTGCGCCGCCATGTAGTTGGTCAGCGCCTGCATCTTCATGTCCACGTCGGCGTCGAAGCGGAAGTGATAGAAGTTGCACTTGTCGTTGGTGAGCGCGGGGTCGACCGCGCCGTAGTTCATGTAGAGCACGGTCTGCTCGGGATTGCGCGAGTTGTGCTTGCCCATCGCCTCCGACAGCGCGAGCGCCACCGCGGACCCGTTGCCCTGCATCATGTAACGGATGCCCTGGTCGACCAGCTGCTTGAACACGAGCTGGGCTTCCTGCGGGCTGGTCTTGGTGTCGAAGGGCACGACCTCGATTTTCTGGCCCAGCACGCCGCCCTTCTCGTTGATGCGCTCCGCCGCGAACTGGAGATGGCGCAGCCCGACCTCGCCGACGTTGCCGAAGGGCCCCGACAGGCCCTCGAGATAGGCGATCTTCAGGACGCCCTGCGCCGCGGCCGGTCCCGCGAACACCAGCGACGCCACCACACCGAGCAGGGCCGCACGCAGCCGAGACTTCACCATGTTCACTCCTCCCGTCGAATCATTTCGAAACGCCGCCGGCGCCAGTCGCCGATCGGTCTTCGCAAAGAACGGACGGGGAGCACCCCGGGCTGACATGGTCCCTGCGGTGCGCCTCCTGTCCCGACTCGATCGGCCGGCTAGGCGGAGTTTCGTTCCTCGCGCGGCTTGTACGACGCCCTTGCGAGAGGCGCAGATTCTGCCGCATGGTGCCCCCGCTGTAAACGAACATTCCGGTGCGCGAAGCCCGATATTGCACTGCAGCGTAAGTACTCAACGACGCTGGCTGCGCCATGTCGCGCGCTACAATCCAGCGCCACCTACCTGCGCGTTACTGCCGAGGAGTTCGATCCATGCACGGCCTCATGATGAACATGCCGCTCACGATCACGTCGCTGATCCGGCACGCCGATCGCTACCACGGCGACACCGAGATCGTGTCCCGCCTCGTGGAAGGCGGTATCCACCGCTACACGTACGCGGAGGCCCATCGCCGCTCCCGGCAGCTCGCCAACGCTCTCGAAGCGCTGGGCGTGAAGCCGACCGAACGCATCGGCACGCTCGCCTGGAACGGCTTCCGCCACTTCGAGATCTACTACGCGGTCTCCGGCACCGGTGCGGTGTGCCACACCATCAATCCGCGGCTGTTTCCGGAGCAGATCGCGTACATCGTCAATCATGCGGAAGACGGCTGCGTCTTTTTCGACCTGACCTTCCTGCCGCTGGTCGAGAAGCTCGCGCCGCAATGCAAGGGCGTGCGCCACTGGATCGCGATGACCGACAAGGCGCACATGCCGCCCGCTTCGCCGATCGACCTGAAGTGCTACGAGGATCTCGTCAACAGCCACTCGGACCAGTTCGACTGGCCGGAGATCGACGAGAACGCCGCCTCGTCGCTGTGCTACACCTCCGGAACGACGGGCAATCCGAAAGGCGTGCTCTACAGCCACCGATCGACCGTGCTGCACGCCTATGGTGCATGCCTGCCCGATGCGCTGAACCTGTCCGCGCGCGACGTCGTGCTGCCGGTCGTGCCAATGTTCCACGTCAACGCGTGGGGCCTGCCCTACAGCGCACCGCTGGTCGGCGCCAAGCTGGTCTTCCCCGGTGCCCAGCTCGACGGCGCCAGCCTTCACGAGCTCTTCCTGAAGGAGAACGTCACGGTCTCCGCCGGAGTGCCCACCATCTGGCTCGGCCTGCTCGCCCACGTGAAGAGCAACAAGCTCGACTTCGGTCCGCTCAAGCGCACCATCATCGGCGGCTCGGCCTGCCCGCCAGCCATGATCCGGAGCTTCGAGGACGACTTCGGCGTGCAGGTGCTGCACGCCTGGGGCATGACCGAGATGAGTCCGCTCGGTACGGTCAACACCTTCAAGAATCGCCAGCTCGCGCTATCCAAGGACGAACGCGACGCGATCCAGAACAAGCAGGGGCGCGTCATCTTCGGCGTGGACATGAAGATCGTCGACGACGAGGGTGCCGAGCTGCCGCGCGACGGCAAGGCCTTCGGCAACCTGCTGGTGCGCGGGCCCTGGATCTGCCGCGAGTACTTCAGGGGCGAGGGCGGCGATCCGCTCGAGGGCGGCTGGTTTCCCACCGGCGACGTGGCCACGCTCGACGCCGACGGTTTCATGCAGATCACGGACCGCTCGAAGGACGTGATCAAGTCCGGCGGCGAATGGATCAGTTCCATCGACCTGGAGAACGCCGCGGTCGCCCATCCGGCCGTGGCCGAAGCCGCGGTGATCGGCATCGCGCATCCGAAATGGGACGAGCGCCCGCTGCTGATCGTCAAGCGCAAGGACGGCGCCTCGGTGAGCCGCGAGGAAATGCTCAAGTTCTTCGAAGGGCGGGTCGCTAAATGGTGGATTCCCGACGATGTGGTCTTCGTGGACCAGTTGCCCCACACGGCCACCGGCAAGCTGCTGAAGACCCGGCTGCGGGAGGACTTCAAGGCCCACAAGCTGCCCACCGCGTGAGGCCGACACCGAATCGGAGGGACCGATGATGAAACGAGCCGCTGCACTGACCATCGCCGCGATCTTGCTGGCACCATCCGCCCAGGCCGCCGTGTACAAATGCCGCAACGCGGCGGGTGCCGTGATCTATTCACAGGAACCGTGCGAGAAGGAAGGCGCGCGGCAGGAGAAGAAGTTCACGCGCCAGGACCTGAAGGCGAACGAGGTGCGCATGCGTCCCAAGCCGGACTCCGGCGGCACGCCCTCGTTCTCGCAGGGATCGAACTACCACGGCGCGCCACCCGTGGAACACAAACCATCGAGCAAGACCGGGGACTGACCCGCAAGCATCGGCTCCGCGTTCGCCCGGGCGCAGTCCGACGCCCGCGAGCGGTAGCCGCAATCGTCGGCGCCAACCTCCGACCCGCCGACGGCGTCACCACGTGATCTTTCGGGAGGATCGATCGGCCAGCGTGGTGCTGCCCGTCGCCGCGGCAATCGCGATCGGTTGGGCGCTCTGGCACCTGCTCGGCGCCACGGCGGGACTCGACGTCGCGCGCACCCGCGTCGGCACGATCCCCATCACCGTCTTCCAGCCCAGCGGCGGCCCGCGCGGACCGGTGGTCGTCATCGCGCACGGCTTCGCCGGTTCGCAGCAGCTGATGCAGCCGTTCGCTATCACGCTGGCCCGCAACGGCTATACCGCGGTCACCTTCGACTTCCCGGGCCATGGCCGCAATCCCGAACCATTGGCCGGCGGCATCGAGGACCACGAAGCGGCCGGCCGCGCCCTGCTCTTGGCCCTCGACGCCGTCATCGAGTTCGCACGCAAGCCGGAACTGGGCAACGGCAGCCTGGCGCTGCTGGGGCATTCCATGGCCTCTGAGATCGTCGTTCGCCATGCCGTTGGACATCCGGAAGTCGCGGCCACGGTGGGTGTGTCGTTGTTCTCGAACGAAGTCACTTCCGAGCTGCCGCACAACCTGCTCGTCATCGTCGGTGCCTTCGAACCCGCGATGCTGAAAGCGGAGGGTTATCGCATTGCCGGGATGGCTGCCCAGGGCGAGGCGCAGGCGGGCGTCACGTACGGAGATGTCGCCGCCGGCACGGGCCGTCGGTTCGCCCTGGCGGGGGGCGTGGAACACATCGGCGTCCTCTACAGCCGCGACAGCATGAACGAGGCGCTCGCGTGGCTGAATCAGGTGTTCTCGCGACAGTCCGACGGATTCGTCGATGTTCGCGGTCCGTGGCTCGCCTTGCTGTTCCTCGGCATCGTGGCACTCGGCTATCCGCTCACGCGTCGCTTGCCGGTGGTCGCACGGCTGCCCGTGGGTGGCGGATTTTCCTGGCGCGAGCTGGTGCCGGTGGCGATCGTTCCGGCATTGCTGACGCCACTCATCCTGTGGAAGCTGCCGACGAATTTCCTGCCGCTGTTGCTGGGCGATTACCTGGTCTGCCACTTCGCGCTCTACGCGCTGCTCACCGTCATGGGGATGCGTTGGGTCTCGCGCCGGCGTACTCGCCCGCGCATGCGCTTCGAACGCATTTCCGGCGATGCGCTGGTCCTGTCGACGTTCGCGGTGACGACCTTCTGCGTCTTCGCCCTGGCGCTGCCGCTCAACTGGTTCGTGACCTGCTTCCTGCCCGAGGGCGGGCGGATCATGATGTTCGTCGCGATGCTGTGCGGCACCTTGCCCTATTTCCTCGCGGATGCGTGGCTCGCCCGGGGCCTCGAGGCGCCACGCAGCGCATATGTGGTCACGAAGCTGCTGTTCCTGGTGTCGCTGGCGCTGGCCATCGCACTCAACCCCGGGAAGCTGTTCTTCCTGATCATCATCGTGCCCGTGATCCTGGTCCTGTTCGTAGTCCATGGCCTCATCGCCCACTGGACGTGGCGGCGTACCCACCATCCCTATCCAGGCGCAATAGCGAATGCGGTGGCGTTCGCGTGGGCGATGGCGGTGACGTTTCCGATGGTGAGCGCGTAGCGACGCGAGATACCCGGCGAGGGGCCACACCGAAGGGTGGGGATCGACGGTCAATCGAGTCGGCGCTCTAGCCGAATGGCACAAGCGCTATTGGTTACCGAATGGCACTGAGGCTACCGGGTGCGACGGAACCGATGGACAATGCGATTCCCTTGCGCGATGCGTGCTCGATGACAGCAGCAGTTCAACCTCTCCCCGATTCCGGCAGGATCGAGCGGACTCCGACCCTCATGGAGGCAATCCGCGAGCGGACCCGTGCGCTCCACGCCGAGGCCGAGCGCTCGGGGATCGTCCATGAGCTGCTCCAGGGACGAGCCGACTTGCGGGGGTACGCGATGCTGCTGCGCAACCTGCTGCCGGCCTATCTCGAAATGGAACGAGGCCTCGAAGGTCATCGTCATACGCCCGGCGTGCGCGAGATCAGCCAGCCCGCGGTGTTTCGCGCCGTGGCCCTCGAGTCCGACCTCACGGCACTTTGCGGGGCGACATGGAGCCGGACGCTCGCCCTGCTGCCGGCGGCGGAAAACTACGCAGCCCTGGTCGCCCGTGCCGCGCAGGACGACGGGTCACGCCTGATCGCGCACGCCTACGTCCGCTATCTCGGCGACCTGAGCGGCGGGCAGATCCTGCGAAGACTCCTCGGGCGCGCGTTGTCCCTGGGCCCGCATCAGCTCGCCTTCTACGAGTTCGCGGACGTCGCGAACCTCGATGACTTCAAGGCGGGCTATCGCGAAGCGCTCGACCGTGCGGCCCTCACGGTCGGGGATCGCGAGAGCGTGATCGCGGAAGCGGAGGCGGCATTTCGACTGAACATCGAGATCTCGACCGCGGTCCTGGGTTTCATCAGGGCCTGAACCGGCGGTCCCGACCCACGATCAGTCGCGACGCTCGGCCGGGCCCGCGGAACGCCAGATCAATTGGCCGAGCAGTTCGGCCGTGCGGTTGACCGACGCCTGGACGCTTTCGAGCATGTCCGGCATCTTGGCCACGTCCACGCCGTCGGTGATCTCCATCGCCGCGAGCTGCGCATTGCCGACGATGGACGACAGCAGGTTGCGATAGACCACGTCCGCCTTGGAGTCCAGGCGGACGCTCACGGGCCGGTACTGCCTCACGATGCCATCCTGGAACTGACGGCGCGCGGCCTCGGCGGCCTTGCGCTCGGTCAGGTCGACGAAACCGATCACGAAACCGAGCGAACGCTCGGCCGTTGCGAACACCGGGTCTGCCCGCACCAGCAGCGGCCTCGCACCCGCCGTTCCCGAGGCCAGCACGACCTCGCCGCGCCAGGGCCTGCGATGCTCCAGGAGATCGCGCAGTGGCCTTCCCGCCTTGGCGTCGCAGGCGAGCAACGATTCGAGGTCCACGATCGATTGAAGACCCGATCGATTGGTACCCAGCAGCCGGTCGAACGACTCGTTGGTGATGAGAATCCTGCCCTGCGGGTCCGCGATGATGACCGGTTGCTCCGAGATCTGGACCTGCTCGCTCACCTGGAGCAGTTGATCACGCGCGATCAACATCCGGACCGATCGGAACTGCAGCACGATGTCGGCGACCGATTCGCCGATCAGGCGTGCGGCCGTGAGGTCGGCGAGCGTCCATGGATCGCAGGTCCCTTCGACCACCTGATGCCATTGCGCGAAGGAGCGGCGCGGCGACAACTCCGCCGGATCGTTCCCGACCACGAAGGGCTTGAACGGATTGCCGCCCCAGGTCACGGTGCGAACCCGTTCCGGCCGGAACCAGAACAGATACTCGCCCGGCGCGTTCGACAGCGGCGCCGCGATGATTCCGCTCGCCACGGGCGTGAGTCGGATGAAGTCCGGCGCGTCGATGCCGAGCGACGAAGTTGCGATCACCGGCGCCCGCGGCTTCTGGTCGAACCATCGGCCGATGTCGCGCAATTCGTGCGTGCCGGGCACTTCGCCGATGGTGAGCACCTGGCCTTCGAACAGCAGCGCGCCGCCGCTCGCATCGAGAGGCTGCAGCAGCGAGCGCGGATCGTCGAACAGCGCACCCTTCCAGTCGCCGTCGCGGGCGATGGCCTCCACCATGCGCTGCTCCAGCCGTCGAACCGTCAGTTCCACATGGGCCTGGACGAAACTCTCGAGCGCGGCGATCCGTGTCGCGATCGCTTCGGCCAGCAGGTCGCACGCCGCCCGGATCTCGTAGTGCACCACGCGCGGAACATAGTGGTGACAGGAGACGAGCCCCCAGAGTTTTCCGCCGACCATCAGGGACACGACCATGGTCGCGCGCACCCCCATGTTCTTCAGGTACTGGATGTGCACCGGCGACATGCTGCGCAGGAAGCACAGGGACATGTCCAGTTCCCGGTCCGTGATCGGCGAGAGACGGGGCGTCAGCGGTACCGGAGTGTCTTCGACGTCGACCAGCACGCGCACGCGATTGCGCTCGTACAGGCGGCGGGCGATCTGCGGGATATCGGAGGCGGGATAGTGATTGCCCAGGTACGGCTCCAGACCCGGCTCCCGGCGCTCGGAAAAGACCTCGCCATGTCCCTGTTCGTCGAAGCGATAGATCATCACCCGGTCATAGCCGGTGACGTTCTTGAACACCGTCGCCGCCTCGTCGCACAGCTCGCGCAGCGAGGAAGACGCGAGGATCGTGTCCAGGGCGTCCTGCAGGTGTGCGGAATGATCGACCGGGGCGCCGGTACGCTCGAGTTCGATGACCAGTTCGCCGGCGGACGTGCGGTGCGCAAGACCGTCGAATTCCACCGCCGGATCCCCGACCCGGCAGCGTACCGAGATGGGAATGTCCACGAGCGGACCGTTCAGGTGTGGCCGCAGCTGCTCGACCAGGTTTCCGCCGAGGTCCGCGAGCGATCGTCCGAGGACTTCGTCGCGACGATCGAGAAAGCCCTGTGCGTTGGCGCTCGTCTGCACGACCACCAGGTCCGCTTCGCGGACCACCAGCAATGCACCATGGGGCTGTATAGAGCCCGCGAGATGGATCTGCTCGCGTTCGCAGTTGGACAGGTCGGCCTGCCCGAACAGCGTGGTCGGGGCGAAGGAGCTGGACACGCCAGGATGTCCCGGAGATTCACTCACTCCGCGCCCGGAGCAAGACGCCGAAATACTGCGGCTCGCTGTCGGCATTGCCCACAGCGGAGATCTCCACCTTCGTCTCGACACCGCGCTCACCACGCACGATGGATGAGAAGTTGCGAACCAGCCCATGGTTCCGGACGGCGACCAGCAGCATGTCCAGATCCACACGTGGCCGCCCGAGCCATCGCTCGACGGGTTCGCCGATGGCCGACCGGGTCGCAGGAACCTGCACCAGGTCGAGGAAAGCGCGGTTGTTGCGCAGGATCGTGCCGATCCGGTCGATGACCACGAAGGCATCCGGACCGCGTTCGACGAGGTCTTCCACGGACACGCGATCGGGGCGGTCCACCGATGGACGATCCGCACCCGCCCGTGCGAGCTGGAGCAGGAACACCTCGCCCGTTTCGGAGGTCATGAGCGATGCGCGCACCAGCCAGGGGTCGCGATGCGGTCCGAGCCGCATGAGGATACCGGTGGACTTGCCCTGCTGGCGCGCCCGCCCGAGCATCGCCTGGAATGCCTCGTGGTCCTCGGGCGCCACGTCGGCGAGGACGGTCCGGCCCGAATCGCTGTCCGGGCGGGTCGTGCCCAAGGCGCGCAGCGCGGCAGGATTCGCTTCGAGGATGCGCAGGTTGGCCGCCCGGATCAGGATCACCGCCTCATCGGAATTCTCGAGCAGCACGCGATAGCGGGTCTCGACTTCGCGCAGCTTCCAGTACTTGCGCTCCATCGACTGTTGCGCGTCCACCAGCCTCGCCTGCAGTTCAGCCACGGCCTGGAGATTGCGCCCGATGGCGATCAGCCCGTCGCCCTCTCCCAGGCGAATCGTCGCGTACTCCACCAGGATTTCGCGACCGCTCGGGAAGCGCTGCGTGATCTGGCGAAAGCCCGAGACGCGCAACCAGCGCGCGTCGTCGACGAGACGCTTCACCTTGTCGCTGCCCATGTCGCCGACGGTCTCGAACCAGGGACGCCCGATCCAGTGATCGAGATCCTCCTGCGGCTGGGAGCGCGACAGGGTCGCGTCCTGAATCACGCCGTCCATGTCGAGATGGAGCGTGATGTCGGGCTGGGGAACGTTCAGACCTATCATTGGAGTTCCATGCGTGCAGCAAGCTCGCTGCACGTCTGTCCGCAGGATCGCGGCGCCCATTCTAACGTTCGGGAGGTTTCTCCGGAGGAATGGTTTGCACCCGCGAACCGGCTTGCCTGCGCCCCAGGTCGGCCAGGTGCGTCACGAGCGAAGCCAGGAGGCATGCGGCCGTCCAGCCCCACCAGGCGCCGCTCATGGTGCAGCGCAGCGCGAGCAGCAGACACATTCCGGGCAGCAGCATGCTCAGCACGTCGCCGGCCACGAGGCCGCGACCCGTGCTGCGGCGCCAGGCGACGAGAACGACACCCTCCAGCACCGTGAACGCGAGGATCAGGTCGACGATGCGGCCGGATGCGAACAGTTCAGCCATCGGATGCGACCGGAGCGCAGGGGCCTGGCGGCAGGGGAGCCGCAGGCCACCCGGTCAAGGCGATACGAGGCCGACGAGGTGCGCGAGATCCTTGAAGAAGATGCGCATGTGCGCCATGGGTTTCGCGCGCACGAGCTTCTTGTGCATGTACGCCTGCCAGGTGAGCGTCTGCACGTCCGGGTCCTTGCAGATGCTCACGAACCGCTCTCGGCGCTTGTCGTTCGCGTACCAGAAGCGCTGCATCATGCCGAGCACCCAGAAGACCTTGCCGTGGGCTTTCATGAAGCGCTTGCGCGCGGTCGCCAGCGCGCGGGCA
This sequence comes from Burkholderiales bacterium, assembly GCA_965279325.1. Lineage (GTDB taxonomy): Bacteria > Pseudomonadota > Gammaproteobacteria > Burkholderiales. Next base: position 2,157,965 of record OZ257154.1, read on the forward strand.
TCGCCGGTGCGCAGGCACAGGGCGGCGGCTTCCGCGGCCAATCGACCGCCGGCCATCGCGTAATAGATACCTTCGCCGGACGCTGGCGCGACCACGCCCGCGGCGTCACCCGCCAGCACCACGTCGCGCCCGTTGTCCCAGCGACGCAGCGGCTTCATGGGAATCGGCGCGCCTTCGCGGCGGATGGTTTCGGCGTGCTCGAGTCCGCTCGCGCGACGCAGCGCGGTCGCGGCGTTGCGAATCGAGAATCCACGGTTGGCCGTACCCGTGCCCACGCTCGTGGTCGCGCCGTGCGGAAACACCCAGCCGTAGAAATCCGGCGAGAGTTCGCCGCGATAGATCACGTCGCAGCGCGTCGCGTCGAATTTGCCCTGCCCCGCTTCGGGCGAACGCACGATCTCGTGATACGCATAGACGTAGCGCATGCGATCGGCGCCCGGAATCTCCTGTTTCGCGACCGCAGACGCGGCACCGTCGGCACCGATCACGACGCGTGCACGCACGGTCGTCAACGCATCGCCTTCGCCCTTGACGCGATAGTGGACGGTCGTGGCACCATCGGCGTCGCGAGTGATGCACTCGAAGATCCCGGTGCGCCGCTCGGCGCCAGCGGCCACGGCGCGCTGCCGGAGCCATTCGTCGAACACCTCGCGGTCCACCATGCCGACGAAGCCGCCATCGATCGGCATGTCCACTTCCCGGCCCTTGGGCGAAACCATGCGCGCCGAGGTGACGTGCGCCACGAGCAAGGCGTCGGGAATCTCGAACTCGTTGATCAGCGCCGGCGGAATCGCGCCGCCGCAGGGCTTGATGCGACCCGCGCGGTCGAGCATCAGGACCGAATGACCCTGGCGTGCGAGGTCGGCCGCCGCGGTCGCACCCGCGGGCCCGCCGCCGATCACCACGGCATCGAAGGTGTCTGGGTCAGTGCCGCCGGGCCGCCCCAAGGCACTGGCGGCCCCCTTGGGGGGCAGCGAACGAAGGGAGCGTGGGGGCATCATCCTGGTCATCGTGGTCATCCTCTCCCGCCTTGCATGAGAACCTGCGGCGCCGGTCCGGCGCGCAGGGGATCCTGTGTCGTCTGCCTGACCCGTGCCGCCAACACCGCGGCGAGTACGAACACCATCGCCTCGGCGCAGAACACCAGCGCATAGGCGCTCGCGGGCGATCCGAGGAAGTAGCGCGCGACATCGCTCGCCGCCGTGCCCACCAGATCACCCAATCCAAAGGCGACGGCCTGCGCCGCACCCCACAATCCCATCCGCACGCCTTCACGCGATTCGCGGCCCGTGCTTGCGAGAGCCATCATCGATCCGATAGCCGCCACCGCGAAGGCGCCGTTGGCAATGCCGAGCGCGAACACGGATTCGCGCAACGGCCACCCCGGGCCTGCGAAAGCCGCGGCCACCAGCGCGAGCAGCGCTACACCGGAAGCGAGGCAGCCACCGATGGTCCACGCACGCAGCGAGCCGAAGCGGCGTCCGGCCGCCGCGCTGCCGGCCAGCGCCACGAGCAGCATGCCGACCAATACGCCACCGTGTTGCACGCCGGACAACTTCGTGGTTTCGCCCGGCGTCATGCCGAACACCGTGCCCGCGAACGGCTCGAGGATCAGGTCCTGGGCACTGTAGGCGAGCATCGAGACGAACACGAAGATCGTGAAGCGCCGTGCCTGCGGCTCCGCCCACACCTGACGCAATGCTTCGCGGAATGGCGGCTTCGCACGCATGGCTTCCGGCAATGTCGGGGACGAGACTGCACGGCCCTCGACGTTCCACACGGCGATCAGCGCGACCACGAACGCCACGATGGAAACTCCCGAGGTCACCGCGACCAATCGCGCAGGAGAGAACGGATCGAGCAGGTGGCCGGCGAGCATGGCCGTCACCGCGAAGCCTGCGATCATCATCATCCAGACGATGGTGGCGGCCGCGGCGCGCCTGCGTTCGTCCACCCGCTTCGCGAGCAGGACGAGCAACGCCGTCCCCGATGCCCCGACACCGATGCCGATGGCTGCGAAGGCGATGACCGCTAGGACGATACCGGCGAGCGGGTTGGTGGCCATCCATGCGGTCGCGATCGCGGCGGCGACGCCGCCCAGGGCGAGCACGGCCATGCCGCCGATGATCCAGGGCGTGCGCCGTCCGCCCACGTCGGAACCGTGGCCGAGGCGCGGCCGAATCACCTGGATGAGGTAGTGCAGCGCCACCAATACGCCGGGCAATATCGCCGGCAGCGCCAGCTCGACGACCATCACGCGATTGAGGGTCGAGGTGGTCAGCACGACGATCGAACCGAGCGCGGTCTGGACGAGACCGAGTCGAACGATGCCGATCCAGCCGAGCGGCGTCATCATCGTCATGGCGCCATCGGAACGATGGTACGCACCGCGAAGGCGCTCACGAGCATGCCGAGCACGAAGAAATTGATGCCCAGCGCGCTGTACCACAGCGCGCGTTCGCTCGGTCGCGGGAGGAATCGCGCCATCATCGCGAGCTGCACGGCGAGCAGGACACCGACGCCCGCTGCGTGCCATGGACGGTCCCACATCCACAGCAGTGCCACCACCACGAACTGTGGCAGCGCCATGAACAGGCAAGCGGCGCGGCCTGCATTCAGGATGCCGAGGCGTACCGGCAGCGAACCGACGCCCATGCGCCGGTCACCCTCGACCGACTTGAAGTCGTTCAGCGTCATGATGCCGTGGGCACCGATGCTGTAGAGCGCCGCGAGCACGAGGATGCGCGCGTCGGGCATCGTCCCGCCCGCCATGACGGCGGCGCCGGTGATCCAGGCGAGGCCTTCGTAACACAGCCCGCAGGCGGCATTGCCCCACCAGCCGTTCTGTTTGAGCCGCAACGGCGGCGCGCTGTAGGCCCAGGCGAGCGCGAGCCCGAACACGGCGGCCCCAAAGACCCATGGCCCGAGAATGCTTGCGACCAGGAGCGACAGCACGGTCCAGGCGATCGCGATCCAAAGGCCCCAAAGGCCAGGGATGCGGCCTGATGGAATCGGCCGGCCAGGCTCGTTGATCGCATCCACATGCCGGTCGAACCAGTCATTCACTGCCTGGCTCGTGGCACAGACCAGCGGGCCCGCCAGCAATACACCCAGGATGATGGCGGCCCATCGGCCAGCGGCAGGCACACCCGATGACACGACGCCGCAGCCGAAGGCCCACATCGGCGGAAACCAGGTGATGGGCTTCAACAATTCCAGCACCGCGGACGGTGCTGGACGGGCCTCGATTCCCACTGTTATCGCAGAGCGTGCCATGGCCCTGACGCTACCGCTGACAGTTCAGAATGTCAATTAAGTGTTACAGCCAACGTTACAGGCGAAGCCCCGGCCAAACCGCTCCGGCAAACGCAATGACGCTTTCAGCGTTCCTCTTCGGAAGCGAGGTCGCCGAGGCCATACCGCCGCAGCTTCACGTACAGGCTCTGGCGGCTCAGGCCGAGCATCTCGGCGGCAGAGGCACGATTGTCACCCGTGAGTTCGAGCGCTGCTTCGATGCAAAGCCGCTCGATGAGATCGGTGGACTCGCGCACCAGGTCTTTCAGCGATACGCGGCCCACCAGTTCGGTGAGCTGTTCCACCGAGCGCGGCAATTCCCGGCCTGCACGCGAATCGGCCATGAGGCGACGGCCGACATTGCGGATGGTGAAGCCGAGGCAAGGCTCTTCCGCCTGGGGCACGGCCACCGCGGAGATCTCGACGTCGGTCGACGTGCCGAATTCGCCCAGCAAGGTGGTCGCATACAGTTGCACCGAGCCGTGCTGACGCAGGTTCGTGGTCAGCACCTTCAGGTCGACGCCGGGCCGGCCGAGCCAGCGCTCGAGCGATTCCCCACGCACCAGGTCTTCCGTGGCGATCTGGGCGAGGTCGATGAAGGCGCGATTCGCCGTCAGGATCCGCCCGGCGAGATCGGTGACGACAAAGCCATCGGGCGCATTCTCGACCAGTTCGAGCAGGACTGACTTGCGCTTCGGGACCACCGCGGCATTCGTACCTGGCCCCTGACGCGCCATGCGCACCAGAAAGAACGAGGTGTTTTCCTGGCGGAACAGCGACGCGGCCAGCAGAAACTCCCGCTTGCCGGACGCGAGGTGCACCTTTAGGTCGTCGCTCCGCCCGGCTGTCCGGACCGTGCCCAGCAGGCTCTTGATGGCCTGCGTGCTCTCGGTGTCGAACCCCTCCGGAAACGTCCGCCCGATCAGGCGCTTCGGGTTTTCGTCCAGCAGGTCGCCCGCGGCGGGATTGACTTCGATCACTCGCATCGTCGTGGCGTCGACGATCAACACGGCTTCCGAAGACATCTCGAACAGCAGGCGGTAGCGCGTCTCCACGTGACGCAGCCGCCAATAGTCCCGTTCCATGGACTGCTGGGCGGCGACGAGGCGCTGTTGCAGCGCGGCCACGGAACGCAGGTCGCGGCCCACCACCACCATGCCGCCTTCCTTGCCGACCTGGATCGCGGAATAGAGCACGGGCACGTCGGCGCCCTTCGCCGACGGATGGTTCACGTGGCGCCAGCGCGTCGCCGAATTCGCAGCCGCCTCGCGCAGCAGCGCTTCCACCTTGGGACGGCTTTCGACCGTCACGGTGTCCACCCAGGCCTGGCCGACCCAGCTGCCATAGCCCTCGGCCGACATCTCCGCGCTGCCGAAGGAAAGGTCGCGGATCACGCCCTGTCGATCGAGCACCAGGGCCACGTCCGTCGTGGCGGCAATCAGTGTGGCCGCCGCCTCGGGATCGAGCCCGCCCAACGATTTCTTCGGCGCTTCGAAATGCTTGACGGGGGATGCCCCCAGATCGGCATCCCGTCGCACCACTTCGGCTTCCCCGCCCTGCCGCGCTTTCAACTGCGTTTCGCTCCCCGTTCTGCCAGCCTTGCGGCCTGTACCACTGCGTCTCGACCGTCCTTGGCCGTGGCGTCGGCACCCACCTGCGCCACCAATTCCGGGAACTTGTTGAACAAGGGCCCGCCCACCATGACGCCGATGCCGCGATTGCGGGAGGCCTGCCGGATCGCTTCGATCTCGGCTGCGAGGACATCGACCCGAACCTCGCACCCCACCGACAAGCCTACAACGTCAAACCACTCATTCTGGACGACATTGGGCAGATCGTCACTGGTTGCAGGGGGTTCGCCCCACACGTCCCAGCCGGCGCGACGGAAATAGTCCCCGACGATGATGAGGCCCAGCACGTGCTGCTCGCCCGGCGCGGGCACGAGCAGCATGCGCCGCCCGTTGGACGGTTCATGGTGCTCTTCGCGGAACGCAGGACTCAACCCGCGGAGTACCTGCTGGAGCCGCCAGAGGCCGACGGTGACCTCCGTGAAATCGCACAGGTCCGCTTCCCACAACTCGCCGAGGCGGCGCGCCGCCGGCGTGATGAGCTTCAGATAGAGGGTCTCGAGCGGCGTGCCCTGGGACCGCAGCGCCTCGACGTAGGCCGCCGCGACCTCGCCATCCTGTTCGACCACGAGGCGGGTGAACTCCATGACGGTCGCCGCGTCGGGTTCCCGCCCCCCAAGATCGGGGAGCGTCGGACACTCCGGCGCCTGCGTGTGGGCCAGCATGAGCCGGGGAATGATCTCCGCCTCGATGGTCCGGAACAGCTGCTCGACGTGCTGCTGGGCTCCGTCGCAGGGATCCGCCGTGGAACTTCGCTCCAGGCGCACGCCGTTCGCGTTGCCCAGACCGTCCCAATTACCGGTCAGCCGATTCAACCTATCCATCTGTTCTCTCCCTCCCAAGCGAGAACGGGGGTAACAACCCCGTAGGCGGTTCTGTGCGAGCCGAACTGCATGACCCGGTTTGCCTGATGCTGACACTTTTTGTGCGTGCATTGTCGGCTCCCTGACCCGTTGGCTGCAAGTTCAACGTCGAATCGGCGACGTTGGCTTCGAGTAGCGCATGTGTAGTCCCGTGCCGATGGTGTTGTCAAGTTAAGTTTACGTACCATGTTGTTGACACTTGCCCGCTTGCGTCTTAGATTGCTGACACAAAACGGGGCGCATGGAGACTTTCTTGATGAGCAGGCAACAGCGTCGAACCGGGGACCCCCAGCCGAACGCGCTCTATACGCCGGCCGAAAGACTGCGGCGTGACGCATCCGTCTGGACTCTGGTCCAGGGCGTCCTGGCCCCGATCCAGTTCGTGGTCTTCCTCGTGAGCCTCGGACTGGTGCTGCGCTACCTCGCCACCGGAGAAGGACTGACGGCAGCGACCACCTCGATCGTGGTCAAGACGCTCTTGCTCTACACCATCATGGTGACGGGCTCCATCTGGGAGAAGGACGTCTTCGGCCGCTGGCTGTTCGCGCGTCCGTTCTTCTGGGAAGACGTCTTCAGCATGCTCGTGCTGGCGCTGCACACCGCGTATCTCGCGGCGCTGCTGCTCGGCATGCTCGAGCCGCGTGGGTTGATGCTCCTCGCGCTGGCTGCCTACGCGACCTACCTGATCAATGCCGGCCAGTTCCTGCTCAAGCTGCGCGCGGCACGCCTCGAGCGCACCGCACCTGCGCCCGGGACGACCGGCGACCTGGTACTCGGCAAATGACCGATCTGAGCGCGTTGCCCCCGGCCACTGCCTGCGGCGACATCCCCGTGCTGCGGGAGCGTGGCCAGCGCGAAGTCTTCTGCGGCCTGACCGGCATCGTCTGGCTCCATCGCAAGATGCAGGACGCGTTCTTCCTCGTCGTGGGATCGCGTACCTGTGCGCACCTGATCCAGTCGGCGGCGGGCGTGATGATCTTCGCCGAACCGCGCTTCGGCACTGCGATCCTCACCGATCGCGATCTCGCCGGCATGGCCGACGCGAACGAGGAGCTCGACCGCATCTGCGTGACGCTGCTCGAGCGCCGCCCGGACATCACGACGCTGTTCCTGGTGGGCTCGTGCCCCTCCGAGGTCATCAAGCTCGACCTAGGCAAGGCGGCAGAACGCCTCAATGCACGCCTGCTGCCACGTGTGCGCGTACTCAACTACTCGGGCTCCGGTATCGAGACCACCTTCACCCAGGGCGAAGACAACGCGTTGAAGGCGATGGTGCCGACCATGTCGTCCACCGACGAGCGCCAACTGCTCGTGGTCGGCTGCCTCGCCGATGTGGTGGAAGACCAGTTCAAACGCTGCTTCGACGCGCTGGGCATCGCGCCGGTGCGCTTCCTTCCGGCCCGTCGGCTCGCCGACCTGCCATCCGTGGGCCGCAACACTGTCGTGCTGCCGGCACAGCCGTTCAACGGCGAAACCATCCGGGCCCTGATCGCGCGCGGTGCGACGGTGCTGTCGGCGCCCTACCCGTTCGGCGCCGAAGGCACGACCGCGTGGCTGGCCGCGGCGGCCTCGGAATGGGACGTGACACCCGAACGTTTCGCCGAGGTCACGGGCCCGCTGGCCGAGCGCGCGAACAAGGGCCTCGCCCGCTACCGCGAGCGCCTCGCCGGCAAGCGACTGTTCATGCTGCCGGACTCGCAGCTCGAGATTCCGCTCGCCCGCTTCCTTCACCGCGAAATGGGCATGGAACTGGTGGAGATCGGCACGCCGTATCTCGACCGCCAGATGATCGCCGCCGAACTGCCCCTGTTGCCGGCCTCCGTGAAATTGTCCGAAGGTCAGCACCTTGACCGGCAGCTCGACCGCGTTCGCGCTGCCGCGCCAGACCTGACCGTCTGCGGCCTCGGGCTCGCCAATCCGCTCGAAGCCGAAGGCTTCGCCACCAAGTGGTCCATCGAACTGGTGTTCACGCCGACCCACGGCTACGACCAGGCGGCGGACCTCGCCGAGATCTTCGCCCGCCCGCTCGACCGGCGCGAGCGGTTGCGCGTGTGAGGGCCCCGCGATGCAGCTGACGCTCTGGACCTACGAAGGACCGCCTCACGTCGGCGCAATGCGGATCGCGACCTCGATGCGGGAAGTGCACTACGTGCTGCATGCGCCCCAGGGCGACACCTACGCCGACCTGCTGTTCACGATGATCGAGCGCCAGGACAAGCGGCCGCCCGTCACCTACACGACGTTCCAGGCACGCGACCTGGGCGGCGACACCGCGGGACTAGTCACGACCACGGTGGCCGAAGCGTACGAGCGCTTCAAGCCGCAGGCGCTGCTCGTGGGCGAATCGTGCACCGCGGAGCTCATCCAGGATCAGCCGGGCGCGCTCGCGAAAGGCATGAACCTGCCGGTCCCGGTGGTCGCGCTGGAACTGCCTGCGTACACGAAGAAGGAGAACTGGGGCGCGGCCGAGACCTTCTATCAGCTCGTCCGCACCCTGCTGTTCGACCGCATACCGACACCCGGCACGGCCCGCCCCGAACGGCCCGCCGATCGCAAGCCGCGCGCGAACCTGCTCGGCCCCACGGTGCTGGGGTTCCGCTGCCGCGACGACATCGTCGAGATTCGCCGGCTCCTCGACCAGCTCGGCATCGAGGTCAACGTCGTCGCCCCGCTCGGCGCCTCGCCCGCGGACCTGAAGCGCCTCCCCGACGCCGATTTCAACATCGATCTCTACCCGGAAGTGGCGCGCACCACGGCATCGTGGCTGCAGCGCACCTTCGGTATGCCCTACAGCAAGACCATTCCCATGGGGCTCGGCGCAACGCGCGAGTTCATCGCGGAAGTGGCGCAGCTTGCCGGCGTCGATCCTTCGCCGGTGCTCGACCTGGAGCGCCCCGGCGTCGCGCGGCTCGACGGTTCGCAATCGCGCATGCAGTGGTACGCCCGTTCCGTCGACTCGACCTACCTCACCGGCAAGCGCGTGTTCATCTTCGGGGACGCGACCCATGCAATTGCCGCGGCGCGTATCGCCACCGAGGAGATGGGCTTCACCGTCGTAGGCCTCGGGACTTACAGCCGCGAGTTCGCGCGCGAAGTGCGCGAAGCCGCCAAGCACTACGGCGTCGAGCCGCTGATCGCAGACGACTATCTCGAGGTGGAACAGGCGATCGCCGCCGCCACGCCGGAGCTGGTACTCGGCACACAGATGGAGCGCCACATCGCGAAACGGCTGGGCATCGCCTGCGCCGTCATCTCGGTGCCGATCCACGTGCAGGACGTTCCGGCGCGCTACAGCCCGGTCTACGGCTTCGAGGGTGCGAACGTGCTGTTCGACACCTGGGTGCATCCGCTCGTGATGGGCCTCGAGGAACACCTGCTGCAGATGTTCCGCGGCGATTTCGAGTTCCATGACGAAGCACCGGCCTCGCACCTGTCGCACGCGGGCAAGGCTGCACAGCCCGCGGCGGCACCCGCGCCCGAGTCCGAGTCCGAAACGATCGTGGTAACGACGGCGTCGGACCTGCCGCAGTGGACGGCCGACGGAGAGAAGGAACTGAAGAAGATTCCGTTCTTCGTGCGCGGCAAGGCACGACGCAATACCGAGACCTTCGCCCGCGAGCGGGGCCTGAGCGAAATCACCGTGGAGACCCTCTACGATGCCAAAGCGCATTTCGGCCGCTGATCCGACGCCGGTCCGCGTCGTCATCGTGACGATGGACAGCCATCTGGCGAGCGCTACCGAACGCGCGCGCCGGACGCTGGTGCGCCAGCTGCCCGGCCTGACGCTCGCGGTCCACGCGGCGGCCGAGTGGGGCGACGACCCGGCGGCGCTGCAACGCTGTCACGACGACATCGCCGCCGGCGACATCGTCATCGCCACGATGCTGTTCATGGAGGATCACTTCCAGCCCGTCTTGTCCGCTCTTGCGGCGCGGCGCGATCACTGCGACGCGATGATCTGCGCGATGTCCGCCGGCGAGGTGATGCGGCTCACGCGGATGGGCAAGTTCGCCATGGACGGCACCGTCAGCGGCCCCATGGCGCTGCTGAAACGGCTGCGCGGCGCGAAGAAGCCCGGTACCGGCAGCGCCGGCGCGCAGCAGATGAAGATGCTGCGCCGGCTCCCGCAGATCCTGCGCTTCATCCCGGGCACCGCCCAGGACGTACGCGCCTACTTCCTCACGCTCCAGTACTGGCTCGCTGGTTCCGAAGAGAACGTCGCCAACATGGTACGTTACCTCGTCGACCGCTATGCAGATGGTCCTCGCCGCGTGCTGCGGGGCACGTTGAAGGCCGGAGCGCCGGTCGAATACCCCGAAATCGGCGTCTATCACCCGCGCATGAAGGGTCGGCTCGCTGATCGTGCCGACTCGCTGCCGGATGTCGGCGGACGCGGCAAGGTGGGGTTGCTGCTGATGCGCTCGTATCTGCTGGCCGGCAATACCGGCCACTACGACGGCGTCATCGCTGCGCTCGAAGCTCGCGGACTATCCGTGATTCCTGCCTTCGCGACCGGCCTCGACGCGCGTCCTGCGGTGGAACGTTTCTTCCGGAACGACGACGGTACCGCCGTGGATGCGGTGATCTCGCTCACCGGTTTCTCCCTCGTGGGCGGACCCGCGTACAACGACGCGAAGGCCGCCGAAGAGATCCTGGCGAAGCTCGACGTGCCCTACGTCGCGGTTACGCCGGTGGAGTTCCAGACACTCGAACAATGGGAATCGTCCGACCGCGGCCTGCTGCCGGTGGAAGCGACGATGATGGTCGCGATCCCCGAGCTGGACGGCTCGACCGGATCGATGGTGTTCGGCGGGCGCTCCTCCTCGGTCAAGGTGGATGGCCTGCACGACATGCAGGTTCAGGCCGAGCGCGCCGCGATGCTCGCCGCGCGCGTCGAGAAGCTGGTGGCCCTGCGCCGTTCCGCGCGTGCGATGAAGAAAGTCGCGGTGATCCTGTTCAACTTCCCGCCGAACGCGGGCAACACCGGCACGGCCGCCTATCTCTCCGTATTCGAATCCCTGCATCGCACGATGCTCGGCATGAAGGCCGCGGGCTACACGGTCGACGTTCCGGCTACCTCGGATGCGCTGCGCGAACGCATCGTCACGGGCAACGCGGCGCGCTTCGGCGCACACGCCAACGTGCATACGCGCATCGGCGTCGACGACCACGTGCGGCGCGAACGCTGGCTCCCCGAGATCGAGGCGCAGTGGGGTCCGGCACCCGGTCGCCAGCAGAGCGACGGTGGCTCCATCTTCGTGCTCGGCGAACGCTTCGGCAACGTGTTCGTCGGCGTGCAGCCCGCCTTCGGCTACGAAGGCGACCCGATGCGCCTGCTGTTCGAGAAGGGCTTCGCGCCGACCCACGCGTTCTCCGCCTTCTACCGCTGGCTGCGCGAGGATTTCGGTGCGCACGCCGTGCTGCACTTCGGCACCCACGGCGCGCTCGAATTCATGCCCGGCAAGCAGGCCGGCATGGCGTCCACCTGCTGGCCTGACCGGCTGATCGGCGACCTGCCGAACCTCTATCTCTACGCCTCGAACAATCCGTCGGAAGGCACGATCGCGAAACGCCGTGCGGCGGCCACGCTGATCAGCTACCTGACACCGCCGGTAGCCCACGCCGGCCTGTATCGCGGGCTGATCGACCTGAAGGCATCCATCGAGCGCTGGCGCGAATTGCCGCCGGAATCGGCCGTAGAACGCTCCGCCCTGGTGGAACTCGTGCAGGCGCAGGCCGCCATCGTCGAACTCGCGGCCGCCGAACCCGCCTGGGGCCTGGACGCCGAGGCGAAGATCGCGCAGTTGAACGACGCCGTGCTCGAACTCGAGTACACGCTCATTCCCCATGGCCTGCATGTGGTCGGAAAAGCGCCGTCCATCGAGGAGCGCGTAGATCTGCTGATGTCCATCGCCGAGTCCTCGCATGGTACGCGGCCGACGCGGGATGCCCTGGACGCGCTCGTGAACGGCAAGACGCCGGAGGCCGCGCTCGCAGCCGGCGGCATGGATATCGGCGCCGACAACGTGGCCCTGTTCCGGGAACTCGAATCCACGGCCAGGCTGCTCGCCGAGGATCACGAAATTCCCGCCATCCTGCAGGCCCTGGATGGCCGCTTCATCCGTCCCGCCCCCGGCGGCGACCTGTTGCGCACGCCGAGCGTGCTGCCGACCGGCCGCAACCTGCATGGCTTCGATCCGTTCAAGATCCCCAGCGCCTACGCCGTGCTCGACGGTGCACGCCAGGCCGCCCGACTGCTCGAACGACACACGGGCGACGGCAATCCGTTTCCGGAGTCCATCGCCCTCGTGCTGTGGGGCACCGACAACCTCAAGTCCGAGGGTGGTCCGATCGCCCAGGCGCTCGCGCTCGTGGGCGCACGGCCGCGCTTCGACGGCTACGGTCGGCTCGCCGGTGCGACCCTGATCCCGCTCGAGGAGCTGGGCCGGCCGCGCGTCGACGTCATCGTCACGCTGTCGGGCATCTTCCGCGACCTGCTGCCGCTGCAGATCAAGCTGCTTGCGGAGGCCTCGTATCTCGCGGCGTCGGCGGACGAGGGCATCGAGTTCAATTTCGTGCGCAAGCATGCGCTCGAATACCAGCGCGAACACGGGTGCGATCTCGAGACCGCGTCCCTGCGCGTGTTCGGCAACGCGGAAGGCGCCTACGGCTCGAACGTGAATCACCTCGTCGACAACGGCCGCTGGAGCGACGAGGACGAACTCGCCGAGACCTACACCCGGCGCAAGAGCTTCGCGTACGGCCGCGCGGGCCGTGCCGTGCCACAGGCCGGGCTGCTCAATAGCGTGCTGGCCGACGTGGACCTCGCCTACCAGAATCTCGACTCGGTGGAACTCGGCGTCACCACAGTCGACCAGTATTTCGACACGCTGGGCGGCATCAGCCGCGCGGTGCGGCGCGCCAAGGGCACGGCGGCCGCCGTGTACATCGGCGACCAGACCAACGGCGAGGGCACCGTGCGCACGCTCTCCGAGCAGGTCGCGCTCGAGACGCGCACACGCATGCTCAACCCGAAGTGGTACGAAGGCATGCTCCAGCACGGCTATGAAGGCGTGCGCCAGATCGAAGCGCACGTCACCAACACGATGGGCTGGTCTGCCACCACCGGCCAGGTGGCGCCGTGGGTCTACCAGCAACTCACGCAGACCTTCGTGCTCGACGATCAGATGCGCAACCGGCTTGCCGAACTCAATCCGACCGCATCCGCGAAAGTCGCGAACCGGCTGCTCGAAGCGTCCGAGCGGCAGTACTGGAAACCCGACGCGAAAGTGCTCGAAGCGCTGCGCCGCGCAGGCGAGGAATTGGAAGACCGCATCGAAGGCGTCTATCAGGCCGCCGCGGCGTAAACAGGAGAGAACCGAATGACCACGACCACCTTCGTTCCGCTGTCCAGCGTACGGCCCCCCCAGAAGCGGCCGGACGGCGAGGGCAGCGTACAGGTCCAGCTCGATCCCGACCTGGGCATCGGCACCGCCAAGGTGTTTGCCGTCTACGGCAAGGGCGGCATCGGCAAGAGCACGACCTCCTCGAACCTGTCGGTCGCCTTCTCCAAGCTCGGGAAGCGCGTGCTCCAGATCGGGTGCGATCCGAAGCACGATTCGACCTTCACGCTCACCAAGAAGCTGATGCCTACCGTCATCGATGTGCTCGAGTCGGTGGACTTCCATCCGGAAGAGCTGAAGGTCGAGGACTTCGTCTACGAGGGCTACAACGGCGTGATGTGCGTCGAGGCCGGCGGCCCACCCGCGGGCACGGGTTGCGGCGGCTACGTCGTCGGGCAGACCGTGAAGCTGCTGAAGGAGCACCACCTGCTCGAAGACACGGACGTCGTCATCTTCGACGTGCTCGGCGACGTGGTGTGCGGCGGCTTCGCAGCGCCGCTGCAGCATGCGGACCGCGCACTGATCATCACCGCCAACGACTTCGACTCGATCTTCGCCATGAACCGCATCGTGGCGGCCATCCAGGCGAAATCGAAGAACTACAAGGTGCGCCTGGGCGGCGTCATCGCCAACCGCAGCGCCGCCACCGACCAGATCGACAAGTTCAACGACGTCGTGGGCCTCAAGACCATGGCGCGGTTTCCGGACCTCGACGTGATCCGTCGCAGCCGCCTGAAGAAATCGACGCTGTTCGAAATGGAGCCCTCGCCGGAACTGGAAGCCGTCCAGCGCGAGTACATGGAGCTCGCGGCGCGGCTCTGGGTCGGCACCGATCCCCTCGTCGCGGTGCCGATGAAGGACCGCGACATCTTCGACCTGCTCGGATTCGACTGATCGCCATGGGCACCTCCTACCTGCAGCGGCGCGGACAGCTCCAGACGTATTTCGATCGCACGGCGGTCGAGGCCTGGAAACGGCTCACCTCGGATGCACCGGTCAGCGGCATCCGCGCCACGGTACGCGCCGGCCGCGACCGGATGCGCAATACGCTGCTCGGCTGGCTGCCCGCGGATCTGTCGGGGTGCCGCCTGCTCGACGCGGGATGCGGCACCGGTGCGTTGTCGGTGGAAGCTGCACGGCGCGGCGCGCACGTGGTCGCGATCGACCTGTCGCCCACGCTGGTGCAGCTCGCGCGTGAGCGCCTTCCCAACGACCTGGGCCGCGGCAGCATCGAGTTCCACGTGGGCGACATGCTCGATCCGGCGCTCGGGCGCTTCGACCACGTCGTCGCCATGGACTCGCTGATCCACTACCAGGCGGCGGACGTGGTGCGGGTCGTGTCCGACCTCGCCGCCCGGACCGACGATTCGATCCTGTTCACGTTCGCACCGAAAACACCAGCGCTCGCGTTGATGCACACGGTCGGTCGCCTGTTCCCGCGCGGCGACCGCGCGCCGGCGATCGAACCGGTGAGTGCGTCACGGCTTGAAATGCTCATCGCCCAGGAGCCCGGCCTGGCGACCTGGCAGGCGGGACGCACGGAGCGGATCGCGAGCGGCTTCTATACGTCGCAGGCGCTCGAGCTGTCCGACACCGTTGCGCAGTGGTCTCACATGCATGCATAGCGATCAATGAGCCGCCTCAACGACACGGTCGCGCGCACCTGGACCCGGGTAGGACCCCGATTCCTGCCGTTCGCGGACGCGGCCACGCCGGAGTTGCCGCTCGGCCGGCTGCTGCGGCTGTCGCTGTTCCAGGTGTCCGTCGGCATGGCCGCAGCGCTGCTCAACGGCACGCTGAACCGGGTCATGATCGTCGAGCTCGGCGTCGCCGCCTGGCTCGTGGCGCTGATGGTCTCTCTGCCCCTGCTGTTCGCGCCGTTCCGCGCACTCATCGGATTTCGCTCGGATACCTATCGCTCGGTGCTCGGCTGGCGCCGCGTGCCGTTCATCTGGATGGGCACGCTGCTGCAGTTCGGCGGGCTCGCGATCATGCCCTTCGCGCTGCTCGTCCTCACGGGCAAGGGCCACGCACCCGCGGAAGTCGGACAGGCCGGCGCCGCGCTCGCCTTCCTGCTCGTCGGTGCCGGGCTGCACACGACGCAGACCGCGGGGCTGGCGCTCGCGACCGATCTCGCACCTGCCGCGTCGCGGCCCCGTGTCGTCGCGCTGCTCTACGTGATGCTGCTGCTCGGCATGGTGCTGAGCTCGCTGGTGTTCGGCGTGCTGCTTGCGGATTTCACCAACGTCCACCTGATCCAGGTCATCCAGGGCGCCGCGGTGGTGACGATGGGACTGAACCTGATCGCGCTCTGGAAGCAGGAGCCCCGCCAACCGTCACGCACCGCACCGGACGAACCACGTGCGAGCTTCCGCGAAGCCTGGCGCACCTTCAATCGCACCAGCAAACCCGTTCGCCTCCTGGTCGCCGTAGGCCTCGGCACCGCGGGCTTCAGCATGCAGGACATTCTGCTGGAGCCTTACGGCGGCCAGATCCTGCATCTCGGCGTGGGGGCCACGAGCCTGCTCACCGCACTGCTCGCCGCCGGGAGTCTCGGGGGTTTCACCGTGGCCGCGCACAAGCTCGGCGAAGGAACGGACCCGCATCGGCTCGCCGCCATGGGCGCACTGGCCGGAGCGTTCGCGTTCGCAGGCGTGATCTTTGCCGATCCGCTCCAGTCCGCCTTCCTGTTTCGCATCGGAACGGTCCTCATCGGATTCGGCGGCGGCCTGTTCGCCGTGGGCACGCTGACGGCCGCGATGGCGTTGCGCCACGAGGGACACAACGGCCTCACCCTCGGTGCATGGGGAGCGGTGCAGGCCTCCGCCGCCGGGTTGTCGATCGCCCTGGGCGGCGCGCTGCGCGACGTCGTCTCGAGCCTCGCCGAGCACGGCGTGCTGGGTCCGGCACTCACCGGCCCGTCGGTGGGCTACAGCGTCGTCTATCACATCGAAATCGCGTTGCTGTTCGCAACGCTGGTCGCGATCGGGCCGCTGGTTCGCCCGAGCCAGGAGGCGCGGACGCAATCATCGTCGCGATTCGGCCTGGCGGAATTTCCGGGTTGAGAACAATTCCATCAAGGGAGGTCACGCTATGCAAACCGGTGCCATAACCCAGTACATCGATGTCGCCCAGCTCGCGCTCTACGCGTTCTGGATCTTCTTCGCCGGCCTGATCTACTACCTGCACCGCGAGAACAAGCGCGAAGGCTATCCGCTCGAGTCGGATCGCTCGGGCAGCATCCGGGTGCAGGGCTTTCCGTCGATTCCCAAGCCCAAGACCTTCCTGCTTCCGCATGGCGGCACTTTCAGCGCGCCGAACGACCAGCGCGACACGCGCACGATCAACGCGAGGCCGACCGCCGGATTTCCAGGTGCGCCGCTCGAGCCGACCGGCGATCCGATGCTGGCCGGCGTGGGCCCGGGCTCGTACGCCGAACGCGCGGACACGCCCGATCTCACCATCGACGGCCAGCCCAAGATCGTGCCTTTGCGTCGTGCCAGCGGCTTCACGCTCGCCGCAGGCGATCCGGATCCGCGCGGCCTGCCCGTGGTGGGCGGCGACGGACAGGTGGCCGGCAAGGTGAGCGAGGTCTGGGTCGACACCTCCGAGACGCTGATCCGCTACTACGAAGCGGACGTGAACGGCCGGAAGGTGCTCATCCCCAACACCTTCGCGAAGGTGAGCAGCGGACGCAACGGCGCGCTGAACGTACGATCCATCATGGCGCGTCATTTCGCCAACGTGCCGGGCACGAAGAGTCCCGACCAGATCACCTTCCTCGAGGAGGAGAAGATCATGGCCTACTACGGTGCCGGCACGCTGTACGCCGACCCGGCGCGCGCGGAGCCGTTCCTGTGAGCCACCACGAGGAAGAGATGGCGCACCTCGAGAACGGCGGCCTGCCGGAGCCGCTGCCGAGCGACGAGCGCGTGCTGTGGGAAGGCGGCCCGGATTGGCGCGACCTCGCGATCCGCGTTTTCCATGCGCGCAAGGTCGCGATCTACTTCGTGGCACTCCTGGCCTGGCGGATCGTCGCGAACGTGTCCGACGGCGCGCCCCTGGGGCAGGCGCTGGTGGGTTCCATCGCCCTCGCGCTGCTCGGGATGCTCGCCGTCGGGCTGCTGTGCCTCATCGCCTGGTGCACCGCGCGCACCGCGCTCTACACGATCACGAACGAACGCGTGGTCATGCGCATCGGCATCGTGCTCACGGTGACGTTCAACCTGCCCTTCAAGGCCATCGACTCGGCCGGGCTCATGCGCTGGCGAAATGGCAGCGGCGACATTCCGCTCACTCTGACCGGTTCGGACCGCATTGCGTACCTGAACCTGTGGCCGCACGCGCGGCCGTGGCAGGTGAAGCGTCCGCAGCCGATGCTGCGCAGCATCCCGGAAGTCGAGCGCGTGGCGGGGATTCTTTCGCAGGCACTGGCCGCATCGGCGGGCGTCGCCGCAAGACCGGTTGCTATGAACGACGACGCGCCCCGGATCGTCCCGGTGCGTTCCGGACCCATGGCCGCCGCGTAAAACAGGAACCGCTCCCATGAACAAGGATGGATTCCGCGCCACTTCGTTTCCGCTGGCGCCGCTCGTCGGTGCCGCGGCGCTGGTCGTCATTGCGCTGCTCGGCGTGACTGCCTTCCGGGCGAGCGGGCTCGAGACGACGCGGGTGGCCGAATCGCCTGTGGTCACTCAAGGCGAATTCCGCTTCGAGGACCAGAACGACGGCAGCATTCTCGTGTTCGCGGGACGCGACGGCACGGTGGTCGACACCGTGGCCCCGGGCACGAACGGCTTTCTGCGCGGCACGCTGCGTGGCCTCGCCCGCGAGCGCCGCCGCCAGGGCATCGGATCGGAGCAGCCCTTCCAGCTGGTCGGCCATGCAGACGGCAGGCTGACACTGATCGACCCGGCCACGGGTCGCTACGTGGATCTGGAAGCCTTCGGCCCCACCAACGCCGGCGTTTTCGTGCGACTGCTCAACCTGCAGCGCCGCAACGGCTGAGCATCACCGGATCCAGCTAGGAGAACCCGTACCATGGAAACCACCGCCGAGTTGATCGCGAGTTCCGAAGAGGCCACCAGCCTCGCCAATCAGGAAACGATGCTGACCCCGCGTTTCTACACCACCGACTTCGCTGCGATGGATCGCATGGACGTGAGCCTGGTGCGCGAGGAATGGGACAAGCTGCTGCTCGAGTTCGAGGGCGACAACAACCACGACCACTTCAAGCGCACGCCGGAGTTCACCGCCGAGATCCGCGAGCTGCCGGCACCGCTGCACCGCGAATTCCTCGACTTCCTGATCTCCTCGGTCACCTCCGAATTCTCCGGGTGCGTGCTGTACAAGGAAATCGAGAAGAACGTCACCAACCCCGACATCAAGAAGCTGATGGGCTTCATGGCACGGGACGAATCGCGGCACGCCGGCTTCATCAACCAGTCCTTGCGCGATTTCGGCGTGGCGGTGGACCTGGGTTTCCTGAAGCGCGCGAAAAAGTACACCTACTTCAAGCCGAAATTCATCCTGTACGCGACCTATCTGTCCGAGAAGATCGGCTACGCGCGCTACATCTCGATCTACCGGCAGCTCGAGCGGCATCCGGAACATCGCTTCCACCCGATCTTCAAGTGGTTCCATCGCTGGTGCAACGACGAGTTCCGTCACGGGGAGGCGCTCGCCCTGCTGATGCGCGCGGATCCGAAACTGCTCACCGGCCACAACAAGCTGTGGATCCGGTTCTTCCTGCTCGCGGTGTACGCGACCATGTACGTGCGCGACCATACGCGCCCGGAATTGCACACGGCTCTCGGCCTCGATTCGACGCAGTACGACTACCAGGTGTTCAGGATCACCTCCGAGATCGCGCGGCAGGTGTTCCCGATCGAACTGGACATCGACAATCCGAAGTTCCGGGCTGGGCTCGAGCGCCTGCGTCGCCTCGCGGTGGCCGCTGAAGCCGCGAAGGCGCGAGGGGGTGTCATCGGCATGGTGAAGCGCGCCGGTCTCGCGGTCGCCGCCGTCGCAACCTTCGCGAGGCTCTACATGCTGCCGATGAAGCGCAACGAGATTCCGCAGCAGGTGCTCATGGCGCCGGCCTGGTAATCCTCGGACCCCACCGCATCGATCCGATGGCCGACTACGGGCTTGCCGCGCTCTATGCGATGTTCGTCTGGTGGTTCACCACCGGGGCGATCATGTTCCTCGACGGGCTGCCGAAGCGCACCTTCCCCTGGAGCATGCTGGCCGCCACCGGGCTCGCTCTCTTGGCGCTCATCGGCCTGGACCGGAGCTGCGAGAGCGCGACCATCGCCGGCGCGTACTGCGCGTTCACCTGCACCATCCTGATCTGGGGCTGGATCGAGGTGGCCTTCCTGCTCGGTTTCGTGACCGGGCCGCGCACCTCGGCCTCACCGCCGGGTTCCAGTGAATGGCAGCGCTTCGTCCATGCCGTGGGCGCGATCGCGTATCACGAACTCGCCATCGTGATGGCGGCGGGAGTCATCGTCGTCCTGACTGACGAGGCGCCGAACCAGGTAGGCCTCTGGACCTTCATGATCCTGTGGGTCATGCGCCTGAGTGCGAAGCTCAATCTCTTCCTGGGCGTGCGCAACCTCGGCGAGGAATTCCTGCCCGAGCGCATGCGCTACCTGCGCAGCTTCTTCCTGAAGCGGTCCATGAACCTGCTGTTCCCCGTCTCGGTCACGGCCGCCACCATCCTCGCCGCAATCCTCTGGAAGGAGGCCGTGGCGCCGACCGCGAACGCGTTCGATACCGCAGGCCTCGCCCTCGTCGCCACGCTGCTGTCGCTGGCCATCCTCGAGCACTGGTTCATGGTGCTGCCGTTGCCGACGACAGCGTTGTGGAGCTGGGGGCTCAGGTCGCGGACGACGTCCCGGTAGATCGGATCGCGCAACCTGCCGGATCGAGCCCGCGTCCGGCGCCTGGCCGAATGACTACTTCGCCGGCGTCTTGTAAGCCGACTGCCGCGCCACGATCTGCCAGCGCCCGTCGCGTTTCACCCACACGTCCAGAAAGCGCAGGTCGAACTGCTTCGGCTCGCCCTTCAATTCGACGTCGACCTTCGTGGACCCTGTCGCCGTGGCGGTGTCGCCGTAGACGTGGATCTGGATGTCGTAGCGTTCCGCCTTCCTGATCCTCACGTCTCCGCCGGTGACCTGCTCGATGTAGCCAGCCTTGTTCTGCACCTTGCCACTGGGCTGGTGATAGATGAACTCGTCGGCCAGGACCGCCGCCAGCGCGCCACGATCCTGCGCGATCATGACGGCATAGCGGGCTTCCTCCGCAGCGTTCACGTCTTCTGCCTCGCCGGCAAAGGTGGGGGTGGTGGACGACAACGCCAGCGCGCAGGCGATAGTGATGCAACGGACGGCTTTCATGATTGTTCTCTCCTCCACGGGTTCAATCCGTAAAGATACACCGCACCGGGCGAGTGCTGCGGCGGGTCGACGAATTCTCCCTCACCCCCATCCCCTCTCCCGAGGGGAGAGGGATGGCTGCGCCATCCCTGCGGGAGGATGGTGTTCCCTCACCCCCGACCCCTCTCCCGGAGGGAGAGGGGAGTTGACGCCTCTGTCTGTGTGAACGCTGCGGATCGATCGCCCCAATCCAGAGCAGCGACCAATACGAGCAACGAAAAGGGCAGCCCGGAGGCTGCCCTTCTGACGCGGCGCGTGTGACCGTCGCTACTGCATCACGATGTCCACCCGACGCGAGTCGGCCTGGGCACTGCCGATCACGAACTCGGGCTTCCGCAGCGCGATGCGATCCTCGGACACACCCGCCGTCTTCAGTGCATCGCGCACCGCGAACGCGCGCTGCTTGGCCAGCTCGAGATTCCGGTCCGCGTTGCCCTTCCTGTCGGCGAAACCGGAGATCGCCACCTTGAGCGCACCGTCACCCTGAAGCTGCCTGGCTACGTCGTCGATCGTCTTCGCGGCATCGACACCGAGACTGTTGCTCGCCGTGTCGAAGAGAACCTTGCCGAGAACGCCATCCGCGCCGCCGGCATCGGCGGATTTCTTCGCGCCGTGGCTACCGCCGAGCTCCGGGTAGTCCTTCAGCATGCTCGTCCCGTAGAGCGGCTTGTAGACGCCCTGGTGGCAGGTGCCGCAGTTGACCTTGGGTGCGTCTCCCAGCGGCCCCAGTCGCTCCGCCGGGAAAGTCGAGGTGAGCGGCTCGAGGTAAGCGGCGTTGATGTTCTGCGCCATCCGGATGCCATACCACGCCGTGGTGCGAGGCGGACTGCTCGTGCCCCACTCGGAGAAGGAACGGCTGTTGTGGCAGTAGGTGCAGTTCACCCCGAGGGACTCCGACATGTGCATCATCAGCGAGTAGGTCCACTCGGTCTGCTGGATCGACTTGCCAGGCTCGCCCGGCAGCGGATCCTTCGCGATGACGCGGATCGGACTGTCCTTCACCAGGAAGCGCGAGAACGGATCGCTCGGCAACGCCGCCAGCCCGACCTTGGTGCCCGGCAGGTTCTGGTCACCCAGCCCGCCGGCCATGCCCTTCGCCCGCTTGGCGCCCGGATCGGCGAACCACACCGTGGCCGGTACCGGATTGCCGCGATGGCAGGTGTAGCAGGTGACGCCCGTCTCGGCCACGTGGTTCTTCCAGTCCGCGTTGATGTGGCGGGTCATCTCCAGCATCTTCCGCGCGACCACCTTCGTGTACATCGAGTCGTCGGCGAAGTCCGCACCCTTGTGGCAATAGGCGCAGCCTTCCTTGGGTGAAACCCAGCCCGTGATGGCGACCATGACGCGCGTGAATTCGGCCACGGAAAGGTCGTTCAGCACCTTCACGTTCTTGAACTCGGTACCTGCCGAAGGCCCTCCGGCCGCAGCTTCGGGAATCGGGTCGGGTACCTTGTTCGCGGCCAGCAACCCGTCGACGGTGCGCGGGTTGTAGACGCCGACCATGCCCGTGCCGCGATAGCCTCGCTGCACGGTCTCCGTCGGCGGGCGCTCGCAGCCCACGAGCAGGGCGGTCACACCCAGTGCGAATACCGCACTCAACCTGCGTGCTCTGGCGTTCATCGCAGACCTCCCGGAATCATTGTTGGCATCCTTCATTTCGCCACCCCGCCCATGGCGGCCGGGTCGATCACCGGCGGGAACACGGATGGATACGCAGGCGCCACGTGGTGCTTCACCGCCCACAGGTACCAGTTGTCGACCACGGTGCCCGTCAGCAGGATGCCGATACCGCCGGTCAGCGGAGTCAGCACTGCGAACCACCAGGCCCAGCGATGGATCGATTCCATCGTCGCGTTGAAGCCCATCGTCCAGCGCCAGAACAGCGCGGCGCGCTCGGAGGCCGTACCACGATCCACGACCTGCTCGATTTCGCGGTCACCCCCGAAGCGGCTCACCGCCAGGATCGTCGCGCCGTGCATGGCGAACAACAGCGCGGAACCGTAGAGGAACGCGATCGACAGCATGTGGAACGGGTTGTAGAACAGGTTGCCGTAGCGGATCGAGAACGCGGCAGTCCAGTCGAGGTGCGGGAAGATGCCGAAGGGCACCGCTTCCGACCACGAGCCCATCAGCAGCGGGCGGATGAAGCCGAGCACCAGGTACAGCCAGATCGCGGAAGCGAACGCCCAGGCAACGTGGGTCCCCATGCGCAACGCCTTGGCACGCCGATACATCCGTACCCACCACAGCAGTATTGCCGAGGTCAGGAAGAAGCCAGCCATCAGCCACCACCCACCCTCCTTCAACGGCGGAAACTTGAGGCCGTACTCGGGTGCCGGTGGCTCGAGGCCGAGCCAGAACAGCTGCCGGATGAACTGGATCGGATCCCAGTTCACCGATGCCATCATGTTCAGCCCGATGATCTCGATCGCGATGAAGCCGCAGAGGAGCGAGAGCAATCCCGTCGTCCCGAGGTAGATGGGCCCGATCTGCGCATCGCCGAAGCGACCGAGCAGGTGGACGAAACCGGGTTTGCCCTCTCGTCCCCACGTGCTGCCAGCCGGAAGCGGCACGCCTGCATATGCGGGCGCACGAACCTGCACGCGGGTGAAGATGTTCTGGTATTCCGCCATGGTGATCCCCTTTTGTCTTTCTGATTACCAGATCGGGAGGTTGAGCCACCAACCCCACCACTCCGGCCAGCCGCGCGTCCAGAACGGTCCGCTGATGATGATGCAGACCGCGCTCCAGAACACCGCGCTCAGCGCGAGGAACAACCCGAGCCGGTGGATGCCGAGGGGCCCGATGGAGTAGCCGATCGTGTCCCGGAAGAAGGTGTTCTCGTGTTCCGGTGTCTTGACCGGTTCACCTTTCGCCGGATTCGTCGCGGAAAGGATCAGGGCACCGTGCAGCGACAGCGCGAGACACGTGGTGAAGAAGAAGCTCACCGCGATCATGTGCGCCGGGTTGTAGTGGAAGTGCAGGTACTGGTAGCCCGTGTTCGAGACCCAGTCGAGGTGGCTCAGGATCCCGTAGGGAAATCCGTGGCCCCAGGCACCCAGGAGCAGCGGGCGGAACACGACCAGCGTCACATACGCGAGGATCGCGAAGCTGAAGGCGAACGGCACGTGATAGCCGATGCCGAGCTTGCGGCAGATCTCCACTTCCCTGAGCGCCCACGAGACGAAGGCACCGACCGCGCAGAAGGTGATGAGCTGCCACAGCCCGCCCTCCTTCAATGGCGCGAATCCCAATCCGTAACTCAGGTCCGGCGGTGCAATGCTGATCTGCCAGAGATTCCACGTCGGGCCGATCGCCGCACCGTAGACGATGAGTGCGGTACCGAGAGCGGCGAAGAAGATCGTCGTCACGCCGAAGAAGCCAACATAGAAAGGGCCCGCCCAGAAATCGAACAGGTCTCCCCCGAGCAGCGTCCCACCTCGAACGCGGTATTTCCTTTCAAAGCTGAGCATCGACATCGCTGCTTCCTCCCTTCCGGAGTCCCTTGTCGGGCCTACTCTTCGTGGCACTCAGGGTGGCGGACATCGTCGGACCGGAAGGTCCGGCGCGTCCGCAACCCTTCGCGAGCGCAAACAGGCTACTTCTGGGCCGCCGGCACCGCGGGCGGCGTACCGCCACCGTGTGCTTTCGCGCCTTCGATCCAGTTGAACCTGTCGCTGCCTAGCAGGATGAAATGAATCAACAGTGCCAGCACGAACAGGAACGTGAACAGCGCAACCAACGATCTGCGCGGGTCGAACAGAAGCCAGATTCTCCACATGTTTCTCGTCTCCTATGACAGATGCGACATAAAGGTGTAGACCGCCGTCTTCACGCCTCCGATCATCGACCTTTCCCCCTCGGCACCCGGAAACCAGGTCCGCCACTGCAGCGCAAACGTCTGCGCCACCAGTGCCACGAGAAGCAGGACGATGAAGCTCGACAAGAAGATGACGCCGAACCCGTTCGACCCGTTCTGCGCGAGCCCCGGTAGCGATTGGTTTCGTCCGTCAGACATTTGCGAGCCCTCCTTGAGGCAGTGACGCGTTACAGCCAGGGTTTCCAGCTCCACGCCAGGATGTGCGCGACGATGGCGATCACCGTGAAGATGATGAAGCTCGTCATGAAGATGCCGTGAAACTGCTTTGCCTCGTCTTCCGTCAGCCCCGATAGAGAGCCGGTTCTTTGCATGTCAGCCATATGCTTCAAGCCTCCAGGTTGGCCTCTCGGCCGTTACCGCACCAAACCGCGCACGGCAGAAATCGCCGCGACGAGCACTTCCGCCACGACGTACTGTCCGCCCGAAACCGCCGGGCAGATTCTTGGGATCGTTCGGGACGCGCTCACGCGGCGATCCCTTCGTTCAAGGCAACGCGCGACCTCTCGACACGGTCGGTCGTCACGCGCGCTTCGCCCGCGCGCCGCGCATCGCGCTCAGCACGATCGCGAATGCGCTTGGCTGCAGAGATCTGTACCAGCACTGGCTGCGTCGCAACGACGTCCGCGAGCAGCTGATGCGCGTCCATGTCCCAGGGCAGTTCCGCGGACTGGCCGATGCGGGCCGGCGTCGCCTCCACGCGGTCGAGGTCGCTCGCTAGCGGCAGGATATTGAACAGCGCATCGAACAGCGCGTTGCAGACTTCCTGCACAAGATAGGTAGCACCGCCGTAGCCCATGAACGGCGTGCCGGTATGGCGGCGGATGATGGCGCCGGGGAAGGAAGCCGGGATATACAGGGAACGGCCACCCAGTTCCGCCGAATACATGCGCTCGTTGTAGCTGCCGAACAGCACGAGAGGCGGCTTGTCCTTCAGCGCCTGGCGCACCGCCTCGTTGTCGGGCTTCACGCCCGGACGGCGCGCGAACGAGAACGTGCACGGCAACCCCATCTCCGTTTCGAGGAAGTGCCGGATGCCTCGCGCGTAGGTTTCGTTCGCCACGATCGCGAAACTGGCGGTGCCGAAGAAGTCCTGGGTGACCGACCGCCACAAGTCCCACAGCGGCTTGATCGTGGTGTGTTTCTCGCGCTCGATGAAGGGCTCGGGATCGACGCCGAGCAGTTCGCCCAGGGTGCGCAGGAACTTGGTCGTGCTGTGCAGGCCGATCGGCGCCTGGAGATAGGGCCGCTCGAGGGCTTCGCACAGCATCCGGCCGTACTCGCGATACATGCAGACGTTGACGTCGGCGTCGATGAGCTTGGGCACATCGGCCACATGGCTGCCGAGCGGGAACACGAGGTTGATCTCGGCGCCGATGCCCTCCACGAGCCGCCGGATCTCGGCGAGGTCGGAGGGCATGTTGAAGTACCCGTAGCTCGGCCCGATGATGTTGACGCGCGGCTTCTCGCCCGGCTTGCGTTCCTTGCGGGCCGGAATCTTCTTCAGGCCGTATTCGGTCCAGAGCCAGAACATTGCGCGGTTGGCGCTCTGCCACTGGTCCTCGTCGATGGTGCGCGGCAGGAAGCGCTTGATGTTCGTGCCTTCGGGCGTCACGCCGCCACCGATCATCTCGGCGATGGATCCGGTCACCACGACCGCGGGCTGGTCCGGGTCGAGCACCTTGTGCGCACGTTTCATCGCGCCTTCGGTCCCGTGCTGGCCGAGCTCCTCTTCGCCCAGGCCCGTTACCACGATGGGCAGTTCATGAGGCGGCAACGCGTCGGTGTAGTGCAAGACGGAAGTCACCGGCAGGTTCTCGCAGCCCACCGGGCCGTCGATGATGACCTGCAGGCCCTTGATGGCGGTGAAGACGTACACCGCGCCCCAGTAGCCGCCCGCGCGATCGTGGTCGAGGACTAGCATGCAGAGGCCCGTTCCATGAAGGCACGGGCGCCACGCCTTTGCGTGGCAGTTACCCCAAGAAGTCGACTGGCTTCGCCAGCGACTTCTTGCCGATCATCTCGGCAAAAGTAGGTTTGCACTTTTGCCGACATCAAATTGGGTCCTCAATTTTGCTTTTCTTCGCCAGCTTCTCCAGTTGCTTGCGATAGGCCGCGCGGAACTCCGGTCGATCCTTGGGCGTGTCTTCCCAGATGCCGGCCGTGTGGCCTTCGCCGACGCCGGTGAAGAATTCCTTCATCGTGTCGAAGCGCGCCTTGTTGGCGAGCGCCCCGCCGATCACCTGGGCGAGCGATCCCGCACCGGCAACGCCCATCAGCGGCCGCGCCGAGATGAGGTTCGTGAAATAGAGTCCGGGGATGGCGCGTTCCTTCGCGGCTTGCACCACCGGCGTCGTGCCGATCGCGAGATCGGGCTCGAACTCCGCCATCGCGGCGAGATCCTGTTCCAGGGAGGCGCGGTACTGCACGCGGACACCCTTCGCTTCGAGCCATTCGCGATCCGGGTCGGACCAGCGCGTACGCGGACAGGCCGTACCCACGTAGCGAACGTCGGCACCGCTTTCGATGAGCAGCCTCGCCACAAGCAACTCCGAGCCTTCGTACCCGGACAGCGTCACGCGGCCCTTGATCGGTGTTCGATCGAGCGCACTGCGAATCGCGGGCAGGATCTTGTTCTTGGCAGCATCCACCCGATCGCGTGCGATGCCGCAGGCGTCGCCGATGGCATCGAGCCAGGCGGCGGTGCCGTCGTAGCCCACTGGCGCCGAACCGACGATGGTGCGCCCAGCTGCTTCGAACTCCCGCATCGACGCGGTGTAGAAGGGATGGATCGCCGCAACGACCGCGCAGTCGAGGGCGGCATAGAGTTCACGCCATTCGCGCGTCGGAACCACCGGTCCGGCAGCGAGGCCGAGCGGCTCGAGCATCATGCCGATACCCACCGGGTCGGCCGGGAACATCTCGCCGAGGAACGTGACGGTCGGCTTGTCGCTCACGCCATTGCGCGGTGCAGCCACGGGACCCTGCTCGACTTCCGTGCGGGCGTAGTGGAGCATCGCTCCAGCCAGCACGTCCTTGGCTTCCGCGTGCGTCGGCACACCGAAGCCCGGCACGTCGATGCCGACGATGCGCACGCCGTTGATCTCTTTCGGCAGCAGGCGCAGCGGCACACCCGAGGCGCTGGGCACGCAAAGGTTCGTGACGATGACCGCGTCGTAGAGCGCGGGGTCGGCGAGCTTGAACACAGCCTCGCGGATGTCCTCGAACAGCTTGCCGGTCACCAGCGTCTCGGAATTGAAGGGGACGTAGCCGACGGTGCGCTTGGCACCGTAGAAGTGCGACGTGAAAGTCAGACCGTAGACGCAGCACGCCGAACCGGAAAGCACGGTCGCGGTACGGCGCATGCGCAGGCCGACGCGCAAGGAACCGAAAGCGGGACACATGCTCTGCGGCTGGTCATGCGGGCCCACCGGATAATCGGCCGCGTAGCGCTGCAGGGTTTCGCTATTGCCGGCGGCTTCGGCAGCTGCGCGCAGCTGATCCTTGCCGGAATGACAACCCAGGCCGTCGGACTGTGTCGCCGCAACGCTGATCGGAATCACCCGCTTCTCGGCCACCGGGTCAACGCTGTCGTTCGCCATCGGCGCAACGCCAGCCGCGTCGTAGACCACCTCCGCACCGGCGGACGGTTGCAGCAACTCTGGAGGCGTCTTCGCGTTCATGTCAGTGGCGCCGGGCCGTCCCAAGCCACTGACGCGCCCCCTCGGGGGGCAGCGAACGCAAGTGAGCGTGGGGGCAGTTTCATGTCAGGCCGCGTCGTAGACCACTTCGAGCGACTTGTGCTCGATCTCGGTCTTGCCGACCATGTCGAACAGCGTGGCGGGTTCGAGCACGACGTTGCGCCCGACGACATCGCCGGAGAAGAGTCCGAGCAGGCCGTCCTGCGTCAGCGGCGTGGGACGCAGCGGCGGCGCCTCGGCAACATTGGTCGCGAGTTCCTCGAACACCGATGCCCACTGGCCGCCAGGGCGGCCGATGATTTCGTAGTTGGCGCTCTTGCGACGAATGTCCTCGTTGGCAGGAATGGCGGCCAGCACCGGGATGCCGACGGCCTCGGCGAACGCGTGCGCCTCGCCCGTGCCATCGTCCTTGTTGATCACGAGGCCGGCCACCCCCACGTTGCCGCCCAGCTTGCGGAAGTACTCCACCGCCGAGCACACGTTGTTCGCGACGTAGAGCGACTGCAGGTCGTTCGAACCGACCACGATCACCTTCTGGCACATGTCGCGCGCGATCGGCAGGCCGAAACCGCCGCACACCACGTCGCCGAGGAAATCGAGCAGCACGTAGTCGAAGCCCCACTCGTGGAAGCCGAGCTTCTCGAGGGTCTCGAAGCCGTGGATGATGCCGCGCCCGCCGCAGCCGCGGCCCACTTCCGGACCGCCGAGTTCCATCGCGAACACGCCGTCGCGCTTGAAGCACACATCGCCGATGGCGACCTGCTCGCCCGCGAGCTTCTTCTTCGAGGAGGTCTCGATGATCGTGGGGCAGGCCTTGCCGCCGAACAGCAGGCTGGTGGTGTCGCTCTTGGGATCGCAGCCGATCAGCAGCACCTTCTTGCCCTGCTGGGCCATCATGTACGAGAGGTTGGCGAGCGTGAAGCTCTTGCCGATGCCGCCCTTGCCGTAGATCGCGATGATCTGAGTGGTCTTGGTGGGCGCCGTCGTGACGACGGGATCCGGTTCGATCGCGGCTTCCGCGCGCAGGCGCTCGCGCTGGCTGAACTGGATCGGTGCCGTGATGGTGTTGTCGCCGGTGATACTCATTGCATCGACCTCCAGTCCAGGATCATCTTCAGGCACGCCGGATCGCTGAACGCCGTGCGGTAGGCCGCATCGGCCTCGCCGGCGTCGCGCCGATGGGTAATGAGACCGTCGAGCGACAGGCGGCCGGATTCAGCCAGCGCCTTGACCGCGGCCAGGTCCGACGGCTTCCATTCAGCCGCAACGCGGATACGCGCCTCGCGCATGAAGGCGGGAGGAAACGTGAACGACAGCGGGTCGCTGTAGAAGCCCGCGAGCGCGATCTCGCCGCCCGGCGCCAGACACGCAACGAGGGTGTCGAGCAACGATGCATCGCCGCTCACATCGCAGATGGCGCGATAGTCGCGACGCGGATCGTCCTTGGGGTCGAGGACGCGATAGCCCTCCGCACCCGCGGCGCGGCCGGGATTGGTTTCCCACACCACTGGCTCGCCGCCGGCGACGACGGCGAGGCGCGCCAGGAGCCTGCCGAGCACGCCGTGACCGACGATGAGGTCGGGCTGACTCGCGCCGGGACCAGCCGCAACGTGGTAAGCGGTCGCTGCGAGCGCCAGCAGCACGCCCTGCTCGCCGAGGCGCTCGTCGAAGGGCACCACCTTGGCACCCGGAACGACCAACCTTGCCGCCGCCCCGCCGAACAGTCCGCGCACATCGCCGAAGCATCGCGCGCCCGGGACGAATACGCGGTCACCCACGCGGGCGCCGGTACGGTTGCCGACCGCGCTCACGCGGCCGACCGATTCATAGCCCGGCACGAGCGGGTAGCCCATCCCGGGAAACGGCGGCATGCGACCGGACCAGAGCAGGCGCTCGGTCCCGGTGCTGATGCCGCTCCACTCGATATCGACGACCACATCCTCGTCGCCCGGAGGCGAGAGTTCGAGCCGGCTCAGGACGAGGCGCTCCGGTTGTTCGAGCACCACGGCCAGCGTGTTCATCGCAGGACTCATTGTGTCGAGCCCCGGAGGCAGCCCGTTATGGAATGCTGAGTGTCCATGGAGTGTCAGTCTACGCGGACTCTTATATGTGTCAATACTTCCTAACACTCGGCTCTGTCCGGCTGGGACGAGCCAGCAGCAATCGGGTCTGGAGCGGGATCCGCGTCGGGATCCAGCGCAGCCGGTCGAAGCCCGCCTGCAGGAGCATCGACTCGAGTTCTGCAGGGGATCGGGGACGGCCGTGGCCCATGGCGAGCAGATAGAAGCCGAAATAGGCATCGCCCACCGCCTCAGCGCCCGGCGTCTGCGCCATGGGTTCGGCCAGCAAGAGGGTCCCGTCCGCCGGCAGGGCACGACGGACGGCCCTGAGCAGGGCGAGCGCTTCGGTGTCGTCGTGGTCGTGGACCACGCGCACGAGGGAAATGACGTCGGCCCCCTCTGGAAGCGGGTCCGAATGAAAGTCGCCGCCCACTGCACGGGCCCGATCGGCGATTCCTGCCGCGGCAAAACGGACGCGGGCGCGCTCGGCCACCGGCGGCAGGTCGAACAGCACCACCCGCAGTGCGGGCGCCCGCTGGGCTGCCGTCAGCAGGAACGTACCCTCGCCACCTCCCACGTCGAGCAGGCATTGGTGGCGGTTCATCGGATACGCGTCGAGAACCTCGCCCGCCACCAGCGGCTGCGACGCCGACATGAGCTTCGTATAGGCAGCGACGCGTTCGGCATCGAGCTCGCCTGGCTCGCGAGTGCTGGCATAGGACCAGTAGCGAGACAGCCCGGTGTCCGGGCGCTCACCCCGCAACAGGGCGACCGGATCGTGCAGGTCGGCGTAGAGCACACTGTGGTGCTCGACCATGGAAGCGATCGCCGCGTTGCCGACCATCGGCGCTCCGAGCGGCCCCAGAGCGAAGCGATCGGCGCCGCGTTTCTCCAGCAGCCGGAGCGAAACGGCTGCCGCGAGCAGACGTGTCGCGGCATCGGGCGGCAGCGACAACCGTGCGGACAAGGCCGCCACGGTCATCGGCCCTTCGGCGAGCATGTCGAAGAGCTTCAGCCGGACGCAGGCGAGCAGCACCTGCGTGTAGACGAAGCCCGCACACAGGTCGAACAACTGGCGGGCGCGTCGCCGGGCGATCGGCCGGGTGAAGGGAAACGCCGCCGCCCAGCGGCGGAAGCCCTCGCTCGCCAGCAGCCGATCGCGCTTGACCAGCCAGCGATCGGACCAGGACAACGTCGCATCCACTCGTGCCGTCCGCAGCGGCGTCGAGGCAGACCGGCGTCAGGCCGCCCGACGGGCGAGTTCCTTCGGCAGGAAGCGGGCGGCTTCCATCGTGATCAGCGCCTTCAGCCCTTCCGCGCCGGAGCACGCGGGAATCGATTCGACAGCAGTGGTCACGAGATACTCGAAGCGCTCTTGCGCCCCGCTCATGCCCAGATCGCGCACAGCGCTCGGCCGGCCCAGGGCCACGTCCCGGCCCGTAGGCTTGCCCAGTTCAGCGGGATCGGAAACCACGTCGCGCAGATCGTCCGCCACCTGGAAGGCTTCCCCGAGACATTCCCCAAGCGTGCGCCATTGGCCCGGCTCGGCGAATCCCGCTGCCGTCGCCCCGGCCACCGTCGCCGCGGCGAAGAGGGAACCGGTCTTGGCCCGCTGGTAGTCCGCCAGACCCACATGCGGCTCGCATTCCCAAGCCTGGCCCGCGACGATTCCCGTCGGCATGCCGACGGCACGGCTGATGATCATCACGAGCGGCGCCAGCCGATGCGGGGCACTCGAGACACCCCGCGCGAGGGTCTGGAAAGCCAGCACGATGAGCGCATCGCCGGCCAGAACCGCGAGGCGTTCGCCGAAGGCCCGATGGACCGAGGGTTTGCCACGCCGCGTCGGCGCGTCGTCGAAACACGGAAGATCGTCGTGGATCAGCGAGGCACAGTGCAGAAGCTCGATGGAAGTTGCGGCGGCATCCGCCACACCCGGGTCGTCTTCGCTGCAGGCGCACGCCACAGCGAGACACAGACGGGGTCGGATTCGCGCGCCACCGGGGAAAACGGCGTAGCGCAGCGCCGCCGCGAGCCGAGGCGGAGATCCGGGGGCCTCGGTCTGCGCCACCACCGCCATCAGATTCTGTTCGATAGCCAGTGCCAGGGCCTGCTCGACTCGCTTGATGGCGTCCATCCGTGTCTCCTTGTCAGCTTCTGAGTAACGTGTGATTGTCACTATCAACTGTCATGTAATATAGACACGTGGTTTCGTCCAGTCAACGAAAGCTTTTCGGCCACGGGGCAGGCATGCACCTGAAACGCGTAGCGGTGGTCGGAGCCGGGGTTGGCGGTTTGGCGGCCGCGCTCGAACTCGCTGCGCTTGGAGTGGAAGTTCTCGTCTTCGAACGGGCCGCGGCGCCCGGCGGCAAGATGCGCGAGGTCGCCGTGGGCGGGCTGCGGATGGACGCCGGGCCGACGGTCCTCACCATGCGCTGGGTCTTCGAGGAGCTCTTCGCGGCGGCAGGTGCAGCGCTCGGCGACTATCTGACGCTGCGTCCGGCGGAGGTTCTCGCCCGCCATGCCTGGACCGACACCGAGAGCCTCGACCTGTTTGCGGACGTGGCGCGCTCGGCCGACGCCATCGGAGCCTTCGCCGGTCTTGCCGAAGCCCAGGCGTTTCGCGAGTTCACGCAGCGGGCCCGCAAGGTCTACCGGACGCTCGAAGGCCCGTTCATCCGCTCGTCCCGCCCGAGTCCGCTCGGACTCGTCCGCGCAGCCGGCCTGCGCGGCCTCGGTGACCTGTGGCGCATCAGCCCCTTCACGACGTTGTGGCGCGCACTCGGCCAGCACTTCCGCGATCCCCGCCTGCAGCAGTTGTTCGGACGCTATGCCACCTATTGCGGCTCGTCGCCTTTTCTCGCTCCGGCAACGTTGATGCTCGTCGCTCACGTCGAGCAGGACGGTGTTTGGCTGGTCGACGGCGGCATGCATGGCATCGCCCGGGCGCTCGAAACCCTCGCGCAAGCGCGCGGTGCACACTTCCGCTACGACACGGAGGTGGCCGAGGTGATCGTGCGCGGCGGCCGCGCCACCGGCGTGAGGCTGGTCACCGGAGAGCGCGTCGATGCGGACGCGGTGATCGTCAATGCCGACGTCGCCGCGGTCGCGAAAGGCAGGCTCGGAACGCCCGTTGCACGTGCCGCGCCGGCGACGCCGCACAATGCCCGCTCGCTGTCCGCCGTCACCTGGAACATGGTCGCGCGCACCGAAGGCTTCCCGCTGCTGAGGCACACCGTATTCTTCTCGCGCGACTATCCCGCCGAGTTCGAAGACATCCTTGCCCGCGACCAGACGCCCTCGGAGCCCACGGTCTACGTGTGCGCACAGGACCGCGACGATCGCGGCGATGCGAAGCCGGCAGGTCCCGAACGACTCCTGTGCCTCGTCAACGCGCCCGCATCGGGAGACACGCGTGCCTTCGGCGCCGCCGAGATCGCTCGCTGCCAGGCGCGCGCCTTCGCGTTGCTCGAGCGGTGCGGCCTCCAGGTGGAACGCGCGCCCGACCGGTGTGTCGTGACCACGCCCGCCGACTTCGAGCGCCTGTTTCCTTCCACCGGCGGCGCGCTGTACGGTCGTGCATCGCACGGCTGGATGGCGTCGTTCCAACGACCGCGTGCGCGCAGTCGCATCGAAGGGCTCTACCTGGCAGGTGGCAGCGTGCATCCCGGGCCCGGCGTACCGATGGCCGCCCTGTCGGGGCGACTCGCGGTCCGTGCACTCCTGGAGGATGCCGGTGCAGTTTGATTTCGATCGTCCGGTGCCTCGGGACGGCTACGTGTGGTGGTACATCGACGCCCTGAGCGACGATGGCCGCCACGGCCTCACGATCATCGCTTTCGTCGGCAGCGTGTTCTCCCCGTACTACGCATGGGCGCGCAGACGTGGCGTCGGCGACCCGGAGAATTTCTGCGCACTCAACATCGCGCTCTATGGCGAAGGGGGCAAGCGCTGGGCCCTCACCGAACGCTCACGCGGAGCTCTGCATCGCACCCCGACCTCGCTCGCGATCGGGCCAAGCGACCTCACCTGGGACGGCAGTTCTCTCGCGGTGCGGATCGACGAGGTCACCTCCCCGCTCCCTTCGCGAATTCGCGGCGTCGTGCGCCTGCATCCATCCACGCCCACCGGCCGGACGTTCGCGCTCGATGCTGCCGGCAGGCAGCGCTGGTCGCCGCTCGCGCCATGCTCACGCGTGGAGGTCGTCCTCGAGCGCCCGGGACTGCGCTGGTCGGGGCCTGCCTATCTGGACTCGAACGCGGGCGACGCGCCGCTCGAGCAGGACTTCGTCCGATGGGACTGGTCCCGTGCCGGCATTCGCAACGGCACCGCCATCCTCTACGACGTTACGCGCCGGAATGGCGACCACTTCTCGCTCGCACTGAACTGCAATGCCGCCGGGCACGTCGCGGAATTCGCACCACCGCCGCGTGTAGCCCTGGCGCCTGGCGCGATCTGGCGGATCGAACGCACCACGCGCGCAGAATCCGACCATCGCCCCGCCATCGTCCGGACGCTCGAAGACACGCCGTTCTACGCGCGTTCCGTGGTGGCGACCCACCTGTTGAACCAGCCGGTCACCGCGATGCACGAAAGCCTGTCGCTCGACCGTTTCCGCTCGGGCTGGGTGCAGATGCTGCTGCCGTTCCGCATGCCACGACGGCGGACACCGTTGCCGATCTAGGAAGACTCCGCACGCTTCTTCGCTTCGGTCCTCGCCCGATCGCGCTTGAGCGAGATCAGCTCCCAGACTGCGAATCCGAGGACGATCCCCGATCCGAACAGCAGCTCGAGCAGGAACAGGACGTTCCCTGACACCGGAGACTACCCTGTGCTGCCCTGGCGCCCGAAACGCTGGCCACGCTCGAGCTGCTCCAGGCGGGTGAACAGATCGATCACCCAGACGGCATGATCGCCGACGCGTCGCCGCGACATCACGGGTGGCGCAGGCGATTCGGCAACGGCTTCGACCAGAAAGCGCGTGGCATCGAGCGGCGCGTCGGGCACACGTGGCGCGACGCGGGCCGCTTCGATCACCGCGCGACCCGCCAGCCAGAGCTTGCGCTGGCCGGACACGATGGCGCGACTCGAGACGGAATTGAGACCCTGGCGCTCGACCTCGCGGCCGATCTCCGCGTAGACGATGCGTGCGGCGTGCATGCCGGGTCGGTAGGCGAGCGGCAGTCTGGCGATTCCGGCGCTCGCTCTTTCGTAGAGTTCGTCAGCGACATTCAGCAGCCGTTGCACGATGGCACCGAGGGTCCCGGTGTGCATCGGCGACGCGAGCCACACGTCGGGATCGACACCCGCTGCCCGCATCCATGCGAGCGGCAGGTAGACGCGGCCGGCGCGTGCATCTTCGCCAACGTCGCGCGCGATGTTCGTCAGCTGCATCGCCACACCCAGATCGCAGGCACGGGCGACGACTTCGGGCTCGCGGCCACCCATGAGCACGCTCATCATCGCGCCGACGGTGCCCGCCACGCGCGCGGCGTAGTCGAGCAGGTCCGACAGATCCTCGTAGCGTCGTCCTGCGGCATCCCACTCGAACCCTTCGAGCAGCGCCTCCGGCAGTGCGCGCGGAATGCCGTACCGGGCAACCACCTCGGCGAGTGCGCGGTCGGCAGCGATGGGCATCGGCCGCCCTTCGTAGACGCGCGCCAGGCGCTCGCGCAAGCGCTCGAGCGCCGCGGGACCGTCATCTCCGAGATCCACGGCATCGTCGGCGAGCCGGCAGAATGCATAGAGCGCACTCGCGGGTTCACGCATGCTCCTGGGCAGGAGCAGCGATGCGGCGAAGAACGTGCGCGAGCCGCCACGCAGCAGTTCGCCGCACTCGGCGAGATCCGATTCTCGATCAGGCGAAGACGGCTGCATCGGGCACCACGGTGTCGAGGACGCGTGCGGAGGAAATCACGCCGGGCAGGCCCGCGCCCGGGTGGGTACCGGCACCGACGAGGTAGAGCCGCTCCACCTCCTCGCTGCGATTGTGGGGACGGAACCAGGCGCTCTGCGTGAGCACGGGCTCCATGCCGAAGGCCGCGCCGCGAAAGGACAGCAGCCGATCCTGGAAATCCTGCGGCGTGAGCATGCGCGAAGTGACGACCTCCTGCTCGAGATCGGGCAGCAGCGTCTCGCTCAGGTACTTCGAGAGCGTGCGGCGATAGGTCTCCGCCTGCTCACTCCAGTCCGTTCCGCTGCCCAGGTGCGGCACCGGCGAGAGCACATAGAACGCGTCGCAGCCGCGTGGCGCGAGCGAGGGATCGGTGGCGGTCGGCCGATGCAGGTAGAGGCTGAAGTCCTTCGCCAGCACCTTGCGCCCGAAGATGTCGCCCAGCAGCTCGCGATAGCGCGGCCCGAGCAGGATGGTGTGATGCGGCACGTCCGGATACTGGCGCTTGGTGCCGAAGTACCAGACGAACAGGCTCATGGAGTAGCGCGAGCGCTCGATACGGCGATCGGTCCAGCGATGCCGCCATCGCGCGGGCAGGAGATGACGGTAGGTCCACGCGGCGTCCGCGTTGGAGACGACCACGTCGGCCGCGATGGCTTCGCCCGTGGCGAGCTTCACGCCGGTGGCCACGCCGTCCTCGACCGTGATCTCGCTCACCTCGGCATTGCAGCGGAGCGTGCCGCCCTGCCCGGCGATGAGACCGACCAGTCCCTTCACCAGCTGCCCCGTGCCGCCCATCGCGAAATGCACGCCCCAGCGCCGCTCGAGAAACGCGATCAGGCTGTACACCGACGTCGTGGTGAACGGATTGCCGCCCACCAGCAGCGGATGGAAGCTCAGCACGGTACGCAACCGCTCGTCGCGGATGTGCTTCGCCACCATGCCGTAGACGGTGCGATAGCTTTGCAGGCGCATCAGGTCGGGCAGGACCTTCAGCATGTCCTTCCACGAACCGAAGGGCACATGACCCAGTTGCTCGAAGCCGATGCGATAGGTCTCCTCGCTCACCTTCATGAAGCGTTCGTAGCCCGCCACGTCGGACGGCGAAAACTTCGCAACCTCGGCGCGCATGGCCTCGGGGTCGCCGGAGTAGTCGAAGACCTCGCCGTTGTGGAAGCGGATCCGATAGAAGGGCGAGACGGGTCGCAGTTCCACGTCGTCGGCCAGGCGCTTGCCGCACAGGGCCCAGAGCTCTTCCAGCAGGAAGGGCGCGGTGACGATGGTGGGTCCGGCGTCGAAGGTGAAGCCGTCCTGCCGGTACACATAGGCACGGCCGCCCGGCGCATCGAGTTTCTCCAGAACGGTGACCCGGTACCCGCGCGCACCCAGCCGCACCGCTGCCGCCAAACCGCCGAAACCACTGCCGATCACCACCGCCCGAGGCTTGCGTGCCCGCGGGTGAGTGACAATTTTCTGTGACACATCGACTGTCAACATGGTCGACGCGAGTGTAACAGCGTCGCCGGACTAGGCGGTAGTGCTCAGGACTCCGATCTCTTCGGCGAACCGAAACGCCAGGGCCGCCACCTCCGTCGGCCGCTCCTCGTGGGCGAGATGTCCTGCACCTGCCAGGGGAACGATTTGCGCCTGCGGCAGCAGGGCCAGGACCCGGCGGGCCTCGGCGGGCGGTACCGTGAGATCGTTGGTACCGACGACCTGCACCAGCCGCGGCTTCAGGTTCGGCAGGTCGCGCTCCAGCGGGCGCACGTCCCAGTGGGCCATCATGTCCAGGGCTGCGGCGGCGTGCCCCGGGCTGCGGATCAGGCGGCCGTACCACTCCAGGCCGGCAGCTTCCAGGGTCGAACCCGTGCCCCGGATCAGGCGCTCGACCACGACTGGATCGGCGGCACGCCACGCGAACAGGCGCGGCACGAGAGAACTCGATGCCAGCAGTCGCGCCATCGGCGAGAACACGTATCCCGGAAGGCCGCGCAACGGCAGCAGCGCACCGTTGAGACTCATCAACCCGGCCAATGCCAGGCGCTGATCGAGGCTCATGCGCGCCACGATCGCTGCCCCCGCCGAGTGACCGGCCGCGAGCACCGGTCGCACGCCGAGCGCGTCGAGCAACGCAGCGAGCGCCTCGGCCATGCCCGGCA
This sequence comes from Burkholderiales bacterium, assembly GCA_965279325.1. Lineage (GTDB taxonomy): Bacteria > Pseudomonadota > Gammaproteobacteria > Burkholderiales. The sequence continues at coordinate 2,196,285 of OZ257154.1, forward strand.
GGGACAGGCGGGACGATGGCGGCAACTCGGTGAACCCGTGCCCCGGCAGGTCGGGCGCGACCACCGTGAACCGCTGGGCGAGCAGTGGCATCAGCGCGCGCCACGAATGTGTCGCCGCGCCCGTGCCATGCACCAGCAGGATGATCGGACCGCTGCCCACCTGCTGCACGTGCCAGCGCAGACCGCCGGCGTCCACGAAGCGGCTCGCTTCGCGGTTGGGCCAGTCGCGCCCTTCGAAATCCCAACGCAGACCGTCAGTCATGCGTCGAGGCGCTAGCGGGCTGGGGGAGCGGCCGACACGGCGCGGATCGCCAGCGACAAAGTCGCGGCGTCGGCATAGGGAAGCGGCAGGTACTTCGCACCCATTTCCTGCGCGAGCTTCTCGGCCTGAGGCTGTGGGCGCGGCGACGTGTCCAGAAGGATCGCACCGAACCCTGCGAGGCGCAGCCGCCGCGCCGCGCCGAGGGCTTCCATCTCGGCCTGCGCGCGACCGGGATTGCCATCGCGGCCCACGTTCGCGCGGCCGTCGGTCAGCAGGATCACGCTCGGCGTATCGCCCTTGCGACGTACCGCGTCAGCGAGTTCCAGCGCGGCGTCGATACCGGCCGCCAGCGGCGTACCACCGCCACCCGGCAATCCGGCGAGGCTGCGTTTCGCCCGCACCAGGGAACGCGTGGGCGGCAGCAACAACTCGGCACCGAGCCCGCGAAAGGCGATGAGCGCCACCTGATCGCGGCGCACGTAGCTCTCCGCGAGCAACAACTCTACTGCGCCCTTCGCTTCAGCCAGTCGATTCAGCGCGGAAGAGCCCGACGCATCCACCACGAAGATCGTGGTGGTCTGCGCACGCTGCTTGAACCGGGTGACGCGGAAGTCCTCGGGTCGGACATCGATGCGCGCCGAGGCGGCGGACCGACCGGCCTCGCGTCGCCGCAACGGCTGCCAGGGCGCCGCATTGCGCAGCGTTTCAACGACGTTCAACCGCGCGCCGCCACGCGGTTCGCCGCGACGTGTGCCCGCGGGTCGTCCGCGCAGCTTCGCGTGCTGAAGCGCGCCAGCGCGTCCTCCCGTACGGCCGCGCGCCGAACCGCCGTCGCCACGAGCGAGTTGCGCCAGCAGTGCTGCCGGGAGGGCCGCCTGCACAGCCGCGAGCACCATATCTTCCAGTGGGCGATCGAGTTCCTCCGTGTCCTCTTCGTTCTCCCCTCCCGCCTCGGCTTCGGATTCCGGAGGTGGCGTTTCGTCCGCGGCCTCGTCGTCGGTTGGGGGCGCAGGCAGACGAGTCGCCCGTGATGCGAATACGAGCCGGCCTGCGGTCGCCGCATCGTCTTCTTCGGCGACATCGCGACCCGCCAGCGCCGCAACCGCGCAGGTCGCACGCAATGCGAGGTGCACCGCTCGCAGCGAATCGATTCCCAGTGCCATCGCGGTGGCCGTGAGCGCCTCGACGATCGCATCGCTCGCGCGCACCGAGGACAGTCTGCCACGCGCTTCGACCACCTCCGACGAGTCGCGACCACTTTCGAAAAGCTCGCGCACGCTCACGGTCTCGAGATCGAGGTGGAACGCGAGCCGGTCCAGCAACGCAGGCGGTGGATGTTCATCGGCCTCCGCGCCTTCGTCGAGCGCGATCACGCCGAATCGCGCCGGCACGCGCAATGCGAGGCCGTCGCGCTCGACCGCGATCTCGCCCCGGTCGAGCGCGGCCGTGATGCGTGCCGCCGTCGCTCCCGAAATCCGCTCGGCCATCGCCAGGATCGCGACGCCGCCGTGCACTTCGGTGAGCACACCGCGTTCCGCCACCGGCCGGCCGGTCTGCAGCGTCGCCGTGAGGTCGAGACCGCCGAGCAGGCGCCCATCCGAGATGTGGAGCGGAACCGTGCGCACGGGGGCTTCGGGCGGCAGACAGGCGCGCAAGACTTCGAGCCAGCGATCGCGCACCGGGCCCGCGCGTGCGCGCAGCGCGACACCACCAAGACCGACCGGATCGATCGCACACAGCGCCGCCGCGAGCACTGCGTCGGCCCAGACGCGGCTCCCGGCGTCGCCATTCGCGTTCACGCGCCGAACAACTCCGTCAGTGCCCGTTCGACGCGCGTGGTCGAACCGGCATCGTCGAGGGGATTGCGGCGCAGGCGATGCCGCAACGCGGCCGGCGCCACGCGCTTGAGATGCGCATCGGTCACGGACGCATCACCGTCCAGCGCGGCCAACGCACGTGCAGCACGCATCAACGTGAGCTCACCGCGCAGTCCATCGGTGCCGAGGCGGATGCACAACTGCGCCGCGCGTTCGAGTGCGACATCCGGCACGGTCACCGACGACAGCCGCTCGCGTGCCGCGACGATGCGACGGCGTACCTTCGACTCCTCGGCCTTCCATTTCGCGGCAAAGGCTTCCGGATCGCGCTCGTACGCATCACGCCGGCGTACCACCTCGATGCGAAGCTTGAGGTCCTCGGGCGTCTTCACTTCGAGCGACAGGCCGAAGCGGTCGAGCAACTGCGGGCGCAGTTCACCCTCTTCCGGATTGCCGCTGCCGACCAGGACGAAGCGCGCGGGGTGGCGGATGGACAGACCCTCGCGTTCGACCACGTTCTCGCCGGACGCCGCCACGTCGAGCAGCAGGTCGACCAGGTGATCCTCGAGCAGGTTCGCTTCGTCGATGTAGAGAAAACCGCGATGGGCGCGCGCCAGAAGGCCAGGCTCGAAGGCCTTCACGCCCTGCGACAACGCGCGTTCGAGATCGAGCGCGCCGACCACGCGATCCTCGGTTGCGCCGAGCGGGAGGTCGACCACGGGCACCGCGACCACCGCGCTCTTCGGCTTGCCTCCGCCTCGACAGACATCGCACAGGCCGACCGTCTTCTCCGGTTCGCAGCTGAAAGGGCATCCGACTACCGCCCGCATCGGTGGCAGCAGCGCGGCGAGCGCACGCACCGCGGTCGATTTCCCTGTACCGCGATCACCGAATACGAGGACCCCGCCTACGCTCTGATCCACCGCCGCGATCAGCAGGGCCAGCTTCATCTCCTCCTGGCCGACGATGGCGGAGAAGGGGAACGGCAGTGGTCGGCTCATCTGGCTGCCAAGGACAGGTAGCTCACGCGGGCGCCTGAATTTCGAGATTGTCGATAAGCCGCGTCTGCCCAAGCTTCGCGGCTCCGAGCACCACGAGTTCGCGTTCGTCTGCCTCGGGCTGCATCAGCGAACGGCGGCTGCGGACAACGACATAGTCCACGTGCCAGCGATGCCGTGCGAGCAATGCATCAGCGGCGAACTCGAGCGCCTCGAAATTACGATCACCGGACTCGACCGCCTGCTTCACCTGTCGCAGCGCTTCGTTGAGGCGCGGCGCTGCCGCGCGTTCCTCGGCAGTGAGATAGCGATTGCGCGACGACAACGCCAGGCCGTCGTCCGCACGGACCGTTTCCGCCTGGATGATGGAAACCGGGAGGGCCAGCTGATCCACCATGTGGCGGATGATCGACAGTTGCTGGTAGTCCTTCTTGCCGAACACCGCGACCTGCGGCTGCACCATGTTGAAGAGCTTCAGCACCACGGTGGAGACGCCTCGGAAATGCCCCGGGCGAAAACGCCCCTCCAGCTTGTTGGAGATCGCCGGCGGTTCGACGATGAAGACCTGGCGCTCCGGATACATCTGCGACTCGTCGGGCGCGAACACCACGTGATTGCCGGCGGCCTCGAGCTTGCCGCAGTCGTCGGCGAAGGTGCGCGGGTACTTGTCGAAATCCTCACCCTGGATGAACTGCAGCCGGTTCACGAAAATGCTGGTGACGACGAACGGTGCGTGCGTGAGTCCGATGCGCACCAGGCTCAGATGCCCGTCGTGAATGTTGCCCATCGTCGGCACGAGCGCAACCCGCGACTCGCGCTCCAGGCGCGCACGCAGCTCGGGGATCGTGCGGATGATTTCCATGAGGGCGGGCGAGGCGTCGGTCCGGCCGACACCCGGAGTCAGTAGCAGTACTCCGGGCTCGGGAACGCGCCGGACTTCACTTCGCGCACGAAGGCTTCCACGGCGCCGCCGATGCTGCCGGTGCCGACCATGAAGTTCTTGACGAACTTGGCCTTGCGACCGGGAAAGAAGTCGAGCATGTCGTACAGGAGCAGGATCTGGCCCGAGCAATCCGGCCCGGCACCGATGCCGATGGTCGGGATCGATAGCGCCTCGGTCACGGCCTTGCCCAACGCAGTGGGAATTGCCTCGAACACGATCATCACCGCGCCGGCGGCTTCGATCGCCTTCGCATCGTCGATCACGCGCTGTGCGGCGTCGACGGTCTTGCCCTGCACCTTGAAGCCGCCCAGCGCGTTGACCGACTGCGGCGTGAGGCCCAGATGGCCGCATACCGGGATGCCGCGCGCGGACAGGAAGGCGACGGTCTCCGCCATGACCGCGCCGCCCTCGAGCTTGATCATGTGCGCGCCCGCGGCCATCAGTTTCGCGGCGTTCTCGAACGCCTGCTGCGGGCTCGCCTGATAGCTGCCGAAGGGCATGTCGCCGAGCACGACCGCACGCTGCGCGCCGCGCGCGACGCAACGTGTGTGGTAGACGGCATCCTCGATGCTCACGGACAGGGTCGACTCCGCACCCTGCACCAGCATGCCGAGCGAATCGCCCACGAGGATGATCTCGACCCCGGCGTTCTCCACCACCGCCGCCGCGGTCGCGTCGTAACAGGCCACCATGGTGATGCGCTCGCGTTCGCGCGTCATCTTCTGCAGGTGGGCCAACGTGATGCGTGCGGGCTTCGCCTTCTCGCCCGACGGACTTGTGTACATCCGTTCTATCTCCTTGCCAGTGTCAGCCGCCGATGTTGAAGAACTCGCGACTGCCTCGCATCTCCGTGATGCGACGCAACAGTAGCGCAAAGTCTTCGGCCTTATCAACAAAGTTCAGGCGCTCGCTGTTGACCACCAGCACCGGTGCGGCCGAGTAGTCGTGGAAGAAGCGGCTGTAGGTTTCGGCGAGCTGTGCGAGATAGCCCTCGGTCACGTTGCGCTCGTAGGCGATGCCGCGACGCCGGACGCGATCGGCCAGCACGCGCGGCGAGGCCTGGAGATAGATCACGAGGTCGGGCGTGGGTGCCTGCGGCGCCAGGTGCGCATGGACCTTCTGGTAGAGCTCGAATTCGTCATCGGCGAGCGTGAGGCGCGCGAACAGGAGATCCTTGTCGAAACAGAAATCCGCCACCGTCGGGCGCCGGAACAGATCGGTCTGGCGCAGGGTACGCACCTGATCGACGCGCTGGAACAGGAAGAAGATCTGCGTGGCCAGCGCGTGGCGCTCCGGATCGTCGTAGAACAACGGCAGGAACGGATTCGAATCCGGATCCTCGAGCATGAGCTCGGCCTCGAAGGCATCGGACAGCTTCCGCGCGAGGCTGGTCTTGCCGGCGCCGATGGGGCCTTCGACCGCGATGTAGCGCAGGCGCTCGGGCAGTTGCATGGACGCTCGTCAGACCAGGGAAAAGCGCTTCACGGTTCCGGGTCCACCGCATGTTCGGCCGGTTCCGCCTCCCCGGTGTCGCCCTCCGCGCGCTTGCCACGACGGCGCCGGCGACGCTTGCGACCCGTACCCGTTCCCGTTCCCTGTTCCGGCGGCAGGAGCATGCGCTCGCGTTCCTCGGCAGACGCATCCTGGAAGTGCGTCCACCAGTCGCCCACCTCGGCATCGACCTCGCCGCTCTCGCAGCGAAGCAGCAGGAAGTCGTAGGCAGCGCGGAACTTCGGGCTTTCGAGCACGCGCCAGGGTCGCTTGCCGGAACGCTGCGTGAAGCGCCACTGGAGCAACCAGATCTCCTTCATGTCGGTGCCGAAGCGCCGCGGGATCGAGATCTTCTCCGCCTGGGTCGAGAGCACTTCGTCCATGGCCTCGTGCATGGCGGGAATCGGCGGAACGCCCCGATCCTGCGCGAGCTTCCAGGCGGCGAGCACCTCGTGCCACAGCAGTGCGGCGAACAGGAAACCGGGCGAGACCGTCTTGTCCTGGCGGATGCGCTCGTCGGTCCGCCCGAGCGCGAGCATGACGAAGCGCTCGCCCATCGGCTGCTCGAGGATCACGTCGAGCATCGGCAGCAGGCCGTGGTGCAGGCCCTGCTCGCGTAACCGCGCCACGCACTCCACGGCGTAGCCGGACAGCAGGAGCTTCAGCATCTCCTCGAACAGTCGCGCTGCCGGCACGTTCTGCAGCAGCGGCGCCATTTCCGCGATGGGTGCGCGGGTACCGCGCTCGATTTCGAGACCGAGCTTCGCCGACAGCCGCACCGCGCGCAGCATGCGCACCGGGTCTTCGCGGTAGCGCTCGCGCGGGTCGCCGATCATCCGCAGCACACGGGCCTCGAGGTCGGCCACGCCACCGCAGTAGTCGAGGATCTCCTCGCTGCTCGGATCGTAGTACAGGGCGTTGACCGTGAAGTCGCGCCGCAGGGCGTCCTCCGCCTGCGAACCGAACACGTTGTCGCGCAGCAGGCGGCCGTGTTCGTCCTTCACCTGGTCGTCGTCGCCGCTGCCTTGCAGCGCGCGGAAGGTCGACACCTCCACGGTGTCCTGCCCGCACATGCAGTGCACGATGCGGAAGCGGCGGCCGATCACGCGCGACCGGCGGAAGGCGCCCTGCACCTCCTCGGGCGTGGCATCGGTGGCCACGTCGAAGTCCTTCGGTTCGAGATCGAGCAGCAGGTCGCGCACGGCACCGCCCACCACGTACGCGCGAAACCCCTTCGCCTGGAGGCTTTCGGTCACGCGTCGCGCACAGGAACTGATGCTCTCACGCGTGACGCCGTGCTTGCGCACGCCGATGACGGTGGGCTCGTCCGCTGCCCGCGCCGCCTTCCCGGAACCCCGGCGGGCTCCGCGGGAAAACATCTTGTCGAGCAGTTTCTTGATCATTTACAGGGCGTTGTGAGCGACCACGCGGTCGAATCACGAAGCGCCGGAGTATACACGGCGCCCTCGCCCTGATCGTCCTACCTCAGGCTGATCACCATCCACCCGTTGGCGATCGCGTGTTCCTTCAAGGTCTCGTCCGGATCCACGGCCACCGGGTTGGTCGCCTTCGACAGCAATGGCAGGTCGTTCAGGGAATCGCTGTAGAACCACGTCTCCTCGAAGGATGACCAGTTCAATCCCAGCTCGGCGAGCCACGCGGACACACGCGTGACCTTGCCCTCGCGAAAGGCGGGCACGCCCTTGACGCCGCCGGTGAACTCGCCATCGGGCTTCTCGTCCGGATCGGTGGCCACGAGGTTCTCGATGCCGAACTCGCGCGCGATGGGACCGGTCACGAAGCTGTTGGTCGCCGTGACCACCACGCGCGCATCGCCCGCATGGCTTTCCACCAGATCACGGGCCTTGCGCGTGATCATCGGCAGGATCTTGCGTTGCATGTAGTCGCGATGCCAGCGCTCGAGCTGTTCGCGCGGGTGCCGCGCGAGCGGCTTCAGCTGGAAGTCGAGGAACTCGTGGATGTCCAGCGTTCCGGCGCGGTACTGATCGTAGAAATGCTGATTGCGTGCCTCGTAGAGCTCGCGGTCGAGCACCCCCTGCTCGATGAGGAACTGCGCCCACTCGAAGTCGCTGTCGCCGGCGAGCAAGGTGTTGTCGAGATCGAACAGCGCGAGTTTCAAGTGGGATCTTCCTGGAGCGATTCGTGGGCGGGCACGGGCGAAGTCTGCAACAGCTCGCGCAGCAACGGCAGCGTGATGAGCCGCTGGGTTTCGAGGGAATATCGATCGAGAGCATCGAGCATCAGCATGAGCGACGGCAGGTCGCGCCTCTCGTGGCGCAACAAGTATGCCGTGACCTCCACCGGCAGACGCAAACCGCGGGCCTGCGCGTGCCGCTCGAGGGCGAAGGATTTCTCCTCGTCGGTCAGCGCATGCACCTGATAGACCAGGCCCCATGCGAGCCTCGTCAGCAGATCCGGACGCAGCGGCAGTTGCGCGGGCGGCACATTGCCCGCTGCGAGGAGGCATCCGCCCAGCTCGCGGACCTCGTTGTAACGCACGAACAATGCGCCCTGGGACTCGGCGTCGAGCCGCTCCACGTCATCGACCAGCACGAGATCGGCTGCGTCGTGCCCGTCCGGAAACCATGCCACACGCAGCCCGGCCGCCGCAGCCGCCCGCGCTCCCGCACCGAGGAGGTGCGTTCGGCCACTGCCGATATCGCCCCAGAGATACACGATGCGCTCGGCCGATTCCGGACGGCATTGCGCGCGCAGCGTCGTGAGCAGCTCTGCGTTGCGGCCGGCCACGAAGTTGTCGAACGTGGGCACGGGCGGATCGATGATGCCGAGCGCGAGTTGCTTCATGCGGTCGATTATACAAACGCGTCTGGTGCGAAGACCGATCGGGTAGAATCGCCGACCTGTCAACGCGTGTCCACTCCCCGGTTTTGGAAGCCCTCGACGTGAACCCCGAACACCCCGCCGCCGGACTCTCCTACCGCGATGCCGGTGTCGACATAGATGCCGGCGACGCACTGGTCGAACGCATCAAACCGCTCGCGAAGTCGACGCTGCGCGAAGGCGTGCTGGCCGGCATCGGCGGCTTCGGCGCGCTGTTCGAGGTGCCGAAGCGCTATCGCGAGCCGGTGCTGGTGTCCGGTACCGACGGCGTGGGCACGAAGCTGAAACTCGCGTTCCAGCTGAAACGGCACGACACGGTCGGCATCGACCTCGTGGCGATGAGCGTGAACGACATCCTGGTGCAGGGCGCGGAGCCGCTGTTCTTCCTCGACTATTTCGCGTGCGGGAAGCTCGACGTGACCACGGCCGCCGCGGTGGTCGGCGGCATCGCCGAGGGCTGCCGTCAGGCGGGCTGCGCACTGATCGGCGGGGAAACCGCAGAGATGCCCGGGATGTACCCGGAGGGCGAATACGACCTCGCCGGTTTTGCGGTCGGTGCCGTGGAGAAGTCCGCGATCATCGACGGCCGCTCCATCGTCGCCGGCGATAGCGTGATCGCGCTGGCCTCCAGCGGCCCGCACAGCAACGGCTATTCGCTGGTTCGCCGCATCGTGGACGTGAGCGGCGCCGACCTGTCAGCCGATTTCCACGGCCGATCGTTAGGGGAAGCATTGCTCGCACCGACGCGCATCTACGTGAAGCCCGTGCTGAAACTCCTGACCGAAGTTCCCGTGAAAGGCATCGCCCACATCACCGGCGGCGGCATCGTCGAGAACGTGCCGCGAGTCCTGCCGGATGCGTTGAAGGCGGTGATCCGGCGCGATTCCTGGACCCTGCCCCCCGTGTTCCAATGGCTGCAGGCGAAGGGCCAGGTAGCGGACGCCGAGATGCATCGGGTCTTCAATTGCGGTATCGGCATGGTGCTGGTGGTGGCACCTGGTCACGTGAAGGCGACGCTGGACTCCCTGAGGGGTTTCGGCGAAGAGGCGTGGCTCGCCGGCGAAATCGTCACGCGCGGCGGCGGCGAAGCCGCGACGGTCGTTCGCTAGCCTCGATGAAGCGCATCGTCGTCCTGATCTCCGGGCGCGGCAGCAACATGGAGGCGCTGCTCGCTGCCGGATTGCCCGTGGTCGCGGTGATCGCCAACCGTGCGGACGCCGGCGGACTCGCGATCGCGCAGGCGCGCGGCATCGCGACCGCGATCGTAGAACACCGTAGCCACGCAACGCGCGAAACGTTCGATGCGGCGCTCGCGGCGGCGATCGATGCCCATCGGCCCGATCTGGTCGTGCTCGCCGGCTTCATGCGCGTCCTGACACCCGCCTTCGTCCGGCACTACGCGAACCGCATGATCAACATCCATCCCTCTCTCCTGCCGTCCTTCACCGGACTCGACACGCATCGTCGGGCGCTGGAAGCGGGGGTGAAGCTGCATGGCTGCACGGTGCATTTCGTGACCGAGACGCTCGACCACGGCCCGATCATCGCGCAGGCGGCGGTGCCGGTCCTGGCCGACGACACCGAGAGCGCGCTGGCGGCGCGCGTGCTCGCCCAGGAGCATCGGGTCCTGCCCGCTGCCGTGCGCTGGTTCCTGGAAGGCCGGCTTGCCATCGACGGGTTGCGCGTACGCGTCGACGCGGCAGCCGATCGGGAGGCGGCGCTGCGAGCGCCGGAGCCGGCATGAGGCCATTGCTTGCACTGGCGGTATTCATCGTCGCCGTGCCATTCGCCATCGCGGCGCAAGTGCCGACGCGCGTGGAGATGGACGTGACGGTGGAGGTCAAGGGCCTGACCGTCGGCGCGGGGCGCGACGTGTTCGAACACGACGGCAAGACCTACAGCGTCAATACGGAGGCTCGCACCGTGGGCATAGCGCGCGCCCTCAAGAAGCTCGACGAGAAGCGCGAGAGCCGCGGCCTGGTCACCGAGCAGGGCCTGCGCCCGCTGACGTTCCGCCAGACCCGCACGGGCAAGGCACCGAACGGCGCGCAGTTCGACTGGGCCAAGGGCGAACTGACCATGGACGAAGGCGGCGAGATCGAGAAAGTGCCCCTGCCGCCCGGAACACTCGATCAGGCGTCGCTCGCCTACGCCTTCATCTTCAACGAACCGCCGAAGGGCGATCGTTTCAAGGTCCAGGTGACCGACGGCCGCAAGCTGCAGGAATACGAACTCGCATTCGTCGGCCGCGAACAGATCGACACCGACCTCGGCAAGCTCGAGACCTTGCATTTCCGCAAGGTCCAGGTGGGCGACGACAAGCGCGGCTTCGAATTCTGGCTGGCGCTCGACCACCACCGCCTGCCGGTGCGCATCCGCATCGTGGAGAAGGACGGTACCGCGTTCGATTCCACGGTCAACAAGATCACCTACCCGGCCCGATGATCACGGCACCGCCCGCGAAGGAAAGAACCGACGCGGATCTCACGCCGCATCGGCTCGCCATGGTGGTGGACGCGTTGTCCGTCGTCCTGCCGCTCGAACGGCCCGCCGATGCGGCCTTGCGCACCTGGTTCCGCGAGACGCCCGAGCTCGGCCCGCGGGATCGCGCGCTGGTGGCCGACACGGTATTCGCGGTGTTGCGCAACCTGCGGCTGCTCGAGCATTTCGCCGGCGGGCGTGGCGCGCGGCGCCTCGTGCTGGCCTGCCTCACGCGCATCGCGGGGCGCAACCTGCGTTCGTTGGAGAAGGCGCTGTGGCCGGGCGAAGCGGAGTGGCTGACGGAGATCCGCGCGCGCGACGAAGCGCTGCCCGACGCCGTGCGACTGTCGATGCCGGACTGGCTGTGGGAGCGCCTCGGTGCCACCTTCACGGAAGAAGAGCGCGTCGTGCTCTCCCGCAGCCTGCTGACCCCGGCTCCGCTGGATCTGCGCGTGAATGCGCTCCGGGCACGCCGCGAGGAGGTGCTGGCGACGCTGCATGCGAGCGGCATCGACGCGACGGCAACGGCATTGTCGCCGTTCGGCATACGCGTCAAGGGCAAGCCCGCACTCGAGCGTCATACGCTGCTGACGGGCGGACACGTGGAGGTGCAGGACGAGGGCAGCCAGTTGGTGGCCTTGCTGGTCGATGCGCACCGGCACCAGATGGTGGTGGACTTCTGCGCCGGCGCCGGCGGCAAGACGCTCGCGCTGGGCGCCTCGATGCGCTCGGAGGGCCGGCTCTATGCCTTCGACACGTCGGACAAGCGGCTCGCGAATTTCAAACCACGTCTCAAGCGTTCTGGTTTGTCCAACGTCCACCCGCAGCTGATCGATTCCGAGAACGACATCCGCGTGAAGCGCCTCGCCGGCAAGATCGACCGCGTGCTCGTGGACGCACCGTGCAGCGGCAACGGCACGCTGCGTCGCAATCCGGACCTGAAATGGCGCATGGGCCCCGCGGCGCTCGCGGAACTCACGGTGAAGCAGGCGTCCATCCTTCGCGCCGCCGCTCGACTGCCCAAGCCCGGCGGACGCGTCGTCTACGCGACCTGCAGCCTGCTGCCGGAGGAAAACGAAGCGGTCGTCGAGGGCTTTCTCGCGCAGAATCCGGGCTGGACGCTGCTCGATGCCCACGATGTGATGCGCAGCATCGGCATTCCGATCGAGGGCCAGGGTCCGTATCTGCGCCTCACGCCGGCGCGCCACCACACCGACGGATTCTTCGCAGCGGTTCTGGTCCGCGCGACCTGAGTCGCCGCGGAGCGGGGTGCTAGAATCCATTCGGTCGAATCCGACGTCCGATGGCCGCGTACACCCCACCCCCGAATCTCATCGCCGAGCTCATCGCCGATATCGAGACCATCTCGATCGCGTGGCAGCTCGGGGTGATCGCAGCCTGCATCGGTGCTTCGTGGCTGATCGCACGCAACCTGCGCCCGAGATTGCAACGGGCGCGGGAACACGCCAACGCCGACGAAGAAGCACTCAAGATCGGGGCCGGCGGGCTCGATCGCGTGCTCAACCCCGCCATCGTGTGGGTGCTTTTGTTGCTGGGTCGCTGGGCGCTGCATTTCCATCACCCGGTCAACCTGCTCAACGTCGCGATCCCGCTGTCCTCTTCGCTCGTCATCATCCGCATCTCGGTGTATCTGCTGCGACAGGCATTCGCATCCGCGACCTGGCACCGGGGATCCGAGCGGGCCATCGCCTGGGCCATGTGGCTCGGCGCGGTGCTCTACATCACCGGGCTGCTGCCGCAGATCCGCCTGTGGCTGGACGAACTCTCGCTGCCGCTGGGCAAACACCAGATCTCGCTGCTCAACGTCATCGAGGGCACGCTGTCGGTCGCCATCACGATCCTGATCGCGCTGTGGGCCGGACGTCTGGCGGAAGGCCGGATCATGGGCCTGCGCAACATGGATGTGAATCTCCGTGTCGTGTTCTCGAAGACGGCGAAAGCGGTGCTGCTCGTCTTCGCCGTGCTGGTCGCACTGCCTCTGGTGGGCATCGACGTGACCGTGCTGTCGGTGTTCGGCGGGGCGGTCGGCGTAGGCCTCGGCTTCGGACTGCAGAAGATCGCGGCGAATTACGTGAGCGGCTTCGCCATCCTGCTGGACCGGTCGATCAAGCTGGGGGACCTGGTGACGATCGACAACCGCTACGGGGAGGTCACCCGCCTCATGGCCCGTTATGTCGTGGTCAAGGGCTACGACGGTACGGAGGCGATCATTCCGAACGAATCGGTGATCACGTCGACCGTGATCAACCATTCCTATTCCGACCGGTTGGCCCGGGTGGATGTCGCCATTCAGGTCGCCTACGCGACGGACTTGCGTCTCGCGCTGGACACGCTCCAGGAGACCGCACTGTCGTTGCCGCGCGTGGTGAAGTCGCCTGCTCCTGTGGCGTTCGCGAAGAATTTCGGCGAAAGCGGGATCGACCTGGAACTCATGGTGTGGATTTCCGACCCGGAAGGCGGTCGCGGCAACCTCCGTTCGGACCTCAATCTGCAGATCCTGGACGCGTTTCGATCCAAGGGCATCGAGATCCCTTTCCCACAGCGCGAAATCCGGATCCTGGGCGAGGCGCCGCCCGCCGCGAAGGGCTGAGTTCTTGCTTTGACTTGCAGACGGGGGAGCAACCCCCATTTGTCGGTCTCGGGTTGATCTGGAGCAACGCCCGCCCCTGTGGGGTTGCTGTAGAATCCCCTGAGAAGTCCACTTCCTGAGGTATTCATGATAATCAATGGCTTGATCGATCTTCCCTGGTGGGGCTACGTGCTGGTTGCGTTAGGACTCACTCATGTGACGATCGCTGGGGTAACGATCTTCCTGCACCGTCACCAGGCGCACCGTGCCCTGGACATGCACCCGATCCCCAGTCATTTCTTCCGTTTCTGGCTCTGGTTCACCACCGGCATGGTCACGAAGGAATGGGCGGCCATCCATCGCAAGCACCATGCGAAGTGTGAAACCGCCGATGATCCCCACAGCCCGCAGGTCCTGGGCATCGACAAGGTCATGTGGGAAGGCGCCGAGCTCTACCGCAAGGAATCAGCGAATGCCGAGACCCTGGAGAAATACGGTCACGGCACCCCGGACGACTGGCTGGAGCGCAACCTGTACTCGAAGTACACGGTGCTCGGAATTTCCCTCCAGCTGATTCTCAACGTCGTGCTGTTCGGCCCCATCGGTCTGTCGATCTGGGCGGTCCAGATGCTCTGGATCCCGTTCTTCGCAGCCGGCGTGATCAACGGCATCGGCCACTACTGGGGCTATCGCAATTTCGCCGCGGACGACGCCAGCCGGAACATCGTGCCCTGGGGCATCCTGATCGGCGGCGAGGAACTGCACAACAATCACCACGCGTACGCGACGTCGGCGCGGCTTTCGAGCAAGTGGTACGAGTTCGACATCGGCTGGGCCTACATCCGGATCATGGAGATGCTCGGCCTCGCGAAGGTGAAGAAGCTCGCCCCGCGCATCCGCATGGACTTCGGCAAGTCGAAGGTGGACCTCGCGACCCTGCAGGCCGTGATCACACATCGTTACGATGTGCTGGCGCGGTATGCGCGATCGCTCAAGGACACCTGGATGGAGGAAGCGCGCCTTCGCCGTGTGGACCGCGCTTCGGTCAAGCGCTGGCTGCACAGCGACGAACGGCAGTTGCCGCACCACGAGCGCGCGCGCCTGAATGAGTTGCTGGCAAACAGCAAGGTGGCCGCCACGATCCACTCGATGCGCCAGGACCTCGCGCAGGTCTGGCAGCGCTCCACGGCGTCGAAGGAACAACTGGTCAAGCAGCTCGAGGACTGGTGCCATCGCGCCGAAGGTAGTGGCATCGTGCCCCTGCAGGAATTCTCGAAGCAGCTGCGCAGCTACGCGTAAGGCTGTCGCGCCAAACAAAAGGCCCGCTCTTTCGAGCGGGCCTTTTTCTTTCCGGTCCGGCTGAAGCGCGAACTACTTCAGCTTCGTTTCCTTGTAGATGACGTGCTTGCGAGCCTTGGGATCGTACTTCTTGATCTCCATCTTCTCGGGCATCGTGCGCTTGTTCTTGGTCGTGGTGTAGAAGTGGCCGGTGCCGGCCGTGGATTCGAGCTTGATCTTGTCGCGCATGGCGTGGCTCCCGGTCAGATCCGCTCGCCGGCGGCGCGCAGTTCCGCCAGCACGACGTCGATGCCGTTCTTGTCGATCGTGCGCAGGGCGGCATTGCTCAGGCGCAGGGAAATGTAACGGTTCTCGCTCTCGACCCAGATGCGGCGGTATTGCAGGTTCGGCAGGAACCGGCGCTTGGTCTTGTTGTTGGCGTGGGAAACGTTGTTGCCCACCATCGGCTTCTTGCCGGTGATCTTGCATACGCGGGCCATGAGAGGGCTCCAGGAAACGGGTGACGGAAAAGCCGAGCTTTATACCACAGGCGGGCGCGCCCTCTCAAGCGCCTATAGGAGGCCCCGTTCCGCAAATGACAGGGCAGCGCCCCGGCCGACGATGAAATGGTCGAGCACCCGGACGTCGATCAGGGCCAACGCCTGCTGCAACGCCCGGGTCAGCGCCTCGTCGGCATGGCTCGGCTCGGCCACCCCGGAAGGATGGTTGTGGGCGAGGATCACGGCCGCGGAATTGTGAGTCAGCGCTCGCTTGACCACCTCCCTGGGATAGACGCTCGTCTGGGTGAGGGTGCCCGCGAACAGCTCGTCGATCGCCTGGACCCGGTTCTGGGCGTCCAGGAAGATCACCACGAAGACTTCGCGCGGCAGGTCCTGGAGCTTGAGCCGGAGATAGGCCTTCACGGCTTCGGGCGAGGTCAGCACGTCCCGCTCCTCGAGCGATTCGCGCAGGGCCCGCCGGGCCATCTCCATGACGGCCTGGAGCTGCACGTACTTCGCCTCCCCCAGGCCCGAAATCTCCGTCACCGCCTTGAGATCGGCCGCGAACAGGGCAGCCAGGCTGCCGAAGCGGAGCGTGAGTTCACGGGCCAGCTCGACCGCGCTCTTTCCCTTCACCCCGGTACGCAGGAAAATCGCGAGCAGCTCGGTATCCGAGAGCGCCTGGGCACCCAGGGACAACAACTTCTCTCGCGGGCGGTCGCCCTCGGGCCAATCCTTGATCGCCATGGGTGGTCGAAGCCATGTTGAGCTGCGGCGAGGCAGTTTACACTTGCGCTCCTTTTGTCCTGCACGGCCTTCAAGTGCCATGACTGAACATCCCAAGCGGCGCCTGGTGCTCGGCCTGACCGGCGGCATCGCCGCCTACAAGGCTGCCGAACTGGCCCGGCTGCTGATCAAGCAGGACGCAGACGTCCAGGTGGTCATGACCGCGGCGGCGACCCGCTTCATCTCGCCTGCCACGATGCAGGCACTGTCCGGAAAGCCGGTGTTCGCGGACCTCTGGGATACGCGCATCGAGAACGGCATGGCGCACATCGACCTGTCGCGTGGTGCCGAGCTGATCGTCGTCGCGCCCGCCAGCGCGGACTTCCTGGCCAAGCTCGCCCACGGGCTGTGCGACGACCTGCTTTCGACGCTCTGCCTGGCGAGGGACTGCCCGCTGCTCGTGGCGCCGGCGATGAACCGCCAGATGTGGGAGCACCCGGCCACGCAACGCAACGTGGCGCAGCTGCGCGAGGACGGCATCGCGGTGCTCGGACCGGACAGCGGGTCGCAGGCCTGCGGGGAATCAGGGATGGGCCGCATGCTGGAGCCCGAGCCGCTCGCCGAAGAGATCATGGCGTGGTTCGAGCCGAAGGTGCTGGCCGGTTACCGCGTGGTGGTGACGGCCGGGCCGACGTTCGAACGCATCGATGCAGTACGTGGCATCACCAACGCGAGCTCCGGCAAGATGGGATTCGCCGTGGCGCGCGCGGCGCGCGAAGCGGGTGCCGATGTCACGCTCGTGGCAGGCCCGACTGCACTCGCCGCTCCTGCCGGCGTCCAGGTGAAACACGTCACCAGCGCGCAGGACATGCTCGGCGCCGTCGAGGCCGTGCTCGGCAATTGCCACATCTTCATCAGCGTCGCTGCGGTCGCGGACTACACGCCGCTGCATCCGCAGGACCAGAAGATCAAGAAGGACGCCCGCATCCTCGCACTGGAACTGGCGCCCACGCCGGACATCCTCGCGAACGTCGCGAGCCGCGCGAACCCGCCGTTCTGCGTGGGCTTCGCCGCAGAGAGCGAGAAGCTCGACGAATACGCGGAGGCGAAGCGCAAGCGCAAGCACCTGCCGCTGCTGGCGGCCAACATCGCGCAGGACGCGATCGGTTCGGACGAGAGCGAGATCATCCTGTTCGACGATCACGGCCGTCATCCGCTGCCCATGGCACCCAAGCTGGAGCAGGCACGGCGCCTCATCCGGCACATCGCCCGGCTCTATCCGTCAGGGCGCTAAGCCCCACGCGCGGCACCGCTGCCGCGTTGCAATCCTCTCCAGACCCATGAGCACGATCGACCTGCGTATTCTCGACGAACGTATTCGCGACCAGTTGCCGGCCTATGCAACACCCGGATCCGCGGGCCTCGACCTGCGGGCCTGCATCGATGCACCTGTGACGATTCAGCCCGGTGGCACGGAGCTGGTGCCCACGGGCATCGCGATCCACATTGCCGATGCCGGGTTGGCCGCCATGATCCTGCCGCGCAGCGGACTCGGCCACAAGCACGGCATCGTGCTCGGCAACCTGGTGGGCCTCATCGATTCGGACTACCAGGGCCAGATCTTCGTCTCGATCTGGAACCGGGGCAGTGCCGCCTTCGTGCTCAATCCCCTGGAGCGGATTGCGCAGATGGTGGTGGTGCCCGTCGTGCAGGCCGGCTTCCGCGTCGTCGAGACGTTCGGGGAATCCAGCCGCGGAGCCGGTGGCTTCGGCAGCACCGGCAAGGGCTGACGACGGGCCTGCGCTTACTGCTTTGCCGAAGCGAGATCGTCCTGGATCTTCTTTTCCTGAAGCGTCCGGATGTACGCGATGATGTTCACGATCTCTTCCTGGGTCAGGCTGGTCGCGAATGCGCCCATCTTGGTACCCGGCCGGCCGGCCGCGATCGTTGCGTAGATCGCCGAGGACTTGCTGCCCCACTTGTATTTCTGGCAAGCCAGACAGACGCTGCTGCTGCCGCCCCGACCCAGCGGCGTGTGACAGTACGAGCAGCGCGCACCGTAGCGCTCCTTGCCGTTCTCGAGTGCCTTCACATCGTCCGGAAGCGGCATGTCGTTTTCCATCCCGTGCCGATCGACCTCTTCGCCTTCCGCAGCGATCGTGACGGTCACACCCCCCACACCGAACGCCAAGGCGCACAGAACGGTCGCGATCCACTTCATGCCATTACCCATGATGTTGCCTCCCTCTCCTCGTTGATGATCTACGATGCAAACGGCGGGTAGAACGGCACGCCGTAGCGCTCGACGATTTCCTTGATCTTGCCGGTCTCGAGCAGTTCGCCCAGGCCCTCGTCGATGAAGGCCCGCAGCGTCTTGTCCTCCTTGCGCACGACCCAGGCCGCGTTGAAACGCAACCCGTCGATCGGGACGAACCCCGGAACCATCTTGAAGGTCGCCTTGGGGTAGTCGCTCTGGATGGTGCCCAGAGTGGTGGAGAACAGCATGCCTGCTTCGAGCTCTCCCTTCATCATCGCGTCCAGCATGCGCTTGCTCCCCATGAACAGATCGCGCGGAATCTTGTTCGTGAACAGGTAGTCGTCCATCGGTGTAGACATCGAGACGCCCACCTTGATGTCCGAGTCCTTGAATTCGGCGAGCGTCGTCTTGTCCGCTGCCCTGCCTTGCGTCACGAGGACGTAACCCATGCCGAGGTAGGGACGCGTGAAGGCGAGCTTGCCCATCAGCATGTCGTCTTCACCGTTGTCCGACATCCCCAGGAACACGTCGCACTTGCGCGCGAGGATCGACTGTCGGAAAGCGCGCGACGTACCTCCGCGGGAGGCCGTATTGACCCATACCAGGTCGAGCCGCATGCCGGCACGTTTCGCGACGGCCCTCAGGATCTCGACGTCGAATCCCGGGGGATCGCTGTTCTGCTGGGCATGGGGAAATTCGTACGGGTCGGCACAGGCGGACAGCATTCCGCGTGCCTTTGCCCGGACCAGCGCATCGCTGGACTCGAGCGGATCCTCGCCTTCCTCGGCAGCCAGTGCCGCAGGAATCGACAACGCCATCAAGAGGGCCAGCAGGGATCGAATCAATTGCGGATTGCTCAAACTGAACTCCTCGGTAACCGGGCTCGACATCGTGCTCGACGGGAGCCCAACACTGCCTACTCGGCACTTCCGGTCACCAACGCGCGGACCCTTCGACCGGTTCACACGCATTCATCCTGCGACAGGACACCAAAGAAACAGGGGAGGGCAGCAGCTTCGCCCTCCCCTGTCGATTTCGACTGTCTACGCCGGCACCAGCCGGCGCAGCTCAGTTTCGATCAGTCCACTGCGAAGACCATCAGGCCGCCGCCCTTGGAGTGCTTCTTGTACCAGTCAGCGTAGTGCAGGGGCCAGATGCCGCCGCCGCCCGCGCCCCACACGATCGCAACGTACTGCTTGCCGTTGGCAGTGTAGGTGGTCGGGTTGCCGTAGACGCCGGAACCCAGCTGGAAGGACCAGAGGTGTTCGCCGGTCTCGTCGTTCAGGGCGTTGAAGTACCCTTGCGGATCGCCGTAGAACACGAGGCCGCCGCCGGTGGACAGCATGCCGCCCGTGGCCGGCTCGGACTGGGACTTGGACCAGACCAGAGCACCGGTTGCCGCATCGAACGCCTTGATGTGACCTGCGCCCGCGTTGAAGTTCAGCACCTTGGCACCGAGGTACCATTCGCCGCGCTTCCACTCCATCTTCTTGGCCTGGAGGTCCATCGCGAAGTCATACACCGGCACGTAGACCATCTTCGTGCGACGGCTGTACGACATCGGGTGCCACTCCTTGCCACCGTCCAGGGACGGGGCGATGTCGGTCGTGACCTTGTCGTACACGACGTCCTTCTCGGGCCAGTTGTAGACGGGCTTGCAGTTGTTGGCCGGGGTGATGGGCTTGGTCCAGTTCACGCGTTGGAGGGCCGTGACCCACACGCACTTGTGCTCCTGACCAGCCTTGCTCTTGATGGTGTTGACGCGGTCGATACCGTAGATGTGACCGTTGCGCGAACCATGGAGCCACAGCTTCTTGCCGCCGACGTCGACCAGGATCATTTCGTTCACGCCGTCGTAATCGTACGGATCGTTGGGCGTGTAGTTGAAATAGCTCTTGATCTTGCCGGTATCGGGATCGAGCATCAGGTTGCTGTTGGTGAACAGGTTGTCACCGAGGCGCACGTGGCGATCGAAGTCCGGGCCGGGGTTGCCGACAGGCCAGTACAGCGAATTGGTTTCCTTGTCGTAGGAACCCGTGATCCACGCCGAACCGCCGCCGTACTTCCACGACTCGCCAGGCCACGTGTCGTTGCCGGGTTCGCCCGGGCCGGGGATGGTGTAGGTCTTCCACACCGGGGCTCCGGTATCCGCGTCGATCGCCGCGATCCAGCCGCGCACGCCGTACTCGGCGCCGGCCGTACCGAAGATGATCTTGTTGCGCAGGGCCATCGGCATGATCGTGAAGGTCTCGGCGTAGGTGTAGTCACCCATCTTCTTGTCCCAGACCACCTTGCCGGTCGCGTTGTCGAGCGCAACGATGTGCGCGTCGAGGGTCGCGAGGTAGACCTTGTTCTTGTAGACCGCGACGCCACGATTCACGACGTCACAGCACAACTTCGGGAACACGTCACCGGGGAGTTCGCGCTCGTACTTCCAGTTGACCTTGCCGGTCGCGCCGTCGACGGACCAGACCTTGTTGTAGGACGAGGTCACGTACACGGTGCCGTTCACGGCCACCGCCTGGCTGTCCTGACCATCCAGCACGCCGAAGGACAGATTCCACACCGCCTTGAGCTGCTTGATGTTCGACTGGTTGACCTGCGTCAGCGGGCTGTACCGCGTCGTCTGATAGTCACGGCCGTACAGGAGCCAGTTCTGCGCGTCCTTGTCGGCGTTGAGTAGCATGTCGTCGGTCACGTAGTTCGGATAAAGCTTAGCACCTGCTTCATCCAGACCTTGCGCCCATGCGCCGCTTGTGGCGACGGAAAGGGCGGCGACGACTGCTGCGCGCTTGAGCAACAGTTGCTTCACCATTGAAGTACCTCCCGGAGACGGGTCCTCGATTATTTCGTCGGCGACCCTTGGTTTTGAGTGAGACTTTTGACTGCCGAACCGTCTGAAGAAGCGCGCCAAAACACAATTGCGACGCCCCTTGGACACTAAGGTACCGGCACCGACCTTGTCAACAGTTTTGCTGGAACTCCGCGCCGTGCGGGCCCTGCGGAGGATATTGCGTCGCACAAGGTCGGCCTGGACAAGCGCCGTGTCCAACCGCGCGAATCGATCGGATGCGACCGGAAGACGCGTTCAGGGCAGACGAACGGTCAGGATCGATGCGTCGTCGGTGGCGGCGGTGTCGCCCAGATGCGCGCTCAGCTCGTGCATCACCCTCGACGCGCGCGTCCCCGGCGCACTCGCGCGCAGGCTCGCGGAGAGACGATCGATACCGAACGGACGGCCGTGCGCATCCTCTGCTTCGAGCACGCCATCGGAGAAGAACACCACCTCGCACGCCGCCTCCCAACCGAAGCTCATGCACGTGCCGTCGAATTCATCGTCCCGGACGATGCCCAGCGGCAGATGCGCGGAATCGAACGTGCGGCACAAGTCTCCCTGCGCATCGAACAGCAACGCCGGCGGCATGCCGCCGTTCCACACCTCGGCGCAGCGCACGCGCTCGTCCATCACCATCAGGGTCGCTGCGAGGTAGCGCCCGACCGGCAGCAGGTCCTTCAGGCGGCCGTTGATCTCGCGCACCATCTCGGTGAGCGGCAGGGCCTTGCGGACCATCCCGTAGAACACCTGAAGCGCGGGGATCAGGCTCACGGAGGCGGTGAGGCCGTGTCCGGTCGCGTCGCCCAGCATCGTGTAGAGCTTGCCCTCGGGTCCGCGCGCCGCGGCCACGACGTCGCCGCTGAACAGTTCCGAGGGCAGCACTTCCCATCCGATCGACGGATCGTCGAGGCTGTCGCGCCGGACGATGTTGCCGATCAGGGCGCTGGCGAGTTCCTGCTCGGTCAACTGCGCGTCGCGATACTGCGCGAGCGTCGCGGCCTGCTCCATCAGTTGCCGCTGCATGCCCGCGATGCGCCGGAACGAACTGATCTTCGCCTTGAGGATCGACAGGTTGATGGGCTTTACGAGGTAGTCGTCGGCGCCCGCCCCGAGGCCGCGGACCACGTCATCCTCTGCGTCCAGGGCCGAGAGCAGGATGACCGGCACCCACCGCTCGCCGGCGTGGGTCCTGAGGTGCCGGGTGGCCTCGATGCCGTCCATGACCGGCATCATCACGTCCATCAGCACGACGTCCGGGCGCCCCGTCTCGAATGCCTCGAGCGCGGCCATGCCATCCCCCGCCACGAGCACCTCGTGGCCCTCGCGCACGAGAAATCCCCGCAGCAGCGCCCGCACGGCCGCGGAATCGTCCACCACCAGCACACGCAACCGGCCGCCGACCGGGACGGCGGATCCGAGTTCGCTCACGGGGACCGCCACGACGCTCATCCCTTCAGCGACAGCACCACGCGCACTTCGTTGCCGCTGCCGAGATACTCCATCTCGCGAAAGCACAACTGGCGCGCCAGCGCGATACCGCGGCCGTTGGGCTCGAACGCCCGCTGCGGGTCCAGCTCCATGAACCCGCGCCAGTCAAAACCGGGGCCGGCGTCCTTCACGTGGACCGTGACCCTGTCGGCGCCACGCACATAGCTCACGTCCACCCATTTGTCCCGATTGGCCGGCGCTGCCAGCCGCCGCTCCACTTCCGCCTCCCAGGTGCCCTCCTTCAGTAGGGTCGCCTTCTCTGCGAGCGTGATGCCGAGATTGCCGTGCTCGACGGCGTTCACGAACAGTTCGAGAAATCCGAGGGCCGTGCCGGGCTGGTCGGCGAAGCAGGAGGCGAGCGCCGTGGCAAGCTGGCGCGCGTCAGCGAGTGACTGCAACCGGAAGCGGGCCTCGCGGAGCAGGCGCAACGACTGCGGCTCGAGGCTCGCGGCACGCGACATTTCGCGCCATGACGAGCGGTCCGAGACCGCGGAGCGCACGATCGTCGCAAGCACCTCGCCGTCGAACGGCTTGGTGAGGTAGTAGTAGGCACCGTGGCGGATGCCCTCCACCACCTGCTCCTTCGACGCCGCGGCGGTCTGCATGATCACCGGCAGGTGGAGGAAGCGCGCCTCCTGCTTGACCCTGATCAACAGCGCGAGCCCGTCCAGCCGCGGCATCATGCGATCGAGGATCAGCGCATCGAAATCATCGCCCGACGCGCGTTCGAGGATCTGCCACGCCGCCTCGCCATCGCCGGCGGTGACGACTTCGTAGTCGTCCCCCTCCAGATGTTCGGCGATGATCTCGAGATTGAACGGCTCGTCGTCCACGACGAGCAGGCGCTTGCGGTCCGCGCTCATGCCACGTGCCTCCGTCTTTCCGGTTCGCTCGCACCGGGGT
Source organism: Burkholderiales bacterium (assembly GCA_965279325.1). GTDB lineage: Bacteria > Pseudomonadota > Gammaproteobacteria > Burkholderiales. The sequence goes on from OZ257154.1 coordinate 2,219,717, forward strand.
AAGCCTCGCCGGACGCCGATTCGCACGGCAACTCCAGGATGAAGTCGGCGCCGCCGGTCGCGTTGTTGCGCGCCCAGATCGAGCCACCGTGCGCGGCGACGATCTCGCGGCAAATCGCCAACCCGAGGCCGGTACCGCCGGCCCCGCTCTTGGTCTTGCTGCTCTGGACGAACTTGTCGAAGACACTTTCGAGTTCGGCCTCCGGAATGCCCACGCCCTCGTCGCTGACGATCAGCCTGACCGCCCTGCGCCCGCAAGGTACTCCGGAACCGGGTGAGGCGGAAACCTCGGCCGCCTGGAGCACCAGCCGCACCGCCTTGCCGCGGGGTGTGAACTTGAGAGAGTTCGAGACGAGGTTGCGCACCACCTGATCGATGCGTGCACGATCGAAGTGCGCCTGCACCTCTTCGCTGCCGGCCTCGAGGATGAGCCGCACCCCTCGCTCGTGCGCCATCGCATCGTGCTCCTGCACGACGCCGTTCACGACCGCCCGCAGGTCATGGCGCTCCATCTCGTAGGTCATGCCGCCCGCTTCCATCTTCGACAGGTCGAGGAGGTCGTTCAGCAGCGCGAGCAAGCGCTCTGCACTTTGATCCACGCGCCCGAAGTACTGTGCGAGCTTGTGGCGGTCCATCGCCGCTTCGTCCACCCGCTTCACGCCAAGGCGGGCGAAGGACAGGATCGCGTGCATCGGCGTGCGCAACTCGTGCGACATGTTGGCGAGGAACTCGGACTTCGCCTGGTTCGCCGTTTCGGCGGCTTCCTTCGCGGCGACCAGTTCCACCGTTCTGCTGCGGACCTGCCGCTCGAGCTCGTCGCGGTGGCCGCGCAACTGCTCCTGCGCCTGCTTGAACTCGGTGATGTCCATCTGGCCACCGAGCATGCGCAGCGCCTGGCCGGAAGCATCGCGCTCGATGTTCGCGCGGGAAAGAAACCACAGCCAGCGGCCGTCGCGGTGCCGCATGCGGAACTCTGCCTCGTAGATCGCGGCGCCCGAAGCGATGGAATCCTGCAAGCTCGCGAGCGCAGCGGGAAGATCGTCCGGATGGACGCGGGACTCCCACGAATCCCACAGATTCTCCATCTCGTGGTCCGCATACCCCAGGTGCCGCTTCGACTGGGGCGAGATGTAGACGGCACCGGTCTGGATGTCCCAGGACCACAGCGCGATGTCCGCCGCCAGGATCGCCGCTTGCAGGAACGATTCGCTGTCACGGAGGGCGTGTTCGGCGGCGCGCCTGCGCTCCTCGATCTCCGCCTTGAGCGCCGCGAGTTCCACGTATTCGCCCACCTCGCGCGCGGTGTCGGCTTCCTGATCGACCCAGCGACGCGGCGCCTCGTCGAGCACCGCCAGCAGCCCGTGCAGCCGGCCGGCGCAGAGGATGGGCGCCACGAGCAACGCTCCGATCGTACCGGCTTCGAGCGCAGCGGCATTTCCCGGAAACGTGGCGGCGAAGTCGTCGACCGCCGTCACCGTCCCGCCGCGCAGGCGTTCGAGCAGGTCCGGGTTGCCGTCGAGATTCAGGACGAAGCCCGGCTGCAGGACCGAAGACCGCGAAGGACCCGCGTAATCCACGACCAGCCTCCCGGCATCGTCGATCAACGCATGCACGACGCGTTTCCCGGGGAAGCACTCGTGCAGCCGGTCCACCGCGAGCCGCACGATTTCGTCCACCGCGACGCCACGCGCCATCGCCGAGGCCAGGTCATTCAGCACCCGCAATCGCGTCTGGGTCGCGATGAGTTCCTGTTCCGCGAGCTTGCGTTCGTGGATGTCCACGGTGCTGCCGATGACGTACTCGGTGCCGTCCGCGAGCGTCACCGGGGCCTTGCTCTTGAGCATCCAGCGACCGTCCGGCGCCCCCGGCGGTTGCACGAACAACTCCGACACCTCGGACCGGCCGGAGGCGAACAGCCGATCGTCTTCCGCCCACGCGGCCTCGGCGAAATCGGGCGGCAGGAAATCGAAGTCGGACTTGCCGAGCAACTCCTCGCGCGACTTCCCGAACAGGGTGCAGAACGCGTCGTTGATCACCACCCAGCGATGCTGCCGGTCCTTCACGTAGGTGGGATTGGGCAACGCGTTGATCATGGCGTGCAGGAACTCGCGGCTGCGCTCCACCTCGCGTGACACCGCCTTCCACTCGGTCACGTCCGTCGACACGCATACCAGGTAACGACTGCCGTCAGGCAACATGACGCCGGCCTTGGTCTTGAGCAGCCATTGGTCCGGGCTCTTGGGATTGACCGGCGGACCCTCGAACACCATGGGACGATCATCGGCGAGTGCCAGTTCGTCCTGCCCGTCGAGGAAGCGCCCCTTCTCCGGTCCGAAGATCTCGTCGTTGGTGCGGCCGATCAGTCGCGCACGTTCGATCCCCATCATCCGCGAGACCGCGGCATTCGCCACGATCCAGCGACCGGCAGCATCCTTCACGTAGACGCTCTGGGGAATGGCGTTGACCAGGGCATCGAGGAACTGCTTGTTTTCGAGCAGCGCCAGTTCGGCCTGCTTCTGCGCCGTAATGTCCCACAGGGAGCCCACGAGCAGCCGTTCGCCGCCGGTCAGCGTCACCGCGTGCTTGTTCTTGAGTACCCAGCGCTTCTCGCCGATCGCGGTGATGTACTCCTCCTCGAGCGAGAGAGACTCCCCGCCTTCCAGGACCCGGTCGTCCTGCGCCCAGAATCGTTGCGCCTGGTCCTCCGGGAAATAGTCGAAATCGGTGCGTCCGATGAACTCCGTGTGGGGGCGGCCCAGGAAGCGGCCGCCCGCCTCGTTCAGGAGAACCCACCGGTGCTCGAGGTCCTTGGCGAACACCATCACGGGTATCGCCCGCAGCACGGAGTCGAGGTACTGGCGACTGCGTTCCGCTTCCTGTACGGCCTCCCGCAGCGGCGTGACGTCATAGGTGGCCGACACGACGCCGCGGCGGCCATCGGGCAGTGTCACGGCACGCTTGCGCTTCATCACCCAGATCTTGCGGCCATCGGGCCGCAGCAGCTCCGATTCCGTCTCCAGCATCCCCTCGGCGGAGGCGAGCACGGCCTCGTCCTCGGCACGTATGAGGCGCGCCTGCTCCTCGGGATACACCTCGAAGTCGGTGCGGCCGAGGAAGTACGAGGGTGGAACGCCCAGGAGATCGAAGCAACCGCTGCCCACGACGATCATGCGGAACTGCTCGTCCTTGAGCGCGACGGACAGGGGCACCGATTCGATCACGGCCGACAGCAGTCCGCGCGTGTTCGCGAGTTCGAGTTCCCGTTGCTTTCGCCGTGTGCTGTCGGCGAGATAGCCGTGCCAGAGCGTCGACCCGTCCGGGTTCCGGCGCGGCGAAGCATAGCCTTCGACCCAGATGGTGCGTCCGTCGGCCAGCGTCAACCGATACTCGTGCCGCCAGGGCTCGAGGGTCTCCATCGACTGCCGGATCGACGCCGCAGTCGATTCGACGTCCTCCGGATGGATCATGTGGAGCAGCCTGGAAGCATCGTCCTCGACTTCTTCCGGTCCGACCCCGTAGATGGCCCGGATACCCTCGCTCGCGAACGGCACATGGCTCGTGCCATCGGGACGTACCCGATACTGGAAGATCATGCCGGGCACATGCCGCGCCACCTCCCGCAGACGTTCCTCGGCGAGGCGGCGCTCGGTGATATCGATCGTCGCCCCCACCAGGATGCGTTGTCCGTCCGGCAACGTCACCAGACGCTTGCGTTTCACTGCGAACTTCGTCCGTCCATCGACGGTGAAGCTGTCCTCGCTCATCACTTCCTTGCCCGAGCCGAAAACCATGTCGTCCTCGGCGCGAATCCGCGCCAGCTCTTCGGGCGTACGGAAGTCGGCATCGGTGCGTCCCACGAAGACCGCGTCGGGCTTGTTCATGAAGCGACGTCCCACCTCGTTCATGAACACCCAGCGTCGATTCTCGTCCTTGGCATAGACGGCCACGGGCACCGCCTCCACGACCGCATCGAGGAAAGCACGCGCGTTCACGGCCTCCTGCTCCGCCCGCTTCAGCGGGGAGACGTCCAGCACCGAGGCGAGCAAGTAGCGCCGACCGCTCGGCAACCGCAACGCGCGTTTGCTCTTGATGACCCAGTGCGTGTTGCCGGAGATGGTTTTGAAATCCTCTTCCACCCGCAGGCTGCCGTCGGTCGCGAACAGCTCCGCATCCTGGCTCCAGTTGCGTTCGGCCTGCTCCGGCGGAAACACGTCCCGGTCGGTCAGTCCGAGGAGCGTGTCGCGCTCCACGCCATGCATGCGCAGCACCTCGTCGTTCAGCATCACGTACCGATGCTGCTCGTCCTTGACCACGAGCGGGAGCGGCAATGCATCCACGATCGCCTCGAGGAAGCGCCGGCTTTCGTCGGCTTCGAGCTCCGCCTGCTTGCGCGCCGTGATGTCGAGCTTGCTGAGGATCAACAACGGGTCGCCGCTGCCCAGTACGGCCCCCCGCTTCGACTTCAGGTACCAGTGCTCTCGCCCGTCCGGGAAACGGTACCGCTCTTCGGTGACCACGATCTCGCCGGTCGAAAGCGCGCGATCGTCTTCGGCGGCGTAGCGCGTCGCGGTCTCCGGCGGATGCACGTCGAAGTCGCTCAGCCCGATCACCGTCTCGCGGGTCCAGCCGTTTTCCTCCAGCGCGGCAGTATTCAGATGCAGGAAGCGATGCGAAGGGTCCTTCACGGCCACGGGGAAGGGCAGCGCATCGAGCACGGTATCGAGAAAATCACGCTCCCGCGCCAAAGTCTCCCGAAGGCGCCGCGCCTCGGTGATGTCGACCATGGTGAGCAGGACGAGCGGTTCGCCGTCGGGCACCAGGAAGCGACACTTGGTCACGCTCATGTGACGCACATGACCGTTCGCCGTGCAGGTGCCATCGTAGCGAGCCGGAATGCCGCTCGCGAACACGCGATCGTCAGACGCGGTATAGGTGCCGACGTCCTGACCCGGGAACAGTTCGGCATCCGAGCGCCCGACGACCGATTCGCGCGACATGCCGATCCATTCGCAGTACGCGGCGTTCGCGAACCGGTAGCGATGGCTGGCATCCTTCGCCGCAAGCGGAGCCGGGATCGCATCGAGAACGCTCGACAGGTCGACTCCCAGGGCCGACCCGTCGATGCCGGCCAAGCGCCGATCCCGTGCCGAGGAATCGCGCTTCCGTCCGTGCGTCACGAATCCCGCTGCGCAGAACAGCGCGAGCGACGCTACCAACCCGAGCCACAACCAGCCCGGGATCACGGACGGCGTTCGCGCCTCGAAGCGCGGGTTGGTGGCCAGTCGCAGGCCCCAGTTGGTTTCCCCTCGGCTCACGGTACGAAAAACCTGGTGGCGCGGCGCCCCGTCCACCCGCGGCGACGCGGTCGCGGCGATCGGAGGTGCATCGGCCTGACTGCCTTCGACCAGTTCGACCTGCAGTTCCGGCCACTCCGCAAACACCGCGGCCATGAGGTCGTCGACCGGGAACCTCGCGGCGACGAAGGCCGGAGGCTCCTGCTCGACCGTCGCCGCCTGTCCGGCCCCGTGCCCTGCGCGCGGGACCATCTGGAACAGCAGGAACTCGGCGTCCTGGTGCCCGTCGCCCGCCGTGACGAATTGCGCATGGGAGGTATACGCAGGCCGGCCGGTGGCCAGTGCCCTCAGCATGGCTTCCCGTCCCAGGGCATCGGCGAAACGGTCGAGCGCGATTGCCGTGCGCGCTCGAGGGTCGGGCGACGCCACGAAGGCCACGGGGTAGGACAGATCGACCGTCCCGACAGGCCGGATGGCGTAGCCCGGGGATCCCGTCGTCCGCATGTCCCTCTCATGGGTCGTGCGAGCCGCCGTTTCGATCCCGGGCAGGTATTCGATCGCGAGGGCACCCGGTGCCGTCTCGAAGATGCCCAGGGCGGTCACGTAGTTCTGCCATTCCGCCCGGACTGTGCCACCGCGCGTGCCGAACCATATCGCGGTGCTTCGAAGGGCCTGTTCGTAGGCCGCCAGCCGTCCATCGAAGCGACGTTGCGCCGCGTCGACCTGCCGGAAGAACCGCTCCCGGGTATCCTCCTCGCGCTGCGCGAGGTGCAAGGCCCACCCGCAGAACGTCAGGGTGAGGCCGATCGCGAGTGCCGCCCAGGGCCAGGGCGAACGCAGCCATGACGGCCACGAAACGCGCCGCCCGTCCGGCCGGCGGATCGAGGAAAATGAAGAAACCATGAAAAAGGCAGAGCTGAGCCCACTACCCAGTGACTCGTTATCGTCTCCCCGGCGCCGGGCTTTAGTGAGTCTGGCTGCCCTGGCGGGCGGCCTGTTGCTGCCCGGGTGGGCGCGGTCCGACCCGCTGCTGACCTTTCCCCTGAAAATCCGGGGCCATGCGCTGCGCGTGGAACTGGCGGACACCGACGAGAGCCGCCGCATCGGCCTCATGTACCGGCGCTCGATGGCGGAAAACCAGGGAATGCTGTTCGTCTACGAGCAGCCGGGGCTCCACGCGATGTGGATGAAGAACACCCTGATCCCGCTCTCCGTCGCCTTCATCGACCGCGACGGACGGATCATCAACATCGAAGACATGGCGCCGCAGACCCTCGAGAGCCATGGCGCCAGGGCCGAGGCGTCGTATTCCCTGGAGGTGAATCTCGGCTGGTTCTCGAAGCACGGCATCAAGTCGGGCGATCGCGTCGAGGGCATCGCGGCGATCGTGAAGAGCCGGTAGGGCGTGCCCCCATCCCCGACCCTTCCCCCACGGGCTTTGCCCGCAAGGGAAGGGAGCAAGACATGTACGTCCCCTCCCCCAGCTGTGCTGGGGGAGGGTCAGGGAGGGGGCAGGCGATTTGCGCGAAACTGCTGCCCCTATCCCCAGCCCTACCCCCGCGCGCTGCGCGCGAGGGAAGGGCGATATGAAAACAAAGGGCCGCCCACGGGCGGCCCTGCGAGGATGCGGGAACTGACTCAGCCGAAGTTCTTCGCGGCGAAGTCCCAGTTGACCAGTGCGTTGAGGAAAGTCTCGACGAACTTGGCGCGCGCGTTGCGGTAGTCGATGTAGTACGCGTGCTCCCAGACATCGATGGTGACAAGCGCCTTGTCGCCGGTCGTAAGCGGCGTGGCGGCATTCGACGTGTTGACGATGTCGACCGAGCCGTCGGCCTTCTTCACGAGCCAGGTCCAGCCGGAGCCGAAGTTGCCCAGCGCGCTCTTGGAGAAGGCTTCCTTGAACGCATCGTGGGAGCCCCACTTCTTGTCGATCGCCGCGGCCAGCGCGCCGGCCGGCTTGCCGCCGCCACCCGGCTTCATGCTGTTCCAGAAGAACGTGTGGTTCCAGACCTGCGCGGAATTGTTGAATACGCCGCCGGAGGACTTCTTCACGATGTCCTCGAGTCCGAGGTTCTCGAACTCGGTGCCCTTCACGAGATTGTTCAGGTTCGTGACGTAGGTCTGGTGATGCTTGCCGTAGTGGAACTCGAAGGTCTCCTTCGAGATGTGCGGCGCGAGGGCATCCATGGCGTAGGGCAGCGGTGGCAGGGTGTGTTCCATGCGGGTCTCCTGGCGGGATCGGGGATTGCAGCGAGTCGCGGATTGTAGCGCATCGCCCTCACCCGGGGACGCACGAAAAACCCCGGAATCCCCATCCGCGACGCGGGTTTGCGACCGATCGCACCATCGGCGCGACGCTCAGTCGGGCACGGTCTCCACGCGCGCGATGACCGCGGTCGCATCGTTGCGTCCCATGTACTGCAACTGGCGTTCGAGCGAACGCGTCACGAGGGTTTCGGCGGCGGCTTGAGGATCGGCGATCGTGTCGAGGATCTCGTGCAGCACGCGATCGCCCAGCACTTCCCAGACCCCGTCGGTCACCACGAGAAACGTGTCGTCCGCCCGCAGTTCGCCGTCGGCGTACTCGGCCACGAGATGCGTGTCGAGACCGACGGCACGCCGCAGCACGTGGCGCATGTCGCGCCGTGGCCAGGTGTGATCGGTCGTGAGTTGCTTCAGCACGCTGCCGCGCCGGCGATAGACGCGCGAATCGCCGACGTGCGCGAGATGGTAATAGTCGTCCTTGAACACGAGCATCGACAGCGTGCTCACCATGCCTTCGCCATCGGGCCGGCGCAGGTTTTCCGCCACGAGCCAGTCGTTGACGGCGCGCAGCACCTGGTCCAGTGAACGTGCCACGGTCCAGGTCGCCGCCGTGTCGTAATAGTCCTCGACGAGGCACCGCACGGTCGTCTCCGCCGCGGCGCGACCGCCGGCGTCACCGCTGACGCCATCGGCCACCGCGAGCGCGAGGCCACGCGCCTGTACGCTGGACTCGTCCACCTTGGCGACCCCGTAGAAATCCTCGTTCAGCTTGCCCACGCCACCACGAGTCGCGTGTCCGATCCGCAACTGCAACGGCGCTACGCCCGGGACAGGGCCGAGACGAACCGGGCCGATCACCGTGCGTGCGGGCGCTGCCGACGAAACCACGGCGGACGGCGGCAAAACGAGTGCACCCAATCGTCCCGGTTCATCCATCGCAGGGTCCCATCGCGATCGGCGCCGCGCCGGGGGCGCTTCAGACCGGTGCCGCCGGTGCGATACGTCCGCTGCCGGTGCGCAATGGCGATCCGCTCGACAGCCCGCCTGCCTCCACGGCTGCGATCGCCTTGGCCTGGTTCATGTTGTCCGAGTAACCGCACGCATACAGGCAGCAGGCGAGCTGGTTGACGATCGGGTGCGGCAGCGGCGTCTCGGCGGTGAGTGCACGGCGAATCCACGCGGCCGTGGCCGGCGCATCCACCGCCATGAGCAATCCATGCACGGCCTTGCCGGTGCCCAGCTCTTCCTCGAACAAGGGTTGGCGCGAGCCTTCGCCGATCAGATCGATGCGAGGCCTGTGGATGGCATTGGCGATCGGTTCGCCTTCCGTGCTTCTGAGCAGCAACGCATGCGCGCCGGTGGCGACGAGGACTTCCGCGAGCACATCGAGGCGCTCCGGCGAAGTAGCGCTGACCAGCCGCACGGCATCGCCGCCGAACGGATCGATCAGTTTCGCGATCACGTGGGCGCTGGAGCGCATGCCGAGCCGGCCCTTGAGCGAGAGCAGTTCGGCCAGCCCCGGACACAGGACCGCCGTCGGAACGAACGCGAGCCCGTCGTCGACCAGCGCGTTCTGCGCCGCACGCAGATTCACCGACGGCATCACGCCGAGCTCGCGCAGGACATAGGCGGCCGCGACCCGGCCACCGCCTTCGAGCGTGCCGTGCACCAGCACCGGAATGCCCAGACGCTGGAGCAGGAACGCCAGCAGCGGCAGCAGGTTGGGACTTTCGCGCGCGCCGCCATAGGCGGGAATCACCACCGGCCGCAGCCGGTCGCCCGGAACGTCCAGCGCATAGACGCGCTCCGCGGTGGCCCGCTGGAACCCGATCAACTCCTCTGCGGTCTCGCGACGCATCGCCAGCGTGGCGAGCAGTGCGCCGAGTTCAAGATCGGGTACGCCACCGTCGAGCATGGCGGAGAACAGATCGTGCGCTGCTCCTTCGGAGAGGCCCGGCGGCTCCTCGGTACTGCCGACGATGGTCTTGAGATACTGGGTGAAGGACATCGGACTGTGCACCGCAGCCCTTTGCAGGCCGCCTCTCCTCGCAAGGTGTTGTTGTCGCGCTTCGCCCCGCTCGAATCGCCGTTGAACAACGCGTTATGGCATCCCTGTTCAGCAACCGATGTGCCAGCGATCGAACGCTTGCACATCAACGACTTGAGGTTGAACGCAGACCAACGATCACCGAACCCGCCAAGCCCCGGTGCGGGCCGACCGGGGTTCGCCCCACGATGGTGCGGCGGGACGTCAGGCGATCAGCAATTCGGCCAGGACGGCATTCCAGGCCGAAGCGAGATTGGTCCGCAGGTATCCGCCGCCCCCGAATGCCATCAGGCGTCCGCGCGCGTGGGCATCAGCGAGTCGTCGGAGACTGCGGGTCGCTTGCGCATGCGCCGCCGACGAGTATTCGAGGCTCGCGAGCGGATCACCCTTGAGTCCGTCCGCGCCGCACTGAAAGACATAGAAGTCGGCGGGATGGCTTTCCAGATGGGCAACCACGCGCTCCCAGGCCTGGAAGAACGCTGCGTCGCCCGACCCCGGCGCGAGCGGCAGGTTGAGCTTGGTACCTTCCGCAGCCCCCTTGCCGGTCTCGTGCGCGTGGCCCGTGCCCGGATAGAGCGTGCGGCCGTCCTGGTGGATGTCGGCGAAGATCAGATCGGGATCATTCTCGAACGCGTAGTACACGCCGTCGCCGTGATGCACGTCGATGTCGATGTAGGCCACGCGGCGCACGCCGTGGATGCGACGCAGGGTTTCGATCACCACCCCCAGGTCGTTGAACACGCAGAAGCCGGCGGCGTGATCGCGCCCGGCGTGATGCAACCCGCCGATGGGCTGGAACGTGCGTTTGACCGTACCACGCATCACCGCATCGACGCCCTCCAGCGCTGCGCCAACCACCATCGCGCTCGCCTCGTACACTCCGGGAAAGACCGGCGTGTCGCCACCGTCGAGCAGGCGCAAACCGTCGCGCTCCGCGTGCGCGACCTTGTCGACATAGGCCGGCGTGTGAAACCTCTCGATCGCCGCGCGCGCTGCGGGTCCGGTGGGCGCGACGACGTCGACCTTCCGGTCGAGTCCGCGAGCGACGGTCTCACGGAAAAAGGCGCCCTGGCGATCGATGCCCAGCGGATGGCCCTCGGGGAAACCGTAGCGCGCCAGCGCTTCTCCGACGTAGAGACTCACGCGGCTCTCCTCGGCAGCTGCAGCGACGCGGAAACCAGGCAGCGTCGAGACCCCCAGTGCCCCGATGGCCTGCAGGATCGCGCGGCGCTCCCGCGCCCCGCGCGGCATGTCACAGGGCCGTGCCACAACTCCAGCACAGTTCGAAGTTGCCGGGATTGCGCTCCCGGCATGTCGCGCAGAAGACATCCGCACGCGGCGCCGCCGGCCGCTCGAAACTCTGCACGATCTCGCGCGCGCGTGTCGCATCGGTCGCCTCGGCAAGCCACACCTCCGGCCACGCGTGCGTGAACGGAATCTCGCCCATGCCGCTCTGCGCGTTCTCGTTGAACACGTGCGCCTCGATCCCGGCCTGCGCGAGCAACTGGCGCAGCAGGTGGGCTTCGGGAAGATTCGCGGCGGAGTAGAGGCGGAGCATGGGTCGGATTCTAGGGCTTGTACGGCCATCGCACCGCCAATGCATTCAACACGAAGGACACGAAGGTGCACGAAGGAAAGCACAGGCAAATGCCCGTCGCTGGTCCCGAATCCCGACCTTGCGTTCTTCCCTTCGTGTCCTTCGTGTCCTTCGTGTTGAAAGACCTGGCCTTGGCCTATGCCTCGCAGGTGCGAGCGATCAGAACAGAGCCATCTGCCCCGCCAGCTTCGCGCTCCGGAACCGGGTCGTGTCGAGCCCCATCCGCTCCGTATTGAGCCCGTGTCGCCTGCACGCCTTCTCGAACCGTTGCGCCAGCAACTCCGCGAGCAGTCCCTGCCCGCGCAGCCGCGAGCCGTACTCCGGATCGTTCTCCCGACCAGCGCGCATCTCCCGCACGCGACTCATCACGTGCTCGGCCTTGAGCGGGTAGTGGTTCTGCAGCCAGTCCTTGAACAGTTCCTTGATCTCGTAGGGCAGCCGGAGCAGCACGTACCCGGCAGAACGCGCGCCCGCCTCGGCCGCCGCTTCGAGGATGCGTTCGAGACCATCGTCGGTCAGGAACGGGATGATCGGGGCGACCATGACCCCCGTGGGCACGCCGGCCTCGGACAGCGCCCGAATGGCCTCGATCCGCCGGGTGGGACTGCTCGCGCGCGGCTCGAGGCGGCGGGCGATGCCGTGATCGAGCGTGGTCACGCTCAGGAACACCTTGGCCAGGTTCTTCTCGGCCATCGGCGCCAGCAGGTCGAGATCACGCAGGACCATGGCGTTCTTCGTGATGATCGCCGCGGGATGGTCCGAAGCCGCCAGCACCTCGAGGATCGAGCGCGTGATGCGGTACTCGCGCTCCGCCGGCTGGTAAGGATCGGTGTTGGCACCGATCGAGATGGATTCGCACCGGTACCCGGGCCTGGCGAGTTCCTGGCGCAGTAACTCGGCCGCGTTCACCTTGGCGAAGATCCGGGTCTCGAAATCGAGCCCCGGCGACAGGTCGAGGTAGGCATGGCTGGGCCGTGCGTAGCAGTAGATGCAGCCGTGTTCGCAACCCCGGTAGGGGTTGATCGAGACCGAGAACGGCAGATCCGGTGAATCGTTCCGGGTAAGGATGGACTTCGCGCGCTCTTCCGTGACGTGGGTTTCCAGCCGCGGCGGCCCCTCCTCCACCTCCGCGGGAAGCCAGCCGTCGTCCTCGGCCTCGCGTCGCAGGGACTCGAAGCGGCCTTCGGGGTTGAGCGCCGCGCCGCGACCCTTGGCCAGCCGCTCGGTGCTCCCATCGTGCGTTCGCAGACTAATACTGTGTTTATACACAGTCTCCGACCTGCCTGCAACGGGAACCCGGAAATGAAAAAGGCCCCGCCGGAGCGGGGCCTTCGTTATCGACCGAAACGACCGTGTCTACGCCAGCTTCAGCATCCTGCAGGTGGCCTTGAACAGATCCGACCGGCCGTCGCCGAAGGTTTCCAGGATGCTGAAGTGGTTATCGTCGGGGCTGGGCACGTCCTCCGCGATCACCGGGCCCCAGCGCCGCTTGAGCAGATCGTGCTGGTAGTGAAAGCCCTCGATCTCCTTGCCGCCGACCGTGAGGTAGAGAGGAGCCTGGGTCGCCGGCGGCAGGAAGGCCGGGCTCGCCCGCAAAGCCGAAGCTTCGTCTAGGCGCACATCCGCGTTGATGGAGGGTACCCGGACGATCTCGGTGAGGTCGTACACGCCGCTGATCGCCAGTGCGCCCTCGACGATCTGATCCGGCAGGTCGGCCCCGTAGCGTGGCCACTGGGCCGCCAGCATCATGGCTGCCAGGTGTCCGCCGGCCGAGTGCCCGGCCAGGTACAAAGCGTTCCCGGAGGCTCCGTAGCGGCTTGCGGTGCGATAGGCCCAGGCGGTGGCCTTGAGCATCTGGCGCACGATCTCGTCGAGCTTCACCGAGGGACAGAGCGCGTAGTTCGGCATCGCCACCGTGACACCGAGCTTGACGAACTCGTTGGCCAGGAACGAATGGTCGCGCTTGTCGAGCGAGCGCCAGTAGCCGCCATGGATGAACATCAACAACGCGCGAGAACGGCCTTCCGCCCGAAAAATGTCCACCTTTTCCATGGGATGGTCGCCGTACGCCACGTCGAGGTCGCAGTCGAGCTCGTCGCGCGCGGTCTTGGACTGGCGGCCCCAGCGGTCGAGATACTGGGCAAAATCGGTCACCGCCGCGCGATTGTTGTAGCGCTTCTCGAATGCCGCGGTCTGGTCGTCCATGGCCCTGATCCCCTCAGATTCTTATAGAACCGCGGCGGTCGCGCTTCTGATCGTGCGCCGCCGTCGCATCGTCGCAAAAGCGTTATTGAACCCAATTGAGCGCCCCGCTGTCCACTCCGGAGTTCGAAAACCCTGACGAATCCGCGAAATAGCGCGCGACATCCGATGGATTCCGGTCCGCAAACGCCTTTTTCGGCGCGGTTCTCGGCGATCTTCGTCCCGCCGTTGCGGCAATGGGACAGGCAGTCGAGAATGCGGCCTCTTTCGGAGCTCCCGCCATGAATTCAGGTTTAGTTCACCCCCAACTGGTCGTCGAGACCGACTGGCTCGCCGGGCGCCTGGGCGATCCCGGGATCGTCCTGCTCGACGGCACCACCCACCTGATGCCGCCCCCGCCGACGCCCTACAACGTCGTGTCCGGGCGTGCGGATTTCGAAGCCGGACACATCCCCGGTGCGCAGTTCGTGGACATCGACGCGGAGTTGTCCGACCCCGCCCAGGCGCCAGGCCTCCATTTCATGCTCCCCTCGCCGGAACACTTCGCTGCGGCGATGGCACGGCTCGGCATCGGCAACGACACCTTCGTGGTCTGTTACGCCACGGCAAACCACTGGTGGGCCACGCGCTTGTGGTGGACGCTGCGGGTTTTCGGCCATGACAACGCGGCGGTCCTGAACGGCGGTTTCCAGAAATGGCAGGCGGAAGGCCGTGCCGTCGAATCCGGTGCCGGGCGAGCTCGCAAGCCGGCCACCTTCGAATCGCGCTTTCGTCCCGAACTGGTTGCCGACAAGGATGACGTCCTCGCCGCCATCGGTGCCGGCGACGTCTGCACGCTCAACGCGCTGCGGCCGGAGCAGCACGCCGGGACGGGCGGCACCGTATACGGCCGGCTGGGCCACATCGCGGGCAGCATCAACCTGCCCGCCGTGAACGTCGTCGATGCGGACAACGTGTTCAAGCCGGCCGCCGAACTGCGTCGCATGTTCGCGGCTCCGCTGGCGAAACCAAAGATCATCACCTACTGCGGCGGCGGCATCGCCGCGACCAGCGCCACCCTCGTCCTCACGATGCTCGGCCACCCGGACGTCCGGGTGTACGACGCGTCGATGTCCGAGTGGGCGCAGGATCCGACCTTGCCGATGAAACAGGGAGCCTGAAATGCTCGACCATTTTCCCGTCCGCGCCGCCGACTACGACGGCCCCGTTCTCGTCACCGGCGCCGGCGGCTGCATCGGCAGCTGGGCGCTCGCCCTGCTGGTACGCGCGGGCGTTCCCGTGATCGCCTTCGACCTGAAGGAGGACACGCGCAGGCCACGATTGCTGATGTCCGATGCGGACATCGCGCGCGTGCGCTGGCTGACCGGCGACATCGCCGACACGAAGCGCGTGCGTGAGGTCGTCGAATCCACCGGCGCCAGAGCGATCGTGCATCTGGCCGGGTTGCAGGTGCCGTTCTGCAAGGCCGATCCGGTGGCGGGCGCGCAGGTGAACGTCGTTGGCACGGTCAACGTATTCGAAGCGGCACGAGCGCTCGGCATCAAGCGCGTCGCCTACGCGAGCTCCATCGGTGCGCTCGGCGCATTTCCCGACAGCCAATGGGGGGCGACGCTCTACGGCGCCTACAAGTACTGCAACGAGCAGACCGCGAAGGTCTACTGGCTCGACTGGAAAGTACCGAGCGTGGGCTTCCGTCCGGGCGTGGTCTACGGCGTCGGCCGCGACCAGGGACAGAGCTCGAAGACCACCGTCGCCCTGCTCGCGACCATCGGCGGACGCGGCTACGACATCCCGTTCATCGGGCCGGTGTCCTGGCTGCACGCCGGAGAAGTGGCGAGCGCGTTCCTGAAAGCGGTGTCGCGCGAGCGCGAAGGCGCGCCGGTGTTCGACATCAACGGCGTCTCCGAAACCGTCGAGAATTCCATCGCGCTGCTGAAACGGCTCGAACCTGCCACCAAGGTCACGTGCTCGGGCAAACCCCTGCCCTACCCCATGGATCTGTCCGACGATCCGCTGCGCGCCTATCTCGGCGACTATGGGCGCATCGGGCTCGAGACCGGCATGCGCAGCACGTTGTCGTCCTTCCGCGATCTCGTGGCGCGCGGCCAGCTCGATCCCGCGAGCCTGACCTGAGGGAACATCGACCCATGCCTTGTGTAGCGCGCCTGTTCCTGGTCGCCATCCTGTGGTTGCCTCTCGTCGCCTTGGCGGCCGCCATCGAGATCGACGAACCGGCACCGCCGCTCAAGGGCACGCTCGTTTCCGGCGACAAGTTCGATCTCGCCGACTACAAGGGCAAGGTCGTGCTGGTGAACTTCTACTCGAGCTATTGCAAGGGTTGCGCGTACGAGATCGGCACTCTCGAGACGTACCGTGACGACATGAAGGATCGCGGCTTCGACATCCTCGTGATCGGCGTCGACCGCGCCGAGGACAAGCCGCGCGTCGCGCGCATGCTCGGCATCTACAACCTCCAGGGGGCGATGGCGAGCGACCTGGACGAGACCGGTTTCGAACGCAGCTACCCGACGCCCACTGCGTTCGTGATCGACCGCGAAGGCGTCGTGCGCGCGAAGCTCTGGGGCGCGAAGACGCTGCCGCGCATGCGCGAGCTGATGAATCCGTTCCTCGGCAAGTGAGCATGTTGATCCGCGCCGGGACCTCGGCGCTGCTGATCGTCGATGTGCAGTCGCGCCTGCTGCCGGCGATCCACGAGGGGCCGCGCGTGCTTGCCAATTGCATCTGGCTGGCGCAGGTGGCGCAACGGCTCGACGTCCCCGTGATCGCCTCCGAACAGTATCCGCAGGGACTCGGGCACACGGCGCCGGAGCTCGCCGCCGTTCTGCCGCCCGAAGGCTTGCGCACCAAGGTGCATTTTTCCTGCGTGGCCGACGGGTGCTTCGACGACGTCCCCGCGTGGCATCGCCCGCAGCTGGTCGTCGCCGGCACCGAAGCGCATGTGTGCGTGCTGCAGACGGTGCTCGACCTTTCTGCGCGCGGCACGAAGGTTTTCGTCGTTGCCGACGCCATCGGTTCGCGGCGTGCGGAGGATCGCGAACTCGCGATTGCGCGGTTCCGCCAGCACGGGATCGACGTCGTCTCGCGGGAGATGGTCGCCTTCGAATGGCTGCATCGAGCAGGGACGGACCTGTTCCGGTCGGTGAGCCGCGAGTTCATCCGGTAGATCTCGGTGCGCGACGAGCAGGGCTTCATTCCCGTCGATGGTCACCGCGTGTGGTATCGCCGCGTGGGCAGCGGCGGCATCCCGCTCCTGCTGCTCCATGGCGGCCCCGGTGCGGGGCACGACTATCTCGAACCGCTCGAAGGCCTGGCGCGCGACCGGGAAGTGATCTTCTACGATCAACTGGGCTGCGGGCGATCGGACCAACCAGAGGATCGATCGCTCTGGCGGATCGATCGGTTCGTGCGCGAGATCGACACCGTGCGCGCCGCGCTGGGCCTCGACCGCATCCATCTGCTCGGACAATCCTGGGGCGGCTGGCTGGGCATCGAGTACCTGATCTCGCAACCTCGGGGCATCGTCAGCGCCACGCTCGCCAGCACGTCCGCGAGCATCCCGCAGTTCGTGGCCGAAGCGGCCAAACTGAAGGCGCAACTACCGCCCGAAATGGTCGAGGCGATGCAGCGGTGCGAGGCTGCCGGCGACTGGCGCAACCCCGAGTACGAGGCGGCCGTCACCGAGTTCTATCGTCGCCACCTGTGCCGGCTGGATCCCTGGCCGGACGCGCTGCAGCGAACCGTCCGGAACCTCGACGGCAACGCGGTCTACGACACCATGAACGGGCCGAACGAGTTCATCGTGATCGGCAACCTGCGCGACTGGAACCGCATCGACCGGCTCGGCGACATCCGCGTCCCCACGCTCATCACTGTCGGCCGTTTCGACGAAATCCCGCCGACATGCGCGCAGACCATGCAGCGCGGCATCCCCGGCTCGCGCGTCGTGGTGTTCGAACACAGCGGCCACACCGCACACCTCGAGGAAACCGAACGCTATCTCGAAGTCGTCGGCGACTTCCTGCGCGAGGTGGAACGGCGCGCGAGCTGAGCGCGAGCGCGCGCCGCCGACATCAACGAGCGGCGTTCGGCGCCACGCCGATCACCGGCGCCTGTGTCCTGTCCTGCTCGGCCATCGCGACCAGGAACTGCTCGCGCGTCAGGCCGTTCAGGATGAATTCGCCGTGCTTGAGTTCGATCTCCACCAGATAGTTCTCGCCCTTCATCCGCAGCGCACCGCTCTCGGCCAACTGCTTCAACCGCTTGTCGGCGAAGTGACCGGCCATGACCTGGAGCGCCTCGGGATCGATCTTCTCGCCCGGACGCGCCAGCGCAGCATAGGCCTGGGGCGTGGACTGCTTCTGCAACGCGAGGCGCGCGAGACCCGGCGACACTTCCACCGCGAAGCTGCCGCGGATGCGTTCGCGCCAGGCGTTCGGATCCTTGGGGTCGGCACCGGCCGCCGCGGGGCCGACGTCGACGGTGCCGGTCGCCGCGAACATGCCCTGCGGCGTCTCGACGCCGAGGCGTTTGAGCGTGAGCGAAGGCGATTGCGCGGCCATCGCTTCGAACGCATGCGCAACCAGATCCATCGTCTTCGTCATCTGCTCCGCGGGCGCGAGTTTCATGCGACCCAGCTTCGAAGTGCCGTCGAGCAGTTGAGCCAGCGCCTGTCGATCGATACCGGCGAGCTCCAGTTCGAGTCCCGCGTTGTGGAACAGCGGCTGGCGACGTTCGCCGCTCAGCATTTCACCGCCGGCCACGGTCGCCACATAACCGGCGAGCAGCGTCTTGCCCTGGTCCTTCTGATAGCCGGTAAAGGTGATGTCCTTCACCGCATAGCTGCCGAACATCGATGTGATGCCGGCCTCGGCGATGGCGAGCGACGAAGAGCCGGTCCAGTGCAGGCTGTTGGGTCCCGCCGTATTCCAGTCCGCCGCGAGGGTGAGCCCGTTCAGCTGGCCGCTGCCGCCCGGTGTATCGAGGGCCAACCGCGGCATGGCAAGCGCGCTCCGCACGCGGTCCTTGCCTGGATGATCGATGCTGCCCGTGATTCCGCCCCACACCACCGTGCCGGTGGACTGGTCCTGGGGAGCCTTCTCGAAGGCGGGCGACAGCACGTCGGTGCGCGCCGAACCGTCGAAGGCGACGTTCGTGACCAGGGTCACCGGCACCTTGCCCTCGAAGTAGTAGGCGAGCGCGGGACGCATGGCCTCGGGCCATCGCACGGTGGTGGTGATCCGGCTCCAGCCGAACGAGGGATTCGGACCGTGCTCGATCGCATGCTCCAGTTCCACCGCGAGGCCCGGCGTGCCGCGCATCGCGACCCGGGACACCGCGTGGGACACCAGCGGACCACGCTCGTAGCTGGTCACGCTCATGTCGACCATCATGGCCGGGTCCGCGGAGATCTGAATGGCATAGTCGCGCAGCCCTTCCTCGGTCAGCGTCGAACTCCACCAGGTACCGCCGGCCCATGCGGTTCCCGCTACGGCGGCGAAGACGCCTGCGCCGATGATTGCCTTGTTCATGCGGACTCCCGTGCCGTGCCCGAACGGACACAATGGCCACCGGAGCCTGCGAAAACCGGGCCAGACCGGTACCGTCGTCGATCGAATCCCGACCGCCGGGCGGCATGGCCTCGATCAATGGGCTACGGTCGCGGTTCTTGCGCGATCTTCGGAGAAGTTCCGGCCGTGACGCGTTCGTGTCAATGTCCGACCCTTCGTCCGGCGTCAACACCGTTGCCGCCGGACGACGAACGAAAATGCCGAATCGGAAGATTTTCCGGACACCGTACCCACGCCGCACGCCAGACTTCCGAACACCCCACTGACCGAATGGCGCAAACGCGGCAATATCGACGGGTTTCAGAACCAGATTTCCATGCGCAGGTTGCGTGCGTCGCGCGGCGGTTCCATCGCAGGAACACGATAGGCCTCGCCGCGCCGGATCAGCCATGCCACATGCGAAAGGACACAGGCATCCAGTACGTCATCGATCCCGACGGCCGTGGCACCCAGCTGGCGCCGCGCCGCCATGGCGTCGGGAAGCCGCTCGCCGAAGATCTCGCGCACCAGTCGAATGCGCTCGCGCCGGCCGGCCTCGGTGTGCTTGCGCGCGTCCAATGCCCGGCCACCGTTGACGTGGCGGAACGCGAGCTCCGGATGCGCTTCGAACACGCGAGCCTGCGTGGCCGGCGATATCAGTGCGTCCACTTCGCGGATGCGCGGTGCGATGTTGAAGGACTGGATCGACAAGCCCCCGCCCTGGCGCCGCATGGCCTCCTGGTGATCCGGTGCGTCGAGCGCAGCGCGGGCGGGAGGACTGAACACGCTGGCGGTCCAGCCAGGCCCGAGCAATCGCCTTGCATCCTGGTCGCACCGCCTTCCGCCTTCGGCGAACCGGTCGTTCAGCCCGATCGGCATGTCGACGGCGATGACGACCGGCTGCTCCGCAAGGCCAAGCACTTCGCCGAAGGTCGCGCACAGATGCACCATCATCGCCGCGGGCTGGTGGCTCTCGCCAGGGTGCGCCGCGAGCACGACCACCCAACCGCCGCGGCAGCCGTCGACACCCGCGACGACCGTAGCGCCATGTTCGGCCGGATCGAGGGACCACAGGCTGGCGGCATCGCTCATGCGTCGATCATACGTCCGGCGGCGACTCCATGATTTTGATCGTCATGGTCGCGCTGTTGCAGGTCGTCGTTCCCCTCGCGCTGCTCGCGTGGCTCGCTGCCGCGCGCTTCGGAAACCGTGCGGAAGCGTTCGCGGTGACGGCGCTTGCGGGCGCCTGGCTGCTGGGCATTGCGCTCGTGGGCTTCTGGTTCGCGCTGCCCGTCTGGCTGCTGTGGATCTACGTTGCCGGCTGGATTGCCGCCGGCCTTCGTGCGATCCGGCATGCACGCGATCGCGACGTTTGGCCCGCGTCGAAGGCCGCGCGCCTGCGAATCGCCGGCATCGCTCTCGCTGCCTTCGCCTGCATCACGGTGTGGGCCCAGGCGCTGGCCGGCCGCTCGCTGCCCGCGGGGGAATCGGTGGAACTCGCCTTTCCTCTGCGTGATGGCCGATTCGTCGTGGCCAACGGCGGCAGCAGCGAGCACATCAATGCGCACATCGAAACGCGCGAAGACCCACGCTTCGCGCCGGTCCGCGGGCAGTCCTACGCAGTGGACATCGTCGCGGTGAATGCAGCGGGTATCCGCGCCACGGGAATCCTGCCCTCGGACCCGTCGCGCTACGCCATCTTCGGCTTGCCGGTGCATGCGCCGTGCGCCGGCAAGGTGTCGCAGATCGAGAACAGCTTGCCGGATCTCTCGCCGCCGCACACAGACCTGCGCAATGCAGCAGGCAACCGCGTCATGCTCGATTGCGGCGATTTCATGGTGCTGCTCGCGCATCTGAAGCGCGGCAGCGTTACAGTGCAGGCCGGTCAACGCGTCATGGTGGACGATATCGTCGGCGCGGTCGGGAACTCCGGCAACACGGACGAGCCTCACCTGCACGTGCATGCACAACGCCGCGGTGCGGGTGCGCTGGAACTCGGCGGAGAACCGCTGCCCATCCGTTTCGACGGCCGCTACCTCGTACGCAACGATCGCGTCCGGCGCCCCTGAAGGAGAGATCATGCGGAAGATTCACATCGGTTGCCTGGCGCTCGCGCTCGCCTGCAGTGGCGCGCATGCGGCCACGCCGAGCTTCCTGTGCAGCAAGGCGACGAGCTGGGTGGAGAAGACCATCTGCGGTTCGGAGCGTCTCTCGGAGCTCGACCTGCAACTCGCGGTCGCATACTCGCGCATGCTCAAGGTGTTGAGCGGCCAGGGTCGCAAGTCGCTCGAGGACGAACAGCGCGCCTGGTGGGCGAGTCGCAACGACTGCCGCAAGGCAAGCGATCCGCCCGCCTGCCTCGATGGCCGCTACCAAAGCCAGATCTCGGCGCTGGAATCGCGGCCCGACTATCCCGGCGAAGCGGTCGCGAAGAACGTCGAGCTGCCGCCGGAATCCATCGCGACCGCGGGGCGCGGCTGGACGCGCGAGCTGTCGAAATACCAGAGTGCCCTGCGCGCGTGCCGCGAGGAGTCATCGGTAAAGATCGGCAAGATCCTCGTCGTGTGGCCGGTCGAAGAGGAGGGATCCATCGGCGCGCGGCTGGTGGACTGGAACCTCAAGGAGTGGGTCTGCGTGGCACGCGTCGAGGGCCACAAGGTGGTTCGATTCGAAGCCCGCGATCCCGCCGAGCAGTTGCCGCCTTCCGGACCGGTCTATCACCTCGGCGCGAAGGCCCCGCCCGGCTGCAAGACCGCCACCCAGGTGCTGGACGTGAACGGCAAGCCGGCAGGCTGGATCAGCGAAGCGGACTGCTGAACTGACCACCCCCGGGGGCGGCCCGGCGAGGGCTGTCGCTCCTACAACGATCCGAGGAACCTGAGCAGCGCCTCGCGGTCGTCCTTCGCCATCGCACGGAAGGCTTCGCGTGACACCCGCGCCTCGCCGTCGTGCCAGAGGATCGCCTCGGCAAGCGTCCTGGCCCGGCCATCGTGCAGATAGGTGGCCACGCCGTTCACCTGCGTGGTCAAACCAATGCCCCACAACGGCGGCGTGCGCCACTCGCGACCGTTCGCCAGGAAATCGGGACGATGATCCGCGAGACCTTCGCCGAGATCGTGCAGCAGCAGATCCGTGTACGGCCGGATCACCTGGTTCGACAGCGACGGATAGCCGGGCACTTCGCCGGTCTTGAGTTCGGGCACGTGGCACACCGTGCAGCGCGCCTGCGCGAACAGTCGCTCGCCCGATTGCACCACTGGATTGTCGAGATCGCGTCGTGCCGGCACGGCTGCGCCGCGCAGGTTCGTCTCCACGGCGGCCCAGCGCACCTGCCCCAGTTCGGGTTTGCCCGCGGGCATCAGATCGCGGCACGCACCTTGCGGTCCGGGACAGTTCTGTTCGGGAAAGTAGTCGCTGCTCACACCGATGTCCGCGGAGAACGCGGCCGCCACCTGCTGCCGCAGCGTCGTGTGCGTCGCCTTGTGACCGAAGCGGCCGATCGCCGCCCGTCGCGTCGCGAAATCCCAGACACGGTTCGGCCGTCCGCGGATCCCATCCACCGGCTCGCGTTCAGCCAGCGCGACGATCGTGCTCTCGGGCACCGCATCGAGCAGGCCCATGCCCACGAGCGCAGGTGCCGCGCGAGGTGAAACGAGGATCGCATCCTCCAGTGGACCGAACTGGAGATCGCGGAACGAGACTTGAGGGTGACGCAGCGTCAGCGTCTCACCGTCCGCCAACGCAATCGGCGACTCGATCCATTTCACGTCGACGCTGCCCTCCTCCGGCACCACACGTTCGACGCCCCGCGTCTGCATCTGGTCGCCGTAGACGGGATGCGGCACGGGTCCGCCGTATTCGTTCGCGCCCGGGAGGCTCAGGCGCACGACCATCTGATGCGCACCTGCTCCGCCTGCCACAGGCGCACCACGGCCGCTGCGTACGTGACAGTCGCCGCAGCCCTTGGCGTTGAAGGTCGGTCCCGCACCCCATTCGCCCTGCTCGAACCAGAAGATCACCCAGCGCGTGTCGAACAGCGTGCGCCCGGCCTGGAAGCGCTTGCGTTGCTCGGCATCGAGCGTTGCGACCGGCTGGCGATAAGCCAACTCGCCCGCATCCACGATCGTCGCTTCACCGCCCAGCAGGGCTGCGGGATCCGGTTGCGGCGCGTTCGCGGCTCCTGCCCCGAGACTCCCGAGCAGGATGCCGATCGATGTGGCGATCGCAGCCGGACGCATGTGCTCAGTGCGTCATGCGACGGCCCGCTCGCGTGCGGGCGCCTGAACGTCGATCACCCGCGTCCAGCCGTAGGGATCGGCGGCACGGCCATACTGGATATCGGTGAGCGCGCGATACAGTTGCTGCGCCACCGGCCCCGCGGCGCCATCGCCGACCACATGGTCGGCACCGTGATGACCGATGCGCCCGATGGGCACCACCACGGCGGCCGTCCCCATGCAGAACGCTTCGGTGATGCGGCCTGCATCCACGTCCGCCACGATCGTATCGATGTCGAGGCGCGTTTCGCGCACCGGGAATCCGAGGTCGGGTGCGAGTCGCAGGATCGAATCGCGGGTGATGCCGGGCAGGATGCTGCCCGACAGCGCCGGCGTGACGATCTCGCGACCGTCGTAGACGAATGCGACGTTCATGGCCCCGGCCTCTTCCACGAATCGGCGCTCGACCGCATCGAGCCACAGCACCTGCTGGTAGCCGCGAGCGCGGGCGCCTTCGATGGCAGACAGACTGGCCGCGTAATTGCCCGGCGTTTTCGCGGCACCGGTGCCGCCACGCGCGGCGCGAATGTGTTCTTCGGAAACCACGACGGCCACCGGCTGGAATCCGGACGCGAAGAACGGGCCGGCCGGGCTCAGCACGACGTAGTGCATGAACTCGCGTGCGGCCCGCACTTCGAAAGTGGGTTCGGCGGCGAACATCACCGGCCGGATGTAGAGCGACGCGCCATCGCCGCGCGGAGCCCACGCATGCTCGAGGCGCACCAGCGCCTCGATGGCTTCGACGAAGCGGTCCACCGGCAATGCCGGCATCGCGATGCGTTCGGCGGAACGGTTGAAGCGCAGCGCATTCGCATCGGGGCGGAACAGATTGAGCATGCCGTCGGGCCGCAGGTAGGCCTTGGTGCCTTCGAAGATCGCCTGGCCCGCGTGCAGGATCTGCGCAGCCGGGTCCAGCATGAGCGGCCGGTACGGGCCGATCACCGCGTCATGCCAGCCGCGCGTCGCGTCCCAGCGCTCGGTGAACATGCGGCGGGTGAAGATGCGCCCGAAGGGTAGCGGCTCGGGCAGACGGACGGGACCGTCGTCGGTGATGGGGTCGATTCGAATATCCATGAACGGTCCGGTTTGCTGCTCGAGGACGAGCGGGACGAGGTCTCGAAGGCGGTCCCGGCCGCGATTGTAGCCCGTGGCGCCGGGAAGCCCGACTGCGGCAGTGCGGCTTGACCCTCGCACGGCGCCCATGCCAGCATCGCCGCCGCGGTGCATCCCGCAGCCACGCGCAACCGAATGAGCCATAACGACAACATGCTCGCCGATTGGCGTGCCAGGGCGATCGCGATCGAGGATGCGGTCAACGCAGTCGTGGTCGGACAGCGACGCGCGGTGCGCCTGATCGACACGGCCCTGTTCGCACGCGGCCACGTGCTGCTCGAAGGCGACGTCGGCGTGGGCAAGACCACGTTGCTGCGGGCGTTCGCGCGCGCGGTCGGCGGCGCGTTCAGCCGCATCGAGGGCACGGTGGACCTGATGCCCGCCGACCTCCTCTACTACACCTACATCGGCGAGGACGGCCGGCCGCGGGTCGATCCCGGTCCGCTGGTACGCGACAGCGACACGCTCGCCGTGCTGTTCTTCAACGAGATCAACCGGGCACGACCGCAGGTGCACTCGGTGCTGCTGCGCGTGATGGCCGAGCGCAGCGCCTCCGCCTTCGACCGCGAGTTCCGCTTTCCCCATCTCACCGTTTTCGCCGACCGCAACCGCGTCGAGCGCGAGGAGACCTTCGAGATCTCTTCCGCCGCCAAGGACCGTTTCATGATGGAAGTGGGCATCGAGGCGCCACGCGAGGAAAGCGATCAGCTCGCGCTGATGTTCGACACCGCGTTCCACGACGTCGATGCACTCATCGCGCGCATACCGGAGGCGCTCGTGGACTATCGTGCGCTGAACGACATCGCAGCGACGATCCAGGACTCGATCCAGGTCGGCGACGTGTTGCGCCGCTATGCGCACCGCCTGTGGCAGACGGTCGCGCGTCCGCACGAACATGGCATCACCATCGACGGCGTGGACACCGGGGCGCTGATTCTCGGCGGCGCCAGTCCGCGCGGCATGAGCCTCGCCGTGCGGGCGGCCCGCGCCCATGCGTGGCTGGATGGACGCGAGTACGTGGAACCGCGCGATCTCCATGCCGTGTTCTTCGAGACCATGGCCCATCGCGTCTTCTTCGAACCGGCCTACGAGCTGCGCCGCGCCGGCATCGTGCGCGAACTGTTCGCACAGGCCTTCGCGCACACGCCAGCGCCCTAGCGATGGCGGCGTCCCGCAGCGGTGAGTTCCTGTACCGCGTCCCTGGCCGGCCGGGCGGCATTCGTCCGGGAGCACATCCGAGCCGCATGGACGGTGGGACGGGCGCGTTCCTCGGGCTGCAATCGCTGCTGAGCCGCCCGAATCCGCGCCGCCTGGATTTGCGCCGGAGCCTCACCGATCCCTTCGGCCAGTGGCTCGTTCGCAACATGAGCGAACGGATCTCGATCCCGCTGTATGTGATCGCGGACGTGTCCGCGTCCATGGCGGCGGTGGACAAACGCGAAGCGGTGGCGCGGCTCGTCGAAAGTGCGGGCGTGTCGGCGTGGCGCGCCGGCGATCCGTTCGGCTTCGTCGCTGCCGATCAACGGGTGCGCGATGCATTGTTCCGTCCCGCAACGCATTCGCGGGGCGCGGGTACCCGCCTCGTGGAACTGCTCGGGCAGTTGCCGTACGACGGTGACGGCGCCCAGGGACTGCTCGACGCCTTTCATCTGCTCGGCCGGCGGCGCTCGCTCGTGCTGCTCGCATCGGATTTCCATTTCGAACTCGATGCCGTGCATAAGCTGCTCGACTCCCTCGCCGGGCATTTCGTCGTACCGCTCGTCGTTTGGGGCGAAGCCGAATCCGTCGCGAGCGTTCCCCTGCGAGGATTCATCGACGTCGGCGACAGCGAGAGCGCTGCGCGCCGCTTCCTTTGGCTACGTCCGCGCGTAGTCGAACGCATCCGTACGGCACTCCGCGAACGTCGCACCGAGCTGCGTGCCGCGTTCGGACAACACGGCCTGGAGCCGGTCTTCATCGACGGGACCTTCGATCCCGATCGGCTCACACGCCATTTCCTCGGGGGTACCGAGGATGCGAATCGCGCAGCGTAGCCTCGCGCGCGCCATGATGGCGCTGTGGCTGCTCGCCGCGGGGGGTGCGTCCGCGGCGGAGCCGATGAAATTCACCGTCACGCCCATCCGGCAGTTCGGTCATGTGATCGGCGACGACATCACCCTGGACGGGTCGGTCGACCTGCCGGCCGGCTACGCGCCCGATCCCGCCGGCCTCCCAAAGCCCGGCCGCGTGGGTGCTTTCCTCGAACTTCGCGGCGCGACGCTCGATCCGGAAACCGGCAACCGACATCGCATCCACGTTCACTTTCTCGTGGTCAACAGCGCTCCCGCGGTCCGCACCATCGAGACGCCACCCCTGGCGGTGCATTTCCGCAAGGAAGGGGCGAACGACCTGGCGGTGTTGCTGCCAGAGATCCCGCTCACGGTATCGCCGCTCACGCCCAGCGAGGTGCTCGCGCGTGACGGACTCGAAGAACTCCAGCCGGACTTCCCGGCACCACACGTGGCGACCGGGTGGATGCGTGCACGCCTGCTGGGTCTGGCGGTGCTTACGTTCGTGCTGGCCGGCTGGTTCGCCTGGGCGCAAGGCTGGCTCCCGACCAACCTGCTCGCACATCGCCCGTTCGCCCGTGCGCGAACAGCTATCGTGCGCCTCGGCGACGCCACGCCCACGGAGCTGCAGGCCGAGCGCGCCCGGCGATTGCATCGCGCGTTCGACGAAAGTGCCGGCTTCGTCGTGACGGGTGAGACCCTGGAGCGCTTTTTCGCCGCGCGGCCCGCCTTTGCGTCCTTGCGCGACGAGATCGGCGCCTTCTTCACGGCCTCGGGCACGTTCTTCTATGCCGAGCAACCCGCCGCACTGCCGGCACCCGCGGCGTTGCGTACCCTCGCACAGGCACTGGCCGAATGCGAGCTCGCGACCGGGCGCAGCCGATCATGAACGGCATCGAGCTGTCGTTCCCGTGGGTCCTGGTCCTGTTGCCGCTCGCGCTGCTGCCCTGGTGGTCCACGTCCGGAAATCTGCCGCGCCACGCTTGGCTCGCGTTGCTGCCGCGCGATCGACTCTCCGATGCGCTCGACCTCGCGCTGCGCCTGATCGCGACGCTCGCGATTGGCGCCACCGTGGTGGGCCTCGCCGGACCCTATCGCGGACCGACGACCGTGACGCGAGTCGGCGAAGGCGCCGAGATCGTCATCCTGCTCGACCGCAGCCGCAGCATGGACCAGCCCTTCGGCAACCAGGCCAACATCGGCAATCGCGCCGACATCACCGGACCTTCGAAAGGCAGCCTAGCGCGCGAACTGCTGTCGCGCTTCACCCACGCCCGCCCCTTCGATGCGTTCGCGCTGTTCATCTTCAGCGCACGCCCGATGCAGGTGCTCGATTTCAGCAGCGCACCCGAAGCCATCCAGGCCGCCATCTCCGCGCACAACGTCGGCCGTGGCCTGGGCGAAACGAACATCGGCAGTGCTCTGGAAGCTGCGGTCCGATTGTTCGAACCGCGCCCCTACCTCGGCGCCCGGGTCGTGATGCTGGTCTCGGACGGCGGCTCGAGGCTCGATCCGGACGTACGCACCCGGCTCGCCGCAGCGCTCGGTCGCGCCCGCGTACACGTCTATTGGCTCTACATCCGCTCGGTCAACAGCGCGAGCATCCACGATTCCGAGCAGACCGAGCTCTCCGAGACCGTGCCCGAGATCGCGCTGCATCGCTTCCTGGAAAGCACCGGCGTGCCGTACCAGGCCTTCGAGGCCGAGGACCCGCAGGCACTGGGCCGGGCCATCGACGACATCGGCCGCATGGAGAAGCACACCATCGTGACCACCACCGTCGCACCTCGCCGCGAACTCGCGTCATGGTTGTACGGACTCGCCGCGTTGTGCACGGCGCTGCTGGCCATGGTGAAACTCGCGCAGCGGACGCGGTGGGAACCGGGCGAGGCGCGGGCATGAAGGACGCACGCGTGCGTCGGACGTTCCTCGCCTTCGGCCTGCTCATCGTCCTCGCGGGTATCGATGGAACTCGCTGGTGGCAGGCCGAGAGGGTCAACGCGACCATCGACAGGCTCGGCGCGGCCAGGGACTCCGCAGCCCCGCCGGTCGGCAGCAATGGGCCCGCGGAGCTGCGATTCGCCACGGCCCTCGCGGCAGCGAAAGCGGGGCAGGTGACGCGTGCAGTCGCACTTTATCGCCAGGTGGCCGAAGCCCGCCCCGATCTGGCACCTGCCGCCCTGGTCAATGCCGGCAACGCCCTGCAGCGCGAAGGACGCAAGTTCGCGAGTCAGGATAATCGCGCCGGCGCACTCCCGCTCCTGGAACTCGCGAAAGAGACGTATCGCGAAGCCCTGCGGATCGATCCGTCACAGTGGTCGGCGCGCTACAACCTGGAGCGCGCACTGCGCCTCGCGCCGGAGGATGAAGCGATCGACGACACCACGGCCTCGATGCCGAACCAGTCGGAACGGGCACTCACCACCATGCGCAGTTTCACGCTCGGCCTGCCGTGAGAGCATTGCTCGCCGCGTGTGTCTCGCCGAGATACGTGCTGGTCCTCGCGACCGCGCTGCTCGGCCTGGCGGCGCTGGCTCCGAACGTCACGCTGCCCCTGTCGCGTTTCCATGGCATCGTGGTCCTCGACATCACGCAGAGCATGAACGCCGAAGATGTGCTCATGGAGGGCAAGGCAGTCAGCCGGCTCGCTGCCGCCAAGGAGGCGCTGCACGGCGTGCTCCAGACCCTGCCCTGCGGCAGTCGAATGGGATGGGGCGTTTTCACCGAGTACCGGACGCTGATCCTCATCTCGCCCCTGGAAGTCTGCGAGCACTTTCGCGAGTTGGGCGCGACGCTCGCCCACATCGACGGCCGCATGTCGTGGGCCGGCCGCAGCGAAGTCGCGAAGGGGCTGTTCTGGGCATTGCGCCAGGCCGATGCGCTGCCGGAAAAGCCCGCCATCGTGTTCGTGACCGACGGCCACGAAGCGCCACCCATCAATCCGCGGCATCGTCCGCACTACGACGGCACGCCGGGCAAGATCGCGGGACTGATCGTCGGCACCGGTGGCGTGCAACCCGTCCCCATCCCGAAATTCGATCTCGAAGGCAATCGCCTCGGCCTCTGGCGCAAGGACGAAGTGCAGCAGCAGGACAACTACACGCAGGGGCGCGCCGGCAGCGTCGGAAGCGAGAAGCTCGCCGAAACCGACGAAGAGGTCGTCACCGCGGATTGGGCCACCTCGGGCAACGAACATTTCTCGTCGCTGCGCGAGCGTTACCTGCAGGTGCTCGCGCAGGAACTCAAACTCGACTATCTGCGGCTCGATCCCGACGCAGCCGGCACCCGCGCGCTGGCGCAGGCGTTCGGACGATCCTCGTTCGCGCAGCGCGTGCCAACGCCGGTGTCGCCGGGCCACGTGCTCGCGTTGTGTGCGCTCGGCCTGCTCGCGTGGTCGTTTCGACCCGTGATCCGGGCAACGTGGAACCGGCGAGCAGCGTCGCCGGCGGGCCGTTGAAGGACGCGAGGATCAGCAGATCATCGCGCGCAGGCGATTGCCCTTGGCGACGATGTTCTCCTTCTCGTCACGGGTGAAGTCCCCGTCCGGATCGTAGTAGCCGCGAACGCTGCCGTCCGCGTGTTTCGCGACCTGGCGACCGTTCGCCTCGGTCTCGATGGTGCCGACCACGTTGCCCGCGGCGTCCCGGATCTGCTCGATGCTCATGCGGATCTCCCGTTCGTTCAGAGGGCCGCCACGTACGCGGTCTTGACGGTGGTGAAGAACTCCTGCGCATACCGGCCCTGCTCGCGCGGGCCGTAGCTGGAACCCTTGCGGCCGCCGAACGGCACGTGATAGTCCACGCCCGCCGTAGGCAGGTTCACCATCACCATGCCCGACTGCGCGTTGCGGCGGAAATGCGACGCATGCTTCAGGGAGCCGGTGACGATGCCCGAGCACAGGCCGAAGGGCGTGTCGTTGGCCACCGCGAGCGCTTCGTCGTAGTCCTTCACCGCGATCACGCTCGCCACCGGGCCGAACACTTCCTCGCGGTTGATGCGCATGGAATTCGCCGTCTCGGTGAACAGGGCGGGTTCCAGGTAGAAACCCTCGGTCTCGCGCTTGAGCAGACTGCCGCCGAAGGCGAGCTTGCCGCCCTCCTTCTTCGCGATATCGATGTAGGAAAGATCCTGGTTCAGCTGCGACTTGTCGACCACCGGGCCGATGTGCACGCCCGACTTCAGCGCGTTGTCGACCACGAGGCCCTTGAGACGCTCCACCATCGCCGCGACGAACTTGTCGTGGATGCCCTTGGTGACGATGAGCCGCGAGGAGGCCGTGCAGCGCTGGCCCGTGGAGAAGAACGCGCCGTTGACCGCGCTCTCCACCGCCGTCTTCAGATCGGCGTCGTCCAGCACCACCAGCGGATTCTTGCCGCCCATCTCGAGCTGGAATTTCTTCATGCCGGCGAGCGCCTTCGCGGCCACCTTCTTGCCGGTCTCCACGGAGCCGGTGAAGGTGATCGCGTCGACCCTCGGATCCGACAGCAGCGCCTCACCGACGATGCTGCCGCGGCCCATGCAGAGGTTGAACACACCGGCAGGAAAACCGGCACGGTGGATGATCTCCGCGATCGCCCAGGTCGAGGCAGGTACGAGATCCGCCGGCTTCATGATCACGCAATTGCCGTAGGCCAGCGCCGGTGCGATCTTCCAGGCCGGGATCGCCGACGGGAAATTCCAGGGCGCGATGATGCCGACCACGCCGAGCGGCTCACGGGTGATCTCCACGTCGATGCCGGGGCGTACCGATGGCAGCAGTTCGCCGGCGCGACGCAGCACCTCGCCAGCGAAGAACTTGAAGATGTTGCCCGCGCGCACGACTTCGCCCATGCCTTCGGGCAGGGTCTTGCCCTCTTCGCGCGAGAGCAGTTTGCCGAGCTCGTCCTTGCGCGCGATGATCTCCAGGCCGACTTTCTCGAGCAGATCGGCGCGCGCCTGCGTGTTGAACGCTGCCCACGCCGGGAACGCCGCCCGCGCCGCGTCGATGGCGGTCAAGGTCTGGGCCGCGTCGGCCTGGGCGTACTCGCCCACGACGTCCGAAGTGTCGGAAGGGTTGATGTCCTGCGTGGCCGTGGCGCCCGCGACCCACTCGCCGGCGATGAAATTCTGGTGCTGCTGGGTGCTCATGGGGTGTCCTCCCGCTCAACGAAGGCGCGATGCTACATCAGTCCCGTGGCTTGCCCCCACCCTAGCCCTCCCCCGGCGCAGCCGGGGGAGGGGACGTACACCCCTTTCCCCCGCGATGTACCGCCCCTTCCCCCGCGGAGGCGGGGGAAGGTTGGGATGGGGGTGGTCAATTGCTTCGCCCCCACCCTGACCCTCCCCCGCCTTCGCGGGGGAGGGAATGTGCGCACCTCACCCATGTAAGATCACTCCGCTCAAATAAAGGGTAGACGCCCAGCCGTGGCCAATGTAACCGACTACCTGCGCTTCATCGTCACGCTGACGGCCGTCGTTGACCCATTCCTCGCGGTTCCGTTCTTCATCGCGCTCACCAGCACCCGGACCCGCGACGACACCCTGCGGCTCGCCCGCCACATAGCACTCACGGTGTTCGGCGTACTCGCGTGCTCCACGTTCCTGGGCGAAACCATGCTGGAGTACATCGGCGCAAGCCTGCCTTCCTTCCGGGTGGGTGGCGGCCTGGTGCTGCTGCTCATGGCGCTGGCGATGCTGAATGCGGAAGCGGGTCCGGTCCGGCAAAGCACTGCCGAAGCCGACGAACTGCAGGCCGGAGAAGTACGGGGTGTGGTCCCCCTGGCGATTCCGCTGCTCGCCGGCCCAGGCGCGATCAGCACCAGCATCATCGCGGCCGAGCGCGGCGGCCTGGTGCACAAGGTCGTCGTCGTGGGCTGCATCGCGCTGGTGGCTCTCGTTTCCTGGCTGATCCTGTCGAAGGCCAACGCCATCTCGAAGCGCCTCAGCCGCACGTCGCTCAACGTGGCCACCCGCATCCTGGGCCTGCTGCTGGCGGCGATGGCCGTCCAGACGATGGCGGAGGGATTGCGCGAACTGCTGCCGGGGTTGGGGGGGTAAGACCCCTTCCCCCGCGAAGGCGGGGGAAGGTTGGGATGGGGGTGGTGTTCTGCGCACGATGCTGCGCCCACGCCAGCCCCCACCCCAGCCCTCCCCCGGCCAAGCCGGGGGAGGGAGTGATCTCAGTCCAGCGTCTTCCGATAGAACTTGAGCCCCACCAGCAGGATCGCGCCCATGAAGGCGAAGATCGGCCAGATGGACGAATACAGTTCGTGCAGCGACGTACCCTTCAGCAGGATGCCGCGTACCAGCACCAGGAAATGCGTGAGCGGCAGCAGGCTGCCGATGACCTGGGCCCATTCCGGCATGCCGCGGAACGGGAACATGAATCCGGACAGCAGGATCGAGGGCAGGAAGAAGAAGAACGTCATCTGCATCGCCTGCAACTGATTGCGCGCAATGGAGCTGAAGGTGATGCCGAGCGTGAGGTTGGCGGCGATGAAGACGAGCACCACGCCATAGAGCAGCAGCAGGCTGCCTTCGATCGGCACCGAAAAGATGTAGCGCGCGGCGAGCAGCGCCAGGGTCACCTGGATCAGCCCGATCAGGATGTACGGAACGATCTTGCCGGTCATCACCTCCACCGGCAGGGCAGGTGTCGCCAGCAGATTCTCGAACGTTCCGCGCTCGCGTTCGCGCGTCATTGCTAGCCCGGTCATCAGCACCATGGTCATGGTGAGAATCACGCCGAGCAGCCCAGGGACGATGTTGAACGCCGTGATGCCTTCCGGATTGAAGCGGCGCTGGATGCGCACGTCCACTGCCGCGGGCGCGCTCGCGAGATCGCCCGTGACACCTTGCAAGTCGTGAGCCAACGCCGTAGTCAACGCCTGATTCACCGAAGCCAGCGCATTGCCGGTCGCCGACGGATCGGTCGCATCGGCCTCGATCAGCAGCGTCGGGCGATCGCCGCGCACCAGCGCCCGCTCGAATCCCGCGGGGATGATGACGACGAACTGGACCTTGCCGCGCTCGATCAGCTCGTCGGCCTCCGCCATGGAGGTCGCCTCGTGCTCGAACCGGAAGTAGCCGGTGTTCGCCAAGGCTGAGACGATCGTTCTCGTGTAGCGACCATTGTCGAGCGACAGCAGCGCCGTGGGCAACGACTTCGGATCGGAGTTGATCGCGAAACCGAACAGCAGCACCTGGATCACGGGAATGCCCACGATCATGCCGAAGGTCAGGCGGTCGCGTTTCAACTGGATGAACTCCTTGATGACGATGGAGATCCAGCGCGTCCAGGAAAACCGGCGGGCGTTCATTGGAAGTTGTCCTTCGTGTCGCGCATCAGGTGGATGAAGACATCCTCGAGCGTGGGTTCCGACCGCTCCCAGCGCTGCACCCCATTTGCCCGCAACGCTTCCGTGTCGCGCTCGAGCGCGGCGGCATCGACGCCGCTCACGTGCAGCGTATTGCCGAACTGCGTGACATCGGCCACGCCGTCGAGCCGTTCCAACGTCTCCTGCAATTGCGCCAGCTCGGGACCGGTCACTCGCCAGGTCGACAAGGCCTGCTGGGCCACCACCTCGTCGACCGTGCCCGACGACAGCAACGAGCCGTAGGCGATGTAGCCCAACCGGTGGCAGCGTTCGGCTTCGTCCATGTAGTGGGTGGAGACGAGCACGGAGATGCCGGTCGAAGCCAGCGTGTGGATCTGCTTCCAGAAGTCGCGCCGCGCCTTCGGGTCGACGCCTGCGGTCGGTTCGTCGAGCAGCAGCAGCTTCGGCTCATGGAGCATGCACGACGCCAGCGCGACCCGTTGCTTCCAGCCGCCGGAGAGCGATCCGGCCAGTTGATCGCGACGCGATCCGAGCCCCAGGGTGTCGATGGCATCATCGACTACCTTGCGCCGCTGGCGCATGCCGTACATGCGTGCGACGAAATCGAGGTTCTCGCGGATGGTCAGGTCTTCCCACAGCGAGAAGCGCTGCGTCATGTAGCCCACTTCGCGCTTGATCGACGCGGTCTCGCGGATCACGTCGTAACCGAGACAGGTTCCGCTGCCGCTGTCGGGCGTCAGCAGCCCGCAGAGCATGCGAATGGACGTGGTCTTGCCACTACCGTTGGGGCCCAGGAAGCCGAAGATCTCGCCACGCCGAACCTGCAACGAGAAATCCCTCACCACGTGCCGCGGCCCGAAATGCTTGTTAAGGCCCTGCACGTCGACCACGAGATCGGCGTTCATGGCAGCACCACATCCACGGGCTGGCCGGGTTTCAGGCGCATGGCGTCCTTGGCAACGGGCCGCGCCTCGACCATGAAGACCAGCTTGGCACGGGATTCCCGGCTGTAGATCACTGGCGGCGTGAACTCGGCCTGGGACGACACGTAGGAAAGCGCCGCCGCAATGTCTTCGCCGCAACCGTCGCAGTGCACGCGCACTGTGCTGCCGAGCTTGAGCTGGCCGACCACGGTCTCCGGGACGAAGAAGCGCACCTTCACGTTCTCCGGTGGCAGCAGGCTCACCACCGGTTTGCCCGCCGGAACCCACTCCCCCGCGACGTAGAACGTCTCCTGCACGAAGCCGGCAGCCGGCGCCTTCTGCGCCTTCTGATCGAGCTTCCACTCGGCCTGGGCCACCACCTCTTGCGCCGCACCGGCTTCCGCGCGCGCCGACGTGAGCTCCGCGGGGCGGCCTACGCTCTGCCGCGCGTAGGCGAGTTGCGCCCGCGCCTGCTGGAGATCCGCCTCGTTGCGCTGAACCGCCGTGCGCCAGATGTCGAGGCCGGACGGCGAAATGAACCCGTCGCGCAGCAGCTTCTCGTTGCGGGCGTACTCCGTGTTCGTGTATTCGAGAGCGACGACGGCCTTTCCGACGGCGGCTTCGAGTGCCTGGATCTGCGCCGTGCGCTGTGCGCCGCTCAAGTCCGACACGCGTGCCTCCGCCGCCCGCAGGCGCTGTTCCGACTCACGGCGCGCCGCCGTTTCATTCGCCTGCTCGAGCGAGAAGAGCGGAGCGCCGGCGTCGATGTGCTGGCCTCGCGCGACGCTCAGGCGTTCGAGCGAACCGCCGTAGGGGGATGCCACGAGCACGTACTCACCTTCGGCATAGCCCTGATAGGCGACAGTCTTCGGCTTGTCGCACGCCGACAGGACGAACACCGCGACCAGCGCGGCAGGCAATGCGGAGCGTTTCATGATCCTCTCCCGGTCTTGGACGATTGCGTACGGCGCGCGGACGGGCGCTCACCCTCGATGTCCGGCGCATTCATCAGGAACGTCTCCACGGCCACCTTCGCCAGCGCCGCGCATTCCTTGCGCGAGCGTGCGTCGTTGCGGGCGACGTTGAGAATCGCCACGCCCACCATCAGGGTGTGGAACGCGGCGATGGTGTCTTCGTCCGGCGCCTTGCCGAACATGCGCATCAGGTTGCCCATGTGGGTGCGCACCGTCGACACGAAATCGCGCATGAACTGGCGCACTTCCGGATCCTGATCCGCCGTGATGACGAGGCCCAGCATCACGCGGGTGCGCCGCACGTCGGCCACCTGCTCCCCGGCCATGCGGGCAAAGGCCGGCAGGTCGAACCCGCCGGCGGGCGCGCCCGCCGCCATCTGCGCCATCAGTGACTGCAGCGAATGCACGGCGACAGCCTTGAGCAGCTCCGTGCGGGTGGGGAAGTAGTAGGTCAGATGGCTCTGGCGAACACCCGCTGCCGCCGCGATCTTCGGCTGGGTGAGTTCGGTCACGCCGTGTTCAGCCAGCAGGCCGAGGGCGGCTTCGAGGATGCGGGTTCTGACGTCGAGTTCGGGTGTGCGTGCCACAGGGCTTCATCCGTTGATTTGGTTTAATTACCAATATTATTGGTATTACTACCAATACTTGTCAAGCCCCTCCCGAAGCCTCGAAGGACACCCCGGAAACCCGGCCCCGGCCCGCCCGTGAGAAACTTCCGCCTCCGCAACCCCTGCAGCCGCCATGAACGCCGACCTCCGCGCCCGCCCCGCCGTCCGCCAACTGCGCAATTCCAAGATCCGGGAGGTCGCCAACTCAGGCATGGGCCGGGAGGACG
Source organism: Burkholderiales bacterium (assembly GCA_965279325.1). Classification (GTDB taxonomy): domain Bacteria; phylum Pseudomonadota; class Gammaproteobacteria; order Burkholderiales. The sequence continues at coordinate 2,256,174 of OZ257154.1, forward strand.
TGCTGCCGTTCTGGTTCGGGGAGCCCGACGAGGTCACGCCCGAGTTCATCCGCCGCGCCGGGATGGCGGCGCTGGAAGCGGGCGACACCTTCTACACACAGAATCTCGGCATCCCGCCGCTGCGGGAGGCGCTCGCGACGTACGTGTCCCGCCTGCACCGTCCGACCTCCGCGGACGAGATCGTCCTGACCAACTCGGGCATGTCGGCCCTGATGCTGTCCACCCAGGCCCTGGCGGGGCCCGGCGACCGCGTGGTGATCGTCACGCCCGTCTGGCCGAACCTGGTCGAGATCCCCAGGATCATGAGCGCACAGGCCATCACCTTCCCGCTGCAGTTCTCGCGCAACGGCTGGACGCTCGACCTCGAGCGCCTCCTGGCGACGCTGACGCCGAACACGCGAATGCTGATGCTCAACTCGCCCAACAATCCGACGGGCTGGACCATCGACCGCGCGTCCCAGAAGGTGATCCTGGAGCACTGCCGCCGGCACGGCATCTGGATCCTCGCCGACGATGCCTACGAGCGCCTCTACTTCGGCGACGGACCCGGCGAGGGCGCACCGACCGCGCCGTCGTTCCTGGATATCGCCACGCCGGAAGATCGCGTCGTGGCGACCAACACGTTCTCGAAGTCATGGCTGATGACCGGCTGGAGGCTGGGCTGGATCGTCGCGCCGACCCCGCTGGTATCGGACATCGGCACGCTGGTCGAATACAACACCTCCTGCGCGCCGGGCTTCATCCAGCGCGCGGGCCTGGTCGCCGTCCGTGACGGCGACCCCGTCATCGCCCGCACCGTGGCGCGCTATCGCAAGGCCCGTGATTTCCTCGTCGACCGGCTCGCCGCCATCGACGGCATCGAAGTAGCCGTGCCCTCGGGCGCCATGTACGCCTTCTTCCGCATCGCCGGGCTCGACGACAGCCTGGCGCTGTGCAAGCGGCTGGCAGTGGAACACGGCCTCGGCCTCGCGCCCGGCATCGCCTTCGGTCCCGAGGGCGAGGGTTTCGTGCGCTGGTGTTTCGCCACCGACATTCCCCGTCTCGAACAGGGCCTCGATCGTCTCGCCTCCGGTCTCGCGCAGCTGCGAGCCGCGGCCTGAGGAAGGTCGTGAGCACCTCTCCCGCCACGCGCTACGAGATCATCGCCTGGGTCCTGGCCGGACTCTCGCTGTTCCTGATCCTCCGCCTGCACCTGCTGCCGGCGCTGCTGGCAGGCCTGCTCACCTACGAACTCGTCCACGTCATCGCCCGGCGGCTGAAGCTCGTGCAGCTCGGTGGTCATCGCGCCAAGGTCGTGGCCGTGGGCCTGCTCGCCATCATCATCGTTACGCTGCTCACGCTGGCCGTGCTCGGCGTGATCGCGTTCTTCCGCAGCGACCTTGGCAACATCGGGACGCTGCTCACCAAGATGGCCGACATCCTGGACAGCGCGCGCGACAAGCTCCCGGCATCGGTCGCCGAGCGCCTCCCCGACAACGCCGCCGAGCTGCGCATCAATCTGAGCGACTGGCTACGTGTGCACTCCACCGAAGTGCAAACCATCGGCAAGGAGGCCGGGCGCGCCTTCGCACACATCCTCGTGGGCCTGGTGATCGGGGCCATGGTGTCGCTGCGCGAAGTGCGTGATGCCAACGGCCTCGGCCCGCTCGCGCGCGCACTCGCCGAACGCGCGGACCGACTCGGCAACGCTTTCCGCCGCATCGTCTTCGCCCAGCTTCGCATCTCCGCGCTCAACACCACGCTCACCGCGATCTACCTGGTGGTGGTGTTGCCGATGATGGGCATCCAGCTCCCGCTGGTGAAGACCATGATCGCCGTCACATTCGTCGCGGGCCTGCTGCCGGTGCTCGGCAACCTGATCTCCAATACGGTGATCGTGATCGTGAGCCTGTCCTACTCGCTGGGCGCTGCGGTAGGGTCACTCGTGTTCCTCGTCGTGATCCACAAGCTTGAGTACTTCGTGAACGCCCGGATCGTCGGTACGCAGATCCGCGCCGCGGCCTGGGAACTGCTGCTCGCCATGCTGGCCATGGAAGCTGCCTTCGGCGTGCCCGGCGTCATCGCGGCACCGATCTACTACGCTTACCTCAAGGACGAACTATCGAGCCGGCGGTTGCTGTAGGACGACGTTCCTGCCGAAGTCTCTTGCTGGCGTTGCTGCTGGTAGCCGGCAACAACGGTGCGCTCGCGCAAACGGACGCACCCGCAGCGCCCTGCCCGGCTCGCCCTGGCTACCCGGCAATGCGCTACGAGGAGAACTGGACCTTCCTCGCCGACCCGCGCTGCCGGACGGACAAGTGGGATCCGGCGAAGTACATCGCCCTTTCGCCCGAACGTTACCTGTCCCTGGGCGGTGACGCCCGCATCCGCTACGAGCGATTCGAGAATCCGAGCTTCGGTGCCGGTCTCGACGATCGCAACGGGTACCTATTGCAGCGCTACCTGTTCCATGGCGACCTGCACTGGAGTCCACGCCTGCGGTTCTTCGGGCAACTGGAATCGTCCCTGGTCGACGGCCGCCGAGCCGGTCCGCGCCCCACCGACGAGGATCGCCTCGACGTGAACCAGTTGTTCGTCGAGTGGAAGCCGTTGCTGCGCGCCGAAGACTCGATAGCGATCCGCATCGGCCGCCAGGAAGTGGAGCTCGGCTCGGCGCAATTCACCTCCGCCCGCGACGGACTGAACGACCGGCTCAGCTTCGATGGCATTCGAGCGCTCGGCGAGATCGGCAACTGGCGCTTCCATGCGATGGCCACGCGCGTGGTGCCCACCGTGAGCGGGACTTTCGACGATGCCTCCGGACCCGATGCCACGCTGTCCGGGTTCTACCTCGCGCGCTCCCACACCCTGCTGCCCGACGGCAATGCCGTCGGCTACGCCAGCCGGCGCACCCGCCCCAACGGCACCTACGCCGACGCCGCCGGCGCGGAGGAACGCATCACCGCCGGCACGCGCTGGTGGGGCCGCAGCGAACGATGGGACTACAACTTCGAGACCGGGGTACAGGGCGGGCGGCTCGGCGGCAGCGACATCCGCGCGTGGTACGTGAACACCGACAATGGTTGGACACTGCGGTCCGCAACGTGGCAACCGCGCCTGGGCGTGCGCTTCTCCATGGGCAGTGGCGACAGCACGCCGGGAGACGGCGTGCTCGGCACCTTCAGTCCCCTGTTCGCAGCCACGGCGTATTCGGGTCTGTCGGGACTCGTCGGCCCCTCCAACAGCATCAACGTCGCCCCGTCGGTGCGCTTCCGGCTGAGCGAATCGGTGTTGCTAACGGTTGGCACCAGCGTGTTCTGGCGGCAATCCCTGTCGGACGGCATCTACGACATCTTCAGCGAGCTGATGCGTGCGCCCGGTTCGAGCAACGCGCGCCACGTCGGCACGCAGCCGACCCTGCAGGTCACCTGGACACCCACGCCGCACGTGACCATCTTCACCACGTTGTCGTACTTCAGGACCGGCCGCTTCCTGCGCGAGACACCACCCGGGGAAAACGTCACCTACTTCACGATGTGGTGGGCGTATCGGTTCTAGAAGAGAAAGCCTCTGCCCAACGACCCGGTTCCCGCCACTCCCCAGGTCTCCACACGCAGCCTGCCCCCTTGGATCAGAGTCACCGTGGCACATTTTTGCTCGGGCATGTACGATCGCTGCGAGCTTCGCGTTCGGTGGAAAACGCGAGACGGAGGGGACACAGCACGATTCCTTGTTCGAGAGGCGCTGTGAAGAAACCAAGAATCGCGCCGGCAAAGCTTTCGCGCCCGGGTCTGTACGAGGCGGTCCCCAGAGAGAGGCTCTTCGCGAAACTCGAAGCGCTTCGTCGCCATCCTTTGGTTTGGGTCAGCGGTCCCCCGGGTTCTGGGAAGACAGCTCTGCTGGGCAGTTGGCTTGCCGAGCGCCAGCATCGATCCCACTGGTATCAGGTGGATGGCGGAGACGCGGACCCGGCAACGCTGTTCTCGTTCCTGGCGCAACTGCACAAGAGCGGAGGCGCCGGCCGCGGGACGCTTCCCTATCTCACTCCAGAGCATGGAGGCGACATCGCCGGCTTCGCACGTCGCTTCTTCCGCGATTTCTTTCGCGGACTGCCGTCGCAGGCCGTACTGGTCTTCGACGACTGCCAGGATGCTGCCGGACCAGCCTTCCACGTGTGTTTGCGCGAAGCGGCATTGCAGGCCCCCGAAGGATTGACGATCTTTGCACTGAGTCGAGAACCGCTGCCGACCGAGTTTGCCCGGCTGCAGGCCAATCGGACAGCAGGTCACATCGATTGGGAGGACCTGCGCCTCACGTCCGTCGAGACTGCCGAGATCGTCAAGCGTGCGCGGCAATCGCACGACCTGTCAGCGGACGAACTGCAACAATGGTGTGACGGTTGGGCCGCTGGACTGATTCTTCTGCTGGCGAATCCGCACGGCATATCGCGGACGGGGCCATCGCTGAAGCTCGATGCGGGCGCATCGGTGTTCTCGTACATTGCCGGAGAGGTCTTCGATCGCGCCGACGAGCCGGAGCGCGAACTGCTCCGGTGCACCGCGCTGTTCCCGCAGTTCACACCGGAGATGGCTGCGCAATTGTCCGGAAACCGGGCAGCGCCGCAGATTCTCGATCAGCTCCACAGGCGTCAGTACTTCACGGAACGGCATGTCTCGCCGCAGGCCACCTATCGCTATCACGATCTGTTTCGCGAGTTCTTGCTGGCACGTGCCGGACGTGACTACGAGCAGCGTGCATTGAACGAGCTTCGGGCGCACGCCGCGAGGCTGCTGTTGAAGCACGGCCAGGTCGAGCCGGCGGTGGACCTGTTTCTGCTCGCCGGAGAGTGGGAAGCCCTCGGACACACCGTCGAACAGCGAGCCGCGGACTTGATCCGTCAGGGTCTTCGCCAGAAGGTTCTGGCTTGGATCTGCGCGCTTCCTCCCTCGATCGCAGCCAAACAACCGTGGATCCTCTTCTGGCACGGTGTTGCCGAAAGCGTGACGGCCCTTGCAACAAGCCGTTCGGTACTCCAGCGTGCGGCGGATGCGTTCGCGCTGAGAGGCGAACCGGCCGGTGAAGTACTGAGCGTCGCCGCGTATGTAGACGGTTACTTCGAAGAGTGGAACACGATCGGCACGATGGATCCATGGCTCGACCGGCTCCTCCGGTTACTGGACAAAAACGACGACGTTCTTTCCAGCGAGCATCGAGCCAAAGCCTACACGAGCCTGCTCATCGGACTGCTGTACCGTAGACCCGCGCATCCGCGCCTTGCAGACTGCGCCGACATCGTGGCGACGGCACTCGCGAGCGAGTGCGAGCCCGAAGACCGGTTGCGCATGACGATATCGCTCGCGCACTACCTCGATCTGATGGGCCGGCTCGCCAACTCGGCGCAACTACTGCAGCGCACCGCGAAGCTGCGCGGGGTGCGGGAGCTACCTCCTCGCCTGCGGCTGTGGCAGGTGTTTCGCCATGCCCAGCACCACGGCACATTCGGCGACGACGAAGCCGCCATCTCGGAGCAACGTGTGGCGCTGCGGATGGTGGAGGAGGAAGGTGTGATGATTTCGCCGGCCTTCAGCCACCTGGGATGCGCACACGCCCTGCTCGGCGCATGTCGATGGCGCGAAGCACTGGATCACCTCGACCTCGCACACCCGCTGCTTCAAAACAGCCGCTGGATGGAAGTCGTTTATTACTACTGGCTGAGGCTTTGGGCGCTGGTCGTTTCGGGCGATACGACGAGCGCCCATGCGCTGTGGAACGAGTTTGCGACGATGCCCCTCGTGGGCGTTCCCATCAACGCCGCCTACAACAATGCAGCGGTCTACCTCCTGACCGAGCGGGGCGACGCCGACGAGGCGCTCTGTCGCGTGGCCGACTGGAGAGGGATGCTTCGCGGCATGCGCAGTCCGGTGCTGGACTCCAACCTGGACCTGATGGAGGCGTACGTCCATCTACGGCTTGGCGACCGCGAAGCTGCCCGGGAATGCCTCCGGCGCGGCTTTGGTTTAATGGCAAGCGTCGGCATCTACGGCAATTGCAGCTGGATACCGCAAATGATGGGCATCGTCTGCGCAGAAGCGCTCTCCGCGAAGATCGAAGCCGAATTTGTCGCCAAGTTGATTCTCGGGAAGAAACTCGAACCGCCACGAGATACCGAGGTCTGGCCGTGGCCGGTCAAGGTCTACGCACTCGGACGCTTCCTCGTGCTCACGAACGATGAACCGCTGCACTTCGCTCGCCGTCCGCAGTATCGTCCCCTGGAGCTGCTCAAGGCGATCGTCGCGGCCGGCCCCAATGGCGTGCGCACCGACGCACTCGTTGCCAAACTTTGGGAAGACTCGGACGGCGACGCGGCGGCGCGAGCCTGCACGGTGGCGATTCACCGCCTGCGCAAGCTTCTGGGTGACGAGGCCAGCATCCGAATCGACGCCGGGATCATTCGCATCGATCCGGGAGTCTGCTGGGTCGATGCCTTTGCCTTCGATCGTGGTGCCACGGACGCGCTGTCCGCACTGGACAATGGCGCAACGACAACGGCCGCAGCGCAGAGCGTCGCCCGTCTGTACTCCGGACGCTTCCTTGGTGGGGAAATCGAGTCGCCCTGGGCGGTCACCTACCGGGACCGGCTGCACGCCAAATTCCAGCGGCTCGTGGTGAAGCTCGGTCGGGTATACGAGGACAACGGTTCCAGAGTCGCGGCGACGGATCTCTACCGGCACGCGCTCGAGGTGGACAATCTCCAGGAGGAGGTCTACCGGCGACTGATGATCTGCCTGCGCGGGCAAGGGGAGATTGCCGAGGCGATGAACGTCTATCGACGCTGCCGCAATCTGCTGTCGATCGTGCTCGGCGTCGCACCTTCTGCTGAAACCGAGGCCGTCGCCCGGACCCTCCACACCAGCCCCGTGTGAGAACCGGTTTGGCCGGCGGTAATGTATCCGTAACCCCACGCCGGCCATGCTGGGCGTGCGGATGGTTCCGCAGAGGGAGGGGAAACAAATGAAACTGTTACAGATGCAAATGTCGCCCAATGCACGGCGGGTGCGAATATTCCTGGCGGAAAAGCGGATCGTGCTGGAGAAGGAGGAATGCTGGGATTCGGAGCGGACGTGCCTGAAGAGCGAGTTTGTCGAGCAGTACCCGTTTCGGCTTGTGCCCATGCTGCAGTTGGACGATGGCTCCCAAATTGGAGAGTCCACGGCGATCTGCCGCTACTTCGAGGAGCTGTATCCCGAACCCAACCTGTTCGGGCGCGATGCGCTCGAGAAAGCAACCATCGAGATGTGGCAGCAGCGCGTGAACAGCGACGGCGAGCTGGGTGCCGAAGAGGTCTTCCGCAATTCATTCCCCCCCTTTGCAGACCGCGGCCTCGCCGGCTGCGCGGATGCGGTTCCGCAGATCGCATCGCTGGTCGACCGAGGCAAGGGACGCCTGTCCCGCTTCTTCACGATGCTGGACCGACAATTGGAATCTCAGGCGTTCATCGCAGGCAACCGTTTCTCCATGGCTGACATCAGTGGGCTATGCGCTGTGGACTTCGCCAAGTTTGTCGGTGCGCCGCCGCCAGAGAATCTGACGCACCTGCGCCGGTGGTACGACGCGGTAGTGCTCAGGCCGAGCGCAGCAAGTTGAGGTTCGACCTGCCCAAGGCGTGCGTCCCCTTCTTCCCCCCCGCTCTGGGCAACGGAAGGAATTCGGGAAGAATTTGTTGCTCTCCGATTGGTTCATTCGTGTACTTTGTTTTCGTGGTCATAGATCGCCTTTCCCTTGCGCCGACATGCCGCTAAGGCACGCGCAAGTCGTGCATCGGTCCGAAAAACATGCGCCGCACCTTGTCGCCGCCGACCACGCGGACGAACTCCCGCATCGTGCAGTACATCAGGATCATGACCAGCAGGAAGATCTGGATAGCCCAGAAATGCGGCCACACGATTTCGGCGAGCAGCTTCTCGTTGCCGGCGACGAAGCCTCCCGCCTGGCGCCAGAACTCGATGAGGCGCTCCAGGTAGTGGACCAGCATGGCGATCACGAAGTAGATCGCGGTCTTCCAGGCGACGTTGTACAGGAGCGGCTTGTCTGGGTAGCGATTGATGAACGGTAGCAGGTCGGCGATCAACACCGCCTTGGCCAGGATCAGCGCCGCGACCGTTACCGAGATCGAGGTCCCGATCGCGATTCCCGTGCCCTCGAGCATCAGGGATCGGACCAGTGCGACGAGGTGCAGGGCGACGAAGAAGAAGATCGTGGGCGGAATAAGTGCCTCGATCTCTTCCTTGATCTTCGAGGAGAGTTTGCTCATGGCATCCGAGTAAAAGGGCTACACAGTTCAAGACCGGAGCAACCGCAAGTACGACCGATCATGTCATCCCCACCAGCTTCGCACCCTTGCGAAACTGTTCCGCACCCTCCGGATCGAACTGGAACGCGCTGAGGAAGTCTCCGAGACTGTAACGCGGCACCGACTTGCGAACCGCCTCCGCGTAGGAGTGCGCCTCGTCGATCGAGCCGGCCAGCGCGAGGCTGTAGGCCGCGATCGCACGGATGTGAGGAAACGCGTTCGGGCGAGCAGCCGCCTTGACGGCCCAGGCGGCGGCTTCCTCGAACCGGCCGAGCCGCACGAGCGCCATGGCGCGCGTGCCGAACATGCCGAAGAGCATCGGATCGAAGGGGCTGAGGTCGCGCGAATGATCGGAGGAAGAGATGGCCGCGAGCGGATCGCCCGCCGTCGAGTGGACGAACGCGAGGTTGTAGTGCGCCAGCGCGAAGTTCGGACTCAGATCGATGGACCGCTCCAGTTCGATCACGGATTGGTCGTGGTCGCCGCGCAGCCACAGCGCCCGGCCCATGGCCCAATGCGCGGCGGGATCGCGATCGTCGACCATGAGGCCTTGTCCAGCGGCCTCGAAAGCCCGGGCGATCTCCGGCTCGCGCTTCGCCCAGCCCTGGAAAGCGCTCTGGAAATGCGTGAACGACAGGCCGGCGTAGGCGCGCGAAAAGGTCGGATCGAGACGTACGGCCATCTGGAAGAAATGCCGGGCGCGATCGTTCTCGGGCTCGCTGAAGCGGTACATGTGCCAGAGGCCGCGATGATGGGCTTCCCACGCGTCCAGCGAGTTCGGCGGCCGAAGGATGGCGCGGTTGCGCTCGATCATCTCCACTTCGCTCGCGATGGATGCGACGATCCGGTCGCCGATCTCCGCCAGAACGGCGAACGCGTCGTCGAGCTTCTGGTTGAAGCTCTCCGCCCAGACGATGCGCGCGGTGCGCGTTTCCGCCAGCTCCACCGTCACCGCGAGTCGTTCGCCGTAGCAACGCACCGAGCCGCTGACGATGTAATCCACGTTCAGCATGCGGCCGGCCTCTTCCGCACCGATGCGCCGCTCGTGCAACGCAAACACGGTGCCCTGCGCGATGACGAACATGCTGCGCAGCTTCGCGAGCCGCGTGATCACGTCGTGCGCGAGGGCATCCGCCATCCCGCCGTGAGCGCCCGGCACTGCCGACTGGTCCATGAACGGCATCACGGCGATGGAAGCGCGGCGCGGTGCGAGGGCGATGACGTCCTGAACGCTGCTGACGACTTCCACAAGCGAAGCACCAGCATCCGGTGCGCGCGACGCACTCGCACCCTCCGACCGGGCTGACCGCCATGCGTGGTGAAGCGGCCCGCAGTCGAGGCCCTCGGCGTCGAACAGCCGGGCCGCCGCCGCGAGATGTTCCTCGCCTTCCCGAATCTTGTTGGCCCGTGCGAGCGTGGTCAGCAGGATCTCGTGCACGTGCCGATCGAACGGAGCCAGTTCGAGCCACTTGTCCAGATACCCCAGCGCTTCGTCATCGGGCACGTTCCTGACCAGATGCTCCAGCAGCGCAGCGTGGCAACCGCGGAATCGCCGCCGCTGGGCGGTGAGCCAGCCGTTGAAGACCGGGCTGCGCTCGATCTCCAGGCCCTCCAGGAAATCGCCGTTGAACATCCAGGCCAGTGTTCGCTGGCGGTCGAGCGCGAGCGTGCCGATCCCTGCCTCGGTCGCCCGCGCGACCTCGATCGCATCGACGAAGCAATCCGCCAGGTCGAAGTGAATGGCGTCCTCGGGCGTGCAGACGCGCTGGCGGGCACCGTCGTCGAGAAGATTCCGGATCTTGCTGAGGCACCAGCGCAGCTCCGCGCGCGGATCGTTGGGCACGTCCCACAGCAGCTCGCAAAGCTGGCTCCTCGACACGGCCGTAGGCGCGACGGCCAGATAGGCCAGGAGTGCGCGCACCTTGCGGGACGCAGGCAGCGCCAGCGCGACGCCGTTCCGGCTGATCGTCAGGGACCCGAGGAGGCGCACTTCGAGCGCGGGCGCTTCGCCTCGGTGGCGGGGGCTGTCGGTTTCCACGGCCATTCCCACGCTGGCTACCACGCCCGGCGGTCAGGATGGAAGTCCACGCAACCCAACGAGGAGGAGATCATGGATACAGTCGCTGCCAACACCGTTCAGAGCGTTCCACCTGCCGTCCAGCCGGACTTCAAGGCACTGAAAGCCCGCCAGCAGGCGGCGTGGTCGTCGGGCGATTATGCCCTCATCGGCACCACGCTGCAGATCGTCGGCGAGGATCTGTGCGAGGCCCTGGACATCCGCTCCGGGCAGAAAGTGCTCGACGTCGCCGCCGGCAACGGCAACGTCTCGCTCGCGGCCGCCCGTCGCTGGTGCGATGTGGTCGCCACCGATTACGTGCCCGCGCTGCTCGATCGCGCCCGCGAGCGCGCCGCGGCCGAACGGCTCCCCATCGAGTTCCGCGAGGCGGATGCGGAAGCACTGCCTTTCGCGGACGCCAGCTTCGACGTCGTCGTCTCGACCTTCGGCGTGATGTTCACGCCCGACCAGGAGCGCGCGGCGGCCGAGTTGGTCCGCGTCTGCAAGCGCGGCGGCAAGATCGGCCTCGCCAACTGGACGCCCGAGGGCTTCATCGGCCAACTCTTCAAGACCATCGGCAAGCACGTCCCGCCGCCCGCGGGCGCCAAGTCACCCGCACTCTGGGGCAGCCGGCCGCGGATCGCCGAACTGTTCGAGCCGCACACCACCTCGGTCAAGTCCGCTCAGCGCAACTACGTTTTTCGGTATCGTTCCGCCGAGCATTGGCTGGAAGTCTTCCGGACCTACTACGGCCCGGTGCACAAGACCTTCGGCGCACTCGCGCCCGCGGCGCAGGAAGCGCTCCAGAGCGATCTCCTCGCGTTGATGGGCCGGTTCAACCGCTCGGGGGACAGCACCCTGGTCGTACCCAGCGAGTACCTCGAGATCGTCATCACGCGACACTGAGCAAAGATGCAACCGCCCGAACCGTTCTATCGCGAGGCAGGCACCGGCCCGGGGGTCGTGTGCCTCCACGCGAACGCCAGCACCTCGAACCAGTGGCGCGGGCTGATGGACCATCTCGCCCCGAAGTACCGCGTCCTGGCGCCCGACTTGTACGACTGCGGCAAGAGCCCATCATGGGGATCGGACCGGGTCATTCACCTGAAGGACGAGGTCGAACTCGTCGAGCCCGTACTTGCGAAGGCGGGCTCGCCGATGGCGCTGGTTGGTCATTCGTATGGAGGTGCAGCGGCGCTGATCGCGGCGGTGGCGAACCCCGGTCGAGTAAGCGCGTTGGCTCTCTACGAGCCGACGCTGTTCTCGCTGCTCGAAGCCAACCCGGATACGCGGCACGAGGCGGATGGCATCCGCAATACAGTCGCTGACGCAGGACTCGCCCTCGATGCAGAAGATCAGGACGCCGCTGCCGAGCGCTTCATCGACTACTGGATGGGGACCGGGAGCTGGAAACAGACGCCCGAGCAACGCAAGCCATCCATCGCAGCGGCGATGACGAATGTGCGGAGGTGGGCGCACGCGTTGTTCAAGGAGCCCACACCACTGGAGGCATTCCGATCAATGGATGTGCCGGTGCTCTGCATGGTTGGGAAGCGCTCGACGGTGTCGGCGCATGGGGTAGCGCGGGTGCTGGTCGATGCGCTGCCGAGGGCCGAGCTCGTGGAGTTCGAGGGACTGGGGCATATGGGGCCGGTTACGCATCCGGAGGAGGTGAACAGGGTGGTCGGGGAATTTCTGGGGCGGATCTGAGGAGGAAGCTGAACGCCCGCTTACCAGCAGATAACCATTCTCCAATTTGCACTCTACGCGCAACGCCAGAACACCTCGTGGAGCAACAGAATGAAATTCCTATCTTCTGCGCGCAAGTTCAGAGTCAGCTGCAAATGACAATTAGGACGTCGGTTTCACACCGAGGTCCTGAGTTGCTGACTGGAGGACGACAGCATAGGCCCTATCTGCAGCTGCGAGCCTCCTGGAGTAGAAGTCCGTATCGTGGGCGTCGAAGCTCTGATACCAGGCTATTGCGAGTTCATCGAGGGCCTTCTGTGCCATATCAGTGAGAAGTACACCCGCGACACCACGCACCTTGGCAATTCGCTTTATCGCCGCGAGACTTTGCTTCTGATTCTCTTGGAGGAAATTCTCGCGTAACTTCGAGGTCTCAGGGTCGGTCGGGACCGGACGTTTCTCTTCGTCTAAGAGTTTGAAGATGGCCTCCTTCTCGGCGTAAAGACTGTCCAGGAGCTCCATGTATAGCTCACGCTTTAAACTCCATCGCTGCTGATCTACCCAACTGATTCGCGAAACTTCCGCCTTTATTTTCTCTGTCTCCTCGGTCGTCCTCTTGACTTGGGCAAGAAGTTGATCGAAATCTTCTTTCGTCGCCAGATTTTCGCCCTTACGCTTCGCGTAAGCGCCGCCCCACGAGCCGGCAAAAGCGGCGGCCAAGGGAAGAAAGTACGCCCACCATGGGAAAGTGATGCCTTCCCTCAGCGCCGATTCGACCGCTATCCGAATCTCGTCAGGTGTCATGAGCACGAAATCCAAGTCCTAACAGAATGCTCGCAATTGGCGCACCAGTGGAGGGCTAAAGCGGGCTATTTGTGAGCCAGTTACGCGTTGGCTAAAGCGCATGCGATTGCGCACTTGATGACGCTGGAAATGAGAGAAATAGACGGCCCGCAACGCCTACGAAGATTACGCGACCGAAATCCAATGATAAGGTATCAATCAAGGACTTCGCCCGTGTGTAGACAAGCGGCCAATCAGAGTCGTCGACGAGTGGGAGGTAGTCATCCACAGCTACGATCAGTACGTATTGTGACCCGTACGTTCTGTTGGCCTTTGCCCGAACTCGAGCTTCGATCATTTGTAGGTACTTCTCCAGCGTCTCCACATGAGAAGCGGCCTCTGGTGTCACCGTAACGGTGCGAGTCGGCGAGCCGCGGCGGCCTGATTTAGTGATCGGACCGGTCAAAACTACACTTCCCTCTCGCTCCAGGATCTCCATCCGGAGCGCTTCGTCATACCCGTCCTTGGCGTAGGTTATTTCAACGAAGGTTTTCACTACTCCGAATGTGTCGGCCACAGTGACCGTTGCATCGAAGTTATTGTTGTCAAGGTTGGGCTGAACAAGCACATCGGCTTGACCGGCGTATTCCCGCTTAGCGAAGACTGACAACGGATAGATTTCGTCGTGGAATTTCTTCGGAAGTGTTGCGCCAGAACGAGCAAACGCCCTCGATTCCGGGGTTGCAGCCAACTCGGCCGACTTTCGGAGTACCCAAACATGCAACTCGTCGGGTGAGCGCGCGCGCTCCATATCCTCGCGGTCAAATATCAGGGATGCATCCATCGGGCATGCGCTCTAACGCTTGCGTTCACTGACTTGCGGGGAGCGCCGAAGGTAGTGGCACGTCGGACAGAACAATGGGTTATGCGACACTCTATGAAAACCCACATTCATGAATTTCACTACTGCGCCGGGCCTTGGCAGGGTTCGACACAACTTGCCCGGAGGTGTTGAGCCAGCCTCCCATGATCTCCAACTTCCGTCCAAAGGGCGCTAACACCCCCGCGCCGGACTCTGAGCACTTCTCCCACATGGGATACAGGATATCGGGATCGGCTCCACCAAGTTGCGACTGCACCTCGCTTTCGTGGATCCAGATCTTTGCTTCTGGAGCACACAAGGACCTGTGCACGTCTGGTCGTGAGACCGCACTTCCCGCGAAGGCAATGAGTCGTGATTCGAATGCGGACAACAGGCGCCGAGTTGCCGCCTCACCATGCATTGGGCTGAGGGCGTACTGACCTCGGAGACCAACTGGCGCATTGAAGAAGGCGTCGTAGGCTTCCGGGCTCACCTCAACGAGAAAAGATGCGCGATTGCAGCCTCGTAGTGCTAGCTCTCGGAATGGCTCCCAGGCAAACGCGATGACGGTGGCAGTGCTCATGAGTTCGAGCACCGACTCGAACGATTGGTATGAGAGCAACTTCTCCGCACGGAACAACGGAAACTTAGGAGTGAACGACCAAAGACGCGCTGTCACTTGCAGAGGCCAACGACTTCGTTCAGAGGGCGGCAGGCGCAGTGCCTCCGTTGCGCCTGCCGCTGCAACGCGACGTTGGACTCGCAACGATGCGCAATACGGAGACCCCACTCGTTCAGCTGTCCTCTGAACACTACTGCCTCTCCCATAACAATGGGACGATCTCTGCATCATTGACATCAAGCGGAATCATTCTGTAACGGAGTCGCTGTCGGGTTAACTTCATTTCGAGCAATTGACGGGAAGTGGGCCATGCGCTGGATAGCGTAGCGCACCCCCACCTACGATGCGAGAATCTGGCGTTCCCAATGCCGTCGCCCTAAGCATGAAAGTCACCCTCATCCCCGTCACCCCCTTCCAGCAGAACTGCTCCCTCCTCGTCTGCGAGGAAACCGGTCGCGCCGCCGTCGTCGATCCGGGCGGTGATCTCGATGTCATCCTGGCCGAGGTGGAGAAGCAGAATGCCACTCTCGAGAAGGTCCTCCTCACGCACGGGCACATAGACCATTGCGGCGGGACGGCCGAACTGGCGGCTCGGCTGGGCCTGCCGGTGGAAGGGCCGCAACGGGAGGACGCGTTCTGGATCGACCAGTTGCCGGAGCAGAGGCGCATGTTCGGCTTTCCGCAACTGGCGAGCTTCACGCCCGATCGATGGCTGGAGGGCGGCGACACGGTGCGCTTCGGCAACGGGGAGATGGAGGTTCGATACTGTCCGGGCCATACGCCGGGGCACGTCATCTTCTTTCACCGTGCGTTGCGGGTGGCGTTCGTCGGGGATGTACTGTTTCGCGGGTCGATCGGGCGGACGGGCTTTCCGCGAGGGGATTTCGATACCTTGATCGACTCGATCACGACGCAGCTCTGGCCTTTGGGGGATGATGTGACGTTCGTGCCAGGGCATGGGCCGGTTTCTACGTTCGGGGAGGAGCGGCGGGGGAATCCGTTTGTGGGGGATGGGGCGTTGGGGAAGAGGATGCGTGGGTGACATGAGGGACAATTTTTTCCCTCACCCTTTATCCCTCTCCCGGGGGGAGAGGGATAACTTCGCCGTGCCTTCGCTCCTGCGGACGGGGATGACTTTACGATGAGCTTCTACGACCGACATATCCTCCCATGGGTGCTCGACTGCGCCTGCGGCGTCGCACCCGTCACGGAGCAACGCCGCAAGGTTGTCCCGCTCGCCCGCGGGCGCGTGCTCGAAGTCGGCATTGGCAGCGGCTTGAACCTCGCGCACTACGACCCGAGCAGGATCACATCGCTGATCGGGCTCGACCCCGGCGCGGAGCTGATCACCATGGCGCGGCGGCGTGCCGCGAAGACGAGTTTGCCGATCGAGTTCCTGCAACTCGAAGGGGAATCGATCCCGCTCGACGACGAAAGCGTGGACACGATCGTGGTGACGTACACGTTGTGCTCGATCCCCGGCGTAGAGCAGGCGCTCGGTCAGATGCGGCGCGTGCTCAAGCGCGACGGCACACTGCTTTTCTGCGAACACGGCCTGGCACCCGATGCCGGGGTGGTCAAGTGGCAGCGGCGCATGGAGCCGCTGTGGGGCCGGCTGGCCGGAGGCTGTCACCTGATGCGCGACATACCGGCCCTGTTGCGGGGCGCGGGCTTCGCGGTGGAATTGTCCGAGACCGCCTATCTGAAAGGCGCGCCGCGCTTCGCCGGCTATCACTACATCGGAGCGGCGCACACGCGGTGAGCGGTGGCACAATTCGGGCATCCGTAGAAAGCCCGAATCATGACCCACCGCCTCCCCACTCTCGAACAGCTCGAACGCGCCGCCGACGTGGTCTATCAGACCATGACGCCGACGCCCCAGCACTCGTGGCCGCTGCTCAACGCCGAACTCGGCACGCAGGTCTGGTTGAAGCACGAGAACCAGTCGCCGCTGGGCGCCTTCAAGATGCGCGGCGGGCTGGTCTACTTCCAGCAGCTCGTGGCCGCGGGGCCGAAGCCCGCGGGGGTGATCAGCGCGACGCGCGGCAATCACGGGCAGTCGGTTGCCTTCGCGGCTCGCCGTCACGACATCCCTTCGACCATCGTCGTGCCCCACGGCAACAGCCGTGAGAAGAATGCGGCCATGCGCGCGCTGGGCGCGGAGCTGATCGAACACGGTGAGGATTTCCAGGAAGCGCGCGAACACGCCGCGGTGCTCGCGGAGCGGCGGCACCTGCACATGATTCCGTCGTTCCATCCTTTCCTGGTGCAAGGGGTCGCGAGCTGGGCGCTCGAACTGATGCACGCCGTGCACGACCTCAACGTGCTGTACGTGCCGATCGGCCTCGGGTCGGGGATCTGCGGCGCCATCGCGGCGCGCGAGGCGCTCGGGCTGCAGATGGAGATCGTGGGCGTCGTGTCGGCCGATGCGCCGGCCTACGCGCGGTCGTTTGAATACAAGGAGCCGGTCGAACGCCCTGCTCGGACGCAGCTAGCCGATGGTCTCGCGTGCCGGAAGCCTGAACCTGTAGCGCTGGAGATCATCCTCGCGCACGCGTCGCGCATCGTGGAGGTGACGGACGACGATGTGGCGGATGCGATGCGGCTGGTGTTCAGTACGACGCACACCGTTGCCGAGGGTGCGGGGGCTGCGGGCGTGGCGGCGATGTTGCGAGAGAAGGGGAAGATTGCCGGGCGGAAGGTGGGGACGGTGTTGTGCGGGGCGAATGTGGATCGGCATGTGTTTGCGAAGGTGCTGGCGGCTTAAGTACGCTCCTTCGTCGGCGCGATAGCGTGAAGTACGCCCCTTCCCTCACGCAAAGGCGTGTGGGAAGGCTAGGAAGGGGGCGGCTCTTCCTCTTTGCGCCCCCCCAAGCCTCCCCCGGCTAACGCCGAGGGACGGAGCCATTCTCTCCAGCTGCGATCGGGGCGAAGGAACGAGGCACGTCAGACAGAGCGCGGGCCCTCACGAGGAAACCACTCGGCGCTGAAAGAAGCCGACCTAGCGAAGTGAGTCCGCCAGGCCAGGAAAGTGAACAATCGATGCAGGAGGGCCGACATGCGACTGTTCGGGGGAGGCAATCGTTGGCGCTGGGTGGCCAGGGAGGCAGAGTCGGTGCGAACGACGGCGACGACGATCCCGTGCTCCGTTCACCTTTTCCCGTACTCCGTGAAGACGTAGTCTCTCGTCTTCACTATCGTGTGGCACGCGAACCCGCACTTGGCGTCGTTCGCCTGTGGCGGCTTGTCAGCCATGGTGCCCGGCGTGAACGTATCGGACGCCGCGTCATACCTGAACACGGCATATCCCCATCCACCGCTGTCCGAGAACCTCTTGCTGTCCTTCACCATGAAGTCGACGTCGAGCAGGGTGCCCGCCACTGTCGGCCCGGAGAACGTCTCGCTCTGCTTCGGTTTCCAATGGATCTTCGCCATCTTGGCTCCGTCGGGGAAAGGCTTGCCGTTGCCGGGAAGTCCGGCCCGGTAGGCGTCGATCATCACCGGGTTAGCGAGAATCACGGCGACTGCGTCCGGGTTGTGACTGACGGAGACCGTCTGCCAGCTCTCATATCCCCTGAACTCGGAGAACGCGAGACCGCCGGGCACTTTCACCGTGTACTTGTCCTGCGCGGAAATGGCACCGGCGGCAAGGACAGTGAGCGCCGCCGCAACTACCGTAATCTTCAGCCCGCTTTTCGCTTTCATCGTCAGTCTCCTCTATCGAGTGTGGCGTCGTTACTTCTTCAGCGGTTGATTCCGAATCGCCCCGCCGAGGTGCAGATTCGGGCGTTTGCAATGATTCATCGCACGTCGACCTGAATCGGTATCGACGGGACGATGGAGATGCCGTGCCATTGAATCCACTATGACGAAACGAGTCGATTGGACGAAGGTATCGGTCAATACCTTCGTATACGTCTCGCATGGCGGCGGCATATGGTGAGCGAATGCAGGGCTCGACCGTTTCAAGGCGTCGCAATGACTTTCAGAAGGGATGCGCAGCATGGGAAGCTTGCAACACGGGCGCGCGCGCCGCCCGAGTTGCACGTGTCGACGATCAGCGCAGCGACCTGAATGCCGCGCGGAGTTCGGCAGAGAAGAGTTCAGGCTCTTCCCACGCCGCGAAGTGACCGCCCTTGTCGACCTCGTTGAAGTAGATCAACTTGCGATAGGCCTGCTGGGTCCAGCTCTTCGGTGCACGATAGATCTCACCGGGGAACACCGTCACGGCGACGGGGATCGAGATCTGCGCCGTCTTCTGGGCTGCGGCGCTGAAGTTGTTGTTGTTGTTTTCCCAATAAAGCTGCGCGGATGAGATCGCACTATTCGTGACCCAGTACAGGGTGATGTCGTCGAGCATTTCATCCTTCGTGAGGGAACGCTCCGGCTCGCCGCCGCTGTACGTCCATTGGGTGAACTTGTCGTACATCCACGCCGCCAGGCCGACCGGTGAATCCGACAGTCCGTAGCCCACGGTTTGCGGGCGAGTCACCATCATGACGCCATAGCCGGCGTTCTTCGAGAAGAAGGTGCTGAGCGAATCGAACGCTGCTTTCTCCTTGGCGGACAGACCGGTCGGTGCCGGATCGCCGTTGTTGATGGCCTTCGCGATGTCCGCCGGCACGGTCGCCGGCATGTTGACATGGATGCCGAGCAGTCCCGGCGGCGCCTGAAGCGCCATCACGTCCGCGACGACCGAACCCCAATCGCCACCTTGCGACACATAGCGCTCGTAGCCCAGGCGCCCCATCAACTCTGCCCAGGCGCGGCCGATGCGATCGGGACCCCAGCCCGTGCCCATGGGCTTGGCCGAAAAGCCATACCCAGGCATCGACGGGATGACGAGATCGAAGGCGTCCTCCGCGCGTCCACCGTAAGCCGTTGGATCGGTCAGGGGGCCGATGACCTTCAAGAGCTCAAGGACAGAGCCGGGCCAACCATGGGTGATGATCAGTGGCAGGGCGTTCGGATGACGCGACTTCACGTGGATGAAGTGAATGTCGAGCCCGTCGATCTCGGTCACGAACTGCGGCAGGGCATTCAGTTTGATCTCCACTTTCCGCCAGTCGTAGTCCGTTCCCCAGTAGCGCACGAGCTCCTGGATCTTCTCCAGCCGCACGCCCTGGGATTGGTCCGTGACAGTCTCGCGATCGGGCCAACGGGTCGCCAACACGCGTTGGCGAAGGTCCACGAGCGCCTCTTCCGCGATATTGACGTGGAAGGGTCGGATTGCGGTGGGGCTGGTCGCCGCAAGGACGGAAGTCTTCGCATCGGCCACGACAGTCTGGGCATGGCTTGGCGCGGCAAACAAAGTGAGGCCGCATGCTGCTGCGACTACCGAGGTGGCAAGAATGCCGAATCGGTTCGGCGCCGACGATACTGCGGACATGATCGTTCTCCTTCAACGTGTGGTATTGAGAAAGCCGCGCCGGTGGGCGCTGACGATGCAGCGGACAGGACCGTCTTCCATCTTGGAAGAACGGGCTTTACCGCCGGTGAATGGTTTCCGAAGCGAGGGCGCGAATCCATTGCACGATGGTGTCGTCGAGACTTTGGTATCAGTGCGCAAGACGACTGCCCTTCGACATCCAGTGCGGGACCGCACCGCGAGGGTCCCGGCTCAGACGAGGTTGATCACAACACCGATGTTGCCTCGCGTGGCCTTGGAATACGGGCACGTCTGGTGGGCGGCGTCCGTCAGGGCTTGCGCGACGTCGCGCGCCAGGCCCGGCAGGCTCACGTTCAGACGAGCCTGGAGGAAGTAGGCGTCGCCCGTCATGCACAAGTCCACTTCCGCATCGATGGCCAGGTCAGCCGGGAGCGTGACCTTCATCTTGCGTGCCGCAATTCCCATGGCACCCTCGAAGCAGGCCGACCAACCGGCGGCGAACAGTTGCTCCGGATTGGTGCCGATACCTGCGGTTCCGGGAGTCGAATGCTTGATGTCCAGGCGGCCATCCGAACTGCGAGACGCGCCGTCACGGCCACCCGAGGTGCGGACTTTGGCCGTGTAAAGCACTCTTTTTTCGGGTTGGTCCATGGTGTTTCTCCTTGATGAAGACTGTCCGTTGCGCATTGTCGATTCAACCCCATGCGATACATCGGGTGCGATGTACGGAAGCGATCAGACTCCAAGCGGGCTAGCGAATCCATTGGACGATGGTGTCGGGAGATACCTTGGCGGCAGTCGGCGCGATGCGGACCGACACCAAAGTTCAATAGGTATTCGCTCGAGGAGGGGCGTATGCTCGGATCGCGGCGACTGCCGTAAGAGGAGACCGGAATGGAGGTCGAGCTGAGCCGCATCGTCGATGCGCTTCCCGGATTGGTCTGGACAGCGCTTCCCGACGGACGCATCGACTTCCTCAATCAGCGCTGGTGCGAATACACCGGTCTTGGTGCTGACGAAGCCACTGGCCATGGGTGGCAGACTGCGATACACCCCGAAGACCTGCCCGAGCTGCTCCGACGCTGGCAAACCACCCTAGCCTCCGGCCAGCCACTGGAAATGGAAGCGCGCCTGAAGCGCTGTGACGGGGAGTATCGCTTGTTCCTCTTTCGCACCTTCCCGCTGGTCGATGCGGTCGGACGGGTCGCTAAATGGTGCGGAATCAACACCGACATCGAGGATCGAACTCGATTCCAGGAAACGCTGCATTTGCGTTGGTGGCTTTGGGCACCTGCGCGCGAGCATCACTTTCGCTCGATCGTTGACAGCATTCAGGCACTCGCTTTGCACATAACGCCAGACGGTGTAGTCGAGCACATCAACCGTTCGGCCCTCGAATACTTCGGTGCCACCGCCGAGGAAGCGAAAGGTTGGAGGATCACCGACATCGTCCATCCGGTTGACATCCAGGCCGCCGTCACTGCGTGGAAGGGCGGACTCGAAGCCGGTCAGCCGTACGAGCTCGAGGGCCGACTCCGCCGTTTCGATGGGGCCTATCGCTGGTTTCACGCACGCGGCTTCCCGTTACGAGATATGGAAGGGCACATCGTCCTTTGGTACTTCTTGCTACGTGATATCGACGACCGGACGTGGGCCGAAGCTCGGCTCGCTGGTGAAAAGCGGTTACTGGAGATGGTGGCGCGCGGACATTCGATGCCAGGAGTACTGGAAGCGCTCTGTCGCTTCGTCGAACGCACCGCCGACGGGTGTTACTGCAGCGTCATGTTGATAGATCCGAAAGGCGCATGTCTCACGCTCGGAGCCGCGCCGAGCCTTCCCGCCGGCTTTGTCACGTCGATCGTCGGAAGACCCGTGAACATCGATTCGGGGCCGTGCGCGATGGCGGCGTTTCTAAATGAGCAAGTGATCTCGGCCAACCTCAGGACGGAGACGCGCTGGCATTCGTACGCGTGGTGCCCGATGGCCATGGAGCATGGGCTTCTGGCGTGCTGGTCAACGCCTATTTCGTCCACCGCAGGAAAGGTCTTGGGCGTGTTCGCGATGTACTACAACGAGCCCAAGGAACCAACGGCACAGCAACAGACCCTCATCGACCAGTTCGCACACGTCGCGAGCATCGCCATCGAACGTGCGCAAAGCGAGGCCGCGCTGAAGCGCAGTGAAGCGTTTCTCACCGAAGTGCAGCGTCTCACTTCGACGGGCGGCTTCGCCTGGCATCTGTCCACGGACGAACTCACCTGGTCAGAGGAGGTCTACAGAATCTTCGAACTCGACCCGGCTCAGACCCCGACCCTCGCGCTGACGCTTACTCGCCTCCACCCGGAAGACGTTCCCGCCTTTCAAGAGATGCGCCTTCGGCATCTGGCCGACGGCACCGACTTCGCGTTCGACTACCGGTTGCTGATGCCAGACCATTCGGTCAAGTACCTGCACATCGTCTGTCATGCGACCCACGACCAGGACGGTCAACCCGTTTACAATTCGGCGGTCCAGGACGTGACGGCGCGCAGACTCTCGGAGGAAGCTCTCGCCAAGGCCCGATCGGATCTCGCGCACGTGGCCAGGGTCACGACACTCGGAGCCTTGACGGCCTCGATCGCGCACGAAGTCAACCAGCCCTTGTCAGGCATCATCACCAATGCCAGCACTTGTTTACGGATGCTGGCCGCCGACCCTCCAAACGTTGACGGTGCGCTCGAGACCGCTCGGCGCACGATTCGCGATGGCAACCGTGCCTCCGATGTGATCACCCGATTGCGCGCGCTGTTCAGCAAGGCGGATGCCAAGACCGAAACCGTGGATCTGAATGAGGCCACACGAGAAGTAATTGCGCTATCGTCCAGTGAACTTCACAGAAGCCGGGTGATTCTGCGTCCAGAGTTCGCCGACGACCTCCCACCCGTTACAGGAGATCGTGTCCAGCTTCAGCAGGTCATCCTGAACCTGCTCCTGAACGCCTCCGATGCGATGAGCGGTGTAGACGATCGTCCAAGGCATCTGGTGATCGGGACCGAACGAGGCGATGGCGACCACGTGCGCCTGAATGTGCGAGATGCGGGCGTGGGAATCGAACCGCAGGGCGTCGACAAGCTCTTCGAAGCGTTCTATACGACCAAGAGTGGTGGCATGGGCATCGGACTGTCCGTCAGCCGCTCCATCATCGAGAGCCATCACGGCCGCCTGTGGGCCGCATCGAACGATGGGCCGGGAGCCACGTTTTCATTCTCGATTCCGCAGCAATCCGAGAGTGTGAAGGGCACGACTTTGTTGCAGAAATCGGCGGGTGCTTCGCAGCACATCGGCCCACACTGAATTCATGCGACACGCAGGAAGGATGTTCATGCCCGATACGAGGCACCTCGTGACGCTCTGGTTCGTCGCTGACATGGTGCTGGCGTTGGCACCTCCGCTTTATTGGGCGGCAAGCGGACCCTTGCCCGCCATTTTCGGAGTGCCGTTGTCGATGGCCTATTTCCTCCTGATCGGCCTATTCATCTCCGCCAGTGTTGTCGTTGCGTTCGTCGCGGAGCGCCGCGCCGGCACCCTGAACTGAGCCCCATGGCACCGCCTCGTCGCCGGAGGTCGCGGCCATGCTAGTTACGTTCGGATTGAATATCCTGTTCTTTGCACTGGTGATATTCATCCTGCATCGATCTTACGTTGCCGATCGTTCGTTCACCGACTATGCAGTGGGCGGCAGATCGTTCGGGGGCTTCTACCAGGCGATGTCGTTCCTCAACACGTGGTACCCCGGTGCCATTTTCGTCGCGTTCGCGGGCCTTGGTGCCGGAAACGGCGTATTGGCGTTCTATCCGCTGACCTACAGCGCCCTCACCGGGGTATTGATGTATCTGATATCGCGGCGAGTGTGGGTGTGGGGCAAGCGTTTCGATCTGCGCACGCAGCCGGATCTGTTCGCCTTGCGCTACGGGTCTCGCCACATCCGAACCATTGCGGCGCTCATCGGCGTGTTCTCGGCGTTCCCATGGCTCGTGCTCGGCATGCAGGCGCTCGGCACGCTTTTCCGCTTCATGTCTCTCGGAACATTCAGCTTTGCCACCGCGGTCATGATCGGTGTCGCGGTCATGGTGGTACGCCAGTTCTGGACCATCCGCATGGGGATGCGCGGCGTGGTGATTTCGGACTTGGTCCAGGGCATCGTAGCCTATGTGGTCGGCACCGGCGTCATCATCGGTCTCATCATCTGGCTGGTGGTGGTACGCGGCGTGACAACGTTCTCGATCGCCCCGCATCTATTCGACATACCTGGCCTCGGCTCCGAGCAAGGGCCGCTCTATTTGTTCGCCCTGATGTTCACAGGCACGCTCGGCGGATGGTGCTGGCCGGGCATTTTCGTGCGGCTCTACACGGCCAATAGCGTACGCAGCCTGAAGGAGTCGGCGGCGATCTGCGTGCCATTGGGGTCGTTGTTCTATGGCGCCCTAGTCGTCATGGCGATACTTGCCTCGACCCTGCCGGAGGTGGCCAGTAGCCCCAACGATGTCTGGTTCATTCTGAGCCAGCAGGCGGGTGGCACCATCTTGCTCGGGCTCGCCGGAGTCATCGTGCTGGCCGCCTCGATGGGCAACATCGACGGAGCCATTCAGTCCTCCGGTGCCCAGATCGCCAATGACATCGTCGGCAACTACCGCGCGCTATCGCACAGCCAACTTGTCCTCGTTGCCAAGATCGGGATGGGCCTGATAACGCTGCTGGCAGCCTGGCTCTCCTGCCTGGATCTGCCGCAGCTCTTCACGCTGGCGGTGCTCGCGTATCAGGGCATCATCCAACTCGCGGTGCCACAGTTTCTCGGCATCGCCTGGAAGCGCGGCAATAAGATGGGCGCGATCGGCGGCATGCTGGGCGGCTTCTTCGTTGCCATCGCGCTGGAAATCTACTACCCCGGCTCACTACCCTGGGCGTTTGGCCTCACCTCCGGCGTAGTAGCTCTGGCGGTCAACTTGGTCATCTACGTGGTCGCTGCTTATGCCATTCCTCACTCGGCCGCAGAGCGCCACAGGCTGGACGGTATCTTCGCGTTGGTCGACAATCGGGCGCCTGATCCTGCGTTCGCAGAGACGGACGGCGCACCATCGGAGTTACCTTCGGCATCCGTACCTTGAATGGCCTGCGGGAGTTGGCTAGTTCGATCTCCGTCCGCACTGCATGATTTGAGGCGGAGCCAGTTCGTCGTTCCCCGCTGCAATGCCTGCTCGCGTTCTGGCAACGGCTGCAAATCGACACCAAAGTATCATGGACGCTCGCTCGCGAAGGAGCGCATCCTTGCGACTGTCGCAAAGGATCGCAATGAACAACGAGCTGAGTCGCGTGGTCGATGCTCTTCCCGGACCGGTATGGACGGCGCTCCCCGACACGCACATCAACTTTCTCAATCAACACTGGGGCGAATGCATCGGCCTTCCCGCCGAGGCTATTCGTAGCGATCGGCCGCAGACCAGGGTCCTCCCCGAAGCTCACCATGGGTAACCCATGATGGGCAATCGTTCACTCGTGTCCGTCGTCGATGACGACGAGTCGGTACGAGAATCGCTACCCGATCTGCTCAGGGAGTTCGGATTTGTGGCCGAGGCGTTTTCGTCGGCGGAAGAGTTCCTCGCCTCCGCTTGCGTAGACCGAACCCGGTGTCTCATCCTCGACATCGCGATGCCCGGTATGTCCGGCCTCGATCTCCAACGGGAATTGGCACTTCGCAGGCACGCGATTCCGATCGTCTTCATCACCGCTGGCGCAGATACGGCAATCCGTCCACAGGTGCTCAAGTTGGGTGCGGTGGAATGCCTGTTCAAGCCTTTCAGCGATACGGCATTGCTGCAGGCCCTCAATGCCGCACTTCGAGTAAGCTGAGCGAGCGGTAGTACTCCTGCACATTCAGAAACAGTCATGAGCACTGCGAGCGTATCTGCCCACGAAACGAGGTCGTCATCCATGGTGCACGCCAAGCCAACCGTATTCGTTGTCGACGACGACATCTCGGTGCGTGAATCGCTTGAACTGCTGATCCGCTGCGCAGGTTGGCAGCCCGAGTTGTTCGAGTCCGCGCAGGAGTTTCTCGCCCGTCCACGACTTCTGGCACCGAGCTGCCTTGTACTCGACGTTTCCCTACCGGATCTCAACGGCCTCGATCTGCAGAAGCAGATCGCCACCGATCGACTCGACATGCCGATCATCTTCATCACGGGCCACGGCGATGTGCCGATGACCGTACAGGCCATGAAGGCGGGAGCTGTCGAGTTCCTGACCAAGCCCTTCGGCGACGATGTGCTCTTGAGCGCCATTCGCGACGCCATCGAGCGCAGCCAGACGGCGCTTGATCACGCCGCAGAGCTGCAACTTCTCGATACACGCCGCAGGTCCCTCAGCCCTCGGGAACGCGAGGTTATGGTGTTGGTGGTCAGTGGCCTGTTGAACAAGCAGGTCGGCTACGAGCTTGGGATCAGCGAGATCACGGTGAAGGCGCACCGAGGTCAAGTGATGCGGAAGATGAAAGCCGGCTCTCTTGCCGCCCTCGTGAACATGGCCACGAGACTACACTCCGGCGCTGCGCTGAAAGACTGAGGAAAGCACGCCCGGGCGAGGCGATCGGTGCGAAGACCTTGGTCGTCGATCAGCCGAACGTGAACGCAAATACCTCCACGCCCGGGTCGAGAAACTCGATCTCGAACTGTCGGCCCCTGATCGCGCCCGTTGGCGGATCAACTGATAGAGGTGCTGTTCGGTCACCGTGCCGTTGCCCTGTGCATCGACGTCGACACCGTGTGCCGCACCCGGTGGCCGTCAATCGATGCGCGCGCGAAATCGCACTGAGGTCCCCTTTGAGATTGGGGAGCCCGACATCAAGCACGAGACAACTCGGTACGAGTACACGCGACCGGTCGAGAAACGCCTCCGCCGAAAAAAGGGCTTCGCTGCGCCAGCCCGCACTCTGGAGCAACCCTTCGAGCGACTCCCGCACCGAGACATCGTCATCGACCACGAACATGATGGGCGCGGTCTCGCGCAGGATGGTAACCGTTGGGTCCGCACGCGGCAAGGTCACGGGCATCATGTCGATCCTCTCCTGAGTCAGCATGCCAATTCACGCGCGACGAATCGCCGTCTTCACCGCTTCGAACAGCGTCGTCTCACTGAACGGCTTGAACAAGCACTCGACCGCGCCGCGTGCGATCACCCGCGGACGTAGCTTCTGGTCGTGTTGTGCTGTGATCAAGACGATGGGAACGGCGTGTCCTTGGCGGGCCAGCTCTAGCTGTAGATCAAGCCCGGACATCCCGGGTATGGCCACATCAACAATGAGGCACCGCGTTTCGTCGACGATCTCTGATTCAAGGAACGCCTCTGCGAACGCGAACGCCCTCACAGCGAATCCCTGTTCGTGCAGCAAGTCTGGGCGTGACTCGCGAACCGACTCGTCGTCGTCGACCGACACGAGCGAACGCATGGCCGTCATTGAACCCTCACGATGCTCGGTGCGTTGCTTCCGTTCGTTCCTGCACTCGTTCCTGGCGGGCAGGCAGGCGGCGTCAGTTCGCCTGCAAGGATTGGAGAACTCGGACGTCGCTCGAGCCCCGATATTGCGCGTGGCCCACATCCGGCCTCCATGGCTCTCCACGATGGAGCGCCGGACGGCGAGGCCAATACCCACTCCTCCAGGTTTCGTCGAATAGAATGGGTTGAACATCCGCTCGAATCCACCCGGCTCGATTCCGACGCCGGCACCGCACCATTTGGTGACGGCGTGCCAGTTCCGTCCGAACGCCTGCGCAGAACTGAACCCGGTGCAGTCGCACCATGCCGGGTTTAGAAAGTCGGCCGTCCGTCCGGAAGCGCAGTCCATACTGGCCCGGGCAGTGCATCGACGACGCGGCCGAGTTCGTTATGCACTGCGTCTTTTCGCGTAACACATACCGTCCGTACATCGTGCGCCACTTCCATGGCCACGTCTATTCACACTTTGGTGTTGGTTTCCAGGCGATACCATCGTCCAATGGCGCTGCTTCACCAGTTTTGATCTGATTCGCGCTCGATGCCAAAGCATGGGCCGGCAAGGCGTTCGGCGATCTGATCCACTGGAACGAGGTCGACAAGGGCGGTCACTTCGCGGCCCGGAAGGAGCCGGCACTCTTCGTGAACGAAATCCGTGCCGCTTTCCGATCCCACCGGTAGCAAGCCATGGTGGGGCGCCGGCCTTCACTTTTTAGCCATCCGCGCCTTTGTGGCGACCCCGCCTTTATTCCTCACTTTTCGATTCTAAAGATTGGAGTTCCGAGATGATCACGACAGCGCGTTCCTTGTTGACATCGGTGCTTGACGCGCACGGCGGTACAGAGCGGTGGCGCGGTTTTGACCGCGTGACGGCCACGGTGGTCAGCGGTGGTTTCCTCTGGGCCATGAAGGGCATCGCGCTCGACAGCGCGCCGCGCCGTATGACGTCTGATTTCAGGCGTCAATGGACGCGGACCGAGCCGTTCGGCAATCCTGACTGGAACATGACGTACCAACCGGACCGCGTCGTTATCGAGACTGTGGCCGGAGACATGGTCGCGGAGCAGCTGGCACCCCGGGAAACCTTCAACGGCCACACCTGGGAGACGCCGTGGACGCCGCTGCAACTGGGCTACTTCAACGGCTACGCGATGTGGACGTACTACAACCTGCCGTTCCTGCTCGGCGAACCCGGCGTTCAGACGACTGAGATCCCATCAATCGCGCTTGATGGACAAACGCTCAGGGGTCTGCGGGCGCAGCTCTCATCGGCCTTTCATACGCACTGCCCAACACAGCAATTCTACTTCGACGACGAGGGGCTTCTGCGGCGGCATGACTATCAGGTCGACGTCGCGGGCGGGATGCTCGCAGCGCATTTCGTCTCCGACTACGTCGAGGTGCAAGGCCTGCGGCTTCCAACACGGCGAAGGGTCTTCGTGCGGAACGCGGACGGAACGCTCGCAACGGACAGAGTACTTGTGTCGGTGGACCTTTCTGACTTCGAGCTGACCCGAGTTGGCGACGCATTCGTGAGAGAGGGGCCGCAATTCTTGGCGGCTTGATTGTGCAAGATGTGAATGCCACACACGTTGTTCTCATCGCAACGCGAAGGCGCACGTATATCGGCGCCAGCTCGATATTCAACGGGTGGGCCGCGCGTCTATGGGACATTCGTGTGGGTCCGACACGGAACCGCGAATGAAAACATAGCCCCCGGACCATCGTTCAGAACCGCAGGCGCTTCAGAGGGTGCAACTCTCCCGCATAGTATGGCCCCGCCCGAACCACCATGGCCTATGAGACTTTGGTATCGGTTCTCCGATGTTGTACCAGAGTTTCACGACAGCAGAGAAGTAGAGTAGGTCGCTGCGCCGCTCCCCGGATTCGAGGTAAGAGAAGCGATGGGCAAGTCGGGCTGACTACGAGGAATACGTCAGATGTCCCAATGCGCGGCGACCGAGGAGATCGCCGCCGGAGGGCGGATGCCTGGTCTGGTGGACTCGCGGTCCAGCAAGGCCTGATCTCTAGATCCGGCAACGACAAGGCAGGTCAACAGCGCGTCATTCGGCTGCATGGAAAAGGTCGATGCCGGGCTCCTGAATGCCGGATACGCCGAATCTGTCAGTCACAAAATAGGGGGCGACCGATACTTTCGTCCAATCGACCGGACGCTGCCGGTCTGTTGTGATGACCCCAATCCCGCCGGGCCGCTCGAATCCCACTCGCTTGCCACTGATAGAAAAGGATCGTCCATGAAGCGCAAGATCATCTTGAAGGCCCTGATTGCGACAACGGCGCTCTCCGTCCTGTGCGCCGCGGTTTACGCCCAGGAGAAGTACATGTTGAAATCGCCCAGCGGAATCGCGTTCGCCGACTTCAAGGGCTACGAAGACTGGGCGGTAGTCTCCTCCGCCCGGACCGATGAAGTACTCAAGGTCATCGTCGCCAACGCGGCGATGATCAAGGCTTACAAGGCTGGCGTGCCCGGCAACGGGCAACCTTTCCCGGAAGGTTCCAAGATCGTGAAACTCCAGTGGAAGCCGAAGAAGAGCACGGAGGCCCCCTTCGTCGTGGATGTACCGGACGTCTTCACGCAGGCTTTCGTTATCGAGAAGGACAGCAAAAGATTCCCGGCAACGGGAGGCTGGGGATACGCGCTCTTCAACTATGACGCCGCGACAGACAAGTTCGCAGTCGACGCGGCCACCGCGGACTGCGGTCACTCATGTCATGTGGCGGTGAAGCACAAGGACCACATCTTCCATCCGTACCAGATGCGCTAAGCAGTCTGCGGCATTGTCATGGGCGGGCCCCCGCAGGGTTGTCTTCATGGCGGGTGTGGCCTCGTCTGGGCCCGCGTCGAATTCTCCGAGGATCGGAATCGGCACGTGGAGCAACATAGCGAACACTGAAATATCCATGGACGCGGCGGAATCGGGAACAACCGACGAATCCGCAAGAACATCCCATTCGACAGAAGGTGCAAAGACGAAGGAGCGCAGGCACTCTCGGACGCGAGCGATCGAGACGTCTTCCCGGGATGCCAACCCGCGTCCTCCACCGAAGACTGCCAGGAAACCAAGCTGGCCCGGCAATCGGTGCGAAGACCTTGGTCGTCGATCAGCCGAACGTGAGTGCGAATACCTCCACGGCCGGGCCGAGAAACTCGATCTCGAACTGTCGATTCCCGATCCCGCCCGGTTGTCGGATCAACTGATAGAGGCGCTGTTCGGTCACCGTGCCGTTGCCTTGGGCATCGACGTCGACACCGTGTGCCGCACCCGGTGGCTGTCCATCGATGCGCACGCGAAATCGCACTGAGATCCCCCGCACTCGCGGGCCCATGACGAGATGGAGATCCCGGGCATGGAAGCGGGACACGAGCCGCCCGTTGGCCTTGTTCGACACGCTCGCCTGCTCCCCCATCGTCCATTCACCCGACAGGGCCCAATGATCGAGCTTGATCCGCGCCGGCACCGTATAGACGCGCCGCTTGCTCGATGCGACACCGTCGGAGGACGCGAAGTTTCGCGTGCGTTCACGGCCCAGATAGTTTTCGGGAGACCGAAGGTTGGCCCAGTCGGCAGCAGCTTCCGTGCCGCGGGCATCGACGGAAACCAGTCCGGGTCCGATGCCCGAGGCACCGGCTTCGGCCAGCAATTTCTGGATGACGCCCTCCGCCTGCTCGTACTCTCCCTCACCGAAATGATGATGTCGAATGTGCCCCTGGCCATCGATGAAGTAGAGGGCAGGCCAATACTGGTTCCCGAATGCGCGCCATAGCGCGTGATTGCTGTCGACTGCAATCGGATAGTCCAGCTTCATGGCCTGCACCGCGCGACGAACGTTGTCGCGGTCCTTCTCGAATTCGAACTCGGGTGCGTGTACGCCGATCACCACCAATCCCTGATCCTTGTACTTGGCAGCCCAGGCACGGACATAGGGAACGGTGCGCAGCCAATTGATGCAGGTGTAGGTCCAGAAGTCGACCAGAACGACCTTTCCGCGCAGGCCGGCGGCCGTCAACGGTATCGAGTTGAGCCACTCGGTTGCCCCGTCCAGCGAAGGCAACTCGCCTTCGATCGGCAACTGCATCGGTGCACGTGTCTCCTGGCTCATCACGCCCTTGTCAGCGGCTGCCGTCATGTACGGCGCCGAGACCGCGCTGGCTAGCATGGCGGCGAGCAGGAACTGTTCAGCTTTCACGATGAATGTCCTTCATTGGGTTGCGGCCGCTCGCCGCCCCGCAAGGACAGGACATCGACGAAGCCGTGCCTGTATCGCCACCAGCCGGAAAGCGAAACTGCGGAAGATCCACCCTCTCCTACTTCGCGGCGGCGGCGCGAACGATCAGCCGAGCGACGAGATCCGGATGGGAAACCATGACCACATGAGACGCCCCCTTCACTGCGACCGTCTCCCTCGAGCCGGCGCGTTTCGCCATGAAAGAGAGCGCCGCCTCCGGGATGTTCAGATCGCGGTCGCCATAGATGAACCATGAAGGGATAGCCTTCCAGCCAGGGGCGCCGGAGGCCTCGTTCAGGGCGGCCTCCGTGATCGGCCGTTGGGTGCCAGCCATGAGCTTCGCGTCAGCGTCTGACACGTCCGCGGCAAACTGCGCCCGGAACTTGTCCTGCCGGATGTAGAGGTCGTTACCACCGTCGGACAGGGCAACAGGCGCCGCGAGTGTCGGCCCGAGCGTGCTCCCCGGGTACCGGCCCGAGAGTTCGGCAGCGGTTTCACCTGCATCGGGAGCAAAGGCAGCCACGTAGACCAGCGCCTTCACGTTCGGGTTGCCGTTGACCGCGTTGCTGATGACCGTGCCGCCGTAGGAATGTCCGACCAATACCACCGGACCCTCGACTCCCTTGAGGACCCCGGCGACATACGCCGCGTCGCTCTTCACGCCGCGCAGGGGATTGGCTACTGCGATCACCTGGTAGCCGCTCGCGATCAGTTCCGTCAGTACCCCGTTCCAGCTCGAGGACTCGGCGAACGCACCGTGGACCAGTACAACCGTGGGTTTGCCGTCCCGAGCGCTCGCTGGGGATACGGCTGCAACTACGGAGAATGCCGCGACCAGAAGGAGGCGTGTTCCGTTTCTGAGCGTGGCCATCGTCATGTCGTGAGCTCCTTTGTCCTGGTGAGTTTCGGTTCCGCATCGGAACCGTGCGAAGTTGGAACCTGGAGGGCACTAACGCCGTAGCGCGCCGCGGATGAACTACCGAATTCGACGCACGGGACACGGATCAGATCACACCAGCACCGTGAAGATGAAGCCATCGGACGATGGTATCGATTGCCGCTCTTACATCGAGAGGCCGACATTGGCGGACCGAATGCGCAGTCGTTGCCGAACCGCTCCATCATTCTGTCGCAGGCGACCCGCATGAAAGACGGAGCGGACGCCGCCCCGTCTATTCGTCGCCTTACCGCGAACTTACTGTTTCGCGGCCGCGGTCTTCGCACCGCCTTCGGCTTCACGACCGAACTCGGCCTTCTTGCCCGACTTGACGGGATCGCCTTCAGCTTCCCGGCCGTATGGCGCTTTCCTGCGCCACTTGGCGGGATCGCCTTCGGCTTCCCGACCGTACGTGGCCTTTCTGCCGCTCTTGATGGGTTCGCCGTCTGCTTCGCGGCCGAATTCGGACTTCCTGCCGGTCTTGACGGGGTCACCTTCGGCGCCGCGGGAATAGTTAGGTTTGCTCTTGACCTTGACGTCATTGAAATCCGCAGCGTGGCTCGAGATGGCCACGAGTGCAAAGGCGGAGGACACTATCAGCAGTTTCATTAGACGGTTGCGCATTTTCGGAATCTCCAGGGTTTGTCATCGGGACGTACACTCAATCGGATGCGATGTACGGGTTAGATGAGACTACAAGCGACAATCCGAAACCATTGGACAATGGTATCGGTCGATGTCCTGGCGTCCATCAACACGACAACCGCGTTACCCAAGAACTACAAGCATCAGACGATTGCTCGGCGACGGCGGGTTGAACTAAGTCCCTTGCCCTGCGCGATAGCGTGAGCCAAGGCTAGGATGGGGGCAGCTTTTCCTCATCGCGTGCCCCCACTCTGACTCTCCCCCAGCGAGCTGGGGGAGGGGACTCATCCCGGCTCTCGCGGAGGGAGGGAGTGCAAGTAGTACGCCCCTTCCCCTGCGCGACTAGCGTGGGGGAAGGTTGGGATGGGGGCGAGTTTTCTCACTGCGTGCCCCCACCCTGACCCTCCCCCAGCAAGCTGGGGGAGGGGACACGGCAATCATCCTTGCACGGCTTCACCGCGCGATTGCGCGCGCCATTGCTGCCGGTACCGTCCCGGCGGCTCCGAGAATCGCCGCTTGAACGCACGGTTGAACGCGGCCTCGGAGTCGTAGCCGACTTCGCTGGCGATCTGCAACACGCTGCGGCTCGTCGTGCGCAGCATTTCGGCGCTCAGTTCGAGACGCCAATCAGTCAGGTACGCCATGGGTCCCTGGCCGAGATAGCGCGCGAAGCGCTCCGTCAGCGCGGATCGGGATAGCCCCACTTCTTCCACCAGCGCTTCGAGCGTCCAGTCGTGCCCGGGGCGGTGATGCATCGCCGCCAGCGCCCGACCAACCGCGGGGTCGGCCGCGCCGGCGAGCCAGCCAGATCGCCCGGCGGGCAGATCCACCAGGTAGCGTCGCAGCGCTTCCGCGAACAGCACTTCAGCGAGCCGTGCCTGGATCACCCGGCTTCCCGGTGCGGAATTGCCGGCCTGCTGAACCGCGTGGCGGATCATGTTCTCCAGCCATTCCCCGGAAGGATCGCTGCGGATGCTCACGCGCACCACATGCGGCAGGCCGGTGAGCAGCGGCTGGAGCAGTCGCGCATCCGCCGCGAGGTATCCGCAGATGAGCCGCGTTTCCTCGCCGCTGCCGCCGAAACTCGACAGCACGATCTCGCCGCTGAGCAGCCCCGAGAGGTTCTGCTCGCCGTCGAGCAGCTTCCCGCCTACGCCGTTGCCCATGGTGTGCGGGTCGCCGTGCGGCAGCATCACGATGTCGCCCGCCTCGAAGGTGACGGTCTCGTCGCGCACGCGGATGTAGCCCCGGCCCTCGGTGACGAGATGGAATTCGATGACATGGCTGCCCGTCGCGGCCACGTACGGGGTGAACGCACTGGACGGCGGCGAGCGGAAGCACCAAGGTGCGGCGCATTGCGCGTTGTAGAACAACGCCCCGGACAGCTTTACGGCGTTCAGGAGTTCGGAGAGTGCGTCCATGTCGCGGCGTCTCGGGTGGCCTGCGGGGCAAAGGTTCCGGCCGCCCGATCAAGCGCCTGCGTAGCGGTGGCGGAGCGGGCAATCATGACGTCCGTCCGGCAAAGACGCGACCTCGGCGCGCCACCAGAATTCGCGGCGTCGTCAACTCGGAGAACTTCCATGAACACCCAGATCGATGAACAGAAATTGAATGAACTGCTCGGCCGGACCATCGTTGATTTTGGAGCTGTCTCGATCGCACCGTTGGTGCTGATCGGAGACGAGCTTGGATTGTACCGGGCACTCGCCGCCCACGGCCCCCTCAACTCGGCCGAGCTCGCCAACCGGACCGGCACGCACGAGCGTTACATCCGGGAATGGCTCAATGCGCAGGCAGCGTCGGGCTACGTGAACTACCTGGCCGACAGCGGCCGCTACACGATGACGACGGAGCAGGCGCTGGTTTTCGCCAACGAGGACAGTCCGGTGTTCATCGTCGGTGCGTTCCAGACCGCGCTGGCGGCCGGGCGGATCGCCGGCAAGTTGACGAAAGCCTTCTGCACCGGCGAAGGCATCGGCTGGCACGAGCACGATCACTCGCTGTTCCACGGCATCGCGCGATTCTTCCGGTCGTCGTACACCGGCAATCTCGTGCAGTCCTGGATTCCGGCACTGGATGGCGTCGACACCAAGTTGCAGTTGGGTGCGTGCGTCGCCGACGTTGGCTGCGGCCACGGCGCCTCCACGATCCTGATGGCGCAGAACTATCCGAACTCGATGTTCATCGGGTTCGACTACCACGCCGAATCCATCGCCACCGCTAACGCCGAGGCGCAGTCGCTCGGGCTTTCCGACCGCTGCCGCTTCGAGGTGGCCAGTGCCAAGGACTACCCGGGGCGTGGCTACGACTTCGTGACGGTGTTCGATGCTCTGCACGACATGGGCGATCCTGGCGGTGCGTCCCGGCACGTGCGCTCGACCCTGGCGCCCGACGGCGTCTGGATGATCGTCGAGCCTTACGCCAGCGACCGGACCGAGGAGAACCTCAATCCGGTCGGCCGCGCGTACTACGCAGGGTCGACGATGATCTGCACGCCGTGCTCGCTGTCGCAGGAAGTAGGGCTCGCACTCGGGGCGCAGGCGGGAGAGGCGCGGATGCGCGAGGTCGTCACGGGCGCCGGATTCACGCGCTTCCGGCGTGCAATGCAGTCGCCGTTCAATTTGGTTTACGAAGTGCGGCCATAACGGTACGGGGTTCGCATTACGTCTCTTCCCCCGCGCGATGGAGCGAAGTACGTCCCTTCCCCTGCGCGAAAGCGTGGGGGAAGGTGAGGATGGGGGCAGTTTTCTCATCTCGTGCCCCCACCCCAGCCCTCCCCCGGCTTACGCCGAGGGAGGGGGCGTACACCCGGCTGGCGCCGAGGGAGGGAGCGCAACTACACCCTCCGCCGCACCGTCTCCAGCGAACTCCGCGCCACCAGTTCGGAGACTGCACCGAGGCTCTCCGGATCGTCCTCGACGAACTTCAATCGGTTGTGCACGAGCAGCACCGAAAAACCGTGCAACGTCGACCACACGACGATCGACCAGGCAACCGGGTCGCCCTCCTTCACCAGCCCGGCTTGCTGGCAAGCGGCCATCAGATCCACGAGCGTCTGGAACGCACCGTTTCCGGCATCGGCCAGGCTCGCGTGTTTCTCGGGCTCGTATTTCACGTAGTCGCCGAACATCACCTTGAAGTGCTCGGGAAAGGTGAGCGCGAAGCGGATGTACTGCCGCGCGGCTTCGACGAACCACTCTTCCACGCTCGCCTCGTGTAACCGCCGCGTTTCATCGAGCACCGCCTTCAGCTTGACGAAGCCCTGCTCCGCGATGGCGGCGATCAGGGAATCCTTGCTGTCGAAGTGACGATAGGGCGCGGTCCTGCTCACGCCCGCCTGGCGCGCGAGTTCGCGCAGGCCGAGCGATTCGGCCCCGTGGTCCTTCAGGAGCTGGATCCCGGCGGCGAGCAGCGCCTCGCGCAGGTTGCCGTGATGGTAAGGCTCGACCTCGACCTTGCGCCGCCCCTTGCGCAGGGCCGGGCGCGCACTGGTCTTGGGCGCCTTGAACGGCGTCTTGGGTGCCTTGAACGGCAAGAGTCCCCCTTCGTGAACGGTCGCTGGCAACCGGTCCCGACGAACCGGTTGGACAACGCCGGAGTGTCGAAGCTTCGGCGCGTCGTGGCAAGTATTGCAGACGTGGGGGGCGGGTCCAGTGCCGCCGAAACGCGGTTTGGAAAATTCATGTTGACACCGTCTACACATCACGGCAAGAATTCGCCGCGTCATGTAGACGCCGTCAACTTGAAGCGCCTCCCGCCGGGAAAGGAACCGCGATGAAGACCTATGCCGAAGCCGTCGTCCGCTACCGGATCGTCGTGATGCTGATCATCGCGGCGCTCACGGTGCTCTTCCTGAGCCAGTTCAGGAACCTGTCCATCGTGGTGGACCCGGACGACATCCTTCCGCAGAGCCACCCGCTCATCGCCACCACCAACGAGATCAAGGCGCTGTTCGGCAACGACCTGATCGTGGTGATCGGCATCACACCTCGTGAGGGCACGGTCTACCAGACCGGCGTGATGCAGAAGGTGAAGGGCCTCACCGACGACCTGCTCCAGTTGAACGGCGTGGTGCGCGGCAATCTCAACAGCCTCGCCGCCCGCAAGGTGAAGAGCATCACGGGCAACGAGGAAGGCATGGTGGTCCGGCCTCTGCTCGACCAGGTGCCGGCCGACGCAGCGGGGCTCGCGAAGATCGAGCAGGGCGTGGCATCGAACCCGGTCTACTCCGACCTGCTCGTCTCGAAGGACGGCCGCACGGTCCAGATCGTCGCCGAGTTCAAGAAGATCCCCGGCGGCTTCCGCGCCATCGAGGAACAGGTGCGAAAGACTGCGGACAAGTATCGCGACGACACCGTCGACATCGACATCGGCGGCACTCCCGTTTTCCTGGCGCTCCTGGAGAAGTTCTCGGCACGCATGGGGATACTCTTCCCGCTCGCGGTGCTGATCATCGGGCTCATTCACTACGAAGCCTTCCGCACCGTCCAGGCACTGGTGCTGCCGCTGGTCACCGCATTGCTGGCCGTGATCTGGGCCCTGGGACTACTGGGTATCTCGGGCCAGCCCTTCGACGTCTTCAACGCCTCGACGCCGATCCTCATCCTCGCCATCGCGGCGGGCCATGCGGTTCAGATTCTCAAGCGCTTTTACGAGGAGTATGCGGAGATCTCCTTCGACCACCCCAACATGAAGCCGAAGGAGCGCAATCGGCTTGCGGTGGTGCGTTCGCTTGTGAAGGTCGCCCCGGTGATGATCGTGGCGGGCGGCATCGCGGCCGTGGGGTTCTTCTCGCTCATCGTGTTCGACATCAAGTCGATCCAGGTCTTCGGCCTGTTCACCGCCGCCGGTATTGCGAGCGCGCTGGTGCTGGAGCTGACGCTGATCCCCGCCCTGCGCTCGATGCTGCCGGCGCCGGGTCGCAAGGAGCTGATGCGCGAGACGCACCCGAGCTTCTGGAGCCGGATCACCGACCGCGCGTTCGACGCCGCCTACAACCGCCGGAGGGCGCTTTACTGGGTCGTGGGGATCCTGGTCGTCTCGCTGTCGCTCGGCACCTTCCTGGTCCGTATCGACAACTCGCAGAAAGGTTACTTCTACGGTTCGCTGCCGGAGAAGATCCAGGACGAACGCCTCAATGCCTCCATGGCCGGCACCAATTCGGTCTACGTGCTGTTGAAGGGCCGCGAGGACGACATCATCAAGCGGCCGGACGTGCTGCACGGCATGGAGACGATCCAGCGCGAGCTGGCGAAGGATCCGATGGTCGGCAAGACCGTGTCCATCGTCGACTTCGTCAAGCGCATGAACAAGGCGATGAACGGCGACGACCCGAGGTTCGACGCGATCCCCGAGTCCAGCGACCTGGTGGCGCAGTACCTGTTCCTCTATTCCAGTTCGGGCGACCCGGGTGATTTCGACAACTACGTCGACACCAACTATCGCAACGCGCTCGTCACCATCTTCGTCAAGACCGACCGGACCGCCTATGCGCAGGACGTGATCGCCCGCCTGCGCGATTTCGCGCCGAAGCAGTTCGGCCCGGACATCGAGGTGAGCATCGGCGGCGGCACGTCCGCGACGGTGGCGCTCACCGAAACGATGGTGCGCGAGAAGGCGCTCAACATCCTCCAGATCATGGCGGCGGTGCTGGTGATCACCAGCGTCGTGTTCCGCTCGCTGCTAGCCGGCGTGTTGATCCTGGTCCCGGTCGCGGCGGCGGTGCTGGTCAACTTCGGAATCATGGGGCTGACCGGCATCCCGCTGCAGATCGGCACCGCGCTCGTCTCCGCCATGGCGGTGGGAATCGGGGCGGACTACGGCATCTACATGACCTACCGCATGCGCGAGGAACTGCGCAAGGGCGGTGACGAGCGCGAGGCGCTGCACGAGGCGTTCCGCTCGGCGGGCAAGGCGACGTTATTCGTTTCGTCGGCCGTGGCCGGCGGCTTCGGGCTGCTCATGGTGTCGTGGGGCTTCTGGATCCACTTCTACATGGGCTTCCTCATCGCCACCGCGATGCTGGTGAGCTCGTTCACTGCGCTCACCTTGCTGCCCGCGCTCGTGTTCACCTTCCGGCCGCGGTTCGTGTTCGAAGGCCGAGCGC
The DNA here is from genome assembly GCA_965279325.1 of Burkholderiales bacterium. GTDB lineage: Bacteria > Pseudomonadota > Gammaproteobacteria > Burkholderiales. The sequence goes on from OZ257154.1 coordinate 2,295,364, forward strand.
AACCAGCCGGCGTGGTGAGCGCGACTCCGGCAGCGCTCGCGGCGCTGGTGGTGGGAACGCTCACCTTGTTCCCGACCCACGACGCACATGCAGATTCGATCACCGCCGAGGAGATCGCGACGCGCAACTTCGCCGTGGGTAAGGTCGCCGATGCCATCTCCGAAGCGACCTTCCATCTGATCGCTCCCAACGGCCAGGAGCGGGTGCGCAAGACGACGGGACGCTCCAAGCTCAAACCCGGCACGCTCGACAACCGCTCGCTCGTGAAATTTCTCTCGCCGGCCGACGTGCGCGGCACGGTCACTCTGACGGTGGAGAACAGCGGCCCCGGCATGGACGACGACATCTGGGTCTATCTGCCGGCACTCAAGAAGGTCCGCCGGCTGGTGTCGTCAAACAAGAAAGACAGCTTCGTAGGCACCGATCTCTCCTACGGCGACGTGATCGGCTACCGCGTCGACCAGTGGTCGCACAGGATCCTGCGCGAGGAGAAGATCGACGGCGTCGACTGCTGGGTCACCGAGTCGCTGCCGAAGACCGACCAGGTCCGCAAGGACAGTGGCTACAGCAAGCGCGTCGGCTGGGTGCGCAAGGACAACTTTGCCGCGATGCAGGCGGAGAACTACGACCTCGCCGGCAACCTGCTCAAGGTCATCATCCTGCGTGACCATCGCAACGTCGATCCGAAGAACGGCAAGTGGGTCGCCATGCGCATCGAGGCGAAGAACGTGCAGGAGAACCGTCGCACGGTGATCGAGTTCGATCGCTACGACGCCAACCAGGGCGTGTCCGACGACGCCTTCACTGCCCGTGCCATCGAACGCGAATCGTGAAACCGCTTCGCCTCATGGCCCAGGCGAGCGCCATGCTCGCCCTGGCGGGGACCGTCTCGGCCGCTGACGATGCGATCGAAGCACCGCCTGCACCGGCGCGACTCGTGCACGACACCCAGGCCGGGCTGTCGTTGCGGGGGTCGTACTGGAGTCACTCGCGACTGCTCGATGGCGATACCGACATCGGTTCTGCGTCCGCCTGGGCCACAGCGCGAACGCGCGTGGGTTCGACCGGCAAGCTCGTGTTCGACGGCTGGGCGCGCAACGATCGCAGTTTCGATGGTCGGCCGGGCGAGAGCGACGTGCGCGAGGCCTACGGCGCCGCGAGCTTCGGCAACTGGGATCTGAGCGCCGGCCGGCAGCTCATCGTGTGGGGCAAGGCAGATGCCGTGAATCCGACCGACGTCGTGTCGGTACGTAACTTCACATTGCTGACGCCGGAGGACGAGGATCAGAAGACCGGCGTCGGGACAGTGCGGGCAACCTACAACCGCGAGGACCTGCGCCTGAGCGCGCTGTGGTTGCCCGAGTTCCGGGCGAACACCCTGCCCTTCCCGCCGACGCCGGGCGTTCGGTTCGAGGAGCGCAATCCCGCGAACTCGCATCAGCAGTACGCCTTGCGCGCGGAACGGTCTTCGGAACGGATCGACTGGTCGGCCTCGTACTTCGACGGCTACGACAAGACGCCGGATCTGCGGGCCGACTCCGCGAGCGCAAGCGGCGTGCTCGTCGGTCTCTACCATCCACGGGTTCGCGTGCTGGGTGCGGATGCGGCCACCACCATCGGCCGCTGGGGCGTGCGCACCGAGGCCGCGTATACGTGGACGTCGGATCCTGCCGGCATCGACCCGTTCACGAAGAATTCCTTCTTCTACGGCGTGCTGGGCGCCGACCGCACCTTCCTCGACAACCTCAACGTGAACGTGCAGGCGCTGTACCGGCGCATCGCCCACTACGAGGATCCGTTCGCGGTCGGCGGTCCGCTGCAGTCACTGGCCGTGCAGCAGGCCCTGATCTCCAACCAGCGCGATGCGGAGCAGGTCGGGGCGACCTTCCGTGTCTCGAAGAAATGGTGGAACGACACGCTGGAAGCCGAAGTGAGCGCGATCGCGTGGTTCGTGCACGGCGACTCGCTCGTGCGGCCGCGCCTCAAGTACGCGTGGACCGATCGGCTCAAGACCACTCTCGGTGCCGATTTCTATCGCGGGCCTGCTGACTCGTTCTTCGGCAACCTGCGCGACCTCAGCACCGCTTTCGTCGAAGTGCGGTACGACCTGTAAGGAGAAGCATCATGCGCAAGACCGATTTTTCCGTGCGGTTCAAGAGATTCGTTCGCGCCGGCGCGCTGCCGGCCACCCTCGCAATGCTCGCGGCGCTGTCACCACCGGCTTCCGCCGAAGCGGGCCTGTCGGTGATCGTGACCGGCCTCAAGCAGGACGGGGCGATGCTGCGGTGCGCGCTGTTCGCGAAATCCGATGGTTTCCCGGCGCAGGCCGCCGCCACGACCACGGCAGCGGGAACCATCAGCGCCGGCAAGGGCGTGTGCCAGTTCGACGGCGCACCCACTGGCACCCTCGCGATCGCCGCGTACGAGGATGGCAACGGCAACAACAAGCTCGACACCAATGCGCTCGGGATTCCGAAGGAAGCGTATGCGTTCAGCCGCGATGCTCGCGGAAGATTCGGGCCGCCGAAGTTCGATGCGGCGGCGTTTGCATATGGAGGCGGGCCGATGGAGATCTCGTTGAAGGCGGAGTACTGAGGCCCGCGCTGTACGTTTCGTCCCTCGCGCGATCGCCGTACGTCCCTTCCCTCACGCGACAGCGTGGGGGAAGGTCAGGATGGGGGCATGTCTTTCCATCGCCTGCCCCCACCCTGACCCTCCCCCAGCAAGCTGGGGGAGGGAACGTACACCAGCCTGGTGCCGAGGGAGGGAGTGCAAGCAGTACGTCCCTTCCCCCGCGCGATTAGCGTGGGGGAAGGCCAGGATGGGGGCACATTTTTCCATCGTCTGCCCCCACCCTGACCCTCCCCCAGCAAGCTGGGGGAGGGAACGTACACCCGGCTGGTGCCGAGGGAGGGAGCGCAAGCAGTACGTCCCTTCCCCCGCGCGACTAGCGTGGGGGAAGGTCAGGATGGGGGCAGCCTTTTTCACCGCGTGCCCCCACCCCAACCCTCCCCCGGCGTTGCCGGGGGAGGGAGCGTAAGCAAGAGGGAGTTGTAGATCCCGCATGCGACAATCGTCGGCCCTTCGTCCCCGCGAATCCCGACTCGCCCCGATGCCTTCCTGTCCGACTCCGGCAGCTGCGCTGCCGTGAGCAGCGCTCCTCATCCCCACGCCGGTGCGGGCCGCGCCGGTGCCGCCCTCGCCCTGTTGTCCCTGATCTGGGGCTACAACTGGATCGTGATGAAGCAGAGCCTGGCCTACGCCTCGCCGACCGACGCGGCAGCATGGCGCTTTCTGATCGCGGCCGCGGCATTGATCCCGATCGTGCGCTACATGGGATTCTCGCTGCTCGTGCCCCGTCGCGAATGGTGGCTCGCCGGTCTGCTGGGGGTGATGCTCGCCGCCAACTTCACCGGGACCCTGTGGGGCCTCAAGCTCGGCGGTACCGGCAAGGTCGCGGTGCTCTGTTACACGATGCCGTTCTGGACCGTGCTGTTCGCCCGCATCTTCATCCACGAACGGATGCGGACCATCCAGTGGGTCGCGGTGCTGATCGCGGCCGTCGGCCTTGTGGTGCTCGTGGACCCGCTGCATCTCGGTGGCCTCGCCTCGAGCCTGCTTGCGTTGGGTGCTGGCTGCTCCTGGGGGGCGAGCGTGGTCCTGATCAAGCATTTCCAGGGCAAGACCGAGAGCCATCTGCTGACGCTGACTTTCTGGCAGATGCTGATGTGCGCCGGATTGCTGTTCACCGCCGGGGCGTTGCTCGACACACCGCCCGTGCAATGGACGTGGATGTTCGCATACGCCATGGTCTACAGCGGCATCCTCGCGAGCAGCCTCGCATGGATGCTGTTCTATTTCGCGCTCGCCCGCCTGCCCGCGGGCATCGCCGGCCTCGGTACCCTGGCCACGCCGGTGATCGGCGTCGTCGCGGCCTGGCTGCAGTTCGGCGAAACGCCCACGCCCGGGGAGCTCACGGGGATGGCGTTCATCTCGGTGGGCCTGGCCCTGCTCGCGATCCCGCCCGGCGGATTGCGGCCGATCCGCCGCTGAGCCTCAGTGACGGCTACCACAGCGCCATGCGAAGTCGATTCGGCTCACAGCGGCGATCGCCTGACCATCGATCCCCATCGTTCCGATGGGGCCCCTCGCTGGGTGGCTCACGCCGCTCAGGTTACCATCCGTCCCGTGGGTCGCAAGAGCCCGCGTACAAGAGGGAGGAAGACCATGGCTTCAATGCTGCACCGCGTGGCATGTGCCGCGCTGTTCCTGCTGGCCGCATCGGGTGCGTCGGCGCAGAACATCCGCATCGGGTTCATCGATCCGCTGTCAGGCCCGTTCGCGAACGTGGGCGAATCGGAGCTGCGCCACTTCCAGCTCGCGGCGGAGATCATCAACGCGCGCGGCGGTGTGCTCGGACGCAAGATCGAGATCGTCCCGTTCGACAACAAGTCGAGTCCGCAGGATTCCGTGTTGCAGTTGAAGTCCGCCATCGACCAGGGCATCCGCTACGTCACGCAGGGCAACGGCTCCAACGTCGCCCACGCGCTGGTGGATTCCGTCGACAAGCACAACAAGCGCAATCCCGACCAAGCCGTGGTCTACCTCAACTACGCCGCGGTCGATCCGGTGCTCACCAACGAAAAGTGCTCGTTCTGGCATTTCCGCTTCGACGCCGACGCCGACATGAAGATGTCCGCGCTCACCGACGTCATGGCGGAGAACAAGTCCTACACCAAGGTGTACCTGCTGAACCAGGACTACGCCTTCGGCCAGGCCGTGGCCAGGGCCGGTCGCGCGATGCTCGGCAAGAAGCGGCCCGACATCGAGATCGTCGGCGACGACCTGCATCCGCTCGGCAAGGTGAAGGACTTCGCGCCCTACGTGGCGAAGATCAACCAGTCGGGCGCGCAGGCTGTGGTGACGGGCAACTGGGGCAACGACCTGGCGCTCCTGATCAAGGCGAGCAAGGAAGCCGGCCTGAAGGTGGACTACTACACCTACTATGGCGGCATCGTCGGCACGCCTCCAGCCATCGGTGAATCCGGCGTCGGTCACGTCAAGCAGGTGAGCTTCTGGGCGCCGAACGTCGGCACGCCCCACGCCGCGAAGATGACCGCCGCCTATCGCGAGCGCTTCAAGGGCGCGCCCGATGACTACTGGTTCAACGGCCCCCTGGTCGTGCTGGAACTGGTGTCCCGCGCGATGGAGCAGGCAAAGTCGGCCGATCCCCTACCGGTCGCGCGCGCGCTCGAGAACGGCAAGTTCACGGGCGACACCGGCGAGATCTACATCCGGCCGGAGAATCATCAGCTGATCCAGCCGCTGTATATCTCCACCTTCGCGAAGGCGGACGGCAAGGCGGTGAAGTTCGACAACGACAAGACCGGCTTCGGCTTCTCCATCGACCGCAAGGTCGAGGGGAAGGACACCGTGATGCCTACTATCTGCAAAATGGAGCGGCCTTGAGTCGATGAAGTGTACGCATCGGCCGAGCAGCTACGCGCTCGGCCGATGCACGTGCACTTCGTCGAGGTTGAAGTGCGAAACCGGCTTGGGGCGGCCCGGCGCCGGTTTCGGTGACAAGTGCTACGAAGGGGGGACGCCGTGCCGTTGGTAGGAGCCGTCTTCTGGTTCTGCGGTTGCGGCTGTTGATGCGGGTTGGAGTATTGCGGTGAGCTCTGCGGCTTCGGTGCGCAGGGTCGATTCGGCGGCGGGGGCCAGGCCGGCGGGGTCGAAGCGCCAGCGGGCGTAGGCGTGGGCGACCGAGGTGGCGAGTGGCCGGGTGTCTTCGGACAACGGCAAGGTGTTGAGCCAGCGGCGGACGGATTCGGTGGGCGGGCGTTGGAAGCCAAGCGCTTCGAGGCGCGCGAGCAACGCTTCGATCGGTGAGGTCGTCGTCTCGACCTCCGCCTCCGTCGTGGATACTTCAGCGACTGCGACGCGCTTGCGCCGGGTCACTCGCCAGGCGACCCATCCGGCGAGCGGAACGATGGCGAGCAACCACAGGGGACTCATGCCCTCCTCCGATTCGTTGCCGCTCACGCGCCAGCGCTGGAACCGGAAGCCGAGCCACGACAGGAAGTCGGCCAGAGGTCGCCACGCAGGTTCGGCTTCCTTCTCGGCAGCGAACCAGCCCGTGGGGGTGGCATCCACTTCGCGCCAGCGGCCGTCGATCCAGGCGAGGGTCCACGCGTGCGCATGGCGGGCACGCACGACGAACTGGCGTTCGAGCGGACTCCACTCCTCGACCACGTAGCCGGTCGCGTAACGCGCGGGGACGCCTGCCGCCCGCAACAGCAGCGTCGCGGCGGAGGCGAAGTACTCGCAGTGGCCGCGCCGATCGTCGAGCAGGAAGCGTTCGAGCGTGCGCCGGCCACCTTCCGCGGCTTCGAGCCTCAGGGTGTAGGCGAATTTGTCCTGAAAGAAACGCACGAGCTTCTCCGGGACCTCGCCTGGATTCGCACCAGCACCGCCCGCTTCCGCCAGGACCTGCATGAGCGCGGGTTCGATGCGTTTCGGAAGAGCGAGGTCGGCCGCATCCGGCGGTGCATCGTACTCACGCGATTCGTCTACGTGCGCGGAGAACAGGACGAGATCCGGACCTTCGGAAACCCGCACGGCCCCGAGCGAATTGACTTCCACCCGGCCGACGTTGAGGCCGTCGAGCCGATAGGCCCCGGGCGGCAGCGGCAACACGGCGCGACCGCGTGTGAGCCATGCCGAGAGTTGCAAAGCCGGACCTTCTCCCGGTCCGATCGGCCAGCTCGACACACCCTCCGGCGCCACTGCCCGGAAGTGCCCGCCCTGGGCATACCAACTGTCGTGCGCGTAGACATTGAACGTGCCGTCGCGCAGCTTGGCCGGCAACTGCGGCAGGCCGGCGGCGCGGAACAGGATGCGGTCCGAGAGTTTGACCTTGCCCATGTCGCCGATGGCGGTGTGCGTGCGGAAAGGGTCCGCGCGTCCGAACACGCGATCGCGAAGATAATCCATCACCAGCGATTCGACCTGCTCCTGTGCCCGCAGGATGCCGATCTGCAGGCCGTAGCCCAGCGCGAGCGCGACGCCGAGCGCAAGACCCCAGGCGCCGATCCTGCGACCCGAGGCGCGGATGGGATACAGGGCGTACGCCGACAGCAATGCGACTCCGGCGAAGAACCATGCAGCGCGCTGGTTCGCACACGCAGCCGAAACGAGGCACAGGCCGAAGAAGCCGTAGTCGATCGGGATCGAACGCGGCGGCATGCTGCCCGCTCGCCGGCGCATCGACCAGAATAATGCCGACAACGGCGTCTCACCGCGCACGTCGTAGCGTTGCATGAGCAGGATGCCGAAAAAGATGAAGGGCAGCCACGTCAGCACGACGATCAGGCCGGCGGGCCCGTTGCGGCTGCCGAACCACTGCCACGCCATCAGCATCAGGAACGCGACACTGCAAAGATCCGCAACGCGTTCGAAATCCTTCGCATCGAACTGCCAGCGGGCACGAACGTATCGCGGGCTCTCCACCACCATCGCCAGGACCAGTGCCGGGAGCAGCAGATCGGTGGCCCAGCCCCAGAACAGCAGGGCGAGGGCGACGAGAAGCGGCGGTGGAAGCAGGGTCGTTCCTCCGGCATTGCGCACCGCGGTGTGTATCGGGTTCATGCGCATCGCGTCGGCATCGACGCGAGTGTGGCCGCGAGATTGCCGGGATCGATGCGATGCACCGGCACATCCACGTCGGTCACCGGCGTGTCGGCCGCCAGGAGCACGATCTGGGGAACGCCCGCGATGTGCAGGTCGCGGATCATCGCCCGCCTCGGTTCGTCAAACGCGAGCAGCACGTGGATGCACGCGCTCATGCGCGAGCCGTGTTCGCGCACCCTCGCGCTCAATACCTCGAAGGGCCGATCGCGACACGGTGCCACTTCCGCCAGTTCGCGCAACAGCGCGCTCGCCGAAGCGATCCCGCGGCCAGCCGTGACAGTGAGCGCCCGATCCTCGACGAACATGAGATCGAGCAGCGCATCGCGCAGCGTGAGCCGCGCTGCGAGCGATGCCGCAGCCGACACCGCTGCCTCGAAGGACGCCTCGTCCTCGTTCACCACGAACGTATCGAGCACCAGGCCGTAGCGCGCGAAGTACTCCTCGCTCGTCTCCTTCACGATCGGGCGCCCGGCACGCGCGGTGCTCGGCCAGTGCAGCCGCTTCACCGGATCGCCCGGGCGATAGTCGCGCAACTGGAGGAACTCCTGGCTCTCGCCCACCTGCTGTGCCGCCTGCAGTCCGCCCGGATGGTGGCGGCGCGTGCCGGGCAGTTCGATCGTGGGAACGTCGTACAGCTTCGGCAGTACGAGCAGCGACTGCGGGAGAACATGCGTGACCACGGCATTGATGAGCCCGAGCGGATCGGGACGCAACACGCGGGTACGGGCGAGATTCACGATGCCGCGTCGCTCGGGAATAAATTCCATGTCGACCGCGCCGTCCGTCTTCGGCGGGAGTGCCGGCAGCGGAACCGGCTCGATGCTTCCCCCGCGCAGGCGCCGCACCAGCGCCAGCCACCTCGGATAGCCTACGCGCCGGTCGAAGAAATTGCCGGACGGATCGGGCCTTCGACCGGCTGCGGTGAATTCGTCGCGGGTCGGAAAGCGATCTTCGAGTTCCTCTCGCACCACCAGCGGCGGCAGTGCACGCGTTGATTGGGAACGGACCACCACCCGATAGCGGACCGGCGAACCTACGGTGGCCTGATCCGGCAGTCGTCGTTCGATCGTGATGGCGGGCCGCCAGCGCCCGGCACCGACCCATGCGCACGCGAGCAGCGCGGCAGCGATGGAGAACACCTGGAAGCCCATGGTCCGGCCGGCGTCGATGCCGAACACGCCGGCCGCGATCATCAGGTACACGACCCCGATGCCCGCCGGCGTGAAACGGCGATCCGCCCATTGCGACCAGCGGTAGACGCGGACGAAGGCTGTCAGGCTTCGGGGCATCTCGGGCCGGGAAACCGCACTTCAAGCGCCCAACGCGGAGGACGCGGAGGACGCGGTGGAAAGCCAGTTCGTTCGCCAGGCTCTCGGGACTGGCACGGCGCAATCGGGTCCTTCATCATGGCTTCGATGTCCCGCCTTTCCTCCGCGTCCTCCGCGTCCGCCGCGTTGATCGCTTTCCTTACCCTGGGCTTGAAACCCACGACCCCCTCAAACCGGCACCGGCAAAGTCTTCACGATCTCCTCCACCACCGCCGCCGCCGAAGCACCCGCGAAGGCACGATTGCGCTCGAGCACGATGCGATGCGCGATCGTCTCCACCGCGATCTCCTGCACGTGCTCGGGCGACACGAAATCCTCCCCGTCGAACGCCGCAAGCGCCTGCGCGAGTTTCATCAAGGCAAGCGATGCACGCGGACTCGCGCCGAGCGCCACGCCGGGTGCGGAGCGCGTGGCCGTGGCGAGATCGACCATGTAGCGCTTGATCGAATCGGCGACACGGACGCCGGCGAGCCGCTGTCGCGCTGCCAGCACGTCGTCGACACTCGCCACCGTGCCGATTCGCGACAGGGGGTGCGACGCGTTCTGCGCGGTCAGCATCTCCACTTCCTGGCCGGCGCTCACGTAGCCGAGCGAAAGCTTCAGCGCGAAACGGTCCATCTGCGCTTCGGGCAAAGGATAGGTGCCGTGGAACTCCACCGGGTTCTGCGTGGCGACCACGAAGAACAGATCGGGCAGCGCATGGCGCGTGCCGTCGACGCTGACCTGGCCCTCGGCCATCGCTTCGAGCAGGGCGGACTGCGTGCGCGGACTGGCGCGGTTGATCTCGTCGGCGAGCAGCAGGTGCGTGAACACCGGCCCGGAATGGAATGCGAACTGCTGCGACTGCGGGTTGTAGATGGACATGCCGACGATGTCCGAGGGCAGCAGGTCGGGCGTGAACTGCACGCGCTTGAATTCCGCCGCGATGGAGCGCGCGAGCGCCTTCGCGAGTGTCGTCTTGCCCGTGCCGGGAAAATCCTCCAGCAACACGTGGCCGCCGGCCACGAGCGCGGCCACCATCTTTCGCACGGTGGCATGCTGGCCCAGGACGACGGTTTCGATATTGGCCGCAATGCGGCGATGAAGCGACTGGAGATCCATGAAGCGCTGGCGAGGTCGTGGCGATGAGCATCAGGGTGGCATGGTCATGCTTCGTCGCGCAAGCGCGGATGCCCTCGTCTGGACGCGGGAATCGTCCCAGCCATCGATCACACTCCCGGTAGTTCGGCTTTCACCGGTTCTCCGTCTGCGTACGCACGCACGTCGCCTGGTCCGACTCGGGACCCGCTTCGATCTCCCTCCGCGTCGCCTCGATCGCCGCCCGGATTCTGCCTTCGTCGCGGGTGGAACGCGATGCCTGGTCGACGATCTCGAGCGCCTGTCGGCGGCAACCGAGACGGTGCAAGCCATCGGCCAGGTTGTTGAGCACGATGGCATCGTCCGGATCGCGGGCGGCGAGCACTTCGAGTTCGGCGACCGATGCCTCGACCTTGCCCTCGGCCATCAGCGCATTCGCGAGTCCCAACCGGGCGAGCCGATGCTCGGGCCAGCGCTGTACCGCGGCTGCGTACGAAGGCGACATCGGCGCTGCTCCGCCCGCTTTCTCCAGACTCGCCACGGCACGGACGAAACCGTCCGGATCGTTCGACGCGGGCAATTCGCCGGGCGGAAGCACGAGCATCGCCCACTGGCCACCGAGCGCCCAGGTGCGCAGGAACTCGTGCGCTTTCATGGTCTGACTGCGCTCGGTGCCCGATCGCAGGATCACCGTATCGATGCCCGGGTCGTACCCGACGACCACGGCGAAATGCCAGCGCGGGATCGATTCCAGCCCGAGATTCTGGAGGACCACCACCGGATGGCGTGCGGCGACTTCCGTGATCAGCGCTCGCAACTCCGGCTTCAGGACATACGCGATCCGCCCCTGGCGGCGGGCAGCCGCAAGCAACTCCACCTGGAAGCTGCCCTTGCGGCCGGGCACGTAGATCTGCGGTTCCAGTACATCCGGCGACGTCGCCACGCCCGAGTGCACGAGCACGGTGGCGAGCGCGGCCGGACCGCACTGGAAGTCCCGTTGCGGAAAGAACGGGACTTCCGCGATCTCGACGCGGCTTTGCGAGTCTGCGTGCGGTGCGAGCAGCGCCTCGCGGTGGGCACAGCCCGTCGCCGCCAGTATCGAAGCGGCGGCGACCAGGCTCGCGAAGGCGCGATACGCGCTCAGCGGTAGCTCAGTTTGCCGGACGCGAACAGCCAGATCAGCACACCCAGCACGATCACCAGCAGGATCCAGCCGCCATCGCCGGCCGCCGGCAATTGTGCGAGCTTGCCGTCGAGCTGCAGGATTTCTGCGTCGGTCAGCGCCGCCACGCGGGCACGGGCCTGATCCGGATCGACACCGAGGCCCTGCATGGCCTGGCGCACGTCTTCGCGCGCGAGCCGGCTGTCGATGCGGGCTGCGATCGCGCCACGGTCCTCGATCTGGACGGCGGTCTCGGTATCGATCGCGGCGGCGCCCGCGGTCTGGAACATCCCCAGGTTGAGCATGGACGCGACAAGTATCGCCGACAGCATGCGGATGAGGGGGCGGGTGGTCATTGTTCTGGTCTCCTGTTGCCGGCCTGGCCGGGTTGAATGAACGCGCGCGGCGGTGAGCCTCGCGCTGGTTCAGACACAAGTCTAGCGCGACAAATCCCTCCGGATATCAGGAAAAGTGTCGCCCCGATGCAACACCCGCCAGGCCAATGGCACAGGCCATCGGGACGCTCAGGGTCGCGTTGTGGCCGCCACCGTTTCGAGAATCGCGACCAGCTTGTCTGGCCGGGACAGGAACGGCGAGTGATCGCTGTCGAGGCTGAACACCTCTTCGCAGGGTGTGCGCTCGACCATCACGCGCTGGTACCGGATCGAGACCGCACGATCGTTCGTGGCTTCGACGTAGAACCGTCGTACGCGGCCGAAGCCCGCATCGGTCAGTCGTAGTGGTTCGCCGTAGACCTCGGTGGCCTGCGGCCGCAGTTGGCTCGCCGCCCACTTCGCATCTTCGGGCGCACAGGCGTTGTAGAACACATCGGGCGCCGCCTCCGCCGGGAACGTCGCGACCTTTCCATCCGCGGACACCGACATGTTCTGCAGCACGAGGTCCTCGACGTCCAGATGCTTGTGGGCGTCGAGAAAACTCAGCAGCGATTCGCCCGAGCGCAGCAGCAGGCCGCACACACTGACGAACGCGCTGATCCGGTCGGGGATTCGTTCGGCCACCTGCGAACTCACGATGGCACCCATGCTGTGGCCCACGAGAATGACCGGCTCGGGCTGCCTTTCAACGACGTCGGTGACGCGCTCCACGTACGTCGCGAGCGTCGCGTTTTCGATCGGCGCCGGGTCGCCACCGCTGGCTGGAAAGTTGGGCGTCGCGACCTTGTGCCCTCGCTGCTCCAGCAGCGGCGCGAAGCGCGACCAGCACCATGCACCGTGGAAGGAACCGTGTACGAGGACGAAGTGGGGCATGGGGATTTCCGTCAGGATTTACGACGATCAGACACCACTGCCCCCACCCCAACCCTCCCCCGGCTGCGCCAAGGGAGGGAGCGCAAGTCGCGCGCCCCTTCCGCCATCTTCGACAGGGGAGGATGTGTACAACTCCTTCCCCCGCGACTGCGGGGGAAGGTTGGGATGGGGGTGCGCAACGAAGCCGAGCAGCAGGTTCCAGTCATTCACCCCTCCGTCTCCGCCACCGGCTCCCATCCACCTGCCATCGCCCGGAACATTGGAATGTGCCCCGCGCCCACCACGCGCGACGACCACCCCGGCGCGATTGCATCGAGTTCCTTGCGCCACGCATGCCCTTCCGTCAGCGCGACCACGAGCCCCGCGACATCGGCACCGACTCGCGTGAGCAACCGAATCGCCGCAGCTGCGGTCCCGCCGGTATTGATCACGTCATCCACCAGCACGACCCGGCGACCTGCGACGCGTTCACGCAGCGCCGGATCCAGATACAACCGCTTGCCGGCGGTGCTGGTGATCGACGTCGCCGGCTCGGAGAGTTCGTCGTCGTACCAGAACTTGCGCGAGAACCCGAACGCCACGTAGTCGTCCATGCCCAGCGCGCGAGCCGTGGCGCGTGCGTAGTCCAGGCCCATGGTCGGCACGCCGACAATCACCTCGGGCTCGAACTTGCGCGCCAATCGGGCAAGCAATTCCGCCATCGCCGCCTCGACCGCGAAGGTGGTCTGGTTCGTCATGAGCAGCGCGATGGCATGCTCGCCGCCGGGCAGCGGCCGGATCGGCAGTTCGAGCGTTCCGCCACCGAGCATCGACACCGGGTAGCGATCGCGGATCGGGATCGTCCTGACCGGGGCCGCCGCGCCGGGAGGGAACCAGCGGGCGAGATAAGGTGCGATCCCGCCCATGCTACGACTACAGTTCCCGCGCCGACATTGCACGCTCGATGAATTCCGCCTGGCGAATCGCCAGCGCCACGATGGTCAGCGTCGGGTTGCACGCGCCGCCGGTCGCGAACTGGCTGCCGTCGGCGATGAATAGGTTGGGCACTTCGTGCGTGCGCCCCCATTTGTCCACGACGCCATCCTCCGGGCGCGCGCTCATCCGGTTGGAGCCGAGGTTGTGGCTCGCGGGATAGGCCGGCGCTTCCACGGAACGCTTCGCACCGACCGCTGCATGAATCGCGGTCAGCGTCTTGTAGCCGTGGCTTCGAAGGGCGAGATCGTTCGGATGATCGTCGTAGTGCAGGTTCGCCACCGGCACGCCGAACGCATCGTTCTCCGAAGCGCTCAGCGTGACCCGATTGCCCGGTTGCGGCATGTCCTCGCCGGTCATGAAGAGGCCCGCCATGTTCGCGTACTGCTCGACGACGGAAGCAAAGTCCCGCCCCCACCAGCCCGGATCGAGAAACGCCGCCGTGGTCGGCAAGCCCATGGAGTTGAGCTCGATGTAGTAACCGCCCGAGAAGCCGCGCTTCGGATCGTGTTTGGCGAAATCGGCGATAAGGCCGGTCATCAGTTCGCCGCGATGCATGTGCACCGGTTGGTCGAACACCGACCACACGGTCTGGATGATGTGCCTCAGGTAGTGCCGACCCACGTGACCCCAGCCGTTCGCGAGGCCGTTCGGAAAACGTCCGCTCGTGGAATGCAGCAGCAGGCGCGGCGTCTCGATGCAGTTGCCGGCGAGCACGACCACCTTCGCCTTCTGCCGCTGGCGCTTGCCGTCCTTGTCCACGTAGACCACGGCGCTCGCACGGCCAGCGTCGTCGTGCTCGATGAACACGGCGCGCGATTCCGGTCGCAGGTCGAGCTTGCCCGTCGCCTCCGCACGCGGGATCTCCACGTTCAAGGTGGACCAGCGCGCACCATGCTTGTCGCCGGTGATGGTGAAGCCGTCCTGCATCGTCGCGGGCCGGCCGTCGTACGGGATCGAGTTGATCGCATGATTGCCGGTGGAGACCTGCTTGAGCCCCAGTCGTGTCGCGCCCCAGTACATCACCTTGTAGTTGTTGTTCGGCGGCAGCGGCGGCAGGCCATTGGTGCCGGTGACGCCCATCTTGCGTTCGGCGAGTTCGTAATAGGGATTCAGCTCCTCCAGCGTGATCGGCCAGTCGATCAGGCTGGTGCCAGGAATGTCACCGTAGACGGAACGCGCGCGCATCTCGTCGGCGATCAGTCGATAGCAGCACGCGGACCAGTGCACCGTGGTCCCGCCCACCACCTTGCAGTGCCATACCGGCGATTCCGGATGATCCTTCGCCACGCGCCAGTTGCCCGACGCGGTGCGCTTGTCGAGCCACGAAAGCATGGAGTAACCGGCCCATTCGTCGTTGACGAAGTCCTCCGGCTTGAGATGCGGTCCGGCCTCGAGCAGCACCACGCGGATGCCGCGCTGGCACAACTCGTTGGCCAGCGTCCCGCCGCCGGCCCCCGAGCCCACGATCACGACGACACCGTCGTCGTCCAGTTCGAAACGGGTCATGGTTGCGAGTCCGATGTCAGTGGCGCCGGGCCGCCCCAAGGCACTGACGCGCCCCCTCGGGGGGCAGCGAACGAAGTGAGCGTGGGGGCGGTTTCATCTTAGCGATGCGGGTTCGACGGAACGGGCGGCAGCCAGTCCAGGTCGTCGAACCCACGTTGCACGTAGCCGCCCAGGTGATGCGCGGCACCCTCGTACCCGAACGCCTGCCAGACCTCCACGTCGTCGTAGAGATGGCGCACCGCGGATCGCTGGAGAAAACGAAACGCCACTGTCGATTCGATCGCCTTGAGCGCGGCAACTCGATAGCTCTCCGACCGGTCACGGAAGGGCACGGGGAAACCCGCTTCGAGTTGTTGGACGCATTCGGCGAGCAAGTCCGCAAAGGCCGGGGACGACACCGCGACGGAATCGAGAGCGACGACCACGCGGCGATACACCCGATCCGGCAGCGAGTCGTGCGGATACAACGTGCGTGTGGCGACATACAGCGTCTCCGCGGCGATCGGATCCAGTTTCTTCAGCACCGATGTCCAGGCGGATCCTTCCGGCAGCGCCGCTGGCGATGGCAGCTTGGGATCCTTGTGGGCGGTGATCGTGGCGCTCGTACTCATGGGGTCAGTAGCCGCGTGCGCGGTCGACGAGGTTGAGAATGGGTTGCCGGGCGAGGGCCCGCCGGATGTTGTCCACCACTTGTGAGGCTGCAGTCGAGGGCTCTGCCACGCTCGCCTGATGCGGCGTGATCATCACGTTCTCGCGGGACCACAAGGGATGCTCCGGCGGCAGCGGTTCCTGCGCGAAGACGTCGAGGGTCGCTCCGGAGAGTTGCCCGCTGTCCAGCGCTTCGATGAGCGCCGGCTCGTCGATCGTGGCACCGCGTCCGACGTTGACCAGATATGCGCCGCGCGGCAACGCTGCCAACGCGGCGCGATCGAGCAGTCCGCGCGTGCCGGTAGTGAGAGGAAGCAGCAGGACCAGGATGTCGGTCCGCGCGAGGAATCGAGGCAGGTCGACCGAGCCTGCGTGACAGGGCACACCCGGCACGTCGTGCACGCTGCGCGACCATCCGGCCACGTCGAAGCCGAGCGCGGTCAATGCCAGTGCCACCGCGCTGCCCAGATGACCGAGCCCCATCACGCCGACCCGACAACTCCTCGGGTCGCGCGGATGCACGTACTGCCAGCGGCGCTCGCGCCGGGCCCGTTCCATCGTGTCGAGTTCGCGCTGGTGATGCAGCACCGCTTGCGCCACGTAGGCGACCATCATGCGGGTCATCCCCGGGTCCACCAGTCTCGCCACGGGGATCGATGCGGGCAGCGCGGGGTCGCCGATCACCGCATCGCCTCCGGCGCCGAGGATCACGATCAGGCGCAGGTGGGTGCAGGCGCTCAACGCCTCGCGAGGCGGCTTCCACACCAGCGCGACGTCGACCTCGCGCGCATCGCCGATCTCCGGCCAGATGCGCACCTCGAGGTCCGGCCATTCGCGCTCCAGCGCTGCGCGCCAGGCGTGCGCGTCGTCGAACTCGCTGGCGAACAGCAGGCAGGGACGCTTGGTCGGCACGCGGCACCACGGCCGGGTCAGGCGGCGTAGCCCGGGTTCTCCCGGTCCAGCCGCCGCATCATCGCAGCCAGGTGCACCGCGGCGGCCATCTCGTGTTCCTCGACCATTTGCCGCGCGGTGTGCTCGATGACGTCATCCGCGATGAAGCGAGGGGCCCGACCGTACGCGTACACGTGCCACTGGTCGCGCGCCGCCACCTCGAGGTAGTGCAGGTCGTACAGGCAATCCGCCACCGTCTCGCCGATCACCATCGCGCCGTGGTTGGCCATCAGCAGTACGTCCTTGTCCGCCAGCGCGGCGACGATGCGATCACCTTCCTCCTGGTCGAGCACCAGTCCACGGTAATGCTCCAGGTAAGCCGTGCGCTTGAGAAAGCGCGTGGAACTCTGGTTCACCGGCTGGATGCGCATGTCGGTGAGACTGGTGAGTGCCGTGGTGAAGGGCATGTGCGTGTGCATCACACAGCGCGCCCGAGGGATGCTGCGATGGATGCGCGAGTGGATGTGGAACGCAGTGGGTTCCCAGACCCCCTCGCCCGCGACGATGCGGCCCTGGAGATCCACCTTGATCAGGCCCGAGGCCGTGGCCTCCTCGAACAGCGGACCGAACGGCTTCAGCAGGAAGCGATCTTGCTCGCCCGGAACAGCGAGCGAGAAATGGTTGAAGACCCCGTCGTCCAGCCCTTCGACCGCGGCGACCCGGTAGGAAGCGGCGAGCTCGACGCGAGCCCTGCGCTCCGCTTCGGTCCATGCGGCCTGCGTGGCCGCGTGATCGGTTCCGCCCATGGCTGCTATCGGCGCGCCGGCAGGGACGACTTGAGCAGCATGCAATGCACGCCCTTGTTGATGTCCACCATCTGCGTGATGCGCAGGTCCGCCGCGATGCTGCACAGCGTGTACGCGTCTTCAGCGGCGAGGCCGGTCATCTCGCGGATCCACTTGATCATCTCGCGCAGCGCCTGGCGCGCAGCGTCGTCGAGGTCCTCGTTGAGACCCATCGCCACGTAGTGCGTGTCGGTCTCGGCCCTGAAGAACGAAATGTTCAGGTCCTTGCGTACCGTGAATTCGAAGGTGCCGGTCAGGCTGGTCTCGATGGCAGTCAGGCATACCTCGCCGTCGCCCTGGAGCGCGTGGCCATCCCCGGCGGAGAACAGGGCACCCTCGTTGAACACCGGGAAGTACACCGTCGCCCCCTGCGTGAGTGCGCGGTTGTCGATGTTGCCGCCGAACTCTCGCGGGATGATCGAGGTGATGCGACCGTAGTTCGGGGGCGGCGCAACGCCGAAGTTGCCGAAGAACGGATCCAGCGGCAGCGTCTGGCCCCACGGCAATCGAGCAGTGCGGGCAACGCGGTCGAGCGGAATATGCAGGCGGCGGCGCTTCGGGAAATCCTCGGGCAAGGTGCCGAGCAGCGGCTCGATGATGTTCCAGCCCCAGTCCTGGCGCAGTTGCACGTCGAGGATCTTCACTTGCAGGGTATCGCCGGGTTCCGCTCCTTCCACGTGGATCGGCCCGGTCAGCAGATGCGGTCCGGACCCGCGCGTTGTTCCCGTCAGCACCGCCCGATGCTCGGGCAGCAGCAACGATTCGTCCGCCGGCAGATCGTCGGGTTCGCCGGACAACGTATCGATGGTCACGACGTCGCCCGAGGCGACTCTGAGGACGGGCTCGCGCGAAGCGTCCCAGTATCCCCAATGGACGCTCTCGGGCGTGGCGCGCAGCGTGTGATGACGTTGCATGGCGCTCAGCCCTTCACGGCACCCATGGTGAGGCCGCGCACGATGCTCTTCTGAAGGAAGAACACGCCGAGCAGCACCGGCACCACGGCAAGCACGCCGACCACCGCCATCTCGCCCCAGCGCACGCCCTGCGTGGTGATCAGCAGCGGGATCGCCACCGGCAACGTCTTGAGTGCCTTGCCGCCCAGCATGAAGGCGAACAGGAATTCGTTCCACGCGAAGATGAAGCACAGCACGGCGGTGGCGACGATGCCCGAGCGCAACAGTGGCAGCGCCACGCGCCACATCACTTCAAGTCGCGACCAGCCCTCCAGCATCGCGGCTTCCTCGATCTCCACCGGCAACTCGCGGCAGAAGCTGCGCAGCACCCAGACGTAGAACGAGAGGTTGAAGGTGAGATACGCCAGTGCCAACCCGGTGAAGGTGTCGAGCAGTCCGACCTTGGCGTAGATCAGGTAGAACGGAATGACCAGGCAGATCGGCGGTGCCATGCGCGTGCCGAGGATGAACAGGAACAGGTCGTCGCGCGCCGCGAGCTCGAAGCGTGCGAACGCGTAGGCCGCGGGCGTGCCGATCAATACCACCAGCACGGTGCTGACGCCGGCCAGCAGGAACGATTGCCACAGGAAGCCCAGGAATCCGGTCTGGATCACGTACTCGAAATGCGCGAGCGTGGGCTCGAACAGCCACACGGTCGGCCGGGCGAACATGATGTCGTCCGGCTTGAACATCATCGCGACCATCCACGCCACGGGGAACAGCGTGACCGCGGCCGCCACCAGCGCGATGGCGGTCCACACTTTGGAATACGGCAGCGACTGCGTGCCTTCGGCCATGACGGTTTCCTAGTGTCCTGTCCCGTAGATTCGTAGGCGATGTCCAACTTGGTCCGGACTTCGAGCGGAGGTTTGACGGCGGGGATTCCGCCATGTGGTGAGACGAAAGTGGGTTCCTCGGGCTGTCAGGCTAGAAGCGAACCACAGCCAGGTTGAACACCTGGCGAGGATTCGCGACAACGCATGGCGGCCCGAGGGACTCACTTTCGCTACGAATTTGCGGGACAGGACACTAGAATGCCTTCAGACGCCGCTTGGCGATCTGATAGAACACGCTGCACAGGACGAAGAACGCGAGCCACACCAATACCGCCATGGCCGCCGATTCACCCATGCGCCATTGCTCGAAGCTCATCTTGTAGGCGAGCACGCTGGGCGATTCGGTCGCCACCCCGGGCCCACCGGCGGTCAGGATGAAGATCGAGTCGAAGATCTTGAACGCGTCGATGAAGCGGATCAGGCCGATGACGGCGAGCAGTGGTGTGAGCATCGGAAGGGTGAGGCGGATGAACTGCTGGGTGCCGCTCGCGCCGTCCACGGATGCGGCGCGATAGGGGCCGACCGGCAGCCCCTGGAGCCCGGCGAAGAAAGCCAGCGCCATGAACGGCGTCCACTGCCACACGTCGACGAAGGCAAGCGCGTACAACGCGTAGTCCGCGGACGCGAACACCGATGTGCCGGAAAGCCAGCCGAAGCGCTCGAGCACGTTGTAGGACAGCAGGCCCCACGAGCCGGCCAGCATGATCTTCCACAGCAACCCGACGACGATGGGCGCCATCATGCTGGGGATGAACAGCAGCGGTAGCAGGATGCTGCGGCCGCGGATGTGCTGGTTCAGCACCAGCGCACCGGCCAGGCCCAGCACGAACTCGATCGGCACGGCGATGAACGTGAACTTGGTCGCCACCCACATCGCGTTCCAGAAGCGATCGTTGGTGAGCAGCTTCGTGTAGTTGGCGAAGCTGTTGAGTTCTCCGACCTGGCCGAAGGCGATGTCGTGGAAGCTCAGGTAGACCGCATAGAGGAACGGCAGCAGGCTCACCACCACCAGTGCCAGCATGGTGGGAGCGATGAGCAGGTACGGCAACCAGCCGATCTTCGGCCGCCACCCGGCGGCCGAAGGGGCGGTTGCGGCAATTACAGCAGACATTTCTTGCAGATCTCGAGCATCTTCGCCTGCCCCAGCTTCGCGCCTTGTTCAGGCGTGATCTTGCCCATCCCGACCTGCTGCACGATCGGACCCAGCGCGTCATAGATCTCGAAGATCTTCGGCACCTTCGGCTTCGCCGTGGCGACCTCGAGCGTGCTCTTCATCGCGGCGAACAGCGGCGTGAGCGGCCCGGAGGTGAGTTGCGGCAGCTGGAAGGTGGACACGCGGATCGGCACGCCGCCGTTCCCGGCGGCCATCAGCTTGGCCTGCGTGTCCTTGTCGATCATCCACTGCATGAACAGATAGGTGGCGGCCTTGTTCTTCGACACCTTCGACAGCACCAGGAACGACGGCTCGCTTGTGGCGCTGCGCGGACCCTTGTAGTCCGGGTTGACCGGGATGCCGCCGTAGGTGAACTTGCCCGCGAGCGGAGAGCTGCCCGGCTTGTCGATGCCGAGCACGAAATCGCTCCAGGCGATCGACTGCGCAGCGATGCCGTTGCCCATCACGGTGGGCACGTCGATCAGCGAATACTCGGCCTGGCCCGGGGGCGCGTACTTCCACAGTTTCGCCCAGTACGTGAGCGCGGCGACGTTCTGCGGCGTATCGAAGATCGGAACGCCCTGGGCGTCGAACAGACCCCCACCCCAGTTGAGGAGCAGGTTCTGCCACACGGAGGGGAGCGTGCTGCCGCCGGCGATGCCCTCGTGGACGATGCCGTAGAAGTCGGTCTTGAGCGGCTGCCCGGCGAGCTTGTCGCCCGCCTTGCGGGTGAAGAACTCGGCGATGTCGAGCAGCTGCTTGGTGGTCTTCGCGGGTGCCAGATCGTAGCCGTACTTCGCCTTGAACGCCGCCTTCTCGCCCGGGTCGCTCAGCAGATCCTTGCGCACCCAGTAGACCTGGTTGTAGTTCCAGTTGATGAAGCCGTAGGTCTTGCCGCCGAACTTGGCGAGCGAGCTGTACACGGGCTCGATCAGGTCCTTCAGGTCGAGGGTCGGGTTCGAAAGCTTCTTGTCGGCCAGCAGCGTATCGAGCGGCTCGACCGCACCGGCCGCCAGCATCGGGCCGGCCTGCAAACCATGCAGCATGACCGCGTCGTAATAGCCGCGGCCGGACAGCATGTCGGCCTGGCCCTTGTTGAGCACCTCGAAGTGGTTCAGCAGCTCGTAGTCCACCTTGATGCCGGTCTCCGCAACGAAGTCCGGCACCAGTTTCTTCATCGTCTCCTGCAGCGGCGTGATCTCGTCGAGCACGCGGATCTCGGTGCCGGCGAACGGCTTCGCGGCCTCCTTGTAGGACCACGTCTGCGCCGCCGCGGGAGCGGTCAGTGCAATCGCGAGCAAAGCGGCGGCGGTCAGGCGCGCGGGTACGGGCAGGGACTTCGGCTTCATGGCGATCGGCTCCTGTGGCAGGGGACTGCGGCGTGAAACGGCAGGTGAAAAAGGGTTGATCCGGCTGGCCATCAATGACCGATGGCGCGACCGGACTTCGCATCGAACAACAGCAGACGATCGGGATCGGCCTGGATGCTGACCGCGTCACCCGGACGCCAGGCGACCGGCGGATCGACGCGCGCACGCACGAGGTCTCGCCCCAGCCGTGCGGCGATCACGATGTGCTTGCCGAAGGGCTCGGTGGTGTAGACCTCGCCCTGCAGGCCGCCGGTGGTGTCGGTGGCATGAACGCTCAGGGACGCGGGGCGCAAACCGAGCATGACGGCGGACGCGTCGCCCGGATGCTCCTGCAACGCGGCGTGCAGCCGCTCCGGCAACGGCACCTTGCCGCTGGCGTGCTCCGCAAAGGAGCGGCCCTCCTGCACCACGATGGCAGCGGGTACGAGATTCATCGGCGGATCGCCCAGCAGGCGCGCCACGTGGATGTCGGCCGGCGCGAGAAAGACTTCTTCCGGCGTACCCTGTTGATGCACTTCGCCGCCGATCAGCACCACCACCCGATCACCGACGGCGAGCGCTTCCACCGCGTCGGGCGTATACCAGACCGCGGGCTTGCCGGCCTGCTTCAGTCGCCGGCGAATTTCGCCGCGCAACCGATGCCGCAGTTTTGCGTCGAGGTGGGCGATCGGTTCGTCCAGCAGGTACGCGGCCGGCGTCTGCACGAGGGTTCGACACAACGCGACACGCTGCTTCTGCCCGCCCGACAACTGCGACGGCAACCGTGCGGCCAGTGGACTCATCTCGGTCAGTGCGAGCAGGCCTTCGACCCGCTCGCGGATCTCGGCGTCTGGAATGCGACGTCCATGGCCCGGCGCGCGCAACGGCGAGGCCACGTTGTCGAACACGCTCAAGTGCGGATAGAGCGCGTACGACTCGAACATGTGCGCGATCGCGCGTTGCTGCGGCGGCAAAACGCCGAGGTCGCGACCGCCGAGCAGGATGCGGCCACCATCGAGCTGTTCGAGGCCGCTCACCAACCGCGCGGAAGTGGTCTTGCCCGCACCGGAGGGACCGGTGATGCTGACGATCTCGCCAGGACTGGCGGCGAACGAAGCTTCGGTCAGCGCCGCCACGCCCTTGAAGCGCTTCGTCACCGACTGGAAATGCAGCCCCGCGGCCTCGGTGGAGGTGCTCGCGGCGATGACCTTGCCGGCTTCGGAGAGATTCACCGGGGATCGTGCAGCATGTTGATGCCGCTCTCGGCGTCGAAGAAATGCAGCCACGCGGCTGGCAACGCGACCGTGACGGTGTCGCCCTCGCGCCAGGCGCAGGGGCCGACCAGCTCCGCGGCGAGCGCCCAGCCGGAGAGCGCGATGGTGAGCACGTCGGTATCGCCACGCGGTTCACGCGCGGCGATGCGTCCGGTCAGCAATGACCCCGGGGTCGGAGCGCGCACTTCCACGTGCTCCGGCCGGATACCGAGAATCACCTTGCGGCCGAGGTAGTGTTCGCGCAGCCGGCCCGCCAGTTCGCCGTCGATCGACAGCTCGGGCATGGGCTGGTGCATGTCGGATGGCAACGCGAGCACGAGGCGCTCGCCGGACGATTGCAAGGTCACGGGCACCAGGTTCATCGCCGGTTCGCCGATGAAGCCCGCCACGAACAGGTTCGCGGGCGCGTCGTACAGGCGCTCGGGGGAATCCATCTGTTGCAGCACCCCGAGGTTCATCACGGCGATGCGATCGGCCATGGACATGGCCTCGGTCTGGTCATGGGTGACCAGCACGGAGGTGAGGCCGGCGCTTTGCTGGAGGCGCTTGATCTCGGTGCGCAGTTGCGCCTTCTGGTCTGCGTCGAGATGGCTGAGCGGTTCGTCGAACAGCACCAGCGCAGGATCGCGCACCAGGGCCCGGCCGATGGCCACGCGCTGCTGCGCCCCGCCGCTCAGGCTGCGCACGTTCGTGTCACGCATGGCCTGCAGGCCGAGCAGTTCCAGCGCGCCCTCGACACGCTTGCGCAGCGCGCCGCGTTCCACGCCTCGCAACTGCAACGGAAAGGCGACGTTGTCGAAGACCGAGAGATGCGGGTAGAGCGAGTAGTCCTCGAACACCATCGCGACGTTGCGGCTCGCGGGGTTCAGCGTCGAGACGTCGGTGTCGTCGAAGCGGATGCGGCCTTCGCTCACCGTCTCGATGCCGGCGATCATCTTGAGCGTGGAGGACTTGCCGCAGCCGGAGGGCCCGAGCACGGCGAGCATCTGGCCCTGCTCGCAGGTCAGCGACAGTTCCTGCACGGCGGCCACGTCGCCGTAGCGCTTCCACACCCGTTCGAGATGGAGGGCTGCCATGTCAGTCAGCGCGCTCGCAGGACGGTCCTGGGCCGGGAAAAAGCTGGCGTACTTCCACAACGAAATCGCAGTCGGACATGCTCATGGGGCAGGTCTTCTTCTCGGCAGGCGCGACCCTCGCGCGTCGGAGGATGCTTCTGCAATCGATATGCCACGCGCTCGTGCCGGATGCCAAGCTGCTGATAGCAATTGCTTTCGGCAATGTTCGAAGGTCGAGGAGAAAGTGAGTCGCGCACTGCCGTGAGGCGGCGTGAACCGTTTCCGTGCGTGAGCGAGGGAGACCGCTGGCCCCCACCCCAACCCTCCCCCGGCTGCGCCGAGGGAGGGGGCGCAGGACGTACGCTCCTTCCCCCGTCGAAGATGGGGGAAGGCTGGGATGGGGGCCGACTCGTTCAGCCTCACCGCCCGCGCCCGCCACCCTCGAACAGCACGAGCGGCGGGCGATACACACCACGACCGAGCAATCCCTTCTCCCCCGCCTCGTCGATCATGCCGATGACGACCAACGGTGCGATGCCCGATCGGCTCACGGCCCTGGCGTCGAGCCCGATGCGGATCCCGAAGCGGCGAAAGTGCGGATGGGGATGCATCAGGTGCTCACGAGCGATGGCGCCCGCATCGGCCGGCGCCGCATCGCCGAGCGCCTGGCGCGTGGGCCCGGCGTGCGCGAGCGCCGCTCCACCGAAGCCCGAGGCATCGATGATGGCGCTGTCGCCGATCACGCCGCAGGCGCGTACGGACGAATCGACGTTCGGCAGCCGCGGTCCGGCTGGCGGAGCAGCCTGTGCCGTGATCCAGCAACCCGGTGCCCCGGCGAGCGTGATGCCGACCCGGCGTCCGTTGCCGGCCACGCGGGTGATCCACTGCGAATCCGGTACGCCCTCCACCGCGGAGGCAACGAGGCGGCACGCCGCCATCCACAGCGTCAGGAAGAACAGCGGGCTGGCGTTGAGCACGCCGTTCAGGGTTTCGGCCTCGCGGGAATCCGCGGGCAGGCGGGCAAGCAGCGTGCGGCCCAGCGCACGCGTAGCGCCTGCGGTAGACCCGTGCAGATCGTCCTGCGCCTGCAGTCCGTCGGCGGCGATCGCGTTGAGGTCGACAGGCTTCGTCAGTGTTGCACCGATCAACGCGGCAAGACGCTCGTCGCGATACGCGAGACGCTCGAGGATCGCGGGATCCAGTGCACCGAAACGAAGATCGGGCCCCGGTCCGCTGGGCAACAGCGACCAGCAGCGGAGCCCGCTCGGTCCGGCATCACGCACTTCCACCAACGTCGAACGCGGCGAAATGATCGCGGCAAGCGGCGTGACCGCGCCGCGGTCCTGCGCCGGCTGCAGTCGCACCCGGCCATCGAGGATCATCCGCTGCGCGCTCGCGAGATCCTGCGCCCAGCCTTCGTACACACAGCAAAGGGCAGCGGCGTTGCGAATCGGCGCAGTGGGCGCCTCTCCCGGCGCGAAAGGCGGGCCGGCATGCAACAGCGTGTGCGATTCCAGGCCGAGCGCCTCGCCGGCAGACACGACGCGCGTCCATTCCGGCCGCACCGCCGAGGCCCGTTGCAGCTCCGGACTAGCGTCGCTCGGAACCGTCATGACCAGTGCCTCGGAACAGTCCGCGGAACCACGCCCACAACAGTCGCGGCAGCAGCCGCAATCCATCGACCGGCTTCGATTCGAGTTCACTCGCTGCAATGGTCTCCGCGCCCGGTGCCGCCACACTGGCGGCCGCAAGCTTCGCAGCGAGACATTGCGAGAACTGCCGGGTCAGCAGCGACGCGAGCTCCTTCATCACGTTGCCCCGGCTGAACTGGGCGAGACTCCCGGTCAGCGAGTAGTCCACGGTCACGCTCACGCGCGTCTCATTGGCCGCGATCGGTTCCAGCACGAAGCTCGCCTCGCCCTTCACCCGCGAGTTGCTGCGCTTGTCGGCCCCCGAACCGGACACGCGGCCGCGATACTGTCCGGCTTCGAAGGCCACTTCACCCTTGCCACCGAACTGCGCGAGCACCGGACCGAGCTTCACCGAGAACAGCATGTCCAGCACGCCGTCCACCGGCGGGCTGGCGAGGGAGGCGCCGGGGAGACATGCGACGAGCTGCTCCACGTCCTGGAACGCGCCCCAGACCCGTTCGCGCTCGAACGGCAGCGTGAAGCTATCGGTGAGCTGCATCGCGCTGTCCTTCGAGTACCCGCAGGATGGCCTGCACGATGCCGCGATAGCCCGTGCAGCGGCAAAGGTTGCCCGCGAGCTCCTTGCGCACGCGCGCTTCGTCGGCGTCGGGCAGCCGCAACACGATGTCGCGCGCCGTGGTGAGCATGCCCGGCGTGCAGTAGCCGCACTGCAGGGCGTGCTCGGCCGTGAACGCGGCACGCAGCCGGGTCATGATGTCATCCCCGTCATAGCCTTCGATCGTGCGGACCGTGCGCGCCTCGCACATGGCCGCATAGGTGATGCACGACCGCGCCGGTGCGCCGTCGATCTCGACGGTGCAGGCACCGCACACGCCGTGCTCGCACCCAAGATGCGTTCCCGTCAGTTGCAGCGGCCCGCGAAGGAAATCCGCGAGGCTGGTGCGAGGCTCGACTTCCGCACTCACGGACCTGCCGTTCACGGTGAAAGCGATCGCCTTTTTCACACCGCCGCCCGCATGAAGGACGCCGCGCGCTTGAGTGCCGTGGCGTGGAGACCGATCTCGTATTCGTCGTCGCAGCCGGCGCGACGTGCAGCGTCGCGCCAGACTTCGGGCGATGCCCCTGCCGCGAAGTCCTCCGCGGTTCCGACCAATTGGGGCGATCCGCCGAGCCCGCCGATCACCGCACGGCTCGATCCCCGTTTCGGATCGACCACGATGGCACCGATCGCCTCGGCGAACTCGCCGGGCTTGCGGCAGAACTTCCAGTAGCCCCATTGCGCGCCGGCGCTCAGGCGCGGCACCCGCACCGCCACCAGCAGTTCGCCGGGTTGCAGCGCCGTGGCGAAGGGGCCCAGGAAGAATTCCTCCGCGATCACTTCGCGTCGTCCCTGGATGCCCTGCAGGATGAACGTCGCGTTCAGTGCCAGCATCGTGGTCACCCAATCCGCCGCAGGATCGGCATGGGCCAGGCTGCCGCCGATGGTGCCGGCGTTGCGTACGGCGCGGTAGGCGATGTCGGCGGCGACGGCCGGCAGCAAACCACGCGTGACGTCTTCGAACACGACATCTTCGATCTCCGCGTGTCGCACGCACGCGCCGATGATGATCTCGTCGGCCCTCGCTTCGACGTGACGCAGTTCCTCGATCGTCCGGATATCGACCAGCAGCGATGGCTGGGCCAGCCGCAGGTTGAGCATCGGACCCAGCGACTGGCAGCCGGCCACCGGACGAGCATCGTCACCGGCGTCGTGCAGCAGCGCGAGCGCCGTGGCGAGATCGCGCGGTCGCTCGTAGTCGAACTTTGCCGGCTTCACCGTGGGCCTCCGGCAGCATGGATTGCCGCGAGGAGCCGACGCGGCGTCACCGGACATTCCGTGATCTCGACGCCGAGGTCCTTCAGGGCATCGTTGATGGCGTTGGTGATCGCGGCCGGCGGTGCGATGGCGCCGCCTTCGCCGATGCCCTTCTGCCCGAACTCGGTGTGGGGCGAAGGCGTGACCATGTGTTCGATGCGGATCGAAGGTACTTCGGTGGCGGAGGGCAGCAGGTAATCGGCGAGCGTGGAGGCAAGCGGCTGGCCTTGCTCGTCGAAAGGCATCTCTTCGTACAGCGCGGTGCCGATGCCCTGCGCCGCGCCGCCCAGGATCTGTCCATCCACCACCATCGGATTGACCAGCGTGCCGCCATCCTCAACCACCACGTAGTCGAGGATCTCCACCGCACCCGTGTCGGTATCGACGGCGACGACGGCAGCGTGGCACGCATAGCTGAACGTTCCCGTATCGCGCCCGGCCTTGTAACCCGCGGTGACTTCGAGGCCGCCCGGATCCACGTCGGGCGGCAGCAGTTGCGGCTGCCGGTACCAGACGTGGGCGATCTCGGCGAGGGTGCGCTGCGCACCCACTTCGCTCCACACGTTGCCGTCGCTCAATCGCAACGAGTCGATCGGCGCATCGAGCACCTTGGACGCGATGTGCCGGACGCGCGCCGCGAGCTGCTTGCAGGCCGCGGCCACGGCGCCGCCCGACATGACCATGCAGCGCGAGCCCCAGGTCCCGGTCGAGTACGGCGTGAGTGCCGTGTCGCCATGGACCAGGCGCACCTGCGCAGGATCGATGCCGAGCACCTGGTTGGCGACCTGCGCGAGCGTCGTCTCCAGGCTCTGCCCATGCGAGTGCGCCCCGATACGCAACTCCAGGATGCCGTCCGGCGTGAGGCGCGCAGAGCATTGCTCGTGCCCCGGCACCATGGGGATGCCCCAGCCGTAGTACACGGACGTGCCGTGTGCGGCCTGTTCGCAGAACACGCCGAAGCCGACGCCGATGCGACGGCCGTCGGCTTCGCCACGCTGCTGCCGCTCGCGCACCTTCGGCAACGCGATCGCAGCGGCCGCGCGGCGCACCGCTTCCGGATAGTCGCCGCTGTCGAATTGCTTGTGCGTGATGTTCTCGAACGGCATTTCCTGCGGCTGCACGAGATTGCGGAGTCGCACCTCGTGCGGCTCGATGCCGGCCTCGCGCGCCACCGCGTCCACCATCAGCTCGATCGCGAAACACACACCAGTGCGCGCCACGCCGCGATACGGCAGGATCGGCGCCTTGTTCGTGGCGACCGACCAGGTATGGCAGCGATAGCCGTCCATCTTGTACGGGCCAGGCAGGATCGAGCTCACCTGCGCCGCCTCGAGGCATGCGGAAAACGGATAGGACGAATACGCGCCCGAATCGACGATCGCATCGCAGTCCACGCCGAGCAGGCGGCCGTCGCGTTCGGCATACACGGTGATGTCGTAGTGATGCTCGCGGCAGTTGGCGTTCGCCGTCAGGTGCTCGCGCCGGTCTTCCAGCCAGCGGACCGGCTTGCCCAGGTGCATCGCGAGCCAGCCCAGCGCCACCTCTTCCGGCAACAGGATGCCCTTGTAGCCGAAGCCGCCGCCCACATCGGGCGCGATTACGCGGATGTGGCCCTGATCGATCCCGAGGCACTCGGACAATCCCGCGCGATTGATGTGCGGCATCTGCGCGCTGCTGAACATCACCAGCTGCTCGAGCCGCGAATCCCACCAGCACGCGACCCCTCGCCCTTCGAGCGGTGCCATGCACTGACGTGCGGTGCGGATGCGTCGCCGCACCACGATCGGCGCTTTCGCCTTCAGGGCGCCGAGGTCGTCGTCCACCAGGGTTTCGAGGAAGACGTTGTCGGCCCACTCCTCATGCACGCGCGGCGCATCGGGCGTGAGGGCCTGCAGCATGTCGTGAACCGCCGGCAACTCGTCGAAGTCGACCATCACCTCGGCGGCGATGTCTTCGGCTTCCGCGCGCGTGGGCGCCACGCACATCGCGATCAGTTCGCCGACCTGTCGCACCTTGCCGCGCGCCAACGGCCACTGCTCCGAAGGCTTGAAGCCCTTCAGGCTGGATACGGCGCGGATCGGGCGAACCCTATCGAGGTCCGCCATCGTGAACACCGAACCCTCGTGGCCTGTCGGCTTCTCGACCGATCGCAGGCGACCATGGGCAATGGGCGAGCGGACGAAAGCGATTTCGAGCATGCCGGGCATCAGCACGTCGCCGACGAACTGCCCGCGACCGTGCAGGAAGCGTGCATCCTCCTTGCGCGGCAAGGACGCGCCGACGCCCTTGTCGGACAGCTTCTCGATCTTCACGAACGACCCGGTTCTACGGTCACGCCGCTGCGACAGCTCTGGGCAGGATGGACGCCGTGGACTCGTAGGCGCGACCCGCGCGCAGGCAGAACGCGGGAACCAGCATGCGATCGGTGACCACCTGGGTGTCTTCGTTGTCGCGCATGGTGAAGCGGCCCCGCAGGTCTTCGAGGACCGACACATCCGCCACGCGACCGATGCCCAGCGAACCCAGTTCGTCCTCCATGCCGAGCATGCGGGCGCAATGGGTCGTCACCATCGGCACGATCTGCGCGAGCGGCATGCCGAGCGCCAGCATCGCGCTCATGGTGCTGACCAGCGAGAAGCGCGACTGCCCGAAGAACATGTGCTGGTCGTCGGAGTGCTTGTCCGGCGTCCCTGCCGGCTTCGGCACGCTCGTGTTGTAGCCGTGCATGTCGGCACCGAGGGTGTCCGGCACGATGCCGGCCTCGAGCGCGATGCGCGCCATGCGGAAACTGAAGTGAGAACCGTGACCGACGTCGATCTTCAGCCCGCGGGCGATGGCTTCGCGGACGATCGGATGGACACGGCCATGCTTGTCCACGAAGCCGCCGGGATGCCGTGTAAACGGATGCGCGAGGATGTCGCCAGGCTTCAGCAGGTCCACCACCTGCGGAAGGATGTCATCGGCGTCCACGCCGTTCGTACCGCCTTCGGGTAACGGCCAGAGCTGGCCGAAGTGGATGTAGAGCGGCAGCTCCGCCTCCCGGGCGATCCGGGCGGCCGAACGCATCACTTCGATCCCCCAGCGCGCGAACCCACCCAGCTCGGCGTGCGCCTTTAACCCCTTCACGATGTCCGCGTTCTCGCGCGCGGCACGCACGGTCGCATCGACGTCCACGCAGTCGGGCTTGTAGAGCGCCGGGTAGTAGTGCCCTTCCATCCCGCCCACGAGATAGGACGATAGATATGCGAGAACCCGCGTCGCCTTGGACTTGACCACGTACTCGCGGAAGGCGGGCAGCGTCATGCAGCTCGGACCACCCTGGTCGATGACCGAGGTCACGCCCGATTGCACGCCGACCAGGTCGGCATCGAGGCCGAAGCGGCCGGTCACGTACTGGAACACGTGGCCGTGGGTGTCGATCAGCCCCGGCAGGACCAGCTTGCCACGGACATTGACCACGTCGCGCGCGGCGGAGGGCGCGATGGACGGCAGCACGGCGGCGATGCGCCCGCCGTGCACGGCGACGTCGAACACGCCGTCGATGCCGTTGGCCGGATCCATGACGTGGCCCCCGGCCAACAGCAGGTCGTACTGCATTGCGCTTTCTCCCCTCGTGCGGGCGTCGGTGAGTTGGCTTGCGCGCAAACGAACGCACGGACGCCGATGTTGTTCACCTTGAGCCATTGCACCTTCCGTACCGAGGGACGAAAGCCCTTGCCGACAGGGACTTGAAGACGCTGCCTCAGGCGGCCGTGCACCGCATGGGTGCGACTTCGAAGCCATCGCACCGGCACGGGGCAGCGCTGACGAACGTTCAGCGGCTGCCGGCCTCGCGCGGCGGCAACGACCACAGGAACGCGTGCAGCGCCCGCAGATCGGTGTCGTCGAGGGCGGCGAGACTGGCAAAGGGCATGACCTTGCTGACCGCGCTGCCGTCGGGTCGGTCACCGCTTCGCATCATCGCCATGAACTTCTCCGGCGTGTCGTAGCGCAACATCGCGCTGTTCGAGCCGCGCGTGAGATTGGCGGCGGCCGGCCACGACGGCGGCGTTCCCGGGATCGGCCCGCCGGACAAGCCGGTGCCGTGGCAGCCGATGCACATGTTGGCGACGTACGCCCCGTGCTCGATGCTCGCCGCCACGGGCACCGGTGGCGACGGGGGCAGCGCGTGATCGATCTTTTCCGCACCGTCCTTCACGACACCGACGGCATAGAGCGTCTTGACGAGCATCGGGAAGCGAATCTCCGCCAGCGCGCCGGCCAGGGGCGGCAGCGTTCGGATATAGGCCACCAGCGCCGCGAGATCCGCATCGGTGAGGCGGTTGTAGTCCTCGCTCGGCATGATCAGCAACGGTCGACCGTCGCGCGCGACGCCGTGGCGGATGGCTCGCACCCAGTCGACGGGCCCGTAGTCGCTCACCGCACTGCCCTGCCCCGTGGTGATATTGGCCGATCTCACGAACAATCCGTTCGGCTCGTCGATGACGACCTTGCCGTTGCCCTGGGCAGCATGGCACTCGGCGCAGCCGCGGGTCGCGTAGAGATAGCGGCCACGTTCCACGGCGGCCGCATCCGTCACGTAAGGGACCGTCGACACCTGGACCGTGACCGTACGCTGCGCCTTGCGGTCGGCGAGCAGTTGGACGGCGGCCACCGCTGCACCGAGAAGCAGCGGCAAGGCCACGATGGACGCAACCAGGATTCCGATGGCGCGCCTCATGCGACCTCCCGGCCGGCCGGCCGGATGCCCACGATCACCGGCTGGAACAGGACGTCGTCCCGTCGTTCGAGGTGGACGAAGCCCGCCCGCGCCATCAGGCCCATCAGGTGGTCGACGCCGATCGCGTAACAGGTGGAGCGGATCACTTCGGTACGGCACGCCTGTCCGAGGGCATCCTGCACCACGTAGAGACTCAGGTCGTAGAGCGGTTCGCGCCATTCCCAGACCTGGAACAGCAGGTGTTTCGCCATGCCCTCGCAGCGCGCGCCGTAGGGCTTGAATCGCGTCCCGCCACGTTCCATCGCGGCGTAGTCGCGGACCGAAAGCACGCACAGGCCGCCCGGACGCAGGCACGCCTGGAACTGCCGGAGGGCCGAGAGAATCTCCTCGTCCGAGAGCAGATGGGCCAACGCGTTGTCCACGCAGAGCACGGTGTCGAAACCGCTGGCGTGATGTTCGCAGGCACGCCGCATGTCGGCCACGGAAAAGTCGATCATGAGATCGCGCCGCTGCGCCTCGCGCCGGGCCCGCGCCACGGCACCGGTGGAAAGATCGGACGCGGTCAGCGCGTAGCCGCGCTCGGCGAGACCGAGTGTCTGGGTACCGATGCCGCAGGCGACGTCGAGCACCTCGTCTCCCAGTGCTCCGCCGAACTCACGGATGAGCGCATCGAGCGCGGCACCCTGCGCATCGACGCTCGCTTCCCAGTTCTCGTAGACGAGGTGATAGACGCCCGCGAGACGGTCGTAGAAGTCAGCGACACCCGCATCCGCCCCCGGGGCGGTGATTCCACGATCACGCAGATTCACGACAGCACCGGTGCTTCGTACGCATCGCGAATGCCGACTGTCTGGCGATCCAGGTGAGCCTCGATCGCCGCATTGACCATCCCTGCGTGCGTGACGGGCGCGATGTGACCGGCGCCTTCGATTTCCACGAGCGTGTTGACGGGCAATACGTCGCGCAGCAGATCCACCACGCGGCGTGCGGCGAACCGCGTCTGCGTGCCGCGCATGAGCAGGGTGGGGACATCGAGATCCACGTAGACATCGACGCCGCACTCGATCTGCGCGTTCCACACCCATTCCATGGCCACCTTGGGCATGACGGCAACGATGGCATCGCGTTTCTCGGGTGCCATCGCACCCCAGGCGCGCGCACCGATCCAGTAGCGCATGAACAGATCCGCGCACGCCTCGAACTTGCGCTCCCAGGCAAGTCCGATGTGGCGCTGCGCGATGTCGTCGATCTCGTACCAGGCGTCCACGTCGCCCGCGAGGCGCAACAGCTGGAAGGCCGCTGGTTCGATCAGGGTCAGCGACGCCAGCCGGCCTCGCAGCCGGTCCGCCGCCATGAGGGCGAGGGCCCCACCGTAGGAATGACCCACCAGGTGGAACGGTCCGCGCACCTGCTCGGCCAGCGCGTACACGAGCGCCAGTTCATCGGACAGGCACAGGCGCGTGGCGGGGCGGATCGCCGTCTGGCCGTAGCCGTGCAGGTCCGGCGCGAGGACGCGATGGCGGTGTGCCAGTTGCGCCGCGAGCCCGCGCCATTGATGACGGGAGCTGGCACTGCCGTGCAGCAGCACGACCGCCGGGCCTTCGCCCGTGTCGGTGTAGCTCATCGTGGAGCGCTTGAGTTCGAGGGTCGGCATCAAACGCGCTCCGGCTCGAGCGCGGCCACGCGGAAATGGTGGTCGCGCAGATCGTTCCGCAGCGGCACGTCACCAGCCTCGTCGGGCAACGGCCGGCCGGTGTCGATGCGATTGCGGAACGGCCCCACGTCGGTCTTCGCCCGAGCCACCTGCACGCTGGTGGCCATGAGCGGCTTCCGGCTCGCAGGGGAGCCCCGGACACCGGAGATTTCCAGCGCCGAATTGAAGCGCACCTCCGGGGTGAAGACCCGCGGAGCAGCGAACGCGGCCGAAGCCACGATGGCGCCCGTCAGGATCAATCGGAAGAATGGGTTCTTGGGCACGAGCGGTCCCTCCTGGAATGGAATCGAACGACGTTCAGGCAGCGACGCGGGCGAGCGAGCGCAGCGACGACTGCGCCGCGTGCTGCGCCTGGGTCGAGCGCGTACGCGCCTCATCGGCACCGCGACGATTGATGTTGACGAGGCGCGCGCGGGACAGCAGCGCCCAGTTGAAGGGGCTGGAGGGCTTCAGTTGCACCCGTTCTTCGGACAGGGCCTCGGCGAGCGGTGCCATGCGGGCGCGCAGCGCAGCCTCCACCAGGGTCAGGTGGATCAGGTCGCGCTGGGCGTGGCTGCCGCCGAACCGGTGCGCGACGAAGCGCATCGGCAGCAGCAGGCGCACGCAGGTGTCGAAATCCTCACGGCCGAAAGCACGCAACGCACGGGCGATGGGCACGCCGACTTCGCGCGCCATCATTGCGTTGGTGCCCTGCCCTTCGGCGCGACGCTCGAGGTTGGCGAGCAGGCGCTCGGCTTCCGGGAAACAGCCGCCGGCGACGAAGGCCATCATGGCGTGCACGTCGTTGAAGGCGTAGTGCCCCTCGTCGATGCGGGTGGCCCAGACGTCGGAGAGCGCGCGCCAGCGGTCGCCGACGGCGATGCCGCGCAGGGTCAGCCGCCATAACAGCGCGGAGGCATCCACCATTTCGAGGATCACGTTGGAGTCGCGCGGACGCACGCCTTCGTCGAACAGGCCAAGCACGCGCGGATGGTCGCCCAGGTCCAGGTACTGGAGCGCGAGGTGCCACCAGTTGTGAAATGCAAAGCCGTTCTCGGGCGCCCAGTCGCCGGCGGAGTCCTCGAGCCAGCGGATGCCCTCGGGCTGGCGACCCTGCATCTCCATCACGTGCGCCACCGCGTGCGTCGACCACGGATCGCGGGCATTTAGCGCGAGCGCTCGGCGGCCGGTTTCCTCGGCGCGGGCATATTCGCCCATCTCCTCGAGGCCGAAGGCATGCATGCCGAGCACGAAGCCGTATCCCGGCGTCGCCTCGTCCCAGCGCGGCAGCACGGATGCCGGTCGGTCGCGTAGCAGGCGCGACTGGCCCAGGAAAAAGTCACCGACATGGGCCACCTGCAGGGCCAGGCCGTCACGCGGGTGGTCAGTCAGCACGCTGCCGTACAGCCACACGGCGCGCTCGAAATCGCCGTCGAGCCAGGCGCGGGTGGCGGCGATGTGGCCGCGTTCACGATCGTTGGCGCGCCCGGCCAGGCGTTCGGCCGCCTCCACCGATTCACGCAGCGCCGGCACGGCCGCACCTTCGCTCGACATCAGCATCAGGGCGGCGCGGAAGCAATGACCCATGACGAAGTCGGGCTCCTCCGCGATCGCCTGGTCGATGGCGCCCAGCGGATCGCCGTAGTAGCCGTGCAGCAGTTCGAGGGCGGCGTCGTAGCGGTCGACCGTCCGGCGGTTGGAGGCCGTGATCGGATTGCCGCGGTTGTCTTTCAGTCCCATGACTCAACTCCCGTTGTGTGGATGCCGGGGTGGCATGGGTGCCATTGGACCGGAGCGTCGTGAGCCAGCCGTGAGGGCGCGCGTGAAAGCAGCGTGAAAATCCCACCTTCGGGCGATGGCGCCGCGCGAGGGAGATGCCTAGAATCCGAAGTTCATTTCGCGAGCCAGGGTTCCCGTTGACTGCGCTGCGCCTCCACCTCCTGGGCAATTTCGAGCTTTTCGCCGCGGACGGCGTGCCCGCGCCGCCGCTGCCGAAAAAGGCACGCGCGCTGCTCGCGTACGTCGCGCTGGCCCGCTCCCGGGCCGTCCCGCGCGAACAGCTGGCGGCGTTGCTGTGGGCCGACACCGGCGAGGAACAGGCGCGGGCCAGCCTGCGCCAGGCGCTGACGGCCATCCGTCGCATCGTGCCCGCCGTCGAGGCCGATACCGAACGCGTCCTGCTCGGGCCCGCCGTGAACGCCGTCGACGTCTGGGAGCTCGAAGCGCTCGCCGCGGAGGATTCCGACGAGGCGCTGGAACGGGCGCTCTCGGCCTATCGCGGCGAACTGCTGGCCGGCCTGCGCATCGACGCACCCGAATTCGACGACTGGCGCTCGGCCGAGGCCGAGCGGCTGCGCGGCGTGGCCGCCAACGCGGGCAGCGTGCTCGTGAAGCGGCTCGGCGAGCGCGGCGATCACGCCCGCGCGGCCGAGAACGCATCCCGGCTGCTCGCCATGGAGCCCCTGCGCGAGGATCTTCACCGACAACTGATGCAACTGTACGTGCGCCTCGGCCGGCCGGCGGATGCACTCCGGCAGTATCGCCGCTGCCGCACGCTGCTCGCGGAGGAACTGGGCGTGCAGCCGGACCCGGAGACGGAAGCCCTGCACCGGTCCATCGTCGAACAGCGCCGTCGCGCATCGTTGCCTTCGGACCCGGGCAGCCCGGGCCCGAAGGCCGCACCGGTCGACCCGATCGAGGCACTGGCGCCGGAATCGTCGGAAACGCCGGACGCGCGCGAAGGTATCGTCGTGATCGCCGACCTGGCCGGCTTCACCGCGTTCGTCGCTAGCCAAGACGTGGAGCAGGTGCACGAATTCCTCAAGCGTTACCGCGACGGCGTGCGCCGCATCGTGCGCGAGGGCGGCGGCCTGCTCACCAATTTCATCGGCGCTCGCGTGATGATGGTGTTCGGTGCCCCCGTCGCCCACGGCAACGATGCCTCACGGGCCCTGCGGGCGGCCCTGTCCCTGGGCGACGAACTGACCCGCGCACGGCCGCCTGGGGCGCCGGGCCTCGCGGTGCGCGCAGGCGTCGCAAGCGGGCGCGTGATCGCCGGACGCGAAGAGGGGCAGGTGACGGTGACCGGCGCGCCGGTCAGCCTCTCGGCGCGGATCATGGAGCAGACGCCGGCGGGCGAAGTCTGGATCGCCGATTCCGTAGTCCACGCCATGGGCGAGCGCATCGATGCGGAGCGCCTCGCCGACGTGAGCATCGCGGCCCTCGGCGAACCGCTCGCCGTGTGGCGCCTTCGCGGCATCGGCCACGTGAGCCGGGCGCGGGCGATCGCTTTCACGGGCCGCGCCGCGGAGGCCCGGTCCGCGCGCGAACTGCTTTCGCGGGTGCTCGATCGCCGTCAGGGCCAGGTGCTCTACATCGAAGGCGAGGCCGGCATCGGCAAGAGCCGCCTGCTCGCCCACGTCCTCGAGCAGGCCGTCGCGCGCGGCTTCCAGGTGCATGTCGCCCGCACGCTCGATTTCGGCGGTGGCCCCGCCGCGGAGCCGGTACGGGTGCTGCTGTCGAGCCTGCTCGACGTTCCCGCCGACGGCGATCCGGTATCGCGCGCCCGCCATCTCGAACAGGGGATCGAGCGGCTCGTGCTCACGCCGTCGCTGCGCCCGCCGCTGGGCGATCTGCTCGACCTCATGCCGCGCGGTCACGATGCCGCCCTGTGGGATGCCATGGACGACGCTGCCCGGGCCCGCGCCCGCCAGCATGCGGGCATCCGCGTCGTGGCCGCAGCCGCACGGCAGCGGCCGGTCCTGCTGGCGGTGGACGACCTGCACTGGGCCGACGAGGCCACGTGCAGGATGCTCGAAGCCATCGCTCGCGGCACGCGCGACCAGCCCGTGCTGATGCTGGTCTGCACACGGCCCAAGGCGGACCAGACGCTCGACCGCTGCCGCGAAGCGATCGGCGACGAATGCTTCACGGCCCTGCGCCTCGGCCCGTTCAACGCGGAGGAGGCGCTGCGGCTCGCATGGGGCTACGGCGTCGACGACGCGGAGTTCCTGCAGGATTGCGTGGTCCGCGCGCGCGGCCATCCGCTGTTCCTCGACCAGCTGCTGCGCTACGGTGCGCGCAGCGATGCGGTGCCGGGTTCGATCCAGAACGTCGTGCTGGCCCGCCTCGACTCGCTGCCGCCGATGGAACGCCGCGCCTTGCAGGCGGCCGCCGTGCTCGGCCAGCGCTTCAGCCCCGCTGCGCTGGGCGTGCTGCTCGACGATCCGGACTATCGGCCCGACCTGCTGCTCGCCCACTCGCTGTTGCGCGAAGAACAGGACGAACTCGCCTTCACCCACGCGCTCATCCAGGAGGCGGTCGCGGCCTCGATGCTGCGCGATGCGCGCGTCGCCCTGCACGTCCGTGCCGCCGAACATTTCGCGGGACGCGACGGCGCGCTTGCCGCCGAGCATCTCGCGGCCGCGGGCGATCCGGGCGCCGCGTCGGCGTTTCTCGAAGCGGCCAAGCGCGCGGCCGCGCGCAACCAGATGGAGCGCGCGCTGCGCCTGGCCACGCGGGGACTCGAATCGAGTCCCGACGAATCGCTGCGGGTGGAATTGCTGTGCCTCGCCGGCGACGCGATGGCCGACGCCGGAGGCGTGCGTGCATCGCTCGATCACTACCGGGAAGCGCTCGCACTGGCGAAGACGGACTCGGCCCGATGCCGGGCGATGCTCGGGCTCGCCGCCGCGCTGCGCGTCCTCGACCAGCAGAACGAAGCGCTGGAGATCCTGGCCGAAGCGGAGCTCCTGGCCGGACGCCTCGAAGACATCCGCACCCAGGCCCAGGTGCAGATCCTGCGCGGCAGCGCATGTTTTCCGCTCGGCCGGTTCGACGATTGCCTGAACGCGTACGAGCGCGCGCTGCGCTTCGCGGAGCGGGCCGGCGCCGCCGACCTGCTGGCGCGCGCCCAGGGCGGCCTCGGCGATGCCCACTACCAGCAGGGCCGGCTGCAGAGCGCCCATCGCATGTTCAACGGCTGCGTGGCGCTGGCGCGCGAACGGCGGCTGGTGCGGGTCGAAGTCTCGAACCTGCCGATGCTCGCGCTCACGCACGTGGCCCGTGCCGAATTGTCGGCGGGACGCGCCCTCGCCGAACAAGCGAAGACGCTCGCCCGCTCGCTGGGCGACCGCCGCGCGGACGCCCTGGCCGACGTGGTGCTGGCGGAGATCCACATGATGTCCGGCGCGTGGAGCGAGGCGATGGATACGGCGGAGCGAGCCATCAGCCTGTCTCGCCGCGTGGGATCGAGGCGGTTCGAAGCCGACGGACTCATACTCCAGGCCATCTGCATGCACGCCACCGGCCACGACGAAGCGGCCGAACCGCTGCTGGACCGCGCCTGGGAGATCGCGCAGCAGACGTCCGTCAACTATTTCGGGCCGGTCATCCTCGGCGGTATCGCACAGGTCACTGCCGATCCACAGCGGCGCCGGTGGGCGCTGGCGGAGAGCGAACGCCTGCTCGCCGGCGACTGCCTCAGCCATTGCTATCTGCATTTCTACAAGATCGGAATCGAGATCGCACTCGACACAGGCGATCCCGACCTGGCGCTGCGCTACGCCGGCCTGCTCGAGGAGTACACGGCGCGAGAACCGCTCGCGCTCACGGATTTCGTCGTCGGGCAGGGGCGCGCGCTGGCGCGTCTCGCGCAGGGCGAACGATCGGAATCGTTGCGCACGCAATTGAGCGAGTTCCGCACCCGCGCGGCGGACTGGGGCTTCAACGCCTTCCTGCCTCGACTGGACGCGGCGCTAGCGGCGTAGCCGCGGCGAGTTGCCCCCATCCCCTGACCCTTCCCCCGCAGGGCTACCTGCAGGGGAAGGGAGGTTTCCGCGTTCAATGGCCTTCGACCATTGAACGGGAGCGGACTAAGCGATCCTGAGTTCCTCGGGTGGCAGCGCCACCGCCAGCACGTGGCTCCGATGCAGTTCGCGGATCCGCGCGAGCACGCTCGACTTGCCGAGCAGATCCGAGCCGGCGACGGCATTCGCGATTACGTCCGGCGTCAACGCAGCCAGCGCAGGGACGGACACCGGCGCATAACTCCAGTGCCAGGGCTCGGGATAGACGCCGCCCAGGAACGATACGTACGGCCGGTAGAAGCCGAATCGCGCCGCGTTCGCGGCCAGCCAGGCGGCGAGCTTCGCGAACACAGCGTCGGGCGCGTACTCGTCGGGCACGAGCTGCACGCGATACCCCTCGGGCAGCGCCGCAGCGTCGTACAGATCCAGCTCGCTGCCCCAGTGATGACGGCTGGCACCGGGCAACGCCGACCAGCGCAGGATGTGGTCGATGATCGCCGGCTCGTCGAGGCTCGCGTGATCGACCGCGATGCCGTTCGCATCGAGCAGCGGCCGCTCGCCGCGGAATTTGCGATTCCAGATGGCGAGCTGCGAATCGAAGTCTCGAAAACCGCTGAAGACGGCGATCTCGATGCCTTCGGCGCGGGCAGCACTGCACATCGCCAGAAAATCGTCGACCGCGTCGCGATGGAGCGCGACCCTCGGTTGTTCGAGTTGCTCGATGTGCGAGCGGGTGCGGCCGGTGAGCTGGAAAGCGTCGAGCATGGCGCGTCGTGACCGGAGGCTACCGTTGCGCGGCGGTGCCGCCCAGGAGCCGGTGCGTTCCGTCGATGCGGATGATGCACGCTGTCGCGCGCTCGCGCACCAACAGGGCCTCGGCGCGGGCGCCGAGCAGCCCGACCACCTTGGTCAGCGCGTCGGCGTGCAGGCAGGTCGCGGCGGTGACGGACACGCTGCCGCACCAGTCGCGCAGTCCGCGGGTGCGCCCGTTCACGAGCGCGCTCACGCGCCGGGCACCCGGTGGCCGCTCCTGAAAATAGGCGGCACTCGTGGCCACGGCGCCATCGGCAAGGTCGCACAAGGGCAGCAGCGTCCCCGGCCGGGCGGGGTGGCGCACGACGATCGGCCAGGGTGTCGAACCGACGACACGCAGGTCACCGCCCGCGTTCACCAGGGCGCTATGGATGCCATGCCGGCGCA
The DNA here is from genome assembly GCA_965279325.1 of Burkholderiales bacterium. GTDB lineage: Bacteria > Pseudomonadota > Gammaproteobacteria > Burkholderiales. The sequence goes on from OZ257154.1 coordinate 2,336,303, forward strand.
ATACCTCGCAGGCGCGATCCACCGCATAGCCCTTGGCGATGCCGCCCAGGTCGATACGCAGCGGACGATGAAAGCGCACTCGCCGCCCTGGCGCACATTCGATGTCCCGCCAGGTACCCGCTGCGCCGCGGCCACGAACCCTAGGCAGCAGTCCCTGCCGCTCGAGTTCCGGTGCGATGCTCACGTCGAATGCCCCGCCGGAGCGCTGTGAGAGGGCGAGCGCGGCGCGCAGGACTTCGAACGTGGCGGAATGCACCCGGACCGGGCGTCGGTGGGCCTGCCGGTTCAGGCGCGACACCTCGCTGGCGGGATCGTGATAGCTCATCAGGGCGTGGACCTCGCCGATGGCAGCGAAGGCCGAGTCGATCGCGGCTTCAGGATCGTCCGCGCCGCGCACCGAGATTTCCACGAGCGTCCCGAGCAACGGCCGCGCGCGCCGGACGATACCCGTCATCGCCGGCCCGTCGGTGCGGACGCGGCCGTCGAACACCCGCTACCGCTCTGACGCGGCCGGTGATGGATCGGTCACGAATCCGAGCTTCGTGAGTCCGGCGTTGCGTGCGGCGGACATGATCTCGGCCAGCTTCTGGTAGCGCGTCTCGCGGTCCGCACGCAGGTGCAACTCGGGCTGCGGCTGCTTCTTCGCGGCCTCGGCCATCATCGCGGGCAGCTGGTCGTCCGCGACCGGCTGGTCGTTCCAGAACACCTTGCCCTTCTCGTCCAGCGACAGGGTCACCGTCTCGGGCTTTTCGGGATTGGCCGTGCTCGACGCCTTGGGCAGGTCGATCTTGATGCCGTGCGTGAGCAGCGGTGCGGTGATGATGAAGATGATCACCAGCACGAGCATCACGTCCACCAGGGGTGTCACGTTGATCTCGGACATGGGCTGCTGCCCGCCGCCCTGCTCGTTGAAGCTGCCGAAGGCCATGGTGTCAGGCGACCTGCGGCCGGGCCGGCGCGGGTCGCGGCGCATCCACCGCGCTGTTCGCATCCACGCGGGCGCCCGTGGCGAGGAAGCCATGCAGGTCGTGCGCGAAGGCGTCGAGCTCGGCGAGGATCACGCGATTTACCCGCGTCAGCGCGTTGTAGCCGAGTACGGCCGGAACGGCGACGGCGATCCCGAGCGCGGTCATGATCAGCGCCTCGCCCACCGGACCCGCCACCTTGTCGATGGTGGCCTGGCCGCTGGCGCCGATACCGATCAGCGCGTGGTAGATGCCCCAGACCGTGCCGAACAGGCCGACGAAGGGCGCGGTACTGCCGACCGAAGCGAGCAGCGAGAGTCCGGTCTCGAGCCGGGATTGCGCGGAGTTGATGCCCTGGCGCAGCGCCCGGGTGACGAACTCCGATAACGTCAGGGCATCCCCGAGTTTCCCGCCCTGATGGCGCTGGTGGTGGGCGGCAGCGTTCACGCCCGAGAGGATCATGCCCGCGAATGGATTCGTACCCTGCATGCGCAGGTCATCCGCAGCCCGCACCACGCTTGAGGCGGACCAGAACCCTTCGATGATGCCGCGGGCGGTGCGGCGCACGCTCCACACGCGCAGGCCCTTGAACACGATCACCGCCCAGCTTGCCACCGACATGGCGAGCAGCAGCAGCGCGACGGACATCCCCACGGCATCGGTCTGCTGGAGGAACGCGGAAAAGCCGAACGGCTGGGGATCATGCATGCGGGAACTCCTCCGGGGCGCCGGTCAAGGCGGATGCACGGGCAGGCTGTACCTGCGGGGACCGGGGCCGAGCCGACCGGACTCGGGCGTCGAGGCGCGGGTCGATGGTCGGCGAATGGTCGTTAGATGGGAATAATTCTTATTTTGGAAGTGATGGCCCGCTCTGTCAAACGGCAGGCCGGCCTGGCTTCAGTCGCCGAACATGCGCTGCATGCGCTCGCGCCGTTCCTGGGCTTCGATCGTCAGGGTGGCCGTGGGCCGTGCTAGCAGGCGCCGCACGCCGATCGGCTCACCGGTCTCGCTGCAGAAACCGTAGCTGCCGTCATCGATGCGGACCAGCGCCTCTTCGATCTTCTTCAGCAGCTTGCGCTCCCGATCCCGCGTGCGCAGCTCGATCGCCTGTTCCTCTTCCTGCGTGGCGCGGTCGGACGGGTCGCTGGCGGCCTCGGTCTCGCGCAGGTGTTCGCTCGTGTCCCTTACGTTCTCCAGCAGCTCGCGCTTCAGGTCCAACAGCCGCTGGCGAAAGAACACCAGCTGGTCCTCGTTCATGTAGTCCTTCGCCGGGGCGGCCAGCAATTGCGCCTCGGTAATGGGTTTCTTGGTAGCGGTTGCCATCGGTTATCCCGTGTTGTTGCGCCGTTTGCGCCTGCCCGCTTGAGGGGGTCGGGCAAACGCGAGGGCGGATGTTAGTCGTCTTTTTGAACAGCGCAAGACCTATTCCACAAAAAAAGCTGCCGTTCGCCCCGGACTCCCGACAGCGCTCTCCGGAACGTGCCGCGGCCTGCGGTAAACTGGCATGCCTGTTCACACGCAAACCCATGATCCGGAAACCCATTCGCGTCGAGGTCGCCGGTGACCTCGCAACCCCGCAGCGCCCCGTCGCGATCGTGCGACAGCACCCGCGCGCAGTGCCCGCGGAGGGCATGAAACGGAGTTCGGGGCCCCGGTGGTTCGGGCCTCAGGAAACGCGAACGAACGGCCCTTCGGCCGCCAAAGCGTTGCGTAGTTCCTGGCTCATCCGGGAGGAGTCGCCATGACCAAGCCGTTGCTCGCACTGATGCTGGCGCTGTTCACGACCGCGGCCCAGGCGGAATTCGTCTCCTCCGACACCCTCTCCGGCTGGCTCGATTCGGCTGCGAGCACCACCGGTTCGTTCAAGGACACCACCATTGCACTCGGCTATGTCGGAGGCATCCACGACCTGCTCGATGGCTCGGATGTCTGCGCCCCCGACAACATCCGCGGGCGCCGCATGCTGCTCACGGTACGCGACTGGATGAAGCGCAATCTCGGCAAGTGGGACGACAACGCTGCGGTAACGGTGCGCAACGCGCTGGTCGAGCTGTATCCCTGCACGCAGCAAAAACCGTGACGTCGCCGCCCATCGGAAACCGCCCCCTGCGGGTCGCCATCGCAGGCGCCGGGGCCATCAGCCAGTATCACCTGACGGGCTGGCGCCAGACCGACGACGTGGAGCTGGTCGCGATCTGCGATCCCGCGACCGACAAGGCCCAGGCCAGGGCGCGCGAGTTCGGCATTCCCAAGACTTACGACGATTTCGCGCAGATGCTCGCCACGGAGCGGCCCGACGCCGTGGATATCATCACGCCGGTGGGAACGCACGCACCGCTCACCCGGCTGGCTGCCGATGCCGGCGTCCATGTCTGCTGCCAGAAACCGCTGTGCGCCACGGTGGCCGAGGCCCGCGCGCTGATCGAATACGTGGGCGAGCGCGTGCGCTTCATGGTGCACGAGAACTACCGCTACCGGCCGCACTACGCGCTCATGCGGCGCTGGGTCGAGGAAGGCCGCATCGGCGAAATCCTGCACGCACGCATGGTGGTGCGCTCGGCCTCGTGCTTCACCGCCGACGGCAGCGAGCCGTTCCTGCTCAAGCGCCAGCCTTACCTGCGCAAGTTTCCGCGCCTGCTGCTGTTCGAGGTACTGATCCATCAGCTCGACGCGATGCGGGTCATCCTCGGGCCGCTCGAGGTGAAGACCTCGCAGATCGCGCAGGTCAACCGCGAACTCGCCGGCGAGGACGTCGCGGTGGTCACGCTGACCGGCCGCAACGGCATGACCGTCGTCCTCGACGGCAACATCTCCGCTCCCGGCTATGCTCCGCTGCCCGTGGATCGTTTCGAGGTCATGGGTTCGAAGGGCACGCTGATCTACGATCGTGACCGCCTGACCCTCGAAGGGTCGAACGAAGCCCCGGCGCTGTTCGACCTCGCCAAGAACTATCAGATCTGCTTCACCGCGGCCGTGCAGGATTTCGTGCGTGGCCTTCGCACCTCCGCCCCGTTCGGCACCGACCGCCTCGACAACCTCCACACCCTCGAACTGATGGAAGCCTGCTACGTCGCCGCCGGCGTGGCGATTCCTGCCTGAACCCCGTTTTTCTCCCACCACAGGATCCGATCTCGTGACCGAGTCTTCCCGTCGCGGTGCGCTGATTGCGCTCACCGCCTTCGCACTCGCCGGCTGCACCGGCGTCGTTCAGCGCTATTCCACACCCGAGACGCGCGTCAACACGCTGCGCCCCGGTGACCTCCAGACGGGCGGGCTCGCCTTCCTGACGCCGTCGACCGTAACCGGCCAGGAGGAAGACCGTCAGACGTTGGCACTCCTCTTCACCGAGGCACTGGCCGCGGAGCGCAAGGACCTGCGCCTGGTGGCGCTGCCGGAAGTGCTGTCGGCGGTGAACCGCGCCCGTCTCGTGGAAGACTATCAGCAGATGTACGCCGACTACCGGCACACCGGCGTGTTCAACAAGGAGATCCTCCAGCGCGTCGCCGAAGCCACCGGCGCACGCTACCTCGCGCAGCTCAAGCTGGCGCGCTTCGAACAGGGTGCGAAGGGCCGCTTCGGATTGTTCGGGCTGAACGTGTCGCAGACCCAGTATGCGAACCTGCGCATGTTCCTGCAGATCTGGGACAGCGAGGACGGCAGCGTGGCCTGGGAAGGGATCGACGAATTGTCGTACTCGTTCGAGACGACGCGCGAGAGCACGGTGACGATGCGCACGGCGGCGCGCGAAGCGGCGAAGGATCTGGGGCAGCGGTTGCCGTAAGCATTGCTTGCCCCCACCCTGGCCCTCCCCCGGCATTGCCGGGGGAGGGAACGTACTACGCTCCTTCCCCCGCTCCCGCGGGGGAAGGTTGGGATGGGGGCAGCGCCTTCCTTCCTAGCCCGCGCGAATACCGTACCTCTCCGCCCACCTCAACCCGTCAAGCGTCCTCCCCTTCGGCCGATACTCGCACCCGACCCAGCCGGTGTAGCCGAGTTCGTCGAGCAGATCGAACAGGAACGGATAATGGATCTCGCCCACGTCGGGCTCGTGCCGTCCGGGCACGCCAGCGATCTGGATGTGCCGCACGCGCCCGACGTTCTCGCGCAGCGTGTCGGCGAGATTCCCCTCGAGCATCTGCATGTGATAGCAGTCGAGGTGCAGCGACAGATTCGGATGTGCCACCGCATCGATGATCGCGCGTGCATGCGCGGTGTGGTTCAGGAAGTAACCGTGCATGCCCTGTGTCGTGTACGACGGGCCGTTGGCGACGATCCCCATCTTCTTGTTGATCGGTTCGATGACGACCCGGATGTCGTGCGGCTCCAGGAACGCAGCCGCATGGCGCAGGTTGGCGATGTACGTACGCTCGCACTGCGCGTAGTCCATGCCCGGCCCGACCACGCCCGCCATCACGTGCACCGTGTTGCAGCCGAGCGCAGTGCCGTATTCGACGACGCGATCGAGGCTCGCACGGAACTCGGCCTCGCGCCCGGGCAGGCACGTCATGCCGCGCTCGCCGGCGTTCCAGTCGCCCATGGGTGCGTCGAACAGCACCATCTCGAGACCGTAGGTATCGAGCCGCTTGCGCAGCTCGTCCTTCGGAAAGTCGTACGGCACCTGAAACTCGACGCCGCGAAACCCGGCGCGGGCTGCGGCCTCGAAGCGATCGAGGAAGGGGACTTCGGAGAACAGGTAGTGGAGGTTGGCAGCGAACTTGGGCATGGATGCGTGGATCTTGACTGGACTGGTTACAACTGCCGATCTTCCCACAACCACGCCGCACCGCGCACGCCGCTGGCGTCCCCATGCTTGTTGCGCACGAGCCGCGTCGCGACGGCGTCCGAGAACACGTAGCGACCCCATCGCTTCGGCACCTCGTCGTACAAGGCGTCGATGTTGGACATTCCCCCGCCCAGCACGATGACGTCGGGGTCGAGGATGTTGATCACGTGGGCGAGCGATCGTGCCATTCGGTCGCCATAGCGATCGAGGGTCTCCCGGCACACGGGATCGCCGGCGACGGCTCGTGCGGCGATGTCATGCGCCGGCGCACGTTCACCGGTCGCGCGCTGGTGATCCGCACCCATGCCGGGACCGGACAGATAGGTCTCGATGCAGCCGCGCTTGCCGCACCAGCAGGCAGGTCCCGGCAGTTCGAAATCCTCTGGCCAGGGCAACGGGTTGTGGCCCCACTCCCCCGCAATGCCGTTGGGCCCGGACAGCAGCCGGCCGCGCACGACGATGCCCGCACCGGTGCCGGTACCGACGATCACACCGAACACGACGTCCGCCCCCGCTCCGGCGCCATCGGTTGCCTCCGAAAGCGCGAAGCAGTCGGCGTCGTTGGCGATACGGACCGGCCGCTCGAGCAATCGCGAGAGGTCCTCGAGGATCGGCCGGCCATTGAGCCAGGTGGAGTTCGAATTCTTCAGGCAGCCGCTGACCCGCGACAGCGAGCCGGGCGTACCGATGCCCACGGAGCCAGTGGCGCCCGCCTCGCGCTCGGCCCATTGGACGCAGCCGTGGATGGTTTGGAGCGTGGCGTCGTAGTCATCCCGCGGGGACTCGAAGCGGCGGCGTGCCAATTCACTGCCCGCGGAATCGAGCGCTACGACCTCGATCTTGGTGCCCCCCAAGTCAACCCCGATCCTGATTTCCGGCTTCATGGTGGTTCGATTGAGACAGTAGGAGGCGAAGGACATGGACCGAACGGACCAGTTTTACCCCCCTTGCGCTGACACCGATCGGCAACAATCGATTGCCACACTCCCTCAACAGGGCAGGTCCGTCACCTTGCCGAGGAACATGGCGCACGCATGGCCAGCCATCGAAACCACAAGTCGCCCGCCGCGAGGCCTGCGTACCCGCCGGGGTCGGCGAAGGGTCCGTCGAACGCCGACGACCGCTCCCCTTCGGCGGAGCGCGAGGAACTATATCGCGACAATCAGCGGCACCGCGAACAACCGGTCCGGCTCGCGCCGGGGGCTTGGGACGAAACCACCCCGGTTTCCGTGCTCGGGCTCGAACAGATGACCATCAGTCGCCTGTATCGTGCCGGCATCGATCGCCTGGCCCATCTGCTGGAGGTGTCGGTGGAAGAACTCTGGCGCAGCATCGGGCGACACGGGATCACGGACATCATGCAGCGCCTGGAATTCCAGGGCCTCACGCTGCGCCCGCTCAACGACTACGAGAAATGGCGGCTCGGCATGGTCGCACCGGAGGAGATAGCGCTCAGGGTGACGCCGCAAAGCTCCGTCGCCGATCTGTGGCCGAGGCTGGGGCTCGCCCTCACTGACCTGCTGCAAAAACGCGGACGAGTCTGCGTCGCCGATCTCGCCCCGCGAAACCAGGACGATCTGCTGCACCTCTATCGCCTGGGCAAGGGCAATCTGCGCAAGATCCAGTCGGTCCTCGAGCAGCTCGCCCCCCAGGCCGAAGGTGCCTGGCGCGACCGGATCGAACGCGCGCTGCGGCTCATGGCGGCGCGCAGCAAGACCCGCGCGGCGAGCCGGGGGCACTCATCCCTGCGTGAACTCACGACCATCCAGCCCGGTCCGCCCTGAGGGGGCGCTCGTTCCGTCACTGAACCGCGCGGCCACGCGCCTTCCCCCGAGAATCGAAGGAACGAACATCATGCAGAACTCAGACCCGCCGCGTACGCCGAACTGGGCCGACTTCATCGACTCGCTGCACGTCTTCAATCCACCGGTGCGCGGGCGCCGCTGGAAGGCCGAAGAGCGCGTTCCCGTCGGCCAAGCGCTCGAACCGCCTCCGACTGCGGTGGCCGCGGAACACCGCGCGGGCGGCGAACCCTAGAACGTCAGCATCGCCGACACGAAGAACGTCGTAACGTTGTAATCGGTCAGGGGCCGGTTCGACACCCTCGTGTCGTAGGACAGCGTTGCGTTGACCTGCACGTTGCGGCGTGGCGACCAGATCGCCGAGCCCGAGATCGAATTGATGTCGTCGTCGCGCACCGGCAAACCGGTCACCACGAAGCCCGGATCGCCGAGGTACTGGCGGTTGCTGAAGGTGTAGTCCGCGCGCAGCATGAGCTTCTCGCTCACCGCGTAGCTCGGGCCGAAGCGGAAGCCCTGTGTGAGGATGTAGCTCGTGGTGATGTCTTCGTAGGAACCGATCTCGCGGAAGATCGCGGCATTGAGCCCGATGATTCCCGTCGGGCTGTAGATGGCCGTCAACCGCCCGGTGATACCGGAGAAATTGCGTTCCGACAGCTGGTCCTGGATGCGGTTGGTCCAGCCCAGTGTCCCCGAGAGCTTCGACTGGCCGCTGTAGATCCAGTCGACCACGCCTTCCAGGGTGTACTGGCGATAGCTGTTGTCGACCGTCGCCGTGGGCGTCACCACGCGATTCGGAAACCGGCCGTCGATCGCGCGCAGATTGACGCCGATGAAGTTGTCGCCACCCTTGCTGTAGCGACGCGAACCCAGCTCGTAGGTGGTGTCGTCCCGGTCCGTGGACTTGAACGTATCGGCGCTGTTCTCGAGCTTCGTGTTGCGGACCGCCACGCGCAGTTTCCAGTCGGGCACGACGCGATACATCGCGCTCGCGAACAACTCGTCAGTGTTTCGGATGTTGCGGACGTTGGTGCGCACGTCGGCGAAGCTGCCCAGCGCCTGGACGCGGCCGAAACCGGCGTCTCCGTCCCAGTCCGAACCCACGACCCAGTTCCACGCGCCCCGGACGTTGTACCCCACGTAGTTGAGGTTGTCGTAGGTCACGTAATTGTTGTTGGTCGCCGAGGCACGCAACGTCAGCATCTGGCGGCTCACCGGGATGTCGGCATCGAGGCCGACCTTCAGTCCGTAGATCTGGTCGCTCTTCTGTCCGTCCTTGAGAAAGCTCAACGACTGCGGCGGGATCCGGTCGTCGACGTAGAACAGGTTCGACGTGTAAGTGTACGTGGCACCGACACTGGGTCGGATGCGGTCGCCGTCGAGAGCCTGTGCCAACCCGGATACGGCCGTCAGCGCCGCGCACAGAGATGCGGCGCAGCGGCGTGCTGCCTTGGAACGCTTCATCGTCTTGTTCTTGCCCGCTACCAGAACTGCCAGCTTCCAGTATAGAGGACCCATGCGCCCAGCAGGCCGTTGGTGACGGCGTGCGCAATGATCGGCACCCAGAGATTGGCCGACACCCGGTAGAGCCAGCCGTAGGCGAGCCCCGCGATGATGCCGGCGAACCAGAGCTGGTGCTCGAACCCGAACACCACCGACGAGAACAATATCGCCTTGAAGCTGACGCTGGTCGGCGACACCAACAGGAAGGCCGGCTTGTCGATCCAGCGCATCACGAAGGATCGCCAGAACAACTCTTCCATGATGGGAACGACGAGGGCCGCTCCGGCCAACCGGAACAGCGCCAGGGTCACGTTGACGCGGCCGTCGTCCCGCGGATCGAAGCCCTTGCCCGCCTCCCCGATCGTCATCCACGACGCATCGAGCTGGATCCACAGGATGAAGACGATCAGGCCGACGACGAAGGCGAGCGCCCAGTGGCCTCCGAGGAGCGTTCGCAGCCTGGGCAGTTCCTCGTAGCGGCGCCAGAAATAGATGAGAGCCAGGGCGACCAGCCCGACCTGCACCGGATAGAGCCAGCGCGTATCAACTCCGGAAGCCAATGGCCCCGCGGCCAGGAACAGGATGTAAAGGGCGAAGGGGACGATGCGCGGTAGCGCAGGATGCGCGCGCCAAGGGACGGCCATGACAGGTCTGCTTTCTTGGGTCTTGTGCACACCCGAAGGGCGCGCCGGCGGGCGGATTATCGCAGACCCTGCAGCGCCGCCGTCACTGCCGACATGGGACTTCCACCCGCGCCTCGGCCGCACGGTCGCGATACTCCTCGAGCAGGTTCTCGACCTCCACCTGCCGCAAGCCCGTGAAGGGTTCCTTGCGTTTCACCGCATCCCAGACCCCCTGGTCACGGTATCTGGCCATGACTTCGGTGGCGACACCGTAAAGCTTGAGGTTCTTGTCTGCGCACACGCGAAGCGACGTTGATTGCTGCGAGGCGATCTGCCTGACGCCCTGCAGTTCCTTCTCCCGCATGGCCAGCGATTCGCGTGTACTCGCGAGCGCGGTCAGGGCTTCCTTCAACCGGATCTCGGTCTCGGCCAGCTTCGCTCCGAGCGACTCCTTGTCCTTGAGCAGGCCCGATCGTTCCTTGCCGACTGCATCGAGACTCGCCTGCAACTCGTTGGCGCGCTTGCGCTCGCTTGCCACCGCCCCCGAGGTTTTCGCAGCCAGAGCCTTGGCAGACTTCGCCTCGGCTTCGAGCTTCGATTTCTCCACCTCGACGACTGCCTTCGCTTCCTCGGCCTGCTTCTGCGCAGCCTGCGCACGGCGGAGCAACTCGCGTTCGCGCGAGGCTTGCTTGTTCGGTTCCTGCTGTGGCCATGCAGCGAGCGAGGTTGCCAACAGCGTGGCCGCGATCAAGGCGGCAATCAGACGGGGCATGTCAGTGGCGCCGGGCCGCCCCAAGGCACTGACGCGCCCCCTCGGGGGGCAGCGAACGTAGTGAGCGTGGGGGCTGTTTCATCCTAGAAGCGCACGTTGAAGTCGGCCTGCAGGACGTCGATGGCGAGCGGCAGGCGCGCACTCGTTCCGTTGCCCAGCGCCGGTCCATGGATCTCATTGCCAGTCAGATAGCGCAGCCGCAGCCACACATTGCGATCGAGGCCATAGAAGCCGCCGATGAAGTAGCCCTTCGTGTCGGTGCCGCCGAGGTAGAAGTCCGAATCGGTGAAAGCATCGAGCACGGCATCGCGTTCCAGGTAACGGTAGCCCACGAACACCTGCCAGTCGTGCAGCTTGCGAATTGCATCCGCCCCGATCGTGAGCCGCGCCTGGTAGCCCGTCGTGTGCGGCTCGACGTCCAGGCCGGTGCGAGCCCGGATCTCGGCTCGGTCGAAGCCGATGTTCTTGACGAAGTCCCCGGCGAGCTTGAAGAACAGCGGATCGAAGGTGCCGAGATCGAACTCGCCTCCGAGGTTCAAGATCCGGTACTTCGGCGCGAGCGCGAACGCGGCGGGATTGCCGGTACCGAAATTGATGTCGAAGTAGGTGTTGCCCTTCTGACGCGAAGGCGGCAGCGTCCAGTCGAAGCCGTTGGGTTGCAGGACGGTGTTGGGACTGCCGGAGATGTTCTGGTAGTCGAACAACGCCAGGGCGCCGCGCGCGCGCATCGACGCGTCGGGCTTCCATTCGGCGCCGCCCTGCAAGCCGAAGAGCCATTTGTCCTTCGGATCGGGCGTTTGCGGATTGGGCTGGAACTGCTGCAACGGAAACGCGCCGGCAGTGAAGAATCCGGTCGTCGTCGCCGTGAAGCGCGGCTTGAACGAACCGGCAAGCCCATCGAAGTTGAGATCCTCGTCCCACACCAGGTCCGTGGGCCAGAACCACGGATTGGGCATGCGCCCGGCCGATACGCTCCAGCGTTCGCTCGGGTCCCACTTGAGGTAGGCACGGTCCAGGACGAGTTGCTGGCCGTTGAAGCCGTTGCCCAGCGTCGAATTGGTGGACACCGGATTGTTCAGGTTACCGGTCGCGATCCGGAACCCGGCGCCGAGCGTTTCGGTGATCTTGGCGAGCATGCCGAGGCGCACGCGCATGCGCCACAAGTCCACATCCTGCTGGGTATTGCTCAGATTGTTTCCGGTGAAGGCGTTGTACGTCAGCGGCGAGACGTTGTTCTCCTGGAAGTACTCGCCCTGATACCGCAACCGCATGTCGCCTTCCCACACGATGCGGTCGAGCCATTCAGGCATCGAGCCCGGCTCGGCCCAGCGCTCGGCCTTCGCCTGCGCCAGCACTTCCTGCTTGAGTTGCTCCTTGATCTCGGCCTTTACCGTCTCCGGCACGTAGGGCACGCGCACGGTCTGTCCGCGCTTGCGACGACCGGTGGCCGGTGCTTCGCCTTCGCCGTCCGCGGGCTTCGCATCCGCGGTGGATTCCGCCGCAACTTCCGCCGCCGGTGCTGCCTTGGTCTTCGGCACGACGTCCGCAAGCGCCCCGCGCTCCGATTCCAGCAACATCGCTTCGGCCTTGTCCTTGGGAAGAACACCTTCCTGCACCAGCGCGCGGATCAGGTTCACCGTCGTCGTGCGCATCTGCTCGATCTCGGCCTTGTCTTTCCTCAGCTGCGCCTGCGCAGCTTGCACTGCGGCGTCATCCGGCGCGGACTGCGGCGCAGGTGTCGCAACGGGAGCAGCCGCCGCAGGCTTCGGTGCAGCGGCCTTCGGCACAGGCTTTTTCTTCGGCACGGCCTTGGCCGGGGGAGCGGCCGGAGCCGGTGTCTGGCCCAACGCGGGGCCAACGAGCAGCACAAAAGACGCTGCGAGCAATTTGAGGAAAGGTCTCATGGCACTGGTTTGTTGTCGCGCGGCTGTCTCGCACCCGCGTCGAGCCGCACTCCCAGGAGTGCGGCGAATCGCGATCAACCCGCGTTGCGGGACGTGAGGCGCAGCTTCACCGGTTGCGGCATGTCCGCGGGCGGCGGCGATTTCATCCGGGGAGAGTCCGCGAGAGCGATGCGGATCGTCTCGTCCATCTCGCCGTTACCGGTGCCGCCGGCGATCTCCACGCGATCGATGGCGCCACTCGCATCGAGCCAGACCTTCACGACCGCCTTGTACTGCGCGCTCTTCAGCTTTTCGTTCCTGAGCAGCGCCTCCTGCAACTGCGCCTGCAGCTGGCTCGTGAAGAACGCAAACTGCGCGCGATTCACGCCACCCCCGCCGCCGTCCCCGATGGTGGTGACGTCGCGACCGCCCTTGTTCGCGGCGAGTCCGAAGCTGTCTCCGGCGCCGCTGCCGTCGGCATCGAGACCCAGTTGCGGGCCCGGCGGCGGCTGGTCGTCGGCCTGCTTCGGTTCCGGATCCGGTTCCGGGAGCTTCACCTCTTCCTTCTTGATCTCCGGCTCCGGCGGTTTCTCCTCCGGCTTCGGAGGTGGCGGCGGAGGCGGCGGGCGCAGCACCGAGATGGTCTGCACGCTCGCCTTGCGCGGCTTGCCGTTGTCGGAGAGCAGGCTCTTCAGCGCGAAGGCCAGCACCGACACGGACGTGAGCAGACACACCGCGATCAGCACGTAACGCAGGTAACTCTTGGTTCGCTCGCTCATGTCAGTGTCGCCGGGCCGCCCCAAGACACTGACGCGCCCCCTCTGGGGGCAGCGAACGAAGCGAGCGTGGGGGGTCGTTTCATGTTGGGCCCTTTACTTGACGATTCGCGCGGTCACCAGACCGAGCTGGGTGATTTCCAGTTTTCCGCACAGGTCCAGCACGTCGATGACCTTTTCGTACTGGACCTTGGCATCGCCCTTGATGACGACCGGGAAGCTCGGCGTGACCGCCTTGAACTGCGCCAGGCGCTGCTCGAGCTCCGGCATCGTCACCGCGTAGGTGTCGAGGAAGATGCGGCCGTCCTCGGTGATGGTGATGGCCTTGGTCGTGGGCTTGGCGAGGCTGGGCGTGTTGCTCGCCTTGGGCAGGTTCACCTTGATGCCCTGCACCGACGCCGTGGTCATGATGATGAAGATGACCAGCAGCACGTAGGCGAGATCGAGCATCGGCGTGACGTTGATCTCGTCGTACGGTTCGTTGCCATCGGAGACTTTCGCCGACATCAGGAGGAATAGTTCTCGGCGATCTTCGAGATCAGCTCGTCGACGAACACCTGCTGGTCGGCGACGATGTTCTTCACGCGGGCCGCAAGATAGTTGTAGCCGAACAAGGCAGGGATCGCGACCGCGAGACCGGCGACCGTTGCGACCAGCGCCGCGGCGATGCCGGGCGCGATCGAGTTGACGTTCACGTCACCCACTGCAGCGATGGCGGCGAAGGTGATCATGACGCCCACGACCGTTCCGAGCAGGCCGAGGAACGGGCCGCCCGAGATCGCGATGGTGAGCAGCACCATCTGGCTGTTCAGCCGCGCGTTCTCGCGGACGACACCGGCATCGAGACTTGCACGGATCGCACCGATGGCTTGCGGCGTCAGGTTGCGCTCCATCTTGCGCTGGTCGTACAGATCGAAACGGTGATGCAGCTCACGGATGCCGATCTCGTAGAGACGAAAGATGGATGAGCCCGCCGTCTTGCGATCGCCTTGCTCGAGCACCGTGAGATCCTGGGAGAGCGACTGGAAGCGCGACAGGAACTTCTTGTTGGCGCCGTCGATGCGCGCCAGGAAGAAGCCCTTCGAGAACATCACCCAGAAGCTGATCACCATCATCACCATCAGGATGCCGATGACGATCCAGCCGTCGAGCGTCACCGCGCTGAGCAGGATGGTGAAGTAGGACGACCCGCCTTCGCTTTCGGCGGCCTCGCCTTCGGCAGCCACGGCGACCATCTTCGCGCCCTCGCCCTGCGATGACGCCTGCGCCTGCAACCAGGCGGCGGGACGCGCGACGTTCGAGAGCTGCAATTCGTCGAGTTCGCCCTTGAACCCCAAGCCCACCACCACGTCGCCGCCGAGGTCAGCGGCCTTCGCGTTCGCGTTGGCAACCTCCTTGCCATCCACGTAGAGGACGAGCCGGTCGGACAGCGAGACGGCCACGTGCCGCCAGGCGCCGGGCGGCAGGTCCACCTTCGCCGTCTCCTGACCGAACGCGCGGGCCAGCACCTTGCCCTGCTCGTACAGGACCTGCACTTCCGCCTTGCCTTCCTGTTGCGAGAACAGCGTGGCGTTCTGGGCGGCGTCCGCGGGCTTCACCCACGCGCTGAACGTGAAGCCGGCAGCGCCCTGCTTGAGCCCCGGCTGCGCAGTCCACGTGAGACGGGAAGCACCGTTGAACACACCAGCACCATCCGCGAGCCCCGTGGCGCCGTAGGCAACGCCGGTCACGGCGGGCGAGTGAACGTAGGCGGTCGCATCCTTGAAGATGCTGTCCTTGTCGGCGAAATGCAGCGCGAGGGTCTGGCTGCCGTCGTACATCGTCTTCGAATCGGACGCGGGCGCCGCCTTGTCGTTGCCGTAGTAGATCCAGATCGCGTTCGCGTTGGTGTTCGGGGCCAGGTTCGGCACCAGCACCCACACCAGCGCCAGCTCGTTCACACCGTCGAACAGTTCGACGTGGAACTTGAGCGGCGTCTTGTCGTCGCCGTCGACAAAGCGCAGGTCGTTGCCATCCATGTTCGCTTCGGCGAACGGGAAGTTGCCCGTATGCAAGCGCACGAGCACGGGCACGTTCGCAGCCGCCGCGCCGAGATTCGCCCCCGCCGGCGACGTATCGAGCGTGATCTTCTTGCGCGCGGCCCAGTCGGGATTCCACCAGGCGTGGGAGATCGAGGGAGCGAACAACAGGCAACTGGCCGCAAAAAGGAGCAGCAACCGATTCATCATTGGCTTTTTCTCGGGGCAGCCGGAAGGTCTCTCAAGCCTCCGATTGTTGCGGCCCCGTGTTGCAGAGGCATTAATGTTCCGTGACGGTCGATTGCTCCTTTCGGCTCATCGTTTGCGTTTGCGCTCGTCATCGTCGTCGCCCAGGCCGATGACTTCGACGGTGAGGAAGGACGGGCTCAGGTTTCTGAGGTTCTGGTTCGCGTCCGACGTCGCCCGCTCGCCCACTTTCTCCGCCGCCTTGGTGGCATCGGACGCCGCGCTGCCCACGTTCGGCAGCGAACCCGAGAGGCCGCTCGACTGAAGGGCTGGAACCCCCGCAGAAACACCACCCACGCGAATGTTGTCGGCGCCGATCACGCGTTCAGCGCCGATCGTGAGGTTGCCGGCGACGCGGATCCCGGCATCGCCCGCGTTCACGTCGCCGGTCGGCGCGAACAGGTACACGTCGTCCGCCTCGATCCCTTCCCTTCCGAGCAGGACGCCGATGCCGGCGCCGGAGATGGAATTGGAACTGTCGAGGATGATCTGGTCGCCGCGCACGATGATCTGGGGCGGCGGGGTCGCACTGGCGGTCTTCGCACCCTTGCCGGCATCGATGTTCCCGTAGGACGACCAGAGCATGATGTCGCCGCCCTGGAGCGTGAACACCCGCGAGGTGTTGACGTCGAAGTTGCGGGTCACCACGCTCCGAATTTCCCCACCGCGCGCCGTCACAATGCCCAGTTGCGCGGCGGATTTCGAACTGACGCCGGTATCGGTCACCCCGACGTTTACCGAGCCACCCGGCACCAGGATGTCGATGCCACCGCCCTGCTCCGTCTTGATCTGGCTGCGGAACAGGGAGAGTGACGCCCGTGCCGATTGGGCATCCGCCTTGGATTTCGGTGAAGTGGGGAAGAGGGTCTCGATGATGTCGAACCCCGCCTGATAGTCCGCACGGTCACCGCTTCCGAGGGCCGCTCGTCCCGAATCGCGCACACCGTCGAAGAACGCGTCGCGCAGGACGGACTCGCCCTGGTCGACGAGATCGCCGATGCCCGCCACGAACTGCGCACGCACCGATGCCGGTAGTGCGGCGTACTGAGTCCGCGCCGCTGCGACCGTGAGCTGCGGATTGGAGGTTCGCTCGCGCATGAACACCAGCAGGACGTCGTTGAATGCGTTCGCGAGCGCCGCGGTCACCTTTGGCGAGGCCGGATCGGAGAAGCGGAACAGCAAGGCGCCGTAGTCCGGCGGCGGGGTGCCGCCCATCACCACCAGTTGGGCGCCACCTTCAGGGAGTACCGGATTGTTGAAGTTGCCCCTGGAGATGATGCCTCTCGACGGTCCGAGATCGATGTCACCTCCGGCGCGCAGTTCCAGGGTTCCGGGCCCGCCGATCTCGACCACCGCATTGCTCGACGAAAGCGGATTGCCCAAACGGTCGATGTCGAACCGGATGTTGCGGCCTGCGCGGATGGCCGACCGATCGCTGGCGCGCAGGTTCTGGGCACCGATCCAGGCACCCGTGACATCCTGCCCCGCATCGATCACGAACGCTTTTGGAGATTGCAGAAGCGCGACGGTATCCGGGCCGGTGACGTTGCCTGTGACTGCCACGATGCGGATGGGCTCGAGGTCGTTCCGGTGAGCGAGGACGGCCCCGTGAGCCGTGCGACCCGAATAGCCCGCTGCCGTGAGCGGCTGGATCCTCAGGAAGAAATTGCTGTCGGGGTCGGACACCAACGGCAAAGCGTACGCTCCGTTGTCATACAGGCGTTGGGTCGTGTCCACGACTCGCTGATCGATATAACGCATATCGAGGGCCGAGACGTTCAAGGTACCGTCGGCGACGACCGACTTACCTGCCAACAGCTCGAGCTGGCCGCTCGCGGCGGGTGCCAGCGTCATCGGTCCCCGGACGAACACGTCGCCGGACAATGCGGCTGCGCGCAGCGTCCCGGGATACAGCGTCAGGGACGCGGTCTCGCTCGCCGCCAGCGGCTGCATGTTGAAGGCCGAGAACAGATGTCCCGGATTGTTGGCGAGCGCGACGTTGCCGGCGAGCGAGACGAGACTGGCGGAAGAATCGCTGCGGTAGGTGGTGAAGAACGTGCGCCGATCCTCGGTCGCGCCGTTGCCTTGCGACTGCGGGGTCAGCGTCGCGTTGAGGATCGATTCGAGCTGCAGATCGCCGTTGGCGGTCGCCCTTACGCTGCCCTCGCCAAGCGACACGACCGAGTAGACCGGTGTCCCAGCCGAGTCGCGAGAGCTCCCTAATGCACCGCCTGCATCGATGCTGACGTCACCCCGTCCCGCGTGGAAGAAGCTGCTGTCGATGTCGCCACCGGCCCGCACCATGACATCGCCGCCGCCTTGAACTTTCAGATTCACGAGGTCCGGCCGAGTGTCCTGATCCCCCGGTAGACGACCGTTGGTGGCCGACGAAACGCCAAGATCGCCGATGCTCCCACCGGCATCGATCAACACGTCCCCTCCTCCGAGCGCACCGACGCCATGCCGGAACTGAGCGAATCGCGGCCACCAGGTAGGACGTCGCATGCCGCCCGGTGGCGCGTTGTTATTGAAGGTGCCGTCCGCGTCCAGGCGACCGAGCCGGTAGAGCCAGTCGTTGACCCACTGGTCTCCGCCCGCACCCTGGATGTCGCGCCCGGTCTTGATGCGCACATCACCGCCGTCGAACGGATACTCCATGACGAGTCCGGCGACGTTCGTGAACTGGCGGTCGGGAGCGCCCGAGAACGCGTGATTCTCCGGCGCGTCGGCAAGGCCAGCGGTGTAGATCGTGGACGTTGCCGCCGCCAGAACCAGATCCCGGCCGACTGCAAGGTCGATGTCGCCGGTACTCGTGCGGATCAGGCGTCCGGAAGCCAGGGTCAGGTTGCCGGTCGTACCCAGTTCAGCGACGGATTTCACGGCCAATGGATTGGCTGCATTCGTGTCTGCGCCGGCGACCAGTCGATAGGTCCAGCCCTCGCCGGATGACTGCAGGCGGCCGGACGTGAGGGCGTTTGAGAAGCCGTCGGACAAGGACTGATCGATCGCAAGATCGGAACCTGCCCTGATCGTCAGTGCCCCGGGTTCGTCGCGCACGGCGCCATAGCGCCAATCGAAGTTCGTACCGTCGGAACGTGCCCTGAGATCCCAGGCCGCGCTCAACCTGACGCTGCCGGTGGTGACCACCTCCAGACCCGGGCGCAAGTGGAACGCGCCGTCGGTGCCGCGCCCGAGCCTGCCGAGGATGGTGTCCGCGCCGTCCATGAAGGTCCGGGTATCGTCGCGCCATCGTCCGATCACGTCGGCGGTGATGTTCACGTCGGCCGCGCCGAACTGCTCCACGTGGATTGCCTCCACGACTACGCTGCGGGCCCCCGTGACGACACTCTGGCCGAGTGTTCCGGAAACGGTTCCGTTCGAGTTCGACGTGAGCGCCACGTCCGTTGCTCCACTGGCGCCGACGACGCGGGGTACACGAAACACGACCTCGCCCGCGTTGGCGCGACTGCCCGCAGGGACGGACACATCGATGGAACTGCCGTCGAGCAGCACCACACGGGCATCGGCCAACTGATCCGCCGTGTTCCCGGTGACGCCCAGCGTGACGCGACCGCCCTCGCCTTCGGTGCCGTAGGCCGAGGACAGGCTTGCCGTTGCGTTGGCAAGAATTCGTGCCGTTGCATGCAGCACGACGCGGCCTTCGCCGCTGCCGCCCGAGTTCCTGGCGAGCAGGTCAACGCGTCCACCTTTCGATCCCGACGCGTCGATGGTGCCATGCACCTCCACGCTCCCCGCATCCACGGCGACCCGAACTTCCCGTGCCCGCAGCACATCGCTCGCACCGATGTCGAGGTCGCCCGTTCGCAAGCGCAGGTCCACCGCCTCATGGAATCGTCCCTGGTCGAGCGCGAGCATCAGGGCCGACGCATCGCGCAGGCTGCCGGCATCCAGCTCGAAGGCTCCCTGCCGGGCAGCGGCAGCCGTGCTACCGGCTCCGACCAGTTCGCCGAGCATATCGACGCTGCCGTTCGTCGCCGATGCCACGATGCGCCCCGCATTCGCATCGCCGCGTACCGAGACGTCGATGCGGCTGCCGGCCGCAACGTTGATGTCGCCCTGGACGCTGGTCAGGCGGATGATGCCGCCAGGCGTAGCGACGGTGGTGCCGGCGAACGCCTTCTCGACCCCAGAAGCCGTGACGACACCTTCACTGGAAACGGTGAGATTTCCCGCATTTGCCCGGAGCTCGATGTCGCCGGAACCGAGCACGATTCGTCCGCCATGGTGCAACTCCCTTCCGGCGAGAACCATGCGCGAGCCGAATTCGCTCGGCGCGAAAGTCCCCGCCCCAGCGATGCCGGCCGTGACGAGAGCACCCGTCGCCTCGATGCGCGAATCGGCAGAAGTCGCTGCGGTGATGACACCGGCGGTCAGCGTGAGATTGCCGTCGACGACGAGCGCGGACGTGCCGCGAGACACGATCGAATGGCTCGCCGTCATGCCGACCTGCTCGAATCCGGCGACGCCGAAACGGCTGTCAGCGGAACGGCCCGAGAGGACGATGTCGTCCGCCGCGATCGAGAGCCCTCCGGCACCGAGGCTCGCGGCAGGGCGGAGCACGTCGGCGAAAACGAGACCATCCTGGTTGCCCAGCTCCACCCGGGCCGCCGAGATGCTTGCGGACTGACCGGCATCGCCATAGCCCGCGATGCCTGCCGCGTCGATCTCGAGCGATCCTGCCGCGGGACCGACGAAAGCCACACTGCCGTACACGTCGATCGTGCTGTAGCTCTTGAGGCGAATCGTGCGTACACCAGTGAGCGCGTCGAGCTTCACTTGCGACAGGACCACACCACCTACGCCTGCGGGCGCATCCCCGAGGGAGATTCGGGAGGCCCCGACGGCGAACGAACCGCCCGTGGTCGGGCGCGCCACTGAGAAGTCGAGCTGACTGTCCACCCGGGTCTCCAGCGTGGCGTCGGCGATGATCGAGCCGGCCTTGAGGAGGGTCCCGGACTCGATCGCAAGCTCACCCGCGGCGCGGGTCGTGTCGGTGCGACTGAGCACGGCCTGCGCGCCGCCGGCCACGCGAAGGTAGGCACCGTCGCCGCTCAGACGGACTTCGCCCGGACTCACGTCGCGCCCACCCTGCGCCGCGATGCTCGTACCGCTGCGGATGTCGATGCGTCCCGACGATACGAACTCGATCTCGGGTGCGGCCAAGGGTCGTGCATCCTCCTCGGACAGTCCCGGCGCGAGATTGCCGATGTTTACCTCGACTTGGTCGGAGCGCACCTCGATGGCACCCGCCGCATTCGCATTGCGAATGCCGCCGATCAGCAGCGTGTCAACGCCGAGGGCGTTGAGCGAACGGTAATCGACCTTGACGAAATCGTCCCCGGCCTGCCCACCGTTGCCGACGATCGCCAGCTTCTGCGCCGCGATGCCGACTTCACCGCCCCGACCCTTGCCCGACACGGCGGCAACCACCGCCGCTTGGAGCGAGAGCTCGGTCTGCGCCAGGATCGCGAGGCGACCCGCATCCATCGGCAGTCGATTGGAGCCGTCGGCGAAGAACGTTCCCGCGCGGGTCTCGATGTACTCCGATTGCGCTCGCGCCCATTCTCCCGGCGCGATCGAGAGCGCGATGGTCCGCGACGAGAACGCGTAACCATCGAGACCGGCATTGCCGATCCGTCCGGGAACGTTCCAGACGCCGTCGGCGCCGCGAGCGACATCACGCGGCAGAACGTCCTGGGCACCGCTGTCGATCTTTACCAGGAACGCACCGGGCAGGAGTCCGTAGCGCGCCGGCAACAACGTGTAGGTGCCTGCCGCGAGCCCCGGAATGGATTCGCCGACCGAGACTGCTGCGCCCGGCCTGAGCCCGTTCGCACTTTCGTGCAACTGTGCATCGTAGGGACCGAAGGACGACTGCAACCCCGGGACGATGGCGAACAACCCGGGCGAATTCGCACTGTCCAGCACGTCCAGGGAACCACCGGGACCCGGGACGAACTCCCAGGCGAGCAGGTCGCCGCCGCCAGAGATGTCTATCGTCGCCCCTGAATCGAGATCGATCCGGGGCGCATCGAGGATGACGTTCTTCTCGGGAATGCTGTCGACGGTCCGCAGCAATCCGGCGATCGTGTAGATGTACTGACGACCGTTCAGCGTCGTTTGTCCGAAGGGGATGATCTGCCCTTCGGCCGAAACGGACGTGATGCTGCCGCCTACACCCGTTGCCCCGGATGCGCCCAGCCGCAGGGCCGTCCCCGCCTTCAGGTCGATGGTACCCAGAGGCGCCTTCAGCACGCCGTACTGCTCGATGACATTGGCCCGGGCACGAACGGCCCCCGCACCCGAAAGCACCGGCGCGTCGACCACACCGTTGCGCTCGAATCGCAGGGTTCCGGTTCCGAAGTTCGACAGTTCGAAGGTGAAGTCGGCCAGCGTCGCTGCATAGACCTGCCGCGATCTCACCGTGACGTCGCCGGCCGTTTGAAGTCGACCCACCAGTTCCACAGTCGTGGTGTCGCCTGCAGTCACGGAATTGGCTACGCCCCGCAGGCGCACATCCTCGCTCGCGACGAGCGACGTGGTGTCGATGCCGACCAGCGCGACGCCTCCAGTCAAGTCGATGTGCTGCGCGGTGACGGCGAGGCTGCCGCCGTCGCCGACGTCGGCAGCCATTCGCAATGAGTCCGACTGGCGATCGCGCCGGGTCGAGCCCAGATTCACATAGGCGGCTTCAAGCCTGATGGCGGCGCCACCTGCAGCCACGATGTTCGGCGATTCCAGGCTGATCGCACCATCGACGCGGAGGTCGAGACCACTTTCGAAGCGGATCTCGTTTTCGCTCGCGAACGCGACCGAGTCGAAGCCGCCCGCCGCGATCTTCGATCGGGCAATCCCCGCGAAGCCGATCAGGCCGAGATCGTCGACGGCCTGGCCCGCTCCGAACCGCGCGGCGTGCCCGAATGCGGACTCGGCGACATAGATGCGGCGCGGTGCCAGCAAACGCTCCTGGATGACCGGATCCGAATCCGGATTGAAGAGCCGGTTCTCGCGATCGAACTGGACCCGGATGTCGCCGCCACGTGCGGCGGAACCGCCCGGCATCGCGACCAGCTGGCCGTCGTAGAGGATGCCCTCCCGCGCCGCCAGCGAGATGCTGCCCGCATTCGAGAGGACCCGCGCTTCCTCGAAGCCCTCGCGGGCGCCGCGCGCAACCTCGACGAACAACGTGGCCGAACCGCCCGACACGTCAAGCCGGGAATTCTCCTGTGCCACGAGGAATCCATTGGCAGCATCGAGTGTGATGCTGCCCCCGGCGAGCACTTCGCCTCGCGGTCCAGGCAACAAACCCGCATACGTGCGAACCGCGCCCACTGCGAGGAGCCGGGCGTCATTGCCTAGCCAGATCATGCGAGTCGGATCGAAGGTGTCGCCGACATTCGGTGCAGGCAGGCTCAATGCTATGGCGCCACCGGCGGCAGAGACCGATCCGTTCACCGCGATCATGTTCTGGGCCGCGAACTTGACGGAACCGAGCTGTCCGGCGTCGACGGACGCGCCTGACTCCAGCACGATCGTGCCGAAGCCGGCATCGACCCGATCGGTTGCGAAGGCGAGACTGACGACTGGCCGCAGTTCGGGCCCCAGGATCATCCCCGGCACGCTCGCGACCGTCGCCATCGACGTACCCGTCGCCGACGAAACGGCGCCGGGGACCAGGATCCGGTTGCGGGTGACGGGCGCAACCCGTGCGCCGCTCTCGAACTCGATGCCGTCGATCGCAGTGAGATCGAAGCTGGAGAATCCGCCTTGATCGAACCAGGCGCCGGCAACACGCCACTCGCCCGGACTCGAATCACCAGGGACTCCCACCGTGATTCTCGAAGTCCGAATGGCGAGCTTGCCGCCGATCCCGGGAGCCGTGAGCGGACCGACCGCGTAGCCCATCAGGCTGCCACGGGTGACGAGTTGATTCGGCGTCTGCTGGCTTGCGTTGTCCCGCGATTCGCCGGTGGCCAGGGTGATCGCCCCCGGAGTCCCGTACTTGACGGTGCCGTCGCTGCGCAACCAGGCACCGGCGGACACGTCCACCACGGAACCCGTGTCGAGCGTGAGATTGCCACCCTCGATCCGGACCGTTCCGCCGTTCACGGCGACCACATCCACCAGGCCGCCGGCGCCGAGGCGGTCGTTGGTCCACGTACCGGCCGTCGAAAGAATGGCGCCGCTCGCCACACGGGCATCGCCAGCAATGTCGAGCGCGATGCTCCCGGCGGCGGCGCGTATGGAACCGGCGATCCCCGCCGTCGCCGCAGCAATCTTCATCGAGCCTCCGGCGCCGAGATCCACACCGACGCCGGACGGCAGCGTCACCGTGCCCAGAGAATTGACTTCGAGCCTCGTGAAACCGCCACGACCGAACAAACCCGCCCAAAGGGACATCGTGTCCGGCGCCTGGGATTCGAACCCGAATCCCGTCGCCAACGCGGTTCGCTGCGTTGTGAACGTGAGATGGGAGAAGACCGCTCCCGCGTCGCTTTGCGCATCACCGATCCGCAGCAAACCGCCCTGCGGCAGATCGCCGCTGGCGCGCTGAAATTCACCCTGGACCGTGGTGCCCACCAGAGTTCCCGAAGAGACGACGCGGCCACCCCAAAGCTGGATGGAACCGGCGTCCGCGCCCTCCGAATAGCCGCGCTCAAGGCGATCATCGAGGTTGATCACTTCGCGGTACTGGATGTCCTTGGGCGCCGACATGAAGTCGTAGAGCTTGCCATCCGCACCGGCCAGGTAGGTCTTGCCGACCGTTCCATCCGTGTACTGGATCGATCCCCCGGACACGTCGAGGCGGGCACTGTTGCCGACAACGACGTCGCCTTCGGATTTGAGCAGGATGCTCCCGCCGGTCGTGCTCTTCTCCGCGATCGTGCGCTGAATCTGGGCGCGGAACGGTGCAGCATCGGTGATGTCGGCCGATTGTCTCAGGTCGACGTAGACCTTCTTGCCGCGCAACACACCGTCGCGCTGCACCGGTGCGTCCTTGAGCTCGGAACCCCGCAGATCGACCTCGACCACGTTGCGGGACGTGGATACCGCCGCGTTGCGCTCACCGGAAACATCGACTATCGCGCCGGCATCGACGAAGACGCGCACTCCTTGATTGTCTGCGGGATCGAGCAGCAGAAATGCCGGGTCAAGGCGTGCCGACTCGGCCAGGGCGAGGAAGCTCACCTCGCCGCTGGGCGCAAGCAGCCTCGCGCCGTTGCCGACGCGAATCGAGCGACCTGAGACATCGATCCTGGAACGATTGAAGCGCTGGTCGTCCGCAAGCGACCGCTGGTTGTTCACCGGCGGCAACACGTCGATCTCGGTCCGTGAACCGAAGTCACCTGGGCGCGAGCGCGCCGCGGCAGTCTCGGGGAGTACACTCGTCTCGCTCCCAGGAGCGAACACCACCGTGCCGGTTCGGTTGGCCTTCGGAATGAAGATCGGGTCGCTGCCGGAGACTTCGCGTCGCTCGTTGCGCGTCCACGTATCCCGAGCCTGGATGACGATCGAACCGTTCTGGTCCACCGAACTGGTCGCCAGGATTCGGCCTTCCTGCCGGACATCCAGCCCTGCGAGCGTGACGTTGCCGCGGCGGGCAACGATCTGGTAGACACGCTCGATCACCTGGCCGCTGTCCAGTCGCTCCTCGTGGCGCGCACCCGCCTTGTTGACGACGGTGCCGCCGATGTTGACCGCCTGCCCGCCCGCATCCGTCCCTACGAACGGATCCACCTCGACGAGGAAGCCGCGCAACGCCGTATCCAGCGGCGCGGTCAAGTACACTTTCGCGCCAGCGGCGAGGATCGTCTGGCCTTCCGGCGATTCGATGCGACCCTGGTTTTCCACGCGAGGCGCGAGCAGGATCACACGCCCGCCGTTAGTCGTGCGGATCAGCGCGCCATCGTCGACACGTACCATGGTGTTGCGGAATTTCTCGGCCGATCCTTCCCAGCCGAACGCCGCTTCGGGTCGCGTGGTCTCGTCGATCGCGACCAGGGAAGTCAGTCCGTTCAGGAACGTCTGGTTGGAGATGTTGAGCGCAGACGCCACCAGGCCGCCGACGTTGATGTTCGCATCCCTGCCGAACAGGATGCCGTTCGCATTGATGATGTAGACCTGTCCCTGTGCATTCAGCGCACCCTCGATGATGGACAGCTCGTTTCCGATCACCCGGTTCAGCGTTGCCGATGAAGCGCCCAGCTGATGATGGAAATTGACGGTCCCGCCCGAGCCGATGCTGAAGCTCTGCCAGTCGATGATTGCGCGGGAGGTCGACTGATTGACGGTGAGGGTGCTGTTGGCAATGGCCGCAGTCGCGGCACCGATTGCTGCGATGTTGACGTCGGGGGCGATCGGGATCACCGGTACTGGCAGCGTAAGGGCCGGTATCGGATCCGCATTCACCGCGCCGGCGCCGAGGAGCAACGCACCGAGCGCCAGCGCGGATGCTTTCCGGCGGGTGCTCGCCGCGCGGCTGTAGCCGCGCGCTGCATCGGACACCGGCACGAACATGCCACGCCAGCGATCGAAGACGAGTCGGAAAAGTCGTGAGTTCATGGATGCGCCACTCAGAAGTCGTACGCGACCCGGAAATGAAGCCGGAGATCGCCTGCATTGGTGCGTGGTGTCGACTCGAAAGGCCAGGCAAGGTCGACGCTGGCGGCCAGACCGCTTGGCCCCTTGGCGCGCAGGCCGAGACCAGCACTGGACAGTCGCGTACGTCCGAACGTCGGTGGCAGCGGTTGCTGCACCCGGACTTCGGCGGCATCGACGAACGCAATGGCATTCAGCTCGTCCACGGCATTCCCGACACTGCGGCTCAACGATGGCGACTTGCCTTCGACCCGCAGCGTCAGCGCGTCATCCCCCAACGCCTCGGCTTCCAGGTAACCGCGGACGGTGTCGACGCCGCCGACGAAGTACTGCTCCGTGTTCACCAGGGGCCCGCTCGCCATCTGACCCGTGATTCGAACCAGGAGTGCATAGCCACCGCCCAGGGCGTGGTCACGCTGCACATCCGCCCGGAAATAGGAGAAATTGGACTTGGCCCCGAATCGGCGGGCGGCGAATTCGCTGTCGTGGTTGCCGAAGAAATCGCGCATCCCGAAAGTGACTCCGAAGTTCATCGTCGTGACGCCCTTGCGGCCTCGCTTCTGGGCGGAGTAGCTCGCAGTCATCGGTACGTAGGAGATCGGCGGCAGCAGGTTGTCGGCCGCGAATCGGCGTTCCGACTCCTTGAAGTCCTTGTAGTCGGCACCCAGCGTGACCGAGTGACCGATCTCACCACGGGCGGGAAGCGGCACGATGTAGCGGGCGCCCGTGATCGTGCCTCGCCCCACGATCGAAGCCGCCGGAGTTGCGACGTCGGTGTCCGATCGCACTGCGTAGAGCGCGAGAATGCGATCCCGATTGCCGGGATTGAACACATAGTTCCCACTGATCACGCGGACCTGGGAAAGGTCCTGCGGCGAGGTCAGCACCTGGACGGAGGCGCTGTGCTGGCGCTGCCAGAGATTGTCGTAGCGGATCGCAGCACTCAGGCGCAGCGGCTCCGTGTTGGCGGTGTAGCGATTGTTGAGTTCGACGGATCCGTGCAAAGGCGACTTGTCCTCGACCTTGAGATCGATGTCGATCTGTCCCGGAACCATGGCCGGCTTGAGCACGGGCGCCACCTTGCGATCGGCCGGGCGGTTCAGCACGGCGAGATCCTTCTGGACGTCGGGAAAGTACGGCACCTCACCTTCCTTCAGGCTCGGAATCAGCTCGCGGATATGACCGGCAGAGTAGTAGCGGGCACCCTGGATCCGCAGCCGATCCAACGTACCCTCGGTCACCTGTAGTACCACCACACCACTGGTGACTCTCTGCTCCGGGATGCCGACGAGCACGGTCAGGAAGCCGGACGATTGGTAGGTCTTCTCGAGGGCCTGCGCGGCAGCCTGCACATCGTCGATGTTCCGGCCGGGGCCGAGGAACGGGTACACGGCCCGCTCGATCTCGATCGCCTGAAGCACGGTATTGCCTTCAACGCGATACTCGAGGATGTCGAACGCCGGCTTGGGCGCTTCTTCTTCCTCGTCGTCCATGGCCTGTTGCGACCAGGCGTGGAACGGCACCGCCAGGACGAGAGCGACCAAGAGGGTCATCGACCTTCGGAACAGCAGCGTGCAGGCGTTCAGACGCATGTGAAAGTGATAGGTCGAGTGGCGATGTTTGGTTCACCCGACATGTGAAAAGCCCCGCCCTTGCAGGCGGGGCTTCGTTCCAGGCAGGGGACGCACCCGGAGAGGAGGCCAGCAACGATCAGTAGAAGAACTCGAGCGGCTTGCACATGTTGCCGCCGCGAGTGCCCTTGGCGGTGTTCGCGCCAAGCGCTTGCGGCGGAAGTGCGGCGACCCAATCGTTCGTGTTGAACGCCGGGGCTGCCACCGCCGCGATGATGTCGTCGGCGAAGGTTTTGGTGAGCCCGGCCAGCTTCGATGTACGGTACTGGAACGTCAGTTCGACGGCGAACTGATAGGCACCGGAGCGAAGGTTCGCCTTGCTCGGCGCAACTCCCGTCGCACCGGCCGACAGGACCGGGACCACCGCGGTACCGCTGTCGCTGTCAGTGTACGTACCTGCGCCGTCCAGCGTCCGGAACGCCCATCCGCAGACTGTCTTGCCGTTCACCGCATCGCACGCATTCGGAGCCGCAGGGCTCTTGTTGCGGTTGGTCAGGCTGTCGAGTGAAAGCACGCCGATGGCACCGTAACCGCCAGTACCGAAGTCCACCTTCACGAACTTGCCCTCTTCGTCCCGGAACGTATGCACGCCACCGTTCTGGGCCTTCTCGAGGCAGTCGCGCACGTTGCCGGAGGTCGAATTCTCGACGACCGTCAGGCCGAGCGTTGCATCGAGGGTGTACGCGGTCGCTGCACTGGCACCCGTCTCACCCGGCAAGCCACGCACGCCGTCGCCGTCGGGATCGTAGCCGAAGCTATCCAGCATCCGCTTGGGTTGATTGAAGTCGTTGCCGACCACGGATCCGAGCGAGCAGGGGAAACTGTGGAAGAACCAGTTGTAGGACGTCTGCGTGCCCGAGCCGGGAACGCGACGGCAAACGACCAGCTGGGTTCCCGCAGCCGGGCTGATCGCGGGATCCACCTGCGACCAATCGGCGTAGCCGCCTGCGCGAAGCAGATCACCGTAGATGGCGCGCGTGAAGACCGTCGTACTGGGAACCGAATTGGTCGCGACGATACCCATGGACAGAACATTCGCAGGCTTGATCGTGAGCGTGGAAGTCTCTGCACTGCTCAGTTGCTGCACCGGCTGCTGCGTCTGGAGGTCGAACTCCACGTTGTACGGCGACTTGAACAGTTCTGGGTTGACATCGGATACGCCGAGCGTCGGCTTGAGACCGGTCGCTCCATCCGTGCCCAGGACGGGGCAAACACGCGCCGTTCCTGTTCCCGTGCAGGCACCCAACGTATTCTTGGTGTCGAGTACCGCAAGAAATTCGTCGCGAGCGACGGGATTGACGCCGATCACCGAACCGCCGGTCGAACGCTTGATCAGTCGCACGGACTTGCCGAAGTGCGCAGCAGGCACCGGCGCGACCGACTTCAGCTTGCCCACGAGCGCGTACTGCTGTGCTCCGTCGACGCTGTCGATGATCTTGGTGAAGCCGGGCTCGAACCAGCTCGTGAGCGTCTGTTCGATGAAGTTGTTCGGGGCGGTGGCACCCGTGATGAAGAACTGGTCGTACCCTGCGCTGGTCGGGCAGGTGTACACGTTGTAGCCGGCGTCACCGCACGACTGCGCGGCGGCATGTCCGGCGATGGCGGTCAGCGCGACCCCCATCACCAAGCAAAGTGCATTCTGTTTCATCTATGTCTCCAGGAATTCGTTCATTTGACGCGCTCCGGACGAAGCTACCGCTAGGCGCAGCAGCCTGACGGGGGCGCGGAAAGGCGACGGAGCGTGCCTTCGGTCTACTTCTTCGTCGCGCGGCGAGCGACCCCTGCCACACCCAGCAAGCCCAGTCCCATGAGCGCATAGGTGCCTGGTTCGGGGATCGGCGCGGCGGAGTAGACGAGCGCTCCGTCGTTGCGCAGGGTCCAGACCATGTCGGGATTGAATGCGAATTTCGTGACGAGCACGTTGTTGGAGTTGACTGAACCGTTCTGGTCAAGCAGGAAGAAATCCAGCGACTCACCCACAGCACCGCTGTTGTTCCAACCTGCGGAATTGGCGAAGTTGGTTCCCCAGGTGAGGCCGCTCGCCAGAGCCGGGCCATCGGCGGCAGTAGCCGTGTTGGAGCCATCCGTCACGGTGCCGTGAGTCCCGAGAGCGTTGGACTGGGCAGCAAAGACATCTATGGCGGTGAGCACGGGGGTGAAGTTGAAATTGCTCGACAGCGGCACTTCACCATCCTTGGCGGTGGTGATGACACGCTTGTCGCCGGCGGAATCACCGGCCGCCACGTTCCAGACCACGTTGCCGAGGCCCGACACGGAACCGAACCAGCTCGTGAACAAGGGATCCGGATTGAAAGTGAGTTCCACGCCCGCGCCGATCACGCTGGGGACGCCGGCGGTCTGACCCGTCTGGATCGCGGACACCGCTGCTGCAGTGGCGAAGTCGTTGATCGTCTTGCCCAGGTCACGGACGTAGGACGAATCGTCCGCGGTGTCCGCCGTGCCCTTCGTATCCCATGCGGCAAAAATGAGGTTCCCGTTCGCGCCGATCTGGATGGCGGCGTGCGCGGGAACCGACATCGCGCCCGCGACGAGCGCAGCGGTCAGTCCGTACTTGAATTTACTTGTCATTGCGGCAGGCTCCTATGCAATTGAAATGCTTTGGGTGTTCAAGCCAAGCGGAAACACTCTCGGGCTTCCGAACCTCTGACTTGTCGGGACTTCGCGCAAGGCACGACGACCCCGCCACGGTTCGGCCACTCTCGTTCCCAGAGACTACTGAAGCTCCATGACATCCCATGTGCGCGATTCGGAAAGCAGGTAGGCCGATCGGCTCATGCAAGGTCATCCGCGGCCGGAGAACCGCAAGCTCAGGAGGACTCTGCTAACGCTCGACCAATCTAGGCGTCGTGCGTTACACGACGGCGGCTCCGAACGCTCCCTGGAATGGGCGAGAGTGATCACTGGAGGTGCAGAGCATGCGGATGTCCGACGGCGTTCGGCGACAGTTCAACGCCGGAAGAGGTACCCCTCAACCCTTGCGGGCGGCGTTTCGGGCACAGGTGGCATAGGACCTGGCGGAGTCGTTCTCGCACTTCTGTCGTGCGGCGTCCTGCAGCTCGCTGCACTTGAGCATTTCGGTACGCCGCTGTTCCGCGCAAGGGTTGGGCGGCGGTTCCTCGCGTGGCACTTCCACGCCCGGCATGACAGGATTCCGAAGTGTTCCATCTGCGCCGGGAATGCCAGGCGCAGATGTCCCAGGTACCGTGGCTGTCGCACCTGCGGTTGCCAGCCCGTTCGAAGTGTTCCCCATGAACAACCAGTCCCGATGGGTGGTCCCCTTCACCTGTATGCCTTCAGGCAGATCCGAGGCACGAAACACCGAGGTCACAGCGAGACTGTGGACACCAATGATGCGGCCATCGGGCTGCTTCAGCAGACCCCACTCCGTCGTCCCTGTCATGGGATCGACGTAGATTTTTCGCAGATGCCGAACGATGGTGCCCGAGCGCCGGTCCTCCAGCAGGTCACCCAAGGCCTTGGGATAGACCTTCCCGGCTTCCGGTGAGCGCTCGAAATAGCTTCGGATCGCTCGCTGGAACTGTTCCCCGACGAACAGCAGTTCCGCCTCGCGCTCCCGTTGCGACACCGTATGCCACACGCTTCCAATGGCGGCCAGACCGATCCCCAACACCGCGACGACTATCAGCAGTCCGATGTAGGTGAAACCCCGTTGACATTCCGATGGCCGAACGGCGATGCGGACGGCTGCGGCACGCCAGGAAAACCCGCGTTCAGCAGCAAGGCCATTCGCGGGCCGCAACGTGAACCTCAGTTGACGCTGTTCTTGATGATCTGCAGCGACAGCCCGCGCGCCACCGCCTGCGCGCGGTTCTGCACGTTGAGCTTCTTCAGGATCTTCTGCACGTGATTCTTCACGGTCAGCGGGCTGATGCCAAGGATGTGCCCGATCTCCTGGTTGCTCTTGCCGTCGCGCACCCACTGGAGGATCTCGATCTCCCGGGCGGTGATCAATCGGTCGCTGGGGGCGATCTCGACCTGCTCATGGCGTTCGTTCGCGAGCATCCGCACGAACGCACAATGGATGTAGGGCGTCAGGATTTCGATAAGATAGCCTTGCCGGGAGGTCAAGGGCTGCGGCAGGTTCACGAACGTGAAGTACGATCCGGACGAACCCGGGAGCACCGGCATCCCATGGGTCGCGAGATTCGGGAACGCATGCCGGAACAGGGCGGCCTCGAATCGACGGTACAGGATCGACTCCCTCTCGCTGCCACAGACGAGGAGCGGTCTCTCTCCCCGCTCGGCCCAGGCCCGCACGGTCTGGATCATGAGACCACCGTCGACGTCGACGATGCTTTCCACGTCCTGCCCGGGCAACGGGTAGCTGGAGAAGTGCTCGATCATCAGGCTGCGCCGCGCATGATCTCCATGGGCGCAGATCAGGATCTCGTGGGGGACGAGGCTCTGGAGTTGTCCTTGCGTCCACAGGAAGAACTGGTTGCGGCGCCGAACCTCCATCGAGGAATGCACGACATGCATCAGCCGCTCGAGCTCACGCGCGGACAGGGTAACGACGTCATCCATGCTCGAGCGGATCGTTGTCAAGGAGTTGGAGAGCGCAGATTGCATCGATGCCAGCCGCTTCGCCGATCGCGTCCCGGTGGAAGGTTCGGACTTCCTGATCCGCGAGTATTGGGTGCTTGTGTTACACCTCCGTGGAATATTTGCGACAACGGCGGCCGGAACACCCAGGGTACTCATCGCCTGCGCCATTCAATCGAGGGTTTCGAGCGAAAGCGCGCCGAGGTCGGCGCCTGCCTTGACCAGCAACTCGGCGGCCGGGCGGTTGCGCCGGTAGATCGCCCAGTACAGCGGACTCAACGAGTCCCTGCCGAGGATGTTCGGATCGGCTCCGCTGTCGAGCAGTGCCCGGATGGTGTCGACATGACCGCCCCGGGCGGCCAGCACCAGCGCCGGCCATCCGTCCCGGTTCCGAATCGCCGGCACCGCCCCTGCACCAAGGAGTGCGCGGGCCGCTTCCGCCCGACCCAGCAGGGCAGCATTGAGCAGCGGGGTCGCGCCGTTGTCCGCCTTCATGTCCGGTTGTGCGCCGCTCTTGAGGAGGTATCGCACCATCCTCGCATCGCCTCTCAGGGCGGCCGTTGCGAGGGGTGTGCTGCCCTCGCCGTCTTTGAGATTGATGTCGGCACCCCGGTCGACGAGTTCGCGCACCGCCTCCAGGCGCCCGCTCTCCACTGCCGCGGTGATGGCTATTCGCCCATCCGGCAGGCGCGCGTTGGGGAGCGCTCCAGCCATGAGAATTCTGGCAATCCCCGGCGCATCACCGGCACGGGCGACTTCGACGAGTTGCCGCTGCCTGTCGTCCACGGCTTCCCCACCGGTCGTGGTCAGCCCCAGTTCCGATCGAAAAGCGCGGACATGCTCGGACACGACAGGCCGTTTGGCGCCGGAGTACACGATGCCGCCGTCGGGCCATCGTCCTGTGTCCCGCATGCCCGTCGGGTTCTCCTGCGCCCATGCGGCAATGCCGAATCCCGCCAGGCACACGCTTCCGATCCGGAGAACGGTAGAGCGCAGACCGGAACGACCCTTCGATTGTGAACATCCGTTCATGACTTTTTCATCGCCATCAGAGTTCCGAGTACGCCTTGCCATCCAGTGCCGTGCCTTCCGCGCCGCTGCGGACGTCGTATACACCGCCCTCTCCGACGCTCGGCGGTGGCGGAATCACGATCCAGGCTGTAGTGGTATCGGCGACTGGATCGACCGGCACGGCACGCAGGTAGCGTCTGGTCACGAGATCCGGAATCGAGTCCGGATACCGGCCCCGGTCGGCGTGGTATTTGTCGATCGCGTCGCGCATGGTGTTGAGGTTCTCCCGCAACACGGCTTCCTTCGATCGATCGATGTTCTGGAAGTACCGCGGGATGGCGATCGTCAGCAGCAAGGCGATGACCGACATCACGACGAGCAACTCTATCAGCGTGAAGCCGTGCCGCATCGATGCGAGAGACGGGCGGGTACCCACGCTGCTCACCATTCCCGATAAGACACGCCGTTCAGTCCCTTGCCCTCGGCGAGCGAGTAGACGTCGAACACGTCCTTGCCGGAGCGGGGGTTGTCGGGCGGACTGTCGTAGGCGCGCAGACCCCAGGTGCGGGATGCGGGTGTCTCCGGATCGCTCGCGAACGGATCGCGCGGCAGCCGCCGCAGAAAGTAGATCTGTGCCCGGGCCGGCGACTTCTGGTCGGCCACGCCCTGGGTCAGAGCGTCGAGCGACGGCGGATAGCCCGAGGCGTCGGCCTTGCGCTCGACACGCCCTTCGTCGGAAGCCTTCTTGTAGGCATCGATGGCGGTTCGTATCTGACGCAAGCCGGTCCGCAGGTCCGATTCCTTCGAACGTTGCGCCGCTAGTTCGCCCAGCGGTACGAGCCCGAGCGCAAGGATGGCCACGATAGCCACTGTGATGACCAGTTCGATCAGCGTGAAGCCGTTCGCCCGCAGCCGCGTCGGTTCGATCATGGGGCGAGCGCAATGTCGGCCGCCGCCGGCAGCGACACGCCGATGGCGAATCCGGAACCGTCCACGACCTCGGCGTCTTCGATCGCGATGCGCGTGCTCGCCTTCGCCGGTGCGATGACACGAAACCGCACTGCGCGAGCCGGGGCCTGTCCGTCGAAGGTGACCAGCGCGATCCCCGGCGTGACTACGTTGAGGCCCACGACCTGAAGGGCTGCCGGGTCGTAGCGCAATTGCATCTGCCCGGAGCGCATGTCCATGCCCGCCGGCATGCTCAACTGCACTTCGAACTCCTTGCCGAGCTGCGCCGTTGTGGGCGCGCTCATGCTCACGTCGAACGGCACGTTGACCGCGGGCACGTCGCGAGCCGTCTGCTGCACCGGACCGCCACCCGTCGTACGAGCAGGCGCCAGCGCCACCGCCCCCGGCGCCGTCCTCCCGATGCGCAATGGCGCCTGTCCCGGGAAGCTGTCGGTGCCCGCAGCCATCTCGGCCTGCACGCCCTCGGGTCGCATGAGGTTGCGCACGATGCGCGGCGTGATCATCAGGACCACCTCGGTCTTGGTGCGGTTGTCCAGCGAAGAGCCGAACAGGCGCGAGAGCATCGGAATGTCGCCAAGGCCCGGGATGCGCTGTGAGGCGCGCCGGTCCTCGTCGCTGATCAGCCCGGCCAGGATCTGGGTCTCACCGTCACGCAATTGCAGCACGGTGTTGGCGTTGCGCGTGCCCAGCCGGTAGGCCACCGAGCTGCCGGTGCCGGTGGACACCGTGATGGTCTCGACGATGTTGCTCACCTCCAGACCCACCTTGATGGACACTTCGTCCTGCAGGTAGACTTGGGACTCCACGTCGAGCTTGATGCCCACGTCCAGATAGCTCACCGAGGTGGACACGCCCACGTTGGCGGTGGCGGTGGAGGTGAACACCGGCACCTTGTCGCCGATGTGGATGCGCGCCTTCTCCTTGTTCTTCACCCGGATGCGCGGGTTGGCCAGGATGTTGGTGGTGCCGACACTGGCGCGCAGGTTGAACACCAGCGCCGGATTGGCGATGGTGAAGATCATGGGCGAGTCGATCGGGATGGTGCTGGCCGCCGTGCCGCTGACCGCGCCCTGGCCCTGCAGATTGACGCTGCCCGGATAGCGCACGCCGATCTCCTGCAACCGGGTGCGGGCCACCTCCAGCACTTCCACTTCGAGCATGACCTCGGGCTCGGCCAGATCCAGGGTGCGCACCAGCTGGTCGGTCAGGCGCAGCACATCGGGGGTGTCCTTGACCACCATCAGGTTCAGCTTCTCGTCGATGAAGACGTCCTGGGTCTTCATCATGGCCTTGACCATGGCGGAGGCCTGCTTCACGTCAGCGTTGGCAAGGTAGAAGCTGCGCACCACCAGGTCGCGGTAGTCCTTCTGCTTGGCCGGGGTGTTGGGGTAGATCAGCACCGAGTTGTCGTTCAGGACCTTGCGGTCCAGCTGGTTGGTGGTGAGGATGAGCTTCAACACATCCTCCAGGGTGGTGTTGCGCACGAAGATGGTGATCTTCGAGTCGGGCTTCACGTCACGATCGAAGACGAAGTTGATGCCCGAGGTCTTGGAGAGCATCTCGAACACGGTCCGGATCTGGGCGTCGCGGAACTCCAGGGTGATGGGCTTCTTGTAGGGCGTCTTCAGGCTCGGTGGCGGCTCGGCCGCGACGTTGGTCTCGATCACCTTGCGCAGCAGTTCGCGGGCACGGGAGTGGTAGGGATTCTCGACGAGCACGGCGCGCAGCACGCTCTCGGCACCGGCGAAGTCCTTCTTCTCGAGCAGGCCTTCGGCCTCGCGGATGCGCTCGGCGTGACGGCGCGCCCGCTCCACTTCCTGCAGGCCGGTGTTGGCGCGGAACCCGTCAGGGTCGATGCGCTTGGCCTCCTTGTACTGGGCCGCTGCCAGGTCGAGATTGCCGGCCTTCAGGGAGCTGTCGCCCTGGAGCACGAAGGCGGTGGCCACGCGTTCGCGCTCGCGAATGAGGGCGGCCCGGTAGGTCGTGTTGCGCGGGTTGTCCTTCACCGCCTGCTCGAGCTTGGCCAGGCCTTCCACGGGCGTGCCCTCGGAGAGCATGCGATTGGCCTCTTCGTAGGAACGGTCGTGGGCGCAACCAGCGACCGTCGCGAGCAGGCACAGCAGTGTCAGGGAGGTTCGCATCATTCGGTCTTCGCGGTCAGGGTCTGGCGCTGGTCCAGCGGCAGGTAGGTCAGTACGACTCGGCCGGCCTCGGCCTCTTCCACGCGATAGGTGCCGTTGATCACGTCACCCTTCTTCACCGCGTAACTGTTCTCCTGCAGCGAAAGGAACACGGTGGTCTCGTCCTCGTCGCCGAGCATGCCCACGTAGGTGAAGGGCAGCGGCGGCGCCTGGGGCGGTGGTGGCGGCAACTCCTCCACCGCACGCTGGGCTGCCAGTTCCTTCGGCGTGAGTTTCTTCGGCGGTGGATTCCAGCTTCGGGCGCCGAAGGCGTCATTGGACTTCGGCGGGCTGGCGCCGCGCTTGGCGCGCGACAGGTCCAGCGCGACGTTGGGGTCCTGTTTCGCCGGCACAGCGGCGCGCAACCGTTCGGCGGGCGCTTCGGTGTTCGCTTCGGTGTGCGCTTCGCTGCGCGCTGCCGCATTGACCCGCTGCACCTCCGGCTCACCGTCGACCCAGCGCACCGCCACCAGGGTCAAGGCCAGGCTGCCGAATACGGCGATCTTGCGGGTGCGCGCATCGAGCTTCACGGCGCACCCTCGCCGTTCAGGTACACGACCAGACGGATGCGCGCTTCCAGCGTCGGCACGCCGATGTTCTCGCGCTTGATGACGACGTCCTCGAGTGCGGCGGCCGGCACCTTCTCCAGCACCTCGGCCACGAAACCGCGGATCTGCTCGTAGCTGCCACGCACCGGCAGGGTGATCTGGTATTGCGCCAGGCGCACGTCCTTGCGCCGTTCCAGCAGGTAGTCGCCGGATTCGAGTGCCAGACCGTTGCGCGCCGCGGCGGTGTGCACGCGGCCGACCCAGTCGGGCAGCGATTCCACCGCGGGGAAGAAGGCGTAGTAGTTCTCGAGCTGGGTGGCGCGCGGCGGCGGCAGGTTCGGGTTCTCGCCGGAGGACTTCAGGCGCGTGCGCAACTCGGCCACTTCGGCGCGCAGGGTCTCGACCCGATGCTGGGTCGGCAACAGCGTCGACAGCGCGAATCCGATTGCCAGGACGACCAGCGCCACGCCGGCGATGCCACGCCAGGGCAGGCGCGAGGCCTCGCGCCGAGCGAGCCAGCGCAGCGAACTCAGAGCCGTGGTGTCCATCGGGCCTGGAGGGTGAAGGCGAGCGGCCGGTTGGGGTCGCTCTGGCGGATTTCGTGACGGGTGAGGTGCGCATCCACCAGGCCAGGGGCGGCTTCCAGCCGCGCCAGGAAGGTGAGCAGCGCCTTCAGATCGCGCGCCTCGCCTTCGAGGTTGACCAGGCGCCCGCGCGCGTCGGGCTGGATGCCCAGCAGCGCCACGTCGGGGACCACGGCGGCCTCGATGTCCGCGAACAGTCCGTCCCAGGGCAACGCCAGGCGATCGAGGACGGCGTTGGCATCCTTCAATTCCTGCGCGAGGGTAGCCGAGGGTGCGTCCTCCACCGCGAAGCTGGGCAGCGAGCGCCGCGCGAGCCGGCGCGTATCGGAGAGCTTGTCTTCCCAGCGGGTGAGTTGGTCGCGCGCGGCATCGTATTGGAGCCACGCCCAGGCCCCGAGCAGCACCCCGATGACGAGCAGGATCGTGCCCCAGGTGCGCCGATCACCGGGCGGGCGTTGGAAGTCGAACTGCAAGGTGCGCAGGGCCATCGCTCAAGGCTCCGTGGCCAGGCGCGCATCCAGCACCGTGCGGCGCAGCGGGCCTTGTGCGGATGGCAGGGACACCACTTCCCACCCGCCGATGCGGCCCGGCAAGGCCTCGCGCGCTCCGGCGAAGGCCACGTGCAGCCGGCCGTTACCCGCCACTGCCCCCAGGGCTTCGGCCTGGCGCACTTCCGCGGCCAGGGCTTCGGCCAGGGCCACGCCCACGCGCGGATTGGCGAGCCAGCGGCAGGCACCGGCTTCGTACAGGACGAGGCTCAGGCGGCCAGCTTCGGCGAAGGCGAAGCCGCCGTTGCGGGCGCGCAGCTGCGCGCGGTGCGGTTCGAGCGCGACGGC
Organism: Burkholderiales bacterium; assembly: GCA_965279325.1. Classification (GTDB taxonomy): domain Bacteria; phylum Pseudomonadota; class Gammaproteobacteria; order Burkholderiales. The sequence continues at coordinate 2,374,634 of OZ257154.1, forward strand.
GAACTGCGGCCGCACGCTGCGCAGCTTGAGCGCGGCCACCGCACATTTGACGCGCAGGGCGTCGAGCAACGCGGTGTCGATGGCACACACAGGGGCGGCCTGACCCACGGGCGCATCGTCCAGCATCAGCGTCCAGTCGCGCACGCGCTCGCCATGCACGGCCTCGAGCTCGGCACGGGCGTAGGCCAGGCGTTCGGCATCGGTGGCGAGCGAGGCGCTCCAGGGCAGCAGGTGCACGCGCACGAAGTGGCCGGAGAGCAGGACTTCGGCATCGGCCTTGCGCCAGCGCGGCTCGGTCAGCGCTACATCGAGGGCGGATAGAGCACCATCCCACGACGTCGCGGGGTCGACGGGAATCGAGGCCGTGTGCGCCGCTCCAGGCCGCAGGCCGCGACGGACCCGCGTCAGCTCGAGCCCGCCAGGGGCCAGCACGATGCGCACGCGCTCACGCCACGAGGGTGACACGATTGACCTCCTGGAGCGTGGTTTCGCCGGCACGAACAAGATCGAGCGCGGATTCGCGCAGGAAGCGCGTTCCGGATTCGCGCGCCGCGCTCTTGATGCGGCGGATGGGCTCGCGCTGGGTGATGAGCTCACGCAACTCGTCGGTGAGCATGAGCATCTCGGAGATGGCCTTGCGGCCGCGATAGCCGCTGCCACGGCAATGGCCGCAGCCCTGGCCGGCGCGGAAGCGATAGCCGACGACCTCGTCGCGCGTGAGCGCGGAATCGGCGAGCAACGCATCGTCGGGCTCGTCGTCGGTGGCGCAGTGCACGCAGTTCACCCGCACCAGGCGCTGGGCGATGATGCCGTTCAGGGCCGAGACGAAGGAATACGGGTCCACGCCCATGTGGGTGAAGCGGCCGATCACGTCGAACACGTTGTTGGCGTGCACGGTGGTGAAGACCAGGTGGCCGGTCAAGGCGGCCTGGATCGCGATCTGGGCGGTCTCTGAATCGCGGATCTCGCCCACCATGATCTTGTCCGGGTCGTGGCGCAGGATGGAGCGCAAGCCGCGCGCGAAGGTGAGGCCCTTCTTTTCGTTGACCGGGATCTGCAATACACCGGGGAGCTGGTATTCCACCGGGTCCTCGATGGTGATCAGCTTGTCGTGGCCGTGGTTGATCTCGGAGATGGCGGCATACAGCGTGGTGGTCTTGCCGCTGCCAGTGGGGCCGGTCACGAGCAGCATGCCGTAGGGCTCGGAGGCGAGACGCCGGATCCAGAGCTTGGCGGCTTCGCCGAATCCCAGGCTGTCCAGTGACAGGCCTTTGACCTGGTCGGCGAGGCTTTGCTTGTCGAGGATCCGCAGTACCGCGTCTTCGCCGAAGATGGAGGGCATGATGGAGACGCGGAAGTCGATCTCGCGGCCCTGGATGGAGACCTTGAAGCGTCCGTCCTGGGGCACGCGGCGCTCGGCGATGTCGAGTTCGGACATGACCTTGATGCGGGAGATGACCTGCTCGGCGGTCTCGCCGCCGTTGACCTGGCTCACATTCACCAGCACGCCGTCGATGCGGTACTTGACGGTGAGGCCACTGGCGGAAGTCTCGAGGTGGATGTCGCTCGCGCCGCTCTTGAGGGCATCGTAGAGGGTGGAGTGCACCAGCCGCACCACCGGGCTGGTGTCTTCGCTGATGGTCTTGAGGGACAGGTCCTCGACCGCGTGGCGGCCATCACCCTCGCTGCGGGTCTGCACCACGATGCTTTCCATGGCCTTCATGCTCTCGCCGTGACGGGCGAGGTACGCGGCGAGGTCGGCGGAATGGGCCAGGCGGAAGCTCAAGTCCGCACCGAGGCGCTCTTCGGCCCAGGGGCGCACGCGCGGATCGAACGGATCGGCGTGGGCGAGCACGAGGGCACCACCGGCCACGCGGAACAGGACGCACTCGCGGGCGAGCGAATCGGTGTAGGACAGCCGGTCGAAGGCAGGCTGCGCGGCGTGCATGTCGGCCATGCCCATGGCCACGAGCCCGAAGGTGGCAGCCAGCGCGGGGGTGAAGGCTTCGGCGGGCAAGCCGCTCGCTTCCTCGAGGCACGCCAGGGCGCGCTTGCCGCTGGCAGCGGCGGCGGCTCGCGCCGCCGCGAGCTGGACCGCATCGAACATGCACGGCTCCTCGAATTCGCGCGGCTTCACTGGATACTCCCGGCGAGTTCGAAGATGGGCAGGTACATGAGCACGACGATGCCGCCGATGATCACGCCGATCAGCGCCATCAGCAGCGGCTCGAAGGTCTTGGTGAACCACTCGACCCAGCGTGCCATCTCCTCGTCGTGGAACACGGCGATGCGCTCCATCATCTCGCCCATGCGTCCGGTGCGCTCGCCCACCCGCAGCATGCGCAGGGCCACGGGCGTGGTGAGGGCGTTGGCTTCCATGGCCTGGGACATGGGCTTGCCTTCGCGGATCGCGCGTTGCGCCCCATCGAGACGGGCGCGCAGTTCGATGTCGAGCAGGCCGGCGACCATGCCCAGCGCCGGCACGATGGGGATGCCGCCGGTGAGCAGCATGCCCAGGGTCCGGTAGAAGCGCGTCAACTGGTAGATGCGCACGCGCTCGCCCATGGCGGGGATGCGGCGCAGGGCACGCACGATGCGCGCACGGGTGGTGGCCTGGGTGAGCCACCAACCCAGCAGGACGAGCCCGCCGATGAAGAGCAACCCGACCAGGGCGCCATGGGCTTCGACCATGCGGCCCCATTGCATCAGCAGGCGTGAAACGAGCGGAATGTCGCCGCCCATGTCTTCGTAGACGTGGCTGAAGCGCGGCACGACGTAACCGAGCAGGAACAGGGTGACCAGCCCGCCCACGGCGATGAGGATGGCGGGGTAGATGGAGGCGCTCACCACTTTCTTGCGCACCACGTCCAGCTGGGTCTGGTAGGCGACGAAGCGCAACAGCGCCTCGGGCAGGTCGCCGGTGCGCTCGCTGGCACGCACGGTGGCGACGTACAGATCGGGAAACACGCCGGTGTTGAGCTGCAGGGCACTGGAGAAGGGTTTGCCCTCGTACAGGGCGCTCAGCAATTGCGTGAGGGTGGCGCGGGTCTCGGGCCGGGATTCCTTCTCGGCCAGGGTCTCGATCGCTTCCACCAGGCTGATGCCGGACTGCAGCAGGGCCAGCAGTTCCTGGGTGAACAGCAGCAGCGGGAAACGGCTGCGACCCTTCAGCGACGGCAGCGAGAAGCCGGCCCCATGGCTGACCGACAGCACGGCATAGCCCTGACCCAACGCCTGCGCCTGCGCATCACCCGCGTCGCGCGCCTCCAGCGCGAGGGAGACGACGCCTTCGCCGGGCTTCAGGGCTTTGATGCGGTAGCGCATGGGGACTCGGTTTCAAACCCGGCAGGTGGTCGGCTCGGGATCGGAGATCAGGAACATCGTCGTGAATTCCAGTGGGTGATGCTGGCGTTCGAGCCTTGCAGTCGCGTTGCCCCCACCCCAGCCCTCCCCCGGCAAAGCCGGGGGAGGGAGCCGACGTCATTCAATTCCCTCCCCCGGCTTTGCCGGGGGAGGGTCAGGGTGGGGGCTTCGTTCAACGAAAGCATTCAGCATCAATTCCAGTTGGTAATGTCTGCGTTCTCCCCTTCCCCGCCGGCCTGACCATCCTTGCCGAAGGAGAACAGGTCGAACTCGCCCTTCTCGCCGGGCGAGCGGTACTGGTAGGGCTTGCCCCACGGATCGGCCGGCACCGCCTTCTTCAGATACGGGCCCTGCCACTTGGCTTCGTTGTTCGGGCGCGCGTCGAGCGCGGCGAGGCCCTGCTCGGTGCTCGGGTAACGCCCCACGTCGAGACGATAGGCATCGAGTGCCTTCTCGAGCGCATCGATCTGGGCCTTGGTCACCTTGATCTCGGACTTGCCGATCTGCGAGAAATACTTCGGCCCCACGTAGGCGGCCAGCAGCCCGATGATGACCATGACCACCAGCAGTTCCAGCAGCGTGAACCCCGATCCGGCAAACGCGCTCGGGCGATCACGCAAACGAACGCGATCCAACGGCGTCCGCACGGTTCGATGAACACTTTCTCGATCGGCGCGGTGCAAGGTCTCTTCCCCTTCTTCTGAGCCCGGATGCTACGGACCGATTATGACGCTCCAGTGACGGATTGGGGTGTTGCCGAGTGTCGTCATGGAGCGTCACCGCGATGGACGAATCAACTCCTTCTATTCCACCGAAAACGTGATCGTTTGCAGCGCGAAACAGATCGCGGTGCCGTTCGTCCACGGGCCTCTTGCACCGTGGACGAAGATGGCGAAGCGGGATCCGTCGTAGCATGCGGGTTCACCAGCTACCGAACCAGCACCATGTCCGCCGCCCCAGCCGATCCCATGAAGGTCCTCGCCGAAAGGATCTACGTCGAACTCGTGTCGCGCGGTGTCGTCCTCACCGAGAATGCGGCGCAGATCAAGGTCAACCCGGAAAACCTCGCGAAGATCAGCCTGAAGCTCGCGGAAGCCTTCCAGCGCGTGGCGAACGCGGACAAGATTGCCGCCGCGCCGAAGAATCAGGAGTTCGACATGAAGTCGACCGACCTGTCCAACTGGAGTCTCCCCAAGGCGAATCCGGAGTAGCCCCGGGGAAGTTGGCAGTTCAGCGAAAGACGTACTCCAGCCGGACACCGACCCGATACAGCGTGCTCGCAGGCTGGTAGAACTGCCCCGCGCCGAAACCCGGAACGACGGCGGGGGCCGACGGCGACTCCCCGAAGCGGAAACTGTCGAAGGTGCCGAACAGTCGCCAGTGCGGATCGAACTGGTAGCCCAGGGTTGCGTAGAACGACGGTTCGCCGCCGGGCCGCAGCTCGAGCGGGTTCGGATTCATGCCTTCGAGGTAGGCCTTCTCGCCCACATGAAACGGCAGCTTGAGGCCGCCGCTCGCGATGAAGCCCCGGTCCGCACGATCGAACTCGACCCCCAGGCGAACGTAGCCGACGAAGTAGGTTTCCTTCTGGAAGCTGCTCAACTTCCGCTCCCATGCATCGACGCCGGCGGAGGCCACGAGATCGAACCGGCCTTCACCGCGTGCCGGCAGGCGATAGCGAAACTGCGCTTCCTGGCTCGTGCCCGTGTAGTTCGTGGTGCCCTGGATCGGTTGTGAAGGGGGAAACAGCGTGGAGCCGTCATAGTCGACCGACCCGCCGTAGAGCGTGCCGCGCCAGGCGAACAAGGCGCCCCGGTCCCGCCGTTGCGTCCACCCGGCGCTCAGCACCAGGAGCGGTCCGCTCTCGGTCACTTCGGGCGTCGTGTCCTCGGTCCAGTTCATGTAGTCGAGACCTCCGCCTACGTGGAACTGTGCCCAGGCCGGGACCGCGATGCAAAGCAGACCCAGCGTTGCGAAGATGATCCGGATCATCGAGGTCTCCCGGGCGAATGGCGATCCGCTATTTGAGCATATCCGTGCCGGACGCCCACTCCCGCCATCCGCCCATGAGCGGGAAGTACAGTGCAAGCCGGATCGGCCGCGGATCGATCCCGGCCATCAACACCGCGTAACGTTCGAGCTGGTCGCGATAGCGTTCGCGCTCGTTGTCGAGGAAGCCTTGCGGATCGGCCCCTTCGTGGATGCCGGTCTTGTAGTCGATGATCCAGCGCACGCCTTCGGCGTCGACGAAGGTGCGGTCGATCGCGACGTCGACCAGCGCATCGCCGGCGATTCCGGTGAGACGAAGTTCCGAACGCGCCTCCGCGTGCTCCGACAGGATCCAGCGGGCCCGCTCGTCGGACAGGGCTCCCGCCAGCGCAGCGGTCACACGTTCGATCGCCCGTACCAGCTCCGCCTCCGGAACGCCGAGCGCGCGCAAGTCGCGGGAGAAGACTTCCCGCAGCGACGCCACGCGCTCCGGGTTCCATGGCGCGAGGCCGTCCTCGGCGATGCGCTGGAGGTTTCGGTGTACCACCGTGCCCACGTGCTTCGCCGTTTCGGAAGCCCACGAGAACTCCACGTCGCCCGCCTCCTCATCGCTCTCGAGCCACGCCGCCGCTGGCGCAATGCCAGCGGCCGGAACAGGCGGCGACCAGTCCGCGGCGAACCGCCGAATCGCGCCGGGCGCACGTTGTGGCAGCGGAGCATCGACCGATGCCGGATCGATCCACGATTCGGCCGCACGACGGAAATCGATCTCGACCACCGGCCACAGCCGCTCGAGCAACGAACCATTCGTCGGCCGCGGAACGTCATCGCGCATTTGCGCATGACCGAGCAGATGCAGGCGGGATTTCGCCCGCGTCGCGGCGACATAGAGCAGCCGGCAGTCCTCGTGCATCGCCTTCGTCTCGTCGAGCTGCTCCAGATACGTGTAGATCGGATCCTTGTCCTCCGAACGTTCGCGGATCGGCGCCAGCAGCAGGTCCGAATCGCCGTGCGCTCGTGGCCGTTCGAGCCAGGCCAGCAGGCGCGCGGCGTTCCCCCGCGTCTTGCGGCCGAGTCCCGGCAGGATGACCGTGTCGAACTCCAGGCCCTTCGCCTTGTGGATGGTCATGACCTGCAGCGCATCGCTCGCACCGGCATCGGGCCGCGCGAAGAGCTTGCCCACACGCTCGGCCAGCGCCGCGAAATCCGGTAGATCGCCCCCCTCCTCCAGTTCGTCCAGCGCATCGAGAAACACCTGTGCATCCTCGAGATCGGCGGCATCCACCGCGGCTGCAGGCCCGCCGAGCGCGAGCCAGGCACCTTCGACCCAGCGGCGCAACGACTCGCGGCGCCGTTGCGCGATGAAAGGGTGCAGGGAATCGCGCAGCCGGCTCAGCCGGCGCCCACCGTCCTCCGACAATCGCGCAACGAGGTTCGTAGTCTGCGCGAGGTCCCAGACGCAAGCCGTTGCGTCGAATCCTGCAAGCGTGTCGAGGTCTGAAAGCGTGAGACCGCACCACGGTGCGCGCAGCACGGCGAGCCAGGCGATGCGATCGGCCGGATGCAGCAGCGCGCGCGCGAGCGCATGCAGGTCCTGCACGATGGGTCGATGGCCGAGCGCCTCGATCTCGATCGCCTGGAAACCCAGGCCGGCATCCTCGAGCGCGGGCACGATGTCGACGAGGTGGCTGCGACTGCGGACCAGGATCGCGATGCGCTGCGCCGGATCGTCGGCGCGTGCGGCGTGCACCAGCTCGGCCACGCGCGCGGCTTCGCCGAAACGATCCGGGGTGAGCGACGGATGCACGACGACAGCCGGACCGTCCGCGGCCGGCTTCACGGCTTCGGATGCCGTGAACGGCACTGCGCCGGTGGACAGATCCTCGGCCTCCGGCAGCAGGCGACGGAAACCCGCATTCACCCAGTCGACGATGCCCGCCTGCGAACGGAAGTTGACGCGCAGCGTGAGCGGTTCCAGCGCCACCGTCTCGATCCCCTCGCGCCGCGCACGCAGGTACAGCGCCACTTCGGCTTCCCGAAAGCGATAGATCGACTGCATGGGATCGCCCACGACGAACAGCGTGCGGCCGTCGTCGGGCTGCCAGCCGGCGGTCAACCGCTCCAGCAACTGGTACTGGGATTGCGATGTGTCCTGGAACTCGTCCACCAGGAGATGACGGATGCGGTAGTCCAGCGCGAGCGCCAGGTCGGTGGGTGCATCGGGTTCGCCGAGTGCTCGTACGGCCGCCTGCGACACCGCGGTGAAGTCCACCTGGCCGCGTTCCCGGAACAGGATCTCGAGTTGTGCTACGGCGAGCGGGAGCAGCGCGACGAGCGCACCGACCACTTCCCATTGCGCTTCGCTGTACGCGGGTGGCGGCAGCTGACGGGTGTGGTCAAGTGCCTTGCGCAACATCGGATGCGTCTCGACGACGGTCACGAGCGATTTCGCGCGATCCTTGAACTGATCGCAGCGTACCTTCTCGACCTTGTCCTTCGACGTCGGGAATCCTACGCGCACGTCGAAGCTCTTGCGGGCAGGCCCGTCCCTGGTCAACAACAACTCGGCGATTCCGCGCCAAAGCGGCAACGCCTCGACCGACCAGCCCGGCAATGCATCGAGATCGCGCAGCCCGAGGATGGCGGAATCCTTCCCGCCCTGCGCAAGGTTCTCCGCCGCGTAACGCGAGAGTGCGACCAGTTCGGATTCAATGTCCTCGGGAACGAGGGCGGCAAGGCTCTCGAGCGCGTCGACGATGAGTGCGCGCAAACCGTCCTCGAGTGTGGCGCGCTCGAGCCGGCCGGAGGTCTTGTTCAAGACGTGCCGGAGCCACTGGTCGCGGCGCTTCAGCATGTCGGCGAGCAACGTCTCGGCACTCGCCAGGTCGTTGTCGAGGTGTCGTAGCACGCGCGCGATCGCCGCTGCCGTCGCGCCGCCGCCATCGAGACCGGCCAGCAGGCGGCGCGCCGCTTCGCGATACAGCGCCGCGGCGTCCTCGAGCGATTCGGGTTGCGCGCCGAAGCCGGAGAGCAGCGGCATCTGGCGCGTCAGGCTCGCGCAGAGCGCGTCGATGGTCTGAATGCGCAGCCGGCCCGGGCTCGCCATGACACCCCAGCCCGCCTGCTCGTCGCGCCGACGCACGGCGCGAGCAAGTTCCCAGGTACGCCGCTGATGGTCGCGCTCGGGCGGCGTGTCCTCGCCCGCCAGTGCGAGCGCGGCAAGCACCCGGTCGCGCATCTCGCCCGCGGCCTTGCGCGTGAAGGTGATGGCCACGATCTCTTCGGGCGCATCGACCTGCGCGAGCAGTGCGAGGGTTCGTTGAATCAGCAGTTCGGTCTTGCCCGAGCCCGCCGGAGCCTGGACGATGAACGAACGCGTGACGTCGAGCGCGCGCTCGCGTTCGGCCGCATCGGCGATGGCGAGGACTTCAGTCATCGCCGCCCTCTTCGAGACCTTCGTCCTCCGCCGACACCGGGCCGCGGTCGAGCATTTCCTTCACGCGGCACAGGGGCCCGAGGTCGCAGTACTGGCAGGTTTGCGGGTACCGTTTCGGCATCACCGCGGCCCGACCTGCAAGAAATTCATCGGCCAGGGCACGGAGCGCCGTGCGCCAACCGGACAGGAGATGAGGCCAGTCGCGGATCGCGCTGAAATCGCGCGCCGCGTCCAGCGTCGTCACGCCGGGAAGCAACGACGCCTCGCGCGCGAGCCCGCGGAAGCGCACGTCGCGCGCCTGCACCGGCACCAGGGCCACCGCCGCGACGTCGCCGGGATCGGTGATCGCGTAGAGCGGCAGTTGCGGCGCATCGGGCCGATCGCCGGTCCACGCGGCAATCGTGGCGTTGCCGGTCTTGTAGTCGAGGATCACCCGCCCACCATCGTCGAGCGCATCGACACGATCGACGCGGGCGTTTACGCGCAGACCGCCCACGTCCAGCGCGCGAGGTGCTTCCCGTTCGACCACACGAAACGGCGCGCGCTCCCGCTCGATGGCGAGCAGGCTGAAGATCCGCGCACGCAGGCGATCGCGTTCGATGGCGGCGAACGCGTCGGTCAGGACATCGGGCCGGTCGCGCCGGAGTGCTTCGAGCGCCGCGTTCACTGCGCGGGTCACCGCCGCATCGAGATCGCCCGCGTGCGTCGCCATCAATCGCGCGTGGGATTCCAGTTCACCCCAAAGAGCCGCGAGCGCCCGGTGCAGCAGGGTGCCGCGTTCGCGCGCATCGAGTCCGGGCCGCCCCTCCTCGAGTCCACGTGCGCCGAGCCGATGCAGCGCGAATGCTCGAAACGGACACGCCGCCTGGTTCTCGAACACGCTCGCCCCGCCGCGAACGTCATGGCCGGGCGCCAGCGACGGGGCCTCCTCGTCGCTCAGCGATTCGATGCGCGCCGCCTCCAGAATCGAAGCCGCATACGTCGGCTCGGACGTGGCGTCCAGCGTGACGGCGGGAACGTCGATGATCAGCGGACTGGGACGCAGGACCCGATCGCCCTCCCGCGCGGGGTGGCTGAACACCACCTGCTGCGCGCTCGTGCGCCAGAGGGCGCCGATGCGCTGTGCGAAACCCAGCTCCCATTCGGCGCTCGCGTGCGGCATGCGATGCGCGCGCTGCAGGGCGACCGGCAGCAGCGGATTCGGCCGGGGCACCGGAGGCCATGCCTCGTCGTGCAAGCCGGTCACGAAGAGATGATCGAAGCTCATGCCTGCGGCTTCCAGCACACCCAGCACCTGGACCGGCACCGCTTCCGATGCCGCCTGGAACAGCGTTTCGCCGGCGAGGCGCGAGAGCCACGCCAGCGCATCTTCGAGGCGCAGCGCACCGACCACGGGGTCCAGGGTCGATAGCCCGGCCACGAGTTCGCGCCACTTCTCCCAGGCCTGGAACTCCTCGCTGTCGAGCGAACGCTCGCCGGGCCAGCCGAGACCCGCCAGCAGCGAGAGAAACGTGCTACTCCAGGCGGAGGGCGGCTGGCGCAGATTGCGCGCCGCACGCGCGACGGGAATCCAGGTCTCGAGCCGGGAGGCCAGCAGGCGGCACGAGTGCGGCTGCTCGCGGTCGCGCGCGAAGGCCTCCCGCTGCAGGCCGGTCATGTCGATCCGGAGCTGTCCGCGGGCGCGCAGCCGGGCATCGAGCAGTGCGCGGCGGGTGAATTCCTGTTCCGCAGCGGCGAGGAAAGGACTGCGCAACAGGGAACCCGCTTCGGAGAGCGGCAAGGCGCCGCGGGCGAGACGCAGGATCGACAACGCGCCATGGGCGAGCGGACAACTGGACAGCGGCAGACCGAGGGAAAGATTCCAGGCACGCGGCCGTGTCCGGCTGGCCGCAAGCACGCGTTCCGGTTCGAGCACGTCGTCGAACACGCGCGCGACTTCGGCGCGACGGCGCGACAGGTCCGGCACCACCACGCCGATGGATAGTGCCGGGTTGGCGATCAGCAGGTCGCGCACGTTTCGAGCGATGCCGAGGAGCTCGTCGGCGGCGCTCGCGTAGATCCGGCGACTCACCTGGCCGCGTCGTGCCTGCGGCTGCGCCTCCTCGACCCGGGTGCCGGCAGCACGCAAGGCATCGAGCAGCGCGCGCTCCTGCGGAGTCAGCTCATCGAAGCCGAACACGACGAGGCTCGGGGGCACCCGCCCTTCGGCGAGCCGCCCGGCGATGGCGTCGGGCAGTACGCTCGCGCTCTGCCAGCCGCCGGCCGTGCAACGCTCCCGGAAGCGGGCGGCCCAGGCTGCGTAGGCCTTGCCGTCTTCGTGCAGGCCCGAGCGCCAGCCGTCGAGGTCGAGCCGCCAGCCTTGCTGCTGCGCCCACGCTTCACGCGCGACCCGGGCGGTGGCTGCTGTATCGAGCAGCGCATGCGCGAAGGGGGAATCGGCGATCGCCTGTTGCCAGAGCGCCATTTCCTGCGCGGGCGAAAGTACCCGGACCTGCGCCTCGTGGCGCGCGAGATCGGAAAAGGTCCGTTCGAGCCAGGTGCCCCAGGGCAACACGTCGGCGGAGGTCCAGACCCTCGCCCCGGCCGCCACCTGGGCCGAATCGAACTCGCGCTTGAGTGCGCGGGCGAGCCGCCGGTTCGGCGTGACGACGGTCGCACCGGTGGAAAGGGCCTGCAGCAACTCGGGTGTCATCGCGTCACCTCACGCAATAGAACGCCCCCCCCCACGCTCTCGTCGTTCGCTGGACCACGGGGCGCAGTGCCTTGGGCCGGCCCGGCGCCACTGACGAATCGGGCCGCTCGAGGCGGCCCGCGTCGGGGAGCGGCGCGGCCGCCGGAATCACCGCTCCAGGTACTGCAGCTTGCCCTTCACGTCCTTCCAGTCGTCGGCGTCGGGCGGACCGTCCTTCTTCTCGATGATGGGCTGCCACGCCTTGGCCAGGTCCGCGTTCAGTTCGATGAACTCGCGCTGGTCCACCGGCACGTCATCCTCGGCGAAGATGGCCTCCACCGGACATTCCGCCACGCACAAGGTGCAATCGATGCACTCGTCCGGATCGATGACGAGGAAGTTGGGGCCTTCGCGGAAGCAGTCCACCGGACAGACGTCCACGCAATCGGTGTACTTGCACTTGATGCAGCTCTCGGTGACGACGTAGGTCATATTGATCTCGGAATCGTTGCAGGTGGGAGCGCGCGGGGACCGCCTCGGCGCGGAGCGCGAGCACGCAGGCGGGATTGTAACAGTGCCCTTCCGGGGGTCGGCCTTCACGGACGCACGCGAATTGCGCTACCATTTTTGCTATCGGCCCTCGCCGCGCGCTCGCGCGGCCCGTCTCTCCAAGCGATAGCGGCCACTGTCGCGGACGCCCCGTCCGCCCTCTTCTTCCCCCATTCCGAGCAAGCCAATCCGATGAGCGACCATATCCATCACGTTACCGACGACACCTTCGAATCCGAAGTCCTGCAATCCGATGTTCCCGTCCTGGTGGATTTCTGGGCGGAGTGGTGCGGTCCCTGCAAGATGATCGCCCCGAGCCTGGAAGAACTCGCGCTCGAGTACGAGGGCAAGCTCAAGGTGACCAAGCTGAACATCGACGAGAACGCCGCCACGCCGCGCAAGTACGGCATCAAGGGCATCCCGACGCTGCAGATCTTCAAGGCCGGCAGCATGGAGGCGCAGAAGGTGGGCGCCGTCCCGAAATCGCAGCTGAAGGCCTTCATTGACAGTGCGCTCTGACCTGCGCTAGCTTCGCCCCGGCTTCTCCAGCGGCCGCCCGCACTCCTCCGCCGGGCGCCTTCGTCAGTCAGCAGTACCCGCCGAGGCCGTCCCGTTCCGGGATGGCCGCCCCGGCTCTCCGGCAGCAACCCCCTCCCTGCAGTCCGCCCCTCCCGCGCGATCCTGCCATGCATCTTTCCGACCTGAAGCATCTGCACGTCACCGAACTCGTCGAGATGGCCACGACGAACGAGATCGAGAACGCGAACCGGATGCGCAAGCAGGACCTGATCTTCGCCCTGCTCAAGAACTCGGCGAAGCGGGGCGAGAGCATCTACGGCGACGGCACGCTGGAGGTGCTGCCGGATGGTTTCGGCTTCCTGCGCTCGCCCGACACGTCCTACCTCGCCGGGCCGGACGACATCTACGTGAGCCCGTCGCAGATCCGCCGCTTCAATCTCCACACGGGCGATTCGATCGAGGGCGAGATCCGCACGCCGAAGGAAGGGGAGCGCTACTTCGCGCTGGTGAAGGTGGACCGCGTCAACGCCGAGCCGCCGGAGAACGCGAAGCACAAGATCCTGTTCGAGAACCTGACGCCGCTGTTTCCCACCGAGCAGTTCGTGCTCGAGCGCGACATCAAGTCCGAGGAGAACCTGACCGGCCGCATCGTCGACATCATCGCCCCCATCGGCAAGGGCCAGCGCGGGTTGCTCGTGGCGAGCCCCAAGAGCGGCAAGACGGTGATGCTGCAGCACATCGCGCATTCGCTCATGGCGAACTATCCGGACGTCTACCTGATCGTGCTGCTGATCGACGAGCGGCCGGAGGAAGTGACCGAGATGCAGCGCTCGGTGCGCGGCGAGGTGGTGTCGTCCACCTTCGACGAACCGGCGACCCGCCACGTGCAGGTGGCCGAGATGGTGCTCGAGAAGGCCAAGCGGCTGGTCGAGCACAAGAAGGACGTCGTCATCCTGCTCGACTCGATCACGCGGCTGGCGCGCGCCTACAACACGGTGGTCCCGGCCTCGGGCAAGGTCCTGACCGGCGGCGTGGACGCCAATGCGCTCCAGCGGCCGAAGCGCTTCTTCGGCGCAGCCCGCAACATCGAGGAGGGCGGTTCGCTCACCATCATCGCGAGCGCGCTGATCGAGACCGGCTCGCGCATGGACGACGTGATCTACGAGGAATTCAAGGGCACCGGCAACATGGAGATCCACCTCGACCGGCGCATGGCCGAGAAACGGATCTATCCGGCGATCAACGTCAACCGGTCCAGCACCCGGCGCGAGGAACTGCTCATGAAGCAGGACATCCTTCAGAAGGTCTGGGTGCTGCGCAAACTGCTCTATCCCATGGACGAGCTGGAGGCCACCGAATTCCTGGTGGACAAGCTGCGGGCGACCAAGAACAACGCCGATTTCTTCGATCAGATGAGGAGGGGTTAGGCGGTGAGGCGTGAGGGGGTAGGCGTGAGGGGTGTAAAGCCTTGCTTCGCCTGACGCCTAACCCCTAACCCCTCACGCCTACCCCCTCACGGCCTCACCACCTTGCCTCGCCGCACCAATCTGTGGATAATCCGCGCCTCTTCGCGCAGGGGTAGCCGGAAGCGGTCCCGGGCGAGGGCAATCTGCCCAGGCGGTCGGAATCGCCGGGCCAAGGCAAAGGACTGAAATGAAACAAGGTATTCACCCCGAGTACAAGGAAGTCATCTTCCTCGACAGTGGCGCGAATTTCTCGTTCCTGACGCGTTCGACGCTCGAGACGAAGAACCGCGAGACCATGAAGTGGGAAGACGGCAAGGAGTACCCCGTCGTCAAGGTGGAGATCTCGTCCGCCTCGCATCCCTTCTATACCGGCAAGCACAAGGTGATGGACACCGCGGGCCGCATCGAGAAGTTCAACCAGCGCTACGGGCGCAAGGCGAAGGCGGAAACGAAGTAGTTTCCCCGCCCGCCCCCGGCACCGGACGGCGAGAAAGGCAGCTGCGGCTGCCTTTTTTCATTGCCGCTCGGAGCGCCGCGCCGCTGCCCGTAGAATGGAATCCGCGCCGCGAGTCCGCCGGCGCCACTAGAGTCACATGATTCTCGGCGCCAACCGTCTCCGCTACGAGCCCCTGACCGCGTACATCGAACGACGCCCCGGCGTCGTCGCCGCGGCGCTCTGTGCCCTCTGGATGATCCCGGGACTGATCGGGCGGGACCCGTGGAAACCGGACGAGGCGTTCATCTTCGGCGTCGTCTACCAGATGATCGTCTCGGGCGACTGGACGATCCCCGCGCTCGCCGGCGAACCGTTCCTGCGCAATCCGCCCTTCTACTACCTGAGCGCTGCCCTGACCGGCAAGGTCTTCGGCACATTCCTGCCGCTGCACGACGCCGTACGGCTCGTGAACCTCCTCTATGGCGGGCTCACCTTCGCACTCCTCACGGCAGCGGCGAAGGAGTGGAACGGCGCAGGGCGTGGCTGGGTCGCGCCCGTGCTCACGCTGGGGTGCATCGGCCTCGTGTTTCCCGCGCACCTGCTGGTGCCCGACAACGCACTGCTGACGGGCTTCGCCGCCGCGCTGTTCGGATTGTCCCTGAGCCAGCGGCGACCGACCCGGGGCGGGCTCATTCTCGGTACCGGTATCGGGCTCGCCTTCCTGTCGAAGGGGATCACCGGTGCCGCCGCGCTCGCCTTGTCGTTCGCCGTGCTGCCCATCGTCGCAGCCCGTTTCCGCTCGCGTCAGACCGTCGTCGCGGCGGCAGCCGCGCTGGCTGCGGCCCTGCCCTGGCTCGCGCTCTGGCCGGCGACCCTGTACTGGACCGCCCCCCAGTTGTTCGGCGAATGGCTGGCGGCCGACCTGGGGCGCTACTTCGGCAACGGCCTGCTGGGCGCGGACCGCGCCACGTCCTTCTACTATCTCGGGGTCCTGCCGTGGTTCGCGTGGCCGGTGCTGCCGTTCGCCGCGTGGACGATCTGGCGCGGTCGCCGCACGTTGGGCGAGCCCGCGATCATCGTTCCGCTGGTGGTATTCATCGTGACCCTGGTCGTGTTGAGTGCATCGCACGAACGGCGCGAGATCCTCGCCCTGCCGCTGCTGGCGCCGCTGGGGCTGCTCGCGGTGCCGCGCATCACGACCGTGTCGCGCAGCGGCCAGTACGCCTTCTTCTGGTTCTCGATCGCGTTCTTCCTGTTCTTCGTCGCGGCGATCTGGTTCTACTGGGCGGCCATCGAGTTCGGCATCCCGGAGCGGGTGGCGCGACACATGGCCCGCATGGAACCGGGCTACGAACCGGTGCTGAGCATTCCGCTGATGATCGTGGCCGGCGCGCTCACGGCGGCGTGGGTCGTCTTCATGTTCAACGTGCGGCGCTCGGCGGAACGGCCGTTGCTCGCCTGGGCCGCCGGCAGCACCGCCTTCTGGGGCGTGCTGATGACGCTCATGATCGCCTTCGTCGACAACGCGAAGTCGTACCGCGACATGGTGGGTTCGCTGGTCTCGGCGTTGCCGGCGGATCACGGCTGCATCGTCAGCGTATCGCTGCGCGAATCCCAGCGCGCACTGCTGCACTACCACGGCAACCTCCTCACCCGGCGGGTCGAGGCCGGTCACTCGCCGCAATCGTGCGACCTGCTGTTCACCGAAGGCACGATTGAACGCGGCGAGATGACCAGTCCGTGGGAACTGGTGTGGGAAGGCCACCGCGCCGGCGACAACCGCGAGCGCTATCGGCTGTATCGAAACGCGGGCCCGCACTGACGGTCGAACGTGGCATGACCGAACCCATGCACCTGCCGCGCGACGCGCGCGGCTACGACGACCTGATCGCACGCTTTCGCTGGAACGTCCCGGCGCGCTACAACATCGGCCATGACGTCTGCGGACGCCACGCCGCCGATCGCGGCCGCTTCGCGCTGTACTACGAGGACGAGGCGGGCGTCACCGCCGCGTACACCTTCTGGGACCTGCAGGTCCGCGCCAACGCCCTGTCCAACGCCCTCGCAGGTCTGGGCGTGAAGCGCGGCGACCGGGTCGCGATCCTGCTGCCGCAACGACCGGAGACGGCGATCGCGCACGTGGCCTGCTACCAGATGGGTGCCATCGCGCTGCCGCTGTCGCATCTGTTCGGTCCCGACGCGCTCGAGTACCGGCTGGTGGACGCCGGTGCGATCGTTGCCATCGTCGATTCCGACACGCTGCCCAAGCTCTGGAGCGTGAAGGACCGGCTGCCCGGACTGCGGCACGTGATCGGCGTGGCCGGCGCTGCGGAAACCGGTGTTCGCGCCTGGCAGGACCTGCTCGACGCCGCCAGCCGCGAGTTCACCTGCGTGGACACGGCGGCCGACGACCCGGCGATGATCATCTACACGAGCGGCACCACCGGTTCACCGAAGGGCGCACTGATCGCGCACCGCACGCTCATCGGCAATCTGCCGGGCTTCTCCTGCTCCCATGATTTCTTTCCCGAAGCCGGCGACATGTTCTGGTCGCCCGCGGACTGGGCGTGGACCGGCGGCCTGTTCGATGCGTTGCTTCCCACGTGGCATTTCGGCATGCCCATCCTCGCCTACCGCGGGCGCTTCGATCCCGACCGTGCCTGCTGGCTCATGGCCAAATACGGGGTGCGCAACGCTTTCCTGTTCCCGACGGCGCTCAAGATGATCCTGAAGGAAGTGGGCAACGTGCGCGCACGCCACGACGTGCGCCTGCGCAGCCTGATGAGCGGCGGCGAAGCGGTCGGCGAGACGGTGCTCGATTGGGCACGCAGCGAACTGGACGTGACCATCAACGAGATCTTCGGCCAGACCGAATTGAACTACGTGGTCGGCGGCTGCGCACGCGTCTTCGAACCCAGGCCCGGATCCATGGGCCGCCCGTACCCGGGCCATCGCATCGCCCTGTTCGACGAAGCGGGCGATCCGGTAGCCGACGGCGACCTCGGCGAGATCTGCGTGCACCGCGAAGGCGATCCGGTCGTGTTCCTCGAGTACTGGAACAATCCCGAGGCCACCCGCGACAAGTTCAACGGACCCTGGGGACGAACGGGCGACCTCGCGGTCCGCGACGACGAGGGTTTTCTCTGGTATCGGGGGCGCACCGACGACGTCATCAAGAGCGCTGGCTATCGCATCGGCCCGTCGGAGATCGAGAACTGCCTCCTTCGGCATCCGGCCGTCGCGAACGCCGCGGTCGTGGGAATACCCGACGAAGAGCGCGGCAGCGTCATCAAGGCGATCCTCGTGCTGACCGCCGGGCAGCAACCCTCGGATGCGCTCGAAGCCAATATTCGCGCCCACGTGCGTGCGCGGCTCGCGGCCTACCAGTGCCCGAAGATCTTCGAATTCGTGCTCGAACTGCCCATGACCACCACCGGCAAGGTGCAACGCCGCGTGCTGCGCGACGCGCACGGAACCGCTTCCCCATGACCGATTCACTGCAACGCTTCCTGTTCGAAAGCACGCCGGTGCGCGGCCAGCTCGTCCATCTCGACGCGACCTGGCGTGCCGTGCTCGAACGGCATGAATATCCGCCGCCGCTGCGCAACCTGCTGGGCGAACTGATGGCCGCCGGAGCGCTGCTGTCCGCGACGCTGAAATTCGAAGGTGCCCTGATCATGCAGATGCAGGGTCAGGGCCCCGTGAAGTTGGTGGTCGTGGAAGTCACCAGCGAAGGGACATTGCGCGCGACGGCAAGCTGGGACGGCGAACTCCCCGATGCGCCCTTCGCCGAATTGCTGGGCGGCGGCCGCTTCGTCATCACGCTGGTGCCCACGGACGGCACCCAGTCCTACCAGGGCATCGTCGCCATGGACGGCGCCAGCGTTGCCGAAGTCCTGCAGCACTACATGCAGACCTCCGAGCAGTTGCAGACACGGCTCTGGCTCGCCTGCGACGAACGCCAGGCCGCCGGCATGCTGCTGCAGAAGCTGCCGGAGCAGGAAGACAGCGATGCCGACATGTGGAATCGCGCCACCCATCTCGCCTCCACGCTCAGCCCCGAGGAACTGCTGAAGCTGCCCGCCCGGGAAGTGATTCGCCGCCTGTTCCACGAAGAGGACGTGCGCGTATTCGAATCGTCGCCGCTCTCGTTCCGGTGCTCGTGCTCGCGCGAGCGGGTCACCGCCATGCTGCGCATGCTCGGACGCGACGAAGTGCATTCCATCGTCGAGGAACACGGCAAGGTGGAGGTCACCTGCGAGTTCTGCCGCAAACGCTACACGCTCGATCCGGTGGATGCGGAGCAGGTCTTCGCCGCCGAGGTGCAGACCCAGGCGGGCGCGACACGGCATTGAGCGAAGCGCCCGAAAAGCTGCGGGTCGACAAGTGGCTCTGGGCAGCGCGCTTTTTCAAGACGCGCTCGCTCGCTGCCGACGCGGTCGAAGGCGGCAAGGTGCAGGTCAACGGCGAGCGGGTAAAGCCGGCGAAGACGCTCAAGGTCGGCGACACGCTGGCGATCCGCATCGGGCCCTACGCCTGGACCGTCGCGGTCCTGGGACTGTCGGACCACCGGGGTCCCGCCCCGGAGGCGCAGAAGCTGTATTCGGAGGGTGAAGAGAGCCGGCTCGCCCGAGAAGCGGTGGCCGCCCAGGTCCGGGCGGCACGTCCCACGAACCCCCTGCACAAGGGCCGGCCCACCAAAAAGGCCCGACGGGAGATCGATAGGTTGCAGGACGATTAGGCTGCCGGTAGCCAGCGACATGCTGTACCGCAGCACCGACTCGACAGCCGTCCGCGCCCGCGCGTATATTGAGCTTTCCTGCGCCGCAACAAAAAAACGTTTCGAACCATTGGCGTAGCTGCCCGCGACGGCGGGCCCACCCTCACAGGAGAGACTCAAGTCATGGACGATGTCGTGATCGTCGGTGCCGTGCGCACCGCCGTCGGAAAGTTCGGGGGCACGCTCGCGAAGATCCCCGCACCGCAGCTGGGTGCTGCGGTCATCAAGGCGCTGCTGGCGCGAACCGGCGTCAAGCCGGAGCTGGTGAACGAGGTGCTGATGGGCCAGGTGCTCACCGCGGGCTCGGGGCAGAACCCGGCGCGGCAGGCCTCGATCTTCGCCGGGCTGCCGGACATGATTCCCGCCATGACCATCAACAAGGTCTGCGGCTCGGGACTGAAGGCGACACACCTCGCGGCGCAGGCGATCAAGGCCGGCGATGCGGACATCGTGATCGCGGGCGGCCAGGAGAACATGAGCGCGGCGCCCCACGTGCTGCCCAATTCGCGCGACGGCTTCCGCATGGGCGACACGAAGCTGATGGATTCGATGATCGTGGACGGCCTGTGGGACGTCTACAACCAGTACCACATGGGCAACACGGCGGAGAACGTCGCGAAGAAATGGGGCGTGTCGCGCGCGGACCAGGACGCGTTCGCCGCGGCTTCACAGCAGAAGGCCGAGGCCGCGCAGAAGGCCGGCCGGTTCAAGGATGAGATCGTGGGCTTCGAAATTCCGAGTCGCAAGGGTCCGCCCACGGTGTTCGATAGCGACGAGTATCCGAAGCATGGAACCACGGCCGAGGCGCTGGGTGCACTGAAGCCCGCCTTCGACAAGGAGGGCAGCGTCACCGCCGGCAACGCCTCCGGGCTCAACGATGGCGCGGCCGCGGTCCTGATGATGTCCGCGAAGAAGGCTGCGGAACTGGGCCTGAAACCGCTCGCGACGATCAAGGCCTACTCCTCCGCCGGCGTCGATCCGAAGTTCATGGGCATGGGTCCGGTCCCCGCCAGCAAGCTGTGCCTGGCGAAGGCCGGCTGGACCGCGAAGGACATCGACCTCATGGAGATCAACGAAGCGTTCGCCGCCCAGGCCATCGCAGTCAATCGCGACATGGGCTGGGACACGTCGAAGGTGAACGTGAATGGCGGTGCGATCGCCATCGGGCATCCGATCGGCGCCTCGGGCTGCCGCATCCTGGTGACGCTGTTGCACGAGATGATCAAGCGCGATGCGAAGCGCGGGCTTGCCAGCCTGTGCATCGGCGGCGGGATGGGCGTGGCCTTGGCTATTGAAAGATGAAGCGTACGCGTCAGGGAATGAAACGTTGAAGTGTACGCATTCGTCGAGCGGCTGCGCGCTCGACGAATGCACGTGCACTTCAACGTGATTGAACTGCGCGCGCGGCTTGGGGCGGCCCGGCGCCGCGCGCGATGACAAATGCGGGGAAACACACCTCGGGCTCGAGGGTGTCGACATGAGGAGACAAGCGTGGCGAATGAACGCGAGGTGGTGATCGTCAGCGGTGTGCGCACCGCGATCGGGGATTTCGGCGGGGCGTTGAAGGATGTGCCTCCGACGGAGCTGGGCGCGCAGGTGACGCGCGAGGCGATCAAGCGCGCCGGCATCGCGCCCGAGGAGATCGGGCACGTCGTGTTCGGCAACGTGATCCAGACCGAACCAAAGGACATGTACCTCGCGCGCGTGTGCGCGATGAACGGCGGCGTGCCGAAGGAGACACCGGCGCTCACGCTGAACCGGCTCTGCGGCAGCGGAATTCAGGCGATCATCAGCGCCGCGCAAGCCGTGAAGCTGGGCGACACGGACATTGCACTGGCTGGCGGCGCGGAGAGCATGAGCCGCTCCGGCTATGTGATGCCCGCCGCGCGCTGGGGCCAGCGCATGGGCGACGAGCCGCTCATGGACTGGATGGTGGGTGCACTGTCCGATCCGTTCGACAAGCAGCACATGGGCGTGACCGCGGAACGTATCGCGGCGAAATGGAACATCTCGCGCGACAGCCAGGACGCGTTCGCCGTGGAAAGCCATCGACGTGCCGGCCGGGCGCTCGCGGAAGGGCGCTTCAAGTCGCAGATCCTGCCCATCGAACTCAAGGGGAAAAAGGGCACGGTGCTGTTCGAGATCGACGAGCACGTACGCGGCGATACGACCCTCGAGGACATGCAGAAGCTGCGTACCGTATTCCAGAAGGACGGCACGGTGACGGCGGGTAACGCCTCCGGCCTCAACGATGCCGCCGCCGCCGTGGTGCTTATGGAGCGCTCGGTCGCCGAGAAGAAAGGACTGAAGCCGCTCGCGCGGCTCGTCGCGTACGGTCACGCGGGCGTCGATCCCGCCATCATGGGCATCGGTCCGGTGCCCGCCGTGACCATAGCCATGAAGAAGGCGGGCCTCACAGTAGCGGACATGGACGTGGTCGAATCCAACGAGGCATTCGCGGCGCAGGCGTGCGCGGTCGCGAGCGATCTCAAGTTCGATGCGGCCAAGACCAACCCGAACGGTGGCGCCGTCGCGCTCGGCCATCCGATCGGCGCGACCGGCTGCATCATCACCATCAAGGCGCTCTACGAACTCGAGCGCATCGGCGGGCGCTACGCGCTCGTGACGATGTGCATCGGTGGCGGCCAGGGCATCGCGGGCATCTTCGAACGCGTGCATTGATCGGTCGCCGGACCAACCGCAACGACAACGTCTTTCAACACGAAGGGCGCGAAGGCAAGACGAAGGCAGGAGGGATGGCGGATTGCCCCCCGTCTTTTGCCACTGAGCCTTCGTGTACTTCGTGTCCTTCGTGTTGACGGCCTTGCCTTCGGGTTTGGCTTTGCCCTTAGGCCGCGAAGCTACCGCGCCGAACGCTTCCTTACGAAATCGGCCAGCGCCTCAGGCGGCAGCGGCCGGGAAAAATAGTAGCCCTGCCCCTCGTCGCAACCGAGGCTCTTCAGGAACCGGAGTTGCGCTTCGGTCTCCACGCCCTCCGCGATCGTCTTGAGCCCGAGGGTGCGAGCCATCGCGACGATGGCCGCGGTGATGGCCGCATCGTCGCTGTCGTCGGTCACGTCCTTGACGAACGAACGGTCGATCTTCAGGCGGTCGAGCGGCAGGCGCTTGAGATAGCCGAGGGATGAATAGCCGGTGCCGAAGTCGTCCACGGAAAGCTGCACGCCGCGGGCCTTGAGGCGATCCAGCGTACCGCGAACCTCCGCGATGTCGTGCATGATCGACGTCTCGGTGACTTCCAGTTCGAGGAAGGACGCATCGAGCCCGCTCGCATCGAGCGCGCCGGCCACCACCTGCTCGAGATCCTTCTGACGGAACTGCACCGCCGACAGGTTCACCGACACGGGAAAGGCCGGCAGTCCGCTCGCCTGCCAGCGTCGCGCCTGGCGACAAGCCTCCATGAGCACCCAGGCACCGATCGGCAAGATCAGGCCCGACTCTTCCGCCACGGGAATGAACGTACCGGGCGCGATCATCCCGAACTCCGGATCGTTCCATCGCAACAATGCCTCGACGCCGATCACCTGGCCATCGGCGAGATCCACGCGCGGCTGGAAATGGAGCGAGAACTCCTCGGCTGCGATCGCACGCCGCAGGCGTGCCTCGATCGCGACGCGCTCGATCACGCGGGCGTTCATGTCGCGCGTGAAGAACTGGTAGTTGTTCCGGCCCACGCCCTTGGCGTGATACATCGCGGCGTCGGCGTTGCGCAGGAGTGGCGCGATGTCCGGTGCGTCGTCCGGAAACACGCTGATGCCGATGGACGGCGTCACCGACAACTGCGAGCCGTCCACCACGAAGGGCTCGCTGATGACCTCGAGAATCTTGCGCGCCACGGCGGCCG
The DNA here is from genome assembly GCA_965279325.1 of Burkholderiales bacterium. GTDB lineage: Bacteria > Pseudomonadota > Gammaproteobacteria > Burkholderiales. The sequence continues at coordinate 2,397,705 of OZ257154.1, forward strand.
CCTGCCCGGGCGTGTCCAGGTCCTGCAGCAGCAGCACGAACTCGTCCCCGCCCTGGCGGCTCACGGTATCGGCGGCCCGCACGCAACCGGACAGGCGACGCGAGACCTGCTGCAGCAGGCGATCGCCCACGTCGTGGCCGAGCGAATCGTTGATGAGCTTGAAACGGTCCAGATCGAGGAACAGCACCGCGAGCCGGGTGCCGTTGCGCAGCGCGAGCGGCATGGCCTGGTGCAGCCGATCCTCGAGCAGGGCGCGATTGGGCAACCCGGTGAGAAAGTCGTGCTGCGCCATGTGGCGGATACGCTCCTCCTGCGCCTTGCGCTCGGAGATGTCCTCGAACACGCCGATGTAGTGCGTGGTCTCGCCGACGTCCCCGAGCACCGCCGAGACCTGCACCCAGGCCGGGAACGGGAACCCGTCGCGCCGGCGCAGCCACACTTCGCCTTCCCAGCTGCCGCCGGCCAGGGGACCGCGCCAGATGTTGCGGTAGAAGTGCTCGTCGTGACGGTCGGATTCGAGCAGCTTCGGCGTGCGCCCGAGCATCTCGCCGGACTTGACTCCCGTGATGAGGCTGAAGGCGCGATTGACCGACAGCACGCGCCGCTCGGGGTCCATGATCATGATGCCTTCGCGGCTCGCCTCGAACACCTTGGCCGCGAGCCTGAGTTCGCCTTCCGCGAGCTTGCGGTCGGTGATGTCGAGCATCACGCCGTTGTAGACGATCTCCACGTCGGTGACCTTGCTCTGGCGGGAGATGCCCTGCCACCACTTCACCGCTCCGTCCGGGTAGACCAGCCTGCCCTCGAAGTTCCAGGTGGCGCCGGTGCGGTTGGCCTCGAGAATGGACGAGAGCCAGCGCTCGCGATCGTCCGGATGGACGTACTCCCCGATGAGATGCGCTTGCGGAGGATCGATGTCGAACACCTCCTTCATGCGCGGGCTCACCCAGCGGAAGCCGCGGCTGCCGTCCATGTGTTCGTACCATTGGTACAGCACGCCGGGGATGTTGGCCGCCATGTCGCGCAGCCGCGCTTCGCTGTCGCGCAACGCCAGTTCGGCCCGCGTCCGCTCGGTCACGTCTTCGGCGATGAAGGCTCCGCCTTCGACCTCCCCGCCGGCACCGCGGATCGGCGACAGCCAGACGCGATAGAGATGTCGGCCGAGTGCGGGATCGCCGTATTCGGTCACGAGCGACAGCGATTCACCGCCGAACACTCGTCCCAGCAGGGTCGTGCTGCGCTCCACGTCGGCAGGAACATGGCCCAGCTTCTCCAGTACCGAATCCCCCGGTGCGATCGGCAGGCCGTAGAGCCGGCGAAACTCGCGGACGTAGGATGCATTGCAGGCGAGGATCCGGCCTTCGCTGGAGAAGGCCGCCACCGGCTGGCTCAGCGCCTCGATCATGCCGTCGAGCCGGGAATGCGCCTGTTCGAGCGCGATGCGCGCGGTATCCGCCGCCGTTTCCGCAGCCTTGCGCGCGGTGAGGTCACGGCAGACGGCGAGGTGCACGCCTTCGACGACATTGGCCACGGCCTCGAACTCCACCGGCACCTGGCTGCCGTCCTTGCGCCGTAGCCACAGGTCTCCGGACAGTTGCCCCCGTGCAAGAAACTCCGACCACATCGCGCGGGCGTCATGGCGACCGGCCTCGGGGAGGATGTCCCAGACGAACATGGTCGCCAGTTCGTCGCGCGAGTAGCCGAGCAGTTGCGCAGCCGCGCCGTTGACCTCCACATGGCGACCGGTGTCGTCGGCCAGAAACTTGGCCTCCAGCGAGAACTCGAAGATGGCGCGGAAGCGGCGCTGCCGCGTATCGCCGTCGGCTTCTAGTCGCTTGCGCGCAGTGATGTCCCACGAATTGCCCACCAGCCGCTGGATGCGGCCGGCGGCATCGAACAGCGGGGTGAGGCGGGTCACCCACCAGGCGGGTTTGCCGGCGAGTTCGAGAAACTCCTCGTATTCGATGGATGCGCGCGCATCCACGCATCGCTGGTAGTTGGCGGTCACGGCAGCGGCATGCTCTGCCGACAGGACGGCAGGTACGAGGTCGACGGGACGCTTGCCGCGTATGGTGGCCGACGACATGCCGGTTTCCTGCTCATGGGACCGGCTCAGTTCCGCGAACCGGAATTCGCCGTCCTCGCAGACGTCGACCACGAAGATCGCCGAAGACACTCCCCGGTAGAGCGCATCGCTGAACTCGCGGGCTTCGCGGAGTTGCGCTTCCAGGGTCTGGATCCGGGTCTCGGCCGATTCAGAATTCGCTTCTTGTTCAGAGCCTTGCGTTGCGCTCACCAGATGCATTGGCCGGTCCGCCTGTAGGTTTACAGGGTATCTACGGCAGCGCGGGGCGGGTCTGAAGCGAACCTCGCCAGGAGCCGGCCGCCGCTCCCGGGAGGCGATGGTGCGCCACACCACCCGCACCCACCCGAAGTCGAAAAATCCGCTTGACATCCCACGAAGCGGCCCTAGAATTCGCGTCCTGCTGCATTGCAGCAAAGCCGTCGACCGGCGGCCCGACGTCAACCATCATCTCTGAGGAGCGAAGCCACATGACCAGCATCCCCGAGCAGTTGTCCGCGCTGAGCAAGTCGAACGTCGACGCCTTCGTCGCTTTCTTCGGCATCACCAGCACCGGTGCCGAACGCCTTCTGGACTTTCAGGTGAAGACCGCCAAGGCCGCCTTCGGCGATGCCGTCAAGAACACCAAGACCCTGGCCGCCGCCAAGGATCCGCAGGAATGGTTCCAGGTCGGTGCGGCGCTGGTCCAGCCCGCCGCGGAGAAGGTCACGACCTACTCGCGCCAGCTCTATGCCCTGGTCACCGAGACCCAGTCCGAGCTGACCCGCTACGTCGAAGAACAAGTCTCCGAATTCAACAAGCAGGTCGCCTCTGCGCTGGACCAGGCTGCGAAGAACGGGCCGGCAGGTTCCGACGTCGCGGTCGCCGCCGCCAAGTCCGCAGTCGCCGCGGCCAACCAGGCCTACGACGTGTTCGCGAAGGCGGGCCGCCAGGTCGCCGAGATGACCGAAGCCAGCCTGCAAGCGGTCGCGAGCGCCGGCCTCCAGGCTGCCAACAGCGCGACCCCGACGGGCAAGAAGAAAACCGCCTGATCGCGCAAGCAGGTCGGTCACCGAAGAGCCCCCGCATCCCGGGGGCTTTTCTTTTTCCGCCATCGGTTCACGGTGCCGATGGCCTCGTAGAATGCGGCCCATTCCCGCTACGCCCGCACCGATGTCGACCCTCACCGACTCCCCGGCCTGGCGCGCGCTGAGCGCCCATCGCACTGCCATCGCGCCGGTGTCGTTGCGCGAGCTGTTCGCCGATGACGCCGCCCGCTTCACCGAGTTCTCGTTGGGCACCGGTCCGCTGCTGCTCGACTACTCGAAGAATGCGCTGACGCGCGAGACGCTGCGCCTGCTGTTCGCGCTCGCCCGCCAGTGCGGTGTCGAACACCAGCGCGATGCCATGTTCGCAGGCGAGCGGATCAATCACACCGAAGACCGCGCAGTCCTGCACGTAGCGCTGCGAAACCGGTCGGCCCGGCCGGTGATAATCGACGGGCAGGACGTGATGCCCGCCGTGCGCGCCGTCCTGGCCCGAATGCACACCTTCAGCGAGGCCGTGCGCTCGGGTGCGGCGACGGGTCACACCGGACAACGCATCACGGACGTCGTGAACATCGGCATCGGCGGCTCGGATCTCGGCCCGTTGATGGTGACCGAGGCGCTGAAGTCCTTCGCCGATCCGGCGCGGCTCCGATCCCACTTCGTCTCCAACGTCGACGCTACGCACCTGGTGGAGACCCTGCGCGGTCTCGATCCGGCGCGCACCCTGTTCATCGTCGCCTCCAAGACCTTCACCACCCAGGAGACGATGACGAACGCCGCTTCGGCTCGCGCCTGGCTGGTCGGGCGGCTGGGCGACGACAGCGCCGTGGCGCGCCATTTCGCGGCGGTCAGCACCAACATCCCGGCGACCTCCGCCTTCGGCATCGCACCCGACCGGGTGTTCGAGTTCTGGGACTGGGTCGGCGGGCGCTATTCGCTCTGGTCGGCCATCGGCCTGCCGATCGCGCTGGCCGTGGGCATGGACCGGTTCGAGGAGCTCCTCGATGGCGCCCATGCCATGGACGAGCATTTCCGCACCGCCCCGCTGGAGCGGAACATGCCCGCGATCCTCGCGCTGGTGGGCATCTGGCACGTCGACTTCGCGGGCTGCGCCACCCACGCCGTGCTGCCCTACGACCAGTATCTGCACCGTCTGCCGGCGTTCCTCCAGCAGCTCGACATGGAAAGCAACGGCAAGCGCGTGGATCGCGACGGCCGGCCGGTCGACTACGCCACCGGTCCGGTCCTCTGGGGCGAGCCGGGCACCAACGGCCAGCACGCGTTTTTCCAGTTGCTGCACCAGGGCACGCAGATCGTACCGGCCGACTTCATCGCCGCGATCGAGGGGCATCACGCGCTCGGCGAGCATCACCGCCTCCTGCTCGCCAACTGCCTCGCCCAGACCCAGGCGCTGGCCTTCGGCAAGACCGAGGCGGAGGCCCTCGCGGAGTTGCTTGGTCTCGGGATGAGTCGCGATGCGGCGCAGCGCCTGGCCCCTTACAAGGCGTTCCCGGGCAACCGTCCGACGAACACGATTCTTCTCGATCGGCTGACGCCCGCCAGCCTCGGGGCCTTGATCGCCCTGTACGAGCACAAGGTCTTCGTCCAGGGCGCCGTGTGGAACATCGACTCCTTCGATCAATGGGGTGTCGAACTCGGCAAGCAGCTTGCCGGACGCATTGCGCGGGCACTCGCGGAAGGAGCGGCCGCACCCGGCATGGATGCCTCCACGGCGGGCCTGCTGGGCAGGATCACGCAGGCGCGCCGCCGGTAGGCGCTCGTCGATCCCGGGGCCGGCGTTTTCCTTTCAAGCCCGACCCGGGGAGTCCGTTAATCGGACTGCCGGAACCATCGCAGGCGCTCCCGCGCTCCATCGTGGCCCCGGACACCACGATGCGCATCGCCACCTTTCTCTCCAATTCCCAACGGCTCAGGCTGATGCTGCCGGTCACGGCGGTGCTGGCCATCGGCATCGGGCTGGGCGCAGCATTCCTGCAGCGCCACGGAATAGCCATGGTTCCGTCCGGCAATGCGCTGATCCTGGCTTCGATCGCCGCATGGATCGTGCTCGCGTTTGCGCTGGGGGCGACGTTGTTTCTCGTTGTCGACCGCACCGTCAGCGCGCGCCTGCGAACCCTCCAGGGGGCGTTGCAGCGGGACGAGACCTTCGACAACCTGTCGGCGATCCAGAGTGCGATCGACCAGCATGCCAGCCTCGTCGTGACGGACCGCAGTGGCAACATCGTCTACGCGAACCAGTACTTCCGCGCGGTCACCGGTTACAACGAAGACGAACTGCCCGGCATGAACATGCGCATGCTCGGCTCCGGCACGCATTCGCGCGAGTTCTTCGAGGATCTCTGGCGGACCATCGGCAACGGGCAGGTCTGGAAGGGCGAGATCTGCAATCGCTCGAAGGACGGCAAACGCTACTGGGTCGATACGACCATCGCCCCGCTCAAGGGTCGTGACGGAAAGATCGACCGCTATGTCTCGATCCGGACCGACATCACGGCGCGCAAGCTCGCCGAGGAGTCGTTGCGCGAGGCCGGGAATCGGCTCGACCTCGCCCTCGAGGCCTCCGGCATGGCCCTCTGGGAGAACGACCTGGAGCAGGACCGCCTGTTCGCGAACGCGCGGTTTGCAGAAATCCTGGGCGGACCCGCCCAGGAAACCCTGATGTCCACCAGGTCCTTCCCGGGACTCGTCCATCCCGACGACCGCGAACGGTTCGAGCAGATGTCGCGCGAGGTCCTCCGGGGACAGACGGATCGCCTCGACATCGAGTACCGCATCCGTCGCCGCGACGGAACCTGGCACTGGGTGCAGTCCATCGGCCGTGTCGTGCTGCGCAGTGCCGACGGCCGGGCCGTTCGCCTGGCGGGTCTGTTCGCCGACATCCAGGACCGGAAGGACTCCGCGCAGCGCCTGCAGCAATCCGAGGCGTTTCTCAACGGCATCCTGGATGCCATCGCCGATCCCGTGTTCGTGAAGGACGAGCAGCATCGCTGGGTGCGCGTGAATCGCGCCTTCTCCGACGTGATGGGGGCGAGCCCCGAAGCGCTGATCGGCAACACGGACCATGATTTCCTGCCCGCCGATCGGGCCGACATCGCGTGGCAATCGGACGACGAGGTGCTGGCCGGCGACGGGGAGGTCACTCGCGAGCGCACGATCGACGGTCGGGACGGCCGCACGGTGATCTTCGCCATCCGCAAGTCGATCTTTCGCGCGGCCGATGGCCAGCGCTACATCGTCGGCACCAACCGGGACATCACCGCGCTGCGGGCGGCCAGGGACGCAGCCGAGACGGCGAATCGCGCCAAGAGCGAGTTCCTGGCCAACATGAGCCATGAGATCCGCACCCCCATGAACGGCATTCTCGGCATGGCGCAACTCGCACTCGCCACCGACCTGGATCCGAGCCAGCGCGAGTACGTCGCCACCGTGCAATCGTCGGCCGAGACCCTCCTCGACATCATCGATGACATCCTCGACTCCTCCAAGATCGAGGCCGGCATGATGTCGCTCGAGAAGGTGGTCTTCCGGTTGAGCGATCCGCTGCGCGATGCGGCGCGCGTGCTCGCCGTCCGCGCGCTCGAGAAGGGCATCGACCTCACGATCGACGTCGCGCCCGATCTGCCCGAATGCGTGGTTGGTGATCCGACCCGCCTGAGACAGGTGCTGGTCAACCTGGTCGGCAATGCGGTCAAGTTCACGCACGTGGGCGACGTCTGCCTGCGTGCCGCGCTCGCACCCGCGAAGCCGGACTGCATTGCCGTGCGGTTCGAGGTCGCCGACACCGGCATCGGCATCGCGGCGGAAAAGCTGGGCGTCATCTTCGATGCCTTCGTCCAGGCCGACGCGACCACGACACGGCAGTACGGAGGGACCGGACTCGGCCTGTCCATCTGCGCACGACTGGTGCGCATGATGGGCGGCGACATCGTGGTGACCAGCGCACCGGGTCGCGGCAGCACGTTCGCGTTCGAGTTGTCGTTGGGTGTCGCCGAGGGCGGATACGCGCCAGTGGCACCGCCCGACGGGCTGCCCGGTCGTAACGTCGTGCTCACCGGCGGCAGCGCCGCCGCGAAGGCCTCGCTGTATCGCACGCTGGTCCACTGGGGCGCGCGGGTACACGTCGATCCCGCGCCCGCCGCGCTTGCAACCCTGAAGCCCCATGCCGACCAGCCGCTGCTCTGGCTGGCCGATCGCGACGTGTCATCGACCGAACATGCGGAGCTTCTCGAGCAGGCCCTGCAGGATGCTTCGGCCACCGTCCGCGTCATCTGTCTTTGCGCGCCCGGGACCGCTCGTGACTCCGCCATCGGCCGCGGTCCGCGCAGCACCCATTTGATGAAGCCCGCCGGGCCGCTGGAATTGAAGGCGGCGATCACGAGCGCGCTCGGCGACGATTCCGCGGCCGAGCGATCCGTCTCGACCATGGTGCCGCCGCCGATGCATCGGCTGCAGGTCCTGCTCGTGGAAGACAACGCAGTCAACCGCAGGGTCGCGGTGCGGCTCATCGAGAACCTGGGGCACGCGGTCACCCTGGCCGTGAACGGTGCGCAAGCGCTCGAAGCGATTGCAGCCCGGCGGCCGGACGTCGTACTCATGGACGTGCAGATGCCGGTGATGGGCGGCATCGAAGCCACGGCCCGGTTGCGCGCGCTCGAACAGATGCAGGGCGCGCCCCGGCTGCCGGTGATCGCCCTCACCGCCGGAGCGCTCGCCGCCGACCGTGACAACTGCCTCGCCGCCGGGATGGACGATTACCTCGGCAAGCCGATCGATTTCGCCGCCATGCGCCGCATGCTCGAGCGCATCGCGGCCGCCCCGCAACGGAGCCCCGTCATGATCGACAATCCCGCACTGCCGCGCGTCTTCGCACCGGAACTCGCCCTCGCATCCATGGCTGGCGACCGCGAACTGCTGGCCGAGGTCATCGACGTCGCACGCGTGGAATTGCCTCGGCAACTGGAAGCACTGGAACAATCGCTCGCCGCCAGCGACGCGGTGGCCGCGAGGCTCCATGCTCATACGCTCAAGGGCACCGCCGACACCGTGGGGGCACGTCTGATGCGCGACGCCGCCAGCGCCGTCGAGCAAGCCGCGGCTGCCGGCGACCTCGCCACCGCGCGCAGCGGCGTGGACCGCCTGCACAGCCTCGTGGCGATCCTCGCCGGGGAACTGGCCGCGTTCCGGACGCATGGCGACGGTGCCACGACGTCCCGATGACGACCCGCTCACCCCACCGAGATCACAACTTCAGGAAGTGCTCGCGGTAGTACTTGAGTTCCTCGATGGACTCGAGGATGTCGGCCAGCGCCTCGTGCTTGCCGTGTTTCGCGAAGCCGCCGGCGATGGCCGGCTTCCAGCGCTTGACCAGTTCCTTGAGCGTGCTCACGTCCAGATTGCGATAGTGGAAGTACGCCTCGAGCTTCGGCATGGTGCGAGCGAGGAAACGCCGATCCTGGCAGATGGAGTTGCCGCACATGGGCGAAGCGTTCGCGGGAACATGTTCCGCGAGCCAGGCGACGAGTTCGCTCTCGACATCGGCTTCTGCCAGTGGCGAGGCCTTCACGCGGCCGATCAGACCCGACTTCCCGTGCGTGCCCTTGTTCCACGAATCCATGCCGTCGAGCACGGCATCGGCCTGGTGAACGACGCGAACCGGACCCTCGGCCACGATGTCCAGGTTGGAATTCGTCACCACGATCGCCACCTCCAGAATACGATCGCGGTCCGGATCGAGCCCGCTCATTTCCATGTCGAGCCAGATCAGGTTGTTGGCGTCCTGTGCCATAATCATCAAGTCTCGGAATTTAAACAATTTAATTGTGTCACATCGGCACGATCGAAGCCAACTGAACCTCGCATGAACGCATTCACCGTCCTTTTCCTCGCTGCCCTCGCCATCGCCACCGCCACGCGCCTGTGGCTCGCATGGCGCCACGTACACCACATCCAGGGGCATCGCGACCGCGTGCCCGACCCGTTTTCCGCGCAGATCGACCTGGTCGCGCACCAGAAAGCCGCCGACTACTCGAGCGCGAAGACCGGACTCAATGCGTTCGGTGTCGCCATCGAAGCGGCGTTGCTGCTGATCTTCACCTTCGGCGGCGGCTTCGCCGCGCTCGACGGCTGGGCGCAGGGCTGGTTCGGCACCGGACTCGCGGGTGGCGTCGCCTTCATCGCAGCCGTGATGGTCGTGTCCGCCGCCGTGGAACTGCCACTCAACGTCTACAAGGTCTTCGGCATCGAGACACGTTTCGGCTTCAACAAGATGACGCCGATGATGTTCGTCACCGACCTCGCCAAGCAGACGCTGATCGCTGCCCTCCTCGGTTTGCCGCTCGTGCTCGCGGTGCTGTGGATGATGGGCCGCATGGGCGAGTTCTGGTGGTTCTGGGTCTGGCTGGTGTGGATGGGATTCAACATCTTCGTGCTCGCCTTCTACCCGACCTTCATCGCGCCACTGTTCAACAAGTTCTCGCCGATGCAGGACGGCGACCTGAAGTCCCAGATCGAGGCGCTACTGGTGAAATGCGGCTTCAAGTCGCAGGGGCTGTTCGTGATGGACGGGTCACGCCGCTCGAGCCACGGCAACGCCTATTTCACCGGCTTCGGCAAGGCGAAGCGCATCGTGTTCTTCGACACGCTGCTCTCCCGCCTCGAGCCCAACGAGATCGAGGCCGTGCTCGCGCACGAGCTCGGCCACTTCAAGATGCACCACGTGTTTCGCCGCATGGCCTGGACCTTCGCGGTGAGCCTGGGATTCCTCTGGATCCTCGGACAGTTGCGCGACTCGGCGTGGTTCTTCGAAGGGCTGAACGTGCCGGCACCTGCCAGCGACGCAGTGGCGCTGGTGCTGTTCTTCATGGTCGTGCCGGTATTCACCTTCCTGCTGCGGCCGCTGATCGCGATGTACTCGCGCAAGCACGAGTTCGAAGCCGATGCCTACGCTGCGCGCTACACGCCGGCGACGGAACTCGCGCAGGCGCTGGTGAAGCTCTACAAGGACAACGCTTCGACGCTCACGCCCGATCCACTGCACTCGGCTTTCTACGATTCCCATCCGCCTGCGTCCGCGCGCATCGCGCGCCTGAAGCAGCTCGCCACCACCTGAGCCGGATCAGCTGGACGATCCGAGGCGGCGCAACGCCTCGCCGGTGACGCGGAAGATCGTCCAGTCGTCCAGGGGTACTGCGCCCAGCGACCGGTAGAAATCCCAGGCCGGCGTGTTCCAGTCGAGTGCGCTCCACTCGAACCGGCCGCAACCGCGCTCGTGCGCGATGTGGGCGACATGCCGCAGGATCTTTTCGCCGTAGCCGTTGCGGCGCTGGGCGGGCTTCACGTAGATGTCTTCGAGCCACAGCCCCTTCACGCCGAGGAAGGTGGAGAAGTTGTGAAAGTACACGGCGAATCCCACCGGCTCGTCGCCCGCGAAGGCGAGCAGCACTTCAGCGCCCGGGTGCTCGCCGAACAGCGCGTCGCGGAGCGAGTCCGGCGTGGAGACGACCATGTGGCTGAGGCGCTCGTATTCGGCCAGCTCGGAGATGAATTCGTGTACCAGGGCGACGTCTGCCACGGTCGCCTGGCGAATGGTGAGTGTGGTCATGGCTTGGATTTGTGGATGCGAGAAACGAACCCGCGAGCCTCAATCGTACAGGTGACATTCCACCACGTGCGGCCGCTCACGGGTTCCGATCTGGACCGGCGTCGGCACCACGCTTCGGCACTTCTCCATCGCCTGCGGACAGCGCGGATGGAAACGGCAACCCGCAGGCGGGTTCTCCGGGCTCGGCAGTTCTCCCTGCAAGGATGCACGGTCGCGTGCGCGTCCAGGTTCGGGTTCGGGAATCGCCGCGATCAGGGCCTGCGTGTATGGATGCCTGGGCTCGGCATAGAGCGCTTCGGCGGCCCCCAACTCGACGATCCGGCCCAGGTACATGACGGCCACCGTATCGCTCACGTACTTCACCACCGCGAGATTGTGCGAGATGAAGAGGTAGGTGAGACCACGTTCCCGCTTCAGATCCATCAGCAGATTCAGGACCTGCGACTGGATCGAGACGTCGAGCGCCGACACCGGTTCGTCGGCGACGATCAACTCGGGATGCAGCGCGAGCGCGCGCGCGATGCAGATCCGTTGCCGCTGGCCCCCGGAAAATTCGTGCGGGTAGCGCTTCGCCGCTTCCACGGGCAAGCCGACCGTATCGAGAAGTCGCGCCACCTCGCGGACGCGTTCGCCCGCGGTGCCGAGGCCGTGGATCACCAGCGGCTCCTCGATCAGCGCGCCCACGCGCATGCGCGGATCGAGCGAAGCGTACGGGTCCTGGAAGATCATCTGCATGTGCCGGCGCATGGCGCGCATGCCCTCCTGGGGCAACAGCGTGATGTCCTTGCCGAGGAAGCGCACGTCGCCGGAAGTAGGTTCGATCAGCCGGAGGATCAACCGGCCGAGCGTGGACTTGCCGCATCCCGATTCGCCGACGATGCCGATGGTCTCGCCCTTTGCCTGGGTGAAGCTCACGCCGTCGACGGCACGAATGGTGCGGCCGCCCTTCAGCGGAAAAGTCTTCGCGAGACCGGCCACTTCGAGCATGGTCACGCTCACGGCGCGGCAACCGGATGGAAACAGGCGAACCGATGATCCTCGTCACCTGTCAGCGGCGGCCGGGACTCACGGCATTGCGCCTGTACACGCGGGCAACGCTGCGCAAAAGCGCACCCCGCTGGGCGGTCTGCCGGCGCCGGAACCATGCCTTCGATGACAGGCAGACGCGTGCCCCTGGCGGTCGCGAGGCGCGGAATCGAGGACAGCAGGCCGTGCGTGTAAGGGTGGCGTGGTGCCGCGAACAAGGCTTTCACGCTCGCGCTTTCGACGATACGCCCCGCGTACATGACCGCCACGCGATCGCAGAATTCGGCCACGACGCCGAGGTCGTGCGTGATCATCAGGATGCCCATGCCCAGCTCGTCGCGCAGGCTGCGCAGCAGATCGAGGATCTGCGCCTGGAGCGTGACGTCCAGTGCCGTGGTGGGTTCGTCCGCGATCAGCAGTTCCGGCCGGCAGATGAGTGCCATCGCAATCAGCACGCGCTGGCGCAGTCCGCCGGACAGTTCATGGGGGTACTGCGCGAGCCGACGCTCGGGAGCGTTGATGCCGACCCTCTCGAGCATCCGCATCACCTGGCTAGCGACTTCGCCGTCCGACATCTTTCGATGCAGGCGCAGCGCCTCGCGCAGCTGGAAGCCCACGGTGTAGGTGGGATTGAGGCTCGTCATCGGATCCTGGAACACGACGCCGATGCGATTGCCCCAGATGTCGCGGAGCTGCTTCGCCGGCAAGGTCGCGAGATCCAGATCACCCAGACGCATGCTGCCGCTCTCGATGTGACTCGGAGGTGACGGGAGCAGCCGGATCGACGACATGACCGTCACCGTCTTGCCGCAGCCCGATTCGCCGACGATGCCGAGCGTCTCCCCCTTGCGGACGGCGAACGACACGCCGTCGACGACGCGCACGCCGCCACCGCTCCGGCCGAAACTCACGGCCAGATCAGCCACCGAAAACAGCGTCACGTGGTCTTCTGTCTGCCTGCAGCGCCCGGAGGCCGGAAAGCCGGCTTCCCGGCGCTGCGCCGGCCCCTAGCCCTTGATGAACACGTAGTCGTAGTTGATCGGAATCCGCACCGGATCGACGAACAGGGCGTCCGCACCGCCGACACGTTTCGACCGGATGGTGAAGCGCTGTTCGTTGAAGATCGGCGCCCAGGGCGCGTCCTTCATGATGTCCGTGAAGATGGTCTTCCAGAGTTGCGCGCGCTCGGCTGCCTTCGACGGGTCCGACATGGCATCGGCCTTGGTGGCGCGGGCGTCCAGTTCCTTGTTGCAGTACCAGGACCAGTTCCAGCCGCCGTTGGTGGCGCCGGCGCAGCCGAGGATCGGCCCGTAGAAGTTGGACGGATCGGGGAAGTCCGCGATCCAGGCCATGCCGCCGGACCAGACCATCGGTGCGGTCTTGGGCTTGCCGCCTGCGGCGATCACGTTCGCCTGCGCGAGGTTCTTCAGCTTCACCTTGATACCGATCTTCGAGAGATCCTCCTGGATCGCCTGCGCGATGCGCGGGTTCGGATCGACGTTGTAGACGTAGAGCGTGGTCTCGAATCCCTTCTCCAGTCCCGCCTGCTTGAGCAGTTCCTTTGCCTTCTCCGGATCGAAGGCATAGCCCTTGTACTCCTTGTCGTAGCCCGGCATCGTCGGTGGCAACGGCTGGTTCGCCGGCACCGCGCGGTTGTTGATGATCTTGACGATGCGCGCCTTGTCGATGGCCATGTTCACCGCCTGCCGCACCTCGACCTTGTCGAAGGGCTTCATCTGCACGTTCATCGTGACGTAGCCCGTCTGGAGCTGACCGCCTTCGATGATGAGATCCTTGTACTTCGGATCGTTGCGGATCTGCAGGAAGGTGGCGGGCGGAATGCCGTCGCCGGCGAAGTCGGCTTCGCCCTTCTCCAGCTTGAGGATGGCGGTCATCGGCTCGAGCCCCACCTGGAAGGTGATCTGGTCGAGCTTCGGAACGCCCTGCAGGAAGTAGTCGGGATTGCGCTTCAACACCAGTTCCTGCCCGAGCTTCCAGTCCGCCTGCATGAAGGCGCCGCTGCCGACGACCTTCTTGCCGAAGTCCTTGCCGGCCTTGTCCACCGCTTCCTTCGGAACCACCGACGAGAAGTTGAGCGCCATCACGTGGAGGAACGTGGCATCCGGCCGGATGAGGGTGAACTTGACGGTGTACGGATCGACCACCGCGATGCCCTTTGCCTCCTTCGCCTTGCCCTTCTTGTATGCATCCATTCCAGCGATGGAATCGAAGAAGCCCGCGCCCGGACTTTCCGTCTTCGGGTTCGTCGTGCGCTCGATGGAATACTTTACGTCCTGCGCGACGACTTCGCGGCCGTTGTGGAATTTCACGCCCTTGCGCAGCTTGAAGGTGTAGGTGAGACCGTCCTTCGAAATGTCGTAGCTCTCCGCGAGGCTGGGCGTCAGTTCCGCCGTACCCGGCTTGTAGTCCATCAGCCGCGAGAACAGGCTCTTGATGATCGACCAGTTGACCCAGTCGTAGCCGATGGCCGGATCGAGCGTGACGATGTCGTCCTTGTACGTGACGATGATCGCACCACCCTGCTTGCCCTCTTGCGCGACGGCGGGCAGCGCGACCGGCAGCGCGAGCGCTGCCAGCAGTATGGCCGTGAACGAGCGACGTTTCATGGATGAGTCTCCTTGTTCCGTGGGATGTGAATCTGACTGCAATGGACTACCGGATACGGATGCGCGGATCGACGAGCGGCGCCACCAGGTCGGCCAGCAGGTTGCCGAGCACGATCGCCACCGCAGCGACGAGCGTGACCCCCATGATGATCGGGATGTCCACCTGCTGGATCGCCTGCCACGCGAGCTGCCCGATGCCGGGCCAGCCGAACACCGATTCCACCACGACCGCACCGCTCATGAAAAGGCCGATGTCGATGCCGATCATCGCAACGATCGGCAGCAGCGCGTTGCGCAGTGCATGCAGCAATACTACGCGCTGCTCGGAGGCCCCCTTGGCACGCGCGGTTCGGACGTAGTCCTGCGTCAGCACCTCGATCATCGAGGATCGCATCATGCGCGAATACCAGCCAGCACCCAGGATGCCCAGCGTCAGCGCGGGCAGCACCAGGTGGCGGAACTCCCCGTAGCCGCCGACCGGGAACCATTCGAGCCAGTCGGCGAAAACGTAGAGCATGAGAATGCCGGCGACGAACTGCGGTGTCGAAACCCCGATGAACGAAAGGATCATGACGCCCGAATCGGTCCGGGAACCCTGACGCACAGCCGCAACTACGCCGATGGCCAGACCCAGGACAAGTTCGCAGGCGATGGCCGCCACTACCAGCAGCAAGGTGGCCGGCAGGCGCGAAGCAACGATCTCCGCGACCTCGGTCTTCTGTGCATACGAGCGGCCGAGATCGCCCTGCGCGAGGCTGAAGAGGTAGCGGCCGTACTGCTGGTGGAACGGCAGATCGAGGCCGAGCTGCCTGCGGATCGTCTCCACCGTCTCGGGCGTCGCGCTGCGCCCGGCGATCTGGCGCGCCGGATCGGCGGGCAGGATGTAGAGCAGCAGGAAGGTGACGAAGCTCACGCCCACCAGCAACAAGGCGGCCTGGCCGATCCGGCCTGCGATGTACCTGACCATGCCTATGCCCGTCGGTCCGTAAGCGTCGGATCGAGGGCCGTTCGCAGGGTGTCGCCCAGCACGTTGAACGCCACCGCCATCAGCACGATCGCAGCGCCGGGAATGAACACGAGCCACGGCGCGCTCGAGAAATAGCTCTGGTTCTCGAAGATGATGTTGCCCCACGAGGGCGTGGGCGGCTGCACGCCGATGCCGAGATAGGACAGCGTGGCCTCGAGCAGCACGGTGGTGGCGATGCCCAGCGTACCCCACACGATGATGGTCGGCATGAGATGGGGCACGATGTGTCGAAAGAGGATCCTCGGGGCGCCGGCGCCGAGGCTGCGCACCGCTTCCACGAACCCGCGCTCCGACAGCGACACCGTCTGCGTGTAGATCACGCGGGCGATCTGGACCCAGTTCACCATCGCGATCACCAGCGCGACGATCCACAGGCTGGGGGTGAAGATGGCGGCCAGGACGATCGCGAGCAGCAGGGCCGGGAAACACATCATGAGGTCGGTGAAGCGCATCAGCGCCGTGCCGATCCAGCCCCTCAGGAAGCCGGCGGTCACCCCGACCAGCGTGCCGATCAACAGGGCGACGCCATTGGCGACGACGCCGATGATGAGGGAGGTCTGGGCACCGAAGATGACCCGGGACATCAGGTCGCGCCCGAGCAGATCCGTGCCGAGCCAGAACTTCTCGTTCGGCGGCAACGGGGCTCCTTCGAGGGTGAGCCCGTCGAAGAAGGTTTCCTCGGGCGGGAAAGGGGCGACCCAGGGTGCCGCCACGGAGGCGGCGACGAGCAGGAGGATGAAGATCGCCGCCGCGATGGCGAGCTTGTTGGATGCGATGGCTTTCATGACGCGAGGCGTGGGCTGTTCGCGGCGGGGTGCGATCGAGCCATGGGCTCTGCGCAGCATCCGTACCGGCATCGTTCGATTTCGGGAAAAGTACTGTAATTCATAATCTTGAAAGCTCAAATGGCCTTCATCGCCGGGCCATGAACCGGCTGAGGAGCCTGCAAGGCCAGCCACTGGAAGGATTTTCGCCCCTGCGCCGGGCGCGAAATCGGTGTCGCGCACCAGTTCGGGGCGGTGCACAAAACGCCACTTGGGGGGCCACATCGCGAAGTCGGCCTAAAGTTTTGCGCCGAATGGCAGATATAGCGAGCAGGACCGGAACCGTCGGGTGTCCGGCGGTTGTGGTCCTGAAGCGGGCTGACGCCCGCGTGCAGCTGAAAAACGGCAAACCCATCGAAAGGTGGGGACGCAAAGTCACCGGTCTACCGCGGGTTCACGCCCGCCAGGACAGCGGGACTGCCAGGTGCAGCAATCCAAGGCTGGAAGGTCGTTCGCCGTCCCTGGCGACCGCCCCGACGGCCCCGGCCGCACCCGTCCCCTCCCAGGCAAGACCGTTTCCCGGCTGTCCACGTGGCGTCCCCGGTGATGTGGTGACCTGTACCGAGGGAGTGAGACGAAGATGACTGCTGCGGCCTCAAACGTGATCGCCTTCCCACCCGGCAAGCCCGGGCATGCGCCCGAGACGGACGTGCCCCCCACGCCCGCGGCCCTGCTGCGCGAATGCCGCATCCGGTCCGTGAAGGCGCTGACCGAATCGGTCTCGAAGGCGCTCGACACCTTCGTGGACGAACTCTACGAACTCGCCGAACAGTCGCTCGATCGCGAGACGCGCGACTTCTACCTGAAGGCGAAGGAGGACTGGCCGAAGTTGCGCCCGCGCCTCGAGCAGCGCTTCCGCGAGCGGCTCGATGAGACCTTCGATCGCAAGTCCAAGGGCGAGACGGACGAGACGCCCGATTTCTCCCGCGTGCAGACGTCGTGGTCCGACCTTTCGCTGGTGGCCGACGGCGACCTGGACGAGAGCGTTCGCTTCACGGACATTGCGGGCCGCATCCGCAATGGCGCCGACGAAGAACTCGCGGCGCTCGACCAGCGCATGGCACTCGTCCTGGAACGCCCCGGCATGGAGAGTCACGACAATCCGCTCTCGCCCATGGCGATCTGCGACGCCTTCCGTTCTGCCCTGAGCGTGGTCGAATCGGGGCCGAAGCTGAAGAAGCTGCTCATCCGCTACTTCGACCAGGGTGTGCGCTTTCCGGTGCCCAAGCTCTACGCCGAGCTGAACACGTTCCTGAAGGACAAGGGCGTGCTGCCCACGATCCGCTACGGCCGCAGCAAGAAGCCCGTGTCGGGCGCGGGGCCTGTAGGCGGCGCGCGGGCGGAGGCTGGACAGGGCGCCGGCACCACCACCGTCACCGTGCCGCTGACCCCGGGGGGTCCCGGCGCACCGGGAGGTGCCACGATGACCATGACGCTTCCCGTCGGTGTCGGCGGATTCGCGATGCCGGGCCCCGGTGTGGCGCCCGGCGCAGGGTCGATGGTGGGGACGGGCGGAGCAGCGTTGGCCGACAGCCAGGATCCGTTCGCGATGCTCCAGCAGCTCATGCTGGGCGCTGCGACCCGGACGGCCGTTGGTCGGGCAGGTGGCGTGCAGATGCCTGGCGTTCCCGGCGGCTCGGGTGCCGTCGGCTTTGCGGGTGGGCAAGGTTCCGGAGTCGCGGGCGGAGGCATCCCGGGCATCGGTTCCGGCAGCATGGGAGGCATGGTCGCGGGCGGCGGTGTCGCGGGCGCATCGGGTGTCCCCGGCGGTATGTTCGGCACCGTTCCTCGCGCCGGTGGCGGCGGTGGTGGCGGTTCGGGCCAGAGAACTGGTGCGGCCGGTGCGGGCGGCGATGAATCCGCTTACCCGAATCTCGATGGCATCGATGCCGTCGGCAATGCCGCGGCAGGGGGCGGCGGGTTCCCGGTCGGTGCGCTGATCGGCTCGCTCACGCGCCTGCAGCACGGCGACTTCAGCGCCATGGCGGCGGACGTCCCGGCTGCCTTCGCGAGCCTCGATGGCGGTACGTTGTCCGTGCCGGGTGGCTTCGCCGGCGTCGCGGGGCTGCAGGGCGGTGCGCCCGCGCGCAACGTGCTTCACGCCCTGAAGGGCACGAGCTTCGCAGGTCAGATGGGGCAGATGGACACGGTCACGCTCGACATCGTGGCCATGCTGTTCGACCAGATCTTCGGCGACGCGCGCATCCCGGCTGCCATGAAGGCACTGATCGGGCGCCTGCAGATCCCGATGCTCAAGGTCGCCGTGATGGACAAGGCCTTCTTCTCCAAGAAGAGCCATCCCGCGCGGCACATGCTCGACACGCTGGGCGAACTGTCCGTCGGACTCGGCGATGGCTTCGACGCCGGCAGTGCGCTCCACCAGCGCATCGAGGCGATCCTCCAGCGCGTGGTCGACGATTTCGAGGATGATCTGGGCATCTTCGACCGCGTCGCGACCGAGCTCCAGGGCCTGATCCAGGACGCGGACAAGACCGCCGAACAGGCGGCGAAGAAGGAATCGCGGCGCATCCAGGACAGGGAACGCCTCGAGGTCGCGCGCCTGTTCGCACAGAACGAGGTGAAGGCTCGCGTCAAGGATCGCCCACTACCGCGCGCCGTGCTGCGCTTCCTCGCCACCGAATGGATGAAGCTCCTGATCATCGCGTACGCGAAGGGCGGACGCGAAAGCCGCGCCTGGCAGAGCCTGGTCGAGACCATGGACATCCTGGTCTGGACCCTGAGCCCGAAGCAGTCCACCGACGAGCGCCAGCGCCTGGTGTCCGTCCTGCCCGGGCTGCTGAAGCGCTTGTCCACGGGCATGGAGATCATCGGCACCAGCCAGCCCGCGCGCGAGCGCTTCAACGCGGTCCTCATGCGTTGCCACGCGAAGGCCATCGGCGGCGGCGACGCGGCCACGGCCGACGTCGAAGTCCCGCTGGCCTCCGAGAACGCGGCGGCCAGGCGCGCGAAAGCGGCATTCGATGGCTCGCAGGGCGCGGCTGGCGGCGTCGAGGAAGTGTCGATGGAAGTACCGGTCGCCGAGGCCATCGAACTGGCCGAACCGGAACCCGACGCGCCCGTCGCGGTGCAACTGCAGGAGGAGATGCGGCCCGTTGCTGCGCCCGAGGTCCTGCCTGCGGTCACGGTCAAGAATCCCTTCGGGGACGGCAACATCGAACTCGAGGAGGTTTCCTTCGGCGACCTTCCGGGTTTCGCCGCAGCGAACGGCAGCGGCACGACGCTCGCCATGGCAACAGGCGCGGAGACGCCGTTGCCCGAAGGCGACGAGTGGACCGAACTGGTACAGCAGTTCAAGGAAGGCGACTGGATCGAGTTGCACGAGGAAGGCGGCGTCACCGTGCAGGCTCGGCTGTCGTACGTGAGTCCGTACCGTGGCACCTACGTGTTCACCAACCGCAAGGGCCAGAAGATCGGAGAATTCTCGATGTTCGACATCACGAGCGCGCTGCGCAGCGGCCGCATGACCGTGATGGTGAACGTGCCGCTGTTCGACCGCGCCTTCAGCGGGCTGGTCGGGATGCTGCGGAAGAACCAGGAAGAAGCGACGGCCTGACGCACCGGGACGACGCCCGACCCGGGGCGGTGCATCGCGGTACACTCGGAGGCTCCAGTGTTCGACCCGAGCCTCCATGAAGCACCGTACCGACGACCTGCGCATCCGCGAGATCAAGGAACTCGCGCCGCCCTCGCATCTCCTGCGCGAATTCCCCTGCTCCGACCGCGCCGCGGAACTGGTGGAGCGCACGCGCCAGGCCCTGCATCGCATCCTCCACGGCATGGACGACCGGTTGATCGTCGTCATCGGGCCGTGTTCGATCCACGATCCGGATGCCGCGCGCGACTACGCCCGCCGCCTGGTCGCCGAGCGTGAACGCCTCGCCGGCGATCTGGAAATCGTGATGCGCGTGTACTTCGAGAAACCCCGGACCACCGTCGGATGGAAAGGGCTCATCAACGATCCGGCGCTGGACGGCAGCTACGACATCAACCGCGGCCTGAGGGTCGCGCGCGAACTGCTGCTGGACGTGAACGAACTCGGCCTGCCCGCGGGCTGCGAGTTTCTCGACATGATCACGCCGCAGTACATCGCCGACTTCGTGTCCTGGGGCGCGATCGGCGCGCGCACCACGGAGAGCCAGGTCCATCGCGAACTCGCCTCCGGGCTCTCCTGCCCCGTGGGCTTCAAGAACGGCACCGACGGCAACGTGAAGATCGCGGTCGACGCGATCAAGGCGGCGCAACAGCCGCACCATTTCCTTTCGGTCACCAAGGCCGGCCATTCGGCCATCGTGTCCACCGCCGGCAACGAAGACTGCCACGTGATCCTGCGCGGCGGCAAGGCGCCCAACTACGACGCGGCGAGCGTCGCGGCGGCCGCATCGGACCTCGCCAAGGCGGGTCTCGCGCAGCGGCTGATGATCGATGCGAGCCACGCCAACAGCCAGAAGAACGCGCAGAACCAGCTCGGTGTGTGCGAGAACGTGGGCACGCAACTCGCAGCTGGCGAAGAGCGGATCGTCGGCATGATGGTCGAAAGCCATCTGGTCGGCGGCCGGCAGGATCTCGAACCGGGCCGCGCGCTCGTCTACGGGCAGAGCATCACGGACGCGTGCATCGGCTGGGACGACAGCGTCGGCCTGCTCGACGGGCTCGCCGCCAGCGTGCGGGAACGTCGCGCCAGAGCCTCGGCCACGGACAAAGAGTGATGAGAGCATTGCCGACCGGCCAGCGTCTCGATTGAAAGCCGCGTTTCGCAACGGTACCGTCGTCGCGGCCTTCGGCCGCAGCTACCTCGTCGAACTGGACGACGGCGAAACGCTCACCTGCTTTCCCCGCGGCAAGCGCAGCGAGATCGCCTGCGGCGACCGGGTGCAGATCGCCGCCACCGAAGCCGGTCAGGGCGTGATCGAAGCGGTCGACCCGCGCTCCGCGCTGTTCTACCGATCCGACGCTTATCGCCAGAAACTGATCGCGGCAAACGTCACCCAGATCGTGATCGTGCTGGCCGCGGCTCCCAGCTACTACGAGGATCTGCTCAACCGCTGCCTGGTGGCAGCCGAGCATGCACACATCCGCGCAGTGATCGTGCTCAACAAGCTCGATCTCGGCACCTCGGGGGCAGCGCTCGAATCCCTGCGTCTGTACGAAGGGCTCGGCTATCCGGTGTTGCCCCTGGCAGCGAAAGATGACGTCGCGCCACTCGTTCCATGGCTCGAGGGACACACGTCGGTGCTCGTGGGTCAGTCGGGCATGGGCAAGTCGACGATCATCAACCGCCTCGTGCCGGAAGCGAACGCGGCCACGGCGGAGATGTCGATCGCACTCGATTCGGGCCGCCACACGACCACGCATGCGCGGCTCTATCGCCTGGGCACGACCGGCCGCATCATCGATGCACCGGGGCTGCAGGAATTCGGACTGCACCACATCGCGCCGGAGGAACTCGATGCGACGTTCGTCGAGTTTCGGCCGTTCATCGGCCGGTGTCGCTTCGCCAATTGCCGGCATGCCTCCGAGCCGGGCTGCGCCATCGACGAGGCTGCGAAAAACGCAGCCATCAGCCCGCGCCGCCTCTCCTCCTATCGACAGATACTGGCGGGCCTGAAGCGGTAGGCGGTTCAGCCGATCCAGGATGCGATGGTGATCAATCCGATCACCAGCACCCACATGACGAGCGCGCGCCAGATGAGTCCGACGGCGCTTTGCATGTGCTCGATGTCGGCTTCGTCGCCGAGCCCGATCTCCGGCCGGAAGATCACGCTGCCGTGGGCGTGAAGCGTCTCGCCGAGCCTGACACCGATGGCACCGGCGCCGCTCGCCAGCACGATACCCTCCAGGGCATCGGTCCATCCCGCCGCCTGCGAGCGCCAGCAATAGACCGCATCCTCGAAGTCCCCGACGATGGCGAACGAAATCGCGGTGAGCCGCGAGGGCACCCAATCGAGCGCACGCCAGGCCTCGTGCGCGAAACTGCCGAACTGCCGGAACTCGGCATCGTCGCGTGCACCCCAGCGCTCGTTCAACAGCACGGCCGCGCGATACAGCACCGCGCCGGCCGGCCCCGAGAGGAGAATCCCGAGGGCACCCGGCAACAGCGTGCCGAACAATGCGGGCAGGAACACGAACCAAGCGATCACGCCGAACACGTGGCGGTGCGCGCCGAGCAGGCCCTGCTCGATCGCGACCTTCGCGACTTCGGCCTGCGTGTACTCGCCCGCGGCTTCGTCACGCCACTGGCCGAGCGCCGCGCGTGCACGATCGAGTTCGCCGGCGCGCAGGGCTTCGAGCACGACGGTGAAACCGTGGCTGAATTGGCGGAAGCCCATGGTGAAATACAGCACGACCACGCTCCACGCCCACGCGAAGACCGGACTCACGCTGTGCAAC
Organism: Burkholderiales bacterium; assembly: GCA_965279325.1. Classification (GTDB taxonomy): domain Bacteria; phylum Pseudomonadota; class Gammaproteobacteria; order Burkholderiales. The sequence continues at coordinate 2,420,349 of OZ257154.1, forward strand.
AGCCAGAAGCCGAGATTGGCCGCGATCACCCAGGGCAGCACGGCGCACAGCCAACCGAGAGCACCGTGACGTCGCTCGCCGGCATTGAAGTTGGCCGCGACCGAATCGGCCCAGCGCCCGAAGGACTGGAACGCGACACCGTCCGGATTGACGGGCCGCGCCTGCTCGAGCAGCAAGGCAAGGATCAGCGAGAAGAGGGCCACGGAGGAGCGTCGGGGAAAGGCGTCATCGAAGGTTCGCGATCACCCTCGTATTCTAGATTAACCATCCGCGCTTTCGGCGTTTTGGCCCCGCTCCTGCACGAACCGGCAATGACACGGGAGCGCACGCAACACTAGTCCGGCAGGAAGCCGCGCACCAGCGACGCTCGCGCCGTGGCCGCCTGCATCAGCAGGGAGAAGTCCGATCCCGACACGATGAATCGGGCGCCCATGTCGATGTAGCGCTGCATGAGGTCCGGCGTGTAGATGCCACCCATGCCCGGATGCTTGCCGTGGCGACGGCACGCGGCGATCACGCGCCGATAGGCGTCCTCGATGCGAGGATCCGCCAACTGCCCCGGAATGCCCATCTCGAACGAGAGGTCGGTGGTACCGATGAGCAGCACGTCGACACCCGGCACCGCGGCGATGGCTTCGCAGTTCTCGACGCCCAGTGGCGACTCGATCATCACCACGACCAGCGTCTGATCGTTCACCCCCTTCGACAACTCCGCCACCGGCATCGGCGCGAAGCCGGACTGCTGCAGGCCGCCGCCCATCGAGCGATGGCCGGCCGGCGGGAAGCGGCAGTACTGCGCGATCCGGTGCGCGTGCTCGGCGGTTTCCACGTGGGGCACCACGATGCCCTGGGCGCCGTTGTCCAGCATTCGCGTGGCGTGGTAGTGCTCGTAGCCTGGCACCCGCACCAACGGCGTGATGCCGACGGCGAGCGACGCTGCCGCGATCTGCGCAGCCGTATCGACACCCAGCGAGCTGTGCTCGCAATCGATGAACAACCAGTCGAAACCGGCCGTGCGCGCGATCTGTGCGATGTCGACGGTACGCGCCTGGCGCAGACCGAGACCGATCGCGAGCTTGCCCTCCTGCAAGCGGCGCCTGGTGTGATTGATCACGATGCTCATCTGCCCCTCTCCCGCTCGTTCACGGATCGCCGCAGCGACTAGTCGAGATAGCGCACGCCACCGCGATCCGCGAGCGACGCCTCGTTCCAGAAAGCGAGTTTCTCGCCCCGCTTCACCTTCGCTTCGGCGTCGGCTTCCTTGTGCTTCACCAGCGCAAGGCGCTCGGCGACGGTAGCGGCTTCCGCGCGCGGGACCACCACGACACCATCTCGGTCACCAACGATGATGTCGCCCGGTCCTACGTAGACACCTCCGCAGGTGACACCGAGGTTCACCTCGCCGGGACCGTTGCGGTAGCCGGCGTTCGGACACCAGCCGCGGGTGAACACGGGGATGTCCGCCGCGAGCAGGCCCGGCACGTCCCGCACCAGGCCATCGCAGACGATGGCGGCAACGCCGATCCGCTTGGCCCAGATCGCCCACAGATCGCCGATCACCGCCGCGGTATCGTTGCCACCCGAGGCGATCACGATGACGTCACCGGCCTGCAGGAAATCGAGGATGGCCATCGCTGCGAGATTGTCCATCGGCCCGCAATAGGCCGTGACGGCCGTACCGCAGAACCGCATCGCAGGATCGAGCGGCTTGATCGAATGGTGCAGGCTGCCGCGACCGTTGAACGCATCGGTCACGAAGCCGGTGGGCGCGTTGCGGAAGGCCTCGACCACCGCGGGCGCGGGGCGCTCGAACTTGCGGCGGATGGTGAGTGCGACGGGATTGCCGATCATTGTTGTTGCTCCTTTTTTTGAAGAGTGATTCGACAGCGCTCAACGCGGAGGACGCGGGGGACGCGGTGGAAACCCAAAGCGCTCTTGAATCTTTCTTGCATTCCTCCGCGTCCCCCGCGTCCTCCGCGTTGAGCGCCTTGCATTCTAGTGATCCACGAGAAACCTAAACCGCCCCCGCCGCACGAAGGCGCGCGACCGCTTCGTCATCGAGATCCAGCCAGTCTCGCAGCACCGCTTCGGTATGTTCCCCCAGACGCGGCGGCGGCAGTTTGTACTCCACCGCGCTGTCGGAGAACCGCAGCGGGCTCGCCACCATGCCGAGCGTCCCTGCGACCTGATCCGGCAGATCGATCCGCAGGCCACGTGCGCGCACCTGGGGATCGTCGAACACCTGGGCCATGTCGTTGATGGGCGCGCACGGCACGCCCACGGCGACCAGTCGCTCGACCCAGAAGGCCTTCGGCCGCGCTTCGACGATGGCGGCGACCACGGGGATCGTCTGTTCACGATTGCGCACGCGCGCCTCGTTGTTCGCGAAGCGCGCATCGGCGAGCAGATCCATGCGCCCCGCCACTTCGCAGAAACGCTCGAACTGGGCGTCGTTGCCCGCGGTGAGCATCACGTGTCCATCGGACGCCCGGAAGATCTGGGATGGCACCACGCTCGGGTGCCCGCTGCCGATGCGCCCTGCCACCTCGCCCGCGCCGAGGTATGCCTGCGCGATATTGATCATGGTCGCGACCTGCACATCGAGCAGGGCCATGTCGATGTGCTGCCCCTTGCCGGTGGCGTGCCGGTGCTGCAGTGCCGCCGTGACGGACAAGGCCGAATACACGCCGGTCATCACGTCGATCACCGCCACTCCGGCGCGCTGCGGTCCGCCGCCCGGCAGTTCGTCGCGCTCGCCGGTGACGCTCATCATGCCGCCGAGGGCCTGCGCGATCGGATCGTAACCGGGACGCGCGGCATAGGGACCGGATTGTCCGTAGCCCGTGATCGAGCAGTAGATCAGCGCCGGGTTCGTCGCCGAGAGCGAAGCGTAGTCGAGCCCGTAGCGCACGAGGTCGCCGACCTTGTAGTTCTCCAGCAGCACGTCGGCGCGCGCGGCGAGGTCGCGCACGAGCGCCTGGCCCGCCCCGTTCGCGAGATCCACGGTGATCGAACGCTTCCCACGATTCGCACACACGAAGTACGTGCTCTCGCGCGTCTCGTTGCCGTCGCGATCCTTGAGGTAAGGCGGGCCCCACGCACGCGTATCGTCCCCGGTGCGAGGGCGCTCGACCTTGACGACCTCCGCGCCGAGGTCCGCGAGGATCTGGCCCGCGAAGGGTCCGGCGAGGATGCGCGTCAGGTCGAGGACGCGGATGCCCGCGAGCGGTCCCACGATCGGCTTGCCTATTCGAGCGAGAGGTTGGCGCGCCGGACCACGGCGGCCCAATGCGCCGTCTCGCGCTGGATTAATTGCGCGTACGCCTCGGGACCCTGGACGCGCACTTCGAAGCCGCTCTCCGCGAGCTTCTGCGTGAACGCGCGATCCGCGCCGAGCACCGCGAGCTCGCGATTGAGGCGCGCGACCACGGGCTTCGGCACGTTGGCCGGCACGAAGATGCCGAGCCATGATTCGGCGACGTAGCCCGGCAACGCCGCCTCGGCGATGGTCGGCACGTCGGGCAGTTGCGGCACGCGGGTCGGCGTGGTCACGCCGAGCGCCCGCAGCTTGCCCGAACGGATGTGCGGGAGCGCGGCCGCGACGCTGTCGAACATCACCTGCACACGCCCGCCCATGAGATCCACGTGCGCGGGCTGGCTGCCCTTGTAGGGTACGTGCGTCATCTCGATGTCCGCCATGTGCTGGAACAGCTCACCTTCGAGCTGCGAGATCGTCCCCACGCCCTGCGAAGCCATGTTGAGCGCGCCCGGCTGCGCCTTCGCGAGTGCGATCAACTCGCGCACGCTGTTCGCCTTGACGTCGGCAGCGACCACCAGCACGTGCGGTACGTAAGCGAGCGTGGCGACGGCGATGAAGTCCTTCGCGAGATCGAACTTCGGTTTCGCATACAGCGTCACGCCCGCGGCGTAGACGGTCGAGGGCGCCATGAGGATCGTGTAGCCGTCGGGCGCCGCGCGCATGGCGAGTTCACCGCCCAGGTTGCCGCCGGCGCCGGGACGGTTCTCCACGATCACGCTCTGCCCCAGCCGTTTCGACAGCGCATCGGCCGTGATGCGCGAGAGGATGTCGGTGGCGCCCGCCGGCGTGAACGGCGCGATCATGCGCACCGGCCGCGTCGGCCAGTTGTCCTGCGCGTGCGCGACGGCCGGCACGACGAGCGCGCACATCAGCGCAGTCATGGCGATCCGCATCACGCTCTCCCCTCCCCGCGACGTCCCCGCATTTCCCGCACTCTAGTGTCTCGACCCGGAAGTATCGCAGCATCGGAACGCGCCGCGAAGCCTCATGCGGCGTTGCGAATCCTCGCCAGGTGTCCAACCTGGCTGTGGTTCGCGCCTGGCCTGAGGCCCCGTGTCGCGCTCCGATGTCTGTCCACCAGCGCGATAACCTAGATCTCTGTCCGCTCCGCTTACGGTCATCGCATCATGAACCATTGTCTGCGAACTTCCGGGTCGAGACACTAGCGGGTTCGCTACGGGGTCACAACGCGTCGCCTCTCCGTCACTGCCGATTCCAGACGAAGTTGTCCGTGGCACCGGTGGCAGCCATGTGCGCGGTGCCCTGCATGCGGCGGCCATCTTCGGACAGCGTGGCGCGGATTTCCATGTTGAGTCCGGTGGCGAGGTGCATGAGCACCATCTGTACCTGTCGCCCCTGCACCGCACCCTGGCCCATGAAACCGTGCTGTTGTGCCGCGTCCGCGGCGACGATCGCCAGCTGCGCTCCGTGCTGCTCGATGTAGACGCCATCGCCCTCGGGTGACATCCAGGTGCCTGCGACGCTCGCCAGTGTCGGTTGCGCCGGCGTCACCCTGGCGGGTGGGGGTGCGGGCGCATTGGCAACGGTGGTCGCCTCCGTCATCAGCTTGCCCGGTGCCGCGACCGTGGCGGGCGGCGACGGCTGCTGCATCTGCTCCGCGACGCGCGCCGCGTAGTCTTCCATCGCAGGGGGCGATGCCGTGTCGTTCATCATGTTGCCGATGACCGCCAGCACCGCGATCGCGGCGATCACGCCGATCAGACCCTTGGCCCAGCCGGGCATGTGGTGCGAACTTGCGGACGGCGGCACCGACACTGCCGGCGGCGGCGATGACGACTGGCGTCGGGAAAGACCGGGGAGCTTTTCGATCGCTCCGAACAATTGCCCCACGTCATAGTCCCAGCGCTTGTCCGACAGTTCGTGCGCCTGCCGCCGAGCGAGCGGGCGCAGCACTTCGGGCAACGCCGGCTCCGCGGGCATGGCAGCACCGCCCACGAGCACGGGGATCACACGGACGCCGCGTTCGAGCGCGGTGGCGATTTCGAGCCGCACGAAATCGCTCGGGTCATCCAGGCGACGGTTGCCGGCGGAGTTCTTCGCGTCGAGCCAGCGCGGGCCGACCATCGCGAGCAGAACGTTGCACGAACTCACGGCCTTGCCGATGGCATCGACGAAGTCCGCACCGGCTTCGATCGCCTCGATGTCGCGCCATACCTGGTCGCCCGCGAACGCCTGCTTCAGGTCGTCCGCGAGACGCCCCGCATGACCGCCGCTGTCGTCGCGGCGATAACTCAGGAATATGCCTGCCATTGCGGTTGATCCTCGGGTTTGCAGCGAGGCGAGAGCCTATGCCAGCCGCCGGCCGTGTCAATGGGTGGGCAGCCGGATGCCCGTCTTCTGGATTCCGCGAACGAGGGCAGTGGCTTCGCCCTTCGTCGTCACGAATTGCGCGCCAGTACCCAGGTGGTCAGCACCGCGAAACCCATGATCAGCGCCGCCGTCAGGAGGTGTTGCGCTGCAATGGCGCCGGCGCCGAGTGCCACGGAAACGGCCGTCAGCCGCGCATCCTCTCGGCGCACGAACGCGACGATGCCGAACACCAGCGCGGCGAAGCCGGCGATCAATGCGATGAATGCGCCTCGCGTCTGCGCGAGCTCCCGCGCTGGCGCCGGTGGCGGCGGCGCAGGCTCACTGGCGAACGCATCGACGACGCGCTCCTTGAGCGAACCGATGGTGTCGAGCACGGCGCGCGCCACGGGCTTCGGCGGCGGTTCGGTGTAGTCGGCGATCCACCGCGGCAGCAGCGTGAGGGCGAGCGCGATCAGACCGGCCGAAAGACCGAGTACTCCGAACAGCTGCTTGGGCAGGCGCATGGCGACGTTCCGCGAATCCTCCGGGGTCTCGTTCGCATCATCGCATGCTCACGGCGTCGGTTCGATCCAGTGGCGTCCGTCGCGCGTGAGCATCTCGTCCGCACTCGCGGGACCCCAGGTTCCCGCGGCGTAGTTCGGAAAATCCCGTGGCGGAAGCGCCTGCCAGAGATCCAGCACCGGTGTCAGCACGTCCCAGGCTTCCTCGACCATGTCGGCACGCAGGAACAGCATGCGTTCGCCAATCATGCAATCGTGCAGCAACGTTTCGTAGCCGGTGGCAAGTCCGTCACCCCCGAGATCCCGGTAGCTGAACGCCATCTCCACTTGCGACAGACGCATGCCGGGGCCGGGCTGCTTCGCCTGGAAGCGCAGCTGGATCCGCTCCTCCGGTGCCACCTGGATGGTGAGGCGGTTCGCATGCTGCATCGTTTCCATCGGCACGAGCGGCAATGGTGCCTGGCGGAACTGGATCACGATCTGGGTATTGCGCGCCGGCAGGCGCTTGCCGGTGCGCACGTAGAACGGCACGCCGGCCCAGCGCCAGTTGTCGATGTCGAGCTTCAGGGCGGCGAAGGTATCGGTCGCGGACTCCGGCGCGACATGCGCCTCGTCGCGATAGCCCGCCACGGTCTCGCCGTCGAGCGTGCCTGCTCCGTATTGACCGCGGATCGCGTTGCGCAGGAGGTCTTCGCCCTGCGGCCGGCGCATGGCACGCAGCACCTTCAGCTTCTCGTTGCGCACCTCCTCGTTCGCGAGCGAGGACGGCGGCTCCATCGCGATCAGGCACAGCACCTGGAACACGTGGTTCTGCACGATGTCGCGCAGCGCGCCCGAGCTCTCGTAGTAGCGACCGCGGTTCTCGACGCCGAGCATTTCCGCGACCGTGATCTGCACGTGGTCCACGTAGTTGCGGTTCCAGATGGGCTCGAAGATTCCGTTCAGGAAGCGGAACGCGAGCAGGTTCTGCACCGTCTCCTTGCCGAGGTAGTGATCGATGCGGTAGATCTGGGATTCCTGGAAACACGCGAGCAGGCGGCGGTTCAGCTCGCGCGCGGAATCGAGGTCGCGCCCGAACGGCTTCTCGACGATGAGCCGGATCCAGCCGGCGCCGTTCGATCCGTTCGAGACGATGCCGGCCGCCTTCAGGCCTTCGGCGATGGCAGCGAAATGGTCGGGTGGCGTCGCGAGGTAGACCACCGTATTGCCGCGCGTGCCATGCTCCGCATGCACGGAGTCGAGTCGTTGTTTCAGCCGGACGTAGGTGTCGTTGGCCTCGATGCGGCCACCCAGGTAGTGGAATCGGTGGCCGCTGGTGCTGGTGAACGCGAGGTCCGTGCAGTCGGCACAGTGGCGACGCACGGACTCGTTGACGCGTTCCAGGAATTGCTCGTCCGTGAGCGATGAACCGGACACACCCACGACCGCGAACCGGTCGGGGAGAAAGCCGTTGCGATACAGGTTGTAGAGCGCCGGGATGAGCTTGCGCTGCGCGAGATCGCCCGAGGCCCCGAAGATCACGAGCACGCAAGGCTCGGCGGGTTGGACATTCGGGACGGGTTCGGTCATCTGTGCACTCCACTGAATCGATGCGTCAGTTTAGAGGCACGCCGAAAAAAATGAGCCCCGGCGTAAGCCCGGGGATGGGCTCGGCGCACGGGGCGAAGGGGGAGGAGACGACTTGAAACAGTGACGGCCACGGGCCGCCGGACATGCGTTACCGGGTGACGGTGCCACCGGTCGTATCGCGCGTGTAGTGCACCGCGGCGTCGACCTTGGCGAACGGCGTGCCCGTGCTCGTGCACGCATCGCGCACGTCGCAGGCCGGGTTGCGGGCGCTCGCGTCCGCGCGCTCAGCGGCCGGCTTCACGGCGATGGGCGGCGTTTCGCTGCAGACGTCGCGAATATCGCAACGCACGTCGCGGGCGATCACGGTGTTCGCGTTTCCGGTGCGGACTACGGCGACAGCGCCAACGGGGCCGCTCGAACGCGTATCGCGCACGTCATGGCTGGCAGGACGATCGAACCCGGCACCGGATTGCGCAGCGTGCGCGGTCGGGGACAGGGCAGTCAGCGCAGCGAGGATTGCACCGAGAACCAGCCCGGCATCGAGAATCCGGGTACGGGGGAATGTGAGGGTGTTCATGACGGGCTCCTTGGGGATTGTCGGGATGACTTCGGGGATGACGCGGAGGAGACCCGCGTCACCCGCCGAAGGACATCAGTTGGATGCGCGCTTCGAACCAGCGACCTGCGAAACCGGCGCGACCGACGGGCCGCCTTCGCGGGCAACCCACGCCGGGGCGTTGTCCCACGACAGGGTGCGCACGACCTGGGTGCTCTGGGCAGCGGCCGGACCGGCGATCGTGTCGTTGGCGACGGTATCGAACTTGCGGGACTTCAGGACGGACGCCTTGGTGAAGGCGGAGTCCGGGGCGCCGCCGCCGGTCCAGTCCTGGGCTTCCAGGTAGACGCGCGACTTCACGAGGGTGCTTTCCTCGGCGGCAGCCGTCGCGGCAAAACCGAGGGCGGCGATGGCAGCGATGACGGTGGCTTGGGTACGGATCGATTTCATGGCAACACTCCTTGGATTTGGCACTTCGCTATGCCCGGGGATTGGTCGGCGGTGAGCCGGCATCGGCAGCGCGGTTCCGGGTTGGGCCGCACCGTCGGACTTCCATCGGTATCCCGTTGACCGCCCGGGAAGCGCTGCGAGCAAGTACTCACCGCGTGAACTACCTTCAGAAAAGTCCTTTCGTTCAGTAATTTGGCAAGTCACTCGAAGTTCTGTAACGTATGACACATGAGTAGCTTGTAGATCACGATCGCTGAACGAACGGTGACAGAATAGTAAACAGTGTTTATAATGTCAACACTTTTATTCCATTACTGGGGTTCACTACTGCCATGGGCGTGACAGAACGACGCGCACGAGAGCGCGAAGAGATGCGGACCCGGATCCTCGATGCGGCGAGAAATCTATTCGCGACAGAGGGTTACGACGCGGTGACGCTGCGCAAGGTGGCCGACTGCATCGAGTACTGCCCTGCCACCATCTACAAGTACTTCTCCGACAAGGACGAGATGGTCCGGGCCCTGTGCGAGGAGGACATCGCCGCGATGATGTCGGCCTTTCGCCCCAGCATGGCTGAACTGACGCCGCTCGAGCGCCTGAAGAGTTTCGGCCGCGCCTATATCGCCATGGGATTGGAGCAACCCAACCACTACCGGCTGATGTTCATGACGCCGCTGCTCTCGCCGGACGATTCCATGCTCGTGGAGAAGCACGCCGATCCGGATACCGATTCCTACGGCCTGTTTCTGACCGTCGTGCAGCAGTGCATCGACGCCGGCGCCTTCCGCGAGGATCTGAAGGACGCCGAGCTCATCGCGCAGACGCTATGGGCCGGCCTGCACGGCGTGATCTCTCTGCACATCGCCAAGGGTACCGACCCGAACATCGATTGGCGTCCGGTACGCGAACGTGCGTACTACCTGCACAACCTCATGATCGCCGGCATGGCACGGACCGGCACCGATCACCCGCTCCTGGAACTCGCGGGGGAGGAAGCGAACTGAACCTGGCGCGGACCACGCCCGCCTGGGTGAATCAGGCAGCGAGGTGCTTGGCTGAGATGCCCACATCCCTGACCGCCGCCTCGAGCCGGTCGGACCAGGGAAAGCCGCAACTCACGCGCAGATGGTGGGTGTAGCGGCCTGTCGGGCTGAAGATGACACCGGGTCCGAGGCTGACGCCCTTCTCGGCAGCCGCCTGAAACAGCTCGAGAACATCCACGGCCGGCGGCAATTCGACCCATAGCACGAAGCCGCCCACGGGCCGGGTCACCCGCGTTTCGGGCGGAAAGTGCCGCTCGATCGCATCGGTCATGCGCGCGACCTGCTCGCGAAACGCGCGTCGCAGCCGCCGCAGGTGATGATCGTAGCCGCCGTTCGCGAGGAACTCGGCGATGACTTCCTGCCCCAGTTCCGCTGTCGAGATGGTGCTGATGAATTTCAGCATCGACACCTGCGGAAACCATCGACCAGGCGCGATCCAGCCTACGCGCAGGCCCGGCGCCACCGTCTTCGTGAACGACGAGGCAAGCAACACGTTGCCGGTGCGGTCCCACGCTTTCGCCGGCTTCGGCCGTCGCTCGCCGAAGTGCAGATCGCCGTAGATGTCGTCCTCGATCACCGGAATACCGCGCTCGGCCATCAACTCGACCATGCGCTTCTTGTGGGCGTCGGGCATGAGGCAACCGAGCGGATTGCTGAAATTGGGCATCACCACGAGAGCGCTCACGGCGCCGGGCTTGCGCGTGGCGAGTTCGAGCGCTTCGATGGAAAGTCCGGTGCGCGGGCTGGTGGGAATCTCCAGCGCCTTGAGGCCCAGGCTCTCGATGATCTGGAGCACGCCGAAGTAGGTGGGCGATTCGATCGCCACGACGCTGCCGGCCTTCACCAAGGCACGCAACGCGACGTTCAGCGCCTCCATGCAGCCATTGGTGATCACGATCTCCTCCGGCTCGATGCGGCAGCCATATCCGACGGCGCGGCGCGCGATCTGATGCCGTAGCGACTCGGCCCCTGTGGACATGCGGTACTCCGACAGGGTCTCCGGTCGTCGACGTGCGCGAGCCGCGAGCATCCGTTGCAGTTTCGCCGCCGGAAACAGCTCGCTGCTCGGGCATGCCGCGGCCAGCGCCACGACATCGGGATCCTGCGAAGCATCGAGGATCTCCATCACCAGCTGGTTCACGCCGACGAAGGCGGGCGCCCGCTTCACCGCACGGGACTCCGGCTCCGGCAGGCGCGGCGGTCGCAGCCGCACGAAGTAGCCCGACTTGGGCCGCGCCTCCACCAGGCGCCGATTCTCCAGGTGGCGATAGGCCGCGAGCGCGGTTGCGACGCTCACCCGCTCACGCACCGCCAGCGTCCGCACCGACGGCAATCGCTCGCCCGGCGCGAGCGCGCCGCTGCCGATGGCGTCCGCATAGCGCTGTGCCAGCTGGAGATAGACGAATTCGGGGTCGGGCGCATTCATGCTTCGGATGTTGCTCCGGTGCGGGACGTTCGAGACGGCACAGAAGCCCTTCGGACCGGGCATAACAGATCCGCGCCCATGCATCTGTACCGTAGAACAAACTCGGATTCTATATCTGTCATGGTGGCATCGTCCTGCCTACAGTCGGAACCCGAGATGCGCATCACTGCAATGGGCCGGCGGCGGGCGAAGCCAGCACAGGCCCCGGGTGCCTCTCTTCACGATCGTTCGGAGCATCGTCACGGAGGGTTCCGGTCATGAAACTCACAAAAAGCGGTCTGCTGCATCTGCGCGGCGCCGAAGGCACCGAAATCCGGTGCGCCGGCGGCCAGCTCTGGATCACCGAGGAGGGCATCACCGCCGACTTCTTCCTCGGGGCTGGTGATCGCCATCGCGTGCGCTCTCGCGGCCAGGTCGTGGTGGAGGCCTTGCGCGACGCGACCCTGGAGATCGTCCGGGTGAACACGAGCGCCGCATCGATGGCGCTCGCGGGCTTTCGGCCAGCAAGGGAGGCGCCATGATCACCTCCGACCGCGACGGCTGGATCTGGCTCGACGGCGAGTGGCTGCCGTGGCGCGAGGCCGGCACTCATGTGATGAGCCATACGCTGCACTACGGGCTCGCCGTCTTCGAAGGCGTGCGGGCCTACTCGGGACCGCGCGGAACAAACGTGTTTCGCCTGCACGACCACACGCGGCGCCTGATGGATTCCGCGCGCATCCTGCAGATCGAAGTGCCCTTCGATGCCGATACTCTCGCAGCCATGCAGGTGGAAGCCGTGCGACGCAACGGTCTCGCCGATGCCTACGTGCGCCCGCTGGTGTTCCTCGGCCCCGAGAAGCTCGGCATCGATCCGGTCGGTGCGCGCACCCACGTGGCGATCGCTGCCTGGACCTGGGGCAGCTACCTGGGACCGCAGGCCATCGAGCGCGGCATCCGCGTGAAGACCTCTTCGTTCCAGCGTCACCATGTAAACGTGCAGATGTGCCGATCGAAATCGGTCTCGACCTATGCCAACTCCATCCTCGCCTGCCGCGAGGCACGCGCCGACGGCTACGACGAAGCGCTGCTGCTCGACACCGACGGCTTCGTCGCCGAAGGCAGCGGCGAGAACGTGTTCCTGGTCCGCGATGGCATCCTGTTCGAACCCGACACCGCCTCGGCGCTCGACGGCATCACGCGCCGTACCGTCCACGCGCTCGCTGCGGAATCGGGGCTGGAATTGCGCCGCAAGCGCATCACGCGCGACGAGGCCTGGATCGCCGATGAGCTGTTCTTCACCGGTACCGCCGCGGAGATCACGCCCGTGGTGGAACTGGACCGTCGGCGAATCGGCGACGGCAAGCCGGGGCCGGTCACGCAGGCGCTGCAATCCGCATACTTCGCGGCCGTGCGTGGCGAGGATGCACGCGACCGCGGCTGGCTGACGCCGGTCGCTCTGGCCCGGGAAGATGGCGCCGCGGCCGGAAAGCTCCAGCCGGCCACCAACGCGACGACGGCTACCCTGGGGTAGCCGTCGTCAGACGAAGCGACTACCGGTGTCAGCGCTGGCGGCGCCGCACGGCGAAGCCCACTCCCAGCAGGCCGAGGCCCAGCATGGCGTAAGTGCCCGGCTCGGGAACCGCGCCGATCACGCCGAACCCTCCGTTCGAATACTGGATGACGGCGAGCGCCGAGTAGCCCGTGCTGTTGGTGAACGCGAGATCGTAGTCATTCAGCTCCGTGGCCACGCCGTTGACGAAGTAGCTCGCGAGCAGCTTCGAGTGGGTGACGTTGGTACCCTCGGCGAAGGTTACGGTGATGTCGTAGTCCGTGGCGGCAGGATTGCTCGATACCGTGATGTTCGACGGCTTCTGACCCGCGTCGGGGAAGACGTCGTTGTAGATCACCACGGGTTCGCCGGTCCATTGCACGAGCAGTGAGGAACCCGGCACCGACAGCAGCGACGGATTGATCGTGAGCGAGATGGAGCGAAGGATTTCGCCGGCCCCGAGATTGCCTCGACCGGGAATGGGACAGCAGTCCCCGCCCAGAGGAGGATCATCGAAAGTCGATTGATTGGTCGTGATCTGGAACTCCACCGAGTGCTTGAGCGGCTCGAAGCCGTCGAGCTCGTAGGCACGAACGTTGACCCATGGGAGCGCGGCCGAGGCCGGCGCGCTGGGTGCGATCACCCGGTTGAGTTCGAGGTTGATCTCCGCATGGGACGAGAAGGCAGCGAGGCTCAGCCCCGCCAGCGCCAGAACCTGCTTGGCAAAAGTACGCGTCATTGGGATAGCTCCTGTCGGATTGGTATTGGGTGTCTTCTTGATCTTGTTGAATTTGAAGCAGGCGCTGCGGCCCGGCGCGGCATTCATGCGAGTCGCAGGCGAACAGCAGGGCTTCGGAACCTGCCTAGCTTCGGGCATGTCCCTGCGAGCAAATCTAACAGTCGGGAACTTACAAATGCCTTACCGATTGCCTGTGGATCGCAAGTGGCGCCAAGCGGCCCCTCGCCGCAGGCGGGCCGTCACCAGGCATGGGCCGATCGGAGACGGCTCTCGCACCCTTCCCCACTTCAGAGGCGCGCGCGACCCGAAAGCGCTACGACTGAGCGGTACTTGCGTACTTCAGCGAGTAAGGCGCAGGTACAACCCCGGCAGCTTCTCCGGCAGCCGGTCGATGTGGTCCACCACCATGTAGTTGCGCACGCCGAAGATGCGGCTGACATACTCGTCCGCCCTGGGGTCGACGCTCATGCAATAGGTGAGGATGCCGGCGCGACTGGCCTCGTCCACGGCTTTCTTCGCATCGAACATCAGGTACTTGGCGTCGTGGACGTCGATGTCGTGCGGTTCGCCGTCGGTGATGAGCAGGATCAGCTTGCGGTCGCTGTGCCGGGCCTTGAGCCACCCGGTCGCGTGGCGGATCGCGCCGCCCATGCGCGTCGACAGCTCGCCGCGCATGCCGGCCAGCCTTGCCTTGACGTGCTCGTCGAAGGGCCAGCCGAAATCCTTGAAGCGCTGGTAGCGCACCTCGTGCCGACCGTTCGAGCAGAACCCGTGGATGGCGAACTGGTCGCCGATCCGCTCCATGGCATGGGCCAGCAGCACCGTCGCCTCGCGCGCCAGGGAGAGCACGCTCGCATTGCAGGCCTTGACGAGATCGTTGGTGGATTCCGACAGGTCGAGCAGCACCAGCACCGACAGGTCCCGTTCACGACGGTCGACGCGGATATGGAACCGCGGATCGGGTGTACGGTGCGTTCGCACGTCGAGCATCGCGCTGATCATCGCATCGAGATCGAACCGGTCGCCGTCCATCTGTTTGCGCACGCGCACCGGCTTGCGCAGTTCGTTGCCGCGGATCAGCCGATCGAGCCGGTGGACCAGATCCTCGTTGCGCCACAGGATCGCATCGATCAGCTCGGGATCCCCGGGCTCCGGGCGCTGCTCCTGGACCGTGCACCACTGGGGCCGCGCGGCGCCGATGAGGTAGTCCCACTCGTGGTATTTCGCCGTGCGCAGAAAGTCGGCGAGCGCCGGACTTTCCTCGTCCGGCGAATCCGCGCCCACCGGCTTCAGGCCCCGTTCCACTTCTCCGGCGTCGGGGTCCTCGAGCGTGTCGCCGTTCTCGGATTCCACCAGTTCTGGCTGGACCAGCATCACTTCCTCTTCCAGCATCAGGCCGTCGTCCGAGCCGTCCGGCTCCCAGAGATGGCTGTTGTCGTCGCGGTACAGCGGTTCGATCACCCAGGTCTTCGCATTGAACTGGAGACGCATCTGGCCGATGTCGTTGCCGAGCAGCGACCCGAGGTGGCGGCAGATCCCCGGATCCGACAGATCGTTGGCCGGATCGAGGAACAGCGCGCGGCCCTTGCTCACCCACGGATTGTCGTCCTGATAGTCCGGATCGAGCAGCGCGCGGGCGAGGCGCACCGCGAGGCCGGCGAAGGTCGCCGCTCCGCCATCGGCACGCGCTTCGTGGAAGGTGAGCCAGAGGCGTCGCAGTCCTGGCAGCTCGCGGCAGGCGAGCAACTCGACGCGCGCGTCCTCCAGCAGTCCGGTCAGGACGACCTGGACCGGCCGCAGGCTGCCCCGCTTCATCGGCTGCTTCGGTGAGAACAGCAGATGCGCCACGGCGTGGGCTGTCGCCGCCCGATACAGGTCGACGCCCGTCCGTCCGGTCGCCGCTCGGTACGCCTCCGGCAAATGGATGCCGAGCGGCGTGATGTACGGACGACTCGCCTCCAGCGCCGACGGAAATGCCCGCAGTTCCGTGCCCCGGTCCCACAGCGCGCGCAGATAGAGGACCAGGCGCTTGCGGACATCGGTGAAAACGACACCGCCATCGGCGCCTGGAGAGGACCGGGAGAGCTCAGCCTGAACGTTCAATTCCCGCACATTCCATGGTTGCCGTGACTAGCCGGGCCCGATGCCCGGGATGCCTGGGCCGGATGAGGCTGTCGCCAATGATAAGCGACGCCTCTACCCATGGCAGCAGAGTCGGCGTCAGACCCTGCCGCCGACCTCGTCCAGGGCCAGCGGCACGGCGGCCGTTACGAAACTCTTAGGAAGCCCTTAGCAAACAGTTAGCAGCACGTCCCGGACACAGTTCCTAGACTGCTATCCATCGAACAAGGCGACATCGCGGCAAGGTTCCCTTCGTCCCGCGCGCGAATCGCACCTGATCAATCCAGTTCAAACCCGGAGGAGAACGTCATGCAGTCACTGATCGCAGCTTCACGCACCGCGCAGGTCGTCGAGGAATATCTGCTGCTCGAAGCCATGGATGTCGAAAACGACGGCGAAAGCGCCGCCGACCTGCTGAGCGACGAAATCCTGTCTTCGGCCGGCGGGCCTTATCGGTGGGATTCGTTGACCTCGGAGATCTCCTAGCCGGTGCCCCCTCCCCAACCCTCCCCCGCCAAGAGGCGGGGGAGGGAGTTTGTGCCTCAGAAAAAAGTCGTCACGACCGAATCGAGAGCGTCCCGCATATCCAAATCGTCGGTAATCGGCTGTACCAGCGTCACCCGACATGCCGACACCGGATCGATGCCGCGCGCGATGAGATGGCCGGCATGGATGAGCATGCGCGTCGAAGCGCCTTCCTCCAGGCCGTGGCCCTTGAGGTTGCGTGACTTCTCGCCGACGGAGACGAGCCGCCCTGCGATCTCCGCCGAAACGTTCGACTCGTGCGCCACGATCTCGATCTCGATGGCGCGTTCGGGATAGTGGAAATCCAGCGCGCCGAAACGCTGCTTGGTGGACTGCTTGAGATCCTTGAGGATGCTCTGGTAGCCGGGGTTGTAGGAGATGACGAGCTGGAAGTCGGGGTGCGCCTGCACCAGCTCGTTCTTCTTCTCCAGCGGCAGGCTGCGACGCGCGTCGGTCAACGGATGGATCACCACCGCGGTGTCCTGCCGGGCCTCGACCACTTCGTCGAGATAGCAGATGGCGCCGTAGCGGGCCGCGAGCGTCAGCGGTCCGTCCTGCCAGCGGGTACCCTCGGCATCCAGCAGATAGCGGCCGACGAGATCGGAGGCCGTCATGTCCTCGTTGCACGCGAGCGTGACCAGCGGTTTGCCGAGCTTCCACGCCATGTACTCGATGAAGCGCGTCTTGCCGCAGCCGGTGGGGCCCTTGAGCATCATCGGCAGGCGTGCGGCGTAGGCGGCTTCGTAAAGGCCGATCTCCTGTCCGGTGGCACGGTAGTAGGGCTCGGCGTGGATGCGGTACTGGTCGATCACACCGGCGGGGACACTCATGTTGCTCATGGAAATTCCGGTCTCTGAGATGGGTTCACTTCCGGCGCAGTCCCGGGTTGGTGCCCGTGGCGAGCACGCGTATCGCGGTCCACGCTTCGCGCATCATCGCACGCAGCGCGATCGCGTCGCGCGCCAGCACGCGCATCCATGCGCCACAGTGCCCGGGCAGCAGCGAAGCGCCCGCGTAGACATCCGGTGAATCGTGGATCGCGCCGCGCAGTGCGCCGAGCGCCGCCGCAGGGTCCGTTCGATGCACCACCAGCACGGTGCCCTGCAGCGCGAACGCGCCGTTGATGCCGGGCTGGGCGGCGACGATCGCACGGCCTTCCGCCCGAAAGCGATCCACGGCGAGCAGGCGACCGTCCTCGTCCTCGATGCGCGTTTCCGACCGCATCCAGTCGAAGGCCTCCCCGCCCGCGCCGGGGTCGTGGAGAAGAAAGCTCTCGCCGGCGATCACCGTGGCCCCCGTGTGCGCTCGAATCCTCAGACGCGTATCGAGGCGACTTCCGGGAAACAGGATCAGCGGGTCCGGCCAGTACTCGACCAGAGACCCGGCACCCGCGTCGATGCGCAACGCCTGCTCCGCGTGGCCGGCGGTCATCGCGTGCACGATCGTCGACGCGGCCGTGGTGAGGTGCACCTGGGCACCGTCGCCGGCGGACACCGCAAGCCCGAGCCGTTCGCCCTGGAACAATCCGCCGGAGCAGGACTGGAGGTAGACACTCGCGAGGCCCACGGGATCACCGGGCAGATGCAGCACCCTGCCCACGTGGAACGGATAAGCGACGTGCTGGCGCTTCAGCGTCGTGGCACCGCCGGGCGCCCGCTCGAACGCGAGGTCCAGGTGCGCCGGCGTGGTCGTCGTGAGATCGTCTAGTTTCAATGCAGGCCCGTCAGCGGTCGAACAGAACTTCGCGCGCGAGATGATCGACGATGGCATCGACACCTTCGCCCGTCGCGCAATTGGTCAGCAGCACCGCCCGGCCGTCGCGGACTTCGCCTGCTTCACGGACCATGCGCGGCAGGTCGGTCTTCACGTACGGCGCAAGGTCGGTCTTGTTGATCACCAGCAGGTCGCACGTCAGCACGCCGAAGCCGCGCTTGCGGGGAATGTCGTCACCCCCGGCCACGTCGATCACGAACAGCCAGTAGTCCACCAGGTCGAGCGAGAACGAGGACGCGAGATTGTCGCCGCCCGACTCGATGAGGATCAGCTCGAGACCGGGAAACGCCGCATCCAGGTCGTCGGCCGCCTGCATGTTGAGCGTCGGATCCTCGCGGATGGCCGAATGCGGGCACGCGCCCGTTTCCACGGCAAGCACTCGCTCGGGCGCGATCAGGCCGCTGCGCCGCACGCGCTCGGCGTCCTCCTTGGTGGCGATGTCGTTGGTGATCACCGCCAGGTTCGTACCGCGCGCGATGAAACGCGGAATCAGCTGCTCCAGCAGCGCGGTCTTGCCGGAGCCTACCGGGCCGCCGATGCCGACGCGCGCGGCGGTCGTGGTTCTGTTCGTCGATTGAGGAGCGAGGCTGCCGGGGATGACGCTATTCATGATTTGCCAGTTCAAGAGCACTTCCATCAACACGAAGGACACGAAGGGTCACGAAGGAAATCAATGGCAAGACCCGGTGCGACGCTTCTGCCTTCCTTCGTGTTCCTTCGTGTCCTTCGTGTTGAATGACGTTCTGTGACGAAGTTGTAGTGACTATCGCAGCATGTACCGCTGCGCCAGCGGCACGACTTTCGCCGGTTCGCAGGTGATCACCTTGCCGTCGACCTTCACGTCGAAGGTCTGCGGGTTCACGGTGATGTTGGGGCAGGCCGTATTGTGGAGCATGTGCGACTTGTTGAGCTTTCGGGTCCCGCGCGATGCGAGCATCTGCTTGCGCAGGCCGAGCTGGCCCGCGATGTCCGCCTCCACCGCCGCAGGATTCACGAAACACGCTGACAGCGGCTGCTTGGCCTGGCCGAACGCGCCCCACTGAGGACGCATGAGGATCGGCTCGCAGGTCATCAGCGATGCCGCCGAATCGCCCATGGCCGCCCACACGATGAAGCCGCCCTTCACCGTGAGCTCTGGCTTGATGCCGAAGAAGGCAGGCCGCCACAGCACGATATCGGCGAGCTTGCCCTTCTCGAGCGAACCGATGTGCGCGTCGATGCCGAAGGTGCGCGCCGCGTTGATGGTGTACTTCGCGATGTAGCGCTTGATGCGTTCGTTGTCGCCGATCTTCGTCTTCTCCTCGGGGAGTCGGCCGAACTGGTCCTTCATCTTCGAGGCGAGCTGCCAGGTGCGGCAGATCACTTCGTTGATGCGACCCATGCCCTGGCTGTCGGAGCCGAGCATCGAGATGGCGCCCATGTCGTGCAGCACATCTTCCGCCGCGATCGTCTGAGCCCGGATGCGGCTTTCCGCGAACGCCACGTCTTCGGGTACCGCGGGGTTCAGGTGATGGCAAACCATGATCATGTCGAGATGCTCGTCGAACGTGTTCACGGTATAGGGATTGGTGGGGTTGGTCGAAGAAGGCAGGCAGTTCATCCGGCCGGCCACGGCGATGATGTCCGGTGCGTGCCCGCCTCCGGCACCTTCCGTGTGATACATGTGGATCGTGCGGCCTTTGATGGCGGCCAGCGTGTCCTCGAGGAAGCCCGATTCGTTCAGCGTGTCGGTATGCAACTGCACCTGGAAGTCCAGGTCATCGGCCACCGAGAGACACGTGTCGATCACCGCCGGCATGGCGCCCCAGTCCTCGTGGATCTTGAGACCCAGGCAGCCGCCCGAGATCTGGTCCAGGAGCGAACGCGGCTTCGAAGAATTGCCGCGCCCAAGAAAACCGAAATTCATCGGCCACTGCTCGGCCGACTGCAACATCTTGCCGACGTTCCACGCACCGCCGCAGTCGATCCCCACGGTGATGGGCCCGAGAGAGCCGCCGATCATGGTCGTCAGTCCCGACGAGATCGCATGCTCGACCAGTTGTGCCGAGTCGAAGTGGACGTGCACGTCGATACCACCCGGCGTGGCGATGAGCCCCTCGCCGTCGCGCACCGTCGTCGCGGCGCCGCAGATCAGCTCGGGATGCACGCCATCCATGGTCGCGGGATTGCCGCCCTTGCCGACGCCGACGATGCGACCGTCCTTGATGCCGATGTCGGCCTTCACGACACCCAGCACCGGATCGATGATCACCACGTTCGAGATCAGCATGTCGAGCGCGCCGGCCGCACTGTCGTAGCCGGGCGTGAGCCCCATCCCGTCGCGGAGCGTCTTGCCGCCGCCATGGAGACATTCGTCGCCGGGCACCGCGTAGTCGTGCTCGATGACCGCGATCAGCGACGTGTCTCCGAGCCGCACGCCGTCACCGGTGGTGGGGCCGTAGAGTTGCGCGTATTCCCTTCTGGACATCTTTGCCACTGGAGTACTCCTCTCGTACCTGCTACTGCAAAGCGCTCAACGCGGAGGACGCGGAGGACGCGGAGGTAAACCCGAAAGCGCACTCGGCCCCGAACATCGCGCTCCGGCCTGCGCGTGTCGTACGCAACCATTGCTGCTTTTGCCTTCCCCCGCGTCCTCCGCGTCCTCCGCGTTGAGCGCTTTCAGAAGTATTCATGCCCCCTTGAACCCCCGTTCCCGAGCCAGCCGCAGCGCCGCTTCCTTGCTGAGCTCGCTCGTGGTCGAGCCGTTGGTGAGCGAATTCAGCCCATGGATCTCGCCGGTCCCGCCGAAGGTCGCGAGCGTCACTTCCTTCGCCTCGCCGGGTTCGAAGCGCACCGCGGTACCTGCCGGGATGTCGAGATGCATGCCGAAGGCCGCCGCGCGATCGAATTCCAGAGCACGATTGGCTTCGAAGAAATGGTAGTGGCTGCCGATCTGGATCGGTCGGTCGCCGGTATTGACCGCACGGATCGTGGCCTTGCGCCGCCCGGCGTTGATCTCGATGTCGCCTTCGGCCGGGAACAACTCCCCAGGCGTCATGGCCTTGTCCACCGCCTTCTTCCCCGGCCGGATCGGGTCGTGCACCGTGACCAGCTTGGTGCCGTCGGGAAACGTCGCTTCCACCTGCAGGATCGGCATCATGTCCGCGACCCCCGGCATGACGTCGTCGGTAGTGAGCAGCGTGGAGCCGAAGCCGATCAGCTCGGCCACGCCGCGCCCCTCGCGCGCGCCTTCGAGAATCTCGTCCGCGATGATGGCCGTCGCTTCCGGGTGATTGAGCTTGAGGCCCTTCGCCCGGCGTTTGCGCGCGAGTTCCGCGGCGGTGTAGATCGTGAGGCGTTCCAGTTCGGTCGGTGTCAGGAGCATGTTGTTGCCTTCATTCTTCGACTGTCGATGTAACTGCTGTCGCTGCCAGGCGCGTCTGGCAATGAACCGCTTTCACCACAGAGGACACAGAGGATCACAGAGGAACTGCAGCAATGATCTCGGTTTTTCCTCGACCCTCCTCTGTGTACCTCTGTGTCCTATGTGGTGCATGCGTTTACTTACTTCGATAACTTCCTGATCGATCAACTCGCGAACATCCGCCCGCTGCCGGTCTCGTGACGCATCATCGCGATCTCGGCCGCCGGCGCATAGGCATGCAGCTCGAACACTTCGGGGCAGGGTTGCGACATCAGTTCGCCCACACGTTCGCGCTGTCCCGCGAGAATCCGCTGCGCATCCACGTGACCCAGCAGACCCAGACGCAGCGCGGCGCTCACGATGCTCAACACGAGTTGATGCGCCGAGAGCGCGCACGCCGTCTCCGCATCCAGACCGCTGGCCCGGGCGATGAAGCCCTGCACCACCGCCATCTGCCCGAAAGCGCCGCCCTCGCCGATTCGCGCGCGATACTCGGCAGCGCCAGCCGTGCCCATCCCTTCGTGCACCTTCAACACTGCGGCGCCCACGCGCCTTGCACCTTCGCGCGCCTCGCGCGCCAGCGTGACCGCATCGACTTCTCGATCGATCGCACACACGCGGTCGAGATCGCCTGTGGCTGCGTGCGCGGCAATCACGGCGGGCCGATCGAAGCCGGCCCAGCGCCGCTCGAGCTGTCCTGCCACGAGCGATTCCACATCACCCGAAGTCCGGACGAGGCCGTCCGCCCGCAGGGTTTCGAGTCCCCAGGAGAACGACGTTCCGCCGCTCGGAAAGAAGCTGTCGCCGAGCTGGAGCGCCGCCAGCGCGATCGCGACGTCACTCATTGCCGACCACGCTGACGCGACCGTCGGCGATCAGGTGCGAGAGACGTTCGAGATAGTCCTCGCGCGGACCCTGCAACGACACGTGCAGGTAGTCGCCCACGAAGCGGACCTTCCAGTGCATGTTGCCGCAGAAGTAGCCCAGTTCGAGTGCGGCAGCCGCGTCGCGGGCTTCCAGTGCCAACCAGGGCGCTTCCTCGAGGCGTACGACGACCGCCCGCCCTTCCTCGAGCAGGAGCACTGCGCCGTTTGCAAGACGTTCGCTGCGATCGAGAATGATCGCGCCCTCGGTCCCGCGATCGGTGAAGACGTGCAGCCGACGACGCGAGGTGTCCTCCCGGCGAAGCGTCACGTACTCCACGGCGCCCCGATGGGACAACGCATGCAGTCGTTCTGCGAGATGGGGCTCGGACGCGGTGCCGAGCACCTGGGTCATCTTCAGCATGTTGACTGCTCTAGACAGGGGGCGAAAGACATATCGAAATGATACTGATCGGACATGTCTCCCGCCTTTGAGCCTTAATCTTCGTCGCCGCCTCCGAACCACCGACGCGATTCGATGTTCATCACGTCGGCGGCCGAAGCCGCTCGCCTTACCGTCGATCCCCACCCGATGGGTGGGGCCCCTCGCCGAGTGGCTCGCAGCTTCACTTGTGCACCACGTCCTTCTGGTTCGGAATTCCCGGGATCGGCGCCTCGTCGGTACCGACCGTGGTCCGCGTCATGGCTTCGACCATCTCACGTGTGGCTTCCGGATCGGTGATCCACTTCTGGTAGAAATCGTACGGGCACGCAGCGACGCCCTTGTCGCCTTCGCGCGAATTGATCATGCCCGTGTAGCCGCGGTGCAGGAGCTTGAACAGGTGGTTCTCCGACTGCATGTTCTTGCGCGCATCGCGAATGAGACCCTTGGAGAGCGCCGCGTACTGGATGCCGTAGTCCTCCTCACCGCACTCGCCGAGCGTACGGCCGTCGAAGCCGATGATCGCCGAGTGGCCGAAATAGGAATACACGCCGTCGAAGCCGGCAGCATTCGCCACCGCCACGTAGCAGTTGTTGGCCCAGGCCATCGCCTTCGCCATGATGACCTGCTGGTCCTTGGCGGGGTACATGTAGCCCTGGCAGCGCACGATCAGCTCCGCGCCCTTCATGGCGCAATCGCGCCAGATCTCGGGGTAGTTGCCGTCGTCGCAGATGATGAGCGAGACCTTGAGCCCCTTCGGACCTTCCGAGACGTAGGTGCAGTTGCCCGGATACCAGCCCTCGATCGGCACCCAGGGCATGATCTTGCGGTACTTCTGCACCACCTCGCCCTTGTCGTTCATCAGGATCAGCGTGTTGTACGGGGCCTTGTTCGGGTGCTCCTCGTGACGCTCGCCGGTGAGCGAGAACACGCCCCACACCTTCGCCTTGCGGCAGGCATCGGCAAAGATCGCCGTTTCCTCGCCGGGGCAGGTGGACGCCGTGTCGTACATCTCCTTCGAGTCGTACATGATCCCGTGGGTGCTGTACTCGGGGAAGATCACGAGGTCCATGCCAGGCAGGCCCACCTTCATGCCCACGATCATGTCGGCGATCTTGCGCGCGTTGTCGAGCACCTCGGCCTTGGTGTGCAGCCGCGGCATCTTGTAGTTCACGACTGCGACGCCAACGCAGTCGTTACTGCTGGATATGTCTCCGTGCATCATGGCTCGATACTCCTTCCTGACTAGCGTTTATCGGATCGATGGATCACGGGATCCACCGTCTTGCTATGCGTGCGCGGACGCCCCTGTCCTGACTCACGCTGTTCACACAGTGAGATAGGCGTGGATTTTCGCGGTATCGACCGCGCCTTTTTTTTCCTCGTAGACGAACTCCCCCTTCTCGATGATCAGGAAGCGATCGGCCACTTCCATCGCGAACGACAACACCTGCTCCGATACCAGCAGCGCGAAACCACGCTCTTCCTTGAGGCGGTTCAGCGTGCGTGCGATGTCCTTGATGATGGAAGGCTGGATGCCTTCCGTGGGTTCGTCGAGCACCAGCACCTTCGGGTTCGACACCAGCGCCCGCGCGATGGCGAGTTGCTGCTGCTGCCCGCCCGACAGGTTGCCGCCCCGGCGCATGCGCATCTCCTCGAGCACCGGGAAGGTCTCGTAGATCCATTTCGGGACGGTCTTGTCCGGCACGTTCTCCATGCCGGTCAGCACGTTCTCCTCCACCGTCAGGTAGGGAAAGATCATCCGCCCCTGCGGCACGAACCCCATGCCCAGCGCCACGCGCTGGAAGGTGCGCGCGCCGTTGAGTTCATGACCGTCGAGCACGACCTTGCCGCTGCGGGCCGGCAGAAGGCCGATCAGCGACTTCAGCAGCGTGGTCTTGCCCATGCCGTTGCGACCCATGATGGCGATGGTCTCGCCGGCGGAGAGGTCGAAGGAGACCCCGCGGACCACGTGGCTGTCACCGTAGTACACGTTGAGGGCGGAGACCGAAAGCATCGACATGTCAGCGCCGCCGGGCCGCCCCAAGGCGCTGACGCGCCCCCCTGGGGCTGAGCCTGGACATGCGGCAGTCCCTGCGGACTGCCGCGTGCCTGGCGAAGCGGTCAGGCATGCAGGCCTGACCGTGGACCAGCGAACGACGGGAGCGTGGGGGCCGTTTCATGCTGGTCTCTGGACTAGTGGCCGAGGTACGTTTCGACCACGCGCGGATCGGACTGCACCTGGTCCATGCTGCCTTCTGCCAGGAGTTTGCCCTGATGCAGCACGGTGACCTTGTGCGCGATCATGCGCACGAACGCCATGTCGTGTTCGATCACCACGGTCGAGCGCCCCTTCGAAATGCCGTTGAGCAACTCCGCCGTCTGCTCGCGTTCGCGCGCGCTCATGCCTGCCACCGGTTCGTCGAGCAGCAGCAGTTCCGGATCCTGCATGAGCAACATGCCGATCTCGAGCCATTGCTTCTGGCCGTGGGACAGGAGCCCGGCCTTGGTATCCAGCTGGTCGCGCAGGAAGATCTGGCTCGCCACCGTGTCGATCTTGTCGGCCATGGCCTGGTCGCGCCGGAAGAACAGCGAGCCGAGCACATTGCGCTGCTTCGGCCACGAGATGTCGAGGTTCTCCGCCACGGTGAGATCCTCGTACACCGACGGGTTCTGGAACTTGCGCCCGACGCCGGCACGGGTGATCTGGTACTCGATCATCTCGTTCAAGCGGTAGTTCTTGAACTTGATCGTGCCGGAGGTCGGCTTGGTCTTGCCGCAGATCATGTCCAGTAGCGTGGTCTTGCCGGCCCCGTTGGGGCCGATCACGCAGCGTAGTTCGTCCTGCTCCACGTAGAAGTTGAGGTTGTCCACGGCCTTGAAGCCGTCGAAGGAGACGGTGAGTCCATCCACCTGGAGGATGAGGCCGGCCATGCTCAGTGTCCTTCGTTGCGGAGGAACCGCCCACGCAGTCTGTCGACCAGGCCCGCGAGCCCCGTGGGCAGGAACATCACCACGACCACGAACAGCACGCCGATGAAATACGGCCAGAACTCGACGAAGTTCTCGGAGAAGAAGGTCTTGGCCCACCCCACCAGCAACGCGCCGTAGACGGCACCGATGAGCGACAACCTGCCTCCCACCGCCGCGTAGATGACCATCTCCACGGACGGGACGATGCCCACCAGCGACGGCGAGGCCAGCCCCACCTGCATCGTGAACAGTGCGCCGCCGACCGCGGAGAACAGCGCCGCCACCGCGAAGATGAAGGCCTTGAACAGCGCGGGGTCGTAGCCCGAGAAACGCACGCGATCCTCGCGGTCGCGAATGGCCACCAGCACGCGGCCCAGGCGGCTGCGGAGAATGAACGCGCCGACCAGCACGCACAGGAGCAGCAGGCCCGCCGTGATGAAGTACATCACGAACTTCGCCCGGTCCGTGTCGAGGTCCATGCCGAGGAAGGTCTTGAAGTCGGTGATGCCGTTCACACCGCCGGTGTAACCCTGCTGGCCGATGATCACGATGGCCATGATCGCCGCCAGCGACAGCGTCACGATCGAAAAGTAGACACCGCCGACGCGCTTGCGGAAGTTGGCGTAGCCGAGCACGAAGGCCACCAGCGGCGGACCGATCACGATCGCGAGGATCGTGAAGCTCACGTGATGGAACGGCTCCCACCACCACGGGAGCACCTCGACGCTGTTCCACGCCATGAAGTCCGGCAAGCCGGCGGTGCCGAAGAATGCCGACAGCGCCGTCCCCGAGGATGAGTCGGCGTTGCCGGCCGACTCGAGCTTGAGGAACATCGCCATGAAGTAGCTGCCGAGCCCGAAGAACACCCCCTGCCCGAGGCTCAGGATGCCGCCGTAACCCCACACGAGGACGATGCCCACCGCGCAGAACGCCAGCGAGAGGTACTTGGCCGCGAGCCCGAGCCGGAACACGTCCATGGCGAGCGGGAACACCACGAGCAGGAGTGCGGCGAGCAGCACGAAGCTGCCCACACCCCAGAGATTGTTGCCTCGGGGCGTGGATGCGGTGGCCTGCGGAGCGGAGGTAGCCATCGAGGTCGTGTTCACGCGCGGCGCACCTTGGTGGCGAACAGCCCGTTGGGCCGGAAATACAGCACCACGATCACCAGCAGCAGGATACCGGCGCGCGCCATGGAACCGCTCATCGAATACTCGAACCACGCCTGCATCTGGCCGATCATGAAGGCCGACGCGATGGTACCGAGCAGGCTCTCGACCCCGCCGAAGACGACGACGATGAAGGTGTCGACGATGTACGCTTGGCCCGTGGTCGGACCGGTGGAGGCGAGCATCGTGAACGAACTGCCGGCGATGCCGGCAAGACCACAGCCCAGGGCGAAGGTGAACGCATCGACCCGTTCGGTGTTGATCCCGGCCGCACCGGCCATGGCGCGATTCTGCGTCACGGCGCGAATGCGCAGACCCCAGCGCGTACGGTAGAGGAACGCGTAGACGGCCGCGGCCGTCACGACCGCCAGCACGATGATGAAGATGCGCGACAAAGGCAGCGACACGTTCTCGGTCACCTGCCAGGCACCCTTCAGCCACGACACGGTGGTGACCTCCACCTCCTTCGCGTTGATGAACTGGCGGAAGAGCTGCTGGAGGATGAGCGACAGGCCCCAGGTCGCGAGCATCGTGTCGAGCGGCCGCTTGTAGAGGAAACGGATCAACCCTCGTTCCAGTAACCAACCGAAGACGAAGGTCACGAAGAACGCCAGCACGATGCCGACGAGGAAATAGACGCCGAACAGGCTCGGCAGGTAAGTCGCGAAGAACATCGACGTGAAGTACGTCGTGTAGGCCCCCATGGCCATCAGTTCGCCGTGGGCCATGTTAATCACGCCCATGAGGCCGAACACGATCGCGAGCCCGAGCGCCATCAGCGTCAGGATCGTGAACACGCTCAGGCCCGTGAAGGCCTGCATCGCCATCATGTCGAGATTCATGCTTCCAGTTCCGCGAACGGCACGAATGAAGTGCTGGAAGGACCGGCGCGACCGCGCCGGTCCGTTCTCTGCGACGACCCGGTTACAGCTTCGGGAACGGGTTCGGTTCGATCAGCGGCGACTCGTAGATCATGTTGACCTGTCCGTCGGCCTGGAAGGCGCCGATGCGCGCGTGCTTCCACAGATGGTGGTTGCTCGCGTGGAACTTGACCTTGCCCTCGGGCGCGTCGATCTCGAGGTTGCTCGAGGCCGCCACCACCTTCTCCACCTCGAAGCTCTTGGCCTTCTCCGCCGCCATCTTCCAGAGATACACGCCGATGTAGCCGCACTCGAGAGTGTCGCCAACGACTCGGTTGGCGCCGTACTTCGCCTTGAACGCCTTCACGAACTTGTCGTTCGCGGGGTTCTTCAGGCTCTGGAAGTAGCCCATGCAGGTCAGCGTATCGGCCGTGTTGTCGGCACCGATGCCGGAGACTTCTTCTTCCGACACGGCCAGCGACAGCACCGTCTGGTTCTTGCCGGTGATGCCGGCCGCCGCCAGCTGCTTGAAGAAGGCCACGTTGCTGCCGCCCACCACGCAGTTCAGGATGACGTCGGGCTTGGCGCCCTTGATCTTGTTGATGGCCGAAGAGAATTCGATATGGCCGAGCGGGTAGTAGTCTTCACCCACGAGCTTGCCGCCGCCCTTTGCCAGCACCGCCTTGGCGATCTTGATGGTCGTGCGCGGCCAGATGTAGTCCGAGCCGATCATGTAGAAGGTCTTGCCCTTGTTCTTCATCAGCCAGTCCATCGCGGCGATGACCGACTGCGAGGCTTCCTGCGCCGTGTACATGATGTTGGGCGACTGCTCGAGACCTTCGTAGTAGGTCGGGTAGTACAGCAGGCCCTTCGACTTCTCGAACACCGGCAGCACCGCTTTGCGCGAGGCCGAGGTATAGCAGCCGAACACCGCTGCGACCTTGTCCTTCTCGATCAGCTTGCGGGCCTTCTCGGCGAAGGTGGGCCAGTCGCTGGCGCCGTCCTCCACCACTGCCTCGATCTTCTGGCCCATCGCACCGCCGGCCTTGTTGATCTCCTCGATGGCGAGCTGTTCCGCATCGACCACCGATTTCTCGGCGATGGCGATGGTGCCGGTCAGGGAGTGCAGGATGCCGACCTTGACCGTGTTCGCCTGGGCGCCCGCGGTCCGGATGTTGAGCATCGGAAACGGCAGGGCGCTGGCCGCCGCAATCGCCGAGGAAGTCTTGATGAACTGACGCCTGTTGAAGTTGCTCACGGTCTCTCCTTGTGTCGCGGACAGTGCGTCCGCGTTATATGAATGGCACTCGAACATGAAACACGGAGTGCACTCTGGTCGCACCCGCGTCCCTCCCCAACCCGCCGGACGTAAAAAAAGCCCGACTGGATAGAGCGCGACGCTCCACCCAGCGGGCTTCTTTGCCTGGTCGGCCGGGCAACTTCCTTGTTGCCCGCACCTGATGTCCGGAGGTGTCTAGTTACGCCGATGACATTGCGTTGTCAATGCAAATGCGGGGCCAGCATTGCGATCGAGCCGCGCGGCGTCGCAACATGCAGGATCGAAATGTCTGAAACCACGTGCGAAAACACTTCGATGCCACTTGGGCGATCACACTCGAGTGTGGTTGCGCGGCACCGCGACAACGAAATCCGGCGCTCGCATCTGGTGCGCGCTCGCGATTCCGTGCATCAATGCAGCGCGGGACGCGAAGGCGCGGGAGATGCCTTACGATCACGCCATGCCGGCGCACCGGCCCCTCGCACAAGAACGCCGCAATGACCAACACCACATCCGATCCGATCCGCGTAGGCATGCTGTTCTCCGAAACCGGCGTCACGTCCGTGATCGAGACGTCGCAGCGCCTCGGCACCCTGCTCGCGGTGGAGGAGATCAACGCGACCAGCGGCATCCACGGCCGCGAGCTGAAGCTCGTGAGCTACGACCCCCAATCGCGACCGTCGGCCTATCGACAGCTTGCCGAGCGGCTCATCGTGGAGGACGGCGTGCGCGTGATCCTCGGCTGCTACATGTCGAGCACGCGCAAGGCGGTCCTCGCCGCGCTCGAGCGCTGGAATGCGCTGCTGCTCTATCCGACGCTCTACGAGGGCTTCGAGTATTCGCGGCACGTGATCTACACCGGCGCGGCGCCCAACCAGAACAGCGTACAGCTCGCCGAATTCATGATGCGCACCTTCGGTTCGCGCGTGTTCATGGTCGGGTCCGACTATCTCTATCCCTACGAGTCGAACCGGATCATGAGCGACCTGGTGCTCGAAGGCGGCGGCGAGAAGGTGGGCGAGGTGTACCTGCCGCTCGATGCCGGCCGCGAGGATTTCCGCGCAGTGGTGAAACGGATCAAGACCCTGCAGCCTGACTTCGTGTTCTCCACGGTGGTGGGCGAAGGCACCGCGATGCTCTACCAGACCTACGCGGAAGCCGGTCTCGATCCGGCCCGGATGCCGATCGCGAGCCTCACGACCTGCGAGGCCGAAGTGCAGCAGATGGGTCCGCAGTTCGCGGCAGGCCACGTCACCTCGGCACCCTACTTCCAGTCCATCGATACGGACAACAATCGCCGCTGCGTCGAAGCGTTCCACCGGCGATTCGGTGACGGCAAGGTCGCCAACCAGTGCTGGGAAGCGGCCTACTTCCAGACCCACGTGCTGGCCAACGCGATGCGCCGCGTCGATCCGGGTGATGTCGATGCGCTGCTGCGCGTGCTGCCGGGCTCCGAATTCGAGGCACCTCAGGGACGCGTGCGGATCGACGAACACAATCACCACACCTATCTGCGGCCGCGCATCGGGCGCTGCGGACCCGACGGCCAGTTCGAGATCCTCGAGCAGGCACGCGCCTGGGTGCGGCCGGACCCCTACCTGGTGTCCCACACGCTCGAGGACTGGAGCGTGCGCGTCAAGCTGCAGACCGCGTAGGACCGAAGTCCATGACGCAAGCCTGCGTGAGCGACCGACCGTAGCCGATGCCCGGCGCACCGTCCAAACCCATTCGCCCGACCCCGGCGCTGCTGCGGGACCTGCGTTCGCTGCAGGTCGTGGTCTTTCACCCCGACGACGCGGACGGCCAGGAACTCATCAGTCAGCTGCATCGCATCGGCTGCCAGGTTCGCGCCTTCTGGCCGCCCCAGGAGAAGCTGCCCGAGGACACGGGGCTCATTTTCTTCGCCGTGCGCCCGGACGCCCTCGCGATGGAACCCGCCTGGCTGCGGCGCGAGTCGTTGCCGCCGGTGATCGCCGTCGTGAACTACGAGAACCCGATCATCATCGAGGCGGTGCTGCGGCTCAATGCGCAGGGCATCGTGGCCTCGCCGGTCAAATCCTTCGGATTGCTATCGGCAGCAGTCGTCGCGCTGTCGCAAGCGGAGCGCAGCCGCGAACGCGAGCGCTACGTCTCCAAACTCGAACAGCGCCTCGCCGGCCTGCGCAAGATCGCCAAGGCCAAGTCCATCCTGATGCAGACCCGCAGCATCGGCGAGGAAGATGCCTATCGGCTGATCCGCGAACAATCCATGGCGAAGCGGGTCACCACGGAGGAGATCGCCGACGCGATCATCAAGGCGAACGAGATACTGGCGTTCGAGGGGAAGGGACCGTGAGGGGTGAGGCGAAGTACCGCTGGACACCCCTCACGCCTGACGCCTCACCGCAACATCAGTCCTTCGCGTTCTCCAGATCCTTCACCACCAGCGGCCGCACGAGTTCGAGAGCATCGTGCAGCGTGTCCTCGGGGAGATCGTTGAGGCACTCGGCCAGGATGTCACCGGCATCCCAGGCGGCCTCCGGCAGGTTCTCGGCATCGAGGTTCGCGATGAACACGGAGGCGGCGCCGACCGTGCGCAACAGGTTCTCCCGCTCGGTCATCAGGAGTTCGATCTCGGCGCGCAGGAGGGCGACTTCGTTGGCGGACGTGACGTTCGGCATGGCAAATCCTCGGGTCGGGCAACTGGCATCTTGCCACACGACATGGCGATTCGCTCGCAGGCCGGCCGCGTTCGGCACCGTTTGCGGGCGGCGCGTAGGGCGTTGGCTCCGGCAAGGTGCAGCGCGGCCGCGGCTGCCTGGAGCTTGTCCGAGGCCGAGCACCGCGCACATGCTCGGCTGGCGCGGCTGCACGGCCGACCCGGGACCCACGGAAGCGGCTGGCATCCGGTTTGCACTTTGCGGACATTCCGTCCCGAACGTCGGCCGCGGTTGCCGGCCGCGACGATCCCGACCCACCAGGATAAAAGCGAATCATGGCTGATCAACTTGCTGGCCTCGTCACCATTCCCGCCCGCTCGGGCAAGGCAGCCTTCGTCCGGCGCGGCCAATCGGTCCGCGTGGTCAACACCCACGGCAAGCAGGTGGTCGACACGTGGGCCTTCAATCGTGACGACCTCACCGAGTTCATGTCGATGGAACATACGCGGGCCCACGCGCTCACGGTGTTTCCCACGACGGGTGCGACGCTGTACACCAATCACCGGCGACCGATCCTGACCTTCGTGGCGGATACCTCGGGCGGCATCCACGACACCCTGATCGCCGCCTGCGACCGATACCGGTACGAACTGCTGGGCTGCAAGACCTACCACGAAAACTGCACGGACAATCTCGCCGCGGGCCTGAAGCAACTGGGGCTCACCCCACCCGAAACGCCGTCGCCGTTGAACCTTTTCATGAACATTCCCGTCGGCCCGAACGGTTCGGTCTCGTTCGAACCGCCGGTCTCCACCGTCGGGTCGTACGTCACGCTGCGGGCGGAGATGGATCTGATCATCGCCTTCTCGGCCTGCCCGCAGGACCTGATCCCCATCAACGGTGTCGACTGCAAGCCCACCGAAGCGCACTTCGAAGTGGTGTCCTAGCTTCGCGGGTACAGACCATGACCCTTCAAGCACGCACTGCCACCCTCGACCGCTCGGACCTGTCGGCCCGGACCGTCGACTTCGATTCGATCCCGATCGTCGACATCGGCGGGCTGTCGTCGCCCGAGCTGCGAGACCGGCAGGCGGTGGCGAACGCCATCGGGGCAGCCTGCCGCGACGTAGGCTTCCTCTACGTGACCGGTCACGGCGTGCCGCAGTCCCAAATCGACGCGGTCTACCGAATGGCCGGCGCATTCTTCGATCTGCCGCGCGAGCACAAGCTGCGCTACGACTCCAACCGGCTGCAGCGCCATCGAGGCTACGTGGCGCTGGGCGACCTGGCCGCGGACCCGCACGACCAGACGGCCTTCGACCTCCAGGAAGCCTACGAGGTCTCGCTCGAACTGCCGGCCACGGACCCGGACTACCTGGCCGGCAACATCATGTACGGCCCCAACGTCTGGCCGGACCAACCGGCGGAGTTTCGCGAGGTCGTGTACGCCTACTACGAGACCGTGCTGGCGGTGGGTCGCCGGCTGTTCCGCGGCTTTGCACTGGCGCTCGACCTGCCCGAGGACTACTTCGACGACAAGATTGGCAAGCCGATGGGCCAGTTGCGCGTGGTGCAGTATCCGCCGCAGCCGGAACCCATCGACCCGAGGCACATCGGCGTTTCCGCGCACACCGACTACGAATGCTTCACGATCCTCGCCACGAGCGCGGCGGGCCTGCAGGTCCGCAACCGGGCCGGCGAATGGATCGACGCGCCGCCGGTGCCCGGCGCGTTCGTGATCAACATCGGCGACATCATGGAACGCTGGACCAACGACATCTTCACGTCCACCGTCCATCGGGTCATCAACCGCACCGGCGCCAGGCGCTACTCGCTGCCCTTCTTCTTCGGCGCGAATCACGACACGGTGGTCACGTGTCTGCCGACCTGTCAGAGCGCGGAACGTCCGCCCCGCTACCCCGCCACTACCGCTGGCGAATGGACGGTGGCGAACATCACGGCGGCCTACTCGTACCGGAAGCCGAAGGCCCCCTGACGGCGGCACCAATTGGGAGCGCGGGCCGCGAAAGCCGCCCCCGCACGGTGCGCGAGCATCCTGCCAACGTCGCACATCCCGCGCGCTTCGCCCGTCATGCGCAGGCACCCTGTCACTGCAAACCCCTGTTTTCAAGGGCGGACGCTTGCTGCAGCGGGAATGCATCGGGGAGCTGGCATCGCGATTGCGATTAAGGAGCCAGACGGTGAGCGGTCTCGCGACTTCGGAAGCGGGACTTTCGTCGAGGACAGCTAGGGTTCCGGTTTCCGGCGGTGCGCGGAGATGTCTGGTCCGAGAGCGGTCCGGCCTCG
The DNA here is from genome assembly GCA_965279325.1 of Burkholderiales bacterium. Taxonomy (GTDB): domain Bacteria; phylum Pseudomonadota; class Gammaproteobacteria; order Burkholderiales. The sequence continues at coordinate 2,454,164 of OZ257154.1, forward strand.
AGTCGAGGCTCCACGGAGGGACAAAAGCCCGGGAGAGCGAGACTGCTCCCCTTGGCTTGAACCCCCACCAGGAGATTCGACATGCTGTCTCGACGCGCCCGCCTTCTTGGTTTCACCATCTCCTCCTCTTTTCTGGGCGCCGCTGGCGCCCTCTTTTCTTTCGGCGCCCTCGCAGCATCGACGGTGAAGCTCGGCACCGTCATCTGGATTGGTTACGGGCCCTTCTACGTCGCCGACCACCTCGACCTCTACAAGAAGTCGGGCGTCAAGGTGGCCATGCAGATGTTCAACGACCCGGCGCTCATCCCGCCCGCGGTGACCGGCGGATCCGTCGATGCCGGCCTGGTCACCTACGACCAGGTCATCAGCTCGGTCGCGAAGGGCTCCACCATGCGGGTCGTGTCGCCCATCGACTATTCCAACGGCGGCGACGCGATCGTGGCGACGCTGGACATCACCTCCATCAAGCAGTTCAAGGGGCAGAAGATCGCCTTCAACCCCCTGTCGCCTTCGGACTTCCTGCTCTCCTATGCGCTGCAATCCAACGGCATGTCCGAGAAGGACGTCAAGCCGATCAACATGACGCCCGAGGGTGTGCCGGCGGCCATGGCTTCGGGCGGCGTGAAAATCGGCGTCACCTACGAACCGAGCAGCTCGGAGATCGTGTCGATGGACGGAGGCAAGAAGTACCACATCGTGTTCTCGTCCAAGGACGCGCCCGGACTGATCACCGACGTGCTGGTGGCCAAGAAGGAGTACATCGCCAAGAACCCGGCGGCGATCAAGGCGCTGATCCAGGGCTACGTCGACGGCCTGGCGTACATGAAGACGAACCCGGCCGAAGCCGCGAAGATCATCGGCAAGGTCATGGGGATCTCCGACAAGGAAGTGATCGAGCAGATGTCCGGCGTCTACAACATGACGCTCGAGGAATTCCCGAAGGTGTTCGGCAAGTCGGCGGAAACCACGTCGCTGTACGGCAGCGGAGCGGTGATCTCGAAGATCCTGAAGGCGAAGGGCGAGATCAAGGCCATCCCGAAGACCGAGGACACCTTCGACGATACGATCTCGAAGACACTGGCAACGAAGTGATGCCGGAGCAGGCCGCGCAGCGTGAGGGGTGAGGCGTGAGGCGTCCACCCCTGGAGACCCGAAGGAGATCGATGAAATGCTGACCCGGATTTTCCGTGCACCCCATGGGGCGATGCCGAACACGATCGCGCTCGGCTATACCCTGATCGGCTATGGGCTCGGCGTCTGGCTCCTGACGGTGCCGCCCTGGTGGCTGAACTTGGTCGGCCTGCTGCTCACCGCGCACACGCTCGTGTACGCGGCGTACTACATCCACGAATTCGCGCACCAGTCGATCTTCCGCACCGCCGAGGCGAACAATCGCTGGGGCACCGTGATGACCTGGATCACCGGCAGCTGCTACGCGCCCTTCGCCGCGCTGCGCCGCAAGCACATGAGGCATCACCTCGATCGCGCGGACGTGCTCACGCTCGACTACAAGGCGGCGATCGAGCGTTCGCCGCGCTGGGTGCAGCGGCTCGTCCTCGGGCTCGAATGGGCCTACGTGCCCGCAGTGGAGCTGATCATGCACGGCTACGTCATGTTGCTGCCGTTCCTCAAGCCCGAGCGTGCGAACGAGCGTCCGCGACTGGTGGCGACCATAGCGATCCGTGCCGCGCTGTTCGGCCTGCTCGCGTGGGTTTCGATCAAGGCGCTCGTCCTGTACGCGATCGCGTACGCCATCATGCTCCACGTACTGCGCTTCGCCGACGCCTTCCAGCACACCTACGATGCCTACGCGGTGCTGGAAGGCGGAGACATCCCGGACGACAAGGTGCGCGACCGCGAGTACGAGCAGGCGAACACCTATTCGAATCTCGTGTCGCTCGGCCATCCGGCGCTCAACCTGCTGCTGCTCAACTTCGCCTACCACAACGCCCATCACGAACGGCCCATCGTGCCCTGGCACGACCTGCCGAAACTGCACGATCAGCTCTTCCCCGGTGAATACCGCCAGGTGATCCCGATGGCGGAACTGCTCCGGGGCTATCACCGCGATCGCATCCGCCGCATCGTGTCGGAGGACTACGGCGCGGTCGGCGACGGCCCGGGCAAGGCCGACCGCTTCCTGGGCGCCGTCGGCGTTTCCTTCCTCACCGCCGTCTAGGTCGTGGTCCGTTACGCCCTCGAAGGAGCACCGGTCATGGTCACCGGCGCCGCAAGCGGCATCGGCCTGGGCATCGCCCGAGCCTTCGCGGCCCAGGGTGCTCGTCTCGCGCTCGTGGATCGGAACGCGGAGCGTCTGGCCACCGTTGCCAAGGAGATCCCCGGAGCGCACGCCTTCGCATGCGATCTCGCCGTCGATGCAAATGTCGATCGACTCGTGCGCGAGGTGCGCGTCGAGTTCCCCGAGCTTCGCGTGCTGGTCAACAATGCGGGAGCGGAGTACCCGACGCCCCTTGCCGACGCTGCTCCAGATGCGATGCAGCGCTGGGCCAGCCTGCTCGACAATAACGTCACCTCGATGGCACGACTCACCCGCGCGCTGCTCCCGTCCATGCCCACGGGGTCGAGCATCATCAACCAGGCCTCGATGTGGGGCCTGTCCGGCGTCGCGGACTTCTCCGCCTATGTGGCGAGCAAGCACGCCATCGTGGGCCTCACGCGAGCACTGGCGTGGGAGCTCGCGCCGCGCGGCATTCGCGTCAACGCCGTCTGTCCCGGCTGGATCCGTACCGACGCCGCGCTGCGATCGCTCACGGCCATGGCCACGGCTTCGGGACGAAGCGAAGACGAGGAACTGCGCGCCATCCTCGCGAGGCAGCCCCTGCCCTCCTTCCTCGAACCCGCCGACATCGCGGGCGTCTATCTGTTCCTCGCGTGCGACGATGCCCGGTCCATCACCGGGCAGTCGCTGGTCGCGAGCAACGGGGAGCTGATGCATTGACCACCGTCCCGTTGTCGCTCGCGGGCAAGACCGCGCTGGTCACGGGTGCCGCCACCGGCATCGGGCGTGCCACGGCCACGATGCTCGCGGCTGCAGGTGCGCGAGTCATGGTCAACCATCTCCGGCAAGCCGCCGCCGCAGCCGAGGTCGTCGCGACCATTCGAGCAGGTGGCGGTCACGCCGCGTCGTTCGAAGCGGACGTGACTCGTGCGACCGCGGTGGCGGACCTGGTGCGCGAGACCGAGACCGCCTTCGGCCCGATCGACATCCTCGTCAACAACGCGGGCGTGATCCAGGAAAAGCCGTTCGTCGAAACCACGGAAGCCGATTGGGATTTCGTCGTCGGTACCGACCTCAAGGGTGTGTTCCTGTGTTGCCGCGCCGTGCTGCCCGGCATGGTGGCGCGCGGCAGCGGGTGCGTCATCAACGTCGCTTCGGAGCTGGGCTATCTCGGACGCGCCCTCTACGCTCCCTACTGCGCGGCCAAGGCCGGCGTCATCGGCCTGACCCGGTCGCTCGCGCGCGAGTTCGCGCCCGCCATCCGCGTCAATGCCATCGCGCCGGGACCGATCGATACGCCCATGCTGTCGATCGAGCACATGAGCGAGGCCATGATCGCGAAGGAGAAGGACATCCCCGCGCGCCGCGTGGGAACGCCGGACGAGATCGCCGGCACCGCGTTGTTCCTCGCTTCGGACCTCGCGAGTTTCTACTACGGGCAGGTGCTTTCGCCGAATGGCGGGGCGTTGATGGCATGAGCACTGCAACAGAAAGCGCTCAACGCGGAGGACGCAGCGGACGCGGGGGAAAAGACGAACTGCATGTGTGTTTCCTGCCGTTGCCTTGCCACCGCGTCCGCCGCGTCCTCCGCGTTGAGCGCTTCGGTTCCGTCGCATCCTGACCATGATGCCCACCACAATCTGGCGCGAGCCCGAAGGCGCACTGCCCAACACGTTGGCGATCGGCTATGCCGTCTTCGGCTGGCTCGCGAGTTTCGCGCTGATGGCCGCGGCACCGTGGTGGCTGAACGCGCTCGGCGTGCTCCTGTGTGCACACGCGATGGTGATCTCCGCCTACCTCGTGCACGAGGCCGCGCACTACACCCTGTTCGCATCGCCCGCGGTCAATCGGGCGGCGGGCGAAGTGGTCAACTTCGTCGCCGGTTCGGCCTATGCCTCGTTCGAACGCATCCGCCACATGCACCTGCGGCATCATCGCGACCGCGCCGACGTGACGTGCTTCGACATCCGCACGTTCCTGAAGACGCACCCGACGATCCGGCGGCTCGTCTACATCCTCGAATGGGCGTATGTCCCGGCGGTCGAGGTCATCATGCATGCCCAGATCATCGTGCGACCCTTCGTGGTACCTTCGCAACGCGCGCACCTGCCGCGCGTGGTCGCCATGCTCGCCGTGCGACTCGGCCTGCTGGCCGGTCTTGCGATGCTGTCGTGGAAGGCACTCGCCCTGTACGGTGTCGCCTACTGGATCCTGCTCACGACGCTCAATTTCTTCGACGCCTTCCACCACACCTTCGAGCAGTATTTCATCGACGCGGAAGCGCCCGTGCCCATGAACGGCCGCGACCGTGCCTACGAACAGGCAAACACGTTCTCGAACGTGGTATCGACGACCCACCCGTGGCTCAACCTGCTCACGCTCAACTTCGGCTACCACAACGCGCATCACGAGCGCGCCGCGACGCCCTGGTACCGTCTGCCTGCGCTGAATCGCGAGCTGTTCGGCGAGGGCCGGCGCGAACTGATGCCGCTCGGTCAACTGCTTCGCACCTTCCATGCGAATCGGCTGCGCCGCATCCTGGAGGAAGGTTACGGCGAAGTGGGCAGCGGCCCGCGTCGGGCGGACGGATTCATCGGTGCGCATGGAGTCTCGTTCCTTACCGTGGTGTGAAGCGTTGATGCCGACGCCCGCCCGGACGGAGCGCCTGGCGACCATCGCATTGCTGGCGAGCGGGCTGCTGTGGGGCCTTACGTGGATGCCGCTGAGGCATTTCGCCGACCATCGACTCACCGGCCTCACCTTCACCGTGCTGACCTACGGGGCGATCGGCGCGCTGAGCATTCCCTGGATCTGGGCCCAACGCCGGCACTGGTCGCACCAGGCCGGACTGCTCTTCCTGATCGCAGTGCTGGGTGGGCTCGCGAACGCATGCTTCACGACGGCGATCATGTTCGGGGAGATCTCGCGTGCGATGCTGCTGTTCTACCTCACACCGGTGTGGGGCACCCTGGGCGGCCGCATCTTCTTCGGCGAGGCGCTCACCGGCCTGAGAGTCACCTGCGTGGCGATGGCCCTGGTCGGCGCGGTGCTGGTGCTCGGCGGTCCGGGCACTCTCGCAGGCGAATTGCACTGGATGGACCTGATCGCGATCGGCGCGGGCTTCTTCTACGCCAGCCAGAACGTCGCCGCCCGGGCGGCGACGGGCATCTCGGTTTCCGTGAAGGCTCTGTCCGCCTTCGTGGGCTGCGGCGCCGTGGCCCTGGCACTCCTGCCCATCGCGGGTCACGAGTTTCCGCCCATCGACACGACCCTCGGCCTGAAACTCGCCGCCTTCACCGTGTTCTGGTTGCTGGCCGCCATGTGGACACAGATCTACGGCGCTTCGAACCTGGAGGTGGGGCGCACCGCCGTGCTCGTCGTGTTCGAACTCGTGGCGGCCGTCGTGTCCGCGATGATCATCGCCGGCGAACGTCTCGATACCCTCGGCTGGATCGGTGCCGCGCTCATCACGGGTGCCGCCCTGGTCGAGGCGCGTGCCAATCCATCCACCACGAAGGAACAATCCCCATGAGCGAAGTCCAGATGAACCGGCTGTCCTGGCTCGAGTACCGCGATCGTGTGCAGAAGTCGGGAGCCCCGGTGTTCCTGCCCGTGGGCGCCACCGAGCAACACGGGCCCCATCTGCCCCTGGGCACCGATGCGCTGCTCGCTTCGGCGGTCGCCGCGGGTGCGGCGGCGAAGGTGGGCGGCCTCGTGGCACCCGCCTTCTCCTACGGCTTCAAGTCGCAGCCGAAATGCGGCGGCGGCCAGCATTTTTGCGGCACGACCAGCATGGATGCCGCGACGCTCGCCGCGCAGATGCGCGACGCCGTCCGCGAGTTCGCGCGCCATGGCGTGGAGCGTCTGGTGATCGTCAACGGGCACTACGAAAACCAGTGGTTCCTGATCGAAGGCATCGATCTCGCGATGCGCGAGCTCGGCCCGAAATCGCCGCTCACGGTGATGCGGCTCGAGTACTGGGACTTCTTCACCCCGGCCACGCTGGCCAAGGCCTTCCCCGACGGCTTCCCGGGATATGCGCTGGAACATGCGGCCGTGCTCGAAACATCGATGATGCTGCACTACCATCCGGATCTCGTGCGCCTGGATCTCATTCCCGACGACCCGCCGGCGGACTTTCCGCCCTACGACATCTATCCCACCCGGACGGAGTGGGTACCGCCTTCGGGGGTGCTGTCGTCGGCGAAGAACGCCAGCCGGGACAAGGGTGAGGCGATGGCACACGAACTGGCAGAACTGATCGCCGCCGCGGTGCGCAAGGAATTCTCCCTGGGCGCCGAGACGCAGCCCAAACGCACGGCGGCGCATTGACCGGAGGAGGTTTCGTCGTGCGCAGAATTTTCGTGTGGTTGTTGCTGGTGCTTTCGCTCGACGTACAGGCGGGCGACAAGCTCAAGATCGGTCATGACTCATGGATCGGCTACGCGGCCGCCATCGTCGCCCGCGACAAGGGACTGTTCACGAAGGAGGGGCTGGCGGTCCAGACCGTCTCGTTCTCCGGACCGGGCGACACGCTCCCGCCGCTGATCGCCGGGCACCTGGACGTCGCTTTCACGACGCTGCACAACCTCGCCCTGATGGCAGGCAAGGGCCAGGACAACCTCGTGGCCATCTACCTGCTCGACACGTCGAACGGCGCCGATGCCGTGGTATCCGCCAAGGAGATCACCGCGACGGCCCAGTTGAAAGGCCGCAAGGTCGCGGTAACCATCGACGAAGTGAATCACATGCTGCTGCTGGCGGCCCTGGCGAACGGCAACCTGAAACCCGAGGACGTCCAGCTCGTGGACATGTCTGCCGAGGATGCTGGAGCGGCGCTGCTGGCGGGCAAGGTCGACGCCGCGGTGACCTGGGAGCCTTGGGTCACGCGTGCCCGGGCCAATGGCGGCAACGTGCTGTTCTCCAGCGCCAACACCCCGAATCTGATCCTCGATGCGGTGGTGGTCACGAAAGACACGCTGCAGAAGAAGGGCCCGCAGCTCGCCAAGCTGCTGCGCGGGATCGATGCCGGACACACGTTCCTGGAGACACGCCCCGCGGAAGCCAAGGCGGTCATCGCGAAATGGCTCAAGGTCAAGCCGGCCGAGGTGGACGCGATGCTCGCGGGCGACCGCCTCTACGGCATCGGCGAGAACCGCGTGCTGTTCGGCAACCAGGAGCAGCCCGGACCGGCGTACGGTTCCATGGCGCGCATCGTCGAATTCGTGAAGTCACGCGGGCTCGCAACCAGACCCATCGAGCCGAAGACGCTGCTGGCACCGGCCATGGTGAGCGAATAGCCCCATGGCGTCCGCCGGGGACCTGGCGCTGATGCGCTCGGCGATCCAGGAAGCCCTGGCGGGTCGGGCGCAGGGCGAGCCGCCCTTCGGCGCCGTCATCGCCGACCACAACGGCACCATCGTCGCGCGCGCCCACGACACGGTCGTCGCGTCCGGCGACATGACGCGCCATTCCGAAGTGGATGCCGTGCGCGCCGCCTGCCGCACGCTGGGTCCGGACCTCTCCGGCTGCACTCTCTACGCCACCACGGAGCCATGCGCCATGTGCTTCACCGCCGCCTGGCTCGCGCGCGTCTCGCGCATCGTCTATGGCTGCACCATGGCCGAAGTGGCGAGCGTGGCGGGCTCGCAGCGCGAAGTGCCGGTGCCGGTCACGGTGATGAATGCTGCGACACCGGAACCGATCGCTTTGGAGGGTGGCGTTCTGCGTGAGGAATGCCTGGGGATGTTTCGGTGAGGGGCAAAGCGATCAACGCGGCGGACGCGGAGGGCGCGGAGGACACCAAAGGCAATGCGTCGATCGAAGACTTTGCCGATTGGGCCGACGCTGAAAACGCTACCGGTTCATTTCCGTTGCCTTGGCCTTTCCACCGCGCCCTCCGCGTCCTCCGCGTTGAGCGCTTTTCACTACCGACACATCCATGATCACCTTCGACTGGCAAAGCACCGCCCTGCTCGTCATCGACATGCAGCGCGATTTCCTCGACCCGCGCGGTTACGCCGCAAAGGCAGGGCTCGACATCTCGTTGCTGCGCACGGCGATCCCCGGCGTCGCCCGCCTGCTGAAGTCCGCACGCGAGGCCGGCATCGTGATCGTCCACACGCGCGAGGCGAACGCGCCGGACCTGTCCGATGTTCCGCCGACGTTTCTGGAAGCAACCCGCCGCACGGGTGCGGAGGTGGGCAGTCCCGGACCACTCGGGCGCCTGTTGATCCGCGGAGAGCCAGGGGCCGGCATCGTGGATGAGCTCGCGCCCGCGGCAGGCGAGATCGTCATCGACAAGCCTGGCTTCAGTGCCTTCGAGGGCACCGCGCTCGGCAGCATGCTGCTCACGCGCGGCATTCGTACACTGGTCATCTGCGGCATTACCACCGAGGTGTGCGTGAGCTCGACCCTTCGCACGGCCATCGATCGAGGGTTCCGCTGCATCACCGTTCGCGATGCGTGTGCATCCGCGTATGTCGACCTGCACGATGCAGCGATGCGGATGATCGAGGTGGAGGGCGGCGTGTTCGGACTGGTGGCCGAATCGGCGGAGGTTGCGGCGTACCTGGATTCGCTTTGAGGGGTTGTAGGGCGAGTATCTGGTAGCGCTGTGGCGGCACATCCCCCACCTTCGCGGGCGCTTCGCTTCCCCCATCCCCCGCCTTCCCCCGCCTTCGCGGGGGAAGGGGTGTACGTCCCCTCCCCTGCGTCCGCAGGACGTGGGGGAGGGTCAGGGTGGGGGCCGCGACGTCATCCACCCGCCCTCACGCATCCCCGTGCCACTGCCGCACGTTCATCGTCCCGCCCCAGAACGCGAGGTCGTGATTGGGCCAGAGTTGCGCGCCGGTCTCGCGGCTCAGTGCCTTCAACTTGCGGATGCTCTCGATCGCGAGCCCCTCCTGCTCGCGCCAGCAAAGTCCCGGTGCGACCTCGTGTTCGAGATTCTCGGTAAGGTCCGCGGCATCGCCGCATAGCAACACCGGAGCGCCCTGGTCCAGTTCCACCCAGAGCGACATGTGACCGGCGGTGTGGCCCGGCGTCGAGACCGCGCGAACGCCGGGAACGACGTCGTACTCGCCGCGCATTTCCTTGAAACGGTAGTCCCCAGCGAGATCCTCGGGGAAGTAGCCGATGTCTTCGCGAGCGCGCGCAGCCGCGAGTTCATCCACCTGTACGTGGAACTCGCACCCCGGCAGGTCGCAGATCCCGCCGGCATGATCGAAGTGCAAATGCCCGAGGAACACCAGGTCCAGGTCGGCGGCCGTCAGTCCGAGCCGGCCCAGATGGGCAGGAACCCGCTGGGTGATATCCATCTCGGGCGCGCCGTAGGAAAAGGTTTCGGGCGAGTAGTGGCGAGCGCGTTTCTCGGGATCAGCGATCTTCGCGTAGTCGCAACCGACGTCGTAGAGGATCCGTCCGTTCGGCGTTTCGATCAGGTACGCGAGGATCGGCGCCTGCACGATGACCCCGGCACCAAGATTGCGAGTGGAAAGCGTCTTCTCGTAGCGGTGCGTCCCGGTGAGCAGAGCCGTCATGCGGATACCGCGCATTTGCCTTCCTTTGTCGTGGTTCGCCCGGGCGGCGATTGCAGCGGAAGACGCTAGCACACCGGTCGTGCCGCAACCAAGGCAGCGGCCAATGCGGGGCATTCGCGCGCATCCCTGCACTCTCATGGTGCCTGAGTGCTCGGCCGGACCGGCGGCCCGCGACGACCGCACCCGAATCGCAATCAACTCGAAGGAGTGTTCCGTGTTCCGCATCCGATCCGTTCGCAAGATGATGCTGCCGGCGGTCATGGCGCTGGCGTTGTTGCCCGTGTCGTCGCAGGCGCAATCGGTGAAGTCGATCAAGCTCGGCGTCGTCACGTGGATCGGCTACGGCCCGCTCTACATCGCCGAGTCGCTGGACCTGTGGAAGAAGCACGGTCTCAAGGTAAGCCTGCAGAATTTCACCGACCCCGCGCTCCTGCCTTCGGCCATCGAGAGCGGCGCGCTCGACGGCGGTCTGCTCACCTACGACCAGCTGGTCGGCCAGGTCGCCAAGAGCGGCAAGATGCGGGCGGTGATGCCGCTCGATTTCTCCAACGGCGGCGACGCCGTGGTCGCGACCCTGGATCTCAAGGACATTCCCGCGCTCAAGGGCCAGAAGGTGGCGTTCGCGCCGCTGTCGCCTTCGGACTTCCTGCTGGCGTTTGCATTGCGCAAGCACGGGCTCAAGGATTCCGACGTGAAGCCGGTGGGCACCGGACCGGAAGCCGTCCCTGCGGCGATGGCCTCCGGCCAGGTGAAGGCCGGCGTGACCTACGAGCCGATGATCTCGCAGATCACGGGCATGGACGGCGGCAAGCGCTTCCACGTGATCTACTCCTCGAAGCAGTCGCCCGGTTTGCTCTCCGACGTGCTCGTATTCACCGACAAGGCGATCAAGGGCAAACCGGACATGATCAAGGCGGTGATGCGCGGCTACCTCGAGGCGCTCGAGATGATCCGCACCAAACCGAACGAGGCCGCGAAGGTCATCGGGAAGGCACTGGGCATCACCGAAGCGGAAGTGCTCGAACAGCAGACGGCCATCTACGCGCTGACGCTGCCGGAGATGCTGAAGGCGTTCACGCGCTCGCCGGATCCGGAATCGTTCCACGTCGCCTGCGCGGCGATCGCGGACATCCTCAAGGCGAAGAAGCAGATATCTGCGGTGCCGAAGTGCGCCGAGACGATGGATACGCGGTTCATCGAAGCTGAGCTCAAGCGCTAGCCCGATCTCACGCACTTTCATCGGAGACCACCATGAAGCACCACTCAGGATTCCGGCACGCTCGCCGCCGCTTTCTCGGCGCCGCCGCAGGCAGCACGCTCGCGCTGGCATTGACCGCCTGCGGCAAGAAGGAGGAGGCGCCACCACCCGCCGCGTCGCCCGCTCCGGCGCCCGCGGCAGCCGGTCCGATTCCCCTGCGTTTCGGCGTGAATCCCTGGCCGGGGGCGATGCCGTTCAAGACGGCCGAAGCCCATGGGCTGTTCAAGGCCAACGGGCTCGACGTCAAGCTCACGCTGTTCTCGTCGATCTCGCAGATGATGGATGCCTTCAACGCCGGCCAGATCGACGCGACGCTCATCGACCCGGGAACGTTGCTGGTGAGCGCGGCGAACGGCATCGCGCAGAAGTTCGTGTTCGTCACGGATTTCAGCAACGGCGCGGACGCGATCGTGGTCGCCCCGTCGATCAAGTCGCTGGCGGATCTCAAGGGCAAGTCCGTGTCGGTGGAGATGGGCAGCATCGGACACTTCCTGCTCCTGACCGGACTGAAGCAGGCCGGCGTCAAGACCACCGACGTGAAGTTCGTCAACCAGACGGCCGACCTGGCGCTCGCCGCCTTCGCCGCGGGCAAGACCAAGGTGGCCGTGTCCTACGAGCCGTTCATCAGCCAGGTCATCAAGAGCGGCAAGGGCCGCGTGATCTTCTCGACGCGCGAGGCTCCGATCGCACCCGACGTCGTGTCCATGCGGCAGGACTTCCTCGATCGCCACCCGGACGGTGCCGTGCGGCTGATCCGCACCTGGTACGACACGCTCGAGTGGCGCAAGCAGCACATGGACGAGGCCATCGCGGTGGAAGCGAAGGCGCTTGACGTTTCGCCCGACGACTTCCGCGCCTTCGGCGACGGCGTGCGCCTGGTGACCGATCCCGCCGAAGCGGCGAAGCTGATGGTCATCGGTGAATCGCCCGACCGGACGCTCGAGAAGATCACTGCCGAAGTGGCGGAATTCCTGAAGTCGCAGAAGCTCCTCGAGAAGGAGCCGCCGGCGGCCGCCGCGCTGATCGACGAGAGCCACATCAAGCGCTATCTCGCACAGCCGACCGCGGGGAAGACCTGATGGGCGCCACTGCGCCGACGCGGTTCCTCGTGAGGGCTGCCAAGGTCCTGACGCTCGACCCGCGGCAGCCCGTGATCGACGATGGTGCCGTACTGGTCGCCGGCGAGTCGATCACGCACGTGGGACCGTACGCCGAGTTGCGCGACGCCGCGGCGGGCGCATGCGAAATCGGCGGCCCGTCCTTCTGGCTGATGCCGGGGTTCGTCAATGCGCACTATCACAACTGGCGCACGTTCTCGATGGGCGCGACGCCAGACGGGCCGCTCGAACGCTTCATGCTGCACATGTCCGGCTTCGAGATTCCGGCCGCGCTGGAAGCGGAATTCTCGTACCTCAACACGCTCGTCTCGGCGATCCAGCTGGTGCGCTCCGGCGTGGCATGCACGATGGACATGCCGCTCACCGCGAATCATCGGCCGATCCTGGATGCGTACGAGGCGCTCGGCATCGACCTCATCTACGCACCGACGATCCGCACGCAACTGGGCTACGTCTATGCGGACGACGATTCGTTCCTCGCGACCTTGCCCGCCGACCTGCGCGCGCGTGTCGACGGGCGCGGCCTGGGCTTGACCGGCGGTTACCTGGATCCCGAGCAGTACTGGCGGGAGTGGCTGGAACTGAAGGCCGAGCGAGGCGCGCGCGTCCAGTTCGTCATCGCGCCCGACGGACCGGAGTGGTGCAGCGAGGAGCAGCTGAAATCCTGGCGCGTCCGCGCCGATCGCGAAGGCGCATGCCTGCACCTGCACAACAGCGAATCGCCCATGGAGATGCAGTGGGCACTGACGACACGCGGCCAGACGATGACCGAGTATCTCGCCGGAATCGGGTTCCTCGGACCGATGGTGTCGTGCGGTCACGGGGTCTGGTACTCGCAGCACGACATCGAACTGCTGGCGGCCGCAGGCGCCACCACGGTCCACTGCCCATCGTCGAACCTGCGCCTGTCCAACGGAATCGCCCCGGCCGCGGACTATCTCGCCGGCGGCATGAACGTCGCGATCGGCACCGACGGGCAGGGCTTCTCGGATACGAGCGACTACCTGGAGGAACTGCGGCTGGTGGATCTTCTGCAGCGCACGCCGGGCCCCGCGACCCGCGCGCTGCCAGCACGCACGATCCTTCAGATGGCGACCTCCAACGGCGCGCGCGCCTTCGGACGCACCGGTACCGGTTCGCTCGCCGCGGGTAATACCGCCAATCTCACGCTGCTCGACGCCGGCGCCATGACGCGACCGTACGCGTGGCCGGGACACGATCCGCACGCCACCATCCTGCAGCGGGCCCGGGCGGCGCACGTCGACACCGTCGTCTCGCGTGGGCGCATCCTGCTCGAAGGCGGGCGCATCGTGACGCTCGACGAAGACGAAGCCGAACAGCGCCTGCGAGCGCTGTACGAAGCGATCTGGGCCGCACAAAGCCCGGAGCGGCGCACGATCCTCGATGCGCTCGAACCCCACGTGATGGGGTTCTACGACGCCTGGGCCGGCACGGACCTGCCACCCCGCTACGCCTACAACCGCACCTGAACCATGCGTCGGCCTCAGACACGCCCCGGATCGGTGCGCCCGTAGCGATCGCGTAATGGTCTATGTATAAACCTTTACGCATAGACCGCCGAACGGATCGAGCCCATGGGTGTGACGCAGGAGCAACCGCCGAAGATCGTGGAACCCGCCACTGAGCGCGCCGACTCGCAACCGGTGCCGTGCGTGGAGGGTGTGCACGAGCTTCGCGATTTCGTTCTCCAGAGTGGCGATGTCACGCCGGTGCTTCGCATCGCCTACAAGGCCTTCGGCCGCCTGGATGCAGCCGGCACGAACGTCATCGTGTACCCGACGTCGTTCGGCGCGCGCGACGAGGACATCGAGTGGCTGGTGCACGAGCGCGTCCTGGATCCGCAGCGCTACTTCATCGTCATCGTCAACCTGACCGGCAACGGCAAGTCCTCGTCGCCCAGCCACTTCCCGGGCGCAACGACCTTCCCGGCCATCACCGTGTACGACAACGTGTTCGCGCAGCGGCGCGCCCTCGAAGCGGTCTTCGGCATTCGCGAGGTGGCGATGGTCTATGGCTGGTCCATGGGCGGGATGCAGGCCTACCACTGGGCGGCGGCGTTTCCGGAGGACGTGCGGCGCATCGCGGTGGTGTGCGGATCGGCACGCTGCGCGGCGCACAACCACGTGTTTCTCGACGGCGTGAAGGCCGCGCTCCAGGCCGATCCCGATTTCTCGGAAGGATGGTTTCACGGGCCTGCGCGCCGAGGGCTTGCGGCCATGGCTCGCGTCTACGCCGGGTGGGCGTTGTCGCAGCGCTGGTATCGGGAAGAAAAGTGGCTCGAGGCCGGCTTCACTTCGCTGGAGGACTTCCTGCAACGTTCCTGGGTCGAGCCGTTCCTGCTGCGCGATCCCAACAATGTCTGCGCGCAGATCCGCACCTGGCAGGATGCCGATATCGGCCGCCACCCGATCCATGGCGGTGACTGGCGGGCGGCGCTGCGCGCGATCCGGGCGGCGGTCCTGCTGATGCCCGGCGCCACGGATCTGTACTTCCGTGCGCGCGACAACGAGATCGAATCCCGGTACCTCCAGTGGTCGACGTTCCTTCCGATCCCCTCGTCCTGGGGGCACCGTGCCGGCAATCCACGCCACGGCGGCGAGGATCTCGCGTTCATCCGGGAGGCGGTCGCCCGCCATCTCGCGATCGAGTGACATGCCGACCATGAGCCGACGTTCTCACGTCTTCCGATGGTACGCGCTGCGTCGCGGCTCGGATGTACGTCCACTCCCGGAGGAAGATCCCGATGCCGACGAACCAGACGAACACCCGTCTCGCCGCGGGCATCAAGGCGCGCGCCGAGCGAACGCCACCGAACGCGACCGCGGCCAATGCCCTGCTGCGGGGCGACGGAACATCGATCAATCCCTTCGAACTGACGGTCGAGCGGCTGGGTTCGTCGATCAAGATGGGCCTGTTCGCACCCGGCGACCAACTGCCGCCCGAGCGCGAACTGGCAGCCCTGATGGGCGTCAGCCGCCTGACGTTGCGAGCAGCGTTGCGGGCGATGGAACAGGCCGGCTTCGTCCATGTGCACCGCGGCCGCTACGGCGGGACCTTCGTCTCGGAGGCGGTGCCGAAACCGGCCACCCGGACGCGGCTGAAAGCGGCGTTGAACATCTCGCCGGCGATGCTCGAAGACTGGATCGCGCAGCGGCGCGTGCTGGAGACCGGCGTCGCGGAACTCGCGGCGCTGACGGCGGACGCATCGCAGCTGAGCGCCCTGGTGGATCTCAACGCCGAGATGCAGCGCTTCGAGCACGACCTGAACCGCTATCGGCCGCTGGACACGATGTTCCACCTGGGTCTCGCGCGAGCCACCGGCTCGGCCGGACTGGAAACGTGGGTCGCGCAGACCCACGCGCGGTTGTCGGAACTCATGCGCTTCATTCCGTCGACCCGTGGTGCGCTCTCGCATTCCACCGACTACCACGCGCAGATCCTCGATGCGATCGCGCAGCGCGACGCGGAGGAAGCGCGCCGCGTCATGGCGCAGCACGTGGACGCCACGACCAGCATGTTGCGCGGCCTTCTGCCTCAAGGCACCCGACGCAGCGCGTCGCGACGCAAGTGATGGCAGCCTCGTCCATCGCGCCGCCCGCTGCCGGCAAGACAGCAATGCCCTCCTCTTTCCATCACGCCCCGAACCCGCAAGGACGAATGCCATGAATGCGCGCCTCGACAACGTCACGAATCCCAAAGTACGAGAGCTGTCGGAGGCTGGCGTGAAATACGTCCTCGCCAGCTTCGTCGACCTGCACGGCAACAACAAGGCGAAGGCGGTTCCGCTCAGCCACTTCGACCAGATGCTCGGTGGCTCGGAACTGTTCACCGGCGCCGCCCTCGATGGCGTGCCGCAGGAAGTGAACGACGAAGAAGTCTCGGCCCATCCCGACATCGACTCGCTGGCGATCTGCCCCTGGAATCCCGAACTCGCTTGGGCGCCCAGTGACCTCTTTCTCGGCGGCAAGCCCTTCGAAGCCTGCTCTCGCGGCATCCTCAAGAAGGTCCAGGCCCAGGCAGCGGAGATGGGCTACAGGATGATGCTCGGCATCGAGCCCGAATTCTTCATCCTGAAGCACGACGAAAAAGGCGACATCGTGCCGGTGAGCGAGCGCGACGTGCTCGACAAGCCGTGCTACGACGTCAAGGGCCTGCTCGACAGCTACTCGTTCGTGGACGAGCTCGTCACGGCCATGAACAACCTGGGCTGGGACGTCTACTCCTTCGACCACGAGGACGCGAACGGCCAGTTCGAGATCGATTTCATGTACGCCGATGCACTCGCCATGGCCGACCGCATCACCTTCCTGCGCCTCATGGTGGGCGAACTCGCGCGCAAGCGCGGCTGGTTCGCGAGCTTCATGCCGAAGCCGTTCCACGACCGCACCGGCAGCGGCGCGCATTTCAACATGTCGCTCGCCGACCTGGCCGGCAGCACCAATCTCTTCGCCACGAAGAGCGATCCGCGCGGCTGCGGCATCTCCAAGCTCGGCTACCAGTTCGTCGCCGGCGTGCTGCGCCACGCGCCTGCCATCTGCTCGGTGATCGCACCCACCGTCAACAGCTACAAACGCCTGGTCCGGCGCGGATCGATGTCCGGCTTCACCTGGGCGCCGGTGTTCGTGTGCTACGGCAACAACAACCGCACGAACATGCTGCGCATCCCACTGGCCGGCGGCCGTGTCGAGTGCCGCGCCGCGGACATCTCCTGCAACGTCTACCTCGGCGCGGCGCTGATGCTGGCGGCCGGCCTCGAAGGCATCCGCGAAGGTCTCGATCCTGGCGAGCCCCACGCGGAGAACATGTATCTCTACTCCGACGCGGAACTTGCGGCGAAGAAGATCAGCTATCTGCCGCGCAACCTGGGCGAAGCGATCGACGCCTTCGAAGCGGATCCGCTCGCGAAGTCGGTGTTCGGTGCGGTGATGTTCAAGTCGTTCATCGACTACAAGCGCAACGAATGGCATTCGTTCCAGACCGCCGTGACGGACTGGGAACGCAATCGGTACCTGAAGCACTTCTAGCGTTGGGCACGGCGGCCTGCCGCCGTCGCTGTTCGATGGACATTCTCGTAGCGGGAGGCTCGGATGGATGCGGTGATGGATGGTGCGAAGGTCGGCGGCCCGATTGCGGAGCTGCTGCGGGATGTGGTCCGGATCGGCGGGCTTCCCCTGGAACAGGCGGAGACGCTGCCCACGGCGGCCTACACGAATCCGGCATTCTTCGAGTTGGAGGTCGACCGGGTGTTCAAGCCTGGCTGGATCTGCGTGGCGCACACCAGCCAGTTGCCGGCGAAGGGCGACTACCTGTCGCTGAATCTGCTCGGGGAGCTCATCGTCATCGTCAACGACGGTGCACGGATCCGTGCGTTATCCCGCGTATGCCTGCATCGCTGGGCGCCCATCTGCGAAGGCAAGGGCAACGCCGGCAGCTTCGTTTGCCCGTTTCACAAGTGGTCCTACACGCTTGAGGGCAAGTTGATCGGTGCGCCGTTGATGGACCAGGCGGCGGCGTTCGACATGGATACCTGCACCCTGCCCGAATTCAAGTCCGAGGTGGTGGGCGGGTTCGTGTACGTGAACCTCGACGGCGCGGCCGAGTCGCTGCGTCCGGCGCTGGCCGACATGTCGGACCTGCTGAAGAATTTCCAGACCGAGCGCCTGGTGGTGGGCGCGACGCTGGAGTACGAGTGCAAGTTCAACTGGAAGATCATGGTGGAGACCTTCATGGAGTGCTACCACCACATCGGGCCGCACGTCGCGTCCTTCGAGCAGGACTTCCCCGCGCGCATCAGCTACATCGAGGACTCTCGTCCGGCGTGGACCCGTGGCTTTGCCGTCGCGCGGCCCGAGCTCGTGCCCGATGTCTTCGATGTGGGCCTGCCGCGCTTCCCGCTCGTGACTCCCGAGGAGTGCAGTTCCTTCGGCCTGTACCTCATCTATCCGTGCCACCTACTGGCCACGTTCCCGGATCGCGTCGTGTGGTTCAACGTCCAGCCGATCGGACCGGACATGACGCGCCTCACCGCACATCAGCTGGTCCAGCCTGAATCCCTTTTGCTACCGGAATTCCCCCGTGAGATGGCTATCCAGAACAAGGTCTGGGACACGGTCAATCGCGAGGACATCGAAGTCAACACCCTGCAACAGGTCGGCGCCCGATCGGGCGTCGTGAAACCGGGGCGGCTCAGCCACCTCGAGAAGGCCATCTGGCAGCTCGGCCAGTTCGTGGCTCGGAAGGTCACGGACGTCCCGGCAGTCCAGCATCGGTAGGCGATTGTTCGCAGCAAGGAGAAGACCATGGTCGCAGCAACACAGGTGCGCAAGGCGGGCAACGACATCGACGGGCTGCTGCGCGAGGTGGGGCGGATCGGCGCCCTCCCGCTCGAACGCGCCGAGACGTTGCCGCCCGGGGCGTATACGAATGCGGAGTTCTTCCAGCTGGAAGTGGAGCGCGTGTTCAAGCCCGGCTGGATGTGCGTCGCACATGTGTCGCAGCTGCCCGCCAAAGGCGACTACCGATCGCTCAACTGGCTCGGCGAGCTGATGGTGGTCGTCAATGACGGTGCGCGCATCCGCGTGCTGTCGCGCGTATGCCGGCATCGCTGGGCGCCCATCTGCGAAGGTTCTGGCAATGCCGGCAGCTTCGTCTGCCCATTCCACAAGTGGGCGTACACGCTCGAAGGCAAGCTGATCGGCGCGCCTCTCATGGACCAGGCCGCCGCCTTCGATCTGGACAGTTGCACGCTGCCCGAATTCAGGTCCGAGGTGGTGGACGGCTTCGTGTTCGTCAATCTCGATGGCACCGCGGAATCCCTGAAGCCCACCGTGAGCGAGATGTCGAAGGCATTGGCCAACTATCAGCTCGATCGCCTGGTGGTGGGCTCGCTGCTCGAGTACGAGTGCAAGTTCAACTGGAAGATCATGGTGGAGACGTTCATGGAGTGCTACCACCACATCGGCCCGCACGTCGACACCTTCGAGCCGGACTTCCCCGCGAAGATCAGCTACGTCGAGGATTCGCGCCCGGCGTGGACCCGCGGTTTCGGGGTCGCTCGCCCCGAGGTGGTGCCGGACGTGTTCGACGTCGGACTGCCGCGCTTTCCGCTCGTCAACGCAGAGGAATGCAGCGCCTTCGGCCTGTACCTGATCTATCCGTTGCACATGCTCGCCACCTTCCCCGACCGGGTCGTGTGGTTCAGTGCGCAGCCGGTCGGACCCGACCTCACGCTGCTGCGGTGCCAGCAGATGGTCCAGCCGGAGACAGCGGCGTTGCCGGATTTCCCGAAGATGATGGAGATCCAGGACAGGACCTTCGACGTCATCAACCTGGAGGACATCAGTGTCAACGCGATGCAGCAGGTCGGTGCCAGGTCGGGTTTCGTGAAGTCCGGGCGGCTCAGCCATCTCGAGAAGGCCATCTGGCAGCTCAACCAGTTCGTCGCGAGCAAGGTCGCCGGCGTCGAGCGCTCGCTGCATCGATGAACGCGCGTTTCGTCCGGGAGCCCTGAGTCCGATGGGATGCCGATTCGTATTCGATGATGGCGAGTCGTTCAACGTCGCCCCGTCATCCGGCGAGACGCTGCTCGCCACTGCGGAACGGGGCGGGGCATCGCTCCTGGTGGATTGTCGCGAAGGCACCTGCCTGTCTTGCCGGGGTCGTCTCACGGCAGGCAACGTGACCTACGCTGCTCGTCACGAGCGGACGTTGCGCGTGGCACCGCTCGCCGCAGACGAAGTGCTGTGCTGCATCGCCGAGCCGGCGGCTGAATCGGTCGAGATCACGTTCGGCTACCCGCGAGCCGCCGTCCGCCCGGTGCGGAAGATGGTGCTCGAACTGCTCGAAGTGGTACCGCTGTCCGAACGCGTCGTGGCCCTGCGCGGCGCGATCCGCGGTCGCTTCAAGCTCGCCTTCATGCCCGGTCAGTACCTCGAACTCCAGGTGCCGGGTGACGGCAGCCGTCGCAGCTACTCGATGGCGAACGCATCGTCGACACCGAACGAGGTCGAACTGCATGTGCGGCTCGTACCCGGTGGCGTGATGAGCGACTACCTGAAGGAGCGGGCCAGGCCCGGTGAGCTGCTCGACGTCCGCGGGCCGCTCGGTGTCTTCTACCTGCGCCGGCGTCCCGCTGCCCGCCTGTTCGTCACGGGCGGCACCGGCCTCGCCCCCGTCGTCTCGATGCTGCGCGATCTGGTCGCTTGGGGCGAACTCGATCGGCCCGTTTCGCTGTTGCACGGGGTCACCACGCGAGGGGATCTCTATGGACTCGACGAGGTGCGCGCATTGCTGTCACGGTTCCAGGATCACCGTCTCGCCGTCGCCATGCAGGATGCGGATGCCGATTGGCAAGGCGTCGCCGGCCGCGTAACCGACTTGCCTCTGGCCGAAGAGCTCGCCCGCCTCGGCGGCGATCTCGACGTGTACCTGTGCGGTCCGCCGCCGATGATCCAGGCGGTGCGCCACGTGACCGATCAGGCCGGAATCGCGTCCAGGCGGGTCTTCGCCGAGGCGTTTTCCGCCGCGCCGGCTTCGGCCACCACCACGAGCTCCGCGGCGTCGCGCTGAGCCGCGCATCGCACGTTTCACCGACGCAACCCCGTTCGGACCGTTGCGTCACTTCAAACCGATCGTCGCTCCGCGCCGATCCGACCAGGAGAAGGGCTTCATGGATCTGGAACTCAAGGGACTTCGGGCGATCGTCACCGGCGGCACAAAAGGCATCGGCCGCGGCATCGCCGATACGCTCGCCGCGGAAGGCGCCGACGTGTCGATCTGTGCCCGCAACGGCGCGGAAGTGACGGCGGCGGTGAAGGCGCTCGGCGCCACGGGCGTACGCAGCATGGGCCGGGCGGTGGATGTCGCGGACGCGATCGCACTGAAGGCGTGGGTGGACGAAACCGCGGCCGCGTTCGGTGGTATCGACATCGTCGTCGCCAACGTGAGCGCCCTTGCCCTCGACAACGACGAAGCCGCCTGGAAGGTCGGGTTCGACGTCGACCTGATGGGAACGGTGCGCCTCGTGGACTCAGCACTCCCCTACCTGGAGAAAAGCACGCGGCCCGCGATCGTGACCATCGCCAGCATCTCCGCCCGCGACATCGATTTCACCGCCGGGCCCTACGGCGCGTTCAAGGCGGCCATCGTCCACTACACGCAGGGACTCGCTTTCCGCCTGGGGCCCAAACGCATCCGCGCCAATTCCGTGTCACCGGGAGACACGTACTTCGAAGGTGGCGTATGGGACAAGATCCGCGTGGAAGATCCGAAGGCCTACGACGATTCCATCAGGAACTGTCCCCTCGGGCGCATGGGCACGCCGCTCGAGATGGGCAAGGCCGTGGCTTTCCTCGCGAGTCCGGCAGCGGCCTTCGTCAACGGCGCGAATCTCGTGGTCGACGGAGCGCTGACCAGCGGCGTACAGCTCTAGCGCAGGCATCCTCAGAAGAACTTGAGGTAGGTCGCCTTCTCCCAGTCCGAGACGTGGTTGAGGTAGCGCAGCCACTCGTTGGACTTGTAGTCGATCCAGGTCCGGTACATCTCATCGCCGAACACCCGCTTTGACAACGGATCGGCGGCGAAGGCCGCGGTAGCCTCGTCGAGGGTGCGGGGCAACGTAGTCACGCCCAACGCTGCCAGCTCCTCGGGCGTCTTGCGATACATGTTGTCGGTCTTCGGATCGCCCGGGTCGAGGCCCTGCTCGATGCCCTCCAGCCCCGCGGCCAGCACCATCGCCGCACCGAGATAGGGATTGCATGAGCTGTCGGCCGCGCGCAGTTCCATGCGACCGCCCGCGAGCGGAATGCGGATGGTGTTGGTGCGGTTGTTGTTGCCGTAGCAGCAGAACACCGGTGCCCAGGTGAAGCCCGACATGCTGCCCTGCTTCACGAGGCGCTTGTAGCTGTTGACCGTCGGCGCGACCACCGCGCAAATGGCGGGCAGGTGGCGTAGCACGCCTGCGACGAACTGGTAGCCCAGCTTCGAGAGCTTGCAGCCGCGCGGATCGGCTGCGTCTTCGAACAGGTTCGCTCCGTTCTTGCGATCCGCCAGCGACACGTTGAAGTGCGCACCGCTGCCTGCGCGATCGGCGTAGGGCTTCGGCATGAAGGTCGCGAAGCCGCCATGCCGGCGTGCGATTTCGTGCGCCATCATGCGGAAGAACACGAAGTTGTCCGCCATGGTGAGCACGTCGAAGTAGCGGAAGTCGATCTCGAACTGGCCGATGCCGTCCTCGTGGTCGAGCGAGTAGACGCCCCAGCCGAGCCGGTTCATGGCGTCCACCAGTTCTCCCATCCAGGGCTTGTTGTCCAGCAGGCGCACCACATCGTAGGCGGGCTTCTCGAGGTGCGGCCGGTTCGACAGCGGTGCGAAACCGCCGTCGGGCGTATCCCGGAACACGAAGAATTCGGCCTCCATGCCGAGGTTCATGGTGTAGCCGAGCGGATCGAGCCGGGCAACCTGGCGCTTCAGGATGTTGCGGGCACCCGCCTCGAAGGGCTTGCCGCGACACCACAGGTCGCTCGCGAACCACGCGACCTCCGGATCCCACGGCAGGATCTTGCACGACGCCGGATCGGGATGGGCCGCCACTTCCTCTTCGCTCACGTCCTGCGGAACGCCGTCGAGGGCCGCGCCGGTGCACAGCTCGGACCCGGCCATCATCTGGTCGTAGTGGTCCACCGGAACCATCTTGCTTTTCGACACACCGTGGATATCCACGTAGCTCGCGAGCAGGAACTTGACGCCGGAACTCTCCAGCGCCGCTCGGTCAGCGCCGATCATCGGTGACGGGGATTGCGGTGCATTCATGACTGGGATCTCTCGTGTGGTTACGCAATCGCCTCGGCGATCGTCACTTGGATTTGGCGAGTGCCGCCACGAAGGACGGATCGAACGTGTCCTCGATCTTCGGCGTCGCGCCGATCTGCCCGCGATGGGCGAGGATGGTGCCGATGCCTGCGCCGACCTTGTAGAGCGACTTCGAGTCGTCGCGCTTCTGGAAGTAGCTCGCCATCTCCGGCACCGGAATGTTGTAGACGCCCGCCTGCTGCTCCTTCACTTCAGCGGGTGTGACACCCATGTATTTCGCCACGATCCTGCGCGCGTCCTCGGGCTTCGCCTTGAGGAACGCAAGGCCATCGAGATAGCCGGCAATCACGCCGTCCACCGCCTTGCGGTCCTTCGCGATGAAAGCCTCGTCGAAATAGAGCACGTCCGTGATCAACCCCGGTGCCGATTTCGAGGTGTAGAGCACCTTGTACTTGCCGCCGCCTCCCAGCTTGAGGATCTGCGTGATGTTGGGCTCGTAGGTCGCTCCAGCCGCCACACCCGCGGTCAGCGCCGCCGCGACGTTCTCCGGCGTGGTGTCCACGCCCTGGACGTCGCTCTCCTTGAGTCCGGCCTGTTCCAGCGCGAACACGACGAGCAGGTTGTCGCAGGTGGCGAAGGGATAGGCGACCTTCCTGCCCTTCAATTCCGCGATGGACTTGATCGACTGGTCCGCGACGATCGCATCGGCACCGTTGGAATAGTCGATGGGCATCACCACCCGGTGCTTCTGGCCCTTCGCGACGGACGTGATCACCTGGTCGTAGGTGTACATCGCGCCCTGCAGGCCACCGCTCGCGAGGGCCGAGGGAATGAGTGCGGGATCGGGGAAGTCCTGGAGCTCGACCTTCACGCCGTGCTTCGCGAACAGGCCCCGCTCGACGGCGACGTAGAAGGGCGCGTAGCCGATCCATGCGACGGTACCCAGCTTGACCTTCGTGGGTTCGGCAGCCTGCGCAGGCGCAGCCAGAGCGACGAAAGCCGCGAGGGCAATGAGATGGCGTGCCCAGTTCGAGAAGGACATGGAGAAACTCCGGGTGAGCGGGAAGCGGCGATGGTCTTCAGGATGGAACCCTCGCGACGATTCCGGCGCAGCGATATTGAGCACTGCCCGTGCCACGGCTCCCACTTGGGTAAGGTGCTGATCGCACGTGCATTGCACCGCGCACCCGACAATGACGTGCACAACATTCGAGCGGCGTTTCGCGCCCGTGCCAGAGTACGGTGCATCGTCACCTCGCACGGGCGCCACCATCGTGCGGACCTGCACGCGGCCAGTGCGTTCGCATCGCATGCACCCGCAAATTCGGAGACCTCGAATTCATCGCACTGCGCGGGTGTGCCAGAATCCGGAATCGCCCCCGACCGCGAAAGTGCATCTTGGCTCCACCGACTCCGAACGTCCCCGATGCCTACCTGGGCGTCTGGAAACGCAAGCTTCTGCGCACGCCCGAATTCGAAGACACGGCCTCCAGCGTGTACTGGATGCAGACCAGCCTCTGGCATGGCGACATCCGGATTCCGGTGTACCGCCCGCCGTGCACCGGCAAGCGCTCGCTGGCGCAGTGCACGCGCGAGGAGTTGCTCGACCTGTCGTCGCAGCAAGGGTTCGCGGGCACCACGGCGGTGGCAGGGGACACGTGCCGCTGGCTGCGCCGCATCGACTTCCAGCCGCCTTCGGGTTTCAACGACGTGGGCCGCATCGAATTCTCCAGTGCCGACCTGATGCTCGAGTACGGCGTCGAGCAGGAATACTTCGAGATCTGGGAGCGGCTTCCGGACAGCGTCGGGCAGGAGCATGCGGCCGTCGAATTCCATGACGGCGACGACCCGCGCGCCGCACGCCCTTCGTCGGTGCTGCTCGCCACGGGCAGCTTCTTCATCTATGCACGGCCCCGCCGAATGGTATTGCCGCAGGCCGACAGCCTCTCCTCCCTCACCGGCGACGATCACTCGCTGCGCGCCGCGCTGGATTTCGAGATCTCGTTCGGCACGCGCAGCGGCCCCCCCGAGACGTGGGTGATTCAGCGCTCGACCTTCCCCTGGCGCGAGGGCGAGCGGCTGGGAATGGTCTGAGATGCGAGCGACGGTGCTTGGGCAGCGCCCAGCGCAGCTGGGGCGCACCGCCCTTCGGTGTAAATTGGGCGGTGGGTGAGATGCCAGCGACGGTGCCTGGGCAGCGCCCAGCGCAGCTGGGGCGCACCGCCCTTCGGTGTGAATTGGGCGGTGGGTGAGATGCCAGCGACGGTGCTTGGGCAGCGCCCAGCGCCCCTCACAGGAGGGATGTCCATGAACGATCGGTGCAGTGAAACTTCGCGAACCGTCGGCCTCGCCTTCGAGGATGTCACGCTGCCGGCAGCGGAGGTCTGCGATGCACCGGCGGCCGCGTACACGATCTGCCTGGTGCTGCAGGGCGAGGCCCGGCTCACCCATCGCCGCGACGATCGCTGGCACACCGAGTGGCTGCGCCCCGGCATGTTCGCGCCCATCACGCCCCCGAACGTGGGCGCCACGTTGCATCTGTCCGAGGTCCAGCGGCATCTGATGATCTCGGTGAGCGAAGCGGCCTTCGATCGCATGGCCGCGGACACGAGCGACCGGCCGGTGCAGCTCGGAGCCCTGCACGAGCATGCCTTCAGCGATCCGTTTCTCGGCGGGCTGTGCCGCCGGGCGTGGTCGGAAGCGAGACGCGGTGACCGATTGGGACAAGCCTTCGCCGGCTCGATCGAATCGACGCTGATCTGCGGGTTGATGCGCACCGCCGCTGGCTCGCGCCGCCGGTCATTGCAGGAATCGAGATTCAAGCTGTCGCCCGCGGCAATGGCCCGGCTTCGCGAGTACTGCCTGAGTCGGCTGGATCAGCGGATCACCGTTGCGGATCTCGCGGAACTGGTGTGCATGGACCCGCACCCGTTCGCGAGGGCGTTCAAGGCCAAGGTGGGACAGCCTCCGCAGCAGTACCTCATCGCCCTGCGCACCGAGGCCGCTCGAGCCCTGTTGCACGAGACATCATTGCCCATTCCCGCCATCGCGCTGGCCTGCGGTTTCTTCGACCAGTCGCACCTGACCTCCACCTTCACGCGCCTGGTCGGAACTTCGCCCTCGCGCTACCGCCGCCAGTCGGCGCAGTAGCGCGAACGATCATGGCGGCGGCAGATAGTCGCCCTTGACCATGGCGCCAGGCGCCACGCCCTTGGGCAGCAGCTTCTGCGCGACCATGAAGCGCGACATTTCTTCCACCGTGGCGTTGAAGGTTCCCTTGGCACCCTTCAGCCCGAGCGCCTTGCCGTTGTCCGCGAGCGTGGGAATGCGCACGCCCCTCCACATGTCCGCGAACTCCGGCACCGAAACGCCGGAGGCCTTGGCCATGATCTTGAACGACTCCTCCTGGTTCTTCTCCACGTAGTCGAGCGCATCGAACCAGGCCGCGATCAGACCTCGCACCTGATCGGGTTTCGCCTTGAGCACGGCGTTGCGCATGCCCAGCACGTCCACGATGGCACCGGGCGTGTCCTTGCTCGACAGCAGCAGCTTGCCGCCCGACTTGATCCCCTGCGTGCCGAAGGGCTCCCAGGTCACCGCGGCGTTGATGGACTTCGCCGCGAAGGCGGCGCCCGCGTCCGGCGCTGCCATGTTGACGACGGTCACGTCCTTCTCGCTCATCCCGTATTTGCCGAGCAGCTTGGTCAGGAAGAAGTGGCTCACGCCTCCGACCTCCACCGCGATGCGCTGGCCCTTCAGCCCCTTGGGCGCATCGATGCCGCGCACGATCAGCATGTCGGCTCCGGCAGACTCGTCGTGCAGCAGGACCACCGAGACCTTCGGACCGCTGCCGTTGATGGTCAGGATGTCGTTGGTCGCGAGGCTCGCCCCATCGAGCTGTCCGCTGGCCAATGCCTGGACCGCATCGCCCTGCACGGGAAAGTTCACCAGTTCCACGGCCACGCCGTGCTTCTTGAACAGTCCCTCCTCCTGGGCGACCCACCACGGCATCCACCCCACCCACACCGGCACGCCGATTCGAAGCGGTGCATCCGCAGCCAGGCTTGCCGTGGAAATGCACAACATCAGTGCGGCGAGCTGGAGGGCGCGCGCGAAACTCCCTGCGAAACATTTCATGACGAGACTCCTGAACCGGACGGCAATGGTGAGAAGCGGCACCGCGTCAGGCGCCCGCAGGGAAGACGCGTCGCTGGAACAGGCGGCGCGGAATCATGCAACCGACCACCCAGTTGGGCTGGTCGACGATCTCGTGGATACGCAATTCGGCGACCATGCCGAGAATGGCATAGGCCTCGTACGGTTCCACCCCGAGGTGGGCGGCGAGCGCGTCCACCGCATACCGGGTGGCATCCTTGGCCGCCTGGAACAGATCGGGACCGACACCGAGGAAGTCCCGGTACTCGGTCTCGGCATAGCGCGCGGTCGAGATGTCGAGTACGGGAGCGCGCAGCGGCTGCCGTTTGTGCACCTTCACCCGCACGGTCGCCGTCATCGGCGTTTCGATGGCGGTGCCGGAGATCTCACCTTCGCCCTGCAGCGCGTGACCATCGCCGCCCGACAGGAGCGCGCCGGTATTGAACACCGGCAGGTAGATCGTGGAGCCGGGCCCGAGATACCGCACGTCGATGTTGCCCCCGGCGTGCGTGGGCGTGATCGAGGCATGCGGCCCCGGCATCTCCGGCGCCACGCCCAGCACGCCCATCATCGGTCGCAGCGGAAACAGCACGCCGAACAGGTCGATCGCATCGCGCGTCAGGTCGAAGCTGCGGAAGTACGCCTGCGGAAACTCGTCCGCCAGGAGTCCGAAACCCTTGAGCAGGCCGGTCCAGCCCCACGGGGCCAGGTCGATCTGGAGCACGTCCACCTGCAACGTGTCCCCCGGCTCGGCGCCCTCCACGTAGATGGGACCGCACAACGGATCGAGCATGCCGAAATCGATGTCGGCGATGTCCCGCGACGTGGAGTCCGGTCCGAGCAGGCCGTTGGCGGCATCGGGACAGGTCATGGTCAGCGCCGCACCGTCGGCGACGAAGTGCGCCGGCGGCAGCGATCGATCCCAGTGCGGATGAAGGCTGGTGCAATGCACGCAACCCGGGGGGTGGAGCGATGTATGCATGTGGAGAGGGTAGGCGAACGGGCGGGGGATCTCTTGCAAGAGTTGAAGGTTTTGGAGAAATCCGCGGCGGTGCGTGTGCGCCGCCGCCCCGACGCTGCCCCCTCCCTGACCCTCCCCCATCTGCGACGGGGGAGGGAACCGACTCGCTGATGCTTCACGGCGGCGCGTCTTCACGGCACTCCTTCCCCCGTCGCAGATGGGGGAAGGCGGGGGATGGGGGGAAGCGCAGCGCCCGCGACAGCGGGGGAAGGTCGGGATGGGGGCGCACGATCGAAGACACCGCAAGACCAGTCGTCGCCTCCACTCCAACTCATCTGACTCAGGAGCATTACATGGTCGCCAGGATTCTGATCCGCATCGCCGTCGCAGTGAGCGCGATTCTCGTGGCATTCGCTGCGCCAGCCGCGCCGATCAACATCGGTACCGTGGTCTGGGTGGGTTATGGCCCGTTCTACGTGGCCGACGCGCTCGGGATGTTCAAGAAGGCCGGGCTCGACGTGCGGATCCGGATGTTCGCCGATCCGGTGGAGATCCCGCCCGCCATTGCCGGCGGCTCCTTGCAGGGCGGCATGGTGAGCTACAACCAGGTGTTCGGGCCCTTCGAGAAAGGCCAGATCCAGAAGGTCGTGCTGCCGATCGACTACTCGTACGGTGCCGATGCGATCGTCGCCGCCACCTCGATCAAGGACGTTGCGGGGTTCAAGGGCAGGAAGATCGGATTGCCGCAGCTCTCGCCTTCGGACGTTCTGCTCGCCTACGCATTGCGCAAGCATGGGTTGACCGAAAGCGACGTCACCATGATCAACATGGCCCCCGATGCGGTCGTGCCCGCCATGATCTCCGGGCAACTCGCCACGGGCGTGACCTGGGAGCCGATGCTCACGCAATTGCTCGCGGCCGGTGGCGGCAAGCGCTTTCACGTCGTGTTCTCGTCGAAGGACGCGCCCGGACTCATCACCGACGTGCTCGTGTTCGATGAAAAGTTCATCAAGGCGAACGGGCCTGCGATTCAAAAGCTGGTGAAGGTCTACCTCGACGCGCTCGCCCTCATGCAGGCGAAGCCGCACGAGTCCGCGAAGATCATCGCCAAAGTCATGAGCATCTCGACCAAGGAAGTGAAGGAGCAGCTGCCCCTGGTGCGCAACGTCCTGCCAGCGGACATGCTCAAGGCGTTCGCGCGCACCTCCGAACCGACGTCGTTCTACGGCAGCGGGCCCATCGTGCTCGACCTGCTCAGGACGCGTGGCGAGATCAAGTCTTCGCCGCCGATCGAAGCGACGCTCGACCCGTCCTTCGTGGAGGCGGCATTGGCAGAGAAGTGAAGCCGAGGTGACCGGTCCCTCGGCAAGGCGCGTGGCCGCTTCGCGGCTGTTGCGCTATCCGGATGCGCTGCGGCCGACCGTGCTCGCGCTCGCTTTCGTCGCTGCCGCCTATGGCGGCGGCTTCGCATTGCTGGTGTGGGGCGGCTGGGCCGGGTTCGTCCCGGGGGTGTTGCTCCTGGCCGAGAGCCTCGTGATCGCCGCTTACCTCACTCACGACTGCGCCCACAACGCCGTGTTTGCCGACGGACGGCACAACGAACGCCTCGGGCGCCTGCTCGGGTGGATCACCGGTGCGTGCTACGGCGACTACGCCGACATCCGCGAGAAGCACATGCGCCATCATGTGGATCGCGGCGACGTGATCTTCCTCGATTTCCGGCCCGTCATCGCCGCCCGTCCCGCCCTGCGTCGCGGCCTCATGGCGCTGGAGTGGACGTTCGTGCCGGCCACGTGCCTGCTCATGCACGCGCTCGTGCTGGTCCTGCCCTTCACCACGAAACTCTATCGGCCGCAGCGCTGGCGCGTGATGGTGTCGGTGCTGGTGCGCTGGCCGCTGTTCCTGATGCTCGCCTGGTATGCATGGCCCGCGGCACTGGGCTACTTCCTTGCCTATTGCCTGTTCGTGATCGTGCTGCGCCTCATGGACATGCATCAGCACACCTACGAAGTGATGGTCACGCTGGGCACCGAGCGCAAGGGTCCTCCGCCCGGCATGGACCGCGCCTATGAACAGCGGAACACCTTTTCCAACACGCTCGGGCGCGGGTTCCTCTCCAACCTGCTGGTACTGAACTTCGGGTACCACAATGCCCATCACGAACGTCCGACCGCGCCGTGGTACCAGCTGCCGGCATTGAGCCGGCAGCTCTTCGGCGAGGACGATCGCCAGTTCCTGCCCTTCGGCAACCTGCTGCGCAACTACGCGCGCCATCGCGTACGCCGCGTGATGATCGAAGAGTCCGGCGACATCGACATCGGCCAGGGACGTGACAAGGGCCTGGGATTCGTCGGCGTCTACGGGGTGTCGTTCCTGACGGCGTTCTGAAGTCCGGACCGCGTGCCGTTTCAGCGGAACTTGATCTTCCGCGGCGAGCGCCTCAGCGCGAAACCGACCATCCCGATGCCCACGCCGATCAAGGCGTAGGTGGAGGGCTCGGGGATCGGCACGATCTCCGAGCGGCCGCTGATGCTGATGGAATCGCCGCCGCCGCTCAGGCGGAAGTTTGCCTGGATGCGCATGGCATTGAGCGGACCGTCGGGTCCGAGGATGGAGCCGTTCTCGACATCGCCGACCGCATAGGGGCCGTAGGAATACGTGTTCGGAACACTCGCGCCGATCGCACCCTGGCTGAACGCCGTGGTCCCGAGATTGAGCGCCGAATACTGCGTCAACGCGCCACCAACCCCGGCACTGCCGAAATAGGACGTCTGCACCGCGCCGCCGGGGCCGGTCGGTGTCAGTGTGATGCCGTTGCGGGCCGAATCGGTCAGCGTGGCGGACATCGACGATTCCACGTACGTGCCGGTGGCACCGATGGTGGGGACCATGGGCATGGAGAAACCGGTGACGAACGTGCTTGCCGCGCCGAAGTCGGTGACCGAGTACGAGTAGCTGATCGCCGGGTCGAGGTTGAACAGCACCTCGTCGATGTCCAGCGACACGTTCGCCGCGCGCGCCCACGGCGTGGTGGCCGTGCGCGTGTCAAGACTGAACTGGATGCTGGTCTCGCCGTTCGTGGTGATCGGCGCCAGGGAAAAGCGGACCAGACCCAGCGTCGCGTTGTTGATGGCGGTGAAGGTCGTCGCGAGCTTGTACGTGTCGTTCTTCGCGGCCTGCGCGTCCTCGTAGACCGACATCGGGAGGTCGAGCACGATGATGCCGCCGCCGTCGCGGAACCCGACCGACCCGCGCAGGCTGGTCGGGACCAGTGCATTCAGGGCGCTGATGGTGGTTGCGTTGGCCGTGCCGAAGTCGCTCGACCCGAAGGAGAAGCGCGGCTGCTGGCCGGCGGGCAGGTCCGCCATCGCGACGCCTGCGAAGCCGGACAGAAGTGCGCCGGCGATTGCTGTCAGGGTGAACCGGTTCATGGTGTCCTCGATGCGTTGGAAAGAACGGGACTTCATCAGCGGCGGCGTCCGCGCCGCGTGGCCATCAGCAGCATGCCGACGCCGATACCGAGCAGCGCGTAGGTCGAAGGCTCGGGCACGGCGACGATCGTCGAGGTGCCGTTCGCACCGAAGACGTCGTTGCCGCCGCTCAGACGGAATCCGAGTTGCACGCCGAGATCCGTCCACGTGCCCGCCGGCGTTCCGGCGACGCCGACCTCCTCGAAGAACGGACCTGCGGTACCGCTGGCGCCGGTGTTGAGCACCGTCGGCAGCGCAGTGCCCAGATCGAGACCCGGCACGAACGTGCCGGCGCCAAGATAAGTGGCCAGCACCCTCGTCCCGTCCGGATTGGCGGGCGCGAGCGTGTAGGTGCCATCGCCACCATCCGTGAACTGATATCCCATGGAGGCCGTCATCGCGCTGCCGGCGGTCGCTGCTATCGCCTGCGAGAACGAGACCACGAAGGTGCGTTCGATGCCGATGTTGCGCACGTTCACGTTCCAGGTGATCTGCGGCTCCGGGGCGCCGGGAAGTGCCACGTTCGGATCGAACTCGCCGGAGAACTGCACGACGTACTCGGGCGTGGTCAGGCGATAGTTCGCGAGGCCCCAGCCGAAATAAGTGTCGCCCGGCGTCGCCGACTTGACGTTGTCGTATTCGATCACTTCGAAGGCGTTCTCGATATCCGGCAACGCGACGCTGCCGCCGTTCACGAACAGCTGGATCACGGGCAGCCGCGGCGTCGACGAATCCGCAAAGGCCGGCGCTGCGAAAGCGGCAGACACCGCCAGCACCAGTACGCAAACACGCATCGGAATCTCCTTTCGGGGAAGAACTCAAGTTGCGACCAGTGTGGCGACAGCCGATGAATCTGCGCCGTGATGCAAGGGACCGCGCGGTAGTCCGATGAGGCCAATCGCGCCGAGCCATCGTCATCTGGACCGTGCGCCGAGCGGATGCGGGCCGCGCGGCCGGCGCAAGTCCGTGGGAACGCCGTGCACCGTGCGCACTACGAGGTACGCCATCTACCTTCACGGTTGCGTCACGTTGGCGGAGTAGCGTGAATGCAACAGGGAGGAAACGCGCGATGAAAATCGGGTTCGCATTGAAATGTCTGGCAGCAACCATCGCCACCATCGGCTCGGTCGCGGCGCATGCCGCCATCCTCTGGGACGAAGACGCGAACGGCGACCTCTCCAGCAACGGGCTGGAACCCACGTCGCTGGTCGCGAGCGTCGGCTCCAATCGCGTTCTCGGGACCACGGGCGACAGCGGCCAGGGTGTGGATCGCGACTACTTCACCTTCACCGTGCCCGGCAACGCGGTGTTGAGTTCGATCATGCTGCTGGATGAAACGCAGGTGTCGGGCAGCGTTTCGTTCATCGCCATCCAGGGCGGCTCGCAGCTCACGGTCACGCCCTCGGGCATGGGAGCCGCGCTGCTGCTCGCCGTGGGGCACTACGGCAACGACCAGCGCGGCACCGACCTGCTGCCCGCCATCACGGTCGGCGCCATCGGCCCGTTCACGAGCGGCAGCTATTCGGTCTGGGTGCAGGAGACCGGCGGCCCGTCCACGTACGGTTTCGATTTCGTCATCACCCAGGTGCCGGAACCTTCCGATTGGGCCCTGATGCTCCTGGGACTTCCGCTGGTTCTCATGGCTCGACGCCGTACCGGGTCGCCGACGCCGCGTTTCGCGGCGGCATGACTTCGGCGCGTAACTGCGGATGCAGTACGCTCCTTCCCCTGCGCGTCAGCGCGGGGGAAGGCGGGGATGGGGGCAGTGGAAACTTGGTGCACCGCCTGCCCCCACCCTGACCCTCCCCCGGCATTGCCGGGGGAGGGGATGTAGGTCCCCGCGGCGCGGCGGCAGCCGCCGAGCGCGGATCCCCGGGCTACGCGGCGACGATGTTCACGATGCGCCCGACGGCCCAGTAGGCGGCGACACTGCCGATCGCGTAGAGCGCGGGCTTGCGCATGGCATCGGATTTCGGCGCGTTCGCGACGAGCCGGTAGACCGCGTAGGCGAGCCCCACGACCGCGAGCTGGCCCAACTCGACCCCGACGTTGAACGTCAGCAGTGCAACCGACAGGTGATTCTGCGGCAAGCCGATTTCCCGCAACGCGCCGGCGAAGCCGAGCCCGTGCACGAGCCCGAACAGGAACGCCACCAGTGCCGGCCAACGACGCGACAGCGTCGGCCGATTGTGCAAGGCCTCTCCGGCGACCAGCATGATCGACAGTGCAATGGTCGCCTCCACGGGAGGCCCGCGCAGCGTCAGCCACCCGAGCGCGCTCAACGCCAACGTCAGGCTGTGCGCCAGCGTGAACGCGGTGATCGTGAGCACGAGCCGCCGGTTGAAGCCCACCAGGAACAGCAGGGCGAGCACGAAAGTCAGGTGATCGAATCCGGTGAGGATGTGCTCGATGCCCAGCACCGTGTAAGCCTGGGCGATCTCGCCCATGCCGCGCTGGTCGTCGGCCGATCCGTAGAGCTGCACCACAGGCTGACCGGCGGTGATCGTGTAGACCCGGCTCTGACCGTCGCCCCAGAAGACCTTCACCATCGCGGCGGAGTAACGCTTTCCGACGCCTTCGATCGCCAGTGTGCCGCGCAGTCCGGCTTCGCCACAACGCAACACGTTCGCCTCGCTGCGGCAGCCTTCGGGCCACACCGGCGTCAATACTTCTGCGGCCGGCCGGGTTCCGCTGGCCGTCCACTGCCACAGGAACTCGCCGCGCGCGACCTCACGCAGTTCCATCTCCGCCATCGTCATCTCGTGGGCCGCGACGATGCTCCCGAACAACGCGAGGGTTGCGAACGCCAGCACTCTCCACCAGCGGTTCATGGGATCGCGGCCTCGACCTTCACCGTGTACTTCTTCGCCAGCGCGCGAACGGCAGCAGTGCGCTGCTCGGCCATGGTGGCATCGGTCCAGTCCTGCAGCACCACGCCGGCCAGGTTCTCGAAGACGGCCGGCTTCGGCTGCGTGATCGCCTGCAACCGCACCACGCGCAAACCCGTGCGGGTCGGCAGCGCACGCCACTCGCCGACGGACGTCGCCTCGAGCGCCTTCGCGAACTCTTCCCCGTAACTCTGGACCAGGTTGGCATGCGGCCGGCCCTTGAACACGCGCAGGCCGGCGCTTGCATCACCCGGCGCGCCGGCGTTCAAAGCTGCTGCGAACGCACGGATGTCGGGCTCGGCGTTATCCCCAGAAAGCACCGCTTCCTCGAAGTCGAAGCGTGCCGGCTCGTCGTACCTGGCGCGGTGGCTCTCGAACCAGTCACGCAGCACTTTTTCGTCGACCGGCGGCCGCTTGAGACCGGCATCGATCACGCTCAGCGCCTTGAAGATCACGCGTTCTCGGATCGCGGTGTCACCCTTGTCGACCTGCAGGGCCAGACCTTCGCGATACAACACCTCGTTGTCGAGCCAGACCCGGCGCAACGCATAGAGCTCCTCTTCGTTCGGCGCACGACCGCGCGCCGCCTCGAACACCTGCCGGGACTCGCCATCCACCTTGGCGTCGACGAATATCGTGCGCGGATCGTCGACTCGACCGACGATGAAGTGGTCGACGGCGAACAGCAGACCTCCGAGCACGAGAAAATGCAGCAGAGGCTCGCGCAGCCAGTTCGGGACTTTGGCCTTGCGTGCGGAGGGCGTGATCCGGCTGGAACCGGAAGCGGGGAACAATGTGGACATCGTCGATCTCGACCTCGTGGAATGCAACCAACGACAAGGCGCCGGGCGATGCCGCCCGGCGCCTCGACTGCGGTGCGTTGAAGCTGTTACCGGGAAACTTGCTTGCGCCGGGCGAAGAAGGCACCCAATCCCGCGAGGCCGAAGGCCAGAAGCGCGGTCGTGCCCGGCTCCGGCACGGCGCTGATGGTCACGTTGTCGAATCCGGCCAGGTTGGCAGCGCTGCCGAAGACGATCGACTTCGCCACGACGCCGGGAGCGAGGGAGATCGAGAGCGGGCTCCAGTTGCAGAACGGCGAGTCGGAGCACCCGCCGGCCTGCGCGTTGGCGAGCAGATTGAAGGTGCCAACCACCGAGCCCGTTCCGTCGAGACCGGACCAGACCTGGACTTCGACGGCTTCCGAGGACGAATAGGACAACGAGACCTCGCCGCTGAATCCGATCGCAACGTTCATGGCAGCGGACGATCCCACCGGTGCCATGACGCCGATGGGCGTCGGCGCGTTGGAGAAATACGGTCCGAGCTCGTCGTTCCTCAACGCCAGGGCATCGAGGCCGAACGAAACACCGAGGTCGGGACCGAACACCCCTTCCGTATCGGTGCCGCCGGCATAGTACTGGTCGATCGACGCGAAGCTCGTCGGGCCATCGAAGTCGATGGTGACGATCGCGGCGGATGCCGGCCCGGCCGAGATCAGAACTGCGGCGAGGGCCGCGATGAATGTGGACTTCATTGTTGTAGGCTCCTTCATGGGATTCATCGTTGGCTCGATGATCCCGGACCGATCTACGGTCCGGAATCATCGGCCGATAGTCACTACTTGACGCCGGCGACGACCGTCGAGCCGCCCACTTCGACGTAGATCGGGTTGCTGTAGAACCACAGGTCCGCCCACGCCGCCACGTCGAAGCTGACGGCCTTCTGACCCGCGATCGGGTTCGGGGCAGCCGGAGCGGCGGGCGACGTCGCGGTCGCCATGTGCGCCGGGCAACCGTCGATGGCAGTGCCCGTGTAGGTCGGACTTGCGGGGGGAACGTTCGCCCCGACCGCCGTGCACGGGATGCGCAGGCGCGTCAGGTCACCCGCGTTGGTGTACACGTCGGACAGCGGGTTGCCGTTGGCATCCGTCTCGTAAGGAACGGACGGCGGCAGGTTGGACCCGCGCAGGCGAACGTACTGCGACGCAGACACTGCCGGAATGCGGAAGGTCATCTTCAGGAACGTGGTGCCATCCACAGCCGAGGTCACGGTCGACCAGGGTGAGGCAGCATTGAATGTCCTGAGAATCGATGCCGAAGTGTTCTTGGCAGCGTCGGGTACCGAAGCCAGGGCCAGCACCGTCGAGGCCTGGTTGTCGGCCGGCGTGGTGCCATCGGCGCGCACCCAGTTCAGGTTCCGCGGCCACTCGCCCGCATAGTCGGCCGCGCTGGTGGCCTTGTAGCCCGTCACCATCCCGCGGATCAGATCGATGTGATCGAGCACCGGAGCGTTCAAGGGCTGCATCACGCCGATCTGCGCCAGCGACGGATTGGGGAACGTGTACGGCGCATAGTTGGTCCCGGCCGGATCGCGCACGACGACGGACACCACGATCTCGGCACCGGGGCGCACCTTGAGCTTCTCGCCCATGGTGGCGCAGCCGGCCACGTCGATGTCGGTGTTGGTGGTGGCGGCCTTCACCGCCAGCGCTTCGACGGTGGCATTGGTGCGGAAGCCGACCGGGTACGACGCGCAGGCGACGAAGGCCAGGCGGTCGATCAACTGACCGCTGGCGACCCAGGTGTTGCCCGTACGTAATCCATCCACGATGGTCTGCGGCCGGAGTTTGTCGCTGCCGCTGCGCACCATCGTGTAGTTGCGTTGATACTCGCCGGGATAGAAGTCCTGCGTGGTGCGCCGGTCGTCCGGACCGAAACTGCCGCGGTTGTGCCAGTCGGAACTGGCGAAGAACCACCAGTTGCGGCCTTCGCCGAGCAGCGCATCCCACACGCCGCCGAGCTGGCCGGCATAGACGCCCGTGCCGCCGAAGGTGGTGCCGCCGGCGCTGTCGACGATGCCGACCGCGCCGCCGAAGTTGTTGCGCCCGATGGAGTACTCGCCGCGCTGATCCGAGGCACCGTGCCCTGGTTGCGATTCGAAACCGAAGGCGACCTTGGGCGCGACATTGTTCATGTTGCGCAGATGCTCGACGTTGAACCCGTTGTTGCCGTTGGGATTGAACGGGCCGGCACGCTCGAGGTGAGCGGGCACGTAGTAGCTCGTGTTCGGATGGAACTCGTTCATCCACTTCAACGCTTCCAGCGTCTTGTTGTGACCCCGTTCGCCGGTGCCGGCGCCACCGGCGGGAACGAGCTTCTGCGCCGTGACGTTCCAGCTCGGATCCAGCGCGTTGAGGCTGCCCGTGACCGAGCAGTTCCAGTTGTTGCCGTCGTTCGAGGGTTGCGGCAAGGCGTTGCCGCGGCTGGTGTCGGAGTCATTGCGGTCGAAGCAGTATTCCCACTGCGCCAGCGCCGAAGCGTTGCCCAGCGCCGCATACGGCGCGTTGACCGAGCCCGGTGAGGTCGGCAGCGTGGCCGTGTCGAGCGCGGAGGGGATCTGCCCGGTGATGATCGACATCGACGTGTGCTCGTGGCCCGGCACGACGGTTTCGATGCCCAGGAACAGCGGCTGGTTCTTGAGCGCAGCCAGGTACTCGATCAGCGGGTACTGGAACTCCTGGACGGACTGCCAGCGAAACATGTTGCGAGTCGCACCCGAGCCCGAGACGTTGCCCTTGACGGTGATGCCGCTGTTGACCCAGGTGGTCGCAGGACCGACCGTTGCGTTGTGCGGATAGACCGGCGTGCTGAGCGTGGCATCTTCCACCAGCGTGCAATTGCGATTGCCGCTGCCGCCATGCCCTGCCTGCACGAACCAGTCGAGGCCCCAGGGCGTGTCGACCTTGTCCATCGACTTCTTCACCAGCTTCTGCATCGAGATCGAACCGTCGGAGCAGGTCGTGTGGTTGTGGAAGTCACCGGACACGTACTTGCCAGCCGTCTTGGCGGCGCTCACGGTTCCGGGGGCGGTTCCCATCGCCGTCGCGCCGATCGCCGTGGCGACCGCGAGGGCGATCTGTGTCTTGTTGAATTTGCGGGTCATCCAATGCTCCTTGTGACTGGACCGACGCACCGGTGGACGGTGCCTGTGGGGTGGACGGCGCAGGGCGCGCATGAGTGGCCCTTCGCCGGCACGAACGAGCATAGCGACGCGATATGACCCGACGACCACGCGCGGGATGATCCGTTTGTCATGTTGTGAACAAATCCCTATAAGTGTTACCAGTGCCGAACCCACCAACGCAGTCATGAATCTGTCGCACATGGACCGGTAACATCGCCGCCTTTCTCATCGACCCGTGCGATCGCGAAGCCACTTCGCGCAAACGCCACCGCCGTCCATGCCAGAGATCGTCGGACTTTTCCCTACGCCGTTCATGCGCGTGCCGGGTGCTCTCGGGCCCACCCTCGTGACCGGCCTGGTCGAGCACTTCAGCGCGACCGCAGGCCAGCCGAACAACTCGTCCCCGAACCTGTCGCACACGGCCTTGCTGCGTCCCACCGACAGCCCGTTGCTGGTCGAGGCCGCGGCGCTCATCACGCCGTTGCTCTCGGACTTCGGTGCGCTGCTGTTCGGCGAGCGCATGGGATGGTCACTGAAGGAGATGTGGGTGAACGTGCTCGACACCGGCGGCCGGCAGGCCATGCACAACCACGCCAACAGCTTCATTTCGGGCGTGGTCTATCTCACGCCGACGCATCCGGAAGCGCGCACGGTGTTCATGAAGTCGCCCGGTGGAACCGACTTTTCGTTCAAGAACGACCACGCTGGCGTGGTGACCGGGCCGTACAACGCCGATAGATGGATCAGCATGCAGCCCGAGCCCGGTGACGTCGTGTTGTTCCCCAGCTACCTGCTGCACGCGGTGCCGCCGAACCCGGGCGAGCGGCGCATCACGATGGCCTTCAACGCGATCCCGGCCGGAGTCGACTCCTGGGGCTACAAGATCGCGTTCAGCAGCTAGGATGGAACTGCCAGCCGAGGCCGATCGCGCCTCGAAGCCCGACGCCCGGCGAGGTCTTGCACTCGCGTTGATGGTGGCGTCCGGCTTCGCCGGCCTCGGCTACCAGATCGTCTGGACCCAGCAAAGCGCGCTGTGGCTCGGTCACGAATCCGCGGCGGTGCTGGCCGTGGTGGCCGCCTTCTTCGGAGGCCTGGCGCTGGGCGCACTGGCGCTCGGTCCGCGCATCGACCGCAGCCCGAAGCCCGCTGCTTGGTACGCCGGCTGTGAAGCGGCCATCGGCTTGTGGAGCTTGACGCTCGCTGTCCTGCTGGGGCCGGTGACGGGCCGGCTCCTCGATCTCATCGGTGCGCAGCCTGCGCCCGAATGGCATTGGTTCGTGGCGTTCTGCGGGACGTTCCTGCTGCTGTTGCCTGCCACTGCACCCATGGGTGCCACGCTGCCGGCCATGGAGCGGGCTCTGACGCAGATGCGCCGGCGCGGCGCCTCCATCGCCGGACTCTACGCGGGCAATACCTTCGGTGCGGTGCTGGGCGTACTCGGCGCCGCATTTGTCCTCGTGCCCGAACTCGGCCTGGTACGCACCGCGGCGTTGTGCGCAGCGCTGAACCTCCTTTGCGCGGCGGCCGCGATGAAACTCTTCACCGAGCCCGCGAAGGGTCAACCCGAAACGGCGCGCGGGGACGGATCGGGCGTGCTGTGGCTGCTGGCCGCCACCGGCCTGCTCGGAATCGGCTATGAAGTGCTGGTGGTGCGGGTGTTGAGCCAGGTCGCGGAGAACACGGTGTTCACCTTCGCGCTGTTGCTGGCCGTGTACCTCGTGGGCACGGCGCTCGGCGCAGCGGCCTATGGTCGCTGGTCTTCCAGCGCGAGCAGCGCGCAACGGTTGCGCGATGGATTGCTGCGGTCGCTGGCAGCGGCCTGTCTGCTCGGCATGCTGAGCCTGGCGGGCGCCGAACCACTCAAGGCGCTGGTATTGCACGCGCTGGGACCCACCATGGGGGCTGCGCTGGCTGCCGAGGCGCTGCTCGCAACGGTGGCATTCCTTCTGCCTACCATGCTGATGGGCGCGCTCTTCAGTCATCTCGGCACGAGCGCGCGCGCTGCCGGCATCAGCTTCTGCCGCGCGCTCGGCGCCAATACTCTTGGCGCAGCGGTCGCACCCTTGATGTTCGGTGTGTTGCTGCTGCCCATGCTCGGGCCGAAGTTCGCGCTGCTGCTCGTCGTCGCCGGTTACCTCGCGCCGGCGTTGCGGCGCGGATGGTCCGCACCGTCGCAGTGGGTGACGATGGGCGCGGCCTTGGCACTCGCTGCATGGGCACCCAATCTGGTGATCGTGGACATTCCCGAGGGCGGGCGTCTCGTCAGCTATGCCGATGGGGTGATGGCGACGGTGAGCGTGGTGGAAGACGCCGACGGCATCGCGCGCCTGCACATCGACAACCGTCAGCAGGAAGGCAGCAGCGCCACGCTGCTCGCCGATGCCCGACAGGCGTTGCTACCGGTGCTGCTTCACCCCTCCCCCCGGCGTGCACTGTTCCTCGGGCTGGGCACGGGCGTCACCGCATCGTCGGCGGCCGAGGATTCGGCACTTCAGGTAGACGCCGTGGAGTTGATTCCTGAAGTCATCGCGGCATCGACGTACTTTACCGGCGACGTGCACAACCCACGCCTTCATCTGATGGCCGCGGATGCCAGGCGGTTCGTGCGTACTACGCGCGAGCACTACGACCTGATCGTCTCCGACAACTTCCATCCGGCGCGCAGCGGTTCGGGCTCGCTCTACACCGTGGAACATTTCCGGGCCGTGCGGGACCGGCTCGCGCCGGGCGGCCTGTTCTGTCAATGGCTGCCGCTGCACCAACTGGACCTCGATACCCTGCGCAGCATCGTGCGGACCTTCCTCACCGTGCATCCGCACGGGTGGGCGATGCTGGCGACCAACAGCCTGGATACCCCCGTTCTCGGATTGGTCGCGCGCAGCGATGGGAGCGGATTCGACCTTGGCCAGGTGCGCGAGCGATTGGCCGGCGTCACGATGGCGCGCAGCCCCGGCGAGTTCGGCATCGCGAACGATTTCGCATTGCTGGGCAGCTTCATCGCCGGGCCGCGCTCGCTCGCGCGTTTTGCCGGCAATGCACCGCTGAACACCGACGACCGTCCGGTGGTGGCATATCGCGCACCGCGCATCACCTATGTGCCCGACTCCCTGCCGCGCGATCGGTTGATTGCCTTGCTGCGCGAAGTCGAGATCAGCCCGGACGAGCTTCTTGCCTCGCGTGATCACCATCCCGCCGATGCCGCGTGGGGCTTGCGACTGGCTGCGTACTGGGCGGCCCGCGATCGTTTCATCGAGGCAGGCCGCGACGTGCGGCCCGCGTCCGACGTGCAGCGAATGCTGGCGCAGGTCCGCGAACCGCTCCTGTCCGTATTGCAGGTCAGCCCCGAGTTCCGCCCCGCCTACGACCCACTGCTGCGAATGGCGACCGCTCTCGGCCGGATCGATGTGGCTGCCGCCCGCGAACTGCTGGCCGAGCTGCAACGAGTGCAACCTTCCCGGCCGGAAGCAGCGCAGGCCTTGCGCGATCTCCCCCGGGAGAGGTAGTTGCTATCATTCGATGCTTGGTGGCTGGCACGTATCCCGCATCAGCCTGACCACCCCCCTCTTTCCCACCGGCAATCCTCTTGAACATCACACCCGTCATCCTCTGCGGCGGCTCCGGCACGCGCCTCTGGCCGCTGTCGCGCAGCACCTACCCCAAGCAGTTTCTGCGGCTCACCGGCGAGTACACGATGCTGCAGGAGACGCTGCGCCGCCTCGCCGGCCTCCCCGAGGTCACGCCGCCGATCGTGATCTGCAACCAGGAACACCGCTTCCTCGTGGCCGAGCAACTGCGCGCAATCGGCATCACGCCCAAGCTGCTGTTGCTGGAGCCGACCGGCCGCAACACGGCACCGGCCGTCGCCGCTGCGGCCGTGGCACTTTCGAAGGACGGCCCGGACGAAGCGATGCTGGTGCTGCCGTCCGATCATGCGATCCAGGACACCGGAGCGTTCCACCGCGCGATCCGCACGGCCGCGGTGGCCGCCGGGCAAGGCCGCCTCGCCACCTTCGGCATCATCCCCAACGCACCCGAGACGGGCTACGGCTATATCCGTCGTGCGGAAAACCTGCCCGGTCTCGACAACACCTTCGCCATCAGCCGCTTCGTCGAGAAACCCGATCTGGAGACCGCACGAGGCTTTCTCGCGACGGGCGACTACTTCTGGAACAGCGGCATGTTCCTCATGAAGGCTTCGACCTACATCGAGGAACTGGGCACGTTGCAGCCCGCAGTTCTCGGTGCGGTCCGCAAGGCGCTCGACGCGAGCAGGATGGACATGGACTTCTGCCGGCTCGACGACCAGGCGTTCGCGGAATCGCCGTCGATCTCCATCGACTACGCCGTCATGGAGAAGACGAAGCTCGGCGCCGTCGTGCCGGTGGAGATGGGCTGGAACGACGTCGGTTCGTGGGACGCGCTCTGGGATCTCCACGAGAAGACCGCCGCGGGCAACGTGCTCCAGGGCGACGTGCTCGCCTCGGACGTGTCGAACACCTTTATCAAGGCCGAGAACCGCATGGTGGCGGCCGTCGGCGTCGACGACCTCGTCATCGTCGAGACCGCGGATGCCGTGCTCGTGTCCTCACGCAAGTCTGCGCAGGACGTGAAGCTGCTGGTGGATCGGCTGAAGAGCGCCGAGCGCACGGAGCATGTGACGCATCGTCGCGTGTACCGGCCCTGGGGTTCGTACGAGGGCATCGACGCTGGCCCGCGCTACCAGGTGAAACGCCTCACGGTGAATCCCGGTGCGAAACTCTCGCTGCAGCTCCATCACCATCGCGCCGAACACTGGGTCGTGGTGAGCGGCACGGCACGCGTGACGCGCGGCGAAGAGGAGATCCTGCTCTCCGAGAATCAGTCCACGTACATCCCGCTGGGCGTGAAGCACCGGCTGGAGAATCCCGGCCTCGTGCCGCTGCAGGTGATCGAGGTGCAGTCCGGCAGCTATCTCGGCGAAGACGACATCGTGCGTTTCGTCGACGACTGGAACCGGGGCGACGAGAAGTCGAAGAAGTGATGCTGCGCTGGCTGCTCGGCGTGGCCGAACGGCGGGCCGCGCGGATCGCGTGCGTCGGGCTCGCGATCACCCTTACGGTGAATCTCTTCTACCTCGGTGCCGGACCGGGGGCCGTGGGCCTGTTCGTCCCGCCGTGGGACAAGGTCGCGCACTTCACGGTCTTCGCGACCCTGAGCGCCCTGCTGGCCGTCGGCATCGGCTTGCACCGGCCGTGGTTCACGCTGGCGGCCGTGGCATTGATCGGCATGGGGGACGAGCTGCACCAGTTGAAGCTGCCGGGTCGCAGCGCGGGGCTGGATGACTGGATCGTCGACGCAGCGGCCGGCGTGTGCGTCGTCGCGGCGATCGCGGCGATGCGGAAGCTGTCAGTTCGAGAAAGCAACGCGGGCGCAACGGCGCGGTAGTTGTAGGCGGGTGGCCCGTTGGCCACCATCTGCGACGGGCGCTTCGCTGCCCCCATCCCAACCTTCCCCCATCTGCGACGGGGGAAGGGGCGCACTGCATTCACTCCCTCACGAACGCCGTTTCTGGGCAAGTCGTACGTCCCCTCCCCTGCGAACGCAGTTCGTGGGGGAGGGCCAGGGAGGGGGCAGCGGGGCAGCGGCCCGCGAGACCGA
Source organism: Burkholderiales bacterium (assembly GCA_965279325.1). GTDB lineage: Bacteria > Pseudomonadota > Gammaproteobacteria > Burkholderiales. Next base: position 2,498,224 of record OZ257154.1, read on the forward strand.
AAAACTACTTCGGTGGTGCCGTCGTCGCGGCTGCTGCCGGCGCCGGCATCAGCTTCGCCAGTTCGGCGTCGTTGATGGCCACCGGATTCTTGTTGGTCATGAAGGTGAGATAGGCCTGCTCCGTCTCCTGCGCCTTGCGCAGGCGCAGCGCCGACACGATCTGATCGCGCACTTCGGCGAACGGCCGCACCGACTTCTCCTTCAGGTCGTCGAGGCGCACCACGTGCCATCCGGCCACCGTCTTGATCGGCCCGGCCACGTCGCCTTTCTTGAGGCTCGCCACCGCGTCGCGCAATTCGGGAATGAGGTTCTGTTCCGCAACCCAGCCCATGTCGCCGTTCTTGGCCGCGCTCTCGGCGTGTTCGGACCCCGATTTCGCCAGCGCGCCGAAGTCGGCGCTCTTCGCCTTCGCGCGGGCCGCCATGTCGGCCGCCTTGGCCTGCGCCTTGGTGACCGCCGCCTTGTCTGCCTCCGCCGGCGCAAGCACGAAGATCTGCGACAAACGGTACTGCTTCGGCACCTGGAACGAACTGGCGCTCTGCTCGTACGCCGCCTTGACCTCGGCATCGGACGGGTAGGTCTCCGGCGGCCGCGCGATGCTGTTCATGTAGCTCGCCACCAGGATCTGCTCGCGCGCACGCTCCATCTGCGAGATGACCTCGGGGCGCTTGTCCCAGCCCTTCGTGCGAGCCTCCGTGGCGAGCGAGCGGCGCAACACCTCCGTCCGGATGACCCGGGTCAGCTCCTGCGGCGCCGCCGCAAGCTGCGCCTTGCCTTCCGGGGGCAGTGCGTCGATGAGCGCCCGCATCTCTTCGACCTTGAGCTCGGTATCGCCCATCTTCGCGACCACGCCCGGCGGGAGTTTGTCGGCAGCCAGCGCCGGTGCGGTGCACAACAGCAGCATCGTTGCGATGCGTCGGAACAGCATGGGATCGATCCTCCGTGGGGAAAGCCGTGAAGCTACGGACCGAATGTTACAGAAATCGGACTCCCGCCACCCCCCGAACGGCGGCGGCAGACTCGGAAGCCGCTGAGCATCAAGGCATTTCAGTGCCGTAAAGGGGAGCGTGTGCTCACCTGTGACCCTCAGCCCTACGTTCGGAACCGTACATACGCCTGGTGGCAACAACGACGACACTGCGATCCAGCCGTCGACTTCGATGCTCAAAATTCGTCGCCGAAGGCCAACGCCGCCTGCCTCGGCGGCAGTGGGAAAAACGGTTGTTTCACAGTGAGATTCGAGCTACCTCGATGGTGTCTCCAATCCCGGAAAATCTAACAAGTCAGCCCCGGTTCATGCCCCTGAACCATTCGTATCAGGGGTTGAACAGCACCAGACCGGTGCAGAGCAGTTCGCAAGAATTTTCGCCAACCCATTGAATTGATGAGAAAGCACTTCCATCGAATCTATCAGAGGTATCTGGCACCAGACGTGCTTATATGACACCAAGCGTCGCTCTTTGAACCTTGGGGAACGACGGAGTAACTAACTGGAACCAAACGTGATTCGAAGGAACCTCCGCAATGAGTCCTTCGGCACGGCTCTGTCGGGTGTCAGTTTCACCGACGCGGATGATCTTGCGCAGAGTGGATCAAAGGTTGAAACTTCGCGGTAACAAGAATCCGCGAAACTACGCACCAGCAGGGCCGTGAGATCGGAAAATTCTCACGGCACGGTTGGGAAACAAAACGGGCGATTTGGTGGTTTGATGTTCGAATCGCCGAGATGATGAGGCAGTCGAAGAACAACAAGATCTTGCCCCTGGGCAAGACCTACCGCAGTAAATGTCACGCTGGCGTTCGACACATTGAGACAGGAGTCAGAGACCATGAAAATCAGGACCGTATTCAGAAACGCCCTCCTCGCTGTCGCGATGGCCTGTGCAGGCGCTGGCGCGAACGCCGCAACCGTCGATCTGGGGGCGATCGGCACTGGAGCACCGACGCCGTTCTCCGGCTCGATGGTTCCGGCAGGCTCGTTCCTCGACGTGTTCACCTTCACCCTGCCGGCGAATAGCGGTTCCGGCTACAGCGTCCTGAATTTCCCCCTCGATATCCCCGGCGTGGGCACGTTCAACACCGTATTCAGTTCCCTGGCGCTGGTGTCGAACCCGGATGGCGTTCTGTACAACAGTGACGACACGCTGATTGATGCCGTACTGGCATCGGGCGGTTCCCTGAGCTTGACCTGGGGACCGAGCGTAGGCGGCCCGATGTACCTGGCGGTCGCCGGCATCACGAACGGCTCTCTGGGCGGCCTGTATTCCGGCGCAATCAGCGTGTCCGCACCGATTCCGGAGCCGAGCACCTGGGCGATGCTGGGGTTGGGCGTGGGCATGATCGGTTTCGCCCTGCGCCGCAAGATTCGCTGAACACCACTGCCTTGAAATGAAAACGGCCCTCCGGGGCCGTTTTCATTTGGTGTGCCGGCTGCGAACGCGATCAGTCGGCGTTGCCGGTGATGCAGGCTTGCAGCGCCTGCTCCCAAGATACCTGGCGGATACCGAAGGTGTTGGCGAGCCGCGTGTTGTCCAGCAGCGAGTTCGCCGGACGTGTTGCGGGCAAGGGGTAGTCGGACGTCGCGATCGGCATGACCTTCACGTGCCGGCGATCGGCGAGTTCGGGGGCTGTCGCGACGATGGCCTGGGCGAACGCCTGCCAGGTCGTCGCGCCGCCATTGGTGAAGTGATAGACGCCGCTGGCGAGCTTGCGTGTGCGCTCGCCAGGATCCACGGAGAGCCATGCCTTGCGCACGATCTCGGCCGTGCCCTCGGCCAGCGTGCGGCACCACGTGGGAGCGCCGTGCTGATCGGCCACCACGCGCAGTTCGTCGCGCTCCTTCGCGAGCCGGATCATCGTGAGCATGAAATTCCCGCCGCGCCGACCGTAGACCCACGAAGTGCGCAGGATCACGTGCGCGCCACCGGCCGCCTGCACGGCCTTCTCACCCGCGAGCTTGGTGCGTCCGTAGACGCTGAGCGGGCTCGGGAGGTCATCCTCCACCCAAGGCGTGCGCTTGGTCCCGTCGAAGACGTAGTCGGTCGAGTAGTGGATCATCAACCCGCCGCGCTTCGCCATCTCCTCGGCCATGACGCCGGGGGCGATGCCGTTCACGGCCATGGCAGGGTCGGGATTCGCTTCGGCCTTGTCGACGGCGGTGTAGGCGGCGGGGTTCACCAGAACATCGGGCTTCGCGGTCCGGATGAATTCGCGCACCGCATCCGGGTTGGCGATGTCGAGTTCTGCGAGGTCGACGGCAATGATTTCGCCGAGGCCTGCGAGGGAGCGCTGCAGTTCCCAACCTACCTGGCCTAGCGCGCCGGTGACCAGGATGCGCGGCGGGGGTTGGGTGGTCATGGGTGGCGGGAGAGGAGAGCGTCTTGCCCCCTCCCCGGCCCTCCCCCGGCGAAGCCGGGGGAGGGGGTAGGGCCGGCACCGGGTGACAGGGCCTGAACCGTAGAAAGCGCACCGATCATTCGAACACCTCCGCCTCGCCAAGCCGTTTCCCGAGCTTGTCCTTCGCGGACAGTTGCGGCTCGCCCTGCAACGGCCATTCGATACCGATCGCGGGATCGTCCCACGCGATCGTGCGCTCGTGCCCGGGCGCCCAGTAGTCGGTGGTCTTGTAGAGGAACTCCGCGCTATCGCTCAGCACGAGAAAACCATGCGCGAACCCGGGCGGGATCCAAACCATGCGCTTGTTCTCCGCGGAGAGTTCCACACCGAACCAGCGCCCGAACGTGGCCGAGCCGCGCCGCACGTCCACCACCACGTCGAACACGGCACCGTCCACCACCCGCACGAGCTTCCCCTGCGGTTGGCGAATCTGGTAGTGCAACCCGCGCAACACGCCACGCTGCGAGCGCGAGTGATTGTCCTGAACGAAGTCGCCGGCGAAGCCCGTGAGCTCCGTGAAGACGCGCCGGTTGAAGCTCTCGAAGAAGAAGCCCCGCGCATCGCCGAACACGCGCGGCTCGAGCACCAGGACATCGGGAATGGAAGAGGGAACGACGACCATGGAATGGCAGCCCGCGAAAAGCGTTTCAGAAGATGCGTTCGTTCAGGACCTGCGCGAGGTACTGACCATAGCCGCTCTTCAGCAACGGCTTCGCCAGTTGCTCGAGCCGAGCCGCGTCGATGAAGCCCATGCGGTAAGCGATCTCCTCCGGGCACGCAATCTTGAGGCCCTGGCGTTTCTCCACCGTCTGCACGAACTGCGACGCTTCGATCAGCGAATCGTGCGTCCCGGTATCGAGCCAGGCATGCCCGCGCCCCATCACCACGACCTCGAGCTCACCCCACGCGAGATACTGCCGGTTGACGTCGGTGATCTCGAGTTCGCCGCGCGCCGACGGCTTGAGATTCTTCGCCACGTCCACGACGCGCTCGTCGTAGAAGTAGAGCCCCGTCACGGCATAACGCGATTTCGGCTTCGCCGGCTTTTCCTCGATGCTGATCGCCTTGCCCGCCGGATCGAACTCCACGACCCCGTAGCGTTCCGGATCCGTCACCGGATACGCGAATACAGTGGCACCCGCGTGAGGCCGAGTCGCATGCTCGAGGTCATCGCCGAGGTCATGTCCGTAGAAGATGTTGTCGCCGAGCACCAGCGCGCTCGGACCATCACCCACGAAGCGCTCGCCGATGATGAACGCCTGCGCGAGCCCATCGGGCGAAGGCTGCACCGCGTACCGGATTTCCATGCCCCACTGCGCGCCGTCGCCGAGCAGGTGCTCGAACCGCGGCGTGTCCTGCGGCGTGGAGATGATCAGCACCTCGCGAATGCCCGCCAGCATGAGCGTCGTCAGCGGGTAGTAGATCATCGGCTTGTCATAAACCGGCAATAGCTGCTTGGAGACGGCCTGCGTCACCGGGTACAAGCGGGTGCCGGAACCGCCGGCGAGGACGATGCCTTTACGGCGAGTGGGAATAGTCATGGTGAAGCGGAGGGTTTGGAATCAGGCTTGAAGGAGCGGCAATCCGCCGTTACGCAGCCGGCAGACGGCGAATCGCGAGGATACCTCACGCAGCGTGCGTTCCTGTCATGGCGCGACCGGCGCAAGAAGTGTTCCCCGGTGCTCCGGAAAGCCGCCGGTCCCGCATCACTGTGAAATCAGACGAGCGTCCGGATTCCCTGGTTGACCGGCTCGGGTGGCCGGAACGCCTGAGGCGCGATCCCGAAGTCGGGCGATCCCAATGCACCCTGAGCCGTTTCCACGGAAAGCCCGGAGAACGATCCGGTCAGCCCGTAGTAAACCGCCAGATCACCACCCAGCGCTTCGGCATCGCCGCTGCCCAAGGCGTCCATCGCTACGCGCGCACGCTCCCACTGGCCCGCAACGGCTGCTTGAGCATCTTGCGCAGCGTGAACGTCGGCAATGACCGTCGCGAAGTCGTATCGCTCCACCGAAGGTTCGGCAACACCATCCTCGCGAAGGCGTGATCCGACGAACTGGAACTGTGCGCCGGCAGGGCGCGAAGTGCCGTTGAACCATTCGGCAAACGTCAGGCGGTCTCCGGGTATTCCGGCTTCCACCACCAGATCGTTGCCGCTGCGCCGGAATTGCAGTTCATCCGGCCGCAGGCCGCCACCGAGAGACGCATGGGCCACGCCGGCACCCGTCACGCGCACCGTGTCTTCGCCATCGCCTCGATTGAAGGCCACGATGTCCGTCCCGCGATCGACGGCGATCGAGTCTGCGCCCGCGCCGCCCGCGACGAAGTCGTTGCCTGCCCCACCCTCGAGGACGTCATCGCCCCAGCTTCCGTCGAGCAGATCGTTGAGCGCATCGGATTCCGCGAATACGAAACGCAACGCACCGTTCCACGCCATGGTGCCTTGCCCGGCGAGCAGGTCGAGACCATCGTAGGCACGAACACCCGCACCGCGGTCGTAGATCACCGACGGCGCGTTGGGCAACTGCGAGGCGTGCCCGAATCCGACCGACTCGACGAAAAGATTCCGGTCCTGGCCAAGATCGGGGAACCACGCATCGTTGATGAATGCGACGTCCACCGCGTGCGGAGCGGCGGTATCGGTCAGGATCGACAGCGTGTAGTTGCGATAGGCGGTGGGATCGACATCGAACGTCCCAGCGACCGCGCCATCGACACGCACTTCCATGCGCGCCGCGATTCCCCCTGCCGTCGAGCCTTTCGCGCGCACGACGATTTCCGTGGGCATCAACCCTTCGCCGGAAAGTCGATCGCTGCCCCAGCCGCCTTGCAGGATGTCGTGACCGCCTGCACCCACCAGCGCGTCGTCGCCCCAGCTTCCGCCCAGCAGATCGCTCCGACGACTTCCGCGTGCCGTATGGCCTTCGGTCTCGAGCGTGAGCGCCTCGACGCCATCCGGCATCTGCAGGTCCATGGTGGCAAAAATCCGGTCCCATCCACCCGTGGCCGACTCGATCACCCGATCGCCCGGATCGTCGACGAAGTAGGAGTCGTCGCCCGCGCCACCTTCCATGCGATCCGCGCCGAGGCCGCCGTCGAGCCGGTCATCACCTGCGGACCCGAACACGGACGCAGGGACATCGAAGCGCAGGGCGCCGTTCCACGCCATCGTCGCCTGCCCTGCGATCACGTCGTTGCCGTCGAATGCCGCCGCGCCGGAACCACGGTCGTAGCTGACCCCGACACCATTGGCTGCAAACCGCGTGCTGCCGACAGTGATGGATTCGACAAACAGATTTCGATCCTGCCGGGGTTCGGCAACGTACGCGTCGTTGACGAACATCACCTCGATGCGATGCGCAACGCCGCGAGCGAGCGAAAGATCGAATCGATAAGGGGCGAATCCGCTGGTGGACGCCACGTCGACGACACCCACCACGGTGCCGTCGACCCGCACTTCCATCTTCGCGTCGACGCCCAATGCGGCAGAACCTCGTGCCCGGACCACGAGCGGAACCAGGATCCTTGCGTCGCCTTCGAGCGAGTCGTCGCCCTCGCCGCCTGAAAGGACATCCGCACCATCGCCGCCGACGATCACGTCGTCGCCACCGAAGCCACTCAAGATGTTGTCGAATCCGGTCACCCCGACGAGGGTCTCGCCGCCATCGCCCCCTTCGACCTGGAGCAGCTTCTCGGTCAATCGGGCAACGTCCCAGTAGCCCGTATCGTGAAACCGGATCGACGATACGTTCACCGTGCCGTCGGTGCCGAACCAACCGGCGATGCGCCAGGAATCGGTGCCGTCTACGAGCGCGATCACCGCATCCCGCCCGTCGCGGTGCAGGACGAGATCGCGCGGGAAGATATTCGGGCCGAAGCGCAGACGCCTTCCGACGCTCTCGCCGCCGACGATCACGTTTCCGTCGCCACGCGCGAGCACGAGATCGTCGTCACGGTGATACACGCGGCGGCGTAGCTCGGTGAGCGACACGACTTCGCCACCGGCGAACTCGACGCGCTCGATGCCGGCGGTGGAGCCGAGCAGTGGATCGATGCCGGCATTCCACGGCAGCCTGTGCTGCCAGTCCGACTCCAGTCCCACCGGCAGGTCCGCGCCGCCACCCGCCCAACGCAGCGCCATCAGCGTCTGTCCGGTGTACGGACCAATCGTCGCGACATCGAACGAGACGGACACATCTTCAGCATCGATGCCGGGACCAAACTCGAGGACGTCCCGATCGGCAACACCAGAACGCAGCACGCGCTCATCGTCCACCGCGTACACCTCGGCGCTGCGACCTCGGGGCTCCCCGGTGCGTTCGAGCCAGCGGTTGAACTCGCCCCGAAGTCCGCCGTTGACCTCCCCGTCCGGCGGACGCACAGGGTCCACGATCCAGTCGACACCGGCATCCGTGGCAAGCACGAGATAGCGATCGGCGCCCCGCCCGCCTTCGAGCACATCGGTCCCGTCGCCACCGGCCAGCGAATCGGCGTCACGCGTCCCGACGAGGCGATCGTTGCCGAGGCCACCGGATAGCCACGCACCGAGTCCACCGACCCTGGCAATGCCCTGGCCCGCGGTGAGCTGGCTTTCCTTGAGCGACGTCATGGGCAGCACAACATCGTCACCCGCGCCCGCGTCGATGAGCCCCGGCCCCGCATACTCGATTCGATTCGCGCCCTCACCCGCCGTGACGATCGGAATCCGGGTCTCAACCGCCCGGTTTTCGCGCGTCACCTCCGTCGTGCCGACACCCACGGCATAACTGCGTGCGTACCGCAGGAATGTCTGGCTGCTCGAAGTGATGAAGAACGCATCCGTCGGATCGTCGGGCGTGGGATCGAACACGGTCGTGAACGAAGGCCCCGTCCCCATGAACTGATACTGCCGCTCGGTCTCGCGCACCACGGTCAGGTCGTACCAGACCGGCATCGCCAGGGGCGTGATCGCGACGTCGATCAGGGCAGCGTCAGACTCGATCACCACGGACGACATCGCACGCAGATCCCGCCCCACCACCAGGGACTCCACACCTCCGTCGCTGAGCGTGCGCACCGACTCCCCGGTGATCTCCCCATCCGGCATGCGGAAGGTCGTCGAGTACACGTTCGTGACAGCCTCCGACAGTCCGACCGACGCCGGCTCTCGACCCACCATGCCGGTGGTCGCGGGCCCGTAACCCTGCGCGGCCCAGGTGGCGAACCACGCGGCCTCGAGCTCGACCAGATAGGCATGCCGCGATTCAGCGACCGCGTCTGCGGAACGCGCTTCGGTTGTCGCCAGCAGCGCCTCGATGGAACGCGTGTGCCCCTGCGCATCGACCATCGTCCATCGGCCGCTCCCGGTGGCTGCACCGGCGAGCTGAAACCGATCGGCAACACCCAGCGCGACGACGAGGTCGTCTCCGGCTCGATGGACCGTGAGATCGTCGAACGTCACCGTGGTGGCCAGCCGTATCTCATCCGGACCACTGCCCGATTCTTCGATGCGGTCATGACCCTGCCCCCACGACAGCAGGTACGTATCGCGCCCGGCGCCGCCCCGGAGCGTATCGACACCACCGCCGCCATCGAGCAGGTCATCGCCCGCGCCGCCTTCGAGGACTTCGGCGAATCCGGACCCCATCAGCACGTCATCGCCGCTCGTTCCCTCGATGGGTGCGATGGACAGCGCCAGCAGATCGACCTCCGACCATTCGGTGCCGTCCGCCGCGACGATGCGTTCGACCCGCTGGAACGGATCGCCGTAGTACCCATCGATGGTCACGGCATCGCCATCGCCGTAGCGAACGATCAGATCGCCATTGGCCATTCGCAGCGGGACGATGGACGCCGTCGCGACGCTCGCAGCGAAGCGGATCGTGTCGGTGCCACCGCCGCGATCGTCGATCCGATCAGCGCCGTCGCCGAGTTGGAAGCGATATTCATCGTTTCCGGCATCACCGAACATCGTATCCGCGCCCGCCCCGCCGACCAGCAGATCGTCACCCCATCCGCCTTCGAGCGTGTCTTCCCCCGAATGGCCCGACAGACGGTCGTTGCCACTTTCGCCACGCAGGCGATCAGCGGCGGCGAAACCGGAGAGGAGGTCGTCGCCGAAGGAGCCGGTCAGAAAAGCCGGTTCGTGCAAGGCCGCACCGAGGAGGTCCGCGAGCGGAACGGCGACGCCGCTTCCGTCGATCAGCGTGAGGCCATCGACCACCCCAGAGCCGCCGGGCACTCGAAAAAGCGTCTGCCCACCCGTCGTGATTTCGATCACGTCGATGCCCTGGTGCCATCCCATCCTGGCCCCGAGATCCGCGACGGTCACCGCATCGGGCAGTACGACTTCATCACCACCCTCGGCCTCCCAGAGGATGTCGCCACCCTCGACCACGAATCGGTCGCGACCCGCGCCGCCCCAGAGGCTGTCCGCACCGGCGCCACCGATGAGAACGTCGTCACCGTCACCGCCCTGCAAAGTGTCGTTGCCGAAACCGCCGTCGAGCAGGTCGTTCCCCGCCAGACCGGCGAGCGTGTCCTTGCCGGCCAACCCACGAATGCGATCCTCAACCGCAGTGCCGAGCAGGGACGGATAAGTCGATTGATGGCCATCGTCGTCGCCCTCCGTACCCTCGATGTCGAAACCGCGAGCGAGAATGTCGTCGTAGGTCATCACCTCGCCGTTCGAGAAGCGGATCTCGGCCAGCACGCGAGTAGAGAATGGATCATCCGGGTTGAAGCCTTCGACGTGGATGCGGTCCGTGGACGTCGGGTCTTCCGGATCCGACAATCCGAAGTCGATCAGCAGGCTGCCGAGGCGAAAGGTGACGCTGCTGCGATCGAATCCTTCGCCCACGACCAGGATGCTCGCTTCGGGATCGGTCGAGCCCGAAGGCGTGTCGATGATCCAGTCCTCACCGTCGCCCTTCTCGAACAGGTAGATGTCTCGTCCTGCGCCGCCGAGCAGGAAATCATTGCCGCGACCGCCCGCGAGAATGTCGTCTCCAGCATCGCCATACAGGCGGTCCGATCCATCTCCACCGTCGAGATAGTCGCCGGCAGCGTCCGCCGGCATCGAACCTTCCGACTTGTCCCCGACGAGCACGTCGCTTCCTGCTCCGCCGAGCAGCGTGTCGGCTCCACCTTCGCCGTAGACGACGTCATCGTCGGCGCCACCGTCGATGAAGTCGTCCCCGCTGCCACCAAAGGCCCAGTCAGCGCCCCGACCGCCGTAGACCGTGTCGGACGCATCGGCAGTGACGTCGCGCAACTCGACGCCATTGAACTGGACCTGGTGCACTTCGAATCCACCCGAAGAATCCGTGAAACGATCGACACTCCAGGCAAGGTTCACCGCGACGTATCCCGCTCCGCCGTAGAGAAGATCGTCGCCCGCACTGCCGATGAGCAAGTCCGTACCACCACCGCCGAGCAACACGTCCAGCCCCGTCGCTCCGACGATGCGGTCATCCCCGGCACCGCCGGAGAGGAAGTCACCTTTCAACCCGGAACCGTTGGCTGCATCGCCGACGAGAATCGCCGTGTCGAACCCCATGAATTCGTCGCCGTAGATATCGTCATCGCCATTGCCGCCGTAGACGACGTCACCGCCCTCTTCCCCCTCCGACACTCCATCGCTGCCACCCTCGACGAAGTCGTCGCCGCCTCCGGCGTAGATGCGATCCCGTCCCGACCCGCCCACCAACCAGTCGTTGGTGTCGAGCGGCCTCTGGCCGTCGAACACTTCCTCCTGCAAGGGAGCCGCGAGGATCTGGTACGGGCTCATGGGGTCGGCAATGATCAGGTCGTTGGCCGCGCCGCCATCGATCTTCTCGCCCGGCCCTCCCGGCGTGGGCACCACCCATGTGCCGGTGGCAGGGTCGACGTACGGCCAGCGTCCGAACAGGAAGTCCTCTCGGGGTGAGCCCAGTTCGTCTGTCGTAATCACGCGATTGAACAGGTCGCGCCCTTCCTGGACACCAGGGGTGCCGGGATCAACGTCCTTCGTGGCGCGATCGCCCAGCACCGTCTCCGTGACGGTCGGCAGGGAGCGCAGGGGCTGCAGTCGAATACCGAAGTCGCCGTCCTCGAAATGCTCGAGTGTGAGACTGGCCGTGCTGTCGCCCTGGTCGAACGTGATACGCAGTGAGGCGACGCCGTTCGTGTCGACCGTTCGAACGAAGGTGAACCGATCATCCACGCTCTTCCAGGTGTCGTTTCCCATCGCGCGGAACGCGTCCGCGATCACCGTGGTGGTCCGACCGGTGCCCAGGATGGAGGTGCTCACGTAGCGCAGCACGCCTCGACCGTCGGTGTCGAGAATGCGGTCTGCTCCGTCGTTGCTGTCCACGAGCACTCCGTTCGAGGCGCCGTAGGCATAGAGATCGAGACCGGGTCCGCCTTCCAACCGGTCGTTGCCCAAACCGCCCGAGAGGTAGTCAGTGCCCATGCCCCCGTACAGCCGATCGTCGCGGACGTTACCGACGAGTGTGTCCGCGCTCGAAGTGCCGAAGATGAAGCGTCGCCCGACGGCCTGCGCGTTCATGGGAAGGTCGCCGTCAGAGCCCCGTACGAAGATCTCGCGCCCGGCAGCAACGTCGATGAATCGTTGGCTTGTCCCCTCGGGCATCGTCAGCGTGGCGACGTCCTCGCGGTTTGCGAGGTTCTTCCAGGTCAGGAAGGCGACGCGGTCATTCAGCCAATCGGGCGTCAGGCTTCCCTGTCCCGTCTGCGGGTCCCAGAGATCGAGTTCACCCGAGGTGTTGTGCCATGTCTCGTAGTCCAAGCCGACAACGATGAACGGGTTCAACATCGACAGCGCATATCGGGTCGCCACGCCCCTGGGGCCGTCTTCCCGAGACCAGATCAGAAGATCGTCCGCGCCAGCATTCGCGATCGAAACGATCTCGAACTCCTGCTGCGCTCCGATCGCGTTCTGAATCCGCTGCAGGTTTTCGTGGAAGAGGTTGCGCTGAGTGAAGTCGGCGAAGCCACTCTCCGTTCGGACTGGATTCATGGGCTCCAATTCAACGCGGAACAACGCGCCCAGGGCGGTAACGATGCGCTCCAGCGAGTCGCCTTCGGCAGATCCATTCAGGAGAATGAAGCCGGTCCCACGCTCGTTCGACGCCGCTGCGAAGATCTGCCGCAGCGTCTCCGTCGTCGCTCCTGCGTCCATTCGACTCATCACCCGCATCAGGGCCAGGGAGTCGCCCAGCAATGTGATGCTGTGGGTCGAGCCGTAGCCACCCCAACTCAATGACTCCGGAATTCCGAGTATCCCCGACACGTTGGGCTGATCCTCGATGAACAGCTGCTGCGCCGGGCCATGGATGCCGGTGTTGGCTACCAGTTCCGTATCGTTGTGCTCGGCTCTTCCGTAGAGCTGCGTGACGCGCGTGTTCGCATCGTTCGTCAGATCGACGCGGTCCGGATCCGTCAGCCTAAAGGTTGCTGCCGCAATATCCGTCAGCGATCGGATACCGAATCGTTCGACAGTCGCCAGCACGGCCCATCGATTGCGAATGTCGCCATAAACGCTGACCGGATCGAAGGGCTCCGGCAAGCGCTCGATAGCTAGAGTGCGAAGAAGTGCGTACTCGGGCGAAAGATTGATGTTCGATGCAAGTGCCGGATCCCTGAGCACATCCCGGTAGTAGGCGAGCATGTCCGACAAAGAGCCGCGCTCGCGATCCCACTCGCCGCGGCCCGCACCATTGAAGGTATAGGCGTGCGCGACCTCCGGATGCATTTCCGTGAATACCGTCGCCAGATGCCCACTCAGCGAGTAGCCCGTCACATAGAGCTGACCACCCGCGAGACCTGGCACGTTCGCGAGCAGCCACTGGTAGTAACGCTCGAGCGCATCGAGTTGGGCGAATGCGAATCCGTTGACGGCGAGATCCTGCAGATCCGCGCCGAACAGGTCCCGGTACTGGTCGCCGCCGAGTGACGGCGTCACGTACTCCGTGCTGCGGATCGCCAGCGTGTACGCGCCGGTCTCGCGGTTCTGAATGAGGGTGGCGGATAGACCGGTGTTGGCGAGCAGGCGCTCGCCGTTCAGTTCGAGGTAGCCCGGTTCACCGGGGGCTAGATCGCCGGTTCGGAGGGGGTTGTCGGACCATTGGTGGAGGATTTGATACTTTGCGACGAAATCTTGAATCTGAGCGTCGGTCAACCATGTCTTACCGACGCGCTCATCTGGGTCAGAAAACGCCGGTCGATTGTTGCCGTTTGACAGTGATGCAGCGACGTCGTCGGAGATCTCCCAAGAAAGGCTTTCAAAGTAGGATTCAGCTGCCACCTGCTGCAAGTAGAACCCATACCAAACGTCAGAGCCAGGCGCGTTCATGGTTCCTTGCGTGGAGAACTCGCCGGCTTGGGTGGATGTAGGACCGAGCTAATGAAGCCATACTTCTGTTGAAAATCTGGTCTTGCGTACTTCTGATAGAACTGTGGACAGATTGCGGCGTTCAACCACCAAACGCCATCCCATTCTTCCCGATTCCGCCCGGTCATCCCAAACTCGCGCCACACTCCCACTATTTCGTTGGTTCTCCAATCCAAGACGATAACTTCAGTGCCAGAGATCCCGTGCTCCCGATCTTTTGGTCTGCGCAGACCACGCCAAGTGACGGCATACCGACTAGTCGGCTCCTCTAGGATTTCTACATTGGAAAGCTCAAGAGTACGGTCATCATATTCGGTCGCCTTGAGATAGTTCTTTCGCTTGGTCTCCCGGTCTGTATTCGGTTCTTCGAGGTAAAGGAAATCCCTACCAGGAGATACGAAACCTCGCCCGCGTGCACGAACATTGTCCTTGTAAGGACGAAACATCCGCTCAAAGCTTGGCGCTTCCAACTTGTACCGATCCTTGAGATCAAAATCCGTCGGCCGCTTCGGCGGCCGCATGAACAGAAACCCCTCCACGTTGTCCGCGGTCTTGAACACGAATTCCCCTGCCTCTGTTTCACACAGATGCAGGAAGTACTTCTTGGCGCTCCACCACCACCGATAGCCGCTGTCCTTGGGGACAGGGTTCGGGATCTCGATGGAATGCGCGAACTGCCCTTCCGGGGTCGACACCCATTCGGCGGGCACTGGCTCAGGCTGGCTCTTGACCTGAACGAAGGAGGTCCACTTGTGCTTGGGCGGGGGGATGCCTTTGCCGACGGTGTTGTCCGCCTGCGCGGCGAGCGGCAGCAACAGGGCCCAAGCCAAGATCACAGGCAGGACGGCCGGCGGGCGCTCGCGGTAATGCAAGCCCCCATCCCGGCCTTCCCCCAACAAAGTCCGGGGAAGAGGTGCCGGCAGAAAGTTGCGCAGGCGAAGGGACTGCAGACTTCTCCTCCCCCGCATCGCCAGTGCAGGGCGAGAAAGCTGGCAAGCCATCGTGGGTGTTCTCCCGATCGTTTGCGTGCCTGCCGGCTCTCTCGAGCCCCGGGGTCGGCTGGGTCACACGGGGTCATTTCTACCCTGCCGGGCGGGGCTTGGCAACCCCGGGGAAGCCCTATTCCGGGGCTTGATCTGCCCCCATCCCGGCCTTCCCCCACCGTCGCGGGGGAAGGAGCGTAGGGCTCGCGTTCTCCCGGCGACGTCGCTGAGCTACGAAGCTGTCACTCCTCGTCCAGGTACCCGGCTTCGCGCGCGCGACGGCGCACCAGCGCGACATCGAGAGGGAAACAATCCCACCGAACCCGGCTGAGCCGCTCGCGAGTCGGCGCCGAGCGAATCGCAGAGGTAAGGCTATGTCGTCGCCGCCCAGCGCTCGACCGGCATGGAAAGGAAATCCTGCAGTGCGACCCCGTCTCCGCCGACCAGCAGCTTGTGGGCAGGCTTGAACTCGCTGCCGAAGGCCTCCATCCCGGCCAAGGACTCGCGGGCACGACCGCTCTTTACTTCGATGGCGGTAACGATTCGGCCGCTGCGAACGATGAAGTCCACTTCGCGGCTGCGCTCGCGCCAATAGAATAGTTCGATTGCTCCAGCCGCGGCAGCGTTGGCGAGATGCGCACCGACGGAGGACTCGACCATTCGGCCCCAGAGATCTGGTTGCCCTCTGATCTGCTCGGGAGGGAGACCAAGCTGCGCCGTCATGAGCGCCGTGTTCAGCACCTGCAGCTTGGGGCTCGATCCGCGCTGGCGGACGGCCTCGCCTGCATATTTCTGCAACCCAGTCACCATCCCCGCGGCTGCCAGCAGATCCAGATAGTGGGCGAGCGTGGTGGTATTGCCGGCGTCCTGGAGTTGACCCAGCATCTTCTGGTAAGAGAGCACCTGTCCGGAGTAACGGCAGCCGAGCTCGAACATTCGTCGCATCAACGCCGGCTTGTCCACTCGTGAGAGGAGTAAAACATCACGGGCGATCGTGGTCTCGATGAGCGCATCCTTCACGTAGCGCGCCCATCGCTGAGGCTCGGTTATCAACGTCGCAGCTCCGGGGTAACCACCGTAGAGGACATAGGTATCGATGTCCCAGCCGAAAGCATCTCGCATCTCTGCAAACGACCAATGCGGCAGATGGATCAGTTCGAACCGGCCCGCCAGGCTTTCCGTCAGGCCCCGCTGAATCAGCAGCGGCGACGATCCGAGGAGGATGACCTTGAGCGGGATCCGGTTGCGGGTGTCGGTGTCCCATAGCATCTTCACGGTTTCCGACCAATCCGTGATCTTCTGAATCTCATCGAGCACGAGCACTGCGTCCTGTTCGCCACTGCCCTTCATTCTCAGGCGAGCGGCCTCCCACTGCTGTTCGATCCAGGCTCGGCCCCGGAGCGTCGGCTCGTCGGCGGACGCACTGTGGAACGGATAACCCGACGATTCGATCGTTTGCTGGACGAGCGTACTCTTGCCCACCTGGCGCGGGCCGATCACGACCTGGATGAAACGTCGGGCCTCTCGGAGGCGGCTGGAGAGGACGTCTTTCTGGAGGCGGGCGTACATGTTTACGAATTACTCAATACACTGAGTAAATTTACTCAACGTACTGAGAAAAGTAAATCCTCGCGCGAAATGCTCGGCGGCACGTGACTGTCACATCCGCTCCCCCCATCCCGGCCTTCCCCCACCGTCGCGGGCGCTTCGCTTCCCCCATCCCCCGCCTTCGCGGGGGAAGGGGCGTAAGTCCCCTCCCCCGTCGAAGATGGGGGAGGGTCAGGGTGGGGGCCGACGGTCGCGCAGCGAACCTACCCCCTACTCTCGTAGTTGCGGTCCACCCACTTCCGATATTCCCCGCTCGTCACGTTGTGCACCCAGTCGGCGTGGTCCAGGTACCAGCGCACGGTCTTGGCGATGCCTGTCTCGAAGGTCTCCCTCGGCTTCCATCCGAGCTCGCCTTCGATCTTGGAGCAGTCGATCGCATAGCGCCGGTCGTGGCCCGGACGGTCGGCGACGAAAGCGATCTGCTCGCGATAGGACTTGCCATCCTTGCGCGGGCTTTCCTTGTCGAGGATCGCGCAGAGGATGTTCACTACGTCGAGATTCTTCATCTCGCTGCGGCCGCCAACGTTGTAGGTCTCGCCCGGCCGACCCTTCGCCAGCACGGTGCGGATCGCGGCGCCGTGATCCTCCACGAACAGCCAGTCACGCACCTGCTGACCATCGCCATACACCGGCAGCGGCTTGCCGCCGAGCGCGTTGTGGATCATCAGCGGGATCAGCTTCTCGGGGAAATGATAGGGGCCGTAGTTGTTGGAGCAGTTGGTCGTGACCGTGGGCAACCCGTAGGTATGGTGATAGGCGCGCACCAGGTGATCTGACGAAGCCTTCGAGGCCGCATAGGGGGAGTTCGGCGCGAACGGCGTGTTCTCGTTGAAGGCAGGGTCGTCGGGCCCGAGCGTTCCATACACCTCATCCGTCGACACGTGCAGGAAACGGAAGTTGGCATCCTTGCCCAGCGTCTCGGTCCAGTAGCCGCGCACCTCTTCCAGCAGATGGAAAGTACCGACCACGTTGGTCTGGATGAAGTCCTCCGGCCCGTGGATGGATCGGTCTACGTGGCTTTCCGCCGCGAAGTTCACCACTGCGGTGATCTTGTGCTCGCGTAGCAGCTTGCCTACGAGAGCCCGATCGCCGATGTCACCACGAACAAAGATGTGAGCCTTGTTGCCCTCGAGCGATTGCAGGCTTTCGAGATTGCCGGCGTAGGTGAGCTTGTCGAGGTTGATGACCGTGCCGCGCTCGGCATAGGGCCAGTTGAGGACGAAGTTGGCGCCGATGAATCCGGCGGCGCCGGTGACGAGGGTTGTGGTCATGATTTCAAGCGCGAGTTGGTACAGAACGACGACACGTCAGGAAGGGGAATAGGGAAACGCCAGAGGACGAAGGAAACCAGCCTCGATGCGCCCGGATGGCGACCGCACTACCGCGGACGAGAGACTCCTGTGCTCCAGGCACATGACGTCCAAAAGCCTGGCAGTCAGAGTTGGTGGAGTTTAGTAACCCGACAAACTCTTTGAAGTCGTTGTTCAGCATTCTGGCCTGGCGTCGACGACTGCTGGCGCAACAACTCGAGCGCTGCGAAGCGCTCTTCGACCGGCCGGGAAAGCCAATAGCGCCGATCGCGCGATGGGGCCTTGAGCGTGGTGCGGACGACGACTCTCTCCATAGGCATACATGATACCTGCCAGGTGACGGGGTGGCGAGCAAGGCGTCGCCCGATGGAGCCAGGATGCTTGACGAAGGGCCGTTGCCCTCGCGCCCCGCTACAATCTCCAATTGCTTACAGTTCCAGGGCTTCCAATGCAAGTACTCGTCACCGGCGGCGCCGGCTACATCGGCTCCCACACCTGCGTCGCGCTGCTCGAGGCAGGTCACGATGTCGTCATCGTCGACGACCTGTCCAACAGCCACCCCGTGGTCATCGACCGCATCACGACGATCGCGGGCCGTCGCCCAGCCTTCATCCGCGGGCAAGTGCAGGACGCGGCAGTCCTCGACCGAGCCTTCGCCGAGCACCGCATCGACGCCGCCATCCACTTTGCCGCGTTCAAGGCCGTGGGCGAATCGGTGACGAAGCCGCTGGACTACTACGAGAACAATCTCGCGAGCCTCATCGCGCTCGCACGGGCCCTGGGTGAACATGGAGCGAAGCACCTCGTGTTCAGCTCCTCGGCCACGGTGTATGGCGACCCGGAATCCGTCCCCGTGCGCGAGGATGCGCCGCTGCGCACCACCAACCCCTACGGCCAGACCAAGCTGATGAGCGAGCAGATCCTGCGGGACCTGCACGTCGCCGACCCGGCCTGGAAGCTCTCACTGCTGCGCTACTTCAACCCCGTGGGCGCGCACGAGAGCGGCCTCATCGGCGAAGACCCGCAAGGGATCCCGAACAACCTGATGCCCTTCGTGGCGCAGGTCGCCGTCGGCAAGCGCGCCGAGCTGCAGGTGTATGGCAACGACTACGCGACGCCCGACGGCACCGGTGTGCGCGACTACATCCACGTGGTCGACCTCGCCCAGGGGCACGTCAAGGCCCTGGAGCGCCCCGGCAAGAGCGGCCTGCTCGCTGTCAACCTCGGCACCGGCCAGGGCTACAGCGTGCTCGACATGGTGCGTGCGTTCGAGATGGCGAGCGGACGCCAGGTGCCCTACAAGATCGTGGCGCGGCGGCCTGGCGATATCGGCAGCGTGTACGCCGACCCGTCGCTCGCGCGGAAGGTGCTCGGCTGGACGGCCGAGCGCGGCATCGACGAGATGTGCCGCGACGGGTGGAAGTGGCAGTCGATGAACCCGGAGGGGTTTCGCGGAAGTTGAATTGAGGCAGTGATCGTCCCCCCTCCCCCGACTTCCGTCGAGGGAGGGAGTATTGGTGAGCGGGCTCGGTGAACATCGCCGCGATGCTTAGCTCTTCTTTTCGCCGTCGTGGATGGGGGCGCACTTCTCCTTCCCCCGTCGCAACAACACGGCAAATTCTTCGGTCGCGCACTCGCCGTGCCTGACCCAGATCACACGAGGTGAGTTCTCGGCAAGCAAACGACGCTCGTGGAAGTCCGAGTCCTTCGTCACAGTCGTGAGACCCTCAGCGAGATCTGCGGACCAAATAGCCAGATCATCGGCACTGCCAAGACCAACCTCACCTACCCCAGGCCAATTGGAACTGGTAGCGGCAGCCCTGGGCAGGGAAGCAACCCCACCTAAACCTCCCTCCGCCCCCTACGCACGCCATCGGAACCAACCGCGCCCGCCAGCGCGGCGCCCACCTCCAGCTGCGGATAGGCGCGATTCAACGCATCGACACCTTGCCGGAATCGGCCGACCCATCCAGGACCACGACCGAGCAGATCGACGACGACTTCACCGAGTTGCGCCTGCCGATGCAGCCACAAGTAGTCGAGGACATGCGCCGCCTGCGAGAGATCCTTGTTGGACTTGGCCCGGAAGGAACCCTTGCGCTCCGCATGCACCACCAACTTGTGCAACGCGAAGCGCGCCGGATCCGGCACGTTTACCGGCACCACCCCCTCCTGACAGAAAAGGACCGCCTGCTCGATGCCCTCCAACGGGAACTCCATGAAGGGCAACGGCTGCAACGGAATGCCCAATCGCGGATGCACGAACGGCTCATTCCCGCCGCGATGCAAGGGCGTAAGAAAGTCCAGGCGGAACTCCGGCTCCTTCGGGATCAGGTACGTTGCTCCCGCGGCACCGCCCAAGCCGGCGATTGGCAAGAAGCCCATTTCGAGCGACGAGATCGCGTCGTCTACTCGAGCTTGATTGTCACCAGGCAGCAGGAGCGCGATGGCCTTGCCAGGGTGAGCGAGGTCGATGTCTTGCGTACGTTCCGTCGCCGACCACCTGACGCCCAGCATGTTGCCGTAGGCGAGAAACGCATGCGTACCGACAAGCACGCCACCAGCCTGGAACAAGCCATAGTCCGCCAACCGACGGACGACTCTGAAGTGCCTCGGAAGCACACCCGTACAACCGAGTGCAAGCGCTGAGCGCGCCAATGGCTGAAGCGCGGCAGACGCATTCGCCTCTGCTTTTCTGTGCATGAGCCTTTGCACCGGTTCACTGTCCGGCCCAACGTACAGTTGGCGCAGTTTCCCCGAGGGCTCGGTGTACTGGAAATACCAGTAGCGCCGCCCCTTCACCGTCTTGGCATTGAACGACCCGGGCAGATCCGCAATCGACCGCGCGTGCTCTGCCGCCAAGGCTGCATCCAGCAGCTGGGCGTACGCTGTCTGGGCGGAGAGACTGAGGTCGGTGAAGAGTGGGGGCATCGCGGCGGTTATACTAGATTGTTCTGAATATTAGTATAACTCTCGCGGCATGAGGGAGCGGGTCTACATCCATGTGGTCGACCTCGCCCAGGGCCACGTCAAGGCGCTGGAGCGCCCCGGCAAGAGCGGCCTGCTCGCCGTCAACCTAGGCACCGGCCAGGGCTACAGCGTGCTCGACATGGTGCGTGCGTTCGAGATGGCGAGCGGACGCCAGGTGCCCTACAAGATCGTGGCGCGGCGGCCCGGCGATATCGGCAGCGTGTACGCCGACCCTTCGCTCGCGCAGAAGGTGCTCGGCTGGAAGGCCGAGCGCGGCATCGACGAGATGTGCCGGGATGGATGGAAGTGGCAGTCGATGAATCCAGAGGGGTTTCGGGGGAGCTGATCGCCGCGCGGGGCTCTCGAGTGCCCCCTCCCCAACCCTCCCCCGACTTGCGTCGAGGGAGGGAGTGTTGGTGAGCGGGCTCGGTGAACATCGCCGCGATGCTTAGCTCTTCTTCTCGCCGTCGTGGATGGGGGCGCACTTCTCCTTCCCCCGTCGCAGATGGGGGAAGGTCGGGATGGGGGCGCGCTTCTTGACGTAGTGCCGCCTTCGCCTCCGCCAGAAGATCAGGGCAAAGGCCGCGCCATTCCTCGCAAGAGCATCTCATCCGCCGCGACGACATCGATACCGCGCGAGGCAGGAAAACTACCTGTCCCGAGATAAACAACAAACCCGTGATCGATGATTCCGTCGTCGAGCGCGCTCTTGAGCGTCCGCCAATCGCCGGGCCCGACGTTTGTGGCAGCCTTGATCTCGAAGCCGAGACGCTCGGTCCCGCGATCGACGACCAGGTCGATCTCCGCCCCTGCCTGCGTGCGGTAGAAAAATGCCTGTGACGACGGGCGCTCGAGGGCTTCGCGCGCAAGGATCTGCTCGATCACGAACCCCTCCCAGCTCTCACCACGCTTGGGTGAAACCGCCAGCACATCGGCTTCCCCCACACCCAGCAGATGGTGCAGCACGCCGGAATCCCTGAGATAGACCTTGGGCGATTTCACCAGGCGTTTCCCGAGATTCACATGGAAGGGCGGCAAGCGCCGCAACAGAAAGAAGCCTTCGAGCAACTCCAGATAGGTCTGCACGGTCTGGTAGTTGACGCCGAGCGAGCGCCCGAGATCGGAAGCGTTCAGCACCGCCCCGTGGTAGTGCGCCAACATCGTCACGAAACGGCGCAACTGCGCCGGCATCAGCCGCGGGGCCACCATACGGATATCCCGCTCCACGAATGTTCGCACGTAGGCTTCAAACCAATCGTGGCGTTGCACCGGGCGCGGCTCGAGCAGAGCCGATGGAAAGCCCCCACGCAACCAGTGCTCTCGAATGTCCAGGCCACCGGCGCGCGCTTCCGGCAACAGGAGAGGTGTCAGTTCGAGGATACCCACCCGCCCAGCCAGGGACTCCGAAATGGCGCCAACGAGCGAAGGGCTGACCGACCCCAGGAGGATGAACCGGCCGTTTCGACTCCGCTGCTCGTCGATCAAAGCGCGCAATACGGGAAACAACTCCGGAAGGGTTTGCGCTTCGTCCAGAATGACCGGCGACGCAATGGACCGAAGCGTGTACTCCGCATCGCCGGAGAGCACCTGCCGATCCGACGGTTTCTCCAGATCGAGATAACGCGCTCCGACGATCTCGCGCGCCAGCGTAGTCTTGCCACATTGCCGCGGCCCCAGCACAAGCGTGGCGGGAAAACTGTCGATGAGCGAGGCCAATCGGCCTCGGGCGATGCGAGGAATCATCCTTGCATATTAGGAGTCTGTCTTGTAATTGACAAGATCTGCCGATATCGCTTTTCTGGCGCTCGACCGACGTCTCTGCCCCCACCCCAACCCTCCCCCGCAACGTCGAGCGAGCGCGAGCCTTACGCTCCGCCCCCCCCGCAACTGCGGGGGACGGCGAGGATGGGGGCAACAGCGCAGACAGCAGCCGCCCGGCCGCATGCCAGGCCCGGCTACTTGACCCCGATCGACTTCCATCAGCGGAATCTCGTCAAGTCCAACCCGGAAGCCGAATTCAAGGAACGGCAGTTGCGAAACGCGGGGAGCACGTCAGTTCGTCGTACCATTCTTGTGATAAAACCCGGTACATCGCTGCCCTGGACACGCAATGTCCGTACACCCCATCCCGTCGCCGCACACTGATCGCGAATTCTCATGAGCCTTTGGGGCCAATTTATCCACCCAATCACCGCGCATTTCCGCAAGAAGCGAGGTGCCATGCTGCTGCGCCTATGGCCCGACATTGCGTCCTATCGCATTTGCGATCTTGGCGGCTCTCGACACTTCTGGGAGAAGGTCGGACTATCAATTCCTCACGATCGCGTAACCATATACAACATTGACGAGGGAACGTCTCAAGGGACGGAGGCTGGCATCGCGGACGATATTGCTATCGTCTACTACGACGGGACTACTATTCCTGCGGCAGACGGTTATTTTGATCTCGTCGTATGTAACTCCGTTCTAGAACACGTGCCAGTCACCGCTAGAGTCGCTCTCTGCAGGGAAATGGTGCGAGTTGGAAAGCGCTTGTTCGTCCAAACACCAGCGTTTTCGTTTCCAATTGAGCCTCATTTTGTAATGCCCTTCGTCCATTGGCTACCGAAGCGCATCGCCTTCCCGTTTATTTACTTGAGCCCCTGGCGTCTGTTGTCTCGTCCAAGTCGCTCCACGATTAGAAATTATTTCTTTCAAACGACACTACTGAACCGAAGGGAATTGCAGACTCTTCTACCTGAGGGACGTGTCATCGATGAACGACTGCTCGGAATGACCAAATCTCACTACGTTGCCATTGCATCCGAAGGCTCCATTGAGTGAAGGTCACCAAAAATCGCGGCGATCTGATTCGTCCATTGAATAGCGGCAAGCGTTCCGCTATCCCATCGCGATCGACGACTGAGCTTTCTGCTTGCCGATCGTCTCAGAGTGCTGTTTGCAGCGAAGTCCTGCGATGCGGCAGCTGCTCGACTCGCCTGTCGGATCACGTGGGCATCCGCTCCTGCGCACGTCCCTGCTACCTAGGCTGTAGTCGCGCGCCCTCGCAATCGCCGAGCCCTCGGGTACCGTGAGTCGATGCGATACCCTCCCAACGCGCGTTTCGAATCTGAGTGCGCACGGCGGCGCCCTTGCGCCGCCCCGTGCGAGGACCGCCCGCCAGCTCACGGTCCGAATCCCCGCACTGCATCCGCGCGATCACGCCCCTCGCAGCAGTGGTTTCCTTCCCCGCCACAAGCACGCTGATGTTACGAGAGCCAATCCGACTAACACCAACCCTGCGGATGCGGGCTCGGGAATAGGCTGACCGATGAAGTTCTCGGCATTGATCGATACTGAGAATCGAGTCGGTGCATTCCATAATGTAGTGGTTAACGTCGCAAGGATGGTGTTCTCGGACTGCAGCAATCCCACTGGCAGAGCGACACTACCGGACGTGTGAGTTTCGTTGACGTCGAGCAGCAACGAACTGCCGTTCAGGTCAAGGGTTAAGAACCCGCTGACGCTCCAGCCTAACGACGACTGCAGTGGCATGCCGGGCAACTGGAAGGACGCGCGATAGTTCACGGTCCACCCTTCCTCGACGAAGGGAGAGCAGATGTATGACCCATCGTCGGAGCAGACAGTGGCAGGGCTCCACGTGTTCGTGCCATCCGTCGATTGCTGCCAGAATGGCACGACAGTGTCGGCCAGTGCCGGAAGCGCGGAAACCAGCGAGAGCAACAGGGTCCGCGCGGCAACGCGCGCGAGCTGAGAGAGCTTCACAAAAGATCTCCTCCGATAGTTGTCGCTTCTGATCGATGCCACAAGTTGCTTGCAGGCCGCGCACGCCACCTTGCCGATAGCATACCGGGTTCTGCCAGAGGAAGGGCCTTGGTTCCAAGGAGTGGATTCAAGCTCCGATGGCGCTCCCATCGCGAGTTCCCAATGGGGATACTGCATGCCGGTTCAGATTGCTCCCAAAACGTAGCGGGCTCAGTCGCGTAAGGCACTGTGTCTGTTTGCCCCTTGCCCTAACTCACAATGGAAACCCCGAAAACGAGGCGTCGGCGACACGTAGCAAGTTTTGCAACACTCCGCCGCCGCAATTCGGCACGCAACCTGGAGCCGTCCATCGCCCGATCTCGATAAGCGTTGCGCCACCCCTGCGATCGACACTCCAGTAGCTCGGCATCCACGCCTCACAATAGTCGATCATCCGACGAGCCCTTGCTCACGTGGTTCGACATCACATCAATGTCTCAGCTGACTCCCTGTTGCGCTATGTATCGACCCTCACGAACGGCAAGAGATGCCGCTGCAGTAGCACTTCATACTGATTGAGAACGCGGGCCCATGTGAAGTTTTCACGGAAACGACTTCGGCTCCCCTCTCGCATTGTTGCTCGCATTTCCTCTGACGCGAGCACCTGCTCGATCTGTATTGCGAAGGAGTCTGCGCCAGAGAAATAGCGCGCGGTCGGGCCAGCAACCCAACGATTGAACCGATTCTCGTGCGCGACTATGGGATTGGATGCCCCCAGCGCCTCTACAAGAGATGGGTTCGTCCCTCCAACCTGATGTCCGTGAATATAGATCACGCTGTGAAACCGCAAGGCTTGTACTACCGGCTTCTCGTAGATCGCGCCCAGAAACCGCACTTCCGCACTTGCCGCTTCATGCACAGCCCGATGATAAGCGTTCCCCTTCACATCGTAGTTGCCAAGTACTGCAAGTGTGAAGTTACGTTGCTGCCTAGAGAAACCTTGCACTATCTCTAGAATTGAGTTCTCCGGCTCAGCCCTCGCAATCAGAGTGGCATATCGTCCGGGCGACAATCCCAGCGCCTCCACAGGCTGCGTTGGCGCATCGTCGATTGAGTCTGCCCCGTACGGAATAGTGGTGATCTTTGACGAGCGGGTGCGCGATGACAGATGCCGTTCGATTGCAGGGTGGTCAGCCACCAGATGGTTACCAATCCAGCACCCAGCCCACTCATTCAAGTAGAGCCACGCCCTCGCAAATCTACCCCACTTGGCTCTGGACCACTCGATGCCATCCATGTTGAATAAATTCTGCACACCCTTGAACCGCAATAGCGCTCCAAATACTGCCGTGTTGTACCCAAGAGTGAGGCACAAATCTCTGGACGCCGACGCATGAAGGGTCGCTCTCCAGTCGAACACTACCGTTCCTTTGGGTCCCTCTTGAGCCACCGGAATTCGCACACGATGAACGCCATGCCACTCGTCCTCGACAATTGCCCCGTCTCCCAACTCTTGGCAGTAGACGGTTACTTGCCACTTGTGTGCGACAAGATGAAGGGCGAGATGCTCAGCGAATGTTTCAAACCCTCCGTGAGCGGCTGGAATCCCGCGAATTCCCAGTATTCGTAGGTGTGGCACCACAATCTATTTGCCAGCGACGCGAACTGCACTCCGATCACTCATGCCTTACCCTCTTCGTTGGCTGGGCACCGGATGGAGCGCCGTGGCAGTTCATCTGTTGTGGATCGGAGTCAGCAGGGACGCCTCGCTCCGAGCCCAGAGGCCAGAGGCCACGCTCACCGCATGGTTCGAACACTTGAGAGACGCACATCGATCTACCTCACTGCCTTGTTCCGATAGAAGTACTGCCGGAGTAGCGAGATGGTCGGCGCACCACCACTCCTTCGCCTCGACTGCTGTTCTCGCGAGTCAATCTCAGCATCCCATCCATGCCACTCGCGATACGAGTGATACGCCCAAGACCATCCTTCTCTCTCCATAATCGTTATGACGTCCTGCAAATATCGCCTACACGCATCACGAGGGGCCCAGCGTACGCATCCGAACTCTCCAACGAAAATCGGCACGCGATGAGTCTTGGCAAACTGGATCACTTGAGTTAGTTCTGTCTCAATCCATGCGCGGTCCACATATGTGCCGCCGTCGATCACTCCCGGGTAGTCGACCCCGATCTTTGCATCGCGATCAACTCCCTGGTGCGTCAGTGCATGGGGCTCATACATATGAAGGCTGTACACCAAGTTTTCAAAAGGCAACCGTTGTGCATAGCTGAACCATTGCGGCCGCGCGTGCGGCGACGTCTCCACAATGATCACGTGATGGGGATCGATCTGCCGAATCGCTCCAATCAGATCGATCGCATACTTCGTCCAGCTATCGTTTTTCTTTGGATCGCCCGGTGGAAACGGTTCATTCAGAAGATCATACGCGGCAACTTGCCGATTCTCTCGATACTGCGTTGCCAAGTTCTGCCAGATCGCGATGAGATCACTTTTCAACGATGAGGACTCCCACAGGATGGATCGCCCATCACGCCCACGACCCTCCGGCATGAGGGTAATAACAACTCGAAATCCATCCCGCGCCCCCATATCCACTATCTTGCTCAGATTCTGAAGCTGTTGCCCCGGAATATCCCACGCGGAGCAACCCTCGCACGTTTCTAAGCGAATCATTACCCTCACAACGTTGGCACCCAATTCACGAATTGATGGACTTAGACCATCTGCCTCAATAGGTTTCGTGCGAACTCCCAAATGCAATCCACGAAATGACGAACTAAGGAAATCTTCAGCGCGAACAAACGGTGTAGCGCCGCCGCTTTCCGTCGACGTTGTTGAGCGCGGCTCTAGCGACGATTCCTCCGGGACGCTGATTTGACTGCCGCTCGTCTGATTCGGTGGAGTTCGCGATCCATCCGCAATTGCCGCCCCGAGAAACGTCACGCTCAGCGTTGCGGCAAACATCAAGACGGAGAGGGCGCTCCGTATGTCCAACCGCGTCGCGCGATGATTGGCGTCCAAATGGACGAACAGATCGCCGCCGGGTATGTTTTCACGGTTCATGGATGCCTCCTTAAGCCAATCACAAATAGAATTCCTGCTCCCCCACAACGCCACACTCGAACAGCAATGACAAAAGCAATTGAATCAATCGATTCTCGTATTCGTCAGATTGAATACCGCAACACTTTGTGTCGCAACCGGAGCATATGGGGTGTCTCTCGTTGTCACACTGCCCTTCCGTGTCTTAGATTTCGCAAGACTGCGCATCAACAGCAACTGGGGTCATACCCTGACATCTCATCGCAGTGTCAGAGCCCAGGCTGCTAGCGCGTCCCACGTCGAGCGTTGAGGTCGTCGTGGCAATTCAGGACGCCAACAGTTCTGCATAGCACTGCTCAAAGGCGACAACTTGGCTTTCAAGCGAGAACAACGTCTGTTGCCTTACGCGCGCCGCCGCTCCCATCTCTCGCCGGGCCGTCGCTGACCGCCGCAGTTCGTCCATTGCGGCAATCAAAGAGTCAACATCCCGCGGCGTGAACAGCAGACCAGTTCGTCGGTCGTCCACTATGTCTACGAGGCCTCCATGGCGTGCGGCAATAACTGGCTTTCCCGCAGCCATCGCCTCAATCGCTACCAACCCGAATGGCTCAGGCTCTAAGGATGGGACAACGGCGACATCACACCCATCCCACACTTCCCACACGTTCTCTTGGAAATCCAGCTGCATGACCAGATCTCGGACATTGGAACTCTTGATGCGCGCGCGCAATGTCTCCAGATGGAATGGCTCACCAGGGGGAGCGCCACCCACTAGGACAGCTCTAGCACCTGGTCCTGGTGTCTTCATCAGTCGTTCGAATGCCTCAAGAAAGAGTAAATGGCCCTTCCATCGATTGAACCTCCCGACAAACGCAAATACGATGTCATCCGGCGAAGCGCCGATCCGCTTCCGCAGGCTTGCTACTGCACCGTTCGATTGAACGGAAGGGCGTGCGAGTCCGTTCCATATCACGCTAGTTTTTGCACTCAACGAGGCATTCTCGCTCAACATCCAAGACTTGCAATCGTTGGAGACGCACACCACGCGATCCGAGAGCGCCCCCACTACTTTAGGAAGAAAAGACGCCACTGAACGCGGTCGCACGATCAATTCATGGACGTGCCATAGATGCTGCACGTGGAGCAGCGCAGACGCGATTGCGCCACCAAGTACTGCAATCGTATTGCTATGAACAATCCTCACATCAAGCCGTCTCGCGATTCTCGCAATCCACAATGCAGATCGCAATACCTCGAAGATCGTCCCTATGGCCCCACCGACGCTGAACGTTCGACGCGATATCTTGCCCACAGGCCCAACGAACGTCTCAATGCCTGCATCATGGAGATGCGCCTCCAGGGGACCGTGCCCGGGAATCACCACGACTGGATCGTAAACACATCGCTCCTTCAATCTCACTACTAGATTAAGGAGAACCCGATCCGAGCCGTAAAGTTCGGCGGACTGATGGACAAAAAGAATACGCGGCCTTGCACGACCTAGAAGTTCCGTCACGGCTACTTTAGCGGAAAGCACGATTGCCGCTCGCTCATGTCCTTCAACACGCGCACTTCCTTTGTCCTGGCGCGCGCACGGTCTGCTGAATGGTCGCAGCACGAGTACTTTTAACGTAGTGCATATCGCCCACCAATAGCTTTCCCCTGCATCTGCTGGTACAGCGGGCGTTCGTCCGTTGCGAAGCTGTACGTGAGATCGGTACGAATGTATGCGCCAGCAAATGCCCTTTCCACGCTCCGCCCGAGTAACACTCCTCGTCGGAGCGCTGCACTTGGCAGGCATCGATACTTCATTCGAATCGCTTCCGTCTCCGCGATCATCCCAGGGTGTCTGCTCAGATTGCTACCACTGATGCCGAAAAGCGCCACATACGCCGACAAATGATGAAATCGGACTTTTGTATTCAGTAGCTTGAGGTAGAGATCTAGATCAGCGGCATATCGATACACCGGATCTAGTTCCAACAGCCCTTCGTCGTAGAGCTTCCGCCGAAAGAACGTCGCGCAGGAGTAGGCATACAAGAATCCATTCCGCAAGTAGACGGCCCGGAGCGGAATCTCTCTTCGCGCGGCGACCGGGGCTCCAAGCTCATTCACAACTATTACATTTCCCCAGACAACATCACATTCTGGGTGTCTAGCGAATGCGTCCTCCACAGCTTGCAGCGTGCCCGGCAGATACTGTTCATCAGAGTTGAGCCACGAAAGGACGTCCCCATCCGCCCGCGACCAGGCTCGCGCTATTGCATCGTACATCCCGGAATCTGCCTCCGATGCCCATAGGAGATCAGCTTGTTCCGAAAGCCATCCCGCCGTCCCGTCCGTTGAGAGACAGTCTTGCACTATGTGCGTTACTGCGCTGTGCGCCTGACCGCGTACAGACCCTACGCAACGCTTTAGATCCGGCAATCTATTGCGTGTCGGAGTGGCAATCGCAAACTTCATATTCCCGTTTCTCCTCGAATTACCCCTTGTGCCCCTGAGTACGGTGCTCGCACCGATGTTGGGCCTTCGCATCGAGAGGGACGGTCGTTAGGCACTCCAGGCGTCCACCCACACTCTCTTCTCGTCCCTATTCGCGTTCGCCTGCTGCGGCATGTTCCCGCGGCTTGCCAACAATTGCGTGAACCCCTGAAAGCACAATCAACACAAAGAATGGTGTCATTAGCAATGGCTCGGATGATACGGATCCCAAAACGACCAACAAGAAGACCCATTTCTTCTCTGCGATCAACGCTGTCTTCGACAACGCGATCAAAAGTATTCCAAACATCGGAATTCCAAGCGATGCAGCCGCATAGGCCAACGAGTTGCTATTACCATGAGCGCGCAGTTCCCGAATACTCAACTCCGTGTCGCGCGCTCCATATTTAAACATCTGCTCCGCATGCTTGCTCGCACTCAGCCCAATGCCCGTCAGCGGACTTTCTCGGACGATGCTCATGCTGCTGCGGAGGTCATACATGCGCGCACTCGCTGAGCGCTTGTTCGCGCCGACAACTTTGTCTGCAATGTTGATGTACGCGACGGCGGCAAGCGTGCCGACGATCAACATTCCAAGAATAATTCCTCCTATGGATCTCCGAAATACGCGCATACCCCAGACGCATACCTGGATGAAGAGTAGCAGGTAGCCCATCGTTGAGACCGTTGTAAGAACGGAGAGCGCGGCGAGAAGTGCGTACCTGCGATCTCGCAGAACGAAGACGGACAGAAAGAACATGAGATTCATGTACACCTGCAGGACACCAGGCTCCCAAAACACCCCCTGGTTCCTCAATATGAAAGGAATTGTCTCTCGTGGTTGATAAAACAATACGCGATGAAAAGTCACGAGTTCATTGGTTCCAAGCGTGACTGGCGTCAAGTGTCCTTTGATTACAAACTGGGCGAGAAAGCTTGCAAACGAGAAGAACAGAAACGGACGAAGCGCATGGTGTAGGTCGATGGCAAAGGTGTCACCTTTCCCTCCATACAACACCAGCACCAAGGTTGCCGTCACAATGTAAGACAGCAGCACGAGGTACTCGACTAGCGACTGTCCTTCGTAGTTCAACAGGTAGTTGAAGCCAATGAAGCCCAGCGCTAGCGGAAGTACCGTTGCGACGGGACTCCAGTCGAGCTTGCGTAGTCCCTGACTCTCGATCCCCGCGACAAATATCTGCAGCAGAAGCAGATACCAGCAAGCAAAGGTGATGTAGTAGTTGTTCGTAAGCTTGACGCCCCCACTGTTGAATACAAGCAGCGCGAGCACGACTATTCCAAGAACCCTGGACGTCGTTAGCTTGGTTGAATGAGCCGATTCGCGCGCTCCAACTGAAACCACCGCTCCGGAGGGCGTGACAGGGATTACGGGCATGGTCATGGCGCAGTATAAATTCGTGATGTGGCGCGACTCACTTGCGGGTGGAACTGTTACGCCTTTACCGGTCTATCAACGTCAGGAGTGAACAACAGGCCCCCTATGGCTTTCAATAGGTACCGTGCGATCTCCTCCCCACCTGTATGAATGCGATCCTGGAAGTGACCGGGAAAGAATCGAGTCAGTACTAGATCCGCCAACGCCGTGTCGATCGCTGCCCGGTCCACCGTCGCGTTCAGTGCTTCCGCAACCAGTCGCTTGAGATCAGCTCTGCTTGTGAGATTGAATACCGGAGTTCTCGTGTTGTAATAAGAGTCACCCAGAGTGAGGACGCGCCTATATCGCGCCAACGCGTCTAACCCGGCCGTGGAGTTGTTCACAATTACCAGATCGGCACCATCGATCTGATTGGGCAGTGGAGTCGCGTTGTCCAGAATTGTCCGCGTTGATGAACGGACTAGCTTGTACAATCTCCGGGAATACTGTCCGCGCATCAATGGATGCTCTCTTACTACTATCTCGTGTGTCTTCGGGACGGCGGCTTGCACATCCTCGACGATATCTTCGAACGAATCGTAGTGAGGACTGAAGTAGACGAAGTTGGCGTCCTGCGGCATCTGTAGCATGAGCGCTACGTATGGTTTTACTGGATTCCTCGTGGCCTTTTGTGACCGCACTCGTGTGCTAAGCCTGCCACGAATGAAACTCCATAGCGACTGTCCAGAGCGTAAGTACAGCGGAGCGACGGCACATCTTGGTACCGCCCCAGTCTGCATCAGAAGATCCACATAGACCCACGCTTTGTCCAACGAGGAAAGCGCTCCCGAGAACTTCTCCCGCCGCCTCCCGTAATAATCTTCCATGTGCTCTCTTAGTGCGGCGACCGGATCTATTGGCGCTGGCCTGCACTGCACCAAGGTCGCCTGCGCGTTTACCCCATCCACGTCAAACAGTGTGGTTCCGAATGGACCTTGCTCAAAGTACCGAGTCACGAGTCCGAACTCCCTCGCGATCCCCACCAGAAGTTCGGCTTGCATTCGAGTGTCACCGGACGACAACACAAGGTCGAATGTTGTTTCTGTGAACATCTGCCTGTAAAACGCCGCGATACCGTCTGCCTCTTGACGAAGCTTGCGCCCGAGTTCTCCGTTCGCATGCAGCAACCTAGCGTGATAACGGCATGCATCATCCTCCAAAGAGGTTGGGACGTCCGTTGTCGCTCGGACAGGTATCCCTCGCGAAGGACCGGCGCTAGCGAGCGGTACGTAAAGCGCAGCCAACCCGTGCTCGCGGCAATAACGCATGGCGGATGGGTAGAAGCATAAACGCGTGAATTCAATTCGCCCACCAAATGCAGAGACGAGACACTTTTCCAGATAATGAAAGTACCGGACTGAGTCCCAATAAAACGCCGAATACAACACTTTGAGCGTTCTAGATGATGGAGAACTCATAGCGACGCCTTTTCTTGATGCTCTTGATTGATGTCGTCCGGCCCAAGTGGCCAAACTGTGACAGCTGCCTATCGGGGGACGGCGATAAATGCCTTGCGAAGGACTTGTCCTAGAAGGAGAACAACCGTTAACTCCGCGAGCGCCACACCAATGGCGGTTCCTTGAGGGCCAAGCAATGAGGTCAACGCCAGCATCGCTCCAATTCCTGTCGTCGCCCCGGCGAAGAGCGTCACTGTGAATGCTCTGTCTTTTCCAAAGACGAGAACTCCACAAACACCAAGTACATTACCGGCGGCGACCAATAGCGGAACGGGCGAGAGAAGCCGAATGTATGTACCCGCCTGTTCAGCGTCGTTCGTGAATAGCACTTCGGACACCCATGAGCCACCAGTCGCCAGCACGATGGAAAGCACGCCGAACGCCATACACATCACGCTTAGGAGCTTCACAAATCGCGATCTGTAGAGTGGACGACTGCGTTGGAACGACGCGATCAAGCTAGGATAGAACGCCGAGACAATGGGGCTCGCCGCGCTACCGAGCGCACGGACAATTCTCTCGGCAGCGGCGAAACTTCCAACGATCCTGTTATCGAAGAATATTCCGACGATCATCACGGACGATGCGGAGTAGGTGCTGGTGGCAATGCGCGAGAGAAATACGGGAAAACCCTCTCTCAACGTGGATGCCATATGAGACATGCTTGGAATAAGCGGGGTGAGACGCATTGTCCAGATTGAATACGCTGCTGTTGCGAGTCCGAGCAACAACACGGCACCGCCCTGAATCGCCGCGGCCAGCATCACATCATCTGGCTTGACGACGATCAGCAAGAGCAGGCCGAGTGACGAGAAGCGCGTCACGATACTAATGACGGCAACAGGCCGCATCCGCTCGGCCGCTTGAAGGATCCATTCCGATGCCAATGCGCGACCGACCACCGTTGAAAATGTCACGAAACACAACGTGGATAGCGCAGCGAATCGATCGATGGTGCTGACAATGGCGAACAATATTCCGAAGCTGACGACCGCGAGCATCACCTTGCTCATTGTCACGCTCCAATAGAGTTGACTCAAGCGGTCCCGATCGTTCAGTCGGGCCGTGGCCGCGCGAACTCCTGTCAGTGTGAATCCGTACTCAGTAATGGCCGCAAGGTACTGCACCAAAGCCTGCGATAGGGCTAGTGCCCCAAAATTGGCCGATCCAAGCGTGCGCACCAAGTAAGGGAGCGCAATGAGTGGGACCAAGTAGTTGGCCCCGTGCACAAGGGTCAGCCAGAGGGCGTTTCTGCTCGCTCGGCCCAGCTTTAGTGGCATCGGAATACTTCATTCTTGTCGGACTCCTCTAACATCGCTGCCGATTCAGGCTCTCAGAATCCGGGGCTAGAGGCATCAAGATGGCAGTGCGCATTCTGGGTGAGGATGGAGTCTGGACTGCGCACTATCGCAACCGATCGATTGCCTTTGTTCCGTCTCGGCAGCGGAAATCGGACGAAGTGTCCCGATGGTCCCAAGTCGAGACGGCCAAGGAAAACGCCGCTTGCTTTTCATGACCACTCTGGAAGGCTGTGGTAAGTATCCGCAAGGGAGTGGAAGTAACGCGCAGTTCCGGCGCCTGCGCTCATTGCCAACATTTTCCAGCCGACATTCCCGGCCTCACCCATGCCGTCGGGTACGGCAACTCTTCCGGCGGTCTGACGCAGTAACGCCGCACCGTTCGGAAACTCACTCGATAGGCTCGACAAATGTACATCGTTCGCCGTGACCTCGATGCTTTGAACGCTATCCCCCGCATTGCCGTAGTTGTCCATGGTGTCGTCTTGATATCCCGCAGTCGATTCCTAGACACACATGACGTGGACTTCTAGCGAGAAGGGCTATCGGGTGACGAGCCCCCGCCACCGATGGAAAGTGTTTGAGTCATCGCCTTGGTTGATGTGTTCTTGAAGAGCGGCCTCAAGACCCAGCCTAGTACGCCGTCAGCGAGTGCATTTCGGATGCGGGCGTGCCCAAGTCAGCAGGCAAGGGCGCTGAGCCTAGCTTTTCGGGATAGAAGTCCAGACATCTTCCTGGCCATATCCGCATTGGTGACTTTCGCTTCGTGAGTCTCGACGAAAACCACATTCGCATGTGCTACAACACTCGCCCGACGAGATGACGTCGTTCTGAGCTCGGTATAGCCTTCATGAGCGCCTGAACAAACTGCTCCTGCTGCTTATATGCGAGCTCTGGATCGCGTGATATGGATGAGACTCTAAACAATAGTCCATCAGGGATCTTCCCCGTCAAGCCATACGCGATCCTCGCCAATCCCTGCTCAATATTGCCTCGCACTATGCGATCACCGATTCTCACCCAATAGGTCACCGGCTCTTCTCTAGCTCCTAGCCTCGTCAATACATGCATGACCGGTATGCTTGCCTCACCGAGTGAGAGTGAAGCCTTTGCGATGCCTATAACACTAAATCCCTGCGCTCCATAGCAGACCTCCGGACGATGCACTTGAAGCTCTCGACTTTGCGTACCTCCGTAAGCTAACGAGAGCATCACGCGATCGCCCTGCTGATTTACATAGGTCCGCGATACGACTTGGCTGTAGATACGATCCAAGGTGCCTTGTACCTCGGGGCTCACTGTCACTGGCACAAATGTCGTGTCCACCGTCCACGATCCAAACTGCCTTGGCACGACCGCCTCGAGATCATCAATCTTATTGCTTTCCGCCATCCGTTCGTGAGGTGTTCCCGCGTATGCGAGTGCCGCGGCGAAAAGCATCGCGGCGAGCACAGCAAAACTGATGCGAATCGACATGGATTACCCGCTTCCTAACGCGTTACAAGGAACAAACGTTCAATTCTCATCGACAGGCAGATGCAACGTCAGTGCGCATGTATTGCGCGCTGACCAACTTCCTTGGTCACTAGACCCATTAAACTATCGAGCGCGAACAAAAGTGCCAACGCAGCCACAAACAGGACCATTCCGGCAAACCCGTGCAAGAACCCCTGACCGGCCTCGTCGCCGAAGTGATATGTCACAAGCACTAGGAACATCACCCGAATAACATTTGCTCCGAAAGCAATCGGTAGAATCGCAGCGCCAATAACTACGTTCCTCAGGACGCTCTTGTGCTGCATCAAATAAAGATAGAGCAGACCCAACGCCGACAATGAGTAGAGCGAGTGCAAGCCGGAGCACGCGTCGGCGACTAGCAGTTGATACTGGCCGATAGTTAGAGTCACGCCGCTGCGGGCGATGGGATAGCCGACCGCGTACAGAAGGAACTCGGCAATCTCAGAGACGTGCCTCTTGAGCGGGTTGGTGAGTGCGTCGACGATCACGCCAGGCAGTGGAACCATGAATACGATGAAAAACAATGGAAACCAAAGAGCCTTAAATGTCTTCCAACCGCGTAGCGCCAAGATCGTCCCAGCCAAGACTGGAATGTGGGATCCCACCTCGAACAAGAGAATGTCCTGCGATCGCCCGAGCGCATAAATTAATAGACCAAGCACTAGAAGTGACCATCCAAGAACAGCACTCGGCTGCGATTGCGTTTCGACAAGAACGCTTCGCTTCTGCCACACCAGAAAAGCAATCACGGCAAGAATCAGCGGTCCGTGACCTTGCTCTTCGCCTTGCCATACGGAGTTCCATAGTGTGAAGTACGTTGGGACATAGAGTACAGCCAAGCCAACAGCGATTGGCACCCACACTATCCACGGATTGCTACCGAGGGCAGATTTCGACGAACGATCCAATACAGAGGACATATGATTGCGGTCTTAGGCGTGGTTCTGCTCAAGCGTCATTCAAGACGCCGCCGACCAACGCAACATCGGAAGCCCTGATCGCGTCGCTTAACTCGCGGCAATCGTCAAGCGAGGAGCGATTCCGTCTCGCAACCATCAATGCTCCATGGCATTTGGTCGCAACGATCTGGCCATCTGCACCCAATGCCGCGGCAGGGGTATCTACCACGATGACATCGAAGCTTTCTCCGCACATTTTCATCAAATTCGTAAATACATCTCGCCCCAACAATTCGAGTGGATTTGGTGGCGCCGCGCCTGCGGTGAGTACAGAAAGATCCACAAAGGCAGGGATTCGCGAGATAACGCTACTAAGTTCAGCGCGATCTGCAAGTACAGCCGAAAGCCCCGTTGTATGACCTAGTCCAAACAGCAAATGTTGTCGAGGGCTGCGCAGGTCAGCGTCTATCAGTAACGTTCTCTCTCCCATTTGTGAGAACACGACCGCGAGGTTTGCAGCTAGATGACTACGGCCCTCTCCACGACCAGGGCTCACTATTGCGAGTGATCGGCGATCCTCTTCTCCGCTGAACCATCGGAGCAGCAATTGACTACGTAGCGCGCGCAGGGCTTCCATCTGCCGGCTGAAGGGCGCCCACGCTGCAACCACCTCAGGCGACACGTTGCTTTGCCCGGGGACGAGATAAGGGTAGTCAAACTGCCTTGCTAGTACCTGGGCGATGTCGTCTTGAGATACAAGCTTCAGCGCGACGGCGGCATCGCCGAATCGCATGCCCTTGTCCTTGGCAAAACGAAGGATTCGCTCTCCATCCTCAGGTGTCAGCTTGCCTGCGTCCATTAGCATGGCGCCGATGGAACGTCCAGGCGAACCGATGGCAGCTCTTGGGCCGGGAATGATGCGGGCGCTTTCGACGGAAGGAGTCATGCTGTCACCTTGCACTGGTCTGTTGAATTGGTACAGATGCGGTGCTCTTGCCAAAGCGGCCATATCGGCGCGATTTCTTGCGGGTCGGCTTGTCGTCGAGAATCACCCCGAGCACTGGAACACCGACAGCCTCCGCGAACTCCCGCGCCGAGCGAACACGGCGATTCAGCAGCTCGACAAGTAAGGCAAACCCAACGCCCAACATCGCACCCAGGAACACCGACAATAGCGTGTTGAGCACAATCCTTGGCGAAGAAGGTTCAACTGGCGGTAGTGCCGGAGAGAGGAGGGAGATGTTTGTCTGGCTCGCTTGACTCTCCAGACTCGTAGTCTGGAATCTCTGAGAAGCGATATCGAATGCCTTCTGAGCGTTGTCTACTTCCTTGAGCAATACTTGGAACTGGTCCCGACCTTGATTCGCTCGCAACAGCTTTGCCTTTTGTGCTGCTAACTGATCTCTTAGATCTGCCTCGCGACGGAGTGCAATATTGGCTGAGTTGCGGATGCTCGATGCTGCCGAATTAATCTCAGTCTTTAGCTTGGCACGTTGTCCTTCAATGTCGGCTTGCAGTCGCTTAACTTCCGGATGATTGGCGCCGAGTTGGGACAGAGCCTGCTCAAGTCGACCTTCGGTTTGATTCAGCAAGCCCTTCAGACTCTGAATGAGTGGATTGGCCAACACGTCAGGAAGCGTTTCCGGGCTAGCACCACGAGAAATGAAGTCATTTAGCTGTCTCAATCTCGACTGTGCATCGGCCGCTTGACCCTGCATCCCAGAGTACTGGGCAGAAAGCTCCTGTAGCCGAGCTGTTTCTAAATCGAGTCGCTCGTCAGCTGCAGTGAAGCCCTTTTCACGCTGGTAGTCTGCGAGTCGTGTTTGCGCCTCTTCTAGTTCCTTTCGCAATTGCTGAAGACGCTCATCGAACCAAGCAGCACTCTGTCTCGCGGGCTGAACGCGAAGCTCCAAATTCGTCTTCTGATATTGCTGTGCGAACGTATTTGCCACCGCGGCTGCGAATCTCGGATCTGTTCCCGTGTAGCTGATGGCAACGACGCTACTTTCGCGGGATGGTTGAACATCTAGCTTCTTTAGTAGGATGTCCGAGAAATAGTCCTCAATGCCGCCCTTTCCGCCGGTGTCTTCTGTCCATTGTTGCCTAACGACGGGGCTCTGCGCGAAACCAAGGACACTCACCACGTCCATCGCCACTTTCTTGCTCTGGATGATGTCGACTTGAGTAGCCATGTACCCGGGCATCAGTTGCGCCGGCAACATGATGCCTAGAATGGGATCTACCCCCTTGAAATCCAGAACCAGCGTCGTCGTCGCTGTGTACTGTTTAGGCATGAGTAGCGACACCCCAACTGTGCCACCTACCGTAAGTAGGAGAGTCCCGAGCACGACCAACCATCGTGCTCGCAGAATTCCGAGGAATTGTGACAAGGTCATAAGCTTGAGGCCTCCTGCTAGAACACGCTTTCGCGCACGTAGATCACATCGTCTTGCATGATCCGATCGCCCGGGCCAGCGTTGAGCGTTTCCACCTTTCCGCCCACGTCACGCCGGCGGACTTGAACGCCCTTCTCAGTGCCTCGAAGCGTCACTCCGCCACCCAGCGCGAGAGCCTGTTGCAGCGTCATGTTCCGTTCGAGGCGGTATTGTCCCGATCGGTTCACCTGGCCGTAGATGTAGAACATCGGATACCTAGGCACATAGACCGTGTCGCCGGGGAGGATCTCGATGTTCTTCTCGAGGTCGTTGAAGACGAACGCGGCGTCGAAGTCCACGACGACTCTTTCGTCCTTGCCGCCTTTGGTACGGGTAACGATTACCGTGTCTCCACCAATCTGGGTCACCCCGCCGGCGATCGACAGGACGTCAGCGAGCCGCAACGTTTGATCCTCGAGCGGATAGCGGCCCGGACGATTGACGTAACCCAGAACGGAGACTTGCCGGCTGCGAAACGTGGTGACGCTCAGATTGACCTGCGGACGCAAGACAAAGCCACCGTTCTTGAGCGCGGTCGCGATCTTCTGTTCGGCCTGGCTTGCGGTCAGCCCGCCCACCTGCACCGCGCCGACCAGCGGGAAGGTGATCTCGCCCGTGTCGGCCACGCGTGTGTCGGTGGTCATGTCGGGGTTCTGAAAGACGGTGATACGGATGACGTCGCCGGCCCCCAGAAGGTAAGGCCGCACCACTTGCGCGGTGGCGGGCGTCAGTGCGCTGAACAGGAGAATTGCAGCGACAAAGAGAGACCTTGCGAATTGCATCGTTGGGGAACCTTTGGAGCCGGAGGCAGGCAGGCGGCGCTGCGCCGTCGCGTCGCCCTGGGTGAGAAGAGCCATGGAGTCTATGAACGGGATGTTACGCCGGGATGACCCCGAATCCACCGGGAGAAATTCACGGTTTGGTAGGTATTGCCCGGCGGTGTTCAATGTAATCAAGATGTTTGTCGGTCGGCAACTAATGGCCGATAAGTCTTTGGCGTGCTGCGAGCCGCCGGGTAGAGCGCCGGTCAGGCTCCAGTGTAATCAGTCCCTGAAGAGGTCTTGGAGGTTCACCGGATAGGTAGTGGATTCAGTCCGGCCGACGGCCGCATGGACTTCAACGGTGCGGTCGGCGGGAGACACCACCCACGCTTCCACGGCACCGGCTTCGACGTACGCGCGAGCCTTCCGGCGCAGTTCGGACAATGTGTTCGAAGGGGACGAGATCTCGACAGAGATCTCCGGCGCCGAGGTCAGTGGCGCGTTCTCGGGGTGCCGTGCCAACCAGGTTTCGGAACTCCAGACGACGTCCGGAACGCGCACCCCTGCCGATGTGATGATGCCCACTTCGACCATCGTTCGTCCTCCCAGGCATTGCTCGAGCACGATGGCGACTCGCGTGGCGGTCCACCCATGCGGTTTGCCAACCGGCGGATTCATCAGTACATCTCCCCATTCGTTCAGTTCGACTTTGCCGAGTACGTCGTTGAACGCCGGGTTTGCACACATGGCCTGCCACCGCTGCGCGAGCAGGCTGCGATCCAGAGGCTTGGCGATGTGGGGAGTGTTGGACATGGAGCTGGACTTTGCCTGCAATCATCCGAGCGTTGACGGTGCTTCGCATCGGAATATGGGTGGGCAGCAGATTGTCAGGCAAGAACTGAAATAGGGTCTGGGGAGGGAGTGGATGGGCGCGTTCGATTGCCCCCATCCCTGCCTTCCCCCGGCGCAGCCAGGGGAAGGAGTAAATGCGAATGGCGGTGGTCCCACGAAGTACATCGGTTTCTCCTCCCGATCAGTACGCCGCCTTGTCGCGGAACAACACCACGACGGTCTTCACGATCACCCAGAGGTCGAGCGAAAGAGACCAGTTGCGCAGGTAGTGGAGGTCGTGTTCGACACGCCCCCGCATTTTCTCGACCGTTTCGGTCTCGCCGCGAAAGCCGTTGACCTGCGCCCAGCCGGTGATGCCCGGTCGCACCTTGTGGCGGAGCATGTAGCCCTTGATGAGCTTGCGGTACTGCTCGTTGTGCGCGACGGCATGCGGGCGCGGGCCGACGATGCTCATGGAGCCGGCGAGCACGTTCAGAAGCTGCGGCAGTTCGTCGAGAGAGGTCTTGCGCAGGAAGGCGCCGAACGGCGTGACGCGGCTGTCGTTCTTCGTCGCCTGGCGCACGGTGTTGCCGTCTTCGAGCACGCACATGGTGCGGAACTTGTAGACGAGGATCTCGCGGCCATCCAGCCCGTAGCGCCGCTGTTTGAAGATGGCGGGTCCGGGCGAGGATAGCTTCACGCCGAGCGCGACCAGGAGCATCAAGGGCCACAACACGGCGAGTGCGACACTGGTGAAGCCGATGTCGAAGCCACGCTTGAGGGCACCGTTCACGCCGGAGTACGGCGTCTCGCACACGGCCACCAGCGGCATGCCGTCGATCTCGTCGAAGCGCGCCTGGATGAGGTCGAAGGCGAAAATGTCGGGGAGGAAATAGATCGAGGCGGTGGTGTCGCGCAGCTCGTCGAGCAGCTTCAGGATGCGCGGTTGCGCCACCATCGGCAGCGAGATGAAGACGAGGTTGACGTTGTTCTCGCGCACGTACGTGGGCACGTCGTCGATGCCGCCGAGAATCTTGTGCGGCGCCGGGTCGGGCAGGCGGCGCGGGTGCCGGTCGTCGAAGAAGCCGAGCATGGTCACGCCCAGCAGCGGATCGGAGGTGATGGTTTCGACGATGCGCGATCCGAGGCGGCTCGCGCCGATCACGACGACCCTCTTCTGTGCGGTGTTGGTGTTGGCAAGGGCCCGCAGCAGCAGATGCACGCCGAGGTGCGCCACCACGATCGGGATCGGCGTGAGCAGAAACCACGCGATCAGGACGTTCGGGTCGTAGATCTCGTTGTAGTTCGTGGCGTAGATGATGAAGCCGACGATGGCCACGGTTAGCGGCCATGCGAAGAGCACATCGCGCACGGCGCGCACCAGCAGCTCCACGGGGCGCAGCCGGAAGAGGTCGACCCGGTCGAACAACTGCGACGAAACGAAGAACGAGAGCACCGCGAGCATCAGGTAATGCCCGCTCAGCGGCTCGTGGTACCAGGCCAGGCACGCGCCCAGGGAAGCGAGGATGACGAAGGGGTTGAGCAGGCTGCGCAGCAAAGCCACGTGCGGCAGGTCGCCGCTGAACATGCTGCGGTCGCCCAGGCTGCGGGAAAACGGCCCCTGGATCTGGAACGGCGCCGAGGGGTTGCCGAACGGGTTCTCGTCCGCCGATGTCTGCAGCGGAATCTGGTCGTTGGAGTGTGGAATGGGACGGCTCACGGAGAATTGAAAACGTGCCGCGGGTCGCGGATCGCGCTGCCGATGGGGCCGAAGAGCCTGGTCGTGGGCAAGAGAACTTTCATATTTCGGGAAAGAATTTGTCGCATAGTCACGACGTTAGCTCCGAAACGTTAAAGCAATTCGCGTTCCCCGATTATAGGCGTGTTGATCCGTTGCAAGGTGCTGTGCCGTACAGAACGCGACAAATCCTGTCGCGCTCGCCCGGAGGAACACCCGCTCGGCGGAAGGATTCTCGACACCCGACGCTCCGAAATGGTGCCGCGCAGCATTTCGAGGCAACGGCATCGCGCGTTTTCGGCCCGCTCAATGTGGCTCCGCCCGGCGACGGCCGGACGGAGACTGGATTCCTGGTCGGGTGGCGGCGGCGGTTGCGCCCGCCGCAGCGGTCCTTACTTCTTGAGGCCGGACAGCCCTTTTTCGATGAATTCCTGGCTGGTGCCGGCGGCAGCGGGGCTCTCCCCGGCGGGCGCCTGGCCGGCCTGCTCGGCGGCACTCGGCGCCGGAGCAGCCTCGGCAGCGGGTGCGTCGGTCGCGGCCGTGGCGAAATCGCCGAGGTATTCGATCTTGGCGGCGCCGCGCAGGGTCTTCAGCTCGGTCTGCGCCACTTCCATGCGGGACTTGTTCTGGAGGAATTGCTCGATGAAGGGGGTGGCTTTCTCTTCGGTCAGCGGCTGCGGCTGCGACCGCGCGATCTGGACGACCGCCATGCCGCCCTTGCCCGGAACGGCGACAATCTCGCCGTCCTTCATGGTGTGGATCCGGGCCGCGAACTCCATGGGCAGTTGCTCGGCAGAGCGCACGGAGTTGTTGACGGCCGCGGGAATGCCGTTGGCCTTGGCGTAGGCCACCACGTCGTTCAGCGTCTTCATGCCCTTCAGGGCTTCACGCAGCGCAGGCGCCTGCTCGGGCTTCAACTGCATCGCCACTTCCTGGAGCTGATAGACGCGGCGTTCGGAGAAGAGCTCCGGGTGCTTGCCGTAGAAGTCCTTGATCTCCTCGGGCTTCGGCTTCGTGGCACCGGCCATGGAGCGTTCGAGCCACGCGCGGGCGAGGATCTCGCGCTTCGCATTCTCGATGGAGGTCATGACCTGCGGGTCGCGGTCGAGCTTCGCTTCCATCGCCTTCTGGATGAAGAGCTGCTGGTCGACGAGCCGCTCGAGCACTTGCTTCGAAGCGGCCTTCGCCTGCTCGGGCGTCGGGTTGTTGAGCCTCGGCAGCGCACCGTTGACCTGGTGAACGGTGATCTCGTCGGTGTTCACCTTGGCGGCCACCTGGGTGGCCTTCTTGTCGCCACCGCTCTCGCCACCCCCGCATGCCGTCAGCAGCGACGTGGCAGCCAGGAGGGTCACGGCGAGGGCAAATTGTCGATTCTTGAGCATGAGATCTCCGCAGTACGGTGTTGTGATTGGAAAAGGGCAAGCCCATCAGGGTAATTATGGTCCGTTACGACCAAGTTTCACACCGGCGGAGTCTTTCCCGGTCACCGCGGGAGAAAATTCCCGGGCAACGGCACGGGCATCGCGCCTGCCGCC
Organism: Burkholderiales bacterium; assembly: GCA_965279325.1. Taxonomy (GTDB): domain Bacteria; phylum Pseudomonadota; class Gammaproteobacteria; order Burkholderiales. The sequence goes on from OZ257154.1 coordinate 2,542,061, forward strand.
AATAATTCGTGCGGGAAATGATTTTCGTGAGAATCGAAGGATCGGTTGAGTGCATGGCACTGTCATCGAAATGGAAATATTGAGCGCTCACTAACGTCGGAAAATCTTCATTCATTGCAGCTTGCAGCGTCAGCATTCGTGAGTTATGGTCCATGCAGAATCTCGTCGATGTCGAATGCATCGCCGAACGACTACGCGGCAGTGTTCATCAACCACCAAAACACGGATCGGGGGGCTCCATGAGAGCCGGCTTTGCGAGTGTTGTTCTGGCAGCATCACTGATCGCGGCATCTTCGGCCGGTACGGCGGCGGACCCCATTACGGTAACGTTCGACGACCTTCCTCTGGCAGATGTCGGCAACCGGGTGGGGGTCGATATCGATCCGAATACGCCCGAAGATGGAAACGTCGGCTACAACGGGCTCTACTGGGCTTGGACCGGCTCCGGCGTCGTCGATCCCGGAATGCCTACGAACGACGGCTTCTACCTCGGCAATCGCAGCGAACTCGGTTTCGAGTACGTGGGCGGTTCGTCACCCCTGTTCGCCTATACGCAGCAGCGTACCGCGACGGCCTACATCACGGCGATCGACCAACCCTTCGCCTTCCTCAGCGGAATCTTCTCGTCCACCTCCGCGGGGGGAACACTGTCGATCGTCGGGCAGGTGAAGAAGAACGACAGCAACGGCAACGGCGGCGGCACCTTCGAAGACGCCCCCGGCGCACTCGCCACCATCGCGTTCGATGCCTCCACGGTAGTGGTTCCATTCAGCACGCAGGCTTTCGGCAACGTCGACCGGCTGGTGATCACCTCGACCAGTGCCAACGGCTCCTCGTTCCAGTGGGCGCTGGACGACTTCAACTATGCGCCGGTACCAGAGCCCTCCACGTGGGCCATGTTGAGCCTCGGCTTCGCGGCCGTCGGCTTCTCGGTGCAACGGCGCCGGCGCAAGGCGCAGTAGCGCGGTCGGTCGTTCGCGGGCGTTGCCTGCCCGTCAGAGGGAATCCGCCACCAGCCAGGCGGCGGATTCCACGCCGGCAGGTTCGGCGGCAGCAGGGGCTGCTTGCCCCACAATTTTTGCCACTGCGTCGACCAACGAGCCCTCGACCAGATCCGCCCGGGGCAACTCGGTGCAGCGTCCGTGGCTGTGCAGCCATCCGACCAGATACGGTTCCTCGGGCCAGCCGTCGCGCGTGACGTAGAGCACCGGCACGCCGTTGACCGCGGCTTCGGTCACGGTTCCATAGCCGGGTTTGGTGATCACCACGCTGCTGCTCGCCATCAGGTCGATGTGCGCGAGACCCAGCGCTGGTTCCGGCGTCACGTCGGGATGCCGGCCGTCCACATCCATGGCGGCGATGACGTGCATGCCCTCGAGTCGCGGCCAGCGCGAGACATCGATGCGAAACGGCACGCCACCGAGCGAGAGCAGGACCAGGATCACTGACTCATCCAGGCCTAGCCGCGCGCGGATCTGCGCGCTGCGATCGTGGCCTCGCCGCGCGATGGGGCCGATGGGTCGGAGGTTGCCCAGCCCGTGCATCGCCATGGACGGCTCCGGCGCCATGAACATGCGCGCCGATGCATACGCAGCGCGCATGTCGCCGGCGATCGAGGCGGCATCGGGCTCGTCGCCGCAGTAGTGCTCGAAGATATCGGCCCAGTTCAGGCAGCAAAGGGCGACTGAAGGAACGCCTGTTCGCTCGGCGGCGGCCAGCGACAGGTAGGGAACATTCGCCAGGAGCAGCGTCGGCGCCAGTGCGGCGAGTTCGTCCGCCGCGGATGCGACCGCTGCTGGCCAGCGGCGATGCAGCTCGCGGTAGCGTCGAAGACTGGCGTCGACGTCGATCGCCAGTGCGTCGCGCATCGCCATGCCGAAATCCAGTTCGACGGCGATCCGTTCGAATGGGACGGTGATGTGTTCACGCAGCAGCCTTTCGGGGGCCGGGGAGCGAACGACGATGCTCAGGTCGGGTCTTATTTGGCCGATGCGATTCAGCACCGGCGCTGTCATGGCCACGTGCCCGAAGCCGTGGCCAGAGATGTCCGCGACGAGTCGCGGATGGGCGGTCATGCGGCGATGCTGCGTCGCCGCATCACAGGCCCTCGCGGGCGGATCAGCCCAGTTCGGTGCCGGGAGCCGGGGCCATGACCACGGCGCTTGCCGAGCAGCCGGCCTGGTCCGCCATCAAATCCGACGGAAGATTGAATTCGGCCCACTGATACTCGTCCGCATCGCGGCCGCCCGGGCTGTCTTGGGAATCATTCGCTGGCAAATTCATGGACTTGGCTCCTGTTGCGGCTCGGGTGGCTGCTTGGATTCAAATATACACAAAACGTTAGGTTTGGAACATAACCTGTGAAGATTAATTCCGCGTGACAGGGCCTCATTTCGGCCGCCTGGAGGGCCTGCCCTGCCCCCTCGAACCGGCGTATTCTTCCGACCCCGACGCAGGAAAGCCCGCCATGAAGCCCTCCCCGACCGGCGCCGTCTCCGAGACCGCCGCGCCCGCCCTGCCCCCGCAGGAGATCTGCACCGAAGTTCTGCTCGAGAAGTACGCCAAGGGCAGCGAGCGCACCCCAGACGAGGTCCGCCACCGGGTCGCCCGCGCCCTGGCCGCTGCGGAGGCCGAGGACCGCCGCGCCCATTGGGAGCAGCGCTTTTTCGAGGCGCAGGTGCTGGGCTTCGTGCCCGCCGGGCGGATCAACTCCGCTGCCGGCACCGCCCTTTCGGCCACTCTGATCAATTGTTTCGTCCAGCCGGTGGGGGATTCCATCACCGAAGTGGTCGACGGCCGTCCCGGCATCTACACGGCGCTTGCCGAAGCGGCCGAGACCATGCGGCGCGGCGGCGGCGTGGGCTACGACTTCTCGTCGATCCGCCCGCACGGCGCCATGGTTCACGGCACCCAATCCCGCGCGAGCGGGCCGGTTTCGTACATGCGAGTGTTCGACCGGTCATGCGAAACGGTCGAGTCGGCCGGATCCCGACGTGGCGCACAGATGGGCGTCCTGCGTTGCGATCATCCGGACATCGAAGCGTTCATCCATGCGAAGGACAACGGCGATCTCGCCAACTTCAACGTCTCGGTCGGTGTCACCGACGCCTTCATGCGCGCGGTCGAGAGCGACAGCGATATCGAACTCGCGCACAAGGCCGAGCCGGCGCCCGATGTGCAAGCGGCGGGCGCCTATCGGCGCGACGACGGTCTTTGGGTGTATCGCAAGGTGCGCGCGCGTGAGCTGTGGGAGCAGGTCATGCGCTCCACCTACGATCACGCGGAACCCGGCATCCTGTTCCTGGATCGCATCAACAAGGACAACAACCTCTACTACTGCGAGACGATCGAGAGTACGAACCCGTGCGGCGAGCAACCGTTACCGCCGTACGGCTGCTGCGATCTCGGTTCGATCGATCTCACGCGCTTCGTCACGCAAGCCTTCGACGAGAAGGCGGCGTTCGATTTCAGCAGCTTCGGCAAGGTGGTCGAGACTTCGGTACGCATGCTCGACAACGTGCTCGACGTCACGCGCTGGCCACTCGAGCAGCAACACGATGAAGCGAATGCGAAGCGCCGCATCGGACTCGGCTTTACCGGCCTCGGCGACGCGCTGATCATGCTTCGGCTGCGCTACGACAGCGCGGAAGCACGTGCGATGGCCACCCGCATTTCGGAATGCATGCGCGATCGTGCGTATCTCGCGTCGATCGATCTCGCGAAGGAGCGCGGCTCGTTCCCCCTGTTCAACGCGGACCTCTATCTTTCGGGCGGCAACTTCGCGTCGCGCCTCCCCGCAGAGATCAAGCAGAAGATCCGCACGCATGGCATCCGCAATTCGCATCTGCTTTCGATCGCGCCGACCGGCACCATCAGCCTCGCCTTCGCCGACAACGCCTCGAACGGCATCGAGCCGCCGTTCTCGTGGACCTACACGCGCCGCAAGCGCATGGCCGACGGCACGTGGAAGGAGTACCCGGTCGAGGACTACGCATGGCGGCTCTACCGCCATCGCGGTGGCGATGTGGAGAAGCTGCCGGAGTATTTCGTCACTGCGCTGGAGATCTCCGCCCAGGCGCACAAGGACATGGTGGCGGCGGTGGCGCCTTACATCGACACGAGCATCTCGAAGACGGTAAACGTGCCGGAGAACTATCCCTACCCGGACTTCGAGAATCTGTACCTGTCCGCCTGGAAAGCCGGCCTCAAGGGCCTCGCGACCTATCGCCCGAACAAGGTGCTCGGTTCGGTGCTGTCGGTCGCGCCGTCCGCGTCGGAAAAATCGAAGCCGCAGGACGTGGCACTGAGCGAAGCGAATCGGCGGCTCACGATCAAGTCGCTGCCGGCGCCGGTGCTCTCGTCGCTGCAATGGCCCGGCCGGCCCGCGCTGCCCGACGGCAACGATGCGTGGACGTACATGATTTCGCATCCGCACGGTGACTTCGCGTTGTTCGTGGGGCACACGGAAGCGAACGGACGCGCGTTTCCGTTCGAAGCATGGGTGAACGGTGCCGAGCAGCCGCGTGGACTCGGTGCCGTGGCAAAGACGCTGTCGATGGACATGCGTGCGAACGATCGTGCATGGCTCAAGTTGAAGCTCGACGAGCTCGCCCGCACGCCCGGGGACCAGAGTTTCGACATGCGTTTCCCGCCGCACGGCGAAATGAAGCGCGTGCCGAGTGTCGTCGCTGGCGTGGCCCAGGTGATCCGCTATCGCTGCGAACGCCTCGGCGCGTTCGAGGATCCGGGCCCTTCCCCGGTGCTCGATGCGATGTTCTCGCGCGAGGAACCGCGCACCGGTACCGACGGCACGCTGTCGTGGACCGTGGACATCCAGAGCCCCGCCTCGGGCGAGGACTTCGTGCTCGGCCTGAAGGAGATTACGTTGCCGGACGGCGTCACGCGGCCATACTCTCTGTGGCTCTCGGGCTATTACCCGCGAGCGCTCGACGGCCTCGCGCGCATCCTCTCGCTCGACATGCGCGTGCTCGACCCGGCCTGGATCGGCATGAAGCTGCGCAAGCTCACCAACTATTCCGAGCCGCTCGGCGATTTCATGGCGTTCGTGCCCGGCCAGCGCCGGCAGCAGAATTTCCCGTCCACGGTGGCCTACCTCGCGCGTCTCGTGATCCACCGCTACGCGATGCTCGGCGTGCTGGACGAGAACGGCTATCCGAAGCGGGAGATGGGAATCCTCGAGTCGCCTCGCGAGGCCGGCCAGCCGGTGGTCCAACCGGGATCGCTGTGCAACGAGTGCGGCAACGTGACCGTGATCCGCAAGGATGGCTGCGATTTCTGCACTGCTTGCGGCGCGGTGGGGGCCTGCGGGTAGGGAAACACACCTAACCGCGAGCGCGCCGGACGCTCCGGCGGCCTCCTTCCTTCGCCGTCGCGGGCGCTTCGCTGCCCCCATCCCCGCCTTCCCCCGCCGTCGCGGGGGAAGGAGCGTACGACCTCCCTCCCCCGGCTTTGCCGGGGGAGGGCTGGGGTGGGGGCTGGGGGGAGGGCTGGGGTGGGGGCCGGGGTGGGGGCAACGCTCTCCCCGTCGCCTCGCAGCGTCGGCCGTCACGCGCACATTTTCAACGCGTTAGGTCAGTGTCTAAAGGTTCGACCTGACTCTTCCGATATAACTACCCTGATAGCCCTTGAATTTTCAGAGGCCTACGCAGGCGGGCCAAAGGACGGCCAGAGGCGTGTTTCGTGCTTCTGGGCTGCCCGGCAACCTTACCGGCCCTCGACGGCCCGCAAAACCTCCAATCCCGAAGGGAGAGCAGCACCATGATCGCCAGAATCGCATTGTTCGCCGCCGCCACGCTTGCGGCGGGATCGGCCCTCGCGCAGGACTACCCGGTCGGATCGGGTCCGGCCCTGAAGTACAAGACGGGCTTGTATGTCTACGGCAGCGTCGGGGTATCGATGGCGACGAACAACGAAGCCCTGGCTCAGACGCAAGCCGATGCGGCCGTGGGCCCTGGCGCCCTGGTCCGCTTCGACACCGACCGCTACGCCGGGAAGGCGCTCGTCGGTTACCGCTTCAACAAGTTCTTCGGTATCGAAGGCGGCTACGTCGACGTCGCCAAGGTGACCATCGATGCGACCGGCCCGGGCGGACAGTTCACTTCCACGAGCAAGATGCGCGGGGCTCAACTCGCCGCAGTCGCCTGGTTGCCCGCAACCGACAGGTTGTCCCTGTTCCTGAAACTCGGCGGCGCAGCCCTTCAAAGCACCTACAAGCCATCGATCGGCGCGGACGAAAAATCCACCGATCTCCAGACCTTCTTCGGTCTCGGCCTCCAGTACGAATTCACGGACGACCTGTTCGGTCGCGCGGAATACGAGCGCTACAGCAAGTTCGGCAACGCATCGACCGGCGACATCTCCTCCAGCATCTATTCGCTGGGCGTCGGCTACAAGTTCTAGGCCTTGTCCAGCAGCGCGCCGATCTCGGTGGCCAGTTTGAACACCGACAGCGGCGCGCTCCCTTCGGCCTTGTTGTTGGCGATCAGGTAGGCCGGTTGTCCACCCAGTAGCGCGCGCGAGCACAGGCGCGCCAGCACCGCGCGGGAGCCCGGGTCCTCCTCCTGCAGCCGGTCGAAGGGCGCATAGCGTTCCTTCGCCTCGGTGTAGGTATGGGCCGGGTTGAGATTCCACCGCGCCACCAGCGGCCCGGGACCGAGCGCCGCGATCACGTCGGTCTGGTCGTGCAAGGCCGCCGCCTTCGGATGGACGCTCACGCAGTGCCGCGTGCCGGTCGAGCGTAGCGCCTCCACGTAGGCGTCGGTCATGAGCGGCGCGTCGCGCAACTCGACCGCATACAGCGGCAGACGCGGCAGCCGCGAGAGGAACTCGTACAGGCGATCCGCGAACTGTCGCGGCTTGCGCAGCGCCTCACGGCCCTGGGGCGGGAACTGGAACACGAGCGGCCCGCAACTGCGGCCCAGCCCGTCGAACGCGGGCCGCACGAACATCTCGTAAGCGAAGTCCGCATCGAGAAAGCGCGGATTCTCGCCGGCCGGTTGACCGCCGGCGCCGCGCAGCCAGGGCGTCGTGCAATCGGCCGGCGCCTTCACCATGAACCGGAATGCCTCGGGCACGCGCCGGGCATAGTCCTCGAACTCCGAGCGCTCGATCGGTCCGTAGTACGTGCGGTCCACGCTGACGGTCCGCAGCAGCGGATGCTGCGCGTAGGCACCGATGCCGTCGCGCGCGAGCTGCGTTTCGTCGTGGATGCCGTCGTACACGATGCCGCGCCACCCCGGGAACGACCACGAGGAAGTGCCCAGATGCAGCAGCGGACCGAGGCGCTGGGCGAGCAGGCGGGTCGCATCGCTGGCCGCCACGCCGCGGACACCCGAGGCGGAGCCCGGCGGTCCCGGCTCCAGGCCGAACAACGAGAGCTGCTGGTTCAAGGGAAGCGACGGCTACCGGCGAGACGCGGACGCCGGATGATAACGGGCCGCCACCGAACGCTACGCCTCGAATCTCAGCGCGTACCTTCCGCAGGAACGAACTTCATCGCCACGCCGTTCATGCAATAGCGCAAACCGGTGGGGGCCGGACCGTCTTCGAATACGTGGCCGAGATGACCACCGCAGCGGCGGCAATGCACTTCGGTGCGCGTCATGAACAGCGACCGGTCGGTCGTGGTGCCGATCGCGTTGGGCAACGGGCGGAAGAAGCTGGGCCAGCCGGTGCGGCTGTCGAACTTGGTGTCGGAAGCGAACAGCGGCAGATCGCATGCCGCGCACGCGAAGGTTCCGGCGCGCTTCTCATGATCCAGCGGGCTGGTGCCGGCCCGCTCGGTGCCGTGCTGCCGCAGCACCCGGTACTGCTGTGGGGTGAGCTGCTCCCGCCACTGCGCATCGGACTTCTGGATCTCGAAATTCTCGGATACCGCACCCATTGCCACGCCTCCTCGTTGTTGTCCGATCGCCGCCATGAGTACAGCGGCTCCACCGGCTGCAAGCCATGCGCGCCGGCCCTTGTTCGCCCCCGGGATCACTTCGCACCGCCCCAGAGCGCTTCGAGCCGGGCATCGCGCCCGCAGTTCCAGCGGTAGAAAGCATACTTGCTCGGGTTCTTCAGGTGGTAGTCCTGGTGATAATCCTCGGCGGCGTAGAAGGGCGCGGCGGGGACGATCTGCGTTTCGATCCTGCCCTTCAGCCGCCCGGACGCCTCGATCGCCCTGAGCGATGCTTCGGCCGCGCGCCGCTGCGCTTCGTCGTGCACGAAGATCGCCGAGCGGTACTGGTCGCCGGAATCGCAGAACTGGCGGTTCTTCGCGAGCGGATCGATATTGCGCCAGAACACCTCGAGCAGCTTCTCGTAGGTGACGCGCGCCGGGTCGAAAACGATCTCCACCGCTTCCGCATGCCCCGTACCACCGGCAGAGACCTGCCGGTAGGTCGGATTCGGGACGGTGCCACCGGTGTAGCCCACCGTGGTCTTGACTACGCCGTCGAGCTTTTCGAACGGCGGCTGCATGCACCAGAAGCAGCCGCCGGCAAAGGTGGCGGAGGCGAGCTTGCCTGCAGGCACTTCCGGCCTGGTTTCGGTACCGCCATGCGCCAGTGTCCCGGCAAGGCAAAGCACCAGGGTGAACGCCCTCGCGACCCGCTTCATGTTGTTCCTCTCGTGACGATCATGACCCGACAGGTACGAGCGACGGGCGCCTCCGGATGAAGATCGCCAAGACATCACTAGGACACGGGGGACGGTTTCGGGTTCACGCGGATGAATCCAAACGTACCCGCTGGCCCGTACAGCAGGCGTATGCGAGAGCAGGCATACATCTTCGAAGTCCGTGGAGTATCGGCCCGTCTCCACGGGGGAACGATCGAGATCTCGAAACCCGGCGGGCCAAACTTGTCAGTCAAAGGAGAGCAACGATGATCGAGAAATCGAAGGTGGCAGGCATCGCGATGGCCACGGCGGCCGCGGCGATGTTCCTCGCGGGTTGTCAGTCGAACCCCGGCAGTGGCGTGAGCCAGTCCGCGGATTCGAGCATGGCGAAGATGAAGTGCTTCGGCTCCAACGCCTGCAAGGGCCAGGGCGAATGCAAGACCGCGATGAATTCGTGCAAGGGTCAGAACGCCTGCAAGGGTCACGGTTTCGTGATGACGACGGAGAAGGCTTGCTCGGAGCATTTCGGCCGCGCGTGATTGCGGGACTGCCCCCACCCTGGCCCTCCCCCGGCGGAACCGGGGGAGGGGACGTACGACCCCTTCCCCCAACTGCGTTGGGGGAAGGCTGGGATGGGGGCCGCGCCTTACGAAAGATACAGACCTTGATCGATGATCCGCGTGCTCCCATTGCCGGCTTCGGCCTTGGCCTGCGACCGGCACACTACGAGGATATCGTCGCGGCGCGCCCCGACGTCGACTGGTTCGAGATCCTCACCGAGAACTATCTCGTGCCGGGCGGCCGGCCGCTTCACTGGCTCGACCGGATTCGCGCCGAGTATCCCGTGGTGATGCACGGCGTGTCGCTGTCCATCGGCGGCACCGACCCGCTCGATCGGGAGTATCTGTCACAGGTGGCTGCGCTCGCCGCGCGAGTGGAGCCGCTGTGGATATCCGACCATCTGTGCTGGACCGGCACGGACGGCAGGAACCTGCACGACCTGCTGCCGTTGCCCTTCACCGAACTGGCACTTCGGCACCTGATCGACCGTATCGCCCAGGTCCAGGATTTCCTCGGACGGCGCATCCTCCTGGAGAACGTATCGACCTATGTGAGCTTCAGGGATTGCGAGCTCACCGAATGGGAGTTCCTCGCGGAGCTGTCACGGCGCGCCGACTGCTTGCTCCTGCTGGACGTGAACAACGTGTACGTCAGCGCGTTCAACCATGGCTTCGATGCGAGAACCTACCTCGACGCCATGCCGATCGACCGCGTGCAACAGATTCATCTGGCCGGTCACAGCCATTGCGGTGACTGGATCGTCGATACGCACGACGCATCGGTGATCGAGCCGGTGTGGGATCTCTACGACTACGCGATCCGGCGCCTGGGTCCGGTCGCGACGATGATCGAGCGTGACGACCATATCCCGCCGCTCTCAGAGCTGGTGACCGAGCTCGATCGCGCCCGCCACATCGCGTCGACGGCCTTGCACGAAGCGGCCGCATGAACGAGCTCGCCGATCTGCAACGACAGATGCAGGCTTTCGTGATCGGCGGGGCTTTCGATGTCCTGCGGTCGATCGACGACGGGCCACGTGGCAAGCCCGGGCCGCGCCTCGCGATCTATCACGACGCGTACCGTATCCGCCTGCGGAGCGCGCTCGCGGACACCTTCGAGACCCTGGCGCAACATCTCGGAGACACTGCGTTCCCGGAAGCGTGCAGCCAATACGTGGAGTCCATGTCCTCCCGGCATCGCAACATCCGCTGGTACGGCGAAGGGTTCGCCGAGTTTCTGCGCACGACGCCTCCCTACGCCGCTCAACCATGGCTCGCAGAGATGGCGCAGTTCGACTGGACACTGGCGGCGGCATTCGATGCGGGCGATGCTTCGTGCTCCACCTTCGAGGATTGCGCCTGTCTCCCTCCGGAAGCCTGGACGAGCATTGCGTTCGCATTCCATCCCTCGGTGCGTCGCCTCGCGTTGTCCACGAACGCGCCGGCGATTCGGAATGCCGTCGATGCCGATCTGGCGCTTCCCATGGCGGAAGTGCTCGCGGATCCCGTCGAGTGGATCGTCTGGCGGCAGGAGTTCGACGCCCGCTTTCGTTCACTGCATCCGGCCGAAGCCCGAGCGATCGATGCAGCGATAGGTGGCGCGATATTTCCGCGCGTCTGTGAAATCGTCTGCGAATGGATCGAACCGGAGCACGCCTCGGCACAGGTGGCGGTCTGGCTGCGCGATTGGGTCAGCGTGGGCTTGATCGCGCAAATCGTGGTGGGCCCCCCGGGAGTCGAACCCGGTACCAACGGATTATGAGTCCGCTGCTCTAACCATCGTGAGCTAGAGGCCCCCGGAACAGCGCGCCGCATTCTACCCTGCGGAAAAACAAACGCCCCGCGAATGCGGGGCGTTGTCTTGCTGCGGAGCTGCGGACGATCAGCCGTCCAGGAAGCTGCGCAGGCGTTCGGAACGGCTCGGGTGGCGCAGCTTGCGCAGCGCTTTGGCTTCTATTTGTCTGATCCGCTCCCGCGTGACGTCGAACTGCTTGCCGACTTCTTCGAGGGTGTGATCGGTGTTCATCTCGATGCCGAAACGCATGCGCAGCACCTTCGCTTCGCGCGGCGTGAGCGTGTCGAGCACTTCCTTGGTCGCGTCGCGCAGGCTCGTGTAGACAGCTGCATCCACCGGCGCGAGCGTGGCCTGGTCCTCGATGAAATCGCCCAGGTGGGAATCGTCGTCGTCGCCGATCGGCGTTTCCATGGAGATGGGTTCCTTGGAGATCTTCAGGATCTTGCGGATCTTCTCCTCGGGCATGTCCATCTTCACCGCCAGGGTTGCCGGATCGGGCTCCTGCCCGGTTTCCTGCAGGATCTGGCGGCTGATGCGGTTCATCTTGTTGATGGTCTCGATCATGTGCACCGGGATGCGGATGGTGCGGGCCTGGTCGGCGATCGAGCGCGTGATGGCCTGGCGGATCCACCACGTGGCGTAGGTCGAGAACTTGTAGCCGCGGCGGTATTCGAACTTGTCCACCGCCTTCATCAGGCCGATGTTGCCTTCCTGGATCAGGTCGAGGAACTGCAGGCCGCGGTTGGTGTACTTCTTCGCGATGGAGATCACGAGGCGCAGGTTGGCCTCGGTCATCTCGCGCTTCGCACGGCGCGCCTTCGCCTCGCCCGTGGACATCTGCTTGGAGATGTCCTTCAAGTCCTTGATCGAGATGCCGATGCGCTTCTGCAGGTCGATCAGCTTCTGCTGCTGCTCGAGGATCGCCGGGGCGTAACGCGCGAGAGCTTCGCTGTACGGCTTGCGCGCGGTGGCTTCGCGGCCGACCCACTCGAGATCTTCCTCGCTGCCGGGGAAGTTCTTGATGAAGTGCGAGCGCGGCATGCCGGCCTTCTCGACGCACAGCTCCATGATCGCGCGCTCGTGCGAACGCACGTTGTCGACCATCTTGCGCACGCTGTCGCACAGCGCCTCGATCTGCTTCGCGGAGAAGCGGATCATCATGAGCTCGTTCGAGATGTCGGACTGGCTCTTGAGATACGGGCGGCTCTTCGAACCCTGGCGCTGCAGCGCCTTGATCATCTTCACGTACAGGCCGTTGATGATCGCGAAGCGCTCCATGGCCGCGAGCTTGAGTTGCAGCAGGCTCGCCGTCTGGGCGGCACCGCCGTCGTCCTCTTCCTCGTTCTCGGCCGCGAGGTCTTCCTCCATGTTCTCCTCGGCCACGGCTTCCTCGAGGATCTCCTCGGCGTTCGGGTCGAGCAGGCCATCGACCACTTCGTCGATGCGAAGCTCGTCCTTGTCGACCTTCTCGGCCAGCGCGAGGATCTCGGCGATGGTCGTCGGGCAGGCGGAGATGGCCTGGATCATGTGCTTGAGACCGTCCTCGATGCGCTTGGCGATCTCGATTTCGCCCTCGCGCGTGAGGAGCTCGACCGAGCCCATTTCGCGCATGTACATGCGGACGGGGTCGGTGGTGCGGCCGAACTCGGAATCCAGCGTCGAGACGGCGGCTTCGGCTTCCTCGACGGCGTCGTCGTCGGGCGTGGCCGGCGTGGCGTCGGACATGAGCAGCGTTTCGGCGTCCGGTGCCTCGTCGTACACCTGGATGCCCATGTCGTTGATCATGCTGATGACGCTCTCGATCTGCTCGGCGTCCAGCATGTCGTCCGGGAGGTGGTCGTTCACCTCCGCATAGGTCAAGTAGCCACGCTCCTTGCCCAGGACGATCAGGTTCTTGAGCCGGGTACGCCTTGCTTCGGCGTCGGCACCGGTCAGTTCAGGCGCGTCTGCGCGCTTGCCATCCTTGTCCTTGTCTCTCGCCAGGACCTTCGCCTTACCCAGTACCTTTGCCATGGACGCCCCGAAAACGTTGAGAAAAGCCGGAAATTGTAACCTAGGTGGGGACCGGACTGCTAATTTCCAGTCGACTCCAGGTTGACGCTCGACCCGCGCAGGAGTTCACGGGCGTCGTCGGAGAGCTGGCTGGGACTGTCGATCCCGGCCACGGCGGATCTGCTGCGCTCCGCCATGGCCTCACGGCGGAGTTGAATCAGCTGGGTCTCGAGGTCGGCGCCGAAGTCGTATTCGTCCCCGCATTCGAGCAAATCCCTCTCCAATGCGCTGACGAGGTCCGACCTGCCCTGATCTTCCAGATACTGCAACAACGCCGGGGTACTGGACCCGATGACACCCTCGCGCAGCGCTATCGCCAGTTCGGCCACCAGATTCCAGGAATCGCCTGCACCGGCGAGTTCGAGCGCCTCCGCGCACTGCCCGTGCAGGTCCGGTTTCGCGATCAGGCACCGCAGGACGATCTTCTCCCGCAGCCGGGCCGCGGGTGAGCGAGCCGGCGGCCGGCCGCGCTGGCCCGGGTCGGACCGCACTTCGCGCCGGATGCCGAACTGTTCGTCCAGCCGCTCCAGGGTGAGCCCGGCGGCACGGGCGATGGCATCGCGCATCGCCAGCCCCAGATTGCGTGCGGAGATCTGTTTTACAAGGCCTTCCGCCTGTTTCAGGAACGCTGCGCGCCCCTCCGGCGTGGTCATGTCCACCGAAGACTGGAGTTCGCGCAGCATGAACCGCGACAACGGTTCGGCCTTGCCGACCAACGCTTCGAAGGCCTCCTGGCCCTCCTTGCGGATCCAGGTGTCGGGATCTTCACCGTCCGGAAGGAACAGGAAGCGCACCTGCTTGCCGTCGGCCAGCGCCTGGAGGCTCACTTCCAGGGCGCGCCAGGCCGCCTTGCGACCGGCGTTGTCCCCGTCGAAACAGAACACGACCTCGTCGGTCTGTCGCAGCAGCTTCTGCACGTGGATCGGCGTGGTCGCGGTACCGAGTGTCGCCACCGCGTACTCGACCCCATGCTGGGCCAGCGCCACGACATCCATGTAGCCCTCGACCACGAGGACTCGTCCGGCCGCACGGATCGCCTGCCGGGCCTGGAACAACCCGTACAACTCGCGTCCCTTCTCGAACACGGGCGTTTCCGGCGAATTCAGGTACTTGGGTTCGCCCTGGCCGAGCACCCGCCCGCCGAAACCGATGACGTCGCCGCGGGGGTTCACGATCGGAAACATGATCCGGTCGCGGAACCGATCGTAGCGGCGGCCTTCTTCGTTCTGGATGATCAGGCCCGCTTCCACCAGCGCCTTGTCGGCGTAGTCGTCGAAGGCGGCTTCGAGGTTCTGCCAGCCGTCCGGCGCATAGCCGAGGCCGAACCGGGCGGCGATCTCGCCCGTCACGCCGCGGCCCTTGAGGTAGCGGATGGCCGGCTCGGAGCGCTTCAGTTGCTCCTTGAAATAGCGCGCAGCCTTGGCCAGCAGTTCCGTGAGATCAGGGCCGGCCGGCTTGTCGGCCTGCTGCCGGAAGGCCGGGTCCGGCTCCGGCACGGTCATGCCGGCTCGCGACGCGAGATCCTTCACGGCGTCGATGAAGCCCATGCCGTGATACTCCATCATGAAGCTGATGGCGGTGCCGTGCGCCCCGCAGCCGAAGCAGTGATAGAACTGCTTGCTCGGGCTCACCGTGAACGACGGCGTCTTCTCGGTGTGGAACGGGCAGCACGCCGAATAGTTGGCGCCCGCGCGCTTCAACTGCACCGCGGACTCGACCACATCCACGATGTCGACCCGGCTCAGGAGATCCTGGATGAAGGATTGCGGAATCATGCGTGCCCGATGTTTCGACCGCGGATTCCGCGCGGAATCCGTCCTACCCGAATGACCTGCCCGATGCCTCGTCCCGATTATAGGGGGACCGGAGGGGTCGGCCGCGATGGAGTGAAGTCGCTGCATTTTTCTGCCTGCGGCCAACCGTGGCCCCCACCCTGACCCTCCCCCACGACTGCGTCGCGGGGGAGGGGATGTAGACCTCGCGTCGCCGTCGTTCGCCGGCACTCCTTCCCCCGGCTTGCCGGGGGAAGGCAGGGATGGGGGCCGGCCGAGGCTCGGCATGTTTGCCGCAGATATTCCCTT
This sequence comes from Burkholderiales bacterium, assembly GCA_965279325.1. GTDB lineage: Bacteria > Pseudomonadota > Gammaproteobacteria > Burkholderiales. Next base: position 2,557,171 of record OZ257154.1, read on the forward strand.
CCCTTGCGCGCGAAGCGCGTGAGGGAAGGGCGGGGATGGGGGGCTACGCCCCCGTGAGTTTCGCCTTCACCATCTGCGACACGGCGCTCATGTCGGCCTTGCCCGCGAGCTTCGGCTTGAGCACGGCCATGACCTTGCCCATGTCCTGCGGTCCCGCCGCGCCGGCCGCGGCGATCGCATCCGCCACCGCAGCGGCGATCTCCTCGGCGGACATGGCGGCCGGCATGTAGGCCTGCAGCACGGTCATCTCGAACTTCTCGACGTCCACCAGATCCTGCCGCCCGCCCTTCTCGTACTGCGAGATCGAGTCGCGGCGCTGCTTCAGCATCTTGTCGATGATGGCCACGATGTCCGCGTCGGTGAGCTCGATGCGCTCGTCCACCTCGCGCTGCTTCATGGCCGCGAGCAGCAGCCGGATCGCTCCCAGGCGCGCCGTTTCCTTGGCGCGCATGGCGTTCTTCATGTCTTCAGTGATGCGATCCTTCAAGGCAGCCATGGCGGACTCCTGGGACTCCTGAAATGAAAACCCCGCGGGCCTGGAGATCAGGCCACGCGGGGTCGTCGGGAATGCTCCGAGCGCGGCTCGTCAGTACATCTTCTGGGGCAGCTGCTGGCTGCGCAGGCGCTTATGATGGCGCTTCACCGCGGCCGCGAGCTTGCGTTTGCGCTCGGCGGTGGGCTTTTCATAGAATTCGCGCGCCCGCAGTTCCGTGAGCAAACCGGTTTTCTCCACGGTGCGCTTGAAGCGGCGCAGTGCCACCTCGAACGGTTCGTTTTCCTTGACGCGTACGGTCGGCATGAACGGTTGAATCCTGTACCTTGGGTTGAAGGGGCCAAACAAGGGGCGGGAGAATACCAGACTCGGCCGCATCTTGGAACCTCGTCCAAACCTCTCCCGCACCTTCGGCCTCCGCCCCCCGCCCCTTTGTACGTCCTCGGTATCGAAAGCTCCTGCGACGAGACCGGCGTTGCGCTCGTCCACAGCGCCCGCGGCCTGGTCGCCCACGCCCTGCATTCGCAGGTGGACATGCACGCCGCCTACGGGGGCGTCGTGCCCGAACTGGCTTCCCGTGACCACATCCGGAGGCTGCTGCCGCTGACCCGGCAGGTGCTGGCCCAGGCGGGCGTCGGGCGCAGCGACGTGGGAGCAGTGGCCTACACCGAGGGCCCGGGACTCGCCGGGGCCCTGTTGGTGGGCGCCGGGGCGGCCCACGGCCTGGCCTTCGCGCTGGGCGTCCCCGTGATCGGCGTGCACCACCTGGAAGGCCACCTCCTGTCGCCATTGCTGGCCGATCCGGCACCGGCATTTCCGTTCGTCGCGCTGCTGGTCTCGGGCGGTCATACCCAGTTGATGCGCGTGGGCGGGGTCGGGGACTACGAGCTGCTGGGCGAGACGGTGGACGATGCCGCTGGAGAAGCCTTCGACAAGACCGCCAAGCTGCTCGGCCTCGGCTACCCCGGCGGACCGGCACTAGCGCGACTGGCGGACGCGGGTACGACCGGCCGGTTCAAGTTGCCGCGCCCGATGATCAACTCGGACGACCTCGATTTCAGCTTCAGCGGCCTGAAGACGGCGGTCGCCACGGCGGTACGGGGGCGAGCCCTCGACGATTCCCTGCGCACCGACCTCGCCGCTGAATTCCAGGCAGCGGTCGTGGACGTGCTGGTCGCAAAATCGCTGGGCGCCGTCGATCGGGCCGGTGTGCCCCGGCTGGTGGTCGCCGGCGGCGTGGGCGCCAATCGCAGCCTGCGGGAGCGATTGACCAAGGCTGCCACGGCGCGGGGCATCGAGGTGTTCTATCCACCCCTCGAGTTCTGTACCGACAACGGCGCGATGATCGCCTTCGCCGGCGCGATGCGGCTGGCTTCCATGACCAAGGCGGGCAGCTTCGGGGTCCGGCCGCGCTGGGAACTCGCTTCCCTCGAAACCCCGGCGGAAAACTAGCCGCCCCACCCTCTGTGACCCTCTGTGTCCTCTGTGGTGAATGCGTTGGTCTTGGTTGACGTCTGTTTGCGAAGCAATTCAAACGCTCTCAACACAGAGGACACAGAGGGTCACAGAGGAAGACGGGGGATCGCGCTAGCGCGATCCGACTTTGCTCTCCGTGCCAGCCATCAGGCGCCGGATGTTCTCGCGGTGCCGGTAGAAGATGAGGATGACCATGGCAAGCACGGCGACCACGGCGGGTCCCCAGCCGAGGATCAGGCCGGTCAGGATCGGCGCGGCCGCGGCCGAAGTCAGAGCGGCGCCGGACGAATAACGCGTCGCGGCCAGCACCACGGCCCAGACGCCTGCCACGGCCAGGCCGATCCAGGGCGACAGCGCGAACAGGATTCCGGCCGCGGTTGCCACGCCCTTGCCGCCCTTGAACCCGAAATACACTGGAAACAGGTGGCCCGCGAACACCGCGATGGCCGCGAGCGCTATGTCGGTGGCATCCAGGCCCCACGAGGCCGCGAGGAGCCGCGCCGCCAGCACCACGACGAAACCCTTGAGGGCATCGCCGAGCAACGTGAACAGCGCGGCCGACTTGCGACCGCTGCGCAACACGTTGGTGGCACCGGGATTGCCGGAACCGTAGGTGTGCGGGTCCGGCAATCCGTAAGCGCGGCTCACGAGGACTGCGAACGACAGCGAACCGACGAGGTAGGCAACGACCACGAGGACGGCGGTGGGCATGGCCGGTATCTTACAATCCGTCGGGCGCCCGTGGATCGGCGTCGCGAGCGTCAAGTCGCGTTAAAGGTGGGCGCGGCGAAGTCGTTGAAACGAAATGTGACCGCCGAATCGAACATGCCATGACGCGATTGCGCCGCGTTGCCGCCGGCGATTTCCTGATCGGGGCGGGCCTCGGCGCCGCCTTCTTCGTCGCCGCCTTCGGCGTGCGCCTGCTCGACCCGCACTACATCGACTGGCTCTTGTGGGGCGACCCGGCCGCCAACTATTTCGGCTGGGCCTTCTTCCGTACCGATCCGTGGAGCTTCCCGCTGGCCCGCGTGCAGAGCTATGGCGAAGGCTTCGCTTCGAGCATCGTCTTCACCGATTCGATTCCATGGATCGCCATCGTGCTCAAGGTCTTCCGTGGAATGCTCGGTGAGCCGTTCCAGTATTTCGGCCTGTGGCTGGGTACCGCTTTCGTTGCGCAGGGCGGCGTCGGCTTCGTCCTCGCCCGCAAGATGGGGGCGGACCGTGTCGCCGCTGCGCTCGTCACCGGACTGCTGCTGCTCTCGCCGCCCATGCTGAATCGACTCACGGGCCACTACGCGCTCACGGCCCATTGGGTCTTGCTGCTCGCGCTGGGGCTGTGCCTATTCGGGCGCTCCGAACGGCGGTTCCTGTGGTGGATTCCGCTCATCGTATTGCTGGTGGTCACCCAGTTCTATCTCGCGGTGATGGCCTTCGCACTTTGGGTCGCCGATCTCGCGAAGGCATGGCTCGCACGCGAGTTCCGCGATCGCCGGATGCTGTTCGTCTACTTCGTCACCACGCTCACAGCGTTCCTGCTCACGATCTGGGGCGCCGGCTTCTTCCTCGCGGAGAGTGCCGGTACGGGCGCCGACATGGTGGGCTTCTATCGGTTGAACGCCGTCGCGCTGATCAACTCCGATGGCTACTCGTCGAGGCTGCTGCCGAAGATTCCCGTGGGCTTCGGCGACTACGAGGGCTATGCCTATCTCGGCCTCGGGCTGATGGCCGCAGCGCTCGTTGCGATCGCCCGCGCCGGTCGAACGGCACCGTCGGCGGATCGCGTGCAGGGCTTCCTGCCCCTGGGCGTAGTCCTGTTCTTGTTGACCGTGTTCGCCATCTCGATGTGGCCCGCCATCGGCAAGGAAGTGATCTACGCATTGCCGGAGAACATCGGCGTAGCGGTGCTCGGACTCGCCGCATGCGTGTGGCTGATTCTGCGCAATTCCACGCGCGGCTCCGGCTGGCGTTTGCGCATCGCTCAGGCGACGTCGAAGCATTCGGGGCTTTTCTGGATCCTGGCGCTCGTCGCTGCGTTTCTCGTGGCGATCGCCACTGCACCGCTCGTCGCCTTCTCGCTCAATCGCGTGCCGGGACTCGGCACGGCCATCGAAGCGCTGCGCGCATCGGGGCGCATGTTCTGGCCGGCCTTCTATGCGCTGCTGCTGTGGATCTTCTGGGTGCTGCTGCGAACACTGGCGCCACGCATGCAGTATGTCGTGCTGGGTTCGGCGCTGGCGCTGCAGGCGTGGGACCTGTCTTCCATGATCGGCATCCTGGGCAAGACGACACTGTCGACCACGGCCGACTACGCGACCGACCGTGACAATCCGCTGCGTTCCGCGGCATGGAATGAACGGATGACAGGCCGGCAGCGACTGCTGGTCCTGCATCCGAATCCCAAGCCTCAGGGCTGGGAAGCGTTCGCGAAGCTCGCCGTGGAACATCGGGCCACGATCAACAAGGCCTACTTCAGCCGCGAACGGACCAAGGCCTACGAGGCCGCCAACGCGTCGATCTGGGAAGCGATCGAAGCGGGGCAGTTCGATCCCACCGCGCTCTATGTGGCCTACAAGGACGATCAACCGCGCCTCACCGCTGCGCTGGCAAAGCTGCCGGCCGGACCACGATCGGAACTGATCGACGGGTTCCTGGTGGTGGTACCCGGGGCGCGCTGAGCGCTCCGACGACTCAGGATCTGCCGGGTCCGCGCGTCCGCTGTTGGCCTTCGAGACCGCGGGTGACGGTTTCGATCAGATAGCGCGGCCGCCGCTTGACCTCGGCGTAGATCTTCACCAGATACTCGCCGATGATGCCGAGGCAGAGCAACTGCACGCCGCCGAGAAAGTAGATCGGCACCACCGTCGATGCCCAGCCGGGCAGCACGCGACCGCCGAACAGCTTCTCCGCCAACGCCCACGCCGCGAAACCCAGGCTCACGAGCGAGACGGCAACGCCGAGGCCCGTGATGAATCGCAGCGGTGCGGCGGAAAACGAGGTGACCCCCTCCCACGCGAGCGACAGCATGCGGCGCAACGGGTAGCGCGATTCCCCCGCGAGGCGAGGTGCGCGATCGTATTCGACGATCGCGGTGCGGAACCCGAGCTGGGGAACGATGCCGCGCAGGAACAGGTTCACCTCTTCGTATTCCCGCAGAGCTTCGATGACGCGCCGGCTCATCAGGCGGTAGTCGGCGTGGTTGTACACGATCTCGACTCCGAGGCGCTTCAGCCAGCGATAGTACTGTTCGGCGGTGAAGCGCTTGAATGCGGAATCGTGCGTGCGGCTGCGCCGGACGCCGAGCACGATCTGGGCGCCGCTCGAGTACGCTTCGAGCATGCGCTCGATCGCCTGGACATCGTCCTGCAGGTCGGCGTCGATGCTGACCACCACGTCGCCCGATGCGGTGAGCAACCCTGCGAGCAGCGCGTTCTGGTGCCCGCGATTGCGCGAGAGCTTGATGCCGTGCACGGCGAGACTGTCTCGCGAGAAGGCTTCGATCGCGTCCCAGGTGCCGTCGACGCTGCCATCGTCCACGAGGTAGAGCGCGCTTTCGCCGGACACGACGCCGCGGGTCTCGAGTTCCTCGAGCAATCCCCGCAGTCGCGTCACCGTCGCCGGCAACGCCGCCTCCTCGTTGAAGCAGGGCACGACGATGCTCACTCGGGGCAACGCGGTCATGGCCGTATCCCGGTGACGTAGTACTGGGCGCCGAGCGGATTCCACCACAGCGAACGCTCCAGTCCTCGCAGCGCACGCAGCACGTGAGGGAAGAACAGCGTGTAGCGGGTCCGCAGGTTCACGAAACCGGCCTCCGACAGCGTGTCACGCAACCGCCGCGACGGCAGCAACACCGCATTCTCGTCGAACGCGCACGCCTTCACGGTGCGCACCGTCAGGGGATTCAGCGGATTGTGTTCGAACACCACGACACGTCCGCCGGGCCGCAGCACCCGGCCCAGCTCACGCAGCAGCGAAGCGTGCATGGGTGCGTCGATGTGGTGGAAGACGCACGAGGCGAACACGAGGTCGACTTCCGCATCGCCCACCGGCAGGCGGCCCGCCTCGATCAACCGGTAGTCGAGCTGCGGACCGAACCGTTCGACTGCGATCTCGCGACTGCGTGCCGACACATCCACGCAGACCAGGCGCGCTCCCGGAAAATGCTGCCGGAAGTGAGGTACCGATGTACCGACCCCGGCACCGAAATCGAGGATGGTCCCGAACTCGCCGCCGAACGCCGCGTGCAGTTCATGGACCTTGTAAGCGGCGAAGTACTCCGGCGACTCGCCGGACAGCCGGACATTCGCGGCATGGATCGCCTGGTACTCGTCAGCGAACTTGTCGAACTCCGACGGATTCATCGTCTCATCCTGTCCGGTGCGGCGGTTCCATGCTCCAGCGAGAATAGCAGGCGGTGCCGCACCCATCATCCGCGCGGGTGGTGCCTCTGGTGCAACTGTTTCAACCGCTCGCGCGCCACGTGGGTGTAGATCTGGGTGGTCGATACGTCGGAATGGCCGAGCAGCATCTGTACCACGCGCAGGTCTGCGCCATGATTCAGGAGGTGCGTCGCAAAGGCATGACGCAGCGTGTGGGGGGAAACCGAACGGCTGATGCCCGCCCGGCGCGCGAAACGCTTGATGAGCACCCAGAACATCTGGCGCGTCATCGCTTCGCCGCGCAAGGTCACGAACAGGTCGTCGGCCAGACGTCCGGCGAGCAGCGCAGGCCGGGCTTCGCGCAGGTAGCGTCCGAGCCATTCGAGTGCCTCTTCGCCCACGGGCACGAGCCGCTCCTTCGAACCCTTGCCCATGACGCGCACGATGCCCGCGTCCAGGCTCACCTGGGCGACCTTCAGGGTCACGAGTTCGGTCACGCGCAGACCCGTCGCGTACAACAGCTCCAGCATCGCCCGATCGCGCAGTCCCAGCGGCTCTTCCACGGCGGGAGCCGCGAGCAGGTTCTCGACGTCCTCCTCCGAGAGGCTCTTGGGCAGCGGCCGAGGCATCTTCGGCGAATCGATGTTGAGGGTCGGATCCACGGTGAGACGCCCCTCGCGCAGATGATGGCGGTAGAAGCGCTTCAGGCTGGACAGCAGGCGGCTCGCGGAGGAAGCCTTCGCACGCGCCGCGAAGCGATGAGCGAGGTACTCCAGCAGATCGGCATGCTGGGCTTCGAGCAGGCCGCGCCCCCTGTGTTTGAACAGCCAGGCGGCGAACTGCGCGAGATCGCGGCGATAGGCGGCGAGCGTGTTCTGCGAAAGCCCGTCTTCCAGCCAGAGCGCATCGCAGAATGCATCGATGAGCGCGGTGGCCGGGGTGCTCATGTCCTCTGCACCCGCGTTCGCGTCAGGTGCAGTGCGATCGCGGCAACGGCCAGCGCGAGTCCGGCCGCTCCGCTCCAGGGTTTGAGCCACGCGAACAGCAATCCGGCAGAGATCAACGCGATTCGCTCGACGAGGTTCAGACGACCCCGCAGCCAGCCCTGTGCGCCGATGGCCAGGGCAAGAATGCACCCGACCGCGCTGGCGGTGACCGGCACGATGGTCGCGGCATCGCCCGCGAGCAGCAGTCCGACGCCTTCCGGCATGAGCACGAACATAAACGGCGTGACGAAGGCCGGCAACGTGTACTTCCAGGATTGAAGCGTCGTGCGGTACGGGTCTCCGCCGGTGATCGCGGCAGCGGCGAAGGGCGAGAGGGCCGTGGGCGGCGACACTTCCGATAGCACCGCGTAGTAGAAGATGAACATGTGCGCGGCGAACTCCGGCACGCCCACGTGCACCAGGGCAGGCGCAGCGACCACGGCACAGATGATGTAAGAGGCCGTGACCGGCACCGCGAGGCCGACAATCCAGACGATGAGCGCGGTATACAGGGCAGTCAGCGCGCGGCTCCCTTCCGCGTAGTCGATGACGATGCCGCTGAACTTGAGGCCGAGGCCGGTCAACGTCACTACACCGACGATGATCCCGGCCGCCGCGCAGGTCGCCGCCACGCCCAGGACGCCACGGGAGCCCTCCGCGAGCGCGCCCGCGAGCCTGCGTGGCGTGAGCGCGGTGTCCCGCGTCAGGAAGCTGGTTCCGATGGCGAGCACGGTCGCCCAGAACACCGACATCATCGGCGAGAAGCCGACCAGCAGGAACGCGATGATCGCGACCAGCGAGAGGAAGTGGAAGCCGTGGCGGCGGAGCAGCGTGCCGACGCGCTCGCGCGGGCCTTCGATCGGCGGGGCGCCGATCCGGCGTGCATCGAGCTCGACCATGACGAACAGCGACAGGTAGTAGAGCACGGTCGGAATCACCGCCATGCGGATCACGTCGAGATACGAGATCTTGAGGAACTCCGCGATCAGGAACGCCGCGGCGCCGAGCACCGGCGGCGAGAGGATCGCGCCGAGACCGCCTGCCGCGAGCAGGCCACCGGCGGCGTTCTTGCCGTAACCCGCGCGCGCGAGCAGCGGGTATGCGACCGAACCGAGCGTCACCGTCGTCGCCACCCCACTGCCCGACGGACCGCCGAGCAGGAACGATCCGAGCACGACAGCGCGTCCCGGCGCTCCGGACCGGCGTCCCATGGCCGCGAGAGCGAAGTCGATGAAGAATTTGCCCGCGCCCGAACGCTGCAGGATCGCGCCGTAGATGGTGAACAGGATGATCAGGGTGGCGCAGACATCCACCGGCGACCCGAAGATGCCTTCGAGCGTCTGGGACATGTGCCCGATGAGACGCGACGCATCGTAGCCGCGATGGGTCCATGGCGGCGGCAGCCACGGACCCGCGAACGCATACCCGATGAAGCCGAGCACGACCATGGGCATCACCCACCCGGAAGCGCGTCGCACCGCTTCGAGCACGAGGACGATGAGCGTGGCGCCCGCCACGAGATCCGCGGTAGAGGGCTCCGTGGCGCGATCGGCGACGGCGTCCCAGTCCCATGACAGGTAAATGGCAACCGCCGCGGCGGCAGCGGCCAGCACCCAATCCCACGGCATCACGCGATCGCGAAACCGCGCGGCGGCAGGCAACGTGAGGAACAGCAACGCGAGCATCATACCCACGTGCGCGATCCGCAGCGTCGGTGCGCTTACGATGGCGAACGCCGCGTACAGGTGCAGGAGCGACGTGAGCACCAGGGCCGTGGTCAGCGCGCGATCGAGCCCCCCGCGCAGGCGGTGGGCGGCACCTTCTTCCTGCTCGATGAAGCGGTCGGCGCTGGCGAGCCGCTGCGCGCTTACCGTCTCCTCGGCGCGCTCGGCGCTCACTGCAGCTTGAGGCCCTTCTCGGCAAAGTAGCGGATCGCACCCGGATGGAACGGCAGGGCGGAGGCGCCGTTGGTCTGGTAGTCGAGCGACAGCGTGCCGAACTCCTTGTGCACGGCCACGAGCTCGGGCTTGCGCTCGAACACGGTCTTCACGATCGTGTAGGCGACGTCGTCGGGCATGGCGGCGTTGGCGACGAGCACGTTCCACACGGTCGCGTTGGTCGCGTCCTTCGCCATGCCGGGGTAGACGGATTTCGGAATCAGGTTGGCGCTGTAGAGGGGACCATAGCGCTTGTTCATGGCCTCCACCGCATCCGCGTGATCGAGCAGGCGGATCTTCACGCCGGGTGTAGCGGCCAGATCGGTCACGGCGGCGGTGGGCACGCCACCGGCCCAGAAGAACGCGTCGATCTTGCGATCCTTCATGGCGTTCACCGACTCGTTCACCGACAGCCGCTCGCGCTTCACCGATTCGGCCAGGCCGTAGGCCTCGAGCACGCGCACAGCCATGATTTCGGTGGCGCTGCCCGCGGAGCCCAACGACACGCGCTTGCCGGCGAGGTCCTGCATGGTAACAATGCCGGCGGACTCCGTGGTCACGACGTGCATGCGGTTCGCGTACAACACCATGAGCGTGCGCAGCGGCAGCTTGCGGCCCGCGAACTTTTCGTTGCCGGCGTACGCGTCCCAGGCCGCGTCGGCCATGGAGAATCCGAGGTCCGCCTTGCCCGTGCCGACGAGCTTCAGGTTATCGACCGAGCCACCGGTGACTTCGGCGGTTGCCTGCCAGCCCGGCACATGGCGCGACAGCACCTGCGCGAGGCCGCCACCGAGCGGGTAATAGACACCACCGGTATTGCCGGAGCCGATGGAGAGCGTCAGCTTCTGCTGGGCCAGTGCGGGTACCGCAAGCAACACCGCAGCGGCGAACAGCAGGTGGGAGATCGGGCGCATCACTATGACTACCCTGTGATTGAACTGGCGCGAGTGTATCAGCGGCGTATCTGCGCACGGACCACCGACAAAGAAAAGGCGGCCTCGAGGGCCGCCTTCCCGGCAGTACCGATATCTGTGTGTCAGCTAGGCGTTTCCGTCGCGGGGGCCGCCTTGTCGGCGTTCACGCGCAGCTGGAGCTTTTCGCGGATCCGCGCCGACTTGCCGGAACGCTCGCGCAGGTAGTAGAGCTTGGCGCGGCGGACATCACCGCGGCGCTTCACCTCGATCGAGGCGATCAGCGGCGAGTAGGTCTGGAAGGTCCGCTCCACGCCTTCGCCCGAGGAGATCTTGCGCACGGTGAAAGCCGAGTTGAGCCCACGGTTGCGCTTGGCGATCACCACGCCTTCGTAGGCCTGGACGCGCTTTCTTTCGCCTTCGACCACGTTCACGTTCACGATGACCGTGTCGCCCGGCGCGAAGCTGGGGATGGTCTTGCCAAGCCGCTTGATCTCGGCGGCTTCGAGTTGTGCGATCACGTCCATCTTCGTTTTCCTCGCTTCTACCTGCTCTCGTGTTCCCGTTTGAACTCCGCCAGCAACTTCTCCTGCGCGGGGTCCAGCTTCAATCCTTCCAGCAGTTCGGGCCGCCGCAACCACGTGCGCCCCAACGCCTGCTTCATGCGCCACTTCTCGATCTCGGCATGATGCCCGGACATCAGCACCGCCGGTACTGCCACGTCCTCGAATACTTCGGGACGCGTGTAGTGGGGAAAATCCAACCGCCCTTCCACGAACGAATCCTGCTGCGCAGAATCGGCGTCACCCAGGACCCCGGGCAACTGCCGGATGATGCTGTCCAGCATCACCATCGCCGCCAACTCACCGCCCGAGATCACGTAGTCGCCGATGGAGATCTCCTCGTCGACTTCGCGCTCGATCAGGCGCTCATCCACACCTTCGTACCGCCCGCACAACAGAACCACACCTTCCAGCGTCGCCAGCCTCATCACCGCTTCGTGGTCGAGCTTCCGACCCTGGGGGGAGAGCAACACCACCCGCGTATCGCGAATGCCACTGCTGGACTGCCGCTGCCTTGCCGCCCGGACCGCCTTCGCCAGCGGTTCGGCCATCATCACCATCCCCGGTCCGCCGCCGTAGGGCCGATCGTCGATCGTCCGGTACGTATTCGCTGCGAAATCCCGCGGATTCCACGCCACCAGCTGGTACGCACCGATTTCCCGGGCGCGCCCCGAAACGCCCCAGCCCGTGAGGGCCTCGAACATCTCGGGAAACAGCGTGACGACGTCGTACTGCTTCACTTCAATAGTCTTGCTGCCAGTCCACCAGGATCCGCCCGGCTTCCAGTTCCACCCGGTCCACATAGACCGGCACGAACGGGATCAGCCTTTCGCGTTCTCCCTTCACCACCAGCACGCTCTGCGCGCCGTTGTCGAGGAGCGTTTCCACCCGCCCCAGCTCGACACCCTCTCGATTCACCACCTGGACGCCCACCAGATCCGTCCAGTAATACCCGTCCTTCGCTTCCGGCAGGATGTCGCGAGGCACCGCGATGTCCGCCCCCTTCAATTTCGCTACGTCGTCCCGGTCTTCGGTGCCCGCCAGCTTCGCCAGGATCACCTGGCCATGCACGGCACCTTCCTCGACGCGGTACTCCTGCCACGAACCACCCTTGCCCAACCACCAGGTGGGATAGGCGAGCAGTCCGTCGATTTCCTCGGTGAACGTCTGGACCTTGATCCAGCCCTTCACGCCGAACGGGACGGCGACCCGCCCCATCACCACGAACCGCTCAGGCGGCTGCGGCGGGGTTGCTCTTGCCAAATTGCCTGACCAGGCGCTGCACCGTGTCGGAGAGCTGGGCGCCCTTCGAATGCCAGTGCTCCACGCGCTGCAGGTCCAGACGAAGTTTCGTTTCCGCGGAAGCGGCCTTCGGATTGTAGAAACCGACGCGTTCGATGAAGCGGCCGTCGCGTGCATCGCGAGAGTCCGCCACCACCACGTTGAAGAAGGGCCGCTTCTTCGCGCCGCCGCGCGCTAGACGAATCACAACCATCGGAATTTCCTGGGGGATTTGGAAAAAAGGGGGCGAATTGTACGCTTCGCGGAAAGCCCTTGGCAAGCGGGAAAAGGCGAATTCCTCAGCGCGGCGCGGGATTCGGCTGGCTCTGGAAGACGTTGTCCAGGAAGGAAATGACCGTGGCGGTCAGCTCGTCCTCCTTGCCCTCGAAGAAGTGCGGAGCGTCCTTCACCACGACCTGCCGGGAGCGCTCGATCTTGGAAATCTGCTTCTCCCGCTCGTACGCACCCACCTGGGTCACTTCCCAGTCCTTGCTGCCGAACACGTCCAGCACCGGGATCTTGATGCGGAACATCTCTTCGAGCCCGTTGATGATGCCGATGAACACCCACGCCTTCACAGGCGTCTGCTTGACGTTGATCAGGTACTGGTTGGCCATCGTGGCGCCGAGGCTGTGCGAGACGATGGAGATGTTCTTGTAGCCCTTGGCCAGCAGCCAGTCCGCCGCCAGGGCGAAGCGTTCCTCGGCGTCGGAGTAGGTGATCATGTAGTCACCCACCTTCGCGCCACCGCCAAGCACCGGCAGCTGGATCGAGAGCGTGGAGTAGCCCTTCTCGGCGAGTTTCGTGCGAAGCACGCCGTAGAGCTCGAAGTCCGGGCTCCAGCCGCGGCCGTGCGCGACGATGATGGCGCCGCGCGCATTCTCGGCCTCGGTCCAGATGGTGAGGAACTTGTGCTTGTTCGCCTGTTCGATCCAGACCGCCTCGCCGACCACGAGCCCGGGGACGATCTGGTCGGACCAGCGCTTCTCCCGGTAGTGGTCCTGGGCGCTGGCGCCGATGGCGCTCGCCAGCAGGGCGAGAGCGCTCAGAATTTGCAGGTAACGCATGGATGACCTTTGTCTGCGAAGGGAAACGGCCCCGGTTCGCGGGGAGGGCGGATTCTACGCGTGTAGACCCTGCGCAACGACCGCGGGTTCGGAAGACACGACTTCTATAATGCGCGCCGACTCCATCCCGTCGGTCCGATCCCCATGAAGCATCACCTCGTTCTTCCCACGCTGATCGCCGCCCTGGCCCTCAGTCCCGTAGCTGCCCACAACGGCGACGAGCAGCAACTGGCCGACGCGCGCGAGAATTTCAAGGCGCTGCAGGCCGACTTCGCCACGCCCGAGAATCCGCTGACGTCCGAACGCGTGGCGCTCGGCCGCCAACTGTTTTTCGATCCGCGCATGTCCCTCGATGGCACGGTGAGCTGTGCCACCTGCCACCAGGCCGCGCTGTTCGGGACCGACGCCCTGCCGAAATCCTACGGCGTGCTCAACCGACCGCTGACGCGCAACGCGCCCACCGTGCTCAACACGGCCGGCCAGTTTGCCCAGCACTTCGGCGGCAATCGCAAGGACGTCGAGGAACAGGCGATGCGCGCGCTGGTGAGCCCATTGAGTTACGGCAACCCCGATTTCGATGCGGCCATGGCGAAGCTGAAGGCGATCCCGGGTTATCGCCCGCTGTTCGAGAAAGCCTTCCCCGACGACCCGGACCCGCTCCGGCCCGAGAACTGGGGCAAGGCCATCGGCGCCTTCGAGCGCACGCTGGTCGCGCCGGGTTCGCTCGACCGCGCGATCATCAGCGGCGACATCACGGCCATGCCCTCCCAGGCTCGCTACGGCATGGGCAAGTTCGTTCGCACCGGCTGTGCCGGCTGCCATAACGGCGCGCTCGTGGGCGGCACGACGTTCCAGAAATTCGGGCTGATCGTGGACTACTGGACCGCGACGAAAAGCACGGAAATCGACAAGGGCCGCTACGTCGACACGAAGAACGACGCCGATCTCTACGTCTTCAAGGTCCCGTCGCTTCGCAACGTTGCGAAGACCGCGCCCTACTTCCACGACGGGTCCGTTGCGAAACTGGAAGACGCCGTGCGCATCATGGCACTGACGCAACTGGGCAAGCGTCTGTCGAGCGAAGACGTGGAAGACATCGTCGCCTTCCTCGAAGCCCTCACCGGGGAAATCCCCGCCACTTTCCGTGAAGCGCCGATATTGCCGCCCGGGCCATTCACCGCGACGCCGTAACCCGTCCAGCAGTTCCACTCGAATCGGGCGCTGGGCCGCCCCAAGCCCGATTCGCATTTCTTGACCTAACTCGAATTCTCATCGTTGGGCCGAGGCCCAACGATGAGAATTCGAGTTAACGCAATTTCATGTTGCGCATCATCTTCTGCATGCCGCCGCCCTTGGACATCATCTTCATCATCTTCTGCATCTGCTCGAACTGGTTCAGCAGGCGGTTGACTTCCTGGACGGTGACGCCCGCGCCGGTCGCGATGCGGCGCTTGCGCGACGCCTTGATGAGTTCGGGCTTGGTCCGTTCCAGGGGCGTCATGGAATCGACGATGCCCACGGTCCGCTTGATGACCTTGTCGTCCAGCTGAGCGCCGCCGGCCTGCGCAGCCTGGGTAAGCTGCGCCGGCAGCTTGTCCATCAGCGCCGACAAGCCGCCCATCTTCTTCATCTGCAGCATCTGGTTGCGGAAGTCATCCAGGTCGAAGCCCTTGCCGGACTTCACCTTGCGCGCGAGCTTCTCGGCCTCGTCGACGTCGATCTCGCGCCGCGCATCCTCGATCAGCGAGAGCACGTCGCCCATGCCGAGAATGCGCGAGGCCATGCGTTCCGGATGGAACGGCTCGAGGCCGCTCACCTTCTCGCCCACGCCCGCGAACTTGATCGGCGCGCCGGTCACCTGCTTCACCGAGAGGGCCGCGCCACCGCGCGAATCGCCGTCGAGCTTGGTGAGCACGACGCCCGTCAGCGGCAGGTTCTCCGCGAAGGCCTTGGCCGTGTTCACCGCGTCCTGGCCCTGCATCGCGTCGACGATGAACAACGTCTCGATGGGATTCACCGCGGCGTGCAGCTCGCGGATCTCTCGCATCATCGCCTCGTCCACGGCCAGCCGCCCGGCGGTGTCGACGATCAGCACGTCGTGATAGTGGCGGCGCGCCCAGTCCTGCGCCGCACGCGCGATGTCTTCCGGCTTCTGGTCCAGGCTGGAGGGGAAGAAATCCACACCCACCTGCTGCGCGAGGGTCTCGAGCTGCGCGATGGCGGCCGGACGGTAGACGTCGCAGGACACCAGCAGGACCTTCTTCTTCTGCTCCTTGAGCAGCCGTGCGAGCTTGCCGCAAGTCGTCGTCTTGCCCGCGCCCTGCAGGCCGGCCATCAGGATGGTCGCCGGCGGCACCGTCGCGAAGTTGAGCGCGGCATTCTCGCCGCCCATCAGCGCGGTCAGCTCGTCATGCACGACGCCCACGAGCGCCTGGCCCGGCGTGAGGCTGCCCGCAACCTCCTGGCCGAGAGCCTTCTCCTTGACGCGCGCGATGAAGTCCCGCACCACCGGCAACGCGACATCGGCCTCGAGCAACGCCACGCGCACTTCGCGCAGGGCGTCCTGGACATTCGCTTCGGTGAGGCGTGCGTGGCCCCGCAGCGTCTTGATGACGCCGGTCAGGCGATTGGTCAGTCCGTCCAGCATGGTGATCGGGCGTGCGACATCGGAGGGGAAACGGGCGGGGCGGGAGGTATACTTCGATCGGTCGTCGGTGCGCTTCGGATCGCTTCGCGCGCCGCTGATCGACCTCTCATATGCTCCCGATTCTACCTTACGCGATCAACGCGCTGCTCTACGCAGCGATCGGATTCATGCTGGTGCGCGGCATGAGCCGACAGCCGGCGCCAGGGCCTACCGCCCCGCGCGGCAAGCCGCATCCGACGCACTTCCTGATCCTCATCCCGCTGGCGCTGCACACGTCGCTGCTCGCACGCGCCATGTTCTCCGGCGGCGAGATGTACATGAGCGTGGGGACCGCCCTGTCGACCATCGTGTGGCTGTCGGTGCTGATCTACTGGCTCGGCAACTTCTTCTACCGGCTGGAAGGCGTGCACGCGCTGGTGATCCCCGTCGCGGCCCTGGGCGTGCTGATGCCGATCCTGCTGCCCCCGGTGAAGCCGCTCGCCAACGCCGGCATGCCGTTCTTCCGCGTGCACCTGGTGATCTCGATGCTCGCCTACAGCTTCTTCACCATCGCGTCGCTGCACGTCCTGCTGATGGCGGTGCTCGAGAAGCGGCTCCATGCCGGCACCCTGCCGCCGCTGCTGCGCGGACTGCCGCCGCTGCTCGCCATGGAACGACTGCTGTTTCGCATCATCGCAGCCGGCTTCGTGCTCCTAACCCTGACGCTCGCGAGCGGCATGCTGTTCTCGGAGGAGCTGTTCGGCAAGCCGCTGCAGCTCACGCACAAGGTGGTGTTCGGCATCGTTGCCTGGATCATCTTCGGCACCTTGCTGCTCGGGCGCGTGCGCTGGGGCTGGCGCGGGCGCATCGCGCAACGCTGGACGCTCGCCGGCTTCCTCGTGCTGCTGCTCGCCTACATCGGCAGCAAGTTCGTGATCGAGGTCATCCTCCACCGCTAGCGAAAGCGCCGGGGCCCAACCTTGGACGACATTGCCACCGAGACGCTGCTGATCGCGCTCGTCGTCTTCCTCTTCATCTCGGCCTTCTTCTCGATCGCCGAGACCAGCATGATGGCGCTGAACCGCTATCGGCTGAAGCACCTGGTGAAGACCGGCCATCGCGGCGCACGCCTCACTGCGCAGCTGCTCTCGCGCACCGATCGCCTGCTCGGTGTGGTCCTGCTCGGCAACAACCTCATCAACGCCGCCTCCGCCGCGCTGGTGACGTACCTCACCTTCCGCTTCTTCGGCGAGTCCGAGTGGGCGCTCTCGGCCGCCACGCTGGGCGTCACGTTCATCATCCTGGTGTTCAGCGAGATCACGCCCAAGGTGATCGGCGCGAGCTATGCCGAACGCATCGCCTTCCCGGCGGCCTACGTGCTGACACCGCTGCTGAAGCTGGCCTATCCGGTAGTGTGGTTCGTGAACCTGTTCGTGAGCGGGCTGGTGCGGCTGCTGCGCCTCAAGACCAACAGCGACCCCCACGCGCAGAAGCTCACGCTGGAGGAGCTGCGCACGCTGGTGCTCGAAGGCGGCAACTTCCTGCCGCAGCAGCACCAGAACATGCTGCTCAACCTGGTGGACCTCGAATCGATCACGGTCGACGACATCATGGTGCCGCGCAGCCAGATCGAGGCGATCGACATCGACACGCCGGTGGAGGATCTCCGCCGGCAGGTCGGCACTTCCAACCACACGCGCATCCCTATCTACCAGGGCAGCATCGAGGAGGTGATCGGCATCCTCCACCTGCGCAAGTTCCTCAACATGGCGGAGGCCGACGACATCACGCCGGAGCGCCTGCGCCAGATCCTGCGCGAACCCTACTTCATCCCGCTCGGCACGCCGTTGCTGACCCAACTACAGCATTTCCAGGAGCAGCAGGACCGCATCGGCCTGGTGGTGGACGAGTACGGCGAACTCATGGGCCTGGTGACGCTCGAGGACATCCTGGAGGAGATCATCGGCGAGTTCACCACCCAGTCGCCGCTCGCCACCACCGGCAGCTTCCGGCGCCAGCCCGACGGCAGCCTGATCGTGGAAGGCGGCACCCTGCTGCGCGACCTCAACCGCAAGCTCGGAACACGCTTTCCGCTCGGCGGTCCGAAGACACTCAACGGCCTGATTCTGGAGTACTTCGAGGACATTCCCGAGGCGGGAACGAGCATGAAACTTGCTGGCCAGCCTCTGGAAGTCGTGCAGATTCAGGACCGGGTCGTGAAATCGGTCCGGCTGTTGCCGAACGAGCCCGACTGAAGACCCGAGAGAACGTCTTTACACCGTGCCTGTTGCGGTGCATGATTTTCTTTCTTTTTCAGGTTCTTATACGACAAGCTTAAGGCGTGGCCGCAACTCTCCAGAGCAACCTCTCGGGTCTCGCCCGGGCATTGGTGCAAAAAAGCCGACTCGCTGAACGCGAGGCAGAGGCGTTGCAGGCGCAGGCCAATGCTGCCGGTGTTGGGTTCATCGAGCAGCTGATCTCGGCCAAGAAGATGCGCGAGACCGAGATCGCCGAGTTTGCCTCCCAGACCTTCGGCTTCCCCCTGCTCGACCTGTCGTCGTTCGATCCGGACTCCCTGCCCAAGAAGCTGGTCGACGAGAAGCTCATGGTGAACCGCCGGGTGTTGCCGCTGGTTCAGCGCGGCAATCGCCTGTTCGTGGCTTTCTCGGACCCGACCAACCGCACCACCTACGACGAGATCAAGTTCCAGACCGGGCTGCTGGTGGACCCGGTCGTGGTCGAGGACAGCAAGCTCGCGACGATGATCGCGAAGGTCCTCAAGGCCAACGACGTCTCGCTCTCGACGCTGGTATCCGAGGACATCGGCGCCGACCTGATGGAGGCCACCAGCGAACCGGAACCGGAGCAGGGCGGCGTCGACATCGACGATGCGCCGGTGGTGAAGTACATCCAGAAGATCCTGCTCGATGCCATCAACAGCGGCGCGTCGGACATCCACTTCGAGCCCTACGAACGCTTCTACCGGGTCCGCTACCGCACCGACGGCATCCTGTACGAGGTGGCGCAGCCGCCACTCGCGATCAAGGAGAAGATCGCTTCGCGCATCAAGGTCATCTCCAAGATGGACATCTCGGAGAAGCGGGTGCCGCAGGACGGGCGCATGAAGCTCACCCTGTCCAAGACGCGCGCCATCGATTTCCGCGTCTCCACGCTGCCGACGCTGTTCGGCGAGAAGATCGTGATGCGGATTCTCGATCCGTCCAGCGCGACCCTGGGCATCGACGCCCTGGGCTACGAGCCGGAGCAAAGAGAGGCGCTGCTGTACGCGATCGGCCGCCCCTACGGCATGGTGCTGGTCACCGGACCGACGGGATCGGGCAAGACCGTGTCGCTGTATACCTGCCTCAACCTCCTCAACAAGCCCGGCATCAACATCTCGACAGCGGAGGATCCGGCGGAAATCAACCTGCCCGGCGTGAACCAGGTCAACGTCAACGACAAGGCCGGCCTCACCTTCGCCACTGCCCTGCGCTCGTTCCTGCGGCAGGACCCGGACATCATCATGGTGGGCGAGATCCGCGACCTCGAAACGGCCGAGATCTCCATCAAGGCCGCGCAGACCGGTCACCTCGTACTTTCGACGCTGCACACCAACGATGCGCCCTCGACGCTGACGCGCCTGCTCAACATGGGCATCGCGCCGTTCAACATCGCCTCGAGCGTGAACCTCATCACCGCCCAGCGGCTCGCGCGCAAGCTGTGCACCTGCAAGAAGCCGCACGAAATTCCGCGAGAGGCCCTGATCCGTGCCGGTTTCAAGGAACGTGACCTGGACGGCAGCTGGGCGCCGATGGGGCCCGTGGGCTGCGAGGTATGCAAGAATACCGGCTACAAAGGCCGTGTGGGCGTGTACCAGGTCATGCCCATCTCCGAAGAGATCAATCGGATCATCATGAAGAACGGCGATGCCATCGACATCGCCGACCAGGCGCAGAAGGAAGGCATTCGCGATCTGCGCCAGTCCGGCCTGCTCAAGGTCCGCCAGGGCCTCACCTCGCTCGAGGAAATCGAGGCCATCACCAACGAGTAGGCGTCACGCCCGCCTCACGTCACCACATCCTCAAGGACACCACCATGGCAACCGCTACCGCAGCCGCAGGGCGCAAGGACGTGAAGGAAATGACCTTCGCCTGGGAGGGGCGCGACAAGCAGGGCAAGATCGTCAAGGGCGACATGCGCGCCAGCGGCGAGGCCCTGGTCAAGTCGACGCTGCGCCGCCAGGGCATCCAGGTGCTGAAGGTCAAGAAGCAGCGCCAGGGACTCGGTGGCAAGGTCACCGACAAGGACATCACGCTGTTCACGCGCCAGCTCGCCACCATGATGAAGTCCGGCGTGCCGCTGCTGCAGTCCTTCGACATAGTCGGCAAGGGCCACTCGAATCCCGCCGTGGCGAAGCTGCTCATGGACATCAAGAACGAGGTGGAGACCGGCAACAGTCTCACCACCGCGTTCCGCAAATATCCCCTCTACTTCGATGCGCTGTTCTGCAACCTGGTGGCCGCGGGCGAGCAGGCCGGTATCCTGGACAGCCTCCTCGACCGGCTGGCGACGTACAAGGAGAAGATCCTTGCCATCAAGAGCAAGATCAAGTCGGCGCTGTTCTACCCGATCTCGATCATCGTCGTGGCCTTCATCATCACCGCGGTGATCATGATCTTCGTGATCCCGGCGTTCAAGGATCTGTTCACGAGCTTCGGCGCCGACCTGCCCGGTCCGACGCTGTTCGTGATGGCGGTGTCGGATTTCTTCGTGTCGTACTGGTACATCCTCTTCCCCGCCATCGGCGGCGGCATCTGGTTCTTCTTCTACACGTGGAAGCGTTCGAAGAAGATGCAGGCGACCATGGACCGGCTGGTGTTGCGCCTGCCGATCTTCGGAGAGGTCATCCGCAAGGCCACCATCGCGCGCTGGACGCGCACGCTCTCGACCATGTTCGCCGCGGGCGTGCCCCTGGTGGAAGCACTCGAATCGGTCGGCGGAGCCGCCGGCAACTACGTCTACTACGAGGCGACTCGCCGCATCCAGAGCGAGGTCTCCACCGGCACCTCGCTCACGGCCGCCATGCAGAACTCCGAAGTGTTCCCGAACATGGTCATCCAGATGGTCTCCATCGGCGAGGAATCCGGCTCGCTCGACGGCATGCTCGGCAAGGTGGCCGACTTCTTCGAGCGCGAAGTGGACGACGCGGTCGAAGCGCTGTCCAGCCTGATGGAGCCGATGATCATGGTCGTGCTGGGCACGCTGATCGGCGGCATGGTGATCGCGATGTACCTCCCCATCTTCAAGATGGGTCAGGCCATCTGACCGTCCGCCCGCCGCATCGACACGGCTGCGGGCTCCTTCGGGAGCCCGCGTCGCATCAGACCCTCGCACTCCGTCTCCCATGGCCTTCCTCGACCTGATCCAGACCTCGCCCGCTTTCCTCGTGTTCGTATGCGTGGTGTTCGGCCTGCTGGTCGGCAGCTTCCTGAACGTCGTGATCCATCGCCTGCCGCAGATGATGGAGCGGGACTGGGAAGCCCAATGCGCCGATCTGCGCGGCGAAACACCGCCCAAGACCCCGAAATACAACCTGGTGGTGCCGCGTTCCGCCTGCCCGAAATGCGGTCACATGATCACCGCGCTGGAGAACGTCCCGGTGGTCAGCTGGCTCGCACTGCGCGGCAAGTGCCGGGCATGCAGGACGCCGATCTCGGCGCGCTATCCGCTGGTGGAAGCCCTCACCGGTGCGCTATCCGGGGTGATCGCGTGGCATTTCGGTTTCGGCTTCGCGCTCGCCGGCGCGCTGGTCTTCACCTGGGCGATGATCGCGCTCACCTTCATCGACCTCGACACCACGCTCCTGCCCGACGACATCACCTTGCCGCTCCTCTGGCTCGGCCTGCTGCTCAACCTGCGCGGAACCTACGTGCCGATCGAGACCGCCGTGATCGGCGCGGTCGCCGGCTATCTCGCCCTCTGGTCGGTGTACTGGGGCTTCAAGCTGCTCACCGGGAAGGAGGGCATGGGCTACGGCGACTTCAAACTGCTCGGGGCCATCGGTGCCTTCCTCGGCTGGAAGGTGTTGCCGCTCGTGATCCTGCTCTCCTCCTTCGTCGGGGCGGCGATCGGGATTTCGATGATCGTGTTCGCGCGCCACAAGCGCGAAGTACCGATTCCGTTCGGACCGTACCTCGCGATCGCGGGCGTGATCGCCCTGCTCTGGGGCGATGCCATCACCCAGTGGTGGATGAGGTCCAATGTCTGACAAGCCGTTGGTCGTCGGCCTGACCGGCGGCATCGGCTCCGGCAAGTCCGCGGTGGCGAACCTCTTCGCCGAGTTCGGCGCCGACGTGATCGATACCGACGTCATGGCCCATGCCCTCACGGCAGCCGGCGGTGCAGCGCTCCCCGCCATCCACAAGCGCTTCGGCGACGGGTTCATCGCCCCGGACGGCAGCCTCGATCGCGCTCGCATGCGTAAGCACGTCTTCGTACGCCCGGACGCGCGCCAGATGCTCGAATCGATCCTGCACCCCATGATCCGCGCCGATACCGATCGGCAGATCGCCGCATCGCAGGCCCGCTACGCGGTGGTCGTCGTGCCGCTGCTGGTCGAGTCGGCCGGCTACCTGGACCGCATCAACCGCGTCGTGGTGGTCGACTGCAGCCCCGAAACCCAGGTCACGCGGGTCATGCAGCGCAGCAAACTCCCACGCGAGGAGGTGGAGCGCATCCTGGCCGCCCAGGCGACCCGTTCCGCACGGCTTGCCGCAGCCGATGATGTCATCGACAACGAAGGACCGATCGAGCGATTGCGGCCGCAAGTGGAGCGCCTGCACGCCCGCTATCTCGGCCTGGGTGGAAATCCATGACGTGCTCGGGTTTACTTCCGGGCCCCGTTTGCCGGATACTGCCGCGAGTTTTTCCTGGCCGCGGGCGCGCGTTGTGATCAGCTACGAATTTCCGCTGAACGAACGGATCCGGACGTTGCTCCGGCTCGAGGATCTCTACGACAAGATCGAGCACTTCGCGTCGCTGGCGGACGCGCAGGAGCATCATGTCGCCATCCTCACGCTGTTCGAGATCCTCGACATCGCCGGCCGCGCGGACCTCAAGTCCGAGCTGATGCAGGAGCTTGAGCGCCAGCGGCAGAACCTCGAGAGCCTGCGCACCAATCCGGCGATCTCGACCGGGGCGCTGGACCAGGTGCTGGACGACATCGACCGCGCCAACGCCACCCTGTTCCAGGCCTCCGGCAAGACCGGCCAGGAGCTGCGCGAAAACGAATGGCTCATGAGCATCCGCCAGCGCGCTGCCATTCCCGGCGGCGTGTGCGAGTTCGACCTGCCCTCCTACCACTACTGGCTGCACATGGATGCCGGGGCGAGACGCGCGGATATCGCCAAGTGGCTCGCGCCGTTCCTGCCCACGCGTGAAGGCATCACCATCGTGCTGAAACTGCTGCGGGAAAGCGGCAAGACCAGCGAGGCCCTGGCGCAGAACGGGGTGTTCCAGCAGATGATGGGCGGCCGGCTCGCGCAGATGATCCGCATCGGGCTGGACGAGCGCCACACCTGCGTGCCGGAGGTCAGCGCCAACAAGTACGCGCTCAACGTCCGCTTCGCGCACGCGCAGGGACCCGAGCGAGGCCGCACGTTCGAGTCCGACGTGGGATTCGAACTGACCTTCTGCAACCTGTAGGACCGCGTCGGTGACGGTCCCCGGCGCGAAGCCGCGCAAGGTCGCCTGCCCGATCTGCGGCAAGGCCGCCGAGTATTCACCCGCAAATCCCTGGCGTCCGTTCTGTTCGGAACGCTGCAAGCTGATCGACCTCGGGCAATGGGCTTCGGAGCGCTATCGCATCCCGGTCGAGGAGCCGGACGAGGGCGCGCCGGAGGACTCCCGCGAGTAGTCAGGAGCGGCTCGGGCGGCCTTGGAGGCTATTCAGCCGGCGTCTCGGGGCCCTGGGCCAGCAGCCCCCGACCTCAAAGGGTCGCGAGGTAACTACGCCAGTTGCCCAGTGCAGTGATGTCCTGGGCACCGTCCGTGGCGAAGGCTTCGCAGACGAACCCCTGGACCGACGAACCGTCCTCGAGGGCAATGGTACCGATGCCGAGAGGTCCGGGAATGCCGGCCACGAAGGAGCCGAACTGGCTTGCGGGCAATTCCCAGACTTCGAGCTCGATCGCCGCGCCGCCCGAGGCGACCCGGACCATGCCGGGGCGCTTCGGAGGCCCCCCGGGTAGCGCGTAGAACCGGTAAAGCGGTGCACTTCGCGTCGCGGCCACGAGCCGACCGCCGCGGGAAGTGAGTTGTCCGTTGAAGGGCAAGCCCGACAGGTGCGCCCCACAGACGGCGACACGCACCTGGCCCGACGGTGCGGGGGCATCGGTGATCACCTCGACGGCAGGCAAAGCGAGTTCCCTGGCCCCGGCGGTTGTCACGCTGGCCCGCTGCAGTCTCGATGCCAGTCGCAGCAGCGGCACGTCGCGATGCGCAGGCGCGAACAGCGTCACCCCGAAGGGCATGCGCTTCGACGTGAACCCCGCGGGCACCGCCGTGGCGGCGTAGTCCAGCAGGTTCATGAAATTCGTGTAATAGCCGAGATTCGCATTGAGGCGGATGGGATCCGCCTCGACCTCGGCGATGCGATAGTGCGTGGGCGCCGTCGGCGTGACGATGCAGTCGACGCTCGCCCACGCGGCATCCGCAAGACGCTTCAGTTCCTTCAGTCGATACAGGGCGCCATACGCATCGGCCGCGAGCCAGGCGCGGCTCTTCGCTGTGATCTCGCGCGTGACCGGATGCAGCGCATCGGCGTGCGCGTCGAAGAATTCGCGGATGGCCTCGTAGCGCTCGGCGACCCACGGACCTTCGTAGAGCAGCCGTGCAGCTTCCAGGAACGGCGAGAGATCGATCGGGACCGGTTCGCCGCCCAGGGCGCGCAGCCTCTCGACAGCGCCAGCGAACAACCCCTCGTATTCGGCATTGCCGAAGAATTGCAGGGTGTTCGCGAGCGGCACACCGAAGCGGAAGCTCGTCGCGGTACCGAAGTCGAACCCATGGGGCTCCGCCACGCGCGAGAACGGATCGTCGGGATCGAACCCCGCCGCCACGGCGAGTACCCTCTGGGCATCCTCCGCGGTCAGTGCGAAGATCGACACGGTATCGAGCGAACGGCAGGCCGGTACCACGCCGCGCGCGGACAGCAATCCGCAGGTCGGCTTGTGCCCCACGAGATTGTTGAATGCGGCCGGCACGCGGCCGGACCCCGCCGTGTCGGTGCCGAGGCTGAAGCTCGCGAGACCCAGTGCCACCGCAACGGCGGAGCCGGAACTCGACCCGCCGGACAGGAACTCAGGATCGAAACTGTTGCGGCAGGCGCCATAGGGCGATCGCACGCCGACCAGCCCGGTGGCGAACTGATCGAGATTGGCCTTGCCGACCGGTATCGCGCCGGCATCGATCAGGCGCTGCACCACCACGGCGTTGCGCTCCGGGGTGAACGCGAACGCGGGGCAGGCAGCAGTGGTCGGAACGCCGGCGAGGTCGATGTTGTCCTTGATCGCGAAGGGAATGCCGTAGAGCGGGAGTGCGGCCGGATCCTTGCCCTCGAGCGCTCGGGCATAGGTCATCAACTGGTCGCGGGACAGACGCGTGATCCAGATGCGATGCGCGTCCTCGGCTTCGAGCGCGGGTAAGAGGTGCTCGACCAACGACGTCGGCGTCAGGTCACCTGCCGCATACTGCGAGCGCAGTGACGAAATGGAGAGATCGGGAAGGTTCACGCTGCCTCGATAATCACAAGATCCTGCCCCGCCGCCACCTGTCCGCCTTCACGGCAGAAGAGTTGCAGCACTCGCCCGCCGCATGGCGCGGACACGTTGATCTCCATCTTCATGGATTCGACGATCACGAGCGGATCGCCCTCGCGCACGTGGTCGCCGGGCTTCACCGGGATCTTCCAGACGTTGCCGGCGACGTGCGTCGCGACGGCACGGCCGTTGGGCGGCAGGTCGAGTTCGGAGTCGGGTGCGGCTTCGGCGATGGTAGCGTCAGCGGCGAACTCGGTCTGGCCCGCGGCCTTCCAGCGTTCGCGCTCCGCAACGAACGCAGCCTGCTGCGAGCGCTTGAACGACGCAATCGAACCCGCATGATCGTGCAGGAACCGGTTGTACTCGCCCAACCGGAACGTGCTCTCCTCGATATCGAGGCGGTAGCGACCACGCGGAAAGTCCTCACGCAACTGCAGTAACTCCCTCTCGCTCACCGGGAAGAAGCGGATCTGGTCGAAGAAGCGCAACAGCCACGGCTTGCCGTCGCGGAAGTCGGCGGTCTGGCGGTGCCGATTCCACATCTGTACGGTGCGCCCGACGAACTGGTACCCGCCCGGGCCTTCCATGCCGTAGACGCACAGATACGCGCCACCGATGCCCACGGCATTCTCGGGCGTCCATGTGCGTGCGGGGTTGTACTTGGTCGTGACCAGGCGATGTCGCGGGTCGACCGGCGTCGCCACCGGCGCGCCGAGATACACGTCGCCCAGCCCCAGCACGAGGTAGGAGGCGTCGAACACGATCCGCTTCACGTCGTCGATGGACCCAAGGCCGTTGATGCGGCGGATGAATTCGATGTTGCTCGGGCACCAGGGAGCATCCTTGCGAACCGACTGCGCGTACTTTTCGATGGCGAGCCGCGTGGCCGGATCGTCCCACGACAACGGCAGGTGCACGATGCGCGTGGGGACTTCCATGTCGTCGATCGCCGGCAGTTCGCGTTCCGCGTCGATCATCAGCGCGAGCAGTCGCTCGAGGGGCAGAACACGGTTGTCGAAATGCACCTGCAGCGAACGGATGCCCGGCGTGAGGTCGACGATGCCGCGCACGCGCTGCGCCTGCAGCCACGTCATGAGCGCATGGACGCGGAACCGCAGGTTGAGGTCGAGCTTGAGCTCGCCATACTCCACCAGCAGGTAGCGATCGCCTGACTGCCGGTACACGACTTCCAGTTGCGTGGTCGACGGGGAAATGCGGTGCAGGATCGGCGCCACGTCCTTGCGCCTCGGCATCGGCAGTTGCGGCTCCGGCGGCAGCTCGAGCGTCTCGATCGCGCGTTCCGCTGCGCGCGCCATCTCGGTCGCCCAGAGCTGGTCCACGCGCACGAAACGCACGCGATCGCCGGGGCGCAACTGACCGAGCTTCCACAGTTCGCAATCGGCGATCACCGCGGGGCAGACGAAGCCGCCAAGGCTCGGCCCATCCGGCCCGAGGATCACCGGCATGTCGCCGGTGAAGTCGATGGCTCCGATCGCATAGGCGTTGTCGTGGATGTTGGAAGGATGCAGGCCGGCTTCGCCGCCGTCGGTCCGCGCCCATTCGGGTTTGGGTCCGATCAGTCGCACGCCCGTCCTGGAGGAGTTGTAGTGCACTTCCCAGGCGGTGTCGAAGAAGGTGGCCACATCCTTCGGCGTGAAGAAGTCCGGCGCACCGTGCGGACCGTACAGCACGGCCATGGTCCAATCGTGGGTGTGCACTGGAACCAGCGCCGCGGGCAGCGTCCGCTTCGCGGGAAGGCGCGTGGGCGGATCGAGGTGCAGCACGTCTCCGGTGCGCAGCGTGCGCCCCGCATGCCCGCCGAACAGCCCGAGCGTGAACGTCGCCCTGGAGCCCAGATATCCCGGCACGTCGAAGCCGCCGGCCACCGCGACGTAAGTGCGCAAACCTGCGCCTTTCACCGGACCGAGTTTCAGGATGCTGCCGGCCTTCACGCGATGCGATCGCCACAGAGGGAGCGGAGCGCCATCGAGCGTGGCTTCCATGGACGCACCGCAGATCGCGATGGCACTGTCGCAATTGAATCGCAACGTCGGACCGGTCGCGGTGCATTCGAGCGCCGCGGCACCGGGTTCGTTGTCGAGCAGGCGATTGGCCAGTCGCAAGGCGAGCGCATCCATGGGGCCGGACGGCGGAACACCGACGTCCCAGTAGCCGAGGCGTCCGGGCCAGTCCTGCACCGTGGTCTGGACGCCAGGTTCGATCACATCCAGCGTCCGGGGTCGATAGCGGAACGCTCCGAGCGTCCTCGTGGTCTGGCGGCCTTCCACGAACACACGGTCCGCAACCACCTGGCGCAGATACTCGAGATTGGTCTCGATGCCGGCGACGCGCGTTTGCGCGAGTACGGCCGAGAGCTTCCGGAGCGCACCCGGACGATCGGATGCGGTCACGATGATTTTCGCGATCATCGGGTCGTAGTGCGGCGGCACTTCGACGCCGCGTTCGACCCAGGTCTCGACGCGCGCACTCGCGGGGAACACGACCTCGGTCAACGCGCCGCTGCAGGGCTGGAAGTTCCGGGCGGCATCCTCGGCATAGAGCCGCACCTGGATCGATGCGCCCGCCGGGCGCGGCAAGTATCCGGACAGGTCGAGTTCCCCGGCGGCCTGCTGCACCATCCATTCCACGAGATCGACGCCGGTGACCTCCTCGGTCACGCCATGCTCCACCTGCAGGCGGGTGTTGACCTCGAGGAACCAGAATTCGCCGCTGATCGCATCGAAGACGAACTCGACGGTGCCGGCGTTCTGGTAACCCACCGCCTGCGCCAGGCGCACGGCCGTGTCCAGGAGGCGCGCTCGCGTGCGCTCATCGATCCCCGGTGCCGGCGTCTCCTCGACCACCTTCTGATTGCGTCGCTGCAACGAGCAATCGCGCTCGCCGAGGGCGACGATCCGGCCGCGACCATCCCCGAAGATCTGCACCTCGACGTGGCGGGCCTGCTCGACGTATTTCTCCAGGTAGATGCCGGAATCCTTGAAGTTCGCACGCGCCAGCCGTTCGACCGAAGCGAAGGCCTCGACCAGTTCGTCGTCGCTCCACGTGAGCCGCATGCCGATGCCGCCGCCGCCGCCGGTGCTCTTCAGCATCACCGGGTAACCGATGCGCGCGGCTTCGGCCTTCGCGTGGCCCGCGTCGACGAGCAGGCCCGAACCTGGAAGCAGGGGCACATCGTTGGCGGCAGCCAATGCGCGAGCCGTGTGCTTGAGGCCGAACGCCCGCATCTGGTCGGGCGTCGGGCCGACGAAGGCGATGCCCGCTTCGCCGCACGCCGCGGCGAAGTCCGCGTTCTCCGAAAGAAAGCCGTAGCCGGGATGGATCGCCTGAGCGCCCGTGGACTTCGCCGCTTCGAGGATGCGGTCGGCACGGAGATAGCTCTCGGCAGCGGGGCCCGGGCCGATGCATACCGCCTCGTCCGCCGCCGTGACGTGCAGCGACCCCGCATCCGCTTCCGAGTACACGGCCACCGAGGCCACACCCATGCGCCGCAGCGTGCGGATCACGCGGCACGCGATGGCGCCACGGTTGGCGATGAGGACTTTGGTGAACATTCGCTTGAGGGACCAGCCCCGGCGCCTAGCCCCAGATCAGCAGCCGCACCGGCGTCGGGTTGTAGGCGTTGCAGGGATTGTTGAGCTGGGGACAGTTGGAGATGAGGCACACCACGTCCATCTCCGCACGCATCTCGACATACTTCCCGGGCGCCGAGATGCCGTCCTCGAAGGTCAGCTTGCCCGTGGGTGTGACGGGGACGTTCATGAAGAAGTTGATGTTGTGCGTGATGTCACGCTTCTCGATGGCGTGCTCGTGATGATGTGCGATGGCCGACATGAAGTTGTCGCGGCAGGAGTGCATGAAGCGCTTGTCGAGCGCATAGCGAACCGTGTTGCTCTCCTGCGCGCAGGCCCCGCCGAGGGTGTCGTGGCGGCCGCAGGTATCCGCGATGACGGTCAACATCACATTGCCCTCGGTCGAATAGAGCCTGGTCCCGGTCGTGATGTACAGGTGGCGCTGGCGCTGGATCGTGTCCACCGCGCTGTAGCGCTCCTCGGGATCGTGCAGGTTGTAGAACAACGTATCGACGGCCTGGTTGCCTTCGAGGTCATGAATGCGAAACACCTGGCCCTTGCGGATCTCGTGCATCCACGGTTCTCCCGCAGCGCAGATCTCGTTCACGATCGCATCCGCCTCGGCGAGCTTGCTGGTAGTCAACGGGTTCATGCGGCGAAATAACGTTCGTTGTTGAGGAAGGCGCGCTGATTTTCCGGACGGAAATTGCGGCAGTGATCGTCCGCACCTGCGATGCCACAGCGCCACGCCGTGATCTTCAGGGGCTTCGGGTCCCACACCGTTGCCGGATCGAGCGGATGTGGGCAGGTGGAGAGCACTACCAGAGCGTGCATGTCGAAACGAACGTCGACGTGGCTGCCCGGTTGCGCGTGACCGGGCACGAAGTGCAGGTCGCCGGCTTCGTCGGCGACGACTTTGCTGAACCAGTTGACGTTGGCATGGAGATCGCGCCGATCGAGGCCGTGGCGGCCGAGTTCCTTGAGGAACCCTTCCTTGCCGCTGCGGGTCATGGCGTTGCGGTGTTCCTGATAGCGCTTGCGGCCGAAGCGTTGCTCCAGGGAGCGATCGTCCATGACGCCGCAGACGGTGTCGTGCCAGCCCGCAGTGTCGTCGATGACCGAAGCGATCGCGTGGCCCATGTCGGTGTAGAGCACGTTGCCCTTGGTCAGATAGGCGGTGTGCTGACCTTTCAACGTGTCGGGCATGTTGTAGCGTTCCACGCGCTCTTCATGATTGAAGAGGAGCATCGCGCCGTTCGCGCCGCCTTCTACGTCGGTCAGGCGCAGGGCCACGCCACGGCGCACCACCCCGGACCAATGGCAGCCGCCGGGAATCGCCTCCTCCCACAGCACCTCGCCGGGCGGTGTCGGCCCGGGTTTCGCAGCCGCAGCGTTCATCGCCCCTCCGCCTTGCGCGAGAGCTGTTCGAGCAGTTCGAAATCCGTCTTCATGCCGGAGGTCTCGCGCACGCGCTGCAGGATCTCCTTCTTCATGTCCATGAACTCGCGGGTGTGCTTCATGTCCTGGTGCCGCTGTTCCGGCAGCGGCACCTTGTAGATCGTGTCGATGCGACCCGGCCTCGGCGCCAGCAGCACCACGCGCTGGCCCAGGTAGATCGCCTCCTCCACGTCGTGGGTGACGAAGACGATGGTCGCCCGCTCGAGCTTGAAGACGTGACGGATCAGGTCATGCATCACTTCGCGCGTCTGCGCGTCGAGCGCACCGAAGGGCTCGTCCATCAGCAGGATCTCGGGGCGCCCGAGCAGCGCCCGCGCGATCGCGACGCGCTGCTGCATGCCGCCCGAGAGCTGGTTCGGGAAAGCGCGGGCCATGTTCGAAAGGCCCATGAGGTTGAGCAGCGCATCGGCCCTGCCGGAGGCGACCTCCACGTCGGCGGAGGTCAGGTCTTCGCGATTCACCCCGAGCCGGCGCGAGAAGCGGATGTTGTCGATCACGTTCAGCCACGGGTACAGGCTGTAGTGCTGGAACACCATCGCACGGTCGGCGCCGGGACCGGCCACCGGCTTGCCGTTGGCCAGGATCTCGCCGCTGGTGTGGTATTCGAGCCCGCCGATGATGCGCAGCAAGGTGGACTTGCCGCAGCCCGAGGCGCCCACGAGCGTCACGAATTCGTTCTCGCAAACGTCGAGATCGATGCCCTTGAGCGCTTCGACCTGCTGCTGGGGCGGTTCGCCGAACAGCTTGCCGAGACCGCGGATGCGAATCCGCGGTGGTGCGATGGTTACGACTTTTTGTGCATCCACGGGAACGCCTTGCGATGGAAGAGCCGGAATAGCTGGTCGGTGAGGAGCCCGATCAGGCCGATCAGGATGATCCCTGCGAAGATCTTGTCGGTCTGCAGGAAGCGCTGCGCCTTGAGGATCGCGTAGCCCAATCCCGAGTTGGCGGCCACCAGTTCCGCGACGACCAGGTAGGTCCATGCCCAACCCATGGTGATGCGCAAGGTGTCCACCAGCGCGGGTTTCGACGACGGCAACAGCACAAGCCGGATGATCTCCGCACGGTTCGCACCCATGGTCTGGGCTGCCTCGATCTGTGCGGCCGGTACCCGGCGCACGTCCTCCGCCACCATCAGGATCATCTGGAAGAACGTACCGATGAAGATGATGGCGACCTTCGAGCCTTCATCGATGCCGATCCACAGCATCACCAGCGGAATGAACGCGACGGCGGGCATGTAGCGAATGAAGTCGGTGAGCGGCTCGAGCAGCGCCTGGACCGGGCGGAACGTGCCGATGAGCAGTCCGATGGGCATCGCGATCACCGCGGACAGGAGCCAGCCCGCGGTGACGCGATAGATGCTGATGCCCGCGTCCTGCAGAAGGTCGTCCTCGGTCCACCAGAGGAGTGTCCGGTCCCATACCGACCCGGGAGACGGCATGAACACCTTTTCCACCCAACCGGAATTGGCGAGCAGCCACCACGCCACGATGGGGGTGACGAGGCCGACGACGGCGAACAGCCAATAGCGCCGTGAACTCATCGACCCGCGGATGGACCACAGGCTGGGGCGTGCGATGGAGTGCGTCGTCATGGGCGCGGCTTCGTGGAGAGCTCGATCACTTCTTGGCTACCTCCTTCACGAGCGACGCATCGATCGCTCTTGCGAAGTCGGCCTTGCCCTCGAGCAGCTTGTTGTCTTCGAGGAACTTCTGGATCGCCGGGGCGACTGCGAGCAGAGACTGCGGCGTCGATGCGGGTCCGAGCGCCTCGAGGTTGTCCTTTTCGCCGAAGAAGCGCGTGCCGGGCAGGAACACTTTGTATTCCTCGGGCGGCATTTCAACGACCTTCGCCATGATCTTCACGGCCTCCGCGGGCTTCTCCCGGATGAACTTCTCGACGTCGTACCAGGCCTTCACCATGCCCACGAAATCCGCGCGGTTCGCCGCCAGCGATTTTTCCTGCGCAACGAGCAGATCGGGTATCAGACCCGGCATGTCCTTGGATGTGAACAACGGTTTGCCCTTGCCGGAGGTCTCGATCTTGTTGACCCATGGGTTCCACACCGTCGCGGCGTCCACGCGCCCGCTCAGGAATGCAGCGGCGGCGTCCCCTGCGGAAAGGTTCACGATCTTCACATCCTTCGCCGTCATTCCGTTCCGGGAAAGCGCCGTCGCGAAAAGGAAGTGGGAGACGCTGAACTCCTCCAGCGCGACCGTCCTGCCCTTGAGGTCCTTGATGGTCTTGAACTTCGTCGCCGCCATCACCGCATCGTTGCCCGCGGAGTTGTCGTTCACGAGCACGACCTTGAGCGCCACGCCCTTCGCGAGCGGCGCCATCGTGTCGGACCACGTCTGGCAGTTTGCATCCAGCTGCCCGGAGGACAGTGCCGCGATCGAATCGGAGTAGTTCGGGAACCAGACCAGCTTGACGCTGGCGCCGTGCTTCTTGAAGAAGCCCTGCTGCTCGGCGATGGCCCAGGCCACCCAGCCGGGCCAGTCGCTGTAGCCGATCTTGATCTCGGCGCGTGCGGCACCGGCTGCGAGGGCGACGCTGCCGACGATCACGGCGGCGATCGCTCGGCGAATCAACTGCGGGACAGGCATGACAGGCTCCTCGGATGATCGTCGGAAAAGCGTGAGAGGTCTGAGTGCTTCACTCGGCCTCCCGGGCTTTTGTCCCTCCGTGGAGCCCCGCCGATGACGTACGGGACCGTCAGCTCTCGGACCAGTCAGCGCATCGCAGCGCCCGGAACCCTAGCCGACAACGATAGGAAGCGAAGTGGCTTCGTTCCTCTCGAACATGTTCAAGCGCAAGTACGATGCCATCACGAATACGTATTCCTGCTCAACAGGTTATGCGCATTCAGGAATCGATCGAATCGTTCTCGTGCACCAAGTCAGCGCGACCTTGAGAATCTTACGCTCCATCCCAGTGCGAGCAACTGCGCCGTCACCGCACCGCAACGATAGGGCGAATCCGCTGGCAGCGAGTGATCGCCTCCGGCATGAGGCCCTTCGATCCAACGCGGATCGCGGGCACCCATGAAAAAAGCCCGCATGGCGGGCTCTTTCCGGTTTCCGGCGGCTTGTACGCCGATGACTCAGGCCCGTCTGCGCCGCCGGACCAACGCCGTGCTGCCGAATCCGATGGCCAATGCCCCGACCAAAGCCAGGGAGTCCGGTTCCGGCACCCGGCTCGGCGTGTCGCAGCCCTGACCCAAGGTGCACGAATTGAATTCGAACGAGCCCAACCCCGTCTGGAACTTGATGGGGGCCGTCGCCAGATTCCATGCCGCATCCTGTCCGGTCGCCGTTCGAACAAGCAAGAGCTCGAACGCGTCCGTGGCACCTGGCGTCAAGCCCTCATTTACGCTGCCGCCCTGGCAGTTGTTGGCTGCATAGATACACACGTCGGTCGCGAGGAAGCCGCCCGGGAAGTTCACATCGTTGTCGAGGCCCCCGAAGACATCGCCCATACTGGAAAAGGAGGCCCCGGTCACGGTCGGATCGAAGTTCAATCCGATCGCGAGAATGTTGGCATTGCCGGTACCGGGCTGAAGCACCGTTGTATTTGAGACCGGGTCGAACTGAAGGCCCAACTGGGTATCGCTCCACGAAGTGACCGTCACCGCGGCCGAGGCCGAAAGTACCTGGGTGGCGGATGCCGAGAACAACCAGTTCAGGGTGAAGCTGCTCGTGCCGCTGGTAATTGGTAAGGCGACCGCTGACCCGGCAAGGCCGAACAGCAACCCGGCAGTGGCGACGCTCTTGAGGAAAGTTGCAGCTAGCTTATTTGTCATTGCGTTGTGTCTCACGTTGTTGCGGGCGTCCGCACTTAAGCCTTCCACCATGTACGGCAAGCTGCTCCGACGTCAACTTGCCGGATCGGCCGTGCCTCGGCGCAGAAAACTTGCTGCCTCGTCGTTGTCAGCGCCTAGAACTCCAGAATCAAAACCTACCGTTCCTACAGAATTCACCTGCTGGGATGCAAGGAGCGATCCACAGGGCAGTGATATTCATAACTAATTGATATAAATATACTTATCAATCCAGTCTCGTCGAGCGTCAAGTGTCTCCACATACAGACGTGTAAAAAAATACGACACTTGCCGGCAACACGGCCTACTGAAGGGGAATGACGTTGTCGCCCCGGATCAGCTGCCGGGCCAGCTCCACGGACAGGACCCGGCGCCCGAGCAGATGGATCGTTCCAGTATGGCGGTCGTTGCCGGATTCACTGTATTCGAAGCGGTAGAGGCGCTCGAACCGGACCTGGCCTTCGCCGTTGCGTCGCACCCGCAGCTTCGACTGGGCGACGGTCCAGTCAAGAAATTGCAGGCTTTCGCTTTCGCAGGCGCGTTGACCCGCTGCAAGGGCGATCTCGCGAGCCTTCAGGGTGTCGAGCCAGAACCATGCACCCGCCACCACCAGCAACAGCACGGTCCACTCAATCATGGTCTTCGCGGATGCCGATCGCGACCAGGGTCGGTTCGAGAACCTGCACCACCGCTTGCGGTGCCAGCCCGACGAGGTAGCCACGCTTGCCCCCGTTGATCCAGATGCGCTCGAGTTTCAGGATGGTCTGCTCCATGTAGACCGGCATCGCCTTGCGCGTGCCGAAGGGGGAGGTGCCGCCGACCACGTAGCCGGAATGCCGGTTGGCGACTTCCGGGTCGCATGGGGCGATGGTCTTCACACCAATCACGCGCGCGAGCTCCTTGGTGGAAACCTTCATGTCACCGTGCATGAGGACGATCAACGGCTTCCTCGCCTCGTCTTCCATGACCAGCGTCTTCACCACGGCATGCTCGTCCACGCCGAGCTCCCGTGCGGACACCGCCGTTCCGCCGTGTTCTTCGTAGGTGTAGAGATGGTCGGTGAAGGCAACACCATGATCGCGCAACACCCGCACCGCCGGCGTCACCGGCGGTTTGTCCTTCGACGACATCAGCCCTCGTGGCTCAGCAGCCGGTAGAGGGTGTGCAGCATGCCCGCCGTCGCGCCCCAGATGTTGCGATTCTCCCAGGGCATCGAGTAGTAGTGCCGCGTGCAATCGTCCACCGTGCGGCTGTTGCGCCGGTGATTGGCCGGATCGAGAAAGAACTCGAGCGGCACTTCGAAGATGTCCGCGACCTCGAAGGGATCCGGCGCCACTGGAAACGGCGGCTCGACCCAGCCCACCACCGGCGTGACGCGAAACCCCGTCATGATGTCGTAGTCCGGCAGGAAACCGAGCACGTCCACCTTGGCGCGCGGCAGCCCGGTTTCTTCCTCGGCCTCGCGCAGCGCCGTGTCGATTCGATCCACATCGCCGGCATCGACGCGCCCGCCCGGAAAACTGATTTGCCCCGCGTGGTCGTTGAGGTGCGCGGTCCGTTGCGTGAGCAGGACCTGGACCCCCGCTGGCCGGTTGACGAGCGGCACCAGCACGGCGGCGGGGACGGGCTCGCGCTCGGGCGGATGCCGGAACAGGGGCAGGACATCCCCGGCCGGCAGCCGCGACCAGTCCCTTTTGAGGCGGTCGGCAACCCAGTGGCGGGTAATCGGCGGTGCGGTGACTTCGGCGGAGGACATGACGATCGCGGCGGTTCGCGAGCTCAAAGCAAGACTCATTCTACCCTCTCCATATTGCCGCACCGAGACACATGGCTATACTGCGGCCATTCCGGCCTGCGTCATTTCGCCGCAGGGCGCCGGAAAATTCCAGCCATGAGGAGACCCCGATGAAACTGCGTTCCCTCTTCGCCGCCGCCCTGCTTGCGATCGCGAGCGGCAGCGTGTTCGCGATGCACTGCCCGATGGACATGAAGGCCATCGACGAAGCGCTTTCCAAGAAGCCTTCCCTGTCCGATGCGCAGTTGGCCGAAGTGACCAAACTCCGCGCCGACGGCGAAGCGATGCACAAGGCCGGCAAGCACCAGGAATCGGTCGACACCCTCGCCAAGGCGCGCAAGATCCTCGGCATCTAGTTTGTCCGCGCCGAAGTTCGACAGGAAGCCCCGCGTGATGTTCGCCGCGGGGCTTTTTCTTCGCCTTCCGGCTGCGTCTTTGTTGGCGCTGGTTGCCGCCCAACCGGCACATGCGGACTGCCACCTGGAACTCGAACTGATCGGCGCCGACCTGAAAGGCATCGTCCTCACCGAGCAGCAGAAGCTGCAGTTGGCGCCTCTGGTGGACGATGCGCTCAAGCGCTGTCGTCTTGGCCGGGAGGAGGCCGCGCTGCAGTTCGTCGAGAAGGCGCGCGCAGTCGCCGGCATCACCCGAAAGCCGGACGATCTCGACTCGCCCGGACCATCTACGGCACCGGTCCGCTGACAGGCAACTACCAGGCGATCGGCTTGCGGTCGCGGAAGAATCCGCCGGTGGGCCCATCGTCGGGGATGGTCGCGAGCCAGGCAGCCGTATCGGCGCCCTGCTCGACGCTGCGAGACGCCGAAGGCCCGCCCATGTCGGTGCGGACCCAGCCGGGGCACATGGAATTCACCAGCACGCCCTTGCCGCGCCCCGCCGCCGAGAACATCCGTGTCAGCGCATTGAGGGCCGTCTTCGAGGCGCGGTAGGCCGGCGTGCCGTCGCCCATTTCCGCAAGCGCCCCCAGGCCGCTCGACAGATTCACGATCCGGCCATGGCGCCGCGCCAGCATCCCCGGCATGAGCGCCTGGCACAACCGCAGCGGGCCGAAGAAGTTGGTGTCCAGCGTCTGCTGGAAGACTTCGGGCTTCACCGACAGCACGCTCGCCGAACGTCCATCGATCAGGATGCCGGCGTTGTTGATCAGCACGTCGGCGCCACCCAGTTCGCGCTCCAACCATGCGGCCAGCGCTTCGATCTGGCCAACATCGGTCACGTCGAGCGGATGGAAGCCGACCTCGCCACCCGCTTTCGCGAGTGCCTGTGCGGCAGCGATGCCCTTCTTCTCGTCGCGGGCCGTCAGCACCACGCGCATGCCCCTGGCCGCCAGCTGCCGGCAGATCTCCAACCCGATGCCTTTGTTGCCTCCGGTGACGACGGCGACGCGCGGTTTCATGTCGGTCCGATCCTCGCGACCGCGACAGGCCAGCGGCCGGCGCAGCCGGGTCGCACAGGCCCTCTCGCAACAAACTGTGAGGTGGGTGCCGCCGGGCCGCCCCAAGGCGCTGACGCGCCCCCTCGGGGGGCAGCGAACGTGGTGAGCGTGGGGGCAGTCATGCCATCAGCGCTGCGACGCGGCATCCACCGAAGCGAGCGCGGTCAGGTTGACCAGGCGCCGCACGGTGGCGGTCGGCGTGACGATATGGACGGTCTTGGCCGCACCGAGCAGGATGGGTCCGACGGTGATGCCGTCACCGCTCGTGATCTTGAGCAGGTTGAACGAGATGTTCGCGGCGTCGAGCGTGGGCATGATGAGCAGGTTCGCCTCGCCCTTCAGGCGCGAGTTGGGGAACAGGCGCATGCGGATCTCCTCCGACAGCGCAGCGTCGCCATGCATCTCGCCTTCGACCTCGAGATTGGGATCCAGCCGCGCGAGAATCTCGCGCGCACGGCTCATCTTGGCGGCCGAGGGTGAATCGACGCTGCCGAAGTTGGAGTGCGACAACAGCGCCACCTTCGGCACGAGCCCGAATCGCCTGACCTCTTCGGCCGCGAGCATCGTCATGTCGGCGAGCTCCTCCGCAGTCGGATCCTGGTTCACGTAGGTATCGCAGATGAACAATGTCCGGTTCGACAGGATCAGCATGTTCATGGCGGCGAACCGCTTTACGCCCGGCTTGAGGCCGATCACGTCCGACACCGTCTCGAGGTGCTTGTGATGCTCGGCATAGGTGCCGCAGATCATCGCATCCGCATCGCCCAGGCGAACCATGAGCGCGGCGATCAGCGTGGTGCGCCGGATGACGTCGCGCTTGGCCAGCTCGACGGAGATGCCGCGGCGTTGCATGAGGTTGTAGTAGGCCTGCCAGTAGGTGCGGAACCGGGGGTCCGAGTTCGGGTTCACCAGCTCGAAATCGCGGCCGGCCTGGATGCGCAGACCGAAGCGTTCAATGCGCGGTTCGATCACTTCCGGACGCGCCACCAGGATGGCCTTCGCGAGCCCCTCGTCCGCGATCACCTGCACCGCACGCAGGACGCGCTCTTCCTCGCCTTCGGCGAACACGACGCGCTTCGGATTGCGCTTCGCCGCCGCGAACACCGGACGCATGATCAATCCGGAGTGGTAGACGAAATTCATCAGCTGATCGCGGTACGCGGTGAAATCCGTGATCGGTCGCGTCGCAACGCCGCTGTCCATGGCGGCCTGGGCCACCGCCGGCGCGATCTGGACGATCAAGCGCGGGTCGAAGGGCTTCGGGATCAGGTACTCGGGACCGAAGCGCAAATCCTCCTGACTGTAGGCACTGGCCACGATCTCGGATTGCTCGGCCATCGCCAGCTCGGCGATCGCACGCACGGCCGCGAGCTTCATCTCTTCCGTGATCGTCGTGGCGCCGACGTCGAGCGCGCCGCGGAAGATGAACGGAAAACACAGGACGTTGTTCACCTGGTTCGGGAAGTCCGATCGGCCGGTCGCGATCACGGCGTCCGGCCGCACCGACTTCGCGATGTCCGGCATGATCTCCGGCGTCGGATTGGCAAGCGCGAGGATGATCGGATTCGGCGCCATCGCGCGCACCATCTCCGGCTTGAGCACACCGCCGGCGGAGAGCCCCAGGAACACGTCGGCGCCCGGCATTACCTCCGCGAGCGTGCGCGCCTTGGTATCGATCGCATAGCGCACCTTGTTGTCGTCCATCTCCTGGACGCGTCCGGTGTAGACCACGCCGGCGATGTCGGTGACGATGATGTTCTCGCGCTGCACGCCCACCTGCACCAGCAGGTCGAGGCACGCGAGCGCAGCGGCACCCGCGCCCGAGACCACGAGCTTCACCTTGCCGATGTCCTTCTCGACCACCTTCAGGCCGTTGAGCAGCGCTGCGCCGACGATGATCGCGGTGCCGTGCTGGTCGTCGTGGAAGACCGGGATCTTCATCCGGCTGCGCAGCTGGCGCTCGATGTAGAAGCACTCCGGTGCCTTGATGTCCTCCAGGTTGATGCCGCCGAAGGTCGGTTCGAGCGCGGCGATCATGTCCACCAGCTTGTCCGGATCGCGTTCGTTGATCTCGATGTCGAAGCAGTCGATGCCCGCGAACTTCTTGAACAGCACCGCCTTGCCTTCCATGACCGGTTTCGCGGCGAGCGGACCGATGGCACCGAGTCCGAGCACGGCAGTGCCGTTGGTCACCACGCCGATCAGGTTGCCGCGCGAGGTGTAGGCCCGCGCATTGGCGGGATCGGCGACGATTTCGTGGCAGGCGAAGGCCACGCCGGGCGAGTACGCGAGCGCGAGATCGCGCTGATTGATGAGGCCCTTGGTGGGCAGGATGGAGATCTTGCCGGGGGTCGGAAGACGGTGATAGTCGAGTGCGGATTTCTTGAGCGATTCGTCCATGGATGCGGAGTTCTTGCGCGGCGCGACGAGGTCACGGAGTATACGCCCCGTCCTTTTCGCGACCGCGTCCGCCGCGGTACCGCGCACACTGGAGGAAACCCGCTTGATCGCCCGACTGCTGTCGCTCGCTGCCGCGTTGCTGGTCGCTGCTGGCACGCAGTCCGTCGCTGCGCAAAGCGGTGGCGCGCTGCTCTGGGAGGTGACGTCGCCGTCGACCACGGTCTACCTGCTCGGCACGATTCACGTGGGCAGCCGTGCGATGTACCCGTTGCCATCCGTCATCGAGAACGCCTACGCCCGTGCGCAAGTCATCGCCCTCGAGGCCGACCCCACCGATCCAGCCGGCATGCTGAGCGCCATGGGGACGGTGATGTACCAGCCACCCGAGACGCTGGAAAACAACGTGCCGCCCCCGCTGTTCCGCGACGTGC
The DNA here is from genome assembly GCA_965279325.1 of Burkholderiales bacterium. Classification (GTDB taxonomy): domain Bacteria; phylum Pseudomonadota; class Gammaproteobacteria; order Burkholderiales. The sequence continues at coordinate 2,597,658 of OZ257154.1, forward strand.
GCGATGCACTCGCGGCGAGCGGCCTGCCGATCGAGCTGGCGCAGGGCATGAAGCCCTACATGGTTTCGATGACGCTCACGATGGTGGAAGTCGGCCGGCTCGGCTTCGACGTTTCGCTCGGAGTCGACATGCACCTCGCCACCCGCGCACGGCGCGACGGCAAACGCATCGTCGAACTGGAGTCCATGGCGATGCAGCTCGCACTGCTGGACGGCATGTCGAAGGCGACGCAGGTCGCCATGCTGGAGAGCACGGTAAAGGGCATGAAGTCCGGCACGCTCAAGCGCGACCTCGAATCCATGGTCGACGCGTGGCGCGCCGGCGACGCGTCGCGCCTCGACGAAGCCGCCTTGCGGGATCTCAAGACCATGCCCGGTCGCACGGGAACCGATCTGAAGGACGCGCTGTTCGATCGGCGCAACCGCGCCATGACCGACAAGGTCGTTCAGATGCTGGGTCGTCCGGAAATCGTGCTGGTCGGGGTGGGTGCGGGCCATCTGACCGGCAGCTCCGGCATCGTGGAGTTGTTGCGCGCACGCGGCTTCAACGTGCGACGACTGTAGGGCGACCGATGAACGACATCTCCGCGAACGCTCCGCGCACCGAACTGTTTCCCGAGATCGAGCCCCATGCCACGGGCCGCCTCGACCTCGACGGCCGGCATTCGATGTACTGGGAGACGAGCGGCAATCCGGACGGCATTCCGGTGGTCTTCCTGCATGGAGGGCCGGGCTCGGGCGCGAGTCCTTCGCACCGGCGCTTCTTCGATCCGGCGCGCTATCGCATCGTCATCTACGACCAGCGCGGTTCGGGGCGATCGACACCGCTGGGCGAAATCGCCGACAACACCACGCCGCACCTGATCGCCGACATCGAGCGCCTGCGCGTGCATCTTGGCGTGGAGCGCTGGCTCGTCTTCGGCGGCTCCTGGGGCTCGACCCTGGCGCTCGCCTATGGCGAAGCGCATCCCGGGCGCTGCCTGGGATTCGTGCTGCGAGGAATCTTTCTGTGCCGTCCGTCGGAGATCGAATGGTTTCTCTACGGCATGCGCAATGTCTTTCCGGACATCTGGCAACGTTTTGCCGGCTTCATTCCAGAGGCCGAGCGGGGCGATCTGCTGGCCGCCTACCGCGTGCGCCTGGAACACCCCGACCCCGCCGTGCACATGCCCGCGGCCCGCAGCTGGAGCCTGTACGAAGGTGCGTGCTCCACGCTGCTGCCGAGCGAGGACGCGATGCGGCATTTCGGCGACGACGGCGTCGCGCTCGGGCTCGCGCGAATCGAGGCGCACTACTTCACGAACGACATCTTCATGCCCGCCGACAGCCTGCTGTCCCATATCGGAAAAATCCGCCACCTGCCGTGCAGCATCGTGCAGGGACGCTACGACATGGTCTGTCCGGCGGTCTCCGCCTTCGACCTGAAGCGCGCCTGGCCGGAAGCCGAACTCGTCGTGGTGCCGGATGCGGGTCACTCCGCCTGGGACCCCGGCATCCGCGCGCACCTGGTCGCGGCGGTGGCGCGTTTCGCCGGGATGCAACGCTGATGTCCACGATCGTCGTCGTGCGCAAGGGCGCGCGGACCCGCATCGCCTACGATACGCTGGCGAGCTATGGCGAAGCCGGTGCGGAATTCGACGATGCGAGTGACCTGCCGGTCATCGCGCAAACCCTGGAACTCGACGCATGAAACCGATCCCACCCATCTTCCTCGAATACATCGCCGGCCTGAAGGCGCACGACGTGGATCGCATCGGCGCGACCATGGCCGAAGGCCTGCAGGTATTTTCCGGGGGCAAGGTGCTGACGAAACCGGAGTTCCTGCCCTTCCTGCGTGCGCTCTACACGGGCTTTCCGGACTGGAACTACGACCATGAGCCGCCCGAATGGCACGGCGACCTGCTCGCGGTGCTGTGGCGGCAGAGCGGAACCCACACCGGCGTGTTCGTGTTTCCCGGCATGGCACCGATCGCACCGATGGGACGCAAGGTGCGCATTCCCGATCAGTACTTCCGCTACCGCGTCGCCGACGACCTGTTGACGGAACTGCGTCCGGATCCGATGCCGGGTGGGGCTCCGCGCGGCATTCTCGAGCAGATCGGCGTGGCGCTGCCACCGCTGTAGCGCAGCGCGGCTCGCTTCTACGCCTTGATGTCCACCGACTGCGGAGCCTCGTCCCGCTCGCGACGAGACTCCTTGCGTCGATCCTCGCCGGTACGCGTGTCGAGCAGGACCGGACGCTGCTGCTGCCGGCGCTCGAGGCTGCGACGCGCCATCGCCCGCTGCTCCAGGAAACCCGGTACGCCGGGCACCCTGCGATAGGTCTGCGACTCCGGCGGGGGCGCAGGCGGTTCACGATTGCCCCGGTCTTCGTTGTTCACCGGTTGCACGACCCGCGCACCGTCGATGCCGCGCACGGGCACCGTGTCCAGCGCGGGGAACACCGCCACCGGCGGAACGTTAAGTCTCACTACCCGAACTGCCCGCCGCCTTGGCCGACTCGTGCAGCGCGTCGAGTGCGGATTTCTGCATCTGCAGCGTCTTGATCGTCATCTGGAGAAACGACAGGTTCATCTTGAGCCAGGTCTCTACCGCCTGCAGCTCGGCGAGCTTCTTCTCGACGTCTTCCACGTTCATCGTGGGTTGAAACATGCCGGGAAGCGGGAACGAAGTCGGATTCCACATCTTCTGGAAGAAATCCATCAGGTCCTTGGAACCGAAGTCGTCCGCCACGTGCGTGCTCCGTCTTCAATACTTCACATGGTGGGGCCGAGGATCCAGGGAGCGAATTCGTCTTCGCCATAGCCCCACTGTTCGCTCTTCGACTTTTGTCCCGACGCGGTCTTGAGGATCATCTCGAAGAACTGCTGGCCCACCTCCTGGATCGAGGCCTTGCCGTCGACGATGACACCACAGTTGATGTCCATGTCCTCTTCCTGGCGGTTGAAGAGCGCGGAATTGGTTGCGAGCTTGAGCGAGGGCGAAGGCTTGCAGCCGTAGGCCGAGCCGCGGCCCGTGGTGAAACAGATCATGTTCGCGCCGCCGGCGACCTGGCCGGTGGCCGACACGGGGTCGTAGCCGGGGGTGTCCATGAACACGAAACCCTTCGCCGTGACGCGTTGCGCATATTCATACACGTCCACCATTGCCGTGGTACCGCCCTTGGCCACGGCACCCAGCGATTTCTCGAGGATGGTGGTCAGGCCGCCGGCCTTGTTGCCGGGCGAAGGATTGTTGTTCATCTCGCCGCCGAGCCTCTCGGTGTACTGCTCCCACCACTTGATGCGCGTGACCAGCTTCTCTCCGACCTCGCGCGAGACCGCGCGGCGCGTGAGCAGGTGTTCGGCACCGTAAACCTCAGGCGTCTCGGACAGGATGGCCGTACCGCCATGGCGCACGAGCAGGTCAACGGCGGCACCGAGCGCCGGGTTGGCGCTGATGCCGGAATAGCCGTCCGAGCCGCCGCACTGGAGGCCGAGGATCAGATGGCTCGCGGGCATGGTGGTGCGGCCGACCTTGTTCGCCTCGGGCAGCATCTCCTTGATCCGCGCGATGCCTTCCTTCACCGTCTTGCCGGTCCCGCCGGTGTCCTGGATGGTGAAGGCCTGCAGCTGGTCGGTGCGCTTCAGTCCCTGCGCGGCGAGCAGGTCGTTGATCTGGTTCGCCTCGCAGCCAAGACCGATCATCAGCGTGGAGAACATGTTCGGATGCGTGGCGTAGCCGCCGAGCACGCGCCGCAGGATCTGCACCGGCTCGCCATCGGAAGCGTGTCCACAGCCGGTCTTGTGCGTGATCGGCACGATGCCGTCGATGTTCGGATAGTCGGCGAGGATCTCGTCGGTGAAATACTTCGCGACCATGCGCGAGACGTGCGCCGAACAGTTCACGCTGGACACGACGCCGATGTAGTTGCGCGTCGCGACCCGGCCGTCCTTGCGGAGGTAGCCCTCGAAGGTCGCAGGGTTGGGTACGAACTCGGTAGGCTTGTAGTCAGCCCCGAACGCGTAGTCGCGCTCGAAATTGCCCATGCTCAGGTTGTGGACGTGCACGTGCTCGCCGGCCTTGATGGGCCGTGAAGCGAACCCGATGATCTGGTTGTAGCGGCGCACCGGATCGCCCGTGCCAATGTCGTGGGTGGCGACCTTGTGCCCTGCGGGGACCCGCACCGAAACGCGGATCTTCTCCTTGATGATCTCGGTGCCTTCAGGGAGGTCGACGCGCGCGATGACCACGTCGTCGGCGGCGTTGAGGCGGATGGTCAGGTCGGCGGCTTGCAGCATGGTTGTCTCCTCGTGTCGAGCTGGATCGGATCCGGTCGGTGCGCCAGTCGCGCCCGCCGCACCCGTCTCCGAAGCAAGGGTGGGATTATAGGCCCGCGCGAGCTCCGGGCATGGCAGGCGAGAAGCGGCCACGAGCTTTCCCTGGGGATCCATTCAATCCCGCGCTGCGTCCGGGACGAGGCGGTGCTGTGGCATACTTCCGCGCTCACAAAAAAGGCCGGACACGAGGGGAGCGACGTGGGGGGAAGACTCGAAGGCAAGACCGCATTCGTCACGGCGGCTGCGCAGGGCATCGGCCGTGCGACGGCGCTCGCTTTCGCGCGCGAGGGCGCCAAGGTCTGGGCGACCGACATCAACGAAGCGAAACTCGGCGAACTGAAGGGCACGCCCGGCATCGAGGTTCGTCGGCTCGACGTGCTGAAGGACGGCGACGTCGCGGCGCTCGCCGCCCAGATCGGCACTCCCGACATTCTGTTCAACTGCGCCGGCTTCGTTCATCACGGGACGATCCAGGAGTGCTCGGACAAGGACTGGGATTTCTCGATGAATCTCAATGTCCGCAGCCACTACGTGGTGATCCGCAGCTTCCTGCCCGGCATGCTGGCCGCAGGTCGTGGCTCGATCATCAACGTGGCCTCGGTCGCCGGCAGCATCAAGGGCATCGCCAATCGCTTCGTCTACGGCACTTCGAAGGCGGCCGTGATCGGCATGACGAAGGCGTTGGCCATGGACTACGTGAAGCGTGGCGTCCGCGTGAATGCCATCTGCCCGGGCACGGTTGACACGCCGTCGCTGGGCGATCGCATCAACGCATTCGCCGATCCGGATCAGGCGCGCAAGGACTTCATTGCCCGCCAGCCCATGGGGCGGCTCGCCACGCCGGACGAACTGACCGGCATCGCGGTGTATCTCGCCTCGGACGAATCGGTGTTCATGACCGGGCAGGCCGTGATCGTGGACGGCGGGATCACCATCTAGGCTCTACGAAAGCATTCGACAATAAGCAGGTTCGTTCCTGCGCTTGATTGGGGAGGCAAGACAATGAAACTGGTTCGATTCGGAGATGCCGGGCAGGAAAAACCGGGCGTGCTGGACGCGAGCGGAGCGATCCGCGATCTGTCTGGCGTCATTCGCGACATCGACGGCAGCACGTTGAGCGACGCCTCGCTCGCCAAGCTGCGCGCGCTCAACCTCGAATCGCTGCCGAAGGTCGCCGGCTCCCCGCGCTTCGGCCCGCCGGTGGCGAACGTCGCCAAGTTCATCGCGATCGGACTCAACTATTCCGATCACGCGAAGGAATCGAACATGCCGATTCCGAAGGAACCCGTGGTCTTCACCAAGGCCACGTCCTGCATCTCCGGCCCGAACGACACCGTCGTGCTGCCGCGCGGCTCGGTCAAGGGCGACTGGGAGGTGGAACTCGCCTTCGTCATCGGCAAGACCGCCAAGAGCGTCGCCGAGGCCGATGCGCTCGACTACGTCGCCGGCTACCTGATCTGCAACGACGTGTCCGAACGCGAATGGCAACTCGAGCGCGGCCAGACCTGGGACAAGGGCAAGGGCTTCGACACCTTCGGACCCATCGGCCCCTGGCTGGTGACGCGCGACGAAATCGAGGACCCGCAGAATCTCGCCATGTGGCTGGACGTGAACGGCAAGCGCATGCAGACCGGCTCCACCAAGACGATGATCTTCAACGTGCGCCAGCTGATCGCCTATGTGAGCTTCCTCTACACGCTGAAGCCCGGCGACATCATCACGACCGGCACCCCGCCCGGCGTGGGCATGGGCATCAAGCCGACCTCCGTGTTCCTGAAGGCCGGCGATGTGATGCGGGTGGGCATCGACGGGCTCGGGGAGCAGCGGCAGGAAGTGATCGGCGGCTGACTTCGAGACACCAACGGCCATGATGTGAACCGGGAAACGGTTCGAACCGGAAAGGCGCCTCGAGGCGCCTTTCTTGTTTTCAGGATTCACCGACGTTCGGCGCCCGTCATTGCTTCCGGTTAGGATCGGAACACGAAGTCCGCTGTTTCATTGTCGAATGAGGTGAGCGATGCGCATCGGCATCCCCAAGGAAATCAAGAACCACGAATACCGCGTGGCGCTGACGCCGTCAGGTGCCAGCCTGCTCTCGAGCCACGGCCACGAGGTGCTCGTCCAGACGCAGGCCGGAACACGGATCGGCTTTCCCGACGACGCCTACCGCACGGCCGGCGCGAAGGTCGTCGCGACCGCAGCGGAAACCTGGGCCTGCGACCTGGTCGTCAAGGTCAAGGAACCGCAGCCTGCGGAACTCGGATTCTTCCGCAAGGACCTGGTGCTGTTCGCGTACCTGCACCTGGTCACCTGCCCCGACGTCACCGATGGACTGATGCAATCGAATACGGTCGGCATCGCGTTCGAGACCGTGACCGATACGCGCGGCGGACTGCCTCTGCTCATCCCGATGTCGGAAGTCGCAGGCCGCCTGTCGATCCAGATGGGATCGTGGGCATTGATGCTGCCGCAGGGCGGCAGCGGCGTGCTGCTCTCCGGTGTCCCGGGCGTGCCGCCCGGCAAGGTAGTGATCCTGGGCGGCGGCACGGTCGGCACGCACGCCGCCTGGGCGGCCGTGGGCCTCGGCGCGGACGTGACCATTTTCGACGTCAGTCTCCCGCGGCTGCGGCAACTCGAGGAGATCTTCGGACCGAGACTCAAGACCTGTTTCGCGGAACCGGACGCTATCGCCCGCCACACGAAGGACGCGGATCTGATCATCGGTGCGGTGCTGGTGCCCGGCAAGCAATCGCCGAAACTGCTGACGCGCGCGATGCTGCGCACGATGCGGCCGGGCTCCGCGTTCGTGGACGTGGGCATCGATCAGGGCGGCTGTGCGGAAACGTCACGACCGACCTCGCACGCAGACCCGATCTACGTCGAGGAAGGCGTGTTGCACTACTGCGTGCCGAACATGCCGGGCGCCGTTGCGCGGACCTCCACGCTGGCACTGACGCAAGCCACGCTGCCCTACGTCGTGAAACTGGCGGATTCGGGGTGGCGTCGCGCGATGTCCGAAGATGCCGGCCTGCGCGGCGGATTGCAGGTCATGAATGGCGAGATCACCTACCGAGCGCTCGCCGAAGATCTCGGCAAGAACTGGATCGCGCCCGAGACGGTCCTCGGCATCTGACCTGGCTGGCTCGTCGGCGGTACCCCGGGGAACCCGCTGCCTCGTTGGCGAGTCAGAGCGGCGGTCTCGTTCATCGCCATCAAAGTTTGCCCCGGAGGTTGCATGCGGTCGCTCGTCGCTGTCGCTGTATTTGCCCTGCCCGCGCTGTTCCCCGATGCGCATGCCGACCCATCCGGGACGGACACCCCTCGCCAAGACCTTACGCCGGTTCCGGTCGCCCGGAGTTTCAACCTGATCGGCATCGGGGCAGGGGTGTTCCCCGAGTTTTCCGGTTCGCAGGACTTTCGCGGCCTCGTGTTGCCGATCGTGAGGGCGTCCTACAAGGACACCGTGTTCATCAACGCGCTGCAGGCGGGCGTGTGGCTGGTCGATAGCGACGACAAGACCATCCGCTTCGGACTCGCCATCGAACCGCGCTTCGGGTGGGAAGCAAAGGCCGATACACGTGTCGAAGGCATGGAGCGGCGCCAGTTCTCCCTGGAGGCCGGACCGAATCTCCAGGTCAGGACGCCCATCGGCGTATTCAACGCCAATCTCTACCAGGACATCACCGGCGCCAGCAACGGTCAGACGGCGCAGTTGCAGTTCGTGCGGCCGCTGACACGGATGCAAGGCGGCGGAGCGTTGAGACTGAACGGCGTGCTCGGCGCGCAATGGTTCGCCGCCAAGACCAACGACTATTACTTCGGGGTACGGACAAGCGAGGTCACGGCGACACGCCCCGCCTACACCGCGGGCGCAACCACCAATCTGCAACTGGGCGTTAACGGAGTCTACCTGCTCGGCCGAGGTTCCCTGCTCTTCGGTGTCATTGGAAACTGGCTGGGCAGCGAGGCGGCGGACAGTCCCATCGTGGAGACTCGGTTCCAGCCCATCGCGTACCTGGGCTATGGCATCAACTTCTGAGTTTCACACGTCGTAGCCCTTCGCCTTCATGCACATGAAGTACTGATGGCGGTTGGGTGTCGTTCCCCAACCCACGTTGCTCGCCGCCATCATCTGCTGATGGCAGGTGAGGTGGGCCTTGCGGAAGTTCGGGTCAGCCGAATAGTTCGGCCGCGGCGTGGTGGCGCACGCGCCGATCAGAAGCAGGAAGGCTGCGGCCAGATACCCGTGCATGGTGACGACCCTCGAAAGTGTCCATCCCTTCGACGCCGCGCCGCGGCCAACGTTCACGCCGCCCGGCGAACGTCGGTGCCCACCGCGACGAGCGCGTCGCGCAAGGCCCGGGCGAGCGCTGCCGCGCCGGGCGTATCGCCGTGCACGCAGATGGTCTCGGCGCGAATCGGTACTTCGACACCGTCGATGCTGCGGACCGCTCCGTTGCGCACCATGCCGAGCGCGCGTTCGACGACCAGGGCGCCATCCTCGATGACCGAACCGGTTTGCGAGCGCGGAACCAGCGAACCATCGGCGCGATACGCCCGATCGGCGAACACTTCGCTCGCCACGCGCAGGCCGGCTGCCTCACCTTGAGCGATGAGCGCACTGCCCGCGAGCCCGACGAGCACGAGATGTCGATCGAATTCGTGCACCGCTTCGGCGATCGCCCGAGCCAGGGTCGCCTGACGCGCGGCCTGGTTGTACAGCGCCCCATGTGCCTTGACGTGACTCAGCCGGGCACCGGCCCGTCGAGCGATGACGGCCAGCATCTCGATCTGGTGCAGCACGAGTTCGCGCACCTCGTCGGCCGGGATATTCATCTCGCGGCGTCCGAAACCCTCGCGGTCATCGAACGATGGATGCGCACCGATCGCGACGCCGTGCGCCATGCAGTACTCCACCGTCCGCGCCATGGTGTCCGCGTCTCCGGCGTGCAGGCCGCAGGCGATGTTCGCGGAAGTGACGATCGCGAGCAGTTCGGCGTCGCCGTCCATGCCCTCGCCTACATCGGCGTTGAGATCCACTGTGCGCATCATCGCAATCGCACCGCGAGCGCCTGCCGCACGAGTTCCAGCTGCTGCTCCCGCGCGACCGCGGCGGCGTAGCTTTCGCCGGGTGCTGCGAGCTTGAAGCGCAACGTCTCGCCGGGCGCCAGTTGCGCGACCACGGGCAGGTCCACGCCGATCACCACCGCGATCACGGGATAGCCGCCGGTCGTCTGCCGATCGGCCATCAGGATGATCGGTTGCCCGCCTGGCGGCACCTGGACCGCGCCCATGACCATGCCCTCGGACAGCACGTCATGGCTCCTGCGCGCGTCGAGTGCCGGTCCGGTCAGGCGATAGCCCATGCGATCCGAATCGTTGCCCACACGGTATTCCGCCGAAGTCAGTTGCTCGCGCATGGCCACGGGAAAGTTCTGCCAATGGCGGCCGGGCACGATGCGCAACGGCTGTGGCGATACCCGATAGGGCATCTTGTGGCGACTCACCGACCAGTTCGGATACGCGATGCGATGCTGGCGACGTGCTAGCAGCCCTACCCAGCGAGCGGTATGGGCTTCCTCCGGTGAACGCAGCGGCAACACATCGCCCTTGCGCAACGCCCGGCCGTTGAAGCCGCCGTAGGAACCCCGTACCGCGGTCGACCGGCTCCCCAGTGCGGTGGGAATATCGAACCCCGCAGCCACGGCGAGGTACGTGCGACAGCCGATCTGCGGTCGACCGAACAGCAGGCGCGCGCCGGCGAGCACGCGGACCGGTCGCCACATGGGCAGCGGTTCGCCGTCGATCATGGGCGCCATGTTCGCGCCGCACACGGCGATCACCGCATCTTCCTGGAAGTGCAGGCGCGGGCCGCTCAGCGTGATCTCGAGCGTCGCCTCGTCCTCCGGATTGCCGACGAGCAGGTTCGCCATGCGATGCGAGGTCTCGTCCATGGCGCCGTTGACCGGCACACCGAGATGCTGGAGGCCGACGCGGCCGAGATCCTGGATGGTCGTGAACAGGCCCGGATGTTCGATCGCGATGCCCATTCGCTATTTCTCCCGCAGCGCCTGGAAATCCCGGGCGCCGATGGCGATGAAGCGCACATGGTCGCCAGCCCCGATGAGCGAGGGCTGCTCCGCTTCGATTCGAAACAGCGCGATCGGCGTGCGACCGATCAGGTTCCAGCCGCCGGGAGTCTCGCAGGGATAGACGCCGGTCTGGTCGCCACCGATGCCGACGCTGCCGGCCGGAACCCGCTTGCGCGGTTCATCCAGGCGCGGTGCCGAGATGCGCCGGTCCATCCCTCCGAGGTAGGCGAAGCCCGGTACGAACCCCAGCGCGTGCACCTGATAGACAGGGGCGCCATGGATCGTCACGACGTCTTCCGTGGAAAGTCCGCAGCGCCTCGCGACGGCCTCGAGATCCTCGCCGAATTCGCCGCCGTAGCACACCGGAACCTCGATGGTGCGAGGCTTGTGCCTGGGCGCCTCCGGTGCGCGAGCGAGTGCGTGCTGAAGCGCGTCACGCATCGACTCGAGCGGATCGGTCGATCGATAGTGTGCCGCGACGTGCAACGGATCGAAATGCACGGTGAGCGCGGCGAAGGCGGGTACCACGTCGGTGACGCCGGGCAGCGGATGCGAGAGCAGGTACTCGGCGGCCGCCCGCACTCTCGCGTTGACCGCGGTGCTGAGGCTCCGGCCATACTCCGCCACCAGGGCTCGATCGCCCATCGCGAACAGCTGCGGTTGCGCAGTGGCAGCTTCGGCCATCGGGGCGGCCTACGCGAGCCGGTTCACGATCCGGGCGTAGTAGCGCGGTTCGGCCTGCAACCCTCGGAAACGACCGCCCCGCGACTCGGCCAGCGCGAGGCTCAGCGCCTGCAGCTTGCGCATTGCCCGATCGCGTGCGGCATCATCGGTGGTCTCCCGCACCTGGCTCGACAGGGAACGGATCTCCCGCTGCGTTTCGACCTCGGGCGGAACGAAGCCTGCATTCTTGAGGACGCGCCATGCCACCCTTACCTCTTCGGGCACGAGCGGATCCTCGTTCAGCTCGAGCGGCTGGCCGGTGCCCGGCAAGGCGTCGAACTCGCCGCGCGCCTGGGCTTCGAGGATCTTCCGTTCGGCCAGCGCGTCGAACATCAGCTTGCGTAAGACGTGTCGATGCGATCGAGCTTGCGCAGCAGGCCCGGCCAGACGAGCTGCCCGCCGAGACCGCGCGTCCCGACCTTGCGAAACATCTCGGCCCCGTCGACGATCGATTGGGGTACCGGGATGAGCTCCGCCCCCGCGCCCTGTGCCGCGACCTGGATCTCGCACGCGCGCTGCAACGTGTACATGGAGAGGAACGCATCGGCAATGGTCTGCCCCACCGTGAGCAGGCCGTGGTTGCGCAGGATCAGGTAGGTCTTGTCGCCGAGATCGCGGACCAGGCGCGGCTTCTCGTCCTCGTTGAGCGCGACACCTTCGTAGTCGTGGTACGCGAGCGACGAGAGCGGGAAGACCGATTGCTGCGAGATCGGCAGCAGCCCCGCCTTCTGCGCGGAGACCGCGATACCCGCTGCGGTGTGCGTATGCAGGACGCATTGCGCGTCTTCGCGCGCGGCGTGGATGGCGCTGTGAATGACGAACCCGGCCGGGTTGACGGCAAACGGCGTATCCATCACCGCGTTGCCGTCGAGATCGATCTTCACCAGGCTGGAAGCCGTGATCTCCTCGAACATCGCGCCGTAGGGGTTGATCAGGAAGTGATGCTCCGGTCCCGGGATGCGCGCGGAGATGTGGGTGAACACCAGGTCGTCCCAGCGATACAGCGCGAGCAGCCGGTACGCCGCGGCGAGATCCACTCGCAGCCGCCATTCCTCGGCACTGACCCGGGACCGCACGTCCAGCGCCTTCGCTTCCGCCATCAGGTTCATGTCCTAAGTCTCCTCGTCGGTCAAGCCGAAATTCTAGCCCTTCGCGGGCCGGATGTGGCGTGGTGTAGAGTCGCCGTCACGACGCACCAACCACAAGACGAATCTGGAGGAATCCATGCGCAACATCCCATCGAAACTCGCCGCGGCGCTGGTCACTCTCGCGCTCGCCCTGCCGGCCTTCGCCACGCCGCTGCCCAAGGCGACGCCGGAAGAGGTCGGACTTTCATCCGCACGCCTCGAGAAGTTCACGGCCGTCGTCAAGCAATGGATCGACAAGAAGGAGATCCCCGGCGCCGTGACGCTGGTCGCGCGCAAGGGCAAGCTCGTCTACGCCAATACCCAGGGCTTTCGCGATTCGGCGAAGGCCGAGGCGCTGGCAGAGGATTCGATCTTCCGTCTCTACTCTATGACCAAGCCCATCGTCAGCATCGCGGCGATGTCACTCGTGGAAGACGGCGTGCTCGCTCTCAACGAGCCGATCGCCAAGTACCTGCCCGAGTTCAAGGACATGAAGGTCGCCTCCGAAGTCTACGATCCGGTCTCGGGCGTGCAGATCTATACCACCGCGCCGGCGAAGCGCCCGATTACCGTGCAGGACCTGCTGCGGCACACCTCCGGCTTCACCTACGGCCCGCCGCTGTCGACGAAGACGCAGGTGCAGAAGCTCTACCAGGAGGCGGGCATCTGGTCGCAGAAATGGGTGCTGGCCGATTTCACCAAGGCGCTCGCCAAGATCCCCCTCGTGGCGGAACCCGGTACGCTCTGGGAGTACGGTCACTCCACCGACGTACTCGGCCGCGTGGTCGAGGTGGCCGCGGGCAAGACGCTGGACGCAGTGCTGGCGGAGCGCATCTTCCAGCCGCTCGGAATGACCGACACTGCCTTCTCGCTGCCGGCGGCAAAGGTGGGCCGGCTGGCCCAACCCCAGCCCGATCCCTACACCAGCCAGACGCCCGAACTGATCGACTTCACGCAGCCCCAGGTGTTCTTCGCCGGTGGTCATGGACTGGCCGGTACCGCAGCCGACTACCTTCGCTTCGCCCAATCGCTGCTCGATGGCGGCACGCTGGAGGGCAAGCGCATCATCGGGCCGCGCACGCTGGCGTACGCGGCTTCCGATCACGTGCACGGCGGCATCGCCCGCGGGACTTTCCTGCCTGGACCCGGCTACGGCTTCGGACTCGGTTTCGGCGTGCGCACCGAACGCGGCATGTCAGCCCTGCCGGGATCCGTCGGCGACTTCTATTGGGGCGGATACGCCGGCACCGCTTTCTGGATCGATCCGAAGGAGCAACTCGTCGTGGTCTTCATGACGACGGAGCCTACCCGGCGAGCGGCGTACCGGGCTGCGCTGCGCGATGTGGTCTACGGAGCCATCGTCGAGTGACCTGCGCGTGAAACGCCTTGCCGCCCTGCTGTTGCTGCTGCCGGCGCTCGCTGCGGCGGGCGTCGAGGACAGCGAGCAGGCGGTGCTGCTCGTGGCGCATCCCCGGCTCGACGGTTCGGACTTCGCCCGGACCGTCGTCGTCGTCACGTTCCCGCAGGACACGGGGCCCATGGGCGTGGTGCTAAACCGCCCCATCGGCGTGACGCTCGGGACGCTGTTCGAGGAAAGCCCGGCGATCAAGGACCGCGAGGACACGGTGTACTCGGGCGGGCCCGTGCAGCCCGATGCCATCCTGTTCCTGTTTCGGTCACCCGAACACCCGGTCAAGGCGCTGCCGGTGGTTGAAGACATCTATCTCTCCGCCGACGGCAAGCTCTTCGACGAATTGATGACGAAACCCGCACAAGGCTCCACGCAGCGCTTCTACGTCGGCTATTCCGGCTGGGCCGAAGGCCAGCTCGATGCGGAAGTGGAGCGCGGCGACTGGTTCGTGCTGCCCGCGGAAGCCGATGTGATCTACGCCATGCCGGTCGAGGAGATGTGGGAGACGCTGCTGGTACGGGCCACGGCCGAGACGGCGCACCTCTCCCGTCCTCGGATGATCGACTTCGCGTTCACGACGCGCTGAATCGGGGCCACACGGGACCCTTTGTGCCGCATCGCCGGTTCCGCTAACCTCGTCGAAGCGACCGTTGCGATACAGCGGCGGCGCACCATTCCCACGGACGAGGAGGAGCCATGAAGATCGAGTCAGATCAGGAACCGAGCTTGCCGTCGCGTCGCCAGTTCATCGCCAGTGCAGCCGGTCTTGCCGCCGCGACCGTAGGCACCGGTATCGCCACGCCTGCACGGGCGGATCCGGAGCAAGCCGCCACCGGCGACGGCATCAAGCTCAACTTCATCGAGAAGGGCCAGGGCAGGCCGCTCGTCCTGATTCCCGGCTGGTCCCAGACTGCCGCGATGTTCAAGCACCAGATCGAAGGCCTCTCGTCGAAGTACCGCGTGATCGCGGTGGACATGCGCGGCCACGGCGACTCGGACAAGCCCGCGCATGGCTACCGCATCGCCCGGCTCGCCGACGACCTGCATGATTTCCTGCACGACGTCGGGCTGAACGACGTGGTGCTCGCCGGCCATTCCATGGGTTGCTCCGTCATCTGGAGCTACTGGGACAGCTATGGCGGCGACCACATCTCCAAGCTGGTGCTGGTGGACCAGGCGCCGACGGTGACCTTCTGGCCCGGCTGGACCGACGAGCAGAAACAGGAGTCGGGTGCGCTGTTCGACGGCAAGGCCCTGTATGACACCTGCGCCGGCCTGGCCGGACCCGAGGGCGAAAAAACCACGGCCGGCTTCGTCAACGGACTGTTCTTCACCAAGGGGGTCGCGCCGGAGGAACTCGCCTGGGTGCTCAAGGAAAATCTCAAGATGCCGCGTCCCGCCGCGGCGCGACTGCTGATCGACCACTGCACCCAGGACTGGCGCGACACGATTCCACGCATCGACGTGCCCACCCTGGTGGTCGGCGGCGAGGCGAGCTTCTTCCACCCGAACAGCCAGCGCTGGATCGCGCGCCAGATCCGAGGTGCCAAGGTGGAGATCTTCGGCGCCGGCGAAGGCGGCAGCCATTTCATGTTCATGGAGAATCCGCGCAAGTTCAACGCACTGGTGACGGAGTTCATCGGCTGATCGATGCGTGTCCCGGTCACTGCGCTGGCCTGCCTCGCACTGTCATCGTTCGCGACCGCAGGCATCACGATTTCCGGGGATGACGCCGCACTGCGCGAGCGCGACGAGCGCGGCCGAAACATCTTCGAGCAACGCTGGGTCGTGGCACCGTCCGCCTTCGGTCCGTGGGGACGGGGACCGACCTCGAATGGCGAAGCCTGCACGGATTGCCACGCCGGCTACGGTCGCGGCGCACCGCCCGAATCACCGGACGAGCCGATGCGTTCGATGCTCCTGCGGATTTCGGTGCCGGAGGCCGGCGCATCGCGACCGCATCCTGCCTATGGGCGGCAGCTTCAACCCCAGGGCACGCTCGGCAAGGTGCCGGCGGAGGGGGAGGCCACGATCGAATGGATCGCCACGAGCGTGGCCCTTGCCGACGGGACCATCGTGGCCTTGCGGCGGCCGCGCGTGCAGGTTCGCCGGCTCGCCTTCGGCGAGTTCGGAAAGGACACGTCGCTGTCTGCGAGAGTGGCGCCGGGCCTGGCCGGGCTCGGCCTGCTCGAAGCCATTCCGGAAGCGGAACTGATCGCCTCGAGCACTCGCGACCGAGGTGACGGCATCCGCGGAAGCCTCCATCGAGTGACCGACCGAACCGACGGACGGACCGCGATCGGCCGGTTCGGGCTGAAGGCGACCGAGCCCTCGATCCGGCAACAGATCGCCGTCGCGATGCACGAAGATCTCGGCGTGACCTCGAACCTGTTTCCAGATGCCAATTGCCCGCCGGTACAACGCGCCTGCGCGCAGCAGCCTGTGACGCCCAAGCCGGAGTTGAGCGACGAACAGCTGGACGATCTTGCCTTCCACGTACAACGGATTCCGCCACCGACCCGACGTGAGGCGTCGGATCCGGCCGTGCTACGTGGCGAATCGGTGTTCCACACCGTCAACTGCTCGGGATGCCACTGGCTCGGCGCCTCGGCGCCGGGTGCCCAACCCTTCACCGACCTGCTGCTGCACGATCTGGGCGAGGGGCTCGCGGATTTCGGGGCCGAACTCGACGCCGACGCGCGCGCCTGGCGCACCGCCCCGCTCTGGGGCCTGGCGCGGGCGGTCGAATCAGGATCGCGACTACTGCACGACGGTCGTGCGCGCACCGTCGAGGAGGCGATCCTGTGGCACGACGGCGAGGCCCGGACGGCGAAGTCGCGCTATGCCCGGCTTCCGAGGAAGGACCGCGAGGCGCTCGTCCGGTTCCTGTCCACGCTCTGACGGTCGGCTTCACGATGCCATTGTCGACATGGGTACGGAGCGTGTTGCTGGTCTGGCTGGCGATGCTGTCGGCGAGCGAAGCCCGGGCGCAGACACGCGATTTCACGCAGATCAATGCCGAACGGGTCATCGACTGGTACTACGCGGCCACGTTCGGCACCGGGGTCTACCAGATCGGCGACCGGACGGTCCTCGTTGCACGCCTTCCCTTCGGCCTGCGGCTGCGCGAAAGCGACGAGGACCACTGGGGCATCAGGCTCAAGTTCCCAGTCACTGTCGGTGTCTACCGCGTTCCGAACCAGTTCGAGGATGTACTCGACCGCAGCAATTTCGCAGCCGTTTCGGTGCTGCCCGGCGTCGAGTTCGAGCGGCAGATGTCCTCGCAATGGGTGCTGCGGCCCACGGGCTCCTTTGGTTACGGTCACGATTTCAGCGAGGGGGTCGGTTCCCGCATCTGGGAGGTCGGCGTACGCAGTCTCTACACCGTGCCCCTGCGGCAAGGGGAATTCATCCTCGGCAATGCATTGCTGTATGCCGGCAGCAACACGACGACCGGCGCGACGCAGAACCTCGGCATCTTTTCCATGGGCCTCAACTTCATCCAGCCCACGGGCAAGGAACTGCTCGGCCGCCCGACCAATTTCGGCCTGCATTTCATCTACTACGCGTACTTCAACCGGCTCGATTTCTTTCTGGACGCCAACGAGCGGCGCCGCGTGGACCAGCAATACGAGGTCGCGATGACGCTCGGCGCGTCGAAACCCTTCGACATCCTGGGCTTCAGCCTGGACCGCATCGGCATCGGGTTTCGTGTCGGCGACGACTTCCTGGCCATTCGGTTGGTCACGGGGTTCCTGTACTGAAGCGCGTCGGGTCTGTGCGGAACCGGACAAACCTTGACTTGCAAAAATGACGGCTCGATACTCAAACTCACAAGAAGGCAGGTTTCGCCTCGAGTTCGACAGCTGGTCCGGACGGAAAAATTGTTGCTGAAACAATGGCATCGGGGTGACCACATGGCTAAGTTCTGGCGTTTCGCAAACTTCCTCCTGGCGTTCGGCGTCCTGCTCGGGTCCACGCCCGCGAGGGCGATCGATACCTTCGACTTCGGGAACATCTTTCCGGGTTCCGTTCCCGGGGTGCTGGAGTTGCCGTTCGACGTCCCCCTGTTCGCCGGAACCGAGTTTCTCCACGTGTTCGGGTTCGACATCGATGGACCGGGCACGCCCGAGGTGTCGATCTCCTTTTCAGCGGAGCCGCTTGCCGGGGTACCTTTCGCCATCCCCGTGGCGATCATCCTCTCCCAATGGAACGGCATGGACTACGGGGTGATAGCCTTCGACGGGCCGGATCAGACCGTATTTTTCTCGACCCCCGTGGCCAACGGCCTGGATCCGGGAGCGTTCAACGGCAGGCGATATCTCCTGAGCATCGCGGGGACCACGCCGGAAGAATTCACGTCCGGGTACAGTGCCGTACTGACCGTCACGGCAGTGCCGGAGCCTGCTTCGATTGCCTTCCTTCTGGCTGGCGCCGGGGCGATAGGCATGGCCCTGCGCCGCAACCGGTCACTCCGTTCGAACCACGTCCGGCAGGCCTGAGGGTCTTTCGCTGGTTCCGCACCGCCTGAGTTGAGGGGCGACCCGTACGCAGTCGCTTGCGTGTCGGGCATGGCGTGCAAGACTGGAAGCCCAGTGGCGGAGACGCCGACCGGTGCTTGATCGCCCTTCGTCCTCGAAAGGGTTCGGGACCTCCAGCGCTGCCTCCCGAGTTCCGTGTCGCGCCGCAACACGGGACGCGATTGCCACGCCCGGGGCGTGGTCGTAGCATGCAGCGAACAAGAACAAGAAACTCGGGTGAATGCGTGATGCAAGGACCATTCATTGAAGGAGGTAGCCATGTGCTTCGAGTTCGAATGGCTGTACTGGGCGCAACTCGCGCAGGAGCGGGAACGCGACGAGATCGAGAAGGCGGCCAAGGCCGGCGAAGCCCTTCCGCAACCGACCCCGAGCCCGCCACAGGTGGAGCGGCCCGTACCGTCCCACGCCTAGCCCGCGGGACGTTTGCGCAGCACGAAAAACCCCGCGCATGCGGGGTTTTTCATGTCCGGGGATGATCCTTGCGTTTGCCTGGTCACCCCACGATTCCGACATCGAGACAGCGAAATTCCCCCATGAGAACACTTCTCCTCTTTGCGCTGACAGCCTGGGCGCTGCCCGTGTTCGCGCAAGTGGTCATTTACGACCCCTACCTGGGTGCCGTGGTCCCGGTGTATCCGTACCCGTACGCCGGCGGCCCGTCACCGTGCGTGCCCAAGTGCATCTACGAAGGACGCAACCGGATACAGGAGCGACGCCGTGCGCGCTTCGATGCCCTGCGGGCCGATGAGCCTGCCGCCGCGTCGGTCCCGGCACCCACCGGCGTTCCGCTGACCCAGTCCAAGGAGACGCGGGAGAGCGACATCCTGCCGGAGTACCAGGCTGCGAGTCGGCTACGGGACGATTTCAGCGTCCGCGGCAAGCCTCTCCCCGAGTTCGACAACCGCGGCAAGGTGCTGCCGCAGTACGAGGACCCTGCCCCCACGCCACCGGCAGCTGCAGCCAAGAGCAGCGCGGCACCCCAGGCGAGCACGCCCCCTCCGGTCCCTGCACCCGCCAAGCGTCCCGCCACACCCATGGTGCCGTGCCCGAAAGCGGCACGCGAGTGCTGACGGGCTAGGGCCTGCTGACACTCAGAACGGCTGACACGGGTCGAACCCGTGAACCTGATCACCTGGAACGTCCAGTGGTGCCGCGGGACCGATGGCCAGGTCGATCCGGCGCGCATCGGCGCGACCGCGCGGAAGCTCGTCGACTTCGACGTGCTCTGCCTCCAGGAGGTGGCGATCAACTTTCCCGGGCTCGCCGGCAGCGGCGGCGAGGACCAGATGGCAGCGCTCTCCGAATCACTGCCTGGATATCGAGGCCATTTCGGGCCGGCTACGGACCTGGACGATGGTCGCGGCGCACGCAGTCAGTTCGGCAACGCGATCTTCACTCGCCTCCCCGTGCACCAGGTGTTCCGGCACGCACTGCCATGGCCGGCCGATCCGTCGGTGCCGAGCATGGCGCGCATCGCCGTGGAGGTGGTGGTCGAGACCGCATTCGGGCCCCTGCGGGTGCTCTCCACGCACCTCGAGTACTACTCACCGCCCATTCGCATGGCGCAGATCGAAGGCCTCAGGAGGTTGCATCAGGAAGCCTGCGCGCACGCGCGTGCGCCACGCCCGTCGGGTGATCCCGGTGAACCGTTCACGGCCGTGCCACGGCCCCGATCTGCGCTCATCTGCGGCGACTTCAATTGCACGGCGGACGGCCCGGAGCACGCGCGCCTGACCGCCCCCTTTGGCGGCGATCCGCCGCCCTTCGTGGATGCCTGGCTGGCCCTCCACCCGGACGATCCTCATCCGCCGACCGCCGGCGTGCATCTGGACAACCTGCCTCGCTCGGCCCTCGATTTCGTGTTTGCGACGGACGATCTGGTTCCACGCCTGGACAGGATCGCGGTCGATCTTGGAACGACTGCTTCCGACCATCAGCCGGTGATCGTCACGTTCCGCTGAAGCTAGGGCCTGCTAACACTTGGAACGCACCTGCGCCGGGGTCTGTCGAGGCGCAGGGCTAGGCGCAAGCGACGCGGTGGAGTTGGCTCTCCATGAGGAGCTTGTAACAACGCCCTGTGCCTCGACAGACCCCGGCCCTTCGGGTGATCCTCCAGAACGAGCGCACTCGTTGTTACAAATGCTCGCCGGGGACAATACCCCGGCTGTGCTTTGCGCCTAGATTGCGCTCGTTCTGGAGGTCACGCAGGTGCGTTCCAAGTGTTAACAGGCCCTAGCCGCGCAGGATGATTTCCTGCGCCACCCCGCGCGCCTCCAGTTCCACTTCCACACCTGCCACCGGCGGCCGGCCGAAATGCCAGCGCAGGCCGCGCCGTGCCGGTTCGTCGACGGCCGGGATCAGCAGTTCGGCGAGCAAGGACTCGACGTTCCCGGCCGCGTAGACCTCCACCTGGGTCGCGTCGCCAAACGTGAGCCCCAACTCACGCAACCGGTTCTTCACTGCGCCGATGACGAACGACAGCTTCGCGCGCATGCCGGCCGCGGAAGTGTCGGCCGCCGCGACCGTACCACCGGGCCCCAGTTCGGTCATTCCGGACATGACGAAGGTCGTGGCCACGGATGTCGTCGGCATGGTGTACGAGAAGCCATGCAGGGACGGAAACTCCGGGGGTTCCACCGCCGGGGCGACGTTGGTTCGCGACACCGGATTGCGGCCTTCCACCAGCAGACCCCATCGGATCAATCGCTCCACGTAGGGCTGGTTGAAGGTGCGAAATTCGTCCATCGACAACTGCCGGGGCAGTCGAAGCTCCATGCCGCAGAGCGCCCGCATCGGCCGGCCCATCCGGGCGAGATGGCGCTCGACGAGTGCGTATCCGTCCTCGAGCGGGAGCCAGGGCTTGAGCACCGCATGCACGACCTCGAAGCCTTCCCGGGCAACGGCGCCACCCGCGTACACCGGGCTGCCCGGGAGAAACCGGAAGCCGCCCTCGGGTTGTTCCACCAGGGCCTGGCCCTGTGCCCAGGTGACCGGCAGCAGCGACAGGCCGGCTGCCGCCAGGCCGCCACGAAGCAGCGTGCGCCGCATCGAATGCACATTGCGATCGATTGCTCTCATGTCCGCCCTCGGCTAACCTCGCGCCTCTTTTTTTCGACGACCGCATCGTAACGCCAGCGGCGCCGAACCTGCCAGGTACTCCCTTCGGTCCATGGACGCCGCCATCCCCGATTCACGTCCAACGCGAATTCCCGCGGTACGCTTCGACGAGCATGGGCGGCGTCACGTGGATCTGCGCGCCGTCGCGGCGCTGGCGCTGCCGCTGATGCTGAACAGCGCGGTGCAACTGCTGCTCAACCTGACCGACACATGGTTCATCGGACGCATTTCGACGGACGCCATGGCTGCGATGGGCGCGACGAACTTTCTCGCCATCGTCTGCCTGCTGGCCATCGGCGGCGTGGGCCTGTGCGTGCAGACCCTCGTGGCACAGGCGTATGGCGCCCGCTCGAGTCTGCGTGCCTCGCGCGGCGTATGGCTGGGGTTGTGGGCAGCCGTGCTGACC
Organism: Burkholderiales bacterium; assembly: GCA_965279325.1. Lineage (GTDB taxonomy): Bacteria > Pseudomonadota > Gammaproteobacteria > Burkholderiales. The sequence continues at coordinate 2,619,393 of OZ257154.1, forward strand.
ACGCCGGTATTCCTGGCCGTGGCCTTCGCCGCGCCGTGGCTGTTCGCCCCCTTCGGATTGCCGCCGATCGTCGAGACGGCAGCCATCGACTACTGGATGCCGCGGCTCATCGGCGGTCCGCTCTCGGTCGCGCTGTGGGCGCTGTCCGGCTTCTTCAACGGCATCGGTCGCACGCGGGTGACCTTTTTCGTCATGCTCCTGGTCGGGGTACTGAACGCAGTCCTGAACGAGGTGCTGATCTTTCGCCTCGGCCTCGGCATCGCCGGCTCCGGCTGGGCCACGACGCTGTCCATCGGGGCCGGTTCGGCGCTCGCGGCGATCCTGTTCCTGTCGGCGCCGCTGCAGCGTGTCTATCGCACCCGCCTGACCTGGCGACCCACCGTGAAGGGCCTGCGGCGTGTCTTCGCACTCGGGATCCCGACGGGAATTTTTCCCGCCGTCGACCTGGTCGCGATCTCGCTGTTCCAGATCATGCAGGTGCGCCTCGGTGCCGTCGAAGGGGCTGCGACGCAGATCGTCATGATGCTGACGGCGCTCGCCTACATGCCGGCCATCGGCATCGCGATGGCCGGCACGACGCTGGTGGGGCAGTCGATCGGTGCTGGCGACAAGGCCTGGGCGGCACGCATGGGCAACGCGACCATCCTGCTCGTGACGGTCTACATGGGCGCGGTAGGTGTCGCCATCGGCCTGGGCGGGCCCTGGCTCGTGCCCTTGTTCATCGACGCACACGACCCACTGGCACGCGATGTCATCGCGCTGGGCCTCACGCTCGTCTGGATCGGCGGAGCCTACCAGCTGTTCGACGGAATCAACCTGGCGAGCGCCTTCTGCCTGCGTGGCGCGGGCGACGTGAAGGTGCCGACGCGCTACCTGATGCTGCTCGCGTGGGGCGCCTTCGTGCCGCTCGCGCACATGTTCTCGTTTGCACGTGGCGAAGGCTGGGTGGAGTTCCTGCCGCAATTCGGATGGGGTGCCGCGGGCGGGTGGACGGCGGCGCTGCTGTACATTGTGGCGCTCGGCGTGATGATGGGTCTGCGCTGGCGTTCCGGCGCGTGGCAACATATCAAACTGACGTAAGGCGTCACCGGGGCGACCATTTGCGCAGGTGGCATCTGCCTTGCGTTGTGTACGGCGCAAGTTCGAATCACCGATGGGAGGCTGATGATGGAAACCCAAGTCGTTCAACAACACCGTGCTCCGATGCGTTCACGTCTCGCCAGAGCCATACATTCCGACCGCGACTATCGCGAAGCCAAGGCGCTGCTCGCGCGCACCATGCGCTCGGCCCGCAGCACCGAATCGGCACTCCGCGCCGAAGCGCTGCTGCGCGAAATCGTCGACTACGAGATCCGCGTCGATGCCGAGGATGAAGACCGCTGGGACGCCGCGAATTCCGAGCTGAGCGCCTACGAAGGGCCGCGCCGCCGCTGGGTCGACTCCAGCGAGGACTGATACGTCGCGCACGGTTCGAAACCGCGCGCAGCCGCTCAGGACGGATACTGCCGTTCGAGCTCGCTCACCTCGGCTGGCGTGAGCAGCTTCAGCTTCTCGTTCCGCAACAGCAGGAACAGTTTCGCCGTCTCCTCCAGCTCCTCGGTCGCGTAGACAGCCGTCTCGAGGTCCGTGCCCGCCACCACCGGGCCGTGATTCGCGAGCAGGACCGCATGATGGCGGCCTGCCACCTCTCGCACCGCGTTGGCCAGCGCCAGGTCGCCGGGCGGAAAATACGGTAGCAGCACGAGCTTGCCGACGCGCATCACGTAGTAAGCCGTGATCGGCGGGATCGGCGCCGCCGGATCGAGCCCGTCCAGCACCGACACCGCCACCGAGTGCGTCGAATGCAGGTGCACGACCGCGCCGGACTTCGGGCGCTCGCCATACATCGACAGGTGCAGGAAAGCCTCCTTCGAGGGCTTGTCGCCCGCCACGACATTGCCCTGAAGGTCGAGCTTGGTGATGCGCGCCGGATCGAGCCTGCCGAGGCAGGAGTTGGTGGGCGTGACCAGGAATCCGTCGTCGAGCTTCGCAGAGAAATTCCCCGAAGAACCGGGCGTCAGGCCGCGGTCGTAGAGGGACCGGCCGAGTTCGACCATCTGGTCCCGGAGTTTCGTTTCGGTGGTCATGAGAAGAGAAAAGCCGTCAACACGAAGGACACGAAGGAGCACGAAGGAAAGCCCCCGTCCCACAACTGCGGGACGCGATCCATTCGCAAGCAATGCCATCCAACATTCGAGGTTTCCTTCGCGTTCCTTCGTGTCCTTCGTGTTGCACGCGGTTTGTTTTCCATCATCGCCCGCGCACGTCAGCCGTACTTCGCAAACGACTTCAGGAAGAAATCGTTCGTGCCGAAATTGCCCGACTTCAACGCCAGTGCCAGCCGCGGTTCGCCGAGGCTGGCCGTCCAGGGGACGCCGGGATCGATCTCCGCGCCGATCTGCAGCCCCTCGACGCCGAGCGCGCTGACCACCGCGCCCGAGGTCTCCCCGCCGGCAACGACGATGCGCCGGGCCCCCCGCGCGACGAGCCCTTTCGCGATCTGCGACAGGGTCTCCTCCACCAGGGCACCCGCGTGCTCGCGACCGAGCTTCGACTGCACCGCACCCACGGCCTCCGGCGAGGCGGTGGAGAAGATCAGGACGGGCCGCTCACCCAGCTTCGGAGTAGCCCATGCCAGCGCTTCGGCGGCGGCGTCACGGCCCGCCGCGACCGCCACCGGATCGATCTCGAAGGCGTCGTGGGTTTTCCTCATTTCGGCGACCTGCGCCTGCGTCGCCGTGGAACAGCTGCCGGAGATCACGACCGCGGGGCCTGTGATCGCAGGCAGACTGGACTGTTGTCCCGGTGCGAGCAGACCGCGTCGAACAAAATTCGCGGGTAGCCCCATGGCCATGCCGGAACCACCCGTCACTAGCGGCAGATCGACACATGCCTCGCCCAGCGCGAGCAGATGGTCGTCCGTGATCGCGTCGAGGATCGCATGCCGCATGCCCTCCCGCTGCAACCGATCGAAGGCCGCTCGCACGGCGCCAGCGCCCTGCACGACCGTTGAATAGGGGACCAGCCCGACCTTGTGCGTCGTCTGCCGCTGCAGCACCCGCACGAGCGACGGATCGGTCATGGGCGTGAGAGGGTGATGGCGCATCCCCGACTCGGACAACAAGACGTCACCGACGAAGAGATAGCCCTGGTAGACCGTGCGCTTGTTGGTCGGAAACGCCGGGTTCGCCACGGTGAAGCGCGTTCCGAGCGCATCGCAGAGCGCATCGGCGACCGGCCCGATGTTGCCCTTGTCGGTGGAATCGAACGTGGAGCAGTACTTGAAATAGATCTGGCGCGCGCCGGCGCGGCGCAGCCAATCGAGCGCGGCCAGCGACATCGACACCGCCTCGGGCGCCGGATTGCTGCGCGACTTGAGCGCGACGATGACCGCATCGGCATCGGGCACCGCGAGACCGGCACGCGGCACGCCGAGCAGTTGGACCGCGCGCATGCCGGCCTTCACCAGCGTGTTCGCGAGGTCGGTGGCGCCGGTGAAATCGTCGGCGATGCAGCCGAGCAGCACGCTCATGCCGCCGCTCCACGCGATATGTGTGCGTTTAGGTCCATCGCTCCCCTCGATCTCGCGCTGTTAGGATTCTAGGGCCTGTTAACACTTAGAACGGGCCTGCGCCGAGGGCTAGGAAAGCAAAGGGCTAGGCGCAAGCGACGCGATGTAGTTCATCCTACATAAGGAGCTTGTAACAACGCCATTTGCTTTCCTAGCCCTCGGCCCTACGGGTGATCTCCTGAAACGAGCGCACTCGTTGTTACAAATGCTCGCCGGGGGTAGTGCCCCGGCTGCGCTTTGCGTCTAGATTGCGCTCGTTTCAGGAGTCACGCAGGTCCGTTCTAAGTGTTAACAGGCCCTAGTTCGTATGGTAACCAAAACCCGGAGCCCGATGCCGATGACGCCGTTCACAGAAGTGCTGAAGACCCTGCCGTCCGTGAGCGGCGTGGAACGTCTGGAATTGATGGATGCCTCGGGCGCCGCCGTGGCGACGATCGAGAACAGACCGGGACAGGGCGGCTCGCTCGCGGTCTACAACCACCTGCTCACGGTCCATGGGCGCATCGATGCCACAGCGGCGAGCGCCGGTCTCGCGCTGTACGCGGAGCACACGGAAGACGCGCGGCGCAATCCCGGCAAGCATCCGAACATCGATCGCCTGATCGCGATCTCGGCCGGCGGCGCGGCACTGACCGGCCGCGTGGTACCGAAGTCCTGAGTCCCTACGGCGTCTTCGTGAACTCGACCAGCCACGCGATCACGTCGGCCCGCTCATCGGCCTTGGGAAGGTTGTGGCTGGGGAGGAACTTCTCCCATTTGGCGACGCGCTTGTCTTCGGGCGAGCGCGACGCGTAGACCTTGAGCTTCTCGAGGCTGTGGCAACTCGTGCAACGCGCCTTCACGATGGCTTCGCCTTGAGCCGCGTCTGCCGCCGAAGCGATGCATGACGCACCGGCCAGCCACAGGCCCAGGCCGAATGCAGTGAGCGCCCTGTTCAGGTTCAGGTTCACGTTCATATCCCCTCCTCCTTCGGGAACGACGTGGCACGGGCACCGCGAATCGATGCCCTGACACCTACGTCGCGGCCTTCCAGTGCGGCGGTACCGTCTTGTCGAGATACGGCAGAGCTTCCACCCGGCGCATCCATGCGCCGATCTTCGGACCGATCAAACCACGGATGTCCACGTCGGGCTTTTTCTTCTCCATGCGCAACGCGAGCGCGATGTGCGGGTAGAGCACGAAGTCCGCGGCGCTCGGATCGCCACCGCTCAGCCAATCGCCGAGGATGATGTTCTCCCAGCGCGCGAGCTCCTTGCCGAAGCGGGTGCGACTTCCGGCAATCGCCGTGTCATCCCACTTCTCCTTCGGGCTGAACAGGATCTGATCGAGCAGCGGATCCATCGCGTGCGCGACGTACTGGTCGCCCTCCTGCACCATCCGGCGGATCAACGCGCGACGGCGAGCATCGCCCGGGAACAGGCGCGGCCCCTCGGGATGGCGCTCGTCGAGATACTCGACGATGGCCTGCGACTCGTAGAGGGCGAATCCGTCGTCCACGATGACCGGCACCTTGCGACGCGGGTTGATCGCCATGTACTCGGGCGTGCGCAGATCACCCGCCGAGAAGGACATCGTCTTCAGTTCGTAGGCGATGCCCTTGAATTCGAGCGCGAGCCAGACGCGCCACGCGTACGGCGAGCCCGAACCGTAGTAGAACGTGAGTGCCATGCATGCCTCCCCGTTGACGAGTGCGCCGGAGTGTACACGCGACGGCAGGCGACTCCTTCTATACTCCCTGCATGGACGAGAGCGTAGTCAGGGCAATTGCGAAATGGCCGAGTTGCCGCCGGCCCACGGCGAGCGAAGCTTCGGGGCGGGGACGGCGAGCGCGTTCGGCAGATGACGATGTCCGCAATCGAGAGCCATGGATGAGAGCGTAGTCAGAGCCATAGCCAAGTGGCCGAACGTCCCGGCGGTCTTCGGCTGGCTGTCGCTGGACCGGCGCGGCCAGTGGCTGATCAAGGGCGAGCGGATCGCGAATCCGCTGGTGACCGGCTTCGTCGGACGCAACTACGCCGCGGACCTGGAAGGCCGCTGGTTCTTCCAGAACGGCCCGCAGCGCGTCTTCGTCCGCCTCGACTACACACCCTACGTCTACTTCGTGCAACGCACGGACGACGATCCCGCCATCGTCACGCACACCGGGGCAGTCGCAACTCAGGTGCGCGAGGCCCTCGTCGACGAGGCAGGCGCCCTGGTGCTGCGCACGGACGTGGGCGTCGGCGTGGTATGCGACCGCGATCTGCCGGCAGCCGCGGAAATGCTCCTGACCGAATCGGGTCGACCGATCGACGATGAGACGCTCGCGGGGCTGCTGGCCGGCCAGGGCGGTGTTCGCGCGCAACTCCTGTTCGGAGCACGCAGGATTCCGCTGGGCACGGTGCTGAGCTCGGAGCTGGGCCGCCGCTTCGCCTTCGATGCCGATCCCCGTCCGGCGCCGGGAGAACCGGACTGCTGAGATGCCAGCAAGCGTGATTGGGCAGCGCCCAGCGCAGCTGAGACACCAAGCACCGCGACTGGCCCCGCGGCCAGCGAAGCTGGGGCGCACGGGCCCCCCATCGCAAACGAGTGTGGTGGGTGGGGCGCACCGCCCTTCGGTGCAACTCGGACGTTGGGTGAGTCCGAGACCTCGATCGTTCGAGGATGGCGGCAACACACGGCGAACAGCACTCTGGTCGCTGTGCATGGAACAACGCGACAACGCACCCAATGCCTTTGCCAGGCTCGGGGCTGTCTCGATGACCGTCCGGAATGGAATCCCGGAGCGGGTAAAGCTTCGCGGCCAAAAGCCCGCGGATCAGGTACTGGTATCCGTCGCGGATGCAGGGCTGCCCGCAGGCATCTGGGAAGCTCTTAGTTCGGCCTACCCGCTACCGGAAACGGCCAAGCCGCGGGAGCGGACATGGGCTTCGGTGCAGCTGGTGCCGGGGAGGCCGCCGGGGCCGCCGCAGGCTTCGCCGCCGCCTTCTTGGCGGCAGGCTTCTTCGCCGCGGCCTTCTTCGCCGCAGGCTTCTTCGCCGCCTTCTTGGCGGCCGGCTTCTTCGCCGCAGCCTTCTTCTTGGCCGCAGGCTTCTTCGCCGCCTTCTTGGCCGCAGGCTTCTTCGCCGCCTTCTTGGCAGCCGGCTTCTTCGCCGCAGCCTTCTTCGCCGCAGGCTTCTTCTTAGCCGCAGCCTTCTTCGCCGCAGGCTTCTTCTTCGCCGCGACCTTCTTCGCCGCAGGCTTCTTCTTCGCCGCGACCTTCTTCGCCGCAGGCTTCTTCTTCGCCGCGACCTTCTTCGCCGCAGGCTTCTTCTTCGCCGCCGTCTTCTTCGCGGCAGGCTTCTTCTTCGCCGCAACCTTCTTCGCGGCGGGCTTCTTCGCTGCTACTTTCTTGGCAGCGGGCTTCTTGGCAGCGGCTTTTTTCTTCGCCGGAGCTTTCTTGGCCGCGGGGGCCTTCTTCTTGGCAACAGCCATTTCAGTACCTCCTATCGAGAGTTGAACTACGCATTCGCTCACACCCGGGCGATACCGCAGACCGCGTGCGAACGACTGCAAAGGCGCGGCGATGCAAGAAGCATGCTTGTTGCAAGGCCACACCTGAGCAGCGGGGGAGCGGTCGTGCCGCTGCAAGCGGCCGACTGCGCAATGGGGAGACGAAAATACGATCCGGCGTGCGCGCCAGTCGCAGCACCGGATCGAGGGGGAGAGAGGGCCACGACCGGCGCGCATGCCCTGCGCGCGCCGGCCTGAAAACATCGGCGAGGGTGAAGTGCCAGGTCAGAGCCAACGCACCTCACCCTGCGGTTTGGGGACGGCGGAATCGCTCAATCCCAACTCAGCGCACCTCCGGTCTGGTAATCGATGACCCGGGTTTCGAAGAAGTTCTTTTCCTTCTTGAGATCGATCATTTCCGCCATCCACGGGAACGGATTGGTGGCTCCCGGGAACAGCGGATCGAGGCCGATCTGCTGGCAGCGGCGATTGGCCACGAAGCGCAGGTACTCCTTGAACATCGGCGCGTTCAGACCGAGCACGCCACGCGGCATCGTGTCCTCCGCGTACCGGTATTCGAGCTCGACACCCTTGTGCATCAGGACCCGGATTTCCTCGCGGAATTCCGGCGTCCAGAGGTGCGGGTTCTCCAGCTTGATCGTGTTCACGAGGTCCACGCCGAAGCTGCAGTGCATCGATTCGTCGCGCAGGATGTACTGGTACTGCTCCGCCGCGCCCGTCATCTTGTTCTGCCGGCCCAGTGCCAGAATTTGAACGAAACCGACGTAGAAGAACAGTCCTTCCATGATGCAGGAGAAGACGATCAGGCTCTTCAGGAGCTTGCGATCGTTCTCCGGCGTGCCGGTCTCGAACTCCGGATCGGTCAGCGTCTCGATGAACGGGATCAGGAATTCGTCCTTCTCCCGGATGCTCGCCACCTCGTGGTAGGCGTTGAAGATCTCGCCTTCGTCCAGCCCGAGGCTCTCGACGATGTACTGGTAGGCGTGCGTGTGGATCGCTTCCTCGAAGGCCTGGCGCAGCAGGTACTGGCGGCACTCGGGTGCCGTGATGTGTCGATATGTGCCGAGGACGATGTTGTTCGCCGCGAGGCTGTCCGCGGTGACGAAGAACCCGAGGTTGCGCTTCACCAGCAGGCGTTCGTCCTCGGTCAGGCCGCGCGGATCCTTCCACGTGGCGATGTCGCGGCTCATGTTCACTTCCTGCGGCATCCAGTGGTTGGCGCACCCGGAGAGATACTTTTCCCACGCCCATTTGTACTTGAACGGCACCAGTTGGTTCACGTCGGCGGTGCCGTTGATGACACGCTTGTCCTCGACCCGGACGCGCCCGAGCGGTTCCACATGAACAGCCGGCGCCGGAGCCGACACCGGCATGGGCGCGGACATCGTCACGGCGGCAGCGACGGCGGAACGACCGGTGTTCGGCACCGCGGGTTGCAGCCCGAGACCGGGCATCGGCACAGGAGTCAGGGTGTCTTCGAATTGCAGCATCTTGTTGGTTGTCCCCGGTTGATGTTGTCGTCGGATCGGTGATGCGGCTGCCGTTTACTGGCAGGCCTCGCAGGTCGGATCGTCGATGGCGCAGAACTTCGGCTCCGCGGGTTCGGCCGCTGCCGCGGCGATGCCGCCGTGGGCCGGGACCGAGTTCAGTTCACCGCCCTGGCCGGTCGACTTCTCGGCGGAGGTCGCCGACAGGGTGCGCAGGTAGTAGGTGGTCTTCAGACCGCGCTTCCACGCGAGCTTGTAGGTGTCGTCGAGCTTCTTGCCCGAGGCGCCGGCCATGTAGATGTTGAGCGACTGGGCCTGGTCGATCCATTTCTGCCGCCGGGCGCCAGCCTCCACCAGCCAGGACGGCTCCATCTCGAAGGCCGTGGCGTACAGGGTACGAACCTCGGGCGGAATCCGGTCGATCTTGGCCGTGCTGCCGTCGAAATACTTCAGGTCGGCGATCATCACCTCGTCCCACAGGTTGAGCTTCTTCAGGTCCTGGGCCAGGTATTCGTTGGTGACGGTGAATTCGCCCGACAGGTTCGATTTCACGTAGAGGTTCTGGAAATTCGGCTCGATCGAGGCCGAGACGCCGATGATGTTGGCGATGGTCGCGGTCGGCGCGATGGCGAGGCAGTTGGAATTGCGCATGCCGTGACGCTTGATCCGGTCCCGCAGCGGTGCCCAGTCCAGCGTTTCGCTGGCATCGAGCTCGACATACCCGCCACGCTCCTCGGTCAGCAGCGCGAGCGTGTCCTGGGGCAGGATGCCCTTCGACCACAGCGAGCCGTCGAAGGTGGAGTAGCGGCCACGTTCCTCCGCCAGTTCGGTCGAGGCCCAGTAGGCGTAGTAGGCCACCGCCTCCATGGACTGGTCGGCGAACGCCACCGCCTCGTTCGAGGCGTAGGGCACGCGCATCTCGTGCAGGCAGTCCTGGAAACCCATGATGCCCATGCCTACCGGCCGGTGCTTGAAGTTGGAGTTCCGCGCCTTGTTCACCGCGTAGTAGTTGATGTCGATCACGTTGTCGAGCATCCGCATGGCGGTGGAGATGGTGACCTTCAGCTTGTCGTGGTCGAGGCGGCCGTCCTTCATGTGCGCCACCAGGTTCACGGAACCCAGGTTGCACACCGCGATTTCGCTGTCGGAGGTGTTGAGCGTGATCTCGGTGCAGAGATTCGAGCTGTGCACCACGCCCACGTGCTGCTGGGGCGAGCGGATGTTGCACGGGTCCTTGAACGTGATCCACGGATGCCCGGTCTCGAACAGCATGGACAGCATCTTCCGCCAGAGCTGCATCGCCGGAAGCTTCCTGAAGAGCTTGAGCGTGCCGTCGGCCACCTTCTGCTCGTAGCGCACGTAGGCCTCCTCGAAGGCCCTCCCGTAACGGTCGTGCAGGTCGGGCGTGTCGGCGGGCGAGAACAAGGTCCACTCGCCGTTTTCCATCACCCGCTTCATGAACAGGTCGGGAATCCAGTTCGCGGTGTTCATGTCGTGGGTACGTCGGCGATCGTCGCCGGTGTTCTTGCGCAGTTCGAGGAACTCCTCGATGTCCAGGTGCCAGGTCTCCAGGTAGGAGCAGACCGCGCCCTTGCGCTTGCCGCCCTGGTTGACCGCCACAGCCGTGTCGTTGACCACCTTGAGGAACGGCACGACGCCCTGCGACTTGCCGTTCGTGCCCTTGATGTGACTGCCCAGGGCCCGTACCGGCGTCCAGTCGTTGCCCAGCCCGCCCGCGAACTTGGACAGCAGGGCGTTCTCCTTGATGGCGTCGTAGATGCCCTCGAGGTCGTCGGAAACGGTCGTCAGATAGCAGCTCGAGAGCTGCGACCGGCGCGTGCCGGAATTGAACAGCGTGGGCGTCGAGCTCATGAAGTCGAAGCTCGAGAGCACGCTGTAGAACTCGATGGCGCGGGCTTCGCGGTCCACCTCGTTCAGCGCCAGGCCCATGGCCACGCGCATGAAGAACGCCTGCGGCAGCTCGATCCGGTCACCCCGGACGTGCAGAAAATAGCGGTCGTAGAGCGTCTGCAGCCCGAGATAGCCGAACTTGAGATCGCGCGAAGCGTCCAGCGCCCGGCCGAGGGAATCGAGATCGAAGCGCCCGAGGCGCTCGTCCAGCAGCTCGGCGTCGATGCCGCGGCGGATGAACTTGGGGAAGTAGTCGGCATAACTCGAGGCCATCTCGCCCTGGGTCACTTCCTGTCCGAGCACTTCGAAGCGCACGCTGTGCAGCAACAGCCGGGCGGTGACGTAGCTGTAGGCCGGGTCCTTCTCGATCAGCGCCCGCGCGGCGAGCACCGCGCCCTTGCGCACCTCGTCCATCGGGACACCTTCATACAGATCCTTGAGCACGCTTTGCAGGATCAGCGCCGGATCAACGGCCCGGCCGAGACCCTCGCAGGCGTCCTGCATGACCGTCGTGAGGCGCGCGATGTCGAGGGGACGGCGCTGGCCGCCCTCCGTGACGATGACGACCTGCGGCTGTGCCGTCGTCGTCTGGGATTCCTTCGCGCGGGCCCGTTCCCGCGTCCGCTCTTCGCGGTACAGCACGTAGGCGCGCGCGACATCGTGCTCGCCCGAGCGCATGAGCGACAGTTCCACCTGGTCCTGGATGTCCTCGATATGGAGCGTCCCGCCCGCCGGCTGGCGGCGCATGAGCGCGCCCACGACCTGGTCGGTCAGACCCGCCACCATTTCGCGCACGCGCGCCGAAGCGGCACCCTGGCCGCCGTTCACCGCGATGAACGCCTTGGTCATCGCCACCGTGATCTTGCCTGGCTCGAATCCCACCACGGACCCGTTGCGCCGGATGACCTTGAACTCCGCGAAGCGCGGATCGCGCGCGCCGCTGCCTTCGTGCAACGCGAACGCGGACGGCAACACGCCCGCGAGTTGGCTGCTCGACGATTCATTGTTCTGCGTGGTCGTCACCACTTGCATGTTCTTGTTCCTTCCCTTGCCTGTTCTCTTGGGCGTCGGTGCCTCGAGGTCGTCGCGAAAAAAACGCGCGCGGCGGGCACCACATGTTGTGCGTTGTTCGCTGTCGCAGCACCAACTATCGATGCGCAACACAATATCTTGTGTTCAGTAACGCTACTGCAAACTAATTCTAGTAGCAGGTGATATGGTGTCAAGAAGTTTATGTTCCGACAGACATTTGTCGTTGCGAAACGACAAGCGCAAACGTGCGAAATGCGCGCGTTTGCGTGAACGCGACGCCGCTACTCAGCTCGCGAGCAGTTCGCGCGCGACGCGCACCGTGGTCAGGTGAATGCCAACGGTCACGTCGATGTCGACGCCATAGCCGCCCGCCATCGCGATGGCCGCGGGAACACCGCTCTCGCGCAGCAATCCGAGCACGAGGCGGTCGCGCGCTTCGAGGCCTCGCGTCGTGAGGGCGAGGCGGCCGAGCCGGTCGCCTTCGTGCGGATCGGCGCCCGACAGGTAGATCGCGAGATCGGGCTGGCTCGCTGACAGCGCGTGGCATACCGCCGGCTCGAGGGCGGCGAGGTAGTCGTCGTCGCCCGTTCCGTCGGGCAGTTCAACGTCGAGGTCGCTCGTTTCCTTGCGGAACGGAAAATTGTTCGCCCCGTGGATCGACAGGGTGAAGACGGTGGGATCGCCGGCCAGGATCGCCGCCGTGCCGTTGCCCTGGTGCACGTCGCAATCGATGATCACGACCCGCCGCGCGCTCCCCTCCGCCTGCATGGCAAGCGCCGCGATCGCCGCATCGTTGAACACGCAGTAGCCTTCGCCCCGGTCGCGGAACGCGTGATGCGTGCCGCCCGCCAGGTTGACGCCGACACCGCGCTCGAGCGCCGAGCGGCAGGCCTCGATCGTCGCACCGCTCGACCGGCGCGAGCGCTCGACCATCTCGGTCGACCAGGGAAAGCCGATCCTGCGGATCTCCGCCGCGGTCAGCGCACCTTCGACCACCCGGGTGAGGTAGCCGCGATCGTGCGCGCGAAGAATCTCCTCGTCGGTGGCGGCGTGGGGAACGGCCAGCGGATCGGTGCCGTTCAGCCCTTCCGCCAGGACACGCTCCCGCAGCTTCCCGTACTTGGCCATCGGAAACCGGTGACCGGGCGGCAGCGGCAGAACGTAGTGGTCGGTGTAGAAGATCCTCAATCCGGGCGTCGGGCGCTCAGCCCGCGGCGATCATCGAGCGATAGCGCGCCCAGTCGAAGCAGGGTCCGGGATCGGTCTTGCGGCCGGGCGAGATGTCGGAATGGCCCTGGATGTCGGCGATCGGGAAAGCGTCGCGCAGCGCCCCGGTGAGCGGCCCCAGGACTGCGTACTGCGCGTCGGTGAACGGCTCGGTGTCCGTGCCTTCAAGTTCCACGCCGAGGGAGAAATCGTTGCAGCGGCTCCGGCCGCGCCATTCCGATGGACCCGCGTGCCACGCGCGGTGGGCGCAACCGACGAACTGGATCAGCTCGCCATCGCGGCGGATCAGGAAGTGCGACGACACGCGCAGGCCCCGGATGCGTTCGTAATAGGGATGCGCCGCGTGATCGAGCCGGCCCAGGAACAGGTCGATGATGCCGGGGCCGCCGAACTCATCCGGCGGCAGGCTGATGTTGTGGATGACCAGCAGTTCGATGGCCGCGCCATCGGGACGGGCATCGAAGTGCGGCGAAGGCAGGCGGCGGGCGCCGGCCAGCCAGCCGTCAGCGTCGACCAGGCCGAAGGATGACCGCGCGGTCATCGGAAATTCATTGCCCCCATCCCAACCTTCCCCCACCACAGGTGGGGGAAGGAGCGTACATCCCCTCCTCCGGCCAGAGCCGGGGGAGGGTCAGGGTGGGGGCCGCTCCGCTGCTCACTCGATGCCCAGGCGCTCCATGCGGTAGCGGATCGAGCGGAAGGTGATGCCGAGCAGCTTGGCAGCGGCCGTCCGATTGTAGCGCGTCTTCTCGAGCGCCTCGAGGATGGCTTCCTTCTCGACGCCGTCCAGGTAGTCCTGGAGCGGCCATTTGCCGTTGCTGCCCGCGGGCGGGGCGTCGCGCTCGACAATCTCCGGCGGCGTCAGCTGGAGGTCTTCCTCCGTGATCTTGCCGTTGCTGCACAGGGCCAGCGCGCGTTCCAGGATGTTTTCCAGCTCGCGCACGTTGCCGGGGAAGTCGTACTGCTGCAGGGCTTTCATGGCGCCGGGTTCGATCTCGGGCTTCGTCCCGGGCGTGCTCCGCGCGAGGCGATCGAGGATCGCGTTGGCGAACACGGGTACGTCCTCGCGCCGGTCGCGCAGGGCCGGCATGCGCAACTCGATCACGTTCAGGCGGTAGTAGAGGTCGTGCCGGAACTTGCCGCCCTCGACGCATTCGCCGAGGTTCTGGTGCGTGGCGCTGATGATCCGGACATCCACCGGCTCTTCCTGGGTGGAGCCGACCTTGCGCACCTTCTTTTCCTGGATGACCCGCAGCAGCTTCACCTGCATCGGCAGCGGCAGGTCCGCCACTTCATCGAGGAACAGGGTGCCGCCGTGCGCCGCCTGGAAGAAGCCGTCGCGATCGGCCTCGGCACCGGTGAAGGCGCCCTTCCGGTAGCCGAAGAACTCGCTCTCCATCAGGTTCTCGGGGATCGCGCCGCAGTTGACCGGCATGAACGGCTTGTCGCGCCGGACGCTCTTCTGGTGGATCAGGCGCGCGGCGAGCTCCTTGCCGCTGCCGGATTCGCCGGTGACGTGGACCGGCGCCTCGCTGCGGGCCACCTTGTCGATCATGTCCCGCACGTGCTGCATGATCGGCGAGCTGCCGATCAGCGTCTGCTCGCCCGAGGCCTTCGGCTGGCCGCCCTGGGGCAGCGACAGCGCCGACTTGACCAGGGTGCGCAGTTGTTCGAGGGACACCGGCTTCGCGAGGTAGTCGAAGGCGCCGGCCTTGAGCGCGGCGACGGCGTTCTCCGTATTGCCATGGGCGGTGATCACGGCCACGGGCAGGTCGCGCACGTGCTGCGAGGCGAACTCGACCACCTGGAGGCCCTCCCCGTCCGGCAGCCGCATGTCGGTGAGGCACAGGTCGAAGTGACCGGTCTTCACCTTCTCGATCGCCTGGGCGACGGTCATGGCGCGCTCCACCTCGAGGCCCATGCGCAGCAGCGTGAGCTCGATCAGCTCGAGGATGTCCTCCTCGTCGTCGACGATGAGGACATTGCGGGTGACGGTGCCGGCCGGGCCCTGCTCCTTACGCTTCAAGATCTGCCTCCTGCGCTGCGCCTGGGGCCGCTGGCCTCATGCGCTCTTGATGATCATGGTGAACTGCGCTCCCGCGGCGCGCTCGACATAGGAGAGCGTCGCGCCGTTGGCTTCGCACACCTCGCGCGCGATGTAGAGCCCCAGCCCCGTACCCGAAGAAGCGGTGGTGAAGAAGGGCTCGAACAGATGCGCGCGGACTGCCTCGGCAATGCCCGGACCATCGTCGGTAACGCTCAATTCTATCGTATTGCCCGCCGCACCCGGCCCCACTTCGATGCGGACGCTGCCGGGCTTGCGCTGGCAGTAGCGCAGCGCGTTGCGGCACAGGTTCCACATGATCTGGTTGAGGTGGCTGCGATCGAACAGCACGGAGGGCTCGAGTTCGAGCTCGATCGCGACGATGTCGCCCGGGACCTTCTCGATCTGGCAGAACTGGCTGGTGAAGTTGCGCAGGAAGTCGCCCAGCGGGACGGTCTCCCGCACCGCGCGGTCGCGGCGATTGAGCTTGAGCACGTCCTGAACCATGCGATCGAGCCGTTGGACGTTATCGTGGATGATCTCCAGCAGCCGCCCGGAGGAGTCGGGAATCTCGCCCTCCTCCTGCAGCAACTCGGTCGCGTGGTTGATGGCCGAGAGCGGGTTGCGGATCTCGTGCGCGATGTTGGCGGTGAGCCGCCCGAGGGAGGCGAGCTTCATCTGCTGGGCCTGGGACTGGATGCGGGTGAGATCCTCGATGAAGATCACCACGCCGCGGTGCTGGTCGCTCCCGACGGGGACGAACCGTGCGGCGGTGAGCTTCTGCGACAGGATGGTGCGCATCGGATCGAAGCCCGCTTCGGGATTTTCGAGCCAGCGCGCCAGCCGCGCAGCGATGCCGGGGTTGTAGTCCTTCAGCGCGACCTCGCCGCCCTTGGGCCGCGGCCCGAGCAGTTCCTCCGCCCGGGCGTTCAGCTGTTTCACCATGCCCTGGCCGTCGACCACGATGACGCCGTCCTGCATGTCCTGCATGACGAGCTGGCTCACCTGCGCCATGCTGGCCACGTCGACCTCGCGCTGGGCGGCCAGCTGCTCGCTGGCGACGACGCGCTTGGCGAGTGCGTGAGCCAGCCACGCCGTCGCGAAATAGCCGATGGAGAGCAGCCCCGCCTGCAGGTACATCGCATAGCTGCCGCTGTGGAACAGCACCTCGTAGGTGTGCGACAGCAGCACCGCGACCGCCGCGAGGGAGGCGTAGAAGAGCGTCAGGCGTCCGCGGCTGATGATGCCGGCGGCGGCAAGGTTCGCGAGCAGCAGCAGGCCGAGTCCGCTCGAGATGCCGCCGCTCGCGTGCAGCAACAGCACGACGAACACGATGTCGGCGCAGACCTGGACGGCGATCTGCAGCTGGAAGCCCGGCCGGTGCGCGCTGATGGTGATGAAGGACGCCGCCGCGAACAGGACGTAGGCAACGCTCACCGACAGGAACAGCGGCTTGTTCCACGAGCCGAACAGCAGGTTCTCCCCCGCCATGACCGTGGACACCAGCAGCAGCGCGGCCACCGCCAGCCGGTAGGTATTGAAATAGAACAGCGAGCGCCAGTACGTGCTCGGGTAGTCCGGATCCCGGCCCGACGGCGCGGACAGGAAGGTGGCGGCGGCCTCGGTCATGCGCCGGCCGGGGTCATGTCAGTGCGATACTCGTAGTCGCGATGGGCCAGCGGCCGGCGCAGCCGGGTCGCACGGGCCCTCTCCCATGGAACCTCGAGGTGGGTGCCGCCGGGCCGCCCAAAGCCACTGACGTGCCCACCCAGGACGCCGTGCGCGTGGGAGGCCTCTCATCCTAGTCCTGCCGGGGAGCACCGAGTTTGCGGTGCTCGTCGCTGCAGAAGTGGGCTCCCTGCGACAGGAAGCTCTCGCTCTTGGGCAGGTGAACGCCACAATGAGCGCATCGCACCATGTCTTCTCCGCCCGCTGGTTTCGCGGGCGGCGTGCCTTCCTGCTGGCGGGCGATCGCGCGCTTGTAGTTCTTCAGCAGGGCGTAGACGATCGCGGCGACCGCCACGAGAAGCAGGAGCTTGGCCAAAGTCGAATGAAGCCTCGGGTATCCGTGATCGGGTTCGGGACCGATGCGAACGGTCGAAACGCGACAGCTTGTACCACAGCGCGAGGAACACGGGCAACGCGGCGGGACGTCGCCACGGGCCCGGAGACCCGACTTCCGCCGCCGGCGATTCTCGGGAAGACCAATGAATTGGTCGGGGTGAGAGGATTCGAACCTCCGACTCCTGCGTCCCGAACGCAGTACTCTACCAGGCTGAGCTACACCCCGAGCGCACCGGAAATCGCGCCCGATATTATGGCCGCCACCACCGGTTTCAGGCCAATCGGGACTCAGTAGTCCCGACTCACCGAGAAAGCCGCCAAGTCTATCAGACTCTTTCGGTACTGCGAATCGGACAGCGCTGCGATCGCGTCGGCCGCGAGCTGCGCCTCGCGCTCGGCGACCGAGCGCGCATAGGCGAGTGCGCCCGTGGCCACGACCGCATGCACGACGGGTTCGAAATCGGCGATGCCGCCCTGCTCGATCGCCCTTCGCACCAGCGCGGCCTGCTCGGCATCGCCCGCGCGCAGCGCATGGATCAAAGGCAGCGTCGGCTTGCCCTCGGCGAGATCGTCGCCCAGGTTCTTGCCGGTCGCGGACAGGTCGCCGGAATAGTCGAGTACGTCGTCGATGAGCTGGAACGCCGTGCCCAGGTGCATGCCGTAGGCAGCGAGTGCGTCCTCGATCTCGCGGGGCACGCCCGCCATCACGGCACCGAGCCGTCCGGCCGCCTCGAACAGCTTGGCGGTCTTGTAGCGGATCACGTGCAGATAGGCGGCCTCGGAGATGTCCGCATCGTGCACGTTCATGAGCTGGAGCACTTCGCCTTCGGCGATGACGTTGGTGGCCTCGGAGAGCACCTCCATGACGCGCATGCTGCGCACCGACACCATCATCTGGAATGCCCGCGAATACAGGAAGTCGCCCACGAGCACGGAGGCGGGGTTGCCGAAGGATGCGTTCGCCGTGGCCCGTCCACGACGCATGTCGGACCCGTCCACCACGTCGTCGTGCAGGAGGGTCGCCGTGTGGATGAACTCCACGACCGCGGCCAGCTCATGGATGTCCGCCCCGCGATAGCCACAGGCTCCGGCGCCGAGGATCACGAGGATCGGCCGCAGCCGCTTGCCGCCGCTGCCGATGATGTACTCGCTCACCTGCCGGACCAGCACCACCTCGGAGTGGAGCCGGTTGCGGATGACCGCATCCACGGCCTGCATGTCGTCCGCCACGAGGCGGCGGATGTCATCGAGAGACAAGGAATTGGTACCGGGCAAAGGGGAGCATGGTAGGAACCGGCGAAAAGCACTGTCAAGGCGCTCCCGGGGCCGCCCGGGCGGTCGTCAGGCGCGTTTGACTAAGCCTCTCATTTTTCGTACTATCCGCGGCTTTTCGCAAGTCTTCCCATCGGAGCATTCCCATGTACGCGGTCATCAAAACCGGCGGCAAGCAGTATCGAGTCAGTGCCGGCGAGAAAGTCAGGGTCGAAACCATCGAAGCCGAGGTGGGCGCCGAGGTCGTGCTCGATCAGGTGCTGATGGTGGGCGACGGCGACAAGGTCTCGGTCGGCAAGCCGCTCATCACGGGCGCGGCCGTCAAGGCCACCGTGGTCAGCCACGGGCGGGGCGACAAGGTCCGCATCTTCAAGCATCGCCGCCGCAAGCACTACAAGAAGCAGGCGGGACACCGCCAGAACTACACCGAGATCCAGATTTCCGGCATCTCGGCAGGCTAAGGAGAACAGGTCATGGCACACAAGAAAGCAGGCGGCAGCTCACGCAACGGCCGCGATTCCGAGTCGAAGCGCCTGGGCGTCAAGCGCTACGGCGGCCAGCTGGTGTCGGCCGGCAGCATCCTGGTCCGGCAGCGCGGCACGCAGGTGCACCCGGGCGACAACGTCGGGATCGGCAAGGATCACACCTTGTTCGCCAAGATCGACGGCCTGGTGGAATTCGGCGTGAAGGGTCCGCAGAAGCGCAAGACCGTTCACGTGCTGCCCGCCACGGCCTGAAGTACTTCACCACCGGTTCAGCCCGGAAAGCCCTATCGTTCGCGGTAGGGCTTTTCTGTTTCTGGCCCCACGAATTCCCGCCCCCATGAAATTCATCGACGAAGCCACCATCGAAGTCCACGCCGGCAAGGGCGGCGATGGCATCGCTTCGTTCCGCCGCGAGAAGTTCGTGCCGAAGGGCGGCCCGGACGGCGGCGACGGCGGTCGCGGCGGCAGCATCTGGGCGATTGCCGACCGCAACATCAATACGCTGATCGAGTACCGCTTTGCCCGGATCCACCGGGCGAAGAGCGGCGAGAAGGGCCGCGGCTCCGATCAGTACGGCGCCGGCGCCGAAGACATCGAGCTGCGCTTCCCGGTCGGGACCGTCGTAACCGATGCCGAGACGGGTACGCCCATCGCCGATCTCGCGCACGACGGCGAACGCGCACAGCTCGCCAAGGGCGGCAAGGGCGGCATCGGCAACCTGCATTTCAAGTCCAGTACGAACCGCGCGCCACGGCAATGCACGCCGGGCGAAATGGGTGAAAGCCGGCGCCTCAAGCTCGAGTTGAAGGTGCTGGCCGACATCGGCCTGCTCGGCCTGCCCAATGCGGGCAAATCCACGTTCATCCGGGCGGTTTCCGCGGCACGCCCGAAGGTCGCCGACTACCCGTTCACGACGCTGCACCCGAACCTCGGCGTGGTGCGCGTGGACACGGCGCGCAGCTTCGTGATCGCCGACATTCCCGGCCTGATCGAAGGCGCAGCCGAGGGCGCCGGCCTTGGTCACCAGTTCCTGCGACATCTGGCCCGTACCCGATTGCTGCTGCACATCGTGGACATCGCGCCGATCGACCCCGATGCCGATCCGGTCCACGACGCGCGCAGCATCGTCGAGGAACTGCGCAAGTACGACGAAGCGCTGTTCCTCAAGCCGCGCTGGCTGGTTCTCAACAAGATCGATGCGATTCCCGAAGACGAGCGGGTCGAACGGGTCAGGGCCTTCACGGACGCCTACCTTGCCGGCAACGCGGACGTGCCGGTGTTCGCCATCTCCGCCCTGCAAGGGGATGGATGCCGGGCGCTCACGTTCAAAGTGGCGGACTACCTGGACAGCGTCCGCGAAATCGACCCGGAACCTGTCCCCGCCGACCATGAGTAGGCAGTCGGTCGTCGCGACGGCGCGACGCATCGTGATCAAGGTCGGCTCGAGCCTGGTCACGAATGGCGGCCAGGGCCTCGACCAGCAGGCGCTGGCCCAGTGGACGACGCAGATCGCCAAGCTGTCTAGTGCCGGCAAGCAGGTGATCCTGGTGTCCAGCGGCGCGGTGGCCGAAGGCATGCAGCGTCTCGGCTGGAAACGGCGGCCGAAGGCGCTGCACGAGTTGCAGGCCGCAGCGGCCGTCGGCCAGATGGGTCTGGTCCAGGCCTACGAGACCTGCTTCCGCAGTCACGGCATGCATACGGCGCAGATCCTCCTCACCCACGACGACCTCGCCGATCGCAAGCGCTACCTCAACGCGCGCTCGACGCTCCGCACTCTGCTCGACCTGGGCATCGTCCCGATCATCAACGAGAACGATACGGTCGCCACCGACGAGATCCGCTTCGGCGACAACGACACGCTGGGCTCTCTCGTGACGAACCTGGTGGAAGCCGACGTGCTGATCATTCTCACCGATCAGCCCGGCCTGTACACCGCCGATCCCCGCCGGCAGCCGGAAGCGACGCTCGTGGCCGATGCGCGCGCGGGCGATCCCGCGCTCGAAGCGATGGCCGGTGGCGCTGGAACCCAGTTCGGCTCGGGCGGCATGCTGACGAAGATCCTCGCCGCGAAACGCGCCGCCCGCAGCGGTGCGCACACCGTCATCGCGTCGGGTCGTGAACCAGAGGTTCTGGTGAGGCTTGCTGCAGGCGAAACGATCGGCACCCAGCTGACCGCGGACACCATGACGCTGGCCGCGCGCAAGCAGTGGCTGGCGGACCATCTCCAGGTGCGCGGCCGGCTGCACCTCGACGCCGGTGCGGCGAAGGCGCTGCTATCCGACGGCAAGAGCCTGCTACCCATCGGCGTGCATGACCTCGAGGGCGATTTCGATCGTGGCGAGGTGGTCGCGTGTCTCGACCCCACCGGCCGCGAAGTGGCGCGCGGCCTCGCGAACTACAGCTCGGCCGAGACCCGCCGCATCCTGCGCGCCCCCACCGCGGAGATCGAAGCGCGGCTCGGCTACATCGACGACCCCGAACTCATCCACAGAGACAATCTCGTCTTGCTTTAGCAAAACGAGATTGCGGTGAAGGCTAACGTCAACTCGTTGACGTTAAGGCGCCCTGGCGCCGGCCGGAATCACAACCTGGTCCTGCTGTAGCAGGACCAGGTTGTGACGACCTCAGTCCGGCCGGCTGTCGCGCAAGGCGCGCTGCTGGCGCATCCGGGCGAAGATGGCTTTCGCGTCCTTCATGGGTGCGCCATTGAGATCGCAGAAGTAGTCCTTGGCCAGGGTGAACCTGATTGCGTTGTAGGCACTGTCCTGGACGGGCTCCCATGCCGGCTCGCGCGGTGTGCTCCAGCTTCCGTCCGTGCGGCCGATCGCGTAGAGCTTCCACTCGGCGGGATCGCAACGGATCCCCTCGTAGGAGACGTTGCGCGCGCCCGCCGGCGACGTGACCACGAGTGTGTAGCGCACGACGTCGTCCGCGCCAACCACGAGCGCCTTGCGATCGAGTGCCACCGTGTTGTCGGTCAGATTGCGCAGCGTGATGAGGCGAAGATCGTTGTCCAGCGGCGCGGCCGGCGGGACGATCTCACCCTCGGGCTTGCGCTCTCGCGGTGCAAAGATGGACTTGCGCTCGCTGGCCAGTGCGGTATCCGGGATGTCGGAGCTGCCACGCCCGCGCGCCGGCTCGGCCGGCTGTGGAGACATGCCGGAGCATCCCGCCAGCATGAGCGGCGCGAGAACCGCGAGCAGTTGTTTCATCCTAGAGCGCAAGATCGCCTAGCAACGACTGGCGGATCTCGGGGCCCACGGGATCGAGTGCCGCCGAATAGTTCGGATGATCGACACCGATGGTCAGGGCCGCCCCCGAAGCGAGCGCCTGCTTCATCGGTTGCGTCAGTTCGAAGCGGAGGAAATGCACCGACGAGGTCTTCTCGTCGTTCTCACGCTCGAGATCCTCATCCGCGATGGCGTACACCTTGCCATGCCCGGTCGCCTGCACGTAGACCCTGTCCTCGACGCCCTTCAGCCGCGCCAGTTCGACCTTGCGCTGCTCGACGTCCGGATACTCGATGAGCATCGTCGCCTTCCAGTTGCTGCCATCCGGCACCAGCGGATTGTAGGCGTCCAGCTCGTCCTGGATGCCGGCTTCCTCGAAGATTTTCTCGATGCGCAGCATCTCCTGGATCTGGTAGCGCAACGTCAGTTCGTCCTCGAAGATCAGCGTGAGGTGGCCGCCCAGGTACGCCTTGCGATTGCGCTTGTGCGCGAGCACCTTGGTGCGGAAATCCTTGCGGTTGCGGGCATAGGCTTCGAGGGTCATCAGGCTTTCGCGGGTGATGGCCGGCATGGCGTTCCTTTCGGCGATGGCAGCTTGCATGCGGGTTCCTTGGTTCGAGAGGGGCTCAGAGACCGTAGGCGATCCGGATCAGGGACAGCGGGTGTTCCTTCGCCGTGTCCGGATTGCCCATGCCCTGCAGGATATGGCGGCCGGCGATGGCGCAGTCGGAACTCACGTAGTCGGGACCGTTGTTGCCCATCGCCTTGAAAACCGGCTTGCCGATCTTCATGGAATCCTTGAAGTACTCGGACTTCACGCCCCAGGTGCCGTCGTGGCCCGAGCAGCGTTCCACGACGTTGACCTTGGTGTCCGGCACGAGTTCGAGCATCTCGCGCGTCTTCTGACCCATGTTCTGCACACGCAGGTGACAGGGGATGTGATACGACACCTTGCCCAACGGCTGCTTGAAATCGGTCTTGAGCAGTCCGTCCTTGTACCGGAGGACGAGGTATTCGAACGGATCGAACATCGCCTCCTGGACCGCCTTCACGTCGGCGTCGTCCGGGAACATGAGCGGCAGCTCCTGCTTGAACATCAACGTACAGGACGGCACGGCCGTGACGATCGCGTAGCCTTCGCGCGCGTACCGGGCGAGCAACGGGATGTTGCCTTCCTTGAGCTTCTTCACCGCATCGAGGTCACCCAGCTCGAGCTTGGGCATGCCGCAGCAGTTTTCCTTCTCGACGACGATGTGGGGAACCTCGTTGTGCTTGAGGATCCGGATGAGGTCGTGCCCGATGCCGGGTTCGTTGTAGTTCACGTAGCAGGTCGAGAAAATCGCCACCTTGCCGGGGGCGGTCTTGCCGTCCTTCACCGGGAAGGATGCATCGGGCTTCGCGGTACCACGGAATCTTGCACTGTCGTACTCGGGCAGTTGGCGCTCGGCAGCGATGCCGAGCACGTTGTCCATGAGCTTGCGCGTGGCCGGCGTCCTGTTGACCGTGTTGACCACCTGCACCACCACGGGAATCGACGCGAGCTTGCCGACCAGGTCAGTCGACGACAGGAGCTTGTCGCGGAAACTGGTCTTGCCCTGCTTGAACTTCACCGCCTTGGCCCGCAGCATCAAATGCGGGAAATCCACGTTCCATTGATGCGGCGGAACGTAGGGGCACTTCGTCATGTAGCAGAGATCGCACAGGTAGCACTGGTCGACCACCTTGACGTAGTCCTCCTTCTTCACGCCTTCCACTTCCATCGTCTCGTTGTTGTCGACGAGGTCGAACAGCGTGGGGAAGGAATTGCAGAGACTCACGCAGCGGCGGCAGCCGTGGCAGATGTCGTAGACGCGCTCCAGTTCTTCGTTGAGCTTGTGCTCGTCGTAGTAGTCCGCGTTCTGCCAGTCGATGGGGTGACGGGTCGGTGCTTCGAGGCTGCCTTCGCGCATGATTCTCGGGACGATCGGGATTGGAATCGAAAACGGCGTGAGGAGCGAGGCCGTTCGCCTCACCCCTCACGCTTCACGCCTGACCAGTCGATCAGTCGGCCAGGGCGTCGAGGGCCTTCTGGAAACGGTTGGCGTGCGAGCGCTCCGCCTTCGCCAGCGTCTCGAACCAGTCCGCGATCTCGTCGAAGCCTTCTTCGCGGGCAGACTTCGCCATGCCGGGGTACATGTCGGTGTACTCGTGGGTCTCGCCGGCAATGGAGGCCTTGAGGTTGTCACGGGTCGGGCCGATCGGCAGTCCGGTCGCGGGATCGCCCACCTGCTCCAGATACTCGAGGTGGCCGTGCGCATGACCGGTTTCGCCCTCGGCGGTGGAACGGAACACGGCCGCGACGTCGTTCTGTCCTTCCACGTCGGCCTTGTTTGCGAAATAGAGATAGCGACGGTTGGCCTGCGATTCGCCGGCAAACGCGTCCTTCAGGTTCTTCTCGGTCTTCGAGCCCTTGAGTTGCATATCAGCCTCCAGAGGTACATCAGGGAACGGGATCCGGGCGGCCGCCCGGCACTGCCTTGCGGTCAGAAATTAGACTAAATCTAAACCGTATACGAAGTATATGGCGCGGCCCGATCGAGTGTCAAAAATCCATTCGTCGTGCGCTGGAAACGAGCCTAATCGTTTGAATCGTCGAGCTTACACGCAGTTTGGACAGACTGCGCCTTCTGCTCACCCCGGGTCGAACAGAACGCCCACCGCCCCACGTCCCGGCTGCGCCCGTTCGGTAATGTCCAGGATGACCTCCACATCCGCGGCGGGCTTCGCCGTCGCGCCGATCCTGCGCACCGCTGCGTGAAACCGGTGCTTGCCGACCTCTTGCACGACCTCGGCGCGCTGCCCGCGACGCAGGCCGGCGGCGACTTCGGAAGGAACCCGGACCACCACTTCCGTCGCTGTTGCATCCTCCATCAGGGCCACCGGCACACCCGCTTCCAGGGTCGCGCCTTCGGGGACGAACCAACGCGCCACCCGGCCGGCTCGAGGCGCGACCACTTCCGCTGCCGCACTCGCCCAGCGCGCATGCCGGAGTTCCGTGTCGGCAGTGCCGAGCCCCATCTCCGCTTCGAGGACCGCGATGCGCATCGGCCCCAGGTCGAGCGAGGTGGTGATCGATGGCGAATACACCCGCAGTTGCTCCGGATCGATCTCCTCGGTGACACGGGTCCATCGCGCCTGCGCGGAGCGCAGTGCCGTCTCGGCCTTCTCGAGGCGGGCGTCGAAGGGCTCGGGCGCCAATCGCGCGAGTACCCGCCCGGCTTCCACGTCCTCCCCGACCGCAGCCGCGTGCTCCTGCAGCACGCCGCTCACCTCGAATGCGGTGGTCCAGCGCTCACCTGCCCTCACTTCGCCGGAATACGTCCGCGTCGAACCGGGCGTGCTCGCGCAAGCGGTCAAGCCAACGGCAACCAATGCGGTTGCCGCGATCCTTCCGATCATCGTCCGGCCACCGGCGGCACCGCTTCCGTCACCCGCCGGACGAACTCGTTCAGCTTCGGAATATCCAGCCATCGCGTCACGGCGACCAGATCGCGATCCGGATCGACGTAGATCATGTTGCCGCCGGATCCCAGCGCGAAGAAACTGCGCGCAGGTGCGTCCTTGAACACCGGGCTCGAGGCCGCCGGCAACCACCACAGGTAACCGTAGAACGGCGCGATGTCCGTCGGCACGGTCGCCATGTCGATCCAACGCTCCGACAGGATCCGCCGGCCCGACCATTCCCCTCGGCGCAGCAGCAGGTAGCCGAAACGCGCGTGATCGCGAGTGCTCGCCCAGAAACCGCCGCCCCAGTGGCTGCCGCCGCTCACGGACTGCACGCGCTTGCCGTTGAGCTCCAGATAGGAATTGAAGTAACCGTGCCACACCCATTCCTGCGAAGCGCCGATCGGGTCCATCAGCCGCTCCTTCAGGACTTCCGGCAGCGGCCGCTGCCACACGCGCAGGAGCGATAGCGCGAGACGATTCACCCGCACGTCGTTGTATTCCCAGAACGTGCCGGGAGTCTGCAACGTACGGTTGTAGCCCCGGCGGCGGTCCGCCACATCGGGCTTGTCCCAGAGCACGCCTTCCCATTCACTGGTCTGGTTGAGCAGCATGTGCCAGGTGATGGGCGCGTTGTGCGGCGAATCGAAACCGCCGTCCCTTACCCGTGCGGCGACCTGCTCGCGCACATCCGGTATCAGTCCCGCGTCGAACGCGAGACCGGCCACGGTCGACAGGTAACTCTTCGCCACGCTGAAGGTCATGTCCACGCGTTTCGTGTCACCCCACTCGGCGACGATCAGCCCGTGGCGCAGGATGATGCCGTTCTGCCCGCCACGGGGCTTCACCGGTCCGACGATCTCGGGATAGGGTTCCTGCGCGGTGTCCTTCTCGATCTGCGCCCGCACATCCAACGGCCAGCCGACTTCGTTCGACTGCGCGAACTTCACCGCGGCGGCCAGCTTCTCCGCATCGATGCCCAGCGATCCCGGTGCGCGTATTGCCCATGCGTCGCCGGGTGGGGGAAAGTACGGCGGAGCGGCTTGCGCCGGCACGATGCCCCATGCGAGCACGACGACCAGGAAACGAACGGCGGTGCGAAGCATGGCGGTGGAAAGGTCCGGTCGGAATCGAACGACGGATGGTAGTGGCTGGGTGCGCGCCGCTCAACCCGCATCGAGCCATCCGGATCGCTCCCCCAGAACGCCTAAGGAGACTCCGCGAGCACCGCTCGTCGCGGTTGACCGATGGGGTACCGATTCGAAACGACCTCCTCGGCGGGAAGGCGGGACCGGTGCGCCCCACTGGCGCTACGGCGCACGGCACGTCTATGCTCGACGCTGGAGCGGACAGGGAGGGACTTCGCGTGATCGGGGGAGCCTCGGCACTCGCCAAGCTGTCGCGGCCACGACTGCATCGGCCGCTGCGACGCGTTCGTCTGTTCGAGCTACTCGATTCGCATCGCGATCGATCGCTGCTCTGGGTCTGCGGCCCTCCCGGCGCGGGCAAGACCACGCTCGTGGCCAGCTGGCTCGATCGGCCGGTAACGACGGCACTCTGGTATCACGCCGATTCGGGAGACCGGGACCCGGGAGCCTTCTTCGCATACCTGGCCGAACTCGCCATCGCCGCCACCGGATCGAAGAGCCGTACCCTGCCCACGTTCGGGCCCGAGCACGAGCGCGACACGTCGGCCTTTGCCCGACTGTACTTTCGTCGCTTCTTCGCACTTCTGCCGGCGGGTGCTTCCCTGGTCGTCGACAATCATCACGACGCCTCCGGCAACACCTTCGATGCGCTGTTGCGCGATGCAGCAAGCGAGATTCCCGACGGACGGCAACTCGTCGTCATCAGTCGTGCCGAGGTCTCGCCGGTGCTGTCGCGGGCCCTCGCGAACCAGTCGGTCGGCCGCGTGGGCTGGGAAGAGCTGCGACTCACGCCGGCAGAATCGGAACAGTTGCTGCTCGGTCAGGCGGCCGTGCTCCCGGCCCAGGCAGCCGAACTGCACCGTCTTTGTGGCGGCTGGGCCGCAGGCCTGATCCTAATGGCGGGTTCCTCCCGCGCATTGCCCAGCCTCGACGCGGAATCGGAGGGTGCGGCGTTGTTCGAGTATTTCGCCGCGGAAGTCTTCGAAGGCATCGCGGACGAGGACCGCGCCCTGCTCCTGTCCACCGCTGCATTTCCGCAGTTCACCGCCGACATGGCTGCGCAGATTTCCGGCCACGCATCCGCTGCGACAGTGCTCGATCGCCTGACGGAACGCCAGTACTTCACCGAACGCCGGGTGGCGAAGGAAGTGTCGTTTCGGTATCACGACCTGTTTCGCGACTTCCTGCGAGCCCAGGCGCGACGTGTTTTCGGCGAAGAGGGCTGGAAGGCCACGCTCGATCGCGCGGCCGCCATCCTGTTCGATCGCGGCGAGGCCGACGCCGCGATCGAATGCCTGCGGGGCGCGCAGAACTGGGATGCAGTGGGGAACGCGGTGGCGATTCACGCGCGTCCGTTGCTGGCGCAAGGCCGGTGGCGCACGGTGCTGGGTTGGCTGGACGAGATCCCCGGCACCACGCTGGAAGCGAATCCGTGGCTCCAGTACTGGAAGGGATCGGCACGCGCCGGTTCCGACCCGCCCGGCGGTCGCGCCATCCTCGAGAAAGCGTTCGCGGCGTTCGGCACATCGGGCGATGCGCCAGGACAACTCACGACCTGCGCCGCGATCCTGAAATCGTTCTTCTCCGAATTCAATAACGGACCGTCGATCGAGGGTTGGATCGACGCGACCGAACGCCTGCTCGCCACCGAGATCGCGAGCCCCGCCGCGGTACGCGAGGCGGCTCTGCCGGCACTGGTACATGCGATGCTGATCCGGATGCCGACGAATCCACGTGTGCGCGAGTACGCGCGCGAAGTCGAGCGCGATCTGCACTTGGCCGTCGATCCGAACGAACGCCTGACCAAGGCGATGACGCTGATGTACTACTTCTACGAGATGGGCGAATTCGAACGCTCGGCTCTCGCTTTCGGACGAATCGAGGCAGACCTCGCGCGTGACGACGCCCTGCCCATCAACCGCTGCTTCGGCTGGTACCGCAAGAGTTATCACGCCTATTTCTGCAGCGACTTCGTCGCGGCGCGCGAGGCGCAATCGAAGGGTATCGAGATCGCCCGCGAGTTCGGACTCGGCGAGCTCGAGTACGTCATTCGTGTCTCCCAGGCAATGACCCTGCTCGCCAATGGCGACCTGGATGGATTGCGAAAGCTGCGCGGGGAACTGCTCCGCCTACTGATTCCACAGGTGCACCAGCATGCGGTCGCGTTCCATTGGCTCGACTTTTGGACCGCGTTGATCGCCGAGGATCTCGACGCGGCTCGCCGGATCTGGGAAAGTTTCTCGCGCCTGCCGCCGGTGGGCATACCGATCAATACCAAGTACAACCACGCCGTCGTCTGGTTTCTGTGTATCGAAGGTAAGGCCGGCACCGCGATCGAACGAATCGGCGCGTGGCGCCGTCCGCTCGCGGATCTGGGCAGCGAGTGGATCGAGTTCAATTTTCTCGCGATGGAAGCGTGCGCCTTTCTCCATCTCCCGGATGCGCACCGCCTCGATGCCTCGCTGCGCGACATGATGGCGCTCGGCCGACGGCACCGGTACAGCAACTTGGCCACCTGGATCCCACGCATGGCCGCAACGCTCTGCTCCGCCGCCTGGGCCCGTGGCATCGAGACCGAATACGTCCGGTGGTTCGTGGACGTCCGGGCGCTCGATCCGCCCCTGCCCGACACGCCGGACTGGCCGCGCGCGATCGAAGTCCGCACCCTGGGTACCTTCGAGATCCTGCTGGGCGGGCAGCCGGCCGACTTCGGACAGAAAACACCCAGGCGACCTCTCGCGTTACTCAAGGCAGCGATTTGCGCGGGACCAGCGGGTCTCGCGACCGAACGCGCCAGCGCTCTGCTCTGGCCCGACCTCGACGGCGATGCGGCCACCGAAGCGCTCGCTTCTGCGCTGCATCGGCTGCGCAAGCTGCTGGGCAACCCGAATGCATTGCGCCTCAACGACGGACGCATCGTGCTGGACGCCCGGAAACTGTGGGTGGATGCCTTCGCCTTCGAGCGCCTGGCCGATCATGCCGATGGGCGCGAACAGGACCACGCACTGGCCTTGTATCGAGGGTCGTTCCTGCCGCTGGACGAAACCGAAGCCTGGTCCATGGCGACGCGGGACCGATTGCGCACCCGGTTCGCGACGCTCGTTGCGCGCCGGGCAAGTGCACTCGAGCGCGAATTGCGTTTCGATGAGGCCATCGGGCGTTACCGGGCCGGCATCGGCGCGGAACCGCTGGCCGAAACGCTTTATCAGGGCCTGATGCGTTGCCATCTGGCCCTGGGCCAGCGCGCGGAAGGGGCGAGCGTCTATCGGCAGTTGCGCCAGACACTCTCCGTCATCCTGGGCATCGCGCCATCGGGGCCATCCGAATCGCTGGGAAGCGTCCTGCTCGGGCGCGAACAAGAGTAGCGGTTCATCGGTACCCGATCGGTCATGCCGGTGCCGGCATCCTCCGATGCGACAGTCCGGTCGGGAGCCGCCACCATGAAGCTCTATCAAGTCGCCTCCGCCCCCACCTCTCGGGCAGTGAGGATGTTCCTGCACGAAAAGGGCCTGCCAGTATCCCTGGTCGATGCCAACGACGGGATGGCACTCGCGGCCTGGTACTGCGATCATTACCCGCATCGCCTGGCACCGATGCTCGAGCTAGACGACGGGACCCAGATCGGAGAATCCATCGCCATCTGCCGCTACTTCGAGACCCTGCACCCCGATCCCTCGCTCATGGGTACCGATGCACGCGATCGCGCCCTGGTGGAGATGTGGGAGCATCGCGCCTGCCTCGAAGGCATGGCCGCCATCGAGGAGATCTTTCGCAATTCCCATCCGATGTACGTCGGCCGCGCGTTGCAGGGAACGACCGAAATCGTCGACCAGATCCCCGCACTCGTCGATCGGGGCCAGGCGCGGGTACGGCGCTTTTTCGAGAAGTTCGAACGACAGCTCGCGGTCAATCCTTTCGTGGCAGGCGAGCGCTTCAGCATCGCGGATATCACGACCCTGGTGTCGATCGATTTCGGGCGCTGGTGCCGGCTCGACATCCCGGCGTCCTGCCCGCATCTGCAGCGTTGGTACTCGGAAGTCTCCGCACGCCCGAGCGCCGCGGCCTGAGCGCCCGGCGACGCCTCGCTCTTGAAATCGGTACGCGATCGGTAAGCCTTCGCGTGGAATTCTGGTCGTCGGCGCCGCGCACGAACGCCATCCGGGCCTTCGACGAACCGCCATCGAACATTCCAAAGGAGGTAAGGAACATGAAAATCCGTACGCTCGCAGTCTGCTTCGCCACGGTCGCCGCCAACGGTGCCTTCGCCGGCGTGGACGTCGCCAACAAGGGCAACTACGAAGGCATGCTGTGCGTCGCCGGGCCGCTGCCCGCGGTCGTGCAATCGGAGTCGGAAATGGGTGGCTCCTTCGACCTCATCGGCCCGATGGTGACGAAACCCGGAACGCTGTACCACGCCGCCAACATCCACTGCCTCGGGGCCTGGAGCGTCGTCGGCGGGCAGTACAACGAGAACGGGCACTGCCAGGTGGTGGATGGCGACGGCGACAAGATCTTCGGCAAGTTCTCGCGCGTGAATGCGGACGGACGCTGGGAAGTGATCTCCGGCACGGGGAAGTATGCGGGAATGACCAGCAGCGGCCCCTACACGCCCGTCGCACAGTTCCCGCAGCCGGTCCCGGGCACCCTGCAGCACTGCAACAAGATCACGGGGACCTGGAAACTGCGCTGAGCGGCCGCTCGACTCCTGCCTCGATCCGGCTGCGGCAAACGCGCAGCCGGCTTCAGAACAGCGTCGCGATCCGCAACGAAAGGGCCGGCAGCGCTGCCGCGGTAGCGAACTCTCCCGCGCGAAGTTGCAGTCGTGACCCATAGCCTTCCGGCGATGGATCACGAAACACTTCGAGCTGCCGATCCGGCAGATTCACGATCCATACTTCCTGGACGGCGTGCCGCGAGTACAGCTCGAGCTTCGGCCCGCGGTCGTAGGCGAGGGTCGTGTCGGAGACTTCGATGAGCAGAAGAATGTCGGCTGCGGTCGGGAGGGCCGCCCGATAGAAGTCGGCACGGGGTTTCAAAACCGCCAGGTCCGGCTGCGGCTCCGAATAATCATCGAGCCGAATCGGGTTCTGAACCTGCACGACCTCCGTCGCAACGGCGCGGAACAGGAGAGCCGCAAGCCGATTCACCGTCCCCGCGTGCGGACTTCCGATCGGTGCCATGTCGACCAGTTCCCCCTCGATCAATTCCACGCGCGACTCGGGATTCAGAACACCCGCTTCACCGAGCTTGTGGAAATCCTCCACGCTCAGCTTGTGGCGCCTGACCGGTTGCAGCACGTCGGTGGGAGCAGCGAGATCGCTCATGACCTGATCTGGAGTGAGGGTCGAAAAGATTGTAAGCCTGCGCAAGAGCCTGTGGTGCGCCGACCCTATTCCGACCGCCGGGCATGGGGTCGAAAGCTTCAATAGGGATTCTCCCCCTGCAACCGTCGCCCGACAAAGCGGCATGGGACCGGACGGTGCTACGCGCTTCGCCGAGAACACTGGCAGAACTCAGGCCATCGGTAACCCATCCGTAAGGGCGAGGTCGGTACCGTTCCGGTCGCGGGCTGCCGTCGGGAGGAGCCAATGGCGGCGCGCACTTTTCAACGACATGACCGGAGAAAATCAATGACCACAAGCCTCGGCAACATCGTCCGACACGCTCTCGCTTCCGCTGTGGTGCTGCTTTTCGCCTGGGTGCCCCTCACCCACGCCCAGACCACCCAGCCGAAACTCGAGTACCTGATGACCTACAAGGCGCTCCTGGAACCTGGCAATGCCATCGACAGCACGCTCATCATCGTCAACGTGCTGCCGGGCGGCTGGGCCAAGGGGCCGAACATCAACGGCAGCTTCATTCCGCCTGGCGGGGACTGGCTGCGAGTGATGCCGGCTGGCGTGCTTCGACTGGATGTCCGCGCCACGCTCAAGACCGACGAGGGGGAACTCATCTACATCACCTACAACGGCATCATCCAGCACAGCGAGGCGAGCCTGGCCAAGTTGAATGCGGGCGAGAAATTCACCCACAAGGACATCGACTACTTCGTCACGGCGCCGACATTCCAGACCGCGTCGAAGAAGTACGACTACCTGAACAAGGTGCAGATCATCAACAAGTTCGTCGAAGCGCGACTGGGCAAGGGCGGCGAGAGCTATGTGATGTACGACGTGTTCATCGTGCGTTGAGCGGACGTGGGGCCAAGCCCGACGGTCCGATTGCCGAATCGGTGATCGAACCGTAAGCAAGGAAGTCGGAAACTGTCGCCGTGGCCGACGTGAACGACGCCGGCCACGATCCCATCGACCTTCTCGGAGGATGCAGCGATGACTGTACGTGCCATCACGCTCCTGTCGTTCGCCGGGTTGACGGCCCTTGCGGTTCCCATCTCCCCCGCAATGGCGCAAACCGGCTTCTACGTCGGCGGCAACATCGGCATCACCCGTGGCGAGATCGACGAAGACGCGATCAACCAGGGGCTCATCGGTATCGGCGCCACCAGCGCGAGTACCACCAGCGACCAGAGCGGCACGGGCCACAAGGCCTACGGCGGCTATTCATTCACGCCCAACATCGCGATCGAAGCCGGCTATTTCGATCTGGGCAAGTTCACCACGGATTCCACCGTCTCTCCGCCCGGCACTTTGCGGACGGAGCTCAAGTTCAAGGGCTTCAACGTCGACGTCGTCGGATCGCTCCCGGTGGGCGGCGGCTTCAGCCTGTTCGGTCGGGTCGGCGCGATCCGGACCGAACAGGACATCAGCGTGTCGAGCACCGGCTCCATCGTGACGACGCAACCGTCCCTGTCGTACGACAAGACCAGCTGGAAGGCGGGTATCGGGGTCGACTATGTCATCACGGGTGGCCTCGGCGTGCGAGCCGAAGGCGAGATCTATCGGGTACCCGACGGCCCGGACGAAACGGCGAACGTGGGCATGTTCTCGATCGGGTTGCTGTACCGGTTCTGAGCACGACGCACGAACCGCATCGCGTTCGCTCAGACGGCGGCTGCCCTGAACAGGCGCAGCCGCTGGCGAAACCAGAACGCGAGCAGCAGCAGGCACAAGCCGGCCACCAGCAGCGGCCAGGCATAGCCGAACCGCTCGACCGCCCAGCCGAAGAATCCCACGCCGGCGGCTTGCCCGAGAAACAAGCAGAACGCGAAGAACGACACGCCGGCCCCGCGCGCCTCGGGCGCCATCTCCGTGGCGCGCGTCTGCAGCGTGTTGTGCAGCATGTAGAAGCCGAAACCCAGCGCGACGATGAAGGGCGCCGCGATAGGCCATGTGGGTGCCCAGGCGATGCCGGCGAAACACGCGAAGAGCGCGACGCCACCGCCTGCGACCAGGCCGGTCTCGCCCAGTCGCGTCACGAGCTTT
The DNA here is from genome assembly GCA_965279325.1 of Burkholderiales bacterium. Lineage (GTDB taxonomy): Bacteria > Pseudomonadota > Gammaproteobacteria > Burkholderiales. Next base: position 2,653,260 of record OZ257154.1, read on the forward strand.
CGTACCGAAAAGCTGTACAGCACCCCGCCGACGCCGAAGCCGGCCACCAGCAGCCCCGTCAGCGAAAAACTCAGGTCGAAGGCTTGGTGCAGGTAAGCACCGACGAAGCCGAAGGCACCGAAGAACAGGAAGCCTTCGATGCCGACCGTGAGGAGCACGGGCCGCGCGCGCGGCGACGCCAGGATCGCGAGGTACTGGCGCCAGGGCGATGGGCGGACGACGGCTGGCGGTTTTCCTGCAAGGCGCGCCTCGGGAATCAGCAGCGCGCAGATCACCAGGAACGAGACACCCATTGCGATGAAGGTGGCGCGCCAGCCGAACAGATCACTCAACACGCCGCCGAGCAGCGGACCGAAACTCTGCCCGAGCAGAGTGCCGGCGATGAATCGACCGAGCACCGCCTGCCGGTTCTCGTAGGGCACGCGGTCACCGATCCACGCGAGCGACAGCGGAATCACGGCGCCCGAGAACATCCCCGTCACGAAGCGAACCGCGGCGAGCATGTCGAGCGTTCCAGCCGCCGCACAGGCGAAGGAGGCGATTGCGGCGAAAGCGAGCGCGACCGTCACGAGCCGGAGCTTGCCGACCCGGTCGCCGAGGGGACCGTGGACGATCTGGAACGCCCCATAGGCGAAGGTGAAGGTCGCCAGTACGATCGAGGCATGCCGTACCGATCCGCCGAAGTCATGCGCGAGCACCGGCAACAGCGGCTCCGCGATTCGCATCGAGGCGCCGGAGACAAAACCGGCGCCGGCGAGCAGCAGCAGCGGACGCGAGTCCGTGCCGGTCGGACTCACGGACTACGCACGACGAAGCATTCGTCGATCGTTCGTTGCCGGATTCGGATCATGGAGCGAAGCCTAACCGGGTCCGGGATTCGATGCATCCACGCGCGCAGGATCGCAACAGCGGGGATCATGTCGAGTCCCTCCGTCGGGATCGCCCGGGCCGGAAGTACGCCCCGTCGTCATAGAACGCGGCGTCTTCCCCGCCAGGCCACCAACCCGGAAGGCCCAGCACGGGTAGCGGTGCAAGCGCTGCGGGCGTCGCGAAACGGTCCGGTGCTGAAATAATGTCGGCCAGTCGACGATCGAGGATCGCCCGCTGTCGGTCGGGCGGGGCATCGGCGAGCCCGGGCACGGATTCCACGAACACTGCCTTCGCCGTGAGTCCGACGAAAGGCTCGAGCAGCTTCTCGGCCAGCGCGTGGCCGAACACGTACACCCGGAAATCGTTCGGCAACGCGGCGCGGTTTTCCCAGAACAACGCCTTCCATCGGAACTCGCGCGCGAGTTGCTCCAGCCGGGGATCGGCGACGCAGACGACGACACCGTCTTCGTCAAACCCGGTAAGGGCGTCCCGCGCACGCGAGCGATTCGGTCCGGAGTGCCGGTCGATCTCCGCCACATTCCGGGCATTCAGCGCCGCCTTCGCCTTGGGCCACGCCGCCCAGGCGAGGACGTTGAACACGTCGTGCCATCCCGGCAATCGCACGGCGAGTCTTGCATCTCGGGCCACGCTCGTTTCGTACTCGGCGGCAGACAGGACCGACGGTGCCCGCGAAACCAGCAGCGGCGAACCGCTCGCGTTCATGACGGTTTCGGTACTGCCGTCGAGCACCGACTGCAGGTCGTCCACGCCGGGCCACCGGCTCCACGCAGGCCACCCGGACACGGGCCGCAGCGTCTCGATGCCCGGATGTCGCAACCAGAAGCGCGAATCCCATGGCAGCGCCTCGGGCACGGCGAACGTCTTCAACGCATCCGCCTCAAATCAAAACCGATCGTCGCAAGTCCGCGTACTACAATTCGGCCTCCGCGAAACGCAGGAAAGTGCGGCCGCGGGGCGGATCCGCCGATACCACGGCGCGACCGTCGGAGGCCGACACCCATCAGAAGCCAGGAGATCACCATGTCACGAACAATGTTATCGCTCTTTACCGCCGCGGCCCTTTGCGCCAGCGTCGCCGTGCAGGCTGCCGACTCCGTCCAGGCCGATCTGCCGGTCGACAAGGGTTCGGTCATGCCCGGCAACGGCAATTCGGTCACCATGATGAAGAACACCACGCTCCCGCTGTCCGGCTCGGGCGTGGTCGAGGTCGGCAAGCCGCTGCCCTCCGCCATGGTGACGGGTCCCGATCTGAAGCCGATCGACATCGCCGCGACCAAGGGCAAGGTCCGCATCATCAGCGTCGTCCCGTCGGTGGATACCAAGACCTGCGAGAAGCAGACCCACCAGTTGTCCGAGGACAACAAGGGCCTGGACAAGCAGGTGGAGATGATCACCATCAGCCGCGACCTGCCGTTCGCGCAGGGCCGTTTCGCCAAGGAAGCGAAGATCAAGAACGTGACCTTCCTCTCCGACTACAACATGCGCGAGTTTGGTGAGAACAACGGCCTGTCCATCGCGCCGCTGGGCCTGCTTGCCCGCGCCGTCATCGTGACCGACAAGGACAACATAGTGCGCTACCTCCAGGTCGTGCCGGAACTCACCGCGCTGCCCGACATGCCGGCGGCGATGAAGGCTGCGAAGGATCTGCTGTAAGGGATCTGCACGACTCGGACTTCGTGGCGGCAGAGACAACCGCTCACACCCGGACCCTTCCCTGTGAAAGCAGGGGAGGGTTTTTTGCGTCGAACTCCATGGCGTATGCGAGCCCCCTCCCCAGCCCTCCCCCGCCTTCGCGGGGGAGGGGGTGTACACCCCTTCCTCCAGCTACGCTGGGGGAAGGTCGGGATGGGGGCAGCGAAGCCCCATGACCGAACACATCGACTGCGCCGTCATCGGCGCCGGTGTCGTGGGCCTCGCCATCGCCCGCGAACTGGCCATGGCCGGCCGCGAAGTGATCGTGCTCGAAGCCGAGGCGGGCATCGGCGAACACACCAGCTCGCGCAATTCCGAAGTCATCCACGCTGGCCTCTACTATCCCAAGGGCTCGCTCAAGGCCAAGTTCTGCGTGGAGGGCAAACACCTGCTCTACCAGTACTGCGCCGAACGCGGCATCGCGCACCGGCGTATCGGGAAGATCATCGTCGCGACGGAAGACGACGAGATCCCTGCGGTACGGTCCTATGTGGAAAAGGCGAACTCGAACGGCGTCACCGACCTGCGCTGGCTTTCCGCCGATGAGTTGCATGAGCTCGAGCCGGAAGTGCGTTGCGTCGCCGGCTTCCTCTCGCCATCGACAGGCATCATCGACAGCCACGCATTGATGCTCGCTTTCCAGGGCGACGCGGAGAATCACGGCGCGAGCGTCGTGTTCCACAGCCCGGTGACAGCGGGCACGGTGCACGAGGACGGCATCGAACTCGCCGTCGGCGGCGCCGAGCCGATGAACCTGCTGTGCCGCACGGTGATCAATTCAGCGGGCCTGTTCGCTCCCGACGTCGCGCGATCGATCGTCGGCCTCCCGCGCGAACACGTGCCGCCGCAGTACTTCGCGAAGGCGCACTACTTTTCCCTCGCCGGGCGCTCGCCGTTCCGGCGGCTGGTCTACCCTGTGGCGACGCATGCGCACCTGGGCGTGCACGTCACTCTGGACCTGGGCGGCCAAGCTCGCTTCGGCCCCGACGTCGAGTGGGTCGACGGCGTCGACTACGCGTTCGATGTTTCGCGCGAACCGTTGTTCTACGAGGCAATTCGCCGCTACTACCCGGAGCTCAAGGACGGCGCGCTCGCGCCCGGGTACACCGGCATCCGCCCGAAGATCTCGGGGCCGAAGGAACCGGCCGCCGATTTCCGCATCGACGGACCGAAGGACCACGGCGTGCCGGGACTGGTGAACCTGTTCGGCATCGAATCGCCCGGGCTCACCGCAAGCCTGGCGATTGCAGGACACGTGCTGGAGCTCGTGGCAGCGGATTGACGATTCGAAGGCTTCGCCACAAGCGGCGTGACGTTTACCGTAAAAACGGTAATATGGCTCACTTCGCCAGGAATCGTACCGATGAAAACGACGATTGAGCTTCCCGACCCGCTGTTTCGCAAGGTAAAGGCCTCGGCCGCAGAGCGCGGCCAAAGCCTCAAGGACTTCGTCACAGACGCCCTGATCGACAAACTCGACTCCCGCAGGGTGAAGAGTCTGTCCAACGAGCCTGCGTGGATGGCAGGCTTCGGGGCGCTGAGACGACTGCGCAAGGAGACCGCGCACATCCAGTCCCTGATCGACGAAACGTTCGAGGTGGTCGAAGCCGAGGATCGACTTTGATACTCGACACGAATGCCCTGTCGGCATTCGTCGACGGAGACCCCGCCATCGGAGAAGTCCTTCGCCGGCAGCCCCGCGCCGCCATTCCAGTGATCGTGCTCGGCGAGTTCCGATACGGTATCGGCCTGTCACGGCATCGCACCACCTACGAGAAATGGCTCCAGGCGAACCTTGCAGACTTCGAGATCCTCGATGTGACCGAAGGCACGACGCTCGCCTACGCGAAGGTGAGGCTCGATCTCAAGGCCAGCGGCAGGCCCATTCCCGCAAACGATGCGTGGATTGCTTCGCTCGCAATTCAGCACCAGCTACCGATCCTCAGCCGGGATCGGCATTTCGATGTCGTGGACGGAATCTCTCGCGTCGACTGGTAAGGCAATCGCCAGGATTGAAAGCGCGTCTGGGCACACGGTCCACTCCACGTGCCGCAGACAGTCGGTTTACTACGCCGCCTTCGCCTCCCGCATCGCCCGCCACACCCGCTCCGAGGTCGCCGGCATCTCGATGTGCTTCACGCCCAAGGGGCGCAGCGCATCGAGCAACGCGTTGATGACCGTCGGCGTACCGCCCACGGTACCCAATTCGCCAACGCCCTTCGCGCCGAGCGGATTGATCTTGCAGGGCGTGGATTCGTCGGTGAAAGTCGCGATGCTCGGCAGGTCATCGGCCCGCGGCACGCAGTAGTCCAGTAGCGATCCAGTGGTGAGCTGGCCGCTTTCGGGGTCGTAACGTGCATCTTCCATCAGCGCCTGGCCGACGGCCTGCGCGATGCCGCCGTGTACCTGGCCCGCCACGATCAGCGGATTGATGACGCGACCCACGTCGTCGACGGTCGTGTACTTCACGATCTTCGTGACGCCGGTCTCGGGATCCACTTCCACTTCGCACACGTGGGCACTGTTGGGCCAGGAGGGGCCGTCCACCTTCTGCAACGTCTTGATCGCGATGCGCCGCTCGGGCTGTTTGCCGGCGAGGTCGAACAGGCCGATCTTCAGGTCGGTCCCTGCCACGACGAACGTGCCGTCGCGATATTCGATGTCGCTGCCGGCGGCTTCCAGCGCGTTCGAGGCGAGTTCGCGACCCTTGTCGATGGTCTGCTTCGATGCGGTGAACATGGCCGACCCGCCGATGTAGAGCGAGCGGCTGCCCATGCTGCCGATGCCCTGGGCGACGTCGCTGTCGCCCTGGACGATCTCGATGCGCTCCGGATCGATGTCCAACGTCTCGGCCACGATCTGCACGTAGCTGGTCTCGATGCCCTGCCCCATGGCCTGCATGGCGGTGAAGATCCGGACGCGGCCATCGGCGTCCACGTGCAGATCGAGCGTTTCCTCGTGCACGACGCCGGTCCATTCAAGGAAGGTCGACAGCGCTCGGCCGCGCAACTTGCCCCGTGCCTTCGATTCCGCGCGGCGCTTCTCGAATCCGGCCCAGTCGGATGCCTGCAGGATGCGATCGAGCATGTGCGGGAAATTGCCGCTGTCGAACTTCTCGCCCATGGGCGTGGTGTAGGGCATCTGCGTGGGCTGGATGAGGTTGCGCCGGCGCAGGTCGGCCGGGTCGATCTTCATCTCCGCGGCGGCCTGGTCCATCAGCCGCTCGATCAGGTAGATGGCCTCGGGGCGCCCAGCGCCTCGGTAGGCGGACACGACGTTGGTGTTCGTGAGGATCGCCTTCGAGCGCAGGTGCAATGCGGGGATGTGATAGACACCCGTGATGACCTTCGGGCCGATGGCCACGTGGATGATCGCGCCGGGCGTGCTCGCATAGGCACCGACGTTGCCGACGATCTCCACGCGGAAGCCCACGATCTTGCCGTTGGCGTCGAACGCGAGCTCGGCCGCGTTGGTCTGGTCGCGTCCATGGGAGGAGGAGAGGAACTCCTCGCTGCGGCTCGCGCGCCAATGCACAGGCCGGCCCACCTTCCTGGCTGCGTAGGCACAAACGGCATCTTCCGCATACAGCAGCGTCTTCATCCCGAAACCGCCGCCCACGTCGCCGACGCGCACACGGACGTTTTCCTTCGGGATCTTGAGAATCGCCTCGGCGAGCGTGGCCTGGAGACCCGCGGGGTTCTGGCAGCTCGTATGCAGGGTCAATCGACCAGAGGCGGCATCGAACTCGGCCGTGGTCCCGCGCGGTTCCATGCTCACAGGCACGAGGCGCTGGTTGTAGAACGCCAGTTTGGTGACGTGGTGCGCCTTTGCGAACGCTGCATCGCAGGCAGCCTTGTCGCCGAACTCGCCCTGGGCGGCCACGTTGCCCGGCGCCTCCGGCCAGAGCTGCGGCGCACCGCTGCGGGTGGCGGCTTCGAGCGATATGACCGACGGCAGTTCCTCGTAGTCCACCATCACCTGCTCGGCAGCGTCCTCGGCCTGCAGGCGGCTTTCCGCCACCACCGCCACGACGGCCTGCCCCACGAACCGGGCCGCATCGGTGGCGAGCGGATAGAACGGCGCGGCATCCATGGGCTTGCCGGCGGCGTTCTTCAGACCCGCACCGATCGGGAAGAAGCCGATGCCGTCCGCGAGCAGGTCGGCACCGGTGAACACGGCCACGACGCCCGGCGCCTTGCGGGCGGCGGACGCATCCACGGAACGGATGCGCGCATGCGGATGCGGCGAGCGGACGAAGGCCACGAACGTCTGGCGCGGCAAGGCGACATCGTCCACGTAGCGGCCGGTTCCGGTGAGCAACCGCTGGTCTTCGCGGCGAGTGACGGCCTGGCCGATGCCGAATCGAGTCATGGGGTGAATCCTCCGGAAAGCGATCTTGGGTTGCGCGTTGTGGTGTCGAGAGTCTAAGCCACGGCCCCGCGCGGCAAAAGAGGCGGATTCCGATTGCTTGCGGTACCGCGGGTCCACTAGCATTGCGGTCTCGTGCGCGTCGAAGGACCGCGTACTGCCCTGGAGGGAGATCCCAAGATGCCTGTCTCGCTGTCCCTGACCGTCAACGGCAAGCCGGTGACCGCCTCGATCGAAGCGCGCACCCTGCTGGTCGATTTCCTGCGCGAGCAGTTGAAACTCACCGGTACCCACGTGGGCTGCGACACCGCGCAGTGCGGCGCCTGTACCGTCCACCTGGACGGCAAGGCGGTGAAAGCCTGCAACCTGCTGGCGCTCCAGGCCCAGGGTGCCAAGGTGATCACCATCGAAGGCGTCTCGCCTGCGGACGGCACGCTGCATCCGATGCAAGCGGCATTTCGCGAACATCACGGGCTGCAATGCGGCTTCTGTACCCCGGGGATGGTGATGAGCGCGATCGACCTGGTGCGCACCAATCCGGCTCCGACCGAGACCGAGGTGCGCGACGCCCTGGACGGCAACCTCTGTCGATGCACCGGCTATCACAACATCGTGCAGTCGGTGGTCGCGGGTGCGAAAACCATGCGCAGCTCGACCTGACGCGGAGAAGCCACCATGTACGCATTCAACTATCACAAGGCCTCGAGCCTGGCAGACGCAACGGCGAAGTTGTCTGCCAGTACCGACGGGAAACTGATCGCGGGCGGACAGACCCTGATCGCGGCGATGAAGCTGCGACTCGCGGCGCCGTCGGATCTCGTGGATATCACCGGGGTCGCGGAACTGAGCGGCATTCGCGTGGACGGCAGCAACCTGATCATCGGTGCGATGACTACCCATGCAGCGGTTGCCGCCTCGCCGGACGTGAAGCGCACGATTCCGGCGCTCGCCCATCTCGCGGAAGGCATCGGCGATCGCATGATTCGCAATGTCGGAACGCTCGGGGGCTCCGTTGCCAACAACGATCCTGCTGCCGACTATCCCGCCGCCGTGCTCGGCCTGGGCGCGACGATCGTCACCCAGAAACGCCGCATCGCCGCCGACGATTTCTTCCGCGGCATGTACGAAACGGCCCTCGAACCGGGCGAGATCGTCACGTCCATTGCGTTTCCGATCCCCAAGCGTGCCGGCTACCTGAAGTTTCCGAACCCGGCTTCGCGCTATGCCATCGTCGGCGTGTTCGTAAGCGAGGGGGCCGGCGGCGTGCGCGTCGCAGTCACCGGTGCCGGTCCGGGCGTGTTCCGCTCGAAGGCCATGGAGCAGGCGCTGGCCGCGAACTTCGCGCCGGCCGCGATCGCATCGGTTTCGATTTCGCCCGACGACCTGAACGGTGACATGCATGCTTCCGCCGAGTACCGGGCGCACCTCGTGACCGTCGTCGCGAAACGGGCCATCGAACAGGCGCTCGGCCGGTAACTCCCATCATTCGCAACAAGACGCTCCGGTAGAACGGACGCGCCGGTCCACCATGCCCGTCAGTCTGCCGAACACCATCGACGCCACCGCCGCCCTGCTCGCCCAGGGCGACTACATCGCGGAGCGCGGGCTCTCCACCGCCGTCTTCCTCGCGCTGCGCATGGGGCGTCCGCTGTTCCTGGAAGGCGAGGCCGGCGTCGGCAAGACCGAGATCGCCAAGGTCCTGGCGCTGACGCTGGGCCGACCGCTGATCCGCCTGCAATGCTACGAAGGCCTCGACATCGCCTCCGCCGTGTACGAGTGGAATTACTCGCGGCAGATGATCGAGATCCGGCTGGCCGAGGCGGCCGGGGACGCTTCGCGCGACACGCTGGCGAAGGACATCTTCTCCGAGCGCTTCCTGATCCGCCGCGCCCTGCTGCAGGCACTGGAAGGCGCACCCGGCAAGGCACCGGTCCTGCTGATCGACGAACTCGACCGCACCGACGAGCCTTTCGAAGCCTACCTGCTGGAGGTGCTGTCCGAGTTCCAGGTCACCATTCCGGAACTCGGGACCATCAAGGCCGTCGAGCCGCCCATCGTGCTCATCACGTCGAACCGCACGCGCGAAATCCATGATGCGGTGAAGCGACGCTGCCTGTATCACTGGGTCGACTATCCGACGGCGGCACGCGAGCGCCAGATCCTGGCCCGCAAGGTGCCTCATGCTCCTGCGCGACTGTCCGACGAGGTCGTGGCTTTCGTCCAGGCGCTGCGCGACATGGAGCTGTTCAAGTCGCCCGGCGTGGCCGAGACCATCGACTGGGCCAACGCGCTCACAGAACTCGACCAGATCTCGCTCGATCCGGAAGTCATCGACAGCACGCTCGGCGTGCTGCTCAAGTACCAGGACGACATTTCCCGCGTGCAGGGGAGCGAGGCCGCACGACTACTGGAAGAAGTGCGCGCAGGCGTCGAGAATACGGGCTGAGCGAAGTTTGCGGCAGGCGGCGCGCGCTGCGCATCGCTCCAACCTGGGGGACCGGAACCATGCGGCACTTCTGGACGGCACTAGCCTCCGAACCATCACGGGGGTATCGCGGCTGTCGTGTCGGCGTCCAGCGTCGACTCGCCTGTCTGTCGATCCCCAGCCCATGGCTGGGACCCCTCGCCAGGTGGCTCACGCCGCTGATGATTCCGCTGCTCGTCGGCGCCTGCGCCGGCACGCAGCGGCCCGCCCCACCCATCAAGGGTGAAACCGTCGTCCTGCCCTGGGGTGCCGTTTCCCTGGACAGAGGCATCGCGTCCGACGGAGATGAACGTCGGAGCGCCATGGTCACGGCGTTGCGCGCCCGCATCGCGGCGAAGCTCGCGCAGAGCGACGAAGGCACCGTGGCGTATCGAGTCCTGGCGATCTCCGGCGGCGGCTCGCGCGGCGCGTACGGCGCCGGATTGCTGACCGGATGGTCCGAGCACGGCGATCGGCCCGAGTTCGATGTCGTCACGGGCATCTCCACCGGCGCCTTGATGGCCACGCACGCCTTCCTCGGAATGCAATTCGACGAAGGGTTGCAGCTCTATCGACGCACGAAGAACGAGGACGTGTTCAAGACGCGCGGCAAACTCGCCGCCTTGAACGACGATGCGCTGCTCGATACCGCACCGTTGCGCGCGACGCTGGCGGCGATGCTGACGGAGGACATCGTGCGTCGCGTGGCCGAAGAGCATGCCAAAGGCCGGCGCCTGTACATCGGCACCACGAGCCTCGACGCGAACACCTTCACGGTGTGGGACATGGGAGCCATCGCCGCCAGCGACCGGCCCGACAAGCTGCAGCGTTACCGGGATGTCGTCCGCGCCTCGGCCGCTTTCCCCATTGCGTTCCCGCCGGTGTACTTCGAAGTCGAACGCCCAGACGGTACGCGCTACACCCAGATGCACGCGGACGGGGGCTTGCGCCAGACCGTGTTCTTCTACGATTTCGTGGACGAATGGCAGGATGCCCTGCGCGCGGAGGGCGTGAAAGGCGATCGAGTCCGGCCGATGATGTACCTGCTCAACAACGACCGCATCCACGGGCGCGTGCGGTACAACCCCGTCAAGGGGCGCACGATGTCGATCGCCGGCGCGAGCATCGACACCCTGATGCGGCAGACGCTCCTCAACAGCATCTACCGCCTGTGGGTGACCGCGCTGTCCAATCGAGCGGACTTCCACATGGCATTCATACCACCCGAGTTCGACCTGTCCGACAACTCGCTGCTGTTCGACAACGTGGAGATGGAACAGCTCTACCAGCTGGGCTACCAGCGCGCACGGTCGGGGGAGGCATGGCTCACCCAGAAGGCGCCGGACACCGTCGAGGAACTGGCCCGTCTCATCAATCCCCGCGACACGATGGATCGGCTGGAGAGCGGGAAGACGCTGCAGACCCGATAGCGGGCGATACGGCCCTCTAAAGTCCGCTGCCCCGGGACCGTAAACCGGATACGGGTACCGGCACGCCCCGTTTCCTCCCGCGTGAGCCGACCTTCCTGCAGAGGCCTTGCGTGAACCAGTCATCTTCGTCCTTCCCCGGCGGGAGAACGCTTTCTCCCGCCCTTTTCCTGTTCGGACCCCTCGCGGCACTCGTCGTGCTGCAGTGGCTCACGGTCGTCGTCAGTGGCGCCGGAGCCGCGACCATCGCCCTCGCCGTGTTGACCACCCTCATCGCGGCGGCAGCCGGGTCTTGGCTGCATGTCCGCCTCGTGGCGCCGATGCGGAAAGCCACGTCGTACCTGGATCGCATCTCGCGGCTACGGGCGGACCTCACCGAAGCCTGCCCCATTGCGGATACCTCGCCGCTCGCCGAGCTGATGAAACACCTCGGCACCCTGGTGGGACGAATCCAGGGCATGGTCACCGACACCCGGCAGATGAGCGTTGGCATCGCCATCGGTGCCACGCGCATGACCAAGCTTATGAACGGCACCGCGGTCAGCGCCAGGCAGCAAGGTGAACTCACCGACGTGATCTTCACCGCCAGCAACGAAGTGAGCGGCGCCATGGGCACCATCACCCAGCATGCGCAATCGCTGGCGAAATCCACGGATCATCACCTGGGTACCGCGCGCGAATCGTACGACGAGCTGCTGCAGGTCGTGGCGCGCATCCATGGCATCAGCGGCCGGTTGTCCGAGTTCACCACGACCGTCCAGGAGCTCGCGAGCACGTCCCGTTCGATCCGCGAGATAGGGATGCTGATCAACGACATTTCCGATCAGACCAACCTGCTCGCGCTCAACGCCGCGATCGAGGCCGCCCGCGCCGGCGAGGTCGGCCGCGGCTTCGCCGTGGTGGCCGACGAGGTGCGCAAGCTCGCCGAGAAAGTGAAGTCCGCGACCGGCGTCATCTCGGAGTCGACCTCGAACATGATCGGCCTGGTGGAGAGCACGCTGGGCGAGACGGAGAAGATCAACGAAGACGCGCAGCACACGCGCGAGGTGGTCGAGCGCTCCTCGACCAAATTCCAGACGATGGTGAGCGACTTCGGCGTCATGAGCGAGCAGCTCGGTGAGATCACCGTGGCCATGCAGGGGTTGAGCCGCACCAATGCCGACATCAACGGCAAGGTGAGCGAGATCCACGACCTGTCGCAGGACGCCGGCAGCAAGATGACCGAATCGCTGGAGCAATCGCGCGAGTTGCGCGATGCCACGGAACGCGTGCAGGGCCTGGTGTCGCGATTCCGGCTCGGCTCGAGCGCCTTCGACCGCGTGTTCGCCATCACCCAGGATTTCCGGGATCGCATCGAGGCCTGGCTCACCGAACAGGCCGATCAGGGTCTCGACCTGTTCGACACCCACTACCAGCCGGTGCCGGGCTCCGACCCGCCCAAGTTTCGCACCGGTTACGACGCGCGCATCGAGGACGGACTGCGCAAGTTCCTCGACGGCGTCCTCGGCGAGATGGACGGACTGCGCTACTGCTTCTGCGTCGACCAGAACGGCTACACGCCGTCGCACAACACCAAATACTCCCAGGCCCTGACCGGCGACCGCGCCAAGGACCTGCTGCACAGCCGGGTGAAGCGGAAGTTCGACGACGACACCGGATTGCGCGCCGCGCGAAACAGCGCCGAGTCGCTGTTGCAGTCCTACATGCGCGACACGGGCGAACTCCTGGACGATCTGTCCATGCCGATCCATATCGGCGGGAGGCACTGGGGTGCACTGCGCGTGGGCTTCGAGCCTTCGCTGCTGCTGACGAACTGAGGCGTTTGCAGGTAAGGCTCCGGCCGCGCGAGCGCGCGGTCCGGATGTCCATGAGGCGGATTGCTGGCTAAACTCCGTGTCGTCTGCGTGCTCGCCAGGCACGCGAAGTCCTGCGCCCGCCATGCCCCCCGGCCACCTCTCCGACAACGTCATGCACTTCGCCCGCGTGCTCCGCGCCGCGGGTATTCCTGTCGGCCCGGACCGGGTCATCGACTCCCTGCGCGCGATAGAGGTCGCGGGGCTGCGCAAGCGCGAGGACTTCTACTGGACCCTCGCGAGCCTCTTCCTCGACCGGCGCGAGCAGTTCGATCTCTTCGACCAGGCCTTCCACGTGTTCTGGCGCAACCCGCGGCTGCTGGAACGGGCGATGGCCTTGCTCACCCCGCACATCGAAGGGCGCGGCGAGGAACCGAAGCGACCGCAGGTCAGCAATCGCCTGCAGGAACCGCTCGCACCACGACGCCGGCCCGGATTCGACAACCGTGATGAGGCGCCGTCCGATCCCGAACTCGACGCCACGCTGACGCACTCCGACCGCGAACGGCTGCAGAAGGCGGACTTCGAGACCATGACGGGGATCGAGCTCGCGCAGGCGAAGCAGCTCATCGCGAAACTGCGACTGCCGATTCCCGAGATCCGCACGCGACGCCTGCGACCCGATCCGCACGGCAGCCGCATCGACCTGCGCAACTCGCTGCGCGCGAGCGTTCGTCAGGGGTCCGATTCGATTCCGCTGCGGCGTCGGTCACCGCAGTTCCGTCATCCGCCGATGGTGATCCTGTGCGACATCTCCGGCTCCATGAGTCGCTACTCGCGGATGTTCCTGCACTTCCTGCACGCCATCACCAACGATCGCGATCGCGTCCACACGTTTCTGTTCGGTACGCGGCTCACCAACATCACCCGACATCTGCGCCATCGCGACGTGGACGTCGCGCTCGACGCCTCGACGCGCGCGGTCGAGGATTGGTCGGGCGGTACGCGGATCGGTGCGAGCCTCGCCGAATTCAACGTGCGCTGGTCGCGGCGTGTCCTCGGCCAGAACGCCGTGGTGCTCCTGATCAGCGACGGCCTGGACCGCGACGCCGGCCGGGATCTAGGGGACGCCATGGACCGGCTGCGCAAGTCCTGCCGCCAGCTGCTGTGGCTGAACCCGCTCCTGCGATTCGACGCCTTCCGGCCCGTGGCCACCGGCGTGCAACTCATGCTGCCGCACGTGGACGCCTTCCTGCCCGCCCACAACATCGACAGCCTCGCCGATCTGGCGGCCGCGCTGGCGAGCGGCAACGCTCGAAAACCCGCTCGCCAGACAAGCTAGCCGCGCACCGTAGCGGTGCCTCCCCGCACCGCTGCGGTTCGGTACGGCCGTCGATTCGCCTTCATCCCGGGGGCTTTCCCTCGATAAAACAAAGTGCAAACGCGCTCGCGTCGCCACAGCGCGATTCTTGCATAATGGGGGCTCCCGACTTTCAGGCGATCCATCGGCATCCATGACCTTCTTCAGCGTGGACATGCGCGTGCTCCGGTCCTTCGTCTCGGTGGTCGAGACCGGCAGCGTCACCGAGACCGCACGGCGGCTCGGCCGGACGCAGCCCGCGATCACGCTCCAGATGAAGCGCCTGGAGGAACTGACCGGGCGAGTGCTCTTCAAGGAGGACAGCCGCAGGCCGGTGCTCACCGTGGATGGCGACATGGTGCTCACCTATGCCAAGTCGATCCTCAAGATGCACGACGAACTCCTGGCCCGGCTTTCCTCGCCGGACATCGAAGGCCACGTCATCCTGGGGACTCCCGATCTCTACGCGGCCTACCTGCTGCCCTCGATCCTGGCGCTCTTCCGGCAGGCGTTCCCGCGCATCCAGGTGGAGCTGCGCTGCTCGCTGTCGACGCCGCTCGTCGGCCTGGTGCATCGAGGCGAGGTGGACATTGCGCTCGTCACCCGAATGCCCGGCTTCTCCGGCGGCGAGGTGGTTCGCCAGGAACAGTTGATCTGGGTCGAAGGCGAAGGCCACAACGTACACCGCACCGAACCCGTGCCGCTGGCGCTGCTGCCACCGGGCAACATCTATCGCGAGTACGCCATCGAGGGGCTCGAACGCGCCGGCCGCAAATGGCGCATCGCCTGTGTCAGCGAAAGCGTAGGCGGTCTGCAGGCCGCGGTCTTCGCGGGCATGGCCGTGACCGTGCTATGCAAGAGCGCGCTCGTCCACGGCATGCGCCAGATCGGCATCCACGAATACTTCCCGCCGTTGCCGAAGGTGGATCTGCTTTTGTACCGCGCTTCCGGACCGGCGACCCCGGCGGCCATGGCGCTGCACGACTACTTATCGCGTTACCTGAGCGGCGTCGAGGAAATCCCGGTCGCGGACCCGAAGACCGGTCTGCCGAAGGTGCCGGCGACCGCGCTCAAGCTCGCGGACCCGCCGTCGGGCTCAGCGGCCCGCGGCAAAATCCGGCCAGCGGCCTGACAGCCCCAGCGCTTCTTCCAGCGCCGCGGCAACGCGGAAGATTCGACCCTCTTCGAGCCACGGCGCAACGATCTGCAGTCCGATCGGCATGCCGCGGCCATCGAAGCCGCACGGAATCGTGGCAGCCGGCGCACCGGCGAGGTTGATCGGCCAGGAAAACGGCGACCAGCCCAGGTGGCGATCCACCTCGCGCCCGTCGATGCGGTCGGTGCCGAGGGTGCCCGCCTCGAAGGCGGTGACCGCCACCGTCGGCGTCACCAGAACATCGGCGCGCTGGAACAGTTTCACGAACTGTCCGCGCAGCTGAGTGCGACGATGCATCGCGTCGATGTATTCGGCGCCGCTGTAACGGCGACCTCTCTCGATCACATCGCGGTACTCGGCGTCGGACAAGGCCAGTTGCGCGGCATCCCGCGACACCACCGCGCCCGCCTGCTCCGTGTACGCGATGGCCTTTGCGGTGTGCTCCAGCACGTCCGGGTCGAGCCCGACGTCGTCGCGCTCGAGCGTTGCGCCGAGCTGCTTCAGCGCATCGAGCGCGGCATCGAACGCCTTGCGCACTTCGGGAGCGACCGCGGCGAATCCGAAGTCCGGGGTGAAGGCGATCTTCAACCCTGCGAGCGATCCCGGCGTCGCGTCGAACCGGCGCGACGCGACAGGCAGGCTGGCTGCGTCGCGCACGTCATGGCCGGCAATAGCTTCGAGCAGCAGCGCGGCATCACGCACGTTGCGCGCGATGGGCCCGGTATGCGCGAGCGATGCCCACGACGGCGGAAAGAAACCCGGTGCACGCGGCACGAGACCGAACGTGGGCTTGATGCCGAAGACGCCGCAGAAGGACGCGGGCACGCGGATCGAGCCTACGCCGTCCGTCCCGACCGCGAGCGGGCCGCAACCTGCGGCCACGGCGGCTGCGGCGCCACCACTGGAACCGCCGCTGGTGCGGTCGAGTCCCCAGGGGTTGCGCGTGATGCCGGACACCGGACTGTCGGCGGTGAGCTTGTAGCCGGATTCGCACGTCGTCGTCTTGCACGTGAGGATCGCCCCGGCCTTGCGCAGCGAGGACACCACCGCCGAATCGACATCCGGCACGAACTGGTTGAGCAACGGCGCACCACCACGTGCGGGTACGCCGGCCACGAAGATCAGGTCCTTGATCGTGACCGGTACGCCGGCGAGCGCCCCGACGGGCGTGCCGCTGCGCCATGCCTTCGTCGCGCGTTCCGCATCGGCGCGGGCGGCATCGAACATCGGCGTCACCATCACCTTGCACAATGCGTCCGTCACTTCCAGCGCGGCGATGACTTCCTCGATCACCTCCGAGGGCGAGAACTGCCGCTCCCGATAACCCGCCAGCAGGTCGATGGCAGAGAGTCGCGCAAGGGAACCGATCTTCGGCGCATCCGGCCGTACCGCGGGCAATCCGGGCATCACGCGAGCTTCGAGACGGCGCGCCTCACCAGCACGCCCACGAGCTGTGCGCGGTACTGGGCGTCGCCGTGCATGTCCGAATTGAGACCTTCAGGTGAGAAGCGCAGGCCGGCAACCGCTTCCGCCGAGAACCGCTCGGTGAGCATCGCCTCGATGGCCTTGGCCCGGAACACGCAGCTGCCCGCACCGGTGATTGCGACGCGTACGCCGCCTGCCAGTCGGGCGACGAACACGCCGACCAGCGCGTAACGGGAAGCCGGGCTGCGGAATTTTTCGTAAGTGGCCGCCTGCGGAATCGGAAAAGTGACGGCGGTCACGATCTCGCCCGCCTCGAGCGCGGTCTCGAACATGCCGGTGAAGAACTGGTCGGCCGCGATCGTGCGTTTGTTCGTCGTGACCGACGCCCCCAGCCCGAGCAACGCGGAGGGATAGCAGGCCGACGGATCGTTGTTGGCGATGGCGCCGCCGAGCGTGCCCCTGTTACGGACCTGGGCATCGCCGATGCCGCCTGCGAGATCGGCAAGGGCCGGAATCAACCGGCACACGTCGGCGGAAGCTGCCACGTCCGCATGCCGTGTCATCGCGCCGATCGTGACCGATTTGCCGTCGGCCTTGATGCCGCTCAATTCCGGCAGGCTGCCCAGATCGATCAGTGCCGTGGGCGAAGCGAGCCGCAGCTTCATGGCGGGAATCAGCGTCATCCCGCCGGCAAGCAGGCGCGCGTCGCTCATCTTGCCCAGCATGGCGCCGGCCTCCACGACAGTGGATGGACGGATGTATTCGAAGGTGTGCATGGCGTTCGCTCCCGCTGGGGTGTTGGTTGTTGTCAGGACCGCGAAGCGCCGCCTGCTTCGGCGATCACGCGCCAGATGCGATGCGGCGAGGCCGGCATGTCGACATGGCTCACGCCGAGGTGCGCGAGCGCATCGACGACGGCATTGATCACCGTGGCCGGCGAGCCGATGGTGCCCAGCTCGCCGCAGCCCTTTACGCCCAGAGGGTTGTGCGTGCACTGCGTGATGTGCGTTTCGATGCTTACGTTGGGCACGTGATCGGCGCGCGGCATGCAGTAGTCCATGAACGAGCCCGAGAGCAGCTGCCCGGACTCGGGGTCGTACACGCAGTCCTCGTACAGCGCCTGGCCGACGCCCTGCACGATACCGCCGACGATCTGCCCTTCGACGATCATCGGATTGATCACGGTACCGATGTCGTCCACGGCGACGTAGCTCAGGAGTTCCACCACGCCGGTCTCGGGATCGATCTCCACTTCGGCGATGTGCGCGCCGCACGGGAACGTGAAGTTCACCGGATCGTAGAAGGCCTGTTCCTCGAGACCTGGTTCGAGGATCTCGAGTGGATAGTCCACGGGGAAGTGCGCCGACAGGGCGATCTCGGCAAAGGTCTTCTGCCGATCCGTCCCGGCCACCGCGAAGACGCCATCCGCGAACTCGATGTCCGCATCGGCTGCCTCGAGCATGTGTGCCGCGATCTTCTTGCCCTTGGAGATCACCTTGTCGGTGGCCTTCACCAGCGCGGAACCGCCCACCGCGAGCGAGCGCGAACCGTAGGTACCCAGCCCGAACTGCACCTTGTCGGTGTCGCCGAACACGATCTCGATATTGTCCGCGGGGATGCCGAGCCGCTGCGACACGATCTGCGCGAACGTGGTTTCGTGACCCTGCCCATGATTGTGCGTGCCCATCAGGACCGTCACCTGCCCGGTCGGATGCACGCGCACCGCGGCGCTTTCGAACAGGCCGCCGCGCACGCCGAGACGAATGGCGATGCGCGAAGGCGCGAGACCGCAGGCTTCGATGTAGGTGCACAGCCCGATGCCGCGCAGCTTGCCCTTGGCGGCGGAGGCAGCCTTGCGCGCGGGGAAGCCCTTCCAGTCGCCGTTGATCAGCGCCTTGTCGAGGCAGCCACCAGGATCGCCGCTGTCGTATTCCATCATCACCGGCGTCTGGTACGGATAGCCGTCCTTCGGGATCATGTTGCGGCGGCGGATCTCGGCCTTGTCCATGCCCAGTTCGATCGCCGCCACGTCCACGAGACGCTCGAGCACGAAGGTCGCCTCGGGACGACCCGCACCACGGTAGGCATCCACCGGGACCGTGTTGGTGAACACGGCCTTCACTTCGCAGTAGATCGCGGGCGTCGTGTAGACCCCGGCGAGCAGCGGACCGTAGAGGTTGGTTGGGATGTTCGGGCCGAAGGTCGAGAGGTAGCCGCCCATGTTGGCGATCGTGCTGACCTTGAGGCCGAGGAACTTGCCGTTCTCGTCCAGCGCCAGTTCGGCTTCGGTCACGTGATCACGCCCGTGCGCATCGGAGATGAAACCTTCGCTGCGATCGCACACCCACTTGACCGGCCGGCCCAGGCGCATGGCGGCCCAGGTCACCACCGCTTCCTCGGCGTAGTGGAACTGCTTGACCCCGAAGCCGCCGCCCACGTCGGGCGAGACCACCCGCAGCTTGTGCTGCGGAATGTTGAGCACGAAGTTGCCCATCAGCAGCTTCACGATGTGCGGAAACTGGCTGGTGGTGTAGAGCGTGTGCTGGCCGCGCGAGCGATCGAATTCACCGATGGCAGCCCGCGGCTCCATCGGATTGCCCACCAGCCGGTTGTTGACGAGACTGATGCGCGCGATGTGCGCAGCCTTCTTGAAAGCCGCCTCGGTCGCGTGCTTGTCGCCGAGATCCCAGTCGACGCAGACGTTGTCGGGAATATCGTCGAAGACGGCGGCGGCACCCGGCTTGAGTGCGTCGAGCACGCCCACCACCGCCGGCAGGACGTCGTATTCGACGACCACCGCCTCGGCCGCGTTGCGCGCTTCCGCGACGGACTCCGCGATGATGAATGCCACGGCATCACCCACGTAGCGCACCTTGCCCTGCGCGATTGCCGGATGTGCGGGCTCTTTCGTCGCTGCGCCGTTCTTGCCCGTTACCGGCCAGGCGCAGGGAAGACCACCGACTCCGTCGGCCTTCAGGTCCTCGCCGGTGAGCACGTCGACCACGCCCGGCATGGCCAGCGCGGCCGTCTTGTCGATGGACACGATCCGCGCGTGGGCGTGCGGCGAGCGCACGAACACACCGGCGGTCATGTCTGGACGCTTGATGTCCGCCACGTAGTTGCCGCGCCCCATCAGGAAGCGCATGTCTTCCTTGCGGCGCATGGATGCGCCGATTCCGGTGGGGTTGCTCACTGCGCCTTCGATGCCGGCTGGGTGGTTCATGAATGGATGCTCCGTCGTGGGTTCTCGATGGGTGGCGTGGTTTGCCCCCATCCCAACCTTCCCCCAACGAAGTTGGGGGAAGGGGTGTACGTCACGTCCCCTTCCCTAGCTCTGCTGGGGGAGGGCGAAGGTGGGGGCAAGCGGAATTCACTTTGCCGCCTGCATCGCCGCCGCTCCGGCGATGACCGACTTCACGATGTTCTGGTAGCCGGTGCAACGGCAGAAATTCCCTTCGATGCCGGCGCAGACTTCAGTGGCCGTCGGGTTCGGATGCTTGCTGGCGAAGTCCACCGCGCTCATCACCATGCCCGGTGTACAGAAGCCGCACTGCAGGCCGTGCTGCTCGTGGAACGCCTGCTGCATCGGATGCAACTTTCCGCCCGGCTCGGCGAGCCCCTCGATCGTCGTCACGGTCGCGCCTTCGAGCGTCACCGCGAGCGTGCTGCAGCTTTTCACCGACCGGCCGTCGATGTGGACCACGCAGGCTCCGCACTGGCTGGTGTCGCAACCGACGTGCGTGCCGGTGAGGCCGAAACGCTCACGCACCACGTCGGAGAGCAGCTCGAACGGTGCCACGTCGACAGAGACGGCTTTCTTGTTGAGAACGAAATGGATCAGCATGGAATCAATCCTCCTTGAAGATTGCGTCAGGCGAGCAGCAGCGAGCGCTCCGATGCCCAGGTGGCGACGACGGAATCGCCAACAGTCAGGGGGTCGGCGAAGAAATCGCGCTCGGGGACGTAGGCGATGAAATCCTCCGCGCCGAGCGCATCGAGCATGACCTTGACGAAGTAGCCCTGGTATTCGACGGCGCGCACGCGGGTGTGGATGCCGGTGGTGCCCGCGGCATCCGAATGCCCCGCAGGGCGGTGCAGGCGCAGATCGTCCCGGCGCACGGCGATATCCACTTCATCGCCCTCGGTGAGACGGCGCTTGTCCGCCAGCGGGATCTCGATGCCGCGCATGTCACCCGAGGCGAGCAGCGCGCTGCTGCCGTTCACGCGCTCGACGCGGCACTTGATGACATTCTGGCCGCCCACGAATTCGGCGACGTAGCGATCCTTCGGCTCGGCATAGATCTCCCGCGCCGGCCCGGACTGCTTGATGCGGCCCTGCTCCATGACGACGACGAGATCCGCGAGGGCGATGGCTTCGAGCTGGGTGTGGGTGACGTGAATGAAGGTGATGCCCAGGTCGCGCTGCATGCGTCGCAGTTCCTGGCGCATCTGGATGCGAAGCTGCTCGTCGAGGGCGGAAAGCGGCTCGTCCAGCAGCAACACCCGGGGTTCGGTGATGGCTGCGCGCGCGAGCGCCACCCGCTGCTGCTGGCCGCCCGACAACTGGCCCGGCAGGCGATCGGCCAGTTCGGTGATGCGGACCTTCTCCATCATCGCGCCGGTCAGGCGGGCGCGTTCTTCCTTCGAAATCTTGCGCACCCGCAACGGAAACGCGATGTTGTCTCGCACGGAGAGGTGCGGAAACAAGGCATAGGATTGGAACATCATCGCCGTGCGCCGTTGCGGGGGCGGCAGGCCCACGACGTTGTCGCCGCCGATGAGGATCTCGCCTTCGGTCGGATCTTCGTGGCCCGCGATCATCCGCAGGATGGTGGTCTTGCCGCAGCCGGACGGGCCCAGGAAGCAGCAATAGGCGCCGTCCGGAATCTTCAGGTTGACGCCGTCCACGGCCCTGAAGCTGCCGTAGCTCTTGCAGACTCCGGCCAGTTCGATGTTGCCCGCTTTACCTGCCATGATCGTTTCCTGGTTGCATCCCCATGGGTTCCGTCAATCCTCGGCCTTGCGCGCCGCGCGTCGTTTCTGCATCTGTGCGATCGATCCGAGGCACAGACCGATGATCAGGAACGACACGATCGTGGTGACCGTTCCGAGCGAATAGAGCGAAGGCGAGGTCACGTTGAGCGTCATGGTCCAGATCTCCACCGGCAGCGTGTTGAGCGAACCCGAGGTCTGCAACGTGCGTGCGAATTCGTCGTAGGACAGCGTGAAACCGAACAACGCCACGGCCACGAGGCCCGGGAGCAGGATCGGGATCACCACCATGCGCGTGGTCTGCCAGGAGGATGCGCCCAGATCGCGGGCCGCCTCTTCCCACCGGCGGTCGAAGCGGGACATGACCGCGAACATCACGAGCACGCCAAACGGCAACGTCAGCGAAAGCTGTGCGCCGAGCGCGGAGGTGAACCAGCTCGGCTCGAGTCCGAAGAACTGGAACAGCAGCCCGATACCGATGCCCAGCACCAGGCCCGGCGCCACGAGGCTGCCGATCATGAGGTAGAAGACGATGCCGTCGCCGCGGAACCGGCGCCGGAACGCCATGCCGGCGAGGAAAGACACCACGACGGTGATGACGGTGACGAGCACGGCGAGCCTGATGGAACGGTCGAAGCTGCCCTTGACGTCGCCGGTGCGCACCTGCGTGAACAGGTCGACGAACCAGTGCAGCGAAAATCCCTTCATCGGGAAGACGAGACCGCCGCGGACGTCCTGGAACGACAGCAGGTAGATGCAGAGCATCGGGCCATAGAGCGCGAGAACATAGAACACGAACAGGCCGGTCAGGACGTAGAACGTCCACGGCCGGCGGTCCAGGGCCGGGCGCGCTCCGGCGCTCATTGCGCAATCTCCTTGCGGATGTCGAACTTGCGCAGGATGGCGCCGATCATCAGCACCACGACGATCATCAGCACCACCGCGTTGGCAGCGGCCGGCGGGTACTGCAGCACCGAGATGTTCTCGAACAGTGCCGCCACCACGGAAGCGGAGTTGCCGCCGCTCATCACCTTCACCACGAAGAAGTCACCCATGACGATGGAGATGACGAAGATGGAGCCGAGCGCGATGCCGCTCTTCGCGAGCGGCAGGATGATGAAGCGCATGATGTCCCAGCGGGTGGCCCCGGCGTCGAGCGCAGCTTCGACCACGCGCTTGTCGACGCGGGCGAGCGCGTTGAAGATCGGGACGATCATGAAGATGGTGAGCTGGTGAACGTAAGCCACCACCACGGAGAAATCGGAGAACAGCAGGGCCTTCACGGGTTCCTTCACCACCCCCGTTCCCATCAGGGCCATGTTGATGAGCCCGTTCTGCCCCAGCAGCGGAATCCACGAGATCATCCGGATGATGTTGGACGTCCAGAACGGCACCGTGCAGAGCAGGAACAACCCCATGGCCAGCAGCTCGCTGCGGATGTGGAACACGAGGTAGTACGCGATCCAGAAGCCGATGATCAGCGTGAAGAACCAGGTCAGCACGGTGAATTTCACCGTGGACAGATACAGCTTCCAGGTGAGCGAATCGCCGAACACGCCCTGATAGTTCTCCCACGTGAAGGTGGGCAGGATGCCGCCGAAGCCGTCGCCCTGCATGAAGCTCGCCGCGATCACCACGACGATGGGCATGACGAAGAACGGGATCAGCACCAGCATCAGTGGCGTCACGTAAAGCCAGCTCACCAGGGCACGGGGCAGACGCATGGAAGGAATCGTGTCTTGTGTCTCGAAGGAAATCGCAAGCCCGCACCCGACGGCCATGGAGGCCGCCGGATGCGGTCGCGATCTACGTCTCGGCGCTCAGGCGACCTTGAAGTCGTTCCAGCGCTTGTTCATGTACTGCGCCTCGTCCATCAGCGTGTTCCAGCAGGAGATGTTGGTGACGCGCTCGAGGAACGAACCGCCGTCGCGTAGGGCACCGGGCTTCTCCATCACCACACCGTACGGGTCAAGGATGGTTTCCTTGGCCGGCTTGCCTTCGTACCAGTAATCCCATTCGTTGGCCGAGAGGAACTTCTTGGCCGTCGAAGGCACCGGGCTGTAGTAGCCGTAACGGGCGACGAAGCCGCCTTGCCAGCCCGACAGATACCAGTTCAGGTATTCGTAGGCGGCTTCGAGCTTCTTGCCCGACAGGTGACGCATCAGCGCCATGCCGTTGCACCAGCCGCGGTAGCCTTCCTTGTCGCCCTTCTTGTTGACCGGCGCGTAGATGCAGGGCATGCCCTTGACGCGGACGGCGGCGACGGCGGGCGACCACATCGACTGCACGATGACCTCACCGGCCGCCATGAGCTGCACGGACTGGTCGAAGGTGGTCCAGGTGGCGCGCCAATGGCCCGCCTTCTTCAGTTCGATCAGGCGGTTGATGGTGAAGTCGATCTCCGACTTCGTCATGTTGCCCTTGTTGCCGTACTTGATCTCGCCCGCGCTCTCGAAACAGAGGGCGGCATCCATGATCCCGATCGCCGGCACGTCGAGGATGGCGGCCTTGCCCTTGTACTCGGGGTTGATCAGCTCTTTCCATTCGGTGATCGGCTTCTTGATCAGATCCGGCCGGTAGCCGATGGAGTCGGCGTTGTAGACCTGCGGCAGGAAAGTCATCCAGTCGGTGACGCCTTCATTCAGGTCGGTCGCGTCCTTGCTCTTGATGTACATCGCCTCGTAGGGCGAGATGCCCTGGCGCGACACCACCTTGCCGTCGATCGCACCCTTGGTGAAGATCGGCAGGATGTTGTCGAACTCCTTGATCCGCTTGCGTTCGATACCCTGGAGGACGGCGCGCTTGGTGGCGAGCTTCGCCTGCCAGCCTTCCACGTCCGCGATGTCGACCGAATTGGGCTGCGTCACGAAACGGTTGATGGCCGCGGAGGTGTCGACGTTCTGCATCGTCACCTTGAAGCCGAGATCCTTCGACGCCTGGTCGCCGATAGCTTTCACCACCGAGTAGGACACGCCCACGTGGCGCAACTCGATGTCCTTGATCTCCTGCGCCCAGATCATCGGAAAACCGGTGATGGCCTGGGTTCCTGCGACGCCGGTTACGGCCGCGGCGCCCTTCAACAGGGAACGACGGCCTTCGTTCACGCCCGTGTCCGTCGCCGAACCGGCCTCGACGACCGCCGGTGCGTCCTTCGAAACATCATTGCTGTCACTCATGTGAAGTTCTCCCGAGAACATCGATCTGGTCGTCGCCTGGCCCGAGCTTGGTACCTCGGCTCCGTCGGTCTGCGAGTGCCGTGAAGCCTAGCAACGCGTTTGCATAAACAAAAATGAGTAGTTGTTATCGCGAACCGTCGTTCGCGTTTATGTCGAGGCATTCGCGCGAACGGGGATGCGTCCCGCCGCAACGCTCGGCATACTTCCGACACTTTCCGTGCGCCGCGCACGCTGCCGGCGCGCGATTCTTCAATGCAATCAGGAGTCCGATGCGATGGACATGACTGGCGAACAACTCATTCCGCTGCCCCGGCAGCGGGTGTGGGAAGCCCTGAACGACCCGGAAGTACTCAAGGCCTGCATCCCCGGCTGCGACACGATCGAGCGGGTGAGCGACACGGAGTACCGCATCGCGATGACCGCCGCCATCGGTCCGGTCAAGGCGAAGTTCGCCGGCAAGCTGTTGCTGAGCGAGCTGAAGCCGCCGGAGTCCTACACCCTCGCCTTCGAAGGTTCGGGCGGCGCGGCCGGCTTCGGCAAGGGCGGCGCCCACGTGCAACTCACCGAGGAGGGTGACTCGACCAAGCTCGCCTACACCGCCAACGCGACCGTCGGCGGCAAGCTCGCGCAGGTGGGCTCACGCCTGATCGATGGCGTGGCGAGGAAGATGGCGGAGGAATTCTTCGTGAAGTTCCGCGAGGTCGTTGCGCCGGCACCCGTGGCCGCTAGCGTCGAACCGGTTGCGGCAGCAGCCCGACCGCGACGCATTCCGGTCTGGGTGTGGATCGTGGTAGCGATCTTCGTCGCGCTGGTGATATCGATCCTGCGCAAGTAGCCGCCGGCTAGCGTTGCCCCCATCCCCGATCGGGCGCCACGACTTCGATGCGCCGGCGGGTTCGCTCCAGGGCCGCGGTATCACCTGCAGCCTCGGCGAGCCGCGCCTGGGCCGTAAGCCACGCGAGCAGCGGACGCCGCCAGCCCTGCTCGGAGGCGGTCGCGACCGCCAGTTCCACGCCCGCCGGTGACAGGTCGCCGGCGCGGAACACGGCGCCGGCTCCGACCAGTCGTGACACGGGATCCTCGATCTTCGCCAGCGCGCCGTTGCGCGCGCCGGCGTCGCGCGCCTTCGCCAGATCCACGTATTGAGGCGGCACCGCCTTGACGTCGACCGCGTCGAACTTGCCGGACAGGAGCGTGCCGTAGGCACGATCTTCCGCGCTCGCGTCGGCCTGCAACGCTTGCCACGAACTGCAGCGATCGAAATCGAGCGCAGCGGTGGCCAGGGCGCAGCGGATGAGTTCGCCGCGCGCCCGCAGCTCGACCTTTCCGGTACTCGCCAGGGCGTCGGCGGCGCGCTGCAATTGCCGATCCGCCGATGGCTCGCCATCGAAGTAGTCGCGGCGATATTGTTCGAACGCTTCGTGCGCGCGTTCTTCCCATTCGGGCACGGTCGGACGCGTGCAGGCCGCGCACGCCAACGCGGTCATGATCAGCGCCAGCCGAGTGCGACGGGTCAAGGCAGCCGAACCTTGCTGTCGCGCGCGAGCGGCCACTTGCGGTTGATCTCGATCAGCATGCGATTGACCTTCTGCACGCTGTCGTCCACCTCCGCGCGCAGCTTGGACAGATCGGTGCTCGACTCCTTCAGGTTCTCGGACACCACCTTCGCATTGGCTGACGCGGCTTGCGCGTTGGTCAGAACGTCATCAGCGCGCTTCAGGCTCGTGCGCACTTCACCGAGCAGTGCGTTGACCTGTTCGGTGGAGCGCCGCGCGTCGTCCACCAGACCACCATCGCCGAGAACCTTGCGATCCGACGTCGCAAGCAGGGTGTCGAGGCGTATCGCCACGCCGTCGAGCGAGGTGACGAGTCGGTTGATGCGCTTCGAGGTATCGAGCATCTCCTGCGCCCGCTCCGGACTGCCGGTCAGGCCTTCCATCACGCCGTAGTCGCCGTTCAACCGCCCGGCCACCGCGCGCAGATCAGCCAGCATCAATGTGAGATGGGAGCCGGGTCGCGTGAGCTGGCGCAGATCGTCGATCACCGCCTTGGCGCCGTTCACGAGTTCCGGCAGGTTCTGCGTCGCGTCCTCGATCCTGAGCGTGGTGACTGCATCCGGCGCGAGCGGCGGGTCCGCCATGCGGGGCGAGGTCACCCGGATGCGCTGCTTGCCGAGGAGCTGCTTCTCGAAGGAGAAGGTGCTGCTCTGGCGCAGCCAGCGCGCGTCCTTCTCGTTGATGCGCAGTTCGACCCGGACCAGGCCGTCGTCGGTCAACCGGATGCGCTTGATCTCGCCGATCGGAAATCCGGAGAACGTGACCGGCACGCCGGCACTCAGGCCTTCTGCATCGCGCGCCACCAGCATCACGCTGCGCGTGGGCTCGAATACGCCGCGCGCATGCAGGGTGTAGAGCACCAGCGCGCCGAGAATCACCGGGAACGCCGCCAGGAGCAGCCCGACCTTGACCCTCAGGTGCCGGATGCGGGGTTCGGATACAGCAGGGCGTTCCATGCGTAGTCCACGATCCGGCAGCGCTGGAAATGCCCTTCGAGGCGCAGCAGCGTCGCGTCGAGCAACAGCGGATAGTTGAAGTCCGGCAGCAGCAGCGCCGGCCGTTCGATCAGGATTATAGGAGGCGCGGCCACGATCGCCCGCAGCAGCTTCGCGAGGAAGCGCTCGCGGTTGTCGAGGTCAGGGTCGCGCTGGTAGGCGCACTCGGCATGCCCGAGCAATTCCAGCAGCGTCCAGGCCCTGTCCACGGCACGCGCGGGGGACACGCCGTCGCGGAATTCCGGAACGACGGCGATGTTCTCCAGCACCGTGAGATTGGCCCGCAGCGGCAAGGTCGCGGAAACCAGTCCCGCCTCGGGATGTTCCTCGATGGCCTGCACCCGCTCGTCGTCGTTCGCGGCCCAGATGACATCCACGCCCGCCGCGAGCATTCCCACGCCGGCATCGGCCAGTCCCATGCGCGCGGGTTCCATCAGACGTAGCTGATCGCGAGCGTGCCCAGCTCGATGAACATGATGGCGAAGAACAGCCGCACCATGCCGCGCAGCACCGAGATCGGCGCGTGGAACAGCTTCTGCGGCGTGTCGAGCGCTTCGGCGATCGGGATGACGGTCACCGCCAGACCGAATACCAGAGTTTTCGCGCCGAGCAGAAGCATGGTCGAGCCTTCCAGCACCTTCCCCGCCACGCGCGAGAACTCCTGGGTCGGCACGGCGAACGGCGCAGCGCCCAGCACCACCGCGTTGGAGATCAGCAGCGCCACCACGATGCTCACGGCGGTCAATGCCAGCACCGACGTCGTTCCGCCGATGACCCGCGGGATCAGTTCGTAGGTCACCGGATCGACGCCGCTGCGACGCAGTGCCTCGAGCTCGTTGTTGATCTTCATCAGCGCCACCTCGGTGTTGATGGCGGCCCCGGTGCGCAGCGCAACGAACAGCACCGTGGTGAGCGGCAGGATCTCGAGCACCAGCACCCGGATGACCACTTCGAGGGCGTAGTCGGAGAGGCCGAAGTCGCTCGCCACGTGCACCACGATCGAACTGATGAGCCAGGACAGCACGGCAGCGAGCGCGGTGAACCCGGGCAGGATCTCCCAGGCGGTGAAGTAGATCTGCTTCTGCACCACCAACCGGGTCGCACTGTTGTAGGTGGAGGGCGACAGCGCCCCGACGATGGCGACGCCGGCGAACCGGAACACCTTCACCCACGCCGCGAGGCTGCGCTCGACCGTGCGGCCGACCACTTCCCGGATTCCGATCTGGACCGCCATGGCCGAATCATAGCTGCGTCGCCGCCCGCGGGAGCGCGCGTGCATTAGAATTCCGGGTTCGTTCGCGCCGGGACGCGGGTCGCTCCGGTTTTCACATTCAAGGGGAGAGAGAAGCAATGAACAAGCTCGACATGGCGGGCCGCGGGGCCATCGTCACCGGAGGCGCCTCGGGCATCGGCTACGCGATCGCCCAGCGCCTCGCCGCTTCCGGCGCCAACGTCGCCATCTGGGACATGGCCGCCGACCTGGACGCCAAGGCGAAATCGCTGGGCGCCGGCAAGCACGTCGGCATCAAGGTCGACGTCACGAAGATCGCCGAAGTCGAGGCCGCGATGAAGAAGAGCATCGCCGCCCTGGGCAAGGTCGACGCGATGGTGAATTCCGCCGGCGTCGCGGGGAAGAACTCCACCGTCGCCGAGTATCCGATCGACGAGTGGCTGCGCGTATGCGACATCAATCTGAATGGCGTGTTCTATTGCTGCCGCACGGTGGCGCCGCACATGACCGCCAACAACTACGGCCGCATCGTGAACATCGCCTCGATCGCGGGCAAGGAAGGCAATCCCAACGCCTCCGCCTACAGCGCCTCCAAGGCGGGCGTCATCGGGCTCACCAAGTCGCTCGGCAAGGAACTCGCGAAGAATCGCATCACGGTCAACTGCGTGACGCCGGCCGCGGTGCGCACGCCGATCTTCGACCAGGTGGAGCAGTACCACATCGACTACATGCTCTCGAAGATCCCCATGGCCCGCTTCGGTGAGGTGGAAGAGATCGCCGCGATGGTCGCGTGGATGTGCACGGAAGATTGTTCGTTCACCACGGGTGGTGTGTTCGATCTTTCGGGCGGCCGCGGGACGTACTGATCCGGAAGGAAAGCGATCAACGCGGAGGACGCGGCGGGCGCGGTGGAAAACCCTGGATTCTTCTAGCCTTCGGTGTGGCCTTTGAATTCCGTCCGCGTCCGCTGCGTCCTCCGCGTTGTGAGCTTGTCGTATTCGTCTGGCCTTTGAATTCCACCACGTCCTCCGCGTTGTGAGCTTCTTGTCCGTCTTTGGATGTCCACTTCGTCACAGGTAGCCAAATGAAAATCCGTGCCGCCATCATCCGCCAGAGCGGACTCCCCCAGCCCTACGCCCAGAGCCGCCCGCTGTCGATCGAGGAAGTCGATCTCGATCCGCCCGGTCCGCGCGAACTGCTGGTGCAGGTGAAGGCCGCGGGGCTGTGCCACTCGGACCTGTCCACCATCAACGGTGACCGGCCACGCCAGACGCCGATGGTGCTCGGCCATGAGGCCGCGGGCGTCGTGAAAGAGGTGGGAGACGGCGTGACCGATATCGCACCCGGCGATCACGTGGTCATGGTGTTCGCACCGAGTTGCGGTCAATGCACGCCGTGCCAGGAAGGCTTTCCGGCCCGGTGCGAGAACGGCCAGCAGGCGAACGGTGCCGGCACGTTGATGGGCGGTCACATCCGGCTCCACCAGAACGGCCAGCCCGTCTATCACCACACCGGCGTGTCCGCCTTCGCGGAGTACTGCGTGGTGAATCGCGGCTCCGTGGTCAAGGTAGACAAGGCGCTGCCGTTCGACGAGGCCGCGGTGTTCGGTTGCGCCGTGCTGACCGGCGTCGGTGCCGCGCTCAACACCGCGAAGGTGACCGCCGGCTCGCGCGTGGCGGTGGTCGGCCTCGGCGGTGTCGGATTGAACGCCCTGCTCGGCGCACAGGTGGCAGGCGCCAATCGCATCGTCGCCATCGACATCCACGACGACAAGCTCGCGCTTGCGAAGACGCTCGGCGCGACCGACGTGGTGAACGCCAAGGACCCCGACGCGATCGCGAAGGTGAAGGCGCTCACCGATGGCGGCGCCGACTTCGCCTTCGAGATGGCCGGGTCGGTGCAGGCAATGGAGCTCGCGTATCGCGTCACTCGGCGCGGTGGCACGACAGTCACCGCCGGCCTGCCGCATCCGGACGCGCGCTGGGCGCTGCAGCACGTGAACCTCACCGCCGAGGAGCGCACCGTCAAGGGCAGCTACATGGGCTCGTGCATCCCGCCGCGCGACCTGCCGCGCTACGTCGAGCTGTATCGCCGCGGCAAGCTGCCGGTCAACAAACTGATGAGCGACCATCTCACGCTCGATCGCATCAACGAAGGCTTCGACGCGCTCGCTGCCGGGCACACGGTGCGGCAGCTCGTGATGTTCTGAAGCCGCGCGGCGTTCGGCGGCGAACGTCGCTCCGAACATTCTCTAGCAGTCTTGTATGGAAGGCGAGGTCGATGCTTCAAGTAGGGAAGGTGAAGGAAATCTGGCGCTATCCCGTGAAGGGCATGGCGGGCGAGCGGCTCGCGGCGGGCACCGTGGGCGACAAGGGTCTGAAGGGCGACCGGATCTGGGCGCTGCGCGACGAGTTGCGCAAGGAGATCCAGAGCTGCAAGTTCCGCCCGGAGCTGCTGCTGTGCACCGCCAGCGCTCGCAACGATCCCGCGGACAAGCCGGGGACTCAGGTCGATGTCACCCTGCCGGACGGTTCGGTGTTGGGCAGTGACCATCCGGAGATCCATGCACGACTGTCCACGCTGACCGGTCACGCTTCGACGCTCGAACCGTTGCGGCCGGAAACCGACACCGACTTCTACCGGCGTCGCCGGCTCGACGACCATACCTGGCTGAAGGAACTCGTGGCCACCTTCGATCGGGAAGCTGGTGAACCCTTGCCCGACTTCAGCCAGCTGCCGCCGGAGATGGTCGAGTTCGTCTCGAAGCCCGGAACCTTCTTTCTGGTCACGACGCTGCACCTCGTGACGACTGCGACTCTCGCACACCTGAAGGGCAGGAATGCTCGGGCCGACTGGGACGCCCGCCGCTTCCGACCCAACTTCGTCATCGAGACGCATCCGGGCTCGGAAGGTCTGGTGGAGCAAGGCTGGATCGGCAAGCGCCTCGCGATCGGCGACGCAGCGGTGGACTGCGTAGCTGCCACGCCACGCTGCGGCGCCGTCACTCGTGCGCAACCCGACTTCGAAGCCGACAAGACGATCCTGCGGACCGTCGTCAAGGACGCCGATCAGAACGTGGGCATCTACGGCGTCGTCACCAAACCCGGCGGCATCCGGGACGGAGATCCGGTCTTCCTGGGCTAGTCGAGTAAAGCAGCAGTCCCGGGTACGCCAAGCGCGCCGCCACGGCACCCGATTCATTCCGCGAATTCGCTACCTGGAGGTCCACGGCCATGTCTGACAAGCCCCGCGTAGGTTGCCTCGGCGCCGGCGTGCTCGGCAGTGCCATCATGCGTCGCCTGACGGAATGCGGCTTCAAACCCGCGGTCTGGAATCGGGATCGGACGAAGCTCGCCGCGATCGTGCAGGCCGGTGCAATCGAGGCCGCGAGCCCCGAGGAACTCACGCGCTCGAGCCGCTTCGTCATCACCTGCCTGAGTGACGGAGCAGCGATCGAGCAGGTCGTGTTCGGTGAACACGGCGTGGCCAGCGGTGGCGCGTCCGACAAGATCCTCATCGACATGTCGACGTGCGCCTCCGGTCACACGCAAGCGATGGCGAAGCGCCTCGCGGCAGCGTGCGGAATGCAATGGCTCGATGCGCCGATCTCCGGCGGCGCGCCCGCCGCGCTCGAGGGACGCATGGCCGTCATGATCGGCGGCGACCAACAGGCGTTCGAACGCGCACGACCGGTGTGGGATGCGCTCGCCGGCAGAGCAACGCTCATGGGTCCGAGCGGTGCTGGGCAGGCGACCAAGATGATCAACCAGGTACTCGTTTCCACCGGCGTTGCCGTACTGGCGGAAGCTTGCGCCCTGGCCGAGCGCGCGGGCATCGATGCAGCGAAGATTCCCCAGGCCCTGGCCGGCGGCCGCGCGGACTCGAAGCAGCTGCAGGAGATGTTCCCCAAGATGGTCGCTTCGGAGTTCTCCATCACCGGGCGCGCCGCGCTGATGCTCAAGGATCTCGAACTCATCCACGACCTGGCACGCAGCGTGAATGCGTCGATGCCCATCACCGCGGGCGTGACCGAACTGTTCCGCAAGCAGGTAGCCGATGGCTATGGCGACCGGGACAACACGGAACTGGTGAACTTCTTCCGTCCGAGGCAAGTTCGCTAACAGCCGTTCCCGAGAGGCTCAGCCAGAACGGCCGCCAGCACCTCCGGGACTGGGCTGATCTTGAAGATGGGCAACCAGTTCACGCTCGTCCATATCAACGAAGGCTTCGAGCCACTCGCTTCCAGGTACGCGGTGCGACAGCCGGTCATCGTCTGAAGTTGCGCGACCGATCACTGCGATCGGGCAGGCACGCTGTCGGAGGGCTTTACGGTGACGCTGACGCTTCTGGGTGAAGGTCACGTTAACCATATGATTGCGCAAGCGCATCGTCAGGAGGCACGGCGGTTGCTGTCGCTCGGCCCCAGCGTGTCGCGCGAGTCTTCGGGCGCGTGCCCTCGAACAAGCAGGACCACAAAGGGAACTACAAACATGAAAACCGACAAGGCCTACCTGTGTTCGCTGGCATTCACGACCGCTCTGTTGCTTTCGGCGCCCGCGCAGGCCGTTCCGATCGGCGGGGTCGAATTCCCGCAAGGCGTCGTGTCCTTCGCGGATTCGGTATTCAGCTTTTCGCCGGGACTGGTCGGCGGTGGAACCCAACCGACCGTCCCCCATCTGGGAGCACAGAACGCTTTGGGTGTCCCGAACTATACCGGCGACAATTCCTGCTCTTCGCAGGCCGACTGTACCTTCGTCTCGCTCGGCGATGGCGGCAGCCTGGTGGTTCAGTTCGTGGACAATGTGCTAACCGGCAGCAACAGCAATGCGCTGGACTTGTGGATCTTCGAGGTAGGCCCTGATGTCGAGGACATGTTCGTCGAGATCAGCATCGATGGATCCACGTGGCTGTCGGTGGGAGCGGTGGGCGGCGCCACCGCCGGCGTCGACATCGACGCTTTCGGATACGGTAGCAGTTCGCAGTTCGGCTATGTCCGCCTGACCGACAACGGAGCACTGGATGGCCAGACCGGCACGACGGTTGGGGCAGACGTCGATGCCGTCGGCGCCATCTCGACGGTGCGACGCTCGGTTCCCGAGCCGGGAACGATCGGACTCCTCGCCGCCGCGCTGGCGGCTGGACTGCTGGCCGCGCGCCGGCGCGCTTAGGACATGTATCGACGCACCGGCGCCGACTAGGCGCCGGCGCTTTGCGCGGACCGTCCTTGGATACACGGACGGACGGCTCCGTTGCGGGGAGGCTTAGTCGCAGACAGCGGCTCTGAGCGACAATGACGGATTGCCGCGTTCGACGAAGCAACTTTGATTGCGACGCCGGACGGGTTTCCGTTGGAATCGCAGTCGATCAGCCCGCCATGACCACCCGCCACAACGCCACCCACCTCACCGCCTTCGCCACCCAACTGCTCGACGCAGCCGGCATGGACCCGGCCAAGTCGCCGACTATTGCCCAGGTCCTCGTCGAGGCCGACCTCATGGGTCACGACACCCATGGACTTGGCTTGCTCGGTCCCTATCTCGCCGACATCGGCAAGGGCGAACTGAAGACGCACGGCGAGCCCGGCGTGATCGCCGATTTTCCCGCCGCCCTCACGTGGGACGGCCGCCGCCTGCCGGGCACATGGCTCACGGTGAAAGCGATCGACCTTGCCTGCGAGCGAGCGCGCACGCAAGGCACTTGCACGGTCTCGATCCGCCGCAGCCATCACATCGCGTGCCTCGCCGCTTACCTCACCCGTGCGACCGATCGCGGCTTCGTGATCCAGATCATGACGTCCGCCCCCGAAAACCAGTCGGTTGCACCGTTCGGCGGCCGGTCGGGGGCGCTCACGCCGAACCCGATCGCCGCCGGTTGGCCCACGGCCGGCGAGCCCGTGCTGATCGACGTCTCGATGTCGATCACCACCAACGGCATGGTGGGTCGGCTCAACAAACAGGGCGGTCGGCTACCCGGCAAGTGGCTCTCCGATCCGGACGGCAACCCGACCGACGATCCGTCGGTGATGACGCGCGAGCCCAAGGGCGCGCTGCTGCCGATCGGCGGCGTGGAGTACGGCCACAAGGGTTACGCGCTCGGACTGCTGGTGGAGGCGATGACGCAGGGTCTGTCCGGCCACGGTCGCGCCGATCCGATCGAAGGCTGGACCGGCGAGGTGTTCGTGCAGGTGCTCGACCCGCGACTGTTCTCGGGGCTCGACGCGTTCACGCGACAGACGCAGTGGATCGCGGACTACTGCCGCCAGGTGAAACCCATGAAGGGCGTGGAGCGCGTGCGCCTGCCCGGTGAGGGCGGACTCGCACGGCGCAAACGACAACTCGCCGAAGGCCTCACGCTGCATCCGGGGATCATGCCGGTGCTCGAGCCCTGGGCCGAAAAGCTCGGCGTCGCATTGCCGTGACCGCCCGCGCGGATCACCGCCGCGGGCTCCTGCTGATGCTCGGCGCCACGCTGTGCTGGGCCACGGCGGGCGTGCTGGTGCGCAGCCAGTCGGTTCAGAACGGCTGGGAGGTCACCTTCTGGCGCTCGTTTTTCATGATCGTGTTCGTGACCGGAGTGCTGATCGTGCAGTACCGCGCGCAGACGCTGCGCCGCATCCAGGCGATAGGACTGCCTGGCCTCATCTCGGGCGCGTTGTGGTCGATCATGTTCGCGGCGTTCATCGTCGCGCTGTCGCGGACCACGGTCGCGAACACGCTCGTGCTGTGCAGCATCTCGCCGTTCATTTCAGCCATCGTCGGCTGGCTCGCGTTGTCCGAACGCGTGCCGTTGCGCACCTGGGTCGCGATGGCCGCCGCCTTCGGCGGCATCGCCCTCATGTTCATCGATTCGCTCGGCGGCGGCGGCACCGCCGGCAATCTGATCGCGCTCGTCATCCCCGTCTGCTTCGGACTCAACGTCACGATCCTCCGGCGCATGCATGCCGACACGGACATGATGCCCACCGTGCTGGTGGCCGGCCTGCTCTCGTGCGCGATGTCGCTGGCTTTCGCACTGCCCTTCGAAGCGCGCGGCGCGGACTTTCCGTACTTTGTCACGCTGGGCTTCGTGCAGCTCGGTCTCGGTTGCCTGCTGATGGTCGTCGCCGCACGCCATCTGAAGGCGGCCGAAGTGGGACTGCTCGCCGTACTCGAGATCATCTTCGGCGTCGTCTCCACCTGGCTCGTCGTCGGTGAGGTACCGAGTCGCCTCGCGCTGATCGGCGGCGGCATCGTGATCGCCGCGTTGGCGCTCAACGAAGCCTGGCGCATGATTCGCGGCGACGGCAACACCGACCCGTTGAAGGAGATTCCGCAACCATGATTCCCGACCCCGCCGATCTCGCCGAGCGTCTCGAAACCTGCTACGCCGCGGCCGTGCACGACGTGCTGCGCGCGATGGGCCACGGCAATTGCGTACTGCCGTCCGCGATCAAGCCGCTCGATCCGGGGACCAAGCTCGCGGGCGAGATCTACACCGTGAGCGGCCACGTGGACGTCACGCGCGATCCGCACGACACCTTGCTCCAATGGACTGGCCTCCTGTCGAAGGCGCCGGCCGGCAAGGTGCTCGTGTGCCAGCCGAACACGCATGCGATCGCGCTCATGGGCGAGCTGTCGGCCGAGACGCTGCACTTTCGCGGCGTGCGCGGTTACGTGGTCGACGGCGGCTGCCGCGACACGCAGTTCATCCTCGAACTGGGCTTCCCGGTGTTCTGCAGTTTCAACACACCTAAGGACATCGTCGGCCGCTGGGTGCCCGATCGCTTCGGCGAACCGATCACCATCGGCGACGTGACGATCTCCTCGGGCGACTGGCTGCTCGCCGATCGTGACGGCACGGTGATCATTCCCGGCGCCATCGCATCGGACGTCGTGACGAAAACGGAAGAAGTACTGCAGACGGAAAACAAGGTCCGCACCGCGATCCTGTCGGGGATGGATCCGCAGGAGGCGTATCTCAAGTTCGGGAAGTTCTAGCGTACTGGCAAGTCGCCTCGGAAGCGGTCGCCGACAGCGCGCTCGGCAGCTATCGCGACATCGCCTCGCCTATCTCGATGCGCTGCTCGGACCCTGAGCAGCCGGCAGTCGCAGCGCGGTCGACGCCGCATCGGGCACTGTCAGGTGCGGCACGATTCCAAGCAGCGGTGCCCGCATGCGGGCTTCGAGCGTGGCGAGATTCTCCTCGTATGCGCTCATCGCCGGATCGATGCGATTCGCGACCCAGCCAGCGAGCACGAGGCCGCGCGACAGGATCGCTTCCTGGGTCAGGAGCGCGTGGTTGATGCAACCCAGCCGCATGCCGACGGTGAGGACCACGGGCAGTCCCAGCAGCTTCGCAAGATCGCCGAAGTCCTCGCGATCGTTGAGCGGCACGAGGAAGCCGCCTGCGCCTTCGACCACGACCGCATCGGCACGCTTCGACAACGCGGCGAATCGTTCTCGAATGAGACCAGAATCCATGATCCGGTTCTCACGGGCAGCAGCGACGTGCGGTGCGATCGGTTCGCGGAAGAGATAAGGGTTGATCTGCTCGAGCGGCGCATCGAAGTTCGCCGCTGCGCGCAATGCCTCGACGTCTTCGTTCTTCCAGCCTTCCGGCGTTTCGTAGCAACCTGCCGCGACGGGCTTCATGCCCACCACGCGCAACCCTGCTCGCCGATAAGCGTGCATCAGCCCGCATGCGACCAGCGTCTTGCCGACCTCGGTGTCGGTGCCGGTGACGAACAGGCCTCGGGGGTGGGTCATGAGCGCGCGGCTGCCCCCTCCCCGGCCCTCCCCCGGCGAAACCGGGGGAGGGGGTGTACGCCCCTTCCCCCAACTTTGTTGGGGGAAGGCTGGGATGGGGGCCGGAAAGGGCGGACGCGGGAATTCAATGCTGCAGCGACGAATCGAGCGCGAGCCGCGCAGCCCGCACGAGCATCGACCATTCGTCGAAGTCCATGACGTACGGCGGCATGAAATACACGGTGTTGCCGATCGGCCGCAGCAACGCACCTTCGCGCAGCGCTGCTTCGGCAAAGGTACGGGCGAAGCCGGGAGGCGCAGTGGGCACGTCGAAGGCCCAGATCATTCCGCGACGGCGGAAGTGCGCGACCCGGTCATCCTCGCGGAGCCGACTCGCGAGAGTATCGAAGCCCTCGGCCAACTCGTAATTCGCCTCGATGACGCCGTCGTCGCGAAAGATGTCCAGCACCGCAAGCGCCGCGCTGCACGCGAGCGGATTGCCGGTGTACGAATGCGAATGCAGGAACCCGCGGACGGTGTCGTCGTCGTAGAACGCATCGTAGATGCGATCCGTGGTGAGCACCACCGACAGCGGCAGGTAACCGCCGGTGATGCCCTTCGACAGGCACAGGAAATCGGGCCTCACGGAGGCTTGTTCGTGCGCGAAGAAACTGCCCGAGCGTCCGAAGCCCACCGCGATCTCGTCGGCGATGAAATGCACTTCGAAGCGGTCGCATAGCGCACGCACACGGCGGATGTACTCGGGATGATGCATCGCCATGCCGCCGGCGCACTGGATCAACGGCTCGACGATGATCGCGGCCGTCTCGCCGGCATGCTCTCCCAGATGCCGCTCGAGCGCATCGGCTGCGTGGCGCGCGCAATCGAAAGCATCTTCCCCTTCTGCTGCGCGCCGCGAATCCGGGCTCGGCACCGTGGTTCCGACACGCAACAGCGGTTCGTATGCCGTGCGGAAGATCTCGACATCGGTGACGCCCAGCGCGCCGAGCGTCTCGCCGTGATAGCCGCCCTCCACTGCGACGAACCGGTTCTTGCCTGCCCGTCCGGCGTTGCGCCAATAGTGCGCGCTCATCTTGAGCGCGATCTCGGTCGCCGATGCACCGTCGGAGGCGTAGAAGCAGTGGCCGAGCGCGTGCCCAGTCAGCGCCGACAATCGCTCCGAGAGTTGCACGACCGGTTCGTGGGTAAATCCGGCGAGGAGCACATGCTCGAGCCGGTCGAGTTGCGCCCGGATCGCGGCGCCGATGCGCGGCTCGCGATGCCCGAACAGGTTGACCCACCATGAACTCACCGCATCGAGAAAGCGACGGCCATCGGCGTCGGTCAGCCAGGCGCCTTCACCGGAGACCACCGGCACCAGTGGAAACGTTTCGTGTGCCTTCATCTGCGTGCACGGATGCCACACGGCACGCAGGCTGCGTGCGACGAGTTCCGCGCCCCCCGCGCCCTGGGAATCCCGGCTCACGCGGCGACCGTTTCGGTCTGGGCCACGGCCTCGAGTGCATCGGCCAGCGCGGCGACCTGCTCGGTGGTATGCGCCGCCGAGAGCGAAACACGCAACCGGGCCGAACCTTCGGGCACGGTCGGCGGACGGATGCCGGGAACCCAGAATCCCCGCTGCCATAGCCGTTCCATCAATCGCATCACCAGCGCGTTGTCGCCGATCACCAGCGGCTGGATCGCCGTGCGCGATTCGATCAGCGGCCAGGGCAGGCCGCGTAGCCGCCGGGTGAGGAGCGCAACGTGCTCGCGCAGGCGCTCGCGTCGCCAGGGTTCGGCACGGAATACCTCCAGGCTCGCGCGCACGGCTGCAGCCAGCATCGGCGGCATCGCCGTCGTGAAGACATAAGTGCGAGCCCGCTGGATCAGCCAGTCGATCACCGCTGCATCACCTGCGACGAAAGCACCGCTGACGCCGGCCGCCTTGCCGAGCGTGCCCATGTAGAGGATGCGATCGGACCGAACGCCGAGGTGTGCGAGCGTGCCCTCGCCGTTCGGACCCAGCACGCCGAAGCCGTGCGCGTCGTCGAGCAGCAGGCGCGCATCGTGGCGTTCGCACAGTGCCACCAGTTCGCGGATCGGCGCGATGTCGCCGTCCATGCTGAACACCGCGTCCGAGACGATCAGCTTGTTCGGCGCCTTCGAGGCCGTGAGTGCGGCCTCGAGAGCATTCAGATTCGCGTGAGGGTAGACGTGGAGGTCGGCCCGGGACAGGCGCGCGCCATCGATGAGACAGGCGTGGTTGAGCGCATCGGAGAACACGGCATCTCCGCGGCCCACGAGAGCGGGAATCACGCCGGTGTTGGCCATGTAGCCCGTCGAGAAGGCGAGTGCCTTCGGGAGGCCCACGAAACGTGCGAGCTCCAGCTCGAGGCGTTCGTGTTCCTCGTGATGCCCGGAAATCAGATGCGAGGCACCCGAGCCGACGCCGTAGCGCTGCACGGCGTCCACCACCGCCGCGACCAGCTTCGGATGCGAAGCGAGGCCCAGATAGTCGTTCGAAGCGAACGCGACGAGCCGCCTGCCGTCGACCTCGAGCACCGGCCCCTGCTCGCCAGCGACGACACGCCGGGTACGCAGCAGCGACGCCGCTTCGAGATCGTCCAGCGCCGCGCGGAAATCGCGCATGCCCTACAGTGGCTGCATGCCGAGGCGATCGAGCAGCGCGCGATCGCGATCGGCTTCCGGATTGCCGGTGGTGAGCAGGCGCTCGCCGTAGAAGATGGAATTGGCTCCCGCGAGGAAGCACAGCGCCTGGGCTTCGTCGGTCATCTCGGAACGACCGGCCGAGAGGCGCACGAACGCCTTGGGCATCGTGACGC
Source organism: Burkholderiales bacterium (assembly GCA_965279325.1). Lineage (GTDB taxonomy): Bacteria > Pseudomonadota > Gammaproteobacteria > Burkholderiales. The sequence goes on from OZ257154.1 coordinate 2,693,352, forward strand.
GCGCCGCGGCGATCATGCGCACGAAATCGAGGATGTCCACGTTCTCCTGCCCGTGCAGCGGCGTGCCCTCGACCTGGACCAGCGAGTTGATGGGTACCGACTCCGGATACGGATCCATGTTCGCCAGTTGCGCCAGCAAACCCGCCCGGTCGTGGGTGTCCTCGCCCATGCCGACGATCCCGCCGCAGCAGACGTTCAGCCCGGCGTTGCGCACGCGCCCGAGGGTATCGAGACGATCCTGGTATTCACGCGTGTGGATGATGTCGCCGTAGAACTCGGGCGACGTGTCGAGGTTGTGGTTGTAGTAGTCGAGGCCCGCATCGGCGAGCTGTTCCGCCTGGCCGTCCTTCAGCAATCCGAGCGTCGCACAGGTCTCCAGGCCGAGCGACTTCACCGCCTTGACCATGTCGAGCACGGGCTCGAGTTCGCGCTGCTTCGGTCCGCGCCAGGCGGCGCCCATGCAAAAGCGTGAAGCACCCGCCGCCTTCGCCGCCTTGGCCGCCTCGACCACGTCATCGAGCGCCATCAGCGGCTGGTCCTCGACCCCGGTGGTGAAACGCCGCGACTGGGGACAGTAGGCGCAATCCTCGGGACAACCGCCGGTCTTGATCGAGAGCAGCGTTGAGAGCTGAACGCGCGCCGGATCGTGATGTTCGCGGTGAACGGTCTGCGCGCAAAACAGCAGTTCCGGCAGCGGGAGTGCCAGCAGTTCCTCGATCTGCTCGACGGTCCAGCGCAGCGTGGCGGCGGCAGGAGCGGCGGAAACGGCGCGGGAGTCTAGGGGTGCATTCATCGACGGCTCTCCGGTGGACGGGCGGCGGTCGTGACGCCCCTTTGTCAAATGCTGCAGATCATACTGTTTGACAAATTGGGGCGCCAGTGGGGGGCGGACGCCCCCTCCTGCGGAGCGCGCGCCGGCCTGCATGCCGGCGCCGCTCGACGGGCTCGCTGCATGCAGCTCGAAATCCCCGTCTCGCCCCTAACCCTCCCCCACGAGCTTTCGCTCGCGAGGGAGGGGACAAATAGACCCGCGACCACGTCGGCCACATGCACTCCCTCCCCCGTCGAAGATGGGGGAAGGCTGGGATGAGGGCAACGATCAGTACTCGTCGGCAGAACCCCTACGCCACGACCGCGATAGCCTCCACCTCGATCCTCAACTCCGCCATCACCAGCGCATCGATGCCGATCATCGTGCTCGCGGGCTTGCGCGCCGGATCCATGTAGCGGCCGCGGATCTCCGAGATCACGCTGCGATCCTCCGGCTTCAGATCCACGACGTAGGTCGTGATCTTCACCAGATCGCTGAAAGTCGCACCCGCCGCGGCAAGCGCCACCTTCAGGTTCTCGAACACCTGCACCGTCTGGCCCTTCAGATCGCCGGGCGCGACTACCTTGCCCTCGGCATTCCACGCGACCTGGCCGCTGATGTGGATGGTCTTGCCACCGCGCGCGGTCGCCACCTGAGAGAAGGTGCCGAAGTTCGCGAGCCCCGGAGGGTTGATGTACTCGAGCTGCGGCGCGCTGCCGGCCGGCGTGTTCATGGCGGTTCTCCTCGCTGTGTCGTTCGGACTTTCCGTCCGCACAGTTTACTGAACCGCGTTCAGTCTGCGCTCAGTCGCTGGCGCAAGGCTTCCGTCTCCTCCGACGGCCGCGTGTTGAGCACGATGGAAAGCAGCTCACGGCAGCGGCGATACGCGTTGATCGCATCCGACCGGTGACCCTGTGCGGCGCAGCATTCCATGACACCGCGATACAAGGCCTCGGACAGGCTGTCGAGTTCGAGCCCGCGGCGATACAGCGCCTCGGCTTCGGCCGGTGCTCCGGCGCTTACCAACGCCCGGGCGCACGACGCGAGTGCCCGGGCGAATCGGGCGGCCAGGCGGTCGCGTGCGGGCATCATCCACGGCTTGTCGTCCTCGGCGCCGAGGAAGCGGCCGCGATACAGCGACAGGAGGTTGTCCGCGAGACCATGCAGGCGCTCGGGCGACGGCCGGGCGGCCAGGTTCTCGATCGAGTCCACGGCGCGATCGAAGGCCCAGGCATCGACCCAGCACAGGTCGTGGTTCAGGGTGAGCCTGCCGCCCGATACCAGGACCACGTCGTCACGGCCGAGCAGGCGCCGCAGTCGCAGCAGCGCCACGTCGAGCGCTCGCCGCCCGCAGCCGCCGTCGGCGTCCGGCCAAAGGGCGTCGACGAGCACGGTTGCCGCGACGTTGTTGCCGCCGAGTGCCACCAGTGCCTGCAACAACGCCAGCGGCCTGTGCGGGGTCTTGCGCCCGCAGACGAAGGGCTGGCCACGAACCAGGACCGAGAAGGCTCCGAGCGTCCGGATCCGGATCGGCGGTTCCGTTTCCTGGTCGGCTTCGACGCCGCTGGGCACGGCGTGCAGGTGCCGCGGGGAGCCAGCCGGCCGCACTCCGGACAGATCGATGTCGTCGATCCGGGACCCGACGGTGGTCACCGGTCCGGCCATGACCGGTTCTGCCTGCCGGGCGCCCATGAAGCCGCGGCGTTGCCCGAAGGCCATCACCTCCTGCCGGAGCGCTGCCGCATCGGCATCGCGGCCCTGCGTTTCGAGGATTCGAGACCGGGCGAGCTGGATCAGCATCAGCAGGGCGTCGTCGCTGGCGGTCTGCGCCAGCAACAGGGCTTCGTCCAGTCGGTCGAGGGCGGCGTCCGGCCAGCCGGCCAGCGCCAGCAACTGCGCACGCCAGAGCACTTCCATGCCGAGATCCCGGCGCGCCACGTCCACCGCCACGTCGGCGTGCCGGGCCCGCTCGGGAAAATGCATCGTCTCCGCGAGCCCGCCACGGACGACAGCCGCGCCGTCGAACGCGCCGATCGCGGCGGCGATTCCGGGTACGGACGATACGATCGGGAGGGATTCGGCTTTCATGGAAACCAATATGTGCCTCCCCGGATTGCCCCTCCATATGCAGAACCTCATATGGCATAGGCCATACCCCGACGGCGAATGGGATTGCCTGGCGCCATCGGGCCTGCGAGACTGCCGCGCAGACCAATAGGGGAGGACGCATGGGGAAGAACCAGATCGACCTGTCCGGCCGGGTGGCCGTGGTGACGGGCGCGGCGCGCGGCATCGGACGGGCCATCGCCGAACGGCTGCTCGACAGCGGGGCCACCGTGGCGCTCTGGGACTTCGACGAGCGCCAGCTCGGCGAGACGGCACCGGGCCTGCACGCCCACGGCACGGTCGTGCCGGTGGAAGTGGACGTGACCGACGAGGACGCCGTGGCCCAGGCCGTTCGTACCACCGAGGAGCAGCTCGGACCGGTGGACCTGCTCGTCAACAATGCCGGCATCGGCGGGCCGATCCTGCAGACCTGGGAGTACGACGTCGCCACCTTCCGGCGGGTATTCGACGTGAACGTCACCGGTGTGTTCCTGTGCTGCAAGGCGCTGGTGCCCGGCATGCGCGAACGCAACTTCGGCCGCATCGTCAACATCGCGTCCATCGCCGGCAAGAACGGCTCGCCCAATTTCTCCGCCTATGGCGCTTCGAAAGCCGCGGTGATCGCCTTCACGAAGGCGCTCGCGCGCGAGACGGCCGACACCGAGGTGCTGGTCAACGCGGTGACCCCGTCCGTCGCCGATACCGACATCCTCAGCCAGTTCACGCCCGAGAAGGTGAAGTGGATGGTGGAGCAGGTCCCCAAGGGTCGCTTCGTCAAGGCCTCCGAGATTGCCGCGCTGGTGGCATGGCTGTGTTCGGCCGAGTGTTCATTCTCCACGGGCCAGCTGTTCGACATCAGTGGCGGTCGGTCGGTCTACTGAGAAGATGACGTCCCCCCCGATAGGCCTGCGGCCCTTCCCCCCAGGGGGCCAGCCCTCTTGCGGGCTGAGGCCGGACACGGACAGTCCCTGCGGACTGTCTGTGCCTACCGAAGGCCATCGGGCTCCGACCGATGGCGGCCCGGCGAGAGCTGACCGCATCGGGCGCGTCACCACCGCACGCCTTACGGTAAGGCTCCCCATGAACGCTGCCGTTCGTTTCATCGCCATCGTTACCCTGCTGGGTAGCAGTGCCTGGTCGTTGGCCGAACCTCTCGAGGCTTCGTGTGCTCCGGCCGGGCGCTGGGTCGTGCCAGGGGCGGGAGTCCAATCCGCCCCAGAGCTCACTGCCGCGATGGCGAAGCGGCGCGTGGTACTGCTCGGCGAGGGGCACGACATTCCCGAACATCACCGATGGCAGCTGCAGACCATCGCGGCCCTGCACGCGCAACGGCACGATCTCGTGCTCGGCTTCGAAATGTTTCCGCGCGCGGTGCAACCGGTGCTGGACCGCTGGGTGGGCGGTGAGTTGTCGGAAGCGGAACTGCTGCGCGACACGGACTGGAAGCGCACCTGGGGCTACGACGCCCGGATGTATCTCCCGATCTTCCACTTCGCGCGCATGAACCGCATTCCGATGGTGGCCCTCAACGTCGATCCGGCCCTCGCCCGCGAAATCGGCGCTAGCGGCTTCGACGCCATCCCGGCGCAGCGACGCGAAGGCGTGTCGAAGCCGGCGCCGGCGCTGCCCGCGTACGAACAGTTCCTCTTCGAAAGCTTCGCCCAGCACCCGTACGGCCCGGATCGCGCCGCGCCCGAACGCGACGACCCGCGCTTCCAGCGATTCGTGGAAAGCCAGCTCGTGTGGGATCGTGCGATGGCCGAACGCATCGCGGACGTTTTCGCGACGAACGATGGCGCCTTCGTGGTCGCGCTGATGGGTACCGGCCACTTGATGAACGGCTGGGGCGTGCCCCATCAGTTGAGCGCCCTCGGTGTCCGCGACGCGGCGGTGCTGCTGCCCTGGGAACCGGAGAACGATTGCGCGAAGCTGGTGGCGGGCTACGCCGACGCCGTATTCGGACTGGGCCCTCGCACCGAGGACAATTCGGTCCGGCCCCGGCTGGGATTGTGGCTGGAACCGGTCACCGGCGGCGTGGCGATCAAGAACATCGAGAAGGGCGGGCTCGGCGAACTCGCCGGCCTGCGCCAGGGCGACGTGCTGGTGGAAGTGGCCGGCCGCGCGCCGCGATTGCCCGGCGACGTGAGCGACGCCGTGCAGCGGCAGGCACCGGGCACCTGGCTGCCGCTCAAGGTGCAACGCGACGGACGCACGCTGGAGATCATCGCGAAGTTCCCGCCATCGGCGTCTTGATCCGATGACGGCCATGCGATCGGTGCTCGCTCGAGACACCGTTCGCGGCCGGCGGCAACCTGGGAGGACAAGGCGTGTCGCGCATATTCATCAGCTACAGGCGTGAAGACACCGACATCTGGGTGGCGCGCATTGCGGACTCACTGCACGCAGCGTTCGACCGCGACCGCGTGTTCCTGGATATCACGAACATCGTGCCTGGCGCCGATTTCGTGGAGGCCTTGGACGCGGCGCTCGCCGATGCGGCGGTGACCCTGGTGGTGGTCGGCCCCGCCTGGCTGTCGATCACCGACCGCCAGGGCCGCCGTCGACTGGACCAACCAGGCGACTTTGTTCGAATGGAGGTCGAGGCGAGTCTTCGACGCCCGGGCGTACGGGTAGTGCCCATCCTGGTCAACGGCGCCCAGATGCCCGCCGAGGAGGATATGCCCGAATCGTTGCGCCCGCTCACGCGCCGCCAGGCGCTCGAACTGACCGTTCGGCACTGGGGCAACGATATCGCGCAGCTGGTCGCGTTGCTCAGGGAGGTACCGGACCTTTCGCGCGCGTCGGTGGATCCCTCTCGCTCCGCCGCGCCGATGTCGGCTTCCAATGGGTACGCCACCGAACCCGACGGCTCGACCTCCGGACCCGATGCAGGCACTGGTGGAGGGGTAGCGTCCGGGCAAAGAGCTGCGCCAAGACGCCGAGCCGCAGTCGTAGGCGCCCTCGCCACGGTCGTGGTTCTCGCCATGTTGGCCATCGCAACCCAAGTCCGCAAAGGCGAACAACCGCAGCCACCGCAACCCGGTGCCGTAGTCCATTTGCGGGGATTGGGGGCATATGCGAAGGACGTCGGTTATCCCGAAAGTGTGGAAGCATTTGCATCCGTCCTGAAGGCGCTCTCCTCCGATCGCATGCAGTTCGAGATCGCCCCGTCGGGCGAGATGCCCCCGCTCCATCAAGTGTTCGACAGCGTCGCGAACGGCACCCACGACTTCGCCTGGGTGTCGCCCTCGTTCTTCGGGGGCAAAGACGCAGCTTTCCACCTGCTGGACAGTCCCCCCTTCGGCCCCCCACCGGAAAAGTATCTGGGTTGGCGCCAGTCCGATGACATCGAAACGGTATCGGACGAGCTCTACCGGTCCCATGGACTCAAGGGTCTGCCCTGCGGCGTGGTGGCGATGGCCGATCTCTGGTCCAGGAAGCCGATCCGAAGCGCAGCGGATTTTCGGGCGCTGAAGATCCGATCGATGGGCGTTCGCGCCGAAATACTTTCCCGCGCCGGGGCTTCCACGATCGGATTGCCGGCCGGCGAAATATATTCCGCGCTGGCAGGGAACGTCATCGATGCGATTCAGATTCTCGCTCCGGCAAGTGGTGTGAAGCTTGGACTGCTGGACACGACACGATTTCTCTACTACCCAGGGCGACTCAACCCCTCGGCGGGGATCGATCTGATCATCCGTCGCGACCGATGGAACGGTCTCGACCGTTCGGATCAATTGCTTGTAGAGGAGGCGTGCAAGCGTTCCGGACCCTCGCAAGTTGAAATGATGCTGGCCGCCCAAGGGGCCGAAGTCGCAGAGATCCGCCGCAAGGGTGTGACCGTCGCACCGCTCGGGGATCAAGCGACCGACGCGCTGCGCTCCGCCTGGCACCAGGTCGCGACGAATTCGCACGACAGCGCCGCCTTCGAGAAGCTGTCGCGGGTTCTGATCAACAGCGCGCAGGCCAGATGACTTCACGAGCGGCGCCGTGAGCGCCAGCGCCTTCGCACGATCTCGCACCTGGCGGAGCCGTCCGATCGGCCTCGCGACATCCCGCGTGGTGATGGCTGCATGGCTGCTTTGCATCGGTGCCGCGAGGGCGGATCAGCCGCCGGTGACCCTCGTGTTCACGGTCACGGTCGATACGTCGGCTCGGTTCCTCCGCGGTGAAGGCACGATCGAAGTTCCGGCCGGACCCAGGGTCACCGTCACGCTCGATCACCGATTCAATTCGAGCGAGATGCGGTGGCGCGGCCGTCCCCTGCAGCGAACGAGCGAACGAACCAATGCATGGCATTTGCCAGCGGCATCCATATCCCGGAAGGTCGCCGTGCGCTGGCATGGACCGCTCGACCGGCTCGATCCATCGCTCGATCATCGGGACACCCTGACAGCGAATGCGCCGGTGGCCGGCCCCGATGGCACATTCCTGCCTGCATCGGCCCGTTGGCATCCTGGGGTCGAAGGGTCGCCGGCGCGCTGGAGCGTGAGACTCGAACTGCCCCCCGGGCAGCGTGGCCTCGTTGCCGGACGGCTGATGGAGGAGCGCGACGACGCGCGCGGCTACAGCGCCCGGTTCGAGTTCGCGTTTCCCTCCGAGGGCATCGACCTGATGGCCGGACCCTACACGATCTCGGAACACACACTGGCCCTCGGCGATGCGCGCACGGTCCGTCTTCGCACGTACTTCGCACCGGGCCTCGAAGCGCTCGCCGACGGCTATCTGACCTCGAGCGCCGAGTACGTCCGGCTGTACGACGCCTGGATCGGACCGTATCCGTTCACCGAGTTCAGCATAGTCTCCAGTCCCACGCCGACAGGTTTCGGCATGCCGACGCTCACCTACCTCGGAGCGGACGTGCTGAAACTGCCGTTCATCCGAGCAACTTCGCTCGGCCACGAAGTGCTGCACAACTGGTGGGGCAATGGCGTGTATCCGGACTACGCGCGCGGCAACTGGTCGGAAGGACTCACCACCTTCATGGCCGACTACCAGTACAAGCTGCGGGAGGGCGACACGGCGGCCCGTGACATGCGACTCGGATGGCTGCGCGACTTCGCAGCGATACCGCCGGGGCAGGATCAACCGCTCGCGGAGTTCACATCACGCACCCACGGCACGTCGCAGATCGTGGGTTATCACAAGGCGGCGATGCTGTTCGTCATGCTGCGCGACCTGATCGGCATACAGACCTTCGATCAGGGCACACGCCAGTTCTGGCGAACGCGGCGCTTCGAGGTTGCATCCTGGGACGATCTTCGCACCGCCTTCGAACAATCGACGGCGCGCGACCTGCGGTGGTTCTTCGCTCAGTGGACGACGCGCCCCGGTGCACCTCGGCTGCGGATCGAACGCGCCGAGCGCCGCGAAGCGGGCGGACACTGGCGCGTGCGGCTGACCCTCGCCCAGGACGCGCCCGCGTATCGACTTCAGGTGCCGGTGACTGTCGTCACCGATCGCGGGAACGTTGCACGCACCGTCGAACTCGATTCCGCCGGACGCACCGTCGAGATCGATACGCCTGGGTGGCCGCAGTCGGTCCTGCTCGATCCGGAACTGCGCCTGTTTCGCCGCCTCGCGCCTGATGAAGCGCCGCCGATCCTGCGCGACGCGATGGTGAATCCCGGAACTCGCGCGTTGGTAGTGACAGACGGTCCCTCATGGACTGGAGCGGCGCAGGGATTGCTTGCGAAATTGCTGGATGGCCCGCCTCGCATCGTCCCGTCCGATGGCGATGGCGCGCAAACGCCCCTGATCGTGATCGGAACTCGCGAAGACGTGGAGCGATATCGAGCGGACCACAAGCTGGGAGACCGACCGGCCGTGCCCACGACCGGAAGCGCACAGGTGTGGACCGAGCGCGATTCCGGGGTCGTTCGCCTGTTCATCGTTGCGCCTGACCCCGAGGCGCTCGCGGCCCTCGGCCGCCCCCTGCCGCACTACGGCAGGCAGAGCTGGCTGACCTTCGACGGCGCGAAGGCGATCGCACGCGGTGTCTGGCCGCCCAAGGCGATGGGACGGCGCTTCGACTGAGATTCCAGCGACCGTGATCGGGCAGCGCCCAGCGCAGCTGAGACACCAAGCGCCGCGACTGGCCCCGCGGCCAGCGAAGCTGGGGCGCACGGGCCCCCCATCGCAAACGAGTGTGGTGGGTGGGGCGCACGGCCCTGCGGTGTAGGGTGGGCGGTGGGTGAGCGTCAGTCGGCGACGCCCGCCGCCACTTCGACGGAGACCGCTTCGTCTCGTGCAATCCACCCGGGGTCAATATCGGGCAGTGGAATCGCATCGAGCAACGTCCGGGTGTAGGGATGCTGAGGGTTCGCGAAGAGTTCCACGCAAGGCCCCTGCTCCACCACCTCGCCACGATGCAATACGAGCACTCGGTCGCAAAGGACGCGCACCACCGATAGGTCGTGCGAGATGAAGATCAGCGAATCCTCCTGCTTCAGCTCCTTCAGCAGCAGAAGGATCTGCGCCTGGGTCGATACGTCGAGACCCGATACGATCTCGTCCGCCACGATCACGCGCGGCTTCAACGCGATGGCCCGCGCAATACCGACCCGCTGGCGCTGGCCTCCCGACAGTTCATGCGGATAGCGGCTGGCGAAGGCTGGCGGAAGGTGTACGCGCTCGAGCAATGCGCGCGCTTGCGCACGCCCCTCCGTACGCGTGGCGACCCGTTCGTAGGCCAGCAGCGGCTGCGCAAGGATGTCCTCGACACGATGGCGCGGATTGAGGGCGGAGAGCGGATCCTGGAAGATGAACTGCATGCGCGCACGCAGCGGCCGCAATTCAGCTTCCGGCAAGTGCGCGATGTCGCGCCCTTCGAACGTAAGCGATCCGCCGGTAGGTTCGTAGAGCCGCAACAGCGTGCGACCAAGCGACGTCTTGCCGGAACCCGATTCACCGACGATGCCGAGCGACTCGCCGGGTTCGAGGGCGAGATCGATGCCCTTCAGGATCGGCACGAGCGGCGCGCGACCGAACAACGGTTGAGCCGAGCGATCAGCCAACGATAGTTGCAACGCGCGCGCTTCCAGGATCGGCATCAACGTCTCCGAACAACGACGTAGGACAGGAGGAGATTCACCACGATCTCGCAACTGCCACGCGGCGGATGTTGTCTATCGCGCTTCGATATCCGTGCAGGCAATTGCCTTGCCGGTTCATCGATTCCCGTCACGGACATTCCTGTCACGAACGGCACATCATTGAGGAGATCTGCATGCGTACCATCCAAACTCTCGTCGGCGCCACCCTGTTGGCCTTCGGCTCTCTCGCCTTCGCTGGTGAGCTCGGCAACGAATGCGCGTGGGGCCTGGCCAACGACAAGCACGTGAAGACGGATTGCTCGGTGAACATGGTGGGAGCGGACGGCAAGACCTACTGCTTCAGCAGCAAGGAAGCCAAGGAAGCGTTCGTGAAGGACACGGACAAGAACCTGAAGAAGGCCAAGGAAGTGTACGGCCGCGCTTAATCGCCGAGCCGGGCTTCGATGAAGGCGGCGCCCGCGGGCGCCGTTTTCGTTGGTCACGCGCGCGAGCTTCGGTTTGCGTCATCGAGGCTCGAAACCTCCTCGAGGAGCCGATGCGTCAGCGCTTCCGGAATCGGCGCGAGCGCGTCGCCGGGACGATCGTAGCGAGGCGTCGCGGCAAACAGCGCGCGCGTATAGGCGTGCGTCGGCGAAGCGAACAGTTGCGCTGCCGGGGCCGACTCGAGGATGCGTCCAGTGTGAATCACCGAGACGGTGTCGCACACCTTCGCGACCACGCCCAGATCGTGCGTGATGAAGAGGATCGCAGTCCCGTGCGCGGCCTGCAGTGCCTTGAGCAGACGCAGCACCTGCTTCTGCACGGTCACATCCAGTGCCGTGGTGGGTTCGTCGGCGATGATCAGCTTAGGCCGGCACGCGAAGGCGATCGCGATGAGCACGCGCTGGCGCATGCCGCCGGAGAGTTCGTGCGGGAAGCGCTGGAGTACGCGCTCCGGCTCCCGGATCTGGACGTCCTGCAACAGATCGAGCGCTCGAAAATGCGCGGCGCGGCGATCCAGGCCCAGGTGCATCCGCAGGACATCGGTCATCTGCGGTTCGATTCGCGCGACCGGGTTGAGTGCCGTCATCGGGTTCTGCGGGATGAGCGCGATGTCCTTTCCCAGCAGTACCTCGCGTTCCCGCTCGGAGATCCGCAAAAGATCGCGACCGTCGAAGATCACTTGCCCGGCGGCGATGCGCGCGTTCTCGGGCTGAAGTCCCAGCACCACGCGCCCGACCATGGTCTTGCCGGCACCCGATTCGCCGACCAGTCCGGCCACCTGTCCGGCGTGAACATCGAGCGACACGCTCCGGAGGATCGGCTGATCACCGACGGCGAGCTGGAGGTCCCGGATCTCGAGCAGCGCGCTCATCGTCGCGCGCTCCGTGACAACGGGTCCGCGATCTCGCGCAGGCCGTCGCCCAGCGCATTGGTCGCGAGTACCGAGGCAATGATGCAACCCATGGGCAACGCCATCAGCCACCACGCCTGGCGCACGTACTGGCGACCCTCCTGGATCATGCTGCCCCAGGTGGCGGTATCGTTGGCGACCGACAGTCCGGCGAACGAGAGGATGGCCTCGACCACGATGGCGATACCCATCTCGAGTGACAGCAGGGTCACTAACAGCGGCACCACATTGGGCAGGATCTCGGAGCGCAGGATGCGCATCGGCGTGAGACCGATCGTGATCGCGGAAGCCACGTAGTCCTGGGATTTCTGTACCAGCACTTCGGCGCGTACCACGCGGCAGAAACGTGTCCAGTCGATGACCACGATCGCGATGACGACCGTGTGCAGCCCCGCGCCCAATACCGCCGCAAGCACGATGGACAGGAGCACCGGCGGGAACGCCATCCATGTCTCCACCAGCCGCGAGATCACCGCGTCGACCTTGCCGCCGAGGTATCCGGCCAGCAGCCCCAGGATGGAACCGAGGACGCCGGCGAGGACGGCGGCCACGACCGCCACCGTGATCGCCGCTCGGGCACCGTAGATCAGGCGCGAGAGAATGTCGCGACCGAGGCTGTCGGTGCCGAGCAGGAATGCCCGCGCGCCGTTCTCCATCCACACCGGCGGCTGGAACGTGTTGAGGAGATCCTGCTCGAGCGGATCGTGGGGCGCGACGAGGGGCGCGGCGACCGCCAGCAGCGCGAGCAGGGCGATGACGGAGAGGCCTGTTGCGAAACGGCGCTTTGCGGTCATCGTAGGGCGATACCCGTACGGCGAGGCAAAAGCTGAAACACGAAGGACTCGAAGGAACACGAAGGAAGACATGCGTCGAACCGCGAGACCACTGCTTGCTCGCGAAGAATGCACTCGTGACCACAGACAGGCGCCCGATACAATTTCTTGCCTTTCCTTCGTGTTCCTTCGAGTCCTTCGTGTTCCACGCTCTGGCCTTTCTGTTCCTGCCTACCCAGTCCGCACCCGAGGGTTCAGCATCGAGTACGTCGCATCCACCGCCAGGTTGATGCCGATGAACAGGACCGCAAAGGTAAGCACCAATCCCTGGATCAAGGGGAGATCGCGCTGGACCACCGCGCCGATCGCGAGATTGCCGATGCCGGGATAGCTGAAGATGGTTTCGATCAGCACCGTCCCGCCGACGAGAAAGGTGAACTGCACGCCGGTCAGGGTGACGGCGGGGATCAGCGCATTGCGCAGCGCTACGCGCCAGATGATCCGCGCCCGCGAATAGCCTTTGACGCGGGCGAGCATCACGTAGTCCTGGTTCATGGCCTCGATGAGCGAACTCTTGACCACGCGCGCAAGCGCTGCGGCAAGCGGCAACGCCAGCGCCACGGCGGGCAGCACCATGTGCCTCAGCAGTTCGGAGGCCACGTCGAAGCGCATCCTGAACAACGCCTCGAAGAAATAGAACTGCGTCACGGGCTCGAACTCGGTGCGCGGATCGATGCGCCCCGAGACGGGCAATATCGGCCACAGGACGCCGAGTACCAGGATGAACAGCAGGCCCCACAGAAAATCGGGAATCGCGAGCCCCAGGCCGGCGAACCCGTCGACCACCGACTCGGGCCAGCGACGGCGCCAGTACACGGCAGCGACGCCGAGCAGCAGGCCGAGCGAGACGGCGACCAGCATCGAGAACAGGCACAGCTCGACGGTCGCTGGAAGCCGCCCCAGCACGAGCTTCATGACGTTCTGCCGGAGGCTGATCGAGGTGCCAAAATCGCCGCGGGCGACGTCCAGGAGCCACGCTCCGAACTGGACGACGATGGGCTTGTCCAGTCCGTACAGCGCGCGGAGGTTCTCCACGTCCGCCGTGGACGCGCCCGGCGGAATCATCATCGCGATCGGATCGCCCGGTACGACCCGCAAAAGCACGAACACGATGACCGCCACGCCGAAGAGCGTGGGGAGAGCCCACAGCAGGCGCTTCAGGAGGTAGGCGAGGGACATGGAGGCATTCCGGTTGTCGGATGGCCCCCACCCCAACCCTCCCCCATCTTCGACGGGGGAGGGAGTGCGGATCGCCAACAGTGTCGCACTACACCCCTTCCCCCGGCAGAGCCGGGGGAAGGGGTGCAGATCAGCGACGGTGTCGCCCGAGGCAACGTAGCTCTCCTATGTCTTCACCACATTCTGCGGCAACACCACCCCCGCGATGTGTGGCGTGAACCTGAGGCCCTTCCGGTGTACGACCGGCTGCACGTACTGCAGGAGCGGCAGCGCGATGCCTTCTTCCGCGAGATACCGGTCCACGGCCTTGTAGCCCGCGATGCGCTTCGCCTCGTCCATCTCGGAGAGCAGCGGCAACACGCGCGATTCCACTTCGGGCGCACGCCAAGTCGCGAACGGACCCACCATCGAAGCGCCGGTGCTGGTGGACGGGTCGCCGATCGCGTTGCCCCAGTGATAGAACGCGGCCGGCGGGAGTTCGCCGCGCAACTGCAACTCGAAGTGACGCGAGATCTCGACCACTTCGATGTCTGCTTCGATCCCGACCTTGCGCCACATGCCGACCACGGCCTGCACCATCTCGTAGTCCTTGGCCTTGTAGCCGCGGGTCGTCTGGATCCTGAAGCGCACCGGATTCGACGTCGAGTACCCGGACTTTGCCAGCAACGCCTTCGCCTTCTCCGGATCGTAGCCGACCTTGATGGTCGGGTCGTACGCGGCGTACTGCGGCGCCTGCAGCGTATCGAGCGGCGTGCCGTAGCCGCGCAGCAGCTTGTCGATCAGCGTCTTCTTGTCGATCGCATGCGAGATGGCGAGGCGCACGTTGCGGTCGAGCAGCGGCGGCTTGTTGGACAACAACAGCAAGCCTACGTCGGACACCGGCGTGGTCACGCCTACGAGACCGGGTTTTGCACGCAGGCGGTCGAACTCCTCGAACGGCACTTCCAGCGTGAGATCCGATGACCCGCTTTCGACCTCCGCCACCCGCGTGGCCGGATCGGGGACGAACTTGAAGATCACGGTTTCGAACGCCGGCTTCGGTCCCCAATACTGAGGGAAGGCCTTGAGGCGAATGTAGCCATTGCGTTCGAACTTGTCGACGCGGTACGGACCGCTTCCAACCGGCCGATCGTCCCAACCTTCAGGACCGGCCTCGGTGAATGCCTTGCGCGGCAGGATGTACGCGGTGAGGAACGCGAGCCACTTGAGGATGGCCGGCTCCGGCTCCTTCAGTTCCACGGTGACGGTGTCGCCGTCGATCCGCATCGCACCGAGCTTCTTCCAGACGAAGCCCATGGGATTGCCGGTCTTCGGATCGGCGGCGCGTTCCAGCGACCACACGAGATCCTGCATGGTGACCGGCGTGCCGTCGTGCCAGAACGCGCCGCGCCGCAAGGTCAGCACGATGCCGCGCCGATCTGCGGTCCAACCCCACTTCGTCAGGATGCCCGGCCGTAGGGACAGGTCCGGGTTCTGGTCGATGTAGGGATCGAAGATCGCCTTGTAGATGGACTGGACGGCGGGATTCGACGTCTGCGCATTGCGCGTCGGATCGAGACCGGGCAACGGCGTGTGGTAGGCGATGGTGAGGGTTCGGGCGTCCTGCGCGAAAGCTTGCCGCGACGACGCCAGCGCGCCGCCGAGCAACGGCATCGCCGCCGCGGTCCGCAGAAAACCGCGACGGTCGAGAAAGATACTCATACCGCTACGCCGGCTTCACGTTCTGCGGCAGCACGAACCCGGCGACGTGAGGCGTGTACTTGAGCCCTTTCCGGTACACGACCGGCTGGTAGTACTGCAACAGCGGAATCACCAGGCCGTGTTCGGCGATGTACTTGTCCACGGCCTTGTAACCGGCAATGCGTTTGGCCTCGTCCTTCTCACCCCACAGCGGCCCGATCTGCTTGTCCACGTCTTCGGTCTTCCAGCCGCTGTGCGGGCTCGGACCGAACATCGAGAAGCCCGTGGACGTGGCCGGATCGCCGATCGAGTTGCCCCAGTTGTAGAAGGCGGCAGGTGCCAGCTCGTGCCGCGAGCGCAGCTCGTAGTGCTTGGCGATCTCGTAGATCTCGATGTTCGCTTCCACCCCCACCTTGCGCCACATGCCGACGATGGCCTGCACCATCTCGTAGTCCTTCGGCTTGAAGCCGCGCGTGGTCTGGATGGTGAACTTGACCGGCTTCGCCGCCGAGTAGCCGGATTTCGCAAGCAGCGCCTTGGCCGCCTCGGGGTCGTACTTGACCTGGATGGACTGGTCGAAGGCCGCGTACTGCGGTGCCTGCAACGTGTCGATCGGCACGCCGTAGCCGAGCAGCAACTTGTCGACGATCGCCTTCTTGTCGATGGCGTGGTTGAGCGCGAGCCGGACGTTTTCGTCCAGCATCACGTCCTTGTTGGTGAGGAAGATCATGCCGATGTCCGAGACCGGCGAGGCGCTGCCGCCCAGGCCCTTGGACTTCGTGAGCCGGTTGTACTCCTCGTAGGGAATCTCCAGCGTCAGGTCCGAGCCGCCGCTTTCCACTTCCGCCACGCGCGCCGTCGCGTCCGGCACGAACTTGAAGATCACCGTCTCGAACGCGGGCTTCGGACCCCAGTACTTCGGGAACGCCTTCAGCTTGACGTAGGCGTTGCGCTCGAATTTCTCCAGCATGTAGGGGCCGCTGCCGACCGGCTTGTCTTCCCAGCCCTGCGCGCCGGCGGCGGTGTACGCCTTCTTCGGCAGCACGTAGCCGGTGAGGAAGGCCATCCACTTGAACAGCGTCGGCTCGAATTCCTTCACGTCGGCGGTGATCTTCTGGCCTTCCACCTTGAAGTTGCCGATCTTGCCCCAGACGAACTGGATCGGATTGCCGCTCTTCGGGTCACCCGCCCGCTCCAGCGACCAGACCACGTCCTCGGGCGTGACCGGCGAGCCGTCGTGCCAGAAAGCATCCTTGCGCACTTCCATCTCGACCTTGGTGCGGTCCTTGTTCCAGCCCCACCTGGTCAGCAGGCCCGGCTTGAAGGACAGGTCCGGGTTCTGGTCGATGTAGCTGTCGAACACCGCCTTGTAGAGCGACTGGATGGTGGGGTTCACGGCCGAGGCGCCCACGGTCGGGTCCCAGGAGGGCAACGCCACGTTGTAGGCGATCGTGAGCGTGGTCGCGTCGGCGGCGATGGCGTCGGCGCCAGCGATGAGGGAAGCCGGCAGGCCGGTGGCCGCGGCGAGCACGCCGGAGGCTTTCAGGAAGTCGCGGCGGGACTGGGTGGTCATTCTGGAATCTCCTCGATTCTTGTTCTGGGACGGCGGAAGGGCAATCTATTGGCCGGCCGAGAGCCTTGTCAAGCCGCCGGTTGACTTGTCCGAGGGGCGCACGGTACAACCCCGCTCCTTGGCGGCGCCGCGCGCCTCCTTTTCCTGATATCCGAACGAAAGGGACCTTCGAGATGGCTGGCACCTGGATCGACATCACGGCCGCGGACGGCGGCAAGTTCAAGGCCTACGTGGCGGTGCCCAAGGCCAGCAAGGGTCCGGGCATCGTACTGTGCCAGGAGATCTTCGGCGTCAACGGCTTCATCCGCGAGGTCGCCGACTACTACGCCGAGGAAGGCTACACGGTGGTGGCGCCCGATCTGTTCTGGCGCATCCAGCCCGGCATCGAGCTCGGCTACACCGAACAGGACTGGCAGAAGGCCTTCGAGCTGTTCGGCAAGTTCGACACCGACAAGGGGATGGACGACATCACGGCGACGGTGAAGGCCATGCGCGCGATGCCGCAGGTGGCCGGGAAGGTCGGCGCGATCGGCTTCTGTCTGGGCGGGCGTCTCGCATACCTCGCGGCGGCGCGTTCCGGCGTCGACTGTGCGGTGGGCTACTACGGCGTCACCATCGACCAGTATCTCGGCGAAGCGGGCAAGATCCAGGTGCCGCTGGTGCTGCACTTCGCGGCCAACGACAAGTACGCGCCGCCCGAGGCCGTGGCGAAGATCAAGACTGCGCTCGCCGGCCATGCCGGTGCCGAGATCTACGTCTACCCCGGCGTCGACCACGCCTTCGCGCGCACCGGCGGCATGCACTACGACAAGCCATCGGCGCTGATGGCGCATCACAGATCCATCTCGCTGTTCCGCCGCACGATGGGCCCGCGCTACGATTTCTCGTCGCTCTGGGACAAGCATTGCGAATACGAATTCGGCACGCGCGACGTCAACGCGACCATGGCCACCATGGTGCCGCAACCGTACGTGAACCACATCCCGACCATGACCGGCGGCGTCGGCCACGATCATCTCAAGCGGTTCTACAAATACCACTTCATCCCGAAGACGCCGCAGGACACCAAGCTCGTTCCAATCTCGCGCACCATCGGCGACGGCATCGTCGTGGACGAGATGCTGTTCTGCTTCACCCACGACATCGAGATCGACTGGATGCTGCCCGGCGTCGCCCCCACCGGCAAGTACGTCGAGATCCCGCTGGTGGCCATCGTGAAATTCCGCGGCGACAAGCTCTACAACGAGCACATCTACTGGGACCAGGCGAGCGTGCTGGTGCAGATCGGCAAGCTCGATCCGAAGGGCCTGCCGGTGGCCGGCGTCGAGACCGCGCGCAAGCTCGTGGACGAGAAGCTGCCGTCGAACACGCTCATGAAGAACTGGAGCGAGAGCGAGGGCAAGGCGCTCTGAGATAGCGAAGGACCTCGCTGCCCCCACCCCAACCCTCCCCCAGCAAAGCTGGAGGAGGGGGCCCTACACCCCTTCCCCCGGCTTCGCCGGGGGAAGGTTGGGATGGGGGCACGCACCGCACTCCGCGCGAATGCTAGAGTCCTTGGCGAGCGCCCGCCAAGGAGGCGCAACCACGGAGGAGTGAAGCATGAGCAAGATGTACGGCGCGCAGCATCGCGCACTGCAGGACCGTTTCCAGAGCCGCCAGCTTGCCGACCTGGTCGAACAGGTGGCCGTGCATGCCGAGATCGGCGACGACGATCGCGCGTTCATCGAGAGCCGCGACATGTTCTTCCTCGCGACCGTGGACGAGCGCGGCTTTCCCACCAGCTCCTACAAGGGCGGCGACCCGGGTTTCGTGCGCGTGGTGGATGCCGGGACGCTAGCCTTCCCGAGCTACGACGGCAACGGCATGTTCTACTCCATGGGCAACATCGCGACGCAGCCGAAGATCGGCATGCTGTTCGTCGACTTCGAGACGCCGCATCGCCTGCGTCTCCACGGCACGGCCACCGTCGATGCCAACGACCCGCTGATGATGGACTACACGGAGGCCGACCTGATCGTGCGCGTGAAGGTGGAGGAGATCTTCGTCAACTGCCCGCGCTACGTGCACCGCTATCGCAAGGACACCGCGTCCAGGTACGTGCCCCGGGCCGCCTGCGAAACGCCGCTGGTGAGCTGGAAGCGCATCGACCTCGTGCAGGACGCCCTGACACCGAAGGACAAGGGCAAGGCGGCGATGGCGGGCGGCCTCATCACCATCGACGAATACTTCGCGAGGGTCCGCGCGGGCGACGCCTGACCGGCCGGTTCTCCCAAGGTGCGGTGGCCCAGTGTGCGCTACCGCACAGCGCTTCGTAGGGAAAGAGCGCGAAATGCGCGTACTCTCGTCCTCGTCGCGACATCCACATCGCACCGTGTCGGCGAATGTGCAATCGCCTTGGACGTGCGGTACGAGCGCCCGCCCGTTTCTCATCCAGCAAACATCATTCGAATCATGATCATCGGGGGCCCGTTGAACAGATCGCGCGCGGCATGACGTACTGCATCGGCGTCATGCTGGACAAGGGGATCATTCTCGCCTCGGACTCCAGGACCAACGCCGGCATGGACAACATCGCCAAGTTCTGCAAGATGACGGTGTTCGAGCAACCCGGCGACCGCGTCATCGTATTGCTGAGTTCCGGCAACCTCGCCGGCACCCAGGCCGTCATCGGCGTGCTGAACCAGCGATGTGCCGCCGGCGAAACGACCGCCAGCCTCTGGAACGCGCGAACCATGTTCGACGTGGCGATGCTGGTTTCGGATGCGATGCGAGACATCGAGCGACGCGACGGCGAGTACCTCGAGGAGAACGAGGTCACTTTCGATGCCTCGTTCATCGTCGGCGGACAGCTTCGCGACGAGCCGATGCGGTTGTTCCGCATCTATGCCGAGGGCAATTTCATCGAAGCAGGGATCGACACGCCCTTCTTCCAGACCGGCGAGACGAAGTACGGCAAGCCGATCATCGATCGCGTGATCTCGCGCGCCACGCCGCTGGCCGACGCCACCAAGTGCGTACTCGTCTCGTTCGACCTGACCATGCGCAGCAACCTGTCGGTGGGCATGCCGATCGACCTGATCTGCTACGAGCGCGACACGTTCGAAGTGCTGCGGCGGCGCCGATTCGACGATGGGGACGCGTACTTCACCGCCCTCAGCCACGACTGGAGCGAAGGTACGCGACAGGTGTTTCGCCAGTTGCCCGAGTTGCGCTGGTAGCGGGCCGCGACGATCGACGCCTTTGTCTTCACCTGCGAACACGGCGGCAATCGGATCCCCGTGCCCTATCGACCGCTGTTTCGAGAGTATGGGGCGCAACTGGACTCCCATCGCGGCTACGATCCCGGCGCATTGGTCGTGGCCCGCGCGCTCGCCAGGGCGTTCCGGGCACCGCTGTTCACCTCCACCGTCAGTCGCCTGCTCGTCGATCTCAATCGTTCAATCGGCCATCCGCAGCTTTTCTCGGCGATGACCCGTGGCGCATCGACGGCGCTCCGAGAGACGATCGTCGAGCAGTACTACCGGCCCTATCGCACACAGGTGGAACGGTGCGTGACCCGATCGGCGTCGCGCGGCCGGCGGGTGATCCATATCTCGTCGCACAGCTTCACGCCGGAGCTGCACGGCAAGGTCCGAAGTGCCGATGTGGGATTGCTCTATCACCCCGGCCGGCATGGTGAGGTCGAGTTGTGCGCAAGCTGGAAAGCGTCGCTCGCAGCCCGAGCCCCCCAGCTTCGGGTACGCCGCAACTATCCGTATGCGGGCAAAGGCGACGGGTTGCCGTCGCACCTGCGCTCGCGCTTTCCAGACAATTTGTACGTCGGGATAGAGCTGGAGGTGAACCAGGGAATCGTCTTCGCCGCGGGGCCGCGCTGGAAGGCGCTGCGTGCCGTGCTGATCGATTCGCTGCGTGCCGCCCTGGCCAAGCCCGAATGAGTGCCCGTCACGGGGCCACCCCGCAGAATCAACGCCACCTCGCAGGACGCCCGCTGTTGCGGCGCCACCTGGTAGCCAACGGAGAACCATGATGCAGATTCGCGCCGGCTTCGAAATGATCTACGACTGTCCGCAACCGACCCCGATGATCTTCACCCTCAACGTCCACTTCACTCGCGTGTCTGACCTCGTGGGCCAGGACAATCTGATGGTCGATCCGCCGGTCCCCATGGCGGGCTATCGCGACAGCTTCGGCAACTGGTGCACCCGCATCGTCGCGCCGAAGGGCAGCACGAGGGTTTCGGCCAACGCGCTGCTGAACGATACCGGGGCTGCCGACGCGATCGTCCCTGACGCGCAGCAGCTACCCGTGCAGGACCTCCCCGAGGAGACCCTGCTGTTCCTGCTCGGCAGCCGGTATTGCGAGACCGATCGGCTCTCCGATACGGCGTGGCAGCTCTTCGGCAAGACACCGATGGGATGGAGTCGCGTCCAGGCGATCTGCGACTACGTCCACCGCCACATCACCTTCGGCTACGAGCACGCGCGCATGACCCGGTCGGCGTTCGAGGCGTATCACGACAAGACCGGCGTGTGCCGCGACTACGCGCACCTCGCCGTCGCCTTCTGCCGGTGCATGAACATCCCCGCGCGCTACTGCACCGGCTACCTCGGCGACATCGGCATGCCGCCACCCTATGGCGAGCCGGACTTCGCCGCGTGGTTCGAGGCTTACCTCGGCGGGCGCTGGTACACCTTCGACGCGCGCAACAACACTCCGCGCATCGGCAGGATCCTGATCGCGCGCGGCCGGGATGCCTCCGACGTCGCGATCAGCAATTCCTTCGGACCCAGCATCTTGAAGAGCTTCAAGGTATGGACCGACGAGGTGCGCGCCGTCTAGTCGAATCGACCGGCGGCGGGCACCCACAGTCGCCGCTAAGCAATCCGCTTCTTCAACTCCGGCGGATTGGCGGAGCGTTCGCGGAATTCGCCCTTCGATTCCGCGAATTTCACGCCGGCCCGCTTGATCGCGCCGTCGTCCACCTTCTCGAGCGGCGTATACATCGGGTGATGGTGTTCGACGTACGGATTGTTGCGCGCCGCGTTGTAGCAGTGGAGCACCGTCCAGCGGCGATGCTCCGAACGATTCTGGTCCGAGCGGTGCAAGACGTTGGCGTGGAAGAACAGGCCGTCGCCCGGTTCCATCTCCGCGTATTCGATCGGCAGGCGCTTCAGGATTTCATCGACGCGCTTCGGATCGGCCCCGACCTGCTCGCCGGGCAGCACGCCGTGCTCGATGCGGCCGCAGTGGTGCGAGCCCTTCACCACCTGCAGGCAGCCGTTTTCGCGCGTTGCGCGATCCAGGGCCACCATCACGCTCGCCATGTAGGGATAGACGATGCCGTTGTGATACCAATAGCCGTAGTCCTGGTGCCATTCCCAGGCACCGCCGTCGCGCGGCTCCTTGGCGGTCAGCTTCGAGTGGTAGTGGTACACCTCGCCGCCGAGCATTTCCTCCATGGTCTCCACCACCCGCCGGGAGCGTGCCGCCAGGCCGTAGACACTGTCGCCGGGGTGATTCCAGACCGCCATCCGCGTGGACTTGCCTGCAGCATCGCGCCGGTCATAGAGGCTCTCGCGCAGCGCCTGGTCGCCCTCGATCGCGGAGCGCAGGATCCCGATCTCCTCGTCGTCGAACAGCTTGCGGACCATCACATAGCCGTCGCGCTCGTAGGCCGCGCGCTGATCGGCATTGAAAATCGACCCCGTCATGTTCTAACCCCTCCGTGTTGTCTTGACTCCCCAGCCGCAATTATCGCTCGGCGGGAGAATTCCCGCGGACGCCCGTCTTTTCCCGCGCCTCGGCCTCCAGGGCGCTGAGGTTCACCAGCGCACGATAGTCCTGCGGATCGAGGGCGATGGCACGCTCGTAGGCTTCGCGCGCGCGCTCGATGTTTCCCGCCTGCTGCCGGGCAAAGCCGAGGTTGTTCCAGACCCGTCCCTTGTCCGGCGACCGTACGGCCGTGGCTTCCCAAAGCGCGACTTCGCTCGAATAGTCGAGATTGCGCAGCACCGTGCTGGCGGCCAGCACGATGGCGAGAATCGCAAGAACGGCAGTGGAAGCGCGGGCCGGCAAGTAGCGATACGCCGCCACCACCGCGATGAGCGCAGGACCGACCAGGGCGAGATAGAGCGCACGGTCGTTGGCGACGTCCGAGCGCGGCAGGATCGAGTTGGTCGCGAGCAGATGCACGAAGAACCACAACAGACCGAACCCGAGCCACGGGTTCCTGCGCCACTGCCACACACCGACCACCACCAGGCCGAGAAGCATCGCGCCTTTGGCGGCGAGGTCGGATGCCCAGCTCGTTCGCACGGCCAGGTCGGGATCGACGTTCAGGACGAGTCCGAGCAACGGGCTCGTGATCAGATACCACTGGCCGTCGATCTGGGTGAGCAGATTGTCGCCGAGGGATCGGGTCTCGAGGCTGGAGCCGAGAAGGCGCCAATAGGAAGGGATCAGAAGTACGGCAATGACCGCCGTGACCAGCACGACGAGATGCGGTGCGATGCGCTTGAGTGCCGGCCGCCACCGGAAATCGGAGTCCAGGCCCTGGATCAGCAGCAGTGCGAAGGGCAACGTCCAGGCGTTCTCCTTCGCCGCGAGCGCACACACTAACAGCCCCGCCGACAACCACGGTCTCGAATCGAGATGCGCGATGACCGCCGCCAGGTAGAACAGTGCCATCAGCGAGACAGAACGCCCCGAGATGTACGTCACGGCTTCGGTCTGTGCGGGATGCAGTGCGAATAGCAGCGCTGCCCAGAAGGCGAGTTGCGCCGCGGCGCCGGCATTCACGCCCATGCCCGGCAACAGCCGATGCAGCAAGATGAATACGAGCAACGCGTTGATCGCGTGCAGAGCTACGTTGACCACATGAAAGCCGATCGCGCCGGCACCCGAGACCCAGTTGGCCACGTACGTCGCCTTGAGCAGCGCGCGAATCCCCGGCATCGTGTCCCACAACGCGGCGAAACCGTGCACCGCCGGGTTGTTCACGATCACGTTCCAGTCGTCGAACTGGAACGGGCCGTTGAGCCCGTTCGCGAACACCACCAGCACCACGCCGACGATGAGCGCGATGCGAATCCGCTCAGCGTGCACCGGCGGCGTAGGCGAAGGCGTGATTCAGGATGGCGTGTGCGTCCCACCAGCGGTCGCGCCCGCCCAGCATCACGAGCAGCACGCGCACGCCGCTGCGCTCGGCCAGCGCGATGACGCACTTGCCGGCCTTGGCGGTGAAGCCCGACTTGACGCCGATGGCGCCGTCGTAGCGACCGATGAGTGCGTTGCGATTGGTCAGACGATAACTCCGCGTCCCATCGACCGTCGCGACGGTCGCTTCGACCTGCCGGGCGAATTCCGCAATCGTGGGGCGCGCCATCGCAGCATCCGACAATTTCGCGAGGTCGCGCGCCGTCGAATAGTGCCCCTTGGCATCGTGCCCGCAGGCGTTCACGAAGCGCGTGTCCTTCAACCCCAGCACTTCGGCCTTGCGGTTCATGCGTTGGACGAATGCTGCTTCGGAACCGTCACGCCATTCCGCGAGCGCGCGGCAGGCGTCGTTGGCCGAAGCGATCATCGCCGCGGCCATCAGGTCTTTCACGCGCAACCGCTCGCCGCCTTTCAATCCCATGCGTGAGCCCGTCTCCCCCGCTGCCCTCGCATCGACCGTCACCACCTCTTCGGGTTTTCCAGCCTCGTCCACCAGCAGTGCCGTCATCAACTTGGTGAGGCTGGCGGGCGCCACGCGATCCTCCGCGGAGTGCTCCCAGACCTCCGCCCCGTCCACCGTGACCAGGTACGCCCGCGCCACACCGGGAAACGGGTCGGTCGCCGCAAACGAAACGGCCGCGACCAACGCAGCCATAAGACCGAAAAACGCAGCGACGACATTCGTCATCTCGGGGAAATTGCGTGGCATTTTCCTCGCACGAGGCGCCGGGCCGCCCCAAGCCTCGTGCGCACTTCAGATCCGTCTTGCGTGCACGTGCGTCGCTTCAGCGACGCGTACACGCAAGACGATCAAAATTTCAGGAACTTCTTCAGCTTGTCCGTGCTTTCCTTCAGCTTTTCCGTGGTGCTCGGCTTCTTCGCCGGATCGGCGGGCTTCACCTCGGTCGCAGTCGCGCTACCGCTCTTCGCCTTCGAGGGATCGGCACCGACCGCGGTGTAGGACAGTCCGCCGAGCGCGCTGCACATGTCGGCGTATTGCTTCTCGACGTTGCTGTAAGTGCGTCCGGCGCAGTTGGCCTTGCGCAATCCGCCGGCTTCCACCGGGCAATTGCGGTTGAGCCATTGCCAATCCTTCTGATCGATGGCCGACTTGCACACGGGGCCGCGAATGGCGGCGAGATCGACGTTGCAAGACTGGGTAGCCCGATCGAGCTTGTCGCGGTACTTGCCCATGGCCGCTTCATAACCAGCGCGATCGCGCATGGTCTGGCTCACCTTGGTGACGTTGGCGCAGAAGTCGGCCTTGCGGTCCTTGCAGAACATCACCTCGGGCGGCAGGCCCTCGGTGGGGACGAACGCGGCCGACTCCATCTCGGCGATCTGCTTGTCGCACTCCTTGGCCATCATCGCGGTCTGCTGGGCCTGCATCTCGTTCACCTTCTTGGACGGATCCTCCCAGGTGCAGTTGCCGATCCGCTTGCCCGACATCTCCATCTTCATGGCGAAGGCCTTGCCTTCGCGCGTGCCGGCGGCGGACATCTTGCCGCGATAGGCATCCTTGCCCAGGTCTTCCATCTCACCGGTGCCGGTGTAGGAGTCCTTGCCTTCCTGACAGGCGAACTTGAAGGTGCGCTTGTTTCCGCTGGTACTGGAATCGAGGACCTTGCAGTTCTTGTCCATCGGCATGCGCTCTTCGCGCGCACCTTTCTTGGTGCAGACCTTCTGGTTCATCGCGGGCATCTTCATGCCCTCCGATTCCATTGACATCGTGATGTCCCACTGTTCGTCCTGCCCCTGCTGGGCAAGAACTGCCGTGGGCGCGGCGAGGATCGCGAGCAGAGCGGCGGCGGAAAGGGGCAGGCGCATGGTGTCTCTCGGGCTTAAGTGGAGGAAGACGGGGGGCAAGATGCCACGACCCGCTGACCGAGGCAACCTCCGTGCCTTCGCCAAGGATGCCGGTTTCGGAGACAATTGCCCCCTTTCCCGCACGGCACGGCAATGGTCATCCAGTCCCTCCTCGATACCGACCTCTACAAGTTCTCGATGATGCAGGTGGTCCTGCATCACTTCCCGGGCGCGACGGCGGAGTATCGGTTCAAGTGCCGCAGCAAGTGGGCGAACCTCGCACCGTACCTGGACGAGATCCTGGCGGAGGTTCGCCAGCTTTGCAGCCTGCGCTTCCAGCGCGAGGAACTGGAATACCTGCGCGGCCTGCGTTTCCTGAAGAGCGACTACGTCGACCTGCTGCGCCTGTTCCAGCTCGACGAGGGCTTCATCGACATCCGCGAGGCGCCCGACGTGCAGGGCGGCATCGACATCACCATCCGCGGTCCGTGGCTGCACACGATTTTCTTCGAAGTGCCCGTGCTGGCGATCGTGAGCGAGGTGTATTTCCGCAACACGGTCCCGAAGCCGGACGAGGCGGAAGGCACGCGGCGGCTCGCGGAGAAGATCGCCCTGGTGCGCGGCTACCCGGAGCCCGAGTTCCGCATCTCCGACTTCGGCACCCGTCGACGCTTCTCGCGCCCCTGGCAGGCACGGGTGGTGGAAACCGTGAAGCGCGAGCTGGGCGCCAAGATCACCGGCACGAGCAACGTGTTTCTCGCCCGGGAACTCGGCATGATCCCGCTGGGTACCATGGCGCACGAATATCTCCAGGCGTGCCAGGCCGTCGGCCCCCGCTTGCGCGACTCGCAGCGCTTCGCCTTCGACAAATGGGCGGAGGAATACCGCGGCGACCTCGGCATCGCGCTCACCGACGTGTGCGGCATGGACGCGTTCCTGCGCGACTTCGATCTGTTCTTCTGCAAGCTGTTCGACGGCGTCCGGCACGACTCCGGCGACCCGTTCGAATGGGGCGAGAAGATGATCGCCCACTACGAGAAGATGCGGGTGGATCCGCGCACCAAGACCTTCGTGTTCAGCGACAGCCTCAACGTGCCGCTGTGCATCCAGCTCTACGAACGCTTCAAGGGTCGCTGCCGGCCGGCCTTCGGGCTGGGCACGAACCTCACCAACGACCTGGGCTACGATCCGCTACAGGTCGTCATCAAGATGACCCGCTGCAACGGCCAACCGGTGGCGAAGATCAGCGACACGCCCGAGAAGACGATGGATTTCGATCCGTCCTATCTCGCCTACCTGCGGGAAGTGTTCGCCGTGCCGGAGCCGGTGCCGGAATCGGCAGAGTGATCCGCAGGAGCGCTCCGCGATACGCCGCGGCCGCTCTCCTCGCCGCGAGTGTGTGCGCTGCTCAGGCGGCGACGCTCACCGCCCGCGTCACCGACGTGCATGACGGCGACACGATCACCGTACGCGTGCGGACCAAGTCGATCCCCATCCGTCTCGTCCACATCGATGCCCCGGAGCTCGACCAGTCGTGGGGGCGTCAGTCGCGACGCAGCCTGCAGGAACTGATACGGGTCGAGGAGGTGCGGGTGCGCACGAAGGGCAAGGACAAGTATTCGCGCACGCTCGGAGAGGTTACGCGAGTCCGCGACGGGCTCGACGTCAATCTCGAACAGGTGCGGCGCGGGATGGCCTGGTCCTACACCCGGGGCGCCGCGAGGCCGGCATTCGACTCGGCGGAGCAGAAGGCGCACGAAGCCCGCATCGGGCTATGGCAGGAGGCCACGCCGATGCGACCGTCGAACTGGCGGAAAAAGCAGCGGGAAAAGTCCGGGCGCTCAGCCACCACTTCGTCTGAAATCGAGGGCCTGTGCGACCCGGCTGCGCCGGCCGCTGGCCCATCGCGGTCGCACAGTCCTCAGAGCGAAGCGCTGCAGGCCTTATCGAGCCACTGTGCTTCGCGGCTGCCGCCGGCCGGCGCCGCGAAATCCCAGCCGCCCGGCGCGATGCCGTACATCTTGGTGGTTTCGCCGCCCGTGCCGAACAGCGCCACGGACGACAGGGCGATCTCCTTCGATCCGCACTTCACCAGATAGCGGACGACCTTGCGCGGCGGCGAGCCCTCGGGCCGGATGAACCCGTCGCGCCACGCGACGGTCACGTCGAAGCGCCGGGTGTCGCCCTGCCGCATGATCGACTCGGACTCGAAGCGCGTGACGTTGTCGTCGGTGACGGTCGCCGCTTCCTCGATCGTGGCGTAGTACTGGGCGGAGGCGCCGCCGGCAGCGATGCCGAGCGCGCAGGCAGCCACGGCATGGATGATGGACTTCATGGGGGGTCTCCAGGCTGAAGGGGGGTCGGCGGCGCCATGGTATCGCCACTCGCCTTCTACGACATGGACCGGCGCAGCGTGTTCCCGGCTCGTCGACTATTCGAACATCACGACCGTTCGGATGCCTTCGCCACGCCGCATAGCCGCGAACCCGTCGTTGATCTCCGCCAGCCGGATTCGTCGGGTGATCAGTTCGTCCAGCTTCAACGCTCCGTCGAGGTAGAGCCGCGCCAGCCACGGAAAATCGCGGGCGGGCCGGGCCCCGCCATAGCTCGAGCGCACGATCCGCTTCTCCCCCATCAGGCTGCCCCAGCGGAAACTCACCTCGCGATCGACGTTGACCTTGCCGAGAAAGACGACCTGGCCGCCGGGCCGGACCGCTTCGACTGCCAACCGGAACGCACTCTCGTGACCCGCGGATTCGAACACGTAGTCGGGTCCGCGGCCGGCGGTGAGTGCGCGCAATGCCTCCAGTACACCGGCATCGCGGGCATCGATCGCGTGGGTCGCCCCGAATACGATCGCTCGATCGCGTCGTCCGGCGTCGAGATCGGCCGCGATGATCGTCTCCGCGCCGGCAATGCGCGCACCCTGCACGGCGTTGAGGCCGACGGCACCACAACCGATCACGAGCACCGACGCACCCTTTTCCACCGGCGCCTTGCGCGTTGCGGCACCCACGCCGGTCATGACCCCGCAGCCGATGAGGCAGGCGCGATCGAAGGGAATCTCGCGCGGCACGACGATCGCGCCGGCTTGCGGCACGAGGCAGTACTGGGCGTGCGACGACACCACGGAAAAATGATGAACGACCTGCCCGTCGAGCGACAGGCGCGAGCGGCCGTCGAACAGGACGCCGCGCGGCTCGTAGCGTTTGAACGGCTCGCACAGGATCGGCAGGTCGCGCCGGCAGTAGTAACACTCGCCGCAATTCGGGTTCCATGAGCAGATGACGTGGTCACCCGCCCTGACGCTGTTCACCGCGCTACCTACGGCCTCGACCACGCCCGCCCCTTCGTGCCCGAGCACGATCGGCAGCGGATAGGCGAGCGACCCGTCGATCACCTCGAGGTCGGTATGGCACAGGCCGCTGGCACCTAGTCGGACGAGCACGTCGTCGGGACCGAAACGCGCGATCTCGAGCTGCTCGACGACCAGCGGACTGCCGGTCGCATGCAATACCGCTGCGTCGAACTTCATGTCAGTGGCGTTAGTCGTTCAGTCGCGGCAACCACAGCGCGATGTCTGGAACGAGCAGCACCAGCAGCAGCACGATGGCCTGAAGGATGATGAAGGGCCACACGGACGCGAAGATGTCGTTCAGGCTGATCTCCGGCGGCGCCACGCCTTTCAGGTAGAACGCCGCTGGACCGAAGGGCGGCGACAGATACGAGATCTGCATGTTGAGGCAGAACAGCACGCCGAACCACACGGGGTCGTAGCCCATCGCCGTGACGATGGGCACGAAGATGGGCATGGTGAGCAGGCAGATGCCGACCCAGTCCATGATGCAGCCGAGCACCACGAGGATCGCCATCATCACCAGCACGGTCCCGACCGGTGACAGCGCGAAGCCCGCGAAGAGGTCGCGGATGAAGCCCGGACCGCCCGCCAGGTTGTAGACGCCGATCATCGCGGTAGCGCCGAAGGAGAGCCACAGCAGCATGCCGCACGTGCGCAATGTCACCGCGGCGGAATCGCGGATGATCGGCCAGGTGAGCTCGCGGCGGAAGGCCGATGCGATCATCGTCCCCACGACGCCCATCGCGGCGGCCTCGGTGACCGACGCGATGCCGGTGTAGATCGTGCCGAGCACGGACGCGATCACCAGCACCGGCAGGAACAGGCTGCCCATGAGGCTCAGCTTGTGCGCGATCGACCGATCCTGCTCGTGCTCTGGTGCGGGTGGACCCAGTTTCGGGTCGATCTGGCAACGCACGAAGATGTAGAGCATGTACACGGCGGACAGGATCAGCCCCGGCACCAGGTTGGCCGTGAACAGGTCGCCGATCGGCACGTTCACCGTGAGCCCGTAGATGATCAGCACGATGGACGGCGGGATCATGGTCCCCAGCGAGCCGCCGGCGCAGATCGTGCCGATGGCGAGACGCTTGTCGTAGCCCAGGCGCAGCATCTGCGGCAGCGCGATGAGACCCAGCAGCACGATCTCGCCGCCGATGATCCCCGTCATCGCCCCCATGATGGTGGCCGCCACCATGGTCTGGATCGCAAGACCGCCCGGCAGGCGGCCGGCCCAGACGCGCATGGCGTCGAACAGATCCTTCGCGACGCCGCAGCGCTCCATGATCGAGGCCATCATCACGAACATGGGCACGGACACGAGCGCGTACTCGCTCATGAAGCTGTAGATGCGGGTGGCGACGAGCTGCAGGCCGTCCATGCCGAACAGGAAGACGCAGAACACCGTCCCGATCAGCCCCGTGACGAACGCGAGCGGCAGACCGAGCGCCAGCAGCACCAGCATGCCGCCGAACATCAGCACCGTGACCCATTCGATGCTCATGCGGAGTCGCGCCCGGCAGCACGCAGATCGCTCAGCAGATGGGCCAGGGTCTGGAGCAGCATCCACGCGCTGCACAGCGCCAGCAGGCTCTTGAGCACCACCGGCGTGGGCCAGTTGAGCGCGGTACCGGAAGTCTCCATGACGTCCAACGCCTGGAGCGCCTGCGAACCCGACGCCCAGACGAGCAACCCGAGGAACACCAGCGTGAGCAGGGAATTGAGCGCCGCGATCCACCGGCGCGCCCGCGTACCCAGCCGATCGAGCAGGAACGTGATCGCGATGTGCTGCCGCTGGGCATGCACGATCGGACCACCGATCGTGAACGCCGCCGCGGCGAGCGCGACGGACAGTTCGTGCACCCAGATCGTCGGCGACTGGAAGCCGTAGCGCAGCCCGACCTCGAGTGCCGAGATCGCGACGATGATCACGAACAGGAAGCTGGCCGCCCCCGCGATCCGCTGGGTCAGGCGCCCGATCAACGCGCGCATGGCTTCAGGGCGCCCTTCTTCGCGGCGTTCCGTTCCACTCCTACAGCAATCCCAGTTTCTTCAGGTACGCGACCTGCGACTCGTAGACGCGCTTCGCCATCGCGCTGCGCTCGCCGTAGGTCTTCCAGACGCCCTCGGCGATCTCGCGGAACTTGCGGCGTTCCGGCGCGGCGAGATCGATCGGTTCGACACCGTTCTGCTTCGCGGCCTTGGCGACCGCCTCGTCGGCCTCGCCGTTCTTGCCGACCATGTCGCGGTTGAACTCGTCCGCCGCCTGCTCCACGACCTTCTTGAGATCGTCAGGCAGCGCGTTCCACTTCTTCAGGTTGACGACCAGGTCGCTCATCGGCATCGAATGGAAACCCGGGTAGCTCGGGTACTTGGCGAGCTTGTGATAGCCGAGATCCTGGTTCATCGAGAGCGTGCCCCAGTCGGCCGCATCGACGACGCCACGCTCGAGCGCGGTGTAGACCTCGCTGCCCGGGAGGTTGACCGGCGCCGCACCCAGGTTGCGGAAGATATCCTGCCCCATGCCCGTGGGGGCGCGCAGCTTGAGGCCCTTGAAATCGGCGAGCGTGCGCAGCGGCTTCTTCGACACCAGGGATTCGCGCCCGTACCAGATGCCGCGCACGAAATGGCCGTTGTACTTGCGGTAGAGCTCGCGGACGAGTTCGCGCCCCCCTCCCTTGTCCATCCAGTCCTGCGCCTGCTGCGGGGTTTCCCAGCCGCCGTTCAGGTCACCGACGAGGGCGAAGGCGGCGTCCTTGCCGGCGTTGTAGGCCGGACCGCCGTTCTGCGCATCGAGCACGCCGGCGCTCAAGGCATCGAGGCTTTCGCTCGGAGCGACGATCGAGCCGCCGGCCAGCGAATCGATGAGCAGCCGCCCGCCGCTCAACTCCTTCACGCGTGCGGCGAACTGTTCGTTCAACTTCTGCGGCAGCGAGCCCGCGCCCCAGAGCGACATCATCTTCCACTTGATCGGCTGCTGCGCCTGGGCGCTGCACGGGAACACTCCAGCCGCAAGCAGCGTCAGCGCCAGCAGCGAACGCGCAACTGCACCCATCGTTCTCCTCCCCGCCTCGTTCTATCTGCAGTTGCTGGCGCTGCCGCTTCAGGCGGTCTTGGCCTTGTCGGTGCCACGATACAGGATGCGCGCCGATTCTTCCGTGATCTGCCTGTGCACCGCCTGTTCCTCCGGACCGAAATCCACCTTGGGACGAGGCTCCTGGTCGAAGTGGTGATAGCGGTCCGTGCCTCGCACGAGCATGGCGGAATCGCGCGGGCCGGCGGTCTGGCGCACGTACGTGGGCACGTAGCGGATCGCGAAACCGATGCGGCGGCGGTCGGACGGATTCGGGTCCGAGCCGTGCACGAGCCGCACGTGATGCAGCGAGAACTCGCCGGGCTGCAGTTCCACGTTCACCGCGCGGGACGGATCCACGTCCACCTGCACCTCCTGCCCGCGGGTGAGCATGTTGTTGTCGGCGAAGGTGTCCTTGTGCGGCAACTGGTCCATCAGGTGCGTGCCGGGCATCACGCGCATACAGCCGTTTTCCACCACGCTGTCGGAAAAGGCGACCCAGGCGGTGACGATGTCCGGCTCCGAAAGACCCCAGTAGGTGGAGTCCTGGTGCCACGACACGAAGCCCGGATCGCGCGCGTCCTTGGTGAAGAAGCTCGAACTCCAGGCGAGCAGATCGGGGCCGAGCACGTCTTCCACGGCATCGAGAATCGCCGGATGCCGGACGATCTCGTCGGCCCAGGTGAACAGCAGGTGCGGCTTGTTGCGCATCTGCCCGCTCAGCGTGCCGCCGTGCGCCTGCTCGAAGCTCTCCAGCTTGCGGCGATACACCGCGATCTCGTCGGCAGAAAATGCCTTCAGCGGAAAGTGATAGCCGAGCCGGTTGAAGTCCTGCGTCTGCGCGGCGCTCAGCGTCTTGTGCGACACGGCATTGCGGCCGTGCCATGCCACCTTGGCTGCCTGGTTCATGGCTGATGAGTCCTGCTCATGGAAGTACGTGA
This sequence comes from Burkholderiales bacterium, assembly GCA_965279325.1. Taxonomy (GTDB): domain Bacteria; phylum Pseudomonadota; class Gammaproteobacteria; order Burkholderiales. The sequence goes on from OZ257154.1 coordinate 2,726,372, forward strand.
GTCCCGATTCTAGGACGGAAAGAAAATCGGGGGGCTCGCGCCCCCCAAAGGCCTGCCAATTGGGCACAGACCCTAGCCACCCCCGCGGCTGAATCGAAGGGCCATCACGGCAACTGATAACCCTTCACGCCTACCCGGATCTTGTACAGACTCTTGCCCGAGGTGAGGTAAACCAAGTTCGAATCGTCGCCCCGGCCGAACCCGATGTTGGTCGGCAGTTCGGTGCCGGTCGAAATGTAGGCGAGCTCCTTGCCCTGCGGCGTGATGACCTGGATGCCCGGCCGGTGTTCGCAGCGAGACGCGAGCCAGATGTTGCCCTTGGCGTCGGCGAGAATCCCGTCGGGTCCGCTGCAGGGCTTGTCGAGCTTGCCGTAGTCGATCAGCACCCGGCGATTGCTCAGGTTGCCGTCCGCATCCACGTCGTAGGCCTGGAGCAGGTGCGCGTTCTGGACCGGAGACTCGCCCTTCTTCAAGTTCTGGAACTCGAACCAGCCGTTGTCGTTGCTGACGATGTACATCGTCTTCTGGTCGGGCGAGATCAGGATGCCGTTGCACTTGCCGCAGTTGGCGGCGACGCGCGTCACCGTGCCGTCCAGGTCGAGGCGGTAGGCTGCGTAACCATCCTGGTAGATGCCTTCGTGGCCGAGATAGCGCGGATCGGTGAAGTACATCCGGCCCTTCTCGTCGATGGTGACGTCGTTCAGCGCGTTGAACGGACGGCCGTCATAGAGGCCGGCGAGGATGTAGCTCTTGCCCGATTTCATGTCGGTCCTGATCAGCATGCGGCCGCCGTAGTCGGCACCGAGTGCCGCGATCATGTTGCCATCGCGATCGAACTTGAGCCCGTTCGACATGCCCGAGGGGCTGCGGAAGATCGTCGTCTCGCCGGTCTTCGGGTTGTGCTTCCAGATGTTGCCCGCCTGCCGGAACTTGCCAGAAGGATCCTTGCAGAAAGCCGTGAACGTGATGTCGCTGAAGTAGATCATCCCGTCGTGGCCGGCGGCCACGCCTTCGGTCAGCATGCAGCCGCCGTCGAAGATGCGCTCGAGCTTGGCGCCGGCCGGCACGATGGTGGGATCGCCGACAGGAGCGGGAAAGCCGGCATCGGCCGCATGGGCCCCGGCGGACATCGCGAGCAGCACGCCGCCCGTTGCGACACGACGTTGAATGGTGCGAAGCCACTTCATTTCGTTCTCCTCCGTTGGGAGCGGGTCGACCCGCCCCTCGTTTTCGACCGATCCGGTCTGTACCCTACTCACCGGACCATGGAGCACGCCCTCTCGTCCCTGGACGACATCGGCGGGCGACGGCCCGCATGCCGAGCAGCGAAACGCGAACTACACTCGTTTTATTTATGAAATGCAGTTTCAAATATAAAAACCAGGCCAGGCCATGTCAATGCGCAGAGCAGCGAAGTCCGAAGACGGGCGCTACAGCGCCCCCGCACTGGAGAAGGGGCTCGACATAATCGAGCTTCTTGCGGCGGAGCAACATGGCCTCACCCTCCAGGAAATCGCCCGGCGCCTCGACCGCACCGCCACCGAACTGTTCCGGATGCTCGACGTACTGGTGCGCCGCGGCTACCTGGCGCGCCGCACCGACGGCTCCTATCTGCTGACCTTGCGGCTGTTCCAGCTCGCGCACCTGCACCCGCCGGTGGACCGGCTGCTCGGCGTGGCGATGCCGCATCTCCAGGCGCTCGCGCGGACGGTGGGTCAGTCCAATCACCTGAGCGTCCATCACGACCAGCGCCTGGTCGTGCTCGCACGCGTCGAATCGCCGGATCCGATCAGCTACTCCGTGCGCGCCGGCGCGCATTTCGCCTTCCACGACGATCGCGTTTCGGCCCGCGTGATCTCCGCGTTCCAGCCCCCGGACCGGCTACCGCAATACGTGGCCGAGCTGCTCGACTCGGCCAAGCCGTCGAAGGCGCGGGCGCAAACCCTGGAAGGCCGGCTGGCGGAGATCCGCGCGCGCGGTTACGACGAAGGGCCGAGCGATACGGTCCCGGGCGTGACCGACATCTGCTTCCCCATCTTCGACCACTTCGGTGTCATCGCGGCGGTCAACGTCGTCCACGTCCGCCAACGCGACACGCGCATATCCGTCGCGGACGCGCGCGCCGCCCTGCGCGATACCGCCGCCGCCATTTCGCGGGAGCTGGGCCGCGTCTGACGCCAGCCCGCTTCCGTCAGGTCGCGGCGGTCTTGACCTCGAAGTAGCGCGACCGGACCGCAGTCTGGTTCTCGTAGATCGACCCCTGGTTGAGCGCCGGCGGCAGCGGCATGCGCACCGGGACGTCCACCAGTCGCGGCTCGATGGTCGGCTTGCCGAACATCATGCGTTCGTCGAGCTCCTCCAGGGTCGTGAAGTTGACCATCGGCCAGGCGTCCGCCGCGGAGCACTCGTACAGCAGCAGATGGCGCGGCCGATCCGAGGTGTTCTGGGCCGAGCCGTGCACCAGCCGCACGTGGTGGAACGAAGCGGATCCAGCGCGTCCGGTGCAGGCCACGGCCTTGGAGAAATCGAGCGGGCATGCGGTCGGATCCATCGCGCCGCAGAAGCGCCCTTCGGCATGATGGTCGTAGGTCGGTCCCTTGTGCGAGCCGGGCATCACCAGCATGGGCCCGTTCTCGACGGCGACGTCGTCGAGCATCACGCCGATGGCGAGGATGTCGTCGTTGGTATGCGGATAGAAGGCCCAGTCCTGGTGCCATTCCACCGGCGAACCGTAGCGCGGCGCCTTCATGTTGAGCTTGGAGCCGTGCAGCCGCACGTCCGGGCCGAGGAGCTTCCTCAGCGTATCCACCAGCACGGGGCTCTTCAGCGCCTCCTGGAACACCGGGTGCACGAGGTGCGGCTTCTTGATGCGCCGCACCCGGGGCGCCGACGGCGAGTGCGTCGGCTCGAGATCGTAAATGTCCGTGTGCGTGCTCACGCCACGGGCCCTTTCGTTCAATTCCTCGATGACGCTGCGCATCCGCGCCAGCATTTGCGGCCCGATCACGTCTTCCACGACGACGTAACCCTGATCGTGATAGGACGCGACCTGTTCTGCTGAAATCATGCTTCCCTCCGTCTTGCGGCGCAACAAAAGCGCCGATCACTCCCCGCACCACCTGATTCCACGGCGTACTTCCACCGCTTGCCCGAATTGCAGCGCGCAGTAATGTGCGCTCCCTGCACGAGCACTGTCAACGAGCCGGGGGATTCGCTTGCAACAGGGGGGGTTCTATGTCAATGTTTTCGGCGGGGTGTACGCGAGACAACAGACAACAGTCGCGATCCCGACCGACAAATAAACAATCCGAGGAGAGAGAGCATGAAAAGGTTGACCCTTGCGGCAGCCGTTGGCAGTGCATTGCTGATGTTTGGGACCTGCGCGATCGCGCAGGTCGTGCCGGGCCCGCAGGAAAACAGCGACTGGCCCGCCAATCAGTGGGGCCCCGACGACAAGGCTGGTTCCGCGAACTACACGAAGGATCCCGCCCAGATCAAGAAGGCGCTGTCTCTGGTGAAGCAGTACAAGTCCATCACCATCGGCAAGTATTACCACCGCGAAGCGCCGGCCTTCGGTCCGCGCGGCTGGCAGATGAGCATCCCCGGTACGCCTACCGGCGGCCCCTTCGGCAAGAACGCGCTGGTCTACCACGACGAGCTGGTGACCACCGAAATCGGCCAGATCCAGACGCAGTTCGACGGCCCCGGCCACATCGGCATCAACACGAGCAAGGGCCCGATGTTCTACAACAAGCGCATCTCGTGGGATTCCTACGATCGCGGTGCGGGCGGCCGTGTGTTCGGCATGGGCCCCCTGGGCGTGGAGCACGTGGGTGAACTCGGCTTCGTCTGCCGCCTCGTGGTGCTCGATGCCGTGGCCTATCGCAAGTCGCAAGGCAAGCTGGCTGCTGCTGAAGAAATGCTGCCCATCCCGAAGAAGGCCGGCGACATCGGCATCGTCACCGCCGATGACGTCAAGGCGATCGTGAAGGCGCAAGGCCTGGCCGAAATCGGCAAGGGCGACTGCGTCGCGATCCACACCGGCCAGGGCAACACCTGGAGCAACGACCGCTACAAGAAGATGGACAGCGCCGCTCGCGCCGCCGCCCGCGCCAAGTTCGCCGAAGGCGAGCCGGGCTACGGCATCAGCGCTTGCGTCTACATGGCCGAGCGCGGTATCGCGCTGACCCTGGGCGACACGTCCGCCAACGACGCGCAGCCCGGCGGCGAGCAGGACGGCTTTGCGGTGCCCTGCCACACCTACATGCAGCCGCAGCGTGGCATCTGGAACCTGGAGAACGTCGACACCAAGTCGCTCGTCGACGCCAAGGTCCTGGAGGGCGCGCTGATCTTCGCCCCGCTCAAGATCATCGGCGGCACGGGATCCCCGGCCAACCCGATCGTTCTGTACTGATCGAAAGCTTCACCGAAGTGAAAAGAGCGGCCTTCGGGCCGCTCTTTTTTTGAGCCGCGCGAAAAGCGGCTATTTCTTCTTGTTGCGTTCGGCCGCCGCGGCGCTCGCGCTGGAATTCGCCGAGAACTGAGACACCGGTGCCGCCGGCGGTGTCTTGGCCTTCTTCGGTTTCTTCGCTTCCTTGTTGCTGCGTAACTGACCCTTTGCCATGTGTAGTCTCCTGCGCGGGGCTGGAACGGCACCTCGCCGCTACCTTCGGGAGCCGCGCGACGGATGAAGTGTAGCAACTGTCGGCCTCGAAAGTCAGGGTGAGCCGGACTCAAGGCGTCCACACCCGCGTCACCGCCATCCACGGCCCGGAGGTCCGACCGAGTGCCGCGGCCCAGTACCACGCCGACACATCCGTCCAGGCCTGTCCGCGCGAATCCTGGATTCGCTCGCAGACGCGCCGAGTGCGGCCGTCGCGGGTCGCGTCGAAACAGCTCCACGCGCGGCGGTCCTCGTCTTCGATCAGGCGCGGCGGCGTGACCGCGTAGCCGAGTCCGCGAAAGCAGTCCGCCGCCGGATGCAGCATGCGCGTCGGCCGTTCGACCGAACGCAGCGCCAGTTCGCTTCGACCATCGGTGAAACGCGCGATCGATCCCGGGAACCCGCGCGCGAAACGCTGCTCCGCCGCCGCGAGCGGCAGGCGGGTGAGCGGCATCCCGTCGAACTGCTTCGGCCAGGTGACGATCGCGGTGCGCAACGGTTCCGAACGAACGCCCGTGATCCCCAGTCCGACGGGCAGCAGCGCCGCGAGCAGCGCGCCGACCGCGAATGCGTGTCTAACCTGCATGGGAACCTCCACTCGCGAGCTGGAAGATCACTACAGCCGCCAGCGTGAACGCGACCACGCCCACCCCATCGTGCGCCCATGCAGGCAACGCAACGATGCCCGCCTCCTTCACGAACAGCACCGTGTTGCGCAGCGCGTTCGCGGCCACCACGACGAGGACGCTCCACGCCAGTAGCGCCGCGAACCGGGCGCCACCCATGCTGCGCAAGGCGGCCAGCACGGACGCGAAGAACATTCCGGCCCACAGCATGTGCACGCCGCTGCAAGGTGCATCGACCATCACGCTGCGGCCCGCCCACGTGAGCGCTGTGCCGTTCTGCTCCACGAAGATGCCGACGGCGCTCAACGTGATCGCGCTCGCACTCGCAGCCACGAGCCGCAGCGGATAGCCGAGGTAGAACTGCAACGACGAAACGATCGGCAGCGCCAGCGCGGTGAGTGCCGTCCATGGCCAGTCGAGACGATCGGCCCCGCGCACAGCGCCGACGGTGCAGGAGAGCGCGGCGACACCGAGGACGGCACCTGCCAGCGGCGCGACGAAGAGTGCGGCACCGATCGCCGCCGCAGTGAGTCCACCTGCCGCAATGAGAAATCCGCGCCTGGGCTCGGTGGCCAGGCACCGCCGCCGCAGGAAGACGATCCCCAAAGCTGCGATCAGCGCGGCGATCCCCCAGGGCTCGTCGGAACCGTCACCCATGCGGCGCACGTACCAGACACCCAGCGGCCACAACGCAGCCAGTTGCAGCACGATCAGTGCGCCGGGTCCGAGCCGGCGATCAACGGCGGACCACATGGAGCCTCCCGCTGCGCCAGGCCCAGAGCAATCCTCCGAGCATCACGACCATCAGCATCCAGGTCTGCGGTTCAGGCGTGCTGGGCGTTTCACCCACCGCGAGATCGCTCACGCCCTCCGGCATGGGCAGCGGCTGATCCACGCCCTCAAGATTCTCCGGCTTGGTATTGCGGACCACGCGATCCACGGCGATGAACGACGTGTAGTCGGTCAGCAGGCTGTAGGCCAGCCCGAGCCGCGTGATCTCGCCCGCGAGTTCGCTGTTCGGTTCGACATGGTTGTAGTCGCCGAGCGTGGCGATCCGGTTGCGCGCCCACAGATGGCGCAATGCTGCGTTCTCCTCCGACGGCAGGACACCCGCCACGTCGAGCGTGCGCGAATACGGACCGGATCCGGCCACGCCCTGGAGGCGGATGCGGCCTTCACGCGGGCCGCGCCATTTGCCGTACACGATCACCGGTCGCGCCGCGAACATGTCGGGAACGGCGACTGGCTCGACATCGTAGGCATCGAACCCTTCGAACGCGAGCTTGATACGGGTGAGCACCGGTGCTTCGATGTAGGCGCGAAAGCGCTCGGCTTCGGCCTCGGCGGTCTTCTCGTCGGTGATGACGAAGGGCTCGCCGCGCCCGACCCGGGCCATGCCTTCGATGAGATGCCGGTTCACGCTCGAGCCGATGCCGAAGGCGAACAGGTTGGCCTCGCCAAGATGATCGCGGATCAGGTCGAACGCCTGCTTCTCCACGTTGACGTAGCCGTCGGTGACGACCACAAACGTGCGCGAGCGTCTCGTGTCGCGCGGCAGCTTGAGTGAACGCTGCAAGGCCGGCAGCAACTCGGTTGCGCCGCCGCCCGACTGACGACCGATGACGTTGATGGCCTGGCGCAGGTTCTCCTGATTCGCGGGCAGCGACATTTCCGACAGCAGCGTGCTGCCGCCGGCGAACAGCAACACATTGAACGTGTCGGTGGGGCGCAGTCGACCGATCAGGTCCGTCAGCAGGCGCTTCGACACCTCGAGCGGAAACCCGAACATGGAGCCCGACACGTCGACGATGAAGACGTATTCGCGCGGCAGGATCTCGTCCGGCTTCACCGCGGCCGGCGGCTCGATCATCGCCAGGAAGTAGTTCTCCCCGGCGCCCTCGTAGAGCATCAGTCCCGATTCGATGCGCGCGCCTGCCAATGCGTAATCGAGGATGAAATCGCGGTTGCCTTCGCTACGCCCGGTGTCGGCGAGCGTCACCACCGCGCGCTTCGAGCCGTCGCGGGCCACGTCGATCCGGTGCGTTGCCGACGCGAGTTCACCCAGCGGCACGGCGGCATTCAACGCGACCTTCAGGTTGAACGTACTCGCCGGAGGCACGCCCGCCCGCGTATAGGGCACGGGAATAATGGCGGGCAACGCACCGCCCTCCGCTCCCGCCGAACCCGTATAGCGCGGCCCGACTACCGCGGGATACACGAACTGGTAGCGCGCTTCCGACGGCACCAGGAGTTCGGTGTAGCGCAGTTCCACCTGGACCTCGTCGCCGGGCAGGATGTTCGCGACATTCATCTGGAACACGTTGGGGCGATGCTGCTCGAGCAGCGCAGCGCTCTTGCCGGAGCGCTTCGCTTCCTCGTACTCGGTCCGTGCCTGTTTTTTCTCGCGGATCTGAGCCGTGATCTCCCGATTGCCCACCCGCAACACGAGTCCGTGCACCGCCGCACGCGTGGAGCCTGGGAACACGTAACGCGCCTCGATCGGGCGCGTGCCCTCGTTGCGGTATGACTGCACCACCCGCACGTCGGCCATGACGCCGGCGATACGCACGTCCACGTCCGTGGCCTTGAGCGGCAAGCGGTCGATGGCGGGATCGCCATCCTCCACCTGGAAGTACGGCGACAGGCTCTTGTCGGTGTCTTCCCCCGCCTGTGCCCTGGTCAGGTTGGGCGCGAACAGCACGGCACCGAACGCCGCCACCGCCGCCCAGCAACTCCATTTCGTCTTCATGCTCCCCGCTCCTTGTCGTTTCCGGCACGGCGAAGGGCGCCGCGCACGGAACGAATCCTCTTCGCCGGAAGCGAAGCCGGTAGGAACCGGGCGGGAAGGGAATGTGAAGTCCGTGTGAAGTCGGGCGGCTGCTTCGCTTTTCCTGAGCCTCTACCCCCGAAACGACGAATTGCCGAAGACCCGCCTGGCTCTCAAACTGCACCCATCCCGATTCCCCTGGGGAGCAAGCCAGCATGAGCGTTGTTGCGATGTCGGATTCGAAGGTCTTGGCGGGCGCCGACGCGGTACCTCGCGACCTGTTCGTCAATGCCATGGCCCGGGCGGTGACCGGGGTTTCGGTGGTGGCCACCGATGGCGCCGCGGGCCGATTCGCGCTGACCGTCAGCGCCGTGACCTCCGTGTCCGCGGACCCGCCCCTGCTGCTGGCCTGCATCAGCCGCCGCAATCCCTTACGCGAGGCGGTGCTCATCAACCGTCGTTTCGCCGTCAGTCTGCTCGCGGCCGCGCAGCCGAACATCGCGGACGTGTGCGCCGGACGCGGTCCGGGCCGACCTTTCGACGTCTCCGATATTCCATGGATCACCGGCGAACACGGCCTGCCGCTGGTGGCGGAGGCGAGCGCGCACTTCGAATGCGTGCTCGAAACCGCCCACGAGGCCGGCAGCCACACCATCCTGCTCGGCCGGGTGCTCGCTGCCTCCGCGGCGGACACCGCGCCGCTGCTCTACAGCCTGCGGCAATACGGACGTCCCGAACCGCTCGCCGCCTGAATCCCTACCCTTCCCGGAGTTCCCCATGATCCGCACCGGCCAGCAGTACCGCGACAGCATCCGAGACGGGCGCGTCGTCCACGTCAACGGCGAGCGCGTCCGTGACGTGACCACGCACCCTATGTTCAAGCCGCTGGTGGACATCCGCGCGCGCATCTACGACATGCAGCACGAAGCGCAGACCCGCGCGGTCATGACCTATCGCGACGCAGCGACGGGTGAAGACTTCGCCGTGGGCAATAAGCTGCCCTACGAACAGGCGGACTGGCATGCCAAACGTTTAGCCACCGACACGGTGCTGGAGGAAATCGGCGGTGTGGTGACCCGCGTCGGCGACGAGACCGTGGGGGAGATGTGGTCCCTGTTCGACGGGCGCGACCTGCTGAACGAAGTCGACCCTCAGTTCGCCGCCAACATCGAGAACCACATCCAGCGCGTGCTGCGCGAGGATCCGTTCCACGTGTCGGCCAACACCGACCCAAAGGGTGACCGATCCAAGCGTCCGCAGGACCAGGATCCGGACATGCTGCTGCACGTGGTGCGCGAAACCGACGCGGGCCTCGTCGTGCGCGGCGCCAAGTACGAGACCGCCGCGGCCTACGCCAACCAGGCCTTCACCAAACCCACCATCGCGAACTGGGGCGATGCGCAACTCTCCGACTACGCCGTTGGGTTCGTCTGCGACCTGGGCTCGCCCAACCTGAAGTTCATCTGTCGCACCGGCTTTACCGGCCGGGCACCCGCCGAGGACTATCCGCTGTCCAACCGCTTCGACGAAGTGGACACGCTGGTGATCTTCGACGACGTGCTGATCCCGTGGGAGAACGTGCTGTTCTACCGGCACACCCGCGCCGCCACTTTCATCCGCGCCACGCTGCACCGCTACAGCGCCTTCGCTTTCGTGCAACGCAACCTGAAGCTTGCCGACATGATGATCGGCGCTGCCCTGTTGAACGCGCGCCAGACCGGCCTCGACAAGCAGCAGGCGGTGCAGGAGAAACTTTCCACGCTGGCCGTGTATCGCGAAGGCATCAATGCGCACCTCACGGCGTCCATTGCCATGGCGGAGCGCAGCCCGGGCGGCCTGCTGATGCCGAACCAGTCGCTGCTGTTCACCGGCCGCGTGCTCGCGTGCTCGCAGTTGCACGAGATGATGCACATCGCGCGCGAGCTGTGCGGCGGCCAGATCTGCGTCACGCCCGATGCGGCCGCGTTCCGTGATCCCGAAACCGGCCCGTGGCTCGAGAAGTTCTACTCCGTGAACGAGAACTGGGTGGCCGAGGACCGCCGGCGTCTGCTCGCCTTCGCGCGCGACCTGCTCAACTCCGACTACGCCGGCCATCGCCTCACGTTTCAGTTGTTCGCACAGTCGCCGCCCTTCGCTCACCTCGCTGCCGTCCACCGCAACTTCGACTGGGACGATGCCGCGCGCTTCGTGCAGAAGTCCGCGGGTCTCTCGGAGCGGGTCCTGGGCAACACGTCGCCGTCCACGGCGCAACCCGCCGGCCGCAAGGCAGCCTGAGCGCCATGCCAGTCCACAGGCGCATCCGGCCCTTCAACACGCGCGACACCTACCCGGAACAGAAACTCGACAACGACCTCTGCCACGTGGTGGTCGCGCGCGGCGCCACTGTCTTCGTTCGCGGCCAGGTGGGACAGACGCTCGATACCGCGGAGAACGTCGGCGTAGGTGACGCCGCCGGGCAGGCCGACCAGGCGATGCGCAACATCGCGCAGTTGCTGGAAGAGGCCGGCAGCCGTCTCGAACACATCTGCAAGATCACCATCTATCTCACCGATCCGCGCTACCGCGAGGCGGTGTATCGCACCGTGGGCCGGTGGCTGAAAGGTGTGTATCCCGTTTCCACTGGTCTGGTGGTGTCGGCGCTGGCGCGGCCCGAATGGCTGGTGGAGATCGATGTGACCGCAGTGATCCCGGAGTCCGAGGACCAGCCGTGACGTTTTCCATCGCCGCGCGGTGCCCGCGCACGGGGCGCTTCGCGATCGCCGTGTGTTCCTCCAGTCCTGCGGTGGCCGCGCGATGTGCACACGCCCGCGCCGGCATCGGCGCAGCGGCTTCGCAGAACATCACCGATCCGACGCTCGGCCACCGGCTGCTCGACCTGCTGAGCCAGGGCCGCTCCGCGCCGGAGGCGCTGGCGGAACTGAAGCGCACGGCGACGTTGCTGGAATTCCGGCAACTCACCGCGGTGGACCGCCATGGCGGCGTGGCCGCCTGGTCCGGGCCGCGCACGCTCGGCGTGCATTCTTCCGCAATGGGATTGGGTGTCGTCGCGGCGGGCAACCTGCTCGCCAACACCGACGTTCCGCAAGCCATGGTGCGTGCCTTCGAGCAGGCCGCGGCGGACGATCTGGGCGACCGCATCGTTCTGGCCATGGAGGCCGGCCGCGATGCCGGCGGCGAAGCCGGTCCGGTGCATTCGGCCGGAATGCTGATGGTGGATCAGGTCGCCTGGCCCGTGGCCGACCTGCGCGTGGACTGGACCGAGGGCGACCCGATCGTCGAACTGGGCAACCTGTGGCGGATGTGGAAGCCGCAGCTCGAGGCGTACGTCACCCGGGCCCTCGATCCGGGCAGCGCGCCAGCCTATGGCGTAGCGGGCGACCGCTGAGCGGCGGAGGGACGAGGGTGCGTGCCATGGTGGAACGAGTCGAGCCGCCCCCGGAGCCTGTGCTACGCTCGGTCGCGTTGCCCCCCGGGCCCGACGCCGCCCGCATGCGGTTCACTCTTCGACAGCTTGAATATTTCGTCGCCGCCGGCGACAGCGGCAGCGTGCGGCTGGCCGCCGAGCGCGTGAACATCTCGCAGCCTTCCGTCTCCGCGGCGATCGCGCATCTGGAGGACGAGTTCGGCGTCCAGTTGTTCGTGCGCCATCATGCGCAGGGCCTGTCGCTCACGCCGCAGGGTCAACGCCTGTTGCGCGAGGCGCGTGCGCTGCTGGCCCATGCGGAAGAGATCTCGGCCGTCGCCAGCGAATTGTCCGAAGGCGTGGCCGGCAGCCTCGCGGTCGGTTTCCTGGTGAGCGTGGCACCGTTGATCATTCCCGAGGTGGTGCGCGGCTTCGGTGCGATCCACGAGCGCGTGCAGCTCGAAGTGGTGGAGGATCATCACCGTGGACTCATGGACGGCCTGCGGCACGGGCGTCTGTCGGCAGCGGTCACCTACGACCTCGACCTGCCGCCCGAAGCCACCTTCGAACCGCTCGTGGCGCTGCCGCCCTACGTCCTGCTGCCGGCGAACCATCGATTCGCGGCTCGCAGTTCGCTCACGCTTGCAGAGCTCGCGGACGAACCCTACGTGCTGCTCGATCTGCCGCAGAGCCGCGAGTATTTTCTCGGCCTGTTCCTGCACGAGCGCCTCGATCCCAAGGTAGTGGCCGGCTCGCCGCACACGGAAGTCGTGCGATCGCTGGTGGGTGCCGGACACGGCTTCGGCCTCGCCAACCTGCGCCCTCGCAATCGCGCCGCGCTCGACGGCAGCGCGCTCGCCTACGTGCCGCTCGACAGCCGCTACCGCCCGCTCACCCTCGGCCTCGCCACGCTGGAGAGCGCCCGCAAGCCGCGCGCGCTGGTCGCGTTCGAGGAGTATTGCCGTGCTCACATCCATGCCGGTCATGTGCCGGGGATGACGGAACAATAGAGTAGCGTTCGTGAGCCGAGATCCGCGCTTCGACATCCTGTTCGAACCGGTGCGCATCGGCCCGGTGACGGCGCGCAACCGTTTTTACCAAGTGCCCCATTGCAATGGCATGGGCTACCGCGATCCCACGGCACTCGCCACCATGCGCGGCATCAAGGCCGAAGGCGGCTGGGCCGTCGTCTGCACCGAACAGGTGGAGATCCACTACAGCTCCGAGATCACGCCGTTCATCGAACTGCGGCTGTGGGACGACCGCGACATTCCGGCGCTCGCGCGCATGACCGACGCGGTCCATCGCCATGATGCGCTGGCCGGCATCGAGCTCTGCTACAACGGCATGAACGGCTCGAACCTCTACACGCGCGAAGTGCCCATGGGACCGGCGCATCTTCCCGTGGCCACCTTCACCTACGATCCGGTGCAGGCGCGTGCGATGACGAAGCGCGACATCGCTAACCTGCGCCGCTGGCACCGTGCAGCCGCATTGCGGGCGAAACGCGCCGAGTTCGACATCATCTATGTGTACGCCGGGCATGCACTGGGCGGCCTCCATCACTTCCTGTCGCGCCGCTACAACGATCGCACCGACGAGTACGGCGGCAGCCTCGAGAATCGAGTCCGTCTGCTGCGCGAGGTGATCGAGGACACCGTCGAAGCGGTGGGCGATCGCAGCGCGGTGGCGGTGCGCGTGTCGGTGGACGAGCTGATGGGCGAAGACGGCCTGTCGCGCGCCGAAATGCAGGACGCCTTCGGCCTGATCGGCGAATTGCCCGACCTCTGGGATCTTGTCCTCGGCTCGTGGGAGGACGACAGCCGTACCTCGCGCTTCGCGGAGGAAGGATTCCAGGAACCCTTCGTCGCCGGCTTCAAGCAACTCACCAGCAAGCCGGTGGTCGGCGTCGGGCGCTTCACGTCGCCGGACGCCATGGTGCGGCAGGTGAAGGCAGGCATCCTCGACCTGATCGGTTGTGCGCGCCCCTCCATCGCCGACCCCTATCTGCCGCGCAAGGTGGAGGAAGGGCGCATCGACGACGTGCGCGAATGCATCGGCTGCAACATCTGCGTCTCGGGCGATTTCACCCAGTCGCCGATCCGCTGCACGCAGAACCCCTCCATGGGCGAGGAGTGGCGGCGCGGCTGGCATCCGGAACGCATCCGGCCCCGTGCGTCCGAAGCGAACGTGCTCGTGGTGGGTGCCGGGCCCGCGGGTCTCGAGGCAGCCATGATGCTCGGGCGGCGCGGTTACGACGTCGCCCTCGCCGAAGCTGGCAGAGAGCTGGGCGGTCGGGTCGTGCGCGAAGCACGTCTGCCGGGACTCGCTGCGTGGAAGCGCGTGGCCGACTACCGGATCGGCCAGGTCGTGCGCATGCCCAATGTCGCCACCTACCTCGGCAGCGCCTTGTCCGCGGATGACATCCTCGAATTCGGATTCGGCCACGTGGCCATCGCCACGGGCGCGCGCTGGCGGCGCGATGGCGTCGGCCGCCTGCACACGCGACCCATCGCGATCGATCCCGCCATGGAAGTGCTCGACCCGGACCAACTCATGGCCGGGCAGCGCCCGCGTGGGCGCGAGGTCGTGCTGTTCGACGACGACCACTACTACCTCGGCGGCGTGCTGGCGGAACTGCTCGTTGCGGCCGGTTACCGCGTGCGTCTGGTGACCGTCGCCTCGCGCGTGTCCGACTGGACCTGGAACACCATGGAGCAACATCGCATCCAGGCGCGGCTGCTGGAACTGGGCGTGGCGATCGACACGGATCGCGGCTTGCAACGCGTGCTTGCGGAAAGCGTCGAGGTGGCGTGCAAGTACACCGGCCGCGCCGAGATGATTCAATGCGATTCCGTCGTGCTCGTGACAGCGCGCCTGCCCGACGACGCGCTGTATCAGGCGCTGCTCGCCCGCGAGGCGGACTGGATAGCCGCCGGAATCGCCAAGGTCGAAGCGATCGGCGACGCGCTGGCGCCCGCCACCATCGCCCATGCGGTGTACGCGGGCCGCCGCTACGCGGAAGATTTCGATCGTCCGCCCCACGATGGCGACACGCTGCCGTTCCGGCGCGAGATTGCGGAACTCGCCCCGCCGGAAACGAGTGCGTCTTCGGTCGCGACCGAGGCACGCACGACTCCGGCTGTGGCAACCTCGGACTAACCAAGATGGCACCCGACGATCCCGGCTCTCCGCCTCAGGTCCCCGAGGCGCTGCTCGACGAGGCGATCTCGGTGCTCGCGCGCTTGGTGGCTTTCCCCACCGTCAGCGCCGACAGCAACCTGGGCCTGATCCATTGGGTGCGCGACCGGCTCGCGGCCGCGGGCATCGAAAGCGAACTCTTCCCCAATGCCGACGGCACCAAGGCGAGTCTCTGGGCCACCGTCGGTGATGCGATGGTGGCGGGTGTCGTGCTGTCCGGCCACACGGACGTGGTGCCGGTCGCGGGCCAGAAATGGACTCGCGAACCCTTCGCGCTGAACATCGAAGGCGAACGCCTCTACGGCCGCGGCACCGCCGATATGAAAGGCTTCATCGCGTGTGTGCTCGCGGTGCTCCCGGACCTCGCGGAGCGGCGCCTGCCGTTGCCCGTGCACCTGGCGCTCTCCTACGACGAAGAGGTGGGCTGCCTCGGCGTGCGCCCGATGCTCGCGGAGATCACAAGACGGCGACCGCTGCCGGCAGGCGTGATCATCGGCGAACCCACCAGCGGTCGCCCCGTCACCGCGCACAAGGGCAAGGTGGCCATGCGTTGCGACGTCCATGGCCGCGCCTGCCATTCCGCCCACGCGCCGGAAGGCGTGAACGCGGTGGAGAAGGCAGCGCGGTTGATCGTGGCGATCGAGGACATGGCCCGCGACTTCGCTCGCGACGGACAGCGCGACGAGCGTTTCGATCCACCGTTTGCAACCGTGCAGACCGGCGTGGTGGCGGGCGGCATCAGCGTGAACGTCGTGCCCTCACGCTGCAGCTTCAGCTTCGAAGCGCGCTCCACCGACGAGGCGGAACTGGATCGGTTCCTGGAAGCCGTGCGCACCGTGGCGGAACGCGACGTGCTGCCCGGCATGCGTGCCGTGGCACCGGAGTCGGACGTGGGCTTCGAGCTGCTGACGCGCTATCCGGGGCTCGCCTCGCGTCAAGACGACACCGTCGTCGCGCTCGCTCGCGAGGCCTCGGGCGTAGATCAGACCAGCGTGATCAGCTTCGGATCGGAAGGCGGCCTGTTCGCCGCGGCCGGCATTCCCGCCGTGGTGTGCGGCCCCGGCAGCATGGACCAGGGGCACAAGCCCGACGAGTACGTCACCCGTTCGGACTTGCGGCGCTGCCTCGCTTTCCTGATCAGTCTGGCCGACCGGTTGAAGAACGGGCTCGGCTGACGTTTTCCCGGGAGCCGCGGCGCTTTCGTTGTGGCCATGCCGCGTGCCGTTCGAACGTCCATCCACGCCGCGTCGAGGATCGCACCTCGTAAAGCCCCGGGACCGATCGATCGTGGCGCTCCCCGTTTGCCTAGTGTTGAAGCAAGCATGCGAGGTGACGCCCAACTTCAGTGCAAGCCGGTGCTCGAAGAGCAGCCGACGAAAGCACTTAAGCCCCTGACATTGCGCTCAATATCGTCTCGTCGCGTTTTGGCACACCGATTGCCTAATAGGAAAGTGACTTTCCAACTAGTGCTGCTACCGCGTCTGGCGAAGAACACGAACCCTTCCTCGCAGACCAGTTGGCGCGATGGGGACAGGGAATCGACAGGTCGCAAGGGTGAACACAGGAGACGCCACGTGACGATGCTCAAGAACGAAGACTGGTATGCGATCGCCCGGGATACCAACTGGACACCGAGCTACGTGGCGGAGACCGACCTGTTTCCGCCGGAGTTCTCCGATCCCTACGGCATTCCGCTCGCGGAATGGGAGAAGTTCGACGAACCCTACAAGGTGACGTACCGGGAGTACGTCCACACCCAGCGCGAGAAGGATGTAGGCGCCTATTCCGTCAAGTCCGCCATGGACCGCGTCGCCTTCTACAAGGCAGCCGAGCCCGGCTGGAAGGCGCTGCTGCAACTTCACTTCGGAGCCGTGCCGTTCGTCGAGTACGGCTCGGTCTCGGCGTTCGCCCGGGTCACCCGCTTCGGCCGGGCACCGGGCATGCGCAACATGGCGTCGTTCGGCACGCTGGACGAGATCCGGCACACGCAGATCCAGATGTACTTCGCCTACGAGTTCCTGCAGGTCGACAGTGCGTTCGACTGGGCTCAGAAGGCGCCCAGCACCAACAACTACATCGTGATGAGCGAGCGCAACTGCTTCGACGACGTCGAACACACCCGCGATGCCGTGAGCTCCGCGATCATGACCAACTTCTCGTTCGAGCAGGGCTTCACAAACCTCCAGTTCATCGGGCTTTCCTCGGACGCGAAGCGAAACGGCGATCACAGCTTTGCGGCCATGCTCCAGACCGTGCAATCCGACGAGGCTCGCCATGCGCAGATCGGCGAGCCGCTGATACAGATCATGGTGGACAACGGCAAGATCGAAGAGGCCCAGCGCCTGATCGACATCTCGTTCTGGCGAGTGTGGAAACAGTTCTCCGCACTGAGCGGCGTATGCATGGACTACTACACTCCGCTCGCGAAGCGCGAACACTCCCTCAAGGAGTTCGTCTACGAGTTCGTCGAGAGACAGTTCCTGCGCAACTTGAAGGCGCTGGGATTGGAGAAGCCCTGGTACTGGGACGACCATTTCCTGCCGGACGTAGCGACGTATCACCACGCCCAACACATCGGGATGTACCTCTATCGCGCCACCGGGTGGTGGGATCCGGTTTCGGGGACCACCCCCGCCGAACGCGACTGGCTCGAGAAGAAGTATCCCGGCTGGAACGAGACCTATGGTGAGGTCTGGGACGTGATCACCGAGAACATTCTCGCCGGCAACTATGGCAAGACCGTACCGTCGGTGGCGCCCATGATGTGCCAGATGGTCGGCTTCGAGCTGAGCGGCGTCGCAGGGAAGCAGTGGAAGGTCGACTCGTACCACGTCGATCTCGACGGCAAGCGCTATCACTTCGGCTCACCGGTCGACAAGTGGATCTTCGAGCTCGAGCCGTCGCGTTACCGCAACTACGTGAGCTTCGTCGACAACCTCGTGGACGGCAAGATGCCCGCGGGGGAAGACGGACTGTTCGAGTTCATGAACATGGCGCCGCACGAGCGCGGCGAGTGCGCGACGGGCTTTGCCTGGGCCGAAGAGTTCCGCGCGAGCCGCGCCGCCTGAGGCGTGCCCCGGTCGATGTCAAACGAAACGGGCAGGCCATGCCTCGTCCGGTTGTAGAAAGGATCCGTCTTCATGGCCGCATTTCCGTTGGTATGCAACTTCCAGGGTGACTACGGGATGAAGATCCTGATGGCGGACTCCGGCGACACGATGGACATCGTGGCGCAGAAGGCTCGCGATGCGCTCGTCGGGGTCGTCGTCAAGGCACCGCGCCCAGGTACGGTGCTGCGGGTGCGCCGTCACCACACCGAGGAGTTCCTGCCAGGTGACCTGACCATCGAGAAGGCGCAGTTCGTCAAGCTCGAAGCCGTCGACATCATCCCGACGACCGCCTGACCGGCTCGACGCCTGTCATCCATCCGGGATCGGCTCATGTTGCGCAAAGTGTGCTCGGTCGATGATGTGTGGGATGGTGAACTCATCCCCTGCGACGTCGGTGCGAAACGGATCGTCCTGGTGAATATCGACGGTGAGTTCCGCGCCTTCGATGCACGCTGCCCGCACCAGGAACAGTCGTTGGCGGAAGGTGAACTCGAAGGACACATCCTCACCTGTCCTGCCCATCTCTGGAGCTTCGATGTGCGCACCGGGGCCGGCGTCAACCCCGAGGGCTGCCGGCTGGCGATGTATCCCCTGCGGATCGAAGGCGAGGATGTATTCGTCGACGTGGATGCCGCGGATACACCGGTCGAGGCGGATGAGCGGAACGCCTAGATGAACCGCTTGGTTTGCATTTCCGGAAAGACATTCATGAACGTTGACGAAGACGACTTCGTGGGGCCGATCATCACGCGTGGCGAGATAGCCGATGCCGCCGTCGAAGCGGCGGAACACGACAACCCGGGCCGTGAGGTTCGCGTCACCAACAGTGGCGCCTACATACGGCTCGAAGCCCGTGGCGAGATCACGCTGACTGCCGAAGCCATGTCGGAGGCGCTGGGTCGACCTTTCCGCATGGGAGAACTCGAAGTGAATATGCCGGGTTTCTCCGGGTTCATTCGCATGTCCGCCGACAGGGTCAAATTCGTCGCGACGAAGGCACAGAAGTAGCCCCGGCGTTTCCACCATCGAGAGATCAGCCATGACGACCGCCCCTGAAAACCGACCGCTACCGCCGCAGCCGAAAGGCTTGAAGACCTGGAGCGCCCTCGCGCACACCAAGCGCAGGCCGAGCGAGTACGAGATCGTGACTTACGGACTCCAGTACCGGATGCGAAACCCGGAGGCGCCCTACGAGCTCGATCCCGAGATCATGATGAACCGGTGGTACAAGAAGAACGTGATCGCGAGTCCGCTCAAGCACCCGGACTGGAACCGGTTCCGGGACCCCGACCAGCTCACGTACCGCGCCTACATGACACTGCAGGACGGCAACGAGGAATACGTCGACGGCCTGCTTCGCGATCACGCGAGGCGGCAACACGATCGCGGACTTTCGCCGAAGTGGTTGTCGAGCCTCGCGACCCTCTACACTCCGCAACGCTACGTGAACGCGGCCCTGCAGATGGCCGGTGCGTACGTCGTGCAGATGGCACCATCGAGTACGATCACGAACTGCGCCGCCTTCCAGGAGGCGGATGCCACGCGGTGGATGTCGCGGGTCGCTTACCGCACCCGCGAGCTTGCGAATGCGCATCCGGACTTGGGGTTCGCCACCAACGAACGCGAGATCTGGGAACAGCATGCCGCCTGGCAAGGTATTCGGGAACTGCTCGAGCGTGTACTGACGACCTACGACTGGGGCGAGAACGTCATCGCCTTGAACGTGGTCGCCATTCGCGCCATCGAAGAAACCTGCCAGCGCCAGCTGGCGCACGCCGCGCGGCTGAACGGAGACACCCTGACGTCGATGCTGCTCGATGCCCAATTGACCGACGCGGAGCGTTCGCGGCGCTGGACGACCGCGCTGGTCGCGCTCGCACTCGAGGAATCCGGGACCACCGAAGCGATTTCGCAATGGGTGGGCAAATGGACCCCGCTTGCCGACGAGGCCATCGCCGCCTACTGCGCGTGCCTGCCGGGTGTGCCGGACGCCACTGCTGCGGCAAAGCAGGCGGTCCGGGATTTCCGCAACAGCATCGGCATCGCCTGATGCGGAGCACCGAAGACACGATGAGCTCCGTCATCAACCTCGCGACCGGCGCTGCCTCGATGCCGGACCCGGCATCCGAGTTCGGCGACTTCCCGTTGACCCGGCAGGTCGGCAGCACGGTGTACCTCGGTGCTCAAAGCCCCTTCCACGCAAGCACGCAGAAGGGCAGCCACGACATCGAGGACCAGACGCGCGGCGCCTTCGCCGCCATGACGGCAGCCCTCGAGACGTGCGATCTCGGCATGGGCGACCTGATGAAGTTGCACACCTACTACGTCTTCGATGGCGACGGCGAGGCGGTGACGCGCTACTGGGAGCGCATGACCGCGGTGCGGCTGCGATATCTCGCGGATCCCGGACCGGCGGCAACGGCGCTGCGCGTGAAGGGCGCTCCGTCGGCGGCACACCTGATCACCATCGACGGGATCGCATCGACCGACAAGACCAGACGCCGCCTAATGCCGGCGCACGCATGGGATTGGAGCATGCCGACTCCCTTTTCGCAGGGATGGCTGGTCGGCGAAAAGGTCTACGTGGGCGGTCAGATCTCCGCCGACCGCCAGGGCCGGGCCATCGCGGCCGACGATGTGGTCGCGCAGGTCCGCAACACAATGGAGTACATCCGTCATGTTCTCCTCGAAGGCAATGCAGGCTGGTCCGACGTCGTCTCGCTCAAGATCGCGTACAAGCACGACGGCGATGAGCGTGCGTCCGGCGAACTGCTCGACGCGATCGTCGCGTCGGTCCGCGACCTCTTTCCGAAACCGGGTCCCGCTCTGAACTGCTTCGGTGTCGACCTTCTGTACGAGGGCCTCGTGCTCGAGATCGATGGCATCGCCGTGCGTGGCGCATCGAAGCAGGCCATCCAGCCCGCGGCCGGCCAGGGCTGGTTGCGGGTGGGAGGGTTCGCCGACGCCGTGCGAGTCGGTGACGAAGTCTACGTGGGTGGGCTTTCCGCACCCGGCGGAGCTTCCCTCACGGCGCAGGCCGAAGCTGGAATCGAGCGCATGCGCGCCGTGCTTTTGGAAGCCGACGCGACCCTCGATCAGCTCGTGAAGCTGGACATCCTGTTCACCAGCGACCGTGGTCAAGCGGCCGAAGAGGCCGTGACCCTGGCGCGGATCGTCGGCGACTACCTGCCCGGTCAGCGCCCGGTGCTCTCGATCGTGAACGTGGCGGGACTCCCCCACCCCGGCCAGCGCGTCCAGCTTTCGGGCATCGCCGTCGTCGCGTGACAGCCTCCGGCAAGCCGCAGTTTTTCACCGTCCCACTCTTTCGAACAAGGAGCTTTCGTTGATCAAGAACCCTATCCCCTGGCCGAACGGCGCGCGCTGCGCCGTCGTGTTCACCTGGGACATGGATGCCGACAGCATCCTGCATCTGGCGCATCCGAACGATGCGGACACCCGACTTTCCACCAACTCGATGCTCCGCTACGGACCGGAGGTCGGTGTGCCCCGCATCCTCGAGATGTGCCGGAACTTCGGGATCAAGAACACCTTCTTCATCCCCGGCTGGTGCGCGGAGCAGTACCCGAAGGCGGTGGAGGCGATGGTCAAGGACGGCCACGAGGTCGCCCTCCATGGATACCTGCACGAGTATCCGAACGAACTCACGGTCGAGCAGGAGCGCTTCTGGACTCGCAAGGGAGCGGACGCGATCGCGAAGATCTCCGGACAACGTCCGCGTGGCTACCGAGCGCCCTGGTACAAGTACTCGCGGCACTCCACAGCGATCCTGGGAGAGGAAGGATTTCTCTGGGACACCTCCCTGATGGGCGACGATATCCCGTATCTCATCCGGCAGGAGAAGGCCGAACTCGTGGAGTTGCCCTCGCGCTGGCAACTCGACGACTGGCCGCAGTTCGTGCACAACCACGACCTCGACTTCATGATGCCGATCGCGTCGCCGCAGTACGCCATGGAGGTCTACATGGCCGAGTTCTACGCGATGTGGGAACACTATGGGCTATGGGTGAACTGCTTCCATCCCTTCTGCTCGGGACAGGTGGCCCGCCTGATGATGGTGTCCGAGATGATCGGCAAGATGCAGGCGAAGGGCGGGGTCTGGATCGCCACCGGCGAAGAAGTGGCGCTGCACGTCAGGAAGATGATCGCCGAAGGAAAGTACACACCGCGCGTCGATCAGCTTCCCTTCTACACCGGCCGCCTCCCGGAACTCGCCGAAGGCTACTCGACGAAGGCGCGCTGAGCCGTGTGCGGTCTGTGCGCGGCGCTCGGCAGCGCTCAGGACTGGTCGGATGAAGCAGGCCGGCGGGAGTTTGCAGAAGCGAGCTCTCGCGGCGTCCGGCGCATCGAAAGAGAGAACCGGGTGGCGCTGCTGAACGCCATCCTGCGTCATTGCCGTTTCCATGTGGCGGACTGGGGCGGCAACTCCTATGTGATCGAGAACGAAGCCGGCAAGAGCGCCAACGCCTACAACCTCGGAGGGATCTGGGCGGCCATCGACCAGCTGACCCCGCCGGGAATGGCGCCGCCGGATCCGCTGGATCCGGCCTTGCTCGCGGCTATCGGGACGGGGGCGGCGTGACGGCGATGGCGGCTCCGGACACTCGCCTGCCGGTGACGATCCTCACCGGATTTCTCGGCAGCGGCAAGACGACGCTGTTGAACCGGTTGTTGCGGGAGCACGAGTTCGACGATGCAGCAGTCATCGTCAATGAGTTCGGCACGATCGGGATCGACAACGAACTCGTGGTTCAGTCGCGGGATCGGATCAAGGTGCTCGCCGGAGGCTGCGTGTGCTGCGCGGTGCGAGAGGACATCGAAGCGGCGTTGCGGTCGCTGTTCGACGATCGCGACAGCGGAGCGGTCCCTGCTTTCTCGCGGGTGTTGATCGAGACCACCGGCCTGGCGGATCCGATACCGCTGCTGATGACGCTCCGGGCATCACCGCTTTGCGCCGCGCGTCTGCGCCAGCCCTCCGTCGTGACCACTGTCGATGTGGTACTGATGGAGCAGACGTTGGCGGCCCATGTGGAAGCCACCCGGCAGATCGTCGCGGCAGACGTGCTGGTTCCGACGAAGGTCGATCTTGCCACCGCGGTGGCTCGGGACAGGGTGCGCGACACGGTGTCGCGGCTCAACCCGTTTGCCGAGTTCACTGCCGCCGGGGACCTGGCCGACACCCTTCGTCGTCTCGGCGAGGCGAGCGAAACCGGGGCCAGCGAAGACCGGCGATTTCTCGGCAGGACGTTCGATACAGGCTCGGAGACCACTTATCAGCCCGTACACGGAACGACCGGCGCGCACAGCTTTTCGATGATCCTGGATCAGCCGATCGACTGGGGCACTTTCGGCATATGGCTGACCTTCATGCTCCACCGGCACGGCCAGAGCATGCTTCGCGTCAAAGGCCTCATCCGTGTGGAAGGGCTGCCGGGACCAGTCGCGTTCCACGCGGCACAGCACATGGTGTTTCCACCGCAGCACCTGGACGCTTGGCCCGGAGACGATCATCGTTCGAAAATCGTCTTCATCGTCGCGGGCCTTTCCGCCGACGCCGTGCGCGCGTCACTGCGAGCGTTCGTGGCGCTGGCCGATGGCGATGCGAGCAGATCCGACACGGAACTGCGTCGAGCGAGCAAACCGGCGGGGGCAGGGGGAACGGTCGGAGGGCGTCCGATCCGGCGCCCGACGGCTCCGAGCTGGATCCGGTAGTGGATGTCGCGAACTTCCGTTGCATGCCGTGCGGACCCGGACGATCTGTTGCCGGACCGCGCACAATGGCAGCGCCTTTGTGCCCGGTGCGAGAAGACTGTCGGGTGTTCGGCGAGGTCGCATGCACGTACGAGGACTGGTTCTTGAGGTCGGAGGAAATCTGAAATGAACGAACGAGAGCCCGATGCACGAGAGCATCTCGAAGGCTCGGGCGCAGACCCGGTGGTGAGTGTGGTCGACGGCGGCCACAGCACCTCGGGTGCCGCTACCAGGGCGGGTGCGGCATCCGGCGAGCGCAGCGACGACGTGCGCATCGGCGTGAAAGTGCGCCACGCTCGCAAGCTCAAGGGCCTGCGGCTCAAGGATCTCGCCGACGCCATCGGCTGTTCGGAGAGCTTCCTGTCCAAGGTCGAGAACGAGCAGGTGACCCCCTCGCTGAAAACGCTGCACCGCCTGGTCGCCGAGCTCGGCACCACCATCGGCGAACTGTTCTCCGTTTCGACGGGAAATCATCATGTCGTCATGCGGCACAACGAACGGCCGGTCGTCCGCACGGAATCGGTGGGGCGTGGCGCATCCTCCGGCGTGTTCATGGAATGCCTGATTGCAGACCCGGAAAGCCGTCTGCTATATGGCTCCATCCACGTCGTCGAACCGGGATGCAGCAGCGGTGGAACGATCCACCACCTGGGTGAGGAAGTCGGTTACGTGCTCGAAGGCGTGCTGAACCTGGAGGTCGACGGCACCACCTATTTCCTCGAGGCCGGAGACTCGTTCTTCTTCGATTCGAGCCTCCATCATGGCTATTCGAACCCGGGCAGCGAGACCACCCGGGTCATCTGGATCAATACGCCGCCCACGTTCTGAGCGGGCCCACGGCGCCTCCCCCTCCCCTTTGACCGGGAAAGGTCGCCGTGGACAGGACCGTTCAGGGTGCTACGGCGAACTTCGGCTCCACCAAGGCCGCATAGTCCAGCGGCATCTTCAGCTTGCCGAAATGGCCCCACACCTCGCCGCCGAGCTTGATCAGCGCTGCTGCATCGCCGGGCTTCTCCATCGTGCCGAGGAATGTCTCGTTCATGGGCTTGTCGTAGAAGCGCACGCCCTTGGCCGCATCGGCGAAGTCCTTCGGATCCTTGAGGAAGCCGCCGACGCCCTTCGCCATGATCGTGTTGGCCTTGGTCGGATTCTTCTTCATGAAGTCTAGGGCGCGGTAGTAGCCCTTCACGAGCGCGGCCACGTCCGCGGGGCGCTTCTCGATCACGTCGCAGCTAAGCGCCACCACGTCCACGATCACGCCGGGGCTGGCCGAACTGTCCACCAGCACGCGGCCCTGCTTCTTCTTGCGCACCAGCGAGAGGTGCGGCTCCCATGTGACCGCCACGGGAACGCGCTTCGCGATGAACGCCGCGGCTGCGTCGTCAGCGGTCATGTTGGCCACCTTCACGTCGGCCGGCGTCATGCCCTCCTTCGTGAGCAGGATGCTGAACCAGAACTGGGAGGTGGAGCCCTCGTTCATGGCCACCGTCTTGCCCTTGATGTCCTTGAGCGACTTGATGTCACCGCTCACCAGGACGCCGTCGCCTCCGTGGCTCTCATCGAGCACGAGCACCGCCTTGAAGCAGGTCTCGGGCGAGCGGTACTTCATGATCTCGTCCAGGGTCGAAGCATCGCCGTCGAGATTGCCTCCCGCCACGGCGGTCATGATGAGCGAACCTTCCTCGATGGTGCGGAGGTCGACCTCCAGTCCCGCCTCCTTGAAGTAGCCCAGATCACGGGCAAGATAGAGCGGGCCGTAGCCCACCCAGGTGGTGTGGCCGATGCGGAGCTTCCCGGCGAAGGCGTCGGGTGCCGCACCGACCAGGATGGCGGCCGCCAGCAGAATGGCGCGAATGCTAAGTCTTTGCATGTAGGTCCCCTGGTTCGTGAAGGTCGGCGCAGGCGCGCTCGATGAAAAGCGCCTGCGGCCGCCATCCCCTGCATAAGCAAACATCGCTCGCGTAAGCCGAGTTTTTTCCGATCGCCTGGTTCGGAAATGACGAGGGGGCGTGTTTCAGAGGGGAATGGCGCGAGGAGCACCGGTAATCGAGCCGAAGTTGCGGGCGACGGCGATAGGTCCAGGAGCCCAGGCACGCCCGGACGTAGTGCTTCTGGTCGATGAATTGCTCTGAGGTGGTGCGCTCGAATGCAAGAGCGAAGTAGCCGGGCTCGAACAGCGGCCCAACAGCGGACCTGCTGTTGGGTTCCCTTCTCCCTTCGCTCGTTGGCGCGCCCTCAGCCCCGGCGTTGAGGCCGCTATCCCGAGCCCGCGGTAAACTGTTGTCGTGAAGGTCGGGGAATTGATTGCCTTGCTCCAAGCTGACGGTTGGTTTCAGGTCAGAGCGAAGGGGAGCCATCGGCAGTTCCACCATCGTGTGAAATCCGGAACCGTCACGGTGGCGGGGAAACCAAGCATCGATGTCCCGCCAGGAACCTTGAACAGCGCCCTGAAGCAAGCAGGGCTCAAGAAACCGGAGTGACCACAATGCGCTATCTGGTTGTAGTCGAGGAAGGACCCACTTCGTTTGGGGCCTACGTCCCTGATCTTCCGGGCTGCATTGCAGTCGGCGAAACGCGAGACGAGGTGCTCGCCTCAATTCACGAGGCAATCGAGTTCCATCTGGAAGGGCTCAAGGAGGATGGGCAACCCATCCCCCCGCCGTCATCGTCAAGCGAACTGGTCGACGTCGCGGCCTAACTTGGCTTGAGTGGACGCGCGGAACGGCCACTAGCGAACTTCTTGTACAACTCCATTGGGCGTCGACCAACACCGCAACACGATGTCTCATCAACGATTGGACCCAGATCATCGCGGAGCAGCAAATTCAATGGCGCTCTTCGCACCCCAGTTCATCGAAGGGCGCCTTGGGGGGTTCGAGAAGGACATGCGAATCTGTCTCACGTCGATAGAATCAGAGGCCGGAAACAAGAAAACTGTCGCGTACTTTCCCGCTCTCGCTGCTTGTTGCTCGACGCTCGAATACTTCGTTGCACTCTATCGCGGCAATCTAAGCCCAGCCGGTTGGCCAGACGTGGTTGCCTTCACGAACAAGTACCTCCGACAGCCTGACTTCAATCCGGAAACGGTCCGGGTGCTGTTCCAAGCATTCCGCCATCCCGTCGCTCATCGTGGGATCGCTACCGGCATATGGATCGATCAAGCGCCAGGACAATCCAATGGCCGAAGGCTGGTTTGGGCAATTTCTGCCGGAACGAAGCGTCCGGCGTGCCAGATCATCGCTGAGGTTGGCACGCTAAGGAGGGATCCCCCGTGGCCCGTGTCCTACACTCATCGAGTCCACATTCATCTGGGTAGCTTGTGGCGGGACATCGTCGAAGGTGCCCGGCTATACGCGGCTGACGTGGCCCAGCGGCCGGAGCTTCAAGCGACGTTTACCAAATGCATGAAGCGCATGTATCCGATATGACGCTCCACCTGCCAGAAGCAGCGTAGACACCCAACCCGCGCGATCACCCGTCCAAACCCTTTCAGTTGTACAACACACTGCCTCTCACCTTGAACACTGCTGGAATCCTTGATTCGGTCGCGCTCGTCGCCCCAACCCCGATTCACTCCTCCGAAAGGCTTCTGCCATGGCGAAATTCGTCCCAGGGGTTGACTCGATCGTCAGCGCCGCGGAACCGCTCCTCGAAGTGGTCGCTTCCGCGTCCACGCCACTACCGGCAGGACGGCATTTGTTCCAGTTGGTGGTGACGGACAACGCCGGAAATCAGTCGACGCCTGCAAGCATCAGGGTCGCGGTTCGAGATCGGACCAAGCCGACTGCAGAAATCGATTTCATCAGGGATGATGGGGTGCGCCTCTATGGCTCGGACATCGTCGTCGCCTACGGGAAGCCCTTTCGCCTGACCGGTGAGCGTTCCAGCGACGCCAACGGCGTGGTCGCGTCCTGGCGCTGGACCCTCGTTTCGGGATGAGCGATCAGTGTCGTCAAGCCAGCACGACAATGTTGCCGCGAGGGACCCCATCGCGTGAGGCGTGCATCCCGCAGGCGCGGGAGCATCAAATCACCCCTGAGCACGGCGGACCCTCTTTGTGAAGCCTTTTGAAAACGCCGCTGTCGCCCGGACATTCGATTCATACCCGTCTACCATGCGCAGCAAGCTCCTCGCGCTTCGCGAGCTGATCTTCTCAGTCGCTGCTTCCACGGAAGGCGTCGGGGAACTCGAGGAAACCCTCAAGTGGGGAGAGCCGGCGTACGTCACCTCGCAGAGCAAGAGCGGAAGCACGGTTCGGATCGCGTGGAAGAAGTCGAATCCAGCGCAGTACGCCATGTACTTCAACTGCCAGACCAACCTGATCGATACCTTTCGAACGATCTTTCCAGGAGAGTTCAGGTTCGAAGGCAATCGCGCCATCGTGTTCGACGAGGTTGATCGCTTGCCGACGGACGCGCTCGGCATCTGCGTCGCAGCGGCCCTGACCTACCATCGCAGGAAGGTCTCCAGGCCAAGCTCGAAGTGAGCCAATGGAGTGGCGGTGCGGGATGGCATTCCGCTGCACCGCGCCCTGGCGAGATCCCGAGATGCCCGGGATCTCTGCCTGCTCAACCCGTCATTCGGTTCAGCACTCAGCCCGCCGGCTCGGCGATCGGCACTCCATGCCCTTCATGCTCGACCGCCTTCGGCGAAGCATTCGCGTACTTGCACGCGAACAGCACCACGGCCACGACGAGGTAGCTGATCGCCACACCCGGCGACTGCGCGAAGCCGATGTGCTCGCCATGCATGAAGCCGAAGAAGGTCATGACCGCTCCGACGAGGGCGAAGGCCGACGCCTTTACGTGCTCGCGCTCGATCAGGAAAACCGCGATCGAGCCCACCACCAGGCTGGTCAGGATGGCACCGCCGCCCAGCACCGAGAGGCCCTGATAGAGGATGCCCACCTGTCCCAGCTTGTCGAGTCCGACGGCGGCTGCACTGGTGCCTGCCGCGCCGAGCGCGTTGTCGATCTGCAGCTTGCCCCAGGCCGCGACGTGCGGCACGAGTGCCAGGATGATCGCGGGCGCGTGGCTCTTCGGTGACTCCTGGAAGGCCTGCGCACCGATCAGCATGCCGATGTAGAGCAGGATCGGCGCGATGGCGACCACGGGGATCAGCGACATCATCACCGCGATGATGCCCAGCCAGGACAGCAGGATGACCATGATGCCGGTGGCGGCCGAGTAGCCGATGCGTCCGCCGATCGACTTCCAGCCCGGATGCCCGATGTAGACGGCGAGGATGAAGGGGTTGCCCATGAGGCAGCCGATGAGACTGATGATGCCGTCCGCCGTGAGCACGCGCGTGGTAGGGAAGCTGTCGCCCGCAGCCGCAGCGCTTTCGACGTTGTCGATGGCTTCCACGAGATCGTAGATGCCGAACGGGATGGCGGTGACCAGGATCACGCCGAGGAACTCGAAGCCCGAGAAGACGTGGCCGATGGCTGGAATCGGTAGCGAAAATCCGAAGCTCGAGAAGGATGCTGCGAGCTTGTCGACGCTCATGCCGCCGTAGCTGAAACCGAGGAACGCGGAGCCCCAGGCGATCAGCATGCCCACCGCGATGGCCACCAGGCCGGCGGGAATGCCCTTGTAGTAGCGCACGCCGCCGAACCAGCTTGCGATAATGATCGCGAAGCACACCACGCCGATCACCGGCGTCATGTACATCTCGAGGGCCGGTCGCATGGAGATGAAGGCGATCGAGACACCGGCGAGCGTGCCGAGCAGTGCTGCGCGCGGCGTGATCTTGCGGATCCAGGGGGCGATGAAGCCGCCGGCCATGAGCACGAAGCTCTGGATGAATACCCACGCCAGCCCCGCCTCCCAGCCCTTGATCGGGTCGCCCGACTTGATGCTGATCGGCAGCATGACGACGAAGATCACCACGAACATGTGCGGCACGCTCGTCCCCGAGGGCAGCGCGCACACGTCGGATCGCCCGGTCTGCTTGGCGAGCTTGTACGCGAGGTACGCGTAGTACATCGTGCTCAGGAAGAGCATCAGTCCGCATGCCGGGAGGATGCGTCCGAACACGATCTCGTCGGGCATCTGCAGCACGTACCGCAGCAGTCCAGTGAGGACGAGCATGTTGACGAGAATATTGGTGCCGAAGCCGAAGAATGCGTTCCAGTCCCCGGGTACCCAGATTGCAGGCTTTGCCGTTGTCATGCGTGGTCTCCCCTTGTCGTCTGACGGGCGGTCTCGTCGCGTGCCGATGGGCACAGACGGTCTGCTGCGGAGATTTGTGACCGCAAATTGCAGGCCACTGACCAGGCTGCCGATCCGCCGGATCTCGCGCTTTTAATTCAGGGGGTTGATGTCGGCGGCATCCGCGTTCGGCCCGCCGCGCGCACCGTTTCCGAACGCCGCGTACTCGCGCGCACTCGGACAGTGCGCAGCCTTCCGGGCACGGACGACTAAGTCGCCCGAGGCAACGACAGCACCGCGACGGCGCCACCCTCCGGATGGTTCTCGATCTGCACCGAGCCGCGGTGCAAGGCCGCGATCTCGTCTACGAAGCTCAGGCCCAGGCCGGTGCTCTTCTTGCCCGTGTCCGGCCGTGGCAGGGAGTAGAAGCGTTCGAACAACCGGTCCTGCGCGAACTCGGGCACGCCGGGCCCGCGGTCGCGGACGGCGATCGCAACCGAGCGGCGGTCGGCCGTCACGTTGATGGAGACGATCGAATCCGCAGGTGCGAAGTCGATGGCGTTCTGCACCAGGTTCATCAGCGCCCGGTTCAGGAGAAACGCATCGCCCGCGATGCGCACGCTGTGCTCCCCTTCGACCGCGAGGCGGACCTTGCGTCGGTCCGCCAGCGGCTGCGCGGCGCTCACCACGCCTTCGATGAGCTCGTCGACGGGCACCGGTCCGATCGCTTCGAGTCGCCGCTGCTTCTCCAGACCCGACAATTCGAGCAGACGGTCCACCACTTCCTGGATGCGCTGCGTCTGTTCGCGGATGTTCGCGAGGAAGCGGCCGCGCTCGGTCTCGGGCATGGGTTCCTGCAGAAGTTCGGCGGCGCCGCGGATCGCGGACAGCGGACTCTTGATCTCGTGCGTGAGCGACTGTACGTACTGCTCCGTGTAGCTGCGCCCCGCCAGCGCGTCGCGCATTTCGTCGAACGCAGTGCCGACCACCGTACGCACGCGGCGGCCCAGACGGGGAAAACCGGCGCGGCCATGCACGCGCAGCAGGCGAAACGAGTCCTGCATGAGCGCGAACGGGCGCATGAGCCAGATCGCCACCATCAGGGCCAGCAGCAGCACCGCCGCGCCCGCGGTAAGCCCCACAGCGATGACCTTGCTGCGCGCGTTCGCCAGGAAAGGCGCGAAGTTCCGCGTCGGCTTGCCCACGCTCACCACGCCGACGATGCGATCCTTCCAGATCACCGGCGCCGCCACGTACATCACTTCCGAATCGCGATCGGCGGGATTCTCCAGGGTCGTCCGTGCGCCGTAGCGCCCCGCCAGCGTCAGGTTGACGTCGCGCCAGCCGGAGAAGTCCGCGCCTTCGTCACGATCGAAGGAATCGTAGATGACGGTGCCGACGCGATTGGCGATGAGGATGCGCAGGTCTACCTGGGTCTTCTGCACGCCGAAGATCTCGGCGTCGAAGCGCCGCGTGTAGAGGCCGGTCAGGCCGCGGCGCAGGCGCTCGGGATGGATGATGCCGTCCTCAACGTCGAGCGCGACGATGGTCGCGATCGCATGCGAGGTGTCGATCATCGACTCTTCGGCCGACTCGCGGTAGCGCGGATCGAGGTCCGCGATGATGCGATAGAGCACGAACGTGACGCCGATCGCGAACACGATCAGCAGACCGATGAAGATGCGGTTGCGGCGGTTCACCAGTCTTCGCGCAGCGAGTAGCCGTCGCCGCGATGCGTGCGGATCGCTTCCACGTCCGGCGCCACCGCCTTCAGCTTCGCGCGGATCAGCTTGACGTGCGCGTCCACGGTGCGGTCGTAGCTTGCATCGGGCTCGTCCCAGGCCTGGCGCAGGATCTCGTCGCGCGAAAACACCCGCCCCGGCTTGGACACCAGCAGCCGAAGCACGCGGTACTCGTATCGCGAAAGGTCCAGCAGTGTCCCGAAGTAGCGGATGGATTTGCGCTCATCGTCCACGATCAGCGGAATGCGCTTGTCCGATTCGGTCGACGGCGCGGCGCCTCGCGCAGCCCGCCGCAAGATCGTCCGTACCCGCGCTGTCAGTTCGCGCGGGCTGAAGGGTTTGGAGACGTAATCATCGGCGCCGAGTTCGAGGCCGACGATGCGGTCTACCTCGTCCGTGCGCGCCGTCAGGAAGATGACCGGCGCCGAGGTGATCGGCGCCAGCCGCTTGAACAGCTCGAAGCCGTTGATGTCCGGCAGACCGACGTCGAGGACGACGAGACTGATCCTATCCTCCTTCGCGGCTTCCAGCGCCGCGGCGCCGGTCGCGCACCACACCGGGTCGTAGCCTTCGGTGGAAAGCGCGTAGCGGATGGTGTCGGCGATGGCGGGTTCGTCCTCGACGACGAGTATTCTGGGTCGCAAGGTGGCTCCGGCGGGTTGAGATCCGCCGCGAACGATAGCATCCGGTGCGAAGGGAAGGCACAAGACTGCGGCACGCGGCAACAGTCCTAGTCAGGCACCTCCTTGCCCCAGAGGATTCCGTCTCCTATTTCACCTTGTCGAGAAACGCGTCGACGGTCGCATTGAACTTGTCGGGGAACTCCCAGTGCAGCAGGTGCAGTCCGAACGTCGCCACCTCCGAGTGCGGCGCGTTCTTCGCAAGCCAGGACTTGCCCGACGCCGTCCAGCCGTCGTACCAGCCGGGGTCGGCCAGGACGTTCAGCACCGGAATCTTCCCGTCGATCATCCTCGCCTCGGCGGTGTAGTCGGCCATGCTGCCGTCGTAGTCGAGTTGCAGAGCAACCGAGGTCGGCGTCTTCATCGACTCATCGTAGAGAACCTTCAGTTCCTCAGGCTTGAGAGGACGAGTCACTATCGCTTGAAGGAACTCACGGGTCGCCTTCGGTCGGTCGTAGGTCGTCCCGTCGTGATAGGGCTTGAGATCGGCGGCGGTTTTCGCCAACCCCCAATCGTCGTCGCTTTCCACGATGTTCTTCGGCGTCGAGTCGATGCATACGAATGCCTTGACGTTCTCGGTGCCGTGGACTCGGAAGTAGGCGTAGGCCGTCTGACAACCCCAGGAGTGACCGACGATGATGACGTCCTTGAGCTTCAGGGTGTCCATGAACGCCCACAGATCCGCGCCATGCTGGGTGTAGTGATTGTTCTCCGGCGTCCTGGATGATCGCCCCTGGCTGCGGGGGTCATAGGCGATCGCCCGATATCGCCTGGAGAAATGCGCAATCTGATGCTCCATGGATCGGGTCGTGAAGGTCCACCCAGGAATGAAGATGATCGGCCGGCCTGATCCGGAGTCTTCGTAATAGAGCTTGAGCTCGGGGCTCACGCGAGCGTAGCGACCGGCGTCGGCGCTACCGGAGAACGTCAGTAACGTGCCCAGCAACAGGATCGACCAGGCGCGGGTAACCGAACGAATCGTCAGGTTCATGGTGACCTCCGGTGATTGAGTGGCGACGACGGCTGCCTTGCAAGTACCGCAGCAGCCCTCCGTGCCGGACAACCTGCGCGCTCCTTCCTTACGCAGCACTTACGTATCGCAAACGAGGCCCTGCGGATGGGCGCGTCCTTGCCACTAAGCGGTTGTCGATGCAGTCGTGCGGGACTAACGTACAGGCAAGCACCTTCCGACGGGAGGAGGTCATCGATGGTCCACTGTTCTGTCACCCATCGCGGTCGACGACGCTTCCTCGGCCAGACTGCGATCGCACTGACCGCATCGTGGATGGGCACACTTCACGCGGCGACGGAACCGCCGCCCGAGACGCGCCGCATCCGCCTGCACTACTACCCCGTCGCTTGCATTGCGCCGCTGTATGTCTCTGAGGCGTTGCTCGCGGCGGAAGGCTTCACGGACGTGGAGTTCGTAGGGCCGTTCATGGGTGTCGGGGTCGGTCCGGGCAAGGCGGATCTCGACCTGATGGCGGTTTGTTCCCTGTTGACGGCTCTCGATGCCGGTCAACCGATCGTCACCCTACTGGGCGTTCACCTCGGATGCTACGAACTATTCGGTTCCGAGCGCGTGCGCAGCATCCGCGACCTCCGTGGGGCGTCCGTCGCAGTGGACGGCTTTGGTGGCGCGCAGCACGCACTGCTTTCCAGTATGGCGGCCTACGTAGGCGTCGATCCGCGCAAGGACATCCGCTGGTCGGTACACCTTCCGCCGTCCGGCAAGCAGCTCTACATCGATGGCAAGGTCGACGCGTACCTCGGCTTCCCGCCCGAAACCCAGGAGTTGCGTGCCCGCGGCATCGGGCGCGTCATCGTGAACACGGCGACCGACAAGCCCTGGTCGCAGTACGCCTGTTGCATGCTCGTCACCTACCGCGACTTTCTCGAACGCAATCCGGTAGCCACCAAGCGGGCCTTGCGCGCGCTCGTCAAGGCCGCCGATCTTTGCGCCACTGAGCCGGAGCGCGTTGCGCGAGTCCTGGTGGAACGTCACATCGTGGATCGCTACGAGTACGCACTCGAGACGCTGCGCGAAGTGGGTTTCGGAGCCTGGCGTACCTACGATCCAGCGGACGCCATGCGCTTTCATGGTGTTCGCCTGCACGAGGTGGGCCTGATCCGATCGACACCGAACGAGCTTATCGGTCGAGGGACGGATTGGCGGTTGCTGAACGAGCTGAGGCGGGAGCTGAAGGCCTGAAGATCCAAACGCGCGTTCTGCGCCCGGATTGGAGACGTTCAACCACCTCAGTACAACCGAGTCGCGGCATCGCGCTCGATCAGGGCCTGCATCTCGGCAACGCTCTCATCCAGACGCCCCTGATGCACCATCACCTCGGCCAGCGATGCCAACCCAGTGACGTCCGGCCATGCAGATCTCGTCCACAGACCGGATCGGACGATGCACTTCGCACAGTGGAACATGACCTGCTCAACATGGACCACCAGAGCGAATTCCGGCGCTTTTCCGCCGAAGCTCATCTGCTCGCGGAGCCGGGCGTCTCGCACGATGGACGCCCGTCCGCCGATCCGAAGCGTCTCCTGCTTGCCCGGCACCAGGAAGATTATCCCGACGTGCGGGTTCTCGAGAACGTTGCGGAACGTGTCGATGCGCCGATTGCCGGGGCGATCCGGGATGGCCAGCGTCTGATCGTCCAGGATATGAACGAACCCTGGCGGATCGCCCTTCGGAGACACGTCCATCCGCCCTTCCCGATCGGCCGACGCAATCAGAACGAATGGAGACTTTCCGATGAATGCACCGCAGTGGTCATCGAGAGACGAGATCTCCTTGCGAAGCACGCGGTGACTGGGCTCTCCCAGGACACCGCGCAGTTCCGCGACGGAGGTCACGACATCCGAGAATTCCCGCATGGCGGATACGGCAGCCTTTCGATGAACGGTTCGTCAATGGCGCTTCGCCCGACGAACCCGATGATCCGGCCACAGGATCCTCTCGTCGTGAGTCGGAAGTCCCGATCCGACACGCTTCCGACGAACACCTTGTCGGGACGCGAGTCCCGACCCGATCAATTCGCTACGGAGCCGGGTCAAGGCCTCGTCGCCCTCGGCCAAGCCCGGAATCGCGCGCTCGCACGATGGCTTGGGCCCGCGTCGTCACCTGCAACTTGTCGAAGATACGCGAGACATGATTGCGGACGGTCTTCGGGCTCAAGGACAGATCGAGGGCGATTTCGTCGTTGGCCAGGCCCTCGGCGACCCGCTCAAGAACTTGACGCTCTCGCACCGTCAACTCGGACAAGCCCGTCAACGGTGGTGCGACGCGATCGTCGGGGATAGAGAGGAACTGCTCGACCTCGCGCAGGAAGTCCGCGAGCGCCGGTTCGCCTTCGAGAGGGATGTGGTTCGCGGTCTCCAGAGGTGCGAATCGCGCACCCGGAATCATCGAAGCGATACGCCGGCCTTCCTCGAAGGGAACGCGTCCGTCGTTGCGTGCATGGGTCACCAGCGTGGGACATCTCACCTGTGGCGCCAGATCCGACACGTCCAGGCGGTCGAACGTACGCATCATTCGCGCCGCCATCTGCGGCGATGCCGATAGACGTTGCATGTCGTTGAACGCCCGATGCTGCTCCTGGGTACCGCCAGGCAGGAGCTGCATCGTGAACACGGCGCGGAACGCCGGGTTGTCTCGGCCCCAGCCGAGTTCGGCCAGTTTGGCCATGGTCTCGGCCTCCTCCACTTGCTGGGAGGTCGGATTGCGTCGAAGCCGACCACGCGCGAAGGCGCCGTGGAGAATGAGATGGCTGACGCGATCAGGATGGCGCACCGCGTAGGCGATCGCGATGCTTCCACCCTGGGATATGCCAAGCAGGGCGAATCGTTCGAGCCCGGTACTGGCGACAACGGCTTCGAGGTCGTGCACCCAACCGTCAAATGAAACGTCGTCGACATCCCAGTCCGACAGACCGGTGCCGCGCTCGTCATAGCGAATCAGCGTGTGATTCCGGTTAAGTGCCGTCAACCAGGGCTGCGCCGTCGGGCTCGACCAGTCGTGCTCGAGATGGGTGATGTAACTGGCGGCCTTGAGGATGGGCGGCCCATTGCCGGAGACCGCATACGCGATGCGAATACCGTCACTAAGGCAGAAGCGGATTTGTTGCGTCGCGGTAGTCATGGCAGCCGGACAGAACTGACATCGATGAGTGTACCGATCTGTCTCGAGGTTGTTTCGGTCTGGACCGTCCCGGTACTCGTGTCGCGTTCGGCGAACCAACCAGCCTGGGCACCGCGATACGCAAGTCGTGGGTAAGTGCGCCGACGATACGCTGCGCTGTGTGTCCGGGTCAGACGAACGTCTGGCTCGGCACTCAAACGTAATCACAGGACAGGAGATGACCAATGACCGCAATCCCCCGCAACATCGTCCGTCTCGCCCTCGCCGCTGGAGCGACGCTGCTGCTCGCCTGGGCCTCGCTTGCGAATGCACAGTCGACCCAGCCGAAGTTCGAGTACCTCATGACGTACAAGGCCATCCTCGATCGGCCGCACGCCATCGACAGCACGCTATTCATCTTCAATGTATTGCCGGGCGGTTGGGCCAAGGGGCCGCACATTAACGGCAGCTTCGTTCCGCCAGGTGCGGACTGGCTGCGGGTAATGCCCTCCGGCGTGCGGCGCGTGGACGTTCGCGCGACCCTAAAGACCGACGAGGGCGATCTGCTCTACCTCGCGTACAACGGGATCATCGAGCACAACGAGGCCAGCAACGCCAAGCGTAGCGCCGGGGAAAAGTTCACCCATGAAGATGTCACCTACTTCGTCACTGCGCCCACGATCCAGACCTCGTCGAAGAAGTACGACTACCTGAATCGCGTACAGCTGATCAGCAAGTTCGTCGAGGCTCGCATCAGCAAGGACGAGAGCTACGTGATGTACGACGTGTTCATCATCCGCTAGCTGGGCGATTTCCCGACGGCGCCCAAGCCGGTCGGTGGCAATCGCGAGCGGTGTCGCAGTGCAACACGAGATGGTCGCCACGAATCCGTAAGCCACTTGTATGTCGTTCGGGTTCATCATGGCGCTGTGTCCGGCTGATCGTATGCCTGTAGCGGTGCGGGGTCCGAACGCCCCCTACCGAAAGCAAAGGAGGATCGCGATGAACGCGCGGTTGAAGCCAGCGTCATCCAGACGCCGATTCCTCGAAGGCGCCGCAGCACTCGGTAGCGCATCTCTGTTGTCATGGAATCCCCTGGCCTTCGCGGCTGAACCGCCGCCAGAGGTGAAGCGAATCCGCCTGATCCACTTTCCGGCCGTCTGCCTCGCCTTCGGCTATCTCGCGGAGGAACTCCTGCACGCGGAGGGCTTCGAGGAAGTCGAGTACGTGGAAGTCACGGTCAACACCACGGCAACGACGATCGCGACCGGCCGCGTCGACCTCTGGGCCGATGCCGCACCGAGCCTCGTCAATGTCCTGGCCACGAGCGAAGCGGTCGTCGCCCTGGCCGGTGTCCATGCCGGCTGCTACGAGCTGTTCGGCAATTCGCGCGTGCGCACCATCAGCGATCTCAAGAACAAGTCCGTGTCGATCAGCATGCTCGGATCAACCGAGCACATCTTCGTGTCGAGCGTGGCGGCCTACGTGGGACTCGATCCGCGAAAGGACATTCGATGGCTCGTCACCGGCGACACGAACGACGCCGTGCGCAGTTTTTCCGAAGGCAAGTCCGACGCGTTCCTGGGTTTCGCTCCCCAACCGCACGACTTACGCGCCCGCGGTGTCGGCCACGTGATCCTCAACACCACCCAGGACCGACCGTGGTCGCAGTACTTCTGCTGCATGGTCACCGGCAATCGGGACTTCGTGCGCCGTAACCCAGTGGCGACCAAGCGGGCGATGCGCGCGTTTCTCAAGGCCGCAGACATCTGTGCCAGTAACCCGGCTCGCGCCGCGCGGTTCATGGTGGACCGGGGCTATGAGTCCAACTACGACGTCGCGCTCGAGGTGATCCGTGGGCTTCCCTACCGCCGCTGGCGCGAAGCCAACCCGGAAGACACATTGCGCTTCCATGCGCTGCGGCTCCACGAAGTGGGAATGATCAAGCCCACGCCCGACCAACTGATCGCCCGGGGGACCGATTGGTCATTCCTGAAGCAATTGAAGCAGGAGTTGAAAGCATGAACGATCCGATCGATGGCCGGCGGCAGTTCCTCCTCGGTGCGTCTGCCTTGGGCGGTGCGGCCTTGCTTGGCCTTCCGCCAACGGCTTCCGCGGAACCGCCACCGGAGGTCACCCGCATCCGCCTTGTCCATGCTCCCGCGATCTGCCTCGCCCCCCAGTACCTGGCCGAGGATCTGCTGCGTCTCGAAGGCTTCACGGACATCCAGTACGTGGAGATGCAAACTGGTGCGCCGGTCCAGATGATCGAAGCACAGCGCGCGGACATCACCATGGATGCGGCACCCGCGTCCCTCTATTCGCTCGACGCCGGCAATCCCGTGGTCGTTCT
Source organism: Burkholderiales bacterium (assembly GCA_965279325.1). Taxonomy (GTDB): domain Bacteria; phylum Pseudomonadota; class Gammaproteobacteria; order Burkholderiales. Next base: position 2,764,967 of record OZ257154.1, read on the forward strand.
CGCTGGCATTCACGCCGGCTGCTTCGAGTTGATCGCCAACGAGCGTGTCCACGCGATACGCGATCTCAAGGGCAAGACGATCGCCATCATGGCCGTCGGCGGTGGAGATCACGTTCTGGTGTCGAGCATGCTGGCCTACGTGGGTGTCAATCCGCGCAAGGACGTGACGTGGATCATGGAGAATACCTTCGACACCATGAGGTTGTTTGCGGAGGGCAAGGCGGACGCGATCCTGGGCTTCGCGCCGCAGCCGCAGGAACTGCGGGAGCGCGGCATAGGCCACGTGATCGTCAATACGGCGCTGGACCGGCCTTGGTCGCAATATTTCTGCTGCGTCGTGACGGCGAATCGGGAGTTCGTAAAGAAGTATCCCGTTGCCACGAAACGTGCCCTGCGCGCATTTCTCAAAGCTGCGGACATCTGCGCCACCGACCCGGAGGGCGTCTCCCGGATGCTCGCGGAACGCAAGTACGAAACGCGGCAGCAGATCTCACTCGAAGTGCTTCGGACGTTCGCCTATCGCCGCTGGCGCGACGCAAACCCGGAAGACACGTTGCGGTTCCACGCCCTGCGGTTGCACGAGGTCGGGATGATCAAGTCCACGCCGGACCGGATCATCGCCAACGGGACGGACTGGCGGTTCTTCAACGAACTGAGGCGGGAGTTGAAGGCTTGAGCCGCGCCGCGAGGGGATCGCTGGAACGCGGGGTGAGTGCGTATGGGGGACGCCGCACGTTCGTTACTCGTGCTTCCGCCCTGGTCGCCTACGCCGCTCTCGGATTGCCTGTTCGAGCTCGTGCAGAACCACCGCCCGAGGTCACGAGAATCCGACTGGCCGACCAGCCTGCGATCTGCTTTGCCCCAACGTACGTCGCGGAAGAGTTGCTGCGCCTGGAAGGCTTCGCTGAGGTGGAGTACGTCAAGACGAGCAAGGATGGAAGCATCGGAGTGCTGACCACCGGTCAGGCGGACATGACGATGATGGGCGCAACGGCTGCAATGCTGCCGCTCGACGACGGCGAACCGTTGACCGTCCTTGCAGGCATTCATGCAGGTTGCTGGGAACTGGTAGGCAACGATCACGTGCGAACCGTGCGCGATCTGAAGGGCAAGTCGGTCGCGGTGACTCGCCTCCGTGGTCTGGATCACGTGTTCATTTCCAGCATCATGGCCTGGGTCGGTATGGATCCCAAGACCGACGTCAAGTGGATCGAAACACAGCGCATCGGCGAGTCGATGCGTCTGTTCGTCGAGGGTAAGGCGGATGTGTTCATCGCGTTTGCCCAGCAGCCTCTGGAATTGCGAGCAATGAAGGTAGGCAGGACGCTTCTCAACACGACGCTCGACCGTCCCTGGTCTCAGTACTTCTGTTGCCTGGCCGTGGGGCGACGCGACTTCGTCCGCGAGTTTCCGATTGCCACAAAGCGCGCCTTGCGTGCCCTGCTGAAAGCCGCAGACCTGTGTTCGCAGGAGCCGGAGCGTGTAGCCCGCCTCATGGAGGCTCGCGGCTATTTCCCCGACCACGAACTCGGCCGCGATGTGATCAAGAGCCTGCCCTATGACCGCTGGCGAACCGACAAGCCCGAAGACACACTGCGATTCCATGCACTCCGGCTACGGGATGTCGGGATGCTCAGATCGACACCACAAGAACTCATCGAACGGGGTACGAACTGGCGGTTTCTGAATGAGCTGAGGCGGGAGATGAAGACGTGACCACGCGACAGGGTCCCGCTGAGCATCCCGGTGGCGCGGCGCATCGAAGGAGTCACCGCGAAGTCATCGTCCCGTCACCCCTTTGCGAGCTTCGCGCCTTCCTGGTCGAAAGGATCCGCATGCTTCGCCGCCTTTTCGCCGAGTGCGTCGGGCTAGCGCTCGTGTTCTGCGTGTGCCCCGTGGGACTTGCTGATGAGCTCCCGCCAGACATGAAGTCGCTCTCAGTGAATGGCTACGACATGGTGTACCTCGAACGCGGTGCGGGCATTCCAGTGGTTCTGGTCCACGGCACCGTGAGCGATTACCGCTGGTGGACGGCGCAAATGGAGCCTTTCGCGGCTCACGCTCGTGCCATCGCCGTCAGTCTGAGGCACTCGTATCCTGACCACTGGAATGGCGAAGGCGAGGATGCATCGGTCCACCAACATGCAAACGACCTGGCCGAATTCATCACCGGGTTTCGGGCAGGGCCCGTGCACATCGTGGGGCACTCCCGCGGAGGTGATGTCGTGTTGCTGATGGCGAGCAAGCACCCGGAGCTACTGCGCAGCGCCGTCCTGATGGACCCTGCCCCTATGGAAACCCTGCTTCCCCCAACAGCCGAGGCAAGGGCGGAGCTAAACAAGCGAAGCGAGTTCGTCAGAACCGCCGTGGAGCGTTTGCAGCAAGGCGATATCGATGGAGGCCTGGAACGATTCATCGATGGCGTAGTAGTCCCCGGAGCATGGCAGAAGATGCCCGAGCCACAGAAACAGATCATTCGCGACAACGCATGGTCGATCAAGAGCCTTCCTACGGATGCGAAGCAGTCCCTCACGTGCGCGGACGTTCGCGACATCAAGGTGCCAATCCTCTTGGTAACGGGCGAGAAGAGCCCTCGTCCCTACGGGATCATGATGGAAGCCCTTGCACCATGCCTGAATCAGTTCGAACAAGTCACGATCCCGAACGCGGCGCACGCGATGAATCGCGCAAATCCACAGGCGTTCAACGCCGCCGTGCTGGATTTTCTGGTGAGACACTGAGCGTCGTGAACTGAGGAGGTTGGTCGGAGCATGCGCAAGACCAGGCGGGAGACGGTCGCTTGAGCAAGTCGGGACCGACCGGGCGGGAGAGAGCTGGTCACCTGTGGGAGTACCGCCGGCCCCTGGCGATCGCATGTGTCGCCCTGGCGCTGACTGCATCCGGGATCGCCCGTGCCGCCGGTGATAGCACCGCATTGCCCCACATCGGGCCCGCACCGGAGTTCACGCTCACCAATCACGAAGGCCGGCGCTTCTCGTTGCGGGATCTTCGAGGCAAGGTCGCAGTGGTCACCTTCATCTTTACCGGTTGCTCGGACACATGCCCGTTGCTCACCGCCAAGCTCGCGGGCATCCAGCGGCAAATGGGGGCGAAAGGATCGGACGTGCGCTTCGCGGCCATCACGGTCGATCCTCTCAACGACACGCCCGCGGTCCTGAAGCAGTACGCCAAGGCACACGCGGTGGACGACACCCGGTTCATGTTTCTGACGGGATCTTTCCAGGACATCGACGCCGTCACGCGCAGCTATGCCGTGTTCCGGAAGCAGCCCGCAGGAGGGGGCATCGATCACACCTTCCTTACCTCGCTGGTGGACCGGAACGGCACGTTGCGCGTGCAATACCTCGGCGTGCGTTTCGATCCCCAGGAGTTCATAGGCGATCTTCTGTCCCTGGTGAACGAGCGGGGGCCGCCCTGATGCAGTGGCTGCCTCGCATCGTCGCCCGAGTGCGTGCGTCGATTCATTCCAAGCTGCTGGTGGCTTTTCTCGCGATCGCGGCGATGATGCTCGCGTCGGGCGTCGTTGGCCTGCGTGCCCTGTCCGAGGTGAATCATCGGGCCGAAGAAATGGTGCAGCTCCAGCGCAAGATCGCGGCCTACCGCCAGCTCAATCACGACACCATCGGCCAGCTCTACAGCGTGGCCTCGTCGCTGCTTACACCCGATGAACGCTCGCTCGAGGCCACGCTGCGGCAGTTGAACCAGTTCGGCTACGACCTCGATCGACTGCAGTACGTGGCCCAGGACGAGAAGGAACTCCTGCGGCGTGCACGCGAAGACTACGAGGAGTTCATCCGGATCGTGACCAGGGAAGTCGCACTCATACGGGCCGGCAAGCCATCGGAAGCTCACGCGTTGCAGGTCGGCGTGGCCACTCCCCTGGCAGACCGGCTGGAGCGCCTGACCAACGAACTGGTGAACAAGGCCGAGTCGGACATGGTCGCCAGCGTCGAAGCGAGCCATGCCGCGTACGCAAGCTCGCGCCGCGCGGTCATGGCGTTCGCCGCGGCGAGCGTGGTGCTCGCGCTCGCTCTGGGCTACACGATCTCCGCATCGATCGTCTACCCGGTCCGGCAGATGGAAGCCCGCACCCGGGAGATCGCTGCCGGCGACTTCGGTAGCCGGGTCGAGGTCTCCAACCGCGATGAACTCGGTGCGCTGGCGGCGGACCTGAACCGCATGAGCGAGGAACTGGGCCGCCTCTATGCGCAGCTCGAGGCGGCGAGCCGGCACAAGTCGGAGTTCCTCGCGAACATGTCGCACGAACTGCGCACGCCCTTGAACGCCATCATCGGCTTCTCCGAAGTGCTGAAGGACGGATTGTTCGGTTCCCTGAACCAGAAACAGGCCGAATACCTTCGCGACATTCACGCATCCGGTCATCACCTGCTCTCGCTGATCAACGACATCCTCGACTTGTCGAAGATCGAGGCCGGCCGGATGGAACTGGCGGTGGCGAAGTTCGACTTGCCCACGACCATCGGCAACGCCATGGCGTTCGTCCGGGAGCGCGCGAGATGGAACGGCGTCGAACTGGAACTCGCGCTCGACGCGCGCCTGAACTCTTTCTCGGGCGATGAGCGAAGGGTGAAACAGATCCTGCTCAACCTGCTGTCGAATGCCGTGAAGTTCACTCCCTCGGGCGGTCGCGTGTGCGTCGCCGCAGAGCCGATCGAAGACGGGGTACAGATTGCCGTGCGTGATACCGGTATCGGCATCTCCGAGGATCGCCAGCATCTGCTGTTCCAGGCCTTCCAGCAGCTCGACACGGAGGACGCCATCCGGCGTGAAGGCACCGGCCTGGGTCTGGCACTGGTGCGGCGGCTCGCGGAATTGCACGGCGGCACGGCGTGGGTCGAAAGCACTCCCGGCGCCGGCTCGACGTTCTCGGTCACACTCGCCGAACAGTCGTGCGAAACGAGCTGATCCTCATCGTCGAAGACGACGCCAACAGTCGCAAGCTGCTGCGCGACGCGCTGCAGGTCACCGGGTACGCAACGCTCGAAGCGCTGAGCGGGGAACAGGCGCTGCATCTCGCGAGCGAACAGGTGCCCGCGCTCGTTCTCATGGACATCCAGTTGCCGGGGATCAATGGCGTCGAAGCCCTGCGTCGCCTGCGTGCGGATCCGGCGACGCGCGCGATCCCGGTCATCGCAGTGACGGCCTCCGTGATGAATGCCCAGCGCGCGGAGTTCGAGGAAGCAGGCTTCGACGGCCTCGAGTTCAAGCCCGTCAGCGTCGCGGGCTTGCTGCGAAAGATGCGCGTGCTGCTCGATGACGCGGCAGCAGGTCGCAGATCTCCATGAGCGCGGGTCCTCTGGTGCTGGTGGTCGACGACCAGGCACCCAACCGCAAACTGCTCGCCGACCTGCTCGAGGCACACGGCTACGCAGCCGATACGGCGGTGTCCGGCAAGGAAGCGTTGATGAAGCTGCCGATGATCGAACCCGATCTCGTGCTTCTGGACGTGCTGATGCCAGGAATGGATGGCTATGAAGTGTGCCGGGCCATACGGTCCGACGAAACCACGGCGATGCTGCCGGTGATCATGGTGACCGCGCTCGATCCGACGGAGGAGCGGGTCAAGGGACTCGAAGCGGGTGCCGACGATTTTCTCGTCAAGCCGATCAACTCGGCCGAGCTGCTCGCGCGCGTGCGCTCGCTCCTGCGCGTCAAATGCTTTCACGACGCGATGCAGTCGCAGGCGGCCGAGCTCGCGACGCTCAATGCCGAACTGGAAGAGCGGGTGCAGGACCAGCTCGTGGAACTGCAGCGGCTCGCCCAGTTGAAGCGCTTCTTTCCGCCGCACCTGGCCGAGCGCATCGTCGCGGGTGACGAGGACGATCCGCTTGCAACGCACCGGCGCGAGGTCTCGGTCGCGGTCCTCGATCTGCGCGGCTTCACCGCTTTCGCCGACACCTCCGAGCCCGAGGAGGTCATGAGCCTGCTGCGGCGCTACCACGCCGAGATGGGCGAGGTCATCCAGATCCGCGGCGGTACGCTGGAGCAATTCACCGGCAGCGCGATGCTCGTGGTGTTCAACGATCCAGTGGTGGTCGAGGACCCGGCGGGCCGCGCCGTGCGCATGGCGCTGGAAATGCAGCAGCGATTCGACACGCTGATCGGGGAGTGGCGCAAGCGCGGCCACGAGATATCCCTGGGTATCGGCATCGCGCACGGCTACGCCACCATCGGCGCCATCGGCTACGAAGGCCGTACCGGGTACGGCGTGATCGGCCGCGTGACGAACCTCGCCTCGCGGCTGAGCGCGGAGGCTCGACCCGGCGAAATTCTCGTGAGCGCCACCGTGCACGCGCAGGTCGAATCCGCCGTGGAGTCCGAAGCGGCGGAGCACGTGAACTTCGGTGGCTTCGCCCGTCCCGTAGCGGCTCATCGGGTGCTGCGGCTGAAATCGTCGCCGGTCGCCACGACCATGCATTCATGGTCCCTCAAGGTCCATGCGCTCGGACAGTTCTCCCTGTTGCGCGAAGGCGAGCCGATCGTCTTCAGCCGCAAAGTGCAGAAACGTCCCCTGGACCTGCTGAAGGCGTTGATCGCGCGGGGCGGAATCCGGGTCGACACCGCGGGGCTGATCAGCGCGCTGTGGCCGGAGGCGGAAGGCGACGCGGCCAAACTGTCGTTCGACAGCAATCTGCATCGGCTGCGCAAGCTGGTGGACGTCGACGACCTGATCACGCTCGCGGAGGGCCGCCTGTCGCTCGATACGTCACGCTGCTGGGTCGACGTATGGGCGTTCGAAGAGACGATCGACCGGATCGACCAGGTTGCGCACGGGTTGCCCGGTAGCGAAGCCGAACTGGTCGACCTCGTCGCGGAACTGCTGCGTCTGTACCGAGGTCATTTCCTGGAGAACGAGACGCAGGACGCCTGGGCCGCCACGGCGCGGGATCGCCTCAAGGCAAAGTTCATCCGCGCGGTGACCACCGCCGGCCTGCACCTCGAGGAGCAGGGGCAATGGGATCAGTGCGCCGCCTTGTACGGACGGGCACTGGAGCTGGACAACCTCGCCGAAAGCCTGCATCGGCGCCTCATGATCACGTACCGCGAACTGGGCGAGCCAGCCGAGGCACTCAAGGTCTACCGGCGCTGCCGGGACATGCTGTCGATCGTGCTCGGGGTTGCGCCGGGGCCCGAGACGGAGGCGATCCGCGCCAGCCTGCGATAAAGGCGCCCTGCTACCAGCCGGCAGCCTTGAGCATGTTCTGCAGCCCGCCCTGGTCGTAGCCGTTCATCCGCCGATCGCCGACGAAGATCACCGGGACACCGTTGCCGTTGATGTCGCGGAACTCGCGCCGGCCGCGGTCGGTGGTTTCCACGTCGATGTCCTCAAACGGAATGTTGCGCGCGTTGAGATAGGCACGAGCCTTCTTGCAGTAGCCGCACCAGGCGGTCGTGTAGAGCTTCACCTTTTCGCCCTGGACTGCCGCCTTCGACTCCGGCGGCGCCGTGGGCGCGACCACGTTGGTCTCGAGCTTCACGAGCTTCGCGTTGCCCTGCTTCGGCGGACTGTCGGAATACACGATGCGGCCCTGCCCGTCGATCCAGCGATAGATGCCGGCATCGGCGCTGCCGGCCAGAGTGGACAGGGAAAGCACGGCAACGAACAACCAGCGGACGTTCATGGGTGACTTTTCGAACAGGGGGTTGAGGACGTCAAGCACGTTGTACGCCGGAACCAGGGGGCGTGCGACTGCCCAACTACCCGGGGAAGGTGGCCTCCACCCGGCCCAGCCGCTCGATTTCCATGACGACATGGTCGTTCGGCGCTACCCACTTGGTCTCGACGACGCTGCCGGTGAACACGAACTCGCCAGCCCGCAGCCCGTGGCCGCGCCGCGACAGGAGGCTGGCGAGCCACGCGAGCGCCTCGAACGGGTGACCCATCACGTCACCGCTGCGGCCTCGGCCGGCTTCTGCGCCGTTGATCGTCGTGACGCCGCTCAGCCAGCCCAGGTCGAGGCCACGCCAGTCCGTCACTTCCGGGCCGAGCACGCAGCCGGCATCGAAGAAGTCATCGGCGATCAGCGTAGGGGTGTCGAGCTTCGTATAGTCGACGTAACGTGCGTCCACCAGTTCCATGCCGGCCATGCAGGCCGCCACCGCTTCGCCCACTTCTTCTCGCGAATACGGCGCCGAGCGAGGCGGAAGATCGCGACCGAGCCGCACGACGATCTCGCATTCAACGCCCACGCGCACGAAACCATCGTGCGGAACCACGGCGGGGCTGCGATGCACGGTGCGCTCGAAGACGCCGCCGGCGCAGGGGTGATCGATCTTGAGGAAGGCCTGCATCACCGGCGTGGTGCAACCGATCTTGTGTCCCGTCACCGCGCCGAGACCACGCACGGACAACTGGCGGTGGAGTTCCTCCTGGATCAAATAGGCTTCGGCTTCATCGCGAGGGCGCAATTCGTCGGCCAATGTGTCGAGCGGGTCGCGTTCCAACCGATGTTCGGCGAGGACCAGGGCGGCGTTGGCGATGTCGGTCATGGGGATCGCTCCTCGCGGATGAACTGCAGGCGGCGTCGCGCCCGAACGCCGCGGTGCGGAGACGGAAGCATCGTGTGCTCGGTTTCGTCATCCGGATGCGGACAAAGGCGTTGCATGATCGTGAGGATACCGGGGCCAAGGCAACGACGCACATCCGGCGTGCTCATGCTGCTGCGACGCAACATGCCAATGCGATGGCAGCGGCTTGCTTGCCACGGGGCGCTTCCACATAATCCTCCGGCCGCGAGGCGCGGGGTGCCGCGAGCGCGCCGCATCCACAACGACAATATTCGAGGAGGAGCCTTCCAATGAAACAAGCGCATGTTTTGTTGCGCGCGCTGCCGGCCGTCCTGGCCGCAGCCACGCTCGCCTGGTCCGCAGGCGCAGCCGCGCAAAGCGCCGCGCAACGCGCGGTCGACGCTGCGAAGCCGCTCTGCGCCGGCGGCAAGACGATCACGATCGTGTGGGAAGCGGGACTCCAGTCGCTCGACCCGCTCAACTTCTCCGGCCCGAAGTGGGAACAACTCACCGGTTGCAAGGTGAAGGTCGTGGAAGTGCCGGTCTCCGAGATGTTCACCAAGATCATGCAGGAGTTCCGCGCCGGCACCGGGGCCTACGACGCGCTGAACGTGATTCCGGCATGGATGCCCGACCTCGCCCAGGCCGGTGCGCTGGAAGTGCTCGACAGCTATGTCGACAAGTACGGCTACCGCAACGAGCTGAAGACCATCGCCTCCACCTATCGCGACAACCAGATGATGGTCAACGGGAAGATCTACGGCTTCCCGGATGACGGCGACGTCTTCGTCTTCTACTACCGCAAGGACCTGTTCGCGCGCGACGACCTCAAGAAGGCGTTCAAGGCGAAGCACGGCTACGACTTGGCACCCCCCAAGACCTGGAAGCAGTTCGACGACATCGGTTCGTTCTTCACCGAGGCGCTCAAGGCCGACGGCATCTACGGCGCTGCGATGTTCCGCGAGGCGGGCTACGGCAACTTCATGTTCCAGGAACGCTTCCGCAACGAAGGCGGCAAGTTCTTCGACGCGAACATGAAGGCGACGATCAACAGCCCGCAGGGCGTCAAGGTGCTCACCGAGTGGCGTGCCGAGAACCGCTTCATGCCGCCCGGCGTGGAGAAGTTCGGCTTCGTCGAGAACCTCGCCATCTTCCTCGAAGGCAAGAGCGCGATGACGATCTCGTGGCCGCCCTATGGCCGATTCGCCGCCGGCTACCTCGGCGACGAGAAGGCGCTGTCCTGGGTGCCGAAGTCAAAGATCGCGGGCAAGGTGGGCTACACGCTGCCACCGGGCGGACATCCGGAGCTCGCTGCCGGGTTCGCGCTGTCCGTGGCCTCCACCAGCAAGCAGAAGGAAGCGGCCTATCTGTTCATCCAGTGGCTGAACAGCGAGGAAGTCTCGAACCAGCGCGTGCAACTGCCCTACGCGCTGCGCGATCCGTTCCGCGATTCGCACTTCACCAATCCCGGCTACCTCAAGCTCTGGCCCGACGCGAAGGACTACCTGGCCGCGCTTCAGGCTGCTTCGAAGACCGGTCTACTGGACCTGTCGCTCATTCAGACCGACAAGTACGAAGAGGCGTTGCGCCAGGGCATCAGCCGCCTGTGGGCCGGCGAAGATCCGAAGAAGATCCTCGACGACATCGCCAAGCAGTGGGATGAGGTGACGCAGCGCGTGGGTGTCGAGAAGCAGAAGGCCGTCTATGGCGCGTGGGCTGCGAAGTCCGGCGCGTACCCGAAGTAAGCAACAACCGGCGGTCCGGATCCCTCCGGACCGCCACCCCGCGCAGATAGCGCGGAGCCGCAACGCGGGAAGCGGGCATGAATGCCCGCTTCTCGTTTCAGTACGCAGACATCGACAGACGGATCGGAGCAAGCATTGGCAGTCGCCGCTCGCACGCCAGCAGCCACCCGGGATCGACGCTTCAAGTACCAACTGGTAGCGCCGTCGATCTTCGTGCTGTTGCTGATCGGCATCTTCCCGCTGGTCTACCTGATCGTGGTGAGCTTCCAGAACATCACGATGACGGACATGGACACGTCGTTCCAGGGTCTGCTCAACTACCGGTTGATGATCCAGGATTCCCGCATGTGGCAGGCGCTGCTGCACACGGTGATCTTCACGGTTGTCGCATTGCCCATCGAACTCGTGCTGGGGCTCGCGATGGCACAACTGTTCATCGACAGGATCCCGGGCCGGCAGGTGTTCGTCGCCCTGCTCGTGCTACCTGTCGTCATCTCGCCGATCGTCGCGGGCGCCACGTGGTCGCTCATGTTCGACAACCGCTTCGGACCCATCAACCAGATCATCGGCTGGATCATCGGTGGTGAAGCCACGCTGCTGTGGACCATCAATCCGAAACTGGTCTATCCGGCGATCCTCGTGGCGGAGGTCTGGCAGTGGACGCCGTTCATGTTCCTGCTGCTGCTCGCCGCATTGTCGGCCGTGGACAAGTCGCAACTGGAAGCCGCCTCCATCGATGGCGCCGGCTGGTGGCGCACCTTCTTCCGCATCGTCCTGCCCGCGATCTGGCCGGTGATGGCCATCGCCATCCTGATCCGCGGACTCGACCTGTTCCGTCTGTTCGACATCATCTGGGCCCTGACCCGCGGCGGACCCGGCACCATGACGGAGACCATCTCCATCTTCGCCTACGTGAAGGGCTTCCAGCAGTTCGACACGAGCCTCACGGCGGCGGTGGCGCTGCTGATCATCGTGCTGCTGTCGATCGTCGTGATGCTGGCGTTGAAGCGGGTGGAATTGGCGCGATGAACCTCCAACGACGCCGCCGCCTGAAACTTGCCCTGCGCCTGGCCGCGGCCATCGCCATCACGGCCTTCTTCCTCTTCCCCATCTACTGGCTGTTCATGATCTCCTTCAAGACACCGGAGGAGATCTTCGCCTTCCCGCCGAAGTGGTGGCCGGGGCAGATCCAGTGGGACAACTACGCGGTGCTGTTCAAGGATGGCGACGCCGTCACGGTCTGGAACAGCTTCGTCGTGGCCGGCATCAGCACGATCTTCGCGATGTTCCTCGGGACGTTGTGCGCCTACAGTCTCGCGCGCTTCCGCACCGGCGGCGATAACCTCGCCAACTGGATCATCTCGCAGCGGATGGTGCCGCCCATCGCCGTGGTGTTTCCGATTTTCCTGCTCTACGTATGGCTGAAGCTCGTCGACACCTACGCCGGCCTGATCCTGCTCTACACCGCCTTCAACCTGCCCTACGTGATCTGGATGATGCGCGGCTACATCCTCGACATCCCGAAGGCGCTGGAGGAGTCCGCGCTGGTGGACGGCTGCACGCGCTGGCAGGTGCTGTGGAAGGTCGTGTTCCCCATGTGCCGAGCCGGTCTTTTCGCCACGGCGATCTTCACCTTCGTGTTCGCCTGGAACGACTTCATCTTCGCGCTGGTGCTGACCCGCACGGAGGTCACCACCTACACGGTCCAGGTCACGCACTATTTCGGCGGGCAGTCCAACTTCTGGGCCAAGATCTCCGCGATGTCGGTTCTCGGCACCGTGCCCATATTCATCATCGTCGGGTTCATGCAGCGGTATCTCGTGCGCGGCATCTCGCTTGGCGCGGTCAAAGGTTGAGGCTCCGATGGCAGATCTGAGAATCCAGCAGCTCCACAAGTACTACGGGCAGGTGCACGCGGTAAAGGGCGTCGACCTCGAGATCCCCGCCGGCGAGTTCACGGTGCTCGTGGGCCAGTCCGGCTGCGGCAAGAGCACGCTGTTGAGAACCATCGCGGGGCTCGAGGACGCCGATTCGGGCACGATCGAGATCGGCGGCCAGAACGTCACCGAGGATCCACCGCGCGACCGCGACATCGCGATGGTGTTCCAGAACTACGCGCTTTATCCGTACATGACCGTGTTCGACAACATCGCCTTCGGTCTGCGCGCGCGCAAGACGCCGTCGGGCGAGATCGAACCGAAGGTGCAACGCGCCGCACAGATGCTCGCCATCGATCACCTGCTTCAACGCTACCCGCGCCAGTTGTCGGGGGGCCAGTTGCAGCGTGTTGCCATCGGCCGCGCCATCGTCCGCAATGCGCGGCTGTATCTGTTCGACGAACCGCTGTCCAATCTCGACGCGCAACTGCGCGACGAGATGCGAAGCGAGATCAAGCGCCTGCACCTGGAACTGGGCAAGACGATGATCTACGTCACCCACGACCAGATCGAGGCCATGACCATGGCCGATCGCATCGTCCTGCTGCGCGACGGGAAGATCGAGCAGCAGGGGGCGCCGCTCGATCTCTACGAGCGGCCGGCGACCCGGTACGTTGCGGGGTTCCTGGGTTCGCCATCCATGAACTTCGTCGATGCGGAGATCGCGAGCGTGGGCGGGCGGCTGGCTGTGCGCGTCGGTGACAGCGCGGTACTGATCCTGCCGCCCTCGCGCCACGACAAGCTGGCGGCCTTTTCGGGGAAACCCATCGTGCTGGGTCTCCGGCCCGAGCACGTGAGCCGCGCGCGCGACGGGGACATGCGCGAGGGGCTGGCTCGTTGCGCCGCCTCGATCGACCTGGTGCAACCGACCGGCGCCCGCACGTACGCCACCTTCAAGCTGGGCGGAGTGGAGATGGTGGCGGAGCTCCAGGCCCATGACGTCTCGCAGCCCGGCGAGGCCATCGAGCTCGCCGTCGACATGAATCGCGCCGTCATCATCGAGCCTTCCACCGAGAAGGTCGTTCAATAGGAAACCTGCCATGAAGACACCCACCGCCTCGCGCGCCATCAAGCTCTGCGGTACCGAACAGCCGGACGCTCCGGGCCGCGTGCTCGAGGCCGGGCCGCTCACGGTCGAACTCGACAACGGCGCGCTGCGCTATCTCAAGGTGAATGGCGTCGAGGCGGTGCGCGCCCTGGCATTCCTGGTCCGCGACGAGAACTGGGGCACCTACGTGCCCAAGGTGACGAACCTGAAGGTCGACCAGCGCGCCGACGGGTTCTCGGTGTCGTATCACGCCGTATGCGGGCGCGGCACGATGGAGATCGCGTTCGACATCGTGATCGAGGGGCGCGCCGATGGCAGTCTCGACTTCAACGGTACCGCGGTGCCGAAGGCCGATTTCCTCACGGCCCGTACCGGATTCGTGGTGCTGCATCCGCTGAAAGGCGTGGTCGGCCACAAGGTCGAAGTCGAGCACGTGGACGGCAGGGTCGAGAAATCCATCTTCCCCAAGCTGGTGAATCCGATCCAGCCGTTCCTCCACATCCGTTCGCTCTCGCACGAAGTGTTGCCCGGCGTGAAGGCCACGGTGCGAATGGAAGGCGATACGTGGGAGATGGAGGACCACCGCAACTGGACGGATGCGTCGTTCAAGACCTACGTGCGGCCACTCGCACTGCCGTGGCCCTATACGTTGAAGGCTGGTGAAGCCGTGAAACAGTCGATCCGGTTCTCGCTGTCAGGCAACGTCCCCAAGGCGGCGAAGTCGGGAAGCGGCAGTGGCGTCGAAGTGAAGCTCGGCGCTGCCACTCGCAACTTCATGCCGCCCGTGGGACTCGGCGTACCTGCGGATGAGATCGGCCATGCGGCCAGGCGGGTGGCGCTGCTCAAGGGCATCGGCCCGAGACTGCTCGTGTGCCATTTCGATCCGCGCGCGAAGCACGGCTCGAAGGAACTCTACGGCTATCGCCTGCTCTGCGAACAGACGCGCGCCGAGTGCGTCCTGGAGATCGTGGTCGCGAGCCTCGACCAGTACGCCAAGGAACTGGCGGGCGTCGCAAAGCTGGTAAAGGAAGCCGGCCTGAAACTCGCCGCTGTCGTCGTATGTCCCGTCGGCGATCTCAAGTCAGTGCTGCCTGCAGGTGCGCGACCGCCGGCGCCACCTCTCGACAAGTTGTACGCCGCGGCGCGCGCGGCTTTCCCGGGCATGAAGCTCGGTGGCGGGATGTTCTCGTTCTTCACGGAACTCAACCGCAAGCATCCGCCGGCGGAGCTGCTGGACTTCGTCACCAACACCACCTGCCCCGTCGTGCATGCGGCCGACGACCGATCGGTCATGGAGACGCACGAGGCCTTGCCGTTTCAGGTGAGTACGGCCCGCTCGTTCATCGGCAAGACGCCCCATCGCGTCGGCCCGAGCGCCATCGGCTGCCGCGACAATCCGCACGGATCCGCCGTCACGCCGAATCCGGACAACGAACGCGTGTGCCTGCCGAAGATGGATCCGCGGCAACGCGGCCTGTTCGGCGCTGCATGGACGCTGGCGTACATCGCGACCCTTGCACGCGAGGGCGTGGAAACGATCACCATCGGCGCACCCACCGGTCCGCTGGGACTCATCTATCGCAAGACCGACAACGCGCAGCCGTACTACGACGAACTCGACGGTGCGGCCGTGTATCCCGCGTACCACGTGCTCAGCGGCTTAGCGCGAGCGATGGGCGCGAAGCTGGTCGCCGCTACGTCGTCGAATTCCGCGAAGGTCGAATGCCTCGCGGTCCGCGGCAAGGGCGGCACCAATCTGTGGCTGGCGAATCTCACCGCCGGGAATCAGAAGGTCGCGTTGTCCGGTGCGACCGGCGCGGCATTCGCCGCGGTGCTGGACGAGAACAGCTTCGTCACTGCCACGACCGCTCCCGCGAAATTCCAGGGCTCCTGGAAGGCACTTCCTGCCGGGTCCGGACTGACCCTGGGCGCCTACGCGGTGGCGGTGGTGTCGATCAACGACTGAAGCAGCGGATCTATCTCGCGCGCAGATGCGCCGGACGGAAGCTCGACGGCGGGCCGGCGCGCTCGTCCTTGTGACGGAAGCTGATGCGACCCTTGGACAGGTCGTAGGGCGACATCTCGAGCGTCACGCGGTCACCCGCGAGAATCCGGATGCGGTGCTTGCGCATCTTTCCCGATGCGTACGCGGTGACTTCGAATCCGTTGGTGAGCGTCACTCGAAAAATGGTGTTGGGCAACACCTCGTTGACCACACCCTCTAGTTCGACGAGTTCTTCCTTCGCCATGGCGGATACCTCCAAATGATCGCCGGCGCGGCAGGAACCGTGCAGGCGCAATGGGAATAGGCCGGACGGCCGACGCGGCCCGGCAGTGGGAAGACAGGAAACGCCGCTCGAGCGGCGTTCAGAGCGGCTTCAGATTGACGGCGGAAACGCGACCGTCACGGCCGGCTTCGGTGTCGAAGGAAACCTGCTGATTCTCGGCGAGCGTGGTCAAGCCGGCGCGTTCAACGGCCGAGATGTGAACAAACACATCCTTCGACCCGTCCTGCGGAGAGATGAAACCGAATCCCTTGGTGGCATTGAAGAATTTTACGGTGCCAGAGGCCATGTATGCTCCCGGTAAGGCGTGGCCGCGCGCGGATCCGCGCGGGGCATGAAATCACTGATCGGGAGAGACCTTCGAGGCGCATCCGTGACGGACGCGAGGGACCGAGGGAAGTGCTGGAGGACTACCGACAACGACTCCGACGGTGCGAGTTTGCGCTCTCGAGGGGCCGAAGGCAACCGAATTCAGCGCTCCTGCGCCAAAATGGTGCCCGATTCACCCGTCAACCGAGAGGTCTTGCAGCTTCCTTGGTGGTGATCCGCCATAGCGTCCGGGCATATTTCGGGTCGGTGAGCGTCGCCGAATGCAGCACCGAAGCGTTGTCCCAGGCCACGACATCGCCAACACCGTAGTTCACGCGATGCTGGTACTTGGGCTGGGTCGAATGCGCCGCCAGTTCGCGCAGCAGGGTCAGCGCCTCATCGTCGGGCATGCCCTCGATGGCGAAGGAGGTGCCGGATACGGCGTAGAGCGCCTTGCGGCCCGTGTAAGGGTGACGCCGCACCAGCGGATGACGGATCACCGAGATGCTGCGCTTCTCCTTCTGCTCGTCGGTCAGCGGATAGGCGATGGTGCGCGACACCGGATCGAGATCGTCGCGGTTGCCGTAGAGGTTGAGCGTCACGAGGCCTTCGATGCGCTGTTTCGTCGATTCGGGCAGATCGGCGTACGCCTGCTCCTGGTCGGCGAACAGCGTGTCGCCGCCCACCTGCGGGACATCGATCGAGTAGAGCACGGTCGCACGCGCCGGCACATCCAGATACGAATAGTCGGTATGCCAATAGGTGCCGCCATCGGCCAACCCGATCGGCTCGCCGTCCTTCTTCACGTTCGACAGGATCAGGATGTCCGGATGCACCGGGTGGTGGAACTGGTCGAGCACGTGCGGTTCGGGTCGGCCGAAGCGGCCGGCGAACGCGAGAAACCGCTCGGGGGACAACGACGGCGACTGGCCGCGCAGCACGATGACGTGATGTTCGTGCAGGGCTTCGCGGATCTCCTCGAACGTCGCGTCGGTCAGCGGTTGCGACAGATCCACCCCGGTGAGGTCGGCGCCCATGCAGGCGCCTGTTGGTTGTACATGAGTCATGAACGGACCTCCTTCACTTGACGAACTTCGGCATCAACCACCGGGGCAATGCAAGAATCGCCTCGGGGAACAGGATCACGAAGGTCAGCACGCCGAGCATCGGCACCAGCAGAACGAGCACGTCCTTCAGGGTTTCGCGGATCGTGACCTTGCCGATGGCGCAGGCGATCATCAGGCACAGGCCGTAGGGCGGCGTCACCAGTCCGAAGGCGATGGAGATGACGCCGACGATGGCGAAATGGATCGGGTGCATCCCCACGCTCATCGCGAGCGGCGCAAGGATGGTCCCCAGGATGATGATCGCGGGGATCGCGTCGATGAAACAGCCGATCACGAGAAACGCGCCCGCGATGATGAAGCCCACGCTGATCGGTCCGCCGCCCCAGCCCGAGACCCAGTCGACGAATACCTGCGGAATGCGAAAGTACGCGAGCAGCCACCCGAACGCCGACGCGGTGCCGATGCAGAACAGCGAGATCGCAGCGAAGCGCGCCGACTCGTACAGCACCTTCGGGATCGCCCGAACAGGGACGGTGCGGTACACGACGGTACCGAGCAGGAGCGCGTACAGAACCGCGACAATGCTGGCCTCGGTGGGCGTGAAGAAACCGCCGACGATGCCGCCGACGATGATGGCCGGCGTGGCCAGCGGCAGGAGCGCGTGCAACAGTGCCGAGCCGAACTCGGCGAGCGTTGCGCGCTTGTGGATCGGATATCCGCGCAGCTTCGCATAGATCACCACCACCACCATCAGCGACAGGCCGATCAACATTCCCGGCAGCACGCCGGCGAGAAAGAGCCCGCCGATGGATACGGAGATCACGCCGCCCCAGACCACCATCAGGATGCTCGGGGGGATGATCACGCCCATCACCGAGGCACAGGCCGTGAGTGCCGACGAGAACCGGGCGTCGAACCCCTGCTGCTTCATGGCGGGGATGAGCACGCCGCCCACGCCCGCGGTCTCGGCGGTGCTCGAACCCGAGATGCCCGCGAAGAGCATGCTCACCACCACGTTGACGTGGCCCAGACCGCCCGGAAGGTGGCCCACGATGGACCGCGCCAGCTTGATGAGCTTCTCGGTGATGCCGGCGGCATTCATCAGGTTGGCGGCGAGCAGGAAGAACGGGATCGCGAGCAGCAGGAACGAGTTGTAGGACTTCAGCATCTCGTTCAGCAGCAGGAAGGGCGTCAACCGCTCGTCGATGAAGAACACCGGCACGCAGGCGAGCCCGAGCGCGAAGGCCACCGGTACGCGGACCAGCAGCAGCGCGAAGAACACGCCGAACAGCAGCAGCGCCACCTGGGCGCTACTCATCCTCGCCGCTCCGATGCAGCCGCAGATCCTGGACGATCTTCTCGCCGAGGAAGATCACGTACACCGCGCCGGCCAGCGGCCAGGCGACATGGATGGCGAGCATGTTGAGCCCCGAGAGCTCGGATTCCTGTTCGTAGCCGAACAGCGCGAAGCTGTAACCGAACCAGACGAAGGTGAGCGCCACTAGCAACATCGCCCCATGACGGATCAGGCGCGCCAGCGCACGACCACGTGCGGTCTTGGGCGTCGGCAGCACTTCGAGATCGAAGTGCGTGTCGTCGCGCACGGCGATCATGGAGCCGAGCATGATGATCCAGATGAAGCAGAAGCGCGCCGCCTCTTCGGTCCAGATGTAGCGCGGGATGACGTCGGTGAATCGCGAGAAGATCTGCAACACGACGGGCACGATCAACAGTCCCATCAGCGCTGTCAGCAGGACTTGCAGCGTTCGGTAGAGGGCATCGATGAAGGAGGAGATCACGCGGCTCTCCTTGGCTCATACGGATGTGCGCCTCGGCCATCGAAAGCAGCGCCTGGCCCCCTCCCCAACCCTCCCCCGACATAGTCGGGGGAGAGGGAGCAAGTAGTCGACACCGCGGGTGGGTACATTCCCTCCCCCGCGAGCGGACGCTCGTGGGGGAGGGCCAGGGTGGGGGCTCGCCTACTTGATCGCATTGATGCTCGCGAGCACCGCCTCCGCGCCCACTTCCTTCGCGTAACCCTGCTTGATAGGTTCGGCGAGCTTCAGGAGCTGGTCGCGATCGGTGAACACGTAGGTCTTCAACTTGCCTTCCTTCTCCAGCCGCTGCAGCCGCTGCTGGTCTTCGCTGGATTCCAGCTTGCGGCCGTACGCGCCGGCTTCGCGACCCGCCTTGACGATGGCGTCCTGCAGATCCTTCGGCAGCCGGCGGAAGGTCTTGCCGGAGAAGCACACCGGCCGCACGGTGATCGCGTGCTTCGTGAGCGAGATGTTCGGGCCCACTTCATAGAACTTCATCTGCTCCAGGCCCGCCGCCTCGTTCTCGGCGGCCTGGATGACGCCGGTCTGAATCGCGTTGTAGATCTCCGTGTAGGCGATGACGGTGGGCGAAGCCGTGATCGCCTGGAACATCTTCGTCTGAACCGGAGCGCCCATCACACGGATGGACAGGCCCTTCAGTTCCTGCATGTTGCGCACCGGCTTGTTCACGATCAGGTTGCGCGTACCGCCGCCGGCATAGCCGAGGATCATCACGTCGGCCTTCTTCGCGACTTCGTCCGCGATCGGCTTCAGCGCATCCGCCTCGAGCACCTTGCTCCATTGATCGGTGTCGCGAAACAGGAACGGCATGTCCATCAGCGGCGCCGATTTCGCGAAGGTGGACATGTGCGACGGAGAAACCACCGCGTAGTCCACCGAGATCCCCTGGTTCAGGTACGCGAAGTAGTCCTTCTCGGTGCCCAGTTCGCTGTTGCGATGGAGCACGAAGTTGAGCGGCTTGCCGTAGTACTTCTTCGTCAGCTCCTCGAACTTGAGCAGCGTCCTGTTGAACGCATGCTCGTCGCCGAACTGCACCGCACCGTGCAGCGTGATCGGCTGTTGCGCGGCCGCGGCGCCGGACAGGATCGACGCGAGAGCGGCGGCGACGATGCATAGGGTTGTCCTCGTCTTCATGATCCACCTCTCCTCGCAAACCACGTTCGGCCCGGTCGCACCACTCGTCGGCGCGCGGTCGGTCGCTACTTCTTGACGGCTTCCTTGGCTTTCTCGGCGGCTTCCTGCGTGGCGTCGGCGGCCTTGGTCACCGCCTCCCGGCCGGCGTCCTTGGTGGCCTCGGCTGCATTCTTGGCCGCTTCGGCGGCTTTGTCGGCGCCCTCCTTGGCCGCTTCCTTCGCAGCGGTGGCGGCTTCCTTCGCGGCATCGCCCGCGGCCGAGGCCGCGTCCTTGGCCGAATCCATCGCCTTGTCGGCGGAGCTCTTGGCGGCATCCAGCGCCTGGCTGGCGGCGGACGGTTCTTCCTTCTTGCCGCAGGCCACGAGGGCGATGACGACGAGTGCCGAAAGCGACAGCGCCTTGATCATGGGAATCTCCTGACGGGTTGGTTGATGGCGGGACGCGCGGCGACTCAAGGGTGCTCCTTGGCGTATTTCGTCAGTGCCTGCAACCGCTGTGACAGTGCCGATTGCATCAATCCGAAATCGGAGGCATGGGCGATCATGCGGAAGCCCTTTGCATAGTAGTCCTCCGCGAACGCCTCACTCGGCGCCGCGGTGCCCAGCACCTTGCCGTGCTTGCGTGCTGCCGCGACGACGCGATCGATGGCTGCCAGATACTTCGGATGCTGGTAGTCGCCGTGGACGCCGAGAAAGTTCGACAGATCGAGAAAGCCTATCCACAGCGAATCGAAGCCCGGAACCGAAACGATGGCGTCGAGATTCGCAAGGCCCGTTTCCGTCTCGATCTGCAGCATGAGCAAGGTGCGCTCGTGCGCCCCGGCGATCTTGTCCGGAACGCTGCCGCCGATGTAGTCGTCCTGGGCGATCCCGAAGGCCGCGCCGCGCCGCCCCGTCGGCGGAAAATGCGCACTGCGGACGATCAGTTCGGCCTGTTCCACGGTTTCGACCATGGGCACCATGATGCCCATGGCGCCTGCATCGAGCAGTCGCGCGATGAAGTGATACTGCGCCTGGGGCACGCGCACCATCGGCACCAGCCCCAGGCCGCGACACAGCGCGATCTGGGTCTTCATCACGTCGATGCCGGCCGCCGAGTGCTCCATGTCGAACAGGACAAACTCGGCGCCCGCAGCCTTCACGATCTGCGGAAAACCCGGCGTGAAGAATTCCATCGCGAACAAACCGAAGGCGTGTCCGCCCGCGAGCAGCTTCGTCTTGACCGGGTTGTCGCGCATCGCGCTCACCGCTTCTTCCCGCCGCGCTTCGATTTCGCTGAATCGAGCGAATTCAAGGTGGCGAGGCTCTGCCGCAGGGCGCTTTGCAGCAGGTGGGCGTCGACGCCCGCGGCGAACAACCGGAAGCCCTTTTCCCAGTACTCGCGGCTCCACTCGTCGGACCCCGACATGCACGCGAGTACCTTGTCGTGCTTCCTCGCCGCGGCGCACAGCTTGTCGATCGCCTTCACGTACTTCGCGTGCTTGAACTGGGCCGGGATGCCCAGGAAATTGGTCAGGTCGAAGTGCCCCAGCCAGAGCACGTCCACGCCCGGCACGGCCGCGATCCGGTCGATGTTCTCGATGCCTTCCTTCGTCTCGATGAGCGGCATCACGACCACGCGCTCGTTGGCGAGCCGCATCTTCTCCGCCACGTCGCCGCCCTCGAAGTCGTCGTGCGAGAAACCGAACGCAGCACCGCGACGTCCCTGCGGCGGATAGCGCGTGCACGAGACGATGAACTCGGCTTCCTCCGCCGACGCGACCATCGGCACCATGATGCCCATGGCACCGATGTCGAGTGCGCGTGCGATGAACTGGTATTGCGCGGACGGCACCCGCACCATGGGGACCAGGCCGATACCCCTGCAGCCGGCGATCAGCTCCTTCAGCGTCTCGTAGCCGAGCCCGCTGTGTTCCATGTCGAACAGGATGAATTCGGCACCCGCCGCCTTCACCATCTGCGGCAGTCCGGGCACGAAGAACTCGAACGCCATGGTGCCGAATACGGCCTTACCTTGCTTGAGCTTCTGCTTCACGGGGTTGTCACGCATCGGGCTCTCCTGTTGTCCGGTGGAGGAGCTTCATGGCCCCCACCCTGACCCTCCCCCGGCATTGCCGGGGGAGGGGATGTACGTTCCTTCCCCCGCAACAGCGCGGGAAGGTGGGGATGGGGGCGAACGCCGCTCCGACGAACGCTACTTGTGGAAATACGGCACGCGTCCCAGCACCTGCTGGTTCACCACGTTCTTCGGCACCCGGCCGTTCGCGAGTTCCTTGCAGGCGTGGAACACGCTCGCAGCGATGGTGTTGATGCACTCGTCCGTCAGGCCGATGTGGTGCGGCGTCACGATGATGTTGTCGAGCTTGAACAGCGGATTGTCCGCCGGAGCGGGCTCCACTTCGAACACATCGATGCCGGCGCCGGCAATGCGGCGGTTGACGAGCGCCTCGTGCAACGCCGCCTCGTCCACGATCGGCCCGCGCGCGGTGTTGATGAAGAACGCCGTGGGTTTCATCAGTGCGAACTGCTTCGCGCCCACGAGCTTGCGCGTCTGTTCGTTGAGCGGGCAATTGACCGCCAGGAAATCCGCTTCACGGAACAGCGTGTCCATGTCGACGAGTTGCACGCCGAGCGGCGCGACCGCCTCCTGCGTGACGTACGGATCGCAGGCAATGTGCTTCATGCCGAACGGCGCGGCGAGGCGAAACACCTCGGACCCGATGTTCCCGACGCCCACGGAGCCGAGCACGCGACCCGAAAGCCCCGTCCCGAAGTGATCGACTCGTTCCTGCCAGCGGCCTTCGCGCGTGAGGCGGTCCTTGATCAGCACCCGTTGCGCGAGCATCAGGACATAGGTGACTACCGAGGTGGCCATTGGCCGCCGTACGCCGTCGGGCGCGATGCAGAGCAGCACGCCATTGTCGGTGCAGGCGGAAACATCCACGGTGTCGTAGCCGACACCGAAGCGCGAGACGAGCTTCAACCGGCGGTCGGCCCCCGACAGCGACTTTCGCGTGACCCTCCCCAGCATCACGGCCATGGCGTCGTATCGGGCCGCCGATTCCGGCGAGACCTCGGACTCCTTCTGCGCCACGTACTCCCATTCGATCCGGGGGTCGTCGAGAACCTTGAGCGCCGACTCGTCGAAGATCGGCTTGCCGTCGGCCTTCAGGTTGTCGCGCGTGATGCCGACGCGGAACTTCTCCGCCATGGTCGTTCTCCTCCTGGTGTGTTCTTCGAATCGCGAATCGAAACGCTCGCGTGCACTACCCTGCGACTGCTACATGGACGCAGTGAAGGCGCCATCCACGGTCAGTATGTGGCCGTTCACGTACGACGCCTCGTCCGAGGCGAGAAACACGCAGGGCGGACCGATCTCGTCGACTCGACCCCAGCGTCCGGCGGGCGTGCGCTTGCACACCCAGTCGTTGAATTCCTTGTTCTCGATCAGTGCGGTGTTCATCTCGGTGGCGAAATAGCCGGGGGCGATCGAGTTGACCGTGATGTTGTGCGGCGCGAGTTCGATCGCGAGTTCGCGGGTGAACGCATGCACCGCTCCTTTGGAGGCGATGTAGGCCGAGATCGTGGGGCGCGCCGTGAAGGCGCTGACCGAGCCGGTCATGATGATGCGCCCGCGCTTCGCCGGAATCATGATGCGGGCGCATTCGCGCGCGAGCACCCACACGGCGGTCAGGTTGGTTTCGAGCACTCGCCGGAAGTCGGCCGTCTCGAACTCCGTGATCGGCTTGCGATGCTGGATGCCTGCGTTGAGCGCTGCGATGTCCAGCCGCCCGTGGCGCTTCGCGATGCCAGCGACCGCGGCGACTGCGGCAGCCTCGTCGCTCACGTCGAAGGCAGCCACTTCGCCCTTCAGCCCCGCGGCCTTCAACTCGCCGAGCCGCCCTTCGAGCGCCGCCTTGTCGCGCGCATTCAACACGACCGTGGCGCCGGCCTTTGCGAGCGACTGCGCCATGCCCCAGCCCAGTCCGCGCGATGCGCCGGTGACCAGGGCTACCTTGCCTGTGAGATCGAACATGTCTTGTCCCTTCGGGTTGGTGACTGGCAGGCCCTGCACCAGTTGCCAGTCACGAGTTTTCAGGGCATGTACTGCCCGCCGTTCACCTCGAGGATCTGCCCCGTCACGTAGCCGCTCATCTGGTCCGACGCGAGGAACAGGAACGCGCCGGCGCATTCGTCCGCGGTACCGATGCGATTCATCGGGATGGTGGCCTTGAAGCCCTCGAGCATCTGCGGGCTCGAGTAGCGATCATGAAAGGGCGTGTAGATGACGCCCGGCGCGACGGCATTGACGCGGATGTTGTCCTTGACCAGTTCCTTGGCGAGGCCGTGCGTCATCGTGCTGACGAAACCCTTGGAACCCGCATACAGGACCGCGCCGGGACCGCCGCCATGGCGCGCGGCAACGGAGGTCACGTTGATGATCTTGCCTCCGCCGGACTTGCGCATGTGCGGCACCGCCGCCGCGATGCACATCAGCGCGGATCGTACGTTCAGATACAGGACCTGGTCGAACAACTCGTCCGTGAGATCGCCCACCGGCACGCGTTGCACCAGGCCGCCCGCGTTGTTGACCAGCACGTCGATGCGACCGAACGTTTCGACGGTGCGATCGACGATCGCCTTGCACGTCGCGCTCGAACTCACGTCGCCCTGGATGACCGTCGCCTTGCCGCCGGCCTTCTGGATTTCCGCCGCGACCTTCTCGGCCTCCGCCTTGCTCGAGTTGTAGTGGACGGCGACGTGTGCGCCGTGACGTCCGAACTCGATGGCTGCCGCGGCACCGATGCCGGTGCTGGCGCCCGTGACGAGCACCACCTTGCCCTTCAGGTCTTCGATCATCTCCCCTCCCGATTGTTGTTCTTGCGCGGAGCGGCTCTTCGGCCGCCCCGCCTCACCACCGGATGCGTGCTACGGAATCAGCACGGTCGATCCCGTCGTCTTGCGCCCTTCCAGATCGAGGTGGGCCTGCTTCGCATCCTTGAGCGCGAACTTCTGGTTGACCTCGATCTTCACCTTCCCCGACTTGACCACGTCGAACAGTTCGTTCGCGGCCGCCACGAGATCGGCGCGCTTCGCCGTGTACGTCATGAGCGTCGGTCGGGTGACATAGAACGAACCCTTCGACAGCAGGTTCAGGTCGAAACCGCTCACCGGACCGGAGCCGTTGCCGAACACCACGAGCATGCCGCGCGGCTGCAGGCAGTCGAGCGAACCCATGAAGGTGTCCTTGCCCACGGAATCGAACACGACCGGGAGCTTCGCGCCGCCGGTGATCTCCTTCACGCGTTCGGCGAAGTTCTCGCGGGTGTACACGATCGTGTGATCGTAGCCGTGCGCCTTGGCGAGCTTCGCCTTCTCGTCCGAGCCGACAGTGCCGATGGTGGTGACGCCGAGCGCCTTCAGCCACTGGCCGGCGATGAGGCCGACCCCGCCGGCAGCGGCGTGGAACAACACAGTCTGACCCGCCTTCACGGGGTAGGTGCTGCGGATGAGGTACTGGGCGGTGAGACCCTTGAGCATCATCGCGGCGGCCTGCATGTCCGTGATGCCGTCGGGAATCTTCACCAGGCGGTCGGCGGGGATCAGCCGCACCTCCGAATAGCTGCCGGGTGGGCCGCCCGCGTAGGCGACGCGATCGCCCGCCTTCAGATAATCGACGCCGGGTCCGACGGCCTCCACCACGCCCGCGCCTTCGAGGCCGAGACCGCTCGGCAGCGGAAGCGGATACAGGCCGGACCGGTGATACGTATCGATGAAGTTGAGGCCCACCGCGTTGTGCTTGACTCTTGCCTGGCCTTCGCCCGGCGCACCGACTTCGACGTCGTCGTACACGAGAACCTCGGGGCCGCCTGTCTTGTGGAATCGCACTGCCTTCGTCATCACTGTCTCCTCGTGTTCCTGTTCAGCGAATGAATCTGTCCACGTAGTCCGCGCCCAGCCCGACCTTCTCGTAGTGCGCGCGGCACATGTCGATCTTGGTGTGCACGTCCTCGTAGCCAACGGTGTTGCCCTGCTCGTCGACGTACACCATGGCGCCGTTGACGTTGAAGAACGTGATCATCTCCTTCGTGGGCGGGTCCACGATCAGCGTGTGCACCTCGCCCGGCGGCTCGTAGACGAAGCCCCCTTCCTCCGCGATCCAATCATGCTCGAGATAACGCCAGCGGCCCTTGAGCACCAGGCCGGTCACCAGGGACGGATGACGATGGCGGCTCAGCACGCCGGTCTTGGTCACGCGCAGCAGATTCCACCATTGCCCGGTGACCGTGTTGAGCATCAGCGGACGGAACCAGACATCCGGGGCCTGCGGCACCCAGACGCGGTCGTCGGTCGGAATCGCCATCTCGACGATCTCGCGTTGCATGCCGCTGGCGGAGAGTTGGCTGACGCTGGCTGGAGCATTCATGCGATACGTCCTCGATTGCGCTTTCGGAAAATCAGGTGAATCGCCATCCACCGGCTGGATGACGCCGGTCGCCAACGCAACGGCCGCCGAGCAAAGGGAACTCCTGCCCCCGATCCGCCCCGGCCGCCGCAAGCGGCGAGCACCGGAGGATGGCCGCCCGCAGGTTCGATGCGCCCGCGAGGCCAGGGTCAGCAGCATGGCGGTCCACCCCAGGGCCACGGCGTACCGGCCGGATTCTATCAGCCGCATGGGCGCCGGGCGGAGACTTCATCGGTCGTGCGCAGTCGGGCAGGCATACAGAACCTGCAGTGGCGATTTCGTGGAAACTCTGCTGAAATGCCGCGTCACGGGCAAAAAAATACTGCCGAGCATGGCGAGCGCGCGTTTGCAGGTCCTTCCCGTCGTTGCCCCGGGGTCCCGCACCGGCGTCACGGTCGCCGCCGCTGCAACGGCTCTCGGATGCCTGCTGCTGCTCGCCTGCGGTCCCGCCGGCGCACAGGCCTCGCTGGGAGAAACCGCCCCGGCGCTGACGCTCGACCAGGCGCTGGAGCTGGCGCTCAAGGCCAACCGCAAGCTCGGCAACGCCTCGCTCGACGTGCAGAAGGCGACCAACAGCCTGGCCGCGACACGCACGCAGCAACTGCCGGCGCTCGCCCTGAATGCCTCGGGCTCGCACAACCTGCAATCGCAGCAGTTCCAGGTCAACCCGGGACAGTGGGGAACCTATCCGGGCATCGGCCCCATCCCTTCGACCACGACGGCACTGCCCTCGCAATCGGGCTTCACGCCCGCGGTTTCGGCCAGCATCAGCCAGCCGCTCCTGCAGCTCTATCGCATCGGTCTCGAAGTGGACCAGCACACCATCCAGCAATCCATGGCGCAGGAGCAGCTGCGGTCGAGTCGGCAGGAGATCGTGAAGCAGGTGAAACAGCAGTACTACGAGATCCTGAAGACCCAGAGCTCGCTGCAGGCCACGGAGGAATCGATCGTCTTCTACCGCGAGCTGTCGCAACTCGTGGCGACCTACGTCCAGCAGAAGGTCGCGCTGGAGTACCAGAGTCTCGAGACCCAGGCACGCCTCGCGCGCTCGGAGCACAAGGCCCGCTCCGAGCGCAATGCCCTGCAGACGCAGCAGGAACGCTTCAACGATCTCCTCGGCCGCGACGTCAAGACGGCCTTCTCGGTGGTCGCCGCCCCGGCGGTCACGCCGCAGGCCGCGGACCCAACGAGTGCGGAGCAGGCGGCGCTCTCGCAGCGACCGGACCTGCAGGAGGCGAAGCTCAAGTTGAGGCACGCGCAGACCGGCTATCGGGCCACGCAGGCCGGATACCTGCCGGACCTGAACCTGGTCATGCGCTACTCGCGCCTGTTCAACACCGAGTTCATCCCGCCGGAGATCTGGACCGTCGGCGTGGAATTGAGATGGCAGGTGTTCGACTGGGGCAAGACGTCCGACAACCTGCAGAAGAAGGGCGCCGACGTCCTGCAGGCGCAGAACGACATACTCGACGTG
The DNA here is from genome assembly GCA_965279325.1 of Burkholderiales bacterium. GTDB lineage: Bacteria > Pseudomonadota > Gammaproteobacteria > Burkholderiales. The sequence goes on from OZ257154.1 coordinate 2,792,819, forward strand.
GAGTCGCAGGTCCGCATCGAGGTGGACTCCCGCATCCGCCAGGTGAAGGAGGCGCGCGAGCTGATCAAGGTTACAGAGCTCGCGCAGGCGGCCGCCCGCGAGAAACTGCGGGTGCTCATGAACCAGTACCGCCAGCGCTCCGTTCTGCTGAAGGACGTGCTTCAGGCCGCCTCGGAACTGGCGGATGCCAACAGCGAGTACCAGCAGGCGCTGCTGTCCCTGTACACGGCGCAGGCGCAGCTGGAGAAGGCCCTGGGCCAGGGATGAGAATCAGCGCTTCGCATGCGCTCTGGCTGGGCCTTGGCCTCGCGTTGGCTGCCTGCCATCGCGATCCGCCCGAACCGGAGGCCGACTGGGTGGCGGTGCGCGTCCAGGCGGCAGGCCCCGCCGGCGCGGCGTCCGGGACCGACGCCATTCGTTACTCGGCGAACGTGACGCCGAACACCCAGGTGGATGTTTCATTCAAGGTGAACGGCTACATCGCCCGCATCCTCCAGGTGCGAGGAGCGGATGGTGGAATGCGGCCAGTCCAGCAAGGTGACACCGTCGTGAAAGGCGCCGTCCTCGCCAAGGTGCGTGACCAGGAATACCTCGACAAGGTCACGACCTCGAAAGCGAACCTTGGCAAGGCCAACGCCTCGCTGGAGAAGGCGTCCGAGGATTTCAAGCGCGCCACGGCCCTGATGGCGACGCAGAGCATCACCCAGCCCGACTACGATTCGGCCAAGCGCGAATACGAGACGGCGCAATCCTCCGTCATGGGAGCAAAGGCGCAACTGGACGAATCCGGACTGAACCTGGCCTACACCGACCTGGTCGCTCCCATGAGCGGCGTGCTGCTGAGCCGGAAGATCGAGGTGGGCGCGCTGGTCGGCCCCGGCACCGTGGGGTTCGTGATGGCTGACCTGTCCTCGGTGAAGGTCGTGTTCAGCGTGCCGGACGTGATGCTCGGGCAGGTCACGGCGGGCAAGACGGTCGAAGTGACCACCGAGTCGTTGCCGGGCAGGACGTTCTCGGGGAAGGTCACCGCGGTGGCCGCTGCGGCGGACACCAAGACGCGCGTCTACGAGATCCAGGTCAGCATTCCCAATCCGCGCGGGGAATTGAAGGACGGCATGGTGGCAGCACTGAGTGTCGGCAGTGACGCCGGTGCGCCGACGCCTGCCGCCCTCGCGGTACCGCTGCAGGCGGTCGTTCGACCCAAAGGCGACGCTTCGGGGTACGCGGTCTACGTGGTGACGGAGGCCGATGGCAAGCAGGTCGCACGATTGCGTCCGGTGCAACTCGGCCAGGTGCTCGGTGACCGCATTGCCGTGCTGTCCGGCATCGCGCGGGGCGAGCGCGTGATCGTGGTGGGCGCGACGACCGTCGCGGACGGTACCGCGGTTCGCATCACCCCTTAGGCGAGGAACGCGCCCTGGCCAGCGAACCGAGCGTCGATCCGGACCTCGCCAGGCACAATACGGCGCGCTTCTTCGTCGAGAACCGGGCCGTGTCCTGGGTACTGCTGGCAGCCCTGCTGGTCTGGGGCGTGTACGGCTACCAGCACATGCCCAAGCGCAAGGACCCGCAGATCCCCGTGCGCGTCGCTTCCGTCGTGACACCCTGGCCGGGAGCCAGCGCGGAGCAGGTCGAACAGCTGATCACGCGCGCGGTGGAAGAGACTGCCGCACAAAGCTCGGTGATCCACCCGCCCGATGCGACCAGCTTCGGCATCAAGTCGCTGACGCTCCCCGGCGTGTCCATCGTGCAGATCCAGCTCGCCGAGAGCGTGAAGGACGCGGAAAAGGAATTCAGCGACATCAACCTGAAGCTGAACGGCCTCAACGCCAGCTTGCCGCAGGGCGCCGGACCGATCCAGTTCAACAGCGGTTTCGGGGAGACTTCCGCAGTCCTGCTCACCGTGGCCAGCCCCAAGGAAGACGGTGCCGGACTCGCCTTGCGCGCGCGCGACGTGGCCAGTGCGATCGAGGTGAGCCGTCAGCAGGTGCCGAGGGATCAGCAGCGCGCGAGCATCGTGATCGGCCTGCCACGTTCGATCAGCCCGGCGATCGTCGTTCGCAGTCTCGGTGCGTTCGAACGCTTCCTCGAGGACCGGCAGGCGGCGAGCGCCGCGCGACCGCTGCAGGGGCCCGGTTTCGTCGGGCTCGACTTCGCGACCGGTGCCGAGGACGAAGCACTCCTCGCGCTGACCGACGAGTTCATGCGCAGCGGCCTGGGCGTCTATCACTTCCATCCCGACGCCTGGTCCGCCGTGGTGGTCCGCGCCCCCCAGGATGCAGAACGTCAGCTTGCGCGGGCCGGAGGCGACCGATACACCTACCGCGAGCTGGCCGAATTCAGCGACGTGATCATGCGCAGCTTGCTGGCCGTGCCACAGGTGGCCCAGGTCCAGCGCGCGGGTGTGCTGCCGGAGCAGGTGTTCCTCGCCTACTCGCAGGAGAAGATCGCCTCCTACGGCATCAAACCGGACAGCATCAAGCAGATCCTGGGTGCCCGCAACACGGTCGTTCCCGGCGGCTCGCTGCAGGTGCAGGACGTGAACGTCCTGGTACAGCCGTCCGGCTCGTTCACGAGCGAGAGCGAGATCGGCGACGTCATCGTGGCCCGGGGCGGGAGCGCGACGCCCGTCTACCTGCGCGACCTGGCCGAAGTCTTTCGCGGCTACCAGAGCCCGCCCCGCTCGCTCAATTTCTACACCTGGCGCGACGGCAAGGGGCAGTGGCAGCGCGGCCGCGCCGTTTCACTGGCCGTACAGATGCGCGCGGGCGAGCAGATCGGCACGTTCGGCGCGGCGGTGGACAAGGTGATGGGCGCGGTGCGATCGCGCTTGCCCGAAGACCTCGTGATCGCGCGTACCTCCGATCAGCCGCAGCAGGTGGTGGAAAACATCGACCTGTTCATGGACGCGCTGTACGAGGCCATCGCCCTGGTGGTGATCGTGGCGTTGCTGGGCTTCTGGGAGTGGCGGGCGGCGGCGCTGATGATGCTGGCGATCCCCATCACCCTGGCGATGACCTTCGGATCCATCCACCTGCTCGGCATCGAACTGCAACAGGTCTCGATCGCCACGCTGATCATCGCGCTGGGCCTGCTGGTGGATGATCCCGTGGTCGCCGGCGACGCGATCAAGCGCGAGCTCGCGGCCGGCCAACCTCCCTTGGTGGCCGCCTGGCTCGGCCCCACGCGCCTCGCCACCGCGATCCTGTTCGCGACCCTCACGAACATCGCGGCATACATGCCCCTCTCGCTCCTGACCGGCAACCAGGGAGACTTCCTCGCGAGCCTGCCGGTGGTCATGGCCTGCGCGCTGCTGGCCTCGCGCATCGTCTCCATGACCTTCATCCCCTTCCTCGCCTTCTACCTGCTGCGCGCTCCGCGCCGGGCCGAGATCTCCATCCACGAGCGGCGCACGCGCGGGTTCTCCGGCTACTACTATCGTGTCGGCTCGTTCTGCATCGAGCATCGCTGGCTCGTGCTGCTCGCTTCTGCACTGATCCTCGGCGCAGCCAGCTTCTTCAAGCATCAGCTGAAGAACGCCTTCTTCCCCGACGACGTGCAGTACCTGTCGTACGTCGACGTGTGGACACGCAACAGCTCGGCGCTGTCGGGCACCGACGCGGCCGCGGCGGAGGCAGAGCAGGTGATTCGGGACGTCGCCACGCGGTACGGCGCGGCCACGCCCGGCGCGGACGGCAAGCCCCGCGACGTGCTCGAATCGATATCGGCGTTCGTCGGCTCGGGCGCACCGCGATTCTGGTTCTCCGTCACGCCCGAGTTGCAGCAGCAGAACTACGCGCAGCTGATCGTGCGGGTGCGGGACAAGGAGGACACTCCCAGGCTGGTGGGTGCCCTGCAGAACGCGCTGTCGCAGCGCGTGCCCGGGGCCATCATCGACGTGCACCAGCTGCAGACCAACCCGGTGCAGTATCCGGTCGCGATTCGCATCTCCAGCGTGGTGGCGCCGGGCTCCGACCGGCAGCAGGACGACATCCGCACCTTGCGCAAACTCGCACAACAGCTGAAGGACATCGTGCTCACTTCCCCGAACGCGCTGCGCGTTCGCGACGACTGGGCCGAGGAGTCGCTCACGGTACAGCTGAAGATCGATCCGGATCGCGCCAATCTCTCGGGTGTCACGAACCAGGACATCGCCGCTTCGTCGGCCGTCGCGATCAACGGCACCCAGGTCGGCACGCTGCGGGAGGGCGAGAAGCAGATTCCGATCATCATGCGCATGCGCCCGGGCGAGCGCGCGCAGCTCTCCGATCTCGAGAATCTGTACGTCTTCGCCTCCGAGGACACGAACAAGATCCCATTGCGCCAGGTCGCGTCGATGGACTACCGGATGCAGGTGGAGCGCATCCGCCGCCAGGACCACGGGCGGGCGATCACCGTGTTCGCATTTCCGCGCCCGGGCGTACTGTCGTCGGAGGTGTTCCAGCCGCTGCGCGAGAAGATCCAGGCGTTCGAGAAGACGCTGCCGTCCGGCTATCGCCTGTCGATCTCGGGCGAGGCGGCGAAAACCACGGAAGGTTTCGGCCAGCTCCTCACTGTGATGGGGATCTCGGTGGCGCTCATCTTCCTCGCGCTGGTGTTCCAGTTCCGCCACGTCGCGAAGCCGCTGATCGTCTTCGCCGCCGTGCCCTATGGCATATCCGGCGCGCTCGCCGCGCTCTACTTCACCGACACCGCATTCGGTTTCATGGCCTTCCTGGGCATCGTGAGCCTGATCGGAGTGATCATCAGCCACGTGATCGTCCTGTTCGACTTCATCGAGGAGATGCGCCGGGAGGGCGAACCGCTGCGCGAGGCCCTGCTCGACGCCGGCATCGTGCGCCTGCGTCCGGTGCTGATCACGGTGGGTGCGACAGTGCTGGCCCTGATGCCACTGGCCATCCACGGCGGCCCGCTGTGGCAGCCGCTTTGCTACGCGCAGATCGGCGGCTTGAGCATCGCGACCTTCGTCACGCTGATCCTGGTGCCAGTGATATATTCGATTTTCGTTCTCGACCTCAAGTTCGTGAAGTGGGAGGACACGAAGTCCTCGCGGTCATCCGCCAGCGCCGCGACACGCGAGCCGTCGCGCGCCGGCGCCTGACGGGTCGATACTCGCCGGACCATGACAAGACATCCCACTTCATCAATCGCTGTCCGCATCGCGAGCCTGTGCATCGCGCTCATGATGTACGCGCCGCTCCTGCAGGCCGCTGGCGAGGACGCCATCGCGGGGACCTGGCTCACGGAGAATCGCGATTCGAAGGTCCGGATCGAGCGCTCGGGCAACGCCTACTCGGGCAAGATCGTCTGGCTGCAGGAGCCGGAGCCCAACGGCAAGCCGCTGCTCGACGCGAAGAACAGCAACACGGCCCTGCGCACGCGTCCGATCCTCGGGCTCGAGATACTCTCGTCATTCACGCCGGCCGCCGACGGCAGCTGGCAAGGCGGCACGATCTACTCGCCGCGCAATGGTCGCAGCTATTCGGCACAGATGAGCATCACGCCTGACGGCAAGCTGGACATCCGGGTGAAGGACGGGATTCTATCCAAGCACCTGTACTGGACCCGATAGCACGTTCCGGTCACGCGGATAACGGAGACAATCGATGAGGACCTGTTCGATCCTGATGGCTCTGGCATTGCTCGCCCTCACCGGCTGCGCCAGGGTCGCCGCGGTCAGCCACGCGACGGCGCCCGACGTGCCCGTGTCGGGCAAGGGGACGTTGCTCCCGGACTCCAACATCCGCGCCTCCGGCTTCCTCGGCAACTACTCGGAGCTGAAGCCCTTTCCCGACCAGAAGTACCAGTGGCGATATGTCAGGCCCGGGGTGGACTGGAAGCAGTTCGACCAGGTGTTCGTCGCGCCGATCGAGGTGTGGGTCAATCCCGACGCCGATCATCCGGGCATCCAGCCGGAGCTCTACAGCAAGATCGACGTGCAGTTCAGGAACATCATCCTGAAGGAGTTCACCGGCCATGGCTACGCGCTGGCGGAGCGGCCCGGGCCGGGCGTGCTCGTGTTCCACGGAGCCCTCACCGGCGTGACGCCGGTCCACCAGGGACTCGAGCCGTCCGACGTGCTGCCGATCAAGGCGATCGTCAACGCGGGCCGGTACGCGGCGGGCATCGAGCCCTACTATGTGGTTCTCACCGGCGAGGTGGAAATGCTCGATGGCAAGACCGGCCAGCGTGTCTACGCGTTCGTTGGCGCGCGTCGCGGCTTCGAGACCACGACCAAGGGCGAGCAGATCACCTGGACCGAGCTCCAGGACACGTTTGCGTTCATCGCGCATCGGTGGCGTGAGCAGCTCGACAAGGCGAAGGGCATCTAGGACCGACGCTGTAGGCGGGCGTCCCGGCCCATCGGCGAGCCCGAGACTCAGGGCACACCTGCGCGATCAGGCGATCTGCGCCACTCGCGCGCGCGGTTTCACCCGCTTGCGTTCCGCCCGCAACGCCCAGACGTCCCGGAGCATGTCGTCGAGAGCGGCGATGGTCGGCTCGGATCCACGCTCGCGCAGGTGAATGAACTTCAACATCGTGGTGAGCTTGACGTCGCGCCACAGGCAGATGCTGCCGCGCGCCACGCGCTCTTCCGCCAGATCCTCGCGCATCAGACCCATGCCGAGTCCGGATTCCACCAGGGAACTCACCACGAACTCGTCATCCGCCTCGACCACCTTGGTGGGTGTGATGCCGTGCCGCTGGAACAGGCCACTCGCGATCTGGTGATGCGTGCTGATGGGCGGCGTCATGACCCACGGCTCGCCGGCGATCTCGGACCATGACGCCTGCGCAATGCGCTCCTGCCAGGCCGAGGGGGCGACGATCCGGTACGTGATCTCGCGCAGCACAGTGGCGGCCACACTCGGGTGCTCCAGTTCGCCGTAGTAGAAGCTCGCGTCGAGCTCGCCGTCCCGCACCTTCTGGAACGCGGCCCCGGACACCTCGTGATGAAACCGGATCTCCAGCCGCGGATAGCGTTCCACTGCAGCGCCCATGAGTCCTGCAACGCGGATGAATTCGGGGTCCGAGACCGTTCCCACCGTGACCACCCCGGCCACGTCGCCCTTGATGGACCGTGCCTCGTTCCGGAAGGCCTGCGCTGCCGACAGGACCTTCTGTGCCTCGGCGAGCAGACGCTGGCCCGCGGGTGTCAGGGTCATGCCGCTGGGCCGTCGCTCGAACAATTCGAGATCCAGGGCACCTTCGAGCGCCTTGATCTGGGCGCTCAACGCCGGCTGGCTCATGTGCAAACGGACGGCAGCACGGGTCACATGGCCCAACTCGGCCACGGCGACAAAGCTGCGAATCAGGTTCAACTCCACGGCGACTCGAGCGAGAGATAACGGGTCCCATGGTAGCACGAATGTGCTGCGTCGCAGCATGTTCTTCATAGCCGCCATAGCCGGGGCTGATTGGGACCATCCGAACATATGATTGGCGTCCGGCCGGGACCGTCCGATACAGTGGATTCGTCGCTATAAATCCACTTAACCTTCATTAAATCGGGGGTTTGTCATATGACTGAAAACTCGGGTACGACGGAAGTACTGGCCATGCTGTTGGCCTGCGGGAGCCCCGGCAGCGCCATGGCCTACCATGGCCTGACGCCCCGTTTCGGGGCAGATTTGGTGCAACGCAACGCACCAGAATCGGTCAGCGTGCCGGTGCCGACGGCGCCTACGGAGGCGGCTCGACCCTCCGGAATCGCGATTTGGCTGGCCCGACTGGTCCGACCCTTCCGCGAATCCCTCTGGCAACGGGAAGTACGCGCGCGAGAAGCCTATCTCGCCGGCGCACAGAACATCTCCGACTTGGAAGAGCGCATGCGTGCGCTCGAACGCACCACGCCCTACGGCGGTCGTGCGTTCGGCTGAGCGGCATCCGTAAACCCTGATCAAGCAGGAGCCTTCCCCATGAAAACGCTATCCCGATCGACCCTCACTACGGCACTGTTCGCGACCTTGCTGGCCGCATGGGGTGTTTCGCCCTCGCATGCCGCCGTCGATGTCGTCCCCGAGGTCGCCGACGCGCCACCTCCTCATGTTCTGCTCACGCAGTTCCTGCTCCAGGAAGTCGAAAACCCCAGACAACTGGCGGGCTACCGCATCGCCATTCTCGCCACCGACGCCGTGGACGGCTTCGATCTCGATGTGCCGCGCCGCTTCCTGACCGAGCGTGGTGCGACGGTGGACGTGATCGTGCCCCGCCCCCCGGCGCTCGTGCGGGCCACCGGCTCCGGCGCGATCATCCAGCAGAGGACTCATCTCACGGTGCTCAATCCATCCGGAGAAGCGGATGAGGCGTCCATCGACCGATTCCTCGATCAGGTGGTCGCCGAAAGCTACGACGCCGTCTACGTCCCGGGACATCGCGGCTCGGTCGACCGGCTCGCCGACGAGGATAGCGTCGCGTTCCTGCGAGCGACGGCACGTTCTGGGCGAGCGATCTTCTCGGCGGACAACGCGGTGCTGGTGATCGCGCGGGCCGGACTGCTCGACAGTCTGGTGCAGGCTCGCGGTTTTGCGGGGGCCGAAGGAACGTTGCGTGGATCCGCCTACCCGACCGCCTCGGATGCGCCCGGTACCATTGCGGGCATCTACGTGAGCCGCAACGCGTTCGAGATGCCGCAGCTGATGAACCGCCTGGTCGATACGCTGACTTCGAAGCCGGCGATTTCCGATCGTTGATGGACTCGGTTCGCCGCCGATGACGGGGGCCGCAAGGCTCCCGTCATCGTGCTCCCGGCCCTTGCCGGTGTCGCAGGCTAGGGCCTGTCAACACTTAGAACGGACCTGCGTGACCTCCTGAAACGAGCGCAATCTAGGCGCAAAGCACAGCCGGGGCACCACCCCCGGCGAGCATTTGTAACAACGAGTGCGCTCGCTTCAGGAGATCACCCAAAGGGCCGGGGGCTAGGAAAGCAAATGGCGTTGTTACAAGCTCCTCATGTAGGATCAACTACATCGCGTCGCTTGCGCCTAGCCCTTCGCTTTCCTAGCCCCCGGCGCAGGCTCGTTCTAAGTGTTAACAGGCCCTAGTCAGCCGTGCTTGCGGATGAAGTCCCGGATGCGCGGATAGATGCGCTCGCGGTAGCGACGTCCGCTGAAGATTCCGTAGTGACCCACGCCATCGACGAGGAAATGTTCGCGGCGTGACGCCGGTACACTCGTACAGAGCGTGTGAGCTGCCTCGGTCTGGCCCACGCCGGAAATGTCGTCCAGTTCACCTTCGATGGTGAACAGCGCCGTCCTGGTGATCGCCGAAGGATCGACGCGCTGTTCGCGCACGTCCCAGGTGCCGTTGGGCAACGCGTGTTCCTTGAACACCACGCGCAACGTCTCTAGGTAATACTCGGCCGGCATGTCGAGCACGGCGTTGTACTCGTCGTAGAAGCGCCGGTGCGCATCCGCGCTCTCGCCATCGCCCGCCACGAGATGGTTGAAGAATTCCCGGTGCGCTTCGACGTGCCGATGCGCGTTCATCGCGATGAAGCTCGCATGCTGCAGGAATCCGGGGTACACGCGGCGACCGAAGCCGGGGTACTTGGAAGGCACGCGCTGGATCACGCGACTTTCGAACCAGGACAGCGGCCGGCCGGTGGCGAAGTTGTTCACTTCCGTCGGGCTTTTGCGCGTATCGATCGGGCCACCCATCATCGTCATGGTGCGGGGTGCGATCTTGTCGCCGTTGGCTGCCATCAGCGAGATAGCGGCGAGCACCGGCACGGTGGGCTGGCAGACGGAGATCACGTGGACATCCGATCCGAGCAGGCGGATGAATTCCTGCACGTACTCGACGTAGTCGTCCAGGTGGAAGTGGCCTTCGTGGACCGGCACCAGGCGCGCATCGATCCAGTCGGTGACGTAGACGTCGTGGTCCGGCAGCGTCGTGCGCACCGTATCGCGCAGCAAGGTGGCGTGATGCCCCGACAACGGTGCGACGATCAGTACGATCGGGTCGTTGCGCTTCGTGTCGCGCTTGAAGTGGAGCAGGTGACAGAACGGTTTGACCAAGTGCTTCTCGATGGTCACCGATACGGTCTTGCCATCGACAGTGGTGGAATCGATGCCCCACGCCGGCTTCTCGTACCGGCGCACCAGGCGCATGACGAGCTCGTTCGCGGCAGCGACACCCCGCGCCACGGGGGTGTACGTCCACGGACTGTGGGGGTGCGTGAACAGGGCGTGGCTCGCACCCGCCGCGGCTGCGAAGGGCGCAAGCATGGAATGCTGCATTTCGTGCAGTGCATACAACATGGGTCCGTGACCTCCGTTTCGCGTTGCCCGCCCCTCCGGCGGATCTACGCAATATATTGTTATATAAAGCTTTTAGTGCATTGCCCGCTTCACTGTAGCGACCGCCCCTGCCTGCGTCAAGCTGCTGCGACGCCGCACGAGTCGATTCCGCCGTCCGGGCACTCCCTCCAATAACGGCCGGGAAGGGTTGGCCTTCACCTCTATTGCTCCCCCACCGAGGGCAAGGCAAGGGACGGATCGGACATAAGGGCGACCTGTTCCCGGGTTCGGGGTCCATCGGGACGCATGCTAGATTCCCGAATTCCCAACGACAACTTCGGAGACGACCGATGATCCGATCGCTGCTGGCCTTCGCCCTTGCCGCCTGCGCATTCGTACCCACTGCACGCGCCCACGACGACGCCTGCAAGCCGGGACTCCAGACGAGCGAGGCGATGATCCCCTCGGATACGCCCGGCATCGAGCTCTACGTGCGCAACAAGCACGCGAGCTGCACGAAATCCGGTCAGCCGAAACGCGTGCTGCTGTACGTGCACGGCGCGACCTATCCTTCGGAAACGGCTTTCGATCTCACGCTCGACGGCCAATCGTGGATGGACTTCATCGCGAGCCATGGCTGGGACGTCTGGCTGGTGGATCTGCGGGGCTACGGCCGCAGCACGCGGCCGCCGGAAATGGAGCTGCCCGGCACCGACAATCCACCCATCGTCACGACCGACGTGGCGATCCGCGACGTCGGTGCCGCCGTGGACCACGTCCGGCGCACCACCGGCGTCGACAAGGTCACGCTGATCGGATGGTCGTGGGGCACGACCATCATGGGCGGCTATGCGGCCGCCAACACCGACAAGGTGGAGCGCCTGGTGCTCTATGCGCCCGTTTGGTTGCGCACCACGCCTTCGCCACTCGCCGGCACCGGGCCGCTGCCGGCGTACCGCCTCGTCGCCAAGGACGCGGCGAAACAGCGGTGGCTGAACGGCGTCCCCGACGACAAGAAGGCGTCGCTCATCCCCGCCGGATGGTTCGAGACATGGGTGGACGCCACCTGGGCCACGGATCCGAAGGCCGCCGCTTCGGGACAATTGCGGGCGCCGAACGGCGTCATCAAGGACATCCGCGAGTACTGGCTCGCCGAGAAGCCGTCCTACGATCCTTCGAAGATCACGGCCCCCACGTTGATCGTCGTGGCCGAGTGGGACCAGGACACCCCGCCTTACATGGCGCAGGCAGTGTTCGGAAAACTGTCGTCGGCTGCGTGGAAGCGGCTGGTCATGATCGGCGAGGGCACGCACACGGTAATCATGGAGAAGAACCGCATGCAGTTGTTCCGCGAGGTGCAGCAGTTCCTCGATGAAGCAGCGCCCCCTCGCTAGCCTCAGTGCCATTCGGGAACGAACTGCGTTTCTGCCATTCGGCTAGAGCGCCGACTCGATTGGCCGTCGATCCCCGAGCCTTCGGCTCGAGGCCCCTCGCCGGGTATCTCGCATCGCTAGTGCCGCATCAGGTTGAACGCGCCCGGCTCCGCGAGCAGCTCGGCCGGGCGCACTTCCTCCTGAACCACGACCTTCTCCACGCGACAGTCCCGCAGCAGATCGCGGATCGAGAGCTCGATCCGGGCGAGATCGTCACCGGGCGCGAGTGGCCACGCATGCGCATGCCTGAGCATCGGATCGAACGGTGAAGTGAGATCCACGCGGATGGTGCCGTCATCGCGTGCGCTGATTTCCGCGTCGGGGTCCCCGGTCTCCGCCCGGATCCGACGGATCGCATTGGTGGCGAACAGGTTGAAGGCGAGTTCTGCGCGCGCGAAGCGGCCCTCCTCGATCGCCGTGAACCACGGGCGCGGCGCCCGCGGCAGTGGCAGGAGGCTCAAGCCCTCCTCGCCGAGCTGGCGGCCGAGCAACTGTGACAGCGTCATGCCCCAGCGCCCCACCTGGCCTGCACGTTCGAGAAAGGTCGGCATGTCGGCAGCCGTCAGCGAGGCGCCGGCGAGATAGCGCAGGTGCACATGCTCGTCCGCGGAATCGACCACGAGATCCGCAGGTGCGAGCAACCCCGAGGCGGTAGCGGCATCGAGACTGCGCACCACGCGGAACAACGTCGACGGCGATACCGACGCGGCAGCCTCGTGCGTCCCGAGTGCATTGCTCAGGCCGAAGTTCTCCACCGGGCCGAGCGCACCGGCCTGCTTGAGCAACTCCGTCACGGCGGCTACGTCCGGCACCACACCGGCCACGCGCGCCGGTGCCTTGCCGCCGGTCACGAACAGTACCGGCAGCAGGAAGACGCGCGAAAGCAGCGGCGTGTCCCGGTCCTCGTCGCTTCCATTGATGGCGCTGTCCAGCGCTTCGACCAGGTCTCTCGACACGGCGCCGGGCGGAGCGTTGTCGAGTACGGACCGAATCGCGGCGTCGTCACCTTGAGACAGTTGCCTTCGAAGCCCCCTGACGAGCAGCGCGTGTCCGCGCGAGTGTTCGCCGGCCCAGGAAGCATCGGCCAGTGCACCGATGGCAGGCGCGAGTGGATGATCGGCGGGAAGCTGCCGCGCGGGGCGCGGATCCGGCAAGTTCGGCATGGGACTCGAAGCGGGGAGGCAAGCGGTCGCCCATTATCCCGTGCGTGCGCCGGCAGGCGTTGACGCCACCGACCGACCGCCGGAAACTGCGGTGAACGCACTTCCGGAGCCTTCATGCGAATCGTCGCCGCAGCCGTCCTGTTCACGATCTTCTCCGCACCCGGCTTCGCCGATCTCCGCCCCGACTTCGACCGCCTCGCCGGAGAACTGGAACCGAAGGTCATCGAGTGGCGCCGCGACATCCACAGCAACCCCGAACTCGGCAACCGTGAGGTGCGCACGAGCGCGCTCGTCGCAGCGCATCTGAAGGGCCTCGGCTACGAAGTGCGCACGGGCGTCGCACGCACCGGCATCGTCGCAGTGCTCAAAGGCGGCAAGCCGGGTCCGGTGGTCGCCTTGCGCGCCGACATGGACGCGCTGCCGGTCGCGGAGGAAGTGGACCTGCCCTTCGCTTCCAAGGTGCGCACGACCTACGCAGGCAAGGAAACCGGCGTGATGCACGCGTGCGGCCACGACACGCATGTGGCGATGTTGATGGGCGCAGCCGAGGCCTTCGCGAAGGTTCGCGAGCAATTGCCGGGGACGGTCAAGCTCATCTTCCAGCCGGCCGAGGAAGGACCGCCGCAAGGCGAAAAAGGCGGTGCCACATTGATGCTCGAAGAAGGTGCTTTCGAGGATCCGAAACCCGACGTGATCTTCGGCCTGCACATCGGTTCGATGCTGAATGTCGGGCAGCTCGGCTATCGCTCGGGTGCCACGCTCGCCGCCGCCGACGTGCTGAAGATCACGGTGAAAGGCCGTCAGACCCACGGCGCCGCGCCCTGGGCGGGGGTGGATCCGATCGTCGTCGCCTCGCAGATCGTGCTCGGGCTCCAGACCATCGTGAGCCGGCAGGTGAACATCTCGAAGGAACCGGTGGTCGTCACCATCGGCGGCATCGATGGCGGCATCCGGTTCAACATCATTCCGGACAAGGTGACCATGGTGGGCACGATCCGCACTTTCGACGAGACGTTGCGCGACGACGTGCACCGGCGCGTGCGGCTCACGGCGGAAAGCATCGCCGCGGCCTCGGGTGCCACCGCGGAGGTGGAGATCGAGAAGCCTTACGCGGTCACGGTCAACGATCCTGCGCTCACGGCGCGCATGCTGCCCACGCTGCAGCGCGTGGCCGGTGCCGACAACGTCCAGATACGCGACCGGGTGATGGGCGCGGAGGACTTCTCGTACTTCGCCCAGCGCGTGCCCGGGCTGTTCGTGTTCCTCGGCGGCACGCCCGCGGGACAGGACACGCTCAAGGCGCCCCCCAACCATTCGCCGCGATTCTCCATCGACGAATCGGCGCTCAAGCTCGGTGTTCGCACCCTGCTCAACCTGACGGTCGACTACATGGAAGGGCACTAGGATGGAACTGCCCCCACGCTCACTTCGCTCGCTGCCCCCCGAGGGGGCGCGTCAGTGCCTTGGGGCGGCCCGGCACCACTGACATGTTCCGCTGCGGCCCGAACATCGCGGTGAAAGTACCGCCCCGGCAATGGGACGAAACGGTGCGCTTCTATGGCGAGACCTTGGGCCTTGCACGCATAGCGTCGGAAGCCCCCGCGGTGGTGTTCGAGTTCGGCGAGGATCGCCTGCACGTCGATCGGATGGAAACTCTCCACGAACCCGAGGTCTGGCTCGAATACCAGACCGACAGCAACGCCACGACCGTGGCGCTGCTATCGGACGAAGGCTTCGTGCACGGCGATTCGATGGAGCCGCTGCCCAGGGGGTTCCATCGCTTCTGGATCGCAGGCCCAGCGGATTTCCTGCAGCGATTGGCGCGCGAGCCCGCACCGTGAAGAAGCTCCCGGCGTGAATTTTCTCGCCCACCTCTATCTTTCCCCGGACACGCCCGATGCGCTGATCGGCAGCCTGCTGGGCGATTTCGTGAAGGGGCCGGTGGAGCGCGCCGGATACAACGAGGAAATCACGCGCGCGATTCGGCTGCACCGCGCGATCGACACGTTCACCGACGCCCATCCGGCCTTCGCCGCGAGCAAGGCGCGGGTCAGCCCGGACCGCAGGCGCTACGCCGGCATCCTCGTGGACCTCTTCTACGATCATTTCCTGGCGCGGCATTGGGGCGACTATCACGAGCAACGCCTGGAGACTTTCGCCACCGGCATCTACGGCATGCTGCTCGAACGTGCAGCGGGTCTGCCGGAACCTGCCGGCCGCATGGTGGGGTTCATGGCGCGGCAGGACTGGCTCGTGTCCTATCGCGAAGTCGATGCCATCGGCGATGCACTGGATCGCATGGGCCGGCGGCTCACCCGCGGCAATGCGCTGCTCGGATCGCAGCAGGAGCTCGAGGCCGACTACGCGGGGTTCGAATCCGACTTCCGCGATTTCTTCCCCCAGGTGGCCACGTTTGCGCGCTCGCATCCCGCGGCCACCACCCCAAAGCTGGAATCGTTCGCATGAGACGACACATCCTCGCCATGGGCGGCGCCTTCCTCGCCGACCCTGACGGCAACCTGCTCCTCGAACGCTACTTCAAGGAACTGACGGATCACGCCTCGCCGAAGATCCTGTTCGTCCCGACCGCGAGCGGTGACAACGAGCCCTACACGCTGCGCTTCTTCCAGGCCTTCTCGAAGCTAGGCTGCCGTCCGGACGTACTGCCGTTCTTCAAGCGCACGCCGCGCAATCTCGCGGAGTTCGTCCTCGGTCACGATGCGATCGCAGTCGGCGGAGGCAATACGCGCACGATGTTCGCCGTCTGGCGCGACTGGGGCCTCGATGCTTTGCTGAAGCAGGCGTACGAACGCGGCACCGTGCTCGGCGGATCGAGTGCAGGTTCCATCTGCTGGTTCGAAGAGGGCGTCACCGACTCCATCGCCGGCCCGCTCACCCGCCTGCCCTGCCTCGGTTTCCTGAAGGGAAGCAACTGCCCACACTACGACAGCGAGAAGGAACGGCGCCCGACCTATCAGGCCATGGTGCGGGCCGGCGCCATCCGCGATGGCTACGCCGCCGACGACGGCGTGGGGCTGCACTTCATCGACGGCGAGTTCATCCAGGCCGTCGCGAGCAAGCCCCGGGCAATGGCCTGGTCCGTGCGTCGTTCGCAGGACGGCGTGATCGAGGAACCGATAGAGCCGACGCGGCTCGGTTGAGGTCGTCGCCGCAACCCGCCGAAACGATCACCACGGCGCGGCGGCGACAAGCGGTACGGTGGTCCGATCGGACCAGTCGCCCCGTCCGCGCCGACGCCCACGCGCGCAATGCGGCCAGCCTATACAGGTTCCAGCAGCCGCGAGACGACGCGGCGATGGTGACCGAGCGACCGGAGGCGCTCCGACCATGACCCTGCACATCAGGCCGTCGACACGCGTGGAGGCATTGTCCGACGCCAAGCTGTCCCGCCTCGCGAAATTTCTCGCAACGTGCACTTCCACCGGTGCGATGCCGCTGGAGGAAGTGGACGGGTTCTTCGCGGCGCTGATCGCCGGCCCGGTGCGAACGAGCCCCCATGAACACTGGCGGGCGGTTCTCGGCGCCGACATGAACACCCTGCCGGGCGAAGCCCGGGTGCAGTTGGACGAAATGCTCGATCTGCTCCTGCATCACTGGAACGCGATCGAGGACACCCTCGCCCAGGGCCTGCTCCTCGGCCCGCTGCTGGAGGAAGACGCGACCGGCGCCGTGCGCGGCCACGCCTGGGCTCGCGGCTTCCTGCGAGGCATGCACCTGCATCGCGAACGGTGGCAGGAACTGGTCGAAGACAAGACGCGCAGCGCCGCACTGGAGCCGATGCTGGCCCTGGCGCGCGATGACGGCACCAGCGCCAATGCGCCATCGGCCGCAAACCTCCAGGCGAGGCGCGCCGAGCTGCTTACCGACGCCACGCTCGCGGTGGCGTTCCTGCATCGACACTTCCGCCCGATGTCGCCCGTCCCGCCGACGGCACCGGGGCCGGTGTCACTGCACTGATCGGCGACGCCGTTCAGGCGCTCGTGCGTTCCTTCGACTCCGAGAAGACGAGGCGCCCGGTCTCGCAGTCGAGCCAGCAGTAACGCGCGCTCGGCGCCGGAAAGGCGTTCTTGTCGAACATCGCCCAACGTACCAGGCGTGGACGTTCGATGCTGTCCTGCATCGAGGGCAACGGCATGCGGGCCGAGGGAATACCGGGTTCGACGTGATCCATGAATCGCTCCTTGTCGGGAAAGCACGGTGGAAATCGCGCGCCGTGCGCGCAGAGCGAAGGGTGCAGCCGCGAGATTGCGCGCTGATGATGCAATGCCGATTGCATACGGGTGTTCGACCCGAACCGGGCGTCGACCGGGCTGTTCCGATAGGCTCATCGCGGCCACGAACGGCCACTGAAGTCCCGACACAATCCCGTGCGCCGGACGTTTCGACCGGCATTCCGGCGACGTCTCCCAAGAGCGACGACGACTCGCTACGAAGTACCGACCCACTCCACGGTCTGACCGATCCGCAGCCCCAGCATCTTCGCGGCGCTCGAACCGGGCATCGCGACCTCCACCAGGCCGATGCTGTTGACGTACCAGAACGCCTGTCCGGAGGGCGCTTCGGCGAACACACGGGCGTGTGCGATCTCCATCCGCCGGATGCGCAACAGTCGATCCGTCGGCAACCCCTCGCCCCGCACGCCGGTGAACGCATTGCCGTAGTGATCGACGTAGATGATCTCCGCGAGATCGTCGCCCGGCAGCAGTGTCTTCGGTGCGGAGATCTGGGCGACGTTCTCGTTCGGGAACTCCCCGGTCGCCACCGCCGCCGCGACCGGCGCGAATACGTCACGGCCGTGGAACGATATCGCCGCGCTCGAGGACCAGTTGGTGAGGCGCCACGCGTTCTTCACCGTGCCGCGCGCCCACAGGATGGACATGAGGCCGTTGTCGGGGCCGACGTAGGAACGTCCGTCCACGCGCACGACGATGGCATCGCGGTCGGCGCCGACACCAGGGTCGACTAGCGCGAGGAACACGTGACCGCGCGCCACCTGCTTCGACAGCGCCGCGAGCAAGTGCGCCGACGCCTTCACGTTGAAGCAGGGAGCTTCATTGAGCAGGTTGATGACACGGACGCCCGGCGCATAGCGATCGAGAACGGCTTCGACCTGGCCGACGTACAGGTCGGCGGCGCCGAAATCGGTGAAGAGCATCAGTGCCATGGTGCTGGATCGGTCCCGGGTGGTCGTTGCCTACAGGTCATCCGAAAATCGGGGCACGAGACCGAAGTCCTCGCCATGGCCCGTGAAGAAATCGTTGCCGGCGCGGTCCACCCCGCGAACCAGCCAGATCGGGCGGCGGCTCAGGCTGAAAGCGACCCCAGCCTGGGTCTGGGCGTCACCGATGCTCCGGTCGAAGCGCGACGTGGCCGGCATATAGCGGATCACGAAGCCCGCGCGGCGCCGCGGCGATCGATTGGCGCTCGAACCGTGGATGAGAAACACGTCGTGCAGCGAGAACTGCCCGGCTTCGAGCACGTCGTCGCGCGCCGCCTCCAAGTCGAAGGCCTTCGCATCGATCTCGAGACCGAGCACCCGGTCGGCCCGCGGTGCATCGTGGTGGCGATACAAGCTGCCGGCCGCGTGCGAGCCGGGCGCGTAGCGCATGCAACCGTTCTCGGGCGTCGCGTCGTCGAGCGCGATCCAGACCGAGCAAGTGGCGAGCGGCCGGATCGGCCAGTACTCGCCATCCTGATGCCAGGGTACTTCGCGACCGGTGCGCGCCGGCTTGCAGAACACCTGGCTGCCCCACAGGACGATGTCCGGCCCGATCACCTGTTCCACCAGGTCCAGGATGAAGGGCTGCGTGGCGTATTCGAACCACGCTTCGGCTTCCGTGGCCGGATGCCGGTTACCGTTGGGAATGTGCGGGCAGATGAGGCTTTCCGGCGCGATGTCGGCACTGTTCGCCAGCAGGCGGTCGAGCGAGCCGCGCATGCGTTCCAGCAGCGGCGGCGGAACGACGATCGGTGCGACAACGAGGCCGTCCCGGCGGTAGGTCTCGAGGTCGATCCGGGGAGAGCCCGACATCGAACTCCCCACCAGCCGCGCACTAACCGTCATGACGGAATCAGAGCAGCTTTTCCTTCGAGAGCTCGGTGATGACCACCTTCGCAAAATCCTTGGTGGACTTGGCGATGTCGCTGGGTGCGAACGTTTCGGTGGTCCCGGCCCACGCGAGCTTCTCGTTGGCGACCCGGAAGACGTTCACCTCGGCCGTGACGACCTCCGCACTGACCACGGTGCCCGGTTCGTAGTAGCCCCCCCAAGCGCCGGAATAGCCGCCGTAGAGGCCCATGCCGGGGTAACCATAACCGATCGGCCGAGGTCCACCCGGGATGACCTGAGTCTGCTGCTCGCGCCGGACCATGCGCGCGACCAGCACGCCATCGACGCCATTGGCCTTGACCGCCGTGCGCAGCCTCTCCTTCGATTCCGGACCGAGATCGGGCTCGGACGCATAGCTCGGCACGGCATCGACGCCGGCCGCCTTCAGCTCCGCGACGAAACCGTCCTCGAAGGTGCGGCGCACGTCGGCGCGCGAAGTGACGCCAACCACCATGATCTTGCGCAACGCGGGGCCTGAATCGTCGGGCGCCTTCCACGTGTTCTGGATGGACGTCTGCGCGCAAGCCGTCGCGATCAACGCGGCGGCGATGGCAAAGTAAGGTTTCACTGCGGCCTCTCCTCGATCACGGGACCGGGAGATGTTAGCAGCATCGGACCGGATCGCGCCGGTCGGCGCACAAGACCGCGGCCGGCACCCTGTGCGAAGGTGCCGGCCTGCTGCGGATCAGACCCTCAAGGTCGGACCGCGACGGGTGACGGTGCGCGAGTGAATCGCACCCTGGCCGGAGAAAACTGTAACGATGGCAGCGAAGAGCATCAGAAAAGTACGCATGGCGACACCTCTGGACGTGACGGACACGTGACGGCTCGAACCGGAATTCATGGACGCGGACGCGTGAGCGCCCGAAGCCTGCAAGCGGGACGAGACGGATCGGCGCCTTGAATGGCGCTCGTGCAGGGGGTGTCGCGAACCTAACGCTCAGGCTCGGCGGCGAAGGCGTGGTCGCTGGAGAACGACGGCCGTACGGCGAACCGGAAGGTTCGGGGGACTGGGTTACAACCGGAGATGTATCGGATCGGGGTCATGATGTCTGGGCCTCGTGAGCTTACTCATCGGACCTGAAGTGTACGCCCGGCACCCCGCTCCAGGCAAACGCCCCGGCCTGGACGCGTCCGGACAGGACGGCCCGTCACGCCTCTTCGCCGGGAGCCTGTTTGGTCGCCGGCGCTTCGAACCAACGCTCCTTCGGCACCACCTTCGCATCGGCCGGATCACCGAGATAGTGCGGCGACATGATCTGAACGCCGTGCTCGTTGAACACGTCCTGGATGTTCGCATGCAGGGCACTCATCGCCTCGGCACGCATTCTCGGGGCCTCGGGACCGGCTCGCGCCACCAGCTTGTACTCGACGTAGAAATCCGACAAGGCGGTCTGCACCACGTACGGCTTCGGATCGTCCAGAATTCCCGACGTGCGGTCGGCCGCCTCCAGCAGCATCGCGTGGACCTGCCGCCACGGGGCGTCGTAGCCGATCGTCACCGTCGTGTTCAGAATGAAACCGCTGCCGGGCACCAGGCGCGAGAGGTTACGCACCGCACTGCTGACGACCGAAGAGTTGGGCAGGCTCACCTCTTCACCTGTCCCCGTATGAATGGTCGTGCGCATGAAGCCCAGTGCCACCACCGTGCCTTCCACCTCGCCGATGCGGACGAATTCGCCCACGCGCAGGGCCCGCTGATACATGAGACTGATGCCGCTCAGCAGCTGGCCGACGATGCCCGCGCCACCGAGCGAGATCATCACGCCGACGAGCACGGACAGGCCCTTGAACGCTTCGCTGTTGGACCCCGGCAGATACGGATACGCCATGGCGAGTGCGAAGAGCCACAGCACCACGATCGCGATGCGGCGGGTCGGCCGCACGGTTTCCCGGTCGATCCACAGCACGTCGAGTTGTCCCCGCTCGACGCGGACGAAGAAGGCGTCCAGCGCATTCGCCAACGCACGCGTCACGAAAAAGATCAGGACCACGACGATGAGACCGGGAAAGGCGTGAACGAAAACGCCGATCGCCTTTAACAGGAGATCGACCAGGATCACCTCCAGATGCTCGCCCCACGGCCGCGTGTAGGGGAACTGCTCCAATGCGAACGTGAGCCAGAGGTACGTGAGGAACAGCCCCAGGATCACCGACAACGCGCCGACCAGCCTCAGCACGCCGGCACGCAGCTTGTCGAGGCGTACGCCTGCGAGCCTCACCGCCCGGACCTTGTCGATACTCTTCTCGAGCAATGCCGAAAACCGCCTGGCGGTCCACCGCTTGGCAGCCATCAGAATGCGCAGCGCGACCAGCCAGATCACGGTTGCGATGGCCGCTCTCAACAGCGGCCGAGCCCAGCTTCCGGCCGTCCTGGATTCCCGCGACGCATCCATCGCTTCCTGAACTCGAACGCGGGTCGTTTCGGCGAGTTCTTCGATCTTTTCGTTGGCGAGCTGGTTTACGTCGCCCGGCAGGATGCGGAACGCCGGCCAACCATCCACCTCGAGCACGAACCCTTCCGGGATCGGCTTCACGGCGACGGTCCCGTCACCGCCTCGCTGGTGCGGATGCTCGAGTTGGGCGCGCGCCATCACGGCCCGCTGGTGCGGTGAATACCCGAGGATGGGGGCCCGGAATACGAACAACGTCCGGTTGAAGTACACGAGCGGCTCGCCTTCGACGACGGCCGCTGGCGCTGCCGCAGTACTTGTCTCGGCACCGAAGGCATGGCTCGCCCCCAGGACGACAACCGTCACCAGCGCGAACAGCGCGATGCGAAGGCGATGCATGTCAGCCCCTTCCCCTGTAGGGAGGCACGCCCTGGTCGGGGATCCAGACATCGACCGGCGGCCTGCCTGTTTGCCAGAACACGTCGATGGGCATGCCACCTCTCGGGAACCAGTAGCCGCCGATGCGCAGCCAGCGGGGTACCAACAGCTTCACGAGCCGCTCCGCGATTGCGACCGTACAGTCCTCGTGGAACGCTCCATGATTGCGAAATGCGCCCAGGTACAGCTTGAGCGACTTGCTCTCCACCAGCCACTTGCCCGGTACGTAGTCGATCACGAGATGCGCGAAATCCGGCTGCCCGGTGATCGGGCACAGCGACGTGAACTCGGGCACGGTGAAGCGCGTGAGATAGCGCTTGTCCGGATGCGGATTGGGCACGCGCTCGAGCTCGGCCGCATCCGGCGATACGGGCAGCGGCGTGGGCTTGCCGAGTTGCTTGAGCGTGGGCTTCTTCGTGGATTTCATCAAGCGTCGTCGCGAGAAATGGGCCGGGAACCTCCAACGCACAAGTGCAGTGGACGCGAGACCCGATCGGCATATCCGCCTTGCGTTTTGCCTTCGCGTCCTTCGTGCCCTTCGTGTTGAATGCGTTTGCCTCGCTATTGTGCCTCGTTGCTGCCTTCGGAGCGCAGCCAGACCGGCTCTCCCGCCGCATAGGTCGCCCGCACGCAGCGATCATCGCCCAGGGTCATCAACACCGCCAGCAGTTCGACGACGTCCTCCACTTGCGCCGTACGGGCGTCGAGCAGCGGAGTGGCGGCGGGATCGAGCACCACGGCATCGGCATCCAGCCCCGGTGCCAGGTTGCCCACGCGATCCTCCAGAGCAAGCGCCTGCGCAGCGCCACCCGTCGCGAGCCACAGCGCCTGGACCGGATGCAGCGCATTGCCGCGCAACTGCGCCACCCGGCAGGCGGCTCCCATGGTGGCCAGCATCGAAAGCGTCGTGCCGGCACCGACGTCCGTGGCGAGCCCCACCGCCAACGGCGGCGTGTGCCTTTTCGCCGCGGCGAGGTCGAACAGGCCGCTGCCGAGAAAGCCATTGGACGTGGGGCAATGCGCGATCGCGGTACCGGTCTCCGCGAGCCGCGTGCGCTCGCGCCCGGACAGGTGAATCCCATGGCCGTGGATCGCGCCGCGACCGAGCAGGCCGAAGCGATCGAACACGTCCACGTAGTCGATACGCTCCGGAAACAGCCGCTTCACCCACGCGACCTCGTCGAGATTCTCCGAAAGATGCGACTGCAGCAGCGTCCCGGGATGCTCGCGCCACAACGCAGCCGCCGACTCGAGCTGGGCCGGGCTGCTGGTCGCGACGAAGCGCGGAGTGACGGCATAGCCCAGGCGTCCCCGGCCGTGCCAGCGCTCGATCAACGCCTTCGATTCGTAGTAGCCGCGCTGCGCTGTATCCATCAAGGCCTCGGGCGCGTTGCGATCCATGAGGCACTTGCCCGCCACGATGCGCAGCCCGGTGGTCTGTGCTTCCGAGAACAGCACCTCGGCGGAGAGCGCGTGCACCGTGCAGTACACGGCGGCGGTCGTGGTTCCGTTGCGCTGGAGTTCGCTCAGAAAAAGTCGTGCGACCTTGCGCGCGTGAGCCTCGACCGCGAACGCGCGCTCGGCGGGAAACGTGAACTGCTCGAGCCATTCGAGCAGCGGATGGCCGCCCGCACCGATGATCGGCAACTGCGGATAGTGCACGTGGCAATCGACGAAACCGGGGACGATGAGCGAGCGCTCGAAGCACCGAACCGGCGTGCCCTCGGGGACCGTCGGAAGTACCCGTGGTGCGGGACCGAAATCCACCACCCGTCCGTCGCGCATCACGAGCACCGCGTCGCTCTCGTGGCGCAGCGCCTCCGCGGGCGGCACGACGAACGGATCGGCACGCCATGCGAGCGCCGCCCCTCGGATCGCGGTCGTCCCGCCGCTCATGCCCGGGTGCAGCGAGTCAACGTTTGCCGCGATTGTTGCCGGCCAGGAGCCGTGCTCGCGCCGCCTTCAAGCCTTCGAGCTGGGTCGCGTCGACTTTCGGATAGCTCAGATCGAGGTCCACCAGGCAATCGGCGATGGCGAGCGACACGGTGAGCCGCGTGTACCACTTGTTGTCCGCCGGAACCACGAACCACGGCGCATGCGGCGCGGAGGTCGCACGGATCATGCCTTCGTAGGCTTCCATGTACTCGTCCCAGTGCTCGCGTTCGGCCACGTCCTGGAGCGAAAACTTCCAGTGCTTCGCCGGATCGTCGATGCGCTCGAGAAAGCGCTTGCGCTGCTCGCTCTTGGACACGTGGAGGAAGAACTTCCGGATCGCGACACCATTGCGCGCGAGATAGCGCTCGTACGCGGCGATGTCCTCGTAGCGTTCCTTCCAGATGCGCTTGCCCACCAGTTCCGGCGGCAGTTTCTGCTTCGCGAGGATTTCGGGATGCGTGCGCACCACCAGCACCTCTTCGTACCACGACCGGTTGTGGATGCCGATCCGGCCGCGCTCGGGCAAGGCCAGCGAGCCGCGCCAGAGGAAATCGTGATCCATCTCCGTGGTGGTGGGTGCCTTGAACGAGGTGACATGGCAGCCCTGCGGGTTCACGCCCGACATCACGTGCTTGATGGTGCCGTCCTTGCCGGCCGCATCCATGGCCTGGAAGATCAGCAGCACGGCCCACTTGTCCTGGGCATAGAGCATGTCCTGCTCTTCGGAGAGCCAGCCCACGCTCTCCTGCAGCAATGCGCGCGCCTCGTCCTTGAACTCGGACTGGAGCCCGCCCGTGTCGGCCGGATCGATATCCTTGAGTCGGAATTTGCGCCCGTCCTCGATGCGATACGGCGCGATGAATCGCGTGACGTGCTTGCGGGTGGCCTTGTCCATGGCGTTCTCTTCCTTTTTAGCGGATTGCCGCCACGGCCATGCACACGACCACGACAATCGTGAGGCCTCCGCGCAGGCGGATGTACCAGTCCGGAAAGTCGAAGCGCTGCACCAGCGCCCGATCCATCGCGTAGTGGAGCGCGAACATTGCCGCCGTGAGGGCGAGTCCGTGGCGCAGGGGTGCCAACAGCGCGAGCCAGGCAACGAGCGCCGGCACGACGCTCCAGCCCATCACGACGCCGCGATCCGCCTCCGACATCTTCGGATGCAGCATCGCGAAGCCCCAGTGCATGGCGCCCACGAAGGACAGGATGACCGCCGCGTAGGTGCGCAGCCATTCGTAGGCCAGGATCCGATGCGCTTCGTCCGTGACCCAGACCGCGCCCGTGAGCACGACGAACGGAATGAGTCCGCCCGCGCCGAGCCACAGGGGTACGGTGGGAACAGGGGCCGGTTGTGGAAGTTTGACCATTCGGTGAATGCGCTGTCGTCGATGCGAGTATGCCAAAGCGCGCGATCCGCAGCGACCTCCGCGGTGATGCATGACGCCGAACCGCGCCGAATTCCGCAGGGTCGCTACTTCTTGGCCGCCAGGATGCGCATCGGATCCGTACACACATCGGCGCCGTCGCGCGGCGGCTGCCCGCCGCGCAGCGACTCCAGCGGCACGGTGATGACGGACCCGAAGAACCGCGCGAACGTGCCCAGCACGTCCTCGGACGCAACGCCGATCTTGTAGTCGGTGAACGTGCCACTGACGCCCACCGGCGTGGCGAGGCTGAAGAACTGCGACTTCTTCGCGCGCGGCTGCAGCTTGAAGGCCATCCGCTCCGCGCCGAAATCCACGTTGCCGGCGCCAGCCACGCGCATGCGGCTCGTGTCGATGAGGATCGCATCCTGCGAGAGCTTGCCGCCCTTCAGGTCGAAGCGCGCCACCGCGCAGTTCACGAGCGATTCAGATCCAGGATCCACGGCTGGCAGGAGTGCCACGAACACGTTCACCGCCCACAGGTCGAAGATGCCGGACTTCATCTTCTTCGGCCAGACCGCCACGTCGACATGCCCGTTGGCGTGGGCCATCACGGCAGCCAGCGTCGGCGCGCGCGAAGTCAGGTCGAAGTTCAGGCTGAACAGCCCGCCGATGTCGGTGTCGGGCTTGGTACGCCGTGCGAGCACGCCATAGTCGAACCGCACGACGCGGATACTGGTCTCGACCAGCACGTCGCTCGCGCTCGGTTCGTACGCGAAGGACAGTTTCGCCGAACCGCCGGGCACGTCCACCTCGATCGGATCGAACGCGAGGCGCCCGTCGGTGAGTGCCGCGCGCAGCTTGCCGTTGCCGAGCTTGTCGGCACCCGCGAGTACCTGCGCCACTTCCACGTCGATGAGTGCGTCGAGCCGGCGCAGCGTTTCAGGCGAAAGCAGTTTCTGCGTTTCCGCCGCGGCCTCTCTCGCCTTGGCACGCATCTCGTCCGCGCTCGCGGGCTTCTCTTCCTTGTCCGCCGGCTTGTCCACGGCCGACCAGCCGGTGAGCTTGAAATCGTCGAGCTGGATGCGCGGTGCGCTCACGCGCACGTCGAGCCGCGGCCGCTTGCCGCCGAGATCGAAGCGCCCCTGGCCGTTCAGGCTGCTGCTCCCCACCCGCATCTCGAGGTTCGGCACTTCATAGGCCGTGGGCGTGACGCGGAACGGACCCGCGATCGACCAGGGCCCCCAGGGCGGCAGATCGGCACGCGCGAGCTTGTTCAGCGAACTCAGCTTGTCGCCCGATAGCCTGATGTCGAGCTCCGCCGCGCCCTGCCGGATCGGCAGCGCCACCTTGCCGTCGAGATCGAGGCGGGTGCCGGACGTCTCGGCCTTGAGCGTGAAGGGCACGAAACTCGTGTTCCTGACGAAATCAGGCAGCGCACCGCTGGTGAGCCTGATCGCCACCGGAACCTCGTCGAGCGTTCCATCGACCGAGAGCCCGATGGGCTTTCCGGGTGGGGCGCTGGCCGTGACCTGCTTCAGACCGATGGTGGCAAGGACCTTCTTCGTCGGATCGCGCAGCACGTACTGGCCGCCGGTCAGCTTCGCCTCGAACTGCGAACGCTCGAGCATCTCCATCAGCCGCCGCCCGCGTCCCACGAGCGCGACGTCGAGACTCTCCACTTTCACTTCGATGTCCTCGGCGACCTTGAGGCGCTTCAGCAGATCACCCACGTCCACCTTGCTGGCCGCCATGCTGAGCGACGCCTCGGGCATCTCGCCGCGCAGGTCCAGCGCCATCGACCCGGTGACGGGCGTACCCACCAGCGTGGCACCGAAGGGCGAGGGCTCCATGCGCCCTTCGCGCAAGCGCATGGCGAAGCCGATGTCGGTGACCTCGCCACGATCGAACAGCACCCGCGCGAGGCCGATGCCGATGTCCGCCTCCGCGAGATCGATGCCGCCCGGCAGGATCGGAATGTCGATGGAGGTCTTCGCGCCCTTCGGTGGTTCTGTCGCGGGCTTCGGCGGCGGCGTGAACTGCGCCAGCTCAATCGTGTCGAGCAGTTCACTGCGGACCGCGGCCAGGATCATGGGCTTGGCACTGCCGATGCCGGTGCGATGGGCATCGATGCTGATGTCGCTGCGGCCGAGCTTCAACTTCAGATCATCGAGGTGCCACTCGTCGCTCTGCACGCGTGTACGTCCGGTGATCGACACCGGCAGCGACGAGTCGGGAGCGGCGCCGATCCATCGGGACAGCGTCCCGGCCCGCTTCGCTTCCAGGCTGAACGCGAGCACGGTGCCGGACTCCGATTCGGGGCGGGCCAGGAGGCCGTTGATGCCGACTTTCGCGCCCGACCCTTCGACGGCGATCTCGACCGGCGACCGGAAATCGCGCAGGATCGACGGCAGGTCTCCACCCTTGAGACGCGCCGAGAACGTCTCGCCCAGCAGCGTGCCGCGAATGTCGCCAGTCATGCCCTGCGCGCGCGGCAGCTTCAGGTCGAAGCGCTCGAGCGTGAACTCGACCGGCTTGCCACCCGCGACGTTGCCATAGCTCAACCGGCCTGCGCCGATGAAGAGCTTCGCTTCGAGTCCGCGCACCAGTTCGCCCAGCGTCTGCCCGCGTCCGGCGAGACCGAGATCGAAACGCCCCACGCGGCCATCCACGCCGCGAATGCCTGCGAGAAATTCCGCGAGGCCGCCGAGCGGTGAGTTCTTCGTCCCGAGTGCGATCGAGAAGGCCGGCACCGGAGCGGCACCGTCGAGATCGATCTGCCCGGACAGCGGCACATCGGCGACGGTGGCTGCCACGGGCGCTGCCAGCTTGCCATCCGCAATGCGGATCGCGAGCATCGTGTCGCGGATGTTGCCCGGCAGGCCGATCCAGCGGCCCACGCGCAGTTCGAAGTCGGCGTCGATGCCGACCAGGGCACGCAGGTCGAGCGTCTGCTTCTCCAGGTCCGCGAACGAGATCGGCTTCTCCGGCTCGTCGGCCGGCTTGTCGAATTCGAGAAAGGGACGCAGATCGATCGTATCGGCCTTCAAGGCTCCGGTGACGCGCGGCCGCTCGCCCACCAGGGCCACCTCGATATCGCCGGAGAGGATCGAGGTGCCCATGGTGGCGTTGAGGTTCGTGACGGTGTAGACGCCCGCCTTCTCGAGGACCTTCCCGACCAAAGCGGTCGTGCCCACCTTCGGCAGCTCGGTCTGGAGGAAGCGCTCGAACTCCGAGAGGTTGTCCGTGCCCATGCCGAACAGGAGCTCGGTCGTGCCGGCGCGCGGATCGCGGTTGCCGCTGATGTTGAGCCGCGTACCGAGGAACTCGAAGGCGATGCTGAACGGCCACGGCTCGGGTGAACGCAGCAGTGCGTCGAGAGGTCCGCCCTCGATCGTCGCATGATAGGGAAAGGCCTTGTCCACGCGCCCTTTCAGCGTGACCCGGATCGGCTTGCCCCGCTCGATCTCGCCGTCCATCGTGTCGAGCTGGAAGCTGCGCACCTGGGTCGAGAACGCGTTGCGGTACTCGGCGTCGATATTGCGCAGGGCGAGTCGATGGACTTCCAACGACACATCTGGCGGCCGGAACGACTTCGATGGATCGGCCTTCTCCACGGGCTTCTCTTCGCCGCCGGACAGGTCGAACACCCAGTTGGCGGCACCGTCGCGCAGGCGCTCGAACGAGACCTTCACGTTCGAGGCTTCCAGGTTCTCGACGCGCAGGCGGCCCTGCAGCAGCGGCTTCAGGTCCAGTTGGGCGCGCGCATCGCCGAGCGTGGCGAAAGGCGTATTCGGGAAGCCCGGCGGATTCTGGATGCTCACTCCGCCGATCCGCAGCGACGGCCGGAGCGAGACCGTCATCAGCAACGGGCCCTCCAGCGTGACCGGACGCCGCAGCGCCTGGGTAGCCTCTTTGGCGATCGTGTCCCGCCACGGCGCCGCACTGACCGTAACGCCGATGAACGCCACGTACAGGAGGATCAGAACGATGAGCGCCAGCAGCGCGCCCACGCCGATCAGGGTCCAGATGGCGGTCCGGCGCGCGATCGCGCCGGTGCGCTTCGCCGCGGTGCGGACGGATTGGGGGACGGAAGGCGTCATCGGCGCCATTATCGCCGGTGCGGCGGCGGACCGGACCGACAAGAGGGATCGTCTATCATCGGGGGCCCCGTTCGGCACTCCCAACATGCAGCTTCCCGTCCACCGGATGACCATGAGAAAAACAATCCTCGTACTGGCCCTCGGCCTGCTATGCACACTGACCGGCCCCGCGACCGCGCACTCGCTCGCCCCGTCCGACGCGCGCGCCTTCGCGAAGGAGGCCTACATCTACGGCTTCCCGATGGTGGACAACTACCGGGTCATGTTCGGCTTCTCGATCTACGAGAAGAGCCCGGAGTTCAAGGCACCGTTGAACCAGCTCAAGAACGAGTCCAATGTGGCGACGCCGGAGGACAAGACCGTCCAGACGCCGAACTCCGATACGCCCTACTCGCTCGCCTGGCTCGATCTGCGTGCCGAGCCTATCGTTCTCACGGTCCCTCCCATCGACCCGAA
Organism: Burkholderiales bacterium; assembly: GCA_965279325.1. GTDB lineage: Bacteria > Pseudomonadota > Gammaproteobacteria > Burkholderiales. The sequence continues at coordinate 2,822,475 of OZ257154.1, forward strand.
GCGTTACTTCAGCGTCCAGCTGATCGACGCCTACACCTTCAATTTCGGCTACCTCGGCAGCCGTGCGACGGGTAACGAAGGCGGCAGCTATCTGTTGGCCGGACCCGGGTGGGCCGGCGAGAAGCCTGTGGGCGTGAAGGCGATCATCCGCGCGGAAACCGAGGTGGTGTTTGCGATCTACCGCACGCAGCTCTTCGATCCCGAGGACCTGGGTAACGTGAAGGCCGTCCAGGCCGGCTACAAGGTCGAGCCGCTGTCGAAGTTCCTCGGCCAGGCTGCCCCTGCTGCCGCGCCGCAGGTGCAGTTCATCCCGCCGCTGAAACCCGAGGAGCAGCGCGTTTCGCCGGCCTTCTTCGACGTGCTCGCCGTGATGCTGCAGTTCTGCCCGGTGCATCCGAGCGAGAAGCAATTGCGGTCACGCTTCACGCGGCTCGGCATCGTCCCGGGCAAGCCCTTCACGACCGATGAACATTCCAGTGAACTGCGGGATGCAATCGTCCAGGGCATGGCCGACGGGCAGAAGGAGATCGATGCTCGCAGGGCCGCGACGACATCTTCAGCGGACATGTTCGGCACTCGCGAGCAGTTGAAGAACGACTACGTCGCGCGGGCCACGGCGGCCCAGATGGGCATCTACGGCAACACCAAGGAGGAGGCCCTCTATCCTGTCTACCAGAAGGATGCCGACGGACAGCCTCTCGACGCGGCCAAGCACACGTACGTCATCCGCTTCTCGGCGGACCGGATGCCGCCCGTCAACGCGTTCTGGTCGGTCACCATGTACGACGCGCCGGCGCAGTTGCTGGTGGCGAATCCGATCAACCGATATCTCATCAATTCGCCTATGCTGCCGCAACTGAAGCTCGATGCCGATGGCGGACTCACCCTCTACATCCAGCACGACTCACCCGGTGCGGAGAAGGAGTCCAACTGGTTGCCGGCGCCGAACGGACCGTTCTTCATGGCAATGCGGCTGTACTGGCCCAAGCCGGAAGCGCTCGACGGCCGATGGACAGCGCCGAAAGCGACGCGGGTGGATTGAGAGGATGCCGCGGCGCTCGCTGCCGAACGTTGTGCCCGGATTCTGTGTCGATGCCGATTCATGAATCGGCTCTTCAGGATTCCCTCGCCGCACCGCGCCCCCGACGGCACCCTCGTCTCTCCATTTCTCAACTCCCGCGACAGCACCAGCGGCCTGCCCTTCGATCTGCTCGAAGGCTTCAGCATCGCGGCGGGGACCATCGAACCGCACTCGCAATCGAAGATCCATGTGATGCCCTTCGTCACGCAGGTGGCGTTCGTCCGGGGCGGCGAGTTGACCGTCCGGATGAAGGCAGCGAACGATGAAAGACCGTATACGCTGACGGTCGGTACCGACGAAGCCATCGTGACGGAGAGCGGCGCGTTTCTCCAACTCGTCAACGAGACGAAGGAGCCCTGCGAGGTTCTCTATATCGTGAGCCCGGCCTACGTGTTCGAGTTCGACGACGGCAAGGTGATCTACGACGATTCGCTGGTGCTGGACGAAACCTGGGCCGAGCTCGAAGCTGCCCGATGGCGATCGTCGCGCGCACTGCCGACGCTGGAGCAACGGATACAGGCGGAATCCCGGCTTGCCGCGAAAAGTCGCTTGGGCAAGCCCTCCGGTGATCGCTGATACCCAGACCGGACCAGCGGCACTCACGGACACGACGAGGATGCACCCTATAATCCGGCGGTCCTCCCGCGCCCGTCTCCGCCGATGAAATTCACCCTCGCCTTCGCCGTGACGCTCGTGGTCCTCGCCACCTCGGCCTGCACCAACCTTGGCCCGCGCACCATCAGCCGCGACCGCTTCGACTACCAGGAAGCGCTCAGCCGCTCGATGCAGGAACAGATGCTGGTGAATCTGGTCAAGATGCGCTACGGCGACGCGCCGGTGTTCCTCGACGTCGCTTCCGTCATCAATTCCTATTCGATCGAAGGCGAGGTGGCGCTCGCGGGCGGCAACGAGCAGGGCTTCACGCGCAACTTCTTCGGCGGCACCGCGCGCTACGGCGACCGGCCTACGATCACCTACGTGCCGATCCAGGGCGATGCCTTCGCGCGCAGCATCCTCGCACCGATTCCTCCACGGCTCGTGTTCACGTTCATCCAGGCCGGCTACCAGATCGACTACGTGCTGCGACTGACGGTGCGCGCCATCAACGGCGTCTACAACAGCTCGCAGGTGGGCACGCGACGGCTCGAGGCGGATAAGGAGTTCTACCCGCTGCTCCATGCCCTGCATCGCATCCAGGTGTCGAACAAGGTGCAGCTGTACCTCGAAGCCGGCGAGTCGGGCGGCGATCCGGTGCTCTACTTCGACATTCCCTACAGTTCCGGCGACTACCAGGACGAACTGCAGCTGGTCGTCAAGACGCTCGGACTCGATCCGACCGCGCCGCGTTACACGTTGCGATACGCGGCGGTCCAGCAGAATCCGCGCGAATTCGCGGTGCTCACACGCTCACTGTTCGAGGTGTTCAGTGACGTCGCATCCAACATCAACGTACCGGAAGAGGACGTCAAGATGCGCCGGGTGGTGGCGACCCTCCGTGAAAGCGGTCTCGCTGACCCGGACCTGCCCGCGGAGCGCTTCGGTCAGCCGTTGATCAACGTGCGCTCCACGCGCGAGCGCCCGGACGATTCCGCCATCGCCGTGCGCCACCGCGGCTGGTGGTTCTCGATCTCCGACAACGACGTGCGCTCGAAGCGCCTGTTCGGCTTCCTGCTGCTGCTCTACGGGCTCGCCGAAGGCCAGGGCGCCACCAGCGGCCCGATCATCACGGTGCCGGCAAAATGATCGCCGACACCACTTGAATCCACGTCAACCGAGTACGCCGCCCAGAAGCTGCTTCACCGAATCGCCACCGACCTTGCCCAACGCGTCGGTGACGTAGGGCTTGAACTTGCCGATCATGTCCGGACCCATGCCGAACCGGCTGAAGGCGGACTTGAGGCTCGCGAGATCGGTGATCTTCATGTTCGGTCCGAGCACTTCCTGCGCGGTCTTGATGTAGCCGTCGACGCCGGGCATGCCCTTGGTGAGCGTGGAAAAACTCTCGGGCGAGAGCTTCGACTTCGCCAGGGACATCATCGAACCCACGCCTCCGGCCGCCTGCGTCTCGCTGACGCCGAGCTTGGTACTCAGGGTATTGAGCAATGCATCGCTCTTGCCCATGACGCTGTCCATCATCTTCTCGGGTGTCGAGCTGCAGGCCGCCAATGCAGCCGAGACCGCGCCGATGCTCAGGAATGCACGTCGATTCATGGTCATCCTCCGGATGGTGGTTGCCGTCGAGGCGCGTCCTGCGCCGCCCCGGGAGAAGCATACCGCGACCCGACCCGGCCCATTGATCACGCATTCACCTGCGTCGCTCTTGCGCGACATCAAGGTCCAGGCAGCCGAAGTACCGGACGATGCAACCGCGGGACCGGCTTATGATTCGGCCCGATCCGAACGACACTGGACCCTCCCGAGATGGACCGCAAGCACGAGAAGTACGATCGCCTTCTCGCGGTCGCCAGGACACTGCCCCCGCTGCCGACCGCGGTCGTCCATCCCTGCGACGAAGCCTCTCTCTCCGGCGCGGTGGAGGCAGCCGCGATGGGACTGATCGCACCGGTGCTGGTAGGTCCGACAGAGCGGATCAGGACCATCGCGGCCAAACGCGGCCTCGACATTTCAGCCTTCGCGATCGTCGATACGCCGCACAGCCACGCCTCCGCCGCCGCAGCCGTGCGCCTCGTCCAGGAGGGTCGGGTCGAATGCCTGATGAAAGGCAGCCTGCACACGGATGAACTGATGAGCGCGGTGGTGGCGCGGGAAGGCGGATTGCGGACGGCACGGCGCGTCAGTCACTGCTTCGTCATGGACGTGCCCACCCATCCGGAAGCGCTCATCATCTCCGACGCCGCGGTGAACATCGCGCCGACACTGGAGGACAAGGTCGACATCGTGCAGAACGCGATCGATCTCGCCCAAGCGCTCGGCGCCGACGAAGTGCGCGTCGCGATCCTTTCGGCCATGGAGACCGTGAATCCCAAGGTGCCGTCCACCGTCGAGGCCGCCGCGTTGTGCAAGATGGCCGATCGCGGCCAGATCACCGGTGCCATCCTCGACGGTCCGCTGGCGCTCGACAATGCGATCGACCTGAAGGCAGCCGAGATCAAGAACCTCCGGTCGCCGGTCGCCGGCCGCGCCAACGTGCTGATCGTCCCGGACCTCGAAGCAGGCAACATGCTGGCCAAGAGCCTCACGTTCCTCGCCGATGCGGACGCGGCCGGCATCGTGCTCGGCGCTCGCGTGCCCATCGTTCTCACCAGCCGTGCCGACTCGCTCGAAACACGACTTGCCTCGTGTGCCGTCGCTGCGCTCGTCGCACGTGCGCGTCGGGCGGCGCTTTCCAGAGCCGTGGTCTGAGCGTGGCGCCGGCAAACCGGTGACGAACCAGATCACGAGTCACGGGTCACCGACATGTCCGATGCCATCGCCGTCCTGAACGCCGGCTCCTCGAGCATCAAGTTCTCGCTCTTCGTGATGCGGGGAGACGGGCTCGAACGGGTGCTGCACGGGCAGATCGAGAGTCTTTTCACCTCGCCTCACTTCGTCGCCGACGACCACGCCGGCCATCGCGTAATGGAGAGATCCTGGGGCGAAGGCACCGAACTCGGGCATGCAGGCGCACTCGATTTCCTGCTCGACCACCTTCGGGACGGACTCGGCGCAGATCGGCTCGTCGGCATCGGCCATCGTGTCGTGCATGGCGGGCTCGAATACACGCAGCCCGTGTCGGTGGATCGCGACGTGCTCGACGCGCTGGCGAAGTTCGTCCCGCTCGCTCCGCTGCACCAGCCGCACAACCTCGCCGCCATCCGATTGCTCCTGGAACGAGCACCGGATCTCGCCCAGGTCGCCTGCTTCGATACGTCGTTCCATCGCCGCAGCCCCGAGATTTCCCAGATGTACGCCCTGCCCGCGGACCTGCACGCGCAAGGCGTGCGCCGCTATGGGTTCCACGGACTCTCCTACGAGTACATCGCATCCGTGCTCGCCGAGTTCGACGCGGACGCCGCCGCCGGCCGGACCGTGGCGCTGCATCTGGGTAACGGCGCCAGCATGTGCGCGATGCTCGCCGGCAAGAGCGTGGCGAGCACCATGGGTTTCACGGCGGTGGAGGGCTTGCCGATGGGTACGCGCAGCGGCTCGCTCGACCCCGGCGTGATCCTCTATCTCATGGATCAGCGGGGCATGGACACGCGCACCGTCGAGAAGCTCATCTACAGCGAATCCGGGTTGCTCGGTGTCTCGGGCGTTTCGAGCGACATGCGCACGCTGCTCGCCAGCGCGGAACTACGCGCAAAACTGGCGATCGACCTCTACGTCTACCGCATCCGGCGTGAACTGGGATCGCTCGCCGCGGCACTGGGTGGGCTGGACGCGATCGTGTTCACCGCCGGGATCGGCGAGAACGCGGCGGTGATCCGCGAGCGCGTGTGTCGGGATGCCGCATGGCTCGGTGTCGAGGTGGATCCCGTGGCGAACGCGGCGGGAGGGCCGCGCATCAGCACGGTCTCGTCAAGCGTGCGAGCATGGGCGATCCCGACCAACGAGGAGTTGATGATCGCGCGCCACACGCAACGATTGCTCACGTAGACCTCCGGGCCTGCCCGTCGGCGCTGGAGCGATTCGCCCGGGACGCTGTTCAGAAACTGACGTTCGCGTAGAGCACCGGCCCCTGGAAGCTCTGGTTGATCTCGCCGGTCCATTTGCTGTTGGTCGACGAGAAATCGATGTACATGCTGCGGTAGCCGATACCGAATCCGACATGGCGAAACGGCTGGTAGAGCAGATCCATGGCGATGCTCGTGATACCGCCCGAGTACTGGTCGTAGGTGAGCGAGAAGCGATCGATGCGTGCGCCGATCGCCCATTGGTCTGTGAGCGCGAACTGCCCATAGGCACTGAGGACCGGAAGCGGCGCAGTCACGTCTCCGCCCTGGGTGCCGATCCCGTTCGCGCTGATGCTCGCGTTGTACCGGGTCACATGGGCGCCGAGGGCGAGGCCCAATTCCTTGTCGGCAGTCTTGAAGAACGAGTAGCCGACCGAGACGCGGGCGTCGGAGAAGTCGAACGTCGAAATCACCTGGGAGCCGATCGGATAGACCGCATTCCCCCATTGGATGTCCTGTGTGAGGTTCTTGTCGCCGCTGCGGTTCAGCTCGAAGTACTCGGCCTCGACGCGCCACCGCTCGGTGAATCTCCACCGTGCCAGGAAATTGGGGACGCCCTTGTTGGTCTGCAGTCCCAGGGCCCGTTCGAAGTCGACGCTGGCGCCGACACCCAATGTCGTCGAGTCGAGCCGTGCGACGGTGCTCGTCTTCGGCGCGAAGACCCCCGCGCCGATGTAAAAACGGTCGTTCAGCGCAGGGTGGGACGGAATCGTGGCGTCCTCGGCGCAAGCCGGCTCCGTCATCGCACCGATCATCGCGCATGTCATGGTCAGAATCAGGGTTCGCATCGTGGTTTCCTCGAGAGGTTGGTGCAGCGCCAGTGTATCCGCTCACCTGCCTCCGGCACCGTTCGTCACAACACCACATCCTTCAGTACGCCGATCAGTTCCTCGAGCGGCATCGTCATCAGGAGCACGGGCAGGAAGGGCACGAGCGCGACGACCGCCAGCTTGATCAGCATTTCGCGACCGATCTGCAGGGGACGGATGTTTGCCACCGCCTCGAACAGGGCGTTCACGTCTGCGACGGGACCGATCTCCGGCGCGCTCAGCAGACCTTCGTCGTCGTCCACGGGCTTCCGGTCGATCCACCTGGCATGGACGCCCTGGCCGTAACGTACGAGAAGCGCGCTGTAGTCGTCGTACGCGTCGTAGGCCATGTCGCGCAGTGGCCGCACGAACAGGAGGAGCGGGATGACCGCCAGCAGCACCAGGACCACTGCGATGCCGGCAATCGGGAACGTCATGGCCTTGAGCGTCGTGTCCTGCTTCAGGATCGCGGCGGCCAGGTCGGCGGCCACTCCGCTCGACAGTGCGAAGATGAAGGGCGTAAAGATCAGCGGCAGATCGGCCACGAAGCCGAGCCCTCCCGCACCGTCGGGGTGGGTAGGCGCGAACCTGAGTGGCAACCGCGCGATCCCGCGGCACAAGTAGACGGCGACGGCCCAGGTTCTCCACAGCCATGCCGCCAACAGGATGCCGACCAACGGCCTGACCACGAACGTATACCACTGTCCCGCAAGTCCGATGCGCGCGCGCTCGCGCTCCTCGCCCGTTTTCAGGAGCAGAAGGTCGGTGTCGACCAGGTGCAAGGAAACGAGCATTGTCGGCAGCATCAGCAGGACGACGATGGCGGGCACCGCCCACGGCGAGTTGCGCAGTGCTGCTGCGCGCAGCAACAGTTGCCGGTAGGCAGGTTCGTCCTCGGCTGCGAGCACCCCGCTCTCCCTGACCTGCCCCAGTATCCACGGAAAGAAGAACGCGACCGCCGTCTCGCCCGCGACGAGCACGGGAATCATGACCAGGCAGCGCACATGGACCGCGATGTCGGTCGCGACCGGGGCGGCGACCGCTCCGCCCCGGTAGTCGATCCAGGACAGGACGAGCAGCGGCACCCACACCATCAGCGTCGCGATCAGCGCGCGGCGCACCGGACCGAGTCCGGTGCGCTGCTCGATGCGGGAGACGAAAATCGACCAGATGCCCGCTTCGGTCAGCTGGAAGTCCTGATTCCGCACATTCGCCATGGATCCCTCCCCGCCCTGGACGCGTTCGCGGATTATCGGGCATAGCGCATGGCCTGGGGCCCGCCACCAACACCTGGGACGGACGCTGCTGCCCCGTAAGTCGGGCGGTCCCTTGCCTGACGCAAGGCGATCCTGCGGAATCTCCCTAGAAGGTGTACTTCGCCGAGAACTGGACGCGGGTGTCGTTGCCGCTGGCGCCGTCGTTGTTCTTGCGCTCGCCCCAGAGCAGTTCGCCGCCGAGCATCACTTTCTTCATCGGATACCACAGGAGGTTCGCGGAGAAATAGCTTCCAGTCTTGAACGCCGTGGCGGCCTGCCCACCGCTGTTGCTCTGGCGGGTCTGGCTGTAGCCGATCGAGCTGGAATACTGCTCGGTCCACCAGTGGTCGTAGTACACCAGCCAGCCCACGAGGGGTACGGCCTCGGCCTGCGGATTGACGAGCGCCGATGGTGCGAGGTCCACGCCGCCGTCGTTCATGTAGTTGGCGATGCCCTTGCCCATGACGAGTTGCACGAGCAACCTGTCGTTGCCGAACGTCTTGTAGCTGCCGCTCAGGTTGACGCCATAACCGGTTTTCGTCCCGGATGGATCACCGGTGGGATTGGCCGGCGTCTCGTAGCCGATCTGTCGCAGGATGCCGGCCACCTGGTAGTGGCCCCACGGCATGCTCATGCGGAACTGCCCCGTGAGATCGGGAAACTTGTTGCGGCCGCGGAGCGACGGATCCACGGGAATGATTCCCGTGTCGATGGCGGTGCCGGGAGACTCGAGCGCCACCGCGACCTTCATGCCGTCCTTGGTGATCGGTGTCCAGCGCGCCTGGATGTTCCGGTAGAAAACCATGCCGGCGGGTCCCCAGTAGTCGATGGTGTTGGGAAACACGTCGATGTCCATGAACAGGCTGTTGGTCTGGCCTGCGAGGAACTGACCGAACTCGCCATACGCATGGCGCAGGCGCAAAGTCGTCTGGCCCGCGTCGGGGCCGACGCCGAACAGGTCGATCTCGAGCTTGCCGCTGAGTTCGCCCGCTTCGGTCGGCATGACGCCCTTGAATCCGAGGCGCGTCTGGCGCATCGAGAAGATCGTCTCGCCGTCCTTACCGCAACCGGCGTCGCCCGGGCACACGACCGGAATCTTGGAAGGCCGGAGCGTCGCGTTCCAGCTCGGATCGACGCGGTTGAAGTCCTGGATGAAATCGGCCTGTACGAAACCGTAGATCTCCAGCTTCCCGCCACCCGGTTCCTTGCTCTCGATCACGAACTGGGCCTGTGCGGCCGAGGCCGGCAACAGCACTGCCAGGATGGCGGCGGACAGCGACATCTTGCGCATGATGGTCTCCTGTGTGGGGCCGCGGCTCAGTGTCCGCTGCCGAAGATGCTCAGCCCGAACTTGTCGCTCAGGTACTCGATCGCCTTCATGGACCGGATGCTGTTGCCCGCCGCGTTGAGCCGCGGCGAAAAGCCCACGATGGCCATGCGTCCGGGCACCACGGCGACGATGCCGCCGCCGACACCGGTCTTGGCCGGCAGTCCGGCGGTGTAGGACCAGATGCCCGACTCGTTGTAGAAACCGGCCGTGAGCATGACCGACAGCACCTTGGGCACGTACTGCGCGTCCAGCACCCGTTCCTTCGTGACCGGATTGACGCCGCCATTGGCGAGCGTCGCACCCATGATCGCCAGCTGCTTCGCCGTGACCCCGATGGAACATTGCCGCGTGTAGACATCGGTCGCCTCCATCGGATCGGAGTAGATGCGCTCGGAGGCGGCCAGGATGTAGGCGTGCGCGCGGTTGCGCTGGTTGGTGGCGGCCTCGGACTGGTACACGTCCTCGATCACCGTCAGCTTCGCGGCAGACAGTCGATTGAACCAGCCGATGATGGTGTCGAAGCGCTGCTGCGCGGAGTCGGCCTTCACCATGCTCACGGACGCGATGGCGCCGGAGTTCACCAGCGGATTCACCGACACCTGCGGAATCAATTGCGTCGCGATGATCGAGTTGAACACCTGACCGGTGGGCTCCACGCCGATTTTCTCCGCGACGGCGCCGGCGCCCTGCTGCTGCATCACCAGGGCGGCGGTGAACGGCTTGGACACCGACTGGATGGAGAACGCGTAGTCCACGTCGCCGGCGGAGAAGACCTGGCCCTTCGCCGTGACGATGGCCACCCCCCAGAGGTCGGAGGGCACCTTGTCCAGTTCGGGAATGTAGTTGGCATTGGCGCCGTCCTTCACGTCCTTGAACTTCTCGTAGGCTTCCTGCACGGCCGCCTGGAGCTCGGCATCCCGTGGCGTGCGCGCCTCCGCCGCGATCGGCACGGCAACAACCAGCAGCCACGCAACCAGCAGCAGGCTCCGGCGCCAGGTTTCCATCCAGTTCATGTTCTGCATGTCGTCTCTCCTCGTGTTTCGGTCGGGCAAGCCCGGTGTCTGTTCAATATTCGTAGAAGAACTGCTGGAGCTTCTTCGGGTCGGCGGTCTTGGTGAGCCCCAACATCAGCAGCACCCGCGCCTTCTGCGCGTTCAATTCCATCGAAGCGATGCTGCCCATCTCGTCGTCGTTCAACTCCACGTTGCGGTCCGTGATGCCGCTATTCGTGCGCGAGGAGCGTACCACCGCCACCCCTTTCTTGATCGCGTCCCGGAGGCCTGCGACCGCCGGTTCGGTCGCGTTGCCATCTCCTACCCCGGCCAGCACGATCCCCTTGCACTTGAGTGCGACGCAGTGGTCGATGAAATCACGGCTCATGTTGGCGTGCGCGTAGAAGATCTCCACCCGCGGCAACTCGGCGAGGCCGTCCACGGAGAACTCGCTCGAGCCGGTGTGCCGGGTCGCCAGCACGTCGTACCAGTAGACCCGGCCGGCGTTGGTCATGCCGGCCTTGCCGCGGTTGGGTGACTTGAAGGTGTCGAGCTGCGTGGTGTTGGTCTTGGTGGCCTCCCGCGCATAGTGGAGCTCGTCGTTGAGCAGCAGCATCACGCCACGACCCTTCGCCTTGGGATTGATCGCCGCGGACACGCCGTTGTAGATGTTCGCCGGACCATCGGCGCTCGTCGCCGTAGCCGGCCGCATCGAGCCCACCATCACGATCGGCTTGTTGCTGCGCGAGACGAGACTCAGAAAATAGCCGGTCTCCTCGAGGGTATCGGTGCCATGGAGCACTACGGCGGCATCGACGTCACTCTTCGCCAGCACCTCGTTCACGCGTTTCGCGAGCTTGAGCCAGACCTCGTTGTTCATGTCCTGGCTGCCGATGTTGACCACCTGCTCACCGGTGATGTCCGCCAGGTCGCCCAGATGGGGAACCGCCTTGATGAGGTCCTCGACCTTGAAGCTGCCGGACTTGTAGCCCGCATCCTGCCCTTCCGCCTGGGCCCCCGCGATGGTGCCGCCGGTGGCCAGGATCACGACGCGCGGCTTGGCGGCCCAGCCGCTGCCCGCCCCCACCATCAGGGCCGTGAACGATGCTGCCAGCAACAGATTCCTGATCTTCATCTGTGTCTCCTCCGATTGGTATGTGGAAAGCGCTTCGTCACGCCTTCTTGCGCGCGCGTGCCTTCTTCTGGCGCGCCTGGTCTTCCCGCCAGAGTTCGCCGGCACGCGTCATGACCGCCCGCAGCGCGCGGCCGATCCGTTCGTAGGCAGCATCGTCGAGGTTCGCGAGCGACACGCGCACCGACCAGTCGGGCGCCGCGAAACCGCTGCCGTTGAGCAGCACCACGCCGGCGCGCTCGGCCAGCGCGAACAGCGCGTCGTAGGGATGGAAGCGCTTCAGGAACTTCTCGAACTCCGGACCATACTCGTGGGCGGCCCAGACGCGCAGGTCGATGGTGAAGTAGTAGCCGGTGCGGTTCGGGTCGTCCCACATTTTCACATTCACGCCATCGGCCAGCTTGCGCAGCCGGCGCTGGACGATCTGTCGGGTCAGCGCCTTGTATTTGTCTTCCTTGTCGAGCAGCGCGAACAGCGAGAACAGCATCATCTGCACCTGCTGCGGCAGCGACAGGCCGGCGGTGTGGTTGAGCGCCACCTGGCGGCTGTCGGCCACCATGCGATCGATGAACTTGAGCTTCTCCGGCTGCAGGGTGATGGTGCCGTAGCGCTTGTTCAGCGCCTTGCGCGTGGCAGCCGGCAGCGCGGCGAGCTTCCGGTCGTAGATGTTGTTCTGGTGGACCGCGATCACGCCCAGGCGCCAGCCGGTGCAGCCAAAGTACTTGGAGTAGGAGTAGACGCCGATGGTGTTGTGGGGCAACTCCGCCATCAGGGAGCGGAAATTGTCCACGAACGTACCGTAGACGTCGTCGGTGAGCAGCATCAGGTCCGGCCGCCGGGTCTTCACCAGCCGCACGAGACGACGCATGGTGCTCGCGCGCATGGCCACCGATCCCGGGTTGCTCGGATTGACGAAGAAGGCGGCCTTGATCTTCGGGTCGGCCAGCTTGTCGATCTCCGCGTCCGGATACTGCCAGGTGTGGTGGCCCTCGCTGGACATCTCGGTGGCGGCGACCTGCACGACCCGGAACTGATAGCGGTCCAGGTGCGGCATCTCCAGATAGGGCGTGAACACCGGCGTGGCGAGCGCGATGGTGTCGCCCTTGCGAAGCAGCCCGTTGAGAATGAGCGAGTCGAAGATGTAGCACATGGCGGCGGTCCCGCCCTCGACCGCGAACAGGTCGTACTTGCCCGGCGGCGGCCGGCGATCGCACATCTCCTGCACCAGGTACTCGTGGACGATGCGCTCGCCGTGCACAAGCATGCGGTCCGGCACCGGATAGTTGTCACCGATGATGCCGTCGGTGAGCTCGTGCACGAACTCGTCCGCGTCGAAGCGCAGCTTCCTGACGCCGTAGTCGAGGCTTGCCCGCAGCAAGGCAATGCCCGGCTCCTTGGCATTGCGGTCCAGGAAAGCGCGGAAACGCCGGGCGATGCCCTTTTTCTGCGGCATGCCGCCCAGGTCCGGATCGTCCCGCACCCGTCGGGACTCCTCGATGCCGAAACGCCCGAGCGTGAAGAAGGCGTCGCGCGGGGTCGTCGCAATCCAGTTGGGGTTGCCGCGACCCGCATTGAGCATCGCTCGGGCGCCGGCCACATTCGGCTCGGCGGCAACGTGGATCAGCTTGTCCTTCAACTCGAACGGGCTCAGCTTCTCCAGTTCGCGCATCTTGGACAGGTGCAGCTTCTGCTTGTCCGTCACCTTCGGCATGCGAGCCTCCGTCGTGCGAGTATCAACTGGTCATCAGCACGATGACCACACCCCAGATGATGAGCAGCGTGTTGCCCACCGCATAGGTCACCGTGTAGCCCAACGCAGGCGTCTTGCTCTTCGCGGCCTCCTCGATCGCGCCGAGCGCAGCGGTGGTGGTGCGCGCACCGGCGCAGGCACCCAGCACGATGGCGGGATGCATCTTGAACACGTACTTGCCGACGTAGATCATGATCACGAACGGGAGCGTGGTCACGACGATGCCGGACACGAACAGGCCGAGACCGTTCTCCTGCAGCCCGGCCACGAAGCCCGGGCCGGCCGTAATGCCCACGACGGCGATGAACGTGTTGAGGCCGACGTTGTTGAACACCCAAAGTGCTGGCCCCGGGATGCGCCCGAAGGTCGCATTGACCGATCGAAGCCAGCCGCAGACCAGGCCGGCGATCAACGCACCGCCACTGGTGCTCAGGCTGAGCGGCACGCCGCCGATGTGGACGCTCAGCGCCCCCACCAGGGCACCGGCGACGATGCCCAGGCCCATGAACAGCATGTCGGTCTTCTCGGTGATCCGGTCGGCATAGCCGATGGCCTTCGCGGTGCGCTCGATGGCGGCCAGGGGCCCCACGAGCTGCATCACGTCGCCGCGATCGACCTTGGTCCCGGGCGTGAACGGCATTTCCCGGCCGCCGCGCGAGAGCTTGCGCAGATAGACGCCACGGAGCGCGCCATCGCGGTCCGCCTCCACCAGTTCGCGCAGCGTCTTTCCGGCGATCGCCTTGTTCGTCACGACGACGTCCAGAACCTCGGCGGTGAGATCGAGCAGCTTCGGTTCGTCCACCTCTACGCCGATCACCTGGACCGCCTCCAGCACCTGTTCGCGCCGGCCAGTCAGGACAATGATCATGCCCTGCTCCAGCACCGTGGCCGGCTCGGCGTCGAACGCCTCGTCGCCGCGCTGGACGCGCAGGACGAACAGCCGCTGTTGGGCGTAGTGGCGCTCGAACGCTTCCACGGTCTTGCCGATGAACGGGCTGTCGCCGAGCCGGTAGGCGCGTACCACGAACTTCACGTAGGTCGAAATGACGCCGGGCTCGGTTTCGCTCGCACCCATGCTCGCTTCCAGCTTCTTGCACTCCGCAGGCAGGTCCACGCGCAGCAGTTTCGGGCCGAGTGTCGCCAGGATCCAGGCCGAGCCGGCGGTGCCGAACAGATAGGTCACCGCGTAAGCGACCGGCATCGCATCGATCCACGCCTTCTTCTGCTCGTCCGGTACGCCGAGCTGGTTGATCGTGTCGTTCGCGACGCCGAGTACGGCGGAGATGGTGCAGGCGCCTGAAAGCAGGCCAGCGGCGAATCCCGTGTGATAACCCATCACCTTGGCCACGCCGACCGCGCTCAGGAGACACAGTACGCACAGCATCACGGCAAACAGGACCTGGGGCAACCCGTCGCTCTTCAACCCGCGAAAGAACTGCGGGCCCACGCCGTAGCCCACCGCGAACAGGAACATCAGGAAGAAGACGGACTTGACGTTCGGCGAGATGGTGATGCCGATCTGCCCGATCAGCACGCCTGCCAACAGCGTCGCGGTGACCACGCCCAGGCTGAACTTGCCGAACTTCATCTGCCCGACCCAGAAACCCACCGCGAGCGCCAGGAAGATCGCGATCTCGGGGTATTGCCGCAGGGTCTCGAAGAGCCAGTTCATGGTTTTTCCGTGCTCCGCTCTGGTTGCGTGCGATTCAACGATCGACGGCGCTGTCCTGCTTCGCGGCCAGCGCGGAAGGCTTGAGCAGCTTCAGGCCGAGCGCAGGCTGGTAGCCGTGGATCTCCTTCACATCCAGCTTGCGCATGAATTCGATGATCCCGGCGCTGATCACCTGGCCGGGCACCATGATCGGGAACCCGGGCGGGTAGGGAATCACGAAGTTCGCCGACACCAGCTCGGGTCCGTTCTTCAGGCGCTCGTCCACCTCCCGGCCGAACAGCTTGAGATGTTCGCAGTTGGCGGCGTCGTATGCCATGTAGTAGGCTTGGCGCATGTGGCCCTCGGCCGTGGTGCCGTGCGGATCGTCGCGAAATGCGTCGTGGAAGCGGCTGAAATCGGGCAGGTCCGGGACATCCTCCACCAGCGCCTTGACGCGCTCGGCGAAGGCGGCGCGCTCGGCGGCGCCGCCATCGGCCAGGCGCTTCTCGATCGCCCGGGCCATGTCGGTCAGCGCCTTGATGATGTGCGCGAGATCGCTGCGCGTGTTGTTGATGTTGATCTGCACCAGCACGCTGTTGCGCGAGGTCTTGTTGATCTGGATGTCGTGTTCCTCGGCGAGCAGCGCCTTGAACTGCGAGCCGTCATAGCCGGCATTGCCGCACAGCACCGTGATGCGAGTGGGATCGAGCATGAACTCGTCCTCGTCCAGCGCCCTCAGCCAGTGCGCCCACGTGCCGTTGGGCGAACCGTACTCGTCGAACCCGGAGGCGCGGTACTGCGCCGGGATCATCTCGGCCGGCGTGGCCACCTTGAAGTACTTCGAGATCAGCGGATGGTTGTTGATCTCGCGGCGCAGCCGCAGCGCCTGCTGGATCATCCGGCTCACCAGCTCGTAGCCCTCGAGTTCCATCTGGCGCCGGGCCACGTCCAGGGTCGCGATGATCTGGAGGTTGGGGGACGTGGTCGTGTGCGTGAAGTAGGCCTCGTGAAATGCCTCCTCGACATCGTGGAAATCCTGGTCCTTGACCACGACGATGGAGCCCTGCCGCAGCGACGACATGGACTTGTGCACCGAGTCGGTCTCGTACACCCGGATGCGGGCCGCATCCGGGTCCGGAAGCAGGTGCATGTCGAGCAGCTTCGGATCGGCGGGATCGAGATTGCCGGCCTGCGCACGGGACTGCTCGCAGCGCTTGCGATACCCGGCATCCTGGAACTGTTCGTGAAGCAGCGCCGCCGCGCCCATCGCGGTGCGCCGGCGCAGGAACGGTGTGAAGCGCGCATAGCCGTACCAGGCTTCATCCCAGAGGAAGATGAGATCGGGCTTGATCGCGAGGCACTCTTCCATGGTCCGCTTGACGTTCGCCACATGCCCGTCGAAGGTGCAATTGGTCAGCACCAGCATGCGGACCTTGTGGAGCTTGCCCGCGGCCTTCAGCGCGAGCAGCGCCTCCTTGATGCGTCGGATCGGAACGCTGCCGTACATGGAATACTGCGTGAGCGGGTAGGCATCGATGTAGTACGGCTGCCCGCCGGCCAGCACCAGCCCGTAGTGATGCGACTTGTGGCAGTCGCGATCGATCAGCACGATGTCGCCCGGCCGGACCACCGCCTGGTGCACGATCTTGTTCGACGTGGACGTGCCGTTGGTGACGAAGAACGCACGGTCGCCGCCGAAGGCTCGGGCTGCCGCATCCTGCGCGAGCTTGATGTTGCCGGTGGGCTCCAGCAGGCTGTCGAGGCCGCCGGTGGTCGCGGACGACTCGGCGAGGAACAGGTTGGCGCCGTAGAACTCGCCCATGTCGCGGATCCAGTTCGACTTGAACACCGACTTGCCGCGGGCGATCGGCAGCGCGTGGAAGGTGCCGACGGGCCGCTGCGCGTACTTCTTGAGATTGTCGAAGTAGGGCGCGCGATAGCGTTGGTCGACTCCGTCGAGGATCGAGAGGTGCAGTTCCATCAGCTCTTCGACGCCATGGAAGAAGCGACGGATGTCGCCACCGTCGGACCGTCCCGCCATGGACTCGATGTCGCGTTCCGACAGCAGGTAGATGTCGATCTCGGGCCGCAGCCGGTGCAACAGTTGCGCCAGCGCGGGACCATAGTCGCGCACGGTCAGGTCATCCGGATCGAAGTGGAACGCGCGGCCCAGGTACTCGCGCACCTGCGACAGGTCGTGGTGCGAGCGGAACGGAAAGCCGTCCTGCAGCACCACGGCCTGCACGTTGGCGTTGAACAGGACGCCCAGCAGCGCGTCCTCGAAGCTCGCGACCTGGACCAGTTCGTACACGAACGGATCCTCGGGCCGGCGCAACACGCGTACGTCCTGCCGGGTGCGCTCCCAGCGATGGGTCTCCTCGGGGGTGACGACGAGCACTTCGAAGTAGGGTCGATGCTTCTGCCCGTGCGCGAGCGCCGACGGCAGAATGTCGATCGCACTGATGTCCGCTTCGACGGTCGGATCCCAGGTCGCCGGATCGTGGCGATAGGCGCTGGAGCCCAGCGCCGCATTGATCTCGCGCGCGTGCCTCGCGAAGCCGCTCGCGTCACCGGCAGCCAACCGTTCGCGCAGGACGTTCATCAGACGCAGGCCCGGATAGGCCCAGTAAGCTTCCAGCGGAGTGATCTCGTCGAGGACCATGGCGGCCTCGCCTGCGAGCGTTTCGGTCGGCTGCCCCCGTTGCGATGCCGCTGCCCAAGCACGCCCTACGACGCTCAACTTCGCCCAGCAATCACCGCGCGTGTCGGAGGCCGAGAAAAAATCCGACAAATCGAGGATTCGGGCGGAAGGCACTGCGGGCATAGCTTCTCTCCATTGGGCACGGGCCAGTCTCGCTGCATGAGCAGACGTTCGCTTTGACTTGGGTCAAAAAGCCATGAGCGAAGTGGCGGCGCGCATGGAACCGATCGCCTCACCCGCGGACGACAATCGACCACCCCGCCGACGCGGCGGTACGACGCAACCGCCGTAAGCGGTGCATCTGGTCGCTTCCTCCGCGCGCCCCCCGACCCGCGAACTCCTGCATCTTGCATCCCCGTCGTCAGGTCCAATCAGTTGCTGGAAACGGTCCAACCTCACCCCCGTGAGGCGTCACCAGCGTGGCCTCTAAGAGACGGGTTGTCAACCCACCCGATCCGCGTTCGGCGCGACCGCGCCGCCTCGGCGCCCGCTCGCTAACCTCCCAACGCGATGATCGCCGCCTCGACCACCACGCCGATGATCACCATCGTCCCGCCCACCCGCAGCGGTCGCATGCCGGCGTACTTGCCCCAAGTGTAACCGCACAGGAACAACATGGTCACCGCCACCGCGGCCGAGACCCGCATCGCGCGGTGCAGCTGGTCGAAGAAGAGGAACGGGAGCACGATCGGAAAGGTCGACAGGAACACGAGCACGAAGATGAGCAGTGCAGCCTGGACATCCCGCCATTCCAGGGCCGGGGATGCCGGCACCTCCGCCAGGTCGTGTATTTCCGCGCGAATCCGGTCGAGCCCTTGGTCGCCTATCGCCTGCACGAACAGCGGTCCGAGTTCGGAGGCAATGACCGCCCTCGCCTGCGCCGGGTCCGGCGCCCCGCGCACTGCCCTGACGAGGTGCAGTTTATGGCCGCGCGCCACCAATGTGCGCAGGATGTACATCACGCCGTCCACCATGCCCCATGCAGTGTTGCACCCGATGGCCGCAATCAGCATCGTGCGGACATCGTCGTTCCCGGCCGTGGCGACGCTGAGCGTGCCGGTGAAGGTGAGGCACATGAACAACCCGAACAGGATTTCCGCGTTGCGGTCGAGCGGATCCAGGATCGGCGCACGTTCCTGCGAGTCCGACGTCGACATCGGATTGCCTTCGCCCATGGCGCCGCCCCGCTCAGGCGTTGGGAACGAGGTAGAGAGTCAGCGCCGTGATCGCGTACACCGTGAGCAGCTGGACGCCCTTGTACCAGTTGGAGCGGCCGTCGTTGGCCACCACGGTGGCGATCAGCACGGCCACGAACAGTGCCGCGATCTGACCTGGGCCGAAGGCGAAGTCGAAGGGCTTGGGCCCGATGAAATAGCTCGCGATGACCAGCACCGGCGCGACGAACAGGGCAATCTGGATGCAGCTGCCCAGGGCGATTCCGACGGCGAGATCCATGCGGTTCTTGCGTCCCATGGCGATGGCCGAGGCGCTTTCGGCCGCACCTCCGACGATGGCGAGGAAGATCGAGCCGATGAACACCTGCGACATGCCGAGCGCCTCCCCGGTGCCCTCGGCAGCACCCACCAGGATCTCGCTGAGGAATGCAGCACCTACCGAGGCGACGAGCAGCATCCCGACCGCTCGCGGAACGCTCCAGGCCTTTTCCGTCGCATGCGGATCCGCTTCGCCGGTTTCCTCCGCCTTGAACACGTTCGGATGCGTCTTCAGCATGAAGACCAGGTAGAGGACGTACGCAACCAGCAGGATCACGGCGGTCCCGAGATTGAGCCAGGGCAACGATACAGGCGTCTCTGCGGCTGCCAGCCTGCGTCCGAGCGCGCTGGGAATCGCCAGGCTCACCACGGCCACGAACATCAGGGAGCTGTACATGCGCGTCGCGCTGGCGTTGAAGACCTGATCGCGGAAACGCAACCCGCCCAGCAGGAAGGCGAGACCCATTGCGAGCAGGATGTTGGCGAAGATGGCGCCCACGAGCGAACCGCGGACCAGATCCACCAGGCCCGCGCGGAGTGCCACGAATGCGATGATCAGCTCAGGCGCGTTGCCGAAGGTCGCGTTGAGCAGTCCACCGATCGCATCGCCTGTGTGGGTCGCCAGCTGCTCGGTCGAGTGCACGATCATCGCGGCGATGGGCACGATGGCAAGCGCCGCGGAAAAGAACACCAGCGCCGGCGATGCCCCCCCATGTTCGAGCAGGAGCGTGACGGGAATGAAGGCGAGTAGCCAGTGGATGGAGGGTTTCAGCGACATGGTGTCTGTCCAGAATTCGCAATCGTTGTAGCGGATGCCCGAGACTGCGGCTTGAGTCTAGCCCAACGACATGCGTCTGTCCGGTACCGCAGACGGATTGAAACGCCCCCGCGGCTCCCGCTCCATGACCTAAACCAAGCGGAATCGAAGCGCCCGGTGCTATGCTCGCCACGTATGTTATCGGCCATGATGAATCTACCCACCACATTCCGGAAAGTTGCCACGTGCTCGGCGTTCGCGCTCGCACCGGGGCTCGCGCAGGCGTCGTTCCTGCACGGCGAAACGCTCGATGCGGTGGCCAACGGACTCGCCCTCTTCATCCTGTTCGCCGTCCCCATCGGCGGCATCATCCTGTTCTGGCTGGTGCACATCCTGCCCGAGAAGGTCGCCGAGAAGCGGCACCATCCGCAGAAGGACGCGATCAAGACGCTGTGCCTGCTGTCGCTGGTGTTCGGCGGACTGCTCTGGCCGCTCGCCTGGTTATGGGCTTATTCCAAACCGGTGATCCACAAGATCGCCTACGGCACCGACAAGCATGAGGACTACTACCGCGAGCAGGCGGAACGCGAACTCAACGACGGCAGGACGCTGGCCAGCGACGTCGCGCGGCTGCGCGACGACGTGAGCGCGCTCGCTGCGCGCGGTGCGCTGCCCGCCGAGCTGCTGCCCCTGCCCGAGCGTCTCGCGGCGCTCGAAGCGAAGCTGCCGCCGGACGAACGACTGCAGCCGTAGCACCATGGAAGCGATCCTGCTCGCCATCTACGCGCTGTTCGTATGGCTGATCTTCATCAAGTTCAAGTGGCTGCCCTGGAACACCACCAGCCAGGTGATCGTCGTGATCATCCCCATCGTGGGGATCGCGGCGCTCATCCTGCTGCTGAACGTCTACGCACCTTCCTCCTCGGACGTGCGCGTCTACAAGTACACCGTGCCGATCGTGTCGCAGGTGCGCGGGCGCGTGATCGAGGTGGCGGTCGAGGAAGGCAACCGCGTCGTGAAAAAGGGAGACGTGCTGTTCCGCATCGACCCGACGCCCTACCAGTTGACCGTCAACCAGCTCGAGGCGCAGTTGCTCGGCAGCCGGGCGAGCCAGCGCGAACTCGACGAGTCGCTCAAGCAGGCCAAAGGCAAGGTGGTCGAAGCCACGGGTGCGATCGAACAGGCCACCGGGCGCGTTCGCGAAGTGCAGGCAAAGCTCGAACTCGCGCGGTTGCGCGTGAATCAGAATCGCGAGCTGGCGAACACCGGTGCCGGCAGCAAGTTCGATCTGGAACGTTCAGAGACCGACGTCCGCGAGATCGAGGCCCAGCTCGACACCGGACGCGCGGTCCAGGCACAAGCGCGTGCGGCCGAGATCCAGGCACGCGCGGCCGAGCAGCAGATCGTCCAGAAGTTGAGCGCGAAGACGGAGGAAGGTGAGTTCGCGCAGGTGGCTGCCATTCGCGCACAGCTCGAGACCGCCCGCTGGGAGCTGGAGCAGACCACCATGCGCTCCCCTTGCGACTGCTTCGTCGTCAACCTGCAGCTGCGGCCCGGCGGCTTCGTCGCCGGCATGCCGTTCAATCCGGTGATGTCGCTGGTCGAGGCCGAGGGCCAGGTCGTCGCGCTCTATCACCAGAACGAATTGCACGAGGTGCATCCCGGCGATGCGGCCGAGTTCGCGCTGGAGACCTATCCGGGACGCATCATCAAGGCCAAGGTCGATTCGATCATCTGGGCGCAGGGTCAGGGTCAGCTGCCCGCGAGCGGGACCTTGCCCATGACCGGCGCGTTTGCGCAGCCTCCCGGTCGCTTTGCCGTCAAGTTCGACATCGCCGAGCGCGATCGCGAACTGTTTCTCGCTGCCGGCGCCGCCGGTCACGCCGCGATCTACACGCAGAGCATGGCAATGATCCACATCGTGCGCATGGTGATCCTGCGCGTGGGCTCCTACACGAGCTGGCTGATCCTCAAGCTGCACTGAGCATGATGCCTCGCGGAATCCTGCCCTCGCTGGTGTTCGCGGCGCTCCTTGCCGGCTGCGCGCTGAAGACGCCGCCGGACCCGACGGAGTTGCGCAGTCAGGCACTGCCCAACCTGCAGGTGCCGGAACACTGGGCCTCGGACGGTGCGCTCGGCGCGCCGGTGTCGGCCGGCTGGCTGGCCAGTTTCAACGACCCCCGGCTGGTGACCGTGGTCGAGGAAGCGCTCGCCTACAACACCGACCTCGGGACTGCAGGAGCGAGGGTGGAGGAAGCAGCCGGCTATGCGAGGCTGTCGGCCGCGAGCCTTTACCCCGCGGTGAACGTCATCGCGCGCGCCGGCGGCAAGATGAGCGGGGACAATTCGGGACTGGAAGGGGCGGGACTGATCGCGTCCTGGGAGCTCGACGTGTGGGGCCGGGTGCGTTACGGACGTGCCGCTGGCGATGCGCAGTACGCCTCCGCGATGGCGGACCTCGAATACGCGCGGCAGTCGTTGGCGGCAATGGTGGCCAAGAGCTGGATGCTTGCCATCGAGGCGCGACTTCAGCGTGGTGTCGCGGAAGACGCCGTGCGCTCCGCCGAGCGGCTGCTGAGCCTGGCGAAGGACCGCGAACGCGTCGGCCGCAGCGATGCGATCGAGGTAGCGAATGCAGACGCGAATCTGGAAACCTACCGTGACTCGGTACGCCAGCTCGAACTTGCCTATCAGCAGTCGGTGCGTGCGCTCGAGGTGCTGCTCGGCCGCTATCCCGCCGCGGAACTCGCGACGCCCGAGGCGCTACCGTCCATGCCCCCGCCGGTGCCCGCAGGATTGCCTTCGGAACTGCTCGAACGCCGGCCCGACATCATCGCCGCCGAGCGCCGCGTCGCCGCCGCGTTCAATCGCACGGGCGAGGCGCGGGCGGCTCGCCTGCCGCGCATTTCGCTCACCGGCGGCGTCAACTCCATCTCGAGCGAACTGTTCGTGTTGCAGGAGCGCGACAACCCGGTGTGGAGCGCGGGCGTGGGCCTGACCGCACCGATCTACCAAGGCGGTGCGCTCAAGGCACAGGTGCAGATTCGCAGCGCCGAGCAGCGCCGCGCGGTGGCCGAATACGCGGGGCGGGGGTTGCGGGCTTTCAACGACGTGGAGAATGCGCTCGCAGCCGAATTCGCCGCGAAGGAGCGTGAGCAGATCCTGACGCGCAGCGTCGCCGCATGGGAGCGGGCGGCCAGGTTGGCGCGGGTCGCCTTCGAGGTCGGCTCCATCGATCTGCGGCCGGTGCAGCAACAACAGCTCGGGGTGAATGCGACGCGCAGCGTGCTGTTGCGTGTACAGAGCGAGCAACGGGTGCAGCGGGTGAATCTGCATCTCGCGCTCGGCGGCGGTTTCGGTGGACCCGACGCAAACCTGCGCGACCGGACCATCGTGCACAGTGCCCCGGAGGGTGCCGCCATCGACATCTACCGCGTCGTGGGCAACGGCAGTGCCGAGATCCCGGCGCCGGCCGGCGGCTGGCCGCAGAGCGTCAAGCTGCGTCTGCACGCATTCGTAGGCCTCGCCGAAGTTCGGGCCACCACTCCGACCGTGACCCTGGCGTGCAAACCCGCTTCCGGCTTCCTGTCCAGTTTCCTGAGCAGCAGCGGCTATGAATGCAAGGCTGGCGACAAGAAGAGCGACAAGCCGAGCCGGCGCAACGACTATCTCGAGATCGCCCTGCCCGCCACCATGACCGGAACTGACGCTCCCCGCATCACGCTGCGCTGGTCTGAGGCCGCGACCGATCGTCAGCGCTAGCCTGATTCTCGCCTAGCAGTTCCGAAACGCCAGAGGGGAAACGGCAGAGGAACAAGGGGGCGCCTTGCCGCAGGCTGAAGCGCCCCCCCGGGCTCCGGATTGCGCCCCAGGTCAGAAACGGAAGAAGACGCTGACCATCCCGACGTCAGTGCTCTTGAGTTCGTCGATGTCGATCCGCTCGTACTCGGCGCGAATGCCCAGGCGCCAGAAGCGGAAGCCCACGCCAGCACCGTACAGCGGCGCGGTGCCGCTCTGTCCCGTGGTCACGCCGGCGAAAGTCTTGTCCAGGTCGTAATGCATGAGTCCGGCCTTGCCGAACAGGTCGAAGCCGAGGATGGGGAAGATTGCGAGGATTGCGGCGTCGGCACCCTTCAGCTTGTATTGCACG
Organism: Burkholderiales bacterium; assembly: GCA_965279325.1. GTDB lineage: Bacteria > Pseudomonadota > Gammaproteobacteria > Burkholderiales. Next base: position 2,846,250 of record OZ257154.1, read on the forward strand.
CCAGTCCCGCCGACGTTCGAATCGGCCTTGCCGAAGTCACGGTAACCGACCTCCGCCGCGAAATCGAAGAGCGGGATCGCGCCGAGGCGATAGCCGCCGAAGACCCGGTAGGGCGAGCTGCTCTCGTCGAACGTCTGGCCGCCCAACTGGGCAGGCTGGTCCTCCAACTTCGCCTGTCCAGCGCCCAAACCGACGTAGAAGCCTTGGTCCGCGGCTTGCGATGCGGTAGCCAGGAGCGCCAATGTGCCAGCGAAAGCCATCGCGATACGATCGATCTTGCTCATGCCGTTTCTCCTCTCATGGGTTGTAAAGCGTACGCAGCTTGCCGCCCTGCCTCCACCTCGCTGCACGACCCGCGGCCGTGCTTCGTCACTGTTGCGGCACATTCTAGAACTGTGCTCATCGACGTGCAGTTACATTGATCCAGTGAAATGGCGAATCGTTCCCGTACGCGAGCGCCGCCACTGCCTCGGCGACGTCGGCAATGCGCATGCCCGTCGCCATTCAGCGCCACTGATCCACCCAACGGACCTCGGCGCTGTCGCCCGGCACGCCCACCAGCTGCGTGGGCAGCCGCACCTCGATCAATCCGGGCGAGATGCGGATGGCATCCACTTCCCGGCCGCCGAGCCGGCAGACGGTTTTCGCCGCCTGGGCTTCCGGACGCATCGACTCGCACGTGAACTCGCCGCGCGGCGAACGGGCCTTCAGGCTCTCCAGCGCAGGGAAATCGTGGAAGCGGAACACGACGGACTGCGCGGTGCCCTGCGGGAGCGTCACTTCCACGCCGCCGATGCCTCGCACGCGATGGACATCGATGAGCGACGCGTTGCCCTCGCGCTTCACTTCGACGCGATCGTCCGTCGACGTGAATCCTGCGGACGACGGGGCCGCACGGGTCGGCTGGACGACCCCGACAGCGGCGGTTGCCTGTGCCGGGGGTGCCGTGCTGCCGGCGGCGGCTGGCGCCTCCCGGGTCCCGGGTTTCGGTGCCAGCGGATCGACGCCATCCACCCATCCTCCGCCGAGCGCCTTGTAGACGTTGATCAGCTCGGCGTAGCGCTGGGCGAGCGCCGAGACGGCACTGAGCTCGGCGCCGAACAGTTCGTTCTCCGCGTACAGCACTTCCAGGTAGCTGGCGACACCGCCATCGAAGCGTGCATGCGACAGCCGCGCGTAGGTCCGCAGCGCCGTGACCCGCTTCGCAAGGGCTTCGCGCTCTTCGGTCCTCTTTTGCACGCCGACGAGCGCATCGTTGGTCTCGCGGAATGCATTCAGCACCACCTGCTCGTAGAACGCCAGCGCCTCTGCTCGCGCCGCCTCCGCCGACTTCACCTGGCCCTCGATGCGGCCGAAGGTGAAGATCGGCCCCGCGAGCGCCGCACCGAGGGAACCGGCAGCGGACGATCCGTTGGCGAGGTTGTCGAGCGACGTGCTGGTCAGGCCCAGGGCACCCGTGAGCGACAGCGTCGGATAGTAGAGCGACTTGGCCACCCCGATCGTGGCGTTGGCCGAGCGCAACTGCTGCTCGGCCTGGAGAATGTCGGGCCGACGCTCGAGCAACGCGGAGGGTAGCCCCGCGGGAATCGCCGGGACGGCCAGCTCGTCGATGCTCCTGCCGCGCGGGATGGCGCCCGGATTGCGGCCTAGCAGGATCGAGAGCAGGTTCTCCTGCTGTGCGACCTGGCGCTCCAGCGACGGGATCGCCGCCAGCGCCTGCTGGTACTGCGATTGCACCTGCGACAGCTCCACCTCCGACACGACCCCGCCCAGGAAGCGCATCTCGAAGATCTTCTGCGTCTCCGCGTAGTTGTTCGCCGTGATGCGCGCAATCTCGAGCTGGCGGTCCAGGGCGCGCAGCGCGATGTAGGCGGTGGTGACGCTGGTCACCACCGAAAGCACCACGCCGCGCCGGCCCTGCTCGCTGGCGTAGACCTGCGCCTGCGCGGACTCGGCCTGCCGCCGCACCCGGCCGAACAGGTCGATCTGCCACGAGGCACCCAGCGCGGCACTGTAGAGGTCGTAGTCGCGATTCACACCGGGTGACAGCGGCGGCTGGCCGTTCTCGCTCAACCGGTTCGTGGATGCGGCACCGTTGTAGCCGAACTGGGGATAGAACTGCGACCGCGTGGTGCGCAGCGCACCGAGGAACTGGTCGACTCGCGCAGCCGCCTGTACCAGATCCCGATTCTCCCGCAGCGCCGTCGTGATCAACTCGTCGAGCGCGGGGTCGCCGAACCCTTGCCACCAGCGGAGGTTCGCGATCTCCGCAGCCTGCGATGTATCCACCCGCCATTGGACTGGCGCTTCGACTTTCGGCCGCTGCCAGTTCGGGCCGACGGTGCAGGCCGCGAGCAAAGCCGTGGCAGCCACAACGAGCAGTCGCCGCGCGCCACGCGCCTCGGCCTGCGAGCCGATCATCCCGTACCCACCCGTGAATCCGGCGTTGCCGTCGCGGGACCGGCGCCGTGAGTGCCTACGGGCGGACGCTTCCCGCCCCCGAACCGCTCGCTCGCGGACTCCAGCAACCAGAAGAACAGCGGCGCGAACGCGATCGCGACCAGCGTCGAGGCCATGATGCCGCCGATCACGCCGGTACCGATCGCGCGCAGGCTGTTGGCGCCGGGCCCGCTGGCGGTCGCGAGCGGCACGCAGCCGAGGCCGAACGCGAGCGAGGTCATCACGATCGCGCGCAACCGCAGTCCGGCGGCCTCGATCGCCGCATCGCGGGCCGACAGGCCCGCATGGACGCGCTCCATTGCGAACTCGCAGATCAGGATCGCATTCTTCGCCGACAGGCCCACGAGAGTGACCAGACCGACCTGGAAATAGACGTCGTTCTCCAGGCCGCGCGCCCAGGTGAGCAGCAGCGCACCGAGGATCGCGACCGGCACGGTGAGGAGCACCGCGACGGGGATGGTCCACTTCTCGAACTGTGCCGCGAGCAGCAGGAACACGACGATGAGACCGGCCACGAAAGCGATGGCCGAAGTGCCGCCGGACTGCTTTTCCTGCAGCGCCTGGCCGGCCCAGGCAAACGCGAAGTCGCCCGGCAGGCTCGCGCGCGCGACTTCCTCCATGGCGGCGAGCGCCTGGCCGGAGCTGAAGCCCGCTGCGGGATTGCCCGTGATCTTCACGGCCGGAAATCCGTTGAAGCGCTCGAGCAGCTTCGGCGCGGCGATGTAGCGCACGCGGATCAGCGCGGACAGCGGGATCATGCTGCCCTCGGTCGAGCGGACGTAGACCTTGTCGAAGTCCTTCGGATCGGCACGGTACTGGGCATCGGCCTGCAGGACGACCCACCAGACGCGGCTGAACTGCGAGAACTGGCCGGCGATCTGCGAGCCGAAGAAAGCCTGCATGGTCTGGAACACGTCCTTCACCGGCACCTTGAGCACCTCGGCCTTGTTGCGGTCGAGGTCCACGAACAACTGCTGGGTGTTGGCGCGGAAGGTGGTACTGGCGCCCGCGAGCTCCGGCCGCTGGCGCACCTCGGAGAGGAATTTCTGGACCGCCGCGTTGGTTGCGCGCGGGTCGCCGGCGCCACGGTTCTGGACGTAGAACTCGAAGCCCCCGGTCGTGCCGAGGCCCGGCACCGAAGGCGGATTGATGGCGAACACGAACCCTTCCTTGAGCGCCGCGAACTGCTGGTTCAGTCGCGGCAGCACGCTGAAGCTCAACTGCGACGCGTCCTTGCGCTCGTCGAACGGCTTCAGCGACACGAACATGACCGCCGCGTTGTTGCGCTGCTGCGAATCGACCAGGCTGTAGCCGTTGACCGTTGCAATGTCCTGGACCGCGCCCTCGGCGGCCACGATCTTTTCGGCCCGCTTGAGCAGTGCCTCGACATAGCCCTGGCTCGCCGCGTCCGGTGCCTCGACGACGATGAAGAAGTAGCCCTGGTCCTCCTCGGGCACGAAGCTGGCCGGCAGGATGCGGAACATGAAGAGGATGCCGGCGATGACGCCACCGAACGCGAGCAGCGCAATCGGCCAGCCCTGGATCATGCGCGCGACCAGGCCGACGTAACCTCGCGTGAGCGCCTGGAACCCATTCTCGAACCAGCGGAAGAATCCGCGCTTCTCGCCGTGATGCGCCTTCAGGATGATCGCCGCGAGGGCCGGGGACAGCGTGAGCGCCATGATCCCCGAGATCACCATCGAGATCGCGATGGTGATGGCGAACTGCTGGTAGAGCGTTCCGGTGACTCCGCCGAGAAAGGCCACGGGCAGGAACACCGCCACCAGCACCAGCACGATCGAGATCAGCGCGCCGGCGATTTCCGTCATGGCCCGCTTCGCCGCCTCGAGCGTCGAAAGGCCGTGCTTGGTCATGTTCGCTTCCACGTTCTCGACCACGACGATCGCGTCGTCGACCACCAGTCCGATCGCGAGGATCATGCCGAACAGCGTCAGCATGTTGATCGAGAAGCCCAGCAGGTGCATGCCGATGAAGGTGCCGACGATCGACACCGGCACCGCGAGGATCGGGATGATCGTGGCGCGCAGCGACTGCAGGAACAGGAACACGACGGCCACCACCAGGACCACGGCCTCGAAGAAGGTGTGGACCACCTTGTCGATCGAGTTCAGCGTGAACAGGCTCGTATCGAGCGCGATGCGGTAGTCGAGCCCGGAAGGAAACTGCGCCTTGAGTTCCTCGAGCCGCTTGCGCACGCCGGTGGCGGTCTCGACGGCGTTGGCACCGGGCTGCTGGAAGATGCCGATCGTGGTACCGATCTTGCCGTTCATGCGACTCGCCATGGAATAGTCGCGCTTGGCGAGTTCGACCCGGCCGATGTCGCGCACGCGCACGATCGCGGTGCCGTCCTTCGCCGTGCGCACGATGATGTCCTCGAACTGCTCGGCCCTGGTCAGCAGGCCCTGCGCGGTCACGACGAATGTCTGCTGCACGCCGTGCGGTGTCGGCTCCGCTCCGATCTGGCCCACGCCGAAGGTCTGGTTCTGGCTCTGGATGGCGTTGGCCACTTCCTGCACCGAGATGGCGAGCTGCGCCATCCGGTCGGGGCGCAACCATACCCGCATCGCGATGTCGGGCAGGCCGAACACCGATGCGCGATTGGCGCCGGGAACGCGCTTCAACTCCTCGAGCACGTACAGGTTGGTGTAGTTGTCGATGTAGGTGGAGTCGTAGCGTTCGTCGGGCGAGAAGACGGAGACCACCATCATTAGGCTCGACGATTTCTTCTCGACTGTCACACCCTGCTGCGTGACCACCTGCGGCAGCAGGGGCAACGCCTGGCTGACGCGGTTCTGGACGTTCACCTGGTTGATGTCCGGATTGCTGCCGGGCCGGAAGAACACGCTGATCGCTGCGTTGCCGCTCGAGGAACTGGTCGAGCTGTAGTACAGCAGGTTGTCGATGCCGTTGATCTGCGTCTCGATCGGCGCCGCCACCGTGTTGGCGATCACCTCCGCGGTCGCGCCCGGATAGCGCGCCTCGACGGTCACCTGTGGGGGTGCCAGCTCCGGATACTGCTCGATCGGCGCGACCCACATGGCCACGAGCCCGCCCAGCACGATCAGGATCGAGATGACCGACGACAGGATCGGCCGGTCGATGAAGAAATGCGTGAACATCCCGGGAGCTTTACGGCTTCGCGGCGTCGGCCGGCTTGGGGGCAGCCTTGGCAGCCTCGTCGGCGGCCGCCGCGGTGATCTGGACGGGCTTGCCCGGCACCACCTTGAGCACCCCTTCGGTGACCACGCGGTCGCCCGCCTTGAGGCCGGCGGCGATGACGATGTCCTTGTCGCCCTGGTAGTCGCCGACCACGACGGGGCGCACCTCGGCCGTGCCGTCCTGCTTGATCACGTACACCAGGTGGCCGTTCGGGCCCTGCTGCACGGCGAGCTGCGGTACGACGATCGCGTCCGGCCGCATCGCGCCCTTGATGTTCGCCGTGACGAACATGCCGGGGCGCAGGTCCCTCCGCGGATTGGGGATCACCGCCCGCACCTGGAACGAACCGGTGTCCTGGCTGAACGACGGATCGGCGAAATCGATGCGTCCGGTTTCCGGGTAGATGGAACCGTCCGGCATCACCAGCTCGACCTCGTAGTTGCCGTCCTTCGGCAGCACGAGCTGGCCCAGGGACACGAGTTCCCGGCGGCGCGCTATCTGGTTCTGCGAAACGCTGAAGGTGACCCAGACCGGATCGATCGCAGCCACATAGGTGAGCCGGGCTACCTCGGACATCGAGTTCACGTAGGCACCCTGGCGCTGGGCGGCCCTGCTGGCGAGTCCGGTGACCGGGGAACGGATGGAGGTGTAGCCGAAGTTCAGGCGCGCCTCCTTCAGCTTCGCCTCGGCTGCGAACACCGCGGCCTTGGACGCATCGTAGTCGCCCTGCGCACGATCGAGGTCCGAGCGCGAGACCGCGTTCATCTCGGCGAGCGGCTTGATGCGGTTCAGGTTTGCCGATGCCGTCGACAGGCGCGCCTGCTGGGCCTGCAATTCACCGGTGGCACCGTCGATCTGCGCCTGGAACGGCCGGGGATCGAGCTGGAACAGGAGCTGGCCTTCCTTGACCAGTTCCCCTTCCTGGTACGCGATCTTGTCGAGGAAGCCCGAGACGCGGGCCACGATCTCCACCTGCCGCGAACTCTCGGTCTGGGCGACGAAGGACGAGATCAGGGGGATCGCGCCCGGCGCCACGGTCATCACGGTGACAGGGGGCGCGGGGCGTTGCTGCGGGGGTGCTGCTTCCTTGGAGCAACCAGCGATCGCCAACGCGAGCACGGTCCCGGCGACGGTCCATCTCCGCGGACGGTAATGCAGCCTGCTCACGACGCTCTCCCCAGTCAGACCGAAATTCGACGAACCGCTTCAGGCGCACGCCCTCTCGAGTCCGCCCGCTCGAGACAGTGTAGCGCGACGAGGGGATTCGCTTCCGCCTTGCTCGATGACATGCACAGGGCCATGGTCGTCAGGTCATCAACGCGACGATCACCGCCCCCCACAGGGCGAGCAGGACGTTGCCGACCGCGTAGCTCACGCCGTAGCCGAGTGTCGGGATCTTGCTCTTCGCGGCTTCCTGCACTGCCGCGAGCGACGGCGCCGACGTGGCCGCTCCGCAGCACACGCCGAGCAGAATCCCCGGATGCATGCGCAGGACGTAGCGTCCGACCAGCACCGTGACCACATGAGGCACGATCGCCACGATCGTTCCGGCCGCGACCAGCACCAGGCCCGAATCGCGCAGGCCCCGGACGAAATCCGGACCCGCCGAGAGTCCCACCGCCGCGATGAATGCCGTGAGCCCTACCGAATCGAACAGCCACAGTGCGGGTTCGGGAATATGGCCGAAGCGGCGGTCCACGGAACTCATCCATCCGAACACGAGACCGCCCAGCAGCACACCCACGGCCAGGCTCAGCGCCAGCTCGACCTGGCCGACCATCACGGCCGGCAGGCCGAACAGGCCGCCGACGACGATCGCGAGTCCGACGCCGACCATGTTGGTCTCCGACGTGGACCGCATCGCCCAGCCGAGAAAGGCGGCCAGCGGTTCCACGTGATGCCGCGCGCCGGTGAGCGTCAACAGGTCGCCGCGCTCGACCACTGTCTTCAGCGTGTAGGGCAGTTCCTGTCCCGCGCGCGTGAGCCGGGCAAGGAAAACGCCTCGCGTCGTCAGCTGGTCCGCGAATTTCGACAACGGCAGCCCGCCCACGTCCTTGTTGGTGAGCACCACGTCCAGCGATACGGTGGGAATATCCAGCAGTTCCCGATCCTCGATCTCCAGGCTGCGCAAGGGTTGCGGGAGTTCCACCAGCATCTGGTGGCGACCCGACAAGGTGACCGCATCGCCATCGCGCAATACCAGGTCGGGGCGCGGATCCTTCACCTCGCCGCCGCTGCGAACGCGTTCCACGAAGACGCGGGCGGGCGCGAACGATCGCTCCATCTGTTCCACGGTCGAGCCATCCATCGCGGCCGGAATCCGGTAGGCACGCATGATCACGTCGTAATAGGCCGACACCACACCGGCTTCGATGCGCTGCATGCCCATGTCGTCTTCCATCTTGCGGCACTCGGCCGCGAGATCCACGGCCATCAGTTTCGGTGCGATCTTCGACAGGAACGTGACGGTGAACACGAGCCCGACCAGATAGGTCACCGCGAAGGCCACAGTAACGTTCGCCACCAGGAGATCCTGCTGCCCCGCTTCCAGGCCGAGCTTCCGGATCGCGTCGCCCGCCGTGCCGACCGTGGCGGATTCGGTCATGCTGCCGGCGACCAGTCCGCCGGCGGTACCAGCGTCGAGCCCGAACATCCGTGCCACCGCCCAGGTGGTGGCGAGCGCGACACCGCAGAGCAGGACCGTCAGCCCGGCCTGTGGCAGACCGCTGGAGCGCAGGCCGCGAAAGAATTGCGGCCCGGTCTTGTAGCCGATCGAGAACAGGAACAGCAGGAAGAACGCGGACTTGAGGTCGGGCGAGATCTGGATGCCGATCTGTCCGATCACCACCCCGGCAAGCAGCGAACCGATGACGGCACCGACCTTGAACCCCGCGATGTTGATCCGGCCGATCAGATAGCCGAGGCCCAGGGCGAGGAACAGCGCCAGCTCGGGATGCGCTCGCAGCACGTCGAACAACCAGCTCACGTCGAACCTCCGTTCCGGAAGCTACCGACAACCTGTCCACGCGGATGCGTGCGCAGGAGGGCGACCGTCAGGAACAACTGACGGTCGGTCAGCCCGCGTGTATCCGACTCAGAACTTGAAGCCCACGTCGAAGCGCCCGATGGTGAAGTTCGGCGTTCCACTCGCGCTCTCGATGCCGATCCACTGCTGCTGCACACCCGCCCGAAGGAAGAAGCCGGGCGTTACATCCCAGCGCAAACCCGCACCGATCCCGTAGGTCCAGTCGGTGGACGTCTTGGAGTAGGTGACCGGGCCGCAGATGTAGCCGTACCACGGATACCACCAGCAGCCGGTACTCACGCCGGCCGGAATGCCGCTGTCGGTATAGGTGAAGCCGACGTTGCCCTGGATGTAGGGTGTCAGCGGCCCCTCGAAGAAGTGATAGGTGCCGTTGACGGTGAACGACGACGTATACGCCTTGGCACGAACCGTTTGCGACGGACCCCCGGCTTGCGTCGCGGTCCCGGTGTAGTCCAGGCTGTTCCAGGCGATATCCAGCCCCAGGGCCTTCTTGTTGTCGAAATTGTACGAAGCACCCAGTCCGAAACCCGTCTCGGACTCGATCTGGGCCGAGACCCCGTTTTCGAACTTGAGTGTCTGCGTTGGCGTATAACGCGCCTGCAGCGTGGTTTCCCAGCGCTGGGCGCGATCAGCGTCACCGGCAACTGCGGTCGCCGAAACGGCAAGCAAGCCGATGACGATCGGAAACAGGCTGCGTTCGAGGATGGGGTTCATGCGATGTTCTCCGTGAGAGCAGACTTGCGGAAATGGTTCGTCGCGTCCGTGCGCTTCATTGCTTCTGCAGCATGAGGCCGATGGCCTCGGTGTGGCGGATGACGACGAGGTCGCCCACCTTCACTTCCTTGAATCGCGTCACCCAATCCGGCACGTCGATCTTCACCACGTTGCCCTCGGGGCCGCGCAACTTGACCCAGCGCTGGTCGTAGTCGAGCGCCTCGACCTTGGCTGAAACCTGCGTGACGCTCACGGCGACACCGCCCGGCGTTCCGCCCTTGGGTGCTAGCTGGACCGTGTCCAGTCCCGCGGCGGCCGGCTCCCCCGCTTCGTCGCTCACGAAGATGGCCGTGGATTCGAGATATTTCACCTTCACCTTGTCGCCCGCCTTGACCTGATCGAGGTTCTGAGATTCGTCGGGTACCTTGATGGTGACGACGTTGCCCTCCGGGCCCTTGAGCATGACCGTGCGCTTGGTCTGGTCGACGCCTTCCACGGTGGCGATCGCCTCCACTTCGTTGGCGACGACCACGCCGGGCCTGTCCTGGGCGAGTGCCGGAACCGTGGTGGCGGAAGCCAGGGCGAGCGCGCATAGCGCATTGCGAAGCAGTTTCATGATCAGATCCCCTTGTTTGCTCTTGCGATTGGCGAATGGTCGGCTTCCTTACCCCGAAGCCGCGTCCGGACGAATGCTCCGGCGCAACCGTCATTTTCGCAGATCGATCGCGTCGCGACCACCGGCTGTTTGCGTCTTTGCCGGCTCACGGCGCTAAGGAGCCGGATCGTCACCAGACTGGCGCGGCACCCGGCCGCCGCCCGAGATCGGCGCGGTGCGCCAGTTGAACAGGATGGCGAGCATCCGCAGCACGAAGGTGACGCCGATGCTGACCCAGGCTGCCTGAGCGATCTCCCACCGGTAGAGCTCCACCACCCCGAGAAACACGATGCAGCCGCCGAGCGCAGCGAGCGCGTAGAGCTGCCCGGGCTTGAGGATCAGCGGCTCGTCGCGCACGAGCACGTCGCGCATGATGCCGCCGCCCACTGCGTTGGTCATGCCCACGAGCAGCACCGCGCCCAGGGGCAGGCCGGCGACCAGCGACTTCTGCATGCCCACCACGGCGTAGGCACCGAGCCCCAGCGCATCGACGATGGCCATCAGTCGGTCGAGCTTGCGCTCCAGCCGGAAGGTGGCGCCCGCGATCAGCGTGGCCAACAGGACCACGAGCAGGTAGCGTTCGTCGCGCAGTACTGCCGCCTCGATGCCGAGCAGGAAGCTGTCGCGGACCAGCGCGCCGCCGAGCCCCGTGACGAACGCAAGCACGAATGCACCCACCATGTCGTAGCCGCGATGGGTCGCCGCCCACGCGCCGGTCAGCGCGAAGCAGAAGATGGCACCCAGGTCGAAGAAGATCGGAAGCTGGAAGGCGCCCTGCAGCTTGATCGGAAGGCTGAGAAGGCCGATGGTCTCCAGCATGATGTGACTCGCCCGGTCAGTACATCAGCTGCATCCGGGCCTGCAGGATCTGCAGGTGGCCGGGCGTCAACCCGCCTTCGATGACGGTGTAGCCGTAGTTCAATTGCCAGCGCAGATAGCGGTTCCACCACCAGTTCAGTCCGAGCGTGCTTTCCATCACGCGCCCGCCATTGACGGTTGCGGAAGACAGGTCGAGGTAGGAAATCCGTGCCGCCACCTGCCAGGCACCCCACGTTCCGTTCTTGCGCGAAAGGTCCTTGATGGGGATGATCCGCGCGGGTACCCCGATGTTACGGTTGTACTCCGGCTGCTCGCCCGTCAATGTCCAGCTTGCGGAGGCATACGCGCCGCCGAAGTTGTAGGGTTGGTTGATCTCGCTCTCGACTCGATTGAGCACGGCCTCCGCCTGCACCACGGCGGAACCCTTGATCCACAGAAACTCACCGCCGAAGAACGCCGAGAGATCGGCGTCGATGGACCCCGTGTCCACCAGGAACGGCGACAGGAAAGTCTCCGGTCGCGCCCGGTACTGCACCTTCGAAGCTTTGGAGAAACTGAGCGCCGCACTCAAGCCCAGATGCAGCAGATCCTCGCGGCCGTCAGCACCTTTCTCGGCATACGGCACCCCGGTGAGGCGCAGCGTCGGCCGCACCAGCGATTGCGTCGCGTCGCCGAAATTCAGGCCGGGGTCGGCGCCGATGGAATACACGCCGTAGCGCAGCGTACCCTTGCCGTCCCACAGGCGCCGGTCGGCCGTGACACCCATGCGGTTGCCGGGCGCGAACGCCAGCACCGGCAGCGCGGGCTCCATGAAGGTCAGGCCGCCGAAGGGCGCGAGATTCTCGAGGGTCTGGGGCACCGACATGTAGCCGAAGTTCACGTTCTTGAACCACTTGACCTCCGTCCAGCGGACGTAGGCATCGTGCAGGTAGAAATCCTTGTCGATGTTGCCGAACTGGACCGAGTAGGTCGTCGTCGGGCTCAAGGCACCGGTCGTGTAGATCCGGAACGCGCGCACCGCGGCATCACCGGGGATGGGCGCCATGCCGTCGGAGGTTTCGAAGCCTGCCACGTCCAGCGAGGCGCGAATACCGACCCGGCCGGTCACCTTGACCTCCTGGCGCACGATCTCCTCGCCGTCGAAGAAGGGCTTCGGGATGTGGATCGGCTGCACGATCTGATAGCGCAGCCCCTGGTCGACCCACAAGCGCAGCAGGTCATCGCGTTTGGCTTCCGGCGGTGCGGACGGCGCTGCCGGCTTGTCCCGCGGCAGTTCGGATGCAGTCCGGTCTTCGACCTTTGAGGCATCCTTGCCCGGTTCCGCCGCGGCGACCACGGGTGCCGGGGTTTCCTTCGGCACGGTTTTCTCGATGGTCGCGATCCTTTCGCGCGCCACCGTGAGCTTGCCGAGGCCGTCGGACTCGAACACGACCGTGGCACCTTCCTCGGAGATCACCTTGCCCGTCAGTCGCTCGCCGCTGGTGAGCACCAGCGTATCGGCGATTGCCGCCGGACCGAGCAGCACGAGGCCAAGACCGATTGCCGCCCGAGAACAGCATCGAAGCGTCCTGGTGAAGGAATGAGCTGAATCGATGGCGTCCCGGAGCGCTCGTGCCGCGTTGCGCACGAGCGGCGCGATGGCCAGGGAAGGCGCCAGCCCCCTGGCCCGTGCGTCGCGGCTGGACATCGTCGCTCCCCCGGCTCTAGATGTCCACGCGCGCCTCGATCCGGCCCGAGCGTACCGCCGCCACCAGCGCCGCGTGATCGCGCTCGTTCTGGTCGGCGTAGGTCAGCGCGAATGCCGACATCGCGTCTTCGAACACTTCCCCGCTGCCCATGTAGCCGGAGAGAACCGCCGCGTCGCCGGAACGCTTGTGCGCTCGCGCCAGCGCCCAGCCGCAGGCCGTCGCGTAGGTCACCAGGTTGACGGGTTTCATGATCTCGATCATCGGTTTGATCTTCGCATCGCGCAGCTGACGAACGTAGAAATCGCGCTTCATCGTGATGCCGGTGGACCAGCCCAGGAACACGTCGCTCGCCGCCTGCATCAGCCGCTGGCCGAAGACCACCCGTTCGCCGTGATGCTTGAACGGCGAGAGCCCGCAGTACGGCTCGAGCACCGATTGACGTGCCTCCTTGAATTGCAGGAACAGGGGATCGCCGTTGCCGGAGACCAGCAACGCGATGCCGCAATAGGTGCCGACGCTGCCGACCCCGACCACCTTGACTGCCGTGTCGGCGAGGCTGTACCGCTGCATCATGAGTCGTCGTTCCGGAGGCAACGATGCGATGTATCCGGCCAGTACTTTCTCGGCGTTGTGACGGAGCTCTGCCTGGACCTGGATGTCGTTGTCGTGAAACACCAGCGGCGGCTCGTCGCGGATACGCGGCCGCTCGCCCGCCTGGTAGGCGAGCCTGGCGAACTCCTTGAGATGTGCGCTCTCCTCCGTGGCCTTGCGGATGCGTTTCTGGCTGAGGCGCTTCATCTCCTCGTCGCTCCCGCTCGCCACCAGCTGCTTGAGGTCGATGTACTCGTAGAAGGCGTCGAGCACCGGCATCTCGGCATACCGCGCCATGTGCTCGCGGTAGCTGCGCGTGGCCTGCCATGCAGCCTTGCGGCAATCGACTGCGTTGAAACCGTTGGCGCGGCCGGCGATGGCGAAACTCGCCGCGAGCCGCCTCACGTCCCATTCCCAGGGCGCCACCGACACTTCGTCGAAATCGTTGATGTCGAACACGAGCTGGCGCTCAGGTGTCGCAAAGCCGCCGAAGTTGACCAGATGGCAATCGCCGCACGCGACCACGTTCAGGCCCGAGTTGGCGGTGAACGACAGGTCGTGCGCCATGATCGCCGCCGCGCCACGATAGAACGCAAACGGACTCGCGAGCATGCGGCCATAGCGGATCGGTACCAGGTGCGCGACGCGCCCGGCACTGTTGGCGATGAGCAGATCGACGGGATCGGCGCGTCGAGGCGCCGGTTTCCAGTTCGCGATCTCGCGGCGCGGCGTCGCTTCTCGCAGCGCCTTGCCGGCCGCCCGGCGTTCGGCTTGCGGGCGGCTGTGCGTCTGCTCGGGCAGGCTTGCCACCTTCGGTGTCGAGGATTGCGCAGCTGCGCGGCGCTTGGTGGAACCTTTCCTATGGGTAGCCATGTAGTCTCCTCCCGGGTGATGACGAGCCGGCGTCGAATCCTCACATCCAGTCCGACAGCGAAATGCCGATGCCGAACACGCTCTGCCGGTAGTTGTAGTCGATGAGCGAATCGCCGTAGCCGTTGAACAACTGCAGATAGCCCTTCAGGTTCCGGTACAGGGGAAAGCGCCAATCGAACTGGACGGCGCCACGGTCGGTCCGGAAATTCTGCCTCACGAGTACCGCGAACGAATGGCCGCTGTCGGCCGGCCGGTAGAACAACTGCAGGTCGCCGTGCCCCATGTAGTCGATGATGTCGGGATTATTGTCCGGAACGCCCGCAGAGATGTTCTCGCTGAGCCGGTACCACGGCCGGATCAGCATCGCGAATCCGCCGCGCTCGATGGCGAACTGGGCGTAGAGGCGGTTCCAGCTCCGCGACGCCGCGCCGCCCCGACCGTTCGACTGGTGCACGAACCCTAGATTGACGAAGCGCATGCGCATGCCGAGGAGACTCCAGTCGGTCCGCACCACGGTCATGATCTCCGGTTCGTAGTTGGACTCCCGAAACGGAGCGGACGGGCTGTAGAGCTGCCAGTTCGACTGTTGCGTGTAGGCGACCCAGACATCGACGCGGTCGCGCATCGCGCCTTCGATCACCTTGCTCTTGAACGAGAGCTGGAACTTCGCTTCGACCTCGCGCAGGTCGGCCGTGGGCGCCGGGCCGAGGCTCGGCGAGGTCGGTGTTTCGTTGGGGTCACCGTTGTAGCTGACAGGCAGGAAGTAATTCGGTTTGTGCGTCCGGAAACGCAGAACGCCGAAGCGGGTATCGTCGTCCAGTTCCCACTTGAAACCCAGGCGCGAACCGCCTGCCGCCACGTTGTTGCCGCCGCCCACGAAGTCACCGGCTTTGGTCGGTTTCTCCTCCGGGATCGGGGCATCGGGAGCCACCGCGGGCTGCACGGGCTTCGGCGGGCGCCCCGCCGCGCGGTCGTAGCACACGAGTCGTTGGCGGTCATCTTCGATCGACGAACAAGACTCAGCCTCCTGGGCGCGAGCCGCGTCGGATGCCAACCAAACGACGGTACAAAGCGCAGCGGCGCGGGTGAATGCGCACGATGGGGACTTCACAATCATGCGTGGAGTGTAACCTCCCCGCCGAAAGGTGCGCTGCTACACTTCGATCACAAAATTGGCTCCGGGCCGAATATCATTCGGCCGGCGCCGAACCACTGGAGGAACCCACGATGCCCGCAATCTCGTCGCGATTCGATTCGTACCGCGTGCCTGCGATCTGGATGATGGTGCTGTTCTGCGGCCTTGCGGCCGTGGCATCTCGAGATGCAAGCGCCCAGGCAACGGCCACACCCAAGAAGGAGAGCAGCGTCACGGTCTACGGCGGCTATCGCTTCGGCGGCAGCCTCACCGAGGCGACGACCAACTCGACCGTCGACCTGAAGGACGGCGGAACCGTTGCCCTGGCGGTCGACATCGGCCTGGACCGCCAGACGCAGATCCAGCTCTTCTACAGCCGCCAGGAGACGGCGCTCACGTCGGGTGCATTCTCGTCGCAGGGAGGCAACATCGGGCTCACCCTGAACAACTACCACTTCGGCGGGACCTACTTCATCGAGGAGGTGGGTCGCGGCCTCTATGTGGTGGGCGGTCTCGGCGCCACCTCCGCGAAGCCTGACCAGAGCGGTCTCAATTCCGAGACTTTCTTCTCGGGCAATCTCGGCGTCGGCTGGATGGTGCCGCTGGGCAAGCACGTCGGCCTCCGGTTCGAGGCGCGTGGCTACGGTGTGATGATCAACGGCGACAGCTCGCTGTTCTGCGGCAACGTCGTCGGCTGCACCTTCTCGATCAAGGGCGACACGTTGATCATGGGCGAAGCGCTGGTCGGCCTTTCCATCCGGTTCTGACCCGCGCAAGCGACGGCGTACCCCCGGCCATGGACGCGCAGAACGTAGCCGGCCGACTGCGCCGACCGCGATTGGTCGTGCTGATCGTGGCGATCGTCGTAGTGCTGGGCGTGCTCTGGTGGGCGCTCGCCCAGATGCGGCCGCTGCCGCCCCGTGTCGTCGTCATGTCCACCGGCCCGGAGGGCAGCGCCACCGCGGAGTTCGCCGAGCGCTATCGCGCTGCCCTTGCGCGCGTCGGCATCGATCTCAGGCTGCAGGCGTCGGCCGGTAGCGTGCAGAACCTGGCGCGGCTTCGGGACGAGCAATCCGGGGTCAGTGTCGGGTTCGCCGAGGGCGGACTTGCCCAGGCCGGGGACGAGGCCACGATCGCATCGCTGGGAACGCTGTTTCACGTCCCGGTGTGGTTCTTCACCCGCGCCGCGGCGCCGGACGCGAAGCTGCAGTTCCTCGCCGGCAAGCGCCTGTCCGTCGGTCCGGAAGGCAGTGGCTCGCGCGAGTTTGCGCTGCGGTTGCTGGCACTGAACGGCATCGATTCCAACATCGCCACGCTGATGCCCTATTCGCCCCGCGAGGCCGCGGACAAGTTGATCGCCGGTGACATCGAGGCCGCCATGATGCTGACGTCCTGGGACTCATCCGCGGTGCGACAGCTCGCCACCTCCACCGACGTGAGACTGCTCGGCTTCCCGCGCGCGGATGCGTACGTGGCGCTCTATCCCTACCTCAGCAAGCTGACCCTGCCCATGGGCGTGGTCGACATGGCGAACAACCGTCCCGCCGCCGACGTTACGCTGATCGCGGCCAAGGCGAGTCTCCTGATCCGCCGGGATCTGCATCCCGCCATCCAGTATCTGCTGCTCGATGCCGCCACGCAGATCCACGGCGGCCCCGGCATTTTCCAGAAGGCCGCTGAGTTTCCCGCGGCAGAAGCGATCGACCTGCCCCTCACCGATCATGCGCGCACGTTCTACACGTCGGGTCGGCCGTTCCTGCAGCGTTACCTGCCGTTCTGGCTGGCGGTGCTCGCCGGGCAACTGCTCGTGCTGCTCATCCCGGTCGTCGGCGTCCTGTACCCGATCGTTCGCCTGACACCCGTCATCTACGGCTGGAGCATGCGACGACGCATCTTCCGGCTCTACGGAGAATTGAAGTTCCTCGAGGATGAGCTCGAACGGCCGGGCTCCGATGGTGCCGAGTTGCGCAAGCGGCTGGATCGGCTCGAGGATCGCGCCAACCACATCAAGGTGCCGGTCGCCTTTCGCCACCTGCAGTACACGCTTCGCGACCACATCGGGCTCGCTCGACAACGCATCGGATGAGCGACCGGCCTTCGCCGGAGGTGGCATCGCGTCTTCAGTGAGCCGCGTCCCCGCGCATGGGAATGGCCGTCACTGGTTCGGCAAACCGATCTTGCCGTCGATGATCTTCACGCGGTCACCGACGTTCAAGTCGGACGCATCGGCCTCGGTGACCCGGGTGAAGCTGCCGTCGTTCAACCGCACCGTGATCTCGAAGCTGGTCTGCTGCAGCGCCTCGACCATGCGGTCGCTGCCGCGGGCGCCGATGAAGGTGTCGGTCTGCCCGCTGGCCGTCCACGTGGTGCCGACGACCGGCCCCACCAGCAACGGCGCACCCGGACCGGTCTGGTAGGCGAGACTCACGCGCGGATCCGACGCCGTGCCGGCCCTTGGAATCGGTCGCTCGGTGCGGATCTCGCGGATGGAACGGATCACGCCGCAGTTCTCGCAGGCAGCATGCGCCGGGGAGACTTCTTCCTTGGGCGCGGCGGCGACGCCGAGCGCCACGATCATCAGTGCGCCCGTACCGATCCGGACCACGCCGTTCATTCCGGAATCCGCTGCAAGTAGTACAACGCATTCAACAGCACCCCGGGCCTGCCCAGCGGACCGAGCCAGCGATCGTAGACCTTCACGATCTCGCCGCTGCGATAGGTTCGCGCGAGCCCGCGATTGACGGCCAGACGGAAGTCGGGGTCGTTGCGCGGCACGACCAGCGCGTACGGCTCGATCGAGAAGTCCTCGTCGACCACGCGATAGGTTCCGGCCTTCGGCGCGCCGAGCGCCATGCCGATCAGCTTGAGCCGGTCCGACGCAAAACCGTCCACCTTGCCGGCCTGCACCTGGGCGACGCCAGCTTCGGCGCTTTCCACCGGGACGACCGTGGCCTTGACGCCGCGGAGCTGGAGGGCGTCCGGCACCGAGCGCTCGGTGGTCGTGCCCTTCACCACGGCGATGCGCTTGCCGGCAAAATCGTCGAGCTTGAACAGGTCCGAGTCGTTCTTCACCAGCACCGACCCGCCGTCGACGAAGGTCATGAGGCTGAAGTCCACGCGCTTCTGCCGCGCCAGGGTCCAGGTGGTGGTACCGCAGTCCACGTGGACCTTGCCCTGTTCGATCATCTCGATGCGGTTCTGCAGCGTGACCGGCACCCACTCGATCTTCAACCCGTCGAGGCCGAGATCGGCGCGGATGCTCTGGGCCACCTGCTCGCACAGGCCGACGGAATAGCCCTTCACTTCGCCGCCCTCCTTGTAGCTGAACGGCGGCGAGGCCTCCAGGTGGCCCATGCGGATGGTCTTCGAGGCGCGGATGTCCGACAGCGCATCGGCGGCCGCGGGTGTCGACACCGCCGCAGCCAGCAGCGCCAACAACAACGCGGTTCTGTTCAAGGTTGATCTCCCGGGTTCGGTCAGGCCGTGAAGGTAACCGCAACCGGCGGTACCGGCAATACTCCCGCACCGGCAGGCAATGGCCTGCCATCGGATATCATCGCGGCGAAACGAACCGGACCGCGCGAGACACCGATGACCCAGAACCCCCTCCAGGTACTCCGAACGAGGGATGGACACGAAGCCAAGGTTTCCTTCGCCGAGCTTTTCTTCGACCTGATCTACGTCTTCGCGGTCACGCAGCTCTCGCATCATCTGCTGCACGACCTCACGCCGCTCGGCGCCCTGCAGACGCTGCTCCTGTGGTTCGCGGTGTGGCTCGGCTGGCAGTACACGTGCTGGGTCACCAACTGGTTCGACCCGGGTGCCCTGCCGATCCGCTTCCTGCTGTTCGCGATCATGCTGGTGGGCTTGGTGATGGCGGCCGCCATCCCGCAAGCCTTCGAGGAACGTGGCCTGGTGTTCGCCGCGTGCTACGTGGCGATCCAGGTGGGCCGCACGATCTACGTACTGTTCCACCTCGGTGCCAAGCACGAACTGAGCGCGAACTTCCGCCGCATCCTCGGCTGGACCGCGATCGCCGCGGTGTTCTGGATCGCCGGTGCCTTTGCCCACGAGCACGCGCGCCTGGGGCTGTGGGCGATCGCAGTGGCCTGCGAATACTTCTCGCCCATGATCGGCTTCTGGCTGCCGGGGCTCGGTCGATCGAGCACGCGCGAGTGGACCATCGAAGGTGGACATCTGGCGGAACGCTGCCAGCTGTTCCTGATCGTCGCGCTCGGCGAATCGATCCTCGTCACCGGCGCGACCCTGAGCGAATCGGAACAGTGGGGAGCACCGATCCTGATCGCGTGCATCGTCGCCTTCTTGGGCAGCCTCGCGATGTGGTGGATGTACTTCGACACCAGCAGCGAGGCCGCCACCGAGAGGATCGTGCATTCCAACGACCCGGGACGCATCGGCGCGTGGTTCCATCAGGTGCACGTCATCATCCTGGCCGGCGTGATCGTCACCGCCGTGGGCAACGAGCTCGCGATCGCGCATCCCGACGGGCACATGGAGGCGAAGTACGCGGCCGCCCTGATCGGCGGCCCCGCCATCTACCTGTTCGGCAATGCGATCTACAAGCTCATCGTGTTCGGGCGAATACCGCTGTCGCATCTCGCGGGCCTGGTCGGCCTCGCGATCCTCACGCCGATCGCCTGGCTCACCGACCTCCTGATGGTGAGCGGCCTCACGACCGTGTTGCTCGTGGTGGTCGCGGCCTGGGAAGCCCTGTCGCGCCGCTCGATTCGGCGAACGAGCGCGGAACCCGCCTGATCAGCGCGCGGCCCGCTTCAGCCCGCGCGCGAGGAATCGCGCCGGCGAGAGCGCATCCACGACGCTCGACGGCAGCGGCGCCGGTTCATCGAACGCCTGGGCCGCGATCAATTCGCCCGCGATCAGCGCGGTGACCAGCCCGCGGGAACCGTGGGCGACCGATACGAACAGACCATCCAGCCACGGCGCCTCGTCCGCGAACTGCGTGGTCGCGTCCTTCGACAAACGCGCGAACCGATCCGCGAAGCGGGTAGCGTCCACCAGCGGACCGACGATCGGCAGGTAGTCGGGCGCAACGCAGCGCAAGGCGGCGCGGCCGTCGATTCGATCCGGATCGCGCGTCGAATCGGCAAAAGCCTCGGCGAGCGCCGGCGACAACGCGCGCAGCATCGCGAGGTTCTCGCGATGGTCCTCCGCGCGAACGTCCACGCCTGGATCACGGATGCCGAAGGTGGCACCGAGGCAATGGGATCCGCCGCGCGCGGGTGCAAGGTAGCCTTCGCCGCACAATACGGTCGCGAGCGGCGCGCTCATATCCACCCGAGGGAGATGGGTCAGCTGGCCGCGGATCACATGGGTCGGCAGATGTACAGTCTCCGGGAAGGCGTGCGTGTCGGCGGCCGTGGCGATCACCACCAGATCGGCCTCGGCCCTCCAGCCGCCGGCACCGGTTACGCGCCAGCGACCCAATTCGAGGCGCTCGAGGCGCAACGCCTCGTGCTCGGCCAGCGGCACGATGAGCCCGCGCTGGGCGAAGGCCTCGCACAAGGCCGGCGGATGCACCCAGCCGCCGCGCTCGAAGAACAATCCACCCGAGGGTACGTCGACCCGTGCAATCGCGCGGGCTTCGGACCGATCCACCGACCTCAGGAACGACCTTGGCCATCCCCGATCGGCAAGCAGGGCCTGCCGCGACGCTTCCGCAGCGTCATGGGCGAGTTGCAGCACGCCGCAGCGGGACCAGGCCTTGCCGTCCTCCGGCAACGTGCGCGCCAGCTCGCGCAACGAGAATGCGTACCCAGCCATCAGCAACCGAGACAGCGCGGTGTCGTGCGGCGAAAGCTTCGCGTACAGCACGCCCTGGGCGTTGCCCGACGCCTCGGCTGCGAGCTTCGCATGACGCTCGAGCAGCGTGACTCTGACGCCGCGCGCCGCGAGACTCGCCGCGGCCGCCGTGCCCGCCAGTCCGCCGCCGATCACGATCGCGTCGCGCGTGGACAACGGATCGCGAGGCCGGTGCAGCCACGGCGCGCGATAGGCTGGCGCGACCGGCGTCACGCACTCGCCGCGCAGCATCTCGCGTTTCGGACCGAACCCCGGTGTCTTCTCGACCCGAAAGCCCGCAGCCTCCAGCGAACGCCGCACGCCGCCGGCACTGGAGTAAGTGGCGAACGTGGCTCCCACCCGCGAGCATCGGGAGATCACCTGCATCAGCTCGGGCGTCCAGAGTTCCGGATTCCTCGCCGGCGAGAACCCGTCGAGGAACCATGCATCGATCCCGGCGTCGAGCTGAGGCAGGGTCTCGCGCGCATCGCCGACGAGCAGGGTCAGGGTCACCCTGCCGTCCGCGAGTACGAAGTGCTGCCACGCCGGTGCGAGATCGTCCCACTGCGCGAGCAGCATCGCGGCGTACCTTTCCAGTTCCGGCCAGAGAGCGAGTGCGCGCCCGAGGTCGGCCTCCGACAACGGTGCGAGTTCGGTGCTGACGAAATGCAGCCGCGCTTCCGCCGGTGCGACCTGCTCGAACAACCGCCACGCGCAGAGGAAGTTCAGCCCCGTGCCGAATCCGGTTTCGCCGATGACGAAGCTTCCGCGCGACGGCAGATTCGTGAATCGCCCGGCGAGCCGGTTGCCTTCGAGAAAGACGTGGCGCGTCTCGTCGATGCCGCTCGCGCGCGAAAAGTACACGTCACCGAAGCGCGACGAGTACGGCTGGCCGTCGACCCAGTCGATCACTCCAGCTCGTCCACGCTGCGCGGCCAGCTCTTCTTCAGCAACCGCGACAGCGCGCGGTCCGCGAGTATCTTGCCGCCGGTCTGGCAACGCGCGCAGTAGTTGGTCTCGGTGTCGGCATAGACGATGCGCTGGATCGGCGTACCGCACACGGGACACGGCTCGCCGAAGCGGCCGTGCACGGCCATGCCGTCCCGGAAGGCGGTGACCTTCTCAGGAAAGCCGGCGCCCGCTTCGTTGCGCACCCGTGCGGTCCACTCGTTGAGAACATCGCGCACGGCGTGGTACAAGCGTTCGATCTCCGCGTCGTCGAGGTCCTTCGAATGCGCGATCGGCGACAGCCGGGCCCGATGCAGGATCTCGTCCGAATAGGCACCGCCGATGCCGCTCATGAGATGCGGTGCCGTAAGGGAACGCTTCAACGTGTGGTTCTCGGAGAGAAGGCGCGCCGAGAACGTATCGAGCGTCGCATCGAGCACCTCCAACCCGCCGGCGTCGAAGGCGGCCATGGCGGCGGCGCCCTCGACGAGGTGCATCGACGCACGGCGTTTGGTTCCCGCTTCGGTGAACACCAGCGACCCTGAATCGAAATCGAGGGCCGCCAGCGCCATCTTGCCCGGCAGCTTCGCCCCGGGCGCCAACCATCGCAGCCGTCCTGCGCGCATGAGGTGCAGCACGAGATGCAGGTCACCGTCGAAGTCGAGCACGATGCGCTTGCCGAGGCGGCGCACGCCCTCGAGCCGCCGGCCGTCGAGCGAGGAAATCGGCGGCACTGCCGTGCGCAGCACGAACGGATTCACGATGCGCACGTGTTGCAGCACGTGGCCGGCCGCCAGCGCTCCGATGCGCTCGGTGTAGACGGTGACGTCGGGTAGCTCCGGCACGTCTAGGCCCTACAGCATGCTTTCGGGAACGAAGAACCCCATCAATTGCGTGGAGGTCCGCCGCCACCAGCTCGCCTTCGGTTCGGTGGTGAGTTGAACCGGCTGGCCCGCTTCCTCGCCGATCCACACGAGACGCTGCTTTCCGCCTTCGGGTCCTTCCAGCTTCAACTGGAAGCTGTTGCGCGGCAGCAGCTGCTGCCCCACCACGACCAGCAGTTGGCGCGCGAGCTCGGAACTGTCCACCAGGATGCCCAGCTCGGTGTTGAGGTAGGCGGAGCGCGGATCGAGATTCATCGAGCCGACGAATACGCGGGCGCTGTCCACCACGAATGCCTTGGTGTGCAGGCTGGCGGACGAAGATCCGATCATCAGCTTGCTGTCGCGCGCATTGTCGCGACCCACGAGCGCGGGTCGCATCTCGTGCAATTCGACACCGGCACGCAGCAGCGCTTCACGGTAGCGGGAGTAGCCCACGTGGACCGCGGAGACATCGTTCGACGCGAGCGAGTTGGTGAGGACGCGCACCCGCACGCCGCGGGCGCACAACCGTTTCAGGTACTCCACGCCGGCGTCGCCGGGAATGAAATAGGGCGACACGATGGTCAGTTCGGACTGGGCCGATTCCGCCACCGGACGCACCAGGGGTCCGATGTGCACGGCCGGATCGGGCTCGCCCTTGGCCACCACCTTGCGTGGCTTGTCGTACACCACGCGGGCATCGGCCCACACCATCGGCAGCTCGCCACGGCCGAGATAGCGCGCCAGGTCGGCCTGTTTGAGACGCTGCGCGTAGGGTGACTCCCTGGCGGCCTGGAGTTCCTTCGCGAGACGATCGCGCAGCCGATCGAGGGCGCCTGCGTCGGTGTGCCCGGTGAACAGGCGGCGGATGCGGTAGGCCCAGGGGCTGTTCCAGTATTCGTCGAAGCTCGCCGATACGTCGGGGACCACCGGGCCTACCGCCAGCAGGTCCATGTCGGCGAAGTTGGTGCCGTCGGAGGCCCAGTAGTATTCGTCGCCCAGATTGCGCCCGCCGACCACCGCGAGCTGGTTGTCGGCGACGAACATCTTGTTGTGCATCCGGTGATTGAGCCGATCGCCGTCGGTGAGGAACCCGAACAGGCGGCCGATCTGCCAGCTGCGCGAGGCGAACGGGTTGAAGACGCGGACTTCGATGCTGGGATGTCCGTCCAGCACCGCGATATTGGCGTCCTTGCCGGTGGTGTAGAGGTCGTCGATCAGCAGACGCACGCGCACGCCCCGATCGGCGGCGGCGAGGATCCGCGCGAGCAGCACGCGCGTGGTGAGCCCGTCGTGCACCAGGTAGTACTGGAGATCGAGGGTGCGCTCCGCGAGATCGGCCGCGAGCGCTCGGGCGATGAACGCATCCAGCCCCGAATCGAGCAACACCATCCCGGACTTGCCCGGATGCCGCTCCAGGTCCGCTGCCAGGGTCCGGCTGAGTCGCGTCATGGTCGAGGGGTCGAGCGCCGTGGACCGCGCCTCCTCACCCGGCGGCGGCAACGTGGCGCAGCCTGCAAGCAGCGCCACCGTGCACGCGCCCGCACGGGCGAGCCACGCCGTCTTCGCGCAGAAGTGCAGCAGGGTCGGTGACATGGGAAGCGAACCGGAGAATACAGCAGGCCGGCTATCATGCCCGGATCACTCTTCAGGGAATCGCACCATGACCCTCGACCCGGTCCGCACTGCCGCCACGCTCATCGATGACCATGCGCATCTGCGCAACCTCGTTCCCTTCGCCCGGGATCACGGCGCAACGGATCTGGACGGCGCCTACGCCATCCAGGCAGCCTTGGTCGAACGCCTGGTGCCGCTCAAGGGACCGCGCGTGGGCTACAAGATCGGACTCACGTCGTTGCGCATGCAGCAGATGTGCAGCATCGATCATCCGGTCGCCGGCGTGGTGCTGGCGGACCGACTGGCGAAGAGCGGCACGCAATGGCGCCTGTCGAGCCTGGTGCGGCTGGGCATCGAGTTCGAGATCTGCGTGCGACTGGCGCGGCCGCTGCCGCCACGCGCCACGCCTTACGCGCTGGAGGACGTGGCGAAAGCGGTCGGTGCAGTCTGCCCGGCCTTCGAAGTCATCGACGATCGCAATTCACCCTACCCGCTCGACATGCTCTCGCTCGTGGCCGACAACGCGTGGAACGAAGGCATCGTGCAGGGCGAATACGTGAAGTCGTGGCCCGATCTCGCCGCTGCAAGCGGTGTCGTGGAACTGAACGGCGAGGTGATCGACCAGGGCCACGGCCGCGACGTGCTCGGCCATCCATTCGAACCATTGCGCTGGTTGGCGAATCATCTGTCGGCCCGTGGCGAGACTCTGCACGCAGGCGAGATCGTGTCCACCGGCAGCCTGGTGACCACGCGTTTCCCGAAGCCGGGGGAGCGGTATCGGTTCAGCGTCGAAGGGGTCGGGGCGGTGGAGATCGGCTTCGTCGCCTGATCGGTCGCAGTAGGGGAAGGCAACCGCGTCAAACACGAAGGACACGAAGGAACACGAAGGAAAGCAAAACAGGCGGCATCGTTCGTTGCGAGCCAGTTCGAGCCGTCGTCCGACACTCATTTGGCCAAGCGACTCGACGAGGAACGAACCTGGAATTCGATCTTCCTTCGTGTTCCTTCGTGCCCTTCGTGTTGAAAGTCTTTCCGTGCGCCTCCCCTACTCCCGTACCTCCTTCAACGCCGCCGCCGCCGCGCGCGCCAGCAGGATGTAGTCGGTGCACAACCCGATCACCCGATAACCCTGGTCCATGTAGGTCTTGGCATGCCCCGGCGTGTGGGCGTAGATGCAGCGCGCGATGTCGCGTTTCTCGCACGCGCGGATGATCTGCTGGATCGCCTGCTGCACTTCGGGGTCGTTGATGCGGCCGGGCTTGTTCATGCTGCCCGACAGGTCGAAGGGGCCGACGAACACGCCGTCGATGCCGGGAACGTCGAGGATCGCTTCGATGTTCCGGGCCGCCTCCACGTGCTCGATCTGCACGATCACGGCGACTTCCTCGTTGGCCCGTTGCATGTAGCTCTCGAAATCGAGGTCGAAGCGCTGGGCGCGGGTGATGCCGACACTGCGCACGCCCATGGGCGGGTACTTGCAGCGGTCCACGGCGCGCTTCGCGTCTTCGGCCGTGTTGACCAGCGGCACGATGATGCCGGTGGCGCCGATGTCGAGCGCCTTCTTGATGTGGGCTTCGTCGTTCCACGGTACCCGCACCACGCACGGAACGCGACCGTCCACCGCCGTGAGCAGTGTCAATGCGTCGCGCGCGTCCATGGGTGAATGCTCGAGGTCGATGAACAGCCACTCGTAGCCCGCCTCGACGAAACACTCCGCCACCTCCGGCAGCGGTATCTGCAGCAGCGAGCCGATCAGCGGCCGGCCTTCCTTCAGCTTCGTTCGGAACGAAATGGTCATGACGCGTCTCCTCCGTGGAAGCCGCGAATCATAACGGGCCCGGCGTTCAGCGGTGGGGGATGAACTGCCGCAGCCACTCGGCCGCGTCGTCGTCGTTGGAGAAGACGCGCCACGGGAACGGCGGCCGGTGATACAGATCGAACACCCGCACGGCCAGGTTGCCCAGGCTGGACTCCGTCACCATGCCCGAGGCGGCCGTCATCGCCACGTTCTCGAGGCTCGACATGAAGGCGGCTGCCTGGACGTCCACCCGCCAGACGCCCGGCAGCTTCACCAGGGTCACCTGCGGAGTCGCGCCCAGATCCCGCCTCGCGGCGAGTTCGGCCTTCACATGCTCCAGCGTGACCACCCCGATGCCGCCGAAATCCACGCGCACGATGCCGTCGTCGCCTAGCCAGACCTTCGGTTCATCCACGGGAGGCTCCGGTCTCCGTGGCGGTCGTGAGGAGAATCATGCGCACTAGGCTACCGTGTTCGTCCGCCGAAGTGAACGACATCGTCATTGGTCGCGGGTCGCGAGAAAAAGATGTCGGTCGAGACTGAAAAAAGACTCACCTCGGGTCCGGCGGGCGGATAGATCGTCCTGCCAGGCCCGAGCGTCAAATTCTTCGACACCGCCGTGACGCACGGCGAACTCCGCAATGATGGGCATCATCCCCCCACTGTAGTTATCCGCGTCGAACATCGCGTTGACGATCGGGACCGTTTCGATGGCGTCGATCCTGAAACCGAGTTTCGCAAGCTTCGGGCCAAGGACACGCGGCAGCTGCGGATGAGGGCAATGACGATTCCACGCAGTGAGAATCCTGCGCATGCGCTCGTCGTCGCCGCTCGCCCACACGCAGGATTCCCAGTCGGTGTCGATCAGCAGTACCCGGCCACCGGAGCGTAGGACGCGCCTGAACTCCTCGAGGGCTCGTGCAATGTCGGGCACGTATTCAAGCACCTGCGTACAGACGACGGCATCGAAACGACCGTCTTCGAACGGCAATGACGTCGCTTCGGCCGGGTCGAATCCGACCCACGGCGAGCCTGCGCATCGCGCCCGGGCCAGTGCGACCATGGCGGCCGACAGGTCAACCCCGCGCGCCTCGCCGCGCTCGCCGACGCTCGCGGCGATGCATTCGACCAGCAGGCCCGGGCCGCAACCGACATCCAGCACCCGCTCCCCGGGTCGAGGCGCGAGTCTGGCGAGCGTGACGTCACGCTGGCGGACGATGTCGGGCGTGAGATAGAGCGCCTCGACCCGACGCGCCTGCGCATCGCTGTCGAACTGCTCGGCGACGGATACGGGTGGAGCCATCGGCGTCAGACGCCGTCGAGCCGGTAGTCGAGCAGCTTCTCCACCCATCGACCCGCCGAGAGCACGCGGGCGTCCTCGCCGGGCCGCCCGGCGAGCTGCAGGCTGATGGGAGAGCCTTCGGCATCGAAGCCGCACGGCAGCGACAGAGCCGGCAGGCCCATCGTGTTGAACGGCGAGGTGAAGCGCGACATCATCCCGGTGACGGGCAGGGTCCGCCCCTCGATCGTGATCGTCGACTGTCCGACCAGCGGCGGCACACATGGCAGCGTCGGGCACAGCAGCACGTCCGCGGGACCGAGCGCGCGCAGGCAGGCATCGCGCACTTCGCTGCGGACCCGCTGTGCCTTCACGTAGTCCATGGCGAGGAAGAACTGGCCGATCTCGAGGCGCAGGCGGATGTCGTCACCCAACAGGCCGGGGCCGGCCTTCAGCAGCTCCCAGTTGGCCTGGCTCGCCTCGCAGGTCATGGTCACGAACTGGGCACCGGGTGCGAGCAGCAGTTCGGGTACCTCGACCTCGCGGACGGTAGCACCGGCGGCGCGAAGCGCACCTGCCACGGCGTCGAGCCGGGCGGCGACCGCAGGCTCGACGCCATCGCTGAAGAAACCCTTCAACTGCACGAACGCCGGCGTGATCAAGGGCGCCCCGCCGGCACTGCCGTCCTTCAGGCCGGCCAGGACTTCGAACATCAAGGCTGCGTCGTCGACGCTGGCGGCGATGGGCCCGACGTGGTCGAGCGACCATGCGAGCGGATACACCCCGCTCTTGTCCACCATCCCGTAGCCGGGCTTGAATCCGACGATCCCGCAGCAGGCCGCGGGAATCCGGATCGATCCACCGGTGTCGGTGCCCACGGCCAGCGGCGCGATGCCGGCCGCGACGATGGCGCCGGAACCGCCGCTGGAGCCTCCCGGGACACGATTCGGGAACAGCGGATTGCCCACGGCACCGAAGTGCGGATTCGCGCTCGTCACCCCATAGGCAAGCTCGTGAAGATTCGCCAGGCCGAAGATCACGGCGCCCGCGGCACGCAGTCGCGCCACCACCGCCGCATCCTGCACCGCAAGCACCGGCGGCCGGGCACGTGTGCCGGCGCTCATGGGAAAGCCGCGCACTGACATCAGGTCCTTGACGGCCACCGCAACGCCGGCGAGCGGACCCGGGTCCACACGCTCGCGCACCCGTGCGTCCAGCGCTTCCGCCTGGCGCATGACGTCGTCCTCGTCCAGCACGGTGAACGCGTTCAGATGCCGCCACGAACGGGCCGCGTCCAGGCTCGCGCGCATGGCGTCGACCACTCGGGTCTCGCCCGAGCGAACGCGCTGCGCCAGCGTGGCGACGCCAGGCGTTGCGCTGCGTCCGACTCGCGCCAGCACCTGATGCCTCGGCTCCGCCGTCTGCGGCACCGATATCGGATCGGCCGCGGGTAACGCGGCCTCGAGCGCCTCGATATCGCCGAAACTCCAGCCGAGCCGCTGGTACCAGGCATCGCGGTGCGCCTCCGGCGCGGGACCACGCAAGGCGGCAGCCGCCTCGATGAACTGCGGGTAGCGGGTGAAATCGATGGGCATGGGGAGACGCACGGGACCGTGCGGCGGAAACGATTTTGTTAGAGTGGCATGGTAATCAAAACCACGAGTGCAGCGAGAAATGACTTTGGCGTATTGGTGTGTACTGGTGGCCGCCGTGCTCCCGATCGTCTGGGCGGGCGTGGCGAAATCGAAGGGCGGATTCGACAATCGTGCTCCACGCGACTGGCTGGCCGAGCTCGACGGCTGGCGGCAGCGGGCGAACTGGGCGCAGGCGAATGCCTGGGAGGCTTTCGGGCCTTTCGCAGCCGCCGTGATCATCGCCCACCTCGCGGGCACCCGACAGGGCACGATCGATCTGCTGGCGTTCGCGTTCATCGTCGCGCGCGTCGCCCATGGACTCCTGTACATCGCCGATCGGGCGACGCTTCGCTCCATCGCGTGGACGATCGGGTTCGGGTGCGTCGTCGGGCTGTTCATCGCGGCCGCCGCCGCATAGGCCGCGCGGAGTCTCGTGGGCGCGTGCGCCCTCAGTCCATCGCCAGCGACTGCAGCGCCTCCGACTGGAACTCGCGGTGGTAGAGCACCAGCACGACCCAGCTGGTGGCGATCATCCACACCCAGGGATTGAGGAACCAGGTCATCGCCGCAAGCGCGAAGTAATACGCGCGCAACGCGTTGTTGAAGCTCTCGGCCGCGATGGTCGCGGTACGCGTCGCGCGTTCGACGAAGCGCTGGTGCTCCTCCTTCGTTCCATCATGGGGCGGGGCCGCCCCGATCATCACGGAACAGAAGTGATACAGGCGCAGCGACCAGGTGAACTTGAAGAAGGCGAACACGAACACGGCCACGAGCAGCAGCACCTTGATTTCCCAGAGTGTCTCGGAACTCGCCCGGGTGAACGGCAGCTCGGCCATGACCGACGCCACCTTCTCGGTCGTGCCGAGCAGGGCCAGCAGGCCGCCGAGGATCAGCAGCGTGGTGGACGCGAAGAACGTCGCGCCGTTCGACAGGTTGGCGAGGATCGACACGTCGCCGATGCGAACTTCGCGCGTCGCCACCGCCTCCATCCAGGACCGCCGGAACTTGCCCATGCGGCTCACCAGGCTCGGCGCCTTGCGCGCGTGCCGGTCCGCGAAGATCACGTAGGCGATCCACCACAGCAGGAACCAGCTCAGGGCGATCCAGTCGAGGGTGCTCAGCGGAATACGCATGGAGGATTTCGGTAGCCGATGACTGGCGGTTCGTGACTGGCGATTCGTGACGGGTGGACGCACGGCGCCGCCGCGCTGGAGTACGACCCGTTACCCGTCACGGCTTTCAAAGGAACAACGTGAGCACGCCCGTATACCCGTACAGCCGGTTGTGCGAAATCTCGCCGTTGCAGTAGAAGCCCACGAGCGGAACGTCGCCGATGCCTTCGCGGATCATCTGGAGTTCCTTCGAGGTCTCTCCGAACAGGCTGGCGCCGCGGCCCAGGCAGGAGAAATAGATCGCACCCCGCGGCCGCGTGAACAGTCCGCTCTTGATGCTCTCGAGCATGCGCGCCATGTCCTCCACGGCAGAGCGGCGATCGCGACGGCAGAACAGCAGCTTGCCGCCCTTGCGCACGTTCTCCCCGACCGCCACCAGCCCGCGCCGCGAATCGAGCCCGACCACGTTGCGCACCACGTAGTCGCCGATGTCGCTCTCGGAAACCGGCATGGCGGCGAACACGGTGCCGCCGACCCGGTCGAGGTCTTCGTCGGTCAGCAGGCCCGCGTCTTCGCGCAGTACGTCGAGCGCCGGACGACCGTCCAGTTCGATCACGACGTTGCGCTGCGCATCGGTGACGACATGGGCATCGCCCATCGGCGAGCAACCCTGGGTGTGGCGCGTGCTCACGATGACCTGGTCCGTGAACACGACGCCCGACAGCCCGCCCTCGGCCACGCCGTCGGCGATCTGGGCATGAGCCGCGCGCGAACTGGTGAGCCCGCCCACGACGAAACCGCTGTCGAGACGGCGCGACAGCTCGGCCAGGAGCGCATTCAGCGAGGAATTGCGCGGATCGGCATGGACCACGGCGAAGCTGCCGGCGGCGCCGCCGATGGTGAGCGGATCACGGGCGAGATCGGCGGGCGTGCGCAGCGACGACAGCACCCGGAACGAGCCCGCACCGAAGCTGCCGAGCATGACGGCCATCGCCCCTTCGTCGAGATACTCACGGCCGGTCGCGCAGATGCCGATGCCCACGGTGCCCACCCAGTGCTCGACGCCGGTCCGCGCCCGCAACAGATCGACCAGTTCGCTCACGCGGGGAGCGTAGTGATCGGTGACGTACACGAACCCGAGGTTCGCGCCGGCGGCGACCGGACCGATACGCTCCAGGCACTCGGCCGCGGCGATGCGCCAATGCGGCGACGCGGCGTGCGCGAAGGCGAAGGATTCGGCGACGGACTGCTGCTGCGTGGACATGGACTCCCCGGGGTGACCGAAAGCGGGCTTGGCAAGACGCGACGGGCGTCGGGGGGCAATAATAGCGACTTTTACCAGAGGAACCGCACGATGAACCTCGATCGAGTCGGCCCCGGCCGGGATGTGCCCAACGACTTCAACGTCATCATCGAGATTCCGATGAACGCCGATCCCATCAAGTACGAGGTCGACAAGGAGACCGGCGCCATGTTCGTCGATCGCTTCATGGCGACCGCGATGCACTACCCATGCAACTACGGTTACGTGCCGAACACGCTCTCGGGTGACGGTGATCCGGTGGACGTGCTGGTGCTTTCGCCCGTGCCGCTGATTACGGGGGTCGTGGTGCGCTGCCGCCCGGTGGGGATGCTGAAGATGGCGGACGAAGCCGGCGACGACACCAAGGTACTCGCGGTGCCGATCGACAAGCTCTCGAGCCTCTACCGCAACATCACCAATCCACGCGACCTGCCCGAGCTGGTGCTCTCGCAGATCGCGCACTTCTTCCAGCACTACAAGGATCTCGAGCCCGGCAAGTGGGTGAAGATCTCCGGCTGGGTCGGTCCGGAGGAAGCCAAGGCCGAGATCATGGGCGGCGTGGAGGCGTACCGCGCGGCGGTGAAGAAGCCGATGTTCTAGGTTCCAGGGCCCGTCGACACCTGGAACGGGCCACGGGACGAAGAAGCGCCGATCCTATGGCCTTCCCAGGAACAGGTAGAACGTGCCGCCACCGTCGAACGCCTGCCCATAGGCGAGATACAGCGGACCGAGCAACGTGTCGGCCCCGACGAACACGGAGCCCGAGTAGAGCAGTCCCTTGGCCGATTGCCCGTCGAAGCGGGCGTAGGCATTGCCTGCCTCCAGCGAGCCGCCGACGAAGACCCCGCTCGCGATGGGCGGCAGCTTGTAGAGGCGATAGTAGTAGACGGCCCGGGCGAGCGCGAAATCCTGCCCGACGAACTCGCCGGTGCGATAGCCCGAGAGGTTGAGGAATCCGCCGAGGGCATACGCATCGTAGAACGGCGATTGCCCGCTGTAGGTATCGCCGCCGCGCAGCACGAGGTTGAGTGCGTGCGCACGATAGGAGAGTGCCTTCTGATAGCTGAAATCGGTTCGGGTGTAGTCGGTGCTCGCGCCCAGTGTCTGTTTCGAGGCATACCACTCGGCGACGAAGAGACTGCCGTAGGTCGGGAAATTCACGTTGTCGAGCTGGTCGTAGATGAGCCGCGCCCGTATTGCGCCTGTGTCGTACTGGAAATCCGGCAATCCGGGGAAGGCAATGCTGGGCGAGGCGTTGGCCGTACCGCGCACATAGCCGAAGCGCAGCTCGCCCCACCGGTCGAGCACGGTGCCCAAATCCAGGCCGGCGCCGGACTGGCGCACCTGGTACTGGGCGACGCGATCGCCCTCGAAGAAGATGTCCCACAAACGCTCGCCCGCGAAGGCGCGTGGCGCGACGAAGAAGCGGCCGGCGAGGTCGA
The DNA here is from genome assembly GCA_965279325.1 of Burkholderiales bacterium. Classification (GTDB taxonomy): domain Bacteria; phylum Pseudomonadota; class Gammaproteobacteria; order Burkholderiales. The sequence goes on from OZ257154.1 coordinate 2,879,227, forward strand.
GCGGCTGGTAGAACTCGGTGCTGATCGCCGGATCGCGGCCCACCTGGCCGAACGTGCGCCATTCCGCCCCCAGGCGGTTGATCCAGGTCTTGTTGTAGAAGGCGAGCAGGTTGAAGTTGCCCTCTCCCTGGAAATCGCTTTGCAGCCGCAGGCCGAAGCGGAAGTAGTCGGGCCCGCGCGCGCGCTCCGTCGGCTCCACCTCGAGCACGCGCTTGCCGTCCCTGTCGACATAGCGATAGGCGATGCGGTCGAAGTCGCCGGTGCCGTAGAGTCGCGCCACCTTGCGCTCGAGTTCGTCTTCGTCGGGGATGCCTTCCCGGCGCTCGAGCAGTCGGAGTCGGCCGTCCTCCAGGGGCTTGCGCAGCTTGACGCCCTGATCCTTCAGTGCGGCCTCCACCGCGGCCGGATTGACGAAGGCGAGGCCCTCGGTGCGAACGACGATCTCGTCGGCGGGCTTCGATCGCAGCAGGCGCTCGTTCTGGGCGAGGCGATGCGCGTCGTAGGCCTCGGAACTCAGGCTGTAGCGCTTCAGCTGGTCCAGCACCTTGAGTGCTGCCGCCTCGCCGCGCGGAATGATCGCCGCGCCCTGGTCGAAACTGGAGGCGGTGAAGCCGGTCAGGTCGGGCGAAATCAGCACATCCTCGGGTTTCAGCTCGGACAGGGACTTGTCCACGTTCTGCTGGGTGAGGATGTTGATCATCTGCATCGACACGCCGAGCACGTTGCCGAGATCCTCCTTCTTCAGCAGGGGCGAACCCAGGTTGACCGCGATGATCACCTCCGCACCCATGTCGCGCGCCACGTCGACGGGCAGGTTGCGCACCAGGCCGCCGTCTAGCAGGACGTGGCCGTCCATCTCTTCGGGCGAGATCACGCCCGGCACCGACATGCTCGCCCGCATGGCGTTTTCCAGGTCGCCGCGCTCGAGCACCACGGGCTTACCGGTCACCAGGTCCGTCGCCACGCAGCGGAAGGGGATCGGCAGCCGGCTGAAGTCCTTGCCGGGTGCTTCCGTGATGAAGCCGCGCAGGACCGTCTTCAGCGTCTGCCCTTCGATGGCGCCCTTGGGCAGGAACAGCTTGCCCTTGCTGAAGCCCAGTTCGAGCCCCCACAGGCCGGCCAGGTCGAGCAGCTTGCGACGCGTCGTGCGGTCCTGCCGCGGCGGTGAATCCGCGAACACCTCGTTCCAGTGGGTCTCCTTGACCTTGCGTTCCATCTCCTGCGGCGACATGCCCGAGGCATAGGAGGCACCGACGATGGAGCCCATGCTCGTGCCGGCGACGTAGTCCACCGGGATGCGGTTGGCCTCGAGCACCTTGAGCACGCCGATATGCGCGATGCCGAGCGCTCCGCCGCCCGAGAGGACCAGGCCGATGCGCGGCCGCCGCGGCGGCTCGGCGGTGCCCTGTGCGAGCGCGCCCGACACCATGAAGGTGAGCAGCAAGGCCACCCACGCCGAGAGGCGGACACACCGCACGACGACCACGATCGCACCTCCGCTCCGTTAGCCCAGACGGATGGTACCCCGGGCGCTGCGTCGATCGCCCACCCCGGGCCTATAATCCACCAACTGGAATCTTCCGATCACCGCACGGAGTCGAACCATGACCACCGCCACTGCCACGCCGGCCCCCGCCACTGCACACGCCGAGCCGATCCTGCTGAAGACCGTTGCCAACGGCATCGCCACACTGACGCTCAACCGCCCGAAGCAGTACAACGCGCTGTCGGGCGACATGCTCGCCGCGTTGCAGGGTGCACTCGAATCGATCGAGCACGACCCGGCCGTGCGCGTGGTGGTGATCGCCGGCAACGGCGCGGCCTTCTGCGCCGGGCACGACCTTAAGGAAATGCGCGCCCATCCCGAGAAGCGCTTCCAGGACGAGTTGTTCGCCCAGTGCAGCAAATTCATGCTGACGCTCGCACGCATTCCGCAGCCGGTGATCGCCCGCGTGCACGGCATCGCCACCGCCGCCGGCTGCCAGCTCGTGGGCGCGTGCGACCTGGCCGTGGTTTCGGACAATGCGAAGTTCGCGGTCTCCGGGATCAACGTCGGCCTGTTCTGCTCGACCCCGTCGGTGGCGTTGTCGCGCAACGTCTCGCGCAAGCGCGCGATGGAGATGCTGGTGACCGGCGACTTCATCGACGCGGCGACGGCGAAGGACTTCGGCCTGGTGAACCGGGTCGTGCCGCTCGATCGACTGGATGCGGAAGTGAAGATCCTGGCCGATTCGATCATCGCGAAGAGCGCGATCGCCATCTCGATGGGCAAGCGACTGTTCTACACCCAGCTCGAGATGGGCGTCGAGGACGCCTACAAGCTGGCGGCCGAGACCATGGCCTGCAACATGATGGCCGAGGATGCCGGCGAAGGCATCGATGCGTTCATGCAGAAGCGCCCACCGGTCTGGAAAGGACGATGAGCGAGGCGTCGAAGAGCTCCTCGCCCTTCGCCCTGGCGAAGGCAGTGTTCTGGAGTTTCTTCGGCATCCGCCGAGGCAAGGATCACGATGCGGACCTCGCGCGGCTCACGTTGCCGCAGGTCCTGATCGGCGGCGTCCTCGGTGCCATGCTGCTGATCGCCTCGATCGCCACCCTGGTGTACTTCGTCACGCACTGAGGGGGCTCGAGCGGGGCGTTTGCGCGAGTCGCGGGCCGGGGGCTCGAGCCGATCCGTCGAGCTGGCGCGAATACTGCGATCAAGGGAGCCTGAATCAGGCGGCGGCCGCCTCGCGAGCCGCTGTCCCGAGGGAGCACCCTGTGACGCACGAAAAATTCCGCACCGCCGTTTGCACCATCGTGATGCCTGCCGCCCTCGTCCTGTGCGCCAACCGTGCATGCGCCGAGGAGTCGGAGCTGTGGGATTCCCTCAAACGTGGTGGTTACGTGCTGCTCGTCCGCCACGCAGCGACCCCGCTCACCAAGGCGCCGATCCGATCGAGCCGTGGCGGCTGCGTGCCCGACCGCGACCTGACGGACGCCGGACAGATGCTCGCGCAACGATTGGGCGTCGCGTTCCGCGCTCACGGCGTACCCGTGACACGGGTCGTGGCGAGCCCGGCCTGCACCAGCGTGGAAACCGCACAGATCGCCTTCGGCAAGGCGGAACCGTGGAGCGATGTCGAAGTGGCCGGGGATCGTCGCGCCTGGCTGGTCCGCAACATGAACTCCCTCGCGAGCCAGTTGCACGACGACGAGAACCTCGTGGTGGTCACCGACAAGCTCGCCATCTCGGATCTCACCGACCGTACCGTGGCCGCCGGCGACGTTCTGGTGCTGAAGCGCTCCGGTGAACAGTTCGACGTGCAGGGCCTGCTCTCCGCCGCACCGTAGCGGTCGCGTCTACTCGCAGCCGTAGAGGCGACGCATCCGGGCAGCGGCGTCCTGCGCCTTGGCGGCGTCGGTCGATCCAAGGGCCGCGATCACGCCGTCGCGATCCTGCTCCGACCGGTTCTGGCTCAACTTCCATTTGCCTTCGAGCCTGGCGATGCGGAACGCGAACGGGCGAATGGCGCGCAGCTGCGACTGCACGAAATCCTCGGGCGCATCGTCCACGGCCCACGCCTTTGGCTGCTTCGCTTCGTGGTGTGCGGTGAGACGGGCTACGACGGCACGCTTGCCTGGTGCATCGTCGATGAACTCCATCTGCCCGAAGGCATAGACCGCGACGTAGTTCCAGGTGGGCACCACCTTCGCCGTCTCCCGCTTGGTCTGGTACCAGTTGGGCGAGACGTAGGCATCGGGACCGTTGAAGATCGCGATCGCCTCGACGGAGGCGTCGTAGTGCTGCGACTGCGGGTTCGCCGCCGCGAAATGGCCGATCAGCGTGCCGTGCGGACCATCCGCGGAATCGAACAGCAGCGGGATGTGGCTCACGTGCATGCGGCCGTCGCCGAACGTGACGAGCACGGCGAGCGGCGCGGCCTCCATGAGCGCCCGGAGTTCTGCGGGGTCCTGCTGGCGGAAGTGGCTGGGAGAGTACATGGTCGGATCGCTACGTCTGGAAAAGAGCCGCTTTAAACACGAAGGACACGAAGGTGCACGAAGGAAAATCGAAGGCGCCGGGGCTGGGTCGTGGGGGTTGAAGTCTTCGTGTACCTTCGTGCCCTTCGTGTTAAACGCGTTTGACTTGCAGCGACGCTCTACGCACTTCGGAACCGAGTCGTCCGAACGAACAGGATGGCGAGCATCGGCAGCGCGAAGTTCAGAACGATCGCAACGATGAACAGCTCTCCGAGCTGGCTGTAGTCCGCCGCCGTCTTCACCACCGCGCTCGCGGGATCGCGCACTTCGCGCGTCACGGTCCAGATCTCGTTCAGGTACCGGGTGCCGAGCTGCGAAAGCGACAGCGCGAGGTTGGTGAACGAGGCCATGACGGCGAAGTAGGTGGCCTTCAGCTTCTCCGGCGCCGAGTTCGCGATCCACGCGAGCATCGGGATCATGGCGATCTGGCCGAGCGGCGATTCGAGGGCGGTGTCGATCAGGGCGATGAAACGCGCGTCCACCACCCCACCCGTGTGCGCCGACGTCCAGTGGTGGAAGCCGTAGAACATCGCGAGACTCGGGATCGAGAGGATGGTGGCGGCGATCGTCAGGAAACCGAGCACGTAGGCCATGGAATGGTCGGCCATGAAGCGGCGGAACAGGAACATGCCGGCGAGCGTCAGCGCGGAACCGATGAGCGACAGGACCGAGAGGAACTGCTGGTCGAACTTGAGCTCGTCGATCATCCACCATGTGGCGCCGGCGCCTGGACCCGGCATCGCGCGGAACACGAACACGAGCAGCGCGGTGCCGATCAGGACATTGCGCTGGGCGGGCTCCAGCTCGCGCACCAGCTTGAACATGAGGAACATGACGATCGCGAGCGACCCGGCGAACACGATCTCCTGGTCGTAGGGAACGTCGGACAGGCCGATCGACGCGGTGAAGATCACGAACACCAGGCTGCCGCCGAGAATCCACCAGTTGACCGCGGGCTTGTCGATGTGTGCGTGCATCACCCGGTCCACCTCGGCGCGTGACAGGCCGGTGCGTGCCAGCCGGTTCGCTTCGCGCCGTTGCAGGTGACCCGCGAGGATCACCCCGAGGACGGAGATCACGGGGATCACGAGCGCAAGGAGGTAGACCTGTCGGTACACCGCCACCTTGCCCTCCGCGCTCAGGCTGCCCACGTCGTTGAACAGGACCACGTTGACCAGGGAGACCAGCACGCCACCGCCGATGATGGCGACGCGCCCGAGCGTCTGCATCGTCACGTGACCGGCGCGACGGTCTTCCTCCGCGATCGGCTTGCCGTGCTCGTCCGCGCGCGGTACCGCTTCGACGGTCATCGCGTCGGCCACCACGTCCTGCAGCACGTAGCCGACCGGCGAGAGCAGTGCGGCCAGCACGTACCACGACTCCACCGGCATGATCGCCGCCATCGCCGCGCGATCGGAGATGAGGCCCGCCATGATCAGCAGCGCGCAGGCGATCAGGCCGGCGCCCAGATAGACCAGTAGCCCCTTCCACTTCCACATCAGGTCCACGAGATGCCCGAGCGGCATCTTGAGCGCCCACGGCAGGCCGGCCCAGAAGCCGAGCGCCGCGAGGAACGCCGCCGACAGGCCGAGGTACTCCTTGACGAAGAAGGTGCCGACGATGCCGGTCAATCCCGAGACCCCTGCCGCCATGTACACCATGAGCGGCGGCAGATAGGACAACCGCATCTGCCGCCCGAGGTCGAGTACGTTGCGGTCGATCCAGCGCCACAGGGCGCCGGGCAGGCCGTTCAGGCCGGTGGCTTGGGAGGTGGACATCGATACTCCGTGAGGAATCGGAAAGGCGAATCCGTCACAGAGTATCGCGGAACGCGAAGCTTCGCGCAGCCGGTCAGGCGCGTTCCCCCGCCATGTCCAGCATCAGCGTGTTGAGGCGCTTCACGAACGTGGCGGGATCTTCCAGTTGCCCGCCCTCCGCGAGCAGCGCCTGGTCGAACAGCACGCGGCTCCAGTCGTCGAAGCGGCCACCTTCGGCCTCGTACTTGAGGCGCTGCACCAGCGGATGCTGCGGGTTGATCTCGAGGATGGGCTTGCTGCCCGGGACCTTCTGGCCGGCCGCCTTGAGCATGCGTTCCAGATTCATCCCCATCGCGTGTTCATCGGCCACCAGGCAGGCGGGCGAATCCGTGAGGCGATGCGTCACCCGGACCTCCTTCGCCTGTTCGCCCAGCGCCTTGCCGATGCGGTCCGTGAGTTCCTTGAACGACTCGGCATCCTTCTCCTGCTCGACCTTCTCCTGCTCGTCCTCGAGCTTGCCGAGATCCAGATCGCCCTTGGCCACCGAGGCGAGCGGCTTGCCGTCGAACTCGGTCAGGTTGGACACGACCCATTCATCCACGCGATCGGCGAGCAGCAGCACCTCGATACCCTTCTTGCGGAAGATCTCGAGATGCGGCGAGTTCTTCGCCGCCGCGAACGAGTCGGCCGTGACGAACCAGATCTTCTCCTGGCCTTCCTTCATGCGCGCCACGTAGTCGGCGAGCGAAACGGTCTGCTCCTCGCTGTCGGTCTGCGTCGTGGAAAAGCGCAGCAGCTTGGCGATGCGCTCGCGATTGGCGAAGTCCTCGCCGACGCCCTCCTTCAGCACACGGCCGAAGTTCGTCCAGAAGGTCGTGAACTTGTCCTTCTCGTTCTCCGCGAGATCATCGAGCAGGCCGAGCACCTTCTTCACCGAGCCGCTGCGGATCGCCTCCACGTCCCGCGACTGCTGGAGAATCTCGCGCGAGACATTGAGCGGCAGGTCGTTGGAGTCGATGACGCCACGCACGAAGCGCAGGTACGCGGGCATGAGCTGGTCCGCGTCGTCCATGATGAACACTCGCCTCACGTAGAGCTTGATGCCGTGCCGATGTTCGCGATCCCACAGGTCGAAGGGCGCGCGCCCGGGGATGTAGAGCAGCTGCGTGTATTCCTGCCGGCCTTCCACCTTCGAATGGGTCCACGCGAGCGGCGGCTCGAAATCGTGACCCACGTGCTTGTAGAACTCCTCGTACTGCTCCTTCGTGATCTCGTTCTTCGGCCGCGCCCACAGGGCCGAGGCCTGGTTCACCTTCTCGTCCTCGTCGGTGACGACGTTCTCGCCCTTGTCCTTGTCCCAGTCCTCCTTCTTCATGAGGATGGGCAGCGTGATGTGGTCGGAGTACCGGCGCAGGATCTCGCGCAGCTTCCAGCCGGAGAGGAACTCGTCCTCGCCCTCGCGCAGATGCAGGGTGACCTCGGTGCCGCGCTTCTCGCGGGTGACGGTCTCGATGGTGTAGTCGCCCGCACCGCCCGACTCCCAGCGCACGCCGTGCTCCGAACCCAGGCCCGCGCGCCGGGTGACGAGCGTGACCTTGTCCGCGAGGATGAAGGCCGAATAGAAGCCGACGCCGAACTGCCCGATCAGGTTCGCGTCCTTGGCCTGATCCCCAGTCAGGGATTGGAAGAACTCTCGCGTGCCGGACTTGGCGATGGTGCCGATGTTGCTGATCACCTCCTCGCGCGACATGCCGATGCCGTTGTCGGAAACGGTGATGGTGCGCGCGGCCTTGTCGAAGGCGATGCGGATGCCGAGGTCCGAGTCGTTCTCGTACAACGCCGGATCCGACAGCGCCTCGAAGCGCAGCTTGTCGGCCGCATCCGAGGCGTTCGAGACCAGCTCGCGCAGGCAGATCTCCTTGTTGCTGTAGAGCGAATGGATCATGAGGTCGAGCAACTGCTTGACCTCGGCCTGGAAGCCCAGCGTTTCGCGGGTATCGGTGCTCATGGAACGCTCCCCTCAAGTGGATTTTTGATTTCGGGCGCTAAGATGGGGTTTCAGGCACGCGGTTTCAACCCCAGGAACTCGCGTCGAGCCGGACAGTCTCCCACGGGACCGCCCGCCCAAGGAGCCCGCCATGATTCCGCTGCGTCCGTTGCTCGCTCTCGTTGTCTCGATTGCCCTGCCGCTCCAGGCGGCCACCAACTTGCCGCTGGACAAGATCAGGCTCCCGGCGGGCTTCGTCATCGAGGTCTATGCGCAGGCGCCGGGCGCCCGCTCCCTGGCGCTCGGGTCGAACGGGACGGTCTTCGTCGGGACGATGCGAACAGGGAGCGTCTATGCGCTCAAGCCGCGTCCGGACGGCCGGAGCGCCGACGCCGTTACGATCGCCCAGGGCCTGAACGCACCGAACGGAGTCGCGTTCCGCGACGGCGCCCTGTACGTGGCCGAGATCAGCCGCATCCTGCGCTACGACGGCATCGAGGCCAGGCTCGCAGATCCGCCGAAACCCGTCGTGGTCACGGACCGGTACCCGGGGGACGGCCACCACGGCTGGAAATACATCGCCTTCGGCCCGGACGGCTGGCTCTACGTACCCGTGGGCGCGCCGTGCAACGTCTGCGAATCCGACCCCGACCGCTACGCGCTGCTGTCGCGCATTCGGCCGGACGGCAGCGGCTACGAAGTCTTCGCCCGCGGCATCCGCAACACCGTGGGGTTCGACTGGCACCCGGAAACGAAGGAGCTGTGGTTCAACGATCACGGGCGGGACATGCTGGGCGACGACCTGCCCTCCTGCGAACTGAACCGGGCGCGCAAGGCCGGCCTGCATTTCGGCTTTCCCTATTGCCACCAGGGCGACACGCCGGACCCGGAGTTCGGCTCGAAGCGCGCCTGCAGCGAATTCGTCCCGCCGATGGTGAAGCAGGGCGGCCACGTCGCGCCCAACGGGCTGCGCTTCTACACCGGGGGCCAGTTCCCGCCCGAATACCGCAACCGCATCTTCGTCGCCCAGCACGGATCGTGGAACCGTTCGAAGAAGAGCGGCTACCGCGTGATGATGGCCACGCTCAAGGACGGCGAAGTTGCGCGCTTCGAACCGTTCGCCGAGGGCTGGCTCGAGAACGAGAATCACTGGGGCCGGCCGGTGGACCTGCTGGTGATGCCGGACGGCAGCCTGCTGTTGAGCGACGACTACGCTGGCGTGGTGTACCGGATCAGCTACGCCGCACGGAAGTAGGCGTCATTTCTCCTCGCCGACCCGCGTGTTCCACAGCGCCGAGTCGTTGACGAGATCCATGAGCCGCACGTAGTCGGTCTTGCCGTTGCCGAGCAACGGGATCTCGCCCACGCGGATGATGTTGCGCGCGACCGCGAGGTCCTGCGATCCCATGGCGCGCGCGGCCTTCTGGAGGCGCCCGCGGTGCAGGGTCGGATCGGTGGTGAACAGGGCCGTGGTTTCCCCGCCCGCGGCTTCGAGCTTGAGCACCGCGGCATGCTGATGGGCCGGCGAGGCCGCCACGGCCACTCGCTCCACCTGGTCGAGCGAAACCATCTCGCCCGCGATCTTGGCGAAGCGCTTGACCCGCCCCGCGATACGCACGAACCCGTCGTCGTCGATCTCGACCACGTCACCGGTGCGATGCCAGCCTTCGCCAAGCGTGGAACCGAGGGGCTGGACCTGGCCGGGCGCGTCGTGCTGCATGTAGCCCAACATCACCGAAGGGCCGCGCACGTGCAGGACGCCGCCGCGCTCGATCCCTTCCATGGGCTCGAGCTTCGCCTCGAGGCCGGGCAGCACGCGACCGACGTAGCCCGGGCGATGAGCGAGCGGCGTCGCCAGGGAGATCACCGTGCATTCGGTGGCGCCATAGCCCTCGAAGATGCGCAGGCCGAATTTCTCCAGCCATAGCCGGGTCACGTCTTCGCCGAGTTTTTCGCCGCCGGAAATCACGTAGCGCAGCGTGCCGAAATCCGCCGTGTTGGCATTGCGGGCGTAGAAACCGAGGAACGTGCTGGTGCCGAACAGGTAGGTCGCGTCGCGGCGATAGGCGATCTCCGGAATCGCGCGATAGCGCAGCGGCGAGATATACAGGAAGAGCTGGGTGCCGGTGAGCAGGCACAGCATCACGCCGGCGGTGAAGCTGTAGGCGTGGTACATCGGAAGCGCATTGAGCACCTTGTCCGACGGCGTGAAGTCGATCACGGTGCGGATCTGCAGGATGTTGGCCTGTATGCCCGCGTGCGACAGTGCCACGCCCTTGGGCTTGCCCTCCGACCCCGAAGTGAACAGGACTACGGCCGGCGCATGCGGATTCACCGGTACGCGCACGCTCCGGGGGAAGCGCATCGCCCAGGTCACCAGCCAGAGCTTGTCCAGGACGCCGAACTGCGCCCGGATGTCCTCCACGTAGAGGATGTCGATCCCGCCGAGCACGGCGATCAGCGGCCCTAGCCCCGCCTGCTCGACGAACCGGCGCGAAGTGATGACCGTCTTGAGCGCGGCCGAAGCGCGGCTGGATTCGATGCCGCGCGCGCCGCTGGTGTAGTTGAGCATCGCCGGCACGCGCCCCTTGCACTGGAGCGCCAGCACCACGCCCACGGACACGAACAGGTTGGGCAGCAGCACGCCGACGGTCTCGCCGGGTTCGGTGTGGCGCCCGACCCAGCGGCCGATGGCGAGGCTCGCCTTGAGCAGGTCGCCGTAGGTCTTCGGCTCCTCGTTCATGTCTTCGAGGATCTCGGTGTCGCGGCCCTCGCGGTCAACGGCGTCGAGGAAGGCGTCGTACAGGCCCTTCGGGACGTGCGAGTGGAAGGTCGCGGCCTGCATGATGCGGGCGAGCTCGCGTGCCCCGAGTTCGCGCCGCGCGCGCGGGCCGAAGCCGCTCGGCGTGTCGACGTGGGCCGGCGGGTGTACCCGCAAGGTCACGCGGCCGCCGGCAAGACCATGCGCGAAGGCATGGCGTGCACTCTCGATGTGCACGGGCACGAGCGTCGCACCACTCTTGAACGCAATCAGCGCCGCGCTCTCGTAGATCTTCATCACGTTTCCGGCGCGCGCGACACGGCCCTCGGGGAACAGTGCCACGGGCCGACCCTGCTCGATCAGGCGCAGCACCTTCTTCACCGTCATCGGGTGGTTCATGTCCCAGGTCTGGTGCTCGATGAAGGCCGAGCACAGGCGCATGAGCCAGTGCCGCTTGTCTTCGCGCGGCATCACCACCACGGGGCGCACGGGCAGGCAGAGGGCGAGCAGCAGGGCGTCGAGGGCCGAGGGGTGGTTTGCGATGATGACCACGCGGCGTTCGGAGAACGCGGAGGTATCGCCCGTCACCTCGACCTTCAGCCAGTAGCGAAGCGCCCAGCGCAGCAGCGTTTTCATCCTGTCTCCTCGGTCCGCCGCATTCTGAGGCGACGTCCCGGCGCGGCGCTCGCACAACTCATGCCGTCCATGCGAGCGCGGCACTCATGACGGTTGCATCGCATCGTCATGACACACCAATGAAGATTTTCAGGTCGAGATCGAACACGTTGCGGTAACTGCCTGTTTCCTTGGAAGAGGTTGCCCGAACCTTCCGTTCGGCGAGATTTGCCCTAGTAAAAACCATCACTTACATTCGATCGGCACACGTCGAAACGGAGACTTTTCCGCGCGCGACGCCGATTTCATGAACACGCACCTGCCCGCCCGTTCCCCCCCGCTCACCTGGAGATCCGACCATGGACATGACCATCCCGCACGCCCTGCTGAAGGCTTCGCAGAAACTCGCCACCTACGATGACGGCAGGACGGTCGATTTCTTCTGCTCCGAGCAGTTGTCGGCGACGTACAACCTGGATCAGCACGCGGTATGGCTGCGCTTGAGCCCGCAACCACGGCCGAGCTTCAACCCCGAACTGTTGCGGGATCTCTCCACCTACTGCCGTCTCCTGACAGCGACAAACGGACGACTGGAGTGCCGTGGAACGGAACAGCCGGTGGAGTACGCGGTGCTCGCTTCGGCAACGCCGAACGTGTTCAACCTCGGCGGGGACCTCGCCTTGTTCATGCGCCTGATCGAGGCCGGTGACCGCGAAGGACTCACCCGGTACGGCCAGGCATGTGTCGATGTCCTTTACAGCAACTACCGCGGACACGGTCTTCCGATCCTCACCATCTCTCTCGTGCAGGGCGAATGCCTCGGCGGCGGCTTCGAGGCGGCCCTCTCCAGCGACATCATCGTGGCCGAGCGCGGCAGCCGTTTCGGCTTTCCGGAGATCCTGTTCAACCTGTTCCCGGGCATGGGCGCCTATTCCTTCCTCGAGCGCCGGGTCGGGAGAAAGCTCACGGAGGAGCTGATTTCGGGTGGCAGGATCCACAGCGCGGATGATATGCTGCGCTTGGGAATCGTGGATGTCGTGGTGGATCAAGGCGGTGGCGAGGCTGCGGTGGAGAATTGGATCCGCCAGAGCCAGCGCAACCGCAACGGACTTGCCGGGATCGCCCGGGCACGTCGGCGGGTCAGTGGAATCGATTTCCAGGAGTTGGTGGATGTCGTAGGGATCTGGGTCGACGCGGCACTGAACCTGACGCCGCGTGACCTCAAGTTGATGCAGCGCCTCGTGACGCGACAGAACGATCTCGACACGGCACGCAGTATGCATTGAGCAGCAGGCAGGCAGCACGACCCGCTTCGGGGGAGGCGGCGCAACGAGGAGAACGGCAAAGTGACCATGACGCGTGATCGGGTCGAGTACAGCATCCAGGAAGTCGCCGAGAAACTCGGCGTGCCCGTCCAGAAGCTCAGGCGCTGGGATGCCCAGGGCGTGCTGGTCGCGCGCCGTACCGACGGGGGTCACCGCCGCTACGCCAAGGAAATCGTCGATGGGCTCGCCGCCTCCACGCTCGGCAGCACCATGGACAAGTACAACGACGAACTGGAGCACGCTCGCAAGACGCTCCAGGAGAAGCGCCGGATCATCCAGCTGCTGCTGGAGAGCGAGAGCCGCTATCGCGACCTGGTCGAGACCTCCCACGACCTGATCTGGACCACCGACTCGCAGGGCCGCTTCACCTACCTGAACGGGGCCTGCAATGAGATCTTCGGGGTCAAGCCGCAGGAATTGATCGGGCGATGTTTCTTCGACTACGAAATGCGTCCGTCGCACGTGTCGAATCGCCGCTTCCTCTCGCAGCTGCGCAAGCACGGCGAAGTGAAGAACTACATGACGCGCCTCGCAGGCGCCGACGGCCAGGAACGCTGGGTCGGGATCAACGCCCGCGTCGCCTACGACGAGAACGGCGGCATGATGGGCATCCGCGGCACCGCGCGGGACATCACCGAGCAGCAGCGCGCGGCGCTGCAGATCGAATACCTCGCGACGCACGATGCGCTGACCGGCCTGCCCAATCGGGTGAGCCTGCAGAAAGCGGTGGAGCGGGCGCTGGAGGCCGGCGAGAAGGGCGCGGTCGCCTTCGTCGACATCGATCACTTCAAGTACGTGAACGACAACGTCGGCCATCGCCAGGGTGACCAGATCATCCTCGCCGTAGGCGGCATGCTGAAGGAATCCGCCGAGAAGCACGGCGGCGACGTCTATCGCCTCGGCGGCGACGAGTTCGCTGTGCACCTTCGCAATGTCCTGCGGCCGCAAGCCACGCAGGCCGCGGAAGCGCTGCTCGCGCAGTTGCGTGGCCAGCCGATGCAGGTCGGCGCCGATGCGCGAGTGATCAAGCTGACGGCCTCGTCGGGCGTCGCGCTCTATCCGTTCCACGCCAACGACGCCGCCGCGCTGCTGGCGGCCGCCGACATCGCCCTGTACCAGGCAAAGGATTCCGGCCGCAATCGCGTCGTGACCTACGGCCAGGACGGTGGCGAGGCGCTCAAGACCACGACCAAGCGCGTGCTCTGGGCGAAGCAGCTGCGCGAAGTGCTGGATGAAGACCGCCTGATGCTCTACGTGCAGCCGGTCGTGCGACTGGAGGACCAGGCCGTGATGCACCAGGAAGTGCTGGTGCGCATCGAGGGTGACGACGGACGCATCGTCGCGCCGGGCCAGTTCATCGAGGCTGCGGAATCGCTGGGCATGGTGCAGGAGATCGACCTGCGCGTGACCTCGAGATTGATCGAGCACCTCCAGGCCGAAGCGCAACGGGGCGCGCCGCGCATCCGCCACTTCGTCAACCTGTCGCGGGTCAGCATCTCCGATCCGCACTGGACCAAGAAATTCTATGCGCTGCTCCATACGGCACCGGCCGTGCGCAACCTGCTCGTGTTCGAGATCACGGAATCCGCTGCGATGTCCGAGGTCAGCGTCACCAAGGGTTTCATCAAGGAACTGAAGCAGCTCGGCTGTCGCTTCGGCCTCGACGATTTCGGCTCGGGCTTCAGCTCGTTCTACTACCTGCGCCAGTTCGACGTGGACTACCTGAAGATCGACGGCAACTTCGTGCGTGATCTCACGCGCGACGAAGGCAACCGCATCTTCGTGAAGGCCCTGTGCGATGTCGGCCAGGGGCTATCGAAGCAGGTGGTGGCCAAGTGGGTGGAAACGCCCGAGGCGATCGTCCTGCTGCGCGAGATGGGCGTGAAGTACGGGCAGGGTTACCTGTTCCAGCATCCGCGCCCCATGATCGAACCGGCTCGCGAAGCGGCTCCGCGCCTGAAGCGCGCCTCCGAAGGCGGCTGATAGCTTCAGCCGTTGTCCGGCAGTGATCCGCCGGCGCGCAGCCGGTCGGCCCACAGCAATCCCAGGATGGTCTTGGTCTCGGTGATCTTGCCGGTGCGGATCCACTCGAGGCCTTCGTCCAGCGGAACGATCAGCGTCTCGAGGAACTCCTCGTCGTCGAGCGAAGCGCCCGACCACGAGAGTCCGCGCGCCAGGTAGAAGTCGATGGTCTCGTCGGAGTAGCCGACGCAGGGCTGCATCGAGCAGAGGTGATGCCATTCGGCGGCCTCGTAGCCGGTCTCTTCCTTGAGCTCACGCTTCGCGGTGGCGAGCGGGTCCTCGCCCGGATCCAGCTTGCCGGCCGGCAGCTCGTAGAAATGCCGCCGCAGCGGATAACGGAACTGCCATTCGAGCAGCACGCGCCAATCCTCGAACAGCGGCAGGATGACCGCCGCGCCGGGGTGCACGATGTACTCGCGCGACGCGGTCTTGCCGTCGGGCAAGCGGACCTGATCCTCGCGCACCTGGAGCATCTGCCCGCGATAGGCGACCCTGGCGGCGAGTTCGTGTTCGGTGAAATCGCGTTCGGCCACGATCAGAGGGCTCAGAGGGACGCCTGGATGGCTCGCTGGCAGAGCGCCATCAGCCAACCAGGCACGATGCCCACGAGCAATGCCGCGAGACCGTTGATGGAGAGCAACACGCGCGCACCGGCGTCGCCGCGGATCGGCGTCGTGTCCACGGGCTCGTCGAAATACATCAGGCGCACCATGCGCAGGTAGTAGAAGGCGCCCACCAGCGAGAACAGTACCGCGACCACCGCCAGCCAGACGTAGCCTGCGTTGACCACCGCCTGCAACACCGAGAGCTTGGCGTAAAAGCCGACAGTGGGCGGCACGCCCGCCATGGAGAACATCAGCAGCAGCATCACGAACGCGTACCAAGGGCTGCGCCGGTTGAGTCCCTTGAAGTCCTCGAGCCGGTCGGCCTCGAAGCCCTCGCGCGCGAGCAGCATGATCATGCCGAAGGCACCGAGGCTCATCAGCGTGTAGACGGCCACGTAGAACATGGAAGCGCCGAAACCGTTCAGGTCTCCGGACAGCACGCCGAGCAGCATGAAGCCCATGTGCGAGATGGTCGAATAGGCCAGCATGCGCTTCAGGTTGGTCTGCGCGATCGCAGTGATGTTGCCCACCGCCATGGACAGCACCGCGAGGATGATCAGCATCTGCCGCCACTCCACCAGCAGCGACGGATGTCCGAGAGATTCGACCAGCAGGCGCATGACGAAGGCGAAGGCCGCCAGCTTCGGGGCGGTGCTGATCAAGAGGGCGATCGCAGTGGGCGCGCCCTGGTAGACGTCGGGCACCCACATGTGGAACGGTACCGCGCCGAGCTTGAAGCCTATGCCCGCGACGACGAACACCAGTCCGAACACGAGGATGATGCCGTTGGCGTTGCCCTCCGCGATCGCGGCCGCGATCTTCGGGATCTCGATGTGGCCCGTGGCGCCGTAGATCATCGACATGCCGTAGAGCAGCATGCCGGAAGCCAGCGCACCGAGGACGAAGTACTTCATCGCCGCTTCGGTGTTGTCCTTCGAGTCGCGCTGCAACGCCACCAGCGCGTACAACGACAGGGACAACAGTTCCAGTCCGAGATAGAGCGTGAGCAGGCTGTTGGCCGAGATCATCACCATCATGCCCAGCGTGGCGAACAGCACGAGCGTGTAGAACTCGCCGCGGAACATGCCGCGCGCCGTCACGTAGCCACGCGAATAGACGATCATGACCGCCACCGCGATGCACACCATGACCTTCAGCGTGTCGGACATGGGGTCGTCGACGAACATGCCGTTGAGCGCGAAGGTCACCTCGGGCCTGGCACTCGCCACGATGACCACGACGCACGCCGCCAGCGTCGCCAGGGTCAGCACGTGGGTCGTGCCGCGCTGATCGTCGCGCAGGTACAGGTCTGCGACGAGAATCACGCAGACCATCGAGAGCAGGACGATCTCGGGCCAGGCGGCGATGTAGTCGGCGGGAGAGAGGGTCACGGCGATCAGTTACCGGGGAGCTTGCTTTTCGCGACGTGAACGAGCAGGTCGGCCACGGGCGTCTCGAGCACGGCATTGAAAGGTGCGGGATAGAGCCCCATCGCCAGCACGGCGACGGCGAGCAGCGCGAGGAATACCCACTCGCGCGCTTCGATGTCCTGCAGCTCGGCGACGTGATCGTTGGCGATCGCACCGAACACGACGCGCTTGTACATCCACAGCGTGTACGCCGCACCGAACACGAGCGTCGTGGCCGCCGCGAACGCGATCCAGAAATTCACCTTCACCGCGCCCATGATCACCATGAACTCGCCGACGAAACCGCTGGTGCCCGGCAAGCCGGAGTTGGCCATGGCGAAGAGCATGAAGAACGCCGCGAACACCGGCATCCGGTTCGCTACGCCACCGTAGTCCGCGATCTGCCGCGAATGCAGGCGGTCGTACAGCACGCCTACGCAGAGGAACAGTGCGCCGGACACGAAGCCGTGCGAGATCATCTGGATCACCGCGCCCTGCGCACCGAGGCGGTCGAACAGGAACAGGCCGAGCGTGACGAAGCCCATGTGCGAGATCGACGAGTAGGCGATCAGCTTCTTCATGTCGGTCTGCACGAGCGCCACGAGGCCGATGTAGACCACGGCGATCAGCGACAGCGCGATCATGAGCCCCGAGAGGGCGTGACTCGCGTCGGGCACGATCGGCAGCGAGAAGCGGATGAAGCCGTAGCCGCCGAGCTTCAGCGCGATGGCCGCCAGCACGACCGAGCCGCCGGTGGGCGCTTCCACGTGCGCATCGGGCAACCAGGTATGCACCGGCCACATCGGTACCTTCACGGCAAAGGCGACGAGGAAAGCGAGGAACACCAGCACCTGCGCCGTCATGCCCAGCGGCAGCTGGTGGAAATCCTGGATGGAGAAGCTGCCGCCCGCGGTGTTGTACAGGTAGATCAACGCCACCAGCATCAACAGCGAACCGAGCAGCGTGTAGAGGAAGAACTTCACCGCCGCGTACACGCGATTCGGACCGCCCCAGACGCCGATGATGATGAACATCGGGATCAGCGTCGCCTCGAAGAACACGTAGAACAGCAGCGCGTCCATCGCTGCGAACACGCCGTTCATCAGGCCCGACATCACGAGGAACGCCGCCATGTACTGGGCGACGCGGGATTCAATCACCTTCCAGCCGGCGATGACGACGAGGATTGTGGTGAAGCTGTTCAGCAGGATCAGCAACAATGAGATGCCGTCGATGCCCAGGTGATAGCGGACGTGATAGCGCTCGATCCAGCTCGAGAGCTCGACGAACTGCATCGCGTGCTCGGTGGTGTCGAAGCCGGTCGCCAGCGGAATGGTCACCACGAAGCCGGCGATGGAGCCCGCCAAGGCGAGCCAGCGAGCGGTGCCGGCATTGCGGTCGGAGCCGGTGGCCAGCACGAGCAGGCCCGCGAGAATCGGGGTCCAGATCGCCAGGGTCAGCAACGGCATGCCGGCGCTCATGTCCGTACGAACCAGAGTGTCAGCAGCACGAACACGCCGATGATCATAGTGAAGGCGTAGTGATAGATCATGCCCGACTGGAAGCGCCGGATCACACCCGAGAACCAGCCCACCAGATGCGCGGCGCCGTTCACGAAGAACCCGTCGATCACCTTCACGTCGCCGAAACGCCACAGGCCCGAACCGATCGCGCGGGCACCGCCCGCGAACAGCCAGCCGTAGAGTTCGTCGAACCAGTACTTGTGAACGAGCAGCGAATGGATCGGCTTGAAGGTCTGGGCGATAGCGGCCGGGATCTGCGGCCGCTTCAGATAGAAGAACCAGGCCACCACGACTCCACCGAGCGCGAGCCAGAACGGCAGGGTCGTGAGCGCATGCAGGCCCATGGCCATGGCGCCGTGGAAATGTTCCGCCAGATCGGCCATGGCCTCGTGCTTTTCGGCGACGTGGATCGCGCCCTTGAAGTAGTCGCCGAACAGCATCGGCTGGATGGTCAGGTAGCCGATGATCACCGACGGGATCGCGAGCAGCACCAGCGGTACCCAGACCACCGCGGGGGACTCGTGGGGCGTACCCCCGTGATGATCGTCGTGCCCGTGGTCGTCGTGCCCATGCTCACCGTGGGGCTTGTCATGGAACCGTTCCTTGCCGTGGAACACCAGGAAGTACATGCGGAAGGAGTAGAAGGCCGTGACGAATACGCCGGCAACCACGGCGAAGTACGCGAATCCGGCTCCGGGCACGTGCGATGCCGCCACCGCCTCGATGATGCTGTCCTTCGAGTAGAAGCCCGCGAAGAACGGGGTACCGATCAACGCGAGCGATCCGATCAGCGACACGATCCACGTGACCGGCATGTACTTGCGCAGCCCGCCCATGTTGCGGATGTCCTGGTCGTGGTGCATGCCGATGATCACGGAACCCGCCGCCAGGAACAGCAGCGCCTTGAAGAAGGCATGGGTCATCAGGTGGAAGATCGCGACCGAATACGCCGACGCGCCCAGTGCGACGGTCATGTAGCCCAATTGGGAAAGCGTGGAATACGCGACGACCCGCTTGATGTCGTTCTGCACGATCCCGAGGAAGCCCATGAACAGGGCGGTGATCGCGCCGATGACGATCACGAACGACAGCGCCGTATCGGACAGTTCGAACAGGGGCGACATGCGCGCCACCATGAAGATGCCCGCCGTCACCATGGTGGCCGCGTGTATCAGCGCGGAGATCGGCGTCGGGCCCTCCATGGAATCGGGCAGCCACACGTGCAGCGGGAACTGCGCCGACTTGCCCATGGCACCGATGAAGAGGCAGATGCAGATGACCGTGAGCAGCGACCAGTCCGCGCTGCCGATCAGGTTGAGACTCTTGTCCGCCATGCCGGGGGCCATGCGGAACACCGTCGCGTAGTCGAGCGACCCGAACCACGCGAGCACCAGGCCGATACCGAGCAGGAACCCGAAGTCGCCGACACGATTGACCAGGAAGGCCTTGAGGTTCGCGAAGATCGCGGTGGGCCGGGTGTACCAGAAGCCGATCAGCAGGTAGGAGACGAGACCCACCGCCTCCCAGCCGAAGAAGAGCTGGAGGAAATTGTTCGCCATCACCAGCATCAGCATGGAGAACGTGAACAGCGAGATGTAGCTGAAGAAACGCTGGTAGCCCGGATCGTCGGCCATGTAGCCGATCGTGTAGACATGCACCATGAGCGAGACGAAGGTCACCACGAGCATCATCGTCGCGGTGAGCGAATCGATCAGGAAACCCACCTCGAACCGCATGTCGCCCGAGACCAGCCAGGTGTAGACCGGTCCGTTGAAGGTCTGGCCCGCCAGCACGTCCTGGAACACCATCACCGAGGCGATGAAGGACACGAGCACGCCGAGGATCGTCACGGAGTGCGCACCGGCGCGACCGACGTAGCGTCCGAACAGTCCGGCGACGATCGCGCCGAACAGCGGTGCCAGGGGGATGAGGAGGTAGAGGGACTTCAAGTGCTGGGTTCGAGGGGCTGGGGGCTAGGAGCTAGGGACAAGCGAGTACCGTCAACCCTTCAGGCGATCGAGATCATCGACGTTGATCGTGTGGATGTTCCGGAACAGGACGACCAGGATCGCCAAGCCGATGGCGGACTCCGCCGCGGCCACCGTCAGGATGAAGAACACGAACACCTGGCCCGCGTAGTCCTGCAGGTAGTGCGAGAAGGCGATGAAGTTCATGTTGACCGCGAGCAGCATCAGCTCGATCGCCATCAGCAGGATGATCACGTTCTTGCGGTTCAGGAAGATGCCGACCACGCTGATGGCGAACAGCAACGCCCCCAGCACGAGGTAGTGGGAAAGCGAGATCAAGCGTTGCCCCCGGTCTTGTCCGCTTCCGCAGCCGGCGCCGGCTGCGAGGGCATCGACACGATGCGCACGCGATCACCTCGCTTCACCGCGATCTGCCAGGCAGGATTCTGGTACTTGGTGTCCTTGCGGCTGCGCAGGGTGAGCGCGATGGCCGCCACGATCGCCACCAGCAGGATCACCGCGGCGATCTCGAAGGGATAGACGTAGTCGGTGTAGATCAGCTTGCCCAGTTCGCGCGTGTTGCTGTAGGTCTCGGCCTTCGGTTCCGGCACGGGCATCCCGATCAACTGGAAGTAGCGCCCCCACAGGATGGTGGCCATCTCGGCCACCATCACGCCGGCCACCACGAGGGCCGGGACGAGATAGTCCCAGTAGCCTTCACGCAGCCGGTCGAGGTTGATGTCCAGCATCATCACGACGAAGAGGAACAGCACCATCACGGCGCCCACGTACACCAAGACCAGCGTGATCGCGAGAAACTCGGCTTCCAGCAGCATCCAGAGCCCCGACGACGTGACGAACGCCAGCACGAGGAAGAGTGCGGAATGCACCGGATTGCGCGCGGTGATGACCCGCAGGGCGGCGAACAGCAGGATCGCCGCGAACACCCAGAAGACGCCGGACTGGAAGCTCATCGATAGGCCGCGTCCGCCATGCGGTCCTGCGCGATCTGCTCCTCGTAGCGATCGCCGATCGCGAGCAGCATTTCCTTGGTGTAGACGAGGTCGCCGCGGCGCTCGCCGTGGTATTCGAAGATGCGCGTCTCGACGATGCTGTCCACGGGACAGGATTCCTCGCAGAAGCCGCAGAAGATGCACTTGGTCAGATCGATCTCGTAGCGCGTCGTGCGGCGGGTGCCGTCTTCGCGCTGGTCGGATTCGATGGTGATCGCCAGCGCAGGGCACACCGCTTCGCACAGCTTGCACGCGATGCAGCGTTCCTCGCCGTTCGGATAGCGACGCAACGCATGGAGGCCACGAAAACGCGGGCTCTGCGGCGTCTTCTCTTCCGGGAACTGGATCGTGATCTTGCGGGCGAACATATGCCGCCCGGTGAGCGCCATGCCCTTCACCAGCTCGAACAGGAGGAACGTGCGGAAGAATTCGCGGATCGCGTTCATCGGCTCTCCTTCACTTCCACGGCCAGTACGGCGTCTGCATCCAGCCGCCGATGACCACCAGCCACACCAGGGTCACGGGGATGAAGACTTTCCAGCCCAGCCGCATGATCTGGTCGTACCGATACCGCGGGAAGGTCGCACGGAACCAGAGGAACAGGAAAATCACGAACGCCACCTTGGCGAGCAGCCATGGGAAGCCGTCCGGCAGGAACGGCACCGGCGACAGCCAGCCGCCCAGGAACATGGTCGCGCACAGCGTCGAGACCAGGATCATGTTGGCGTACTCGGCCAGGAAGAAGATGGCGAAGGCGATGCCGGAATACTCGACGTGGAAGCCCGCGACGATCTCCGATTCACCTTCGGCCACGTCGAAGGGCGCGCGGTTGGTTTCCGCGACACCGGAGATCAGGTAGACGAGGAACATCGGGAACAGCGGAATCCAGTTCCACGAGAGCGCGCCGTAGCTCCCCTGCTGCTGCTTCACGATCTCCACGAGGTTCAGGCTGTGCGCCATCATCAGCACACCCACGAGCGCGAAGCCCATGGCGATTTCGTAGGAGACGATCTGTGCGGCCGAGCGCAGGCTGCCGATGAAAGCGTACTTCGAGTTCGATGCCCAGCCGGCGATGATCACGCCGTACACGCCCATGGACGTGATCGCGAGGACGTACAACAGGCCGGCATCGACGTTCGCCAGCACGAGGTTCGGATCGAACGGCACGACCGCCCACGCGGCGAGCGCGGGCATGATCGACAGGATCGGCGCGAGGATGAACAGGAACCGGTTCGCGCCGGCGGGGATGATGATTTCCTTGGTGAGCAGCTTGATCGCGTCCGCGATCGGCTGGCCCCAGCCGCCGAGCCAGCGGATGCCGAAGAACGTGACCCGGTTCGGGCCCAGGCGAACCTGCATGTAGCCGATGACCTTGCGCTCCGCCAGCGTGAGATAGGCCACCGCGACCATGATCGGCAGCACGATCGCGATGATCTTCGCGAGCGTCCAGACCAGGGGCCAGGCGGGGCCGAGGAGGTTCTCGAAGAATTCCATGTCAGGCTGGTTTCATATCAGGCGGTGGCGAGCGCCGTTGCCGCGACACGCTCCACGCTGACGAGTCCGGTCAGCGCTCCAAGCTCGGCGGTCGACGGATGGCCCGCCGCAACCCGCACGCAGTTGCGGGGCAGGCGGTCGTCGCGATCGGCCCGCAGGACGGTGTGCCCGTTGCCTTGCGACACTCGCACCTGGTCTCCGGCCGACAACCCGAGGGATGCCAGCGTATCGCCGTGCATCCACGCGCACGGCGCCTGCGCGTCGGCAGTCTGTTGCAACGCCGGCGAGCGACGCACGAGCGGATCTGCGAAATGGATCGGCACGTCGCCGATGCGCTCCAGGCCCTGAACCGGAACGGCGAGATCGAGCGGTGCCAGGGCCGCGAGCGTGTTGTCGAGACGACTGGAGACGTCGGCTTCGACGTCACCGAGCGCTTCGGCCTTCACCTGCTCCGTGCTCTCGTAGGCGAAGCCGTCGAGCTCGAGCAGGTTGCCGAGCACCCGCAGCACCTTCCAGGCGGGGCGAGTCTCGCCGAGCGGTTGCACCACGCCCTTGAAACCCTGCACGCGCCCTTCGGTATTCACGAACGTGCCGGAGGTCTCGGTGAAGGGTGCGATGGGCAGAAGGACGTCCGCGTACTCGACGGCACGCGTCTGGAACGGCGACAGCGCGACGACGAATTCGGCCTGCTTCAATGCGGCCAGGGCCGCAGCACCGTTGGCGGAATCGAACTCCGGTTCGCAGCCCAGCAACACGTACCCGCGACGCGGATAGGTGATCATGCCGCCCGCGTCGAGACCTCCGTTCGACGGCAAGGCTCCGGCCAGGTAGCCGCCCACGCTGTTGGCGGCTTCGCCGAGCACGCCGAACCACGCGCCGGTGATTCGCGCCAGCGTCTGCGCGAGGCTCTCCAGCGTTGCAGCGCGAGGATGGTGTTGCGCAAAATTGCCGAGGAATACGGCAGCAGGCTCGCCGCCGCAGAGCAGTTCCGCGATGCGCTTCGCCCCGTCTCCGGGCATCAGCGATGCAAGGGCTGCGTCGCTGTCGCTGCCCTTGATCGTCGCGGCAGCCTTCACGACTTCCGCAAGCGTGGCGGGCATCGCGCTCGGGGCGACGATGGCGCGGGCCGCGATCGGAATCAGCTGCTCGTCGTCGAACGCATTGATGAATGCGAGTTGCAGGCCGCGCTTCGCGGCCTGGCGAATCCGTGCGGCGATCAGCGGATGATCCTTGCGCAGGTTCGACCCGATGATCAACACGCGCTTGAGGCCGCTCAACTCCGCGACCGGCATGCCGAGCCAGGGTGCACCCTTGCGACGGGCGTCGAGCGAGAAGTCGACCTGCCGCAGCCGGAAATCGACGTTGCCCGAACCCAGGCCGCGCATGAACTTGCCCAGCAGGAACAACTCTTCCAGCGTCGAGTGCGGGCTGCCGAGTGCGCCGAGCGCGTTGGCGCCATGGGCGTCCCGAAGGCTCTTCAAGCGGGTGGCCACGAAAGCGAGGGCATCGTGCCAATCGACCTCGCGCCACTGGCCCTGCTCGCGAATCATCGGGCGCACCAGGCGCTGTTCGGAATTGAGCGCCTGGTAGGAGAAGCGATCCTTGTCCGACAGCCAGCACTCGTTGACGGCTTCATTCTCCAGCGGCAGCACGCGCATCACGCGATTGCCCTTCACCTGCACCACGAGGTTCGAGCCGAGACCGCAGTGCGGGCTGATCGACTTGCGACGGGCGAGCTCCCAGGTGCGGGCGGTGTAGCGAAACGGCTTGGACGTCAGCGCGCCGACCGGGCACAGGTCGATCATGTTGCCCGACAGCTCGGAATCCACCGTCCGGCCCACGAAGGACAGGATCTCGGAATGTTCACCGCGGCCGGCCATGCCGAGCTCCATCACGCCGGCGACCTCCTGGCCGAAGCGCACGCAACG
Source organism: Burkholderiales bacterium (assembly GCA_965279325.1). Lineage (GTDB taxonomy): Bacteria > Pseudomonadota > Gammaproteobacteria > Burkholderiales. The sequence continues at coordinate 2,903,656 of OZ257154.1, forward strand.
CGTGCAGTGGATGCAGCGCGACATCTCTTCGGCAGCCACCAGCGGACCGATGTCCTTGCTCGGCACCACGCGCTTCATCTCGCCGAAGCGGGACGACGATGGTCCGTATCCCACCGCCAGGTCCTGGAGCTGGCATTCGCCGCCCTGGTCGCAGATCGGACAGTCCAGCGGATGGTTGATGAGCAGGAACTCCATCACCCCCTTCTGGGCCTTGATGGCGATGTCCGAATGGGTCCAGACTTTCATGCCTTCGGTGACCGGCGTCGCGCAGGCCGGCAACGGCTTTGGCGCCTTCTCCACCTGCACGAGACACATGCGGCAGTTGGCCGCGATCGAGAGCTTCTTGTGCCAGCAGAAGTGCGGGACGTAGGTGGCGAGCTGGTTCGTCGCGACCATGACCATGGACCCCTCGGGAACGGAGACGGGCTTTCCGTCCACCTCGAGGTTGATCATCTTGGACTCGCTCATGGGATCAGGCCGCCTTGGCGAGCTTGTCGACCAGGCAATGGCCGTGGTCGATGTGGTACTGGAACTCGTCGCGATAGTGCTTGATGAACGCGCGCACCGGCATCGCTGCCGCATCGCCGAGCGCGCAGATGGTGCGGCCCTGGATGTTGTCGGCGATGGAATTGAGCATGTCGAGATCGTCCGGACGGCCCTGGCCGTGCTCGATGCGATGGACCATGCGATAGAGCCAGCCGGTGCCCTCGCGGCACGGCGTGCACTGGCCGCAGGATTCCTCGTAATAGAAGTAGGACAGCCGCTCGAGGCAACGCACCATGCAGCGCGTCTCGTCCATGACGATGACCGCTCCGGAACCGAGCATCGACCCGGCCTTCGCGATGGAGTCGTAGTCCATGTCGGTCTGCATCATGATCTCGCCGGGCAGCACGGGCATCGACGACCCGCCGGGAATGCACGCCTTCAGCTTGCGGCCGCCGCGCATGCCACCGGCCATCTCCAGCAGTTTCGCGAACGGTGTGCCGAGCTTCACTTCGAAGTTGCCGGGCCGCGCCACGTCGCCGGATACGGAGAAGATCTTGGTGCCGCCGTTGTTCGGCCGGCCCATGTTCAGGAACGCTTCGCCACCGTTGACGATGATCCACGGCACTGCCGCGAAGGTCTCGGTGTTGTTGATCGTCGTGGGCTTGCCGTACAGGCCGAAGCTCGCCGGGAACGGCGGCTTGAAACGCGGCTGGCCCTTCTTGCCTTCGAGGGACTCGAGCAGCGCGGTTTCCTCGCCGCAGATGTAGGCGCCCCAGCCGTGGTGCGCGTGCAACTGGAACTCGAAGTCGCTGCCGAGAATGTTCTTTCCGAGCAGGCCGGCGGCGCGCGCTTCTTCCAGGGCCGCTTCGAACCGCTCGTAACCTTCCCAGATCTCGCCGTGGATGTAGTTGTAACCCACGGTGATGCCCATGGCGTAGGCGCCGATCGCCATGCCCTCGATGACGATGTGCGGGTTGTAGCGCAGGATGTCGCGGTCCTTGAACGTGCCGGGCTCGCCTTCGTCGGAATTGCAGACGAGATAGCGCTGGCCCGTGTAGTTCTTCGGCATGAAGCTCCACTTGAGTCCGGTCGGGAATCCGGCGCCACCGCGACCACGCAGGGCGGATTTCTTCAGTTCGTCGATCACCGTCGCCGGCGGAATCTTCTCGGCGAGGATCTTCCGGAGCGCCTGGTATCCGCCGCGCGCCTCGTAGTCCCTCAGGCGCCAGTTGGTACCGTCCAGTCCCTTGAGGATGAGTGCGTCGGGACCGTACGCATCGGTCGCGAAGGGCGGACGGGAGGTGATCATCGCGAAAGCTCCGCCAGCAGCGCGTCGATCTTCTCGGGTGTCATGCCGTTCAACATGTGCTTGTTGTTGTGGATGACCACCGGCGAGTCACCGCACGCGCCGAAGCACTCGCCCTCCTTCAACGTGAACTTGCCGTCGGCGGTGGTGCCGCCGAAATCCACGCCGAGCTTCTTCTTCAGATGTGCAGCCGCCTCCGTCGCGCCCGACAACGCACAGGGCAGGTTGGTACAGATGCACAGCTTGTGCTTTCCGACCGGCTGCAGGTCGTACATCGTGTAGAAGGTCGCCACCTCGTAGACCGCGATGGGCGGCATGCCCAGATGCGCGGCGACCGCGTCCATCACTTCGGTGGTCAGTTGCCGATGCTCGTCCTGGGCGATGGCCAGTGCGGACATCACGGCCGACTGCTTCTGGTCGGCGGGATACTTGGTCAGTTCGCGGTCGATGCGACTGCGAGCGCTGTCGGAAAGCATCAGCGGTCCACCTCGCCGAACACGATGTCCATGGTGCCGATGATCGCCACGGCGTCCGCGATCATGTGACCCTTGCCCATTTCGTCCATGGCGGCCAGGTGCGGGAAACCCGGCGCGCGGATCTTGAGGCGATAAGGTTTGTTCGCGCCATCCGATACCAGGTAGATGCCGAACTCGCCCTTGGGGGCTTCCACCATCGCATAGCATTCGCCTTCGGGCACGTGCATGCCTTCGGTGAAGAGCTTGAAGTGATGGATCAGTTCTTCCATGTTGGTCTTCATGGCCACGCGCGACGGCGGCGCGACCTTGTGATCCTCCGTCATCACCGGCCCGGGATTGGCGCGCAGCCAGTCCACGCACTGCTGGATGATGCGGGTCGACTGTCGCATCTCCTCGATGCGCACCAGGTAGCGGTCGTAGCAGTCACCGGTCACGCCCACCGGAATGTCGAAGTCGAGGCGGTCGTAGACCTCGTAGGGCTGCTTCTTGCGCAGGTCCCATTCGATGCCCGATCCGCGCAGCATCGGGCCGGTGAAACCGAGCTGCAACGCACGTTCGGGACTGACCACGCCGATGCCGACCGTGCGCTGCTTCCAGATGCGGTTGTCGGTGAGCAACGTCTCGTATTCGTCCACCTGCTTCGGGAACCGCCGGACGAAGTCCTCGATGAAATCGAGCATCGATCCCTGGCGGTTCTCGTTGAGGCGCTTCGCGTCCTCGGCCGAGCGGATCTTCGAGGTCTCGTACTGGGGCATGCGCTCCGGCAGATCGCGGTACACCCCACCCGGACGGAAGTAAGCCGCGTGCAGGCGCGCACCCGACACGGCCTCGTAGCAGTCCATCAGGTCTTCGCGCTCGCGGAAGCAGTACAGGAACACCGTCATCGCGCCGATGTCGAGCCCGTGCGCCCCGAGCCAGAGCAGATGGTTCAGCACGCGAGTGATCTCGTCGAACATCACGCGGATGTATTTCGCGCGCAGCGGCACCTCGATGCCCAGCAACTTCTCGATCGCCATCACATAGGCGTGCTCGTTGCACATCATCGACACGTAGTCGAGCCGATCCATGTACGGCACGCTCTGGATGAACGTCTTCTGTTCGGCCAGCTTCTCGGTCGCGCGATGCAGCAGCCCGATGTGCGGATCGGCGCGCTGGATCACTTCGCCGTCGAGTTCCAGCACGAGACGCAAGACACCATGGGCCGCCGGATGCTGGGGACCAAAATTCATCGTGAAATTGCGGATCTCAGGCATGGAGCACCGCTCCGTGCCGAACCGCAATTTCACGATGCATTTCAGTGAAGGCTAACCCGCCCTGGCGGGTTAAGCCCGAAGGGCGGCCGGAGCTAAAGTTCATCGTGAAGTTGCGAATTTCAGGCATGGGGCGCAGCTCCATGCCGATTCGCCACTTCGAGATGCACTTCCTTCGTGCCCTTCGCGTCCTTCGTGTTGAAAGCCCTACGGGTTCTCATTCCACATCCCCGTAGTTCGGTTCCCGCACCACGCGCGGCACGATCTCGCGCGGCTCGATGCTCACCGGCTGATAAATCACGCGTTGCTGGTCCGGGTCGTAGCGCATCTCGACGTAGCCGGAGACGGGGAAATCCTTGCGGAACGGATGGCCGATGAAACCGTAGTCGGTCAGGATCCGGCGCAGGTCGGGATGGCCCGGGAAGACGATGCCGAAAAGATCGAACGCCTCGCGTTCGTACCAGTTGGCACCCGCCCAGATGCCGGTCGCGGAATCGACCGACGGGAAATCATCGTCGCCCGCGAAGATCTTCACGCGCAGGCGGTGGTTGAGCGTGACGGAGAGCAGCTGCACGACGACTGCGAAGCGCGATCCTTCCCAGCGGCCGTTGCCCCAGGCCTGGTAGTCGACGCCGCACAGGTCGATCAACTGCTCGAATCGAAGTTCGGAAGCATCGCGCAGCGTGCGTGCCGCCTCCGGCCACGCCGAACCCTTGATCGTCGCGATGGCCTGGCCTCGGACCACTTCCGATCCGCTCACCGCATCGCCGAGGATGCGCTGGACGGTTTCGAGAAGGGTGTCGGGGACGGTCATCGGGTTACGCTCAGCGTGCGATCGTGTTGGTGCGCCGGATCTTGTTCTGCAACTGGATGATCCCGTACAGGAGTGCCTCGGCGGTGGGCGGGCAACCCGGCACGTAGACGTCCACCGGCACGATGCGATCGCAGCCCCGCACCACCGAGTACGAATAGTGGTAGTAACCCCCGCCGTTCGCGCACGACCCCATGGAGATCACCCAGCGAGGTTCGGCCATCTGGTCGTAGACCTTGCGCAGCGCGGGGGCCATCTTGTTGCAGAGCGTGCCCGCGACGATCATCAGGTCCGACTGACGCGGGCTCGGACGGAACACGATCCCGAACCGGTCGAGGTCGTAGCGCGCTGCGCCCGCATGCATCATCTCCACGGCGCAACAGGCGAGCCCGAAGGTCATCGGCCAGAGCGAACCGGTACGGGTCCAGTTGATGAGATCGTCGACCGTGGTGGTCACGAAGCCCTTCTGGAGTTCGCCTTCGATGCCCATGGTTAGTGCTCCTGGCGGGAAGTCCGCGCGTAAGCCCTTCGATCTGCAGCGCGCGGCGCCTCACGAACTGGTCTCGCGAACGCAAGGCACCACGATTCGGCGCCCAGAAATGCTCGCCGGGTGGCTCGCATTTCTATTCCCATTCCAACGCCCCCTTCTTCCACTCGTAGACGAAGCCGACGACGAGGATCGCGAGGAAGATCACCATGGCCACGAAGCCGAACAGGCCGATCTGATCGAGCACCACCGCCCACGGAAACAGGAAGGCGATCTCGAGATCGAAGAGGATGAAGAGGATGGCCACGAGGTAGTAGCGCACGTCGAACTTCATGCGCGCATCCTCGAAAGCCTCGAAGCCGCATTCGTACGGCGACAACTTCTCCGAATCGGGACGGTGATGGCCCAGGAGCCGGCTCAGGCCCCCGCCAAGCAGGATCGGGACGACGCCTACGGCGAGGCCCACGACGATGAACAGCAGAATCGGGAAATAGTTGTCGAGCATTGCGCATCACGGCTGAGCGCAAGCCTTTTGGGCACGCCCCGCCAGCGAACTTCGGACTTCTGTTGCTGCATTTCAGGCCTGTCCCTCCGCGCCCTTGCGGCGCACCGGCAGGACCGGCCGGAATTCATGGTGCCGATGGGGAGACTCGAACTCCCACGGCTTTCGCCACTGCCCCCTCAAGACAGCGTGTCTACCAATTTCACCACATCGGCTTTGAAACTCTGCGGTGCTCCGGGTTGCACCACCGGACCACCGGATTGAAAAGCGGTACCTCTATTTCGGAATGTCCTTGGTCTTCGAATCGGCTTCGGACGCCGCTGCCGGCGGTGCCGCAGGCTTGTCACCGGCCGGGACATCCGATTCGCTGACGGGCTTGCCCACCACGACGCCCTGCGAGGACGGCTTGCTCGTGGACAGGTAGGTGAGCCCGAGACTGGTCACGAAGAACACGGCGGTCAGCACCGCGGTGCTGCGGCTCAGGAAGTTCGCCGAGCCGCTGGAACCGAACAGGCTGCCGGCCGAGCCGCTGCCGAAGGCGGCGCCCATGTCGGCACCCTTGCCGTGCTGAAGCAACACCAGGCCGATGACGCCGGCACCGACGAGCACATGGATGATCAGGAGAAAGGTCTGCATACGATCCTCAGGGCGTCGGGCTTTCGGCCGCGCGCCAGATACTCAGGAATTCTTCCGCCACCAGCGAGGCGCCACCCACCAGGCCGCCATCCACATCGGGCATTGCAAATAACGACTTCGCGTTGGCGGCCTTGACACTGCCGCCGTAGAGAATCGGCAATCGAGCCGCCACTCCCGGGTCCTGCTTCGCCACCAGCGCACGAATGTACGCGTGTACCTCCTGGGCCTGGTCGGGCGTCGCCGTCTTGCCGGTTCCGATGGCCCAGACCGGTTCGTACGCCACCACCGATTCAGCCAGCAACCCGAGGCCTGCCAAGTCCATCACCGCCTGCAACTGCTCTCCCACCACCATTTCGGTTCTGCCGGCTTCACGCTCCGCCAGCGTTTCGCCGACGCAGACGATGGGCGTCAATCCCGCTTTGCGCGCAGCCACCAGTTTCCGGGCGACCAGGGCGCTGTCTTCGTGATACAGCGCCCGCCGTTCGGAATGCCCGACGGCCACGTAAGTACATTCGAACTCCGCCAGCATGGCACCGGCCACCTCGCCGGTGTAGGCGCCGCCCGCGTGTTCGCTCAGATTCTGGGCACCCCACTTCAGGCCGGAGCCCTTCAGCAGTTGCTGCGTCTGGGCGAGGTAGGGATACGGGACCAGCACCGCGCATGTTGCGTTGCCGGAACCGGCGCCACCGGACGCCAGTGCTCCCAGAAGCTGCGCGTTCGCCGCGAGGCTGCCGTGCATCTTCCAATTCCCCGCCACCACCTTGCGGCGCATGCGAAAACCCCAAGTCAAAGCGCCGGGAGTTTACTCGCGGCGGGGGGAGGGGGTCAACGGCGCTGCAGTGCGCAATCCCGATCGGACCGACCATTCCCCGCCCGATTCCCCCGGGAAACCGGATGGACCGGGCTCACCCACCGCCCGAGTTGCACCGCAGGGCGGTGCGCCCCAGCTGCGCTGGCCGCTGCCCGATCACGGTCGCTGGCATCTCACCCATCGCCCGAGTTGCACTGCAGGGCGGTGCGCCCCAGCTACGCTGGCCGCTGCCCGATCACGGTCGCTGGCATCTCACCCATCGCCCGAGTTGCACTGCAGGGCGGTGCGCCCCAGCTACGCTGGCCGCTGCCCAATCACGGTCGCTGGCATCTCAGCCGAACCGGCCGGTGATGTAGTCCTCGGTCGCCTTGTTCTTGGGCTTGATGAAGATCGTGTCGGTCGCGTCGAACTCGATCATCTCGCCCAGATACATGTAGGCCGTGAAGTCCGAGACGCGGGCGGCCTGCTGCATGTTGTGGGTCACGATCAGGATGGTGACCTTGTCCTTGAGGTCCGCGATCAGTTCTTCGATGCTCGCCGTGGCGATCGGGTCCAGTGCCGAGGTGGGCTCGTCGAACAGCAGGATCTCCGGTTCGGTCGCCAGCGCCCGGGCGATGCACAGGCGCTGCTGCTGGCCACCGGAGAGGTTGAAGGCCAGGTGCTGCAAGCGGTCCTTGACCTCGTCCCACAGCGCCGCACCCCGCAGCGCCTGCTCCACTTTCTCGTCGAGCACCTTCACGCCACGGACGCCACGGACCCGCAAGCCGTAGGCGACGTTCTCATAGATGGTCTTCGGGAACGGATTGGGTTTCTGGAACACCATGCTGATGCGCATGCGGACCTCGATCGGGTCCACCTGCGGGTGCAGCAGGTTGGTGTTGTCCGGCTGGAGGCGGATCTCGCCGTCGTAGCGGTTGCCCGGATACAGGTCGTGCATCCGGTTGAAGCAGCGCAGATAGGTCGACTTGCCGCAGCCCGACGGGCCGATGAGCGCGGTCACCTTGCGCTCGTAGATCGGCATGTCGATGCTCTTCAGCGCATGGAATGCGCCGTAGTAGAAGTTGAGCTTGCGTGCTTCGGCCTTGACCCTGAGATCGGTCGTGACCGCCGGGCCGTCAGTGACTTTGGACATGGCGAAACCCTACCACTTGATGTTCTTGCGGAGGCGGTAGCGGATGTAGATCGCCACCGCGTTCATGGACAACGTCATCACCACCAGCACCAGGCCGGCCGCAGCCGCGTTCTTGTGGAACGCCGCCTCCGGGCGGGAGGTCCAGTTGAACATCTGGATCGGCATCACCGTGAAGCCGGAGGTGAGCCATTCGAAATTGAGGAACGGGAAGCTGCCCTGGACCGGCGCCGGCGGCAGGAAGGCGATGAAGGTCAGCGCGCCGATGGTGATGAGCGGTGCGGTCTCGCCGATCGCCCGGGCCATGCCGATGATGATGCCGGTCATGATGCCGGGGGCCGAGTACGGAAGAATGTGATCGGCGGTGGTCTGCCACTTGGTCGCGCCCAGCGCATAGGCGCCTTCCCGGATCACGCCCGGGATCGAGCGGATCGACTCGCGCGTGGCCACGATGACCACCGGCAGGATCAGCAGGGCCAGCGTCAGGCCGGCAGAAAGGATGCTCTGCCCGAACCCGAAGGTGTAGACGAACAGGCCGAGCGCCAGCAGCCCGTAGACGATCGAGGGCACGCCCGCCAGGTTGGTGACGTTGATCTCGATGATGTCGGTGATGATGTTCTTCGGCGCGTATTCCTCGAGGTAGACCGCAGCGGCGACGCCCACCGGGATCGCTGCCACGGCCGTGACCAGCATGACCAGCGTCGTGCCGATCCAGGCGGAAAGAATGCCGGCTTGCTCGGCGCGGCGCGAGGGGAAATTCGCGAAGAACCCCCAGGAAAGCCGCGGCAAGCCATCGATCGCCATGCCGACGAACAGCACGGCGAAGGTGAGCACGCCGATCATCAGGGCCAGCAGCCCGCACAGCGCGAAGATCATGTCCCAGCGCTTGTGCTTGACGATGAGGGCGCGGATCTCGCCGATGTCCTGTTTCAGCATGGGGCTGGTTTCATCTCAGTAGGCCTGGCGGAACTTGCGCTTGAGCAGGTGTCCGAGGATGTTGAAGCCGAGCGTGATCACCATCAATGTGAGTCCAGCCGCGAAAATGGTCTGGTAGCCGACCGAACCGTGCGGCAGGTCCCCCAGCGCCACCTGAACGATGAAGGCCGTGATGGTAGCCGCCGGCTCGAGCGGATTCCACGTGAGGTTGGGTTGCATGCCGGCCGCCACTGCGAGGATCATCGTCTCGCCCACGGCTCGCGAGATGCCGAGAATGTACGCCGCCGCGATGCCGGAGAACGCCGCCGGCGTCACGACTCGTACGGCCGTCTGGAAACGCGTCGCACCCATGGCATAGGACCCCTCGCGCATGCTCATCGGTACGGAGCGCATGGCGTCCTCGCTCACGGAGCTCACGTACGGGATGATCATGATGCCCATCACCAGTCCGGCCGACAGCAGGTTGAAGCCCGGCAGGTTGAAATCGAAGACCGTCAGCGCGATGTACTGGAGTGCCGGGGTCACGTACAGCAGCGCGAAATAGCCGTACACCACGGTAGGCACGCCCCCCAGCAGTTCGAGGAAGGGCTTCGCGACTTCGCGGATGGTGAAGGGCGCGAACTCGGACAGGTAGATCGCGATGATCGTGCCCAGGGGGATGGCCACGGCGAGCGCCACCGCGGAACTCACGAGGGTCCCGGACAGCAGCACCATGATGCCGTAGTGGTCGTCGTCGAACAGCGGCGTCCACTGCGTATCGGTGAGGAAGTCCCACAGCGACACGCTCTCGAACAGCGTGAGCGACTCGGTCAGCAACACCCAGACGATGCCGACCGTGACGAAAACGGAGAACAGCGCGGCGAGAAACAGGATGGACTCGATCACCCGCTCCTTGACGTGCCGGGAGGCACGCCGGAGCAGGCGATCGCTGACGATGTTGGTCTCTGCCGCGGACGAGATCATGTCGTTATTGTGAGGCAGACCGCCCTGTGGATGGGCCGGCGGGTGCACCCCTAACGTCCCGGACTACTCGAATGAAAAATCAGGAGAAGCCCCCGGCTCCTCCTGACGACGATACCTGCGCGTTGCCTGAACCCCGTTACAGCTTTGCTTCCAGCTTCATCAGCTCTTCGATGGTGAGCCCCACCTTGTTCTCGCCGCCGAACTTGGTCCCGAGTACCCTCTTCTCCAGGACCTCGACGTTGTACGAGTAGGCCTTCGGGGGCAGGGGCACGTACTTCACCTCCCTGACCAGCCCTTCCGCGTTCTTCATGTAGAACTCGACGAATTCCTTCACTCGGGGCGATCGAGGGACTTCACGTTCACGTAGATGAAGATCGGCCGGGCCAGCGGCTGGTAGGTGCCGTTGATGACCGCTTCCGCCGAAGGTTCCACCGCCTGATTGGTGCGCGGGTTGACGATCGGCACTGCCTTCAGCTTGTCCTTGTTCTCGAAGTAGTAGGCATAGCCGAAGTAGCCCAGGCCGTTGACATCGCGTGCGATGCCCTGCACCAGGATGTTGTCGTCCTCGGACGCGGTGAAGTCGCCACGGCTCGACTTGGAGCGGCCGTTCACGGCTTCCGTGAAGTAGTCGAACGTGCCGGAATCGGCGCCGGGTCCGAACAGCTTGAGGGGCTGGTCGGGCCACTGCGAATTCACCTGCTGCCACTTCAGGATCTTCCCCTGCGCGGCCGGTTCCCACATCTTCTTCAGCTCCGCGACGGTGAGCGACTTGATCCAGGTGTTCTTCGGATTCATCACCACCGTCAGGGCATCGTAGGCGACGGGCAGTTCAATGTACTGGACGCCCTGCTTCTTGCACTCTTCCATCTCGCGCGCGAGGATCGGTCGCGACGCATCGGAGATATCGGTCTCGCCGCGGCAGAATTTCTTGAAACCGCCGCCGGTGCCCGAAATGCCCACGGTGACGCGAACCTTGTTCTTCTTCGAGGCCTGGAAGTCCTCGGCCACCGCCTCGGTGATGGGGAAGACCGTGGACGAGCCATCGATCTTGATCGTTTCCTGCGCGACCGAGGGCGTCGGTGCCAGCGCGATCGACCCGATTGCGACGATTGCCGCAGCGAACCAGGGCTTGCGGGTGAACTTCTCCATGACTTTTCTCCTCGGGCGGACGGTGTCCGAAATCGCCGCGGATTCTAGGGCCGAATTGTGACAAATTGATTGCAAGGCCGCACCGTAAGGCCTTGTGCCTTCGGGAAAAGACATCCTTCTCATGCGCTTAGGCCGCCGCGGCCTGCTTGATCAGCCCCGCCAGATGCTGCGCCAGCCCGGTGACCTCCGCTTCCGCGTCGCCCTCGACCATCACCCGCAGCACCGGCTCGGTCCCGGAAGGCCGCAGGAGGATGCGGCCGCGGCCCTTCAGGCTCGCTTCGGCCTCCGCGAGCGCCGAGGTCACCGTCGAACTGCCGCGGAAATCGAAGCCCCGCCGGATGGGCACGTTCACCAGGATCTGCGGCAACAGCCGCAGGTCTCCGCAGGCCTGGGCCAGGGTCTCGCCGGAGGTCCGCAAGGCGGTCAGCACCTGCAACGCCGAGATGATGCCGTCGCCCGTCGTGTGCTGATCCAGGCAGACGATGTGTCCCGAATTCTCGCCCCCCAGCGTCCAGCCGCGTTCCAGCAGCAACTCGAGTACATAGCGATCCCCGACCGCTGCTCGCGCGAACGGGATGCCCATTCGCTCGAGGGCCTGCTCCATGCCGAAATTGGTCATCAGCGTGCCGGCCACTCCACCGGCGAAGCGGTTGGCGCGCTGCCGGTGCCGCGCAATGAGATAGAGCAGCTGGTCGCCGTCGTAGACCTGCCCTTGGGCATCGGCCATCACCAGGCGATCGCCATCGCCATCCAGCGCGATGCCGAGATCGGCACCGTGCGTGACAACCTGCTGCTTTATGTGCTCCGGCCTGGTGGCTCCGCAACCCGCATTGATGTTGAGTCCGTCGGGCTGGTTGGCGACTTCGACCACTTCCGCGCCGAGCTCGTGCAGCACCGGCCCGGCCACGTGGTAGGCCGCGCCATTGGCGCAATCGACCACGATCTTGAGGCCACGCAAGTCCAGGTCGTTCGGGAACGTGCTCTTGCAGAATTCGATGTAGCGCCCCGCAGCATCGGCGACCCGTCGTGCCTTGCCCAGTCGGGCCGAAGGCATGCAGCCCATCGGCTCGTCGATGCGATCCTCGATGGCGTGTTCCACCTCGTCGGCCAGCTTGCGCCCGTTGGCGCCGAAGAACTTGATGCCGTTGTCGTCGAACGGATTGTGCGACGCACTGATGACGATGCCCGCCGACAATCGCAGCGCCCGAGTGAGGTAGGCCACACCGGGTGTGGGCATCGGGCCGGCGAGCAGCACGTCCACGCCCGCAGCCGCAAGGCCTGCCTGGAGCGCGGACTCGAGCAGATAGCCGGAGATGCGCGTGTCCTTGCCGATCAGTACCGCCGCATGATCGGTTTCGCGGCGCCGGTCGCGCGCCAGCACCTCGCCCGCGGCATGCCCCAGCCGCATCATCCAGTCCGGCGTGATCGGCGGATCGCCGACCTTGCCGCGCACACCATCGGTGCCGAAATATCGTCTAGCGCCCATCGAGATCCATCCCCTCGTTTTCCACCGCGGTCCAGACCGCCAGTGCGTCGCGCGTAGCGGCGACGTCGTGCACGCGTACGATGCGCGCGCCTCTTGCCACGGCCACGATGGCCGCGGCGACGCTCGAGTGGACGCGATCGCCCACCGGCCGACCCGTGATTTTACCGAGCACGGACTTGCGTGACAGCCCCGCGAGCACGGGAAAGCCGGAAGCTGCCAGGATCCGGATTCCGCGCAGCAGGGCGAGATTGTGGACCGCCTTCTTGCCGAAGCCGAATCCGGGATCGATGACGATGCGGCTGCGGTCGATGCCCGCGGCCTCGCACGCCGCCACGCGCCCGAGGAGAAAGTCGCGGACTTCGGCGACCACGTCTGCGTAGACCGGATCGTCCTGCATCGTGCGCGGTTCGCCCAGCATGTGCATCAGGCAAACCCCGGCGTCGCTGGCCGCCACCGCTTCGAGCGCACCCGGCAACCGCAGCGCGAACACGTCGTTGATCATGGCGGCGCCGGCTGCGACGACCGCACGCATCACCTCCGGCTTGCTGGTATCCACGGACACGGGAACGTTGCAGCCTGCAAGCGCTTCGACGACCGGCAGGACACGGCGAAGCTCTTCCTCGGCGGGAACCGGAGCGGCGCCAGGGCGCGTGGATTCACCGCCCACGTCGAGGATATCCGCGCCCTCCTCCACCAGCCGATGCGCCCGTTCGATCGCCGCACGGGCGTCCGGAAGCTGCCCTCCGTCGGAGAACGAGTCGGGCGTGACGTTGATCACGCCCATGACGAGCGGGCGTTCCAGCCGCAGGGTGAAGCGGCCCATCCGCAAATCGTTGGACAGAACGCGGGACGCGAGTGGTTCGGGGTGGGGCGCAATCATCGGGATGGCGGCAGGCAGCACGGACGCAATGGAGGCACGAAAGGCAAGAAGGGCGAGACCTTCGCCTCACCCTTCCCGGACGCTAACTCGCGAGGAGCGCCTTGCGCCTCACCACTCGCGCCACTCCTGACCTCAGGTCTCCTGCGCGGGCGTCGCCGCAGGCGCCGGCGAGGGCGTGTTGTCCTGCGAGGGCGGCGCCGCGGGCGGCGTCACCGGCTTTGGCGGACGCGGCGGACGGCCGGCCATGATGTCGTTGATCTGCTCCGCATCGAGAGTTTCCCACTCGAGCAGCGCCCTGGTCATGATCTCGACCTTGTCGCGGTTGTCCTCGATCAGCTTGCGTGCCACCGTGTATTGCTCGTCGATGATGCGCCGGATCTCCGAGTCCACCTTCTGCATCGTGGCCTCGGACAGGTTCTTGTGCGTCGTGATGGAACGGCCGAGGAAAACCTCGCCCTCGTTCTCGCCGTAGACCATGGTGCCGAGCGCATCCGACATGCCGTAGCGCGTGACCATGTCGCGTGCGATGCGCGTGGCGTTCTCGAAGTCGCTGCTCGCGCCAGTGGTCATGCGGTCCATGAACACTTCCTCCGCGATGCGACCGCCGAGCGCCATCGAGATGCGCTGGAGCATCTGGTCGCGGTCCATGCCGAGGCTGTCGCGCTCGGGCAGCGTCCAGGTGACGCCCAGCGCACGGCCGCGCGGAATGATCGTGACCTTGTGCACCGGATCGACCCGCGGCAGCAGCTTCGCGACCACGGCATGGCCGGACTCGTGATACGCCGTCATGGTCCGCTCTTCCTCGGAAAGGACCATGGACTTGCGTTCGGCACCCATGAAGATCTTGTCCTTGGCGCGTTCGAAATCGTCCATGTCCACGAGCCGCTTGTTGCCGCGCGCAGCAAACAGCGCCGCTTCGTTGACGAGGTTGGCGAGGTCGGCGCCCGAGAAGCCGGGCGTGCCGCGCGCCAGCACATCGGCCCGCACGTCGGGGGCGATCGGAACCTTGCGCATGTGGACGATCAGGATCTGCTCGCGACCACGGATGTCGGGCAGCGGGACCACGACCTGGCGGTCGAAGCGCCCCGGGCGCATGAGCGCGGGGTCGAGCACGTCCGGCCGGTTGGTCGCGGCGATCACGATGACGCCCGAGCCGGTCTCGAAGCCATCCATCTCCACCAGGAGCTGGTTCAGCGTCTGTTCGCGCTCGTCGTTGCCGCCGCCGAGGCCCGCTCCGCGCTGGCGACCGACCGCATCGATTTCGTCGATGAAGACGATGCAGGGCGCGTGCTTCTTCGCCTGCTCGAACATGTCACGAACCCGCGCGGCACCCACGCCGACGAACATCTCGACGAAATCGGAGCCGGAGATCGAGAAGAACGGGACCTTCGCCTCGCCGGCGATGGCGCGGGCGAGCAGCGTCTTGCCGGTGCCGGGGCTGCCGACCATCAGAACGCCGCGCGGAATGCGTCCGCCCAGCTTCTGGAACTTGCCGGGATCGCGCAGGAAGTCGACCAGTTCGGACACTTCCTCCTTCGCTTCTTCGCAACCGGCCACGTCCGAGAACATCACCGGATTGGTGCTTTCATCCAGCATGCGAGCGCGGCTCTTGCCGAAGGAGAAGGCGCCGCCACGGCCGCCGCCCTGCATCTGGCGCATGAAGAACACCCAGACGCCGATCAGCAGCAGCATCGGGAACCAGGAGATGAACACCTGCGTGAGGAAGCTCTGTTCCTCTTCCGGCTTGGCCTCGACGATGACGCCGGCCTTCAGGAGGTCGGACACCATCCAGGGATCGGACGGCGCGTAGGTGGTGAAGCGCTTGTTGTCGGTCCTGATGCCCTTGATCACACGGCCTTCGATGGTGACCTTGGCGACCTTGCCTTCCTTCACCTCTTCGATGAAAGCGGAATAGTCCATCGGGCTCTGCGCGGCCTGGCGCGTGCTGAACTGATTGAAGACGGTCATCAGCACCAGAGCGATCACCAGCCAGATCGCGACATTCTTGATGAGGTTGTTCAAGGCATCTCCTTGGCCACTGCGCACTGTCCGGGAAACCCCGGCGAAACAATTGGTCTCATTCTAACCCTGATTCGTTCCCCACCCCGGTGCGACGACCCCGCGCCAGCAGGTAGGTTTCGGAGCTGCGGTCGCGCGAAGCATCGGGTTTGCGAACCACGACCTGGGTGAAATGCTCACGCAGGGTCTTTACGAAAGAGTCGAACCCGGCCCCGTGGAAGATCTTCACCAGGAACGACCCGCCCGGTGCCAGCAATCGCAGCGCCGCATCGAGCGCCAGTTCCGCCAGCCCCACCGAACGCGCCTGGTCCGACACGCTCACACCGCTCAAGTTGGGGGCCATGTCGGAAAGCACAATGTCTACCCGCCGGCCCGCCAGGGCGGATTCGAGCGCCGACCAGGTGGCCGGGTCGAAGAAATCGCCCTGGATGAACTCCACGCCGTGCAGTGGCGCCAGTTCGAGCAGGTCGACGGCCACCACCTTGCCGCCGGGCCCGACGATCTTCGCCGCCACCTGGGACCAGCCGCCGGGCGTGGCACCCAGGTCCACCACCGTCATGCCGGGCTTCAGCAACCGGTCCTTGGCGTCGATCTGGAGCAGCTTGAACGCGGCCCGGGAACGGTAGCCTTCGGCCTTCGCTTTCTGCACCCAGGTATCGTTGACGTGCTCCCGCAACCACGCCTTGCTGGTCTTCGAACGGGGCATCGCCTAAACTCCGGCCCCTTCGAGCCCCGCAACATGCCACTTTCCACCACCGAGCGTCGCGCCCTCAAGGCCCGCGCCCATGCCCTCGACCCCGTCGTGATCATCGGCGGCGGCGGGCTCACGCCCGCGGTGCTGAAGGAGATCGACGTCAGCCTGAAGGGTCACGAGCTGATCAAGGTGAAGGTGGCCGACGAGGATCGGGAGACGCGCGCACTGATGATGAGCGAGATCTGCAACGCCACCGGCGCCGAGCCGGTCCAGAGCATCGGCCGCATGCTCGTCCTCTATCGCGAGAAGCCGGAATCCGAGCCTCGGGTGGCCAAGCCGAAACGCAAGCCCCCACGCCCGCTGAAACGGAGCTTTCAGAATACGCCCTAGGCTCTGCGGCCGGCCAGCAGCACCAGGGCCACGGCGAGCAGGCTCTCGATCAGGTACAGGATGCTCGCCACGCCGTGCCAGGTGGCGAACCGGTCTCGAAACACGCTCTCCATGACTTCTCGCGGCAGCGCCTGGGTCTTGAGGCTTGCCAGGATGGGCTGGACGCCGAAATGGCCGGCCACGGCCAGGACCGCCATCAGCACGACCACCCAGAACACCACCTGCTTCATGGCGGCGAAACCCTGTCGGGCGAGCCGGTACACGAGGAGATAGATCGCGCAGCCGAGGCCGACCAAGGCCATGGCGGCGAACATCTGGCCGGCGAGCTGACCGGCAATCGCACGCTCGGGCGCCTTCAGGAACAGCAGCGGCGCCACCAGGTAGCCCACGATCCACAGGCCGCCGGCCCAGAGCGCGACCGCGATGTGGTCGAGCGCCGAGAACAGCCGGCCCATCAGAGATACTTCACGTCGAGGATGTCGTATTCCTTCACGCCGCCGGGTGCCATCACCTCGGCCACGTCGCCGGCGTACTTCCCGATCAGCGCACGCGCGATGGGTGAGCTGATGGAAATCATGCCTTCCTTGATGTCGGCCTCGTCGTCACCCACGATCTGGTAGGTCACCACCTCCCGGGAAGCCGTCTCCTCGAGTTCCACCGTGGAGCCGAAGACGCAGCGGCCATCGGCATCGAGCAGCTTCGGATCGATGATCTGCGCGTTCGCGAGCTTGCTCTCCACCTCCGCGATGCGACCCTCGATGAAGCCCTGGCGCTCCTTGGCCGCGTCGTACTCCGCATTCTCCGACAGGTCGCCGTGCGCGCGGGCCTCGGCGATGGCGGCGATCACCTTCTGGCGCTCCACGGTCTTCAACTGGTGCAGCTCCTGGCGCAATTTCTCGGCGCCCTTCACGGTGAGCGGAACTTTGGCCATGGCGGTTCTCCTAGGTGCCGGCTCTGCCGAGCCGTGCGTGCAGCTTCTGGACTGAGTAGGCGGCGAGTTCGCGCATGTCCTGCATCCCTGTGCAGGCGGCGCGAGCGCCGGAGATGGTCGTGTAGTACGTGACGCGGCCCTGCAGGGCCGAACGGCGGATCGAATAGGAGTCCTGGATCGCCGAGCGCCGGTCTTCCACGGTGTTGACGATGAGCGCGATCTCGCCGTTCTTGATCATGTCGACGATGTGCGGCCGGCCTTCCATCACCTTGTTGACCGGGGTCACCGGCAATCCCGCCTCGGTGAGGTGTGCAGCGGTACCACGCGTGGCGATGAGCTGGAAGCCGAGTCCCGCCAGCGAGCGGGCAATGTCCACGAGCTTCGGCTTGTCCGAATTGCGCACGCTCAGGAAAACGCGACCGGAGGACGGCAACTTCACGCCCGCCGCGAGTTGCGATTTGACGAACGCCTCGGCGAAGGTCTCGCCCACGCCCATGACTTCGCCGGTCGACTTCATCTCGGGACCGAGAATGGTGTCCACGCCGGGGAACTTGATGAACGGGAACACCGCCTCCTTGACCGAGTAGTAGGGCGGAATCACCTCGCCACCGATGCCCTGTTCCGTGAGCGAGCGGCCGGCCATGCAGCGCGCGGAAATCTTCGCGAGCGGCAGCCCGGTGGCCTTGGAGACGTAGGGCACGGTGCGCGACGCGCGCGGATTCACCTCGAGGACATAGACCACGTCGTTCTGGATGGCGAACTGGACGTTCATCAACCCGATCACGTTCAGTCCCTTCGCCATCGCGACGGTCTGGCGGCGCAGCTCGTCCTGCAGTTCCTTCGACAGGCTGAACGGCGGCAGCGAACACGCCGAATCGCCCGAGTGCACGCCCGCCTGCTCGATGTGCTCCATGATGCCGCCGATCAGCACGCGCTCGCCGTCGCACACCGCGTCCACGTCCACTTCGATGGCGTCGTTCAGGAAGCGGTCGAGCAGCACGGGGCTGTCGTTGCTCACCTTCACCGCCTCGCGCATGTAGCGCTCGAGTTCCTTCTGCTCGTGGACGATCTCCATCGCGCGGCCGCCGAGCACGTACGAAGGCCGCACCACCAGCGGGTAGCCGATCTCCTGCGCCAGGACCAGTGCTTCTTCCGGTGCGCGCGCAGTCCGGTTGGGCGGCTGCTTGAGCTGGAGCTGGTGCAGCAGCTTCTGGAAGCGCTCGCGATCCTCGGCGCAGTCGATCATGTCGGGCGACGTGCCGATGATGGGCACGCCGTTGGCTTCGAGGTCGCGCGCGAGCTTGAGCGGCGTCTGACCGCCGTACTGGACGATCACGCCCCACGGCTTCTCCACGTGCACGATCTCCAGCACGTCCTCGAGGGTCAGGGGCTCGAAATACAGGCGATCGGACGTGTCGTAGTCGGTGGACACGGTCTCCGGATTGCAGTTGACCATGATGGTCTCGAACCCGTCCTCGCGCAGCGCGAGCGCGGCGTGCACACAGCAGTAATCGAACTCGATGCCCTGACCGATCCGGTTCGGTCCTCCACCCAGCACCATCACCTTCTTGCGGTCCGTCGGCCGCGCCTCGCACTCCTCCTCATAGGTGGAGTACATGTAGGCGGTACGCGTGTCGAATTCCCCGGCGCACGTGTCGACCCGCTTGTAGACGGGGCGCACGCCGAAACGATGGCGCGCCGCGCGCACCTCGGCCTCGGTGGTCTTGAGCAGTTTCGCGAGCCGCCGGTCGGCAAAGCCCTTGCGCTTCAACTCGAGCAGTTCGTCCGCGCCGATATCCGCGAGAGCCCGGTCGTCCAGATCCATCTCGAGATCGATGATCTCCTTGATCTGCGCGAGGAACCACGGATCGATGTGGGTGAGGTTGAGCACCTCCTCCAGCGTGAAGCCGTTCTCGAAGGCGTCACCCACGTACCAGATGCGCTCGGGGCCCGGCTCGCCCAGCTCGATCTCGATGGTCTCGCGATCGGTGGTCTTCTGGTTCATTCCGTCGACGCCGACCTCGAGGCCGCGCAGCGCCTTCTGGAACGATTCCTGGAAGGTGCGGCCCATCGCCATGACTTCGCCCACGGACTTCATCTGCGTGGTGAGGCGCTTGTCGGCCTGCGGAAACTTCTCGAAGGCGAAGCGCGGAATCTTGGTGACGACGTAGTCGATCGAGGGCTCGAACGACGCGGGGGTCGCGCCGCCGGTGATGTCGTTCTTCAACTCGTCCAGCGTGTAGCCCACCGCCAGCTTCGCGGCGATCTTCGCGATGGGGAAACCGGTGGCCTTCGACGCGAGTGCCGAGGACCGCGACACCCGCGGATTCATCTCGATCACGAGCATGCGCCCGTCCTTCGGGCTGATCGCGAACTGCACGTTCGATCCGCCCGTCTCGACCCCGATCTCGCGCAGCACCGCCAGCGAGGCGTCGCGCATGATCTGGTATTCCTTGTCGGTGAGCGTCTGCGCCGGCGCCACCGTGATGGAGTCACCGGTGTGCACGCCCATCGGGTCGAGGTTCTCGATGGAGCACACGATGATGCAGTTGTCCGCCTTGTCGCGCACCACCTCCATCTCGAACTCCTTCCACCCGATCACCGATTCCTCGATGAGCAGTTCCTTGGTGGGGGAGGCTTCGAGTCCGCGCTCACAGATGGTGACGAACTCTTCCTTGTTGTACGCGATGCCGCCGCCGGAACCGCCGAGCGTGAAGCTCGGGCGGATGATGGTCGGGAAACCGACCACGGCCTGCACTTGCAGTGCCTCTTCCATGCTGTGCGCGATGGCCGAGCGCGCGGACTTCAGGCCGATGCGCGTCATGGCCTGCTTGAACTTCTCGCGATCCTCGGCCTTGTCGATGGCCTCGCGCGAGGCGCCGATCATCTCCACGCCGTACTTCTCGAGCACGCCGTGCTTCGCGAGGTCGAGTGCGCAGTTGAGCGCCGTCTGCCCGCCCATGGTGGGCAGCAGCGCATCCGGCCGCTCGATCGCGATGATCTTCTCCACCATCTGCCAGGTCACCGGCTCGATGTAGGTGACGTCGGCCATCTCCGGGTCGGTCATGATGGTGGCCGGGTTGGAGTTGACCAGGATGACCTTGTAGCCCTCTTCGCGCAGCGCCTTGCACGCCTGCGCCCCGGAATAGTCGAATTCGCAGGCCTGGCCGATGACGATCGGGCCGGCGCCGATGATGAGGATGCTCTTGAGGTCGGTGCGCTTGGGCATGGGATCCGGGGCCTAGCGGTGTTTCTGCATCATGCCGACGAACCGGTCGAACAGATAACCGATGTCGCGCGGGCCGGGGCTCGCTTCCGGATGACCCTGGAAGCAGAACGCGGGCACGTCGGTGCGCGCGAAACCCTGGAGCGAACCGTCGAACAGCGAAACGTGGGTGACGCGGGCCGTCGCCGGCAGCGTGGCGGGATCGACCGCGAAACCGTGGTTCTGGCTGGTGATCACGACACGGCCGGACTCGAGATCCTTCACCGGATGGTTCGCGCCGTGATGGCCGAACTTCATCTTGAGCGTCTTGCCGCCGCTCGCGAGACCCATCAACTGGTGGCCGAGACAGATGCCGAACATCGGGATCGAGGTCTGCATCAGGTCGCGGATGGCCCGGATGGCGTAGTCGCAGGGCTCCGGATCGCCCGGCCCGTTCGACAGGAACACCCCGTCGGGGCGATGCGCCAGTGCATCCTGCGCGCTCGCCTGGGCCGGCAGGACGGTGATGCGGCAGCCACGCGCCGCGAGCATCCGCAGGATATTGCGCTTGACCCCGTAGTCGAAGGCGACGACGTGGTGCTTCGCGTCACGCTGCGTACCGTAGCCGTCGGCCAGCGACCATTCGGTCTCGGTCCATTCGTACGGTTTTTCGCACGACGCCACCTTGGCCAGGTCCATGCCGGCCAGGCCGGGAAATGCGCGCGCCGCCGCGAGGGCCTTTGCACCATCCACGGCGCCGGCCATCAGGCAGCCGTTCTGCGCACCCTTCTCCCGCAGAATGCGGGTGAGCTTGCGCGTATCGAGCCCGGCGATCCCCGGCACACCTTCGGCCTTCAGATAGCCGGACAGGTCACCCGCCATGCGCCAGTTGGAGGGCCGGATCGGCAGATCCCGAATGACCAGGCCCGCAGCGTGGATTCGGTTTGCCTCCACGTCCTCGGTATTGATACCGGTGTTGCCGATGTGGGGATAGGTCAGCGTGACGATCTGCCGGAGATACGAAGGATCGGTCAGGATCTCCTGGTAGCCGGTCATGGCGGTGTTGAACACCACTTCGCCGACCGTCAGGCCCTCCGCTCCGATCGACTGCCCTCGGAAAATGGTCCCGTCGGCGAGCGCGAGGATGGCGGGCTGACGGTCTGACAAGGCATCGACTCCAGGGAGCGTTCGGGACTGACTTCTAGGCTGACGTTCGGGACTGACATACGCCAAGCGGGAGGGCGCTCGCGCGCCACTCCCGCTTGGTCTGAACAGCGGAATTCTAACCCGCGAAGGGCCTGTTCTTCAACCGTGGAACGTCAGCGCAGGCCGAGAACGTCCTGCATGTCGTAGAGCCCGGAAGCCTTTCCGGCGAGGAATCGCGCAGCCCGCAATGCACCCATGGCAAAGGTGGCTCGGCTGGAAGCCTTGTGGACGATCTCCACCCGCTCTCCGATGCCGGCGAACATTACCGTGTGATCGCCGACGATGTCGCCGGCTCGCACCGTGGCGAAGCCGATGGTCGACGGTTTGCGCTCGCCGGTCACGCCTTCGCGCCCGTACACGGCATCCACCGCAAGGTCACGACCCAGGGCCGCGGCCACCACCTCGCCCATCCGCAGCGCCGTGCCGGACGGTGCATCCACCTTGTGGCGATGATGGGCCTCGACGATCTCGACGTCGTACCCCTCGCCGAGCGTGCGGGCCGCCAGGTCGAGCAGCCGCAGCGTGACGTTCACGCCGACGCTCATGTTGGGCGCCATGACCATGGACACCCTGGTCGCGGCCGCCGCAATCCGGGCTTTCTGGTCCGCGCTGAAGCCCGTGGTCCCGATCACCACCTTGACGCCGTGGCGAGCGCACGCATCCACGTGCACCATCGTGCCCTCCGGGCGCGTGAAGTCCACGAGCGCGTCGGCGCCACGCAACGCCAAGTCCAGATCTGCGGTAATCCGAACGCCGTTGGGGCTTCCGACGAGTTCACCCGCGTCGCGTCCGATGAAGGGACTGTCGCCACGTTCCAATGCAGCATGCAGGCGCAGATCATCCGACTGGGCGATCGCCTCCATCAGGGCACGGCCCATGCGCCCGGAACTGCCGCAGATCGCGATGTGCTGGGTCATCGCCGCCTCGTCACTTCTTTGCCGAATCCGCGGCGGGCGGTGCGCCGTCC
This sequence comes from Burkholderiales bacterium, assembly GCA_965279325.1. Classification (GTDB taxonomy): domain Bacteria; phylum Pseudomonadota; class Gammaproteobacteria; order Burkholderiales. The sequence goes on from OZ257154.1 coordinate 2,926,376, forward strand.
TTCAATCCGGGCGCGGCATCCGCGTCGCCCAGCACCTTCTGCAGCTGATCCTTGTCGAAGATCAGCGTGAGGCGGCGCTGGTCCTTCGGCTTGCCGCCCTTGATGAACTCGTAGAAATAGTCCCAGCGTTCCGTATGGAACGGGTCGCTCACCAGCGGCGTACCCATGACGAACTTGACCTGGGAGCGCGTCATCCCCGGGCGCAGCTTCGAGACCATCTCCTGGGTGACGACATTGCCCTGCTGGATGTCCATCTTGTACGTGGTGAGCGTGCAGCCCACCAGCAGCAGTGCAGCTGCCAGCACGGCCCAGGCAACCAGACCCGCCGGGCCACGTCCATCGCGCGATGTGCTCATCGTTCTCGGAATGTTCGAAAGGTTCTATGATACTAGGGAGACCCTGCATCACCTACGCGGTCGCGACAGACGTGATGCGAGACCTCCCCCGACGAGTTCCCCGATGGCCCGCCCGCCCATGCCCAATCGAACGCCCAGCGATCTCAAGACCATCGGTCTGAAGGCTACGCTGCCCAGGCTCAAGATCCTCAACCTGTTCGAGAACAGCGAGGAGCGGCACCTGACCGCCGAGGACGTCTACAAGCTGCTGATGGCCGAGGGCATGGACATCGGGCTCGCGACGATCTATCGCGTGCTCACCCAGTTCGAGCAGGCCGGACTGCTGATCCGCCATCACTTCGAGAGCGGCAAGGCCGTATTCGAGCTGAACGAGGGCGGGCACCACGACCACTTCGTCTGCCTGCAGTGCGGGCAGGTGGAAGAGTTCTACGACGAGCAGATCGAGAAGCGGCAGACCGCGGTGGCGAAGGAGCGCGGCTTCACGATCCACGAGCACTCGTTACAACTCTACGTCCACTGCACCAAGACGAACTGTCCGAACCGCAAATAACCTCGCGGCAGTTCAGCCAGCCGCCTGGCCGAGCATCTCCTGCGCGTGCCGGCGCGTGGTCTCGGTGATCTTCATTCCGCCCAGCATGCGGGCGATCTCGTCGATGCGTTCGCCCGGTTCGAGGGGCTGCACGCTGGACACCGTGTCGCCCTTCACCGCCCGCTTGGCCACGCGCCACTGGTGATCCGCGGCGGCGGCCACCTGCGGGAGGTGCGTGATGCACAGCACCTGGCGGCCGGCGCCGAGCGCTTTCAGCATGCGGCCGACGATCTCGGCGACCGCTCCGCCTATTCCGGCATCGACTTCATCGAACACGAGGGTGGGCACGTCCGCCACCCGGCTCGTGACCGTCTGGATCGCGAGCGACAGACGTGACAGTTCGCCGCCGGACGCCACCTTGGCCACCGGCCGGGCGGAACCGCCCGCATGGGCGCTCACGAGAAACTCCACCTGCTCGAAGCCCGAGGCCGCGGGCTCCTCGAGTGCGTTGAGCGCGACCTCGAACCGCCCACCGGCCATGGCCAGCGTCTGCATCGCCGCCGTGACCTGGTCCGACAGCTCGACCGCTGCCTTGGCCCGGAGCTTCGAGAGCTTGCGGGCAGCGCTCGCGCACGCGTCCCGGGCCGCCACCTCTTCCCGTGCCAGCGCTTCGGGATCGAGCCCGACCGTCAGCTGATCCAGTCTGGCGGAGAGCTCCCCCAGCTTTCCGGGCAATTCCGGCGGCGCCACCCGATACTTGCGTGCCAGCGACATGACGGAGTCCAGCCGCGCTTCGACTTCGCGCAACCGATCCGGATCGAGGTCCAGTCGCTGGCGGTAGTGGCGCAGCGCATAGCCCGCCTCCTGCAACTGGATCTCCGCGGGTTCGAGCACGTCGAGTACCTCGCGCAGCGCCGGATCGTGCATCTCGAGCTGTCGCAGGCGCGCCACGATGCCGTTCACCGCCGCGAGGCAGGCGGCATCCCCCTCCGACAGCGCCTCCAGGCTGGTTTCGGCTGCTTCGATGAGGGCCGCAGCATGCGCGAGCCGGCCATGGTCGGTCTGCAACTCGTGCCATTCCTGCACCGTCAGTCCGAGCTGCCTCAGCTCCCGGACCTGCCAGTCCAGCCGGTCCCGTTCCTCCTCCAGGGACCGCGCATTCTCGAGGGCACGAGTGCGTGCATCGGCCAGCTCCCGCCACCGGCGATGGAGGTGGGCCACTTCGGCAACTACATCGCCGGCGCCGGCATAGCCATCGAGCAGCAGGCGCTGGCTGGACGGACGCATGAGGGACTGATGCTCGTGCTGCCCATGGATGTCCACCAAGTGCTCGCCGGCTTCGCGCAACTGCGCGGCGGTACAGGGCCGCCCGTTGACGTAAGCCCGCGAGCGACCGCCAACATCGACCACGCGCCGCAGGATGCATTCGCCGTCCTCGCCCGCGAGGTCATTGCCGGCGAGCCACGCCTGCAGCACCGGCAGGGTCGAGGCGTCGAATTCCGCACTCACTTCGGCGCGCTCGCGCCCCTGGCGCACCACCGAACTGTCGGCACGCCCGCCCAGCACGAGCATCAGCGCGTCCACGAGGATCGACTTGCCGGCGCCGGTCTCGCCCGTGAGCACGGAGAAGCCGCGAGCGAACTCGAGCCGCACGCGATCGACGATCACGAAATCCTGGATGGCGAGCGACAGCAGCATCGTGAGGTCAGGCCACGACGCTCATTGGCCCGGCGTTTCGTTCCACCCCAGCTTCTCGCGCAGCATGTGGTAGTAGTCGTGGCTGGAGGGATGGAGCACGCGGATCAGGTTCGGGCACCGCTTCACGACGATGAGATCGCCTTCCTCCAGCTCGTGGTGCGAATGGCTGTCGAAATGCACGCGCGCGTCGGCGGCGCTGAGCACCAGGATCTCCAGGGTGGAATTGCCGGAGACGACGATCGGCCGGTTCGACAGGGTGTGCGGACAGACCGGCACCAGCGCCAGCACCGACAGCGACGGGTGCAGGATCGGTCCGCCGGAGGACAACGCATAGGCCGTGGAGCCCGTGGGCGAGGCGACGATCAGTCCGTCGGCCCGCAGGTTGTAGACGAACTGCCGGTCGATGCGCACCTCGAGCTCGATCAGGCTGCCTTCGGCGCCCTTGTTGATCGCCACTTCGTTGAACGCGATCATCTCGACCATGCGCTCGCCACGGCGGAGCACCTGGGCGGACACGAGCATGCGCGGCTCGACCATGTACTGGCCGTCGAGCATCGCGCCCACGGTGTCGAACATCGTGTCGATGGACACATCGGTGAGAAAGCCCAGGCGCCCCACGTTGACGCCAGCGAGTGGCACGTCGAAGGGTGCCAGCGTGCGCGCGATGTTGAGCATGGTGCCGTCGCCGCCGATCACGATGGCGAGATCAGCGCGCTTGCCGATCTGCTCCAGCGTCAGCACTTCGCGACGATGGTCGGTCACATGCTCGGCAGTCATCGGATCGATGGAGACCTCGACGCCGCGCCGCTCGAGGAACTCGGCCAGCTCGATCAGGGGCCGCGCGATCTCGGGGCTCTTGTGTTTTCCGATGAGCGCGATGTGTCGAAAGCCGGTTTTCATGCTCGGAATTAGAGCACACTTGACGCTCGCGGCCGGCGCTCGCCGCAACCCGGCCGGCGCCGCGACGAGCGTGCGGGGCGCTCCCTTTCCCCCTGCCGCTCAACGTGTATAGAATCGAAAGCATGCTCAACCAGCGCGCACGCATCCTGTTGAAGACGCTCGTCGAGCGCTACATCGCAGAGGGCCAGCCGGTCGGCTCCCGGGCGCTGTCCAAGTTCTCCGGGCTGGACCTGTCGCCGGCGAGCATACGCAACATCATGGCGGACCTCGAGGAGATGGGCTACATCGCGAGCCCGCACACCTCGGCCGGCCGCGTACCCACGCCGCGGGGCTACCGCCTGTTCGTCGACAGCCTGCTCACGGTGAAGCCGCTGGCGCAGATCGAGATCAGCCAGCTCGAGGGCCAGCTGCAGACCGACAACACGCAGCGCCTGGTGACCTCGGCCTCGCAGCTGTTGTCGGAGCTGACCAGCTTCGCCGGCGTCGTGATGACGCCGCGGCGGCGCAACCCGGCGTTCCGCCACATCGAATTCCTGAACCTGTCGGACAACCGCCTGCTGCTCATCATCGTGACGCCCGACGGCGACGTCCAGAACCGCATCCTGTTCACCGATCATCCGTACACCACCTCCCAGCTCACGGAGGCAGCGAACTTCCTCAACCAGAACTACGCGGGACTGGACTTCGACGAGATCCGCAAGCGGTTGCGCGACGAACTGCAGCAGCTGCGCCAGGACATGCTCCCCCTGATGTCCAAGGCGGTGGAGGTGGGCTCCGCGGCGGTCAACACGGACAACGAGCAGGTGGTGATCTCCGGGGAGCACAACCTGCTCAACGTGGATGACCTGTCCTCGAACATGACGAGCCTCCGGCGCCTGTTCGCCATGTTCGATCAACGCACGGGCTTTCTCCAGTTGCTGGAGCTGTCCAGCCGCGCGGAAGGCGTGCAGATCTTCATCGGCGGCGAATCCGGCCTCGTGCCGCTCGACGAGTTCAGCGTGGTGACGGCGCCTTACGAAGTCGACGGACAGGTGGTCGGCACGGTGGGCGTGATCGGGCCCACCCGCATGGCCTACGAACGCGTGATTCCCATCGTCGACATCACCGCGAAGCTGCTCACCAGCGCCTTGTCGCACCACGAGCCCGCAGGACGGTAGCGGGCCGATGGCCTTCGATCCCGCCCCGGAGCACAGCCACGGAGCGATCGCGAAGACGGCGATCCTGCTCGTCAACCTCGGCACACCCGACGCGCCCGAGGCGCCGGCATTGAAACGCTACCTGCGCGAGTTCCTGTCCGATCCGCGGGTGGTGGAGATTCCCCGCCCCATCTGGTGGCTGATCCTCAACCTGTTCATCCTGAACACGCGACCGAAGAAGTCTGCGGAAAAATACCGCGCCATCTGGACCAGGGACGGCTCGCCGCTCGCCGTGCATACCGCCGCCCAGGCAAAACTGGTGAGCGGCTATCTGCGCAGCATCTTGAAGTCGCCGCTGCTGGTGGACTACGCGATGCGCTACGGCAATCCGTCGGTGCATTCGGTGATGACAGCTCTACGCGAACAGGGGGCGGATCGCATCGTCGTCGTACCCCTCTACCCCCAGGCCGCTGCGAGCTCCACCGGCAGTGCGTTCGACGCCGTGTTCGACGCCGCCCGCCGCATGCGCAACGTGCCGGCGCTGCGCTTCGTCAAGCATTTCCACGATCATCCCCGCTACATCGCTGCACTGGCGCAGAGCGTGAAGGATCACTGGATAGTCAACGGCCGCGGCGACAAGCTCGTCATGAGCTTCCACGGGGTACCGCATTTCCATCTCGAGCAGGGCGACCCTTACCACTGCGAGTGCCACAAGACCGGCCGTCTGGTCGCCGAGGCGCTGGGACTCGCCAGGGACAAGTGGCTGGTGACGTTCCAGTCCCGATTCGGACGGGCGGAGTGGCTCAAGCCCTACACGCAGCAGACGCTGGAAACGCTCGGGGCCGAGGGCGTGAAGCGCGTCGACGTCATGTGCCCGGGCTTCGTCGCCGACTGCCTCGAGACCCTCGAGGAGATCGCCATCGAGAACAAAGCGGCCTTCCTCGAGGCCGGCGGCAAGGAGTTCAGCTACGTTCCGTGTCTCAACGAACGCGACGACTGGATCAAGGCGCTCTGCCACATCATTGCGGACAACCTCCATGGCTGGGCCGCGAACGCCTGGGACGGGGCCGCGGCGGCCAGGGACGCCGAGACCACACGCCTGCGTGCCCAGGCGATGGGCGCGAAGGATTGATCCTCGAACGCGATTCCGCCGTTTTATTGCGGCCGCGCCCTTGAAAACGATTCCGGCAACCCCAACTGCGGCAGGTCCTAGACCACAGACCGCATTCGCCAGGGAAATCCAATGCCGGAACAGCAAGATACCGCCGCTTCAGCCGAACCCGAACTGATCGGGCAGGGCACCGGGCCCGCCTCCACCCCCGCTGCGGAGCCCGCCTCCCAGGCGGCCGAGCCCGAAGTCATGCCGAGCCTGGAGGAGCTGCTTCGCAAGGCCGAACTCCAGGCCACGGAGCACTACGACGCCTGGCTGCGGGCGAAGGCCGACGCGGACAACATCCGCAAGCGCGCCCAGGAAGATATTGCCAAGGCGCACAAGTTCGCCGTCGAGAACTTCTCCTCCGAGCTGCTGGCGGTGCGCGACAGCCTGGAAGCGGCGCTGGCCGTGCAGAACGCCACGGTGGAATCCATGAAGAGCGGCGTCGAGATCACGCTTCGGCAGCTGACCTCGGTATTCGAGCGCTTTTCGGTTCGGGAACTGAATCCGGTGGGCGAGAAATTCGACCCCCATCGCCACCAGGCCATGAGCGTGGTCGAGTCGGACGCCCCGCCCAACACCGTGGTCCAGGTGTTCCAGAAGGGCTACCTGCTGCACGACCGCGTGCTGCGGCCGGCCCTGGTGTCGGTGGCGAAGGCCCGCGAAGCTTGAACGCGGCGCCTCCCATCCCCATCTAGCCGACAACGGAATTCTCCGCTTTAACTCCAAAGGAATCAGAATCATGGGCAAGATCATCGGCATCGACCTCGGGACCACGAATTCGTGCGTGGCCATCATGGAGAACGGCCAGCCGAAGGTGATCGAGAACTCGGAAGGCGCACGTACCACGCCTTCCATCGTCGCCTACGCAGAGGACGGTGAAATCCTCGTCGGCGCGCCTGCCAAGCGGCAGGCGGTCACCAACCCCAGGAACACGCTCTACGCCGTCAAACGGCTGATCGGCCGGCGCTTCGCCGAGGGCGAGGTGCAGAAGGCGCTGAAGCTGATGCCCTTCTCGATCATCCAGAACGCGAACGGCGATGCATGGGTGGAAACCCGCGGCAAGAAAATCGCGCCCCCGGAAGTTTCCGCGCAGGTGCTGCTCAAGATGAAGAAGACAGCCGAGGACTACCTCGGCGAGCCGGTCACCGAAGCGGTGATCACGGTACCCGCCTACTTCAACGACTCGCAGCGCCAGGCGACGAAGGACGCGGGCCGCATCGCGGGCCTGGAAGTGAAGCGCATCATCAACGAGCCCACCGCCGCGGCGCTCGCCTTCGGCATGGACAAGTCCGGCGGCAAGGACCGCAAGATCGCGGTGTACGACCTGGGCGGCGGCACGTTCGACGTCTCGATCATCGAGATCGCGGACGTCGACGGCGAGAAGCAGTTCGAAGTGCTCGCGACCAACGGTGACACCTTCCTGGGCGGCGAGGACTTCGACCATCGCCTGATCGAATACATCATCGGCGAGTTCAAGAAGGACCAGGGCGTGGACCTGTCGAAGGACGTGCTCGCGCTGCAGCGGCTGAAGGACGCCGCCGAGAAGGCGAAGATCGAGCTCTCCTCGTCGCAGCAGACCGAGATCAACCTGCCGTACATCACTGCGGATGCGAGCGGTCCGAAGCACCTCGCGGTGAAGGTGACGCGCGCCAAGTTCGAGAGCCTGGTGGAAGACCTGATCGAGAAATCGATCGAGCCCTGCCGTACCGCCATCAAGGATGCCGGCGTGAAGGTCTCGGACATCGACGACATCATCCTGGTCGGTGGCCAGTCGCGCATGCCGAAGGTGCAGGAGAAGGTGAAGGAGTTCTTCGGCAAGGAACCGCGCAAGGACGTGAACCCGGACGAAGCCGTGGCCGTGGGTGCCGCGATCCAGGGTGGGGTGCTGAAGGGCGACGTGAAGGACGTGCTGCTGCTCGACGTGACGCCGCTGTCGCTGGGCATCGAGACGCTCGGTGGTGTCATGACCAAGCTCATCCAGAAGAACACGACAGTGCCCACCAAGGCGAACCAGGTGTTCTCGACGGCGGACGACAATCAGCCTGCGGTGACCATCAAGGTGCTGCAGGGCGAGCGCGGCGTGGCTTCCGGAAACAAGCTGCTGGGCGAGTTCAACCTCGAAGGCATTCCGGCCGCACCGCGCGGACTGCCGCAGATCGAGGTCACCTTCGACATCGACGCCAACGGCATCCTGCACGTCTCGGCACGTGACAAGGCCAGCGGCAAGGAGAACAAGATCGTCATCAAGGCGAGCTCGGGTCTTACGGAAGCCGAGATCGAACGCATGGTGCGTGACGCGGAGTTGAACGCGGAGGAAGACCGCAAGCTGCGCGAACTGGTGGACGCCCGCAACCAGCTGGACGGCCTCACCCACCAGGTGAAGAAGTCACTCGCGGAGTACGGCGACAAGATCGGTGCCGACGACAAGGCGAAGATCGAAGCCGCGCTGAAGGACGCCGAGGAGTCGCTCAAGTCCGGCGACAAGGAGGCGATCGAGGCGAAGACCGAAGCGCTGACGAGCGCATCGCACAAGCTGGCCGAACAGATGTACGCGCAACAGCAGGCTGCCGCCGGACCCGAGGCAGGTGCCGGCGGGACCCAGAGCGCCGGGGGCGGGTCGACTCAAGGCGATGGTGACGTGGTCGATGCCGAATTCGAGGAAGTGAAGGATCGCAAGTAGCTTTTTCGTGAAGCGCAAGGCGTGAGGGGTGAGGCGTGAAGGTGCCTCACCTCTTTGCGCATCTGCGACCCTGCTCGTCGCCCCGCGACCCCACGCTTCACGCCTGACGCCTCACCTCTTACGCCTCACCTAAAAAATGGCCAAACGCGACTACTACGAAACGCTCGGCGTGAACCGGGATGCCTCGGACGAGGAAATCAAGAAGGCGTACCGCAAGCTCGCGATGAAGTACCACCCGGATCGCAATCCGGACAGCAAGGATTCCGAGGACAAGTTCAAGGAGGCGAAGGAAGCCTACGAGATGCTCTCGGACGCGCAGAAACGTGCTGCCTACGACGCCTATGGCCATGCCGGCGTGGACCCGTCGGCCGGCGCCGCGGGTGCGGGCGGGGCAGGCTTCGGCGGCGGCTTCGCCGATGCCTTCGGTGACATCTTCGGCGAGATCTTCGGCAATGCCGCTGGCGGCCGGCAACGTTCGAACGTCTATCGCGGTGCCGACCTGCGCTACAACCTCGAGATCTCGCTCGAGGAGGCCGCGCGCGGAACGGAAACCCGCATCCGCATCCCCACGATGGAAGAGTGCGAGACCTGCCACGGCAGCGGTGCGAAGCCCGGCACGCAACCCAAGACCTGCCCCACCTGCAACGGTCAGGGCCAGGTCCGCATGCAGCAGGGCTTTTTCTCGATCCAGCAGACCTGCCCGAAATGCCATGGCAGCGGCAAGGTGGTGGAAACGCCCTGCAACACGTGCTCGGGTGTGGGCCGCATCAAGCGCCAGAAGACGCTGTCGGTGAAGATCCCCGCCGGCGTGGATGAAGGCGATCGGATCCGGCTTGCCGGCGAAGGCGAGGCGGGCGTCAACGGCGGTCCGAGCGGCGATCTGTACGTGGTGATCCACATCCGCGAGCACGCCGTGTTCCAGCGCGACCACAACGACCTGCATTGCGAAATGCCGATCAGCTTCACCACCGCCGCCCTCGGCGGCGAGATCGAGATCCCGACGCTCGATGGTGCGGCGAAGATCAAGATCCCGGCAGAGACCCAGAGCGGCAAGGCGTTCCGCCTGCGCGGCAAGGGCATCAAGGGCGTGCGCTCGAACGTGCACGGCGACCTGATGTGTCACGTCGTCGTGGAGACTCCCGTCAGCCTCACCGCCCGTCAGAAGGAGCTGCTGGAAGAACTCGAAGCGATCAACGTCAAGGACGGCTCACGCCACAACCCGCGGGCGAAGTCGTGGCTCGACAAGGTGAAGGAATTCTTCGCCGAGTGACCGCGGGCGCCTAGTCCACCACCTCCCCGTTCGCCAGCGCCGGCCGCGAGAAGTAGTAGCCCTGGCCCCAGTCGACGCCGACATCGCACAGCACCTGGGCGGTTTCGGCGTCCTCGACACACTCCGCCACCGTGCGGATGCCGAAGGTGGTGGCCGTGCTCACGATGGCTTCGACCAGTTGTCGCGTGCGGGATGACCGCGTCAGCCCCTGCACCATCCAGCCCTCGATCTTGAGGAACTGCACGGGCAGTTCGGCCAGATACATGAACGACGAGTAGCCGCTGCCGAAATCGTCCAGCGCGAGGCGAAAGCCCGCGTCGACGAGCGGCTCGAGGTGCTCCAGCAGGCGGCTCATGCTCGCGGTCTGGCGCTCGGTGATCTCGATCACCATGGGATTGCCCCCCCCGCGGATCATCTTGAATGCCAGTGCCTGCTCGCGCAACGTCGTGACGAGATCGCGATCCGCCAGCGATTGGGCCGACAGGTTGATGAAGTAGGCATCGAGCGCGGTCGATTTCTCGACGGCCTCGGCCGTGCGTTCGAGCGCCGTGCGGGTGACGGTGCGATCGATGGCAGAAACGAGGTGCAACGCCTCGGCAGCCTGGATGAAACGCTTCGCCTGCACCAGCGCCTGTTCGCGGGTGCGGATCCGCGCGAGCGCTTCCTCGCCGACCACCTCGCCGGTCTTGAGGTTCACGATCGGCTGGAACACGGGCAGCACGCGATTCTCGTGCAGCGCGCTCTGCACCTGCGAGCCTTCCCAGATGAGCCCGCCACGACTGCCGGAAGAAGTGCCCGACACCAGCACCTTGTCGCGTCCGGTCTGCTTCGCTTCGTAGAGCAGGGCATCGGCCTGCGCGAGCAGGTTGTCGATGGTGCCGGCATCCGGCGTGTACAACGCGATGCCGATGCTCACCGTGGCCGGCAGCTCGCCCACGTCGATCTTCACCGACTTCGCCTTGACCAGTTTGCGCGTGCGTTCGCCGGCCTTCACCGCACCGGTCGCATCCAGGCCGTGCAATACCAGCAGGAATTCCTCGCCGCCCCAGCGGGCGATCCAGTCGCCACCGCGCAGGTTGGAGGAGAGGGTGGAGGCGATGTGGCACAAGACCTGGTCGCCGATCTGATGGCCGTACTGATCGTTCACCAGCTTGAAACGATCCACGTCGATCAGGGCTACCGCGAACCGGTTCGCATCGCGCCGTGCACGTCCCCACTCCACCGCGAGCCGGGCCTCGGCGGCGCGGCGATTGAGCAACCCGGTGAGATGGTCCTCCATCGCGAGCCGGGTGATTTCCTGCTCCTGCGCCTTGCGCGCGCTGATGTCGCGCTCGATCGAGATCCAGTGCGAGACGGTGCCGTCGTCCTCCTGTACCGGCACGATCGACAGCTCGACCCAGTAGGCCTTCCCGCTTTTCGTGTAGTTGAGGATCTCGGCGTGGGCCTGGCGCCCCACCGCGACGGATTCACGCAATGCAACGCGTGTCGCCTGACTGGTTTCCGCGCCTTGCAGGAAACGCGGGTTCCGGCCCACGGCTTCCTCGCGAGAGTAGCCCGTCAGCCGCGTGAACGCCGGATTCACGTAGACGATCTCGTGGCGTGCATTGGTGATGACCACCACCTGATCGGAGCAGTCGATCGCGGCCGACAGCAGGCGCCTCTGCTGCGCGTCGCGGTCGGCGGCCGTCGCGTTCACCGCGAAGCCATGCAGCAGACCGCGCGCACCCGCGGCATCGCGATAGGCCACGAGCTCCAGCGACGGACTCGCCGCATCGACTCCGCGCGCGAGTACACGCGCCGTACGGCCCTCGGTGGTCGCCGCCATCAGTTCGTCATAGGCGGCACGCTCCAGGACATGGCGGATATCCAGTCCGGCCAATTGCTCCGGCCGCAAGCCGAACAGCTGCGCGAAGTGATCGTCGGCCGACACGATGGTCTGGTCCGCGAGCCGCACGGTGAATCGTCCGATCTGCGCGGCTTCGAGGAACTCGCGCTCGTAACGCTCCGACAGCGCGCGCTCACGTGCCCCGAAAGCCTCGTTCAGTTCGCGCAGGGTGCCGCCGACGATTAGCGTGACCAGCGCGCTGGAATGGCCGAACACCTGGTCGAGGCATCGTTGCGCGAGTGCCTGGTCGTCGCGCTGTACTGCGGTAAGACAGGTCTCGGAGACGATCAGCAGTTCGCCGTGAACGCGCTCGAGTTCGGCCCAGGCCCGCTCCAGTTCGGTATCCCGAAGATCGACCGCGAGCCCGGCCGCGCCGCTGCGATACCAGGCCCAGTAGCTCGAGTCGATCGGCTTCTCCGCCTTGCCGGTGGCCACGCTGCGCACCAGCAGCCGGATCAGCTCCAGGTGATCGTGGAGCGCGATCAACAGCGGCGGGAATACGGTCCTGAACTGTTCGATGGCGAGCTCCTGTTGGGGGATTGCGCTACTTCCGGCGCCAGGTCGTGCCCGCGGGTGAGTCTTCGAGCAGGATCCCGGCGGCGTCCAGTTCGGTTCGGATGCGGTCGGCTTCGGCGAAATTCTTCGCCTTCTTCGCCGCCGTGCGTGCGGCGATGCGTTCGTCGATGTCGGCGTCGGACAGTCCGCCGGCGATCGCAGGCGTCGACTTGAGAAACACGTCGGGATCGCGTTCCAGCAGGCCCAGCAATCCGGCGAGTGCCTTCAACAGGGCGGAGCGGGCTGCGGAACCGGTGCGATTGACCTCGCCGACGAGGTCGAACAGCACGGCACACGCCTCCGGCGTATTGAAATCGTCGTCCATGGCCGCCTTGAACTTCGCCGCGACGGGATCGTTCCAGTCGACGGCCGACGGCGGCGCGGGCGGAACGTTCTTCAGCGCGGTGTAGAGCCGCGAGAGGCCCGCGCGAGCATCGTCGAGGTGCTGGTCGGAGTAGTTGAGCGGGCTGCGGTAGTGCGCACGCACGATGAAGAAGCGCACGACCTCCGCATCGTATTTCGCCAGCACGTCGCGCACGGTGAAGAAGTTGCCGAGCGACTTCGACATCTTCTCGTTGTCGACCCGCACGAAGCCGTTGTGCATCCAGTAGTTCACGAACGCGTGTCGGTGCGCGCCCTCGGACTGCGCGATCTCGTTCTCGTGATGGGGGAACTGCAGGTCCTGGCCGCCGCCGTGGATGTCGAAATGGGTGCCGAGCAGTTCCTCGGCCATGGCCGAACACTCGATGTGCCAGCCGGGACGGCCCGGACCCCAGGTCGATGGCCATTGCGGCTCGCCGGGCTTGGCGGATTTCCACAGCACGAAGTCGAGTGCATCGCGCTTGTTCGCATCGATGTCGACGCGTTCGCCGGCGCGGAGATCCTCGAGCGACTTGCCGGAGAGCTTGCCGTAGCCCTCGAAATCGCGCACCGAAAAATAGACGTCGCCGTTGGGCGCCTGGTACGCGAGCCCGTTTTGCACCAGTTGCCCGATCAATCCCAGCATGCCCGGAATCGACTGGGTCGCACGCGGCTCGTGATCCGGACGCAGCACGCCGAGGCGCCCGGCGTCCTCGTTCATCGCGTCGATGAAGCGCCCGGTGAGCGCGTCGATCGGCTCACCGTTTTCCGCGGCGCGCTTGATGATCTTGTCGTCGATATCGGTGATGTTGCGGACGTACGTCACCTTCAGGCCCTGCGCACGCAGCCAGCGTACGACCGTGTCGAAGACCACCATGACGCGCGCATGGCCCACGTGGCAGTAGTCGTAGACGGTCATGCCGCACACGTACATGCGGACTTCGCCAGGGTGGATCGGGACGAAAGGTTGTTTCTCGCGGGCGAGCGTGTTGTAGAGGCGGAGCATGGGTACGGTCGTGAGATCCCTCGCAGCGCGCCGGCAGTCGCCTGTCCGTTCCAGCAGGGCTCGGCGCCAGGGCCACCGCCACCGGATTTCGGCATGAATACCGCTTCCGGACTCGGAAGCAGTTGCGGAGTTTTGCGGCCGCGATTGTGGGAAGGGTCGCCTTGTTGTTAAAATCAGCCCTCAATACAGGAACATACCGGCGAAACTTCGGAAAAAAGTATAGCACGATGACACGGTTATCTCTCGCAGCCCGCTGCCTCGCTCTGCTGCTCGTCACCCTGGTTCCGGCGCATGCGGTCACCGATGACTACCAGGAAGCACGCAAGCTCTTCTCCCAAGGCAACTACGCACCCGCCCTCGATCGCGTCGAGGACTTCCTCGCGAAGCAGCCGAAGGATGCCCGCGCCCGGTTCCTCAAGGGCCTGATCCTCACGGAGCAGGGCAAGCAGGCGGACGCCATCAACGTCTTCACCGCGCTCACCCAGGATTTCCCGGAGCTGCCCGAGCCCTACAACAACCTCGCGGTGCTCTATGCCTCCCAGGGCCAGGACGAAAAGGCCCGCAAGGCGCTGGAAATGGCGATCCGGACGCATCCGAGCTACGCCACCGCGCACGAGAACCTGGGCGACATCTACGCCAAGATGGCCCGCGAAGCCTACGACAAGGCCCTGCAACTCGATTCGAGCAACACGTCGGCCAAGACCAAGCTCGCGCTGGTGAAGGAGCTGTTCTCGTCCAAGGCCGGCAGCCAGTCGCTGGTCAAGGGCGTGGTCGCGGAACCCGCGCCCACCGGGCCGAAGGTGGCGGCAAACGAACCGGCCACGCCCGCCGGCCCGGCCGCGGCAACGCCGGCGGGGAGTTCCACTGCCGCGCCGGCAAAGCCGGTCGCCCCCGCCGCGATTCCTCCGGCCGTGCCGGCGGCCCAGAAGGCCGGTACCTCCGGGACGGCTCCGCCCGCGGCCAAGGGCAAGGACACCGATCCTCAAGAAGAGGTCCTGAAGGCCGTAGAAGGCTGGACCAAGGCGTGGTCCAGCGGCGACGCGAAAACCTACCTGGACTACTACGGGCCCGGTTTCAAGGCGCCCGGGGGCCAGAACCGGGCTGCCTGGGAACAGTCCCGGCGCGACCGGGTGGTGAAAGGCAAGCGAATCAACGTGCAGGCGCAGGGCGCGAAGGTCACGTTTGCCAGTCCCGACGAAGCCATCGTAACCTTCCGTCAGGTGTATCAATCCGAAACCTTGAAGTCGAGCAGCATGAAGAAACTCACGATGGTGCGTTCCGGCGGGCGCTGGCTGATCCAGCAGGAAGAACTCGGCCGATGACGCGTCGCGGTCACACGTTGTCGCGCGGGCTCGCCATCGTTTCCGCGTTCGCCGCCGCCGGTGCGCTGACGGCGGACACGCTCGCCATGAGCAGCAAGCCCCTGCGCACGACCGCACAGGTGGACCGCCGCCTCGACGGGGCCGAAGCCGCAGTCGTCGCGATCCTCAAGGACATCGCGGGCGACCGCATCGGCTCGGCCCAGGCCGAACTCGACCGGCTGATCGCCGCGAAGCCGGATTTCCGGCTCGCGCAACTCATCAAGGGCGACCTGCTGCTCGCACGCACGCGCCCCATCGAAACCCTCGGCAGCGCCCCCAATGGCCCCGAAGACCGCCTGCGCGACCTGCGCGAGGAAGCGAAGGCGCGGATCCAGCGGCTCCAGAACGAGACCCCGCGCGATCGCCTGCCGCGCTACCTGCTGAAGCTCGCGCCGGAACAGAAATTCGCGATCGTCGTGGATACGTCGCGCTCGTCGCTCTACGTGTTCGCGAACCGCGACGGCACGCCGCAATACGTGGCGGACTACTACATCACCATCGGCAAGAACGGCATCGACAAGGTGCGCGAAGGCGACAAGAAGACGCCGCTCGGCGTGTACCAGGTGACCGGCAACCTGCCGACGAGCAGGGTGGGCGACTTCTACGGCACCGGCGCCTACCCCATCAGCTACCCGAACGAATGGGATCGCCGCCAGGGCCGCGACGGCCACGGCATCTGGCTGCACGGCACGCCGAAGGACACCTACAGCCGGCCGCCGCGCGCCTCCGACGGCTGCGTCGTGCTCACCAACGAAGACCTGACCATGATTGCGCGCGACCTGCAGATCGGCGTGACACCGGTGATCATCTCCGGCGGCGTGGACTGGGTCGCCGAGCAGGATCTCGGGCGCGTGCGCGCGAGCCTCGAGACTTCGGTCGAGCAGTGGCGCAAGGACTGGGAAAGCCTGCAGACCGAGAAATACCTCGAGCACTACGCGCCCACGTTCTCCACCGGCACGTCGAGTTTCGCCGAGTGGGCGGCGCAGAAGCGCGCGGTCAACTCGGGCAAGACCTGGGTCAAGGTCAAGCTGGACACGGTGAGCATGTTCCTCTATCCAGGCCGCGAACCGCTCGCCGTGGTCAACTTCACCCAGGATTATTCGAGCAGCAACTTGTCGAACGTCATGAAGAAGCGGCAGTATTGGCAGCGCGAGGGCTCGGGCTGGAAGATCGTCTACGAAGGCGCAGCCTGAGTTCGGAATCAACCCCCGGAGGAGCTTCAACATGCGTTTCATCAGCCTCGCGGCGACGTTTCTCGTCGCCGCAATCGTTTCCATTTCCGCGCACGCCGCCAATCCGCAGGTCGAGTTGAAGACCACCGCGGGCACCATCGTGATCGAGCTGTATGCCGACAAGGCGCCGAAGACCGTCGAGAATTTCCTGCGCTACGTGAGCGACGGCTTCTACAAGGGCACCATCTTCCATCGCGTGATCCCCGGCTTCATGGTCCAGGGCGGCGGCTTCACCCCGGACTACAAGCAGAAGCCCGTACGCGATCCGGTCACCAACGAGGCGGCCAACGGGCTCAGCAACTCGGCCGGCACGCTCGCGATGGCGCGTACGCCGGACCCGCATTCGGCCACAGCGCAGTTCTTCATCAACGTGGTCGACAATCCGTTCCTCGACTACAGGGCGCCGAACCAGCGCGGCTACGGCTACTGCGTCTTCGGCAAGGTGGTGCAGGGCATGGACGTGGCGCAGAAGATCGTGTCGGTCCAGACCGGCCCCGGCGGCCCCTTCCCGACCGACGTCCCCCAGAGCGCGATCCTCATCGAAGACGCTCGCGTACTCCCGGCCAACTGAGGAAATGGCATCCATGGTCAAACTTCACACTTCGCTCGGCACCATCGCGCTCGAACTCGACGCCGCCAAGGCCCCGCTCACCGTGGCCAACTTCCTCCAGTACGTGAAGGACGGCCACTACGACAACACCGTCTTCCACCGGGTGATCGACGGCTTCATGGTCCAGGGCGGCGGTTTCGAACCCGGCATGAAGCAGAAGCCCACCCGCGACACGATCAAGAACGAGGCCGACAACGGTCTCAAGAACGCCGCCTACACGGTGGCGATGGCGCGCACGCCCGATCCGCATTCGGCTTCGAGCCAGTTCTTCATCAACGTCGGCAACAACGACTTCCTCGATTTCCGCGCCCCGACCCAGGCGGAGTACGGCTACTGCGTGTTCGGCAAGGTGGTCGAAGGCCAGGACGTCGTCGACAAGATCCGCAAGGTGACCACCGGCAACAAGGGTTTCCATCGCGACGTGCCCGTGGACGACGTCGTGATCAAGAGCGCGGAAGTGATCGGGTGAACCCCGAGGCGCCGCACGCCCTTTTCGTCAGCGACCTGCATCTTTCCGATTCGCGGCCCGGCATCACGCGGCTGTACCTCGATTTCCTGGCCGAGATCGCGCCTCGCGCCGACGCCCTGTACGTGCTCGGCGATCTGTTCGAATTCTGGATCGGCGACGATTCCATCGGCGAGCCGCTGAATCGCGACGTGACCGGTGCGCTGCGATGCGTCGCGGATGGGGGGACGCGCGTGCGCTTCATGCACGGCAACCGCGACTTTCTCGTCGGCGCCGGATTCACCGCAGCGACCGGCGCCGAATTGCTCGACGACCCGACGACCGTGGATCTCTACGGCACGCGAACGCTGCTGATGCACGGCGACACGATGTGCACGGACGACAAGGCGTACCAGGCATTCCGGGCCCATGTGCGCAACGCGGAGGTACAGCGACAGTTTCTCGCGCTGCCCGTGCCTGCGCGCCAGGCCCAGGTGGGCCAGGTTCGATCGCAGAGTGATCGGCAGAAACAGGACAAGCCCGCCGAGATCATGGATGTGACCGCCACCGCCGTGGACGACGCGTTGCGAGCGGCCGACTATCCGCCGCGGTTGATCCACGGCCACACGCATCGTCCCGCGCGGCACGACCACCTCGTCGATGGCCATGCCTGCGAGCGCTGGGTGCTGGCCGACTGGTACGAACGGGGAGAGTATCTTCGCGTCGAAGAATCCGGCGTCACGCGGGTGGCGTTGTCTCCCGCCTGAGCACGTCGCGCGAGTGCATTTCACCAGAACAACCGAGGAGGACGATTCGTGACCAGGAGCTTGGGGATTGCCGCATTGGCGGTATGTGCCATCGCAGCAGCGGCGCCCGCCAGCGCCGGCGATACCGCCTCCATGAACGACGTGATCGAGCTCGGCCAGGAACGCTGGACGCCGAACACGTCGGTACCGCCGGGCATGGACCTGATGATGATCTACGGCCACCCGTCGAAGCCCGGGGCGTTCATCTTCCGGGCGAAGATCCCGCCCGGCTACAAGCTGCCGCCGCACGCTCATCCCGATGCGCGTGTGGTGACGGTGCTCCAGGGTACCTATTACTCCGCGGCAGGCGAGGAGTTCGACGAGTCGAAACTCCAGGCCTTCCCGGCAGGCAGCTTTTACTCGACGCCCGCAAACGTACCGCACTTCTCCGCCACGCGCGGCGAGACGGTCATCATCCAGGAAATGGGTTTCGGCCCCGGCAGCGGCATCACCTACGTGCATCCGGCCGACGATCCGCGACCGAAGTAACTGGAGGACTCGCCGGGCCGTCCCAAGAGGCCTGGCCCCCCGGGGGAGAGGCCGCACGGCCTATCGGGGGGAACGTCCCCTCAGGGCCTCACCCGCAACCGGAGTTCCCGGTTGCTCTGGATCACCTCGAAGTTGCGCAGGAAATTCTGCCCGAGCAGCGACACGTCGCTGAGGCCATGATTCACGGCCACCGTCATGTCGTCCATCTCCAGGCAGGCCGCGCGAACTTTCTGTCGCCTCACGAGCCGTCCCTCCACGCGACCATTCGCGGTCTCGAAAACGGCCGGCGTGCCGTCCGGTATTCGCGCGTCCAGGGCCTCGCGGGGACCGACGGTGACGTAGCTGGCACCGGTGTCGACGAGAAAGCGCACGGGCACATCGTTCACCGCACCCTCGAGATAATAGTGGCCGTCGCGGGCCGCTTCGACGACGATCTCCCGCGCCGCGCCACCGCTCTCGCAACCCCGGACCGTGGGCGTCGAACGCCCGAAGTGCTCGAACGCATACCAGCCGCCCGCGAGCAGTCCCACCCAGACGATGGACGCGATCGCGTGACCTTTCATCGTCCACCCCTGCGTGCACGCACCTGGTAGGCGATCACGGCGACCACGACGATCAGCCCGCCCACCACCTGCAATGGTGTCAGCGCCTCGCCCAACGCGACCCAGGCCACGATCGCCACCGCGACCGGTTCGAGATTGAGTACCACGGCCGTCTGCACCGGTCCGAGCAATGGCAGGAGCAGGAACAGGCTCACGATGCCGACTGCGTAGAGCAGCGATAGACCGACGAGTCCCGTCCAGGCGGCTGCACCGACCGGTGGCTCGAAGCGCCCGGTCGCTGCCGCAATGATCACGAACACGATCGCCGAAGTCCCCACCATGTAGAAAGTGCGCATGGGCGCGTCGAGCTTGGGCGCGAGCCGCGGTGTCAGCACGAGCGCCGCGGTGAAGCTCACCGAGGCCCCGAAGGCCGCGGCGATGCCGAGGGCGTCCACCGGCTGCGCGCCGACGCCCAGCACCAGCACGAGTCCCGCGAACGCCGCCAGGAGCGCTGCCACCAGTTGCGCCGAGAGGCGATGCTCGCCGAGCAGGCTCGTCGCGACGCTGGTGAGAAACGGGTAGGTGTAGAACACCAGGATCGCGAGCGTGACCGGCAGGCGGGTCACGGCAAACTGGATGAGCAGCGTCTGCGCCACGACGCACAGGCCGAGCAGCAGCATCCCACGGAACTCGCGCGGCAGCGGCAACGGTGACGCGCGACGCAAGACGAGGAGCGCGAGCAGCAACAGGCCGGCGCACACCGAACGCACGGTGGCAGCGGTGATCACCGTGACCCCATGGGTGAACGCAAGACGGGCACATACGTGTCCGGTGCCGAGGCTCACCGCAACGCCGACCAACCCAGAGACCGCGAACCAGTGTGACCGGACGTTCGCCTCGACCTTCGGACCCGATGCGGCAGGGTGAACCTCGGGCGCGGACCTCACGCGGATGGCTCGGATGACGGGCATCCGGGCACCGGGCATACTGCCGCGCGGAACGTGAGGCGAGAGATGGTTTGCATGGACGTGGAATCGGATCGTAGCGGGATTTCGAAAGGTGCCCGGCCTTGGCGATGATGCGTTTCGAGGATTTCACGGCGGGCTCGGCGCTCGGACGCCACGAGGAGACGGTCGACGCCGATCTCCTCGCGCAGTGGCGTTCGGCTTTTCCCGACGCGCCGGACACCCCGTCGCCGGGTGGATTCGCGATGGCCTTCGCGATGCGAGCCTACCTCACGATTCTGCCAGAGCGGCCACCGGGCAACATCCACGCGCGACAACGGCTGGTCCTGCATCGCGCGATCACCGAGGGTGACCAGGTCGCAGCGACGCTTTCCTGCGTGGCGAAGGAACTGCGTGGCGAGCGGCGGCGACTCACGCTGGCGGTGGCTGCGGCCGCCAGGGACGGACCGCTGTTCGATGCGGAAATGACGATCCTGTGGGCGGCGTGATGGATCTGCCACCGCAACTCGTCGAAGCGACGCTGACGATCCGCCAGGAAATGCTGGTCGCCTACGGACCGCTCACGCGGGATTCGAATCCGATCCACCTGGACGAAGCCTTTGCTGCCACCACGGCCTACGGGCGGCGCATCGCCCATGGAACGTTGTCGCTCAATGCCCTGTGGCGCTCGATCGACGCGACGTTCTCACGCGAGATCGCGGCACGCGTCGCCGTGGACGTGCGCTTCACGGCGCCAGTGTTCGTCGACGAGACACTCACCGGTGGCGGTGAACTCGCCGAGGGCGGTGTCTACAACGTCTGGGTCAGGGCGGCTGATCGGGTGGTGATCAGCGGCACGCTCACGGTGACGCCTGGCCAATCGTAGCGACGGTCAGTGCCCAAAAGAATGGGTCGCACAGCGACCCACGAAAGCTCCGCGGCCCGAATGAAGCGCGGAGCCGGCACGATGCATCCGTGCCGGAGGGAGGAACGCCTGACAGGAAGCCGGCTGATCAGCTGAACAGGCCGGAGAACTCCCGAAGGGACAGCTTGCCGTCCTTGTTGGCGTCGGCCTTCTCGAAGTTGGCGCTCAGCCCGGAATCCACGGCAGACAACTCGTCCTTGGTCACGGCGCCGTCAGCGTTGGCATCGGCCTTCTTGAACATCGCCGAGATCTCTTCGGACTTCGGTGGTGCGCCCACGGCGGGGCCCATGCCCACGGCAGTCAGGGCACCCGCGGTCAGCAGCGCGGCCAGCGCGCGGTTGCGATGCTTCTCTTTGTTGATCGGCTTCATCGGTTGGTCTCCTTCTATGGTTGGAACGGACGGGCGGTAACAAGCCGCCACATCCCACACCATCTCAAGGGCCGTGCCAGGATTTGCGATCGCCTAATTTTCAGTTACCTGGCCTCGCCACGACACCCGAGTGTCGGCCGCCTGCGACTGTGCTTTCGTCTGCGATCCGCAACGTCCGAGCGCGAGCCGCGCTCGAAACCTCACGCACTCGCCACCCGCGCACTCCCGCAGCGGCTAGAAAAATCGTCCGCCGTCGCGGTGTCGCACATCGGCGGCACCGCGGAACCCGTCACCCGCGCCTGGCGTCCTCGAGCATGAAGGCGGCACCCTTCTCGGCGATCATCACGGTGGGCGCGTTCGTATTGCCGGACGTGATGCTCGGCATGATCGAAGCATCGATCACGCGCAGCGCCCCGATGCCGTGCACGCGCAACCGATCATCCACCACCGCCATCGGGTCATGTCCCATCTTGCAGGTGCCGACGGGATGGAAGATGGTCGTACCCAGGTCGCCGGCGGCGTGCCTGAGCTGTGCTTCGTCCTGCACATCCGGTCCCGGCTTCCATTCCTCCGGTCGATAGCGCGCGAGTGCCTTGGCAGCCATGATGCGGCGGGTAAAGCGCAGGCCGTCAACCGCAATTCGCCTGTCCTCCTCGGTCGCGAGGTAGTTGGGTCGGATCTCCGGTGCCGCTTGCGCGTCGGTGGAACGGATGCGAATCCAGCCGCGACTGGACGGTCGCAGGTTGCAGACCGAGGGCGTGATCGCTGGAAACGAGTGCAGCGGTTCCCCGAATTTATCGAGGGAAAGCGGCTGGACGTGCCACTCGATGTTCGCGGAGGGCTGCGACGGATCGCTCCTCGCGAAGGCCCCGAGTTGCGAAGGCGGCATGGTCAGGGGGCCGGTGCGGAACAACAGATACTCCAGGCCCATGGCGGCCTTGCCGAACAGCGAATTGGCGCGCTGATTCAGCGTGACCACGCCGTGCACCTTGTACACCGTGCGGATCTGCAGGTGGTCCTGCAGGTTCTCGCCGACGCCCGGCAACTCGTGCACCAACGGAATGCCGTGTTGCTGCAGCAGCGGTCCCGGACCCACGCCCGAGAGCTGAAGCAACTGGGGGGAGCCGATCGCACCGGTCGCGATCACCACTTCGCGCCGCGCCGCAACGTCGACGGTCGATCCGTCGCTCAGGCGCAGCACGACACCGCTCGCGCGTTTGACGCCGTCGCGTTGCTCGATGGTGATGCGCTGAGCGTGCGCCCCGGTGATGACCTGCAGATTGGGGCGATGCTGGATCGGCCGCAGGAAGGCCTTCGTCGCACTCCAGCGCATGCCGCGCTTCTGGTTCATCTGGAAGTAGGCATTGCCGAAGTTGTCGCCGCGATTGAACTCGGGGATCTTGGGGATGCCGCATTCCTCGGCCGCATCGCGCCACGCGTCGAGGATCTCCCAAGAGACGCGCCGCTCCTCCACGCGCAGTTCGCCGCCCGCACCGTGCAGTTCGTCGGCACCATGCACGTAGTCCTCGGACTGCTTGAAGATCGGCAGTACGTCGTCCCAGCCCCAGCCGCGATTGCCCAGCTCGGCCCAATGGTCGAAATCGCTCTTCTGCCCGCGCATGTAGATCATCGCGTTGATCGAGGAGCAGCCACCGAGCACCTTGCCGCGTGCGTAGAGAATGCTGCGACCGTTCAAGCCGGGTTCGGGATCGGTCTTGAAGCACCAGTCGGTGCGCGGGTTGCCGATGGTGAACAGATATCCCACGGGGATGTTGATCCAGAAGTAGTCGTCGGGACCGCCCGCTTCCACGAGCAGGACCCGCGCCGAGGCGTCGGCCGAGAGCCGGTTGGCCAGCACGCAACCGGCCGTTCCCGCACCGATGATGACGTAGTCGTAGGATCCCGAGACAGGGGCTGCGGCCATTGCTCTACTCCAGTTCGATCGTGGCCGCGATGGTAATCGATCGTGACCTGTATGGTGATCGACGCGCTACGAAGCGCAACTGCGCGACGCGGCACTGGACGGTTCGCGCGTGTTCCCCCCGAGCAACGGCCGGCAGCTCGGGGGGAACACGTTCAAGGCGGCGGCCGACGAGAACGACTCGAAGTACCGAGCGTCCTCAGCGGCTGACGCGATTGCGGCCCTTGTCCTTCGCGCGATAGAGCGCGGCGTCGGCCGCACGCAACACGGCTTCGGGCGAGGTGTTGCGCTCGCCCGGCTCGGCCACGCCGATGCTCACGGTGACCGAGACCGAGTGTTTGCGCGAGCGCGCATTGCGGGCGCGGCGGGCGTTCTGGGCGTCCTTGGGGCGGTCGGGCGATCGGATTGCGAGCGCGTACTGTTCGATCGCGGCGCGCACCGCTTCGAGGTGGGGCACCACGTCGCGCACACTGCGGCCCCCGAACACCAGCGCGAACTCCTCGCCTCCGTAGCGATAGCCGCGTCCGCCGCCGACCCGCTCCAGGTGGGCTGCCACCATCTTGAGCACCTGGTCGCCGACGTCGTGGCCCCAGCGGTCGTTGAACTGCTTGAAGTTATCCACGTCGACCATCGCGATCACGTAGCGCTCGCCGAGGGCAAGGAGCCGTTCGTTCAGCGCACGCCGGCTCGGCAGGCCGGTGAGCTCGTCGCGAAAGGCGAGGCGGAAGGCGTCCTGCAGCACACCCACCGCGAGCATCACGCCGCCGAAGGCGAGGAACACTTCGAACGCCATCGGCACGGCGGCCTCGTGCAGGGCGAGTCCTACGGCCGCGATGGCGCCGGCAAGACCGGCTTCGATGGCCGAGCGGTGCAGGAACGTCGCCACCACGGCAGCCACGACCCCTGCCAGCAGGGCCAGACCGCCGAGCGGCGGGATCGGACCGAAGCTCAGGAACGCCAGGGATTTCGGCGCCGACCACGCGAGCATGGTCACGCCGGTAGGCTGGCCGGTGGAGAGAATCATGACGACCCCCGCCTGCAGGAGGATCGCCCCCATGCGACGGACACCCCAGCGCGATGCAAGGCCCCGCTCCTTGAGCAGGCTCAACGCCGCCAGGTTCAGCGGCACGAGAATGGCGATCGCCGCGTAGATCGTTCGCGCCAGATGGCTCGCGGGCTCCGCGTGGGCGGCGAATTCGAAACCCGTGTACGCCAGCGCCAGGGTCAGCACGCCGAGCAGCACCCGACCACGGGTGAACGTGATCGCCATGGCCGCCGCGAACACCAGCGCCACGATCGGCCCCAGTCGTCTCAGGCCGGCCAGTTCCGGCGGCAGTTCGGCGACCGCAGGCGCCGCGAGATAGGCGACGATCGCCACCAGCGCCGGGGTCACGAACAGGACCGCCGCCTTCAATTGCGCATTCGCCCGCATGGCCGGAAACGCGCCGCATCGCCTTGCCGCGCGCTGTTGAAGTCAATGGATTGAGGAGTTATCGGCACGTTTCGGAATTGCTCCAGTGTCGTGGATCGACGACCATGTTCGACGGCAATTTGCGGCTTGATTCTGGCGTTCAGCAAGTTCGCAACCAAGCCGGTATCGGGCACCTTTCTCGCGACCCTCGCGATCGAACGAAGGTTCCCGGTCAATGATGCCATCGGTGGTGAACCGCACCTCCGGACCAGGCAGGACCGAGGGTGACGGTAGAATGCCGGTTTCGCCACCACCACGACCCTTCGAGGAACGACCATGAGTGTGAGCACAGTGCGCGCGAGCGTGCAGGAAACCATCATCACGCGGGAAAACCTGATCGACGGTCGGTGGCAGCCTGCCTCCGACGGTCGCACCCTCGACGTCGTGAGCCCGAACGACGGCCAGGTGTTCGCTCGCATCGCCCGCGGCACCTCTGCTGACATCGACGCGGCCGTGAAGGCAGCGCGTCGCGCTTTCGAAGAGGGTCCCTGGGCCCGCACGACCGCCGTGGAGCGCGGACGGCTCATGGTGAAGCTCGGGCAGAAGATCCTCGAGCACTTCGACGAGCTCGCCGCGCTCGAGGCCGCCGACACCGGCAAGCCCATGAAACAGGCCCGTGCCGACATCACGGCCGCCGCGCGCTACTTCGAATTCTACGGCTCCGCCGCGGACAAGTTCCACGGCGACGTGATCCCGTTCCTCGAAGGCTACATGGTCACCGTGCTGCGCGAACCGAAGGGCGTCACGGGCCATATCATCCCCTGGAACTATCCGGCACAGATGTTCGGACGGACCGTTGCGCCCGCGCTCGCGATGGGCAACTGCACGGTTCTCAAACCCGCCGAGGAAGCGTGCCTCACGCCCGTGCGCCTGGCCCAACTGGCGCAGGAAGTCGGTT
This sequence comes from Burkholderiales bacterium, assembly GCA_965279325.1. GTDB lineage: Bacteria > Pseudomonadota > Gammaproteobacteria > Burkholderiales. Next base: position 2,951,921 of record OZ257154.1, read on the forward strand.
TCCCGCCCGGCGTGCTGAACGTGGTCACCGGTCTGGGCGAAGAGGCCGGCGCCGCATTGTCGGGGCACCCGGGCATCGATTTCCTGTCCTTCACCGGCTCGCCGGAAGTGGGCACGCTGGTGCAGATCGCGGCCGCGAAGAATCACATCGGCTGCGTGCTGGAACTCGGCGGCAAGTCGCCGCAGATCGTGTTCGACGATGCCGACTTCGAGGCAGCGATTCCGGTCGTGGTGAATGCGATCGTGCAGAACGGCGGTCAGACCTGCTCCGCCGGCAGCCGCGTGCTGGTGCAGAAGGCCATCTACGACAAGTTCATCGGGCGCGTCGCCGAACGCTTCGCGCAATTGCGCGTGGGGTCGGCGACCATGGACCTCGACTGCGGACCGCTGATCAGTTCGACGCAGAAAAAGCGCGTGACGGGTTTCATCGATCGGGCCAACGCGGACCGCATCGGCGTGCTCGCGCAAGCGAAGGTGGCGGACGGCGTACCCTCCGAGGGTTACTACGTCGCGCCGACGTTGTTCGGACCGGTGCCCCGCGACAACTCGCTCGCGTTCGAGGAAGTGTTCGGACCGGTGCTGTCCGCGATCCCCTTCGACGACGAAGCCGACGCGATCAAGCTCGCGAACGGCACCGACTACGGCCTGGTGGCAGGTATCTGGTCAGGCAACGGTGCCCGCCAGATGCGCGTGGCGAAGGCCATGCGTTGCGGCCAGGTGTTCGTGAACGGCTACGGTGCCGGCGGCGGCATCGAGTTGCCCTTCGGCGGCGTGAAGAAGTCGGGACACGGGCGCGAGAAGGGCTTCGAAGCGTTGCGCGAGTTCTGCAACTCGAAGACGGTGGTGTTCAAGCACGGCTAAGGTACGCGACCGGGTTACCGGTTCACGCGGCGGCCACCCGGTCGCAGGCTACCCGGTGGCCTGGCGCCAGTTCCTTCAGAAGCGGCTCACGTTCGGCGCACGCGGCGACGGCGATCGGACAGCGGGTCCGGAAGCGGCAGCCGCTGGGTGGATCGAGTGGGCTGGGGAGATCGCCCTCCAGCTTCGCGATCCGTGACCGGGCAGGCGCGGCCGGGTCCGCGACGGGCACCGCGGCGATCAATGCGCGCGTGTACGGATGGAGCGGCTGCGTCCACAGTGAACGCCGATCGGCCAGTTCCACGATCTTGCCGAGGTACATGACCGCGATCCGGTCGGAGACGTGCTCGACCACCGACAGGTCGTGCGAGATGAAGAGGTAGGCGAGCCCGAGATCGCGCTTGAGATCCATGAGCAGGTTGATGACCTGCGCGCGCACGGACACGTCGAGCGCGGACACGGGTTCGTCGCAGATCACGAGCTTCGGGTCGAGGGCGAGCGCGCGGGCGATGCCGATGCGCTGCCGCTGGCCTCCGGAGAATTCGTGGGGATGGCGCTGCAGCGCTTCCGGGCGCAATCCCACCTTGTCGATGAGCCAGCGTACGCGATCGCGCCGCTCGGCCGCGCTGCCTCGCCCATGCACGATCAAGGGCTCTTCGAGCGTTCGCCCCACGGTGAGCCGCGGATTGAGCGATGCGTACGGGTCCTGGAAGATCATCTGCAACTTCGGCCGCATGGGCCGCAGTGCGCTGCGCGACAATTCGGAGATCTCGACGCCCTCGAGCCGGATCGAGCCGGCCGTCGGTTTGGTCAGGCGCATGGCCGTCTTGCCGAGCGTGCTCTTGCCGCAGCCGGATTCGCCCACGAGGCCGAGCGTTTCGCCCGGTGCGACGTCGAGCGAAACACCATCGACCGCACGCACCACGCCGGCGCGCGTCGGGAAATGCATTTCGAGCTCAGCGACCGACAGGATCGGATTACTCATGCACGGACTCCGGCATCGCGGCAAAACAGGCAACGTCGCGATGCTGAGCGGTGCCCAGCAGTTCCGGCCGTTCCTGCCGGCAGCGCGCAAGCGCCTGTGGACACCTCGGCTGGAAAGCACAACCAGCAGGCATGGCGGTCAAGGCGGGCACCATGCCTTCGATCTCCGCGAGCCGTCCTGAGAATTCCATGCCGGCCTTCGGAATCGAAGCCATGAGACCTCGCGTGTAGGGGTGCAGCGGCCGAGCGAACAATTCCGCGATGGGAGCCTGTTCGACGATGCGCCCCGCATACATGACGGCAACGCGCTGGGCGTGCTGCGCGACGACGCCCAGATCATGCGTGATGAGCAGCACGCCCATGCCGAGGTCGCGCTTCAGCTCGTCGATCAGATCCAGGATCTGGGCCTGGATCGTCACATCGAGCGCCGTGGTCGGCTCGTCCGCGATCAGCAGCTTCGGCTCGCAGGCGAGCGCCATGGCGATCATAGCGCGCTGGCGCATGCCGCCGGACAGGCGATGCGGGTGGTCGTGAGCGCGGCGCTCCGGGTCGGGGATGCGAACCCGCTCGAGCAGCTCGACGGTACGTCGCCATGCGACCCGTCGATCGAGAGCACGATGCTGCCGCACGGCTTCGACAATCTGATCGCCGATGGTGAACACCGGATTGAGCGCGGTCATCGGCTCCTGGAAGATCATCGCGATGCGATTCCCGCGCACGGTGCGCATCTCGGCATCGCTCGCGCCCAGGAGATCACGACCCTCGAAGACAATGCGGCCGCCGACGATGCGACCCGGCGGATCCGCGATCAACCGCAGGATCGAGAACGCAGTCACGGACTTGCCGCAACCGGATTCGCCCACCAGCGCCAGCGTCTCCCCGGCCGCTATCTGGAAACTCACGCCGTCGACCGCCTTCGCCACGCCGGCGCGGGTGAAGAAGTGGGTCTGGAGGTCGTCGACCTCGAGCAGCGGTACGCTCATCGATTCTTCAGCTTCGGATTGAGCGCATCGTTCAGGCCTTCACCGACGAGATTGAGCGCCAGCACGGTCAGCAGGATCGCGATGCCGGGAATCGTCGTGACGTAGGCGGCCGTGCGCAGCACTTCGCGACCGGCCCCGATGATCGTGCCCCAGCTCATCACGTTGGGGTCGCCGAGGCCGAGGAAGGCAAGCCCCGCCTCCGTCAGGATCGCGGTGGCCACCATCAACGATCCGGTCACGATGATCGGCGCCAGCGCATTGGGCAGGATGTGCCGCACGATGATGCGCAGGTCGCCCATGCCGACGGTGACGCAGGCCTGGACGAACTCGCGGCTGCGCAGCGTGAGGAATTCGCCGCGCGTGAGACGCGCCACAGGCGGCCATGACACGGTGCCGATCGCGAGCACGATGCTCGTCACCGACGGCTGGAAGATGGACACCAGCACGATCGCGAAGATGAAGGCGGGAATGGTCTGGAACAGCTCCGTCACGCGCATCAGCAGATTGTCGACCCAGCCGCCGTAGTAACCGGCGATCGCACCGATGACGATGCCGACCGACAGCGCGACGAGCGTGGCGACGATGCCGATCACCAGGCTCACGCGGGCGCCGTGGAAGATGCCCGCCGCGAGATCGCGGCCCATCATGTCGGAACCGAGCGGATGGGTCCGGTCGGTGCCCGGCGCGAGGAACGGCTCCGTCACCATGTCCCAGGGGCTGTCGGGGTAGAGAAGCGGCGCGACCAGTGCCATCGCGACGACCAGCAGCAGGATCACGATGCCGGCGACGGCAGCCTTGTTGCGGGCAAAGCGGCGCAGGAACTCCTTCATGGATCAGGTCACGTCGATGCGTGGATCGAGCCGCGCGTACAGCAGGTCGATGGAGAGGTTCACGAGCACCACCAGCACGGAGGACAGCAGCAGGATGCCCAGCAGCAGGTTGTTGTCGCGCTGAAACACCGCTTCGAAGGCGAGACGCCCGAGACCCGGCCAGCCGAACACGGTCTCCACCAGCACCGAGCCGCCGAGCATCGATCCGATCTGAAGCCCGAGCATCGTCACCATGGGAAGCAGCGCGTTGCGAAGAACGTGCTTGAAGGCGATCCTGCGTTCGGACAGGCCTTTGGCGCGGGCGGTGGTGACGTAGTCGAGCGAATAGACCTCGAGCATCGACGCGCGCATGAGACGCGTGTAGAGAGCCATGAAGAAGAGCGACAGCGCACAGGCGGGAAGTACGAGATGGCGGGCGACGTCGAGCGCGTATGCCGTACCGGAGAGATCGGCGCCGATCGTTCGCATGCCGCTCGAGGGCAGCCAGCCGAGCTGCACGGAGAACAGCAGGATCATCATGAGGCCGATCCAGAAGATCGGGGTGGCGTAGGCCAGCAGTGCGCCGACCGAAATGATCGTGTCGAGCGGACGGTTGACGTTGCGCGCCGCGGTGACGCCGAGGAAAACCCCCAGGGTGAACGCGAGCACGATGGCGGCAACCATCAGCAGCAACGTCGCGGGAAGCCGCGACAGGATCAGGTCGATCACCGGCATGTTGTGGCGAAACGAGAATCCGAGATCGAGCCGTGCGACGTTCCAGAGATACTTGCCGAGCTGAACCGGCAGCGGCTGGTCGAGACCGAAGCGGGCCTTGAGTTCGGCCACGTACTCGGGCGTGGCACCCCCGGCTTCGCCGGCCAGCACGTCCGCGGCATCGCCAGGGGCGAGCTGCAACAGCATGAAGTTGAAGACCGCGATCCCGGCGACGATGGGAATGGCCTGCAGCAGGCGCCAGGCGAGATAGCGGACGAAGCGGGGCATGCTGATTCGGCGGTGCGGCGGGAGCCGCTCTTCAGCTACTTCGCGATCCAGACGTTCGAGAAGGACGCGTAGACGCCTTCAGCCGAGTTCGTGTGGTTGTGCACGCGCTTGTTGGCGATCGTGAAGAATCGCACCTCGAACAGGTCGAGCACCGGCAGATCCTCTGCGGCGATCTGCTGCATGCGATTGAGCAACTCGCGCCGCTTCTTCCGGTCGTGCTCGACCTGCGCGTCTTCGATGACCTTGTCCATCTCCGGATTGGTGTACCCCGAGGAATTGGAGAAGGGCACGCCCTTCTTGATGTTCTTCGACCAGTAGATGCGTTGCACGCCGATGGTCGGGTCGGGCAGCGCATAGAAGAAATTGCTGGTCATCTCGAAATCGTTGTCCGTGTACACACGCTTCAGGAACGCGGCCGTGTCCTGGCTGCGGATCTCGACGTCGATGCCGACCTTGCCCAGCGCCTGCTTCACGTACTCGGCGGTACGCTGATAGTCGTTGCCGTACGGCAGGAAATCGTGGATCAGCTTGAAGCGCTTGCCGCCGGCGCCGCGCTTGAAGCCGGCATCGTCCAGCAGCTGCTCGGCCTTCTTCGGGTCGAACGGGTACTTGGCGACACTCGGATCGTGGAACTGGGTCAGCACCGACGGAACTGCGCTGACCGCCGGCTTGCCGAAGCCGAACCAGATCGTCTTGACGATGACGTCACGGTCGATCGCGTGGGCGATCGCCTGGCGCACGCGCTTGTCCTTGAGGTAGGCGTTGGCGAGGTTGAATTCGAGCAGGAACATCGGCGCGAGGTATTCGTACCCTCGCGTCTCGATGTCGAACTTGCCCGTGGACTCGAGGCGCTTCACGTCGTTGAGCGGTACCGGGCTGAAGCCGCCGAGCAGCACCTCACCGGTCTCCAGAGCCGCGGCGCGCGCCGACGCGTCCGGAATGATGCGGAAGACGATGCGATCGAGGTAGGGTTTGTCCTTGTCCCAATACGCGGGATTGCGATCGAGCTGGATGAAGTTGCCCTTCTGCCACTCCTTGAACACGAAGGGCCCGGTCCCGATCGGCTTGTTGTTCCAGGGGTTCTGGGCGATGTCGGTGCCGTCGTACAGGTGCTTGGGCAGGACCTGGCCCTCGTAGCTGGTCAGGGCCGACATCAGGGGCGGCGAAGGCTCGGAGAGCTTGAACACCGCGACGTAGGGGGATGGCGTCTCGACGGCCGTGACCTTCGCAAAGGTGGAGCGGCCGCGCGGATGCAGTTCCTTCCAGATCTTCATGGCCGAGAACTGCACGTCGGCGGAGGTGAAGTCCTTGCCGTCGTGCCATTTCACGCCCTTGCGCAAATTGAACGTGATGGTCTTGCCGTCCGCGCTGACCTTCCACGTTTCCGCCAGCGCCGGCTTCGGATTCATGTCGAAGTCGTAGGTGAGCAGGCCTTCGAAGATCTTGGTCGAGACGATGCCGATCGGTGCGGCCGAATTGAAGGCCGAGACGAGGGTCGGCGGCTCGGGCTGCGCGATCATGGTGAGCGTGCCGCCCTTGACCGGTTCCTGCGCAGTCACCGCCTGGGTGAACAGGCAGGCGAACAGGCACGCAGCGACGTACCAGGTAGCGAATCTCGGTTTCATGCAGTGATCTTCCCGTATCGAAAACGGCCGCCCGCGTCGGACGGTCGCCCCGATGTTACAAGAATCGACTGCCGGATCGGATCGTGGGGCGACATCCGTGCATAGGCCGCGTTGCACGCACCACGGTGGCGCACGGGGGCCTCACGCGGGCACGCCCTTCCTGCCCGACTCCGTCGCGCAGGAAGGTTGATCTCACCGCCACTGCTTCTCGTTGTTGACCCAGAAGGCACCCGGCAGCCGGCCGGGCTTGATGAACGCATCGACGACATTGCCGAGCACGGTCGAGACGTTGTTGTTGAAGCCCTCCGCGGGCAGCGCCTGGCCGAACGCGATGGAGCCGCCGCAGAACACGGCGCCATGATTGGGCGCCGAGAAGTACACCATGTCGCCGCGAATGCGATAGTCCTGCGACCCGCTGAGCCCCGGATAGGGATACAGAATCTCTTCGATCGAAAGCAGATAGTTGTCGCTGTGGCCGCCGGAGGAGGCAAGGATGCGCGCGTGCGGCGGCGTCCCGAGCGTGAGGTCGTAGCGGTCGAGCTCGAGTCCGGCTGCGCCACCGTAGGCGAGCCCGCTGGTACCGATCATTTCGCCTTCGACGCCATCCATGATCCAGTCCACCGTACGGTGGTAGCTGTCGGGCATGCGGCGATAGGGACGGCTGGTTTCGAAGCCCTCCGCGATGAAGCCGATGCCCACCACCTTCTGCGGAGGTCGCCCCAGGTTCTTCCACAGGCCGCTCTTCTGTCCGCTGGTCGCGAGGTAGTGTTCCCCGGGCCGGGCGTTCCAGGCACGCATGCCGGAATCGAGTTTGCGCACTTCCATGATCCAGGGCTCGTGGGGTCGGAACGCGATGTTCCAGTAGTACCCGTTGCCGCCCATGTAGATGTAGCGCCCGCCGCCGGCGATGTAGTCCTCGGTGGCATCGAGCATGGCCTCGGAGTAGTACTCCGGGTGCGTGCCGCTCAGCACGCAGCGATACGGCTCGAGCGCACCGACACCCTCCCGGTGCAGATCCTCGTCGGTGAGCACTTCGTAGTCGTAGCCCTTGTGCTCCAGCCAGGCGATGATCGACAGGTCCGCGGGGAACTGCCAGGTGACACCCATGCTCGAGATGCGATGCTTGGGGCGCATGTTGACGATGGGCCGCCGGTAGGAGCTGAAGCACACGCCGTTGCCGTCCTCCCACGCATCGTAGGTGGACAGGCCGAACTCCTTGTTCTTGTACATCTCGATGTCCACTTCGGTGACGATCGGCGGCTGTCCCGTCATCGGCTGGATGATCTGCGCGTCGAAGCTCAGGTGTTCGTTCGCGTAGGCAAGGTAGCTGGCGGTCGGAAACAGGAATGCGATCGGCGCCTTCGGCACCGCGGCCCGCACGAAGAAGACGATGTACTCCTCGCCCAGGCCGCGGCCGTTGCCGGCGCGCAGCCGCATCGCGTAGGCACCGCTCTTCAGCCCCGCCGGCAACGTCACGCTGCGCGTGACCTCCCAGTTGGAATCGATCATCACCTCGTAGTGGAACTCGATGCCTCCATACTCGTGCGGCGCGAGGCGGAAGCAGTCGTTACGGCCGCCCCAGTTCCAGCCGGTCTGCCCGCGTACCGGACGGTTGTAGCCCTCGGCGTGCAGGCCGTGCGGACCGACGTCCACCACGGTGTCGCCGATGCCCTGGTCGGTGTAGCCCGCGCTCGTGTCCCAACAGGCGACCAGGCCTTCGGATCTCGGCGTGCCGCCCTTCATCAGCAGCGCGAGTTCGTCCCAATCCAGCGCACGGTCGTACACCGCAGGGCGGTCGATCTTCCCGCAGAAGGTCTGCGACACGAAGTTGCCGCGCGTCTCATGCCAGTCGCGCGAGCCGGCCATCAGGAACGGCGTGTCGGGGAGATGTTTCTGCCGGAACCGGAACACCTCGCTCACGTGCGAGCGGTAGTCCATCGGCGTTACGCGACCCAGCAGGCTGTTGTACCGGTTCGCCACGCTCTCCTGATGGATCGTCGCACGGCCGGATGCGGCATCGAAACTCACCGCGACGAAGTACCACATCTTCGCGATCAGCGGGACTTCGGTCTGCACGTAGTCGACCTCGTCGCCCTGCCCCACCCAGAACTCGAGATGGCCCTGCTGGGTGATGCCCAGGCAATAGCCGAAGTTGCGTTGATTGTTCCACCGGCCCACGAGGGCCTGCCGCAACCCCGCCAGCGGCAGGCTGGAATAAATGAATGCACACAGCGTGAGACTGCCTTCGAGTGCCAAGCGACCCTCGGGATCCGCGATTTCGAGGAACGAGCCGAGCTGGGTGTACTGCTTGCGCACGGACCACTCGCCGTTGGCATCGCAGTCGATCTCTTCCTCGATCAGTCCTGGCCCCGCGGGATGCTCGTCGCCGTGGATCAATCGAACCAGCTGCGCCTGCGCTTGCGTCGTGCCGTCCGCGTTGACGTGGAAGTCGATCGTTTCCGCGGGCTTCACGGAAATCTTGTTCGCGTAGCCGAACAGCTTTACCTGTGCCATGTACGCTCCGGAGCGTTGAATCGAGACGGATGCGGCCGGTATCCGCGCAAGGAGCCGCGAAGGGAAGGCATGTGACGGGAGCGCATCTCAGGACTCGAGCAGATCCTGCACGCGTCGCATGAAGACGCCGTGGTACGCCGCTTCCTGGGATTCGTAGGTCTTCTCCTCCACCAGGCGCGGCGCCACGCCGCGATGACCGGAGAGCGCAACGATGCGGTACGCCTTGAAGGGTTCGACAGCGATGATCGCGTACTTGTCGGACTGCGGCGCACGCCGGAAATACAGCAGCAGGCGCTCGAGGGCCTCGCTGTGCTGGCCGAGCGGGCCGCGGCGGTGCTCCTCGATGATCTCGGGCGACACCAGCTTCTTCAGGTAGTCGCGCTGCATCTTGTCGTAGCGGCGCCAGTAGATGAGGTCCTTGTCCTTGGTCTCGGTGGCTTCCTCGGGCAGCATCTCGCCTCCTTTTTCAGCACGGGTGGATCTGCGTTCGCTCTTCTTCTTCTCGCGCCAGGCACGGAACTGGGGCTTGATGCCGAACAGGCCGCCACGCAGGAAGATCACGACGCCGAGCATGATCAAGCCGATGATGATCAGCCGGATGGGGCCCAGCGATATCAGCACCTTGTCGAGAAACACGACGATCGCGGCACCTGCCACCGCGCCCTCCGCGCGCCCGATGCCCCCGATCACCAGCATCGCGACACCCAGCAACACGGTGTCGAAACTGAAGATCGAGAACGACACGCCCCGGTAATGGGACGTGTAGAAGCCACCGATGAATCCGAGCGCGATCGAGGACACCAGGAACACGACCACGCGGGCCTGGCGGAAATTCACGCCGGTCGCTTCCGCGAAGGCCTCGCGCTTCTCGGGCGCCATGCGCAGGATGCGGCCGATGCGCTTTCCGTTGACGAAGCGGAACAGTCCGAGCGCCATGACCATCAGGAGCAGGCAGGCGAAGTAGGCGAGCAGCGACTGGTTCGCATCGTCCCAGGTCTCGGGTATGTACGTCGAGGCACCGTACAGGCCGCCGGTCGAAGAGCCGAACTGCTTCGACTGCAGCGTATACACGCGGCACAGCTCGTTGAGACCCAGCGTCAACAGCGCGTAGTAGAACCCGTCGAGCCGCGTGGCCGGGATGGCGATCAGCAAGCCGAACACGAGGCCGATGCCGGCGCCGATGAACGGCAGCACGTACCAGGGCAGGCCGAGGTTGATCGACAGCCATGCGGTGCCGAATGCGGCCGACCCCACGACCGCGAAACTGGCGAGCGAATAGATGCCGGCCGTGCCGATGATCAGCATCCAGCACAGGTTCACCGCCGCATAGATGGCGAACGTGGCGCCTGCCGTGAGCAACGTATTCCGGTAGTCCTCCGGCATGATCCAAGGCGCGATCGACAGAAAGGCGAGCGCAAGCACCCACCAGATCGGCCGTTTGTCGACGATGGTCTTTTCACGGCGCAGGGTCTTGGGGTTGTACTCCCCGCGGATGTTGAGCACGCGGCGCCGCGTGGGCCAGTAGCGTTTGCGCTTCCAGGTCCAGCCCCCGTGCCCCGGCCACTTGTAGTAGCGACGCAGCCGGCCCACGGGCAACATCGGAACACGCGATTCCGTGGTCTCGTCCCACGGTTCCTGCGGCGGCCGATGGGGATTCGTCGGGAGCTGTTCTTCGGCACGCTCCACGCCCCAGCCGAACAGCGGATTGCGCCACAAGTTCGCCAAGCTCAGGCCTCCCGTGCGCGATCGAGGATGCCGGCGATGCCGCGCGGACGCACGAGCAGCACGGCGATGATGAGCAGGAACTGGGTGATGAGCACGTATTGCCCACCCAGCACCACGCTGGTGATCGCTTCGTTCAAACCGAGGATCGCGGCCGCGATCACCGCGCCCTGCACGCTGCCGAGTCCGCCGCACAACGCGATGCTCACCCCCTTGATCATGGGGGTGAGGCCGCCGAACGGGGAGATGTAGTAGGTCTGCGAGAGGAGAACCGCCGCGAGCCCTGCCATTCCACCCGTGATCGCCATGACGTAGAAGCCGGTGCGGCGCACGCCGATGCCTACGATGGACGCGGCGTGGGGATTCATCATCATCGCGCGGATCTCCAGACCACGGCGGCTGGAGCGCATCCACAGCACCACCGCCGACACGAACACGATCGACGCACCGACGTTGCCCACCTTGTCGGCGGTGAGCGCCATGTCGCCCACCGAGATGCTCCAGTTTCCGAACACTTCCGGCAGATTCTTCGAGCGTGGACCGAACCACCACATGAGGCCTTGCGAGCCGATGAGGCTGATGGCGAGCGTCGCGATCAAACCGCGCACGGTGAAGTTCGGCTTGTCGTGGATCGGGATGAAGGCGAGTGCGCAGACGACCACCCCCGCGAACGCGCCTGCCAGTACGCCGGCGGTGAGCACCACGGCACCGTTCGTGGACAGGTACTGCGCCGCATACCACGCGCCGTAGCCGGCGAAGGCGAAGATGAAACCGTAGGACAGGTTGATCAGGCCGACGCTGGACCAGGTGATCGAGATGCCGATCGCGAGCGTGCCGTAGATGCAGGTGAGCACGATGGCGTTCGAGACGATGAAGAACAGGTCCATCGCTACGCCTCCCGAAGGGTATGGAAGGACATCGCCGCGGCGGCTTCGCCCTTGAGCTTGCCGGCATGCATGCCGATGACCCTGTCGACGCGACCCTCGAGCAGCGACACGTTCTGCTCGGCAATCACCATCGCCGACTGGCCGAGATCGACACCGATCAACGCGTCCATCACCCCTTTGCCGATCTTGGGCGCCAGACCGAGCGAAGGTTCGTCCACCAGGAACAAGGCGGCCTCCGCCATGAGCCCGCGGCCGATCGACACCATGCGCCGCTCACCGCCGGACAGGCGCCCGACGGGTATGCGCATCAGCTTTTGCAGTGGCGGGAAGATCTCGAGCACACGGCGCTTGCGTTGCGCGCGCTCTTTCCACGCGCGCGGCGTGAAGGCGCCGGAATCGAGGTGCTCCTCGACGCTCAGCCCGTGAAAGATCTCGTCGCCTTGCGGGATCAGCGCGAGACCCTGGCGCACGACCAGGTGCGTATAGCGCCCGGGGCCCTGGCTGCGGGTCCTTCCCACCTCGACGCCGTTGAGCTGTATCGACCCGCGCTGCCAGTCGGTCAGGCCGGCGATGGCGTAGAACAGCGTCGACTTGCCGTGTCCGTTGAGCCCGACGATGCCCACGCGTTCGCCGGTGTAGATCACCAGGTCGAGGTCGTGCAGCACACGCATGGGCCCGTATCCGGCCGACAGGCCCTTCACGCGGAGCACTTCGGCGCGCTCACTCATCCAGGCTACCCTCGACCACGTTCTCGAAATAGGCTGCGTGCACCTTCGGATCGGCGAGCACCTTGGCCAGGGAACCCTGGGAGATGGTCTCGCCGGCATCCATGACCATCACGCGATCGGCGATGGTTTCGAGCAGTTCGATGCGATGCTCGACGATCACGACCGTGATGTTCATCTCCTTCGACAGCAGGCGGATCAGGTAGTCGATCTCGTCCACTTCGGAGTTGATGAGTCCGGCCGCGGGCTCGTCCATGAGCAGCAGTTTCGGGCGCCGCATGATCAGGCACGCGAGCAGCAACTTGCGGCGATTGAGCGTCTCGAGCTTGACGGTCGGCAGGCTCGGATCGACCTTGAAGCCGACCAGCTCCGCGCCGTACTCGGCGTCGAAGCGCGTGAGGTAAGGGACGAAAGCCTGCCGCGCTGCCTTGAACGTCTCTCCTACCGTCAGTTCATCGGGCACGACCGGCGTCTGAAAGGTTCGACCGATACCGAGACGGGCGCGGGCGTGAAGCGGCAGGCGCGTGATGTCCCTGCCGTCATAGACGACACGACCGCTCTTCGGCCGCAGGCGCCCCGAGAGCACCTCGAACAGGCTGGTCTTGCCGGCTCCATTCGGACCGATGATGCCCAGCACTTCGCCGCGATTCACCTCCAGGCTGATGCCGTGCAGGATTTCGCGCCCCCCCAGGTCGAGGTGGATGCCTTCGCACGCGAACAGCTGCTGCGGTTTGCCGTCTTGTTGCGGTGTCACGACCGGAATCGATGGATGAAGCCGAACGGATGCAGGCGTGGTGCCCGGCTGCTCGCCACGCGATGAGCTCCTCTACACAGGGGCCCATCGCGCGACGACTGGCTCAGCTCCACCAGGGCGGTCTCTGGAGTTGCGACTCCTTGATCTCGTACGGGTAGATGATCTTGTGCTCCTTGTTCTGCACCTGGACATAGAGCTGGCTCATGCCCTTTTCCAGTTCCTTCGCACTGATCTCGTACCCGTTGTCGGGAAAATGCGCCGCCTCCTGGTAGGGGTTGCGCATGTCCATGTAGCCGCATACGCCGCGATAGGGGTTGGCGCGGACCCAGTCGCACACGGCCTTGAAGTTGCTCGGGTCCTTGGTCGCTTCCCATGCGGCCTTGAGGTAGTAGGCGATATCGTAGCCGTTGCCGGTGTAGACGAGCCCCATGATGCCGGGGAAACGCTTCTTGTACTTCGCGCGGAAGGCATTGCCCTTCTCGTCGGCGTAGACGCCCAGCACCGTGCTCCAGCAGAAACCATTCGCAGCTTCGCCAGCGAGGGTCAGGAACTCCGGCTGCGAAGGGCCGTATTGCAGGTAGACCAGCGAATCCTTGACCGGATTGGCGCGGAACTGCTTGCAGAAGGCGGCGTATTCCGCTGCCACCCAGTGATCGATCATGATCGCTCCGGCATCCACTTCCTTCAGTTTCTGGATGACGGGAGCCCAGTCCTGCACCGGAAACTGGATGTCGGTGACGGCAGCAACGTTGAATTTGCTCTTCTTCAACGCAGCCTGTGCCGCCTTGGAGATGGTCTGGCAGTAGCCGACCTGCTCCTGGACGATGTGCACCTTGCGGTTCTTCGGCTTCCACTTGCCCGAATCCTCCATGGCCTGCAGCCAGATCGGGTAGGTGTAGCCGTAGTGCACTTCCGACGGGTCGGTCTGAAAGATGTGACTGTACTTGGCGGGATTCGCCTTGAACGCATCGGTCGCGGCGCGCTGCGTATTGCCTTGCAGATACGGGCAGCGATACTTGGCCGAGGCGTCCATCGCCGGGATCGGAACGAACAGGAACGCGTTGGAGATCGCGTGGACCTTGGCGTCGACGCAGGCGGCGATGGCCTGCTGGCAACTCTCTGGCGAGAGCTTGTCGACATCGGTGACGAAGAGTTTCAGGGGCCGGCCGAGGATACCCCCGGCGGCGTTGATCTCCTCCATCGCGAGCGTCGTGCCGTTGAGATGGTCGAGATCGTCGGCGACGCCGGCGGCTGCGGTCTGGGACGTGGGTACGCCCAGCACGATGGGTCCATCCGCAGCGGCCGCTGATCTGCTGAAACCCAGAGGTATCGCGGAGGCCGCGAGGCCTGCGGCCGCGCCGCTCAGCACCCGGCGGCGAGTGAAGTTTCCAGACATGCGTGCATCTCCTTCGAGGTTCCTGATCGAAAAACGGCCCTCGAACCGCAGGACCGCGCCTTCCAAATCCGCCTCGTGACTGCACACTGTCTCTGGCGCCATCGAACGGGCGCGCTCGGCCCTGACCGATGGGATGAATTCCATCGGTATTGCCCAGAGTGAAACATTTTCTACCGGGATGAATTAAGCGACATGCCGTTTGTTCTGTCAACCGATGCACGGCGATGGCGCGCGCGTGCATCCGTTCCAGGCGGCGGAGGGACGGCGCGGATCATCCCGGGAGATCGATTTGCCGGTCCACAAAGTACAACGGCCCTGACTGGGATATCCAGACAGGGCCGTTGTGGTTTGGGGAGCCTTGCGGTGACCTACTTTCGCACGGGTTGCCGCACTATCATCGGCGCGGTCTCGTTTCACGGTCCTGTTCGGGATGGGAAGGGGTGGTTCCAAGACGCTATGGCCGCAAGGCAAAGCGGTTTGGCACCGAGGAGGGGGGGCTTGGGGGTTCCTGGGGAGGAGCCCCCGGGGTCTCGGTGCCCGGTTCGGAAGAAGTGAAGTGTTCTGGGTGCTTCGATTGTCCGGCCTTTTGGCCAAACGCAGCTTTTGGGTTGCCTGTGAGTGCGTGGCACTCAAGGCTATAGGATCAAGCCGTACGGGCAATTAGTACGCCTTAGCTCAACGCATTGCTGCGCTTCCACATGGCGCCTATCAACGTCGTAGTCTTCAACGACCCTTCAAGAGGCTCAAGGCCTCGGGAAGTCTCATCTTGAGGCGAGTTTCCCGCTTAGATGCTTTCAGCGGTTATCTCTTCCGTGCTTAGCTACCCGGCGATACGACTGGCGTCATAACCGGTACACCAGAGGCACGTCCACTCCGGTCCTCTCGTACTAGGAGCAGCCCCCCTCAAACTTCCAACGCCCACGGCAGATAGGGACCAAACTGTCTCACGACGTTTTAAACCCAGCTCACGTACCACTTTAAATGGCGAACAGCCATACCCTTGGGACCGGCTACAGCCCCAGGATGTGATGAGCCGACATCGAGGTGCCAAACTCCCCCGTCGATGTGAACTCTTGGGAGGAATCAGCCTGTTATCCCCGGCGTACCTTTTATCCGTTGAGCGATGGCCCTTCCATTCAGAACCACCGGATCACTATGACCTGCTTTCGCACCTGCTCGACTTGTCAGTCTCGCAGTCAAGCACGCTTTTGCCATTGCACTTTGAGCGCGATGTCCGACCGCGCCAAGCGTACCTTCGCACTCCTCCGTTACTCTTTGGGAGGAGACCGCCCCAGTCAAACTGCCTACCATGCACGGTCCCCGATCCCGATAAGGGATCCAGGTTAGAACCGCAATGACGTCAGGCTGGTATTTCAACGTCGGCTCCACGCCATCTAGCGACAGCGCTTCAACGCCTCCCAGCTATCCTACACAAACCTCATCACAGTCCAATGCAAAGCTACAGTAAAGGTGCACGGGGTCTTTCCGTCTAGCCGCGGGTAGATTGCATCATCACAAACATTTCAACTTCGCTGAGTCTCGGGTGGAGACAGTGTGGCCATCGTTACGCCATTCGTGCAGGTCGGAACTTACCCGACAAGGAATTTCGCTACCTTAGGACCGTTATAGTTACGGCCGCCGTTTACCGGGGCTTCGATCAAGAGCTTGCACCCCATCACTTAACCTTCCGGCACCGGGCAGGCGTCACACCCTATACGTCGATTCATCATCTTTGCAGAGTGCTGTGTTTTTATTAAACAGTCGCAGCCACCATTTATCTGCAACCCCATCGGCCTTCGCGCGCGAGGCGCTACAACCTACCGGGGCGCACCTTCTCCCGAAGTTACGGTGCTAATTTGCCGAGTTCCTTCACCCGAGTTCTCTCAAGCGCCTTAGGATTCTCACCCTGCCCACCTGTGTCGGTTTGCGGTACGGTCAACCTTGAACTGAAGCTTAGAGGCTTTTCCTGGAAGCATGGTATCAGTGGCTTCAACCTCAAAGAGGTCTCGTCATCACGCCTTGGCTAAGCCCAACGGATTTGCCTATCGGGCACGCCTACACGCTTGAACCGGGACGTCCAACACCCGGCCACACCTAACCTTCTCCGTCCCCCCATCGCATTCAAGGTCGGTACGGGAATATTGACCCGTTTCCCATCAGCTACGGCTTTCGCCCTCACCTTAGGGGCCGACTCACCCTGCGCCGATGAACGTTGCGCAGGAAACCTTGGGCTTTCGGCGACAGCGCTTTTCACGCTGTTTATCGCTACTCATGTCAGCATTCGCACTTCCGATACCTCCAGCATCCCTCTCGAGACACCTTCGCAGGCCTACGGAACGCTCTCCTACCGCGCACAATTGCTTGTGCACCCGCAGCTTCGGTTACACGCTTGAGCCCCGTTACATCTTCCGCGCAGGACGACTCGACCAGTGAGCTATTACGCTTTCTTTAAAGGATGGCTGCTTCTAAGCCAACCTCCTGGCTGTCTAAGCCTTCCCACCTCGTTTTCCACTTAGCGTGTGATTGGGGACCTTAGCTGGCGGTCTGGGTTGTTTCCCTCTTGACGTCGGACGTTAGCACCCGGCGTCTGTCTCCCGTGCTGACACTTCCCGGTATTCGGAGTTTGCAATGGTTTGGTAAGCCTAGAACGGCCCCCTAGCCATAACAGTGCTCTACCCCCAGGAGTGATACACGAGGCACTACCTAAATAGTTTTCGGAGAGAACCAGCTATTTCCGGATTTGTTTAGCCTTTCACCCCTACCCACAGCTCATCCCCTAACTTTTCAACGTTAGTGGGTTCGGACCTCCAGTGAGTGTTACCCCACCTTCATCCTGGCCATGGGTAGATCATCCGGTTTCGGGTCTACGTCCAGCTACTCTGACGCCCTTATCAGACTCGCTTTCGCTTCGCCTACCCTATTTGGTTAAGCTCGCAACTGAACGTAAGTCGCTGACCCATTATACAAAAGGTACGCCGTCACCCCTGCTTCAAGCACCCTCATCTTTCCTCTTCAGATGAGCGTGAATGTCACTCCCCTCCAACCGTCTTTTGATGGGTCTCGCGCGTTTCCGCGCTCGGCCATCAAAGAACTCCGAAGGTGCTTGAAGCAGGGGCTCCGACTGTTTGTATGCATGCGGTTTCAGGATCTATTTCACTCCCCTCCCGGGGTTCTTTTCGCCTTTCCCTCACGGTACTGGTTCACTATCGGTCGATTACGAGTATTTAGCCTTGGAGGATGGTCCCCCCATCTTCAGACAGGATTTCACGTGTCCCGCCCTACTTCTCTCACGCTTGGTTCCACCACCTTGTTTTCACATACGGGGCTATCACCCAACTATGGCCGGACTTTCCAGACCGTTCTGCTAACAAGATGGCTAAATCGTGAAGGCTTCTCCGGTTTCGCTCGCCACTACTTCCGGAATCTCGGTTGATGTCTGTTCCTGCGGCTACTTAGATGTTTCAGTTCACCGCGTTCGCTCTACCTGGTCTATGTATTCAACCAGGAGTGACCCTTGCGGGCCGGGTTTCCCCATTCGGATATCTGCGGATCAAAGCTCGTTTGCCAGCTCCCCGCAGCTTTTCGCAGGCTGCCACGTCCTTCATCGCCTGTAATCGCCAAGGCATCCACCACATGCACTTATTCGCTTGATCCTATAGCCTTGAGCTCTCCCCTCGAATCCCTCGCGGAATCCCCGGAAGATCGCCCTCGACCACAGGGTCACCTAAAGCGCGTTTGCCCCGCATCCCCGGCCGCCAACAAACGCCGAGAACACGAGCCATACAATCTAAACCCAGTCGTCCGATCCCTCGCACACGCCTCCATGGCCTAAGCCCTGATGCGCCGCGCGGCATCGAACGATTCACTTCTTCCGTATTGTTAAAGAACAGTCCTGCTCGTCTGGATTTCCCAAACCCGCAGGCATCAGGATTCGAGTCTCGAGATCGGCCCAGCGCAACTGCCGCTTGGCCACCCCCGTTACCGGAGTCCTGATACCTGGCACTGGTGGAGCTGATCGGGATCGAACCGATGACCCCCTGCTTGCAAAGCAGGTGCTCTCCCAGCTGAGCTACAGCCCCGTAGGAGATTGGTGGGTCTGGATGGATTTGAACCATCGACCCCACGCTTATCAAGCGTGTGCTCTGACCAACTGAGCTACAGACCCAGTGGACAGCCGATAGACGTGGACACTTCCAGCGTGAACGCGACTCGCCCTCTTGCAAGGCCTTCGTCGCAGCCACTTCTCTAGAAAGGAGGTGATCCAGCCGCACCTTCCGATACGGCTACCTTGTTACGACTTCACCCCAGTCATGAATCTCACCGTGGTAGGCGCCCCCCTTGCGGTTAGGCTACCTGCTTCTGGTGGAACCCACTCCCATGGTGTGACGGGCGGTGTGTACAAGACCCGGGAACGTATTCACCGCGACATGCTGATCCGCGATTACTAGCGATTCCGACTTCATGCAGTCGAGTTGCAGACTGCAATCCGGACTACGACGCACTTTCTGGGATTGGCTTCACCTCGCGGCTTCGCAACCCTCTGTATGCGCCATTGTATGACGTGTGAAGCCCTACCCATAAGGGCCATGAGGACTTGACGTCATCCCCACCTTCCTCCGGTTTGTCACCGGCAGTCTCGTTAAAGTGCCCAACTAAATGATGGCAATTAACGACAAGGGTTGCGCTCGTTGCGGGACTTAACCCAACATCTCACGACACGAGCTGACGACAGCCATGCAGCACCTGTGTCCTGGCTCCCTTTCGGGCACCTCCACCTCTCAGCAGAGTTCCAGGCATGTCAAGGGTAGGTAAGGTTTTTCGCGTTGCATCGAATTAATCCACATCATCCACCGCTTGTGCGGGTCCCCGTCAATTCCTTTGAGTTTTAACCTTGCGGCCGTACTCCCCAGGCGGTCAACTTCACGCGTTAGCTGCGGTACTAAGGAAGTCACCTTCCCCAACACCTAGTTGACATCGTTTAGGGCGTGGACTACCAGGGTATCTAATCCTGTTTGCTCCCCACGCTTTCGTGCATGAGCGTCAGTGCTGGCCCAGGAGGCTGCCTTCGCCATCGGTGTTCCTCCACATATCTACGCATTTCACTGCTACACGTGGAATTCCACCTCCCTCTGCCGCACTCTAGCCTCGCAGTCCTGAAGGCCATTCCCAGGTTAAGCCCGGGGATTTCACCTCCAGCTTACGAAACCGCCTGCGCACGCTTTACGCCCAGTAATTCCGATTAACGCTCGCACCCTACGTATTACCGCGGCTGCTGGCACGTAGTTAGCCGGTGCTTCTTCTTACGGTACCGTCATCAGTCACGGGTATTGACCGTAACCATTTCGTTCCGTCCGAAAGAGCTTTACAACCCGAAGGCCTTCTTCACTCACGCGGCATGGCTGGATCAGGGTTGCCCCCATTGTCCAAAATTCCCCACTGCTGCCTCCCGTAGGAGTCTGGGCCGTGTCTCAGTCCCAGTGTGGCTGATCATCCTCTCAGACCAGCTACCGATCGTCGCCTTGGTGAGCCTTTACCCCACCAACTAGCTAATCGGACATCGGCCGCTCCACAAGCGCGAGGCCCTTGCAGGTCCCCCGCTTTCCTCCTCAGAGCTCATGCGGTATTAGCCCAACTTTCGCTGGGTTATCCCCCACTTGAGGATACGTTCCGATGCATTACTCACCCGTTCGCCGCTCGCCGCCAGGGTTGCCCCCGCGCTGCCGCTCGACTTGCATGTGTAAAGCATGCCGCCAGCGTTCAATCTGAGCCAGGATCAAACTCTTCAGTTCAATCCAATTTCAAAGCTTCAAACTCGCTTGACGTTACTTCCTATCTTCGCGAGCACTCTGTCTATTTCGTCCGTGACCATCCACCACGCATCCCAAGCCTAAACCCAGAACGCACAGCGATCCCCACGCCAGAGTGCCCACGCCTATCGGCTGTTCAAACTGTTAAAGAGCGATTTCGCAACCGGCGAAAGGCGCGCATTATACGGACCGAGGATCGAGGGTCAACCCCTGCGACGAAGAATTCGTCGAACGCGCGCAAAGTTGCCGCTGGCAACAGCGCTACTGCAGCGTCACCCGGGCGAATTTTCGCTTGCCCACCTGGAGCACCAGCGGCTCTCCACGAGGCAATTCGGCGGTGCGATCCGAGACCTTTTCGCCATTCAGGCGAACGCCACCCTGTTCGATCATGCGCAGCGCCTCCGACGTGCTGGCCGTGAGGCCAGCCTGCTTGAGAACCTGTGCAAGTGACACGGGATCCGCACCGGTGCTGAACGAGAACTCCGGCATTTCGTCGGGAATCTCGCCTTGTCGGAAACGTGCTTCGAAATCCGCGAGCGCCGCCTGCGCCGCTGAGGCGCTGTGGAATCGAGCGACGATCTCCTGCGCGAATCCCACTTTGATATCCC
The DNA here is from genome assembly GCA_965279325.1 of Burkholderiales bacterium. Classification (GTDB taxonomy): domain Bacteria; phylum Pseudomonadota; class Gammaproteobacteria; order Burkholderiales. The sequence continues at coordinate 2,972,594 of OZ257154.1, forward strand.
GCGGATTGCGCCCCGCCTCCACTTCCGCGCGCCAGCCGCGAATCGTCGCTAGCGATTCGAAGGACAGCAGCTCGATGTAGCGCCACATGAGCGAATCGGAGATCGACATCAGCTTGCCGAAGATCTCCGTCGGCGGCTCGTGGATGCCGATGTAGTTGCCGAGCGACTTCGACATCTTGTTGACGCCGTCCAGCCCTTCGAGCAGCGGCATCGTCAAAATGCATTGCGACGGCTGGCCATAGTGCTTTTGCAGTTCCCGCCCCATCAGCAGGTTGAACTTCTGGTCCGTTCCGCCGAGTTCGATGTCGGCGCGCAGTGCCACCGAGTCGTAGCCCTGCACCAGCGGGTAGAGAAATTCATGGATTGCGATCGGCCGGTTCTCCCGATAGCGCTTGCCGAAATCGTCGCGCTCGAGCATGCGGGCCACGGTGTGGGACGCCGCGAGCTTGATCATGTCGGCGGCCGACATCTTTCCCATCCAAGCGGAGTTGAAGCACACCTCCGTCTTGCCGGCATCGAGGATCTTGAACACCTGCTCGGTGTAGGTCTTCGCGTTCTGCGCGATCTGATCGGAAGTGAGAGGGGGTCGCGTCGCGTTCTTCCCGGTCGGATCGCCGATCATGCCGGTGAAGTCACCGATCAGGAACAACACGTGGTGACCGAGATCCTGGAACTGCTTCAGCTTGTTGATCAGCACCGTATGGCCGAGGTGCAGATCGGGCGCCGTGGGATCGAACCCCGCCTTGATCCGCAGCGGGCGGCCGAGCCGCAGCTTCTCGACGAGTTCCTGCTCGACCAGCAGCTCTTCGCAGCCGCGCTTGATGACTTCGAGCTGAGTGTCGATGGGGATCATGGAATTGCTTGGAGGATCGTCATCGCGGGCGCCGCATCGCGTGGAGGCCATCACCCAGGGCGGTCGCCGGCAGGGGGCTTCTGTTAAAATCCGGCCCGACCATACCTGCTGGAAGCCGATGACCGCCAGAAAAGAGGCCGCGATTGTAGCCGAAAAGCCCGCCGGGACGCCGTCTCCGCACGGGCTGCGGGGACTGCTCGTGCTCTCGGCGCTGCCCTTGCTCGGGGTCGTCGGGGCCTTCGGCATCGCGCCCGACACCGCGACCGATACGCTCGCCCGGCAACAGGTGATTGCACCCGTCGAGCTGGCGCCGGTCGCACTCGAACCCGAAGCAGATGCGCTCCGATACTGGCGCGAGGAACGTATCCAGCGCGGCGATACCATCGGCACGCTCCTGTCGCGACTCCAGGTGGACGATGCCGAGGCCCTTGCCTTTCTGGCAGGCAATCGGGAGTTGACCGCCCTGCGCCAACTGGTGCCCGGCAAGTCGGTGAAGGTCGTGATGGACGAGGCCGGCCGCCTGCTCGAGATGCACTATCGTGGCGATTCCGCGTGGCTGGGCATCGTGCGCTCGGGCGACGGCTTCGAAACCGCCAGGGAAGCGCGTATCACCGAGCAGCGCACCTTGATGAAGTCGGGCGTCATCCAGAGCTCGCTCTTCGCGGCAACCGATGCCGCCGCGATTCCCGATGCGATCGCCACGCAGCTGGCGGATGTGTTCTCGAGCGATGTGGATTTCCATCGCGACCTGCGCAAGGGCGACCGCTTCTCCGTGGTGTTCGAGATGGAGTACGCCAACGGCGACCCGACGGGTGCAGGGCGCATCCTGGCCGCGGAGTTCGTCAACCAGGGGCGAACTCTGCAAGCCATCTATTTCGAGGACGGTACTGGTCGTGGCGGTTACTACACCCCGGACGGACGCAACATGCGCAAGGCGTTCCTGCGATCACCCCTGGAGTTCTCTCGCATCACCTCGGGATTTTCCAGTTCACGCTTTCATCCGGTGCTCCAGACCTGGCGAGCGCACAAGGGCATCGACTACGGCGCACCGGTCGGTACGCGGATTCGCGCCACGGCCGACGGCGTGGTCGAGTTCGTGGGGAGCCGCAACGGCTACGGCAATACGATCGTGCTGCGGCACGCGGGCGGCTACAACACGCTCTACGGACATCTGTCTGGATTCGCCCCGGGCACCCGTTACGGCGTCAAGATCGCGCAAGGCGACGTCATCGGCTACGTCGGCATGACCGGCCTCGCAACCGGACCACACGTGCACTACGAGTTCCTCGTCAATGGTGTACACGTGGATCCCCTGCGGCGCGCTCCACTACCCGGACCTGCGATCACCGCCAACGTGCGGCCGCAGTTCGAGGCGAGCGCCACGGAGAAGCTCGCAACGATCGAGCTGATGCGCAGTCGGGACCTCGCGGCGCTCGAGTAGACCCCGTCACGCAGGAGCGAAAATAAAACGGGGCCGGAAGGCCCCGTTTTCACATTCGAGACTGCCGGATCAGGCGGAGAAGGACGATCCGCAGCCGCAAGTGGACGTGGCGTTCGGATTCTTGATCACGAACTGCGCACCTTCGACGTTCTCCTGGTAGTCGATCTCTGCGCCTACCAGGTACTGGTAGCTCATCGGGTCCACGAGCAGCGTCACGCCGTTCTTCACCATGGCGGTGTCGTCTTCCTGCCGGTCTTCCTCGAAGGTGAACCCGTACTGAAAGCCCGAGCAACCACCGCCGGAGACGAATACCCGCAATTTGAGGTCGGGATTGCCTTCTTCATCGATCAGCTGCCGAACCTTGTCGGCGGCGTTGTCGGTGAAGAGCAGGGGGGAAGGCATTTCGGTCACGGCGTTCACGGCAAACTCCTTTGAGCATCAACGACACAGATTATCCGGCCGGGCTACCGGACCGGTCAATCGCCGGTCGATGCGGACGGGGTCGGAGCCTGCACCTGGACACCCGAGGGAGCGGGGGCGGGCTTCAAGGCCACCACCTTGGGCAGCGCTTCTCCCTCCTGGTGAACCAGCCGTCCCTGGACCACGGCACCGAGTTGAATCTCGAGCGTCCGGTACAGCACATCCCCTGTGACCTTCGCTTTGGCCTGCAGTTCGACGTATTCCGTTCCCTGGACCGGACCGACCACGGTTCCGTTGATGACCGCGTGCGACACACGGATCTCGCCGTCGATCTGGGCCTGTTCCGAAAGCACCAGCGTGCTCGCCTCGTTCCCCGTCGCGATGACGTTGCCGCGCACGCGCCCGTCGACCCGCAAGCCGCCGGAGAAGTGGATGTTGCCTTCGACCACCGTCCCGGCGCCGACCAGGCTGTCGATGCGGCTCTGCGGTTTGGATACCTTGTTGCCGAACATGGATTGGACCCTCTCGCGTTCGTGTCAGAGATTGAACGTCTGTGACGATTTCGGCGCGCTTGCTCCCTGCTCGATCACCCGCGCATGTACGCGCTTCACCACCGCGCCGCCGGTCACCGTGAAAGTACCTTCGATGCGCTGGAAGAACTTGAAATTCAGGCGCAAGCCGCCACCATCTCCAGTATCGGCGGGGACGGTCATCACTGAAGGGCGGCCATCTTGCTCCAGGTCCACGACGAGCTGCAAGCGCCCCTGAAAGTCACGCCCGCGTTGTCGCGCCTGGACGACAAGCAGGCGGTAGCGGTACTCGCCCGGCAACGCGTCGGGTTCCACGCGGAAACGATTGATGGTGATCGTGCCGGGTTCGCCGTTCGCCATGAGCGACTGGAAGAAGGCGAGATCCTCCTTGAGGGTCGCGTTCTCGCCGGTCAGCGCCTGCACCTGCTGCGCGATGCTCTCGTGCGTGGCGACTTCGATCTGCAGCTGGCGTTCCGCCGAGGCCAGCGTGCGACGCAATGCCTCGTTCTCGGCCTTCAAATTGTCCACCTGCCCCTCGAGCCGCTCCCGTTCCCGGTCGGAAAGTCCTTGATGGAAACCCGCGAGGCGACGCCCGAAGTCGAAAGTGCCCCACGCGATGATCATCACCAGCCCCAGCAGGACGCCGGTCAGGAGCACGCGCCAGTACCATGGCACGTGCGTTCGCACGGCAACACGAGGCGCCGCGATTCCGAAGCGGCGCTTGAGGTTCCTCAATACGGCCATGGCGACAGTTTGCCTCGGCGTGGCCTGGTCCCGCCAGCGGCGATGCCTTCGAGAATCGATTGTCTCCTGAACCGCAGGACCTGGGCGTCACCCTTCCACGACAATCCCGATGGCAACAAAAAAGCCGCCCTCGGGCGGCTTTCGTGCGGGTGTTGCAACGCCGGCATCAGCGCTTGGAGAACTGCTTGCGACGGCGAGCCTTGTGCAGGCCGACCTTCTTGCGCTCCACCTCGCGCGCATCGCGCGTAACCAGGCCTGCCTTCTTGAGCGCCGGCTTGAGCGCAGCGTCGTATTCGATCAGGGCGCGCGCGATCCCGTGACGGACGGCGCCTGCCTGGCCGGATTCCCCGCCGCCGCTGACGTTCACCATGATGTCGAACGACCCCAGCTGATTCGTCACCTCGAGGGCCTGCCGGACGACCATCCGGCCGGTTTCCCGCGAGAAGAACACGTCGAGCGGCTTGCCGTTGACCTGGATGTCGCCCTTGCCCGGCTTGATGAAGACCCGTGCCACCGCGCTCTTGCGGCGGCCCGTGCCATAGTTGTACTGAACGGCCATGGGAAATCGTTCCTCTCTCAGACCGCCAGCGCCTTGGGCTGCTGGGCGGCGTGGGGATGTTCGGCGCCGGCGTACACCTTGAGCTTCTTCAGCATGGCGTAGCCTAGGGGACCCTTCGGCAGCATGCCCTTCACCGCCGTCTCGAGCACGCGACCCGGGAAGCGCGCATGCAGCTTCTCGTAGGTGGTGCCGTAGATGCCGCCGGGGTAGCCGCTGTGACGGTAGTACATCTTCTGTTGCGCCTTGTTGCCGGTCACGCGGAGACGATCCACGTTCACGACCACGATGAAATCACCCGTGTCGACGTGCGGGGTGAAAATCGGCTTGTGTTTGCCCCGCAACCTGCGGGCGACTTCGACGGCTACGCGGCCGAGCACCTTGTCGGTGGCATCGATCACGTACCAGTCGTGCTGGACTTCTTGAGGCTTTGCGGAAAAGGTCTTCATTTGCTTCGAAGATCCGGTTGGTTCCTGAAACGGAAAGCGGCGGAGTATAGGGGAGCGCGGGAAGCGGTGTCAAACCTGACAATTGGCCGGCGAGACCGGCCGGTGGACCTTTTCCGCACTGCACGATCCGGCGATAATTCAAGCTCCTACGGCCGAGGGCCGTGCGCCTGCCCGCCACTCCCGCCCGACACCATTCCATGCGCAAGCTCTGGCTGATTTTCGCCCAGGCCGCCACCATTTCCCTGGCCGTGCTGTTCGTCGTCTCGACCCTGAGGCCGGACCTGCTGTCCTTCGGCGGTCGAAATGGCGGGGTCGTAACGATCCGGGAGACGCAAGACCCATCCGTAGGGCCGGAACAAGGGTCCTACAGCGGGGCCGCGCGCAAGTCGATGGGGGCCGTCGTGAACATCTTCACGACCAAGGACGTGAAAGCTCAGCGCCATCCGTTCATGGACGATCCGGTTTTCCGGCGTTTCTTCGGCGACCAGTTCGATGGGGAGCCGCAGCGCACTTCCAGCCTCGGGTCCGGCGTCATCGTCGGTGCGGAAGGCTTCATCCTCACCAATCACCACGTGATCGAGGCTGCGGACGGGATCGAGATCGCACTTGCCGACGGTCGCAAGATGCCGGCGCGTGTCGTGGGTACCGACCCCGACACGGACATTGCGGTGCTGAAGGTGGACAACAAGGACTTGCCTTCGATCACGTTCGGCCAGTCCGACAACCTCAAGGTGGGCGACGTGGTGCTGGCCATCGGCAATCCGTTCGGCGTCGGCCAGACGGTCACGATGGGAATCGTGAGCGCCCTGGGCCGCAGCCACCTCGGCATCAACACCTTCGAGAACTTCATCCAGACCGACGCCGCCATCAATCCGGGCAATTCCGGCGGCGCACTGGTCGATGCCACCGGCAACCTCGTCGGCGTGAACAGCGCGATCTACTCACGCAGCGGCGGCAGCATGGGCATCGGGTTCGCGATTCCGGTCAGCATCGCGCGGCAGGTGCTCGACCAGATCATCGCCACCGGATCGGTGACCCGCGGCTGGATCGGCGTCGAAGTGCAGGACCTCACGCCCGAACTCGCGGAGTCCTTCAAGCTGCCCGACACCGACGGCACCCTGATCGCGGGTGTGCTCAAGAACGGGCCGGCCGACCGCGCGGGCGTCAAGCCGGGCGACATCCTGGTCGGCGTCGAAAGCAAGCCCGTGACCGATTCGTCATCGATGCTCAATCTCGTGGCCGCGCTCCAGCCGGGCAAGCTCGCGACCCTGCGCCTGCTGCGAGGCGGCGCCGAGATCAAGCTCAAGGTCACCGTCGGCAAGCGGCCGCGCGCGCAACGCCGCGAAGAGTAGTTGCGCGGCGTCAGACGCCGGGGCTCGATTCCTCGGCCGACTTGGGACGCGAAATCAACGCGGCCACGATGATTCCCGCCTCATAGAGCACCCAGATCGGGATCGCGAGCATCACCTGCGACAACACGTCGGGGGGCGTTACCACCGCCGCAAGCACGAACGCACCGACGATCACGTACGGCCGGATCTCGCGCAGCTTCGCGACCGTCACCATGTTGAGCTTCACCAGCAGGATCACCGCGATCGGCACCTCGAAGGTCACGCCGAAGGCGAGGAACATCCCGATCACGAAGTTGAAGTAGTTCTCGATGTCGGGCGCCACCGTGATGCTTTGCGGCGCGATCGAGTAGACAAACTTGAACACGACGCCGAACACGAAGAAATAGCAGAACGAGACGCCGAGGAAGAACAGCAGCGTACTCGCCACCACCAGCGGCATGACGAACTTCTTTTCGTGCGAGTACAGCCCGGGCGCGACAAAGGCCCAGGCCTGGTAGAGCAAATAGGGCAGTGCGATCGCGAAGGCCACCATCAACGCGACTTTCACGGGGATCAGGAACGGCGTCACGACGCCGGTCGCGAGCATCTTCGTGCCCTCGGGCAGCGCCAGCATGAGGGGATGCGCGAGCAGGTCGAAGAGGTTCGATGCGAACGGGAACACGCACACGAACACGATGATGATCGCAATCAGCGCGCGGACGAGGCGGTCGCGCAGCTCGATCAGATGCGACAGGAACGAGTCGGATTCACTCATGGCGTGGTCGGAATTGCGGGGGCCGACGCCGACACTGCATTCGTGGCGTCGACGACCTTCAGGATTGCGCGGCGGTCGTCGCCGCGGAATCCTGCTTCGCCGGAGTTTCGCCGGACGCGGCGCTCCCCAGACCGAGCTCCATCTGGGGCGACGGGTCAGCGTCGATCTGCGCCGGTGCGTCGTCGGTCCCGGCGGCAGCGGCTGCAGCTCCAGAGCCCGTGAGGCCGAAATGCATCATCGGGTTGGACAGGCGATTGAACTCTTCCTCGGTCTTGCGCACCTCTTCCTGGACCTCCGCGGCCTGCGCGTTGACCGACTGCTCGAAACTGCTGGCGGCCTCGGTCATGGTCTTCTTGAGGTCCTTCAGTTCCGAGGCATCGATCTCGCGATTGATGTCGGCCTTCACGTCCGCCACGTAGCGCTGCATGCGCCCGAACAATGCGCCGGCGGTACGCGCGACCTTCGGCAACCGCTCCGGCCCGATGACGACGAGCGCCACCACCCCGATCACCATCATCTCGGAAAAGCCGATGTCGAACACTGTGCGAGGCCCGCGGGAGGCTCGGGGCTTCAGGCTTTGCTCTTTTCCTTGACCTCGCCGTCGATGGTCTGGCCGCCGGCCGCACCCTCGAGCTTGGCCGCATTGGCCGACTTGTCCTCCTCGGGCTTCATGCCGTCCTTGAAACCCTTGACGGCACCACCGAGATCCTGGCCGATGTTGCGCAATTTCTTGGTGCCGAAAATCAGCAACACCACGACGAGCACGATCAGCCAATGCCAGATGCTAAAGCTACCCATGATTGTTTCTCCTTGCTTGATGCAACTGCGCGCTACCCTAGGAGCGCGCGATCATGCCCGGCAGCGGATTGGGGCCGCCGAGAACGTGAAGGTGCAGGTGATAGACATCCTGCCGGCCGATTCGTCCCGTATTGCAGATGACTCGAAAACCCTCGGTCGAACCCTGATCCGCCGCCAGCCGCTGCGCAAGCACCATCATCCGCCCGACCACACCCGCGTGCTTGTCCTCGAGCGTCGACAAGGACTCGATGTGTTCCTTGGGCACCGCGAGCACGTGTACCGGCGCGACCGGATTGATGTCGTGGAACGCCAGAATCTCGTCGTCCTCGTACACCTTGCGGCTCGGGATCTCGCCTCGGACGATCTTGCAGAAGATGCAGTTCTCGGTGCTCATGGGGGAAAAGGGGGAATTCAGGCCTTCCGCGCCGCCTTTTCGTCGATGCCCGAAATGCCCTCGCGGCGCCGCAGCTCGGCCAGCACGTCGTCGGGCCCGAGACCCGCGTGGGCGAGCATGACGAGGCAGTGGAACCACAGGTCGGCCGTCTCGCGAACGAGGGCGAGTTTATCACCACCCTTCGCGGCCAGGACCGTCTCGGTCGCCTCCTCGCCGATCTTCTTCAGGATCGCATCCTGGCCCTTCGCGTACAGGGAAGCCACGTAGGAACTGCCCGGCTCTGCGCCCTTGCGGGCCTCGAGCGTCTGGGCAATGCGGGTCAGCACGTTCGCGTCGGTCATGGGCCTGCTCCTCGCACACTCATCGCCGGTAGATCTGCTCGGGGTCCTTCAGCACCGGATCCACCTCGATCCAGCGCCCGCCCTCGAGACGGCGGAAGAAGCAGCTCGCTCGGCCGGTATGGCAGGCGATGCCGCCTTCCTGCTCCACGTCCAGCAGCACCACGTCGCCGTCGCAGTCCAGCCGGATGTCGCTCACGCGCTGGACATGTCCCGATTCCTCCCCCTTGTGCCAGAGCCGGTTGCGCGAACGCGACCAGTAGTGGGCCTCGCCTGTGGCCGCAGTGCGCTCCAGCGCTTCGCGATTCATGTGGGCGAACATGAGGACGCGCCCGGTGCCTGATTCCTGAGCAATGGCTGGCACCAGGCCACGGTCATCCCAGAGGACGTCGTCCAGCCAATCGCTCACCCTCGCACCTCGATCCCTCGGTCGGCCATGAAACGCTTCGCCGCCCCGACGGTGTGCTCGCCGTAGTGGAAGATGCTCGCGGCGAGCACGGCGTCGGCCCGGCCCACCTTCACGCCATCGACCAGATCCTGCAACCCGCCCACGCCACCGCTCGCGATGATGGGGACGTCGAGCGCTTCGGAAAAGGCGCGCGTCAGTTCCACGTCGAAACCCTGCTTGGTGCCGTCGCGATCCATGCTGGTGAGCAGGATCTCGCCCGCGCCCGCGGCCTGCATGCGTCTGCCCCACTCCACCGCATCGAGGCCCGTCGCCTTGCGGCCACCGTGCGTGAAGACCTCCCAGCGCAAGGGATCCGAACCCGGTACGCGGCGCGCGTCGATGGCGACGACGATGCACTGCGAGCCGAAGCGGCCTGCTGCCTCTTGCACGAACGCCGGGTTCTGCACCGCCGCCGTGTTGATGCTGACCTTGTCGGCACCGGCATTGAGCAACCGGCGAATGTCGGCCACGGAGCGCACGCCGCCACCGACGGTGAGCGGAATGAACACCTGCTCCGCGACCGCTTCCACAACCTGGACGATGGTGTCGCGGCCATCGGAACTGGCCGTGATGTCGAGAAACGTCAGCTCGTCCGCGCCCTGCTCGTCGTAACGTCGCGCGACCTCCACCGGATCACCGGCATCGCGCAAGCCGACGAAATTCACGCCCTTCACCACGCGACCGGCGGTGACGTCGAGGCAGGGAATGATGCGGGTGGCGAGGCCCATGGCCGTTCCTGAGTGCGCGACGACTGCGCCGCGTCAGCTCTTGGCGGAGAGCTCGTCCGCGAGCTTCTGCGCCTGCGCGAAGTCGAGCGTCCCCTCGTACAGCGCGCGGCCGGTGATGGCGCCCGGAATGCCTTCGGCTTCCACCGCACAGAGCTTGCGCACGTCGTCGAGATTGGTGATGCCGCCGCTCGCGATGACGGGCACGGTGAGTGCCCGCGCCAGTTCCAGGGTGGCCTCGACGTTCACGCCCGAGAGCATGCCGTCGCGACCGATGTCGGTGTGGATGATGGCCTCGACGCCGTAGTCCTGGAACTTGAGCGCGAGATCCAGCACGTCATGGCCGGTCATCTTCGACCAGCCGTCCACAGCCACCTTGCCCTCGCGAGCGTCCAGCCCGACCATGATGTGGCCGGGAAAGGCATAACAGGCGTCGTGCAGGAAACCGGGAGTCTTCACCGCCGCGGTACCGATGATCACGTAGCTGATGCCGTCGTCCAAATAACGCTCGATGGTGTCGAGATCGCGAATGCCCCCGCCGAGCTGGACGGGAATGTCCTCGCCCAACGCCTTGACGATGGCCTTCACGGCCTCCTCGTTCTTGGGCTTGCCGGCAAAGGCGCCGTTCAGGTCCACGAGGTGCAGGCGGCGCGCGCCCTGGGCAAGCCAGTGCTTGGCCATGGCGGCCGGGTCTTCGGAGAATACCGTGGCCTGGTCCATGACACCCTGCTTCAGGCGCACGCAGTGGCCGTCCTTCAGGTCGATTGCGGGAATGATGAGCATGGCTTGGCTTGCGGGTCGCCACCGGCACGGGCGGGCGACCGGGCGCGGCGGGAATGAGGCGGTGTGGGGCTCTCTAGAGCGTTCCGGTCAGGGCTGGCTGGGTGTCGTGCTCGGCTGCGGGAGTCCGGCCGTCCCAGGCGACGAAGTTCGACAGGAGCTTCAATCCGGCGTGATGGCTTTTTTCGGGGTGGAACTGTACGGCGAACAGTCTAGACCCGGCGACCGCACTGGTAAACGGGAACGGGTAGCGGGTGAGCCCGGCGGCAAGGCCCGCGTCGGCCGGATCCACGTAGTAGCTGTGAACGAAGTAGAACCGCGCCTCCGGAGCGATTCCGTTCCACAGGGGATGCGCACGGGTCTGGTGCACCTCGTTCCACCCCATGTGCGGAACCTTCAGCTTGCGCCCGTCCGAACCGACCATGCGCTCCGCCGGGAAGCGGCGCACGCGGCCGGGCAGGAGTCCGAGTCCGGGCGTGTCGCCCTCTTCGCTGCGCTCGAACAGCATCTGCAAGCCGATGCAGATACCCAGGAACGGCTTCGTCCGCGCCGCCTCCAGCACGGCGGGACGCAACCCCCGGGCATCCAGTTCGCGCATGCAATCGGGCATGGCGCCCTGGCCGGGGAAGATCACACGCTCGGCCGAAGCGACCTGATCCGGATCGCTGGTGACGATCACCCGACGTTCCGGCGCCACGTGCTCGACCGCCTTCGCCACCGAACGCAGGTTGCCCATGCCGTAATCGACCACCGCGATGTGCATGCGGTTCATCCGTTCCGGATCAGAGCACGCCCTTGGTGGACGGCATCACGCCCGCCGCCCGCGGGTCGAGCTCCACCGCCATGCGCAGCGCGCGCCCGAAGGCCTTGAAGGCGGTCTCCGCCTGGTGGTGCGCGTTCTCGCCCTTCAGATTGTCGATGTGCAGGCTCACCGCTGCGTGATTCACGAAGCCCTGGAAGAACTCGTGGATCAGCTGGGTCTCCAGTTCGCCGATCATGGCACGGGTGAACTTGATGTCGAGTACGAGCCCCGGGCGGCCGGACAGGTCGATGACCACCCGCGACAAGGCCTCGTCCAGCGGCACGTAGGCGTGGCCGTAGCGGCGCACCCCCGTCTTGTCGCCGATCGCCTTCGCAAAGGCCTGCCCGAAGGTGATGCCCACGTCCTCGACGGTGTGGTGGCCGTCGATATGCAGGTCCCCCTGCGCCTCGATCTCCAGGTCGAACATCCCGTGGCGCGCAATCTGGTCGAGCATGTGATCGAAGAAACCGATGCCCGTTGCGAGCTTGGAGCGACCCGAACCGTCCAGATCGAGCCGTACGCGGATCTTCGTCTCCAGCGTGTTGCGGGTCACTTCCGCGACGCGGGCGGGTGCACTGGGCGGCTTGAGTTCGTTCGGCATGACGGTCATCTTGGGGCTGCGAGCGACGCGGCAAGGGCGTCGAGGAATATCTGATTCTCCTGTGGCGTGCTCACGGTCACGCGCAGGCAATCGGCCAGCAGGGGATGGGAGCCCGCCAGTTTCTTGATCAGCACGCCGCGCGCCTTGAGGCTTTCGAACACCATTACGGCACCGGGGACTCGAAACAGCAGGAAATTCGCAGCGCTTGGGCTTACGGTGACGCCGGGTAGCTGCCCCAGCGCCTGGGCGAGTTTGCCCCGTGCTTCGACGAGTGCCCGCGCCTGGGCGTCGAGCACTTCCGGATGCGCCAGCACGGCCTCGCAGACGAGTTGCGTGAGCACGTTGATGTTGTACGGCAGGCGCAGTTTGTCGAACTGGTCGAGCCACGCGGGCGGTCCGGCGAGGAATCCCAGCCGCAGCCCGGCGAGACCGAGCTTGGACAAGGTACGCATGACCAGCAGATTCGGGTATCGGTCGAGCTCCGGCAGAAAGCTGTCGCCTGCAAAGGCGTGATAGGCCTCGTCGACCACCACCAGGCCGGGCGAGGCGCGGATCACTCGCTCCACGAGATCGCGGTCGAACAGGTTGCCGGTCGGGTTGTTTGGGTACGCAAGCCAGAGCAGCGCCGGCCGATGCTGTTCGATCGCGGCGAGCAGGGCGGGTCCGTCGATCGTGAAATCCGGCTTGAGCGGCACGCCGACATGGCGGATGCCGGCGGATGCCGCGAGCATGCGATACATCACGAAGGAGGGCTCGACGCTCATCACCACGGCGCCAGGCTTCGCGATCGCCAGGGTCAACACCTGGATGATCTCGTCCGAACCATTGCCGAGCAGTAGCGCCATGCGCTCAGGGATGTTCATCGCCTGCCGCAACCGCCCCTTCAACCGCTCACCCGCAGGATCCGGGTAACGATTGAGCGCCGCACCCGCTGCCAGCGCCGCCACCTCCACCCGAAGCGCCTCGGGCAAGGGGTAAGGGTTCTCCATGGCGTCCAGCTTGACCATGCCACGGCTGTCGGCGACGTGATAGGCCGCCATGGACAGCACCTCCGGACGGATCAGTGCTTCCGGCAGGGAAGGCGCGGACGGTTCGAGCTTCGGGGCGGGTCGCATGTCAGTGCGATCCTCGTGACCACGACGGGCCAGCGGCCGGCGCAGCCGGGTCGCACGGGCCCTCTCCCGTGGAACCTTGAGTTGGGTGCCGCCGGCCCGTCCCAAGGCTCTGACGTGCAGCTGTGGGGGGCAGCGAACGTAGTGAGCGTGGGGGTCGTTTCATCTCAGGCGTGCACCCGATAACGCGCGGAAGCCGCGTGGGCCGGCAGGCCTTCGCCGTCGGCCAGTTCGCCGGCGATCCTGCCGAGCGTGACGGCGCCGGCGCGAGACACCTGGATCAGGCTGGTGCGCTTCTGGAAATCGTACACGCCGAGCGGCGAAGAAAAGCGAGCCGTACGCGCCGTCGGCAGCACGTGGTTCGGCCCGGCGCAGTAGTCGCCCAGCGCCTCGGAGGCGTACCGGCCCATGAAGATCGCGCCTGCGTGCCGTAGCTTGGGCGTCCAGGCTTCCGGCTCCGTGACCGACAGCTCCAGATGCTCCGGCGCGATGCGATTGGCGATCTCGCAAGCCTCCTCGAGATCGCGCACCTTGATCAGGGCACCACGATCCGCAAGCGATGTCGCGATCACGTCCTTGCGAGGCATGGCCTGGAGCTGCCGGGTCATGCTCGCGGCAACGGCTTCGATGAAGGCTGCATCCGGACAGAGCAGGATGGCCTGGGCCATCTCGTCGTGCTCGGCTTGCGAGAACAGGTCCATCGCGATCCAGTCCGCGGAGGTCAGGCCATCACAGATCACGAGGATTTCCGACGGCCCCGCCACCATGTCGATGCCCACGACACCGAACACCCGACGTTTCGCCGCCGCCACATAGGCATTGCCCGGACCGACGATCTTGTCGACCGCCGGCACGGAATCGGTCCCATAGGCCAGGGCACCGACCGCTTGCGCACCGCCGATGGCGAACACGCGGTCCACGCCCGCGACCGCTGCTGCCGCAAGTACCAGCGCGTTGCGCTCGCCGCCGGGCGTAGGCACCACCATCACGATTTCCTGCACGCCCGCGACCTTCGCGGGAAGCGTGTTCATCAGCACGGTGGAGGGGTAGGCCGCCTTGCCGCCGGGCACGTACACGCCGACCCGGTCGAGCGCCGTGACTTGCTGACCCAGCACGGTGCCATCGGGTTCCGTGAACTGCCACGACGTGAGCGGCTGGCGCTCGTGATAGGCGCGAATGCGTTGGGCCGCCTGCTCGAGGGCTTCGCGTTGGGCAGTTCCGAGGCCGCGCAACGCGGCACGAAGTTCCTCGTGCGGAATCTCGAGCGCGTTCATGGAAGTTGCATCGACGCGATCGAAGCGGCGCGTGTATTCGAGCACGGCCACGTCGCCACGTCGGCGCACGTCCTCCAGGATCGCCGCCACCGTCGCGTCGATGCCTGCGTCCTGGGTGTTCTCGAACGCCAGCAACGACTCGAGCTTCGCGTCGAATCCGGCATCGGCAGTATCGAGGCGGGCGATGTTCACGCGGCCGCCTTCCCTTGCACCGCAGCCGCAAACGCGTCGATCACCGGTTGCAACTGTGCGCGCTTCAACTTGAGCGCCGCCTGGTTCACCACCAGACGCGCCGAGATCGGCAGGATTTCCTCGACCGCCACCAGGTTGTTCGCGCGCAACGTGTTGCCGCTGGAGACGAGGTCGACGATGGCGTCCGCCAGGCCCACCAGCGGCGCCAGCTCCATGGAGCCGTAGAGCTTGATCAGGTCCACGTGCACGCCCTTCCCCGCAAAGTGCGCACGGGCCACCTGGAGATACTTGGTCGCCACCTTCAGCCGGGCGCCCTGCTTGACGGCCAGCGCGTAGTCGAATCCCGAGCGCACCGCGACCATCATCCGGCACTTCGCGATGTCCAGGTCGAGCGGCTGGTAGAGGCCTGCTCCACCGTGCTCGAGCAGCACATCCTTGCCGGCGATGCCGAGGTCCGCCGCGCCATGCTGGACATACGTCGGTACGTCGGAGGCGCGCACGATGATGATGCGCACGTCCGGACGGTTGGTGCCGATGATGAGCTTGCGCGAGGTCTCCGGATCCTCGGCCGCCACGATACCCGCGGCGGCGAGCAGCGGCGTGGTTTCCTCGAAGATGCGCCCCTTCGAGAGGGCGATGGTGATGCCGTTCACGGCAGGCGATGCGGAAAGCGGGCGAAGATTGTACCCGACAACGCGCTGATTACGCGGAATTACCCACCCGATGCACCCTGGCTCCCAGCTGCGAGAGCTTCTCCTCGATGCGCTCGTAGCCGCGATCGAGGTGGTAGATGCGATCCACGATCGTCGCCCCACGTGCCACCAATCCTGCCAGCACCAGGCTGGCGGAAGCTCGCAGATCCGTGGCCATGACCGTCGCGCCCTCGAGCTTGTCGACGCCACGGATCACTGCAGTATTGCCCTCGACCTCGATGTCCGCACCGAGACGCCGCAGCTCCTGCACGTGCATGAAGCGATTCTCGAAGATGGTTTCGGTGACCATCGCGGTCCCGCGCGCGACGCAGTCGAGGGTCATGAACTGAGCCTGCATGTCGGTGGGAAAGGCCGGATAGGGCGCGGTGCGCAAACTCACCGACTTCGGCGGGCTGTCCATGGCGATGCGAATCCAGTCCTCGCCGGCGTCGATCTTTGCGCCCGACTCGGTGAGCTTGGCGATCACGGCATCGAGGATGCCGGGCCGCGTGCCCTTCAGGGTGACACGCCCGCCGGTCGTCGACACTGCCGCGAGGAACGTGCCGGTCTCGATGCGGTCCGGCATGACGCTCCACGTCGCGCCGTGCAACGTTTCCACGCCTTCGATGGTGATGATGTCGGTACCGGCGCCCTGGATACGCGCACCCATGGCGACGAGACAATGCGCGAGATCGACGATCTCGGGTTCGCGCGCCGCGTTCTCGATGATCGTGGTGCCCTCGGCAAGACAGGCGGCCATCATCAAATTCTCCGTTCCCGTGACGGTCACCATGTCCATGACCAGCCGCGCGCCCTTGAGCCGCTTGGCACTCGCGTGCACGTAACCTTGCTCGATCGTGATTTCCGCTCCGAGCGCCTGGAGGCCCTTGATGTGCTGGTCCACCGGACGCATGCCGATCGCGCAGCCGCCGGGCAACGACACGCGCGCCTCCCCGAAGCGGGCGACGAGCGGACCGAGCACCAGGATCGACGCCCGCATGGTCTTCACCAGTTCGTACGGCGCCACGAAATGATTCAGGTTCGCACCCGAGAGACTCACCCCGAGCTTCTCGTCGAGCGACAGCTCCACGCCCATCTGTGCGAGCAGGTTGAGCGTGGTGGTCACGTCGCGCAGGTGCGGGACGTTCTGCACCCGCAGTGTCCCTGGCGTGAGGATCGCTGCGCAGAGAATGGGCAGCGCGGCGTTCTTGGCACCGGAGATGCGGATCTCGCCTTCCAGCGGCACGCCGCCCTCGATGCGCAGCTTGTCCATGCGTCAGGGGCTCCGGCTCCGACGCGCGCGAATCAGCGCGAGGCCCATTCTTCGGGCGTGTAGGTCTTCATCGACAGCGCGTGGATCTCCTCGCGCATGCGATCGCCGAGCGCGCGATAGACCACCTGGTGCTGCTGGATCCGCGTCTTGTCACGAAAGGCGGGACTCACGATGACGGCCTCGAAGTGCGCACCATCGCCGTCGACACTTACGTGGTCGCATTGCAGGTTCTCGAGGATGTAGCTCCTCACCTTCTCTGGGGTCACCATGGCTTCACTTTCGCAAACGCGGACCTAGTGCCGAAGCTTCCAGCCGCGTTTGATCATCTGGAGGGCCGCGAATGATAAGGCAGCGAAGCAGACGGCCACAACGCCGAGGCTCACCACGGGCGCCACATCGGAAGCGCCGAAGAACCCGAAACGGAAGCCGTCGATCATGTAGAAGAACGGATTGAGGTGCGAGACCGCCTGCCAGAACGGCGGCAGCGAATGGATCGAATAGAACACGCCCGAGAGGAACGTGAGCGGCACGATGATGAAGTTCTGGAACGCAGCGAGCTGGTCGAACTTCTCGGCCCAGATGCCGGCGATCAGGCCCAGCGCGCCGAGGATGCCGCCGCCCAGTATGGCGAAGGCCAGCGCCCAGAGCGGGTGGGGGACGCTCACCGTCACCGTGACCAGCGTCACGGCGAACACGCCCACGCCGACCATCAGCCCGCGCACGATCGCGGCCACGATATAGGCCCAGTAGAACTCGGCGTGAGACAGCGGCGGCAGCAGGATGAAGATGATGTTGCCGGTGATCTTGGACTGGATGATGGACGAGGAACTGTTCGCGAACGCGTTCTGCAGCAACGACATCATCGCGAGGCCGGGTATCAGGAACGCCGTGTAGGAAACGCCCGGATAGACCTGCACGCGATCCTCCAGCACGTGGGAAAACACCATCAGGTACAGCAGCGCCGTGAGGATCGGCGCCGCCACCGTCTGGAAGCTCACCTTCCAGAAGCGCAGCATCTCCTTGTAGAGCAGGGTGCGGAAGCCGGTCATCGCCGCCCCATGATCTGCACGAAGGCTTCCTCGAGATCGGGCTGCATCAACTCCATTTCCTGGACGGCGACACCGGCCTGCCGCAACGCGATCATGACGTCCGGAATCTCCGCGTGTCCCTGGATGGCGAGCACGCGATAGCCATCGGGGTGGCTGACGGCCTGGGCTTCGAGCACCGAGGGCAACCGGTCGGGGTCGAGCTTCAACTTGAGGTGGATGCCCGAGACGCCTGCGAGCAGGTTTGGCGTAGTGTCGAGAGCCACGACCCGGCCGTTCTTCAGCATGGCCACCCGACCGCACAGCGTTTCCGCCTCCTCGAGGTAGTGCGTGGTGAGCACGATCGTGTGGCCGGAAGCGTTCAACTGGCGCACGAACTCCCACAGGCCCTGGCGCAGTTCCACGTCCACGCCGGCGGTGGGTTCGTCGAGGATGATCACCGGCGGCTTGTGCACCAGCGCCTGCGCCACCAGGACGCGGCGCTTCATCCCGCCGGACAGGGCGCGCATGTTGGCGTTCGCCTTGGCCGTGAGATCGAGGCGTTCGATCACCTCGTCGATCCAGGCATCGTTGTGCCGCAGTCCGAAATAGCCCGACTGGATGCGCAGCGTCTCGCGCACGGTGAAGAACGGGTCGAACACGAGCTCCTGCGGCACCACGCCGAGCGCGCGGCGTGCCTCGCGGTACTGCGTGACGACGTCCCAGCCCATGACCCGCACCTGCCCGCGGTCGGCGGTCGCGAGCCCCGCCAGCACGCTGATCAGCGTCGTCTTGCCGGCGCCGTTGGGCCCGAGCAGCGCGAAGAACTCGCCCGGCTCGACCATGAGATCCACGCCGTCGAGCGCCTGCACGGTGCCATAGCGTTTGAAGACCTGCCGGACCTCGATCGCTGGCGTGGTCATCGGCTGCCGGGCTCAGCGGTCCTGCGGCAGCAGGTCGGTGACGCCATACAGCGCAACCAGGCTCTCCAGGCTGTTTCCCAGATTCAGGTACACGACGCGACGGCCGGCACGTCGGGCGGCTCGCATCCATTCGAGCAGCATCGCCACCGCCGATGAATCGACATTGGTCACGCCCGCGAGGTCAATGCGCACCTCGTCGCGATCGATCAACGCCAGTCCCTGCGCCAGCAGCGCCGGCACGCTCTCCAGCGTGACCACGCCCTCGAGCACGAGCCGGTCAGCTTCGCGCCGGATCATTTCTTCGCCGGCACGAGGGCTTTCGCATTGCGCTCCTGCAGGTTCTTGATGAGCCCGTCGATGCCGCCGGTCTGGATCTGCGCGGTGAAATCATTGCGATAGGTCGTGACGAGGCTGACGCCTTCCACGACCACGTTGTAGACCTTCCAGCCGTTCGGCGTGACGCCCATCGCGTAGTCCACGCCCACCGGCGGGGCGCCACCGGGCAGCAGGATCTGCGTCTTGACCGTGACGTCGTCCTCGTTGCCGGCGAGCTTGAGTGGCTTCACGTCGACCTTCACCTGCTTGTAGGCCGTGTACGCCGCCGCATAGGAACGCACCAGCAGGGTCTGGAACTCGTTCACGAGAGTCTTCTGCTGCTCGGGCGTGGCCTCGCGCCAGCTCTTTCCCACGGCGAGGCGGGTCATCCGGTTCATGTCGAAATGAGGAACGATCTTGGTCTCGATCACATCGACCAGCTTGTTGGGCGAGCCGTTGCGTGCGTCCTTGTCGTCGGCGATGGCCTTCAGCACCTCTTCGCCGGTGGTCTTCACCAGCACGTCGGGAGGCGGAAAATCGGCGGCCGAAGTTCCGGCGCCGAGCAGCGCGCCGAACAGCAGCAACCATCGGGACATGCGTTTCATCGTCTTCACCTCGCGTTCGCTTAAGGGGGGCCGGTCCTACTTGGCCTCGGCCTGAGGGCCTTCGGCCGCCTTGCCGTACAGGAAACGGCTGATCATGCGTTCCAGGACCATGGCCGACTGCGTGAGTTTCATCTGGTCGCCGTCCTTCAGAACTTTCTCCTCGCCACCCCCGTCGAGCCCGACGTACTGCTCGCCGAGCAGTCCCGAGGTCAGGATGGAAGCCGCGGTGTCCGTCGGAAACGCGTAGGACTTGTCGATGCGCAGCGTGACACGGGCAAGGAACTTCTTGTTGTCGAACGCGATCGACTCGACCCTCCCCACCACGACGCCGGCGCTCTTGACCGGTGCGCGCGGCTTCAGCCCGCCGATGTTGTCGAATTCCGCAGTAACGCGATACCCCTGGGAAGCGCTGACGGTGGTGGCATTGCCCACCTTGAGCGCGAGCACCAGCAGCGCCACCAGCCCGCCGATCACGAACAGTCCCACCCACAGGTCCACCGTGGTTCTCTTCATCGTCACACCCCTGCGAACATGAACGAGGTGAGCACGAAGTCGAGCGCGAGCACTGCCAGCGCCGAAGTGACCACCGTGCGCGTCACCGCGTAGGACACGCCTTCCGCCGTCGGCGGTGCGTCGAAACCTTCGAACAGCGCGATCAGCGTCACCGCCACGCCGAACACGGCGCTCTTGATGACGCCGTTCATCACATCCTCGCGCAGGTCGACTGCGGCCTGCATCTGCGACCAGAAAGCGCCGGAGTCGACGCCGATGATCACCACGCCGATCAGGTAGCCGCCGAAGATGCCGAAGGCGCTGAAGATCGCGGCGAGCAACGGCATCGAGATCACTCCGCCCCAGAAGATGGGGCTCAGCACCCGTGCGTACGGATCCACCGCCATCATCTCCATCGCGGAGAGCTGTTCGGTGGATTTCATGATGCCGATCTTGGCCGTGATCGCCGAACCGGCCCGGCTGGCGAACAGCAGGGCCGAGACCACCGGTCCGAGCTCACGCACCAGCGACAGCGCCACCAGCGTCCCGAGCGCCTCGGCCGATCCGTAGCGCTTCAGCGTTTCATAGCCCTGCAGCCCCAGCACCAGGCCCACGAACAGGCCCGAGACGATGATGATGATGAGCGACAGTACGCCGGTGAAATAGATCTCGTTCAGCGTGAGCTGCGGGCGGCTGAAGCTCGTGCCGGAGCGGGCCAGCAGGGTCAAGGTGAATCGGGTTGCGCACCCGAGCTTCCAGACCCCGTCGACCACGCGTGCGCCCACGTGGCGAATGCCGTCGTCGAACACGCCGATCACGGACGCTGCTCCAGCCCGAGGTCCTGGGCATACGAAGCACCGGGGTAATGGAACGCCACCGGGCCGTCGGTCTCGCCATGCACGAATTGATGGACCAGCGGATCGTTCGAAGCCCTGACCTCGTCCGGCGTGCCTTCGGCGACGATGCGGCCCTCCGCCACGAGGTAGACGTAATCGACGATCGAGAGCGAGGCCGAGACGTCGTGCGTCACCAGGATGGAGGTGGCGCCGAGCGCGTCGTTCAGGCGCCGGATCAGGTTGGCGATCACGCCCACCGAGATCGGATCGAGGCCGGTGAAGGGTTCGTCGTACATCATGAGCATCGGATCGAGCGCGATAGCCCGCGCCAGGGCCACCCTGCGCGCCATGCCGCCGGACAATTCGCCGGTACTCATCTGCGCCGCGCCGCGCAAGCCGACGGCGTTGAGCTTGAGTAGCACCAGGTCGCGAATCAACGCCTCGGGCAGGCTCGTGTGCTCGCGCAGCGGAAAAGCCACGTTCTCGAACACCGTGAGGTCGGTGAACAGCGCGCCGAACTGGAACATCATGCCCATGCGCCGCCGCAGCGAATAGAGCCGGTCGTGATCGAGTTCGTGCACGGTGGCACCCTCGACTGCCACCTTGCCCCCGGTCGGTTTCAGCTGGCCACCGATCAGGCGCAGGATCGTGGTCTTGCCGCTGCCGCTGCCGCCCATGATCGCGACCACCTGCCCGCGCGGGAAGCGCATGCGGATACCGTTCAGGATCGGGCGGGCGTCGTAGGCAAACTGGACGTCCGAGAGTTCGACGAGAGGTTCGGGGGACACGTCTGGCTCGGAAACTTGATCGTGGATTGTAACTGGAGACTCGAATCGGGGCTCGGTCGCGCGCTTGTCGCTCAGTTTGGATTGCGCTACCGTTGGCCCGGTTCCTGCGCAGGGGCCTCGCATGCGGCCGTGGGCCGCGCCAATCCACGATGCGCGCCGGTTTCCGCGCGAACCCGAACCCGACCCCATGGCGCTTCCCGCCCTCGCGTTTCGCCACGTTTCAAAGGCCTTCGGCACCGCCATCGCACTCGGCGATGTGGCGCTGGAAGTGGGAGCGGGCGAACTGTTCGGCCTGGTCGGAATGAACGGCGCCGGCAAGACCACGCTCATCAAGTGCCTGCTGGACTCGAGCCGTGCCGATTCCGGCAGCATCGAGGTTTTCGGCGTGACGAGCCTGCTGCCGGACGCGCGCGCGCGTCTCGCCTTCCTTCCCGAACGGTTCAACGCGCCGTTCTACGTCACCGGACGTGACTTTCTGCGGCTCATGTTGCGCCTGTACGGCCGCGGCTACGCTGAGGACGAGGCCCGGGCGATCCTGGGCGCGCTCGACCTCGATCTTTCCGCCCTCGACAAGCCGGTGCGCGCATACTCCAAAGGCATGACGCAGAAACTCGGACTCGCCTGCTGCCTCCTGTCGGAGCGCGACCTGCTGCTGCTGGACGAACCCACCAGCGGCCTCGATCCGAAGGCCCGCGCGCTGCTCAAGGCTGCCCTGCGCGAGCGGCATGCGAGCGGAACGACCATCTTCTTCACCTCCCACTCGCTCGCCGACGTCGAGGAGATGTGCGACCGGATGGCGGTCCTGCATCAAGGACGGATCCGCTATGTCGGCAGCCCCGCCGGATTGCGCGAGCGCCACGGCGCGCCGACCCTGGAGCGTGCGTTCCTGGCCTGCCTCGACGAGGCGGCGCTGGCACCCGCCTGACCTTGGAAGCCCCGACCAAAGTCCGGCCGGACCTGCTGATCGTCGACGACGACCCGCTGATCACCGACACGCTCAACTTCGTCCTGAGCAAGTCCTTCAACGTGTACGCGGCCGATTCGCGGGCCCAGGTGAAGAGCCTGCTCGCGCAGCTCGAACATGCGCCCGAGCTTGCACTCGTCGACCTCGGTCTCCCGCCCACGCCGCACCGCCCCGACGAGGGCTTTCGCCTCATCACCGAGTTGCTCGCGCTCTCGCCCGACATCAAGATTCTCGTGCTGTCGGGACAGAACGACGAGGCCAACGCCCGCCACGCACGCGCGCTGGGCGCGGTGGACTTCGTCGCCAAGCCTTGCGAGCCCAAGGAGCTGGAAGCGTTGCTGCTGCGTGCGCGCAGTTTCGGCGAGGCCGATCGTCGGGCAGCGTCGGTGGCTCTGGGCATCGTCGGTGCGAGTTTCCCGATCACCAAGCTGAAGCAGCAGATCGGGCAATACGCGAGTTCGCCGTTTCCGGTGCTGATCGAAGGCGAGTCAGGCAGCGGCAAGGAACTGGTGGCCCAGGCGCTGCACGAGAGCAGCCCGCGCGCGGCGCGCCCGTACCTCGCGCTCAACTGCGCTGCCATCTCGCCCAACCTGGTGGAGCCGACACTGTTCGGCTACGCGAAAGGCGCGTTCACCGGCGCGAACGCGGCCCGCGCGGGGTACTTCGAAGACGCGAAGGACGGCACCCTGTTCCTCGACGAGATCGGCGAGCTGCCGCTCGAATTGCAGTCGAAGCTTCTGCGGGTGCTGGAGAATGGCGAGTTCCAGCGCGTTGGCGAAACCCAGAGCCGGACCAGCACGGCGCGCGTCATCGCGGCGACCAACCGCGACCTGCGGCAGGAGATCAAGGCCGGGCGGTTCCGCGTGGACCTGTATCACCGGCTCTCTGTCTTTACCGTCCAGGTTCCGCCGCTACGCGAGTTGGGCGAGGACAAGCGCCTGCTGTTGCACCACTTCGCGAAGTTGTATGCACTGCAGGGCGGCGTTCAACCGATCCGGCTCGACGATGCGGCCAGCGCGCTCTGGATGTCCTATGCGTTTCCCGGAAACGTCCGGGAGTTGCGCAACATCGTGATTCGCCTGATCACGAAACACGCCGGCAAGACGGTGGATCGTGAACAGCTGCTGGCGGAACTGGATCACGAGAGCGGTGGCGAGGATGCTCCTGATCCTGGCGAACGCTCGGCCGAGTTCGGGGGCACGGTGGGCTGGGCGAAGAAAATCCTCGAAGGCCGGCGCAGCCTCGACCTGGACAGCGAACTGCGGCATTGGGAGAAATGCTTCGTCGAAGCAGCCCTCGAGATAACCCACGGCAACCTGAGCCAGGCGGCCAAGCTGCTCGGCATGCACCGCACGACCCTCTACAGCCGCATGCAATCCTACGGCGACGCCGTGGAAGCGCCGAGCCGCGGCAAGATCACCCCGTAACCGCATGTATTACACCTTCTTCGGCCTGCAGCAACCGCCCTTCCGCATCACGCCGGATACGGAGTTCTTCTTCGAGGGGGCGAACCGCGGTTCCGTGCTCGAAGCCCTGATCTACGCCATCAGCCAGGGCGAGGGCATCGTCAAGGTCACCGGCGAGGTCGGCAGCGGCAAGACGATGCTGTGTCGGGTACTGCAGCATCGACTCGGCACCAGCGTGGACATCGTCTACCTGGCAAACCCGAACGTGTCGCCCGAGGACATCCTGCACGCGATCGCGTTCGAGCTGCAGTTGCCGGTGACGCGGGAAGCGTCCCGGCTGGAAGTCATGCACGCGCTTCAGCAATTCCTCGTGCAGCGACATGCGGAGAACCGGCAGGTGGTCGTGTTCGTCGAGGAATCCCAGGGCATGCCGATTCCCACCCTCGAGGAAATCCGCCTGCTCTCGAACCTCGAAACCGACCGTCACAAGCTGCTGCAGATCGTCCTGTTCGGTCAGCCGGAACTGGACGAGAACCTGCGCCAGAACAACATCCGGCAGTTGCGTGAGCGCATCACGCACAGCTTCTATCTGTCACCGCTGTCGGCCGCGGAGATCGCTTCATACCTCGCGTTTCGCCTTCACGCAGCTGGCTATCGCGGACCGGAGCTCTTTTCAAAGAGAGTAATTGCTTACATTGAGAAGGCGAGCGGCGGGCTTACCCGACGAGTGAACATCATTGCGGACAAGGCCTTGCTGGCGGCATTTGCCGACAACACCCACGACATTTCGCTCAAACATGTACGCAACGCAGTAGAGGACAGCGAGTTCAATCAAAGGCGTGCCCACCGCGCCCCTCCGATCTGGGTGGGCTGGATGTTGGCGGGTGCCAGCGCGGCAGTCGCCGGGGTGGTCGCCTGGTGGTTCCTGGCACAACCCACGATCGATCGCAATCGAGCAGGGGCCCCGCCAGCGGCGGCTGTACCGGCGAACGCCGCCACGATCCCGGTGACCGACCCACCTCCGTCGGCCCAGGTTGCAGCCGCCCGTCCGGAAACCGTCACTCCGGCGCCCGCCGCATCACCCGAACCGGCCGCCGTGGAGCAGCCTGGTACGCCCCCGGCACTCAGGATTGCTTCGGACATCAGCCAACCCACGCACCCGGCGAATTCGGAAGCGGCCGTCGCCCAGGCTCAGGCCGAATCCCTGCCGGATGACTTCCTGGAACGACGCTTGCAAGCAACAGAGACTTGGCTGTCCACGCAACGGGAAAGGACGTACACCATCCAGTTGATGGGCTCAGCGGATGCCGAATACCTCAAGCAGTATTTCAAGTCCCTTGCCAAATCTATTGAAACAGATAACATTTTTGTGTACCGTACCGTCGCAAACATGAAGCCGTCCCTGACCGTCGTGTACGGTGCGTACCCCTCCTTGCGCGCCGTCAACGAGGCGATCGAACAGCTGCCCCCGGAGCTACAGCGCTATCGGCCTTATCAGCGCACCATCCGAGGTATCCGTGCGGAACTAGAAGCCGCGCGCGTATCCACGACGGCCCGGTAGAGACACGTGGCCCACCGGCAACCCTTCCTCGAGAACTCCCGGCCCAGAACCCGAAGGTGATCGACGCCCGTGGCTCCAGCACACTGATGATTTCCTCGCCCGATATCGTAGCCGCGCCCCGGCACGACGACCCGCATGCCCGGTTCGCGGGACCTGTCATTTCCTGCCCCGCGACGGCAGCCCTGGTCCTGTCAGCACTGCTGTCCGGCGCTTGCTCGTACAAGGCGCCGGTCCTGCCGATCTCAGATTCCCATCTGACGGACGAGAAAGCGGGGAAGGTGGGGCACGAAGACAAGATTCTCCAGCCGGTGTCCGTTCCGAAGCCTCCGCCGCCGAAGCCACAGCCGAAACTGCCCACCTACAGCATCGTGGTCAACGAGGTTCCGGTGAAGGAGTTGCTGTTCGCGCTGGCCCGAGATACCAAGCAGAATATCGACGTGCATCCCGGCCTGCAGGGCCTGGTCAGCCTCAATGCGATCGACGAGACGCTGCCGGCCATCCTCGACCGGATCGCCAAACAGGGAAATCTGCGCTGGCGCCAGGAAGGCCGGACGATCCTCGTTTCGCCCGATACGCCGTACGTCAAGACCTACAAGGTCGACTACGTGAACGTCAGCAGGGACACGCAGTCGACCGTTGGCGTCCAGGGGCTGGTCGGCAACGTGGGAAGCACTGGCTCCACGGGCGGTGGTGGCGGTGGTGCCGCTGGCGGCGCAGGCGGCAACACATCGAGCACGACGGTGAATACCGTTTCCAAGAACGAGTTCTGGAAGGTGCTCGAGGAAAACGTCAAGGCCATGCTGGCCGCCACCCGGGTCCAGGCTCTGTCCGCCGACGAGCGGGCGTCCCGGGCCGAGTCAGCCAAGGCCCAGCGCGAGGAGCGCATCGCACAAGCGGAGGCAGTCGCCCGTGCAGGGACCAGTGCGAGCGACCTGATGTCGAAGGCCTTCGACAGCCAGCAGCCGGCGCTCCCGGGGGACGTGACCAATGAAGTCGCGGTGAACCCCGTGGCCGGCACGGTGACCATCCTTGCAACCGACAAGCAGCACTCGCTGGTCCAGCAATACCTGGATCAGGTCATGGCTTCCTCGCAGCGGCAGGTGCTGATCGAGGCCACCATCGTCGAGGTCGAGTTGTCGCGGAGCTACCAGGGTGGTGTCGATTGGGGCCGGATTGCTCAAACCCCGGGGTCGGGTATCAGCTTCACCCAGAACATGATCGGCAGTGCCCTCGGCACCGCGCCGAATGTCACGCTGTCCTACGGACAACAGGGACTCACCAGCCTGTTCGCCACGATCAAGCTGCTGGAGCAGTTCGGCAATACCCGCGTGCTGTCCAGCCCGAAGGTCATGGCATTGAACAACCAGACGGCGATCCTCAAGGTGGTTCGGAACGTCGTCTATTTCACGATCACGCAGCAGATCTCGCAGGCAACTTCGCTCGGCGGCGCAAACCTTTCGGCGACGACAACCACGGCCCGCACGGTGCCTCTGGGGCTGATCATGAGCCTCACGCCGCAGATCAATGCGAACGGGCAGATCACGCTGAACGTCAGGCCGACCGTGACCAGCCAGGTGGGCACGGCGCTGGATCCGAATCCGGTTCTTGCGGCGACGAATCCACCGCTCCAGAACCCCATTCCGATTGTCGAGATTCGCGAAATCGAATCCGTGCTGCAACTGGTCAGCGGCCAGACCGCGGTCCTTGGCGGCCTCATCAAGGATGAGGTCCGTCGCAACCGGAACCAGATTCCCGGTATCGGCAACACCCGAGTGGGTGATGCCTTCGCGTTCCGGGACGAGACGGCCGTGAAGACCGAACTGGTGATCTTCCTGCGCCCGACAGTCGTGACCAATCCTTCCCTGGACTCGGACGATCTGCGTTTCCTGCGTCCGCTGCTGCCCAAGCCCGAGCAGATGGGCGCTCTGCCCGACGCTCCCGGCCCGGCGAAGTAATCGATGAGCCTGCTGCTACAGGCCTTGCAGAAGGCCGCGAAGAATCGCGAGGCCAACCAGCAGCCGCCCGAAGCCACCACCGGCTTCGCCACGACCTCCGGTTCGACGCTCGAACTGGAACCGGGCGAGATCGAACCGCCGACGCCCAGGGCCCGCGAGTTCGATCTGCCTGCAGAAGCCCCGCCGACGCGGCCAGTGCGCGAGGAGATCCCCGAGCCGTCGCCACAACAGGCCGCCGTGGTTGTAGGCGCCGCAGCCGCTGCCAAGGAACCCGGCTTCAGCGTGGTCGAGTGGGCCAGGGATCATCCGGTGCATGTCTTCGCGATCCTGTCCGGGATCTTCCTCGCGTTCTATTTTGTGTACATCCTGGTCGAGATCAACTACCCCGGGTTCTGGTCCCGGTCCGGGTCGATCGTCGGTCCTTCCAGTTCCAACGGCCCGATCGCACGCAATCCCATCCCACAGCGCGACGCCGCATCGGGTCCTGCCCCCTCGCAGGCGGCTGCCCCGATGCCTGATCTCGTGCTACCGCCAGCGCCAGGGCAGCCAGCGGCGGCGACCGTCGTCACGAGCACCGCGACACCATCGGTCGCGGGACCGTCCGTCCCACCACCGGCTCCGGCGCCCGAAACCAAGCCCGCCGCAGCGGCGGCGGCACCTACCCCCGCGCCTGCGCAAACTACTGCAGCCAAGGCAGCGGCGCCGCCACCCGAAACCGCTGTTCCCAGAAGCGGGACCATCGCGCGATCTGACGACTCCCTCGATCGTGTGGCGACCCCGAAGCGGCGAAACGTCGTTCCGGCAGCACCCGTCACTGATCGCCTGACGGTCAAGACCACGGACGATGGCGCAGCGATCCAGACCGCTCTTGGCGAAGCCTACGAGCTGTTGCAGAAAGGCCAGCTGGCGCCGGCACAGCAAGCCTACGAGCGCGTGCTCGCGGCAGATACCCGCAACATCGATGCGCTGCTGGGCCTTGCGTCGGTCGCCTGGCAACAGGGTCAGACCGAAAAAGCGGCGGAACACTTCTACCGCGTGCTCCAACTGGATCCGCACAATGCCCACGCGCAAAGCGGTCTGATCGGCCTCATGGGCCGGATCGATCCCACGTCGAGCGAGACCCGCCTGAAGCAGTTGATCGCGCGCGAGCCCTCGGGCGGGCTGTACTTCACGCTTGGCAATCTCTACGCTGGGGAGCGTCAGTGGGCCCCGGCCCAGCAGGCCTACTTCCAGGCATTCCAGCTGGAACCGACCAATCCCGACTATGCATTCAACCTGGCGGTCGGTCTCGAGCATCTCGGACAAAGCAAGGTCGCCCTGGGGTACTATCGCAAGGCCTTGGACCTGTCCTTTGCGCGCGGCCACGCCGGTTTCGACCAGAAGCAGGTGATCGCGCGCATCGGCGAACTGTCGGCCGCATCGGAATGAAGAACGACATGGCGTCCCCCGCAGCGGCATCGGTGAAGGCCTCAATGCCCGAACAGCGCAAGAAGCTGCGGCTCGGGGAACTGCTGGTCCAGCAGGGTCTCATCACCTCCGACCAGCTGCGCATCGCGCTCACGGAGCAGAAGAGCCAGAAGATGCCCATCGGGCGACTTCTGGTGCGCCTGGGCTTCGTCACCGAAGCCGTCATCCGCGACATCATGGCGCGGACCATCGGGCAGGAGGCCATCGACCTTGCCCAGGTGGTGGTCGATGCCGAGGCGCTCAAGCTGATCCCGCAGGAGTTCGCCCGGCGCCAGCGGGTGCTACCCATTGCGTTCGATTCTCAGGACCGGGTGCTGGTGGTGGCAATCACCGAGCTCTACAACGTGGTCGCCATCGACCAGTTGCGGGCCTCGCTACCACCCGACATCCAGTTGCGCACGGTGCTCGCGGGCGAGGCGCAGCTCGAAGACTACATCGACCATTTCTACGGCTACGAGCTGTCGGTCGACGGCATCCTGCGCGAGATCGAGACCGGCGAGCTCGACTGGCAGAGCCTGCAGGCGGGCGGCGACGAGTACACGCAGCCGATCGTGCGTCTGGTCGGTGCGTTGCTGATCGATGCGGTCAAGCGCGGCTCCTCCGACATCCACTTCGAACCCGAGCACGCGTTCCTGCGCGTGCGCTACCGCATCGACGGCGTGCTGGAGCAGGTGCGCAGCTTGCACAAGACCTACTGGCCCGGCATCGCCGTGCGCCTGAAGGTCATCAGCGGCATGAACATCGCGGAGACCCGAGCCCCCCAGGACGGGCGCCTTTCGCTCAACCTGAACGGCCGGCCGGTGGACTTCCGCGTCTCGGCGCACCCCACGATCTACGGCGAGAACATCGTCCTGCGCGTGCTCGACCGCGAGAAGTCGATCATCAGCCTCGACCAGATGAAGCTGCCCAAGCCCATCATGGCCAAGCTCAATCTGATGCTCGCGCGACCCGAGGGTATTCTCGTCATCACCGGCCCGACTGGCAGCGGCAAGACCACCACGCTGTACTCCCTGCTGTCCCAGGTGAACGTCGAGGGTGTGAACATCATGACCCTCGAGGACCCGGTGGAGTATCCCGTCGCCCTGATGCGCCAGACCTCGGTGAGCGAAGCATCGAAGCTCGACTTCGCCAACGGCATCCGCTCCATCATGCGCCAGGATCCGGACATCATCCTGGTGGGCGAAGTGCGCGACAAGGAAACGGCCGAGATGGCCTTCCGTGCGGCCATGACCGGCCACCAGGTGTTCACCACGCTGCACACGAACTCGGCCATCGGCGCTTTCCCGCGCCTGTTCGACATCGGGATCATGCCGGACATCATTTCCGGCAACATCATCGGGATCATCGCGCAGCGCCTGGTACGAACCCTGTGCACGCAATGCAAGGTCGAGTACAAGCCGTCACTGGAGGAAAAGCATATCCTCGGACTGCCGCCGGAGAATGGAGCGACCATCTATCGTCACCGCGATGGCGGCTGCCGCCACTGCAACAATCGCGGCTACAAGGGTCGCGTGCCGATCCTCGAGATCCTCCACATGGACGGCGACCTCGACGAACTCGTCGCGCGCCGCGCTACCGGTCGAGAGATGCGACGAGCCGCAGCGGAGAAGGGCTTCCGGACCCTGGCGGACGAAGGCGTCGCCCGCGTGCTCGACGGTTCGACCAGCATCGCGGAGGTCTCGCGCTCGGTGGATCTCACGGGCCGGGTCGTCTGACTGACGCCCCACCCGGGCCGATGCCGCAAGCGCGACCCGAAGCAAGGCTCGGAGCCCTCTGATGCCCTCGTTCTCCTACAAAGCCGTCGACCGGGTGGGCCAGCAGGCCCGCGGCAAGCTCGACGCCCTGAACGAAGTCGATCTCGAACTGCGCCTGCGGCGCATGGGGCTCGATCTGATCACCTTCCGGCAGGTGCAGACGGGCACGTCGGCCGCCAAGGGCTCGATCACCCGGAAGGATCTCATCAACTTCTGCTTCGACATGGAGCAGATGACGCGCGCCGGCATCCCGCTGCTGGACGGCCTGCGCGACCTGCGTGACAGCCTCGAGACCGCCGGCTTCAAGGCGGTCGTCTCTTCGATGCTGGAGGACATCGAGGGCGGCAAGATGCTGTCGCAGGCGATGACGCCGTTTCCGCAGGCTTTCGACTCCGTGTTCGTGAGCCTGGTGCGGGCCGGCGAACAAACCGGTCGCCTCACGGACGTCTTCGAAGCCCTGTCGAACGCCCTGAAGTGGCAGGACGAGCTTGCGGCGCAGACCAAGAAGCTCCTGATCTATCCGACCATGGTGTTCTTCGTGGTCCTGGGCGTCCTCGGGTTCCTGCTCACCTTCCTCGTTCCCCAGGTGGTCGGCGTGCTGAAGACCATGCGGGTGGATCTGCCGATCCAGACGCGCGTGTTGATCGCCATGTCCGACTTCGTCGTGCACTACTGGTGGATCGTGATCGGCCTGCCGATCATCGTTGGCGTCGCGCTCGTCGCGATCGTCAATGGCAACGAACGGGCGCGATTCCTGTTCGACAAGGCAAAGCTCAACATTCCCGTGATCGGCCCGATCCTCCAGAAGATCATCATGGCTCGATTCGCCAGCTTCTTCGCGTTGATGTACCAGTCCGGAATCACCGTGCTGGACTCGATCAAGACCAGCGAGGGCATCGTGGGCAACCGCGTGATCGCCGATGGTCTCGCCCGGGCATGGCAGCAGATCAACTCGGGCGAACCGATGTCCGAGACCTTCCAGAACCTTGGCATGTTTCCTGCCCTTGTGATTCGGATGCTGCGGGTGGGCGAGAACACGGGGGCACTGGACACGGCCCTGCTCAACATCAGCTACTTCTACAACCGGGACGTGAAGGATTCCGTCGACAAGGCGCTGAAGATGATCGAACCGACAATGACCCTGGTGCTGGGCGGCATGCTGGCGCTGATCCTGTTCTCCGTGCTCTCGCCGATCTACGAAATGATCGGCAACCTCAAGATCTAGGGCGACCCCGATGAGTTCCCGCATCCTGGTCTGCGTCTCTTCCGCCGGGGCTTCCGTGGCCCGCTGGAGCGGCAAGCTCACGGACTGCGTTCGCTTCGACAATACGGACGAAGGCCATCACGGGTTCGAAGAGTATCTGCGTTCGTCCCAGGGCATTCCGGTGCACGTGGCCGTGGACACCGTGGACGAGGACTACCGCTTCGAAACGCTGCCCCATGCCTCGGGCGGCGATCGCAAGCAGCTGGTCGAACGCAAGCTGAAGCAGCTCTACCGCACCACCCCCTACTTCTCCGCCACTTTGCAGGAGCGCGACAAGGGCAAGCGCAAGGACGACAGATTCCTGTTCTGCGCCCTGACCGACACCGAACTGCTCGCGCCGTGGCTGAACGCGATCGAGGCCCGCGAGCTCCCGCTCGCCGGCATCTATCTACTCCCCACCGTGACCGCCGCGGTGCTCGCGAAGCTCAAGCTCAAGAGCCCGAATCTGCTGCTGATCTCCAAGCACATCGCGGGCTTGCGACAGACCTTCCTCAAGAACGGCCGCTTCCGCATCACCCGACTGACCCAGATGCGGGGCAGTGGCGATCGCACGATCGACCGGTCGTTCGCGGAGGAAGTGAGCAACACCCGCATGTACCTGGATGCGCTCTCGGTGACGACCGCCGACGAGACGGTGCAGGTGGTGATCCTCGACCAGGACAACTCGCTCGCCAGCCTGCGCGAAGCGCTGAACAACGGCCGCGGGAACCTGCAATGCCAGCGCCTGACGCGCGAAGAGGTGGTACTGAAACTGCGCATCCCCGCGCCGACGCTCAACGCGACACCGGATGCGCTGCACCTGCAATTGCTCGCCGAGCATGCACCCGAGGAGAATCTGGCACCCGCTGCCATGCGGCGTGGCTACGGGATCTACCGCAACGCACGCCTGCTCTACAAAGCGAGCGCCGGGTGCGCCTTGCTGGGTGCGCTCTGGTTCGGCGTCGATCTGTATCGCGTGCAGCAGACCGAGGAACAGGCGAAGGACGTCGCGGCCAAGGCCACCAAATTCCAGACGATGTACCAGGAGTTGACCCGGCAGTTTCCGGCGGCACCCGTGTCCTCTGCCATGTTGAAGCAGACCGTGGACGTCGCCCTGCGCCTTCGTGAAACGGCCCGGACACCGGAATCCCTGTTCGGCGTCGTCAGTGAAGCGCTCGAGGCGTTTCCGACGGTGAATCTCTCCAGTCTGGCCTGGAAGCACGGCCGCTATCCGGACGCCCAGGCCGCCTTTTCCGCGGCCGGGGCTACCGGCGGGAGTGACGGTGCGCTGCGGGAGGTCGGTCTGGTGGTGGGCGACATCCAGCCGTTCAACGGCGACTACCGGACTGCAGTAGCCACCATCCGCGACTTCGCCGACCGCTTGCGGAAGAACCCGGCGGTCGCCGACGTGAAGATCCTCAAGCTGCCGCTGGACGAGAACTCTCGCCAGACGTTGTCCGGCAGCACCGCGACCCGTACGGAACAGCAGGCCACGGCCCAGTTCGAGATCGTGATCACGCTGCGCGACGGCGCAAGGACGGCATCGTGAGCGAGGCACGCAAGGGCCTGCACCCGCTCGCCGTGCCGGGCGCGGCACTGGCCATCGTGCTCATCGTCGCAATCGTGCTGGTGCGCTACTCGGAGCGGCTCGTGGACCAGGCCAAGGGCACCCTGTCCGTGCAGGAGCAGACGCTCTCCGACGCCCGGCAGAAATTCTCCAATGCAGGCGCCGAGAAGGACATCATCACGCGCTATCTCGGCACATACCAGGCGCTGCAGGAACTCGGTTTCGCCGGCGGGGAACAGCGCATCAACTGGGTCGACAGCCTGCGCAAGGCCAATCGCGAGGCCGGCATGTTCGGCGTCGAGTATCAGATCGGTCAGCAGGTTGGATACCCATTGGCTTCCGAAATCGGCGGCAGCAACCTGCCGATGAAACACTCGGTGATGAAGCTCACGGTGCCACTGCTGCACGAGGGCGACCTCATGCGCTTCTTCCGCCTGCTCGCCAATCAGCGCTCGGGCGTGTTCACCCTCAATGCCTGCCAGATTCGCCGCAGTGCGCCTGTCGATGCCGCCGCGACGCAGCCCAGGCTCGGCGCCGAATGCGAGGTCTCGTGGATCACCGTGAACGAGGGCGAGAAGGAGGAAGGAAAACCATGAGGATGCTTGGATGGTTCCTCCTCGCGGCCTCGGCCCTGCTTCCCGCCCACGCCGCGGCGCAGGACAAACTCGGGCGGCTGTTCTTCACGCCGGCGGAACGCGCTTCCCTGGACAACCAGCGCAAGGTGGCAGGTGATGAGGCGAACCGTCCGATCAGGAAAGATCCGGAACTCCCGAAGGCGCCGCCGCCCAGGATGCTGACGTTGAACGGTGTCGTGCGCCGCAGCGATGGAGAAACTACGATCTGGGTCAACAACCAGCCCGTCCACGAGCGTTTTCGGGACGTGGACGTGCTTCCCGGTTCGATTACCCGGGAGACGGTGGGCGTACAGCTGCCGGGTTCCGGACGGCGGGTAAAGCTCAAGGTCGGACAGAGCGTGGACTCGTCGACCGGCGAGATCGAAGAGAGCTACCGGCGCAGCCCCGAGCCTGCGGACGGCGAGCCCGCCCGAGAGGCCGCCTTGCCCAAGACCGCCGCTGCTCCCGACAACGAGAGTTCCGTGAAACCCCGAAAATCACGGCCACGCGACGATGATCCGGTCCCGCCTGCGGCGGCGGCACCGGCACGCGATTCGGCGCGTTCAGGGAGCGAAGGCGATGGCGCGATGCCGGAATATCGCTGAGGCAGCACCGGTACGCCCGGCCCGGCAGCGCGGCGTGGCGTTGCTGGCACTGCTGATCCTCGCCGGACTGGTGAGCCTGGTGCTCGTCACCACCGTCATTGGCAGTGCGCCTGACGACGCCGGACGCGACCGTACCACTCAACTGGCGTTGGCGCGGGCAAAGGAATCCCTGATCGCTTATGCCGTCACCTACATGGATGATCATCCAAACGATGTTCCCGGCTACCTGCCCTGCCCCGATCAGGTGACGTCGCTGCGGGAAGGCGCGTCCGCCGGCACCTGCGGCGCGGGCTACAGCGGCGGCACCACCGGAGACAACGAGATCGGACGGCTACCCTGGTACACGCTCGGGATCGAGCCGCTGCGCGACGGCTACGGCGAATGCCTTTGGTACGCGGTGTCTGCCACCTTCAAGAACAATCCCGAACCGGCCATGCTCAATTGGGATTCGCAGGGGCGGTTCCAGATCGTGGGCCCGAACGGTACAACTCTGCTGGCAGGAGCAACCGATCCCGATCTGGTCGTTGCAGTCGTAGTTGCGCCGGGAGCACCCTTCGGCACCCAGGTGCGCAATGAAGGCGTCTCCGCAACGCCCACATGCGGCGGGAACCTGACGGCGACCAACTACCTGGACAGCGTCGGCAGCGGCGGTACAAAAGTCGACAACGCGAATCCATCGACCAACGCCGCCACCGGGAAATGGCGGTTCATCCAGGGGGCGCGCTCGGGCACCTTCAACGATCGGCTGGCCTACATCACGGTACGCGACATCTGGGATGCGGTTGCCCGCCGGGCGGACCTCCAGGCACGGTTCAACAATCTCACACGACAGGTGGCGGTCTGTCTCGCCACGTATCCGCCAGCGGCGAGTTCCAACGATCGCCGCCTGCCGTGGGCCGTTGCGCAACCCCAGGCCGGGTATGTCGCTGCAAGCGACTATTCCGACCAGAACAACCGTACGTTTGGCCGCGCCTCCTACCACGTCGACGCATCGAACTCCGCGACAGGCTACGCCAACAATACGTTGCTCCAGAGCACCGCCGGGGGCGGACGTTGCGCGACCTGGTCCGCGCTTGAAAATGCGTGGTGGAAGCACTGGAAAGACCACCTGTACTTCGGTCTGTCGACCAGCTACGAGCCGGACGACTCACCTCCTAACCCTGCTCCCTGTACAACCAATTGCCTGAACATCAATTCGGGGGGCGCATACGCGGGCGTCGTCCTGTTCGCCGGGCGGGCCAACGCCGGCCAGGATCGTTCCACGAACACGAACAAGGGGAATGTCTATAACTACCTCGAGGGCGAGAATGCCGACGGCGACCGGGACTACGTAAACACCGGGACGGCGCCCTTCAACGACGTTGTCTACTGTATCTACCCGAGCACTAGCACGACGGCACCCGTCGCGGGCGTAGTCACTGAGGTTCCCCCGGTAGCTCCGATCCCGCTACCGAATGCCGGCGCGCCGAAATTCTGGATCTACAGATGCTGAACAGTCATCGCCCGTTCCACCGTCGATCGAGTGGATTTTCGCTGATCGAACTCGCCATCGGTCTGGTCATCGTCGCGGTACTCCTGTCGAGCCTGCTGGTGCCACTGGTCACACAGGTCGATCAACGCCGCACCGCGGAGACGCAGCGGCTGCTGGACGACGCCCGCAATGCCCTGATCGGTTTCGCCGCCGCCAACGGGCGGCTACCGTGTCCGGCCTCCGGCGCTAGCAACGGCATCGAAAGTCCAGCGGGTGGAGGTGCGTGCACGAACTGGACAGGCTTCCTGCCCGCCGTGACGCTCGGCCTCACACCGGTCGATCCGCAGGGCTTCCAGACCGATCCGTACGGCAACCAAACCAACCGCATCCGCTATGCGGTATCCAATGCGGACATCGGAACAACGATCGACACGTTCACCACGACGAGCACCGCGACCACAGGCATGCGGGGCGCGACGATGGCGACGATCTCGGCCAGCACCCTGCTGCTCAGAGTCTGTTCGATGGCATCGGGCAATGCGACCAGTTGCACTGCCGGCGTCCCGCTTGCCAACGGCACCGCGATCGCAGTCATCTATTCGATCGGCAAGAACGGCATCCTCTATACCGAAGGTACTGCCGGCGATTGTCTTGTGCCACTAGCGACTTGTTTCGGGGTCTCGGGGGACGAAACCGAGAATGTGGATCTGGACGGTGTGTTCGTCAGCCGCCCGCCATCGGACACTCCCGGAGCGCAGTTCGACGACATGCTGGTCTGGATATCGCCCAGCATGCTGTTCGGCCGCCTGATCGCGGCCGGCCAGCAGCCCTAGGCTGCCGTCTGCAGCGGGGCCGTCGCCTCCAGGACAAAGCGCACGCTGCCCTGGGCATTGGCGTCGAGCCGCAGCGCGTAGCCGAGTTCGCGCGCGTGGCGGGCACTCTGATAGAGACCGACACCGAGACCGGTGTCGGAGGGCACGGGGGCCGCAAAGAACTGCCGCGCCATCGATTCCGGAATCGGCGATCCGGCGTCGGTGACGATCAGACGGCACCCCGCCGTTTCACTGCGCAGCGCCACCTCGATCCGGGTGGTCTCGCTACGACGGCGTTTTTCGAGTGCGTTCTGCAGGAGGTTGTCGGCCACGCTGTCGAACAGTTCGCCCGGCAGGCGTGCCGTGGGCGGAAGCCGGACGGTCGCGAACTCGATGGCCTCGTGGGCATAGCGCTGCGCGAGCGCACGCCACCAGTCGGCGGCAGACACCTGCTCCACCTGGCCCGGACGGCGCGCATCGAGCTTGTCCAACGTGGACTGCAATCGCTGCGTGATCTGGGGCAACTGTCGCTGGATCAGCCGCCGCAACGCCTCTGCGTCGGAACTGTTGCTCGTCTCGGCAGCCGAGCACAGCGATCGCAGCGACTGAAGCAGATTCTTCACGTCGTGGGTAAGACGCGAGCCGGTCTCGTAGATCGCCTGGAGGTACGCGGTGCGCCGTTGCACCTCCTCGCGCACCTTGGCCTCGTGGTAATCGGCGAGCAGGCGGGCGAGCAACCGCATGTGCAGCATCAACGCCGGACTCGGCCGCCATTTCGTGTACAGGCGCAACGTAAGGCCGCCGAAGGTATACGCGGTGCCCGTGCCGGCGGTCGTTCCGGACGATCCCCGGTTGTCGCCAGCGGTCCATTCGATCGCCGACAGCCACGGCAATTCGAGCATTTCCTGCACGGCCTGCGACAGGAATCGGTCGGGATCGGATTCCTGTTCGGCGAGGTTCGCGAGGCTGTGCATCCAGCGCTCGAAGGGCATGCCAAGGCTGAGGAAGTAACGCGACAGCAACTGCCCGATGCCGGCGAAGCCGCCGCGAGGATCCCAGAGCCACGACAGGATCATCATGAGCGCCGCGATGGCGGTCAGGGTCTGCGCCAGCGCGACCGGATAGTCTCCATGGCTCACCTGCTGGATGAAGAAGGCGCCGAGCACCAGCACGACCACGAGGAGGAACAGCAATACGCTGTACACCAGGTCGATCGCATAGCGCGGCCGGTCGCGGCGCACCTCGGCATGCAGGAACGGGATCGTGACCAGCGGCAGGAGCAATCCGTACCGCACGGTGGCGATGGCCAGGTCGGAAAACTCTGCAGCCTGGAACAACTTCGGCACGACCCACACGAGCAGCATGGCCAGCAGGTACAACGCCGACAACAGCGACGCGAAGCGCTCGCGGGCGCTGCGCATCGCCGGCACGTTGCCGCCGATGAGCGAAAACAACACTGCGAGCCACAACGCGATCAGCCACCAGCTGCTCCACCACACCAGCACGCCGCCACCGGCCACCAACAGCGTCGCGCGGCCCGGTTCCAGGCGCTGCGTGCCCTGCCAGACCGGTTGCCAGAGCAGGAACAGCCCGAAGTGCGTGAGCAGCAGAGCGCGCGCGGGACCGCTCCCCAGATCGACCATCAAGGCGAAGTGCAGCGCCAGCAGCATCAGCGAAAGCGTGATGTTCTGGCGCGTCCACAGCGCCTGGGGATCGATGTGGAATCGAAAACTCATCGCGGCACCTGTTCGAGAAGCGGAGACCACGCTCGATCTGCCCTGTGAATGGCGGATGGCCTTGTGTAGCATTCACGCCCATTCCGGACTCGAAGCCCGAGCAACTTGGCAAACTCCTCGCAGCGGGTAGGACGCATCCGCGTCATTGCAGCCTTCACCTGGCTCGAGGCGATCCGTACGCGCCTGCCCTGGGTGGTGATCGGCATGGCCCTCGTTCTGTTCACTGCCGGCCTGTTCGTTCGATCGCTAGCGCTGACGGAGAGCACGAGGATCCAGCTCGGATTCCTGACGGCCACCTTGCGTTTCGCGACAGTCTTTGTCGTGTGCGTGCATGTTCTGGGCAGCATGCTCCGCGAAGCCCAGGATCGCGGCACGGAGTTCCTGCTGTCGATCGACATCACCCGCTTCGAGTACCTGGCCGGCAAGGCCTTCGGATTCACCGTGGTCGCGCTGGGAATCAGCGCGGTGTTCGCCGCACCTGTCGTGGCGATCGCCCCGTTCCCCGAGGGCCTGAAGTGGTTCCTGTCGCTCGTTCTCGAAGCCTGGATCATCGTCGCCGCAGCGTTGTTCTGCGTCATCACGTTCAACCAGCTGATGGTCGCAGCAACCTTCGTGCTTGCATTCTACTTGCTGTCGCGCGCAATCGCCTCGGTGGTGCTGATCAGCAGCGCCAGTTTCCTGGAGGGCAACGGCCCCTCGCACGACGTCCTCGCCGAAGGCGTGAAGGCGATCGCGCTGATTCTGCCCGGCCTGGACGAGTTCACGCGGACCTCGTGGTTGCTCGAGGAACCCGTCGGCTGGTCGACGCTCGCACGCCTCGCGGCGCAGACGGCAATCTATGCATTGCTGCTGTTCGCTGCCGCCCTGTTCGACCTCTACCGCAAGAACCACTGATGCGGTTCCGGCGCTGGAGCGAGCGGCCCCTCGCGGCGATTCCCCTCTGGCTCGCGTTGCTGCTGCCGGCGGCACTCCTGCTGCAGGTCGGGAGCGGCCTGCTGCGCCCACCGCCTCGTGCCGCCGCCATGGATCTGCCCGTCCCGCCATCCGCCTCCACTCTTCGGGTGCTTGCCTTCGGCGATCCGATTCCGCTCGGGCAGACGATGGCCCTGGAGCTGCAGGCGTTCGACAACCAGCCGGGGGTGAGCATCCCTTTTGCGGCACTCGACTACGCGCGAGTGCAAGCCTGGCTCGATCGTATCCTCACGCTCGATCCCGCCAGCCAGTATCCGCTCCTGATGGCATCGCACCTCTATGCCCAGGTGTCGAGCCATCCCGAGAAGCAGCGGCAGATGTCCGAATTCGTCTACCAGAAGTTTCTGGACGATCCGGACCACCGCTGGCCCTCGCTCGCGCACGTGGCGATCATGGCGAAGCATCGGCTGAAGGATCTGCCGCTCGCGTTGCGCTACGCCGATGCGATTCGCGACCATGCGCGAGGGGCAAGCGTACCCAGCTGGGCTCGGCAGATGCACATCTTCATCCGCGAGGACATGGGCGAGGTCGAGACGGCAAAGGTCCTCCTGGGCGGCCTCCTCGCCAGCGGCACGGTGACCGATCCGCACGAGCAGCGGTTCCTCATGGAGCGGCTGAAGGCCCTGGAAAGCGCCGAGAAGTCGACGGGTCCGTCGAGATAGCGACTGCGCTGCGACGCTGGCCCAACCCGCCCCGGCCAGGCAATGGAGAGAGGAGAATGTCTCCAATTGCCGACAAATCAAGGGCTTGAAATCTCCCGAATCGATAGACTCGGTCAGATTGTTCCACGCCACCCCTTGCATCCTTGCCGGTGGCGATTTGGCTCAATTTCCATAAGTATTGGAATTTCAATAATAAAATATCGAGACGAACATTTGGCATGAATCTGGCAGATGAAAGGTTGCTAAATCACCGCTCCAGGAGGTCCAAATGTCCAAGCAGCGCATGCAACAAGGCTTCACCCTGATCGAGATCGCGATCGTGCTCGTGATCATCGGACTGCTGCTCGGCGGCATCCTGAAGGGTCAGGAACTCATCACCAGCGCCCGCGTGCGCAGCTTGATCTCCCAGCAGGACGGCATCAAGGCGGCCTTCTACGGCTTCCAGGACCGCTACCGCGCACTGCCCGGCGACTACTCGGCGGCAGCCGCCAACATCCAGATGACCACCACCGGTGCCAACGCCAATGGCGATGGCAACGGACGCATCGACGGTGCCGCGCCCGACGAGACGATCCTCGTCTGGGAACA
The DNA here is from genome assembly GCA_965279325.1 of Burkholderiales bacterium. GTDB lineage: Bacteria > Pseudomonadota > Gammaproteobacteria > Burkholderiales. The sequence goes on from OZ257154.1 coordinate 3,013,483, forward strand.
TCTGTCCAAGTCGGGCTTCATCAACGGCAACTACGTCTATACCTCTGCAGCGATCGTGGAAGCCAACACCCCGAAGAACGCGTACGGCCAGTACGTGCAAATCGGCTACGACGCCAACTACTACATCCTGACCGGTGGCGTGGCGGCGGCGAGCACCGTCAGCCGACACAACCTCAAGACCGGCAATCAGATCCCGGTCGAGATCGCCGCCGAAGTGGATCGCAAGATCGACGACGGCAACGGCGCCACCGGCTCGTTCGTGTTCTCCGTCTACACCGGTACCGGTGTCGCCCCGACCGCCCCGGGCGCCGCGCCCAACTGCATGTCTACGGCCGGTGTCTGGAATCTCGTGGGCTCGACCGCCATCAACTGTGGCGGGGCCAGCCTGATGTAAGAGATGCATACCCACCGGTCCCGGCAATCGTTCGCAATCCGGGACCGGACCGCCCCTCACCCACTTCTCCCCACTAGATCGAGGCTCCCATCATGAACAACTCCAGGCGCTCCCAAGGCTTCACCCTGATCGAAATCGCGATCGTGCTCGTGATCATCGGACTGCTGCTCGGCGGCATCCTGAAGGGTCAGGAACTCATCACCAGCGCCCGCGTGCGCAGCTTGATCTCCCAGCAGGACGGCATCAAGGCGGCCTTCTACGGCTTCCAGGACCGCTACCGCGCACTGCCCGGCGACTACTCGGCGGCAGCCGCCAACATCCAGATGACCACCACCGGTGCCAACGCCAACGGCAACGGCAACGGACGCATCGACGGTGCCGCGCCCGACGAGACGATCCTCGTCTGGGAACATCTGTCCAAGTCGGGCTTCATCAACGGCAACTACGTCTATACCTCTGCAGCGATCGTGGAAGCCAACACCCCGAAGAACGCGTACGGCCAGTACGTGCAGCTCGGCTACGACGCCAACTACTACATCCTGACCGGTGGCGTGGCGGCGGCGAGCACCGTCAGCCGACACAACCTCAAGACCGGCAATCAGATCCCGGTCGAGATCGCCGCCGAAGTGGATCGCAAGATCGACGACGGCAACGGCGCCACCGGCTCGTTCGTGTTCTCCGTCTACACCGGTACCGGTGTCGCCCCGACCGCCCCGGGCGCCGCGCCCAACTGCATGTCTACGGCCGGTGTCTGGAATCTCGTGGGCTCGACCGCCATCAACTGTGGCGGGGCCAGCCTGATGTAGCCTCATGAGAAGGGAATCGCCGCTGCGAGTGTCATTGCGCGATTTCTCCGGGACGGAGCTGGTGCTCCGTCCCGTTTTGTTTCGTCTCTTGCCGCGTATCGGCGACAGGCGACAGCGAGGACTCAGCCTCGTCGAGATGTCCGTCGTCCTGATGGTGATGGGCCTGATGCTGGTGGGCATCGTGAAAGGGCAGGAGCTGGTCCAGAACAGCCGCGTGCACAGCACGATCGCCGCGCAGGATGGGTTCACGGCGGCTGTCCTCGCATTCCATGACCGATTCCGTCAGTATCCCGGCGACTACGACGAAGCGGTCGTCAACATTGCGCTGGTCCAGCACGACGGCAACGGTGACGGTCGCATCGACGCATCGGCCACGGTTGCCGGGCCGACCGGCGTTGCCGAGGAGAATGTTCTGGCCTGGGATCATCTTGCGAAGGCAGGCTTCATCCAGGGGGGATACATCTTCCATGCTTCGAATCCAAACGGAGCCATCCCGAAGAACGCTTTCGGCGGGTACGTGGATCTGACCTTCGACAGCGCATACGGAGACCCCGGGCTGACGGGCCCGGCCCGCCACACGCTGAAAACGGGCAATCAGATGCCGGTGGACATCGTCGCGGAGATGGACCGGAAGATCGACGACGGCAACGCCTTCGCCGGAGCATTCCGGTTCTCCGCGTTTGCCCGCACCGGCTCCATCCCGGATGCGAGCGGCGGCCCAGGCGCCTGCACGGCCGCAAATGGCGGATGGATCACGAACACGGCGGTGGTCGCGGTCAATTGCGGGGCCGCCACGCTGCTCTGACCGGATGCGCAATCACCTGCGATTTCGAGGAGTTCCGCCAATGAAGACCGCGACTCACCGACGCCTGCGCAGCCGAGCACGAGGTGTGAGCATCCTGGAAATCTCCATCATGCTGCTGATCATGACCTTGACGACCAGCGCGGTGTTGAAAGGCCAGGAGCTCATCTTCTCCGCCCGCTCGAAGTCCTTGATCGCGCAGAACGAGCAGGCCAAGGTTGCGTTCCTCGGCTTCCAGGACCGCTTTCGGGCCCTGCCGGGTGACTACCGGGATGCGCCGGTGAACATTCCCGGCGTGACCTATCACGGCGACGGCAATGGTCTGATCGAGTTCGGGGTCACACCGGTCGGACCCAACGGCGTGGCGAACGAAGACGAGATCGTCTGGAACCATCTGTCCAAGGCCGGCTTCTATCCCGGTTCGTTCGATTACCAATCAGGCAATCCTGCCGCAGGAATTCCGCGGAATGCGTTCGGCGGGATCGTCGGTCTCGTCCACTACAACGACTACGGCAACCCGTCGGGCGCTCCCTCGGCCAGGCGGTTGACTATCAAGACCGGCAATCAGGTTCCCGTCCAATATCTCGCCGAGATGGACATGAAAATCGACGACGGAAACGCCTTGAGCGGCAGTTTCCAGTTCTCCAACTATGCCTATTCCGGTGCCGCGCCTGTGGGTCCACCGTCGGCATCGGGTTGCATAGACGCCTCCGGCATCTGGCAAGCAGGCGCGGCACCAAGGCCTGTCAATTGCGGCGGAGCAACGGTCATGTAAAGCCGTGCTTCTGCCCTGTCAGCCCTGAATTCTTACAAACTGACAGAATTCGTCGCCCCATGACGACAGACAACTCTGGGTTGACGCCCGTCCGTCGAGGACGGAAGACCCGTCCAGGCGCTAAGTGGCTGTCGTCATTTGGACTACTGGCGACTCGCCAAGTCGGCGTAAAATCTAACGGATTTGGCATATTTGCTGCGTCGAAGGGTATTCGAGACCGCCCGCAACCAACCGGGGATACACCGGGATGTACCGCAACAAGAAGCTGTCCGGCTTCACGCTCGTGGAGACCGCCGTCGTTCTCGTCATTATCGGACTGCTGGTAGCGGCCATCATGGTCGCGGGGGAACTGCTCAATTCCGCCCGCGCGCGGACGCTGATCGCTGAAACCGAGGGGCTGAAAGGTGCCTACTTCGGTTTCGTCGACCGATACCACGGCTTTCCCGGCGACTATCTGCGCGCCACCACCGACATCCCGAACACGACCGTCAATGGCAATGGCAACGGTCGGATCGAAGAGATTGCGGTCGGCGGCGGCATCGACGAACACATCGCTGCCTGGGAGCACCTGTCCGGCGCGGGCTTCATCGCCGGACGCTACCGCTATGCCGCCAGCCCGGAGAACCCGACCTCGGCACCCAAGACAGCCTTTGGCGCCTTCCCGAGAATCGTATCGGGCCTGCAGTACGCCGGCCTGGCCCTGAACCGGACCAACCTCAATACCGGCAACCTGGTTCCGGCAAGCGTGCTGGCCGAAGCCGACCGGAAGATCGACGACGGTACCGCTATTGAAGGCGCCTTGCGCTTCTCGTACGTCGACACGGTGGGCAATCCTCCCGTCGAATCCCGATGCGTCAGGGCGGCCGCGCCGGAAGCGGGCGCTTGGCGCGTCGACGGTGTGAACGAAACCAACTGCGGAGCGACCTGGCTTCTGCAGTAGGCGCCGGCGGCTTCAGCCCTCGCCGGGCCGCTCCCAAGAGGACTGGCCCCCTGGGGGGAAGGGCCGCAGGCCCATCGGGGGGTGTCACATCAGCCCTGGAGCAGGATCATCTCGGCCCGCACCAGGTCCGACTCGCGGCCGCGTAGCACCACGACGTCGCCTTCGGCGAGCTGCGTGTCCGCGGTGGGCGCAAGACTGCGGATGTTCCGGCGGCGGATCGCCGTGACCTCCACACGCGCGGCACGCAGACCCAGCGCCTCGAGACTGCGTCCGATGGCAGCCGCCCCCGGCGGCAGCATCACCGAATGCAGCCGCAAAGGTTCGGCATGGTCAGCGCCCTCGTCCGTCACGCCTCGGAAGAAACCCCGGAACACGCTGTAGCGCTGTTCGCGCGTCGTCCGGATGCGCTGCAGCACCTGCTGGAAGGGAACACCGAGCAGCATGAGCGTATGGGAGGCGAGCATCAGGCTGCCTTCCATGATCTCGGCGACCACTTCGGCCGCGCCGGCCTCCTTCAGCTGGTCGACGTCGCTGTCGTCGAGCGTGCGCACGATCACCGGCAGTCCCGGCCGAGCTTCCTGCACGGTGGCCATGATGCGCAACGCAGAGCGAGTGTCCGCGTAAGACACCACGACGGCGGACGCTCGCAGCAGTCCTGCGGCCACGAGCACGTCGCGGCGCGCCGCATCGCCGAACACCACCGATTCGCCGGCGATCGACGCTTCGCGGATCCGCTGCGGATCGAGATCGAGCGCGATGAACGCCACCTTCTCCTGCTCGAAGATGCGGGCCAGGTTCTGCCCGCTGCGCCCGTAGCCGCAGATGATCACGTGATCGGACGCACCCATGGTCTGCACGGCGATGTTGTGCAGCGCCATGGCCTGATGCATCCACTCCGAGCCGATCCAGCGCCGCACCATGTGCTCGCTCTCCTCGACGATGAAGGGCGAGGCGATCATCGACAGGACCAACGCGGCCAGCACCGGCTGCATCGTCACGGGGGCGAGGACGCCCAGCTCGCCCGCCCGCGCGAGCAGAACGAAGCCGAACTCGCCCGCGCCCGCGAGTGCCAGCCCGGTGCGCAGCGCCGTGCCCGAGTCGATGCGCATGACGCGAGCGATCAGCAGCACCAGCGCGGCCTTGCCGGCGAGCATCGCGACCACCAGCCCCGCGACGGTGGGTGCGCGCTCCAGCACGACGTTGAGATCCAGCAGCATCCCGACCGTCACGAAGAACAGCCCCAGCAGGACATCCCGGAACGGCTTGATATCCTCCTCCACCTGGAAGCGGTACTCCGTTTCCGAGATCAGCATCCCGGCGATGAAGGCGCCGAGCGCGAGGGACAGTCCGGCCAGTTCGGTGACCCACGCCAGCAGCAGCGTGATGAGCAGCACGTTTAGCACGAACAGCTCGGAGGACTTGCGCGAGGCCACCAGATGGAACCAGGGGCGCATCAGCCGCTGACCGATGCCGAGCAACAACACCAGCACCAGGCCGGCCTTCACCGCGGCGACGCCGAGCGCAGCGGCCATCTCGGCACCCGGCGCGGTGAGGGTCGGCAGGATGATCAGCAGCGGCACCACGGCGAGATCCTGGAACAGCAGCACGCCCATGATCTGGCGGCCGTGCGGCGCGTTGAGTTCGAGGCGCTCGGCGAGCAGCTTGCCGAGGATCGCGGTCGACGACATCGCGATGGCCCCACCCAGGGCGAAGCCGCTCTTCCAGTCGAGGCCGAAGACCAGCGAGCACCCCAGCACCACCAGCAGCGTCGTGACCACCTGGGCCGCGCCGAGTCCGAACACGAGGCTGCGCATGGTGGCCAGCTTCGACAGGCTGAACTCGAGCCCGATCGAGAACATGAGGAACACCACGCCGAACTCGGCGAGGTTGCGGGTGCCTTCGTCGTCGGGCAGCCACCCCAGTGCCCTGGGGCCGATGGCGATGCCGACCAGCAGGTAGCCCAGCAGCGGCGGCAGCTTGAGTTGCCGGCACACGACCACCACCAGGACGGCGGCGGCGAGCAGTATCAGGGGGAGCTGGAGGGTATCGTGCATGCGCCAGGGACATGCGAGCGCGCAGCGCTGCCCGCGGATGATGCGGCCGACTCTAGCACACGCTTTTTCACCCTTGCCCGCAGGGGGATCGAGCAGGGTGCTGGCGTATACTCCGCGCCCATGCAGGCGTCTCTGGGACAACTCTCCGCGGATCAAGTCATCGCGCTCGGCAAGCGTGTGCTGGACATCGAATCGCGTGCAGTGGCCGCGCTCTCGTCCCGCCTCGATTCGAGCTTTGCCGACGCGCTCGCGATCCTGCTCGCGTGCCGCGGCCGCGTGGTCGTGAGCGGGATCGGGAAATCGGGCCACGTGGGGCACAAGATCGCGGCGACGCTGGCCAGCACCGGCACGCCGGCGTTCTTCGTCCACCCCGCCGAGGCCAGCCACGGCGACCTGGGCATGATCACCGCCGAGGACGTGATGATCGCCCTCTCGAATTCCGGCGAGAGCACCGAACTCGTGACCATCGTGCCGCTGGTAAAGCGCCGGGGCGCCAAGCTGATCGCGATCACCGGCAACGCCGACTCCACGCTCGCTCGTCAGGCCGACGTCCATCTCGACGCTGCGGTGGCGGAGGAAGCGTGCCCCCTGGGACTCGCGCCCACCGCCAGCACCACGGCTGCCCTGGCGCTCGGCGACGCCCTGGCCGTGGCGGCGCTCGAAGCACGCGGCTTCAGTCCCGAGGACTTCGCGCGTTCCCATCCCGGCGGCAGCCTGGGGCGCAAGCTGCTCACCCACGTGCGGGACGTGATGCGTTCCGGCGAGGACGTTCCCTTCGTGCCCGACACCATTTCGCTCGCCGACGCACTGCTCGTGATTTCCGGCAAGGGCCTGGGCATGACCGCGGTGCTGGGTGCCGATGGCCGCGTGACCGGCCTGATCACGGACGGCGATCTGCGGCGGGCGCTCGGCCGCGGCATCGACCTGCGCTCCGCCCGCGCGGTGGACGTGATGACGCCCGATCCCCGCCACATCGGGCCGAACCGGCTTGCAGTGGAAGCCGTCGAGGAGATGGAACGTCGACGCATCAACGGGCTGCTGGTCATCGACGACGCAGGCATGCTGGTAGGGGCATTGAACATGCACGACCTGCTGCGTGCGGGCGTGATCTGAATCATGCAGACCGTCGAGGAAAAAGCCCGGCGCGTGCGGCTCGCGATCTTCGACGTCGACGGCGTCATGACCGACGGCACCTTGCTCCTCGACGACGACGGGCGCGAGACCAAGGGCTTCAACTCGCTCGACGGCCACGGACTCAAGATGCTCGCCACGAGCGGGGTCATGCTCGCCATCCTCACGGGACGCACGTCGCGCTGCGTGACCCATCGCGCGGCGAACCTGGGCATCACGCTGGTCCGACAGGGCGTCGAGGACAAGCTGGAAGGCTTCGTCACCATGCTCTCGGAACTCGGCCTCGATCCGACGGAGACCGCCTACATGGGCGACGACGTGGTCGATCTCCCGGTGTTGCGCCGGTGCGGACTGTCCGTGGCGGTGCCCGATTCGCACGACCTCGTCCGGCAGCATGCCGACTACGTGACCCGCGCGGGCGGCGGCCGCGGCGCCGTGCGCGAGGCCTGCGAACTGATCATGCGCGCGCAGGGCACCCTCGATGCGCGCCTCGCGAAGTACCTGGCCTGAGGCGCCGACCATGGACGGCCGCCTGGTTCGCTGGTACCCCGTGCTGTTCCTGGCACTGCTCGCGGCGCTCACCGTCTGGATCGATCAGACCGTCCAGCCGCCCCCGCCAGTGCGCGACGGCAGCACGCGTCACGATCCGGATTTCATCATCGACAACTTTTCTGCCACGCGGATGAATCCGGACGGATCGCAACGCCACTCGATCCAGGGCAGCAAGATGATCCACTATCCGGACGACAACAGTACGCACGTGGATACGCCGCGCTTCATCCACTACGATTACGCCACCGCGCCGGTGCGGGTCACCGCCAATCGCGCGCTGGTGTCGCGCAACGGCGAGAACGTCTTTTTCATCGGCGATGTCCGAATCGTGCGCGAGGCCTACGCGGACCAGAGTGCGATGCAGCTCGACACCGAGCTGCTGCAGGTCATTCCGGATCGGGACCTGGCCAAGACCGACAAGCCGGTGACGATGACGACCGGCGGCTCGCAGGTGGACTCGGTCGGTCTGGAATTCGACAATCGCGCACGCATCCTCAAACTGCTTTCCAAGGTGAAGGTTACCTATGCCTCTCCCATCGGCATTCCGGGCCTCGACCGGTAGCCTCGCGCTGGCGATGGCGCTGCTCGCGGGGCCGGTGCTCGCCGAGAAGACCGATCGCGAGAAGCCGGTCAACGTCGAGGCCGACCGCATGCTGGTCGACGATGCGAAGAAGGAGTCCGTCTTCGAAGGCAACGTGGTGGTCACGCAGGGCACGCTGCAGCTGCGCGGCGACCGGGTCATCGTCCGTCAGGACGGCGAGGGCTTCAGCTACGGCATCGCCTATGGCAAGCCGGCGACCTTCCGGCAGAAGCGCGAGGGCTACGACGAGTTCATCGACGGCTTCGCCGACCGCCTCGAATACGACGGCCGCAAGGACCAGCTCCAGATGTTCTCCGCCGCCAAGCTCACCAAGGGTACCGACGAGGTCCAGGGCGACTACATTTCCTACAACGCCAAGACCGAGTTCTTCCAGGTGCTGGGGCGGGGCAAAGTCGCCGATTCCCCCTCCGATCCCAGCGCCCGCGTCCGCGCGGTGATCCAGCCCAAGCCCAAGGCCCCGGCGGGCCAGGTCCCCGGCGCGGCAGTGGACACCGCCCCCGCCAGCCCGCCGCTCAAGTCCTCGGCCGATATCAGGAAACCGCCGAAACCGTGAACGCCCCGGTCCCCGAAATGGCACCCGCGGGCACCGCGCCGACTCTGAACGAGTTGCGCGCGACGGCGCTCAAGAAGCGCTACAAGGCCCGGACTGTCGTCAAGGACGTGTCCCTCGACGTCAAGAGCGGCGAGGTGGTCGGGCTGCTGGGCCCCAACGGCGCCGGCAAGACCACCTGCTTCTACATGATCGTGGGCCTGGTGCCCCTCGACAGCGGCCAGATCGTCCTCGACCAGCAGGACGTCTCCCGCATGCCGATCCACCGCCGTGCCCGCCTCGGCCTGTCCTACCTGCCGCAGGAGCCGTCCATCTTCCGCAAGCTGACCGTGGCCGAGAACGTCCGCGCGGTGCTCGAGTTGCGCGACCTCGAGGAAGCGGAGATCGCCGAGAAGCTCGACGCCCTGCTGCATGAACTCCACGTGGTTCATCTCAAGAACAGCCCGGCCGTGAGCCTGTCCGGCGGCGAGCGGCGCCGGGTGGAGATCGCCCGGGCGCTGGCTGGGGACCCCCGCTTCATACTGCTCGACGAGCCCTTCGCCGGCGTGGACCCCATCGCGGTCATCGAGATCCAGCGGATCATCCGTTTCCTCAAGGAACGGGGGATCGGCGTGCTCATCACCGACCACAATGTCCGGGAGACCCTGGGCATCTGCGATCGCGCCTATATCATCAACGACGGCTCAGTACTTGCTTGCGGTCACCCGGAAGAGATCGTCTATAATGAGGCCGTGCGTAAGGTCTATCTCGGCGAACACTTCAGGCTCTAGAGCCTGAGTCCCCAACGGTCTTTAGCGGGTCTCCGCCGCGGTTTCCATGAAGCACTCCCTGCAGCTCAAGCTTTCTCAGCACCTGACGCTGACCCCGCAGCTGCAGCAATCGATCCGCCTGCTGCAGCTCTCGACCCTGGAACTGAACCAGGAACTCGAGCGTTTCCTCCAGGAAAACCCCCTGCTCGAGCGGGAGGAAGAGGACGGCGAAGACGGGGCTCCCCCCGCCACCACCCCGACCGCCGAAGCAGCCCCTGAGCCGCCGCCCGACGTGCCTTCGGACATCCCGTCCGACATCCCCACCAGCACGACCACCGAGAGCGCCGGGGAGGATTCCGACGAGGCCCCCGACGCGCCCGAGGCCGCCGAAACCACCGAGCGCGAGTCGATGGACGACTCCGACTGGCTCGACGAGGGCAGCTATGGGAACAGCGGCAGCCCCGAAGGCGAGGAGTCAGACTACCCGCAGATGCCGGCCGGGACGCCGAGCCTGCGCGAACACCTGCTCTGGCAGGTGAACCTCATGAACCTGCCCCATCGCGACAAGCAGATGGCGGCGATCATCGTCGATTCGCTGGACGACAGCGGTTACATGAAGCAGGACCTCGTCGAACTGGCGGAGATGCTGCCCCCCGAGATCGAGGCCGACGAGGAAGATCTTCTGATCGCGCTGCGCCACGTCCAGCAACTCGATCCGCCCGGCGTCGCGGCACGCAATCTCGGCGAATGTCTCGCCCTCCAACTCGAGGCGCTCCCCGCCGTCACCCCTTGGCGCACCGAGGCGCTGAACGTGGTCCGGCAGCATCTGGACGCGCTCGCGGGACGGGACTACGCGAAACTGAAGAAGGCGCTGAAATGCGACGACAACGCCCTGCGCGAGGTCCAGCGACTCATCATCAGCCTGAATCCGCGGCCCGGAGCCCGCTTCTCGACGGACGAGCCGCGCTACGTCGTGTCGGACGTGATCGTGCGCAAGCTGAAGGGCATGTGGGTCGCCGCACTCAACCCCGACGCGATGCCGAAGCTGCGCATCAACCGGATGTACGCCGACATCCTGTCGCGCAACCGCGATGCGAGCCATCAGCAGCTCGCCGGGCAGCTCCAGGAAGCCAAGTGGCTCATCAAGAACGTGCAGCAGCGCTTCGATACGATCCTGCGGGTCTCGCAGTGCATCGTCGATCGCCAGCGCCATTTCTTCGAACACGGCGAGGTCGCGATGCGACCCCTGGTGCTGCGCGAGATCGCCGAGATCCTCGGCCTGCACGAATCCACGGTTTCGCGGGTGACCACGCAGAAGTTCATGTTCACGCCCCGCGGCATCTTCGAGCTCAAGTACTTCTTCGGCAGCCACGTGACCACCGAGACCGGCGGGGCATGCTCGGCCACGGCGATCCGTGCGCTGATCAAGCAGCTGGTGGGCGGGGAAGACACCAAGCGCCCGCTGTCCGACAGCCAGATCTCCGAGATCCTCGGCAAGCAGGGCATCGTGGTCGCTCGCCGCACCATCGCCAAATATCGTGAATCCCTGCAGATCCTGCCGGTCAATTTGCGCAAGTCCATCTAGGACCCTTCATCGACCGTCCGCGCGGAACGCCTCGCTGACCGCGTCACCGACACCGCCATGAGCCTGATCGCTCCGCTCCTGCCCGTCTCCCGCGTCATCGCCGACCTCGACGTCGCCAGCAAGAAACGCGTCTTCGAGCACGCGGGCCTGCTCTACGAGAACACGTCCGGCCTGCCCAGTAGCCTCGTCTACGACAGCCTGTTCGCGCGCGAGCGCCTCGGCTCCACCGGCCTGGGCCATGGCGTAGCCGTGCCGCATGGCCGCGTGAAAGGCCTCAAGGAAGCCGCCGCCGCCTTCATCCGCACGCGGCAGCCGATCGCCTTCGAGGCGCCCGACGGCAACCCGGTGAGCCTGATCTTCATCCTGCTGGTACCGGAGAAGGCGACCGACCTGCATCTCCAGATCCTGTCCGAGGTGGCGGAGATGTTCAGCGATCGCGAGCTGCGCCGAGGCCTCGCCGAAGCGCCGGACGCCGAAGGCATCCAGCACACCATCACCCACTGGCAGCCCCATGCCCCAGGTCAGCATCGCGCGGCTGTTTGAGGACAACCGCGCCGAGCTCAAGCTCACCTGGCTCCAGGGCAACCGGGAGACCTGCCCGGATCTCGATTCCAAGCGCATCAACAGTTCGAGCAAGGGGCTCACGGGGCACCTGAACTTCATCCACCCGAACTGGATCCAGATCTTCAGCCACACCGAGGCGGAGTTCTTCCAGAGCCTCGACGATTCCTCGAAGCAGCAGGTGCTGGACAACCTCGCGTCGAGCGAGATGGCGTGCCTGATCCTCTCCGACGGCGAACATGCACCCGAAGTGCTCGCAAGCCTGTCGAGCGCGCTCAACGTCCCGATGATCGCAACCCCGCTGCCGAGCCTCCAGATCATCTGGGTGTTGCGTACTTACCTCGGCCGCGTGCTCGCCGAATTCGTCACGCGCCACGGCGTGATGCTCGACGTGCTCGGCATGGGCGTGCTGATCGTGGGCGACAGCGGCGTGGGCAAGAGCGAGCTCGCGCTCGAGCTGATCACTCGCGGCAGCGGCCTCGTGGCCGACGACGTGACCGAGCTCTACCACGTGGCGCCGCAGACGCTCGAGGGCCGCTGCCCCGAGATGCTCAAGGACTTCCTCGAGGTGCGCGGACTGGGCATGCTCAACATCCGCACCATCTTCGGCGAGACCGCGGTACGCCAGCGCAAGAACCTGAAGCTGATCGTGCAGCTGGAGCGCCCGGTGGGCGGCAACATTCCCGGCCTCGAGCGCCTGCCGCTCAACGCGAGTTCCGAGGACATCATGGCCGTGTCGATCCGCAAGGTGCAGCTCCCCGTGGCCGCGGGCCGCAACCTCGCGGTGCTGGTCGAGGCCGCCGTGCGCAACTACGTCCTGCAGTTGCGTGGCATCGACAGCACGCGCGAATTCATTCGCCGCCAGGAACAGCACCTCGGCGACGACGAGGGCAACTAGGTGGACGCCCCCCCACGCTCTCTTCGTTCGCTGCCCCCAGGGGCCTCAGCGCCCTTCGGGCGGCCGGGCGGGCGCTGAAAATGAACTTCCCCCCTCGCTCTCTTCGTTCGCTGCCCCCAGGGGCCTCAGCGCCCTTCGGGCGGCCGGGCGGGCGCTGACTCCGCGCAATGCAACTCGTCCTGATCAGCGGATTGTCCGGCTCCGGCAAGAGCATCGCGCTGAACGTGCTCGAGGACAGCGGCTTCTATGTCGTCGACAACCTGCCGGCGAAGCTGCTGGTGGACCTGGTGGACCAGCTCGCCGAATCGGGCCACGAGCGCGTCGCGATCAGCGTCGACGTGCGCAGCGGCCACGGCTTGAACGAGGTACCGAGGATCCGCGAGGCGCTGCGGCAACGGGACCTCGACATGAAGATCCTGTTCCTGGATGCGAAGACCGAGACGCTGGTCAAGCGCTTCTCCGAAACGCGCCGACGTCATCCGCTGTCCAGCGACGACCGCACGCTGACCGAATCGATCGAGTACGAGCGTGAACTGCTGGCGCCCGTGAGTTCGATCGGCCACCGCATCGACACCAGCGACCTCTCGGCCAACACGCTGCGCGCCTGGGTGAAGGAGTTCGTGGACGTGCGCGCCACCGCCGGGCTCACGGTGCTGTTCGAATCCTTCGGCTTCAAGCACGGCATCCCCCTGGACGCCGACTTCGTCTTCGACGTCCGCTGCCTCCCCAATCCGCACTACGACGAACGCCTGCGGCCACTGACCGGACGCGACGCGCCGGTGGTGAAGTTCCTCGAAGGCGAACCGAGCGTCCACCAGATGCTGGGCGACATCCGCCGCTTTCTCGCCCGCTGGCTGCCGGCCTTCGCACGCGACAACCGAAGCTACGTCACCATCGGCATCGGCTGCACGGGTGGTCGCCACCGGTCCGTGTACCTGGTGAACACGCTGGCGAACGAGTTCGCCAGCGAGTATCGCGTGCTGCAGCGGCATCGCGAGCTCGGCTCGGAGCCCTGAACACTCATGCCTCCCATGCGCATGTCCGCCTGGGGCCTGGTGCATGCCATCGCCATCCCGCTCGCGCTGGCGAATCCCACCGCGGTCCTGGCGGCCGATTGGGTACGGGTGCCATCGGTGGGCAATGACCAGCACTTCTACGACCGGAGCAAAGTGGGCGTCTCCGGCGATGAAGTCACTTACTGGCGCAAGGTCGTGTTCGCGCGTCCGGTGCGCGTCAAGGCCGGGACCGCGAAGAGCGCGCTCTATCGCGAGCGCCTGCAATGCCGCGATCACACGCTGCGGGCCTTGTCGTGGCAACTGCTCGCGGACGAAGGTGCCGTGATCGAATCGTCGACCGCGCCCGACACAGAGCCCGCATCGATCGTGCCGGAGACCGTCGGCGACCGTTTCCATTCGGTGATGTGCGGTTTCGCCGAAACGCGCAAGCAGCGCGAAGCCGACATCGCCCGCGACGAAGCGCAGCTCGTTGCGCGCCGCAAGGAACTGGATGCACTCAAGGCGGAAGTCGAACGCCTCGAAGCCACCCTGGTGAAACTGCGCGAAGACACGGCGGCGATGGTGCCGAAGGTCGACTCCGCTCCGGAAGGCACGAACCGATGAGCGGCGACCGGACCATCGCGCTCGCGCTGACCGGCGCTTCCGGCATGCCCTATGGCATCCGCCTGCTCGAATGCCTCATCGCGAGCGGCGCCCGGGTGTGGCTCATCTATTCGCAGGTGGCGCAGATCGTCGCGCGGCAGGAACTGGATCTGAAACTTCCCGCCCAACCGCGCGAAGCGCAGCGCTATTTCGCGAAGCGCTTCGGTGCGCGCGCCGGACAACTGGAAGTCTATGGCCGCGAGGACTGGTTCGCACCGCTCGCGTCCGGCTCGAACCCGGCCGACGCCATGGCGATCTGCCCGTGTTCCATGGGCACGCTCGCGGCCATCGCCACCGGTCTCGCGAACTCGCTGATCGAACGGGCAGCCGACGTGATGCTCAAGGAATCGCGCCGGCTCGTGCTCGTGCCGCGCGAGACACCCTTCTCCGCCATCCACCTCGAGAACATGCTGCGATTGCAGCGCGCCGGCGCGGTGATCCTGCCGGCCAATCCCGGGTTCTATCATCGACCACAGTCGGTGAACGACGTGGTCGACTACGTCGTGGCGCGCGTGCTCGATCAGCTCGGCATCGAGAACGAGCTCATGGTGCGATGGGGGACGGCATCTCCCGAGGGCGACTGAGCGCCATGCCGAACGAGCGCAACCTCGAGATCCCGATCTTTCCGCTCAATACCGTCCTGTTTCCGGGCGGCGTCCTGCCGCTCAAGATCTTCGAGCAGCGCTATCTGGAGATGACCAAGGCCTGCCTGCGTGACGGCACGTCCTTCGGCGTCTGCCTGATCAACGACGGCCAGGAAGTGGGCTCGCCCGCAATGCCCGCAGAAGTGGGTACCGTCGCCCGCATCGACAAATGGGACATGCCGCAACTGGGCATCTTTCATCTGGTCACACGGGGTGCCGAACGCTTCCGCATCCTCTCGACGCAGGCTTCGTCCAGTGGACTGCTCCAGGGTGAAGTCGCCATGCTCGATCCCGAGCCCGCCGCCCTCGTGGCCGAGCGTCATGGCCAGTGCGTGGAGGTCTTGCGGCAACTGGTCGAGCGCTTCGGCGAAGAGCATTTTCCGCCGCCGCACGACTACACCGACGCCTCGTGGGTCAGCTATCGGCTCGCCGAGATCCTGCCGATCGACCGCTTCGAGAAGCAACGCATGCTGGTGGCGAACGATGCCGTCGCGCGGCTCGACCGGGTGCTGCATTTGCTGAAGCGGGGATGATCGCAGAATTGCCGAGGCAAAGCGCTCAACGCGGCGGACGCGGCGGACGCGGAGGGCGCGGAGGGCGCGGTGGAACATCAAAGAAGCAATGCTGGCGGAAAACGGAACTCCGTCGTGAGTTGCTGTGGAATTGTGAAGCCTTGTTGACTTGGCTTTGCCACCGCGCCCTCCGCGTCCGCCGCGTTTAGCGCTTGTCGTCGTTTTTCCCAGAACCCGCGAGCGACACCAACAATTTCCGGATCGGCGCCGGCACCGCTGCACCGGCTGCATCGCGGAGCGACAACCACACGCGGCCCGGCGCATGCGCCTGCGGCGTCAACGACTCCACTTGCGCATGCCAGGGACGCAGCGTCAGGCGAAAATGCGTGAAGCCGTGCTCCACGGGATCGAGGGACCGGATCGACGCGATCCGCGCCCCATAGCGCAGGTCGCTGACCGAACCCGGATCGTCGCCGATCGCCATCTCGGGAAAACTCCATAACCCGCCCCAGATGCCGGTGGGCGGACGCTTCTCCAGCATCACTTCACCGGCACGCGCGAGGATCAGCAGTCCCGTCTCCCGCTGCGGCAGCGGTTTCTTCGGTCGTGATTCGGGCAGCGTCGCCGTGAGTCCGTCGCGAAGGGCAATGCAATCGGCGCTGACGGGACAAGCATCGCAGACGGGTTTCGAACGCGTGCAGACCCGGCTGCCGAGGTCCATCAAGCCCTGCGTGTAGGCTTCGATATCGGCGTCCGGCAACAACCTATCGGCCTCGCGCCACAGCACCGCCTGCACTTTCGGATCACCCGGCCAGCCGTGCGCGCCCAGCCAGCGGGCCAACACCCGTTTCACGTTGCCATCGAGGATTGCCCCGCGCTCGCCGAAGGCAAACGCCGCGATGGCAGCAGCAGTCGATCGGCCCACACCCGGCAGTTCGGCGAGCAAAGAGGCCTCGCGCGGAAACGCGCCGTCGTGGACCTCCATGACGATCCGTGCCGCGCGGTGGAGATTGCGCGCGCGTGCGTAGTAACCCAGCCCGCTCCAGTGCCCGAGCACGTCGTCCTCGGCGGCCGCGGCGAGGGTGGCGACATCGGAAAAGCGGGCCATGAAGCGCTGGAAGTACGGAATCACCGCCGACACCTGCGTCTGCTGGAGCATGATCTCCGAAACCCAGATGCGATAGGGATCGCGACTGCCTTGCCACGGCAGATCGTGGCGACCATGGAGCCGCTGCCACGCGACCACTCGTCGCGCGAAATCGGCGCGGGTAGGTGCGTCTGTCAACAGCCCCGTCCCATGAACGGAGCCTGCGCATGCGGCCGCCGCATCACGAGGCCGTCCCAGGCTCTTCCGCCTGCTCCCAGAAGCGAAACTGGTTGCGCCCTGAACTCTTGGCGCGATACATGGCCTGGTCGGCGCGGCGGATCAGTTCGCCCGCATCCTCGCCGTCGCGGGGATACAGGCTCGCCCCGATGCTGCACGACAACCGCACCTCGGTCCCGGCGAGGGGGTAGGGCCGGGCGATCACGTCGCGCACACGTTTCAGGACGTGCACGACCGAGGCCTCCGACGCCTGCTCGGACAACACGAGGATGAACTCGTCCCCGCCGTGACGCGCCACCGTGTCGCCCTCGCGCACGCAGGCCTGGAGGCGACGCGCCACGGCCATCAGCAGCTCGTCGCCGGCCGCGTGGCCGAGCGTGTCGTTCACTTCCTTGAAGAAATCCAGGTCGAGGAAGGCGACCGCCAGTACGCGCCCGTGCCGCTGGGCGGCAGCGAGCGCCATCGCGAGCCGGTCATCGAGCAGGCTGCGATTGGCCAGCCCGGTGAGGATGTCGTGGGAAGCTCGATGCTCGAGCTCGCGCCGGTAGATCGTCAGTTCGGTGACGTCGTTCAGCACGCCGAGATAGTGGGTGATGGTCCCGTTGTCGTCGCGAACCGGGGACAGCGTGATCTGGTTCCAGAACAACCGCCCGTCCTTGCGATAGTTGCGCAACAGGGCATGGCCCTCGGTCCCGGTCCGGAGCGCCGAGCGCAGGTGCTCGAGCTCCGGCTGGTCACGGTCCTCACCCTGCAGGAAGCGGCAGTTGCGACCCAGCACCTCGTTGGATGCGTACCCGGTGATCCGCTCGAACGCCGGGTTCACGTACTCGATGGGTTGCTCCGGGTGCCGCACGTTGACGATGATGATGCCGTTCTCCGCCGCTTCGACGGCGCGGGTGCGCAGGCGCAGCGCCTGCTCGGCACGGCGCCGCTCGGTGATGTCGCGCACGATCGCCACGATGACGGCGTCGCCATCGATCACGCTCGCAGTACGGTAGATCTCGATCGGAAAGATGGTCCCGTCGGCCCGGCGCGCATAGCGGCTCCCGTCCGCGGGCGCGGCCCTCGGTGCCAGTGCGATTGCCTCGTCGAGATCGCGCTCCAGCCGCGACCGGCCCAGATTGACGTTGATGTCGAGCGGACCCATCGTCAGCAAGGCTTCGCGGGTGAAGCCGAACATGCGGCAGGCGGTCTGGTTCACGTCGATGTACTTCAGGGACTTGCGATCCAGCAGGAAGATCCCGTCCGCGGCCACGTCCATCGCGGCGCGGAAACGCGCGAGTTCGGCCTGGGCCCGCAGGGTCTCCGTGACATCGCGCGCCACGGCCACCACGATGTCCTGGTCGCCGGACCGGATCAGCGAGCGGCGGATCTCGACCGGAAACACGCTGCCGTCCTTGCGCCGGATCTGGCGATGGCTCGCCTCCTGTTGCGGCACGCGCTCCTCGAGCGAAACCAGGGTGCTGTACACGCGGCGGAACTCCTCGGCATCGAAACCGACGGTGACGCCGGCCGGACCGAGCTGCATCATCTCTTCCCGCGTGTAGCCGAGCATCCGGCAAGCCGCCGCGTTGACGTCCACGTATCGCAGCGTCTCGCGGTCCACCAGGAAGATGGGGTCCGGCGCCGTGTCCATGGCGGCACGGGTACGATTGAGCATCTCCTGGACCCGCTGGCGGTCCGTGACGTCGCGCACGAACACCAGCACCGCAGGCTCGCCGAGATAGGTGATGAGCGTGGCCACCGTCTCGCCGTAGAACACGCTGCCGTCCAGGCGCAGGTAGCGCTGGTTGATCCGCGGCGTGCGCAAGCCGCCGTAGATGTCGTCCACGCGCGACCGCGACTCTGCACGATCGTCGGGATGGATGAAGTCCAGGCGCGAGCGGCCGACGACATGCT
Source organism: Burkholderiales bacterium (assembly GCA_965279325.1). Classification (GTDB taxonomy): domain Bacteria; phylum Pseudomonadota; class Gammaproteobacteria; order Burkholderiales. The sequence continues at coordinate 3,031,918 of OZ257154.1, forward strand.
CGGCCGACGTGGCGCCGAGTTGATCGAGCGCCGCCCGGTTCACGTAGACGATTCGATCGTCGGAATGGATGTAGATCCCGTCCGGGGTGCTCTCGACCAGTTCACGGTAGCGGGCCTCGCTCTCGAGCAGGTCCGCGTGCGCGAGCGCCTTGCTCGACGACCAGAGGCGGTAGCGGTGAAAGAGGGTGTTGGGCATGGGCGAAAGGCGCCGGACTAGGGCCTGTTAACACTTAGAACGGACCTGCGCCGGGGGAGAGCGTGCCCCGTGATGGGGCAGAGCACAAGGGGGCCGCCCCCGCGGTGAGCGGACTCCCGGGCCCGTCCGTGGAGTCCCTCGACCCCGAGGGATCGTGACGCCAGCCGCTGCGACAGCGATTGAAGGTATGATCGTTCGACGCCGCCACCTTCCTACGATACAGCGCATGGGCCTTTTCGACAGACCTTCGCGGGACCGCTCCTCGACCGCAGGGACCAGCGCATTGCCGACCCAGCCAGGACGTCCTCACGTCCCGCTCGACGGTTCGACAGTCCGGATCGATATCCGGGACCTGACCTCCACGCTTGCGGCAGAGGGCGAGGACCGCGCGCTTTACCTCGCGGTGCTGGACGGCGCCGCCCGCGGCCAGGCCATTCCCCTGGGTGCGGAGGTTGTCACCGTAGGGCGAAGTGCACCGGCGCAGTTCGTGTTGCCCGATACCCGGGTTTCACGCAGCCATTGCTCCGTGCAGGTGTCGGCCGGTCAGGTGCTCGTCACCGATCTCGGTTCCACCAACGGATCAATGATGGATGGAGAGCGAATCTCCGATACCCGATCGTTGCGCCTGGGGGCGACCCTCCGTGTCGGCGATCACCTGTTGAAGTTGTATGCCTGGAGCCCGGGCGAGCTCGCCGACTGGCAGCGGACGAATGCGCCGGAGGAACCGCCGCAGGGGGCGGCGGACATCCGCATCGATATCGACGAGGATCAACGCCAGCAGGACGTGCACAAGATCACCAGCAGTCAGTACTTCAAGGGGCTCGCAGCGGAAATCGAAAGTCTGCGGGGACCGGAAGACGAGCAACCCTGAATCGGGAATCGGCGGCTATCGCCCTTTCCCACTGGCATCGCATCCTGGCGGATACCGATGCATCGGAATTCAACGGGGTGGCGATGACCGCTCAGCGTCGGTGCATGACGATGTTCTGCGCACCAAGCGGGTGCGCGACTACCCGGGAAACGATCGCATGCCGCCGTCTTGTGGCCTGATCTGGATGACCTTTTCCGTTTGATGACGCAAGGCATCGGAAATGCTATTTGCTGGACCGGGTTCGCAGATGCCACGCGGTTTCGCCGTTCATGACAAAGGTCATCGCAGTTCATTCGTACCGGGGCGGCACGGGCAAGACGCACTTCACGGCCAACCTGGCAACGGCGGTGGCGATGCGGGGGAAGCGCGTGGGCATCGTCGACACCGACCTCCCGTCGCCCGGCATTCACAATCTTTTCTGCCTCGAACCGGAACAGTACCCGACGGCGCTGAACCACTACCTGTGGGGGGAAACCGGCATCGACACCGCAGCCTACGACGTCACGGAAGCGGCCGGGATCAGCGGCCCGGGGCGGGTCTGGCTCGTCCCTTCGAGCGTCGAAGCCGACGACATCGCTCGCATTCTCAAGGACGGCTACGACGTCCGACGGCTCAACGACGGCTTGCGCAGCCTCGCCCGGTCGCTCGAACTGGACTACCTGTTCATCGACACGCATCCCGGGTTGTCCAAGGAGACCTTCCTGTCCATCGTGCTCGCGCACTTGGTGATACTGGTGCTGCGTCCGGACAAGCAGGACTACCAGGGGACGGCGGTGACTATCGACATCGCGCGACAGCTCAAGGTGCGCAAGCTCCTGCTGGCCATCAACAAGGTGCATCGGCGCCTCGACATGGCTGCGCTGAAGGCCAAGGTCGAGCAGACCTATGGGGCCGCCGTCGCCGGCATGTTTCCGCTGTCGGAGGACATTGCGCAACTGGCGAGCGAAGGGATCTTCTGCGCCAGGCACCGTGACCATCCCATCAGCGTGGAGTTGGGCAGGGTCGCGGACCGGGTCCTGGAAGCCGCATGAGATGGGAGCGGCAATGAACGAACGCACCAGCCTGAACTCGCTTGCCGGTTCCATCCGCTCGGTGGCGTCGCCGTTCCGCGGCTACCTCGCGGAACTGCACGCGAAGCACGGCGGCTACCTCGAAGGCAAGGTCGCGAACTACATTCCCGAACTCGCGCTGGCCAAGGTCGAGTGGTTCGGCGTCTGTGCCGCCTCGCCCGACGGGCAAGTGTTCGAAGTGGGGGACTGCGATCGCGCCTTCACCATCCAGTCGATCTCCAAGGCCTTCGTGTACGGCCTGGCGCTCGAGGACCACGGCCGCGAGTTCGTGAACCGCAGGGTCGGCGTCGAACCCACCGGCGAAGCGTTCAATTCGATCGTCCTGGACGAGAGCACGAATCGCCCGTTCAACCCGATGGTCAACGCGGGGGCGATCGCCACCACCGACCTGATCGAGGGTCACGGCGGCACGGATCGCCTCAAGCGCATCCTCGAGATGTTGCGTCGCTACACTGGCCGATCCCACGACGTGGACCTGCCGGTCTACCTGTCGGAGAAAGCCACCGGCAATCGCAATCGCGCGATGGCCTACCTGATGCTCAACTTCGGCATGGTCGGCGACCGCGTGGAGGAAACGCTCGACCTGTACTTCCAACAGTGCTCGATCCTGGTGACCGCCCGTGATCTCGCGATGATGGGCGCGACGCTGGCCAACGGCGGCGTCAATCCGGTCACCGGCGAGCGGGCACTGGACCAACGGTACGTGCAACATGTGATCAGCGTCATGCTGACCTGCGGCATGTACGACTATTCCGGGGAATGGGCCTATCGCGTCGGCATCCCCGCGAAGAGCGGCGTGGGCGGAGGCATCACGGCCGTCGTGCCGGGCAGGCTGGGCATCGGTACCTTCTCGCCGCTCCTCGACGAGAAGGGCAACAGCGCCCGCGGCATCCGCGTGTGCGAGGATCTGTCCCGCGACTTCGGCCTGCACATGTTCAATGCCGCGAAATCCGAGCGCAACCTCGAGGAATGGATCGATTCGTCCGGTTCGGCCGACGGCTGGTAGCGCGGCTCCCGCGAGCGGTCGGATGCCCGCCGTCAGACCACGCTCGTCGGGGGGCGCGCCGGCGAACGGCGCTCAGGAACGTCCGATGCTCACCGTGACGCGATTCCGTTCAACTTCCCGTTGGTAGGCCATCCGCCGTGTCCCCATGCGCACGAGCTTGAGGCCCAGGCCGCCGGCAGCGGCATCCCGAAGATTCGGCGAACGCCGCGGTTCGGGCACCTGCAGCGGATCGAACTCGGGCCCATCGTCTTCCACCTCGAGGACGATTTCGTCATCGTCCACACGCACGCGCACGTCGATCCGGCAGTCGCTGGCCTCGCGATCAGCGTAGGCGTGGCGCACGACGTTGACGACCAGTTCCTCGTATACGAGCTCCGTCCGATACAGCGCCGCCGCATCCACGTTTTCCCTCTGCAGGAATCCCGCAAGGGCCTGCTGGCCAGACCGCAACGCCCCGACGTCCCCGTCGAGTTCGAGCGTGAGGCGGCCGTCCACGACCCGTGGCGGCCGCAGCCCGTCGAGCGTCATTCCATCAGCCATCGGCGCCGTTGTCCCGATGCATGGGCGGCATCACGAGGCGAGCAACTCGAGCGCCTGTCCCTCGCTCGCCACGACCGGGATGATGTCGTTCAGTGCAACGTTCTCGAACGTTTCCAGCACCAGCGGCTGGGCACCGAACAGGACCATCTTCGCGTTCCGGAGACTCAGGGAACGCGCCGTGCTGATCAGCATGCGAATGCCCATGGAAGAGACGAAGGTGACGCGGGTCAGGTCCACCACCGCGTGCCTGCCGGCCGGCACGATCGTGGCTGTGAAACGGGTCTCGATCTGGCTGACTCCGGGTGTGTCGAGGCGGCCCTGCAGGGCGACCTTCGCGGCATTCGTCAGATCGGACAGTTCCAGTTCCATGATCGTGCTCTCCTCGGCCTCGTGGCCCCAGACTGCGGCTGCCGGCGGCGGCGGCCGAATCGGATGTATGGGCGGGCGTGGAGCCGAGCATATGACGTGAACGTTACCGAAACGTGACCACCACCATGGAAAAGTCATCCTCCAGTGCCGCAGTCCGGGACTCGGACTGGACGGCGCGGTATACCCGCTCCGGTTCCGGGCAACCCGGGACCTCCGGCGCGAGGAGCAACGGCACGACGTCGTCGAGGCTCCACTGTTCGCCCTGGCGGGTGGTGATCTCGAACACGCCGTCGCTGAAGACGTACAGCGCACTGCCGGGCGGCACATCCACGCTGGCCGACTTGAAGGGGTAGCCGGGTGTCGCTCCGATCACCACGTTCTTCGTCTTCAGGGGGAGCGCGCGGGCGCGTTCCGAAGTGACCAGGAAGCCCGGGTGATGGCCGGCAGAACAGAAGTCGAGGTGGCGGGCCTCGATCCCGTACACCCCGTACCACAGCGAAACGTACATGCCTCCGTGGTCTTCCATCTGGAACATGGCGTTCAGATTCTCCACGACCTGGACCGGTTTCCTGAAGTCCGTGCCGGGAAGCGCGCCCTGGCGCAGGACGTTGATCACCGAGACCGCGTGCATGGCCGCGCCCGCCCCGTGGCCGCAAACGTCGATCAGGTAGACGAGGAACGTGTCGTCGTCGACGAAGCGATAACCGAACGCATCCCCGCCGAGCTGGGCGCACGGACGCAGCATCCACTGCGTCCGCACCGAGCCCTCGTCGATCCGGGGTGGCAGCAGTGCCTGGATGTAGCGGCCTGCTTCGGCGATTTCGCGGTCCATTTCCAGATGCACCTGCACGTCCTCGCGGCTGCGCCACTCGTGCTCGAGCACGTGCGAACCGATCTGCAACCGGGCACCGGCACGAAGGGGCGCGGCGCCGACGATCCGCTTGCCGTCGATGTAGGCCCCGTTGGTGGAACCAAGATCGGTGACGACCACTTCGTCATTCTCGATCTCGACACGGCAATGACTGCGCGAGACCTTCGGATCGATCAGCACCAGTCCGGCGGGCTCGCTGCGCCCGATCAGCAGGGGCTCCGCGCCGAGGCGAACGCGGAGTCCGGGATTGCCGCCCGCTACGACGACCAGGTCGTGCACGCGCTCCTTGCCCGCCGTCGCATGGCCATCGCCAACGACGCCGCCGAAGACCACGGTCGAACCGTCGAGAGGCACGTCGCGCGGCACAAAGGCCGGCGGTTCCATCGACCCACCGACCCGTTCACCTTCGTTGTCCACCTTGCCGATCAGACCCATCCGCGAAAGGCCCGTGCCCGTTGCTCGATCATTCGGATAATATCCGGCGCCGGCCTGTCGCGCACTGCCCGGGACTCGACCCACACGATCGCGCCATTCGCGCCCGTCGATGGGCTAGGCGTGTGCGGCGGGAACTGGGGACGCGTGTTCCGCCGGCGTCGAGTGCCATGGAGCCGGGCACGATGGATCGTGGATCAGACATGAAGGCGACGAAAGACGACAACGGGGATTCGCCGTCGGTACCCACGCCGATCGGATCGATGCCGGGCGAGGACGCGACGCAGATCGCCGACAACGCGCCCTCCATCGGCACGTTGCCGGGAAGTCCGATCCGTCACGACGCTGGAGGGGGCGACGCGAGTCCGGCACAACAGGTCGGCCGATACCAGGTCGTCGGGAAGCTGGGCGAAGGCGCGATGGCCACCGTCTATCGCGCCTACGATCCGAGCATCGACCGGGAACTGGTCCTGAAATTCCTCCACCGCGATCTGTGCGTGGAGGCCGAGTACCGCAGCCGCTTCCTGCGCGAAGCCCGCGCCGCCGGCATGCTTGCGCATCCGAACATCGTGACCGTGTTCGACGTAGGCGAGATCGAGGGGCGGCCCTACATCGCCATGGAGCTACTCACCGGCGGCCCGCTGAACGAGGTCATGCGCCCCGGTGAAGGTCTCCCCGTCCGGGACGTCCTGCAGATCGGCATGCAGCTCGCGAATGCGCTGGACTACGCGCACGGCAAGGGCATCTTCCACCGCGACGTGAAGCCGAGCAACATCCTGCGGGTCGGAGATGGACGGACGGTGAAGATCGCCGACTTCGGCATCGCGCACATGGAGTCGCTCGCGGCGGCGGACCAGACGCGCGCCGGGACCGTCATCGGCACCCCGCACTACATGTCTCCGGAGCAGGCCATGGGCGCCAGGGTCGACGGGCGCTCGGACCTGTTCTCCGTCGGAGTCGTGCTCTATCAGCTCGTTACCGGCACGCGTCCGTTCGAGTCCGACAGCATGGTCACGCTCGCCTATCGCATCGCCAAGGAAGACCCCAAGCCGATCGGCAACCTGCGCAAGGACGTGCCGTCGGCCTTGAGGCGGATCGTCGATCGGTGCCTGCAGAAGGCGCCCGAGAACCGCTTCCAGACCGGGCGCGAACTGGCCGACGCACTGGCGAAAGTCTGGCGCGAGCTGGACGCGGAAGCCGGCCGTGACGGAAAGGCGCGTCGCCTGCCGCTCAAGGTGAAGCTCGCGCTCGGCATGGCGGCGGTCGTGGCGCTAACCATGGCGCTCACCTCGGCGTTCGTGACCCATCGACAGTACCAGACGATGCTCAAGCAGGCGGTGGAGCAAGGAGCGTCACTCACCAAGCTCATCGCTGCCGAGAATGCCGCACCAGCCTTGTCCGAGGATTGGGTCGGCATCGACGTGTTCGTCCAGGAAGTGGCGCGGGCACTCGAGGTGGAGTCCATTTCGGTGGTCGATCGGGAAGGGGTCGTCCGCGTAAGCACGGTCAGCGACTTCGTGGGCAAGCCTTTTTCGCAGGTGAAGGGCGAGAGCATCGCCTCCGGCAATACCGGCGTGGGGGTGCAGCGGCTCGCTCCGGAGGGCAAGGCACCGGTCTTCGCCTTCCGCGCGCCGATCACGTTCCAGACCAAGAACATCGGCGACGTACAGCTCGAGCTTCCGGAGGAACCCCTCGCGGCGGCAGCTCGACAAAGCTGGCTGCTCATGTTGCTGCTGCTCGGCGTGACCGCGGCGACCGTGGGCCTGGCGACCTATCTTCTCGCCGAGCGCTATGCCAAGCCGCTGCGACTGTTGAGCGAATCGATGAACGAGATCGGTCGAGGCCGGGTCGGCTACCGGATCGCCGAGAAGCGCAGCGACGAGTTCGGCGAGGTATTCCGCGTGTTCGATGCCATGGCCGAGCGACTGGAACGCGGTACCCCATCGGAGGTACCGGAGCCGTCCCCGGACGCAAAAGACTCCTGATGACGAACGCATTGCGGAACCCGTGGCTGGCCGCCCCCGTCGGGGCACTGGCGCTGATGATGCTGCTGGCGGGCTGCGCGACTCCGTCCCAGCCCCCGGGATCATCGTCTTCAACGACCGTTGGCCGGGCGCAGGGCACAACACCCAAGGCGGGTGTCATTGCCGCCAATGATCGCTTCGTCATCTACTCGCCGGTGACCGACGACACGCTGGCCTCGATCGCGCAACGCTTCCTCGGCGACCCCACGCGGCATTGGGAGATCGCCGACTTCAACGACGTGACGAAAGCGGATCCGGGGCGCGTGCTCGCGATCCCGTTGAAACCCGTCAACCCGATCGGCGTGTACGCGGACGGCTACCAGACGGTGCCCATTCTTACCTACCACCGGATCGGGACGCGTGCGGGCAAGATGGTGCTCACGGCCGAATCGTTCGAGGCCCAGCTCGAGTATCTGAAACAGAACGACTATCGCGTGATCCGGCTCGCCGACCTCGCGGATTTCTTCGCAGGCCGCCGTGTGCTGCCGCGCCGCGCCGTGGTGATCACGTTCGATGACGGCCATGTCTCCAGCTACGAGTACGCCTACCCGCTGCTCGTGAAGTACGGTTTTCCGGCCACGTACTTCCTGTACACGGACTTCCTCGGCGCGAAGGAGGGCCTGGCCTGGGGCCAGATCCGTGAGATGGCGAAGTCGGGTCTCATCGACTTCCAGGCCCACTCGAAGACGCATCCGAACCTGATGTTGCGCCTGGCGGGCGAGAGCGATCAGCACTATCGGGAACGAATCGACACCGAAGTGAAGGGCGCGCGGGACCTGATCCAGCGCAACCTGCAGTCGAAGGTCACTTACTACGCCTACCCGTTCGGCGACGCGAACCAGACGGTTCTCGATCGCCTGTCACGGGCCGACTTCCGTCTCGGTCTCACCGTGAATCCCGGCGGCAACGCGTTCTTCGCCAACCCGCTGATGCTGCGCCGGACCATGGTCTTCGGCGATCACGACCTGAACACCTTCAAGGCTGCGCTGCAGGTGGTTCGCGAGGTGGACCTTCGGTGACCAACCACAACGTCATGCTGCTGGCGGCACTGTCCGCCGTGGTCGCCGCGTGTGCATCGCCGTCCGTCCGCTCCCCCGAACCACCGGCGGCGGCACGATCGGCAATTGAATCGACCGAGGAAACGTATCGTCTGCGAGCGACGAGCCTGGCCGAGAATCGGCGCTGGGCGGACGCGGCCGTGCAGTGGGAATTGCTGTCGCTCCTTCGGCCCGAATCGAAGGACTACCGCGCCGAGGCCGAGGCGGCACTCCGGCGCGGGGCCGACGCGGCAGCTGCACACGTGCGCGCGGGCGAAGAGGCCCGAAAACGCGGCAACAACGAGCTGGCGACCACGTCATTCCTGCGTGCGCTGAGCGCCGATCCTGGAAACACCGCGGCGGCGGCCGGGCTCAAGGCCATCGAGGTGGATCGCACGCGCCGGGCGTGGCTCGAACGGATGCCGCGCGTGCCCTACACGCCGTTGGACAAGCCGCCGTCGGATGCGGCTGCGGACGATCCTCCGGCGCGCAAGTAGGCGCCGAGCCCGCCCGTCACTTCATCTGCTTGATCCGGCGATCCAGTTCCACCGCTTCCTGGCGGCGGGCACGCGCCAGGTCGTTGGTCGGGTCCAGCGCCAGCACCTGGTCCCATTCGCGGATGGCGGTCGTGAGATCCTGACGCCGAAACGCGGCCTGTGCGTCCCGATGGTGGCGGTCGATCTGCGTCCGCAGTTCCTGTGGTGACAGGGCCGGCTTCGCGGCAGGATCGCCGGCCCCCGCGGCGGCCGGCGCCGTCGCCTCGACCGGCGCAACCAGTGGATCCGGAGCAGCCTTGGCGCCCGGCTCCGGCGGCGCGAGAGGCACCTTGCCCGGCACCTTGATCACCTGACCGCCAGCGAGTTGCTTCGGAACCCGGATGCCGTTGTAGCGGGCCAGGAGGTAGAACTCGCAGCTTTCCCCGAACGCCCGTTGCGCGATGCGCCCGAGGGTCTCGCTGGGACGCACGGTGTACTTCGTGAACGGACGGCCCAGGGTACGCTCGGGATCGGCCGAGATGCCACGGTTCAGGCACAGGCCCAGCTTGCTTTCCGGATCCAGGCGTAACGCTTCGGCGATTTCACCGCGCGCCTTGTCCTCGTTGCCCTCGTTCAGGGATTCCGCTGCTTGCCGGACCAACGTCTGCGATTGCGCCTTCGCAGCCGGCGATCCGGGCGTGGGTCCCTCAGGCACCACAGGCTTCGCGGGTGCGGGCTCTGCCGCCTTCACCGGTTCGGGCGCAGGCCGATTGGCGGTCGTCTGACAACCGGTCATTCCGGCGACGACAACCAAGGCCACGAGCGCGATACGAACTTTCATGCGAGCAGCCATCCCCGATCTTGATCTCGCGGTCCGGTGTTCCAGACCCCATGCTGCAAACCTCACGATGGTACAAGATTTCCCGCGCTCTTTGCCTCTTGGCGAGAGAACAGAAAAGGGGCGTGCGCGGAGACCCTCTCGATTCGGAGCGGGTGATGGGAATGTGTCTGTGCCGCATTGCCTCTGCGGCACAGACATCCCTCACGGCCGGGCCGTTCGGGACCGCCGGCACGCTTACGCGTCCCGGCGTCCAACCCGACGTCCACCGGACCTCGGGTTGTCGAACCCGGTGGCCTCTCATCCCAAACATCCAATCCAGATAAAAAGGGCCCCGCGAGGGGGCCCTTCTTATCTGGAGCGGGTGATGGGAATGTGTCTGTGCCGCATTGCCTCTGCGGCACAGACATCCCTCACGGCCGGGCCGTTCGGGACCGCCGGCACGCTTACGCGTCCCGGCGTCCAACCCGACGTCCACCGGACCTCGGGTTGTCGAACCCGGTGGCCTCTCATCCCAAACATCCAATCCAGATAAGAAGGGCCCCGCGAGGGGGCCCTTCTTATCTGGAGCGGGTGATGGGAATCGAACCCACGTCTAAAGCTTGGGAAGCTTTCGTTCTACCATTGAACTACACCCGCGGAACGGGCGGATTCTACGACAGTCGCCTCTGGAACGGGTCGAGCACGCCCGCTTCAACCGGCGATCCGCCCCTCCTCGACGGCATGGCAGGCAACCCGCCTTGCATCCGTGAACTCGCGCAACGCCGGTTGTTCCACTCGGCAGCGCTCATTCGCATGCGGGCAGCGGGGATGGAACGCGCAGCCGGCCGGAGGATCGATCGGATTCGGCACCTCGCCGGCGACCGGTGAACGTGGCCGGCCCGTCATCTCGAGATCGGGAATCGCGTCGAGCAGCATGCGGGCGTACGGATGGGCCGGTGCCGACAGGATCGTCGCCACGGGTCCCACTTCCACCAGCCGTCCGAGATACATCACGCCCACTTCTGCGGCGACATACTCGACCACCGCCAGGTTGTGGGAGATGAACAGGCAGGTCAGCCCGAGATTCGCCTGGAGGTCGCGCAGGAGGTTGAGCACCTGCGCCTGGACCGAGACGTCGAGCGCCGAGGTCGGTTCGTCGCAGACGAGGAATTCCGGATTCGATGCCAGGGCGCGTGCGATCGAGATGCGCTGCCGCTGGCCGCCCGAGAACTCGTGTGGAAACTTGACGCCGTCGCGTGGCGTGAGCCCGACCTGCACCAGTAACTCGGCGACGCGCGCCTGCGTGGCCGCTCGGTCCGTGGTCAGTCCCTGCGCTCGCAACGGCTCCGCGACGATGTCCCGTACGCGCCAGCGCGGGTTGAGGCTCGCGTAGGGATCCTGGAAGATCATCTGCATCCGCCGACGTACCGACGAGAGTCGAGCACGATCCGCGGTGGCAAGATCGATCCCGTCGAACAGGACGCGGCCGCGAGAAGGCGCATGCAGGCCGACCAGCAATCTCGCCACGGTGGATTTTCCGCAACCCGATTCGCCGACCAGCGCCAGGGTATCGCCGCGACGGATCGAGAAGGACACATCGTCGACGGCCTTCAGGGTCTGCCGTGGCAATCGGCCGATCGTGCGTTCCAGCCACGGCCGGGACACGTCGAAATCCCGGCCGAGATTCTCGGCAACGATCAGGGACGAATCAGCGCCGGTCATCGGCTTCGTGCAACCAGCAGGCGACGCGACCGGCACCCACGGCGACGGTGTTCGGGCGCTCACGGACGCAGCGCTCGAATACTTGCGGGCAGCGCGGATGGAACGCGCATCCGGTCGGAATCGCATCGAGCCGCGGCATCGCGCCGTCGATCTGCGTCAGCCGCGCACCGATGGCACCGAGTTTCGGGATCGCTCCCATGAGACCCTTCGTATACGGGTGCCGCGGCGCGTGGATAACGTCGCGCACCGGCCCGATCTCTGCCAGCCGTCCGGCGTACATCACGGCCACGCGATCGGCGGTCTCCGCGATCACCCCCATGTCGTGGGTGATGAGCATCACCGCCGCGCCACGCTCGCGCGTCAGCTTCTTCAGCAATCCGATGATCTGTGCCTGGGTCGAGACGTCGAGCGCCGTCGTCGGCTCGTCGGCGATGACCAGTTGCGGCTCGGCACAGAGCGCGGCTGCGATGACGACGCGCTGACGCATCCCGCCGGAGAGCTGATGCGGGTACTGGTCCATGCGCCGCTCGGGCGCTGGAATGCCCACTTCGGCGAGCAGCGCGATCGCCCGGTCGCGCGCCTCCCGGGGCGAATCCGGCAGGTGCGTCAGGACCGTCTCCTCGATCTGGCTGCCGATAGTGAAGAGCGGATTCAATGCCGTCAGCGGATCCTGGAAGATCGCGCCGATGCGACGGCCCCTTAGTGCCCGCAGCGCATGAGGCGGCAGATCGTCGATGCGATGGCCCTCGAGGCGGATCTCGCCGGCACCGATACGCGCGGGCGCCTCGAGCAAGCCGAGGACGGCGGTGCCGGTGAGCGACTTGCCCGCACCCGATTCACCGACGACGCCGAGGATCTCGCCGGGAGCGATGTCGAACGAGACGTCGTCGACCGCGACGAGTGTGCCCCGCCGGGTCACGAACTCGATCCGGAGGTTGCGCACCTCGAGCAACGGCTTCACGGGTTGCTCACCGCAGGCGTGGATTCAATGCGTCCCTCAGCCAGTCGCCCAGGAGATTGACCGACAGCACGAGCGCCACCAGCGCCACTCCCGGAAACACGGTGATCCACCATTCGCCGGAGAACAGGAAGTCGTTGCCCACGCGGATCAGCGTGCCGAGCGACGGGGTGGTCGCCGGCATGCCCACGCCGAGGAACGACAGCGTCGCCTCTGTCGTGATGGCCGTGGCGAGATGAATGGTCGCGATCACCAGCACGGGGCCGGTCACGTTCGGCAGCACATGGCTCCCCATGATCGCGACGGGATGCCGGCCGATGAGCCGCGCCGCCTGGACATACTCCTTGCGCGCCTCCACCAGCGTCGAGCCGCGCACGGTGCGCGCGTACTGCACCCATCCCGACAGGCCGATCGACACGACGATCACCCAGAACGCCGTGTCGCCGTGGGCCGCACCGGGCAACGCGATGCGGGCCACGCCATCGACCAGCAACGCGATGAGGATCGCAGGAAACGACAACTGCACATCGGCCACGCGCATCACGAAGGCGTCGAGCGCGCCGCCCACGTATCCGGCAACGAGGCCCAGCGCGACACCGACCACCATGGAGAGCAGGACGGATGCGACGCCGACCGCGATGGAAATGCGCGAACCATAGAGGATCGCGGAGAGTACGTCGCGCCCCTGGTCGTCCGCGCCCAGCGGCAGGGAGAGCTTGCCGCCTTCGAGCCACGCGGGTGGCGACAGCGCATCCAGCAGGTCGAGCGCGGCGAGATCGAAGGGGTCGTGAGGGGCGAGCCAGGGAGCGAACAGCGCGCCTGCGATGCAGACGAACGCGACGATCGCAGCTACCACCGCCACTGGAGAAGTGCGGAAACTCCATGCGAGGTCCGAATCCCACCAGCGGGTGAGCAGTGTCGTCACCGCCTGCCCCCTCCCTGCCCTCCCCCGACGAGTCGGGGGAGGGTAACTTCGCCTGTCACGCTCCCTCCGCCGTCGCAGATCGGCTAGAGCTGGAGTGGAGGCCAGCCGAGCCCAGCAGCGCTCCGTACTCTCCCTCCCCCGCCGCAGATGGGGGAGAGCCGGGGTGGGGGCCGACCGAGCCCAGCACTGCTCCGTACTCTCCCTCCCCCGTCGAAGATGGGGGAGAGTTGGGGCGGGGGCCATCCGAGCCTAGCACTGCTCCGAACTCTCCCTCCCCCGTCGCAGATGGGGGAGGGCTGGGGTGGGGGAAACGCCGGGCAACCACCCTCACTTCACCGTCACCCAGCGCAGGTACTGAAAATTGTCCGGCAGCTGCACCATGTCGATGGTCTTCTTCATGCCCCACGTGATCGGTTGCTGGTGCAGGGGGATATGTCCGATCTCGTCCTGGTGCAACTTGAAGGCCTCGGCGATGAGCGCGTTGCGTTTCGCCGGATCGTTCTCGGAGCCGATCTTGCGCGTCAGTTCGTCCACTCGCGGGTTCGAGTAGGCCCCACCGTTGAACTGCCCCTGGCCACCTTCGCCGGGCGAAGACATCACGGCGAACAGTGCGTTGTGACTGTCCTGGCTCGCCGGCGTCCATCCCGCCAGATAGAACGACACGTTGCGGCCGATCACCTTCGGGAAGAACAGGGACTTGGGCTCGGCCACGAGATTCACCTTCACGCCGACCTTCGCGAGCATGGCCGCGATGGCCTGGCAGATCTCGCCGTCGTTCACGTACCGGTCGTTGGGGCAATGCATGCCCACCTCGAAGCCGGCGGGATAGCCCGCCTCGGCCAGCAGCTTCTTCGCCGCGTCGACGTCGTGGGGCAGGCGCTTGTTCAATTCCGGCGCGAAACCCTGCACGCCCGGAGCGACCATGAGGCCCGTGGGCGTGGAAACGCCGCGCATGATCCGCGTGCGGATCGCCTCGATGTCGATGGCCTGGTAGAACGCCTGGCGCACCCGCACGTCCTTGAACGGGTTCTTGCCCTTTACGCTCGAGAACAGCAGCTCGTCGCGCTTCTGGTCCATGCCCAGGAAGATGGTCCGCAACTCCGGTGACTGCATCACCTTGAGATTGGCACTGCCCTGGAGACGAGGCACGTCCTGCAGCGGCACCGGATCCATCATGTCGATCTCGCCGCTGATGAGTGCCGCCACGCGGGTCGCATCGTTGGAGATGGGCGTGAAGACGGCCTCGGTAACGTTGTGCTCGGCCTTGCCCCACCAATCGGGATTCGCGGTGAATACGGTGCGCACGCCAGGTTCGCGCGACTTCAGGATGAACGGGCCGGTGCCGTTGGCGTGCAGGCTCGCGTAGTTCTCGTTGCCCTTGCGCACATCGGCCGGCCGGGTCGCGTTGTTCTTCTCGCACCAGCTCTTCGACATGACGTACCAGCGACTCACCGTCTGGGGCAGGATCAGGAAGGGTTCAGTGGTGACGATGTCGATCGCGTGCGCATCGACCTTGCGGATCTCCTTGATGGCGCCGACGTAGACCTTGACGTCGGAGCCTTCGCCCCGCGCGCGCTCGAAGCTGAAGATCACGTCGTCCGCGGTGAACGGGCTGCCGTCGTGGAACTTCACGCCCTTGCGCAGGTTGAAGCGCCACACCGTCGGCGCCGTCTGCTTCCAGTCGGTGGCGAGTTCGGGCGAGGTTTCGAACTTGCGCCCCCGGCCCGTGAGCGATTCGTACACGTTGCCGGTGAGCGAGAGCAGCACCGCCTCGTTGTGCATGTACGGATCCACGGACAACGAATCGCCCTGGTTGGCGAAGCGGAACGTTGCGGCGTGCGTTGCGGAAACGACGAGCACGCCGATGACTGCGGCAGCGGGCAGCAGGCGGGTGAAGAACTTCCTCATGATGCGATGGCCTTTTCGGTCACGGCGCGGGCGGTGGTCGGCAATGCGGCTTCGGCAAGCGCGACCAGGTAACCGGCACCGAGCGGAATCACCGCGTCGTTGAAATCGTAGTGCGGATTGTGCAGCGAGCAGCCGCTCGGCCCTCCACCCTGCCCGAGAAACACGTACGCACCCGGCTTCGCTTCGAGGAAGTATGCGAAGTCCTCGCCACCCATGGTAGGGTCCACGTCGCGTACGACGTTGCCGACGCCGAAGAGACGCTCACCGACCTGCGCGGCGAACTCCGCTTCGCGCTCGCTGTTCACGGTCGCCGGATAGCCGCGGATGTATTCGACCTCCGCGGTACCGCCGAGGGATTGCGCGATCCCTTCTGCGATCTCGCGCACCCGGCGCTCGGCGAGGTCGCGCGTCCCTGCACGGAAGGTCCGCACCGTGCCGAGCAGGTGCACCGCATCGGGAATGACGTTGAAGGCACCGGTCTGGCTCGTGTGCATCGAACAGATGCTCACCACCACGGCGTCCACCGGCGCCACGTTGCGGCTTGCGATCGTCTGCAGGGCCGTGATGACCTGCGCGGCGATGACCACCGGGTCCACCGCGATGTGCGGCATGGCCGCGTGACCGCCCCGGCCGTTAATCTCGATGCGAATCTCGTCCGTGGCCGCCATCATCGGTCCCGGCCGCACGGCGATCTGGCCGGCCGGCAGCTCCGGCCAGTTGTGCAGCGCATAGACCTCGTCCGCGGGAAAGCGCTCGAACAGGCCGTCGCGCACCATCACGCCACCGCCACCACCGTGCTCCTCGGCCGGCTGGAAGATCACATAGGCGGTGCCGTCGAAGTTCCGCGTCTCGGCCAGGTAGCGCGCGGCGCCGAGCAGCATGGTCGTGTGGCCGTCATGTCCGCAGGCGTGCATGCGCCCCTCGTGGCGCGAGCGGTGCGGACGCTCCGCGGTCTCGTGCATGGGCAGGCAGTCCATGTCGGCGCGCAGGCCGATCGCGCGGCCGCTGCCTCGAGTGCGTCCCTGGATCACGCCGACAACGCCGGTGCCGGCCAGTCCGCGATGCACTTCGATGCCCCAGTCGCCCAACCGTTTCGCGACGATGTCGGCGGTCCGGTTCTCCTGGAACGCGAGTTCGGGATGCATGTGGATGTCGCGTCGCACGGCCACGAGTTCGTCGTGGTAACGGCGCACGCCTTCGATGGGATTGCTCATGGAGGTTCCTTCAGCGGGCCGTCGCGCCGTCGATGCGCAGGCGCGGATCGACGGCGTAGTAGAGCAGGTCCACGGCGAGATTGATGACGACGAAGAAGAGCGCGATCAGGCACAGGTAGGCAGCCATCACGGGCACGTCGGCGAACATCACCGACTGGATGAAGAGCAGCCCCATCCCGGGCCATTGGAACACGGTCTCGGTGATGATCGCAAAGGCGATGATCGAACCCAGTTGCAGGCCCGCGACCGTGATCACCGGCACGAGCGTGTTGCGCAGCGCATGCCGGAAGTGAACGGTGCGATCGGCCAGCCCGCGCGCCCGGGCAAAGCGGATGTAGTCGGTACGCAGCACTTCCAGCATCTCGGCGCGCGTCAGCCGCAGGATGAGCGTCATCTGGAACAGGCCGAGCGTGATCGCGGGCAGGATCAACGCCTTCAACCCGGAGAGCGTGAGCAGTCCCGTGCTCCAGCCACCGATCATGATGGTCTCGCCGCGACCGAACGAAGGCAGCCAGCCGAGCTGCACGGCGAACACGAGGATCAGCAGGATGCCGATGAGAAAGGTGGGCAGCGAAACCCCGATCAGGGACACCACGAGGAACAGCTGCGACAGCCACGAACGGCGCCGCAACGCCGTGTAGACGCCCATCGGAATGCCCACGGCCAGGGCGAACAGCGCGGCGGCCAGCGAGAGCTCCAGCGTCGCGGGCAGCCGCTCCACGAACAGGGTCGACACCGGCCGCAACTGGCGCAACGACAACCCGAACTCGCCCTGTACCGCACGGCCGACGAAGCGCGCGTACTGCCGGTGGAACGGCTGGTCGAGGCCCAGCTCCGCGCTCATCCGCGCCCGATCCTCCGGCGTGGCATCCTGCCCGAGCATGTAGACGACCGGGTCGCCGACGAATCGAAACAGCGCAAAGGCGATCAATCCGACGGCCAGCATCACGGCCACCGCCTGCACGATCCGTCGAATGCAGAAGGCCAGCATCAGGACCCCGGGAAAGGCGCAGCAGGATCGTTAGCGGCGCGAGCCACCTGGCGAGGGGATCGATGCAGCGCGGAAGAGGGGCCCCATCCCAAGATGGGGATCTGACCGCGGAATCGATCGTCGGGGCGGCGATCCCCTTGCGTCAAAACGCGGGTCGCATCCCCAACATGTTGTGGCCCCTGCTCCGCCGCGTTCGCCGCCCCGTTCGCAGAACGGGGATCGACAGACAGGCGAATCGACGCTGGACGCCGACACGACAGCCGCGATACTTCCATGATGGTTCCGAGGCTAGATCGAAACCCGCGACCGTGCTGCGGGCATCGACTACTCCTCCAGCAGGCTGCGCAGCATCCAGGCGGTCTTCTCGTGGACGTCCAGGCGCTGGGTCAGCAGGTCCAGGGTGGGCTGGTCGTTGGCCGCCTCGGTCGCCGGCAGCAGTGCACGGGCGGTCCGCGCGACCGTGTCATGCCCCTTGTTGAGCAGGGCGACCATCTCCTCGGCCTTGGGCACGCCCTCCACTTCCTTCACCGACGAGAGCTTGCCGAACTGGCCGTAGGTGCCGGGCGCGGGGAACCCCAACGCGCGCATGCGCTCGGCGATGGGATCCACCGCGTTCCACAGCTCCGTGTACTGGGCCATGAACATCGCGTGCAGCGTGTTGAACATCGGACCCTTCACGTTCCAGTGGAAATTGTGGGTCATCAGGTAGAGCGTGTAGGTATCGGCGAGCAGGCGCGCCAGTCCGTCGGCGATCCGGGTGCGGTCCTTGGTCGAGATACCGTTGTCGATGGCGGCGGTCGCCTTCTGCTTCTTGGCCACGGGAACTCCTTCTTGAGGTCGGGGGAGAGGGTCCGCGCGCTGGGGCGCGATCGATGGCGTCATTGTAAACGGGACCCTGGGTGCAACGTGCGTGCTAGCATCGACCCAGCACTCACGAATACCGCCATCGCCGTCGATGTCCACCATTCACCTGAACGGCCAGCCGCACGCGCTTCCCGCGTCGGTCAGCCTGGCCCAGCTCCTCGAGCGCCTGGGCTACGCCGGCAAGCGCATCGCCGTCGAGCGCAACGGCGAAATCGTGCCGCGCAGCCGCTATGGCGACACGGCGCTGGCGGACGGCGACAACCTCGAGATCGTCGTGGCCGTGGGCGGCGGCTGAGACGAACAACCCCCCCGCGCTCACTGCGTTCGCTGCCCCCGCAGGGGGCGCATCAGCGCCTTGGGGCGGCCCGGCGGCGCTGAGATGAACAACCCCCCACGCTCACTGGCGTTCGCTGCCCCCGCAGGGGGCGCATCAGCGCCTTGGGGCGGCCCGGCGGCGCTGAGACGGCCGACGCGTCGCCCGTCGGTCGGCGGGCGCAGTAGACTACGTCTCCCGGCTCTCTTACGACCGATCACGCACAGACATGGATTCCTTCACCATCGCATCGCGTCCCTACCGCTCGCGCCTCCTGGTGGGTACGGGCAAGTATCGCGACTTCGACCAGACGCGTGCCGCGATCGAGGCGAGCGGCGCCGACATCGTCACCGTCGCGATCCGCCGCACGAACATCGGCCAGAACCCGGACGAGCCGAACCTGCTCGACGCCGTTCCGCCCTCGAAATACACGATCCTGCCCAACACGGCGGGCTGCTACACCGCGGACGAGGCGGTGCGGACCCTGCGCCTCGCCCGCGAACTGCTCGACGGCCACAAGCTGGTGAAGCTGGAAGTGCTGGGGGACCCGAAGACCCTGTTTCCCAACGTGATCGAGACGCTCCGCGCCGCCGAGACGCTGGTGCGCGAGGGCTTCGACGTGATGGTCTACACCTCCGACGACCCGATCGTCGCGAAACAGCTGGAAGGCATCGGTTGCGTGGCGGTGATGCCGCTCGCGTCGCTCATCGGCTCGGGCATGGGCATCCTCAATCCCTGGAATCTCCAGATCATCATCGCCGAGGCCAAGGTGCCGGTGCTGGTGGATGCAGGCGTCGGGACCGCGTCGGATGCCGCGATCGCCATGGAGCTGGGCTGCGACGGCGTGCTGATGAACACCGCCATCGCCGCGGCAAGGGATCCGTTGATGATGGCCTCGGCCATGCGCAAGGCCGTGGAAGCGGGCCGCGAAGCCTGGCTCGCCGGCCGCATGCCGAAGAAGATCTACCAGGCCACGCCCAGTTCCCCCGAAGGCGGCGTCATCGGCAAGGTCGACAAGGCCGCGTGACCGAAGGGCAACACCGTCCGATCCGCAGCTTCGTACTGCGGATCTCGCGCACGTCCAATGCCCAGCGTCGCGCGGTCGACGAACTGCTGCCACGGTTCGGTATCGAGTTCGCGCCGGCGCCGATCGACCTCGACCTGGCTTTCGGTCGGCGCTCGCTGCGCATCCTGGAGATCGGCTTCGGGATGGGCGAGGTCACTGCGGCGCTGGCGCAGGCCTTTCCCGAACGGGACTATCTCGGTATCGAAGTGCACACCCCTGGCGTGGGCAACCTGCTCAAGCTGCTCGTCGAACACGATCTCGCCAACGTGCGTGTCGTCCGCCACGACGCGGTGGAAGTGCTGCAACAGATGATTCCGCCGGACACGTTCGACGGGGTGCACGTGTTCTTTCCCGACCCGTGGCCGAAGAAGCGCCACCACAAGCGCCGGCTGATCCAGCCGGCTTTCGTGCAGTTGCTCGCAAGCCGGATCAAGCCCGGCGGTTACCTGCACCTCGCCACGGACTGGGAAGACTACGCCACGCAGATGCTGCAGGTGCTGGCTGCGGAACCGCTGCTCGCCAACTCGACCGATGGCTTCGCGCCGCGTCCTGCATCCCGGCCGCTGACCAAATTCGAGACCCGCGGGCTGAACCTCGGGCACGAGGTTCGCGACCTCCTGTTCCTGCGCCGCTAGCCTCCGAACCAGCACGGAGGTGGCGCGGCTATCGTGTCGGCGTCCAGCGTCGACTCGCCTGTCTGTCGATCCCCGTTCTCCGAACAGGGCGGCGAACGCGGCGGAGCAGGGGCCCCAACGTGTTGGGGATGCGACCCGCGGTTCGGCGCAAGGGGATCGCCGCCCCGACGATCGATTCCGCGGTCAGATCCCCATCTTGCGATGGGGCCCCTCTTCCACGCTGCATCGATCCCCTCGCCAGGTGGCTCGCGCCGCTAGCGCGGTCACGGAACTTGCTCGGAGCTGTTGCCGCCTCGATCCGGAGGCGTGGAGTGCCGTCAAACGTCCGTCTCCAAACGGAGACGGAGCGAGCCTGAGTAAGTCGCTACTCTCGCCCGGCAATCGACAGCTGGATCGGTGGCCCCGGAACCCTTCCCCGCCCAGGTTCCCAAGAGCCAGAGGAGAAGTACGATGTCGGACACCATTCTCGTCGCACTGATCGGCGCATTTGCGACAGTCATGACGGCGCTGTTCCAGATTTTCATGAGCTCGCGGCAATCCGCGTCGAACGGCCGGTCCACCAAGAACCGCACGAAGGGGTTGGCCTGGACGGTGGTCCTGCTGGTGGCCGCGGCGGGTGGCGGTTTCGCCTACTCCGAGTACCTGGTCCTGACCCAGGACGCCCCCGCACAGGCATTGCGCGATCGCATCGGCCACACGCTGCTGGCGGCAAACGCGGCACCGCAGCCCGTGGCAGCGCCCGTCTCGCCGGTGCCGGTCACCGCACCACTAGTCGCGAACCCCGGCGCCGACGTTCGCGACGGCGCCACCGCCAGTGTCTCGCTGCCCGCATGCATGGCCGCGACCGCCGAGGTGAATACCGCGAGCCGCTGTTCCGAACATGCGGCCATGCAGGTCGCGCTCTGCGCGCCGGTCCCGGCGGCCGCGCGCGTCACCGAAGTGCTGTTGTACTCGCGACCCGAAGGCTCGACCCTGCCGTGGCGCGATCATCTCGTTGCCGTCGGCCAGGACGTGGGCGCCGGACGCTTCCTCGATGCGCACTTCGAACGGCCGGACGGCGAACAACGCAAGGACGTCTGCCAGAAGTTCGCCCACTGGAACGGCGAGTCCGGGCGCAGCGTGCGTATCGTCGTGCGCTACGACCTCCTGGCACCGGCAGCGGCGCCCACGGCACAAGGCGCGACGCCGCCCCAGGTGGAGCCCGAGCCGGCCGGCTGATTCACACCAGGAAGATCTGCAGCAGTTCGTTCAGGAAGCGCCGCCCGCGTTCGGTCGGGCGGATCCGCAGGTGATCGCGCTCGAGGAGGCCACGGCGTTCGGCCTCGTCGAGCTCCCGCGCCACGGATGTGATGGGCAGACCGGTACGCTCGGTGAACATCACCACGTCGAAGCCGGCGTTGAGCCGCAGCGAGTTCATCATGAACTCGAACGGCAACTCGGCCGGCGGCACATCCTGTTCGGTCTGGACGGCGTTGCCCGCCAGCGCGCGATCCATGTACTCGCGCGGGTGCTTGTAGCGCATCTGACGGAAGATGCGATCGCGCAGCGAGAGCTTGCCGTGCGCGCCGGCGCCGATGCCCAGATAGTCGCCGAACATCCAGTAGTTCCGATTGTGCTTCGCCTGGCTCGACGGCCGGGCGAAGGCGGACGTTTCGTAGTTCTCGTAGCCCGCGCCCGCGAGGCGTGCCTCGATGGCGACCTGCATTTCGGCGGCGCTGTCGTCATCCGGAACGATCGGAGGATGCCGGTGGAAGTACGTGTTCGGTTCGATGGTGAGGTGATAGGCGGAAACATGCGGTGCACCCGAAGCGATCGCAGCGTCCACGTCGGCCAGTGCTTCGGCCGCCGACTGCCCGGGCAGCGCGTACATCAGGTCGAGATTGAAGTTGTCGAAGTTCGCGCGCGCGATCTCCACCGCGCGATGCGCTTCGTGATCGTCGTGCACCCGACCGATGGATTTCAGGTGCCTCGGATCGAAGCTCTGGATGCCGACGGACAAGCGGTTGATGCCGAGCGCCCGGAATGCCGCGAACTTGCCGGCTTCGAAAGTGCCCGGATTCGCCTCGAGCGTGATCTCGGCATCCGCCTCGATCGGGAGCATCGCCCGCGCCGCGGACAGAAAGCGGTCGATGGCCTCGGGTGAGAACAGGCTCGGCGTTCCACCGCCGAAGAACACCGTGTGCACCTTGCGGCCCCACACGAGCGGCAGGGACTGTTCGAGGTCGGCGATCAGGGCGTCGACGTAGCGGGCTTCCGGCGCGGCATCCTTCAGTTCGTGCGAGTTGAAGTCGCAGTAAGGGCACTTGCGAATGCACCACGGGATGTGCACGTACAACGACAGCGGGGGCAGCTGCGAAAGCGCGATCCCCGAGGTGGCCGGTGCGCGGATGGCGACGGTGGTCATGTCGTCCAGTATGACCGGAATTCCAGGCTTCCCCGGCGTACGATCGGCCGCTGGCGACACGACTCCCGACCGGAGGTGAGACCATGGCAGAGCAGAAGACGCGACCCAGCGAGGCGAGCGTGGCGGCGTTCCTCGACGGCATCCCCGATGAGATCCGCCGGCAGGAGTGCAAGACCGTATCGCGCATCATGCAGCGGATCACGAAAAGCAAACCCGTCCTGTGGGGCACGGGCATGGTCGGCTTCGGCAGCTACCGCTATACGTACGCGAGCGGTCATTCGGGCGAGTGGCCCGTCACCGGCTTCGCGCCCCGCAAGCGCGAGCTCACCATCTACCTGATGTGCGGCTTCGACGACCTCGGCGGCCTGCTGGCGAAGCTCGGCCGGCACAAGGTGGGCAAGTCGTGCCTGTACATCGCCAGGCTCGCAGAGGTCGACCTGAAGGTCCTCGAAACGCTGATCGCTGCGTCGGTGAAGCAACTGCGACAAAAATACCCCTAGGCCAGCATCCGCACCTCGCGCTGCGGGAACGGGATCACGATGTTGCGGCCGCGGAAGGCTTCCACGATCGCCTTGTTGATCTCGCCGCCGGCAGGGCCGTAGTCGTCCACGTGGACCCAGGGCTTCACGGCGACGTTGACCGAGGAGTCCGCGAGGGTGCTCACTGCGATGATGGGCGCCGGATCCTTCAGCACGCGCGCATTGCCTTTCAGAACTTCGTCGACCACGGCCAGGACATGGTTGAGATCGGTGTCGTAGGCCACACCCACGGCCACGTCCACCTGCCGGATCGTGCCGTAGTTGTGCAGGATCTCGCCGACGATCTTGCGATTGGGAATGATCACTCGCGAACGGTCGGCATGGGTCAGCACGGTGCTGAACAGGCGGATCGCCTCCACCTGGCCTTCCTCGTGGACGATGGAGATGTACTCGCCGACGCGAAACGGCTTGGTGAAGATGATGGTGAGCCCTGCAACGACGTTGCTCAGCACGCCCTGCATCGCCAGCGCGATGCCCGCGCCGGCGACGCCGATACCCGCGATGAGCGGCAGCAGTTCCACGCCGAGGTTCTGCAGGGCCATGATGACGAAGAGGCCCAGGATGAACATGCGCACGACGCGCACCAGCAACTGACGCACCGGCGGCTCGAGCTCGAAGCGCGCGAGCATCTGCTCCACCAGGCCGCCCAGCCAGCGGGCGACGAAGCCCCCCGCCACCATGATGGCGATGGCCACCAGGACCTTCGGTCCGAACTTGAGGCCCAGGTCGATCAGCGTGCTCTTGATCTGGTCCATGGCCTGGAGATGTTCGTTCATTGCGCGCTCCCTTCGGTTAGTATCTTGCGCAATTCTATCCGCCGGGAGGAGATGTTCCGATGGCCGATCGTCCACAGGATGCAACCGGGCAGCGCGCGGGGCTCGCGGGCACGCTGAAATTCATCGCGGTCGTGGCGGTGCTGCTGCTGGCCCTGCTGGCCGCCGGCTTCGTGCTCGACCTCGTCCCGCGCGAGGTGATCGGGGACCTCATCACCAAGGTGGTGCTGATCGCCGGCATCGTCGCAGTCACGGCGTTTCTCATCGGCGCCCTGGTCGGTCGCGGCCGAAGGTAGCGCCAGGCGGCGTTCGGCGCCGCCTGCTCGGCGCCGTCCGCGCCCGCGCCGAAACCTCGCGGGCGACCTTCAAGCCTCGGCACCCCATGCCGATAACCCGTCCATCTCCAAGTGCAGGGTCGAAGGACGCATCGTCGATGGGCACCACCGAAACAAAGCCGGACAGCCAGCGTGCGAAGGCAGTCTCTGCCTCACCCATGCGCACGGCCGTGGTCCGGCTCCTGAACCTGTTGAAGACCGATGCTGATCTGCATGAAATAGAAGAGGAATTCCGCAAGGACCCGGTGCTCTCCTACCGCCTGCTGCGGTTCGTGAACTCGGCGGCGAACGGATTCCTGAAGGAGATCAAGAGCTATCGCCAGGCGATCACGATCCTCGGCTTCCAGCAATTGCACCAGTGGATGGTCGTGCTGCTGGTCACCGCGGATTCGTCGGCTACGCGACCCGAAGTGATCAAGTCCGCGCTGGTGCGAGGTCGCTTCCTCGAACTGGTGGGCAAGGCCCACTTCAGCCGCGAGCAGAGCGACGACATGTTCATGGTGGGCGTGTTCTCGCGCCTCGACGACATTCTCGGCCTGCCGATGGAGCAGGCGATCGCCCCGCTCAGCGTCACCGAAGCCGTGCGCGCTGCCCTGATCAACCGCGAAGGGTTCCACGGCCACGTGCTGAAGCTGGCCGAAGGTCTCGAGGCCGCGGACGAGGTGGTGGTGGACACGTGGATCGCCACCAACGTCGTGGACCTGCAGGTGGTGTACGACAGCTACACCGCCGCGATCGACTGGGTCGAGAAACTGCCGCTCTGAGCAGGCGGTACCGTCAGGCGCGATCGGGCGCCATCAGGACCACCGGTTCCACCTGGACGGTCTCGGCACCGTCGGTGATCCAGATCTGTCCTTCCTGGATCGTGAACTGCAGCTCCATGCTCCTGGCGGCGAGCCGCGCGAGCGCCGCGCTCGATTCGTAACGCAGGCCGATCACCGTGAGATTGCGCAATCGCTCCAGCGCACCGGCGTTCTGCGTCCACCACAGATCCGCGCCGCGCGCACCATAGCTGTAGACGTACACCTCGGCCGCGCGGCCGCACGCCTTGCGAATCCGCTTTTCGTCGGGCAGGCCCACGTCGATCCAGAGCTCGATCGCCCCGGTGAGATCCCGGCGCCAGAGGTCCGGTTCGTCGTCCACGGACAATCCCTTGCCGAACGCGAGCGCATCGTCGGCATGCAACGCGAACGCGATCAACCGTACGAGCATGCGCTCGTCCGTCTCCGACGGATGCCGGGCCACGGTCACCGCGTGATCGCCGTAGTGCGGACGGTCCATGTCGGCGATGCCGAGCTGGGCCTTGAAGATGGTCGCCTTGAGGGCCATGCGCGCGAAACCGGAACCAAAGGGGCGGCACTGTAGCAGGCGCGCCGCCGGGTCGCGGTCGATGGTGTAGTCTCCGGGCGCATGAACGAACCCGATGCGCCCGGATCGCGGGACGCGGTCGAGGCGCGCAGCCTGCGGATCTGGGTCGATGCAGACGCCTGCCCGGCCGTGATCAAGGACATCCTGTTCCGCGCCGCCGAGCGTGAGCGTGTGCGCCTCACGCTGGTGGCCAACAAGGCATTGCGTACACCGCCCTCGGCCTACATCAGCGCGCTCCAGGTGCCGCGGGGCTTCGACGTGGCGGACGCGGAGATCGTCGACCGGGTGCAGGCCGGCGACCTCGTGATCACCGCGGACATCCCGCTCGCCGCCGCCGTGATCGGCAAGAGTGCCCATGCGCTGGACCCGCGTGGCGAGTTGTATACGAGCGACACGATCCGCGAACGCCTGAGCATGCGAAACTTCATGGACGAGCTGCGCGGCGCGGGGGTCGAGACCGGCGGACCTGCGGGCTTCAGCGCCGGCGACCGGCAGGCGTTCGCGAACCAGCTCGACCGATTCTTCGCGCTACGCCGCGGTCGCTGACCGACCGAATCCCACGATGGAGCACACGATGCGACGCATGCTGCTGATCCTTTGCCTGCTGCTGCCGGCCTTCGCCACGGGTGCGCATGCCGACACCGACGGCACCGATGCCGAGAAAGCGGAGGTGGCTGCCACCACAGCCGCCTGGGTCGAGGCCTTCAACGCGCGCGATCCCGAGCGCATCGCGGCGCTCTATGCGCCCGACGCGGTGTTCTGGGGCACCATCTCGAAGACGATCCGCCTCACACCCGACGCAGTCCTGGAGTATTTCCGCGAATCGTGCACGTTGCGGCCACGCTTGCGGATGACGCTCATCGACCAGCACACACGGGTCTTCGGCGACATCGGCATCAACACCGGCGCCTATACGTCGAAGGACCTCCGCGACGGCCAGGAGATCGTGAATCCGTCGCGCTTCACCTTCGTCTATCGCAGGATCGAGGGGCGCTGGACGATCATCGAGCATCACTCGTCGCGGGTGCCGCAGTAACGGACGGGCGACCGGTCGTCGCCTCCGCCCACGGCACGAGCTCATCGAGGATCAGGGTCACGCCGCGGTTGATTGCATCCACCGCGGCCTTGGCGTCGGCACGGGCCACCGGGACGGCGACCGTAAACGAACGGCGGCCGACGAGGACCCGGGTCTTCCAGTCCACCATCTCGCCGATGAGTTGCACGCGCGCCACCGCCGGGCTCGCCGTGAGGTCGTGATACAGCTCCACCACGTTCACGTTGAGCAGCAGATCCGCGTTCACGCCTGCAGTGATCGACGATACGCTGGCGAAGCGGCCGCGCGCCTCCAGCCGGCGTTCGACCATCGCGGCCAATCGCCGCGACGGCCGATCGGTCCATGCAGCGAACTGGTAGTAGGCGCGACTGCCGGCTTCGCGACTGTAGACGAGGCTTTCGGCGTCGTAGAACGCGTCGTCGACACCGCTCGCCACCACGAGATTCTTCGGCACCGGCGCAGTTGTCGCCGGCGCAGGCGCTGCACCGCCGTCACTGAGCACGAAATAGGTGGCCGGCGGCGTACCCTGGCCGCCCAGGCAGCCGCAGAGCACGACGGACACGAGTACGGGTGCGAGGCACTTCATTTGAGTTTCTCGCCGGGCCCGAGCTGCGCGGCGTTCGGGCCGAAGATGACGGCGCGCGGATCGCGCAGGCGACCCAGCGTCTTGTCCAGCAGCTCGGCGGTGGTACGCAGCTCGTGCGCGGTGGCTCGCAACTCGAGCGATCCGCTGCCCGCAGCCGCGTCGATCTGCCGCGACAGCTCGCCCGCCTCCTTGCCGATCGATCTTGCCGCGACGGTCACTTCGTTGAGCGTGCCGTCGGCCCGTGCGGTGAGCCCGTGGAAATCGGAACGGATGAGATCCACGGACTTCGAGATCTCGTCGCTGGAGCGGCCGAAGGTCTGCACGTTGCGATCGACGCTCACGAGCGTGCGATCGAGGCGGTCCAATCGCTGTTCGAGCCCGTAGGCGACGTTGCGAACGCTCACCAGGGCATCGGTGAAGGCCTGCTTGTTGTCCGCATCGAGGAAACGGCCGACGTTCTCGAGCGCCGTGATGCCGCTCTCGGTGAGCCGGTTGGCCACTTCCTCGATTTTCTCGTCCGTGGAGGTGCCTTCGCGGATCACCGGATACCCGTTGGTTTCCAGCGCGACCAGCGCGTCTCCAGGCGGCTCGGGTGTGATGAGATTGATGCGGGCCAGCCCGGTGAGAATGTTGCGCGACACCACGGCGACCGTATTCACGGCAACCGGCGTGTCGCGTGCGACGCGGATCAGCACGCTCACGCGGTTGATCTGCTCCCGCGACAGCGAATAGCTCACCACCTGCCCCACGCGGATGCCGCGCATGTTGACACTGCCGCCGACCTGCAGGCCCTCGAGCGACTGGCGTGCGAACACGATCTCGTAGGCGACATCGCTGGCATGCGTGCCGGCATGCCGCAGCCACACGATCGAGAGCACGAGCGCGGTCAGCAACACCACGAGCGTCGCCCCGATCCACGTGTAGCGGACTTCAGGTTCCATTTTCGTCTGATCCCGAGTCGGTCGCGCCCATTGTACGGACCGAGAAGTAGGAGCGCACCCAGGGATCGTCCAGATCCATGATCTCGCTCACGGGTCCGTCACCGATCACCTTGCCCTTCGAGAGCACCACGAGCCGGTCGACCACGGTCAGCAGCGTGTCGAGATCGTGGGTGACCAGGAACACCGTGATGCCCAGGTCGTCCACGAGAAAGCGCATCAGCTTGTCGAAGGCCCGGGCGGTGATCGGGTCGAGTCCGGACGTGGGCTCGTCCAGGAAGATCACCTCCGGCTCCAGGGCGAGTGCCCGGGCGATCGCGGCGCGCTTGCGCATGCCGCCCGACAGTTCGCTCGGCATCTTGTCACCGGCGTCCGGGGGCAGACCCGCCAGGGCGATGCGCAGCCGTACCAGCGGCCAGATCGCATCGGGTGCGAGATCCGTGTGCTCGAGCAGCGGCACGGCCACGTTGTGCGCCACGTCCAGAGAGGAGAACAGCGCGCCGTCCTGGAACATCATGCCGAAGCGCCGCCGGACCGCGGCGAGCTTGGCGGCCGACGCCTTCGCGATGTCGGTCCCGAACACGCGGATCGTGCCGGCGTTGGGTCGGATCAGCCCGATGATCTCGCGCAGAAGCACCGACTTGCCCGTGCCGCTGCCGCCGATGAGGCCGATCAGTTCGCCGCGCGACACCGAGAACGACACCCCGTCGTGCACCGTCTGCGGGCCGAACCGGGTCACGACGTTCTCGACTTCGATGACCGATTCGCCTCCCACCCTAGATCTCCAGCTTCTGGAAAATCACGGCGAACAACGCATCGAGCAGGATCACCGACACGATGCCCTGCACCACGGTGGAGGTGGTGTTGACGCCGATCGCGCGGGTGTCGCGGCTCACGTCCATGCCCATGCGGATGCCGATGATCGCGATGAAGAGGGCGAACACCGGTGCCTTCGATAGTCCTACTCCCAGATGGCGCGTGGTGAGCGCGATCGACAGCCGTTCGAGATAGGTGGCGGACGGGATATCGAGCGTCGTCGCCGCCATGGTCATTGCACCCAGATTGCTCATCACGTTGCCGACGAATACCAGCAGCGGCAGCGCCACCACCAGCGCGAACACGCGCGGCAGGATCAGCACGTCCATGGGCGACAGACCCAGCACGCGGATCGCATCGGTTTCCTCGGTGAGCTTCATGGTGCCCAGTTGCGCGGTGAAGGCGGCCCCGGAGCGACCGGCGATGATCACTGCGACGATGATCGGCGCGAACTCGCGCGCCATGCCGATCGCAACGCCGTCCACGACGAAGATGCTCGCCCCGTAGCGTTCCGCCTGGAGGCCCAGCAGATAGGCGAACACGAAACCGATGAGAAACGTGACCAGCGCGACCACCGGGATCGCGCGGATGCCGACCTGCTCGAACTGCGCGGCAAGCTCCTTCACTCTCAGGCGGCCCGGATGGATCACGGTATTGCCGATGCCGGCCGCGACGAAGCCGAAATAGTTGAGGTGGCCCAGCACGAGCCGGGCGACGCCCTCGGCGTTGTAGCCGACCTCGGCCAGGAAACTCCGCCGATGCCTGGCCGGCACCTGGGTGACGCAGGCGAGTTGCCCTGCCACCAGGTCGATCACGCGGCGGTGCGCGGGCGAGAAGCCGTCGAAGTCGACGGTCGCCGGATCGATGGCGAGTGCCTTCAGATGGCGCAGCAGTGTCAGCGCGCCGGCGGTGTCGAGCGCCGTGAGCGCGCCGCCCTGGACACTCACGACCGGACGAAGGTTCGGCGTGGCCCGCAGGGCGCGCTCGATCGGTGTGATCGATCCGAGTTTCCACTCGCCCGACAGGTGCAGCGTCGCGCCGCGAGCCGTGGTCTCGAGCGAGACCCAGCGTCCGGAGGCGCCGCTGTCGAGGGTGTCCGTCACAGCGGTCGAATGTAGCACAGGGGTACCGCAGGCTCGACGGTGTCTGCGAGCCCGGCGGCGTAGACTTGGGCCTTGAAGGCTACGATGTCTTCCCGCCCCTCACACCGCCGCCGTGAAGACCATTCAAGTGAAGGTCAAGCCCAACGCACGTTCGAGCTCGCTCGAGGAGACGGAGGAGGGTCTGTGGCTCGCCCAGCTCAAGTCACCACCGGTCGAAGGCAAGGCGAACGAGGAACTGATGGCGCTGGTCGCCAGGCATTTCCGCTGCGCGAGGTCCGCGGTATCGATCAAGAGCGGCGCCTCCGGTCGGCTCAAGCTGATCCGGATCGACGGCGATTGAATGTCCCGTCGATGACCAGCGAGGCCCCACATGCGGATTGACGACCACCAGGCGCTGCTCGCCATGCTCATCGCGGCGTTCTCTAGTGTTCCCGCGCACGCCGAGAAGCGCTATGGCCCGGGCGTGACCGATACCGAGATCAGGATCGGGCAGACGATGCCCTACAGCGGCCCGCTGTCCGCGTTCGGCACGATGGGTCGCGCAGAAGCGGCCTACTTCGAGTCCATCAACGCGGCCGGCGGCGTCAACGGTCGCAAGATCCGCCTCCTCTCGCTCGACGACGGGTATGTGCCGCCGCGTACGATCGAGCAGACCCGGAAGCTGGTGGAGTCCGAGGAAGTGCTGCTCATCTTCAGCTCCTTCGGTACGCCGACCAACACGGCGGCCGCCAAGTACCTCAACTCGCAGGCCGTGCCCCAGCTCCTCATCGCCGCCACCGGCCTGAAGTGGGGCGATCCGAAGAGGCTCCCCTGGACGATGGCGTTCCTGCCGAGCCAGGCGACGGGGACCAACGGCTATGCCCGTCACTTGTTGCAGACCCGTCCCGGCGCGAAGGTGGCGGTGCTCTACCAGAACGACGATTTCGGCAAGGACTACCTCGCCGCCTTCCGCCGCCACCTCGGACCAAAGGCTGCGAACATGATCGTCGCGGAAGCGACTTACGAATCCACCGACCCCACGGTGGATTCGCAGATCGCGACGTTGCAGGGCTCGGGCGCGGACACGCTGTTCAGCTTCGCATCGCCGAAATTCGCCTCGCAGGCGATCCGCAAGGCCTACGACATCGGCTGGAAGCCCTTGCATTTCGTCGTCTACTCCTCGATCTCCGTGAAGGCGGTGCTCCAGCCTGCCGGCCTGGAAAAATCGGTCGGCGTCGTCTCCTCCACGTTCGTGAAGGATCCCACCGATCCGCACTGGAAGAACGACCGGGCGACGCTGGAATGGCGTGCGTGGATGCAGAAGTTCTATCCGGACGGCGACACCGCCGAGATCTACAACGTATACGGCTACACCAACGCGCAGCTCCTCGTGCACGTGTTGAAGCGGTGCGGTGACGATCTCACGCGCGAGAACGTGATGCGGCAGGCAGCCAGCCTGCGGGATCTCGAACTCCCGCTGCTGCTGCCCGGCATCCGGGTCAACACCAGCGAGACCGACTACGATCCGATCGAACAGCTGCAGCTGATGCGGTTCGACGGCACCGAGTGGGTGCGGTTCGGGGAGATCGTCGGACGCTAGAAGGCGCTCGATCAGAGCGCCGCAACGCCCGCTCGCGCGACAATCCCGTCCTGGAAGGACTGCACGCCGGAAACGCCGATCGCCCCGAGGAATACGCCGTCCTTGGTGAGCGGCAGGCCGCCTTCGATCGGCACGGCGCCCGGCAGCACCATCATCACCGTGCGACCCTCGAGCACCACGTCCTCGATGGCCTTGGTCGGTCGCTTGAACAGGATGGCCGTCCGGCCCTTCGCTTCGGCGATGCGGCTGGAAGCCTTCTGGCAGCCGTCCATGCGCTCCAGGTACATGAGGTGACCACCGTCGTCGACCACGGCGATGACGACGGCCCAACCGTTCTTCTCGGCCTCGGCGCGAGCGGCAGCCGCGATGCGGCGCGCATCTTCCACGGAGAGCACGGATTGCTGGAACATCTCTACCCTTTCCTCAATGCGATGGCGCGAACCGGTTCGTGTGGAGGTGGCCGTCCTTCATGACGACCTTGATGTTGGCCGCCGACTGCAGCAGGCACACATCGTCCTGGGGTGCACCTGCGACCACCAGCAGATCGGCGAGATAGCCCTCGCGCACCAGCCCCGCCTCTCCTTCCAGCAACATGGCACTGGCACCCGTGCTCGTGGCGCAGGCCAGTGCCTCGCCGTTGGAGTATCCGAGAAAGCGGACGAAATGCTCGAGGTCGCGTGCGTTCGTGCCATGCGGCGTCCACGGGAAGCCGTAGTCGCCGCCGATGAGCACCCGGACACCGCGCTTGCGCAGTTCCGGGAACACCGCCTGCGCATGCTCGAACTGGTCCACCACGCCGGTGGCGGCCGCCTTCTCCAGCGTGATGCCCCAGGGCTCGGCCTCGTGCATGAGGGCGTGCAGCAACCCGATCGCCGGCGCAACGAAGATCCGGTCGCGAGCGGCTTCCATCAGGTCCAGGCATTCCTCGTCCGCATACTCGCAGTGATAGAGGATGTCGACGCCATGACGCAGCGCGAGCTTGATGGACGCCGCGGCACGAACGTGCGCAGCGACGCGCTTGCCGTGGGCGTGCGCCGTCTCCACGGCGGTCGCGAGCTCGTCCTCGCGCATGACGGTGATGTGGGAGCGCGCGTTGGGGATCGTCTGGTTGCCCGAGACGTTGAGCTTGATCGTGTCCACGCCTTCGCGGATCAGCATCCGCACCGTCCGCAGCATCTCGTCCGCGCCGTCGACCACCATGGCGATCGATTCGCGATACAGGTGCAACCGGCGTTCGTCGCCCAGATTGCCGGTGTTGGTCAACTCGGGACTCGCGGCGAGCAGACGCGGACCGGGTGCATGACCTGCATCGATGAAATCGCGCACCGCGATGTCGAGTCGGGGCTTGGCGGAACCGCCGCTCAGGCAGGACGTGAAGCCCGCTTCGAGCACGATGCGAGCATGCAGGAGCGTGAGGAGCGTGTGGTCTTCCGGCGGGATGTCACCGGTGTCGGCGATGCTCGCCTTGTGGGCGAAGGGCAGGTGCGCGTGACCCTCGACCAGTCCAGGGATGACGGTGTGACCGGTGATGTCGATCCGCACGGGCACATCCGCGTCGCGCAACTGCGTCGGGTGCACTTTCTCGATGCGATTGCCGCGAACGAGAACGTCCGCGGCGAAGGCAGGCTGCCCGCTGCCATCCCAGACGGAACCGCCCTGCAGCAACACCCCCGTGTCCGGCATGGCACGGACTCCCCTCTTCGCCCCGGTCAGCGGGGACTATACATCGGTGCTTCGGGCTCGCCCTTCGCGCTCGCGTCAGACGGCCGGGGGCTCCGCCGCGTCCGGTGCCGTCGTGTCCGCCGGCAGCGATCCCGGCGCCTCCTGATTCACCCATGCCGCGAACAACTCATAGGTCACCGCCAGCACCACCGGCCCGACGAAGATCCCGACCATGCCGAAGGCGATCAGCCCGCCGATCACACCGACGAAGATGAGCATGAGCGGCAGTTTCGCACCGCGCTGGATGAGGATCGGCCGCACCACGTTGTCGATGTTGAGCACGATCACGCTCCAGATGCCGAGCCCGATGGCCCAGGCCGTGTCGTCCTGAAAGTAGAGCCACAGGACCGCGGGCAGCAGCACGGGTAGCGCACCGATCTGCGCCACGGCAAGTACAAAGGCCACCACGGTGAGCAGGCCCGACAGCGGAACGCCGGCGATGACGAGGCCGAGGCCTGCGAGCAAGGCCTGCAGGATGGCGGTGACCACGACCCCGAGCGCGACGCCGCGGATCGCGCGGCCGGCGACTTCGAGGGCCCGATCGCCGCGATCACCGCCGAGGCGCCGCGCGAAGCGCAGGATGCTGTCGACAGCCTTCTCGCCGTTCACATACAGGATCGCGCTGATGAGCAGCGTGAGCAGCGCCTGCACCAGCAGCATGCCGAGGCTGCCCGCCTGCGCGACCAGCCAGCCGAAGACGTCGCCCACCTGCGGTGCGATGCGCGCGAAGATGCCTTGGCCTCCCCCCTTGCCGAACTCCTGCCAGGACGAAACGATGCGGGGCCCGACCAGCGGGATGCGTTGCACCCATTCGGGCACGACCGGCAGCCGCGCCTTGGATAGCGACTTCACCCATTCGACGATGGCGTCGCCGTGCTCGATGATCGTGCTGACCGCCAGCACCACGGGCAGGACGAACAGCAGCACGAGCGCGGCGGTCATGACCGTGACGGCGAGCCACCGCCGGTTCCACAGGCGCGCCTCGAGCTGCCGCATGATCGGCCAGGTCGCCACCACGATCATCGCAGCCCATACCGCCGAGGACAGGAACGGGCGCACGATCAGGAATGCTCCGAGGATCAGCATGCCGGTGAAGAGCACGGCGAGCGTGGTCCGCGTGAGATCGCGAGGTTGTTCGGTCATGAAGGCGGGTGGACGCAGGCGGCGAAAGGGGGAAGCCTACTTCGTTCCGCGCAAGCGCTCCAGCAATTGTGCGAGCGCCCGCCCGCGGTGGCTGAGGGCGTTCTTGCGTTCCAGCGGCAATTCCGCACCGGTCAGGCCGAGATCGGGCACCAGGAACAACGGGTCGTAACCGAAGCCGCCCTCGCCCCGCGGCGCCCGCAGGATCTCGCCGTGCCATTCGCCTTCGGCGATCAGCGGCTGCGGGTCGGCGCCGTGGCGCATGAGCACCAGGACGCAGCAAAAGTGCGCCCGGCGGTCGGTCGCGGACTCGAGGGCGGCGAGCAGTTTGTCGTTGTTGCGCACATCGCTCTTCGGCTCGCCGCCATAGCGCGCCGACTGCACGCCCGGTGCCCCGCCCAGCGCATCGACGCAGATGCCGGAATCGTCCGCCAATGCGGGCAAGCCCGACAACCGCGCGGCGTGGCGCGCCTTCGCGAGCGCATTCTCCACGAACGTGTCGTGGGGCTCTTCGGCCTCGTCGATGCCCAGGGCCGCCTGGGGGATCACTTCGATGCCCAGCGGCGCCACCAGATTCGCGATCTCGCGGATCTTGCCGGGGTTGCCCGAGGCGAGGACCAGCCGGTTCAAGTGAGGCCGAGCGCCTGCTTCTGCGCCAGGATCAATTCGCCGACGCCTTTCTCGGCGAGGTCGAGCAGGGCACTCATCTGCGCGCGCGTGAACGGCACGCCTTCGGCCGTGCCCTGCACTTCGACCAGGCCGCCGCTGCCGGTCATCACGACGTTCATGTCCGTGTCGCAATTCGAATCCTCGGCGTAATCGAGATCGAGCACGGGCGTGCCCTCGAACACGCCGACCGAGATGGCCGCGATGAAATCCTTCAACGGCAACGCCTGGATCAGGCCGCGCGACTGGACCAACGACAGCGCGTCGTGGAGCGCGACGAACGCGCCGGTGATGGCGGCAGTGCGCGTGCCGCCGTCGGCCTGGATCACGTCGCAATCGAGCTGGATGGTGCGTTCGCCGACCGCTGCCATGTCGACCACGCCGCGCAGGCTGCGGCCGATCAGGCGCTGGATCTCCTGGGTGCGACCGCTCTGCTTGCCGCGCGCGGCCTCGCGGTCCGTGCGGGTATTGGTCGAGCGCGGCAGCATGCCGTACTCGGCCGTGATCCAGCCCTGGCCGCGGCCCTTCAGGAAGCCGGGTACCTTCTCTTCGACGCTCGCCGTGCAGAGCACCTTCGTGTCGCCGAAGGCGACCAGCACCGACCCTTCCGCGTGACGCGTGAAATGGCGGGTGATGGTGACCGGACGCAGCTCGTCGGGTCGGCGCGCACTGGGGCGAGTGAAGGACATGAGGGGCGATTCCTGGAGGGAAAACGGACGGCGGTCGCGCAGGACCTTTGTGCTATCTTTCGAGCGGCCGCCATTCTCGGCGGGCGTCCCCTCCCTGTAAAGCGCACCCTCCGATGATCTACAGCATGACCGGCTACGCGTCCGTGAGCCGCGATCTGCCGCTGGGCACCGTCAGCCTCGAATTGCGCTCGGTGAATCATCGGTACCTCGACGTGCAGTTCCGGGTGCCGGAAGAATTTCGCGCGTTCGAACCACCGATGCGCGAAGCGCTCGGGGCGAAACTCACGCGCGGCAAGCTCGAATGCCGGATCGGGCTCACGCGTGCGCCGGCGGCGCCCGCGCTGCTCGAGATCAACGAGCCGCTGCTGGAGAAACTGGCCGAACTCAACGCACACGTCCGGCGGCGGATGCCGGAGGCATCGAACCTGGGCGTGCACGACGTACTGCGCTGGCCCGGCATGTTCGGCGCCGACACGCTGCCGGTGGAGGAACTGCGCGAAGCAAGCATGTCGATGCTCGCCACGGCCGTGGAGGAGTTCACTGCCACGCGCGGCCGCGAGGGCGAGAAGCTGAAGGCGATGCTGCTCGAGCGCGTTTCGACCATGGAGACGCTTGCACGCAACATCGCGCCGAAGATTCCCCAGCTGGTGGCGGCGCATCAGGAAAAGCTCACGCAAAGATTGAAGGAAGTGGTCGCGTCCCTCGATGAGGAACGCATCCGCCAGGAGGTGGCACTGTTCGCCACGCGCATCGACGTGGACGAAGAGCTCACGCGGCTCAACACGCACCTGTCGGAAGTGCGGCGCATCCTCGCCAAGGGCGGCAACGTGGGCAAGCGGCTCGACTTCGTCATGCAGGAACTGAATCGCGAAGCCAACACGCTGGGTTCGAAATCGGTCGACGTGGAAGTCTCGCAGACCTCGATGGAACTCAAGGTGCTGATCGAGCAGATGCGCGAGCAGGTGCAGAACATCGAGTGAGCGGCACGCTCTTCATCGTCGCGGCCCCCTCCGGCGCCGGCAAGACGAGCCTGGTCCGGCGGCTGCTCGCGAACGATCCGGCGATCCGCCTGTCCGTTTCCTATACGACGCGTGCCGCCCGACCCGGAGAGGCGAATGGCCGTGACTATCACTTCGTCGCGCGAGGAGAGTTCGAGCAGATGCAAACGCGCGGGGAGCTCCTTGAAAGCGCGGAAGTGCACGGCAATCTGTATGGCACATCACGGGCCTGGATCGAACGGGAGAACCGGGCCGGCAGCGACATCCTGCTAGAGATCGACTGGCAGGGCGCGGTGCAGGTGCGACGATTGATGCCCGCGGCGGTGGGGATTTTCATCCTCCCGCCATCGATCGAAGCCCTGGCAGAGCGCCTGCAACAACGGGGTACGGACAGCGCGGAAGTGATCGCCCGCCGCGTGCAGGCGGCGAGGGATGAGATCGGTCACGTGGACGAGTTCGATTATGTTATTATTAACAAGGACTTCGAAGTTGCGGTCCAGGACCTTCAAGCGATCGTCCGCGCAGAGCGGTTGAGCCTTCGAGCACAGCTCGAGCGCCACCGCGACACCATCAACCGCATGAAGTAGAGGAAATGCCATGGCCCGCATCACCGTCGACGACGCGATGAAACACATTCCGAACCGCTTCGACCTCACGCTCGCAGCGACCTATCGCGCCCGCGAGATCGCCAACGGCGCCACGCCGCAGGTGGAGGGCAACAAGGACAAGCCCACCGTCATCGCGCTGCGCGAGATGGCGCTCGGCCTGATCAACATCGACATCCTCTACCGCACCAAGACCTGAACGACCCGCAGGGCGCGACGCGCCCGCCTTCCGGCGCGTTCCGTGTCCCCCCAACCGCACCGCGCCGCATGACTCCCGCCGACGCCTTCTTCCGCGACGTCTCCGGCTACTTGAAGCCGGAGGACGTGTCGCAACTGCAGTCGGCGTACGACTTCAGCGCGACGGCCCACGCGGGCCAGTACCGGATGACGGGCGAGCCCTACGTCTCGCATCCGGTGGCGGTGGCGCAGATCCTCACCGAGTGGCACCTGGATTCCCAGGCGCTGTCGGCCGCGCTGCTGCACGACGTGATGGAAGACACCAACGTCACCAAGGCCGAACTCTCGGAGAAGTTCGGCAAGATGGTGGCGGAACTGGTGGACGGCGTCTCGAAACTCGACCGCATCGAGTTCCAGAGCCACGAGCAGGCGCAGGCGGAGAACTTCCGCAAGATGGTGCTCGCGATGACGCGCGACGTGCGCGTCATCCTGATCAAGCTCGCCGACCGGCTGCACAACATGCGCACGCTCGACGCGATGAATCCGAAGAAGCGCGTGCGCATCGCGCGCGAAACGCTCGACATCTATGCGCCGATCGCCAACCGCCTGGGATTGAACCGCCTGTTCCAGGAGCTGCAGGAACTGTCCTTCAAGCACCTGTACCCGAACCGCTATCGCGTGCTGCACAAGGCACTGTTCGCCGCGCGCGGCAACCGGCGGGAGGTGGTGGACAAGATCCTGGAAGGGATCCGCGGCAAGCTCTCGGGCGCCACCATCGAGGCAACGGTCACCGGCCGCGAGAAGAACCTCTACAGCATCTATCACAAGATGCAGGACAAGCACCTGACGTTTTCGCAGGTGTACGACATCTACGGCTTCCGCATCATCGTGCGCGACGTGCCCTCGTGCTACCTGGCGCTGGGTGCGCTGCACGGCCTGTACAAGCCGATTCCGGGCAAGTTCAAGGACTACATCGCGATCCCGAAGGCGAACGGCTACCAGTCGTTGCACACGACGCTGTTCGGTCCGTTCGGCACGCCGCTCGAGGTGCAGATCCGCACCTTCGAGATGCACAAGATCGCGGAGGCCGGCGTGGCCTCGCACTGGCTCTACAAGCAGAGCGACGCCGAGCTGAACGAGCTGCAGAAGAAGACCCACCAGTGGCTCCAGAGCCTGCTCGAGATGCAGACGCAGAGCGGCTCGTCGATCGAGTTCCTGGAGCACCTCAAGGTCGATCTCTTTCCCGACGAGGTGTACGTCTTCACGCCCAAGGGCAGGATCCTGTCGCTGCCACACGGTGCCACGTGCGTCGATTTCGCCTACGCGGTTCACACCGACATCGGCAACCGCTGCGTGGCAGCGAAAGTGAACCACGAGCTGGTGCCGCTGCGCAGCGAGCTTCGCAACGGCGATCGCGTGGAGATCATCACCGCGGCGCACGCGAAGCCCAATCCCGCGTGGCTGAACTACGTGGTCACCGGGAAGGCGCGATCGCACATCCGCCACTTCCTCAAGACGATGCAGTACGAGGAATCGGCGCAACTCGGCGAGCGGCTGTTGAACCAGGCGCTGGCCGCCCTGTCGCCGAAGGCCCAGAAAATCGACGACACCAGCTGGGACAAGCTGCTCAAGGACCAGGGTGACCGGACGCGGCAGGAGATCCTTGCCGACATCGGGCTGGGCAAGCAGCTCGCCATCGTCGTTGCCCGACGGCTGCTGATGATCGGCGAACCGGAGGGCGAATCGAACCGCCTGCCCGGCACCGTGGTCATCCGCGGCTCCGAGGGCATGGCGCTGCAGTTCGCCAGGTGCTGCCACCCGATCCCCGGCGACCCCATCATCGGCTACGTGAAGAAGGGCCAGGGCCTGGTGGTCCACACCCACGACTGCGTCGTCGCCCGCAAGATGCGCGGCGACCCGGACAAGTGGCTCGACGTGGAATGGGCGCCGGACACGCGCAAGCTGTTCGCCGTGAACATCCGCCTCGTGGTCTCGAACGAACGTGGCGTGCTCGCGAAACTGGCGGCCGAGATCGC
Source organism: Burkholderiales bacterium (assembly GCA_965279325.1). Taxonomy (GTDB): domain Bacteria; phylum Pseudomonadota; class Gammaproteobacteria; order Burkholderiales. The sequence continues at coordinate 3,071,754 of OZ257154.1, forward strand.
GGAGTCCGAGGCCAACATCGACAACGTCAGCCTGGAACCGGGCGACTCGAGCGCGTACTCGAACGTTCATTTCACGCTGCAGGTCCACAACCGCCTGCACCTCGCGCAGCTCATGCGCGGCCTGCGGCGCATCCCCGAGGTGATCCGCATCACCCGCCTGAAGGGCTGACGCCCGCCATCCTTCTCCAGCGCGCGCCCGCCGGGCCGCCCCGCTCCACGATTCCCCATGGAAATCTTTTCGTATCAGTTCCTGTCCGCACTGGTGGCGATCGTCATCATCGATCTCGTGCTCGCGGGCGACAACGCGATCGTGATCGCGCTCGCCGCACGCACGTTGCCCAGGGAGTTGCAGCGCAAGGCGATCCTCTGGGGCACGCTGGGTGCCATTGGCGTGCGCATCGTCATGACGCTGATCGTGGTCTGGCTGCTCACGGTACCGGGTCTACGTCTGGTGGGCGGCATCCTGCTGATCTGGATCGCCTACAAGCTGCTCGCGGCGGACAACCACGACGAGAACCACGAGGTGAGCCCTCTGGCCGCCGGCGCCGGAAAGGGCGCATCGTTCTGGAGTGCCTTGCGAACCATCGTCGTGGCCGATGCGGTAATGGGGCTGGACAACGTGCTCGGCGTCGCCGGCGCGGCGAAGGGCAGTTTCACCCTCGTGATCCTGGGCCTCGCGATCAGCATCCCGATCATGGTCTGGGGCAGCACCGTGATCCTCAAGTGGGTGGAGCGTTTTCCGGCCATCGTCTACATCGGTGCCGGCGTGCTCGCCTGGACGTCGGCCGCGATGATCAGCCACGAACCGAGGCTGCTGTCGTTTTTCGAAACGAATGCCTGGGTGCGGTATGCCATGTATGTCGCGATCGTCGGTGGCGTCCTGGGCGTGGGTTACCTCGCTAACCGGCGCCGCCGTGCCAGGCCGGCCGGCAACTGATCCAGGTCAAGCGCAGTCTGCCGACCTGGGCCAAAATAGCGGTCAGCGCAGTCCCGGAGAACACCCCATGCATCTGCTTACGCGCCTCATCCTTGTCGCACTGGCCTTTGCCCTGGCCCCAGCCGCGTTTGCGCAATCGGACAGCGATCCCGGGGTCGGTGGCCAGAGCAAGCTGCCGCCCGCGCGCAGCGAGCGCCTGGACATCTTCGGGGCCGGCATGTGCCACCAATGCGAGTGGCGGCCCCGGCCGAAGCTGATGGCGGCTGCAGACCAATGCGGATCCGCCGCCGACGGCACGCCCAAACTCGCGACCTTCGAGTGCGGGCGCAATCCCGCCTGCGACACGGTCTGCCACTTCGTGAGCTGCGACACGCCGTAGGTCGATCCGGGGCTAAGCCCCGGGAACCGCGTCGTTAGGCAGTGACGAAATCGCCCGAGAAATCGGGCTCGCGGACCTTGTCCGCCCGCATAGGCTGAAACAGGATCCTGTTTCAGCAGGCTTTCTTCGCCCTGGCATGCCGATTGATATGCATGGGACGGCGGCGCCTGCGTCCCCCCGACCGGGTGCCGTCGGTAGTCAAGTGGGACTTCGCCGCCCGCGCCTCGCCAGGGCTCGGGCGGATCTTTTTTTGGAGGCAGTATGTTCAACCCGATTCCACAGAACAAGCCGACCTCCGGTTCCCAGTTGCTGTCCGAACTCGGCGGTACTGCGTTGCATGGCGGCATCTTCGCGCTGCTGGTGCTCGGTGTGGTCGGCCTCATCTACAAGGCGCTGAAGCCCGGTGGCTTCCTGGGAGCGTGGCTCGACACGTTCTGGCACATGCACCCCGGCTATGCGGCGCTGATGGTCGTCGCGATCCTGGCCGGCGGCTACGGCTTCAAGCGCTGGCTCGATGCCTCGTCGATGAACGGCGCCCGCGGCGATATCCTCGTCTACGCGGGCTTGGCATTGGGACTGTTCTTCGGCTTCCAGTTGATCGTAACGGGCTCGATCTGACCCGTTCGTCGCGCAGTGGCGACAGGCTCGCCGCCGCGTGAATCAAGCATTTAAGCCTGTTTCGCGGAAATCGCGTCGCTACGGCACGACGATCGGGCACCGTCGCGTCTAGAGGACGCGCCGCACCGGGTTCACGAGCGTGCCGAACCCGTCGATCCGGCACTCCGCCGAGTCGCCATCCTCGATCACGACCGCCCCGGGCGTCCCGGTCGAGATGATGTCGCCGGCGTACAGGGTCATGACGTGCGAGTGGAACGAGACCAGGTAGGCCGGCGGGAACTGCATGTTGTCCACGATGTTCTCGCGATGCAGCTTGCCGTTGTTCCAGGTGCCGACCTTGAGCGCCAGCACGTCCGGCACTTCGTCCGTCGTGATCAACTGCGGACCGAAGGAGAAGAAGGTGTCGAAGTTCTTCGAGCGCGTCAGGTAGCGTGGATTCTTCTGCAGGATGTCCTCGGCCGTCATGTCGAGGATGAGGCAGTAGCCGGCCACGAAATCGAGTGCGTCGGCCTCGCTCACCCGCCGGCAGGTCCGGCCGATGATGACGCCGAGTTCCGCCTCTGCCGTCACCCGGTGCGACTCGGGCGGCAATTCGATCGTGTCGCCGGGACCGATGATCGTCTGATCCCCCTTCACGAACGATGCGGGTTCATCGGGATACACGGCGTTCAGATCGGCCGCGTGGTCGCGGTAGTTGAGTCCGATACCCCAGATCTTGCGCGGATGCCGGTAGAGCGGCGCGTATCGAACGGATGCGGGATCGCGATAGCGCGCCGTCGCGAAGGCGTCCGACTCGAGCGCATGGCTGAGGCCCTGCCGCAGCAGCGCCAGCAGATCCGTGGGCCACGCCTTGCCCAGGCGCGCATTGATCTCCGAAACGAGCGTGAGCCCGTGCGCGGTGATCACCGCGCACTGCTCGATGTCGTCATGGATGACGGTCGCGAGCCGCATCGCCGGTTCCGGAGGAAGGTGTTTGGTAGGCCGTGTAGGATTTGAACCTACGACCAATGGATTAAGAGTCCACTGCTCTACCAGCTGAGCTAACGGCCCGTGGGTTGCGACGCGCCCGAACCGTCGGTTCGAACGCTTTTTACAGGTGGTAGGTGGTGCGAGATTCGAACTCGCGACCAACGGATTAAAAGTCCGCTGCTCTACCGGCTGAGCTAACCACCCGCAAAAAAAAAGAGCGCGCATTCTAGCGGCCTGCCTCTTCGAGTGTCAACGTCGAATGTGCCGATGAAGAGGCTCAAGGGTCTGTTTTTTCGTGATTCTCAGTGGCGCGAACATAACGCGTCGGATCCGGCACGCCAGCGGTATCGAAACCGCTGCGCCGGATACGGCACGAATCGCACACGCCGCACGCGAGTCCGTCCCCGTTGGCCTGATAGCAGGAAACGGTCAGCGAAAAGTCCACGCCCAGCGCCTGCCCGCGTTGGATGATCTCGGCCTTGGTCCATTCGATGATGGGGGCATGCACCGTGATGCCGCGACCCTCGACGCCCGCCTTCGTCGCCACGTTCGCCAGTTGCTGGAAGGCCGCGACGAACGCCGGGCGACAATCCGGATAGCCTGAATAGTCGACCGCATTCGCCCCGTAGAAAATGTCGCGCGCGTCGACCACTTCGGCATAGCCCAGGGCGAGGGCAAGCAGGATCGTGTTCCTCGCGGGCACGTAGGTCGAGGGAATCGAAGTCGTGAGGCCGTCGGTGGGCACGGCGATGGCATCGTCGGTGAGCGCGGAACCGCCGATGGCGCGCAGGTCCACGTCCACGACCTTGTGCGCAACGGCACCGAGATGGGACGCAACCCTCGCCGCAGCTTCCAGTTCCGCACTGTGGCGCTGGCCGTAGCGCACCGACAGGGCATGGCATCGAAAGCCCTCCGCCCGCGCGAGCGCGAGCACGGTGGCGGAGTCGAGACCGCCGGAGAGCAACACCACGGCCGGCCGCATCAGTGCCCCGGCGTCTCGCCCCACAGCAGCTTGTGCAGCTGGAGCTGCATGCGCACCGGCAGGCGGTCCTCGAGAATCCACTCCGCGAGCTGCCGCGGTTCCACCTGTCCGTACGACGGTGAGAACAGCACGGCGCACCGCTGCGCCAGCGCCCGGTCCCGCAACACCGAACGGGCCCATTCGTAGTCGGCACGATCGCAGAGGACGAACTTGATCTCGTCGCGAGGCGTCAGGTGATCCAGGTTCGTCCACAGGTTGCGCGCCATTTCTCCCGACCCGGGTGTCTTCAGGTCGAGAATCTTCGAAACGCGCACGTCCACATCGGACACGTCGATCGCGCCACTGGTTTCGAGCGAGACATCGCAGCCCGCGTCGCACAGCGCTCGCAGCAGATCGATGCAACCCTTCTGCGCCAACGGCTCGCCCCCGGTGACGGTCACCCGCGGCACCTCGTAGGTCCGAATGCGTTCGACGATGGTATCGAGATCGAAAGTCTCACCACCATGGAAGGCATAGGCGGTGTCGCAATAGCCACAGCGCAATGGACAACCGGTGAGACGCACGAACACGGTGGGCAGACCGACGCGGCTCGCCTCACCCTGCAGCGACAGGAATATCTCGGTCAACCGGAGTCTGACTGTCGGCTTCACCGACGTCCGGTCCGGCAGGGTCGCTGCCACTTCCGTCGGCACTACTTGAGCCGCGCGAGTCGCTGCTTGGCCTTCTCTGCGGCCTCCGACAGCGGATGCTTCGCGATCAGGTCTTCGAGCGTCCGGCGGGCACCGCTCTGGTCCCCGATGGCGCTCTGCGCGTTGGCCAGGATCAGCATCGCATCGGGTGCCTTGAGGTGGTCCGGATGCGTCACCAGCAGTTTCTGCTGGGCAGCGATCGCACTCGGATAGTCGGCCATGCGGAAGTACGCCTCGCCCAGCCAGTACTGTGCATTCGGCGCGAGTTCGTGACGGGGATAGAGCTTCAGGAACGTACGGAAATCGGCCACCGCACCCGCCGAGTCACCCGCACGCTGCTTGCTGAGCGCCCCTTCGTAGGCTCGACGCACGGCGTCGGGATCGGGTCCTGACGTGCTGGTGACCACGGGTGGCGCCGGCACGGCCGGCGGGGTGGGCGCAGTCGGCGCAGCCACCACGGGTGTGGTCGCGGCGCCGGGCGGCGTGGCCGCGACCGGGGCCACCGGCGCGGGAATCCCGGCAGCGGCGGCAGCCGTCTCCAGCTTCTTCAAGCGCAGATCGATCTCGCCGAACTGCGCAACGGCAGGCGTCGGACTCGTCGCGGTCTCGAGTTTCTTCAGCCGTGCTTCCAGCTCGGCCGACGGGGCGCCGCTCGCCGTCGGGGCGCTTTCCAGCTTCTTCAGGCGCGCATCGATCTCGCCTGTCTGCGTGACGAGTTTCTTGCGTGCCTCGCCATCGTCCTTCGCCAGCTGCTCCATGCGCCGGAGCCGGCCATCCGTGTCGTTGTAGAGATCGCTCTGCCGCTTCTCGGACTTCTGCACGCGGTCGTTCAGGACCTCGATCTTGTTCGACATCTCCTCCAGCTCGCCGCGCAGCTCGCGCATCTGGCGACCGAGTGCTTCGATCTGGTTCAGCAGATCGAGCAGCACACGATTCTGGCTCGTGTCGGCAGCGGGCGCGGGCTTCGGGGCCGGCGCCGGCGTCTGTGCACCAACGCCGCCTGCCGCCAGGGCCAGGACGACGATGGCCAGTAAGGGCCGCTTCATGCGTCGGCGAGGGCGGAGCGAACCGCGCTCACTCGAGACCCGGATAGGCGATGTCGCTGCGCCGGTTCTCGCCGTAGGAGTCTTCGTCCTGCCCCGAGGCCTTGGGCTTTTCCTCGCCGTAGCTGACGGCTTCGATCCGGTTCGCGGGCACGCCCAGCACCATCAGCGCACGCTTGACGCCGTCGGCACGGCGCTGGCCCAGGGCGAGGTTGTATTCCGTGGAACCGCGCTCGTCGCAATTGCCTTCGACGCGCATCCTGGCGGCCTTGTTGTCGAGCATGAACTTGGCATGCGCCTCCACCAGTGCGCGATAGTCCTCCTTCACGTCGAAGCGGTCGAAGTCGTAGTACACGCTGCGCTTGGACAGCGGGCTCGCCGGATCCTTCAACTGGCTGCGCGCGTCGCCGAGGGGCCGTTCGGCCACGGACGGATCGCGCAGCGGCTTCACCTCCGCGCTCGTCTCCTGCTGCTGGCGCTGCTTCTGTTCCTCGAGCTGGCGATTGAGCTCTTCCTGCTCGCGGGCGATCTGGGCCCGCTTCGCCTCTTCCTCGGATTTGCGTTGCGTTTCGAGCAGGTCGCGTTGCTCCACCGCTGCCTTGCTCTGTTCCTTGACGTCCTGGTTGGCGCAGCCCGCAGCGAATACGGCCAGGGCGAGCAGGAGGACAACTTTCTTCATGGTTAGAGCTCCTTCGTTTCAGCGTGACTTGGACAGGGGACCCCACGCAGGCTCGCGCACACTGCCCGTCGCCTCGGAGAGTCGTTGCTTGATACGGCCATCGCGCGAAACCGCCGCGAGAATGCCGCGCTTGTTGAACTCCGAGGCATACAGAATCATGCGCCCGTTGGGGGAAAACGTGGGTGACGAGTCGATGCGTCCGTCGGTGAGAAGCTGTGCGCTGCGGCTGCCGATGTCCTGGATCGCCACGTTGTAGCGCCCGCCGTTGCGCTGGATGAAGCAGAAGCTCTTGCCGTCCGGACTCCAGCGTGGCGTCACGTTGTAGCTGCCCTCGAACGTGACCCGCTCGGCGGCGCCGCCGGCAGCGGACATGCGGTAGATCTGCGGGCTGCCGCCCCGGTCGGACGTGAACAGCAGGCTGCGGCCGTCGGGCGACCAGGCAGCCTCGGTATCGATCGACGAGCTCGTGGTCAGGCGCGTGAGTCCGGACCCGTCCAGATGGATCGTATAGAGCTGTGCGACGCCGTCGCGCGACAGCGTCACGGCGAGGCGCTGGCCGTCGGGCGACCACGCAGGGGCACTGTTGGAGCCTTCGAAATTGGCCACCACCTGGCGGCTGCCATCGGCCAGCGTGTGCACGAAGATGACCGACTTCTTGCGTTCGAACGACACGTAGGCGATGCGGTTGCCGTCGGGCGACCACGCCGGCGAGATGATCGGCTCGTGATTGGCGAGGATGAAGTCGGCGTCGCCGCCGTCGGCGTCGGCCACCTGCAGCTCGTAGCGTTCCTTGTTCTTGACCACATAGCAGATGCGGGTCGAGAACACGCCGGCCTCGCCGGTCAGTTCCTCGTAGATCACGTCGGCGATCTTGTGGGCGGACGCGCGCAGCTGGCCCATGGGAATGGTGTAGCTGAAGCCGGTGCGCTGCGCCTGCTTGCCCGCGTCCATCAGGCGAAAGCGCAGGGCCAGCCGTCCGTCGGAACGCTCCACCACGTTGCCGATGACGAGATTCTCGACCCCGCGATTGCGCAGGTTGCGCCAGTCGACCTGTTCGGGTTCGGTGGGGTACTGCGGCATCCAGCCCGCCGACTGGTCGCGGAACAGGCCGCTTCTGAGCAGGTCGGCGAGGACGATCTCGCTCACCTTGTCCTTCTGCCGCTCCTGGTTGCCGAACGGCACCACCGTGATCGGAATCTCCTTGCCGCTGCCGCCGATGATCTCGATGGTCAGCGCGGCGCGAGCGAACGCCGGAGCGGTGAGGACCGCGGCGCCTGCCAGCTTCAGCAGGGAACGTCGGTGGTGTGCGGTCGTCGATCGAGGCATGGTTGATGATTATAGCGGGTGAAGATGTCGGTACCGCGGGGACTGTCCGTGTCCGGCCTCACTCACGCGGCCGGAACAACAGCTTGAGATCGCGCAGTTGCTGATAGATTTCCGTGTCGTCGGGCATGGGCGGCAGCTCGGCATCGTAGATCGCGTGCTCCACGGCCTTGTCATAGGCCGCGAAACCGCTCGAACGGACGAGGCGCGCGTCCGCCACGGTGCCGTTCCTCAGCAGCGTCACTGTGAACTCCGCCTGCGGATTGCCCTCGATTGCCTGTGTAAAGTGGACCTTCTTGCGGATGGCGTCCCGGATGAGTCTGGTGTACTCGTCGATCTGTTTTTGCGCCCGCTTCGCCGCCTGGGCCGCGGCCCGGAGCTCGGCTTCGGCCCGTTCGTTCGCCAAACGCTGCTCTTGAGTGGCCTTGACCTGCCGTTCCAAGTCCTCGAGGGTACGTTTTTCCTGTTCCTTGCGCTGTGCGTCCTGTTCCTTGCGGCGGGCCTCGTCTTCCTTCTTCCGCTGCTCGTCTGCCTTCTGCTTTTCCTCGAGCTTCTCTCGTTCAGCCTCCTTCGCCCGGGCGGCCTCGGCCGCCTTCTCCTCGCGCAGCTTCTTTTCCTTCTCACGCTTCTCCTGGAGCGAGATGTCCGCGACCTTCGGTTCCGGCGCAGGCTTGGGCTCGACCTTCGGCGGCGCCGGTTTCGGCTGGGGCGGGGGCACGGGCTTCGGTTCCGGCGGTGGTGCAGGCCTGGGTTCGGGTGGTGGTGGCGGTGGTTCGACCCTGGGCGGGGGCGCGACCGTCACGGGCTTGGGTGGCGTGACCACCGGATCGCGCCATAGTTCGACCACCACCGGTTCGGGGGGCTTGCGGTTCCACGACAGGCCGACCACGAGAAACACCAGCAGCAGCAGATGCACGCCGGCAGCGAGCAGCCCGGAGACGACGTAGTCCGGGCGGGCCACCACCGCCATCAGTTACTCCTCGGCTTGGCCAGCAGGCCGATCTTTTCCACCTTCGCCTGCTGCAGCAGGTCCATCACTTCCATCACCTTGCCGTAGGACACGCTCGGACTCGCCGCGATCAGCACCGGGCGCCCGCCCCGCACTTCCGCCTGGCGCGCCCGCACGAAAATCGCAAGGTCGGCCACGTTGACCACGCGCGCCGACGCGGTCGACCCGTCACGCACTTTCACCTGGCTGGTGCCGAGCACCTCGATCTCGATCGGCTTCGCCGGCAACGGCGAGGAACGGCTCACCTGAGGCAGTTCCACCTGGCCTGTGTTGATCATCGGCGCCGTCACCATGAAGATCACCAGCAGCACCAGCATCACGTCGATGTAGGGCACGACGTTGATGTCGCTCATGGGCCGGGAGCGGGAGCGGCGCGATGATGTTTCCATGTCAGGCCGGCGGCTGGCGCTGGAGAAGGTTCGAGAATTCCTCCATGAAACTCTCGAAGCGCGTGGCGAGCCGGTCCACGTCGCGGATGTAGTGGTTGTAGGCGATCACGGCGGGGATCGCCGCGAACAGGCCGATGGCGGTGGCCACCAGAGCCTCGGCGATACCCGGGGCCACGGCGGCGAGCGTGGCCTGGCTCACGTTGGCGAGCCCGCGGAACGAATTCATGATCCCCCACACCGTGCCGAACAGGCCGATGTACGGGCTCACCGAGCCGGCGCTCGCGAGGAAATTGAGATGGGATTCGATGTCGTCCATCTCGCGCTGGTAGGTGGCACGCATCGCGCGCCGCGCGCCGTCCATGATGACCGGCGTGGTCTGCCCGGCCTGGCGGCGCAGGCGCCAGAACTCGCGGAAACCGGCCAGGCAGATCTTCTCGAGACTGCCGGCGTGCGAGCCCTGATTGGCAGCGGCCTGGAGCAGGCCGTTGAGATCCTGTGCGGTCTGCGCGCCGCGGAAACGGCTCTCGAAATCCTCGGTCTTGCGCTTGGCCGAGCGGATCGAGAACATCTTGTGGAAGATGAACCACCACGACACGAAAGAGATGCCGAGCAGGATGGCCATGACGATCTGCACCAGCAGGCTCGCATTGGCCACGAGATGAAGAATGGAAAGATCGGTGCTGCCGTTCATGCGATCAGGGTCTCCTGGGCAAGCCAGCGGCTGCATTCGGCACGCAGCGGTTCCGGCAGGCGCGCCGGTCGGAAATCGGGCACGCCGATGCAGGCGAGCTGGATGGTCGCGGTGACCAGTTCCTCGCCCGCGCGTGTGACGCGCTGATCGAGCAGGAGTTGCGCGCCGCCCATCTTTACCAGCGCGAGCGACACGTCCAGCGCGTCGCCGAGCCGTGCCGGACGAAGATAGTCGAGGTTGGCCGAACGAACCACGAACATGGCACCGTGCTCATCGACCAGTCGTGGAATCTCGAAGCCGATCGCACGCAGCCAGTCCATGCGCACCCGCTCCATGAAGTCGAGATAGGTGGCGTGGAACACCATGCCGCCCGCATCGGTGTCCTGGTAGTAGACCCGCACCGGGATGGAAAACCGGCGGCCTTCGGGCCTCGACGCCCGCGGCGGGCTGCTCAGTTCCCGCTCCACAGATCGGGTGTACCGGCTTGCACGGGTGGCGCCAGCCCGAAATGCCGGTATGCGGACGGCGAAGCCACACGCCCGCGCGGCGTGCGCTGCAGGAAGCCTTGCTGGATCAGGAACGGTTCGAGCACGTCCTCGATGGTGTCTCGTTCCTCGCCGATGGCGGAGGCGAGATTGTCGACACCGACCGGGCCGCCGCCGAACTTGTCGAGGATCGCGTGCAGCAGCTTGCGGTCCATCACGTCCAGGCCTTGCGCATCCACGTCGAGCATCACGAGCGCGGCATCCGCCACCGGACGCGTGATCAGTCCGCTCGCCTTCACCTGCGCGAAATCGCGCACGCGCCGCAACAGCCGATTGGCGATGCGGGGCGTACCACGCGAGCGCGCGGCGATTTCGAGCGCCCCCTCGTCCGCGATCTCCACTTCGAGCAGCCGCGCGGATCGCCGCACGATGCGTGTGAGCTCCTCGGGCGTGTAGAACTCGAGTCGCGACACGATGCCGAACCGGTCGCGCAACGGATTGGTCAGCATCCCCGCCCGGGTCGTCGCGCCCACCAGCGTGAACGGCGGCAGATCGAGCTTCACCGAACGCGCCGCGGGACCTTCACCGATCATGATGTCGATCTGGTAGTCCTCGAGCGCGGGATAGAGCACCTCTTCGACGACCGGCGAGAGCCGATGGATCTCGTCGATGAACAGGACGTCGTTGGGCTCGAGGTTCGTGAGCAGCGCCGCGAGGTCACCGGCACGTTCGAGCACCGGTCCCGAGGTCTGCCGCAGGTTCACCCCCATTTCGCGCGCGATGATGTGCGCGAGCGTGGTCTTGCCCAGGCCCGGCGGCCCGAACAGCAGCACGTGGTCCAGCGCTTCCTTCCGACGCCGTGCCGCCTCGATGAAGATCGACAGCTGACCGCGGATCTTCTCCTGGCCCACGTACTCGTCGAGCTGACGGGGACGCAGCGCGCGCTCGAGCGCCTCTTCCTGGACGCCGAGCGGGGCCGGCGCAATGAGTCGGTCGGTTTCGATCATCCTCTGGCGCTGATCATCCCGGATTCGCGGCGCGGAACTCGGCCACCATGGGGTCGGCGGCGTCGGCAACCGCGCGGGCCTTGACGGGAAGCGTCGCCGCCACGGTGTCCATGCGGGCGTTGAGAATACCGGTCATCTTGATCATCAGCGTCTTCTGGTACTTCGCCCCGAGGTCGGAGAGCGCGAATTGCTGGCCTTCGGAATTGTCGTTCGAGGCCACGGAGAAGCGCATCGCCTTGTCCTCCTCGGCGTAGACATAGGTCAACGTGCGCTGTTCCTCGGCGGTACCGGGAAAATCCTGGATCAGCTTGCCGGACATCGTGAGCGCACCGCCGACGTGGAAGGCGACCGACTGTTCGATGATCCGTGCCTGCTTGGCACCCACCTCGGTGTGGAAGTGGGCGACCAGGGCATCCATCTCCGCACCGGTGAAGCTGCGCGCGGTCATCTCGGCCCATTCCGGCGGCAACCAGGCGAGACTGGTCCAGTCGCGCTGCACGCCATCCAGGAGTGGCGCCACCATCGCGGCTTCGGCCGCATCCCATTGCGCGTTGCCGGGGCGCCAGGCCTTGCCCAGGCTGCCTTCACGACCGATGCGCGCCAGTTCGCCTCGTACCGCGATGAGGCTCTGCTGCTTGAGATAGCGGTTGCCCAGCGCGACGGTCGTGCGCCACTTGTGTGCCGCGAGCAGCTCGTCGGCCTTCGCTCGACGGGCCTCGGTGGATTGCGCCAGCGTGATAGCCGGCAGGAGGACGCACACCAGGGTGGCGAGGCACAGCAGACGGCGACGGACAGAGAACATGGGGACTCGCGGCAGATGGAAAAATGCCGGCGGCTTGGGGCACGCCGGCGACGTCGGATACTTGAACGGAATTATAGTCGCAACAGGGTTGACGACAGGCTCTCAAAGTACGTCGCCCGGCGGTGACAGCGCGCGGGTCAGCGCCCCTGGTTCGCCTTGAAGGCCTCGATGTGACGGTCGGCGCGACCGATCCCGGCGTCGAAAGTCGGGCGCAGGGTCTTGCCCGCGTGGTCGACACGCGCGTTGATCGCCGCCACCATCTGGAAGCTGACGTCGCGAAAATAGCGCAGCCCTACGCCCTGGTAAGTGAAGCGCACCGTTTCGGGGTACTGCGTCCAGTCGAACTGCATCGCGGCGATCTTGGCCTGCGCAAGACGCTGCATCGCCTGCCGCTCCGGCTCGGAACCCGGCACGCCGCTCTCGATGCGGTCGGTGAAGGTGAGCGTGTTCATCACCACTTCGGCGATGAACCAGTCCATGGCGGCTGCCTGATGCTTCCCGCCGACGCTCCGGAAATGCGCGAGCAGTGCATCCAGCTCCGCATCGGTGAAGCGTTGATCGCATGCGGCGATCCAGGCTGCGCGGCTCCAGCCGTTGTCCTCGTAGTCGCGCTGCGCCGCCTCGACCATGACCGGGACGAGCTCGCTTTCGGCGGCCTTCCATTCGGCCGCATCGGGATTCCAGCCGGGTCCGAGCTTTTCCTCCCGACCGGCGGTGAGCAAATGCTTGCGCGTGATCCGCAAGGCTTCCTGCTTGAAGTAGAGGTCTGCCCAGGCCTTCGGGATCACGACGTCGTGGAATCCCGCGAGCTCCTGGAGCCGAGCCTCACGCGCGGCGTCGGCGGCATTCGCTACTCCGGCAAGCACGAACAGAAAGACGAGTAATGCACGCAGCATCGATTCAGACCTTCGACAGCAGGCGCAGCGCCTGGCGGATGGCGTCCTGCACGGCCAGGCCCGGTTCGAGTTTCGCGAGTGCCGCGCGGGCCTCCTTGTCGGAGTATCCGAGCGCCAGCAGCGCGTTGAGCGCATCGCTGCCCGAAGCCGCCGGGCTGCCTGCCACGGCGGTACCGGGTGCCAAGGCCAGTTTGTCCTTCAATTCCAGCAACAGCCGCTCGGCGGTCTTCTTGCCAATCCCGGGTACGCGGGTCAAGCGCGCGCCGTCCTGCTGGCTGACCGCCGCATAGAGCTCATCCACGGACATGCCCGACAGCAGCGACAGCGCCGTGCGCGCACCGATTCCCGTGATCTTCAGCAGTTGTCGAAACACCTGCCGCTCGGCCTCGCTGGCGAAACCGAACAGCAGATGCGCGTCCTCGCGAATGGTGAGGTGCGTGAACAGCTTCACCTCCTGTCCGGTAGCGGGCAGCAGGTAGAACGTGCTCATGGGCACGTCCACCTCGTAGCCGACCCCGCCCGCTTCCACCACCACCGTCGGCGGCGATTTCTCGATCAGCCGCCCGGTGAGGCGCCCGATCACGCGAGCCGCCCGCTGCGCATGCGCAGTCCGGCGGTGGAGAATCCACCGAGACCGAGACCGCCGTGTGCATGACAGATGGCACATGCAAGCGCGTCGGCGGCGTCGGCGGACGGATGCGCGGGCAAGCGCAACAGGCGCTTCACCATCTCCTGCACCTGCTCCTTGCGGGCGTGCCCGTTGCCGACCACGGCCTGTTTCACCTGAAGCGCGGTGTATTCGTGCACCGGCAAGCCGACCAGCACGGCGGCGCAGATGGCCGCGCCGCGCGCCTGGCCGAGCAGCAGCGTCGACTGCGGATTGACGTTCACGAACACCTTCTCCACCGCGACCTGCTCGGGCTCGCCGTCATTGATGACTTCACGCAGGCTGTCGAGAATCGTCTTGAGCCGTGTCGGCAGATCGGCCCGTTCGTCGGTGCGGATACAGCCGCTGGTGATGTAAGCCAGTTGCTGCCCGGTCTTGTCGATCACGCCGAAGCCGGTGACGCGCAGCCCTGGATCGACACCGAGGATTCTCAATTCGCTCTCATTGCCCGTCTTCGAGCACCGCGCTGGTGAAGACTTCCTGCACGTCGTCGAGGCTTTCCAGCGCATCGAGGAGCTTCTGCATCTTCGCGGCATCGTCACCGGTGAGCACGGCCTCCGTGCCGGGCTTCATCGTGATCTCGGCGTACTCGGGTTTCAGCCCCGCCTTCTGCAACGCCTCCTTCACAGTGACGAAATCGTTGTTCGGGGCGGTGACGATCTCGATGGATCCGTCGTCGTTCGCGATGACATCCTCGGCACCAGCGTCGATGGCGACCTCCATCACCCGGTCCTCGTCCGCCCCCGGCGCGAGCAGGAGCTGGCCGCAGTGCTTGAACATGAACGCCACCGAACCATCGGTGCCGAGGTTGCCGCCGTGCTTCGCGAAGGCGTGACGCACATCGGCTACGGTGCGCGTGCGATTGTCGGTCATGCAATCGACGATCACCGCCGCGCCGTTGATGCCGTAGCCCTCGTAGCGGATCTCCTCGTAGTTGACGCCTTCGAGCTGGCCGGAGCCGCGCTTCATCGCGTTCTCGATGGTGTCCTTCGGCATGTTCTGGTCGCGCGCCTTGTCGATGGCGAGCCGCAACCGGGGATTGCTGCTGGCGTCACCGCCTCCCAGGCGGGCGGACACCGTGATTTCCTTGATGAGGCGGGTGAACACCTTGCCGCGTTTCGCGTCCGTCGCGGCCTTCTTGTGCTTGATGTTCGCCCATTTGCTGTGGCCTGCCATGACTGCCCCTGATGCGGGATTCGGAAGCGGGAACCTGCTCGTCGCAGCCGGTCGGCGCGACGCGATTGGTATACTTTTCAGAAGTTTATCACCGCCCCTCCGGAGCCCGCCATGTCTGAACCGATGTTGATCGCGAAGTCCGAGCGCGAAATCTTCCTGTTGCCGGGGCTCGCGAACCGCCATGGTCTCATCACCGGCGCGACCGGTACCGGCAAGACCGTGACGCTCCAGCGCATCGCCGAACAGTTCAGCCGCAACGGCGTGCCGGTATTCATGGCCGACGTGAAGGGCGACCTCGCCGGACTGTCGCAGGCGGGTGCGTGGAACCCGAAACTGAAGGAACGCGCGGACAAGCTCGGCATGGGCGATCTCGAATTCGCGGCGTTTCCGGTGACCCTGTGGGACGTATGGGGCGAGTCCGGCCATCCGGTGCGCGCCACCATCTCCGAGATGGGGCCGCTGCTGCTGGGCCGCATGCTGAACCTCAACGACATCCAGCAGGGCGTGCTCTCGCTCACCTTCAAGATCGCCGACGACAACGGCCTGCTGTTGCTCGATCTGAAGGATCTGCGCGCGATCATCCAGTTCGTCGGTGAAAACGCGAAGGAATTCACCACGACCTACGGCAACGTTTCCGCCGCCTCCATCGGCGCCATCCAGCGCGGCCTGCTCGAACTGGAACAGCAGGGCGGCGACAAGCTCTTCGGCGAACCCGCCCTCGACCTGGACGACCTGATGCAGACCGGTGCCAAGGGCTTCGGGATGGTCAACATCCTGTCCGCGAACAAGCTGATGAACACGCCGAAGATCTACGCCACCTTCCTGCTGTGGCTGCTGTCGGAACTGTTCGAGCGGCTGCCCGAGGTGGGCGACCCGCCGCAGCCCAAGCTGGTGTTCTTCTTCGACGAAGCGCACCTGCTCTTCAACGATGCGCCGTCGGCACTGCTGGACAAGATCGAACAGGTGGTGCGGCTGATCCGTTCGAAAGGCGTGGGCGTGTATTTCGTCACGCAGAATCCGCTCGACGTACCGGACACGGTGCTCGGGCAGCTCGGCAATCGCGTCCAGCACGCGTTGCGCGCGTTCACGCCGCGCGACCAGAAGGCGGTGAAGACCGCGGCCACGACGCTGCGTGCGAACCCGAAGCTCGACGTGGAGAAAGCGATCACCGAGCTGGGCGTGGGCGAGGCGCTGGTGTCTTTCCTTGATGAGAAAGGTCGCCCGGAGGTCGTCGAGCGCGCCTTCGTCTGCCCGCCTTCGAGCCGCATCGGACCGGCGAGCGCGGAGGAGCGCGCCGCAGTGATCAAGGGCTCGGCGATCTATGGCCACTACGAGAAAGTCGAGGACCGCGAGTCGGCCTACGAGAAACTGCGGGACCGCCAGGTGGGAGAAGCCGCACCGGCGGCCACCGGCAACAAGGGAACGGCAGCGCCGGCCGACGACGGCGGTGGCGGGCTCCTCGGGTCGCTCGGCAGCATCCTCTTCGGCAAGACTGGTCCACGCGGCGGCCATACGCCGGGTGTGCTCGACGCTGCTGCGAAAAGCGCCGCACGATCCGTCGGCTCGGCGGTCGGGCGGGAGATCGTGCGCGGCGTGCTCGGCTCCATCCTCGGCAGCGCGACCACCACGCGGCGACGGCGGTAATCTCCAGCGTGACGCCACGACGGGTTCGCGCATGGCGTAGCGCGCATGTGCGCCTTCGCACGCCGCGCGAGGGGGTGAGCTAGTGACGGCCTCGGCGCCCGGCCATCATCCTTCGGCCACCGGCACGGCGCTCGTGTTCCTGGCTGCGGTCGGATTCTCCATCAAGGCGATTCTCGTCAAGCTCACCTATGCCTACGGGGTCGATGCAGCCACGGTGCTCGCCTTGCGCATGCTGTTCTCCGCGCCGTTCTTCGTGGCGCTCGCCGTCTGGCAGGGCCGCGGCGACCCTCCCGTGGCAGTCACGCGCCAGGACTGGGCCACGCTGGTGTTGCTCGGCTTCACCGGCTACTACCTCGCTTCGTGGCTGGATTTTCTCGGCCTGCAGTACGTCTCGGCGGGCTTCGAGCGGCTGATCCTGTTTCTCTACCCGACGATGGTGGTGCTGCTGTCCGCGTGGTTCCTGCGTGAACGCATCCGCGGGCGCCACCTGGTCGCACTCGGCCTGTCCTATGGCGGCATCGGACTGGTGTTCTTCGACCAGCTGAGGGTCGGCGGCAACCATGACGACATCGTGCTGGGCGGTGCGCTGGTGTTCGCGAGCGCCTTCATCTACTCGCTCTACCTGATCGGGTCCTCCAAGGTCATCCACCGCTTCGGTGCGGTGCGCTTCACCGCGTGGGCGATGCTGGTCTCGACCGTCGCCGCGATGACCCAGTTTCTCGCCACCCACCGCATGGCGGCGCTCGACCTGCCGCTGCCCGTGTACGGTTGGTCCCTGCTCATGGCGATCGTCGCCACGGTGGTGCCGGCCCTGCTCATGTCCGAAGGCCTGCGGCGCGTGGGCGCGAATCACGCGGCGCTCGTGGGCTCCATCGGGCCGGTGGTGACGTTGCTGCTCGGCTGGGCTTTCCTCGGCGAGCGGGTGGGCGGGCTGCAGGTGGTCGGCGCCGCCCTCGTGCTGACGGGCGTGCTGCTGGTGAGCCTGCGCAGGTCGTGACCGGTCGTCCGGTCACGCGCTCCGGTTTTCGGTGAGGGCCTGGTAGACGAGGTTCTGGATCATGATCGTCTCGTCCTCCCCGAGGCCGTCGAAGCGGACCCCGTAGCCGAAGGACGCCTCGCCGGCGGCGTTGAGCTTGCGGACGTTCTGGATCGTTGCGGCGGTCTCGATCTTCACTTCCCGATTGCCGGGATGCACCCGAAATACGAACGCCACCCGCAAGCCCTGTCCGCTTTCGCCGAGCGCCGCAGGCGATTCGATGAAGCCGCCGGTGGCGCTCAGGTTCGAGAATCGCCCATCGATCGCCGCCGCTGCGTCACCGGGCGCGCCGCTAACCGTCACCGGCACCTCCACCGACGCTCGCAGCGCCTTGCGCACCACCGTCCCGGAAATCTTTTCCGGAAAAGAGAGATGCGCGTAGAACATTGGCGCCAGAAACACCCGGCGGACGATCACGGAGAACGCGAACACATGCACGCCAGACAGTGCCCGCACCGTGACGGTCGCCTCCTGCGGCAACTGGATCGACAGGCCGTTCTCGAACGGAATCTTGACGATCAGGTAATCGTCCTTCACGTAGCCGATCAGCGTCGTGAAGTATTGCGGTGCGTTCGTCGTGAACGGGACCTGGATCTGGAGACGCGCCCCCACCTGCAGGTGCATGTCGTCGAACGTGAACGTGTCCTGCCTGGGCGCTTGCTCGAGCTCGGTGCTTTGATCCATGAAGTCGGCGGTACAGCTTATTGTTGTCGAGGTGCCCGTGCGGCCGTTCGATCGCGCAACGAACCGACGTCCAGGCCAAGGCGATTGCCTTCCAAGGGACATTACGACAACCCTCCGCAAAGCTTTAGGGCATCCCCTGCCGAACAGGAAACCTTGCTAGGAGGCGCCCAGCAGTCCGCGCCGAACCAGGGCCTCGCGCAGCGGGCCTGCGCCCTGGAAATGCACCGCATCGAGCCCCAACGCGGCCGCTGCCTGCACGTTGGGCAGCAGGTCATCGATGAAGACGGTGGCACCTGCCTGCAACCGGTTGCGCTCGAGGGCCAGCCGGAAGATCCGCGGGTCGGGCTTCACCAGCTTTTCCGTGCCCGAAACCACGATGTCCTCGAACCAGCCTAGAAATTCGAAACGGCTTTGCGCCACCGGGAAGGTTTCCGCGGACCAGTTGGTGAGGGCGACCAGCCGATGCCCTCGCCGGCGCAACTCGGCCAGAATCTCGACGGTTTCGGGAATCGCATCGCGCAGCATCTGCGACCAGCCGTCCTTCCAGAGGGCTATGAGCTCCGCGTGCTCGGGGAACTCCCGCTGCCGCTGTGCCACGGCCTCGGCAAAGGGGACACCGGCGTCGAGCTGGCGATTCCACTCGGGCGGACACACGCGTGCGAGGAAGTCCTCCATCGCCGCCACGTCCGCGCCGAACAGCGGCCGGTACAGGTAGCGCGGATCCCAGTCGATCAGCACGCCGCCGAGATCGAAGATGACGGCGCTCACGGCTTGAGCGGCTGCGTCAGACGTTGAACCTGAAGTGCATGACGTCGCCGTCGCGCACGATGTACTCCTTGCCCTCCAGCCGCATCTTGCCGGCCTCCTTCGCGCCGTGCTCGCCCTTGAGCGTCACGTAGTCGTCGAAGGCGATCACCTCGGCACGGATGAATCCCTTCTCGAAATCGGTGTGGATTGCGGCGGCCGCGCGCGGGGCGGTGTCGCCCTTGTGGATGGTCCAGGCCCGCACTTCCTTTTCACCGGCGGTGAAGTAGGTCTGCAATCCGAGCAGATCGTAGGCGGTGCGGATGAGGCGGTTCAAGCCCGGTTCCTCCATGCCCGTGTCGGCGAGGAAAACGTGCTTGTCCTCGTCCGGCAGGTCGGCGATCTGCGCTTCGAGCGAGGCGCAGATGGCAACCACCGGAGCGCCTTCCTTCGCGGCGTGGGCCCGAACCTTCTCGAGCAACGGGTTGTTCACGAAGCCGCCGACCTCTGCGACGTTGGCGACGTACATGGCGGGCTTCATCGTGAGCAGGAACAACGGCCGCACCACCGCGAGCTCCTCCTTCGACAGGTCCGCCGTGCGCGCGGGCCGGGCCTGGTCGAGTACCGGCTGGATCTTCTCCAGCACCGCCACGAGGCGCTGTGCCTCCTTGTCGCCACCCGTCTTCGCCACCTTCACGTTCTTCGCGAGCTGCTTCTCGACGGTGGCGAGATCGGCGAGTGCCAGTTCAGTGTTGATGACTTCGATATCCGAAACCGGATCGACCTTGCCCGCCACGTGCACGACGTTGGGATCGTCGAAACAGCGCACCACGTGCGCGATCGCATCGGTCTCACGGATGTTGGCGAGGAACTGGTTGCCGAGCCCTTCGCCCTTGGACGCACCGGCGACCAGCCCTGCGATGTCGACGAACTCCACTGCCGCAGGGATCACCTTCAGCGGCTTCGCGATCGTCGCGAGTTTTCCGAGCCGGGGATCCGGCACTTCGACGATACCCACGTTGGGCTCGATGGTGCAGAAGGGATAGTTCTCGGCGGCGATGCCGGCCTTGGTCAACGCATTGAACAGGGTCGACTTGCCCACGTTGGGCAGGCCGACGATTCCGCATTTGAGGGACATGGGTAAGTGCCCGGTTCAGCTCTTCGGTTGATCGGTGTGCAGCTTCATCATCGCCGCTTCGGTCCTGCCTTCCAGCAGCATGGGCCAGACGTCGAGACTGCGCTCGATGGCCGAGTCGATCGCTTCGTCTTCCTCCCGGCGCGGCTTCTCGAGCACGTAGTGGATCACCTGCGCACGATCGCCCGGATGACCTATGCCGATGCGCAGCCGCCAGAAGTCCGGGCCGAGGTGCGCGATGATGTCCTTCAGGCCGTTGTGGCCGGCTGCTCCGCCGCCCTTCTTCAGCTTCACGCCACCGGGCGGCAGGTCGAGCTCATCGTGGACCACCAGCATGTCCTGCGGCTCGATCTTGTAGAAGCGCGCGAGGGCGGCGACCGATCGGCCGCTCGCGTTCATGTAGGTGGAGGGTTCGAGCAGCCAGCACTCGCGGCCGCGCTCGCTGATGCGGGCCACCAGGCCGTGGAAGCGCGGCTCCATCCGCAGCGACGCGCCGTGCGCATCGGCCACGCGATGCACGAACCAGAAGCCGGCGTTGTGCCGCGTCGCCTCGTGTTCGCGCCCCGGATTGCCAAGCCCCACCACCAGCCGCATGTCTGCTTGCCCGTCCCATCGATGGAAAAAGGCCCGCGCGGGAATCGCTCCCCGGCGCGGGCCCCGAAGCCATTCCCGAGGGAATGGCGGATTACTTCTTGTCTTTCTCTTCCTTGTCCTTCTGCGCCGTGGCGGGCACTGCCGCTGCCGGCGGGGGTGCCTCGGCTTCGACTTCCTCTTCCTTCGAACCGCCCGGCACCTGGATGGTGGCCACCACCTGGTTGTCGCCGCGCTTGAACTGTACGGATTCCACGCCGCTCGGGAACTGCAGGTCCGCGAGGTGGACGGAGTCGCCGAGTTCGACGTTGGCCAGATCCACTTCGATGTACTCCGGCAGGTCGCCCGGCAGGCAGGTGATCTCGATCTCGTTCAGCACGTGGCTGATGATGCCGTGACCGAGCTTGACACCCGGCGAGTGCTCCACGTTGATGAAGTGCAACGGCACCTTCACGTGGATCTTCTCGTCGGCTGCCACGCGCTGGAAGTCCACGTGCTGGACCATCTGGCGCCACGGATGCATCTGCACGTCGCGCAGCAGCACCTGCTGGCTCTCGGCGCCGATCTTCATGGTCAGGATGGAGGCGTGGAAGGCTTCGAGCTTGATGTGCCGCGACAGCGCGTTATGGTCGAGCTCGATCGGTTGCGCGGGCTTGCCGCCGCCGTAGACGATGCCGGGGGTCCGGCCGGAGTTGCGCAGACGGCGGCTCGCACCCGTTCCTTGCAACGATCGCGGAATCGCGATGACTTCAATGGACATGATCTTCTCCTTTGTCAGACGCCTGCCGCGACCAGCCGGCGTCGTCCTGCACAGGGACGGCTAACGCCGCCCCACCTGTCGGAGTGCGCTCGGCGAGCTCACTCCATGAACAACGAGGACACGGAGTCCTCGTTGCTGATCCTCAACATCGTCTCCGCGAGCAGCCCGCCGATGGGCAGCTGTCGGATCCGCTTCGAACGCTGCGCATCCTCGCGCAGCGGAATAGTGTCCGTGACCACGAGCTCGTCGAGCACGGAATTCTCGATTCGCTCGACCGCCTTGCCCGAGAGCACCGGATGGGTACAGTAGGCGAGCACCTTCTCGGCACCCTTTTCCTTCAGCGCGGCCGCGGCCTCGCACAACGTGTTCGCCGTGTCGACCATGTCGTCCATGATCACACAGGTACGCCCGGCGACGTCGCCGATGATGTTCATCACGGTCGAGACGTTCGGCCGCGGACGCCGCTTGTCGATGATCGCGAGGTCGGACTCGAGGCGCTTCGCGAGCGCCCGGGCACGCACCACGCCACCGACGTCCGGCGAAACCACCACGAGGTCCTGGTGACCGTTCTTCCAGATGTCGCCCAGCAGGATCGGCGCGGCGTAGATGTTGTCCACGGGGATGTCGAAGAAGCCCTGGATCTGGTCGGCATGGAGATCCATGGTCAGCAGACGATCGACGCCGGCGGCCTGCAGCATGTTCGCCACCACCTTGGCGCTGATGGCGACTCGCGCCGAACGCGGGCGGCGGTCCTGGCGCGAATAGCCGAGGTAAGGCACGGCTGCCGTGATGCGGCCGGCGGAGGAGCGGCGCAGCGCATCGACGATCAGCATCACTTCCATGAGCGTGTCGTTGGTCGGCATGCAGGTGGACTGCAGCACGAACACGTCCTTGCCGCGGACGTTCTCGAGCAGTTCCACCATCACCTCACCGTCGCTGAACCGGCCTACCGTCGCCCGGCCGAGGTGGATGTTGAGGTGCTTGCAGACGTCCTCCGCCAGCCGCGGATTCGCGTTGCCGGTGAACACCATCAGGCTGTCGTAGGCCATGGGCGTTTCGCGGGAGCGGGTGCTGAGTCGCAACATCGGCGTGGAGAACTCTCGAACGAAAAAACGCGGTGCCTCGAAAAAACAAAAGCCGCTCGTTGCGCGGCTGCTCTTGCCGGATGCCGTACCGCCTGCGATCACCCGTTGTGCTGGCTGGGGAGGAAGGATTCGAACCTTCGCATGCCGGAATCAAAATCCGGTGCCTTAACCAGCTTGGCGACTCCCCAAGAAAACCTTCAATCCTCGACGAGTGCCCGCAGGGGATGCTCCTCGAGCCCTCGAGCCACGAAACCGGCGCTGTCCGCCGGCTTCCGTGCCAGGACTTCGCGCGCCGCACGCTCGGTGTCGAAGCCGCAGAATACACAGGCTCCTGAACCGCTCATGCGCGCATCCCCGAATCCGGACAGCCAATCGAGACTTCGTGCGACTTCCGGATGCATCCGGCGGACCACGGGTTCGAGATCATTTCTGCCCCCGAAAGCAACCCGCCATTCACGCCAACCCGTTGAAAAGGCCGCTATTCTGATTGCATCGGTATTTCGTGTCAAATCCGGTTGCGCGAATACGGCGGGGGTTGAAACGGCGACCGGCGGGACCAGGACGACGTACCACTCGGACGGCAGCTGAAGCGGCTGGAGCCGTTCGCCCACCCCTTCGCCGAAGGCATTGCGGCCGAACACGAACACCGGCACGTCGGCTCCGAGTTCCAGCGCCAGGCGCTGGAGGTCGCCCCGTCGCAGGCCCGTCCCCCACCGTTTGTTGAGCGCGATCAACGTGGTGGCCGCGTCCGAACTGCCGCCGCCGAGGCCTCCGCCCAGGGGCAGATGCTTCTCGACGGTGAGATCGGCGCCGAGCGACGAGCCGGTTTCTCGCTGGAGCAGACGGGCCGCGCGTACCACCAGGTCCGTGTCTGCGGGCACTGCCGCCAGTTCGTTCACGCGACGAATCACGCCATCGTTCCGCACCACGATCCCGATACGGTCTGCGGCCTCGATCAGCCGAAAGACGGTCTGGAGTTCGTGATAGCCGTCGGGGCGACGACCGATCACATGCAGGAACAGGTTGAGCTTCGCCGGCGCGGGGAAGTACTCGGCACCGCTCACGGCGCCGTCCTCGTCCCCGTCTCCGCCATCGATCCTGGATCGTTCCAGCGCGTGACGATCAGGCGGACCTTCAGGCCGGCGTGCTCCAGGTCCAGCCGCGCCGGCAGCAGATCGGCACCGACCGTCGAGTAGGCGAGGAACGTGACCCGCCAGCCGTCCTGCTCGAGCAATGAGGGCCGACCTTCCGCACCGAGTTCGTACACCGTCGGTGTGGATCCGGGTGCCGGTCGCGCGAACACCCAATGCCGCAGTTGTTCGAGCGGCAACTCCCAACCGAGCACCGACCGCGACAGCGTTTCCGCATCGGCCTCACGGTAGGTCTTGCCGTCGGCCATCTGAATCGAGGCGCCATCCGGGCCTCTGCTCAGGCGGGCAAATACCATCCCGGTCGGCGCATAGAGCTCGAGCCGGTCCCGACCATCCGCATGCCGCCAGCGCAGGCTGCCGCTATAGCCGTCGCCCTCGAACCGCACGGCGATGCGTCCGGCGAGTTCGAAACGCTCGAGAGTCGGTCGGCCTTCGATCTGCGCTTCGGTTCGCGTCCACAGGGAGCAGGACGTCAGGAATGACGCGGCTGCCAGGCCGGCCACTACGGTTGCGAAGCCCGAACGCACGGCAGGAGGTTCCTCAGTTGAGGAACTTCTGCATCACCGCCTTCAGTTCATCGTTGCCGGGATGGTCCTTCATCGAGCTGCGCCAGAGCTGTTCCGCCTCGCCCTTCTTGCCCTGCACCCAGAGCAGTTCGCCGAGGTGCGCGGCGATTTCCGGATCGGGCCGCTGCGTGTAGGCGCGCTTCAGATACTCGAGCCCTTCGTTGACGTTGCCCATCCGGTAGTACACCCAGCCCATGCTGTCGAGGATGAAGGGATCGTCGGGCGCGAGCTTCAACGCCTTCTCGATGAACTCCCGCGCTTCCTTCAAGCGGATGTTGCGATCGGCCAGCGTGTAGCCCAGCGCGTTGTAGGCCTGCGCGTGATCGGGTTTCAGCTGGATCAAGCGCTTCAGCTTCGCTTCGAGCACGTCGAGTCGGTCGAGGCGCTCGGCGGCCATGGCGTAGTCGTAGAGCAGGTCCGGATGATCGGGCTGCTTGTCGAGCGCGGAACCGAGCAGGTCGAAGGATTCCTGGTAGGCCTTCGCTTCGCGCAGCACTTGCGCCTCGGCCTGGGTGAGCTGCGTGCGCTGCTGCGCGTTCTGCACCTCTACTCGTTGCAGGTAGTTGCGCGCCTCCGCGAGCTTGTTCTGCCGCGCGAGGATGAACGCGTAGCGCGCGGCCGCGGGAACGACCTGTTCGCCCGCCACCACCTTGCCGTACCAGCCGAGCGCTTCGTCGTAGCGCTTGCGCTCCTCCGCAACCTGGCCGAGGTAGTAGCGCAATGCATCGGCATCGCGATAGTTCAGATCGAGCGCCCGCTTGAACTTGGCCTCCGCGGTGTCGAAATCGCTCATCTGCAACGACAGCAGGCCGATAGTGACGGCCACGTCCGCGTTGTTCGGCGCCTCCTGCTCGATGCGCTGGAACTCGCGGCGCGCCGGATCGATGCGCTTTTCGGCGACGAGCAGCCGCGCATAGTTGAGGCGGGCATCGCGTGCGCCCGGATTGGCCGCGAGGAAGCCCTGCAGGAAGTCGATCGCCTTGGCGTTGGATTCGCGCTGCAGGACCTGCGCATTGACCAGCGCCGCAGGCTCCCAGTCGGGCCGCAGCTTCAGCACCTGCCGCGCAGACTGTCCGGCGGCATCGAGCTTTCCGGCGGCCAGCGCCGCCTGGGCGACCGAATAGTGCGCTTCCGGAACTTCCGGATAGGGTGCTGCGAGATCGCGGACCAGGAGGTAGACCGCGTTCTTGTCCGCGTGCCGGCCCAGCAACGGATTCAATTGCAGGAACGAAGCACCGACCGTCGCCTTGTCGGCCGCGAGCAGCTTCTGCAGATACGGCTTGGCATCGCTCAACTTGTTGTTGTTGACCAGTACCGACACGAGTGACTGCCTGGCCGGCGCCGAATCGGGCTCGACTTCGACCCACAGGCTGGCCGCATCGAGCGCGAGATCGTTGAAGCGCCCGTACATCGCAATCTCGGTGGCACGGCGCGCCACTCGCGGATCGCGCGTGACCTGCGCGATCTCCATGTAGGCCTTGGCCGCGAGTCGCACGTTGCCGCGCTGGCCCGCTATCTCCGCCAGGAGAAACTTGTATAGAAGGTCCCGCGTCAGTTCGTTCGACGGCAGGTTGGCGCGCTTGTCCACATCCTGCCGCAGCAGTGCTTCGGCCGCGCGCGTCTCGATCTCGTCCGGCCCGTCATCACCCTCGATGATGGTCGGCGCCTGCGCCAATCCCCCGGCGATCATCGTCGGCGCGGGCCCGGTCGCCGCCGGGCGCAGCTTCGGACCGTTCGCGCAGGCGGGCAGGGACAGGGCACACAGAGCGCCCACAAGAACGAGAAGTCGGTGAGTCCACATGGATGCAGCAGTCGCTCGATAAGTTGGTGAGGGGCGTCGCCGGGAATCCGGCGGGGCGGGAGAGTCTTGCCGTGGGCCGCCGTTTAGAGGTGGGACCGCTGTCCGAGTTCTTGGACTTCGAGGCCAGTTTAGGTATATTTCACAAGCCCTACAAGCAGCGCCCGTGCCTTCCGGCAATCCCACCCGCTGCCTCTCGAAACTGCGTGCAAGCCTCATCGCAACGCCCGGTTTTTCCAGCCCTTTGAATCAAGCATCGCCTCCCGATTCGACGCCGATCCTGTCGGCGCTGGCGTTGTCGCGCGCGTTTGGTGCGCGCCAGGCGGTACGTGAAGTGACGCTGACGCTCGGTCGTGGCGAAGTACTGGGTCTCCTGGGACCCAACGGTGCCGGCAAGACCACGACGATGCAGATGATCACCGGCAACCTCGCACCGAGCGCCGGCGAGATCCGCGTCTGCGGGGTGGATCTGCTCGAGCATCCCGCCCGGGCCAAGGGCCGCATCGGCTACCTCCCCGAAACGCCACCGCTGTATCGCGATCTCACCGTCGATGAGTATCTCCGGCTCGCGGCACGACTGCATCGCATTCCTGGTGCGCAAGTCGCTGCGGCCGTGCTGCGTGCCCGTGAGCGCTGCGGCTTGACGGACATGGGCGCACGCAGGATCGGCACGCTCTCCAAGGGCTACCAGCAGCGCGTCGGTATCGCACAGGCGATCGTGCACGAACCCGATCTCGTCGTGCTCGACGAACCCACCGTCGGACTCGATCCGAACCAGATCCGGGAGATCCGCACGCTGATCCGCGAGCTCGCCGACAAGCATGCGGTCATTCTGTCCACGCACATCCTCCCCGAAGTGGAAACAGTGTGCGATCGCGTCCAGATCCTCCATCAGGGGCAGGTGGTCTACACCGACACGATCGCGGCGCTGAAGCAGTATCGCGGCGGACATGCGCTCACCGTGACGTTCCGGCGCCCGCCCGACCCCGACGCATTGCGCGCCATCGGCGGCGTCAGCGGCGTCGAAGCGCTCTCAACGCATCGCTTCCGGCTGTTCCACGAACCCGATGCGGAGCCCGCGGAACTGGTGGTCCAGAGATCGGTTGCCCAGGATTGGGGCCTCACCGAAATCACGCCATCCGAGACGACGCTCGAGGAGGTATTCGTGAACCTGACTCAGAAAGAGGAGGTGGCGGCGTGAGCCACCCGGCGAGGGGCCCAGCCCAAGGGGCTGGGATCGACGGCAAGGCGAGTCGCCGCCGGCCGCCGACTCGACTGCGCCTCGATCACGTGGAGTCGTTCGGAGGCGGCGGCGTGAGGTACCCGTCACCATGATCTTCACCATCGCCGCGAAGGAACTGCGGGCGCTGTTCAACTCGCCGCTCGCGTGGGTCGTGCTGGCCGTGCTGCAGTTGATCCTCGCCTACATCTTCCTCGTGGGCCTCGATCGCTACATCGAACTACAGCCGCAACTCGCACAGTACCCGAATCCTCCTGGCGTCACCGAAGTCATCGTGGGGCCGGTATTCGGCTCGGCCGCCGTCATCCTGCTCATGATCGTCCCTCTGCTCTCGATGCGCCTGATCGCGGAGGAGCGGCGCAACCAGACCTTGACGCTGCTCGTCTCCGCGCCGATCTCCGTGACCGAGATCGTCGTGGGCAAGTTTCTCGGCCTGGCGATATTCCTGCTCTCCATGACCGCGCTCATCGCGGCCATGGGCCTGTCACTGCTCGCCGGCGGCAAGATCGATTTCGGTCTGCTGGCCGGCAACGTCGCGGGCATGGTGCTGCTCACCGGCGCGTTCGCCGCCATCGGCCTGTACATCTCGTCGCTGACCGCCAATCCCGTGGTCGCCGCGGTCGCGACGCTGGCGAGCCTGCTGGTGCTGTGGATCCTCAACATGGGCGCCAGCGATCCGGGGAGCGTGCTGCACCTGATCTCGCTGATGAAGCACTACGAGAATTTCGCCAAGGGTGTGATCCACACGGGCGACATCGCCTACTTCCTGCTCCTGATCGCCGTGTTCCTCTGGCTCGCCGCCCGTCGCCTCGACCGCGATCGCCTCACCGCATGATCGCGAGCCGCCGCCTGCGCCTGCAACTGCTTGCCCAGAACGGCGTGTTCGCCGTGCTGCTGGTGGCCGCCGCGCTGATGCTCGCACAGCTCGGGCAACAGCACGCGAAGCAATGGGACCTCACCCAAAACGGACGCAACAGCCTGAGTGACGGCAGCGTACAGATGCTGAAGCAGCTCAAGGGACCGGTGAGCATCACGGCCTACGCGCCCGACCGCGATCCGAATGTCGGCGACATCCGCAAGCTGATCACGGAGTTCGTGTCGCGCTACCAACGCATCAAGCCCGACATCGCGCTTGCGTTCATCGATCCGCGCGAGCAGCCGAAACTCGCGAAGGAAGCCAACGTGCAGGTGCCCGGCGAGATGGTGGTGGAGCACGACGGCCGGCGCGAGCATCTCACCACGCTCGACGAGCAGGCGCTCACGAGCATGCTCACGCGGCTTGCGCGCAACAGCGAACGGCTGGTGATGTTTCTGGACGGCCACGGCGAGCGCAAACCCGACGGCATCGCGAATCACGATCTGGGCACCCTCGGCAAGCGCCTGGTCGCTGCCGGCGTCAAAACCAACACGCTGCGGCTGGCCGAGGTCCAGGACGTGCCGGCGAACGCGGCGCTACTGGTGATCGCGGCGCCCCAGGTGGACCTGCTGCCCGCCGAAGTCGCGAAGATTCGCGGCCATCTGGATCGCGGCGGCAACCTGCTCTGGCTGATCGACCAGGAACCGCTGCATGGCCTGCAGCCGATCGCGGATTTCCTCGGCCTGCAGTTGTCCCCCGGCATCGCGGTAGATCCGGCGGCACAAGCCCTGCGTCAACCCGGCACCCTGTCGATCAGCTCGGCCTACGGCCAGCATCCGGCGATGCGCGGATTCACCCTGAGCACCGCGTTTCCCCTGGCCCGCCGCATCGCGCACGCGGAGGAAAACAAGACCTGGCGCTTCACCCCTCTGGTCGAAGTCGCGCAGACCGGCTGGCTCGAGACGTCCGCGCTCGGTGAATCCGTCGCCTTCGACAAGAGTCGCGACATGCCCGGACCGATCACCGTGGCCGCTTCCCTGGAGCGCGACGTCGACGGCCGGAATCAACGCGTCATCGTCACCGGCAGCGGGCATCTCCTGTCCAATACCTACATCGGCCTGCTCGGCAACCTCGACCTGGGCATGAATTTCGTGAACTGGCTCGCGGGCGACGATAGCCTCGTCACAATCCAGGCACGTCCGCTGGTGGACGGCAATCTCCAGCTGACGCGCGCGTCGCTGATCTTCATCGCTCTGTTCTTCCTGATCGCGCTGCCGGCATTCTTCCTGTTCGCCGGCGGGATGATATGGTGGCGGCGCAGATAGCAGCCATGACTCGCGAGCGCCCAACGCAGCCGGGGCGTACGAGCATGCGTCGCGCGAGCGGAAAGGATGTGAGAGCCGAATGAAACGCGGCCTCCTCGTCAACATCGCGCTCGTGCTGTTCGTGGCCGGGCTCGCCGCCTGGATGATCCTCAAGCCGGGCGAGAAAAGCACGCCGACCCACGCCCTGTCGCAGAAGAAGGCCGCGGATGCGACGCGCATCGCGATCGAGCGCAAAGGACTGCCCGCCTTCGTGCTGGAGAAGGACAAGGCCGGCCGATGGATCCAGAGCGCACCGTTCCCGGCCCGCACCGATGCCTCGAAGGCCCCGCGCCTCCTGGACCTGCTCGGCGCACAGGCGAAGACGACCTATCCCGCCACGGACCTCGGACGCTTCGATCTCGATCAACCGTTCGCACGCATGACCATCGACGACCAGGTGTTCGCCTTCGGCACCGTCAATGCGATCACCAACGAGCAGTACGTGCTGACGGGCGATACCGTGTATCTCGTCTCGCCGGTCCACGGCTTCTCGCTGCCGACCCAGATCGACAGTCTGGCGAGCCATCTTCTGCTCGCCGACGACGAAGTCCCCACGGCGTTCGCGCTGCCCGGCACCACGATCGACTTGCGCGACGGCAAATGGGTGCGCACGCCACCACCGGCCGACCCTGCGAAGCTATCCCAGGATGATTTCGTACGGTGGGCGGAACAGTGGCGTTACGCATCGAGCCTCGCCACACGCGTTCCTGCGAAGACTTCCGCCGGCGACACGGTGCGCATCACACTCCAGAACGGACGCACGATCGAGCTTCGCATCCAGTCCCGAACGCCCGAGCTGCGACTGCTGCGCACCGACGAGAATCTCGAGTATGTGTTCGCCGCCGAGACCGGCGCCCGCCTGCTCTCGCCCGGCCCCGAAGCGAAGTAGCGCGTGCCGGAACTGCCGGAGGTCGAAACCACTCGGCGCTCGCTCGAGCCGGCGCTCGTCGGGCGACGCATCGAGCGTGTGATCGTGCGTGACCGGCGGCTGCGCTGGCCCGTGCCGCCGGGGCTCGAAGCGAGAATGACCGGCGCGACCATCGCCACGACCTCGCGCCGCGCCAAGTACCTGCTCATCGACACCGATCGCGGCCATGTCATCGTGCACCTGGGCATGTCCGGCAGCCTGTGCGTCGTTGCGCGAAGCACTCCGCCTCGAACCCACGATCACATCGACGTCGAGCTCGACGACGGTGTCCTGCTGCGTTTTCACGACCCACGCCGCTTCGGCAGCTGGCACTGGATCGAAGGCGATCCTGCCACCCATCCGCTGCTCGCGGCTCTCGCGCCGGAACCGCTGACCGATGCGTTCGACGGCCTCTACCTGCACGGTGTCACGCGAGGTCGCAGTGCGGCTATCAAGCAGATCCTGATGAACGGAACGCTGGTCACGGGCGTGGGCAACATCTACGCATCCGAGGCGCTGCATCGCGCCGCGATCAATCCGAAGACCGCGGGGCGGCGCCTGTCCCCAGCGCGCTGCGCGCTCCTCGCCGAAGCCGTGAAGGAGACGCTGGTGCGCGCCATCGCAGCAGGCGGCAGCACGCTGCGCGATTACGTGGACGGGCGCGGCAATCCCGGGTACTTCCAGCAGGAATACGCGGTCTATGAGCGAGCCGGCGAACCTTGCCCGCGCTGCGGCGGAACGGTGAAGGGTTTCCGCCAGGGGCAGCGCTCGACCTACTACTGTCCGGGTTGCCAGCGCGCCTGAGGCTCCTGCGCCCCGGTAGTACGACCTCAGGCCGGATCGGCCTCGACTTCGGTGAGCGATCGATACTTGGCCTCGAGCTGCTCGCGCGACTCGGGCACTTCAGGGTCCAGGACGATGCAGTCCACCGGACAGACCTCGATGCATTGCGGCTGGTCGAAATGACCGACGCACTCGGTGCACTTGCGGGGCTCGATCAGGTAGATGATCTCGCCCATCGAGATCGCATCGTTCGGGCACTCGGGCTCGCAAACGTCGCAATTGATGCAGTCGTCCGTGATGAGAAGGGCCATGGGGACGCTCCGTCGGATCCGTGCTCAGGGCTCGGCCTTGGCCTTCAACCGATCGACCAGCAGCGGATTCACGAACGATGAACAATCGCCGCCGAGGGTTGCGATCTCGCGCACCATCGTGGCGGAGATGAACTGGTATTGCTCGGCCGGCGTCAGGAACAGCGTTTCCACGTCCGGGTACAGCTTGCGGTTCATGCCGGCCATCTGGAACTCGTATTCGAAGTCCGACACAGCGCGCAGCCCGCGCAGGATGATCTTCGAGTCCACCGTCCGCAGGAATGCCATCAGGAGGCCGGAGAAGCCGCGCACTTCCACGTTGCCGTACGGAGCGAGCACCTGCTGCGCCATCTCGACACGCTCCTCCAGCGTGAAGAACGGGTTCTTGACGCGGCTCGCGGCAATCGCCACGACCACGTGATCGAACAGGTCCGCCGCCCGACGCACGAGGTCCTCGTGGCCTTTCGTGATCGGGTCAAAGGTTCCCGGGTAGACCGCTCTTCGTCTCATGTGTCTGGCGCTCGATGAGGTGGGCATGGACCTGCCCCGCCGCGAGGCGGCGCGATACCGACCATCCCTCACCCGGCTCCAGGCGCCGAGGCGCTTCCAAGTACACACGTGCGCCCGGGGCGAGACGATCGACCAGCTTCGACAGGACCCCGAGATGATCGGAGCCCTCGTAGGGCGGATCGACGAAGACCACGTCGAAGATCCGCTTGTCGAAACGGACGAATTCTAGCGCATCGCCGGCCACGACCTCGATGCCGGGCAGATCCAGGAGCTTCGCATTGTCGCGTAGCGCGCCGACCGCAGCCGATTCACGCTCCACCAGCACGACGCTGCGCGCATGCCGGGATGCCGCCTCGAAGCCCAGCGCGCCGCTGCCCGAGAACAGGTCCAGGCACGCGAGACCCGAGAGATCCTGCCCCAGCCAGTTGAACAGCGTCTCGCGCACGCGATCGGGCGTGGGCCGCAGACCCGCGTGCTCGGGAAAGCGAATCACGCGGCTGCGATGGGTGCCCGCGATGATGCGGACCCGATTGGGCGCAGCACTCCCGGAGCGATTGCCTCCCACCGCGGTCACTGCACCTTCGGTTGCGCGCCCACCACCACGGTGACGAGGCGGTCGGGATCGACACGGCGCCTGAACGCATCCTTGACCTGCACCACCGTGACCGCTTCGATGTTGGTCACGAACCGATCGAGGTAGTCGAGCGGTAGATTGTAGAAACCGATGATGGCGAGGTAGTCGTGGATCTTGCGGTTGCTGTCGATGCGCAGCGGAAACCCGCCCACGAGGTTCTGCTTCGCCGCCTCGAGTTCCTTCTCGGTCGGGCCTTCATCGACATAGCGCTTGAGCGTTTCCCGGACCACGCCGAGGGCTTCCTGCGCCTGCTCCTTGCGCGTCTGCAGCCCGATCTGGAACGGCCCCAGCTGCTCGTACGGCGCGAAGAAGCTGTAGGAGCTGTAGGCGAGCCCGCGCTTCTGGCGAACTTCTTCCACGAGCCTGGAAGCGAATCCGCCGCCGCCGAGGATGTAGTTGCCGACGAACAGCGGGAAATAGTCGGCATCGTTGCGCTTCAATCCCGGCGCGCCCATCAGGATGTGGCTCTGGGACGCCGGATGCGCGATGTCGCGCGACACGGCCTGCTCGAGCTGCTTCACCGGCGCGATCGGCGTGGCACCCGAGCGCGCCCGAGGCAACGCATCCGTGACCTGGTGCGCGATCGCCTCGGCCTGGGCGCGCGACAGGTCCCCGATGATCGCGACGATCGCCTGGTCCGAGACGTAGTGGCCAACGTGGAATGCCTTGAGCTGCTCGGCCGTGAACGTGGCGACCGTCTGGATCTCGCCCGAGCCACGCAAGCCATAGGGATGCCCCTGGTACAACGCCGTGGAGAACGCCCGCTCCGCGATCGACTCGGGCTTGGAGCCGGCTTCCCGGAGCCCCGCTACGAGACGCGATTTTTCGCGCTCCAGCGCGGCAGCCGGAAAAGTGGGGGCCTGCAAGACCTTGGCGAGGATATCGAGCGCCTGATCGCGTTCCCGCTCGCTGGACAGAGTACGCACCGAGTAGCCGGCACGGTCGTTGTCGAAGCGCGAACCCAGTTGCGCACCGACGTCGGCGAGACGCTCGGCGATGTCGCTCTCACCGAGTCCTCCGGCACCGAGTCGCATCATCCCGAGGGTCATGCTCGCGAGGCCGGACGTGGCGTCGGCGTCGCGGCCGGAGCCGGCGCGAAAATCGACGCTCACATCGATCATGGGCAGCGCACGGTTCTCGATGAAGTAGACGTGGGCGCCGTTCTCGAGTTGCCAGGTCTCGATCGGCAACGTGGCATGGGCGGGAATGGCGGTCCCGAGGAGAAGAACCGAGGCGGCGCCGAAAGCTCGAAGCGATGTCATGAGTGGGCTGTTCCCGGTTCAGTTGGCGGGCGCCGAAGCGCGCTGCACCAGCGATTGCGGATCGAGCACCGCGACGGTCAGGCTGTCGTCGATGAAATACCGGCGCGCGACCTCTCGCACCTGCTCCGGCGTGACTTCACGGAGCTTGCGGACCTGGAGGTCGGCGGAGTTGTAGGGCAGGCCGACCGTGTCGAGCTGGCCCATCTGCATCGCCTGGTAGAACATGGAGTCGCGCTGGAACACTTGGGCGGCGATCACCTGCGCCTTGACCCGCGTCAATTCCTGTTCGCTCACGCCTTCATCGACGATCTTGCGCAACGCGGCCCGCAATGCCACCTCGAGCTCCGCGACGGTCGTACCCTGGGCCGGAATGCCGTCCATGAAGAACATGCCCGGTCCACGATTGACGCTGTCGTAGCTCGCGCCTGCACTCACTGCAATGCGTGCTTCCCTGACGAGCGTGCGGTCGAGCCGCGCCGCGTCGCTGCCGTCGAGCACACCGACGAGCATGGACAGCGCGTAGGGCTCCCAGTCCTTCTCCAGGTCGCGCAGGACCGGAACGTGCCAGGCCATCAGCAGATAGGGCAGCTCGCCCGGACCTTTCACCGTGAGCCGCTTGATGCCGCGCTGCTCGGGTTCACGCTGAGGCTTGCGTGGGGGGAGCGCACGAGGAGCGATGGGACCGAACTTCGCTTCCGCCACGTCGAACACTTCCTTGGGCTCCACGTCGCCCACGACCACGAGGGTCGCATTGTTCGGCGTGTACCAGCGCTCGTACCAGGCGCGCGCGTCCTGGGCGGTCATGTTCTCGAGATCGTTCATCCAGCCGATCACCGGGGACTTGTACGGACTGCCCGTGTACGCGACCGCCATCATCTGCTCGAACAGCAATGCGCGCGGCTGGTCATCGGTGCGCAGTCGACGCTCTTCCATGACCACCTTGATCTCCTTGGCAAACTCGTCGGCCGAAAGCACCAGGTTCTGCATCCGGTCCGCCTCCAGGCCGAGGGCGAGCGGCAGCTTCGACTTGTGCAGCTGCTGGAAATAGGCGGTGTAGTCGCGATTGGTGAACGCGTTGTCGCGTCCGCCTGCAGCGGCGATGGTGCGCGCGAACATGTCGGGAGCGTTGCCCTTCGTGCCCTTGAACATCATGTGCTCGAGCACGTGCGCCACGCCGGTGGTGCCGGAGAGCTCGTCCATGCTGCCGGCCCGGTACCAGACCATGGATGCGACCGTGGGTGCGCGATGGTCCTCCATGACGACGATCTTCATGCCGTTGGCGAGCTTGTACTCGTGCACGTCGCCCTGGGCGGCGAAGGCTGGTACGGCCGTGAGCGCGATGGCAAACGCGACGAACGGCCAGACGAATCGGGGAATCATGTTGGCGTGGTCCGGGATAATCAGAATAAAATTCGTGGGCTACGGAGAGCGCGAGGCACTGGCGGCGCGCGGAATCGTGGCACCGGCGGGTTAAAGACACTCTATCACCATGTTTGGTTTCCTCAAGGGCAGCGACAAGACCGACGAGAGCGCGCCCGCGCCGGAGAAGCGCTCGTGGACCGAGCGGCTGCGGGACGGGCTCGCGGCGACACGCGCCCGGCTGGGCGGGCAGCTCACGCAGATCTTCACCGCCGGCGGCAAGGTCGACGAAGCCTTTTACGAGGAACTGGAGACCGTGTTGCTGTCGTGCGACGTCGGCGTGGCTGCGACACAGCGTCTCATCGAAGACACGCGGGCGCGCGTACGCAAGGCGGGCGTGACCGAATCGGCCCAGGTGCGTGAACTGTTGAAGGCGGCGTTGGTCGATCTGGTCACCCCTCTGGAGAAACCGTTCGCCATCGGATCGGAGCGACCGTTCGTGATCGTCATGTCCGGTGTCAACGGTGCCGGGAAGACCACGTCCATCGGCAAGCTCGCGCATCTGTTCCAGGCGCAGGGGTTGTCGGTACTGCTCGCCGCCGGCGACACCTTTCGTGCAGCCGCCCGCGAGCAATTGACGGAGTGGGGTCGGCGCAACAACGTCACCGTGGTCGCGCAGGAATCGGGAGATCCCGGCGCCGTGGTCTACGACGCCGTGCAATCGGCGCTCGCGAAACGCATCGACGTGGTGCTCGCCGACACCGCGGGCCGCCTGCCGACGCAGTTGCACCTGATGGAGGAGTTGAGGAAGGTGAAACGCGTCACAGCCAAGGCGCTGCCTGGCGCCCCGCACGAGATCCTGCTCGTGCTCGACGCGAACACCGGCCAGAACGCCATCGCGCAGGTAAAAGCGTTCGACGATGCGCTCGGCCTGACCGGGCTCATCCTCACCAAGCTCGACGGCACGGCGAAGGGCGGGGTGATCGCCGCGATCGCCCGCGAACGGCCGATACCGCTGCGTTTCATCGGCGTGGGCGAGGGGATCGGCGACCTGCGTCCCTTCGATGCGCGCGCCTTCGTCGATGCGCTGTTCGACTGAAAGCGCCTCGTCCAACGGACGAATACCGGGAACCTCGGAGCAGTGATCCGTCTCGAGCGAGTGGCGAAGCGCTATGCCGGTACGCACGAAGCCCTGCGCGACGTCTCCCTGGAGGTCGGGCGTGGCGAACTGGTGCTGCTGACCGGGCCATCGGGCGCGGGCAAGACCACGCTGCTCAAGCTGATTGCGGCCATCGAGCGACCCACGACCGGCAGCATCATCGTGAGCGGACAGAACCTCGCGAGCCTGTCGAATCGGGCGGTGCCATACCTGCGCCGCAATTTCGGGCTCGTGTTCCAGGATCACAAGCTGCTCTACGATCGCTCGGTGTTCGAGAACGTCGTACTGCCCCTCAGGGTGGCGGGATTCGACGGGCGCGAAGCCGGCGGCCGCGTGCGGGCAGCGCTCGACAAGGTCGGATTGCTGGGACGCGAGCGAGCGAATCCGATCGCGCTGTCGGGCGGCGAGCAGCAGCGCGTGTGCATCGCGCGCGCCATCGTGCATCGCCCCTCGATCGTGCTCGCCGACGAACCGACCGCCAATCTCGATGCCGAGTACGCACGGGAAATCGTGACGCTGTTCGAGGCGTTCCATCAGGTCGGCGTCACGCTCATGGTGGCGACGCACGATGTGGCGCCGTTCGCACAGGGCGCGCCGCGGATCGTCGAACTGCGCGCCGGGACCATTCCCTCGTGAGGACCTGGCTCGCGCAGCACGGCCTGGCCGCGAAGGATGCGCTGTCGCGCTTCTGGCGGCAGATCGTGCCCTCGCTGTTCAACGTGATCGTCATCGGGGTCGCACTGTCACTGCCGCTGGCACTGTACGTAGCCATCAAGAACCTGGGCTCGGTCACGGGCCAGCTGAGTTCGGAACCCCAGCTCACGCTGTTCATGGAGCCGGACGCGACGGAGTCCGAAGCCGAGGCCATCGGCAAACGGCTTGCGGCGCATGCCGCGGTCGGCGGGCAACGCTTCGTCGGCAAGGGTGAGGCCCTGGACGCGCTGAAACGCAGCGCCGGCATGGCGGAGATCGTCAACGAGCTCGGGCGCAATCCCTTGCCTGACGCGTGGGTCGTGAGCGGCCGGGACAGCGATCCCGCGGTGCTCGAGCGCTTGCGTGCCGAGGCCGCCCGCTGGCCGAAGGTGGAGCTCGCTCAACTCGACACCGCCTGGGCGAGAAAGCTCGATGCCGCGCTGCGCGTGGGTCGATCGGTGACGCTTCTCGTGGCGGGCCTTCTCGCGGTGGCGCTGGCAGCGGTCACTTTCAACACGATCCGGCTGCAGATCCTGACCCGACGAGAAGAGATCGAGGTTTCCAAGCTGATCGGAGCGACGGATGGATTCATCCGCCGGCCGTTCCTGTACTTCGGCGGTTTCCAGGGATTGGCCGGGGGTATCGCTGCCTGCGTGCTCGTCGCCCTGGCTCTGAGCACCCTCGATGCCCAGCTCGGCGAGACGCCGCTCGCCATCCTGCCGGAAGGCGGCCTGCGGGGCCTGGAGCCGGCGGAAGTGGGGATGGTGCTGCTGGGCGCCAGCGCACTCGGCTGGCTGGGAGCGTGGTTGTCGGTGTCTCAGCACCTGTGGCGTATCGGGATGAGGTGATACAAGTCACTGACAATAATGAGAAACTTCTGGGTACCCTGGCACTCTTATTACAGGAGTGCTAGACTTTGCCCTAGGAGGTTTCCCCGCTCATGACACACGCTCTGACTCTCGCTACCCCGTTGCCGTCGGCTGCCAGCCTGGACAGCTACATCCAGGCGGTGAACCGCATCCCCCTGCTCACGCAGGAGGAAGAGACGCGCCTGGCCCGCAAGTTCCGCGACGAAGAGGACCTCGAATCGGCTCGCGGCCTCGTGCTGTCGCACCTGCGGCTGGTGGCGGCGGTTGCCCGCGGCTATCTCGGCTACGGCCTGCCCCAGGCAGACCTGATCCAGGAAGGCAATATCGGCCTGATGAAGGCAGTGAAGCGCTTCGATCCGGAACGCGGCGTGCGACTCGTGTCCTTCGCCGTCCACTGGATCCGGGCCGAGATCCATGAATTCATCCTGCGCAACTGGCGCATGGTGAAGATCGCGACCACCAAGGCACAGCGAAAACTCTTCTTCAACCTGCGCAGCATGAAGAAGGGCCTCAATACGCTGTCGCCGGACGAGGTCGAAGCCATGGCCACCCAGCTTCGGGTGAAGCCCGAGGAAGTGGTCGAGATGGAAACGCGCCTCGGCGGACAGGACGTCGCCCTCGAGCCCTCGACGGACGACGACGAGGATACGTACAGCCCGATCGCCTATCTCACGAATGCCGAGGACGAACCCGGCCGCATCCTCGAGCAGGAACAGATCGAGCACTTGCGGACGGATGGTCTCTCGCGTGCACTCGAGGCCCTGGACGCACGCAGCCGTCGCATCATCGAAGCGCGCTGGCTGCGCGAAACGGACACCTCGACGCTGCATGAACTGGCGGAGGAGTTCGGCGTCTCGGCCGAGCGCATCCGCCAGATCGAGGCGCAGGCCATGAAGAAGATGCGCGGAGCGATGGCCGAAGCGGCCTGATCCGGTTCGAAGACGTTGTAGTCACGATGCCCGCGGAAGACTCCGCGGGCATAGTCGTTTTCACGCGCCCGACAGCAGCAGGCGGATGTCGTGTTCGAGCACCGTGGCATCCTGCTGCCCGGACACGAACAGCCGCACCCGGCCCTTCGGATCGAACACGTAGACGCCGGAAGAATGGTCGACCGTGTAGGTCTCGGGCGTCTGGCCCGGCTGCTTCTGGTAGATGACGCGGAACTCCTTTGCCGTGCGCTCCAGCGCCGCCGAGTCGCCCGTCAATCCGAGAAAGGCGGGGTTGAATGCAGTCACGTACTTCGCGAGGATTTCCGGCGTGTCGCGCGCCGGATCCACGGTGACCAGCACCACCTGCACTTTGTCTGCGTCGGGTCCGAGGGCTTTCATCACGCTGGCGAATCGCGCGAGCGTCGTCGGGCAGACGTCCGGGCAGTGCGTGAAGCCGAAGAACACCACCAGCACCTTGCCGCCGAAATCCGCGAGGGTGCGCGGCTTGCCATCGTGACCGGTCAGTTCGAGCGAGCGGGCAAACTCCGCACCGGTAATGTCGGTCGACTGAAAGCGAACCGCGTCGGGTTTGCCGCAGCCCGCCAGGCAGAGAGCGGCAGCGAGCAGAACGGCCGCGAGCCGCGAACTCACAAACGCCAGTAGTGATCCACCAGCAGCGCAGCGAACAGCGCCGTCAGGTAGACGATGGAATACCGGAAGGTACGCCGCCCCTGCTCGTCGGTGTAGGCGACCCAGATGCGCCAGGCGTGGTGCAGAAAGATTCCGCCGAGGACCAGCGCGGAGACCAGATAGATCCATCCGCTCATGCGCGTGGCGAACGGCAGGACCGTCACCGCAACGAGGATGACGGTATAGAGCAGCACGTGCAGACGCGTGAACCGCTCGCCGTGGGTGACGGGCAGCATCGGCAGGCCGGCCTTCGCGTACTCCTTCGTACGGTACAGCGCCAACGCCCAGAAGTGCGGCGGCGTCCACGCGAAGATGATGAGGAACAGCAGCAGCGCATCCGCACTCACTTCTCCGGTCACCGCGGCCCAGCCGAGCACCGGCGGCATCGCGCCCGAGGCGCCGCCGATCACTATGTTCTGCGGCGTCGCCGGCTTCAGGATCACCGTATAGATGACCGCATAGCCGACGAAGGTCGCCAGGGTCAGCCACATGGTGAGCGGATTCGCGTACGCGTAGAGGATGTGCAGGCCCAGCCCGCCCAGCAGCACCGCGAACACCAGCGCCTGGATGGAAGTGAGCTGGCCCATGGGGAGCGGCCGGGCACGCGTACGAGCCATCAGCGCATCGATCTTCTGCTCGACCAGGCAGTTGATGACCGCCGCAGCGCCCGCGACGAAGGCGATGCCGACGGTGCCCGCGAGCAGCGGCACGAGCGGCACCCAGCCCGGAACCGCGAGGAACATCCCGATCACCGCCGTGAAGACGATGAGCGAAACCACGCGCGGTTTGGTGAGCTGGTAGAACTGGTGGAGGCGCGTGCCCTTGAGCGGAAGCGCGAGGCTGGTCGCCATTCAAATCTCCCGGCGGGAAGCCGAATCAACTCGGAAGTTTAGCACCACGAGGGTCACCAGCAACAACGCGGCGCCCGCGTTGTGTGCCACGGCGAGCGGCACCGGGAGCACGAAGGCGACGTTGGCGATGCCGAGACTCGCCTGCCCCACGGCGAGCAGCAACACAGCCAGTCCGAGCGGTCGCAACGCGGGCTTCGTGAGCGCAAACAGTCCCGACAGCGCGATGACGATGACAGCCACCACGGCGCCCGCCCGATGGGACCACTGAATGGCGGTGAGCGCCTCGTTCGACAGGGGTGCGCCCGAGGCGGTCATGCCCAGTTCACGCCAGAGCGAGAAGGCGTCATCGAAGTCCATGCCCGGGACGGCCGTGCCGTGACACAGGGGCACGTCGGTGCAGGCCATGCCCGCATAGTTGGTACTGACCCAGCCGCCGAGTGCGATCTGCAGGAACAACACGATGATCGCGATGCGCGCCCAGCGGCGCACGGCTACGGGAGTGCGCTCGCTGTTGAGGCGGACAGCCGGTACAGGATCCTGGCGTGCCGCCAGCCACGACAGGAGCGCGAGCGTGGTCATGCCGCCCAGCAGGTGCAATGTCACGATGAGCGGCATCAGTTTGAGCGTCACGGTCCACATGCCGAACAGCGCCTGGACGATGATCAGGCCGACCAGGACCGTGGGGAGCAGCGGCGACTGGTCCAGAACCGTGCGGCCGCGCCAGGCAAGCACAGCAATCCCCAACACCAGCAGCCCGAGCGTGCCCGCGAGATAGCGATGGATCATCTCGATCCACGCCTTGCGCGCCTCGACGACGGCACCGGGAAATTTCTCCATGGCCCTCGCCAGTTTGGCTTCGGAGTCGGGCACGGAAACGTGACCGTAACAGCCGGGCCAGTCAGGGCACCCGAGACCCGCATCGGAGAGCCGCACGAAGGCCCCGAACACGACCACGAGGAATGCGAGCAGGGTTGCGGCTCGCACGAGGGCACGGAAGGTTCGCGGGAGCTGCGTCATCCGATCCTCGATACCTTGAGCAGGTGCGTGAGATCCTTCTTGATGCGGTTCGGATCGGCATTGGCGGGAAACCGCATCATCAGATTGCCCAGCGGATCCACCAGGAACAGATGATCGCGTTGCATGCCGCCATCGGGCAGCTTCGCGATCAGCGGACTCGATTTCGCCTGGACGACGATGGTGCCGTCGTACTCCTTCAACAGCTCGGGTGCAGGGGTGGCACCATCGTCGACGAGCCATGCGCGCGCGACACGCTCCATGTCCTTGCCCTGCGTGAGCCGCAGCTGGCGCATCTGCCAGAGCCTGTCGTTGCAGGCCTTCGCACAGCTGCCGGAGTCCACCATCACGAGTACCCAGCGGCCCTTCAGCGCTTCCGAGTCGAAGGGAGCAGGCGTCTCCGGCTGCGCGCCGGGCAGACCGGCGAGCGGCGTGGGCGCGATGAGCTCGCCGTAGTTCTTGAAGCCCTCCGGGCGCCACAGGTAGTAGGCGCAATAGGAGGCGACGATGGGCGCGATGGTGACGAGCGCGAGCAGCCAGAGCTCACGGCGCCCGCGGCGGGGATGGGTTGCGTCGGACATTGAGGATCACGTAGAGAATCAGGATGGTGATGGCCATCGCGCCCCACTGGAACGCGTAGCCGTAGTGCTTCGCCGAACTGCGCGTGGGTCTCGGCCAGTCGCGCACCAGACCGTCGTTCAAATCGTTGGTCTGCTCGAGGATCAGGGGCTGGAACGGAAGGCGCGTGGCGGCCGCCACCCGTTCGAGCGTCACGTTCTGCCACCGCCGCCCCTCCTGCGTGCTGGAAGACAGTTCGAGGAAACGCGAGTTCGGCGGCAACGCCGTGCCTTCCACTTCGATCTCGCCCGCGGGCGTTTGCACCAGCGG
This sequence comes from Burkholderiales bacterium, assembly GCA_965279325.1. Classification (GTDB taxonomy): domain Bacteria; phylum Pseudomonadota; class Gammaproteobacteria; order Burkholderiales. Next base: position 3,114,005 of record OZ257154.1, read on the forward strand.
CTCGGTCCCGCGATCCGCCGGCGCAGCGATCCAGCCGCGCTTCACCAGGACATGCATGTTGCCCTCGACGAGGCGCAGCGGCATGAACACGACCACGCCGGGCGTCGTTCCGCGGACCTGGTTGTCGAGAAACACGGCGGCCTCGGACAGGAACGCACCACGCGCGGTGACCCGCCGATAGCGCAGCGAATCCTCGGCGACCGGATTCACGCCCAGAGCGATTCGTGCACCGTCATCGGCGGCCTTGCGCTCGGCGTCGATGCGGTCCTTCTCGAGCCCGCGACCGTATTGCCAGTAACAAGCCGACACCGTGAGGGCGAGCCCCAGGATTGCGGCGATCGTCGGCAGCGGACGAGGACGGAACGTCAGCGCCATGGTCCCGGGAGGGTCAATGGCCGCGTGCCGACCCTTCGGCTACACTCGGTCATCTCGAAGGTGTCCCGCGCTTCATGAAAATCGTCATCGTCATCTTCCTCGTCCTGATTCTCGCGAGTCTCGGTTCGGCCCTGTTCTACCTGATGAAGGACAAGGGCAAGGGCGATCGCACGGTCAAGGCGCTCACGCTGCGGGTCGCATTGTCGATTTCGCTGTTCCTGCTGCTGATGCTCGGGTACTGGTCCGGGTTCATCCCGCACGGTCGCCTCTGAAGGGTCCGGAAAAAAAATCGCCGCACTATGTGGCCGTGCGGCGCGATTTCCTTCGCCCCTCTCTAGCGGAGGGGCTCTCCTCCACCCTTCGTTATTGTTCTTGAGCGGACGCTCCGTCAAAGCCAGTAGACGAGTACGAACAGCAGCAGCCAGACCACGTCGACAAAGTGCCAGTACCAGGACACACCTTCGAATCCGAAGTGGTGTTCCGGCTTGAAGTGTCCGGCGAGGCAGCGGCCCAGGATGACCATCAGCATGATCGTCCCCATGGTCACGTGGAACCCGTGGAAGCCCGTCAGCATGAAGAACGTGGCCCCGTACGCTCCCATGGTGAGGGTCAGGTTGAGCTCGTGGTAGGCGTGGTAGTACTCGTAGCCCTGCAGGAACAGGAACACGATCCCGAGAGCGATGGTGAGGATCAGCCCGAGGATGAGCTGCGAGCGATTGTTCTTGATGAGCCCCCAGTGAGCCCAGGTGACCGTCGCGCCGGAGGTGAGCAGGATCAGCGTGTTGATCGCCGGGATGCCCCACGCGCCCATCGGCGTGAAGGTCTCCTCGATGGCGGGGCCGGATACCGGCCACTTGGGCGTGAAGCCGGGCCACAGGAACTCGCCCGACGCACCCGATCCAAGGTCGGGGACCGACAGGATTCGCACGTAGAACAGCGCACCGAAGAACGCGGCGAAGAACATCACCTCGGAGAAGATGAACCAGCTCATGCCCCAGCGGAACGAGATGTCCACCTGCGCGTTGTAGGTACCCGCCTCGCTTTCCCGCGCCACCTGTCCGAACCAGCCGAAGAAGAGATAGACCAGGATCGCGAGTCCGATCAGCAGCAGCCACGGTCCGGCACCGAGATCGTTCATCGTCAGTGCGGCGCCGAAACCCATGAACATGAGGGCGACGGCACCGATGATCGGCCAGGTCGACGGCTGCGGGATATAGTAGGACTGGGCTTGCTGCATCGTTGTATTCCCCTCTGGTGTTTGCGTGCGGGCCGTCGGCGTCAGGACGCCGGCAACCCGCGATCCCCGTTGCGTACGGCGGCCTTCGAAGTGCCTTCGACGCGGAAGAACGTGTACGACAAGGTGACGGTCCCGACGTCGGCGGGCAGGTCGGGATGCACCACGAAGACGACGGGCATCCGGCGCACTTCGCGCGGCTGCAGCTCCTGCTTTGCGAAGCAGAAGCAGTCGAGTTTGCGGAAGTACTGACCCGCGTACTGCGGGCCGTAGCTCGGGATCGCCTGTCCGGTGACGATCTCATCCGAATCGTTGCGGACCTCGAAGATCACCTGGACGAGCTGTCCGGGATGGATCGTGACGCTCTTTTCGACGGGCTGGAAGCGCCAGGGCAGTTCGTTGCGGGTATTGGCGTCGAACTCCAGCACGACGTTGCGCGACTGGTCCACCTGCGTGTTGACCACCTGGTCGGCCTGCTGCAGGCCGTTGATGCCGGTGACTTCGCAGATCTTCTTGTAGAACGGCACCAGCGCGAAGCCGAAGCCGAACATGGCCACGGCCACGACGGCGAGCTTCCGCATCGTCCGCGTGTTCTCGGACTTCAGGCCCATACCCAGCGACGCAGGATGATGCCGACGAAGAAAGCAGCCGCGATCGACACGAGGAGCAGGACGGTCTTCATCCTGCCTGCTGCCCGTGCGTCGCGCGGCGCGCCCATGGATTCCACAGCTGACTCCCGCTTACTTGACGATGGGCGGGGTTTCGAAACTGTGGTACGGCGCCGGCGAAGGCAGCGTCCACTCGAGGCTGTCCGCCCCTTCCCAGGGCTTCGCGGGAGCCTTCTCGCCGCCCTTGATGCACTTCACCACCACGTAGAAGAACAGCAGCTGCGTCAGCCCGAAACCGAACGCACCGATCGACGCGATCATGTTGAAGTCGGCGAACTGCTGTGCATAGTCGGGAATGCGCCGCGGCATGCCGGCGAGCCCGAGGAAGTGCATCACGAAGAAGGTGAGGTTGAAGAAGATCATCGACAACCAGAAATGCACCTTGCCGAGCGTCTCGTCGTACATGTGGCCGGTCCACTTCGGCAGCCAGAAGTAGATGCCGGAGAAGATCGCGAACAGGGAACCCGCCACGAGCACGTAGTGGAAGTGCGCGACCACGTAGTACGTATCCTGCAGCTGGATGTCCACCGGCGTGATCGCGAGGATCAGCCCGGTGAAGCCGCCCATGGTGAACACGAACAGGAAGCCCACGGAGAACAGCATCGGCGTCTCGAACGTCATGGAGCCGCGCCACATCGTGGCGATCCAGTTGAACACCTTCACACCGGTCGGCACCGCGATCAGCATCGTCGCGTACATGAAGAACAGCTGGCCGGCCGCGGGCATGCCCACGGTGAACATGTGGTGCGCCCAGACGATGAACGACAGGATGGCGATGGACGCGGTCGCGTAGACCATCGACGAGTAACCGAACAGCGGCTTGCGTGCGAAGGCCGGGAGCACCTGCGACACGATGCCGAAGGCCGGCAGGATCATGATGTAGACCTCGGGGTGCCCGAAGAACCAGAACACGTGCTGGTACAGGACCGGGTCACCGCCACCGGCGGCGTTGAAGAAGTGCGTGTCGAAGTGGCGGTCGGTCAGCAGCATCGTCACCGCCCCGGCCAGCACCGGCATCACCGCGATCAGCAGGTAGGCCGTGATCAGCCACGTCCACACGAACAGCGGCATCTTCATGAGCGTCATGCCCGGCGCCCGCATGTTCAGGATCGTGGTGATGATGTTGATCGACCCCATGATCGACGAGGCGCCCATGATGTGCACCGCGAAGATCGCCATGTCCATGCCCATGCCTTGCTGGATCGACAGCGGCGCATAGAGGGTCCAGCCGGCGCCCGTCGCACCACCGGGCACGAAGAACGAACCCACCAGCAGCATCGCCGCGGGCGGCAGCAGCCAGAAGCTGAAGTTGTTCATGCGCGCGAACGCCATGTCCGGCGCGCCGATCATCATCGGCACCTGCCAGTTCGCGAAGCCCACGAAGGCCGGCATGATCGCGCCGAAGACCATGATCAGTCCGTGCATGGTGGTGAGCTGGTTGAAGAACTCCGGCTCCCACAGTTGCATGCCGGGCTTGAACAGCTCGGCGCGGATGCCCAGGGCGAGCATGCCGCCGGTGATGAACATGGCGAAGCTGAACCACAGGTAGAGCGTACCGATGTCCTTGTGGTTGGTCGTCGTGATCCAGCGCATCACGCCGCCGGGATAGTGCGCGTGATCGTGATCGTGCCCGTGATCGTGAACGGCTTCCATGCTCGAACTCCTGATCGGTTTGCTGCTGATGTTCGCTTGCGGGGAGGCCTGTCGACTACTTCGACAGGCTCACCATGTGATCGACGGCCGCCTTGACCTCGGCATCGGAAAGCGCGGCGTTGCCGCCCTTGGCGGGCATGATGCCCTTGCCCTTGAGCGCGTGCTCATAGAGCGCGTCCTTGCCTTGCGCGATGCGGGGCGCCCACACGGCCTTCTCGCCGACCTTCGGAGCGCCGGCCACGCCGGTCATGTGACAGGCGGCGCAACCGCCCTCGAATGTCTTCTTGCCGTCAACGGCACCGGCGGGCGCAGCGGCCACCTTTTCCGCTGCAGCGGGTGCAGGTGTCGCGGCCGCTTCGGCGGCGGGCGCCCCGGTGTCCTTGGCCTGCTTCGAAGCCCAGGCCTTGAATTCTTCTTCGGTCACGACCTTCACGACGATCGGCATGAAACCGTGTTCCTTGCCGCACAGCTCCGCGCACTGACCGCGGAACTCGCCGGTCTTCTCGGCCGTGAACCAGGTGTCGCGGATGAACCCGGGGATCGCATCCTGCTTGACACCGAAGGAGGGCACCCAGAAAGCATGGATAACGTCGTTCGCCGTGGTGAGGATGCGCACCTTCTTGCCCACCGGCACCACCAGCGGATTGTCCACCTCGAGGAGGTAGTTCTCGCTCTTCTGGACCGACTTGTCGTAGATCTGGTCCATGGTGGTGGAGAGATTCGAATAGAACTTGATGCCGTCGCTCACGCCCGCGAGCGAACCTTCGCCGCGGATGTACTCGTAGCCCCATTTCCACTGGTAGCCGACCGCCTTGATCGTGATGTCGGCGTTGCTGGTGTCCTTCATCGCGATGATGGTCTTGGTGGCCGGCGCGGCCATGCCCATCAGGATCAGGAACGGGATCAGGGTCCAGATCACCTCCACGGTCGTGTTCTCGTGGAAATGCGCGGCCTTGTGGCCGACCGACTTCCGGTGCTTGAAGATCGAGTAGAACATCGCGCCGAACACCAGCACGAAGATGACGATGCAGACGATCAGGATGTAGGTGTGCAGGCTGTAGATCTGCGACGCGATCGCGGTCGTCGGCTCCTGCAGGTTGAGCTCGCCGGCGAATGCGCCGCGGGCACAGGTGGTTGCGAAAGCGGTGGCAAGCCACCTGTTCATCGTTCTCGTCATGCTTCCACAACCCCCTTGATCAAGTATTTCCGAGCCGCCGGCGCAGATCGTTCGCGACCGCCTTGCGCTGCTCATCGGTGAGAAACTCGCCGATCTCCACTTCGCGACCATGCGACCGCATGCACAACGCGCTCTTTCGTCCGGTCCGGGCCACCACGACCTGCGCCCACTGCCGGTTGAATTCGTGTCTGGCCGTCCTGCCCATCCGGGTCTGCTCCACCACCACCCGATCAGCGTCGATCGTGATCGACTCGTGATCGCCACCCTGGCGGGCAACCACCAGCAATGCAAGATAAACCACCGCCATCTCGAGGCCCGCGAACGGAAGCACGTACCAGGCGCCATTGAGCGCCCATCCCGTCGCGATTCCCAGCGAAACCGTCAGGATCGAGATGAAGAACCACCGGCGACCGGCAGGCGAGAGCGACGCATTGCGCCGGACAACCAGCGTGTAACCCGCCGCCGGACCGCGCACTGCCTCCGCCGCCACTGCCTCGTTCATGCCGCAGGCTCCGACCCCCGGACCCCTCGAAAAGCCCCGGGAATCTAGCATAGGCCTCTCCTGCGAAGCAAGCTGGAACGGTACTCGCGATTGCGTCCAATCCCTCTATGTCCAACCCTCGTACGCCCACTGTCAGGCACGGCGTGCAGGTCGGTGAATGCGGATCACTTGACGCCCGTCGTCGGTGTGGGTCGGGCCCTGTTCCGGCTTCCACGCGTGTCCATAGACGATTTCGAAGGTGGCGGGGATGCGGCCTTCGCGACGACGCGTCTCCAGCGCCTCGATCATCCGCCGCCACCGCGACCGGCCGGCGAGTCCCCGCGCCCGTTCCGGCAGCGCATTGATCGATCCCATGCCGCGCAGTTCGCGCAACAGTGCATCGGCGGAAGGATAGGTGAGCGTGATCGTCTCCATGTCCATCACCGGATCGGCGAAGCCCGCGTGCACCAGTTGGTCGCCGAGATCGTGCATGTCGGGAAAACTGTGCAGGTGAGCCTGATCGTCGGCCGCCGTGAAAGCGGCCCGCAACTCCTTGAGCGTGTCCGGCCCGAGGGTCGAGAACATCAGCAATCCGCCCGGGACGAGCACGCGCAGCAACTCGGAAAACGCGGCCACGGGATCCGCAACCCATTGCAACGCGAGATTCGACCACGCAAGTGCGAATCGACGCGAAGCCACGGGAAGCGCATCCAGGTTCCCGGCCAGCCAGCGTGGCGAGGTTCCCGCCAACGTCGACAGCACGCGCCGCATGGCGGGCAGCGCGACGCTCGCCTGCTTCGGCATCTCCGGTGCGCAATCCAGGGCGAGCAAAGGCACGCGCGGATAGCGCTGCGCGACCAATCGCGTGATCGTGCCGGTCGCACAGCCCGCATCGAGGATCGCGCCGTCGGTCAGGCGCACCACGTCGAGCCGTTCGAGCATCCGTCGCCCCACTTCATCGGGCAATGCCGCCGCGCGCTCGTAGTCTCGTGCTGCCCGGTCGCGCGCACGCCGCAACCGGCGCCAGTCTGTCGCTTTCATCCGCTCCGTCGTTACCATGTCTGCTCGAACATTCGTGACACCGGCTCCTTTCGCCGGGCGCAATCATGATCGGAATCCGGGACGGACGCCTGCGCGCCGCTTTGGCGGGAATTCGTGGCCGCATCGCGGGACGCTGCGTGCTGTGCCTGGCCAGCGAGGCTCGACACTGCCTGTGCGAAGCCTGCCGTGCGGACGTGCCGGCCCTCGATCCGGCGCGCTGCCCGGTGTGTGCCCTGCCCAGCCCTGGTGGCGAGCGCTGCGGAAAATGCCTGCGACGACCGCCCGCCTACGATGGCGTATGCGCCGGAGCGCCCTACGTGTTCCCGTTCGACGCGCTCATTCCGGCGCTCAAGTACGGCGACCGCCTCGCCATCGCGCCCATCCTCGGCCACTGGCTCGCCGGAAGCGTGCTCGGAGAACCCGTGCCGGACCTGGTCGTTCCCATGCCATTGGCACCCCAGCGGCTGCGCGTCCGCGGTTTCAACCAGGCGGCGGAAATCGCGGCGGCGTTGCCGCCGCGATTCGCAGATCGCCTCGTACCGGACCTGCTCGAGCGTCACCGGGATACCGCACCCCAGGCGACCCTGCCCGTGGATCAGCGCGGCGGCAATGTCAGCGGAGCGTTTCGCTGCCGCCGGCCGATCGCGAACCTGAATGTCGCGGTCGTCGACGACGTGATGACCACCGGTGCGACGCTGCACGAGGCTGCCGCCGCGCTCAAGCTCGCGGGCGCCGCATCCGTGCGCGGCTGGGTCGTGGCGCGCACGCTGTTGAACGATTGACCGCCGTCTACGGCGGCAATCTCAACGCGGCGATCTGGCGTTCGACGAACAGCTTGAGTTCGCTCGACAGCCCGCCCGCGTCGAGTGCGCGCTGGAACGCCGCACTGGCCTCTTCGCGCCGACCCAGTTCCCGCAGCGAAATGCCCTGTCCCATGAACCACGCCGGCTTCGGTGATCCGAGCCCGATCGCAGCCTGGTACTGCTCGGCCGCTTCCTTGTGCCGACCCTGCTTCTGCAGCAGCGCAGCCAGCAGCGCGGCGTAGTCGCCGTTCTGCCGGCCGATGTCGAGGTGGTTCTGCATCGTGTTGACCGCGCCGCCCAGGTCGCCGCGATCGGCTTCGAGACGGGCCAGCAGCATCACCCAGGACGGCGGGCGGGTTCCCGCCTTGAATCCGTCTCGCAGCAGGATCTCCGCCTCGTCCTTGCGTTGCGCCTCCAGGTAGAGCCCGAGCAGCGCCTGCCGGGAAGGCACGTGCCCGGGATCCTGCGCGATCGCCGCGAGAAAACCCGCCTCGGCGTCGCGCATGCGGCCCTGCTGCATGGAGGTCGCACCTTGGCGGAACTGCGCCTCGGCGCGTTCCGCCGCGCTGAGCGGGCGCTCGCGCTTTTCGATCGCGGTTTCCCCTGACGGCTCGGGCGGGGAAGCCGCTTCAACACCAGGCTTCGGCGCTGCGGGCTTCGGTTTGGGTTTCGCGATCGGCGGCGGCGCAGCAGCTTCGGGCGCGGCCTCGGGGTCCTTGATGCGTGGCGACGGCGCGGAGGCCTCCCGAGGCACCGGTGCATCGGTGGCTGCCACAGGTATCGGCGCGACCACCGTTGCCGGAGCTTCCACCGGCGGCGAAGGCGGAGTCACGGGCGGGCGCGTGACCGGCGCCTCGGCGATGGGTGCCGGCGCAGCCGGTTGGGTGCGAGTCCTGGTGGACATCCACTGCCAACCGATGGTGGCGATTGCCGCGATCGCGAGCACGATCAGCAGGGCGAACAGCGCCTTTCGACCGCCGCGTCCCGGCTCGGAGCCCACCGCGCGGATCTCGGGCGTGCCCGCACGTGCATCGCTGCTGTGCGCATGCCGCTTCTCGAGATCCACAAGGACACGGTTGATGACGCTCACGAGACTGCTTCCGGGACGGCGATAGCGTGACCGGAACCCTCGTTGCCCCTCCGGCCGGGGCGCCCTGCGCCGGACCGGATCATGCCGCCAGGAGCACGAAAATACCCGCCACCCCAACCGCGACGAGGGAGGTCACGACCCAGGGAAAGCCGCTCCGGCGGGCCGACGGGGTATCGCGCACGGCCGCCACCACATGGCGGCGGAGCACGCGATGGCCACCCTGGCCGAACACGAGCATCAGGCACTTGTGCGCGACGATGTTGACGAGGCGGGGCACGCCGCGGCTCGCGCGATGCAACGCCCCCATGGCGGGACCCGAGAACAGGTCGGGCCCGACGTAGCCGGCGACCCGCAGGCGGTGCGAAAGGTAGTGCCGCATCTCGGAACGGGACAATCCGCCGAGGCGGTAATGAAAGGTGATGCGCTGCTTCAACTGTCGCACCGAGGGCTCGTCGAGTCGCGCGTCGAGTTCGGGCTGGCCGAACAGCACCACCTGCAGCAGCTTGCGCTTCTCGGTCTCGAGGTTCGACAGCAGCCGCAGTGCTTCGAGGGTGGGCAAGGGCATCGCCTGCGCCTCGTCGATCAGCACCACCACCCGCTTGTTCACACGGGCCTGATCGAGCAGCGCGTGATTGAGCGTGCGCATGAGATGGTGCTCGTCGGCGTCGCGTGGCATTTCGACCTCGAACTCTTCGCCGAGCGCCAGCATCAGGCTGCGCGGTTCCAGCAGCGGATTGGGCAGATACGCGGTGACGTACTCGTCGCCGAGCGTCGCGAGCAGGCGCCGGCACAGCAGCGTCTTGCCGGTGCCCACTTCACCGGTGATCTTGATGAAGCCTTCGCCGCCACCGAGCGCGACCAGCAGCGTGTTCAGCGCCTCCTGGTGAGCCTGGGCCGAGAAGGCGAAACTGGTATCGGGCGTGATGCCGAAGGGCGGCTCACGAAGGCCGAAATGCGCGCGATACATGGCGGTTCGTCGGGGGTCAGCTAGCGGGGTTCGATCACTTCGAGTTCCCGTCGCCCCACATGGAGTCGTTGCCCGGCCGGTCCGCGCGATCGTAGGACCGGATGCGGTTGCGGACGTCCTCGAGATCCTTCTGCGACGAGGCATCGCCCTGCACGATGGTGGGCTTGATCAGGATCACGAGTTCGCTCTTGCGCGCCGAGTTGGCCGTGGAGCGGAACAGGTTGCCGACACCGGGGATGTTGGACAACCCGGGGACGCCGGAACGGTTGCGCTGCGTGATCTCGCGCATGAGGCCGCCGATCGCGACGATGTTGCCGTCCGAGACCCGCACGATGGTGTCGCTCTCGCTGATGGTGCTGGAAGCGAGCGGCAGCCGGAAGTTGCCCGAGGTGCCCAGGTCGATGTTCTTGGTCTTCTCGACCACTTCGCTCACCGACGGGTGCACGTGCAGGATGATCTGGTTGTTCTCGTCGATCTGCGGCGTCACGTCGAGCGCGACGCCGGAGAAGAACGGCTGCACGGTGATGGAGGGCGATTGCGTGGTTCCGCCAGCCACCGACGTGAGCGTCGTCGTGGTGATGTTCGTGACGAAGAATTCGTCGTTGCCGACCTTGAGCACGGCCTTCTGGTTGTTGAGCGATGCGATGCGCGGGCTCGACAGCACCTGCAGGTTGCCCTGGGTCTGGAGGAACGACAGCAGCGCCGCGAAGTTTCCGGTCTGGAACGCGAGCCCGAACAACGTTCCCGGCACCCCCACTCCGGTCGAGAGGTTGCCGGGCGAGGCGGGATTCGAAGTGAGCAACGAGCTCGCGAGGATGCTGCCGTCGGCCGCGCGGGCGGTGGGCGTGGAGAGCGTCCCGCTGGTGGTGAGGTTCGATCCGGGTACGATCACGCCGCCGGCCACACGGGAATTGTCGCCGGCGCGGAACGCAGCCCAGTTGACCCCCGCCTGATAGCCGTCGGACAACTCGACCTCGATGATCTTCGCCTCCAGCATGACTTGCCGTTCGATGACGACGCGGGTCGCGCGCAGATAGTCCTCCACGGCACGAATCTCCGCGGGCATCCCCCGCACGAGGATCACGCCCGACTGGGGACTGAGCACCACCTGCCGGCCCGGTTCGGTGCCGACGATGGCCTTGAGCGCGTCCGTCAGTTCCTTCCACATGTCGGTGTCGTTGGTGGTGACCACGCGGCTGCCGACGATCGCCTGGCTCGCGGTCGCGGCCTGACCGGGCAGTGCTCCTGCCGCCGTCGGGATCGCCGGCGCGGGCGACGCGCCCGGCGAGCCGGGCAGCCCGGCGCTGGGTGCCACGGTGTCCGAGATCGCACCGGAACTCACGCGCACGTCGCTGCGGCCGCGCCGCTGGCTCATCAGGTAGTTCACCTGGAATACGCGGGTCTGGATCGCGGCGGGTTGCACCAGGATGCGCGAGCCGACCTGCTTGTAGTCGTAGCCGTACAGCTCGCGGATGGTGTCGAGCGCCTCCATGACCGTCACGTCCTTGAGCGAAACGGAGATGGTTTCCTTCACCAGCGGGTGCACCACCATGCTGTAGCGCGTGCCCGAAACGATCGCCATGAACACCTGGGACGCGGGCGCGTTCACCACCGACAGGTCGAACCGCGGCTCGAGCGGCTTGCCATCGAGCTTCGGCATCTCGACCACGACCGGCGGCAGCAGCGCCTGCGACACCGCGTCCGATTCCTTCACGGCCTTGCGTTCGGCAATGCCCGACTCCATCTCCTTGTCGATCCGGTCGAGGGTCTTGCCCTGCCGCGGCTGGAACGTCGTGCAGCCGGCCAGCGCGGCCATCAATGCGATCACGATTGCTCTGGTCATGTTCTGCCTTGTGTCTGAGTCACGGCTGGGCCGGATCCTTCGACGCGCGCGACCCGATACCCCGGGCGGGCTCCGCAGCCTGGGCCACGCGTTTGTCCACGGCGGGAAACAGCTTCAGCGTGCGCGAACCTTCCGGCCCCTTGAGCACCACCTCGGTGTCGCCGACCCGGACGAGCGTGAACTCGCCCAGCCGGTCGCCGACCGAGAGGTGACGGCCACCGATGATCGCGCTGCGGCGCCCGGGTCCGATCAGCACCGACTGCAGCTGGAAGCCGCCACTCGCTTTCTCCGCGGCTTCGCCGTCCACGGGCGCGAACAGGAAGGCGGGCGGCCGGGTAGGATCGGGCAAGGTCTCGGCCACCGCGCCCGCAGCGGCCAGCGCCACTGCAAGCCCCGGCAGCGCGCGCAGGATCAGATCGTGAGCCATGTGCGCTCCAGGCTCAGCGTGTACAGCGTCAGCGTCATCGTGACGCGCGGAAAGTCGTGCGCATCGATGCGAGTGCGGTTCCACATCACGCGGGTGGGCATCTCCTCCAACTGCGTCGCGTAGGCGAGCAGGTCGAGATAGCGGCCTTCGAGCGTGATTTCGATGCCGTGCTTGTAGATGCCCGCGTCACTCGCACCCTTGCCGTCGCTGCCGGCTTTCGCGGTGTCGGTCGCGGACTGGTCGACGGATCTGTCGACCAGGGGCGTAGCAGGCAACGTCCGCATGGCCACCAGTTGCAGGCGCGGCGTGCGCCCCACCATCCCCTTGATCAGCGCGGGCATGCGTCCGGGTTCGATCAGCCCGCTCTGCATCTGCGTCAGTGACGTTTCGAGGCTCTGCAACTGACGATCCGCCTCCTCGATCTGGCGCGCGAGTTCCGCGTCCGGACCCGCGCCGAGCCGTGACTCGAGTTCACGCTTCTGGGCCTCGAGCGTGGCCACGTTGTCGCGCTGCGCCGCCGCCTGCGCGGCGAGACGATGATTTCGATCCCACAGTGGCTGAACCGCGATCAGCCAGATCGCCAGTGCGATCAGCAAGGCGCCCGCGACGAACACCATGAGCCGTTCGCGCCCCGCCATCGCGTCGAGCTTCGCCGCGTAACGCGCCCACGCGCCCTTCACGGCTTGCCCCCGATCACGACACTGGCGGGTTCGCCTTCGGTGGCGACGCTGAATTCGACGAAGCGCGGCTGCAGCGGGGGCTTGCCGGCACCCTGCGGTTCCGGCTCGGGACGCCGCATCTGCAACCGGTTGAACGGATGTCCCTTGAGCACCGGCTCGCGGCCCAGCCGACTCAGGTAGTCGGGCACCAGTTCGGGCTTGAGCGTCCGGCCCTCGACGACGATGTCGTTGCCGGCACCGACCACCGTCAGGCCGGTCAACCACAGGCCCTCGAGCCAATGGCGCGCGAACGCCCGAAGGTAGTCGGCATGACCTTCGGTGTTGCCCAGCGAACCGCCCTGCAGCAGCTGGACCACGTCTTCCCGTGCCGCGAGGAGGCCGAGCTTGCGCTGGTATCGGGCCTGCAGTTCCGGCGAGGGCTTGCGTGCCGAGATCTGGGTGCCGAGGGTGGCAACTTCCGCTTGCAGTTGCTGCACCTTGGCGGCGGATTCCTGGTCGCTGCCCGCAAGGCGATTGCCTTGCACCAGTTGCCAGCCATAGAACGCCAGCATCAGGGCCGCGCACGCTCCCCAGCCGATCAGCATCTGGCGCGCGGGCAGCACGACAGCCGTCTTGCGCAGCGCCGGATTGAACAGATTGATCTGGTGGCTCATCGCGTCGATTCTTCGCGCAACGCCGCACCGATGATCTGCAGCCCGCGGGTCTGCGCTTCGAGCGAAGCGAGCTGCGGGGCTTCCTGCAGATCGAGAACGTCGTTCAGGTCGAGCACGTCGACCGGGACGTAGAGGTTGTCGGCGAGGAACTGCCGCACGCCCTGCGCACCGGACAGCGGTGAAATCAGCAGGCGCGCCACCGGAACGCCGCCGAACTGGCGGTCGAAGTGATCGAGCGAGCGCTGCAGTTCGAGCACCACGCGCTCGAGCAGCGCGGTACGGGTCTCGCCATCCGCGCGCTCCAGTTGTTCCGCCGAAACGTCGAAGCTGCGCGAGACGTAGAGCTCGCCGCCGGAGGTGATGGTCAGCATGGCTCCGGCATCGCCGAACGTGAGCAACGCGAGCCCGCGCCCCGGCTCCTCGTAGAGTGCGGCGATGTTGCGCTGGGCCAGTTCGGGAATGTCGATGGACTCGAGCGGTACCTTCGCATCCTCGAACAGTTTCATGCACCAGGCGATGTGATCGTTGCGGGCGGTGACGGCGAACACGCTGCGCCCGCGCCCGCCGCGATCCGCGGGCATCGGCAGCACGTCCACCGTCGCAGTCTCGGCCGGATACTCCAGCAGGTCCTTGACGCGCCAGCGCACCGCGGTCTTGAGTTCGGCCTCGGGTACGTTCGGCGCTTCGACCACGTGCAGTTGGTACTCGCCGGGTTCCAGCACCGTGGTAACCCGGAACTGCTCGAGTCGCTGCTGGCGCCGCAAGGCCTGCATGGCGTCCAGTTCGGAACCCTGTACCGGCACCGACGCGAACAGGCGCACGCGTGGACGACCCGCGCCCTCGCGCACGACTTGCGCAAGTTCCACGCGCCGTGGATGAACCGCCACGGCGCACCACTGCGCTGGCCTGGATTTTTTCAATCGGGACAACATCGGGCGGACCAAAAGGCAGAATTCGCTTGAAATTAAACTAATAACTCATTGTGGTCAATGCAAATTAGAGCAAGAACCTTGCCTTGTTATCGGTCGAATCGCGGGGAACTCAACGGGATCTCGACGCGCGCTCCCGATCAGTACTGTTCACGCTGGTAGATGATGTCCGTCGCATTCGAAAACTGGCCGAAGGAGGCACGCCCGACGGGCGATTGGTCGTAAGTGAGCGCTCCCCAGTTGCCCAGGAGCCAGGCCTGGCTGGCGGCCGAGGCGGCAGAGGAGGCCCCCGCGCTGCAGGTATTGCCGGTGGCGGTGGTCCGGAGGTTCACCGTGAGGTCCACCGAACCCCTGACGGTTGGCGGACTGAGCCGGAAGTTCGTTGCCTGTCCGCCACTGAACGTGATCGCGTTGGCGCCCGTCGGTGTCCCGGAGGTATTGCACGCCGCCAGCCCGCTCTGGAAGTTGCCGAAGCCGATCGAGGTGTTGGTGAGCCGTGTGCAGCTGTCCAGCGCGTTGCGGACGAATCCGGTCCCGTTCCAGTACTCGAGGGTGATCGGAACCGGCAATGCGATCGCCGGCGAACCCAGCGCATTGCCGATGCGCAGCCGCCCAAATCGCATCCGGGTCGGGATCGCATCGATGCGGCGCGCATCGCAGCCGCCGCCGCAGCCGACGGCAGAGGCGTTGAGGTCGGGTGAGGCGACGCGCGCGCCGTCCGGGTCAGTGACGATCGCCCCGAACAGCAGGCTCTCGAAGGGCCCGTCCGGAATCGGTGCCACCGTCGGGCGACCGAAGATCGCCCCGGTGGTGTTGACGGTGTAGACGCCGTTGGTCCAGACGACCGCGGGAATTCCCGAAAGCCGCCCGCCCAGGTTCACGCCGGCATCGGCGTTCTCGGCCACGTAGGACACCGTACCCACGTTGTAGACCGTACTGCGATAGTTCACGGTCGGCGCATTCAGCAGGTTGCGGGCTTCGAGGCCGAAATTCAGCGTGAGGGCCGGCTGGTCCATGTAGGTGAACCCGGCGACCGCACTGCCGCAGAAGGGCGTCACGACCGCGCCGGTCAGCAGCGCGAAATTGTTCGGATAGAAGCGCCCGACGCGGACAGCCTGGCCGCTGGTGGCGTTGACGGCGTTGCCCGTGAGGTCGACGCCGGACGTGTTGAGATAGCCGGTCGCCGTGGCGGTGAGGCCGATGCTCCCCACCTCCGGGTAGCGCAGGTCGGCGACCGTGGCCGCGCCGCCCGAGTAATTGGCGATGGCGAGACCGGTGGTCCCGCTCAGCGTGCCGAGCGTACCGCCCGTCGGCGAGAAGAAGCTCGCATTGTTCGACGACGCGAGTTGCGTGGCCCATGCGAAGCGCGGCGTGAGCCCGTTGTTGATGAAAACGCTGCCTGCGTCGGGAACGCCGTCGTTGTTCGCGTCGTCCGCGACGGCCCAGAGGTAGCCGCCCACGGTCGCCGAGAAGGTATCGCCGGCGACGATGAAGCGACTGCCGGCGGTGGCACTGCCCTCCGGATTGACGGTCGCGCCCTTCTGCACGTTCGTGATCGCGAGGGCGAACGGCCGCACGGTCAGGGTCGGGGAAGACCCGTCGATGTCCACCGCGCCCGCGAAGGTCCGGGTATCGTCGCGCAGGTTCAACGTGTACTTGCCGACGTCCGCCGTGGTCAGGTTGAACGTCGCGACACCCGCGGTAAAGGCGAGCGAGAGATTGGTAGCACCCGGCACTGCCGTGCCCAGGGCCGCACCGCCATTGATCGACGGCGCGGTGGCCCCGGCCGGATGACTCGCATTCGCCGTGTACCAGGCCTTGAGGGTCCGGTTCGAGCCGTAATCGGTCGCCACGGCGCAGTTCGCCGGCGTCTGCGAGGTGTCCCTGCGCCAGAGCGTGACGCGCATCGCATGCGGTCTGCCGGCTACCGGCACGTTGGCGAGCGCATCCGTGCTGTCGACGACGAAGGCGTTGTCGCGAAACGCAATGGCCGCGGACACGCCAGTGGCACTCACCGTGATGCTGTCGGTGGCGGTCACCGTGAGGTTGGAGGCACTCTGGTTCGACAACAACAGCGTCGCCTGGCCATTGTCGGCGGCACGGAAGGTATAGCTGGCGATGCCGTCGTTCGTGTTGCCGTTCTCCGTGACCGGACCGGAGGTGGGCGAAGCCGCCCAGCCGCCCCGGGCAATCGATGCCGAAAGATTCACCGTCCCTGTATAGCCGGGGATGGTGTTGCCGAGCGCGTCGATCGCGCGGATGGTCACGCTCTGCGCCACGCACGTGCTCGCCGTGGCGGAGGAGGTCACCGCGAATGCGGAGAGCAGCGTCGGGCAGGTCCGCGTGGAGGTTCGTATGGCCTCCACCTCGGTTTGCGTCAATGCGTAGTCGTAGATGCGCACCTCGTCGATCAGCCCGTTCCACCGGCGCGCTCCCCCGCTGAAATCCTGGTCGTCACCGATCTGGAGCTTCAGCGTGTTCTGCGCGAGTTGTTGCTGATCCGTGCCGGACTGGGACAAGGCAGCAGCGGAGGACGGCCCGCCGACGTAGATCGACTGTCCGCCTCGGGTGAAGACGAAGGCCACGAAGGTCCACTGGTTGACGGCGACCGTGTTGTTGGCGGTGAACAGTTCAGCCGCGCCGCCGTTCCACCACCAGTTGACGCGACCATTGGTCGCAATGTGGAATTCGTAGTTGTCGTCCTTCGACAGGAAGGACTTCAACTCGGCCGCCGGAATGGCGCCCGGGCGGATCCACGCGGTGACCGTGAGCGTGCTCCGGATGTCCAGCAGCGCGTTGTCCGCCACGTCGACCCGGCTCGTGGTGCCGTTGAATTGCCCGCTGCGGCAAAGGTACGCGTTGGTGGTGGTCGTCTGGGCGGCCCCCGCCGAGGTGCCGTTCAATCCGTTGCCGCTCGAGTCGAGCACTTCGCCGGCGGTGCCGTTCCAGGTGGTCTCGTCGAGACGGTACTCCGCCACCGGCGAAGGCGCCGTCGTGCGGGCGCTCAGGACGATGCTCTGGCCGATGTTGACCGCGTTGTCGGCAGCGGTCGCGACGCGCGTACCGGTCAATCCGGCGGTGGCTCGAAACTCTTCCGCGACCAGCAGTGTCACGCCCGTCCCACCCGAGTCGTCCTCCACGCGTTCCGTCATGGTGCCCGGGGAGGTGATCGTGGTCGTGTCCCGGGTGCCGAAGAAGGACACCAGCATCGCGTTCGCGGCGCCCGTGTTGACCGTCGGCGCGGTGATGTTTCCGCCGCTTGCGTTGGCCTGCCCTACGTTCGCGGCGATCGGCGTCGTAAGGTCGACGCCGCGATACGCGAGGATCGCCGCCACGGCGCGGGTGCTGGTGTAGGTCCACGAATAGTTCGCGGGCTCGGCACCGGTCACCACCCGGTAGTAGAGCACCTGGCGCATGTTGGTCCCGGTGCTGACGTCGTTGCGGATCACCGTCCACGCGGCGTTCGCGGTCACCGCCGCGTTGCTGCGCACGTTGACGACCGCCACCATCACGTCGCCGGCCCGCACGTTCGCGGGCACGGTCACGGTGACGGTTCCGGCGTTCACACCGGCGGAACTCGCCTCGTGAAAGCCGATGCGCAGCGCAGCCGCGTTCGTGGCGACGATCATGAGCGCCGCGAATGCCAGGAGTCTGCCGCAGAGTTTCATCCGGACCGTGCTCAGCCGAGTGGGATCATCGGATGCCATGCACGATGCGTTCCGCTTCCGGCACCGGGTTCACGGGCAGGCATATCGCGGTGCCGTGCCGGTCGGATCCGTGCAGCGCGAAATCGTCGCGGTGACCTGGCGCTGGATCGGAAAGGCGGTGCCCGATCCCGAAGTCGCCGTCGACGTGAGCAGGTAGACGGCCACGTTCCGGTTGAGCTCCGTGGTGGTCGTGACGGCGCAGGAAACGCTCACGGCGATACCGGAAAAGGCCGCGCCCGGCGCCACGGCCTGCGTGGCGAAGCAGGCCGGCGGTTGCGGATTCGCCGGCACGAGCAGGGGATCGTTGTTGTCCGGGTCCATGACCTGGACCAACCCCCATTCCACCCCCGCGCGCGCGGCGGAATAGGCGCGCGTGCCGCTCACGTCCAGGGCCTGCGCCGACTGCTGCAGGCCGAACACGGAGACGATGAACACGCCGAGCAACGCCAGCACCACCAGCAGGAACAGTGCGGTGACCAGCGAGAAGCCGCGCTCAGGGGACGTTGGGCACATGGGCCTGGGCCTGCACGGTGACGGTCTCGCCCGACTGGGTCAGCGCGAGGCGGATCGACACGATGCCGTAGCGCTGATTGAGTTCGTTCGGGTTGTAGGTGAACCCGCAGCCGCTCACACTGGTGGCGAGCAGGGCGTTGCTGCCGCCGACCGGCGGAGCGACCTGGGCGGCATTGATGCCGTAGCCCCAATACCGGCGCACGACGCCGCT
Source organism: Burkholderiales bacterium (assembly GCA_965279325.1). GTDB lineage: Bacteria > Pseudomonadota > Gammaproteobacteria > Burkholderiales. Next base: position 3,132,457 of record OZ257154.1, read on the forward strand.
CGCGACGTTGCACTCGTAGGTAACCGCGGTCTCGACCACGTGAAAGCGCTTCCCGGGCGACTGCCACGGGAAGCGCTTCGCTGCGCTCAGGGTGATGGTGCTGCCGGCGACGCTCTGGAACGCCGCGCGATTGTTGCCGGCGGCCTGGTAGGCATCGCCGCCGGCGAAACCCGTACCGAGGTTGAAGACCACGATCTGGTTGCCCGCCGCCAGCGCGGGCACGGGTCCGATCACGTCGAAGCTCGCGTCGCCGGCGGGCAGGTTGAAGTCGAGGATGTTGCCCGCGCCGGCCGAGGTCTGCTCGGCGCGATAGCGACCGCCGCCCGTCGTGAGCAGGAACTCCAGGTAGTTGCCGTTCACCCGGACACTGTTCGGCAGTGCCAGGCGCAGGTCGCGCGTGATGCGACGTACGGCCGTGTCGGCGATGTCGGACAGTTCCGCGCGCCGGGTGGCGTCCACATAGCCCTGTACCGGCTTCTGGATGAAGATCGCGACGACGGCGAAGATGATCCCCGAGATCAGGATCACGACCACCGCTTCGATGAGGGTGAAGCCGAGACCGTGACTTCGCCGCGATGCGTGCATTGGCATCATGGCAGGCTGTTGGGCGCGTAGCGCGTGCGGTAGCCGTTCAGCGTCGTCGATTCGTTGCCGGGCCCGGTCACGGTGACCGCGATCTGCAGGACTTCGGCGTTGGCCAGACCAAGACCGCCCGCGGTGACCGAGACCGAAGCGCTGTAGGCCTCCAGCCCTGCGATCGGCGTATTCGACAGATCGCGAATGCCGGCCATGGAAAAGTTGTGGTAGTCGTTCACGTTGTCGAACGGAGAAGTTGTGCTGTAACGGCTCTCCCCCTGCGCCACTTCCGGCCCGAGCGTCTCGACCGTCGTCGCGCAGCCGCCCGTACTGGTCGCGGTGGAGGCATTCGCGTCGTTCGGATCGCAATACGTGAACGGCATCAGCTCCACCTCCTCGAGCAGGGCTTCGGCAATGGCGAGCACCTGCTTGCGGATCAGCGGATCGGAACTGCGCGCGGCGGTCAGGTTGAGCACCCCGAGGATGCCCACGATCCCGATGCCGACGATCAGGATGAAGAGAATCAGCTCGACCAGCGACAGGCCACGCTCACGGATGGACATGGCCCGTCTCCGCTTCGACGGTGAACGTCCTGCCAGCCACGCTGACGGTGACCGGACCCGGCGTGGGACGGCCCAACGCGTCGTAGACGAACGTGGTGCCGGCGATGGTGGCGCCCGAGGACCCGGTGACGCCGATGGCGCCGCCCTTGACGGGATCGAGCACGGGGCCGGTGCAGGGGGCGACCGTTTCGAAGGCAGCCGAAAGGCTGTTGCCCGCGAAGGTCACGCGTACGTTGCAGCGCGCGCCGATGGCCGCCTTCTGCGCGTAGCGCACGGTGGCGAGCACCCGGTCGAAGGTGCCCTGAGCTTCAAAGTCCTGCGTCTGGAAGAACCGCGGCAGGATGAACACCGCGAGAATGCCGACGATGAGGATGACGACGATCAGCTCGGCAAGGGTAAAGCCCGCTTGCCTCGCGCGGAGTCTCCCGGTCTCGCTCATGACGACGGCTTGATGGTCGAGAGCACGGGATGAAGCCGCCGGCGTCAAGCGCCGGCGGCATTCGCGCAAGTGGTCAGTGGCCGCGGATCAAGGAATGCAGATCAGCGTGGCGCTCGCCGAGATGGCGGGCACCGCAACGTCCGCCACGGCGCAGGAGATCGTCGTGCCCGAGGTGGTGCATGAGCCGGCGCCGCTGATGCTGTACTTGGTGGTATCGATCGCCGTCTGCATGATGTTGCTGATGTCGCCGTCCGTGCAGGACGTGCCCTGGATGGCGGCGCCCTTGGTGGAAGTCACCACGCGCGCGCCGTAGTTGATAGCCGCCGCGGACGAAATTGCACCCGAGACACCCTGGACCGCCGCAGTGCGGGCTTCGGTCGACAGGTCGATGAAGCGCGGCAGCGCAACCGCCGCGAGGATGCCGAGGATCACGATCACCACCACCAGTTCGATGAGGGTGAAGCCACTGTGCTGCTGTTTCATGTTGAACTCCGATCAGGAAGTGATGATGGAAAGATTCGTGGTGCAACGTATTTTTTTGCAGGGGCCGCCGCGCATCTCACTGCGGTGGCCTTACTCCTCTGGTTGCGGATTCAGCATCCGCTCGTCAACAGCGGCGAGTAGAACGGGGACTGGCCCGGGGCGATCGCCTCCGTGTAGGTGAACTGGCAGTTGGGCGCCGTACCGCCGTTGATCGCAAAGGTGACGATGTTTCCGGTGACCGTCAGGGTGATGCCATCGCTGAGAGGATTGATCTGCGCCGCAGCGACGATTCCCTGTCCGCTCGCGGCCGGGTACTGGTTCACCATCGCAATCGCAATGCCATCCATGTCGACGAATCCTGCGGTGTTGGTGCAGCGCGGGTTGAGACTGACCCCCGCCAGGTCCACCTGGCACTGCGCCTTGGCGAGCGCCGCCGCCGATTTGACCGATCCGTAGATGGCCGACAGCTTGGCTGCGCGCGCCTGGCTCTGCAGGCTGATGTACCGCGGCAAGGCAACTGCTGCCAGGATGGCGATGATCGTGATTGCCACCACCAGCTCGATAAGGGTGAAACCATTTGCCGATTTCTTCATCTTGATCAATCCCTTAAGTCTGGGACTTGAAGTATGGCAGCATTTTTCCAACGCAATGGTCGAAAAACGCTGAGGTCTTAAGTCCAGTTAGGCAGCTTGCATGCCAGGATTTGAGGCTCAGAACCACGCATAGGGCCGGGCCAGCACCAGTGCGACACCCTCCCACGGTCGCGGCCTGGGCTCCGTCGCCCCGACGGCGGCGGGCGCGCGACGCGCGACCTTGACGCGTATTTCCCGCACGCCATCCGGACCGGGCACAAAGTGACGCATCCGGTTAGGGCGATAGGCGAGTTCGCGCGCGCCCCGGTCGAAGTACCAGATGCCGTCGCCGGCCTGCTCCGGGGCATAGCCCTGGAATTCGCCCGAGTAGTTCGGCGCCGGCGCCGGCAGCCACACCATGGGGTTCTCGCCCAGCACCTCCACCGGCTGACCCTGGGCAAAGCGGGTCAACATCTCCATCTTGCGCAGGTTGAGGCCGGTGCGCATGTTGGTGATCGTGAGTTCGGTCACCGTCTTCTCGGCGTATTCCTCGTAGTAGAACAGCCGTTCGACCAGCGCGATGCACAGCACGACGACGATGGTGGCCGCCACCATCAGGTCGTAGCGGACGCGGCCGGCAGGCGCGGTACGGTTCAGGTTCATGGCTTCTTGAGCGCGGCCGTGCCGAGGTCCCAGATCGGCAGGAACACGCCGAGGGCAAGGATCAGCACGAGCACGCCGAGGCACACGATGAGGATCGGTTCGATCTGGGCTGCAAGCGTCTTGAGTTCGTACTCGACTTCACGCTGATACATGTCCGCGACCTCGTCCATCATGTCGTCGAGCGCGCCCGATTCCTCGCCGACCACGATCATCTGCAGCGCCACGGGCGTGAAGACGCCCGAGTTCGTCGCGGTGCGCAGCACGCTCTCGCCCCGTTCCACGCCTTCGCGCATGCGCTCGATCTGCCCCGAGACCCAGGCGTTGTCCACGGTCTGGGCGGTCAGCGTGAGGCCCTGCACGATGGGCACGCCGCTGCGGGTGGCGAGTGCGAAGCTCCGGGCGAAGCGGGCGATCGTGGCCTTCAGCACGATCTTTCCAGCCACCGGAATGCGCAACCGGAAGCGATCCCATCCGAGCCGGCCCTCCGGCGTGCGTACCCATGCCATGAACCCGACGATCGAGCCCACGATGATCAGCAGCATGTAGGGCCAACCGTTCACCATGAAATTCGAGAAACCGATCAGCCACTGCGTGATCAACGGCAGCTTGGCACCCAGCCCCGCGTAGACCTTGGCGAAGGTGGGGATGACGAACACGTTGATGATCACGATGGCGATGGCCATGGCCACCAGCACGAAGGTCGGATAGCGAAGCGCGGACTTCACCTGGCCGCGCATGAAGTCCTGGAACTCGAGGTGATGGAACAGCCGCAGGAAGATCTCTTCGAGCCGGCCGGTGGTTTCACCCACGTACACCATGGCGATGTAGAACGGGTTGAACACGCCCTTCTGGCGTGCGAGCGACGCCGAGAAGTCGCGCCCGCTGTCGAGGCTCTCGCGCACGCCCTTGATGGCATCCTTGAAGGCCGGATTGACGCTCGAATCGTGCAGGCCTGCCAGCGCACGCATGATCGGAACACCCGCTTTGAGCAGTGCATGCATCTGGCGGCTGAAAAGCATCAGCTCGGTGTGCTCGACCTTGCCTCGCCCGCTGCCGAAGAGGTTGATGCCGCCCTTGCGCGGTGCCGAGGTCGCACCGATCTCCACGGGCGTGACGCCGGACGCGAACAATTGCGTGGCCACCGCCGTGCTGTCCGCGCTTTCGATCACGCCCCGCACCAACTCGCCGGCGGCGTTGCGCCCCTTATAGGCAAAGTGGGGCATCAGTCGTCGAACTCGCTGGAGGCCTTCATCGCTTCATCGACCGTGCTGCGGCCGCGCACCACCAGCTCGACGGCTGCACGGCGCAGGGTGCGCCCGCCCATCTGCGAGCGAGCCGCGTTGACGAACACCGACGGATCGCCCGCGTTCGCCGCCTCGACCACGGGGCGCGTCATCTCGAGCATCTCGTACACGCCGGTGCGACCCACGTAGCCGGTGTTGTTGCACTGGCCGCAACCCGGCCCCTTGCGATACTTGAAGCCGTCGACCCGGTCACCGAGGTCGTGGCGCAACCACTCGTGCTCGTTCGGCTGGAGCGTATAGGGCTGCGCGCAGCTCTCGCACACCAGCCGGATGAGACGTTGCGCGAGCACCAGGTGCAGCGACATGGCCACCATGTAGCGCGGCGCGCCCATGTCGAGCAGGCGGATCGGCGTGGACACGGCGTCGTTGGTGTGGAGCGTCGAGAGCACCAGGTGACCGGTCATCGCGGCCCGCAGACCGGTTTCCACGGTGCCCTGATCGCGCATTTCGCCCACGAGGATCACGTCCGGATCCTGCCGCAACGCCGAACGCAGCACGCGCCCGAAGGTGAGCTCGATCTTTTCGTGGATCTGCACCTGGTTGATGCCCGGGAGCCGGTATTCCACCGGGTCCTCCACGGTGATGATCTTGCGCTCGGTGGTGTTGAGCTCCTCGAGCGCCGCGTAGAGCGTCGTGGTCTTGCCGCTGCCCGTGGGCCCGGTCACGAGGATCATCCCGCTCGGTCGCTGGATGACCTTGCGCAACCGCTCGAGGATCGGCGCGGGCATGCCGAGGCGGTCGAGCGTCAGCACGCCCCCGGACTGGTTGAGCAGCCGCATCACCACCGATTCGCCGTACTGCGTCGGCATCGAAGAGATCCGCACGTCCACCTGGGCGTTGCGCACCTTCACGTTGAAGCGCCCGTCCTGGGGCAGGCGCTTCTCCGAAATGTCGAGGCCGGACATGAGCTTCAGCCGCAGCACCAGCGGCGCGGCGATCTTCGGCTCGGCCTCGGTCTGCAGGTGCAGCACGCCGTCGATGCGGAAGCGGATGACCACGCTCCGTTCCTGCGGCTCGATGTGAATGTCGGAAGCGCGCACCTGCACCGCGTCCTCGAAGACGCTCTGCAGCAACTTGACCACGGGCGCGTCTTCGGTCGCGGCGGGCACGCCGAGCGATGCGAAATCGACGCCGGTGTCCTCGAACTCCTCGCCCAGTTCCTGCACCAGGCCGGAGATCTGTTCGGTCCGCCGATACATCCGGTCGATGGTCGCGAGCAGCTGCGACTCGGCCACCACGGCGAGCTGCACGTCGCGTTTCAGGAAACGCGTGATCTCGTCGTAGGCGTTGAGATCGGTCGGGTCGGCCATGCCCACGGTGAGGGCGGTGCCGCTTTCCTCCAGCACCATGGCGCGGAAGCGGCGCGCCTGCGACTCCGGCAGCTTCGCCAGGACTTCGGGCTTGGCGTTGAAATGCTTGAGGTCGACAAACGGGATCTTGAACTGGCGCGCGAGCGCCTCACCGATCTGTTCCTCGGTCACGAAGCCCGATTCGACGAACACGCGGCCAAGACGACGCCCGGTGCGCTTCTGGTCGTCCAGAGCCGCCTTGAGCTGGTCTTCCTTCAGCAGCCCCTGCTGCAGCAGGATCTCGCCGAGCCGGACTTTCTCCGGTCTAGCCATGGATCAGCACACTCCCGCGACATGAGCCCCCAGCCACGGGCTGGACGCCGGCGAAATGCCGTTTTCTTTGGCGGACAAATCAAGCACCATCCGTGCCTTAGATGGGAAAAGCTAATGCACTTCCTCACTAAAGGCAAGCTAAATGTTTGATGTAGTTCTCTTTGAGCCGGAAATCCCGCCCAACACGGGCAACGTGATCCGGCTGTGCGCGAACACCGGTTGTCGTCTCCATCTGGTGGAGCCGCTGGGCTTTCGCATGGCTGATCGCGACCTGCGCCGGGCGGGCCTGGACTATCACGAACTCACCTGCGTCACGGTGCATCCCGATCTCGACGCCTGCATGGCCAAGCTTGGACGGCGCCGCTTCGCGTATAGCGCGTTCGGGGAAACGGCCGCCTTCGACGTGCAGCACGAAGCGGACGACGTGCTCGTGTTCGGGCCGGAATCGCGGGGGCTGCCTGAGGCAGTACTTGCCGCCTTCGCACCGTCGCACCGGCTGCGATTGCCGATGGTTCCGGGCAATCGGGGGCTCAACCTCTCGAACGCCGTTGCCGTCGCCGTGTACCAGGCCTGGCGCCAGATTGGTTTCCCGGGCGCCGGTCAGTAGCCGCGGTGCTCCGCCCCGGGATCGCGTCTCAACAGGACCTCCGCAGCCTCGAGCGCGCTGATCTCGCCATCGAGCAGGCGGCACACGGCTTCGGTCACGGGCATCTCCACGCCGTGCCGGGCAGCCAACGCCCGCACCTCCCGGGCCGTCGGCACGCCTTCGGCCACATGGCCGATGTCGGACAGCACCTTCGCGATCGGCTCGCCGCGGGCGAGTGCCAGCCCCACGCGGCGGTTGCGCGACAGATCGCCGGTACAGGTCAGGATGAGGTCGCCGGCGCCGGAAAGGCCGAGAAAGGTCTCCGTCCTGCCCCCCAGTCGAACGCCGAGGCGGGTGATCTCGGCCAATCCGCGTGTGATCACCGCCGCGCGCGCCGACAGGCCGAATCCGAGTCCGTCCGAGACGCCTGCCGCGATGGCCATGACGTTCTTCACCGCGCCACCCACCTCGACGCCGATCAGGTCGTCGCTGGAGTAGATGCGCAGCCGTGCCCCATGGAGCGCACGGGCCGTGGCTTCGGCGAAGCCTGCATCGGGGGAGGCGAGGGTGATGGCGGCGGGCAATCCGCGCGCCACTTCATCGGCGAAGCTCGGTCCCGACAACGCCGCCCGCGGCACGGAGCGGTCGAGCGTTTCCTCGGCCACCTGGTGCGGAAAGCGCGCGGTTCCGGTTTCGAACCCCTTGCACAGCCAGACCACCGGCACGCGGCTGCTGCTCGCCAGTGCTGCGAGGGTGGACCGGAGCGCGGCCACCGGCGTGGCGACGATGGCGAGCTCTGCCTGCTCGACCGCCCGGGCAAGATCGTGCTCGATCGATATCGCGGGCGGCAACGCGTAGCCCGGCAGGAAATCGCGATTCTCGCGGTCCGCGCGCATCGCATCGCAATGGTCCTTCTGCCAGGTCCAGAGCGTGACGGAGTGCCGATCGACCAGCGTCAGCGCGAAGGCCGTGCCCCAGGCGCCGGCGCCGAGCACCGCGATCTTCACAGGCCCCAGACCTGATGGGCGCGCACGTATCCGGTGAGGCCGTCGCGATGGCGGACGTGCACCCATGCACCCGAGTGCTCGATCAGTTCGAGGATGACCCCTTGCTGGGCCTGGAACACCAGGGCCGAGGTCTCGGCCTGCGCCGCGCGCACCTGGGCCGTTGCGACGCTCACGCTGACCGTACGCTTCGTGCCGAGCGACTTCGCTTCGACCCAGGCGAGCTGGCCGCCGGGTTCACGCACCTTGACCCAGCCTTCGAGGGTGGAAACCACCTCCATCGGCGAACCGCGGCTCGCCACGAACACCTTGTTCGCCTTGAGCGAAGGTCCGTCGTAGAGGATCGCCGGGGTGTCGCCCACGGAGCGGAACTCAAGCGCCGCGCGGACCGGCGCAACCGCGACCAAAGCGAGCAGCAACAGTCCGAATCGTGCGGCGGCTGCCACCCGGTCGCCTCGCCGAGACTCAGTGGGTGGCGGCCGGCGCAGGCTGGACCTGCTTGCGCTGCTGGAAAATGGCATCGAAGTTCATCGGCGCCAGAAATACGGGCGGGAAGCCGGCCCGCACCGTCATCTCCGACACCGTCTCGCGCAGATAGGGCTGGAGGATGGTCGGGCAGGTGATCGCGTAGACCGCCTCCAGGTCGCCATCGGGGATGCCGCGCACGATGAAGATGCCGGCCTGGCTCGCCTCGACCAGGAACACCGTCTTGTCCTTCAGCTTGGCCGTCACCGTGGCGGTGAGCACCACCTCGTGGAAATCGTTGCCCAGCGATTGCGCCTGGTTGCTGAAGGAAAACTCGAGTTCGGGCTGGTCGCGCTCGAGGAAGATCTGGGGAGCGTTCGGGATCTCCACCGAAACGTCCTTCACATAGATCTTCTCGATGGAAAACTGCGGCTGGGGTGCCTGGGCTTCGGCCATGTCGGCTCCGGGGAACGGAAAAAGGGCGCTAGTGTAGCGCAGCACCCTGTGAAACCGATGCTACGTGACTGCGGCCTTGAGCAGCGGATCGAGCCCACCTTCACGGTCGAGCTCGGACAGATCATCGAAGCCGCCGACGTGACGGGCGCCGATCCAGATCTGCGGCACCGTGCGGCGGCCGGTCGTTTCCATCATCTCCACACGGCGCGCGGGCTCCAGGTCGACGCGGATCTTGACGATGTCCTGGACCCCCTTCGCTCGCAGCAAGCGCTCCGCGGCATTGCAGTAAGGGCAGGTCGCCGTGCAATACATGCGGATTTCCGCCATTCACTTCTTCTCCACCGGCATCCCGGCCTGTTGCCAGGCACCCATGCCGCCTCGCAGGTTGAACACTTCCTTGAAGCCAGCCGCCTTGAGAGCGGCAGCCGCTCCCTGGGAACGGTTGCCGGTGGCGCAATGCACGATCACCGGCTGGTCCTTCCACTTATCGATCTCTCCGAGCCTCGACTTGAGCGCACCCACCGGAATGTTGCGCGCGCCACCGATATGGCCGCTGCCGAATTCACCGGGCTCGCGCACGTCGAGCACATGGGCGTCGCGACGATTGATGAGCTGCACCGCTTCGCTGGTGCTCACCTGCGGGATGCCGGACAGGCGCCGCGCGACCAGTGGCCACAGCAATCCGAGGCCGCTGGCCACGGCGATCAGGATGAGCCAGATGTTGTCCTGCACGAACTTCAAGACTTCTCTCCTTTGGACTCGACGAACTGAACGAGCGCGTCGAGTTCGGGTTGACGGCTTTCGCGGGCACGCTCGATCCATGCGTGGGCGTCGGACGGATACAGCCGGGAAGCGCGATTCCACTGCACCTGCGCTTGCGCCGCCTCGCCGGCCAGGGCCAGCAACAGCGCCTGTCGGTAGGCTACGTCCGGTTCGGGAAACACGCGCATCACCTGGGTATTGAGTGCCAGCTTGTCGGTGAGGCGTGCACGATCCACCTCGATCGCGCGAGCAAAACCCAGTTCCACCAGGAAAGACAGCATCGACCGGCGCTGAAGCTCGAGCAGACGACGCGTCACCGCATCCGTTCCCTCAGCCAGCATCGCGCGCCGCCGGAACACCTGGAAGTCGCGCAGCACGTGGTAGTCGGACATGACGGTGACGCAGGCGAACCAGCCGAGCACCAGCGCGGCCGCCGCTCCCAGCGGGACAAGGCGGGCACGGCCGAATTCTAGGCGAGCCTCGTCGCTCGCACCAAGCGCGATCGCGGCGATGCCGAGGAAATAGGCGTACCAAAGGGGATACTCGAGCAAGCTGTGGATGCCGATGACGATCAACAGGCCGAGGAGCCAGGCCTTTTCGGGCGAAGCGGCGGCCCGCTTCGCGCCGAGGCCCCAGGCGACGAGGCCGGCCGCAAGGATTGCCAACCCCGGCAAGCCCAGTTCCGCCGCCACTTGCAGCGGCAGGTTGTGCGCATGTGGCGCGACGATATCGGGCCAGGGTGGATCCAGGGTGGGTCCGATCTCGAAGAAGCGGCCGGGGAACCGCCCGAAACCGGCACCGGTCCACGGCGCATCCAGGAACATCTGAGCCGCGCCGGCCCAGAGGGTCCACCGCTCCTCCCCCGCGGAAGCCCGGGTGGGAAGCCGTTGCGCGATGGTCACGGCGGTCGGATCGTTCGCGAAAAGTCCCGCTGCCGCCACGACCTGAAGAACGCCGAAAATGCCTGCCGCAAGGGCGGCGCCGACCAGCAATCGCCGGCCGGAACCCGCGGGCAGACGACGGAGCATGAACCCCGCGCCGGCGACCAGCACGACGAGGTAGATCCAGCTGGCGCGCGAGGCCGAAAGCGTCAGGCCGTAGTCCAGTACCGTCACGGCCAGGATCAGCGCGGGAAGCCGGACTCGACCGGCCGAATACAGATAGCCGACCGACACCAGCCCGAGTGCGAGGTAGTCGGACAGATGGTTGGGCTGTCCGAGATTGCCGTAAGCCCGCCCGCCGGACACGGGAATGATCATCCCGCCGAACCAGGGCAGCCAACCGCGCGACTGGACGATGGCCGCCAGTGCACTGGCCAAGGCCCCGGCGGCGATGCACCAGGCGAGCACGACGGCGAGGCGGATCGGGCCGAGCGCGTCCGCCAGCACGCGCGCCGCCCACATGATCGCCGCTGCCCACAGCAGGTATAGGCATGCGAGCAAAGCGAGACGGTCGTGCGCTGCCCATCCCGTCGCCGCATGCAGCGCGATGAGCGCTGCAAAAGCCAGCGGCACCAGGACGACGCGCGGTGCGGCACCGGCATTGCGCAGCCGGGCGAGCGCGACCAGCGTGACGCCGACGAGGCCGAAGAGGAACGCCCACCATTCGCCGAAGAAGGAACCGATGGGCTCGAAGGCATCCGGCGACAGGAACGGCAGGCACACCATCGCCCCGAACGCGGCGAGCGCGACCGCAGTGGCGGGACCGCGGAGTCGATCCGCGAAGTCCATCCGGCCGGACCTCACGGCGCCGGCGCGCCGCGCGGCGGAAGCAGCTTCACGGCTAGAATGATAGCGGATCGACCCCCAACGACTGCGACTTCGCTTCAACGACGGAACCCCCGCATGACCCATCGACTCGTGCTGTTGCGCCACGGAGAAAGTGTCTGGAATCGCGAGAACCGCTTCACCGGCTGGACCGACGTGGACCTGTCGGACCTCGGCCGGGACGAGGCGCGCGCCGCTGGACGATTGCTGAAGGCCGAGGGCTTCGAATTCGATCAGGCCCATGTCTCGGTACTGAAGCGTGCCGTGCGCACGCTCTGGATGGTGCTCGACGAGATGGACCTCATGTGGCTCCCGGTCCGCCATTCGTGGCGTCTGAACGAGCGGCACTACGGCGCCCTGCAGGGGCTCAACAAGGCCGAAACCGCGGCCAAGTTCGGCGACCAGCAGGTGCTGATCTGGCGCCGGAGCTACGACACGCCTCCGCCCGCACTAGAGCCCAGTGACGACCGGCATCCGGGCAAGGACCGGCGCTACGGCAGCCTGAAGCCGGAGGAATTGCCGCTCACGGAATGCCTCAAGGACACCGTGGCGCGCTTCCTCCCGTACTGGGAGCAGGCGATCGCACCCGACATCCGCGCCGGCAAGCGCGTGCTGGTCGCGGCGCACGGCAACACGATCCGGGCGCTGATCAAGTATCTCGACGGGGTTTCGGACGCCGACATCGTGGAACTGAACGTGCCCACGGGCATCCCGCTCGTCTACGAACTGGACGACGCATTGAAGCCCATCCGCCACTACTACCTCGGGGACGCCGCGGCGATCGCAGCCCGCGTGCAGGCGGTCGCCGCGCAGGGCAAGGCCCGGGGCTGAGCGACGGTTTGCGCATTCTCGCGGCGGCACTGCTCGCGATCGTCATGCTGGGGGCGCAGGCGGCTCCCCGCAACGCGCCGAAGCAACAGCTCGACGCGCTGCGCGAACGGCTCGAGGCGCTGGAGAAGGACATCGCTGGCGCCGAGGAATCGCGCAGCGAAGCGGCCGACCAGTTGCGCGACTCCGAACGCGCCATCAGCCAGACCAATCGCAAGCTGCGCGAACTGGGCGCCCGGCGCTCCGAAACCAAGGCGACGCTCGCGGATCTGGCCGAACAGGCCCGGCGCGCCGAGGCCGGTATCGCCCTTCAGCAGGAAGCGATCGGCCGCGCCCTGCACCACCGCTACCTGCACGGACAGGTGGAGCCGATGCGCCTGCTCCTGGCGCACGAAGACCCGAACCAGATCGCCCGAGACCTGCACTACCTGACCTACGTCTCGCGCGCCCGCGCCCGGGTCATCAACGAACTGCAGGACAGCCTGGCGTCGCTGGCGCAGATCACCGAGGCGACCCGTACCAAGTCCGTCGAACTGGCGGCCATCGAGCGCAACCAGAACAACGAACGCCGCACCCTCGAGCGCGAGAAGGCGAGCCGGCAGCAGGTCCTGGCCTCGGTTTCGGAGCAGATCACCCGGCAGCGGCGCGAGTTCGCCACCCTGAAACTGGACGAGGAGCGCCTCACCCGACTGGTGGAGCGGCTCGCCCGCGAACTGGCGCGCGCCAAGGCATCCAAACCGACCAAGGCGCCCAAGGGCAAGAAACCGCCGGTGGCCAATCAGGCCGTTCCCGAGCCCGGTGATGGCGACGGGGCCTTCCGGCAGTTGAAGGGCCGCTTGCGACTGCCGGTGGCAGGGGAACTCTCCAGCCGCTTCGGCAGTCCACGAAGTGAGCGCGGATTTTCTTCCAAGGGCATCTTCATCCGCACCCGCGCCGGCCAGGAAGTGCGTGCCGTGGCGGCCGGGCGGGTGGTGTTTGCCGACTGGTTGCGCGGCTTCGGCAACCTCCTGATCGTCGACCACGGCGACGGTTACATGAGCCTCTACGGCAACAACGAAGCCCTGTTCCGGCGTACCGGCGACGAAGTACGCGGCGGCGATGCGGTCGCCGCCGCCGGTGCGACCGGGGGCAGCGAGGAAACGGGGCTATACTTTGAATTGCGATTTCAGGGCAGGCCGTTCGATCCGTTAAGCTGGTCGAACCTGCGCTGAAGCCTCGCCTTCCGGCCGTACGCGTCCAGCCCGCCACCTAGCCGTTCCCGAGCGGCACCTCACCACGACAGTTCGAAGCCACACGGAGATTCGCAGCATGGGTATCAGAGTCAAGCAGGCAGGGTTGATCTTGATGGGCGCCATATTGGGCATTCTGGTCAGCCTGAATTTCTCCGCGGTGGCGCAGAAGGATCCTCCCGGGCCGCTGCCGGTCGAGGACCTGCGCGCGTTCACGGAAGTGTTCGGCCGCATCAAGGCCGACTACGTCGAACCGGTCGACGACAAGAAACTCATCAGCGAAGCCATCAACGGCATGCTCTCCGGCCTCGATCCGCATTCGGCGTACCTGGATGCCGAAGCGTTCAAGGAACTGCAGGTGGGCACGCAGGGCGAGTTCGGGGGCCTCGGCATCGAAGTGGGCATGGAAGACGGATTCGTGAAGGTGGTCTCGCCCATCGAGGACACCCCGGCGTTCCGCGCGGGCATCAAGAGCGGCGATCTCATCATCAAGCTCGACGACACCAACGTGAAGGGCATGACGCTCAACGATGCGGTCAAGCGCATGCGCGGCAAGCCGAACACGCCGATCACGCTCACCATCGTGCGCAAGGGCGACGCGAAGCCGCGCGTGATCACGCTGACCCGCGCCGTGATCCAGATCCAGTCGGTCAAGTCGAAACTGATCGAACCCGGCTACGGTTACTTCCGCGTGACGCAGTTCCAGGAGCACACGGGCGAGGCACTGGGCAAGGCGATCGAAACCGTGTTCAAGGCGAGCAACGTACCGATGAAGGGCATCGTGCTGGATCTGCGCAACGATCCGGGCGGCCTGCTCAACACCGCCGTCGGCGTTTCCGCCGCGTTCCTCCCGCCCGGCTCGCTCGTCACGTACACCGAAGGGCGTACCGAAGACGCGAAGATGAAGCTGATGGCGATGCCCGAGCATTACCTGCGCGGCTCCAAGGACGACTACCTGAAGAAGCTGCCGCCCGATGTGAAGAAGGTGCCGATGGTCGTGCTGGTCAACGGCGGTTCGGCTTCGGCGTCGGAGATCGTCGCGGGTGCGCTGCAGGATCACAAACGCGCCGTCGTGATGGGCACGCAGTCCTTCGGCAAGGGCTCGGTGCAGACCATCCTGCCTCTGGGCAACGGCACTGCGATCAAGCTCACCACCGCGCGGTATTTCACGCCGGCGGGCCGCTCGATCCAGGCGAAGGGCATCACGCCCGACATCGTGGTCGAGGAAGCCACGATCAGCGAGAACACCGACCAGGGCTTGCGCATGCGCGAGGCCGATCTGGGCAAGCGCCTGTCCAATCCGCAGGAGAAGAAGGAACCTCCCAAGGAAGAGACGCCTGCCGCGACGCCCGCGCCGAAGCCGGACGAGAACGGCAAGACCGATGCGCCGCCGGACATCGTCTCGAAGAGCGACTATCAGCTGAACGAAGCGTTGAACCTGCTGAAGGCGCTGAACATCGTCAATAGAAAATAGGATGGGCCCGAGGGACGGCCGGCGAAAGCCGGCCGTCCCTCGTCTTTAGGGCTGGACTCGCTAGCGAGAATTGTTGCGATGACCGACGACCAACTCCTGCGCTACAGCCGCCACATCCTCCTCGACGAGGTCGGGATCGACGGCCAGGAGAGATGGCTCGGTTCGCACGCGCTGGTGATCGGCGCAGGTGGTCTCGGTTCGCCGATAGCGCTCTACCTCGCCGCGAGCGGCGTCGGACGGATCACTCTCTGCGATCCCGATACGGTGGATCTCACGAACCTGCAGCGCCAGATCGTGCATTTCACCGACCGCGTCGGCCAGCCGAAAGTGGAATCTGCCCGGACCACGCTCGGACAGATCAACCCGTCGACCGTCGTCACCGCTGTGCGCGAGCGTGTTGCCGGCGCTCGGCTCGAGGAACTGGTGGCCCAGGCCGACGTGGTCATCGACGCCAGCGACAATTTCGCTACGCGACACGCGGTCAATCGCGCGTGCGTGAAACATCGCCGCCCGCTGGTCTCCGGTGCGGCCGTGCGTTTCGACGGCCAGGTGGCGGTATTCGATTCGCGCCGAGCGGACAGTCCGTGCTACGAATGCCTGTTTCCCGAAGATGCCGAATTCGAGGAAGTGCGTTGCGCCGTGATGGGCGTGTTCGCGCCACTGGTGGGCATCATCGGTTCGATGCAGGCGGCCGAGGCACTCAAGGTGCTGGCCGGTGTGGGCGATCCGCTCGTGGGACGCCTGCAGCTGCTCGATGCGCGCACCATGCAATGGCGCAGCATCCGCGTGTCGAAGGATCCGGCGTGCCGGGTCTGTGCGCATTCCGAGGTGGCGGCTAGCGCCTGAGTTCGGCTGTCGCCGAGCCCCCATCCCCGCCTTCCCCCAACAGAGTGTATGGACTGGGGACATCATTTACACATGTTCGGGGACATGGTTTACACCTTGAGGCTGTCATCCTGGAGTCGAAAGGAGTGCAGCCATGCCTTGGACGGAGGTGTCGATCATGTCTGCACGGGAGGAGTTCGTGAGGCTGGCCACGCAAGCGGGGGCGAACAAGAGCGAGCTGTGTCGGCGCTTTGGGATCAGTCGCCCCACGGGCGACAAGTGGATCGAGCGCTGGCACGAGGGCCAAGCGATGGCCGATCACTCGCGCCGTCCCCACCACTCGCCCGGGCGCAGCGCGGCCGCCTTGGAGCAACAGGTGGTGCAGTTGCGCCAGAGGCATCCGGCGTGGGGCGCGCGCAAGCTTCAGTGCGTGCTCGCGCGCCGGGGCGTTGCGGTCCCGTGCGTGAGCACCGTGCACGCGATCCTGCAGCGCCACGGACTGATCGAAGCCCAGGAATCGGCCAAGCACCGCGCCTTCGTGCGCTTCGAACACCCGCGGCCCAACGATCTGTGGCAGATGGACTTCAAGGGCCACGTGGGCCTGAGTGCCGGCGGGCGCTGCCATCCGCTGACGGTACTGGACGATCACTCGCGCTTCAGCCTGTGCCTGCAAGCCCTGCCCGACGAGCAAGGCAGCGGCGTTCAGGCGAGCCTGCGCAGCACCTTCCGTCGCTACGGGTTGCCGCGGCGTATGGTCATGGACAATGGGGCACCCTGGGGCAACAGCCCCGATCACCCCTACACGCCCTTGGGCGTGTGGTTGATGCGCCTGGGCATCCGGGTGGGGCACTCGCGGCCCTATCACCCCCAGACCTTGGGCAAGGACGAGCGTTTCCACCGCAGCCTCAAGGCCGAAGTGCTCGGGCGCCGCTGCTTCGCCGATCTGCGCCAAGCGCAAGACGGCTTCGATGGCTGGCGCGCGCTCTACAACTTCGAACGCCCGCACGAGTCGCTGGACATGCAGGTGCCGGCCACGCGCTACCGGATCAGTGCCACTGCCTTCCCGGAGACACTGCCAGTGGCGCACTACGAGCACGGCGTGCAGGTGCGCCGTGTTCAGCAGCACGGCTGGCTGAGCTTTGGTGGGCACCAGTATCGCGTACCCAAGGCCTTCTACGGTCAGAGCCTTGGGTTGCGGCCCAACGCCAAACGCGATGGCGTTGTCGACGTGATGTTCTTCCATCAGTGCATCGCGCACATCAACTTGCTCGACCATCAAGTCGAGCAACCTGTAAACCATGTCCCCGAACACCTGTAAACCATGTCCCCGGGCTATACACCGAGTTGGGGGAAGGGGCGTACATCCCCTCCCCAAGCTTGGCTGGGGGAGGGCCAGGGTGGGGGGCGCCGCAGATCAGAGCAGCAGTGTCGCCTGCGCGTCCGCGAACTCGAGCGGGCTGCGCTTGAAGCCGCTCTTGGCGTACTGGTGCCAGCGGCCGGTCACGTAGCAGATCACGAGATTGGCCTGGGCCGCGGTGTCGGCGTCCTGGGGAATCTCGTTCTGCGTCACCGCAAAGCGCAGCGACTGCTTCACCTGCGATTCGAGGCGATCGTGGAGCTGGTTGATGCGCGCCTGCAGCCGCTCGTCCTCGTTCACCAGCGCATCGCCGATGAGTACGCGCGTCATGCCCTGGTTCTTCACGGCGAAGCCCAGCAGCATGGAGATGATCGCCTCCACCTGACGGGTGCCGCTCGTCTCTTCGGCCGTGATCTTGTTCACCAGTCCGAACAGGGTCTGCTCGATGAACTCGATCAAGCCCTCGAACATCTGCGCCTTGCTCGCGAAATGGCGATAGAGCGCGGCTTCCGAGACGTCGAGCCGCTTCGCGAGCGCGGCCGTGGTGATCTTTTCGCTGGCGGGCTGCTGCAGCATTTCGGCCAGCGTCTGCAGGATCTGGAGCCGGCGTTCTCCGGGTTTGGCAGCGGGCATGGCGGCGTTCTCCCGAGGCGGTGGGCAGCGCCGGATTCGACACCCGACGCACTACAGTTCTGGATTGTACACAAAGCGAGTGCCCGCTTCGTCAGGATCTCCAGAGGGCCCGCGTCAGCCCCGTCACGTCCTTCAGCGCGAGGTCCACGAAGGCCGGCTTGCTGCCGGTCCGGCCGACGAGCACGGTGCGCATCCCGAGCCGCTTCGCCGTGGCGAGATTGCCGATCGCGTCCTCCACCATCACGCAGCGACCCGGATGCAGCCGGTGACGCCGCAGCAGGCGCCGAAAACCCACGATGTCGGGCTTCGGCCGGAAGCCGGTGTGCTCGATGGTGAAGACGTCGTCGAAGAAGCGCCCGATGCCGAGCACCCGCAGCACCGCGCGCGAGTAGTGCTGCGGCGAATTGGAGAAGAGGATCTTGCGGCCTGGCAGGCGGCGCAGCGTCGCCTTGAGCGCCGGGTGCGCCAGCACCATGTTCGGCAATTCCGGAAACTGGTGCGTGTGCCAGAGAAAGTGGTGCGGATCGACCCCGTGGTGCCGCATGAGCCCCAGCAGCGTGGCGCCGTACTTGTGCCAGTAGCGGGTCCGCAGTTCATCGGCCTCCGCCTCGCCCACCGCCAGATGCTCCACCACGTAGGCGGTCATCGAGCGGTTCATGTGCGGAAAGATGTGCGGGGTGGCGTCGTGCAGCGTGTTGTCGAGGTCGAAGATCCAGACCCTCGGGGACAAACTCATTTTGCCTTGATGAGCGTCCCCACGCCCTCGTCGGTCAGCACTTCGAGCAGCAGCGAATGCTCGACCCGGCCGTCGATGATGTGCACCGCCCGTACGCCGCTGCGGGCAGCATCGAGCGCCGAGGAGATCTTCGGCAGCATGCCGCCGTACAGGGTGCCGTCGGCGAACAGTTCGTCGATCTGCTTCGGCGTGAGCCCGGTCAGGAGCTTGCCGTCCTTGTCGAGCACGCCGGGCGTGTTGGTGAGCAGGATCAGCTTCTCCGCCTTGAGGATCTCGGCGAGCTTCCCGGCCACCACGTCGGCGTTGATGTTGTAGGTCTCACCCTCCTCGCCGACCCCGATGGGCGCGACGACGGGGATGAAGTCGCCCTTGTCGAGGAACTCGATGATGCTCGGGTCGATCGACGTGATCTCGCCGACCGAGCCGATGTCGAGCATCTCTTCCGGATTGTCCTTGCTCGGCATCAACAGCTTGGTGGCGCGGATGAAGCCGCCGTCCTGCCCGGTGATGCCCACCGCCTTGCCGCCGTGGCGGTTGATGAGATTGACGATGTCCTTGTTGACCTGGCCGCCGAGCACCATCTCGACGATGTCCATGGTCTCCGCGTCCGTCACGCGCATGCCCTGGACGAAGGTGCCTTCCTTGCCGATGCGCTTTAGCAGCGCATCGATCTGCGGGCCGCCGCCGTGCACCACCACGGGATTCATACCCACCAGCTTCAGCAGCACGACATCGCGCGCGAAGCTGTCCTGCAACCGGACGTCCGTCATGGCGTTGCCGCCGTACTTCACGACGATGGTCCGGTCCTGGAAGCGGCGGATGTACGGCAGCGCTTCGGCCAGGACGTGGGCCTTCTGGGCGGGCGAGAGGGATGCGTTGGTCATCGGCGGAGAAGGGTTCGAGCGAGCGCGCATTCTAATGGCCGGCACCGTGCCCGGAAAGAAAAAGGCCGCCCTGGGAGGGGCGGCCCTTGTTCGAACGCCGACGCGCGTTACTGGATGGTGACCTGCTTGCTGGTCGCCGCGGTCTTCTTCGGCAGCACCAGCTCGAGCACGCCATCAGCGTACTTCGCCTGCGCGCCACCGGCATCGACCTCGGAAGCCAGCGAGAACGAACGCGCGGCCTTGCCGTAGAAGCGCTCGGTCTTCAGCACGCGGCTGCCTTCCTTCTGCTCGGTCCGGCGCTTGACCTCGGCGCTGATGGACACCTGGTTGCCGTCGATGCCGACTTGGATGTCTTCCTTGCTCACGCCCGGAATCTCGGCATGCACGGTGTAGCTCGCTTCGTCTTCCTTCACGTCCATGCGGATCTGGGCGGGCTGCGTCTGACCGCCCTCGAACGCCATCGGGCGGATGAAGAAGCCGCGCAGCAGGTCGTCGAAGGAATCGTCGAAGGGGGTGAATCGGGTGATGTTGGCCATGGTCGTCTCTCCTGTCCGTATGCCGTTCAAGTTTCAAGCGGTTTGACCGGACGTGCCTCGAGGGAAACTGTGCTGCATCGGGCCGTCCGCGAACCCTATCTGTGTGCCCGCGGCCAGGTTTCAAGGGGGTGCGGCAATCGCCCGCGCAAACTCAGGGCGCCTTTACCGGCACCTCGATCACGTGGGTGAAGGTCGCCCCGGACGAACGGCGCAGCTTGAGAGTAAGGGGCACCTTGCGCCCCTCGGTCAGCGGTTCCGCCAGGCCGAACAACATCACGTGCAAGCCCCCGGGGGCGAGGCTCACGGTCTTGCCGGCCGGCAGGTCCACGGCCTTGACCGCCCGCATCTTCATCATGCCGTCCTCGTCCTTCATCTCGTGGATCTCGCCCCGCTCGGCGACCGGACTCGAGACGCCAACGAGCTTCAGCCTGCTCGATGCACGGAGGTCCAGGTACGCCCCAGCGACCGGCTGGCCGGGCACGGTCGCGCGCACCCACGCGTTGCTCACTTCCACATCGCCTTTGCCGGCACCCATGGCGGGCGCGATGCCCGACCAGCCGATGGCCGCACAGACAAACGCGGCGAGAAGCACTTTCATATCGAATCACTCCTGAAAAAAGGTGTCGGACCAGCAGGGATTTTCCCCGCGCGGCCGAGCGGCGGCAACGTGATCGTCGAGCCACGCGGGTGCCCGAGCCTATAATTCACAATTCCATTTTCGTCCCGATACGACATGCGTCTCATCCTCGCCCTGCTTTGCCTGCTTACCGCACCCGCGTTCGCGCAATCCCCCGCACCGATCCTGCCCTCCCCGCCCGCACTCGCTGCGAAGGCATGGGTGCTGCTCGACTGGCAGACCAGCCAGGTACTCGTATCACGCAATCCGGAAGAGCGGGTCGAGCCCGCGTCCCTCACCAAGCTCATGACCGCCTATCTGGTGTTCGATGCGCTCAAGCAAAAGCGCCTGAGCCTCGACCAGACGGTGCCGGTGTCGGAGAAGGCGTGGAAGGCGGACGGCTCGCGCATGTTCATCGAGCCGCGCAAGCCCGTGACCGTGGACGAGCTGCTCAAGGGCATGGTCGTACAGTCCGGCAACGATGCAACCATCGCGCTCGCCGAGGCGGTCGGCGGCAGCGAAGAGGCTTTCGCCGAGATGATGAACAAGCAGGCCGTGCGCATGGGACTTGCGGGTAGCCATTTCGTCAATTCCACCGGGCTTCCAGATCCGCAGCACTACACCACCGCTCGCGATCTCGCGGTGCTCGCCGCGAGCGTCATCCGCGAGTTCCCCGACTTCTTCCCGCTCTACTCGATGCGCGAGTACCGCTACAACAACATCACGCAGTACAACCGCAACCGCCTGCTCGGTACCGACCCCACCGTCGACGGCATGAAGACCGGTTTCCATGAATCGGCCGGCTACTGCCTCATCGCCACCGCCTCACGGCCGCCGCGCCGGCTGTTGTCCGTGGTTCTCGGCACCGCCTCGGATGCCGCCCGCGCGCAGGAGAGCCAGAAGCTGCTCAACTACGGCTTCCAGTTCTACGACACCGTTCGCCTCTACGAGAAGGGACAGGCCGTGGCGGCACTTCCGGTCTACAAGGGTGCGCGCAACGAACTGAAGGCGGGGTTCAACAGCGACCTCGCGCTCGCCGTGCCGCGCGGTGCGGGTGAGCGGCTCAAGGCCAGCATGGAGAGCATGCAGCCGCTCGTGGCGCCGATCACGCCCGGCCAGCGCGTCGGAACGCTGCGCGTCACGCTCGACGACAAGCCGCTGGGCGATTACCCGGTTCTCGCCCTGGAGGCGATCGGCGTGGCGAACATCTTCGGCCGCGCCTGGGACAGCGTGAGGTTGATGCTCAAGTGATCTGCCATCTGAACGGCGAATTCCTGCCGATCGCCGAAGCGCGCATTCCGGTCCTCGATCGCGGTTTCATCTACGGCGACGGCGTGTACGAGGTGATTCCCGTCTACTCGCGTCGCCCGTTCCGCCTGGACGGTCACCTTGCACGTTTGAAGCGCAGTCTCGCAGCGATCCGGATCGACAATCCGATGACGGATGCGGCGTGGACGGCGCTGGTCACGGAACTGGTCGCGCGCAACGAGCCCTCGGACCAGTCGGTGTACATCCAGGTCACACGCGGCGTGGCCAAGCGCGATCACTCGTTCCCGAAGGATGTCGTACCGACCGTGTTCCTGATGTCGAATCCACTGTCGATCCCATCGCCGGAGCAGGTGGAACGCGGCGTGGTGGCCGTCACCACCACAGACAATCGCTGGTATCGCTGCGACATCAAGTCCACGGCGCTGCTCGCCAACGTCCTGCTACGTCAATTCGCCACCGACCAGGGTGCCGCGGAGGCGGTCCTGCTGCGCGACGGATTCCTGACCGAGGGCTCGGCCGCCAATATCTTCGCCGTCCGGGACGGCGTGATCCTGACGCCCGCCAAGAGCCACCTGCTGCTGCCCGGCATCACCTACGACGTCATCCTCGAACTGGCCCGAAACGGCGGCCTGGCGCTGGAGCAGCGCGACGTCAGCGAAGGCGAAGTGCGCAGTGCCGACGAACTGTGGCTGACCAGCGCCTCGCGCGAAGTGCTCGCCATCACCACGCTCGACGGCCGCCCGGTTGGAAAAGGCGTTCCCGGCCCCATGTTCCGACGCATGTACGCGCTGTTCCAGGATCTGAAGCGCACCACCGGAGCCCACAAATGACCCAGACGCAGACTCAGGGCGAACCCCAGCCCTCCCTCATCGAGTACCCGACCGAGTTCCCCATCAAGATCATGGGGCGGCAGGAACCCGGGTTGGCGCAGTCGGTGATCGAGATCGTCACGAAGCACGCACCCGATTTCGATGCCGCATCGGTGGAGTTGCGCGCGAGCAAGCAGAAAAAGTATCTGTCGGTCACCTGCGTGATCCGCGCCACCTCGCGCGAACAGCTCGACGCGCTGTACCGCGACCTGTGCGATCACCCGCAGGTGGTGATGGTGTTGTGATCGAGCCGTGAGGGGTCGGGCGTGAGGCGTGAGGCGGTCACCATCGCACGGGAATTGGGCCTCACCGACTACGTCGAGACCTGGAAAGCCATGCAGGGCTTCACCAGCGCGCGCGATCCCGGCACGCCCGATGAGCTCTGGGTCACCGAGCATCCACCGGTCTATACCGTCGGTGTCGCTGGCCGCGCGCAACACCTTCCCCGCTTCGACAACGGGATCCCCGTCGTCCGGACCGACCGCGGCGGACAGATAACCTACCACGGTCCCGGCCAGGTGGTGATCTACACGCTGCTCGACCTGCGGCGGCGCGGACTGACGGTGCGTGCGCTGGTTCGATCGCTGGAGCAGGCGGTGATCGACTTTCTCGCGACGACGGACGTCGAAGGTCGCGGTGATCCGTCGCGGCCCGGCGTCTACGTGGGCGATGCGAAGATCGCGGCCCTCGGCCTGCGGGTCCGGAACGGCTGCTGTTATCACGGGCTGTCCTTCAACGTGGACCCGGACCTGGCGGCGTTCGGGGCCATCGATCCGTGCGGCTATCCGGGGCTCGCCGTGACGAGCGCGCGGAACCTCGGCATCATGTCGCCGTTCGAAGCCGTAGCCGTTGGGCTGGTGAGCCAGCTCCGGCAACGCCTCGATTCCTGAAGGATTCCATGGACCCCACCGTCAAGCAGACCGGCGCCGCCAAGACCGCACGCAATCCGATCAAGATCGTGCCCGTCGAGGCATTGAAGAAACCCGACTGGATCCGGGTGCGCGCCGGCGGCAACGCGCGCTTCCAGGAAGTGAAGCAGGCGCTGCGCGATCACAACCTGCACACGGTGTGCGAGGAAGCCTCGTGCCCCAACATCGGTGAATGCTTCGGCAAGGGCACGGCGACCTTCATGATCCTGGGCGACCTGTGCACGCGTCGTTGCCCCTTCTGCGACGTCGCGCATGGACGGCCGAAGCCTCCGGACGCCGAGGAGCCGCACAATCTCGCGGTCACCATCCGCGACATGCGACTGAACTACGTCGTCATCACCAGCGTCGATCGCGACGACCTGCGCGACGGCGGGGCGGGGCATTTCGCCGACTGCATCCGTGCCGTGCGCGAGCATTCGCCGAAGACCACCATCGAAGTACTGGTGCCGGACTTTCGGGGCCGGCTCGACGCAGCGCTGGAGAAGCTCGTGGCCTCCCCTCCGGATGTGATGAACCACAATCTCGAAACCGTGCCTCGGCTCTACAAGCAGGCGCGGCCCGGCGCGGACTACGCGAACTCGCTCAACCTGCTGCACGCATTCAAGCAACGCCATCCGGCGATTCCCACCAAGTCCGGATTGATGCTCGGCCTGGGCGAGACCGACGAAGAGATCCTCGAAGTCATGCGCGATCTGCGCGCGCACGACGTCGACATGCTGACGCTCGGTCAGTATCTGCAGCCGAGCGCGGGCCACCTTCCAGTGCTGCGCTACGTGGAGCCGGCGCGGTTCAAGGAATTCGAGCGCGAAGCGCTGGCCATGGGTTTTCGCCATGCCGCCTGCGGTCCGCTGGTGCGCTCCAGCTACCACGCGGACCAGCAGGCGCACGAGGCCGGCGTAACCGCGTAGAGCGTACGCGTCTATCCGGGCGCGCAAGCCAGCATGTCGCCGGCCGCCTGGATCACCCGCGCTGCCGGCAGGTGCTGGAGGCAATCGGACAGGCTGCGCACATGGCGTTCGCAACCCTCCTCGCGACACGGCACGCAGGTCGCCTGACCCTGGATCAGGGCGACATTGCCGGAGCGCCCCGAGCCGACCATGGGCCAGGGGCTTTCCGTTCCCGCGTACCCCTTCGGCCATGGGCCCCACTTGACCGGGTTGGAGGGGCCGAACAACGCGATCGTCGGCACCCCCACTGCGGCAGCCATATGCGTGACAGCCGTGTCGGTTCCGACGTAGATGCGAGCGCGGTCGAGCAGCGCACCTACCGCGGGGAGTGCCAGCTTGCCGGCGATGTTCACCGCACTCGGAGCGCCGTCAGCAATCCGGCCGGCGTAGGCCATCTCCCCGGCATCGGCACCTGCCACGATGACGGAGCGGATGTCCCGTTCGGCCAGCCAACGCGCGAGCTGGATCCAGCCATCCACGGTCCACATCTTGTACGCGAACTTCGGCGAAACGTGCAGGACCGCGTACGTGGTCGACTGGCGTTCGAAGGGCAACACACGGGATACCTGCGACTCGTCCTCGGTCCGCCACGACACGACGACCTCGGGCACAGCGTCGATACCGAGCGCGGGACAAAGCGCGAGCCCGGCCATCACCGTGTGCACATTGAGATCGTCGAAAGGCACCCACCGATCCAGCAACGCACGCTTCCACGCGGGTGCCTTCGCCGCATCGAGCAGTCCGACTGCCACCTTGCCCGCCGTCGCCGCGTAGAGCGTCGTGCGATCCGACGCCTGCGTCGAACAGGCGAGGTCGTAGTGCTTCCAGAGCTTGCGAATGGTGCCGAACCTTGCACCGAGCGAATCGCGTTCGCCGACCGTCATCACGCGCCGGAGATCGGGATTGGCCTCGACGATGGCCTCGGTGCCGCGAAACACCAGCATGTCGATCGCAGCCTCCGGCCATGCACGGCGCAGGCTGCGCACCAGCGGCGTCGACAGCAGCACGTCGCCGATGCGGCGAGTGCAGGCGACCAGGATCTCCTTCGGCGCCAGGTGCGGTATGCGCTCCACGCGTCAACCTCCGCCCGAGGTCTGCCGGGGCGGCGCGGCAAGTGTCACCCCGAGCAGCAATGCGATCAGGTGGCCTTCTGGAAAAGTCCGGAAGTGCGAGTTGAACAGGCTCGTGAGCGACCAGGCGAGCAAGGCGCCCAGCGCGATCCAGCGGTACCCGTCGGGCGAACGGATGCTCGCGCGAAACGCGAGGACGATCACCGCCAGGAACGCGGCCAGGCCGACCAGGCCGTTTTCGGTGAGGATCATCAGGTACTGGTTGTGCGGGTCCGTGCCGGGATCCCCGCGCCAGTCGTCGTAGCGCTGCCGGACCCGCTCGGAATACACGGCGCCGAAGCTGCCGGTGCCGTATCCGAACACCGGCCGTTCACGGATCAGCGCGAGCGTGTTCTCCCACGCGTTCATGCGAAAGCCCATCGACGTGAGCGTTTCGGTCTCGCGGTGGGTCTCCACTTCGGCGATGCCCAGCGCGATGCGCTCGCGCACGGTGGGCGAGGCCAGGTACGCGAACGCCGAGGCGGCCACGAGCCCGACGACCACGACGGGCAGGCGGCGCCAGCCCAGCAGCCGAACGCCCACCACCGCCAGCATCGCTGCCAGTGCCAGATAGCCGCTGCGGCCGGGTGAGATGAACACGACGTTGAGTGCCATGAGTCCGGCGAGCGCGAGAAGCCCCCATCGCAGGCGCGGCGTATGCGCCATGAAGGCTGCGACTACGCAGCACAACATCGCCAGCGCGAAGAACATGCCCTGCATCGAATGGTTCTGCAACAGCACGCCCGGTTCCGTCGGAATCTTCGGCGCGATGCCCAGGGCCCAGGCGGCAAACGACGCGACGACGCTCGCGGCCGCAACGGCGATCAGCGTCCCCACGAACCGGCCCTTCCACACCGGTGCCGCGAACAGTCCCAGCAGGATCAGCGCGTACGCGGGCTTGCGCCAGCTCCAGAGACTCGATGCGCGCTCCGGCCACGGGACTTCGCTGTAGAGCATGCCCACGGCCAGAACCGCGAAGAACGCCACCAGCGCGACACCCAACGGTTGCGAGAGCGCATCGCGCAATACGCGGTGCGCGCAGCCCGATGCCACCAGTGCGATGACCAGTACGCCGCAGGCAACACTCACCAGTGCCGTGGACCAGGGCACGGCCGCCACGGCCACGATGGCCGACACCCGGCTCGCATCCAGTGCGCGCGCGGACCAGCGTCCGAACGGGGATCCCGTCGCAGGCATCAGCGCCACAGCTGGTACAGATACTTGCGCCGGAACTTCTCCCATCCGAACTTGAGGCGCTGGATCAGCCGCGGCGGCGCGGCCTCGAGTGCGGTCTGGAACAGTCCGTTCTTGCTGCCCTGCTCGACCACGGGCTCTTCCAGCCACAGCATCGAGATGCCGAGCGCCTTGTCGATGACCTCGAACTGATTGTCGACGGGCAGGCTGATCCGATTCGCGGCGATCCAGTCGAGGCGCCGGCGTGCGGTCTGCGCGCCGATGACGTAGGAATCCCCGAAGCGTCCACGCGTCGCGGGATAGAGGTGTTGTCCCGGCCGGCGCTGGCTCCGTGGCGTATAGAAATTGCCGCCGCAGCCGATGAACAGCACCCGCGGCTCCGCGTGTTGCGGCGCTTCCGCGAGTGCAATGCGAACGCCCTCGCGGAAGTCCGGGGCAAGAACCACGTCATCCTCGAGCACGAGCGCCACTTCCTCGCCCCGTTCCGCGATCCGCTGCAACGCCGTCACATGCTTCAGGGCGCAGGACTTCTGGTTTGCGGTGAGGGGCGATGCAGGATCGAACCACCGTGCCTCGATCTCCGGCGTGAGATCGACGGCATCCCACTCGTGCACGAATTCGCCCTCGAGGCCGAAGCGCGACAGCTCGCTCGTCACGTGGCGCCGTCGGTCCTCGAAAGCACGCACGTTGATGACGTAGATGCGATCCAGACCGAGCGCGTTCATCGATGGGTCGCCACGCCGTACCACTCCCGGTACCACCCGACGAAGCGCTTCAGGCCTTCCTCCAGCGGCGTGGAGGGCGCGAAGCCGACGTCGAGGTTGAGTGCATCCACATCCGCATAGGTCGCCGCCACATCGCCCGGCTGCATCGGCAACAGGTTGAGCTGCGCCTTGCGCCCGAGGGCCCGCTCAAGCAGTTCGATGAACCGCATCAGTGGCACGGCATCGTGGTTGCCGATGTTGTAGACCCGATAAGGGGCCCAGCTGCGCGACGGATCGGGAGCATTCGCATCGAACGCGGGGTCGGCCGCAGGGATGCGGTCCATCACTCGCACCACTCCCTCGACGATGTCGTCGACGTAGGTGAAATCGCGTTGGGATTCTCCGTGATTGAAGACATCCAGCGTCCGTCCCTGCGTGATCGCGCTGGCGAACAGGATCGGTGACATGTCCGGACGTCCCCAGGGACCATACACGGTGAAGAAGCGCAGGCCGGTGGTGGGCAGGGAAAACAGGTGACTGTACGTATGCGCCATCAGTTCGTTGGCGCGCTTCGTCGCCGCGTAGAGGCTCACGGGATGATCGACCGCATCGGTCTCGCGAAAGGGCAGGCGGGTATTGCCCCCGTACACGCTCGAGCTGCTCGCGTAAACGAGATGAGGTGTGCCGTGATGACGGCAAACCTCGAGCACGTTGAGGAAGCCGACGACGTTGCTGTCGATGTAGGCGCGCGGATTCTTCAACGAATAGCGGACGCCCGCCTGGGCCGCGAGGTGGATCACCCGCTCGAAGCGGTGCGCCGCGAACAACCGCTCCAGCGCTGCTGCTTCGCAGATGTCCGCTTCCGCCGCTTCGAAGCTCGGACGTGCGATGAGCCGCGCCATGCGCGCCCGCTTGAGGCCGACGTCGTAGTAGTCGTTGAAGTTGTCCAGGCCGACCACGGCATGGCCTCGGTCGAGCAGGCGCTCCACCGTGTGCATGCCGATGAAGCCGGCAGCGCCGGTGACGAGAATTTTCAAGCGGCCCCCTCGGGGTCGGGAAGGTATCGATCCAGTCCGCGCTGGGCGCGGACCCGTACTGCACCCAGGACTTCGCGCAGCCTCGCCTGGTTCTCCGGCAGGTGCGAACGGTCGTTCTCTCGGTGCCACAGGTGGAACACGGGTGCGGCGAAGCGCGCACTCTTGTGGCGGATGCCGGCACGCAACAGCCGCACCACGAGGTCCGAATCCTCCATGCCCCAACCGGTGTAGGTCTCGTCCAGGCCGTTCACATGCAGGAGGTCATCGCGCCAGACGGATAGGTTGCAGGTCTTCACGCCTTCCCAGCGGCGCGCGGTGCGTTTGCGCCACGCGGCGTCCGGCAGCGGGACGAGCGGCAGCCAGCGATTGATGTCGCGCCTGACCCAGGCACCCATCCAGTGCGCCAGCGACCACGACTCGATGGCCTCGCCGCTTGCCAGCACCCGACGGGTGAAGGCCCCCGAAAGCAGGAGCCGATTGCCCGCGAGAAACCAGCCCGGCTCGGCGAGCGCGCGATGGCGTTCGACGAAGGTCGGCGGCGGCACGCAGTCGCCGTCGGTGAACAGCACGTAGTCCGCGTCCGTGGCAACCACCGCCTGGTTGCGGATCGCTGCCGCGCGGAAGCCGTCGTCCTCCTGCCAGACATGGCGGCATTCGAACGGTGCCCGCGCCGCGAAAGCGCGCACGAGGTCACCGGTCTCGGCCCTGGAGCCGTCATCGGCGACGATCAGCCCGAACCCGCGGTCGGTCTGCGCCGCATAGCCACGCAAGACCGCCTGGAGGGCGTCCGGTCGGTTGTAGGTGGTGACGATGACGGCGATATGCATGTGTGCACCCTTGGCGCTGCGCGCCGTCCCGCCAAGCGGGAGCGAGCCCACCTTGGGACGGCCCGGCGGCGGGCTCACTTCCGCTCCCTCGAAGCCAGCCACGCCTTCAGATACCGGTAGTAAGTGCCTTCCGCGTTTGCGATGGCGAGCACGAAGCCTTCACGGCCGTCGAGAAATCCCGCGCGCAACAGATAGGTCCGCAGGAAAGCCCACAAGCCGTGCGCCACCGCACCTGCCACGGAGCCGCCTTTGCCCCGCTCGATGCGCATGCGCGCGCTGGCGCTCGAGTAACGGTTCATCTTCTCGACCACTTCCTCGAGGGAAGTGAAGGACTCGTGACGCAGCGGCTCGACGAGCCGGCCGACGGTGCCACTCACCACCAGCCGTTCATGCACCAGGTCATCGGAAAAGCGTGCGGCACCGCGTCGAAACAATCGGGCGACGTGATCGGGCCACCAGCCGGAATGGCGCATCTCGCGGCCGACGAAGCTCGACAGGCGCGGCAACTCGAATCCTGCCGGCGCGTCGGCCCGCGACACGGCTGCCCGGATCTCCGCGGCGAGCGCGGGAGTCACCCATTCATCCGCGTCGAGCGACAGAACCCAGTCGCCGGTGGCGAGGTCGAGTGCGCGATTCTTCTGCGGACCGAAGCCGGGCCAGTCGGACGTGTTGGTGACCTTGGCACCCGCGGCACGGGCCAGTTCGGCCGTGCGATCCGTGCTGCCGGAGTCGACCACCACGATCTCGTCCGCCCAGGCGACCGAGGCGAGGCAACGACCAATGGCCGTTTCCTCGTTCAGCGTGATGACGATCACGGAGACACTCATGGGGCCGCGACCTTCGCAGTCGTGTGCACCGCCGGTGGCGCGTGTTCCGCCGGGACGTAGTCGGGCACCCAGGAGACCAGCGCTGCACGCACCACCTCGTCGTCTGGACGGGCGGACTGCGACAACCAGGTACGCAGCCGCTCGAGCCAGGCAGCATCGACGCTGAGCGCCCGCGCGATCCGCAGCTTCGGGTGCGGCGTGGGCAGCGTGTGCTCGCCGTCGGCCAGCAGCTCCTCGAACAGCTTCTCGCCCGGCCGCAGGCCCGTGTATTCGATGCGCACATCGTCCGCGCTCAAGCCCGACAGGCGGATCAGGTCGCGTGCGAGATCGGCGATCTTCACCGGCTCGCCCATGTCGAGCACGAAGATCTCGCCGCCCTTGCCCATCAGCCCGGCCTGCAGCACCAGCTGGCTCGCCTCGGGAATGGACATGAAGTAGCGCGTGATCTCCGGGTGCGTCACCGTGACCGGACCGCCTCGCGCGATCTGTTCGCGAAACTTCGGGATCACGCTGCCCGCGCTGCCGAGCACGTTGCCGAAGCGCACCATCACGAACCGCGTGCCGCTGTCACCCTGCTGGCCTTGCTGCGCCTGGCAGACCATTTCCGCGAGGCGCTTGGTCGCACCCATCACGTTGACCGGATTCACCGCCTTGTCGGTCGAAATGAGCACGAACTCGCCCACGCCGGCGCGGGCAGCCGCCTCCGACACGGTGAGGGTGCCGAGCACGTTGTTGCGCACGGCCTCCCAGGCGTTCGCCACTTCCATCAGCGGCACATGCTTGTAGGCAGCCGCGTGGAACACGACGTCCGGCCGCTCCCGTTCCATCACCTCGCCGACGCGTGCGGCATCCTTGCAGTCACCGACCAGCGCTAGGACCCGCGTCGGCCCGGCCTTGGCTTCGAACTCCTGCTCGATGCGGTAGAGCGCGTACTCCGACGACTCGAACAGGATCAGGCGCGCCGGGGCGAAGCGCGCGATCTGGCGGCAGAGCTCGGAACCGATCGATCCGCCGGCACCCGTGACCATGATGCAACGGCCACGCAGCAGCGTTGTGAGGCCGGTGGTGTCCAGCGACACCGGATCGCGGCCAAGCAGGTCGTCGAGTTCTACGCTGCGCAATTGCGACACCGTCACCTTGCCGGTCACGAGATCGTCGAAACCCGGAACGGTGAGTGCAGCGACACCAGCTTCGGCGCACAGGGTGACCGCGCGGCGCCGCTGCTGGTGAGTCGCATTCGGCATCGCCACGATCGCGTGCTGTACTGCGAGCCGGATGGCCTCCTCCGCCAGGCGATCGAGCGCGCCCAGGATCGGGACGCCATTCATCTCGCGGCCGAGGCGGCCCGGACTGTCGTCCAGCAAGCCGACCACACGCCACTCGCGGCTCGGGGCGAGTTCCTTGATCAGGGACACCGCGGCGTTACCGGCACCGAGGATCAGCACTGGCTTGGCGTCGAGCTTGTTCAGGCCGATGACATAGCGCTCCTTCCAGGCACGATAGGCGAGCCGGCTGCCGCCCATCATGAGGATCAGCAGCAGCGGACTCAGCACGAAGACGGAGCGCGGCACCGGTGTCGAAACACGCAACAGGATGAACAGCGCCGGAACGGCGACCGCTGCCAGGGTCACGGCGGTGAGGATGCGTCGCAGGTCATGAAGGCTCGCATAGCGCCAGATGCCCCGGTACAACCCGAGCGGCCAGAACAGCACCGCGTGCAGGGCCACGACCCAGATCAGAGTGCCGCGCAGTGTCGCTGCGAACTCCGGCGGGATATCGAAATTGAAGCGCAGCAGGAATGCGATGCACCAGGCGATGCCCGCCGCAACCACGTCGTGCAGGAACGCGGCTATGGTGCGGGGATTGATCGCAGTCAGTCGCATCGTCAGTTCCGCGCCGTGGCGAAGGCACTCCAGCGCCGGTCCACCGCCACAGCGAGCGCCACGTACAGACATGCGAGACCCACGAGCACTGCGATTTGCACCGAAACTCCCGCACGGGCGGCGAGCAGCGCCGTTGCACCGGTAGCTGCCATCAACCCGTACTCGGCGAGCGCCGTGCGACGATGACCCCAGCCCATCAGCACGAGCCTCTGATAGTAGTGACTGCGGTGCGCCCGCCACACCTTCTCTCCGCGTACGAGACGGCGCAGGAGCGTGAGGCTCGCGTCCGCCACGAAAGGCGCAAACACGACGGGCGCGAACCACCACGGCCATAAGCCGCGCTGGGTACCGAGAATGCCGAGCGCCGCAGCGAGGAACCCGAGCGGGATCGAGCCCACGTCGCCCATGAAGATCTTCGCGGGATGGAAATTGAAGCGCAGGAATACGAGCGTTGCCGCGACGATGCACGCGCTGACAACGGCGAGGTCGGGGTCGCCCGCGAGCCATGCGGCGATTGCGTACGTGCCGAACCCGGTCACCGCCATGCCGCCCGCGAGTCCGTCGGAGCCGTCCATGAAATTGTAGAGATTCGTCATCCAGCCCACTGCAACGATCAGTGCGATCTGGGCGAACAGTCCGGCGTCCAACGTAAGCAGGCAGAAAGCGGTCGAGGCCGCGAGGTGTCCAGAAAGACGAACCACGGCCGGCAGGTGGCGCCAGTCGTCCACCAGTGACAATGCCGCCAGGGCCATTGTAAGTCCGACGACGAGGCCGAAGCCCTCGACGGCGAGCAAGCTGGCGCATAGTCCCGCCACGACGCCGATACCGCCCACACGCGGCACCGGTCGTGTGTGCAGGGAACGTTCGTTCGGCAGGTCGAGGGGCGCGCCGCCCCAGACGCCACGCACGGCGAGGGCATTGAGCACGAAGCTCAGGGCAGCGGCGAGGACGATCGCGAAGAGGATCATGTGTGGGAGTGGCGGAGCGCAGCGAACCGGCGACGTCCGCGCCGCGATTCTACCGGGGACCCGCCCGGAACCATGCGGCCGTCGCCGCGAGACCTTCCTGTTGCGTAAAGGGAGGCTGCCATCCGAGCGTTTGCCGCACGCGCGACCCGTCCACCACGAGGTCCCCCAGGAGCCGCGAAGCATCGGCGCCGCGGCCGGCGAGCGTCGCCACGGCTCGCAGCAATGCAGGCGGCACGGGCAGCAACCGCGCCGGACGGCCCAACGCAACGCCCATCTCCCGCAGCAACCGTGCGGTCGAAACCGGCTCGCCATCGTCGACCAGGAACGTCTCTCCCGCCGCCGCCGGATGCTCGAGACTGCGCACGATCGCAGCGGCCAGGTTACTCACGTAGACCAGGCTGCGGCGATTGCTCACCGAGGCGAACGGCAATGGGATTCCCCGGTCGACCCATCGCATCAGGCGCAGGAAATTCGCCTTGACACCGGGACCGTAGACAAGCGGTGGCCGCACGATGACCACTTCGAGCCCGGTCGCTGCCGAGATTTCGCGCAGCGCATCCTCGGCTTCGCGCTTCGAGATGCCGTACGGGTCCTCCGGGTGCGGCGGATCCCGCTCCGTGAATGCGTGAGCGGAAGTGCCTTCGCCGTTGACCTTCACCGAAGAGAGGAACACGAGTCGTCGCACGCCAGCCAAGGCGGCCTGCGACGCGAGGCGACGCGTGCCTTCGACATTCACGAGGCGGAACGCTTCGAGCGGATCGGCCACCGCGTCGCGCATCACGTGCACGCGCGCCGCGAGGTGGGCCACCGTGTCAACGCCCTCGAGCGCGCGGGACCAGTCGGTCGCGGGGCCGATGTCGCCGACTACAACGGTCCGTTCGCCCGCGGCGATAGGCGCTCGGAGCGCGGATCGTACGGCCATGCCACGCGCCGTCATCGCACGGACGAGATGGCCGCCGACGAAGCCGCCTGCCCCGGTGACCAGGGTCGTCATGGCTTCCGGTTGAAGAACTGCGGCAACCTCGACAGCACCTTGCGCACCATGAACAGTGGGCTGCGACCGAGCCCATGCTCGCGCCACGCACGCCACGATTCCAGATTTCCACGCACCACATTGCCGATCGACCGGTTGGTGTGCCCACCCATGCGCATGCGGACGAGGATCTCGGGCACGTAGCGGGTACGGATCCGGCGACGTTCGAACAGGCGGATCATGAGCTCGTAGTCGGACTGGAAGCGGTACCGCAGGTCGAAGCCGCTTTCCGCCAGGAGGATGTCGCGGCGAATATAGAACGTCGGATGCGCCGGCATCCATCCGCGGGCTACGAGCCCGGGAGCGTAGTCCCTCGATTTCCAGTGGCGCACGACTTTGGAGGTATCGCGTCCGTCCACGTACACCAGGTCGCCGTAACAGGCATCCACGTCGCCCGGAGCGAGCGCAGCGGCGATCCGCTCCAGCGTGCGCTCATCGGCGAATACGTCGTCGCTGTTCAGGAAGCCCACGAAGTCACCGGTAGCCATGCGGATGCCCTTGTTCATCGCGTGATACAGCCCCTCGTCCGGTTCCGAAACGAAGGCAGCCAGGCCCGCGCGATGGTGCTCCACGACGGATTGGGTACCGTCCGTCGAGCCGCCGTCCACGACGATGTGCTCGCGGTCGGTCCAGGACTGCGAAGCAACGGATGCGAGCGTATCGCCGATGGTGGCTGCCGCGTTGAATGCCACCGTGATGACGCTGATCTTCATCGCTCAGATGCCGGGCCAGCGGTAAAAGGTGGCGAAGGCGAGCGAGTTGTTGATCGCATAGGCACCACGCAGCAGGAAGCGCCCGATCCCGGGGGCGGAGGCTGCCGTCTCGAGCACCCTGGCCAAGGTGGAAAGGTAAGCTGCCCGCCAGGACCCCGGACCGAACTTGAGTCGTTCGAATCGCGCCAGCTCCGCGATGCGACCGGGGCGCACCTGCATCGACTTGTTGCTGCCATGGAGCCGATAGCCGGCGACGACGATGTCGGAACGCTCGGCCCATTCGAAGCGGCGCCACGTTTCCCAGAAGAACAGCGCGTCGAAGCAGTAGTGAAAGTCCTGGCGGAACGGGATCTGCGCCTGCACCTCGCGCCGCCAGAAGGTAGCAGGCTGGAGCACCGAGGCGCGATAGGGCAGGTTGCTCAGGCTGTCGAATGGGTGAGGGCGCAGGTTCACCGGCTTGATCGTATTGCCGGTCTCGTCGAGGTACACGCCGCCAAAGCTCACCAGCTTCGGGCCGGTCGAATTCGCGAGGGCTTCCACGGCCAGGCTGAAGGCCGTCGTGCTCACATAGCAGTCATCCGCGTTGAGGAAACAGAACACGTCGCCGTCGGACTGGCTGAAGGCCTTCTGCACCGCGTCCGCCTGCCCCTCATCGTTCGTGCTGATGAGGCGAAACCGGCTATCGGCGCCGGTGTAACGCTCGATGACCTCGAGCGAATCGTCGGTGGAGCCGCCGTCCGCGATCAGCACCTCGAAGTCGCCGTGGCCCTGCCGCGCGATGCTGTCGAGACACGCGGGCAGGAAGCGTGCGTAGTTATAGGAAGGAACGGCGACGCTGACTTTCACCGTTCAGGCACGAACAGCAGGTCCAGCTCACGAATGCCCCGCCCTTCCGAGGCCGGCAGGCGCAGTACGTCCACGATGTCGAAGGCGACGAAACCGAGGCCGCGCAGCTCTTCCATCAGGTCGCCGAGGAACGTCGCATGCTCGTACGCTTCGATGACCGATGCTTCGACGAGGATCGCGGCGCAACGCTTCACGGTCTCTCGCGCGCCTCGCAGGACGTCGAGCTCGGTACCCTGCGTGTCGAGCTTGAGCAGCGCACGGTGAATCCCGCTCGGCAGTACATCGTCGAGCGTGACGCAATCCACGGTCACCTGCTCCAGGGCGTCGGTGTCCTTGCGCTCGAGCAACGAGTTGTTGACTCGCTCGGCCTGCACATGGAGCACTGCCGATCCCGGTGCCGAAGCCACCGCCACCTGCTGGCGCCCGCCGGGAATCGCGAACTGCGCGCAAGTGGCTTCCAGGCCACGGAACGACACCGGATCGGGTTCGAAGCTGTGGATCGGCACTGCCGGCCAGGCGACGTGTGCCATGTAGGCAAACTGCCCGATGTTCGCCCCCACGTCGATGACCGCGTCGATGCCGGCGAATCGCGGCAGCCGTGACAGGCGCACCAGATTCGCGAGCAGCCCGAAGGAGACCAGCGTCGGCTGCCGCAACCGGTGCAGGAAGCACCGTGGTGCGGCGGCAATCGCGAACGTTTGGGGAACCAGATGTTCGAGATACATGGCGTTCGATTCAACCAGTCAGCTTCTCGAGGAAGAGGGGGCGCAATTGTGCCGGCGCATGGGCCGCGCGAAAGCGCGTGCAGCCGTCGACCAGTCCCTGATATTCAGGAGTGCCCGGACGCGGCAACGCGGCCAGCGCGTCGGTCGGATCTGCGCCTGGATGCGACGCGACGGCCACCCCGCATCCGAATGTTCTCACCATGCGACCGCACCAGCCGGCATCGAAACAGACGACGGGTCTGCCCACGCGCGCCGCGAGAAACAGCGTGGCAGCCTCCATCCTCGAGTCCCAGTCCTCGTACAGGATCAGCACGTAGTCGTGGTCACCGACGGTCGTGAGCAGAGTCTGCTCCTCGACGAACCCTTCGCGCAGCCCTGGAAAGTCCGTCAGCATCGGCAGGGCTACACGGTCGGCGTCGCTGGCGAAGGCCCCGACGACGACGAGCGTACCGAGGTCCGGTCGCGACCGGAACAGCGGGACCAGGCGTTCCAGCCCCTTGCCGATCCGGATCTGCCCGGCGACGATGAAACGCAAGGGGCCCGTGCGCGTCGATGGTGGTTCGGCTGGGGCATCGGACAACTCGAGGGACGGGAGGACATCCACCTTGTGGGCGAGCGCGGCCGGAAGAACATTCCGCCACGCCTGCGCAAGTTCCAGCGTGCGGAGGAACAGGCGGGTCTCGGGCCGCTTCAGGAAGGACAGGACCAGCCGGCGCGCAATCCGGTGACCGAAAAGGCGCTCCGGCCCACGGAGGTAAAGGGTGGACAGGCGCGAAAGGCGGCACGCGCTGGCGACCAAGGGCCACGCGACACACAGCGCCACGAGATGGGCATCGAGAAAGAACGCATGCGTGGGTCCACCGCCGGCGCGGCACCGGCGCCGCAGCGCCGCGACCGCCGCCAGCGTCGACAGGGGAAACCAGAGACTCGGCGTGTCGTAGACCTCGAGCGGCGCCAGCGCCGCCACCTCGTCGCGCAACGCATCGAGCCTCGTGTCGGGTGGCGTCCGGGGGACGAGATAGCTCACATCGGTGCGATCCGCCAGTGCCCTGGCGGTACTCACGAGACTCTGGGCAGGATGTCCCGGCGCTGCGAACCAGGGTTCCACGATGGTCAGCATCGTCTCCGTGTCCCCTCGGGCCCGGGGCAGGCTTTCAAACGGACGCGTCCCTGAGCTGGCCGGTCAGTCGCATCACGACGTTCCGCCATCGGGATCGGGCGTACTTCGGCAGCTCCATCGGGGTCGGTTCGATGCCGGCGTGCCGCAGCATCCCGGCCGCCCGACGGAATGCAGCGAGATAGGCGTCGTACAACCACAGATTGCGTGCACCGATGCGATAGCCCAGGAACAGCCGCACCCGGTGCGGGAGGAAATGCCTCAGCGCATGAAAATGAAAGAACACTGGTGATACGCGGCCCCGGGTACGCTCGACGTGCGCCACGTTCCACGGCGCGAGCGTCTTCTCGGTCTGGCGCAGGACGTGCACTTCCGCCTCGAAGCGTTGCGGCCAGTCGTCGAGATACTTCTGGTCGCCGAACTTGCCGTCTTCCTCCCGCGCGTAGCACCACTCCAGGCAGCGATCCCGCCACCAGCGCAGCACTCGCAGACCTTCGGGAGTGCGCTTGAAGGTCATGAACTGGACGCAGAAGCGCCCGTAGCGCAATCGGTTGCTGTACTCCGGTGCAAATGCATGCTCGGTGATGAGCACGTGCTTGCCTGAAGCATCGAACTCGTCCAGCAGCAAGCGCGGCGAACCGAAGAAGAACAGGTCCGCATCGAGATACGTGACGCGCGTTGCATCCGGCGCGCGCTCGAACACGAAATCCGGGAGATTCGGGGTCAACGTCCAGCAGTACTCGGCGATGCCGCGATCGGGCTTCACCTTTCGCAAGGCATCGGTCTCCGCATCCGCCAGTGGGATGAGTTCCACCTGCGGCAGGGCAAGCTTGCGCAAAGCGGTTTCCACCTCGCGATCGAGGCAGAGGACCCACAACCGGAACGGGGCGCCATGCTCGACCAGCGACGCGTGCAGGCAAAGCCCCTGCAGCAGGAAGTGGCGGTCGAACAGCGTCGCGAAATGCTCTTCGCTAGCCACGGAATGCGTTCACGGCCTGGACGACGGCTTCCACCTGCTCGTCGGTCATGTTCGGGTGACAGGGAATGGACAGACAGGTCTGCGCATGCTGCTCGGTGCGCGCGAGTCCCTTGGGGTCACGCGCAAGCGCTTGCGCCGGCGGCTGCCGATGCGCGGGAACCGGATAGTGAATGATCGACTCGACACCTTGCTCTCGAAGGTGAGCCATGAGGCCGTCACGCTGTGCGCAACGCATCACGAACAAGTGGTAGACGTGGTTCTCCGCTTGCCGCGGGGCCGCCAGCAGTTGAACGGCGGGATTCCGGATGTCTGCGAAGTACCGTCCGACGATCTCGCGCCGCCGGTTCGTACTGGCTTCGAGCCACGCGAGCTTGGCCCGCAGGATTGCGGCCTGCATCTCGTCGAGCCGGCTGTTGAGGCCGGGCAGGGGATGCTCGTAGCGAGTGGCCTGGCCGTAGTTGCGCAGCATGCGCGCACGCTCGGCGATGGCGGCATCGTTCGTGACGAGGGCACCGGCGTCGCCCGGGGCTCCGAGATTCTTGGTCGGGTAGAAGCTGTAGGCGCCCCATGTGCCGAATCCGCCGGCCACCTGCTCGCCTGATCGTGCGAGATGCGCCTGTGCGCAATCTTCCAGCAGGAGAAGGCCACGTTCGGTGCAGAACGCTTTCCAGCGCTCCATGTCCCGCACCTGGCCATAGAGATGAACCAGGAGAATCGCCTTGGTACGCCCGGTCACGCAGCGAGCTACGCTGTCCGGATCGAGCAGCGCGGTATCGAGATCGATGTCGGCCAGGACCGGCGTCGCGCCTGCACGCTGGATGCCGAGCACCGTGGCAAACGCGGTCATGGGCGTGGTGATGACTTCGTCGCCGGCACCGACGCCGATGGCGCGCAATCCGATCTCGATGGCGTCGAGGCCGTTGCCCACGCCTACCGCTGCCGACGTGCGGCAGCGCGAGGCCCATTCGGTCTCGAAGCTGCGGACTTCCTCGCCCAGCACGTACCATCCGGATCGGATCACCCGCTCGGCAGCTTCGACCTGGGCGCGGACCTGCGCCTCGGAATCCGCGCGGAAGTCGTTCATCCGGATCATGCGGGCTCCCAGTAGTGCGCGGCGTGGCGGGCGTAGTAGGCGAGCGTTCTCCGCAAGCCGTCTTCGAGGCCGACGGCGGGACTCCATCCCAGTTCCGCGGTCGCCTTCGCGAACTCGCTGTAGTAGTCGCCGATGTCGATGGCCTTGCGTTCCGCGGGAAACGGCACGATCTCGTAGCGGCCGCCACCATGGAGCCTGACCAGGACCTCCGCGAGCGCCTTGAGGCCGATGACCTCGCGCGAGCCGAGGTTGTACACCTGGCCGAGTGCCTTCGGCTCGACCGCAGCCATCAGCAACGCATCGACCACGTCGTCCACGTAGTTGAAGTCGCGCAGCTGCATGCCGTCGCCGAATACCTTGATCGGCGCGCCTTCGATGAGCTGCCGCACCCAGATGCCCAGGAACGTCTGGCGCGCATCCTTCACGCGCATGCCCGGGCCGTAGGTGTTGGTGAGACGCAGGGCAACGGCACCGATGCCGTACACGTTGTTGTACAGGAGGTGGTACCACTCGCCGGCCAGCTTGTTGATGCCGTTCACGTCGACGGGACGGATCGGATGCTTCTCGTCCACCGGCAGGTACTCGGGCTTGCCGTAGAGCTGCCGGGTACTCGCGAACACGACCTT
This sequence comes from Burkholderiales bacterium, assembly GCA_965279325.1. Lineage (GTDB taxonomy): Bacteria > Pseudomonadota > Gammaproteobacteria > Burkholderiales. Next base: position 3,172,531 of record OZ257154.1, read on the forward strand.
GATCTTCGGATTGTGCTTCCGGCAGGCCTCCAGGATCGAGAGCTGGGCGGTCGCGTTGATGTCCAGATCCGTCTGCGGATCAGTCATCGAGTCCACGTGACTGGTCTGGCCGGCGAGGTTGAACAGGAAGTCCTTGTCCTGGATCAGGTACGCCATCGCGTGCGGGTCGCGAACGTCGCTGATGTTGAGCGCGACCCGATCGCGGATATCAGCCACGTTGAAAAGGTTGCCGCCGTAAGTGGGGATCAGGCTGTCGACGAGCGTCACGCGCGCACCGCCTTCGGTGAGCCTGCGCGCGAGGTTCGAACCGATGAACCCCATGCCGCCGGTGATCAGCACTCGCGCCGATTTGAAGTTGCGCTCCGGAATCGTCATGTCGTCCCCTTGCGGGCCAGCACCACGTTGTCGAGGTAGAGATCGGGATTGCCGGGCGTGATCCAGGCCAGCAGCGAACCGAGAACGTTGAACGGCGCCATCAGCACCAGCGTGAGCACCAGGTTCACATAGGCGCTGCCGGTCACGGTCACCTTGTAGAGGTAGGCGTTGAGCAGCTGGAACAACGTCCGGATGTCGGCCATGGTCTTGCGGTGCTCCAGGATCTCGAAGCCGCCCTTGTGCAGGATCGCCGTCAGCCCGAAGGACGAATAGCGCGCGAAGTCCCAGGGCTGTTCATGTTCGTCCCAGGCGAAAGGGACCGTGAGCAACAGATGGCCACCAGGTTTCAACACGCGCGCCATCTCCTTCAGGAAGCGGTCGGGTTCGAACACATGTTCCAGCACCTGGTTGCACACCAGGCTGTCGAAGCTCGCCGACTCGAACGGGAAGGTCGTTCCATCGTAGTAGGCATCGGCACGCTTGCGCGCGCGATTCTCCGGCGTGTCGATTTCGAGACCCACGTACTCGGTCGCGCGGAACAGGTGCTCGTAGGGCTTGTAGCCGCACCCGACGTCGAGCACGCGACCAGCCACACGGCCCGACAGCGTGCTGACCTCATGGAACAGGCCCTTTCGCGCGAAGTAGAACGGATTGACGAACAGGCCCACGAGGCCCGGCTGCATCATCTGCTGCTGGTAGTGGCGCTTGAGCGCATTCAACATGGTCTTCTCGCCGCGATTCAGCCCTTCGGCTCGAGGATGAACCCATCGAGAGAAAATGCCATCCGGTCCGCGTGCCACGGCCCGGACGCTTCCTGGAACGAAGCCACCATGGCGTGCGTGAGTTCGAGCGCTCGGGTCAGCTTCTGCCGGGAAAAGATCCAGCACGGATAGCTGGCGTCGTAGATCGATCGCGGAACGGATTGTACTGTAAGCACGTCGCGCATTTGGTCGCTGCACGGGGTTCGATCGATGATCAGATGCGCTCGGCTCAGCGCCCCGACCTCGGCCAGGCGTTCGTACGGCTTTTCCAGGTACTGGAGGACGCTCGACAACAACACGACATCGGGCGCACGGACCTCCACGGCCTCCGCGATGCTGGAAAAGAAGGCCAGCTCGCCGTCCTCGAACGACTCGCGTCCGCACTGGACGAACTGCGGCTGCTCCACCACGTGCCATCGCAGCGTTCGAACCGGCGCACCGAAGGCCTTGAACTGCCGGTAACTGCTGCCGAGAGCCCCGCCGAAATCCAGCACGGTGAGCTCGCCGTCCCGACGCGCGGCGACTCGCAGCAGCGTCGCCAGCACCGGGAAGGAATACGCCGGTTCCGCGAGGATGATCGAATCACGTTCGAAACGCGCCTCGCCGCGCTTGACCTTCAATGCGGCGTCCCTGGCCCGGCGCAGGATCTCATCGGCGTCGTAGCCGGTGGAGTCGGCGCGAGCTTCGTCCCAGCTCTCGTGGTCGCCGGAAAAGCGGATTCCCGTTGCCGCGACGCGGCGGTAGGCCCGCAGAACCGCCGGTGGCAACAGATCCTTGATCAGGCCCTTCACCAGCCGTTTCCTCCGAGCTTCATTTACCGAGCAGGCGGGCGAGCAACCGCTTCGGAAGTGGCGCGTTGGTCGAACGCAGGAACCCGGCGAACGCGCGGCGCGCGAGCGCCGATTCCTCCACCGGGATCCCTCCGACACTCACCGCTTCGCCCCAGTGCTCGTGGGAAAACACTCCGGTACTGCCCACATGGGATCCGCTGCCGTCCGCGCCGATGTTCTGCACCTGGGAGTGCCCCGGGTAGAGTGTGAGCAGTCCACGCAGGAATGCCGACGCGTACCAGCGCACCGCCCAGGAGTCGTTGCGACCCGCGATCTGCTCTTCGAGCATGCGGGTATAGGAATAACTGTCATCGAGATCGAACTCGTGCGTCAGGCCCCGCGCCCGCAACTGGTTCAGGAGCATTGTCCCGTCCGGCTCGAACAACGCCCACCCTCGCCCCCAGGTCGCCCACCCCCAGCAATCTGCGCCTCGCAGGAAGAACGTCTCCGGGAGAGCCTCCTTCACCGGGTAGGCGTAGGCGTGCACGCTGATCACCCGGGAATCGTCCCGATAGGCCGCGAGGCCGTCGTTCATGAACTGCAGGAATCCCGGCGCGGGCAACAGATCGTCCTCGAGAACGATGACGCTTCCGTACCGGTGCGTGAGATCGGTGACGCCCCCGATGATCGAACGCGACACGCCCAGGTTGTGCGGCTGTTCGACGACGGTGATCGAGCGGAAACCAGTAGCGGCGTGCGCGTACCGCCGCACTTCGCCCACTGCCGTCGCGGCGGCTTCGTTCTTCGGAGCATCCGAAAAGATGAACAGTTCGGAGTCGGCGGCCCCGGGATTCGTCCGCAGCGCCTCGATCACCCTCTGGACATGTTCGGGGCGGTTGTAGGCGAACAGGGCGATCGGGGAGGTCATCGCAGTCACTATCTGCCGTGGACGAGGCAGAACATCAGGAATGCGGCTTCGTCAGGTTGTCCGGGGTCGGCGCTACCTTCGTGAACACCCCGAGCCAACCGTCTTTTCGGCCGACCAGCGTTCCACTGACCCGGAACAATAGCGCCGAGAGGATTTCCAGCCCGATCCACAGAAACCGTGCGGAAGAACGGAGGTAGAGCGAACGAACGAGCGTCGGTTTCCAATGACCACGGCGAAACCAGATGTCGCTGAGCACAAGTCGATTGCGGGATCGATACTGCACCTGCGCATTTCCAGCACCGAACACCATGAGCAGGCCTGCCGGCTGATAGGGCTTCACATGGTCGAAATCGTCGAAAAAGTAAGGGCTGATCAGCGGCGTCAGGACGATCAGATGTCCGCCGGTGCGCAAGCGGTCCAGGTATGAATCCATCATGACGAACAGGTCTTGCGGCGCGAAGTGCTCGATGATGTGCGACATCAGAATGACATCGTACGCCGCGCCTGCCTCATCCAGTTCCTCGGGCCGCAGGCAGCGGAAGCCCTCGGCCCGAATCGCAGCGATGCAATCAGGGTTCACTTCCACACCGACGGCTTCGCAACCGACTTCGCGCAGCACGCGCAGATTTCGGCCGTATCCACAGCCCACGTCGAGCACGCGCGGAGGCGTGCCGCCTGCGCCGACCAGTCCCCCGAGAATCCGCCTGAGTCGCTCCACCTCGGGATCCCACCCGAGCAATCCCGCCACGAAGCTGCGCACGAAGTTCACCGTGCGTGGCCGCCAGGAACGCAGCACGAGGAAGTCGCCTGGACCGTCACGGTGATCCCCGTCATGCCTCGACCACCGCTTCCACCTGCGGAATGGTCACGACCGCATCGAGGCGCCGGATCAACTCGGGGTCATGCGTGGCCCAGATCACGATGCGATCGCGATAGGCCTCGGTGATCCTTTGGGCAACGGCATCCCGGGTGGACGCGTCGAGTCCCGTGGTGGGTTCGTCCAGCAGAAGCACGTCCGAATCGCGGACGAGGCCGCGCGCGAGGCTGAGCCGCTGTCGTTGCCCTCCCGACAAATTGCTGCCCTGATAGGCCAGCACGGTGTCGCGTCCCTCCGGAAGGCCCGCTTCGACCTCGTCGAACGCCGAGCGCGCGGTCGCGTCGGCGTAGGTAGCGGCGTCGACTTCAGCGCCGAACGCGACGTTGCTCGCAACGGTGTCGTTGAACACGACCGCATGCTGCGTGACCAGGACCATCCGGTCACGGCATCCTGCCAGCTCTGCCGTCGAGACCGTTCTACCGTTGATTTCGATCGACCCTGCGTCCGGCTCACGCAGGCCGAGAAGCAGATCGAACAACGTCGACTTTCCGCTGCCGGAGGGTCCGACCAGGGCGTAGGTCTTGCCGGCCTCGAACGATGCATCGAAGCCTTTCAGGACCGTCTTGTCCTCGCCGTGCGAGAAATCCAGGGAGCGCAGGCGGATCGACCGGATGCGCTCCGGATACGGGACCGCGGTCGTACCGGTCTGCATTCCGGTGATGGCGCCGAGAATGTCCTGCGCGGCCTTGGTATCGGAGACCAGCCGCAACAGGATCTGCACGGCCTGGCCCACGACGGGGAAGAACCGCAGGAGCAGAACGGCGAGGGTGAGAGCCCACGGCGCATCGAAGCTCTTCTCACCGCCCGCCATCGCAAGCGCAACCGCCGCCACGGCCACCAGGAGCAACGCAGGGACCGTTCGTGCAAGCAGGTTGAGGAAATCGATGGTGAACAAGGTATGAACGTAGCGCGACATACCTCCCGAATAAGCCTCGACGACGAACGCCTCGGCACGCAAGGCGCGAACGGTTCGCAGACCGTTGAGGGCGTCGAGAAACACTGAGCCGGCGGTCCGCGCCTGCTCGATCTGGACCTTGCCCAACTCCCGGGAGCGCCGGAATGTCCCGGCCATCGCAACAGCCGCAGCAATCAGGAAGCCCATCACGCCGATTCCCACACCCATTGAGTACCAGGCAATAGCGAAGAAATAGAGTGTCCCCAATACAGCCGCGGCGATCAGTTGCAGGATGGAGATCACGATCATGCTCGCCCTGAACGCCTCGTCGCCGGCGAGTGTGATGTAGTGCCCGATCGAATGACGTTCAACCTGATCCAATGGCTCCGCGCGAATCACGCCGGAAAAGGCACGGGTGGCGAGTTGCGCGAGCAGCCGCCGCCCGAAGCGCGCCCCAAGCGACTGTGCGACCAGGTGGGTCACGAGCCGAGCCGCAAACAAACCGAGAAACAGAAACCCAAGACTGCGGAAGGATGGCTCGACGTCGATCGCGCGCAGAGCACGCACGAAAACATTTGCATCGGCGATCTTTCCTTCGAAAGCCAACGACGAAAGCGGCAGCAGGCTGGACATAGCTGCAACCTCGATTGCCACAGACGCCAGCGAAACAACGACCGCCAGGTACAACCACGGGTTGGCCTCGAAGGCGAACGCCAGTAGCCTGAATGCGTACTGAATGGGGGCTTTCACTCCGATCCCGCGAAGCGAAGGCGCACCGGCCAGCGCCCACCGGCAGGCTCGACGTCGAAACGGAGATGGCCGAATTTATCCGGCTCCGCCGCGAATCGAACTGGTGAATATGACAAACCTAGACTCGCTACTTGGTCACCATGCCTTAAGGTCAAAGGGCCCTGTGGACTGCAAGCTTCCAACACGATGCCGTCCCCTGCCTGGATACTTAAAGCGAGGGAGAATCGATCCGCAACGAGAAGCCCTCCTTCAGCAGCGCCCCGTCGCCGCTCATTGTCCGCCAAACCTACGCCGGAGTAGAAGTACGGCCAATGCGCTGGATGATCGAAGCGAATCCCGGATGGAGGCCTGAAGTCCAATCTATGTCTAATTACACGCGCCGGCGCGCCCACTGCCACGCTGTAGGGAGGCAGGTGGGCTGTGACTACGGAGCCTGCGCCGATGACACAGCCTTTTCCGATGTGAACACCCGCCATGACCACCGTATTGACGCCAAGCCAGCAGTCGTCGTCGATAGTGACCGGTTGGTCATGCCCCGCCACACGGGCGGCATCACCCAGGACAGCGGCGTCTTGGTCATGAATGTACAGAGGTGGGTCGAACTCGAAGTGATGACGACCGGAAGTCACCAACACGTTCAGCGAGAACAAGCAATACCGACCGACCCGCACGTTTCCCACCAAGAGCGTGCGATCCTGCAAAGTCGTGTGGTCCCCAATCTGAATAAGCGCTGTCGGCCCGAGTTCCACACTGCGTCCAATGTAAACATTGTCTCCCAACGAAAGCGTAGAGTCGGCTGGGACCTGCATGACTGCGTACTCGTTGATGCCGCAACCGACACCATAGCGAAAGTCCCCTAGAACATCGAGCTTAGCTCGCGCCGAGACAGATAGACCTGGGAACCGACCTCGATACTTCCACGCGCGAATCGCTGGAGACTCGCGTAGCCACGCACCTATCGCCGCTCGACTCTGGACGAGCATCAACCCGACGACGCTGACCCAGCTGCGCCGTCGCGATGAAGCACATAGACTGACGGAAACATGAGGGCGTTATGCGAACTGTTCAGGAGCCAGTGCTCCGATCGAACACCAAGACGATTGACAGCGTGTGGGAAGCCGGACAGATAGTCCACCTTCCAATGATCTATGCGCCCCAGAACGCCAAGAACCGACCACGGGTAGTGCTCAGTAACTGGCTCCATATGTATGGTTCCGAGGCGCACATGACCCAGGAAATTCTGCAACGCCACGGATACTCCTCTCGGAACTTGCTCGAGCGCGAACATGGTGAAGGCCACATCGGTCACTGGAAAAACATATCCGTCCGACCGTGTGGAAGTGAAATCGAGTTGTGAGAACTTGACGTCGAGTCCGAACTTCTCAGCAGCTCGCCGTCCGATCTCGACGCCTGGACTGCAAAGTTCGTATCCATATACGTCTAAGTGGGGCCGTGCCCGCTTGATGAACAGGAGGTTTCGACCGAGACCGCTTCCATACTCGGTCACTGATCGTGCATCAGGAAAATGCTTGTCGATGGTCGCCAAGAGAGACTGCCGGTAAAACGTCACCGTGTCGAAGCCCGAGTACTCCACATGGCCATCGCGAATGCAATGACGCGGACGATCGTCAATGCCTCGCAGTACCAACCATTCGTCGAGGCTCGCGGCCGAATCGAGGTGCTGCCTGTAACTTGCCCATCCGGGCGAATACTCGTCCAGGACGGCATTGACCTCGCGTCGTTGGCGTGGCCGTCGCAGGACGGCCACAGCAGTGCTGAGCAGACTCGGGATTCCGTCCGCAGAGTTCTCACTCATGATATCGGCTGCCTCCGGTAAAGTTGGCGTAGACCAATGGAAACGCGCGTATTCGTGATTCCAGGATCGGACTTGCCGGTCGCCGGAATCGCACTGGCGGATACGCCCCTCCGAACAAGGAATCGCTAAACTGCAGCTGCAGCATTAGCCGATCGCCCGAACGGACGTGCAGTCCTTTGTGTAGACCGCGTGAATCCTCCAGGAGGATCGTACCTCTGCTCGCGGTAAACATCTCTATGCGATCCTTTCCGAAGGTGTTCTCGACATCGTCGTCACCGAGACGGGCATAACCCTTCGCTCTAAGATTCCAAGGAATTCCAGAGTTGCGGTGCGACCCTCGTACGAAACAGTGAGGGCCATTGTCTGGCCCAACGTCAGTCAAGTAGCAGAAGATCTTCATCCATTTTGGCCGGTCCAGGTCAAAATGATAGAACTGCGCCGCTTCGGCGTCCGGTTCGCTTTGAAAATTCGTATGCCACCACATGCTCGTGACATCAGCCAAGGGCGTAGCGCCGAGATAGCGTTGTGCCACGCGCAGCAGGAAACCGTCGGACAGCAGCGCCTGGACGTCGGGCAAATTCACTACGTCGTCCGCATGAAAGTCGTATCTCACGCCCTGCGCCTTGCCGCGCGCATACACGGCGTTGCTGCTGTGCAATCGTATTCGCGCTGGCGCTTGCAAGGCAAAGTCAAGCAGTCGGTCGCACGTTTCGGGGGGCAGCGCTTGATCAAGAATGGCGAAACCATCTGCCTTCAGGGACGCTACCGCGCGATCCTCTGCTCCCCTATCAAGGCCATCCAAGACAGTGGCATTGACCACTATCTCAGGCATGGTCGCCTCGCGAGTCAATTTCGATACGATCATGTTTGACAAGCCGCCTGTCAGGCAGAACAGCCTGACGAAGCTTTGGTGCGCTTCAGCTGGTGTGACGCCTGAGATTCGATAGGCTCGCACGCCTTTCATCACGGCAATTATGTCGCGCGGTAGTCGAATAGCGTATCGGAGTAACTCCTTGATCATGACGGCATTGCGCGAGAAATTCGGTCTTTGTCTATCGGTCGGCCCAGAAACCTCGACCAGGTATTAGAGCGCAACGCTAACGCGTAGCGCGATATCCCTTGGCCTGCGCTGGAGTTCGCTGTCGACTTCCGTAGCGACACGTTCATGAACTATTGCAGCGTCGAGTCACGCTGGACGCCCGGAAGGCGCTGCCCGGGATAAGTTTGAGGCGAGAGATCCGACAACTGCGTTGCTCGATTCGCCGAACAGCGCCTTGCCGAGCCTGGCGAGTTCAGCCCGCAACGCCACCTCCTCGACGTCGCCCGCACTCCGAGGAACATCTCCGGAAACCAACGCGTCAGCAGGTGTCGCCGCGCCAATTCGCACGATACGGTCGATGAGGTCCCTTGAACTGAGGGTGGGCGCTCTAGCACTGCAATCGCGACGCTGCGCGAAGAGAGGGTCAACCATCTGTCGCAACCTCCTCGCCACCTTCACCGCCAACTTCCGGGTCGGTCGCTCCAGCTCCTTGTAGCTGTCCTCAATGCCGACCAACCCGTAGCCGTACTCAAGGGCAAGCCATCTATAGGTCATTCGACTTCTCTCGATGCTCCAGCCATCGCTCAACGCGCGATCGATGGTTTGAAAGTATTCGGTCTCGGTAGTGCCCATGTAATTCAGATCGGCCGGATAGAACATCAGCTCCTGGGAGTAAGCCACTACGGGAAGTCCCAGCAAGGCCATCTCCTTTCCTGCGCTTGACCAGGCGTTGAGGAAAACGGCGGTCTCGTTTGCCAGCTGATACAACGAGATCTCTTCCGATGGCCAGTTGACACGTGCATTGGTCGGCAGCGTGGCGAAGCGTTCTTCCAGCAGTTCCGCATGCCGCGACTTCACTGTCTCGCGCTTGTTGGGAAACTCTCTTGGATGCACTCGTATGATCAGGAAAAGATCTTCTCTAGTCCTGACTAGTCGAAGAAGAGCGTCGATCCAATCGACCTGCTGCGGAAACAGTATGTCTTGAGGTCGCTCTAGCGCATCGACGGATTCGGCGGCGAAGCGCTCATCTGGACTGCTCATCGCTGCAACGAGAATCTGTTGATGTGGTTGAACGCCGAACCGCTCCCTGATATTGAGATTCTCGGTGCCCGAACGCGCCGAATAGCCGAAGACACTGCTGCCGCCGAATAGCACTAGAAAGTGCTCTGTTATCTGCTTCATCAGGTCGGAGGGGCACGGTCGATCTCGAAAGTTCGGCCATATTTCAACCATTCGCTTCAGGTAAGGGAACGTGAAGTCCTTTCCCAACATCAGCGTTTGTAACCGGGCCGATAAATTTCCGCCTGCATGCAGGAAGTATTGCTCTATCCCGCGGCTTCTGGCCAAGGCGCAGAAGACATGATTGACTGCGTAAAGCGCGTTGTAAACAAACACGCGCTGCGGTTGTTCCCGATCGAGAATCCGACGCCCAGCCAACACGGCCGCGACGCTGCCCTTGAGTGCCGCCCGGTATTCGCGCCACTCGTTGGCGTCGAGTGACAAGTCCAGCTTCTTTCTATGCAGGAGCAGTTCGTAGAGCGCGTAGCGCCCCACAGGGACACCCTCGATACTTATCTCCAAGTAATTCTTCGGCGTTGCATCTGCGAGGACCTCTTCCAGCCTTAGGTGATCAGCTGGCTCGAGGATGTCTGCCAAATCGTATCCGCGCAGACCAAGACGGTTGCGCAGCATGGATTTTTGGGCATCACATCGCTTGCAAACCATCTGACGCTGCGCCAGCGAACTTCCGATATCCAGGCCAGCTGCGCTCATGGCCACGCACTGGTCCTGCAAGGTATGTCCACAGCCGACGTAGACGACTTCATGCCCTGATTGTTGCAGAGCTTCTGCGACGAGCGCCTCGGGAAACGCGTGGACCCAAATGGCAGAATGCGGAGCAAAGAACACTACCTTCATGTCGCGCCTAGCCCACCAGTTCCCAACTCATAGCTGTGCCTTTGCGAACGTCCCTGGAAACCCTCTTCCCAAGGAGCAGTTCGTGATACTTCGGCGGAAGACCTCTCCCGGGTCGCACGGCCCTCAAATTCTTCGTCGTGAAGACCTCCCCCGCTCGCATGTCCTCTGCCACGTACAAGGAGCGCCGGAAGATCGTTGAGCTTCGCTCCTGCTCCTGCACCCCGTACTGTATCTGGCCGATTGCCTGCCATGCGCGCTTGGACTCCTCCACGAGAAGCTGGAGTTCGTCAGGCTCGAGCGAAAAGTCGGAATCTACCCCACCATCGCTGCGGACGAGAGTCATGTGTTTTTCGATGGCGACGGCACCCATCGCGACGCTCGCCACCGCGACGCCGATCCCCATTGTGTGGTCGGACAGACCAACGTGACAGCCGAAGAGCTGTCGCAAATGCGGTATGGTGGCCAGGTTGCTGTTCAACGGCGAAGCGGGATAATTGCTCGTGCACTTCAGGAGAATCAGTTCCTGGCAGCCTGCGTCCCGAGCCGCGGTCACTGCCTCCGCCAGTTCGGCCACGGTCGCCATACCGCTGGAAATGATAATCGGCTTGCCCGTGGAAGCAACTTTTCGAATCAACGGCAGATCGATGTTCTCGAAAGAGGCGATCTTGTAGCACGGGACATCGAGCGTCTCGAGGAAATCCACTGCCGACGCATCGAAAGGAGTACTGAAGGCAATCATGCCGAGTTGTTTGCACCGATCGAAGATTGGCTGGTGCCACTCCCACGGCGTATGCGCCTTTCCATACAGCTCGTAGAGCGAATGGCCCCGCCAAAGACTGTCCGGATTCGAGATAAAGAAGTCTCCGTCAGGCACGTCGAGGGTCATGGTGTCCGGCGTGTACGTCTGCAGCTTCAGCGCGTGGGCGCCTGATGCGGCGGCCGCATCGACGATTGCGATCGCGCGCTCGAGCGATTGGTTGTGATTGCCCGACATTTCCGCGATGACAAGTGGTGCTTGCCCAAAACCAACCGGGCGGCCAGCAATATGGAGGTCCCTCATGTGCCACTCCTTATTTCCGTTTGATGTCGATCACGCACTCCTCGTCGTTGCAGGAACGTGCGCCAGCACCATGCTGGCGATCGAGCGCCTCGACCCTTCGATGAGATTGTGCATTGGGGGCAACCACGCTTCGAGATAAATCGCAACTGATGGCAGCGCAGATCCTTCCAACCTTGACGGGCTATGCGGAGCAACGTCGCGTCTGCACGTGAGGTACCGGTCGCAGCCGATCGATGGATGCATCTCCCGACAAGCGCGCAGTTGTCCCACCTACGAGCAGATGGGCTCAAGATCGGTTCTCCCGTTCCGCAGGTAGCGCGAGATGGCGACGGGCAATTGCCCATGCAGATGCTACTAGCGTCCATGTCGATGCCTCGAGGAAAGTAGTGTCTTGAATATTTTCTGGCGCATCGATCGTTTCCACGAAGCCGAGCTTACGATGAAGCGCGCGACTTGGCAGATTCTCGAAACGGACTCGAGCGACGACGGTGTCGACGTCAGCGCTGCTGAACACCATGTCAAGTGCAAGAACTCCCATGATCGTTCCCAGCCCTCGAGGCAACCCCAACTCACCAAGATAAAATCCCCACTTGCAGGTGCGAACCACGATATCGATGTCTGCGAAGTACACAAGGCCCGCGGCACGTTCGTGGAACATGAAGACCCGATACATGCACCTCGAGTCTGACAGGACTTGCTCAAACCATCGGCGGTGGGAGGCGGGATCGATTGCTTTTGTGGCGAGAGAGCTTGCCCTTATGTGGTCGGAGTTGCGCCACCTCAGAATCATGTCGCGGTCTTCCATCGACATGGGGCGCAGGCTGCAGAATGCGATTCGGGCATCACTCGAAGAAGGCATGCACCAGCACCCTTCCGCATTCCTCCGGATCACGTCCCATGATTGACCTCGCGGCCTCTGACATCTTACGCAGGAGTTCGGGGCTCCTACGAAAATCCAGGACAGCTGCCGCAATGTCGTCCGCTCGGACACGATTGGAAGAACCGAGGTTGACGACGCAGCCAGCACTGTTTAGTGATTCTAATTGCTCGCGCTGGTTGTCAGCGCACGCAAGGGTGATTGACGGCACGCCAAGAACGCATCGTTCCCATGTGCTGATGCCGCCTGCACCGATCGCCAGATCCGCACTGTCGAGCAATTGCGCGATTTGAGGAGGGGAAAAGTGGACGCGAACGTCGCGTCCCAACCTCGCGGTCGCTTCTAGAATTGATCTGTGTGGATTCACCGGGCCCACAACGACATCAATGGAAACACCGGGCAGGTCTGCATCAATCAACGCGCTCAATGCCACCAACGTATCGTTGGCGACGTCTGCACCACCAAATGCAATGAGCACCCTGGAGAGTGCTCCACCTCGTATACGCCGGGTTCTTGCCACCTCGTAGAATTCGTCTCGAAGCAACGCATACGGCGGTCCGAAGAAAGTCCGGCAACCGGGCGGCAGCTTGCCTCCATAGCGTTCTCCTGGCGCAGGATGGAGATTCTGGTCCAACAACACATCTGCGTCGTGAGAGCGATCCGCCAGATCGTCGATAACCATGACTCGTTTGGCGATGGAGCGAACTCGACGTTCCCAGCGGGCATCCAGGCCGTAGTGATCCACTACTAGCCAGTCAACCTTCTCGTCAAGTTCGGCTTGGACGGCTGCTTCCAAGGTCGAGGCGTCGGATTGCCACTCCAAATCATCGTCGTAGTTTTGCCCGCTTTCATCTACATCCATTCCTGAGTGGCGCTCGTCGGCGCCGTTCATCGAACGAAGGGGAAGACGTCTTAGCTGTGCTCGATCAATTCCGTCAAAGTGCGCGCCAGCAAGTTCGCGGCAGGCGAACATGACGTTCGCACCTCTGCCAACCAGGCGGCCGGCCAACGTCAAGCAACGAGACAAATGACCTAGTCCAATGCTCAGAGACGCGTCGGTGCGGATGAGCACTCTCATTGTCAATTGGCCAGGATCACTTGGAGGTGTGATCTCATCCGCCTTCTGAAACATCGCACGTAGGCGACGCCGTTCACCAAGCCGTCCACCCGCCATCAACCGCCAAGTTGGATCCGGTAACGTACGAAGACGCGTCCGAGGCCAGGAAAAGTAGCGGCCCTACCAGTTCGACCGGTCTACCAACGCGGCCCATGGGAACCTTTCGATTCAGTTCCGCGACGAATTCTCTACTAGGTGTCCCTCGCGCACTCGGCGGAAAAGGCCCGGGGCTGATCGAGTTGACGCGAACGCGTTCCCCGGCCAAATGGCAAGCCAAGTATCGCGTGAGCTGAATGGCGCCCGCCTTTGCCGGTCCATAGTATGGAGGGTTGTTTGAACCACTGTTGCCGTAGATTCGTGGATCCGGACTCACCGTCCCATACATGGACGCAATGTTTATCACCGACGCGCCTCCAGCCATGACCGCACGCGATCGCGCAAAGAGGGGACGCGCGAGTTGCACAATCCGAAATGCGGCAGTTACGGTGACGCTGTAAGCGTCCTCGAAATCCTCGGCTGTCGCGCTGTCAATCGTTCCGGGCAGACCCGCATACGCGTTGTTGACTACAACATCGAGCATTCCAAATTGCTTTTCTATCTTCCTGAACGTCGCCCGAAGTCTCTTGTCATCCTTGACGTCCATGGGGAATGCGTGCGCTTCAAACTTGCTGCCTCGCAACTCTTCCTTCAAGCACTCGACTGAAGAGGCGCTTCGCGCACTTAGCAAGACAACTGCCCCGGCGGCGGCCAGGGCGTGTGCCATGGGGCGGCCGAGGTGTCCTGTGGCTCCGGTGAGAAGTGTTACGCGCCCGTCGAGGCGGAACATCTGTTCGGGGCTACTCGACGTTGCGACCTTCTCTGATAGTTTTGCGCGACGCATGTCTGTTCAACTCCAAGAGGACGGATCCAACACGGTTTCTTTCTCCCTCCCGAGGCGAGCTTCGACCATCCCGCACTCATCGTGAGTAAGGGGTGCGTGCTGGAACAGGCGAACGTTCTCTCGAAGCTGTTGCCTCGTTTCCACGCCAATGACCACGCTGCTCAGCCAATCCTGAGCCCTGACATACGCGAGACACAGATCGACCCGGCTCTCCCTGCCAAGGAGCCGGGTAAGTTCGTCCAGGCGCTCGGTGATGCGCGCGGCGTCGGCGCCAGGGATTCGAGGCCACGCGGCTGGTGCCGCGGCCAGCAACCCCTGAAGCAATGAACTCCGGGCATGCATCACGACCTCCGGTCTGGCACGCGCTACGTCAGGCACACCGGCCGCCTTCCACCGCCAATCGAGGAGATTGAAGGGTAACTGAATGTGGCGAACGTCACGATCATCCAGCGCCTGGAGCACGGCCTCTGTCGAGTACGCCGACACGCCGAGCCTCTCGATAAATCCTGCGTCACGCAATTGCAGTAGTCGACGCCAGATCGCCCCGTCAAAGCAATGTCGATGCTCCCAGCGATGAATCAACAAGGTCTCTAGCCGAGAGACTCCAAGTTCACTGCAGGAACGGAAGATACTTGCATCGACAGCTGCACCGATCGTATTCGCCGAGCCGACCGCAAGAAGAGCGGGGTCGAGTTCCAGCTTCGTGATCACCGACAGTTGGCTGGAGTATCCCTTACGCATGAGCCTGCCCAACCTACGCTCCGCGAGGCCATACGCGCGCGCGCAGTCCACTGTCGACACTCCTGCCGAGATTGCTTCAATGACGATAGCCTCTGCTTCGCTATCCGTTGGCATGCCCGTGCGATTGGCTACGCCGTACGGAAGCCCAAGCTGGGCAGTTCCCAACGTCATTGTGCTGTATATCCGTCGCCCAAAGAGTTTCCACGGTACACGGCCACTCTTGGATTCGTCCCGACTTTCGAGACGGTCGCAAAGGTCGGTCCAAGAAGCGGTCGCCGGGTTCTCCACATCGGCGAACACACGAGAAATCTTCACGTAGTCGTCCAAGTGATCAACGGTACAGCGCAAATGTCCAAGATCATGCCCCAACCAAGCTCGCAGATCCGGGGGCACCGGATTCAAAGTACGAATCATCCAGGCAGTCACGTGCTCTCGTTCATCAGGATCAGAGGTCGACGCGGCTGCGCGACGCAATGTACCGACAGAGAACGCCTCGGCGCTTAGCCCGTAAGGGAGGCCATCGATGGGAGACCAGGTGCCAAAATACGTCTTGCTGCCTTGCATGAGACGGGCTGCGACACGTTCGACAAAATCGCCATCAGGCAACAAATTGTCAGCGGTCAACCTGACAACGACAGCATCCTGCGGGAGGTCCGCCGTTGCTGCAACGTACCGAGCCAACACATCATCGAGTGGCCCGCGCACAAACGATACTCGGAAGCTCGTTAGCGTTTCTGCCAGGAGATCATCCGACGCACCCTCCGGAATTGCGACGACGACGGTCCTCCCGGTCGTTCCGGCGCGTTGCGCGCAGAGAACGACCATCGGGACTCCTCTGATGGGCAGCAGGGCCTTCCCCGGCAATCGGCTCGAGCCCATTCGGCATTGAATAACGACCCGTACTTCTGTGCGAGCCTCCATCGTCGAGGCGTACTCTGCTCAGGCCACGCAGGCGGCAAGCGCTTGGACTACGCGGTCCTGATCGTACTCACTGAGCGCTGGATAGAGAGGCAGGGAAAGCGCCTCCTCATAGAACTCTTCCGCAGCCGGAAAATCACCCGCGCGAAATCCGAGATTCATGTAGTACGGCTGAAGGTGCACCGGTATGTAATGTACGTTGACTCCGATCCCTGCCCCCCGAAGTGCGTCAAACACGTCCCGCCGGGATACGGAGATCATGTCCAGCTGAAGACGAATCACGTACAGGTGCCACGACGATCGGACTCCGCCCCGTTGAATCGGCGCTGTCACTGGCAAGTCCCGCAAAAGTCCGGCATATCTATTGGCTAGATTCGTCCTTCGAGCGATGAAGTCATCGATTCTCTTGAGCTGACTCCATCCAAGCGCCGCTTGCAAGTCGGTCATCCGATAGTTGAAGCCCAACGCTATTTGCTGGTAGTACCAAGCCCCCTCACTATTGCCGACCATCAAGCGCTCGTCCCTTGTAATTCCATGGCTGCGCAGCAAGCGCATTCGGTCCGCCAATTCAGGGCGGTTGGTGACCGCCATACCCCCCTCCGCGGTCGTGATGATCTTGACTGGGTGGAAGCTGAAGATCGTGACGTCGGAGTGCCGGCAACTCCCGATTCTTTCATCGACGCATTCACTTCCGATGGCGTGTGATGCATCTTCGACAATGCTGAAACCGTAACGCTCTCGCAACCGACCGATCGCTTCCATGTCAGAGGGCTGCCCGGAAAAATGCACCGGCACGACGATTTTTGGAAGGCGGCCTTTCGACTCGGCCATGGCTAATTTTTCAGCGAGCGCTTCGACAGAGATATTGTAGGTTTGCGGATCGATGTCGACGAAATCGACGTCAGCTCCGCAATAGCGCGCACAGTTGGCCGACGCGACGAACGTAATCGGCGAGGTCCACAGCGTGTCGTTTGGCCCCAGTCCCAGTGCAGAGCACGCGACGTGCAAAGCGCTCGTCGCATTGCTCATGGCTACCGCGTGAGAAGCCGAACAGTACTCTTTGACCGCGGCTTCGAACCTTTCGATCGCGGGACCCTGCGTCAGCCAATCGGATCTCAACGCTTCGAGTACGGCCTCGATGTCGTTCTCGTCGATATCCTGTCGGGCGTAGGGGATCGTCCTCACGGGGCAACCAGCCGCACGATTTCGTCGACGTTGAGGAACCAGGGGTTGGTACCGGAGTTGTACTCGAATCCGCCGGCAACGGCCTTGCCGCGCTCACCGAGGCGATTCTCGATGTGGTCCACCGGGACGGAGAACTGGATCGTCGGACGAATCACGTAGTGGTCCTCGAACTCGAGCGTCAGATGCGAATCGTCGCCCGGGCACATGATCTCGTGCAGTTTCTCGCCGGGCCGGATTCCGACCACACGGGTCGCGAGTCCGGGGGCTATCGCCGCCGCGAGGTCGGTGATGCGTGCCGACGGGATCTTCGGCACGAAGACTTCTCCGCCATGCATCCGCTGGAGATTGCGGATGACGAACGCCACGCCCTGTTCGAGCGTGATCCAGAAACGGGTCATGCGCAGGTCGGTGATCGGCAGTTCACTGGCTCCGTCAGCCAACAACTTGCGGAAGAACGGCACGACGGATCCCCGGGAGCCCACGACGTTGCCGTAGCGCACCACGGCGAAGCGCGTTCGATGCCCGCCGGTAATGTTGTTGGCGGCTACGAAAAGCTTGTCGGACACGAGCTTGGTCGCGCCATACAGGTTGATCGGGTTCGCGGCTTTGTCTGTTGAAAGCGCGATGACCTGAGCAACTTCGTTATCGATGGCGGCCGAGATGACGTTCTGCGCACCATCCACGTTCGTCTTGATGCACTCCATCGGGTTGTACTCGGCTGCCGGAACCTGCTTCATGGCGGCAGCATGGATGACAATATCCACGCCGCGCATGGCCTGTCGCAATCGATCGGCATCCCGCACGTCCCCGATGAAATAGCGCATCTGCGGTCCCGACAGCTCCTGCTGCATCTCGAACTGCTTGAGCTCGTCGCGGGAGAACACGACCACTCGCCGCGGGCCATGCTTGTCGAGGAGCGCCTTGACGAAGGCGCGCCCGAAGGAACCGGTACCACCCGTAATCAGGATCGATTTGTCTTTGAGCACTGGCTCGGGACTGCTGTCCGCTTGAACGGGCTGGTGAGTCGGCCGCCCGATACGCCGCTATTGCGCAAGTGCAGGAGTACTGTTCGCCGCCGACGTCGACCCGAGAAAATCCTCGTAGGCGGCACCGACCCCATCCACAAGGGCGACCCGTGGCCGCCACCCCAGCGAGAACATCCGCCCCACATCCAGCAACTTCCGCATCGTCCCGTCCGGCTTGCTCGTATCGAACACGAGCTTGCCCTCGAAGCCGACCACCTTCGCCACCGTCTCGGCCAGTTCACGAATGGTGACGTCCTCGCCGCACCCGACGTTGATCAGCGGCGGCTGGTACTTTGCCAGGATCTCGTCGAAGCGCGCATCGGGCAGGCCCATCAGCATCGCGCAGGCGTCGGCCATGTCGTCGCTGTGGAGGAATTCGCGCCGCGGTGTACCGGTCCCCCAGACGACCACTTCGCGATCGCCGCGCTGCTTCGCCTCGTGCATCTTGCGGATCAGCGCGGGCAGCACGTGCGAGTTCTGGAGGTCGTAGTTGTCGCCCGGGCCGTAGAGATTCGTCGGCATCACGGACAGGTAGCGCGTGCCGTACTGGCGGTTGTATGACCAGCACATCTCGATACCGGCGATCTTGGCGATGGCATAGGGCCGGTTGGTTGCCTCCAGCGGGCCGGTGAGGAGGTATTCCTCCTTGATGGGCTGCGGGCAGTCGCGCGGGTAGATGCACGAGGAGCCGAGGAACAGCAGTCGCTTCACGCCTGCCCGGTAGGCCTCGTGGATCACGTTGGTCTGGATCGCGAGATTTTCGGCGACGAACTGCGCCGGGTAGGTGTTGTTGGCGAGGATGCCGCCCACCTTCGCTGCCGCGAGGAACACGTACTCCGGCTTGTCGTGCTCGAAGAATCGACGTACCGCCCCTGCGTCCTGAAGATCGAGTTCGGCGTGAGTGCGCTTCAGGAGGTTCCGATGGCCGCCCGCCACGAGCCGCCGCACCAGCGCCGAGCCGACGAGGCCACGATGCCCGGCGACGTAGATCCTGCTGTCGGGACCCATGCTCACTCGTGGTAGTCGTACGCGGTGAAGCCGTGCTTCTTCACGAGTTCGTCGCGCTCGGCAGCCTTGAGGTCTTCCCGCACCATCTCGGCCACGAGCTGCTTGAAGCTCACTTTCGGCTTCCACCCCAGCTTGGCGTTGGCCTTGGCGGGGTCGCCCAGCAACGTCTCCACTTCGGCCGGGCGGAAATAGCGCGGGTCGACGGCGGCGACGCACTTGCCGTTCTCGGCATAGCCCTTCTCTTCGACGCCCGTACCGCGCCACGTAAGGCGCATGCCGAGTTCCGCTGCGGCGGCGTCGACGAAGTCGCGGACGCTGTGCTGCTCGCCGGTGGCGATGACGAAATCCTCCGCGATGGGCTGCTGCAGGATGAGCCACATGGCCTCGACGTAGTCGCGCGCATGGCCCCAGTCGCGCTTCGAATCCAGGTTGCCGAGGAAGACGGTGTCCTGCAGCCCCAGCTTGATGCGCGCCATGGCACGGGTGATCTTGCGCGTGACGAAGGTCTCGCCTCGGGTTGGCGATTCGTGGTTGAACAGGATGCCATTGCAGGCGTACATCCCGTAAGACTCGCGATAGTTCACGGTGATCCAGTAGCCGTACAGCTTCGCCACCGCATAGGGAGAGCGCGGATAGAAGGGCGTCGTTTCCTTCTGGGGGATTTCCTGGACCAGGCCGTAGAGCTCGGAGGTGGAAGCCTGGTAGAAGCGGGTCTTGCGCTCCAGTCCCAGGATCCGGATCGCCTCCAGAACGCGCAGCGTTCCGAGGGCATCTGAATTCGCCGTGTACTCCGGTTCCTCGAAGGACACGGCCACATGGCTCTGCGCCGCGAGGTTGTAGATCTCGTCCGGCTGCACCTGCTGCACGATGCGCACGAGGCTGGAGGAGTCCGTCATGTCGCCGTAGTGCAGGATGAAGCGGCGGTTGCTGACGTGCGGATCCTGGTACAGATGGTCGATGCGATCGGTGTTGAACAGCGACGTGCGCCGCTTGATGCCGTGGACGGTGTATCCCTTGGCGAGGAGGAACTCGGCCAGGTAGGCGCCGTCCTGCCCGGTGATGCCGGTGACGAGTGCGGTCTTGTTCACGTGAACGACCAGGTTCGGGAAACAGCGCTGATTATAATGAACTCGACCGGCGGTCACCCCATCGCCCGGCGAATTCTCGCCCTTCGTGCCCTCCATCCTCCTCGTAAAGACGTCTTCGCTCGGCGACGTGGTCCACAATCTGCCCGTGGTGAACGATATCCACCGGGCATTCCCCGGCGCCGCGATCGACTGGGTGGTGGAAGACGCCTTCACCGCAATCCCGGCCCTGCACCCCGGATTGCGTCGCGTGATCGCCTGCGAACCGCGCCGCTGGCGGCGTAGCCTGCTTCGACCGTCCACCTGGCGCGAGATCGGCGAGCTGCGCACCACTCTGCACGAGCACCCCTGCGATCTCGTGGTCGATACCCAGGGGCTTCTGAAAAGCGCCTTGATCGGCAGGCTCGCACCCGGAACGAGGCACGGGCTCGACTGGCGCAGTTCCCGGGAACCGCTGCGCTGGGCCTACGACCACACCCACGCCGTCCCCTGGGGACGCCATGCGGTGGAGCGCAACCGCGAGCTGGCCGCACACGCGATCGGCTATGAGCTGACCGGCCCGCCTGCTTACGGGATCGAGGCGCCTGCGTTTCCCCCGGCCGCTGCCGACGACGACTCGCCCGACCACGACCAGCGTCCCTGGCTGGACGTCGCAAGCCGCCACGCGTGGGCGCCTTCGGGCCCGTTCATGGTCCTGCTCCACGCCACCAGTGCCGAGCGCAAGCTGTGGCCGGAGCATCAGTGGAAAAAACTTGCAGCGCAATTCGGCAGCGCCGGGGTCGCCTGCGTGCTGCCCTGGGGCAGTCCCGAGGAGGAGTCGCGGAGCCAGCGCATCGCTGGCGGAGTACCGAATGCGATCGTTCCGCCACGCCTGGGCCTGCACACGTTGTCGGGCTTGCTCGGCAAGGCGCGTTGCGTGATCGGGGTTGACACCGGGCTGGTCCACCTGGCCGCGGCACTGGGGCGCCCGACGGTGGGCATCTATGTCGCTACCGATCCTGTCGCCACGGGTGTCTACGGCTCCGAGTGCGCGACCAACGTGGGCTCGGGCAAGGAATCGCCACCGATCTCTGCCGTGCTGGCCGCGATCGATCGCGTGCAAAGCTGACCATGCGCCGCTTCGCGTACACGCTCCTGATGTTCGCGTTGATCCCGGCGGCGCTGCTGCATCTGTGGTGGCGTTCGCGCCGGCAACCGGAGTACCTCCAGCACGTCGGCGAACGTTTCGGCCGGTACGCCCTGGAAGTCCGGCAACCGGTCATCTGGATTCACGCCGTGTCGGTCGGCGAAACGCGGGCAGCCGAGCCTTTGATACAGGCTTTCGCACGGAAGTACCCGGAGCACCGCATCCTGCTCACGCACACCACGCCCACGGGCCGCGCCACCGGCGAGCAGCTGTTCGGCGATCGCGTGGCGCGCGTGTACCTTCCCTACGACCTCCCGTTCGCGATCGCGAATTTCCTCGGCCACTTCCGCCCGGACGCGGGCGTGCTGATGGAGACCGAGATCTGGTTCAACCTCTCGCACGCGTGCTCGATGGGCAATTTGCCGCTGTTCCTCGTCAATGCCCGGATGTCCGAACGGTCGGCGCGCGGCTATGGGCGTCTCTCCGGCCTCACTCGCACGGCGTTGCGTTCGCTGCGAGGCATCGGAGCGCAATCCGATGCGGACGCCGACCGACTCCACCGGCTGGGCGCCACCACCGTCGAAGTCACCGGGAATCTGAAATTCGACATCACGCCGACCGAGGCGATGGTGACGCTCGGGGTCGAACTGCGGCGGATGTTCGGGACCACACGACCGATCCTGCTCGCCGCGAGCACGCGGGAAGGCGAGGAAATCATCGTCCTCGATGCATTCGCCCGCCTCGGCGTGGGCGACGCGCTGCTCGTCCTCGTACCGCGGCATCCGCAGCGATTCGACGAGGTGGCACGCCTGCTTGACGGGCATGCGCTGCGCTGGCAACGGCGCAGCCAGGGCGAACCGATAGCGCCAGACACCCGGGTCGTGCTCGGCGACAGCATGGGCGAGATGTTCGCCTACTACGGCGCCTGCGACGTCGCGTTCGTGGGCGGCAGCCTGCTGCCGCTCGGCGGACAGAACATCATCGAGGCCTGCGCGATGGGCACGCCGGTCCTGATGGGGCCGCATACCTTCAACTTCACCGAAGCTTCCGATCTCGCGGTCGCGGCCGGAGCCGCAAGGCGCGTGATCGATGCCGACCAGCTGGCCGTGGAAGCCAGACGGCTGCTGACCGATCCAGCCGCGCGCGACGGCATGCGCGAGCAGGCCCTCGCGTTTGCCGAAGCGCATCGCGGGGCAACGGCTCGCACGCTGCACCTCATCGAATCGAGGTGGTCCCGGTCTCGGTGACGAGCGTCGTGATCCTGACGTCGTGCAAGTCGGTCGGCACGGCATCGACCACCTGGGCCGAGAAGGCCGCCGCGACCTTCGGCAGATCGGCACTGGCGCCCGCCAACAACCGGTCGTAGAAACCGCCGCCGTACCCGAGCCTGCCGCCATGCGCATCGAAGGCGACGCCGGGCATCAGAACGAAATCGGCCTCGTCGATGGTTGCTTCGGGACAGCGTGCGGGATTGGGTTCGAGAATGCCCCAGACGCCGGGCACGACATCGTCGGTCAATGACGCAACGACGTAGAGCCGCAAGCGGCGAATGGCGCGATCGATGCGCGGCAGCAGCAAAGTGCGACCGCTCGCCAGCACGTGCTCGTTGAAGACGCGGGTGTCGAACTCGCTGCGGAACGCCGCGTAGGAAAGGACGGCGTTTGCCGCCGTCTGCGCCGGAAGCTGCAGCAAGATCTCGGTGATCCTGCCGCTCGCCTGCGCCCGCCATTCAGGGTCCAGACGGTCACGGGCCGCCAGTACGGCGGCCCGCATGTCGGCCTTGTCGGGCCCCAGATCCGCCATCGGCGGTGGCCCTGCCCTCAGCGCGCTTCGACCTTGAGCAGGCGATTGACCGCCGCGAGATCCTCGACCGTGAGACGGCCCACGGCCTGCTTGAGCTTCAACTGGGCGACGATCGTGGTGTAGAGCGAATTGGCGAGATCCTTGCGGGCATTCGCCACCTGCTGCTGTGCGTTCAGCACGTCCACCTGGGTGCGCACGCCGACGTCGCGACCGAGCTTGGTAGATTCGAGCGATACCTCGCTCGAGCGCAGCGCCTGTTCGAGCGCGCGCACCTGCGCGAGGCCGCTGGTCACGCCGAGGTAGGACTGCTGCGTGGCAAGTGTCGCCTGACGTCGGGCGTTTTCGAGATCCTGCTCGGCCTTGGTCCGGTTGGCGTTCGCCTCGCGCACGCGTGAATCGACGATGCCGCCGCTGTAGAGCGGCATGCTGAATTGCACGCCGACGGAACCCTGGCGGATTTCGCTCCCGAACCCCTGCGCGCTCGAATTCGAAGTGGTGTCGGAATAGGCCGCCACAGCGTCGAGGGTCGGATGATGGCCGAGGCGAGCCTTCTGGATCTCGCGGCTGGCGATCTCGAGCGCGGTCTTCTGAATCTCGACCTGCAGGCTCGAACCCATGGCCTGCTCGACCCAGGCGTTGATGTTGGCGGGTTCGGGCGGCGTGAGCGTCAGGGGCCAGGTGATGCCCGCGATCGCGCCGGGATACTTGCCGATGATGGCGGCGAGCGCCCGGTTCTTCACCTCCAGGTCGTTCTGCGATCCCACCTCCTGCGCGGTGGCGAGGTCGTAGCGCGCCTGGGCATCGTTGGTGTCGGTGATGGTCGCCGTGCCAACGACGAAATTGCGCTTCGCCTGTGCGAGCTGTTCGCTGATGGCGCTCTTCTGCGCACGAATGAAGTCGAGATTGGCCTGGGCGAGCAGCACGTCGAAATAGGCCTGGCTCACGCGCACCATCAAGTCCTGACCCGACGCGGTCAACTGGATCTCGGAAATGAGCGCCTGCAGCTTGCCCTGTTCGTAGGTTTCACGGTTCTGCGGCCGATACAGGGGCTGCGTCAATTGCACGCCGTAGGCGCGCCCCCCCCAGTCGCGCTGGCCGCCGCGGAACAACGGCGTTCCAGGGAAGGTGGCGTCCGTGTTTGTGTAATTCAGGTTGGCATTGGCGCTCAACTGCGGCAACAGGCCTGCCTTGCCCTGGGCGATCTTTTCCTGCCCCGCGAGGTAGCTGGCACGGGCACTGGCGTACTGGGGGTCCGACACCAGGGCCTCGCGGTAGATGGACACAAGGTCGGCGGCGACGGCATAGGGGGTGCCGGTGCCGAACGCGACGGCGATCAGAAGTCGAAGGGGAAGCTTTCGCATTTCGATGAGGTTCTCGGTTGTGCGGGCATCGGATCAGAAGACGAAGCGCTCGGGCTCGCGTGCGTGCTTTAACGGCGGAATGCTGGTTTCGAACAGGCCCACGGCGCTGAATTTTCCGGGGGCGATGCAAGTCACGAGCCGGGCGGTCATGATGGGTGACCGGCCAACGACGGCGACCAGTCGGCCGCCGGGCGCGAGCTGGGCCTGCAGTTCTTCCGGCAGCATCGGCAACGAACCGGTCACCAGGATCGCATCGTAGGGCGCTTGCCGGGGCCAGCCCAGCGCGCCGTCGCCAACTTCCAGCGTGACGTTGCGGATGCCGCTTTGCTCGAGGCTTGCGGCCGCATGGCGGCTGAATTCGCCGATCAATTCGATGCTGGTGACGTGCGCGCCCAGGCGCGCGAGCAGTGCGGTCATGTAGCCGCAACCGGTACCGATCTCCAGCACGCGGTCGGTCGGCGAAACACCGAGTTCCTGGACCAAACGGGCCTCGAGCTTCGGCGCCAGCATCGACTCGCCATGACCGAGCGGAATCTCCATGTCGGCGAAGGCGAGCGTGCGATAGGCCTGCGGCACGAAGTTCTCGCGCTTCAGCTCGAGCACGAGATCGAGCACCCGCTGGTCGAGCACGTCCCAAGTGCGAATCTGGCTCTCGACCATGTTCGCTCGGGCAACTTCGAAATCCATCATTCGGCGGGGCTTGTTCGAAACCGTGGAGAGGCGCCGGATTATCACACAAAAACAACGCCTCGAATGACCCGGGGCCGGGGCGCGAAGCAGCGGTTTGCGCCGGCGGGCCCGGATGGGTTACCGTCCGGCCACTGACACAGGGGTCCTGGCGACGCGCCGCGCGCCGGGTGAGAGAGTCCCTTCGAACCTGATCCGGGTAATGCCGGCGTAGGGAAGATGTCGCATCCAGGCCATATTCCGAATCTTGTTTCCATCGCCGGCGTCGACCCTTCGGGCGGCGCGGGCGTCCTTGCGGACCTCAAGACCTTCTCGGCGCTCGGCGCTTACGGCTGCGGGGTGATCGCGGCGCTCACCGCCCAGAATACGCGCGCGGTCACCGGCATTCATGAGGTCCCGCCCGCGTTTCTGCGCCTGCAGCTCGACACGCTGTTCGAGGACGTACGCATCGACGCGGTGAAAATCGGCATGCTCGCCTCCGGGGACCTGATCCGGGTGGTCGCCGATGCCCTGCGGCGCTATCGACCCGCCTTCGTGGTGCTGGACCCGGTCATGGTGGCCAAGAGCGGCGACCGGCTGCTCCGCGCCGATGCGGTCGAGGCGCTGCGGACCGAATTGTTGCCGCTCGCGACCGTGCTCACGCCGAACCTGCCGGAGGCCGGCGACCTGCTCGGGCGAACGCTTTCAGACCTGCCCGAGGACATGCGCGAGGCCGCCGCCGCGCTGCACGCACTCGGGCCGAAGTACGTGCTGGTGAAGGGCGGACACGGATCGGGGCCCGAGGTCGTGGACGTACTCCACGACGGCCGCCGCTTCGACGAGTTCTCGGCTGTTCGCATCGCCACGCGCAACACCCACGGCACCGGCTGCACCCTGTCCTCGGCCATCGCCGCGCTGCTGCCGCAACGGTCCACCGTCGCCGACGCCGTTCGCGACGCCCACGACTACCTGCTCGGCGCGATCCGCGCGTCGGGTGAGCTCGAAGTCGGCAGTGGACACGGTCCGCTGCACCACTTTCACCAGGTCTGGCGCACGAGCCGGACCACCACGGGAGAACCCGCATGAACGCAAATCCGAAGTTCCTCGCTGCGACGGCGCACGTCGACGATGCCGCCGTGCAACCGCTGCCGCGTTCGCGCAAGGTCTACGTCGAAGGACCGCAGCCCGACATCCGCGTGCCGATGCGCGAGATCTCCCAGTCCGACACACCGGCGTCGTTCGGTGCGGAGAAGAATCCTCCGATCTTCGTCTACGACACCTCGGGCCCTTACACCGATCCGGAAGCGCGGATCGACATCCGCAACGGCCTGCCCGCGCTTCGCGCACGCTGGATCGAAGCGCGTGGCGACAGCGAGACGCTGGCCGGACCGAGTTCGCGCTTCGGTGTCGAGCGACTGAACGATTCGAAGCTCGCCGAGCTGCGTTTCAACCTGAAACGCGAGCCGCGGCGCGGCAAGCCCGGGATGAACGTCTCGCAGATGCACTACGCAAGGCAGGGCGTCGTGACGCCGGAAATGGAATTCGTGGCGATCCGGGAGAACCAGCGGCGCGACGGCCTTGGCGAACTGGTCACGCGCCAGCATCCGGGCCAGTCATTCGGCGCCTCGTTGCCGGCGCTCATCACGCCCGAGTTCGTGCGTGACGAGATCGCCCGCGGCCGCGCGATCATTCCCGCCAACATCAATCACCCGGAATCGGAGCCGATGATCATCGGCCGCAACTTCCTGGTGAAGATCAATGCCAACATCGGCAACTCGGCGGTCTCGTCCTCCATCGGCGAGGAAGTGGAGAAGATGACGTGGGCGATCCGCTGGGGCGGCGACACCGTGATGGACCTGTCCACCGGCAAGAACATCCACGAGACGCGCGAATGGATCCTGCGCAATTCGCCGGTGCCGATCGGCACGGTGCCGATCTATCAGGCGCTGGAGAAGGTGGACGGCCGGGCCGAGGAACTCACCTGGGAGATCTTCCGCGACACGCTGATCGAGCAGGCCGAGCAGGGTGTGGACTACTTCACCATCCACGCCGGCGTGCGCCTGCCGTTCGTCCCGCTGACCGCGAAGCGCATGACGGGCATCGTCAGCCGCGGCGGTTCGATCATGGCGAAGTGGTGTCTCGCGCATCACGAGGAGAGCTTCCTCTACACGCGTTTCGAGGAGATCTGCGAGATCATGAAGGCCTACGACGTGTCGTTCTCGCTCGGCGACGGCCTGCGGCCCGGGTCGATCCATGACGCGAACGACGAGGCGCAGATCGCCGAGCTGAAGACGCTGGGCGAATTGACCGACATCGCCTGGCGGCACGACGTGCAGGTGATGATCGAAGGGCCCGGCCATGTGCCGATGCACCTCATCAAGGAGAACATGGACCTGCAGTTGAAGTACTGCAGGGAAGCGCCGTTCTACACCCTGGGGCCGCTCACGACCGATATCGCGCCGGGCTACGACCACATCACCAGCGGCATCGGTGCCGCGATGATCGGCTGGTACGGCACCGCGATGCTCTGCTACGTGACGCCCAAGGAACACCTCGGCCTGCCGAACAAGAACGACGTGAAGGACGGCATCATCACGTACAAGATTGCTGCGCACGCAGCCGATCTCGCCAAGGGGCATCCCGGTGCGCAGATCCGCGACAACGCGCTGTCGAAGGCGCGGTTCGAGTTCCGGTGGGAAGACCAGTTCAACCTCGGACTCGATCCGGACAAGGCGCGCGAGTTCCACGACGAAACGCTGCCCAAGGATTCGGCCAAGGTCGCGCACTTCTGCTCCATGTGCGGCCCGCACTTCTGTTCGATGAAGATCACCCAGGACGTGCGCGACTACGCGCAGGCGCAGGGCGTCTCCGCGGACGAGGCGCTGAAGAAGGGCATGGAAGCGAAGGCCGTCGAGTTCGTGCAGCAGGGCGGGGAGATCTATCGGCCGGCTTAGCGCAACTCGGCTGACCTTTTGCCCCCACCCTAACCCTCCCCCGGTTTCACCGAGGGAGGGGATGTACAACTCCTTCCCCCGGCCATGCCGGGGGAAGGTGGGGATGGGGGGAGAGCCGAACAGCGATCCGATCACGTCGCGTTCAGCAATCTCATCCGAGACGTGCAAGCGCTGCCGCATCGATGCGAGCTACGGGAATCGCTGACACGGTGAGGTCGCCGGCTATAATCCGCCGCCCTCATGGATCCGATCCTCCTCCTCAAGGCCGTCGTGCTCGGCGTGGTCGAAGGCCTCACCGAGTTCCTGCCCATCTCCAGCACCGGCCACCTGATCATCGTGGGCGCGCTGCTCGATTTCAACGACGAGAAGGGCAAGCTGTTCGAGATCGTGATCCAGCTCGGCGCGATCCTCGCGGTGTGCTGGGAGTATCGCGCGCGGCTCGCCAAGGTCGCGTTGACGCTGGGAAGCTCCGGCGACTCGCGGCGTTTCGTATTGAACCTGGCCATCGCCTTCCTGCCCGCCGCGGTGCTGGGCCTCGCGTTCGGGTCGGCGATCAAGCGCCACCTCTTTCACCCCGTGCCGGTGGCGATGGCCTTCATCGTCGGCGGCCTGCTGATCCTCTGGGTCGAGCGGCGCCGGCACGTGGTGCGGGTGACCGACGTGGACGCCATGCGCCCGCTCGACGCCCTGAAGGTCGGCCTCGCCCAGGCGCTTGCCCTGATCCCGGGAACGTCGCGATCGGGTGCGACCATCATCGGCGGTCTTTTCTTCGGGCTCTCGCGCCGGACGGCCACCGAGTTTTCCTTCTTCCTCGCAATTCCGACCCTCACCGCCGCAGCGCTGTACGACCTCTACAAGCACCGCGGACTGCTGGCCGCCGATGATCTATCCCTGTTCGCCGTCGGTTTCGTCGCCGCCTTCGTCAGCGCCCTGATCGCCGTCCGCGCGCTCATCCGATACGTGGCGCATCACGATTTCACGATCTTCGTGTGGTACCGGATCGCCTTCGGTGTGCTGGTTCTCGCGACAGCCTATTTCGGCTGGGTGGATTGGTCGGGGTGATGAGGGTGAGGCGCGAGGCGTTAGGCGTTAGGCGAGTACTGCAGTAAAGCTCTTCACCCCTCACGCCTCACCCCTCACCTCTTACGAAGCACCACCGCCTTCAAGACTGCACCCAGGGCAACCCCGCCTTGCGCCACCCGCCCACCGTGTTGCGGTGGCTGAGCGGATCCTTGTCGCCCTCGAAACCTTCGAGCACGTTGTACGCCTCGGTATAGCCGACCTGCTTCGCTGCAGCGGCAGCCGCATGCGAGCGCGCACCGCTGCGGCATATGAACATCACCAGCGACTCCGCATCGACCTGGGACTGGAGTTCGGCGGCGAAACGCGGGTTCTGTCCGCCATCAGGCCACGTCTGCCATTCGATCTCCACGCTGTTCGGCACGCGGCCGACCCAGGTGAGTTCGGCGCGCGTCCGTACGTCCACCAGCTTCGCTCCAGGAGCGAGCGTCAGAAGCTCGTGAGCCTCGGTGGGAGTCAATGCACCATCGTAGGGCAGGCCCTGATTCCGGGCTCTTTCCTGCGCGCGTTCGAGAATTTCCGTGAGTCTGCCCATGCTGCTCTCCTCTTGTAATAAGTGATGTCCGAGGCGTTCGGCGAACCGCCGCACCGCGACGAGCTGGACCGAGCGCAAACCGACTGTAATTCTTGGCTCTATTTTGGTGCGTACCGTTGCAAATCGCACCGATTTGGCGCAGCCCGGAGCTGCCGGGTCACGCTAACGAATTGTGGCACAATGCTTTTTCGGCCAGAAGCCGTGGCACGGAACCTGCGAAATTGGTGCCCCGGTGTCCGATCCAAAGTATTAAGCCCATCTTTTTTCTGACCAAATTCCCCAGTCTCGAGGAGAACCTGAAGATGTCCCCAGCTGACGTCCTGAAATCGATCAAGGAAAACGAAGTCAAGTTCGTTGACCTGCGCTTCACGGATACCCGTGGCAAGGAGCAGCACGTGACCGTGCCCTCCAGGCAGTTCGACAACTCGAAGTTCGAGGACGGTCACGCGTTCGACGGTTCGTCCATTGCCGGCTGGAAGGGGATTCAAGCCTCCGACATGCTGTTGATGCCCGACGCGGTCAGTGCCCGCATGGACCCGTTCACGGACGAGCCCACCCTCATCATCACCTGCGACGTCGTCGAACCCTCCGACGGCAAGGGCTACGACCGCGACCCGCGTTCCATCGCGAAGCGCGCCGAGGCCTACCTCAAGTCCACCGGCCTCGGCGACGTGGCTTATTTCGGCCCCGAGCCGGAATTCTTCGTGTTCGACTCCGTGACCTGGAAAGTGGACATGTCGGGCTCTTCGGTGAATGTCGTTTCCGAGGAAGCGCCGTGGTCTTCCAACCTGGAACTCGAAGGCGGCAACATGGGTCACCGTCCGGCGATCAAGGGCGGCTACTTCCCGGTCCCGCCGGTCGATGCGCTGCAGGACATCCGCTCCGCCATGTGCCTGGCGCTCGAAGAACAAGGCGTCGAGGTCGAGGTGCATCACCACGAAGTGGCCGCGCCCGGCCAGTGCGAGATCGGCACCAAGTTCGCCCCGCTGGTACAGCGCGCCGACTGGCTCCAGATCCTCAAGTACACGGTCTGGAACGTCGCGCATTCCTTCGGCAAGACGGCGACCTTCATGCCCAAGCCGATCGTCGGCGACAACGGTTCCGGCATGCACGTGCACCAGTCGGTGTGGAAGAACGGCGAGAACCTGTTCGCGGGCAACGGCTACGCCGGCCTGTCCGAGTTCGCGCTCTACTTCATCGGCGGCACCATCAAGCACGCCAGGGCGCTGAACGCGATCACGAATCCGGGCACCAACTCCTACAAGCGCCTGGTCCCCGGTTTCGAAGCACCGATCAACCTCGCCTACTCGGCGAAGAACCGCTCGGCCTCGATCCGCATTCCGCACGTGGCGAGCCCGAAGGGTCGTCGCATCGAAGTGCGTTTCCCCGATCCAACGGCCAATCCCTATCTGGCCTTCACTGCCTTGCTGATGGCCGGCCTGGACGGCGTGCAGAACAAGATCCACCCGGGCGATCCGATCGACAAGAACCTGTACGACCTGCCCCCGGAAGAGGCGAAGAAGGTACCCAACGTGTGCTCGTCGCTCGACATGGCCCTCGAGCACCTCGACAAGGACCGCGACTTCCTCACCCGCGGCGGCGTGTTCTCCAACGACATGCTCGACGCCTACATCGAACTCAAGATGGAGGAAGTCACGACCTTCCGCATGACCACCCATCCGGTCGAGTTCGCGATGTACTACAGCCTCTGATACGCGAACCGTCACGACCTCACGAAGGGCGGGGGCAACCCGCCCTTTTTTTTCCGGTACGTCCGACAAATTGCGAGCCCTGAACAGGTGTCATATGCTTCGCCGGCGCTGCGCACCAGTGCGTGCCGCGAATCGTGTCACACCCGCCCATGAAGATCCTCATCGCCGCCTGCCTCGCTCTGCTGCTGGCCGGGCCTGCGCATGCCGTCCGGCAGATCTGCAAGTACGTCGATGGCGAGGGTCGCGTGACCTTCGCCGACGTGCCGCAGAAGAACGCGCGCAAGCTGATGTGTTTCGACCCCATGCCGGAACGCACGCCGAAACCGCCACCGAAACCGGCCGCCGGCAAGGCGGGGGCCGACGAGGCGGGGTTTCCGCGGGTGGATGGCGAGACGCAGAAACGGCGCGACACCGATCGGCGCAGGATCCTCGAGCAGGAACTCGCCGACGAACAGAAGCTGCTCGACCAGGCGCGCGCCGCGCTCGGCGACGGCGAGAGCGTGCGCTACTCCAACGAGACGGGCGACGACAAGCTGCGCGAGCGCATCCGTCCGTTGCGCGAGGCGCTCGCCACGCACGAGAAGAACATCGAAGCGATCCGGCGCGAGCTCGCCAACACGAAGTAGCGAGCAGCGGGTTCGACAGCCCGCGTTGTCGAGGGGTCGGACGCGCCTTTCCCCGACCCGCCGGGTGGAGCGTTTTTTGCTGCCTCACAGTGGCATCGGCGGCCGTCGTTGCATGAATCCCGAGGCGCTGCAGGGTCTCGACATTCTGGCTACTGCCGTCATGCTGCTCGATCGCAGGCGCGTCATCGAACACATCAATCCTGCCGGCGAGAATCTCTTTCAGGTCAGCAAGAACACCATGGTCGGAAAAGCACTCGAAGAAGCGTTCGCTGACTGCAGCCAGCTGCAGATCGCGATCGGCTGCGCCGACCGCGACAATTGCAGCTACACGCAGCACGACCTCGCGCTGGTCGCCCTCGCGTCCGGCGACAGTCAGCGCCACCCGCTCACCTGCACCGTGACACCCTTCGAACTCGATGCGCACGACGGTTTCCTGCTCGAGTTCACGCCGCTCGAACAGCAGTTGCGCATCGCCCGCGAGGAGCGCCTGCTGGACCAGAGCCAGGCCAACCGGGAACTGATCCGCAACCTCGCGCACGAGATCAAGAATCCGCTCGGCGCGCTGCGTGGCGCCGCGCAACTGCTCGACCGCGAACTCGAACGGCCGGACCTGCACGAGTACACGCAGGTGATCATGATGGAGGCCGACCGCCTCCAGTCGCTCATGGATCGGCTGCTCACACCGCATCGGTTGCCTCAGCCCACCGCGCTCAATGTCCATGAAGTCACCGAGCGCGTGCGCAGCCTGCTCGTCGCGGAGTTCCCCGGCATATCCCTTCGCCGCGACTACGACACCAGCCTCCCGCCGCTCATGGCCGATCGCGAACAGCTGATCCAGGCCGTGCTCAACATCGCACGCAACGCCGCGCAGGCGATGAAGGGCGCCGGCACCATCACGCTGCGCTCCCGCGTCGCGCGTCGGGTGACGCTCGCCAAGAAGCTCTACCGCCTCGCGATCGTGCTCGAAGTGATCGACGACGGCCCGGGCATACCGGAGCACATTCGCGACCATGTCTTCTTCCCGCTCGTCTCCGGCCGCGAAGGCGGCACCGGGCTCGGACTCACGCTCGCCCAGAATTTCGTCAACCAGCACCAGGGCATCATCGAAGTCGACAGTCGCCCCGGCCACACCTCGTTCACCCTCCTGCTGCCGCTGCGCGATTCGGTGATCGCCACCGGTCCGCAGGCTCCGCACAAACACTGAAGACAAATCCGCCATGAAGCCTGTCTGGATCATCGACGACGACCGTTCCATCCGCTGGGTGTTCGAGAAGGCGCTCACGCGCGAGAACATCGCCTTCAAGACCTTCTCTTCCGCGCAGGACGCGCTCGCGGCACTCGGTTCGACGCCGCCGCAAGTGGTGGTGAGCGACATCCGCATGCCCGGCAGCTCCGGCCTCGAGCTGCTGCAGCAGATCAAGACGCGCTTCCCCAACCTGCCGGTCATCATCATGACCGCGTACTCGGATCTCGAGAGCGCGGTCGCTGCTTTCCAGGGCGGCGCGTTCGAGTACCTGCCCAAGCCCTTCGACGTCGATCAGGCCGTCGACCTCATCCGTCGTGCCATGGAAGAGAGCCTGCGCCAGAGCGCCGTTCCCGAGGTGGCCGAAGAATCGCCGGAGATCCTCGGCCAGGCGCCCTCCATGCAGGAAGTGTTTCGCGCGATCGGTCGCCTGACGCAATCGCAGGCCACCGTGCTGATCAACGGCGAATCCGGCACCGGCAAGGAATTGGTGGCGCGTGCCCTGCACCGCCACAGTCCTCGCGCTGCGAAGTCCTTCATCGCCATCAACACGGCTGCGATCCCGAAGGAGCTGCTCGAATCCGAGTTGTTCGGCCACGAGCGCGGCGCCTTCACCGGCGCCCAGGCCATGCGCCGCGGCCGTTTCGAACAGGCGGAGGGCGGCACGCTGTTCCTCGACGAGATCGGCGACATGCCGGCGGATCTCCAGACCCGGCTGCTGCGCGTGCTCTCCGACGGACAGTTCTATCGCGTCGGCGGGCACCAGCCGATCAAGGCGAACGTCCGCATCATCGCCGCCACGCACCAGGATCTCGAAGCGCGCGTGAAGCTCGGCCTGTTCCGCGAAGATCTGTTCCATCGCCTGAACGTCATTCGGCTGCGGCTGCCCGCGCTACGCGAGCGCCGCGAGGACGTCCCGCTGCTCGCGAAGCATTTCCTCTCGAAAAGCGCGCGCGACCTGAGCGTCGAAACCAAGCGCATGACCGATGCCGCGCTCAAGTATCTCGGTTCGCTCGACTGGCCCGGCAACGTGCGGCAGCTCGAGAACCTGTGCCACTGGGTGACGGTGATGGCGCCCGGCATGAACGTCGACGTGCCCGACCTCCCGCCGGAGATTCGCGAAGGGGATGCGCGCATCCCCTCCGAGAGCTGGATCGCCGCGCTCGAGCGCGAGGCGGAAAGCGCCCTCAATCGCGGCGAGAACCACATCATGGACGAGATGACGCGACAGTTCGAGAAAGCGCTGATCCTCAAGGCCCTGGCCCACACCGGTGGCCGGCGCATCGAAGCGGCCAACCTGCTCGGCCTCGGCCGCAACACGCTGACTCGCAAGATCCAGGAGCTGGGCCTGGAAGACAAGGATCGTGCGGAGCGTCAGGAGGCGGCGGAGTCCTGATCTCTGGGGCCGCTGCCCCCTCCTGCGGAGCGCGCGCCGGCCTGCATGCCGGCGCCGTTCGACGGGCTCGCCGCATGCGGCTCGAATTCCCCGTCTCACCCCTGACCCTCCCCCGGCGATGCCGGGGGAAGGCTGGGATGGGGGCAAACGCCCGTCGCAACTCGACTCGACCGCCTAGCCGAGTTCCGCGATCACCGGCGCATGATCGGAAGGTCGTTCGAGCTTGCGCGGCTCGACATCGATGCGCGCAGCCGTGCACCGCGGCGTCAGATGCTCGCTCAGCAGAATGTGATCGATGCGCAGCCCCATGCGGCGCTTGAACGCATTCATGCGGTAATCCCACCAGCTGAACGCGCCCTCGGGCTGATCGAACAGCCGGAAGCTGTCCTTCAGCCCGAGCGCCTGTAGCCCCCGAAAGGCATCGCGTTCCGGCACGCTGCACAGCACCTGATCCTTCCAGGCCGCGGGATCGTGCACGTCGCGATCCTCGGGCGCGATGTTGTAGTCGCCGAGCAGCGCGAGATCGGGGTAGCGCTTCAGCTCTTCGACGAGCCAGCCGGTCAGGGCCTTCAGCCACTCGAGCTTGTAGCGGTACTTGTCCGAATCCACGCTCTGGCCGTTGGGCACGTACACGCAGACCGTGCGCACGCCGTCGATCGTGGCGGCAAGCACGCGCTTCTGCTCGTCCGCAAAGGCCGGGATGCCGACGCTGACCTCGGCCAGGGGCTGGCGCGAGAGGATCGCCACGCCGTTGTAGGTCTTCTGTCCGGAGAAGGCGCAGCGCCAGCCGGCCGCTTCGATCTGAGCAAGGGGAAACTTCGGATCCTCGAGCTTCGTCTCCTGCAGGCAGACCACGTCCGGTTGTTCGCGGGCGAGCCAGTCCAGCAGATGCGACAGGCGCACGTTGAGCGAGTTGACGTTCCAAGTGGCGAGTTTCATGAGCGCTTTGGTGTGTGGACGGAGGCCGTGCCCGTTTCGACAGACGCGATTGTAGAAGGCCTGGGCGGCATCGAACACATCGGAGCTTCACGTCGACCCAGACCTGGTGCCCGCTGCGCACCGCAGCCAAGGTGTCAGGGTTGCTCAGCGACTGCGGGGTGTGCCGAAGGAGGGGCAGGCGCGGTCTCGCCCAGCAGCGGTATCACGAAGCACGCGTGCGAGGTCAGGCTCGACCATTTCAGGATTTCGCCGGGCCGTAGCAGCAAGGCACCCCATTTCGCTGTCGCCTCGAGCGCCGCGGGCGTCCCCGCTCGGCACAGGATGAAACGCATCGTGCGGCCATCGCGGACCAGCGTGAGTTCCGCCTGAGGCCAATGCGAAGGCAGGCACGGCGTGAAGGTCAAATCCTCCGGACCCAGCCGCAAGCCGAAGATCGACTCGATGGCCGCGCGGTGCATCCATGCCGCGGCACCGGTGTACCAACTCCAGCCGCCGCGCCCCACGTACGGCGGGTGTGTGTACACGTCGCCGGCCATCACGTACGGCTCGACACCATACGCAGTGCCGTGCGTCGGATGACGCGCGCGATGCGCAGGGCTCAGATAGGTGAAGTAGCGATAGGCCGCATCGCCGCCATCGCGCGCACCCGCGGAACCGATGGCGTGTTCGGCCTGCGCCATCAACGCCCACACGCCGCCGTGCGAGTACTGGCCGCCGTTCTCACGCACCCCCGGCGGGTAGGCCTGGATGTAGCCGGCACTCGGAACCGCGTGTGCGAGCGGCGGGTCGAGCAGCCGGATCAGTCCGGCGTCATGGTCCACCAGATGCTCCTCCGCTGCCGCGAGCGCCATGCGCTGCAAGGCCGGCGGCGCAGCCCCGGAGAGCACCGACCACGCCTGCGCGATCAGGTCGATGCGAGCCTCGGGATTGGCCTGCGCGCCCAGGGCCTGCCCATCGTCGAAGAAGGCGCGCTTGAACCATTGCCCGTCCCACGCAGGGCCGTTCAGTGCCCGCTTCCAGCCCTGGGCGGCATTCTCCCAGCGCAGTGCGCGTGCCTTGTCGCCTCGCGCGCGCGCCAGGGGCGCGAAGTCAGCCACCAGCCGGCACAGGAACCAGCCCAGCCAGACCGATTCGCCGCGGCCTTCGTGACCGACGCGATTCATGCCGTCGTTCCAGTCGCCGCTGCCCATCAGCGGCAGGCCGTGCGTACCCACGCGCAGGCTGCGATCGATGGCACGCGCTGCGTGTTCGTAGACCGACGCTTCCTGGGGGCTCACGACGGGCGTGTAGTACGCATCCTCGGCGCCTTCGGGAATGGCGGCACCCTCGATGAACGGAACGCGCTGATCCAATAGTGTCGCGTCGCCCGTCACGCGCAGGTAGTGCACGCAAGCATGGGCGAGCCACAACAGGTCGTCGGAGAAGTGCGTGCGTACGCCAGCGCCGGTAGGCGCATGCCACCAATGCTGCACGTCGCCTTCCGCGAACTGCCGCGATGCCCCCAGAACGATCTGCGCGCGCAGCATCTCCGGCGCTGCCCACGCCAGCGCCATCGCGTCCTGCAACTGGTCGCGAAACCCGGTCGCGCCACCGGCCTGGTAGAAGCCCGCCTTCGCCCACAACCGGCACGACACCGTCTGATACAGAAGCCAACGGTTCACCATCGCATCGAACAAGGGGTCGGGGGTCGTCACCATCGTGGCGCCGAGCAGTCGATCCCAGGTGCTGCGCACCTCTTCCATTCGCTGAAGTGCAGGCGTCGCCGTGGCGAGAGTCGCGAGGTTGCGGGCAGCGCCTGGATTCTCCGCGTAGCCGAGCAGGAACACCCGCTCCACCGCGTCGCCGGCATCCAGCAGGACGCGCGTCGACAGGGCTGCACACGGATCGAGGCCGATCCCGTGCTGCTTCCCGAAAGTGTCGGGCAGCACCAGGTTTCCGTCCGCATCGAAACACTCGCGACGGTCGCAGGTCCAGTCGTCGGTCTCGTCCGCCTCACCGACGCTGGCGAAGAACGCCGTGCCGTCACCGAAACCGGCCGACCGTTCCCGCTGCGTGCAGAGCAATGCGGTGAGGGTCTGTGCGCGTCCTGGATCGGCGTCGACCGTCGTCGTCTTCGACACGGAAAGGCGTTGCCGATGCAGCGCTGTGTGCACCGTTCCGCGGTCGACCCGGGTCGCACCCATCATCCACTCGGCGATGCCGATCACGCGCAGACGCAGCGTCCGGTGACCGCGGTTCGTGATGCGCAGCCGCACCTGCTTCACGGAAGTCCGGGCATCCACGCACCACGATGCCGTCACCTCCACGTCGCCGCGACGATGGCTGATGGCACTGTAGCCCTGCCCATGCGACACGCGGTAGACGACGTCGCGCGCGCCCCAGGCGGACGGTGCCACGCTCCACGCCTCGTGGGTCCTGCGGTCCTGGATCAGGAACCATTCGGATGGCGGATCGACCACCGGATCGTTCGACCACGCCGTGAGCTGATTCAAGCGGCTGTTCACCGCCCAGGTGTAGCCACCGCCCGCCTCCGAGAGCTGGGCGCCGAAAGCCGCATTCGACAGCACGTTGATCCAGGGTCGAGCGGGACGGAGATTCGCGCCGACGTCGAAGCGGAATTCACCCGAGGCCGCGGCGAACGAACCGACCGGGGCCGGCGCTGTGGCACCCGCAACCGCCATCGTGGCCACCACGGAGGTCGACGTGTCACTCCGCTCCCGGAAGGCACGCTCGTGCAGCTCGACCCATTCCCGCACATGGTGCAGCAGCGGACGGCCATCGGCGTTGATCGACACGCGCGCCAGACCCTGCAACGAGCCGAGCTCGTCGACCGAGAGCTCGTCGGCACGGAGCACATGGAACCCGGTCGTGCCGGGGCCGGATTGCGCACCATTGTCGGCCCCGTGACGCTCGCGCAGCGCATTCAACTCGCGGTGCAGGGCCATCTGGTACGAAGCCGGTTCGGAATTCAGGACCACCAGATCGCAGCCGATGCCACCCCACGACCACAACCGCAGGGCCTGGGCCAGCGAGCGCAGCAGACCCAGACCCTGCGCCACGCCGGCCGACACCAGGAGAATCGGACGATCACCCGAGATGCCGAAGCGCCAGAGCAGCCGCCGGTCGCAGACTTCGGCCGCCGCATCCTTCGAGCGGCGGGCGATCGAATCGGGCCGCGTCAGGACCAGCACCAGTGCCGTCGTCAGCATCTGGATGGCGGCGAAGTTCTCGGCGCTTACGCGAAGCGCACGCAGGCGAATGCCGGTCAGGGTGGCCGACATGAGCGAAGCGCGTTGCACGTGGGTGCGTTGCCGGTACTTGTCGATCACCGCGCTCAGTACACCGCCGTTGTCGGAGGCCGTGGTCGCGAACGTCAGTTGCGCCGTCGCGTTGGGTGCGATGCGAAGGCGCACGGCCAGGACGCAGACCGGATCGAGCCCGGTGCCGAGGTCGTGGTCCGCATCGGACGAAGCGGCCGGCAACTCGTCGAGCGAAGCCAGCGGCAGGCTCGCGTCCCGGTTGCGGCCCAGCCAGCGCTGGCGATCGGTCTGGACGCGCACGCTCACCACCTGCGGATCGGTCTCGGCCAGGAAATGCGCGGCTTGCAACGCCTGCTCGGTGGGCAGGCGGGGTTTGCGTTCGAACACCAGTGCCTGGTGCGACGCACGCCACTGCGCGCGAACGAACAGGTTGGTGAACGCGGGATGCGCTTCGTCGGCCCGTGGATCCGCGAGCGTCACCTCGAAGGCCGACAGCAGCTCGATGTCGAGCGTCCGATCGCTCAGGTTGTGCAGTTCGACCTGACGGAACTCGATGTCGTCTTCGGGGCTCACCCATACCGTGGTATGAGCCTGCACCGCGGGCCACGAAGCGTCGAAACACACGCGATCCGCGTGAAAGACACTCTTGTAGTACGCGGCCGGATCGGGCGCCGGATGTTGCGTGATCGAGACCGGTGCCGATGAACCGGCTGCGTCGACGTCATCCAGCCAGCGCAGATAGAAGTAGCTGCCGAAGGCATCGCGCAGCGCATCGTCGCGCCAGCGCGTGATGCCGGTCTGGCCCCGGCGGCTCCACCCGGCGCCGTTGGCGCGCAACGTCACGCTATAGCGTCCGTTCGAGAGCACGTGCGTGGGCTCCAGTGCATTCGCGCCCGGCATCACTTCACGCAGCAGCCGGGACGCGCGCCGCTCCAGGGCGAGCGGTGGCGGAATCGAGGACGGCGCATACAGCATCGACACCTCCCGCGGTGCCCGCTCGTGCAATAGCGAGGACACGGCCTCGATGTGTGCATTGGCCATGCCCCAGCGCCGCGCCACGCCGTCCAGCAGCACATTGGCCAACGCCACGATGCTCATCCCCTGGTGGTGCGCCATGAACGTACGAACCGGCGTGAACGCTTCGCTGCCGGTCTGACGCGGAGGGGAGAAGTCCAGTGCTTCGATGAAGCCGTACCGATGGCGCGACGCGCGCTCGTCCAGTGCCGCGAAGTTGAGGCATGCCCGACGGGGTGCGATCTGGGCCGCGAGCGCCGTGGCGTAGGGTGCGATGACCAGCTCCTCGGGCGGCGTGCGGCGCAGCGCCAGCCTCGGCACCCCTTGCGGCGCGTACTGGTAGGCAAGGGTGTGATCGCTGGCCGCATACGCCGACTCCGAGATGCCCCAAGGCACGTCCCGCTCCGCCGCGAACGCAATCTGTTCCCGCAGCGCTGCATGGGAAGCGTCGCGCAGCACGCTGCCATGGGGCTCGTCGAGCACCAGCGCGGGCATCAGGTACTCGAACATCGAGCCCGACCATGAACGCAGTCCCGCGTCCGCGCCGACCGCATAGAAAGGCCGGCCGAGCGAAGCCCAATGGCCCACCGGTACGTCGCCCTTGGCGATGGCGAGCAGGCTCGTCAGGCGCGACTCCGACGCCAGCAGATCATAGAAGCCCGCGTCCAGTTGCTGCTCCGCCACCCGATAGCCGATGTGGAACAGATGGCGTTTGCGGTGATACAGGAAACCAAAGTCCGGCTGCCACGCGAGTTGCTCGAACGCGTCTGCCAACGCCTCCAGGCGGCGTGTCGGGTCATGGGCTCCATCCGTCGCCGCCGGCGCGTCGCCCGTCATCGCGGCCTGCACATCCCTGCATGCCGAACGCAACGTCGCCACGTAGTCGGCCAGGCGCCATGTCAGTTCGTCGCGCGGCGTCGGGCCGGCAGGCGCCACGGGCTCGAGTCTGCTGGAAGACAGCGTGATCAGTTCGTTGTCCGCTTCCCGCAGCAGGCGCTCGAACTGCGTGGCATCGCGATGGCATTCGGCCAGCGGATCCGGCATCGCCAGCAAGCGGGCTAGTGCCGCGTCGTTCAAAAGGGCCGGCAGGAGATCGGTCCACAACGGCAGCAGCCGTGCGAGCCGTTGCCGCGACGCCCTGACGGATCGCTGCGAGGCTGCGCCATCGTGCGGCGCGCGCGCGAGTTCCCGGCATGCCTGGGCCGCGGCGAGCAGATGACCGCTCAGGTTGCCGCTGTCCACGGTGGAGACATACATGGGCAGCAATGGTGCGCACGTCAGCGTGTCGTACCAGTTCAGGAAATGCCCGCGATGGCGCTGCATGGAAGCGAGCGTGGCGAGCGTCGCCTCCATTCGCTCCAGCAGGTCCTGCGTGCCGATCCAGCCGAACTGCCGGGCGCACGCCACGCTGAGCAGGTACAGCCCGATGTTGGTGGGCGAAGTGCGATGCGCCACGATGTCGTGCGGCAGGGTCTGCAGGTTGTCGGGCGGCAGGTGGTTGTCCTCCGGTCCGACGCAGCGCTCGAACAGCCGCCAGGTCTCGCGCGCGATACCCTCGAGGTAGGACTGGTCCCGCGCAGGCAGGTGGGCATCATGGCGCGCCGTGCGCGGCCGGCTGACCCACCAGGTCCACACCGGTGATGCGCCCCAAGCCAGGCACGCCAGCAACGCGAGCCACGGGGTCGGCGTGCCCACCGCAAGCAACGCGGCGAACAACAGCACCGCTACCACCGGCTCCATCCGGTGCCGGCGCACCAGTGCCGGGAACGCGATCTTCGCCGACGCCTGTGCCGCCGCGGCGGTGGTCCATTGCAGCAGATGACGGTGACTGACGCCCATGCGGTGGACGGCGCGCGCGATGGCGTCCGTGGCCATCAGCGCCTGCTGCAGCAACTGTCCCAGGTGCCAAAGCCCGCCCCAGAGCGCGCGCGCGAGGTCGACGCAAGCCTGGCGATAGAAATGGAGTTTGGCCAGATCGTCGCGACTGGGCGAGAAACCCGCCACGGCGCCCATCAACGGACCGGCCGAGAACGCGGCCATCACCAGCGCCAGCGCGGCCCATGGCGACACCACGGCGCCGGACAACGCCAGCAGCAGCAGCAGGAGCGACACGGGCGCTACGAGCGAGCGACGCAGGTTGTCGAACATCTTCCATCGGTTGATGGCGCGAATCCGGTAGCGGCCCGGCGCGAGCAGGAACGGCAGCAACTGCCAGTCGCCGCGTGTCCAGCGATGCATGCGCGAGGCAGCCACGTCGGCATGAAACGGGGCATCCTCGATCAGGGTGACGTCGGTTACCGCGGCACACCGCGCGA
Organism: Burkholderiales bacterium; assembly: GCA_965279325.1. Classification (GTDB taxonomy): domain Bacteria; phylum Pseudomonadota; class Gammaproteobacteria; order Burkholderiales. The sequence continues at coordinate 3,214,585 of OZ257154.1, forward strand.
TCGAACCCTCGAGCAGGTCGTGACTGAGCACCTGGCCTTCGGGCAGGCGGCCCGACAGGACCGCGTGCATCGCCTGCACATGGAGCAGCCCCTTGCCTGTGAAAGTGCCTTCACGGAACAGGTCCTGATACACCTCGGAGGTCGCCGCGCTGTACGGGTCGATACCGCACTGCCCGGCGAACAGCCAGTGATAGAGCGTGAAGTCCTTGGGTGAGGGCAGCGGCGTGACGACACGCGGCTGCAGGATGCCGTAGCCGTCGGTCACGATGCGCCTCGCCGGGTCGACCCGCGGCTGGTTGTGGGGATGCGCGGCCACGCCGACGAGATCGCGCAGGCGCCCGGGGGGCAGCTGGGTGTCGCTGTCGAGCGTGACGATATACGGCGTATCGGACGCGATGCGCGATTCGACACCCAGGTCCACGAACGCCGTCGTCGATCCCTCTGCCAATGCAGTCACGAGCAGTTCCAGCTTGCCGCGCTTGCGTTCCCAGCCGATCCAGCGCTGTTCGGACTCGCTGAAGGTGCGAACGCGATGCAGGACGATGAAGCGCGGCGCGCCGCCAGCCGCATCGGCGTCGTTGGGATAGCGCGCGTTGAGGTCGCGGATGTTCTGCGCTGCCTCGGCCAGCAAGGCTTCGTCCGATGCGACGTGCGCAGCGTCGGCATCGGCCCAGTCGGTCAGCAGCGCGAACTGGGCGTGGCGTTCCGGGTTGGCGAGATGGTGCAGCAACAACCGATGCGCGAGTTGCGCCGCCGATGCGCTGTCGGTCAGCATCGCCGGAATCGCCACCAGGACCCGGTGTTCGGACGGGATACCCTGAGCCAGCGCCAGACGAGGCAAGTGTTTCGGCCGCACCGATTCGCTGATCAGCCGGTTGATCACCGCCACCACCGCTTCGGAAGCGGGGAACATCATCAGCGCCGCCGCCAGCAGGGTCAGCCACCAGGAGTCCCCTGCACCGACCGGCGCCGCCGCGTGACGCTGGACCATCCACGCCACCAGGCCCGTCGTACCCAGGAGCAAGGCGCTCAGGTAGACCGGCAACGCCGTACGACGCGCGATGGCTCGCCACGGCACGCGCGTCCGTTCGTGCAGACCCAGTGCCTGCACGAGTGCCGGGCGGCCTGCGCCGCGGAGCCAGTAACTCGCGACCGCTCGGCTGCCGTCGGCAGTCGGGCCGGCGTGCATCAGGTCGAGCAGCGTTTGCGCCACCGACACTTCATCCCGACCGCTGCGTCTGGCCAGCAGCTCGATTCGATGCAGCGTCTGGTCGCGCGTGGCGGGATGTTCCGCTTCGAACACCGTCGAAGTCAGCATGAGGCGCATGAGCGCGCTGGTCCGCGCCACGATCTCGGGCCAGTCGGCGTCGCCGATGGCGCGCAACGACGTGACCGCGTTGCTCACGCTCAGGTTGTCGGCGGCCTGGTCTGCCGTCTGCTGCGCCTGAACCACGGCGAGGTCGGGCAGCGCGTTGCGCAGCCATTCGCCATAGCGGGCATGGTCGGTCCCCCGGCGATCCTGCAGGCGTTGGGCCATCTGCGCGAGGAACATCCGCCCCACCCCGCGCTGATCGAGCAGCACGAGCAATTCGTCGAGCACCTGCGTCGTATAGGTCTCGATCCGGTCGCAACACAGGTTGGCCACTTCGCGGGCCGCCTTGTTGGTCGCCACGCGCTCGGCGAGACGGCGCAGGTTCTCGACCAGGACGACGCGCAACGTAGTGGGCAATGCCCACATCTCGCCCAGATTCAGTTCGCGCGTTTCCTGGTAGGCGCTCAGGAACTGCGTCAACAACTCCTCGTCGAAGGCCCCGTCGGTGTGAGCCACGAACGCCCACGCCACGCCATAGACCCGCGGCAGGCCGGCGAGCGGCTCGTCGATCAGCGTCGGCAACGCGCGGAAGTAACGCCGCGGCAACCCCTCATGGATTTCCTTGAGCTGCGCTTCGATCAGGTGAAAGTTGTCGAGCAGCCATTCGGCTGCGGGGCTGATGTCGTAGCCGGTCCTCGCCCGTAATCCGATGTAGCGGTGCGCCTCGCGCAGCGTGCGGATGTTGCTTCGCAGACGGGGAAAGAACGTCGCTGCTCGCAGCTTCGCGCGGGTGGCGCGGTGCGTCTCACCCAGGCTGCGGCCATGCTGGGCGAAACGCTGCAACCCGAAGATTTCGGACCGGATCGGCGGCTGTACCGGACCGCGCGCACCGTCCAGGATGTCGCGCAGCTCCGGCGGGGCGTCCGGCAGCAGCCGCGACCACTCCGATTGGGCCATGCGCTAGAACATCAGGGAACCGAGCCCGATCAGCACGAAGACCACGACCAGGGTCGTCACGAAACGTGCCGCCACGAACCCGTGGGTCAACTCCGCCACGCAGCGCACGGCGAACAGCCGCCCGCTCAATGACCTGCACAGGTCGAGATGTTCTCCCAACGCCGACAACTCCGTAGGCGATGTGTCTGCTGCGTCGCCGAACGACGCCGTGCTCCAGCACGGGGTGGCAAAGGAAGGAATGTTCATGGAGACCTCCAGCGGTGCGGCCGAACAGCCGATTGGATGAAAACGGGCAACGGCGCGCACTTGCGGCCTGCGTCGCGTCGAAGGAACCGCGGCGATGCGACGAGCCCATGGTAGGCAGGGCGGTCTGCGCCGTCTGTCGGACGGCGCGCCGCAGCCTGTAGGACCCGTCCTGCGTGATCGATGCGGCTGTCCTGCCGTGTGAAGTGTCGGGGCGCGTCCGGGGCAGGGAGTTCCGCGGCTCACGTGCCGGACGCCCGCTCCGGACTCTGTACGGTATCGAACATACGGAGTACGCTGGATCTCCTAAGTTCAGGGCTAAATCCAGCCACCGTCCCCGCCGCGAATCCACCGTCACGAAAGAGTGTTCGACCACGGGCATGCACCAGGACGCGCCTATGGCAGCCCCCACCGATCCCGCAAGGAATCACTTGCTCGCCGCACTTCCGGAGGCAGAGCGGCAGCGCTGGCTGTCGCAGCTCGAATGGGTCGAACTGTCGCTCGGGCAAGTGCTGTACGAGTCGGGCAGCACCCAGAGCCACGTGTGCTTTCCGACCACCGCCATCGTCTCGCTGCTGTACGTGATGGAAAACGGCGCTTCGGCCGAGATCGCCGTGGTCGGAAACGAGGGCATCGTCGGCGTCTCCCTGTTCATGGGCGGCGAATCCACGCCCAGCCGCGCAGTGGTGCAGAGCGCGGGACACGGCTTTCGGCTGAAGGCACAGACGGTCAAGGACGAGTTCAATCGGGCCGGGCCGGTCATGCACCTGCTGTTGCGTTACACGCAGGCGCTGATCACGCAGATGGCGCAGACGGCGGTGTGCAATCGCCATCACTCGCTGGACCAGCAGCTGTGTCGCTGGCTGCTGATCAGTCTCGATCGCCTGGACGGCAGCGAGCTCGTGATGACGCAGGAACTGATCGCCAACATGCTCGGCGTACGGCGCGAGGGCGTGACCGAGGCGGCACTGAACCTGCAGAACCTGGGCCTGATCCGATACGCACGCGGCCACATCACGGTACTGGATCGCCCCGGTCTGGAGAAACGGGTCTGCGAATGCTATGCGGTGGTCAAGAAGGAGTACGACCGGTTGCTTCCCGATCGGTTGGCCACGTGATGTAGGACCGGGCCCACAGCAGGAACACGCCACCGCCGATACCGCTCGTGGCAACGGGCAGGGATCATGAGGATTCGTCGAAAACGACCGGACCTCATGAACGCACCGTCCCGCCACACCCCAGGCCCAGCGCAGAACCAACTGCTCCTGGCATTGCCGGACGCCGAATGGGCCCGCTGGCTGCCGGACCTGGAACTCGTGGAACTGTCGCTGGGGCAGGTGCTGTGCGAATCAGGCAGTGCGCCGGCCTATGCCTACTTTCCCACCACCGCCATCGTGTCGCTGCTGTACATCACGCGCGACGGTGCTTCGGCCGAGTTCGCCGTGGTAGGCAACGACGGTGTGGTGGGCATTTCGTTGTTCATGGGCGGCAACGCCACACCCAGTCGGGCAGTGGTTCAGAGCGCCGGCCAGGGCTATCGACTGCGCGCCCAGGTGGTGAAGAACGAAGTCGCCCTCGCCGGGCCGGCATTCGCCATGCTGCTGCGCTACACCCTGGCGATGATCGCCCAGGTGGCTCAGTTGGTGGTGTGCAATCGCTACCACTCCATCGAACAGCAGTTGTGCCGGCGCCTGTTGTCGGGCCTGGATCGCCTGATGTCCGACGAACTGGAAATGACGCAGGGATCCGCGGCCAACCTGCTGGGCGTGCGGCGGGAAGGCGTGACCGCCGCGGCGCTGAGATTGCAGAAGGAAGGCGTGATCCGATACCGCCGCGGGCGCATCTCGGTACTCGATCGCCAGCGGCTCGAACAGCGTACCTGCGAATGCTACGCCGTGACCAAGAAGGAGTACGACCGGTTGCTGCCGGCTGCGTTCGCTGCGTGACGCCGGACGATCCGGCCGGATTCCCGGTCGTCCTACATCGGTTTAGGCGATCGTCGGACAACCAGTGGTGATTGGACGCCGCAACATCCGCTCACGCTACTCTGGCGCACTCCATTCCCACCCAACCTGAAAGCGACCGACACCATGGATACCAAAGTGAAGAACACATTGAAGCGAGCCGATCCCCCGAAGGTCCAGGCGGCGCCTGCATTGCTGCGTGCCGACCACGAACTGGTGAGCAGCCTGTTCGCCGACTACGAGACGACGCGATCCGCCGCGAAGAAGAAGAGCATCGTCGCCGAGATCTGCACCGAGCTCACCGTGCACGCCCAGGTGGAAGAGGAGATCTTCTATCCGGCGGTCAAGCTGGCCCTGAAGGACAAGGAGCTGGTGCCCGAAGCTACGGTCGAGCATGCGACGTTGAAGGCGCTCATTGCCGAGGTCGAAGGAATGGAACCCGACGGTGAGATGTTCGACGCCAAGATCAAGGTGCTGTCAGAGTACGTGAAGCACCACGTCAAGGAAGAACAGAACGAGATGTTCCCGAAAGCCAAAGCCACCTCGCTCGACATGGTGGAACTCGGCAGGGAGATTGCGACGCGCAAAGCTGAACTGCTGGCTGAACGCGCCTGAACTGGTTCGGTCCGAGGCACTGACGGCGAGTACTCCTGTCGGAGCACTCGCCGCTTGCGTTGACTATCGGTTGCCATGCGGTCTGCGAGCCGGTTCCGGCACCGCGGGGTGTTCAAAGCGCGGCGACGAAACGAATCGGCGTGATCAGCCGGAGTTGGTGCTGCTGCGATTACAGTCCGCCGCTCATGCAAAGCCGCTGAACAGCGCGCCCACGCCAGCGGTGATCGCCATGGCCAGTGCACCCCAGAACGTGACACGCCACGCTCCCATTGGAACACTCGCACCGCCGACGCGCGCGGCGAGCGCTCCCAACGCCGCCAGGAACGCAAGCGACGTCACGGATACCCAGGCAATCAGGTGCAAACCGGGCGCCAATGCCGTGACGGCGAGTGGCAGGGCGGCGCCGACCGCAAAGCTGGCGGCCGAGGCCAGCGCCGCCTGAACCGGGCGCGAGGTGAGCGTGGGAGAGATCCCGAGTTCGTCGCGGGCGTGCGCGGCGAGCGCATCGCGCGACATCAACTGCTCTGCCACCTGCTGCGCCAGCCCGCGCTCGAGTCCCCTGGCGACATAGATGGCCGACAGTTCGCGCCGTTCCGCCGCAGGATCCTTCTCCAGCTCGTCACGCTCACGCGTGAGGTCGGCTTTCTCGGTATCGGCTTGCGAATGCACCGATACGTATTCGCCCGCGGCCATGGACATGGCGCCTGCTACCAGCCCAGCCACGCCCGTCAGGACGATGTTACCGGGGCTGGCACTCGCAGCGGCAACGCCAACCACGAGGCTCGCGGTGGAGACGATGCCGTCGTTGGCGCCGAGTACGGCGGCGCGTAACCAGCCGATGCGGTCGGTCCGGTGACGTTCGGTATGGCGTCGGCGAGAATGCATGGTCGAGTGGATTGGAAGAGGAATCGAGGCGCCGTCCGCCGTCATGATCCGGTGGGAGGCGTGAGCCCAAGGATACGCATGTTCGCGGCCGGCCAACGGTGATCGATGGGCCGCCAGGACGCATCACGAATGCTGGAGCGTGTGCCCGTGTGTTCGTCAGCGCACTGAACGCAGCCCCGCTCGCGCCTAACCTTCCGGGGCACCCCACGTGAGAGGGGATGCCGTGGCCACTTGCCCGTGGAAGTGCCGATGCCATGCGCGTCGAGCGCTTTCCGCCTCCAGGTTCTGCGCGATCGTAGGCAATCCATTCACGCACCATTCCGGAGACAAGATCATGAGCCTTGGAACCATCCTGTTGGTCATCCTGATCCTCGCACTAATCGGCGTCATTCCGACCTGGCCGCACAGCCGGAACTGGGGCTACGGGCCCAGCGGAGGATTGGGGCTGGTCGTGATCATTCTCATCGTGTTGCTGCTAATGGGCCGCCTGTGACGCGTGTGTTCCGATCGACACTCACCCTGGTGGACGCACGTTCGGTCGCCCTGCTGATCGTCGCGTTGGTACTGATGCTCGCCGCATGCGGCGAAGTGGCGACGCTGCCGGTCTCGGCAGGCACCGGACCACGGCCGACGTTGCCGCCACCTCGGCCGAGTTGGATACCGACGGTGCACGTCGCACCGGCCAAGGGCTGGCCGGCCGGCGCAACGCCGCTCGCGGCATCGGGTACGCGCGTGGCTGCATTCGCGAGCGGCCTGGACCATCCGCGCTGGCTCCACGTCCTGCCCAATGGCGATGTGCTTGTGGCGGAGACCAATGCGCCGCCCAAACCCGACGACGGGAAGGGCATCAAGGGCTGGATCGCGGGCCTGATGATGAAGCGATCCGGCGCGGGCGTGCCCAGCGCCAATCGGATCACGCTGCTGCGCGACACCGACGGCGACGGTGTCGCGGACGTGCGCTCGGCATTGCTGGAGGGGCTCAACTCGCCGTTCGGCATGGCACTGGTGGGCAACGACCTGTACGTGGCCGATTCCGATGCGGTACTGCGGTTCCCCTACGTGACCGGTGCCACACGGATCACCGCGCCCGCCACCCGACTGGTCGCGCTGCCCGCCGGCACGATCAATCACCACTGGACCAAGAACCTCATCGCCAGCGCCGACGGCACCCGGCTGTACGTGACCGTCGGCTCGAACAGCAACGTGGCCGAACGCGGCATGGAAGCCGAAGTGGGGCGAGCCGCCATCTGGGAGGTGAACACCGCCACCGGTGCGCACCGCATCTTTGCGTCCGGCCTGCGAAACCCCAATGGCCTGGCGTGGGAACCTCGCAGCAAGATGCTGTGGACCGTGGTGAACGAGCGCGACGAGATCGGCAGTGACCTCGTTCCCGACTATCTCACCTCCGTGCGCGATGGCGGTTTCTACGGCTGGCCGTACAGCTACTACGGCCAGCATGTGGATGAACGCGTGAAGCCGCAGCAACCCGACCTGGTGGCCAGGGCCATCGCGCCGGACTATGCGCTCGGGCCGCACACCGCATCGCTCGGCCTCGCGTCTTCGGTCGGCACGACACTTCCGGGCCCTTTCGCCGACGGCATGTTCATCGGCCAGCACGGATCGTGGAACCGCAAGCCGCATAGCGGCTACAAGGTGATCTTCGTGCCCTTCGAAAAAGGCAAACCGTCCGCCGAGACCCCTGTGGATGTGCTGACGGGGTTCCTGAGCGATGAAGGCGATGCTTTCGGCCGACCGGTCGGCGTGGCCATCGACAAGCAAGGCGCATTGCTCGTGGCCGACGACGTCGGCAACGTGGTTTGGCGCGTGAGCGCATTGCGCTGAACGGAAGTCGTCCGGAAATGGTGTCGATGCTCTGCTCGCTGCGCACCCGCCACTGGCTGGCGATGTGCCTGCTTTGCATCACCGGTTGCAGCACCCTGCCGACCATCGTGCCCGACCTTTCCCGGCGCAGCGCTCCTCCCGTACAGCTCGAGGGCGCGCGTGGGCCGCTGACGGCCGCGCAGAGCAAGGCGGTCCTCGATCGACTCGCGGGCAGCGGCAAGGAAACCGACATCTTCGAACGTCACCTGGCGCTCGAAGAGGCCATCGTCGGCAGTCCGCTCACCACCGGCAACCAGGTGCGGTTGCTCCAGGATGGTCCGGCCACCTACCAGGCAATGTTCGCGGCGATCCTGGCCGCGAAGGACCACATCAACATGGAGACCTACATCCTGGAAGACGACGAAGTCGGCCGGCAATTCGCGCAGGCGCTGATCGACAAGCAGCAGCAAGGCGTCCAGGTCAATGTCATCCACGACAGCGTGGGGACGATCGGCACGCCGGCGGCGTTCTTCCAGCGTCTGACCGACAGCGGCATCCGGGTGCTCGAGTTCAACCCCATCAACCCGGCGGCGGCGCGAAAGGACTGGGCGCTGAATCAGCGCGACCACCGCAAGCTGCTCATCGTCGATGGACGCACCGCATTCCTGGGCGGCATCAACATCAGCAGCGTCTACTCGGGCGGTTCGTTCAGCCGTGGATCGCGCGGGCGAAAGGACGACGGCCCGGCGTGGCGCGACACCGATGTGCAGGTGCAGGGGCCCGTGGTGGCGGAGTTCCAGAAGCTGTTCCTCGCCACGTGGGAGAAGCAGAAGGGTGAACCTCTGCCCGCGAACAACTACTTTCCCCGGCTGGAGAACCAGGGACGGCACGTGGTGCGCGCCATCGGCAGCGCGCCCGACGAACCCTACAGCCTGATCTACGCCACGCTGCTCTCGGCCATCGGCAGCGCGGAGAAGAGCGTGTTCGTTACCAACGCCTATTTCGTGCCGGATCCGCAGCTGCTCACCGCCCTGGAGTCGGCCGCCCGCCGCGGCGTCGACGTGAAGCTGATCCTCCCCAGCCAGAGCGACTCGTCGCTGGTATTCCACGCCGGGCGCGCCTACTACGACCGGTTGCTGCGCGCAGGGGTGAGGATTCACGAGCGACGCGGCGTGATCCTGCATTCCAAGACGGCACTGATCGACGGCGTGTGGGCCACGGTCGGCTCGACCAACCTGGACTGGCGCAGCTTCCTGCACAACTACGAATTGAACGCGGTCGTACTGGGTACGGAATTCGGCAGCCAGGTGCAGGCGATGTTCGACAAGGACCTCGCCGCGTCGGACGCGATCACGCTCGAAAAATGGGAGCGCCGTGGGCTCGGCCTGCGCGTCAAGGAATCGTTCGCCAGCGCGTGGGCGTACTGGCTGTGAGCAACCCGCTGCAAAGGTTTCAACGATGACCCGATACTTCGCCGCATACGCGGCCACTGCGATCGTCATGGTCGTGCTCGACCTGCTCTGGCTCGGCGTCATTGCCAGGCCGATCTATCAGCAGGGCATCGGACACCTGATGGCCGAGCACCCCAGAATCCCGGTAGCGGTTCTGTTCTATGCGGTCTTCGCACTCGGCCTGGTGCTGTTCGCCGTGGCGCCGCAGGGTACTGGGGTCGGCTGGAGCAGGACGATCGCGACGGCCGCGCTGTTCGGTTTCTTCGCCTACGCAACCTACGACCTGACCAATCTCGCCACGTTGAAGAACTGGCCTGTCGGCCTGTCGGTGCTCGACGTCGCCTGGGGCAGCCTGGTCAGTGCGGCCTCTGCCGGCGCGGGCAAGGCCGCACTGGATCGATTTGCTGCGGGATGACCACCCCGAACATCGCACCGGGTGGTTCACGGTGATCGCCACCTTCCGGACCCTGTTTCGGGCAGCGACGCGACTGACGCGCACGCAGAAGCGATTGAGCAAGACTGCCAAGGCCCTGCAGCGCGCTCTGAGCACGACACCCATGCCGGTCATGGTCCCCAAGCGCACGACCGCGCGTCCCGGTCACGACGAACCGGCTCCCGCGGTTCCGTCCGCGCGGGACGAGTTCATCGACGGCACGCATTGGCGTTCGTCACAAGTGCGCGGCTACAAGCTCTACGTACCGCCCGATCATGGCGGGCGGCCACTGCCGCTGGTGGTGATGCTGCACGGCTGCTCTCAGGATCCGGACGATTTCGCCGCGGGAACGGCCATGAACGACCAGGCGCGCGATCTTGGTTTCTTCGTGCTCTACCCGGCGCAATCGAAAGACGCCAACCCGTCGCGTTGCTGGAACTGGTTCAAGCACGCCCACCAGCAGCGCGGCCGAGGTGAACCGGCGCTGATCGCGGACATGACGCTCGTGGTCATGAATCGGTACGACGTGGACACAAGCCGCGTCTATATCGCCGGCCTGTCCGCGGGAGGCGCGATGGCCGCCATCGTCGCTGCGGCGTATCCGGAGATCTTCGCGGCGGTCGGCGTCCACTCGGGGCTGCCGCGTGGCGCGGCGCGTGACATGGTTGAAGCCCTCGCCGTCATGAAAGGGGGCGTTGCGGACCCGAGCCCCGATGGCCAGCCGAACTCCTTCGGCACGCGGATTGCCCTGCCCACCATCGTGTTCCACGGTGACCAGGACGAGGTCGTGCATCCGCGCAATAGTGAACAGGTGATCGCCGCAGCGCTGCGTGAACGGGACGGCGTCGCGGGCTCGTCCTCCACCTTCGCAGCGAGTCGTCCCAAGGTGGAACGCGGCGTGTCGGCCTCGGGACGACGCTACACGCGATCCACTCACCACGATCATCGCGGCAATGCGTTCGCGGAACACTGGCTCGTCCATGGCGCGGGGCATGCCTGGTTCGGCGGCCGGACCACCGGTTCGCACACCGACGCCGCCGGGCCCGACGCCACGCGAGAGATGTTGCGCTTCTTCTTCGGGCAGCCGCACGAACCGGTGCGCTGAGCGTGTCCCGACGCCCAGTCTGGATGTGTGCATTCCGATCTCCTGCTCCGTGTCCGGCGTCGCACCAGCGCACTCACACGACAAACCATCACCCGTGAAGGATTCCCCATGAAGAAAGTCGATTCGAAGTCTCCTCCCTCGAGGAAGGCAGCCGTTGCCAAGGCAGCGGCCTCACGCCAATCCAGCGGGCGTACGACGCCGTCGCCCACGCAGAGTCGCGAGGTGATCGCCCGCCAAGCCGACGCCACCCAGGCGCTCGTGACTGCCATGCCATTCAACGCCAACAAGGCGAAGGAAATCGGTCACGACAACGCCGTATCGCCACCCGCAGGACTCACGGCGAAACCCTCTTCCCCGTCGGTGACCGCAAGTACGTTGAGCGAAGCCAATGCCTCGGCCAAGACCGGCGACGGCGTACCGGCGGCCGGCACCAACGCGACCATCGGTCCGCTCGACCGCGTGCGCGCCGATGCCGCCGGCCAGGTGTTGACCACCAACCAGGGCGTGGCAATCGGCGACAACCAGAGCTCGTTGAAGGCCGGGCTGCGCGGCCCGACGCTGCTCGAAGACTTCATTCTGCGCGAGAAGATCACCCACTTCGACCATGAGCGCATTCCCGAGCGCATCGTGCATGCCCGCGGTTCAGGTGCACATGGTTACTTCGAAGCCTACGAGCCCCTGACGAAGTACACGCGCGCCGCGCCCTTCCAGGCAGCCGGCAAGATCACGCCCGTCTTCGTGCGTTTCTCGACCGTCGCCGGCGAACGCGGATCGGTCGACACCGCCCGCGATGTGCGGGGCTTCGCGGTCAAGTTCTACACGGACGAGGGTAACTGGGATCTGGTCGGCAACAACATTCCGGTGTTCTTCATCCAGGACGCGATGAAGTTTCCCGACCTCGTGCATGCCGTGAAGCCGGAGCCCAACAACGCCATTCCGCAGGCGGCCTCGGCGCACGACACCTTCTGGGACTTCGTGTCCCTGATGCCCGAGTCGACGCACATGCTGCTTTGGGTGATGTCGGACCGGGGCATTCCGCGCAGCCTTCGCATGATGCAGGGCTTCGGCGTGCACACCTATCGCCTGGTGAACGCGCAGGGCCGGTCGCATTTCGTCAAGTTCCACTGGAAACCGAAGCTCGGCACGCATTCGCTGGTCTGGGACGAAGCGGTGAAGATTGCCGGCGCCGATGCCGACTTCCACCGCCGCGACCTCTGGGATGCGATCGAGGCGGGCGAGTATCCCGAATGGGAACTGGGCCTGCAGATCTTCACCGAGGAACAGGCGGAGCGCTTCAGCTTCGACATCCTGGACGCGACCAAGCTGATTCCCGAAGAGCTGGTGCCGCTGGTGCCGGTGGGGCGCATGGTGCTCAATCGCAACCCCGACAACTTCTTTGCCGAAACCGAACAGGTCGCCTTCTGCACGGCCCACGTCGTGCCGGGCATCGACTTCAGCAACGACCCGCTGCTGGCCGGCCGCATCCACTCCTATGTCGACACGCAGATCACGCGGCTCGGGGGCGCGAACTTCCACGAGATCCCGATCAACGCACCGATCACGCCGGTGCACAACAACCAGCGCGACGGCCTCCATCGCCAGACGATCCAGCGCGGCCGGGTAAGCTACGAACCAAATTCTCTCGGGGGCGGTTGCCCGTTCCAGGCGGGTGCGAAGGGATTCGTCTCGTTCCCGCAACCGGTGGACGAAGACAAGGTACGCGGCAAGCCGGAAAAATTCGCCGACCACTACACGCAGGCCACGCTGTTCTACGTCAGCCAGACGCCGGCGGAGAAGGCTCACATCGTCGCCGGATTTCGCTTCGAGTTGAGCAAGCTCACCGTGCCTGCGATCCGCGAGCGCATGGTCGCTTCGCTCGTGAACGTCTCCGCTGAACTGGCCGCCCGAGTGGCGGACGGCCTCGGGATGAAGGTGCCGGCGGCGCTTCCGAAGGTCTTGAAGAAACCGACGCCGCCCGAAGTGACGAGTTCCCCCGCGCTTTCGCTGACCGCATTGCCGGGCGAGGGGGGCATCCGCACGCGGAAGATCGCCATCCTCGCGGCCCCTGGCGTAAAGGGCAAATCGATCGCCGCATTGCAGGCCGTGCTACGGAAGGCGGGTGCCGTCCCGACTGTGATCGCACCGCGCGTCGGCATGGTGGAGACGTCCGATGGCGATGCGCTCGTCGCCTCCGGCTCGTTCGAGAACTCGGCACCGGTGCTGTTCGATGCCGTGGTCCTGCCCGACGGCGATCCTGGCGTCGCGCTGCTGGCTCGCCATGGACAGGCGCTCGAGTTCGTCACCAACCAGTATCGCCATTGCAAGACGATCCTGGCCATCGGCGCGTCCAAGGCATTGCTCGACAAGGCTGGCGTGCCCGGGAAACTACCATCGGGCGCGAACGATCCGGGGATCCTGCTCGGGTCCGGTAAAGACATCGCTGCTGCCTCTGCCGCATTCATCGAGGCGGTCGCGAAGCACCGCCACCCGGCGCGGGAAACGGATCCGCCGCAGGTCTGACTTTACGTTTCACGGACCCCGTCGTCTCCATATGGAGACGACGCAGCAGAATGTCATGTGCGGTGACGCACGGACCAACGGCCCTTCAAACCGGCCTAATGGGCCTGTGCTGTTCGATGAACGTTGTCCCGTCGCAGCGAAAGCGTCACGCATCTATTCACCGAGGAGGTTCCGACTTGCTCCGATCCCCTGCCGGACCTGCCCAGAAGGTCAAGAACCTGGCGGAGCAGCAAACCGATTTCACGTCTGAAGGTTCTCCGCCACCAGGCAAGGTCGCGATGGCCGCTCCCGTCACTGCGCATGACGCCACGGAGTCGGGTTCGACTGCTCCCTCGGGTCGTCTTCGATCGCGACGAGGTCTACGGCGCGGCAAAAGCGGTTGAGTAGGAAGTAGGACCTACCAAACAGGACTTCGACACAGGCGGCCTCCAATCGCCGGTTGGTCCGATGCTCGGCACCTTTTTCTATGTTCGTTACCGTACATACGACACTGTTGCGAATCTGATAGTTGTCCCGCCATGGTCGCGAAGCCGATCAAAGTCTGATATCTCGGCCAAGTTGTTGTCCATCGACGTTTTTGGAAGCTCTTCCCGAAGGAACTCGACATGATCCGCTTCCTGCCCAAGCTTGCCGCCAGTTCGAAGCGCGCCCCGCCTAAGCGGGTCGACTTCGACGGCGCGGATTCGCTTGCGGACGAGGCCATAGAGTCGATCGCCGTCATGGGAAACACGGGTACGGCTGCCGACGCGCCGCGCGCCCCCGAGACAGTTGCCAGCGCCGAGATCCATCGCATCGGCGCCGACGCCACGCCGCCCGGGGCAGTGACACTGTCCGGACTGCCCTGGAACATCGCGATCGGGGATTGGGACGATCTCCTGAACGCCGTCAAGGCGGGTGAGGTGGCGATCGGGGATTGCGAAGACCTCGTGAATTCGATGACGTCGGGCGACGTGGCCCTCGGGGACTGGGACGACCTGTTGAACGCCGTCAAGACGAGACTCAGAGAAACGGTTGGCGAGCACCTTGGCGCCAGCTCCGAGCCGCATCCGAGTGAAGCACCGGGTCGGGTGCAATCGAGCGTGCTCGAGTGCGTGTCTGCCCTGGACCATCTGCACGCGACACTCACGCACGAACTGGGTCGATGCCGGCAGCTCAAGATGGAAGTGCTGAGCGCGCAGGCCGCCCTGGCGCAAGCACGCACCGAGCTCGTCGGAACCCGGGCGGGGGAAAAGCGCGCTCGCCACCTGGCCTTGCACGACGGCCTGACATCGCTTCCGAACCGGAGATTCTTTCGCGAGCGGCTCGACAAGGCTCTGATCGATGTCGAGCCACTGCGACCGGCCCTGGCGCTGCTGTACCTGGATCTCGACGGGTTCAAGCCGATCAATGATACGCATGGGCATGACGCGGGCGACGAACTGCTCAAGATCGTCGCGGCGAGATTGAGCCGGGTGGTGCGTGCCGGAGACATGGTGAGCCGCCTCGGGGGCGATGAATTCGCCTGCCTGCTTGCGGATTCGGTCGATCGCCGGCATTTGACCCATCTTGCTTCCAAAGTGTTCGACGCCGTGTCGGCCCCGCTGAAGATCGGCAAGCTCAAACTTACCGTGCGCCCCAGCATCGGCATTGCGATCTGCCCGACGGACGGCGATACGACCGAAGCACTGCTCAAGAGCGCTGACGCCGCGATGTACCGCGCCAAGCGGCATCAGTCGGGCTATGCGTTCTTCGATCGGGACGTCGACGGCGGCTTGACGGCCAGCACCTGAGAACCCCGCCGGTCTTACCTGGATCGGCATCGCGCGTATCTCGCGCCGCAAAAAAAAGGCGCGAACTGCGCGCCTTGGAAAGCCGACCCCAGTTGGGAGGAAGTACCCGGTGGCGCGCAGCGGGGGGCTGCCCGGGAATGGGGTCAGATGAGGGGACTCATTCCTGACGAGTGCGAGCGGCCGATCGCACGGGTTTGTGTGACGGGGACGATGGCGCGCGCTTGTCCCCCAACGTGGACAAAAGCACGTCCATCCAGGATTCAACCGACACCTTGGCAACGGACTTGCGGAAGATTTGTGACGACAGACCGGCCAGCAGGGCCGGGCTGAGAATCCAGCGCCACGGCCGGCTCCAGGCCAGCAGACCACCCAGGAACAACGCGACCACCATCAGGCCCAATGGATTTCGCCGTGCCATCGGCCGGACGCCGGCTGTGGCTGCGTCGAGAGCGACCGACCCTGCCGCGCGCAGCGGATGCCGTGCCCACCAGCCACCGACCGCCTCGATCAGGATGCCGGCACCGGGGATCGACTTGAGTTTCTCCATCACGGCAGATGCCGGACCGCGGGCCCTTTGGCTGGATGAATCGCCATCGGCTTCGGAGTCGCCGCGCATGGCCTGGCGCAATCGCTCCCGCGACAGCGCCAGCCGGTCGGACGCTGTCAGCGAGGCCCGATTCGCTGCTTCGGCCGCTGCGACCCGCGCAGGTTCGACCTTGACCGACGGGACCGAGAGCACGGCACTCACGGAACGCTCACTTCGCGCAGCATGAGCAGATCAGCCTTCATCTGCTGCCGGATCTTGTCGAAGGCAGCGCCGCCATCGGCCGGCCTTCTCGCGGCCCACAGACACCACGACGCCACCGCCAAAGGAAACAACGGCACGGCGATCAGGGCCCAGGTCGCCTGCATCTGGGTTGCCGGGATGACGGCCCACAGTAATAGCGCCACGCCTGCCAGGACTGCGGTCAGGCCCAGACAAGACAGCGCCACGATGTTGAGCATCGCCCGCCGCTTCCACACGATCGCCACCTGCCCCATTTCCTCGGCGACCAGTTCGGCGTAAGCCTCTGCGTGCAGCGCCAGCAGCTGCGGCTGGGTGGCAATCAGGCGGAACAGGGGATGCATCGGGAAGGTCCTCGTCCTAAGGCGCGCGTTCGGTCAGCTGCCAAGACAGACTCCGGCAACTCGGCGGCAGGGGTTCGACCGCGGTGTATCAGCTGCGATCGCGCGAATGGCTCATCAGGCTGATCAACGCCATCAACGCAGCACCGGTGGCGGCGGCGATCAACATCGCCTTGACCGGCTCGTGCCTGATGTAGTTGACCGTGGTCTCGGAGGCGCGTTGGGCCTTGAGGCGCAGTTGCTTCGCGCTTTCACGAACGGTGTCCACGCCCTGCCTGGCAATCGCTCCGGCTTCCTCGGTGGCGCGATTGATCAGGGGACCAGCCTGGTGGCGCATGTCCTGCACCGTGCCGGAGAGGGTATCGAGCGCTTCGTTCGCCACGCGTTGGGTCGACTTGATGGCGTTGTCTGCCGATTGAGCGACCGCATCCGAAACGGAGTTGGCCTGGTCCAGGGATTTGCCGGTGATCATGGTTTTTCCTTCGAGGTGAAATGTGATGGGATGCGTAGCGTCGCGGAGCGGAGAAACGGTCGCCGATGCACGGCGCTTGGCTTTCAATTAGCTCGTCTTGACGAGCCCGTAGAGCACGCTGGCAACGGCCAGGGTCACGAACACGAAGAACAGAATCCTGGCGATGCCCGCAGCGCCCACGGCGATGCCGCCGAAGCCGAAAACGGCAGCGATCACCGCAATGACGAAAAAGACGACTGCGTAATGCAGCATGGCTGGGTCCCGAGTTGGCAGGCGGCATGCCGCCGAGGGTCCGCTGCTCTTCATGTCAGGCAACCGATGTCTCGAATGAGCGGAGGGGCGCAGGCGCCTGCCCTGATTCGTTTCCGGCCGCCACTTCAGAACAGTGGATTTCGTTCGCTTCCTTTATGCCATGCGACCGGACGATCGCTCTGTACGGAGTCGAACATATGCAGCGAATGGCGAGGCTTGTTGTTCACCTCGATTCCCGCACACTTGGCGGCTGGGAAATGCGCGCGATCGCACGTCGCAGAAAGTGTTCAGGCGATCCCGACGCTCAGGCCCGACGCTCAGGCGTCTGCCAGCGATGACTCCGGCAGCTTCACCCGGATCGATGTGCCTTTTCCCGGTGCGGAGACCAGGGTCAGGGTGCCGTGCTCGGCTTCGACGCGAAATCGCATGCCGACCAGTCCGTAGGCGGAGCGCGGCTTGGTGCCGGTGTCGAAGCCGACGCCATCGTCGCGCACCGTGAGTTCCACCTGGCCGTCGTGCGAGTCCAGGCTCACCCAGACATGGTTCGCGTGAGCGTACTTGGTGATGTTGGTGATGGCTTCCTGCACCAGGCGGTAAACCATCAGTTCGGCGGCGGCTTCGAGCTTGACGGGCGCCAGCGCGCAATGCACCTGGACGCCCGAGCGCTCGGCGAACTCGCGCGCGAGGATCTCGAGCGTCTCCACCAGCCCCAGGTGGCTCAGCGCCGAGGGCCGCAGGTCTTCGATGATGCGGCGCTTGAGTGCGATGACGCTGTTGAGCGTCCCGACCAGATGGGCAAGCCGCTCCAGGGCTTCGGGCGCAGTACCGGCGAGGCGCGACTTGATGCGGGCGGCGTCGAGCTTGGCCGACGTGAGCAGCGATCCCAGTTCGTCGTGGAGGTCGCGAGCGAGGCGGTTGCGCTCGTCCTCGCGCACGGTCAGCAGGTGATAGGTCAGCTCGCTCAGTTGCTCCGTGCGATGGATCACTTCGACCTCGAGCCGGTCATGCTCGGACTGCACCAGCCGCTGTTGCTCCTGTTGCTGCCGCTCGAGGGCGAACGACTGCCGCAGGTACATGAACATCGCCAGCAGGCTGATGCCGCTCAGCACCGCCACGCCGATGCGGCCGAGCAGCAGCGTGCGATAGAGATCCTCGCGGCTTGCCGCGACGTTCGATGCCTCTTGCTCCAGCAACTCCGAACTGAGCGTCCGGATGGCATCCATCTGCGGCCGTCCGATGTCGGTCACGTCGACGCCCTTGCCCGCCCGCGAATGGCCTTCGTCGTGCCGGCGAATCGCTGCCGCCAGATCGGCCAGCATGGTCCCGGTCGCGACATGGAGCGCATCGAGCACCGCCTTGGGTTTCGGTTCGTTACCGTAGCGGCGGTCCAGCACCTCGAACGATTCGTCGATGTTCCGGAGCGCACTGTCGAAGGGTTGCAGGTGCTCCTTGCGGCCCGTCAACAGATAGTCACGCTGCGCGGTCTCCGCATCCAGGATGCTTTGCTTCAACTCGTGGATGCTCGTGCGCGCGGCACCGATCGCGCCCATGTCGTCGAGCGATCCGATCGAGCGCCAGTAGGAACCTTCGCTGATGAACACCATCGTCACCGCCGCGATCAACGCCAGCGGGAACACGATGGGACTGCGCTTGACGACCGTGAGAACATCCATTGTCTGACCTCCCCCCGGGAAAGGTGGGATGATTCGGCATGAGGCGGCGCGACAGATCATGATCCGGATTGCCATCGTCGACGACCATGCCATGGTTCGAGCCGGGCTGCGCCAGTTTTTTGCCGACCAGTCGGACTTCGCCGTGGTGGCCGAAGCGGCCAACGGCCGGGAAGCGCTCGCCATCGTGCGCGGCGGCGAAGTCGACGTGATCGTGATGGACATCTCCATGCCGGACCAGAGCGGCGTCGATGCCCTTGCCGCCATCAAGGCCCGCGCGCCCGATCTGCCGGTGCTGATCCTGAGCGGCTTCCCGGAGGAGCACTACGCGATCGCGTTGCTGCGACAGGGTGCGAGCGGCTATCTGAACAAGGAATGCGACCCTGAAGAGATCGTCAAGGCGATCCGCACCGTCTCTCGGGGGCGCAAGTACATCACCGCGAGCATCGCCGAGCGCCTGGCGGACGACTTGGGCGGTGGCGGCGACAAACCGCTGCACGAACACCTGTCGGAGCGCGAACTGCAGGTGTTCCTGCGACTCGCCAAGGGTGAAACCATCGGTCACATGGCCGACAGCATGTCGCTCAGCGTCAAGACGGTCAGCACCTATCGCACCCGGGTGATGGAAAAGATGAAACTTGCGTCCAACAGCGACCTGACCTACTACGCGCTGAAGAACGGCTTGATCCAGTAGGCCGGTCGATGGGTGCGCCGTCACGCCAGCGCGCCGTGCGCGCCGCTGCCGGCATCACCGGCCGCCAGCCCGTCGCAGTACTGAATGAGCGCATCGATCTCGTTGGACTTGTCGAACACCCGGTCAGCACCCAGTTCGAGGCACTTGCGCCGCATGTCCGGGGCGGCGTAGTTGCTGAGCACGATCAGCTTGGCCCCCGACGGCAGTGACTTCGCGGCCCGGAGGACGCCGAGGCCCGATCCGCCCCTCAGGAAGATGTCGACGATCACGAGGTCGACGGTGTGCTCCGGCTGCGTGAGCCAATGGACTGCGGTGGATTCGTCCTCGGCCGTCCCCACGACCTCGACCGGCACGAGCTCCTCCAGCGCGGCGATCAGATCGTCGCGAATCACCTGGCTGTCCTCGACGATATAGGTCTTGAGCGGTGGCATGGACTGCGACGATTCCCCGGAGCCCGGGGTCTGCGGATTCAGCCCCTCGTTTTTCGCTTCCCCCTCGCCGATTCCATCTCGGCGCAGGACACGGCGAACTCCTTTCGACATTGCCCTCGAACGCTCGGGCA
The DNA here is from genome assembly GCA_965279325.1 of Burkholderiales bacterium. Taxonomy (GTDB): domain Bacteria; phylum Pseudomonadota; class Gammaproteobacteria; order Burkholderiales. The sequence continues at coordinate 3,234,435 of OZ257154.1, forward strand.
AACGATCGGGCGGAGGCGCGACTGGAAGTAGGACGAATCCTACGTCATTGATCCGCAGACGAGCCGGGCGGCGGACCATTGCGTCTATCGACGCTCGCCGCCCAGCTCGTATCGCTTACATTACAGACCGTGGCGGCGGCGATCAACGCGCGATGGACGCCCCGCCCAACCCCCATGCGCTCGCATCCCGGCTGGCGCCAACACATTCACGCACCATCGAAGGTAGACATTCATGATCGAGCCGTTGCTGCTGACCACCGCCAGGGTCTCCACCTTCGACGGCGACCGATCCCTCACGGGCGCCAGCGGTTTCTTCTTCGAACGCGACACTCGCCTGTTCCTGGTCACGGGGAGGCACGTGCTGATCGACACGCCGAGCAAGCACTTCCCGAACCGCATCGAGATCGAGTTCCATACCGACGCGCAGAACCTCACGCGCTCGAGCGTGCTGTCGGTGATGCTGTACCGGGATGGCAAGAGCGTCTGGCGCCAGGGCAGCGATGCGGGCGGAGACATCGATGTGGCCGTGATCGAAATCGAACGCCCCGCCCTCGCTCCCTCCGCGGTGCTGCGGTGCTTCACGCCGGCACATCTGCAGGACTCGCTGGACGAGGTGGAAGTGGGCACCTCGCTGCTCGTGGTCGGCTTTCCGCTCGGGTTTCACGACACCCTGCACCATCTGCCGGTAGTCCGCCACGCGGTGATCGCGTCGTCCTTCGGCGTACGCTTCCAGGGCCAGGGCTACTTCCTCACCGATGCTCGAACGCACCGCGGAACCAGTGGCGCTCCGGTCGTGATGCGCAGCGCAACCGCAGACGCGCAACTACCCTGGAAGCTGCTGGGTGTGCACGCCGCCCGCATGGACATGGCCACGCGTGACCAGCACCTCGACGAATCCCTCGGCCTGAACTGCGCCTGGTACGCCGACATCCTGCTCACGCTCACCGCAGGGTGACCGATGGCGCGTTGCGTACGCGCCTCACCGTCGGCCCAGAAGCGGTGAGCGCTGCGCGCAGGCTCGCTTCAGATGCGATCGGTGTCCCGGATGAACCACAAGTCGCTGGCCTTGCGTTGCCAGTCCGCGATCTGCCGTTCCGCTTCATCGAGGGCCACGCCATAGTGCTCCTGGATCTTGCCGGCCAGCTGGTCGCGTCGGCCGGCCACCACGGCCAGCTCATCGTCGGTCAACTCGCCCCATTGCTCCTTCGCCTTGCCCATGGCCTGCTTCCAATTGCCTTCGATGCGTTTCCAGTTCATGGAAATTCTCCGTGGTTCAGTGATGAGCGATCACGAGCGCGAGCTCGTGATCGGGCTCACGGACGTACGGCGATCTCGTTCTTGACCGACTTCACGCCTTCGACGTTCATCGCGATCTTCTCGGCGGTGTTCTTTTCCGTCTCGCTCTTCGCGAACCCCGACAGCATGACGGTGCCGTTGAGCGTTTCGACGCGAATGCTGGAGGCATCGACTGCCTTGTCCCCTACGAACTTGGTCTTGACCGAGCTGGTGATGGCGGTGTCGTCGACGTAGGCGCCGACGCTCTGCTGGCCGCGATGGACCGCGCAGCCGGACGCGGCAAGCAGGGCGACCGCGGCAAAGGCGGCGATGATGTTGGTGCGCATGTTCATGGTGTGTCTCCTTTGTTGGATGCTGCGTGGCGGGGTAAGAATCAGTCGGCGAGCCAGTCCTTCAGCTCCTCGGCATGCTCCTGCTCGTCGCTCAGGATGTCTTCGAGCAGGCGGCGGGTGGTGGAGTCCTTGTCGCCGACCAGCGCGATCATCTGGCTGTAAGCCTCGATGGCAACGCGCTCGGCAATCAGGTTGGCGGTGATCATCGCCTTCAGGTCCGACGAATCGTCGTAGGCGGCGTGACTGCGCTTGGTCAGCGAATCGGGCGAAAAATCGGGCTCGCCGCCGAGCTGGACGATGCGCTGCGCGATCCGGTCCGCGTGGCCCGATTCCTCGTTCGCATGGACCAGGAATTCGTCCGCAATCTTGGGCGATGCCAAGCCGTCGGCAGTGAAATGGTGGCGCTTGTAGCGCAGCACGCACACCAGTTCGGTGGCCAGGGAATCGTTGAGCAGCTTGATGATGTCTTCACGCCACGGGCCGGAGTTGGGTGTCACGGCACCCTGGTTCAGGCTGTGCCTCGCAGCCTCGATGGCGGACTCGTCCAGAACCATGCGTTGACCGTCTGCGATCGGAAGCTGCTTGACGTTGGCGGGGTGCTGTTTCGTGGACATGGAATGCTCCTTTGAGTCGATGGAAATGGATCGGTGCAGTGGCACTTCGATCCCATGGCTGCACTTTAGGAGCGCCACCGGCGCGACGGCATCGGCGCCTGGCGCCTGCGCGTGTAGGACGAAGCCTCACGTCACCCGGACGTGACAATCGCTCCCTCGAACATCAGGCAATGGTTCGCGTGAGGTGACTTCACGCCCTCGAGCGGTTGGGCAAGCAACCGTCGACGTCGGGCGCGGCTTCGGTCCTCGATGCACTCCGGGCTCTGTGCGGTAACACACGGTCGGCACGAAGTGAGGCGCCCACACTGCTGTCGATCTCGTGCTCGGCACGGGTCGTGGAACGCACACGGTCGCATTGTCCGGAGATTGCCGGCTGGCGGAGAGTGCACAGGGGGAATCGCTTGGCCGTCGCTGGAAATCAACTGATCGCGCTACTGCCGCGCCGGGACCGACTGAGGCTGCTCGCTCTGTCCGAATCGGTGGAACTGGAACTCGGTGTCGTGCTGTGTGAACCGGGCGAAGCCACTCGTCACGTGTATTTCCCCGACGAATGTTTCATCTCGCTGGTCACGACCCTCGAGGGCGAACCGGGGCTCGAGGTCGGCATGGTCGGCAGCGAGGGCATGCTGGGCGCGCAGCTCATGCTTGGGGTCAGCACCACGCCTTTGCATGCATTGGTGCAAGGCCCCGGCACGGCCCGCCGCATCGAAGCAGCGCCGTTCCGTCGCGAACTGGCCTCCGGCAAGGCGCTCCAGCGGGTCCTGCACCGCTATCTCTACGTCCTGATGGCGCAGCTTGCGACCTCTGCTGCCTGCACGCGCTTCCACAGTGTCGGCCCGCGTCTTGGTCGCTGGCTGCTGATGAGCCAGGACCGCGCGCATTCCGACAGCTTCCACCTGACCCACGAGTTCCTGGCCTACATCCTCGGGGTGCGCCGGGTCGGCATCACCCGCGCCGCCAGCGATCTCCAGCGGCGCGGCTTCATCCAGTATCACCGGGGCGAGATCACCGTCCTCGATCGTGCCGGCCTCGAAGCGGCGTCGTGCGGCTGCTATGCCGCAGATCGACGCGCCTATGACCGGTTGCTCGCCTGACCCGGCGGTGGCAGATCCCGGATTGGGCTAAGGCGACGTTTCGGGACGCGAGCGTCCCGTCAGGTCACTGCGACGCGGCTGGCTGTGACGCCGTCGCAGCCTTGTCGGACGCCGGCACCGACTCGGCGGGTGCCTTCTTCGGCGCTTCCTTCTTGGGCGCAGGGGGTCGCATGCTGGCGGTCTTCGGATAGCCGGCTGCATCGAGCGCGTTGTTCCATTGCCCGGGCTCCCAGCCCTTCACCGTGACACGGCCCACCAGCATGACCGGGACTTCCACCACGCCGCCGGTGATCTTCTTGAGCTCCACCTGAACTTCCGCGTCGCGCGCATTGCGATCGGCGTAGGGAATACCCCGCTTCTCGAGCAGCTTCCTCGCCGCGTCGCATGCGTCGCCGCAGTCGGCGTTGAACACGGTGACCGGGAACGTCTCCGCCGCGCGCTTCACGGCATACGGTAGCTGGACATCGTCGGCACGCGTGCTGACGCGCTTCTTCTCGATATCCTTGGCGTCCTTGGGTGGCTGCTTGTCGGTGTAGTGCACCTTGCCGTCGGCGTCGACCCAGCGGTAGAGCTGCGCGGCGTGAGCCTGCGCGGCAAGCAAGAGTGCCAGGACTGCCGGAACGAGTAGTTTCATGGTTGCCTCCGTGACCATCCGGAAAGCTTCAAGCAGACACCATGCCGTTGTGACGCAGCAAGGCGTCGATCCGGGGCTCGCGCCCCCGGAATGCCCGGAACGATTCGAGCGCCGGCCGGCTGCCGCCCACGCTCAGGATCTCCTGCCAGAAGCGCCTGCCGATGGCCGGATCGAGCACGCCGTGTTCCTCGAACAGGCTATAGGCGTCGGCGGACAGCACTTCGGCCCACTTGTAGCTGTAGTAGCCGGCGGCGTACCCGCCGGCGAAGATGTGCGCGAAACTGTGCGGGAACCGGTTGTAGGGTGGCGGCACCAGCACCGCGACTTCGCGCCGCACGTCCTCCAGCAACTGCATCGGACCGGTGGCGCCGGCCGGATCGAGCTCGTGGTGCATGCGCATGTCGAACATGGCGAACTCGATCTGCCGCAGGGTCTGCAGGCCGCTCTGGAAATTCTTCGCGGCGAGCATCTTCTCGAACAGGGCACGTGGCAGTGTCGCACCGGTCTCCACGTGCCGGGTCATGTTCGCGAGTACGTCCCACTCCCAGCAGAAATTCTCCATGAACTGGCTGGGCAGTTCGACCGCGTCCCACTCGACGCCGTTGATGCCAGACACCGCCAGGTCTTCCGCCTGCGTGAGCAGATGGTGCAGGCCGTGGCCGAATTCATGGAACAGCGTGATGACCTCGTCGTGCGTGAACAGCGCGGGCTTCCCACCCACCGGCGCGGAGAAATTGCAGTTGAGGTACGCGACCGGCCGCTGGATGCCCGCCGTGATCCGCCGGCGCGCCATGGCTTCGTCCATCCATGCGCCGCCACGCTTCGAGGGGCGCGCGTACAGATCCATGTAGAACTGCCCCACGAGCCGTCCCGACGCATCGGTGATGCGGAAGAAGCGCACCTCCGGATGCCACACCGGCGCCTCGTCGCGCGCGATCGTGAGGCCGTAGAGGGTCTCAACCACGCCGAACATGCCTGCAACCACCCGATCCTCGGGGAAGTACTGCTTCACTTCCTGTTCGGAAAAGGCGTAGCGCGCCACGCGCAGCTTCTCCGACGCCCAGGGAATGTCCCAGGCGCCGAGATCCGCCAGGCCGAGCGTCTCGCGCGCGAACTGGCGCAGGTCCTCGAGATCACGTTGCCCGAAGGACTTGGCTCGATCGGACAGATCGCGCAGGAAGGCAAGCACCTGCGCCGGCGACTCGGCCATCTTCGGCTCCAGCGACACCTCGGCAAAACTCGCGTAACCGAGCAGCTGCGCCTGTTCGCGCCGCAGGGCGAGGATCTCGCGGATGATGGCGGTGTTGTCGAACTTCGGATCACCCAGATCGGATGCGCGCGTCACGTAGGCCCGGTACATGCGCTCGCGCAGTGGTCGATGCTCCGCATACTGCATGAGCGGCAGGTACGAAGGCATGTGCAGCGTGAACTTCCAGCCGCCTTTGCCGTCCGCCTTCGCACCTTCGGCCGCCGTGGTGAGGACATCCTCCGGAATGCCCCTGACCGCCGCCGCATCCGTTTCGATGTGGGAGAAGGCATTGGTCGCGTCGAGCACGTTGTCGCTGAAGCGCGAGGACAGTTCAGCAAGCTTTTCGGCCACGGCCTTGAACCGCGCCTTCCGGTCGTCGGACAGATCGGCACCGCCGAGCCGGAAGTCGCGCAGCCGGTTCTCGACGATGCGACGGCGCGCTCCCGGAAGCCCGGCGAAGTCCGGCGACGTGTGGATCGCCTTGTACTTCCGGAACAGTCCTTCGTGCTGCGCGAGCTCGGCGCCGTACTGCGAGATCTTGGGCAGGTTCGCGTTGTACACCTCGCGCAGCTCGGGCGAATTCATGACCGCGTTCATGTGCGCGACCTGGCCCCAGGCGCGGAAGAGACGCTCGTTGGCGTCCTCGAGGGGCTGGACGAAATCGTCCCAGGCCTTGCGGGCAGCGTCGTCCGCGAGCGTCGCGATCAACGTACGGTTCTCGGCGAGCAACTCGTCGACGGCGGGACCCACGTGCTCGGCCTTGAACTCGGCGAAACGCGGCAGCCCGGAAAAATCGAGCAACGGATTCATGCTTTCCTTCGATGGATGAGAGTGGAGGCGCGTCACGCCTCGTATACCAGGCGCCCGCCCACCAGGGTGGCGCGCACGCGGCCCTGCAATTCGTAGCCTGTGAAAGGTGTGTTCTTACCCTGGCTTTTCAAGGCCGAAGGCTCGACCCGCCACCACGCGTCGCGGTCGAAGAGGCACAGGTCAGCCGGAGCACCCGGTGCCAGCGACGGTTCGGCGAGGCGCAGGACGCGCGCCGGCTCCGATGTCACCCGCGCGAGGGTTCGCGCCAGCGGCTGCCTGGCTTCGACACCCCATTTGAGTGCGAGCGGCAGCAACAGTTCGAGACCGGTCGCGCCCGGCTCAGCTTCGCCGAACGGCAACTGCTTGCCGTCTTCGTCGACCGGCGTGTGGTCGGAACAGATGGCATCGATGGCGCCATCGACGAGTCCGTGCACGAGCGCCTCGCGATCCCGGAGACTGCGCAGCGGCGGCGACAGGCGGCAATGGGCATCGAAATAGCCGATATCCATTTCGGACAGATGGATGTGATGCGCGGACACGTCGCACGTCACCGGCAGGCCCTCGGCCTTCGCCTTGCGCACCATCTCGACCCCTTCGGCGGTGGACAGCCGGCACAGATGCACCCGCGCACCCGTTTCGCGCGTGAGCAGCAGGATGGCCGCGAGCGAGATGGTTTCGGCGATCGCCGGAATGCCGGCGAGCCCGAGTCGCGTGGCGACTTCGCCATCGTGCGCGACGCCGCCGCGCGCGAGGCCCGGATCCTCAGGGCGCAACCAGACGGGAAACCCGTATGTGGTCGCATATTGAAGCGCGCGCCACAGGACGGTGAGTTCGGCGAACGGGCGATCGTCCTGCGAGAACGCCACGCAGCCGGCCTCGGTGAGCTCGGCCATCTCGGTCAGGCGTTCACCGCGCAGACCCTGCGTCAGCGCGCCGATGGGATGCACCCGCGCGAGCCGGAGACTCGAGGCGCGGCGCTTGAGCATTTCCACGAGACCCGGTTCGTCGAGCGGCGGCTCGGTATCGGGCGGGCAAGCAAGGCTGGTAATGCCACCCGCCACGGCTGCGGCCATCTCGCTCTCGAGGGTCGCCCGGTACTCGAAGCCCGGTTCGCGCAGGCGGGCGGACAGGTCCACGAGGCCCGGCGACACGACCAGGCCGGTGGCGTCGATCACGCGATCGGCGACGAAGCCCGCCGGTGCATTGCCCGTGGCGGCGATGAGCTCCTCCGAGACGAACAGATCGGCCTTGCGCTCGGTGCCGGCGACGGGATCGACCAGCAGGCCGTTGGCGATCCTGAGTCTCATCCGCCGCCCGCCAGAATCGCCATCACCGCCATGCGCACGGCGATGCCGAACGTCACCTGCGGCAGGATCACCGACTGCGCGCCGTCGGCGACGGCGGAATCGATCTCCACGCCTCGATTCATCGGCCCCGGATGCATCACGATCGCATCCTTCGCGGCGACAGCGAGCCGCTCCTCCGTCAACCCGTAGGCCTTGAAGAACTCCTGCGCCGAAGGCAGCAGCGCGCCGTTCATGCGCTCGTTCTGCAACCGCAGCATCATCACCACGTCCACATCCTTCAGGCCCGCCGCCATGTCGTGGAAGACTCGCACGCCGAGCTTCTCGACCTGCGCCGGGATCAACGTGCGTGGCCCCACCACCCGCACCTCCGGCACGCCCAGCGTGGTGAGGGCATGGATCTCGGAGCGGGCGACCCGCGAATGCAGGATGTCGCCGACGATTGCGACCTTGAGCCTGGTGAAATCGTCCTTGTACTGGCGGATGGTGAAGACGTCGAGCAGCGCCTGGGTCGGGTGCGCATGACGGCCATCGCCCGCGTTGACGACGTGGATCTCGGGCGAAAGATGACGCGCGATCAGGTAGGGCGCGCCGCTGGAGGCGTGCCGCACGATAAACATGTCCGCGTGCATCGCGGCGAGGTTGGCGACGGTGTCGATCAGCGATTCGCCCTTGGTCTGCGACGACGTGGCGATGTTGAGGTTGAGCACGTCGGCTGAAAGGCGCTTCGCCGCGATCTCGAAGGTGGTGCGCGTGCGCGTCGACGGTTCGAAGAACAGGTTGAACACCGACTTGCCGCGCAGCAGCGGTACCTTCTTGATCTCGCGCTCGCTCACCGACATGAACGAGCGGGCGGTATCGAGGATGTGCAGCAGCACCTCGCGCGGCAATCCCTCGATGGAAAGGAGGTGCTGCAGCTCGCCGTGCGCGTCCAGCTGGGGATTACGCTGCACCGTCGCTCCGCGTGATGGCGAGCGACAGGCGCCCGTCGGCGAGTCGTTCGAGCACGACGATGTCGTCCGCGGGCACGCTCAGCGCGCCGCCCACGAAATCCGCGGCGATCGGCAGCTCGCGCCCGCCACGATCCACGAGCGTGGCGAGCCGTACGCGCGCCGGCCGGCCGTAGTCGAACAGCACGTTGAGCGCCGCCCGCGTGGTGCGTCCGGTGTTGAGCACGTCGTCGATGAGCACGACATCGCAGCCGTCGACCTCGAAGGGCATGGCCGACGGACGTACATCGGCCTTCAGCCCCCGGCTCTCGTAGTCGTCGCGATAGAAGGCGACGTCGATGGTGCCGATGGGCAGCGGCAGTGCGAGTGCATCGTGGAGCCGCTCCGCCACCCAGACACCGCCGCTGTGGATGCCCACGAGCCCGGTATCGGCACCCACCTTGCCTCGCATCGAGGTCACCAGCGCCGCCAACAGGGCTTCCGCGTCAGGCGCAGGCATGCGGTGCCTCGAAGAACGACTGGAGGATCTCCTGCGCGGCCACCTGATCCAGGGCCGCCTTGCGACGCGCACCATGCACGCCCGCGTCGGCCAGGGAACGCTCGGCGGCATTGGAGGTGAGGGTTTCGTCGACGTAACGCACCGGCAGGCCGAACCGCCCGTGCAACTGCCCGGCGAACTTGCGCACCGATGCTGCCAGCGCGTGCTCCGTACCGTCGTCACGCATCGGCATGCCAACCACGAACACGACCGGCCGCCATTCGTCCACCAGCCGGGCGATGCGGTCCATGCGTTCGCTCCGATCGGGCGTGTCGATGGCCGCCACCGGGTGAGCGATGCCGAGGCTCAGTTCGCCCACGGCCACGCCGGTACGACGCAGGCCGAAATCGAAGGCGAGAACGGTCCCGTGTTCCGGCAGCGGCGAGGCAGCGAAGGCGGCGCTCCGGTCAGGCATGCCCGGCCACGTCGGACAGCGTGGCGAGATTCACGCCGAGCAGGCTCATGGCGGCGGTGAGCCGCTCCTGCGGCGGGATCGCGAAGATCACATCGGGCTTGGCGGCCACGGTGAGCCAGGCGTTCTGCTTCAATTCCTCCTCGAGCTGGCCCGGCGCCCAGCCGGCATAGCCCAGCGAGACCAGGAGATTGCCCGGTCCGCTGCCCTCTGCGACTGCCTGGAGGATGTCCTTCGACGTGGTGAGGCCCACGTCGCCCTGCACCGAAAGCGTCGATTGCCAGTCGCCGATGGGCCGGTGCAGCACGAAGCCCCGGTCGGTCTGTACCGGACCGCCGAAATACACCGGCTCGTCCCCCACCAGCCCGTCGCCCAGGTCGATCTCGATCTGCTCCAGCAGCGAACGCAACGTCATCTCGGTCGGCCGGTTCACCACGACGCCCAGGGCGCCCTGGTCGTTGTGCTCGCAGATGTAGGTGAGCGACCGCGCGAAATTGGGGTCGACCATGTTGGGCATGGCGATGAGGAAATGATGCGTGAGATTGACGAAATCCATGGTCCTGCCTCACTCGCTATTCTAGCCCCGGAAGGCGTGGTTTCGACGGATCGGATGCCGGTCGATGGTGCTACCATCTTCCGGACCGGTTTGACCGTGTCCGTGGACACATTCAAGGACGAATGCAATCTGGCTACCGAACACGAGATCGCAAGCTTCCTTGCCGAAGTGGAGCGTCGGGCCTTCAAGCAGGCGATGTTCGCCGTTCGCGACGAGCATGTGGCCCTGGACGTTGTGCAGGACGCGATGCTGAAACTCGCCGATCGCTATGCGGGCAAGCCGCCTGCCGAGTTGCCGTTGCTGTTCCAGCGCATCCTGCAGAACACGGTCAGGGACCATTTCCGGCGGCAGAAGGTTCGCTCGCTGTGGACCACGTTGCTCTCCTCGCTGTCGCCCGCGGACGAGGAAGACTCCGATCCGCTGGACCACATGCGGGTGGACACGGGTGCGAATCGCGATGGCGGACCGGCCGAACACGCCGAGCGGGCGCAGGTGGCGCACCTGATCGGGCTCGCCGTCGAGAAGCTGCCCGCCCGTCAACGCGAGGCCTTCCTCCTTCGTTACTGGGAGGAGTTTGACGTGGCGGAGACGGCCGCTGCGATGGGTTGCTCGGAGGGCAGCGTGAAGACCCACTGCTCTCGGGCGACCCATTCCATTGCCGCCTTTCTCCGGGAAAAGGGGTTCGAACCATGAACGAGCGCGACTTGGGCGCGAAATGGAAGCGCGATCTCGATCGGAGCCTGGAGGATCTCCCTCCCCGGGTGCTCCGGCGCCTGGAGTCTGCCCGAGCGGCAGCCGTCGAACGGTCGCGCCAGGTCGAAGCCGCCCATGGGTTCACCTGGTCCGCGGCCGGTGCCCGGTTGCTCGGTGAGCCGACCCGGCTGCTCGGGGGCCGCTACTGGCTCCCCCTGGCCGCCTTGATCGCGGGCCTCGCCGTCATCTACTACTGGCACGCGGTCTCCGCGCCCCAGGACGCCGAGGAGATCGAACTGCTGGCCGGCGAACTCCCGCTCAACGCCTACCTGGACCAGGGCTTCGACCAGTGGCTAAGCGACTCTTCGCATCAGTAGCGTTCGCCGCGGCGCTCGCGGCCGGCCCTGCAGGCGCGGCCGATCCCGTCGCCGCGACCGCACCCACCTGGACCCAGCTCGATCAGCAACAGAAGACCGTGCTGGCGCCGCTGGCACCGGACTGGGACAACATGGAACCCGAGCGGCGTGCGCGCTGGCTCAGCCTGGCGAAGAAGTATCCGTCGCTTCCCAAGGAGCAGCAGGATCGCATCCAGTCGCGCATGCAGCGGTGGGCCGCGCTGACCCCGCAGGAACGTGCTCAGGCCCGCGAGAAATGGAAGAAGCTGAAGGACCTGCCGCCCGAGAAGCGGCGGGAACTCATGCAGAAGTGGCAGGAATACGAGCAGCTCCCCGAGGAACACAAGGACCAGTTCCGCTCCGGCACTGCGCCGCCGAAGTGAGCGCCGCGGGCACCGGCGCCGCGGCTCCCGCGGAAGATCCGGCAAGCCTCGCCGGCCTGTGGCCGCGCTTCGCCGCCATGGTCTACGAAGGCATCCTGCTGGTGGGTCTGGTCTTCATCGGCGCGTGGGTGTATCTCAAGCTGTTCGGCGATTCCTCGCACGGCGTCGCCCGACACGTCTTCCAGGGGTACCTCGCCATCGTATGCGGCGGGTACTTCATCTATTGCTGGCGGCGTTCCGGCCAAACGCTCGCGATGAAGACCTGGGGCGTGCGGCTCGTGCGAGCCGGCGGAGACTCGCTGTCGTTGCCGCGGGCGCTGGCGCGTTATGCACTGGCCCTGCTGGGACTGCTGGCGGGCGGCGCCGGTTTCCTCTGGGCCCTGGTCGATCCGGAGCGGCAGTTCCTGCACGACCGTTTGCTCGGAACCCGGCTCGTTCGGGCGCCGATCTGACAGTCGATAGGGCATTCAAGCGTCAACACGCGGGCGCTTCGCTGCCCCCATCCCAACCTTCCCCCGCTGAAGCGGGGGAAGGGGCGTACGTCCCCTCCCCCGTCGCAGATGGGGGAGGGTCAGGGTGGGGGCGGGCATCTACCGTCTCTCAACCCAAGCCATCATCCCGAACGCGAGGCCGAGGAACAGCAGCGTCGGGAAGGCCGCACTGAACAACGGCGGCCAGGCATTGAGCAGGCCGAGATGGCCGAACAGGCGTGAGGCGAGGTGGAATCCGAGGCCGAGCATGATGCCGGCGAAAATCTTGGCGCTGATGCCGCCATCGCGCGCACGGATGTACGCGAACGGCAACGCGAGAATCATCATCACGATCACTGCGAGCGGGTAGGTCACCTTGCCGTACAGGGCGATCTCGTGGCGTTGCGTCGCCTGGTGGTTCTCCCGCAGGTGCTCGATGTACGTGTACAGGTCGCTGAGGGACATGCGCTCGGGCACAACCATCAGCACGTTCAGGATGCTGGGGTTCAGCACCGACTGCCATTGCCGCTCCGCCTCGCGCCGCACGACGGTGCGGTTGTCCTCGAAATGGGTGCTGATCACGTCGGTCAGCTGCCACCGGTTGCCGCCCTTGAAATCCCCGGTGCGCGCCTCGCTGATGGATTTCAGCCGGTGCCGGTCGTCGAACTCGTAGATGCGCAGGCCCGTGAGCACCGCGTCGGTGCTCACCTGCCCGACGTTGATGAAGCTCCGGTCGTCCTTCACCCAGAGCCCCGAACGGAACTCCTGCGCGATGATGCCGGTGTTGCGCGACTTGAGCAGCAGCATCTGCGCGGCCGATTCCGACAGCGGTGCGACGAACTCGCCCACCAGGAAGGTGATCCCCGCGAACGCGATGCCCAGCGGCAGCACGATCATCACCATCGCGTTCGAGGAGATGCCGGCCACGCGCATCACCGTGTACTCCGAGTTCGCTACCAGTTGCGCCAGTGCGAACAGCGTGCCCAGCAGCGCCGCGATGGGAAACAGCTCGTAGACGTGACCGGGCATGGCCAGCGCGACCTTCACCAGCGCGATGGTGAGGCCGTTTCGGCTCTTGCCGACGTCGGCCATCTCCTGGATCAGGTCGAAGAAGGCGAACAGCATCAACAGCGCGGAGAACACGAGCGCGGTCGATCCGAACACCTGGCGGGTCACGTAGCGCCGCAGCGTCTTCATGCCCGTCGCAACCGGAGCAGGGGGGTCACCGAGATGCGGCGCCAGATGAGGAACGCAAGCAGGCCCGCCATGACCACGTGCACGAGCGCCCAGCCGGCCAGGATGGGCATCCGCCCCTGCGCGACCCAGGACTGGGAAATCGACAGCAGGTTGCTGTAGACCATGTAGAGCAGCACCGCGAGGATGAGATTGAGCGAGCGGCCGGCGCGCGGATTGACGAAGCTCATGGGCACGGCGAGCAGCGTCAACAACAGCGCGGAAATGGGAATACCGCAGCGCCAGATGAGTTCACCCTGGTTGCGCGGGGACAGGTCATCGAGCAGCTCCCGCGTCGGTGCGGAACTGTTCGAAGGGAAGTACTTGGCCGCTTCCTCGGTCTCGATGCGAATCGCGTAGCGTTCGAATTCGGTGATCTTGTACTCGGCCGAACCGGGCGTGCCTTCGTAGCGGCGGCCGTCGAGCAACACGAGGAAGCGGTCGCCGTTGGGCAGCGTCTCGGCAAATCCACGGGCGGCCACCATCACGCCCGTCTGCTCGTTCTGCTTCGAGTGCACGAAGATGTTCGCGACCATCGACAGGTTGTCGGTCAGCTTCTCGACGAAGAAGACGCGGTCGGCGTGCTTCGACTCCTTGAACACGCCGGGCGAAATGGCTGCCACGTCGTCGCGGTTGTCGAGCTGGTGGCGGAATTCCTCGGCCTTGCGCACGGCCCACGGCGACAGCGCGAGCGACATGAGCGCGATCAGCAGGACGAACGGTACCGAGTACCAGAGCACGGGCTTCAACCAGGAGACCAGGCTGCGGCCGGTGGAAAACCACACCACCATCTCCGAATCGCGGTAGCTGCGCGTCAGCGCCGCGAGCACCGAGATGAACAGCGTGAGCGAGAGCAGGATCGGCAGATAGCGCAGGGCGGCGAGCCCGAGGAGGATCAGCACGCCGTCGGTGGGAATCATGCCCTGCGCCGCCCAGCCGAGCATGCGAATCAGCTGCGTCGTGACGGTGATCGCCAGCAGGATCACGAACACGGCGAGGCCGGTGTTGGCGAACTCGCGCAACAGGGAGCGCTGGAAGATCACGGTTTCGCTTTGACTTTACCCGGAGCGAACGCGGATAATTTGCGGGATTTCGTTTTGTTTTCAGCAGTTTTCAGTTTCATCGATGATAACAGGAGCGATCGTGGAATTCAGCATCAAGCAATCCCAGGCCGAACGCCTGAAGAGCGAATGCGTCATCGTGGGCATTCACGACGGCGGGAAGTTCGCGCCCGCGGCCAAGGCCTTGGATCGCGCTTCCTCGGGCTACCTGTCCGAACTGCATCGCCGCGGCGATCTCAAGTCCCGCGCCGGCGCCTGCACGCTTCTGCATACGGTCCCGAAAGTGCCGGCGGAACGTGTGTTGCTCGTCGGCCTGGGCAAGGAGGGCACGCTGTCGCTGAAGGGCTATCGCGACGCCGTGGCCGCCGCGCTGAAGACCGTCGCTGGCACCGGGGCGAAGGAGGCGACGCTGTTCGCCTCCGAATGGGCCCCCGGCGACACCGACCCGGCCGCGCGTGCCCTGCACGCGGTGCTGGTGAGCGCCGAGTCCGCCTATCGCTTCGATCAACTCAAGAGCCAGAAGGACGACTTCGGAGTCGGGCCGGCGCGACTCACCCTCGGCACGGCGGGCAAGCCTTCGGCGGCCGAAGCCGAGGCCGTCGCCCGCGGCACGGCACTGGCGGGGGGCGTGGCCCTGGCGAAGGATCTCGGCAACCTGCCGAGCAACATCTGCACGCCGTCGTACCTGGCAGAGCAGGCGCAGCGGCTGGGCAAGAGTTACAAGCTCAAGGTCACGGTGCTCGAGCGCAAGGACATGGAAAAGCTCGGCATGGGCTCCTTCCTCTCTGTGACGCAAGGCAGTGCGGAGCCGCCGAAGTTCATCGTGATGGAGCATCGGGGCGGCCCGAAGAAGCAGAAGCCCGTGGTGCTCGTGGGCAAGGGCATCACCTTCGACACCGGCGGCATCTCCCTGAAGCCCGGGGCCGACATGGACGAGATGAAGTACGACATGTCCGGCGCCGGCAGCGTGCTCGGTACCATGAAGGCGGTCGCGGCCATGAAGTTGCCGATCAACGTCGTCGGCCTCGTGCCCACTTGCGAGAACATGCCGAGCGGCACGGCCATCAAGCCGGGTGACGTGGTCACCTCCATGTCCGGCCAGACCATCGAGATCCTCAACACCGACGCGGAAGGCCGTCTGATCCTGTGCGACGCACTCACCTATGCCGAGCGCTTCGAGCCCTCCGCCGTGATCGACATCGCCACGCTCACCGGCGCCTGCGTGATCGCGCTGGGCCACGTGGCGACCGGCCTGTTCGCGAACAAGGATGAACTCGCGCGCGAGCTGCTGGAGGCCGGCACCGCCGCGTGGGATCGCGCATGGCCCCTGCCGCTTTGGGACGACTACCAGGAGCAGATCAAGAGCCCGTTCGCCGACATGGCCAACATCGGCGGTCGCCCCGCGGGCAGCGTGACGGCGGCCTGCTTTCTCGCGCGCTACGCGAAGAAGTATCCGTGGGCACACCTCGACATCGCCGGCACCGCGTGGAAATCGGGACGCGACAAGGGATCCACGGGTCGACCCGTGCCGATGCTCACCACGTTCCTGATGCGGCGCGCCGGCTAGCGTTCAACGAACGATGACGCAGATCGACTTCTACACCCACGTATCGAACAAGCTCCAGACGGCGTGCATCGTCTGCAAGAAAGCGCTGTCGCAGGACCTGCGCGTGATGATCCTCACGCCCGACGAGGAGACCACCGATCGCGTGGATCGCATCCTCTGGACGCATCCGGCCACGGGTTTCATTCCCCACGTGCGTGCGCGTCATCGGCTCGCGGCAGTCACGCCGGTGATCGTCGACCACGATCTCTCGGGTGTCGATCGCGACGAGTTGCTGCTCAACCTGCGGCTCGACACCCCGGAGGTGTTCAGCCGCTTCCAGCGCCTGGTGGAGATCGTGAGCACCGAGGAGCAGGACGTCGCGGCGGGCCGGCTGCGCTTTCGCTGGTATCGCGACCGCGGTTACGAGGTGCGCGCCCACGACATCCGCCAGGCGGCCGCCGGTTGAACGAAATGGCGGACGCACGCAATCCTTCGGCGCCCGTCGCTCCCCTTGAAGTGCTGGGCGACGCCGACAACCTGATGTCGCGCCATCGCGCGGCCGTTGCGGCGCGCCCGGTCGATCCACGCCAACGCACCTTGCCGAACATTCCCACCCTCACCGACGTGGTGTCAGGTCCCGTCCGCGACACCGTCCGACCGACACCACCACCCAAGCCGCGGAAGCCCACGCCGCAGGCCGAGCAGATCCGACGGCTCGAGGACTACGTCTACGCGCGCATCAAGGAAAAACTCGACGGCGACGTGGAGGCCCTGGTGGAGAAGCGCCTCATGCCGGCCGCCGCGGACGCGATCGCGCAGATCCTCGGAGAAGCCGCGGACCTGCTCAAGGCGGGCCTGCGTGATCTGGTGCGGGAAGCCGTCGAGGAAGCGCTGGCGCGCAGCCAGCGCGGCGAACTCGACGGCTCACCTCCGGACACGGCCGCGGGCCCGGAACGCGACAACCCCTGAGCAGTCGTGCCGTGCCAGGGCGGCGCGCGGCGCGCGGTCGCTATAATCGCCCGCTTCACTTCCTGCACCGCCTTCAGCCGTTGAACATGGAACTCGCCAAGAGCTTCGAACCCGCCGACATCGAGCGGCGCTGGTATCCGGTCTGGGAATCACGCGGCTACTTCGCGGCCGGCACCACCGCCGGCAAGCCCGCCTTCGCCATCCAGCTGCCGCCGCCCAACGTGACCGGCACGCTGCACATGGGGCACGCATTCAACCAGACCATCATGGACGCGCTCACGCGCTATCACCGCATGCGCGGGTTCAACACGCTCTGGCTACCCGGGACCGATCATGCCGGCATCGCCACGCAGATCGTGGTGGAACGCCAGCTCGAAGCCCTCGGCACGGCGCGGCGCGACATCGGTCGCGAGAAGTTCGTCGAGAAGGTGTGGGAGTGGAAGCGCGAATCCGGTGCGACCATCACGCGGCAGATGCGCCGCCTTGGTGACTCCTGCGACTGGGATCGCGAGTACTTCACGATGGACGACAAGCTGTCGAAGGTCGTCACCGAGACGTTCGTGCGCCTGCACGAGCAGGGTCTCATCTATCGCGGCAAGCGGCTGGTGAACTGGGATCCGGTGCTGCGCACGGCCGTGTCGGACCTCGAGGTGGAGAGCGAGGAGGAAGACGGCAGGATCTGGAACATCCTGTATCCGTTCGTCGGGGGTCCGGTGAATGGCGTGCGGGGTCTCGTGGTTGCAACGACTCGACCCGAGACGATGCTGGGCGACGTCGCGGTGGCGGTGAATCCGGAAGACGAGCGCTACACGCACTTCGTCGGCCGGCAACTCGAGCTGCCGCTCACTGGACGCACGATCCCGGTCATCGCCGATGCCTACGTCGATCGCGAGTTCGGGACCGGCTGCGTGAAGATCACGCCGGCCCACGACCCCAACGACTACCAGATCGGCCAGCGGCACGACCTTCCGCAGATCAGTATCTTCACGCTCGACGCGAAGATCAACGAGAACGGCCCGGAAGCCTATCGCGGTCTCGATCGCTACGACGCGCGCAAGCGCATCGTGACCGATCTCGAAACCGCCGGCCTGCTCGATTCGGTCAAGGCCCATCGCATGATGGTGCCGCGCTGCGGGCGCACGGGCGCCGTGGTGGAACCGATGCTCACGGACCAGTGGTTCGTGGCGATGTCGAAGCCTGCCCCCGAGGGTACGCTGCATCCCGGCCGCTCGATCGCCGAGGTCGCGCTGGACGTGGTCAAGCGCGGCGACGTGACCTTCGTCCCCGACAACTGGGTCAACGTCTACAACCAGTGGCTCGAGAACATCCAGGATTGGTGTATTTCGCGGCAGCTCTGGTGGGGACACCAGATTCCCGCGTGGTACGACGAGCAGGGCAACGTGTACGTCGGCCGCAACGAAGAAGAAGTGCGCCGGACGTACGCCTCACGCCTCACCCCTGGCGCCTCACTCAAACGGGATCCCGACGTACTCGACACCTGGTTCTCGTCGGCGCTCGTCTGCCATTCGACGCTGGGCTGGCCCGAGCCCGCGGGCGACGACGCCAAGGCTTACGACCTCTACCTGCCTTCCTCGGTGCTGATCACCGGCTTCGACATCATCTTCTTCTGGGTCGCGCGGATGGTCATGATGACGACGCACTTCACCGGGCGCGTACCCTTCCGGCACGTCTACATCCACGGCCTCATCCGCGATGCGGAAGGCAAGAAGATGTCCAAGTCCGAGGGCAACACGCTCGATCCCGTGGACCTGATCGACGGCATCGCCCTCGAACCTCTGCTCGCCAAGCGCACCACAGGCTTGCGCAAGCCCGAGGACGCGCCCCGCATCGAGGCTCGCACGCGCAAGGAGTTTCCGGACGGCATTCCGGCCTTCGGTGCGGACGCGCTGCGCTTCACCATGGCCGCCTACGCCACGCTCGGACGCAACATCAACTTCGATCTCAAGCGTTGCGAGGGTTACCGCAACTTCTGCAACAAGCTGTGGAACGCGACGCGCTTCGTGTTGATGAATACCGAAGGCAAGGACTGCGGCGCCGATGAATCGCTTCCGGTCTCGCTCGGCTCGGTGGATCGGTGGATCGTGAGCCAGCTCCAGCGCACCGAGGCGGAGGTCGAGAAGGGCTTCGCCGACTATCGGCTGGACAATGTGGCAGCGGCGCTCTATCGCTTCGTGTGGGACGAGTATTGCGACTGGTATCTGGAGCTCGCCAAGGTGCAGCTCCAGTCCGGCGACGAAGCGAGCCAGCGCGGCACCCGGCGCACGCTGGTGCGCGTCCTCGAAGCGGTGTTGCGGCTCGCGCATCCGGTGATTCCCTTCATCACCGAGGAGCTGTGGCAGAAGGTTGCGCCGCTCGCGGGCAAGTCCGGCGAGAGCGTCTGCGTGGCACCGTATCCGAAGAGCGAGCCGGCGAAGATCGATGCGGCCGCGGAAGCCTTCGTCATGGAGCTGAAAGCCCTGACCGACGCCTGCCGCAATCTGCGCGGCGAAATGGGTATCGGTCCGGGTGAGAAGATCCCGCTCGTGGCCCAGGGTGAAGCGGCCTCGATGGAGTCCTACTTTCCGTATCTGAAAGCGCTTGCCCGCCTGTCCGAGGCAACGGTCGCCGCGACACTGCCCGACGCGGAAGCGCCGGTGGCAGTGGTGGGCCGCATGCGCCTGATGCTGCGTATCGAGATCGACGTGGCCGCCGAGGTCGCGCGGCTGGAGAAGGAAGCCATGCGGCTCGCGACGGAGGTCACCAAGGCCGAAGCGAAACTCGGCAACGAGAGTTTCGTGCAAAGGGCGCCGGCGAACGTGGTTGCGCAGGAGCGCGAGCGGCTCGCGGGATTCCGGACGACCCTGGAGAAGGTCACCCATCAGCTCGACCGGATGCGCGCGAAGGCCTAACCTCCGCACCACCGATGGGATCTTCAGCATGATCGCGTCGGCGTCCAGCGGCGATTCACCTGACCGTCGATCCCCACCCCGAGGGTGGGGCCCCTCGCCGGGTGGCTCACGCCCAAATGATGTTCCCCCCACGCTCTCTGCGTTCGCTGCCCCCCAAGGGGGCGCAGGGCTTCCTTGGGGCGGCCCGGCGGAAGCCCTAGCGCATCGAAGAAACCCGATCGTCCAAACCATCGAATGAGGCACGCTGCGGCCCTGCGCGCGTTCCGGCACCGCAACTTCCGCCTGTTCTTCGCCGGGCAGGGCATCTCGATCATCGGCACCTGGGTGCAAAGCATCGCACTCTCTTGGCTCATGTACCGCCTCACCGGCTCGACCGTCCTGCTCGGGCTCACCACGTTCCTGACACAGGCACCGGTGCTCGTCGTCGGACCTTTCTCCGGATGGCTCGGCGATCGCTTCGATCGGCGACGGCTGCTCGTGGTCACGCAAGGACTGCTTCTGGTGCAGGCGCTGGCCCTGGGATTGATGGCGCTGGGCGGCTGGGCATCGTCCACCTCGCTGCTCGCGATGGCCGCGCTGCAGGGCTTGCTGAGCGGGCTCGATACCCCGATCCGACAATCGTTCCTGGGCGAGATGGTCCCGGACAAGGCGGATCTGCCCAACGCCATCGCGCTCAATTCGTTCCTGATGAACGGCGGACGGTTGATCGGGCCCATGATCGCGGGCCTGCTCCTCGTGCAAGTCTCGGAAGGCGTGTGCTTCCTCGTCAACGCGGCCAGCTACGCCGCCGTGGTGTGGGCCGTGATCGCGATGAAACCGTCGTCCATTGCACACCAGAGCACTGCGGCGAAGCGGGGAACCGAGCGCTGGGTGGACGCGCTGCGCTACGCGTCGCGCACGCCGGTCATTCGCCGCCTGTTGCCACTGGTGATGACCGTCAGTTTCTTCGCCAGTCCTTACGTCACGCTGATGCCGGTGATCGCCCGGGAAGTGTTCGGCGGAGGGCCGGGAATGCTCGGGAGCCTCGTCGGCGCAGCCGGCCTCGGAGGCGTAGCAGCCACCGCATTCCTGGCAACGCGAGGCAGTCTGTCGAGCCTCGAGCGATTGACCCGCATCGCGTGCGGCACGGCCGGTCTGAGCCTCGCCGGATTCTCCTTCACGACTACTCCGATCGTGGCCCTGCCCCTCATGTTCGGCGTCGGAGCAGGAATCATCGGCACCGCAGCCTCGGTCAACATGCTTCTGCAATCACAGGTGGACGACCGATTCCGGGGACGGGTGATCAGCCTGTACGTGATGAGCTTCCTCGGAGTGGCGCCGTTCGGCGGATTGTGGGCGGGTTTCCTGGCATCCCATGTCGGAGCCACCACCACGCTTGCGGCGGGCGGTTTGATCTGCGCAGCGACTGCCCTGCTGATTCGCGGTTCCATTCGACGGCCCAGCTGAACGTCGAAGTACCGGGTGGCGGCGAAATGAAAAACGGGCGCCCGAAGGCGCCCGTTTCAACTTTCGAATCTGGCTTGTGGCCGGATCAGAAGGAGTGCTTGATACCGAAGTAGATGGCGGTGTGGTCGGCGCCAGGCGTCCGGTAGTTCGCGGTGCTCGAACCAGCCAGGGCGTAGGCAGCGTTGTCCTTGTTCTGGACGATCGAGCCGATGACCTGGAGTTGGGTCTGCTTGCTCAGGTTGTGGAAGTAGCCCAGGCCGAAGTACGTCGCGCCGGAATCAGCCGCGTCGCCGGAGGGTGTTGCGCCCACGCCCTGGTACGTGCCGTCCTGCGCGATACCGATGTTGGCACCGATGTAGCCGCTGGGCAGGTTGTACTTGGCATGCAGCACATAGGCCGTACGCTTGTACTCGCTGAAGTTGACGGCGCCGTCGGTCTTGTACTTCAACTGCTCGACGATCGCGCCGACCGTCAGGTCGCCGAACATCACGCCACCTTGCAGCTTCAAGCCGGTGTCGGTCGATCCCGTGCCGAGGTTGGCACCGCCGGAGATCACGCTCAGGCCGAACATGTCCTTGTGCTGTTCAAACGCCACGTTCACGTAGAAGGGCATGTCCGCGGGCTTGAACTGACCACCCAGGGAGATGACGCCCGGCTTGGTGCCGTTGCTCGAGGACTGGTAGGCGTTGAGCGAGTACGACGCGCCGAACGTGAAGCCGCCGAAGTCCGGGCTTTCATACCACAGGTTCTGGTCGGTACGACGGTAGAAACCGGCGGAGCCGGTGGCGTTGGTCACGTTCTGACCAACGTCGAACACGACGCCATAGCCCGGCGAACCGAGCATCTGGAGGTTACCGCCCAC
Source organism: Burkholderiales bacterium (assembly GCA_965279325.1). Taxonomy (GTDB): domain Bacteria; phylum Pseudomonadota; class Gammaproteobacteria; order Burkholderiales. The sequence goes on from OZ257154.1 coordinate 3,256,191, forward strand.
ACCAGCCGCGCCGTCCAGCGGGTCGGCCTGATACATGTACTGTTCGTACACGTTTTCGTTCGTACCGAACTTCACGGCACCCCAGCCGCCACCGAGACCCAGGTAGCTGTTACGGGTGCGGAGCGCGGAGCCGGTCGACTGGATCGGCGAGCCGGACTGCGAAATGTCGATCTGGTACTGGAACAGAACCTTCAGTCCATTACCCAGATCTTCCTCGGAACGCAGGTTGATGTTCGAGTAGTTGGACGTGATCCCCTGATTCGCAAAACCCTGATTGGTACGGAGTGCATCACTGCCGTTGGCGGCAGTGATCGCGTTGCTCGCGCCCGTGGTGCCGTCGTTGGACGACGAGTAGTAAGGACCGGCGTTGATCGTACCGCTGATGGTCACATCGGCCATGGCGGCAGGCGCGGCGAACGCGCTGGCCAGGGCAACTACGAGAAGCTTCTGTTTCATGTCATCTCCTGACTAAAGTTAAGACCCAATGCGAACCGAACAACATGTCGGGCGCGGAGTACCGCACCTCCCCGAGGCGCCATCGAAGTCGACGCGCCGTGGCGGAACCCCCCCATGTGGCGGAGTGGTGAGCGGATTCTGCCGAGCACATTCGGCCACGGGCAAGGAATTCTCTGAATGAAATGGTGCTTGCGGTCGTTTGTGTTGTTTTTTTACAACAGCCAATCGATTGTTGCAAAGCAGCATCGCGCCGAAGTCGAAAATGACCATAAAGAAAGGGTTAGCGCGATCCGTTAACGCGCCTTCTGGCGAGAAGGCGCGGCCGGAAGGGCCGGTTGTGGCGCGGATGGCTCGCCCCGCCGGACGTGCCCGCGCGGGGCCGACCGCTCACCCACTACCTAAAGGAACGCCGAAGGGCCGTGCGCCCCAGCTGCGCTGGGCGCTGCCCGTCCACGGTCGGTTACACCTCAGCCGAACAGTCGCGCCAGCTCAGCGCCGGGGTCGTTCGCACGCATGAACGCCTCGCCCACCAGGAAGGCGTTCACACCCTGGGCGCGCATGACCTCCACGTCCTCCCTGGCGTGGATCCCGCTCTCGGTGATCACCAGGCGATCGCGAGGAATGCGCTCCAGCAGCCCCAACGTGGTCTCGAGCCGTGTCTCGAAACTCCGGAGGTTGCGGTTGTTGATGCCCAGCAACGGCGTGCGCAGCGCCAGCGCCCGATCCAGTTCCGCGCCGTCGTGCACCTCGACCAGCACTCCGAGGCCCAGTTCGATCGCCGCCACTTCCAGGTCGATCAGCTGCGACTGCTCCAGGGCTGCCACGATCAGGAGAATCGCGTCGGCACCCATCGCGCGCGCCTCGGCCACCTGATAACGGTCGATGGTGAAGTCCTTGCGCAGCACCGGCAGATCGCACGCAGCTCGTGCGGCCTGCAGGTACCTGGCCCCGCCCTGGAAGAACTGCTCGTCGGTCAGGACCGACAGGCAGGCCGCGCCGTTGGCTGCATAGGTTCTCGCTATGGCCGGCGGATCGAAATCGGCTCGCAGCAGGCCCTTGCTCGGGCTCGCCTTCTTGATCTCAGCGATCACCGCGGGAAGCCCTGAGGCGATCCTGGAGCGCAAGGCGCCGACGAAATCGCGGGCGGGCGGCATGCGTCGCGCCTCCCGTTCGAGGACCGCCAGCGGCTTCGCAGCCTGGGCGGCGCCGATCTCCGTCGCCTTGACCTTGAGAATTCGTTCGAGGATGTCGGACATGGCGGTCGCTGGCCTTCCCGTCAAGCCTTGAGCCGTTGCGTGAACGCGACGAACTCGTCGAGCTTCTTCCGCGCAACGCCACTGGCGATGACCTCGGAGGCACGCCCGACACCCTCTTCGTGGGAGGGCGCGAGACCTGCCGTGTAGATCGCCGCGCCCGCGTTGAGCGCAACGATGTCCCGCGCCGGCCCGGGCTCGTTGCCGAGCGCCGCCAGAACCAGATCCCGCGAGACCTCTCCGCTGGCAGCCCGGATCGACTCGATCGACGCCGGCGCAAGACCGAACTGCTCCGGCCGGATCGTGAATTCGCGGACGGAGTCGTCCTTGAGCTCCGCCACCAGCGTCTCGCCGGAAATGGAGATCTCGTCGAGGCCTTCGAGGCCGAACACGATCATCACGTGGCGGCTGCCCAGCCGCTGCAGCACGCGCGCCTGGATGCCGACCAGATCAGGGTGGAACACGCCCATGACCTGGTTGCGGGCGCCCGCCGGATTGGTGAGCGGTCCGAGGATGTTGAACAACGTGCGAACACCCAGCTCCTTGCGCACCGGTGCCGCATGCTTCATGGCACCGTGATGGGCGGGGGCGAACATGAATCCGACGCCGATCTGCTCGATGCACTTCGCCACCTGCTCCGGCGTCAGGGCGATATTGGCCCCCAGTGCTTCGAGCACATCGGCGCTGCCCGACTTGCTCGAGACCGAGCGCCCGCCATGCTTCGCGACCTTCGCACCCGCGGCTGCCGTCACGAAGGCGGCGGCCGTGGAGATGTTGAAGGTGTGCGCACTGTCACCGCCGGTGCCGCAGGTATCCACGAGGTGGGCGTGATCGGCCGTCTTCACCGGCGTGGCGAACTCGCGCATCACCGTCGCCGCGGCGGCGATCTCGCCGATGGTTTCCTTCTTGACGCGAAGGCCGACGATGATTGCGGCGATCAGCGTCGGCGTTACTTCACCGCTCATGATCTGCCGCATCAGCGAGAGCATCTCCTCATGGAAGATCTCCCGATGTTCGATGACGCGGGCCAGTGCTTCCTGCGGCGTCATGCGGGCACGCTCTCCTGCAGGAAATTCTTCAGTAACGCATGTCCATGCTCAGTCAGGATCGATTCGGGGTGGAACTGCACGCCCTCCACCGGCAGCGTCTTGTGCCGCACGCCCATGATTTCGCCGTCGTCGGTCCAGGCGGTCACGTCGAGCACTTCGGGCTTCGATTCGCGCTCGATCGCGAGCGAGTGGTAGCGGATCGCCGTGAACGGCTCGGGCAGGCCCTGGAACACGCCTTCACCCCGGTGGTGAATGGGCGAGGTCTTGCCGTGCATCAGCTGCTGGGCGTGAACGATCTTCCCACCGAAGGCCTCGCCGATCGCCTGATGGCCCAGGCACACGCCCAGGATCGGGATGCGCCCCGCAAAACGCCGGATCAGGGGAACCGAGATTCCGGCTTCCTTCGGCGTGCAGGGGCCCGGTGAAATGACGATGCGCGCCGGCGCCAGCGCCTCGATCTCTTCCAGCGTGATCTCGTCGTTGCGCGCGACGCGCACTTCTTCGCCCAGCTCGCCGAGGTACTGCACGAGGTTGTAGGTGAAGGAATCGTAGTTATCGATCATCAGCAACATGACTGCTCCAGCTCCTTGTTCCGTCCCTGCGCCCACGGGATGGCCGAAAACGGCAGTGCCTCGTGAGGGCAGATCTCGCATCGTCGCGGCGCGAAGGCCGCTCGGGGTATCGCCGGTGACGCCCGGCGCGGCGCGGGAGAACGTTCAGGCGGCAGGCTTGCGCCAGCGCCGGGCCGGGGACGAAACGATCGCGGGGTCGAGGAGGGCTTTCACGCCCGGGATTATTCCGGCATCCCCGCGATGGAGCAAGCGCCGGACACAACCCTTGCCCGTTCAGGTTGCGTTCAGCGAAGGGACCGTAGCCTTGCTTCCGCGGCCGCCTGTACTGACCCCCCCACTGCCGGAAACAGGAGAGCAACCATGAAGTTCCTCACCGCCGCAGCCGCCGGACTCGCCTTCGACCCGCAGCTGGCCCATGCGTCGGCAGAAGCGCAGCGCGTCCTCGAACGCGGTGTGCACATCGATCAAACGGTGCCGGGTCACGGCCTCGGGCTCGCGGTGAGCCGGGACATCGCCGAATCCTGCGGCGGCTCGATCGCCATCGCGAAGTGAACCGGGCGGCGCGGCGGTCACCTTGCAATCCGGCTGCCGGCGGGCGCCAGGCCGCCGGCAGCTTTCTTCATCAGGTCGGCCGGCCAAGCCCTGTCTGCGCCATCTCCGCCGCCCGCAGGATCGCCCGGGCCTTGTTCTGGGTTTCGGTCCATTCAGCCGCCGGCACCGAGTCGGCGACGATGCCCGCACCCGCCTGAACGAACAGCCGCCCGTCCTTGATGACTGCCGTGCGGATCGCGATCGCGAGGTCCATGTCGCCGTTGAAGCCGAGATAGCCCACGGCGCCGCCATAGATGCCGCGCTTGGACGGCTCGAGTTCGTCGATGATCTCCATGGCGCGCACCTTGGGAGCGCCGCTCAGCGTACCGGCCGGGAACGTCGCACGCAGTACCGCGATCGCGTCCAGCCCCGGCTTGAGGCGGCCCTCGACACTCGACACGATGTGCATCACGTGCGAGTAACGTTCGATGGCCATATTCTCGGTGACCTTGACAGTCCCGGTCTCCGCCACCCGCCCGACGTCGTTGCGGCCGAGGTCCATCAGCATCACGTGCTCCGCGCGCTCCTTCGGATCCGCGAGCAGTTCCTCCTCGTACGCGAGATCCTGCTCGCGCGTGGCGCCGCGAGGACGGGTGCCGGCGATGGGCCGCAGGGTCACGGTGCCGCTTTCGAGGCGCACGAGAATTTCGGGGCTCGCGCCGACGACATGGAATCCACCCATGTCGAAATAGAACATGTACGGCGACGGATTCAGCACGCGCAGCGCGCGGTACAGCGACAGCGGCGATGCCGGATACGGATGCGACAGACGCTGCGACAGCACCACCTGCATGATGTCGCCTTCGGTGATGTAACGCTTCGCGCGCTCGACCACTTCGACGAACGCGTCTTCGCTGAACTCGGACATCGCGGGAGCGGGCGCCGCCGGGACTTCCGTCGGCATGGTCACGGGCATGCGCAGCGCGGAGTGCAGCACGGCGAGCTGGCTCTGCGCCTTCTCGAAGGCATCGGGCTCGCGCGGATCGGCATACACGACCAGATAGAGCTTGCCCGAGAGGTTGTCCACGACGGCGAGCCGATCCGAGAGCATCAGCAGGATGTCGGGAGCGCCGAGCACGTCGGGCTTCTCGGTCTTGGCGAGCCGCCCCTCCACGTAGCGCACCGTGTCATAGCCGAAATAGCCGACCAGTCCGCCCGCGAAGCGCGGCAATCCGGGCAGCACGGCGGCTTTGAACAACGCGTGATGCTCGCGCACCCACTCGAGCGGATCTTCCTGCTCGCTCTGGGACAGTAGCGTGTTGCCTCGATACTCGCTGCAGACGCGGCCACGGACTTCGTAGCGAATCTCGGCCGGCAATCCGATGAACGAGTAGCGGCCGAAGCGCTCGCCGCCCTGCACCGATTCGAGCAGGTACGAGTACGGGCGGTTGCCGAGCTTGAGGTAAACGGACAGCGGGGTGTCGAGATCGGCCAGCGTCTCGAGCACCACGGGGACGCGGTTGAATCCCTGGCGGGCGAGCTCTGCAAATTCCTGTGCGGTCATGACGATTCCTTCATCCCGAACGACAGCGGTGGATCGGCGCGGCGCGCTTTTCTAGCGCGCGTGCGGCGCAACGGTCGAGCGGCGCCAGCGGCACCAGGGACCGAGCGCGCGGACCGGAATCCAGGCTTTCGAGGAGATGAAGTTCATGAAGGGCGGGGGAGCAGCCGCATCGCGGCATCGAAAACGTTTTCGACTATAGCATCCGCTCCCAGCGATCGCACATCGAGGTCGCCCGTGTATCCGTAGGGCACGCAGACCACCGGGCAACCGGCCGCGCGCGCGGCGAGCACGTCGTTGGCGGAGTCTCCGATCATCAGGAGTGCAGTCGTGTCCACGCCGAAGACGGACGCGCAGTGCCGCAGCGGCAACGGGTCCGGCTTCTTGCGGGGAAGGGTGTCGCCGCCGATCACCAGGTCGAGACGTCGGTCGAGTCCGTGCGCCGCGAGCAGCGGGCGGGTGAAGGCTTCCGGCTTGTTGGTGACGCAGGCGAGTTTCAGCCCGGCCCGGGCAAATGCGTCGAGACCTTCGGTCACGCCCGGATAAACGCTGGTGCGCCGCACGAGCCCGTCGCGATAGTGGCGTTCGAAGATCTCGAGCGCGTGCTCGAACAGGTCGGCCGGCGGTTCGCCATCGCGAGTGCCGGCGAGCAGTCGCTTCACGAGGCGAGCGACGCCGTCGCCGATGAACGACCGCGTGGATGCCTCGCTCACCGCCGGGCGGCCGAGTTCCGCGAGCATGGCGTTGCCGGCGTCGGCAAGGTCGGGCAGCGTGTCGAGCAGCGTGCCGTCGAGGTCGAAGGCTACCGCGCGAATGCGCGTGCCGAGTTCAGGCCAGTTCATCGCGTCACTCGTCTGATCGCAAACAGCTAACCCGCGCGCCGTTCGAAGGCGTCTTTCGCGAGTTCGGTCCGCATGGCCGAGATCGTCGCCCGATAGTCCTTAGTGCCGAAAATGGCCGATCCCGCCACGAAGGTGTCCGCACCGGCGCGCGCGATTTCGACGATGTTGTCGATCTTGACGCCGCCATCCACCTCGAGCCAGATGTCGTGGCCGCTCGCCTTGATCCGCTCGCGCGCGAGCCGCAGCTTCTCGAGCGCGCGGGGAATGAAGGCCTGCCCGCCGAAACCCGGGTTCACCGACATGATGAGGATCAGGTCGACCTTGTCCATCACGTGGTCGAGGTAATCCAGCGGCGTGGCGGGATTGAACACCAGGCCCGCCTTGCAGCCCTGGTCTCGGATCAGTTGCAGCGTACGGTCTACGTGCTCCGAGGCTTCCGGATGGAACGAGATGATGTTGGCACCAGCCTTCGCGAAATCCGGAATGATCCGGTCCACCGGCTTCACCATGAGGTGCACGTCGATCGGCGCCTTCGTATGCGGCCGGATCGCGGCGCATACCAGCGGCCCGATCGTGAGGTTCGGGACGTAGTGGTTGTCCATCACGTCGAAATGGACCACGTCGGCGCCGGCCGCGATGACGTTCCGGACTTCTTCGCCGAGGCGCGCGAAATCCGCCGAAAGAATGCTGGGAGCGATGCGATGCATGGACGGGGCCGGACCGGTTCGGGGGAGCGGAGATTGTAACCGTGTCGCGCGTTCGTCTTGAGACCGCCGCGCTTTTCGGGTGCAATAGCGGCATGGAAGAGCAAAGACGCTACGAGATCACCGTCGAGGCCCGCTCGGCCTTCGTGCCGGAACAGTCGGACGAAGCCGAGAACCGCTTCGTGTTCGCCTACACGATCACGATCACGAACACGGGGACGATCGCCGCCAAGCTGGTGAGCCGCCACTGGGTTATCACCGATGCGGAGAACCAGGTGCAGGAAGTGCGGGGCCAGGGCGTCATCGGGGAGCAGCCGCTGCTGAAACCCACCGAGCGATTCGAGTACACGAGCGGTGCGGCGATCGCCACCCCGGTGGGCACGATGCGTGGCAGCTATCAGATGATGGCCGAGGACGGCACCGAGTTCGATGCGCCCATTCCCGAGTTCATGCTCTCGATGCCGCGGGTGCTGCACTAGCCGTTTCGCTATTTCTTCTTCGGCCAGGTCCACCAGACGATGAACAGGCCGATGGCGAGTGCCACGGCGGCTTCCAGCAGTATCCATCCCATGATCGAGTTTCCAGCGGCGCTTGATGCAGCGCGAAGCCCTTCGGTGAATCGCGACTGTAGCCGAGGCCTGCGCGTGCGCCTATCGCTTGCGCTGTTGGCGCTGCTCGCCGGCTGCGCCACCGGGCCGACCGGCCCGATCGTCCCGGCGACGCCGACTACGCCACCGGCTCCCGTGCCGGCCACGCCGGCACCGGTGCCGGTGCCCGAGCCAACGCCGCCATCGCCCTCGCAGACGTTGCCGGCCGCACCGCAACTGGTACCCGTCGGCTTCGGCGACCTCCCCGGCTGGGCCGACGACGACGTAACCGCCGCTCTGCTCGCCTTTGTCCAGGGTTGCCCGGCGATCAAGGCGCAACCGCTCGCGTCGATCTGCTCGCGCGCCCAGACGCTCGCAATGGCGCCCCCGGGCGCGCAACGCGAATTCTTCGAGGCGGAGTTCGTTCCGCACCAGATCGTCGCCGCCGACGGAAAGGCCGAAGGGCTCCTCACGGGCTACTACGAGCCGCTGCTGCATGGCAGTCGCAAGCCCGATACGCGCTACCGTTTTCCCCTGTACGGCCCGCCGGACGACCTCGTGAGCGTCGAACTCGCCGAGGTCTATCCCGAGCTGAAAGGCATGCGCCTGCGCGGCCGTCTCGTGGGGCGCAAGCTGGTTCCGTACTGGAGCCGCGCGGACATCGACAACGAGACCGCTCCGCTCAAGGGACGGGAACTGATCTGGGTCGACGACCCGGTCGAGGCGTTCTTTCTCCAGGTACAGGGCTCGGGGCGTGTACGCCTGGAGAACGGCGATATCGTGCGCGTCGGCTATGCCGACCAGAACGGCTATCCGTACCGTTCCATAGGCCGGTTGCTCGTGGAACGCGGCGAGATGACGCTCGACAAGGCGTCGATGCAGGGCATTCGCGCGTGGGGCCGGGACAATCCGCAGAAGCTGCCCGCGCTGCTCGCCGAGAATCCGTCCTACGTGTTCTTCCGTGAACTGCCCAGCGGCAACGGGGGACCCATCGGCGCGCTCGGCGTTCCGCTGACCACCGGCCGCAGCCTTGCGGTCGACACCCGCGTCGTACCCCTGGGTTCGCCCGTCTTCGTGGCCACCACCTGGCCCGGTTCCGATACGCCGCTCAACCGTCTCATGGCGGCGCAGGACACCGGCGGCGCGATCAAGGGCGCGATCCGCGCCGATTTCTTCTGGGGCTTCGGCGACGAAGCCGGAGAGTTCGCGGGTCGCATGCGCCAGCCGCTCCGGATGTGGGTGCTGCTGCCGCGGACGAAGTGAGCGATCAGCGACGCAGGGATTCCGTCTTCGCGTCGAAGGCCACCTGCACCACGAGCCTGCTCTTCACCGCCCGCCCGTTGCGCTGTCCAGGCTTGAACAGCACCGTCCGGAAGGCCTCGATCGCGGCGTCCTCGAAATAGCCCGGCGGGTCCGCTTCCACTGCGGTCGCCTCGATCACGATGCCCAGCTCGTCGATCAGCAGCAGCAGCGTCACCTTGCCGCTCATCTCCTCGAGACCGGCCTTCTGCGGATACTTCAGGTCGACGTCCGCCATGGGCTTGGGGTACTCGTCGAGCAGCCGGGCCGGATAGAACTCCGGGTCCTCGATCTGAGGCACCGGGATGCCCGGCGGTCCTTCGATCGGTGGCCGCTCGGTGCGGGATTCGATGGGGGTCGGCGGGTCTGCCGTGGGCTCGGCGACCGGTTTCGCCTCCTCGGCAGCAGGTCGCAACGGATCGACCGCCACCAGCGGCTTCTTCTTCGCAACTGCGGGTTCAGCAGCAGGCGCAACGGGCGCGGCCACCAACCGCGCCTCGAGCACAGGGCCTGACGCGCTATCCGTGCGCGCCGGCTTGACCGGTAGTGCGACCGCGAGCCAGGCGTGCAACGCGGCAGAAACGAGAACCGCCAGCCCGAGCCGCTGCCAGGACCCGTGTTCCCCCGGCAGCGTCGAACCGTTCATCCCGGACCCGTGGGGACTGCGCCCCGCCGAAGCGTATTCCGGCGCCGCGCCTACTTGCCGGCAGCGCCCGAAAACTGGGCTTCGAGCTGCGCCGCGGTGAGGGCGCCGGGCACGCGGCTGCCATCGGCGAACACGAGCGTCGGCGTGCCGTTGATGCCCTTCTTCTTGCCGAACTCCACCAGGGTGTCGACCGGGTTTTCGCAATCGCTGGTCGCCGTTGGCGCCGTGCCCTTCAGCATGTAGTCGTCCCACGCCTTGATGCGGTTGGTCGAACACCAGATCTGCTTCGACCGCCCCACCGCCTTCGGATGCAACTGTTCGATCGGATACAGGAAGATGTAGATGGTGACGTCGTTCACCTTCTCGAACTCCTGCTCGATGCGCTTGCAGAACGGACAGTCCGGATCCGAGAACACCGCGATCTTGCGCGAGCCGTTGCCCTTCACCTTCTTGATCGCCTTGTCGAGCGGCAGCGAGTCGAAGTCGATGGCGGTCAGCTTGGAGCGCTTCTTCTCCGTCAGGTCGGACATGGTCTTCGTCTCGACCAGGTTGCCCTGGAGCATGAAGTTGAAGTCCTCGTCCGTGTAGATGATGACCGGCTCGTCGCCGCGCGGGATCACGATCTCGTACAGATTGAGATCGGGCAACTTGGTCACGGTGTCGACGTTGGCCTTGGGAAATTTCGCCTGGAACGCCTTCTTCACCGAGGCCTCGTCGGCGCACGCCACGGCGGCCGCCAGCAGGGCAGCGGCTACGAGGGCGCGACCGAGAGTTCGCTCATTCATGGATCACTCCTGACAAGGGGATGGGAGGTGGTTCGACCGCTCAGGCCAGCGCATGTTGCGCAAGCAGCGATTTAAGTACGGGCAGGCGGCCGGCAAGACTCAAGCCCGTGTTGCGCAACGCTGCGATGCCCGGGACACGGCTGGAAAACAATCGCTGCAAGCCGTCGGTGGCGGCGAACATCGCCGCGATGTCCTCGCGACGCGCCCGCTCGTACCGCCGCAGCAGGGGAAGTACGCCGACATCGCGCTCGGGTCCACGCGCCGCCAGCGTCGCCGCCAGGACTCGGACATCCCGGAACCCGAGATTGACGCCCTGACCGGCCAAAGGGTGAAGATTATGGGCAGCGTCCCCCACCAGTGCAAGGCGGGGCTGGACCAACCGCGAGGCCACCCGAGCCTGCAACGGAAACGCGGCCGCCGGCGTCACGATCTCCAGATCTCCCAGCACCCCGGACACGGCCTCGGCCACGTGGGTCGCGAGCGCCGACGCATCCATGTCCAGCAAGGCGCCCGCGAGGGTTTCGTCCGCGGACCAGACCATCGAGACCCGTTGTCCTGGCAGCGGCAGGAGCGCCAGCACGCCGTCGTGACGAAACCATTGCCTCGCGATGCCGTCGTGGTTTCGCGCCGCCTGAAAGTTCGCTACGACCGCCCGCTGGGCATACGGGTGAGGGCGTGCCGAGATGCCCGCAGCCTCGCGGACCCACGATTCCGCACCGTCGGCACCGACGATCAGCGGGGCTCGCAGCGCAGCGCCATCCTGAAGGCTCACGGTGGCGGCCTCCGGATCGATCACGAGCGACACCGGCCTTGCGCCGGTACGCAGCGTCACGTGGTCGGACTCCCCGAGCCGCTGCCAGAGGGCCCGGGCGACGGCACCGCCTTCGACGATATAGGCGAGCGCCGGTACGCCGCTGTCGAGGGCATCGAAGTCGATATGGGCGCCAGCCCTGTCGCCGTGCACGGACATGCCGGTGACCGGCTCGATGCGGGCCGGATCGAGCCGGTCCCAGGCCCCGATGGAGTGCAGCAGGTCGCGACTGCCAGGGCTGATGGCGTAGATCCTCGAGTCCCAGCCCGCAGGCGCGGGCGGCGGCGCAGCTGCCTCGATCACCGTCACTGTGAGGCCGCCGCGGCCGAGTGCCAGCGCCAGCGCCGCGCCCACCAGACCCGAGCCGACGACGATCAGGTCGGAATCCATGGCCTCGCGCGCAACCCGTTCACGGACGTGTGTTTTCTTGACAAGGAAGGGGCCGGAAAAGTACATTTCGCGCCCCTGTCGCGGGACGTCTGGCGCCGGTTGTCCGTCAGATGAGGCGGCCGAGCGATCGATTCCGCAACACGCCGGTGATATAGCTCAGTTGGTTAGAGCACAGCACTCATAATGCTGGGGTCGGTGGTTCAAGTCCACCTATCACCACCACGAATCCCTTTGACGGCGGCGAACCGCCGGGTCGGGACGCCGGCGATCCCTTCCTTCGGCGGGGCCGCATGCCGTATTCTGCCCCGCATCCCGACCGGAACCCTGCCGACCGCCCGCCATGCGCCTGATCCGCCTCGCCATTTTCGCCGCGCTGATATGTCTGCCCTTGACCAGCGCGGCGATGGTGCGCAATTTCCCGCTGGACGTCCGCACCGGGATCATGCAGGTGTTCGAGTTCCCGTACATGACGATCAGCAGCAAGTCCTACCGCCTGGCGCCCGGCGCGAAGATCCGCAACCAGAGCAACATCATCGTCCAGCCGGGCATGGTGCAGGGCACCGGCCACGTGGCGTTCAATTTCGACCAGCGCGGCCAGCTCTGGGGCATCTGGATCCTGACGCTCGAAGAGATCGAGGCACTCAAGGCCCGCGGGTACAAGTTCGAGAAGAGCTGATGGGCGGCAAAGTCTTCATCAAGACCTTCGGCTGCCAGATGAACGAGTACGACTCGGCGCGGATGGCCGACGTGCTGCACGCAGCCGAAGGGCTCGAACCGACGGACGACCCGGCCAGTGCCGACGTGATCCTGTTCAACACCTGCTCCGTGCGCGAGAAGGCGCAGGAGAAGGTGTTCTCCGACCTGGGTGTCGTGCGCGAACTGAAGCTCGCGAACCCGAACCTAGTGATCGGCGTGGGCGGCTGCGTCGCGAGCCAGGAAGGCGAGGCGATCGTGAAGCGCGCGCCCTACGTCGATGTAGTGTTCGGGCCTCAGACGCTGCACCGCCTGCCGCAGCTCATTCGTGAACGCCGTGCGTCCGGCCGCCCGCAGGTGGACATCCGTTTCCCCGAGATCGAGAAGTTCGATCACCTTCCGCCCCCGCGCGTGCAGGGGTCGCAGGCCTTCGTCTCGATCATGGAAGGCTGCAGCAAGTACTGCAGCTTCTGCGTCGTGCCCTACACGCGCGGCGAGGAAGTCTCCCGGCCTTTCGACGACGTGCTGACCGAAGTTGCCGATCTCGCCGACCAGGGTGTGCGCGAAGTCACGCTGCTCGGCCAGAACGTGAACGCTTATCGCGGACCGATGAGCGACGGCGAGATCGCTGACTTCGCGCTGCTGCTGGAGTACGTGGCGGAAGTCCCCGGCATCGAACGCCTGCGCTACACCACCTCGCATCCGAAGGAGTTCACGCAGCGCCTGATCGACGTCTACGCCCGCATCCCGAAGCTGGTCTCGCACGTCCACCTGCCGGTGCAGTCCGGGTCGGATCGCATCCTCGGCGCCATGAAGCGCGGCTACACGGCGCTCGAGTACAAGTCGATCATCCGGCGCCTGCGCGCCGTCCGGCCCGACGTCTCGCTCTCGTCCGATTTCATCGTCGGCTTCCCCGGCGAGACTGCGGCCGATTTCGAGCAGACGATGAAGCTCGTGGAGGAGGTCGGTTTCGACTCCAGCTTCAGCTTCGTCTACAGCGCCCGCCCCGGCACGCCCGCGGCGAATCTCGACGATCCCGTGCCGCACGAAACCAAGATCGCCCGGTTGATGCGACTGCAGGCGAAGATCGAGTCGCAAGCCGCCGCGGTCAGCGGACGCATGGTCGGCACGGTGCAGCGCGTGCTGGTCGAAGGCACGGCCCGAAAGAACGCGGCCGAACTCGCCGCCCGTACCGACAACAATCGCATCGTGAATTTCGCCGGGCCGCAGCGGCTCATCGGTCGCTTCGTCGACGTCGAAATCACGGCTGCGATGCCGCACTCCCTGCGTGGACGGGTGCGGATCGAAGAACCGGCCTGAGGCTCCCGAAACACGCGTGGAAGCGGATACGCTCGAACTTACCCTCGCGCCGGTCGACAACCAGCGCCTCGCCAACCTGTGCGGGGTGCTCGACGAGAACCTGCGCCAGATCGAGAACGCACTCGACGTGAACATCGCGCGCCGCGGCGAGAACTTCCGCGTCGACGGCGATTCACGCCAGCGCAAGCTCGCCGGCGACCTGCTGCAGACCTTCTACACGCGCGCCGACGCCATCCTGACGGTCGAAGACGTGCAGCTCGGATTGATCGAGCTGACCGGCGGCGCGGGCGGGGTCGCGGGCGAACCTCAGCTGCACACGAAGCGGCGCGATCTCCGTGGACGCACCGCCAACCAGAGCGAGTACCTGCGCGCCATCGTCGAACACGACATCACCTTCGGGATCGGGCCGGCCGGCACCGGCAAGACCTACCTCGCGGTGGCCTGCGCCGTGGATGCCCTCGAACGCGACGCGGTCAAACGCATCGTGCTGGTGCGGCCGGCGGTGGAGGCCGGCGAGCGGCTCGGATTCCTGCCCGGCGATCTCACCCAGAAGGTGGATCCGTACCTGCGACCACTCTACGACGCGCTGTACGACCTGATGGGCTTCGAGAAGGTGGGCAAGATGTTCGAGCGCGGCGCCATCGAGATCGCGCCGCTCGCCTTCATGCGCGGACGCACGCTGAACCATTCCTTCGTCATCCTGGACGAGGCGCAGAACACGACGCCCGAGCAGATGAAGATGTTCCTCACGCGCATCGGCTTCGGTGCGAAGGCCGTCCTGACCGGCGACATCACCCAGGTCGACCTGCAGAAGGGCCAGCGCAGCGGACTGGTGGACGCGACGGACGTGCTCGCCGGCGTGCGCGGCATCGCCTTCATCCGCTTCACCTCCCAGGACGTGGTGCGGCATCCGCTCGTGCAGCGCATCGTGAATGCCTACGAGAACCACACGGCGCGGGCCGAATCTCCCCGGTGAGCGCGGCGCCTCGACTTTCGCTGTCCGTGCAGTACGCGGTGGACGAAGCCCGGGCGCCGACGCGAGCGCGATTGCGCCGATGGGCGAAGGCAGCGCTCGAACATGACTGTGTCGTGACACTGCGCATCGTCGGCGCCGCCGAGGCACGTCGCCTTAATCGCGATTTCCGCGGCCTCGACTACGCGACCAACGTACTGACCTTCGTCTACGGAAGCGATCCACGCACCGAAGGCGACATCGCCTTGTGCGCGCCCGTGGTCGTGCGGGAAGCCCGGGAGCAGGGCAAGACCGCCGAAGCGCACTGGGCCCACCTGGTCGTGCACGGCATGCTCCATCTCCAGGGTCACGACCACGAGTTGGCCAGGGCGGCCAAGGCGATGGAAGCGCTCGAAACCCGGATCGTCATGGAACTGGGGTATCCTGACCCCTATCGCATCGCGGCCTGAAACGCCGCGCCGGGCCCCGCAAGGACTCCCCGGCACCCGCGAACATGGAAAGCCCGCACTCCGGCAAACCCACCCTCCTCGAACGGCTCGGCGCCATCCTCATGCGCGAGCCGGAAGACCGCGAGCAGTTGCTCGAACTGCTCCACTCGTCCTACGAACGTCAGTTGATGGACGCGGACGCGCTCGCGATGATCGAGGGCGTGCTGCAGGTGGCGGATATGCAGGCTCGCGACATCATGGTGCCGCGAGCCCAGATGGACGTGATCGACATCAACGACCCGCCCGAAGCCTTCATCCCGACGGTGATCGAGACCGCGCACTCGCGCTTCCCGGTGATCGACGGCGACAAGGACAAGGTTCTCGGCATCCTCCTCGCCAAGGACCTGCTGCGCTACTACGCCGGCGAGGAGTTCGACGTGCGCGACATGCTGCGACCCGCCGTGTTCATCCCGGAGTCGAAGCGCCTCAACGTGCTGCTGAAGGAGTTCCGCTCCAACCGCAACCACATCGCGATCGTCGTGGACGAATACGGCGGCGTCGCCGGCCTGCTCACCATCGAGGACGTGCTGGAGCAGATCGTCGGCGACATCGAGGACGAATACGATTTCGACGAGACCGAGGACAACATCGTCTCGCAACCCGGCGGACGCTTCCGCATCAAGGCCACCACCGAGCTCGCGGACTTCAACACGGAGTTCCGCACCGAGTACAGCGACGAGGACTACGACACCGTCGGCGGCCTGGTGATGAACCGCTTCGGGCGCGTGCCCAAGCGCGGCGAAGAAGTCGCGATCGACGATTTCACCTTCAAGGTGCTGCGCGCCGACAGCCGCCGCGTGCATTCGCTGCTGGTGGAGCGCAAGGCCGCGCCGGAGGCGTGAATTTCCGGGACGGCGCAGTGAAACGCTTCGGGGCGCCCGGCGCCGCGTTCGCCGCCGGCGCCCTTTCGGTCCTCGGCTTCGCTCCGCTGGAGATCTTCTTCCTGCCGATCGTCGGCCTCGCCGTCCTGGCTTGGCTCGGAGCACGCGCAGCCAACGCACGAAACGCGGCCCTCCTTGGATTCGCCTTCGGCTTCGGCCTGTTCGTCTGCGGCTTCGGCTGGATCTACGTGGCGCTCCACGTCTACGGCGCGATGCCGGCACCGCTCGCGGCGCTCGCGACTGCGGTGCTGGCAGCCTTCAGCGCGCTGTATCCGACGCTCGCGCTGTACGTCGCCAAGCGCTTCGCCCCTCGCGCGTGGTGGTTCGCGTTCCCGGCGTGCTGGATGCTCACCGAATGGTTGCGTAGCTGGATCTTCACCGGATTCCCGTGGCTCTCCATCGGATATTCGCAAGTGCCATGGAGCCCCATAGCGGGGTTCGCTCCGGTTCTTGGCGTCTACGGGGTCACCCTGGTCGTCGCGATGATCGCTGCGGGTCTGGCCAGCGCATCCCGGACGACGTGGAAGCGGTCGACCGCCGGGCTGGTGGCGTTGGTGCTGGCGGGCGCAGGCTTGACCCTCGTGCCGTGGACCCGGCCCACGGGAGCGCCGCTGGAAGTGAGCCTGATCCAGGGCAACATCGCGCAGGAATTGAAGTTCCGCGAAGACCGGCTCATCAAGACGCTGGTGAGTTTCGAGGAAATGGTGGCGCGCACGCGCAGTCCTCTGGTGATCCTGCCCGAGACCGCGTTGCCGCTATTGCTGCATGAAGTGCCCGCACCCTACCTGGAGCGGCTCGCCGACCACGCGCGGGGTAACGGCGGTGACCTGCTGGTGGGGGTGTTCCAGAACGACCCGATCGGCAGCGACCGTTATTTCAACGCCGTGGTGAACATCGGCACCGCTCCGATGCAGACGTATCGCAAGCATCACCTCGTGCCCTTCGGCGAGTTCATTCCCCTCAAGGGGCTGCTCGCGCCCGTCATCAACGGCTGGCTGCAGATTCCGCTGTCGGACCAGACGCGCGGCGATGCACGCCAGCAACCGCTGGCCGTCGCCGGCCAGAAGGTCGCGGTGAACATCTGCTACGAGGACGTGTTCGGCGAGGAGATCATTCGCCAGCTGCCTGAAGCCACCTTGCTCGTGAACGTGACGAACGATGCCTGGTATGGCGATTCATGGGCGTCCGAGCAACACCTCCAGATCTCGCAGATGCGGGCACTGGAAACCGGCCGGATGATGCTGCGGGCCACCAACACGGGTGTGACCGCGGCGGTGGACCATCGCGGGCGTGTGCTCGCCAGCCTTCCGGAGTTCCAGGCCGACATCCTCACCGTCCGCGCCGAGGGGCGCGAAGGTGCTACGCCCTTCGTCCGGGCCGGAAACGTTCCGGCCGTGCTGCTCGCGGTTGCCCTCCTCGTTTCGGGGTGGCGGCGCTCACGCAGCGCCTGAATCCCCGACGCGATTCGCAGCCGAAAGCCCGTAGAATCCGCGCTTTCGTTTTTCGTATCGCGACGCCTGCGGTACCGTGGCGCCCCATGCTGAACTTCCAGGACCTCATCCTCACGCTCCAGAACTACTGGGGCCGCCAGGGCTGCGCGCTGCTGCAACCCATCGACATGGAGGTGGGCGCAGGCACTTCGCATACCGCGACCTTCCTGCGCGCACTCGGCCCCGAGCCGTGGCGGGCTGCTTACGTGCAGCCCTCGCGCCGGCCGAAGGACGGCCGCTACGGCGACAACCCGAACCGTCTCCAGCATTACTACCAGTACCAGGTGGTGCTGAAGCCCGCGCCGCAGGACATCCTCGACCTGTACCTCGGCTCGCTCGAAGCCATCGGCATCGACCTGAAAGCAAACGACATCCGCTTCGTCGAGGATGACTGGGAGAACCCGACCCTGGGCGCCTGGGGCCTGGGCTGGGAAGTCTGGCTCAATGGCATGGAGGTGACGCAGTTCACCTATTTCCAGCAGGTAGGCGGGCTCGACTGCAAGCCGATCCTGGGCGAGATCACGTACGGACTGGAGCGCCTGTGCATGTACCTGCAGGGCGTCGAGAACGTGTTCGACCTCGTGTGGACGCCGGGCATCACCTACCGCGACGTCTATCACCAGAACGAGGTGGAGCAGTCCACCTACAACTTCGAACAGTCCAACGTGAACTGGCTGCTGCAGCAGTTCAACACTTGGGAGTCCGAAGCGAAGCGGCTGATCGAGGCAGGACTGCCGTTGCCCGGCTACGAGATGGTGTTGAAGAGCGCGCACACCTTCAACCTCCTGGATGCGCGCGGGGCGATCTCGACGACCGAGCGGGCAGGGTACATCGGGCGGATTCGCACGCTGGCGAAGATGGTGGCGCAGGCCTATTACGAATCGCGCGAGCGACTCGGGTTTCCCATGCTGCCAAAGGCGGTGGCGGCATGAACGCACCGTTGCTGGTCGAACTGTTCACGGAAGAACTTCCACCCAAGGCGCTCAAGCTCATCGGTGAAGCCTTTGCCAGTCGAATCCTGAACGGCCTAATCCAGGCGCAGCTCATGGATCGGGATCCGCGTGGCGTGAAGAGCTTTGCCACCCCGCGCCGACTTGCCGTCTTTCTTCCCGAAGTCCGAGCACAAGCACCGGACCAGCCACGCCGTGAAAAGGTCCTCCCGGTTTCGGTGGCTATCGATGAAACCGGCCAGCCGACCCAGGCGCTAACGAAGAAGCTCGCGGCGCTCGGCGCGGCGAACGTGCCGCTGGCCGACCTTGAGCGTGCTTCCGATGGCAAACACGAGAGCTTGTTCCACAACTATGTTGCTCCGGGGACCACGCTCGCCAACGGGCTGCAGCATGTATTGAACGAGACGATCGCCAAGCTGCCCATCCCCAAGGTCATGCGATACCAGACGCCTGAGGGCAAGGATGTTCAGTTCGTGCGTCCGGCCCACAGCCTCGTGGCATTGCACGGGGCAGAAGTGGTGCCAGTTGAAGCTCTTGGGCTCCAGGCAGGACGCGAAACTCTTGGCCATCGCTTCCTGAGCAAGGGGGCAATCCGCGTAGTTTCGGCCGACTCATACGTGCATCAGTTGGACGATGAAGGTTTTGTCGTGGCCGACTTCGACGCGCGGAAGCAAAAAATCGAGAAGGAGCTCGCCACCGCGGCCACCGCCCACCAGGCGAGGCTCGCCGAATCCGAAGCCCTGCTCGACGAGGTCACGGCGCTGGTGGAGTTTCCCGTCGTATACGCCGGCACCTTCGACTCCGCATTCCTCTCCGTACCGCAGGAATGCCTGATCCTCTCGATGAAGCAGCACCAGAAGTATTTCCCCCTGGTGGACGCTGCGGGGAAACTGCTGCCCAAATTCCTCATCGTCTCCAATCTCAAGACGGCCGACGCGACGAATATCGTCCGCGGCAATGAACGCGTGCTGCGCGCTCGCCTCGCCGACGCGAAGTTCTTCTTCGACCAGGACCGCAAGGCCCGCCTGGAAGCCCGCGTCGAGAAACTCGGCGCAGTGGTCTACCACAACAAGCTCGGCAGCCAGCTCCAGCGCGTGCAGCGGATCGCGAAGCTCGCCGGCGAGATCGCCGGATTGCTGCGCTCCGACGTCGACAAGGCCGAGCGCGCCGGACGCCTGGCGAAGGCCGACCTCGTCACCGACATGGTGGGCGAGTTCCCCGAGCTGCAGGGAACCATGGGCATGTACTACGCGCGCCACGACGGCGAGGACGAGAGCGTCGCGCGGGCGATCGAAGCGCACTATCACCCACGCTTCGCCAACGATTCGCTGCCCGAGGACAACATCGGGGCAGCCGTCGCACTCGCCGACAAGCTCGAGACGTTGACCGGCATCTACGGCATCGGCCTGGTGCCCACCGGCGACAAGGACCCCTTCGGCCTGCGGCGTGCGGCACTCGGCGTGCTGCGTATCCTGGTCGAGAAGCAGTTGCCGCTCGATCTCACGCAGCTGCTGCAGCTCGCGCGGGCCAAGTTCACCGGCGAAACCGTCGCGGAAAGCGTGGCTGTCGACCTTCACGGCTTCATGCTGGAACGCCTGCGAGGCTATCTTCGGGAGCGTGGTTACGAGGCGAGCACCATCGATGCCGTGATCGCGCAGCAGCCTACTCGCATCGACCTGGTCATTCCCCGGGTCGAAGCGGTGCGCGACTTCCTCGCGCTGCCCGAAGCGGCGAGCCTCGCGGCCGCGAACAAGCGCATCCGCAACATCCTGAAGAAGGCCGAAGGCGCGCTGCCCGAGCCGGAATTCGCGCTGCTGCAGGAGCCGGCCGAGAAGGCGCTGTTCGCGGCAGTGACCGATCTCGCGCCGAAGGTGGGCGGGCTCGTGGGCGACGAGGACTATGCCGATGCGCTCAAGCTCCTCGCCGGTGCGCGCCAGGCGGTCGACACATTCTTCGACGAAGTGATGGTGATGGCCGAGGAACCGGTCACCCGGCGCAACCGCCTCGGCCTGCTCGCTAAGCTCAACGAGCTGATGAACGCGGTGGCGGATATCTCGAGGTTGGCCGCGTGAGGCCTCCGGTTACGTGACCCTGGTCACCGCGCACAACTGATGACGGTTGCGCGCGGCTTCGTTATGCTCGCGCCTGTGATCCCCCGATCATCCATCACGCCCGCATGAAACTGGTCATCCTCGACCGCGACGGTGTCATCAACGTCGACAGCGATCAGTTCATCAAGAGCCCGGAAGAGTGGAAGCCCATTCCCGGCAGCCTCGAGGCGATCGCGCGCCTGAGCCACTCCGGCTATCACGTGGTGGTCGCCACCAACCAGTCGGGTGTGGGACGCGGCCTGTTCGACATGGCCGTGCTGAACGCGATCCACGACAAGATGTTCCGGGCACTCGGCCAGTATGGCGGGCGCATCGACGCGGTCTTCTATTGCCCCTGCGCCGCCGATCACAACTGCGAATGCCGCAAGCCGAAGCCCGGCATGTTCCACGAGATCGCGCAGCGCTTCGGCATGGAGTTGAGCGGCGTCCCGAGCGTGGGTGATTCGCTGCGCGACCTCCAGGCGGCGCACGCAGCGGGTGCCCAGCCGATGCTGGTGCAGACCGGCAAGGGGCGCAAGACCGAGGCGGCCGGCAACCTGCCGCCCGGCACGCAGGTGTTCTCCGACCTGGCCGCGGCCGTGAGGGCGATCGCAGCGTGACCGCGGGCGCGTCGTCGCACCTCGACCTCCCGACAGTCCGGGCCGCCGGATGAGCCTGGCGCCGGTGTTCCTCCGCTCGCTCGTCTTCGCACTGATCCAGATCGTACTCACGGTGATCTTCGCGATCATCGGACTGCTCACCTTCCCGCTCCCGCCGCACACCCGCTATCGCATCATCACGCTGTGGACGCACTCGGTCCTGTGGCTGGTGGCGCGGATCTGCGGGCTCCACTTTCGCGTGCTCGGGCGCGAGCACATTCCCGACTCGCCCTCCGTCATCCTGTGCAAGCACCAGTCGGCCTGGGAGACGCTGGCCCTCCAGCAGATCTTTCCGCCGCAGGTCTGGGTGGTGAAGCGCGAGCTGCTGTTCCTGCCGTTCTTCGGCTGGGGGCTCGCGATGCTGAGCCCGATCGCCATCGATCGAGGGTCCGGCCGGCAGGCGCTGGACCAGCTGGTGCATCAGGGGCGCAAGCGCTTCGCGATCGGCTTCTGGGTGGTGATCTTTCCCGAGGGTACGCGCGTGCCGCCCGGCGAGCATCGCGAGTATCGCGTGGGCGGCGCCTGGCTCGCGGCGAGGACCGGTGTACCGATCGTGCCGGTGGCCCACAACGCCGGCACCGTCTGGGGCAAGAACGCGTTTCTGAAGCATCCGGGCACGATCACCGTCAGCATCGGGCCGGCGATCGATCCGAAGGGCCGCAAGCCCGCGGCACTGATTCAGGAGGTCGAACGGTGGATCGAAGCGGAAGTCGCTCGCCTCGGCACGGCGCGGACCTGACCGGCGACCTGTTTCCGGCGGGCACGGTGGAGCAGCCGCGCTGCATCGCGCTGTGCGGGCGCGATGTCCGGTTCACGTTGAAGCGCAGCCAGCGCCGGCGCCGCATCGCCTTCCTGGTCGACGACCACGGACTGTCGGTGCACGCCCCCTGGCGCGCACCCGACCGTGCGGTCGAAGAGGCGATCCACTCCGCTGCGAACTGGATCCTCGGCAAGCTCGACGAGTGGTCGAACATCTCGCCCGGTCCGCGCCGCCTGTGGACGCACGGCGACGGCCTCGACTATCTCGGCCGCAGCATCACGCTCGCGCTGGTCCAGGATCCGCTCGTTTCGCTGATCGAGTTGAAGCCCGAAGGCGTGCTCGAACTGCACATGCCGGTGCCGCACGAGCCTGCGGCGGTGCGCGCCGCAGTCGTCCGGTGGTATCGGCGCCATGCCGAACGCCATTTCCCCGACCGGGTCGATCATTTTGCGGCGATGCTCGGCGTCGAGCGGCCCAAGATCCTGCTCTCCAGTGCGCTGACGCGCTGGGGCAGCTGCAACGTGAAGCGGGAAGTGCGGCTCAATTTCCGCCTGATGCAGGCCTCCGAGCATCTGATCGACTACGTGATCGCGCACGAGCTCGCGCACCTGTTGCATCTGGACCACTCCCGGCGGTTCTGGAAGGCCGTGGGTCGTATCTTTCCCGACTTCGAAGCGGCGCGGACCGAACTCTCCGCCGTGAGCCGGCACTACATGTCGCTGTAGTGGCGCTGTAAACTCGCGGTCCGATCTCCGGACCATCTTCGCCATGCGTCTCGTCATCCTGCTCCTGCTTGCCGCCCTCACGGTCGGCGCCTGTGGTCTCAAGGGCCCGCTCTACCTGCCCCAGGACAAGCCGGAGAGCGGCGAAGACCCGATGGCCGCCCCCGGTACCAAGAAGTGAATCCGTTCGCGGTTCGCAACGGTGAGGTGTGCGCCGAGGGCGTGCCTTTGTCGGCCATGGCCGAGCGCTTCGGTACGCCGTGCTGGGTCTATTCCCGGGCGGCACTCACGGAAGCGTATCTCGCCTACGATCGCGCCCTCGCCGCACGGCCGCACCTGATCTGCTATGCGATGAAGGCCAACTCCAGCCTGGCCGTGCTCGACGTGTTCGCGCGCCTGGGCAGCGGTTTCGACATCGTCTCGGCCGGCGAGTTGAAGCGCGTGCTCGCCGCGGGCGGCGATCCGGGCAAGGTCGTGTTCTCGGGGGTGGGCAAGTCGGTCGCGGACATGCGCTTCGCACTCGCCACGGGCATTCTCTGCTTCAACGTCGAGTCCCGCAGCGAGCTGCTGCGCCTGTCGGACTTAGCGTCGTCCCTCGGCAAGACGGCTGCCATCAGCCTGCGCGTGAATCCGGACGTGGACGCCGGAACGCATCCGTACATCTCGACCGGTCTCAAGAAGAACAAGTTCGGTGTTGCCTACGAAGACGCACCAGCGTTGTACCGAGAAGCTGCGCGCCTGCCCGGGATCCATGTGACCGGCATCGACTGCCACATCGGCTCCCAGATCACGGACGTGGCGCCGTTCGTGGACGCGCTGGACAAGGTGCTCGACCTGGTCGACCGCATGGCCCGCGAAGGCATCGCGATGGAGCACATCGACCTGGGCGGCGGGCTCGGCATCCGCTACCGCGACGAAGCGCCGCCCGAGCCCGGTGCCTACATCGCCGCGCTGCTGGAACGGCTCGCGAATCGACCGCAGCGCATCGTCCTCGAACCCGGCCGCAACCTCGTGGGCAATGCCGGTCTGCTGCTCACCCGGGTCGAGTACCTGAAGCACGGCACCGAGAAGAATTTCGCCATCATCGACGCAGCGATGAACGATCTCATCCGCCCGGCCCTGTACGACGGCCATCACGAGATCGTGCCGGTCCGCCCGCGTGGCAGTGGCGGCAAGGTCTACGACGTCGTCGGCCCGGTGTGCGAATCCGGCGACTTCCTCGGGCACGACCGCACGCTCGATCTTGCCGAAGGCGACCTCCTGGCCGTGATGTCCGCCGGTGCCTACGGCATGAGCATGTCGTCCAACTACAACACGCGTGCCCGCGCCGCCGAAGTCATGGTCGACGGCACGCAGGCGCACCTCATCCGCGAGCGCGAGCCGGTGGAGAGCCTGTTCGCGCTGGAGCAGCGGTTGCCGGGCTGAGGCCGGCTCGCTGCGCTACGCCGCTTTCACCTGCTTCGCCTCCGCGGTCAACGCTTCTTCCAGAATACCCAGCGCTTCGTCGAAGACCTTGTCCTGGATGGTGAGCGGGAACAGGAAGCGCAACGCATTGGCGTACACGCCGCAGGTCAGCAGCACGAGGCCTCGATCCAGGGCACGCAGCTGCACCCGCTTGGTGAAATCGGCGTCGGGCTCGCCGTTGCCGACCTTGTTGAACTCCACCGCGATCATGGCGCCCAGGCCGCGCACGTCGGCGATCTGGGGCACGGACGTCCTGAGACTCTCGAGCTTGTGCACGAGCTTCGCACCCAGCACGTTGGCGCGATCGAGCAGCTTCTCCTCCGCGATCACGTCGATGACCGCGTGCGCCGCTGCAAGTGCGAGCGGGTTCCCGGCATAGGTGCCGCCCAAGCCTCCGGCCGCGGGACCGTCCATGATCTCGGCCTTGCCCGTGACAGCGGACAGCGGCGTGCCGCCTGCGAGACTCTTGGCCATGCACATGATGTCGGGTACGACACCGTAGTGCTCGAGCGCGAACATCCTCCCGGTGCGGCCGAAGCCGGTCTGCACCTCGTCCGCGATGAGCAGGATGCCGTGCTCGTCGCACAGCTTGCGCAGCGCCTGGACGAACGCCACGGGTGCCACGTAGAAGCCGCCTTCGCCCTGCACCAGTTCGATCAGGATGGCGGCGACGCGCTTCGGTTCGATCTCGGACTTGAACAGGTGCTGGATGCCGGCGAGCGCATCGGCCACGCTCACGCCATGCAGGTCGATGGGGAACGGCGCGTGGTAGATCTCACCCGGGAACGGGCCGAAGCCCAGCTTGTAGGGCGCGACCTTGCCCGTGAGTCCCGCCGCGAGCAGGGTGCGGCCATGGAACGCGCCGCTGAAGGCGATCACGCCGGTACGGCCGGTGGCCGCGCGCGCGATCTTGATGGAGTTCTCGATGGCCTCGGCGCCGGTGGAGAAGAAGGCGGTCTTCTTCGCGTGCGCACCCGGGGTCATCCGGTTCAGCTTCTCGGCGAGCGACACGTACGACTCGTAGGGCGTGATCTGGAACATCGTGTGCGTCATCTTGCGCAGCTGCGCCTCGATGGCGGCGACGACCTTCGGGTGGCGATGGCCCACGTTGAGCACCGCGATGCCGCCGCCGAAATCGATGTAGCGGCGACCTTCCACGTCCCAGAGTTCGGCGTTCTCGGCGCGCTCGACGAACAGCTGCGTCATGACGCCGATGCCTCGCGGCACGGCGGCTTCCTTGCGCCGCTGGAGCTCCTCGTTGGACTGCGAGGCGGCGGTTTGCGGTTGATTGACGGGGTGGACGGTGGCCATGGCGTGTACTCCTTCGCTCGGGCATCGGGGTGGGAAGCTCAATCTTACTTCAGCTGCCGCGGCTGTTGCATTCCGCGCCCGGCTCAGGTACACGGCGCCATGTCCATGACAGCAGCACAGCGGAGCAACGGCGGGAGCATCCGGTCGTGAGCGTCGTCGCCGTCTTCAACCAGAAGGGTGGGGTCGGCAAGACCACCACCACGTTCAACCTGCTGGCCGGCCTGGCGCGCGCCGGACGCCATCCGTTCGCCATCGACTTCGATCCGCAGGCGCATCTGTCGCTCGCGGCGGGCGTGAAGAACGTGCCCGGGGCGCAGAGCGCCTTCGCGTTCTTCGAGCAGGGCACGCCGCTCGGCATGCTGGTGCAGGAAGTCCCGCCCGGCATCCGGCTGATTCCCGCGGCCCTGGACATGTCGAAGATCGACGCGCTCTACGGCTCGGACCAGGGCATCACGCGACGCCTCCAGACCGGCATCGCCGAGGCCGGCTGGACCGACCCGACGCTGATCGACTGCAGTCCGATGCTGGGCGTGCTGACCCTGAATGCCCTCATGGCCGCCGACCGCGTCCTGATTCCGCTGTCCGCGGACTACCTCTCGCTGCAAGGGGTCTACCGGATCAGCACCGCGCTCGACGTGCTCGAGAAGAAGGCGGGCAAGCGCTTCCTGCGGCGCATCGTGGTGAGCCGCTACGATGCACGCCGCAAGCTGTCGTTCCAGATCTACCGCGAATTGCAGGAGGCCTTTCCCGGGATCGTGTGCGAGACGCGCATCCATGAGTCGGTGGCGCTCGCGGAGAGTCCGATGTACGGCAAGGACATCTTCGCGTTCGCCCCCTCGAGCCAGGGTGCGACCGACTTCCGCCTGCTCCTGCAGGAACTGGACGCGATCGGTTTCTTCCAATGACGGATTAGAATCGGCTAGCTTCGATCGCATGGAGGTATCGGTCATGAACATCCCGGCCTGGCGCTTTCTTCTCGCCATCCCGTTGCTCGCACTCTGTCTGCCGGCGCTCGCCAATCTCGGCGGCGACGAAGGCGGCGACACGAAGGACCCCAATTTCGCTGCCGGCCGCAAGGCGATCGAGTCGCAGGACTGGCCCGCGGCGGTGGCCGCCATGCAGAAGGCGATTGCCGCCGAACCCAAGAATGCGGAGGCCTACAACTGGCTCGGCTTCGCCCAGCGCAAGCAGGGCCAGTACGACGCCGCTTTCTACGCCTACAAGGAAGCACTCAGGCTGAATCCGAACAGCAAGTCCGTGCACGAATACATCGGCGAAGCCTACCTGGCCACGGACCAGCTCCCGAAAGCCGAAGAACATCTCGCCGCGCTGACGCGTCTCTGTTCACCGATCCCGTGCGAGGAACTGAAGGACCTCCGGCGCGCCATCGACGAGTACAAGAAGAAGAAAAAGTGAGCGGCGCGCGCGACCCGGCGCTGCGCGCAGTCCTGTGGGATTTCGGCGGCGTATTCAGCACCAGCCCTTTCGATGCCTTCGCCCGCTACGAGCGCGAGCGCGGCCTGCCGGAAGGTTTCCTCCGCCGGGTGAACACCATCGATCCCGACACGAATGCGTGGGCACGCCTGGAGCGTGCCCAGATCAGTGTCGACGAATTCGACGCGGCCTTCGACGCGGAAGCGAAGTCCCTTGGCCATTCGGTACCGGGCAAGGAGGTGGTGAAACTGCTCTTCGGCGAGATCCGCCCGGCGATGGTCGAGGCGCTGCGCCGCTGCCGCAAGGTGTTCCGGACCGCCTGCATCACCAACAATTTTGGAGACGTGGGGCCCGCGGCCGTGTCCCCCGCGCGGGAAGCCGCCTGGCGCGAAGTGGTGGGGATGTTCGATTTCGTGCTCGAGTCGAGCAAGGTCGGCGTGCGCAAGCCCGAGCCCGAGATCTATCGCATGGCCTGCGACCGGCTGGGCATCGCCCCGCACGAAGCCGTGTTTCTCGACGATCTAGGCATCAACCTGAAGCCGGCCAAGGCGCTCGGCATGAAGACCATCAAGGTGGGTGACCCGGCAGTGGCGATAGCGGAGCTCGAGGCGGTCACCGGATTGACGCTGCGGTAGCGGGGCCCCCTCCCCAACCCTCCCCCGGCAAAGCCGGGGGAGGGGGTGCACTGCTCCTTCCCCCGCGACGTAGTCGTGGGGGAAGGTTGGGATGGGGGCCGACCGACGCTCCGCATATCCACGGCAGATATCTCCCTCCCCCTGCGCGCGAAGCGCGTGGGGGAAGGGCGGGGATGGGGGCCAGCCAAGCCCCCGGCAAATGGCGCTGACCATTTGCCGCAGATATCTCCCTTCCCCTGCGCGCCAAACGCGTGGGGGGAAGGGCGGGGATGGGGGCAACGGACTACGTCACGCCGCGACGCGGCTTGCGTTTCGCATTCACGAACACGCGGTCGAACACCGGACGGGGCAACACGCGCAACAGCTTCGCGACGATGCCCATCTGCCACGGGATGACGGTGTAGCGGACGCGCCGGTCGATCGCGCGAGCGAAACGGCGGGCGGCTTCGTCGGCTGGGAGCAGGAACGGCATGCGGTACGGGTTGGCTGCAGTCATGTCGGTCGCGATGTAGCCCGGCGCGATCGTCACCACGCTCACGCCGCTGCCACGCAATTCCACGCGCAGACTTTCGAGATAGGTGATGACCGCCGACTTCGATGCGGTGTACGCACCCGCGCCGGGAAGCCCCCGGATGCCGGCCACGCTCGCGATGCCGACGAGGGTGCCCGCGCGTGCGGCCAGCATCCCTCCGACGAAAGGCTGGAAGGTCTTCACCAGTCCGATCACGTTGACGTCGAAGATCCACTGGCAGGTTTCCACATCGTCATCGAGGTGGGTGAGATTGCCGGCGCTGACGCCCGCGTTCGCGATCACGACATCCGGCACGCCGAATCGCCGGACGAAATCCTCCGCCGCTGCGGCCAGTGCCGGACCATCGCGCACGTCGACGGCATAGGTCGCCGCGGTACCGCCCAGTTCGCGCGCGAGAGCGTCGAGTTCCGGCTGTCGCCGGGCGATGAGACCGAGGATCGCACCGCGCTTCGCATACTCGCGCGCCAGCGCCGCACCGATCCCTGCCGAAGCCCCGGTGATCACGACCTTCTCGGTCATCGCTTCCCTCCCGAAACGAAACGGGCCGGCAGATGCCGGCCCGGACAGGCGCGCGATACGCGCCAGGAACTATTTCTTCTTCTGCTCCATCGCGACCAGATCGTTCAGGACCAGGTTGAGGCGATCGTAGTCGACGCTGCCGTTCGCGCCGATGGTGTAGGACGGGCCGGTGACGTACTTGCCGTTGATCGTGACCGTCGGGGTGCCGCGGATCTGGTAGGCCTTGGTCAGTTGCGCCGCCCGCTGCACCTTGTTGTTGATGCCGAAGGAGTCGTAGGTTTCCTCGAACTTCTTCGCATCCACGCCCTGCTGGGCGGCGATCCACTTCGACAGCACCGGCCGTTCGGTGAGCCGCACGCTCTTCTGGTGGATGGCCTCGTAGACCTTTTCGTGCAGCTGGTCGAGCAGCCCCAGCGCCTCGAGCGTGTAGTAGAGCTTCGCCTGCGGGATGCGCGACTCGTCCCACACCGTGGGCACGTAGCGCCATTCGACGTCCTTCGGCTTCTTCGCCTTCCAGGATTTCACGAACGGCTCGAAGTCGTAGCAGTGGCCGCAGGTGTACTGGAAGAACTCCAGCACTTCCACCTTCCCCGGAGCGTCGGTGGGTTGCGCCGGATTGATGAGCTTGAATTCCTTCTCCGGGACGGGCGCGTCCGCGGCGCGGGCGAACCCGGCGCTGACGAACAGGGCGACAGCAAGAAGCTTGAACAGTTTCATCGAACCTCCTCGTTGATCCGCCCTCATGGCTTGGGGGCGGCGTCCTTCACTTTGATGAGCTGACCATCGATCTGGTTCTCCTTCAACCGGGCCTTGGCCTTGCCGACTTCCTCAACGTTCGTGAACGGCCCCAGGCGGACACGATGCCAGACCTTGTTGTCGGGCAGCATGGCCGTCTGGATCGTGGCCTCCACCCCGGCCAGCGCGAGCTTGGCCTTGAGGTTGTCCGCGTCCGCCGCATTCTGGAACGCGCCGGCCTGGAGGTAGTACACCTCCTTCGCCGCCGGCGGCTTCACGTCCTTCTCCTTCACCGTCTCTTCCTTGCCCGGCAGGATCTTGTAGAACTCGAACCGGTCCTTCTGGTCGGCGGGCGGCTTGGCCGGAGTCGATGCAGCCGGCGCGGTTTCCGCCGGCTTGACGATCCTGTCCGTCTTGCCCGGCTTCGCGGGCATGTCCTCGCGCGCGGCCTCGCCGGGCTTCTTCTGGGTAAACGGACTCGGGCCCTTGTTGATGTAGAGGGCGACGCCGAGCGCCGCCACCAGGCCCAGCAGGACGCCGATCACGACGCCCACGAACATGGAGCTGCCACGCTTCTTCGTGCCGCCGCGCGCGCCTTTGTAGTCCTGCCCGGCCATCACATCTTCTCCGGCGCGCTCACGCCGAGCAGCGCGAGTCCGTTGACCAGCACGCGCTGCACCGCGACCGCCAACGCCAGCCGGGCCAGCATCACCGGCTCCTCGTCCACCAGGAATCGCGTGCCGTTGTAGTAGCTGTGGAAGTCACCCGCGAGATCCTTCAGGTAGAAAGCGATGACGTGGGGTGCGAGGTCCCGCGCGGCCGTCTCGATCGCGTCGGGATAGTCGATGATCCGCTGGATCAGCTGCATCTCCACCGCGCTTTCGAGCGCGGACAGATCCGCCGCGGGCAACGTACGCGCGTCACCGCCCCATTGCTGCAGCACGCTGGCGACCCGCGCGTGGGCGTACTGGATGTAGTAGACGGGATTGTCGTTGCTCTGCGACTTGGCGAGATCGAGGTCGAAGTCGAGGTGCTGGTCGCTCTTGCGTGCCAGGTAGAAGTAACGCGTGGCGTCGACGCCGACCTCTTCGAACAATTCCTCGAGCGTGACGAAACTGCCGCTGCGCTTGCCCATGCGCACCTGCTCCCCGCCCCGATAGAGAGCCACGAGCTGGATCAGCGGGACCTGCAATTGCGCCGGATCGCGCCCGAGCGCGGCGATCGCCGCCTTGACCCGAGGAATGTAGCCGTGATGATCGGCACCCCAGACGTCGATCACGAGGTCGAAGCCCCGCTGGAGCTTGTCATGATGGTACGCGATGTCCGAGGCGAAGTAGGTGTAGAGGCCGTTCTCGCGCTGGACCACGCGATCCTTGTCGTCGCCGAAGGTGGTGGTGCGAAACCAGCGTGCGCCATCCTGAACATACAGGTGGCCTGCCGCTTCGAGCGCCGCCAGCGCCTCCGCCACGCGGCCTGATTCGTACAGGGACCGCTCGGAGTACCACATGTCGAACACCACGCCGAAGCGCGTGAGCACGTCGCGGATCTCCTCGATCTGGCGATCCAGCACGAAGCGCGTGAGATGTTCGAAGTCGGCGCCGAGCAGGCTGCGCGCTCGTTCGATCAAGGCATCCATGCGCACTTCGACGGCGTCTTCGTCACCCTCCGGCGCCGCGGGCAGGCCTTCGAGCACGTCACGCGCCGGGCGCCGGAAGCGTTCGCCATCGATCGCCTTGAGTTCCGCCGCACGCGTGCGCACGTACTCGCCCTGATAGCCGTTGGGCGGAAACGGGACGTTCTCCCCGCACAACTCGAGGTAGCGGACCCATGCCGACAGCGACAGGATGTCCATCTGGCGGCCGGCATCGTTGATGTAGTACTCGCGCGCCACGTCGAAGCCCGAGGCTTCGAGAACGTTCGCGAGGCTCGCCCCGTAGGCGGCGCCACGACCGTGTCCCACGTGCAGGGGACCGGTGGGGTTGGCGGACACGAACTCGACCTGCACCTTGCGGCCCATGCCGAGCTTGCCCCGACCGAAGGCGGCGGCGTCGGTGAGCACGCGCCGCACCGCTTCGCGCTTGGCCTGCGGCCGAAGAAAGACGTTGATGAACCCTGCGCCGGCGATCTCCACCCGTTCGACCCAGGGCGAATCCGGCAGCTGGTCGATCAGCGCGGTAGCGATCTCGCGAGGATTGCGTCGCATCTGCTTGGCGACCTGCATCGCGACGTTGGATGCGTAGTCGCCGTGCGAGGCCTGCTTCGGCCGCTCGACGGTTACCGAGGTCGCGCGCGCCTCGGGGGCCACCACTTCGAGCGCGGTCTCGAACAGGCCGGCGAGATGGGATTTGAGATCGAAGCTTGAAGTGGACGGCATGGAGCCTGAGGTGGACCCGGACAAGGGGCGAATTATATGCGACGGGTCAGAAGTCCAGCGGATCCACGTCGATCGACGTGCGCACGCGGTTCGACGAGAGCTGCGGCAGCCAGGCGTCGAGAAATCCATGCAACGCGCTGCGCGAGTCGCTCTGCACGAGCAGCTGGCCGCGCCACTTGCCGGCGACGCGCGGCATCAACGCGGGCACCGGATCGTAGAGCGTGATCCCGGCAAGGTGCGGTTGCGCCAGGCGCACCGCATCGCCGAGAAACTCGAAGACCTGCTTCTCGAGCGTGGCTTCGGCCCGCAGCAGGGCCTGGTGGAGAAACGGCGGGAAAGCGGCGGAGCGTCGCGTTTCGAGTTGCTGGCCGGCGAAGCCCTCGAAGTCCTGGGCGATGAGCGCGCGAAACAGGGGATGGGTCGGAAACTCCGTCTGGATCAGCACCTGTCCCGGTTGCTCGCCGCGACCGGCGCGCCCCGCCACCTGAAGCAGCAGCGCGAACAGACGTTCCTCGGCGCGAAAGTCGGCTGCGAGCAGCCCGTTGTCCGCACCCAGCACGCCGACCAGCGTCAGGCGCGGAAAGTCGTGACCCTTGGCGAGCATCTGGGTGCCCACGAGGATGTCCAGTTCGTGCGCCTCGATACGCGCCCTCAGGTCGCGGAACGCGTGTTTGCGCCGCGTGGAATCCCGGTCGATCCGCGCGATGCGCGCCTGGGGAAACAGTGCCGTCAGGGCCTGCTCCACGCGCTGCGTGCCGGCACCGAGCGCCCGGAGATCCTGGTTCCCGCAAGAGGGACACGAGCGCGGGATCGATTCCTCATGGCCGCAGTAGTGACAACGCAGCCGGTGTCCGCTGGTGTGCAGCGTAAGGCGGGCGCTGCACCGATGGCATGGCGCGATCCAGCCGCACTCGTGGCACAGCAGCGTGGGCGCGAAGCCGCGACGATTGACGAACACGAGGCTCTGCTCGCCCCGGGCAAGCGTCTGGCCCAACGCCTCCACCAACGGCGGGGCGAGGCCCTCGGCCAGCTTGACGCCACGGGTCTCCACGGCGCGAATGGCGGGCGGCCGGCTCGCGGCCCGCCCCGGCAGTTGCAACAGCCTGTAGCGGCCCAGGGTGGCCTGGCGCCAGCTTTCCAGCGACGGCGTGGCGGATCCGAGCACCACGGGCACCTTGCGCTGATTGGCGAGGAACACGGCGAGATCGCGCGCGCTGTAGCGCAATCCCTCCTGCTGCTTGTAGGAGCTGTCATGCTCCTCGTCGACGATCACGAGCCCGAGCCGGGACAGCGGCGTGAACACCGCCAGCCGGGTGCCCGCCACGACCAGGGCCTCGCCATTCACCGCGCGCATCCAGCGCTCGAAGCGTTCGCCTTCGGCGAGCCCGCTGTGGAGTGTGGCCAGCCGATCGCCGCCGAAGCGTTCCGCCAGGCGCGCCTCCAGCTGCGGCGTGAGATTGATCTCGGGAACCAGCAGCAGCGTCTGCTCGCCACGGCGCGCCGCTGCCTCGATCAACCGCAGATAGACCTCGGTCTTGCCGCTGCCCGTCACGCCGTGCAGCAGATGACATTGGTAGCCGCCGAAGGTCCGTGTTACGGCATCGACCGCAGCGCGCTGCTCTCGCGTGAGGTCGAGGCCCGTCGATGCCGTCGGTTCGGGCGAAGCACGAGCCACCACGTGGGGTTGCGCATCGCGCTCATCGATCCAGCCCCGTGCGACCAGCGCCTTCAGCGCACGGGCTCCACCGGGACCTTCCGCGTGGATCTGCTCGGCGGTGAGCGCGCGCAGCACCTTGAGCCGCTCGAACAATGCCCGTTGTGCGATCGCGCGGACCGGCAATTGGTCGACGGAATTCGCTTCACCCTCCGCACTGCAGACGAACTCGGTCTTGCGGGCGAGCGCGGTCCCGTCGGGCCGGCGCAAGGCCGTCGGCAGCGCGTTGAGAATCGTCTCGCCCAGCGGGTGGTGGTAGTACCGGCTGCAGAACTCGAACAGCTCGAGCGTGACCGGCGGCAATCTCGGCAGCGCGCGGGCGATGCGCGAGACGGAGCGGATGCGCCGCTCCTCGATTCCGCTGCGGTCGGAAACCTCGAGCACCACGCCGACCTTGCGCCCTCGGCCGAAGGGCACGACGGCGAGGCGACCCACGTCGTCTTCGCGCGCATCGTCGGCGCGGTAGTCGAACAGTTCCCTCAACGGAACGTCGAGTGCGATGCGGACGAAGGGCATGAAGACTGGGGACGCAGGCTGGTCCGCGAATCAGCGAGCCGGGCCTGGACGCGACCCGCAGAATTCACGCAAGTAGCCCGCAGCAAAAGGAAAAACGGAGTCCGCAGCGGGCTGTGGATAATTCTGTTGATGACGTCCCGAAGCGGCTGTCAAGTCCAAAATGTTCTGCAATCTGAAAACCCTCCGCGGCGCCCATGAGGCGGAACTATTCTCGCCAAGAAACATAAGCTTATGCTGCACCTTCGGAGCCCGGACCGGAAACAGCCCGGAATCGGGCGCCAGTGCTGGCGTGCTGTGCATAACTCACGCAGCGGCGCGGCTTTCCGGGGCGATTCGCGTGGAATTCAGCGCCCGGCGCGGGATTGCTCGTGAACGGCCTCGACCAGGGCTGCGACCGTCTCCGGCGGCGTGAATCGCGAGATGCCGTGGCCCAGGTTGAACACGTGACCAGGGCCTGTGCCGAAGGACTCGAGCACCTTGCCCGCTTCGCGTCGGACCACTTCGGGCGGGCAGAACAGCACGTTCGGATCGAGGTTGCCCTGCAACGCAACGCGATCGCCCACGCGCTTGCGTGCGTCCCCGATGTCCACGGTCCAGTCGAGTCCGACGGCGTCGCAGCCGATGGCCGCGATGTGCTCCAGCCACACGCCCCCACCCTTGGTGAACACGACGACGGGCACCCGCTCGCCATCGTGCACGCGAGTGAGTCCTTCCACGATCCGTTGCAGGTAGGCGAGGGAGAACTCGAGGTACGCGGCCTGGGCGAGCGCTCCGCCCCACGTGTCGAACAGCATCACCGCCTGGGCGCCGCTCTCGATCTGCGCATTGAGATAGGCCGTCACCGCCCGGGCATTGATGTCGAGGACCCGATGCAGCAACTCAGGGCGGCCGTAGAGCATCGTCTTGACGCGCTCGAACTCCGTTCCGCCCTGGCCTTCGATCATGTAGCACGCCAGGGTGAATGGACTGCCCGAGAAGCCGATCAGCGGTACCGAACCGCCCAGCGCCTTGCGGATCTGCGCCACTGCGTCCGTGACGTAGCGCAGATCCTCGTACGGGTCGGGCACGGACAGCTTCGCGATGTCGTCCTCATTCCGCAGGGGGCGCTCGAAACGCGGCCCCTCGCCTTCCGCGAACGTGAGCCCGAGTCCCATCGCATCGGGAATGGTCAGGATGTCGGAGAACAGGATCGCGGCATCGAGCGGAAAGCGGGCGAGCGGCTGCAGCGTCACCTCGGTGGCAAAATCCGGCGTCTTGCACAGATCGAGGAAGCTGCCGGCACGCGCCCGGGTGGCGTTGTACTCGGGGAGGTAGCGCCCGGCCTGCCGCATGATCCACAGCGGCGTGTAAGGCGTGGGCTCGCGCTGGAGCGCACGCAGGAAGGTGTCGTTCTTGGGTCGGGTCATTGAGGTGAGGCCGTGAGGGGTGAGGCGTGAGGCGGAGGAATTCGAGCATTCGGCGTACGCCTCGCCCCTTACGCCTGATGCCTCACGAACTCACCTTGGCAACTCGGACGTCCCCATCAGGAACTCGTCCACGGCACGCGCGCATTGGCGGCCTTCGCGGATCGCCCACACCACCAGGGATTGACCGCGGCGCATGTCGCCGGCGGCGAAGACCTTCGCGACGCTGGTCTGGTACGAGCCCTTGCCGTCGGTCGTCGCCTTGGCATTGCCGCGCGCATCCTTCGCCACGCCGAATGATTCGAGGATGCTCGCCACGGGCGAGACGAAGCCCATCGCGAACAACACCAGGTCGGCCGGCATCTCGAACTCGGAGCCGGGCACTTCCTGCATCTTCGTCTGGCCGTTCTCGCCCTTCACCCATTCCACACGGCAGGCGAGCAGCGAGTTGACCTGGCCGTTCTCGCCCTTGAACGCCTTGGTGGAGACGGCCCAGTCGCGTTCGCAGCCTTCCTCGTGGGACGAAGAGGTACGCAACTTGAGCGGCCAGTAGGGCCAGGTGAGTGGCTTGTTCTCTTCCGCGGGCGGCTGCGGCAGGAGCTCGAACTGGCTCACCGATTGCGCGCCCTGGCGATTGGAGGTACCGACGCAATCGGAACCGGTATCGCCGCCGCCGATCACCACCACGTGCTTGCCGGTGGCAGTGATCTGGCCGGCTACCCGGTCGCCGGCCACCACCTTGTTCTGCAGCGGCAGGAACTCCATGGCGAAATGAATGCCCTTCAGCTCGCGCCCGGGCGCCTGCAGGTCGCGCGGCTGCTCGGCGCCGCCGGACAACACGACCGCGTCGAACTCGGCCAGCAACTGCGACGGTGCGATCGTGTGCTGCGCGAGGCTGGTCACGGCGCCGCCGGGCTTGATCTCGCCCACCAGCACGCCCGTACGGAACTCCACGCCTTCGGCCTGCATCTGCTCCATGCGCAGGTCGATGTGATGTTTCTCCATCTTGAAGTCCGGGATGCCGTAGCGCAGCAGGCCACCGATGCGGTCGTTCTTCTCGAACAGGACGACGTCGTGGCCAACCCTCGCGAGTTGCTGCGCGCACGCGAGACCCGCAGGGCCGGAACCGATCACCGCGATCCGCTTGCCGGTCTTCTGCTTGGGCGGTTCCGGGACGACCCAGCCCATCTCCCAGCCCTTGTCGATGATCGCGTGCTCGATCGACTTGATGCCCACCGGATCGTTGTTGATGTTGAGGGTGCACGCCGCCTCGCACGGCGCCGGACACACTCGGCCCGTGAACTCCGGAAAGTTGTTGGTCGAGTGCAGCGTGGCGAGCGCTTCACGCCAGTTCTGCTTGAAGACCAGGTCGTTCCAGTCCGGGATGATGTTGTTCACCGGACAGCCCTGCATGCAGAACGGGATGCCGCAGTCCATGCAGCGCGCCCCCTGCACCTTCGCCTCGTCATCCGAGAGATGGCCCACGAATTCGCGGTAATGCTTGACCCGCTCCTGCTTCGGCTCGGAGGCCTCCGCGAGCCGCTGGTACTCCATGAATCCCGTTACCTTGCCCATGTCGCTCTTGCTCTGATCCGTTGAATGCGAGCCTGCCCTGGAAGCCCGGTCGATACCGGGCGCCCGGACGGCTGAATCGAACTACGCCGCGAGCTTGCGGCCCTTGGTCGCCAGTTCACCCAACGCGCGCTTGTACTCGTTCGGAAACACCTTCACGAACTTCGTGCGCCACGTACCCCAGTTGTCGAGGATCTCGCGCGCCCGCGTACTGCCCGCGTACTTGGCGTGCCGCTCGATGTAGCGGCGCAGGATTGCCTCGTCTGCTTCCCCGAGATGCCAGACGTCGCGCGCGACCTTGCCCTCCTGCTCCGCTTCCGCGAGCACGGGCTCGAGCGACACCATGGAAAGGTTGCAGCGCGACTTGAAGGTGCCGTCCTCGTCCAGCACGTAGGCGATGCCGCCGGACATGCCTGCCGCGAAATTGCGCCCGGTCCCGCCCAACACGACGACCGTGCCGCCGGTCATGTACTCGCAGCCATGGTCGCCGACACCCTCCACGACCGCGTGCGCGCCGGAATTGCGCACCGCGAAGCGCTCGCCGCCGACGCCGCGGAAGTAGGCTTCCCCGGCGATCGCACCGTACATCACGGTGTTACCGACGATGATGTTCTCGCCCGGCTTGCCGCGGAACTTCGGGCTCGGCTGCACCGAGATCCGGCCGCCCGACAGACCCTTGCCGACGTAGTCGTTGGCTTCGCCGATCAGGTCGAGGGTGATGCCGTGGGCGAGGAACGCGCCGAGACTCTGGCCCGCCGAGCCCGCGAACTTCACGTGGATCGTGTCGTCGGGCAGGCCGGCGTGGCCATAGCGCCGCGCCACTTCGGACGAGAGGATCGTGCCCACCGTGCGGTTGACGTTGCGGATCGGCATCTCGATCGTGACCTTCTCGCGCCGCTCCAGCGCCGGCTGGGCCAGCTCGACGAGGCGATGGTCGAGCGCCTTGTCGAGGCCGTGATCCTGCTTCTCCACGTTGCGGCGCGCGACTTCCACCGGCATGGCCGGGGAGTAGAACACCTTCGAGAAATCGAGGCCCCGCGCCTTCCAGTGCTCGACGCCGCGCCGCATGTCGAGCAGATCGGAGCGCCCGATCAGGTCGTTCATGCGGCGAATGCCGAGCTGCGCCATGTATTCGCGCAATTCCTCGGCGATGAAGAAGAAGAAGTTGACCACGTGCTCGGGCTGGCCCTTGAACCGCTTGCGCAGCTCCGGGTCCTGCGTCGCCACGCCGACGGGACAGGTGTTGAGGTGGCACTTGCGCATCATGATGCAGCCTTCGACCACCAGCGGCGCGGTCGCGAAGCCGAACTCGTCGGCGCCGAGCAGCGCACCGACCAGCACGTCGCGGCCGGTCTTCATCTGCCCGTCCACCTGCACCGCGATGCGGCCGCGCAGGCGGTTCAGCACGAGCGTCTGCTGGGTTTCGGCGAGACCGAGTTCCCAGGGTGTCCCCGCGTGCTTGATCGACGACCACGGGCTGGCACCCGTGCCGCCGTCGTGTCCCGCGATGGTGACATGATCCGACTTGGCCTTCGACACGCCGGCCGCCACGGTACCCACGCCGATCTCCGAGACCAGCTTCACGCTGATCGAGGCGCGCGGATTCGCGTTCTTGAGGTCGTGAATGAGTTGCGCGAGATCCTCGATCGAGTAGATGTCGTGGTGCGGCGGCGGCGAGATGAGCCCCACGCCCGGAACCGAGAAGCGCAGTTCGGCGATGTACTCGGTCACCTTGTGCCCCGGCAATTGACCACCTTCACCGGGCTTCGCGCCCTGAGCCATCTTGATCTGGATCTGGTCGGCGCTGCCCAGGTACTCCGCCGTCACGCCGAAGCGGCCGGAGGCCACCTGCTTGATCTTCGAGCGCAGAGAGTCACCCTCCTTCAGCTCGATGTCGCGCATGATGCGGTCGCGGCCGATGCGGGAGGCGAGTGTCTCGCCGGCCTTGATCGGTGCATAGCGCTTCGGATCCTCGCCACCCTCGCCGGTGTTGGATTTGCCGCCGATGCGGTTCATCGCGATCGCGAGCGCGGTATGCGCTTCGGTGGAGATCGAACCGAGCGACATGGCGCCGGTGGCGAACCGCCGCACGATCTCCTTGGCCGGCTCGACCTCGTCGATGGGAATCGACTTCGACGGGTCGATGCGCAGTTCGAACAGTCCGCGGAAGGTCATGTGTCGCGTCGACTGGTCGTTGATGATCTTCGCGTATTCCTTGTAGGTCGCGTAGCTGTTCGCCTTGGTCGAGTGCTGGAGCTTGGCGATCGCGTCCGGCGTCCACATGTGCTCTTCGCCACGCACGCGGAACGCATATTCGCCGCCCGCCTCGAGCGTGTGCTCGAGCACCGGATCGTCGCTGAACGCGGCGCGGTGAGTGCGGATCGCCTCCTCGGCCACTTCGAACACACCGATGCCCTCGACGTTGGAGGTCGTCCCGGTGAAATACTTCTCGACCAGCGCGCTGGAAAGTCCCACCGCCTCGAAGATCTGCGCACCCGTGTAGGACATGTAGGTGGAGATGCCCATCTTCGACATGACCTTCATCAGGCCCTTGCCTACGGCCTTGATGTAGTTCTTCACGGCCTTCTCGCCGCGGCGATCTTCCGGGAGCTGCTCACCCGCGGCCATGATGGATTCGAGCGCCAGGTACGGATGCACCGCCTCCGCACCATAGCCGGCGAGCAGAGCGAAGTGATGCACCTCGCGCGCGGAACCGGTCTCGACCACGAGCCCCGTGGAAGTGCGAAGACCCTTGTTCACCAGGTGCTGGTGCACGGCCGAGGTCGCGAGCAATGCCGGAATCGCCACGCGCTCCGGGTCGATCTTCCGGTCGGACACGATGAGGATGTTGTAGCCCGAGCGCACCGCATCCACGGCCTCGGCACACAGGCTGGCCAGCCGTGCCTCGATCGCCTGATTGCCCCAGGCAACCGGGTAGCAGATGTCCAGCTCGTAGGCGCTGAACTTCTCGTCGGTGTAGTTGGCGATGTGGCGGATCTTCTCCATGGACTCGAAGTCGAGCACCGGCTGCGACACTTCGAGGCGCATTGGCGGATTGGTCTCGTCGATGCCCAGGAGGTTCGGCTTCGGCCCGACGAAGGACACGAGCGACATGACGAGATCCTCGCGGATCGGGTCGATCGGCGGGTTCGTGACCTGCGCGAACAGCTGCTTGAAGTAGTGGTACAGCGTCTTGTTCTTGTCCGACAGCACCGCGAGCGGCGAGTCGTTGCCCATGGATCCGATGGCTTCCTCGCCCTCGCGCGCCATGGGGATCAGCTGGAACTTGAGGTCTTCCTGCGTCCACGCGAACGCCTGCTGGCGATCGAGCAGCGGCACGGTGGACGGCTCGCAGACTTCGGCGGGCTCCGGCAGCTCGTCCAGCTTCACGCGGATGCGCTCGATCCAGCCACGGTAGGGCTTGGTCGCCGAGAGCGAATCCTTCAGTTCCTTGTCGTCGATGATGCGGCCGAGTTCCAGATCCACCAGGAACATCTTGCCCGGCTGCAGCCGCCACTTCTTGACGATGCGCTCGTCCGAAATGGGCAGCACGCCGGTCTCGGAAGCCATGACCACGAGATCGTCGTCGGTGACGAGGTAGCGCGCCGGGCGCAGGCCGTTGCGATCCAGCGTGGCACCGATCTGGCGGCCGTCGGTGAAGGCCACGGCGGCAGGACCGTCCCACGGCTCCATCATCGCCGCGTTGTACTCGTAGAACGCCCGGCGGCTCTCGTCCATCAGGGTGTGCTTCTCCCACGCCTCCGGGATCAGCATCATCATGCCGTGGGCCAGCGAATAGCCGGACATCAGCAGCAGTTCCAGTGCGTTGTCGAAGGAGGCCGAGTCGGACTGCCCCGGGTAGACCAGCGGCCAGAGCTTCTCGAGGTCCTTGCCCAGGACCGGCGAGGAGATCGCGCCTTCGCGTGCCCGGAGCCAGTTGACGTTGCCCCGGAGCGTGTTGATCTCGCCGTTGTGCGCGATCATGCGGAACGGGTGCGCCAGGTCCCAGGTGGGGAACGTGTTGGTGGAAAAGCGCTGGTGGACCAGGGCGAGCGCCGAATCCATGCGCGGATCACGCAGGTCTGCATAGTAGGTGCCCACCTGATCGGCGAGCAGCATGCCCTTGTACACAATCGTCCGCGCCGACATGGACGGCACGTAGAACTCCTTGCCGTGCTCGAGGTTGAGCGCCCGGATCGCGTGGCCGGCACTCTTCCGGATCACATAGAGCTTGCGCTCCAGGGCGTCGGTCACGGTGACATCGGGGCCTTCCCCGATGAACACCTGCCGGATCACCGGCTCGAGCCGCCGGACGGATTCACCCAGCACCGAGCTGTCGCGCGGAACGTCGCGCCAGCCGAGCAGGACCTGGTCCTCGGCGCGAATCGCGCGCTCGATCTCCTGCTCGCAGGCGAGGCGGCTGGCCGGCTCCTGCGGGAGGAATACCATGCCCACGCCATATTCGCCCGCGTCCGGCAGCTCCACGCCCTGCCTGGCCATCTCTTCCCGAAGCAGGGCATCCGGGATCTGCAGCAGGATGCCCGCGCCGTCGCCCGCCAGCGGGTCGGCACCCGTGGCGCCCCGGTGCGTGAGGTTCTTCAGCAGTTGCAGCCCCTGCTCGACGATTTCGTGGCTCTTGCGCCCCTTGATGTGGGCGATGAACCCGACGCCACAGGCATCGTGTTCGTTGGCGGGATCGTAGAGTCCCTGCGCGGGCGGCAGATTCGGATGAGCCACGGAAAACCTCGTCTTCGAGCGGATTGCACGGTCCTGCCGCCTCGGGAGGTCTCGGGACGGCGGCAGCCCCGCCAGCGTCGCCGGCGCACCAGACCATGGAGCACACGAAAACGACGGGCAAGGGGTGGAATGGTAACCCGACCCCCCTGACGCTTCAATGCGTGGGCGGTGCGCGTTCCGGAGCGGCGGCTCAGATCTCGCCGATGGAGAACAGCCGCTGGTGCTCGCGGATGGCGTAGCGGTCGGTCATGCCCGCCACGTAGTCGGCGATGGCCCGGGGCAGGTCATCTTCGCCCCGGCGCTGGAACTCTGGCGGCAGCAGCCGCGGCTCCGAAAAAAAGGCGTCGAACAGCTCGCGAACGATGCGCTTGGCCTTGGAAGCCATCCGGGCGACCCGGTAATGCTGGTAAAGGTGCCGGCGGAGAAAGGTCTTCAGCTCCTGCTGCTCGGCCCGGACCTGCTCGCTGAAGGCGATCAGCGGCGGCGATTCGCGGACTTCCCGGATGCTCAGGGGTGCCCGGGCGTCGATGTTCTGCCGGCTCTGCCGGGTCAGGTCGCTCACCAGCGTGTTGATCATCCGGCGCACCGTCTCGTGGATGACCCGGCGGTCGGCGAGCTGCGGGAAATCCCGCCGGACCAGGGCGAGGTGGCGCGCGAAGATGCCCACCTCGGCCAGCTCGTCGATGCTGATCAGGCCCGAGCGAATGCCGTCGTCGACGTCGTGGTTGTTGTACGCCACCTCATCGGCCAGGTTCGCCAGCTGGGCCTCGAGGCCCGGCTGCTCGCGCTTCAGGAAGCGCTCCCCGACGTCGCCCAGGGTCGCCGCGTTCTTCAGCGAGCAATGCTTCAGGATGCCTTCGCGCGATTCGAAGGTGAGGTTGAGGCCGTCGAAGGCGCCGTAGCGGCTCTCCAGGTGATCCACCACGCGCAGCGACTGCAGGTTGTGCTCGAAGCCGCCGTGAGCCTGCATGCATTCGTTGAGCGCATCCTGCCCCGCATGGCCGAACGGGGTATGACCGAGGTCGTGGGCGAGCGCGATCGCCTCGATCAGGTCTTCGTTGAGTCCCAGGTTCCGCGCGATCGAGCGGCCGATCTGGGCGACCTCGATGGAATGCGTGAGCCGGGTGCGGAACAGGTCGCCCTCGTGGTTCACGAAGACCTGGGTCTTGTATTCGAGCCTGCGGAACGCCGCAGAGTGGACGATGCGGTCGCGGTCGCGCTGGTATTCGGTGCGGCCCTCCGGGGGCGGCTCGGCGACCCGCCGGCCGCGCGAGGTCTCCTGGCGAGCGGCATATCCTGCCAGCTCAGGCATGGATCGGGGCCGGCGCGAGCACCTTGTCGAGTACGGCGCGCGGGACCGCCCCGTCGATGTAAGCCTCGCCCAGGCGCCGGATCAGGATGAAGCGCGTCTTGCCGGCTTCGACCTTCTTGTCGTGGCCCATCAGCTCGAGCCAGCGCTCGAAACCCAGATCGGGCGGATTCACCGGCAGCCGCGCGCGTTCGATCAATCGCTCGATGCGGCCCACCTCGGCGTCGCCGAGATGGCCGAGCGCCCGGGAAGTGCGCGCCGCGAGCACCGTCCCGGCCGCCACGGCTTCGCCGTGCAGCCAGACGCCGAATCCGAGGCCTGCTTCGATCGCGTGTCCAAAGGTATGGCCCAGGTTGAGCATCGCGCGCGGCCCCGTTTCGCGTTCGTCGATCGCGACCACGTGGGCCTTGTTCTCGCACGACCGGCGCACCGCGTAGGCGAGCGCTTCGGAATCGCGCGCCATGAGGCGATCCATGTTCGCCTCGAGCCATTCGAAGAAGGGCACATCGCCGATGATGCCGTACTTGATCACCTCGGCCAGTCCGGCGGACAGTTCTCGGTCCGGCAGCGTGCGCAGCGTGTCCGTGTCCGCGATCACGGCCACGGGCTGGTAGAACGCGCCGATCATGTTCTTGCCGAGCGGGTGATTGATGGCCGTCTTGCCGCCCACCGACGAATCCACCTGCGCCAGCAGCGTCGTGGGAATCTGGACGAACGGTACCCCGCGCAGGTAAGTCGCGGCGGCGAAACCAGTGAGGTCGCCGATGACACCGCCACCGAGCGCGATCAACGTGGTCTTGCGCTCGCATCGCGCCGCCAGCAGGCGATCGAAGACCTGGTTGAGCGTGTCCCACACCTTGAAGCTCTCGCCGTCGGGCAGGACGATCGTCAGCACCTGGACGCCCGCGCGTTCGAAGGTCTGCCGCAAGGTGTCCAGGTAGAGCGGGGCGATACGGTCGCTGGTGACGATGGCGACGCGGGGTTGGGCGAGGTGTCGGACCAGAAGCTCCGCATTGCCCAGCAGCCCTTCGCCGATGTAGATCGGATAGCTGCGCTCCCCGAGCCCCACCTCGAGCGTGATCATGAGGGCTGCCGCTCCGCCTGGGCTGCGCGGCGCGCCAGCCCGGATTCGAGCCGGACGATGAGCGACTTGAGACTTTGCGTACCGGTATCGAGCACGATGTGGGCGACTTCGCGGTAGAGAGGATCACGCTGCTCGTGCAGCTGCGCCAGCCGCGCGCGCGGGTCGGCGGTCTGCAGCAGCGGCCGATTGCGGTCGTGGCGCGTCCGGTTCCATAGCTCGTCGACGCTCGCCCGCAGGTACACGACCGTCCCGCGGTCGCGCAGCGCCTGCCGATTGGCCGGCGATAGCACGGCACCGCCGCCGGTCGCGAGCACGATGTTGTCGAGCGCCGTCAGTTCGTCGATGACGGCCGCCTCTCGGGCGCGGAACCCCGGCTCGCCCTCGATCTCGAAGATCACCGGGATCTTGACCCCCGTCCGGGATTCGATGACGTGATCGGAGTCGTGGAAGGTCTTGCCCAGCCGCTT
Organism: Burkholderiales bacterium; assembly: GCA_965279325.1. GTDB lineage: Bacteria > Pseudomonadota > Gammaproteobacteria > Burkholderiales. The sequence continues at coordinate 3,300,509 of OZ257154.1, forward strand.
GGCCAGCATCTTTCCCACGGAAGTCTTGCCCGCACCCATGAGACCCACGAGAAAGACGTTCTCGCGCTGGTGCCGCTCGCTTCCGAGCCCCACCGCGATCGGCATCTCCTGTTGCTCGGTGTCACCCATGCGGGGATTGTAGTGCATCGCATCGGACGCAATAAAACGCGAAGGCCCCGCGGATCCGATCCGCGGGGCCTTCCTTCACCGGTCCGCCGAACGCGTTAGCGCAGTGACAGATTGTCCTTGAGGATGCGGGGCGTCACGAACACCAGCAGCTCGCGCCGATCGTTGAAGCGACGCTCGTTGCGGAAGAAGAAGCCGATAAACGGGATGTCGCCGAGCACCGGGATCTTGTTGAGCGTGGTGGACTCGTCCTGGGTGTAGATGCCGCCGATGCCCACCGAACCGCCGTTCTCCACCAGAACTTCGGTGGTGACCTGGCGAGTGTCGATGGACGGACCGGCGAGGGTCTGGGCGCCGACGCTGTCCTTGTGCACGTCGAGCTTCATGATCACGTTGTCGTCGGGCGTGATCTGCGGCTTCACCTTGAGCGACAGCGTCGCCTTGCGGAAGCTGATGCTGGTGGCGCCGGAAGCCGTGGCGGTCTGGTAGGGGATTTCCGTACCCTGCTCGATGTTGGCCTCGACGTTGTCGGCCGTGATCACGCGCGGGCTCGAGATGATCTTGCCGCGCGCATCCAGCTGCAGCGCCGAGATCTCCATGTTCAGGAACTTGGTCTGGCTCGAGTTGAACAACGACAGCGAGAACGCACCGGGCGTCGTGCCGCCACCCAGCGACGGCGCGGGCAGGTTCACGCTCAGCGAGTCGGGGAAGAACGATTGCGCGTAGTCGGGAGTCTGTTGCGTGCTCACGCCCACACTCCGGATGAGGCCACCGCCGGTGAGCCGCAGGCCGCCGCCGACGGACAGGCCGTTGTTGGAGATGACGTTTTCGTTGTAACCCAGCCGTGCGCCAAGCGCTCGGCCGAAGGTGTCGGAAGCCTCGACGATGCGCGCCTCGATCAGCACCTGCTTGACCGCGATGTCGATGCGCTTGATCAGGGCCGCGACCTCTTCCAGCTTGCCCGGGGTGTCCTGCACGAACAGCGTGTTGGTGCGCGGATCGACCACCGCGCTGCCGCGCTTGGAGAGCACGCGCTGCGCCGGGTCGGATAGAAGTTTCTGCAACGCGTCGGCGCGCTGGTAGTTCAACTGGAAGCTCTCGGTACGGGTCGGCTCCAGCTCCTGGATCTGCTGCTGCGCTTCGAGCTGCAGCTTCTCCTTGGTGGCCAGCTCGTCACGGGGAGCGATCCACACGACGTTGCCGTTCTTGCGCATGTCCAGGCCCTTGGACTGCAGGATGATGTCCAGCGCCTGGTCCCACGGCACGTCCTTCAGTCGGAGCGTCAGGTTGCCGGCGACGGTGTCACTGGTGATGATGTTCAGCCCGGTGAAGTCGGCGATCACCTGGAGCACTGCTCGCACTTCGATGTTCTGGAAGTTCAGCGACAGCTTGTCGCCGGTGTAGCCGCGTCCCGATGCGGCGCCGATCTTGTTCGGATCCTCGACGACCGGTTTGATCTCGATGATGAAACGGTTGTCGGTCTGATAGGCAGAATGCTCCCAGTTGCCGCGCGGCGAAATGACGATGCGCGAGTTGGAGCCCTGCTTGGTGGCTTCGACCGTGTCCACGGGGGTCGCGAAATCGACCACGTCGAGGCGGCGCTGCAGGTTGGCCGGAATGTCGGTCTGCACGAAATCGATGATCACGGACTTGCCTTGGCGGCGCAGGTCGATGCCCGCGGTGGCATCGGACATGTCGACGACCACCTGGCCTTCGCCGCCCTTGCCGCGACGGAAGTCGATGTTGAGCAGCGAATGGGTGCCCGCGCCCTTGCCTGCGGCGAAACTCGCGCTTTCGCCTGCTGCCGCACCGCCGCTGGATGTATCGGCGGCCACCTGCAGGGTGACCACAAGAGTCTTTCCGTCGAGCGCCGTGTCGTACTTGATCGGGCGCACGAGATTCAACACCACGCGGGTGCGGCCACCGGATTGTCCGAGGCGGATCGAGCGCAACTCGGTGTTGCCCACTTCCTGGCTCGCCTTGCCCAGGCCGTTGGCGGTGTTCGGAAAATCGAAGGCCACGCGGGGCGGATTGTTGATCGAGAAGCCCACGGGAGGATTGGCGAGCGGCTCGCGCGTGGTGATCTTCACGATCACCCGCCCGCCCGAAGCGGAGGTCACGTCGATGTTGGAGATGACGTTCTGTCCAGGCTCCTCGGCGCCCTTGGCGGCCTGGGCAACGGTGGCCGCACACGCCAGTGCGAGCACGGCCGCGGCGGAGGTCAGGCAGCGCACTGCTGCGACAAGGGTTGTCCTCATTTCTTCGACTCCTCTTCGTCGAGCAACTGCAGGCTGCTCGTCCGCTCCGTCCAGACACCGGCGGTGTCCTGGATGACTTCCTTCAAAGTGATCGATGTCTCGGTGATCATGGAGATCACACCGAAGTTCTGTCCCAGGTAGTTGCCGCCCTTCACCTGGTAGATGTTGTTGTCCGGCGTCTTGATGAGCGCGAACATCTTCTTGCTCTTGTCCTGCAGCGTACCGACCATCCTGAGGCTCTCGAGGGGGTAGCCTTCGAGCGCTTCCTTGCGCCGGTTCGTGTCCGGCGCGGGTCCGGCACCACCGCCAACGGACTTGTCCGCGGTCTGGTTGCTGCGAGGCTTGAACGGATCGGGCAGATCGAAGGCGTCGTAGCTGAACGGCTCGTACGGCTTGACCTCGGGCAACGGGTCCACGCGTCCGCGCAGGTTCGCGCCCGACTCCTTCACGAACTGCCGCAGATCCTGGTACTGCTCGCCGCCGCAGCCGGCGAGCAGGGCCGTCGCTGCCATCATGATCAGGGCGCGTTTCATTGTTTCTTCGCCTTCGCGGGTTTCTTCTGCGCGGCCACTTCGGCGTCGTCCAGGTAGCGATAGGTCTTGGCCGTCGCTTCGAGCATGAGGCCGCGCTCCTTGTCGATCTGGAGCCCGATGTCGTTCAGCGTCACGATGCGCGAGAGCTGCGACACGTCGCTCGCGAAGGCGCCGATGTCGTGATAGGCGCCCGCCACCTTGATGGTGATCGGAAGTTCGGCGTAGAACTCCGACATCGTCTCCTGCTGCGCGGGACGGAACAGCTCGAACTGCAGCCCCCGCCCGAGCCCGGCCTGGTTGATGTCGGTGAGCAATGCTTCCATCTCCGACTTGTTCGGCAGCTGCTTCAGCATCGCGCCGAAGGACTGCTCGATATCGGCCAGTTGCTTGCGATACGCCTCCAGGTTGATCGCCTGGGCCTTCTTGTCGAGGAACTTCGCCCGCAGATCGGTTTCCTTCTGCCGTTCGGCCGCCAGCGTGTCGAGCTGGTCCTTCCAGTCGAACCAGTAGCCGCCGAAGACGAGCAGCAGCAACACGATCACCAGCACGCCCAGCTTGGGCAGCACCGGCCAGTTGCCGACGTCGCGTGGGTCGAGCCTTCTCAGGTCATCGAGCGTCATTCCCGTGGCCCCTTATCCCTGTGGACCCTTGGGAGCCGGCTTGCCCGCTTTCGCGGGTTCTTCCTTCTCGCGCGTGAGGTTCACGTTCAGATTGAATTCGTTGAGGTTCTGCTTGTCGACCTCAACGGCCCGGATCTCCACCAGGCCCGGTGCTTCCAGGAACGGCGAGGCTTCCAGGTTGCGCATCAGCGTGGACACGCGCGCGTTCGAGGTGGCGTAGCCGATCACGTTCACCCGGGTGCCGGTCTGCCGCACCGTCTTCAGGTAGACCCCGTCCGGCAGTTGCCGCACGAGCTGATCGAGCAGCCGGACGGTCTCCGAACGGTTCGACTGGAGCGATTCGACCACCTTCTTGCGTTCGAGCAACGCCTGGGTCTGCTCCTTCAGTTTCTTGATCTCGTCGATCTGGCGATCGAGCACGGCGATCTCGCCCTCGAGATACTGGTTGCGACCGCTCTGGTACTCGATCTGGCCGGCGAAGTAGGTATGGACCAGCGCCACGATCGCCACGCCGAGGCCGAACACCATCGCCGCCAGCACGAAGAACTGGCGCTTGGCCGCCGCACGCCGTTGCGCGCGGTGCGGTAGTAGGTTGATTGGGATCATGCGTCGAACCTCCGCATGGCGAGCCCGCAGGCCACCATCAGTGCTGGAGCGTCCTGGGACAGCTGGCGTTCCTTGATCTTCGGCGACTTCTCCATGGCGGCGAACGGATTCGCCACCAGCGTGCTCACTCCGGTGCGTTTGGAGACCACCTCATCCAGCCCGGGGATGGTGGAACAACCGCCCGCGAGAATGATGTGGTGCACCTGGTTGAACTGGGTCGACGTGAAGAAGAACTGGAGCGCGCGCGTGACTTCCAGCGCGAGCGTGTCCATGAACGGATTCAGGACCTCGGGCTCGTAGTTGCCCGGCAGGCCGCCGTTCTTCTTCGCTGCTTCCGCCTCCTCGCTGGAGAGGTTGAAGACGCGCTGGATCTCCTGCGTGAGCTGGTTGCCGCCGAAGGGCTGCTCGCGCATGTAGACGGACTGGTTGTTGCGCAACACGTTGATGTTCATCATGGACGCGCCGACGTCCACCATTGCGATGGTCTGGTCGAGACCGCCATCGGGAAGCTGCGATTCGATCAGCTCGAAGGCGGTCTGGGAGGCGAAGGCGTCGATGTCCATGACGACGGCCTTCAGGCCCGCGGCTTCGGCCACCGCGACGCGATCCTCGACCTTCTCCTTGCGCGAGGCCGCGATCAGGACCTCGACCTCCTCGGGGCTGTTGGGCGCCGGGCCGAGGATCTGGAAATCGAGGTTCACCTCTTCGAGGGCGAACGGAATGTACTGGTTGGCCTCGGCCTCCACCTGGACCTCGCGGTCTTCTTCGCGCAGATCCGAAGCCATCACGATCTTCTTCGTGATGACCGCGGCGGAGGGCAGGGCCAGCGCGAGATTCTTCACGCGGGTGTTCATCTTCTTCCAGCCGCGCTTCACGGCCTCGCCCACTTCTTCGAGGTTCATGATGTTGCCGTCGACCACCGCGTCTTTCGTGAGCGGCTCGACGGTGTAGCGCTCGAGGCGATAGCGCCCCTTGCCCGCGGGACTGATCTCCACCATCTTCACGGATGAAGAGCTGATGTCGACCCCGATCAAGGGCGGCGCCTTGGGCTTCATCAGGTTCGCAAGGAACTCCGATGCAGGTGTCAGATCCAATTTTCCCTTGAGCATGGGCGAGTTACGCCAATAATATACAATTTACATTAGATACTAGCGGCAAATTCAAATCAAGCTTGGGAAAGTGGGTTTTTGGTTTGGCGGCGTCTGGAGCGCCTCTATAATGAAAGAGCTTCAAGAAGCCCTTCCACCCCACTGTTCGGCTTAAGCAAATCCCTTGCCCATGTATTTCCGCTGGTGGCTGCTGCCCCTGCTCCTGGTGCTCGCGGCCGTCCTGGCGGGCGCACTGCTGGCCGGCTACGCCGCTGTGGTCGCCTACCCGAGCCTGCCGTCGCTCGAAGCCCTGACCGACTACCGCCCCAAGATCCCGCTGCAGATCTTCAGCAGCGAGGGAGAACTGATCGGCGAGTTCGGCGAGGAGCGCCGCGCCCTCGTCCGCATCCAGGACGTCCCGAAGGCGATGCGCGACGCAATCATCTCCGCCGAGGACGAGCGTTTCTACGAGCACGGCGGCATCGACTACATCGGGGTAGCGCGCGCCGCCATGTCGAACTTCATCCAGGGTGGGGCCCGTCAAGGTGCCAGCACCATCACGATGCAGGTGGCGCGAAACTTCTTCCTGACCAAGGAAAAGACGTTCACCCGCAAGTTCAACGAAGCGCTGCTGGCATTCAAGATCGAACATAGCCTCACAAAAGACGAGATTCTTCAGCTCTACATCAATCAGATCTACCTGGGCCAGCGCGCCTACGGCTTCGCGGCCGCGGCCCAGACCTATTTCGGCAAAACACTCGATCGCTTGAGCCTTGCAGAAACGGCGATGCTCGCCGGACTGCCGAAAGCACCCTCGCGCTACAACCCTGTCGCCAATCCCACACGGGCCAAGACGCGCCAGGAATACGTGCTGCGCCGGATGCGCGAGCTGAACTACATCACCGCGGCCCAGCAGGACGAGGCGGTGAAGGCCACCATGCGCCTGCACACGACTCAGCAGACGTATGCCACCCGTGCGGACTTCCTGACGGAAATGGTCAGGCAGGCGATGTACGAGCGTTACCGCGACGAGGCCTACTCGGCGGGGTTCCGCGTCTACACGACGATCAAGCGCGCCCACCAGAACGCGGCCTACGCTGCGGTACGCCGAGGGGTCCTCGACTACGACCGGCGCCATGGTTACCGCGGGGCCGAAGGCTATGCGCAATTGCCCACGCCGGTATCGGAAGAGGCGCTGGAGGACCTGCTTGCCGAGGAACTCGAGAGCGATGACATCCTGCCCGCGCTCGTGCTTCAGGTCGACGCGAAGACCGCGAAGGTGTACGTCAAGGGACTCGGCCAGGCCGAGGTCACGGGAGAAGGCATCAAGTTCGCCCAGCGCATGATCGGCGACAAGGCCCCTTCGAACCGGCGCCTGCGCGCAGGCGCACTGGTACGCGTGCAGAAGGACGAGACCATCGGTTGGCAGATCGTCCAGGTGCCGCAGGTGGAATCCGGGCTCGTGAGCCTGGACAACATGACCGGTGCGGTCCAGGCGCTGGTGGGGGGCTTCGATTTCAACCGCAACAAGTTCAACCACGTCACCCAGGCCTATCGCCAGCCGGGGTCGAGCTTCAAGCCCTTCGTCTACTCGGCGGCGCTGGAGAAGGGGTTCACGCCGGCGACCATCATCAACGACGCGCCGCTGTCCTTCGATGCGAGCGAGACGGGCTCGGCGGTGTGGGAGCCGAAGAACTTCGACGCGACGTTCGAAGGCCCGATGCGCATGCGCACGGCGCTCACCAAGTCGAAGAACCTGGTCTCGATCCGGATCCTGCAGGCGATCGGGCCGCAATACGCGCAGGACTACGTATCGCGCTTCGGCTTCGACGCGAAGCTCATTCCCCCCTACCTGACGATGGCACTGGGCGCCGGTTCGGTGACGATGTGGCAGATGGCCACGGGCTACGCCGTGTTCGCGAACGGGGGATATCGGGTGAGCCCCTATTTCATCGATCGCATCGAGGACACCCGGGGCACGACGCTGGCACGCACGAAGGTCGCCACCGTTCCCAATGCCGCGCCACGCGTCATCGACCAGCGCAATGCCTTTCTCATGACGACGATGATGCAGGACGTGATCCGGGGCGGCACGGGCTCGCGCGCGCTCTCGCTGGGACGCGGCGATCTCGCCGGCAAGACCGGCACGACCAACGAACAGATGGACGCGTGGTTTGCCGGGTACAGCACCGGTCTCACGGCCATCACCTGGATGGGTTTCGACACCCCGCGCTCCCTGGGCGGGAGCGAGACGGGCGCCCAGGCCGCGTTGCCGATCTGGATCGCCTACATGGGGACGGCGCTCAAGGACGTCCCCGAACAGCCTCCAGTCGCCCCCGAAGGCGTGGTCGCCGCCGCGATCAATCCGGATACCGGATTGCGCGACAATCGGGCACCGAACCGGATGGTGGAATACTTCTACCATGAGAACATGCCTCCGGAAGACGACGACGGCGCCAGCAATCCTGCGGGCGGCAAGGACGACGTCGAGAGTCAGATCTACTAGGGCCTGTTGACACTCAGAACGGACATGCCGAGAGACCATGCCTCGAACCGCCAGATGCGCTCGCGCATCGCCCATCTGGCCGCACGCCTGATGGCACAGGACGGCATCGACGACTTCGCGCTGGCCAAGCGCAAGGCCGCCCGGCAGATCGGCGCCCCAGACACGCGCAACCTTCCGGACAATGCCGAGATCGAAGATGCCCTCAAGGCCTACCAGCAGATCTACCAATCGGAAGAGCAGGCGGAGCGTGTGTCCGAACTGCGCGAAGTGGCGCTGGACATGATGCGTGACCTCGAGGCCTTCGACCCCCATCTGGTGGGGCCGGTACTGTCGGGCAGTGCCGGCCGGTATGCCCAGATCGATTTGCACCTGTTCACCGACAGCGCGAAGGACGTGGAACTGTTCCTCATCAATCGCGGCATCGCCTTTCGCACGCGCGAGGGCCGCTTCTGGTCAGGCGACGAGGTGCGACGGGCGCCCAGTTACGCATTCGAAACGCCCGAGGCCCAGTTCAACGTCACGGTGTTCCATGGGCGCGACCTGCGCCAGCCGCTGCGCGCCAGTCCCGAAGGCCGTCCGATCGAGCGCGCGCGACGCGCGTTGCTCGAAACACGCGCGGCAGCACCCGCCGATACGGCGGCGCCAGGCTAAAGTTTCGCGCGCGGCCGCCGCAACACCTTTCGCTGGCACACCGCCCGCTTCATAGCGCCTCCATGGAATCCCCCGGCAATTCGCCCCGCCCCATCCCGACCGATGAGGAAGACGACCGCTTCCTCGTCCGTTCGCGGGTCGAGATCGCCTTCATTCTCAAGGCCATCATGCAGGCGGGCGAGATCGTCACGGCATACTTCAGCGACGGCAAGGACTTCGCGATCACGGCCCTGCTGGCCGTCGACGGTCCGGGAGGATTCGCGATCCTCGATGCCAGCAAGGAGCTCGTGGCCAATCGCCGGCTGCTGGGAAGCAGCCGAGTCGCCTTTGTCACCAGTCAGGACAAGGTCAAGATCCAGTTCGAAGTCCCGACCGTCACGCCGATCGAGTTCGAGGGTCGCCCCGCGCTGAAGATCGCCCTGCCCGAGGCGTTGCTCAAATTCCAGCGACGCGAGTACTACCGCGTCGCCACGCCCGTGGGCAAACCGCTCAAGTGCCTGCTGCCCCTGCCGGAGGCCACGCCGCTGACGCTCACCGTGGTCGACATCAGCCTGGGCGGGGTCTGCCTGACCGGCTATCCGGAGGGCTCCCGGGTCGAAGCCGGAATGACCTTCGAGAACTGCCGCATCGACATGATCGAGGTGGGGACGCTCACCGCGACGCTGCAGATACGCAACACCTTCGAGGTTCCCCTGCGCAACGGGTCGGTGAGCCGACGTGCCGGGTGCATGTTCCTCAAGCTGCCGCCCGCCTCGGAAGCGATGGTCCAGCGCTACATCATCCGCCTCGAACGCGACCGCCGCGCACGGCTGACGGACAAGTAGTGCGTCGGGCGAAGCCGGGGATCACCTTTCGCGTAGCCACCGGGCCGCGTCGAGCGCGAAGTAGGTCAGGATGGCGTCGGCCCCCGCTCGCTTGAAGGCCACCAGTGCCTCCAGCGCACAAGCCTTTTCGTCGATCCAGCCCTGCTGGCCCGCGGCCTTGAGCATCGCGTACTCGCCGCTCACCTGGTAGACGAGCGTAGGCACATTGAAGGTGTCCTTGACCCGCCGGACCACGTCGAGATACGGCATGCCCGGCTTCACCATGACCATGTCGGCGCCTTCTTCGAGATCGAGCCCCACTTCCCACAGCGCCTCGTTGCTGTTGGCGGGATCCATCTGATAGGTGTGCTTGTTGCCCTTGCCCAGGTTGCCGGCGGAACCCACGGCATCGCGGAACGGCCCGTAGAAGCTGGACGCGTACTTCGCGGAGTACGCCAGGATGCGTACCCGCCCATGGCCATGCTGGTCCAGATGCTGGCGCAGGGCACCGATGCGACCATCCATCATGTCGGAGGGCGCCACCATGTCCACGCCGGCCGCCGCGTGGCATGCAGCCTGGCGGACCAGGACCGCGATGGTCTCGTCGTTCATCACGTACCCGGAAGCGTCGATGAGACCGTCCTGGCCGTGGCTCGTGTACGGGTCGAGCGCGATGTCGGTGATCACGCCGAGGTCGGGAAACCGGGTCTTGAGCGCCGTCACGACTCTGGGCACCAGACCCTTCGGGTTGTACGCCTCGGCGGCATCCAGGGACTTGGCTTCCAGCCCCACGACCGGAAACAGCGCCATGGCCGGTACGCCGAGTTCCACGCAGGTCTCGGCGACCCTGAGGAGCCGGTCCAGGGTGACCCTTTCGACCCCCGGCATGGACGGGACCGGTTCGCTACGATCCTGCCCCTCGATCACGAACACCGGGTAGATCAGGTCATTCGTCGTGAGCGTGTGCTCACACATCAAGCGCCGGGAAAAGCTGTCCCGACGATTGCGGCGCATCCGGCGCTGGGGGTATCGACCGAGTATCTCCATGGCTGTCCAGGTATGACGAATGAAGTTTGTCCAAGCTGCGTTGTTGCAAAGCGGAACTTTCCGGCGGCCCGGCGGCTCTCATTATCGGACGTTGTTCGTCTCCCGCTTCTCCTCCCTGAGCGGGCGCCTTTTCCTAAAAAAGGCTTCGCCCCCGGTTTCAATCCCCTTCAACCGGGGGCGCTTCTTTTTTCATCCCCAGGTCCAGCCAGCGCAGCAGCACCGTTTCGGCCTCCTCGACGCCGGTGCGCTTGAGGCTCGAGAACAGCTGGGCGCTGCATCCCGGCCCGCGTGCGCGCAGGGCATTGCGTACCGTCGCCAGTTGCGCTGTCGCTTCCTGCCGGGACAACTTGTCCGACTTGGTGAGGAGAATATGCACCGGCTTGCCGCTGGGCAAGAACCAGTCGAGCAGCTGCTCGTCCAGGGGTGTGAGCGGATGCCTCGCATCCATGATCGAGATGAGCCCTCGCAGCGCCACGCGCTCCTGAAGGTAAACCGCGATGAACTCGCCCCAGCGCCGCCGTTCCTTCTCCGGGACCTCCGCATAACCGTAGCCCGGCAGGTCCACGAGGTAGCGCTCATCCCCAAGGCTGAAGAAATTGATCAGCTGGGTCCGGCCCGGGGTCTTGCTGGCGAAGGCGAGCCGATTGCGGCTGGTGATGGTGTTGATGGCGCTCGACTTGCCCGAGTTCGAACGGCCCGCGAAGGCCACCTCCCAGCCCACATCCGGGAGCAGATCCTTGCGATCGTGCGCGCTTGCAGCATAGACGGCCCGGTTGAGCGCGCTCATGGCGCATTTCCGGCGCGAGCCCTGTCCGATTTGTATCCAAATCGGCTAAACTCCGCTTTGTTTCTGATTATCCGCGTCTTTATGCGCTGCACCGAAAGCCGCCAAGGCCTGCGGTCGCTTCGCGGCCCGAGGCCGCAATCGCGCGGACGCAACCTGCCGAGGAGTTCTTCATGCCCAGCATCAAGCCGGCCGCGCTCGCCCTGAGCCTGTTCGCCGCCGCCGTCGCCCACGCCGAATCCACCCACGGTGACCCCGCCAAAGGCCAGGCTCTCTCCGCGACCTGTGCCGCCTGCCACGGTCCGGACGGCAACAGCGCCATCCCGGCGAACCCCAGCATCGCTCAGCAGCACCCCGACTACATCGCGAAGCAGCTCGCCAACTTCAAGAGCGGCGCCCGGGCCAACCCGATCATGGCGGGCATGGTCGCCAACCTTTCTCCCGAGGACATGCAGCACCTCGGTGCGTACTTCGGCTCGCAGAAACTGCGTCCTGCCGCTGCGAAGGACCGAGACCTGGTGACGCTCGGCCAGAAGCTCTACCGCGCCGGCGATGCGGAGCGCGGACTGCCTGCCTGTGCCGCCTGTCATTCGCCCACCGGCGCCGGCATCCCGGCTCAATATCCGCGCCTGTCCGGACAGCATCCGGATTACACCGTCGCGCAGTTGAAGGCCTTCCGCGCCGGAGAGCGGGCGAACGACTCGAACAACATGATGCGCACCATCGCCGCGAAGATGACGGATCGCGAAATGGCCGCGCTCGCGGAGTACGCCGCCGGCTTGCGCTGAGACCCGGGGCACGCGTTCAGGCCGCCAGCTGCCGGAACGCATCGTCGGCGGCTTTCACGGTGGCGACGATTTCGGCCTCGCCGTGGGCCGAGGACACGAAACCGGCTTCGAACGCGGACGGCGCCAGGTAGACGCCGCGATCGAGCATCAGGTGGAAGAAGCGGTTGAACTGCTCCTTGCTGCTCGTCATGACCTCGGCGTAACTGGTCGGGGCATTTTCGCGGAAGAACAGGCCGAACATCCCGCCGACACAGGCACCGGAAAACGGGACGCCGCGTTGCTTCGCGGCGGCCACCAGGCCATCGACGAGCTGCCGCGTCGAAGCAGACAACCGGTCGAAGAACCCCGGGGCCTGAACGAGCTTCAACGTTGCCAGGCCAGCGGCCACCGCCACCGGATTGCCGGAGAGCGTACCGGCCTGGTAGACGGGACCGAGCGGGGCGAGCTTTTCCATGATCTCGCGCCGGCCTCCGAACGCACCCAGCGGCATGCCGCCACCCACGACCTTCCCCAGCGTGGTGAGATCGGGTTCGATGCCGAACAGTCCCTGCGCACCCTTCGGACCGACCCGGAACCCGGTCATGACCTCGTCGAAGATCAGAACGGTCCCATGCTTCTTCGTGAGACTGCGCAACGCGCTCAGGAACTCGGGGGTGGGCATGACGAAGTTCATGTTGCCCACCACGGGCTCGATGATGACCGCCGCGATCTCGTCGCCGAGCTCCGCGAAGGTGCGCTCGAGGCCGGCCACGTCGTTGTAGTCCAGCACCGTCGTGTGTTGCGTCGTCTCCGCGGGCACGCCCGCGGAACTGGGCTGGCCGAGCGTGAGCAGCCCGGAGCCTGCCTTCACCAGCAACGCATCGGCGTGCCCGTGATAACAGCCCTCGAACTTGACGATCCGGCTGCGCCCGGTGAAGCCGCGCGCCACGCGGATCGCCGTCATCGTCGCCTCGGTACCGGAACTGACCAGTCGCACCATCTCGATCGAAGGCAGCAGCCGGGTGAGCAGTTCCGCCATCTCCAGTTCGCGCTCGGTCGGGGCGCCGAAGGACAGGCCTTCCGTCGCGGCTTCCTGGACCGCGCGCACGACTTCGGGATGTGCGTGCCCGACGATCATCGGGCCCCACGAACCCACGTAGTCGATGTACTCCTTGCCATCGGCGTCCCATACGCGCGCGCCCTTGCCGCGCGTGATGAATCGCGGCGTGCCACCCACGGAACGGAATGCGCGCACGGGCGAATTCACGCCGCCGGGAATCACGCGTTGGGATTGTTCGAACAGCAGGTCGTTACGTGAACTCATCGTCGTTCATCCAGGAGTAGCGGCCCGCTGGAACAGTCGGCCGTAGTCGCGTACCCGCGCGCCGATGTCGGGCGCGGAAAAGACATCGGTGATGACAGCCACGGCGTCGGCGCCGGCGGCGCGAACCAGCGGTGCATTGTCCAGCGTGATGCCGCCGATGGCCACGATCGGGCAATCGAACTTCGCCCGTGCGCGGCGAAGAAGATCGAGGCCAGGCCGCGCGGCATGCGGCTTCACCGCGGAAGCGAAGAAACTGCCGAAGGCGACGTAGTCCGCGCCATCGGCGCGCAGTCGGAGTGCTCGATCGAGATCGTCGTAGCACGAAGCACCGATGACGGCACCCGCTCCGAGCATGCGCCGCGCGGCCGCGATGCTGCCATCGTCGCGCCCCAGATGCACACCGTGAGCACCCAACTCGACAGCCAGCTCGGGATCGTCGTTCACGATGAACGCCGCGCCGGATCGAACGCACGCATCGAGGAGTTGTCGACCGACCCGAAGGCGTTCGTCACGCGCGCTCGACTTGTCGCGGAACTGCAGCAGGCGCAATCCACCGCGGAGTGCCGCCTCGACCTTGTCGAGCAATCCGTCTCCGCCGATGCCTTCCGGCGTCAATGCGTACAGACCCTCAATCGGCGGCTTCGGCATCCTGTTCTTCCTCGCGGGCCCAGAACAGTCGATCGGGAATCTGTTGCCCCATGCCGGGCCGATAGGCGAGCTTCAGCGCCTGCCAGGTGTATTCCTGCGCGTCCCGCACGGCCTCCGCCATCGGCAACCCGTTGGCGATGGTCGCGGCGAGTGCCGCGGACAGCGTGCTGCCGGCGCCCAGGAACTTGCCGGGCAGGCGTGGCCACTCGTCGGTGCGAACCACGCCGTCGGCCGAGTGCAGCGTGTTCACCACCGAGGCCGTGTGGTCGTGCGTTCCGGTGACGAGCACGTACTGGCACCCGAGGTCGAGGATGCGACGCGCGCATTCGGCGACCGTCGGATCGTCGCTGTCGTCGTCGCCATCGATCGCGAGCCGGCGGGCCTCGAGGCCGTTGGGCGTGATCACCGTGGTCTGCGGCACCAGCAGATCGCGGATCGCCATCACCATCTCGTCGCTCGCGAGTTCGTCGCCGCGCCCCGAAGTCATGGTCGGGTCGAGCACGAGCGGGATGTCGGGGTAGTCGGAGACGATCTCGGCGATCGCGGCGATCGCCTCGACGCTGCCGAGCAGACCGATCTTGAACACGGTCACCGCCATGTCCTCGAGTACGCTGCGGGCCTGGCCGGCCACCCAGTCGGCGTCGAGGGCCATCACGTCCTCCACGCCGGCGGTGTCCTGGATGGTGACGGCCGTGACCACCGACAGCGGATGGCAACCCATGGAGCTCAGCGTCAGCATGTCGGCCTGGAGACCGGAACCGCCGCTCGGATCGGTGGCCGCGAAGGTGAGGACGATCGGTGGAGCGGAGATCATGTGGCGCGGCGGCCGTTTGCCTATAAAATGAAATTTTAGCCGATTACCCCTCGCACATGTCCGACAACGCAGCGCCCTACCTTACCTTCATGTGTCTCATCTGCGGCTTCATCTACGACGAAGCCGCCGGCCTTCCCGAAGAGGGCATCCCGGCCGGAACCCGCTGGGAGGACGTTCCGGTCAACTGGGTCTGTCCTGAATGCGGCGCGCGCAAGGACGATTTCGAACTGGTGGAGATCTGACAATGCGCATTCTTCACACCATGCTCCGGGTGGGCGATCTCGATCGCTCGATCGACTTCTACACGAGCGTGCTCGGCATGAAGGTGCTGCGCCGCAAGGACTATCCGGACGGCCGCTTCACCCTCGCTTTCGTCGGCTATGGCGACGAAAGCGAAGAAGCCGTGCTCGAACTCACCCACAACTGGGACACCAAGGCCTACGAGATCGGTACCGGTTACGGTCACGTGGCGCTCGAAGTGGACGACGCCTACAAGGCGTGCACGGACGCCAAGCAGCGTGGCGGCCGCGTCACCCGCGAGGCGGGTCCGATGAAGCATGGCACCACCGTGATCGCCTTCGTCGAGGATCCCGACGGCTACAAGATCGAGTTCATCCAGAAGAAGACGGCCTAGGACCGCGCACCGCGACGAAATCGGCCGCCCGCACCCAGGCCGCCACGTCGAGCGTCTCGGGCCGCGCGCCGGGATCGATGCCCAGATCGCCCAGTTCGGGCGCACTCAGATAGGGTGAAAGCGCGTTGCGCAGTGTCTTGCGACGCTGCGTGAATGCACGTCGCACCATGTCGGCGAGGATGGTCTCGTCGCGCGCGGGGTGCGGCAGCGGGCGATGGGGCGTCATCCGAACCACGGCCGATTGCACCTTCGGCGCGGGCTGGAACGCCTCCGGCGGCACTTCGAACAGCTTGTCCATCGCGAAGCGATACTGCAGGGACACGGACAGTCGACCGTACTCGCCGCCTCCGGGCTCGGCGACCATGCGGTCCACCACTTCCTTCTGCAGCATGAAGTGACCGTCCTGGATGATCGAACCCTGCTCGGCGATGTGGAACAGCAACGGCGTGGAGATGTTGTAGGGGAGGTTGCCGACCAGCCTCAATCCTGGGCCCAGCGCCGAGAAGTCGAATTCGAGCGCATCGCCGGAATGCACGACCAGCCGCTCGCGCGGATACTCGTGCTCGAGGCGTTCGACGATGTCCCGATCGATCTCGACCACGTGCAGGCGGTCCACAAGCCCGAGCATCGGGCCCGTCAGCGCGCCGAGCCCGGGGCCGATCTCGACGAGGACATCGCCACGCTGCGGCGCGATGGCAGCCACGATGCGATCGATGACCGAGTGATCGATCAGGAAGTTCTGGCCGAATCGGCGGCGCGGCAGATGCTGCATCAGCCGGACTCCGCACGCGCGGCGAGCTCGATCGCGAGCTGCACGGCTGCGCGCATGCTCCCCGCGTCCGCCCGTCCCGTGCCGGCGAGATCGAGTGCCGTTCCGTGGTCCACGGAAGTGCGGACGATCGGCAGTCCGAGCGTGACGTTGATGCCGGTGCCGAAGCTCGCATATTTGAGCACCGGCAGCCCCTGGTCGTGATACATCGCTAGCACGGCGTCGGCGCGCTCGAGGTACTTCGGCTGGAACAGCGTATCGGCGGGCAATGGACCCTCGAGGAGGAAGCCCTCGGTGCGCAGGCGCACCAGCACGGGCTCGATGACCTCGATCTCCTCGCGCCCCATGTGGCCCGACTCGCCCGCATGGGGATTCAATCCGGCAACCAGGATGCGAGGCGTCGCGATGCGGAACTTCGCGCGCAAGTCCGCCGCGACGATGCGCAACGTTTGTTCGAGCCCCGGGCTGGTGATCGCAGCGGGAACATCCTTCAGCGACAGGTGCGTGGTCGCGAGCGCCACCCGCATGCCGCCGCCGACCAGCATCATCACGACCCTGTCCACGCCGAAGTGCGCAGCCAGGAATTCCGTATGCCCCATGAAGGTGAATCCGGCGTCGCGAATCACCCCCTTGTGCACCGGCGCCGTGACCATGGCCGCGAATTCACCCCGACGACAGCCCTCCGCTGCGCGCTCGAGCAACGCGATGACGTGCGCGCTGTTGCGCGCATCCAGCCGTCCGGCAACGCTCGCCGATTCCAGCGGCACGTGGAGCAACGTCGATCGGGCCACAACCCGGCTCGCATCGTAGTCCGGGAGATCCACGTCGATGCCGATGGCGGCACCACGGGCCTCGATGAGGCCGCGGTCGCCGATCACGACCAGCGGCTCGTGCGTTCCCCGGGCGATGACCGCGCACAGTTCCGGACCGATCCCGGCGGGCTCGCCCACCGTCACCGCGATCCGCGGGGTGCGCTCAGCGTTCTTCGAGACGGTACTCGACGAAAGCACGGTCGCGCTGCTGCCGCACCCATTCGGTGAAGGCTTCGTCGGACTTGCGTGCACGGATCGCCTGCCGTGCGAGCTGACGCTGGCGTTCCTTGGTCAGGTCCTCGGTGCGCCGGTCGATCACCTGGATCAGGTGCCAGCCGAAGGGAGACTGCACCGGCTGGCTGATCTCGCCCGGCTTCAGTGCGTCCATGGCCTGTTCGAACTCCGGCACCGTGTCGCCGGGCGAGAGCCAGCCCAGGTCGCCGCCGCGCACGGACGACGCATCCTCGGACTGCAGCCGCGCCTGCTCGGCGAAATCGGCACCCTTCACGATGCGCTCGCGGATTTCGGTGAGCCGCCGTTTCGCCTCGACCTCCGCCACCACTTCGTTCAGTCGCACCAGGATGTGCCGCGCCTTGGTCTGCTGGACCACGACCTGCTGCACGCTGCTGCGCCGTTCCAGCAACTTGAGGATGTGGAATCCGTTGGGGCTGCGCAGCACCGAGGAAACATCGCCGTCCTTCATGGTGGCCACCGCCTGCACGAAGATGTTGGGCAGCCGTCCGGGCGCGCGCCAGCCGAGCTCGCCGCCCTGCAGGGCATTGGGCGCGTCCGAATAGGTCGCCGAGATCTGCTTGAAATCGGCACCACCCTTCAACTTCGCGAGCGCCTCGTCCGCCCGCGCCCGGCGCGACTGGATCTGCTCAGGGCTCGCCGCCTCGGGCACCGTGAACAGGATGTGGAGCAGGTTGTACTCCTCGTTGCGGCCGGTCGCCTGCTGCGCCCGCAGGAAGGTCTCGATCTCCGCATCCGACACGACGATCTTGCTGTCCACTTCGCGCTCGCGTAGTCGCGTGACGACGATCTCGTTGCGTACTTCCTCGCGGAAGCGGTTGTAGTCGACGCCGTCGTCCTGCATGCCGGCGCGGAACGCCTCCACCGACATCTTGTTCTCCTGCGCGAGCCGGCCGATGGCGCGCTCGAGCTGCGCGTCCTCGATGCGCACGCCGGTCTCGCGACCCACCTGCTGCAGCACCCGGGAGGTGACCAGGCGTTCGAGCAGCTGCTTCTCGAGCAATGCCTGCTGCGGCAGCGGCGTGCCCTGCCGAACCAGCTGGCGCGTGGCGAGCTTCACCTGCTCGTCCAGCTCGATCTTGGTGATCACCTCGTTGTTCACGATCGCCAGCACGCGATCGAGCAGCACGGGGCTCTTGCTGCGGTCGCCTTCGGCGGCACCCGCCGCCTGGGCCAGGGTCACGGCGAGCACGCCTGCGAGGAAAACTTGAATCGGAACACTCATGGGCAAAGGGGCGCGCGGGACGCTACTGCGAAGGGTAATAGTCGGATTGGAGCTGGCTCTGCGGCAAAGCGTTCAACCGCTGGTAGCCGCTGACGTTCTGGCGCAGGATTTCCAGCGGGTTCGACCCGATCTTCGAGAGGCCGGAGAACTCGATCTGGAAGAACAGCGCGCGCACGCTGTCCTGGGTCGACGTCACGAACTGTTGCGCGACGAAGCGCGCGACCCAGCACCCGGCATTGTACTCGACGCCCATGATGGTCGCGACGGAACGGCCGTCCCGCAGCGAGTAGGCGAACCGTCCGACGCCGCTCCACGCATCGGTGAGCGGCCACTGGCCCGACAGGTCCACCTGTTCGTAGCTGTCACGGTTGTAGCGGTAGCCCACGTTCAGAACGCTGCCCGGATCCGGGTTGTAGCGCACGGCCAGCGTGCTGCGGTCCGGGCGGTTGGCGCTCATGTCCTGGTTGACGGCTGCGTCCAGGTACCAGGCCTGGGTCAGGCGGCCGCTGACCGCGGCCAGCAGGTCCGACTTGTTCTGGGTGCGCAAGGCGACGTTGGGCAAGGTGACCTGCTGGTCCTTGAAGAACAGGCGCTGGGCGATCGTGACCCGCAGGCGTTCCTGCCCGTCGTCCGGACTGAGCAGGCGGCTCGAGACCGCGGCGGTGAGCTGGTTCGCGTCGTTGATGCGGTCGCCGCCGACGAACTGGTTCTCGGTGAAGATCTGTGCGAGGTTGAAGTCCGCCACCGCCGTGTCGAAGACCGGCAACTGGCTCTGGTCGCGGAACGGGATGTAGACGTAGTACAGGCGGGGCTCGAGCGTCTGCAGGAACGCGCGGTTGAAGATCGTCGTGTTGCGCTCCAGCGTGACCGTGCTGTCGAGACTGAAGATGGGCAACGTGCGGGTGGCAGCCGAGATCCCCGTCGTGCCGTCGAGGGAATAGTCGGTGTAGTGCAGGCCGAGCTTCGGCACGACGTTGACGAAGGACCGCTGCAGCGGGAAGGTGAAGCTCGGATAGAAGATCGCGCGCTGGCCGGTCACCAGGGTTGGATGCGAGAACGCCACGTACTCCGACTGCAGGTTGAGGTCGAAGCCCTTGACGTTGGCCCGTTGCGCACCCAGCGTGAGTTGCGGCAAGCGCGCGTACGGCGGCACGATCGGAGCGGCCGGATCCTGCAAGGTCTGGAAACTCTGCGCGCGCGCGCCGAATGTCCACCACCCGGTCGCGTAGTTGAGGCCGCCCTCGCGCGGCAGGTTGCGCAGCGAGGTCACGGCGATCCGATTGGAAAGATCCAGGAAGTACTGGTCGTCGGAGACCTTCTGCAAGTTCAGGTTGCCGACGAGCCCGGGCATGAACACCTGGTCGTGGCGAAAGGCCAGTGCGTAGCGCGTGTCGCCCTGCCGTTCGCGGTCGTTCTCGAGATACTCGGCGTTGAGCTTGCCGTTGTACGTCGAACCGAGATACCGGACTTCGTTGTTCAACAGCACGCCCCGCTTCGCGAGCACACGCGGCGCGATGGTCCAGTCGTAGTTGGGCGCGAGGTTCAGGTAGAGCGGCACCGTGAACTCGAAACCGCTCTTGCCGCTGGTGCCGTAGGTCGGGGCGAGGATGCCGGACTTGCGCGTGTTCGAGAGCGGGAAATCCACGTACGGCGTGTAGAGCACAGGCCAGCCCTTGAACACGACGGTGGCGTCGCGCGCCACGCCTTTGTCCTTGGCACGGTCCAGCTTCAGCTTCCCCACGCGCAGGTACCAGTCCTTCTCGGGCGCCTCGCACGTGCTGTAGGTACCTTTCTCGGCGCGGTACTGCGTCCGGCTGTCGATGAAAAGCTTGTCCGCCTTGCCGCGGGCCTTGAAGGCGCGGAAGTAATACTCGGGCGATTCGGCGTACCCCGTCTCCGCGTCGATATCGAAGGACAGCTTGTCGCTCTCGATCACGTCGCCGCGACGGTCGAGCCGCACGTTGCCGGAGGCGGTCAGCTTCTGGTCCGGGATGCAGTACTCCAGCTGGTCGGCAAAAATGCTGCGGCCGCGCTGCCGCAGCTTCACGGTACCACTGGCCTCGAAGCATTGGCCCTGCGTTCCCGAAACCGAGTCGGCCTCGACGAACAGCGGCGTCTCCTCGTCGCCCTCTTCGGCCGGGCGCGTGAGCAGCTCCTGCTGCGACTTCAACTTGAGTCCCAGCTCCTGCGCGTGGACGAGCAATGGCGCGCTCAGGGCAGTGGCTGCGACCCAGCGCAGGAATCTGGACATCGGGCGATCGCAGGGTGCTTGTTAGAATTGGCGCCAGTATAGGGCTAGGGAGACGGTGATCAACCCGATGGATCGACTGACCGAAGTAGCCGCATGGCTGAAGCGGGTCCTGCCGGGCCGCGACTGCGAATTGTCGCCGGCTTCGGCGGACGCCAGCTTCCGGCGCTATTTTCGCGCCCGCGCCGGAACGCAGACGTGGATCGTGATGGACGCGCCGCCGGAGCACGAGGACTGCCGGCCCTTCGTCAAGATCGCCGGCCTCCTCGAAGCGGCGGGCTTGAACGCGCCGCGCGTGCTGGCGCAGGACCTGGAACGCGGCTTCCTGCTGCTGACCGACCTGGGCGACACCACGTTCCTCGCCGCCCTCGAGCGCGACCGCAGCCGTGCCGGAGACCTGTTCGCGGACGCCACCACTGCATTGGTCCGATGGCAGCTCGCTTCGCGCGACGGCGTGCTGCCGCCCTACGACGAAGCGTTGCTGCGACGCGAGCTGAACCTGTTTCCGGACTGGTACGTGGCCCGGCACCTCGGACTGGAACTGGACGCGCGCCAGCGCACCGTGCTGGAAGCGGTGTTCGCCGCGATCGTCGCGAACAACCTCGCGCAGCCGCGGGTGTACGTCCACCGCGACTACATGCCACGCAATCTCATGGTCGCCGACCCGAACCCCGGCATCCTCGATTTCCAGGACGCGGTGCACGGACCGATCACCTATGACCTCGCCTCGCTGTACCGCGACGCGTTCATCAGCTGGGAAGAACGCGAGGTGCTCGACGGATCCATCCGCTATTGGGAGCAGGCGAAACGCGCCGGGCTTCCGGTGGACACCGATTTCGGCGCCTTCTATCGCGACGTCGAGTGGATGGGTCTCCAACGCCACCTGAAGGTGCTGGGCATCTTCGCGCGACTCAACTATCGGGACGGCAAGAAAGGTTATCTGGAGGACACGCCGCGCTTCCTCGGCTACGTGCGCAACACGGCCAACCGCTACGGCGAGCTGCGGCCGCTGCTCGCGCTGCTGGACGAACTCGAACAGCGCTCGCCGCAGGTCGGCTACACCTTCTGATGAAAGCGATGATCCTCGCCGCAGGCCGCGGCGAGCGCATGCGCCCGCTTACCGACACGGTGCCCAAACCGCTGCTCGAAGCGGGCGGAAAGCCCCTGATCGCCTGGCACATCGAGGAGCTCGTCCGTGCCGGCTTGCGCGAGATCGTGATCAATCACGCCCATCTCGGCGCGCGCATCGAAGCGGCGCTGGGCGATGGTGCCCGGTTCGGCGCGAGCATCCGCTATTCGCCCGAAGGCGAAGCCCTGGAGACGGCCGGCGGCATCGCCACCGCGCTGCCCCTGCTCGGGACCGAGCCCTTCCTCGTGGTGAACGGCGACATCCATACCGACATCGACTTCGGCGCGCTCGCACGCATCGATCTGGCCGGATCGCCGCCGGCTCTCGCCCATCTGGTACTGGTGGACAACCCCGAACATCACCCGCGCGGCGACTTCGCCCTCGACGGCCCGTTCGCGTCGGAAGACGGAACGCCGAAGTTCACCTTCAGCGGCGTCGGTGTCTATCGGCCGGAGCTGTTCGCGACCACCCTTCGGAATACCAAGGCCAGGCTTGCACCTCTCCTGGTGGCCGCCATGCGTTCTCGGCAAGTCACTGCGCAGCACCATCGAGGCTATTGGCTGGATGTGGGCACCCCGGCGCGCCTGGACGAACTCGACCGCCATCTCAGAGCGAGTCGGACCGTATAATTCGACGATGGAACAGTCCCCACGCTCGCTTGCGTTCGCTGGCCCCGCAGAGGGCACGTCAGCGCCTCGGGGCGGCCCGGCAGCGCTATGAACGCTCCCGTCTCCGCTCCGCTCGCCTTCGCCCCGTTCGTGGACCGCCGCCGCCGCCTGGCCGCCGCCATGGGCCAGGGGGTCGCCGTGATCGCCACCGCACCCGAACGCACGCGCAATCGCGACACGCATCACCCGTTCCGGTTCGACAGCTACTTCTACTACCTCACCGGTTTCACCGAGCCCGAGGCCGTGCTGGTACTGGTTGCCGGCGCGCAGCCGAAGAGCATCCTGTTCTGCCGCGAGAAGGACATGGATCGCGAGATCTGGGACGGCTATCGCCACGGTCCCGAGAACGCCCGCGCGACCTTCGGTTTCGACGAGGCCCATTCGATCGCGAAGCTCGACGAGTCCCTGCCGAAGTTGCTGGCCGATCAGCCGGCCCTGTTCGCCGACGTGGGCGCGGACGGAGCCTGGGACGCACGCCTGATCGAGTGGCTGAACGCGGTGCGCGCCCAGGTGCGAACCGGGGTCTCCGCGCCGGGGGAGATCCGCGACATCCGGCGCATTCTCGACGACATGCGGCTCACCAAGGACGCGCACGAGCTCGATGCCATGCGCCGCGCGGCCGCCATTTCCACGGCGGCCCATGCACGCGCCATGCGTGCCACGCGGCCGGACCTGTACGAGTACCAGATCGAGGCGGAACTACTGCACGAGTTCCGCTCCCGTGGTTCGCAATCGCCCGCCTATCCCAGCATCGTCGCCGGGGGCGCCAACGCGTGCGTGCTGCACTACGTGGAGAACAACGCGCGGTTGCGCGATGGCGATCTGCTCCTGATCGACGCGGGTTGCGAGGTGGATGGCTACGCGTCCGACATCACGCGCACCTGGCCGGTGAACGGCCGCTTCAGCGGTCCGCAGCGCGACGTCTACGAACTGGTCCTGGCGGCGCAGGCTGCCGCGATCGCGGCGGTGAAGCCCGGGCAGCACTGGGAGCAACCGCACGAAGCCGCATTGGCCGTTCTGGTTCGCGGCTTCGTCGACCTGGGTCTTTGCAAGGGCACCCCCGAGGCCGTGATCGAATCGAACGACTATCGCCGCTTCTACATGCACCGCACCGGCCACTGGCTGGGCCTCGACGTGCATGACGCCGGAGACTACAAGCGCGAGGGCCGATGGCGCGACCTTGCACCGGGGATGACGCTCACCGTGGAACCGGGCTGCTACATCCGTCCCGGCGAAGGCGTGCCCGAAGCACTCTGGAACATCGGCATTCGCATCGAGGACGACGTGCTGGTGACCGCCGGCGGCTGTGAAGTGCTGACGGCAGCCGCGCCCAAGAGCGTGGCCGACGTCGAAGCCATCGTCGGAACCGCGGCGCTCTGAGCGCCGCCCGTTCGGCGATGTTCGATGCGATCATCGTCGGCGGTGGCCCGGTAGGTCACTTCCTCGCCCTCGTCGCCGGACGACGAGGCGCGAAGGTCCTGCTGCTGGAAGCGAAGCCGGAGGGTGCAGGGTTCGACGATGATCGAAGCCTCGCACTGTCCTGGGGCAGTTGGCTCCTGCTCGATCGCGTCGGCGCCGCCGCAGCGCTCGACTCGCGAGCCACGCCGATCCTGCGCATCCATGTCTCGCAATGCACCGGTTTCGGGCGCAGCGAGCTCGATGCCGTTGATGCTGGCGTGCCGGTACTGGGCAACATCGTCGGCTACGGTGACCTGCAACGTGTACTGGCCGAAAGCATCGGGAGTGTCGCCGCAGTCCAGCATGACACGAGGGTCGACGCGATCGAGGACGGGCCGGAAGGCGTCGTCGTCACCACCACGCGAGGCGCCATGGAAGCACGCATCGCCATCGTCGCTGAAGGCGGCGGTCCGTTGGTGGAATCGCTCGGCTTCACCCAGCACGTGAAGGACTACGGCGTGAACGCCGTGGTGGCCCGGATACGCACCGACCGGGTGCACGCCAATGTCGCCTACGAACGATTCGGCCGCATCGGACCGATCGCGCTGCTGCCGCGTGATGACGGCTTCGCACTGGTCTGGACACTTTCGCCCGACGACGCCCAAACCATGCTCGCGGCATCCGACGACGAGTTCCTCGTCCGACTGCAGCGCGAGTTCGGGTGGCGTGCGGGCCGCTTCGTAGGCGTCGCCGAGCGCGGGGCCTATCCGCTCGTCCTGCGACGAACGGAACCACGCACTCGCGGACGCATCGCCTTGCTGGGCAACGCAGCACAGACGCTCCATCCGATCGCCGGCCAGGGCCTGAACCTCGGCTTGCGCGATGCCTGGGTGGCGGCAGATTTGCTTCGGCAACCGACACCGGACCTGACCGGCTTCTCACGGAGACGTGCCATGGATCGCACCGCCACGATCGGCTTCACCGATGCGCTCGCGAGTCTTTTTTCGATCGACTGGCCCGGCCTGCCCACGGCGCGGGGGGTCGGCTTGTCCGCGCTCGATCTGGCGCGCCCGATGCGACGCGCATTTGCACGCACGCTCACGCTCGGACCACGAACGTGACGATGCGCGCGCGCAGTTTCTGATTACAATACGCGCCCTTTCTTCGTTGCCCGAGATTCTCCCGCGCCCATGCAGGTTGGTCCTTACACGCTGCGCAACCGGCTCGCGGTCGCACCCATGGCGGGCGTCACCGACCGACCTTTCCGCCAGTTGTGCAAGGCGCTCGGCGCGGGCTATGCGGTATCGGAGATGACGGCTTCGGACGCGCGGCTCTGGAACACCGACAAGAGTCGCCGCCGCCGCGATCACGACGGCGAGGTCGAACCGATCTCGGTCCAGATCGCGGGCACGGAACCCTCGCAGATGGCGGACGCGGCGCGCTTCAACGTCGCGCATGGTGCACAGATCATCGACATCAACATGGGATGCCCCGCCAAGAAGGTGTGCAACGTCATGGCCGGGTCGGCGCTGCTGCGCGACGAGCCGCTGGTGGCGAGCATCCTCGAAGCGGTGGTCGCCGCCGTGGAGGTGCCGGTGACGCTCAAGATCCGTACCGGCTGGGACCGTGAGAACCGCAATGCGCTGCGGATCGCCCATATCGCGGAGAGCTCCGGCGTGCAGGCGCTCGCGGTGCACGGCCGCACTCGCGCGGACCTGTATGCAGGCGATGCGGAGTACGACACGATCACGGCGGTGAAGGCTGCCGTAAGGATTCCGGTGATCGCCAACGGCGACATCGATTCACCGGAGAAAGCGAAGCAGGTGCTCGACCGAACCGGAGCCGATGCGGTCATGATCGGACGTGCGGCCCTCGGTCGGCCCTGGATCTTTCGCGAGATCGACCATTTCCTGCGCACCGGTACCACTGCGCGCGCACCCGACCTCTCGGAGATTCACGAGATCATCGAAGCACACCTGGGTGCGCTCCACGCCTTCTACGGCGATCACGTGGGGGCGCGCGTCGCGCGCAAGCACGTGGGCTGGTATGCCCGATCACTGCCGGAGGGCGATCTCCTGCGCACCGCCGTGAACAGGCTCTCCGAACCCCGGGCACAGCTCGACGCGCTCTCGAGGTTCTTCGAGCGGATCGAGACGCGTCGAAACCGTCACGAACAGGATACTGCGCAGAGGATGGCCGCATGATCAACGAGAACGAGATCGCGCGGTGCGTCCGGCGAGCCATCGACGGCTATTTCCGGGACCTGGACGGCGAGCGGCCGAGCGCCATCTACGACATGGTGATCCAGTGCGTGGAGCGGCCGCTGCTCGAGACGGTGCTCGCGCGCGTCGAAGGCAACCAGACGCAGGCGGCCGAGCTGCTCGGCATGAATCGCAACACGCTGCGCAAGAAGATGCAGGCCTACGGGCTCATCAAGTAGCGCCGCGCAAACGCTTACGTCATCCAGCGGCAGAGGGCCATGGCCAATCACCGGCAGGCGCTGATCAGCGTCTCGGACAAGACCGGCGTGGTCGAATTCGCACGAGCGCTCGCGGGCTTCGGCGTGCGCATCCTGTCCACTGGCGGTACGGCGAAGCTGCTCGCCGAAGCCGGCGTCGCGGTGACCGAGGTCGCCGGGTATACCGGCTTCCCGGAGATGCTCGACGGGCGCGTCAAGACGCTGCATCCGCGCATCCACGGCGGCATCCTGGCGCGCCGCGATCTGCCGGAGCACGTGCAGGCGATGGAGCGCGAGGGCATCGACTACATCGACATCGTGGCGGTCAATCTCTACCCCTTCCGCGAGACCGTCGCGAAGCCGGGCTGCACGCTCGACGATGCGATCGAGAACATCGACATCGGCGGGCCGGCCATGGTGCGTGCCGCTGCGAAGAACTACCGGCACGTGGCCGTGCTGACCGATCCCGGTGACTATGCCGCGCTGATCACGGAAATGGGCGCATCGGGTGGCGGCGTGAGCCTCGAAACCCGTTTCGCCCTGGCGAAGAAGGCCTTTTCCCATACCGCGCAATACGACGGCGCCATCAGCAACTACCTCACGAGCCTGGGCACCGATGGCGCGCGCGAAGCCTTTCCGGCGCGCCTTAACCTGTCGTTCGCGAAGATGCAGGACCTGCGATACGGCGAAAATCCGCATCAGCAGGCAGCGTTCTATCGTGACCCGGATCCGGTCGCCGGCAGCCTCGCGCGCTATTCACAACTGCAGGGCAAGGAACTGTCCTATAACAATATCGCCGATGCCGATGCGGCGTGGGAGTGCGTCAAGACCTTCGACGCGCCCGCCTGCGTGATCATCAAGCACGCGAATCCCTGCGGCGTGGCGATGGCCGCGACGCCGCTCGAAGCCTACCGGCTCGCGTTCGCGACCGATTCCACTTCGGCCTTCGGCGGCATCATCGCCTTCAACCGCGAACTCGATGCCGCCACTGCCGAGGCGGTGGTGCAGCAGTTCGTCGAAGTGGTCATCGCGCCGGCCGTCTCCGCCTCGGCGCGACAGGTGTTCGCCGCGAAGGCGAACGTGCGCGTGCTCGAGGTCCCGCTGGCCGAAGGTGCCAACGATTGGGACCTGAAACGCGTCGGTGGTGGCGTACTGGTGCAGTCACCGGATGCGCGCAACGTGGCGCCGACGGAACTGCGCGTGGTGACCCGCAAGGCCCCGGACGAGGAGCAGTTGCGCGACCTCATGTTCGCCTGGCGGGTAGCCAAGTTCGTCAAGTCCAACGCGATCGTTTTCGGTGGCAACGGTCGGACGCTCGGCGTGGGCGCTGGCCAGATGAGCCGGGTGGATTCCGCACGCATCGCCTCCATCAAGGCGCAGCAGGCTAGCCTGTCCCTGGCAGGCTCGGTGGTCGCGTCCGACGCCTTCTTCCCGTTCCGGGACGGTCTCGACGTGGTCGTCGATGCCGGTGCGATCGCGGTCATCCAGCCCGGCGGCAGCGTCCGCGACGAGGAAGTGATCGCGGCCGCGGACGAGCGGGGGATCGCGATGGTGCTCACGGGCGTGAGACACTTCAGGCATTAATTCGTGAGGATTACTTCCGTGAGGGGTGAATCTTGCTTCGGTGAGGCGCGAAGCGTGAGGCGTGAGGCGGCCCTGCGGTGGGAGCAGTGCCGGGGTTGGACTACGCGCTGCGAACCGTCGAAGCGCAGTCCCTCGTCACGCCGCGTGACCCTCGCACTTCGCGCCTCACTCCTCACGCCTCACGTCTCACGAATCATCCAGTGAACCTGCTCGTCATCGGCGGCGGCGGCCGCGAACATGCCCTCGCGTGGCGGCTCGCACAGTCGCCGAGGGTGGCTCGCGTATATGTCGCTCCTGGAAATGCGGGCACCGCACAGGAAGACGGGCTGTACAACGTTGCCGCAACGACGGTCGCGGAGCTTCTGGACTTCGCGAAGCGCGAAGGCATAGCGCTGACCGTCGTCGGACCCGAAGCGCCGCTTGCCGAGGGCGTGGTGGACGCATTCCGGGCTGCCGGGCTCCGGATCTTCGGACCCACCCGACGTGCCGCGCAGCTGGAGGCGTCCAAGGACTTCGCCAAGCGCTTCATGGTCGAACACCGGATTCCGACCGCGCGCCACGAGACCTTCACCGATGCTCGCGCCGCCCATGCGTACATCGACGCCCAGGGCGCACCGATCGTGATCAAGGCCGACGGCCTGGCGGCAGGCAAGGGTGTCGTGGTGGCGACGACACTGGACGAAGCCCATCGCGCCGTCGACTCCATGCTCACCGACAATCGCATGGGCGCCGCCGGCGCGCGCGTGGTGATCGAGGAGTTCGTCGAAGGTGAGGAGGCGAGCTTCATCGTCATGGTGGACGGCCATCACATCCTGCCGCTGGCCACGAGCCAGGATCACAAGCGCCTGCTCGACGGCGATCTCGGTCCGAACACCGGTGGCATGGGTGCCTATTCACCCGCACCGGTGCTGACACCCGCCCTGCACGCCCGTGCGATGCGCGAAGTGATCCAGCCGGTGGTGTCGGGCATGGAAGCCGCGGGCGAACCCTACACGGGGTTTCTGTATGCCGGCCTGATGATCACGCCGAAGGGCGAGCTGCGCACACTCGAGTTCAACTGCCGCATGGGCGATCCGGAAACGCAACCCATCATGATGCGGTTGAAGAGCGACCTGCATACCCTGATCGATCACGCCGTCAACGGCACCCTCGATCGCGTCCAGGCCGAATGGGATCGCCGCGTGGCACTGGGCGTGGTGATGGCCGCGCACGGGTATCCCGACGATCCGCGGAAGGGTGACGCGATCACCGGCGTGCCGCGCGACGAGGACGACGTCCATGTGTTCCACGCCGGCACGACCCGGCGCGACGGAGACGTCGTGACGAGCGGCGGACGGGTACTATGTGTCACAGCGCTCGGCGACACGGTCCGGGTGGCCCAGCGGCGGGCCTACGAGATCGCGGAGCAGATCCAGTTCGCCGGGCGCCAGATGCGACGGGATATCGGTTTCCGCGCCATCGGCGCGAAGAGGAGCCTCCTATGAACGCTCGGGTGAAAGGCGGCGTCGATGCGGCGACGGTGAAGGAGTACTTCATCGGATTGCAGCAGCGCATCGTCGCCGGACTCGAGGCCGAGGACGGCGCGCCGTTTCGCCGCGACAGCTGGATCCGCGACGAAGGCGGTGGCGGAACCTCCTGCGTCATCGAGGAGGGCAAGGTGTTCGAGCGGGGCGGGGTGAACTTCTCGCACGTGCTGGGCGAGAAGCTCCCGCCCTCGGCTTCGGCGGGCCGCCCGGAACTGGCCGGCCGTGGCTTCGAGGCGATGGGCGTGTCGCTGGTGTTGCATCCGCGCAATCCGTACGCGCCCACCGTGCACATGAACGTGCGGTTCTTCATCGCCCGGCCACCCGCGGGCTCCGACGCACCGCCGGTGTTCTGGTTCGGCGGCGGCATGGACCTCACGCCCTACTACGGCTTCGAGGATGATGCACGCCACTTCCACGAAGTCTGCCGCGAAGCGCTGACGCCATTCGGCCCGGACCGGTATCCGGAGTTCAAACGCTGGTGCGACCGCTACTTCTTTCTCAAGCATCGTGCTGAGCCGCGCGGCATCGGCGGCGTGTTCTTCGACGACCTGGCGGCACCGGACTTCGACACCGCCTTCGCGCTCGTGCGAAGCGTGGGAGATCATTTCCTCGAGGCGTACGTTCCGATCGTGCAGCGCCGCCAGGGCATTCCTTACGGCGAGCGCGAACGCGATTTCCAGGCCTACCGGCGCGGGCGTTACGTCGAGTTCAACCTGGTCTTCGACCGGGGCACGCTGTTCGGGCTGCAGTCGGGCGGACGCACCGAATCGATCCTGATGTCGCTGCCGCCCATCGTGAAATGGCGTTACGACTGGAAGCCGGACCCGGGCACCCCCGAGGCACGGCTGTATTCCGATTTCCTCACGGGACGGGACTGGCTCCCCCTTCCCGAGGCCGTCTGACGGCTCCGGACCGCGCGCGATGGCGGACGTAGACGAACTGCTCGCCCTGGTTCAACGGCAACAGGCACGCATCGATCACCTCGAGCGCGTGCTCGCGGCGAACAACATTCACGTCCCGGTGGGCATCGAGGTGGGCGAAGACACGCTGCGCCAGCCGGCTTCGATGTTCCCCGTGATCGACCTGAGCGAACCGCCGCCCAAGGAACCCAGGCGCATCGACGCCAAGGCCTTCGTCGAGGAGTTGCCGCGCATCTGCGAGGGCCTGTTCAAGCTGTGGGGCGCCCACGGTTTCGACGAATACCTGAATCGCCTGATCATCGACGAACGCGGTACCCGCCAGGGCTTCAGCACCGACGTCATGGAGGAACTGCTGTTCCTCGGCCGCATCTCGCGCGGCAAGGCACGCCTGATCGGCACGCAGCCGCCGGTGAATCATCCGAAAGTGCGCTGACCCGCGGCGTTATTCGCCGAGGTACGCCTGCCTCACCTGCTCGCTTTCGAGCAGCGCGCCGGCGGCATCGGTCAGTGTGATGGCGCCTGACTCCATCACATAACCCCGCGAGGCTGCCTGCAGCGCCAGCCGCGCGTTCTGCTCGACCAGCAGGATCGTCACCCCCTGCTCGGAAATGGAGCGCACCACCTCGAAGATCTTCTGCACCATGAGCGGCGCCAGGCCCATGCTGGGCTCGTCGAGCAGCAGCAGTTTCGGTCGGCTCATCATCGCCCGCCCGATCGCCACCATCTGCTGTTCGCCGCCCGACAACGTTCCGGCGGTTTGCGCGCGGCGTTCCTTCAGGCGCGGAAACAGTCCGAAGATGCGATCGAGGTCGGCGCGCACCGCCGCCCGGTCGTCGCGAATGTAGGCGCCCATGGACAGGTTCTCTTCCACGGTCAGGCGCGCGAAGACGCCGCGGCCCTCCGGTACCAGCGCGATGCCGCGATGCACGAGTCGGTGGGAGGGTTCGTGGGTGATCGAAGCGCCGTCGTAGTGCACGCTCCCGCCGGTCGGGTGCAACATGCCGGCGAGCGCCTTCAGCGTCGTCGTCTTGCCTGCACCGTTGGCGCCGATCAACGCGACCAGTTCGCCGGCGTCCACATACAGATCGATGCCGCGCACGGCGACGATGCCGCCGTAGGCGACCTTCAGGCCTTTGACGTCGAGCAGGCTCATGAGTCCTCTCGACGTTTGGTCGATCGCA
Organism: Burkholderiales bacterium; assembly: GCA_965279325.1. Taxonomy (GTDB): domain Bacteria; phylum Pseudomonadota; class Gammaproteobacteria; order Burkholderiales. The sequence continues at coordinate 3,331,888 of OZ257154.1, forward strand.
AGTTCATTTCCCTCACCCTCGGTCCCTCGACCTCCGGGAGAGGGGTTGGGGTGAGGGATCTCAATGCACAACCACTCATCACGCCGCCGGCGCGACGCCGATGTACGCCTCGATCACCGCCGGATCGCGCTGGACATCCCTGGGCAGGCCTTCCGCGATCTTCTTGCCGTAGTCGAGCACCGCGACGCGATCGCACAGGCCCATCACCAGTTTCACGTCGTGCTCGATCAGCAGCACCGTGGTGCCGTCACCGCGGATGCGAGCGACCAGTTGGCCGAGGGCCTGGCGCTCTGTCGGGTTCATGCCGGCCGCCGGTTCGTCGAGCGCCAGCAGCTTGGGTTCGGTCGCCAGCGCTCGCGCGATCTCGAGCCGGCGCTGGTCGCCGTACGAGAGATTGCGCGCGATCGTATTGGAGTGCCGTTCGACACCGACATAGTGCAGCAGCGTGCGGGCACGTTCGGCGATCGCCTTCTCCTCGTTCCGGGTGGCCCGATTGCGCAGCATCGCTCCGAACACGCCGGCGTGGGTACGCAGATGCCGCCCGACCATGACGTTTTCCAGCGCGGTCATGTTGGCGAACAGGCGGATGTTCTGGAAGGTGCGCGCAATGCCGGCAGCGGCCACCCGATAGGGTTTCGCGCGGGCCAGCTCCTGGCCGTCGAGGAGCACGCTCCCCTTCTCGGGCACGTAGAGCCCGGTGAGCACGTTGAACAATGTCGTCTTGCCGGCACCGTTCGGTCCGATGAGGCCGTAGATCTCGCCGCGACGGATCGAGAGCGTCACGTCGGACAGCGCGGTGAGCCCGCCGAAACGCTTCTCGAGATGGCGCGTCTCGAGCAGTACGTCCGTCTGCGGCATTCAGTGTTGCTCCCCCGCCGCGAACTCGCGTTTGCGCGTTTTCGACGGAAACAGGCCTGCCGGGCGATAGAGCATCATCAGCACGAGCGCGAGCCCGAACAGCAGCATCCGGATCACTTCGGGCTCGATCACCATCCGCCCGAAGGCGGCCTTCTGCAGCGGCTCGACGGTATACCGGAGGATCTCCGGCACGAAGGAGAGCAGGACCGCGCCGGCGATCACGCCCCAGATGTTGCCCATGCCGCCCAGGACCACCATGGCGAGCACCATGATCGATTCCACCAGCACGAAGCTCTCGGGACTGATGAAGCCCTGGATGGCGGAGAACATGCCGCCCGCGATGCCGCCGAAGCTCGCGCCCATGGCGAAGGCGAGCAGTTTCACGTTGCGCGTGTTGATGCCCATGGATTGCGCCGCGACTTCGTCCTCGCGGATGGCGACCCACGCCCGGCCGATGCGCGAATCCTGCAGGCGTATGTTGATGACGATCACCGCGAGCAGCACGAGCAGCAGCAGATAGTAGTATTTGATCGGCCCCGAGAACGCGAGGCCGAGAAAGGTCTCGGTCTTGCTGAAACTGAAACCGCCGAGCCTGAACGGGTCGATCAGCGTCACGCCCTGCGGGCCGTTGGTGATGTTGACCGGCTGCGACAGGTTGTTGAGGAACACCCGCACGATCTCGCCGAAGCCCAGCGTGACGATGGCCAGGTAGTCGCCACGCAGCTTGAGCGTGGGCGCTCCGAGCAGTACGCCGAAGAAGCACGCGACGCCCGCGCCGATCGGAAGGATCACCCAGAACGGCAGATGCAGCCCGAAGTGCGGCGAGGCGAGCAGCGCATAGCAGTAGGCGCCGACGCCATAGAAGGCGATGTAGCCCAGGTCGAGCAGGCCGGCGAAGCCGACGACGATGTTCAGCCCGAGAGACAGCAGGCAGAACAGGATGGCGAGATTGGTGATGCGCACCCACGCCGTGCCAACAGAGGCCAAAGCGAACGGCAGGATCGCGAGCGTGATCGCGATCAGCACGACGCCCACGCGCGTGCCGGTCGCGCCGCCGCGATCGCCCCTGAACAGTCGAGCGATCACGCGCGATCTCCGACCCGCTCGCCGAGCAGGCCCGATGGCCGGAGCACGAGCACCGCGATCAGCACGAGGAACGCGAACACGTCCTGGTAGTTGCTGCCCATCAGGATAAAGTGCCCGTCGCGTGCGCAGCGTTCCGCGAGATCGCTCGAAATCCACGATACATTGCACAGATCGGTGATCTCGCCGATGTAGCCGGCGCCGAGCGCTTCGACCAGTCCGAGCAGGATGCCGCCCAGCATCGCACCGGCGAGATTGCCGATGCCGCCGAGTACCGCTGCCGAGAAGGCCTTCAACCCGAGCAACGCACCCATCGTGTAATGGGCGATGCCGTAGTAGGTGCCGACCATCACACCGGCGACCGCGCCCAGGCCGGCGCCGATCACGAACGTCGAGGCGATCACGCGGTTGATATTCACGCCCATGAGGCCCGCGACCTGCGGATTCTCGGAGGTTGCGCGCATCGCCACACCGAGCCGCGTGCGATACACGAGCGCCGTGAGACCCAGCATCATCACCGCCGACAGGCCGATGATCGCGATCTGGACGCCGCTGATGGTCGCGCCGGCGATCTCGTACACGGGATTGGCGATGATCTGGGGGAAGGACATCGGATTTCGACTCCAGATGAGCAGGGCGACGTTCTGGAGGATGATCGAGATGCCGATCGCGGTGATGAGCGGCGCCAGGCGCGGCGCGCGTCGCAGGGGGCGGTAGGCGACGCGCTCCATCGTGTAGCCTACCGCCATGCACACCGGTACGGCACAGGCGATGCCGGCCAGCACGATCACCAGCGGCGGCAGGCTGGTGTGGGCGCCCGCGAGCGATCCGATGACCGACAGCGCCACCATCGCGCCGATCATCACCACTTCGCCGTGCGCGAAATTGATCAACTGCACGATGCCGTAGACCATCGTGTAGCCGAGCGCGACGATGGCGTAGATGCTGCCCAGGGTCAGCCCGTTGATGATCTGCTGCAGCAGGATGTCCATGCGGCCGGCGCCCTAGGCTAGCGCACGAACGAAAACAGCACCCGCAGGTGCCGTTCTCAGGTCGGATCGCCGGGGCGACTTCAAGCCGCGGTCGCCGGGGAGTGTCAGGGACGCCGTCGCGTGGCCGTGTCCGCTCAGGTCCCCGCGCCCTTCGCGAATTCTTCGAAGGGGATGGTCTTGCCGGACTTGATGATGGCCACGGGCACGATCTTCCCGTCCTTCATCGTGAAGATCGTCATCTCCGCATCCTTGCGATCGCCCTTCTCGTCGAACTCGATGTGACCGCTGGCGCCGTCGAAGCTGCTCGCCTTCAGCGATGCGAGGTACTTCGCCGGGTCCACGGAATCCGCCTTCTGCATCGCGGTGATCAGCAGGTTGGTGGCATCGTAGGTGAAGGGCGCATAGATGATCGGGTCGGCACCGAACTTCGCCTTGAAGGCGTCCAGGAATGCCTTGCTGGAGGCCGCCGCGGGAATACCCGCCTGCGAGCAGACGAGACCCTCGGACGAATCGCCCGCGAGTTCCTTCATCTTGTCGCTGCAGGCGCCATCGCCGAAGGCGAACACGGCCTTCAACCCGAGTTCGCGGCCCTGCTTCACGAGCGGCCCGCCGCCGGAATCCATGCCGCCGTAGAAGATGGCGTCGGGCTTCTTGCCCTTCAGCTTGGTCAGGATCGCCTTCCAGTCCGTGGTTTTGTCGGTACCCTTCTCGCGCGGAAGCACGGTCACGCCGGCCGCCTTGAGCGCCTTCTCCACTTCATTCGCCAAACCTTCACCGTAGGAGGTGGCGTCGTCGACGACCGCCACGACCTTGGGCTTGAACTGTGCGGAGAGGTAACTGGCAATCGCCGGCCCCTGCTGATCATCACGGCCGACCGTGCGGAACGTCACCGGGAAGCCCTGCTCGGTGAGCTTCGGATTGGTTGCCGAACCCGAGATCATCGGGATGCCCGCGGTGTTGTAGACGGCGGAGGCTGGAATCGTTACGCCTGAATTCAGGTGACCCACCACTCCCGCGACCTTCGCATCCGCGAATTTCTGCGCGATGATCGGGCCCTTGTCCGGCTTGCCCTCGTCATCCTCGGAGAGCATCTCGAACTGGATCTTCGCGCCGCCGATGGTGAGACCCTTGGCGTTGGCCTCCTCGATCGCCAGCTTCACGCCGGCCTCGTTGTCCTTGCCCAGGTGCGCGATCCCGCCCGTGAGCGGCGCTGCGTGTCCGATCTTCACCACCGTCGCGCCGCCTGGCGCAGCGGCAGTCGCCGCAGGTTTGGCCGCCTCTTCCTGTTTGCCGCAGCCGGCAAGTGCCAGCAGCAGTGCTACGGACAGGGCGGCCGCGGGCCGAAGACGGAAGGGGACACGGGCGAGCGACATGGTTTTTCCTCGAAGAATCCGGCGTGGACTTGGGTATCCCGGGGATTATTCCCTGTCACCCAGATGGCGTCAATTTGACCCCACCTCCGAATCGACCATTGGGCAAGGCCTGGCGCCGGCGAAAAAAAACCGGCCCGAGGGCCGGTTCTTCGACGACGCGAGGCCGGTTACTTGAGCGAGAGAATCCACTCCACCATGACCTTGATGTCCTCGTCCTTGAGGTTCGGGTGCGGGGTCATCGGCACCGCGCCCCAGACGCCGGAGCCGCCCGCCTTGACCTTCTTGATGAGCGCGTCCTCGGCACCGGCGTTGCCGGCGTACTTCTTGGCGACTTCCTTGTAGGCCGGGCCCACCAGTTTGGTCGCCTCGGCATGACAGGCCATACAGTCGCTGCCCTTCATCAGGGCGGCAGCCTTGGCGGCATCGGCAGCGTGGGCAGCGCCGGTCGCGGACAGTCCGATTGCGAGCGCCGCGGCGAAGGGGATCAGTTTCATGCGTTCTCCTTGGGTGTCGGTCGAAAATACCGGCGAATTCTAGGGACTTTCCCGTGCCTTGCAAACCGGACAATCGGGTTTTGTTCAGGCCACCGCCCCGAGTTCCCGGAGTACATCGGCTACTTCGTCCATCGGCGGCAGGCAAACAACGCCCCGGCATACCCAGGCGTTGACCGAAAGACCGCCAGGCTTCGCCAGAGTTTCCGGCAAACCCTGTACATCGGCGGGCAGTCCAAGCACCAGGGTCGACGGAAGATAACGGTCGCCCAGCGTACGCAACCAGGCCTGGGTTTCCGCGGGCGGACCGCGCAGGATGACGACCGATGGCGGTTCGATATGCTCCGACAGGGCCCGATCGATGCTCGCGAACCCGCTCGGCTGGCGAACGGACGTTTGCTGGAACAGCCGCAGGACGCGTTCGGCTGCCGCGAGGTAGCGCGATTCACCCAGCAGGTGCCCGAGCCGCTGCAACTGGATCGCCGCGACGCCGTTGCCGGCGGGCGTCGCGTTGTCATGGCCGGGCTTGGTCCGCAGGATCAATTGCTCGTGGTCGTGGCTGGTGAACCAGAACCCGCCCGCCTCGCGATCCTCGAATTGAGCGAGCAGCACGTCGGCGATCGCCTTTGCCCATTCGAGGTCTGCGAGGCGGAACTGCGCCTGCAGCATCTCGAGCAAAGCGGCGAGCAGGAACGCGTAGTCGTCGAGATAGGCGTTGAGGTGGCTCTTGCCGTCCTTGTGCGTGGCGAGCAGCCGCCCCTCACGCCAGAGCGTCGAGCGGACGAACTCGAGTGCCCGGCGCGCGGATTCGAGCCAATCGGCACGATCGAACACGCGCGCGGCATGCGCCATGCCCTCGATCATCAGTCCGTTCCAGCTCGTCAGGATCTTGTCGTCGCGCCCGGGATGCACGCGCAGCTCGCGCGCCGCGAACAGCTTCCGGCGCGCGGAGGCGATCAGGGCTTCGCACTCCGAAGCGGGCCGACCCAGCGACGCCGCCACCTGCTCGATGCTGCGCGTGACGTGCAGATGCCAATGCCGGCCCTCGAAGTTCGGCGTCCGGTCGAGACCGTAGCGAGCAGCGGTCGCGAGGTACTCGTCGCCGGTCAGGAGTTCGGTCACCTGCTCGCGATCCCACACATGGAATTTGCCTTCTTCGCCTTCGGCATCGGCGTCGAGGCTCGAGTAGTAGCCGCCGGCGGGCGACTGCATTTCGCGCATGACCCACGCAGCCGTCTCTTCGCACACACGACCGTAAAGAGGATCGCGCGCGACCTGCCATGCATCGGCATACAGCCGCAACAGCGGTCCGTTGTCGTAGAGCATTTTCTCGAAGTGCGGAATGGTCCACTTGCCATCGACGCTGTAGCGACAGAAGCCACCGCCCAGATGGTCGTAGATGCCGCCTTCGGCCATCTTCGTCAGCGTGTGCAGAACCACGTGCCGCGCTTGCGCATCCGAGCGCAATGCCGACTCGCGCAGCAGGAAGTCGAACTCGAAGGGATGCGGAAACTTCGGTGCGCCGCCAAGTCCTCCATGCACCGAATCGAACAGTCCCTTCAGTTCGGCGCGGGCGGCCTCGAGCGGGGCGGCGTCCAGGGGTGCGCTGCCATGCGGCGGCTGGGGAACCGTGCTGCCGAGAATCTTCAGCAGCTCGCCGTTCTGTTCGTCGATCTCGCGCCGCTGGGTGCGATAGGCGTCGGCGACGCGCTCGAGCAGGCCGGTGAAGCCCGGCAGATTGTGGCGCGGCTCCTTCGGAAAATACGTTCCGCCGTAGAACGGCTTGCCCTCCGGCGTGAGGAACATCGTGAGCGGCCAGCCGCCCACACGTTGCGTGAGCAGGTGATGCGCGGTCTGGTAGATCTGGTCGATGTCGGGCCGCTCTTCGCGATCGACCTTGATGTTCACGAACAGCGTGTTCATCACTGCCGCCACGTCCGCATCCTCGAACGATTCGTGCGCCATCACGTGGCACCAGTGGCAGGCCGAGTAGCCGACCGACAGCAGGATCGGCTTGTCCTGCTCGCGCGCGAGGTGCAGCGCTTCGTCACCCCACGGATACCAATCCACCGGATTGTCCGCGTGCTGCTGCAGATACGGACTGGTCTCGCGGGCGAGGCGATTGGACATGCGCGTGCTGCCGGGGCGGGGGCACGGCAGGGTAACATGCGGCCACGATGAATCCGACCGTGTTCCGACTCGCCCTGGTTGTCGCACTGGCGACCAACGTCGCCCTGGCGCAGGACGCCGCGCGACTGGGTTTGCCGTCCCCGGATTCAACCATGCTCGACGAGCAGGCACAGGTGCGGATCGAACTGGGACGCCGATTGTTCTTTGAGACCCAGTTGGCGGAGGACGGTGTGATGGCGTGCGCCACGTGTCACATCCCGGAGCACGCGTTCACGGTAAATGCCGGCACCGTCGCCTTCGGCCGCGGCGGCCAGGCGCTGCGGCGCAACTCGCCGACGTTGCTGAACATGGAGCTCGCGTCGTCCTTCTTCCATGACGGCCGCGCCGGCACGCTCGAGGAACAGGTGTGGTTTCCGCTCCTGAGTCCGACCGAGATGTGGAACCCGTCCGCCGAGAGCGTGGTCGGTCGCCTGCGCTACCGGCGCGACTACGCCGAGCTGTTTCGTCGCGCTTTCGGCGAAGAGGGCGTCACGCGCAGGACCATCGCCACGGCGATCGCTGCCTACGAACGAACGCTGGTCGCGGCCGGATCGCGTTTCGACCGCTGGTACTACGCGAAGGAATCCGACGCGCTTACGACCGAGGAGCAGGCGGGATTCACCGTCTTCAACTGGAGCGGCTGCAACGCTTGCCACCTGGTCGATGCTTCACACGCCACCTTCACCGACAATCGCTTTCGCAATACCGGCGTCGAATGGGCGCGGATCAACGGCGAACTCGGCCCGAGGAAGGCACCACCGGATCACGGCCGGTTCGAAGTCACCGGCCTGGAGCAGGACCGCTACGCATTCCGCACACCGAACCTGCGCAACGTCGCGTTGACCGCGCCGTACATGCACGACGGATCGCTCGCCACGTTGCGGGACGTGGTGGACTGGTACGACCGCGGCGGCAGCCGCGATCCCGGCAAGGATGCCTTCGTGAAGCCGCTGCGCTTGAGCGAGACGCAGAAGCGGCAGCTGGAAGCATTCCTGAGAAGCCTGACGAGCGACAACGCCGTGCTCCTGGCTCGCTCGGCGCGAGGGCCGGCGCGGGAACGTTGACGGCCTTCGGTCCGTGTGCGGAGGCATGGGGCTTGCGTGAAATTGCGCCAGGCGCCGGTGCAGGGAACCTGATGACCCCACAAAGGTCATCCAGAGGTATCGAAGCACCGCGACACGCCCGGGCTCTTCCGCGCCGCACATTCCCCCATGGATACGGGTCTCCACTTCCCCCTCAACCCCGCCGCCTACCAGTGGACCGGCCGCTTCATGCGCTTCTTCCGGCGCGTGCTCAAGGTCAACGTCCGGCTGCACCACGACGAGGGCCAGGTGGAAGCGGGCGACATCTTCGTCTTCAACCATTTCGCACGGTTCGAGACCTTCATTCCGCAGTACCTGTTCTGGGAACATTGCGGCGCCCAGTGTCGCTCGATCGCGGATCAGGAGCTGTTCAAGGGCAATGAACGATTCGCGAACTACCTGCAGGGTGTCGGGGCGGTCCCCAACAATCATCCGCACCTGCTGAGCCTGCTGGCCGCGGAGGTGCTGCGCGGACGCAAGCTGATCGTGTTTCCCGAGGGCGGAATGGTGAAGGACCGCCAGGTGCTGGATGGCAGCGGCCAGTACAGCGTCTATTCCCGCAGCGCCCAGCAACGGCGCAAACACCACAGCGGCGCGGCGGTGATCGCGCTCGCGCTGGAAGTATTCAAGCAGGCGGTGGTGATCGCCGCTGAGCGCAAGGACCATCGGCGCCTCGATGCCTGGTGCGAGCTGCTCGGCCTCGACGACCACGCTGTGCTGCTGGCGCGCGCCCAACGCCCGACGCTCATCGTGCCGGCGAACATCACGTTCTACCCGATGCGGGTGCGCGGCAATCCCCTGCAGCAGGGCGTGGAATTGTTCAATCGAGGCATCAGCCCGCGCATGCGCGAAGAGCTGCTGATCGAGGGCAACATCCTGTTTCGCGACACCGACATGGACATCCGCCTCGGTAACCCGCTGCGCGCGGCTCATTTCTGGAGCGAGCGCGAGAAACGCATGGTCGCGGCGCGCGCCGCACGGCTGGGCAACCTGCAGGACGCTTTCACGACCCACTCGGAGCGCGCGGACAAGCGTCTGTTCGCCAACGCGACGCGGCTCCAGGCCGAGCAGATCCGCGACGCCTACATGCACTCGATGTATCAGCTGGTGTCGGTGCATCTGAGCCACCTCGCGGCGCTCGTCATCTACGAACTGCTGGAGGCCGGACGCACCGAGATCCCGACCGCGGAGTTCCATCGCATCCTCTATCTCGCGGTCAAGCAGCTCCAGACCCACACGTCGGTGCACCTGCACCGCAGCCTGCGCAATCCGGAGAACTACGAGGACCTGCCCTATGGCCGCTGTGCCGGGCTGGAGCAGTTCCTGAGCACCACGACCGACCTGAAACTGATCGAGCGCACCGACAGCTATTACCGCTTCATGCCGAAGCTGCTGAAGGACCATGGCTTCGACCAGGTGCGCCTGGAGAATCCGGTGGAGGTGTACGCCAACGAAGTGGCGCCGATCCAGCCGGCGTTGAATGCCGTCAAGACGGCCATCGAGGACGTACGGCAGCTGACGGAGCATCGCCTCGCCGACTTGCGGTTCGACGACGCGCGGCGCGCCTACGTCTGGGATCGCAAGCGCTTCCGCAAGCCCGAGCACCATGCGGTCAATTCAGCGCAGACCCAGAGCGAGGATGCAGAGCCGTTCTTCTTCCGCCCTGCCGAACCGCGCGCGCTCGGCGTGCTTCTGGTACACGGATTCCTCGCTTCTCCGGCCGAAGTACGCGGGTTCGGCGAGGCACTCAGCCAGCGCGGGTACAACGTCCTGGGCGTGCGACTGAAGGGGCACGGCACATCGCCGTGGGACCTGCGCTCGCGCAACTGGCAGGAGTGGCTGGCCGCGGTTCGTCGTGGTTACGAGACCCTGGCGCCGTTGGTCGAACGAGTCTGCTTCGTCGGGTTCTCGACCGGTGGCTCGCTCTGCCTCCAGCTCGCGGCCGAGCAGCCGGCCGGGCTCGCCGGCGTCGCCACCCTGTCGACGCCCATGCGATTCAAGAACAAGAACATGGCGTTCATCCCGCTGGTGCACGGCACCAACCGGCTGGTCGGCATGGTGCGGGAGCAGGGCGTGCTCGCATTCCGGCCGAACCCGTCCGAGCATCCTCACATCAACTACGTGCACATGCCGATCCGGGCGCTGTACGAACTCGGCCGGCTGGTCGAGAACCTGAAGAAACGCTTGCCCGAAGTGCGATGCCCCGCGCTGATCCTCCAGGCCGACACCGACCCGATCGTGGAACCCGACAGCGCGCTCCTGTTGCACAAGGCGCTCGGCAGCAGCGACAAGCGGATCGTCATGATCCAGTCGAAGCGGCACGGCATCCTGTACAACAACGTGGGCGAGACCTGGAGGGAGATCTTCGCCTTCGTCGAGAAGCTGGAGCGCGGCTAGAGTCCGAGCTCGGCCCAGATCGAGTCGATGCGGCGCTTCACCTCGGCGTCCATCGCGATCGGCTTGCCCCATTCGCGCTGCGTTTCGCCGGGCCATTTGTGGGTGGCATCGATACCCATCTTCGAACCCAGCCCCGACACGGGACTGGCGAAATCGAGATAGTCGATGGGCGTGTTCTCCACGAGAAGCGTGTCGCGCGCCGGATCGACGCGGGTCGTGAGCGCCCAGATCACTTCCTTCCAGTCGCGCACGTTCACGTCGTCGTCGGTCACGACGATGATCTTGGTGTACATGAACTGGCGCAGGAACGACCACACGCCGAACATCACCCGCTTTGCATGCCCGGGATACTGCTTGCGCATGGAGACCACTGCCAGCCGGTAGGAGCAGCCCTCCGGCGGCAGATAGAAATCCACGATCTCCGGAAACTGCTTCGTCAACAGCGGCACGAACACTTCGTTCAACGCGACGCCGAGGATCGCCGGCTCGTCGGGCGGCTTGCCGGTGTAGGTGGAGTGATAGATCGGGTTGCGGCGCATGGTGATGCGCTCGACCGTGAAGACGGGGAAATGCTCCTGCTCGTTGTAGTAACCCGTGTGGTCGCCGAACGGGCCTTCGAGCGCGGTTTCGCCGGGATGGATCGCACCCTCGAGCACGATTTCCGCACTCGCTGGCACCTGGAGATCGCAGCCAATGCACTTCACCAGCTCGGTCTTCGCGCCGCGCAGCAGGCCGGCGAACTGGTACTCGGACAACGTATCGGGCACCGGCGTGACCGCGCCGAGGATCGTGGCCGGATCGGCACCCAGCGCTACCGCGACGGGAAACGGTTCGCCCGGTTTCGCGAGCGCATGGTCGCGAAAATCCAGCGCGCCGCCGCGATGCGCGAGCCAGCGCATGATGAGCTTGTTGCGCCCGATGACCTGCTGGCGATAGATGCCGAGGTTCTGGCGCGTCTTGTTCGGTCCGCGCGTGACCGTGAGGCCCCAGGTGATCAGCGGTCCGGCATCTCCCGGCCAGCAGGTCTGCACCGGCAGTCTCGCGAGATCCACGTCCGCGGCTTCCCACACGATCTCCTGGCACGGCGCACTCGAGAGGATCTTCGGCGCCATGTGGAGCACCTGCTTCAGCACGGGCAGCTTGTCCCAAAGGTCCTTGAGGCCCTTGGGCGGTTCGGGCTCCTTCAGGTAGGCGAGCAGTTTGCCGACTTCACGCAGCGCTTCGACCGAGTCCTCGCCCATGCCCAGCGCGACCCGCTTCGGCGTGCCGAAGAGATTCGCCAGCACCGGAATGTCGAAGCCCGCGGGCTTCTCGAACAGGATGGCCGGACCCTGTGCCCGCAGCACCCGGTCGCAGATCTCGGTCATCTCGAGACGCGGGGACACTTCGGCGCCGATACGTTTCAGTTCGCCCCGCTGTTCCAGTTGCGCGATGAAGTCGCGCAGATCGTGATAGCGCATCGTCGAGGGATGTTCAGGGAAAGCGCGCGCCCTGGGTGAGCCCGTGCTCGGTGCGCCGATCGTACTCGCGATCCCGCTCCACGTACCGCGCGACGATCTCGTTCGCGACGGTGCGGGCTTGCGCGTCGAAGCTGCCGCAGTCGGGTTGCGGCGGAAGGGCGCTCACGCGCGCCTGCACTTCGGCGGTCGCAGCGACTCCGTTGTCACGGTGACCGTTCTCGTGCTCACGCAGCGCGACGACGTAGCGCTGCCAGCGATCGCGCAGGGCCCTCGGCGCCCGGCCTTCGTCCTGCCAGCGCGGCATGTGCATCACGACTGCAAGGCGGGTAGTGACCGTGCTGACCCGACACTGCCCGTCACGGAAGCGGGTCTGGTAGCGATAGCCCAGGTTCCAGTCGGTGCGCCCGGCGAACACCTTGCCGTCATCGCCCTTGGGACCGTTGGCGGAAATGGACTGCCACATGGCCTTCGAATCGGTGCCGGTCACGCTGTACCAGCGCAGGTCTACCGAATCGGCATCGCTACTGGTCTGCACGCGACTCGCCGTCGACGCGGCGGGCGGCGCATCGCCGTAGTGCACCTTGCCCTTCTCGTCGACCCACTTGTAGACCCCGGCGACGGCGGCGCCGCACAGGGCGACGGCGCCTGCGACGACGGCAGGTCGCATCACAGCACGGCGCTCAATCCGCCGTCCATGGGAATGACCGCGCCGGTCACATAGGCCGCCCGCCGGGACGCCAGGAACAGCGCTACCTGCGCGATATCCTCCGGGTCGGCATAGCGCCCGAGCGGCACGCGCTTCTGGCCGGAAGCGAGCACCTCCTCGCGCGTCGCGCCGGTGCGGGCCGTCTCGATCGCCAGTGCGGCGTCCAGCCGATCGCCCATGACCGCGCCGGGATTGATCGCGTTGATGCGGATACCTTTCGGCCCGTAGACACTCGCGAGCCCGACGGTGGCAAGCATGAGCGCCGAATTCGCCGCGCCGCCCGGCAGGTGGATCGGCGTGGCGACCTTGCCGCCCATGCCGATCACGTTGACCACCACGCCGTAGCCTCGTTCGGCCATGCCCGGCAACAGTGCGTCCATCGCGTGGATGTAGGTGAAGTACTTCGCATCCATGGCTGCGTGCCAGGCGGCGGCATCGAGCTCCTCGGGCGGATAGCGCTTCGCGGCACCGGCGGAGTTCACGAGGATGCCCACCGGGCCGAGCCGGCGTTCCACGTCGACCATCGCCCGACGGGCATCCTCCACCCGGGTGAGGTCCGCCTGCACGATCGCCGGCGGATAGTCTCCGGCCGAATGCAGCTGCGCAGCAGCAACCTTGAGGTGCTCCTCGTTGCGCGAGACGAGAGCGACTTTCGCGCCCTCCGAGAGAAAAGCGGCTGCACAGGCGAACCCGATGCCCCGGCTGCCGCCCGTCACCACCACCACCTTGTCCGTCAGTTCCAGATCCATTTCGCTTTCTTCTTGTCTTCGTTCACACCGCGCATTCTCGGCCCCGATGATCCGGCGAGGCGGTTCAGATCGGCATCGAATCCACCAGCAGCCCGCCGAACACGGCCGCGCCGACCCAGTTGTTGTGGAGGAACGCGCGAAAACATCCTTGCCGGCTGCGGTGACGGATCATACGGAATTGCCATCCACAGAGCACCGCCGCGATGACGAGCCCCGCGAAATACGCGGCACCGAGGTTTGCAGCCGCGCCCACCCAGGCCATCAGCGCGATGAACGCTGCGTGGAACAGCATCACGGCCACCACGTCGAAACGGCCGAACAGGATGGCCGCGGTGCGGATGCCGATCCTCACGTCGTCGTCACGATCCACCATGGCGTACTCGGTATCGTAGGCGAGGGTCCACAGGATGTTGGCCGCGAGCATGAGCCAGCCGATCGGCGGCACACGCCCCTGGAGCGCCGCGAACGCCATGGGAATGCCGAAGCCGAAGGCGATGCCCAGATAGGCCTGCGGCAACACGAAGAAGCGCTTGGTGAAGGGGTAGCTCGCCGCCAGGAACAGGGCGACGAAGGACAGTTCGATCACGAGCGGATCGAGAGGCAGGATGAGCAGGAAGGCGACCAGCGACAGCGCCGCGGCCACCAGCAACGCCTCGGTCCCAGAGATGCGTCGCGCCGCCAGCGGCCGATCCTGCGTGCGCTTCACGTGCGGATCGAAGTCCCGGTCGGCCCAGTCGTTGATCGCGCAGCCCACCGATCGCATGAGTGCCGTGCCGATGACGAAGACCGCGACGACCAGCCAGTCGGGCCTACCATCGCCTGCGATCCATAGCGCCCACAAGGTGGGCCACAGCAACAGCAGGATGCCGATCGGCCGATCGAGGCGCACCAGCCGCGCGTAGAGCCAAAGCCGTTCGGCGATCGGACCGGTCGAATGCATTGCGCGCTCCGCTCGCTACACGCGCAGCAGCGTCTCGCGGCTGCCGAGCCAGCGATCCACATGACGGCGCGCGTGATCGGGCCAGCGTTCGAGCAGCTCGTTGGCGGTGTCGCGCGCACGCTCGAGCAGTGCTGCGTCGAGCGTCAGGTCAGCAAAGCGCAGCATCGGCACCCCGCTCTGGCGGGCTCCCAGCAGTTCTCCGGGCCCGCGCAGGCGCAGGTCTTCGCGCGCGATCTCGAAGCCGTCGGCGTTCTCGTAGACGATCTTCAGCCGCTCGCGCGCCGTCTCCGACAGCGGCTGCTGGTAGAGCAGGATGCAGGCTGATTCGCCGCTTCCTCGCCCCACGCGTCCGCGCAACTGATGCAGCTGCGAAAGACCCATGCGCTCCGCGTGCTCGATCACCATGAGGGTCGCGTTGGGCACGTCGACACCCACTTCGATCACGGTGGTCGCCACGAGCAATTGCACCTCGCCGGCCTTGAAGGCGGCCATGACCTGCGCCTTCTCGTAGGACTTCAGCCGCCCGTGCACCAGGCCCACGCGCAACTCCGGAAACGTCTCGGCGAGCAACGCATGCGTGTCGAGCGCAGTCTTGAGTTGCAACTGTTCGCTCTCTTCGATCAGCGGGCAGACCCAGTAGGCCTGGCTGCCGCCCATGCAGGCGTCGCGCACGCGCAGGATCACTTCCTCGCGCCGGGCTTCCGAGACGAGCTTCGTCACCACGGGCGTTCGGCCGGGCGGCAATTCGTCGATGGTGGATACGTCGAGATCGGCATAGAAACTCATGGCGAGCGTACGGGGGATCGGCGTGGCGCTCATCATCAACTGATGCGGCAGTTCGTCCGCGCTCGCACCCTTCATGCGCAGCGCGAGACGTTGATGCACGCCGAATCGATGCTGCTCGTCGACGATCGCCAGGGCGAGATTGCGGAAGGCCACCTGATCCTGGAACAGGGCGTGGGTGCCCACGGCAACAGCGGCCTGCCCGCTGGTCACGGCCTCGAGTCCGGCCCGCCTTGCGCGCGCACCGAGGCTGCCGGCGAGCCACGCCACCTCGATGCCGAGCGGGACCAGCCATTGCGAGAACTTGGCGAAATGTTGTTCCGCGAGAATCTCGGTGGGCGCCATCACTGCGACCTGGAATCCACGTTCGACGGCCCCCAGTGCCGCGAGGGCAGCGACGATCGTCTTGCCGCTGCCCACGTCTCCCTGCAGCAGCCGCTGCATCGGATGCGGCCGCGCGAGATCTGCGCGAATCTCCGCGAGCACGCGCCGCTGCGCCGCCGTGAGCGCGAAAGGCAGGGCATCGAGCAATCGACCGGCGAGGGCGCCGCCCCCCGACAATGCGGGTGCGCGCGCCGCATCGCGTTCGCGCCGGTGGATGCGCATCGAAAGTTGCTGGGCGAGGAGCTCGTCGAACTTGATGCGCGCCCACGCAGGATGACTCTTCTGTTCGAGTGCATCGAGCGGCACGTCCCTGGGCGGGTCGTGCAGCAGGCGCACGGAAGCCTCGAAAGCAGGCAACCGAAGGCGCTTCAGCACGCTCGCCGGCAGCGTCTCGTCGAGCTCACATTCCTGGAGGGCACTCGCCACGGCACGCGTCAGTGCGTATTGCGAAAGACCTGCGGTGGTCGGGTAGACGGGCGTGAGCTTGTCCGGCAGCGGACTGCCTTCGCGAACCACCTTGATGCGCGGGTGGACCATCTCCGCGCCGAAGAAACCCTGCCGGATCTCGCCCACCAATCGCACGCGGGCATCCGGCGCGAGCTGCTTCTGCTGGCTCGGATAGAAATGCAGCAGCCGCACGGTCAATTCACCATCGCTATCGCGCACACGCGCCACCAGCTGGCGGCGTGGCCGGAACTTCACGTCGCAATCGACCACGACCCCTTCGACCTGCACCAGTGCCCCGTGCGGCGCTTCGGCGATAGAGTGCAGCCGCGTCTCGTCCTCATAGCGCAACGGCAGGTGCAGCACCAGGTCGAAAGGCCGCGTCACGCCGAGCTTCGCGAGCCGATCGACCACCGCGCGCGGCAGGCCCGGCAGCAGCTCGGGCGGCGGCGCAGGCGCACCCGGGCGAGCGCGCGGCACGGCGTTGCCTATTGCGGCGGTACCAGGATCGCGTCCACCTCCACCGCCGCACCGCGCGGCAGTGCCGACACCTGAACCGTGGTACGCGACGGAAACGGCTCACGGAAATACTGCGGCATGATCTCGTTCAGCTTCGCGAAATTCGCGAGATCCGTGAGGTACACGGTCACGCGCACCGCATCGTGCAGGCTCGCGCCGGCGGCCGTGGCGACTGCCTGCAGGTTGCGAAACACGCGGTGGATCTGGTTTTCGATGCCGTCGACGAGTTGCATCGTCGCCGGGTCGAGCGGCGTCTGACCGGAAAGGTAGACGGCGCCGCCGGCCTTGATGGCCTGCGAGTAGGTGCCGATCGCGGCGGGCGCGTCGGAGGAATGCACGGGTTGTCGCATGGAATGTCCTCGGGAGGTCTGGCGCAAGATGGTATGCGACCCGGGCCAACCCCTCAAACGGACCGGCATGTCTCGCTGCAGCGCACAATAGCGCGTGCTACCATCCGCGCCGCTCGTCCGTGGGAGTCTCAATGCAGGATTCAGCAGCCCCGACGCCTCCCGCGCCGGAAACGCCGCAACCGCACACCCCTCGCAGTGGCCTGTTCGCCCTGGCGCTCGGAGCGGTCGGCGTGGTGTTCGGTGACATCGGCACCAGTCCGCTGTACACGATGAAAGAGGCCTTCGGGCCGGCCCACGGGCTGGCACTCACGCACGACAACGTGCTCGGCATCCTGTCGCTCGTGTTCTGGTCGCTGATGCTGTTCGTCACGATCAAGTACGTGACCTTCATCATGCGCGCCGACAACCGCGGCGAAGGCGGCATCATGGCGCTGCTGGCACTCGTGGTCGGGACCACGCCGCGCGGCTCGCGCGGGCGCTGGTGGCTGATGACGCTGGGGATGTTCGGCGCCGCCCTGTTCTACGGCGACAGCATGATCACGCCCGCGATCTCGGTGCTCTCCGCGGTCGAGGGGCTGTCCGTGGCGACGTGGGTGTTCGATCCGTACATCGTGCCGATCACGGTCGCCGTGATCATCGTGTTGTTCATCGTGCAGTTCAAGGGCACCGGCATCGTGGGGGCCCTGTTCGGTCCGATCACGGTGTGCTGGTTCGTCGTGCTGGCGGTCCTCGGCGTGTCCCAGATTGTGCACAACCCGCACGTGCTGCACGCGCTGAATCCGGCCTGGGCCGTGGGCTTCTTCGTGGACAACCGCATCGCCGGCTTCCTCGCCCTGGGTGCGGTGGTGCTGGCGGTCACCGGCGCGGAAGCCCTCTATGCGGACATGGGTCATTTCGGCAAGAACCCGATCCGGCTGGCGTGGCTCGGCCTGGTGTTCCCCGCGCTGATCCTCAACTACTTCGGCCAGGGCGCGCTGCTGCTGTCCGACCCGTCGGCGGTGGAGCACCCGTTCTTCCGCATGGTGCCCTCGTGGGCCCTGTATCCGATGGTGGTGCTCGCGACGCTGGCCACGGTGATCGCCTCCCAGGCCGTGATCTCCGGCGCGTACTCGCTCACCCGCCAGGCCATCCAGCTCGGCTACTGCCCGCGGCTCGCCATCCGCCACACCTCGGAGAGCGAGATCGGCCAGGTCTACATGCCGTGGATCAACTGGGCCCTGCTCGCCGCCGTGCTCCTGCTCGTGGTCGGCTTCCGGTCTTCGAGCGCCCTCGCCTCGGCCTACGGCATCGCGGTCACCGGCACCATGGCCATTGACACGATCCTGCTGTTCTTCGTGATCACGCGCATCTGGAAATGGGGCCAGACGCCGGCGTGGGTGATCTGTGGCGTATTGCTCTTCGTCGACCTGGCGTACTTCGCCGCCAACTCGGTCAAGATTCTCCAGGGCGGCTGGTTCCCGCTCGCCATCGCCGGCGGCGTGTTCACCGTCATCTCCACGTGGCGGCGCGGACGCGAGATCCTGTTCGAGCGGCTGCGCCCGGGGGCGATTCCGATCGAACCGTTCCTGGCGTCGATCGCTATCCATCCGCCGCAGCGCGTACCCGGCACCGCGGTGTTCCTGACTGCGGGACGCGAAGGCGTGCCGCACGCCATGCTGCACAACCTCAGCCACAACAAGGTTTTGCACGAGCGCGTCGTGCTGCTCACCGTGATGACCGAGGACGTGCCGTACGTGACGGACGAAAACCGGCTGGAGATCGATGACATGGGCGAGGGCTTCTATCGCATGAGCGTGCGCTACGGCTTCAAGGATGAGCCGGACCTGCCCGCGGCACTGCAGCTGCCGAACACGCTCGGCCTCGAGTTCAGCCTGATGGAGACGTCCTTCTTCCTCTCGCGCCAGACCATCGTGCCGACCAAGGCGCCGGGCATGGCGATGTGGCGCGAGAAGCTGTTCGCGACCATGTCGCGCAATGCCTCCAGCGCGACCGAGTTCTTCCGCATCCCGACCAACCGCGTGGTCGAGCTCGGCACCCAGATCGAAATCTGATGATCGAGAACCTGGAGCGGTTGCTCGCCAGTGGGAAGGAAGGAGCGCTGCTGCGCTTCAGCCTGGGCGGCGAGTACTTGAAGCGCAACGATCCGGCTGCCGCAGCCGCACACCTGCGCAAGGCGCTCGAGCTGGACCCGAAGTATTCCGCCGCCTGGAAACTGCTGGGGCGGACCTACGAGGCGGCCGGTCAGTTCACGGCAGCGGCGGAGGCCTGGACCGAGGGCATGGCGGTCGCCGAGGCCAATGGCGACCAGCAGGCGGCGAAGGAGATGAAGGTCTTCCTGAAACGCCTGGAGAAGAACCGCCCGAAGGACTGAAGCGCCGCTTCAGTGGCGGGTCTTGGACTCCGGGAACATGTAGACCTTGCCGCCCTTCATGCGCGGCGGCGAGGGCTGGGAGCCCTTCCCGACAGCGTCGAGCGCGCTGTCGAACACGATGGCCACCACCTTGCGCGAAGCATCGCGATAGCAGCGCAGCTTGAGCTGGTCGACATGCCAGTATGGGTCGGCGAGACGATCGCAGCGCGCGAGTTCCATCAGGAAACCGCCCGAGGCGAGGACGATGCGCCGGGCCTGGTGCTCCGTGCCGGCGATCGCCGCGGCGAACTCCGGAGGATGCTGGCCGAGGGACTCGTCGAGCAGTCCCACGGCCACCGGACGCGCCGGCTCACCGAGCACCGTGCGTTCGAAGCCCACGGTGGTGACGAAGGAGTCCATGCCCTTGTAGGTCTCGATGTCGCAGGTGTAGGCCTCGTGGTGGAACACGAAGAAGCTCACCGCCGCCTGGCCCCACTTCAACGCCGTCTCGACCGCGAAGGACAGGTCCCACCGGCCCGCCTTGACGTCCGGAATCACGCTGCGCCCGCCGCCCCGTGACTGGCAGACCACCGCCAGGGTGCCGGAGCGCAGATCGAAGCCGGCGAACTCCTCGAAGTCGGAATGCGACATGTACTCGTAGGTTTCCTCGAGCCCGTCGGCCATCTCCCCCAATTCGTAGATGACCTTGCCGTCGTATCCACCACCATCGGGGTAGGCGTACTCGAGCGCGAAGCGCAGCTTCGGGTATTCCTCCGACAGCATCCGCGTCAGGCCCAGCAGGGGCGTGCGGCTGGTGTAGAACTCGTAGGTCACCGCGCCGTCGGACTCGGCGACGATCAGGACCGGATGGCTCGAGTCCGCGTAGTCGCCCCAGCGCTCGCGCAGGAAGGCGCAGAGTCGACCCATGGTCCGCGCCGAGTCGTCGAACAGATGCTCGGGTACCGCGTCGAAATCCCCGAACTTGAGGAAGTGGTCAAGCTCGGTGCCCCAGCGCTCGGTTTCTTCCAGCTCCTTGCGGAACGTGCGCAGGTCGGCCGCATCGCCGGAGACCTGCAGCAGCTGGCGGCAACCGTCGTCCTCGCCCTCGGGATCGAGATATTCGTCTTCAGACATTCGGGGAGGCAATCACGAGGTGCGATCCAGAGCCGGCGGGGTCACGACCGGACTTAGAACCCGGCATCTTCGAATCTGGTGGAGACGAGGAGGATCGAACTCCCGACCTTCGCATTGCGAACGCGACGCTCTCCCAGCTGAGCTACGTCCCCACGGCTGGCAGCAAACCAGCGAGGGGCGGATTCTAGCGCGAGTCCCGGACTGGGTAAATGCTGGGGATCTGCGACGCGCCACACCGGCCGATCGGCGTTCACCCGGCTGGCCACACCGTTCGAGGCTCCGTTGCACGAACCGCTGGAACGACGCGGGTATCCGGCGTGTTCCTCGATCGATGTGCGACGCATTCGATGTTCGTGTCGATCGCAATTCGATTCTCGATTGAAGCGCCGGAAATAAGTCCTTGACGCAGCAGACTTGCGCGCGATCCACGGGCGTGGGCGATTCAAGTTTCGAGGGTTTCGGCCGTTAGTGCGGTCTGCCCCGGAGCCCGATTCCATCGTGCTTCGAGTCCGATTACTCGCTGTGGACGAGCTCACGCACGCGTGAGGCACGCCGCCGCGAGGCACCAGCCCGATCTCACCCGTTATCGCACCTACCGCGATGAGGCGCGTGCCTCGTTCGCGGCCGTCGTATCCGCAACGTGCCCGCGAGTCCGCGTCGATACGCGACGGCACCACCGAGAACCACCAAGCGCAGTCCCCAGGAGCAGAAGAATGACCATCTACACAGTCACCGGCGGTATGACCATCCTTGGCAACGACAGCGTCCAGGGAACGGCAGCAACGAACGACACGGTGACGCTGCTCGGTGCGGGTGGGGGGATCTCGGTCTCGGCGGTGGAAACGGTGGTCGGCGCGGCGGGCGCGATCGATGTGGTCAACCTCCTCGGCAGCGGCGCCGCCGACCTCTCGATCAGCGCGGTCGAAACGGTGCTGGGTCGCGCCGCGGACGCGGATGCGGTCACGCTGCTCGGAAGTTACGGCACGCTGCGCACGAGCCTGGTGGACACGGTGACCGGCACCACCGGTACCGGCGAAATCGTATCGATGCTCGGCGCGGGTGGTCTGTCCGTATCCGCCATCGAATCGGTGCTCGGTTCGGCCGGCACCGACACGGTGGAACTGCTCGCCAACGACAGCATCGTCATCTCCGGAGTCGAGACCGTGATCGGCGTCGCCGGCGGGCCGGATGCCGTGACCTTCCTCGGCGGCGGCACGCTCCGCACTTCGGCGATCGAGGAGATCGTGGGCACGGCCTCGGCGGACACGCTGGTGCTGCTGGCCGCAGAGAACGTCTCCGTGAGCAACATCGAATCCGTCGTCGGTACCGCCGGCGTGGAGGAAGTCACCTTCATCGCCAGCGCGACGGCAAGCCTCGCCGTTTCGCGCATCGATAGCGTCATCGGTACGGCCAACGCCGCGGATACCGTGCGTCTGCTCGGTGCGCAAACCATCGACGTCAGCGCCATCGAGACCGTCATCGGCACGACCGCCGCAGGCGACACCGTGCGCGTCATCGGCTCGGACGAAACCATCGCCACTTCGCTGGTCGAGCAGGTCGTCGGCACGACGGGCACCGCCGACGTGCTGCGTTCCCTCGGCGGCGGTACCGTCTCCGTGTCCAATGTCGAGTCCGTGCTCGGCACCGTGGCCACGGATACCGTGGTTCTCCTCGGGCAGACCGACGTCGTGGTCTCCGGCGTGGAAACGGTCGTCGGCACCGCCGGCACGACCGACGCGGTCACGCTGCTGTCCGATGCCGCCATCGCCCTGTCGGCGGTCGAGAGCATCGTCGGCGTCGCCGGCAACAACGACGTCCTGCGCCTGATCGGCACCGGCACTCTCGCCGTTTCCGTCTCCGCCATCGGTACGGTGCTCGGCACCACCACGACCACCGAGGTCGTGCAACTCATCGATGCGGGCGACACCGTGCGCGTGAGCGCCGTGGACAGCGTGCTCGGTACGACCGGCGCCGGCGACACGGTCCACATGCTCGCCAGCGGTTCGCTCGCGGCGAGCCTGTTCGAATCCGTCATCGGCACCACGGGAACCGATACGCTCACGCTGCTTTCCGGCGATGCGGTCGTCTCCGTCAGCGCCATCGAATCGGTCGTGGGCACCGGCGGTACCGACGCCGTCCAGCTGCTGGCCGCCCTCGGCGCCGGCAATCCGCTCGCCGTCACCGACGTCGCGAGCGTCGTCGGCTCCACCGCCACGACCGACTCCGTGCGCCTGCTGGGCGCGGGCACCTACTCCGTTTCCGCCATCGAAACGGTGCTCGGAGCAGCCGGCGGCGGCGACAACGTCGAACTGCTCGCCACCCAGACGCTGTACGTCTCCAACGTCGACGACATCGTCGCGACCACGGCCACAACCGACATCATCCGCATCCTGGGCGGTGGGGGCATCAGCGTTTCCCTGGTGGACACCGTGATCGGCTCCGTCGCCACGGACACGGTCACGATGCTGAACGACGACGTCGCGCTCGCCGTATCGCTGGTCGAATCCGTCGTCGGCTCCGCCGGCGCCACCGACACCCTGAATCTCCAGGGCATCGGCACCGTCTCGATCTCCGCGATCGAGTCCGTGCTCGGAACCGCGTCCGTCGACGCGGTTCGCCTGCTGAGCGCCGGCAGCGTCGGCGTATCCGCGGTGGACACGGTGATCGGCTCCGCCGGTACCGACGACGTCACCCTGCTCGGCTCGGGTCCGGCCGTGGCCTTGAGTGCGGTCGAGACCGTGGTCGGCACGACGGCCACCGGCGAGATCGTCCGGCTGCTCGCTCCCGCGAGCATTTCCGTCAGCGCGATCGAACAAGTGCAAGGCAGTACCCTCGCGGGCGACTCGGTCGCCATGCTGGGCGGCACGTCGGTCGCGGTTTCCGTGACCAACGTCGAATTCGTCCTCGGCACGACCGATACCGCCGACGTGCTTACCCTCCTCGGCGGCGGTGCGC
This sequence comes from Burkholderiales bacterium, assembly GCA_965279325.1. Classification (GTDB taxonomy): domain Bacteria; phylum Pseudomonadota; class Gammaproteobacteria; order Burkholderiales. The sequence continues at coordinate 3,355,107 of OZ257154.1, forward strand.
TGTCGGTTTCCGCCATCGAGACCGTGCGCGGCTCGGCCGGCGTCGACGTCGTCACCCTGGCTGCGGCCGGGTCGACCTTGTCCGTGGACGGTGTCGAAACCCTCATCGGTACCGCGGGCGCCGATACCGCCGTGATGCTGAGCGGCTCGCTCGGCGTGAGCGCCATCGAGATCGTGGTCGGCTCGACCACGACGTTCGAGCAGGTGCAGATGCTCGCCGCCGGGACTCTTTCGGTGAGCAACGTCGACACCGTGCTCGGTTCCGCCGGCACCGACGTGGTCGTCCAGGTGGGCTCCGGCACGCTGGCGGTCAGCAACGTCGAAACCGTCACCGGCACCGTCGCCACCGACGATACCGTATCCGTTCTCGGCGGCACCGTCCGCGTCTCGGCGGTGGAAACCGTGCTCGGCACGGCCGGCACCGAGAGCGTCACGCTGCTCGGCTCTGGCGTCACCGTTTACGCAGCGGAAGTGGACACCGTCGTCGGCAGCGCCGGCGCGGACGTGGTCACCCTGCTGTCGAACTCGCCCGTCGCGGTGAGCGACGTGGAAACCGTGCTCGGCGGCGCCGGCGTGGACGTGGCGCGCATGCTTGCCGCCGGAAGCCTCGCCATCTCGGCCATCGACACGGTCGTCGGCAGCGCCGGGACCGATACGCTGAACCTGATCGGGACGGACCCGCACAACATCTCCATCTCCGCGATCGAAACCGTGATCGCGACCGCCGCGAGCGACGACACCGTGAGCCTGCTCACGGGCGGAACGCTCGCGATCAGCGCCATCGACACCGTCATCGGCACCGCCGGCACGACGGACGTCGTGCGCGTCATCACTGCGGGCGAGAGCTTCAGGGTGAGCGCCGTGGACACCGTGATCGGCTCCGGCTCGGGCGGCGGCGACAGCATCACGCTGCTGGCTGCCGAAACGATCGCCGTTTCGGCTCTGGACACCGTCGTCGGCACGGGGGGCGCGGATGCGGTGCGCATGCTCGCCTCGGGCTCGCTCTCGGTCGATCAGGTAGCGACCGTCATCGGCGGCGCCGCGACCACCGAAGTGCTGACGCTGCTGCAGGCAGGCTCCGTGTCGGTGTCGAACATCGATACGGTGATCGGTTCCACCGACACCTCGGACACCGTGCGCATGCTGGGTGGCGGCGTGATCGCCACGAGCCAGATCGAGACGGTCGTCGGTACCGCCGGTACCACGGACGTGCTCCAGATCATCGCCTCGGGCAGTGCGAACATCGCCGTGAGCGCGATCGAAACCGTGCGCGGTTCGGCCGCCACCGACGACGCCGTGACGCTGCTCGCCAGCGGCACGCTCGCCGTGAGCGGCGTGGAAAGCGTGGTGGGCTCCGCCGGCGCCGACACCTTGTCGATGCTCGCGGCCGGCCAGGTTTCGGTCTCGAACGTCGAAGTGGTCGTCGGCTCGGCCGGCACCGACATCGTCTCCGTGCTCGCAGCCACGGGCACCAGTCTCAGCGTCTCGAACGTCGAGAGCGTCCTCGGCACCACCGATCAGACCGAGATCGTGCGCATGCTCTCCGGCGGCGTGCTCGGCGTGAGCAACGTCGAGACCGTCGGCGGCACCATCGGAACCACCGATGCGGTCCGCTTCCTGGGCGAAGGCACCCTGCGCGTGAGCGCCGTGGAAACCGTCATCGGTTCCACCGGCACCACCGACACCCTGGTATTGCTGACCTCAGGCGTTTCCGTCTCCGCCGTCGAAACCGTCATCGGTACGGCCGCGACCACCGATTCCGTCACCATGCTCGGGACCACGCTGTCGGTCTCGGCCATCGAAACCGTCATGGGCTCCTCGGCCACCACCGATGCCCTGACCCTGCTCGCCGCCGGTACGGTCGCCGTGTCCGGTGTCGAGACCGTGCTCGGTCTCACCTCTGCCGGCGACGTCGTCCGCATGCTCGCTTCGGGCAGCCAGACGGTGAGCGAGATCGAATCCGTGATCGGCAACGCCGGCACCGACGTCCTCACGCTGCTGGGCACCGACGTGTCCATCAGCGTGTCCGCCATCGAGACGGTGGTGGGCGCCGCCGGCACGGCCGACAGCGTCAAGCTGCTGGCCGGCGGCACGCTCGCCGCCTCCGCGATCGAAAGCGTCATCGGTACGTTCGACGCCGACACTGTGCGCATGCTCGCCTCCGGCGCCACCACGCTGTCGATCAGCAACGTCGAGACCGTCATCGGTTCGGCCAGCGCCGACACCGTGGCACTGTTGTCGGGCAGCACGCTGGCCGTGAGCAACGTCGAATCCGTACTCGGTTCCACCGGCACGGTCGAAACCCTGGCGCTGATCGGCGCCGGCTCGGCCAGCATCAGCAACATCGACGTGGTGCTCGGCTCCGTCGGCACCGACACCCTGGCGCTGCTCGGCACCGGGACCGTCAGCGTGAGCAACATCGAGTCCGTGCTCGGATCGGCCGGCGCGGACGTGCTCCGCGTCCTCGGATCGGGCGCCGCCACCACCGTTTCGGTGTCGGCGGTCGAAAGCGTGATCGGTACCGCGGGCTCCGCGGACGCCGTCGCGATGCTCACCGACCCGACGCTGTCCATCAGCGCGGTGGAAACCGTCATCGGTACCGCCGCCACGACGGACACCGTCACGCTGCTCGCCGGATCGACGGTCGGAATCTCGAACGTCGAGACGGTGGTCGGCTCGGGTGCCACCTCCGATACGGTCCGCATGCTCGCGGCCGGTACCGTGGTGGTCTCGAACATCGAATCGGTGTCCGGCACCACCGCCGCCGGCGAAATCGTGCGCGTCCTCGGCACGGACTTCACGCTGTCGATCAGCAACATCGAGACCGTCATCGGCAGCACCGGTAGCGGCGACGTGCTCCAACTCGCCGGCACCCAGACCATCGCGGTCTCCGCCGTGGAAACCGTCCTCGGCTCCATCGGTACCGACACGCTTACCGCCCTCGCCGCGGGCGAGCTGGTGGTTTCGGGCGTCGAGACCGTCGTCGGTGCCGGTACGGCCACCGACACCGTCACCCTGCTGGTCGAAGGCAGCGTCGCGGTGAGCAACGTCGCGTCGGTCAAGGGTACCGACGGCGCCAACGACATCGTGCGACTGCTCGGGACCGGCAGCGTCGCGCTGTCGATCTCCTCGGTCGACACCGTGCTGGGCGGCGCCGCCACCGACACGGTCGTGATGCTCAACACCGGCATCCTTGCCGTTTCGTCGGTCGAAACCGTCCAGGGCACCACCGACACCAGCGACGCCGTGCGCCTGCTCGGTGCCGGTACGGTCGCCGTTTCCGCCATCGAATCCGTCGTCGGAACCACGGTGACGGGCGAGATCGTCCGCCTGCTCGCCGCCTCCACCCTGTCGGTCTCCGCGATCGAAACCGTCCTCGGCAGCGCCGGCAACGACACCGTGGTCGTGCTCTCCGGCGCCAACGTGGCGGTATCCAGCGTCGAGTCCGTCATCGGCACGGCCGGCATCGAAGCGGTGACGCTCCTGCAGTCGGGCAGCGTCGCGGTGAGCGAGATCGAATCGGTCATCGGCTCCACCGCCAGCGGCGATGCCGTCACCTTCCTCGGCGCCACGACCATCGGCGTGAGCAACATCGAGACCGCCGTCGGCTCCGGTGACGTCGCGGCGGACGTGCTGCGCCTCCTGGGTGCCAACGCGCTCGCCGTGTCGGTCTCCGCAATCGACACCGTCCTCGGTTCCGTCGGCACCAGCGACACCATCGCGATCATCGGCGGTGCCGACGTGTCGGTCTCCGGCGTGGAGACCGCCATGGGATCGGCCGGCGTCGACAGCGTCACCCTGCTCTCCGGCGGCACCTTCGCCGCGAGCGCGATCGATACCGTCATCGGCACCACGGCGACCACCGATACGCTGCGCCTGCTCGGCGCCGACGCGGTCACCATCTCCGCGATCGAATCCGTCATCGGCACGGCCGCGGCGGAAAGCGTCACGATGCTCTCGGGCACGAGCCTCGCCGTATCGGCAGTCGACACGGTCATCGGATCGGCCGCCACGGAGAACGTCATCCTGCTGGGCGCCGGAGCGGTCTCGATCTCGGCCATCAGCACCGTCACCGGCTCTGTCGGTACTGACACCGTCAGCCTGCTCGAGGCCGGTACGGTCGCCATGGGCAACGTCGAAACCGTCATCGGCCTCACCACCGGTGGCGAGATCGTGCGGATGCTCGCCATCGGCACGCTCGCCGTGTCGAACGTCGAATCGGTCCAGGGCAGCACCACCGCCACCGGCGACGTCGTCAGGCTGCTCGCCTCCGGCGAGACGCTGACGATCCGCGACATCGACACCGTGCTGGGCAGCGCCGGAGTCGACTCGGTCGCACTCGCAACCGCAGCCAGCGTCGGTATCAGCGCGGTAGACACCGTCATCGGTACCGTGGCCGCCAACGACCGCATCACCCTGCTCGGCGCCGGCAACGTGAGCGTGAGCGCCATCGAATCCGTGCTCGGCAGTCTCGGCACCGACACGGTGGCGATGCTCGAAGCCGGCACGCTGAGCATCTCCGGCATCGAAACGGTACTCGGTACCGGCTCGACCACGACCGACGACGTGATCGCGCTCATCGGCGGCGGCATCGCCGCCGTGTCGGGCGTGGAGACGGTCCTCGGTTCGGTCACGGCCGCGACCGATCTCGTGCGCATGCTTTCCGCCGGCGATCTCGCCATCAGCGCGATCGAGACCGTGATCGGCACCGGCTCGGCCGATGCCCTGACGATGCTCGGCGCCGGAACCCTCCGCATCTCCACGGTGGAAACGGTGATCGGCGTTGCCGGCACCGAGACCGTGGCCCTGCTCGACAACGGCGCGAACCTGGCGGTGAGCGCCGTCGACACGGTGCTCGGCAGCGGCGGCACCGACCGCATCACGATGCTGGGCGCCGGCACCACGGCGGTCAGCCTGGTGGAAACCGTCACCGGCACCACCGGCGGCACGGAAGTGCTGCGCCTCCTGGGCGCAGGCACCGTGTACACCTCGCTGGTCGAATCCGTCCTCGGCGGCGTCGGCATCGAGACCGTGCGCCTGCTCGGCGCGCAAGCGCTCGTGACCTCGGCCATCGAAACGGTCGTCGGCACGGCCGGCACCGACAGCCTCACCGTGCTCGGCACGGCGCCGATCGCCGTGTCGGCCATCGAATCCATCATCGGCACCACGGCCACGGGCGAGGTGCTCACGCTGCTCAGCCCGAACTTCACCTTCTCGGTGAGTGCCATCGACACCGTCGTGGGCACGCTCTCCAACCTCGATCGGGTCGAACTCATCGGCACCACCGGCGTCGCGCTGTCCGAAGTGGAAACCGTCGTGGGCGGCGGCACCGGCGACTTCGTGCGCATGCTCTCCGCCGACACGCTGTACGTGAGCCAGATCGATTCCGTGATCGGCTCGAGCGGCGTCGACGTGGTGACGCTCGCGGAAACCGGAACGATCGCGGTGAGCGCCGTCGAGACCGTCGTCGCCACGACGGCCGCGACCGATGTCGTGCGCATGCTCAACACGCAGACCCTGAACGTCTCCCTGGTGGAGTCGGTGATCGGCACGACCGCCACGACCGACGTCGTGCTCATGAGGGGCGGCAATGCGATCGCCGTGTCCGCCGTGGACGTGGTCACGGGCACGACGGGCACCACCGACGTGCTGTCGCTGCTCGGCAGCGGCGGCGTGTCTGCCTCCGCCTTCGAAACCGTGATCGGCTCGGCGAGTGCCGACGTGGTCACCCTCCTGGGCGGCGGCAGCCTCTCGGTGAGTCGTATCGAAACGGTCGTCGGCAGCGTGGCCACCGACACCGTGGTGCTGCTCGAAGGCGGCGTCACCGTCGCGGTGAGCGGCATCGAATCGGTCATCGGGACCGCGGCCACCGACAACGCCGTGCAGATGCTGAGCAGCGGCACCCTCGCCGCTTCCGCCGTCGAGTCGATCACCGGCTCGTCCGCGGTCGACGTCCTGCGATTGCTCGGCGCCAGCTCCGTCGCCGTGTCGGTGTCCAGCATCGAGACCGTCATCGGCACCACTGCCACCGGCGATGCCGTCCTGCTCCTCGGCACGCAAAGCCCGGTCTGGGCGCTGTCCCAGGTCGAATCCGTGGTGGGCGGCACTGCCACCACCGACGCGGTCGCCCTGCTGGGCGGCGGCACCATCTCGATCAGCGCCATCGACTCGGTCACCGGTACCCTTGCGACCACGGATACCGTGGTCGTGTTCGGACCCAATGCAGCGGACCTGCGCGTCAACAGCATCGAATCGGTCCGCGCCTCCACCGCCACCGGCGACGTCGTGCGGATGCTCGCGGCCGGCACGCTCTCCACCTCGAACGTCGAAACGGTCATCGGCTCGTCGGCGGCGGATGTGGTGCGCCTCCAGGCGAGCGGCGACATCGCGGTCTCCGTCGTCGAGACGGTCGTGGGCAACACCGGTACCGACGTGGTCACCATGCTGCGCAGTGGCATCGACGTCGGCACGATCGCGCTGTCGAACGTCGAGAGCGTCGTCGGCAGCACCCTTGCCGGCGACACCGTCAGCCTGTTGGCGAGCGGCGCCCTGGCGATTTCCCAGATCGAATCGGTCATCGGAGGCACCGGCGCGGATACCGTGACGTTGCTCGCCGCCGGCACCATCGCCACCTCGCGCGTGGAATCCGTGATCGGCACGGCCGGCGCCGACTCGCTCACCCTCATCGGCAGCACCGGCACCAGCGTCGTGATCTCGAACATCGAGACGGTCACCGGCACCGCTGCCGTCGACGCGCTCACCCTGCTCGCCACCGCCACGCTGGCGGTCAATGGCATCGAAACCGTCATCGGCACGGCCGCCAGCACCGATACGCTGCGCGTCCTCACCGCCGCCAATGTGGCGGTGTCCGCGGTCGACACGATCATCGCCAGCACCACCGCGGGCGACGTGATCCGCATGCTGGGCGTCGGACCGCTGGTGGTATCGAACGTGGAAACCGTGATCGGCAGCGCGGCCACCACCGATGCGATCACCGTGTTGAGCGCCGGCACCCTGTCGGTGTCGGCCATCGAGACGGTGATCGGCACCACCGGCACCGGTGACGTGATCGCCCTGCTCGGCACCGGCACAGTGTCCGTGTCGGCCATCGACACCGTGCTCGGCACGATCGGCACCGACACCGTCGCCATGCTGGGCGGTGGAACGCTGGCGGTGAACGGCGTCGAGACGGTCGTCGGCACCGCCGGCACCAGCGATGTCGTGCGACTCCTGGTCGCGGGCAACATCGCCGTCAGCGCCGTCGAATCGGTCATCGGTACGGCCGCCATCGACGTGGTTCGCCTGACGGGCAGCACCGCGGTGAGCCTCTCCGCGATCGAGACCGTGATCGGTACCGCCGGTACGGCCGACGTGGCGACCCTGCTCGCGGCCGGCGTCCTGTCGGTGTCGGCGATCGAATCGGTCATCGGCGCCGCGAGCGGTACGGACGTCGTTGCCCTGATCGGCGGCGGTACGCTCTCGGTCAGCAACGTGGAAACGGTGATCGGTACGGCCGGCACGGCGTCGCCCGACACCGTGCGCTTGCTGGCCGCCGGCACGGTCGCGGTGAACGCGGTCGAGACGGTGGTCGGTACCGCCGGAGCGGCGGACAGCGTCACCATGATCGCAGCCGGCCGAATCTCCCTGTCCGAGATCGAGTCGGTCATCGGCAGCTCCGGTGCGGACATCGCGGTCCTGCTCGCCAACGAAACGCTGAACGTCTCGAACGTCGAGACCGTCATCGGTGCCGCCGGTGCGGACACGGTCAATCTGCTGGGCGCGAGCCTGGCGGCGGCGCCGGTACGCCTGAGCAACATCGAGAGCGTCGTGGGCACGACCAACACCGGTGACACGATCGCACTGCTCAGTGCCGGAACGATTTCCGTCAGCGCCGTGGAAACGGTGCTCGGGTCCACGGGCACCGACGTGGCGGTCATGCTGGCCGGCGGAACACTCGCCGTCAGCTCGGTGGAGACCGTGATCGGCTCCGCTGGAGCCACCGACGCGGTACGAATCCTGTCCGCAGCCGCGAGCACGCTTGTGGTGTCGGCCGTGGAAACCGTCATCGGCAGCGCCGTGGCGGATACGGTGCGACTCGCGGCCGCCGGTTCGCTCGCATACAGCGGAGGCGGAGGGACCGACACCATCATCGGCGCCAGCGCCACCGACGTGCTGACCCTGCTCGCCGCCGGCTCCATCGCTGTCAGCAGCATCGGTTCCGTGCAGGGCACGACCGCCGTGGGCGACATCGTCACGATGCTCGGCGCCGGCGCGCTGGCGGTGAGCAACGTCGAGAGCGTGGTCGGCACGACCGCCGCGACCGACGTCGTCACCATGCTGGGTGCGGGTACGCTGGGCGTGTCGCTGGTGGAAACGGTGGTGGGTTCCGGCGGCGCCGACGTGGTCAACTTCCTCGGCTCGACCACGACCCTGGCGGTCAACGGTGTCGAGCGCGTGGTCGGCGGTGCGGGCCTGACGGATCGCGTCAACATGCTCGCCGCTGGCGCCCTCTCGATCTCCGGCATCGAAACGGTCGTGGGAACCGCGGGCAGCGACAACGTCACCATGCAGACCGGCGGCACGCTTGCGGTCTCCGGCGTCGAAACGGTGATCGGAACTACGGGCGTCATCGATGGCGTTCGACTGCTAGCCGCCGGTACCGTGGCGGTCAGTGCAATCGAAACGGTGTTCGGGACGACGGCCACGACCGACGTGGTCAACATGCTGGCCGCCGGCTCGCTCGGCGTGTCGCTGGTCGACACCGTCGTCGGCAGCGGCGGCCTCGATGTTCTTACCATGCTCACCGGTGGCAGCATGGCGGTCAGCGCCGTTGAAACGCTGACGGGCTCCGCCGGGACCGATACGGTCTCGCTGCTCGCGGCCGGCACGCTGGCCGCGACCCTGGTGGAAAGCGTGATCGGATCGGCCGGCACGGACATCCTCCAGATGCGCGGAAACGGCACCGTCGCGGTCTCCGCGATCGAGTCGGTGATCGGGACTGCGGCCGGCACCGTGGAAGTGGTGAGATTGCTCGCCGCCGGCACGGCCGGGGTCTCGCTCCTCGAGACGGTGCTGGGCAGCGCGGGCACCGACGTGGTCAACCTCCTGGGCGCGACCAGCGGCCTGCGGATTTCCGGCGTCGAAACGGTGATCGGCTCCACCGGTACCGATTCGCTCACGATGCTCTCGGCGGGACCGGTGGCGGCAAGCGCCATCGAAACCGTCGTCGGCACCGCCGGCACCACCGACGTGGTGAGCTACCTGGGCACCACGTCCCTGGCGGTGAACCAGGTCGACAGCGTGCTCGGCACCGCCGGCACCAGCGACTCCGTCACCATGCTGAGCACTTCGGTGTCGGTCTCCGGCATCGAGTCGATACTCGGCTCCGCGGCGACCACCGATCGCGTGGCCATGCTGAGCGGGGGGACGATCTCGGTGAGCGGCGTGGAGAGCGTGGTCGGCACTGCCGGCACCACCGATCGCGTGGTGATGATGTCCACGGGGTCCCTGAATGTGTCGAACGTCGAGACCGTGGTCGGCACCACCGGCAACGACACCTTCGTGTTCAGCGGCACCACCGGGGTCAGCGTGACCGGTGGAGCGGGCGCGGACAACTACACGGCAGGCAGCGGCGCGGACGTGTTCATCTTCACCTCCACCGGCGATTCCACCGGCGCGGTGCTCGACACGATCACCGGCTTCGCGGCGGGCGTGGGCGGGGCGGACATCATCGACCTGAACGCCATCACAGGGGGTGTCGGTTCGATCGCCACGGACGCCACGGACTACGCCAACGGCGGCTCGCCGCAGGCCATCCTCCGCTCCGGTGCGATCGAAGTGGACACGGACGGCAACGGGGTCACGGACATGAAGATCAACCTGCCCGGCGTCGCGGCGCTGGATGCAAGCGACATTCGCTGGTAACCAGACCCCCGGCGCTCGCGCCGAAACGCTACAGACCGCCCACGGTCGGCCGTTAACGGCCCCGTGGGCGGTCGCATTCCCCGGTCCCCGGGGCGCAAGAAAAACAGGGCCGCCACACGCGGCCCTTGTTTTTTCGAGGCTTTCAAGAAAAAGCGCCCATGGCAGACCTGCAGCTTCAGCCTATTCTCGACGCACTCCAGCGCGGCGATCCGACGACCGCCGGCCGCATGGCCCGCGTCCACCTGGCCGACCGTCCCGCCGACGGCGAAGCGTGGTTCCTGCTCGGCATCGCCCAACGGGCCGGCGGCGACCCGGGCACCGCGGCCGAAAGCTACCGCCGGGCGCTGGTCACCCACGATCGGCACGCGGATGTCTGGTTCAACCTCGGCAACGCGCTCGCCGACGTCGGCGATGAGGGCGGAGCCTTCGATGCTTACGCCCATGCCGCGGAGCGCGATCCCGGCCACGTAGCCGCTCTCGAACAGCTGGCGCGCCGCGGCGCGGCTGCCGGGCGCGCCGACCTCGGGGCAGATGCCGCCTCCCGCCTGGCAGCCCTGGCTCCGTACGATCTCGCTCGCCAGGCCGCCGTGCTGCGCGCACTTCGCGAAGCGGGACGGCGCGACGAAGCGATCACCCTTTTCCACAAGGTCCTGCCGAACGCGCTCGACCACGCCGGCTTCCTGCTCGAAGGCGGTCACCTGCTCGAACAGCAGGGCGACCATCGCGCGCTGGCGATGCTCTACCAGCGGCTGGACGGGCTCATGCCGGACCACGCGGTGGTCAAGTTCCAGCTCGGCCTCAACCGCCTGCGCATCAACCAGAACAGCGCCGCCCTGGAAGCCCTGCGCGGCGCTGAAGCGCTGGGCCTCACCGAGCGCGCGCTCTGGGTCAACCTGGGTACCGCGCTCGCCCGTGTGGATCGAGTGGACGAAGCGCTGACCTATCTCGAACGCGCGGCGCCCGACTACGCTACCGACCCGAGCGCCTTCGTCTTCGCGTTCGCCCTGAAACAGAAGCTGTGCGACTGGCGTGGCTATGAACAACTGGACGCCACGCTGCTCCAGCCGGCGGTCCGAGGAGCGGGCACCGGCGGCTATCCGGCGCTCCCGTTTCCGTTCACGGCTTTTCCCGGCCCGATCGACGAAGCCGACCAGCTCGCCATCGCGAAGCGCTTCGCCGAGTTCGTCGCGAAGGATGTCACGCCCTTTGCGAGCCACCCCTGGAAGGGATCCCACCAGCGCGTTCGCGTGGGCTACCTGTCGGCGGATTTCCACGATCACGCCACCGCCCATCTCATGCTCGGGCTGTTCAAGCGCCACGACCGCGCACGCTTCGAAATCTTCGCCTATTCGCACGGACCGGAGGACGGTTCCGACTACCGCGCCCGCATCCGCGCCGAGGCGGAGCACTTCGTCGACCTCTCGACCCTGACCGACCAGGGCGCCGCGGCCCGCATCCATGCCGACGAGATCGACGTCCTCGTGGATCTCAAGGGGTATACCCGCGAAGCCCGCACCGCGATCCTCGCCCATCGGCCGGCGCCCGTGCAGGTGGCCTGGCTCGGTTACCCCGGATCCATGGGTGCCTCGTTCATCGACTACGCCCTCGTCGACGGCATCGTCGCGCCGCCGTCGCAGCAGCCGTACTACACCGAGCGCCTGCTGCCGATGCCGCATTGCTATCAACCGAACGACGACGAGCAGACGATCGCGGCGGAGATTCCCACCCGTGCGGAAGTCGGCCTGCCCGGGAAGGCGGTCGTATTCTGCAGCTTCTGCGCCCACTACAAGATCGATCCGGCAGTGTTCTCGGCCTGGATGAAGATCCTCGCGGCCGTTCCTGGCAGTGTCCTCTGGCTCATAGACGGGTACGAGGCAATGCGCCGCAACCTGCGCGCGCAAGCACAGGCGCACGGCATCGATCTGGATCGTCTGGTGTTCGCACCGCGCCTCAGGAAGCCGCAGCATCTCGCGCGCCACGCGCTCGCCGACGTGTTCCTCGACACCTTCGCCTACAACGCGCACACGACCATGAGCGACGCGCTGTGGGCCGGGCTTCCTGCCATCACCGTGACCGGTCGCACCTTCGCCACGCGGGTCGGCGCGAGCCTGCTCACCGCCGTGGGCTTCGAAGAGCTGATCGCACGCGACGTCGAAAGCTATGTCGCGTTGGCCATCGAGCTCGCGCGCAACTCGACCCGCCGGCAACGTCTGCGCGATCGCCTGGTGGTTCAGCGAGGCTGCTCGCCGCTGTTCGACACGGCCGGTTTCGTTCGTGACTGGGAAACCCGCATCGCACAGATCGCGCCCCAGAGCGACGCAGCTCGCGCCACGGGCGCGACACACGAGACTTCGCTGGCTGCCGCCATCGAGGCCCTGAATCGCGAAGACAACACGCGCGCCTGCGAACTGGCCGAGGCGGCCATCGAGCAAGGCTGCGAACGGCCCGACGCCTGGAACGTGTACGCCGTGGCGCTCCGTCGCCAGCGGCGCTTCGACCTCGCCCGCTTCGCCTACCGTCGCGGCATCGGCTGGAAGCCGGATTTTGCCGACATGCTCGGCAACTACGCCAACCTGCTGCGCGAGGAAGATCACGTCGAGGCGTCGCTGCCCCTGTATCGCCAGGCAGTCGCGCTCGCGCCGCAGAACCGCAGCGCACTCACCAATCTCGCCGTGGCGCTCGGCGCCAACGCCCAGCCCGACGCGCAGCTCGAAGTCCTGGAAGCCGCCGAGCGCCTCGAACCCCAGCTTGCCGACACCCACTGGGACAAGGCACTCGCGCTGTTGATGCTCGGAAGAGTGCGCGAAGGTCTGGTCGAGTACGAATGGCGGCACGCACGCAACCAGCCGCCGAAGCGCGACTACCCGAAACCTGAATGGCGCGGCGAAGCACTGAAGGGCCGCCGCATCTTCCTGCACTGGGAACAGGGCTACGGCGATGTGCTGCAGTTCCTGCGCTTCGTTCCGCTGGTCGTCGCGCGTGGCGGCAAGGTCGTCATGGAGGTGCAGCCAGGGCTGCGCCGGCTGGTGCAGGTGCTCGACGGCGTGGTGGACGTCGTCGAAACCGGCGAAGCGTTGCCGGCCTTCGACTGCTGGGCCTCGCTGCTCAGCGTCCCGCGCATCCTCGACATCGACGAGTCCAACCTGCCCGTCGCACGGCCATACGTGCATCCGCCCGTGGACGTGCTGGATCACTGGAAGCAGCGCCTCGGCAAACGCCGCAAGCCGCGCATCGGCCTGGTATGGGCCGGCAATCCGAACGTGAAGAGCGACAGATTGCGTTCGCCGCGGCTCGGCCCGCTGGCGCCTCTGTTCGCGCTGACCGGCGTGGAATGGGTGCTGCTGCAACAGGGCGATGGTCGCAAGGACCTCGTCGCATTCGAGCTGCCGAAGCACGTGCGCGACCTCGGTGCCGAGGCGGAGGACTTCGCCGACACCGCAGCCATCATGAGCACGCTGGATCTCGTCATCAGCTCGGACACCTCGACCGCGCACCTCGCGGCGGCGCTCGGTTGCGAGACCTGGGTGTTGCTGCACCACGCTTCGGACTGGCGCTGGGGACTCGGCGACACCAGCCCGTGGTATCCCGGCGTGCGCCTGTTCCGACAGACCGCCCTGGGCGACTGGGGCGGCGTGGTCGAGCGGGTCGAGGCTGCGCTGCGTTCGGATTTCCGTTTGCCCGCCGCCAAACGCAGCGCTCGGAACCCGAGTCCGGTGCCATCGGCGCAACCGTCGCAACTGCTCGCGGAAGCCTTCGCGCTGTATCAACGCAAGCGGCATCAGCTCGCCCGCATGGTCGCCCGCGCGGCCCTGATGGACGATCCGCTGCGCCCCGACGCCTGGTGCCTGCTCGGCGTGGTCGGGCGTGCGCTCGGCGACGGCGCCGGTGCGGAGCGTGCCTACCGCCGGGCCGTCGAGCTCATGCCCGACTACGCCGACGCGTGGCTCAATCTCGGCAATCTGCTCCGGAATGCCAAGCGGCTCGAGCAGGCGCGCGAAGCCTACGGCAAGGTGGTGGCGATCGATCCGCGTCAGGCCCAGGCATTGAGTCTTCTGTCCGATGTGCAGCGCGAACTGCGCGACCTGGCCGCCGCCGAGCAGTCGGCGCGTCGCGCACTCGCGTACCGCCCCGATTTCGCCGAAGCGTGGGGCCATCTGGGCAACGTGCTGAACGACCTGGAACAGTTCGACGAGGCGGCGGAATGCTACGAGCGTGCGCTCCGGCTGCCCGACTGCCCACCCGAGACGCACTACAACATGGGGGTCGCACTCCAGCGCGCGCGCAAGGTCGAGCAGGCCATCGCCTGCTATCGCGAGATCCTGTCGCGCAAGCCGAACGAAGTGCAGGCCCACTACAACCTCGCCACCTCGCTGCTGACGCTGGGCCGGTTCGACGAAGGGCTGCGCGAGTACGAATGGCGTCTCGCCAAGCCGGATCTGCGACCACGTGTGTATCCGAAACCGGAATGGAAGGGCGAGCCGCTGAACGGGCGGCGCGTCCTGCTGTACTGGGAACAGGGTTGCGGCGACACGCTCCAGTTCCTGCGCTTCGTGCCGCTGGTGGCCGCGCGCGGCGGCCGCGTGATTCTCGAATTGCAGGCAGGGTTGAAGCCGCTCGCGGCGGGACTGCCCGGCGTCGAGGCGGTGTTCGAAGCCGGCGAAGCGCTTCCGGACTTCGATCTGCACGCGCCATTGCTGAGCGCTCCCGCCCGGCTGGGCATCGGCGCCGCGAACTTTCCTGCGACGATTCCCTACCTCGGTGTACCTGAAGATCTCGCTGCCCGTTGGCGCGCCCGCGTCGGGCCTCGTCGCGATCGCGCGTTGCGTGTCGGTCTCGTGTGGGGTGGCAATCCGCAAGTGGCGAATGATCGGGTGCGCTCGCCGCGGCTCGGTCCACTGCTGCCGCTGTTCGACGTACCCGGCGTCGAGTGGCACATCCTGCAGCAGGGCGATGGACGCAAGGATCTCGAGAAGCATCCGCTGCCCGGCCGCATCGTCGACAACGCGGCGGAGGTGAAGGATTTCGGCGACACTGCCGCGATCATGCAGACGCTCGATCTCGTCATCAGTTCCGATACTTCCACCGCGCATCTCGCCGCGGCGCTCGGCATCGAGACCTGGGCAATCCTGCATTTCGCCGCCGACTGGCGCTGGATGGAGAGCAATTCCACGGCCTGGTATCCGGGCCTCCGGATCTTCCGTCAGATCGAACCCGCTGCCTGGCCCGAAGCAGTCGCCCGTCTGCGCAATGCGCTCGCGGAGCGCACTGCGGCCCCGATACCGCAGCGCCACTCCCTGGAGATCGCATGACCAAGGTCGTCCTCAACGTGGGCTGCGGCCCGCGCCTTCCCGACAAGCTCTCGCCGGTGTTCCGCCTCGGCGGCTGGCGTGAACTGCGCCTCGACATCGATCCTAACGTCGAGCCCGACATCGTCGCGTCCCTCACGGACATGCGCGGTGTTGCCGACGCCAGCGTCGATGCGGTGTGGTCCTCGCACAATCTCGAACACCTGTTCGCGCACGAAGTACCCATCGCGCTGCGCGAGTTCCGCCGTGTGCTGAAGCCCGACGGCTTCCTGCTGGTCACGCTGCCGGACCTGCAGGCCGTGGCGAAGGTCGTGGCTGAAGGCGGTGCCGACACCGTCATCATGCGCACGCGTGTGAACGGCGCGGAAGGCCCGCCCATCACCGCGCTGGACGTGCTCTTCGGCCACGGCTGGTGGATCGAGCGCGGCCGGACGTACATGGCGCACAAGACCGGCTTCACCCGTGACAGCCTCGGCAAACGCCTGGTGGAAGCGGGCTTCGGCACCGTCGCCATGAAGGGCGGTCCCACCTTCGACCTGTGGGCGCTCGCGGTGAAGGAGCCGCAGCCTGCCGACCGCATGCAACCGCACGTGGCGCTGCTCGAACGCGCCGCGGCACCCTGAATTCCCCGGAGCAAGTCGCTTGGCCCACCCGCAACAGATCTTCTACGTCTCCAACCTGCGCCAGAACCTGCCCGAGTATTTCCAGGCGAAGAAAGTCCTCGAGATCGGCAGTCTCGACATCAACGGCTCGGTCCGGCCGCTGTTCGAAGGTTGCGACTACACCGGCATCGACGTGGGTCCCGGCAAGGGCGTGGACGTCGTCTGTCCCGGCCAGGACTACACGGCGCCGGCGCGGTCCTTCGACGTGGTGATCTCGTGCGAGATGATGGAGCACAACCCGAACTGGCGTGAGACCTGGCTCAACATGCAGCGTTTGGTGCGCGAGGACGGGCTCCTGGTCATGACCTGTGCGTCGATCGGTCGCAAGAAACACGGCACGTCGGATTCGACGCCGTTCGATTCGCCGCTGACCGTCGCCACCGGCCAGAACTACTACCGCAACCTGGTGGAAACCGACTTCACCCAGCTGCTCCACCACGACGCGTTCTTCGCCGTCCACGGCTGGTTCACCGACTACGTGAGCCACGACCTGTACTTCTACGGCGTCGGCCCGGCCGCGCCGCAGGCGGTGCGTGATCGCGCGACCCAGTTGAAAGCCGCGTTCGCGGAGTACTACCGCAAGAAGAACCTCGGCGGAGAGTACTGAGCCGCCCGCCGTCCGGAGCTCGAGCGATGCCAGCGCCCGCCTTCCGCGTCGTCGTCATCTCGCCGCCGGGTTACCGCCACTCGGCCGCCTTCGCCGAAGTGGCCGAGACGCTCCACTACGCGATCCGCGCCAACGGCTACGCCTGCGGCATCGACTACAACCGGTTCACCGCGGGCGCCGTTCACATCGTGCTCGGCTCCAATCTCGTGAGCGAAGCGGCGGCGCCCGCCATTCCGGCCGGCTCGGTGATCTACAACCTCGAACAGATCGACGCCGGATCGCGCTGGTGGCATGCGGGCCTGCGCGCGCTCGTGGAACGGTGCGAGACCTGGGACTACAGCCAGCGCAACATCGAAACGTTCGCGACGCTGGGGGTAGCGCGCGCGGTCGTCCACGTGCCCATGGGCTGCGTACCGGAACTGAATCGCATCGCGCTGGCGCCGGCGGAGGACGTGGACGTGCTCTTCTACGGCTCGGTCAACGAACGCCGGCTGAAGATCCTCGAAGCACTGCGTGCCCGGGGGCTGACCGTCGCTCAACTGTTCGGCGTCTACGGCAGCGAGCGTGACGCCTGGATCGCCCGAGCCAAGGTGGTGCTCAACCTGCACCTCTATCCGGCCAAGATCCTCGAAATCGTTCGGCTCACGTACCTGTTGCAGAACCGCAAGGCGATCGTCGCAGAAGCCGGTGCCGACACTGCCCTGGAACCCGGCATCGCGGACGCGGTACGGCTCGCTCCCTATGAAGGCATCGTGGACGCATGCGCTGAACTTTGCGCCGATGCGGAACAGCGCACGGCACTCGCCGAGGCCGGGGAGCGCTGGGCTGCGGATCGCTCGATGACCGCGATCCTCGCGCCCCACCTCGCTCGACTGGCCGCCGCCCAGGCATCCCCGGAGCCGGCGCCGCTTCCGCTGCGGCTGAAGTTCGGTGGATTCTCCGTACCCCTGGCCGACTGCCTGTGCGTGGATCGCGACAACCCCGCCGCGGACATCACACTCGGTGCCAGCGCGTCGGCCCTCCCGATGCAAACGCCCTTCGACACCGTCCGCTACGGCCGCATCAGCCTCCTACCGGACAGCTTCGACCAGGTCGACGCGGGCGATTGGCCCGCCAAGGTCCCCGACCTGGAGATCTTCCTGCGTCAGTGCGCCCGCCTGCTGCGACCAGGCGGGCGGCTCGACCTCGACGTCCCCCACGACCTGTCGGGCGACGCCTGGAACCACCCTGGCGCCCGCCGAGCCCTGTCGGAACGCAGTTTCGCCGCATATGCCGATGCCCACGTTCAGCTCGGCTGGGGCGACGCCGCCCTCGAGGTGGAGACCCTGAACGTGGACCTGACCGACCTGGGAATGAAGCTCAAGTCCGGGGGTGCGGATGCCGATATGTTGTTGCGGACACCGCGCGCCGTGGCGCGCGTCCGGGTGACGCTCCGCCGCCGTGGCCACCGCGCCCTGCCGAACTCCTGATTCCCCAACGCATGCGCGAATTGCTCTGGTCCCATCGCCGCCTGTTCTACGCCGTGGCCGGCTTCAGCTTCGTCGTCAACCTGCTGATGCTGGGCCCGTCGTTCTACTGGATGGCCGTGTTCGATCGCGTCATGACTTCGCGCAGCGAATCGACGCTGTTCTACCTGACGCTGGGCATCGCGGGCACGCTGGTCCTGATCATGCTGCTCGAGATCCTGCGCTCGCGCCTGCTGGTCGTGATCACCGTATGGGTCGATCGCAAGGTCGCGCCGAAGATTTTCGACGCCATCGTCACGCAAGGCGGTCGTCCCGAGCATCCGGCCTACCCGGAAGGCATGCGCGATCTGTACACCCTGCGCAACTACATCACGGGTGCCGGCGTGTTCGCGCTCTTCGACGCGCCCTGGCTGCCGATCTACCTGCTGGTGATCTTCCTGTTCTCCCCGACGCTGGGCCTGTTCGCGCTGGGCGGGGCCTTCACCTTGTTCGCCGTCGGCTTCGTCAACGAGAAGCTGTCCCGCAATGCGCTCGACACCATGTATCGCGAGATGGCGCAGTCCTCGCGCTTCGTCGACACCGTTGCACGCAATGCCGAGAGCGTGCTGACACTGGGCATGCTGCCCGCTGCACGCCGCCGCTGGTCCGAGCTGAACGATCGTTCGCTGTCGCACCAGGTGCTCACCGCGAACGTGGTCGGGTCCACGGTGAGTTTGACCCGCCTGGTACGGCAAGTGGTGCAGATCACGATGCTCTGCGTGGGCGCGTGGCTCATTCTCGAACAGAACACGTCGCCGGGCGTGATGATCGCCGCCACCTTCATCGCCTCCCGTGCGCTCGTGCCGGTGGAGCAGCTGCTGTCCTCGTGGGCCCAGTTCGCCGAGGCGCGTGCCGCCTATCGCCGGCTCGACGGATTCCTCGCGCAGGTGCCTGCGAATTCCGCGGCCCGCCTCGAACTGGCGCCGCCGCAAGGCGCGGTTGCGGTTGAGCGGCTGGTGTTCGCGGTGCAAGGCAAGCAGCAGCCCATCCTCAAGGGATTGACGTTCGGCGTCGCACCGGGTGAATCGGTGGGCGTCATCGGCCCATCCGGATCCGGCAAGTCGACGCTCGCACGCCTGCTGGTCGGGCTCTGGAAGCCCACGTCGGGCAACGTGCGTTTCGACGGCGCCGACCTCGATCAATGGAATCGTGATGACCTCGGCCGTCATCTCGGTTACGTCCCGCAATCCATCGAGCTGTTCACCGGCACGGTCGCCGAGAACATCGCCCGCATGGGCGAACCCGATGCGGACAAGGTGGTCCGTGCCGCCCAGCGTGCGCGCGTCCACGATCTCATCCTGCGTCTTCCGCAAGGCTACGACACGCCCGTCTCGGAAGGCGGCAACACCCTTTCGGGCGGGCAGAAGCAGCGCATCGCCCTGGCGCGCGCGCTGTTCGGCGATCCGCGCATCGTCGTCCTCGACGAACCCAATTCCAACCTCGACGGTGAAGGCGAAGCCACGCTCCAGGCCACGCTGGCCGACCTGAAGACCGCCGGCGTGACCGTATTCGTGGTCGCCCACCGTCCGTCGGTGCTGGCCGGCGTGGACCGCATCCTCGTCCTGCGCGAAGGTGCGCTCGAGGCGTTCGGCCCACGACTCGAAGTCATGCAGCGCTACGTACCCACCGCGGTGCCGCAAGCCGCCTGAGACCACCATGCAAAGCGCCTTCCACAAACTGTTCCGCATCGGCGAGGCCGGCCACATCGCGGACGATCCGCGTCCGCTCCTGCTCTGGGGCCTGGGCCTCATCGTGTTCTTCGTCGGCGGCGGCCTGCTCTGGATGGGTCTCGCGCCGATCGACGGCGCGGTGGTGAGCGAAGGCATCGTCAAGGTCCGCACGGATCGCATCGCCGTGCAGCATCCGAAGGGCGGCGTCGTGGGTGTCATGCACGTGACCGACGGCATGACGGTGAAGGCCGGCGATCCATTGCTGGAGATCACCGAGCCGACCCGGATGGCCGCGTTCGAATCGATCCGCTACCTCCACGACTCGGAAGTGGCGCGCAACTCGCGCCTGCGTTCCGAACAGGTGCTGGCGAGCGAGGTGGCGTTCCCGCCGCCGCTGCTGAAGCGCCGGCAGGAACGCGACATCGCCCAGATCCTCAAGCAGGAGGAGACGGTATTCCGCAACCGGCGCGATGCGCTGGCAGCCGCCGAATCCGCCATGCGGCGGAGCATGGCGCTGATCCGAAGCGAGCGCGTGCAGCTCGGTGATCGCGCATCGACCCAGCGCGAGGCGACCGAGATCGTCGGACAGCAGCTCGCGACCAACCAGGAACTGGTCGATCGCGGCTTCGTCTCCAACTACAAGCTGCTCGACATCAAGCGCGCCCAGGCGGCAGAACGTGCCAGCCTCGGCGAACTCGAAGCCGACAGCATCCGCGCCGAGCAGCGGCTCGCGGAGTTCGACCTGCGTCTCGCGGAGCTGAAGAACCGCTTCTTCGAGACCGTCTCCCAGGAACTGAAAACGAGCGACGAACGGCTTTATCAGCTCGACCAGCAGCTCATCGCGCAGCGCGCCGAGATCCAGCGCGACATCGTGACCGCACCGCTCGACGGCACGGTCATGAACCTGAAGGCGCTCTCGCCCGGCTCCTCGGTCGGGCCGTTGCAGACCGTACTCGAACTCGTACCCTCTGGCGAAGCGATCTTCGTGGAAGCCGCCGTGGCGCCCAAGGACATCCGCCATGTGCGCTCCGGCGCCCGCGCGGAAATGCAGATCACCGGCTGGAATCGCCGCACGATGCCGCTGCTGGAAGGTGCAGTGGAATACGTGTCGGCCGACGCGATCCGCGTGCGCGACGACATGAGCGCCTACGTCGTGCGGTTGAAGGTGGAACGGCCCATGAACTCCGGACCCACGGAACCGCTCAAGCCCGGCATGCAGACCACGGTCTACTTCCGCACCGGTCCGCGCACGGTGCTCGACTACCTGCTCGAGCCCATCATCGATTCGATGCGTGCGGCTTTCCGCGAACCGGTCTGAGCCTCGGGGCTCATCGCGAGTTCCTCGAAGTACCGCTCCACCGGCCGCATGAACAACTGCGGCGAGCACAGCGGCGCAGCGCTCAGCTGCTCGCGTAACCCGAGACGCAACCGAGACAACGCCGGCAGATCCCCGGCGAGTCGGGTGCAGATGGCGACGTAGGCATCCTCGTCGGTCGCGACCAGCTCCGGTAAGCCCGCCGCGCGGAGATGGCTCACGGTGTGATTCGACGCGAAGCGACGACCGTGCAGCGTGACCACCGGAACGCCCATCCACAACGCGTCGCACGTGGTGGCGCCGCCGGAGAAGGGCGTCGGATCGAGTGCGATGTCGATGTCACCGTATTCGCTCAGCATCTCCGAATGCGGAGTGGCGTCGCGAAATTCGATGCGCCCGGGCCCCACCCCACCGCGCGCGAGTGCGTCGAGGATGCGGGTTCGAGCGAAGTCCGCCGGCGCGTGGCGCCACTTGATGAGCAACCGGGAGTCCGGCACCGCGTTCACAATGCGCGCCCACAACGCGAGCACGCGCGGTCCGAGCTTCGCGAGCTTGTTGAAGGAACCGAAGGTCACGTGCCCGCGCGCCAGTGCGGGCGTCGGGGCCACGGCCGGGGCGTAGTCCGGCGGGGAATAGCAGGCAAAGTCGAAGGGCAGGCGCAACACGCGCTCGCTGAAGCAGCCCTCGTTTTCCGGTGGCGTCGTCTGGGGGTCGCCCAGGAACACGTCCATGCCCTCGAGCTGGGTCGAACCTTCGTAGCCCAGCCAGGAGACCTGCACCGGCGCCGCGCGGGCAGAGAACACGGCGAGCCGGTGGCCACCGGTATAGCCGTTCAGGTCCACGAGGACTTGCACGCCGAGACCGCGGATGAACCGCGTGAGCGCTTCCGCGTCGAGCGCGGACACGTCTTCCCAATGATCGGCGTGGGCTCGCATGGCTTCGGTCAGCTGATCGCCGCCCGGTGCAGTCGACAGCAGCCAGACCTCGAAACGGTCGCGGTCGTGACCGCCGACGATGCTGCGGATGAAGAATCCCGGCGCGCTCGCACGGAAGTCGGACGACAGGTAGGCGATGCGGATGCGTCCGCCGGGCATCGCGGGCTGGTACTCCGCACGCAACGCATCGGGCACCTGCCGCGCGATGCGGGTGGCGGCCTCACGGGCGAGCGTTGAGAGATCCGCTTCCGAAGCAGCTTCCGAGAACTGGCTGACCAGGAGCAGGTTGGTCGCGAACAGGGCATTACCGGGTTCGGCCAAAGCCGCCACGCGAAATGCTTCGATCGCCGCCTCGGTGTGACCCAATTCCCACAGGAGCTTGCCGTGCTGGTTCTGCACCGGTCCCGAAGCGGGCGCGAGCGCGACGGCACGCCGGATCGCTTCCAGCGCGGTATCGATCCGGCCGGACGAGAAGGCGCTCGCGGACATCGCGACCAGCAACGACGCCGCATCCGCCGGTGCGCGGCCGGCGTCGAGCGCCCGTGCATACGCTTCCATCGCGGCCTCGTGCCGGGCGCAGACTGCGTAGAGATTGCCGAGGTTCTGCCAGGCTTCGGCGTAGTCGGATTTCAGCGCGAGTGCCTGCCGATAGGCAGACTCGGACTCGGCAAGACGGCCGACATGGCGCATCGCGACGCCGCACAACAGCCAGCCATCGGGACGCGTTGCCCAGACCGGCCGGCTCGCTTCGAGCTGCGCGAGGCAGGCCGCATGGTCACCCCGCTGGTACGCGCCGAACGCCTGCGCCAGCGGATCGGCCTCGACCATCAGTGAATGCCGAGTACGTTCTTGCGCTTCATCAGGAATGCGGTGTCGGTCGCGAGCCGTTTCAGCGTCGCGATCTGCTGTTCGGGGGCGGCGGTACCGATGCCGACGAAGGTGAGGTCGTGGGCGACCCGGTCCTCGAGGAAACACCAGAAGGCGAAGTGGCGACCGAAGTCGATACCCTCGAAATCCTCCGAGCCGAGATTGCGGTAGTAGTCCGCGGACGATCCTCCGGGCGCCGGAAAACGCCGGGTTTCGTGCTGGCGCCGGCCGAGTCCCGCGCAGCTCACCAGCATCAGGCCGTCGCGCTTCAGCATGCGCAGGGCGTTCTCGAAGACGTCGCGCCAGTGCGGCAGATGTTCGAGAGTCTCGCAGCTCACGATCGTGTCGAAGCTCTCGGCGCTCGCGGTGTAGGCCTCGGGGCCTTCGGCATCGGCCTTGCCAACGGCGGCCGAAGGTGCGGTGACCCGGCACTGTTCGAACCATTCGAGCGTCGCCGGCGGATCGCCCGCCCGGCCGATCTCCAGCACCTGGCGATTGCGGAAATAGTCGGGCAGGTTGCGTTTGAGCAGGCCGAGGAAGAAGCGCTGCTCGGATCTAGCCTTGTAGTCGTGCGGCTTGGCGCGGTCGCGGACATTGGCGAGGATGTCCAGCAACTCCGAACTGTCCGGCTGCTCCACCAGCGCGGCAGCCGCCACTTTGGCGGCTTCACGCAGACGTTCGGCGCCGTACAGGTGGCGGGCCAACCACGTCACCTCGGGGTAACGCAACACCGGGCGCGAGACGTGTCGCACGAAAAAATCGAGGTCGGTCTCGTTCCAGTAGGCCCACAGATTCTGCGGACCATGGAAGCCGAAAGTGGGCGCGCCGCCGTGGGTGGTTTCGTGCGAGAAGCGCGCGGCGAGGTCCGCCGGCGCGATGCGGATGCCGAACTCGGCTTCCAGTCGCGGCCGGAAATGGACGCAGATCGCCTGGTCCTCGTGGATGATCTGGTCTTCGGGAAACGACGGGTCGAGCAGGGCGTCGAGCAGCTTCTTCGAGCGCAACGAAAACCCGCCGTTGCCCACGGGATAGGGGCTCAGGTCGGCGGGCCAGGGAGCCCCGATGTAGTCCCAGTCGAGGAACTCCGGCTTCCAGGCTTCGGGGCGCACGACGAAGCCGTCCCACTGCATGACCAGCACGTGGGAGGTCTGCACGTGCGCAGGGAGGATCTTCACCAGCGTCTTCGAATACTCGCGCTTGCTGCGGATCGGCGCGACCGGGATCACCTCGATGCCGGGCGAAGCCTCGACCGGTTCGGAGGTGAACAGCAACGCGCGGGCGAAGCGGCAGGCGGCCATGGACCGCCGCATGGCTTGCAGCGCCAACGGTACGTTGACGCAGTCGATGCAGACCAGCGTGACCTGGTCGAGAACGAGCGGCGAAGACGACGACAACCGGATTCTCCCGAAGGGGCCGCCGCGCCCGGGCGTGGACGACTACCGGCCCGTGAGCGCCGGCCGGCGGCGATAGGCCCAGGCGAACATGACGATGCCCGCGGCCACCATCGGTAACGACAGCCACTGGCCCATGCTGAAGCCCCAGGCGAGCAGGCCGAGGAAGCCGTCCGGCTCGCGCGTGAACTCGACGATGAAACGCAGCACGCCGTAGCCGATCAGGAACAGGCCCGATACCGCGCCCAGGGGCCGCGGCTTGCGCGAGAAGATCCAGAGCAGCGCGAACAGCACGATGCCCTCGAGCGCGAACTCGTAGAGCTGCGACGGATGGCGTGCCAGGTTGTCGACGTTGGGGAACACCACCGCCCACGGCACGTCGGTCGGACGCCCCCAGAGCTCCGCGTTGATGAAATTGCCGATCCGCCCGAGGCCGAGCCCGGCGGGACACAGCGGCGCGATGAAATCGGTGACGGCGAGCCAGGGCTTGCGATGGCGCCACGCGAAGAAGGCCATCGCGATGATCACGCCGAGGAACCCGCCATGGAAGGACATGCCGCCTTCCCAGACGTAGAACACGTGCAGCGGATTGGCGACGTAGTCCGCGAACTTGTAGAACAGCACGTAACCGAGCCGTCCGCCGAGCACGACACCGATCACCGCATAGAACAGCAGGTCGTCGATGTCCTTGTAGGTCCAGCCCGATTGCGGCTGGCTGCGCACGCGGCTGCGCCCGAGCATGAGCCCGATCACGAAGCCGGCGAGATACATGAGCCCGTACCAGCGCACGGCCACGGGGCCGAGCTTGAAGGCGATGGGATCGAACTGCGGGTGAATGAACATGCGAGGCGTGGAGCAGGAAGCGGGCCGGATTATACGGGTCGGCCCTCTTCTCGATCTCAGGGAATCTCGGACGCCGGCATGCGCACCAGGATGATCGAGGTCTTGCGCTCGAGCCACCCGGTGGACCGATGCCGGTCGTAGAAACGCGGATTCGGAACCATGGCGGCCAATTTTGCCGCCTGCGCCGAACTCAGTTGCGCGGCACTCACCCCGTAGTAGTGCCGGGCGGCCGCCTCGGCACCGAAGACGCCGTTACCCCATTCGATCACGTTCAGGTAGATCTCGAAGATGCGGCGCTTGCTCATCACCGTCTCGAGCATCACGGTGATCACCGCCTCCTGGATCTTGCGCCATGGCGTGCGTTTCGAGGACAGGAACAGGTTCTTCGCGAGCTGCTGGCTGATGGTGGAACCGCCCGCGACGAT
Source organism: Burkholderiales bacterium (assembly GCA_965279325.1). GTDB lineage: Bacteria > Pseudomonadota > Gammaproteobacteria > Burkholderiales. The sequence continues at coordinate 3,380,556 of OZ257154.1, forward strand.
CTTGCCCTTCTTCAGGTTCTTCTCGTAGGCCTTCTGCAGCGCCTCCCAGTCGAAGCCCTCGTGATCGACGAACTTCGCGTCTTCCGAGGCCACGATGGCGCGCTTGAGATTCACCGAGATCTTCTCGTACGGCACCCATTTGTGCTTCAACTCCGCGGCCGGATTCTTCGACTGCAGCACCTCCAGCCGGTCGTCCATGAAACTCGAAGACGAAGGGTTGAACCACACCCACCAGCAGATGCAGGCGAACATCCAGAGCTGATAGATCACCACGATGACGAGGAGCACCAGGCACGCGTGCCACACGCCTTTGCCGATCGCTTTCAGCACGGCCGGGGCGCCGGCCTCAGGACGTTTCCTGCCGCAACTGGGCGAGGACCGGCGCGGTGTCGGGACGCACGCCGCGCCACAACTGGAACGCTTCGGCGGCCTGCTCCACGAGCATCCCCAGGCCGTCGGCGACCCGCGCGGCGCCGTCCGCGAGCGCCTGCTGCATGAACGGCGTGTGCCCCCGGCCGTACATCATCTCGTAGGCCAGCGCGCAGTCTTCGTAGACGCGCGCCGGCAGGGGCGGCTTGTCGCCACCGATGCTCGCGGCCGTGGCATTGATGACTACGTCGAATCGCAGCGTGGCCAGCCCTTCGAAGCTGGAGGCGCGCACCGGACCACGTGTAGAGAATCGCTCCGCCAGGATCTGCGCCTTGGACACGGTTCGGTTGGCAACCACCAGATCCGCCACGCCGCAGGCGATCAATGGAGCGATCGCCCCCTGGGCCGCCCCGCCCGCGCCGGCGATCAGTATCCGTTTGCCGCGCAGCGACAGGCCGAGGTTGCCCTGAAGATCCTGCACGAGCCCCGCGCCGTCGGTATTGTCGCCGAACACATCCGCGCTCTCGAACTTGAGCACGTTCACCGCACCCGCCGCTTGGGCGCGATCGCTCAGCTCCGTCGCGTAGTCGCAGGCTTCCAGCTTGAACGGCAGCGTCACGTTGAGTCCGTGCCCGCCTTCGGCACGGAACGCATCCACCGTCACCTGGAAACCGCCGATCGGTCCCAGGATGCGCTCGTAGACGAGATCCTGGCCCGTCTGCCGCGCGAAGGCCGTATGGATCACCGGCGATTTGCTGTGCGCGATCGGATTGCCGATGACGGCGTAACGGTCGGTCATGGCTCGGGGCTCCCGGAATGGTTCGCCACTACTCGCTCACCAGCTCTTCGGCACGGGTGAACGACCAGCTGCGCGTGATCGACAGGATGTCGTATTCCTTCCGGATCGCGGGCGGAAACGGCGAGAACGGCGCGCCGAGCTGTATGACTCTCCGCGCCGCGCGATCGAGCACCTCGTGTCCGGAGGACCGCTCGATCTCCACCTTCTCGACGCTGCCGTCGGCCCGGATAGAAACCGTGAGCAGCAGGGAACCGAAGATGCCCAGGCGCTTGGCCTCGTCCGGAAAATTGCGCGTGCCGAGACGCTCGATCTTCTGGCGCCACTCGTCCACGTACTGCGCGTACACCACGCCTTCGGTGCGCGCACCGATGAACTTGCGCTTGGGCAGCTTCTGGTACTGATCCATCTGCCGCGCGATCTGCGCTTCGAGCTTCTGGATCTCGAGTTTGCGCTGATCGACCTCGATGGGCTCCTTGCCCTCAAGCTTGTCCTGCGGTTTCTTGGCGTTTTCGGCCGGCGCCTCGGCGCGATAGTCGGACTTGAGCTGCGCCATCATGCGCTGCACCTCGGTCTCGAGCTGCTCGATGCGCTGTGCCGCGACGCTCATCTCGCTCGTCGTGCTGTCGGCGATGGCCGGGAGGTTGGTCTTGGCGCGCCGGTCCTCCTCGGTGTTGCCGCCGCCGTCGAGATTCGCCTGCGCCAGTGCGTCCGCCTTCACCGGCTTGTGCGCGGATTTGCTGTTCACCAGCACAACTTCCATGGGGGCGTTGAAGTTCTCGAACAGGCGGCCGTCCGGCGGCACGAACTTCAGCAGCAGCAGCGCCGCGTGAGCGACCAGCGAGAGCGCGATCGCGACCGGCAGGATCTGGTTGCCGGCGGGGGGCGGCGCGAGATCGTCGAAGCTCAGCGACGCCGAGGAGACGGGTTTCGCGGGCACCTGCGCAGGGAAAGTGAAAGCACGCGAAGATTGTATGTGAGCCCGCCCACCCGGTCACGCGGACTGGGGCACGGCTGCGACCTCGCCGACCTTGCCCACGAACCGGCAATCGCATTCGAGGGTCAGCAGGTCGATGGCCGCGAACTCCACTTCCACGGCGGTGCCGGCGGGCAGTTCCGGCAGCGAGGGCGTCCGCACGAACAGCGGAATGCGCTCGATGCGCACGAGGCTCTCCCGGATCACCACTGCGCGAGTGCGCTGCGCCTGCTCCTGGAGGATCCAGCGCAGGCACCAGTACCGTTCCATGCCGCGCTGGAACTCCGCATAAGCGTCGTAGGCCAGCTCGAAATCGCGCATGGCGATCATGAGTTCGTCGCCGCCCTTTCGATAGGGAGGCACTTCGCCGAGGGTCAGCGCCACGATCTGCCGTTGATTGGCGAGATCGACATAGCGTCGCAGCGGCGAGCTCGACCAGGCGTACTGCGCCACGCCGAGCCCTTCATGCGGGGCGGCGACGGTGGACATGCGGACCTTGCCGCCGCCCTGCACGCGATAGATGCCGGGCACGTCTGCCTGCGCGAGCTGCCGGCCCCATTCGCTGTTGGCGAGGATCATCATTTCCGCCACCAGCTTGTCCACAGGCGAGCCGCGCTTGCGTTCGACGATGCGCACGCGATCGTCCTCGACGTAGAAGTTGTAGTCCTGCCGGTCGGGTCCGGCGTCGGCCTTGCCGCGCCCCGCCTCGAGACGGGTCGCGAAGCGCCACAGCACGTGCAGTTCGGGGCCCCAGGGGAAATCCATCGCACCAGCTGCCAGCGTGGATTCGTTGAAGCGATCCTCCAGCGAGTCGTGGCGCAGGTTCGCCGCGATGGCGATGCGCTCGATGCGCGTATCGAAGCCCGTCGTCGAAAGATCGGCCCCCACGTGCGCATACAGGGAGAGGACCGGTCGAGTCTCGCCCTCGGCCAGCGTGAACTGGTCGATGATCGGCTCGGGCAGCATGGTGATCTTGCCTCCCGGCATGTAGACGGTGGACAGCCGCTTCGCCGCGATGTGATCGAGATCGCCACCCAGAGCGATGCCCAGGGCCGGCGCAGCGATGTGGATGCCGATGCGCCAGCCGCCTTCCGGCAGCGGCGTCACCGAAAGCGCGTCGTCGATCTCGGTGGTCGTCACGTCGTCGATACTGAAGGCACGCACCTCGGCGAGCGGCAGGTCCATCGCCACGGTGGCCGGCTCCAGGGCAGCGAAGCCGGTGCCGCCGGGGAAGTGTTCCCGCAGGAAGCGGTTCAGGTGGTAGTCGCGGGTCGACGTGATCGCACCGCACCTCTCGAGCAGGTGCGCGGGTCCGAGCCCGGTCACGCCACTCGCCGCCTCGAGCGCCTTGAACTCGATGGAACCCTTGTCCGGTTCGTAGAGCAGTTCGTCGAGCTTCGGCCGGAACGCCTCGGGCAATTCGAAGCGCGTCAGGCTCTCCATGTACGCTGCCTGAGCGGCGGCCTGCAGGCGCTTGCGTTCCACGCTCGCGAGCGCCGCCTTCAGCGCATCGGCGGGCGCGGCCCGGTAGCGGCCCTTGCCCTTCTTGTAGAAGTGCATGGGCGAGCCATGCAGGCGGATCAGCAGCCCCGCGGATTCGGGTGGCGAAGGCTCGTGACCGAAGTAATCCTTGGCGAGCGCGGAGAACTCGAACTCGTCCTGCGGCGCCACTTCCCACAGGAAGTTCGCATCCAGCTCGTCGGCTACCTTGTTCGCGCCGTCGAGGAAGGGCGTGAGCCCGGGCTGCTCGAAGCGCAGCACCACGGCATTCGCCTTGATCTTGCTGCGCTTGCCGTGCGCCGCCTCGACCTGCAGCGAGGTGTTGTTGTCCGCGAGCACGGCGCCGACCTTGAAGGCGCCGTCCTCTTCATAGAACACGTTCACGATGGGAGGACCCGGGAAAGGGGGCGCGATTATAGCCGCCGGGTCAGGCGGCGCCGTCGCCGAAGGCGATCACGGCGTCGAGATGGTGCTCGAACTCCGCGAAACCGTGGTCCGAACCCTGGACCACCAACTGCCGCGCGCCGGTGTACTTGTCGACCGCGGCGCGATAGTCGAGCACTTCGTCGCCCGTGGTCACCATCAGGAAATAGCGATCGGTGCGCTTGGGCGATGCCACGTGCAAGGCGCGCAACTGCTCCAAGTGCTCGCGCGTCAGGTCGTAGGCGTCGCCGGTGTAGAGATTGCGCTGGGGGCCGAGGTAGGCCTCGAGGCCCAGGTGCGCCTGCACTGCAGGATTGACCAGTACCGCGCGACAGCCGTGACGCTCGGTGAGCCAGGTCGCATAGAAGCCGCCGAGCGAACTGCCCACCAGCGTGACGGATTCCGGCGCGTGCCCCTCGACCAGGGCTTCGAGCTGACGCATCGCCTCACGCGGCCAATGGGACAGGGCCGGACACGCGAAGTCCGCACCACGACCCAGCGACTGGAGTTTCGCCTCCAGTTGCTGCGCCTTGATGGAAGCGGGGGAGCTGTTGAAACCGTGGATGTACACGTACATGAGCGCGCGAGACCGGCAGCAATCGGGGCGATTACCCTATCATCCTTCCTCGAGCACCATGACCGAGACTGCACCATGCCCAATCGCCGTGACTTCCTGGCCGGCGCTGCCGCCGCCGCGACCCTGCCCATGATCGCCTCCGCCCACGCCGAAGAACAGCTTCGCCCCGAAATCGCCGCGCTTGCCGCCGGTCACATCGGCCAATACCAGGGCGGGGTGTATCTGCTGCCCGCGAGCAACGAGACCGTGCAGTGGGGCTGGTTCGACAACTCGGAAACGCCCCGCGCGCGCATCCGCTCCGGCGATACCCTGGTGATGGAGACCATGATGGCCTCGCTCAACCAGGTGCTGCCCGGGGTACCGGTGGACGAGATCACGCGGCTGCGCCTGGCCCATCCGGGCCGTGGACCGCACACGATCACCGGCCCGGTGTTCGTGGAAGGGGCGATGCCGGGCGACGTGCTGAAGATCCACCTGAATCGCATCGTGCCGCGCGCCTACGGCGCCAACTGGAACCTGCCCGGCGAGCTGAAGCTCGGACAGTTCCCGGACATCTTCTCCGAGCCGCAGGTGAAGTATTTCTTCTTCGACATGAAGCGCGGGGTCACCGAGTTCCTGCCCGGCATCGAATTGCCGGTGCGGCCCTTTCCCGGAATCCTCGGCGTCGCACGTGCCGATAGCGGCAAGTTCAGCACCGTTCCACCCGGACCGTTCGGCGGCAACATGGACGTGCGCGAACTGATCGAGGGCACGACGCTGTACCTGCCGGTGTTCGTGGACGGCGCGCTGCTATGGTCCGGCGATTCCCATGCTGCCCAGGGCAACGGCGAGATCAACCTCACCGCGATCGAGACTGCCTTCAACGAGCTCAACATGACCATCGAGGTCGTGAAGGGCGCACCGATCGCCTGGCCCCGCATCGAGACACCGACCCACTGGATCACGGTCGGCTACGACCGCGACCTCAACAAGGCCCTCGACATCCTCGAGGAGGAGACGACGAAGTTCGTGGCGGACTCGCGCAAGCTGAGTGCGGCCGCCGCGAAGCAGTGGATCGCGAAGTTCGGCGACTGCCGCGTTTCCGAAGTCGTGAACCAGCTGAAGGGCGTGTACTGCATGCTGCCCAAGCGCCCGGGCAAGCCGATGCCGGCGCACCCCACGACGCCGACGCGCAACAATTTCGTCACGCACGCCACCGACGGCGACGCGCAGAAGGCGATGAACGACGCCGCCATGGCAATGATCCATGAGGTCCAGGAACGCAAGGGGCTGAACGCGCTCGACGCCTATTCGCTGGCCAGCCTGGCCATGGACGCGCGCATCGGCCGGCTGGAACCGGGCGCCCGCAGCATCCACTGCCTGCTGCCGAAGAGTCTGTGGGTGCCGCAGGGTTAGCGACTCGCTGCCGCTGAATCCTCACACTCCGAAAGGACTTACACCGATCCACCGCGCGTGGAGCCAGAAAGCAAATACGGCCCACGCTGCGAGCCCAACGACCGTTGCAGCGATGGTGCCGCCGACGGTCCCGGGCGCTCGGGATGCGCTGCTCGCACGATCCCGCTGACGCGAAGAGCGGAAGTCGAGCACCGCCCAGAGCAGGAACGCGCCGAACAGCAGCACGTCGGCCAGCATGCCGTTGGCGAGCAGATGGGCCAGTGCCCAGACCTTCACCCCCAGGATCATGGGGTGGCGCAGCTTCGCCTTGATGCCGTTGCGCGGAATGTAGGCCGCCGTCACCAGGATGAACGCAGGAATCGTCAGGAGCGCGGCCAGGTGTCGCGTCCAGAGCGGCGGATTCCAGATCACGACCGGTTCTGCGCGCGCGAGTCCGTAGCCCCAGATGATCAGGACGAAGCCGACCAGCGAGACCACCGAGTAGATACCCTTCCACGGACCGGCACCGAGCCTGGTGATCTGCCGGGCGCGCCAATCGTCGGCGAAGATGCGGGCGGAATGAGCGCCGAGGAACACGACGAGGCCGAGGATGAGGAGGGTCATGGCGCACCTGGTCGGGGGTGGACGTCGAGCCCGCAGCGTACACCAGAGCCCGGAGCCGCTGGAAACGCGGTCAGAGCGAGATCGTGCCGCGTCCAATCTCGACGACCCGCCCGCTGACCAGGATTGCCTGTCCTGAATCCACCTCCAGCCCGAGCCTGCAGGCGCGGCCGAGATGATCGCCCTGATGCACAGTGAGGCGTACCGGAAGCTCGCGCCCCGTGGCGATCATCCAGCCGCCCAGGTTCGCGCAGGCGGATCCGGTCCCCGGGTCTTCCATCATCACGCCCGGTTGCTTCTCGAAGAAGAACCGTGTCGCCACGGTCGAGTCGCTGCGTTCGTGCCACGCGTAGATCTTCACCATCCCGTGATCGTTGGCCCAGCGGGCGGCCAGTTCGGGTACGGCCCTGGCGCGTTGCACGGCGTCTTCCGAAGCGAGCGGGACGAGCATCTGCTCGTTGCCGGTGGACATCCAGAGCGGACGCTCGCCGAGATCAACGACGTCGAGGCCGAGCATGCGGGCAAGCTCGTCGCGGGAAGCTTCCGGTTCACGCCACTGCGGGGCATTGGCCTTCAGTGTGAACACGTCGTTCGCGGCAGTGACCGGAATGATCCCCGCCTGCATCTCGAGCGAGAGCTGGTCTCCGCGACGAAGCAGATCGCGCACGACGGCCGCGGTACCGAGCGTCGGATGACCCGCGAACGGCATCTCGCCGTTGGGCGTGAAGATGCGCACCCGCGCGTCGGCCCGATCCGACGGCAGGATGAAGGTGGTCTCGGACAGGTTGAACTGGATCGCCAGCGCCAGCATATCGGCATCGGACAGGTTCCGGGCATCCTCGAAGACGCACAACGGGTTGCCGGACAGCACGAGATCGGTCGCGAACACGTTGACGTGGCGATAGGCGAGTCTCGTTCGCGCAGGCGCCTTCGCGACCGGCGCTGCGGCTCCCGTCAGCAGGATCTCGTTGCAGGCGAAGCGTACCTGCTGACCCGGACGCAACTTGGCGCGCTTGCGGGTCTCCGGCTGTCCATCGACCGTCACACCGCCGGCTTCCACGGCCGTGTGCGCAGCGCCGCCGGAAGCCACGAGACCGGCCGCCTTGAGCAACTGGTCGAGCTGGATGAATTCGCCCCGGACCTCGAACTCGATGCGGGTCGAAGGCTTTTTCATCGGCGCGCGAGGCGATCGAGCAGCTTGCCGTGAATTCCACCGAAGCCACCGTTGCTCATGACGAGCACTTGGTCGCCTGATTTCGCTTCCGCCGCGATGGCCTCCACCAGTTGCGCGAGATCCTCGTGGGTCGTGGCCTTCGCACCGAGCGGTTGCAGCGCCCCGGCCGCGTCCCAGCCCAGGCCGCCCGTGTAGCAGAACACGCGCTGCGCATCGGCGAGACTGCCTGGCAGTTGAGCCTTCATCACGCCGAGCTTCATGGTGTTGGAGCGCGGCTCGAGCACCGCGAGGATGCGGGCGGCGCCTACCTTGCGACGCAGGCCGGCGAGCGTGGTCTCGATGGCGGTGGGGTGATGCGCGAAATCATCGTAGACCGTGATGCCGTTTACCACGCCACGTACCTCCATGCGGCGCTTCACGCCCTTGAACCGGCCGAGCGCGTCGATCGCTACTTCGACCGGGACTCCAACGTGCCGAGCGGCAGCGATGGCGGCGAGCGCATTCATGCGGTTGTGCGCGCCGAGCTGATCCCATTGCACGCGACCCTGCGGTTTCCCCGCCAGCAGAACATCGAAGGCGCCGGATCCGTCGGGTGCCGCTTGCTGCCAATCGGCATCCACGCCGAAGCGCTCGGCCGGTGTCCAGCTGCCGCGGGCGAGCACGCGTTCCATGCTGTCCTCGATGCCGTTCACGACGAGGAGGCCGTTACCCGGAACGGTGCGCACCAGATGATGGAACTGGGTCTCGATGGCGGCGAGGTCAGGAAAGATATCCGCGTGATCGAACTCGAGGTTGTTGAGGATCGCGGTGCGCGGCCGGTAGTGCACGAACTTCGAGCGCTTGTCGAAGAAGGCGGTGTCGTACTCGTCGGCCTCGATCACGAAGAACGGATCGGCGGTGGTGCGCGCGGAAAGCCCGAAGTCCAGCGGCACGCCGCCGATGAGGAAACCCGGGTTCAGCTTCGCGTACTCCAGAATCCAGGCGAGCATCGACGTCGTCGTGGTCTTGCCATGCGTACCGGCGACGGCGAGCACCCATTTCTCGCGCAGCACGGTCTCGGCGAGCCACTGCGGTCCGGAGACGTAGGGCAGGCCGCGATTCAGGATCTCCTCCATCAGCGGATTGCCGCGGGAGACGACGTTGCCGATCACGAAAAGGTCGCAGTCGATGTCCGCCTGCTCGGGTCCGAAGCCTTCGGTGAGCACGATGCCCTGGGCTTCGAGCTGGGTGCTCATGGGCGGATAGACATTGGCGTCGCAACCGGTCACGGTGTGGCCGGCCTGCTTCGCGATGACCGCGATGCCGCCCATGAAGGTGCCGCAGATGCCGAGGATGTGAATCTTCATGATGATGTCGCGATGTCGGACGCCGGGACATGCCTCGGCGACGAGAGGTGAGTGATGTTTCGGTTCGTTGTCGTTGGCGAGCGCTTCAAGCCTCGCCTGCGAATGCGGCGAGCGCGTTTACGGCGATCTGCTCGCCCCATTCCTGCACGAAGTGCCCGCCTTCGGCCACCAGCATGGGCGGCGGGCAGCCACGGATGTCCGCACGCAGTGCTTCCATGACGGCCGGGCCGAGCACCGGGTCGGTCGCGCCGATGGCCATGAAACTCCGGCCGCGCCATTCGGAACGCCACCAATCACGTGCGCGTCGCGACAGTTCGGCACCAGGCGCATCCGGGCCATCGGGCACGAGTTGGGGAAAACGCCGGGCGCCGGCCTTGTACCGGATGTCCGGAAAGGGTGCGCTGTAGGCCGCGGCCTCTGCCGGCGTGAGATGCCGGCACGAACGCGCGAGCAGCTTGCCGCAGTCGAGATCGGGATTGGCGGCGACCCACGCGCGCCACGCCTTGAACCCATCCGTGAGCGGCACGTCGCCCGTGCCGAGCGTGGTGTTCATCACCAGCACACGGGAAAAGCGACCCGGCATGTCCATCGGCAACGTGAGGCCGAGCAGTCCACCCCAGTCCTGGCAGACGAGCGTGATGTTCCGGAGACCGAGCGCTTCGATAAACCCCACGAGCGAGCGCCGGTGCATGTCGAAGGTGTACCAGGCGTCGTCCACCGGCTTGTCCGAGCGGCCGAACCCGAACAGGTCCGGCACCATCACGCGATGCCCGGCGGCGGCAAACACCGGGATCATCCGGCGATAGAGATAGCCCCAGGTGGGTTCGCCATGCAGGCAGAGGAACACCGCCGCCGCGTCGCGCGGTCCGACGTCGACGTAGTGCATGCGCAGGCGGTCGAGCGCCACGTAGTGCGGCCGAAACGGAAATCCGGGGAGGTCGGCAAACCGTTCGTCAGGCGTGCGCAGGAAGTCGGTCATGTCAGTGTCGCCGGGCCGCCCCTAGACACTGACGCGCCCCCTCGGGGGGCAGCGAACGCAGTGAGCGTGGGGGCTGGTTCATGTCACAACAACCGGGAAAGATCGCCGATGGGAAACCCGCGGAGCGGCTCTTCGACGCGCCGCCCGAGTGCGAGCACCTTGAACAACTCGCCCATCTCCGCCGGGCTCAGTAGTCGATGCGCCTGCGAGGCAATGGGCAGGTAGTGCCCCGCGGCCTCCGGATTCTCCGCCTCGAGCAGGTCGGTGATGCCGCAATTGACGAGAAATCGAGCTTGCGTCGTGTAGCCGAGCAGTTCCAGGCCGCCTTCCACGCCGGCCTCCACCACGGAGGTGAAATCCACGTGGGCCGTGATGTCCTGGAGGCCGGGCAGGAAGAACGGATCGTCGTGGGCCCGATGGCGATAGTGGCACATCAACGTGCCGCTCGATCGCTGCGGGTGATGAAACTCCGTGGTACCGAATCCGTAGTCGATCAGCAGGAGCACGCCGACCGTTAGCCGCTTGGCCAGCGACGCCACGAGCGCATGCGCACGCAGCCCGATTTCGCTGACGAAGGGTGGCTCGACGGGAAGCGCGCGGGCAACTTCTGCCAGCGGACCGGAGCTGATCGGCCGCTCCGACCAGCCGAATCCGGACCCTGCTCGCGTGACGCCGCGCTCGAAGATGCCGTTCTCGCGCCAGGCCACGATGTTCACCGGTACCGCGTCCAGCACCTCGTTCGCGATGACGACCCCTTCGAACGTCTCGGGTAGCGCATCGAGCCAGACCACGCGGTCGAGCAGGTGCGGCGCCTCGGCAGCCAGGCGTTCCTGCTGGCGGGCGCGCAGCTCACCGCTCAACTCGAGCATCAGGTACCGCCGTGGGAGCCAGCCGAGCTCGTCGAGCTCGAGCAGCAGGTCGACGGCGAGGCGGCCCGAGCCCGGACCGAGTTCGAGGATGTCGCCGCGCGTGATGGCGAGGATCTGCGCGACCTGCCTCGCGAGGGTCCGTCCGAACAGGGGCGACATTTCCGGGGCGGTCACGAAATCGCCGGCCGCGCCGAACTTGAACGCTCCGCCTCCGTAGTAGCCCAGGCCGGGTTCGTACAGGGCCATGTCCATGAAGCGGTCGAAGCCGATCCAGCCCCCGGCAGCGTCGATGCGCTGGCCGATCCGGTGGACAAGCGCATCGCTGTGCGCCTCGGCATCGGGGCCGGGCGCGAGGTCGGGTGCAGCCGCGAGCATGGGGGAGCTTCGGGTCGGTCGAGTAGAATCCGCAATCCACGATTTAACTACGGCGTCGCCGTCCGATGCAAAACAAGGTAGTGCTCATCACCGGAGGGGCCAAGCGCGTCGGCGCCGCAATCTGCCGCGTGCTGCACGCCGGGGGCGCCAACCTCATGGTCCACTATCGGAGTTCGGCCACCGAGGCACGGGCGCTCCAGGCCGAGCTGAACGAAATCCGGGCGGACTCGGTGGCGCTGGTCCAGGCCGATCTGCTCAACATGGCCAACCTGCCGGCGCTGGTGCACGACACGGTACAACGCTTCGAGCGGCTGGACGTGCTCATCAACAACGCGTCGAGCTTCTTCCCCACCCCCGTCGGCGAGATCACGGAAGCCAACTGGGATGACCTGATGGGCACCAACCTGAAGACCCCGCTGTTCCTGTCCCAGGCTGCGGCGCCCCACCTGCGCAAGACCGAGGGCTGCATCGTCAACATCGTGGACATCCACTCCGACCGGCCGATGAAGAACTACACGGTGTACAGCACGGCCAAGGGCGGGCTGGTGTCGCTCACCCGTGCGCTCGCCCGCGAGCTCGGACCGGAGGTGCGCGTGAACGGCGTCTCGCCCGGGGCGATCCTGTGGCCGGAGGACGAAGGCTGGTCCGACGCGCTCGCCCGCCAGCGCATCGTCAACACGACCTTGCTCAAGCGCACCGGAGAGCCGGACGATATCGCGCGTACCGTCCGCTTCCTGGTGGAAGATGCGCCCTACATCACGGGCCAGATCATCGCCGTGGATGGCGGCCGGAGCGTCGTTCTGTGAAAGTCATCGCACTGCTTCTCGCCGCAATGGGGTTGTCCGCAAGCGCCACGGCACAGGAGCAGGAATGCCCGGGCGTTCGCGTGGGGGAGACGAAGTATGCGGAAGTGGCGTCGAAGCTCCGGGCCTTGGGTGCCTCCTATCGAGAGATCCCGTCGGACCGTGAAACCGGCACCGGCGTCGGCATCTTCGTGCAGGGCGCGCCGCTGTGTCCGGGATTCGGACGGACCGCCCAGGGAGCGGTTCACTATTTCTCGCCCGGCTCCATGACCCTGGCGGTGATGATCGTGAATTTCCGGTACACGCCGGAAGGCCACTGGACCATGGAACAACTGCTCGATGGCCGCTACGACCCGGCCCCGGACGCCAGACCGGATCCGGTGAAACCCGACGTACTCGCTGCACAGATCACCAAGACCTGGATGCGCGAGGGCCTGGTGATCCGGCTGCGGCGCGACGCACCCGATGTCCCGCCGCTATACACGGGCGTGGAGTACCGCCGGCCGGATCTGGTCGCCGAAATGGAACGCGGCGTCGCCGGCAAACCCGGCGCCCGTTGACGATGAATCCCGTGGACACCCGCAAGCAGACGTTCGAGGACAACAAGCTCGCCAAGCGGCTACGACGGCTGGTGGGCGAGGCCATCGCCGACTACGACATGATCCGGGAGGGCGACCGGGTGATGGTGTGCCTGTCCGGGGGGAAGGACAGCTACAGCCTGCTGGACATCCTGATGAGCCTGCGGGATCACGCGCCGATCCGGTTCGAGATCGTTGCGGTGAACCTCGACCAGCGCCATCCGGGTTATCCGGAGCACGTGCTTCCGGAATACCTCCGGAAGCTGGAAATCCCGTTTCGGATCGAGGTGCAGGACACCTACAGCACGGTGAAGCGCCTCATTCCCGAAGGCAAGACCATGTGCTCGCTGTGCTCGCGACTGCGGCGCGGCGTGCTTTATCGGGTGGCCTCGGAGATCGGCGCGACGCGCATCGCCCTCGGCCACCACCGCGACGACATCCTCGAGACGGTGCTGCTCAACATGTTCTTCGGTTCGAAGCTGAAGGGCATGCCGCCGAAGCTCGTCTCCGACGACGGCAAGCACGTGGTCATTCGTCCGCTCGCCTACTGCCAGGAAAGCGACCTCGCGGCCTGGGCGGAAGTGCGGCAGTTTCCGATCATCCCCTGCGACCTGTGCGGTTCGCAGGAGACGCTGCAACGCAAGCAGGTGAAGACGATGCTGCAAACCTGGGAAAAGCAGTTCCCCGGCCGCCTCGACAACATGTTCCGGGCCTTGCAGAACGTCGTGCCTTCTCATCTCGCCGATCGCAGCCTGTTCGATTTCGCGGGGCTGGCGCCGACCGGCGAGCCGATCGCCGACGGCGATATGGCGTTCGATCCTGAACCCATCGAGCCGCCGGCAAGCCCGCTTCGGATCGTGGCCGGCAAGTAACCGGCTTCCGCAGGCCGCTGGGGAGTTCTTCTTCAGCCGTGTAAGGTGAGTGCTGGCTTACGTGGCACGCTCGCACGGGCTTAATCATGATCTCGAGCCGTGCCACGAACTGGGCTCCGCGAGGCCCGCCGAATCAGGGCCTGACAAGTGGATTGCATCCAGTTGCAGCTACTGGGTTGTCAAATTGAATTTGATAAGGCACTCTTCGGCTCCGCATAGCTTTCCATCGCCATGAACTGCGCCGAGCGTCTCGTCGAATTTTTCGGCACCCAGGCTGAAGTGTCCCGCCGGCTCAAGCTGGACCGGGCCGTCGTCAGCAACTGGGTGAAATCCGGCTACGTCCCGGCGCGCTGGGCCATGGAAATCGAAGCGGTCACGGAGGGCCGGATCGAGGCTCTCGAAGTGTTGAACGAGGCCAACCATCGCCGCCCGATCCGGGTGAAGTCGCGGGGCGAGGACGAGAACCTCTTCGGGTCTGTCATTCCAGGGAGCGACACCATGAATCCTTACCTGCCGTCGAAGCGCATCCAGTCCTTTCACCCGCCACAGCGCACGCTGATGGGGCCGGGACCCACCGAGATCCATCCGCGAGTGCTCACTACCATGAGCCAGCCCGCCATTGGCTATCTCGATCCGGTGTTCGTCGAGATGATGGAGGAGTTGAAAGCGCTCCTGCGCTACGTCTACCAGACGAAGAATCCGCTCACCTTCCCGGTCTCCGGTCCGGGCTCGGTCGGCATGGAATACTGCTTCGTGAACATGGTGTCGCCCGGCGACAAGGTCGTGGTGTGCATCAACGGCGTGTTCGGCGGCCGCATGCTCGAGAACGTCATCCGCTGCGGCGGCGTGCCCGTCACCATCGAGCACGAGTGGGGCACGCCGGTCGATCCGCAGCGCCTCGAAGACACGCTCAAGGCGAACCCCGACACCAAGGTCGTGGCGTTCGTGCACGCCGAGACCTCCACCGGCTGCCTGTCCGATGCGAAGACGCTGGTGGAAGTCGCCCATCGCTACGGCGCGCTGACCATCGTCGATGCGGTCACCTCGCTGGGCGGGGTCCCGGTCCTGGTGGACGAGTGGGGCGTGGACGCCATCTACTCCGGCAGCCAGAAGTGCCTGTCGTGCACGCCGGGCCTGTCGCCCGTGTCCTTCTCGGAGCGGGTGGTCGAGCACGTCAAGGCGCGCAAGGACAAGATCCACAGCTGGTTCATGGACATGAACCTGCTGCTCGGCTACTGGGGCGCGACCAACCGCACCTACCACCACACTGCACCCACCAATTCACTGTTCGCGCTGCACGAAGCCCTGCTGCTGATCCGCGAGGAAGGGCTGGAGGACTGCTGGGCGCGCCATCGCCGGCATCACATCGCGCTCAAGGCCGGTCTCGAGGCGATGGGACTGAAGTTCCTGGTGAAGGAGGAGTACCAGGTTCCGCAGATGAACGCAGCGCGCGTTCCGGACGGCGTGAACGAGGCCGAGGTGCGCAAGCGCCTGCTCAATGAGTTCAGCCTCGAGATCGGTGCCGGCCTCGGGCCGCTCGCCGGCAAGATCTGGCGCTTCGGCACCATGGGCTTCTCGTGCCGCCCGGACAACGTGATGCTGTGCCTGTCGGCCCTGGGTTCCGTGCTGCAGGACATGGGGCATGCGGTCCACGTGGGCGAGGCCGAAGCGGCCGCGCACCACGCCTACGCCCAGATGCACGCGCAGGCGGCGCAGCAGAAGAAGCGGGCAGCCTGAGCACGGGGCGGCGGCAACGCTGCCGCCGCTGGATTCACCGGGTGAAGCGAAGTACGCTTCGCTTCACCGCGGGCTCGGCATGGAACCAAAGCCTGCCACCGGCAGTCCTGAACCGAGGCGCGACCCGGCGCGCATTCGAACCGTCCATGAGAACCGCCCCGGGCCATTCCGGCGGTCGCCATCCGAGGAAGACTCACCCATGATTCGCTCGCTCTCCCAAACGCTCGCCGCGCTCGCCTTGGGGCTGGCCGCCACCGCCCCCGGCTTCGCAGCGGAAACCGTCAACGACCAGGATCTCAAGTGGTCCTTCATGCCCGGCTTCGCGCGGCCGATCGAAGTAGCCGTGGTGTCGGGCGACCCGAGCCAGCCCGGCCCCTACGTGATCCGCCTGCGCATGCCCTCGGGCATGAAGATCGCGCCGCAGCGGCACCCGGACGACCGTGAGCTCACCATCATCAAGGGCATCTTCTGGAGCGCCACCGGCGAGAGCTACAACTGGAAGGAAATGAACGAGTACAAGGCCGGTACTGTGCTGCAGAAGCCCGCCGGCGAGCCGCATTACGGCTGGGCGCGTACCGGCGTGATCCTGGAAGAGAAGGGCACGGGACCGACCAAGATCGAGTACGTCCACGAGGACGACGATCCGCGTACGCATCGCAGGGACTAATTCACGCCCTCCAGCGAAAACGCCCGCGAATGCGGGCGTTTTGCTTTGGTACTTGCGAGACTCTACTGGCTCGCGGTACGCAGTTTCGCCACCGCGCGCTGGAAGCGATCGGCGTTCAGTGCGAGATTGTCGTAGCGGTCGAAGTTGGTACCCATGGCGGTGCCTAGCTGCTCCAGCCGGGTCGACGGGTTCGGGTGGGTCTTGAACAGCAGGGCCATGTAGGGGTCGTCGGCCTTGATCTTCGCGAGCGTCTGCAGTGCCGAGGGCAGGCCCCACGGATCGTAGCCTGCTCGCGTGGCGAGAACGACACCGATGCGGTCGGCTTCGAACTCGTCGTCCTTGTCCAGGCCGCGGGCATACAGCTCCTTGGTCGGGCCGACGAGCGCGTTGACGAGGGCGGCATTCTCCGACCCCGCCGCGCCCGCTGCCGCGCCGGCACCGAGCAAGTTCACGAACGCGCCCTTGCGGATGGCGTTGAGGTGATGCTTGCGGACGACGTGGCCGATCTCGTGGCCGAGTACGCCGGCAAGCTCCGCTTCGTTCTGGACCATGTTCATCATGCCGCGGGTCACGATGATGTAGCCGCCCGGCGCGGCGAAGGCGTTCACGTGCTCGCTGTCGTTGACGGCGAACCGCCAGGGCAACTGCGGGCGCTCGGACTGGCTCGCAACCCACGCCCCGACGAAATTGACGTAGCGCTGCAGGTCGGCATCATCGACCATCGGCCGGGCGCCGAGCAGCGTCTCGGTGATCCCATGGCCCATCTCGATCTCCTGCGGCTCCTTGATGGTCCCGGTCGCCTGCTGGATGTTCTTCATCAGGCCATCGACGCCGCCGACGTTGTTCAGGAAAGCCTGGCTCTGGTCGTTGGCGCAGCCGTGCAGCAGTCCGATGGACAGCGCTCCTGCCGCGAGCAGCCACCACACGCGGGCGCTCATTTCTTCACCTTGATCGGCTTGCCGTCGGCGTCGACGTAGGACACCGTCTGCGCGACGAGCTTGCCACCGGCAGCGAACTGGGCTGCGCCGGCGGGGGGAATGGAGAAGGTTTCCATCTTCTTCACCTCTTCGGGATTCGGCTTTGCCGCCTTCAGGTCCTCTTCCGAGAATCCGCGCACGCCGGTGGTCACCGTGGGACCGGCCCCGGGGCGCTGGCGCCCGAAGCCGATGGTGGTCGCGAGCGCCGTCTGGTTCTTCTTCGGATCGGGGTTGCCGAAGCGCAGGCTGAGCAGCCGCACCCAGCCCTGGAGCTCGCCGGCGCGAACCTGCGACCAACCGCCCTGGCGCGCCAGGATCGAGACCTGTGCCTTTTCCGGCAGCTTGCCGACGTTTTCCGCGTCGAGGAACGGCCGCGCCTTCACCTCGGTTTCGCGCAGGGTGAAGCCGGATTCCTGCGCGAAAGCCGCCGAGCACAGCAGCAGCGAGCAGGCGGCCAGCAAGGGCCAGGTTCGGGTCATGGGGCTTTCCTCGACGGTTCGAACAGCCGCACGCCCTGCGCGCGGCCTTTCACTGGAAACGATCCGCGATCGGCGAAGCCAAAAGCATTCCCGCAACGGCGCATGGTCTCTTCCGACACCAGGATCCGGGCAACCCCCTTGGTCAAGCCTTCGATGCGGCTCGCCAGGTTGACCGTGTCGCCGATCGCCGTGTACTCGCGCCGCGCATCGGAACCGATCAGGCCCACCACCGCCGGACCGGAGTGGATGCCGATACCCACGTCGAAATCGGCGCCCGGGTCACCGAGCTCGCGCTTGAAGGCCTGCAACGTATCGGCCATGTCTAGCGCCGCCGCGACCGCGTGCCGGGCGTGCTCGGGATCATCGATGGGTGCGCCCCAGCAGGCCATGATCGCGTCGCCGATGAACTTGTCCAGCGTGCCCTCGTGGCGAAAGATCACGTCCACCTGCTTCGAGAAGTAGCGGTTGAGCAACTCGACCACTTGCTGCGGCGTGCGCGATTCAGAGAGGGTAGTGAAGCCCCGGATGTCGGAGAAAAGCAGCGTCACTTCGCGGCTTTCGCCGGCGCGCGACAAGCCGCCTTGAGCCATGATCTCCCGCACCACGTGCGGATTCACGAACCGGCTGAACTCGCGCACGGCCGATTCGCGCGAGCGGCGTTCGTCCATGTAGTCGCGCAACGCAGCCGCCAGGAAGAAGGTCCACGCGAACAGCAGCGGGGTCATGACCGGCATCCATAGCCCGTATCCGGTCGCCAGATAGCTCACGCCCAGCAGCGCGACGGTGGCAGCCACCAGACCCACGCCCACGAACAGGGTGTTGACGCCGGCCCAGATGCCACCAGCGAGCAGGGCGATGAACACAACGCCGATCACCGGCGCGACCCAGGTGGGCGCGGTCCGCAACCAGGTGCGATTCTTCAGGTTGTCGAGCGCGGTGGAGAGAATCTCGACGCCCGGATGCGTGTTGCTGACCGGGGTCACACGAATGTCGCCGAGTCCCGTGGCGGTGACACCGATGACGACCACCTTGTCCTTGAACTCGTCCGGCGGGCGCCGCTTCTTCTCGCTGTTGAGGTCGACGTAGAAATCGACGAACGGGATCTGCGCATGCGCGACGACGCCGCCGCGCCAGCCGAGCTGGATGTCGTCGCGATCGGGCAGCGGCCAACCGAGATCGGCCGCGACCCGGGCGGGAAGGGAGGGGATGCGCCAACCGTACGCCTGCGAGAACACCACATACCTGCGACCGACGCCGTCCCGGTCCTGCAGGTAGTTGATGAGCCCGAGACGCCAGTTCTCGGTCGCGAGCGCCAGCGGCTGCAGCACGTCGATGGTCGCGTTCTTGTCGGAGCGCGGACCTCGGATCGCGCCCAGCGCAGGTGCCAGGTCAACGATGGGAATCCCGAACGGGTCGCCAGAGGGATCGTGACGCGCCGTCGGAAAGTACACGTTGTCCAGCCCGCGGATCGCCCGATTGAAATCCAGATCCGACTCAGGCCGGAACACATCCGGCTCGCCGAACAGGATGTCGAAGACGATGGCCTTCGGCTTCTGGGCGGCGATCGCGGTCACCGCTTCGCCGTGGACCGAGCGCGGCCACGGCCAGCGTCCCGCGAGTTCCGCCATACCCGTGATGCTGCCCTCGTCGACGGCGAGGATGACGATCTCCGGATCGGCCTTCAGGCTCTTCGCCTGCACGCGCAGGAAGAAATCCGCGACCCGGTTCGAGAACGCCTCGGTGAGGTGGAGCCAGTGCGCCTCGACCACGATGAGGCCGATGAACACCGCGAGCAGTGCGGCGAGGAAGCGGGCGCGAGTCAGTGACACGCGCGGCAGTCTACTGGTGAATCCGTGAGGGGTGAAGGGTGAGGGGTGAGGCGGGCCTACGGCGTACACCTCTCACGCCTCACGGATTTATACCCCTCACCGATTCAAAGCCCGAGCCGCTGCCAGATGGTAGTCACGGCACCCGCCTGGTTCAGCGTGTAGAAATGCAACCCCGGTGCGCCGCTGCGAAGCAGGTCGTCGCACAAGCGCGTGACGACGTCGAGGCCGAACGCGCGGATCGAGGCGGCATCGTCGCCGAACCCTTCGAGCTTGCGACGGATCCAGCGCGGAATCTCCGCACCGCACGCGTCCGAGAATCGGGCAAGTTGCGTGAAGCGGCTGATGGGCATGATGCCGGGCACGATTGGAATGTCGATCCCCAGCGCTTCGCACTGGTCCCGGAAATAGTAATAGGCATCGGCGTTGTAGAAGTACTGGGTGATCGCCGAATCGGCGCCGGCCTTCACCTTGCGCTCGAAGTTGCGCAGATCGTCCTCGGCCGAACGCGCCTGCGGGTGGTACTCCGGATACGCCGCCACCTCGATGTGAAATGCCGATCCGTAGCGTTCGCGGATGAAGGCCACCAGGTCGGCCGCGTACCGGAACTCGCCGATCTCGACCATGCCCGAGGGCAGGTCGCCGCGCAAGGCAACGACCCGATCGATGCCGGCGTCGCGGTAGGAGTCCAGCAACTCGGCCGTCGTGGCACGCGTGGCCGCAACGCAGGAAAGATGCGGCGCAACCTTCTGCCCCTCCGCCTGCAACTCCATCACCACGCCGAGCGTGCGCTCGCGCGTGGATCCGCCCGCTCCATAGGTGACCGAGAAGAACGCCGGCTTGAGCTGCGCGAGCTGCTTGCGAGTAACGCGAAGCTTCTCCAGACCTTCAGCCGTCTGCGGCGGGAACAGCTCGAACGAAAGAGTCCGTGAGGCGCTAGGCGCAAGGCGTGAGGCGTTCAAGTGTCTTTCCCTAGTCCTCGTCAGTTTCGTTCAGGGAATTGATGAGGCCACCCAGCAAGGCAAACACCCGCTCGAGGGTCTCGTCCATGGTTTGCGTGTTCTCAACGTATCCGAGCGATTTGGCGATCAGCAGCTGGGTATCGAGTTCACTCAACGACCCTCGCGAGATTCCGAGAAAGTGCCGAAACTCTCTGCGAGTGTTTCTCGCCGCTCCCTCCGCGATATTGGAAGGAATGGATACCGCAGCGCGCCGAATCTGGGCGGTCAGGCCGTACCTTTCCTGTTGAGGGAAGCTTGAGGTCAGGGCGTAGACATCTTTGACGAGCTCCATGGCAAGCTGCCACGCGAGCAGATCCTGATGGCTACGCCTCACCCCTCACGCCTCACGCCTCACGCAATCAATATCGGTAGCTATCGGACTTGTAAGGCCCCGCCTTGCTCACGCCGATGTAGCGCGCTTGCGCATCCGTAAGTTCGCTGAGCTGCGCATTCAGCTTCTTCAACTGCAGCCGCGCAACCTTCTCGTCCAGGTGCTTGGGCAGGACGTACACGCCGATCGGGTACTTGTCCGGATTGTTGAAGAGCTCGATCTGCGCGATGGTCTGGTTCGCGAACGACGAGCTCATCACGTACGACGGATGGCCCGTGCCGCAACCCAGGTTCACCAGCCGGCCCTTGGCCAGCATGATGATGCGCTTGCCGTCGGGGAAGATGATGTGATCGACCTGCGGCTTGATCTCTTCCCACTGATACTTGTTCAGCGACGCGACATCGATCTCGTTGTCGAAGTGGCCGATGTTGCAGACGATGGCCTGGTCCTTCATCTTCGCCATGTGATCGTGCGTGATGACGTGGAAGTTGCCGGTGGCGGTGACGAAGATGTCGGCCTTGTCGGCGGCGTATTCCATCGTCACGACGCGGTAGCCTTCCATCGCGGCCTGCAGGGCATTGATCGGATCGATCTCCGTCACCCACACCTGCGCGGACAGCGCGCGCAGCGCCTGCGCCGAACCCTTGCCCACGTCGCCGTAGCCGCAGACCAGCGCGACCTTGCCGGCGATCATCACGTCGGTTGCGCGCTTGATGGCGTCGACGAGCGATTCGCGGCAACCGTAGAGATTGTCGAACTTCGACTTGGTGACCGAATCGTTGACGTTGATCGCGGGAAACTTGAGCGTGCCGTCCTTGTGCATGTGATACAGGCGATGCACGCCGGTGGTCGTCTCCTCGGTCACGCCCTTGATCTGCGCGAGACGCGTGGAATACCACTTCGGGTCCTTCGCGAGCTTCGCCTTGATGGCGGCGAACAGGTGGGTTTCTTCCTCGCTGCCCGGATGATTGAGCAGGATCGCATCGGATTCCGCACGCGTGCCCAGGTGCAGCAGCAGGGTCGCATCGCCGCCGTCGTCGAGGATCATGTTCGAGAAGCGGCCATCCGGCCACTCGAAGATCCGGTGCGTGTAGTCCCAGTACTCGACCAGGGATTCGCCCTTGTATGCGAACACCGGCGTGCCCTTGATCGCGATCGCGGCAGCGGCGTGGTCCTGGGTCGAGTAGATGTTGCACGATGCCCAGCGGACTTCGGCGCCGAGCGCCTGGAGCGTCTCGATCAGCACGGCGGTCTGGATCGTCATGTGCAGCGAGCCGGTGATGCGTGCGCCGCGCAGCGGCTGCTGGCTCGCATATTCCTCGCGGATCGCCATCAGACCGGGCATCTCGGTCTCGGCGATGCGGATTTCCTTGCGACCCCAGTCGGCAAGCTTGAGGTCGGCCACGACGAAGTCGTCGATGGGCTTCAGTTGTGAAACGGCGGACATGTGTCTCTCCTGGTTGAGGGACCATGACGCGGACGACGAGGTGGGATGAGGGGCACTGCCTTTCTCGTCACCCGTGAGCATGGTCACGAGTCAACGAGCGCAGTTCCGAAACCTGAGCCTGGCGGGGGACCCCGTTGCAGCGCTCCTCAGGACGGCCGGGATTGTAACCCACGTCGACAGATTGGCAAATCCGTTTGCCGCGCCGCACAAATCCACGTATCCTCCGGGCCCTGCGTTCGGGATCGACCACCTGCCGGTCCCCTCCGAAAACGGAACGAGCGCGCTTTTCATCGGCTCTGACTTCAGTCTCCGGCACTCGTGGAGGCCCCTGGTTGGCGGCGATGCCGTCGCACCAGGGTGCGACTTCACGGCGATCCGCCCACCCGCGGCGCCATCGATATGCTGGAGAGAATTTTGAGTCACGACATTCCCGTCGCGTTGAATCACGACGTTCCGGTCGCGCCCACGGCGCCGACCTTCGCTTCCCTCGGCCTGCACGACGCTCTGTTGAAGGCCGTCGAGAACTCGGGCTACACCCAACCCACTTCCGTCCAGGCGGAGACGATCCCGGTCGCCATCTCCGGCGTGGACCTCATGGTCTCGGCCGCGACCGGCAGCGGCAAGACCGCCGCCTTCGTGCTGCCGGCGCTGCAACGCCTTATCACTTCCGAGAAGCGTGCCGTGCCCGGCGGCGGCCCGCGTGTGCTGGTGCTGACACCCACCCGCGAGTTGTCGCTGCAGGTCACGAAAGCCTGCGAAACCTACGGCCGCACGCTCAAGTGGCTGCGCACGGCGACCGTCGTCGGTGGCGTCCCTTACGGCGCCCAGCTGAAGGCCATTCGCGGCACGTTGGACGTACTGATCGCCACTCCCGGTCGCCTGCTCGACCTGCTCAACGGTGGTCGTCTCGATCTGTCGCGCGTTGAAGTGCTGGTGCTCGACGAAGCGGACCGCATGCTCGACATGGGCTTCATCGAGGACATCCAGGCCATCGCAGCCGCGACGCCCGCCACGCGGCAGACGCTGTTGTTCTCGGCCACGCTCGACGGCAACGTCGCCAACCTCGCCGGCCGGCTGCTGAATGCGCCGCAGCGGATCGAACTCGCTTCGCACCGCGACCGGCACGAAGGCATCACGCAGCGCCTGCACTGGGCCGACAACCGCGCTCACAAGGAACGCCTGCTAGACCACCTCCTGCGCGACCCGGACATCGATCAGGCCATCGTGTTCACGTCCACGCAACGCGACGCCGAACGCATCGCCGCAACGCTCGAGGCCGATGGCCATACGGTGGCAGCCTTGCACGGCGGCATGCCGCAAGCACAACGCAACCGAACGCTGGCCGGGTTGCGTCAGCGCCGACTGCGCGTTCTGGTGGCAACCGACGTTGCCTCCCGCGGCATCGACGTACCGACCATCAGCCACGTGATCAACTACGGCCTGCCGATCACCTCCGAGGACTACGTGCACCGCATCGGCCGCACCGGCCGCGCCGGCCGTACGGGAATCGCGGTTACGCTGGCCGAACATGCCGATGCGCACAAGATTCGCGGCATCGAACGCTTCACGACGCAGAAGATCCCGGTGGCGACGATCGAAGGGCTGGAGCCCAGGCTCGCAGCGCCCGCCGCTAACGCGCGGAGCACCAGCGGACGCCGTAACTCGTCCGGCCGCTCGTTCAGCGCACGGCCGCACACGAGCCGCGACCGCGAGCAGCACTCGGAAAGAAAAACGGGCGCACCGCAGCGCGCCCGTCGTCCGTAAAAACAACAAGACCCCCGCAAAGTGCGGGGGTCTTGGTTTTAGGCGTCGACCGCCTCGGTTTATTTCCCGAGTATGGGTACCTCGAGTCGGCCTCCAGACGCGATCGTCTGGCCGTCGATCCCCGTTCTACGAACGGGGGCCCCTCGCCGGGTGACTTACGCGTCTGCTTTCAGCGCCGGCGCCTTGTCCAGCGCTTCCCATGTGAACTCCGGCTCGTCGCGGCCGAAGTGCCCGTAGGCGGCGGTCTTGAGGTAGATCGGACGCAGCAGGTCCAGCATCTGGACGATGCCCTTCGGCCGCAGGTCGAAGTGCTTCTGCACCAGCGCTGAGAGCTTCTCGTCGCTCAACTTGCCGGTCCCGGAAGTCGTGACCATCACGCTCGTGGGTTTCGCCACGCCAATGGCGTAGGACACCTGCACCAGGCACTTGGACGCCAGTCCGGCGCCAACGATGTTCTTGGCCACGTACCGCGCCGCATAGGCCGCCGAACGGTCCACCTTCGATGGGTCCTTGCCCGAGAACGCGCCGCCGCCATGGGGAGCAGCGCCGCCGTAGGTATCGACGATGATCTTGCGGCCGGTCAGGCCGCAGTCGCCCTGCGGCCCGCCGATCACGAAACGCCCGGTCGGGTTGATCAGGTACTTGATCTGGCCCTTGATCAGGTTCTTCGGCAGTACCGGCTTCACGATCTGCTCGATGACCGCTTCCTCGATCTGCTTGTGCTGCATTTCGGGTGCGTGCTGCGTCGAGAGCACCACGGTGTCGATGGAGTCGGGCTTGCCGTCGACGTACTTGATGGTGACCTGCGACTTGGCGTCCGGCCGCAGCCAGGGCAGGCGGCCGTCGCGACGCAATTCGGACTGCCGTTCCACCAGCCGGTGCGCCAGGAAGATCGGCATCGGCATGAGCTGGGGGGTCTCGTCGCAGGCGTAGCCGAACATGAGGCCCTGGTCGCCGGCGCCCTGGTCCAGGTCGATGCCCTTGCCCTCGTCCACGCCCTGGGCGATGTCCTGGCTCTGCTTGTCGTAGGCCACCAGCACCGCGCAGCCCTTGTAGTCGATCCCGTATTCCGTATTGTCATAGCCGATGCGCTTGATGGTGTCGCGAGCCACCTGCTGGAAGTCCACCACGGCATTCGTGGTGATCTCGCCCGCCATGACCACCAGCCCGGTGTTCACCAGGGTCTCGGCCGCTACCCGGGACTTCTTGTCCTGCGCTAAGATCGCATCCAGTACGGCATCCGAGATCTGGTCGGCGACCTTGTCCGGATGTCCCTCGGAGACCGACTCCGATGTGAATAGAAACTCGCTCATGCTTATGCGGCCTTGGAATTTGGGGTTGATAAAAAAGGGCCCGGCAGGATAGCAGATTCCCCCCTTGCGCCGAAACCGAACGAGGCGATGCTGGAAGCCCTCCTGAGGCTGCTCGCCCGAGTCCCGCTGCCGTGGCTGCACCGCTTCGGCGCCTTCGCGGGTTGGGTGACCTATCGGGTCGCGCCGCACTATGCGGCACGGCTCACCGACAATGTAGCGGCGAGCGGCCTTGCCGACGAGCCCGAAGCCTTCGTGCGGATCTGTCGCGCAGCGGTGCAGGAGACCGGCAAGGGCCTGATGGAGCTCCCGGCCATCTGGTTCCGGCCGGCGGAAGAGGCTTCCGCCCTGGTAGTGGAAACACACGGCTGGGAATCCGTGGAGGCGGCCCGTGCGGTGGGACGAGGCATCCTGTTCCTCACGCCCCACCTGGGCTGCTTCGAAGTGTCGGCGCTGTACGCCGCGACCCGGATCCCGATCACGATCCTCTACCGCCCCCCCAAGCTGAAGTGGCTCGAACCGCTGATGCGGGCCGGTCGCAGCCGGGGTTATGGACGGCTCGCGCCGACCACCCTGGGCGGCGTGCGGCGCCTGTTGAAGGCACTGCATGCCGGCGAGGCCGTGGGACTGCTGCCCGACCACGTGCCGGGATTCGGTGAAGGCGTCTGGGCGGAATTCTTCGGCCGGCCGGCGTACACGATGACCCTGGTGGGCAAACTGCAGAAGGCCACCGGATGCATCGTGATCCTGGCGTTTTCCCGGCGGCTGCCGCAGGGGCGCGGGTTCGCACTCGAACTCGAGATACTCGAAGACGACCTGTCGGGTCCGACCGGCGCGCGCCGGCTCAACGCCGCCATCGAAGACCTCATACGCCGGTGCCCCGAGCAGTACCTGTGGAGCTACAACCGCTTCAAGGTGCCGGCGGGCGTACAGCCGCCCGCCGCCGCCGCGTCCACCTGATGTTCACCCGGCTCGCCATCGGCGCGCTCTGGCTCCTGCATCTGCTGCCGCTCGGCGCCCTCGCCCGCATCGGCGCGTTCGCCGGCGACGTGTTGCGGGTGCTGGGGCAGGAGCGCAGGGAAGTGGCCCGCACCAACCTCAGACTCTGTTTTCCCGATTGGGACGAGGCCCGGCGCGAGGCAGTGCTGAAGGCGCATTTTCGCGCCGTGGGCCGCAGCATCCTCGAAGCGACCATCGCGTGGTGGGCCTCCGAGGCACGGCTGCGACGGCTCGTGCGCATCGAAGGCGAGGAGCATGCACGCGCGCTCGGCGATCGGCGCGTCATCTACCTCGTCCCGCACTTCGTCGGCATCGAGCTCGAAGGCCTGCGCATGTCGATGGACTACAAGGGCATGGCGGTCTACAGCCACCAGAAGAACCGGGTGTTCGATGAGTTCCTGGTCCGCGTGCGCAGCCGCTTTCCGGGGACGCGCATGGTGGCTCGACAGGAGGGCGTAAAGACGCTCCTGCGCGGCTTCAAGGACGGGCTCGGACTGCAGCTCTCACCCGACCTCGATCTGGGCCCGCGCGATGCCGTGTTCGTGCCTTTCTTCGGCGTCCAGGCGGCCACGGTCACGGCCCTGTCGCGGCTGGCTCGCCTCACGAAAGCGGCCGTCGTGCCCGTGGTCGTCCGCCAGCTGCCCGGCAGCGAAGGCTACGTGATGCGCATGTATCCGGCCTGGGACGACTACCCCGGTGCGACGCCCGAGGAAGACACCCGGCGCATGAACGCCTTCATCGAAGAGCGCGTGCTCGAAATGCCGGAGCAGTACTATTGGCTGCACAAGCGCTTCAAGACGCGGCCGGAGGGCGAGGGGAGCTTCTATTGATGCACGGCGGGGCTGAAGCGTGAGACGTGAAGTGGGTTTCACCAACCCGGATGCCAAGGAGGTCTGCGCGGTGCTCGCGCAAGTCCGGACCATCGCCGTGGTCGGGCTCTCGCCCCGACCCAACCGTCCGAGCCACAGCATCTCGCGCGCGATGCAGCGCGCAGGTTTTCGCATCGTTCCCGTTCGCCCGCTCGTGGACGAAGTGCTGGGCGAGCAGGCCTTCGATTCTCTCGCCGCGATTCCCGGCCCGGTGGACCTCGTCAACGTGTTCCGAACTGCAAGTCAACTGGACGGTATCGTGGACGAGTGCATCCGGCTCGGCCTGCCACGGCTCTGGATCCAGGAAGGCATCGTCAACGAAGCGGCGGCAGCGCGCGCCGTGGCGCACGGCATCTGGACGGTGATGGACCGGTGCATCTGGCGCGACTTCAACGGCCTCTGCGGCGGCCGGAGGGATATCGCGTGAGCACCGGAGACATCACCATCGAACCCCTGCGGGAAGCGGATATTCCGGCGCTGGTCGCGCTGGCGCGCGACACCTGGCTCAAGCATTACACGAGCATCATCACCCTCGCCCAGATAGAATACATGCTGGGTCAGCGCTACAGTCCCGACGTGATCCGTGCCCAGCTTGCCGACCCGGATGTGTGGTGGGACAAGTTGCTGCTCGACGGCGAGCTGGCCGCCTTCGCGCAGTACGAACGCGGCAAGGCACCGGGCACGATCAAGATCGACAAGCTCTACGCGCGCCATTCGCTGCGCGGTCGCGGCCTCGGAAGCGCGCTGCTACGCCACATCGAACAGGAGGCCCGCTCCCTGGGCTGCACCCGGCTTGAACTTCAGGTAAACAAGAACAACGTGTCCGCCATCGGCGCCTATCGCAAGAACGGATTCGAGATCGCCCGCTCGGCGGTGTTCGACATCGGCAACGGCTTCGTGATGGACGACTACGTCATGGGCAAACCTCTCGCGCCGCTTCCGGGCGTGCCCGCTTGATGTCCCTTTCGAGATGAAACTTCGCTTCACCAAGATGCAGGGTGCCGGCAACGATTTCATCGTGCTCGATGCGACGCGCGCACCGGTCGCGCTCGACCCCGGGCGGGTTCGACGCCTGTGCGACCGGCGGTTCGGAATTGGCGCCGACCAGTTGCTGATCGTCGAGCCGGCGCGCCGCGCCGGCACCGACTTCTACTACCGAATATTCAATGCCGACGGCGGCGAAGTGCAGCAGTGCGGCAACGGCGCGCGCTGCTTTGCCCGGTTCGTGCACGACAACGGCCTCACCACCAAGCTCGAGATTCGCGTCGAGACCGTGTCGGGCATCATCGCGCCACGGCTCGAGGCCGACGGCACCGTCACCGTCGACATGGGCGTGCCGGAATTCGCGCCGGCCCGCATCCCCTTCGACGCCCCGGCGCGCTCGGTGACCTATCCGCTCGAAGTCGACGGCGCGGTGCGCGAGATCGGCGCCGTGTCGATGGGCAACCCGCACGCGGTGCAGATCGTCGAGAACGTGGACAGCGCACCGGTCGCGACGGAAGGCCCGCTGCTCGAGCGCCATCGCCGCTTCCCCGAACGCGTCAACGCGGGCTTCATGCAGATCGTCGATCGGCATTCGATCCGTTTGCGCGTGTACGAGCGCGGCGCGGGGGAGACGCTTGCCTGCGGCACCGGCGCGTGCGCCGCCGTGGTGTCGGGCATTCAGCGCGGACTGCTTGCAAGTCCGGTCGCGGTCCACACGCGCGGCGGCGAACTCGACATCCGCTGGGACGGCGAAGGCCGCCCGGTGTTCATGACCGGTGCCGCCGTCACGGTCTTCGAAGGCGAGATCGACCTTCGAGACGAAGTGGCGCCGGTCGCGGCACGCGACATCGCCGCAGCCTGAAAGAATCCTTCGAACCGAGACTCCCGATGCGACCCGAAGCCGACGACGTAGCGCAGTACCTCAAGGACAACCCCGCGTTCTTCGACCAGTATGCGGAGATGCTGGCCGAGATCTTCGTGCCGCACCCACATGGCGGGCGCGCGATCCCGATCTCCGAGCGGCAGATCGTGACGCTGCGCGAGAAGAACCGAGCGCTGGAAGACAAGCTGCGCGAGCTGGTGCAGTTCGGCCAGGAGAACGACACCATCATCGACCGGCTGCATCGCATCACGCTCGCGATGATGATGGCCCGCGACCTCGACGTACTGCTCGCCTCGCTCTACTACAACCTGCGCGAGGATTTCGCCGTGCCGCACGTGGCCCTGCGCCTGTGGGCCGAAGGCGGATGGGAGCGGCCGGAGTTCGGCTCCATCAGCCAGGAGGTGCGGGTCTTCACCGAGAGCCTCACCAATCCGTACTGCAGCGGGCATCCGATGTTCGAGACGACGTCCTGGTTCGGCGAAGACGGCCCGGCGTTGCGTTCGTTCGCGTATGTACCGCTGCGTACCGAGCAGGCGTTCGGCCTGCTCGCGCTCGGCTCCGAGGATGCGCAGCGTTTCTATCCCGAAATGGGGACGCTCTATCTCAAGCGTCTCGGCGAACTGGTGAGCGTGGCGCTCGCCCGATTCTTGAAGGCATGATCGGCACCCTGGACCGCGAGGT
This sequence comes from Burkholderiales bacterium, assembly GCA_965279325.1. Classification (GTDB taxonomy): domain Bacteria; phylum Pseudomonadota; class Gammaproteobacteria; order Burkholderiales. The sequence continues at coordinate 3,410,143 of OZ257154.1, forward strand.
TCCGGAAGCATCCGATCCCCGTTACGACGGCTATCTGTCCCATCTTGCGCACGAGAAACGTCTCGCCGCCCACACCGTCGAGAATTACGCACGCGACGTCCGCGATCTGTTGCGCCTTGCGGGTGGGGCTTCGCTCGAGGCGCTCGGCGTCCATGACGTTCGCCGTTTCGTCGCTCGCCTGCACGCGGGCGGACTCGGCGGCCGCAGCATCGCCCGCAAGCTCTCGGCCTGGCGCAGCTTCTTCAGCTATCTCGCGCGCGATCACGGTTTCAAGGTGAATCCGGTCGCGGGTCTGAAGGCTCCCAAGTCGCCCAAGCGACTGCCCGCGAGCCTCACGCCCGACGAGGCGTCGCAACTGCTCGACGGCGAAGACGAAGGCGATCTCGCGGTGCGCGACAAGGCGCTGTTCGAGCTGATCTACTCCTCCGGATTGCGCCTGGCCGAAGCGGTCGGTCTCGACCCCGATGATGTCGACTTGCACGAAGGCACGGTCCGCGTGACGGGCAAGGGCTCGAGGACGCGCGTGATACCGCTGGGTACTCAGGCAGCGCGAGCGATCGAGGCATGGCTGCCGGTGCGCGCGGTGCTGGCGCAGCCGGGGGAGCCGGCGCTCTTCCTGAATCGATCCGGACGCCGGATCGGGCCGCGCACGGTGCAGACCGCACTCAAGACCCTGGCCGCGAAACGCGGACTCACCACGCACGTGCATCCGCACGTCCTGCGGCATTCCTTCGCGTCGCACGTCCTGCAATCGAGCGGCGATCTGCGCGCCGTGCAGGAACTGCTCGGCCACGCGAGCATCTCGACCACGCAGGTGTACACACACCTGGACTACCAGCATCTCGCGAAGGTGTACGACGCCGCCCATCCGCGCGCGAAACGCAAGGGCTGACCGGTGAGCAAGATCGTCCTCAAGCCCGGCCGCGAGAAATCGCTGCAACGTCGCCATCCTTGGGTGTTCTCCGGCGCGGTCGAGCGCGTGGAAGGTCATCCGGAGTCGGGCGAAACCATCGAAGTCCGTTCCGCGCAGGGTGGTTTCCTCGCGTGGGCGGCCTACAGTCCCGAATCGCAGATCTCCGCGCGCGTCTGGGACTGGCGCGAAGGGGTGCGCATCGATCCCGAGTTCTTCGCGGGACGGTTACGGCGTGCCCTCGCGCGGCGTGAGCATCTTCTGGAACCGGGACCGACTCAGGCAGCCCGGCTGGTGCACGGTGAGGCCGATGGCCTGCCGGGCGTGGTCATCGATCGATTCGCCGACTGGATCGTCCTGCAACTGTCCAGTGCCGGTGCGTGGCGCTGGCGTGACGACATCGCGAGGTTGACGGCAGAGATCACCGGCTTGTCCCACGTGTTCGAGCGCTCCGACGCCGACGTGCTCGCCCTCGAAGGCCTCGAGCCGCGCGTTGCGTCGATCACGGGTACGGAGCCGCCCGAGCACATCACCATCGAGGAAAACGGGCTGAAGTTCGAGGTGGATCCGCGTCACGGCCACAAGACCGGCTTCTACCTCGATCAACGGGACAACCGTGCGCTGCTGCGCGATCTGTCGAGTGCGCGCGAGGTGCTCGACTGCTTCTGCTACACCGGCGGATTCATGACCAACGCCCTGGCGGGCGGCGCCACCAGGGTGACGGCGATCGACAGTTCCGGAGAAGCGATCGCGGCGGCACGCCGTCACCTGCGTCTGAACAACCTTCAGGAAGAGCGCGCGGAACTGCTCGAAGGCGACGTCTTTGCGCTGCTGCGGAAGTTTCGCGATCAGGCGCGCAAGTTCGACGTGATCGTGCTCGATCCGCCGAAGTTCGCGCCGACCGCAGCTCATGCGGAGAAGGCGGCGCGTGCCTACAAAGACATCAACCTGTGGGCGCTGAAGCTCCTGCGACCCGACGGACTCCTGTTCAGCTTCTCGTGCTCGGGCGGCGTGCAGCGCGAACTGTTCCAGAAGATCGTGGCGGGCGCAGCGATCGATGCCGGTGTCGAAGCGCGCGTGCTGCATCACATGAGCGCCAGTGCCGATCATCCGGTGGCGCTCAGCTTCCCCGAGGGCGAGTATCTGAAGGGCCTGATGTGTCAGGCGGGATGAAACGATCCCCCACGCTCTCTTCGTTCGCTGCCCCCGGCGGGGGCGCGTCGATGCCTTGGGGCGGCCCGGCGGCATCGACATGACCACCACGATCCTCGCGGTACGCCACGGCGAGACGCGCTGGAATGCCGAAGGCCGGATGCAGGGCCATCTCGACAGCGACCTCGATCCGAGCGGCGTTGCACAGGCCGACGCGCTCGGCCGGCGGCTCGCGGGCCAGCGCATCGATCTCGTGGTCGCGAGCGATCTCGGGCGCACGCTCGCGACGGCGCGAGGCATCACGGCCCACACGCGGCACGAGATCCGCACCGACCCGCGGCTGCGCGAACGACACCTAGGCATCTTCCAGGGCCTCACCGGCACCGAAGCGGCACTGCAACATCCCGAAGACTGGCGACGCTTCAAGTCGCGCGATCCGGCCCACGACCTGAGCGGGGGCGAGACCCTGCGAACGTTCTCCGCCCGCTGTGTCGAGTGCGTCAGCGCGCTGGCTGCCACCCATCCACGCTCGACCATTCTCGTGGTGACCCACGGCGGCGTGCTCGACGTCCTGTTCCGTCACACCACGGGTCTGCCGCTCGAAGCCGCGCGAACGTTCACGCTGCTCAATGCGAGCCTGAACACCTTCGAGATCGACGCCGGTCTGTGGACCCTGCTCCATTGGGGTGACATCGCCCATCTGGGCGTGCGCGACGCCATCGACGATGTTTGAGCGCGGGTCCCTCCGGTATCCCAGGGGTTCGTGGTCGAAGGCTCTCATGGTTTCTCGGCCGAAGTCTTTGCGCTAGACTCGGCGCGGTTGTGTACTTCGGTAGCGTCCCGGGACCCGAATTCGTGCGTTCGCAAAGTCTCCGCCATTTGTTGCTGCGTTTCGCCCTCGCCGCGGCACTGCTGTTCGCGCAGCAGGTCGGTGTCGCGCACGCGGTCGGCCATGGCGCGGGACAGGCTCCGACGCACCAGCACGGCAAGAAGGGTTTGCCGATGCAGGGCTGCGACGAATGCGTGGCGTTCGCGCAGGTACAGGGTGGTCCCGGTTCGGTGCTCGTTCACGCGCATTTGTCCGCGGATTTCGCGGCGCCGGCAGTTCATCGCAACGACGACTGGACCCCCGTCCGGACGCGCGCGTTTTCTTCGCGCGCTCCACCGCAGTTCTCCTGAAAACCGTATCGCTGCGCGGTGAGCCTCGGCCGCCGCGCGCCCTTCCGTTTTCACAGGAGACGCAACGATGCGCCATTCGCTCATCGCCGCAGCCACGGCAGCGGCCTTCGCCGCCGCCGGCCCCGCGGCAGCCCAGAATGCGGAGCTGGATCAGATCCGCAAGGACATCCAGGAACTTCGCGACAGCTACGAAAGCCGGATCAAGGCGCTCGAAGACAAGCTGAAGGCGGCAGAAGCGGCTGCCGGCAAGGCCCAGGACGCTGCGACCCAGGCACAGGCCTCGGCCGCCAAGGCGGAAACCGCGGCAACCCAGTCGACCGCCGCCACTTCCCCACCGGAATCGCTGCCGGCCTCGCAGAGCGCGTTCAATCCGTCGCTCTCGCTGATCCTCAACGGCACCTGGGGCCGATTCGGCAACGATCCCACGACGCAGATCACCGGTTTCGCACCATCGGGCGGCGAGGTGTTGCCCGGCCGCGGCGCGTCGCTCGGCGAATCCGAGCTGTTTCTCACCGCGAACATCGATCACTACTTCCGTGGCGCCCTGCTCGCGGCCCTCACGCCCGAGAACACGGTGGAAGTGGAGGAAGCCTATTTCGAAACGCTCTCCCTCGGCCGAGGCTTCAGCATCAAAGGCGGACGCTTCTTCTCCGGCATCGGTTACTTCAATTCGGTCCATCCGCACGCCTGGGATTTCGCGGATGCCTCGCTGGTCCAGAACGCCTTCCTCGGCCGCAACTACGGCGACGACGGCCTGCAGTTGCGCTGGGTGGCGCCGCTGCCGATCTTCCTGCAGTTCGGCGCCGAGCTCGGCCGCGGCCGGGAGTTTCCTGGTGCGGGCGAAGTGGAACGCAACCGCAACGGCAGCGACTCGCAGGCGTACTTCGCGAAACTGGGCGGCGACATCGGCACTTCGAACAGCTACCAGGTCGGCGTATCTCACCTGCGGCAGCGCTCCGGGACCGACGGTGTCGCTTTCCTCGACTACGACGACCTGTCCGGCGTCACCAATCTGTTCAGCGGACGCCAGCGCCTCACCGGGTTGGACTTCGTCTACAAGTGGGCACCCGACGGTAACCCGACGTATCGCAATTTCAAGTTCGTGAGCGAGTGGTACCAGCGCAAGTACGACGGCGACTTCACCTTCGACACCACGGGCATCGCCTCGACCGATCTGCTGAATGCGAAACAGTCGGGCTGGTACGCACAGGGCATCTACCAGTTCCTGCCCTACTGGCGCGTCGGCGGCCGCTACGATCGGTTGAGTCACGGCAACGTCGGATTCAACGCGAACGCCGCGAACGTGACTCCGCCCGATTTCGATCCGCAGCGCTACAGCGTGATGGTGGACTGGAATCCGAGCGAGTTCAGCCGCATCCGGTTGCAGTACAGCCGTGACCTCTCGCGGCAGGACATTGCGTCCGGCGACACCATCAAGGACAACCAGATCTTCCTGCAATACATCTTCAGCCTGGGCGCGCACGGCGCCCATCGATTCTGAACGACCTGCATGGAACGATCGACCGAAGGAACACCGACATGAAAATTTCCCTGAACCTCCTGATGGCAGCGCTGTTGGCGCTCGCCGCGACCTGGGCGCACGCCGCGGTCGCGGTATTCGCCTGCAGCCCCGAGTGGGGCGCGCTGGCCAACGAACTCGCCGGACCTCGCGCGAGCATCTTCGTCGCCACCACGGCCTTGCAGGACGTGCATCGCATCCAGGCCCGGCCGAGTCTCATCGCCCGCGCCCGAACCGCGGATCTCGTGGTGTGCACCGGCGCCGACCTGGAAGTGGGCTGGATGCCCATGGTACGCAACCAGGCGGGCAACGAACGCATTCAGCTCGGCAGGCCCGGCTTCCTGGAGGTGGCGAGTGTCGTTCCCCGGATCGAGGTACCGGCGTCGGTGGATCGGGCGCTCGGCGACGTGCATCCGCTCGGCAATCCTCACCTCCAGTTCGGCCCGAAGCAGATCCAGCTGGCGGCGGACGAAGTGACCAGGCGCCTGATCCGGATCGATCCGAGCGGCGAGGCCGAATACCGGACGCGACTCACCGACTTCACGCGCCGCTGGAGTGCTGCGACGGAGCGCTGGGTACAGCTGGGCGCACCGCTGAAAGGGGTCGCGGTGATCCAGCACCACAAGAACTTCTCCTACCTGTTCGACTTCCTGGGCATGCGCCAGACGGGATCGCTCGAACCCAAGCCCGGCGTGGAACCGACGTCCTCCCACCTGAGCGAACTGGTCGAACAGCAGAAGGTGGATCCTGCGAAGCTCATCGTCCGTTCGTCCTACCAATCGCCCGCGCCGTCGGAATGGCTCGCCCAGCGCATCCGAATCCCGGCGATCATGCTGCCCGCGACGGTGGGCGGGTCGGAGGCCGCCACGGATCTGTTCGCCCTCTACGACGATTGCATCCGCCGCATGCTGTCGGCGCTCGGGACCTGAAGACGTGACTGCTGCTGCCTGCATCGAACTCGATCGCCTTGAAGCGGGCTATGACCGCCCCGTGGTCGGCCCGCTTTCGCTCACGGTCGGCTCCGGAGAGATCGTGGCGCTGTGGGGCCCGAACGGCAGCGGCAAGACCACGGCGATGAACGCGATCGCCGGGAGCGCTCACGTCTTCGCGGGAGCCGTCAGGAAGCGAGTCGGACTGCGGGTCTCGCACCAGCAGCAGAATCCGCTGTCGCTGCGCGACATCCCGATGTCCGGGCGCGAACTGCTCGCGCTGACCGGTGGCGACGCAGACGCACTTCCGCCGTCGATGCAACCGCTGCTCTCCCGCAGGCTCTCCGAGCTTTCGGGCGGGCAACTTCAACTGCTGCAGGTATGGGCATGCCTGACCGCGCCCGTGGATGTGGCGATGCTCGACGAGCCCACCAACAACGTGGATGCTGCCGGCATTGAGCTGCTGCTGCAGGTGATCGGGCAAAAACGCGGCGGACGCGCAGTGTTGCTGGTGAGCCATGACCGACGCTTCGTCGAAGCCCTGGGAGCACGCATCGTGGAGGTCGGCGAGCCATGAACTGGACGGCAGTGTTCGATCCGATGTTCTTCACGCCCTTCGCCACCGGTTTGTTGGTGGCGGCGGTATTGCCGGTGCTGGGCATGTTCCTCCGGTTGCGCGAGGAGTGGCTGGCGGCGCTCGCCTTCGCGCAACTGGCCGCCGCCGGGTCGCTCGCTGCGGCCATCGTCGGCATGCCGGTGCTCATCGGCGGCCTGGGCGTCTCGGGCATTGCCGCGACAGCGAAGGCGTGGCTTGTTCGCAGCGGCAACAACGGCTACGCGATCCTGATGGTCGCGGGCTGGGGTGCGAGCATCCTCATGCTCGCGAACGCACCGCTCGCCGACCACCTGGGCCACGCGCTGTTCGACGGCCAGCTCTACTTCACCGGGGCGGCGCATCTCTGGAGCATCGCGGTGTTTGCCGTCATCGCGGCGACGCTCATGCTGTGGCTGTCACGCAAGCTCCTGCTGGAGCGCATGTTCCCCGATTTCTTCCGGGCGAGCGGTCTCTCCGCGATGCGATTCCATCTCCTGTTCGATCTGCTGGTCGCGGCCGGCCTCGCGCTCGCCACCGCGACGATCGGCGTCATGGCCGCGTTCGCCCTCGTGTTCGTGCCCACCATGATCGCGTACCAGTGGGGTCGGAGCTGGCGACATTCGATGCTCATCTCCACGCTCGTGGGCGTCATCGCCTACGTCATCGCCTTCGAGATCGCCCTGATGGAGGATCAGCCGTTCGGGCCGGTTCTCGTGCTGGCGCTGGTCGTGGCCGCCGTGATCGCGTGGGGCGCGCGCAAATTCACGCGCCGATCCGGGGACGCGACACCCGCGCGGCTGTGACCCTTTCGACCCAGAGGTCTTACAAAACAGTCGCTTGATCGAAGATGGAGGGCAGATTACTCTGTCGCGCTCCGGCTACGCGGCGCGCTTTCTGCTTTCCCACACGGCTCCGATGAGCGTCTCCAGTATCGAGGTTTCCGAAATCCAGGGCAGGTTGCACCCGGCGGCCGAAAGTGCCGCGATGCGGTATGCCGGTGGATACCCCACGGAGGCTAGACGGGCCCTCGAACAGGGCATCGCCCAATTCCCCGACGAGCGCCGGCTGTGGCTGATGCTGCTCGACCTCCATCGGCTGGAGGGGCACTGGAAAGACTACGAGGGTGTGGTCGCAGCCTACCGGAAGCAGTTCGCACAGGACCCGCCGCCCGAACGCGAGCGCCTCGAGCAGGAAGCGCGATTGCCCGAACCGCTGCGTACCGGCGGCAAGGCCTGCTGGGCGCTGGGCGGCACCCTGGACGCAAGCGCCGTGGGAACGCTCGCGCGTCTGCGCGAGGCCGCGAGCCATCACACGGTCGTGCACCTGGATCTGTCGCGGCTGTCGGGGGTCGAGGCGACCGGCTGCCGATTGCTGGCCGACACGCTGGACCAGTTGATCGCGGCCGGCAACGGCATCGTGTTAAGCGGCGACCGGTTGCTCGGGCGGCTGTTGCGCGAGGCCGTCGAAGCCGAGCCGACGCGGCGCCCGTTCTGGGAGCTACTGCTCACGCTGTTGCGTTTCGGCCAGGACCGCGCCGCGTTCGAGCGGATCGCCCTCGAATACGCGCTCGCGGCCAACGTCCCGGCGCCGGTGTGGGAACCGCTGATCATGCCGCAGCCGCAACTGATCCTGCCCGGCGAGCGCCGCAACGAGCCACGCTATGCGGCGCGCGAACAGTTCGTGTTGTCGGGCACCATGGTTGGCGCCGAAGAGCCGCAGCTGATCGCGCTGGCCGATTTCGCCCATGAGCACCAGTACATCAATCTCGACCTCTCGCAGCTCGATCGACTCGATTTCGTCTGTGCGGCCCAGCTCGCCAACATGCTGGCCTCGCACACCCGCGATGGCAAGATCATCCGGCTGATCCGCCCCAATCAGCTGGTGGCGGCGCTGCTCGAGCTCTTGAATCTCGGCAGCCGCGCCTCCATCGTCGAACCTTCGGCGTAATTCGCGCCGCCCGGGATATTCCATGGCCGAGTTCCACGGCACCACCATTCTTTCCGCGCGCCGCGGCCATCGCGTCGCCCTGGGCGGCGACGGCCAGGTCACGCTCGGCAACATCGTCGTCAAGGCCACCGCGCGCAAGGTGCGGCGGCTGTACCAGGATCGCATCCTCGCGGGCTTCGCCGGCGGCACGGCCGACGCATTCACGCTGTTCGAGCGCTTCGAGGCGAAACTGGAGAAGCACCAGGGCCACCTCGTGCGCTCGGCGGTCGAACTCGCCAAGGACTGGCGCACCGATCGGATCCTGCGCCGGCTCGAGGCGATGCTCGCGGTCGCCGATCGCGAAAGCTCGCTCATCATCACCGGCAACGGCGACGTGCTCGAACCCGAGCTCGGGCTGGTGGCCATCGGCAGCGGCGGCGCGTATGCCCAGGCGGCCGCGCGGGCGTTGCTCGAGAACACGGAACTCGCACCAGCCGACATCGTCAAGAAGGCGCTGTCCATCGCCGGTGACCTGTGCATCTACACCAATCAGTCGCACGTCATCGAGGAGTTGCCGTGAGGCGTGAGGGGTGAGGCGTCAGGGGTGTACGGCCTCGCAACGCCTCACGCCTTACGCCTCGCCCCTCACCCTTCACGCCTCACCCTTCACGCCTCACCCCTCGCGCCTGACGCCTCACCGTGACAACCATGACCCCCCAGGAAATCGTCCACGAGCTGGACAAGTTCATCGTCGGCCAGCAGGCGGCGAAGAAGGCCGTGGCCATCGCGCTGCGCAACCGCTGGCGTCGCCAGCAGGTGGCCGATCCGCTGCGGCAGGAGATCACGCCGAAGAACATCCTCATGATCGGCCCGACCGGAGTGGGCAAGACCGAGATCGCCCGCCGCCTGGCGCGGCTGGCCGATGCACCTTTCATCAAGGTCGAGGCGACCAAGTTCACCGAAGTGGGCTATGTCGGGCGCGACGTGGACACGATCGTCCGCGACCTGGTGGAGATGGCCATCAAGCAGACGCGCGAACTCGAGATGAAGAAGGTGCGCCACCGCGCCGAGGACGCCGCCGAGGAACGCATCCTGGACGTGCTGCTGCCGGGCGCACGCGAGATCGGCTTCGGGACGGCCGCGCCGGACGAGCGCGATTCCGTCGCCCGGCAGAAATTCCGCAAGAAGCTGCGCGAACACGAGCTCGACGACAAGGACATCGAGATCGAGATCGCGCAGGCAGCTGCGAACATGGAAATCATGGCCCCGCCAGGCATGGAGGATCTGACCCAGCAGATCCAGGGCATGTTCCAGAACCTCGGCAGCGGCCGTCGCAAGCTGCGCAAGCTGAAAGTGCGCGAAGCGATGCAGCTCATCACGGACGAGGAAGCGGCGAAGCTGGTCAACGACGAGGAGCTGAAGACGCGCGCGCTGGCGAGCGTCGAGTCCAACGGCATCGTCTTTCTCGACGAGATCGACAAGATCGCGAGCCGCTCCGAGATGCACGGCGCCGACGTGTCACGCCAGGGGGTGCAGCGCGACCTGCTGCCGCTGGTGGAGGGCACCACGGTCAGCACGAAATACGGGATGGTGAAGACCGATCACATCCTCTTCATCGGCAGCGGCGCGTTCCATCTTTCCAAGCCTTCGGACCTGATTCCGGAACTGCAGGGCCGGTTCCCGATCCGCGTGGAGCTCGAATCGCTGTCGGTGGAGGATTTCCAGCGCATCCTGACCTCCACCGACGCCTGCCTGACCCGCCAGTACGAGGCGTTGCTCGCGACCGAGGGCGTGAAGCTCGAGTTCACTGAAGACGGCATCCGGCGCCTGGCCGAAATCGCCTGGCAGGTGAACGAGCGCACCGAGAACATCGGTGCCCGGCGTCTGTACACAGTGATGGAGAAGCTGCTGGAGGAGATCTCCTTCGACGCCGCGAAGCACGACGGCAGCACGATCACCATCGACGCCTCGATGGTCGACGCGCGGCTCGGGGCTCTCGCGGCGACGGAAGACCTCGCCCGGTACGTGTTGTAAGGCATTGACGCCCGGCACGCACCACCATGGTGCGGCCGGTGAGTGCCGGGAGGGGGCGCGCTACAATCGGCCGCACCTCCTCCCTCGGATCGCACGCCATGCCTTCCGGCAATACGTTCATCCTCGAAGTCCACCCGAAGATTCCGCGCCGCCTCGCCCGCCTCGAGGAACTGGCCGACAACCTTTGGTACAGCTGGGATCGCCCCACGCGCAGCCTCTTCTCGCGGCTCCACACGAGCCTCTGGGACGCGGTGGGCCACAGTCCGAAGGCTTTCCTGAAGCGCGTGGACGAGCAGCGCCTGATCGCGGCGGCCGACGATCCGGTGTTCCTCAATTCCTACAACCGGGTGCTGTCGGCGTATGACAGCTACAAGGACGAACCGCTGCGCCGCAACGGCTCCGAGTGGCTGCGCCAGAACGACCTCATCGCGTACTTCTGCGCCGAGTTCGGGTTTCACGAATCGCTGCCCATCTATTCCGGCGGCCTCGGCATTCTCGCCGGCGACCACTGCAAGGCGGCAAGCGACATGCGCCTGCCCTTCGTCGGCGTCGGGCTGCTGTACCGCCAGGGCTATTTCTCCCAGACCATCGACGGCGACGGCAACCAGCACGCTTCCTACACCGATTCGGACTTCTCCGACCTCCCGATCTCGCCGGTCACGCGCCAGGACGGCGCCGAGGTGTTCGTCTCACTGGACTTTCCCGGCCGGCAGATCTGGCTGAAGGTCTGGCAGGCGAAAGTAGGACATGTGACGCTCTATCTGCTGGACGCCGACATCGACAAGAACGTCCCGCACGATCGCGACATCACGCACCGGCTCTACGGCGGCGACAAGGTCGATCGCATCGAGCAGGAGATCGTGCTCGGCATCGGCGGCGTGCGTGCGCTGGCGGCGCTAGGGCTCAAGCCCACGGTGTGGCACATCAATGAAGGCCACGCGGCGTTCCTCATGCTCGAACGCGTGCGCGAACTGGTCGCCCAGGGTCATGGCTTCGATACTGCGATGGAGGCGGTCGCGGGCAACACCGTGTTCACGACGCACACGCCGGTACCGGCGGGACACGATCACTTCCCGATGGACATGATGACGAGCTACTTCGATCCGTTCATCAAGGACCTCGGCATCAACCGCGAGCAGTTCCTCGCCCTCGGCCGCATGGGCGATGGCGGCGAGTTCAACATGACCGCACTCGCCATCCACGGTTCCCGCTTCAACAACGGCGTGTCGCGTATCCACGGCAGTGTCTCCTCGCGCATCCTCGCGGGCATGTGGCCGCAGGTAGACGCCCGCGAGAACCCGCTGCAGTACGTCACCAATGGCGTACATGTCCCGACCTTCCTCGCGCAGGAATGGGCCGACCAGTTCGACAAGTTCCTCGGCTACGAGTGGACCCAGCACATCACCGACGCGGGCTTCTGGCAGCGCATCGACGAGATCCCCGAGCACCTGTTCTGGAGCGTGCGCCAGTCGCTCAAGTCGCAGATGCTGCATCTGCTGCGCCATCGCATCTCGCGCCAGCACTTCCGCAACAACGGTTCGGAGGCGCATCTCGATCGCCTGCTCAAGTTCACCGACCCGGCGAATCCGAACGTGCTCACCATCGGCTTCGCGCGCCGCTTCGCGACCTACAAGAGGGCCGCATTGCTGTTCGAGAACCTCGACTGGCTGCGCCAGATTGTCTGCAACGACGACCGGCCGGTGCTCTTCGTCTTCGCCGGCAAGGCGCACCCGGCGGACGTGCCGGGGCAGGATCTCATCCGCCGCATCAATCAGATCTCGCGCATGCAGGAGTTCGAGGGCCGCGTGCTGCTGGTCGAGAACTACGACCTGCGCCTCGCGCGGCGGCTGGTCTCCGGCGTGGACGTCTGGCTCAACAATCCGGTCTATCCGCTCGAAGCGAGCGGCACCTCCGGCATGAAGGCCGGCATCAACGGCGTGATCAACCTGTCGGTGCGCGACGGCTGGTGGGACGAAGGCTACGACGGCAAGAACGGCTGGGCCATCAAGCCGGTCTCGGAATCGCTCGACGATCACCGCCGCAACTTCGAGGAATCGAAGACGCTGTACGAGCTGCTGCAGGACCACGTGATTCCCACCTACTACTCGCGCAACGAGATGGGCTACTCGCCCGAGTGGGTGCGCATGGCCAAGCACTCGATCGCGACACTATTGCCGCGCTTCAATTCCACCCGGATGGTCAACGAGTACGTGGCCAAGTTCTATCTACCGGCTACGCGCCAATGGCGGCGTTACAGCGAGAGCGGTTTCGGCAATGCTCAGCGCCTCGCCGAATGGAAGGCGCATATTCGCGAGCGCTGGGGCAAGGTGCGCATCCGCCGCCTGGACTCGGCGCCGAGACGCATCGCGTTCGGCGAAGGCATCCAGCTAGAGGTCGCCGTGTACCTCGACGGCATGAAGCCGGAGGACGTCGTCGTCGAGCTCGACCTCGCCCGCCATACGCATCTCGAGAGCCAGCGTCACGCGACGCACTACCGCTTCGAACCGGACGGCACCACGACCGACCAGAGCGAGCACCGGTTCGCCCTGGCGCTCACGCCCGAGATATGCGGCAAGCTCGAGTATCGCGTACGGGTGTATCCGCATCACGAATTGCTCACCCATCGGCTGGAGATGGGGATGATGCTGTACCTCTGAGTGTCGGCGATGCGCCTTGGGTCTGCGTCGACGGAACCACAGTACCTACAGCGAAGCAGTGCAGTCTCGTACCGAGAGAGTGCTCATTTCGGCAGGATGAAGTTCACCTGCACGCGGATGAACCAGTCACCTGTCGTATCCGGCCGGATCACGTTCACGCCGACGATGTAGCTGATCGGCACGAAGCCCTGCGGTTTGGTCAGGATCGATAGTCCGACGCCGAGGGAGACGGTCCAGCGCTGGTCGGATCGACTTTCATCCCAGTTGGACTGGATGATGCCCAGGTAGCTCAGCGAATACTTCGGATCGATGCGATAGCTGAGGATCGGCTGGACCTGCGTGAGGTTCACGTTGCGCCGATTCGAGTCGCCGGCGAACGACCAGAGCTGCGTCACCAGGCCGCCATAGGACCATTTGCCTTCCTCCTTCAGCGCCACCGCCGTGGGGCCGAACGAATACTTGCCGGTTCCGAGCCGATCATCGCTGGCGCTATCGAGCATGAAGGCCGGGCCGACACCCCAGATCAGCCCCCCCGGGCCTGATGGCGGAGCGAAGAAGCCCTGGTACGTGATGTCCCCAGGCCGTTCGCGCGATCCTGTCCGGGCGCGAAGGCCGGGTTCGACAGGACGGGAACGATGGCGCGGTTGATCAGGCTCCAGCCACCCTGGAGTTTCATCGGATACACGGGCTGGATGTTGAACGTGTGTTGCCACTGATCGTAGGGGCCGGTGTTCATGGTGCCCGTGTACTGGATCGGCAGCGTGATCAGGTCCGCGACGGGGTTGGAGAGCTGCTTCTGCAAGTCTTCTTCCGCATGCGCAACGGACGCGACGGCAGCCAGCAACAAAGCCAGGACGGCACGTCGATAGGCGCGGTTGGCCATGGGTGGTTCCTCATCGGAATTGAAGACAATGAGCGAACGGCGCTCGACGGTGGCTTCGCCTGGCGCGCAACAGCCGCCGCGGGTGGTGTCCAACCGTCGATTCATCGTTTCGCCCCGGGGCTGCCGATCAGGCCCACCGGAACCGGTGCCCCCGATTCTTTCAGACACCGTTGTAGTCCCGCAAGCGCGCGATCGTTGTACGACATTGCGTGCGGACCTGCGCGACCAATCGGCTCTTCAACGTTCGCGTTCCAGCTGAGATACTCGGGCCGTCGCCCATGCTCCTGATTGCCCTTCATGCGTTTCCGACACGCAACACACGGCCTCTGCGCGGCTGTGACCTTGCTGGCGTCGTATTCGACGGCATGCGCCGAATTCCTCGACACGTTCAAGGACCCGAAGGACGGCAAGTTCGACGCCTCCGAGTTCCTGCTCGATCGCAAGGGCTTTCTGCCCGTACCGATCATCATCACCGAGCCGGCGGTGGGCTACGGTGGCGGCCTGGCCGTCGCGTTCTTCCGGGAATCGCTGCGGGAGTCGGTAGCCCGTGCCCGCGAGGCAGGACGCACGCCAGCACCACCCGACATCTTCGCCGTCGGCGGCTTCGGCACCGAGAATGGTACGAAGGGCGGGTTCATCGGCGCCACGAAGAGCTTCGCGAACGACTATTGGCGCTACGCCGGCGGCGTCATGCGCGTGGACGCAAACCTGGATTTCTACGGTGTCGGCGGACAACTCGCTGGCGCCGACAAATCGATCGGTTACAACCTCGACGGCTGGGCTTCCGTGCAGAAGTTGCGGCGGCGGCTCGGCGAGTCCAACGCGTGGATCTCCGGCCGCTGGAACTACTTCGACCTGAGCAGCCGCTTCGATCTGGGCCCGAACGCGACCCTGCTCAACAACAAGGAGTTCGCGACCCGGAGCTCCGGACTCGGACTGTCGCTCGAATACGACTCTCGCGACAACACCTTCACGCCGTCGAAAGGTATCGAAGCATCGCTCGACACGACGTTCTACGACCCCAACTGGGGCAGCGCCACGCGCTTCCAGGCCTACCGCGGCCATGTGTTCAACTATTGGCCGCTGGGCGAAAAGTTCGTGCTCGGCGGACGAATCGACGGCCGATCGGCCAGCGGCGACGTCCCGTTCTACCAGTTGCCGTTCGTGGATCTTCGGGGGGTGCCCATGGGTCGGATGCAGGACGAGTACGTCGGTGTCGTCGAAGCCGAGTTGCGCTGGAACGTCACGCCGCGCTGGGCCTTTCTCGGGTTCCTCGGGGCCGGCCGCACCTGGGGTCGCAACACGAATTTCTCCGATGGCGATTCGGTGACGAACCGGGGCGCGGGCGTTCGCTACCTCATCGCGTCGCGACTGGGTCTGTACGCGGGGCTCGATCTCGCCTGGAGCACGGTCGACAAGGCGTTCTACATCCAGATCGGCAGTGCCTGGCGCTGAGGACGATCGGTCCGCGCTCGCCGAACGGCGTTGCGTTCAATAGCCGGCGGCGCGGTCCACGATACCGGCCGGCTTCTCTCCGGCTTCGAGGCGCTGGAGATTCGCGATGACCTGTGCCGCGGCCTCGGATGCGAGCGTCACTGCAGCGATGTGCGGCGTGACGATCACTCGCGGATGCTTCCAATAGGGTTGAT
Organism: Burkholderiales bacterium; assembly: GCA_965279325.1. Taxonomy (GTDB): domain Bacteria; phylum Pseudomonadota; class Gammaproteobacteria; order Burkholderiales. The sequence continues at coordinate 3,425,576 of OZ257154.1, forward strand.
CGCCGGGCAGGGGCTCTTCGTTGAACACGTCGAGCAACGCGCCGCCGACTTGTCCCCCGTCGAGCGCCGCGATGAGGTCGGCGTCGATGACGTGGGCGCCGCGCGCGAGGTTGACGAGGCAGGCGCCCCGCGGCAGCTTCGCGAACAGCTGCGCATTCAGGATGTCTTCGGTGGCCGGCGTCAACGGCAGGAAATTGACGAGCACCCGGGTCCTGGCGAGGAACCGGTCGAGTTCATCGGCTCCGTGGCACGTGACGCCGGGCAATTGCTTCGGCGTGCGGCTCCAGCCGAGCACGGGATATCCCATCCGCGCGATCAGTTGCGCGGCCTCGGCACCCAGCACGCCGAGGCCCATTACGCCGACGACGCATTCATCCGTCGTCATCGGCGGCAACGGCTCCCATCGCCCTTCGCGCTGGAGCAGCGCGTACTCGTGCATGCGTCGATGAAAATGCAGCACGCCGTAGGCCGCATACTCGGCCATCTGCCGGCTCAGGCCCGCGTCGACGAGGCGCAGCACGGGAATACCTGGAGGCAGATCCGGATCGGCGAGGATCGCGTCCACGCCGGCGCCCAGGGAGAGGATCGCCTTCAGGTTCGGAAACTGCGCATGCCAGCCAGGTGGCGGCTTCCACACCAGCGTGTAGCGGACGGACTCCGGCGCACCGGTATCAGGCCAGACGTGGAACGGAAGGCGCGGCAGCACCGCATCGATGGCCTCGCGCCACGGTTCGGGCGCGTCGGTGCGGCTGTAGAAGACGAGACTCATGCGAACTCGGCGAACGCTCGACGGGGAGTTCGATGATAAGCGAGACCGTGCGATTGCGGACCTGTTCGCCTGGGGCTACTCTCCGCGCCTCGATGCGTGTGCCCGAACACCAGCAGGAGTGGGATGCCGGCGATCTCGGTTGCGGCGATCTCGTGCTCCGCCTGCGCTTCCTGCTCATGGAAATGCAGCCGGGCGCAATCATCCGCGTGCATGCCACGGACACCGGTGCGCCGCACGACCTGCCTGCGTGGTGTCGGATGACCGGAGAAGTACTGGTCGAACACGATCCGCAAGCGCACCTCTACTGGATCCAGCGAAAACCCCCAGCCCCCAACTCGTAACTCTCGGAGGATTCTTCAAATGCCCGGCACCGGAAAATTCTGCGTCGCTCTTTCCTGCTCCACCGACAACACCGACAAGGCGACGGTCGCCTTCGTGGTCGCCAACGCCGCGGTAGCGTCGGCGCAGGACACGCTCGTGTTCCTGTCCATCGAGGGGGTGAAGCTTTCGCAGAAGGGCGTAGCCGATACGATTCACGAGGAGGGCTTCGCACCGCTCAAGGAGCTGGTGGAAAACTTCGTCAAGGCCGGCGGCAAGATCTGGGTCTGCTCGCCTTGCTTCAAGAAACGCAAGCTCGACGAAAGCTCCCTCGTCGCTGGTGCAACCATCGTGGGCGGCGCGAAGCTGGTGGAGTTCCTGTCCGATGGAACGCCTTGCCTTTCGTATTGATAGGGCGGTAAAGAACTACTTGAACACGAAGGGCACGAAGGTGCACGAAGGAACCCCCGCAAAGAGCTTTCCTTCGAGTCCTTCGTGTTGAGTGCATTTGTGTTGTACGACCATTGAGCTTGTTCCCCGACACGCCGGATGCCAGCTTCGACGGCGGCGATCTCGATTGCGGCAACGGGTTGCTGCTGCTCATCCGCAAGCACATCGATCCGCTCGCGCGCGGGCAACTGCTGGAGATCCTGTCCACCGAAACTTCGGTGAAGGAGGACCTGCCCGCCTGGTGCCGGCTCACGGGGAACGAACTCGTGTCCATGCGTGAGCAGGGCCGACAGCGCGCCTTCCTCGTCTGCAAGGGCGCGCTCGCGGAACGCCGAACCGCGGTACAGAGCGCACCCGTGGCGACACCGATGGTGCAGAACATCGCATCGATCCGTATTCCCGATCGCCTGCCCGAGCCAGTGGCCGCGCCGGCGATCGCACCGCTCTCGGTGATGGGGATCGGCAGCTGGCCGCGTCCACGGTGGATGGTGCAGGCCGTACACGATCGCATGGAAGGCCGGCTGTCCGAGGAAGACTTCCAGGCGACGGCCGACGATGCGGTCCGCCTGGCCATCGATGCGCAGGTGCGCGCCGGCGTCGACGTGATCACCGACGGCGAGCAGCGCCGCGACAGCTACGCGAGTTTCGTCGGCGGACGCCTCGACAACTGCCAGCTGATTCCGCTCACCGACCTGCTGCCGCTGGTGGACGATCCCGAAGCGTTCGCGCAGGAATTGCGCGCGCTCGACGTGCCGGCCGGCGAGATCCGGCATCCCGCCGTGTTCGGCCCCCTCGGCCGCAGCCGTCCGATCTCGCTGCACGAGGCAACCTTCACGAAGACGTTGACGAATCTGCCCGTGAAGGTCGCGCTGCCGGGCCCGTACCTGCTCACGCGCACGATGTGGATGGAGTGCATCTCGGACAATGCCTACGAGTCCCGTGAGCACATCGCGCAGGACATCGTGCGTGTGCTGCGCGAGGAACTCGCGGATCTGCTCGCCGCGGGCGTCGCACTGGTGCAGTTCGACGAGCCGGTTCTGTCCGAAGTCGTGTTCACCGGCGCCAAGCAACAGCGCAGTTTCATGTGCGGCGCCCTTTCGGAGAAGGGCGACACGGCATCGGAGCTCGCCTTTGCGCGCGACCTCGTCAATGCGGTCACGGCTGGATTCCCCCTGGACCGTGTCGGCCTGCACATGTGCCGCGGCAACTGGACGCCCGACGAGTCCACCTGTCTTGCCGGCGACTACACGCCGCTGGTGCCGACCTTCGCGCGCATGAACGTCGGCACCTTCTCCCTCGAGCTCTGCACACCGCGGGCGGGTGAGATCGAAGTGCTGCGGTTGCTGCCGGACGACCGACGGGTCGGCATCGGCGTGGTGAACCAGAAGCATGCACGCATCGAGTCCGTCGACGAGATCGTCGCCAAGGCCGAGAGCGCGATACGCATCTTCGGTCCCGAGCGCGTGCTGCTCAATCCGGATTGCGGCTTCGCCACCTTCGCCGACAATCCCGTGGCGTCCGCGCTGGTCGCGGAACGCAAACTAGCGGCCATCGCGCAAGCCGCGCAGGTGCTGCGTGGACGGCATTTGCCAGGGGCTAGCTCCTAGCCCCTCCCGTCAGCGCAACTCCGCCGCAGCAAGCACCTTTCGCCACAACAGCGTTCCCGCAGCGTCGTAGCTCTCGAATGCCAGCGTGCGATTGCCCTTGGGTCCCGCCAGCCTGAGCATGCCGAAGTTGCGCTGGGTCACCAAAGTGTCCGGCACGAGATCCGGATTGCTGCGCTCCTGCTCGTCGGGGTTGGTTACAACTCCCGCAGTCAACGGAGACGAGGTGAACTCGTACAGGGGGTAGGTTCCCTCGCGCGGCAGGCGCAGCAGCTCCGAGAAGTGACGGTCGCCGGACAGGAACACCACGCCCGCGATGCGTTGTTCGCGCAGCCAGTCCCGGAGTTTCTGCTGCTCGTCGGGATAGTTCTGCCAGGTTTCGAAACGGCTCACGCGATTCCAGAACTGCGTGCCCATCGCCACCACCTTGAACGTCGCGTTGGACGTAAGGAGTGACTGCTTCAGCCATTCGAGCTGCTGCGCACCCAGCAGCGCTTTCTCCGGCAAGTTCGGGTAGCGATTCGGGTACCGGTACCAGCGATCGTCGAGCAGGAAGAAGTCGGCGTCGGCCACGCGCACCTTCGTGAATACACCGGGCACGCCAGGCAACCCCTGCGTGGGATTGGGCCAATAGCGACGAAAGGTTTCGAGCGCCGCCCCCTTCATGACGAAGGAAGCATCGCCGTCGTTCGGACCGTAGTCATGATCGTCCCAGATCGCGATGTGCGAGGTGGAACGCCACAATCGCTGCAGCGCCGGCAACTGGCGGTAGGCGCGATAGCGCGCGGACATGCCTTCGGGCGAGGTCCACTCCGGCTCGCGGAAGTACACGTTGTCGCCGAGCCACAGCATCGCGTCCGGCCGCTGGTCGGCGATCGCGTCGAAGATCTCGAAGCTTGCGCCGAAGGGCGCGCCGGGACGATCGAAACGACCGTCGTTGACATAGGCGCACGATCCGATCGCGATGCTCGCTTCCGGCGGATCGGTGCGCCACTCCCAGAGCGGCTGCGTGCGAAAGTCGCCGGACACGCCCGTGGGTTCACCATCGGCCAGCAAACGATAGCGATACCGCGTGCCCGGTTCGAGATTGGCAAGCCGCAGCGACACGGCGAAATCCTGTTCCTCGATCGCCTCGCGACGGACCACGCGTGGCGCCACTGCGCTGCCTTCGACCGCGAACTCCGCGGCGATGCGCACCGGCCGGTCCGCCTGCACCCAGAGGGTGAAGCTCGACTGGTCGGCGAAGCCGTGCATCACGGACAAGGGATCGGCCCGCGAAAGAGCGGGCACGACCAGCAGAAGGAGGACCAGAGCTGGTCCGATGCCGTGCCGCGTCGAAGCGGCCGAGCTAACCGGCATCCGCGACCACTCGACCGGGCGGACAAACGAGCGCGTCGAAATCCGCCGCCATCGCGGTGGCGCGCGCGCGCACGTGCTTGCGTTGTGCGTCATCCATCGTGTTCGCGATGCCGACCAGCAAGTCGATCGTCAGCACACGATTCGCTTCCACCTGTTCGACGAGTCGCCTGGTCCAGAAGCGATCCGGCTCTGCCAGCACCGTCCGGAATTCCGCCTCGAGGCGGTGATCCTCGCCTCGGGCCCCGAGAACCCGCAGGAGTTCCAGTTGCCAGCGCGTCCGGCTCGCGAGCGTGTCGTGACCCGTCAACTGGAGATCGCGGCCCCACGCTTCGACCAGCGTGCGCTGGTGACGGTCGAGGGAGCCGGTCCACCACTCGATGCGAGACTTCAGGCGCTTCGCGCGTTCCGCGCGGATCCGGTGCTCGGGCGCATCGACCCATTTTTCACGATACTTCCGGTTGCTCTTGTCGAAGCTCTCCTTCAGTTCGGCGATCTGCGCCTCGTTCATGGAGCGGCTGAGCACGGCCAGTCGCGGTGCCGCGTGCTCGGCCATCACCTTCGCGAAGTGCTGGAGGTTGCCAAGGCGGGCTGCGACCCGCTCGGCATCCACGCCGGGCTGGAACTCGTCGCCGACCTGTCTCAGCCACGCGGCATACCCGCCCACCTGCGTGCTGCAATGCCACTGCTTGAAGTCGACGAGATGTTGCCCGAGCAAGCGGCTCTGTCGCGAATCGAGCGTCACGTAACTCTCGGCATACCACGCCGCCACGCGTTCGGCCTGGCCATAGCTGAATCGAACCGTGCTGCAACCGGCGCTCAGGAGCGCGGCACAGATCAGCGGAATGAGAAGGTGCAAGCGGGGCATGGAATGAGTCGGACCTGTGCTCAACCGCTCCGGTTCCCGTCAGTGGCGCCGGGCCGCCATCGGCCGGAGTCCGATGTCCTTCGGTAGGCGACAGACAGTCCGCAGGGACTGTCTGTGTCCGACCTCAGCCCCAAGGCACTGACGCGCCCCCGAGGGGCTGAGCCCGGACACGCAGCAGGCCCTGCGGCCTGATGCGCGCCTGGCGAAGCGGTCGGGTCTGCATGCCCGACCGTGGACCAGCGACCACAGGGAGCGTGGGGGCCGTTTCATCCTAGGACAGGCGCCCGAACTGGACGCGGGCGTCGTACTCGAACTCGACCTCACCGCTCGTCTGCTCTTCGTCGAACAAGGCGCGCAACTCCTTCATGCCTGCTTCGTGGCCGGTGCGTGGAACGAAGGAGGACGAAAGATGCCGCGCCACCAGTCCATCCCAATCGAACCGCTGGCGATTGTCGAGCACCACCTCCTCGTAGCCGCGCGGTGCGAAGAAAGGCTCGAGCACGTCGGCGTTGACGTTGCGATGGACCACCTTCAGGTAGTCCGGGCAATGCCGCACGAGCAGATCCTCGTAGCCGCTCAGGAAGGGGGTCGCATCGAGGCGCCGGTCGTTCCACACCAGCACCACCCAACCGCCTGGCCGGAGAATGCGGACGAACTCATGCCGCGCGCGACGGCGATCGAACCAGTGGAAGGCCTGTCCGGCAGTCACGAAGTCGACACTCCCGGCTGACAGAGTGGTTGCTTCGGCGCCGCCCGCGACGCTGACGAAAAGGGGACGGTCACCGAACAGACGCTCGCCGGCCGCCCGCATTTCAGTGTTCGGCTCGATACCGAACACCTGGTTGCCATGGTCGAGAAAAAGCCGCGCGAGCAGTCCAGTGCCACTGCCCACGTCCGCGATGACGGCCTGCTTCGTGAAGTCGCACCGGCGAGCGAGCACGTCGAGGATCTCGGTCGGGTAGCCCGGACGCGCACGCACATAGTCGGTTACCCGGTCGGAAAAGCGGCCGGTGGGATCGTGGTCGGACACTCGAAGCCTTTGGCGCGGTGCGGCGTGGGATTCCGTTGACAGCGTTCTTCCGTGGAACATAGCATACGGCCCCGCTCGACGCGCCTGGCGCATCGGGGCGGTCACCACCGAACAAGAGGCTCGAGCAAGGGTCCCCGGTCAGGCTTTACAGTCAGGGGAGGGGTCATGCTTCGTTTTGCCGGCTTCGTCGCGGTTCTCGCGGCCACGGCCTTGTCCATGGGCGCGTACGCGCAGGACACCATCAAGATCGGCCTGGTGAACGAAGCCACCGGCCCGAACGCGGAAGCCGGGGTCTACACCCACAACGGCGCCAAGCTGGCTCTCGAAGAGATCAACGCTTCCGGCGGGGTGCTCGGCAAGAAGGTCGAACTCAAGCTCGAGGACAACCAGAGCACGAACCCGGGCACCGTGCTGGCGTTCTCCAAGCTGTTCGGCGAAGGCGGCATCGTCGCCGTCATCGGCCCGATCCGCAGCACGCAGATCCAGGCCTCGTCGCCCACCGTCGCCAAGGCCGGCATCCCGACCATGATCGGCGGCACCGACCCGAGCCTGACCAAGGTGAACAACCGCTGGGTGTTCCGCGCGCGGCCGAACGATTCCTACTCCTCGCGCGTGATCGCCGACTTCGGCGTCAACACGCTCAAGAAGCAGAAGTGGGCGATCATCCATTCCACCGACGCCTTCGGCTCCGGCGGCATGAATGCGCTGACCACGGCGCTCAAGGCGCTGGGCGTGACCCCGGTGCTGGTCCAGGGGTACACCAACAACTCGCAGGACTTCACGCCGGTGGTGCTGGCGATCAAGAAGTCCGGGGCCGACGTGATCGGTACCTACATGACCAACTCGCCCGACGTGGGAATCTTCGCCAAGCAGTTGCGGCAACTCGGCGTGGCGGCGGAATGGGTCGGATCGCCTTCGGTGGTGACCGACACCGCAATGAAGCTCGCGGGCCCCGCGCTGCACGGGGTCTACGGCATCGCCGACTTCACCCCGGACAGCAGCCCGGAAGCCAAGGCCTACGCGAAGAAGTACCGCGACGCCTACAAGCTCGATCCGGACGTCTATTCGAGCTGGGCCTACGACGCGTTGCGCGTGCTGGCCCTCGCGATCAACACGGCGAAGAGCACCGAGCCGGAGGCGATCCGCAAGGCCATCGTCGGCATCAAGGGCTGGAAGGGCGTCGAAGGTGCCTACAGCTTCGACGAGAACGGCGACGGCCTGCGCGGCTACAACGTCGTGAAGAACGAAGGCGGCAAGGTCGCCTTCATCAAGCACATCGATTTCAAGGATTGAGACCCCCGCAGCAAACCGCAGCGAGGAATTTTCCAGCTTTTGATTCACGCCGGGCGCCGGGCCGCCCCAAGCCCGGCGTCTGAATAATCCGGTTGGCGTGCACGTGCGTTGCGTAGCAACGCGTACACGCCAACCGAATCCGAACTAAGGGGGAGGGGGCCTGCCGCCGGACCGCAGCATCGCCAGACGGTCCGGCGGACGTGGTTCCACATGAGCCGCAGCCGTGGAGTTCATCACCGAAAACCTGCAGATCCTGTTCACCGGCCTCGGGCTGGGCAGCATCTATGCGCTGGTGGCCCTGGGCTTCGTACTGATCATCCGCGCCACCAACGTGGTGAACTTCGCCCAGGGCGATTTCGCCATGCTGGGCGGCTACGCGATGGTGCTGTTCTTCACGGGCCTGAGCTGGCCCTACTGGCTCGCCTTCATCGGCGCGCTGGTGGCGATGGCGTTCTTCGGCGTGCTGTTCAACTACGGCGTCTACTATCCGCTGCGGCACCGCTCCTTCATGCCGGTGCTGATCAGCACGCTGGGCGCCTCGATTTTCCTGCAGAACACGGTGTTGTACGTCGCGGGGCCGCAGCCCAAGCCACTCGACAAGTTCCTCAACTTCGACGGCATCACGCTGGGCGGGGTGTTCCTCGACAGCCAGTACATCGTGATCCTCGTGGCCACGGTCGCGCTGGTGTTCTTCACCTACGTATTCTTCGAGCATACGCTGCTCGGCAAGAAGCTCCAGGCCACGTCGCAAGACAAGGACATGGCCCGCCTGCTCGGCATCCCGGTCGCCATGATGATCGCCATCACGTTCATCTACAGCTCGGTACTGGGTGGGATCGCCGGCGTGCTCGTGGGTCCGATCCTGTTCGTCTCCATCGGCATGGGCTCGATCATCGCGCTGAAGGCCTTCGCCGCCACGATCATCGGCGGCTTCGGCGATGTGAAGGGTGCCATCGTCGGCGGCTTGCTTCTCGGCGTCATCGAGAGCCTCGCCGCGCAGCACATCTCGGTGCCGTACAAGGACGCGTACGCATTCCTCGCGCTGTTCCTGTTCCTGCTGTTCCGGCCGCAGGGGATCTTCGGGGAAAAGGTGAGCGAGAAAGCGTAACGATGCAGAACCGGATCTCGCTGCCCGCTCTGGTTGTCCTGGCGATCATCGCGATCGCCCTGCCGCTCATCCCGTATCAACTTCACGTCAGCACCTACGTGGTGCAGATGTTCATGCAGGCGGTGACCTACGCCATCGCCGTGCTGGGCATGGTGGTGGTACTCGGCTACACGGGGCAGATCAATCTCGCGCAAGCCGCGTTCTTCGGACTCGGCGCCTACGGAGTCGCCCTGGGTACGGTCGGCGGAGGCCTCAATTTCTGGATCTCGCTCATGCTCGGGGTCGGTGCGGCAACCGTCGCCGGTCTCGCGCTCGGCCTCACGACGCTGCGGCTCGGCGGCCATTACCTGGCGATGATCACGATCAGCTTCCAGCAGATCTTCGACCTGATCCTGGTCAACTGGGTGGACTTCACCCATGGGCCCGACGGCATCGCCGGCATCGGACGGCCGTCACTGTTCGGCTGGGAACTGGCAGACGACAAGGCCTACCTGGTGCTTTGCACGGCAGTCCTGTACGCGCTCGTGTTCGCGGTCTGGTACCTGCCCAACACGCGACTGGGCCGCGCGATGCGATCAGTGCGGGAGAACGAACTCGCCGCGGAAGTGGTGGGCGTGCACACGCTGCGCACAAAGGTCATCGCCTTCGCGTTGTCGGCCTTGCTGGGTGCCGTCGGCGGTGCGTTGTACGCCGGCGGCTTCGCTTACATCAGCCCGGACAACTTCAACTTCGCGCGCTCGATCGAGTTCCTGACGGCAACCCTGCTCGGTGGCGCTCAATCGCCTTTCGGCGGGGTGATCGGCACGGTGCTGATCGTGCAGTTGCCGGAGTGGCTGAAGCACCTGCCCGAGTCGCTGCGCTTCATCAAGGACGTCTATCTCGCGGTCTACGGCATCGGCGTGATCCTGATCATGGTGTTCCTCTACGAGGGCATCTGGGGTCTCATCAAGAACCTGCGTGCGAAGTACTTCACCGTTCCACAGATCACGACCGACACCAGCGGTGTTCAGCCGCTGGTGCTCGACGTGCAGGGCGACGGGTCCCGGCCGGTGTTGCGGGTGGAGAATCTGCAGAAGCACTTCGGCGGGCTGAAGGCGGTGGACGGCATCGACATCGACGTGCAGCGCGGCACGGTGCATGCGCTGATCGGACCGAACGGTTCGGGCAAGACCACTTCGCTCAACGTCGTGAGCGGCATCTACCGGCCCACCGGCGGCAAGGTGATCCTCGACGGCGAGGACGTGTCGCAGATGAAGCCGCACCAGCGCGCCGGTCGTGGCGTCGGTCGCACGTTCCAGAACATCCGGTTGTTCGCTTCGCTGTCGGCCCTCGAGAACGTGATGGTCGGAGCCCAGCGCGACAACAATCCGATCCCGGCGGGTAGCAAGGCGCTGCGCGACCGGGCGATGTCCGCACTGCAATTCGTCGGCCTCGCGGACCGCGCGCACGTGATCGTGCGGAACCTGCCCTATGGCCATCAGCGCCTGGTGGAGATCGCCCGAGTGCTGGCCGGTCATCCCAAGCTGCTGTTGCTGGACGAACCGGCCGCCGGCCTGAACCAGACCGAGAAGATGGAGTTCGTCGAGCTGTTGAAGCGCCTGCGCGGCCACGGCCTCACCATCTTCCTGATCGACCACGACATGGGTCTCGTGGAAAAGGTGTCGGACCGCATCACGGTGCTCAACTTCGGCCGCAAGATCGCCGAGGGCGCGCCCGCGGAAGTGCTGCGCAATCCGGACGTGATCGCCGCGTATCTCGGAACGCCGGGAGACACCCATGCCGCTGCTTGAGCTGCGCAACGTCGCGAGCTACTACGGCAACGTGCAGGCGCTGAAGGGCGTCAGCCTGTACGTCGAACAAGGTGAACTGGTGACCCTGCTCGGCGCCAACGGTGCCGGCAAGAGCACGACGCTGAAGACCATCTCGGGCCTCGTGGTGCCCGCGCAGGGCGAAGTACTGTTCGAGGGCAAGCCGATCCAGCGCCTCGGGCCGGAGGCAATCGCGCGTCTGGGCATCAGCCACGTGCCCGAGGGCCGGCGCATCTTTCCCGGCCTCACCGTACGCGAGAACATCCTGCTGGGCGCGTCGAATCGCAAGGGCGTGCCGCGCCGGCAACTGGAGGAGGAGGCCGACGAGAAGTTCGGCATCTTCCCCGAGATCAAGAAGTTCGAGCACGCGCTGGGCTGGACCCTCTCCGGCGGACAGCAGCAGATGCTCGCCGTGGCGCGCGGCCTGATGGCCAAGCCGAAGCTGCTGCTGCTCGACGAGCCCTCGCTCGGTCTCGCGCCGCTGATCGTGCAGAACCTGTTCGGCACCATCCGGAAGATCCGTTCCACGGGTACGACCATCCTGCTGGTGGAACAGAATGCGAACATGGCGCTCTCGGTGGCCGATCGCGGCTACGTTCTCGAAACCGGATCGCTGACCGTGGAAGGCACGCCGAAGGAACTGCTCGGCAACGAGGAAGTGCGCGCGGCTTACCTGGGTGGACACCACGGCTAGTTTCGTCGCTGCTATCCTCCGCTCCATCGATCGCGGAGTCATGGGATGAAGCTGACCACCGAGCAGTTGCAGGCCTTCGAGCGCAACGGTTACGTCACCGTGCCCGCGCTGTTCTCCCGAACGGAAGTGGATGTGCTGCGCCGGGCGCTCGAACGCATCAAGACCATGACCGATCGCCCGGAAGTGGTCCGCGAACGGACTAACGAAGCCGTCCGGCTGGTCTATGGCGCGCACCGTTTCGACGATGTGTATCGGCGCCTGTCCCGTCATCCGCGCTGGATCGAACCTGCCCGGCAATTGCTCGGCGGCGAGATCTACATCCATCAGACACGCATCAATCCGAAAGCGGCCTTCGACGGTCAGGGCTGGTGGTGGCACCAGGACTACGCCACCTGGCGCTTCGAGGACGGCATGCTGACGCCGCGGGCACTGATGATCGGCCTGTTCCTCGACGACATGACCGCCGCCAACGGACCGTTGATGGTGATCCCGGGCTCGCAGCGTCACGGGCACATCGACGACACGGCCCGCGATCTCGACCGCAGCGGCTATTCGGTGATGGAGCTGCCCAAAGATCTGATCGCCGAACTCACCGAGGAAGGCGGCGTCGACGCCGTCACCGGACCGGCCGGCACGGCCCTGTTCATGCACTGCAATCTGGTGCACGGATCGGTGGGCAACATCACGCCCTTCGAGCGCACGATCGCGTACCTCAACGTCGCGTCCTGCGAGAACCCCACCACCACGCACAATCGGGCGGAGTGGTTTTCGAATCGGAATTTCTCGCCCCTGGAAGCCCTTGCCGACGACTGCCTTCTCGAGCCGGTGACCGCACCTGCGGCTTGAGCCGCGGCGCTTGCGGTGGCGAGGAGATCAGCCGATTTTCAGATTCTTCAGCAGGTCGAAACCCTGCGCGAGCGCGTCGTTCTCGACCTGCCCGTTCGGCGTGAGCTGATCGACGATGCCCGGCAGCAGGCTGGCGATGCCGCCCGCCGCAGCGCCCTGGTCAATGCCGAGTTTCGACGCGAGATCCTGGAGTTGTCCGCCGCCGGCGCCGCCGAACACCCGCATCAGATCCTCCGCCGAGATCGGCAGGTTCTGGCCGGTGGCGACCCAGGAAGCCGCCTGCTGACCGAGGCCTGCACGCGAGAACTGTTCGATCAGTCCCTGGAGACCACCCGGCTGATTCTGGAGCAGCTGCATCACCAGCTGCATGATCTGGTTCTGTCCGGAGCCGCCACCCATCTGTCCGCCGAGCGCGCCCGCTAGTTGATCCAAGAGTCCCATGGCAGTCTCCTTGTGGTCGGCGAGGCTCGAAAAGCCCCCGGGAAGTCATGATGGCACAGGCCGCGTGACCGCGGCATGACGCCTCCTAGCGAGGTGCCCGCAGGATCCGCAAGGCAGCGCAGGCGGCGCCGAAGCCGTTGTCGATGTTCGTGACCAGCAGGCCCGCGGAGCAACTCGAAAGCATGGCGTTCAAGGCGGACTGGCCGCCCGTGGCCACGCCATAGCCCACGGAAGAGGGAACGCCGATGACCACGCCGGGCACGAGGCCACCCACCACGGTCGGGAGCGCGGCGTCCATGCCGGCGACGGCGATGATCACCGGCATGTGCCGGATCTCTTCCACGCGCTCGAGCAGGCGCCAGATGCCGGCGACGCCCACGTCCGTGACCTCCAGGGATGGCTCACCGTACCAGTCGAGCGTGCGCGAGATCTCGCGCGCGATATGAATGTCGGAAGTACCGGCGGCCACGATCGCCGTACGCGTTTCGGTTCGGGCGGGCTCGGGTTCGCCGAAGTAAGCGGTGCGGGACAGTTCGTCGTAGTCGAGGCGCGCACGATGCTTCTCGGGCAACGCCTCGAACTGCTCGGGCGCGAGGCGCGTCAGCAGGAAGCGCGCTTCCTGGGCTGCCGCCTGGTCGAGAATCGCCGCCAGATGGGCGACGGTCTTGCCGCCCGCGAGAATGGCCTCGTCGAGACCCATGCGTTCGCGACGGCCGAAGTCGAGCTTGATGTCGCGATGGAGGTTCACGCCGGCGCGCTCGCGGGTTTCAGTTCGCGGATCAGGAATGCGCTGCCGGTCCGGTAGGGCGCGAAGGACACGGCGAGTTCGAAGCCCTGTGCACTGAACAGCACCTCGATCTGTGTTGCCAGCGACGCGCGACGCGGCGCCTCCAGCGATGCGAGCGCATCGCGATCGAGTTCGATCACGGCTCCGCCGGCACGTACGCGGCAGCGCACGGTGCGTGGCGACAAGGCAGCGGCAACGAGCTGTTCTGCGGCGTGCACGCAGCCCAGCATCGCCGGTTCGATGGCAATGCCGGTCTCGATGCGGCTCGACAGGCACGGTGCGGACGGCAGTTCGGCCACGTCGTCGAGCGCGAGATGCCGGGCGATCGCACGCACGCCGGCCTTGTCGATGGCCGCCTCGACGAATGGATGACGCACCGAATGATCGCGCGCCGCATCGAGGCCCGGGCGGTACTCGCCGAGGTCATCGAGATTCGTACCGGACACGATCTGCGCGGCGGTCGCGGGCCGGATCGCGCCGTACAGGCTGGTCTTGCAATAGAAGCAGCGGTTCACCGGGTTCGCGCGATATTCGTCGCGCGAAAACTCGCCGGCATCGATGATCGTCAGCGCCCAGCCTTCGCGGTCGGCGAGGCTGCACGTGCGCGCCGTCGCCTCCGCAGGCACTGCCGGAGAGGTCGCATGGAACATCGTCACGCGGCCACCGAGACGGCGGTGCGCGAAGGTCGCGAGCGTCAGGCTGTCGACGCCACCGCTGACCGCGACAGCGATCTCGCCCATGCCCGCGAGCACGGTTTCCAGCTGATCCAGTCGTGACTGCGCAAAACCCATCAGTGTTTGTCCTTGAGGCCTTCGGCCTCCGCGTTGCGGCGCAGATCCGAACGGGTATCGAAACCGGACACCTGCGCCGTGTCGTCGCTCTCGGCTTTCGCGGTGGTCGATTGCGGGCGCTGCGCGATCTTCACGCGCACCGAGCGATTGCCGACCTGCACCACCTTCATGTCGCGAGGCAGAGTCTGGCGAGTCACGACCTGATGCCGCAAACCGATGGTCGCGGTTTCGAGGAAGCAGAGCTGCACCACGGCGTCCAGCGCCTGCGGTTCGGCCAGCACCTGGAGGTGCGCCGCGATCCGGCCCTTCTTGCCGAACACCGGGCTCTGGAACACGTCGAGCACCGACGGATGCGAGCGCAGCCGGTCGAGCGCGATGGCGAGGTCCTCGGGCGTCTGGTCGTCGACCTCGAACTGGATCAGCGCGACCTCGTTGCCGGCATCCTCGGCATCCGCTTCGGCCGTTTCGAAAGCCATGACTCGCAGCACGTTGCTCATGCCGGGAAAGACCTTCGTGCCGAAGCCGTAGCCGTTCCGAACGAGCCGGCGCGGGGTGCGATCATGCGCCTGGCTGCAATGCAGATGCCGGACGATCGCGGCACCGGTCGGCGTCACCCGCTCGCCGGCGAGACCATCGTCGGCAAACGCGTAACCTTCCAGCAGCAAGGCCGCAGCGGGGACGGGGACGGGCAACTTGCCGTGCGCCGTCTGCACGAACCCGGAACCGAGCGGCAGTGTGCCGATGGACCACGACTGCGCGCCTACGGCGGTGATGAGGTACGCCGCACCGACGATGTCGGCGATGGAATCCCATTCGCCGATCTCATGAAAGGAGACGTCGTCCGGTGCGACGCCGTGGATCTTGCCCTCCGCCGCGGCCAGCAGGGTGAAGATGCCCACCGCGTGATGCTTCACTTCCGGACTCAGGTCCGACTCGAGCAGGTGCTCGCGGATGTCGGCGAAATGGCGGTGATGATGATGGCCGTGATCGTCGTGGTCATGATGATGGTGATGTTCGTCGACGATGAAGCGGCTGCCGGTCAGGGCGTGATCGCGATGGGCTTCGATTCGGCATTCGACCGACGGCGGCACGCCCGCCTGCCCGATCGCCTCGAGCATGCCTTCGCGCAGGTGCGGGAAACCGTCGGTGAGCGCCGCGATGAACATGTCACCGGCGACGCCACCGACCGCATCGAGATGGACGTGCATGGAGTGAAACCGCCGGGCCGGCTTACGCGGGCGCGTGCTCCTTGTGCCGGCCGAGCATCGGATACAGCGTGCCCTTCGCGTCGAACTTGAACGCCTCCAGGTCGCCGACGATCTCGAACATGGACGGGTTGGCCTTGATGTACGGCAGCATGGGCTCCGACACGTGAATGTCCATGATCTCCAGCGTGTTGGCGACCCGCACGACCTTGGTGTCCTGCGGCTTCACCCGCACGACGGTCTTCACCGCGAGCTGGATCGCTTCCTGGTCGGTGTTCATGATGATCGGGATCCCGGCGCCGTCGAGGTAGGTCGACGTGATCACGTTGGCGTAGGTCTTGGCGATGTCGAGATCGCGGTACAGCCGCATGGTGATGACGTCGGCGAGGCCGAGGCCCGTGGCGTTGCCGTGGGTCTCGGGCGTGAGGCCGAGCACGGCGATCTTCTTCACCAGCGGCTTCATGTCCCACTCGGTGAAACGGCAGTTGCGCCCGGTGATGTTCGGGTCCATGCCGGAACCGGAGATGTTCTTGCCGATCTTCTCGACCACCAGCACGTCGATCTCGTCGAACTGGAGGCGCGCCATCAGCGACTTCGCCTTGGCCTGCAGCACCGGCTCGCGATCGAACACCTGTTCGCCGGGTACGGCTTCGATGATCGCCGTCTCGTCGGCGGCATTCTCGACCATGGCCACGCCGATCAGGAAATTCTTCTTGGACATGATCAGCCGCGCCGCCCTGGGCAGGAGCTCACCGAAGGCATCCATGCCGTCCGTGTGCAAGGTGGTGGCGCCGATGATCTTGCCCATGCCGATGGTCATCATCTTGACGATGCCCGACTCGATCGGCGCACGGAAGTTGGTGTGCGGCTTGACGCGGCAGATGAGCACCACGCCGTCGGCTGCGGCGGCGAGCTTGTCCATGTAGACCGGCATGCCGCTGTCGAGCTTGCCGAGCTCCACCACGTCCATCTGCGAATGCACCGGGCATCCCATGGTCGCTTCGGTGATGCCGTAGCCTTCGAGCACTTCGCGCTGGCCTTCGGCGGTCGCGCCACCATGGCTGCCCATGGCCGGGAAGATGAACGGCTTGGCGCCGAGCGCCTTCAACTCCGCGATGACCTGCTTGGCGCACTCGGCGATGTTGTTGATGCCGCGGCTGCCGCAACCCACCGCGATGGTCATGCCCGGCTTCACCTTGGCGCGGACCTCGGGGCGCAGGAACTGCTCCGCCACCGCCGCGGTCACGTTGGCCAACCGTGGGCGATCGAACTTCTGGCGTACGTGCACCATCCGCGGCAGCGGGACGTCGAGTCCGCCCGCGATGTTGGTTTCGATCCTGTCTCCGATCATCTCACCCCTCCATTTGGCTTTGCGGCCGCGCCTGCGGTCCGGTTCTGGTACTGCCGAAACGTGATTTTGCCACCCTCAGGGAGGCACCGCCACCGAGCGGTACAGTTCGGCATAGCGGCGGGCCGAGGCATCCCAGCTGTAGTCCCGGTCCATGCCGTGGCGCTGGAGCTTCCTCCAGACCCTTCGGTCGTGATAGACGGCCACCGCCCGCTGCACGGCCGCATGGAGTGCCTCGGGGGTCGGCTCCTCGAACAGGAAGCCCGTGGCCGTCCCGGCGGTGAGCGTGTCGGGCGCACATTCGATCACCGTATCGATCAGTCCGCCAGTGGCCCGGGCGATGACCGGGGTGCCGTAGCGCTGGCTGTACATCTGGTTCAGACCGGAGGGCTCGTAGCGGGAAGGCATGAGGAACAGGTCGACCCCTGCCTCGATCAGGTGCGACAGGGTCTCGTCGAACCCGACCTGCACGGCGATCGTTCCTGGATGCTCGGCCGCCAGGTCGAGAAAAGCGCTCTCGAGCGGCGCATCGCCCGAGCCGAGCACCGCCAGCTGCACCGGGAGCTTGACGATGCGTTCGGCCGCGCCCACCAGCAGGTCGAGCCCCTTCTGGTAAGTGAACCGGCTGACCACCCCCAGCAGCGGGGTCGCGGACGAGGCGTCGAGCCCCATACGCTCCTGGAGCGCACGCTTGTTATCCGTCTTACGCGCCAAGGTCGCGGACTTGTAGCGACGGGGAATCAGCTCGTCCGTGGCCGGATCCCATACGTCGGTGTCGATGCCGTTCAGGATGCCGACCAGGTCCTTCGCGCGCCATGACAGCAGGCCCTGGAGCCCGAAGCCGAGCGGCTCATGCTGGATCTCTCGCGCATAGGTCGGACTCACCGTGGTGAGGCGATCCGCGTGGAACAACCCTGCCTTGAGGAACGACAGGTTGCCGTAGAACTCCACCCCGTCCACCTTGAACGATTCCCATGGCAGTCCCACGCGCGGCAGCGCCGTGGGCGGAAAGATGCCCTGGTAGGCGAGGTTGTGGATGGTCATCAACGTCCGGGCGCGGACCCCGGGCATGAAGGCGAGATAGGCCGGCGCGAGGCCGGTCTGCCAGTCATTGCAGTGAAGCACGTCTGGCCGCCAGTCCAGGGGACTCGTCGCGTGGCCCAGCACCGCTGCGACTCTCGACAGCAGGCCAAAGCGGATGTCGTTGTCCGGCCAGTCTTCGCCGCCGGCCTGCTGGTAGGGGCCACCGGTGCGCGCGAACAGTTCCGGACAGTCGAGCACCAGCAGCGGAACGCCGGAAGGCAGTTCCGAGGCGAGCAACCGTGCCGGCGGAAAGGGCGGAAGGTTGAACGTCGCGACCACATCGGCGCGACCTTCGACCCATCCAAGCGCGGCACCGTAGCCCGGCATCAGCACCCGGACGTCGACGCCCTGCCGCTTCAGCGCCACCGGCAGCGCACCGCTCACATCGGCGAGGCCACCAGTCTTGACGAGCGGCGCGACCTCCGAAGTCGCGAACAGAACCTTCATGCGGGCTGGAGGACCACGGCCGCGAGCGGCGGCAGCGTGACCACCACGGAGAACGGCAATCCCATCCAGGCCAGGCGCTCGGCGTCCAGCCCCGCGCCATTGCCGATATCGGCGCCGCGATAGTGCCGCGAGTCGCTGTTGAACGCTTCGCGATAGAAACCGCCGTGGGGCACGCCGATGCGATAGCCCTCGCGCGGCACCGGCGTGAAATTGAACAGCACGACCACGAAACGGCCATCGCGAGCGCGGCGCAGGAAGGCGATCACCGACTGGTCCGCATCGTGGCAGTCGATCCACTGGAAGCCCGCCGGTTCGAAATCGAGGTCATGCAACGCGGGAATGTCGCGATAGAGTCGATTCAGGTCGCGCGCACAGGCCTGTATGCCCCGATGCCAGTCGTGCTCGAGCAGCCACCAGTCGAGCTCGCCGCCCACGCGCCACTCGCGCCCCTGGCCGATCTCGCCGCCCATGAACAGGAGCTTCTTGCCCGGAGACGTGGCCTGGTAGGCGAGCAGCAGCCGCAGGTTGGCGAACTTCTGCCAGGAGTCACCCGGCATCTTGTCGAGCAGCGAGCGCTTGCCGTGCACCACCTCGTCGTGCGAGAGCGGCAGCAGGAAATTCTCGGAATAGGCGTAGAGCTGGCCGAAGGTGAGCTTGTCGTGATGGAAGCGCCGGTGGATGGGATCGTGCTCGACGTACGCCAGCGTGTCGTTCATCCAGCCCATGTTCCATTTCATCGAGAAACCGAGACCACCGACGTAGGTGGGGCGCGACACCATCGGCCATGCGGTGGACTCCTCCGCGAAGGTGAGCGCACCCGGAAAATCGCGATGCACGAGCTCGTTCAGCGCGCGCAGGAAATCGATGGCTTCGATGTTCTCGCGCCCGCCGTAGCGGTTGGGCAACCATTCACCGGCCTTGCGCGAATAGTCCAGGTAGAGCATCGAGGCCACGGCGTCCACGCGCAGGCCGTCGATGTGGAACTCCGACAACCAGTACGCGGCGGAGGACAGCAGGAAACTCTTCACCTCGTTGCGGCCGTAGTTGAAGATGTGCGTGCCCCAGTCCTTGTGCTCGCCCAGGCGCGGATCTTCGTGTTCATAGAGCGCCGTGCCATCGTAGCGTGCCAGCGCCCACGCATCGCGCGGGAAGTGCGCCGGGACCCAGTCGAGGATGATGCCGATGCCGGCCCGGTGACAGGCATCCACGAACGCGCGCAGGTCGTCGGGCGATCCGTGCCGCGTAGTGGGCGCGAAATAACCGGTAGCCTGGTAGCCCCACGATTCGTCGAGCGGATGCTCCGACAGCGGCATCAGCTCGATGTGCGTGTAACCCATGTCGAGCACGTAAGGCACGAGGTGGTCGGCGAGTTCGCGATAGCTGTAGAAGCGTCCATCCGGATGGCGCTTCCAGGACCCGGCGTGCATCTCGTACACGTTCAGGGGTGCGTGCAGCCAGTCGCTGGCCTGCCGCGCTTTCAGCCACTCGTCGTCAGCCCAGACGTGGCCGGGTACCGGACACACCCGCGCGGCCGTGCCGGGACGCAACTCGAAACTGCGCCCATACGGATCGGCCTTCACCATCATCGCGCCGGTGGCGCGATTGCGCAGCTCGAACTTGTACAGCGCGCCATCGGGAAGACCGGGAACGAACAACTCCCACACACCGCTGGCGCCGCGGCTGCCCATCGGATGGCAGCGCCCGTCCCAGCGATTGAAGTCGCCCACCACGCTCACGCGTTCCGCATTCGGCGCCCAGCAGGCGAACCGAACGCCCACGACTCCTTCGCGCGTCTGCGCATGCGCGCCGAGCATCCGCCACGCCTGCGTGAGCCGGCCTTCGTTGAAGAGGTAGAGATCGTGATCGGACAGCGCCGGCGGGAACGCGTACGGGCTCACCAGCTTCACCGTGTTGCCAGGGTCGTACTCGACGCGCAAGGCGAGCGGCGCCCAGGGCGGATCGGCGCCGCGCCATTCGAACAATCCGTCCTCGAGCCGCGTCATCGATTCATGGCCCGCGTTCGTCCGCAACCAGACGCGGCGCGCGTGGGGATCGAAATGCCGGGCCACGACCCCGGTCGGTTCGACGTGCGTACCGAGGAACGCGTGCGGTTCGTGCAGGCGGCCGTCGAGCAATGCGGTGATGCGGGTGTCGGTCACGGAAGGAGGCGTGGATGCCGGGAGGATGGCGAGCCTCGGCGAGACGGCTATTATAGGAACCGGGAGGCAGGTTGCCGAGGATCGTTGGCGGCAACCGGGGGGTGCCGCCCTAGGAGGCTCTCACGATACTCGCCCACGCCGGAGAAAGCGTGAGCGTCCACCAGGATAGGACCGATGTCCACCGAGCCCGCGGCCCGTTTCGTCAGCCGACTCACCAAGAGCACCTACGCGCTCGTGCTCGCCGGCGGCCGCGGCAGCCGCCTGCGCAATCTCACCGACTGGCGCGCAAAGCCGGCCGTGCCCTTCGGCGGCAAGTTCCGCATCATCGATTTCGTGCTCTCCAACTGTGTCAACTCCGGCGTGCGCCGGATCGGCGTGGCCACGCAGTACAAGGCCCACAGCCTGATCCGCCACCTGCAGCGCGGCTGGAGTTTTCTCGATGGACGCTTCGACGAGTTCGTCGACGTCCTGCCGGCTTCCCAGCGACTGGACGAAGGCTGGTACGCGGGGACCGCCGACGCGGTCTACCAGAACCTCGACATCATCCGCGCGGCCGGACCGGAGTACGTGCTGATCCTGGGCGGTGATCACATCTACAAGATGGACTACGGCCGGCTGCTCGCCGAACACGCGAGCCGCCAGGCCGATCTCACCGTGGGCTGCATCGACGTGCCGGTGGAGGAAGCGAAGGCCTTCGGCGTCATGGGCGTGGACAACGAGCTGCGGGTGCGCGAGTTCGTCGAGAAATCGCCGCAGCCGAAGGAGATCCCCGGCAAGCCGGGCCGGGCGCTGGCGAGCATGGGCATCTACGTGTTCAACGCGAAGTTCCTGTACGAGCAGCTGGAACGCGACACCCTCACGCCGGAATCGAGTCACGATTTCGGCAAGGACCTGATCCCCTACCTGGTGCCGCGCTACCGCGTGTTCGCCCACAGCTTCATCGACAGCTGCGTGGGCAACAAGGACGACGCGCCGCCCTACTGGCGCGACGTCGGTACCGTGGACGCCTACTGGGAAGCCAACCTCGACCTCGCCACGGTGGATCCCGAGCTCAACATGTACGACGAGGAATGGCCCATCTGGACCCACCAGGAGCAGCTGCCGCCCGCGAAGTTCGTGTTCGACGACGTCGGGCGCCGCGGCTTCGCGGTCGACTCGCTGGTTTCCGGCGGCTGCATCGTCAGCGGGTCCATGGTGGCGCGCTCGGTCCTGTTCTCGCGCGTGCGGGTGCACAGCTTCGGCAGCATCGAGGATTCGGTGCTCCTGCCCGAAGTCACGGTCCTGCGCAACGTAAAGTTGAAGCGCTGCGTGGTCGACAAGCGCTGCGTGCTGCCCGAGGGCCTTGTGGCCGGGTTCGAGCCGGAGGAAGATCGGAAGCGTTTCCACGTCACTGAAACCGGGCTCACGCTGATCACGCCCGAAATGCTCGGCCAGGAGGTCTTCCGCCAGCGCTGAGCCGGTCCGTTCGTCCCCTTCGCACCATGCCCGATTCCAAACCGCTTGATCTGGTGCTGCTCTGGCACATGCACCAGCCGGATTTCCGCGACTGCGGCACCGGCGAATACCGTCTTCCCTGGGTCTATCTGCACGCGATCAAGGACTACGCGGACATGGCAGCCCACCTGGAGCGCCATCCCGGCGTGCGGGCCGTGGTCAATTTCGTGCCCGTGCTGCTCGACCAACTCGAGGACTATGCCGAGCAGTTCGCGAGCGGCGACATCCGCGATCCGCTGCTCGGGATGCTGAAGCGGGGCAACCTCGACGAGCTCGATGCCGCCGGACGCGAGTTCATCCTCGACCGCTGCTTCCGCGCCAATCACACCAAGATGATCGAGCCCTATCCGGCGTACCGCCGGCTGCTCGAGATCTTCCGTTTCGCCGAAGCCCGTGGGCCGAATGCGCTCACCTATCTCTCCGGACAATACCTCGCCGACCTCGTCACCTGGTACCACCTCGCGTGGACCGGAGAAACGGTGCGCCGCGAGCACGCCGTGGTCGCCCAGCTGATGTCGAAGGGCGAGCAGTTCACCGCCGCCGACCGCGGCCTGCTGTTCGAGCTCATCGGCACGGTGGTGAGCGACATCGTGCCGCGCTGGAAGCGGCTGTCGACCTCGGGGCAGGTGGAGATCTCCTCGACGCCGCACTGGCATCCGATCGGACCGCTGCTGCTGGATTTTCACGCCGCACGCGAGACTCAACCGGCAGTCCCTCTACCCCGATCCGCCCAGTATGCGGGCGGCCGTCACCGGCTCGCTGCGCACCTGGAGAGCGCCATCGAAACGCACACTGCGCGGTTCGGTGCCGCACCTACTGGCATCTGGCCGGCGGAGGGCGCCCTGTCGGACGGAACGCTGGAAATGCTCGCAAGCCACGGCGTGCGCTGGTGCGCCAGCGGGGAGGCGCTGCTGTCGACCAGCCTCGCGACCCGTGGACCGGTTCCGGCGCAGGCCGAATATCTGTACCGCGGCTATCGCTTCCGCAACGGCCCGCTCGCCTGCTTCTTCCGCGATGACCGCCTGTCCGACCTGATCGGCTTCGAATACTCCAAGTGGCACGGGCGGGATGCCTGCGCGCATTTCCTGGCGGAACTGGAACGCGTCGCCGCGGCCGCGCCTGCGGGAAGCCCGCCCCTGGTGAGCGTGATCCTGGACGGTGAGAACGCGTGGGAGTACTACCCCTACAACGGCTTCTACTTCCTCGACGAACTGTACGGCGCGCTGGAAGCGCACGCGGATATTCGAACGACCACGTACCGCGATGTGCTCGCTCGCGACGCGGACGCGAACTTCGGCGCGCTCGAGCACGTGGTCGCCGGGAGTTGGGTCTATGGCAACCTCGCCACGTGGATCGGGGCGCGCGACAAGAACACGGCCTGGGACCTGCTGTGCGACGCCAAGCGCAGCTTCGATCTCGTGATGGCCAGCGGTCGACTCGGCGCAGCCGAGCGGGCGCTGGCGGAGCGGCAACTCGCGATCTGCGAGGGCTCGGACTGGTACTGGTGGTTCGGCGACTACAACCCGCCCGAATCCGTCACGAGCATGGATCGCGTGTTCCGCCTGAACCTCGCGCACCTGCATCGACTGCTGCAACTGCCCGTCCCCGCGGTCCTCGACCAGCCCATCAGCCAGGGCGGCGGCAACGCCGAGATGGGCGGCGCCATGCGGCGAGCCTCCTGAATCCCCCGGCGTCCGGCGCGATGGCACCGACTCACGGCAGGCGCCTGGCAGTCCTGAATTCCCGCACGATCATCCCGCTCCCGAGCCCATGACTTCCGTCTCCCTCCTCTTCGGTGTCCACGCGCATCAACCCGCAGGCAATTTCCCGGAGGTGGTCGACGAAGCGCACAACAAGTCCTACGGGCCGTTCCTCCGCACGGTCCACCGGCATCCGGAGTTCCGGTTCGCGATCCACTTCAGTGGCTGGCTGCTCGAGTACCTGCTGAAGCATTTTCCCGAGGACATGGCGCTGCTCGGCGAGATGGTCGCGCGGCGCCAGGCGGAGCTGTTCGGCGGCGGTGACATGGAACCGGTGCTCGCGGCAATCCCCGCCCGGGACCGCGTCGGCCAGCTCGATGCGCTGAGCGATCGGCTGCACAAGGCAGTCGGACAGAAGCCGCACGGCGCATGGCTGACGGAGCGCGTCTGGGAAGCCACCGTCCTGCCCTCGCTCGTGGAAGCCGGCATCGAATACGTCACCGTCGACGACTACCACTTCCTGTGCGCGGGGCGCGAGTTGTCGGAGCTGCGGGGCTACTTCAGCACCGAGGAAGACAGCAAGCGTCTCGACCTGTTTCCGATCTCGGAGCAGTTGCGCTACCGGTTGCCGTTCGCTCCGGCGGACGAGGCCGTCAAGTACATCGAATCGCTCGCGGGCGACGACGACACTGCGGCGGCGGCCATCTACTTCGACGACATCGAGAAGTTCGGAATCTGGCCCGAGACCTACGAGTGGGTCTACGAAAAGCGCTGGCTCGAGCACTTCATCGAGGGCGTGCTCGCTTCACCCGTCATCCGGCCGCGGCATTTCCGCGACTATCGGCGCGAAGTACGCACGCGCGGCGTCGTGTACCTGCCGACCACGTCCTACATGGAAATGGGCGAATGGACCCTGCCCGCCGCGCGAGCCGACGACTTCGCCGAACTGCTCGCGCAGGAGAAAGCCCAGGGGCGCTACGAGCGCTACAAGCCGTTCCTGCGCGGCGGCATCTGGCGCAACTTCTTCAGCCGCTACAGCGAATCCAACTGGATGCACAAGCGCATGCTCGGCCTTTCGGAGCGGCTGAACGCATTGCCGCCTGGACTGCGGAGCGCCACGATGACGGCGCTGCTGTATCGCAGCCAGGCGAACGATGCCTACTGGCACGGTCTGTTCGGCGGCCTGTACCTGCCGCATCTGCGCCGCGCCGTATGGAATTCGCTGGTGGCGCTCGAGGCCGAGATCGACGCGGTGCAGCCACGCCCGTTGCTGGATTCCGCCGACATCGACCTGGACGGTCACGAAGAATTGTTCCTGCGGGGTTCCGCCCTGCAGGTCGTGGTGCGTGACGACGCCGAAGCGGCGGCGATCGAGTTGTCGAGCTACCGCCTGAACCACAATTTCGGCGACACGCTCACGCGACGCCGGGAGCACTATCACCGCAAGCTCGTTCAGTCGAACGAGGCACACGCATCCGGAGCGGGCATCGCCTCCGCGCACGATCGCGTTTCGTTCAGGCACGAGATCGGACCGGATGACGCACAACCCGATACGCGACCCCGCGCACTGTTCATCGATCGCTTCACGCCGGGCGGAAACGGTGGGGTGCAGGCGCCGCACTACCGGCGCATGACCGCGGAAGGCGGCATCGGCTTCGCGGGCACCGTGGACGGCGGGACGCTGCACAAGACCATCGCGCTCGAAGGCGATCGGCTCACCGTGCGCTATCGCTTCGACGTGCTGCAGCCGGGACGGTTCGAGACCGAACTGAATCTCGCCATGCCCAGCTGTGACGGCTTTCTCGGCCGCTACCTGCTGGAAGGCGAAGTGCGCGGCGGGTTCGGCCAACCGCTCGACGTCGAAGGCACCACCGTGGTCCGCCTGGAAGACGGCGTGCTCGGCGGCAGTCTCACCGTCCAGTGCGAACCGCCGGCCGCTCTCAAGGCGCGCCCGCTGCACACCGTCTCGCAGTCGGAGGCCGGCTTCGAGAAGATCATGCAGGCGGCCACGCTCGCGCTCGCGTGGTCGTTGCCCGGAGGCTCGTCGGAAGTCCAGGTGGTGATCTCGATCGCGAAGGGCGGTGTCGCTTAGGCGCCGACGCAGGGTCCGGTCGGACGTCATTATTTGTCACAAACGCATGGGCCTGCGGCGATTGACAGGGGTCCGCAAAGGCGCGCATCGTGTCATCGAAATGCAAGCAGTCAGAGACGTGAAGTCCGTTCCCCGCACGATGCTTGTTCCAGGCTTCCAGGCCCTGTTTTTACCCGGGCCGCAGCGGCGCCCGCCGCATCCCTTCCCCCGAATCCGGATATCCCAGCGTCCCTGAACGAGGAGAACTCGCGCCCGCCTTGAGCGCGGGCCGGCGGCCGACCCGCCACCTGCAGCATCGACAAGCTTCAACAATGCCGAACGCGAAGGAGACAAGAGCATGCAGACACCGCTTCAGATCACATTCCGAGACATGCCCCATTCCGATGCCATGGAAGTGCACATACGCGAGAAAGCGCTGAAACTGGAGTCCCATTTCTCGCACATCATGGGTTGCCACGTCACCATCGAGCAGCCCCACAAGCACAAGCAGCAGGGCAAGCATTTCTGCGTGCACATCGACGTCCGGGTGCCGGGCGCCGAACTGGTGGCCAACCACCACGAAAGCGAAGACGCCTACATCGCCTTGCGCGATGCTTTCGACGCCGCCCGCCGCCAGGTGGAAGACTATGCGCGCAAGCTGCGTGGCGAAGTGAAGAGCCATAACGGCGCACGCGTCGCATCGGCCACGCCTGCGACGCCGGCCGAGGAAGTCTCCGAAGAATAATCGGGGGCTTCGATCGACGACGGGCGGTCCGAGGGCCGCCCGTTTCATTGGTACCTCCTGCGCTTGATATAGTCGCGCCCCAGGAGGAGACACCATGACCCAACGAAAACAACCCGAGACTCTACGCAGCCAGCGCTGGTTCGCCACGCAGGACCTGCGCGGCTTCGGCCATCGCTCGCGCGCGCTGCAGCTCGGCCTCACCCGCGAGGACATGCACGGCAAGCCCGTGATCGCGATCATCAACACCTGGAGCGACATCAATCACTGTCACTCGCACCTGCGGGAGCGCGCCGAGGACGTGAAACGCGGCGTCTGGCAGGCGGGCGGCGTACCGATCGAGATGCCGGCCATCTCGCTCGCCGAGGTGTTCCAGAAGCCCACCACGATGATGTACCGCAACTTCCTCGCGATGGAAACCGAGGAGCTGCTGCGTTCCTATCCCGTGGACGGGTGCGTGCTCATGGGTGGTTGCGACAAGACCACGCCCGGTCTTCTCATGGGCGCGATCAGCATGGACCTTCCCGCCATGTTCGTCCCGGCCGGACCGATGCTGCGCGGCAACTGGCAGGGTCGGACACTGGGCTCGGGTTCCGACGTCTGGAAATACTGGGACGAGCTGAGAGTCGGCAACATCAGCCCGCGCGACTGGTACGAAATCGAGGAAGGCATCTCGCGCTCGCCCGGCACCTGCATGACCATGGGCACGGCTTCGACGATGACCAGTCTCGCCGAGGTGCTCGGCTTCAGCCTGCCGAACGCGTCCTCGATCCCCGCGCCCGATTCGAATCATCGCCGCATGGCGGCCTACACCGGCCAGCGCATCGTGGAAATGGTATGGGAGGATCTTGCACCGCGTGCGATGCTGACGGAGAAGTCCTTCGACAACGCGATCCAGGTGCTGATGGCGCTCGGGGGGTCCACCAACGGACTCATCCACGTCATCGCGCTCGCAGGGCGCGCCGGCTTGCGCATTCCGCTCGAACGCTTCGAGGAACTCGGCCGCAAGACGCCCTACCTCGTGAACATGCGCCCGGCCGGCAAGTACCTCATGGAGGACTTCTACTACGCCGGCGGACTCTCAGGCCTGCTCGAAGGCATGCGCGGCCTGCTGCACATGGACGCGATGACCTGCACCGGCAAGACCCTCGGCGAGAATGTCGCTGGCGCGAAGATCCACCAGCCGGACGTCATTCGCACGCCGGCGAATCCGATCCAGCCCGAAGGCGGGCTCGTGGTACTGCGAGGCAATCTCGCGCCCGACGGCGCGGTGATCAAGGCCAACGCAGCCGATCCGCGGTTGCTCCAGCATTCGGGCCGCGCCATGGTGTTCGACGACTACAACGACATGGCTGCGCGCATCGACGATCCGATGCTCGACGTGGATGGCGATTCCGTGCTCATCCTGCGCAATGCCGGACCGCTCGGCGGACCGGGCATGCCGGAGTGGGGCATGCTGCCGATCCCGAAGAAGCTGCTCGCCGCGGGCGTGCGCGACATGGTGCGCATCTCGGACGCGCGCATGAGCGGCACCAGCTACGGCACCTGCATCCTGCACGTCGCACCCGAATCCTTCGTGGGCGGGCCGCTCGCGCTGGTGAAGACCGGCGACATCGTGAAGCTGGACGTGGCCGCTCGCCGGCTCGACCTCGACGTGAGCGACGAGGAGCTGGTGCGCCGCAAGGCCGCGTGGCAGGCGCCCAAACCGAAGTACCCGCGTGGCTACGGTGCCATATTCTCGCAGCACGTCACGCAGGCGAACGAGGGCTGCGATTTCCGTTTCCTCGAAGGTACCGCACCGATTCCCGAGCCGGAGATTCACTGACTCGGGAGCGAAGTCGTGGCGCGCCTGTTCAAGTTCCTGCACGTGATCGCGACCATCGGCCTGTTGGGATCGCTCGCGGCGTTGCTGGCGATGGTCACGGGAGCCACACGGCTGCCCGCCGACCAGGTGCTGGTGACGCATCAGGCGCTCGTATGGACCTTGTATCGCGTCACCCTGCCGTCGGTCGCGCTGCTGTGGCTGACGGGCCTGCTGTCCATCGCCGTGCGCACGGCCTTTCTCGAGATGGGGTGGGTCTGGGTGAAGCTGATCCTCGGCATGGCCATGACCGGAATCGTCTTCATCATCCTGTGGCCGGGGTCCGACGCCGTGGCGGAGCGGGCTGCGCAAACGGGGACCGCGTCTCTGCGCGCCCTGTTCTCGCAGGGCCTCGATCGCGAGATCTTGTGGACCTCGATTGCGATCTTTCTGGGGGCCGCTGCCACGGCCTTCGGCATCTGGCGCCCGCGGATACCGGGCTTCACGGTCACCAGGACCGGCGGTCACTGACCAGCAGGTCTTCGGACCGCTGGTGCTGCCGGCGCTACGGCTTGGGCGCAGGATGGATGTCGTCCACCCAGTACACCGTCTCCGGCTTCTCCACCACCGGGATGTCGAGATTCACCACCACGGGCTCCTGACCGCTGCGGCAGAGCACGCAGGACAACGGTTCCGTGTCGGAGGCATTGATCTCCTGGTGCGGCACGAAGGGCGGGACGTAGATGAAATCGCCGGGCCCCGCTTCGGCGGTAAATTCGAGGGCGTCGCCCCAGCGCATGCGTGCCCTGCCGCTTATCACGTAGATCACGCTTTCCACCGGACCGTGATGATGCGCGCCGGTCTTGGCCTTGGCGTGGATCACGACCGTGCCCGCCCACAGCTTCTCCGCCCCACAGCGGGCATGGGTGATGGCCGCCGCGCGGTTCATCCCCTGCGTTTGCGCGGTGTTGGTGTCGAGCTCGGTGCTTCGCACCACCCGCACTCCGTGAAATTTCCAGTTCGCATCGGTCACTTCGCCTGGTCTCCCCGTTTGAATCGCCGTCAGCCCGCCACGAACAGCACCAGCAGCAGCAGCGTCGGCACCCACATGTTGACGAGTGACAGATAGAGCAGCCGGCGCGGGCCCGGATCGCCGAACACGAGCTGCGATACCGCCGTGATCCCGGCGATCACCATCACCAGCCCGCCGATCGCGTAGAACGCTGCGAAGGACTGCAGCCCGAAGTCGCGTTCGTGATCCGGAACCCAGACGAGCTGCCAGATGGTGAATGCCACCAGCAACGCGTTCAGCGCGAGCGGCACCAACTGCAGCAGCACGAAGCGCCGCTTCATGCCTGCAATGCTCGGTCGAGCACGCGCGCAACGTGCAGGGCGCTTCGTCCCGCACCGTCGGCGATCTGATGTCGGCAACTGGTGCCGTCGGCCACGACGAGCGTGTCCGCTTCGGCGCGACGTACGGCCGGTAGCAGCGCGGCCTCGCCCATCTTCATGGACACCTCGAAGTGCTCGGCCTCGTAGCCGAAAGCGCCCGCCATGCCGCAGCAGCTGGACGCGACCGTTTCGACCGTGAGATCCGGCACGAGGCGCAGCGCCTTCTCCACGGAGCCCATGGCGCCGAACGCCTTCTGATGGCAATGACCGTGCAACAGGGCCTTCGACGAATCGAGGGCACGCATCGGCGGCGCGAACCGGCCGGCTTCCTGTTCACGCACGATGAACTCCTCGAAGGTCGAGGACAGCAGCGCCAGCCTCGCCGTCTCGGCTCCCGGCAGCATCGCGACGTACTCATCCTCGAACGTGAACAGGCACGACGGTTCGAGCCCGACAATGGGCACGCCACGTTCGAGTGCCGGCGCGAGCGCGGCCAGCACGCGCTGCGCTTCGACGCGCGCTTCCTCCACCATGCCGGCTGCGAGAAAAGTCCGGCCGCAGCACAGCGGACGCCCGCCATCGGCCAGCGCCGCGATCTCCACCGCGTATCCGGCGGCACGCAGGACCCGAATCGCTGCGCGCAGGTTCTCCGGTTCGAACCAGCGATTGAAGGTGTCCGCAAACAGCACCACTGGTTTCGCAGTCTCCCCCGCGAGTCCCGCTTCGCGATCCCGGAAAGCGTTCAGCCGCCAGCGAGGCAGGGACCGGCGCGCCGCGAGACCCAGCCAGGCTTCAGAAAGCTGCGGCAAGCCGGGAATCACGTTACGCAGATTGGCGAGCGGTGCCAGCTTCGACACCCAAGGCGCGTAGCGGGGCAGGTACGCCACGAGCTTCTCGCGCAACGGCAATCGATGGGTCCTGTAACGCTGGTGCCGGGCTTCGATCTTCAGGCGCGCCATGTCGACCCCGGTGGGACATTCGCGCTTGCAGCCCTTGCAGCCGACACACAGGTCCATGGCCTCTTGTACGACATCTGCATCCAGCGCCTTCGCACCCAGCTGACCAGAGAGCGCCAACCGCAGCGTGTTAGCGCGTCCACGCGTGGAGTGAATCTCGTCGCGCGTGACCCGATAGGAAGGACACATGGTGCCCGCATCGAACTTGCGGCAATGCCCGTTGTTGTTGCACATCTCCACCGCACCGCCGAGTCCGCCCCAGTCGGACCAGTCCAGGGCGGTCCCGAGCGCCGCAGTGGTGTAGCCGGGCGCGTACCGGAACAGGCTGCGATCGTCCATGCGAGACGGACGGACGATCTTCCCGGGATTGAAGCGGTTGTGCGGATCGAGCAGATCCTTGATCTCGCCCAGCGCGTGGGTAAGACGGGCACCGAGGATCGGCTCGATCCATTCCGATCGCACCAGTCCGTCGCCGTGCTCACCCGAGAACGCACCCTTGTATTGCTGCACGAGCGCGCAGGCTTCCTCCGCGATCGCGCGCATCTTGAGTGCCCCGTCGCGCCGCATGTCGAGCACCGGTCGCACGTGCAGGGTGCCGACGGAGGCGTGTGCATACCAGGTGCCGCGCGTTCCGTGCCGCGCGAACACCTCGTCGAGGCGTTGCGTGTACTCCGCGAGATGCTCCAGCGGGACCGCGCAGTCCTCGATGAAGGACGCAGGCTTTCCGTCGCCTTTCATCGACATCATGATGTTGAGGCCGGCCTTGCGGACCTCCCAGATATCGCGCTGGGCCCGCGCGTCGGTGACCTTCACCACCGAATCCGGCAACCCGAGATCGGCGAGCAGCTCGATGAGTCGATCCAGCTTCGCGAGCTGGCCGGCACGATCGTCACCGGCGAATTCCACGAGCAGGATCGCGTCGGGCTGGCCGAGAAAATACTGCTCCACCACCGGGCGGAACTCGGTGCGTTCGCGCGCGAGCCCGATCATCGTGCGATCCACGAGCTCCACCGCATCCGGGTCCAGCCGCACGATCTGTTGTGTGACCTCCATCGCACGATGGAAGCTCGGAAAGTGCGCGACACCGAGGACCTTGTGGGTCGGCAATGGTGCGAGCTTCAGCTTCAATCGCCGGAACCAGGCGAGCGTGCCCTCCGACCCCACCAGCAGGTGCGCGAGGTTGTGGGGCCGCTGCGGCTGCACCATGTCGAGGTTGTAGCCCTGTACCCGGCGCAACACCCTGGGCCAGCGGGCTTCGATCTCGCTGGCTTCACGAGTCGCGATCGCGTGGATGCGTTCGACCAGCTTGCGATAGTGGGCCGGTCCCGAAACCGCGTCTTCCGCCGGGCCGAACGGGCATTCCCTGCCGTCGGCGAGCCACGCATCGATGCCCAGAACGTTGTGCACCATGTTTCCGTAACGGATGGAGCGCGCACCGCAGGAGTTGTTGCCGGCCATGCC
This sequence comes from Burkholderiales bacterium, assembly GCA_965279325.1. GTDB lineage: Bacteria > Pseudomonadota > Gammaproteobacteria > Burkholderiales. The sequence goes on from OZ257154.1 coordinate 3,457,598, forward strand.
GCCGAGCGTAGCCTGGGCTGCGGTGGAAACGTCGACGGGAAACCACAGACCGTGTTCGCGCAGCCCCGCATTCAGCCGATCGAGCACGACGCCGGGCTCGACCCACGCGGTGCGGTCTTCCACGTCCACCTCGACCACGCGGTCGAGATACTTCGAAGTGTCGACGACCAGCGCCGCGCCCACCGTCTGGCCGCATTGCGAAGTACCCGCGCCGCGAGGCAACACCGGGATGCCGAGCTCGCGCGCGACGCCGAGCACCGCCTCCACATCGAGCTCGGTCCTGGGCACGACGACGCCGAGCGGTTCGATCTGATAGATCGACGCATCGGTCGAGTACCGTCCGCGGCTGGCGGCGTCGAACAACACGTCGCCCTCGATCTCGCGGCGCAGGCGCGCGGCAAGCGCACTGTCGCCGGGGCGAAGGCTGCGATGGATGACGACGGGTGCGTTCATGATCTCGCCGCGGATGATACTCGCGGCGCGTCGTAGTCAGCCGGCGACGCTGATGCGGCCATCGTGCACCAAGATTTCCACACGCTCGAGGCTGCGATCCTTGCAGGGCCCATCCTCGCAGTAACCGTCCTCGTAGCGGAACACGGCGCCGTGGGTCGAACAGACGATCCATTCGTGATCGAAGCTCACGAAGCGCTCGGGTTGGTCGTTCAACGGAATGTAGTTGTGCGGGCACCGATTCACGTAGGCCCACGCGGATTCGCCGCGGCGCACGACGAGAATGCGCAGCGCCTCGACGCCGCTGCCGAACACGAACTCGCGACCTTCGCCATCGGGAAGATCGTGGAGCAGGCCCAGCGGCGATCCCGCCGCCGGCGCCGCCGGGTGCTCGCGCCAACCCATCAGGACGGCTTGCCCCCGCAGCTGCGCGGCTGCGCATAGATCACCCCGTGGGGCGGATGGCGATCAGCGAAGAACCGCCCGACCAGGATGTTCTCGCATACGGCATTGACACCGGATGGGTTGTCGGTGGTTTCGAAACGCACGTTGGCGTACTCGAATCGCAGCTTGCGCTGCCACTCGGACAGATCGGCGTAGGTGGCCATCAGAACTTCTCCGGACGCAGCACGCCGATGTCCGCCACGAAGATCGTGGTGGCGTAGTTCGCCGAGTACTGCGTACGCACGTGCGCGGCGATCGCCCCCGCGACCGCTTCGTCGCAGATCACCTCCATCCGGATGTTCCGGTCGCCTTCCCAGGCAGCCTCGCGCGTTCCGTGACGGCCACCCCCACGTACGTCCGCGATGGTGTAGCCGTGTGCCCCGAGCTTCAGGATGTCCTTCACCAGCAGCGACTCCAGCGCTGCTTCGGTGATGATGACGATCAGTTTGCGGGCATGGGTCTTCATGGCGGTCATCCCGGGACGCCGAACAGCATCGCCGCATACCGATGGTAGAGCGGAATGCCGAACAGCACGTTGAACGGAAACGTCACGCCGAGCACGGCGGCGATCGAGAGCGACGGGTTGGCCTCGGGCACGGCAATGCGCATGGCGGCCGGTGCGGCGATGTAGGACCCGCTTGCGGCGAGCGTGCCCAGCAACATGGCGCCGCCCGGCGTGAGCCCGATGAGCTTGCCGATGAACACGCCGATCATCGCGAAGATGCAGGGTACGAGGGTACCGAAAGCGAACAGGAACAGGCCGGTCTGCCGCAGGTCGCGGATGCGGCTCGCCGCGACGAGGCCCATCTCGAGCATGAACAACGCGAGCACACCCTTGAACAGGTCGAAGAACAGCTTCGCCTGCGGGGCGAGCGCGTCGGGACCGGCGATCCATCCGATCAGCAGGCCGCCGGTCAACAGCACGACGCTACGTCCGAGGAACACCTCATGCGCGAGCGGACCCCACCGCACGACGCCGCCGGCGCCGACCTTGGCGAGCAGGATGCCCACGACGATGCCCGGCACCTCGAGCAGGACGACGAACAAGGGCATGTATTCTTCGTGAGGAATCGCGCGATCCACGAGGTAGGCGAGCGCCACCGCGAACGTGACCATGCTGACCGACCCATAGTGCGCGGCGATCGAGGCAGCATCGGGGCGATTGAGGCGGCCGAGGTAGCGCAGCACGGGAAAGGCGAGCAGGGGCAGCGCGAGTCCCATCAGGATCACGCCGATCACCTGGGGCAGCAGGGGCACCAGGGGTTGCTTCGCGAGTTCGACGCCACCCTTCAGTCCGATCGTGATCAGGAGGTAGATCGACAATCCCTCGTACATGGCCTCCGGCAACCGCAGGTCGCTCTTCAGCAAGCGTGCGGCCACGCCCAGCAGGAAGAACAGAACGACGGGATCCACGATCAGGTGGCGGAGAGACCCGAACCGTGGGCGGCGCGGGTCAGGCGATCGCGCACCGCCACCCATTCGGGCGTGTCGGGCGGGGCTTCGATGACGATGCGGGAGTAGCCCGCTGCATCGAGCGCGCGCAGGTTCCGATAGAGATCGTGGGCATAGCCACGCGCTTCGGCTGGCGCCTCCACCCACGCCATCGTCGCGCCCGCGGGTGCCGGTCGGCGAGCGAGCACGACCACGCGCTCGTCTCGCGCGGGAGCGAACCGATCGATCGAATCGCGATCGAGCAGGGCGAGAGGCGTGACAGGGGCATAGTGCGCTTCGAGCGAACCGGATACGCGGGGCGATCCCTTCGATACCGTCGCCACCGGACAGCCCAGGACCGTTTCGATCTGCGCGGTGCCGATCATGCCGGGCCGGAGCAGCACCGGCCCGTCGCCGGACACGTCGACGATGGTCGACTCGATACCCACGTCGCTGGCGCCACCGTCGAGCACGAGATCGACGCGATCCCCGAGTTCGGCTCGCACGTGCTCCGCACTCGTGGGTGAAATGCGGCCGAAGCGGTTCGCGGAAGGCGCCGCGATGCCGCCACCGAAGGCGCGCAACAGGGCCTGCGCGACGGGGTGGGATGGAATGCGCACACCCACCGTGTCCTGCCCACCGGTCACGAGATCGCTGACGCTCTCGGCGCGCTTCAGAATCAGCGTCAGCGGACCGGGCCAGAACGCCGCTGCCAGGCGCCGGCCGTTGTCGGGTATCTCCCGGGCCCAAGCCCCGAGCCGGGTGACATCGGCCACATGCACGATGACCGGATGATCCGCCGGCCGCCCTTTCGCCGCGAAGATGCGACGCACTGCATCCGGGTTTGCCGCGTCGGCACCCAGGCCATAGACGGTCTCCGTTGGAAACGCGACCAGGCCGCCGCCCTGCAGGATCGCGACCGCGCGCGCGAGGTCTTCGGGCGACAACGCCGTCAGCCCATCAACATCCGCGCCGCCTCTTCGTACTTCGCCGCGGTCTTCGCCAGCACGTCCGCCGGCAACGCCGGCGCGGGCGGCTGCTTGTTCCAGTGCATCGCCTCGAGCCAGTCGCGCACGAACTGCTTGTCGAAACTCGGCGGGCTGATGCCGACGCGATACTGATCCTTCGGCCAGAAGCGCGACGAGTCGGGCGTGAGCGCCTCGTCGATCAGATAGAGCTTGCCGGCGGCATCGGTCCCGAACTCGAACTTGGTGTCGGCGATGATGATGCCGCGCGTGGCTGCGTAGTCGGCGGCCTCCCGATAGAGGCGGATCGCGGCTTCGCGTACTTCCGCGGCGCGCGCGACGCCGAGCAGCTTCTCCGCTTCGGCAAAGGGAATGTTCTCGTCGTGCGTACCCTTGGGTGCCTTGGTGGACGGCGTGAAGATGGGTTCCGGCAACTTCTGCGCTTCCTGCACTCCGGCCGGAAGCCGGATGCCGCAGATCGCGCCGGTGGACCGGTAGTCCTTCCATCCGGAGCCGGCCACGTAGCCGCGCACGATGGCTTCGATCGGCAGCGGCTTCAACCTCCGTACGACGAAGGCGCGACCTTCCACCTGCGCGCGCTCGTCGGGCGCCACCACGCTTTCGGGATCGATGCCGGTGAGGTGATTCGGAATGACGTGCGCGAGCTTCGCGAACCAGAAGTTCGACACCGCCGTGAGAATCCGGCCCTTGCCCGGCACCGGTGTCGGCAGGATCACGTCGAAGGCGGACAGCCGGTCGGTCTGCACCACCAGCAGCCGGTCGTCGTCGACGGCGTAGAGATCGCGCACCTTGCCCCGATGCAGGAGCGGGAGGGACTGCAGCGTGGTTTCCTGGATTGCGTCTCGGGTCATGAATCGCCGGTGTCCGGCTGCCGCTGTGCGTCCGCGTCGAGCTCGGCCTTGATGGAATTGGCGGTGGCGATCGCGCGGGGCAGGTCGTCGTCGAGCAGGGTGAAGTGGCCCATCTTGCGTCCGAGGCGAGCCGTCTCCTTGCCATACAGGTGAAGCTTCGCGCGCGGGTGGGAAAGGACGTGGGTCCAATCCGGTTCGCCCGCGTCCCACAGTTCGCCCAGCAGATTCACCATCACGCTCGGGCAGTGACATGCCGTGTCGCCCAGCGGCAGGCCGCACATGACTCTCGCCTGCTGCTCGAACTGCGAGGTGACGCACCCGTCGATGGTGTAGTGGCCGCTGTTGTGGGGCCGGGGAGCGATCTCGTTGGCGAGGAGATCGCCGCCGGTGACGACGAAATACTCCACGCAAAGCACGCCGCGATAGTCCAATGCCTCGGCCACCCGGACGGTGGCGTCGCGTGCGCGGTGAGCCAGGGCCGGCGGGATGCGCGCCGGCACGATGCTCACGTCGAGGATACCGCTGGCGTGGGCGTTCTCGGCCACCGGAAACGCTCGCACCTCGCCGTCGAAACCCCGGGCCACCACACAGGAGATCTCCAGTTCGAGGTCGAGCTTCCGTTCGAGGACGCAGGCTTCGGCGCCGAGCGCCCAGAAGGCGGAGCGCACCTCGTCGATCGTGCCGACACCCACCTGGCCCTTGCCGTCATAGCCGAAGCGGGCGCGTTTCAGGATGCCCGGCAGCAGGGCGGGGTCGATCGCATCGATGTCGCTTTCCTGCTCGACCACCGTGAACGGGGCAGTGCCGAGGCCGATGCCGGCGAGAAAGCGCTTCTCGCGGATCCGATCCTGCGCCACGGCGACGCTGTCGGCCGCAGGGCTCACGACGCAATGTCGTGCCAGCTTTCGCAACGCTGCGGCGGGGACGTTCTCGAACTCCGTGGTCACCGCCTGGCAGCGTCGTGCAAGTTCGTCCAGAGCTGCATCATCGAGGTAACCCGCGCGCAGATGGTCGTCGGCCACCGAGCCGGCAGGACTGTGTTCGCCGGGATCCACGACCACGACCTTGTAGCCCATGCTCTGCGCGGCCATGGTGAACATACGGCCCAGCTGGCCGCCGCCCAGCAGGCCGAGCCAGGCACCGGGTGCCACCGGTTTCATGGCGAGGGTGGAAGCTGCATCGCCTTGACGCTTGCTTCCTGAGCGCGGCGGAAGGCTTCGAGGCGCGCGGCCAGATCGCTGTTGGTGGTGGCCAGCACGGCGATCGCGAACAGGGCGGCGTTAGTCGCGCCGGCTTCGCCGATCGCAAAGGTCGCCACCGGTATGCCCTTGGGCATCTGGACGATGGACAGCAGCGAATCGAGACCCTGCAAGGCCTTGCTCTGGACCGGCACGCCGAGCACGGGCAAGGTGGTCTTCGCCGCGATCATCCCCGGCAGGTGCGCTGCTCCGCCGGCACCGGCGATCACGCATCGCAGGCCGCGAGCCGCGGCTGTCGCGGCGTACTCGAACATGGCATCGGGAGTGCGATGGGCCGACACGACCCTGGCCTCATACGGGACGCCGAATTCGTCGAGCATCGCAGCCGCGTGCTTCATCGTCTCCCAGTCGCTCTGGGAGCCCATGGCGATACCGACAACGGGCGCTGCGGAATTCATCGGCCGGTTGTGTCCGTGTTAGTCCCGATGCTCGCCGACCTTCACGATCTTCATCGTGTTGGTACCTCCGGATTTGCCGATCGGCTCGCCGATGGTGAGTACGATCAGGTCGCCATCCTGCACCACGCCGTGGTGCTTCAACTGTTCCTCCGCCTCGCGCAGGAGCTGCTCGCGATCCGATCCGTAGTACTGGATCATCAGGGGGTACGTATCCTTGTAGAGCGACAACCGGTAACGCGTGGCGATCTCCGGCGTAAGCGCGTAGATCGGCACGCCGCAGTTCAGGCGCGAAATCCACAAAGCCGTGGAACCCGATTGCGTGAGTGCAGCGATGCATTTCACCTTGAGGTGAAAAGCGGTGAACAGGGCCGCCATGGCGATCGACTGGTCCACGCGCGTGAACACGCGGTTCAGAAACTCGCGATCGAACGTCGTGTCCGCGGATTTCTCCGCCTCGAGGCAGATGCGGCTCATGGATTCCACGGTCTGCACCGGAAACTTGCCGGCCGCGGTCTCCGCGGAGAGCATCACGGCATCGGTGCCGTCGAGCACGGCATTGGCAACGTCGGACACCTCGGCGCGCGTCGGCACCGGGCTGTCGATCATCGACTCCATCATCTGCGTGGCGGTGATGGTGAGCTTGTTCATCTCGCGCGCCAGCCGGATCATGCGCTTCTGCAGCGCGGGCACCGCGGCATCGCCCACTTCCACCGCGAGATCGCCGCGCGCGACCATGATGCCGTCGGACGCGTCGAGGATCTCCGCCAGCGCGCCGATCGCCTCGGCCCGTTCGATCTTCGCGATGAGCAGCGAGCGGCCACCCGATGCGCGCATGAGTTCACGCGCCATGTACATGTCCGCACCACTCTTCGGGAACGACACGGCGAGGAAGTCGGCCTTCATCCGCGTCGCGGTGCGGATGTCCTCCATGTCCTTCGCCGTGAGCGCGGGCGCGGTCAGGCCGCCGCCCTGGCGATTGATCCCCTTGTTGTTCGACAACTCGCCGCCATGGCGGGTGATCGTGTGGATCTCGCTGCCCACCACGCGCTCGACGGTCATGGTGATGCGTCCGTCGTCGAGCAGCAGGATGTCGCCCGCTCGCACGTCGTTGGGCAGCTCGGGATAGTCGAGGCCGACACGCTCCTGGTTGCCCAGCGTGCACGCGGCATCGAGAATGAAGCGTGCGCCGTTCTCCAGCTGGATGCGGCCGCCCTCGAACTTGCCGATGCGGATCTTGGGCCCCTGCAGGTCGCACATGATGCCCACGGTACGTTCGAGTTCGCGCGCGACCTCGCGCACGCGTTCGGCGCGGGCGAGATGGTCATCCGCGGAGCCGTGGGAGAAATTCATCCGGACCACGTCCACGCCTGCGGCAATCATCCGGTGCAGGACCTCGCGATCCGATGAGGCGGGTCCGAGCGTGGCGACGATCTTGGTGCTGCGTTGCATGTGCTGGAGAATTCCGGTCAGCCTGCGGCCCGCGTCTCGAGGATCTCGAGGGCCGGAAGCTGCCTGCCTTCGAGAAACTCCAGGAACGCGCCGCCGGCGGTGGAGATATAGGACACCTTGTCGGTGATGCCGTACTTGGCGATGGCCGCGATCGTGTCGCCGCCGCCTGCCAGGGAGAACCCTTTGGCACCGGCGATAGCCTGGGCGACGGCCTTCGTGCCGTTGCCGAACTGGTCGAACTCGAACACGCCGACCGGTCCGTTCCAGACGATCGTGCCGGCCGATCCGAGCATCGTCGCGTATTGCGCCGCGGTGCGTGGCCCGATGTCGAGAATGAGATCGTCCGGCTCCACGTCCTTCACGTCGCGAGTCACCGCGGGCGCATCCGCGGCGAAAGCCTTGGCCACGACCACATCAAGCGGAATCGGCACGGACGCACCCCGCGCGCGCGCGGCATCCATCACGCGCTTCGCCTCGGCCACCAGATCGGGCTCGGCCAGCGACTTGCCGATGGAAAGACCGGCCGCCAGCATGAACGTATTGGCGATGCCACCGCCGACGATCAGCTGGTCCACCTTCTCGGCGAGCGATGCCAGGATGGTGAGCTTGGTCGATACCTTCGACCCGCCGACGATGGCGATCAGCGGCCGCGCGGGCTGGTGCAGCGCCTTGGTGAGCGCCTCGACCTCCGCCGCCATCAGCAGACCTGCACAGGCGACCGGAGCGAAACGAGCGATACCGTGGGTGGTGGCCTCCGCCCGATGCGCCGTGGCAAAGGCGTCGTTCACATAGACGTCACAGAGCGCCGCCATGCGTCTGGCGAGCGCCTCGTCGTTCTTCTTTTCGCCCTTGTTGAAGCGGCAGTTCTCCAGCAACACCACCTGACCAGCCGCGACATCGACACCATCCAGCCAGTCCCGCTTCAGCGGGACCGACGTCCCGAGCAGTTCGGACAGTCGCTTCGCCACCGGCTCGAGCGATTCGGCGGGATCGAACTGCCCTTCTGTGGGCCGCCCGAGATGCGAGACCAGCATCACCTTCGCGCCCTGCTCGAGCGCGTACCGGATGCCCGGCAGCACCGCTCGAATGCGCGTGTCGTCGGTGATGCGGCCCTCCGCGAGGGGAACGTTGAGGTCGACGCGGATCAGTACGCGCTTGCCGCGGAGATCGACGTCCGAGAGTTTCAGTATGGGCATGATCGGTGAGGCGTCAGGCGCGAAGCGTAAGGCGTGAATTGCGACGTGCTACGCGCAACACCTCACGCCTGACCCCTCACCCCTCACGGAACCTACTTGGCATTCATGAACGCTACAGCGGTATCCAGCATCCGGTTGCTGAATCCCCATTCATTGTCATACCAGGAGGAGACTTTGACGAGCGTGCCTTCGGACACCTTGGTGAGCGAGCCGTCGAAGATGGAAGAGCGCGGGTCGTGGTTGTAGTCGACCGAAACCAGTGGTTCCGTGGTGTAGCCGAGGATGCCCTTCAATTCCCCGGCGGCCGCCGCCTTGATGATGTCGTTCACTTCCTCGACGCTGGTCGGGCGTTTGGCGATGAACGACAGATCCACGAGGGAGACGTTGATGGTCGGCACGCGGATGGCATAACCGTCCAGGCGACCCTTCAGTTCCGGCAGCACCTCGCCTACGGCCGATGCCGCACCGGTCTTGGTCGGGATCATCGACATGGTGGCCGAGCGCGCCCGGCGCAGGTCCTCGTGATAGACGTCGGTCAGGACCTGGTCGTTCGTGTAAGCGTGGATGGTGGTCATGAGCCCGGCGACGAGGCCGATGCGCTCGTGCAGCGGTTTGACCATCGGGGCAAGGCAGTTGGTGGTGCAGGAAGCGTTCGAGATGACCGTATGGGCCGGCTTCAGCGTGTTGTGGTTCACGCCGTACACGATGGTCGCGTCCACGTTCTTGCCGGGCGCCGAGATGATCACCTTCTTCGCGCCGCCGGTGATGTGGGCCGAGGCCTTGTCCTTCGCGGTGAAAAGCCCGGTGCATTCCATGACCACGTCCACGTTCATCGCCTTCCAGGGCAGCTTGGCCGGATCGCGCTCGGCGAAGACCTTGATCGCGTCGCCGTTCACCGCGAGCGAGTCGCCCTCCACCGCAACCGTTCCCTGGAACTTGCCATGGGCCGTGTCGTACCGCGTCAGGTGCGCGTTGGTCTCGGGACTGCCGAGATCGTTGATGGCGACGATCTGGAGCTCGCCGTTTCGGCCTGATTCGTACAGCGCACGCAGGATGTTGCGGCCGATGCGGCCGTAGCCGTTGATTGCAACGCGGATGGGCATGTAGGTCTCCTCTGCTTCGAGAGCTTTGGATTGTATCCCAGCACCGGGAGCCCCGTTTCGCACTGCGCATGGACAACGTTCTCGCGACTTGGGTATGCTGCCCGTGATCTCCGCAGACCGGAATTGCACGGTTTCCGGGCGGGATTCGGGCATGTACCCAGTGCCGCACCGCAGCGCGGGCGGCAGACAAACTCAGGAGGAGTCATCGTGAACATCGTCCATCGCGCGTTCGCGCGCTCGCTCGTCGCCACCGCTGTCGCAGGGTTGTTCTGGGCCGGCGCCGCCACCGCCGGAGAGGTCGAAGTCCTGCACTGGTGGACCTCCGGCGGCGAGGCCAAGTCCGTCGTCGAGCTGAAGAAGATTCTCGAGGCCAAGGGTCACAAGTGGAAGGACTTCGCCGTGGCGGGCGGCGGCGGCGAGAACGCCATGACCGTGCTCAAGTCGCGCGTGGTGTCGGGCAAGCCGCCCACGGCGGCGCAGGTCAAGGGCCCGTCGATCCAGGAATGGGGCGCCGAGGGCGTTCTCACCCAGCTCGACGCGGTGTCCAAGGCCGGCAACTGGGACGGCCTGCTGCCCCCGGTGGTGAGCGGCGTCATGAAATACCAGGGGCATTACGTGGCCGTGCCGGTGAACGTCCACCGCGTGAACTGGATGTGGGCCAATCCGGAGGTCTTCAAGAAGGCCGGGGCGAAGATTCCCACCACCTGGGACGAATTCGCGGTCGCGGCCGAGAAGATCCAGAAGGCCGGCTTCGTGGCGGTCGCCCATGGCGGGCAACCCTGGCAGGACGCCACGGTGTTCGAGTCCGTGGCACTCGGCGTAGGTGGTGCCGACTGGTACAACAAGGCGTTCGTGAAGCTCGATGCGGGCGCGCTCGGCAGCCCGACCATGGAGAAGGCGTTCACCACCTTGCGCACGGTACAGAAGTACATCGACAAGGACGCCGCGAACCGCGACTGGAACCTCGCCACCGCGATGGTCATCAACGGCAAGGCGGCCATGCAGTTCATGGGCGACTGGGCAAAGGGCGAGTTCACCGCGGCCAACAAGGTGCCGGGCAAGGACTACATCTGCGCACCGGCGCCCGGAAACGCCGGGGCGTTCACGTTCAACATCGACAGCTTCATCATGTTCGAGCAGAAGGACCCCGAGGCGAAGAAGGCGCAGGCCGATCTCGCCGCGGTCATCATGGAGCCGCAGTTCCAGGAAGTGTTCAACCTCAACAAGGGCTCGATCCCGGCCCGCTCAGGCATGGACATGGCCAAGTTCGACCAGTGCGCCAAGGACTCGGCCGCGGAATTCCAGTCGAGCAGCAAGTCCGGCAAGCTGGTGCCGAGCTGGGCGCACGGCATGGCCATGCCTTCGGCGGTGCAGGGCGCGATGTTCGACGTCGTGACACAGTTCATGAACTCGAACATGTCGGCGAAGGATGCAGCTGCCAAGATGGCTGCCGCAGCGAAGAAGAGCTGATCGACCGCTGACCGGGAGGAGGCTGCAGGCTCCTCCCGGAACCCCGTCCGCACCGGCGAACGACCAGCCATGAACGCTCCGGGTGCCGCCATGCAGCGACCCCGGCGTTCCACGTTCGACGCGATCGAGGCGGCGCTGCCGAAGATCGTGCTCGGCCCCACGCTGCTCTGCAGCCTGATCTTCGTCTACGGCTTCATCGCCTGGACCGGCATCCTGTCGTTCACGAAGTCGCGGCTGCTGCCCAACTACGAGTTCGTCGGTTTCGCCCAGTACGTCACGTTGTTCGGCAACGAGCGCTGGTGGGTGGCGCTCAAGAACCTCTGCGTTTTCGGCGGGCTCTTCATCTTCGTCTGCCTCGCCGTGGGCCTGCTGCTCGCGATCCTGCTCGACCAGAAGATCCGGGCGGAAGGCGTGCTGCGCTCGATCTATCTCTACCCCATGGCGCTGTCGTTCATCGTGACCGGCACGGCATGGAAGTGGATTCTCAATCCCGGCCTCGGCGTCGAGCGGCTCGTGCAGCAGATGGGATTTCCCGGTTTCACCTTCGACTGGCTGGTGAACCCGGAGATGTCCATCTACACCGTCGTACTCGCGGGCGCGTGGCAATCGTCCGGGTTCGTCATGGCGTTGTTCCTGGCGGGGCTCCGCGGGATCGACGATTCGATCATCAAGGCGGCCCAGGTGGACGGTGCGAGCATGCCGCGCATCTACTGGAGCATCATCATTCCGAGCCTGCGGCCGGTCTTCTTCAGCGCCGTGATGATCCTCGCGCACATCGCGATCAAGAGTTTCGACCTCGTCATGGCGCTCACCGGTGGCGGTCCGGGCTTCTCCTCGGACCTGCCGGCCACCTTCATGTACGCCTTCGGATTCACGCGCAACCAGATCGGGTTGGGCGCGGCGTCCGCCATGATGATGCTCGCCACGGTCGTCGCCGTCATCGTGCCGATGATGTATTCCGAAGTGCGGCGGAGTCGCCGTGGCTGAGCACACGCGCGCAGAGAGCGCGGGTGCCGGGATGGCGGGCCGCGCGATCGTCTACGGACTGCTGTTACTGGTGGCCGCGTACTACCTGGCGCCGCTGTTCGTGATGCTGACCACCTCGGTCAAGACGCTGGAGGAGATCCGTTCCGGCAACCTGATCGCATTGCCTTCGCAGATCACGTTCGAGGCCTGGGCGAAAGCGTGGGGCAGCGTGTGCACCGGCGCGGATTGCAGCGGTCTCAAGAACAACTTCTGGGCTTCGATGCGCTTCGTCCTGCCGGCGGTGGCCATCTCGACGCTGATCGGCGCTTTCAACGGCTACGTCCTCACCCTGTGGCGCTTCAAGGGCTCCGACATTCTCTTCACGACGCTGCTGGTGGGTTGCTTCATTCCGTTCCAGGTGGTGCTGCTGCCGATGGCGCAGACGCTGGGCTGGCTCGGCCTCGCGAACACCACTGCGGGTCTCGTGTTCGTGCACGTGGTCTACGGGCTCGCGTTCACCACGCTGTTCTTCCGCAACTTCTACGTGAGCATTCCGGAGGAGATGGTCAAGGCGGCCCGCATCGACGGCGCAGGCTTCTTCACCATCTTCTGGCGCATCATCCTGCCGCTCTCGCCGCCCATCATCGTCGTGTGCGTGATCTGGCAGTTCACGCAGATCTGGAACGACTTCCTGTTCGGCGTCGTGTTCTCCGGCGGCGAGCGCCAGCCCATCACCGTGGCGCTCAACAACCTGGTCAACACCTCGACCGGGGTGAAGGAGTACAACGTCGACATGGCCGCGGCCATCATCGCTGCCCTGCCGACCCTGTTCGTGTACGTCGTGGCCGGCAAGTATTTCGTGCGCGGTCTGACCGCAGGTTCGGTGAAGGGGTAGACCTTGGGCGCGCTTTCCATCCGAAACGTGGTCAAGCGCTACGGCGAGACCACGATCCTGAAGAGCATCAGCCTCGAAGTGGACGACGGCGAGTTCGTCATCCTCGTCGGACCCTCCGGCTGCGGCAAGTCGACCTTGCTCAACATGATCGCGGGCCTGGATACGGTCACGGAAGGGGAGATCGCCATCGGTGATCGCGTCGTGAACGACCTGCCGCCGAAGGATCGCGACATCGCGATGGTGTTCCAGTCCTATGCGCTGTATCCGACCATGAATGTGCGGGAGAACATCCTGTTCGGGCTGCGCATCCGCAAGGCATCCCCGCAGCAGATGGAGGATGCGCTGACGCGCGTGGCGAAAACGCTGCAGATGGAACACCTGCTCGACCGCAAGCCCTCGCAGCTTTCGGGCGGCCAGCGGCAACGGGTCGCCATGGGCCGCGCGCTCGCCCGGGACCCGGCGCTGTTCCTGTTCGACGAACCGTTGTCGAACCTCGACGCGAAGCTGCGCGTGGACATGCGCACCGAGATCAAGCTGCTGCACGAACGCGTGAAGACCACGATCGTGTACGTGACCCACGACCAGATCGAGGCGATGACGCTGGGCGATCGCATCGTGGTGATGAAGGAGGGCGAGGTCCGCCAGGTCGGCACGCCGCAGCAGGTCTACGACGATCCTGCCGACCTGTTCGTCGCCGGCTTCATCGGCTCGCCTTCGATGAATTTCATCCGCTGCACCGTCGAAATGCGCGATGGCAAGGTGGGGGTAAAGCTGCGCGACGGAAGCAGCGAGTTCTTCTTTCCCGCACCGCCCGAGATCACCGGCTTGAAGGCCCAGGCCGGACGCGAGGTGCTGCTGGGCATCCGGCCGGAACAGATAACGGACAAGGATCCGTGGAGTGGCCAGAACCCGCATGCCGTGCTGCAACCCGCGAAGATCGAGGTGGTGCAGCCAACGGGGCCGGACACGCTGGTGTTGATCCACCTGAACGGAACGCCGGTCACCTGCCGTGTGCACCCGAGCGCGAACCCGCGCGCTGGTGCGACGATGGACCTGGTATTCGATCTCTCGAAACTGGTGTACTTCGATCCGCAGACGCAGATGCGGATCAGGTAGCCCCCATCCCAACCTTCCCCCGACATGGTCGGGGGAAGGCGTGTACAACGCGCCATCTCCGGTTTTACCGGCTTCGACAGAGGAAGCGGGTGTACGCCCCATCCCCCGCGACGGCGGGGGAAGGCCGGGACGGGGGCCTAGGGCAAATCCGTCTCACGCCCTGGTTTTGGGCGACGCGCGAATCGCACCTTGAGCGCGATCACCATCAGCGACAGCACGAGAGTCACGATGTTGGCGACGATGATCGGCATGGCACCCAGCGCGATACCGTAGGCGAGCCAGAGCACGATGCCCACGCTGAAGATGCCGAACATGAGGTACGACACGTCGTCGGCCGATTTCGTGAGCCAGATCTTCACGACCTGGGGCACGAAGGCGATGGTGGTCAGCGTCCCCGCGAGCAGCCCGATCCAGTCGACCAGGTTCAAGGACGGGAGAAGGCGCGTGCCGCGCCGCGCAACGCGGGGTTGGTCGCCGTGATCACGAAGGTGGGTACGGCCGCGACGTAGTCACGAAAGCGACCCTTCTGCTCGAAGCGGGCGCGAAAGATCGACCGGTCGAACCAGGGCCCGAGTCCCGGCACGATGCCGCCGCCGATGAACACGCCGGCGCGCGCACCGAGCGTGACGCACAGGTTCGCGGCGGCCGCGCCGAGAATGCCGCAGAACATTTCGAGCGCCTCGGTACAGTGCGGGTCCGTGGCCGCCATGCCGGAACGCGCGATCTCCTCGGGCGCGAGCGGTTTCGCCGCAACGCCGTCGATGCTGCTCAGCGCTTCCCGCAAAGCCACCAGGCCAGGCCCGCTCGCGAGGCGCTCGGTGGATACGTGGTCGTACTGGCGCCACATCACTTTCAGCACCTCGATCTCGCGCGGCGTCGTAGGGCTGAACGCCGTGTGCCCGCCTTCGCCCTGGATCGGAATCCAGTCGCTCCCCGAAGGTACCAATCCGGACACGCCGAGGCCGGTCCCGGCACCGAGCAACGCGATAGGCGTTCCGGGCACCGCCTGACCGCCCCCCACTTGCCAATACTCGCCCGGGGCGAGCAACGGCAACGAAAGCGCGAGCGCGGTGAAATCATTCACCATCTGCAGCCGGTCCAGCCTCAGCGCCTGCCGCGTCTGCTCGACGGAGAAGACCCAGTCGTTGTTGGTGAGCTTGATCCGGTCGCTCGTGATCGGCGTGGCCACCGCCACCGCCGCCTCGGTTACGGGCGGATTGCCCTGCCCGGCCAGATAGTGCGCCGCGGCGGCCCCGAGATCCGGGAACGAGGCACAGGGCAGCGTCTGTTCGCGTTCCGGCCGCTCGCTTCCCTCCGACAGCAACGCGAAGCGCGCATTCGTCCCGCCGATGTCGGCGATGAGACGCGTAAACCGCTGCCGCAACATGTCAGTGGCGCCGGGCCGCCCCAAGCCACTGACGCGCCCCCTCGGGGGGCAGCGAACAAAGTGAGCGTGGGGGCGGTTTCATCCTAACGCAGCACTGCCCGCGCCGCCGCCGCGACGTGCTCGGCCGTGAAACCGAAATGCTTGAACAACTCTCCGGCCGGCGCCGATTCGCCGAAGCGGTCGATGCCGATCACGTCGCCGTCGAGTCCGACGTACTTGCGCCAGAAATCGGTGACGCCGGCTTCCACGGCCACTCGCGGAATGCCGCGGGGGAGCACCGCGTTCTTCCACGCCGCATCCTGCCGGTCGAACAGGGTGGTCGACGGCATCGATACGACCCGTGCGCGAACACCTTCGGTCGCGAGCGCTTCACGCGCGGCGACGGCGAGCGCGACTTCGGAGCCGGTCGCGAGGATCACCACCTGGGGAGCACCCCCGGTCGCCTCTGCGAGGACGTAACCCCCGCGACGAACGGCGTCCACCTGTTCCGCGGAGCGCGGCTGGTGCGCGAGATTCTGGCGGGAGAGCAGCAATGCCGAAGGACCGTCTCTTCGTTCGATCGCGTACCGCCAGGCCACGGCGGTTTCGACGGCATCGCACGGCCGCCACACGTCCATGTTCGGAATCAGTCGGAGCGTGGCCGCGTGTTCGATCGGCTGGTGCGTGGGACCGTCCTCGCCCAGACCGATGGAATCGTGGGTCAGCACGTAGATGGCGCGCACCTTCATCAGCGCCGCGAGCCGCAGCGCGTTGCGTGCGTAGTCGCTGAATACGAGGAACGTGCCGCCGTAGGGAATCAGACCACCATGCAATGTGAGCCCGTTCATCACGGCCGCCATGCCGAACTCGCGCACGCCGTAGAACAGATAGTTGCCGCCGCCGTCCGCGGCGACCGGTTTCGAACCCTTCCACAGGGTCAGGTTGGAAGCCGCCAGGTCCGCGGAGCCGCCGATCAGCTCCGGCAGTCCCGGACCGAAACCGTCGAGCGCATTCTGCGAGGCCTTGCGGGTGGCGATGGTCTCGGCCTTCGCGACCGTCGCATCGATGTACGCCTGCGCGTGCTTGCCCCAGGAGGCCGGCAGTTCGCCCGCCATCCGGCGCTCGAATTCCGCGGCGGCTTGAGGATGCTCCTTGCGGTAGTGCGCGAACCCGGCGACCCATTGCCGCTCCGCCGCGGCGCCGCTCTTTCGAGCATCCCATTCATCCCGGATGTCCTGCGGGACCTCGAACGGCGGATGATTCCAGCCGATAGCCGCGCGCGTTGCTGCCACTTCCTCCGGACCGAGCGGCGCACCGTGCGCAGCACCGGTGTTCGCCTTTTTCGGCGCGCCCTTGCCGATGATGGTGCGGCAACACACGAGCGAAGGCCGATCCGTGACTGCCTTCGCCGCGCGCACCGCCGCGTCGACCGCATCGGCATCGTGTCCGTCGATGCCGCGGATCACGTGCCATCCATAGGCCTCGAAGCGTTTCGGCGTGTCGTCGGTGAACCAGCTCTCGATCGAGCCCTTCTCGGAATCGATCGAGATGCGGTTATCGTCGTACAGCGCGATCAGCTTGCCGAGCTTGAGCGTCCCGGCGAGCGAGCAGGCTTCGTGCGAAATACCCTCCATCAGGCAACCGTCGCCGAGGAACACCCAGGTGTGGTGATCGACGATATCGAGCCCGGGGCGATTGAATTCCGCCGCGAGCACCCGCTCCGCCAGCGCCATGCCCACGGCGTTGGCGAGGCCCTGGCCCAGCGGACCCGTGGTGGTCTCGATGCCTGGCGCGCAACCGATCTCCGGATGCCCCGGCGTCATGGAATGGAGCTGGCGGAAGCGCATCAGCTCTTCCATCGGCAATGCGTAGCCGGTGAGATGCAGCAGCGCATACAAAAGCATCGACCCGTGCCCGTTCGACAACACGAAACGGTCGCGATCCGCCCAGCGCGGATTCGCGGGGTTGTGCTTCAAATGACGGTGCCACACCACTTCGGCGATCTCGGCCATGCCCATGGGCATGCCGGGATGACCGGAGTTGGCTTTTTGCACCGCATCCATGGCCAGCGCCCGGAGGGCGTTGGCGAGTTCGCTTCTGGTTGCCATGAATCCCGATTCCGCAAATGAAAAAACCGCCGGGCGGCGGGGAGCAAGAGACCGGATTCTAGCGGAACGCGGTCGTGCCTACGCTTCGCCCTTGCGCGGTATCAGCACGCCCAGTTGCTTGAGCTTGCGATAAAGGTGGGTTCGCTCGAGGCCGACGCGCTCGGCCACCCGGCTCATGTTGCCGCCTTCGCGCGCGATGTGATACTCGAAATAGGCGCGCTCGAAGGCATCGCGCGCCTCGCGCAGTTCCACATCGAGGGGCAGGCCGCCCAGCGACGCCGACGGACCTCCTTCCTGGTTCGACAGCGCCGCGCTCACGTCGGGTGGAACGATCTCGTCGCCCGAGGCCACGATCGCAGCCGATTTCACCACCGCCTCGAGCTGAGCGAGATTGCCCGGCCACGGATACATCCGCAGCTGATTCAGCGCCGCGGTGCTGAACAGCTTGAGCGGTATCTCCCTGGCCTCCGCCAGGCGGGCGAGGATCAGGCTGGCGATCTCGGGAACGTCCTCGGCATGCTCGCCGAGACTGGGAATGCGCAGCGTCACCGTGGACAGGAGGCTGAACAGGCGCGAATCGAAGACCCCCTCGGCGACACGCTGCGGCAGTCCCGGCCCGGCGGACGAAATCACCCGTGTGTTGCAGCGCTCGATACCGGGCAGGAGCTGAAGCAGTGCACGCTGCGCGTCGCGTCCGAGCGCATCCACGTTGCGCAGGAACAGCGTGCCGTCAACCGCCTGCGCGAGCATCTTGCCCGCCGGATCCTCGAGGAACACCGCATCGTCAGGCGCCACCCAGGTCGTGTTGGCCCGATGCAGGGTGCGGGCGCACAACTGGCGCCCGCTGCCGGGCTCGCCGATCAGCATGACGGGCGAGCGCAGTTCCCGCACCCGCTCGAGGCGCGTCTTCAGGTCGGCGATGACCGGCGCACGACCGAGGAATGCGAGCGATCGCTCGGGTGCGGTAGTGGTGCCCGCGGTACCCTGGGAGAGCGCCTTGCCGACGGTGGCCAGCAGCTTTTGCAGCGCGATCGGCTTCTCGAGAAAACCGTAGGCACCGATCCGGGTGGCCTCGACCGCCGTGTCGATCGTGCCGTGCCCCGACATCATGACCACCGGCATGGTGAGCTGTCCGCTCGCGGACCACTCCTTGAGCAGGGTGATGCCATCGGTGTCCGGCATCCAGATGTCCAGCAGGACCAGATCCGGGCGAGCGCGCCCGCGCGCCTGTCGCGCTTCGGTGGCGTTCTGCGCCACGCGCACCTGGTGCCCCTCGTCGGACAGGATCTCCGACAGCAGCTCTCGGATGCCGACCTCGTCGTCGACGACCAGGATCTGGCTCATGCAGGTGACTCGCCAACGACCTTGACGAACCGCCCTCTCGCCAGGTAGCTCATGCGTTCGCCGCCCTCGGTGGATTGGAAGTCACTTGCGCCGCCGTCGACGCCGCGGGCAACACGACGATCACGCGCGCTCCCACCGGAACGAGATTCTCCAGACGAATGCGCCCGTGGTGTTCCTCGACGATCTTCTGCACGATCGCGAGTCCGAGCCCGGTCCCCTTCGGCTTGGTCGTCACGTACGGCTCGAAGGCGCGGCCGATGACGTCGCTCGGAAAACCGGGGCCGTTGTCCGACACGCTGAGCGCAACGCCGTTACCGTCACCATCGACGCTGACCGCGATCTTCGGCGCGGACACGGCGCCGACCGCATCCTCGGCGTTGCGCAGGAGATTGTGGATCACCTGGCGCAGCTTGGCGGCATCGCCCAGAACCGGTGGCAGGCCGGACTGCAGCTTGACGTTGACCAGCGACCCCATGGCATCGTAGAGCCCGAGCACCTCGCGGGTGAGCGGAACGAGATCCACCGGCTTCAACTGCGTTTCCGGCGTACGGGCGTATTCGCTGAAGGCATCGACCATGCTCTTCAACGCGGCGACCTGGTTGACGATGGTCTGCGTGAGCCGGCCGAGCATCTCGGCATCGGGAGCCTCGAGCTTGCTGTGCAGGCGATGCTGCAGTCGTTCGGCGGACAACTGGATCGGCGTCAGCGGGTTCTTGATCTCGTGCGCCAGGCGCCGGGCCACCTCGCCCCACGCGGCCTGCCGCTGGGCTTTCAACAGGTCGGTGATGTCGTCGAAGACGACCACGAAGCCGCCGGGGGTGGCCTGCTGGATGGTGGCTGCGCGCGCGAGCAGCTTCAGCTCGCCGCGGGGACCCGGGAAGACGATCTGGCCTTGCCAATCGTCTTCCATGGGACTGTCCAATGCGACGGCGAGGGGTGCCGCCAGTGCTGCGAGTCGCGGATCACTCTGCGCCCAGTATTCGACTGCCAGGTCGGTGAGCACGGTGAGATCGATGCCCAGGATGCGACTCGCACTCGGATTGACCGATCGCAACCTGCGTTCGCTGTCGAGCGAGATGACACCGGCCGACAGCGTGGCGAGAATGCTCTCGAGCGAAGCCTTGGCGCTCTCGAGCTGGCTCTGGTAGCGCTGCGTCTCGCCCTGGGATTCGGCGAGGTCGCGCGTCATCGCGTTGAACGATTGGGTGAGGATGCCGAGCTCGTCGTAGCTGCGTACCGGCGTGCGTTGACTGAAGTCGCCCTGCGCCACGGCGCGCGTGCCCTCTGCAAGGACACCCAGCGGCGCGGACAACCGCTGGCTGAAGAAGATCGCGAGCAACAACGCGGCAAACAGGGCGAGCAGCAGCGCCAGGGTCAGCGTGAGTCCGTAGAGGCGCTTCAGTCCGGAGCGGGAGAACGCGAGTTCCTGGTACTCCGCGTGCGCGAACTGCACTGCCTCGGCGTTGCGCGACACCTGCTCGGGAACTCGCTGCACCAGTTCGAGCGCGAGCATCTCGCCGCCGGCGACGCCCACCGGTACCGCGACCCGCAACAGCAACCCGCCCGAGGGTTGGGCCACGATCCCGCTGTAACTCTTCTGCAGGCGCAACTCGCGCAACACCGAGGGCGACAGCGGATCGGGCATGAGTCCGCTTTGCTCGTCCCCGGAGAACACGAGCACGGTACCGTTCATGTCGACCAGCGCGACTTCCTGCACCGCCGCCTGCTCTCGCAACGTGTTCAGCAACGCGAGCTGCTGGCGCGGAGGACGATCGGTAACCATCAGCGCCATGGTGTCGGCCTTTCCTCGCAGGTCCCTCAGCATGCTGTCCAGCACGTTGCGGCCAAGCGCGAGACCGCCGTCGAGCGCTTTCTCGACCCGGACATCGAACCAGGTGTCGACGGCGCGCGCGAGGAACTGAACCGACACCGCGTAGACCAGTGCCCCTGGCAATACGGCAACCAGGGAGAACAGCAGCACCAGGCGCAAGGTGAGCTTGGATCCGAAGACTCTTTGCTTGAGGCGCCGGCGCAGCGTGAGCAACTGGTAGCCGGTCAACAGCATCAGCAACAGCACGACGCCGAGCCCGACCAGCAGCAGTTCCGGCAGGCCCTGCGCGAAGGTCGGCATGTCGGCACTGGTTCCCGACAGCAGATAGAGCACCACGGCTCCGAGGCCGACCACGGTAGCGGCCAGCAAACGACCACCGCGGGTGCCGAGCGAAAGCCAGAAGCGTTTCCAGCGACGGCTCACGGGCGCACCGTCCAGCGGTACCAGTCCGAAGACAGGCTCCACCCCTTCGAACCGAGTGCGTTGACCTGGAACGCCTTCGGCAGCTGCGACTTGTCCAGCTGCAGGCGCAGCTCGGCGGTGTAGACGCTTTCGGGATCGATGTCGTCACGCGACGCGATGAACCGGTTGCGCACCTGCCCCATCACGGCAAGCGCTTCGCGCAACGTGTCGACGTTCTGGGTCAGCGCACCGGCGGCGACCCGGTACTGGCGCGTCAGCGCGTTGTAGGTGAGGCGGTAACGCTGCCGGAAATCGGCGACGGTCTTGTTCCAAAGGTTGAGCAGGTACCAGCGCTCGTAGACCAGTTCGAAGTCGAGCACGAAATTGAGCGCCACCCCCTTGGTCAGCGCCTCCTCGAGCGTGGCGCCGAGTTCGATCTCGAAGCTCGCGTCGAGGTAGTAGCCGTCCTGGCTCGACAGCAGCTCGGCGGAGCGCACGTTGATGGCGGGATCGTTCGCGCGCAGCGGCGTGCTCCAGAGGAACACCAGGCCGATCAACGCCGCCACGACGGCGACGAATCGGTCTCGCTTAGGCGTCGGATTTGCGCAGCGGCGCGTAGAAGAACCCGTCATGCTCTTGGTCTGGAAGGAGCTGTCCGCCCTGGCCCGTGAAAACCTCTCGCTCGGAGGGGCGCGCGTCCGCGTGGCGCTCGACAAAGGCATCGACCGTGTTCCGGTTCTCCTCCGCGAATACCGAGCAGGTCGCGTAGAGCAATGTACCACCGGGCGCGAGGACCTGCCAAAGCGCATCGAGCAGGCGCGCCTGCTCCGCCGCAAATTGCTGAAGGTCGGACGGACGACGCAACCACTTGGCGTCGGGATGCCGCCTGACGATCCCCGATGCCGAGCACGGGGCATCCACCAGCACCCGGTCGAAGGGTCGGCCATCCCACCAGGTAGCGAGCGCGGCGGCGTCCGCGGCCTGCGATCGCGCGGAGAGTCCGAGTCGCTCGAGGTTGCGATGGACGTCCTCGAGCCGCGACGCGTCGCGATCCAGGGCGAGCAGATCCACTTGCGCCCGTTCGAGGATGTGCGCGGTCTTGCCGCCCGGTGCCGCGCAAGCGTCCAGAACGCGCTGCCCGTCGGAGGCTTCGAGCAGCGGCGCGGCCCACTGGGCGCCCGCATCCTGGATCGACACCAGGCCCGCCGCGAATCCGGGAAGCCTTGCCGCGGGAACGGGGCGCTCGAGCAGCAGGGCGCCATTGTCCAGCACCCGGACCGGAATGCCTTCCCCGGCCAGCAGGGCAAGATAGGCGTCGCGCGCGATGCGGCGCACATTCACACGCACACTCATGGGCGGGTGCGCGAGACCGGCCTCCAGGATCGCCTCGGCGCGTTCCGGGTACTGGTGCTGGAGCTTGTCGATCCACCAGGCCGGGTGGGACCACCTGCCTTCTGGTGTCATCGCCGCTCGCTGGAGCAGGACTTCACGCTCCCGCAGGAACCGGCGCAGCAGGGCGTTGATGAACCCGCTCGAACCGGCGGCACCGAGCACCCGGGACGTCCGAACTGCATGGTCGACGATGGCATGGGCGCCGGCTCGGGTCTGCCACAACTGGTACAAGGCAACGAGCAGCAACGCCTCGACCCGTCGTTCGGGAATCGGCCGCTGGGCCATGAGGGCCACGAGGGCGCGCAGCCTGCCGAGATGGCGCAGCGTGCCTTGGGTGAGATCGAGGGCCGCCGCCCGTGCCTGGGGCTCGAGGTCGACGTCGAGCCCGGTCGAACGGCGAGCGAGGCTTTCGCCTGCGAGCACCGCGGCCACCCGCTCGGCCGCCGCTCGCTGGGGAGCGATCACCGGTTGCCCGCGCTCATGCGCCGTTATCCAGCCGGCCGCCGACCGGAAGTGGATGGCCACGCAGGAAATCCACTGCCGCGAGGCGCTTGCCGCCGGCGCGTTGCAGCTCGACGATGCGCAGCGCCCCGTGGCTGCCGCAGGCGATGTCGATCCCTCCCGCAGATGCCGCCAGCACGGTGCCCGCGGGCACATTTGCATGGCTTTCGATCCCGGAAGCTCTCCAGATTTTCAGCGGCTCGCCGTTGAATCGGGCATGGGCTCCCGGGACCGGATCGAACGCTCTCACCTGCCGCTCGATGGATACGGCGGAGTTGGTCCATGCGATCGCCGCCTCGGCACGGCCGATTTTCGGCGCATAGGTGGCGAGGGTGTCGTCTTGCGGCGTCGGTACGAGCCGGCCTTCGGCCAGCTTGCGAAGCGCTTCGACGATCATTCGCCCTCCGAGCTCCGCCAGCCGATCGTGCAGGGTACCAGCGGTCTCGTCGGCCGTGATGGGGATGGCCTCGGCCGTCAGCACCGGTCCGGTATCGAGCCCGGCTTCCATCTGCATGATGCTGATGCCGCTCTCGGCATCGCCCGCGAGCAGCGCCCGCTGGATCGGCGCCGCGCCGCGCCAGCGGGGCAACAGGGAAGCGTGGATGTTGATGCAGCCACGGGGGAAGGCTTCGAGGACGTCGCGCGGCAGGATCAGCCCGTAAGCGGCGACTATCATCACCTCGGCGTGCACCGCACGCAGCGTCTCGAGAGGCTCGGGCGCCTTCAGGGAAGGTGGCTGGAACACGGGCAGACCCTGTGCGAGCGCCGTGCGTTTGACCTCGCTCGGCGCCGGCTGCAGGCCTCTCCCGGCAGGCCGATCGGGCTGCGTGAGCACCAGTGCGACCTCGTGATCCGCAGCCAGCAACGCCTCCAGCGCCAGCGCGGCGAAGCGCGGCGTACCGGCAAAGATCACCCTCACGGTCGTGGCTGCCGGTTACATGGCACGGCGCTGCTGCTTGCGCATCTTTGCCGCGATTCTCGATTGCTTGAGCTGGGACAGGTACTCGACGAAGACACGCCCCTTGAGATGGTCCATTTCGTGCTGAATGCACACCGACAGGAGCCCGTCCGCGTCCAGTTGAAACGTCCCGCCCTTCGCATCCCTGGCTTCCACCCGGATGCGCTCGTAACGCGGGACCTGGTCGTAGACCCCCGGCACCGACAAGCAGCCTTCCTCCAGTCCCGACTCGCCCGAACCTTCGAGAATGACCGGATTGACCAGCACCTGGAGTGCATCGTGGTTTTCGGACACGTCCACCACGATGACTTGCCGGTGAACGTCCACCTGCGTGGAAGCCAGCCCGACACCCGGGGCGGAGTACATCGTCTCGGCCAGGTCGCGGACCAGACGCTGAAGTTCATCGTCGAACCGCGTCACGGGAGCGGCTACGGTATGCAGGCGCGGATCGGGGTATTGCAGAATGCGTAGAATTGCCATAAATGCTTGCTTGGTTAGGCGATTACGATCAGAATCTAAAGAAGAATATAGTTACCATGCGGAAGCTCAAGTATTCCAGCGATAAATTCCCTGGCCAAGAGGTGGGGACGAGGATGCGACATTCAATCATATCGGCAGCACTCGGGCTAACCCTCGCACTGGCGACCGCCCTGCCGGCCGGCGCCCAGGACGAGGAGAAACCGCTCGAGCTCGCGGACAATCCGCCCGACCGCTACGTGGTCGTGAAGGGTGACACGCTCTGGGGTATCTCCAAACGATACCTGAAGAGCCCTTGGCGCTGGCCCGACCTCTGGGGCATCAACAAGGACGAGGTGAAGAACCCTCACCGCATCTACCCCGGCAACATCCTGATCCTGGACCTTTCGGGTGCCACCCCGCGGTTGCGGATGGAAGGCGAGGAGCACGGCCCTGGCGGCGTGGCTGCCGCTTCCCGCGGAACCGGCGTCGGCAGCACGGTCAAGCTCACGCCCAAGGTACGGTCTGAGCAGCTGACGGCTGGTCCGATCCCGAGCATTCCGTCGTCGACCATCGAGCCGTTCCTGAACCGCCCGTTGATCATCGATGTCGATCAGTTCGCCGGCGCGCCCCGCATCGTCGCGACCCAGGAGAACCGGGTCGTCATGGGCGCGGGCGACACGGCCTTCGTCAAGGGCCTCACGCCCGATTCGCCGCTCGTCTGGCAGGTCTATCGCCCCGGCAAGCCGCTCATCGACCCGGGGACCAAAGAGGTGCTCGGCTACGAAGTGATCTATCTCGGCGACGTCCGGGTACGCGAATTCGCGGACGTGTCCACAGTACGCATCCTGCGCGCTCGCCAGGAGATCTCCACGGGGGACCGGCTGGTCTTGGCTCCGCCAACGGACGTGTTGGCCTACATGCCACGGCCGGCGGTGCCGGGCGCCAACGGCATCATCATTTCCGCCCCGGACACCGTGGTCTCCGAAATCGGCCAGCAACAGGTCATCGTGCTCAATCGCGGCGCCCGCGAAGGCGTCGAAACCGGCACCGTCTATGCGTTGTATCGCGCCGGCAAGACCATCGTTCCACGCGCGCTCCCTCGCAGCAGTTCGAACGAAGTCGCGCGATCCAAGGTGGAATCGGCTTACAAGGAACTCGACCCCAAGGGACAGACGGTACCGGTGAAGATCCCGGACGAGCGCTATGGCCTGGTGTTCGTGTTCCGCGTCTTCGAGAAGGTTTCGTATGCGCTGGTCATGAGCTCCTCGCGACCGGTGAACCTGCTCGACCACGTCCGCACTCCCTGAACCTCCCCGCGACGCGGGCGGTTCTCGTCCGATGGGGACGGATGCGGACCTCGCGAGCTGGTTGCGACTGACGCTCACACCGGGCGTCGGTCCCCGCACGGCGCAGTTGCTGCTCAAGACCTTCGGCTCGCCCGAAGCAGCGTGCACGGCCGGGACGGCGGCCCTCGAGAAAGTCGTTCCACGCGCAGTGGCTACCGCGCTCGCATCCGGATCCAGGGAAGCAGCCATCGAAAGGCATCTCGCCTGGGCGGAGCAACCGGGCAATCATGTCGTCACGCTGGCCGACGACGACTATCCGCACGCGCTCCTCGAGATCGGTGATCCGCCCGTCGTGCTGTTCGCCAAGGGTCGACGAGAACTGATCGCGGCTCCTTCCATCGCCATCGTCGGCAGCCGCAACGCGACACCGCAAGGTTTGGCGACCGCGAAGGCCTTTGCCCGGGCGCTGAGCGATGCAGGACTCGTGATCACCAGCGGCCTCGCGCTCGGCATCGACGCCGCGGCCCACGAAGGTGGCCTCGAAGGATCCTCGAGCACGATCGCCGTCACCGGCACCGGCCTCGACATCGTGTACCCCGCGCGCAATCGCGCATTGGCGCATCGCATCGCCGAGCGGGGCGTGATGATGTCCGAGTTCGCGCTCGGCACCGGCGCCATCGCCCACAATTTTCCCCGTCGCAATCGCCTCATCAGCGGGCTCGCACGCGGTGTCCTGGTGGTGGAAGCAGCGGTCAAGAGCGGTTCGCTCACCACCGCGCGGTTCGCGGCTGAGCAGGGGCGCGAGGTGTTCGCGATTCCGGGATCGATCCACTCGCCGGTCTCGCGGGGCTGTCATGCACTCATCAAACAGGGCGCGAAGCTGGTCGAAAGCGCCCAGGACGTGCTCGAAGAGCTGCGCATCGCGCACGCGAGGCCCGAGCCCGAGGCGGAACGCGACCCGGAAGCAACGCTCGACCCCCTGCTGACCCACCTCGGTCACGACCCGTGCGATCTCGACACGCTCGCGGCGCGCTCCGGGCTCGGTGTCGACGTGCTGATCGCACGATTGCTCGAACTGGAACTGGAAGGGCAGGTCGCGAGCCTTCCCGGCGGCCGCTACCAGCGCCTGTCCTGAGCGTCCGGCCGCGCCCTTGTCGCAGATGCTTGCTTGCGCCGCCGGAATTCGAGCGCTTATCATTCGCGGCCTTTCACGGCACCCCCCGGTCACACGCGATCCCTCATGCCCGTCACGAAGCGCGCAGCAGCAACGAAGACGAAGGCCCGGAGCACGCCGGCGCGCGCCGAGCCTGCGACCGGCAAGAAACTGATCATCGCGGAGAAGCCCTCCGTCGCCAACGACATCGCCAAGGCGCTCGGCGGTTTCACGAAGCACGACGGCTATTTCGAATCCGACGACGCGATCGTGTCGTCCGCGGTGGGACATCTGCTGGAGATCGCGGCACCTGAAGAGTACGAGGTGAAGCGCGGCAAGTGGAGCTTCAACCATCTGCCGGTGATTCCGCCGCACTTCGATCTGCATCCGATCGCGAAGAGCGAAGATCGCCTGAAGTTGCTCGCGCGCCTGATCAAGCGCAAGGACGTCAGCGAGCTGATCAACGCATGCGACGCCGGCCGCGAGGGCGAACTGATCTTCCGCTACATCGCACAATCCACGGGCGCCAGGCAGCCGATCCAGAGGTTGTGGCTGCAATCGATGACACCCGCAGCGATTCGAGACGGTTTCGCTCACCTGCGTTCCGACGAGGAGATGACGCCGCTCGCGAGCGCCGCCCGCAGCCGCTCGGAAGCCGACTGGATCGTCGGGATCAACGGCACCCGCGCGATGACCGCCTTCAATTCCAAGGGCGGCGGCTTCTATCTGACGACCGTGGGTCGCGTGCAGACGCCGACGCTCGCGGTAGTGGTGGAGCGCGAGCGCAGGATCAAGGCGTTCGTGTCACGCGACTATTGGGAAGTGCGAGCCCGCTTCGCCGCGAAGGCCGGCATCTACGAGGGTCGCTGGTTCGACCCGAAGTTCAAGAAGCCGGACGACGATGCCGAACGCAAGGACAACCGGCTGTGGAAGCAGGGCGATGCGGATGCAATCGTCGCGGCCTGCCTCGGCAAGACCGGGACGGTCACCGAGGAAGCGAAGCCTTCGTCGCAACTTTCCCCGCTGCTGTTCGATCTCACGTCGCTCCAGCGGGAAGGCAACGGTCGCTTCGGTTTCTCGGCCAAGACGACGCTCTCCATCGCCCAGGAACTGTACGAGAAATTCAAGGTGCTGACCTACCCGCGTACCGATTCCCGTCATCTGCCGGAGGACTACCTCAAGACGGTGAAGTCGACGCTCGACGTGCTGCGCGAGTCGAATACCTATGGCAAGTTCGCGAGCCAGGCCATGAAGCAGGGTTGGGTGCAGCCGAACAAGCGGATCTTCGACAATACCAAGATCAGCGATCACTTCGCGATCATCCCGACGCTCCAGCCGGCCCAGGGGCTGAACGAGATCCAGCAGAAGATCTATGACCTCGTGGTGCGCCGGTTTCTCGCGGTGTTCTTTCCCGCGGCCGAGTCGCTCGTCACCACCCGGATCACCCTGGTGGAAGACCACCACTTCAAGACCGAAGGCAAGGTGCTGGTGAATCCCGGCTGGCTTGCCATCTACGGCAAGGAAGTGCAGGACGAAGACGCCAACCTGGTACCGGTAGCCAAAGGCGAGATGCCGCGTGCGCAGGAGGTCGAGGCCGTCGCGCTGCAGACCAAGCCGCCGGCGCGTTACAACGAGGCGACACTGCTCTCGGCGATGGAAGGCGCGGGCAAACTGATCGACGACGACGAGCTGCGCGAAGCCATGGCCCAGAAGGGACTCGGGACGCCTGCCACGCGTGCACAGGTCATCGAAGGGCTCATCGGAGAAAAATACATCATTCGCGAAGGCCGCGAGCTGATTCCGACCGCGAAGGCCTTCCAGTTGATGACGCTGTTGCGCGGCCTGGGCGTGGAGGAACTGACCCAGCCGGAGCTGACCGGGGAATGGGAATACAAGCTCTCGCAGATGGAGCGCGGGCGCCTCAAGCGCGAAACATTCATGCGCGAGATCGCGCGCATGACCGAACAGATCGTGAAGCGCGCCAAGGAGTACGACAGCGACACCGTGCCGGGCGACTACGTGACGCTGAGCACACCCTGCCCGAATTGCGGCGGCGTCGTGAAGGAGAACTATCGCCGCTTCGCTTGCGAGTCGTGTGCGTTTTCCATGACCAAGACCCCGGGCGGGCGGCAGTTCGAAGTCGAAGAAGTCGAACAGTTGCTGCGCGAGCGGCAGATCGGCCCGCTCCAGGGGTTCCGTTCGAAGATGGGACGGCCGTTCGCCGCGATGCTGCGCATCGTTCGCGATGAGGAGAACGATAACCAGAAACTCGAGTTCGATTTCGGCCAGGTCGGCCTGGGCGACGACAATGGCGAGGAGATCGATTTCACCGGTCAGGAGGCGCTGGGTGCGTGCCCGAAGTGCAACGGCGCCGTGTACGAGCACGGCATGAGCTACATCTGCGAGAACCTGCCGACCAAGAAGTGCGATTTCCGGTCGGGCAAGGTGATCCTGCAGCAGGAGATCGACCGCAGCCAGATGCGCAAGCTGCTCTCCGAAGGCCGGACGGATCTGCTGACCGGTTTCGTGAGCAACCGCAACGGCCGCAAGTTCAAGGCGTTCCTGGTCAAGCAACCGGATGGCAAGATCGGCTTCGAGTTCGCGCCCCGCGAACCGAAGAAGGGTGCAGTCGAAGCGCCGCCGAAACTGCGCGCGGCCGCCAAGGCGACGACGCCCAAGCGCCGCGCCAAGGGTGCCGCCTGAAGCGTTTCTCGCGCGCTTCCTAGACGTCGAGGTTGCGCACGCCCAGCGCGTTGGATTCGATGAATGCGCGCCGCGGTTCGACGATGTCGCCCATCAGCGTGCTGAAGATCTCGTCGGCGGCGATGCTGTCTTCCACCTGTGCACGCAACAGGGTGCGCGAGGCAGGATCCATGGTCGTCTCCCAGAGTTGCTCCGGGTTCATCTCGCCCAGGCCTTTGTAGCGCTGGATGCCTACGCCCTTGCGAACCTGGTCGAGCAGCCAGTCGAGCGCCTCGCGGAAATCGGTGACGGGATGTTCATCATCGCCGCGACGAACCACCGCTCCGACACCAAGCAACCCCTGCACGAGATCGGCCGTGCGGCGGATCTGGGCATAGTCGCCGCTGTCCAGGAAGTCCTGGTCGAGCACGGTGTTTCGGTCCACACCGTGCACCGTACGTACGACCCGCAGCAGGCGAGCTTCGGTGAGGACATCGGCGCCCGGCGTAACGGTCACGTTGGAGCCGCCGATCGTGGCCTGGAGTCGTTGTCCGGACGAGGCCGCGGCGACGTCGTCGACAAGCGATAGCGCGTCGCCACGAGTCAACGCGTGCAGGACCACGCTGTCCATGCGTCGCGAGAGTCTCTCGATGACGGCCTCGGTCAGCAGATACTCCTTGGCGACGTGCTCGAACGCTTCGCGTCCGATCGGTTCCGCGCCTGCGGTCGGCAACAATAGCGCATCCTTGAGCGCGAGCCTCAGGAGGTACTGCTTGAGCTCGTGCTCGTCCTTGAGGTAACGCTCTTCCTTGCCGTGCTTCGCCTTGAACAGCGGCGGCTGGGCGATGTAGATGTGGCCGCGCTCGACCAGCTCCGGCATCTGCCGGTAGAAGAACGTGAGCAGCAAGGTGCGGATGTGCGAGCCGTCCACGTCGGCATCGGTCATGATGATGATGCGGTGGTAGCGCAATTTCGCGGGGTTGTAGTCGTCCTTGCCGATGCCCGTGCCGAGCGCGGTGATGAGCGTCGCGATTTCGGCGGAGGATACGAGCTTGTCGAACCGCGCGCGTTCCACGTTGAGAATCTTGCCGCGCAACGGCAGGATCGCCTGGAATTTCCGGTCGCGACCCTGCTTGGCGGAACCGCCGGCGGAATCACCCTCGACGAGATAGAGCTCGCACAGCGCTGGATCCTTCTCCTGGCAGTCAGCGAGCTTGCCGGGAAGGCCCATGCCGTCGAGCACGCCCTTGCGGCGCGTCATCTCCCGTGCCTTGCGCGCAGCTTCGCGCGCCCGCGCGGCTTCGATGACCTTGCCGACTACGGTTCGCGCATCGACGGGGCGCTCCAGAAGCCAGTCCTCGAGAGCCTTGGCCACCACGTCTTCCACGACGGGTCGCACTTCCGACGACACGAGCTTGTCCTTCGTCTGCGACGAGAACTTCGGGTCCGGCACCTTCACCGACAGTACGCAGGTGAGCCCTTCGCGCAGATCGTCACCGCTGATCTCGACCTTCGCCTTCTTGTCGAGTTCGTTGGACGTGATGTACTTGGTCATCGTGCGCGTCATCGCCGCGCGCAATCCGGTCAGGTGCGTCCCGCCGTCGCGCTGCGGGATGTTATTGGTGAACACCAGCACCGTTTCCTGATAGGAGTCGTTCCACTGCATCGAGACTTCGACGATGATCCCGTTGCGCTCTCCCACGGCGTGGAAAATGTTCGGGTGCAGGACGGCCTTGTGCCGGTTCATGTACTCGACGAAACCCTTCACGCCGCCGGAGAAGGCGAAACTCTCCTGCTTGGCGGTACGCTGGTCGACGAGCTCGATGCGCACGCCGTTGTTGAGGAAGGACAGCTCGCGCAGGCGCTTGGCGAGGATGTCGAAATGAAAATCGATATTGTCGAAGGTGCCTACGCTGGGGCGGAAATGGATCTCGGTACCGCGCCGATCGCTTGGGCCGATCTCCTTGATCGGTGCCGAGAGGTCGCCGTGATGGAACTCCAGGTAGTGGGCCTTGCCGTCGCGGCGAATGGTGAGTTTCAGCCACTCGGAAAGTGCATTGACCACCGATACGCCGACGCCGTGCAGGCCACCGGAGATCTTGTACGAGTTGCTGTCGAACTTGCCTCCGGCGTGCAGCACCGTCATCACGATCTCGGCGGTGGAGCGGCCCTCCTCGTCGTCGGGATGGATGTCGGTCGGGATGCCTCGTCCGTTGTCGACCACGCTGATGGAGTTGTCGCCGTGGATGACCACCTTGATCTCGTCGCAATGACCCGCGAGCGCTTCGTCGATGGAGTTGTCGACCACCTCGAAGACCATGTGATGCAGGCCGGTGCCGTCGCTCGTGTCGCCGATGTACATGCCCGGACGCTTGCGGACAGCTTCCAGACCCTTGAGCATCTTGATGCTCTCGGCGTTGTATTCGTTGTTGCCTTCCATGCGAAGTTTTCCAGTGCTGAATCTAGATGCGCATCGGCATCACGACGTACTTGAAATCGGTGCGGCCCGGCAAAGTCACCAGCATGCTGCTGTTGGCATCGCCGAAGGCGCAATCGACCGAATCGGTGTCCACGCTGTTGAGGACATCCTGCAGATAGGTGATGTTGAAACCCACGTCGAGCGCATCGCCCGCATAGGGGATCTCCATCTCCTCTTCCGCCTCTTCCTGTTCGGTGTTGGTGCAGACGATGCGCAGGCTGCCGTCGGTGAGGACCCAGCGCACGCCGCGGAATTTCTCGTTGGAAAGAATCGCTGCCCGCTGCAGGGCCTGCTGCAGGCGCACCCGGTCGGTTTCGAAATGCTTGCCGTAGTTGACGGGTACGACCCGACCGTAGTCGGGAAACTTGCCGTCGACGACCTTGCTGATGAGTTGCAACCCGCTGAACTCGAACTTCACCTGGTTCCCGAGCAGCGTCACGAGCACCGTATCGTCGGTATCCTGCAGTAGTCGCCCCAGTTCGAGCACTGCCTTGCGCGGCAGGATGACCTCGTTGCGCACGTAGCTGTCCAGCAGCTCGCGCGTGGTCAGTGCCAGCCGATGGCCGTCGGTGGCCACGAGCGTCAGTTCCTTCTTGTCCACCACCAGGAGCATACCGTTCAGGTAATAGCGGATGTCCTGCTGGGCCATCGCGTATTGCGTGAGGCCGATCAACTTGCGCAGTTCGCGTTGCGGCAGTGCGACCTCCGCGCTCGCCTGGGAACCCTCGGCCAGGCGAGGAAAATCCGCCGCCGGCAAGGTCTGCACGCTGAAACGGCTGCGCCCTGCTTTCAGCTGGATCTTGGAGTCCTTCTGGTCGAGCGAGATGCTGGTCCCATCCGGCAGCGCTCGCAGGATATCGAGCAGCTTCTTCGCCGAGACCGTGACCGCGAAATCCTCGCTGACGCTCTGACCCTCCACCGGGGCCGCCACCTGGATCTCGAGATCAGTGGCGAGCAGCGTCATCACCCCGCCTTTCGATTCGACGAGAACATTCGACAGGATCGGCAGGGTTTGTCGTCTCTCCACCACACCGGTGACGGACTGCAGGGGGCGCAGCAGTGCATCGCGATCGAGTTGTATGTTCTTCATTTCTCTTTCAACCTGGTAGATAGTGATAAGCGAACAACGAACCGGTGGGCAATTCGATCGGAACCAGACAGGACGCGGTGTTGCGGTCGAATGCGGTCATGCCGGAGATCGTGTATGGGTTGTGGACAGTTTCTGAATGAATTCCGGAACCGCTCCGGCACGAGCGCTTATCCACAATTCGTCTCCCGGTTATCCACGCAGTACCTGGATGAGTGCGTCGAAGTCTCGCGTGATGTCCGGAGTCGATGAACGCAGCTCGGCAATCTTGCGACAGGCATGGAGTACGGTGGTGTGATCGCGGCCACCGAAAGCGTCGCCGATGTCGGGCAGGCTCAAGGGCGTCAGCTCCTTGGCCAGCGCCATGGCGACCTGACGAGGACGGGCGATCATGCGCGAGCGCTTCTTCGAATACATTTCCGAGACCTTGATCTTGTAGTAGTCGGCAACGGTCTTCTGGATGTTCTCGATGGAGACCTGACGGGTCTGCACGGCGAGCAGATCCTTCAAGGCGTCACGTGTGGATTCGACGGTGATCGGAATCCCGGCGAAGCGCGAGAACGCGATGACCCGCTTCAACGCACCTTCGAGCTCCCGGACGTTGGACTGGATATGGGTAGCGATGAAGAACGCGATGTCTTCGCCGACGGGCGTGTTCTCGGCTTCGGCCTTCTTCAGCAGGATCGCGACCCGCATCTCCAGTTCCGGCGGTTCGATCGCCACGGTGAGACCCCAGCCGAAGCGTGAGATCAGGCGATCTTCCATGCCCGAAATTTCCTTCGGGTAGGTGTCGCAGGTGATGATCACCTGTTTGTGGGAATCGACCAGCGCGTTGAACGCGTAGAAGAACTCCTCCTGCGTGCGGTTCTTGTTGCTGAAGAACTGGATATCGTCGATGAGAAGCAGGTCGAGTGAGTGGTAATACTTCTTGAAGCTGTCGAAGGACTTGTGCTGGTAGGCGCGGACGACATCCGACACGTACTGTTCGGCGTGGATGTAGCGGACCTGCGCTGCCGGGGATCGCTCATGCACCAGGTTGCCGATCGCCTGGATCAGGTGAGTCTTGCCAAGGCCGACGCCGCCATAGATGAACAACGGGTTGTACGCGGTACCGGGGTGTTCTCCGACCTGGATGGCGGCAGCACGGGCGAGCTGGTTGGCTTTGCCGGCCACGAAACTGTCGAAGGTGAATGATGGGTTGAGGCGCCCGCGCTCCCGAATCGTGGGAGCTGGCGCTGGCGCCGGTCGTGGCCGGACCGGTTCCACCACTGCTGTCGCGGGGACGGATTTGATCCGTCCCGGAGACTCGGCGAGGAGCAAACTGACCGACTTGCTGCCCTCGGTGAGTCTGGACGCGAGTTCCTCGATGGCTCGGAGAAACTTGTCCCGCACCCATTCGAGTACGAACCGATTGGGGGCCGTCAGGGTCAACGTATCCCCGTCCAGCGTGGCGGCGAGCGGTTTGATCCAGGTGCGAAATTGCTGATCGGGGAGGCTCTTCCGGAGCTCGTCCTGGCAGCGTTCCCAGAGTTCGGACATAGGGCGGGAAGGGGTTCGGGTCCAGCTGCGGCGTGCGTGAAGACGAAAAGTCGGAAGCGAATGACTCGCGATGTTTCGCCGGAAGGCGAATGTTAGCAGAGCCCCGATCGAGTTATCCACAGGCATTCGGGCGCGTTCTTCGGTTGACAAGAATTTGGTTGCAAGTGTCTAATACGTCGCTTTTTTTCCGGGAGTAAACACGATGCTACGCACCTACCAGCCGTCGGTCACACGACGCAAGCGCACCCACGGGTTCCGGGTCCGGATGAAGACCAAGGCCGGTCGCGCCGTGATCAATGCCCGCCGCGCCAAGGGGCGCGCCCGTCTCGCCGTCTGACGAGTTCGCGGATCCGCCGGCGGGAACGCTCCGGCAGCGATTTCCCTCCGTGCTGCGCCTCAACGAGGCTGCAGCATTCGAGCGCGCCTTCCAGTCCCGAGGGCGCGAACAAGGCCGGTACTTCGTAGTCCACAGAGCGCGCAACGCGCTACCGTTCGGCCGGCTCGGCATGGTGGTCGCGCGCAAGACGGCGCGCTCGAGCGTCGGCCGCAATAGCCTCAAACGATTGATTCGCGAAGTATTCCGCAGTCGGCAACAGGAGTTATCGGGGTGGGACTGGGTGGTTCGGGTGAAGTCCGCGCCCACGTTTTCGGTGCGGAAGGAGGCGAGAACGGAGCTCGAGTCGCTGCTCGTTCGGCCGCTCCGATGACTGCGGCCCTGCGCGGCTTGGTCCGTGGCTATCAGATCGCCCTGAGTCCTTTGCTGCCTGCTGCTTGCCGTTTTCATCCCACTTGCTCCGACTACGCCCTCGAAGCGCTCGAGCGCCACGGCCCCGTCCGTGGAACCTGGCTCGCCACCCGACGCATCGCCCGTTGCCATCCCTGGTGTCCCGGGGGCCACGACCCGGTGCCCTGACCACGGTTTGAAGATGGACACCCCTCGTCTCGTATTGCTGGTGATTTTCTGCGTCTCCCTGTTCATGCTCGGGGAGAGTTGGTACAAGACCTATGGTCCCAAGCCAGCCGTCCGCGAAACCGCGTCGGCCCCTGCCTCGACCAACGGACTGGCGCCGGTCCCGGACGCGTCGCCATCGCCCCGCGCCGCCACACCGCGCGCAACGACGCCTGATGTCGTCCCCGATGCCGCGCCGAACGTGTCGGGCGACACCGTGACCGTTCGCACCGACCTCATGCTGGTCGAGGTGGGAACGCTCGGCGGTGACATCCGGCGAATCGAACTGTTGACGCATCGGGATACGGTTGTTCATGACCAGAATCTGGTGCTGCTGGATTCCAGCGCGACCCACACGATGGTCGCCCAGTCCGGGTTGAAGGGGGCGTCACTTCCGAACCACAAGAGCCTGTTCATCCCCGATCAACGGGACGTCAAGCTGGTGGAAGGGGCCGATCAGGTCGTGCTGAAGCTCACGGCCGCGGAGCCTGGCGGCGCCGGGAAGGTGGTGAAGACCCTGACGTTTCATCGCGGAAGCTATGTGATCGACGTGGGTTATGTCGTCGAGAACCGCGGTGCGGCGCCGCTGGAGTTGTCCGCCTACTACCAGCTTGTCCGCGACGATCATGCGCCGCCCGGCGAGTCCACGTGGGTACCCACTTTCACGGGAGTGGCCCTGTACACTGACAAGGACAAGTATCACAAGATCAGTTTCAGCGACATCGCCAAGGGCAAGGCCAGCTATCCGAAGGAAAGCCAGGACGGCTGGATCGCCATGGTCCAGCACTATTTCGTGACCGCCTGGCTGCCGAAGAACGGGGCGACGAGGGACTTCTATACGCGTGCCCTGGATGGCAACCTGTTCGCGGCCGGCGTCATCATTCCAGCTCCCACCGTCGCACCCGGGTCGAGTGCCGAATGGTCAGTCCCGCTATACGTCGGGCCACAGATCCAGGACAAGCTGGAAGCGCTGGCGCCCGGCCTCAATCTGACCGTGGACTACGGCTGGCTCACCGTCATCGCGTCCCCGCTGTTCTGGGTGTTGTCCGCCGTATATGACGTCGTGAAGAACTGGGGTGTGGCGATCATCGTCGTCACGATCATCATCAAGCTCATCTTCTTCCCCTTGTCCGCTGCCTCGTACAAGTCGATGGCGAAGATGCGGATGATGGCGCCGAAGCTGCAGAAGCTGAAGGAACTCCACGGCGACGATCGTCAGAAGCTCCACCAGGCCATGATGGAGTTGTACAAGACGGAGAAGATCAACCCGCTGGGCGGCTGCCTGCCGATCGTGATCCAGATCCCGGTCTTCATCGCCCTCTACTGGGTACTGCTCGGTAGCGTGGAGATGCGGCAGGCGCCATTCATGTTATGGATCAAAGACTTGTCAACACCTGATCCGTTCTATGTGCTGCCCATCCTGATGGGCATCAGCATGATCATCCAGACGCGCCTCAATCCGGAGCCACCGGACCCGATCCAGGCGAAGGTCATGAAGATCATGCCCGTTGCCTTCAGCGTGTTCTTCTTCTTCTTCCCCGCGGGCCTGGTGTTGTACTGGCTGGTGAACAACATCCTGTCCATCGGCCAGCAGTGGGCGATCACCAAGCGATTGGAGAGCGCCGGCCTTGGGGCGGCCAAGCGCTGACACCATCGCTGCGATCGCCACCGCGCCGGGACGCGGGGCGATCGGGGTGGTGCGGGTTTCCGGACCCGCTGCGGGAGCGCTTGGAGCAGCGTTGACGGGGAAGCAACTCCCCGCACGTGTGGTGACGTATTCGGAGTTTCGCGACGCCGCCGACACCCCGATCGACGAAGGGTTGGCGTTGTTCTTTCCGGGGCCGCGCTCCTATACCGGAGAGGATGTTCTGGAGCTGCAGGGCCACGGTGGGCCGGCGGTACTGGCAGCCATGCTGGCTCGATGCGTCGAACTCGGGGCTCGAGTGGCGGAACCCGGCGAATTCACCCGCCGGGCCTTTCTCAACGCCAAGCTCGACCTCGCGCAGGCCGAAGGCGTGGCTGATCTGATCGAGGCGGCGACACGAACGGCTGCACGGTCAGCGATGCGGTCGCTTCGAGGCGAATTCTCCGAGCGCATCGATGCCTTGCACCGATCGCTGACGGAGTTGCGCGCGCTCTCGGAAGCGTCCCTGGACTTTCCCGAGGAAGGTGACGTGAATGTCCTGCAGTCCTATGGCGTGCTCGATCGGCTGGCGCAGGTGCGGGAGCGCCTGAGTTCGGTCTTGCGCGCGGCAAGACAAGGCAGTCTGCTGCGGGAAGGCGTGCAGGTGGCCATCGTGGGTCCGCCGAATGTCGGCAAATCCAGCCTCCTGAACCGGCTCGCCGGCGAGGAGATTGCCATCGTGACCGACACTCCCGGAACCACGCGCGACGCGCTGCGCGCCACGGTTGTCATCGAAGGGGTGGCATTCCACGTCGTCGATACGGCCGGGCTTCGAGCTTCTCAGGATCCCGTGGAATCGATCGGCATCGCGCGAGGCAAGGAGGCTGCAGCTCGGGCGGATATCGTCCTGGTCGTGGCAGAGAGCGGCACGATACCCGTCGAAACGACCGCGGCGGGTCGGCGTGTGGAGGTGGAGAACAAGATCGACCTCTTCGGCTTGCCAGCCAGCGCCGCGTCCGATCGGGATCCGATCCGCGTCCGAGTTTCCGCTCGGACTGGTGAAGGGATCGACCTCTTGCGCGCCGCATTGCTGGAGGCGGCCGGGTGGGCTCGTCCCGAGGAAGAGGGTGTCTTCATGGCAAGGGCCCGGCATCTCCAGGCCCTGGAGGAGGCCGCAAAGCGTCTGCACGAAGCTGCGACGATCGGTGCCGCGCGGGAGGAATTGTTTGCGGAGGAGTTGCGCTACGCCCAGGAGGCCCTGGCGGCCATCACCGGACGGATGTCATCCGACGACCTGCTGGGCGAGATTTTCTCGCGCTTCTGCATCGGAAAATAGCGGGCGGCGCCCATGGGGGAACTCCTATTCCTGTGCAGCTGCGCCTTGCTTGCCGGGTGGGTGGATGCGGTAGCCGGAGGGGGCGGGCTGATCCAGATTCCCGCCCTGTTTGGCGTATTTCCAGCCGCCCCGCCTGCACTGCTGCTCGGGACCAACAAGTTGTCGTCCTTCTGCGGCACGACGACGGCGGTGTTTCGCTATCGGGCCTTGCGCCTGGTCGCGCCGCGCGCGTGGGCGGTGGCGGTTGTCGCGGCGCTGGCGGGATCCGGGCTGGGGGCGCTCGTAGCGACGCAGATTCCTTCGGCGTTCATGCGGCCGATCGTGATCATCCTGGTCATCGTAGTCCTGGGATTCACTCTCCTGAATCGAGGGAATGCCGGTGGTGACCCTGACCAGCGGCGAGTGCCGAAGGGCATTGCACAGGGGGCGCTCGGCGGCGGTGCCGGGTTCTATGACGGCTTCTTCGGACCGGGAGCGGGTAGCTTCCTGATCTATTGCCTCGTCCGGTGGGGCAGGCTCGACTTCGTGAGGGCGTCCGCGGCAGCCAAGGTCATCAACCTGGCCACCAATGCCGGTGCGCTGGGGCTTTTCGTCGGCCTTGGCTATGTGAATTTTGAGGTGGGCGTTCCCATGGCGGTGTGCAACGTTGCAGGGGCATGGGTTGGAGCAAGTATGGCAGGGCGTTTTGGCCCCGTTCTGGTCCGACGAGTGTTCATCGTCGTGGTGGTGGCGCTTTGCGCGAAGCTCATGACCGACTGGGTAGGGAGCTTATAGGGCAGATCCAGGTTTCACGTGAAACAAGCCGGCTGCCACGATCGACGTTTCACGTGAAACAGAGCTTCGAAGCAGGGTCTTCGAGAGAAATTCGATTATCATTCAGGCCCCCCGAAGCTCGAACGTGATCATGCGGTTCCCCAAGCATTTCGATGTCATCGTGGTCGGTGGCGGCCACGCCGGCACGGAGGCCGCGCTCGCTGCTGCTCGCATGGGTCGAGAAACCCTGCTGCTGACGCACAGCATCGAGACTCTCGGCCAGATGTCGTGCAATCCGTCCATTGGCGGAATCGGAAAAGGCCACCTGGTCAAGGAAGTGGACGCGCTTGGCGGTGCCATGGCTGCGGCTACGGACGAGGCCGGAATCCAGTTCCGGATCCTGAATCGGAGCAAGGGACCCGCCGTGCGTGCCACGCGCGCCCAGGCCGATCGAGTCCTGTACCGGCAGGCGATCCGTGCGCGACTGGAGAATCAGCCCCATCTGACGCTGTTCCAGCAGGCCGTGGACGATCTGGTGTTGAGCGGTGATCGAGTGACTGGCGTCGTTACCCAGCTCGGGATTCTGTTCGAGGCCAGCACGGTTGTTCTCACAGCAGGAACTTTTCTGTCGGGTCTGATCCACGTCGGGTTGTCCAACTACCAGGCCGGCCGCGCCGGTGATCCGGCATCCGTGAAGCTGTCACACCGGCTGCGAGAGCTGAAGTTGCCGGTAGGACGCCTGAAGACGGGAACGCCGCCACGGCTCGATGGACGCAGCATCGACTTCTCCGTGATGGCCGAACAGCCCGGCGACACACCGGTGCCTGTGTTCTCTTTCATGGGGACCGCCGCCCAGCACCCTGAACAGCGTCCGTGCTGGGTCACCCATACCAATGAGCGGACCCACGAAATCATTCGGGGTGGTCTCGACCGATCGCCCATGTTCACCGGTGTCATCGAAGGCGTTGGGCCGCGTTACTGCCCGTCCATCGAGGACAAGATCACGCGGTTCGCCGACAAGACCTCCCACCAGATATTTCTCGAGCCCGAAGGGCTGACGACGCATGAGATCTATCCGAACGGCGTGTCGACCAGTCTGCCCTTCGATGTGCAGTTGGCGCTGGTACATTCGATCCGGGGTCTCGAAGAGGCACGGATCGTCCGTCCCGGTTATGCGATCGAGTACGACTATTTCGATCCTCGCGGCCTGAAGAGTTCCCTGGAAACCAAGTCGATTCAAGGACTTTTCTTCGCCGGACAGATCAACGGGACGACCGGATACGAAGAAGCGGCCGCCCAGGGTCTCTTGGCCGGCGTCAACGCCGCCTTGCTCGCACACGACACCGAATCGTGGAGCCCGCGGCGCGACGAAGCCTATCTCGGCGTCCTGGTCGATGATCTGATCACCCGCGGCGTGACCGAGCCGTACCGCATGTTCACGAGTCGGGCGGAGTATCGACTAAGCCTGCGCGAGGACAATGCCGACCTGCGGCTTACCGAGATCGGACGCCGCCTGGGATTGGTGGACGATGCCCGCTGGGCTCGCTTTGAAGTGAAGCGTGAAGCGGTCGCAAGCGAGCGTGAGCGCTTGCGATCCACATGGGTGAATCCAAAGTTGCTGCCACCGGAAGCCATGGTCGCGACTTTCGGACAAACGCTGGAAGCGGATCACACGCTGGAAGAACTGCTTCGCCGACCGGGCGTCGACTACGCGAAGTTGATGACGCTCCCTGGTGCCGGATCAGGTGTCACGAATCCGGAAGTGGCCGAACAGGTGGAAGTCCAAATCAAGTATCAAGGGTATATCGATCGTCAGCGCGAGGAAGTCACGCGGCAGGAGCATTTCGACGACGCGAAGCTGCCCCTGGACCTGGACTACCGCACCGTGCGCGGCCTGTCGGCTGAGGTCCAGCAAAAGCTCAATCTGCATCGTCCCGAGACGCTCGGTCAGGCGTCGCGGATTTCCGGCATCACGTCGGCGGCGATCTCGCTCCTGCTCGTGCATTTGCGCCGGGGTTTTGGCGTGCGGCCCGAGATGGCGTCCTCCGATCAGCCTTCCGCCGCGAGCGTTCGGTGAAGTCGCTCGCCGTTTCGCTGGGGCAGGGCATCGAAAAGTTGGGCCTTCGCCTGCCCCCTGGCGTCGAGGCGCGCTTGCTCGACTACCTGACCTTGCTGCAGAAATGGAATCGCGTCTACAACCTCACGGCGATCCGCGACACTCCAAAGTTAGTAAGCCATCACCTGCTCGATAGCCTAGCCGTGCTGCCGCACCTGTCGGGCGAACGGGTACTCGATGTGGGGACCGGACCAGGGCTTCCGGGCATTCCCATCGCGCTCGCGCGCCCGGACTGGAGCGTCACCCTGCTCGACAGCAACCACAAGAAGACGGCATTTCTGACGCAAGCGGTGGGCGACTTGGGCATCGCCAACGCGGACGTGCGGCGCGAGCGGGTGGAGCAATGGCGACCGCCGGGAGCCTTCGAGGTCATCATTTCGCGGGCTTTTTCGGAGCTCGCCGATTTCGTCCGGCAGGCCGGACATCTTCTGGCCCCGGGCGGGCGGTTCGCGGCCATGAAGGGCCTGTACCCTTACGAGGAGATCGCCCAGTTGCCCGCCGGCTTCCGAGTCGAGCGAGTCGAGCCGCTCGCGGTACCGGGCGTCGAGGGTGAACGTCATCTCGTCATGATCGAAAAGACCACTGCCTGACCCCCGGTAAGCCATGGCCAAGATACTCGCGATTACCAATCAGAAGGGCGGCGTCGGCAAGACGACGACCACCATCAATCTTGCGGCGAGCCTGTCCATGGCGGGGCGGCGGGTGCTGCTGATCGACCTCGATCCGCAGGGCAACGCCACCATGGGCAGCGGCATCGACAAGCGGCAGTTGTCGGCCACGGTCTACCAGGCCCTGCTCGGCGAGGCGCCATTGGCGGCCGTGCGGCAACGGTCGAGCAGCGGCAACTACGATGTCATACCCGCCAACCGCGAGCTCGCCGGCGCCGAGGTGGAAATGGTGGCGCTCGAGCATCGGGAGACCCGCCTCAAGGATGCGCTGGCCAGCGTCGACGCGGAGTACGACTTCATCCTCATCGATTGTCCGCCTGCGCTCAACCTGCTCACCGTTAATGGGCTCGTCGCCGCGCACGCGGTGATGATCCCGATGCAGTGCGAGTACTACGCGCTCGAGGGTCTGTCCGATCTGGTGAACACCGTGAAGAAGGTACGCGCGAATCTGAATCCCAATCTCGAGATCGAGGGCTTGCTGCGCACGATGTACGACCCGCGCAACACGCTCGGGCAACAGGTCTCCGATCAACTCCAGCAGCACTTCGGCGAGAAGGTGTATCGCACCGTGATTCCGCGCAACGTGCGGCTCGCCGAAGCGCCCAGCTATGGCATGCCGGTGCTTTCGTACGATCGGCAATCGAAGGGCGCGCTCGCCTACCTCGCGCTCGCCGGCGAGATCCTGGGCAAACAGACAGTGGCGGCATGAGGCAGGCAATGGTCAGACACAAAGGGTTGGGTCGCGGTCTCGACGCGCTGCTCGCAGGTGACGAGGCGGTCGAAAAGGCGGGCGATCGGCTCACCGATCTCCCGCTCACCGCGCTGCAACCGGGGAAGTATCAGCCGCGCACGCAGATGCACGAGGAGGCGATCGCGGAGCTGGCCGATTCGCTCAAGTCGCAGGGGATGATCCAGCCGATTCTCGCGCGACCGCTGGGACCCGGCCGCTACGAGATCATCGCCGGCGAACGGCGTTGGCGAGCGGCGCAGAAAGCCGGCCTGAAGGAAGTCCCGGTCCTGGTGCGCGAGGTCAACGACGAAGCAGCGCTCGCGATGGCACTCATCGAGAATATCCAGCGCGAAGATCTCAACGCACTCGAGGAAGCGGCCGGCATTCAGCGATTGATCGACGAGTTCGGCATGACGCATCAGAGCGCCGGCGAAGCGGTGGGCCGGTCGCGTACGGCGGTGAGCAATCTCCTGCGTCTGTTGCAGCTCCCTGCGGCAGTCCAGCAGAAGATGATGAACGGTGAGCTCGATATGGGCCACGGTCGTGCGCTGCTGGGC
Organism: Burkholderiales bacterium; assembly: GCA_965279325.1. Classification (GTDB taxonomy): domain Bacteria; phylum Pseudomonadota; class Gammaproteobacteria; order Burkholderiales. The sequence goes on from OZ257154.1 coordinate 3,500,932, forward strand.
TTGCCCACCATGAAGCAGCTGGAGCTCGCCGAACGGATCGCCACCAAAGGCCTGTCGGTGCGCGAAGCCGAGCGTCTGGTCGCTCATGCGGCCAACGACGATGGCATGCCGGCCACGCGTCGCGTTCGGCCCAATCGCGACATCCAGGCGCTGGAAGAAGAACTCTCCGACGCCCTCGGCGCCACCGTGAAGGTCCGCTCGGGCGCCAAGGGCAAGGGCAAGCTCGTGGTCGAGTATCGATCGCTCGATCAGTTCGAAGCCATCGTCACGCGGTTGCGTCGTTAAAGTTCCGACCAAGCGGTCTGCGATCGACGACAGACCCCGTTGACGCACCGCCGCATCCGACAGTAAACTCGCAAAGTTTTTTTGTCGCCAGCGGGTTCCCGATGTTCAGAATCCAGAGCGCATCCTTCCGAGCCGTACTCCGGTGGCAGGCCATCGTGACCGCACTGATCGCGATCCTGGTCGGCGTCTTCGCGGGGTGGCATGGCGCCGTCTCGAGTGTGCTCGGTGGCGGCGTGGCGCTGGTGGCTTGTGTGGGATTTGCAGCCGTGACGCAATTCGCGAAAGAGCCGACGATCGGCGCGACGCTGTCCACCGCGTTCCGCGCAGAAGGTGTCAAAGTGGGCTTGAGTGTGTTGCTGCTCTGGGCGGTGCTGGCGAACTACAGGAACGTCATTCCGATTGCCTTCGTCGGTACTTTTGCGGTGGCGATCCTCGTGTTCTCGATGGCGGTATTCGTCCGGGATGTCGGACGCAAGGCGTGAATGATCAAGGTGTGAACGAGCGATGAGCCCAGGCAGTGAACTGACCCCCACCGAGTACATCCAGCACCACCTGAGCTTCCTCGCGAAGCCGGTCGGTCAAGGCTCCTTCTGGACCCTGCACGTCGACTCCGTCGTCACCGCCGCGGTGCTCGGCATCGTGAGCATCGGCCTGCTGTGGTGGGTCGTGCGCGGCGCGACCGCCGGCGTGCCGACCAAGCGCCAGGCCTTCGTCGAACTACTCTTCACTTTCGTCGACGATCAGGTGAAGGGCATCTTTCACGGCAAGCGCGACTTCGTCACACCCACGGCCCTGACGGTGTTCGTGTGGGTGCTGCTGATGAACGCCATGGACTTCCTGCCCGTGGACATCGTCGCGAAGATCCTCGGCGCCGTCGGTATCCATGAATGGCGCATGGTCCCGACATCGGACGTCAACACGACCTTCGCGCTCGCCCTGTCGGTGTGGCTGCTGATGATCTTCTTCTCCATCAAGGTGAAGGGCGTCGGCGGCTTCATCCACGAACTGTTCTGCTCGCCCTTCGGTTCCAATCCCCTGCTCTGGCCCGCGAACTTCCTGTTCAACCTGGTCGAGTACATTTCCAAGCCGCTGTCGCACTCCCTGCGGCTGTACGGAAACATGTACGCAGGCGAAATCATCTTCCTGCTGCTGTGGCTCTGGGCCGCCACGGGGCTCGTCGGCACGGTGTTCGGCGCGATCCTCGGCGTCGGCTGGGCCATCTTCCACATCCTGATCGTCGCGCTGCAGGCCTACATCTTCATGATGCTGACGATCGTCTACCTCTCCATGGCTCACGAGAGCCATTGAGTTCAAACTTCCCACTTCACGTTCCGCAACTCGAAAGGAAACCTTGATGGACAAGCTGCAACTTCTCGCGATGATCCAGGCCTACACGGGCATCGGCATCGGCCTGATGATCGGTCTCGGCGCCGCCGGCGCGTGTATCGGCGTCGGCATCATGTGCAGCCGCTTCCTCGAAGGCGCCGCGCGCCAGCCCGAGATGATTCCCGCGCTGCAGGCCAAGGTGTTCCTGCTGCTCGGCCTGATCGACGCCTCGTTCATCATCGGCGTGGGTCTCGCGATGCTGTTTGCCTTCGGCAATCCGCTGCTCGCCGTCATCCAGTAACTCCGTCTCCACCTTTACCCGGTAGGGGGCAGTCATGAACATCAACCTGACGCTGATCGCGCAGGCCGTATCCTTCGCGGTCTTCATCTGGTTCACGGTAAAGTTCGTCTGGCCGCCGTTGCTGCGGGCCATCGAGCAGCGCCAGTCGCAGATCGCCGATGGCCTGGCGGCTGCCGAAAAGGGCCGCCAATCGCTGGAGGTTTCCTCGAAGCAGGCCGAAGCTTCCGTCGCCGAAGCGCGTGCTCGCGCCCAGGAGATCATCGCGCAGGCCGAGAAACGCGGCTCGCAGCTGATCGACGAAGCCAAAAACGCGGCACGCGAAGAAAGCGGTCGCGAGAAGGCCGCGGCCAAAGCCGAGATCGACCAGGAAGTTTCGCGTGCCCGCGAAGCACTGCGCGATCAAGTGGCAGCGCTTGCGGTGGCTGGTGCGGAGAAGATCCTGCGCAAGGAAATCAACGCGCAGGCCCACGCAGATCTGTTGGCGCAATTGAAGAAAGAGATTTGAGGCCATGGCCGAAATCAGCACCATCGCCCGGCCCTACGCGGAAGCGGTGTTCGAGATCGCCGACAAGGCTGGTGCGCTCGCCCAGTGGTCGGCGACCCTGGGCAACCTAGCGGCCGCTGCCGAGCATCCGGATGTGCGCCAGTTGCTCGGCAATCCGCGCGTCTCGGCCGGAGCACTGGTCGACATGTTCGTTGCCGTCGCCGGCGACACCTCCACCGAGACCCGCAAGCTGCTCGAAGCGCTGACGGCCAACCAGCGCATTGCCGCATTGCCGGCCGTCCGGGACCAGTTCGAAGCGCTCAAGAACGAGCGCGAAAGCACTGTCGACGCGCAGATCGAGAGCGCCTATCCGCTCGAAGGCGCAGATCTCTCCGGCCTCGTTACTGACCTAGAACGCAAATTCAAGCGCAAGGTGAATCCCACGGTCAACGTCGACGCCGCGCTCATCGGTGGCGTCAAGATCACCGTGGGCGACCAGGTGATCGACGGTTCGGTGCGCGGCAAGCTCGCGGCGATGGCCGCCAGTCTGACCGCGGCCTGACGTCTTCGGCGCACCATACCCCCACATCCAAGAATCGGAACCGCCATGCAACAGCTGAAACCCTCCGAGATCAGCGATCTGATCAAGTCCCGGATCCAGAGCCTCGCGCTCTCCGCCGACGTGCGCACGCAGGGCACCGTGGTCTCGGTGACCGACGGTATCTGCCGCGTGCACGGACTGTCCGACGTCATGCAGGGCGAGATGCTCGAGTTTCCGAACAACACGTTCGGCCTCGCGCTCAACCTCGAACGCGACTCGGTCGGCGCGGTGATTCTGGGTGAGTACGAACACATCTCCGAAGGCGACCCGGTCAAGTGCACCGGCCAGATCCTGTCGGTGCCCGTCGGTCCCGAGCTGATCGGGCGCGTGGTCAACTCGCTCGGCCAGCCGATCGACGGCAAGGGGCCGATCAACGCCAAGGAAACGGACATCATCGAGAAAGTCGCGCCGGGCGTGGTGTGGCGCAAGTCGGTATCGCAGCCGGTACAGACCGGCCTCAAGTCCATCGATGCGATGGTGCCCGTGGGCCGCGGCCAGCGCGAACTGATCATCGGCGACCGCCAGACCGGCAAGACTGCGGTGGCGGTGGATACGATCATCAATCAGAAGGGCAAGGACCTCTTCTGCGTGTACGTGGCCATCGGCCAGAAGGCGTCGACCATCGCCAACGTCGTGCGCAAGCTCGAAGAGCACGGTGCGATGGCGTACACGATCATCGTGGCCGCGTCGGCGTCAGAGTCCGCCGCCATGCAGTACATCGCCGCCTATTCCGGCTGCACCATGGGCGAGTACTTCCGCGACCGCGGACAGGACGCCCTGATCATCTATGACGATCTGACCAAGCAGGCCTGGGCGTATCGCCAGATCTCGCTGCTGCTGCGCCGTCCGCCCGGTCGTGAAGCGTATCCCGGCGACGTGTTCTATCTCCACAGCCGTCTGCTCGAACGTGCCGCACGCGTCAGCGAAGCCTGGGTCGAGCGCTTCACCAAGGGCGCGGTCAAGGGCAAGACCGGCTCGTTGACCGCACTGCCGGTGATCGAAACGCAAGCCGGCGACGTGTCCGCGTTCGTGCCGACCAACGTGATCTCGATCACGGATGGCCAGATCTTCCTGGAGACCGACCTGTTCAACGCCGGTATCCGCCCCGCCATCAACGCCGGCGTCTCGGTGTCGCGGGTGGGCGGCGCTGCGCAGACGAAAGCCATGAAGCGCAAGGACGTAGGCGCCGGCGTGCGTCTCGCACTCGCGCAATACCGCGAACTCGCGGCGTTCGCGCAGTTCGCCTCGGACCTCGACGAAGCCACGCGCAAGCAGCTCGAGCGCGGCCGGATGGTGATGGAACTCATGAAGCAGCCCCAGTACCTGCCGCTGCAGGTCTGGGAAATGGTGCTGACGCTGTTCGCCGTGAACAACGGCTACTTCGACGACATCGAGGTGAAGAAGGCGCTCGCCGCCGAGAAGAGCCTGCGCGATCACATCAAGGCCAAGTACGCCCAGCTCGCGGACGGCATCGAGTCGAAGAAGGACATTAGCGCCGACGACGAGAAGGCGTTGCGTGCGGCCATCGACGACTGGAAGAAGAACGGCAGCTACTGAACCTTAGCCGACCCGCGTTCGCGAAAGAACCCAAGACATGGCAGGCTCGAAAGAGATCCGCACCAAGATCAAGAGTGTGCAGAACACTCGGAAGATCACCAAGGCGATGGAGATGGTCGCCGCCTCGAAGATGCGCAAGGCGCAGGAGCGCATGCGCGCCGCACGTCCGTATGCCGAAAAGATCCGCAACGTCGCCGCGCACATCTCGCACGCGAATCCCGAATACCGCCACCCGTTCCTGGTGGAACGCGACACGGTCAAGAAAGTCGGCATCATCATCGTCACCACCGACAAGGGCCTCTGCGGCGGCCTGAACACCAACATCCAGCGACTCGCGCTCAGCCAGATGAAGCAGTGGGAGTCCGAGGGCGAGAGCTTCGAGGTCTGCTGCATCGGCAACAAGGGCCTGTCGTTCATGCAGCGTCTTGGTGCCAACATCGTGTCGCAGGTGACACAGCTCGGTGATCGCCCGCACATGGACCGGTTGATCGGGGCCATCAAGATCATGCTCGATGGCTACACCCAGGACCGCTTCGATCGCGTGATGATCTTCTATACGAAGTTCATCAACACCATGAAGCAGGAACCCGTGTGCGAACAGCTCCTGCCGCTGACCGGCGAGAAGCTCGGCGTGCCCGAGGGTGCCTGGGACTACATCTACGAGCCCGAGGCCAAGGGCGTGCTCGATCAGGTCCTCACGCGCTACATCGAGGCGATCGTGTACCAGGGCGTGGCCGAGAACATGTCGAGCGAACAGTCGGCGCGCATGGTGGCGATGAAGTCCGCCTCCGACAACGCGGCCAACGTGATCGACGAGCTCACGCTGATCTACAACAAGTCGCGGCAGGCAGCCATCACCAAGGAGCTGTCCGAGATCGTCGGCGGCGCCGCCGCGGTCTAGCGCGCGGCATCCGGTACCCCATTCGAATCGAACGTTTCAGGAAAGAACGCAATGGCACAAGCACAAGGCACCATCGTCCAGTGCATCGGCGCAGTGACCGACATCGAGTTCCCGCGGGAATTCATGCCGCACATCTATGACGCGCTGACGCTCGTCGAGGATCCGACCAATCCGCTCGCGGAGAAGGGCCTCACGTTCGAGGTCGAGCAGCAGTTGGGCGACGGCGTGGTGCGGACCATCGCGCTGGGTTCGTCCGACGGCCTGCGCCGCGGGATGAAGGTAACCAACACCGGCAAGCCGATCTCGGTGCCGGTCGGTCAGGCGACCCTGGGCCGCATCATGGACGTGCTCGGTCGCCCGATCGACGAAGTGGGCCCCATCGCCACCGACGAGCGCCGCTCGATCCACCAGCCGGCACCGAAGTTCGACGAGCTCTCGCCTTCCGTCGAACTGCTCGAAACCGGTATCAAGGTGATCGACCTGATCTGCCCGTTCGCGAAGGGCGGCAAGGTCGGCCTGTTCGGCGGCGCCGGCGTCGGCAAGACCGTGAACATGCTGGAACTCATCAACAACATCGCGAAACAGCACTCGGGCTTGTCCGTATTCGCCGGCGTGGGCGAGCGCACTCGCGAGGGCAACGACTTCTATCACGAGATGTCGGAAGCGGGCGTCATCAAGCTCGACAACCTCGCCGAGTCGAAGGTGGCGATGGTGTTCGGCCAGATGAACGAGCCGCCGGGCAACCGCCTGCGCGTGGCGCTGACCGGCCTCACCATGGCCGAGCGTTTCCGTGACGAAGGCCGGGACATCCTGTTCTTCGTGGACAACATCTACCGCTTCACGCTGGCCGGTACCGAAGTGTCGGCGCTGCTGGGCCGGATGCCTTCCGCGGTGGGCTATCAGCCGACGCTGGCCGAGGAAATGGGCCGACTGCAGGAGCGCATCACCTCCACCAAGACCGGTTCCATCACCTCGATCCAGGCCGTGTACGTGCCGGCGGATGACTTGACCGACCCGTCGCCCGCGACGACTTTCGGTCACCTGGATGCGACCGTCGTGCTCTCGCGCGACATCGCTTCGCTCGGTATCTACCCCGCCGTGGACCCGCTCGATTCCACCTCGCGCCAGGTGGACCCGAACGTCATCGGCGAAGACCACTACAACACCACGCGAGCCGTGCAGGCGACGCTGCAGCGCTACAAGGAACTGCGCGACATCATCGCGATTCTCGGCATGGACGAACTCTCGCCCGAGGACAAGCTGGCCGTGGCCCGCGCGCGAAAGATCCAGCGCTTCCTGTCGCAGCCGTTCCACGTGGCCGAGGTCTTCACCGGTTCGCCCGGCAAGTACGTGACCCTGAAGGACACCATCAAGGGCTTCAAGGCCATCGTCAACGGCGAGTACGATCATCTTCCGGAGCAGGCCTTCTACATGGTCGGCACCATCGAGGAAGCGGTCGAGAACGCAAAGAAGTTCCAGTAACGCATGGCCAACACCATCCACGTCGACGTCGTCAGCGCCGAGGAAGCGATCTACTCGGGCGAGGCGGAGTTCGTCGTCCTGCCCGGCGAAGCGGGCGAACTCGGCATCTATCCGCAGCACACGCCGCTCATCACCCGCATCAAGCCGGGTTCCGTGCGCATCAAGCCGGCCGGCGGCGGCGAGGAGGAGCTGATCTTCGTCGCCGGTGGAGTGCTCGAAGTGCAGCCCAAGTCGATCACCGTGCTCGCCGACACCGCGATCCGCGGTCACGATCTCGATGAAGCCAAGGCCAACGAAGCGATGAAGCTCGCCGAGGAAGCCATGCGCAACTCGCAGGACAAGGTCGAGATCGCCACGATGCAGGCGGAGTACGCGATGATGGCAGCGCAGATCGCCGCGGTCCGGAAGCTGCGCAAGCGCTGATCCGGTCCCGGAAGAGGTACCAAAAAGGGCGGCTTCGAGCCGCCCTTTTTCATTTCCGCTGCACCACCGTTTGACACGCGTATGCGTGCCCCCTACGCTCGAACTCAATCCGTCCGAGAGGGGTTCGCCATGAAGTTCGCATCGCTGTACACAGTCCTGATCCTGACCCTGGGCGCGTTCGGCGCGCAGGCCAAGGACACGGTGAAGATCGTCTTCATCGGACCGTTGTCGGGCGGTGTGTCCGCGAACGGACTGGGCGGACGCAACAGCGCCGACCTGGCGGTGCGCCTGCGCAACGCCGACGCGAAGGCGAAGTACACCTACGAACTGGTCGTGCTCGACGACGAGTGCAAGCCCAACGTCGGCGTGCAGGTTGCGACCAAGGCGGCCGCGGACAACGGCATCGTGGCGGGCGTGACGCACTATTGCTCCACCGTTGCCATGGCCGCGGTGGATGTCTATCGCAAGTTCGGCCTGCCGGTCGTGGTGTGGGGTGCCGTGCTGCCGGACATCACCTACGCGAACGACTACAAGGAGGTTCATCGCGTCAACGGCACGATGATCAACCAGAACGAGGCGGCGGCAAAGTTCATGACCGAGCTCAAGTTCAAGCGCTGGGCGGTCATCCACGACACCACCGACTACGGCAAAGGTCACAACAAGTACTTCAGCGAAGACCTGGTGAAGAACGGTGGCCAGATTCTCGGTACGTTCGGCGTTACCGCGGACCAGCAGGACTTCTCCGCGGAGCTTACGAAAATCAAGGAGCTCAAGCCCGAGGTGATCTACTTCGCGGGCCTGACCCCGCTCGGCGTGCGCATCCGCAGCCAGATGGACAAGCTCGGTGTGAAGGCGGTGTTCCAGGGTACGTCGGGCATCGTGTCGGACGCTTTCACCGATGGTCTGGGTCCGCTCGCGGAGGGCGTGGTGGCGTTTCGCGAAGGCGCGCCCGCGGAGAAGCTGCCCGGCGGGCGCATGTTCCTCGACGCCTACACCAAACAGAAGTATCCGGACGATCCGGAAGCCTATGGGCCGTTCGCCTTCGCTGCAGCGACGCTGGTGATGGACGCCATCGAAAAGGTCGGCCCGGATCGCAAGAGGGTGCGCGCCGAGCTCAATCGTACGCGTGACTACGATTCCATCGTCGGCAAGATCACCTTCGATGACCATCGCCAGAACGCGGTGCCCCTGATCACGAAGTTCGTGGTCCAGGACGGCAAGTGGATCGTGTGGGAGGACAGCGAGTACGCGAGCGGCAAGCGGACGCTCGCCAAGAAGTAATTTTCGTGGACCCCGGTCTGCTCGCGCAGTACGTCTTCAACGGCCTGATGCTGGGCGTGATCTACGCGCTGGTCGCCGTTGGCTTCACGCTCTTTTTCGGTGTGCTGGACGTGATCAAGTTCTCCCACGGCGACGTGGTGATGCTGGGCGCATTCACCGCCCTGGCGACCTGGGTCGGACTCACAGGTTCGGGTGTGAACTCCCCGTTCATCCTCCTGCCTGCCATGATGATCGCTGCCGTCGGCATCATGGCGCTGCTCGGTGCCTTGCTCGCGCGCACCCTGGTGCTGCCCCTGCGCAACGCACCCGCCATCAATGTCCTGTTGATCACGCTGATGGCAGGGACCGTGATCCGCGAGAGCGTGCGACTGTTCTATCCGCAGGGCTCGAATCCGAAGCCGTTTCCACGACTGCTGCCCGATGGAGCGCTCGAGATCGGCGAGTTCACGCTGCGCCACGACAGCGCGATCCTGCTGGTGGCCGGGATCGCAGCCATCGTCGCCGTTCATCTCGTGCTTTCCCGCACCCGCCTGGGCCTCGCGATCCGTGCCGTCGCGCAGGACCCGGAAACCGCATCGGCGATGGGCATTCCGTTCACCGCGACCGTGCTGGCGACCTTCGCGATCGGATCGGCGCTCGCGGCGCTCGCCGGCGTCGTCAACGGTCTCTACTACAGCGAGATCAGCTTCAACCTGGGATTGCTTCTCGGAGCGATCGGATTTTCCGCAGCGGTCATCGGAGGCCTCGGCAATGTCTACGGCGCCATCCTCGGTGGCTTTCTGTTCGCAGCATTGCAGACCTTCGGCGCGGTTGCCTTGCCGATGGCGAGCGCCTACAAGGACGTGTTTGCCTTCGCGGTGGTCATCGTGCTGATGGCGGTGCGGCCCGCAGGTCTGCTCGCCGAACGTTCGGCGGAGCGTGTGTAGCGTGAGCGTTTCGCCCGTGCCCGCGTTGATTGCCATTGCCGCGTCGGCCGCGGCGGTACTCGTGCTGCTGCTTGCCGAGAACCAATGGCTGGTTTCAGGTATTGTCGCCGTAGCCGTGGCGGCGCTCCTGTTCGCGTCGCGAGCAGGCTGGATCGACCGTGTGCAATCAAGCAGCGCGTCTCATGCGCGCTGGACGGCGCCAGCTTCGTTCATTGCTGTCGTCGCGGTAGCAATGGTCCTGCGCGAACACAACTTTGCCCTGCTGATGCTGTGCACCGTGATGCTGTACGTCGTCGCGGGCCTTGGCCTGACATTGCAGTTCGGACAGGCTGGCGTGGTGAACTTCGCGGGCGCTGCGTTCTTCGGCATCGGGGCCTACGCCGCCGCCGTACTGGCGACGAAGACCTCATTGCCTCACGCGGTCGTGCTTCTGGTCGCCGGTGCGAGCGCCGCGTTGATCGGATCGATCCTGCTGCTGCCGCTGCTCCGGACGCGCGGCCACTACGCCGCGTTGATCACCATCGCCTTCGGCATCCTGTTCAAGACGTTCCTCGAGGTCAACGACACGCTCGGCGGCCCGCAAGGATTGAAGGTGCCGGGATTCACGCTCCTTGGCCATGCGTTCAACGATCCCATCGTCATCGACGACGAGACGGAATGGTCGTTCTATGTCCCCTACGTCGGCCTGTGCCTGGTTCTTCTGACGGGCGCGTACGTGCTGGTTCGACGGATCGAGCGCTCGTGGATCGGACTCGCCTTCGACGCCGTGCGCATCGACGAAACCGCCGCATCGGCCTTCGGCGTCAATGTCGCCGCCTGGAAGATCGTGGCGTTCTCCGTCGGCAATTTCCTCATCGGCCTCGCCGGCGCGGCCTACGCGATGATGACCGGCTTCGTCGCGCCGACCAGTTTCACGTTCGGCGATTCGCTGATCCTCGTATCCATCGTGATTCTCGGCGGACTGGGCAATCCGCTCGGCCTGCTGCCCGCGGCGCTGATCGTGGTGGTGCTGCCGGAGAAACTGCAGGTCATTCAGGAGTATCGCTTCCTGCTCTTTGCCGCATTGGTCATCGTCATCCTGCTGGTGCGTCCCGGCGGGCTGATGCCGCGCCGGCCGCGCGAGTACTTTCCGGGGCAAGTGCCGTGAGCGGATTGCTGGAAGTCGCCGGGTTGACCGTCCGCTTCGGCGGCGTCACCGCGCTGGATCGTCTCGAATTCTCGGTGCGGGAAGGCGAGACGCTCGGCCTCATCGGCCCCAACGGTTCCGGCAAGACGACGTTCTTCAACGCCGTGACGGGCTTCGTGCGTACGGCGGCCGGGACGGTCCGCATGGAGGGCGCCGACATCACCGGCTTCGATCCGCGTCGCGTCGCGGCGCGCGGGGTCGCCCGCACGTTCCAGCGCCTGCGGCTCCTGCTCGATCTGTCGGTGTTCGACAACCTGATGCTCGGCCAGCATCTCGGCCTCGACCACGGTCCATGGCTCAATCTGCTGGCGCGCGGCCGCTTGCGGGCTGAGATCCGGCGGCAAGCGGAAACCGCACGCACGTTGCTCGCAGCCTTCAGCCCGAAGCTGCCTTCGCAACTCTTCGAACCTGCCCGCGCACTGACGATGATCGACCGCCGTCGCGTCGAGATCTGTCGTGCGTTGATCCGGGACCCGCGCCTGCTGCTGCTCGACGAACCCTCCGCCGGCATGACGCCCGACGAGACCGCGGAACTCATGACCGATCTGCTCGCGGTGAAATTGCAGCGCCCGCAACTGGCCGTCATCATCATCGAGCACGACATGGCCGTGATCGAAAGAGTGAGTGACCGGTGTGCCGTGCTCGACTACGGCAGGAAGCTCGCCGAAGGCGCCTATGCCGATGTGTCTAGCGATCCGGTCGTGCGTCGCGCCTACCTGGGCGAAGACTGAGCGATGTCTTCGGGGATGACGCTCGAAGTCCGGGATCTGACCGTGGCCTACGATCGAGCCGACGTCTTGAGCTCGGTGTCGCTCAGTGCGGCCGCTGGAAAGATCACCTGCCTGCTCGGTGCCAATGGTGCAGGCAAGAGCACGCTGGCGCGCGCGGTGCTGGGGCTCACACCGCCTCGAGCCGGAGTCGTGCTGCTCGATGGCGAGGACATCACCGGCCAACCGACGCACCGCATCGTGGCGCGAGGGATCGGGGTGATCCCCGAAGGTCGCAAGGTGTTTCCGAAGCTCTCGGTGGCGGAGAACCTGCGCGCCGGCGCCTACCTCGTCAGCGATCGGGCTCGTATCGAAGCGAGCTTCGAGGAAGTCTGCGATCTCTTCCCTCGCTTGCGCGAGCGGTTGACGCAGCTGGCCGGAACGCTATCGGGCGGTGAACAGGCGATGCTGTCCATCGGCCGCGGGCTCATGGGTTCGCCGAAGCTGATCGTCATCGACGAACCTTCGCTGGGGCTCTCGCCGCGGTACGTGAAGGAGAACTTCCAGATCATCCGGCGGATCAACGAAAGCGGCGTCACCGTCCTGCTGGTCGAGCAGAACGTGCGCCAGACGCTCGGCATCGCCCATCGCGGCTACGTTCTGTCGGGCGGAAAAGTCGTGGCATCCGGGACCGCGGACGAACTGTCCCGACACCCGGAACTGCTCGCCGCCTACTTCGGCGAAAAGTAGCAGGCACCACTGCGCAGTGCCCTTCGGGCGACTGTGGCCGGTACTCGCCGCTATACTTGCCGCACACCGACAGGAACCACCATGGGCCACCCCGCCGAAGCCGTCCGACTGACACAGGCGCTGCTGCGCTTCAACACGATCAATCCGCCCGGCGCCGAAGAGCCCTGCGCGCGCCACATCGGGGCGCTGCTCGAAGCGGCCGGCTACCGGGTGCGCTACAACGGCATCGGTACCGGGCGTGCGAATCTCGTGGCGACGATCGGCGGCAATGCAGAGAAGAAGCCGATCCTCTTCACCGGACATATCGACATCGTCCCGCTCGGCGCGGCTCCCTGGACGAAGGATCCGTTCGCCGGTGAGACCGACGCCGGAATGATGTACGGCCGCGGATCGAGCGACATGAAGAGCGGCGTCGGCGCCTTCGTGATTGCCGCCATTGCGCTCGCCCCGCATCTCGCGCGCACGGCCGGTGTGTCGCTCGTCATCACCGCAGGCGAGGAGACCGGTTGTCAGGGCGCATTCGAGCTGATTCGCGATCCTGAATTGCTCGGCTCGGCCGGCGCCATGGTGGTGGCGGAGCCCACCGGCAACTACCCGTATATCGGGCACAAGGGTGCGTTCTGGCTGCACGCCAAGACCCACGGCGTCACGGCTCACGGTTCGATGCCCGAGAAAGGCGTCAACGCGGTGTTCAAGGCGGCCAAGGCAGTCAATGCGCTGGAGCAGTTTCGTTTCGATAATCCGCCCCACGCGATGATGGGCCAGGGCTCGCTCAACGTCGGCACGATGCACGGCGGACTGAACATCAATTCCGTCCCGGACGAAGCCGTGATCGGTCTCGACATTCGCACGGTGCCGACTCAGACGCATGCGCACATCCGCGAGCAGCTTTCGCACGCGCTCGGTCCCGAGGTCGAACTGCATACGCTGCTCGACGTGCAGTCGGTCTATACCGAGCCGCAGAACGAATGGGTGCAGAGCGTGTTCGACGTCATGCAGGCGCATCTGGGCAGCCGCCCCGAGCCGCGCGCGGCCACCTATTTCACCGATGCCGCCGCACTCAAGCCCGCGCTCGGCAATCCGCCCACCGTCATCCTCGGTCCCGGCGAGCCGCACATGGCGCACCAGACCGACGAATACTGCCGTACCGAACGCATCGAGCAGTCGACCGACGCGTTCATCGAGATCATCCGTCGCTGGACTGGCGCTTGAGGGTGTGAACGCACGTTCGTTTCTCGACGCACGACTCGATGCGCGCATCGGCGCATTGCTCGATGCCGGCAGCTGGATGCCGCTCGAGCCGGTGGAAGGCAGCGCGGTACTCGCCGGCGAAGGCGCCATCCATAACCTCAGGGTCGTCGTAGCGGGAACGGATCCGGAGCGCGCATCCGGAGCCATCGACAGCACCGATGCCGAAGTCCTCCTCGCGGCGATCGGGCGCGCGAGCAGCCTGGCGCTGCCCCTGGTCCTGCTGCTCGATTCGGCGGGCGCGAAGCTGACCGAAGGCGTCGCGGTGCTCGGTGCTTTTCGCAGGCTGGAAGGCGCTCTCCTGGACGCAGCAGCGAAAGGCTTGCGGATCGCTGCAGTGCTGGGACGCCATTGCTTCGGCGGTTCGAGCCTGATCGCGTTCGTCGCCGCAGCGCGCATCTACCCGCGCGGCGCGCTGCTCGGTGTATCGGGCCCACGGGCGCTCGCAGCGCTGTCTGTGCCGATGGAACGCGAAGAGGTCGCCGCCCTCTATGGCGTCGACAGCCGTGCACGCCATGACGAAGACGCATTGCTGGTGACGGATGACACCGGCGCAGTGCGGGCGGCGACCGCCGCATGGCTCGCCGATGCTCCACCCGGTCTGTCGATCGAGCAACGCCAGCGCTCGCTGATGCGCCGGTTGCGGCTGTACCGCGGCGACGCCAGCGCCGTACCCGCTGACCCGATGCCGCCGGAGCTGGAAGCACGTCTCGATCATCTGTTTCCGCAGGGCTGGAGCGCGCTTTATGCGGGCGGCGTGATCTGGGGCGATGGCTGGGTCGAGGGCCGTGAGACCCTGATCGTGGGCTTCGTCCAGGGCCGACCGGTGGATGCGCTCGCCTGCTGGCGTTTCGCCCAGGCGTTGCTGGATCTCGCGCGTGACCGCCCGCCCATGCCCTTCGTCCTGTTGCTCGATGCGCCGGGACAGGCGACCACGCCCGACAATGAACAGATCCTGCTGTCGGAGTTCATCGCCCAGATCGCTTCCGTGGCGCATCGCCTGCGTGCCCAGGGTCAATCCGTCGAGCTCTGGCTGACCGGCGAGGCGGGAGGGGCGATCTACGTGGCGCTTGCCGCAGCGGCGACGTCGGTAACGGCATGGCCGGGCGTCCGCGTGCAGACGCTGCCGGCGCGCGTCGTCAGCGGCGTGGTGGGCGCCACTCGCGAACGCCGCGCCCCCATGTCGGAATTGCTCGAATCGCGCGTGATCGATCGCTGGACTCGCGCACCGGGACTCGCGGAACCACCGTCGCCGTGACTGCGAATTTCTACGACCTGATCGCTTCGCGCCGGCCTGCCGACAGCGAAACGATGCTGCTGGAGACGGAAGGCGGCAAGCGCTGGAGTCATCGAGAGGTCGCCGACCTCGCCGGCCGCATGGCATGGGCGCTGCAAGGTGCAGGGGCGAATCGCGGTGATCGGGTGGCGGCCCAGGTGGAAAAATCGCCCGAGGCGCTCGCGTTGTATCTCGCCTGTCTGCGCGCGGGGCTGGTCTATCTGCCGATGAACACGGCCTACCAGCCTGCAGAAATCGCGTACTTTCTGTCGGACGCCGAACCGGCCGTGTTCGTTTGCCGTCCCGAATCGCTCGATGGACTGGCGTCGGTCGCACGATCGGCGCGGGTCAAGTCGGTCCTGACGCTCGACGCTGCCGGTGATGGCACGCTGATGGCGGCAGCCGCCGATTGCGACCCGCACTTTCCGACGGCCGAAGCGCGTCCCGACGATCTCGCGGTGCTGGTCTACACCTCGGGAACCACCGGGCGTTCCAAGGGCGCGATGATCACGCACGGCAATCTCGCCGCGAACGGCGAAGCACTGGTCGACGCGTGGGGTTTCGGGTCGACGGACGTACTGCTGCACGCCTTGCCCATGTTCCACATTCATGGGCTATTCGTCGCTACCCACTGCGTGCTGCTGTCGGGGGCGGGAATGCTGTTCCATCCGCGCTTCGATGCGCGGCGCGTGATTCACGATCTGCCCCGGGCCTCCGTGTTGATGGGCGTGCCCACGTTCTATACGAGACTGCTCGCCGAGTCGGATTTCACGCATGACGTTGCAGCCAACGTCCGCCTGTTCGTGTCGGGTTCGGCGCCGCTGCTGCTCGACACCTTCACGGCATTTGAAGCACGCACAGGCAGACGCATCCTCGAGCGCTACGGGATGAGCGAATCCGGGATCATCACATCCAATCCGCTGGAAGGAGAGCGCCGCGGCGGCACCGTCGGTCGCCCCTTGCGCGATGTCGAAGTGCGCGTGGTCGACGCTGACGATCGGCCGCTGCCGCAAGGCGACGTCGGAGGCGTACAGATCCGCGGCCCGAGCGTCTTCAAGGGCTACTGGAATCTGCCCGAGAAAACGCGCGAGGAATTCGCGGCCGACGGATGGTTTCGCACCGGTGACGTCGGCTGCATCGATGCGGACGGCTATCTCTCGATCGTCGGCCGGGCGAAGGATCTCATCATCACCGGGGGCTACAACGTGTATCCGAAGGAGATCGAGCTCGTGCTCGACGCCGTGCCGGGGGTGCTCGAGTCGGCCGTCATCGGTGTGCCGCATCCCGATTTCGGTGAAGCCGTCGTCGCGGTCGTCGTGGCGGGTGAAGGTGTGCGGCTCGACGAGTCGACACTCATCGCCGGAATGAAGACGCAGCTGGCTGGCTACAAGATTCCCAAGCGCGTGCACGTGGTGGACGACCTGCCACGCAATGCCATGGGCAAGGTGCAGAAGACCGTCCTGCGGGAGCGTTTCGGCGGTTGAGTTACGCCGCGCGCAACAGCGTCGCCCGGGTGGAAGCGAGCGCGCCCATGACGTCGGTGGCATCCGCGACACTCCGAGCCTCGGCTTCGGTGAGCGTCGTGAGCGGAAGCCGGCACGGACCGCAATCCACACCCGCGTGCCGCCCGAGCGCCTTGAGGCCGTTGATCAGGCCGTAGGGGGCGGAGGCACCGAGCACGTCGCGAATCACTTTCTGCTGTCCGGCGGCGCTCGCCTGATCGCCGTTGTCGAAGGCCTGCACCATCGCACGCACGATGGGCGCGGTGAAGTTGAAGGTCATGCCCACCGCGTGCCGCACGCCCAGTGCCATCGCGGGCAGCAGCATGTCGTCACGCCCGAAGAAGACGCGGAGCCGATCTCCGCCCAGGTCGATCACGCGCCCGAGATCGCCGAGATCGTCGCCGGTGAACTTGACGCCGGCGAAGTTCGGGATGCGCCGGAGCGCTTCACGCGCCACGTCGGCGGCAGGAATGGTGATGCCGGTCACCATGGGGATGTGATAGTAGAAGAACGGCAGCGTGGGCGCGGCCTGTGCGATCTGCGCGAGGCAGGCAACCAGATCGCTCGTCGAGCGCGGCTTGAGGAAGTACGGAGCGACCGCGGCGATGGCGGTCGCACCTGCCTGCACGGCATGGGCGGCGAGTTCCGCAGCATCGGCGACCGAAGCATGACCCACGTGCACGATGATCTCGAAGCCCTTCGGTGCCGCGGCGATCCAGGCTTCGGCCACCTGCATCCGCTCGCGGGACGTGAGCGCGGCGCCCTCGCCCGTGGTGCCGCAGATGAAGGCGCCGGTGGCGCCGTCGGCCACGAGGCGCTCGACCTGCCGTTCGATCACTTCGAGCGCGAGCGATCCATCGGCGTGGAAGGGCGTGAAGGCGGCGGCGACGATCGAGAACTTTCTGGCCATGGTGAGCTCCTCGGTTGGGTGGCAGGGCGGACGACGGGTAAGATACCGACCCGATCCATCGCCGTCGCCGCACGCGGTGCGACGCGGACGAGGCGCGTTGGCAGTGCCGCGCACGGTGTGGCAACGACCCGCAAAGCTTCGCAACGAATCGCACCCGACCGGTCCTTCCCTTGGGCTCCACCGACCGCAGCGAAAGAGTCATCGTGCTTCGGCGCACCGTGTTCGAAGCGCTCGAGCGCGCTCGCGAACGCCACGACGGTCGGTTGTCGGCCGCCTACGAAGCGCTCGAGCCGCAGGCCACGCGCGAAGGCCTGACGCGCGACGATTTCTACCGGGCCGCACGCCGGGAGACAGTCGAGAAGCTTTCGCAGTCGAAGCTGGCACGCCTCAAGGCCGTCCTCGAGGGAGCTGGCCTCGTGACCGACGTGACCGAGCCGGGTGCCGAGCTCGTGGGTGCGATCGAGGCGCTCTCGCGCACCTCGTTGATGCCGGAGCGCCTGCGGCGCGAGTTGCCGCGTTCGATGTTCTGCCTGCGCCGCAGCTATCTGGTGCCCGATGCGGTGAACGTGTCGCACGTCGAGATCACGTTCGACGATCTCGTGATCCACTACCGGGAGACGCGCGCCGGCAGCCTCGGTGCGTCCAGTCAGCGGTCCGAGATTCGCGGCACGGTGTTGCATCACGAAGATGTCGAAGGCCTGTTATACGTGGTCGGCCACAACGAGTTTCGCACCAGCTTCGCGGTGGAGGAAACGGTGAGCGCGCGCTCGAACATCGTCGTGCTGTCCGTGTTGCGGCCTTGCGAGCCACCTTCGCTGTCGGCGCTCGAAGGCATTCACGTGGGCGTGATTCCCGACAACAATCCCGACTATCCGGATCTGCCCTATGCGGCCGCGCAGGTGCTGGTGGAGACCTCCCGCAGCCTCGGCGAGGCGGCCCGGGCCGGACTGATCCAGAATCATTCCCTGAATGATCTGTTGCGCGCGCCTGCGTGGAACGAGGCGGAGCGAGCACTGCTTGGCCGGGTCGACGTGATCCGCAGGCTGGCGGCCGGCGTCGATCCGCGGTACGGTCTGTTCATGGTGGCGGCACCGAACGCGGCAGCACCGCGATCGAAAGCCGATGCAAAGCCGCGAACGCGCGGAAACGGGAGATCCTGACCATGCGCTGGGAATCGGGCAGACGCAGTGACAATGTCGAAGACCGGCGCGGCATGCGCATTCCCGGTGGTTTCGCCGGTGGCGGCATCGGAGTCGTCGTGATCGCGCTCATCGCGATGTTCTTCGGGGTCGATCCCAGGCTGATCCTCCAGAATGCCGGGCAACCGGGTGCGCCGCCGGCCCAGCAGCAGGCGGCACCGACGGATCCGGCCCAGGATCGCCTGAAGGATTTCGTCTCCGTGGTGCTGGCCGATACGGAGGACACCTGGACCGACGTCTTCCGGCGGGGCAATAGTCAGTACGCTGCGCCGACGCTCGTGCTGTTCACCGGCGCGGTGCAGTCTGCCTGCGGCCGGGCGGGTGCTGCCGTAGGGCCGTTCTATTGCCCCGGGGACCAGAAGGTCTACATCGACCTCGAGTTCTACCGCATGCTGGCCCAGCGGTTCGGTGCACCCGGCGACTTCGCCCAGGCCTACGTCATCGCCCACGAAGTGGGACATCACGTCCAGAACCTGCTCGGTATCTCGGAGAAGGTGCATGCGGCGAGCCAGCGCGGCACCCAGGAACGTGCCAACCAGCTCTCGGTCCGGCAGGAGTTGCAGGCGGATTGCTTCGCGGGGATCTGGGCCCACAGCGCCAACCGCTCGCGGCAGATCCTCGAAGCTGGCGACATCGAGGAAGGGCTCACGGCCGCGGCCGCCATCGGCGACGACCGGCTCCAGCAGCAGGGCCAGGGCTACGTGGCGCCGGAAAGCTTCACCCACGGCAGCTCCGAGCAACGCGTGCGTTGGTTCAAGCGCGGGCTGGAAGGCGGCGACCTGAAGGCCTGCGACACGTTCACCCCGTCGCGCGTCTAGGCTGGGGAAGGTCTTCTTCTCGCCATTACCGGTCGACCCGGGGCGGGGAAATCTATTTTGGCGATTGCGCGCAAACCGTGTAGTGTAAGTGCACGCTCACACAATTGGCATGCTGGGGCATAGCCATCTCTCAAACGGCAGTATGTCGTTTGGGTATAAAACATCAAAAAAATCTCTCGGCCAAGCGGTTCCGCAGTAGCATCTCAAGTCCCGAGTAGCGGAATACACATAAAACCGCAGGGAGACCACGGGGTGAAAATCCTCCCCGCTTGGCTAGCCATGGCCGCAGCATTGACGATCGGGGGCGTACACGCACAGACGGATTCGGGGTCTGGCGGTCCACGCTTTCCGATCGCCCGCTATCAGGTCGAGGGCAATACGCTGCTGCCGGCGCGCAGTGTGGACAAGGCGCTAGCACCCTTCACCGGTACGGCCAAGACCTTCGCCACGGTGCAGCAGGCGCTCGAAGCGCTGAACAAGGCTTACGCCGATGCGGGCTATTCCGCGGTCAGGGTGCGCATCCCCGAACAGGAATTGAAGGGCGGCGTGGTCCGATTCACGGTCGTCGAGCCACGCCTGGGCAAGGTCGTCGTCGAAGGCAACCAGCATTTCTCGACAGCGAACGTCGTGCGCTCCCTGCCGGCGCTCGAACCCGGCAAGCCGCCCAACATCGACGACATCGCCCGCAATCTGCGGACGACCAATGAAAATGCTGCCAAGCAGACGAAGATCGTGTTGCGCGCCGGCGACAAGGAAGGAACCGTGGACGCCGTCGCACGCGTGTCGGACAGCCGGCCGCTGCGACTGTCCCTCAGCGTGGACAGCACCGGCACGCCATCGACAGGAATCCTGCGGACCGGCGTCGCGGTCCAGCACTCGAACCTGTTCGATCGCGACCAGGCGCTGTCGGCCCAATACATCACCGCGCCGGAGAACCCGCGCGACGTGAATATCGTGGGCGTCGGCTACCGGGTACCGCTCTATCGGCTGGGGGATACCTTGGAGTTCGGCTACGTGTATTCCAACGTCAACTCCGGCCTGGTCGGTGGTGCGGCCGGCAACTTCGCCATCAGCGGCAGCGGCAACTTCTACACCATGCGCTACAACTGGAATCTGCCGCGCACCCTGGAACTGGATCAGCGCATCAGCCTCGGCTTCGACTGGCGCGAATTCCGCAACGACGTCCTGTTCGGGGGTGTCGGTGCCAGCCAGGTTCCCGACATCACCCTGCATCCGATCAGCGCGCGCTATTCGGTGCGCTGGGCGGGAGAGCGCACGGATCTCTCCGGCTTTCTTTCCGCCTTCCATAACATTCCCGGTGGCAACGACGGTGACCAGGCGACCTTCGATCGATCGCGACCTGGTGCGAGTGCAACTTATACGCTGTATCGCTATGGCGCTTCCGTAACCCAGACCCTCCCGGCCGATATCCAGATACGGCTCTCGGCCAATGCCCAATACACGAGCGAACCTCTGGTTTCGGGCGAACAGTACGGTATCGGCGGCATGGATTCGGTGCGCGGCTTCATCGAGCGCGAGATCGTCAACGACCGCGGCAGCCGCGTCTCGCTCGAGCTCTTCAGCCCCGACTTCGGCAGCCGTCTCTTTGCCGGAGCCAATGCGCGCATGGTGGCCTTCGGCGACGCAGCCCAGGTGTCGCGTGTGCGCCCGCTTCCCGGCGAGGTGGTGAACGAATCGATCAGCGGTGCCGGTGTCGGCTTGCGGGCGAACTACAAGGCGATGTTCTCGCTGCGGCTGGACTATGGCGTCGTGATCCAGCCGGGTGGGCTCCAGAGTCGCGGTGACCAGCGCCTGCAGGGCGTTGCCGCGGTGTACTTCTGAGGCGATACGGATGAGCCGCCGCCGGGAATTCAGACCGACCACCCTCGCCGTCGCGCTCGCCGCGTGCTTTCCGATCGCGTCCATCGGCAATCCGCTCGACCCGGCGGTCGTGGTGGGTGGAGCGACGTTCCAGACCCAGGGCAATACGCTGACCGTCACCAATGCGCCGGGGACGGTGATCAACTGGCAGTCGTTCTCCATCGGCCAGGACGAGGTCACGCGCTTCATCCAGCAATCGGCCGCGAGCCAGGTGCTGAACCGTGTGATCGGCGGCGATCCCAGCCAGATCCTGGGTACTCTCCAGTCCAACGGCCAGGTGTTCCTGATCAATCCCAACGGGATCGTCTTCGGTGTCGGCGCGCAGGTGGACGTCGCGGGCCTCGTCGTCTCGTCGCTCGGCATCACCAACGCCGATTTCCTTTCCGGGCGGTTGTCCTTCGCCAGCGGCGCGACCGCGGGCAGCATCCGCAACGATGGTACGTTGCGGGCCGTCGACGGCGGTTCGATCTATCTCATCGCGCCTTCCATCGAGAACCACGGCATCGTCGCCGCGCCCGACGGATCCGTGGTGCTCGCGGCGGGCAAGACCGCGACCCTGATGGATTCGAACCGGCCGTTCGTGCAGGTCGAGATCACGGCGGGTGGCGAAGCCATCAATGTCGGGCAACTGGTGGCGAGCAACGTCGGCATCTATGCCGGTGCGGTCCGCGTGAGTGGAACGGTCGAAGCCACGCATGCCGTGATGGATGAGTCCGGCCGGATCCGTTTCGCCGCGACCGGTGACACGACGATCACCGCAGACGGCGTGGTGAAGGCCGATGGTGCCTCGGGCGGTGAAGTGCGAATCGAGTCCGGCGGCACGACCCTGGTCGACGGGAAGATCACGGCCAACGGCAGCAGCGGCACCGGCGGCACCATCGTGCTGCTGGGAGCGCAGGTGGGCTTGCGGGAGGAGAGCTTCGTCGACGCATCGGGATTGCGCGGCGGCGGCAGCGTGTTCGTCGGCGGTGGCGTTCGAGGAATGGACCCGACGCTGCCGAAAGCCTCGCGTACGTACGTCGCGCCCGGTGCCATCGTCCGCGCCGACGCGCAGGAACGCGGCGATGGCGGGCGCATCGTCGTCTGGGGTGACCAGTTCGCCGGCGTTCACGGAGCGTTGTCGGCGCGCGGCGGTGCAGTCGGCGGCAATGGGGGTTTCATCGAGACCTCGGGCGGCTCGCTCGTGGTGTCGTCCACGCCGGATGTCACCGCACCGGCGGGTGTCGGCGGAACCTGGCTCATCGACCCGAACAACATCACGATCGTGGCGGGCACCGGGTTCACGGGCATCAACAACGTCAACCCGTTCGCATCCACCGTCGACGGTGCACAACTCGGCGTCACGTTGATCCGCAATGCGCTGACCGGTGGAGCGAACGTCACGATCACGACGGGTGCGGGCGGCAGCCAGGCCGGCGACATCGTCTGGAGCACCGGCGCGGCGCTGGATTACAACGGCTCCGGCACGAACTCGCTCACGTTGTCGGCGCATAACAGCATCACGCTGAGCTCGAACATCAGCGACAGCAATGCGACGACCACTGACCGGCTCAATCTGACGCTCACGCCCAACAGCGACGGTGTCGGCGGTGGTGGTGTCACCGTGATGGCGTCCACCGTCCTGGATCTGAAAGGTGGATTGCTGCAGGTCAACGGTGGCGGCGGCATCACTTTCGCGAATGGCTCGACGCTGTCCAATGCCACGCTTCAGGCCGGCGCCGTCACGCTGAACAGCGGGAGCATCTACTTCAACGGCATTGCACTCGCGACGGACCTCACCGTCCCGTCCGGCACGACGTTGCGAGTGGACAGCGGGGATCTGACGTTGAGCGGCGCGAATCGTACGCTCACGCTGGCCGGAGACATGTACCTCTACCAGCAGACCGGGACGCAGACCCTCGGCGGGGCAGGACGAATCGTGTTCGCCAGCAGTGGGGCGACGATCTACTCGCCCTATGGCGGCAGTACGCAGGTGATCGGATCGGGGATCACGCTGACGGGTACCACCAACGGACAGTTCCAGAGCTGGGGCAACTTCCGCAACGAAGGGATCATCCGTTCCGAGGTCGCCGGGACCACCATCACGGTGACCAAGCAGAACACCGCCGGTACCAGGGCGGTGAACGTCGGGTTGATCGAGGCGACGGCTGGCTCGGTGACCCTGGGCGGCGGGCCCTGGGAGAACGAGGACGGTCCGACCAACGGGACGATCCGCGCCAACGGCGGCACGCTCAACCTGAACGGCGCATTCAGCACGGCCACCCTGGGCAACCTGCAATCGCCCTCGGGTGTGATGCAGATCGGTAGTGGTGGTGTGCTCACCAACACCGGCCAGACGCTGGCGTTGGGCAGCGGACTGACCACCGCCTCGTTGCGGTTGGCCAATGGTGCAATCACCGGCGGCACCATCACCACGGCCAATGGTGCGACCTTCACGCAACTGGGTAGCGGTACCAGTTACCTGAACGGCGTCACGCTGGGCACCGACTTCGTCGTCCCGTCCG
The DNA here is from genome assembly GCA_965279325.1 of Burkholderiales bacterium. GTDB lineage: Bacteria > Pseudomonadota > Gammaproteobacteria > Burkholderiales. The sequence goes on from OZ257154.1 coordinate 3,524,480, forward strand.
GTGCAGTGCTGCGGGTGGATAGCGGCGACCTGAACCTGAGTGGGACCAACCGCGTGCTGACGCTGCAGGGTGATATTTACCTGTATCAGCAGACCGGCACGCAGACCCTGGGCGGGACGGGCCGGATCGTGTTCGCCAACAATGGCGCGCAGATCTACGCGCCCTATGGCGGCAGCACGCAAGTGATCGGCCCCGGGATCACGCTCACGGGGACGACCAACGGGCAGTTCCAGAGCTGGGGCAACATCCGCAACGAAGGGACGATCCGTTCGGAAGTGGCCGGTACCACGATCACGGTGACCAAGCAGAACACCGGCGGCACCAAGGCGGTGAACGTCGGGACGATCGAGGCTACAGCGGGCGTGGTCACGCTCGCGGGCGGTTCGTGGGAGAACGAGGACGGGGCGTTGAACGGGACGATCCGTTCGGCCGGCGGGACGATGAACCTCACCGGCGGCTTCAGCACCGCCACGCTGGGCAATCTGCAATCGCCTTCTGGCGTGATGCAGATTGGCACTAGCGGCGTGCTGACCAATACCGGCGAGACGCTGGCACTCGGTAGCGGACTGACCACCGCCTCGTTGCGGCTGGCGGGCGGTGCGATCAACGGTGGAACCATCACCACGGCCAATGGCGCGACCTTCACGCAACTGGGCAGCGGCACCAGCTACCTGAACGGCGTCACGCTGGGCACCGACTTCGTCGTCCCGTCCGGTGCAGTGCTGCGGGTGGATAGCGGCGACCTGAACCTGAGTGGGACCAACCGCGTGCTGACGCTGCAGGGTGATATTTACCTGTATCAGCAGACCGGCACGCAGACCCTGGGCGGGACGGGCCGGATCGTGTTCGCCAACAATGGCGCGCAGATCTACGCGCCCTATGGCGGCAGCACGCAAGTGATCGGCCCCGGGATCACGCTCACGGGGACGACCAACGGGCAGTTCCAGAGCTGGGGCAACATCCGCAACGAAGGAACGATCCGTTCGGAAGTGGCCGGCACGACGATCACGGTGACCAAGCAGAACACCGGTGGCACCAAGACGGTGAACGTCGGGCTGATCGAAGCGGTGGCCGGGTCGGTAACCTTGAGCGGTGGTCCGTGGGAGAACGAAGACGGGGCGCTCAACGGCACCATCCGCGCGGGCGCGGCGGGCACGGTCAACCTCAATGGTGCGTTCAACACCGCCACGCTGGGCAACCTGCAGACCACCGGCGCGGGTGTGATGCAGCTGACGGCCAGCGGCTCGATCGCGAACACGGGCCAGACGCTGACCCTGGGTGGGACGGGGACTTCGGCTTCATTGCGGATCGCAGGCGGAGCGATCAACGGCGGCACTATCACCACGGCCAACGGTGCATCCCTCACACAGCTCGCTAGCGGCTACAGCTACCTGAACGACGTCACGCTGGACACCGACTTCACCGTCCCGGCGGGCGGGATCCTGCGCGTCGACAGCGGCGGTCTGACGTTGGCCGGTACCAATCGCACGCTCACGCTGGTCGGGGACATGTACCTGTACCAGCAGACGGGGACACAGACCCTGGGCGGTACCGGCCGGATCGTGTTCGCCAACGCGGGCGCGCAGATCTACAGCAACTACGCCGGCAACACCGTGGTGGTGGGCCCGAACGTCACGGTGAGCGGCACTACCAACGGCGGCCTCCAGCTGTACAGCAACTTCCGCAACGAGGGGACGATCCGTTCGGAAGTGGCGGGCACGACGATCACGGTGACCAAGCAGAACACCGGCGGCACCAAGGCGGTGAACGTCGGGCTGATCGAAGCGGTGGCCGGGTCGGTAACCCTTAGCGGTGGTCCGTGGGAGAACGAAGACGGTGCGCTCAACGGGACGATCCGTGCCAACGGCGGCACGCTCAATCTGAACGGCGCGTTCAGTACCGCCACGCTGGGCAACCTGCAATCGCCCGGCGGCGTCCTGCAGATCAGCAGCAGCGGCAGTCTCGACAACACCGGCCAGACCCTCGCCCTGGGCAGCGGACTGACCACGGCGTCGCTGCGCCTGGCCGGTGGGGCGATCAACGGTGGAACCGTCACGGCGGCCAATGGCGCGACCTTCACACAGCTCGCCAGCGGTTACAGCTACCTGAACGACGTCACGCTGGACACCGATTTCACCGTCCCGGCGGGCGGTATCCTGCGCGTCGACAGCGGCGGTCTGACGTTGGCCGGCGCCAACCGCACGCTCACGCTGGCCGGGGACATGTACCTGTACCAGCAGACCGGAACGCAAACGCTCGGCGGCACGGGTCGCATCGTGTTCGCCAACGCGAATGCGCAGATCTACAGCAACTACACCAACAACACCGTGGTGGTGGGCCCGAACGTCACGGTGAGCGGCACCACCAACGGCAGCTTCCAGCTGTACAGCAGCTTCCGCAACGAAGGGACGATCCGTTCGGAAGTGGCCGGCACGACGATCACGGTGACCAAGCAGAACACCGGTGGCACCAAGGCGGTGAACGTCGGGCTGATCGAAGCGGTGGCCGGATCGGTAACCTTGAGCGGTGGTCCGTGGGAGAACGAAGACGGGGCGCTCAACGGCACCATCCGCGCGGGCGCGGCGGGCACGGTCAACCTCAATGGTGCGTTCAACACCGTCACACTGGGCAACCTGCAGGCGACCGGCGCAGGCGTGATGCAGTTGTCGAGCGGCGGCTCGATCGCCAACACCGGCCAGACACTGACGCTGGGTGGCGCGGGAACCTCGGCGTCCCTGCGACTCGCCGGTGGCGCCATCACCGGCGGGACGGTCGCGACGGTCAACGGTGCGAGCCTCACCCTGGCTGCGGGCACCAGCCGGATGAATGCGGTGACGCTGGCCACGGATCTGACCGTCCCCGTGGGATCGGTGCTGCAAGTGGACTCCGGCGATGTGACTCTGAGCGGGTCGAATCGGGTGTTGACGCTGCAGGGTGATATGTACCTGTACCAGCAGACCGGAACGCAGACCCTGGGCGGCACGGGCCGGATCGTGTTCGCCAACGCGGGCGCGCAGATCTACGCCAACTACACCAACAACACCGTGGTGGTGGGCCCGAACGTCACGGTGAACGCAACCACCAACGGAGCCTTCTCGCTGTACAGCAACTTCCGCAACGAGGGGGCGATCCGTTCGGACGTGGCTGGCACCACGATCACGGTGAACAAGTACGGCACCGGCACTTCGGAGAACGTCGGGTCGATCGTGGCCGACGGATCATCGGCCGTGGTGCTGAACGGCACCACCGCCACGCTCGACAATACCGGCGGCACGATTCGCGCGAGCAATGGCGGGCGCATCGACATCAACACGACCATCGCCACGTCGGATCTCGGGACTCTCGATGCCACCGGCGGCACGGTGCGCCTCATGAGCAGTGGCGTGCTCGACAACACGGGCGACACGTTCCAGCCGGGCGTGGACATGGCGGGCTCGCTCACCGTGGCCGGCGGCACGATCCGCGGCGGCATCGTGCAGGACGACCCGGCGAATCCGGCCGCGCTCATCCTCGTCAACGGCACCTCGCCGAGGTTCGACAACGTCACGGTCGACTACGACCTCGCACTGGCGGCCAACCAGTTGCTCTACGTGGACAACGGCAACCTCACGCTGGCGAACGGCCGGACGCTGACCATCGGATCCGCCGCCGGAGCCGCCTACCTGTATTTCACGCAGAACGCCGCGCAGGAACTCAGGACCACCGCCGGCGGCTCGGCGCAAGTGTTGTTCGCCAATGCGTCCGGCACCAGTTACGTCTACTCCAATTCCAGCACGCTCAGCCACCAGTTGACCATCCGGCCGGGCATCACGATCGGTGGCACCGGCGACGGTCTCGTCTACGCGCCCACGCTGGTCAACGAGGGCACCATCCGCGCCGGAGCCACGGGCCAGAGCATCAATGTCCAGGCCTACTCGTTCGACAACCTGTCCGGCGGCCTGGTCGAAGCGGCGTCGGGCGGCTCGATCCTGTTCCAGAACTACGCCACGAGTGCCTCCGAGTTCACCAATGCAGGGACGATTCGCGCCGCGCCCGGTGGCACGGTCGAGCTCGACTACGGCACTTTCTCCGGCACCTTCCTGTCGTCGCTGACGAGTACCGGCGGAACGGTGGCCGTCGGCAGCGTGGTCGACAACACCAATCAGACGCTGACACTCGACCCCGCTACCATCGGCAATCTGAACCTGTTCTCCGGCGGCACGATCCGCGGCGGCACGGTGACGAGCGTCGGCGGTGCAACGCTCACCATCCCGAACGCCGGTTCGATCACGCTCGACGGTGTGACGCTCGACACCGATCTGGTCGCGGCCGGCAACTCGACCATCTCCGTGCCCGGCACGCTCACGATCGTGGGTGGCCACCGGCTATCGTTGGGCTCGGCGGGCACGTCGGCGACGCTCGTCTTCAATGGAGCCGCGGCCAACAGCCTGCTGCGCGGCGGCACCGGGACGGCCGAGGTCGCCTTCGCCTCCGGTACGGGCAGCAACCTTTATCACAACAGCGGCACGCTCGACATCGGTTCGGGTGTCCTGATCCATTCCACCGGCGGCAGCGGAACGATCAACAACAACGGCCGGGTTTTCACCAACAGCGGCGAGATCGACGCGGACGTATCCGGCCAGACCATCAACCTCGTCGCGACCGGGATGACCAATAGCGGCCTGGTCGGCGCCTCGAACGGCGGCGTTCTCGCCCTGAGCGGTACGTTCAACCCGGCATCGCTCGGTGTATTCGATGCCAACGGAGGCACGGTCCGGATCGGAAGTTCGGCGATCTTCGACCTGCAAGGCGGCGTCTTCGCCATGACTGCCGCAACCGGCGGCGTCGAACTCTCCGCCGGCACGATCCGTAACGGCACCTTGCGCGATGCCGGCGCCGCCATGACGGTCGGTCCGTCCTCCGGAACGCTCGACGGCGTGACGCTCGACCAGAATCTCACGCTCGCGAGCCGGAATCTCAACGTTCCGAACGGTCTCGCGATCCAGGGCGGACGCACCGTCAACCTCGAAGGCGGCGGCGTGCTGACGCTCACGGGTACCGGCGTCGCCCGCGCGATCACCCGTGGAGGCAGCGGCACGGCGGAGATCGTGCTCGGCAACGGCGCGATCAGCGCCAACAACACCGGCACGCTGACATTGGGGCAAGGGTTGCTCGTGCGCTCGGGTGCCAACGGCAACGGGTCGATCGGTAGCGGCAACACGACCGCACTCATCAATCAGGGCACGATCGCCGTCGACCAATCCGGCCGCTCCATTTCGCTGTTCGCGAACGCGACCGGATCGATCGACAATCAGGGGCTGATCCGCGTCGTGCAGGGCGCGTCCCTGTCCACGACCGGCCATGCTCTCGTCAACAACAACACGGCGGTCGGCGGCGGATTGCAGATCGGCGGCACGATCACGCTGGGCACGGGTATCACGCTCACCAACAACGGGCGATTCGGCCCGGGCAATTCGCCGGGCCTGGCGACGATCAGCGGCAATCTCGTGCTCGGCACCAACAGCGTCCTCGATATCGAAGTCGAAGGGCTCGCGCGCGGCACGCAATACGACGCGATCGACGTCACGGGGACGGCCACCCTCGGCGGCGCGGTCAATGTCATCCGGTTCGGGGCCTACACGGAGACCGCCGGCGATATCCTGCGGGTCGTGACCGCGCAGGCTCTGTCCGGCAATTTCCGATCGGTCACGGGCACCGCCACGTGGACGGTGCAAACAGACGTGCGCAACGCGTTCCTGCAAGCGATCAGCAGCGATCCGATTCTTCTCTGGACCCTCAACGGTTCCGGGGCCTGGACGACGGCAGCCAACTGGAACCTCAATCGAGTTCCGACGGCCACGGACATCGTGCTGATCGATCAACCGGGCACGATCAACGTCGCATTGTCCTCCGGTGCCTTGGCGGCGCGACGCCTGTTCGCGTTCGACGGCGTCACGATCAACGGCGCGACGCTGACGCTCGCCGGGTCGTCGTTCGTGGGAGCGGGATCGTCGTTCGCGCTGTCCAGCGGCGGACTCGGCGGTGCCGGCGACCTCACGTTGACGGGCGCGTCCACCTGGAGCGGTGGTGTCCTGAGCGGCGGCAGCGCGTTGCGTCTCGCCTCCGGCGCCGTACTGACCGCCAGCGGCAACTCTGCCACTACGCAGCTCGCGGGTCGCACGCTGGAGATCCAGAGCGGTGCGAGCGCGACCTTCAACGGCGAGATCGAATCCGAGCCCGGCACCAGCGTGATCAACAATGCCGGCACGCTGACCTTGGCGGGCACGCGGCTGAGCCACATCTATAACGCCAGCGGCACGATCACGGTGAACAACACCGGGACGGTCAACAAGACCGGCGCCGGCGTCTACGACCTGGGCACCGACTTCAACAACGACGGTACCGTGAACATCCAGGGCGGGACACTGCGCCTGGCTGGCTCCGGCACCAGCAACGGCGTCGTTGCGATCGGCGGCAACGTGCTCGAACTGGCCGGCGGTACCCAGACGCTCACCAGCGCTTCGAACCTCTCGGGCAGTGGAACGCTACGCACCAGCGGCGGCAGTCTGGTCGTGAACACCACCACACCGAACTTCAGCTTCAACGGCACGGTGCAGACCAGCAGCGGCAGTGCGAGCTTTGCACCGTCGATGACCCTGTCGCAGCTCACGTTGAGCGGTGGTACGACGACCTTCAATGCTGCGGTGAGCACGCCACGGCTGACCCAGAGCGGCGGTACGCTCGCCGGCGCAAGTACGCTCACGCTGAGCGGTCCCGGCTCCACCTGGAGCGGTGGCACGTGGAGCGGTGGTGGCCGCGTGGTGCTGAACACCGGGACCGATCTCGTGGCCAGCGGCAACTCTGCTACTACGCAGCTTGCGGGTCGCACGCTGGAGATCCAGAGCGGCGCGAGCGCGACCTTCAACGGCGAGATCGAATCCGAGCCCGGGACGAGCGTGATCGCCAACGCCGGCACGCTGACCCTGGCGGGAACGCGGCTGAGCCACATCTACAACGCCAGCGGCACGATCACGGTGAACAACACCGGCACGATCAACAAGACCGGCACGGGCACCTACAGCCTTGGCGCCAATCTGAACAACGACGCGGTGTTGAATGTCCTCGCCGGCAATCTCACGAACGACGGCAATGGGACCAGCACGGGCGATCTCGATATCGCCGCCTCGGCGACCTATCAGCACGCCGGCGGAACGCAGACGTTGACCAACGCATCCGGCGTGACCGGCGTCGGCGAGTTGCTGGTGTCCGGCGGTACCTTGGCGGTGAACACGCCGACTGCCGGATTCGCGCATACGGGCGTCATCCGGAACACCGGCGGACTGGCGAGTTTCGCCGCGAATCTCACGCCGTCGCACGTGGCTCTCTCCGGCGGTACGACGACCTTCAACGGCAGCGTCATCACGCCGTTGCTCAGTCAGAGCGGCGGCACGCTTGCAGGCGGGAGTCTGGTGACGCTGACCGGCGCCGGATCGACCTGGACCGGTGGAACGTGGACCAGCAACGGCACCGTGCGCCTGAACCCGGGTGCATCGTTGACCGCCAATGGCAGCTCCGCCACCACGCAGCTTGCGGGTCGCACGCTGGAGATCCAGAGCGGTGCGAGCGCGACCTTCAACGGCGAGATCGAATCCGAGCCCGGTACGAGCGTGATCGCGAATGCCGGCACGCTGACCCTGGCGGGCACGCGGCTGAGCCACATCTACAACGCCAGCGGCACGATCACGGTGAACAACACCGGCACGATCAACAAGACCGGCGCCGGCGTTTACGATCTGGGCACCGACTTCAACAACGACGGTACCGTGAACATCCAGGGCGGGACACTGCGCCTGGCCGGCTCCGGCGCCAGCAACGGTACCTTCGCGATCGGCGGCAGCGTCCTCGAGCAAGCCTTCGGGACGCAGACCTTCACCAGCGCCTCGAGCCTCTCGGGCAGCGGGACGCTGCGCACCAGCGGCGGCAGTCTCGTGGTCAACACCACCACAGCGAACTTCGGCTTCTCCGGTACGGTACAGACCAGCAACGGCAGTGCGAGCTTCGCCCCGTCGATGACCCTGTCGCAGCTCACGTTGAGCGGTGGTACGACGACCTTCAATGGCGCGGTGAGCACGCCGCAGTTGACGCAGAGCGCGGGCGTGCTCGCGGGCGCGAGCGTAGTGACGCTCACTGGTCCCGGCTCCACCTGGAGCGGCGGTACGTGGACGGGCAACGGCACCGTTCGTCTCGCCTCCGGCGCCGTACTGACGGCGAGCGGCAGCACCGCCAGCACGCAGTTGGCCGGTCGCACGCTGGAGATACAGAACGGTGCGAGCGCGATCTTCAACGGCGAGATCGAATCCGAACCCGGCACGAGTGTGATCAACAACGCCGGGACGCTGACGCTGGCCGGCACGCGGCTGAGCCACGTCTACAACGCCAGCGGCACGATCACGGTGAACAACACCGGGACCATCGAGAAGACCGGTACGGGCGCCTACATCCTTGGCGCCAACCTCAACAACAACCAGACCGGTGATATCAACGCGTCCGGGACCCTCGTGCTCGCCGGTGGCACGCTCACCAATGCCGGCACCCTGCGCCCGGCGGGTGCCGGCACCATCGGCACGCTCAATCTCGGCGGAAACTTCGTGCAAACCGGCACGGGCGTGATCGAGATCGAGACGATCGGTACCGCGCCGGGCGATTCGGACGTGCTCGCCGTGTCGGGCAACGCGGCATTGGGTGGATTGCTGGAACTGGTCGCCATCAACGGCTACACGCCATCCGGCGCGAGTGCGTACGCCGACGTTCTCACCTACGCATCCCGTACCGGAGCCTTCGAAGCCGTCGGTGGCGCGGCATTCCCGGCGCTTACCCCGACCTACGGAGCCAACGGCCTCACGATCGCGATCACCACCGGTGGCTCCATCGTGTGTCCCACCGGCTTCAGCGTGTGCTGGATCGGCACTTCGGATGGCAGCTGGAACGATACCGCGCAATGGAACACCGGCGCAGTGCCAACGGCAACGGACGATGTGTACGTGGCGGCGCCCGGCAGCATCACCATTACTGCGGCGAACGGCGGCGCCGTGAATCGACTCGTGAGCGAAGAGAGCTTCCTCCTGGCCGGTGGGACGTTCTTGCTCAACGGCGCATCGTCCGTCGGTCAGACACTGGCGATCACGGGCGGTATCTTGCAGGCTAACGCAAACCTGGCGGCTGGATCGATCACCCTCAATGGTGGCGCGCTCAACGTCGGGGCTGGCGCGACGGTGTCCATCGCGAACCAGTTCGCATGGTCGGGGGGGGGCATCAATGGTGCGGGCACCAGCTCGGTGCTGCAGATCGCCGCGCCCGCCACCGTGAATGTGAGTGGCGCAACGAAGGCGTTGGTCAACGTCGCCGTTGTCAACGCCGGCCAGATGAATCTGGGCCTCAGCACGAACAGCATGCTGCAGTTGAACGACGGTGCGTCAATTTCGAACAGCGGGACGCTCACGTTCACCGAGACCAACGCGATCGGTAGCGTGTCGGGCTCGGGCAGCCTCACCAATACCGGCACCATCGCTGCCGCCGCGAGCCGCACGGGCACCGTCCAGTCGACCACGTTCGCCAACAACGGCGGAACGCTGCAGGCGAGCGCGGTGGGCTCTTCGCTGCAGATGCGTTCCGCGTCGAGCAGCTACAGTGGTACGACGACCGTCGCTGGTACCGGTGTCCGGTTCGATGGCGGGGCACACACGTTCAGCGACGGCGCGACGGTCACGGGCCAGGTGAACCAGTCCAGCGCCATCACGTTCAATTCGACGGCCATCAACGGAACGTGGAACCAGTCTGGAGGTTCCACCAGCATCGCGGCGGGTGATACGTTGACGTTGAACGGCACGGCGAACTGGTCCGGCGGCGGTATCTTCGGTGCGGGGCCAGGCGCAGCGCTCGCGCTTACCACGGGCGACGTGCTGAACGTGAGCGGCGCGACGCGCGGCTTGACCAATGTCGCCCTGACCAATGCCGGCCAGGTGAACGTCGGGCTCGACACCAACGGCATGCTGCAGCTGAACGACGGTGCCTCGATCGCGAACAGCGGCGCACTCACTTTCGCGGAGACCAACGCCATCGGTACCGTTTCCGGGTCGGGCAGCTTTGCCAATGCCGGGACGATCGCCGTGGCCGCCGGCCGGACCGGCACGGTCGAATCCACGAGCTTCAGCAATGGTGGCGGAGCCCTGCAGACGGGCTCCGGGTCGGTCCTGCGGATGCGCTCCGGGAACAGCAGCTACTCCGGCGCAACGACGATCACCGGTACCGGAGTGCAATTCGACGCGGGGACGCACACGTTTGCCGATGGCGCCAGTGTCGTCGGCCAGTTCAATCAGGCAACGAACATCGTCTACGGCGACACGGTGCTGGCCGGTGTCTGGAACCTGAGCGCCGGCACGGCCTTGCTGGGTGCCGGCAAGACAATCACGTTGAACGGTACGGCCAATTGGTCAGGTGGCGGTATCGTCGGCTCGGGACCCACCTCGGCTCTCGCACTGTCCTCGGGCGACACGCTCAACATCACAGGTAGCACCAAGGCGCTGACCAACGCTCGTGTCGATGCGGGTCCCGGCTCCGCCGTGAACGTGGGCCTGAACACCAATGGAATGCTGCAGTTGAACGACGGTGCGTCGATCACGAACAGTGGGACGCTCACGTTCACCGAGACCAACGCGATCGGTAGCGTGTCGGGCTCGGGCAGCCTCACCAATACCGGCACCATCGCTGCCGCCGCGAGCCGCACGGGCACCGTCCAGCCGACCACCTTTGCCAACAACGGTGGAACGCTGCAGGCAAACGCGGCTGGCTCCTCGCTCCAGCTGCACTCGGGTTCGAGCAGCTACAGTGGCACCACCACGCTCAACGGTACCGGCGTGCAGTTCAGCAGCGGCACCCACAGCTTCGCCGACGGTGCGAGCGTGAACGGCGTGCTGAACCAGTCTGCCAATCTCGTCTTCGGTACCGTTGCGCTCAACGGCACGTGGAACCAGTCGGGTGGCAACGCCCTGATCGACGCCAACGACACGCTCAGCGTCAACGGCATCGTCAACTGGTCCGGCGGCGGCATCGTGGGCAGCGGTGGCTCCTTGCTGCAGGTCGCAGCGCCGGCGCGGTTCAACATGAGCGGGGCGACACGCGCACTCACCAATGTGGCACTGGTGAATGCCGGAGTGATGAACCTCGGCCTGAACACCAACGCCGTGCTGCAGTTGAACGATGGGGCGTCAATCGCCAATGCGAGTACGTTCACTTTCGTCGAAACCAACGCTATCGGCACCGGCTCCGGATCGGGCAGCTTCGTCAACAATGGAACGTTGACGACGGTTGCCGGCGTGGCCGGAACCGTGGGCAGCACGTCGTTCACCAACGCAGGTCTGGTGCGGGCCGCCGCCAACGCGAGCGTGGCGCTGCAGGCGGGCGGAACGCACACCGGTGCGTTCGAAGCGGACACCGGCGGCACCGTGGCATTCAGCGGCGGAACCCACAACCTGGGCGACGGCAGCCGCCTCACCAACGGACTGGTTCAAGTGAACGGGGGCAGCTTGAATCTCGTCGGGACCGGCGCCGGAACGCTGATACCGGTGGGTGCCGTCGTGTCATTGAGCGGTCAGACACTCGGCGGTTCAGGACTCCTGGACAACCGGGGTACCCTCAATCTCGGCAACAGCACCGTCGCGGGCAGCGTGACCAATACCGGGACGTTGAACGTGACCGGCTCCAGCGCCGTCAACGGCGCGCGCTTCGACCAGAACAACGGAATCCTGTTGCTCAACGCGGGCTCGACGCTGACCAAGAACAGCGGCGTCTTCGCGTGGAACGGCGGTACGCTCGGCGGTCCCGGCACGCTGACCATGGCGAATGGAGCGTTGTTCGACATCGCAGGAACCGGCGCCCGCGTGCTCGACGGTCCGACGCTCAACATCGGCGGTCTCGGTCTGCAGGCCGGCTCGCTCGAAGTGCGCTCGGGGAGCCTCACCACCGCCGGCATCTCCACCATCGTGTCCGGCGCGACGCTCGTCCTCAATGGTGGCACCTTCAACAACACCGCGCCCATGACTGTCGCGGGCACACTCGATCTGCGGACCGGCAGCCTTGCGCTCAACGGCGACGCGAGCCATACCGGCAGCTTCCTGCTCGGATCCGGGACGACGCTCGCTTTTGCATCCGGAATCCAGACGCTCACCGGACCGCTGTCGGGCAACGGCACGGTGGTGGTGTCCGGTGCGACGGTGACGTCGACTGGGTCCTATTCCGCGGCCACCACCAACGTCTCCGGCGGGACGCTCGCACTGAACGGCGCCGCGCAATCCCAGATCGTCAACGTGGGCCAGGGCGGAACGTTGGCGACAGGCGGAACCGTCACGTTCACGTCGCTCAACGTCAGCGGCGGGACTGTCGATGCGCAAGGCACCCTGAACGCCACCAATCTGTCGGTGGGGTCGGGTGCGGTGAACGGCGCTGGAACGGTGAACGTCGCGAACTTCACGCAATCCGGTGGCAGCGTGGACGGCACCGGCACTTTCAACGTGACCAACCGCTACAACGCGACCGGCGGTTCGCTCGGCACCCGCTGGCGTGTGATGGCCATCACGCACACGCAGGGTGACCTCGTGTTGAATCGGGTGCACGCGGCGGGTACGACGTCGGTCAGCGTGAGCAACGGCGCCCTGCGGGTCGTGGCGCTCGGCAGTCGCGCCGGTATCAGCGGCAGTACCGGCGTGACGGTGAACGCGTCGGGCGACCTGGTATTGCAGGGCGGTTCCGGCGAGGGGGCGAGCGCCTTCGTGCAGTCCGGTGGCGGACCCTGCACGATCAACGTCGGCGGTACCACGCGACTGATCGGCGGGACCGGACCAAGCTCCAATGCCTTCATCAACGGCACTCCCGATGTCGGCAGCTTCGCGCAGCCGATCCGGCTCGCGGGACCGATCGAATTCATCGACGGCTCGGGCGGTACGGCGCAGGTGCAGTCTTTCTCGCCGAGCAGCGTGTACGTGAACTTCCCGACCTTGAGTTCGGGCGGCTACACCGTCAACGGCGTCGAGGTGACATCTGCTGGATCGTCGGGATTCTTCGCGGGCGGCGCGCCTGCAGTGTTGAACAGCAATCTGTTCATCACGTACGGAGCGCTAGTGGTGCCGCCACCGCCACCACCACCACTCGGAGGTGGCACGTTGCAGCTTCCACTACTGACCGGAGCGCTCGAAGGCGGACCGTTAGCCACCAACGTGGTGGTTACCGCATCGGAACGTGGTCTGCTGTTCAACTTCCCAGAACCGCCGAAACCCGCTCTCGGCCCGGGTAGCCAAGGCGTGGTCGGAACCGAACGCCGGAGCATTCCACAATGTCGATAGTGTCCAGGACGCGGATCGTCGCGGTGGCAGTACTGTGCCTGTGGACGGTGGCCGGCCATGCCGCCGAACCCGCCGCGCGTGCATCAGGCGTGAGCGGTGTGGTCATCATCGAACGGGCGGCGGGCGGCGTGAAGTTCGCCGCAGATGGCACTGCACTCGAGACGGGCGACACGCTGCGCACGGAAGCGGCCAGCCAGACTCGGCTCGATTTCGCCGACGGCACCCAGGTGTTGTTGCGCCCGCAGTCCGTGTTCAAGGTCGAGAAGTACCGCTACAACGAGGCGAAGCCGCAGGAGGACGGGGCGCTGCTGCGCCTGCTCAAAGGCGGCCTGCGAACCGTCACGGGCCTGATGGGCAAGCGACGACCGGATGCATTCCAGCTCGGCGCCGGCACCGCGACGATCGGTATCCGCGGCACCGATTTCGTCGTCCGCATGTGCACCGACGATTGCGTCGCCGAGACGAAGGTGGCGGCCAAGACGGATCTGCCCCCGTTGCCAAGCTTCGCGGGACGGGTGATGAGTGTGCAGGGCCGGCTCCAGGTGGATCGAGGGGCCGGACCGCGGCCGCTGGCGGCAGGCGAGACTTTCTACGGCGGCGACACTCTGATCACGGCACCGTCCGCGCTGGCAGTCATCCTGTTTCGCGACGGCATGCGCGTCGTGCTCAAGGCCGACACGAAATTCCTCGTGGACACATTCCGCTACGAAGCCGCGAATCCGGAGCGCGGCAACGCGATCCTGCGCCTGCTCAAGGGCAGCCTGCGCGCGGTGACCGGTCTCGTCGCCCAGCGCAACCCGTCGCAGGTGCAGTTCGGTACTTCGGTAGCGACCATCGGCATCCGCGGTACGGGATTCGATCTGCGCTGTACCGGACCGTGCGCGAGCGAGGCGCCGGTCGCCTCGGACGAACTCGACGGACTGGCGGCTTACACCTGGAAGGGCTGCACGACGATGCTGACCGAGCAGGGCAACCTCGATCTGTGCGAGGGGCAGGCCGGTCAGGTTTCCGGCCCGGGCAAGGCACCGCGCAAGTTCGATGCGGTGCCGCGCTACTTCCTCGACGACAAGTCACCCCGGCCGGACGCGATCGATGGCGATCCGGATACGGTGTTCGGTCCGCAGAAGCAGGACTTCTCTTCCGCGGGCACTTACGTCTACGTCCGGGATGGCGCCGTCGTGCTGCGGGGTGGCGGTACGGAACAGGGCCTCGCGCGTGGCGAGGTCGGGTATCTCGATCAGAACGGGCGGTTTTCGCGCCTGCCCACGCCCCCGCTATTTATCGATCGCGATCCGGTGCTGCGTCACATGGATACCGACGCGAGCATGAGTTGCAGCGTGCCGTGAACGACCGTCGGTACTAGCGGGTCGGGGTCACGGCGTCGCGGATTCGCAGAGCGGCCTGCAACATCGATTCGCCCGTGCGGCGTTCGATGTGTTCCACGCGCAGGAAGCGCGCGCTGTTGTGATCGGGATCGATGTCGGACGCCAGCGCCCTGCGGCTCAGGTGGAAGCGCATGAGTCGGTCGGCGCGATCGGCGTGACGATCGGTGAGATAGAGCCCCATGTAGATGTCGGCCAGGAGTTCGGCGCGCTGCACCTGGGCCGATGCTTCGCCGGCGCGCGCGGAATCGCTCGCCACGGCCTGGGCCTTGATGAACCCGGGGGACGCATTCGCGTGCTGTTCGGCGCAGTGTCCCATTTCATGGGCCAGCAGGCCCTCGAGATACGGCGCGCGATCCGACGGGTCCAGCTGCGCGAGCGTGGTGTCCAGGAACGAGGAGTTCCTGAGGGCGGCTACTTCGCAATCGGCCGGCCTGGCGAACGCAGCCAGGGCCGTGGTGATGGACGGGTCCGTGACGTGCCGCAGTCGGGGTTGCCACGCAGGGTCCGCGGCGGTACGGACCGCGGCCGCGAAGGCCTGATCGATGTCGGTCGCCGATTCCGCGGGTGCCGGCAGGAACGTCGCCAGGACTGCCGCCATGACGGGGATTGCCGGGGTTTGCCAGTGCCACATGTTTGCGTCGCTCCGTAGGTTCAGTGTTCGAACCGACGACTACCGGGCGACGACACGCGCTGGCGGGGAAACGTCACGGTCCCTCGAACCGGCAGCCCCGCTGGCATTCGGGAGAGATGCTCTCCCGGGTAGCCCGGTGGCTTTGCGTCCCCGTCTTTCGACGGGTTTGCCCTTGTAGCTCGTCCATTGCCGGGAGGAATGAAACCCGATCCCGGCGACGCACCTATTTCGGCGGTCCGGACACTTTCTTGAGGTGATTTTTCGGGTGGCCGTCTGGCGCGCTAGATGCTTCGGTCATGACCCCCGCCACTGCCCGCCCAATCGGAGGCTCCATGCTCGTCACCAATCTCGAAATCATCCCCGGCAAACGCGTCGGCAAGCACCTCGGCCTCGTACAGGGCAGCACCGTGCGATCCAAGCATGTCGGCAAGGACATCCTGGCCGGCCTCAAGAACATCGTCGGCGGCGAGCTGAAGGGCTATACCGAACTGCTCAAGGAAGCCCGCGAGGAGGCCACCGAGCGCATGGTCCAGCAGGCCCAGTCGGTCGGCGCCAATGCGGTCCTCAACGTGCGCTTCAGCACCTCGTCGATTACCCAGGGCGCGGCGGAGATGCTCGCCTACGGCACCGCCGTGTTCCTCGAGTAAGCCGCCATGTGGGATCTCGTCATATTCGTCACCCTCGTGGTGATCGGCTACGTCGTCGGGCGCATCCTGGAGGCGAGGCACTACCGTTCGATCCGGGCGCGCGAACAGGAACTGCGCGACATCATGCTGTTCGCCAGCCGTTTCCCGCCGACGCTCGAGCCGTTGCAGCAGGATCTGGTGGCCGGCAGCGTCGTGGTCTCGGCCGACTATTTCAAGGTCGTGGTCGCGGGCTTGCAGAGCATCGTCGGCGGTCGCATGAAGACCTACGAGACACTGCTGGATCGCGCTCGCCGCGAGGCCATCCTGCGCATGAAGGAGGAAGCGCGCGGGCGCGGCTCGAAGATGATCGTGAACGTGAAGTTCCAGACCTTTTCCATTCCGGGCCGCAAGGCCGGCAGCCTCAAGGGCGTGGAAATGCTGGCGTACGGGACGGCCTTGCTTGCCTGACTATTCGAACCCGCAGATTCCGGACGGGATCAACGTCAGCCACACGCATCCGCTGGCGGATTTCGCTCGCCTTCTGGGGGGCATCCTGGTCGTGCTGGTCGTCGTCGTCGCAATCCTCGCGCTCGTGGCGGGACACGTGGCGAAATACATCCCCTTCGAGACCGAGCTCGCCATCGCCAACCGCTTCGCCGGCCAGCTCGATCAGCCCGGATCGAAGCCCGTCGTCGACTATCTGGATGGGGTCACCCGCAAGATCGTCGCGGCGCACGACCTGCCACCGGGAATGACGATCACGGTGCATTACCTGCCGGACGACACGGTGAACGCCTTCGCCACCCTCGGCGGGCACGTCGCGGTCTATGGCGGGTTGATGCGGCGGATGCCCAACGAGAACGCGCTGGCGATGGTGATCTCGCACGAGATCGCGCACGTGAAGCTGCGGCATCCGATCTCCACGATGGGGCGTGGAATCGTGGTCGGCGTCGCCCTGACCGTGGTCTCGTCGGCAGCCGGCGGCGACCTGGTCGGCCGGGCACTCGGACCGGCCGGGTTGCTCACCATGATGAGCTTCTCGCGCGACCAGGAACGCGATGCCGATGCGGTGGGCCTTGAGGCCGTCGTGAAGGCGTATGGCCATGCGGGCGGTGCCGACGATACCTTCCGGAAGCTGAAGGAATCCTTTGCCGGCAAGACCAGGCCCCCGGAGTTCTTCAGCACCCACCCGCTCGACGATGAGCGCATCGCGACCATCGCCGACACGGCCCGCGAACGCGGCTGGGCCGCGACCGGGAGCCTGACGCCCTACCCGCCGGAAGTCACCGCGGCGTTGGACGAGACCCGGACCGATACGCCGAAACCGTAGTCCGAACGCGAGGTCGATTGACACGCGAGTGCCCGGGCACTTACTTTGTGCGCTGCGTCATCCGTGCGGCGTTCCGCACAAGGATCCTCGGACATGCGTGTGCTCGTGCTGGGTGCCGGCGTGGTGGGTACCGCGTCGGCCTGGTATCTGTCGAAGGCCGGTCATGAAGTGACCGTGGTCGATCGACAGCCCGCAGCGGGGCTCGAGACCAGCTTCGCCAACGGCGGGCAGATTTCCGTGAGTCACGCGGAACCGTGGGCCAATCCCGGCGCGCCGGCGAAGATCCTGAAATGGCTGGCGAAGGAGGATGCACCGCTGCTGTTCCGGCTGCGTGCCGACTCGGCCCAGTGGTCCTGGGGCCTGCGCTTCCTGCGGGAGTGCCTGCCCGGTCGTACGCGCGACAACATCCTCCAGATTCTCAACCTGGGCGTGTACAGCCGCACCGCGCTGCAGGCGTTGCGGGCCGAGACGGACATCCGCTACGACCAGCTCGAACGCGGCATCCTCCATTTCTACACCAACCCGGCCGAGTTCGAAGCGGCGCTGGAGCCGGCGCGAGTCATGCGCGAGTTCGGCGTCGAGCGCCAGGTGAAGACCGCTGCCGAATGCGTGGCGATCGAACCCGCACTCGAGACCGCACGCAGCCGTATCGCGGGCGGCACCTACACGCCGACCGACGAATCGGGCAATGCGCACAAGTTCACCACGGAGCTCGCGCGGCTGTGCGCCGCGCGCGGGGTCGCGTTCCGATTCGGCGCCCAGGTCCGTGAACTGCTCCGGGCCGGTGATCGTATCGAGGGTGTGCGCGTGGTTGGCGGCGACGGCGACGAGGCAACGATCACCGCGGATGCCTACCTGCTGGCCTTCGGCAGCTACAGCCCGCTGCTCCTGCGGCCGCTCGGATTGTCGATTCCAGTCTACCCGGCGAAGGGCTACTCGATCACGGTGCCGATCGCCGATTCCAGCCGTGCGCCCACGGTGAGCCTCACCGACGACGAGCACAAGCTCGTGTTCTCGCGCCTCGGCGGCGAGTTGCGGGCGGCCGGCACCGCCGAGCTGACCGGGTACGACACGAGTATCAACCGGGTGCGATGCGAAGCCATCGTCAAACGCACCGAGGACCTCTTTCCCGGCTTCGGCGACCTGGCGCAGGCGCGCTTCTGGACCGGTCTCAGGCCCGCGACGCCGGGCAACGTGCCCCTGATCGGTCGCTTCGGCCTCGCCAACTTGTTCCTCAATACCGGCCACGGTACGCTCGGCTGGACGCAGGCGTGCGGATCGGGCCGCGCCATCGCCGACATCGTCAGCGGGCGCGTCCCGGACGTGGATTTCCGTTTCATCGGCCTCGAACCGTCATCGAAACCGGTTTCGAACGAACACCGCCGAGCGGCCTGAAACCAGGGCCGCGAGTTTTCCTCCCACCGCAAGAACAAGGAGACCCCCACCGTGAATAACCGATCGTTGCGCAACTGGCTCATCGCAGCCGTATTCGCCGGATTGCCGTCCGCCGCGATGGCGGGTCCCTCCGACGCCGATCTCGCCGCGGCGGGAAAGAACCGGAGCGACTGGCTGATGTACGGCCGTAGCTACGACAACCAGCGCTTCAGCCCGCTTACGCAGATCAAGCCCGCGAACGTGAAGAATCTGCGGCCGGTCTGGACCGCCGGGCTGAATTCGCTCGACGGCCTCGAGGCCACGCCCGTGGTCCACGGCGGCGTGCTCTATGCGACCGGCTCCCACTCCAACGTCTTCGCCTTCGACGCGGTCACCGGCCGCCGCCTCTGGCACTGGGCACCCGAGGAACCGGAAGGGCTCGGCACCGTGCTGTGCTGCGGCCCGGTGAATCGCGGTGTCGCGATCCACGGCGACCTCGTCTACGTGCTGACGCTGGATGCGCGGGTCGTTGCGCTCAACAAGGACACCGGCGCGGTCACCTGGGAGAAGGTCATCGATGACTGGAAGACGGGCTACTCCGCCACCGGTGCACCTCTGGTGGTGAAGGGCAACGTCATCGTCGGCGTCGCGGGAGGCGAGTACGGCATCCGTGGCTACATCCGCGCCTATGACGCGAACACCGGCGAAGAGAAGTGGACCACCTACACCATCCCCGGACCGGGCGAACCCGGCAACGAGTCCTGGCCCGGCGATACCTGGAAAACGGGCGGCGGTGCCACGTGGCAATCGGGTGCCTTCGATCCGGAGCTCAACCTGCTCTACTGGGGCACGAGCAACCCCGGTCCGTGGACGTCGAACCTGCGCACCGGCGACAACAAGTGGACGGCCTCCCTGATCGCGCTCGATCCCGACTCCGGCAAGATCCGCTGGGGCTTCCAGTACACGCCCAACGACGGCTGGGATTACGACGGCAACAACGCGCCGATCCTCGCCGACATCTCCGTCGGCGGCAAGCCGGTGAAGGCCGCGCTGCAGACCAACCGCAACGGTTTCTTCTACGTGCTCGACCGCACCAACGGCAAGTTCATCTATGCCGTGCCGACGCTCGAAGGCATCAACTGGACCTCGGGCCTCGATCCGGTCACGGGCCGGCCGACGGTGAACGAGAAGATGCGCCCGCTCGCCGACGGGCAACCGGTATTGCCGATCATCCCGGGACTCGAAGGCGGAACCAACTGGTTCCCGATGGCGTTCAATCCGGACATGAAGGTCGCGTTCGTCCCGACCAACACGTGGGCGATGGCGCTGACCGGCTACAAACCCGAGGACATCAAGTACGAGCCGGGCAAGGTGTACATGGGCATGGACTACAAGATGCACACGCTCGGTGACACGGTCGGCCGCCTCCGCGCCTTCGACGTGCAGAACAAGAAGTGGCTATGGGAGATCCCGAGCCCGCTGCCGGTGTTCGCGGGCGTGCTCGCGACCAAGTCGGGCCTCGTCTTCACCGGTGACCAGCTCGGTTTCTTCTATGCTGCCGACGCGAAGAGCGGCAAGGTGTTGTGGCGCTACCAGACCGGTTCCGGTATCAACGCTTCGCCGGTGACCTATGAAATCGGCGGCAAGCAGTACGTCGCGATTCTCTCGGGCCTCGGCGGCGATCCGAGCTTCTACTACAGCGCGCCGAAGGGCAACAGCCTGTTCGTGTTCGCGCTCGACAACGCCAGCCACGCGAAAGCGGGTAGCGGCAAATGGGGCGTGACGAACATCGAGGGCGCCCTGACGCCGGTGCCGAAGTAACTGCTGTCCTTGTAATCTGCGGCGCGCCGTCCACGCGGATGGCGCGCCGCGCGTTCGAATCCCACGATGAAGATCCACTCGTACTTCCTGTGTGCCTTCGCCGCGTTGCTGACGGTCGGCGATGCCGCCGGTCAGGCGCACCAGCCGCCCAAGATCGAGGCCGACACCTATGTCTGGGAGAACGCGGAGAATCCGTTCAGCGGCAACGCGGAGTCCATCGCCGAGGGTCAGCGCCTGTACCGGAGCACCTGCTACATCTGTCACGCGGATACCGGCTCGCGCGGCCCGAACCTGCGCAAGTCCAGGCTGAAGGGTCAGGCATTCCTGAAGGTCGTGATCAACGGCAAGAAGGGCACTCAGATGCCGGCCTGGAAAGGCAAGCTCTCCGAAGAGGAGATGTGGAAGATCTACAGCTTCCTCGAGGTACCCCTGCCGCAGTAGCCGGAACTCAGCCCTCGCCAGGCCGCCCTAAGAGGGCTGGCCCCCGGGGGAGAGGCCGAAAGGCCTATCGGGGGAACGTCACCTCAGAGCAGCCCGTAGAGCATCTTCGCGGCGAGGATCGACAGCACCACCGCGAACACACGCTTGAGTTTGCGAATCGGAAGGGTGTGCGTGAGCCTCGCGCCGATGGGTACCGTGACGAAGGTGCCGGCCACGATGCCCACGAACGCGGGCAGGTAGACGTAGCCGATGGACAAGGCGGGCAGGTGATCCTTGTCCCAGCCCATCCACAGGTAACCGACCACGCCCGCGAGCGCGATGGGGATACCCAGCGCCGAGGAGGTCGCCACGCACTGGCGCATGGGGACGTTGCACAGGCTCATGAGCGGGATGCTGACGAAGCCGCCACCCGCACCCACCAGCGCCGACATCACGCCCACCACGCCGGCACTCGCCTGCAATCCGACCGGCCCGGGCAATTGCCGCGACGCCTTGGGCTTCAGGTCGAACAGCATGTTGATCGCGGAATAGATCACGAATGCGAGGAACACCATCGCCAGCCACTTGGAGCGGAACTGTTCGGCGATCACCGCACCGAGCAGCGTGCCCGCGACCAGGCCGAAGGCGGAGTTGCGCACGATGTCCCAGCGCACCGCGCCGTGGGTGTGGTGCGACCAGGCGCTCTTCATCGACGTGAACACGATGGTGGCCATCGACGTGCCGAGCGCCAGGTGCATCACGCGATCTGCCGGAAAGCCCTGGGCATTGAACGCGATTACCATCAGTGAGACGAGGATGAGGCCGCCGCCGACGCCGAGCAGGCCCGCGAAGAAACCCGCGAACAACCCCATCGCGGGATAGACCAGCCACCAGATCGAGAGCTCTGGCACGCTAGAACAGCGTTTCGATGAAGCGCCACTCCTCGGGCGTCACCGGCGTGATGGACAGCCGGTTGCCCCGCTGAAGGATGATCATCCTGGCGAGCTGTGGGTGCTCGCGCAGTTCCGGCAGGCCGATGAGCCGCGTCTTCTTCACGAGCTTCACGTCGACCAGCATCCAGCGCGGCTGTTCACGCGTGGCCTTGGGGTCGAAATACTTGCCCTTCGGATCGAACTGCGTGTCGTCGGGATAGGGCGTGCTCGCCACCTTCGCGATCCCGGCGATGCCCGGCTCGGGACAACTCGAGTGATAGAAGAGCACCGGATCGCCCAGCTGCATCTGGTCGCGCATGTAGTTGCGCGCCAGGTAGTTGCGCACCCCGAACCAGGGCACGGT
The DNA here is from genome assembly GCA_965279325.1 of Burkholderiales bacterium. Taxonomy (GTDB): domain Bacteria; phylum Pseudomonadota; class Gammaproteobacteria; order Burkholderiales. The sequence continues at coordinate 3,546,736 of OZ257154.1, forward strand.
CTTCTTCGGCATGCCGGCGACGTCGTCGACGCTGACCTCGTCGGGTTCGGACTTCATCAACCAGTGGCGCATGTTCGGATGCCTTCGTCTCGAAAAAAGGAAGAGGCGGCTCGAGCCGCCTCTTCCGTACTACGGGTGCCCCCCGCAAATGCCGTTTGGCCGGGTCCCTTGAACCGGGCGGTTCAAGAGTGGTCGTGATCCGGGCGCCGCAGGTACGTCCGACGTGGGACGCGCACAAAAGCGCCTGACTGGTTCACAACGCTACGAAGTGCATTGGTTCAGAGAACATCGGCCTTGGCGAACACCGCAGGGAGCGAAGCTTCACGGCACCGCGACGCCATCGCATCGCGAACTCCCCGATTCCTCGCTTGGGCGATCTCAGAACAGCTCGTCCTGACTGGACAGCGCTGCGTCGATCACCGACTGCATGTGACGCATTCTACGCTTGACCTCGCCGACATCAAATCCGCCGGGCACGCGCGTGGTGAGCAATTCATGGGCAATGTTGAGCGCGGCCATGACCGCGATGCGCTCGGTGCCGATGACCTTGCCCTGGTCGCGGATGTCGCGCATCTTGCGATCGAGATAGTCCACGGCGCGCAGCAGCTCGGGCTCTTCCTCGTCGGTGCACGAGATGCGGAAGTCGCGACCGAGAATCTGCACGTCGAGCGATTTCGCTTCCTTGCTCATGTGCCGCTGTCCTCCGGCAGGCGCGTGAGGACGCCCTCGAGGCGGACACGGGCCGCCGTCATCCGGTCGCGCATCAGCTTGCCTTCGTTCTGCGATGCGACGAGCTGCTGCCGCAGCTCCCCATTTTCCAACCGTAACCGCTCCGCGACCCGGATAAGGTGCTGGATCCGCTCGTCAAGGGTGTTCAGTTCGGCTTCCATGGCTGGGACTATACTTAGGAAAAATCATAAGAGTCAACGGATAACAAGACGTTTTGCATCCTGTTTTGCAGAACTTTCATCGATCCCCGCGTTGGCGCAAGACCCGTGCCTCGCCGGACCTCCGGTCTGCGTGCGTTCGGCCCGTGGATCGATTCGCGCTACACTCCAGCCCAAGTTTCAGGTGCCCGCGCCGGGTTTCCCGGCAGGGTTAAACGGGAAACAGGTGAGCGGTTCGCGCCGCGATGCCTGTGCTGCCCCCGCAACGGTCAGTGAGGATGAGTGCGTCACGATGCCACTGTCGGCACGTGTCGCCCCGGGCTTGAGCCCGGGCCGACACCCGATGGGAAGGCGGCGCCCTTGGTCTCGCGAGCCCGGATACCGGCCAGGAACCCGACCGGCACGATTCCGCGGGGGGCGGACACCGGCGACGGTCGGTTCCCGACGGTCGCTGCCCCGACCACCCATGGCGTCATGTCATTCCGATTCAAGGCGTGCGGAGGGCACGCCACCACCAGGGTGGGGGACATCATGGGATTTCGATCCGGCACGGCGCTGACCGCGGCATTGTCCATCGTCCCACTGATCGGACTGGCGGAGAGCGATCTCGCTTCCCCCAAGGTCGTCGTCACCGCCAACCGTTTCGAACAGAGCCCGGAGCAGACTCCGATCGGCGTGACGGTCATCACCGCGGAGCAGATTCGCGACAGCGGTGCCCGGACCATGCCCGAAGTATTGGCCCGGGAGGTCGGGTTCACCGTCCGCGACAATTCCGGTAGTCCGAACCGGCAGATCGACCTGCGTGGTTTCGGCGTCACCGGCGACCAGAACACGCTGATCCTGGTAAACGGCCAGCGCATCTCGGAGAACGAACTCACCCCGGCCGACCTCGCGTCGATATCGCTCGCCACGGTCGAGCGGGTCGAGGTGCTGCGCTCGAGCGGCGCCGTGCTGTATGGCGGCGGGGCCACCGGCGGCACGGTGAACATCATCACGCGTGGCCCGCGACCTCGTGAAAGGTCGGCACAGGTCGCGGCCACGGTGGGGTCTTATGACACTTATGGCGTTTCAGCGGGCGTCAACCTTGGCCTCGAGCGCTGGGGTGCGACGCTGAATGCCGCTCGCCTGTCGTCGGACAACTACCGCCGCAACAACGCGCTGCGGCAGGAGAACGTATCCGGTGACCTGACCTGGTTCGGTGACCGCGGTCCGGTGTCGTTCAAGTTCTCGGCTGGATCGCAGGAACTCGGGCTCCCCGGGGCTCGCACCGAAGCGCAGCTGGAAACCGACCGGCGCGGCGCGACCAATCCGAACGACTCATCTTCGCTGGACGACACGCGGGTGACGCTCGGAACCACGCAGCGGTTCGATGCCATGGAACTGGCCGTGGACGTCACCCATCGCGAGCGCCGCTCGAACACGTTCCAGTTCGGCGGTACCAACGACATCAACGGGCGCGTGACCGGCCTGTCGCCGCGCGTTCGCATTCCCTTCACGCTCGGGCCGGTCGTGAATAGCCTCGTGCTCGGCGGCGACTGGGAGCAGTGGAACTTCAACAACCAGATTTCCTCTTTCAACTACTTCGGTACCTCGAAGCAGGACAACAGTGCCCTGTATTTCCAGGACACCATCGAATTCCCGACCCGGACGATCGTGAGCCTCGGGGCGCGCAAGCAGTGGGTCGATACGTCGCTGACCGAGACCCAGACGACGGAGCAGCGTCGCACCGTTCCCGCCACCGAACTCGCGCTGCGGCAGGCCATCGGCGAGGCCTGGTCCGTGTACGGCAAGTTCGGTCGCAGCTTCCGCCTGCCGGTCGTGGACGAGATCCGCAGCTTCGGTTTCGGATTGCCCAACCTGCTCGAACCGCAAACCTCGCGCGATCGCGAGGTCGGCGTTCAGTATGCGGAGGAAGGCCGGCGTGCTCGGTTGGCCGCCTTCCAGTCGCGGCTCGAGAACGAGATCATGTTCGTCCCGTTCGCGGTCAGCCCCTTCTCCGGGCAGAACGTGAATCTCCCACCCACCCGGCGCACGGGCATCGAGGTCGACGCCGCCGCGACGTTCTTCCAGCGCTGGGAGTTCGGCGTCCGATACGCGTACACGGAAGCGGAGTTCCGGTCCGGTACGTTCTCCGGCATCGACGTCACCGGCAACGAGATCCCGCTTGTGCCCCGGCACAAGGCCGGCTTCTCGCTCGCCTGGCGGCCCACCACGGCGTGGCGCCTCGGCGCGGATGTGAACTACATCGGCGAGCAGCGGTACGACGGCGACCAGGCCAACACCTTCGACCGCATGATGCCGAGCTACACCGTGCTCGACCTCAACGCGGCCTGGACCCACGGGCCGTTGACCCTGCGGGCGGCGATCCTCAATGTCACCGGCGAGAAGTACTATTCCTACGCCATTCTCGACACGTTCACGCCGGGCAACGCGTTCAACGCCTACCCGGCTCCCGAACGGACCCTGCTGGTCACCGCGGAGCTGCGTTTCGGCCGCTGATCAGCCCGCGGAATTGGGACGGCGCAGCATCTCTGCTATCGTCGCCCCATGTCGACGCTGACGAGCCGGCAGCTCTACCTCCGCCTCCTCTCTTATGTGAAGCCGCACTGGCGCGTGTTTCTCGCGTCGGTATTCGGCACCACGATCGCTGCGCTCACCGAGCCCGCGCTTCCGGCGATGATGAAGCCCTTGCTCGACGGCACCTTCGTCGACAAGGACCCGTGGCTGATGACGTGGATGCCGGTGCTGCTGGTCGTCCTGTTCCTGGTGCGAGGCTCCGCCAACTTCGTCGAGAACTACTGCTCGAACTGGGTCGCGAGCCGCGTCGTGCTGGACCTGCGCGATGCGATGTTCCGCAAGCTGATGCGGCTCCCCGCCGGCTTCTACGACGAACAGGGCAGCGGCAACCTCGTGTCCAAGGTCACCTACGACGTCACGCAGGTCACCTCGGCCGCCACCTCGGCAGTCACCGTTTCCATCAAGGACAGCATCGCGATCCTCGGCTTGCTCAGCTGGCTGTTCTGGCTCAACTGGAAACTCACGCTGGTCACGCTCGTGGTCGCGCCGCTGATCACCGTCATCGTGCGCCTGTTCAGCCGGCGACTGCGGCGCGTGGGCCGAGAGGTGCAAGCCGCCATGGGCGACACGACCCAGGTGCTGCAGGAGGGCATCGACTGCCAGAAGGTGGTGAAGATCTTCGGTGGGGCGGAATACGAGATCGCGCGCTTTCGGGACAGCGCCAACCGCGTGCGAAAGTTCACGATGAAGTACGCCGCCGCGGCCGCAGCCAACACGTCCATCGTTCAGCTCCTCGCGGCCATTGCACTCGCGTTCGTGATCATGATGGTCGGACGGCAATCGGCGGCCAACGAAACGACGGTGGGCGGCTTCGTCTCCTTCGTGGCGGCGATGCTCATGCTGCTGCAACCGTTGAAGCGCATCACCGGCGTCAACGAACAATTGCAAAAGGGCTTGGCCGCGGCCGAGAGCATCTTCGCGCTGCTCGACACCGAGCCCGAACCCGACACCGGGACCGTGACGCTGCCTCGGGCGCGCGGTGAACTGCGATTCGATCACGTGACGTTGAAGTACCCACGCGCCGAACGCTCCGCATTGAACGACGTGTCGATCGACATCCGCGCCGGCGAGACGATCGCCCTGGTGGGACCTTCCGGCGGCGGCAAGACCACGTTCGCCAATCTCGTCCCGCGCTTCTATCTGCCGACGGCGGGCCGCATCCTGCTCGACGGCCACGAACTCGGTACGCTGACGCTCGAAAGTCTGCGCGCGAATGTCGCCCTGGTGTCGCAGGACGTGGCGCTGTTCAACGATACCGTGGCAGCCAACATCGCCTATGGTGCGAAAGCGGATGCGACGGAAGCGGAGATCATCGCCGCGGCGGAAGCCGCGAACGCGATGGGCTTCATCCGCGAGATGCCGCAGGGGCTCCGGACGGTGGTCGGCGAGAATGGCGTGCGCCTGTCGGGCGGCCAGCGGCAGCGGCTCGCTATCGCCCGCACGCTGCTCAAGGATGCGCCGGTGCTGATTCTCGACGAGGCGACCTCCGCCCTCGATTCGGAATCGGAACGGCAGGTCCAGGCGGCGCTCGAGACGCTCATGCGCAATCGCACCACGATCGTGATCGCCCACCGGCTCTCGACCATCGAGCGCGCGGACCGCATCGTCGTCCTGAACCAGGGCGAAGTGGCCGAGGTCGGCACGCATGCCGAGCTGCTGGCGAAGGACGGCATCTACGCGCGCCTGTATCGCATCCAGTTCGCGCGTACCGAATCGCCGGAAGCGAACGCATTGCCCGGCGTCGTGCCGCTGCCCGAACCCGAAGCGGAACTCGCAGTGAAAGCCCAGTCGCCTTACTGACCTACGCGAGCTCGATGCGCTTCACGTCGCCGAGCACGAAGAGGTAGGAGGCCGCGCCGATCAGTGCCACCGCGCCGACGTACGCAAGCGCGTAGTGGAACGATCCGGTCAGGCCTACGATGAGACCGATGACGATCGGCGTGATGATGCCCGCGAGATTGGCGGCGAAATTGAAGACGCCGCCGGTGAGCCCCATCAGGTTCTTCGGTGCGATGTCGGAGATCAGCGCCCAGCCCAGCCCCGTCATGCCCTGGGCGAAGAAGGCCGCGGACAGGATGGCGATCACGGCGACATCGCTGTCCACGTAGTTCGCGAGGATGATGGTCGACGCGCCGAGCAGGCCGGCGATGATCGGGAGCTTGCGCGCGATATTGGCGGAACCGGTCCGTTGCAACAGTGCGTCGGAAAGCCAGCCGCCGAACATCACGCCCACCGCGGCCGCGAGGAAGGGCATGACGGCGAAGAAGCCGATCTTGATCCAGCCCATGTGACGCTCGGTCGCGAGATACGTCGGGAACCAGGTGAGAAAGAAGACGAGCGTGGAATTGCCGCCGAACTGGCCGAGGCAGGCGCCCCAGATCTGCCGGAAGCCCAGCAGCTTGCGGACCCGGGACCACGAGAAGCCACTGGAGCCCGATGCTGATGGCGGCACCAGTCCGCCGCCCTGGGCGATGTAATCCAGTTCGGCGCGGTTCACCGTCGTGCTCTCGTGCGGCTCGCGGTACTTCGCCCACCAGACGAACGCGAACACCACGCCCGCGACACCGGTGACGATGAAGGGCGCGCGCCAGCCGTAGGCGCCCATCAGCCAGAACAGCGCGGGACTGAAACACGCGAGGCCGAGGTACTCGCCGACGGTATAGACGCCAGTAGCGCGCGCCCGCTCCTGCTGCGGGAACCAGGTGGTGACCACGCGGCTGTTGGTCGGAAAGCACGGCGCTTCCGCGAGCCCGAGTCCGAAGCGGAACGTGAGCAGCGAATACAGTCCGGTCGCGAAGCCCTGGAGGATCGTGAACACCGACCACAGGCCGACCGACAGAAAATAGGTCAGGCGTGCGCCGAACCGGTCGAGGAACACGCCGCCGGGAATCTGCGCGAATGCGTAGGTCCACGAGAAGGCCGAGAACACGAGCCCCATGACCGCGGCCGACAGGCCGAGCTCACTCGTGAGGGAAGGTGCCGCGATGCCGAGCACGGTGCGATCGAGATAGTTGATCATCGTGCCGGTCGCCAGCAGTGCGAGCACGACGAAGCGGGCGCGGGTCCGGCGTACCACGGGAAGCGTGGTGGTGTCCAAGGAGGTGTTTGTCGTCATGGACTGGAGAACCTTCAGGTGGCGCTCATGGCGGCGAAATGATCGAGCATGCGCTGTGGATCGGGTGCAGCGCCGGTGAACAAACGAAAGGCTTCGACCGCCTGGAACACGGCCATGCCGCCGCCGTCGAGCGTGCGGCAGCCGACACGCCGTGCAGTGCGCAGCAGCTCGGTCTCCAGCGGGAAGTACACGATCTCCGCGATCCAGAGCTCGGGGCGTAGCCACTGCGCGGAGAGCGGCAGGCCGGGATGATTCGCCATGCCGGTGGGTGTCGCATGGATGAGGCCTTGTGCGTCCGCGACGACCGCTTCGAGGTCGTCGACGGCGATGGCCTTGCCCGCACCGAAGCGTCCGCAAAGATCCTGCGCCAGGCGACCTGCGCGGGCGCGATCCGTATCGAACACGCTCAGAACGCCGGCACCGAGCGTCAGGATCGCGTGTGCCACCGCTGCGCCTGCGCCGCCCGCACCGAGCAGCACGACGCGGTCGATGCGCGCATCGGGGAGCCCACGCCGAAAGCTCGCCGCGAAACCCGACCAGTCGGTGTTGTGGCCGATGCGCCGTCCATCCCGCAACAAGACGGTGTTCACTGCACCCAGCGCCCGGGCGTCGTCCGAGAGGTCCGTGAGCAGTGGAATGACGGCCTGCTTCAGCGGATGGGTGATGTTGAGTCCGGCGAATCCCATCAGCTCGGCGGCGGCGAGCAATTGCGGCAGCGCCTCCGGTCCGACGTGGAGCACTTCCAGGTCGATCAGGCGGTACCAGTACTTGAACCCATGCGCGGCCCCTTCACGTTCATGCAGCGCGGGCGATCGAGAAGCCTGGATGCCGGCGCCGATCAAGCCGATGAGGAATTCGCGCGTTGGTGCAGGAGAAGCCATTCAACCGCTCGAAACACGAAGGACACGAAGGATCACGAAGGAAACCCGACCCAGGCCTTCGAGCGCCTTCCTTCGTGTCCCTTCGTGCCCTTCGTGTTCCAAGCTTTTCCCGACCCGCGCTTCGCGCATCAATGCGCCCGCTCCCAGTTCGGCCCTGCCCCCACGTCCACGACCAGCGGCACCGCGAGTTCCGCGACCCGTGTCATGTATCCGGGCAGTTCGCTCTTGACCCGCGTGAGTTCGGCGTCCGGCACCTCCAGCACCAGTTCGTCGTGCACCTGCATCACCAGTCGCGTGGCGAGCCGATCGGATTCGAGCCAGCGCTGCACTGCGATCATCGCGAGCTTGATGAGATCGGCCGCGGTTCCCTGCATCGGCGCGTTGATCGCCGCGCGTTCCGCGCCCTGGCGCCGGCCCTGGTTCTGCGCGCGGATCTCGGGCAGGTACAGCCGGCGGCCGAAGACCGTCTCCACGTAGCCTGAATCGCGCGCCGCATTGCGGGTGCGCTGCATGTAGTCGGCCACGCCCGGATAGCGCGCGAAGTAGCGTTCCATGTACTGCTGCGCGGCCGAGCGCTCGATGCCGAGCTGGGATGCGAGCCCGAAGGCCGACATCCCGTAGATCAGGCCGAAGTTGATCACCTTGGCGTAGCGACGCTGCTCCGAATTGACCTGATCCACCGGAACGCTGAAGACTTCGGCCGCAGTCGCACGGTGCACGTCCTCGCCTTCGGCGAAGGATTTCAAGAGCGATGCGTCACCCGACAGATGCGCCATGATGCGCAGCTCGATCTGTGAATAGTCGGCCGACACGATGTGCGACCCGGGCGGCGCGATGAAGGCTTCGCGGATGCGCCGGCCTTCGGCGGTGCGGACGGGAATGTTCTGCAGGTTCGGATCCGTGCTCGACAGGCGCCCCGTCACCGCAGTCGCCTGGCCGTAGTTGGTATGCACGCGGCCCGTGCTCGGATTCACCATGCGCGGCAGCTTGTCCGTGTAGGTGGACTTGAGCTTCGTCATGCCGCGCCATTCGAGGATGCGCTTGGGCAACGGATGGTCGAGCGCGAGTTGTTCGAGCACATCCTCGTCGGTGGAAGGCGCCCCGCTCGGCGTCTTCTTGATCACCGGAAGCTTGTGCTTGTCGAACAGGATCTCCTGCAACTGCTTGGTCGAACCGAGGTTGAACGGCTGGCCCGCCAGCTCCTGGGCCTCGCGTTCCAGTTGCAGCATGCGCTCCCCCAGTTCCCGGCTCTGGACCTCCAGGAGGCGCGCGTCGATCAGAACGCCGTGCCGTTCCATGGCCAGCAGCACCGGCATCACGGGCATCTCGATGTCGCGGTACACCCGCTCGAGCGCCGGTTCCCGCTCGACCTGCGGGAACATCGCCTGATGCAGTTGCAGCGTGATGTCCGCGTCTTCGGCGGAATACTCGGTGGCGGTCTCCACGCTCACCTGGTCGAAGCCGATCTGGCCCGCGCCCTTGCCCGCCACCTCTGCGAAGGTGATGGTCTTGACGCCGAGATGGCGCATCGCGAGCGAATCCATGTCATGCGGCTTGTGGCTCTCGATCACGTAGGATTCGAGCAGCGTGTCGTGCACGATGCCGCCCAGCCGGATTCCATGATTCGCAAGCACGTGGGCATCGTATTTCGCGTTCTGCCCCAGTTTCGGCTTGGCTTCGTCCTCTATCCAGGGCTTCAGCCGCGCGAGCGTCGCATCGAAGTCGAGCTGGTCTGGCGTGCCTGGGTAGCGATGCGCGAGCGGCAGATAGGCGGCCTCGTGCGGCGTGGTCGCGAACGACAGGCCGACGATGCGAGCCGTCATCGGATCGAGGCTCGTGGTCTCGGTATCGAAGGCCACGAGAGGTGCTGCGTCGATCTTCGCCATCCAGCGATCGAGTGCTGCCGCATCGAGAATGCATTCGTAGTGACGCTCGGGCGGCGGAACGTCGAGCGCCGGCACCGTCGAGGGCTGCGGATCGGCGGCGTTCGCGTCCTTCAGTTCGCGCAGCCAGCTCTTGAAGTCGAAGCGTTCGAAAAGTTGCGCGAGACGGTCCCGATCCTCGGGCTGTGCTGCCAGGTCCTCCGGCGTCACCGGCAGCTCGACGTCGCGTTTCACCGTCAACAGGCGGCGGCCGAGCGGCAGCCAGTCGAGCGCCTTGCGCAGGTTTTCGCCGACCGCACCGCCGATCTCGTCTGCCCTTGCCACGATCTCGTCGAGGCTGCCGTACTGTTGCAACCACTTCACGGCGGTCTTGGGACCGACCTTCTCCACGCCTGGCACGTTGTCCACGCTGTCGCCCACCAGCGAGAAATAATCGACGATGCGCTCCGGCGGGACACCGAACTTGGCCTCGACGCCCGGCACGTCGAGGGTTTCGTTCGACATCGTGTTGACCAGGGTGACGTGCGGCGTCACCAGCTGGGCGAGGTCCTTGTCGCCGGTGGAGACCACCGTGTTCATGCCGTGATCGACCGCGCGGACGGCGAGCGTTCCGATCACGTCGTCGGCCTCGACGCCGTCCACCATCAGCAGCGGCCAGCCGAGCGCGCGCACCAGTTCGTGGATCGGTTCGATCTGCCGCGCGAGGTCCTCGGGCATCGCTGCGCGGTTCGCCTTGTATTCCGGATACCAGTCGTCGCGAAAGGTCTTTCCTTTCGCGTCGAAAACGCAGGCGATATAATCCGCCGGAATCTCGCGACGCAGACGGCGCAGCATGTTTGCGACACCATAGACCGCGCCGGTCGGCTCTCCGGCCCGGTTTCTCAGGTCCGGCATCGCGTGGAACGCCCGGTAGAGATAGGACGAGCCGTCCACCAGCAGAAGCGTTTTCACGTGTTCGTTCGAATCACCGCTCGAGGAATGACCAGACCATGACGATCGGGAACAAGATTCCTGTTCCGCTTGCGCCCGAGTTGCTGGAAAAAGCATGGTCGGCGCGCGAGTCGTGGCGGGTGTTCGCGATTATGGCAGAGTTCGTCGAGGCGACCGAGCGTCTGAGCACGGTACGCCCGGCGGTTTCGATCTTCGGCAGCGCACGCACGCCGCCCGATCATCCCTACTACGCGCTCGCGGAAGACATCGCGCGGCAACTCTCGGACGCCGGCTTCACGGTCATCTCCGGTGGCGGCCCGGGCATCATGGAGGCGGCCAACAAGGGCGCGTTCTACGGCCGTTCGCTCTCGGTCGGCCTCAACATCCAGTTGCCCCACGAGCAGGCGTCCAACCGCTACCAGGACATCAGCCAGACCTTCCGCCATTTCTTCGCGCGCAAGGTGATGTTCGTGAAGTTCGCGTCGGCCTACGTCGTGATGCCCGGCGGATTCGGCACCCTGGACGAGCTGATGGAGGCGCTGACACTGGTGCAGACGCGCAAGACGCGTCGCATCCCCATCATCCTGGTGCAGTCGGCGTTCTGGAAGGGCATGCTCGACTGGTTCCGCAGCACGCTCGTGACCGAAGGCATGATCGACGCCGACGACATGGATCTCATCCAGGTCATCGACGAACCCGCGGCGGTGGTCCAGGCGATCTTCGATCACTACGAGAAACGCGGCTTCGAGCCGTCCGCAGCCGAGCGCGAGGCTCTGCTTAACCTCTAGCGATGTCTGTTTTCACACGCGTCTCGCCCGAGCAACTCGCCGAGTGGCTCAAGGGGTACTCGATCGGGCACCTGACCGAACTGAAGGGTATCCTCGCGGGCATCGAGAACACCAACTACTTCGTCACCACGACCCACGGGCGCTACGTGCTGACGTTGTTCGAGAAGCTCAAACCGGCGGAGCTGCCCTTCTACCTCAACCTGATGGCCCACCTGTCCAGCCATGGACTGCCGTGCCCCAAGCCGATCGCGAATCTGGACAACGATTTTCTCGGTCACCTGAACGGCAAGCCGGCGGCGCTCGTCACGTGCCTCGAAGGCGCGCCCGTGATGACGCCCGGCGTGGACCAGTGCGCGCGCGTGGGCGAGGTGCTCGCCGACCTGCATCTGGCGGGCCGGTCCTACCGGGGCCAGCTCGACAATCTGCGCGGACCGAAGTGGTGGAACGCGACGGCGCCGGAACTGCTGCCGTTTCTTTCCGATGAGAACAAGGCCATGCTGACCGAGGAAGTGCGGTTCCAGTCGAGTCACCGGCTCGACGACCTGCCACGCGGTGTGGTCCATGCAGATCTGTTCCGCGACAACGTGCTGTTCCATGGCGAGGCCATCGGCGGGGTCATCGACTTCTACTTCGCGTGCATCGACGTGTTGCTCTACGACGTGGCCATCACGGTCAACGACTGGTGCATGACCGACGATTGCGAGCTCGATCCCGTGCGTACCCGTGCCCTGCTCGATGCCTATCGCGCCACGCGGGATTTCACCGAAGCCGAACGCACCGCGTGGCCGGTGATGTTGCGCGCGGGAGCGCTGCGCTTCTGGGTGTCGCGCCTGTACGATTTTCACCTGCCGCGGCCCGGCGATCTCACCCACGCACATGACCCGGCGCGTTTCGAGCGCATCCTGCGCCACCACGTGACGGCGGCCGCGCGTCCCGACCGCACCCTGCGACTAGTAGCGTAACCATGCCCGAGATCCGACGCGTCGCTTTCACCCGGGGCTGGTACTGGATCGCCGAAGGCTGGCGCCTGTTCCTGCGCAAGCCGCTCACCGGCATCGTGTTCACGTTCGCGCTCTGGGGCATCATCGTGGTGAGCGGCATCCACTGGATGCTTGCGTCGGCCATCGCGGTGCTGCTGCCGGTGTTTCTCGCTGGCTGGGTGGTGGCCTGCGACACGATCGCGCGCGGCGAGCCGGTCCCGGTGACGATGTTCTTCGAAGGCTTCCGCCGCCGCACCGCCGAACTGGGTGCCATCGGCGGCTTCAACGTGATCGCCAACCTGCTCATCCTGATGATCGTCTTCGCCGTGGGCGGCGAGACGCTGGGCAAGTTGATGAGCGACCCGACGTCGGTGGACCAGGCGACCATGCTCGAAGCCTATCCGCGCATCATGCAGGCGCTATTCCTGGGCGTGCTGGTCGGCGTGCCGGTGGCGATGGCGGTCTGGTTCGCGCCGCTCGCCGTGGCGCTGGACGGCATCCGGCCGCCGCAGGCGCTGCTCGGTTCGCTGCGAGCCATGGCCAGGAACATGCTGCCCTTCCTCCTCTACAGCATCGTCTGGAGCATCGTCGGCATCGCGCTGTTCAGCGTCGCAAGCGCGCTGTTCAGTCCGCGCGCCGCGCTCGGCATCGCGGTCTGGATCATGATGCCGGTGCTGGTGCCCAGCGTGTACGTGAGCTACCGCGACATCTTCAAGGCTGCGTAGGCCGAAGCCCCCACCCTGACCCTCCCCCGGCAAAGCCAGGGGAGGGGATGTACACCCCTTCCCCCACCTTCGGTGGGGGAAGGCTGGGATGGGGGCAACGCTGCTCACGCTGCCGTAAGCTTCGCGTATTCGAGCGCGAGCCACTTGAGGCCCGCGTTGCGGAAATTGACCTGCACGCGCGCATCCGCACCGCGGCCCTCCGCATTCACGATGACGCCGGTCCCGAACTTCGGGTGCTGGACATTCTGGCCCACACGCCAGCCGGTATCGCCGGCGGTGGCCGAAGCGAACGGCGACGGCGCAGCAGCGCGAAACGGTGCCGGGGCCCACGAGTGGACCGGGCGGGCATTGAGGCGCTTCATCAACTTCTCGGGCAACTCCTCGAGAAAGCGCGACGCGACGTTGTAGCGCGTCTGCCCATGCAGCATTCGCGACTGGGCGTACGACAGATACAGTCGTCGCCGGGCCCGCGTGATCGCGACGTACATCAGACGGCGCTCCTCCTCGAGCCCGTGGTTCTCGTTCAGGCTGTTCTCGTGCGGGAACAGCCCTTCCTCGAGCCCGCCGACGAACACCGCGTGAAACTCGAGCCCCTTGGCCGAATGCACGGTCATGAGCTGCAGCGCGTCTTCGCCCGCTCCTGCCTGGTGTTCACCGGCCTCGAGCGACGCATGCGCCAGGAACGCCGTGAGTGCGGCGAGCGGATCGTTCGGATCGGCGGTCCCGCCGCCCTCGGCGGCCGGATCGTAGATCTCCTCGACGACGAAGGAAGCCGCGGCATTGACCAGTTCGTCGAGGTTCTCGAGCCGTTCCGCGCCCTCCTTCTCGGTCTGGTAATGCTGCTTCAGCCCGCTGCCGTCGATGGTGTGCTCGATGATCTCCGCGAGCGGCAATCCCGTGACCTGCCGGCGCAGCCCCTCGATCAATTGCACGAAGGCACCGATGGCCTTGCCCCCGAGCGCACCGGCGCAGGCGGCCTGCCACAGGCTGGTGCCCCTCTGCTTCGCCGCCTCCTGCAACTGCTCGATGCTCCGGTTGCCGATGCCGCGCGTGGGGAAATTGATCACCCGCAGCAGCGCGCCATCGTCCTCGGCATTGGCGATGAGTCGCAGGTAGGCGAGCGCGTGCTTGACCTCCTGGCGTTCGAAGAAGCGCAGCCCGCCGTAGACCCGGTAGCTGATTCCGGCATTGAACAACGCGTGTTCCAGCACCCGCGACTGCGCGTTCGATCGATACAGCAGCGCCATGTCGGACAGGCGCACATCTTCGCGCTTGAGGTTCTTCACCTCGTCGACGATGAACGTGGCCTCCTCCACGTCCGTCGTGGCTTCGAAGACGCGCAAGGGTTCGCCGATGCCTTCGGCGGTCCAGAGATTCTTGCCGAGCCGCTCGCGGTTGTGCGAGATGAGAGCGTTCGCGGCGTCGAGGATGTTGCCGTGGGAGCGGTAGTTCTGCTCGAGCTTGATGACCTTCTCGATGCGGAAGTCGCGCTCGAAGGACGCCATGTTGCCGACGTCGGCGCCACGGAAGGCATATATCGATTGGTCATCATCACCTACCGCGAACACCGCCGCCTCCTGGCCCGCCAGCAGTTTCAACCAGCCGTACTGCAGCTTGTTCGTATCCTGGAATTCGTCCACCAGGATGTGCTGGAAGCGCGCCTGGTAGTGGGCACGCAACACCTCGTTGCGCTTCAGGAGTTCGTAGCAGCGCAGCAGCAGCTCGGCGAAATCGACCACGCCTTCCTGGTTGCACTGGCGGTCGTACGCGGCATAGATGTCGGTCAGGCGGCGTGAGAAATCGTCGACCGGTTCCACCTGCGGAGCACGCAGTCCGGCGTCCTTCTGGCCGTTGATGAACCACTGGACCTGGCGCGGCGGAAACTTCTCGTCGTCCACGTTGAGCGAGCGCATCACGCGCTTCACCATCGCCAGCTGGTCGCTCGTGTCCAGGATCTGGAACGACTGCGGCAGGGCCGCGTCGCGATGATGCGTGCGCAGCAGGCGGTTGCACAGGCCGTGGAAGGTGCCGACCCACATGCCGCGGGTGTTGATCGGCAGCATGGCCGAGATGCGCGTGAGCATCTCCCGGGAAGCCTTGTTGGTGAAGGTCACCGCGAGCAGCGCCATCGGACTCACCTGCCCGGTCTGGATCAGCCACGCGATCCGCGTCGTCAGTACGCGCGTCTTGCCGCTGCCCGCGCCTGCGAGGATCAGCGCCGACATGCGTGGGAGGGTGACCGCTTCGAGCTGTTGCGGGTTGAGGCCGTCGAGAATGGAAGAGGTCATGAGCGGTCGGGATTATAGGGGGCGCATCGCGCCGACCGGCAGCGGCGTTGCGCGGGTCATCTGGTATCGTTTCGGCCCGACATGCACGTTGAAGGGCAGCCCCTTCCGTCCCACCAGGAGCAGAGCTTGAACAATTCCCGCGCAGTCCCGGTTGTCCAATCCACTTCGATGCGCACCCCCCGGTGGCGCTGGTCCGCCCTGCTGGCGCTGGCAATGATCGCGACCACGGCCAAGGCGGCCGAGGACGCGCAGCCGGTGCTGGTGACCATCGACTGGATTGGGGGCGATCGCTGCGAATTCATGCTGACGAAGGACGACGAAGGTTACGGCATCGTCCTCAAGATGGATCCGATCATTCCGCTCGCCCCCGGCGACGTGCTCAAGGGCAAGCTCTCGAGCATCAATTTCACCGGCCGCGTGGTGAAGGAGCCCTCCGGCGAGGCGACGATGATGCGAGCCATGATGTACGGCGCCCGTCGCAAGGACGCGGTCAAACAGATCAAGATCTGGTCGCGCTTCTGCAAGCCGCCGGTGGAGGAGTAGCGCGCGGGGTCAGCCCTCGCCGGGCCTGCCATCGACCGGAGGCCGATGGCCTTCGGAAGGCACAGACAGTCCGCAGGGACTGTCTGTGTCCGGCCTCAGTCCGCAAGAGGGCTGGCCCCCCGGGGGGAGAGGCCGCAAGGCCTATCGGGGGGAACGTCACCTCAGTTCTCGATGCGGCGATAGAACAGCGTGTAGCCCACCCAGTTGGCGAAGCGGTAACCCAGGCCGGCGAGCAGCCGGTGCAGGTCGGAGGCGAGGATCTCGTCGATGTCGGTCGACAGGCGTTCCACCAGGATCAACGCCGGTCGGTAGCGCGCGAAGTCCAGGCCGCGAAGCACGTTCACGTCTTCGCCTTCCACGTCCACGTTGAGCAGGTCGATCGGGCGATCGCGAAACGTCGACGCATCCAGGATGGCCGTGAGCGTCGTGGTGGTCACTTCGCGCGTTCGACTGAATTCCCCGGCATCGGCGCCATCGGCGATCTCCGCGCTCAACGTCGCACGGGTGGAGTACCACTTGTCGGTGTAGACGTGGCGGACGACGGCGCGGTCGGAAACGGCTGCCACGATGCTGAGGTCACCAGGCCTCAGGAGACGGAAGGCGAGGATCTTCGCCTCGTCCAGGTCGATATTGATGCCGCGCCAGCCGCGCTGCCGCAACAGATGGGTGTTCGAGCCCTTGGTCGGGTGATAGGCGCCGACATCCACGTAGAACCCGTTGCGACGGTCGGACAGCCAGCTCGCGAGCACGCAGTCCTCGCCGTACTGGGACCAGTGGGATTTGGCTGCCCGCGTCAGCACGCTCTTGCGGACCACCTTCAACTTCTCGAGCAGCTTCATCTTCCTCCCCGCGGAATGCGACGCCGCGGCATTCTGCCTCATGCCGCGGGGAAGGGACGGCGTTACATGGACACGGCGGGCTCCGCCAGTTCGAATTCCGTCCGAAGCCGCTTGCCCAGCGCCAGTGCTTCGGCGCGGGATGGCAGGCCGGCGATCCTGACCTGGTAGGTCGTGGCCTCTCCGGCAGTGACTGGCCGGATCGATGCGGGATAGCCCGCTCCCCGCAGTCGGTCGTAAAGGGCCAGAGCGCCGCCCTGATCGGCGAAGCTCCCGGCCACGACCTTCCATTTGCCACCCGCACGCGCGGCCCCGCTGCCGGCGGCGATCTCGGTCTCGGCGGCGTACTTCAGGAGGTCAGGCATCGAGACCGTGCCGAGCGGCGGCGTCGCCATGTCCTTCGGTGCATTGAACACCGACAGGGGCTGGTCCATGGCGACCTCGGGCGCATCGCCGCGTTGCACGGCGATCTTGCCTTCGATCAGGACCACGAACTCGCGATCGGCCTCGGCCTTGCCCCAGAGATCGGTGCCGCGGATGCCGGCGGTCACCGTGGGCAGCTGAATCCGGATGTCGCGCTGCATCCGCGCCTTCGCGAGCGCCGAGGTGGTGAATCGGAACGCCCCGGTCAGCACCTGCAGCGTGGCCCGGAAGAGCCCCGCGTTCTCCTCGGCGCGTCCGGCCGTCGCGACGACGAAACGGGCGTTCTCGCCGAGCTTCACCGCACTGCCGTCCCCCAGGCGCAGCAACACGCGCGAACCGGTCGCCGTGGTGATCTCGTCCGCCGGCCGCAGGCTGTTGCCCACCGCGAGCGGCTGCTTTGCCGCCCCACGGGTGACCCAGGCCGGCATGTTCAGCCCCTCCACCACCACTTCGTTGGCAGCCTGGACGTCGGCCGTGACGGCTGCGACCAGTGCGGTCGCCATGAACCACTTCGAAACCATGTCTCTCTCCTGGTGTTGCAGGGCCGCGCTCCCCACCAGCCCGGCCTGAGATACGGCGCCGGATGCCTGTTGGATGGGGGGCCACGGGTATAATCGCGGGCTTTCCGGCACTCCTCAATGACAACGATGCAAGCGCAATACCACCCGGCGGACGTGGAGCGTGCCGCGCAGGCAGCATGGACCTCCGCCGGCAGCGCGCGCGCCGTCGAGCAGCCGGGCAAGCCGAAGTACTACTGCCTGTCGATGTTTCCCTATCCGTCGGGGAAGCTGCACATGGGCCACGTGCGCAACTACACCATCGGCGACGTGCTCACGCGCTTCCACCGCATGCGCGGCTACAACGTGCTCCAGCCCATGGGCTGGGATGCCTTCGGCCTGCCGGCCGAGAACGCGGCGATGGCCAACGGCGTGCCGCCGGCCAAGTGGACGTACGACAACATCGCGTACATGAAGCAGCAGCTCCAGTCCCTCGGGTTCGCCCTGGACTGGGAGCGCGAGATCGCCACCTGCCGGCCCGAGTACTACCGGTGGAACCAGTGGCTGTTCCTGCGCATGCTCGAGAAGGGCATCGTGTATCGCAAGACCGGCGTGGTGAACTGGGATCCGGTCGACCAGACCGTGCTCGCCAACGAGCAGGTGATCGACGGGCGCGGCTGGCGCACCGGCGCGGTGGTCGAGAAGCGCGAGATCCCGATGTACTACATGAAGATCACGGGCTACGCCGAGGAACTGCTCCGCGCGCTCGACACGCTGCCCGGCTGGCCGGAGCGCGTGAAGCTCATGCAGGCCAACTGGATCGGCAAGAGCGAGGGCGTGAACATCGCTTTCCCCTACGAGCTGGACGGCGAACGCAGGCTGCTCAAGGTCTTCACCACGCGCGCCGACACGCTGATGGGCGTCACCTTCTGCGCCGTGGCGGCCGAGCATCCGCTCGCGACCCATGCCGCCCGCAACAACCCGCCGCTCGCGGCCTTCATCGAAGAATGCAAGCGCGGCAGTGTCATGGAGGCGGACATCGCCACCATGGAGAAGAAGGGCATGCCCACGGGCCTGTTCGTCACCCATCCGCTCACCGGCGAGAACATCGAGGTCTGGGTCGGCAACTACGTGCTGATGGCCTACGGCGAGGGTGCGGTCATGGGCGTGCCCGGCCACGACGAGCGCGACTTCGCCTTCGCGAAGAAGTACGGCCTGCGCATCGTTCAGGTCATCGACGTGGCGGGCCAATCCTTCTCCACCGACGCGTGGCAGGAGTGGTACGTCGACAAGACCCAGGGGCGCTGCGTCAACTCGGGCAAGTACGACGGCCTCGGTTTCCAGGCAGCGGTGAATGCGATCGCTGCCGACCTCCAGGTGAAGGGATTCGGCGAGAAGCAGACCACGTGGCGGCTGCGCGACTGGGGCATCTCCCGCCAGCGCTACTGGGGCACGCCCATTCCACTCGTCCATTGCGCGGACTGCGGCGAAGTCCCCGTGCCCGACGATCAGTTGCCAGTCGTGCTGCCCGAGGACTGCGTGCCCGACGGCTCCGGCAATCCGCTCGCGAAGCGTCCCGAGTTCCTGGACGTCGATTGCCCGAAGTGCGGCAAACCGGCACGGCGCGAGACCGACACGATGGACACGTTCGTCGATTCGTCGTGGTATTACCTGCGCTACGCGTGCCCGGACAACACGTCGACCATGGTCGATGCGCGCGTGAACTACTGGCTACCCGTGGATCAGTACATCGGCGGCATCGAGCACGCGATCCTGCATCTGCTGTACTCGCGCTTCTGGACGAAGGTCATGCGCGACCTCGGCCTCGTCGCGATCGACGAGCCCTTCGGCAACCTGCTCACGCAGGGCATGGTGCTGAACGAGATCTTCTCGCGCAAGGTCGGTCCTCGCATGCAGTACTTCAACCCTGCCGACGTGGAGATCCGTACCGACGACAAGGGCGTGCGCATCGGCGCCGTGCTCAAGTCGGACGGCCAGCCGGTGGACTCGGGCGGCATCGGCACGATGTCGAAGTCGAAGAACAACGGGGTCGATCCGCAGGCGCTCATCGAGCAGTACGGAGCGGACACCGCGCGCTTCTTCATGATGTTCACGAGCCCGCCGGAGCAGACGCTCGAATGGTCGGACAGCGGTGTCGAAGGGTCGTACCGGTTCCTGCGCAGGCTCTGGATCTTCGCGCAGGAGAACGCCGGCCTCCTGCGCAACGCAAGTGGCGGGATGTCCGGTGCCGATGGCGGCTTGCGCCGGGAGATCCATGCACTGCTCAAGCAGGCGACCTATGACATCGAGCGCAAGCAGTTCAATACCGTGGCGTCCGCCGCGATGAAGCTGCTCAACGCCCTGCAGGATCACGCGGGCCGTGCCAGCGCCGCGGCGATGCGTGAAGGGATGGGCATCCTGCTGCGCGTGATCTATCCGGTCACGCCGCACCTGTCCCACGTGCTCTGGTCCGATCTCGGTTACGGCGCCGACATCACGGTCGCGCCCTGGCCCGAGGTGGACGAGAAGGCCCTGATCCAGGACGAGATCGAGCTGGTGCTGCAGGTGAACGGCAAGCTCCGTGGCAACATGACGGTCGCGAAGGATGCCGCGAAGGAAGCCATCGAGCGCCTCGCGATGGAGAATCCGAACGTCCAGAAGTTCGTGGCCGGGCAGGCCGTGAAAAAGGTGATCGTCGTGCCGGGGAAACTGGTCAATGTCGTCGTTTGAATCCGTGAGGGGTAAGGCGTGAGGCGTGAGGCGGGGACGGACCATGGCGCCGACGCTCCGCCGTGCGGGGTTGCACCCCTCACGCCTCACGCCTCACGTTGCACGAACCCACGCCTCGCCAGGCGCACAGCGATCCTGGTCGCGATCACGGCCGTCTTGACGGCCTCCTGCGGCTTCCAGTTGCGCGGCCGGGCGGACCTGCCGTTCGAGACGATCTTCGTGGAGGGCATGGACTATTCGCCCTTCACCGGCCAGCTCCGGCGTGCCATCGAGACGGCGAGCAGCACGCGCCTCCTGAACAGCGTCGAGGGTGCCCAGGCTGTCCTGACCCTGCTCGGCGAATCGCAGGAGCGCACGATTCTCGCGTTGTCCGGCGGTGGTCGCGTGCGCGAGTTCCAGTTGCGCTATCGCGTGAGCTTTCGCGTGCACGACGGCAAGGGCAAGGAATGGTTGCCGATCGACGAAGTGATCCTGCGCCGGGACTTGACCTACGACGATACCCAGGTGCTGGCGAAGGAAGCGGAAGCGCAGTTGTTGTTCAAGGACATGCAGAGCGATGCCGTGAACCAGGTCCTGCGCCGCATCCAGGCGATCCGGGCCGCTTCCACGCTGGACAGTTGAGGCGATGAGCGCCGCCGCCGCTTCCGTGGCCGATTCCGTCGGTGCGGTGACGCCGATCGATGCGTCGTTCGAGGAGCCGCTGCGGTTGAAAAGCGGTGCCGTCATGCCGCAGTACTCGCTGCGCTATGAAACCTACGGCACCCTGAATGCACAGCGCACGAACGCGGTGCTGGTCTGCCATGCGCTGAACGCGTCCCATCACGTGGCTGGTTGGTATGCGGAAGATCCGCGCAACGTCGGCTGGTGGGACAACCTGATCGGTCCCGGCAAGCCGGTGGACACCAACCGGTTCTTCGTGATCGGCGTGAACAACCTCGGCGGCTGCCACGGCTCCACCGGACCGGCCACCACGAATCCCGCGACCGGCCGGCCGTGGGGCGCGGATTTCCCGGTGGTCACGGTGGACGACTGGGTGGAAACGCAGGCGCGCCTTGCCACCCATCTCGGGATCGAACGGTTCGCCGCGGTGATCGGCGGGAGCCTGGGCGCGATGCAGGCGCTGCAATGGACCATCAGCCATCCCGATCGTGTGGGTCTCGCGCTGGTGAGCGCGGCCGCGCCAAAGCTCTCGGCGCAGAACATCGCCTTCAACGAAGTGGCGCGCCAGGCCATCACGACCGATCCCGATTTCCACGGCGGCAACTTCTACGCCCATGGCGTCGTGCCGCGGCGCGGTCTGCGCCTGGCGCGCATGCTGGGCCACATCACCTATCTGTCCGACGATGCGATGGCCGAGAAATTCGGTCGCGAATTGCGCGGCGGCGGATTCAAGTTCGGCTTCGACGTGGAGTTCGAGATCGAGTCCTACCTCCGTTACCAGGGCGACAAGTTCTCGACCTACTTCGACGCCAATACCTACCTCCGCATCACCAAGGCACTCGACTATTTCGATCCGGCGCTCGAGCACGGCGGCAAGCTGTCGGCCGCGATGGCGCACGCGAAGGCGCGGTATCTCGTCGTTTCGTTCACCTCCGACTGGCGGTTCTCGCCGGCGCGCTCGCGCGAGATCGTCAAGGCGTTGCTCGAGAATCGTCTCGACGTGACCTACGCGGAGATCGATGCGCCGCACGGCCACGACGCGTTCCTGATGGAGGATCCGCGCTATCACGCGCTGATTCGCGCGACGATGGACAACATTCCGCTCGGAACAACGAGGGCGGCATGAACCTGGCGCTTCCCGGCCGTTCCGACTTCGACGCCATCGCCGCCTGGGTGAAGCCCGGCGCGCACGTGCTCGACCTCGGCTGCGGCGACGGCTCGCTGCTGCGCTTCCTCAAGGAGGCGCGCGGCGCGAGCGGCTACGGCGTGGACATCGCCGACGACAACGTGCTCGCGTGCGCGAAGAACGGCGTGAGCGTGATCCAGAGCGACCTCGAAGCCGGACTTTCCGGTTTCGACACCGGATCGTTCGATTGCGTGATCCTGTCGCAGACCCTGCAGGCGATGAAGCACACCGAGCGCATCCTCAAGGAGATCCTGCGCGTGGGTCGCGAGGGCATCGTGAGCTTCCCGAACTTCGCCTACTGGCGCGTGCGGCTGCAACTGCTCAACGGGCACATGCCGGTATCGAAGGAACTGCCCTACCAGTGGTACGACACGCCCAACATCCACCTGTTCACGCTCTCGGACTTCGAGACCTTCTGCCGTGGCCATGGCGTGCGCATCCTCGAGCGCGTTGTGCTCACCGCCGGCCGGCCCGTCACTCGATGGCCGAACATGCTCGGGACGCTCGCGGTGTACCGCCTGGACCGCGCCCCCGGTGCCGTCCCCGTCGCCCCTTGATTCCGGTCTAGTGACGAGCGCCAAGCCCTCGATCTGGTCGGCGCTGCTCACGCGGCGGATGCTGATCTGCATCTTCACGGGTTTCAGCTCCGGACTGCCGCTGTACATCCTGCTGAACCTCGTGCCGGCCTGGCTGCGTACCGAGGGCATCAGCCTGAAGGCGATCGGCGCGTTCGCGCTCATCCAGTTCCCCTATACCTGGAAGTTCCTGTGGTCGCCGCTGCTCGACCGGTATGTGATCCCGGTCCTTGGCCGGCGCCGGGGCTGGATGCTGGTGACCCAGATCGGCCTGCTCGCGGTGATCGCGTGGCTGGGTACGCTCTCGCCGCGCGACGATCTCGCTTGGGTCGTCTATGCCGCGACCGCGCTCGCGTTCCTGAGCGCGACCCAGGATATCGTGCTCGACGCGTATCGCCGTGAGCTGTTGCAGGAGACCGAACTCGGCCTCGGCAATTCGGTGCACGTGAATGCGTATCGCGTAGCCGGCCTCGTACCCGGCTCGCTCTCGCTGATCCTCGCTGACCATCTGCCGTGGTCCGCCGTATTTGCCGTCACCGCGGCTTTCATGGTGCCGGGACTCCTGATGGCGCTGTCGGTGAGCGAACCGGCGCTGCGCATCGCCGCACCGAAGACCCTGCGTGAAGCCGTCGTCGAGCCGTTCCGCGAGTTCATCGGTCGCGCGACGGGTGTGCAGGGTGCGGTGCTCGTGCTCGGCTTCATTTTTCTCTACAAGCTGGGCGACAGCATGGCCACGGCGCTGGCCACGCCGTTCTATCTCGACATGGGCTTCACCAAGTCGGACATCGGCCTGATCGCGAAGCACGCGGGTCTGTGGCCCGCCGTCATTGGCGGGCTGGCCGGCGGGCTGTGGATGGTCCGGATCGGGATCAATCGCGCCCTGTGGCTGTTCGGCGTGGTGCAGGTGGTGAGCATCCTCGGCTTCGCCTGGCTGGCGCACGTGGGGCCGTTCGCCTCGATCGGTGCGGACGAAAGAATCGCGCTCGCGCTGGTGATCAGCTTCGAAGCGCTCGGCGTCGGGCTCGGGACGGCGGCGTTCGTCGCCTTCATCGCGCGCACCACGAACCCGGCCTACACGGCGACGCAGTTCGCCCTGTTCACCAGTCTCGCTGCCGTGCCGCGCACCTTCATCAACGCCACCACCGGCTGGATCGTCGAGCGCATGGGCTGGTTCGGCTTCTTCTGGCTGTGCGTGGTGCTGGCCGTGCCCGGGATGCTGCTGCTGTTCAAGGTCGCGCCGTGGCGCGGTGACGATCAGTAGTCGTAGTCGATCGTGAGGGGCGCGTGATCCGAGAACCATTGCTCCGTGTAGATCGACGTACTGCGCGCCAGGGTTGCGAACCCTGGCGTGGCGATCTGGTAGTCGATGCGCCATCCGACGTTCTTCGCACGCGCCTGGCCGCGATTCGACCACCACGTGTACTGGCCCGGGCGTTGATCGAGGCGGCGGAACACGTCTTCGAAACCCAGGTGGTCGAACACGCCGGAGAGCCACGCCCGCTCCTCGGGCAGGAAGCCGGAGTTCTTCTGGTTGGAGCGCCAGTTGGTGAGATCGATTTCGCGGTGCGCGATGTTCCAGTCGCCGCAGATGACGACGTGCCGGCCGCTTTGCGCGAGATCGTGCAACCTCGGGATGACGCGCTCCATGAAGCGGAACTTGATCGCGAGCCGCTCCTCGGACGTCGTGCCGGAGGGCAGGTAGAGGGATATGACGGAGAGATCGCCGAAGTCGGCCTGCAGATAGCGGCCTTCGGCGTCGATGTCGAGGATGCCCAGCCCCTCGACGATGCGGTCGGGTTCGCGGCGGCAGTACAGGCCCACGCCGCTGTACCCTTTCTTCTCGGCATGATGGAACCAGCCCTTCAGGCCGGCGGGAGCGCGCATGGCGTCGGAGAGATCCGAGGCCTGCGCCTTCAGTTCCTGTAGGCATACGACATCGGCATTCTGCCGCTCGAGCCAGGGGAGGAAGCCCTTGGCCACCGCCGAGCGGATGCCGTTCACATTGACGGAGATGATGCGCAGCATGGATGACGGTCAGAAATATCGGGGAGAGTTCGTCGGGTTCGCGGTCGAGAAAGGCGTGTTGCTGTTCGGCGAGTTCACGACCAAGGCCGGCCGGCAGTCACCCTACTTCTTCAATGCGGGGTTGTTCAACGACGGCGAGAGCCTGCGGCGGCTGGGGCGATTCTACGCACAAGCGCTGCAGGCTTCGGGGCTCGGTTTCGACGTGCTGTTCGGGCCGGCGTACAAGGGCATTCCCCTGGCGGCCGCCACCGCCGTCGCTCTTGCCGAATTTGGGCGGAATGTGCCGTTCGCATTCAACCGCAAGGAAATCAAGGATCACGGCGAAGGCGGCAACGTGATCGGCGCGCCGCTGAAGGGCCGCATCCTGATCATCGACGACGTCATTTCGGCCGGCACCTCGGTACGGGAGTCGGTCGACCTGATCCGGGCGGCCGGCGCCCAGCCCGCCGGGGTGGTTATTGCCGTCGATCGGCAGGAGCGGGGGCAGGGGGATCTGTCGGCGGCGCAGGAAGTCCGGCGCCTGTACGACATTCCCGTCCTGAGCATCTGCAGCCTGGACGACATCGTCACCTACCTGTCACATCGTGAGGATTTGGCACACCGCTTGCAGTCCGTTCAGGCGTACCGGCAACGCTACGGAGTGCAGATATCATGAAGTCCCATGTTTTCATCATCTTAACGGCTACCCTGGCTCTGGCGACCAGCGGCGCTTCGGCGGCGGCCAAACTCTACAAGTGGGTGGACGACAAGGGTCAGGTCCACTACTCCGAGACCATGCCGCCCGAACACAAGGACAAGAGCTCCACCGAGCTCGACCGGCGCGGGCGCGTGCTGAAGAAGAACGACGCCGCCATCCCGTCGGAAACGGCCAAGCTCGACGACGAAGGCCTCGTGCGCAAGCGCCTCGAGGAGAAACGCCTCTACGAGCAGCGCCGCCGCGACAGCGCCCTGATCAACACCTATACGACCGAGGCCGAGATCGACGTCGCGCGCGACCGCAACCTTTCGCTGCCGACGCAGGCGATCAAGGGTATCGAGCCACGCCTCAAGGCCGCATGGGCTCGCCTGGAGGCGCTCAAGGGACAGGCCGATGCGCTCGCCAAGAGCGGCAAACCGGTCCCGGACGCGCTCAAGGAAGACATCCTGCTGGAAGAGAAGCAGGTCGCGCTGTTCGAGGGTGAACTGCGCGCCAAGCAGACCGAAGCCACCCACATTCGCGAGAAGTACGACGCCGACAAGATGCGTTTCCGGGAGTTGTCCTCGGTCGCCTCGAACAAGTAATATCACGCAGCCCGACGAAGTCCCCCGCCGCCCGATCGGCTGACCTGGCGGGAACTGGCCGACTCCTCAAGAGCCGGCCAGTTTCTTTTTCAGGATCTCGTTCACCTGCGCCGGGTTCGCCTTGCCCTTGGTCGCCTTCATGGCCTGGCCCACCAGCGCGTTGAACGCCTTGTCCTTGCCGGCGCGGAATTCCTCGACCGACCTGGGGTTCGCCGCCAGCACGTCGTCGATGATCTTCTCGATCGCACCGGCGTCCGAGATCTGCTTCAGGCCGCGCGCTTCGATGATCGCATCGGCCGCACCCTCGCCCGCCCACATGGCGTCGAATACTTCGCGCGCCATCTTGCCCGAGAGCGTGCCGTCGGCGATCCGGGCGAGCAGCCCCGCCAGTGCTTCCGCTGCGACGGGCGAGGCCTCGATCTCGACCTGGTCGCGGTTCAATCGCGCCGAGAGTTCTCCCATGACCCAGTTGGCGCAGAGCTTCGGATCCGCCGGCAGCTTCGCCACCAGGGTTTCGAAGTAGTCGGCCATTTCGCGGGAGGCGGTCAGGGCGGCGGCGTCGTAGGCGGGAAGTCCGTACTGTGACTCGAAGCGCTCACGCATCGCCTGCGGCAACTCGGGCAGCTCGCGCCGGACGCCCTCGATCCAGCTCTCCGCGATTTCCAGCGGCAGCAGATCGGGATCGGGAAAGTAGCGGTAGTCCTGCGCATCTTCCTTCGAACGCATGGACCGCGTCTCGTCGCGGTCGGGGTCGTACAGCCGCGTTTCCTGCACCACGCGACCGCCGTCCTCGATCAGCTCGATCTGGCGCGTCACCTCGTACTCGATGGCGCGTTCGAGGAACCGGAACGAGTTGAGGTTCTTGATCTCGCAACGCGTACCGAGCTTCGGGTCGCCGATGCGCCGAACGGAGACGTTGGCATCGCAGCGGAACGAGCCTTCCTGCATGTTGCCGTCGCAGATGCCGATCCAGCGCACCAGCGCGTGCAGCGCTTTGGCGTATGCCACGGCTTCGGCCGAGGAGTGCATCTCGGGTTCGGAGACGATCTCGAGCAACGGCGTGCCGGCACGGTTGAGATCGATGCCGCTCATGCCGTGGAAGTCCTCGTGCAGCGACTTGCCGGCGTCCTCTTCCAGATGCGCTCGAGTCAGTTGGACGACCTTCTCCGCGTCGCCGACCTGGATCCGTACCGTACCGCCCTGGACCACCGGGATCTCGTACTGGCTGATCTGGTAGCCCTTGGGCAGATCGGGGTAGAAGTAATTCTTGCGCGCGAAGATGGAGCGGCGGTTGATCGTCCCGCCGATCGCGAGGCCGAAGCGGATCGCGCGCTCCACCGCGCCGCGGTTCAGCACCGGCAGCACGCCCGGCAGGGCGAGATCGACCACGCTCGCCTGCGTGTTCGGTTCGGCACCGAAAGCAGTCGAGGCGCCCGAGAAGATTTTCGACCGGGTCGAAAGCTGGGCGTGGGTCTCGAGGCCGATGACCGTTTCCCAGCCGCTCCTGGCGCCAGCGCTCATGCGAACCCCTTCGGCACCCGCGTGTGCCAATCGGTGGCGAGCTGATACTGGTGCGCCGCGCCGAGCATCTTCGCTTCCTCGAAGTAGTTCGCCATCAGCTGCAGGCCCACGGGCCGGTCGTTCGCGCCGAAGCCGCAGGGGATGCTCATGCTCGGGATGCCGGCGAGGCTGCCGGGGATCGTATAGAGGTCGGACATGTACATCGCGACCGGGTCGGCAGCCTTTTCGCCGAAGCCGAAGGCGACGCTGGTCGTCACCGGTCCGGCGATCAGGTCGCATTGCGTGAAGGCGCGCCGGAACTCGTCCGCGATCAGGCGCCGGACCTTCTGCGCCTGGATGTAGTAGGCGTCGTAGTAGCCGTGCGACAGGACGTAAGCGCCGATGAGGATGCGACGCTTCGGCTCGGCGCCGAGCCCTTCGGCCCGCGACTTGCGGATCATATCGGTCAGGTCGGCGTAGTCCTTCGCCCGGTGGCCGTAGCGGACGCCGTCGAAGCGGGACAGGTTGCTCGAGCACTCCGCCGGGGCGATCACGTAGTAGACCGGGATGCCCAGCTCGGCACTCGGCAGCGAGATGTCCACCAGGGTCGCGCCGAGCGACCGGTACTGCTCCAGAGCCGCGCGGACCGCCTTCTCCACGTCCGGCTGGAGTCCGGCGCCGAAGAACTCCTTGGGTACCCCGATGCGGATACCCTTCATCGAGGCCTGCAGGTCGCGGGAGAAGTCTTCCGCGGGGCGGTCGACGCTGGTGGAGTCCTTCGGGTCGAAGCCCACCATCTGGCTGAGCACCAGGGCGGCGTCTTCGGCCGACGACGTCATGAGGCCGGCGGTGTCGAGGCTGGAGGCAAAGGCGATCATGCCCCAGCGCGATGGTCGGCCGTAGGTCGGCTTGGTGCCGGTGACGCCGGTGAAGGCCGCGGGCTCGCGGATCGACCCGCCGGTGTCCGTGGCGGTGGCGACCGGCGCGATGCGGGCGGCCACGGCGGCGGAGGAGCCGCCCGAGCTTCCGCCCGGCACGGCGCCCTTGTCCCAGGGGTTGAGCACGTTGCCGTAGGCGCTGTTCTCGTTCGACGAGCCCATGGCGAACTCGTCGCAGTTCAGCTTGCCCAGGGTGACCATGCCGGCCGCACCCAGCTTCTCCACCACGGTCGCGTCGAACGGGCTCATGTAGCCCTCCAGCATCCGGCTGGAGGCGGTCGAGGCGAAATCCCGGGTGACGAAGATGTCCTTGTGGGCGATCGGGACGCCCGTCAGCGGGCCGGCGGTACCTGCGGCAATGCGCGCATCCGCGGCCCGGGCCTGCGCCAGCGTCACCTCAGGCCGGACATCCAGGAAGGCATTGAGGTCGCGGTGCGCCTCGATCCGCGCGAGAAAGAGCTGCGCCAGCTCCACCGCGGAGATGCGCTTGCTGGCGAGCTGCCGGGACAGTTCGGCGATCGAGGCTGCGTGGAGCGCGCTCATTCGATCACCTTGGGTACTAAAAATAGCCCGTCCTGCTGCGCCGGCGCATTCGCCATGTTGGCCTCGCGGCCGCCGTTCTCCGTGACCGCGTCCTCGCGCAAACGCTGCCCGCCCCCGAGGGGATGGGCCATGGGCTCCACGCCGGAGGTGTCCACGGCCTGCATCTTCGCGATCAGCGCGAAGATGTCGTTCAGCTGGTCCAGCGTCCGTCGGGCTTCGGCGTCAGTAATCTCGATGCGCGCCAGGTGCGCGATGCGGGCGACGTCGTCAAGCGTCAGCGCCATGGGGGATCAGGGCTGAAAAGGGGCTCAATTGCGGGGAAAACAGGACGAAAACAACAGGGACCATTTTGTCCAACGAAGCGGCGTAAGGTACCATAGCCCGCTTGATCCGCACCACATTGAAGCGCGGTCACGCGCCATAGTCACGAGGCTGATTACATGTTCGGTTTTCTCTCCGGGTATTTCTCCAACGACCTCGCAATCGACCTCGGTACCGCCAACACCCTCATCTACGCGCGGGGTCAGGGCATCGTCCTGAACGAACCCTCGGTGGTTGCGATCCGGCAGGACGGGCCGAACGGGAAGAAAGTGATCGAGCAGGTCGGCCTCGCGGCCAAGCAGATGCTCGGGCGCACGCCCGGCAACATCACCGCGATCCGGCCCATGAAGGATGGCGTCATCGCCGACTTCACGGTGACCGAGCAGATGCTCAAGCAGTTCATCAAGAAGGTGCACGACGCGCGCCTGTTCAGCCCGCAACCGCGCATCGTCATCTGCGTGCCCTGCGGCTCGACCCAGGTGGAGCGCCGCGCGATCCGCGAATCGGCCTTCGGCGCCGGCGCCCGCAAGGTGGAACTGATCGAGGAACCCATGGCCGCGGCCATCGGCGCCGGCCTGCCAGTCTCGGAAGCCACCGGCTCCATGGTGGTCGACATCGGCGGCGGCACCACGGAAGTGGGCGTGATCTCGCTGGGCGGCATCGTCTATTCGGCCTCGGTCCGGGTCGGCGGCGACAAGTTCGACGAGGCGATCATCAACTACATCCGCCGCAACTACGGCATGTTGATCGGCGAGACCACCGCCGAGGAGATCAAGAAGGAAATCGGCTCCGCCTTCCCGGGTTCGGAAGTGCGTGAGAAGGAAGTGAAGGGTCGCAACCTCGCGGAAGGCATCCCGCGCAGCTTCACCATCTCGTCCAACGAGATCCTGGAAGCCTTGACCGACCCCCTCAACTCCATCGTCAGCGCGGTCAAGTCCGCCCTGGAGCAGACGCCGCCGGAACTCGGCGCCGACATCGCGGAGAAGGGCATGGTACTGACCGGCGGTGGCGCCCTGCTGCGCGACATCGACCGCCTGCTGATGGAAGAGACCGGCCTGCCGGTGATCGTGGCCGAAGATCCGCTCACCTGCGTCGTGCTGGGTTCGGGCAAGGCGCTCGAGAACATGGACAAGTGGACCGGCATCTTCACCAACGACTGATCCGGCCCGTTGCAAGCCCCCGGTAACTCTTCGCCGCGTTCCGCGCGCGCCTCCGGCCACTGCTGAACGGCTCCATGCAAGCCACGCCCCAGCCCATCTTCAAGCGGGGCCCGAGCCTCGCGGTCCGGCTGGCCTTCTTCTCGCTGCTGTCGCTGGTCCTGCTGGTCTCCGATGCCCGATTCCGCTACCTGGAGGGCATCCGTAGCGTCGTCTCGGTCGTGCTCTATCCGTTGCAGCAGGCTGCGAGCCTGCCGGGCGACCTCCTGGCCCGCACCGGGGAGTTCTTCGTGACCCAGTCGGCGCTCTACCGTGAGAACGAGCTGCTCAAGCGCGACAACCTGCTGAACGCGCCGAAGCTCCAGCGCCTGGCGATACTCGAAGCCGAGAACGCCCAGTTGCTGCGCCTGATCGACGCGAAGCCCGCGCCCGATCGCAAGACCACGATCGCGGAGATCCTCTATGAGAGCCGTGACGCCTTCACCCGGAAGGTCGTCATCGACCGCGGTTCCAACCACGGTGTCCGGGAAGGTCAGGCCGTCATCGACCACGTGGGCGTGATCGGCCAGGTCACGCGCGTGTTCCCGTTCGTGTCCGAGGTGTCGCTGGTCACGGACAAGGCCCAGTCGGTGCCGGTGCAGAACGCCCGCAGCGGCATGCGCTCGGTCACTTTCGGTCTCGGTCACGACGGCGCGCTGGAATTGCGATTCATCCCGGTGAATGCGGACATCCAGACCGGCGACGTGCTGGTGACCTCCGGCATCGACGGCACCTATCCGGCGGGGCTGCCCGTGGCGACGGTGGCCAACATCGAGCGCAATGCGGCCTTCGCCTTCGCCCGTATCACCTGCACACCCTCGGCGGGTGTCTCCAGCTTCAACCGGGTCGTGGTGCTCTCCGATGGAACATCCCCGACCGGGAACCCGCTCAAGACCGATCCGGCCGCCGTCAAGCCGCGCAAAACGGTGACGAAGCCATGAGCCGCTCGAATCTCGGCGACAACATCCAGGGCGGCGAGATCCTGCTGCCGGTCAGGACCGGGTACATCCTGATCACGCTCCTGATCGCGGTGGTGCTCGATCTCGTGCCGCTGCCGGGTTGGCTCACCTGGGCGTGGCCCGATTTCGTGGCGGTCACGCTGGTCTACTGGGGCGTGTTCCAGCCGCGGCGCCTGGGTCTGTTCCCGGCCTGGCTGCTGGGCCTGCTCATGGACGTCGCCGATGCCACGCTGTTCGGCCAGCACGCGCTCGCCTATTCCGCACTCATGTTCGCGGCGATCTTCCTGCACCGGCGCATCCAGATGTTCCCGATGCCCTATCAGATGGCGCACGTGGGCGCGCTGCTGCTCGCGCAGCAGTGCATCCAGCTCCTCGTGCGGCTGGTCGATGGCGCCGAGTTTCCCGGCTTTCCCTACTTCGTCGCGAGCCTGACCGCGGCCGCGCTCTGGCCCGCGCTCGTGATGGCGTTCAACGCGCCGCTGCGGCGGCGCTCGGGTGCGGACGACGTCTGACCGGCGGCGCGCGCTGACCTCATGCTGCTTCGGCTGCCGTTCAAGCTCGGAATCTTCCAGCGCTCGCGGGCCGGGTTTCGTCCACGCGGCCGCGGCGTGGAGATGCGCGATCTCATGCGCGATCTCCAGCGCTTCCAGTTGCGGCTCGCCATCAGCGCGGGCGGCGTGCTGCTCATGTTCTTCCTGCTGCTGTTGCGCTTCGTCTACCTCCAGGTGGTCCAGCACGAGTACTACCTCACCCTGGCGGAGAACAACCGGATCTCGGTACTCCCGGTCATCCCCAACCGCGGCCTGATCCTCGACCGCAACGGGGTCGTGATCGCGCACAACTACTCTGCCTTCACGCTCGAGATCACGCCCAAGGAGGTCGGCGACATCGAGCCACTGATCGACGAGCTCTCGGCCATCATCGACATCCAGCCGAAGGACCGCAAACGCTTCAAGAAACTGCTGGAAGAAAGGCACGACCTCGACTCGCTGCCGATCCGGACCCGCCTGACCGACGAGGAAGTCGCGCGCTTCTCGGTGAACCGCTACCGCTTCCCCGGCGTGCAGATCAACGCGCGCCTGTTCCGCCACTACCCGAACGGCGACCTTGCCTCGCACGTGCTTGGCTACATCGGCCGCATCAGCGACCGCGACAAGGCGAAACTGGAGAAGGACGGCCTCGCGGCGAACTACAGCGGCTCGGACTACATCGGCAAGGTGGGCCTCGAGGACAGGTACGAGAAGGAGCTCCACGGCGTCACCGGGTTCGAGCAGGTGGAAACCGACGCCGGCGGCCGGGCGGTGCGGACGCTGCGGCGGATCCTGCCGGTCTCGGGCAACAACCTGCATCTCGCGCTGGACCTGCGGCTCCAGGAGATCGCCGAGCGCGTGTTCGGCGATCGCCGCGGCGCGCTCGTGGCCATCGAGCCGGCCACGGGTGGGGTGCTGGCGCTCGTGTCGAAGCCTGGATTCGATCCGAACCAGTTCGTCGAAGGCATCGACGCGAAGGACTGGGAGCTGCTCAACACGGCTTCCGACAAACCCCTCAACAACCGCGCATTGCAGGGCGTGTATCCCCCGGGTTCCACGTTCAAGCCGTTCATGGCGCTCGCCGGCCTCGAGCTCGGCAAGCGCACGCCCCAGTACACGATTTCCGATCCCGGTTACTACATCCTGGGCGGTGCCGCGCATCGCTTCCGCGACTGGAAGGCGGGCGGGCACGGCATGGTCGACCTGCACCGCTCCATCGTGATCTCCTGCGACACCTACTACTACGGTCTCGCGAACGATCTGGGCATCGACAACATCCATCGCTTCATCGGTCAGTTCGGCTTCGGCAAGGCGACCGGCATCGACATTTCGGGCGAGTCCACCGGCCTGCTGCCGTCGCAGGACTGGAAGCAGCGCCGCTTCAACCAGAAGTGGTACGCCGGCGACACCATTTCGGTGGGCATCGGCCAGGGCTACAACCTCGCCACGCCGGTCCAGCTCGCCTTCGCCACGGCGATTCTCGCCAACAGCGGCGTGGTCTATCGTCCGCACCTGGTCCGCCAGATCGAGGACAGCCAGACCGGAGAACGGCGCACCATCGAAGCCGAGCCCTTCACCACGTTCACCATCAAGCCCGACACTGTGAATCGCGTGCGCGACGCCATGGTCGACGTCAACAAGTCCGGTGGCACGGCGGCCGGCGCGTTTTCGGGCGCGGGCTATCCCGTCGCGGGCAAGACCGGCACGGCACAGGTGGTCGCGATGAAGCAGAACGAGAAGTACGACGAGTCGAAGGTGGCGGAACAGTTCCGCGACCACGCCCTCTACATCGCCTACGCGCCGGCCGATGCGCCGAAGCTCGCGCTCGCGATCCTGGTGGAGAACGGCGGCCACGGCGGCTCGGCCGCGGCACCGATCGCGCGCGCCATCTTCGACTACATCCTGCTCGGCAAGGAGCCGAAGCCGCCCAAGGAAGTCGTGCGTCCCGGAGAGGAACCCGAAGGTGATTGACCGCCTGATCGCATTCCTGACGCGCCACCTCGACCCCTTCCTCGGGACCGTCGTGAGCGTGTTGCTCCTTCTCGGACTGGTCGTGCTGTTCAGCGCGTCTGGCGAAAGTTTCGGCCGCATCGGCAGCCAGCTCGTCAACATCCTGGTGGCGGTGACGGTGATGTGGGTCGCCGCCAACGTCGCACCCCAGCACATGCTGCGGCTCGCGGTGCCGGTGTACGTCGTCGGCCTGATCCTGCTCATCGCGGTGCCGCTGGTCGGCGACGAAGCCAAGGGCGCCAAGCGCTGGCTCGACCTGGGCGTGACGCGCATCCAGCCTTCCGAGCTCATGAAGATCGGCGTGCCCCTGATGCTCGCCTGGTACTTCGACCGCTACGAGGCGATCCTCAAGTTGAAGGACTACGTGATCGGCACCATCGTCCTGGTGGTGCCGGTGGGCCTGATCGCGACACAACCCGATCTCGGGACCGCGATCCTGGTGGCGACCGCCGGTTTCTTCGTGCTGTTTCTCGCGGGCCTGTCATGGAAGGTGCTCGTCGCGCTGGGTGTTGCTGCCGGCGCCAGCCTGCCGATCATCTGGGGCACGATGCGCGACTACCAGCGCCAGCGCGTGCTGACGCTGATCGATCCGGACCAGGATCCACTCGGCCGCGGTTATCACACCATCCAGTCCACCATCGCGCTCGGTTCCGGTGGCGTGTTCGGCAAGGGCTGGCTGAACGGCACGCAGGCCCGCCTCGATTTCCTGCCGGAGCGCACCACCGACTTCATCTTCGCCGTCTACTCGGAAGAGTTCGGCCTGTTCGGCAACATGATCCTGCTCATCCTGTTCCTGCTCGTGATCGGCCGCGGGCTCTACATCGCGGCCAACGCATCGACCCTGTTCTCGCGGCTGCTCGCCGGTGCCGTGACGCTGACCTTCTTCACCTACGCGTTCGTGAACATGGGCATGGTGAGCGGCATCCTCCCCGTCGTGGGCGTGCCGCTGCCCTTGATCAGTTACGGTGGTACCTCGGCGGTGACGATCCTGTTCGGCATCGGCATCCTGATGAGCATCCACACGCACAAGCGGCTGGTGAAGACGTGAGGTCGATCTCATGAGGCGCGAGGCGTCAGGGGTAAGGCGCGTACTGAATTGCGTGTTCGCAGCAGCCTGCGCGATGCTTGCAGCCTGCGCGGGGACGCCGATCCAGGAGAACGAAGCCGGTGCGCCATCACGGCCCGCCCCAAGCACGGCGCCTTCGCGACCGCCGGATATCGCGGCACCGGGCAAGAAGCCCGGCGGCTACTACCTCGACGATGGTCCCGACGCGAATCCGCCGACGAATCTCGATGCGATTCCCGATGCCGTGCCCCGCCGCGAGCTGATCAAGGTATCGACGGCGCGCCCGTACACGGCGCTGGGACGTGCCTACACCCCGAAGAGCGAGCTCGCGCCGTACAAGGCGCGGGGTCTGGCCTCGTGGTACGGCAAGCGTTACCACGGCCAGCGCACGTCGAGCGGCGAGGTCTACGACATGTACGCCATGACCGCGGCGCATACGACGCTCGCCATTCCGAGCTACGTGCGCGTGACGTCGCTGCGCAACGGGCGATCGGTGGTCGTGCGCGTCAACGACCGCGGCCCTTTCCACTCCGATCGCATCATCGATCTGTCCTACGTCGCCGCGTGGAAGCTCGGCATCGTGAGCGACGGCAGCGGCATGGTGGAGGTCGAGTCCATCATTCCCGGGGCCGGAGAAACGCCGGTCGAAACGCCCAAAACCGTCGCCGCGCCGGTCCAGGCGACGCCTCCACCAGCGTCGCCGCCGACCGCCGGGATCTTCCTGCAGCTCGGCGCCTTCGGCAGCCGCGACAACGCCGAGGATTTCCTCTCCAAGATGCGCGTAGAGCTGGAAGATCTCGGTGTCTCGCAGGAAATCCTGGCACGCGACAACCTGTATCGCGTGCACGCAGGCCCCTACGTCGATCGCGCCACGGCCGCGAACGACGCGACCCGCATCAACGATCGCCTCGGCGTGAAGCCGGTGATCGTGGTCCGCTGAACCTGCCTCCCCCCTTACCCCTCACTCCTTACGCCTCACGGGAAAAGCATGCACACCCTCATCTGCGGTTCCGTCGCCTACGACACTATCATGGTGTTCCACGACCGCTTCAAGCACCACATCCTGCCCGACCAGATACACATCCTGAACGTCTCCTTCCTCGTGCCCGACCTGCGGCGCGAGTTCGGCGGCTGCGCGGGCAACATCGCCTATTCCCTCCAGATGCTGGGCGGTGCCCCGTTGATGATGGCGACCGTGGGTTCGGAGGATTTCTCGAGCTACGCGCGGCGCCTGGACGCGCTCAAGCTGCCGCGTGCCCACGTGCGCGAAGTGCCGGACAGCTACACGGCGCAGGCCTTCATCACCACCGATCTCGACGACAACCAGATCACGGCGTTCCATCCGGGCGCGATGATGCATTCGCACCTGAACCACGTGGCGGATGCGAAGGACGTGAAGCTCGGCATCGTCGCGCCGGACGGCCGCGACGGCATGCTGCAGCACGCGCGAGAATTCCATGAGGCAGGCATCCCCTTCATCTTCGACCCAGGCCAGGGATTGCCGATGTTCGACGGTGCCGATCTATCGCGCTTCATCGACATGGCGAGTTACGTGACCGTGAACGACTACGAGGCGAAGCTGGTGGAGGAACGAACCGGCGAGACCGTCGAGGCGCTGTCGAAGCGCGTCAAGGCGTTCGTCGTCACGCGTGGTGGCGACGGCTCCACCATCTTCACCGATGGCAAGCGGCTCGACATTCCGAGCGTCGCGCCGCAGGCTGTCGTCGATCCCACCGGTTGTGGAGATGCGTATCGCGCCGGGCTGCTGCACGGCATCGTCACCGGCATGGACTGGTCGCTGACCGGGAGGCTCGCATCGCTGATCGGTTCCATCAAGATCGCACGTCGCGGCGCGCAGAACCATCGATTCACGCGCGACGAGATCGAAACGCGCTTCCGCGAGGCTTTCAGCACACGGCCCTGGTGATGTCGGCGTTCGCGAACAGGCGGATTAACCAAAACTTCAATCGCCGGTAACCCCGCTGTCACCGAGCCTCACGAACATGTGCGCCGTCCAACCAGTGCTTGGAGGCGTACATGCTTCTTTCCGAAGTCAATGCCCGCCCGCGCGTGCGGGCGCAGCTCTCGGTGCACCTTGCCCGGGATGCCGCGGAGGTTCGTGAGGCGCAGAAACTGCGCTGGCGCGTGTTCGCCGACGAGATGGGCGCCCGGCTCGACGCGCCTGAAGTCGGCGTAGACAGCGATCTGTTCGATCCGTGGTGCGAGCACCTCATCGTGCGCGAGCACGGCAGCGGCGAAGTGATCGGCACCTATCGCATCCTCACCGGCGCCCGTGCGCGCGAACTCGGCGGCTTCTACTCCGACGACGAGTTCGATCTCACCCGCGTCGATCATCTACGCGACCGGACCGTCGAAGTGGGCCGCTCGTGCGTGCATCCGGACCACCGCAACGGCGCGACCATCGCACTGCTGTGGCAGGGCCTCGCGCAGTTCATGCAATCGCACCACTACGAATACATGCTGGGTTGCGCCTCCATCTCCATGGCCGACGGTGGACATGGTGCCGCGAGCATCTACAATAGGCTCCGGCAAGCCAGCATGAGTCCGATCGAGTACCGGGTGTTTCCGCGCTGCCCGTTGCCGCTCGAGCGCCTCGACGAATCGCTCGCCGCAGCCATCCCCCCGCTCATCAAGGGGTACGTGCGCTGCGGTGCGTGGGTCTGCGGAGATCCCGCGTGGGATCCGGACTTCAATACGGCCGATCTGCTCATGTTGCTGCCCATGTCCCGGCTCGACAGCCGGTACGCTCGGCACTTCATGAAGCATGACCACTAGCGCACTCGCCCGCACCTATCGCATCACCCGGATGTTCGTGCACCTGGCCACAGGCCTCGCGGCCTCGTCGCTGGTGTTTCCCTTCGTCGGCCGCAACGGCCGGCTCGCCATCTTCCGCCGCTGGTCGCGCTCCCTGCTGGCCATTCTCTCGGTGCAGGTCCGGGTGCACGGCACCCCGCCCATCGAACGCCACGCCGCGACCATGCTGCTGTCGAATCACGTGTCGTGGCTCGACATCTTCGTCATCGCCAGCACCGTGCCTTCGCGTTTCATCGCCAAATCGGAGATCCGCGGCTGGCCCGTGGTCGGCTGGCTCATCGCCCGGCAGGGGACGCTGTTCCTCGAGCGAGCGCGTCGCCACGACACCGCGCGCATGAACGGATCTGTGAACGAAGCGCTGGCGAAGGGCTATTGCGTGGCCGTGTTTCCCGAAGGCACGACGAGCGACGGCACTGAAGTGAGACCCTTCCACGGTTCGTTGCTGCAGCCGATCGTGCACGCTCACGGTGTCGCGGCGCCGGTGGCGCTGCGCTACGTCACGGCCGAGGGCGAGATCGACGACTACCCCGCCTATACAGGCGAACGGACGCTGTGGGATTCGCTGAAGCTGATCGCCTCGCGCCGCGAGCTGTTCGCGGAAGTCCACTTCCTGCCGCAAGTGACAGCCACCGGCAAGCATCGGCGCGACCTGGCCGAGCACACCGCCAGGCTCATCGCCGAGGCGCTTTCGCTTCCGGCCCCGGGCAGGAAACGCGGAACAGCTTCCGGTCTTCCAGGCGCACCGCCGTCAGCGCCCGGCCCCACAGACAACCCGTATCCAGCGCAAGGAGCCGCGGCTCGACCTTGAGGCTGAGGGCGGACCAGTGCCCGCACAGGACCGTGTGCGAGGTGCTGCGGCGGCCGGGCACGTCGAACCAGGGGATGTAGCCGCGCGGTACGTCCGCGAGTTCGCCCTTGTGCGAGAACTCCATCTCGCCGTCGGGCGTGCATACCCGCAAGCGCGTCATCGCGTTGACGATCACGCGCAGTCGATCCCAGCCCTTCAGGTCATCGTCCCAACGGTCGGGCCGGTTGCCATACATGTGGCGATAGAACTCCACGTGCTTCCGTCCACGCAGAACCTCCTCCGCTTCGCCGGCAAGCTCCAGCGACTGCCCGATGGTCCATTGCGGCAGCAGGCCCGCGTGGACCATCGCGTACTCGTCTTCGACATGCATCAGGGGTTGCGCGCGCAACCAGTCGAGCAGCTCCGTTCGGTCCGGCGCCCTGAGAATCTCCTCGAACGTATCTTCACGATGCATTTTCGCGAGTCCCGCCGCGGTGACCAGGAGGTGCAGATCGTGATTGCCGAGCACCGTGATCGCACCATCGCCCAGATCGCGGACGAAGCGCAGCACTTCCAGCGAAGCCGGACCGCGGTTGACCAGGTCGCCCACGAACCAGAGGCGGTCGCGCGACGGCGAGAACCCGATCTCGCCGAGCAGCCGCTGCAGCGGTTCGAAGCAGCCCTGGAGATCGCCGATCGCGTAAGTGGCCATGGGGTTGGGTGCGGGCGAAAAAAAAGCGCAGCGGCCGGCTGCGCTCTTCCTTCGCCGGGCGCCTGCGCTACTTCGCGAGGCCGACCATGTAGTCCACCGCCGCCTTGACCTCGTCGTCGGACAGCGCGGTGCTGCCGCCCTTGGCCGGCATCAGGCGGATGCCCTTGATCGCATGTTCGTACAGCGTTGGCTTGCCCTGCGCGATGCGTGGACCCCAGGCGGCCTTGTCGCCGGCCTTCGGCGAATTCATCAGCCCGCTCGCGTGGCAGGCCGTACAGGCTTTTTCGTAGACGACCTTGCCGTCCGCCGGTCCGGCAGGTTTGCCGGGCGCGGGAGCGGCAACCGGCGGTGGCGGGGGCGCTTCGCCCAGGACCACCTCGCCCGCAGGCTTGATGCGCCGGGCCACCGCGTCTTCGCTCATCTGCGGATTCGAGGCATCGATCCTGAGGCCGCCGGTCACGTACTGCGCGAGCAGCACGATCAGCGCGATCGGCACCGCAAACGCCAGAAACACCACGATCACCAGCTGCTTCGGTGTCTTGATCAACGATTCGTGGCTTTCGACGTGCAGTTCCTCGGTCATGGCTACCTCTGGGGCAAGCTTGGAAAGTCGGCAATTATAGGCGACGGACCCCCGCGTCGGAAGCCGCCGCGTGGAGGCGGGCCGGACTACCGGCTATAATTCGCTCCGGATGCGCCCGTAGCTCAGTTGGATAGAGTGCTGCCCTCCGAAGGCAGAAGTCGCACGTTCGAATCGTGTCGGGCGCGCCAATTCGAATGCCTGGGGTCGACGCACGGCGAGCGGGATTGTGGTCAATCTTTCCCCGCCGCGATGCAGCGGTCCCGCCGCTTTGGATTTGGAGACGAGTCGGAACTGGTCGGAACTGACCAGACGCCAGCCCGGCACTGCCAAGCCACCGAATGGGATCAAGCCGCAGCGATGTCGATGAACGAACGTATCGAAGCCATCGTGGCCCAGGCCAGGGCGCTTTCAGCCGAAAAGCGCGAAGTCCTCATTGCGGCGCTTCAGTTGACGCTCGACCCCCCCGACCCGGGCTGGGAGAGGGCATGGCTCGAGGAGTGTCGTGATCGCATCGCCGCGATCGAGCGCGGTGAGATGAAGCTCATCGACGGCGACGAAGTGATGGCGCAGGCCAGGGCCCGACTCCGGGCGCTGTGAGTCTCCGGTTTGCCGAGGCGGCGCAGCAGGAACTCGACGAAGCCCCCCCGTATTTCGAAGAGCGAGAACGCGGCCTTGGCCTACGGTTTCTCGACGCCGTGGCGCATCCCTTATGCTCATCGAGGAGAACCCATAAGCGTGGCAGGCGATCGAGGACTCGATTCGGCGATGCAAGGTTTTTGGCTTTCCCTATGGTGTGATCTTCACGGTCGGCGCCGGGGACGATGTCGTTGTGATTGCCCTGGCTCACGAGCGGCGTCAACCTGGGTACTGGCGGGAACGGGTGAAGGACGGTACGTGAACTGTGTTGTTCGTCCTTCAATGCGTGAATGCAAGGCTTGGCCCTGCACTACATTGCACTACCTACCTGCGACCCGTGGCGCGCCTCCGCAGACCTTCGAAATAGCCCGCATTCGCCTGCGTTGTCGGCTCGGATGCCGCGCCTTCCAGAAGGAGGCCGCGCAACTGAAGCCGATCCTGATCCCTGCGGATCAACTCC
Source organism: Burkholderiales bacterium (assembly GCA_965279325.1). Lineage (GTDB taxonomy): Bacteria > Pseudomonadota > Gammaproteobacteria > Burkholderiales. The sequence continues at coordinate 3,587,622 of OZ257154.1, forward strand.
CGCACGTACTCGCTGCTGGTGCCGTAGCCGCGCCGAGCGACTTGCTCGTCGACGAACTCCATGAGCGAATCGGGGAGTGAAACATTCATCGTGCCCATCGTGGATATGGTGCGACTCTCGGCAATGTTTGCCAAGGTTTCGAAGGGCGACGGCGCCATGGCCGCGAAGGAACCCCCGTGGCGTGGAACAATCAGCTGAACTGCCGCCCGGTTGGACAAAGTACGGCCCTTCGGTGGCAGGAGTCGTATGCCCGAATCGTTTCGGGCGCGTCGTCTAACCGCAGAGGCTGACAAGAAGCGCTGCTCGCCCAGACAGGCCCGCCAAAAGAAGGAGCAACACGTCATGGCGAACCGAGAGATCACGTCGAACCTGCCTGAGACGTTGGCAGAAGAGGCCACGCTCAGGCGCGAATCGGAGTCCGATCAGATCGGTGGCGGATTCCGCTCGCCGTAGACGTTGCGCTGATGCCAGTACGGATACGCCGGCGTCGTCTCGCTCGCGGCATCCAGCTTCGCCACCTGTTCCGCAGTCAGCTTCCAATCGACTGCGCCGAGATTCTGCTTGAGTTGCTCTTCATTGCGCGCCCCGACGATGACGGTCGCGACCGAAGGCCGCTGCAGCAGCCAGTTGAGCGCAATCTGCGGCACGCTCTTGCCGGTATCCCTCGCCACTGCGTCGAGGGCATCGACGACCTTGTAGACATGCTCGACCGGAACCGGCGGCGCCTTGTCGTTGGAGATCTGGCTCTGCAGGCGCGTCGTCTCCGGCAGCGGCTGACCGCGGCGGATCTTTCCACCAAGCCGTCCCCAGCCGAGCGGGCTCCACACCACGGTGCCGACCTTCTGGTCGAGCGCGAGCGGCATCAACTCCCATTCGTAGTCGCGCCCGACGAGACTGTAGTAGGCCTGGTGCGCGACGTAGCGCGGCCAGCCGTGGCGGTCCGACGCCGCCAGCGACTTCATCAGATGCCAGCCCGAGAAGTTCGAGCAGCCGATGTAGCGGATCTTGCCGGCACGCACGAGATCGCCCAGCGTTCCGAGCACTTCCTCGACCGGCGATTTGGCATCGAAGCCGTGCAACTGGTACAGATCGATGTAGTCGGTTCCGAGCCGCCGCAGGCTCGCATCGACAGCCTGCAGCAGGTGGAAGCGCGACGAACCGATGTCGTTCGGCCCGGTGCCGAGCCGGAACGAGCCCTTGGTCGAGATCAGCAGCTGGTTGCGGCGGCCTTTGATCGCTTGCCCGAGAATTTCCTCTGCGAGGCCGCCCGAGTAGACGTCGGCGGAGTCGAACATGGTGAGACCGGCATCCAGGCACACGTCCACCAGGCGCGTGGCCGCAGCTACGTCGGTGCTGCCCCAGGATTTGAAGAACTCGTTTCCGCCACCGAATGTACCGCTGCCCAGGCTCAACGCCGGCACCATGAACCCTGAACCGCCCAGTTGCCTGTATTCCATCTTCAGCGCTCCGTGAAATCCGATGAAAGTCGATTGTCGCAGTTTCCCGGCTTGCGAATCTTCGATACCGGAACGCAGACTCCATCCGTCAATGCAGGACAGTCCAACTGCAGGCCCTCAAACGACGTCCAGGGCCGGTGTCGATGTAGAACCATCGTCCACCTCGTCCCCGAGAAACCCTCCCGACTGCCGAGCCCAAAGCTTCGCGTAGATCCCATTCTTCGCGAGCAGTCGCGCATGTGGTCCGCTCTCCACGATGCGGCCGCGATCGAGCACCACGAGACGGTCCATGCGCGAGATCGTGCTCAGGCGATGCGCGATCGCGATCACGGTCTTGCCTTCCATGAGGGTGTCGAGCTGTTCCTGGATCGCGGCCTCGATCTCGCTGTCCAGCGCCGAGGTCGCCTCGTCGAGCACGAGGATCGGTGCGTTCTTGAGGATGACGCGGGCCAGTGCCACGCGCTGCCGCTGGCCGCCGGAGAGCTTCACGCCCCGCTCGCCGGCATGGGCGCCGTAGCCGGTGCGATCCTTCCAGTCGCGCAGGCCCAGGATGAACTCATGCGCGTGTGCGCGACGTGCGGCGGACTCGATCTCGGCGGCCGTCGCTTCGGGGTGGCCGTAGCGAATGTTCTCGGCGATGGACCGGTGCAGCAACGACGTGTCCTGGGTCACCACGCCGATCGCGGCGCGCAAGCTCTCTTGTGTGACGGTGCGGATGTCTTGCCCGTCGATGCGGATCGCACCGCCCTCCACGTCGTGAAAGCGCAGCAGCAGGTTGACCAGCGTGGACTTGCCCGCGCCGCTGCGGCCAACGAGTCCGACTCGCTCGCCGGGTTGCACCGCGAAGTCGAGATCGTGGAGGACGCATGCAGCCGGATCCTGCGGCCGGCCGTAGCTGAAGCGCACGGCCTCGAAACGGACTTCGCCGCGCGATACCTTCAAGGGAACGGCATCGGGCGCATCCACGAGCGCGAGTGGCCGCGCGATGCTGTCCATGCCTTCCTGCACCACGCCGACGTTCTCGAAGATGCCGCTCACTTCCCAGCTCACCCAGCCGGCCATGTTCGCGATCTGCCAGGCGAGCGGGATGGCGGTGGCGACCACGGCGGGGCTCGCCTGACCGTGCAGCCATAGCCAGCCGCCGAGCGCGGCGGTGCTCGCGACCAGCAGCGAGTTCATCACCGCGAGGGTGGCCACGAACGAGGTGCTCCACCGCATGTGCGCCTGCATGCGCTTCTCGTGCTCGTCGAGACTCTCGCGCACGTGCTGGTCTTCGTCCCGCGCTCGTGCGAACAGTTTGACGGTGAGGATGTTCGTGTAGCTGTCGACGACTCGTCCCATGACCTGGGACCGCGCCTCGGAGCTGGCCCGTGACAGGTCGCGCATGCGCGGCACGAAGAAGCACAGGAACAGCGCATAGCCGGTGATCCAGATCACCGTGGGGATCGCGAGCACCGGATGTGCGGAGAGCATCAGCACCAGCGCTGACAAGCCGAAGACCGTGATGTACCAGATGGCGCGGATGCTCGAGACCACGCTCTCGCGCAACGAGTTGGCGGTATTCATCACGCGGTTCGCGATGCGTCCCGCGAAGTCGTTCTGGAAGAAGGTCCAGGACTGCCGCACCACGTGCCAGTGGTTCTGCCAGCGCACCTCGGTCGTGACGCCGGGCAGCACGGCGTTCAGCCGCATCAGGCAATCGACGAGGATCGCGACGGGCCGCACGAACAGGAACAGGGCGCCCAACACGATCAGCGTGCTGGCACTTGCCGCGAGGGCCGCAACCGGATCGGAGGCTGTCATGAGACCCACGAGACGGCCGATGAAGACCGGCACGATCGTGTCGAGCAGCGCCACGCACAGGCTCGCGGCCAGCATGCCTGCGTACACGCGCGGATGCTGTCGCAGGAAATGTAGATAGAACGCCCAGAGCGCGGCCGGCGGGCCGGCGGGCGGTGTCACGCGGCCGGGCGGAACGGCCGTGCCGCGGACGAAGGATTCGAAGAAGCGGAAAACTTGAAGAGGCCCTGAGGTCGATGTCGCGATGCTGATCGCACTTTACCCGAGACGTATCGGCCGCAGCACCCGGCCCGGTCAGGCAGGCGCGGTGAGCTCGGGTGCCGTTCCTGCGTGGAATTGTGTCGGCAGCAGGACGTGCGCTTCTGCCTTCAGGTACTCGAAGAATGTCTGCGCGACGACCGAAAGCTGCTTGTTACCGGGATAGACCGCGTACCAGGCGAGCCTGATGGGAAAGCCCTCGACGTCGAGAACGCTCAATTGCTCCTGCATCGGCTCGAGCGACAGGGTGTGCTGCGACATCACCGTCACGCCCAGGCCGCCCGCCACCGCCTGCTTGATCGCCTCATTCGAGCCGATCTCCATCCGGCTCTTGAGCTCGATGCCATGCTCGCGGAAGAACCGCTCGGTCGCCGTGCGCGTGCCGGAACCACGCTCTCGCAGCAACACGCGTTCTTCCGCGAACCGGGCGAGAGGGATGTTCCGGCGGCCGGCCAGCGGGTGCTTGCCCGGCGCGATCGCGACGAGCGGATTCTCGAGAAACGGGTGCGAGGCGATGTCGAAGTGCGCGGGCGGCGAGCCCATGATGTACAGGTCGTCCTCGTTCTTCGCGAGCCTTTCGATCACGGCCTCGCGATTGGCGACCTCGAGCTTCACATCGATACCGGGGTAGCGATCGCAGAAGGGGCCCAGGAGCCTGGGAATGAAATACTTGGCGGTCGTGACACAGGCGAGCCGCAGGCGCCCGGTCTTGAGCCCCTTCATGTCCGCCGCGGTCATCTCGAACCGGTTCCAGGTCTCGAACATCGCCTGGCAGGTGCGGTGCAGTTCCTCGCCCATGTGGGTCAGGAATACCTTCTTGCCCACCTGTTCGAACAACGGCTGCCCGACCGCTTCGGCCAGCTGCTTGACCTGCATGGAAACCGTAGGCTGGGACAAGAACAGCTCTTCGGCGGCGCGCGTGAAGCTTCCATGCCGCGCGACGGTCTCGAAGACTTTCAGCTGGCGCAGGGTGACGTGCATCGATGGACGAATACGGGGTCCATTCATAGACTGGAACCTATCATAACCCTCCGACGGCAGCACCCCCGATCGAGCAATCTCCCCTTCCGCCCGCAGGAAACCAGCCGAAGCCCGGGGGTGTGCGGCAGCCATATTCTTTGGCGGTCCTGGATAGTGCGGGCTATCCTTGGACCGTCTTCCCGAACCCGAGTTACCGCATGAAGCGTCGTCTTGCCCTTTCGCTCGTCCTGTTTCTGTTGTCCACGGTTGCCCAGGCGGCCACGCTCTCGGAGTTGCGCGACTCCGAAGTCACGAAGGCCCTGCGCGAGGCGCTCGAGGTGGGCATCGGCAGCGCGGTCGGCAAGCTCGGGCAGGAAAACGGCTATCTGGGCAGCGACCTCGTCCGCATTCCCCTGCCCGAAAGCCTACAGAGGGTCGAATCCTCCATGCGCAAGTTCGGCATGGGCAAGCAGGCGGACCAGCTGGTGGAGACGATGAATCGCGCGGCGGAGCAGGCAGTGCCGGAAGCCAAAAAGATGCTGGTGAACGCCGCCCGCAGCCTGACCATCGACGACGCGAAGCGCATCCTCACCGGCCCGGAAGACGCCGCGACCCAGTATTTCCGGACGCAGAGCGAGGAGCAACTGGCGAAGCGCTTCCTGCCCATCGTCGCGAAAGAGACCAAGCGGCTCAAGCTGGCGGACTACTACAACAAGTTCGCCAATCGCGGCGTCGCACTGGGGCTGGTGCGCGAAGAGGATGCCAATCTCGACGACTACGTTACCCGCAAGGCGCTGGACGGGCTGTTCGTCACCCTCGCGGCCGAGGAAAAGGCCATTCGCGCCGATCCGCTGGACTCCGGGAAGCGGCTGATCAAGAAGGTGTTCGGCGCCGTCAAGCCGGAGTAGCGCCGGCATCTGCGTGGATCCTGTCGCCGGTCTCGGTGCGCTGTTCATTGCGAGCTTCGTTTCGGCCACCCTGTTTCCCGGCGGCTCGGAAGCGGTGCTCTGGGGCGTCGTTCGCAGCGACCACAGCCTGCTCTGGCCCGCGATCGCCGTGGCGACGACCGGCAATACGCTGGGCGGACTCACTTCCTACCTGCTCGGGCGCCTGCTCCCGCAACGCAAGACGCTGCGCGGAGTCGAATGGGTACGCCGTCATGGCGCGCCGGCCCTTCTGCTGTCGTGGCTGCCCGTCGTCGGTGACGGTCTCTGCGTGGCGGCCGGCTGGCTGCGCGTGAACCCCCTGCTCGCCACGGTTTGCATCGCGCTGGGGAAGTTCGCCCGCTATTGCGTGGTCGCGGTCACGGCATGATCGCTTTCGGTAAACTCGCTCACGTCTCACAGGTCACTTCCGCATGAATCCGCTCGACCTCGCGCCGGCCACGACGCCGCGGCTGCGCGAAATCCCGTACAACTACACTTCGTTCTCCGACCGCGAGATCGTCATCCGCCTGTTGGGCGAACGGCACTGGATGCTGGTCGGGCAATTGCGTGCCGAGCGCCGTACCGGACGATCGGCACGAATGCTCTACGAAGTGCTCGGCGACATCTGGGTGGTGAGCCGCAATCCCTACCTCCAGGACGACCTGCTCGGCAACCGCAAACGGCGCTCGGCGCTGGTCGAAGCGCTGCGGCACCGCTTGCGCGAGATCGAGTCGCGGCGCGGCGGAGACGACGCGCGAGTGGATGAACTCCTGACCGCTGCGCATCAGGCGGTCGATGCGTTCGAATCCGATTTCGAGCGCACCGCGGAGTTGAGGCGCAAGGTTCTGCGGCGTCTCGGCCGCGTCACCCGTCGCGACAACATCGCCTTCGACGGTCTTGCCCGGGTCTCGCATGTGACCGACGCGACCGACTGGCGCGTCGAATACCCGTTCGTCGTGCTCTACCCGGATACGGAAGACGAGGTCGCACCGATGGTGCGCGCCTGCATCGATCTCGGGCTGACCATCATCCCTCGGGGTGGCGGTACCGGCTATACCGGCGGCGCGGTGCCGCTGACACCGTTGTCGGCGGTCATCAACACGGAGAAGCTCGATCGTCTCGGCGAGGTCGAGCGGGTCGCGTTGCCGGGCGTCCCCGAATCCGTGGCCGTGATCCGTTGCGGCGCCGGCGTGGTCACGCGCCGCGTCATGGAATCGGCCGAAGCCGCAGGTCTGGTCTTCGCGGTGGACCCGACTTCCGCGGACGCTTCCTGCATCGGCGGCAACGTGGCGATGAACGCCGGCGGCAAGAAGGCCGTGCTGTGGGGCACCGCGCTCGACAATCTCGCCTCCTGGCGCATGGTCGATGCGAACGGCCGCTTCATGGAAGTCACGCGCGTCGATCACAACCTCGGCAAGATCCACGACGCAGCGCTCGCGCGCTTCTCCATCCAGAAGTTCCGCGCTGACGGTCGCACACCCGAAGGCGACGCCTTCGTTCTCGAGATTCCCGGCAGCAAGTTCCGCAAGCAGGGTCTCGGCAAGGACGTGACCGACAAGTTCCTCTCCGGTCTGCCAGGGGTGCAGAAGGAAGGCTGCGACGGTCTCATTACCAGCGCGACGTTCATTCTGCACCGGATGCCGCAACACGTACGCACCGTGTGTCTCGAATTCTTCGGCCAGGTGCATGACGCGGTGCCCTCGATCGTCGAGATCAAGGCAATGATGGATCGCCATCCCGACGCAGTGCTCGCCGGGCTGGAGCATCTGGACGAACGCTACGTGAAGGCGGTGGGTTACGCGACCAAGGCGAAGCGCGGTGCGCGACCGAAGATGGTGCTGCTGGCGGACATCGCGAGCGACGACGAGCGGGCTGCGGGTGACGCGGCGTCGCAGGTGGTGCGCATCGCCAACGCGCGAGGCGCCGAGGGCTTCATCGCCGTCTCGGCCGAGACGCGCCGCAAGTTCTGGCTCGATCGGGCGCGCACCGCAGCCATCGCGAAGCATACCAACGCGTTCAAGATCAACGAGGACGTGGTCATTCCCCTGGAGCATCTGGGGGAGTACTCCGACGGGATCGAGCGCATCAACATCGAGCTCTCCCTCGCAAACAAGCTCGCGCTCCTGGACGAACTGGATACCTACTTCCTCGGACCGCTCGCGGTTAGCGCGGCCGGGGAGCCGCTCGGCTCCGCCGAGATGCTGGCGGGACTGCCGGAGGCGGCACGGCAGGTGACCCGTGACGTGCGCACGCGCTGGCAATGGCTGCGCGACCATCTCGATGATCCTGTCGACAGCCCGGGTTCGCCAGTCGCTGATCACCAGCCGCGCACTTCGGTGCTGAGCGCGCTGCAGGACCACAGTCTGCGAGTGTCCTGGAAGGCCGAGGTGCGCGAGCCGCTGATGCAGCTGTTCGACGGCCGCGCCTTCGACGCCATCCGCGCGGCGATCGAAGCGATCCACGCCCGCGTGCTCAAGGGCCGCGTGTTCGTCGCACTGCACATGCATGCCGGCGATGGCAACGTCCACACCAACATTCCGGTGAATTCGGACGACTACTTGATGCTGCAGGCTGCCAACGCTGCCGTGGGGCGCATCATGAAGCTCGCGAAGTCGCTCGGAGGTGTGATCTCCGGCGAGCACGGCATCGGCATCACGAAGCTCGACTACCTCGAAGGCGGCGAGGTGGAGGCATTCCGCCGCTACAAGGAAACGGTGGACCCCGAAGGCCACTTCAACAAGGGCAAGCTGCTGGCGGGCGCCAACCTCGCGAACGCCTACACGCCCTCGTTCGGCCTGCTCGAACTCGAGAGCCTGATTCTCGAACAGAGCGAGATCGGGCACATCTCCGATTCCATCAAGGACTGCCTGCGCTGCGGCAAGTGCAAGCCCGTGTGCGCCACCCACGTTCCGCGCGCAAACCTGCTCTACTCACCCCGCAACAAGATCCTCGCGACGTCGCTGCTCATCGAAGCGTTCCTCTACGAAGAGCAGACGCGGCGCGGCGTCTCGCTCGCGCATTTCGACGAGTTCTCCGACGTCGCCGATCACTGCACGGTGTGCCACAAGTGCGCCAATCCGTGCCCAGTGGACATCGATTTCGGCAACGTGTCGATGGCGATGCGCAATTTCCTGCGCAAGCACGGGCGCAAGAAATTCAATCCGGGCACGGCGGCATCCATGCTGTTCCTCAACGCCACCGACCCCGCCACGATCAAGCTGGTGCGCACGGTCATGATCAGCTGGGGCTACAAGGTGCAGCGCGGAGCGCACGTCGTCGCCAAGCGGTTGGGGCTGATACAGCCGCAGGTGCGGCAGCCGCCGGCTACGCTCGGCAAGCCGGCGCTGAAGGCGCAGGTGATCCACTTCATCAACAAGCCGATGCCGAAGTCGGTGCCCAGGCGTACCGCACGGGCGTTGCTCGACATCGAGGACAAGCACATCGTCCCGGTGATCCGCGACGCAGCCCGCGTGACGGAAGACTCCGACGCCGTGTTCTATTTTCCCGGCTGCGGCTCCGAGCGCCTGTTCAGCCAGGTGGGGCTCGCCACGCAGGCGATGCTCTATCACGTGGGCGCCATCACGGTGCTGCCGCCCGGCTACCTGTGTTGTGGGTATCCGCAAACCTCCGCTGGCGAGGCCGAGAAGGGCCAGGCCATCTCCACCGAGAACCGCGTGTTGTTCCACCGAGTCGCCAACACGCTCAACTACCTCGACATCAAGACCGTGATCGTGTCGTGCGGTACGTGCATGGATCAGCTTCAGAAGTACGAGTTCGATCGCATCTTTCCGGGTTGCCGGCTGCTCGACATCCACGAATATCTGATGGAAAAGGGCGTGCGGCTCGAGGGCGTGCAGGGTGTGCGCTATCTCTATCACGATCCCTGCCACACGCCGATGAAGACGCATCAGCCGATCAAGGTCGTCAACCAGTTGCTGGGCGCGGACGTGAAGCTCAACGATCGCTGTTGTGGCGAATCGGGCACGCTCGCCGCCACCCGGCCCGACATCTCCACGCAGGTCCGCTTCCGCAAGGAAGAGGAGATGCGCAAGGGCGCGGGCGCGCTGCGCGCCGATGGCTTCAGTGGCGAGGTGAAAGTGCTGACGTCCTGTCCGTCCTGTCTCCAGGGCCTCGCGCGCTACAACGACGATTCCGGCACCGATGCCGATTACATCGTCGTGGAGCTCGCGAAGCACACGCTCGGCGCGAACTGGCTCGACGAGTATGTGAGCAAGGCGAACACCGGTGGAATTGAGCGGGTGCTGCTGTGAGCCGCCCGGTCGCCGGGTGTGCGCTATGCGATGGTGACGGCGGGGAAGCTCTCTGGCGAGACGAAAGGCTCAGAGTGATAGCCCTCGATGAAGCCGACCATCCGGGTTTCCTGCGCGTGGTCTGGAACGCGCACGTGGTCGAGATGACCGATCTGGCGATTGAGGATCGCGATCACCTGATGCAAGTCGTGTTCACGACGGAACAGGTACTGCGCGACATCCTGCAGCCGGACAAGATGAACCTCGCGAGCTTCGGCAACGTCGTGCCGCACCTGCACTGGCACGTGATTCCGCGTTTTCGCCAGGATCCGCACTTCCCCAACCCCGTGTGGGGTTCGCGTGTGCGCGACGGCGCGGTGTCTGTCCCGGTGGATTTTCGTGCGCTCGTCGCCAAGGCGCTCGAGGCGAAGCTGTCCCTCAGAGGGCCGTGACGGAGGCCCGCTCTTCCCTCTCGTGCACTTCGACGGGGACGATCCGATCGGCGGGAAACACGGCCGAGAACGTGCTGCCCTTGCCGGGTTCGCTCTCGATCTCGAGTCGCGCGTGGTGTCGGGACAACACGTGCTTGACGATGGCGAGTCCGAGGCCGGTGCCGCCGGTCTCGCGTGAGCGGCTGCGATCGACGCGATAGAAGCGTTCGGTCAGCCGATCGATGTGTTGCGCAGCGATGCCGATGCCGGTATCGCTGACGGAAAACACGGGCGCGCCGTCGCGCAGCGTCCAGCGCAGTTCGATCCTGCCGCCTTCGGGCGTGTAGCGGATCGCGTTGCTGGCGAGGTTGCTCAGGGCGCTGCGCAATTCGTCGGGACTGCCGACCAGGCCGACCTGCGTCTCGAGCTTGAGGCGGATGTCATGATGTCCGCCGGACAGGGCCAGCGCATCCTGATAAAGGTGCTGGACGAGATCGTAGACGTCCACGTCGTCCTCGCGCAGCGGCGTGACGGCACTCTCCAGCCGCGACAGGGTGAGCAGATCCTCCACGAGGCGGTTCATGCGCACGCATTGCTGCGTCATTAGCTGAAGCGACCGGCGCGTCATCTGCGGGTCGGGCTCGACCATGTCGTTCAGGGTTTCGAGGAATCCGTTCAGCACGGTGAGCGGGGTGCGCAGTTCGTGGGACACGTTGGCGACGAAATCGCGGCGCATGGTTTCCAGCCGTTCCCAGCGCGTGATGTCGCGTCCCAGCAGGAGCTTGTCGCTGTCGCCGTAGGCCACGATCTGGATCGACAGGATGGTCTCGGCGCCCGAGCCGGTGGTGAGCCGGAGATTGAGCGGTGTGGAGAGGTCGCCGGCCTGCAGGTACTCGACGAACTGGGGTTGCCGCACCAGGTAGGTGATCTGCTGCCCGCGATCCCTCGCGGCGCGCAGGCCGAAGTACTTCTCGGCCTTCGGATTGCACATGTCGATCCGGTTGTCGGCGTCGAGCAGGATGACGGCTTCGGGCAGGGCGGCCCCCGCCTTCTGGAAACGAAGCAACGCGTCCTGCAGCCGTGCCTCGGTCTGACCCTGGCGCCGGATCAGGCGGTGCAGGTAGGAAAACAGCTGCTCCCAAGAGCCGCTGCCGTTGGGGACGGTGTCGGGACGCGGATCGAGCAGCCACGCATGGAACAGCGACAGGTTGTGCAGGTGGTGCGCGAGCAGCCCGCCGAACAGCACGCATGCCACCACCAACGCCGCGGTTTTGCCGGCGATGGGCCAGATCGGCAATGCGATCGCCGCGATGATCGCGACGGTCATCAGCGGCTTGCGCCAGTGCGGATTCACTCGGGCTCCGGACCGGAAGATGGTGCCGGATTATTGCAGAAGCGGCGCGCGGCGGCGGGCCCGGCGCCGGTTCAGTTCGGCGACAGGCGGTAACCGGTCCCGCGCACGGTCTGGATCAGGCGATCCAGTTCCGTCGGCTCGAGGGCCTTGCGCAGCCGGCGGATGTGGACGTCCACCGTGCGTTCCTCCACGAACACGTGGTCGCCCCAGACCTGGTCCAGCAGCTGAGTGCGCGAATGGACCCGCTCGGGATGGGTCATGAGGAAGTGCAGCAGGCGGAATTCGGTGGGACCGAGGTCCACCGGCGTGCTGTTGCCGGTGACGCGATGGCTGGCGGGATCGAGGCGCAGTCCGCCCACCTGGACCATGTCGTCGGTCATCTGAGGCGCGCGCCGTCGCAGCACCGCCTTGACGCGGGCATTGAGCTCGCGCGGCGAGAACGGCTTGGTGATGTAGTCGTCGGCGCCGGTTTCCAGGCCGGTGAGCTTGTCCTGCTCCTCGGACCGGGCGGTCAGCATGATGATGGGGATCGCCTTGGTGCGCTTGTCGGAGCGCAGCCGGCGGGCGAATTCGACCCCCGAGATCCCGGGCAGCATCCAGTCGAGCAGGATCAGGTCCGGCAGCGCGTTCTGCACCAGATTCAGCGCCTGTTCGGCGTTGTCCGCCTTGAGCGCCTGATGCCCCGCCTGCTTCAGGTTGTAGGAGATCAACTCCTGGATCGCAGGTTCGTCTTCGATCACCAGGATGGTGGCGGCCATGCGTCACTCCTCGGGTTTTCAATGGATTGCGATGCTATGTAAACATTATTACAGTGCCGTGACATCGGTAAATGACAATCGAAGGCGGCTTCCGGGGATTCGACGGGACGGCACGAAGCCGCCCGGAGGACAATCGGCATGGCTCGGAGGGGTTGTCCGGTGGTACCCGGTGCCCGGCCGATCCGCCGCGATGGAACCGACCAGAGGTCGGAACGTGGCTCGGGTTATGATCCTCGCCCGTCGCCCCGCGACCGCGAAGATCATCCCGGAGACCGCGTTTCTTGGCCGCAACTGGCAGGAGTTCCCCGCAACCGACGGACATCGTGTTGCACCAGCAGTCGAAAGTGCTGGAAGTGGCCTTCGATGACGGGCTGCGTGCCCGATTGCCCTGCGAGTTCCTGCGCGTGCACAGCCCTTCGGCGGAGGTCCGCGGACACGGGCCCGGGCAGGAAGTCCTCCAGGTCGGGAAGCGGGACGTGAACGTCACCGCCGTCGAACCCGTCGGCAGCTACGCGATCAAGCTGGTTTTCACCGACGGCCACGACACTGGCCTGTATTCGTGGGAGTACCTGCACGAACTGGCCCGCGACCAGGACGCGATCTGGCAGCGCTACCTCGATCGGATGAAAGCCGCGGGCGCGAGCCGCGATCCGCAGGCGACGGTGAAGGTCCACAAGCTGCAGCGCATGGACCCGCCAGCGCGCTTCTCCCGCCCGCCCAGCGATGAGTAAGACCGACTTCGGCTTCACCCAGGTCGACGAGGCCGAGAAGGCCAAACGGGTCGAGGGCGTGTTCGAGTCGGTGGCGCCGAGCTACGACGCGATGAACGACCTCATGTCAGTGGGCCTGCACCGACTGTGGAAACGGTTCGCCGTGGATACCGCGCTCGTGCGCACGGGCGACCGCGTGCTCGACGTCGCCGGCGGCACGGGCGACATGACCCGGATGTTCGCCGATCGGGTCGGACCCACGGGCGAGGTCTGGCTCACGGACATCAACGGACCGATGCTGGCGACGGGGCGCGACCGCCTCGCCGATGTTGGTCTCACGCCGCCCGTGGCGCGTTGCGATGCGGAACGGCTGCCGTTTCCATCCCGGCACTTCGACTGCGTGTGCGTGGCCTTCGGTCTGCGCAACATGACGCGCAAGGATGCGGCGCTGGCCGAATTCCAACGCGTGCTCAAGCCGGCCGGCCGGCTGATCGTGCTGGAGTTTTCGCGCGTGTGGAAACCGCTGGAAAAACTCTACGACCTGTATTCGTTCCGCGTGCTGCCGTTCATGGGGCGCGTCGTCGCCAAGGATGCCGACTCGTACCGCTATCTCGCGGAGTCGATCCGCATGCACCCCGGCCAGGACGAGCTGAAGGTCATGCTGGAGACCGCCGGCTTCGAGCGGGTGGAGTACTTCAATTTGAGCGCCGGCGTGGTGGCGGTGCACAGGGGTTGGGCATCTTGAGCGCGGCGCTCGCGCAGGCGGTGGCAGGTCCGCTGAATCACGTGATCGCCTCGGCGCCCTGGGCGCAGGAAGCGCTGCGCAAGCATGCCGGGCAGACGGCGGCGTTTGCCGTGCCTCCCTTTGAGTTCGCCCTCACCGTTGCGGCGACCGGAGACGTGCATGCGGCCGAGGAGAGCGTCGAACCGGACGTGCGGATCCGTCTAAGCCCGGGGGCCGCGATGCGGATGGCGGCGGGCGATGCGTCCGCCGCCAAGCTCGCCGACGTCGAGGGCGACGCGGCCTTCGGCGCCACCCTGCGCCAGCTCGTGCAGAACCTGCGCTGGGATTTCGAGGAGGATCTCTCCCGCATCATCGGCGACATCGCGGCCCATCGCGCGGCCGAGACGCTTCGCGCCGTCGCGGCCTGGCCCCGTGCCGCGGGAGAAAGACTCGCGCGCGCGTCGGCGGAGTTCGCGACCGAGGAATCACGCATGCTGCCGCCGCGCAACGAGTTCGAGGTCTGGCTCGCGGACGTCGACCGGATTCGCGACGACGCCGAGCGCCTCGAGAAGCGCATCGCGCAACTCGAGGCAACGCGGCGCTGACGGCGCCGTCGGGTCGGGGACGCGTCGGTCATGATGCGGCTGTTGCGGCTCGCGAAAATCCTGGGCGTGGTGTTCCGCTTCGGCCTGGACGAGTTCGCGCTCGGGCACGAGCGCGTTCGCTGGCTGCGCCCGTTGTTGCGCGGTCTGTTCTTCTGGCGTCGGTTGGATCGCCCGCGTGGCGAACGTCTGCGCCTCGCGCTCGAGGCGCTCGGTCCGATCTTCGTCAAGTTCGGGCAGTTGCTGTCCACCCGCCGGGACCTGATTCCCCTGGACATCGCCGACGAGCTCGCGCGGTTGCAGGACCGGGTTCCGCCCTTTCCCAGCGAGCAGGCCGTGGCGGTGATCGAGAAGTCCTACGGCCGCAAGGTGGACGACGTGTTCGCACGGTTCGATCGCGAGGCGGTGGCGAGCGCCTCCGTCGCACAGGTGCACTTCGCGACGCTGCCCGATGGGCGGGACGTGGCGGTCAAGATCCTGCGTCCTGGCATCGAGCGCGTGATCGGCCGCGACATGGAACTGCTGGAGACCGCCGCGAGCCTGGTCGAGATCGTGTGGAAGGATGGCAAGCGCCTGCGGCCGAAGGAAGTCATCGCCGAGTTCCGCAACCACTTGCGCGACGAGTTGGACCTGATGCGCGAGGCGTCCAACGGCAGTCAGCTGCGGCGCAATTTCCGCGATTCCACCCTGCTCGTCGTGCCCGAGATGCACTGGGACTGGTGCACGCAGCTGGTCATGGTGATGGAGCGCATGACCGGCACGCCGATCTCGCAGGTGGACAAGCTGCGCGAGCAGGGCATCGACATCCCGAAGCTCTCCCGCATGGGGGTCGAGATCTTCTTCACCCAGGTGTTCCGCGACGGTTTCTTCCATGCCGACATGCACCCCGGGAACATCTTCGTCGGCGCGGACGGGCGCTACATCGCGCTCGACTTCGGGATCATGGGCACGCTGACCGACGTGGACAAGAGCTACCTCGCGCAGAATTTCCTCGCCTTCTTCCGGCGCGACTACCGGCGCGTCGCGCAGGCGCACGTGGAGGCGGGCTGGGTGCCGCCGGGCACGCGCATCGACGAGTTCGAATCGGCGATCCGCGCGGTGTGCGAACCGATCTTCGACAAGCCGCTCAAGGAGATCTCGTTCGGGCGTGTGCTGTTGCGCCTGTTCCAGACCGCCCGCCGCTTCAACCTCGAGGTGCAGCCCCAGCTCGTGCTGTTGCAGAAGACGCTGCTCAACATCGAGGGGCTGGGCCGCGAGCTCGACCCGGACCTCGATCTGTGGAAGACCGCCAAGCCTTTCCTCGAGCGCTGGATGTCCGAGCAGATCGGCTGGCGGGGCTTGCTGCGCAGCCTCCGGGACGAGGCGCCGCAATGGGGCGTGACGCTGCCGCAGTTGCCGCGGCTCATCCATCGGGCGCTCGCCAATCCGGAGCCGCATCGTCTGGAAGCCGCGCTGAAGCAACTCGTGCGCGAGCAACGGCAGCAGTCGCAACTGCTGGTGTTCATCGTTGCGGCCCTGGTGGTCGTCAACGTGCTCCTGGTGGTGTTCGCGCTGCGCCACTGACGTCGGGCATTTCCGGCGTCCTCGCCGAGAAATGTCATTAAAGCGTCATATTCGACGCTGAGAATCCCGCCCCGAGAAGGCCACTCAGTGACGCGTCGCTGCGGCCCCACTACGAAATCACACGCATCTCGCACAGGGAGACTCTCATGCGGTCCGAGCGCACACCGAACGCCCGATACAGACTCACGCCTCTCGCCGCCGCGCTCCTCCTGGTCCTCGGGGTGTCGGCGCCGCCCGCATTCTCGCAGGACGAGGCGGCACCGCCGGCCAAGAAAGACAAGGTGATGGAACTGCTCGAGAAGCTGAAGGCCAAGGGCATCATCAGCGACGAGGAGTACGACGAACTCACTGGAAACACACCCGAAGGCCGTGCCGAGGCTCGCGCCGAGCGCCGCAAGCAGGCGACGAAGGAAGCGGTCGATGCGCAGAAGGCCGAAGCCGCCCAGGAGCGCTACAACGGCCGCTGGAACAACGGCATCAACTTCGCGACTCCCGACAACCGCAATACTTTCACCATCAGCGGCCGCGTTCACGCGGACTACCGCTACTTCGAAGAGAACACGGCGCCCAGTACCTTCGATATCCGGCGCGCCTACCTGACGCTCGCAGGCAAGTGGAACGAATGGCTCACGTGGGACGTCACGGGCGACTTCGCCCAGTCCGGCACCACCCTGGACGTAGCCTGGGCGAACGCGGCATGGAGCGACGCGCTGCAGGTGCGAGCGGGACAGTTCAAGATGCCCTTCAGCATGGAAGAACTGGGCAGCTCACGCTATCTCGACTTCCAGGAACGGTCGCTGGTGAACCGCTTGGTGCCGGCGAAGGAGCGCGGCCTGATGCTGCACGGCACGCCATTTCTGGGCGCCACCTACGCCGTCGCGCTCTCCAACGGTGCCGGCAAGAACAACAACGAGACTGCGCCCGGCGCCGACGCGCCGGACGTGATCGGGCGCGTGACGGTGAACTTCGCCGAGATCCTCGGCCAGCAAGCCAAGGCCGTTTATCACCTGGGTGTCGCGGGGTCGATCGGAACCTTGCCTTCGGGTACCGCAGCGCTCGGCAGTACCGCGACGGAACCTCGCGGCTATGCCTTCTTTGCTCCACAGGTGTTTACCGGCTCGAACGTAGATCGGCAGCGCACCGCGTTGGAAGCGGCGGTCGCCTATGGCCCGCTCAAGCTCCAGAGCGAATGGGTGCAGGCCAACTTCAAGGGATCCTCCGCGAACGGCGTCGGGTACGACAAGGGGATCGATTCGTACTATGTGCGCGTCATGTGGCTGATCACGGGTGAGCGCTATGCGGAGACTTACCGCAACGGCATCTTCGGACAGCGCATCGTCCCGATCCAGAATTACACACCGGGTGGTTCGTCCTGGGGCGCTTGGGAACTGGGGCTGCAATTCTCGAGCTTCGACGCCTCGGACTTCCCGCTCACAGGCAGCACTGCCTTGGCGGCCGGCAACCCCCTGACGGGCACCGGTACTCTCCAGAGCGCATCCGTCGGCGGGACGCTCACCAACCGGGCAACCGCCATGTCCGTGGGGCTGAAGTGGATCTGGACGCCCAATTTCAAGGTTTACCTCAACTACATCGACACCAAGTTCGACAACCCGATCCGGTTCACGCCAACCGGCGCGGCCGAAGCATTCACGAGCGACCGGGAACGGGCGGTCACGATGCGCGCTGCGTTCGACTTCTAGCCTCGGGAAGCGGCAGCCCGCCACGCGGCCGGCTGCGGTTTCCATCTCGTTCCTATGGGCCGTACCCGACGGGGTGCGGCCTTTTTTCTTTGTCGATTTGCCTTTGCGTTTCAGGGTTTTGTTACAATCCGCGCGTTTTTTTATTGCACTGCATCCAAACCTTGGCCCTGCTCGAGATCCGGGATGTCACCCGACGCTTCGGCGACTTCGTCGCCGTGGACGGGGTCAGCCTGTCCATCGGGGCCGGTGAGTTCTTCACGCTGCTCGGCCCCTCGGGTTGCGGCAAGACCACGCTGCTGCGCATGATCGCGGGCTTCGACCAGCCCGACTCCGGCCATATCGTCATCGACGGCAAGGACATGGCGGGCGTGCCACCGGAGGACCGCAACGTCCACACGGTGTTCCAGAGCTACGCGCTGTTCCCGCACATGACGGTGGAACAGAACGTCTCGTTCCCGCTGCGCATGGGAAAGTGTCCGCAGGCGGAGCTCGCACCGCGCGTGCGTGAGGCGCTCGAAGACGTCTCGCTGCTCGGCATGGAGAAGCGCTACCCGAACGAGCTCTCTGGAGGCCAGCGCCAGCGCGTTGCGCTGGCGCGCGCTCTGATCAACCGGCCGAAGCTGCTGCTGCTCGACGAACCGCTGGCCGCGCTCGATGCGAAGCTGAAGGAGCGCATGCAGCTCGAACTCATCACGCTGCAGAAGGAAGTGGGCGTCACCTTCATCTACGTCACGCACGACCAGGAGGAGGCGCTCGCGCTGTCCCATCGCATCGCGGTGATGAACAAGGGTCAGGTGGAACAGCTCGACGAACCGGCAAAGATCTACGGCTTCCCGAAGAATCGCTTCGTCGCCGACTTCATCGGCGAATGCAACCTGCTCGACTGCACAGTGAGCGCGGTTACCGACGGGACGATGTTTCTCGACGTGGAGCGCCTCGGTCGCGTCGTCGCGAGCGGCGCGAACGGCACCGCGACCGGCACCCAGGGGGCATTGGCACTGCGTCCCGAGAAGGTCTCCATCGGGCGCGAATTGCCGGCGGACGCCTGCGTGAACCGTTTCAACGGCCGCGTCTTCGACTACCTCTACACCGGCGATGTCACGCTCTACATCGTGGAGGTCGACAACGGCCGGCGCGTCGAGGTGATGCTGCCCAACAATGCCGTCGGGCGGTCGTCGAAGTTCTTCGAGCCGGGCGACGCGGTGCAGATCGGCTGGCGCGAAGACGCCGGCAGTTTCCTCGCAGACTGAAGTGAGGCTCCCCCCGATAGGCCTTGTGGCCTCTCCCCCCAGGGGGCCAGCCCTCTTGGGGCTGAGGGCCTGACCCGCATGTCGCCGCGCGCGCAGAAGTGGGTGATCAGCGGGCCGCCGCTGGGTTACCTGCTGATCTTCTTCGCGATCCCGACACTCATCATGGTGCTCGCCTCGTTCCGGTTCGCGGGCGAGTTCGGCGGATTGGCGCCGCTGCTCGGCACGGGCGCCCCGGACGAACAGTCCGGACTCACGATCGAGAACTACCAGCGCTTCTTCGAGGACACGATCTACCTCGAGCTGTTCCTGAAGTCGTTCATCTACGCGACGGTCACGACACTGCTGTGCCTTGGCGTGGCCTATCCGCTGGCGCTGATGATCGCGCGCAGCGACAAGCGCTGGCGCGAGCTGCTCGTGCTCCTGGTCATCCTGCCGTTCTGGAGCAACTTCCTGATTCGCGTGTACGCCTGGATGATCATCCTGGGTCCGCAGTCGGGCTTCGCGCGCGCCGTCAACAGCGTGCTCACGACCATCGGCCTCGAACCCATTCCACTGCTGTTCTCGCCGATCGCGGTGATCATCGGGCTCGTGTACGTGCACCTGCCCTTCATGGTGCTGCCGCTGTACGTGAATCTCGAGAAACACGACCCGGCATTGCTCGACGCCGCGCAGGATCTCGGCGCGAAAGCCTGGCAGCGCTTCTGGCGCGTCACGTTCCCGCTGTCGCTGCCCGGCGTGTATGCCGGCGCCGCGCTGGTGTTCATTCCCGCGCTTGGCATCTTCGCCATTCCCGACATCCTGGGCGGCACCGATGGCATCCTGATCGGCAACGTCATCAAGCAGCAGTTCCTGGATGCCCGCGATTGGCCTTTCGGCAGCGTGCTTTCGATGGTGCTCACGATCCTGGCCATCGGTTTTGCCGGTCTGGCCGCCTGGGTGGCGCGGAGGCAGCGGCTGTGAAGCGAAACTCCTGGTGGTTGTATGCGGGCGCTATCGCGGCATATCTGTTCCTTTACCTGCCGCTGGTGATCGTCGTCGTGTACTCCTTCAACGACTCGCGCCTCAACGCCGAATGGGTGGGCTTCACCTGGCACTGGTACGGGGTGCTGTTCAACGACGAGCAGATGCTCGAGGCCGCCTGGAACTCGCTCGTGATCGGCGTGGCGACCAGTTTGATCGCCACGGTCCTGGGGACGCTGGCGGGCTACGCCATGTACCGCTACCGTCTGCGGCTGCTGCCGGTGCTGGTGCTGACGCCGATCGCGATCCCCGAGATCCTCATGGGGGTGAGCCTGCTCATCTTCTTCGTGATGATCAACCTGACGCTCGGCATGGTGTCGATCATCCTGTCCCACATCGCCTTCTGCATCGGCTTCGTGGCCATCGTGGTGCGCTCGCGGCTCGCCGGAATGGACGAGAGCCTGACGGAGGCGGCGCGCGACCTCGGAGCCACGCAGTGGGAGGCGTTCCGGCTCATCACGCTGCCGCTCATCATGCCCGGTATCGTGGCCGGTGCGCTCATGGCGTTCACGCTTTCGATCGACGACTTCGTGATCACCTTCTTCACCGCGGGACCGGATTCGGTCACCCTGCCGCTACAGATCTACAGCATGATCAAGATCGCAGTGACCCCCGAGGTGAACGCCGTGTCAACGCTGTTGATGCTGCTCACGTTGGTGCTCATCGTCATTGCCACCCGGCTCGCACCGGGAGCCGTCCGCGGCGAATGACCGCCTGTCCCCGACCGTCCTGCTGACCGCCCAAGAGGGAACCGCCATGAAGAGACTGTTCGCCGTCGTCGCCCTGCTGCTCGCCCTGCCCGCCGTGGCCAAGGACGATGTGCTGCACCTCTACAACTGGAACAACTACATGGACGAGGGGACCCTCAAGCGGTTCGAGGCCTCGTGCAAGTGCAAGGTGAAGCAGACCTACTACGGCTCGAACGACGAACTCCTCGCCAAGCTCCAGGCCGGCGCCAAGGGCTACGACGTGGTGGTGCCGACGATGAATGCCGTCGATGCGCTGATCAAGCGCAAGGCGCTGCTGGAACTCGACAAGTCGCAGCTGCCGAATCTCAAGAACGTCATGCCGCAGTACCTCAACACGACCTTCGACCCGGAGAACAAGTTCTCCGCGCCGTACGCGATGTCGATCACGATGATCGGGTACAACGACAAGAAGATCAAGGAACTCGGCCTGCCGACCGACTCCTGGGCACTGATCTTCGACCCCAAGCTGCTGGAGAAGATCAAGGGCAAGGTGACCGTGCTGGACGACCAGCGCGAAGTGTTCGTCGCAGCGCTCAAGTACCTGGGCTATTCGGCGAACGAGAACGACGAGGCCAAGCTCAGGGAGGCGAAGGAGGTCATCCGCAAGGCCAAGCCCTACTGGGCCGCGTTCAACCTGCAGAGCTACATCAAGGAGCTGACGGTGGGCAACATCTGGGTCGCCCACGGCTACTCCAACGACATCTTCACCGCCAACCAGGACACCCAGGCGGCCAAGCGCGGCTTCAACATCGTCCACCTCCTGCCGAAGGAAGGGGCGTCCCTGTCACTCGACGCCATGTGCATCCTGAAGAATGCGCCGCGGCCGGACCTGGCTCACCAGTTCATCAACTTCATGCTCGACGGCAAGAACTCCGCCGACCTCACCAACCTGATCGGCTCGGGCAACCCGAACAACGATGCCATGCAGTACATCAAGGCCGAGATCAAGGCGAACAAGGCGGTCTTCCCTGATGCGGAGTCGGCCAAGAAGCTCGAGATGCTGCGGGACCTGAACGCGAAGGAACTGCGGACGCTGTCCAGGCTTTGGACGGAGGTGAAGCTGAAGTGAACCGCAACTGGCCCCGTGCCCAGCGAAGCTGGGGCACACGGGCCCCCTGCGGTGAAACGGAGTGGTGGGTGAAGCTCAAGTAACCGTGACTGGCCAGCGGCCAGCGCAGCTGGGGCGCACGGGTCGTTCGACGCGGCGTGCGATCGGAGGGCCCCCACCCCAACCCTCCCCCGGCTGAGCCGGGGGAGGGAGTCCACGGCGAAGAGCATCCCCTCCTCCACGCGCGAGCGTGGGGAGGGTCAGGGTGGGGGCAAAGCTACCTACGGATAGGCCTCACGTAGCGCCGCCAGCACCCGAGGGACCTCGGACTCCGGCAGGCCGTTGATCCCCGCCGCAGCGGCGCGGCCACCACCGCCCGAAAAGATGGACGCAATGCGATCCGCACCCACCGGGTGGCTGCGCGGCGCGCGCAGGCTCACCGTGTAGTGTCCGCGTTCCGGCACGAAGACCGCATGGGCTCGCGCCGGATGATCGGTGGCCAGGCGATTGGCGAGCGTACCGGAGACTCTGCGGCTCCACGGCGTGTCGGGCAGCATCACGGCGGCGACGCTGGGCGTGTCGAGCAGAGGGACTATCGCCAGTGCGCGCACCAGGTCTTCGGTACGGGCGCGATCGAGCGCCGGAAAGGCGGGGTCGCGCGCCGCGAAGGCAAGCGGGTCGGCGTAAGGGA
Source organism: Burkholderiales bacterium (assembly GCA_965279325.1). Taxonomy (GTDB): domain Bacteria; phylum Pseudomonadota; class Gammaproteobacteria; order Burkholderiales. The sequence goes on from OZ257154.1 coordinate 3,609,873, forward strand.
GCATGCGCCGGTGCAGATCCTCCGGATGGAACAGCAACTCCTCCGCCGCCGAGCCGTAGGCGTTGTAGTTGAGGCATTCGCCCAGGAGCTTCAGCCTCTGCACGGTCTCGTGCGGCAAGCCAAGTGGTTGCGCAGCGGCACGCGCGCTGTCCCCCAGGTTGTCGCCGAACGCACCGACCACTGCCCACGCACGGAACCGGCCCTCGACGTGGCGATCGACGATCAGCGAAGTGCAGATGCCTGGGGCGAAATCCAGATACGGCTCGAGATTCGCAGCGACCGGGATCTCGCCTGCGTCGTGGTGATCGAACCAGCGCACGTGCGCGCCGGATGCGAGAGCGCGTCGCAGGCCCTTCGCGTTCGCCCGCATCGACACGTCGAGCACCGTGAGATCGTCGCCGGATTGCGACTGCACGCGATCGAGCAGCGCGATGTCGCGCTTGGTACCCGTGACGAGCGTCGCCGCGCGAGGCTTGGCGAGTCGCAGTTGCTGCAACGCGCACAAACCATCCGCGTCGCCGTTGAAGATGTCATAGAATCCCACGGGTATCCATCCTCCAGCCGCGGCGTCATGCGGGTCCGTCGGCGCCGCGCGAGCAACACTCCCCATGCGCCCCTCTCAACGTTTCGCGCGCCGCTCGGCGTTCGTGCGATACGCATCCATAGCTTACGTGGCGGTGGTGGCCTATGCCAGCCTGTATCCGCTCACAGGCTGGCGCAGACCGAGCCACGAACTGCTCTGGGTGCGGCTGGCCGAGTGGCCGCGCTACTACACCTACAGCGATGTGTTCCTGAACATGCTGGCCTATGCGCCGCTCGGGCTGCTCGTGACCTTGATGTTGCGCACGCGTTTTTCCGCGATGCGCGCCGCCACGCTCGCGGTAACGTTCGCGGGCGCCCTGAGCTTCGCCATGGAAGTGCTGCAAGCCTGGGTGCCGGCGCGCGTACCGTCGGCGCTGGACGTGTTCTGCAATGCCGTCGGCGGGCTCGTCGGTGCGTGGATCGGGCTCGCCGCGGCGGAACCGCTGCTGCGTGAAAGCCTGTTGTCGCGGTGGCGGCAGCACCGGCTGATTCCGGGCGCGCTCACCGACGTGGGACTGACCTTGCTCGGCTTGTGGCTGTTCACGCAGTTGAATGCCGCACTGTGGCTGTTCGGCAACGGTGACGTGAAGCACCTGTTGTCCATCGAGCCCGCGGCGGGCTATTCCCCGCAGGTGTACATCGCCCTGGAGGCGGGCGTCACGGGCTTCGGCCTGATCGGGTTGGCCGGCCTCGCCGGCTGCATCATCCGGGACCGTGTCGCCACGCTCCTGGGGCCCGTGGTTCTCGCGGCCCTCGTATTGAAGAGCATCGCGAGCCTGACGCTGTTCAATCCTGGACAGGCGTTCCTGTGGGCCACGCCCGGCGCCGGGATCGGGCTGGGCATCGGCGCCGCACTCTCCGCGGTGCTGTTGTACGGTGATCGTCGCACGCGCGCCACGGGCGGACTCGCGGCGATGCTGGCCGGCGTACTGCTGCTCAACATCGCACCGGACAATCCGTACCTCGAGGAAACCCTGCAGGTCTGGCGGCACGGGCACTACTGGAGCTTCACCGGCACCACGGCCATCGTCTCGATGCTGTGGCCCGCCGTAGCGGCCATCTTTCTCCTGTTCTGCGCGAACCGTCCGGAGGAGCGACAACCGTGAAGCCCGTCGAGTCCCGCGATTCCCTCGAAGGCCTGCGCGATGCCATGCGCGCCTTTGCAGCCGAACGCGACTGGGAACGCTTTCATCTGCCGAAGAACCTCGCGATGGCGCTCATCGTCGAGGCTGCCGAACTGGTGGAGCACTTCCAGTGGCTGACTGCGGAAGAGTCGGCGAGCCTGCCGCCGGAAAAGCTCGAAGCGGTGGGCGAGGAGATCGCCGACGTGCTGCTGTATCTGGTTCGCCTCGCGGACGTGCTGGGCATCGAGCCCATCGACGCCGCGCGCGCGAAGACGGTGAAGAACGCCATCAAGTATCCCGCGACGAAGGGATGACGCTTCGTATAATTCGTCCCTCTCCCATCGATCCGATGCCAGTTCCATGAGCTACTACGAACGCCACGTGTTCTTCTGCTGCAACCAGCGCGACGACCCGAATCGTTCCTGCTGCAACAATCATGGTGCCGCCGAGATTCGGGACTACGCCAAGGCCAGGGTGAAGTCGCTCGGCCTCGCGGGTCCGGGCAAGGTCCGCGTCAACATGGCCGGCTGCCTCGACCGCTGCGAGGAAGGGCCGGTGATCGTCGTGTATCCGGAGGAGGTCTGGTACACCTATGTCGACCGCGCCGACGTCGACGAGATCATCGAGGAGCATCTGCAGAACGGCCGCGTGGTCGAGCGGCTGCGCATCTGATGGCTGCGGCGCCCACGCAGCGAGTCATTCCCGGGCCGGCCGGCAACATCGAGATAGCGGTCGCGCAGCCGCGAGGCCAGGCACGGGGCGTCGCGCTCATTGCGCATCCGCACCCGCTGTACGGCGGCACCATGGACAACAAGGTGGTGCAGACACTCGCCCGCAGCTTCCTCGCCATGGGCTACGCCGCCTGGCGGATGAATTTTCGGGGTGTCGGCGGCAGCGAAGGGGTGTTCGATGACGGCCGTGGCGAGATCGAGGATTTCCGCGCTTTCGCGGCCCACGCACTGGCCGAGCAACCGGGCCTGCCGGTCGCGCTGGCGGGTTTCTCCTTCGGAACCTACGTGGTCTCGCATCTCGCGCCAGAGTTGCAGCCCCGCAAGCTCGTGCTCGTCGCGCCCGCGGTCGGACGCTTCGCCGTCGCCAACGTGCCGGAGGACACGCTCGTCATCCACGGGGAAGAGGACGACGTGGTGGCGCTGAAGGACGTGTTCGATTGGGCACGGCCGCAGAAGCTGCCGGTCATCGTGGTGCCGGGCGCAGGGCACTTCTTTCACGGCGACCTGCTCAAGCTGCAGCACCTGGTGACGCATTCCTGCGCTTGCACGGTCGAGTGAATACGCTGCTCGACATCCGCGACCTGCACAAGTCGTACGGTTCCACCGAAGTCATCCGCGGCATCACGCTGTCGCTCGGCCGCGGCGAATGCTATGGCCTGCTGGGCCCCAACGGCGCCGGCAAGACCACGACCCTGCGGCTGTGCCTGGGCCTCACCGATCCCGACAGCGGGTCGATCACGCTGGCCGGCCTGCCGGTACCTCGCGCTGCGCGCGAAGCGCGCCTGCGCCTGGGCGTCGTTCCGCAGATGGACAGTCTCGATCCCGACTTCACGGTCACGGAGAACCTGATCGTGTACGGCCGCTACTTCGGCCTGGCCGACCGTCACATCCGCGCGCGTATCCCCGACCTGCTGGAATTCGCAGGGCTGGGTAACAAGGGCGACGCGCGCATCCAGGCACTGTCGGGCGGAATGAAGCGGCGCCTGTCGCTGGCGCGAGCGCTGGTGAACGATCCCGACATCGTGTTCCTCGACGAACCGACCACCGGGCTCGATCCGCAGGCGCGGCACCTCATCTGGGAGCGCCTGAAGCAGTTGCTGGCCCAGGGCAAGACCCTGCTGCTCACGACGCATTTCATGGACGAAGCCGAACGGCTCTGCGATCGTCTTTCGGTGATGGATGTCGGCCGCATCGTCGCCACCGGCAGTCCGCGCGAGTTGATCCAGACGCACATCGAGCCCGAAGTCCTGGAGGTCTACGGCGACGGTGCGGCCGAATGGGGCGAGCAGGTGGGCAGACGTCTGTCGGATCGGTGCGAGCGTGCCGGCGAAACCGTGTTCTGCTACACCCGGGCCGCCCGGCCGCTGATGGAGGATCTCGAATCCCGCAGCGAACTCAAGGTCCTGCATCGGCCGGCGAACCTGGAAGACGTGTTCCTGAAACTCACCGGACGGGACCTGAGGGACTGATGAACCTCCCGCGCGGCAAGGACTGGCGTCCGCCCCGGGTCTCCCGGCGCTTCATCCACGTGTGGCGTCGCAACTTCCTCGTGTGGCGCAAGCTCGCGATCCCGTCGGTGCTGGGCAATCTCGCGGACCCCATGATGTACATGCTGGGACTCGGCCTGGGTCTCGGCACCCTGATGCCCGAGGTGAACGGCACGCGCTACATCGTGTTCCTCGCGGCCGGCACCGTCGCCTACAGCACCATGAACACGGCGACTTTCGAAGCGCTGTACTCGGCTTTCTCGCGCATGCAGATCCAGAAGACCTGGGAGGCGATCATGTTCGCGCCGCTCGATCTCGACGACATCGTGCTGGCCGAGGCGCTGTGGGCGGCCTCGAAGGCCACCCTGTCCGGGCTCGCGATCCTGATCATCATCTGGGTGCTGGGGCTGTCCCACTCGCCGCTCACGTTGTGGATCCTCCCCATCGCGTTCCTGATCGGATTGACCTTCGCCTGCCTCGCGCTGGTGATGAACGCGGTCTCGCCGAGCTACGAGTTCTTCCTCTACTACTTCACCCTGGTCATGACGCCCATGACCCTGCTGTGCGGCGTATTCTTTCCCGTGGAGCAGCTCCCGCCCGCGCTTCGGTCGATCTCGGAGATCCTGCCGCTGTATCACGCCATCGCACTCGTGCGCCCGCTGCTGTCCGGGATGACCCCATCGCACCCGGTCGTCCACGCGGCCGTGCTGGTTGCCTACACCGTCGTGGGGTTCTATGTGGCGCTCGTCCTCACGCGTCGACGGTTGCTCGTCTGACCGCCCCGCGTATCCTGCCGGCCATGCTCCTGATCAAGTCGCTCCACATCGTGTTCGTCACGTCCTGGTTCGCGGGCCTGTTCTATCTGCCGCGAATCTTCGTCAACCTGGCGATGGAGACGACCGAACCCGGCCGCGCGCGACTGCTGCTCATGGGGCGCAAGCTCTACCGCTTCATGACCATCCTGGCCGTGCCAGCCCTCGCGTTCGGCCTGTGGCTGTGGCTCGGCTACGGCATCGGTGGCGGGTGGCTGCACGTGAAGCTCGCGCTCGTGGTGGTGCTGCTCGGCTATCACCACGTCTGCGGCCGGCTGTTGCGCAAGTTCGAGGCGGGCGTCAACACGTATTCTCACAAGTGGTACCGATGGTTCAACGAACTGCCGGTGATCGTCTTGCTCGCAGTCGTGTTGCTGGTGGTCCTGAAGCCTTTTTAGACCGGATCTTCGTCGGGGGAGAACTCGAGGGGATGCGGTGCACGCCCGAGCACCTGGTCGAGAACCACGCGTCGTGCGTAGGCCGACAGCTTGAGGCCCTGCGCCGCGGCGAGGATCTCGAGATCACTCTTCATTCGAGGGGCGATGAAAACGCGGATGTCGGCGATGCTCTTGCCCAGTTCGGTGCGATAGCCGGGCGAGCGCGATTCCACCTCCAGCGGCGCGCTCACCAGGCGTCCGCCGGTGCGCGTGAGCAGCACTTCGAGGTCGCGCCAGCCGTACAGGTGCGCGAACAACAGCCGGCCGATCAACCCGCTCTTGGGCAGGCCGCGCTGGCGCGCCAGCTCCTCCACCATCGATTCGACGGTCTCGGGTAGCCACACCTTGAGCGGCACCGGTTCGTCGTCGAGGAAACCGTAGTCGCGGGTCGCCTCGCCTTCGGCAGGGACATGGTAGGGACGCCGGCTTTCGCTCATGATTGACGGTGTGACCTTTCGCCTGCTCGGGCTCGTGCCCATGAGAATACCGCCGACCCTCGGCCGCGGCCAATGGCTGGCCGCGGCGCTGCTTGCGCTCCTGGTGGGGCTTGCCCAGGCGGAGCCGGCCGCGAAGGCACGCGTGCTGGTGCAGACGACCCTCGCGGCCGGCCTTCGCCACTACGACGCCAAGGTCGTGTGGCCGGACATGCGACCGGGGGATCCACTGGCGCTGGTGCGTGAGCCGGCGAATCCCCACGACCCCGACGCTGTCCGCGTGGACTGGGACGGACACGTACTGGGCTATCTGCCGAAAGCGGACAGCGCCGATATCGCACGCCAGCTCGATCGAGGGCAGGCACTGAAGGCCCGAGTCGTGACGCTTGCCAAGTTTCGCAATCATCGCCGCAAGCTCGAAGTGGAGATATACCTCGAGTTTTGAACTCGCCGCGGTCGATCAGGTCTCCAGTCGAGTGAGCGATAATGCGCAATGGCCACGCACCGAATCTCCCGACGGGAACCCCGTGACCGCATCGAACCCGCGAACCGATTCTTCGCGCCGTGTCCGCGCGGCCTCGAAGCAGCGCTTGCTGACGAGCTGACGGCGCTCGGCCTGCAGGGCGTCGAGGCGGACAGCGCCGGCGCCGCCTTCACGGGCGATTGGGTCGACTGCCAGCGCGCCAATCTTCACAGTCGCATCGCGAGCCGCATCCTCTGGCGCGTCGGCCACGGCCGCTATCGCAGCGAAGACGACATCTATCGCATGGCGTTCGCGTTGCCGTGGCCCCGATGGTTCGATGTCGAATGCACGATCCGGGTCAACGTCGCGGCGATCCGAAGCCCGCTCCGGAGCCTGGAGTTCGCCACGTTGCGCATCAAGGACGCCGTGTGCGACCGATTTCGCGAAGAGGGCGATCGCCGGCCCAACGTCGACACGCTCACGCCCGACATGCGGATCCACGCTTTCCTCACCGCGGACGAGGCGACCTTGTATCTCGATACCTCCGGCGATGCGCTGTTCAAGCGCGGATGGCGCAAGCGGGCGGGAGAAGCGCCGCTGCGCGAGAACCTCGCGGCCGGCATCCTGCGGCTCACGGGGTGGACACCCGAGGAGCCCCTGTTCGATCCGATGTGCGGCAGCGGAACGTTCATCGTGGAAGCGGCGCAGATGGCACTCAACATCGCGCCGGGACGCGGTCGCCGGTTCGCCTTCGAGAAGTTCACGACCCACGATGAATCGTCCTGGCACCAGGTTCGCGACGCTGCACTGGCCGCTGAGCGCCCCGACGCCGAGTTCAACGTCTCCGGGGCGGACACCGATCGCACGGCACTGACGGCCGTCAAACGAAACCTGGACGACGCCGGCGTAGCCGGCACCCTGAGGGTCGCCCTGGGAGACGTGCTGGAAGTTGCACCGTCCAGCGGTCCGGGGGTGATGGTTGCGAATCCGCCCTACGGCGTTCGCATGGGTAACATGGATGCGCTGGCCGAGTTCTATCCGAAGCTCGGCGATGCCCTCAAGCAGCGGTGGGCGGGATGGCGCGTGTTCCTGTTCTCCGCCGATGTTCGCCTGCCGAAGCTGATCGGCCTGAAGGCGCAGCGGCGCACGCCGCTCTACAACGGCGCACTCGAATGCCGCCTGTACGAGTACCGCATGATCGAGGGATCGCTGCGACGGCCCGCCGCCGTCGCCGTTTGAGGTCGCACTCGATGTCGCGTGTGGTCATGATCGATCGCGGCCCGCCGCGTGCGCGCTTCGTGGACGAAGTGGTCGCCGGCCTGAGTGCGTCTCCGAAGGCGATCGGCCCGAAGTGGTTCTACGATTCGCTGGGTTCGAAGCTGTTCGAGGCCATTTGCGAGCTGCCCGAGTACTACCTCACGCGGACGGAGAACGAAATCTTCGGCCGGCACGCGCGGGACATGGCCGAGCGTGCCGGCCGTGATCGCATCCTGGTGGAACTGGGCAGCGGCAACGGTGAGAAAGTTCGCGCACTGCTGCGCCACCAGGTTCCCGCTGCGTACGTCGCGGTGGATATTTCAACGGAGATCCTGCGAGCCTCGACGTCGAGTCTCGCGGAGGAGTATGCCGGCCTGTCGATCTTCGCGGTCTGCGAAGACTTCTCCGCGGGGCTCGATCTGCCTGCCGAGATTCCCGACGCGCCGCGGCTGTATTTCTATCCGGGCTCCAGCATCGGCAACTTTTCTCCGCGCGAGGCGATCGCATTGTTGTCGCCGCTCGCCCGTCGCGGCGACGGGCTGCTGATCGGCGTGGATCTGCTGAAGGATCGTGCGATCCTGGAAGCCGCATACGACGACCCGATCGGTGCGACGGCTGCCTTCAACCTCAATCTGCTCGCCCGCATCAACCGCGAGCTCGGCGCGGACATCGCGGTGCGGCGCTTCCGCCATGTCGCGTTGTTCAACGAAAGCGAAGGCCGCATCGAGATGCACGCCGAGAGCTCGATCGAACAGCAGGTGCGCGTGGGGGCACACTCGTTCCGGTTCGCCGCCGGAGAGCGGCTGCATACCGAGAACTCCTACAAGTACAGTGTCGAAGGCTTCTCGGCGCTGGCCGCAAAGGCCGGGTGGAAGCTCGCGGAGGTCTGGACCGACGAGCGGCGCTGGTTCGCGGAGATGTACTTCGAAGCCTGACGCTGTCGCCGCCGCTTCAGAGCACTCGCGCCTCTGTGCGCAGCATCACTCCAACACGCCTTACACGATGTTGAGGTGGTCGATCCCCGACATGATGTCCTTCTCCTTGGCCTCGTGGCCGTGGAGCTTGATCGCCAGGCGCAACTCGTTCATGGAATCGGCGTTGCGCATCGCGTCTTCGTAGCTGATGTTGCCCGACTCGTAGAGGTCGAACAGCGCCTGGTCGAAGGTCTGCATGCCGAGCTCGCGCGACTTCTTCATGATTTCCTTGATCTCGTGCACTTCGCCCTTGAAGATCAGGTCGGCGATGAGCGGCGAGTTCAGCATGATCTCGATGGCAGCAGAGCGTCCCTTGCTGTCCTTCTTGGGGATGAGTCGCTGCGAGATCATGCCCTTCAGGTTGAGCGACAGGTCCATCAGCAACTGCGCCCGGCGTTCCTCCGGGAAGAAGTTGATGATCCGGTCGAGCGCCTGGTTCGAGCTGTTTGCATGCAACGTGCACAGGCAGAGGTGGCCGGTTTCGGCGAAGGCGATGGCGTTCTCCATCGTTTCGCGCTCGCGCACCTCACCGATCAGGATCACGTCCGGGGCCTGGCGCAGCGTGTTCTTGAGCGCCATCTCCCACGATTCGGTATCGACGCCGACCTCGCGTTGCGTGACCAGGCAGTTCTTGTGGTCGTGCACATACTCGATCGGATCCTCGATCGTGATGATGTGGCCGTGGCTGTTCTCGTTGCGGTAGCCGATCATGGCCGCAAGCGTGGTGGACTTGCCGGAACCGGTCGCGCCGACGACGATCACGAGCCCGCGCTTGGTCATCACGACGTCCTTCAGCGCGTCCGGCAGACCGAGCTCTTCCATGCGCGGAATGGTCGTGGTGATCGTCCGCAGTACGATGCCCACGCGTTGCTGCTGCACGAAGGCGTTGACGCGGAAGCGGCCGATTCCGGGGGGATTGATCGCGAAGTTGCACTCCTTGGTGCGTTCGAACTCCGCCGCCTGCTTGTCGTTCATGATCGAGCGGGCCAGCTCCTGCGTGTGCACGGGCGTCAGGCTCTGGCTCGAAACCGGCGTCATCTTGCCGTCCACCTTGAAGGCAGGCGGGAAGCCGGCGGTGATGAAAAGGTCGGACGCCTTTTTCGCCACCATCGCGCGCAGCAGGTCGTTGATGAATTTGCTTGCCTGATCGCGATCCATGCAGGGTGCTCCTGGTCAGTGTGCGGGCGCGCCGCCGGCGACGCCCGAGCCGTTTCGATGCCCCGACTCAGGCGGGGAACAGATCCTTGTTGGCGGCCTTCGTGCGGGCTTCGGGCGAGGCGACCATGCCGCGCTGGACGAGCGTCTGCAGGTTCTGATCGAGCGTCTGCATGCCGTATTGCTGGCCGGTCTGGATCGCGGAATACATCTGCGCGACCTTGTTCTCGCGGATCAGGTTGCGGATGGCGGGCGTGCCGATCATGATTTCGTGCGCGGCGCAGCGACCCTGACCGTCCTTGGTCTTGAGCAGCGACTGCGAGATCACCGCGCGCAGCGATTCCGACAGCATCGCGCGGATCATTTCCTTTTCCGCAGCGGGGAACACGTCGATGATCCGGTCGACGGTCTTCGCCGCCGAACTCGTGTGCAGCGTGCCGAACACCAGGTGACCGGTTTCCGCCGCGGTCATCGCCAGGCGGATGGTTTCCAGGTCGCGCATTTCGCCCACCAGGATCACGTCCGGGTCTTCCCGCAACGCCGATCGCAGCGCGTTGGAGAAGGACAGCGTGTGCGGACCGACTTCGCGCTGGTTGATCAGGCACTTCTTCGATTCGTGCACGAACTCGATCGGATCCTCGACGGTGAGGATGTGGCCGTGTTCGGTTTCGTTGATGTCGTTCACCATCGCGGCGAGCGTGGTGGACTTGCCGGAGCCCGTCGGGCCGGTGACCAGCACCATGCCGCGCGGCTGCTGGGCGATTTCCTTGAAGATGTTGGGCGCCTTCAGGTCCTCGAGCGACAGCACCTTCGACGGAATGGTCCGCATCACGGCACCGGCGCCGCGGTTCTGGACGAAGGCGTTGACGCGGAAGCGCGCGAGGTTGGGGATGGAGAACGAGAAGTCGCACTCGAGCGTCTCTTCGTATGTCTTGCGCTGGCCGTCGTTCATGATGTCGTACACCATGGCATGCACGTCCTTGTGCTCCATGGGCGGCAGATTGATACGCCGCACGTCACCATGCACCCGGATCATCGGCGGCAGGCCGGCCGACAGATGCAGGTCGGAAGCCTTGTTCTTGACGACGAAGGCGAGAAGCTCGGAGATGTCCATCTATAATCCTTGCGCGTTCGGGTTCGGGAAGGACTCTAAACCGGAGATCGTGGAAGCTAGGAGCATGCCATGTGCGGCATGCCATTGATCTGTCCGGAGGATGGAAGCGCAATCGATTATGGAGGGACTGCCTGAACGCCTGCAAGCCGTGACGGGGCGCGTCACCGCGGCCGCGCGCGAAGCCGGACGAGATCCCGTGGACATCCGGCTGGTGGCGGTATCGAAGACCTTTCCGCCGGAGCGCATCCGCGAAGCCGCCGCCGCGGGACAGATCGACTTCGGCGAGAACTACGTCCAGGAAGCCCTCGACAAGATCGGCGCGCTTGGGAATCTGCCGCTCACCTGGCATTTCATCGGTCCGATCCAGAGCAACAAGACGCGTGCGATCGCCGAGAATTTCGATTGGGTGCATTCGGTCGATCGGCTGAAGATCGCCGAACGGCTGTCTGCACAGCGACCGTCGGATCGGCCGCCTTTGCAGGTGTGCCTCCAGGTCAACGTCAGCGGCGAGACGAGCAAGAGCGGCGTGCCTCCCGCCGAGGTGGCAGCGCTGGCCAGAGCCGTCGCGCGGTTGCCGAACCTGCGCTTGCGCGGGCTGATGGCGATCCCCGAGCCCACCGACGACTCCCACCTGCAACGAGCACGATTCCGCATGCTTCGGGAGCTGCGCGATACCGTGCGCGTCCCGCTGGACACCTTGTCCATGGGGATGTCGGACGATCTGGAAAGTGCGATCGGCGAAGGCGCGACCATCGTCCGCGTCGGCCGCGCCATCTTCGGGGCGCGGGGCTGAACCTGCGTGCGGAACTCCCGTCACGCCGAACACATATACTTCGCGGCGCCGCCCCACGGGCCGCACCCCTGCCAAAACCATAATTCGAGGAGCCCCATGAACCGTACCCTGAAGACCCTGCTCGCCGCGGTGCTCGCCACCGGCGCCGGATCCGCCCTTGCCGACGACGCGTGGAGCACCCTCAATACCTTCGAGTCGGTCAGCGTCAATGCGCCGCCGGCACGTGCCTGGGCGACCGTCAACAAGTGGGACGCGCTCCAGAGCTGGTGCCCGGCCTTCGAGAAGACCGAGATCGTCAGCGGCGGCACGGATGTCGGTTCGATTCGCGCCATCACGCTGGCGAAAGGGCCGACCTTCACCGAGGAACTCCTCGCCGTCGATTCGTCCGCGATGACCCTGCGCTACAAGATCGTCGACTCGCCGCTGCCGATCGTGGAATACGTCTCCGGCATGAAGGTGGTCAGCGTGAAGGACGGCACGTCCGAGATCATCTGGGTCGGAAGCTACAAGCGCCGCGCGAAGGACAATCCCGGGCCCGACGCCAACGACGAGGCCATGCTGAAGCTGGTCGGCGGCCTCTACAAGGCCTGCCTCGCCAACGCGAAGAAAGTCGCCGAGAGCAAGTGACGAGCATCATCGCGGGATCGGCAGCCGGCGCGGAGGGCCTTCGGGCTTTCCGCCGCCTCGCGGGCTCATGAAGCTCGCGTTCATCGGTGGCGGCAACATGGCCACCGCGCTCATCGGTGGCATTCTCGCCCGTGGCGGTTCGGCGGGTTCCGTGCGCGTGGCCGAGATCGTGCCCGAGGCGCGCGAACGCCTGCACGCGAGTTTCGGCGTGACGGCCGTGGCCTCCGCCGAGGAGGCTGCAGCCGGCGCGGAGTGCATCGTGTTCGCGGTCAAGCCGCAGCAGATGCCGAGCGTTGCGCCGTCGGTGGCGGCAGCGGCCCGAAACGCGCTCGTGGTGACTATCGCTGCCGGGGTGCGCACGGCCGATCTTGGCCGCTGGCTTGGCGGACACGAACGCATCGTGCGCGTGATGCCGAACACGCCAGCGCTCGTGGGGGCCGGTGTCTCCGCTCTCTTCGCCACGCCTGCCGTGAGCGCTGCCGAACGCGAAGTCGTGGCAGGGCTGTTCCTGGCCGTCGGCAAGGTCCTCTGGGTCGACCGCGAGGCGCTGATCGACGCCGTCACTGCCGTCTCTGGCAGTGGCCCGGCGTACGCGTTCTACCTTATCGAGAGCATGGAGCAGGCAGCCCTGCAGCTCGGTTTCGACGCCGAAGCCGCACGGTTGCTCAGCGTGGAGACGGTACTTGGCGCAGCGAAGCTAGCCGAGGCAAGTCCGGACGGTGCCGACGTGCTGCGCGCGCGGGTCACCTCCAAGGGCGGCACCACCGAGCGGGCGCTGTCCGTTCTGGAGGGGCATGCCGTGAAGCAGCATTTCATCGAGGCCATCCTCGCCGCCGAGGCGCGATCGCGCGAACTCGGCGAGGCGGCCGGAAAAGGCTAAATGCTGTCCCAAGCGATCATCTTCCTGCTCCAGACCTTCCTCGGCCTGTTTTCCATCGCGCTGCTGCTGCGCTTCTACCTGCAACTCGTGCGGGCGCCGGCGCGCAACCCGGTATCGCAATTCCTGGCGGCACTGACGGATTTCGCCGTGCGGCCGGCGCGGCGCGTCATTCCTGGCCTGTGGGGCGTCGACCTGTCCACCCTCATCCTGGCGTGGTTGGTGGAATTCATCCTGCTGGTGGCCGTGCTCCTGGTCGTCGGCCAGGCGTTCGGGGCGGAGATCGGCCTGTCGATCGTGGGGTTGATCCTGCTCGCGGCAGTTAACGTCCTCCGCTCGAGCCTCTACATCCTCATGGGCGCCCTGATCGTCCAGGCCGTGCTGTCCTGGGTCGCGCCCCAAGGCAGCCCGATCGGCCCGGTGGTGAACGCCCTGACCCGCCCGCTGCTGCGACCGATTCAGCGGCGCATTCCGCCGGTAGGGGCGGTGGATCTGTCGCCGCTATTCGCGATCGTCGCCCTGCAACTGATCCTCATGCTGCCGCTGGCGTGGCTCGAATCGGTCGTCCGGTCCCTGCTCTAGGCGGCAATACCGCAGTGTTTGGTACGATGCTTGCTGTGGATAGCTCCATTTAGCCCGGGCGACCCCCGATCCGCCATGTCCGCTGCCCCGAATCAGCCATGAGCCAGCTCGAAAGCCTGGTTGCCCAGTACTCGCAATGGCGGGAACAACTGCGCGCCGGCATCGAGGCCTACCACGCGTGGCTCGACGCCCACGGCCACGTGGACATCCAGCGCTCCCTGCGGCTGTACGACCTGGCCGAGAGCCTGCGCAACGACCGCATGGTGCTCGCGTTCCTGGCCGAGTTCTCTCGGGGCAAGACCGAACTCATCAACTCCATCTTCTTCGCGGGCTTCAAGCAGCGGCTGCTGCCCTCCAACGTCGGCCGCACGACGATGTGCCCGACGGAGATCTTCTACGACGCGGCCGAAGAGCCCTACATCCGGCTGCTGCCCATCGAGACGCGCAAGGCCGAGGAGACCATCGCCGCGCTCAAGCACAAGCCGATCGAGTGGGTGAAGATCAAGCTGAACCTCGACAATTTCGAGGAACTGCAGAAGGCACTCTCGACGCTGGCCCAGTCCAAGAGCGTGGCAATCGAGGAGGCCGATGCACTCGGCCTGCTGGTGGAGGGCGACCTCTTCACCACCACCGTCATCAAGAAGCGGGTCGCACGCGTGGACATTCCCGCGTGGCGTCACGCGATGATCAATTTCCCGCATCCGCTGTTGAAGAGCGGGCTCGTCATTCTCGACACCCCGGGCCTGAACGCGCTCGGCACCGAGCCCGAGCTCACCGTGAGCATGATTCCAAATGCGCACGCGGTGCTGTTCCTGCTGGCGATGGATACGGGCGTCACCAAGTCCGACCTGGAGGTCTGGCAGAAATTCGTCCAGGGCAAGGTGGCGCGGTCGCTCGCCGTGCTGAACAAGATCGATCTGATGTGGGACGACCTGAAGTCCGAAGCGGAGATCGAGTCCAACATCCAGCGCCAGATCGACGAAACGGCGCATATCCTCGACCTGCCGCGCAATCACGTCATCGCCATCTCGGCACAGAAGGCGTTGCTCGCCAAGATCCGCAACGACAACGTGCTGCTCGAACGCAGCCGCATCAAGGATCTCGAACGCCTGCTCGCCGAAGAGATCATCCCGGCCAAGCAGGAGATCCTGCGTGCGGCTGTGTATCGCGAGATCGGCGCCATGGTCGAAGGCTCGCTCGAGGGCGTGCGCTCGGCGCTGCAATCCACGTCGACCGAGTTGAAGGAGCTCTCCCAGCTCTCCGGCAAGAACCGTGATCTCGCGCGTGCGATGCTCGGCCGGCTGGAGCAGGACAAGCTCGTCTACCAGCAGAACATGGAAGCGTTCAAGACCAACTATGGCGTCGCGCTCAAGCAGGGTCATCAACTGCTCGGTACGCTTTCCGACGACGAGCTCGACCGCATGCTCAACGACAACCAGAAGTCCATCGAGGGCAGCTGGACCACCTCCGGACTCATGGGCAGCATGGGTGCACTGTTCGACAAGTTCGGCGAAGAGGCGAACAAGATCCTCGCGTTCTCGACCGAGGCGAAGCGTTTCGTCGACGGCGTCTACCAGACCTTCCACGAGAAGCACGGTTTCCCGAAGCTCTCGCCGCCCGGGCTCAATCTCGAGCAGCACATTCTCAAGATGAACCAGCTCTCCGACGTCACCGACAAGTTCTGCCGCGATCCGGTCAACGTGATGACCGAGAAGCACTTCCTCGTGCGCAAGTTCTATGGTGGCCTCGTGGCCGAAGCGAAGACCGTCTTCCAGCAGGTGCGCGGCGAATTCGAAGCCTGGTTGAAGGGCGCGCTGGTGCCGCTTTCGATGCAACTGCGCGATCACCAGAAGCTGCTCGAGCGGCGCGTGGAGAGCATCCGCAAGATCAGCGGCGACATCAGCTCATTGCAGGACCGCGCCAAGCTGCTCGAGTCTTCGCGAGTCGATCTCCAGACCCAGGTCGACGAGCTTTCGAACATCAAGACCGCGATCGCGGGGCACACGGAGAAGCCGAAGGCGAAGGTGGCGTAGGTCGGTCGCTGTGTTGCGCGGTTGACGAGTACTGCTGCCCCCATCCCGACCTTCCCCCACGCTGCGCGTGGGGGAAGGAGTGTACTTCTGCAGCGGCGCCAAGCCAGGCACTCCTTCCCCCGGCTTCGACGGGGGAAGGTTGGGATGGGGGCTCGCAAGAGAAATAGAGCCGTCCGCCTCTCAGCGAACGTCCCCGATCCATCAACGACCAATCAGCCCTTCACACACACCACCTGCTTCAAGGTGTGCACGATCTCCACGAGATCGCGCTGAGCTTCCATCACCGCGTCGATGTCCTTGTACGCGGCCGGCGTTTCGTCGATCACGTCCTTGTCCTTGCGGCACTCCACGCCTTCGGTAGCGGCGCGATGGTCCGCCAGCGTGAATCGCTGCCTGGCCTGGGTCCGGCTCATCACGCGACCGGCTCCGTGCGAGCAGCTTTCGAAGCTCTCCGGGTTGCCCTTGCCGCGAACGATGTAGCTGCGCGCCCCCATGCTGCCGGGAATGATCCCCAGCTGCCCGAGCTTCGCGCTTACCGCACCCTTGCGGGTAACGTAGACGTCTTCGCCGAAATGGCGTTCCTGTTGCACGTAGTTGTGATGGCAGTTCACTGCCTCGACGTGACTCTCGAACTTCTTGCGCAGCGTTGCCTGCGCAGCCTCGATCACGCGCTTCATCATCACTTCCCGGTTCAGCGCAGCGAACGACTGCGCCCAGCCCACCGCCCTCACGTAGTCCGCGAAGTACCGGCTGCCCTCCTCGAAGTACGCGAGATCGCGGTCCGGCAGGTGCACGTCGTTGCGTTGTGCGTCCTGCCGCGCGAGTTCGATGAACATCGAGCCGATCGCGTTGCCGACCCCGCGCGAACCGGAGTGCAGCATGAACCACACGGCACCCGCTTCGTCCAGACAGACCTCGATGAAATGGTTGCCGGTGCCGAGCGTACCCAGATGCTTGCGGTTGTTAGTCTTCTCGAGCTTCGGATAGTCGCGGCACAGTTCAGTGAACGCCGGGTCGAGCTGCGCCCATGCATGATCGACCGTCCCCGGCACGTTGGCCCACGCACCCGGATCGCGAGCGCCCGGGGTACGACCGTGCGGAACCGAGCGCTCGATGGCCGAACGCAGCGGAGCCAGGTTGTCCGGCAGATCTTCCGCACGCAGCGTGGTCTTGGCCGCCATCATGCCGCAGCCGATGTCCACGCCGACTGCAGCGGGAATGATCGCCTTCAGCGTCGGGATGACCGAGCCGACGGTGGCGCCGATACCGACGTGCACGTCCGGCATGGCCGCGATGTGCTTGAAGACGATGGGCAGTCGCGCCGCCTTGGTGAGCTGGAGGCGCGCCTCGTCCTCGACCGGCACGCCGCGGGTCCACATCTTGACCGGCACGCCGTCAGTCACTTCCTGTTCGATGTAGTGGTTACTCATGTCAGTTTTCCTGGTCCATGGGGAGCGCGCCGATGCGCGCTCCCCCTACATGCACCCGATGGTGCATTCTTCATCCGCCTGCCGGACAGCGCCAGCAGGACGATGTCTTCCAGCTACTCCCTCCCCCGTCGAAGATGGGGGAGGGCTGGGGTTTGGGCCCGCTCCGATACTTCACTTCGGCTGTGCCCACGCGCGAGCATCCCGTCGGACGCGGTGTCTCGCTGCACGAGGTGGGGCCAGGGCCGCGCACATCCCGCGCCGCCAACACCATTTCGCGCGGCAACGGAGTGCATGGACACACCGAAGTGAGCGGAGGGCAGACCACGAACTTCGATCCTTCCTCCGCGACAAGCTCTTAAAGAACGTCCGCCGGGTGGCGGTGTTGCGACTGCTGTAAAACAAAAAGCCCGGATCCTTGCGGAATCCGGGCCTCTGGCTTCGCAGAGCTTGGAGGGTGCGCGCTCTTTAAGCGGCTCCTTCTCCCGGATAGGCATGACCAACGTCCTGATCGGATACCCGAAGGCCCGATGGGGACGTTGATTGCGTACTCGCCGATCCCATGACGAATGACCGCATCGCCCTGACACGCGCGCGCGCAACCGGACCCTCGACGGGCCGGACGGCTATGACGGTGAGCAGCGGTTTCACGATGGGGACTTTCGATGGAATTGCTCGAAGGAGCAGAGGGCGCGGACTGTAAATAGTCTTTACCGATGCGTCAACCCCCTGCGACAATAAATCTTCTACGACTTTCCTCATAGGGACGATGAGCGACATCACGACCACCCGCAGGCAGAACGCACTGGCACTCTTCCAGGCCTACGCGGAAAAGGCGCTTGCCTCCGGAACCGCACCGAAAGGTCTGGAGCAATCCTTCGCAGCGACGCTCGAGATCTCGCCCAGCATGTGGAGCCAGATCAAGTCGTCACGCCCCATCGGCGACAAGCTGGCGCGGCAGATCGAGCAACACTGCGGCAAGGCTTCGGGGTGGCTGGATGAGGAGCGCGAGGACGCGGCACCCACCGCGACCGAGAAAGCATTCCTCGACCTCGCCTTGAAGGCGTGGCGGGCGACCAACAGCGCAGGGAGGAAGGAACTGCGAGCGAGGCTGAAGGCCATGATCGCCAACGCAAGCTGACGGGGTCGCAACGAACGCGCTGCCTGGTCTCGACGGAAGGTAAAGACTCTTTACAAGATCGCCGACCCCTGGAAGAATGCGGCCCTTGATTCGCTTTGGATGGATCCGGTGTGCGCTCGCTCGCACGCCACGACAACGCAGGAGACGGTAATGCGCGATGACATGAGCAAGGTGCTGGTCGACTCGCCCCGCGGCGGGCATCGGTCTGCGTACGCCCTCCGGGGCAGTCGCAGGGCACGGCGCAACCGTCTCGATCGCGACGGCGAGAGCGCGCCGCTGCGCGTGGGTATTCGACGGGATGCGATCGAGCGCAAGTGCTTCGGCGAGCATCTCAATCCGCTGTATCGGTATCTCAGCAAGCAGATTCATCGTCCGTGGGCGAAGGTGTACAGCGAGCTCAGCGCGAATGTGGATCGGCGCAACGCCGTTCAGGAGCACCTGTTTCAACACATCCACAGCCATGTGGCGGTGGACACCTTCTGGCGTGACGGCCAGGTATTCGCTCGACACTTTGGCGACCTCGAGCCGCTGGAGAAGAACTGGGCGCCGCTCTATGTGCACCCGCTCACCGGAATTCTCCTGCCCAATCGCGCACGCACGCTCGAGACGCAGCGCCAGAAGCAGGCGCTTGCCGCGGAGAAGGAGCAACGGCAATCTGACCGCCGGATCGGTCTACCGGGAATGCCCGTCGACCGGCAGTGGCATCGGGTGAAGGGCATCTGGTACGAGGTGGCGCTCCGCCTCCTCGACGACAGTCCGGAAGCGGGCTCTGTCTACGACGTGGTGCTCGGTCAACTCGTGAACCGCGAAAGCCGGAAGGTGCTGGCCTTCACCTACGGTTACAACGACGTCTACGCAATGGAGAAGCGTCAGCTACCCCGCAAGACGCTCCGCAAGCACGGTCTGGTGTCGCAAGCGTAGTAGCGCGCCCGGTCGTGGACGTCAGGATGTGGACGCAGGCGTGGTCCGCGGAAGTTCCGCGTGTATCCTCGAGCCACCTGCACTTTCGAACTCAGGCGTAACCATCACCTCGCCCACGGAACATCCCGCGCTGCCACGATCCGCGCACCCACGACGCGTCTTCGTTCTCGGCGCCACCGGCACCATCGGCCGCGCAACCGTTCGCGCGCTCGTGCGCCGCGGTCACGAGGTCGTGTGTTTCGTCCGTCCCCGTGCAGGAGTCGGCGGTACGCTTGCTCCGGACGATAGCTCCCGGCTGCTCGCCGGTGCCGCCGTGAGGTTCGGCGACATACAGGATCCGGTATCACTGAGGCGCGAAGGTTTCCGGGGCGAACGCTTCGACGCGCTCGTGTCGTGCCTGGCCTCACGCACCGGCGCGCCGCGCGATGCCTGGGCGATCGATCACCGGGCGAACGTGCAGGCTTTCGAGGTGGCCCACGACGCAGGTGTATCGCACGCCGTACTGCTGTCCGCCATCTGCGTGCAGAAGCCCCTGCTCGCTTTTCAGCATGCCAAGCTGGCATGCGAGAAGGTACTCGCGGAGTCCGGGATGGCGTACTCCATCGTGCGGCCGACAGCATTCTTCAAGTCGCTGTCGGGACAGGTGGAGCGGGTGAAGCAGGGCAAGCCGTTCCTGGTGTTCGGGGACGGCGCGCTGACGGCGTGCAAACCCATCAGCGACGACGATCTCGCCGACTACCTCGCCGACTGCCTCGACGACGAGGGCCGTCGCAACCGCGTGCTGCCCATCGGCGGCCCCGGGGACGCCATCACGCCGCGGCAGCAGGGCGAGCGCCTGTTCGCGCTGCTCGGGCGCCCGCCTCGCTTCCGGCACGTACCGGTCGCGCTGCTCGACGGCATCATCGGCGTTTTGGGCACGGTCGGGCACGTGGCGCCCGCGTTGGCCGCGAAGGCGGAGCTCGCGCGAATCGGCCGCTACTACGCCACCGAGTCCATGCTCGTCCTGGACCCCGCGACGGGCCGCTACGATCCAGCGGCCACGCCTGCGACCGGAACCGAGACGTTGTTCGACTTCTACGCGCGCCTGGTCAGCGGTGCCGCTGCGCCCGAACGCGGCGATCACGCGGTCTTTTGAGGGGTGGCCAGCGGCGTGTCGACAAGGGTTACCCCACGCCCAATATGAATGCGATTGGCGATCGGATCTGCAGGGCTCCCTAGGTTACGCGAAGCGTGAAAATGCCCGGTCCTGTCTTCACGAACATGTTGCTTTTCCGAAGAGCTCGTGAAACTACAGAGGTCTTGTCAGCTGTCCGAAAAGCGAAAAGTTGCCTTTTCTCCATAGCGTCTGCGACATCTCGAACGTGCATTGACCTAGCGGCATCCCTCAACACGATCTTGGCGGCGTCTGCAATTGTCACGGGTACTCTCCTCGAGGACTCTCAAAGTTAGCAAGCAAAAAGTAGTCTACTGCACTAGTAGATTGTCGAAGACTGGCCTACAGATTCCGCAATCGCAGCGACCGAAGACTGGCGCCAATCAGGCCTCCGTCACCCCGAAGATTTCTTTGAGGGACAATGTACCGATTCCTCAATTCGCTTTGCAGGAGCCTGCGCGCTTGGAGCAGATTGGTAGCGGAAGTTTGCCACCGGCACGCATGCGAGTGTTTTAGTGTCTGTAAGCACATGGTCTCCGAATGGTCGGAAATGCCCCCGCTTTCTTGAGCTACGGGGCGAGGCCCACCGGCGAACGACAGGGGGTGATGGATGAGGGCTCCTGGGAAGGTAGTCGCAGACGAGTTCTACGTACATCTTTCGTACCTCGAGGATGTGAAGAACGAAGAAGTAGTTCAGGCGGTAGGACGACTAACCGCGTCCCTTCCATCGTGTGGTGGACTCGCGCCAAACGTCGCTAAGGTCAGCCTTCGCACCGGTCGCGTTTCGCTGTTGGCCTACCCGGATTTCTTCGAAGCTCCATTTCCCGAACTTGCTGCCGCATGGGTCTATCAGCCCAGCAAGCATCTGTCCCCAACGTTTCGGCGATACGACGAAGTTGTGAATCCACCCATTCTTCATCGCAAAGAACTTCTAGTGTCCGAATTGCATCCGGACTATAAGCGCTGGGTCGCTCTGACGAAGGTTGCCGAGTCACTGGGTCTCTTCGAAGATACCTCGACTATCGGCTTTCGCCTCAACTGGAGTCGCCTCATCGAGAGCAAGGGCTACCAGCTTAAAGGTGATGAGTTCGTGCCGCTCGCCAACGATCTGTCTCTGATCGACGACCGGGAGCTTGCAGACCCGACTCGGCCGGTCCAGCGACATCTCACAGCGCTATCTCGCACTGCATTGTCGGCGCCAGTTCAACTCCTGATTCGCCACGGACTTCTGTCGCTTGGGCGCACATTCTTTGACTATGGCTGCGGCCGTGGGGGTGATGTCGCGGCGCTTAGCGCTGAAGGGTATGACGCGAAGGGCTGGGACCCCCACTTCATTCCAACCGCGCCTCGCGTTGAGGCGGACATCGTCAACCTCGGGTTCGTGGTGAACGTCATCGAGGATCCAGTCGAGAGGGTTGAGGCTATCACTGAGGCCTTCAGGCTCGCACGCACTGCTCTCGCCGTAGGCGTCATGCTCTCCGGGACTGACAGCCCAGGCCGCCCGTTCCGCGACGGATTCGTCACGTCCCGCAATACGTTCCAGAAGTACTTTTCACAGTCAGAGTTCAAGGACTACCTGGAGCAGGTCCTGCAACGACCAGCGTTTGCGGTTGCACCGGGCGTCGCTTTTGTCTTCACCACGCACGAAGCAGAGCAGAACTTCAGCGCAGGACGCTACAGAAGCAAAGGCCTCGCAAGACGCCTTCTCGCCGCTCGCAGTCTGCGCGGCATGCCGGTGCGAGAGCCCAACCCGTCAAGCAAACCCAAGCAGCCAACGGAGCGCAGATCTCCCCACCAGCCGCGATCAACACCCACCGAGCTACGCCTCGCTGCCATCCGTCCGTACCTTGATCGTCTATGGGCGTTGTCTCTGGATCTGGGCCGATTCCCCGATGCAGAGGAAGTGTGCGATCTTGCGGAGATTGAACAGCACACAGGCAGCCTCGGTCGAGCCCGGCGTATGTTGGCCGACAGCTACGACATGTCATTGCTGGCGGCTGCCGCCCGTACCCGCGCCGATGACGTGCGGCTCTTCATGTCGACCCAGCAGTTCGCGAAGCGCTCGCCGTACCGGCACCTTGAGCCCAGACTACAGCGCGACATCCGCGCCTTCTTCGGCGACTACACGGCTGCCCAGAAGGCCGGCGTTAAGTTGCTGATTGATGCCGCCGACCCGGTCAACGTGCTTGCCGCTTGCCGGGATGCAGCAGCCCGCGGGCTCGGTTGGCTTGACGGAGAGCACTCGCTTCAACTTCACCTTTCGATGGTCGAGCGGTTGCCTGCGCTCCTACGCGCATACGTTGCCTGTGGTTTGATTCTGTGGGACTCGCTAAGCGAAGTGCAGCTAGTCAAGATTCACATCGGCTCCGGCAAGCTAACACTCATGGAGTACGACGATTTCGACGAGTCACCGCTGCCACTCTTGCGCCGTCGGATCAAAGTTCAATTTCGTCGCCTCGACTACGATGTATTTGAGTACGGTTCACCGCAGTATCCGAAGCCGGCGCTGTACCTCAAGAGCCGCTATTTGAGCGAAGACTATCCTGGCTACGCCGATCAGCTTGCCTTCGATGAAGCAATGGGGCGCCTCGGCATACTTGAGCAACGTGATCACGGCCCCCCACCCAACAGACTCGCTGAACTACTTGAATCACGTAGATTCGCTATTCGTGGCATGCGCTTGATAAGAAGTGAGAGCATCCCCGACCTAGATGCAGCGTGCGGCGCCAACTTCACGTTTCGGGATTTCGTCGAATGCGGCGAGACCCAGAAGAGGGTTGGCACTCGCAACGTACCGCTTCGCCCCGAGACATACAACGCGATCTATGACCTAGCTACCCAAATCCTCGATCCACTCATCAACTACTTTGGCACTATTCGGTTGACCTATGGCTTCGCATCACCCAATCTCACGAAATACATCACCGAGGGCATAGCGCCGAAGCTGGATCAACACGCGTCGTGCGAGCACAGTAGTCGTGGTACCGCCATCTGCCTGCGTGGTGGCGCGGCCTGCGACCTCATCGTCGACAATGAGGACATGAGGGAGGTCGCCGACTGGATCATCGCCAACCTTCCCTTCGACCGGCTGTATTACTACGGTTCCGATAGGCCACTTCATGTCAGCCATTCGCCTAACTCCACGGAGGAGGCTTTCGCGATGATCAAGAGCGCCTCAGGACGCCTCATGCCACGGCCTTTCCCGACTCCCACCACTACTTGAGGTTCAGCAACGAAAGTATTTCCTTCCGGATCTCACTACGCCCGATTCCCGATGCTTGATACTTGGTCCCCTCAGGATCAAGATTCTTGCAAGGGTCAAGCCGCGAAGTCAGGGCTTCCTTGGAGAACGTCGAACTCGTGATACGCGTTCGCGACAAGAGTTCACGCAATACGTCGAACAGCGCCTGCACACCCACCGTCTTGCGCAAGTATGAATTCTCTCCGGCATGAGACCAGACTGAAGTTTGTACTGCGGAGAAGTAGTTGCACAGCAGTTCGAATATCGCTTTGTCGTTGCCCTGCGTGTAGAAATCTCTCAACGGTCCACCCGGCGTCCCTACAAGGGAGTCCCGGCCCCGCGTTGTGTTCTCCTCTCGTCGAATCGTGTTCCGATCTTCCATCGGATTCTTTGAGATGAGCCGAAGGATGCCGTCGACCACGGTCGCAAGAGAAACGCGTGTCCCGCTCTTCCCCTTGTCGGATTCCTGGAAGATCACCTTGGAATCCGCCGTAGGAAGGATGCACCGGAACAGGGGCGAGCTCTCCTCGGTGTTAAGCAAACGAGTGAGATAGACAGCAAGCGTTTCCGGCGACCAATACTTGGGTGGACGCTCATCAACATCAAACCCGAACATCTCATAGGCGTCACTCTTGGCCACCTTCTTCTGGTTAAAGTTGATCGTGGCGAAGACATACGCATGGTACGGAGTCGGCAATTCCAGGAAGGCGACGCACAGCAACTCCATCCTTCGCTGCTTCGCGTCATCTGGCAGACGCTCGAAGGCGTGCAGACGATGCTGGCCGTCAATAATCGACGCAGACTTCTGATTGACGTTGGGTATGCGGATCATCCATCGATCCGCACCATCCTCCCTTGCGGTCCACCGGCTAGATTCAAGTTCGATGTACTGACCGTCACGGTCGTAATTGACTCCCAATATGATTGCGTTCGGGAACGTCGCCTCGGTTGTCTGGATGAACGAAGCAATCTCATCGAGCCGCGACTTCTTCTCCTTCCGCTGCGATCCGAGGATTGAGTACCCTTTCTCATCGCTCCACTCGTTTTCCATCCGCTCAACCGCTTCGGCTGGATAGGAGTAGGCGATTTCATTCAGAAGGTCTGCCGGTAACGAGAACGCGTAGAACGTACCCAAAGGCTGTTCGACTCGAATCGCTGGCCGAAGCAACGACGTATCCGGATTGGCTTTCATCACGATAGTCCCGCACCGGAGAGATTCGCAGCGTTCGGATCAGCACCACCGATCGATCCTTTCGGTGGCGGATGCGATCCTCTGAACCGCCCCGATGCTAGAGTCATAGAGAACCACACAACAAGGACGAGGCCGGAAGCAATGAGTGCGGCCTTCATTGACCAAGGATGATGCTCGCTAAGCAGTGATACACCCGCCAATGCGGCTGCGACCGCACCGATAAATCCGAGCGCCATCTTCTGAATGAGGCGAAAGTCTCGCCAGTAGGTCTCGAAAAGTGCGTCGAGGAACGCGGGCGCCAAAATGGCAAAGACGTATGTCGCAAACAAATCTACGCCCGGTTCCTTGCCCTGGAACATTGGGACATAAATGCCGGCACCGCCCCCTATCACTAGCGCCACGCTTCCATAAAACAGGATCGAGATGACCTCCTCAACCCTCGCCCTGATCTGCATAGTAAGCGTCCCTCCCTTAGAACGCCTTCACCTTGATCGGCTTGCCGTCCTTCACCGTCATGAACACGCCCGCCGATAAGGAAGCGAAGCTTACCTTGCCCCGGAACATGTTCTGCAGGACCTGACTGCTGGCTGCATTCGTCTTGAAGCAGACGGGCAGGCCGATGTTCTCCAGGTGGTCGTCTCCGGCACCGTCGTAGTCATCGGGACTCTGTGACGCCAGGGCAACCATCAGACCCTTCGAACGATGCAGCCGGATGTTGTCTGAGAGCGCCTTGTGGCGCGACGCCAGCAGGTGTCGCGCCTCATCAACAGCCAAGACAGCGCGAATCGCGCGATGGCCCTTTGCGTCCTGGGGTGCCTCGGGAGTGCGCTTGAGGAAGGTGTTCAGCGCGTCGAGCAGCAGGTAGGTCGCCAAGTTCTTCTGCGTGTCGTGTGCCCCTGCGAACGTGATGATCCAGCTCTGCGCAAAAAACTGGGCCGGCGGCATATCCGGCCGGAAGACGGTCCGCTCTGTAAGGTCGCTGATCGTAGAGATAACGCTGTCTGTCTTCAGGCCGCGATCCTGATAGAAGTCGCGCAGTGTCTTGCTAATGTCTTCGAGCGAGATCTGGTCTAGCTGTAGAAACAGCGGACGCAATGCGTCCTTGATTGTCTCCTGCTGTACTGCCCCGGCCCGGCTCTGCATCACCTTGGTGAAGGAGTCGCGGAAGCCCATTATTGCGTCGGAAGCAGCCGCTTCGGACTCATCCGAGCCGTAGAACATGTCCAGCGGGATCGGTTCCTCCGGCACCCGGATCACGCGCGCACCGATTGCCTCGATGAAATCGTGACGGTTTGCGAGATCCCCTTTTCCGAGGTCAAGCAGAATAACAGGCGCGCCGGAC
Organism: Burkholderiales bacterium; assembly: GCA_965279325.1. Classification (GTDB taxonomy): domain Bacteria; phylum Pseudomonadota; class Gammaproteobacteria; order Burkholderiales. The sequence goes on from OZ257154.1 coordinate 3,635,772, forward strand.
TGCTTGCGGACCTGCTTCAACATCTCCAGCATAGTCCGCGTCTTGCCGGAGCCCGCCTGCCCCATAACGGCTACGTGCGGCGAATATCCGACTCCGTTCACTGTCCAGTGGAATGGCTCGTTCGTGTCGACTAGCGTGCCGAGGTCGACGGTAACTGGCACGGGATCACCCCCCGGCAGGGCCCATTTGTGGCCAGTTGCGGTTGGCGACGAGGTTGGCGAAGTCCCGCCAACCTCTGGCAGATTCGCCCGACGGCGCACTAGTATGTCAACGAACCGGTTGTAGTCCTCGCCGGCTTCCTCCCAGTCCTCGCTAAGGAGGCTGATGCCTCGATTCCAGTGCCGCTTGACTAGGTCCTGCAGCGTCGCCAATGTCAGCTCTGCTCGGGGGTTCGTCGCGCGCAGGTGTGTGAACAGCAGTGCGACCCAAAGCGGTAGCGACTCCAGGCCGAAGAGCACGTCGCCCTTGATCGGCTTGCCGGCACCATCGAGGCTGCCCGTCGGATAGCTTGACTCAGCCAGCGAGCGACCAATTGCGAGCCGCGCAACCCGATTCTTGGCAGAGAGCCCAAGATTCGAGCGAAGTTGTTCTGTCTTCTTGTCGGCGTCTGCAGCGGTCTGGAAGCCAGCCAACAGAACTTGTTCAAGTGTGAACCCGCTCATTCGGACAGCTCCGCGAAGTACTCATTTTCAAGGGCCGTGGTGCGGCCTACGCCGCTGCCGACCTCGGCATGCTGAAGCAGGTACGTCATTGCAACGTTCGGCTCCATAGCTGCGTAAGTGTCGCGGTCGATTTCTTTGTCTTGGGACAACAAGATGACTTGCCGCTCCTTGTTGGAGATCCAGTAGCTCAGGATGTTTGACCGGTGTGTGCTGTCAAGACGGCCGAGCGGCGTGTCGACTACTAGCGGCGCGTCCAGTCCAGAGATTTCGGCAAGCCCGGCAAGTAGCGCCGTCGCAAACACCTGGTTCTCACCTGCCGACTTGTCGAAGGAAATCTCTTCTCCCTCCTTGCTCAGGATGCGTGTCTCACCCACCTCGTCGATCTCGATGCGGTGGATGATCTTCTTGTGTGCCAGCTTCTTGTACACGTTGGTCATGGCCGCCGCGAGTTGCGCGACCTTCAGCGCGTACAATTTAGGGATCAAGTCCTCGACGAGGTTGCAGACCTTCTCGGCACAACCCACCATCGACTTCACTGGATTGGCCTGTACGAACTTCTCGTGCTCGCGCGTGTAGAGCGCGCGTTCCTGATCGATAGTGCCCTTGAGTCCGGCCATCTGCCGCTCAAGATCACCGAGTTCCTTCTGGCGCTGATCGAGCGTCGCGTTCACCGTGGCCAATTCGGCATTTAACTTCGCCAGCGTGCCGTCCCGGTCGTGTCCCTCGATCTTCGAGTACCGGCTCACCAGTTCCCGAATCTTCTTCTGCAGGGACTCGCGCTTCGACACCAGCCCCAAAACATCCTGTGCGCCCAAGCGTAGGCCGTTCATTGCCTGAAGCAATGCCTCACGCTTTGCGCCGAGATAGTCGTGCAACACGACTTCGGCGCAGCCCTCGGGCATTGGATAGAAAAGGCTCTCCCAAGCAGCATTCAGCCGAGCCTGTAGGGCGGCCTCCTGCTCGGCGGTTAGCGCCGGTTGCAGTGGCGGCTCCTTCGTGTCGAAGAACGTCCCGATGAACTTTGCCTTCTCCGGCTCAAGGCTGCGCTTGCGAGACTCCCAGGCTTCGCGAGCCATCTCCTGCTGGACTTGCTTCGACAGCGACTCCATGAGGTCGCGGGCAACGAGATGGAAGGGCAGCTTTGTCGCGACAACATCGTCAAGCGCATCTTCTGTCGCCTTGAGTTCGGTCTCTGCATCCGCCTGCTGCTTGACCACATCGGAGACGCTCGCCACGTCGCCGGCTCCGGCCCCAAGTTGCATCATGTTGTTCGTGATCGAAGTGCGTTGCGCCTGATGAGCCTTGACTGCATCAAGTAGAGCGCGATGCTTCCTGTCCGCGTCTTCATACTCGCTCTCGTGCCGCGTAAGCGTCTCGAAGAGCTCCCGGTGCTTTTGCTCGTCCATCACGGCGATGCCCGTCGAGCGGTTCGCCTGGAACTCTTCAAGTCGCTTCTTGAGCTTTCGCAGAAGGTCGACGCCCAGAAGGCCCTCGATACCGGAGCGGATTTGGTGCCCGCGCCCTTGATCCGCCAGCTTCTTTACTTCCTCACCGTCGAAGAAGAAGAACGGCGCGATGTGAACGGGGATAAAGCGTTGGTCAAGGATCTCGGGCAGTTTCTCGGCGATCACCGCGCGACCGCGGATGCCGTCCCGCACGGGGTAGATGACGACTTCGTCCTCGCCGGTCCAATCGCCCGAGCGCGCGAAAAACCACTTGCGCGTGATCTCGAAACCTTCGGCCTTCGTTTGATTGATCTGGATCTTGACCCACATCGACTCCCGGCCAGTCCGAATCGCAGTACCGTGCAGGGCACGTTCCAAGAACTTCCGGTAGCCAACGTCGTCCTTCAATCCGGCACGGCCGAGGTGCTCGACAGCCTCTTTACCGTAGAGCCCCAGATAGAGCGCCTCTAGGATGGAAGTTTTCCCGTAGCCGTTCATGCCTCCGACTAAAACTATGTTCCGTCCGGCCCTCGGCTGCGGAAACTCGAACATCTGATGCTGGTAGCTCTTGAAGTTGAACAGCTCAATCTTGGCAATCCACATGGTCCGCGGTTCCTCCGTTTACATGCGGCTCAAGACTTCCTCAATGCGCGGATACACGTTACGTGCCCGCTCCTCGCCAGACCGGTCGCGCTGAATGCCGACAAGATCCTCCAGGACATCCATCGGCACCCCGTGCTTCTTGCACAGACCTTCCAGCAACTCACGGGCTGCCGGGTCGGACCACAGAGGCAGATCACCCAAAAACACATCGCTCATTCTTTCCCTCCCTTCGGCGCGGACGACAATCTGATCTCCTCAGCCCAGATGGAATGGATGCGATCAATTTCGTCGTCAGAAATTAGTGTGCCTCCATAGGCAAATTGCGTCTCCAACAGACGGTCGAGGATCATTTTCCTCGCCTGGATTGTGAATGGGCCCGGCACATGCTGAATCTGTTCGCCACGCGGATTGAATCTAATCTCGCCGTTGCGCCGCTCTACTGAGCGGTACCGTGGGTTGTTGCGGATGTCTTTCAGCCACTGCCGGAACTCGATTAGCGCCGAGAAGTGATGATTGCCGGAATCGACAAAGCCCTGGAGGCTTTTGTCCTTCTCGACCACGGTGCAAGTCCAGCAACCGAAGCGGCTGTTTGCTGTTCCGCAGCCTGGTGCTTCGTCCTTGCTGAGCACCACGGGACACTCACCGCCCTCGGCGTCGCGATAGAGCTGAATGAGGTCTGCATGCGTGCCACCCCAGGGCGGGTGGTGACTGCCAAGTACCTCCCACACGTCGTCTACCGTCAGGTGAACGATGGGGCGGTATACGTAAGCACCTACCAGGTCGTTGTGCGGCGTGAGATTCGAGTTCTCCAGGTTCTTGTGCCGATTGATCGACTGGCGGCGGCTATCACTCTCATCTGACCGTACGCCAAGCACGACGATGGCTGCACCATGGGCGGACACGTTGTCGAGAATGTAGCGGCTCGTCGGCTGAATCTTCAGCCGGTCCGTGCACCACCGCATCGTCTGATTGGGACTCGGGTACCCCTTGCCTATCAGCAGCGTCCAGAAGGTCTTGTCCGGCGCAGGCCGGGTCGTGGCGACTTCAACCGGCAGGCGCAGCCCTTGGGCCATATCGCGGATGGCGTCCTGCACGTTGGCAAGGTGGCCCATGACCAGCGGGCTTTCAACCTGCGTGTCGTTGGAGACCACGTGCACGTAGCGCTTTCGCTGCGACGGGGGAACCTGAAGCAACGCCTCGAACACCGCCTGAGCGACAACGGTGGAGTCCTTGCCTCCAGAGAAGCCGATGATCCAAGGATAGTCCTGCGTCTCGGACAGGTACTCTTTTCGAACGGACGCGACTACCTGATCCCAGATGACAAGGGATGATAGGTCCGACTCCACGGCAAGAGGGTGGTACTTATCGAGTGTTGGTGCAGTCAACATGATCGATCGCGACTTGCTGGGTCGCCTTGCCGTGCTCGTTTGGTTCGGCTATGGCTAAACGGTGTCCCTGTGCGGGGGGCCGCGAAGCGACAAGGGTCTTGGGAATCTCGGTCTGTTCGTGCCTCACATACACGAGCTGGACATTCCATAACCATGGTTGCCGCATGCTGCATGCTCGAGAACACTGTGTCGATCTGCGGATTTGGCAACCTGCCAGACTGAGAGCGGCCAATCTTCAGCGTCGCCATCGAATGCTCCTTCGGCAGCGCGCGCGCTTGGATGGCATCAGCCAACTGGCAGACGATGATTTCCTTGCGTGCCTGACGCTCTACGCGCTTCCGAAAGTCATCAATCTGTGGGTGCTTATCGGCCTCAGAGGCCGTTGAGCCGTGCTTCGGCATGGACAGCTCTCCTTGCGCGGTTCCTGGTCGTTTCATGCACGGCGGATAGTACACCGCAGCGAAAGTGCGTCACCAAAACGGAAAGAGGTGTGCCTCATCGCGAAGGTCGGAGTCGAGCAGTTAAACTTCCGCGCAATGCTCATGAGGTACTGGATACGGGACCTGCTGGGGCATTCATGGCTCCTTACTGACCAAAGGCGGAATCATCGGGTGCTTCGCGTTCGGCGAACAGAAGACACAGAGAGGGTCTGCCGCTCTCTATACCAACACGATGTCGTACTGCTCCTGGTTGTACAGATTCTCCACCTGCAACCGGATCGGCTTGCCGATGAACTCCTCGGCCATCGCCAGGCTCTGCGCCTCTTCATCGAGAAACGTATCGATGACCTTCTGCGACGCCAGGATCCTGAACTCCCGCGCATCGAACTGCCGCGCCTCACGCACGACCTCGCGCAACACCTGGTAGCACACCGACTGCGCGGTCTTCAGCTCGCCGCGGCCGTGACACATGGGGCACGGTTCGCATAGCACATGGGCGAGGCTTTCGCGCGTGCGTTTGCGCGTCATCTCGACCAGTCCGAGAGTCGTGAAGCCGTTCACGCCGACCCGCGTGCGATCGGTCGAGAGCGCTTTCTTGAACTCCGCCAGCACCGCGTCGCGATGCGTGTCGTTGTCCATGTCGATGAAGTCGATGATGATGATGCCGCCGAGATTGCGCAGCCGCAGTTGCCGCGCGATCACCTGCGCGGCTTCGAGGTTGGTCTTGAAGATCGTGTCGTCGAAACTGCGCCCGCCCACGAAGCCGCCGGTGTTCACGTCGACCGTGGTGAGCGCCTCGGTCTGGTCGATGATCAGGTAGCCGCCGGACTTGAGCGCCACGCGGCGCGCGAGTGCGCGCTCGATCTCCTCCTCCACGGCGTACAGATCGAACAGGGGGCGCTCGCCGGTGTAGTGCTGGAGCCGGGCGAGGAACGGCAGCGTGTAGTCCTGGGCGAATGCGCTCATGCGCTGGAAGGTCTCGCGCGAGTCCACCAGGATGCGCTCGGTCGAATCGCTCGCGAAATCGCGCAGCACCCTCAAGCTCAGATCGAGATCCTGATAAAGCAGCGCGGGTGCGGAGCTGGATCGCGCGCGCTCCTGGATGCCGGCCCACAGGCGGCGCAGGTAATCCAGGTCGGCCGCGAGCTCGGCGTCGGTGGCGGTCTCGGCCATGGTGCGGACGATGAAGCCGCCCTTCTGCTCAGGTAGCAGCAACTGCTGGAGCCGCTCCTTCAACTGGGTGCGCTCGGTCTCGTCCTCGATGCGCTGCGAGACGCCGATGTGCGATTCCTGCGGGAGGAACACGAGGCAGCGGCCCGCAATGCTGATCTGCGTCGACAGCCGTGCACCCTTGGTGCCGATCGGATCCTTGATCACCTGCACGAGCACCGTGTCGCCGTCGTGCAGCAGCTTCTCGATCGGCTTCGCTTCCTCGCCGCCGCGATGCCCCCAGATGTCGGCCACGTGCAGGAATGCCGCGCGGTCGAGGCCGATCTGGATGAAGGCGGACTGCATGCCCGGCAGCACGCGACTCACTACGCCCAGGTAGGTATTGCCCACCAGGCCGCGCGAAGAGCTGCGCTCCACGTGCAGTTCCTGCGCCGACCCCTGTTCCATCACCGCGACCCGCGTCTCCTGCGGGGTCACGTTGATGAGGATCTCTTCCTTCACAACACCGGGCAGCCGAAACGCGCCAGCAGGTCGCTGGTTTCGAAGACCGGCAGGCCCACCACGCCCGAGTGGCTGCCGGCGATGTGCTTGACGAACAGCGCGGCCTTGCCCTGGATGCCGTAGGCGCCCGCCTTGTCCATGGGCTCGCCGGTGGCGACGTAGCTGCGGATGGTCTCGTCGGACAACGGCGAGAAGATCACTTGCGTCGAAGACAGCGCCACCTCCACTCGCTCGTCCAGCTTGAGCGCCACCGCGGTGTGGACCTGATGGGTTCGATCGGACAGGGACTTCAGCATGCGGATCGCATCGGCGCGGTCCGTGGGTTTGGCGAGGATCTGTCCTTCGAGCTCGACCGTGGTGTCGGCGGATAAGACCGGCTGCCGGAGCAGCCGCCGCTGGATCATGCGGGTCCAGCCGGTCTCGGCCTTGAGCCGTGCAACGCGCAGCACGTAGTCGATGGGCGCTTCACCCGGCAACGGGGATTCGTCGAAGTCGTCGCCCCGCGTGGGGCCCTCGCGCAGCAGCAGCACTTCGTAGCGCACGCCCATCTGGGCGAGGATCTCGCGCCGACGGGCGCTGCGCGAGGCGAGATAGATATGACGGGTGAGAGTGGCCATCGGGGCCTGTCGGTCAGTCGCGGTGATACGGATGGCCGCGCAGCAGGGAATGCGCGCGGTAGAGTTGTTCCGCTAGCAGGACGCGCGCCAAGCCGTGGGGCAGGGTCAGCGGCGATAACGAAAACCGCCGCTCGGCCCCCGCCTTGAGCTTTGCGTCGAGCCCGTCCGCGCTGCCGATCACGAAAGCCACGTCGCGGCCTCCGGCGAACCATTGCTCCATGCGCGCCGCGAGGGCGCGCGTGGTGACCGACTCACCGGTCTCGTCCATGGCGACCATCGAAGTGCCCGGCGGTACGGCTGCGGCGATCCGCACGGCCTCCTTCTGTAGCACTTTGGCGATCGCGTTTTCCGTGGAGGCGTCGCTGCGTCCCTCGGGACGGACCACGATCAGCTCCACCCGCGCTTCGCGCGGCATGCGCTTCGAGTATTCCCCGAACGCGGTGTCCACCCAGGCAGGCTGGCGATGGCCGACGGCCACGATCAGGAAACGCACGAAGACCGCCGAAGCGGAATCGAACTCGGCACCCGCGCGCACCGGGTGCCGGCGTGGTCACACGCTGGCTCCGGTGTGCGCCAGCCTGATACCGGTGCCCGCATGCGGGCGCCGAGGAGACGGACGCTGCCCACCCCAGAGTTCCTCGAGATTGTAGTAATCGCGGACGGCCGGCTGCATCACGTGGACCACCACATCCCCCAGATCCACCAGGACCCACTCGCCGGTTTCTTCTCCCTCGACCCCGATGACGCCGGAGCCGAGTTCCTTCGCACGATCCTGCACGTGGCCCGCGAGTGCCCGGGTCTGCCTCGCCGATTCAGCACTCGCAACGATCACGATGTCGAACAACGACGTCATCCTGCGCACATCCAGCACGACGATGTCGCGCGCCTTTACATCTTCGAGCGCTGCGACGGCGGCGCGGGTGAGGTCTTCAACGTGCATCCGGTTCCCTGTACAGATCGTTGCGGCCAATGTATCCGAGAACGCTTTCGGGAAGCAAGTAACGCGGGCTGCGGCCCGCCGCCACCTGCGCCCGGATCGCGCTGGCCGAGATATCGAGCTGGGTGATGGCGAGCGTGGTGATCGCCCCACCCGGCGCAGTGCGCAGCCGCGCCGGGTCGTCGGTCAGGCGGGCGGCGAACTGCGATCGCAGCGCCGGGCCCATCGCGTCGCCCCAGCGGGCCGGCTCGTATCCCGGCCGGTGAGCCACGATGATGTGGGCGAGTTCGAATAGATCAAGCCAACGGCGCCAGGTCTGGAGCAGGACGAAGGCATCCGCGCCCACGATCAGGGACAGGGGCCGCGCCCCGCCGAACTCGGCACGCAGGCTCTCGAGGGTGTCGACGGTGTAGCTGGGCGCCGGACGCCGGAGTTCGCGATCGTCCACCAGCAGCGCCGGGTTGTCCGCGACCGCCAGGCGGAGCATAGCCAGCCGGTGTTCCGCACTGGCCCCGGGGGGCGGCCGATGCGGCGGTGCGGCAGAGACGATCAGCCGGACGTGGTCCAGACCGATGGTGTCGAGCGCCTCGTGCGCCAGGCGCAGGTGGGCGGAGTGGACCGGATCGAACGTCCCGCCGAGTACGCCGATGGCGCCGCTTCGCACCGAGGCGGGTTACAGGAGCACGCGGCGAATGTCGGACAGCACCGCATTCAGATGGGTGATGAAGCGGGCGCCCTTCGCACCGTCGATGACGCGGTGGTCGTAGGAGAGCGAGAGGGGCAGCATCAGGCGCGGCACGAACTGGCCGTCCTTCCAGACTGGTTTCAGCGTGGAACGCGAGACGCCCAGGATCGCCACCTCGGGCGCGTTGATGATCGGGGTGAAATGCGTGCCGCCGATGCCGCCCAGGCTGGAGATGGAGAAGGTACCGCCCTGCATGTCGGTGGGCCCCATCTTCTTGTCGCGCGCCTTCTGGCTGATCTCGGCCAGTTCCTTCGCCAGCTGGACCACGCCTTTCTTGTCCACGTCGCGGATCACCGGCACGACCAGCCCCTCGGGGGTGTCGACCGCCACGCCGATGTTGAAGTACTGCTTCAGGATCAGGGCATCGCCGCTCGGCGCGAGCGAGGCGTTGAAGTCGGGAAACTGCTTCAGCGACGCGACCACCGCCTTCATCATGAAGGCGAGCGGGGTGATCTTGATGCCGCTCTTCGAGTACTCGTCCGACAGCGTCTTGCGGAAGGCCTCCATCTCGGTGATGTCGGCTTCGTCCTGCTGGGTGATGTGGGGGATCATCACCCAGTTGCGGTGCAGCGCCGGGCCGGAGATCTTCTGGATGCGCGAGAGCGGCTTGCTCTCGACCGGGCCGAACTTGGAGAAATCGACCACGGGCCAGGCGGGCAGGTTGATGCCCGGGATGCCGCCGCCGGCCGCCGCCCGGGTGCCGCCGGCCAGTGCCTGTTTCACGAAGCCCTGGATGTCGTCCTTGAGGATTCGGCCCTTGGGTCCGGAACCCTTGAGACTGCCGAGGTCCACGCCCAGCTCGCGGGCGAAGCGTCGAACCGAAGGACTCGCGTGCGCCTTGGAAAAGGCTGCTTCGTCGATGGGGCCCGCATCGACGACCGGGGCAGGCGCCGGCGCGCTGGCGGGGGAGGCGACAACGGCTGCGGCGGGGGCGGACGCCGGCGCAGCGACCGGTGTCGGCGCGGGGGCGGCCGTTGGAGCCGGTGCAGCGGCACCAGCCGCTTCCGCTGCTTCCAGGGTGAGCACCAGTGTTCCCTGCGAGACCTTGTCGCCGACCTTCACCTTGAGGTCCTTCACCACGCCGGCGAACGGCGCGGGCACCTCCATCGTCGCCTTGTCGCTTTCCAGCGTGACCAGCGAGTCCTCCGCGTTCACCGACTGGCCGGCCTTCACCAGCACTTCGATGACCGGCACATCCTTGTAGTCGCCGATGTCCGGTACCAAGACTTCCCTGATCGCTCCCATGCGTTCGTCCCAGATGAGTCGTTATCGAATTGTTGTCAGACCGTCCAAGGACACGGCTTGGCCGGGTCGATGCCGTACTTGCGGATCGCCTGCGTCACCGTGGCAGCGGGGATCGTTCCCTCGTCGGCCAGCGCCTTCAGCGCGGCGACGACGACATAGTGCCGGTTCACTTCGAAGAAGTAGCGCAGTTGCTCGCGTGTGTCCGACCGGCCGAAGCCGTCGGTGCCGAGCACGACGTAGCGCCGCCCGACGTACGGGCGAATCTGGTCGGCGAACACGCGCATGTAGTCGGTCGCCGCCACGGCGGGACCGCCGCGGCCTTCGAGGCATGCCGCTACGTAGGGCACGCGCGCCTTCTCCTCGGGATGCACGAGGTTCCAGCGCTCGGCTTCCATGCCGTCGCGGCGCAGTTCGGTGAAGCTCGGGCAGCTCCACAGGTCGGCGGCGACGCCGAAGTCGGCCGCGAGCAGTTCGGCCGCGGCGATGACTTCGCGCAGGATCGTGCCGCTGCCGAGCAACTGAACCCGCGGCGTCTTCTTGCCGCCGGCGCCCTCGGACAGCAGGTACATGCCCTTGAGGATGCCCGCCTCCGCCCCATCCGGCATCGCCGGGTGCGGGTAGTTCTCGTTCATGACCGTCAGGTAGTAGAAGACGTCCTCCTGCTCCTGGTACATCCGGCGCATGCCGTCCTGGACGATCACGGCAACCTCGTATGCGAACGTGGGGTCGTAGGACCGGCAGTTCGGGATGGTCGAGGAGATCAGGTGACTGTGCCCATCCTCGTGCTGGAGGCCTTCGCCGTTCAATGTCGTGCGGCCCGCGGTGCCACCGAGCAGGAAGCCGCGGGCGCGCTGGTCGGCTGCGGCCCACGCGAGATCGCCGACGCGCTGGAACCCGAACATCGAGTAGTAGATGTAGAACGGCACCATGGTCACGCCATGGGTCGAGTACGACGTGGCCGCGGCGATCCAGGAGGACATGGCACCAGGTTCGTTGATGCCCTCCTGCAGGATCTGGCCGTGCTTGTCTTCCTTGTAGAACATCAGCTGGTCGGCGTCCTGCGGCGTGTAGAGCTGGCCCACCGAAGACCAGATGCCCAGTTGCCGGAACATGCCCTCCATGCCGAAGGTGCGCGATTCGTCCGGGACGATCGGCACGACGCGCTTGCCGAGGTTCTTGTCCCGCACCAGCAGGCCGAGGATCCGCACGAAGGCCATGGTGGTGGAGAGTTCGCGGTCCTCGGAGCTCTTGAGCAGCGCTTCGAAGGTGGACAACGGCGGCACTTCCAGCACGTCGCCCTGCTGGCGCCGCGTGGGCAGATAGCCGCCGAGTTCTTCGCGGCGCTTGCGCATGTACTCGAGCTCGGGCGAGCCGTCGGGGAATTTGAGGAACGGGATCTCCTCGAGCTTGTCGTCGGGGATCGGCAGGCCGAAGCGGTCGCGGAACGCCTTGATCGACGAGGTGCCCATCTTCTTCTGCTGATGGGTGATGTTCTGGGCCTCTCCCGCCTCGCCCATGCCATAGCCCTTGATGGTCTTGGCCAGGATGACAGTGGGTTGGCCCGTGTGCTTCATCGCGGCCGTATACGCCGTGAAGATCTTGTGCGGATCGTGTCCGCCGCGATTCAGGCGCCAGATGTCGTCGTCCGTCATGTTGGCGACCAGTTCCAGCAGCTGCGGATACTTGCCGAAGAAGTGCTTGCGCACGTAGGCGCCGTCCTTCGACTTGAACGTCTGGTACTCGCCGTCGACGCATTCCTCCATGCGCTTCAACAGCAGGCCGGTGCGATCCTTGGCGATGAGCGGATCCCAGTACGAGCCCCAGATGACCTTGAGGACGTTCCAGCCCGCGCCGCGGAAGTCCGCCTCCAGCTCCTGGATGATCTTGCCGTTGCCGCGTACCGGACCGTCGAGGCGTTGCAGGTTGCAGTTCACCACGAAGACGAGGTTGTCGAGCCGCTCCCGCGCTGCGACGCCGATGGCGCCCATGGACTCCGGTTCGTCGATCTCGCCATCGCCGAGGAAGCACCAGACCTTGCGTCCTTCGGTTTGCGCGATGCCGCGGTCCTGCAGGTACTTCATGAAACGCGCCTGGTAGATCGCCATCAGCGGCCCGAGACCCATCGACACCGTGGGGAACTGCCAGAAGTCCGGCATCAGCCAGGGATGCGGGTAGGACGAGAGTCCCCTGCCGGACACCTCCTGGCGGAAGTTGTCCATCTGGTCGTCGGTGAGCCGGCCGAGCATGTAGGCCCGCGCATACACGCCGGTCGCCGAGTGCCCCTGCACGAAGATCAGGTCGCCGCCGTGCTTCTCGGACGGCGCGTGCCAGAAGTGATTGAAGCCGACGTCATACAGCGTCGCGGCGGACGCGAAGCTCGCGATGTGGCCGCCGACGTTCGTGTTCCTGTTCGCCCGCAGCACCATCGCCGCCGCATTCCAGCGGACGTACGAGCGGATGCGGTGCTCGATCTCGTGATCGCCCGGCGAGCGCTCTTCCTTGCCCGGTGGGATCGTGTTGATGTACGCGGTGTTCGCGCTGTAGGGCAGGTAGGCGCCGGAACGCCGCGCCTTCTCGATGAGCTTCTCGAGGATGTAGTGGGCGCGCTCGGGGCCTTCATGTTCCAGTACCCCGTCGAGCGCATCGAGCCATTCGCTGGTCTCGTCGGGATCATTGTCGGGCAGTGCAGCCATGACTCGACGCCTTCCTCCGGTTATCGTTGGACCGACCGCGCCGCAACGCGATGATGCAGCGCAAAATTATGCGTTTCATTATACGGCGGCAGTGCGCGTTTCCGCCTTGCGGCGATTGGGAATGCCCCCTCATTGCGAATGGCATGCCTCCACCCTATCCCTCCCCCGGCGAAGCCGGGGGAGGGGACGTGCACCCCTTCCCCCGCCAAAGGGTGGGGAAGGTCGGGATGGGGGCAATCCGCCCGCGACCCGCCTACTTCTTGGGCGGTGGCACGCGCCCCATCAGATAGAACTCGTCGTTGGCGCGCATCTCGAGCAGATGCGCCATCCGGTTCGACAGCGCGAAGAAAGCGGTGATGCCGCCGATGTCCCAGACATCTTCCGCGGTGAAGCCGTGCTCCTTCAGCGTTTCGTGATCGGCCGGAGAAATCGACTCCGGAACACGCGCGAGCTTCACGGCAAAGTCCAGCATCGCCCGCTGTCGCGGGGTGATGTCGGCTTTCTTGTGATCGATCGCCACCTGGTCGGCGACCTGCGCGTTCTTCGCGTAAATGCGCAGGATCGCGCCATGCGCGACCACGCAGTACTGGCAATGGTTTGCGCCGCTCGTGGCCACCACGATCATCTCGCGCTCCGCCTTTGTCAGTCCCGATTCACGCAGCATCAGCGCGTCGTGGTACGCGAAGAACGCGCGGAACTCGTCGGGGCGATGGGCCAGCGTGAGGAAGACGTTCGGGATGAAGCCCGCCTTCTCCTGGACGGCGAGCATGGTCGCGCGGATGTCTTCGGGAAGGTCGTCGAGTGCCGGGACGGGGTAGAGGCTGATGGGAGTGGTCATGTTGGCGTGGGAATGCGTGAAATGGCCAGCATTGTACGAGGCCGGGTTCCATGTTCGGCGGGATGTCCCGGAACCCGGTCCAGAACCGATGCCTTGCTGCAGAGTCCGGCATATGCCAAACGGCTGATTGACGCCATGCCGGGCGGTACCTACCGTCGATTCGACTGCGGGAAAAGCCGACTGCTACGGGGATGTGGGCACCGGGTGTTTCACCTGGGGTCTGCAATGGCCGGTAGCGAGTCGAGCACAAGAGTACGGCGTGCGGGGCCGCAGCGTTACCCCGAGGGAGACGAGGCAATGGCAGGCACCCGTCATTCATGCGGGAGCGAGTCATGCCGAGAACCGTGCGCCGAATCGTTCAGTGTTCCAAAACTCAACCTTCGAGGAATCGACCATGCCTACGCGACTGTCATTTCACGGCCTCGTGTTGCCTGCTGCATTCGTGCTGACCTCTGCAACTGCGATTGCGGAAACCACGTTCTATGGAGAGATCGACCAATTCGAGGCTCCCGGCAACATCTCGCAGATGGTGTACGCGGATCAGTACGGCAAGCTGATCGTGCGCAACTCCGGCAGTGCGATCCGTGTCATCGACGTAAGTACCGGGACGACATCCACGCCGTTCCTGGCCTACTGGAATTTCAGGGACATCGACCTGACGCCCGACGGCCGTTATCTCTATGCGGCCGACTATGGCGGCGAGAACATCGGGTACGGCACGCCGGCAAGCATTCATCGGGTCCATCGGCTCGACCTGGCGACCAATACGTGGGAGACGAAGCTCACGCCCGGGATTGCGGGACGGATCGAGGCGGTTTCCGAGGATCGATTCATTCTGTCGTCGCGCGATCAGTGGGTGACGTTCACCTACAACGGCTGGGGGACGACCAACGTGGCTCCGATCCTGAACGCTAGCTCGACGTCTTGGCTCGGCTACTACGCGAGCGTCTACTCCGGCGACATCGAGTACGCGGATCAGACCGGCCGATTGATCCACGGCGACTCCGGGTCGAGTTCCCAGGAGATCTCGGCATTCCGGCTCAACGGCAACGACTTTGTCCGCCAGGAGGACTCCGGGATCTACGGGTCGGCCCAAGGCTACGGCGGCACCATGGTGCTCTCCCAGGATCAGGAAGCCTTCTACTATGGGCGCCTCAAGGTCGAAGCGCTGGACGTCACGCACAACCTCCAGGTGTTTCCGGAGCCGATCTACGCGGCTACGAATGCGGTTGCGTTCGGCCAGACGTTCTACTACGACGCCGAAACGGGCCTGCCGACCGACTCGCTTGGATTCCAGACGAATGTTTTCGCGCTGGGCGCCAATGGGCCGGAGCTGTGGGCATACAACGCGACCAGCGGCACGCTCCACCTGTTCGCCCCGGTTCCGGAGCCTGAAACGTACGCCCTGATGCTCGCTGGCCTGGTTTTGATGGCCACGCTTCGCCCGAGGAGCCGCCGCAACGTGCTTGTTGTCCGCGTGTGAAGGCTCGATCGCGTGGTCGCGACGGTGAACTCCGACGCGACCACGCGAACTCGGTGCGTGGCAGATCGCTGCGCATGACTCGATTCGGCCGTTTCGCCCGTTCAGTGATCGGGCATAGGCCGATGAGCGTCGCCATGGCGAGCCGCGAGGTCCCTCTACACGGAGCCATACTAGCCGGGAGTGAGCGTCGCGGCACCCATCCCACATTAGGAACGGTCCGCGACAATGTCAGGAACGATGCCCGACCGGGAACGCTCCGCGGCTGAGAATTCGCGGCGACAATGCCCGCCGCGCGTCACCGGTTCGCGGTGAACGCTGCGCCCGGCGCGCTGTCGGAGCGTGGCGCGCTAACTCACAAGGAAGGAATCGCTCTTGAACTCCCTATCGACCGCATTGCCTCTCATCGCCGGCCTGCTCGCCGGCACCAACGGTACAGCAGCGCTAGCCCAGAGCACACTGGCTGATCCCTTCAACGACGCCCGCTACATGAGCGGCTACCGCGAAGTCGCTCCGAGTGCGGTCCCCGAGGAGCTTCAGGACGTCGAAGCCCTCACCCGCATCCGCGGGACGAAGCGCATCACCGCCTGCGGCGACCCGTATGCCTTCCCCTCCACCGAGATCACCGACGAGGCGCGCGGCTACGACGTGGACCTGGTGAAACTCGTCGCCGCAAAGGAGGGCTGGGATGCGCAGTTCGTGTGGGTCAACACCGCGAGCCGCGGCGGGATGAATCGCGCGTTTCGAACGACGATCGCGAAGGGCGTGTGCGACGTGTTCCTCGGGCTCGGAACCGGCGGCAATGACGGACCGCTTAAGAAGTCGAAGCTCACGCTGATCGAGCCGACGTTCGGCGTGCGCTACGTTCTGGTCACCTTCGACCCGGCGCTCAAGTCGACTACCCTGGCAGAGCTGGTGCGCACGAAGACACCGGTGGGTGCGACCTACTTCTCACCGACGGAGAGCCTGCTCGAGGCGCAGGGCCTGACCCACGAGAGCTTTCCAGAAGCGCGTCGTGCGATCCAGGCGATGGCCGAAGGCAAGGTGACCGCGTCCCTGATCCCTTCGACCAGTCTCGCCGAATCGCGACGTCAGTTTCCCGATCGAACGGTGTACGTGATCGATAGCTTCGTACCGCAGGACGCCTTCAACTGGAACAATGCGTGGGCGGTCCAGTCGAAGGAAACGCAATTGCGTGCCTTCCTGGAGGAGCGTCTCGCGGCGCTCGCCGCGTCGGGCGAGCTGCAGGCGCTGCTGGGACGTTACGGTATCCCGTACTTCCCTCCGTTCACGACTGCGCAGGCGGGCACCACCGCGACAAAGTAGTTCATTGTCTGGCGCACCAGCGCGAAGCCGGGTATGCACGGTAGCCGATCAACCTGATCGAGCTTCAACGAATGGTCGCATCGCGTCCATGACGACGCGGTGTATGAATCAGTGCTTCCCCAGCCACACGTAGCGTCAAGTTCGGTACCATCTTGGACGAGGCGATCGCCAGGTATCAGGTCGTAGCCAGCATGAAATCTGCCTCATGTAAGTTTTTCGAGATCGAATGACTACTTTGGAGGCACGGCAATGAAGAACATCTTGTTGCGAATCTTGATGGCGCTGGCTGTGGCGACCGGACTGGCAAGCCCGCTTGCGGCTCAGGCGCAGAAGAAGCCCAACATCCTCGTCATCTGGGGCGACGACATCGGTATCGCCAACGTCAGCGCCTACAGTAGTGGCGTGATGGGCTACGAGACCCCCAACATCGATCGCATCGCCAAGGAAGGCATCCGCTTCCAGCACTACTACGGCGAGCAGAGTTGCACGGCGGGGCGCGCCGCGTTCCTGACCGGCCAGCACGGCATCCGCACCGGTCTCACGAAGGTGGGATTCCCGGGTGCGCCCATGGGCATGAGCCAGCTCGATCCCTCCATCGGCGGGCTGCTCAAGAACCTCGGGTACGCCACCGGGCAATTCGGCAAGAACCACGTCGGCGATCGCAATCCCAGCTTGCCTACGGTGAACGGCTTCGACGAGTTCTTCGGGAATCTCTACCACTTGAACGCCGAGGAGGAGCCTGAACTGGTCGACTATCCGAAGGACCCGGCCTACCGCGCGAAGTTCGGCCCTCGCGGCGTACTGCGGACCAAGGCCACCGACAAGGACGATCCCACTGTCGATCCGCGCTTCGGCAAGGTCGGCAAGCAGACCATCGAAGACACGGGAGCGCTGACCAAGAAGCGGATGGAGACGGTCGACGACGAAACGTCGGCAGCGGCCATCGAGTTCATGCAGCGCCAGCATGCTGCCGGCAAGCCGTTCTTCACCTGGTTCAACGCGACGCGCATGCACTTGCGAACGCACGTGCGCGTTGAACATCGGGGCCGCTACCAGCACGGCGACAGCGAATACAACGACGGCATGATCGAGCACGACGAAACCGTCGGTGCGCTGCTGAAGGCGCTGGACGACATGGGCATCGCCGAGGACACCATCGTGTTCTACAGCAGCGACAACGGCCCGCACATGAATACCTGGCCGGACGGCGCCATGACGCCCTACCGCTCGGAGAAGAACACCAACTGGGAGGGTGCTTTCCGCGTCCCGGCGCTGGTCCGCTGGCCCGGCGTCATCAAGCCGGGTACGGTAACCAACGAACTCATGAGCCACAACGACTGGATCCCGACGCTCGCCTCAATCGCCGGCGAACCGGATCTCGTCAACAAGCTGAAGAAGGGCTACACCGCCAACGGCATCAAGTACAAGGTGCATCTCGACGGCTACGACCAGTCGAACTTCCTGCGCACCGTGAGTGGGACCGCGGGCAACAACAACGGAGTGAAGAGCGCGCGCGACTCCTACTTCTACGCCGATGACGACGGTCTGCTAGTCGGCATGCGGAAGGGCGACTACAAATTCGTCTACGCGGAGCAACGCTTGGCGGGCACGATGGGCGTGTGGGCCGAGCCTTTCGTCAAACTGCGCCTGCAGAAGATCTTCAACCTGTTTCAGGATCCTTACGAGCGCGCCGACATCACCTCGAACACGTTCTGGGACTGGAATTTGAATCACGTCGGGGGCATGTACGGAATAATGGACGATGTGTTCAAGTTCGCGGCGACGTTCAAGGACTACCCGCCACGCTCGTTCCCACCGAGCTTCAACCCGGCCACGGTGCTGGAGCAGACTCTCGACGAGATCAAGGATTCCCGGCAACAGAAAGGCAAGTAAGCGGCCGTCGAACGAGATTCGCAGTCGTCGAAATACCTTGCCCGGTGAGACATCGGGGAGGCCGGAGACATTGAATCCGGCCGAGATACCGGGCAAGGGGCGACACGCCGCTGACGTCGGCGGACCGATCATGTCAGGCCATGCACTCAGTGAGGGGAAGCCGGCGCGTCCTCGAAGGGGACCCCGCCGGCGATCCAGTCCTGGTGCAGGGTCGCTAGTCGTACTTGCGCAAGTCCTCGATCACCTTCCCGTCGTTCGGCAGCTTGCCGGGAAGCATGAAGGCGATCTCACCACGGAGCTTGCACACTTCGCGGACCGAGTCGGCGATCGCATTGGCCAATCCTTCGGGTGCCGCACCGTCCATTTCGACAGCTAGCGTCATCACGTCGTTGCGATCCGCGTCGTGCGTGACCGTCAGGCGCGCGCGGAGGATCTGCGGGTGCCGCTTGACCACTTCGTTCACCTGCGACGGGTGCACGAACATGCCCTTCACCTTCGTGGTCTGGTCGGCCCGGCCCATCCAGCCCTTGATGCGCACGTTGGTGCGCCCGCACGGGCTGATCCCGGGCAGGATCGCAGACAGGTCGCCGGTCGCGAATCGGATGAGCGGATACTCGGTCGTGAAGGTGGTCACCACCACTTCGCCGACTTCGCCGGGGGCCACCGGATCCCCGGTGCCGGGACGCAGGATCTCGAGAATGACCCCCTCGTCCACCACGAGGCCTTCGCGCGCTTCGGTCTCGTAGGCGATGAGACCGAGGTCGGCGGTGCCGTAGCACTGGTACCCGGCGATCCCGCGGTCCGCGAGCATCTGCCGCACCGGCGGCAGGAAAGCCTCGCCGCTGACGGACGCCTTCCTGATGCTGGAGACATCGATCTTCAACTCGTCCGCCTTCTCCAGGATGATCTTGAGGAACGAAGGCGTGCCTGCGTAGCACGGCGGCTTGAGATCGGCGATGGTCTGCACCTGCAGTTCGGTCTGGCCGATGCCCGCCGGAAACACCGGGCAGCCGATGGCCTGCGCGGCGAGGTCCATCATGAATCCCGCCGGCGTGAAGTGGTACGAGAACGTGTTGTGCACGAGCTCGCCTTCGCGGAACCCCGCGGCGTACAGCGCGCGCGCAAAGCCCCAGAAATCCTTCTGGTCGCCCTGCGGGTCGTAGATGGGTCCTGGCGATGCGAAGACTCGGCCGAGCTGCGAAGGCTTCACCGCCGTCATGCCGGCGAACGGCAGCGATGCTTTCTGCAGCGCGATGAGATCGGACTTGCGCGTGACCGGCAGCGAGGCAAGCGCCCTGCGGCTCGAGATCTCGTGCGGCTGGACGTCGGCCAGCAGCTTCGCGAAGTAGGGCGCGTTCCGTCTCGCGTTGGCGATCTGGTCGGGCAGGGCGTTGAACAGCGCCCGCTCGCGCACTTCCGTCGAGCGGGTTTCGAGATCGTCGAGATAGGGTTTGGTCATGGTCAGTGGCGCCGGGCCGCCCCAAGGCACTGACGCGCCCCCTCGGGGGGCAGCGAACGCAGAGAGCGTGGGGGCCGTTGCATCCTAGGCAAGCCAGCGCTTGCGCCGGCGATAGTGTTTCGCGTCGCGGAAGCTCTTGCGGCCCGCGGTGGACAGACCGAGGTAGAACTCCTTCACGTCCTCGTTGCTGCGCAGTTCCCCGGCGTCGCCTTCCATCACGACACGCCCGTTCTCGAGGATGTAGCCGTAGTCGGCGTAGCGCAGCGCCACCATCGTGTTCTGCTCGGCCAGCAGGAAGCTCACGCGTTCCTTCGCGTTGAGGTCCTTCACGATCTCGAAGATCTCCTCGACTACCTGGGGCGCGAGGCCCATGGAAGGTTCGTCCAGCAGGATCATGTTCGGGCGCGCCATGAGCGCGCGGCCGATGGCGGTCATCTGCTGTTCCCCACCCGACGTATAGCCGGACTGGCTCGTGCGCCGCACCTTGAGCCGCGGGAAATAGCCGTAGACGCGTTCGAGATCCTGGCGGATCTCCGCACGCGAAGCCGAACGCGTGAATGCGCCGGTGAGCAGATTCTCTTCGATGGTCAGATGCTGGAAGCAGTGACGGCCTTCCATCACCTGAACAACGCCGCGCTTCACCAGTTCCGACGGACTGAGCCGGTCGATGCGATCGCCGCGATACTCGATCCCGCCCTTCGTGACTTCGCCCCGCTCCGAATGCAGCAGATTGGAGATGGCCTTCAGCGTCGTGGTCTTGCCGGCGCCGTTGGCACCCAGGAGCGCGACGATGCGCCCCTCGGGCACCTCGAGCGAGACGCCCTTCAACACGAGGATCACGTGGTCGTAGATGACCTCGATGTTGTTTATCGCGAGTAACGCGGACATTGGAAGATCAAGCGCTTTCAACACGAAGGACACGAAGAACGCGAAGGAAAACCAAGGAAGGGATCGAGCCCGGTAGGCTCAGGTCTCCTTCGTTCCCTTCGAGTCCTTCGTGTTTCAAGATTTTCCTTTCCCCGTCAGCCGCCAAGACACCCCGGCTTGATGCCCTTCTCGGCGGCGTACTTCGCTGCCGATTCCTCGATCATCGTGCGCACCATCTGCCGGTCGCCGCTGATCCAGTCGGACACCGCCTTCCACTCCGTCCCGGTCCATTGCTGGAAGCGCACCAGGCCGCTGCCGCCGTGATCGGTGCACGACAGCTTGATCGGCGGCAGCATGGTGTTGAACCCGAGCGTCTTCAGGCGGCCGGCGTTGATGTCCAGGTTCTCCATGCCCCAGCGGATCTGCTCGCCGCTCAACACCTTCTTGCCGTACTTCTCCTGCCCCTTGCGCACGGCCTCGACGGTGATCATGGCCGCGCCTACGCCGCGGTTCCACAGCACGGTGCCGATCTGTTTCGGATTGCCGTTGCCCTTGCCCTTCTTGTACACGATGTCTTCGATGTCCTTGACCACCGGATAACCCTTGCCGGCAAGGTTCAGGCTGGCCGCGTAATAGCCGTTGGCCGCCGCGCCCGCCACTTCGGTATCGATCTCGGAGCCGGCCCACCAGTTGCCCACCATCTTCTCGCGCGGGAAGCCGACCTTCTGCGCGGTCTGCAGCGCGGTCGCATTCATCACGCCCCAGCCCCACAGGATCACCCAGTTGGGCTGGTACTGCCGGATCTGCAGCCATTGCGATTGCTGCTCGTTGCCGGGATGGGGGACGGGGATCATGCGCAATTCGAAACCGAGCTTCTTGGCCTCGGCTTCGAGCACGGAATGCGGTTCCTTGCCGTAGGCGGAGTCGTGATACAGCAGCACGATCTTCTTGCCCTTGAGATCGCCGCCTTCCTTGTCGCCGATGAACTTGATGATGCCGGTGGCGGCGTCCCAGTAGTTCGATTGCACCGGGAACACCCACGGGAACACGCGACCGTCGGTGGCATCGGTGCGACCGTAGCCCAGCGTGATGAGCGGGATCTTGTCGGCCGGCGCCTTGTCGATGAGCGCATAGGTGATGCCGGTGGACATCGGATGGATGGCCGTCGGGCCCGTGGCGGATTTGGTCTTGAGGCGCTCGTAGCACTCGACGCCCTTGGCGTTGTTGTACTCGGTCTCGCACTCCTCCCACGAAAGCTTGACGCCGTTGACGCCGCCGTCGCGCTCGTTCACCAGGGAGAGATAGTCGATGAACCCGCCGAAGAACGCAGCACCGTTCGCGCCGTAGGGGCCGACACGATAGCTGGTGATGCCGATGAACTGGGTCCCCGCCTGTTGCGCGAAGGCCGGAATCGCTGCAGCGGCGCCGGCGATGGCGAGAACCGCGGTGATGGCTGTCTGCTTCCAGGTCTTCATGGTGCTCCTCCTTGGTATTGTTCCGGTCGACCCGGGAATTCCTTAACGCTTGCGGCACCGTCTCCCGTTGACCAGTCGGCTAGTGCGGGAACGGCCATAGTCTCAATTTCTCTTTCAGGATCTGCCAGAGCCGCGCGAGCCCGTGCGGCTCCACGATCAGGAAGAAGATGATCAGCGCACCGAACACCACGAGCTGTGCCATGGACGTCGTGCCGGAGGGCAGATTCAGGTTGAGCGCGGCGGCGCCGTCCGTCAACAGCACGTCGAGGAAGATCGGCAGCAAGGTGATGAACGCGGCACCGAGGAACGAACCGAGGATGCTGCCCACGCCGCCGATGATGACCATGAACAGGATGCGGAACGACAGGTCCAGGTTGAAGCCGTCCGGCTCCACGCTGCCGAGGTACGCGAAGGCGTAGAGCGCACCTGCCACGCCGCAGTAGAACGAACTCACCGCGAAGGCGATCAGCTTGGTGTGCATGATGCGGATGCCGATGACTTCCGCCGCCACGTCCATGTCGCGCACCGCCATCCAGGCGCGGCCGATGGAGCTGCGCACCATGTTCTTCGCCGCGAGCGCCATCACTGCGACGATCGCGAGCACCAGGAGATACTTGCGCACCGGGGTATCGAAAGCGAACCCGAGGATCTCGATCGGCTGCGCGGTGATGACGCCCGAAGAACTGTTGTTGGAGAACCAGGACACCTTCACCAGCAGCCATGGGATGAAGAACTGCGCGGCAAGCGTGGCCACGGCGAGGTAGAAGCCCTTGATCCGCAGGCTTGGCAGGCCGAACGCCACGCCGACCAGCGCCGAGGTCAACCCACCGAGCACGAAGCTCAACAGGATCGGCATGCCCGGAATGCGCAGCTGGAAGTTGTAGGCGGCGACCGCGCCGACCGCCATGAACGCCGCGGTTCCCAGCGACAACTGGCCCGCGTAGCCGGTGAGGATGTTGAGGCCGAGCGTCGCGAGCGCGAACACCAGCAGCGGGATCAGGATGGCGGTGAGCCAATAGTTGGTCGCCACCAGCGGAATCACCACGAACGAGACCACCAGCAGCGCGACGAACGCGTACCGGTCCTGCCGGATCGGGAACAGCTGCTGATCGGCGGCATAGGTGGTCTTGAACTGGCCGGATTCGCGGTAGAGCATCGGTGCTAGGTGCTAGGGAGTCGTTGACTCGCTGCCCCCATCCCAACCTTCCCCCACGACTGCGTCGCGGGGGAAGGAGTGCACTGCTCTCTCCCCCGGCGTCGCCGGGGGAGGGTTGGGGTGGGGGCAACGGCTTCAAACACGATCAATGTGCTTCTCCCCGAAGAGCCCCTCGGGCCTCACGAGCAGGAACAGGAGTGCCAGCATGTATGCGAACCAGCCTTCGATGCCGCCGCCGATCATCGGGCCCAGGTAGACCTCGGCGAGCTTCTCGGCCGCGCCGATGATGAGCCCGCCGACGATAGCGCCGAGGATGGATTCGAAGCCGCCGAGGATCAGCACCGGCAGCGCTTTCAACGCGACGAAGGTCAGCGCGAACTGCACGCCGTTGCGTGCACCCCAGAGCAATCCGGCCACCAGGGCGACGAAACCGGCTACCGACCAGACGATCGCCCAGATCTGCTTCAACGGAATGCCCACCGCGAGTGCAGCCTGGTGATCGTCGGCTACTGCGCGGAGCGCGCGGCCGATGCGCGTCTTGTTGAAGAACACGGCCAGGACCGCGACCAGGATCCCCGCCACCAGCGCGGCCGTGAGGTCGAACTTGCTCACGAGGATGCCGAACCGGTCCATGAGGACCCCGATGGGCTCGTCCTGGAGACCGAGGTCGAGGCGTCGCACTTCCGTGCCCCAGATGATCTGCGCGAGGCCTTCGATGAAGAACGCGAGCCCGATGGTGGCCATGAACAGCGTGATCTGCGGCTGGTTCACGAGCGGGCGCAGCACGACGCGCTCGATCAGCACGCCCAGCAGCACCATGACAGCGAGCGTGAGGATCAGGACCAGCCAGAAGGGCATTCCGGTCTTCTCCTGCAGTCCGACGAAGGTCAGCGCCGCGAAGAACACCATCCCGCCCTGGGCGAAGTTGAATACGCCCGAGGCCTTGTAGATGAGCACGAAGCCCAGCGCCACGAGCGAATACATGACCCCCGCAAGCAGGCCGCCGATCAGGACTTCGAAGAAGAATTGCATGCTAGTGCGCCACGCCGAGATAGGCGTCGATCACGGCCTGGTTGCCGCGCACGTCGTCCGGAGACCCGTCACCGATCTTCTTGCCGTAGTCGAGCACGACCACGCGATCGGAGATATCCATCACCACGCCCATGTCGTGTTCGATCAGCACGATGGTCGTGCCGAACTCGTCGTTCACGTCGAGGACGAACCGGCACATGTCCTGTTTCTCCTCGATGTTCATGCCGGCCATGGGTTCGTCGAGCAGCAGCAGTCGCGGCTCGGCGGCGAGCGCGCGGCCCAGTTCGACACGCTTCTGTACGCCGTAGGGGAGGCGACCCACGGGGGTCTTGCGCACCGATTCGATCTGCAGGAAGTCGATGATGTGCTCCACCTTCTCGCGATGCTCGAGTTCCTCGCGGCGGTTCGGGCCGACGTAGAACGCCTGCGACAGCAGCCCGCACTTCATCTTCAGTGTGCGCCCCGTCATCAGGTTGTCGAGCACGCTCATGCCCTTGAACAGCGCGATGTTCTGGAACGTGCGTGCGATGCCCATGGTCGCCGCCTTGTGCGGGTCCATGGACGAGAAGTTCTGCCCGTCGAAGCGGATCGTGCCGTGCTGCGGCGTGTAGACGCCGTTGATGCAGTTCAGCATCGAGCTCTTGCCCGCGCCGTTCGGCCCGATGATCGCGCGGATCTCGTGTTCGCGCACGTCGAAGCTGATGTCGGTGAGTGCCTTTACCCCACCGAAGGCGAGCGAGATCTTCTCCACCGACAGCATGACGTCACCGATGCGCCGCGCTGACGCGGACACTCCCTCCCCCGTCGCGGATGGGGGAGAGCTGGGGTGGGTGCTATCGCTCAAGCGGCCACCTTCGGCACTTCAACGGGAAACGTCTTCGCCTCGCGGATCTTCACGTCCGCGCGGATCATGCCCGTGCGACCATCCTCGAACTTCACCTGCGCCTCGATCTCGCAGTGGGTGTCGCCCGCGAACAGCGCGGTCACCAGTTGTGCATAGCGCTCGGCGATGAAGCCGCGACGCACCTTGCGCGTTCGGGTCAGCTCGCCGTCGTCCGCATCGAGTTCCTTGTGCAGCACGAGGAACCGCCGGACCTGGGAGTTGCCGAGCTTGGGATCCGCGGCGAGATCGCGGTTCACCTTCTCGACGCATTCCTGGACCAGCGCGTACACCGCGTCCTTCTGCGCGAGATCGGTGTAGCCGGAATACGCGATGCCGCGGCGCTCGGCCCAGTTGCCAACCGAGCCGAGATCGATGTTGATGAAGGCGGTACAGATGTCGCGGTCGTGCCCGAAGGCGACCGCTTCCTTGATGTGCGGGAAGAACTTGAGCTTGTTCTCGATGTACTGCGGCGCGAACAGGGTGCCGTCCTTCAGCTTGCCCACGTCCTTCGCTCGGTCGATGATTTTCAGTTGCCCGTCGCCGTCGAAGAAGCCGGCGTCCCCGGTCATGAACCAGCCGTCCGGGGTGATCGACTCGGCGGTGGCGTCCGGGCGCTTGTAGTACTCCTTCAGCATGCCCGGCGTCTTCACCTGCACTTCGCCGTTGTCCGCGATGCGGATCTCGACCCCCGGCAACGGCGTGCCGACCGTATCGAGTTTCACGTTGCCCGTGGGCTGCTTGCAGACGTAGACGCTGGTCTCCGTCTGGCCGTAGAGCTGCTTCAGGTTCACGCCGATGGAGCGGTAGAAATCGAACAGGTCGGGCCCGATCGCGGCGCCACCGGTATAGGCGACACGCACGCGCGACATGCCCAGCACGTTGCGCAACGGTCCATAGACCAGGAGATCGCCGAGCGCATATTGCAACCGGTCACCGAGACTCACGTCGGCGGTGCGGCCGTCCATGACCTTCGCGCCGCAGCGCTTCGCCACCGCCATGAAGTGATGGAACATCCGGCGCTTGAACGCCGCCGCGTCCTCCATGCGGATCATCACTGAGGTCAGCAGGTTCTCGAACACGCGCGGTGGTGCGAAGTAGTACGTCGGTCCGATCTCGCGCAGGTCGTTGAGCACCGTTTCGCTCGACTCCGGACAGTTCACGCAGAAGCCTGCCACCATCGCCTGCGCATACGAGAACAGGTGATCGCCGACCCACGCCATCGGCAGGTAGGAGAGTACCTCGTCGTCGGCCGTGAAGCCGTCGAAGGCGATGTCGCCCTTCGACGCGGCGATCAGGGATGTGTGGGTGTGGCAGACGCCCTTCGGATTGCCGGTGGTGCCGGAGGTGTAGAGCATCACGGCGGTATCGTCGGGGTGCGCCCGAGCTATCTCGCCAGCATAGAAATCGGCATGCGCGCGATCGAACTCGCGCCCCGTTTCCTGCAATCGGTCGTAGGACAGCAGCACGGGATCCGGATAGTTGCGCAGGCCGCGCGGATCGTCGAAGACGATGTGCTTCAGGTTCGGATACTTCGCGCGAATCTCCAGCAGCTTGTCGACCTGCTCCTGGTCCTCCACCACGGCGAACTCGACCTCGGCGTTCTCGAGGACGAACAGCATCTCCTGCGCGATTGCGTCCTGGTAGAGCGGTACGGGGATGCCGCCCAGCGCCTGCGCCGCGGCCATGGACCAATAGAGCCGCGGCCGGTTGTCGCCGACGATGGCCACACTCATGCCGCGCTTGAAACCGAGGGCCGCGAGCCCGCACGCGGCCGCGCGCACCTCGTCCGCCACCTGCCGCCAGGACCAGGACAGCCAGATGCCGAGGTCCTTCTCGCGGATCGCGGTTCGGTCGCCGCGTACGCTAGCGTGATGCAGCAAGAGGCGCGGAAAAGTGTCTGCGGACATGTCAGTGCCGCCGGGCCGCCCCAAGGCACGGACGCGCCCCCGTGGGGGGCAGAGAGCGAAGCGAACGTGGGGGCACACTCATCGTGCCGCCGGGCTGGGTCAACTCCACTCCCTCCATTGTTGTCGTCGGCGCGCTGCGGTCTCCAGGCGCGTCTTCCCCCGAAAACGGGTGAGCAAGCGTAGCAGAGTCGGGCAGGATTGCGGTGTCGTCGGGACGACAATCCGGACGAGAACAGGAAGCTTCATGAACCTCGCAAAGCGTGGCCCCCGCCGGGAGAAGCGCCGCTCTGTTCGCGATCAGTAGGTGTAGAACCCGCGCCCGGTCTTGCGACCGAGGTAACCGGCCTCGACCATTTCCACGAGCAGCGGCGCCGGTCGGTATTTGGAGTCCTTGAAGCCCTCGAACAGCACCTGCATCACGGCGAGTTCCACGTCGACGCCGATCAGGTCGCACAGCGCCAGCGGGCCGATGGGGTGGTTGCAGCCCATGCGCATGGCGTCGTCGATCTGCTGGGGCGTGGCGAGGCCCTCGCCGAGCGCGAACACGGCTTCGTTGATCATCGGGCAGAGCAGGCGGTTCACCACGAAACCGGGCGAGTTCTTCACCTGCACGGGCGCCTTGCCCACGGCCTTGGAGATCGCTTCCGTGGCTGCGTAGGTGTCGTCCGAGGTCTGGAGCCCTCGGATCAGTTCCACGAGTTGCATCACGGGCACCGGATTGAAGAAGTGCATGCCGATGACCTGGGCGGGGCGCTTGGTGGCGGTGGCCAGCTTGGTGATCGAGATGGACGACGTGTTCGAGGCGATGATGGCTTCGGGCTTCGCCGCCGCATCGAGCTTGCTGAAGATGTCGAGCTTGAGCGGTAGGTTCTCGGTGGCCGCTTCGATGATCAGGTCGACGCCGGCGAGGGCGTCGAACGAGGTGGAGGTCGAGATGCGCGACAGGGCCGTGCCCTTGGCGTCGGCGGTCATCTTCTCCTTCTTCACGAGCCGCTCGAGGCTGCCGTCGACGTTCTTCAGGCCGCGGTCGAGGGCAGCCTGCGCCACGTCGGTCATGGTGACGGCATAGCCGGCCACGGCGAAAGCCTGGGCGATGCCGTTGCCCATGGTGCCGGCGCCGACGACGCCGATGGTCTTGATCTGCATAGGTCTGGTCTCTGAAAGGGAGGAGGCGGAGGTGGGATTCTAGGGCCAGTTAACCCCGATCCGCACCTGTCCCCGTTTCAATGGCTGCAACCCCCTTCAACCACGGAGCACGCCATGAAATTTCGCCGCCTTGCCCTCGCCCTCGCCCTGATGAGCTCGGCCGTTCCCGCCTTCGCCGTCGGTAACCTTGCCGACGTCACGCTGTACGACCGGGCCTCGGGCCGCATCCTGCCCACTTACTTCAGCGACGGCCGCTGGTACGTGGCCGGGAGGCCGGGCAACGAGTACGAGATCCGGATCCGCAACCAGTCCGGCGGCGACGTGCTGGCGGTGACCTCGGTGGACGGGGTCAACGTCGTGTCCGGCGAGACCGCCGCGCCCGGCCAGACCGGCTACGTACTGACGCCGGGGAGCTATCTCCCGATCAAGGGCTGGCGCAAGGACATGACGCGTGTCGCGGCCTTCTACTTCACCCGGCTGGACGATTCCTACGCGTCGCGCACCGGTCGTCCGGACAACGTCGGTGTGATCGGCGTCGCCGTATTCCGCCGCAAGGTGGAACCGCCGATCGCGATGGAGCAGGAGCAGCGGTATCGCCGCGAAGCGCCCATGGCGGGCGCCGCGAAGGACTCCGCCTCCGGCAATGCCGACGCGCAACCTTCCGCGCCGCGGCCCAGTGCCCGCGCCGAAAGCGCTCCTGCCGAGAAAAGCCTCGGCACCGGCCATGGCCGCATCCAGACTTCGCAGGTGCGCTACACGAGCTTCGAACGCGAATCCGAAACGCCCAACGAGGTCATCGCCATCTGGTACGACAGCCACACGAATCTCGTCGCGCGTGGTGTCATCCCGTCGCCGGTGCCGGCTCCGCGCGATCCGCAGCCGTTCCCGGCGAACTTCGTTCCGGATCCGCCCGCGCGTTGAGGTTGGTGGGGCCAACCTCAACGCGCGGGCGGATACCCGCGATCATTTGTGGCTCCCCCTCTTCCCCCCGCCCTTCTCCCCGAGGGAGAAGGGTGTCTTCATCCCTCTCCCTTCGGGAGAGGGACAGAGGGTGAGGGAAAAGCGAGGAGCTTGTTCTCGCTACGTTCGCACGCCCATCCGCCGTTCCTTCGCCCGCACCAGCGCCGTGATGGCAGAGTTGGCGGGTGTATCCACGCCCAACTCCGCACCGACGCGAACGATGGCACCGTTGATCGCATCGATCTCGGACATCCGTCCGGCCATGTGATCGAGCAGCACCGACGGGCGCGCATTCGGGATCTTCGAGCCGAAGGCGCGCACGTAGGCCTCCGGTTCCTCGATGTCGAGCCGTACGCCTTTGGCCTTGCCCACGCGAAAGGCCTCCCGGGCGCAGTTCGCTGCCACCGACCACGCATCGGGATCGTCCATCACCTCGCCGATGGTGCGGTCGGTGACGGCGCACGGGCCCGAGAAGGTCACGTTGCAGATGAGTTTCTCCCACACCAGTTGGTCGATGTCGTCGAAGCACTTCACGCGGAAGCCGCCGGATCGCCACACATCCGCGATCCGCTCCAGGCGTACCGTGACGGGGCCGGCGAACTCACCGAAGCGCACCAGTTCCATGCCGTTGTGATGGGCATGGCCCGGGCCCTTCATCGAGGCACCGAAGCCACCCACCACGCCCACCAGCACGCGCTCGCGGCCGAGCACGCGCGCGGTGATGTCGGGACCGCCGAGGCCGTTCTGGATCGACAGCACGAGCGTCGCGGGGCCCACGAGCGGACGCGCCGCCGAGGCAGCCTGTTCCACATGCATGATCTTGGTGGCGATGATCACGAGGTCGCAGGTGCCGGCGTCGGCAGGGTCGGTGGTCGCCGAGATGCGCACGGTCCGGTCGCCGGAAACGCCCTCCAGCCGCAGGCCCTTCGTTCGCATGGCCTCCACGTGCTCGCGCCACGCATCGATGGCCCAGATCTGGTGGCCGGCCGAGGCAAGCAGGCCGGCGTAGACGCTGCCCATGGCACCGCAACCGACCACGGCGATCTTCAAGCGTTCTTCCCTTCGAGGCTTTTCGGATTGACCACCCGGATCGGAGCTCCGTCGAGGAAGGCCATCACGTTCTGGATCGACTCTGCGTAGAACTGCGCATACACCTCGCGGGTGCAATAGCCCAGGTGCGGCGTGAGGACGACGTTCGGAAGCGTGCGCAGCGGATGATCGGCCGGCAGCGGTTCGCGATCGTAAACGTCCAGGGCCGCCACGAGACGACCTCGGCGCAGTTCGTCCAGCAATGCTGCCTCGTCGATCAACGGTCCGCGCGAGGTGTTGATCAGGATCGCATCCGGCTTCATGCGCGTCAGCTCATTGCGGCCCACCACGCTGCGCGTCCGGTCCGAGAGCACCAGATGCAGCGAGATGGCGTCGCTCTCGGAGAAGAGCGTCGCCTTGTCCACCAGCCGTGCCCCGCAGGCCTGCGCGCGCTCCGCCGTCAGGTTCTGGCTCCAGCCGAGTACGTCCATGCCGAGCGCGGTGCCGACGCGCGCCACCCGCGATCCGATCTTGCCCAGTCCGACGACACCAAGCTTGCGGCCCTCGAGCATCGTGCCGAGCGGGACGCCGTCCTGGAAGCGACCCGCGCGCAAGGAGCGATCCGAAGCGGTGACGTGCCGTGCCGCCGCGAACAGCAATGCCAGCGCGAGCTCGGCCGTGGTCGCGTTCGAATGATCGCTGCCGGTGTTGCACACCGGGATGCCGCGCGCCGTGCACGCGTCGAAATCGAGCGTTCCGGAGCGAACGCCGGTGAGCGCAATCATGCGCAGCTTCGGCAGCCGCTCGATGAGCGCCCTGGGAAACACCATGCGCTCGCGCATCGTGACGATGATGTCGAAGTCGGCCAGCGCTTTCGCGGCGGATTCGGCGGAATCGAAGGGCTGCGTGAAGAACTGGATCTCGGCCCTCCGCTCGAGCGCGGACCAATCCGCCGAGGAGCGCGCCACGTCCTGCCAATCGTCGAGGACTGCTATTCGGTTCATGGGGTCGACCTTCCACCGCGAAGAGTACCGCAACGAAGGCCGACGGGCGCACCCGCGCCGGATCGACCCTGTATCGCCGGCTCCATTTTTCCTGTTGAATGCCGGCGAATTCAAGTACCGATCCGATCCCTTCACCAGCAATACTGGAGAGACATCTTGGAACTCAAAGGCAAGGTCGCCATCGTCACCGGCGGCAACGGTGGTCTGGGCAGCAGGATCTGCCACGCGCTGGCGCGGGCGGGAAGCGACGTGGTCGTCGTCTATGCCCGCAGCCGTGAACCCGCCCTCGAAGTCGCAGATGCGATGCGAAAACTCGGCGTTCGAAGCGAGGCCTTGGCGTGCGACGTCACCAGCCCGGACAGCGTGCAGGCGCTGGTCGACGGCGTCGTCCAGCGTTTCGGGCGTGTGGATATCCTGGTCAACGACGCCGCCTACAACAAGTGGATCCCGTTCCAGGACCTGGACGCGATGTCCTTCGAGGACTGGCAGACCATCCTGTCCACCAACCTGACCGGACCGATGCTCTGCATCAAGGCCGTCGCCCGGGTCATGCGGCAGCAGGGCGCCGGGAGAATCGTCAATATCGCGTCGGTCGCGGGGCTCGCACCTTCAGGGTCGTCGATTCCCTACGCCGTTTCCAAGGCCGGACTGATTCATCTGACGCGCTGCATGGCGGTCGCCCTGGCCCCGGACGTCCTTGTGAACTGCATCGCGCCTGGCTATCTGGAAGGCACGAGGGCGACGTCGAATCTCGACCCTGCCTACCAGCAACGCTCCAGGGATACCGCGTTGCTCAAGCGCGCCGCCGACAAGGACGACGTCGCTGCCCAGGTGGTGGAGATGTGCCGCACCGACAGCATCACGGGCCAGACGCTGGCCATCGATGCGGGACGGGTGTTTCACTGAAGACCTGCGTCAGGCGGCGCTCGCGGCACTCCGCACCAGGCAAAAATCGTATCGCGCTTCATGAAACGGTGTCGCGGACGTGCTGCCGTCCGGCGCCGGTCCGGCGGGACGCGCCTCGAACGGCACCACCAGTGAATCCTTGACGCCGAACACCGCGTCGGAACCTAGGTACGGATCGCCCTTCACGAAGACGTGGGTGGTCACCGTGTCGTAACCCGGCGCCGAGACGATGGTGTGCACGTGCGCCGGCCGGTATGGGTGCCGCCCCATGCCCAGGAGCATTTGCCCGACCGGACCATCGGTGGGGATCGGATAGCTCACGGGCTTGATGGTGCGGAAACCGTAACGGCCTTCCGCGTCGGTGACGAGCTTGCCACGCGCGTACACGGCACCGGGGCGCTGCACGTCGTAGAAACCTTCCGAGTCGTTCTGCCACACGTCGAGCTGCGCGCCGGCGATCGGCTTGCCATCGACGTCGAGCACGCGGCCGTGGACGTAGGTCGGCGATCCCGACAGGCCTTTCGCGATGTCGGTCCACATCGGGAGGTTGCTGGAGCCCGGGACGTAGAATGGCCCGAGCACCGTGGTTTCCGTTGCGCCACCCGGCTTGCGGTGATTGATGGCGTCCACCAGCATCGATACGCCGAGCGTGTCGGACAGCAGGATGTACTCCTGGCGCTTGTCGTCGCACTTCTGGCCGGTGGCGGTGAGAAACCGGATGCCGGCGAACCACTCGGCCTCGGTCAGTTCGGTCTCGCGCACGAAGGCGTGCAGATGCTTCACGAGGCTCGTCATGATCGCCTTGAAGCGCGGATCGGTGGTGTCCTCGATCCTCGCGAGGACCGCGTCGGTGAGCGTGTGTTCCAGCGAACTTCCCATGGCGATGGCTCCGGATCCAGGTGGGCGTGCGCCCGTCACTTCAACGATTGGAGATAGAGGATCAGCTTGGCGCGGACCTTGGGCTCGTCCTGGAAGTAGACCATCTGTGCCTTGGGTGCTACGGCCAGCGTGTCGGTGAGCCATTGGTCGAGCAGCTCGGTGTCCCAGGTCTTGCCCTTGAGCGCTTCCTTGAGGCCGTCGGAATAGACGAAGCCCGGCGCGGCCGCTGCTTCGCGACCGATCAGCCCGAACAGGTTCGGTCCCTGGCCGTGCTTCTCACCCTTCTCGAACGTGTGGCACTGGCTGCATTGCTTGATGGTCAGGTCGCGCGCGGCCCCGAGGTCGTCGGCGGCCCGCAATGGCGTCACCGCGAACATTCCCGCACAGACCGCGGCCGCTGCAATGTGTTTCAACGTCACCATGATCGTCTCCAGAAACGTGATGGCTGCAGGCGGGAACCGGCGAACCGGTTCCCGCGTTCTCGCTTCAGCCGCGGACGGGCTCCTTGTTGGCTGCATTCGCTGCGCGATACGCGAACCCGATGATGGGGCCGAGCGTGCCGCCGCCCGCCCAGTAGGCTCTTCCCGAGGCGGATGCCACGCAGTTGCCGACCCCGTAGAGGCCGGGGATCGGCTGATCAGCCACGTCCAGCACCTGTCCCTCGGGATTGGTCTTCGGCCCGCCCTTGGTGTCGAGCGTACCGCCGGTGACGAAGGCCGCGTAGTAAGGTCCCTGGTCGCTCAGCGGCCACATGGTCGGATTCTTCCGACCCGGCTCTTCCTTCACGTTGCCGTTGAAGAGCAGGTCGACGCCACGCTCGCCGCGATGGAAGTCCGCATCCTTGCCGGCCTTGGCGAACTCGTTGTAACGCTTGATCGTCGCCTTGAGGTTCTGCACGTAGTCCTTCGAGATGCGCATGCCACCGTTCTGGCCGGCGTACTTCTGCAGGCGGGCGTCGATGCTCGCGGCCAGTTCCTCCAGGGTCGCGCCCTTGATGACGTGGCGATCGTCGGAGCCCGGCGGAACGATGAGCCGGCCGTACTCGTGGCTCGCGGAATTGTCCTGCGCCCGCTGGTCCCAGATGGAGGCCAGGATCAGGTAGGGAAACTCGGCGTTCGCGCCGTCCCATTCGAAGAACTTCTGGGCCAGCTCGTTGTAGTGGAGCTTCTCGTTGACCACGCGCTTGCCGTTCTTGTCGACGAAGATCATCGAATCGCCGGCCACCGAGAAGCAGCCGATCATCGACGGATCCTTGGCGATCGCCTTCTCGAACGAGATGGGGCACATCCACGCGTAGTTCATGTTGCGCAACTGCACGCCGAGCGTGCTCGAGATGCGGATGAAGTCGCCCTCGTTGGTCATGGCCGCGCAGCCGCCGTAGGCCGGGATCGAGAGGAAGTTCTTCCGCAGTTCCACGTCGTGGGTGAAGCCGCCGGTCGCGAAGATCACCGCCTTGCGCGCCTTGACCCGGTAGACGCCGTCGTCGTTGGATGCCTCGACGCCGATGACCTCGCGCTTGTCGTTGAGGATCACCTTCTGCACGCGATGGCTCATCTTGATGGTCACGCCGTCGCGGCGACACGCGGTCGAAAGCGTGCGCGTGGCGACCTGACCGCCGTCGGACATGGACGGCGCGCCGTCCTTGGGGAAGAGCACGCGACCCGTGGCGCCGATGGTCTCCATCTCCGCGAAATAGTCCGGCACCGGTGCGACGTGCCGGTACGGCAGAGCACCCTTCTCCGCCAGCAGTTCCGTGCCCACCGACGAGCTGTCGTAGATCGCCTCGCACATGCTGAACTCCCACTCCGAGAGGCCGTAGCGCGGATGGTTCGGATCGAAGAACTGGGGCTGCGACAGCCGCGCCACGTACTTCATGAAATGTTCCTTCGAATCCGGAATGCCCGCTTTCTGCATCGCGGCGTTGTTGGGCACCCAGTACCAGTAGGCGGCCTTGAACGAAGTGCCGCCGAGCGTGGCGGCTTTCTCCAGGACCATCACCTTGTTGCCGAGCCAGCGCGAGAACAGCGCTGCCGGCAATCCGGCGCCGCCGCCGCCACACACCACGACGTCTACCTCCGCGTCGAACGAAGCCGCCTGGGCCTCCTTCGCATCGAGCATGACCGTACCGAATGTGGCCGCGGCCGTGCCGGCGGTGGCCGCCTTCAGGAATCCGCGCCGCGACTTGTCTGCCTTGCCTTGTTCATTGGACATGATGGTTCTCCCCTCGTGACTGTTGGTCGGAACTTCGACTCCGATGGAGCGACTCTCGAACCCGGGCACTGCGCCGGGCCAACCTTTCTGCGAACGCGGCCTTCTTTTGGGAACCCCAGGGTTCCTCCCGGGCCGCTGGGAACTCAGACTCTTTCCAGCACTGCCGCGATACCCTGCCCGACACCGATGCACATCGTGGTGAGCGCGTAGCGGAGCTTCCTCTGCTGCGTTTCGTGTACGGCGGTCGCCACCAGGCGCGCGCCGCTCATGCCGAGCGGGTGACCGAGCGCGATGGCGCCGCCATTGGGATTCACCCTTGCGTCGTCGTCAGCGATGCCCAGTTGCCGGAGCACGGCGAGACCCTGGGCGGCGAACGCCTCGTTCAACTCGATCACGTCGAGTTGTTCCTGCTTCATGGAAAGGCGCGCGAACAGCCTCTGCGCCGCGGGCACGGGCCCGATCCCCATGATGCGCGGCGCACAACCGGCGGTGGCGACACCCACTACCCGCGCGAGCGGCGTGAGGCCGTGTTTCCTCGCGGCTGCCTCGCTCGCGAGAATCAGCGCGCAGGCCCCGTCGTTGACGCCGGAGGCGTTGCCTGCGGTCACGGTGCCGTCCGGCTTGACGATGGGCTTCAGCTTCGCCAGCGCTTCGAGCGTGGTTTCGCGCGGATGCTCGTCCTGGCTTACGACGATCGGATCGCCCTTCTTCGCCGGGATCGTCACCGGAACAATCTCGAGCGCCAGCCGTCCGCTCTTCTGTGCCGCGGCCGCGCGCGCTTGCGAACGCAATCCGAATGCGTCCTGGTCGGCACGCGAGACGCCGAAATCGGCGGCAACGTTCTCCGCCGTCTCCGGCATCGAATCCACGCCGTAGAGCTGCTTCATCACCGGGTTCACGAAACGCCAGCCGATGGTGGTGTCGTAGACCGCGTTGCTGCGCGAGAAGGCCGAATCGGCCTTCGGCATGACAAATGGCGCGCGCGACATGCTCTCGACGCCGCCCGCGATCATCAGCTCGGCTTCGCCGGACTTGATGGCGCGCGCCGCGATGCCGACGGCGTCCATGCCTGAACCGCACAGGCGGTTGATGGTGCTGCCGGGAATCTCCTTCGGCAGTCCCGCGAGCAGCAATGCCATGCGCGCGACGTTGCGGTTGTCTTCGCCGGCCTGGTTGGCGCAACCGAACACCACGTCGTCGACGGCGCTCCAGTCGACGCCCGTGTTCCGCTCCATCAGCGCCTTGAGCGGCAGGGCACCGAGGTCGTCCGGACGCACGGACGAAAGCGCGCCGCCGTAGCGGCCGATGGGCGTGCGCAACGCAGCGCAGATGAAGGCTTCAGGCATGGTTCAGTCCTTGGGTGATTCGCGCAGCACCAGGCGGCGTTGCACGGGGAAGAAATGCAGGTCGAAGCGCTGGGAGACATAGCCCCAGAGCCCGCGGGGAAACTTGATGGTGACCACGATCGCGAGCAGACCGAGGCCCACCAGATACCAGGTGCCGTACTCGGAGAAGTACTTGTTCAGCAGCCAGAACAGGATCACCCCGACGATGGGACCTTCGATGGTGCCGATGCCGCCGATCATCACGATGAAGATGGTGAAGGCCGTCCAGTTCACGGCGAAGGCAGCGTCGGGCGAGATGCGCAGGTTGCCCAGGAAGTACAACGCACCGGCCAGCCCGGCACCGAAGGCCGCGACGACGTAGACGCCCAGTTTCGTGGCCCGCACGTTCACGCCCTGGCTTTCCGAGGCGACTTCGCTGTCCCGGATGGCGAGCAATGCGAGCCCCTGTCGCGACCGCAGGAACCAGTACACGAGAGCAACCGAGGCAACGGCCGACACGAGGCAGAGCCAGAACGTGATCGACACGCGCGTCGACTTCTCGATGCCTCGCAGCGCCGTGAGGCTGGTCCCGGATCCGCCGCCCACGGCGGAGACGTTCGCGATCGACAACCGGAACACCTCGGCGATCACCCAGGTGCCGATGGCGAAGTAACCGCCCTGGAGGCGGAAGGCGATCTTCGATACCGGGATCGCCACGAGCATCGTGACCACCGCGGCGATGGGCACGGCGACGAAGGGGTTCACGCCCATGAAGTTGCCCATCACCAGCAGGGCGTACCCACCGAGCCCGAGGAAGGCCTGCTGCCCGATGGACACCATGCCGCCATAGCCGGCGAGCAGGTTCCACATCATGGCGAAGATGAGGTAACAGGCCATCTCGTTGAATTCGCGCATCCAACCGTGATCGGCCCACCAGGGAAAGCTCGCGAGGAACGCGACCAGGAGGGCCGCGAACAAGGCACCCGCACGGCTCGCGCGCGTGGCCCGGGAAACGTCGAAGGCGATCGCGGAGGTCATCGTGTCTTGGGGAACAGTCCCGAGGGCCGGAACAGCAGCATCGCGAGGAACACTACGTGTCCCGCCCAGATGCCCCAGCCCGGATCGAGGCGGAAGCCGATCGCCTGGGTGATCCCGAGAATCACGCCGCCAGCTAGCGTGCCGTAGAACGAGCCCATGCCGCCGATGATCACCGCCTCGAACGCGTAGAGCAGCAGCGCCGGTCCGTCCGAAGGCGACACGGTGGTCTTCATGCCGTGCAGCGTTCCGGCGATGGCGACGAGCGCGAACGCGATGCCGGTCGCGAGCGCGTAGACATGGCGATGATCGAGGCCCATCAGCTCTGCCGCGTCCTTGTCGTCGCTCACCGCGCGAAACGCGCGTCCGATGGCGGTGCGGTCGAACAGCCACTGCATGCCGACCGCCATCGCCACGGCGATGAAGAAGATGAGCAATGGCAACGTGCCTACGGCGAGGCCTTCGGTCACCTGCACGCTGGCGACGTTGAGTCCCCCCGATTCGATGGAACGCGGATCGGCGCTGTAGACCTCCTGCAGCACGTTCTGGATGACGATCGCCAGGCCGAAGGTCACGACCAGCGACGGCAGGGGATCCCGGGCGAGCGTGCGATTCAGCACGAGGCGCTGCAGGCCATAGCCTGCGCCGAAGGCGATGGGCAGCAACAGGCTCATGGCGACCCACGGCGCGGCGGCGGGCGGCAGGCCGATGGCGAGCACCAGCGAGAACGCACCGAACGAAGCGAGGATGATGAAATCGCCGTGCGCGGTGTTGGTGAGCCGCATCACCCCGAAGATGAGCGACTGGCCCATGGCGAACAGCGCGTACAGTCCACCGAGGAGGATGCCCTGGACGAGGGTGTCGATCCAGCCGCTCATGGGTACGCTCGTACGGAACCGCATTCAACACGAAGGACACGAAGGACGCGAAGGGAAGCCGACGAACAGCGGTGTGCCGTGGTTGTTCCTTCGCGTTCCTTCGTGCCCTTCGTGTTCATGCTTTTCGTCTTACACACCGAAGTACGCCTGCGAGATCTGCTCCCGCGTGAGCTCGCTCGATGGGCCCGTCAGCGTCACGCGCCCTTCCTGCAGGCAATACAGTCGGCTCGACACGCGCTTGGCCACGCTCACGTCCTGCTCGACGATGATCACCGTGAGTCCGCCGGCGCACACGCTGGGCAGCGCGTCGTAGATCTCCTTGACCACGATGGGCGCCAGGCCGAGCGAGATCTCGTCGCAGATGAGCAGCTTCGGGTTGCTCATGAGCGCGCGGCCGATCGCGACCATCTGCTGCTGGCCGCCGGAGAGCGCGGTGCCGGGGTTGCCACGCTTCTCCTTCAGGATCGGGAAGAGGCTGTACACCGACTGGAGATTCCAGGGGCCCGGCCGCTTCGTGTACGCCCCCATGAGCAGGTTCTCCTCGACCGACAGGCTGGGAAACAGGCGCCGGCCTTCCGGCACGAGGGCCAGACCGCGCTGCACGATCCTGCCCGCGGGCATTCCTCCGATCGGTTCTCCTTCGAAGGTCACGGCGTCCGGCTTCGTTTTCAGCAGGCCCGAGACGGTCTTGAGGAACGTGGATTTGCCGGCGCCATTCGCGCCGATCATCGCCACGATCTCGCCTTGCGAGATCTCGAAGTCGATCCCGAACAGCGCCTGGAAGTCGCCGTAGAAGCTCTGGAGGTTGCGGGTGGCGAGCACAGGCGTCGTCACTTCAGACCTCCAGCCCCATATACACCCTTCGAACTTCGGGGTCGTTCATCACCGCGTCGGGTTCACCTTCCGCCAGCTTCTGACCGAAGTTGATGACGAACAGCCGATCGGCCACGGCGAGCAGCGCATGGACCACGTGCTCGATCCAGATCATCGTTACGCCATCGGCCTTGATGCGCTTGATCTCGTCGACGAGCGCGTGGGCCTCGTGCTCGGTCAGTCCGCCGGCGATCTCGTCGAGCAGCAGCACCTTCGGTTTCGTCGCGAGCGCGCGGGCGAGCTCGAGCCGCTTGCGGTCCAGCAGCGTCAATCCGCCCGCCAGCTGATTGGCCTTGGACAGGAGTCCGGTCGCCCTCAGGATCTCCACCGCGTGCGCATAGGTATCCTTCTCGGGCAGTTGCGAACCGAAGGAAGCCGCGGCGACGAGGTTCTCGAATACGGTCATGGCGCCGAAGGGTTGGGGGATCTGGTACGAACGTCCGATCCCGAGGCGGCAGCGGCGG
The DNA here is from genome assembly GCA_965279325.1 of Burkholderiales bacterium. GTDB lineage: Bacteria > Pseudomonadota > Gammaproteobacteria > Burkholderiales. The sequence continues at coordinate 3,675,244 of OZ257154.1, forward strand.
TGCGGCGGCTCACGGCTCACGTCGTTGCCCTCGAATGCAACGCGCCCGGCGTCCGCGCGCACGTCGCCGCTGATCAGGTTGAACAGGGTGGTCTTGCCCGCGCCGTTGGGGCCGAGGATGCCGAGCGTCTCGCCCTCGGTAACGGACAACGAGATGTCGTCGGTCACCTTGAGTGCGCCGTAGTTCTTGCTCACGCGATCGAGCGCGAGTATCGCGGCCATTGCTGTCTCCTCGGAGGTCGTGCAGTGTTGTTGTCGTTGTTCTGCAGTCGGCGTGTGGCCGCAAGGCGGCCCTGCGCGGCGTCTCGTCGGCGCCGCGCAGCAGTGCTTCGCACTACATCAGCTTCATCTTCCCGCCCGCGGGAATCGCCGGAGCCTGGGAGTTGTTGACGATGACCAGGTCGTACTTGGTCTTGGTGCCCTTGACCCATTGGCCCAGCACCAGGGGCGTCTTGCTCACGTTCTTGAACGGCCCGCCGCCGCCCCACTTCACGTCGCCCACCACGGTCTTGAGGTTGGTCGCAGCGATCGCGTCGCGCAGCGATTCGGCATTGCCCGGATCCTTCGCGCGCTTCAGGGCGTCCACGGCCACTTCGAACAGCGCATGGGCGAAGCCGATCGGCTGCGTCCACTGCTTCTTGGCGGTGGTCTCGTACGATTCCGCCAGGGCCTTGGCACTTTGTTTCGTGAGCGACGACGTGAACGGATGCGATGGCGACCACCACACCTCGGTGGTCAGGCCGTCGCCCAGATCGCCGAGGGCTTCGATGGCTGCCGGGAACAGCAATGCCTTGCCGAGCGTGACCACCTTCGGCTTGAAGCCCTGCTGCTTCGCCTGGGTGAGGAAGGTCTTGGCATCGGGCGGGATCACCACGCCGGTGACGATCTCGACGTTGTCCTTCTTGAACGCCGCGATCTGTGCCGAGAAGTCGTTGTTCATGTTCTGGAACCGGCCGGGATCGGTCAGGCTGAATCCTTCCTTCGCGAGCGGGCCCGGGAAGCCGCGCTCCTTGTCACCCCAGGCGTTGCCGTCACCGTCGTTCGGGAACAGCCCGCCCACCTTCTTGTTGGTCTGCACCGAGTTCCAGCCCGCGAGGAAATTCGCGATGACGTCCTCGAGACCCCAGAAGATGTGATACGTCCAGTCGAAGCCCTTGGCGGGATCGCCCTTGCGGCCGAAGAACCAGGGTTGCCAGGGCACGACCGTGGAGATGCACGGGATCTCGTTCAGTTCGCAGGCGTCCGACACCGGGTTCGCGGTTTCGGGCGTGGACGACACGAGCATCAGGGTGACCTTGTCCTTGAGGATGAGGTCGTTGGCGACTTCGCCCGCACGGTTCGGATTGGACTGGCTGTCCTTCTGGATGATCTTCACCGGCACCTTCTTGCCGCCCAGGTCGATGCCGCCTGCGAACAGCTTGTTCATCTGTTCGATCGTGAACTTGTCGGCCTCGCCGAACGGTGCGAGCGGCCCGGTCTGCGGCGAAACGAAGCCGATCTTGATCTCCTTCACGTCCGCGAACACCAGCGACGGCATGCCGAGGATCGCGGCGCCGGCGGCGGCACCACCGGCCTGGATCAGCGCACGACGGCGCTGGAAGCGTGGGTTGCTCATGTCTGTTGCTCCTCCATGTTTTGACTGCTTGGGTTGCTGTGGCGTGGCGTTGTTTCTTCCGCGCGGATGTCAGGTCGGGCGCTTGCCCTCCCAGGCGTCCTGCAGCAGTTGCCGGATGGCGCCGCGATCCAGGGGTCGCGGATTCCAGTAGGCATTCGTGGTGGCGAGGTCGGCGGCGCGATCCAGGCCGTCCGCCGGCATGCCGATGTCCCGCAATGCGACCGGGGCACCGAGCGCGGCCGCGAAGTCGTGGATGCCCTGCGCCGCATCGGTCGCTCCCAGCGCGCGCGCGATTCGTCGCATCGCTTCCGGTGCCGCAGCCGCGTTGTAAGCAAGCGCATGCGGCAGCACGATCGTGTGGGTCTCGGCGTGCGGCAGGTTGAACGTGCCGCCCAGGGTGTGACAGAGCTTGTGATGCAGCGACATGCCCACCGCGCCGAGCACGGCGCCACAGAGCCAGGCGCCGTACAGGCACTCGGCGCGAGCTTCCGCGTCGGCCGGCGAAGCGACCACCTTCGGCAATCCGAGCGCGAGGGCGCGGATGCCTTCCTCGGCGAGGAGCGAGTGGATCGGATTCGCGTCCTGCGCGTACAGCGCCTCGGCCGCGTGCGCGATGGCGTTGATGCCGCTGGTGACGGAGAGCCGGGCTGGCAAGCCCAGCGTCAGGTTCGCGTCGTAGATCACCGTCTGCGGCAGCACTCGGGCATCGCGCCCGGTCTTCTTCACGCCCGCTTCGGTGATGCCCCAGATCGGTGTCATTTCCGATCCCGCGTAGGTGGTCGGGATCGCGAGGATCGGCAGGCTCGACTCCAGTGCGATCGCCTTGCCCAGTCCGGTGGTGGATCCGCCGCCGATGGCGACCGCGCAGTCGGCACCGAGCCTTGCTGCTTCCTGCCTTGCGGCTCGTGCGGTCTCGACCGGGACGTGCATCACCGCACGATCGAACACGCCGGCGCAGCGGTTGCCCAGACGTTCAGCGATCATGTCCGCGGAAACGCGTTGCTCGGGCGTGGACAGCACGAGGGCGCGTTTCGCCCCCAGCAGGTCGATCTCGCGCTCGAGGTTCTGGATGCTGCCGGCGCCGAACACGACGCGCGGTATCCGACTCTGGAAGGTGAAAGGGAGCACTTCGGGCTCAGGCCGCCACGGCGACGGTGGACGGAAGCAGGCGCACGCCGGTGAGGCGCGCAAGCTCGTCGACGGTGAGGCCCTCGACCATTTCGACGACGCGCAGCCCCTGCGGCGTCACGTCGATTACGGCCAGATCGGTATAGACGCGATTGACGCAGCCGATCCCGGTCAGCGGATACGTGCAGCGCTCGACGATCTTGCTCTCGCCGGTCTTGGTCTGGTGTTCCATCATCACGTAGACCTGCTTCGCGCCGATGGCGAGATCCATCGCGCCGCCCACGGCGGGAATCGCATCCGGTCCGCCGGTGTGCCAGTTCGCGAGATCGCCGGTGGTGGAAACCTGGAAGGCGCCAAGCACGCAAACGTCCAGATGACCGCCGCGCATCATTGCGAACGAATCGGCGTGATGGAAGAAGCAGCCACCGGTCAGCAGCGTCACAGGCTGCTTGCCGGCGTTGATGAGATCCTCGTCCTCCTCGCCCGCTGCGGGCGCGGGACCCATGCCGAGCAACCCGTTCTCGCTGTGGAGGAATATCTCGCGATCCTTCGGCAGATGGTTCGCCACCAGAGTGGGCAGGCCGATGCCGAGATTGACGTACGCGCCTTCCTGGATGTCGCGTGCCACTCGGGCGGCGATCTGGTCACGGGTGAGTCGCTTCATTTTCGCTTTCCTCCTACGCTGCCGCTCGCGCGCCCGACGACGCGCCGATCGCAACGACCCGCTGCACGAAGATGCCCGGGGTCACCACGGTTTCCGGATCGAGCGCTCCGAGCGGTACGACTTCGGAGACCTGCGCGATCGCACACTTCGCGGCGCTCGCCATGATCGGACCGAAGTTCCGCGCGGTCTTGCGATACACGAGGTTGCCCCAGCGGTCGCCCTTCAGTGCCTTGACGAGCGCGAAGTCGGCGTGGATCGGGTGCTCGAGCACGTAGTGCCGGCCGTCGATCAGGCGCGTCTCCTTGCCTTCGGCGAGCAACGTGCCATAGCCCGTCGGCGTGAAGAAGGCGCCGATGCCGGCACCCGCGGCGCGGATGCGTTCCGCGAGGTTGCCCTGCGGCACCAGTTCGAGCTCGATCTCGCCCGCACGGTAGAGCGCGTCGAACACTTGCGAATCCGCCTGGCGCGGGAACGAGCAGATGATCTTGCGCACGCGGCGCGCCTTGAGCAGTGCGGCAAGGCCGATCTCGCCATTGCCCGCGTTGTTGTTGACGATGGTGAGATCCTTCGCGCCCTGCGCAATGAGAGCGTCGATCAGTTCGGCGGGCTGCCCGGCCGCGCCGAAGCCGCCGATCATCACCGTGGCGCCATCGAACACGTCGGCCACGGCGGCTTCGAGGGATTTGGCGGTCTTGTCGATCATGTGTCTGCCCTCAGGAATGGCACAACGGGAACGCGGCGGACGCGGAGGAAAAGCCAAGGCAAGAGCGCGGAGGAAAGCGAACGCCGCAGCCGGAATCGACAGGCAGGGGCAGGCAGTCCTCCGCGTCCTTGCATTTGTCCATGGCGTCCTCCGCGTTCGAGCTTTTCTCGTTGTTGCGCAATCAACGTGGGTAGTACGGCGGAATCTGCGCATCCACGTTCACCCACACGCTCTTGGCCTGCGTGTACTCGCGCATCACTTCGAAACCCATCTCGCGCCCGTAGCCGGAACTGCCGGTGCCGCCGAATGGCGATGCCGGATTGACCCGCTTGTAGCAGTTGATCCACACCATGCCGCTCTTCATCTCACGCGCGAATTTGTGTGCGCGCTGCAGATGCGTCGTCCACAGACCGCCGCCGAGGCCGTACTCGGTGCCGTTCGCGATGGCGAGCGCCTCCTCGTCGGTCCTGAACGTCGTCACCGAGACGAAGGGACCGAACACCTCCTCCTGCGAGACGCGATCGGTGGGCTTCGCGCGCACGATGGTCGGCTCGATGTAGCAGCCCTTCGCGAGTTCCGCTCGCTCGGGGGCCTTGCCGCCGAGCAGCACCTGGCCGCCCTGATCCTTCGCGACCTGCACATACGAAAGGACGCGATCGCGATGACCGGCCGAAGTGAGCGGGCCCATCTCTGTGGTTGGCTCCATCGGATTGCCGAGCTTGATGGACTTCGCCAATCCGATGAATTTCTCCAGGAACTCGTCGGCGATCTTCTCGTGCAGCACGAGCCGTGACCCGGCGATGCACGCCTGGCCCTGGTTGTGGAAGATCGCGAACGCCGAACCGCCCACCGCCGCCGGAATGAACGCGTCCTCGAACACGATGTTGGCGCCTTTGCCGCCGAGTTCGAGCTGTACCTTCTTCAAGTTGCCCGCGGACGCTTGCACGATGCGCCGGCCGGTGGCGGTCGATCCGGTGAAGGCGATCTTCGCGATCTCCGGGTGCTCGGCCATGTACTGCCCGGCGACCGAGCCGAGGCCCGGGACGATGTTGACCACGCCTTCCGGGAAACCGACCTCGGCCATCAGCTGCGCGATCTTCAGGCTGGACAACGGCGTCAGTTCCGCGGGCTTCATCACGACGCAATTGCCCGCGGCCAGCGCGGGCGCCATCTTCCAGCTCGTGAACATCAGCGGGAAATTCCACGGCACCACCTGGCCCACGACGCCGAGCGGCTCGCGCAGCATGTAGTTGAAAAATCCGGCCTCCACCGGAATCACCGAGCCTTCGAGCTTGTCCGCCATGCCGCCGAAATAGCGGAACGTCACCGCCGTGCGCGGCACATCGAGGCCGCGCGTGTCGCGCAGTGGGTGGCCGGTGTCGAGCGACTCCAGCGTCGCGAGTTCCTCGGCTTTCTCCTCGATCCGGTCCGCGAGTCTGAGCAGCAGCCGCCCGCGATCCATCGCCGCCATGCGGCTCCATTTCGGAAACGCCGCCTTGGCCGCCGCGACGGCCTTGTCGATGTCGGCCTTGCCCGCCATGGCCACCTCGGCGAGCGTGCTGTTGTCGTGGGGGTTGAGGCTGGCGAGCGTGCCGCCGTCCTCGGCGGAGACGAACTTGCCGGCGATGAAGAGCTTGTCCTGGATTTCCATGATTGTCAGTGGTGCCGGGCCGCCCCAAACCACTGACGCGCCCCCTCTGGGGGCAGCGACCGCAGGGAGCGTGGGGGTTGTTTCATTCCGTGGCGATGCATACGCGGCCCTGCTCGATGTTCAACGGCACGCGCAGGAGCGAATCGCCCTCGCACGGACCGTCCTCGCAGAACCCGTCCTCGAAGCGGAACATCGCGCAATGCACCGAGCAGTAGAGATAGTTGTGCTCGAACAAGGTGAAGCGGTCGGGTTCCACGTTGAGCGGCACGCCGAAGTGCGGACACTTGTTGACGTAGCCCCAGACGCTCTCGCCCGAGCGCAGCACGATCAGGCGGAACGGTTCGCGTCCGTCACCGAAACTGAACTCGCGCGCACCACCATCCGGCACGTGCGCGAGATCGCACAGTTCCGTTCCCGGACCGGGCGCGAAATCGCGGTCCTTCCAGCTCGCAGCAGCAGCGGGCAGTTCCATGGGCGCGTTCATGGCGTGGGGCGGGCGGAACGGACCGCGCGCGATGTGCGCGATCCGTCTTTCCGACGAACAATCAGGTTCTAGAACTCGACCGGGTAAGGCTTCAGCTGCCCGCTCTCATAGAGCTTGGGCAGGTCCATCCGCGCGTTCTCCCACACGAGCAGCATCGACCGTTTGGTCGCGAAGCCCTGGTGGCGAATGTCCGCCGGCATCGCGGCCACGTCGCCGGCCTTCATCAGGACCCGCGCGCGGGGCTTGCCGGTTTCCTTGTCGGCGACGTCCCACTCGATTTCATCCGAGAGCTGGATGAACCACTCGACGCGGTCGTTGCCATGGATGATCGGGAGGATGTACTCCTCGGTCGTCGGGCAGTAGAGCGACTCGCGACAGACGGACGTGACCGAGGGATTCCACGTCACGTCGGAACGGCTCAGGTACTTGAACAGGTTGAAGCCGTGCAGCTTGCCTTCGAAGCCCGGTTCCACTTCGATCACCGGTTCGTCCTGCGCCACGTCGGCGAAGGCGCGATTGACCGGCAGGTCGTCCCGCAGCGGCGAATCACCCGGCAGTCCCGGCATGCGCTTGGTGGCGACGCGCTTGCGGTCGATCTTGTCGAGGTTGTTGCCGCTCTTGGTGCCGGCCCAGGTGGAGCCGGTTTCCTCGGGTGCGGCGAACGGGTCGAAGCCCGCGTTGCACCAGTCCTCGAGCACGGCCTTGCAGGTGGCCATCGCTACCGGCGAGTCGAACTCCTCGACGTAAGACAGGCCCGCCTGATGGTAGGCGGGGTTGTAGCGGCCGGCGAAGAATTCGACGCGGCCGTACAGGTTGCGACTGCCGAACATGCCGTCGAAGTTCACGAGACCGTAGAAGAAGCCCCAGGCCACGTCGCGCATCAGCGCGCGCAGGAAGGCGTCGGCGGACATGCGGTGCTGCATCGGGCCCTGCTTCGTGGGCCAGGTGACGGTGACGAAGTATTCGTCGCGTTCGAAGTGGAACTTGCCGAGGTCGAACTTGCGGAATCCGGTCTTGGCATCGGGCTCGCTCGCGTTGACGGCGATCTGCGGGCGGGCGGCGGGTTTGGCGGCGGTCTCGAGCATGGCCATGGTGGGGGTCTCCGTACGGGTTTGAGGCCTGTTCAGTGGGCGCAGATCTCGGCCCACTTCTGGACCGTCAGATCGCCGACGAGGGTCTGCTGGATCATCACCGAGGGATCCTTGGCGGTGAACTGATAAGCAGAGCCTTTGGGTAGCAGCGCCTGGTGGCCACGCTTCAGGTGGACGCGGCCCATCTTCTTGCCGGCCGGCGAACCCGAGAGCTTCACCGTGCCTTCCTTGCCCGCGGGAATCGCAGAAGCGTCGGCCAACTCGACGAAGGAGACGGACACCTCGCCGTCGAGCACCACCACGAACTCATCGTGGCCAGCGGTGAACCAGTCGGAGGTGCCTTCGGCCCGGATGGTCTCGATCACGTACTCGAGGTTCTTCGCCACCGCGACCTTTTCCCACGGCTTCGACTTCGAGGCGACTTCGAAGACGTTCGAGTAGCAGTAGTACTTCGGGTTGTCGTTGATGATGCTGAGGGTGCCCTTCTCGTACTTCTTCAGGGACCCGAAGACCGTCGTGTAATGCGACATGCTGGTGGCTCCTCCAGTCGATCCGGGGCTGCGTCGCCCTCGGCGTTTTCGTTGCGGGCCGGCCATCCAGCGCCAACCCCCGATCACGGCATCGCGTTCGATCCCGAATTCGTGCAGAGTTCGCAGAAGTTCGAATGTCGAACGTGTGTTCTTTATTTGAACGCAGTCTAGGCAGGTGCGAAAATTCGTGTCAAGCGGTTTTTCGCATACAGAACACGTGTTCGTAATAAGAACTTTTTGACATGCCTCATGGCATCCACGGACGGAGATGTAACGATGGCAACGGAAAGCGGCGGCATTGCCGAGATGGACGAGAACGCGGAGGCCGATCCGCGCCCTGGTGACGGCTACGTGCAATCGTTCGCGCGCGGGCTTGCCGTGATCCGCGCATTCAACGGTGACCGGCCGACGATGACGCTCTCCGAGGTGGCCGACGCCGCCGGCCTGACCCGAGCCGGCGCGCGGCGCATCCTGCTTACGCTGGTGCAATTGGGTTACGTCGCGCTGGACGGACGACAGTTCCGGCTGACGGCCCGCATCCTCGATCTCGGTTTCGCCTACCTGTCGTCGATGCCGTTCTGGAATCTGGCCGAACCGATCATGGAGGCGCTCGTGAACGAGGTGCACGAGTCATGCTCCGCTTCCGTGCTCGACGGAGCGGACATCGTCTACGTGCTGCGCATCCCCACTTCCAAGATCATGGCCATCAGCCTCGGGCTCGGCAGCCGCCTGCCGGCGTTCTGCACCTCCATGGGCCGCGTGCTGCTGTCGGGCCTCACCGATGCCGAGATCGACGCGGTACTGCGCAAATCCGACCTGCGTCCCCGCACCGACCGCACGGTGACCGATCGCGCCGAGTTGAAGAAGCTCATCTGCGAAGTGCGCGAGAAGGGCTGGGCGATGGTGAACCAGGAACTCGAGGAGGGTCTCATCTCCATCAGTGCACCGATCCGCGATCGGACCGGTCGCATCATCGCGGCCATGAACATCAGCGGCCAGGCGAACCGGACGCCCGCGACGCAGATGGTGAAGAAGCTCCTCCCGCCGCTACGGGACGCGGCCGACCGGATCAGCGGATTGCTGCAGCGGCGCTGACGCAAGCTGTACGTCCCCTCCCCCGGCTTCGCCGGGGGAGGGCCCCCATCCCAGCCTTCCCCCACCTTATGGTGGGGGAAGGAGCGGTAGGTGGTTTTCAGCCGCGACCCACGTACGGCATCTGCGTGGCCATGACGGTCATGGTCAGCACGTTCGACTCCAGCGGCAGGTTCGCCATCATCAGGACCGCGTCGGCGACGTGCTGCACGTCCATCAGCGGCTCTACCTTGATTTCGCCGTTGGCCTGCGGCACGCCCTTGGCCGCGCGCGCGATCATTGCCGTGGCGGCGTTGCCGATGTCGATCTGGCCGGCAGCGATGTTGTACTTGCGTCCGTCGAGCGCCGTGGACTTGGTGAGGCCGGTGATCGCGTGCTTGGTGGATGTGTACGGTGCCGAATTGGGCCGCGGTGCGTGCGCCGATATCGAGCCGTTGTTGATGATCCGCCCGCCCTGGGGCGTCTGGTCCTTCATGATCCGGAAGGCCGCCTGCGTGCACAGGAACGGTCCGGTCAGGTTGATGTCGACCACGTTCTTCCACTGCTCGAACGTGAGGTCCTCGAGCATCACGCCGGGTGCGCTGACGCCGGCGTTGTTGAACAGGACGTCCACCCGTCCCCAGGTCGCCTTCACCTTCGCGAACAGCGCCGCGACCGATTCCGGCTGGCTGACATCCGTCGGGACGGCGATCGCACGGCCGGGTGCTGCACCCGATTCCGTGATCGCCTCGGCGAGCGGCTCTGCCCGGCGCCCGGCGAGCGCCACTCGATAGCCGTTCTTCAACAACGTGACGGCGACCGCCTTGCCGATGCCCGTGCCGGCGCCCGTGACGACGGCGACCTTGTCCTGTGTGCTCATGCTTCTCCCCTGGTTGTTCTCGTACCCGCCGCGCATGGTAGCGCACGCGACGGCACCGACCATCCGAAATGCCGATCCCTGCGTAAGCATGTCGAGGCCCGGCATTTCCGACGGAGAAGACCATGAACCCACCGATCGATGACGAACGGGCGCCGCTGCCCGACGCGATCATCACGGCGCTCTGCGCCGCCGTCGTTCCCATCGAGCCGCCCACCGAGCGGGGCACCGCCGTGCTCGAAAGGACGCTCGCCCTGAATGCCCCATCGGGCGAGAGCGACGACGGTCATCCCGGCTTGCGTACCCTGCGTCGCGACGGCGCCGGCTGGGTGGAAATGCTGCCGGGCGTCCGCGCGCGGCTGCTGCAGACCGACGGCGTGGCGCAGTCCTGGCTCGTACGGCTCGATCCAGGGGCGAGCGCTCCGGCCCACGACCATCCCGACATCGAGGAATGCATCGTCCTCGAAGGCGAGGTCGAATACCTCGGCGGCGCCCGACTGCGCGCCGGCGACTACCAGGTAGCCCATCGCGGCGCCCGTCACACGGAACTGTCGAGTCCGGTGGGAGCGCTGGTGTTCCTGCGCTACGGGCAGCCGCTGGAGAACTATCTGCGGCCCTGAGCCCGCGCGCTCAGTGCAGCCGCGGCTTCTTCAGGAGGTCGCTGCGGTCGGCCGAGTGCACCCGGATGCGCACCAGCGCGCCGTCACGGCCGAGCGTGAGCGCCACTTCCGTGCCGGACGTGCCGAGGTGCCACACCCTGCGCAGGAAATCGGCGAGCGACGAGACTCTTTCCGCCGCCACTTCCAGCACCAGGTCGCCCGGTTGCACGCCGGCCAGCTGCGCCGGTCCGCCTTCCGCGAGCCCGGCCACCACGAGCTGCCCGTCGGCTTCCTGCGTGTACATGCCCAGCCACGGCCGCGCGGGAATCGACGAACGGCCCGTCGTGACCAGGTCGTCGAGGATCGGCGCGAGGAGTTCCACGGGCACGAACATGTTGCCCTGCACCGCCTTGCCTTCCACCTCCTCCTGCACCAGCAGCGAGCCGATGCCGATCACCTTGCCGTCGATGTCGATGAGCGGGGCGCCGCTCCAGTGCGGGTGGGCGGGAATGGTGAACAGCGCTTCGTCGAGCAGGTACTCCCAGTAGCCCGCGAACTCCCGCTTGTCGTGCATGCGAGCCCGGAGCGCGTGCCCGCGGCCGCCATGCCCTGCCACGAAGACGTCGTCGCCGACGTTGACCGTCGAGGCCGTGCCGCGCGGCAGCGGTGCGACGCCGAGCTTGCCGAGCGGCAGGATCAGCCCGAAGCCCGTGGCGAAGTCGTAGGCGAGCGGATGCCCCTGCACGACCGTGCCGCGGTTGGTGGTGAGCCAGATCGATTCGGCCTCGGTGATGAGATAACCGATGGTGAGCGTGAGTCCGTCTTCGCGGATCACGGCGCCGCTGCCGAAGCGTTCGGTGCCCAGGATGGAGGCGGTGAACGCGTCCTCGGGGATCTCTGCGCGCAGCTTCACCACGCCGTCGAGCGTGGAGGTGAGATCGAAGCGCAGTTCCCCTGCGTTGGGTTGCAATTCGGGCGGGAAGGCCCAGCTATCGGGTTCGGCCATGGCGACGCGATCTTACTGGACGCGCGGGATCGATGGCGCGGTTGCTGTCAGAATTCCCGTTGCGGTCAAACGAAAGGGCTCACGGATGCAAACGGTCACGCTGCCCGAAGGGGAAAAGGTCCCGGCGCTGGGTCTTGGCACCTGGCGCATGGGGGAACACTCGCGCACACGCGCGCAGGAGATCACCGCTGTCCGTCTTGCCGTCGAGATGGGCTATCGCCTGATCGACACGGCTGAAATGTACGGCGAAGGCGGCGCCGAGGAGGTCATCGGTGCAGCGCTGGCCGAACTGTTCGCGGCGGGCACCGTGCGGCGGGAGGACCTTTTCATCGTCAGCAAGGTCTATCCGCAGAACGCCAGCCGCCAGGGTGCGGTCGCCGCGTGCGAGCGGAGCCTGCAACGGCTCGGTCTCGATCGCATCGACCTCTATCTGTTGCACTGGCGCGGCCAGCACCCGCTCGCCGCCACTGTCCAGGGGTTCGAGGCGCTGAAGGCCTCGGGCCGCATCCGTCATTGGGGCGTGAGCAATTTCGATACGAGCGACATGGAAGAGCTGTGGGGCACCAAGGGCGGACAAGCCTGCACGGCCAACCAGGTGTATTACTCGGCGTCGGAGCGTGGCGCGGAATTCGACCTGTTGCCCTGGCTGCGCAAGCACCGGGTGCCGCTGATGGCTTACTGTCCCATCGACCAGGGCGCCGCGGCCAATGACAAGACGTTCGCCGGGATCGGCAGGAAGCTCGGCGCCAGCGCCGCCCAGGTTGCCCTCGCCTGGACACTGCGCGACCCCGGCGTGATCGCCATTCCCAAGTCCGTCCGCGAAGCCCATCTGCGCGAAAATCTCGGCGCGGCGGAACTCGCCCTTTCCGCCGAAGACCTCGCCGCCATCGACCGCGTGTTTCCGCGCCCGAAACGCAAGGGCCCGTTGGCGATGACCTGAACCGTTCCCCCACTGATTGCCCACCCATGCTCGACGCCATCCGCGACTTCTTCGACAAACACATGAGCGCATCCGCCGCGCCGGACGCAGGACGCCACTCCATCGAGGTCGCCACGGCGGCGCTGCTGGTGGAGGTGGTGCGGATGGACGGCGACATCGAGCCAGCGGAGCGCACCGCGGTCCTGCACGCGGTGCACGCGAACTTCGGTTTGTCCGGGGCGGAAGCGGACGCGTTGATCCGTCTGGCCGAGCAGGAGGCCCGGCAGGCTTCGGACCTCTACCAGTTCACCTCGTTGCTCAACCGCAACTTCTCCGCGGAACAGAAGGAGCAGGTCATCGAGCATCTCTGGCGCGTGGCGTTCGCCGATTCCGAGCTCAGTGCCTGGGAGCAGCATCTCGTGCGCAAGGTGGCGGACCTGCTGTACGTGCCGCACAGCTCGTACATCGCGGCCAAGCTGCGTGCTCGCGACGCTGCGGGTGTGAAGTCCGCGATCGACGACCGCGGAAACACCTGACCGACGGGCTTCGCCCGGCCGTCGCCTAAGGCCGGCGTCGCGCGGAGAAGGCGATTACGCCGAGCCCGAGCGCCAGCAGTAGCCAGGTGGATGGTTCCGGCACCGCGAGCACGTCGATCGCGATTTCGTAGCCGACCTTGCCAGCGCTGTTCAAGGCCAGAACCTCCGTGAGCAGTGTCAGGTTGTAGCTCTCGGCACCGAGCAAGAGGGGGGCCGACGAGAACACGACCGGTCCGTCCGGGCGGCCGGCGATCGGCAGATCGAGGATGGGCGTCGGGTTCGACGAACTGGTGGTATCGAGCACCAGGCGGGAACCCTGGTTGATCGCGACCGGATTGAACGGATCCGCGTTGGTGGCGAACGTGATTCGAATCGCCGTGATCGTCTCGAGCGGGCCGACGTCCAGCACCACCGTATCGCCGCCATCACCCGGCGTGCCGAAGGTGCCGCGGAACAGATTGGTGCCGCCTTCGAGCGCGAAAGTGACCGGCGGAATCAGCAGCAGGAGATTGTTGTAGTCGCCGTCGGCACCCGGGTAGGTGGCCTCGTCCACGTCGATTGCCGCGTGGGCCGAGCCTGCCAGCACGATTGTCAGGGCTGCAGCGAGAGCTAGTTTCTTGTTCATCGAACGGCCTCCATGCGGGAGCTGCATCGTCTCGATGCACGCGAAAACTGTACGCCCGCCGACCGCGGTTGCACCAGACATTCCTGCAACCGTGCAGAATTCGGGAACAGCAAAACGGAGGAGATGCTCTTGAGTTCTGCAATGCAGCCGGTGACGGACTCGGCGACGGCGTGGTGGCGTCTGGTGGCCGGATTGACGCTTTCCACCATCGGCGGCGTGGGCATGTGGTCGGTGGTCGTGGCACTGCCGACGGTACAGGCCGAATTCGGCGTCGCGCGTGGCGACGCATCGCTGCCGTACACGCTCACGATGATCCTGTTCGGCATGGGCGGCATCCTGATGGGTCGCTGGTCCGATCGTTCGGGGATCATGTTTCCGGTGATCGGCGGTGCCTTCGCGCTCACGCTCGGCTACCTGGTGGCCGGCAGCGCCACGACCCTCTGGCAGTTCGCCATCGTGCAGGGCGTTCTGATCGGTGTCGGCAGTTCGGCGACGTTCGCGCCGCTGCTGGCCGATACGTCGCAGTGGTTCGTGCGTCGCCGCGGCATCGCGGTGGGCATCTTCGCGAGCGGCAACTATCTCGCGGGTACCATCTGGCCGCCGATCGTGCAGCACTTCATCGCGACCGCCGGCTGGCGCAGCACCTATTTCGGCATCGGTCTGTTCTGCCTGGCGACGATGCTGCCGCTTTCCCTGGCGCTCCGGCGCCGTCCGCCGGCGCATGAAACTTCGGTGACATCCGGTGGCGTGAAGTCGCCCGAATCGCTCGGCCTGTCGCCGCGTGCCCTGCAGGTGCTGCTGTTCATCGCCGGCTTTGCCTGCTGCGTGGCCATGTCGATGCCGCAGGTCCACATCGTCGCCTACTGCTCGGACCTCGGCTACGGTCCCGCCCGCGGCGCGCAGATGCTCTCGCTGATGCTGGCGTGCGGCATCGTGAGCCGGCTCACCTTCGGCTGGATCTCCGATCGCGTCGGCGGCCTGCGCACGCTGATCCTCGGCTCCGCACTCCAGGGTCTCGCGCTGCTGCTGTTCATCCCGTTCAACGGCCTCGTATCGCTATATGCGATCTCCGCCATGTTCGGCCTGTTCCAGGGCGGCATCGTCCCTGCCTACGCGATCATCATCCGCGAGTATTTTTCGCCGAAGGAAGCGGGTGCACGGGTAGGCGCGACGATCACCGCCACCATCTTCGGTATGGCCTTCGGCGGCTGGATGTCGGGCGTGATCTTCGACCTGACCGGTTCCTACCGGGTCGCGTTCGTGCACGGCGTGCTCTGGAACGCGCTCAACCTCGCGATAGCGGGGTTCCTGCTGATGCGCCTGGGTCGGCGCGTACTCGTTCGGGCCTGATCCGTGGAGCGGGCGGGTTCCGCTGACGCGGAACCCGCCCGCGAGAGACCGTCACGCCGCGTCCCGGGTATCCCGCAGGCGCCGGACGAGTCGATCGAGATAGCGATCCGAGATCCCGTGACTGGCCAATGCCGTGGCCGTCTCGATGAGGTAGTCGGCGCACGCGCCGTAGTGACCGCTGGCGCGCAAGGCGACCGAGACGATCTGGTCGTCGGCAAGACGGCCCGAATACGCCGGGTGCGTGCGATCGACGACGAAGGCGATGGCGCGCACCGGTCCCTCTGCCGTCCGCACGTCGAACCAGCGCGGACGGTAGGCGCCCAGCACCATCTCGCGCCGCCACAGCAGGCGAAGGTCTTCCTCCTGGGTGCGTTCATCGAGGCGGTAGGCGATCCCGCCGCATTGGCCGCCGCGGTCGATGGCGAGGACGAGCCCCGGTGTTTCCGGCGTGCCGCGGTTCACCTGCGACCAGAGATAGAAGCCCCGATGGACGCCGAAGGCGCGCGCGACCCGACGCTCCGCGAAATGGAACAGCGGGTTCCAGATCAGCGACCCGTATCCGAACACCCAGACCGGTGCGCCTGGCCGCAGCAGTGCCATGGTGCTGGCGAGTGACGCATCGACGGCGTCGTCGGGCATCAACAGGTGGCCGTGACCGGCGGCACGCATGGCGGCCCGGACACCGTCGGCCTGAAGGACGCTGCGGTCGATCTTGGAACTCACACCCACGATCTTGCCACTGTATTCGCACCCGCGATATCGGACCGAGCCTGCGGTATGCTGTGCGGCCCCGGCGCGCGGGAGTGCGGCCGGGCCTCGCCAACGATCCGAGATTTCGTCATGCCCGACAACGTCCACGACAGCATCCTCGGCACCATCGGCCGCACGCCGCTGGTCCGCCTCAACCACATCGTCCGCGATGTGAAGGCCACGGTGTACGCGAAGGTGGAGACCTTCAATCCCGGTCACAGCATCAAGGACCGCATGGCGCTCAAGATGATCGAGGAGGCCGAGCGCAAGGGGCATCTCAAGCCCGGCAGCACCATCATCGAGGGTACCAGCGGCAACACCGGCATGGGGCTCGCGATCGCGGCCATCGTGAAGGGCTACAAGTGCATCTTCACCACCACCGACAAGCAGTCGCGGGAGAAGGTGGACGCCCTGCGAGCGTTCGGTGCCGAGGTGATCGTCTGCCCGACCGACGTGGAACCCGAGGATCCGCGCTCCTATTACTCGGTGTCGTCGCGGCTGGTGAAGGAAACGCCGAACGCGTGGAAGGCCAACCAGTACGACAACCTCAGCAACTCGCAGGCGCACTACGAAAGCACCGGACCGGAAATCTGGGCGCAGACGGAAGGCCGCATCGACCACCTGCTGGTGGGCGTAGGCACCGGCGGCACCATCTGCGGCACCGGTCGCTACCTCAAGGAGAAGAAGCCCGGCGTGAAGGTGTGGGGCATCGACACCTATGGCTCCGTGTTCAAGAAATACAAGGAGACCGGCGTCTTCGACAAGCAGGAGATCTATCCGTACGTGACCGAAGGCATCGGCGAAGACTTCCTGCCGGAGAACGTGGACTTCTCCGTCATCGACCACTTCGAGAAGGTGACGGATCGCGACGCCGCCATCTGGACGCGCGAGATCGTCAAGCAGGAAGGCATCTGGGTCGGCAATTCCGCCGGCTCCGCCATCGCCGGACTGCTGCAACTCAAGGACCGGTTCCGTGCAGGCGAGACCGTCGTGGTGATCTTCCACGATCACGGCACGCGCTACGTCGGCAAGATGTTCAATCCGGAGTGGATGCGCATGATGGGCTACGAGACCGTCGAGGGCCCGACCGCGCGCGATCTGGTCAAGAACAAGAAGGTGACCGACGTCGTCGGCGTCGAGGACACGGACACCGTGGACCAGGCGGTCCTTCGCATGCGCACGAACGATTTCTCGCAGATCCCGATCACGCGGCACGAGCGCATCGTCGGCTCGCTGTCCGAGCTGCACGCCTACGCGTCCATCGTGAAGGATCCGAAGGTGCGCAGCGCGCCGGTGCGCTCGATCATGGGCGCGCCATTCCGCTACGTAGACATCGAGACGCCGCTGCCGCTGCTCGCGCCGATGATCACGCCCGAAAGTCCCGCCGTCCTGGTGCGCGACTTTCCGGCCGGGAAGACCTACATCCTCACGGGGTACGACGTACTGGCGGCGATGTAGCGCCGAGCTCGTACCAGGCGCGGCTGCCGTTCACCGCGCGCACCACGAGCAGCATCATCGGCACTTCGATCAGCACGCCCACCACGGTCGCGAGGGCGGCGCCGGATTCGAAGCCGAACAGGCTGATGGCTGCCGCCACGGCCAGCTCGAAGAAATTCGACGCGCCGATGAGCGCGGAGGGGCAGGCGACGCTGTGTGCTTCGCCGGCCCAGCGGTTCAGGCCGTAGGCGAGCGACGCGTTGAACACGACCTGCACGATGATGGGCACCGCGAGCAGCGCGATCACGAGCGGCTGTTCCAGGATGCGGCCACCCTGGAAAGCGAACAGCAGCACGAGCGTGAGCAGCAGCGCGCCGATGGACCACGGCTGTAGCCTCGCGAGCAGCGCATCCAGGGCTGCCGGTCCGCCTCGCGCAAGGATTGCCTTGCGCCACACCTGCGCCGCGATCACCGGCACCACGATGTAGAGCACGACCGACGTGAGCAGTGTGTCCCACGGGACACTGATCGAGGCCACGCCGAGCAGCAGCGCGACGATCGGCGCGAACGCGAAGATCATGATCGTGTCGTTGAGCGCCACCTGCGAAAGGGTGAACAGCGGGTCGCCGCGCGTGAGACGGCTCCACACGAACACCATCGCGGTGCAGGGAGCGGCCGCCAGCAGGATCAACCCGGCCACGTAGCTGTCGATCTGCTCGGCGGGCAGCCACGGCGCGAACAGGTGACGCACGAACAGCCAGGCGAGCAGCGCCATCGAGAACGGTTTCACCAGCCAGTTCACGAACAGCGTGATGCCGATGCCGCGCGCGTGCCGCTGCACCTGCGCGAGCGCGCCGAAGTCGACCTTGAGCAGCATCGGCACGATCATCAGCCAGATGAGGGCGCCCACCGGCAGGTTGACGTGCGCCACCTCCATGGCACCGAGGGCGCGCACAGGACCGGGCAGGATGTGGCCGACGGCAATGCCGGCCACGATGCACAACGCGACCCACAGGCTCAGCCACCGCTCGAACAGCGTCATCGACTTTGGTGGGGGTTCAGCCTGCGAGTTCGGCCGGCGCGATACGCTTCATCATGAGCGCGGCGCTGTCCGGGCACAGCGACGCGAACTCGCGAGTCTGCCGAACGGCCTGCGGTGCGGTGTTCCGTTCGGCGCGCGAATAGCCGAGTTGCTCGAAGAATCGTGCCGCGGTGTTCGTGAGCAGGTAGATCGCACCAACTCCCCGTGAGCGGGCGCACTGCTCCGCCGCATGCACCAGTGCCCTGCCTATCCCGCGCGAGCGAAAGGCGGGATCGACCGCGAGCGATCGGAGCAATGCCACTTCTCCATGCAGTTCGACACCGCCGACCCCTTCGAGTGCATCGGGCGAACCGATGCCGAAGAACGTTTCGAGATGGGCACTCGAAAGATCTGCCGTCGGCAGTCCGGCTTCGCTCAACAGGCGAACGACCGCCGTGAGCGGCGGATTGCCGAAGACGGTGATCTCCGCGACGCTCATGCCTGACCGATGTCGCGCAGCCGCTGCGCCAGCGCGAGCCGGTCGAGCGACGTGAGCGGAAGGTTCACGAAGAGCTGGATGCGCGTGCGCAGGGTCGTGTAGGCGGTGAGGAAGGCCCGGCGCTTCGCCGCGTCATCACCTTCCACGGCGGCCGGATCTTCGACACCCCAGTGCGCGGTGATGGGTTGTCCCGGCCAGACCGGACAGACTTCGCCCGCCGCGTTGTCGCAGACCGTGAACACGAAGTCGAGTGCCGGTGAGTCGGATTTCGAGAACTCTTCCCAGCTCTTGCTGCGCAAGCTCTCGGTCGCGAGACGATTCTTCTGCAGAATCTCGATCGCGAGCGGGTTCACCTTGCCCGACGGATGACTGCCGGCGCTGAACGCACGGAAGCGAGCCTTGCCCATGTCCGCGAGCAGGCCTTCCGCGAGGATCGACCGCGCGGAATTACCCGTGCAGAGGAACAGCACGTTCAACGGCGGGCGGGCGGCTTCCGCGCTCACGTCTTCAGGCCTTGGCTGGCGTGCGCGGCCGTACTTCGATCTTCGCGGGTACGGCGGCGGCGGGCGTGCAGCAGGCGGCAGCCTGCTTCGGCTCTTCCGGCGCCCCGTTGAAGGTCGGCACCTCGCCGAGCGTGCGGAAGGTCTCCCAGGCGATGCCCGTGGGATCCGTCACCCAGTACTTGTTCGAACGCGCGTAGCAGCAAGCCACGCCCTGTTCCGCGACGCCCGCGACCTCGGCTCGCGCGAGCTGGGCCTGGAGAGCATCCAGCTCCACATCGTCGTCGGTCTGGATGCCGAGATGATTCACGCCCGCCGGGTTGCCCCGCTGCGAGATCGCGAAATTCACCCGCGGGTCGTCGAGTTGCCACTTGGCGTAGTCGTCCTTCACGACGGTCGGGCTCGAGCCGAACAGGGCGGAATAGAAACGGGTGCTGGCGGCGAGATCGTCGACCGCCACGTGAACGTGAAAGCGTTTCATCCTTTGACCTTTCGCGAAGTGTTGCGGGGCTTTGTGACAGGAACGCACACCGCGCCGGGCGCGCAGGCAGTGCCGTCGGCGGCACAGCAGTTCTCGGTGAGGAAGGCGAGCAACCGGTTCATCCCCGCATAGTCGGCGGCGTAGTAGATGAACCGGCCGTCCTGGCGTGAAGTCACCAGGCCGGCATGCGCCAGCTCCTTGAGATGGAAGGACAGCGTGGCCGGGGCGAGCCCCAGTGCCTGGGCGATCTCGCCGGCCGCCAGGCCGCTTTCACCCTGCTGCACGAGCAGGCGAAATACGCCGAGCCGGGTTTCCTGGGCAAGGGCGGCCAGGGCGAGGACTGCCGTCTTGTTTTCCATATTTCCATGATCGTGGAAATATAGAAATCTTGTCAAGCACTCCATGGCGGGGCGGATCGGCCCCGCCCCGGTTGCCGGTACACTCGCCCGCTTTCCGAGTTCACGTCTTCGAGGGGTCCAGTC
Source organism: Burkholderiales bacterium (assembly GCA_965279325.1). Classification (GTDB taxonomy): domain Bacteria; phylum Pseudomonadota; class Gammaproteobacteria; order Burkholderiales. Next base: position 3,695,262 of record OZ257154.1, read on the forward strand.
CATGAGTGCAGCCAGAATCGCCGTCATCGCCGGGGACGGCATCGGCAAGGAAGTCATGCCCGAGGGCGTACGCGTGGTGGATGCGGCGGCCCGCAAGTTCGGGATCGATCTCGCGTTCGACCACTTCGACTGGAGCTGCGACCAGTACGACCGCCACGGCTGGTGGATGCCGCCCGACTGGCGCGACAAGATCGGCGCGCACGACTGCATTTTCTTCGGCGCCACCGGCTGGCCGGCCAAGGTGCCGGATCACGTCTCGCTGTGGGATTCGCTCATCAAGTTCCGGCGTGGCTTCGACCAGTACGTGAACCTGCGCCCGGTGCGCCTGCTGCCCGGCATTCCCTGCCCGCTCGCGGGCCGCAAGCTGGGCGACATCGACTACTGGGTCGTGCGCGAGAACACCGAGGGCGAGTACTCCGCCGTGGGCGGCCGGCTGTTCGAAGGTACCGAGCGCGAGATGGCGATGCAGCAGTCCATCTTCACCCGCAAGGGCGTGGACCGGATCATGAAGTTCGCCTTCGAACTGGCGATGCAGCGGCCGCGCAAGCTCGTGACCTCAGCCACCAAGTCCAACGGCATTTCCATCACGATGCCCTACTGGGACGAGCGCTTCGCCGCCATGGGCAAACAGTACCCGCAGGTGAAGACCAGCCAGTACCACATCGACGGCCTCACCATCCAGTTGGTGCTGAATCCGCAGCGCTTCGACGTGATCGTCGCTTCGAATCTGTTCGGTGACATCATCTCCGACCTCGGCCCCGCGACCGCCGGCACAATCGGCGTCGCACCTTCCGGCAACATCAACCCCGAACGCGCGTTCCCGTCATTGTTCGAGCCGGTGCATGGGTCCGCTCCGGACATCTACGGCAGGAAGATCGCAAACCCCGTCGGGCAGATCTGGTCGGGTGCCATGATGCTCGAGCATCTCGGCCATGCGGATGCGGCCGCAGCGATTCTGCGAGCGATCGAAGCGGTGCTCGCCGACGGGCCTAGCACGCCCGATGTGGGCGGGACCGCAAACACCGAGGACATGGGCAAGGCGATCGCGGCGGTGTTGTAACGGCGGCTGTATCGATGCACTCCTGATCGAGGAGTTCGCCATGGCTTGCCTGCACGGCAAGTTCATCTGGTTCGAGCGCTGGCCCGACGTCGGGCGGATCGCGGTGTTCATGGACACGAGCGGCGCGATGATCGGAATCGTGAAGAGGAAGTACGCGGGGTGGTGCGCTGCGCTCCCCCCACCCCAACCTTCCCCCACGACTGCGTCGTGGGGGAAGGGGTGAAGTTACCCTCCCCCGTCGAAGATGGGGGAGGGCAGGGTGGGGGCAGCAGCGTCAGGCCGCTTTCCGCGACGCTGCACTCCCTTGCGCGGCCGCCTGCTGATCCGCGAAGAACTTCCAGTCGAGCAGCATGGCCACGGAACCGTCCGGATTCACGAACGCGATCGGGCCGTAGTTGGTGAACCACAGTTCCGAGTCCTCGATGAAGTTCGTGTGTTCGTGGTAAACGCCCAGCGGTTCGTAGCCATAGTCGCCGGCCTTGGCTCCGCCCATGCGATATTCCATCGCACCCTTGAACATGAAGTACTCGCCCGCGCCGTAATGCACGTGCGGCGCAAAGCTGGAGCCCTTGGCGCAACGGAACAGAACCGTCCATGCACCGCTCTCCGCGCTCGTGCGAAGAATCTTGTAGTCGATGCCTGCCCCGAAATTGATCCAGGGCATGTCGCCCGTCCTGAGCAGGATTTCGTCCGACAGTGCTGCGCCCATGATGTCTCCTCGTCGTTGCTGGTTTGCGTGGGGTTCGGCTTCCGCCCGGATGCGATCGGTGGAATCGGCGCTATTATCGAAACGGACTGCGCACGGCGTCTTGCCCCAGCACGCCAGGGGACTTGATCCACAGCGAAGCTACGCCGGCAGCGATCCGGATGGTCCACGGAGGAGAGCCACGCGATGCACGCGAGTCAATCGACGACGACCTGGTCGACGCACCGGATCGCCAGCGCCCGGCAGTTCGCGGGATGGCGCGATGCGGTCAACGAGACCCATCTCTCATGGGTCATGCCGAAGCGGCGCGAGGGAGCCTACTCGGCCGCCCTCGAAGTGCACGGGCTCGGTGCCGGGCGAGTGATGAGTTGTGTCTGCGACCCCTGTGACGGCGCGCGGACGCGAACAGAGATCAGTCGATCGGATGACGAGTACTTCGGTGTGCTGCACGTGGTCGACGGCGTCGAGCGCATTCGCCAGTCGAACCGGGAAGCGCTCCTCGGGCCGGGCGACTTCACCCTTTGGGACAGCCGCCAGCCGATCGAGTTTTCCGTGGGTGCGAAGCTCTCGAAGATCACACTACTGGTGCCGCAGCGCCTGCTCACGGGTGTCCTGCCGCGGGCTGCCGACCACGTGGCGCGCACGATTCCAGGCACGTGCGGACGCGGCGCGTTGTTCGCGAATCATCTGCGGGTGCTCGCACGCGAACGCCAACGCGTGCAGACCGCGCATGTGCCGAGCCTGCTCGCGACGACGATCGATCTGCTCGGCATGGCGCTCGCGCCCGACGACGACGAGATGCACGAGCGGGTCTCGGCGCGGCACCAGGATCTGCTCGAGCGCATCCAGGCTTTCGTTCTTCTGCATCTCGGCGATCCGGAGCTGAGCCCGATCCGGATCGCCGCTGCGCACGGTATCTCCACGCGCCAGCTCCATCGAATCTTCGAGGAAGGTGGCCTCATGGTCGAGCGCTGGGTCTGGCAGGAGCGACTCACGCGGTGCCGGCAACACCTGCTGCAATCGCCGGACGCGGCGGTGTCGGCCATCGCCTTCCGCTGGGGCTTCAGCGACGCGGCGCATTTCAGCCGGGCGTTCCGGCGGCAGTTCGGATTGTCGCCAAGGCAGTTTCGGCAGGGCGTGCGGGGCGCGCTCCCATGAAGCGTCGGCCCGCCCAGAGTCTCACCACCAGCGCCGCCAGCATCCATGACACCACGATGGCCGTGCGATTCCACGGTTCCTTGACGAAGGGAAACAGCGCACCCAGACCGAGAATGGAGAACGAGGCATGCGTTGCACCGAAGTTGAGCGCCATTCCCGTGAGGTGTTCCGACAGCCACCAGCGCGGATGATCGGCGCCGAGCACGATCCGTCGTAGCAGCATCGCACTGATCGTGAGGCCGAGTACGGCGAAAGCGAACGCCAGCGCCATGCGTGCCGGCTGATCCATGCGGGGCACCATGGTCAACAGAAAGATCCCGTACACCCCCAACGCCAGGCACAGTCCCTTGCAGACCAGGCCGCGGTAGGCGTCGACGTCGGCCTTGTCGGCGATCGAGCGCCAGCTCATCCACACCGAAGCGACGCTGATCAGCGCGACGTAGACGTTGAAGACTGCGCGCATGACTTGGCCGCCGGTGACCATGCTCACGGTCATGACCAGTGTCGCCGACAGCAGTGCGGCCATCGCCACCTGATAGATGCGGCCGAACCGGCGATGCGTCGTGCCGCCCTTGGAGGCAGCGGCCGCAGCCCAGAACGAAATCAGCACGGCGACGCCGGCCAGGATGTGCGCGGCGCGGAACGTTTCGAATAGCGTCATGGTGCCCTCCCTCGTGGTTGATTTACACGCGTCAATTGACAGACGTAAACTAGCACGAATGATTTACGCGTGTAAACTCCCTTCCATGGCCACGGAAAACACCCCCCTGGACGTGCGCACGCGCATCCTCGAAACGGCGTGGCGCCTGATCGGCGAGCGCCAGGACGCTTCGGTATCGCTGCTCGAGATCGCCCGCGAGGCCGGCGTCTCGCGCCAGACCGTCTACGTCAACTTCGGCAGCCGCGCGGGGCTCCTGCTGGCGATGGTCGAGCATCGCGACGTGACGTCGCCCGAACTGGGTCGCATGAAGCGCTCCCGTCTGGATCAGCCGGCCGACGAGCTGCTGGAGGCCGTGGTGGGCAACTGGTTCAAGTACGTTCCGGTGGTCTTCAAGGTGGCATACGCGCTACAGGCAGCGGCAGCCTCCGACGAGGACGCGCGCCAGGCTCTGGATAGCCGGATGCAGTTGCTGCGTGACGGATTGCTGACGGTCATGCAGCGGCTTCAGTCCGATGGGCGGCTGGCTCGGGGCTGGAGTGTCGAAACGGCCGCCGACTGGTGCTATCACCTGGTCCATCTGGACACCTGGCAGCACCTGGTGATCGAGCGCGGATGGAAACCGGCGGATGTCGTTCAGCGGACCGTGGCGACGCTGCGGGCCGTGCTGATTGGTCGGGCGGGGAAGTAGGTCAGGGCGCTGCCCCCATCCCCCGCCTTCCCCCACGACTGCGTCGCAGGGGAAGGGGCGTATTTCGCGTCCTCGCCGTCGTGGAGGAAGGGGCCGTACTTCCCCTCCCCCGCCGAAGGTGGGGGAGGGTCAGGGTGGGGGCCAGGGTGCGGCCAGCGAGCGCTAGGAAACTACCGAATCAACTTCCCCGGCAACGCCCCGGTGTGCTCATCGGCACACACCGTCTCCACACCCGCCACGAACGTATGCCGATACCCCTGCGCGCGTTGCATCAGGCGCTTGCCGCCGGCGGGCAGGTCGTAGACCACCTCGTGCGGCATCACCTTCAGGCGATCGAAATCGATCACATTGATGTCGGCGCGAAGTCCGGGCGCGAGCACGCCGCGATCGTGCAGCCCATAGGAATGCGCTGTCGCCGCCGTTTGCTTCCGCACGAGATACTCGAGGGGTAGCTGCTCGCCGCGCTTGCGGTCGCGCGCCCAGTGCGTGAGCACGAACGTCGGCGCGCTGGAATCGCAGATGGTGCAAACGTGCGCACCGCCATCGCCCAGGCCCATGACCGTGTATTCGTCGTCGATCAGTTCACGCACCACTTCGAGGTCGCCCCCGTAGTAGTTTTCGAACGTGTGCGTCAGCAGCCGCTTGCCGCCGTCGGCGAGCATGGTCTCCAGCGCCAGCGCCCACGGGTTCGTGCCGGCTCGTGCCGCGCGTGCCGTGATGCTGTCATCGATATGCGGTTCGTAGTCGTAGCTGTCGTCGAGCGCATAGGTGCGCGGCAGTGCCGCCTCGATCATCCGCGTGTGTTCGTCGTTCGGCCGCTGTTCCACCAGCACGCGGCGCAGATCCGCATCGCGCATCAGGCGGTCATAGCGCTCCTTGGGCGAGAGGTGCGACAACGCGAGCCAGGCCGGATGAGTGGAAAAGGGATGGTTGCTGGTCTCCAGGCCCCACATCACGCCGATGGGCCGGCTACCCACCTGGCCGGTCACTTCGATCCCAGCCGAACGGGCCGCATGGATGCGGTCGCGCGTGTCGCGCCACAGTTCAGGTGCGTTGTTCACCTGGAGCAGCAGCAGCGACAAAGGCCGTCCCGAGGCCAGCGCGGCGGCTTCCAGGATGTCGAACTCGCCTTCGCCGAAATCCGAGTTGACCTCGATCACGCCGCGGCCCGCGCGCTTCATCGCCGCCGCGAGGCCGAACAGCTCCGGCTCCTGCGCCGACAGGCTGGGCGTGAGCCGGCCATCGCGCGCGCGATGCTTGATGGTGCGCGAGGTCGTGAAGCCCAGCGCCCCGGCAAGCAGCGCCTGCTCGAGCGTTTCGCCCATGGAGGCGATTTCGGCGTCGGTGGGCGTGGCCGCATGATCGAGCCCGCGTTCGCCCATCGCGAAATAACGCAGTGCCGCGTGCGGCATCTGTGCACCGATATCGAGCACTTTCGGTGCCCGATCGAGCACGTCGAGGTACTCGGGAAAGGTCTGCCAGTTGAACTTGACCCCCTCGGCCAGCACGGTGCCGGGAATGTCCTCGATGCCTTCCATCAGGTTGATCAGTGCCGGCGCCGTGCCGGGGCGTACCGGCGCGAACCCGACGCCGCAGTTGCCCATCACCGCCGTGGTCACGCCGTGCCACGACGACGGGGTCAGGAATGGATCCCAGGTGGCCTGGCCGTCGTAGTGCGTGTGGATATCGACGAAGCCCGGCGTCACCAGCAGCCCGCGCGCGTCGATCTCGCGCCGGCCCTGGCTGATGTCATGGCCCACGGCGGAGATGGTGTCGCCGTCGACGGCCACGTCCGCTTCACGGCGCAGAGTGCCGGTACCGTCGACGACGGTGCCGCCACGGATCACGAGATCGTGCATGAACTAGAGCTCCTCAGAATTCCGCGTCGAGTTCTTCCAGGTCATCGGGCTCGACTTCGGCCGCCTTGCGCCATTCGACCATGGCGGGCAGGGCGAGAATGCGGTCTACGTACCCCCGGCATGCGTCGTCGAGCTTCACGTCGTAGGTCGCGAAACGCGTGCATTCGGGGGCGAACATGGCGTCGGCCATGGTGAGCTTGCCGAACAGATAGGGGCCGCCGTACGCGGCAAGGCACTCCTTCCAGATGGTGGCGATGCGCTGGATGTCGGCTTCCGCCCCGGCCCAGACCTTGAACCCGGGATAACGCGCCTTGAGGTTCATGGGCAGGGCCGCCCGCAGGCTGCTGAAGCCGGAGTGGATCTCGCCGGAGATCGCCCGGCAGTGGGCACGCGCCTTTCGGTCCGCCGGCAGCAGGTTGGCCTGGGGCAGGATCTCGTTCAGGTACTCGGCGATCGCGAGCGTGTCCCAGACCCGGACGCCGTCGTGCTCCAGCCGCGGCACCAGGAAGGAAGGCGACAGAACCAGTAGCTCGGCCCGCATGGACGGGTCGTCGCTCGGAATCGCGTCCTCGGCGAAATCGAGCCCGGCCATGCGGCAGAGCAGCCATCCGCGCAGCGACCAGGCCCCGTAATTGCGGCTGTTGAGGGTGAGCGTTGCCTTGGACATGGTCTGTGGGGCCTGTGAAGCGACATCGACGGGAGTCGCTGCGGCTCGCCGACTTGAGGCAGAATCGAAGCGCGGGACGGATCGACGCCCCGATTCTGGCCTGAGGCACCGTTCGGTGGGATTATGAGGCTGTGGCGCCGGACCGGACAACCGCTCGTGCCCGCCGCGCGTTCCTCGAGACTGCCGTTACCGCTCCCGCTTCGCCCGCCGCACCGCTGTCACCCCCTGGCCAATCGCTCCTCCCCATGATCTATAACGTCTACCAGACCCAAGCCGATCTGATGGAGCCCGTTCGCGCCCTGGCGCGCATGACGGCCGACGCATTGAACCCCTCCGCGAACGGGTTCCAGTCCAACCGCCTGACGCGTCACTGGGCGGCCGCGTGCGAGCTGCTGTCGCGCGCGGCGCTGAGCCACCACCGCCCCGATTTCGGCATCAACACCGTGACCAACGGCAATCGAGAGATCGGTGTCACCGAAGAGTCCGCCCTGGTTACCCCGTTCGCGACCTTGCTGCATTTCCGCAAAGACACCCGCGCCGAACAACCTCGCGTGCTGGTGGTCGCGCCGCTCTCGGGGCACTTCGCGACCCTGCTCCGCGGGACCGTGCAGACGCTGCTGCCCGAGAATGACGTCTACATCACCGACTGGCACAACGCGCGCGACGTCGGGATCGAGCACGGCAAGTTCGGGCTCGACGAATACACCGAACACGTCATCCAGTTCCTCGAGTTCCTGGGCCCGGGCGCCCACGTGGTGGCGGTCTGCCAGCCCTGCGTTTCCGCACTCGCGGCGGTGGCCGTGATGGCCGAGGCCGGCAACCCCGCGCAACCGCGCAGCCTGACCCTCATGGCCGGCCCGATCGACACCCGCATCAACCCGACCAAGGTCAACGAGCTCGCCACCAGCAAGCCGATCGAGTGGTTCGAGAAGAACCTCATCGCGACTGTCCCGGCGAAGTTCCCCGGCGGTGGCCGGCGCGTGTACCCGGGTTTCGTGCAGCTCTCCGCCTTCATGTCGATGAACCTCGAGCGCCACATCAAGGCGCACGTCGAGATGTATGAACTCCTGGCCGCCGGTGACCACGAGAAAGCGCAGATCACCAAGGATTTCTACGACGAGTACTTCGCGGTGCTCGACCTCTCGGCGGATTTCTATCTCGAGACCGTGCGCACGGTGTTCCAGGAATACGCGCTGCCGCGGGGTCAGCTCACGTGGCGCGGCAGCAAGGTGGAGCCGCGCGCGATCCGCCGCACCGCACTGCTCACCATCGAGGGCGAGAAGGACGATATCTGTTCGCTGGGTCAGACCCTGGCCGCGCAGGACCTCTGCAGCGGCGTGCGCCCGTTCATGAAGCGCCACCACATGCAGGCGGGTGTCGGCCACTACGGTGTGTTCAGCGGCAAGCGCTGGCAGAACCAGATCTATCCGATCGTGCGCAACACGATCCTGGCGAGCGCCTGAAACAACGAAGCCCCGCAACGGCGGGGCTTCGTTCCGTTACGCACCCGTCACTCGATCACTTGTTCCAGGTGGCATAGCCGCTGGTCGTGCCGTCGACCCAGTTGATCTGGGTCACGCCGACGAAGTTGTTGCTGCCGGTGAGACCCTTGTACTTCCCCGTGCCGGAAGTCCACTCGAACGTCCCGGGGCCACGACCACCGGGGCCCGGGTTCCCCGCGTTCTTCCACGATGCGATGGCCTGGTCACCGTCCGCATCCTGGATGATGCAGTAGCCGCCCGCGTTGCTCTTGTTGGTGTTGAAATTCGCATCGAAGTAGGCCGGGCACCGGATGCCCGCCAAGTGCATCATGCCGCCCGGGCCCTTGTCGCTGAAGAACGAACCGCTGAACTCCCCGACCCAGTACCAGTGCCCCTTCTCCAGTTCGAGCGCCTTGCCTACGCCGAACCACCCGAAGGTCCCGACCGGCTTATCCTGTGCCTGAACAGGTAATGCCGCCAACAATCCGGCTCCCGCGATCGCCGCAGCCAGAAGGCCTCCCCTGCGCAACTTGCCCGTGCATTTCTTGTTGCCTTGCATTTGTTCGCTCCCGAGGTTTGTTGGAATCGGGTGGCGTGAGGGTCACGCCGCCGCTTTGTGCGGGGACGGGCGATAGGCATGACCCGAATCCGCGTCGGGATTCTGGCAAGGAGGGGCTTACGGATGGGTTACTGATAAGTGGAATCTCGTCCGATCTCAGGTGACGAGATGCCGCGGCTTCCCCGCCGCCCAGGCCTCGACGTTGTCGATCAACTGATCCGCCAGCGCCTGCATCGCTTCATTCGACGCCCAGGCCACGTGAGGCGTGAGAATGAAGTTCGGTCGATTCACCTGAAGTAGCGGGTGGTTGTCCGGCGGCGGCTCGCTCGTCAGCACGTCGAACCCCGCCCCTGCGATCAGCCCTTCGTCGAGCGCCTGGATCAACGCCGCCTCGTTCACCAGTCCGCCTCTCGCGGTGTTGATGACCAGCGCGCTGCGCTTCATCTTCCGAAACTGTTCGATGCCGATCATGTCGCGCGTGGCGGGCGTCAGCGGCAGGTGCAGCGACAGCACGTCGGATTCGGCGAGTACCTTCTCGACGGACGTGAAGTCGACGCCTTCCATCTTCGGCGGCGCGTGGTCGGCGAACAGCACGCGCATGCCGAACCCGCGACCGATGGCGGCAGTGGCCTGGCCGATCGCGCCTTCGCCGAAGATGCCCAGGGTCGATCCGTGCAGGTCGCCGATGCTGTGCGTGAACAGGCAGAACGCTGAGGACTTCTGCCACAGGCCGTTGCGAACGTCGTGGTGGTACGCAACGAGATTGCGGCGCAGCGCGAGGATCAGCGCGAAGGTGTGCTCGGGCACCGTGTGGACGGCGTAGTTGCGGATGTTGGCCACCGCGATGCCGCGTTTGCGGCATGCTTCGACGTCGATGCAGTCGTAGCCCGTGGCCGTCACCGCGATCATCTTGAGCTTGGGCAACTGCGCCAGCGTCGGTTCGCGCAGTTGAACCTTGTTGATGAGCGCGATGGTGGCGTCTTTGAGCCGGGAGACCGCCTGGTCCGGCGTCGTGGACGGGTACTCGGCCCAGGTGTGTTCGAAACTCGGGCGGCGGATGTTCGCCTGGATGGAGTCGCGTTCGAGGATGACGACGTGATGCGTCATCAGCGCTTGCCTTCCTTTGCGCCCGCGGAGGCGACTCCCTCCTCGTTGCGAGCGACCTTGTTCCGGAGCAGCGCCTCGTTGCCGCGCCAGTAGTTCTGCGCGGCTGCCACGCCGCTGCCCGGTTCGATCTTGATACCCACGTCGAGCATGGCCATCTCCACGCCGGCCAGTGCACCGAGCAGCATCAGTTCGTTGAGATCGCCGAGGTGGGCGATGCGGAACACCTTGCCCGCGACTTTCGCCAATCCGGATCCGAGTGCGAGGTTGTAGCGGCGGAAGGCCACGTCGATCACCTTTGCCGCGTCGATGCCTTCCGGCACTACGATGGCGGTGACGGTGTCGGAGTACCACTTCGGCGCCTTCGCGCAGAGGCCGAGCTTCCAGCCGTTCAGGATCGCGGCGCGCACGCCGGAGGCGAGATAGTGGTGGCGGTGGAAGACGTTCTCCAGGCCTTCTTCCTGGATCAGGTCGAGCGACGCGCGCAGGCCGCGCAGCATCGACGTCGCCGGCGTGTAGGGGAAGTAGCCGGTTGCGTTGGCGCGCAACATGTTGCCGAAATCGAAGAAGTAGCGGGGCTGCGTGGCTTTCTCGCTCGCGGCGAGCGCCTTCTCGCTGGCGCAGAGCAGGCAGAGGCCGGTGGGGAGCATCAGACCCTTCTGCGAAGCGGTGACGCAGATGTCGACGCCCCATTCGTCCATGCGGAAGTCGATGCAGCCGAGCGAGCTGACGGTGTCCACGAGCAACAGCGCGGGATGCTTCGCGGCATCCATCGCGCGGCGCACGGCGGCAATGTCGCTCACCACGCCGGTGGAGGTTTCGCAGTGGGTGGCGAGCACGGCCTTGATGCGGTGCGCCTTGTCCTTCTCGAGGATTTCCAGATAGCGCTCGACCGGGACGCCTTCGCCCCACTCGCCGTCGATCGCTTCCACCTGCAGGCCGAGCCTTCGCGCCATCTCGCTCCAGTTGGTGCTGAACTGGCCATGGCGGGCGGCCAGTACGGCGTCACCCGGCGAGAGCGTGTTGGAGAGGGTCGCTTCCCAGCCGCCGGTGCCGGTGGAGGGGAAGAGGATCGGCGTGCCCTTCTCGGTCTTGAAGATCTGCTTGAGATCGGTGAGCACGCCGCGCGACAGTTCGGGAAACGCCGAGGAGCGATGGTCTTCCATCGCGCCGACCATGGCTCGCGCCACGCGATCGGGAATGTTCGTCGGTCCGGGGATGAACAGGAAACTGCGGCCGGCCATGGGCGGATCTCCGTTGTTGGGTCTGGCGAGTCATGCATGATACAAGGGCGAAATCCGGTCGCACGAGCGGACCGCACCAGGAGTCGGAGTGAATCGAGATGTCGCCCACCATCAATTCTGAACGGCTGTGGAACTCCCTGATGGAGCTCGCAAAGATCGGAGCGACGGAGAAGGGCGGGGTGCGGCGCCTCGCACTGACCGACCTCGATCGGCAGGCGCGTGACCTGGTGATCCGCTGGTGCGAGGAGGCCGGCTGCACGGTGAAGGTGGACGGGGTGGGCAACATCTTCGCGCGGCGCGCCGGGCAGGACGACAGCCTGCCGCCGATCATGACCGGCAGCCACATCGACACGCAGCCCTCCGGCGGCAAGTTCGACGGAAACTACGGCGTGCTCGCGGGTCTCGAGGCGATCCGCACCCTCAACGACGGGCGGATCACGACCCGCGCACCGGTCGAACTGGCGATCTGGACCAACGAAGAGGGCTCGCGCTTCACGCCCGTGATGATGGGGTCCGGCGTCTTCGTCGGTGCGTTCCCGCTGGACATGGTGCTGCAGCGCGCGGACATCGACGGGATCACGGTGGGCGACGCCCTGAAGCAGATCGGCTACGCCGGCGCCGAGAAGGTGGGCGGTCGTCCGGTCGGTGCGTACTTCGAGGCGCACATCGAGCAAGGACCGATCCTCGAGGACGAGAACAAGGTCCTGGGTGTCGTGGTGGGGGCGCTGGGCCTGCGGTGGTACGACGTGGTGATAGCGGGCCAGGACGCGCACGCGGGGCCCACGCCGATGCGCCTGCGCAAGGACGCGTTGCTGGTGGCGTCGCGAATCGTGAACGAGGTCAACGCGATCGCCTACCGCTACCAGCCGAACGGCCGGGGGACGGTGGGTTTCCTGCAGGTGAAGCCCAATTCCCGCAACGTGATTCCGGGCGAGGTGCGCTTTTCGGTGGACCTGCGGCATGCGGAGGACGCCCAGCTCGAGCGCATGGAGCAGGAAATGCGCGCCGCGTGCGATCGCCTGGCGCAGGCGGAGCATTGCACCGCCAACGTCGAGCGCGTAGCCAACTACCCGGCGTGCAAGTTCGACGAGTCCTGCGTAGCCCAGGTGCGCAAGGGCGCGGAAGAGATGGAGATGAGCCACATGGATATCGTGAGCGGCGCTGGTCACGATGCGATCTACATGGCGCGGGTGTGCCCCACCAGCATGATCTTCGTGCCGTGCGAAGGCGGCATCAGCCACAACGAGATCGAGAACGCCAAGGCCGATGATCTCGCGGCGGGCTGCAACGTGCTGCTCCACGCGATGGTGGCGCGCGCCGGCATCGCGCATCGCTGAACGCGCGCCCATGAAACCGAAAGTCATCCTGCTGGCCACTGGAGGCACCATCGCTTCGCGCTACGACCCGGCGCTCGGGCGGACAGTGGCATCGCAACGCGCGGAAGATCTGCTCGTGATGCTGCCGCGGGCCGCCGAGGTCGTGGATCTCGAGGTGATCGACCACGCGACGGTAGCGAGCTTCGACATGACCGTGCAGTTCGCCTTCGGCCTCGCACGGCGCATCAACGAGCTCGCCTCCCGGAGCGATGTCGCCGGGATCGTCGTCACCCATGGGACGGACACCATGGAGGAGACGAGCTACCTCGCGGATCTCCTGCTCGAGTCCGACAAGCCCGTCGTCTTCACGGGTGCGCAGCGGGCCCACGATGACCCGCAGGCGGACGGGCCGCTCAACCTGCTGAACGCCATGCGCGTCGCGATTTCGCCGGTGGCGCGCGGCTTGGGCGCAGTGGTCTGTTTCAACGGCGCCATCCACGCGGCGCGTGACGTCGCCAAGACACATACCAGCGCGCTGGAGACGTTTCAGTCGCCCAGCCTCGGTCCGCTCGGGGAGATCGACGGGGAGAGCGTGGTCGTCCATCGCCGGCCGCGGTTGCGGCGTTCGTTCGCCGTCGACCAACTCGACGAGCGAGTCACGCTGTTCCGGCTGTCACTCGGGGTCGACCTCGACGACCTGCGTGCGATCGCTGCGCGCAAACCCGCGGGTATCGTGATCGAAGCCTTTGGGCGAGGCAACGGGCCCAGCGCACTCACGCCCATCGTCCGCGACGCGACCGCGCAGGGCATCGTCGTCGTGATTTCATCGCGCTGCGCCTCTGGACGGGTGAAGCCGGTCTACGGTGGCGGAGGCGGCGGGCGCGATCTCGAAGACGCAGGTGCCCGGTTTGCGGGCGACCTGCGCGGACCCAAGGCGCGACTGGCGCTGATGGTCCTGCTGTCCGCCGCAGGCGCCCGCCAGCGCATCGACGAGCTGCTCGGGCAGCTCGCTCCCTGAAAGGCTTCGCCGGCGCGACAGACGTGCACCGGTGAGTGCCCGGATACCGCGCTACTTTTTCTTCTTCCAGCGGCTCGCGCACTGGACCGGCGTGTTGCGGACCAGCATCGCCACTTCCTTCGCGTTCGCCCAATGGATGACGTCGTGCGTGACGCCTGCGGTCTGGTTGCGCAGCGTCGGTTCCTGCGCGGTCTCGATCTCGCCTTCGATCACGTCGTCGACTTTCGGCAACGGCAGCGCCTTGACGGAGAACAGGCCAAAGGCGTCCCTGGGCTCGCCTTCGGGCAGCTTGAGGATGAAGTAGCCGCAGGTCGAGTCAGCCCAGCTCACCACGCCCTCGGCGGCGTGGGCGGCGGGAAACATTTGGCAATGAATCGCAATGATCGCGCTGGCGGCGATCGTTATTTTCTTCATTCGATTTCCTCCGGGTCGGGCGCCGCGCTGCAACATGAGCGCGGCAACAATCCTACCTTGACTTATACGGATGACATCGAAAGAATTGCCCGCAGCAAGCGTGACGAAAAGTGCACCCGGCGCAAGACCGGCAAGCACGGGAGAGCATCGAGAGGAGGCCAGTATTCTCGGACCGGCCGGCGCATCGCGATCATGCGTGCGTACCCCGGCCGTTTCGATCGACACCGCCCCGGTTCGTCCTCGGCGGACGGTCCCCTTCCCGACTTCATCCCTCGACGCGGTGCGATGACGCGTGCGGGTGTCAGTGCCGCGCAGGGAGTCGGCACCGACCCGCTCGACCAGGTCGAAAGTCCGTGGTTCGAGTCAAACTCTGGAGGGGTCGCTAAATGCATATCAAGTTGAAATCGATGGTGGTGGCGCTCGCCGTCGCCGGGATGGCGGGCGTGGCGTTCGCAGGGCCGGTGAGCGAGCAGATGCTGGGGCAGGATCCGAGCGATTCGTGGCTGCATTCCAACGGCAACTGGGCGGGTCACCGCTACAGCGTGCTGTCGCAGTTGAACAACCGCAATGCCAAGGATCTGAAGGTTGCCTGGACGACGTCGGTCGGTGCGAAGACGGATTCGCAGGCAACCCCGCTGTATCACGATGGGCTCATCTACTTCCCGCAGGACAACAAGGTGTTCGCGATCGACGCGGACAACGGCAAGGTCGTGTGGAAGTACGAGCACAAGCTGCCCGACGACTGGGGCGGCTACAACGTACCGTTCTTCACCGGCAAGCACCGCGGCGTCGCGATCATGGGCGAGAACGTGTACTTCCTGTCGAACGACAACAAACTGCACGCCCTGAACTACAAGACGGGCAAGGCCAAGTTCGTCAAGGACTACCAGGATCAAGGCATCGTGTATCCGAAGGACTTCGCCAAGGCCGGCGACTCCAACGGCTACATCAGCACTGTCGGCCCGATGGCCATCCCGGGCGCGATCGTCCTGCCGATGAACGGTACCGACACGGGCGGTCTGGAAGGTTTTGTCCTCGGCGTGAGTCCGGAGGACGGCAAGCTGCTGTGGAAGGCGAACATGATTCCCCGTCGCGACGAGCCGGGCGGCGACAGCTGGCCCGAAGGGAGCACGAAGTACGGCGGCGCCGGTGCCTGGATCGTGGGTTCGTACGATCCCGAACTCAAGATGTACTACCAGGGTACGGCGAACGCCTACGAGTGGAACCCGAAGAACCGGGGCGGCGGCGAGATGGACAACGTCGGCGCGGCGAGCATCGTCGCGGTCAACACTGAAAGCGGCAAGGTGAACTGGCGGTACGTGGGTGTGCCCGGCGATCCGTGGGACTACGACATTCCGCAGACGCCCATGGTGATCAACATCGATGGCAAGAAGACCATCGTGCAGCCCAACAAGACCGGTTACATCCATCATCTGGATGCGAAGTCCGGACAGTTCCTGAGGGCCGACAAGTTCGTCGACCGGATCAACTGGATCAAGGGCTACGACAAGAACGGACGTCCGATCGACATGGTCGCGTTGCCGAAGGAAGGCGGCGATCCGATCGAGATTTCTCCGGGGTTGCTCGGCGGGGTCAACATGTACCCGAACGCCTACAACCCGAACACCGGCAACGTGTACCTCGCCGCCACGGAATCCTCGATGAAGTACGGATTCGAGGACATCAAGCTGATCAGCAACGTCCGCCACTTCGGTGCCTACCAGGAGTTCATGTTCGGCGACGAAGTGGACAAGGCCGTCAACGTGAAGTCCGGCAAGGAAGTCTGGCGCGACACGCAAGTGGGCAAGCCGGGCTATGCGGGCGGCATGCTGACGACCAATGGAAACCTCGTGATCTATACGACGCAAGGCGGCAAGTTCACGGTGGTCGATGCGCGTTCGGGCGAGCGGCTCTATGAGATGAACACCGGGATCGCGGCCAAGTCAGGCCCGATCACGTTCATGCACAAGGGCAAGCAGCTGATCGTGCAGGCGCTGGGCGGAACGCCCGGCTTCGGCCGCGACGAAGCGCATGGCATCGAGTTCGGCCACGCGATCGTCGCTTTCACCCGCTAAGAGGGCATTGAAGGCATCGGGGCGCGCGCAAGTGCGCGCCCTTTTTTTCGCGTGAACCCCAAGGGGTGCACGCCGGCTACAGGGAGTCAGTGGCAATGAACCGTTTTTCGCGAGATCGATGGAGCGCCTGGTCGCTCGCCATCCTGCTGGGGATGACGGTCGCCGCCGCGGTGGCGGACGACGAGATTCCCGACGTGAATCCATTTTCCGGTGACGAGAAGGCGATGCGAGAGGGTAAGTCCTGGTACCGGGGCGTGTGTGCCGCGTGTCACGGCGGGCGTGCCGACGGCGCTGGCGAGCGGGGCAACGGCGCCGACCTGCGCAAGCTCGACCTGGGTTTCAAGGGCTACGTGCACGTGGTGCTCGAAGGGCGCCAGCAGCCCGGCCGCACCATGGCCATGCCTGCCTGGAAAGGCGTACTAAAGAACGACGACATCTACAAGATCGGCGCCTACCTCGAGACCATGGGCATCGAGGGATCCAACTGGAAGGAAGGCGTCAAACGCTGACCCGTCGCCCGGATCGTCCGCATCCGGGAGGTGTCGGCCATGTCCTGCGCCGACTATGACATTCGTCCTATCGACCCGTTTGGCGGGTCGCGGCAAGCTGTTGCCATGGCCCGCACCCAACCAGCGGGCCCGGGAATTGCTGTCATCAAACTCAAGAAGCGACCTGACGGTCCGATAGCTCAAGGCAGGGGGGAGTCGACTGGAGGTTTGAGATGGACGCTGCCCCCCTTTCTTCGCTGCTCACGGAGCTCTTCACGGCAATCCAGCTCGTCTCGGGCTACCCCCTCCCGGAACGGCTCCCCGAAGTGCACTTCGTCCCGCAGCAGGTCATCCAGCAGAAGTTCTGCAACGGCCCCTGCCGTGTCCCGGCTGCCTACCACACCGAGGAAGGCGTCTACTTCGACGAGAGTCTCGACTTGGTGCGCAACACCTACAATCGTTCGATTCTGGTGCACGAACTGGTGCACCACCTGCAGATCTCGGCCGGTCTGTTCGATGCAAACATGAGCGAGTGCGAGCGCATCACCCGCGACGAGCGCGAGGCCTACGAGATCCAGAATCGTTACCTGAGCAGCGTGAAGGATCTGCACCGCCTCCCGCTGCCGCGATTGAGCTGCGGCGGCAGCTGATCGGTCGTCGTCGAAGCGAACCCCTTCCGAACGCGCGAAAGTTCGTCGAAGGGCTTGCGCATCGGAGGTCCCGCCTCCTAACCTACTGGGTCCCCGGATCGGTTTTGCGCCATTGATTTTCGGCCGAGCCGCGTTCGTCGGTCAGGCGGCAGGCGGTGCCATCCAGGCAGCGCAAGTTGCCCGGTGACCGCTGCGCACGCCAATTGCTCCGCTCCGATTCCCGTGCCGAATCCTCCAGCGGCGCGCGGGACCCTGCGGTACGGTATTCGACTCCAATAACGGAATTTTCAAGGATCCGCACTGATGCTCGTTCCCACAGGCCAAACCCGGAAGCGAATCAAGCACTGGTTCGAATACCTGCCCAACTCCCACACGGCGCGGATGCTCGCCTACTTCCCGCTCTTGCGGGAATGGCAGCGCAAGCGCCTCGATGCGAGCACGCCGCGCTTCCACACGCGCGAGGCCTACTTCGACCATCTCATCGAACGCTACGGCCAGGACGAATTCCTCTACCTCGAATTCGGCTGCGCCAGCGGCAACGCGGTGCGCTACTGGGCGGAGCGATGTCCGCATCCGAACGCGCGCTTCGTCGGGTTCGACACCTTCACCGGGTTGCCCGAGCGCTGGCAACTGCTCGGCTGGTCCGTCGAGGCCGGCATCTGGAATCTCGACGGCAAGATCCCCGAAGTGGCGGATCCTCGCGTGTCGTTCGAGAAAGGCCTGTTCCAGGCGACGCTGCCCGGGTTCCTCGCCAAGCCCGAGTTCGTTCCGCGCCTGCCCAGGCGGGTCATCCACATCGATGCCGATCTCTACTCATCGACGATGTTCGTCCTGTGCAGCATGGCGCACCTGCTGCCGGGCGCAGTGGTGATGTTCGACGAGTTCGACTGTCCGCTCGACGAACTGCGCGCCCTGGCCGATTTCTGCGCCGCGTTCCATCGCAACTACGAGGTGCTCGCCGTCACGGATTGGTGCGAGAAAATCGCGATCCGCTTCGATCCCTGACCCGCAATGGTGCGGCGCGCACCCAATGCGGTGCGTGTTACACCTTCATCGGCGTGCGGGCGAGTTGCCGGGCGCACCATTCGTAGGTGCGCGCGATGCCTTCCTCGACCGGAATCCGGGGCGCCCATCCGAGGACGTCGCGAGCCTTGCTCCAGTCCGCCGCGCGATCCACGTCGCCCTCCGGCTTGGTCGTGTCGTAGCGGACGGTGAGGCCCTTGCCGGATACCTTGCGCACGTACTCGGCCACCTCGCGGATCGAAGTGCTGAAGTCCGGTCCGATCTGGATCGCGCCCTGGTTGAGCCCGCGCTCGGCGACCGCCACTAGCGCGTCCACCACGTCCTGCACGAACACGAAGGCCCGCCGCTGGTTGCCGGAGCCCCAGACCACGAAGTCTTCCTCGGGATGACGGATGGCCTTGCGGATGAGCGCGGGGATCACCTGCGATTTCTCCGGCGACATTTCGCAGTGTGGCCCATAGACGTTGTGCAGCCGCAGCAGGCCCACGTCCAGGAGCTTCTCCCGGCTCGCCAGGTCGCAACCCATCTCGCCCATCAGCTTGCTCCAGCCGTACGAAGACTCGGGTGAAGCGGGATAGACGTCCGATTCCTTGAACGGCGGCGGATCGAGCTTGCTCTGGCGCTCGGCCGGATAACTGCAGGCGGTGCCCACGTACACGTACTGCTTCACGCCGCCGGCGATCGCCGCGCGCAGCATCTGCGAATCGATCAGCAGGTTGGTGTTGTACAGCGAGAACTGATTGCCGAACACGTAGTTGATGCCGGCCACCACGTCGGCGAGGTGGTAGACCATGTCCTGGCCCTCCACGGCACGCTCGCAGTTGCCGTAATCCACCAGGTCGACCTGGTGGAAGTCACGCTCCAGATCGATGACCGGCCGCCCCGCGTCGTCGATGAGGTTGGACTTCTTGCCGCGCCAGAGATTGTCCGCGACCGATACCCGCGCCCCGAGGGCGACGAGACGAGCCACCAGATGCGAGCCGATCTGTCCGGCACCGCCGGTTACCAGTACTTTCTTTCCTTTCCATTGCATGATCGTTTCCTCGAAGGTGCGTTCGGATGAGGGTGGATTCCTAGAGTGCGGGCAGGTGTGCCTTCAGATGGTCGGCGAGCCGCACCGCGAAGGCGACGATGGTGAGCGTGGGGTTGGCCTGGCTCGAGGTCGGGAACGTCGAGCTGCTGGCGACGAACAGGTTGGCCACGCCATGGACGCGGCAGTCCTCGTTGACCACGCCGTCCGCCGGATCGCGCGCCATACGCGTGGTGCCGATGTGGTGGCCGAGCACCGCCTTGCACGCCCGGATGGCGCCGCGCACGTCGTCGCCTTCGTAGCTCAGCTGGCCACAGCCCTGGCGCCGGAGCTCGGCATCGATCAGTTCGTGCGTGCGCAGCACGCTGTCCACGTCGGCATCGCTCACCTTGAAGTCGAGCCGCAGCCGCCGCATCCCGAGTACGTCGCGTTCGGTGGCGAGGCGCACGCGGTTCTCGCGATCGGGCACCTGCTCGCTCTGGAAGTAGAGGTGGTACTCGTTGCTGCGCGAGCGCAGCAGCAGCGAGGGCACGCGCCGTCGCTGCAGGAAGCGCTGGCGGCCGAACCGGGGCAGCACAGACACCACCTGCGGCGAACCCGCGAGGACGTTTCTCAGGTGCTGCCAGTAGATCGCGTACTTGCCGCGGCCCAGGCGTTCCTGTTGCCGGCCGCCCAGCAAGCGCTTGAGCAGGAATGCAGCCGACAGCAGCGCACTGCCGTGCGCTGGGTCGCCCAGCAGCGGGCGGTCGAGCAGCAGGTAGGGGTTGAGCAGTCGCCGTTCGCGCTGCGCGTCCGCGGACAGCGTGATGCGCCTGCGGCAGAAGACGCCCTGCGGATCGGTTTCGTAGCCGAACATCACTTCGCCGGGTGCGGTGAGGGTCGCGCGCGCGACGGCCCCGTGGATGTGCGACATGTAGCCGCGGCCGAGCCAATCGGAGTGATTGCCGATGCCGTTCGGATGCGCCCGGTCGGACGCGAGGAGCAGGCGCGTGGTTTCCAGGCCGCCACCCGCGAGCGCGACGGCACGCGGCCGCACCGTCAGGCGGTGACCGCCGAGCGTTGCGACCGTCACCGCGGCGATGCGTGTTCCCTCGGGTACGGCAATCAACTCGACCGCCACGGCATGCAGCAACACGCGCACGTTGCCGGCCTGTTTCAGGCGCTCGCCGTAGGCTTTGCCGAAATGGGTCGGCGGGCTCCAGCGTTCGACGGTGGACGCGAGCACCGGCCCGTCCTCGAAGCCCGGCATCATCTGCGGCGGTCGGTCGGGCAGGGCGTCGTGCACCGAGTAGGAGAAGGCACCGCACTCGCACCAGTCGTGGGCGCGGCGATAGTAGGGAACCATGTCGGCATGGCTCACGGGCCAACCGCTGTGCGGCACCCAGGGCCGCGCTTCGAAGTCGATCGGATCGAACGGGATGCAGCGACCGCCCCATAGCGAAGTGGTGCCGCCAAGCTGGCGATAGCGGGCCTGGTCCAGCGGCAGGTGCCGGACTTCATCGTTGACCACGCCCGCGTACAGCGTTTGGCTGCGCCCGGCGCGCTTCTCTCCCCCGGCTTCCAGGACGACGATCTGCGCACCGGACGAAACCAGCTCCAGGGCGAGCGAAACGCCAGCGGCACCGGCGCCCACGATGCACACGTCGCACTCGAGGGTCTCGTCGCCGGCAAGGGTGCGCGCGTCGATGAACATCCGGATTCAGGCCGCAGCCCCGATGGCCGCGAGATTGGACCGCAGGTGCGAACGCGAGGTCATGCCCAGCAGGACCGTCGCGATCTCCGGCCGGGCGAGCAGCGGTGCGAGCGCGGGCCCCGGACCGCCCTCGCGCAACAGGGCACCACCGCCGAGTGCTTCGCGGGCGATGACGCCCACCTCGCAGGCCGCCGCGAGTTTCAATACGCCTTCGGCCCCTCCCAGCCGGGAGGCCTGGAGCGGCAGCTGCACACAGGCGATGCCGGGTTCGTCCAGCCACTTCGGCGCATCCTCGATCGTGCTGCACGACACGCCGAAGTAGCGCAGCTTCCCTTCGCGATGAAGGGCGCTCAGCAACTCGACCACCTCCGCGCGTCCCTCCATCGAAGGCGGCGGGTTGTGCAGCAGGAAGAGATCGATGCGATCGGTGCGAAGCCGTCGCAGGCTGCCTTCGATGCGTCCGCGCAGATAGCCTGGATCGAAGCACTGGCGCTCGCTGCGCTGGCGCGCCGCGGTGGTGGCGGTCCGGCCGGCGCGCCAGCGGCGCAGGGCCGGGTTCACGATCGGTTTCACCAGGCGCACGACGCCCTGCAACGGTCCCACGGTCAGGCCGGCCTTGGTGCAGAAGATCACCCGCTCGCGATCGCGCTCGAACAGCCGGCCGAGCAAGCGTTCGCTGTCGCCCTGGCCGTAGACGTCTGCAGTGTCGAAGAAGTTGATGCCGGCCGCAAATCCTTCGAGCAGCGTGGCTTCCACTTCGGCCGGCGTCGAAGCGGTCGCGAGCGAGGCGATGCGCGAGCAGCCGAATCCGACGATCGAGGCCACGAGGTCGGTGCGACCGAGGCGGCGGGTGATCATGGGCGCTCCTGCATCGCAGTGCCCGATGCGGTGCTCGCCACGCCCAGGACCGTCTCGTAGCAGGCTTCCGTGGTGTGGGCGACCTGATCCCAGGAAATCGACGCGGCCACCCGGCGCACCTGCCCGGTCATGTGTGCGTAGAGCGTGTCGTCGCGCAGGACGCGCACCAGGGCTTCGGCCAGGGCGCGAGGATCTCCGGGCGCGACCAGCAGTCCGGATTGGCCGTCCTCGACCACTTCGTCGAATCCGCCCACGCGCGTGGCGACCACCGGTTTGCCGAAGCCGAAAGCCGAGGCCAGCACGCCGCTGTTCCAGCCGCTCTCGTAGGGCAGCACCACCACGCGCGCACACTCGAAATAGCCGCGCATCTGTGCAAACGTGGCATAGCCCGGCATCAGCTTCACCCGGGCGTTCAGACCCGCGTGCGCGATCTGCCGCTCGAACGGGGCGATGTCCATCAGCGGCTTGCCCACGATCAGGATCTCGGCGTCCGGAACCTGCGCGACCACCAGCGGTGCGGCGGCGATCAGCGTGCCGATACCCTTGCGCGGTTCGATCAGGCCGAAGCACAGCACCACGCGTGCACCATCCGGGAGGTGCGGACGCTCCGGTGCCACGCCCTCGCGGACGAAGGCGGTGAGGTCGGCGATCGGCAGCACGGTGATGCGGTCGCGCGGCACATGGAAGTTGTCGACCACGAGCGCTTCGTTCTGGCGCGCGTTCAGGAACACATGTTTCATGCGGGCGTAGAGGAAACGCAAGGCCCGGACGTGATGCGGCCGCAGCGTGTTGGGCAGTACGTCCTGCGGCGTGTAGACGAAGCGCGCGGATCCGAGCAGCCGCAGCAACGCCCACAGGACGATGTAGAAGGCAGGATGCTGCGCGCCCTGCAGGTGCACGACGTGGGGGCGGAAGGTGAGGTAACGCCACAGGAAGCGCGCGAGTCGCAGCGGTCGCGGGCGGAACCGGTCGAACACTTCCAGCACGTCGTACCGACGCGGCTGATCGGCGAGTTCGAAGCCGATCCCGGTCGCGAGTTGCACCTGGTGTCCGCGCCGGGCCAGCGCTTCCGCTAGGTTGTGCGTGTACTGCAGCGTCCCGGCGCGGGGCGCCGGCGCGATGAACAGGATGCGCAGGTTCTGTGAAGACATGACCGAAGCGCACTCAGGCGGCGGAGTACCGCTCGATCTGCGCCAGCGTGAACGCTCGCATGTCCTGCCCCGCGCGCTGCGCGAGGTACCACTCCACCGTCGCGCGCAGGCCCTGTTCCAGCGGCCAGGCCGGCCGCCAGCCGAGCCGCGTCTTCGCCTTCGAGCAGTCGAGCTTGAGCAGGGTGGCTTCGTGCAGGTCGTTGGGCTGCTCGCCGTAGGTCACGCGGCCGCCCGGGTACAGCGACCGGATCTGTTCGGTGACGGTGCGCACGGTGCACACGTCGGCATCGTCGGGTCCGAAATTCCAGCCCTCGGCGTAGCGCGCACCGTCCTCCACCAGACGCTGGGCCAATAGTAGATAGCCTGCGAGCGGCTCGAGCACGTGCTGCCATGGTCGGATCGCGTGCGGGCTCCGGATGTGCACCGCCTCGCCGGCGGCGAAGGCGCGCACGATGTCGGGCACCAGGCGATCCTCGGCCCAGTCGCCACCCCCGATCACGTTGCCGGCGCGCGCACTGGCGAGCGCGACCTGATGCTCGGCGTGCCTATCCGGGTGGAAGAACGATTGCCGGTATGCAGCTGTCACCAGTTCGGCGCAGCCCTTGCTGCTGCTGTAGGGGTCGTGGCCGCCCATCGGATCGTTCTCCCGGTAGCCCCACACCCATTCGCGATTCTCGTAGCACTTGTCGCTGGTCACGCTCACGCAGGCGCGCACGCCGCCGGTCACGCGAACGGCTTCCAGCAGGTTGGCCGTGCCGATGACGTTGGTCTCGAAGGTCTCCACCGGATCGCGGTAGGAACGGCGCACGAGCGATTGGGCTGCGAGGTGGAAGACGATTTCCGGGCGTGCGCGCGCGACCGCGTCCTGCAACGACACGCGTTGACGCACGTCACCGATCACGCTGTCCATGTCCTGCGCCACGCGAGCGGCTTCGAACAGGTTGGGCGTGGTTGCAGGCGGCAAGGCGAAGCCGATCACCTGTGCTCCCATGCGCTGCAGCCACAGTGCGAGCCAGCTCCCCTTGAAGCCGGTGTGCCCCGTGACGAGTACGCGCCGGCCGCGCCAGAACGCTTCGCGCTGCACGCTCACTTCCACACCTTCCACGGCGCGTTGCCGTCTGCCCACAGGGCTTCGAGCATCTGGCGGTCACGCAGCGTGTCCATGGGCTGCCAGAAGCCTTCGTGCGGGAACGCCATCAGCTGGCCTTCGCGCGCGAGGCGCTCCAGCGGTTCGCCTTCCAGCGTGCTGCTGTCGCCGTCCAGGTAGTCGAGCACACGCGGCTCGAACACGAAGTAGCCGCCATTGATCCAGCCGCCTTCGGTGTGGGGCTTCTCGGCGAAGCGCGTGACCTGCCGGCCGTCCAGTTGAAGGGCGCCGAAGCGCGCCGGCGGGCGTACCGCCGTGACCGTGGCGAGCTTGCCGTGGGATCGGTGAAACGCCAGCAGCGCACCGATGTCGACGTTGCCCACGCCATCGCCGTAGGTGACCATGAAGGTGCCGTCGCGCAGGTAGCGGTTGAGGCGCTGCACGCGCCCCCCGGTGAGCGTGTCCAGCCCGGTGTCCACCACGCTCACGCGCCAGTCGATCGGACCCGCGTTGAGCAGCTCGCGCGAACCGTCCTGCAGGTTCACGCTGTAGTCGTTGTTGTGCAGGTAGAAGTTGAGGAAGTACTCCTTGATGATCTCGGCCTTGAAGCCGCACGCCACGACGAACTCGCGCAGTCCATGATGCGCGTAGGTGTGCATGATGTGCCACAGGATCGGCTTGCCGCCGATCTCCAGCATCGGCTTGGGTCGCACCGACGTTTCTTCCGCCAGGCGCGTCCCGCGCCCGCCGGCCAGCAGTACCACTTTCATTGCCCTCTCCCTTGCACGTTCGATCCCTCAGAAACTGAATGCCAGCGTGACGCCGATGCGGCTCGCCTGCGTCGCGGGGCCCACGTTGGGTTGCTGCTCCACATGGATGTAGCGTGCCGCCACCACCACCCCCGGACTCACGGTGTAGCTCAGCGTCACGCGCGGTTCCCACACGTCGATCTCGAGGCCGTCGGTCCCCAGCGACTCGTAGGTCGAGAAGCTGACGGCACCGGACAGGTACCAGCGCGACGCGAGCCGCCAGCGCGCGGATGCGGTGGCGGTGCGGGCGAAGAACAGCGAGCCCAGGCCGCCGGCCGTGCGCACGTCCTGGTCGAAGCTCAGGCCCATGAGCGCGTCGCGGGTGGTGGCGATCAGTGCAGCGCCGAGCACGGTGCGCTGGTCGACGCTGGCGCCCTGCACCGACGCGACCCCGGCCAGGCCTCGCACCGTGACGAGCGGCGAGAGGCTGAATTCGTCTTCCGCCGCGACCGTATCGGTGCTGGCGTTCGGAGCGCCCTGGAAGTCGGCGTTGCGGTGGCGGTACTTCACGCCGGCGCGATTGCGCGCGCCGGTCATCATCAAGGCACCCGCCTCGAGGTCGGTCTGGCTGTTGTCGACCTCGGCCGGATCCTCGAAATGCTGCACGACGCTGCCCAGGCGCGCCCGCAGATCGATCGTGGGCGCCACGCGCCATAACATCTGTCCGTCGAAAAAGTTCCGGGTGGTCGTGCTGCGGCCCGGCCGAACGCCGGGCACCAACTGCCCGAGCGGATCCTCGGACTGCTGGAGGTTGTCGACGACCACCACACGGGTGGTGGGTGTCGGCACGAAGTTCCAGAACAGGAAACCGGTCTGCGCCTCGATCGGCTTGGACAGCTGCGATTCGCTGGCATACGCGGCGCCCTCGAGCGAGTAGTCGCCTTCGAAATAGCTGCGCGCAGTCTCCGCGCGGTAGTTCACGCCGGGGGAGGCCACGGCGATCATGTCGCCGACGCGATCGGTCGGCGTGAAGTACACGTTGTCGGCGTATTCGGCGGTCACGCCGATGCGCGGTTCGAAGCCGACCCTCTTGCGGCGTGCCGGTACCAGCGTTCGATTGCCGAACTCGCGCGCGGGTACGTCCACCACCGGCACGTGGTTGGGGTCGCTCAGGGGCGAGGGCACGGGAAAGGCGGCCAGCGCGAACCATCCCGCCGACATGTACGGCGGCTGTTGCGCGCGGGCGCCCGGGACGGCGATCACGAATGCCGCGCCCAACGCGCAGGCCGATGCAATGCGGATCCGTTGCATCGGCCTGTCTAGCGCACCACCACCGTGTCGCCGGGGGAGAGGACGAAGTTGTCCGCGCCCTTCTTCTCGTTCACGAAGGCTTCGTAGTCGAAGGCGCGCCGCGGCTCGCCCGGCGTACGGCTCACCACCACCACCCTGGCGCGACTCGCGAAGGGCGTGAAGCCACCGGCCATGGCGATGGCCTGCAGCACGGTGACCGGCGCCTTCACCTCGAACTCGCCCGGATGCGCGACTTCGCCGACCACGTACACGCGGTAGCTGCGCGCTTCGGACAAAGTGACGGTGACCTGCGGCTCGCGCACGTGCTCGCGCAGGCGCTCGGTGAGCAGCAGTTCGAGCTGCTTCACGGTCAGGCCCGCGGCGCGCACCTGGCCGATCAACGGATAGTTGATGCTGCCGTCGGGCGTGACCGGCAGGACCAGCGTCAGGCTGGGCTGCTTCCAGACGGAAACGCTCAGCACGTCGCCGGGGCCGAGGTTGAAGTCGGTGGGCGCGGCGACCTGGGCGTGACCACGGCCGACCGCGGCGAGCAGCAGGCACAGGAGAAGAAGAATCTTGCGATGGTTCAACATGGATCACCCGTCGGAGTAGGCAGGGTCAGGTCGGCACGCGGGCCAGGGGGTCCTTGCGCAGCAGGCGCGGTATGACGCTCAGCAGCCCGGCGGCCATCACCACTGCGCGTGCAAAGATCAACGCGGGTGCCGCGAGACGCACGTCGAGCCGATGGCCTCGCATGCCCGCGACGAACGGCAACGTGGTCAGCAGGAACGCGCACAGAGAGGCGACCAGCAGCGCGAGGCCTGCCTGGGAAAAGGGCGCGCACACGAGTCCCAGGCCGGCGAGGCCGGCGAGCAGGATCTGCAGCTTGAGGCTCTGAGGCGTGTAGGAGTCCTTGACCGCCTTGCCGGGGAAGCGGCGATAGACGCACGCGCGCCAGTAAGCGCGCGAGTACTTCTTGCGAAGATAACTGCGCAGCGTGTTCGGATGCTGGTGATAGACGATGGCACGCGGGTTGAAGACGATCTTGTGGCCGCCGCTCGAGATCTTCCACGACAGGTCCGTGTCTTCGTTGTCGGGGACCGGGAAGCCGGTGTCGAAGCCGCCTACCGCGCGGAACACCGCGACGCGGATCGCAGCCGAATAGGTGAACACCACGTCCACGTACTCGTGCTGCGCGAGCAGGCGATAGCGCGACTCGAATTCGGCCTGGGCGAAGCGCGCCACCAGTTCCGGCTGCTTGGTGAGGTACGCACCCTTCACGGCCGCCACGTGCAGGGCGCGCAGCGGTGCGGTCATCTGCGCGACCCAGTCGCGCTCGGGCTCGCAGTCGGCATCGGTGAACAGCAGCACGTCGCCGGAGGCTTGCGCGGCGCCGTAGTTGCGCGCGGCGGCCGGGCCCTGGTTGGGCGTCTGCCGCAACAGGCGCAGGACCACGTCGGTCCCCGCGGACTCCTTCGCGAGCCCCTCCACCAAGGCCGCGGTGCCGTCGCGCGAGGCATCGTCCACCACGATGATCTCCAGCTTGCCGTCGAAGCCCTGCTGGGTGCGCAGGCTCGCGAGGCAGGGGCGGATGGTGCGCTCGCCGTTGTAGACGGGAACGACGACGGATACGTGCATGGCTTGGGGCTTTCTCTAGAGGGGCGAGCCCGGACGCAGCAGGCGAGCCTGCTCCAGGCGCTCGCGCAGTTGCGTGCGCGAGAGTTGCCGGTGCGTCCGCCAGGCGATGATCTCGCGATAGACCGCGGCGGTGCGCGCGGCCATGGTGTCGACGCTGTATTCCGCCAGCACGCGTCGTCGCGCCGCCTCGCCGAGCCTGCGGCGCAGGTCGGGATCGGCGATCAGCCGCCGCGCAGCGTCGACCAGCGCGGGCACGTCGCCGGCCGGGACCAGCCAGCCGTTCTCGCCGTGCGTCATCATTTCGCGATTGCCGCCGACTTCGGTGGTGAGCACCGGACGCTCCATCGCCATGGCTTCGAGCAAGGTGAAGCTGAAGCTCTCCAGGTGCGAGGGCGCCATCAGAACGTCGGTGCTCGCCAGCAACGCCGGCACCTGTGCCGAGGGGATGTTGGTGAGCAGCACCTCGCGTTCCACGCCCAGGGTGCGGATGAGCTCGGCCACTTCCTGCTTGTAGCCCTCGTAGCCGCGCGGCGCATCGCCGATCATCACGAAGCGAGTATCCGGATGCTCGGCGAGCAGTGCGTGCGCAGCGCGCACGAACTCGATCTGTCCCTTGTTGGGATGGACGCGACCCACCATGCTGAACAGCAGCACGTCGGAGCGGCCGAACAGTTGCGACTTGAGATCCTCCAGCGCGCGCGAGGGATCGAACCGCTGCGTATCCACGCCGTTGGGCACCACCAGCAGCGGCGCGCCGCGATCGCCCCAGTCCGCGTGACGACCCACGTCGGCCGAGTCCACGATCAGGGCATCGAGCCGGCTCTGGATGCGGCGGTCGATCCAGGCGTACAGGCGGCCCTTGCGGGAGTCGCTCTTCCAGTTGGTCCAGCCGAAGAAGGACGCGACCGCCGGCACATTGGCGGCGCGCCCTGCCAGGAGCGCCACCACGTCCGCGCGATGGTCGAGGCCGTGCACGATGTCGGCGGAAAAACTGCGCACGAGGCGGCGCACCTCGGTGAGGTCGCCGAGGCCGAACTTGCTCGCAACCGGAATGGTGACGTGCGGCAGTTCGCGCCGCCGCAGCTCCCTGAGCCACGGCGGATCCGGCAGGTCGGGGCGGATGCTCGCGGCCAGCAGGCAGCGCGCGCCCATTCGCTGCAGCGCCGTCATCAGGTTGAACAGATAGGTCTCGGCGCCGGTCACGTCGACGATGCCGCGGGCATTGCGCACGAACAGGACGTTCAGGGGCTTTGCGGCGGGTGGCGGGTTGCGCATGACGCTGTCTACCCCTGGACCTTGGCCGGCGCCGGGCTTTCGCGCAGCCCGTGCCAGAGCAGTGCGCCGATCAGCGCCGCCTGCAATACACGCGCGATGCACACGGCCATGGCCGCGCCGAGGGCGCCGTTGGTCGGAATCAGGATCCATGCGGCCGCGGCCCAGGCCAGGAATGCCGCGACCGCGGTCACCGCGTACCGGTCGGGGCGGTTCATGGCGTAGAACACGAGGGACAACGGATGGGCGATCAGCGTGGCCAGGAAGCCGGCGATGAGAACCTGCAGCACGGCCGCGCTGCCTTCGTATTCGGCGCCGTACACGAGCAGCATCAACGGTCGCGCGGCGAGCGTGAGCAGGCACAGCGGCAGCGCAAGATAGAGCGCGGTGGGCAATGCCTTGCGCACGTACGCCAGGAACGCGGTCCGATCCTCGAGGCGGCTCACCGCCGGCGCGCGCACGGTGAGGATCGCCACGGTGATCTGGTCGACCACCATCAACAGCGACGCGCCTGCCGCATAGAGTCCCGCGTCGTGCGCGGTACCGAGGGCGTTTAGCGCCGGCACGCTCAGCGTGGCGAGCAGCAGGAAGCTCAGGCTCGCGAGCGCCGTCCACTTGCTGAAGTGCAGCAGCTCGTGCGCCAGTTCGGCCTCGACCCGAAAGTGCGCGAACGTATCGCGCAGCAGCCACATGCCGGCCACCGCGCCGACCAGGAACAGGGCTACGTGCAGTCCCATCAGCCACGGGAGGGTGAACAACCCCAGAACCAGCAGCAGCGGCGCGGCAACCACGCGCAAGGTGTTCACCAGAGGCGTGAGGGCGGCGTAGGCGACGAAGCGTTCCCGCGCCTGCAGGCCTGCCAGCGTGAACGTGCACAGGCTCGCGGTCAGTCCGCACAGCAGACCCATGCGCAGCGGCAGTGCCAGCGTGTGGTTGCCGAGGATCGCTTCGGCAAACCATGGCGCCGCCATCCAGCCCGCCCCGACGATCGGGAGCGCCAGCCCGACGCGCAACGCGAGGGAAGCCTGCAGCACCTGCCGGGCCCGCTCGGGCTGCCGGTCGGCGTAGCGCGCGAAGCAGCGCACGACCGCCGGGTCGAGTCCCTCGCCGAGCAGATTGTGCGCGACCACCATCACGACGATGAACAGTGAATAGATGCCGAACTGCTCCGGCCCGAGCAACCGCGCCACCAACAGTGTCACGATGAAGCCGAGGCCGGCCCGCGCCATGTTGGCGCCGTAGACCATCATCGTCCGGCGGAACGCTCGCATGCCGTCTAGCCCTCCCGCCCCGGCACGGCGCGGATGGCGTACACATCGAAGTCCGCGTTGGAGTACACCACGGACAGCTGCTGCGGGTGGCGGGAAACGAAGCCGGCGAGCAGCCGCGGCTGCTCGTAGTCCATCTCCTGTGCGAGCGCATCGGGCTTGGCCACGATGAGGTAACGCGCATCGACCTGGCGGAGGTAATTCCAGAGCTGCGGGTCGGTGTTGTTGCCGTAGTAGAAGGCCGAGGGCCGGCCGGTGAACAGTGCCAGCAGGCGCGGCTTGCCGAACACGAACACGTCCTTCGGTTCGGTGCGGGTGCGCACGAAGTCGAGCAGGGCAACGGTTTCCGGCCGCGTGACGCCGACGTTCAGCGGCCCGAATTCGAGCGTGCTGTAGCGCGCTGCGTACTGCGCCGCGACAAGCACGAGGAGCAGCGACGGAACGACGGCGCGCATGGCTGCCGGCAGGCGCGCGAGGGCGCCGCGCACGCCGAGGAAGGCGTAGTACAACATCAACGGCAGCAGCGGCAGCACGTAGCGCTGCTGGATCATCTCCCCGACCCAGTAGAGCACCAGGGGCGGGAAGTAGAACCACGGAAAGATCTCGAGCACGGTGATCTGGCGGCGCACCGTGCGGACATAGCCGTACGTCGCGAGCGCGAGCACGGCGAGGAACATCAGTCCCCGCAGCGCGGCGCTGTAGCCGTTGTTCCACAGCACCGACAGCGAACGGAAGTACATCCATGCGTTGAAGCCCACCCACTTGGGATCGAAGGTGAGGAAGTGCCCGTACTCGCGGTCGGTGTGGAGCAGGATGTTCTGGAGCGCCCACAGCGCGGCGAAGACCCCGAGCGCGATCATCGAGCTGCCGGTGGGCCGGCGCCGGTTCACCAGTTCGGCGAGCAGCACGGTGGGAATCAACACGAGTCCGAGGCTGCGCGTGCCGTAGGCGAGGTAGAACGCAGCACCCAGCAATACGCCGCGGCCCACCATTTGTGCCATCGACTGCGCAGGGACGCGCGCAAAATGCAGGGCGAGCCACAAGGCAGCGAAACAGAACAGCAGGAAGGCGATGTCGGGACGGACCTCGTCCTTGAACTCCCACAGCCAGGGATTGAGACCGAAGATCACCACGAGCGCGAGCGACCACGCGGGCGACAGCTCACG
The DNA here is from genome assembly GCA_965279325.1 of Burkholderiales bacterium. Lineage (GTDB taxonomy): Bacteria > Pseudomonadota > Gammaproteobacteria > Burkholderiales. The sequence continues at coordinate 3,726,635 of OZ257154.1, forward strand.
CCGCAGACACCGGTGGATCGCCATCAGCGCCAGCAGCAGAAGCGCCACGTTCTGCGCCTTCATCATCGTGAAATCCATGCCGAACACGTGATACAGCGGCGCGAGCAGCAGCGGATAGACCGGCGGGTACGTGGGCGGTCCCGGCACGTTCATGGCATTGGGAATGAATCCCGTGTCGCCGTAGGGCAGGCCCTGGACGAGATTGCGCGCATGGGCGATGTACATCGCGAAGTCATCGCCCCAGTCGTGCCCGGCGCGCAGCGTGAACAGCAGGAATGCACCGACCAGCGCCACGGCGAGGCCGAGCCAGATGGATTCGGGAACGCCGGCCAGCGAGCGGACGGACGACGACTCGGCGGTGGCGGACAGGGACTTCAACGGGCCGGTGCCAGGTCGAACTTCGCCACGCGGCGCACGCCCAGCCGGTGCAAGACGTATTGCCCCAGGATGCCCAGGATCGCGAAGCCGGTGCGCCACACATTGAGGTAGTTCGGCTCGTCCCCGTAGTGCGTGGGGATGGGCCGCTCCATCACACGCAGGCGCGCGACGCGCAGCTGGATCAGGATCTCCACGTCGAAGTGGTAGTAGTCCGCGCAGCGTTCCAGCGGCAACTTGGCCAGCGCATCGCAGCGGTAGGCGCGGAAGCCCGAGTGGAACTCGGTGAGGTTCCAGCCGAGCACCAGGTTGGCCACGGCGGTGAGCGCACGATTGCCGAGATAGCGGTGCAGCGGCATGTTGCCCGCGAGGGCGTCGCCGGCGAGACGGGAACCGAACACCATGTCCGCCTCGCCGCGCTCGATCGGCTCCAGGAGATACGGGATGAGATCAGGCGCGTACTGGCCGTCCGCGTGCAGCATGACCACCGCCTCGTGGCCCGCCGCCGCGAGCCGACGGTAGGCGAGCTTCTGGCTGCCGCCGTAGCCGAGGTTGTGCGCATTGCGGATCACCGTGAGCTTGGCCACGTCGCGCCCATCGGCCCAGCGCTGCGCGGCCTGCGCGGTGTCGTCGCTGCTGGCGTTGTCCACCACCAGGATCTCGGCGGCCTGCTCGAGCACCGTTGTCGGAATGCGCTCGAGCGTCTGCGCGATCTTGCTCGCGGCGTTGTAGGCTGGCACGTAGATGGCGAAGCGCATGGCGGTCATGCGTTCGCGCCGGCCGGCTCTCCGACCGGCCGGGCGGTTTCCGTGTTTCCGGTGCGGGCCATGCGGCCCAGGGCGATCGCCAGGGGCAGCGTGAACCAGATGTCGCGCACCATGGGCGTGAAGGTCAGGAAGGCGAGCTGGCCCACCAGCACCACCAGCAGCGTTTGCGCATAGGCGCGAAGCCGCGGATCGCGCAAGGCGCGGCGCAGCGACGCGAAAGCGAGCACCCAGAGGCCGACGAGTGCAGCGAGCGCGAGCACGCCGAGCTCGCAGGCAGCCTCGATGAACACGTTGTGAATCTCGGTCGGATGCGCCGGGCTCTGCGCCCATCCGGGGAGGTAGGGCATGTAGCTGGTTACGGCCTGGCCGATGCCCACCCCGGTCCAGGGATGCGCGAGGAACAGGTTGAACCCGCCGGCCCACGATTCGATGCGGAAGCGGAACGAATCCACGCTGCCGTACAGGTCGGCACCCTTGAACATCTCGTGCAGCACTTCGATGCTGTCCACGTCACGGATGATGTCCTCGACGCTGAAGCCGTAGGCCGCCAGCAACGCGGCGCCGGCGGCGGAGCCCACCAGCACGGCGATACGGCCGATGCGCGACGACAGGGCCATCGCCGCGAGCAGCATGGCGGCCATGCCGATCATCGAGCTCCGCGCGTAGGCGCTCTTCCACGCGTACAGCACGAGCGGCACGGACAGCACCAGGCCCACGCGCAGCCAAGTGTGGCGCGTGCGCCACAACAGCAGGAAGAAGAACGGCAGCGCCATCTGGAAGAAGCCCGCGAGAAAGATCGGGTGCGCCGTCGTGCCTTCGGCACGGAAACCCTTGCTGGTGACGTCGATGTTCTCCAGCGCCGCGGGGCGCCACGAGCCCGGCATGACGAAGCGGTAGTGCACCTGCGCGAGCGTGACCAGCATTTCCACGAGGGCGACGGCGACCAGGATCCAGGCGAGCCGATCGAGATCGCGCGGGTCTCGGGTGAAGGTCAGCGTGAGGTAGAACAAGGCAGCCAGTACCGCGCACGGCCCCAGCTCCGTAACGGCGAGTGCCTTGTCCGGCGCGTAGCTGACCGACACCAGCACCATGCCGATGAAGGCTGCGGCCAGTACGCCCTCCGGCCACTGCAGCAGCCGCGGCCACGGACAGCGGCGCGTGGCGGCATTGATGAACACCAGCACCAGTGCGAGTGGCGCCGTGATGCGGGTGACGGTGAGTCCGCCACCGAAGTCCAGCGCCATGGGGATGGTCGCCACCATCATGTAGAGGCTGCCCGCCGGGTGGATCGCCATGAAGGCGACGGCCACCGCGGCGGCGACCAGCGCCAGGGACTTGATTCCGAGCGCGACGCTCGCGGACCCGAGCAGCAGGCCGGCGGCGACGAATGCCGCACCCTGGAGCGCGGCCGGCCTGGACACGAAGGCGTGCTGCACGGCGTTCGCGCTGGCCTCAGGCCGGTGGCGCCACGACGATGCGGCGCACCTCGTCGGGCTGGGCGGCGTCGTAGGGCTCGTCGGCGTACGCGAGGAGCAGCATGGGTTCCGTGCCGACGTTCTGGATCGCATGTGCCACGTTGGGATTCACCTGTACCGTGTGCGGCGCGGCGGCATCGAGGATGTATTCCTCGCGCACCCCGGTGGCGAGGTCTTCGGTCACCAGCTTGCCCACGCCCTGCACGACGCAGAACCATTCGGTGGCGCTGTTGTGGTAATGGTTGCCTCGCACCTGTCCCGGATGGGCCATCGTCACGTAGATCTCGCCGAATTCGCGCGGCCCTTCGATGTGGTGGCGCATCAGCACCTTGAGCAACCAGCCGCGATGATCGCCCTTGAGTTCGAGGGCGCGGCCGATGACGCTTTCGCTCATGTCGTTTCCTTGTCGTCGTTCAGGCGCCGCCGGCGGCGGCGCGATGGTTGCGGTACCACGCAATGGTGTCGCGCAGGCCCTGCTCGAGGCTGATGCGCGGTTGCCAGCCCAGGATGCGGCGGGCCTTGGCGTTGCTCGACACGCAGCGCCAGATCTCCGCTGCCCGATAGGGCACGGCACCGAGCAACGGCTGACCGCGAGCCTGTGCCAGTACGAAGATGGTGCGCACCACGTCGCGCACCTGGTGTTCCATGCCGCTGCCCAGGTTGATCACCTGGCCCGCCGCCTCCGGTGTCGCCGCCGCGCGCAGATAGCCGTCCACGATGTCGTCCACGTGGGTGAACTCGCGCGTCTGTTCGCCGTTGGTCATCGGCAGGTTCTTGCCGTCGATGGCCGCGAGGATCGCCTGCGGGATCAGCCGCACCGGTTCCTGCCACGGGCCGTACGAGAGGAACGGACGCACGGTCACGATGGGCATCTGCGCGGTACGGTGCAGCATCTGGCACCAGAGCGTGGCAGCGGCCTTGGACACCGAATAGGGCGACACGGGCTGCGCCGGCTGTTCCTCGTCGATGGGCGGCGGCGCATCGCCGTACTCCTCGCACGTGCCGGAATTCACCATGCAGGTGAGCTCCATGCCGGACAGCGCGTGGGTGAGGTGCATGGTGCCCTCGAGGTTCACCCGCATCGCGATTTCGGCGTGGGCCCAGTCGCGGTCCACGAGCGTGTAGGCGGCCAGGTGGAACAGGTAGCGCGGCTTCGCCGTCGCGAGCATGCGTTGCAGCGCGCCCAGATCGCTCAGGTCGCCTTCGAACACCTGCATCCGGTCGAGGATGTCCGTGACCCGCCGGGTGCTGGAGCCCGGGCGCATCAGGGCGCTCACGCGCGCGCCCTGCGACACGAGGCGGCGCGCGAGATGCGAGCCGATGAAGCCGGTCGCGCCGGTGATGAAGACCGATTGTCCCGCGAAGTCGCTCATGCTGCCGATGCCATCCTGTCCGTGCTTCGCGCTCAGCGCGCCGGCGCGCCGAAGCGCAGTCGCTTCTGGTAGTAGGGGTTGTCGCTCACGTTCTCGCGCCACGCAGTCACTTCCTGCGGAAACTTCACGCCGAGTCGCGGCTGGAGGCAGCAGATCTCGGCGATCAGGAAGTCGGCGAGCGTGAACGCCTTCACCCGCGGCAGCGTGGGCAGGTAGTTGCGCATGACTTCGCGCAGCACCGCCGACCGGTCGCTATCCAGGGTTCCCGATGCGCCGAACTCGGGCAGGAACATCGGTCGGGCGGTGACTTCGCCCCAGGCGTCGTAGCCGGGCTTGAGCGCACGCGCGATGACGCTGGAATCCTCGCCCACCTTGTAGTTCCACGAAGGGTCGACGAAGTAGGCGCTCTGTCCGACCCAGTCGATGTAGTCGTCGCCGGGATAGAAGAACTTCGGATGCAGCCACGGACTGTAGTCGTCGTGCTGCGGGTCCATGTAGCCGCTGGCGGCGTACATGAACCAGGTGACGTTCCTGACCCCCTCGGCACGGAACAGGTCGATCACCTTCATGAAGGCATCGCGCACGCGCTCGGGTCCGTCCGGCAGCGTGGGATCGCCGTAGAACTTGCAGATGTGATCGGCGTCGCCGATGCGCGCATCGCCGTTCTTGCCGAACAGAAACGCTCCCTGCATGTTGAACTCGCTGTAGAGCGTGAGCATGATGGGCTTGCCGTAGGCCTTGACCTGCCGCGCCACCGTGCGGATGTAGTCGTCGAAGTCGCCGTTCAACACGCGTGCCGTGGTGATCTTGGTCTTGCCGAAGCCGAACCACCACGGGGTGGAGCCCCAGTTGCAGCACTGCAGCGCCCACGTCACCGCCAGCACCGAGCCCTTCTCCTGCGCTTCCGCCGCCATCTGCACCACGTTGGCGGAGGCGTCCTCCATCGGGTCCTCGAACGTGCGCAGCTTCGGCTTGGACTTGGAGAAATCCGCGTCGCTGATCCAGTCGTGGAAGGTGAACAGGATCGCCGGCGTGTAGCCCAGCTTCGCGGGCGCTTCCCGATAGTCCGCACGGGTGGTGCCGATGCTGTAGAGGCCGGCATAGGCACCTTGCTCGGGCGGCAACACCTTGATCGCGTCGGGAAACTCCTTCGAGCGCGGTGCCGGCGGCTTCGCGTCGGTGCGACAGCCCACGGCGCGCTCGGGCTTCACTTCGTTCTCGGACTTGGCGAACGCCGTTCCGATCCCGCCCGAAGACAGGATCAGGGCGGCCAACAGCGCGAGGAAAATGGGCTTCATCGGGTTTCTCCGTCGGTGCGTGGACGAGCCGGAGTCAGCGCCGCGACAACTCGATCACCAGGAAATAACCCAGCTTGCGCACGCCGGGAATGCGTCCGCACAGGCGATCGAGCGCCGCGGTCAGCCACGTGAGCACCGCCGAGCGCTTGTGGAAGATGTAGAAGTCGGCGAGGCGGAAGAACAGGAAATCCGGGTAATGAACCTGCATCGTGCCGGGAAAGCTCGCGCGGATGGCATCGAGGTCGCTCCGGCGCAGGGGATGCTCATGGTCGTCGCCGTAGCGGGGAATCCCGAGCGTGCCCACCAGGCGGCGGCGGGCCAGCATCAGCAGCGGATTGGCGGCGGAGTTCTCGATGAACACGGCGCGCCCTCCGGGTTTGAGCACCCGGCCCAGGTCGCGTACCGCGTTCGGGATATCCACGTGGTGCAGCACGCAGGCGCCGAAGGCCACGTCGAAGGTGCCGTCTGGCAGGTCGAGCTGCTCGAACGGCAGCCGGCGCAGCGTCACGTCCACGCCGTTCGCGAGCGCGAGGGCCCGCGCGATTTCGAGATCGGGCTCCGACGTGTCGAAGGCCGTGACGCGTGCACCGTGCTTGGCGAGCATCACCGAGGTGTGGCCCTTGCCGCAGCCACAATCGAGCAGCGTGCGCCCTGCCAGCGGACCGGCCCGTTCGAGCGCGAATGCGTAGTGCCGGTACAGGCCGCACAGCGACAGCCAGTAGTCGTGCGGCTGATACCAGCCGTCCTTTCCGACCCAGAGCGGATCGGCGGGAGAGAGTGCCTTCGTGGAATTGGTCATGCTGTCAGCTCGCGATGGTTCGGGTCTGGGGCGTGAGCAGCCATTGATAGACCCATTGGGGAATCACGAAGCGGCGCTTGTTGAGCACCACGCCGAGGGGTTTGCCGCCGGCCTCGCGGATCAGCCGCAGGGTGTTGATGGCGGATAGGGCCGGCGTGCGCTCGGCCTCCACCACCATCAGGACGGCGTCGGCCAGGGAGGCCAGCCACAGCACGTCGGGCTGTCCGCTGACCGCGGGCCCGTCGAGCAGCACGAGGTCGAACTGGTCGCGAAACTCCTGCGACAACCCGCGCAGGTGTTCCACCGCGCTTTGCATGCCGGCGGTGGCCGGGATGTCGGCAAGCCGCAGGCGCTTGAGCTGGGCATGCTCGCCTTGCATGAGCAGGCCGGCGACGGGTTCCGGGGTGGTGCCCATACCGAGCGCACCATGCGCGAGGCGGGTATCGATGGCCAGCACTCGCAGGCCGGCGTACGTGAGGCCGCTGCCCAGCGCTTCCACGCAGCGCGTCTTGCCCTCGCCGCTGGTGGAGCTGACCACCAGCACGCTGCGCACGCCATCGTTGTGGTACGCCTGCAGCACCGCCTCGGTGATGCGGCGCGCTTCGACCAGGTTCTGCGCGGCCGCGCCAGCGGTGCGGTCGTGAAGCATCGCGCCGACGATGGGCTGGCCCAGGCCGCGTTCGGCCTCCTCGCGCGAGGCGAAGGACCGGCGCAGGTACTCCATCAGGTATGCCACGGCGATGCCGCCGAACAGGCCCGCGAGCAGGCCGGCGAGGATGGTGAGCGCCTTGCGCGGGCGCACCGGCCGCAGCGGCGGTTCGGCGCTGTCCAGCGGCGTCACGTTGGTGATGCGCTTGCGGTCGAGCATGCCGCTCAGGCGCGCTTCCTCGGCTTTCTTCAGGTACAGGCGTAGCGCCTCTTCCTTTACTTCCGCAGTGCGTACCAGTTCGTGCAGTTCGTGCTCGCGCTTGCTCAGTTCGGAGACCGTGCGGCGGTACTGTTCGGCCTGCTCGCGCAACTGCCCGCGGGAGTCGAGCCCCCGGCGCCGGCTCTGCTCCAGGCCGAGGGACTTCTGCAGATCCTGGTAGTTCTGGTTCACGCCCGAAACCCGGGTATCGGCGAGCTTCGTGCTCTCGGACTGGATGCGACTCCGGATCGCATTGATCTCCTGGTCGAGCTGGCGCGCGGCCGGGCTGTTCGGCACGTACTGGGCGCGTTCCAGCTCGAGCTGGGCGACCTGCCGGTCGAGCGATTCGAGCAGGGGATTGCGCGTCGAAGTGGTCGACTGCGCGATGGTGTCGGACTGTTCGGCGAGCTGGCGCCGGATCTCGGTGATGCGCCGGTCCGCCTCCATCGCCTCCACGTCGGTGCGCTTGAGCGCCGTTTCCGTGTCGCTCAGCTGCTGGAGCAGGAGCTGCTTCTGGGTGGTGGCCGAGACGATGCCGTGCGCCTGCTTGAAGTTCTGCACCTGGGCTTCCGCCTTGCGCAGGTCCTGCGTCAGGCGCTGCGCCTCCTCGTCGAACACGCTGGTTCCGACGATGCCCTGGCGCACGGCGAGATGGCGGTCGAGATACAACTCCATCAGCGTGTTGACCATCAGCGCGGCGAACTCGGGATCGGGCGCCTGGAAGGTCACCGCGAACACATCGCTTTCGCGAACCGGCTCGATCTCCAGGTGCTGCTCGATGCGCCGCGCGGCCAGCTGCCGCAACGGCGGTTCGGCCGCCGTGCCGCCGAACCAGCCCTTGATCGTCGCGTAGGTCTTGCCCGGTGCCTCGCGCAGCCAATCCCAGCGCCATGTCATCCGGTCCAGCACCCGCTGCGCGCCGAGCTTGGCCGCCGCTCCCTCCAGCACCGCCGGACTCAGGAAGATCTGGATCTCGGTACGGATCTGGTCGCGCTCGGTGATCACGGCCGTGGTGTCGGGCGCCGTCAACGCCGCGCCCACCGTGGCCTGCTGCCGGCTGTGCTGGACCAGCACCCGGGCGCTGGATTCGTAGACGTTCGACTGGAGGAAGGCGCCGGCGGTGGCGACCAGGGTCGCGGTGACGAACACCGTCGCGATCTTGCCGCGATGCCGGAAGATCGTCTCCAGATGCTCGCGCAGGCCGGTCCGTGTCTGGGTTTCGAAGGTCATGACGTCAGGTCGCATCCAGCCCGAACCGCACCGGGACGCTTCGATCCGGGTACGGTCTTGCCGTGGCGGGGGCAATGTAGTGCGGCGCGTCCTCGAGGTGCAATCCGGGCGAGCGGATCGGGCGGCGCCTCATGCCGGCGCCGGCACCGGCGCACGCAGGGTCGCGAGGCGACCGCGCCGGTGCAGCAGATCGTCGAAATAGGCGATCGTGCGCGTCAGGCCTTCCTCGAGCGCGACCCGCGGCTCCCAGTCAAGTCGCTCGCGCGCGAGCGTGATGTCGGGGCAGCGCTGGGTGGGGTCGTCCCCGGGGAGCGGCCGGAACTCGAGGCGTGATCGCGATCCGGTCAGGCGGATGATGGTCTCCGCGAGTTCCCGGATGGTGCGTTCGTTCGGATTGCCCAGGTTGACCGGCCCGATGAAATCGTCGCCCGCCGCCATGAAGCGCAGGATGCCTTCGACCAGGTCGTCGACGTAGCAGAACGAGCGCGTCTGGCTGCCGTCGCCGTAGAGCGTGATCGGTTCGTTGGTCAGCGCCTGCACGATGAAGTTGGACACCACGCGCCCGTCGTTCGGATGCATGCGCGGGCCGTAGGTGTTGAAAATGCGCCCGACCTTGATGCGCAGGTTGTGCTGGCGGTAGTAGTCGAAGAACAGCGTTTCGGCGCAGCGCTTGCCCTCGTCGTAGCAGGCGCGGATGCCGACCGGATTGACGCGGCCCCAGTAGTCCTCGCGCTGGGGGTGCACTTCGGGATCGCCGTAGACCTCGCTGGTGGAGGCCTGGAAGATGCGCGCTTTCACCCGCTTCGCCAGGCCGAGCATGTTGATGGCGCCGTGGACGCTCGTCTTGGTGGTCTGCACCGGATCGAACTGGTAGTGCACCGGCGAGGCCGGGCAGGCCATGTTGAAGATCTCGTCCACCTCGACGTACAGCGGAAAGGTGACGTCGTGCCGCGAGAGCTCGAAGCGCGGATCGTCCAGGAGATGGGCGATGTTCTCCTTCGCGCCGGTGAAGAAGTTGTCCACGCACAGGACGTCGACGCCGCGTTCCACGAGGCGTTCGCACAGATGCGAGCCGAGGAACCCGGCACCGCCGGTGACCAGCACTCTTTTTCTCCACTCGTCTTTCACGTGCGTCTCCTCTCAATGAACGGTGCGCGCCAGCGCCATCGCTTCGAATCCACGTGTTCCATGACGGAACGGTTTCTGCATTGCATAGACCGCGGGCCAGACCGGCAACGCCCCGATCAACCGGGACACCGGACCCATGTCCCAGGCATTCACCAGGCTGCTGGACGCGGTGTTTTCTTCCTTCACGGAACTCACCGGCACCTTGGCGGGGAGCAACCGCGTGTAGGCGCGGCGCATCGCCCAGAACACCGGGAAGGTGTAGTCGCAGTACTCCAGCAACTCGAAGCCGGACCGGGCCAGCAACCGCCGCAGGCCTTCCTGCTCGTAGCGGCGATAGTGGCCGTAGTAGTCGTCGTCCCAGCGCCACTCGGTATCGGGATTGGTCGGCATCGACACGATCAGCCAGCCGCCGTCGTCGCCGAGGCACTGCCGGAACTGGTCGAGGAGCGCGGCGTCGTCGCCGACATGCTCGATGACCGTGCAGCTCACCACCGTCCGGAAACGGCTGCCGACCTCCAGCAGGTCGCCGGCGTGCACGCTCACGGGAAGACCGTGAAGCGCTTCGCGCGCCACGGCGATCGCCTCGGGCGAGAAATCCACGGCGCTGCCGGACCAGCCGCGCCGTGCCAGGTGCGCCGCCACGTCGCCGCGTCCGCAGCCGGCGTCCAGGAACGGACCGGTCACCCCGTGCGCGTCGATGAGCGCGTCCATCACGCGCAGGGAATAGTTCTTGAAGGGCACGAAGTTCGGCATGTCGACGTCTCCTCGCGTGCTACAGGCCTCGGAACACGACCATCACGGTCTTCGCCACGATCTTCAGGTCGAACCAGAAGGAGCGGTTGCGCACGTACTCCAGGTCGAGCGTGATCCAGGTATGGAAACCGCGTGAGGTCCGGCCGTACACCTGCCATGGTCCCGTGACCCCGGGTTTGACGGACAGGCGTGCGTCGCGCCAGCGCGGGTCGAGCGCCATCTCGCCGATGGGCAGGGGCCGTGGCCCCACCACGCTCATCTCGTTGCGCAGCACGTTGATCACCTGCGGCAACTCGTCGAGGCTGGTCTTGCGCAGGAATCGGCCGACCCGGGTGATGCGCGGATCATCGCTCAGCTTGAACATCGGCCCGTCGACTTCGTTGATCGACTTCAGGCGGTACTTGATGGCGTCGGCATCCACCACCATGGTGCGGAACTTGAACATCCCGAACTCGTGTCCGTCCAGGCCGCAGCGACGCTGCCGGAAGAACACCGGCCCCGGGGAATCGAGGCGGACTGCCAGCGCGATGCACAGCCACAACGGCGCGGTCAGCAGCAGCACCGACAAGGCGATGACGATGTCGAATGTGCGCTTGCCCGCGAGACCGAGCGCGCGGCGCGCGGGTTCTCCGCGATCCTCGGCGCGTTGCATTCCGCTCCCGGCACCTACCGGTGGCACTTCGCCGCGCAGCGTGCCGGAGGCCCGGCTGCACAACGCATCGATGTAGTAGCGTTGGTCCCAGAGCGGTACGGTGTGGTCCGGGCCCAGCAGGCTGAAGCGGATGGTGCTGCCCGGCTCGGCCACGACGCCGTCGGCCAGCGCACTGCACACGACGACGGCGTCCCGGCCGATGCGACAGTCATCGCCCAGCACCGTCGGACCGACCAGGGTGGCCCCGGCCTCGACGCGGCAGCGGGCGCCCATCAGGATCGGCCCGATGAGGCGGGCACCGTGCTCGATCTCGCAGCCGGCCCCCAGTTCCACGCGTCCGGTCCGTTGCACGCCGGGGAGTGCCGTCGCAGTCGCCGACTCGCTGGTCGCCGTTCGCGGTGTCATGCCCGGCGCCAGGTCGTTGTTGAGCAGATCGAACTGCACCCGCAGATAGTCTTCCGGGCCGAGTACCGGCAGCGTGCCGATGGTGGGCAGCGTGTCGATCCGCAATCCCGCCGCCCGCAGCTCCGGGAACAGCTGTTCCTTGAGATCGAAATAGCGATCGGGGGGAATGCAGCGCAGCGCTTCCGGTGCCAGCAACATCAGTCCGGCCAGGCGACGGTGACGGCGCCGTTCCTGCGATTCATGACCGCGGTAGACGTGGCGCAGCTGCCCGTCGGCATCGATGGCCAGGGTTTCGCGCGCATCCTGGCGGGCGCTGGGGGCGATGACGCCCACGATGGCACCCCAACCGGGCGCGCTTTCGCGAGCGGCGGCCCGCAGGGCGGTCACGTCACGCGGATCGATGAAGGACGACCCATAGACCACAAGCACCGGTCTGCCATCCAACTCGTCGCGCAGGTCCGCGATGGCGCCGGCGGTGCCCAACGGCAGTGCCTGGGTGCGCAGGCGCGCACCTTCCGGTGGCGGACAGGGGGCCTCGTTGAGCTGCGCGATCGTGATGTTCTCGACGCCGCCTTCATGCAGTGCGGCGACCTGCCATTCGGCGAACGGAAGGTTCAGGAGCTGCGGATCGGCACGCAGCTCGAGTGCGTAGTCCGCCAGCCAGGGGCGCGCGTCCCGGGCGAGGATGACAGCGTGCACTCCGATCATCGAACCCCAGCCTCCATGGGAGATTTCCTGTCGTGGCTTGCGTGAACATCCGGAGGTTTCGCCTACTGCCGACGGTCGGTGTGCAAGTGCAGCAGAAATCCGGATGGGCTACCCGATCAGCGGGGTCCAGCCCTCCATTCCACCGCTTGCCGCCACGGGTGCTTTCCCGTGCCGTTGTGCTCCGAATCCGCCCGCCTGAAACTTCGGCGTGCCTTCCAACCGTACCTCGCGACCAGGAAAATCTTTCTTATTGTTAGATTTCGACCCAAATACTAGGCGTTCGACGTCTTCACAGCAAGCAAAGTCTGTGCGGTCGTTAGAATTCTTGTGGCTCCGCAGTACAGGTCGCAACAGATACTGACGGAAGCCGGCGCTCGCCAATCGCATTGCATTGCGGCTCGAGAGGAGCCAGTGCGTCGCGCTGATGCAGCGCACCACGAATGTCTGACCTCCATGGGTCTCAGACCATGAACCTATCAGGGCCGCTAGATTAACTCGGCTGGCCCTTGGTGAGTGCTCGCCGAGCGCGTGTCAGGTTCAAGATGTGATCGGCATATCTCATGGCTCCCGCGACGGCGCGAGTGGCCGGGAATCCGACAGTGCCCGATTGCGATGCGGGATGGCGCCTCCATAGGATTCTGTATACAGTGTTCGCTGATCCCGACCCGGCACCCACCCATGCCCTCGCTCCGCCAGATCGAGTTCACGCCCGACCTCACCGAGAAAGTGCGCCAGCGCCTGCTCGATGCCATCTGCGACGGCGAGTTGCCGCCAGGCGCGCGCCTCACCCAGGAAGATCTGGCGCTGCGCTTCGACGTGTCCCGGCAACCGGTGCTGCAGGCGCTGCGGTTGCTCAAGAAGGACGGGTTCGTCATCGACGCCGGACGGCGCGGCCTCATGGTGGCGCCGCTCGATGCCGCGCTGATCCTGCACGTCTACGAAATGCGCGCCGTTCTCGACGGGCTCGCCGCGCGCAAGGCGGCCATGGCCGGCACGAAGCTGGATAGCGCGATCGTCGCGCAGGGCCGCAAGGCGGTGGCGAGCAATCGCATCGTCGACATGATCGATGCGGACACCCGATTTCACACGCTGATCTACCAGGCGTCGGGCAATCCGCTGTTGCCGCTGGCGGCCGATCACCAATGGCGGCACATCCGCCGCGCGATGGGGGCGGTCCTGCAATCGGCCCGTGTGCGCGACGTCGTCTGGAACGAACACGAGGCGATCCTCACAGCCATCGCGGCCGGCGATGCGGATCGCGCGGAGAAGCTGGCGCGGCGGCATGCGGAAGAGGCAGGCCGCAATCTCGCCGCGGAGTTCGACCGCCAATTGCAGGCAGCATCCTGAACACTCGCACGTCATAGGGAGCAAGCATGAAACTCACCCCGGAACAACTCGAGCATTTCGATCGCGAGGGTTATCTCTTCTTCCCCAGCCTCTTCGCGCCCGCCGAGGTGCAGGCGCTTCTCGACGAGGTGCCGTCCATCTACGCACAGCACCGTCCGGAGAACGTGCGCGAGAAGGGCAGCGACGCGGTGCGCACCAACTTCGCGGCGCACCTCTACAACAATCCCTTCGCGAAGCTGGCGCGCCATCCACGCATGATCGAGCCGATCGTGCAGCTGTTCGACGAAGCCGTGTACATGCACCAGTTCAAGATCAACGGCAAGATGGCCTTCGACGGTGACGTCTGGCAATGGCACCAGGACTACGGCACCTGGATGAACGACGACCAGATGCCCACGCCGCGCGCGATGAACGTGGCGATCTTCCTGGGCGAGGTGAACGAGTTCAACGGGCCGCTCATGTTCATCCCGGGCAGCCACAAGCTCGGCGTGATCGATGCGGCGCACGACACGTCGACCACGAGTTATCCGCTGTGGACCATCAACCACGACACCATTCGCAAGCTGGTGGACCGCGGCGGCATCGTCGCGCCCAAGGGACCGGCAGGATCGATGATCCTGTTCCACTCGTGCCTCGTGCACGCGTCCTCGTCGAACCTGTCGCCGTGGGACCGGATCAACGTGTACCTGAGCCTCTGCGCCGTATCGAATCACATCCGCCGGTTCAAGCGGCCGGAGTACATCGCGCATCGGGACTTCACGCCGATCGAGTGCCTGCCGGACGACTGCCTCCTGAAGGGGTACGACGTGCCGCTGCCCTGGAAGGACGGCACGCCGGAGGCCGCGCTGAAGTCAGCCCTCGCAGCGTAGGGGGCCGCGATGAACCTGTACGCCAAGCTGTGTGAACGCGAAGCGCAGGGCAAGCGCCTGCGCGTAGGCCTGATCGGCGCCGGAAAATTCGGCGCGATGTATCTCGCGCAGGTGCCGAAGACGCCGGGCCTGCATCTCGCCGGCATCGCCGATCTCTCGCCTCCGAATGCGAAAGTGAATCTCGAGCGGGTCGGCTGGGAACCCGGTCGCTACGCTGCGCCGTCCCTCGACGCAGCGTTCTCGAGTGGCCTCACGCACGTCGGCGACGACTGGCAGGCGCTGGTCGCCGATCCGCGCATCGACATCATCGTCGAAGCGACGGGCAATCCGATCGCCGCGGTGGATCATGCGCTCGCTGCGTTCGCGCATGGCAAGCACGTGGTGATGGTCACGGTCGAGGCCGACGCCATGTGCGGTCCCGTGCTCGCCGAACGGGCGCGAGCAGCGGGCGTTGTCTACAGTCTCGCCTACGGCGACCAGCCAGCGCTCATCTGCGATCTCGTCGATTGGGCGCGGGCGTCCGGCTTCCCCGTGGTGGCGGCGGGACGCGGCCACAAGTGGCAGGCGCATTTCGCGCAGTCCACGCCGGACACCGTCTGGGGCTACTACGGGCTCACGCCGGAGCAGGCGAAGGTCGGCGGACTCAATCCGAAGATGTTCAACTCCTTCCTCGACGGCTCCAAGCCGGCCATCGAGAGCACCGCGGTGTGCAACGCCACCGGACTCACGCCCGCGCCGTACGGCTTGACGTATCCGCCTGCGAGCGTCGATGACATTCCGCTCGTGATGCGTCCGAAATCCGAAGGCGGCCACCTGCACCACAAGGGCCAGGTGGAAGTGATCTCCTCGCTCGAGGCGGACGGCCGCCCGATTCCCTACGACATCCGCTTCGGCGTGTGGGTCGTGTTCGAGGGCGACACCGAATACATCCGCCGCTGCTTCACCGAATACGGCGTGCGTACCGACCCGTCGGGGCGTTACGCGTGCCTGTACAAGCGCTGGCACCTGATCGGCCTGGAGGTCGGTATTTCGGTGGCTTCCGTGGGCGTGCGGCGCGAAGCGACCGGCTGCGCGACCGGCTTCCGCGCCGACGTCGTCGCCACCGCGAAACGCGACCTGAAGGCGGGAGAGATCCTCGATGGCGAAGGCGGCTACACGGTCGTCGGCAAACTCATGCGCGCCGAGGACTCGGTGCGTGTCGGCGCACTTTCTCTCGGTCTCGCCCATGGCGTGAAGCTGACGGCGCCGGTGGCCGCGGGCCAGCCGGTGCGCTGGCGTGACGTGATCGTCGACGAATCGCTCGCCGCCGTGAAGCTGCGCCGCGAAATGGAGCGATCGCTCGCGCCCGAGCCGGAACTCGCCACGGCGAAATAACCCGACTTCAGTCGCGCCGGAACACGACCGACAGGTTGTTCGCGGGCATCGCCACGGTCTCGGCCAGGGCGAGTCCTGCGTTGCCGGCGGTCTCGACCACGACTTCGAGGTCGCGCACCCCCCACGCCGGGTCGCGTGCACGCAAGTTCTCGTCGAACTCGACGTTGCTCGGAGCGGTGTGTGCACCGCCGCGTTTGTACGGGCCGTAGAGATACAGCAGGCCACCTCGCGGCAATGCGGCGGCAGCGTTGCGCATGAGCCCGAGCGTGGCTGCCCATGGCGCGATGTGGATCATGTTGATGCAGAGAATCGCGTCCGGTACGGTCGGGATGGACCAGTGCGCATCCGTGGCATCGAGCGCGAGCGGTGCGCTTGCGTTCGATGTGCCCTCGTGCGCAATCCATGCAGCGATGCTCGCGCGATTGGCCGGATCGGGATCACTCGGCTGAAACGTGAGTGTCGGCAGGCGTTGTGCGAGCCACACGACGTGCTCGCCGGTGCCGCTGGCGATCTCGAGTACGTGTCCGCGCGCGGGCAGGATACCGCGCAATACCTCGAGGATCGGGTCGCGATTGCGTTCGGTGGCTGGCGCGTAGCGGCGGGGGTCGGTCATGGGTCGGTGATGGGGAGGCGTTCGAAGCGCTGGGTGCCCCCATCCCACCCTTCCCCCACGACTTCGTCGCGGGGGAAGGAGCGCAATTCGCGGCGCCGCGGGAAGTACATTCCCTCCCCCGTCGCAGATGGGGGAGGGTCAGGGTGGGGGCCGGCTACCGGCTCTCCAGCTCCGGGTAGTGTCTGAAGATCCCGTTTTCGTTGAACGGCCGGCGCCGTTTCGAAGCCAGGTACGTCGCGACATTCGGATGCTCGGCGATGCGATCGTGCAGCGCCACCAATCCCGGCCACCCACGTTCGCGCTTCGCCATGGTTTTCGGAAACGCATACCGCAATCCCTCGACGACCTGGAACATCGACAGGTCCACGTACGAGAGGCTGCGGCCCACCATGCGACCGCGGTTCGCAGCGAGCACACCTTCGAAGTAGTCGAGATACTTCGGTACGCGATTGGCCAGAAAGTACTTGGTACGCCGTTTCGCTTCGGCCTTCTGCTCGCGGTAGTAGAGCGCGACCGCGATCGGATGATGCGTGTCGTGCACCTCCATCAGGAAATCGGTGACCGTAAGCTGCAACTGGTGCGCCCACAGCCGGCTCGCCTCCGACTTCGGCACGAGATCCAGTCGCGGACCGAGGTACTGGAGGATGTTCGCGGTCTGCGCGATGAGGAGATTGCCGGCCTTGAGGAACGGCGGTGCGAACGGACGATTCGGCGGCGCCTCGTTGTTCATCAGGCGCAGCATCGCGTCGAGGCCCTTGCCGCGGCCCGACAATCGGGCCACGTCGACGTAGTCGGCGCCGGCGGCTTCGAGCGCGAGCCGGACGAATTCACCGCGGCCCGGAATGCCGGGCCAGTAATACAGTTCATAGCGCACCGCAGCTTCCCTTTCTTTGCGTCGTCATTCCGCGAACTGGGGTGCCCTGGGCATCCCGGAACTCTGCGTGCGGTCGTGGTTGATCCACAACACCGCCCCCTCGGCGACCAGGACCGACGAGATGCGGTCCATGGAGCGCAGCGACTGGTCGCGGTCGAAGTTGCGCGTCGGCACCCGCTGCGCATCCCAGTTCTCGCGGAAATGGACCATGTCCCCCGAGAGCACCACGGGTCCCTGCTTCGGCAGGCGCACGAGCAGCGACTGGTGTCCGGGCGTGTGACCCGGCGTAGAGAGGATCACCACGGAGCCGTCGCCGAACACATCATGGTCGCCGTCGAGTTTCACGGTCGCGTTGTCCTTGATCTTCGCGTACAGCGTTGGCACGTAGCCGACCTTGGCTGCATCGGGGCCGAAAGCGAGGTCGTATTCCGCGCGCTGCACCAGGACGGTCGCCGCCGTGAACAGATTGGCGTTGCCGACGTGATCGCCATGGAAGTGCGAGAACGCGACGTGCGTGATGTCGGTCGGCGCGACGCCGATCTGCGCGAGCTGGGAGGCGAGCGTCCGGCGTACGAACAGCGTCAGGATGCCGCCGCCCGCGATCACGCCATCGGGCTTGTCCGCGATGCCGTCGAACATGCCCGAATCCCACAGCAGCCAATCCTTCCCATGCTTGATGAGGTAGCAGTTGTCGCTGAACTCGCGGGCCACGCCGACGTCGACGCCCGGCGACCACAACGACACGTCGTCCGTGCGTGACTCGCCGCATTCGAGGACGTACATGCGCTCGACGGTCGCGCGCTTGCTGTCTGCGGCATCAACGGATGCGGCAGACAGGATCGCGACGAGCGAGACCAGGGCAGAGACGAATCGGGACAGGGTCATGGAAGTCTCCTTGGCGGAGCCGGGGCTGCCGATGCTCCGTTGAACGGTGAAGAAGGGCAGGCGCCGCGGCCGGCGTTCAGCCGAAGCACGCACGGACGACGCCGCCTTCGACGCGCAGGGCCGCGCCGTTGGTGGCTGACGCGAGCGGGCTGCATACGTAGGCAACCATGCTCGCCACTTCGTCCGTCGTCGCGTAGCGCTTGAGCAGCGAAGTGGGACGGATCTTCTCGAAGAATTCCTTCTCCACTTCGGGGAAGGGGCGACCTGGCGCGCGTTTGGCGATGGCGGCCTTGTTGCCGTCGGACAATGTCGGTCCGGGCAGCACCGCGTTGACGGTCACGCCGGTGCCGGTGCACGACTCGGCCAACCCGCGCGAGATCGCGAGCTGAGCCGTTTTCGTCATTCCGTAATGAACCATGTCGGGCGGGATCTGGATGCCGGACTCGCTGCTGATGAAGACAACGCGCCCCCAGTTGCGTTCCTTCATGGCCGGAAGATAGGTGCGCGACAGCCGCACGCCGCTCATCACGTTCACCTCGAAGTAGCGCTGCCAGTCCTCGTCCGCGATGTCGCCGAAGGCCTTGCGCTCGAAGATGCCGAGGTTGTTCACGAGGATGTCGACGGTGGGAATCCGCTTCGCCAGATCCGTCGCGCCAGCCGCTGTGGACAGGTCCCCGACGAAGGTCTGCACTTCCGCGCCGGGCGCCGCCGAGCGAATGTTCGAGACCGCGTCGGCCACTGCGGATTCGACCCGTCCGTTGATCACGACGCGGCAGCCTTCGACTGCGAGCGTGCGGGCGATGGCGAGGCCGATGCCCTTGCTGGAGCCGGAAACGAGAGCGAGCTTGCCTTTGAGCTGGAGGTCCATGATGTCCTGAGCCGTGGGTTGCGGAGCGTCGGGCCCCGGGGAGAATCGCGATGATATTCGCGGGATCGGTTCGGCCGCTACGGATGCCGTTCCCGACTCAACGATGGATCGGCAAGGCCGCGATCCGCCGCTCGATCTCGGCCGTCATCTTCCGGTACTCCGGTGCGCCTACACCGCCGAAGCGGCGCAGGAACTCCGGCTCGGCCATGAACTCGGGCAGATCGTCGGTGGCGGGCATGATGTCGGATTCGCGCAGGCCGCTAGCGAGGCGCTGCTGGAGCTTGCGGGCAGAGTCGGCGTTCGCGACCGCGAGTTCGCCGAATCGCGTGCCCGCGCGGTCCGCCGCCAGGTCGTTGAAGGAAAACCCGCTTCCGCCGCGAGAGTCCTCGATCTCCTTGTACAGCCCGACCGCATCCGCCAGCGAGGTCCCGGCATGCGACGAGATGGTGGCGGATACGAGGAAGTGCAGCGCCAGGTCGTCGCGTGCGTTGAGACGCAGGTTGCGCCAGGCCGGACGCGGCCATGCCTTCGCCTCCGGTACGAGGGTGTACAGATCCTGCCCCGTCGCGTGGACAGTCAGCACCAGGAGGGCCGCTCGATTCTCCGCGGCCGGATCGCCGTCCGTGGATCGCTCTGCCGCGAGCTGGAACATCGGACGCAGGATGTCCATGAGCGGGACACCGGTACCGTCTCCGGGCGTGCGCCTGGTCGCCTCGGCGAGCCGCGTCTGATGCTGACGGAGCCGTTCCTTTTCCTCGGGCGCGACGGAAGCGGCCTGCAGGCGTGAGGGCAGGCCCTCCTGCCATCGATAGACGACGGTGAGGCGGCCCTCGGCGATCGTCACGCGCTGGATCATGCCGGCGATGAACCGGGCATCTTCCCCTCGCGCCAGCAGCGGCAGGGCCTGCCCGATCAGCCAGCCGGCGAGACCGCCTGGAATGGGCAGGCGACCGATGCGCAGGGAGTCGATTCGTGGCAGGTCCGCACCTTCGGAAAGGTCTGCCTCTACGTTCAGGTAGCCACCGATCGGATTGCGCGGCAACCGCAACGACGCGCTGACGTGGGCCGTATTCCGTTGCAGCACCACGCGGGAACTGCCTCGCGCGTATCGCTGCAGGAAGTAGTTCAGCGCGAGGTCCACGTCCTCTTCTGTGATCGTGACCGATCGGACGTCACCGGTCTTGAGCTTGCGCGGGTCGTTGCGCTCGAAGATGCGCTTGGCGCGCTCGACGTTGTCGGGTGTGAAGGTGGCGGGGCGGTCCACCAGCGGCCGGTCCTGCGCGGCGAGGAACAGCATGCCCGCGAGCACGAGCACGCACACCGCCACGAGGACGAACGACAGCCACAGGAATACCCGCATTCGATGCGCGCGATCGGCCTCAGGGTTGCAGGCTGGCGGCGTAGGCAGCGATGGCGACCATGTCCTCGTCGGTGAGCGGCGCGACGACGGCCTTCATCAGCGCCGACCACACGCCGTTGCGCACGCCGTGCTTCATGTCGAAGAGTTGGCGGAACAGGTAGCTGGGCGAACGGCCCGCGAGCGCAGGCACCGGGCCGAGCCCCTTCAGTCCGGCACCGTGACAGATCTCGCACGGGACGGTGCGGCCGGCACCGGTGGCGATCAGCGCTTCGCCTCTTGCGATGCTCCCGACCGGCGCGTAGGCGATGAAACCGGAGGTGGAATCGCGAAGTTCGGTACGTTCGAGATCCACCGGCATTTCGATGATGCGGTTGCCGATCGGTTCGGTGCCTGCCGGTTCCGCCGCGATCAACATCCAGCCGCCGACTCGGGTCTTCGGCACCGTGTCGGTCTCGATGACCTGGATCCATGGCCGGGGCTGCAAGGCGGCGAAGTACGCCGCCGCCTCCTGCACCTCGGCCTCGGTGGCGGCCTTGGCCACCGCGGTCATCAGGTTGATCGGCAGGCTGGCAGGCTCGGAACTCTTCCGTGCACCGCTCTTGAAGTCCGCCACCTGCTGTGCGATGTATGCCGCCGGCAGCCCGGCGAGGCTGGAGTTTTCCGGTCGGCCGAGTCCGTTGGGCAGGTGGCAGAAGCCACAGGCGAAGACGCCCGGCTTGCGTCCATGCGACACGATTCCCGGCATCGCCGGATGATCGTTCGGATGCCAGTCGGGCGCGGCGAACAGATCGCGGATCTGCGTCAGGCTGAAGGCCGCGCTGCTGCCCGGCAGATGGCGTGCCACGCCGTCGTCGGGCGGCGCCTGGGTTCCGGGAGGATTGACCGGGTAGGCCCAGGGCGGCGCAGGCTCGGTCGCCCGGACCTCGAATGTCCCCACGAGCACGGCTGCGGCCACGAGCACGACGATATCGACGAGCTTTCTCACGACTCTCCCCAAGGCTTTGTGGTTCGTCCTTGCCGAAGGTGCCGGACGGACAGCCATTCTACGGTGCGTGTTGGCGCTACGGCGCCGCGAGCGCCAACGCCAGGGGCGTGGTGATCACCGACAGCGCGGTGGACAGCACCATGCTCGAAGCCACCGAACTCTGGAGGGCGTCGAACTGGCGCGCCATCACGTACACGTTGACGCCGACCGCGAGGGAGGCGAGCAGCACCACCGCCTGCCGTTCGAGCGGCGGCAGGCCCAGCAGCATCGCCAGCAGCAGGACCACCAGCGGTTGCACCAGCAGCTTGAGCGTCGTGATGCCGACTCCCACGCGCCACCCGGCGCGGATGCCGTACTCCGACAGACCCATCCCCACGACGATCAGTGCGAGGGGCGCCGCGGAGTCGCTGATGAGACGCAGCGGTTCGTCCACCATCACGGGTAGCCGCATGCCGGTGAGGCCGAGCGCCGCACCTGAGAGCACAGCGGCGATAACCGGCGTGGTCACGACCTTCTTTGCGGTGCCGAGAAACCCGTGCACCGACAGTTCTCCATGCCGGGCCCACTCGACCGAAACCGTCGCGAGCGTCCAGAGCGTCAGCGAGTTGAACACGATCACCAGGCTCACAGGCGCGAGCGCGGCGTCCCCGAGCATGGCGCGGGCGAGCGGGATACCCAGCAGCACGTTGTTGGAGAAGATGCCGCCGAGTGCGAACACCGATTGCTGGACGCCGTTGAGCCGGAACACCGACTTGCCTGCGAGGCGGCCGAGCAGGAACGTGATCAGGCAGCCGCCGAAGAAGGCGAGCAGCAGTCGCACGTCGAACGGCGGCAGGCGCGACGGGTCGCTCATCAACCGGAACAGCAAGGCCGGCACGGCGACACCGAAGACGAATGCCGCCAGCGCATCGCTCACCGCCTTGGGCCATCGGCCGGACGCGGCGAGCGCGTAGCCGATCACCACCAGGACGAAATGCGGTGCGGCTAAGGAAAGTTGTTGAAGGAACGTGGACATGGGACGGACCGGCGAATCGCCGATTGTCCCATGTCAGTGTCGCCGGGCCGCCCCAAGGCACTGACGCGCCCCCTCGGGGGGCAGCGAACGCAGAAAGCGTGGGGGCCGTTTCATCCTAGGTGCGTTACGCTGGTTACGCTGCGCGCAATTCCTCACGGGAATGGGCTGCGATCTTCGCCGCCGCATCGCGCAGCGCTGTGCGCAGTCCTTCCTCGACCACCGGGTGATAGAACGGCATCTCGAGCATGCGTTGTACCGTCATGCCGCTCTGGATGCCCCAGGCGAGCAGGTGCGCCAGGTGTTCGGCATCGGGCCCGATCAGCTCCGCGCCCAGTACGCGGCCATCGCGCGCATCGGCATAGACGTGCAGCAGGCCGCGATTGCGGAGCATGACACGCGAGCGCCCCTGGTCCTCGAACGAGACCTCGCCGATGACGATGGTGGCGGGGTCGAGATCGGCGTAGCGCGTACCGACGGTGGCGAGCTGCGGATCCGAAAAGACCACGCCGAGCGGTGTGCGGCGCTGGCCGGGCCGGACGTCGGGATAGCGCGCGGCGTTCTCGCCGGCGATGCGACCCTCGTCGGCCGCCTCGTGCAGCAGCGGCAGGTCGTTGTTCGCGTCGCCGGCGATGAAGATGGCGCTCTCGCCGCAGCGCAGGGTGTAGGGATCGAAGACGGGCATGCCCTTCGCGTCCAGCGCGATGCCGGTCGCGGCCAGTCCGAGGGAGCGAACGTTCGGCGTGCGGCCGGTGGCGGCCACGACCGTATCGACGATGATCTCGTGCGCGCTGCCGTCGGGCGCCGTCCAGTAGATCCGCACGCCCGAGGGGACGCGCTCGACCGCAACGTTCCCGGCATCGGCTTCGAGTGGAAACTCGGCCTCGAAGGTACGCGCCGCGTAGTCCCGGATCGCGGGGTCGGTGAAAGGCCCCACCTGCCCGCCAAGACCGAACATGTGCACCTCCACGCCGAGGCGATGCAGGGCCTGGCCAAGTTCGAGCCCGATCACGCCGGGACCGAACACGGCGGCGGACCGGGGCAGGTCCTGCCATTCGAAGACGTCGTCGTTCACGACCAGGCGATCGTCGGCTGCACGCAGGGGCGGCGGCACGCTCGGCGACGAACCCGTGGCGATCACCGCGGTGCGAAAGCGCACTTCGGTGTGATCGTCGACGGTCATCGTATCGGGGCTGGTGAAGCGCGCGTGTCCGGCAAGGCGATCCCGCTCCGGAATGCGTTCGACCCCCTCCACCACGAAGCCGACGAACCGGTCGCGTTCGCGACGGACGCGGGCCATGACGGCCTCGCCGTCCACCCGGACCCAGCCTTGTAGACGAAGGCCGAACTCGTCCCAGTTGGCACGGCTGTGAGCGGCATCGGCGGCGGCGATCAGCAGCTTGCTCGGCATGCAACCCACGCGGGCGCAGGTGGTGCCGTGCGGACCTGCTTCGATGATGACGGCCTGCTTGCCGGCCGCCTTCGCGGCGCGATAGGCCGCCAGGCCGGCGGTGCCGGCACCGATGACGGCTACGTCGGTGTGGATGGTACGCATTGCCTTTTGTCCTTGTATCGATCCGGAAAGCGGAGCCGGTCTTTCGGCTCCGCCTCTGTCCTGCGTTATGCCGCCTTCTTGTTGCGGTTGCGTGCCCACTGCTCCAGCTCGTCCGCACCGCCGATGAAGTCGCCGTCGATGAAGATCTGCGGCACGGTGCCCTTGCCGGTCACTGCTCCCACTACCTTGCTGCGGATGGTGTGGTGCAGGGGAATCTCGGCGTATTCGAAGCCGAGGTCGCCGAGCAACGTCTTGGCGCGCGCGCAGTGCTGGCAGCCTTCGCGGGTGAAGATCGCGACCTGCGACGGCTTCTGCGCCTTCGGGTTGATGTAGGTGAGCATCGTGTCGGCGTCGGACACCTCGAACGGGTCGCCGGCCTTCTCGGGCTCGATGAACTGCTTCACGACCACGCCGTCCTTGACCAGCATCGAATAGCGCCACGAGCGCTTGCCGAAGCCGAGGTCGGACTTGTCCACGAGCAGGCCCATGCCGTCGGAGAACTCGCCGTTGCCGTCCGGGATGAGGCGCACGTTGGACGATTCCTGGTCCTTCGCCCATTCGTTCATCACGAACGTGTCGTTGACCGAGACGCAGACGATCTCGTCGACGCCATTGGCACGGAACGCTCCGGCCAGCTCGTTGTAGCGCGGCAGGTGGGTGGACGAGCAGGTGGGCGTGAACGCGCCGGGCAGCGAGAACACCACCACGGTCTTGCCCTTGAAGATGTCGTCGGTGGTGACGCTCTTCCAATCGTTGTTTTCGCGTACTCGGAACGTGACGTTCGGGACGCGCTTGCCTTCGCTGTTCTGGAACATGGTTTTCTCCTTGAAGAGGGGTTGCAATGGTTGGGCTGGCGATCAGCTTGCGAGTTGCAGTCTGCCCGCCACCCCGCTGCATCGGCCAATACCTTGTTACGATTCGCGCGATAGGCAACGACTATCGGACGTCAGGAACCATGACCCTGCAGGAACTGAAATACGTGGTGGCGGTGGCGGAGGAACGCAACTTCCGCCGGGCGGCCGACAAGGTGTACGTGAGCCAGCCCAGCCTGAGCGCGTCGGTGAAGAAGCTCGAGGACGAACTGGGCGTGCGGCTGTTCGAACGCGGACCGCAGGAGGTGCTGCTCACCGAGGCGGGCATCCAGGTGGTGGCGCAGGCGCGCCGCGTACTGGACGAGGCCGCGAAGGTGAAGGTGGTGGCCAAGGAGAAGCGCGATCCGCTGCGGGGCGTCCTGCGCCTGGGCGTCATCCACACCATCGCCCCCTACCTCCTGCCGGACCTGGTGCTGGCCCTGCGGACCGCCGCGCCGGCGATGCCGCTCGACATCGAGGAGAACCTGACCGTCAACCTCGACCAGATGCTGCGCGGCGGCCTGATCGACGTGGCGATCCTGGCGCTGCCCTATTCGGCCACGGGCATCGAGACGGTGCCCCTGTACGACGAGGAGTTTCGGGTGGTGGTTCCCGCGAAGCATCCGTGGGCCCGGCGCAAGGCCGTGTCCGCCGACGAACTCGAGACCCAGAACCTGCTGCTGCTCTCCATCGGCCATTGCTTTCGCGACCAGGTGCTCGACGCCTGCCGGGAGTTCTCGAAGCCCGCGGCACCGGGGAAGGAAGGCAACTCGCTCGAAACCGTGCGCAGCATGGTGGCCTCGGGGCTCGGCATCTCGGTGCTGCCCGCTTCGGCGCTCACCCCGCGCCATGCCAACCCGCTGCTGAAGGTGCTCGATTTCGTGCCGCCCAAGCCCTCGCGTCGCGTGGTGCTGGCGTTCCGGGCGGATTTCCCGCGCCGGGCCGCGGTGGAGGCGATCGTGGCGGCGATGCCCAAGCTGGTCTTGCCGGTGGCGGCGGTGCGCTGACCCTTCCGCGGCCGGGTCTGCACGCCGACCCGAGGGGCGGGAGTGTCGCCGTTTCTTACAACCGGTTCCCAAGCCCGATCGTGCCGTTCGGAATCCCGGTGGCATCGACGCGGCGCGCAGATCACCATCCCGAAGTGCCTCGATGGGCGCAACAGCGCGTCCCAGAAGGCTTTCACGCGCGCATCACAACGCGCGCTACGAGGAATTCACACGGCTGATCGAGAATGACTGCGTCCTGAAAAGGCACTCGGTCCGGCGTTTGCTGCGATCGGACGAAAGACTGCGCAGCGAGGTTCCTGCCCCGAGAAGCGGCGGGGCATCGGCGACGTGGCAACCCCAGGGAGACTTGAAATGCGTTGGTTGTTCGTCCCGCAGTTGCGCCCCTTCGTGCTGCTCGCCGCGGGCGCGAGCCTCGTGCTCAACCTGGCGCTGCTCATCCCCGCGCTTTACATGCTGCAGGTCTTCGACCGGGTCTTCGCCAGTCGCAGCCTGGAGACACTCGCGATGCTCACCATCCTCGCGCTGGGTGCCCTGGCGCTCGGTTATTGCATGGACGTGGCACGGTTGCGGGCGCTCGCATGGGCCGGCCGGGCGCTGGACCGGCGCCTGTCGCCGGCGGCGCTGGCGAGCGTCCTGCGACAGTCCGCGGCGCAGCCGGATCGGGCCGACCTCGACGGGCTGCGCGACGTCACGCAGCTACGCACGTTCCTGAGCGGCAACGGGATCCAGGCGCTGTTCGATGCCCCGTGGCTGCCCATCTACATCCTCGTGATCGGTGCGATGCATCCGATTCTCGGTGTGGCCGCATTGGTCGGCGCCGTCGCGCTCCTGGTCCTGGCGGTGCTGTCGGAGCGATTGACGCGCGACGCCGCCGACCAGGCGCTGAGCAAGTCGCGCGCGGCGAACCGGCACGCCGAGAGACTGACCCGCAATGCCGAAGCGATCATCGGCATGGGCATGACCTCGGTCGCCCTGACGGGCTGGAAGTCCCGGCACGAGTCGCTGCTCGAAGCCCAGGCGCGGATCGCCGCCCTGAACGCGCGGTTCGGCGCGGCCGCACGCATGACGCGCCAGGGCTTGCAGATCGCGATGCTGGCCCTCGGGGCCTGGCTGGTGATCGACGCGCACGCGTCGGCGGGCATCATGGTCGCCGCCACCATCCTGCTCGGCCGGGCGCTGCAGCCGGCGGAGCTTCTGATCGGCGGCTGGAAGCAACTGGTCGAGGCCCGAGGCGCCTGGCGACGTCTGTCCGAACGCGCCTGGGTGCTGCCCGAGTCGGACCGCATGGCGCTGCCGGCGCCCAGCGGTCGACTCGAGGTGGAGCGCCTCATCTTCGGTGCCGTGGCGAATCGCCCCGCGCTCATCAAGGGCGTCGGCTTCACGCTCGAACCGGGCGAGAGCTTCGGCATCATCGGGCCGAGCGCCTCCGGCAAGACCACGCTGGTGCGCCTCATCCTCGGCATCTGGAAACCGCAGGCCGGTGTCGTGCGGCTGGACGGAGCCGACATCGCCCGCTGGGATCGCGACGCGCTGGGCGTCCACATCGGCTACCTGCCCCAGGACGTCGAACTGTTCGCCGGCACCGTCGCCGAGAACATCGCCCGGCTCGGCCCGGTCGACGCTGAACGCGTGCACGCTGCGGCGCGTCTCGCCAACGCGTACGACATGATCCTGCGCCTGGCCGACGGCTTCGACACGCAGATCGGCGAATCCGGCTCGGTTCTGTCAGGCGGGCAGCGCCAGCGCATCGCCCTCGCGCGTGCGCTCTACGGCGACCCATGCCTCGTGGTGCTCGACGAGCCGAACGCCAATCTCGACGCCGAGGGCGAACTCGCGCTGCGGACCGCGCTGGTGGCGCTCAAGGAGCGCGGCGTCACCGTGATCGTCGTCGGCCATCGCCCCGCGCTGATGGCCCGGCTCGACCGCCTTGCGATCCTGAACGATGGCACGATCGAAGCGTCCGGTCCGGCGGGCGAGATCCTGTCGCGCCTCAATACCGTGACGTCGCAGACGCCGATCCCGGCCGCATCCCGGAACGGCAAGGGACCCCAGGAGGCCTCCGCATGAAGGCCGCGACGCAATCCACCTTCGCCACCCTCCTGATGCGCGACGATGGCGACGTCGCCATGCGTACCGAATGGCGCCGCCAGTTGCTGTGGGCGGTGATCCCGATCGCAGCGGTCGTCGCGGCTCTCGGGGCATGGTCCGCGATCGCACCGCTGTCCGGTGCCGTCGTCGCGCCGGCGCGCGTCAAGGCGGAGCTCAATCGCAAGACCGTGCAGCACCAGGAAGGCGGCATCGTGCGTGAGATCCTGGTGCGCGACGGCCAGAAGGTGCGTGCGGGCGATCCGTTGATCGTGGTC
The DNA here is from genome assembly GCA_965279325.1 of Burkholderiales bacterium. Classification (GTDB taxonomy): domain Bacteria; phylum Pseudomonadota; class Gammaproteobacteria; order Burkholderiales. The sequence continues at coordinate 3,754,468 of OZ257154.1, forward strand.
GGTGACGTGCGCAGCGAAGCGGAGCTGAGCCTGTTGCAGGGCCAGCTCGCCCGCGAGCACATTCGCAGCGCCCGAGCGGGAGCCGAAGCGGCACTCGAGCGGAGCTTCGTCGCGCCGACGGGTATCGGCGAGAACCCCGAGATCGCCGGCCACCTGGCACGCGAACGGGCGTTGTTCACGGCGCGTCGCCGCACGCTCGACGACCAGGTCGCGGCGCTCACCGGCCAGATCGGCGACGCGCGCGCGCAGGCCGAGGCGCTCGGGTCGCAGATCGCGGCCACGGAATCCTCGGCCAGGTTGTCGGCCGAAGAGCTGGCAATCAACGACAAGCTCGCCCAGGAGGGCTTCATCCAGCGGACCCGCCTGATCGCCCTGCAGCGCGCCGAAGCCGACTATCGCGGGCGCGTCGGCGAGTATCGCAGCGAACTTGCCCTCGCTCGCCAGCGCGCCGGCGAACTCGAAGCGCGCATCGCGCAGGCGCGCAATCACTATCAACAGCAGGCGGCCGACGAATTTCGCGAATCTTCCGCGCGCGTGCGCGAGCTGGAGGAACGCCTGCGGCCGTCGCAGGATCAGGTCGAGCGGCAGTTCGTGCGTTCGCCGGTGGACGGCGAGGTCATGGCGCTGCGCGTATCGTCGGTGGGCGAGGTGCTCGCGCCGCGGCAGGCGATCCTCGACGTCGTTCCGGCGCGGGAGCGCCTGGTGGTGGAAGCGCGCATCCGTCCGGAAGACATCGATCACGTGCGCAAGGATGCACCGGCCGAAGTCCGGCTCATCACCGGCGACGGCCGCAACGCACCGCTGTTGCCGGGGAAGGTTGCGTTCGTGTCGCCCGACCGGGTGACGGCGCCCGATGGTCGGGGCGAATGGTTCGTCGCGACGGTGGAGGTGGACGCGGCCGGCCTCGCGAGCGAACCCGGGCTCAACCTGCAATCAGGCATGCCGGCCGAACTGTACGTCACCACGCGCAGCCGCACGCTGCTCCAGTACCTCGCAAGTCCGTTCGACGCCTTCTCGCGCCGGGCACTGCGTGAGCCATGAACAATCGAAAGACACCGCAAGGCATCCGTGCCGATTGAACAACAACCAGGGAGACCGAAAACATGAGCAACTTCTACGGCGGCAATGGGGCCGACATCATCACGCCGGATGTCGTCTCGTCCGGCGTGCTCATCGCAGGCGCGCCGAAAAAGCCTTCCAGCGCGGTCGACTACATCTACTCCGGCGGCGGCGACGACATCGTGGCTGCGGGAGGCGGCAACGACTTCGCCAGGCTCGGCACGGGTAACGACACCTTCATCTGGAATCCCGGCGACGGCAGCGACTTCGTCGACGGCGAGGCCGACGTCGATACGCTCGCGTTCAACGGTGCCAACATTGCCGAGCAGATGGCCATCACCGCTTCGGGCAATTTCGCGATTCTGACGCGCGACGTCGCGAGCATCAGCATGACGCTCGTGCGGATGGAGACGATCCAGATCGCAGCCCTGGGCGGTGCCGACACGATCAGGGTCAATGACCTGACGGGCACGGGCGTGACCCGTGTGACCGTGGACCTGGCGGGCAGCATCGGTGGCACGGCTGGGGATGGTCAGATCGATACGGTGGCTGCCGGGGCCACGAACGGCGACGACGTCGTCACGGTATCGCTCCAGCTCGACGGTTCGGCGATCGTCAACGGGCTCTCGACGCCGATCGTGATCGAGCATTTCGAATCAGGTGACTTCGTTCAGATCGACGGCCTCGCTGGCAATGACAGCATCGTGCTCAACGAAGCCAACGGTGCCTTGCTCGCGGCGCGGCTGAACGGTGGCTCCGGCAACGACATGCTGAGCGGTGGCTCGGGCGGCGACACGTTGTCCGGGGGAGACGACAACGACACCCTGCTCGGCAGAGGTGGAAGTGACCTCCTCTTCGGCGGCAACGGCAACGACATCCTGACCGGCGGCGACGGCGACGACCAGGTCTTCGGCGAGGCTGGCGACGACCGGATGATCTGGAATCCGGGCGACGACACCGACCTGTTCGAAGGCGGGGATGGCACCGACACGGCGGAAGTCAACGGCGGCAACGGCGCGGAAGTCTTCACGGCCACTGCCAACGGCGCGCGGGTACGCTTCGATCGGATCGATCCGGCGCCGTTCGCGATCGACATCGGCACCAGCGAGCGGCTGGTGCTGAACATGAACGGTGGCAACGACTCGTTCAGCGCCACCGGTAACCTGGCCGCACTGATCGGCATCACCGTCGACGGTGGCACGGGCAACGACACCATCCTGGGCAGCAATGGTGCCGACACGCTGCTGGGCGGCAGCGACAACGACTTCATCGATGGGCAGCAGGGCAACGACACGGCATTCCTGGGAGCGGGCAACGACGTGTTCCAGTGGGATCCGGGCGACGGCAGCGACGTCGTCGAGGGCCAGGACGGCAGCGACACGCTGCTGTTCAACGGCAGCGCCGCCAACGAGATCATGGCGGTGTCGGCCAACGGCGGACGGGTGTTATTCACGCGCAACGTCGGCAACATCGTCATGGATCTCAACGACGTCGAGGTCATCGATGTGAACGCCCTGGGTGGGGCAGACACTGTCACGGTGAACGACCTGACGGGTACGGACGTAACCCGGGTGATCGTGGACCTCGCCGGCGTCATCGGTGGCACGGCCGGGGACGGTCAGGTGGATACGGTGGCTGCCGGGGCCACGAACGGCGACGACGTCGTCACGGTATCGCTCCAGCTCGACGGTTCGGCGATCGTCAACGGACTTTCGACGTCGATCGTGGTCGAGCACTTCGAATCAGCTGACTTCGTTCAGATCGACGGCCTCGCTGGCAATGACAGCATCGTGCTCAACGAAGCCAACGGTGCCTTGCTCGCGGCGCGGCTGAACGGTGGCTCCGGCAACGACATGCTGAGCGGTGGCTCGGGCGGCGACACGTTGTCCGGGGGAGACGGCAACGACACCCTGCTCGGCCGGGGCGGGAATGACTTGCTCTTCGGCGGCGACGGCAACGATACGCTGACCGGGGGCGACGGTGACGACCAGGTCTTCGGCGAGGCTGGCGACGACCGGATGATCTGGAATCCGGGCGACGACACCGACCTGTTCGAAGGTGGGGATGGCACCGATACCGCGGAAGTCAACGGCGGCAACGGCGCGGAAATCTTCACGGCCACTGCCAACGGCGCGCGGGTACGCTTCGATCGGATCGATCCGGCGCCGTTCGCGATCGACATCGGCACCAGCGAGCGGCTGGTGGTCAACATGAACGGAGGCGACGACTCGTTCAGCGCCACCGGCAACCTGGCGGCACTGATCGGCATCACCGTCGACGGTGGCACGGGCAACGACACGATCCTCGGCAGCAACGGCGTCGATCTCCTGCTGGGTGGGGACGGCAACGACTTCATCGACGGCAACCAGGGCAACGACACGGGGCTGCTGGGTGCCGGAGACGACATCTTCCGGTGGGATCCGGGTGACGGCAGCGACGTGGTCGAGGGCCAGGACGGCAGCGACACGCTGCTGTTCAACGGCAGCGCCGCCAACGAGATCATGGCGGTGTCGGCCAACGGCGGACGGGTGTTATTCACGCGCAACGTCGGCAACATCGTCATGGATCTCAACGACGTCGAGGTCATCGATGTAAACGCCCTGGGCGGCACCGATACCGTCACGGTCAACGACCTCACCGGTACGGATGTGACCCAGGTCAACGTCAACCTCTCCGGTACGATCGGTGGGACGGCAGGCGACGCACAAGCCGACACCGTCATCGGCAATGGCACCAACGGCGACAACATCATCGACGTGTTCGGCGCCGGCACATCGGTGTCGGTGCTGGGGCTTGCGGCGCGGATCGACATCACGAATTCGGAGGGTGCGAACGACGCGCTCGTCATCAACGCGCTCGGAGGCAACGACACGATCACCGCGACCACGTTGCCTGCCGGCGTGACGAGGCTGACCCTCGACGGTGGCGCCGGCGACGACACGATCCGCGGCAGCCAGGGAGCGGACACGTTCTTCGGCGGTGACGGCGACGACCTCGTCTTCGGCGACAACGGCAACGACACCGCATTCCTGGGTGCGGGCAATGACGTGTTCCAGTGGGATCCGGGCGACGGCAACGACACCGTCGAAGGCCAGGGCGGCACCGACGAGTTGCTGTTCTTCGGCAGCAATGCCAGCGAGAACATCAACATCCTCGCCAACGGCGGGCGCGCCCTGTTCCAGCGTGACGTGGCGAATGTCACGATGGATCTGGACGACGTCGAGCGCATCGACTACCGGGCCCTGGGCGGCGCCGACAACATCGTGGTGGGCGACCTGTCGGGCACCGACGTGACCACAGTGAACGTGAACCTCGCGGGATCGGTCGGGGGCGGAGACGGCGCAGCCGATACGGTGACCGTCAGCGCCACGAACGGGGCTGACGTGTTCGGGGTCTCGTCGAGCGGCGGTGTGGTCACGGTGTTCGGACTTCCGGCGGCGGTCACCCTGACGAGCGCCGAAGCGGCCAACGACCGGCTCACCTTGAACGGCCTTGGCGGGGACGACGTCATAAACGCAACGGGCCTGGCCTCCGGTGTGGTGCAGCAACTGACGATCAACAGCGGCCTCGGCGCCGACGTGATCCTGGGCAGCCAGGGCACCGACCTCGTCAGCGGCGGCGATGGCAACGACACCGCGCTCATGGGTGCTGGCGACGACACCTTCGTCTGGAATCCCGGCGACGACAATGACGTCATCGAAGGCCAATCGGGCACGGACACACTGTTGTTCAACGGTGCGAACGTCGGCGAGATCATCGACATCTCGGACAACGGCGGGCGGGTGCTCTTCACCCGCAACATCGCCAACGTCGTGATGGACCTGAACGACGTCGAGCACATCACCTACAACGCCCTGGGTGGCGCCGACAACATCACCGTCCACGACCTCTCCGAGACCGATGTCACCGAGGTCAACCTCAACCTGGCAGCCACGGGCGGTGCGGGCGATGGGCAGGCCGATATCGTCCGCATCTTCGGGACGCTCGAAAACGATGTGATCGTGGTCACCGGTAGCGGGAGTTCCCTCACCATCACCGGATTGGCGGCACAGATCAACATCACCGGTTTCGAGGGAGGAGTGGATCAGCTGATCATCGAAGCGCTCGACGGGGACGACGTCATCGAGGCGAGCGGGGTAGCCAGCGCGGCGCTCGGCGTGACCCTGAACGGAGGCAACGGAGCCGATGTGCTGATCGGTGGCGATGGCAACGACGTCCTGAGCGGAGGCATCGGGGACGACGTACTGATCGGTGGTCCTGGGGCCGACGTCCTGGACGGTGGTCCTGGCAGCAACGTCGTTATCCAGTAGTCTCCCGGTCCTGGCGGACGGGTCTCGAGGCGGGCAGGCCCGGATCGGCGCGATCCGGGCCACCTCACATGGGCGTCAGGTCTCGCGGCGTCCGCGCTGCCCCAGGATGCCGCGGATCGCTTCGATATTGGCCTTCACCCCGGGCATGTTCGGATTGAGCGCCAGCGCCCGCTCGAAGTAGTCGAGCGCCCGCTCCAGCCGACCCTGCTGGATGGAGATCAGCCCGTAACCGGACAGCGCGCCGAAGTGCGCCGGATTACGCTTCAGCACCTCGTCGCAGTCGGCTGCGGAGGCGTCGAGGTCGCCGGCCAGGAACAGGGCCGTGGCGCGCTTGTTCCAGCCTTCCGCGAACTCGGGCTTGAGTTCGATGATGTGCGAGAAGACCTGCACGCTCTCCACCAGCCGCCGATGGGCGAGATGGTCGGCGCCTTCGGCGAACAGGCGGTCCACTTCGGGGTCGCCGGAGCGGCTCCAGATGGCCCAGATCGCGCGCTCGGCACCAAGGCGAACCTGGCCGTCATCGTCGTCGAGGGTTTCGAGCAGGGCAGGTACGTCGGTCATCTCGCCTGATTCGGCCAGTTGCTCGACGCCTTGCCGGCGAGTCGACACTTCGCCTGACTCGAGGCGGTGCACGGCTTCCGCGCGGTTCGAGTCGTTCGCCGCAGGCAGGTTGTCCCCGGCCCAGGCGGCTCCTAGCGCGAGGCTGGTGAACAAGGCGCCCGCGCCAAGCCCTACGGTCCATTTCATCGTCGGCTCCTTACCAACCCCCCGGGAACGGATGGTACGCCCAGCAGGGCGCCGACAGGACCGCGTAGCGTGAGTAGAATCCACGGATAAAGACTATTTCAGGAGCCTGCCATGCCCGACACCGAACTTTCGGTCCGGCTGGTCGATGCGATGGGCACCGAGCACGCGCCCGCGACCGGCGTGGTGCGCATCGTTTCGCTCGTACCGAGCATCACGGAGCTGCTGTTCAGCCTGGGGTTGCAGGAACATCTGGTCGGGCGCACAGGGTTCTGCGTGCATCCAAAGGGCCAGGTGCGGCGCGTGTCGAAGGTGGGCGGCACCAAGACCGTCGACGTGGCGAAGGTTAGAAAGCTCGGCGCGACCCACCTCGTGGTCAACATCGACGAGAACCCGCGCCCGGTGGTGGAGGAGCTCGCGAGCTTCGTGCCGAACGTGATCGTCACGCACCCGATCGAGCCCGAAGACAACATCCTGCTGTACCGGCTGCTGGGCGGCATCTTCGGCCGCGAGGCCCGAGCGGAGGAGCTCGCCACGGCCTTCATCCGCGAACTCGCCAATACCCGTGAAGCCGCGCGCGAGTTCGAACGCGAGAACGTGCTCTACCTCATCTGGAAATCACCCTGGATGACCGTCTCGCGCGAGACCTACATCTCGCGCATGCTCGATCTCGTGGGCTGGGACACGGTCCCGGTGCAGGCGCACTCGCGCTACCCGTCGGTGGACCTGTCGCCGCAGACGATGCTGGATGTGAAGGTGGTGCTGCTGTCGACCGAGCCCTACAGCTTCGTCGACCGCCACGTCGACGAGATCCAGTCCGAGCTGCCGCCGCAGTCGCATCCGCAGATCGCCCTCATCGACGGCGGCATGACCTCCTGGTACGGCAGCCGGGCGATCGAAGGCCTGCGCTATCTGAGGGAGTTGCGGCGCGCGCTGCGCGGCTGAGCTCGAAAGCCCGCCGCCGCTACTTGCGCCCCTTCCTGGCGGGCTTCGGTGCGCGGGTTTCCCGAGCGGCGTTCTGAGCCTGGAAGATCGCGCTGATCGTCGCGGCGGGTGAGCCGGCAGGCGCAGCCTTCGCAGCCGGGGTTTTCGCGGTTTTGGCGGACGAGGTCTTCCTGGAGGCGGGAGGCGCTTTAGCGGCCTTGGTCGGCTTGGCGACCTTCGGTGCCGGAGGAGCCTTCGGTTTCGGTGCGGCCTTCGCCTTTGCGGGCGCCTTGGCGACCTTGGTCTTCGGTGCGGGCGCTGTTGGAGCGGACGGGGTCGGGGTGGACGGGGCCGGGGTCGCGACCGGTGCCTTGGCTTCGGGCTTTGTCGCGACCGGATTCGCTGCTGCGGTCGTGACGGGCGCGCACGAGGCACCCTTCTCTCCCGCATCGAGTCTCAGCTTCGCGTAACTCCCCGGCGCGTCTTCGAGCGCCTTCAGCGCGCCGGCGCCAGGCGTGCGCGCCGGCACCTTGCCACCGGCAAAGCCGTGGACCCAGGTGGCCCAGTCGTTCCACCACGAGCCGTCGAACCGCTGCGCGGTGGCGAGCCACTCGTCCGCTTTCTCGACGCGCTTGTCGTTGGTCCAGTAGTTGTACTTCTGCGCCACCGGCGGATTGACGATGCCGGCGATGTGGCCGGAGCCGCCGAGGACGAAACGGACATCGCCACCGAGCAGCCGCGAGCCCGCGTAGGTGGATTTCCAGGGCGCGATATGGTCCTCGATGGTCGAGATGAAGTAGGCGGGCGTGTCCACCTTCGACAAATCGATCTTTTCCCCGCCGACGGTGAGTGCACCCTTCTCCCGCAGCAGGTTGCGGATGTACATGTTGCGGAGGTAGAAGGTGTGCATCTTCGCGGGCATGCGCGTGGAATCGGAATTCCAGTACAGCAGGTCGAAGGGGAAGGGCTCCTTGCCCAGCAGGTAGTTGTTCACGACGAACGACCAGATGAGATCGTTGTCGCGCATCATGTTGAAGGTGCCGGCCATCTCCGAGCCTTCGAGGTAGCCGCGGCTTTCCATGCGCTTCTCGAGCTTGTCGACGATGCCCTCGTCGACGAATACGCCGAGTTCGCCCGGCTCCTTGAAGTCGATCATGGTGGTGAAGAACGTGACGCTCTTCACTCTTTGCGCCCGGCCCTTCGTCCGCAGCCAGGAGAGCAGGCAGGCCGTGAGCGTGCCGCCGAGGCAGTAGCCGATCAGGTTCATGCTCGATTCGCCGGTGATCTTCTCGATCGCGTCCATGGCGGCGAGGGGACCTTCGAACATGTAGTCCTCGAAGGTCTTTTGCGCGTGCCGCTCGTCCGGATTGACCCATGAGATCACGAACACCGTGAGGCCCTGATCCACCGCCCACTTGATGAACGAGTTCTTCGCCCGCAGGTCGAGGATGTAGTACTTGTTGATCCACGGCGGCGTGATGAGCAGCGGTGCGCGATCCACCTGCGGCGTGGCCGGCGCGTACTGCAGCAACTGCATGAGGTCGTTCTGGAACACCACCTTGCCGGGCGTCGTGGCGACGTTCTCGCCCATGGTGAAGGCGGAGTTGTCCGTCATCGTGATGGCGAGCTTGCCCTTGCCGCGCTCGAGGTCGCCGAGCAGGTGGTTCAGCCCCTCGAGCAGGTTCTTGCCGCCCGAGTCGATGGTGGTCTTGAGAACCTCCGGATTGGTGAACACGAAATTCGTCGGGGCGAGCGCGTTCACGTACTGGCGGGTGAAGAACTTCACCTTCTTCGCATCGTTCGGATCGAGGCCCTGCGCGTCGGCCACCGCGCGCTGGATGTGGTCGGACGCGATCAGATAGGACTGCTTGATGTAGTCGAACACGAAATTGTTCTGCCACACCTCGTTGCGGAAACGGTTGTCGCCCTTGGTCGGCTCCTTGACCGGCGTGGACGAATCGCCGAGAAACTTCGAGAGCGTCGCGCCCCACAGCTTGTAGTAGTCCTCCCACGCATGCATCTGCATCTCGGCGAGCTTCATCGGGTCGGCCATGAGTTTCGCGCCGAGCTCCATGAAGGCCTTGTTGATGCCCATTTCCTCGAGATCGCGGAGCATGTCCGCCTGCGGATTGTGCTCGGCGAACTCGGTGATGACGTGCGCGGACTTCTGCGCGATCTCGGCGAAGGACCGCTGCAGTTCGGCAGGATCGACGGGCGAAGCGGGTTGCGGTGCGTCAGCCATGGCGTGTCCTAGGTGGGTGTGGCAGCGAATCGATGGATGCCGTCGGCGCCGACCGCGCGGGTCACCGCGCCCTCGGCCAGCAGACGGTTCAGGTGGGCGATCGCCTCGCCCATGGCGAAATAGAGCTGATGGCTGTCGAGCTGGCGGCGAAAGAGGACCGGCAATACCTGCGCCGCGGTCTGCGGTTCGCCCGCACAGGCCTCGCGCAACTCGCGCAGGCGGTCGCGGTGGTGCTGGTGGAGTGCGGCGACACGCGTATCGATGCCATGGAACGGGAGTCCGTGCGCCGGCAGCACGAGCGTCTCGTCGGGCAGTTCGGTGAAACGCGAGATGGACCGGAGGAACTGCCCCACGGGATCGCCTTCCGGCTCTGTGGACCACACGCTCGTGTTGGTGCTGATCTTGGGCAGCAGCATGTCGCCGGAGATCAGGATGCCGAGGTCCTTGCAGTACAGGGCCGCGTGTTCCGGCGCATGGCCGTGGCCCACGATCACTCGCCAGCCGTGCGCACCGACGCGGATCACGTCGCCGTCGGTGATCCGGCGGAACGTCATCGGCAACTCGGTCACCGATCGGCGGTACGCGTTGCCGCGGCGGCCGATCGCGGCAACGCCCTCGGCGTCGAGTCCGTGGGACTGGAACAGTCGCTCCAGCGCGTCGCCCCCGTAGCCGGCCACGCCTTCCCAGACGGCGTGGGCCGTGAGGTACTCGGCCTCGGTCATCCATAGTTCCACCTGCCAGCGGCGCGTGAGCCAGCCTGCCAGGCCCACGTGGTCGGGATGGTAGTGGGTCGCGATCACGCGGGTGATGGGCGAGTATTGCTCGAAGATCGCATCCCACGCGGCCCGGGTGGGGTCGGACCCGAAGCCGCAATCCACGATCGCCCAGCCGTTGCCGTCGCGCAGCAGCCAGAGATTGATGTGGTCCAGCGCGAAGGGCAGCGGCATGCGCAGCCACAGCAGATCCTCGACGATCGGCGTCACCGTGCCGGCCGGTGGTGGCGCGGCAAAGGGAAACTGCAAGGCGGCCGGGGCCGGCAGCTCGGCGATCGATGGTGCGGCGGTGGCCGGTGAGGTCATGTCCGTGAAGCCCCGGAAAAGCGCAGGCAGATCCTTGTTTTGTGCAGGATGTTAACCTGCGGCATCCGATCGTGCCGGCCTCTTCGATCGCCCTCGCCCGCTGTCTGTTGCTGCGGTGCGCAAATTGACGTTGATGCCAACGTTACCTAGACTCGTGGGCTCTTTGCGGCGTGGCTGACCCGAAGCCAATTCCCCCCGTAGGAGGTCGACATGGACCGCGCATCGCCTGCCACCCTGACCCGCCTGCCGATGCTCTCGTTCGCGCATGGCGAAACGATCGACATGCTGCGCGAAACCGTCCAGGCGTTTGCCGCCGCGGAGATCGCGCCGCGCGCCGCGGACATCGATCACTCGAACCTGTTCCCCGCCGACCTGTGGCGCAAGATGGGCGATCTCGGCCTGCTCGGCATCACCGTCGAGGAAGAGTACGGCGGCACCGGCATGGGCTACCTCGCGCACATGATCGCGATGGAGGAGATCTCGCGCGCGTCCGCGTCGGTCGGACTGTCCTACGGCGCGCACTCCAACCTGTGCGTGAACCAGATCCGGCGCAACGGCAATCCCGCGCAGAAGGCGCGTTACCTGCCGAAGCTGGTGACCGGCGAGTATGTGGGCGCACTCGCCATGAGCGAACCTGGGTCGGGCTCGGACGTGGTGAGCATGCGGCTCAAGGCGGACAAGCGCGGTTCGAACTACGTCCTGAACGGCAACAAGATGTGGATCACCAACGGGCCCGACGCCGACGTGCTGGTGGTGTACGCGAAGACCGACGCGCAGGCCGGACCGAAGGGCATCACCGCGTTCCTGATCGAGAAGGGCATGCCCGGTTTTTCCACCGCGCAGAAGCTCGACAAGCTCGGCATGCGCGGGTCGAACACCTGCGAACTGGTGTTCCAGGACTGCGCGGTGCCCGAGGACAACATCCTCGGCGAGTTGAACCGCGGCGTGCAGGTGCTGATGAGCGGGCTCGATTACGAACGCGCCGTGCTGGCCGCCGGACCGCTCGGGATCATGCAGGCGTGCCTCGACGTGGTCGTGCCCTACGTCCACGAGCGCAAGCAGTTCGGCCAGCCGATCGGCGAATTCCAGCTGATGCAGGGCAAGCTCGCGGACATGTACACGACGCTGTCCGCCTGCCGCGCGTACGTGTATGCCGTCGGCCAGGCGCTCGACCGCGGCGAGACCACACGCAAGGATGCCGCCGGCGCGATCCTCTACGCCGCGGAAAAGGCCACCTGGATGGCAGGCGAGGCGCTCCAGTGCCTCGGCGGCAACGGCTACATCAACGAGTACCCCACGGGCCGACTGTGGCGCGACGCGAAACTCTACGAGATCGGCGCCGGGACTTCCGAGATCCGCCGCTGGCTGATCGGACGGGAACTGTTCGCGGAAACGGCGTGACGCAGGCGCTCACCGCGGTCAGCTCGTTTCCCGATACGGGCCGCAGCCAGATCCGCACGGATACGGCTCTGGCCATCGCGCGGGCGCTGCTTGAGGGCTTCGACAAGCACTACCGCATCTTCCGCGAGATGAGCCGCGCGGCACAGCAGCGGTTCGAGCGCGCCGACTGGCCGGCGGTGCAGCGCGCCCACGCCGATCGCATCGCGCTCTACGACCAGCGCGTGACCGAGGCGGCGGAACGGCTCCAGGGCGAATTCGACGCCGATTCGCTGCCCGACGCGCTGTGGCAGGACATCAAGCTCCAGTACGTGGGCCTGCTCACCAACCACAAGCAGCCGGAACTGGCGGAGACTTTCTTCAACTCGGTCAGCACGAGGATCCTGCACCGGTCGTACTTCCACAACGACTACCTGTTCGTGCGCTCCGCCGTGTCGACCGAGTACATCGAGTCCGATCCGCCCGCCTATCGCAGCTACTATCCCGCGACCGACGGCCTGCGCACCGTGGTCTCGAACGTGCTCGGCGATTTCGGACTCCAGGTGCCGTTCCGTCACCTGCGCCGCGACATCGACTATCTCATCCGGGCCGTGCGCGACCTGCTCCCCAGGCCGTTGCGGCTCGAGGCGAACCACCAGATCCAGGTGCTCTCGTCCCTGTTCTTCCGCAACAAGCGCACCTACCTGATCGGCAAGCTCATCAACGGCAGCCTCGAACAGCCCTTCGCGGTGCCGATCGTGCACGATGGCGAAGGCGGCCTGCTGCTGGACGCCTGCCTGCTCGATCCGCGCGAGATCGCGACGCTGTTCGCGTTCAATCGCGCGTACCTGATGGCGGACATGGAAGTGCCCTCCGCGTTCGTCGAGTTCCTCGCGAGCATGCTGCCCGGAAAGCCGCGAGCCGAGCTCTATACCGCGCTGGGGCTGCAGAAGCACGGCAAGACGCTCTTCTACCGGGATTTCCTGCACCACCTGAAGCACTCGCGCGACCAGTTCATCCTGGCCCCCGGCATCAAGGGGCTGGTCATGGTCGTGTTCACGCTGCCCTCCTATCCGTACGTGTTCAAGGTGATCCGCGACAACATCTCGCCCACCAAGGAAGTGACGCACGAGACGGTGAAGGAAAAATACATGCTGGTGAAGCGGCACGACCGCGTCGGCCGCATGGCGGACACGCTCGAGTACGCGAACGTGGCCTTTCCGCGCAATCGCTTCACCCCGGAACTGATCGCCGAGCTGCAGCGGGAGCTGCCTTCGCAGATCGAGGACGACGGCAGGACGCTCGTGGTGAAACACACCTACATCGAGCGCCGCATGCGACCGCTCAACATGTTCCTCGACGAAGCCGACGACGCGCAGTTGCGCCAGGCCGTGCACGACTACGGCCGGGCCATCAAGGAGCTCGCCTCGGTCAACATCTTCCCCGGCGACATGCTGTTCAAGAACTTCGGCGTGACACGCGGCGGCCGCGTCGTGTTCTACGACTACGACGAGATCGCCTACATGACGGAATGCAATTTCCGGCGCATTCCGGAACCGCCGACGCCGGAGGCCGAGATGTCGGCCGAAGCGTGGTATCCGGTAGCGTCGAACGACATCTTTCCGGAAGAGTTCACGCCGTTCCTGATTTCCAGCGCGAAGGTGCGCGAAGCCTTTCTCGAGCATCACGCGGATCTGCTCGCGCCGGACTTCTGGAACGCCTGCAAGCGCCGTATCGAGCAGGGTCATATCGAGGACGTATTTCCCTACCGGGACGAGGCACGCTTCGCGCGCCGTTTCGGTGAGACGAAGATCACACGAGGAGACCATCCATGAACGCCGATCCGATCGTCATCGCAGGCCTCGCCCGCACCCCGATGGGTGCCTTCCAGGGCGAACTGAAGGACTTCACCGCGGCCGAGCTCGGTGCCGTCGCGATCCGCGCGGCGGTGGAGCGGGCGGGAGTGAAGCCCGAGGACGTCGAGGAAGTCATCATGGGTTGCGTACTGCCCGCAGGGCAGGGCCAGGCGCCGGCCCGGCAGGCGAGCCTGGGCGCCGGACTGCCCCTGGCGGCCGGCTGCACGACGGTGAACAAGATGTGCGGCTCGGGCATGAAGTCCACCATGTTCGCCAACGACCTGCTCACGGCCGGCACCAATCGCGTGATGGTCGCGGGCGGAATGGAGAGCATGACCAACGCGCCGTACCTGCTGCCGAAGGCGCGCTCGGGCTATCGCATGGGACACCAGCAGGTGCTGGACCACATGTTCCTGGACGGCCTGGAGGACGCCTACGAGAGGGACGAGAAAGGCGGGGGCCGCCTGATGGGCACCTTCGCCGAGGACTGCGCCGGCGCCTTCCAGTTCAGCCGCCAGGAGCAGGATGCCTTCGCCATCGCATCGCTAGAGCGGGCGCAGAGGGCGAACAGCGAGGGCTGGTTCGCGTGGGAGATCGCACCCACCACGCTGAAATCCGGCAAGGGCGATCGGTTCCTCGATCGCGACGAGCAGCCGTTCAAGGCCAACTTCGAGAAGATTCCGCAGCTGAAACCCGCCTTCCGCAAGGACGGCACCGTGACCGCCGCGAACTCCAGTTCCATCTCCGACGGCGCCGCTGCGCTCGTGCTGATGCGTCGCTCCGAAGCACAGAAGCGCGGACTGACACCCATCGCCACGATCGTCGGGCATTCGACCCATGCGCAGGAGCCGGGGCTGTTCGCGACTGCGCCCGTGGGCGCGATCCGCAAGTTGTTCGAACGTACCGGCTGGACGGCGGACGGCGTCGATCTGTACGAGATCAACGAAGCCTTTGCGGTGGTCACCATGGCCGCGATGCGCGAGCACGGGTTGTCGCATGAGAAGGTGAACATCCACGGCGGGGCGTGCGCGCTGGGGCATCCGATCGGCGCATCGGGCGCCCGCATTCTCGTGACGCTGATCGGTGCACTGCGCAAGAACGGACTGAAGCGCGGCGTCGCATCGCTGTGCATCGGCGGCGGCGAGGCGACGGCGATGGCGGTGGAAATGAATTGAAACTGAAACAGCATTGAACACGAAGGACTCGAAGGGACACGAAGGAAGGCACTCGACTGGAAAGGCGAACGAAGGGTTTTTCCTTCGTGCTCCTTCGTGCCCTTCGTGTTGAACGATTTCGATCTACTGGGGGAGGAACCAAGCAATGAACAAACACAAGATCGGTTTCGTCGGCGTAGGCCTCATGGGCCACGGCATGGCGAAGAATCTGGTGGAAAAGGGCTGGAAGGTCACGATCCTGGGCCACCGCAATCGCGCGCCGGTGGAGGATCTCGTCGGCCGCGGTGCGACCGAAGCGCAGGACGTCGCCGGGCTGGTGGCGGCGAGCGACGTCGTGTTCCTGTGCGTGAGCGGCACGCCCGAAGTGGAAGATCTGATGAACCGCAAGGGTGGGGTGCTGGAGTCGAGCCGCTCGGGCCAGATCATCGTGGACACTTCCACCAGCCAGCCGAATTCCACGCTGAAGCTGGTGGAAGCCTTCAAGGCCAAAGGCGTGCGCTATGTCGATGCGCCGCTGACTCGCACGCCGGTCGAAGCCGAGCAGGGACGACTCAACACGCTCGTGGGCGCCGATGCCGCGACGTTCGCGGAACTGGAACCCGTGCTGAAGGGTTTCTGCGAGAACGTTTTCCACATGGGCGAGCCGGGGGCGGGGCACGTCATCAAGCTCATCAACAATTTCGTGGCGATCGGTACCGTCGCGCTCCTGTCCGAGGCGCTGGTGGCGTGTGTGAAGATGGGCGTCGAGCCGAAGAAGCTCGTGCAACTGATGAGCGTGGGTGCGATCAATTCCGCCATGCTGCAGATGGCGGCGGGCGGTGCCGCCGAGGGCGATTTCACGCGCATGAAGTTCGGCCTCAAGAACGCGGCCAAGGACGTGCGTTACTTCGCGCAGGCGATGACCGAAGCCCAGGTGGCGGGGGTCATGAGCCCCGCGGTGAACCAGAGCCTGAGCCAGGCCATGGCGCTGGGTTTCGATACTCCGGACAAGCTGCTCGGCTCGCTGGTGGAGGCACAGGCGAAGCTCAATGGCGTGCGGGTGGGCGCGTGAGCCACCCGGCGAGGGCCCACGCCCGCAGGGTGGGGATCGACGGCAAGGCGAGCGCGCCCGTCCGCCGACACGATGGCGTCCGAGATTGGTTTGACGTCTCGGAGGCGGGGTGGGTGAGCCAATGACGGCTCCGCTGGAATTCCACTTCGACTTCTCCTCGCCCTACGGCTATCTCGCGAGCACCAGGATCGATGCGCTCGCCGCGAAGTACGGCCGGGAAGTGCTCTGGAAGCCGATCCTGCTGGGCGCCACCTTCAAGGTGACGGGCCTGCCCTCGCTGCCGACGATCCCGCTCAAGGGCGAGTACTCGTTCCGCGACTTCGAACGCAGCGCCCGCTTTCACGGCGTTCCGTACCAGCGACCGGCCGTGTTCCCGATCGCGACCCTGTCGCCGCTGCGTGCCTTCTACTGGGCCGACGCGCGCGATCCCGCGCAGGCCAAGGTCCTGGCAGGGGCATTGCTGAAGGCGTATTTCGTCCACGGCGTGAACATCTCGATCCCGGCGGACACGATCGCCGTGGCCGCTTCGCTCGGCCACGATGCGGCCGAAGTCGAAGCAGCCCTGGCCGACCCGGTGGTCAAGGAAAGAGTGAAGAGTGCCGTCGACGCCGCCATCGCACACGGTGTGTTCGGATCGCCCTTCGTGTTCGTGGACGGCGAGCCGTTCTGGGGCATCGACCGGTTCGACCAGGTCGAGCGCTGGCTCGCGACGGGAGGATTCTGAGCCTCGTGGAGAGTCCGCATTTTCGCAACCTGTGCGTCTTCTGCGGCTCGAGCGGAGGACGGGACCCGGTGCACGTCGAAACGGCGCGGCGCGTCGGCCGCCTGCTCGCGCAGCGGGGCATCGGCGTCGTCTACGGCGGCGGCCGTATCGGCATGATGGGTGCCGTCGCTGAAGCCGCGCTCGCAGCGGGAGGCCGGGTGATCGGCATCATTCCCGAACTGCTCATGCGCAAGGAAGTGGCCTTCGAGGGCCTGACGGAACTCCGGGTGGTGCGCTCGATGCACGAGCGCAAGCAAATGATGGCCGATGCCGCCGACGGGTTCATGGCGCTGCCGGGCGGCTTCGGCACGTTCGAGGAGCTGTGCGAGATCCTCACCTGGGCGCAACTGGGCATTCACGCAAAGCCGTTCGGGTTGCTGAACGTGGCAGGGTATTACGATCCGCTGCTCGCGATGTTCGATCGCGCGGTGTCCGAGGGTTTCCTGCGGGAACGCCATCGCGCGCTCGTGATCGCAGCGTCGGAGCCGGCGGCCCTGCTCGAGTTGATGGCCGGCTATGAGGCATCGCCGGCAGAGCCGCTGCTGTCGCCCGAGAACGCCTGATATCCTGCCGCGCCTGACCATGACCCGCATCCACTCCAGACTCAATCCCCGCAGCGACGACTTCCGCGCCAACGCGGCAGCGATGGCCTCGCTCGTCTCGGACCTGCGCGACAAGGTCACCCGCGTCGGCCTGGGCGGCGGCGAGGCTGCCCGCGCCAAGCACACGGCCCGCGGCAAGCTGCTGCCCCGCGAGCGCGTGCGCAACCTGCTCGACGTGGGGTCACCCTTTCTCGAGCTCTCGCAGCTCGCGGCGTGGGGCATGTACAACGACGAATCGCCGGGCGCCGGGATCATCACGGGCATCGGGCGGGTGAGCGGCCGCGAATGCGTGATCGTCGCGAACGACGCCACGGTGAAGGGTGGCACCTACTTCCCCATGACGGTGAAGAAGCACCTGCGCGCGCAGGAGATCGCGCAGCAGAATCGCCTGCCGTGCCTCTACCTGGTGGATTCCGGCGGAGCGAACCTGCCGAACCAGGACGACGTCTTTCCCGATCGCGAACATTTCGGCCGCATCTTCTTCAACCAGGCGAACATGTCGGCGCAGGGCGTGCCGCAGGTCGCGGTGGTGATGGGTTCGTGCACGGCCGGCGGCGCCTACGTACCGGCGATGAGCGACGAGTCGATCATCGTGAAGAACCAGGGCACGATCTTCCTGGCTGGACCGCCGCTGGTGAAGGCCGCCACGGGCGAGATCGTGACCGCCGAGGAGCTGGGCGGCGCGGACGTGCACACGCGCGTGTCGGGCGTGGCGGACCACTACGCACAGGACGACATGCACGCGCTCGCGATCGCGCGCCGCATCATCGGCAACCTGAACGGCGTGAAGCGGATCGATGCGGAAATCGTCGCCGCCCGCGACCCTCTCCATCCCGCGGAAGAACTGCACGGCATCATCCCGACGGATGCCCGCAAGCCCTACGACGTGCGCGAGATCATCGCCCGCGTGGTGGACGGGAGCGAACTGGACGAGTTCAAGGCGAACTACGGGACGACCCTGGTCTGCGGGTTCGCGCGCGTCTTCGGTTACCCTGTGGGCATCGTGGCCAACAACGGCATCCTTTTTTCGGAGTCGGCGCTGAAGGGCGCGCACTTCATCGAACTGTGCGCGCAGCGCGGCGTTCCGCTGGTGTTCCTCCAGAACATCACCGGCTTCATGGTGGGGCGCAAGTACGAATCCGGTGGCATTGCGAAGGACGGCGCGAAGATGGTGACCGCGGTGGCCTGCGCGCAAGTGCCGAAGTTCACGTTCATCGTCGGCGGCAGTTTCGGTGCCGGGAACTACGGGATGTGCGGCCGGGCCTATAACCCGCGCTTCCTGTGGATGTGGCCGAACGCGCGCATCTCCGTGATGGGTGGCGAGCAGGCGGCGAGCGTGCTGGCGCAGGTGCGGCGGGACGGCATCGAGGCGAAGGGCGGGGCGTGGAGCGCGGAGGACGAGGCGGGCTTCAAG
The DNA here is from genome assembly GCA_965279325.1 of Burkholderiales bacterium. Classification (GTDB taxonomy): domain Bacteria; phylum Pseudomonadota; class Gammaproteobacteria; order Burkholderiales. The sequence goes on from OZ257154.1 coordinate 3,773,064, forward strand.
GCGCCGATCCGTGCCCAGTACGAAACCCAGGGGCATCCGTACTACGCGAGCGCTAGGCTGTGGGACGATGGGGTGATCGATCCGTCGCAGACGCGGATGGTGCTGGGCCTTGGCCTGTCTGCAGCCTTCAATGCTCCGGTGGAGCGCACGCGGTTCGGCGTCTTCCGGATGTGACAGGGGGAGTGCACGCAACGATGGTCGAGAAGAAACCAGAATCGAAAGGCCGCCCGTCCGACGAGGTGGACGTCGTCACGCTCAAGAACATCGGGCCGCAGTCCGGCAAGTGGCTGGCCGCGGTAGGCATCCGCACCAAGAAGGATCTCGAGGATCTCGGTGCCGTCAACGCGTTCCGCCTGATGAAGAGCCACGGCTACAACGTGACGCCGGTGATGCTCTATGCGTTGCAGGGAGCGTTGATGGACCTGCACTGGAATCGCCTGCCGGGCAAGCTCAAGGACGACCTGAGGGCGAAGGCGCGCGCCGATGAGTGACAGCTTCGTCCGCGTCGATGCCGGACCCGCCGGCGTGGCGACGCTGACGCTCGACCGGCCGGAGATCCACAACGCGTTCGACGATCTGCTCATCGCCGAGCTGACGGAAAAATTGCGTGGCGTCGATGCGGATTCCGCTGTCCGTGTGGTCGTGCTCGCCGCGAACGGCAAGAGCTTTTCGGCGGGTGCCGACCTGAACTGGATGAAGCGCATGGCGCGCTATTCGGAAGCCGAGAACCTGCGCGACGCCATGCAGCTCGCGGGTCTCATGCACACGCTCGACCGCATGCGCAAGCCGACGATCGCGCGCGTGCAGGGCGCTGCGTTCGGCGGCGGCGTCGGTTTGGTGGCGTGCTGCGACATGGCGATCGCGGTGCGCGAAGCCCAGTTCTGTTTGTCCGAGGTGCGGCTCGGACTCATTCCCGCCGTGATCAGCCCGTACGTGGTCCAGGCCATCGGTGCGAGGGCCGCGAGGCGCTACTTCCTGACGGCCGAGCGCTTCGGTGCGGACGAGGCGCGCCACCTCGGCCTGGTGAGCGAGGTGGTGGATGCGGAACGCCTCGACGACGCGGTCGGCGCGCTCGTGGCGCAGCTGCTGAAAGGAGGCCCGCAAGCCCAGGCGGCCTCCAAGGATCTCATCGCTGCGGTGAACAACCGTCCGATCGAGATGCCGGTCATCGAAGACACCGCCCGCCGCATCGCGCAGCAGCGCACGACCGCCGAGGGCAAGGAAGGCGTGGCGGCTTTCCTCGAGAAGCGTCCCGCAGCGTGGATGGGCAGATGATGAGGCAAGGCCTTCAACACGAAGGACACGAAGGAACACGAAGGAAGACCTTTCAATCCCTTGCCAAAGGTACGATCGAAGACGGAGAACCTTCGTGTTCCTTCGTGTCCTTCGTGTTTGAGGACGTACGTCGTATGTTCGGTTGTCGCACTGAGATCGCATGTTCGACAAGATCCTGATCGCCAACCGCGGCGAGATCGCCTGCCGCGTCGCGCGCACGGCCAAGCGGCTGGGCATCCGCACCGTGGCGGTGTATTCCGAAGCCGATGCGGATTCCCTGCACGTCGCCTCCTGCGACGAGGCGTATCTCATCGGACCACCGCCGGCGCGCGAGAGCTATCTGCGCGCCGATCGCATCCTCGGGGCGGCGAGCAAGTCCGGCGCGCAGGCGATCCATCCGGGCTACGGTTTCCTGTCGGAGAACGAAGACTTCGCCGCCGCCTGCGCCGCTGCCGGCGTGGTGTTCATCGGACCGCCGGTCGAAGCGATCCGGGCCATGGGATCGAAGAGTGCGGCCAAGGCGCTGATGGAGCGAGCCGGCGTGCCGCTCGTGCCGGGCTATCACGGCGATGCGCAAGGGGGCGAGCTGCTGGCGCGTGAAGCCGAACGCATCGGCTATCCGGTGTTGATCAAGGCCTCGGCCGGAGGTGGCGGCAAGGGCATGCGCATCGTGCGCAATCCCGGCGAGTTCGCGGCCGCGCTGGCCTCGGCCCAGCGCGAAGCGGCTTCGTCCTTCGGTGACGACAAGGTGCTGATCGAGCGCTATCTCACGCGGCCTCGGCACGTGGAACTGCAGGTCTTCGCGGACACGCACGGCCATTGCATCCATCTGTTCGAGCGCGACTGCTCGGTGCAGCGGCGGCATCAGAAGGTGCTGGAGGAGGCGCCCGCGCCCGGCATGACGGCGCAACGGCGCCGGCAGATGGGGTCCGCGGCCGTGGCCGCCGCGCGCGCCGTGAATTACGTGGGCGCGGGAACGGTGGAGTTCATCCTCGACGAGTCGGGCGAGTTCTTCTTCATGGAGATGAACACGCGCCTGCAGGTCGAGCATCCGGTCACCGAGATGATCACAGGGCTCGATCTGGTGGAATGGCAGTTGCACGTCGCTGCAGGCGGCGCGTTGCCGCTCACCCAGGAACAGGTCAGCGTCAACGGCCACGCGATCGAGGCTCGGGTCTACGCGGAGGATCCGGCGCGCGGTTTCGTGCCCTCGATCGGCAGGCTTACCCATCTGCGCGAGCCGGCGCCTTCCATGCACGTTCGGGTGGACACGGGTGTCCGCGAAGGCGACGAGATCGGCGTCAACTACGATCCGATGATCGCGAAGCTGGTCTGCTGGGACACCGACCGACCCGCCGCCCTGCGCCGCTTGCGCCAGGCCCTGGCGGACTATCAGGTCGCTGGACTCACCAGCAACCTGCCATTCCTTTCCACGCTCATCGCACATCCGGCTTTCGCCAACGCGCACGCCGATCCGAGCCTGCTCGACACGGGCCTGATCGAACGTCATCACGCCGAGCTGTTCCCCGAGGCGGTGCCGGCCTCCGACACGATCCTGGCGATCGCCGCGCTGTCGGAACTGCTGCATGGCGATGCGCAGGCCAAGGCTCGTGCGGAGGCGTCCAGCGATCCGCATTCACCCTGGCATTCGTTGAGCGGCTGGCGCCTCAACGAGGACAACTTCCACGTACTGCGCTTCGTGGATGGCGCCCGCAAAGTGGAGGTCACGGCTCACTACCGGCCCGACGGCTACGAACTCGAGCTGCCGGGCAAGCGCGCGACGGCTCGCGGAGAGGTGAGCCTGGATGGCAGCCTGGCGGTGGATGTCGATGGCATCCGATTGAATGCGAACGTGGTGAAACGCGCGCACGCACTCGACATCTTCGCGTTCGGCACGATCCACCGCCTGGAGCTGGACGTGCCCGACACCGGCGAGCACGAGGACGAAGCCGGGTCGCTCGCGGCACCGATGCCCGGCAGCGTGGTCGAAGTGCTGGTGAAGCCGGGCGATACCGTGGCGAAGGGTGCGACCCTGATGATTATCGAGGCGATGAAGATGGAACACACGATCGCGGCGCCGGCGGCAGGCACGGTCAAGGAAGTGTTCTTCGCGAAAGGCGATCAGGTGGCCGAAGGCGTGAACCTGATCGGATTCGAGGTGCAGGCGTGAAGCATCCCGGCCGAGTGAAGATGGTCGAGGTGGGCCCGCGCGACGGCCTGCAGAACGAGCCGACGCCGGTGTCGACGGACGTGAAGGTCGCGCTGATCGAGCAGCTGGCCGATGCCGGCCTGCCGGTCGTGGAGGCGACCAGCTTCGTCTCGCCGAAATGGGTGCCCCAGATGGCCGACGCGCCCGAGGTCATGGCGCGCATCCGCCGCAAGCCCGGCGTGAGCTATCCGGTGCTGGTGCCGAATCTCAAGGGACTCGAGGGCGCGCTCGCGGCGAAGGCCGAGGAGGTCGCCGTGTTCGCCGCGGCGTCGGAGTCGTTCTCCAAACGCAACATCAACTGCACCATCGACGAATCGCTCGAGCGTTTCGCCCCGGTCTGCGAAGAGGCGCTCGCGAAGGGGTTGCGGGTACGCGGCTACGTCTCGTGCGTGCTCGGCTGCCCGTACGAAGGCGAGGTGACGCCGGAAGCGGTCGCGCGGGTCTCGCAGCGCCTGTACGCGATGGGCTGCTACGAAATCTCCCTCGGAGACACCATCGGTACCGGCACGCCGGAGAAGGCGCAGCGAATGATCGAAGCGGTGTCGAAGCACGTACCGGTCGAGAAGATCGGCGGTCATTTCCACGACACCTACGGCCAGGCGCTCGCCAACATCGTGGCGGTCATGGAACTCGGCGTCGCGACTTTCGACAGTTCGATCGCGGGGCTCGGCGGATGCCCCTACGCCAAGGGCGCCACGGGCAACGTCGCGAGCGAGGACGTGCTCTATCTCCTGAACGGCATGGGCATCGAGACCGGGGTCGACCTGGACCGCCTCGTGGAGGCCGGTGCGGCCATCAGTGCGTCGCTTGGTCGCAGCACCGTGTCCCGCGCCGGACGCGCACTCGCCGCCAAACGCGCGGCGTCGCGCTAATCGGGACTGCGGCGGAGTCCCTCCGTGGTCGGGAGGAGGACGCGGAGGGACTCCGGCGACGTTACTTCTTCTCGTCCTTCGGCGCTTCCTTCTTGGTCTCGTCGGCCTTGTCGCCGGCGAAGGCGGGGGTCAGGGCGGCACCGGCAAACAGGGTCGCGAGCAGGGCTGCGAGCATCGTCTTCAGCATGGTCTTCTCCTTCTAGGGGTCTCATTGCAAACATTACGTGGGAAAACCGCCCACGCACAACCACTCTATGTGGTAATATTTCCCACGTCAAGCGTTCGTGGACTTGTTTCCCACGGACACTCCGAGCATCCTCGTCCCCATGGCCGCCGACTCTCCCGCTCCCGCTGCCCCGGGCACCGCACCCGGACCGCTCGTCAACGCCTTCCGGCGTCTGTTGCGACCGCTGGTGCGGCTGGCCATCGCCCGCGGCGTCACCTATCCCGCCCTGTCCGATCTGCTCAAGACGCTGTTCGTGGAGGTCGCCGATCGCGATTTCGCCCTCGACGGCAAGGCGCAGACGGACAGCCGCCTGACGCTGCTCACGGGCGTCCATCGCAAGGACGTGAAGCGCTTGCGCGCCGAGTTCGCCGGTATGGCGGAGGCGCGCATGCCGCGCAGCGTGTCCCTCGGAGCGCAGATCGCCTCGGCCTGGAGCACGCTACCCGGCTACGTGGATGCCGAGGGCGTGCCGCTGCCGCTGCCGAGGACTTCCGCCGATACGGGAGACCCTTCCTTCGAGGCTCTGGTGCAATCCGTCAGCAAGGACATCCGCCCCCGCGCGGTGCTGGATGAATGGGTGCGGCTCGGGGTGGTCCGCGTCGATACTGAGGGCCACGTGCACCTGGACAGCGCGGCCTTCGTGCCCGGAAGCGGCTTCGAGGAAATGACCTTCTATCTCGGCCAGAACATCCACGATCACCTGGCCGCGATCGGCAACAACCTCGGCAGCGGCACGGAGCGGTTCCTCGAGCGCTGCGTGCACTACGACCACGTGTCGCCGGAAATCGTCCCTGAACTTGCGCGGCTCGCCGAACTCCACGGCATGAAGGCATTGCGTGCCGTCAACGCGCGCGTCGCGTCGCCCGAGACGGTGGGCGGTGACTGGCGCATGAATTTCGGCATCTATTTCTATGCGGAGCCGCTGGAGCGCCGCGCGCAGGAGCAGGATGATGCAGGCTAGATGGATCGCAGCCTTGGTGCTCGCCCTTACGGCGCCTGTGGCATTCGCGGACGACGCATGCGGTACCGGGGGCATGGGTGGCACCGGTGCCCCGGTCGCAGCCCAGGCCGACGATGGCAAGGGGTCCGGCCCCGATCCCGTCGGCGGCATGGGAGGCACGGGTATCGTCGCCACCCTGGCGCCAGGCGAGCGCGGCCGGGTGGTCGGGACGATCACCCGGTTCGGCAGCATCTGCGTGAACGGCCTGCGCGTGGCCTACGACGCCGACACCCCCACGGAACTGGATGGACGGGCGACCACTGCTGCGGACCTGCACGTCGGTCAGCTGGTCCGCATCGAGGTGGTCGGCGCGTCCGGCGGCCTGCGTGCGGAACGGATCGCGCTGCTGTCGGCCGTCGTCGGAATCGTGACGGCGCGCGACGAGGAGGCACGCGAGTTCCGCGTGCTCGGCCAGCCGGTGCAACTCGGTCTCGAGACCTGGATCGCCCTGACCGGGACGGCAGTGCCGGCGCTCGGCACGCCTGTGCGCGTCAGCGGTCTGATGGCACCGGCGGGCACGGTGTCGGCCTCTCGGCTCGAAGGTGCAGCGGCGAGCGACCCCGCGGTGGTGATGGCCCGCATCACGGAGCTCGATGGGCGATTCGCCGCGGTCGGCGCCGTGCGCGTCGAGTTTCCGCCGGGCGGGGTGCCGAGCGGCACGGCGATCGGCGACGAGATATCCGTGCGGGGACGCTGGAACGGCGAGGCGCTGCTCGCGGAATCCGCCGTGCTGGCACCGCGCCGGGCGGTGATGGCGCGACCCGCCAGCCTCGAGGGTTACCTGCACGCGTGCAGCGGGTCCGATGCGCTCGGGCTGGACGGACAGCAACTCGAATTCGACGGCATTTCCCCGCCGAGGGCCCTGGTCGGCAAGCGGGTCGTGGCGGAAGGGCGCCAGCAGAGCGATGGCGTGTTCGCGGTGAGCCGGGTGGCGCCGAGCCCGTTCACCGGGGACTCGCCACCGGAGGCGGCCCCGCTGCAGTGCACGGCGCGGCCTGCGCCCGGGGGCTGAATCGGGGTAGACCGGGGCGGAGTCGGGTATTCTTGGGGTCTGCTGCCCATGACCCCCGCGCCCGCATGACCCCTGCAGTCCCGGACGTGCCTTCCCCCTGCATCGACGTCTGTCAGCTCGACACGGCCACCGGCCTGTGCCGCGGCTGCCTTCGGACGATGGACGAGATCGCCGGCTGGTCGACCTACACCGCGGTGCAGAAGCGTGCCGTGCTCGCCCGCCTGGGAGAGCGGCGCGGGAAGTTCGTCCGCAGCGCCTGAGCAACCCGCCGGCGGGCAGGATCCGCCGCCGGCAGCTTTTCCGGTCCAGACCCTTGCCCCTCTCTGCCCCCGCTCCCCGAACGCCTTCCCATACCCGCCGCGTCGAATGCCGCGGCTACGCCCGCGACGATGGCCTGTGGGATATCGAAGGCCACCTGGTCGACACCAAGAGCTACGACATGCCGAATTCGACACGGAGCTCCGGAAGCATCCGGGCGGGCGAACCGCTGCACGAAATGTGGCTGCGCCTGACGGTGGATCTGGATCTGTTGGTGCATGACGTGGAGGCGGTCACCGAGTGGGGGCCGTACGCGGGCTGTGGCGACATCACGCCGCAGTTCCAGAAGTTGAAGGGCCTCACCATCAAGGCCGGCTGGACGCTCAAGACGCGCGAGCTGGTCGGAGGCGCCCAGGGCTGTACCCATCTGGTGGAACTGCTCGGCCCGGTGGCGACGACGGCCTTCCAGACGATCTATGCCGCCCGCGAGCGCGTGCAGCCAGCAGGTGCGGACGGCCGGCGGCCCGGGCTGATCGGTTCGTGCCACATGTACGCACCGGATGGTGCGATCGTGCGCGAGCGCTGGCCGCGCTGGTACACCGGAGGCGGCACGGCCGACCGATAGATGAAACGCGCCAAGCGTCAGCCGCGACCTTCGACTGGTTCCGTCCTCGAGCCGGCCATCCGCGCCGCGTTCAATCAACAGTTCGAATGCTCCGCCGAGCGGCGCGTGGTGTCCGTGGGCCGCAAGACGGCCATGCACGAGTTCGCTCTGCACGATGCAGGCAAGGTGCTCGGTGCCATCGTGCCCCCATCGAATCGCGCGTTCGAGTTCGCGAGCGCCGAGATTCTCTGGATGTGCCTCTGGGAAGGACCTGAGCGCCGTGTGGTCATCACCACCGAACTGGACCTGGCACAGCACCTCATCACCGTGTTTCACGGCTGCTATTTCCCGACGCAGATCGAGGCCTTCCATTTCGATGCGGCGGCGAAGTCGTTCTATCGCGCAGGACGGTTGGGGGCAGATTGAACGTTCGAACGAAGTGTACGCATCGGCCTGAAGGCCGATGCACGTGCACTTCGTTCGGGAGTGAACGGCGAATCGGGCTTGGGGCGGCCCGGCGCCCGATTCGTGAATAGAAGCTGGACGGGGGCGCCGTGCCCTTGAGTTCGTTTGGGGGAGCTTGATGAGTTCGAAACCGCTGGCGGGCATTCGTGTATTGGATCTGACCCGGCTGCTGCCGGGGCCGGTGTGTACGCTGCACCTGGCGGATCTCGGGGCCGACGTGATCAAGATCGAGGACACGGGAGCGGGGGACTACGCGAGGACGCTCGGGGCACCGCAGGGGCGCGAGGCGCCGGTGTTTCTCGCCATCAATCGCAACAAGCGCGGCTTGCGTCTGGACCTCAAGCAGGCGGACGGCGTGGCGGTGTTTCTCGATCTTGCGCGGACGGCGCACGTGGTGGTCGAGAGCTTCCGGCCGGGTGTGGTGGATCGGCTCGGCGTCGGTTACGAGGCGGTGCGCAAGGTGAACCCGGCGATCGTGTATTGCGCCATATCGGGGTACGGACAGACGGGCCCGTACCGGGAACTCGCGGGTCACGATCTCAACTACAACAGCTACGCGGGCTTCACCGATCAGACCGGACCGGCCGAAGGGGATCCGGTGATCCCGAATCTTCAGGTCGCCGACATCCTCGGTGGCGCGGTCGTGCCTGCGATGGGGATTCTCGCCGCACTCATCGACGCGCAGCGCACGGGCGAAGGACGCTATGTCGATGCGGCGATGACCGAGGGCGTGCTCGTCCACAATCTCCAGGCGCTGTCGGCGGTGGTGGCGGAGGGCAAGCCGCGTCCGCGCGGCCGTGACCTGCTGTCGGGTCGCGAGGCCTGCTACAACGTGTACCGTACGTCCGATGGCCGGCACATGGCCGTGGGTGCCCTCGAAACGAAATTCTGGAACGAGGTCTGCGACGTGCTCGGCCGCCCCGATCTGAAGACCTGCCATTGGGCCGCGGGCGGCGATCCCGCGCCGGCGATCGAGGCGTTGCGTGGCATCTTCGGATCACGCACGCAGGCGCAGTGGGTGGCGGCGTTCGACGGCCACGATTGCTGCGTCTCGCCGGTGATCGGCCTCGACGAAGCGATGGACGACCCGCAACACCGATCGCGGGAGATGTTCGTGCACGCACGGCATCCGGTTGCCGGCGATGTCCTGCAGTTCGCGCCGCCGTTCAAGCTCTCGCGCTTCGACTTCGAAGTGGAACGGCCGGCGCCGGCACCCGGCGAGCACGCCGACGAGATTCTCGGCGCGCTCGGCTACGACGCCGGGCGCATCGCAGGCTTGCGTGCGCGCGGCGTCGTATGAGACTTACTCTTCCCCGGTGCCTTCGATCCAGTAGGTCACCGTGGTCGCGTGGGAACCGATCCACCGCCTTGCCGCCTCGCGCGGCGTCAGCTTCTCGACGTTGACCCAGTAGTCCATCTCGGTCACCGCCTTGAGCGACAGCTCGATCCGGCCGAGCATGGCGAACTGCTTCTTGGAGAGCTTCGCCGCGAACTCCTTGTTCGCGATCAGGTAGGCGGTGTTCGCCGCACCCAGCAACTGTTCCGGTTCCTCGAGCACGCGCAGCTTGAAGGCGCGATTGAGGTACTGCGGTTGCCACAGCGGCATCACGAACCACTCGCCCTTGGCGATGCGATCGTTGAAGTTGTCCAGCCACTCCTTGTTCGTGCCCGGGACGAGTTCGTAGCCCGCGTCCGCGAGACCGTAGTGCGCGACGATCTTCTTCGAGCCGATCATCAGCCCGCTGTCGGGGAGCGTGCCGCGGATCGTCTTGACCATCTTGCCGGCGACTTCCGGTTTCTTGAGATCGGCGACGCTCTTCACCGCGGAGTCGGGCACGTAGGCCGGCACGGCCCAGTACAGTTTCGCGTCGTCGAACAGGGGCCCGAGCTTGACGAGATTGCCCTGATACTCCTTCCAGTAGTTCGCATGGGCGTAAGGCAACCAGGCTGCGACGAACAGGTCCACGTCGCCGTTGGCGACCTGCGGGTAGATGTTGGAGTGGCTGCCGGACTTGAGCGCCACGTTCCAGCCGGACCGTTCGAGCATCAGCCCGATCACGTTCGCGGTCGCTTCGTAGAAGCTGACGTTGACGTGACCGAGATTGACGCTGTCCGCACGCGCCGGCGCGGACAGGCCTGCGAACAGGATGGCAGCCGCCATCGCGGCGACACATCGGTGGATGAAATGCATGGAAGGTCTGCCTCTTGAAATGAATGCTGTCCCGCAGCTCGTCGAGCGCGGCGGACAGAGCGTGGATTATGAGGCAAGCCTGAAGTTCACCCGACCGATCGCAGGGCGCGCGTCTCAGGCGCCGACCGCTTCGCGCGTTTCGAACGGCGATGTGCGAGTTCTGGCACTGGACGTTGGCGCAATAGACGACCGCTTCGCTGTCCTGCGACGGGATCAATCCGGCGGCGAGGGCGTCCACGGCGTCGTGGCTCGCGAACGCTGGGAAGAGGATCGCCTGCCCGGTCAGGTCTTCCAGACGTCGTCGATCAGCCGGCGGGCGATGCTCAACCGTCCGGGAAGCATCGGCGGCGGGCGATCGCGCGTGAACCAGTCAGCGGCTTCGATCTCGCCTTCCTGCGGCACGATCTCGCCGCGCACCCAGTCGCAATGGAACGCGACCATGAGGGAATGGGGGAACGGCCAGGGCTGGCTGGAGAAGTAGCGCAGGTTCGTCACCTCGACGCCCACCTCCTCCTTCACTTCGCGCACCAGGCATTCCTCGAGGCTCTCGCCCGGTTCCACGAAACCCGCCAGTGCGCTGAACATGCCCGGCGCGAAATGCGGCGAGCGCGCCAGCAGCAGTTCAGGGCCTCGATGCACCAGCGCCATGGCGACTGGTGCCAGGCGCGGGTAGTGGGTCTGGCCGCAGCTGGGGCAGACCCGCGAACGTTCGCCCGTCTTGCGTTCGGTCGGCGTGCCGCAGCGGCCACAGAACTGGTGCGAACGGTCCCAGTCCATGATCTGCATCGCACGGCCCGCGAGCGCGAAGGTCTGGTCGTCGATGGCGCCGAACAGGCTGCGCAATCCGGCCCACGTCATTTCCTCCGGCGGCTCGACCGTTTCGCCGCACTCGGCCGAATAGACGTGCGCCGTCCCGAGGGTGCCCAGGTACTGCGAGCGCAGGGGTTCGAGGCCGAGGCTCGAGGGATGTTCGACGAACGGCAGGTGCGCGCGACCCTCGGTCTTGCGCACCAGCAGTGTCGTGCCCCGGAACACGAACCACCACGCCTCGTTCCGCTGCTCCCCGGGTGGCGTGAGCGACGGGACGAAAATCTCGCCTTGCATCAGCGTTTGGGCAGGTAGAGGTCGGTGATGCTGCCCTCGGCAATCTCGGCGGCGAAGAACACCGTCTCGGACAGCGTCGGATGCGGGTGGATGGTCAGCGCGAGATCCTGCGCGTCCGCGCCCATCTCGAGTGCCAGCACGGTCTCGGCGATCAGTTCGCCGGCGTTGGGGCCCACGATGGCCGCCCCCAGCAGGAGGCGCGTGCCCTTCTCGAAGATCAGCTTGGTCATGCCTTCGTCGCGCCCCGTCGCGCGCGCCCGTCCGCTGGCGGCCCACGGGAAGGACGCCTTCTCGATCTCGATGCCTTGGGCCTTGGCCTGCGTTTCGGTGAGACCCATCCAGGCGATCTCGGGATCGGTGTAGGCGACCGAAGGGATGGTCTTCGCGTCGAAGGCGGCCTTGTGGCCGGCGATCACTTCGGCGGCGAGCTTGCCTTCATAGGATGCCTTGTGCGCGAGCATCGGCTCGCCGACGATGTCGCCGATCGCGTAGATGTGGGCGACGTTGGTGCGCTGCTGCCGGTCGACGGGAATGAAGCCGCGTTCGTTGACCGTGACGCCCGCGTTCTCGGCGCCGACCTCGCGCCCGTTGGGGCGCCGGCCCACCGCCATCAGCACCCGGTCGTAGATCTGCGGTGCCGGTGCGCCCTCGCCCTCGAAGGTCGCCCGGAGGCCTTCCTTCGTGGCTTCGAGCTTCGTGACCTTGGTCTTGAGCAGGATCGCTTCGTAGCGCTTTTCCAGTCGCTTGTGCAGCGGCCGGATGATGTCCCGGTCGGCGCCCGGGATGAGTCCGTCAGCGAGTTCGACCACGGAGATCTTCGAGCCGAGCGCGTCGTAGACCGTCGCCATCTCCAGGCCGATGATGCCGCCGCCGATCACCAGCATGCGCTTCGGGATCTCGGCGAGCGCCAATGCGCTGGTGGAGTCCATGAGGCGGACGTCGTCGTAGGGAAAGCCCGGGATGCGCGCGACCTGCGACCCGGCCGCGATGATGCAGGTGTCGAAGGAGACGGTCTTGCTGCCGCCGTCCGGCCCGGCGACCCGGATCATGTTGGGCGAGGCGAACTGTCCGATGCCCTGCACCACTTCGACCTTGCGTTGCTTGGCGAGCCCGGAGAGTCCCTTCGTGCCCTTGCCGACGACGCCATCCTTCCAGCCGCGCAGCGCATCGAGCTCGATCGCGGGCTTGCCGAATTTCAGGCCGAAGTGCGACATTTCTTCCGCTTCGGAGATCACGCGTGCCGCATGCAGCAATGCCTTCGATGGGATGCAACCGACGTTGAGGCAGACCCCGCCGAGATCGGCGTAGCGCTCGATCAGCACCACCTTCTTGCCCAGGTCGGCGGCACGGAACGCGGCGGTGTAGCCGCCCGGACCGGAGCCGAGCACGACCACTTCCGCATGTACGTCGCCCTTGGCCACCGGCGAGGAGGCGACGGCCGGTGTCGGAGTGGGCGCGGGTGGCGCTGCGGGAGCCGGGGCTGCAGCAGTGGCGACGCTGGCGGGCTTGGCGGCCGGCGCATCTGCGGCGTCCAGCATCAGGATCAAGGTGCCCTGCGACACCTTGTCGCCGACCTTGACCTTGAGTTCCTTCACCACGCCGGCGGACGGTGCGGGCACGTCCATGGTGGCCTTGTCGGATTCGAGCGTGACCAGCGAGTCTTCCGGCGCCACGGTGTCACCCGGCTTCACCAGCACCTCGATGACGGGCACGTCCTTGTAGTCGCCGATGTCGGGAACGCGGACTTCGATCAGGTTGCTCAACGGGGGACTCCTGTGTTCAGCGAAGCAGCACGATGGCGAGTGCGATCAGGCTGGCGGCCAGTGCGGCAGCCGCGAGCCAGGTGAGAGTGCGGATGCGGCCCAGGATGGCGTCGAAGCTCGCCGTGAGCGCTTTCGCCTGGGCGTCCATGGCGACCGACTGCGACTCGGAGAACGTGCGCAGGCGATCGATGTTGGACTTCAGCAGCTCGATCTCGAACTTGAGTTGCTCGGCATCCGGTATCGGCGTGGAGGTCGCGGGCCGGATCGGCTCCGCCGGCGCCGAGGGCTTGCGCAGCTCGCGCACGAAATCCGGCACGCGCGAGGCCGCCTTGGCGATTTCGCCCCACGGTGCATGCTTGATCACACCCCACCACGCCATGAGTCCGCTTCCGAAAGGGAATCCGGTCAGGTTCGGATCTGACCGTCCCCGAGGACGATGTACTTGAGCGACGTCAGTCCCTCGAGGCCCACCGGCCCGCGGGCGTGCAGCTTGTCCGTGGAGATTCCGATCTCCGCACCGAGGCCGTACTCGAAGCCGTCGGCGAACCGGGTGGAGGCATTCACGATCACCGAGCTGGAATCGACCTCGCGCAGGAACCGCCGCGCGCGGGTGTAATCCTCGGTGACGATCGCATCGGTGTGCTGCGAGCCGTAGACCGCGACATGCTCGATCGCCTGGTCGAGATCGTCGACGATGCGAATGCTCAGGATCGGCGCCAGGTACTCGGTGTACCAGTCTTCCTCGGAGGCCGTGCTCATCTGCGGCACGATCGCGCGGGCGCGATCGCAACCGCGCAGTTCCACGCCCTTGCCGAGATAGATCTGCGCGAGCGCCGGCAGGACGTGCGGCGCGATCGCGACGTGCACGAGCAGCGTCTCCATCGTGTTGCAGGTGCCGTAGCGCTGGGTCTTGGCGTTGTCGGCGATGCGGATGGCCTTGTCGAGGTCGGCGCGCTCGTCGATGTAGACGTGGCAGACGCCATCGAGATGCTTGATCACGGGAATGCGTGATTCGGCGCTGATGCGTTCGATCAGGCCCTTGCCGCCGCGCGGCACGATCACGTCCACGTACTCCCGCATGGTGATCAACTCGCCGACCGCGGCGCGGTCGGTGGTTTCGATCACCTGCACCGCGGACTCCGGCAATCCGGCGGCTTTCAACCCTTCATGCACACACGCGGCGATGGCCTGGTTGCAGCGGATCGCTTCGGAACCGCCGCGCAGGATCGCGGCATTCCCCGACTTGAGACAAAGGCCCGCTGCGTCAGCGGTCACGTTCGGCCGTGCCTCGTAGATGATGCCGATCACGCCCAGGGGCACGCGCATGCGGCCCACCTGGATACCGCTCGGCCGGAAGGCCATCCCGCTGATCTCGCCGATCGGATCGTGCAACTGGGCGATCTCGCGCAGGCCCTGGGCCATCTCGCGCACGCCCTTCGGCGTCAGCACCAGCCGGTCCACCAGCGCCGGCTCCAGTCCCTTGCCCTTCGCTTCCGCCACATCCGCCGCGTTGGCTGACAGCAGGCGTGCGCTGTCGCGTTCGATGGCTGTCGCCATCGCTGCGAGCGCCGTGTTCTTGGCGCCGGTATCGGCCCGCGCGGTTTCGCGTGCGGCTGCGCGCGCCGCCCGGCCTACGCCGTGCATGTAGGACTGGACGTCCATGATTCCTCTCGACTGAATGCCGCGATTCTAACGCGGTTCGGCAGCGGCGCCCTCGCGCGTCGCCCCCGCCAGCGCGAGGCCGAGGGTGCGCAGTTCATCCCATACCGCACCCGAGGCGACTCCCTTGGCGATGCGGTCGATGCGAGCGGCGTGTGCGAGCGCGCGCTCCAGCGAAGGGATGTCATGCCGGCGCACCGCCTGCGGCATGAGATTCTGCCGCTCGCCCCAGACGCGTGCATCGCGCACCGCCTGGGATGACGGGACGCCGCGCGCGGTGGCCGTGCGGATCGAGAGCATCGCCCGGGTCTCCTCGGCCAATGCCCATAGCACCAGCGGCGCGCCCGTGCCTTCGGCCTGCAGCCCGTCCAGCATGCGCACGAAATGGGCACTCTCGCCCTTGAGCACCGTGGGGCCCAGATCGAAGGCGTCGTAGCGCGCCACGTCCACCACGGCCGCCTTCACGTCCTCCAGCTTCAGGGGTCCCGGCGGCATCAGCAATGCGAGTTTCTGGACCTCCTGGTGTGCCGCCATGAGATTGCCTTCGACGCGCGCGGCGATGAATTCCAGCGTCTCGCGGTCGGCCTCATGGCCCTGCGCGGCAAGACGGCCGGCGAGCCACTTCGGCAATTGCTCCACCGTGATCCGCTGGGCGTGCACGGCGACTCCCGCGGATTCGAGCGCGGTGAACCAGGCGCTCTTGCGTGCCTTGCCGTCGAGCTTGCCGAAGGTCACCAGCGTGACGGTATCCGGCGGCAGATCGGTGGCATGGGCCGTCAGCGCTTCCGCACCCTCGACTCCAGGGCCGCTGCCCGGCACGCGGAGTTCCAGCAGGCGCTGCGTGGCGAACAGTGACAGGCTGGCACCGCTCGCGCGCAGGCGGCGCCATTCGAAACCAGGTTCGACGATCAGCACTTCGCGCTCGACGAAGCCCTTGCGTTTCGCGCTCGCACGGATGCGGTCGGCCGCTTCGAGCGTCAGCAACGCCTCCTCGCCATGGATCACGTAGAGCGGCGCGAGCTGACGCTCGAGATGGCGCCCGAGCTGCTCGGAGTCCAGGTTCACGCGTCGTTCAGCTTGCTGAGCAACGCGTAGAGCTTGTCGGGGTCGTCGACGCGCAGCATTCGCCGGGCAAGCTGGGCCACTTCCACCAGGTCCGACTTGAGCACCACCTGCTTCACCGACAGGAGGTTGGCCGGGTGCATGGAGAACTGGCGCAGGCCGAAACCGAGCAGCAGGCGCGTGAGCGTCACGTCGCCGGCCATCTCGCCGCACACGGCCACCGGTTTGCCGGCCTTGTTGGCGCCCTGGATGATGCTCGCCACGAGCATCAGCACGGCCGGGTGCAGCGGGTCGTACAGGTGCGCCACCGCGTCGTCGGTGCGGTCGATGGCGAGCGTGTACTGGATCAGGTCGTTGGTGCCGATGGACAGGAAGTCCAGCTTGCGCGTGAAGATGCCGAGCGACAGCGCGGCCGCGGGGATCTCGATCATGCCGCCGATCAGCACCGCCGGATCGTAGGCGATGCCGTCCTGCTCGAGGCTGCGCTTGGCCTCTTCGATCAGGTGCAGCGTCTGGTTGAGCTCGTGCACGCCCGAAAGCATCGGCACCAGGATCTTGACCCTGCCGAAGGCCGACGCCCGCAGGATCGCGCGCAACTGGCCGAAGAACATCAGCGGCTCTGCCAGGCAGAGGCGGATGGCGCGCAGGCCCAGGGCCGGATTCGCGGAGATGCGCTCTTCGCCGTCGAGCGCCTTGTCGGCACCCAGGTCGAAGGTGCGGATGGTGACGGGCAATCCGTCCATCTCCTCGGTGACCTGCCGATAGGCCTCGAACTGTTCGTCCTCGGTCGGGAGGTCACGGCGGTTGAGGTAGAGGAACTCGGTACGGAACAATCCGACGCCGGCCGCGCCGTTGTCCTTCGCCTGCGCCACGTCCCCCGGCAACTCGATGTTCGCCTGCAATTCGATGCGCGTGCCGTCGAGGGTGGCGGAGCGGGTGGTCTTGAGCCGCCGCAGCTTCTGCCGCTCGAGATCCCATTCTTCCTGGCGCAGTCGGTACTCGGCGAGCGCGGTTTCGTCTGGATTGACGATGACCACACCGTGCGTGCCGTCGACGATCAGCAGTTCGTTCTCGCGCACCAGCCGGCGCGCGTGATGCAGGGCCACGATCGACGGAATGCCCAGGCTGCGAGCGACGATCGCCGTGTGCGACGTGGTTCCACCCACGTCCGTGATGAAGCTCGCGAACTTGTGCTGCTTGAACACGATCACATCCGCCGGCGACAGGTCGTGCGCCACCAGGATGCTGCCGTCCTCCGGCGTGGCGACGATCGCGGCGCTGGTGGTGTCGAGCAACAGAGCGGCGAGCACGCGCTCGACCACCTGGATCACGTCGGTCTTGCGGCTGCGCAGGTACGGGTCGTCGATCTCGTCGAACTGGTCGAGCAGCGCATCCATCTGCTGCTTGAGCGCCCACTCGGCGTTGCAGAGCTGGGTCGCGATCAGCGTCTTCGGCACCACGGCGAGCGTCTCGTCGCCGAGGATCATCAGGTGCACGTTGAGGAACGCCTCGAACTCCGGCGGCGCGTTGTCCGGGATGTCACCGGCGAGCCGCGACAGTTCCCCGCGCACTCGCCCGAGCGCCGTGTCGAACCGCTCCTGCTCGTGCGCCACCTCGTCCGGCGGGATCTCGAGATGCGGCACCTCGAGTTGCGCGTGCGAGACCAGGTGCGCTCGCCCGATGGCGATGCCGCTGGAGACGCCGATGCCGTGGATGGTGAAGGACATTCTTTCTTCGTGAGGCGCTAGGCGTGAGGGGTGAGGCGTTGGAGTCTGGGGATCACTCGTGCTCTGGGAGTTACACGCCTGACCCCTCACGCCTCACGCTTCACGCTCACTCGCTCTCCCCGAACTTGTCCGCGATCAGTTGCGCCAACGCATCCATGGCCTCGAGCTCGTCGGTGCCGTCGGTCTCGATGTCGATCTTCGAGCCCTTGGCCGCGGCGAGCATCATCACACCCATGATGCTCTTCGCGTTGACCCGCCGGCCGTTGCGCGAAAGCCATACTTCGCACTGGAACCTGCCGGCGAGCTGGGTCAGCTTCGCCGAGGCACGGGCGTGCAGCCCCAGCTTGTTGACGATATCAACTTCCCGTTGCTGCATTCTCGATCGCCGGCGGCATCCGGAAAACGCCCTCGATGCCGCCCGACATGGCCTTGGCAACGACGGTCTTGAGCGGCTCGCTCCGGTAGGTGAGCGCCCGCACGAGCATCGGGAGATTCACGCCGGCCACGCCCTCGACGCGCCCCGGGATCAACAGCCGGGCGGCGATGTTGCCGGGGGTCGCGCCATACACGTCGGTCAGCACGAGCACGCCCGAGCCCTGGTCCAGTTGCTTCACCAGGCGAAGGGCCTGGGGCAGGATCTGCGCCGGGTCGTCGTGGGTGGTGACGCCGATCTGCATCAGCTGCGGCGGGCGTGCGCCCATGACGTGGCTCGCGCAGTGGATCAGGCTCTCGCCCAGCGTTCCGTGGGCGACGATGAGAAGGCCGACCATTTCTCGTCTGTCAGATGGGACGGAACGGATTCTACGCCCTGCGTGGGATACGGGTGTCAGGGGGTAGGCCCGCCGCCCTGCCCGGGGCGCTTCGGTGCCGGCCGCTCCAGCGCATCCAGCACCATGGCCGGGATGTTGCAGCCGGTCTGGTCGAGGATCTCGCGCATGCAGGTCGGGCTGGTCACGTTGATCTCGGTGAGATGTTCCCCGATCACGTCGAGGCCGACGATCAGGAGTCCGTGGGCCTTGAGCACCGGTCCCACGCCTTCGGCGATCTCGCGGTCCCGCGCGGACAGCGGTTGCGCGACGCCGGTGCCGCCGGCGGCGAGATTGCCGCGCGTCTCGCCCGCCTTGGGAATGCGGGCGAGCGAGTAGGGCGCGGGTACGCCGTCGATGATGAGGATGCGCTTGTCTCCCCGCACGATGTCCGGCAGGTAGCGCTGCGCCATCACCGTACGGCGCCCGTAGTGCGTGAGCGTCTCGATGATGACGCCGATGTTCGGGTCCGCGGCGTGCATGCGGAACACCGAAGCTCCGCCCATGCCGTCGAGCGGCTTCAGCACGATGTCGCCCTGCTCGGCAAGGAAGGCGCGGATGCCTGCCTCCTCGCGCGTCACCAGCGTCGGCGCGATGAACTGTGGGAACCGGGCGATCGACAGCTTCTCGTTGAAGTCGCGCAGGCTCCTCGGACTGTTGTAGACCCGGGCGCCACGCGCCTCGGCGAGCTCCAGCAGGTAGGTGCTGTAGACGTACTCCATGTCGAACGGCGGATCCTTGCGCATCAGCACCGCGTCGAAGCGCGACAGCTCGCCGTCCGACTCGCCGGCGATTACGTACCACTCGTCCTCGCTGCCGGTCAGTCGCAGCTCCCGCGCGTGGGCCTGGACGACGCCGGCGCGCCACACCAGGTCCTCCTGGAACAGGGCGTGAAGGCGATGCCCGCGGGTCGCCGCCTCGCGCATCATCGCGAAGGAGGAGTCCTTGTACGGCTTGATCGACTCGAGCGGATCGAGGACGAAAGCGATGTCCACGTCGAGAACCCGGTTCAGGCGGCCGCTTCGAGCTGCGGTTCGGTGCGTTCGATCTCGAGCGATGCGGCCAACAGTGCCAGCCGCGACACGACGCCGTAGGAATAGAACCGGTTGGGTGGTGCGTGGGGCGACTCGTCGAAGTCCGGCTGGGAACAGTGCGTGTCGAAGGCGAGCGGAACGAAATGCATGCCGGGCGCGTTCAGGTTCTCCTCCGGACCGCGGCCGGTGTGCACGCGGTAGAAGCCACCGACCACGAAGTGATCGATCATGTACACGACCGGCTCGGCGACCGCGTCGTTCACGCTCTCGAAGGTGGGAACGCCTTCCTGCACCATGACGTTCGAGACCTCGAGGCCTTCCTTCACCACGGCCATCTTGTTGCGTTGCTTGCGGTTCAGGCCCTTCACGTCCTCGGGGCTCTTCACCGACATGATGCCCATGCCGTAGGTGCCGGCATCGGCCTTCACGATCACGAAGGGCTCCTGCGTGATGCCGTACTCGCGGTACTTCACGGCGGTGCGCTTCAGGATGTCCTCGACCCAGCCGGCCAGGCATTCCTCGCCCGTGCGCTCCTGGAAATCGATCTCGCCGCAGACGCCGAAGTATGGATCGATCAACCACGGATCGATGCCGATCAGCTGCCCGAACTCCTTCGCCACCTCGGAATAGGCGGTGAAGTGATTCGACTTGAGCCGCGTCGACCAGCCGGCGTGCAGCGGCGGAATGATCGGCTGGTCGATGCCTTCGAGAATCTTGGGGATGCCGGCGGACAGATCGTTGTTGAGCAGGATGGTACAGGGGTCGAAGCCCGCGAGCTCCACCCGACGGCCATTGCGCACGATCGGTTCGAGCAGCAACTTGCGCCCGTCCGGCAACGGCAGTTCGGTCGGCGTGGTGATCTCGGGGATCAGCGTGCCGATGCGCACCTTCATGCCGGCCTGGCGCAGCATCGACTGCAGCGCGGCGACGTTCTGGAGATAGAAGGTGTTGCGCGTGTGGTTTTCCGGAATCAGCAGGACGCCGCGTGCCTCGGGGCAGACCTTCTCCACCGCGACCATGATCGCCTGCACGCACAGCGGCATGAACTCCGGCGCGAGGTTGTTGAAGCCGCCGGGAAACAGGTTGGTGTCCACGGGTGCGAGCTTGAAGCCGGCATTGCGCAGATCCACCGAGGCATAGAACGGCGAGGAGTGTTCGAGCCACTTGCTGCGCAGCCAGTGTTCGATCGCGGGTTGCGCTTCGAGGATCTGGCGTTCGAGTTCGAGCAACGGGCCGCTCAGGGCGGTGACGAGATGGGGAACAGTCATGGCAATGCTCGCGCGGCTACTCGCGCCGCACCCGGGAAGCGATGGACGCCGGAGTATAGCCCACGGGTTTTTCGTGCAACTCGTCGTCAGCCTCCGCGATATGCGGTTGCAGCATCGGCATCGCTTGACAGGCGAAAACGCGGGGGAGTACAAAGCCACCCACACGAAAAAAAGGTTCGCGTCAGTCATCACCCCATAGTGTGGACATTCGATCCCGCGGGGCGGCGCGATTCACCTACAAGTCGCAACAGTCACGGGAGGAGTCGATGGCGGAGTCAATCGCCTCACGCATCGACCGCATGTTCGCGCGCGACCGGATCATGGCCCTGATCTTCGTGGCCCTGCTCTGGCTCTGCACCGGATTCGTCTACTTCGCGGTGGACGCATTCGTGACGAACGGCGGTATTCGCGTCGCGCTGCTCGTCGCAGCGATCTTCCTGCTCGCCTTCAACACCGCATCCATCTTCGCGATGATCCGTCATTACCGCGAGGACAAGGAACACATCTACGGTCTGGACATCCGTCATCTCGACGAAAACCGCGCGCGTTCCGGCGGCTGACCGAAGGGCAGGGGAGGGGAGCATGGCGCAGAACTACGCGCCTCCGAAACAGGGGGGCATCGGGCAATTCGTCGACAGCATCCTTTTGATGGTGCTGGTATTCATCTGTCTGCTGGCGCCCGTCTATCTCAAGGCCGACCACAGTGCCGCGCCGACCGAGGAGGCGAAGGAGGAGGCGGCCAAGGTCGACGTGACCTGGGAGTCGCTCAAGCAGACGCCGGTGCAGGCCCAGCAATGGGAGAAGCTCGGGCATACGCCCGAGACCGCCAAGCCCATCATCGAGAACCGCTTCGACTACACGGTCGATCCGATGGCGCTCATCGTCACGATCGTCGTGATCGTGGGTTACTTCGTATTCGTGTTCCGCATCTCCGACCGCGAGTATCGCGAAGTGGTTCGCGAACGCTTCGGCGATGCCGGCCAATAACTCCGAGGAGAACGAGCGATGGATTTCTGGGATCTGCTGAGCTACGGGGCCTGGGGCGTGGCCATCCTGCTCATCGTGTGGATGCTGGTGGATGCGTGGAGCGTCGGCCACCAGTTCGACGAGGATTTCCTGCTGTCTTCGCGTGAGGGCGAAGAATAGCGACGCGAAGCGGTTCGATCGGACAGCGGAAGAACAGGGGGAGACGATGGGCGAAGCAGTCACGGCCGGTGCACCGGCCAAGCCGGCGCGCATCGCGCTGCTCAAGGTGCTGGGCCCCGTGCACGTGTGGGCGCTCGGTGTGGGCATCGTGCTCGTGGGCGAGTTCATGGGCTGGAACTTCTCCGTGGGCAAGGGGGGCGCCTACGGGTCGCTGATCGCCTGCTGGGTCGTGGGGCTGCTCTACACGTGCGTCGCCATGATCGATTCCGAGGTCACTTCCACGGTGGCGGCCGCGGGCGGGCAATATACGCAGGCGAAACATATCGTCGGGCCGCTGATGGCCTTCAACGTGGGCCTCTATCTCGTGATGGCCTACACGATGCTGGAAGCCGGCGATGCGTTGGTGGTGGGTGACCTGATGAAGGCCGTGGCCGGCGAGCTCGGTCATGCGGATCTCGATCCCAGGCCCTTCGTGGTGCTGTCGATCGCGCTGCTCGCGTGGCTCAACTACCGCGGCGTGTTCATGACGCTCACCGTGAACTTCGTCATTACGGCCGCCGCATTTCTCGCGATCATCATCCTGTTCATCGGCGTGGCGCCCTGGGAGCCGGGCAAGATACTGCTGCACAAGGACCTGCTCGTCGACCTGCCCTACGGCTGGATCGGCGTGATCGCCTCGCTGCAGTTCGGCATGTGGTACTACCTCGGCATCGAGGGCACCTGCCAGGCGGCGGAAGAGGTTCGCTCCGCCGGGCGGTCGATCCCCCTCGGGACCATGAGCGGCATGATCACGCTGCTCATCGCCGCATCCCTCACGTGGTACGTCGCAGCCGGCCTGATGCCCTGGGAATACCTCGGCCAGGCCATCACGCCGCTCTACGACGCCGCCAAGCTGACCGGCAACGGCACGCTGCAGGTGATCCTGTTCGTGGGCACCATCTTCTCGGCCATCGCCTCGGCCAACGGCTGCATCAACGATGCCTCGCGCGCGTGGTTCTCGATGGGGCGCGATCGCTACCTGCCCACCTGGTTCGGGGCGGTGCATCCGCGCTATCGCACGCCGTACCGGGCCATCCTGTTCCTGATCCCGATCGCGGTGGTGTTTGCATTCCAGGCGCCGCTGGACCAGGTGATCAGCTTCTCGATTCTCTCCGGATTGCTCGGTTACACGTTCATGTCGTTCAACATGATGAAGTTCCGCCGCCAGTGGCCGATCGGCAGCATCAAGCGCGGCTACGTGCACCCGTTCCATCCGCTGCCCGCCATCGTGCTGCTGGTGCTCTGCATCGCCACTTACTTCGCCACCTTCCTCGGCTACGGGGCGACGCTGGTCGCGGTGATGGCGTTCTACATCCTCGCTTCCGCGTGGTTCGTGTTCCACCGCTACAAGTTCGTCCGTCGCGGCGATCAGTTCACGATGCCGTGGCCGAGGCCGCGCGGGTACTGAAACCTTTCGTCGGGGAGGCGTCATGATCCGGAAGATCCTTTGTGCCACCGACGGCTCCGCCGCGTCCGGCAAGGCCGTGGACACCGCCGTCGACCTCGCTTCGCAGCTCGGCGCTGCGCTCACCTTCATCACCGTCGAGCGGGTCTCGAGCCAGACCGCCGCCAACTCGGCGTTCTGGGATTCCCAGGTGCTGGACGCGGCGGCTGCGCAAACGCATCGCGACCTGTCCTCGGCCGAATCGAAGGCGCGGCAGGCCGGACTCTCACAGGTGCAGTGCGTGACCACGCAGGGCGTCAACATCGCCGCGGCGATCATCGACTTCGCGGAGAAGAACGCCTTCGATCACATCGTAACGGGCTCGGTGGGACGGACCGGACTCGCCCGGCTCATGCTGGGTTCCGTGGCGGCCGACGTCGTGGCCAAGGCGCACTGCCCGGTCACCGTCGTGCGCTGACGCTGTCCGGCTCCGCCTTCGCCATGCGCTGGGATGTGATCGTGCTCGGTGCGGTACTGGCCGGCGCGCTCGCCTGGCTGGCGCGGCGTGACCAGGCGCGCGCTCGCGCATGGCGCGCCCACCTGTTCGATGATTGCATCCACCGGCTCATGCGAGCCGAGGTTCGCATCGACCGGGCCGGCTGGCCAGTGCTGGAGGGCGAATTCGACGGTCTGCCGATCACCCTGTCGCTCATCCTCGACGACGCCGGCTACCGCAAGCTGCCGGTGCTGTGGCTGTCCGCAACGCTTGGCGCACGGCTGCCCATCGACGCGGCCTTCGACGCGCTCGCGCGCGAGCAGGGTACGGAGTTCTACTCGCCGGCCAATGAATTGCCGGAGCGCCTGGCATTGCCGCCCGACTGGCCCATGCACGTGAGTCTCCGAGCCGATCGCCACGCGGTCGTCCCCGCCGCATTGGCAGCCGCGGGAGCACGGTTTTTCGCCGGTGCGGAAGCGAAGGAGATCGTCGTCTCTCCGCGCGGGGTGCGCCTGATCCGCCTCGTCGCGGAGGGCCGCCGCGCCGAGTACCTGGTGCTGCGGCGGTCCCGCTTCGACCTCGAGCGAATCGATCCCGCCCTGGCGGGCGCGGTCCTCGGCTCGGCGAGCGCATTGGTGCGCGCGCTAGCGACGGAAGCGGGCGATGGCGAGCGCCGGGCCGCCTGAGTCTTCGCGCCCTCCGCCCAATCCCGGCCTCGTGCTGGTCGTGGCCGCGCTGCTGCCCGGCATGGGCCAGGTCATGAACGGCATGGCCACCCGCGCGCTCACCTTCATCTTCTTCATGTTCATGCTGGGGATGGTGAGCTGGCACCTGACCACGCCCGCGCAATCCTTCGTCGGTCGCCATGCCGGCGGTTTCCTCGTCTACGCAATCGCCGTCATGGACGCCTACCGGATCGCCCGACTGCGCCAGGCATGGCACCGTTCCCGCACCGTGGAAGCATCCTCCTCCTGACCGCGGACGCCTTCGGCCCGGGGCCACGGCAGCGCATTGACGCCCCGCCGGCTGGAGTTCATCATATGCACGAAAGATTCACAGCAAGAATCATCACGCGTCGCCGTCCGTAACCGTCCGAGCCCGATTTCCCGCCCGAATGCCGTACCAGCTCCTGCGTTTCGCCCTCGCGTCGAAACATCCCGAACCGCGGATGTTCCGGACGCCCGAACGCCTCAAGAATTCGTACGATGCGGTCATCATCGGCGCCGGCGGACACGGCCTCGCGGCCGCCTACTACCTCGCGCGCGACCACGGCATGACCAATGTGGCCGTGCTCGAACGCGGCTACATCGGCGGCGGCAACACCGGGCGCAACACGACCATCATCCGCTCGAACTACCTGACGCCCGAGGGCGTGGCGTTCTACGACCAGTCGGTGCGGCTGTGGCAGGACCTGTCGCAGGATTTCGACCTGAACCTGTTCTACTCCACGCGAGGGCATTTCACGCTGGCGCATACGGATTCGGCCGTGCGCACGATGCGCTGGCGCGCCGAGGTCAACAAGCATCTGGGCGTGAACAGCGAACTCGTGGGCCCCGAAGACGTGAAGCAGGCCGCGCCCCAGATCGACATCACCTGTGGCGGTCACGCGCCGATCCTCGGCGCGCTCTATCACGCGCCCGGTGCCATCGCGCGGCACGACGCCGTGGCATGGGGCTATGGACGCGGAGCCGACCAGCGCGGCGTCGAGATCCATCAGCAGACCGAAGTGCTGGGCATCGACATCGAGGGCGGCAAGGTCACGGGTGTCCGCACGTCGAAGGGCAACATCGCCACGCCGCGTGTGCTGTCGGCCGTGGCCGGCTTTACGCCACGGGTCACCAACATGGTCGGCCTGCGCACGCCGATCTACATCCATCCGCTGCAGGCGATGGTGACCGAGCCTATGAAGTCCTGGCTCGATCCGATCCTCGTGTCGGGCAGCCTGCACGTGTACGTGAGCCAGTCGGCGCGCGGGGAACTCGTGATGGGCGCATCGCTCGATCCGTACGAGTTGCATTCCACGCGCTCGACCCTGGATTTCGTCGAGGGACTCGCCGCGCACATGCTCGACATGTTCCCGTTCCTGTCGAACGCGAAGGTGAATCGCCAGTGGTCCGGCATGGCGGACATGACACCCGACTTCGCGCCCATCATGGGCACGACGCCGGTCGAAGGCTTCTATCTCGATTCCGGCTGGGGCACCTGGGGCTTCAAGGCCACGCCGGTGTGCGGCAAGACCATGTCGTGGACCGTGGCGAACGGTCGCGATCACGAGCTCATCAAGGGGTTCAACCTGTCGCGCTTCGAGCGCTACGAGCTGACCGGCGAGAAGGGCGCCGCCTCGGTCGGGCATTAGGATGATGCTCCCCCACGCTCACTGAAATGAAGATCCTTGTCTGTCCCGTGAATGGCCCGCGTCCCGTCTCCGAATTCGCGTACGGCGGGGAAGTGCGGCCCATGCCCGACGCGGCAGCCTGCACCGATCGCGAGTGGGCCGACTACGTGTTCAACCGCAGCGGCGTTCCGGGCGTGAAGATCGAGTGGTGGTATCACATCGCCAGCGGGACCTGGTTCTTCGCCGAACGGGATACGGTGGCCGATCGGGTGATCAGGACCTGGCTGCCCGGCGAGGAGGCGCGGTGAGCTCACGCCTGCCCCCGGTCACCGGCGAGTGGATCGACCGCTCGCGCCCCATCGACTTCACGTTCGAAGGTCGCGCCTACCGTGGCTACGAAGGCGACACGCCGACCAGCGCGCTCTGGGCCGCCGGCCTGCGAGTGCTCGGCCGCAGTTTCAAGTACCACCGGCCGCGCGGCGTACTGTCGATGGCCAACCACGATGTGAACGCCATGATGCAGGATGGCGCGCGCCTCAATCTGCGGGCGGACGTGGAACCGCTCGAACCCGGCATGGCGCTGCGGGGCGTCAACACCGAGGGCGGCATCGCCGGCGACCGGTTGCGCATCCTGAACGTGCTCGGCGGCTTCCTGCCGGTGGGCTTCTACTACAAGGCGTTCCACCGGCCGAAGGCACTGTTTCCGTTCTGGGAGCGCGTATTTCGCCGCATGACGGGCCTGGGTACGCTGGATTTCTCCGCACCCCACATCCGTACGCCGAAACGCTACGACTTCTGCGACGTGCTGGTCGTCGGCGCCGGACCGTCCGGTCTGCATGCCGCGCTCGCGGCAGGTCGCTCCGGCGCGAAAGTGGTCCTGGTGGACGAGAACGCCCGCATCGGCGGGTCGCTCGGCTACCAGCGTGGCAGCTCCGTCGAAGGGATCGAGATGCTCGGCGCGCTCGAACGCGAACTCGCGGCGCTGCCCAACGTGTCCGTCCGTCCCGCGACGCTCGCGGCCGGCTACTACACGGACCATTGGGTGCCGCTCGTCGACGCGAAGCGCATGACCAAGATGCGCGCGCGCGCGGTCATCGTGGCCGGTGGCGCGTTCGAACAGCCCGCAGTGTTTCGCAACAACGATGCGCCCGGCGTCATGCTCGCGTCGGCGGCGCAGCGCCTGCTGTATCGCCATGCCGTGAAGCCGATGGACAAGGCGCTGGTCCTCACGGCGAATGCGGACGGCTACCGCGCGGCGCTCGACCTGCTCGCGCATGGCGTGGCCATCGCAGCCGTCGTCGATCTGCGCCCCGAGGGGGAACCGAGCGAGTTGACGCCTCGGGTGAAGCAGGTGGGCATCCCGGTCTTCAAGGGCCACTGCGTGTTCGAGGCCGAAGCGGTGGGCGCACGCCTGGTGGCGGCGACCATCTGCCCGCTCGGTTCGGATGGCAAGCCCGAGACCTCGGCGCCGCAGAAGTTTGCTTGCGATGGCCTGGTGATGAGCGTCGGCTGGGCCCCCGCTGCGGCATTGCTGTACCAGGCCGGCACGAAGATGCGTTACGACGCGCGTGTTCATCAGTTCGTGCCGGATGGATTGCCCGAAGGCGTGTTCGCCTGCGGTCGCGTCAATGGCGTGTATACCCTGGAGGCGAGGCTCGAGGACGGTGAACGAGCCGGCACGCAAGCGGCGCGGCTGCTCGGATTCGACGTCCCCGAGCGGCGCTTCTCCATCGCGCAGGAAACCGCGTCGCCATCGCATCCCTGGCCGGTCGTGGAACATCCTTCGGGCAGGAATTTCGTCGATTTCGACGAGGATCTCCAGGTAAAGGATTTCTTCAACGCCGCGCAGGAAGGCTTCGACAACATCGAGTTGATGAAGCGCTACTCGACCGTGGGCATGGGTCCGTCACAAGGCAAGCATTCGAACATGAACGCGATCCGCATCCTTGCGCGGATCCGTGGCGTGCAGCCCGGCGAAGTGGGAACCACCACCTCGCGACCATTCTTTCATCCGGTCCCGATGTCGCACCTGGCGGGGCGGGGCTTCAACGTGCACCGCGAGACGCCGCTGCATTCGCGTCACGACGGATTCGGCGCGGTGTGGATGCAGGCGGGTGTCTGGCTGCGTCCGGAGTACTACGCGGTGCCGGGCAAGCGCAAGACCGAGATCGTGTGCGAGGAGGCGAGGGCCGTTCGCGAAGGCGTGGGTCTGATTGACGTGGGCACGCTCGGCAAGATGGAGCTCTACGGCCCCGATGCCGGTGCGTTCCTCGAGCGGGTGTACACGGCGAAGTTCGCAAACATGAAGTCCGGCACCACGCGCTATGCCGTGATGCTGGAGGAAGGTGGCGTCGTGATCGACGACGGCGTCGTGGGTCGGCTGTCCGACCAGCATTTCTACTTCACCACCACGACCACGGGCTCTGCCACGGTCTATCGGGAACTGCAGCGGCTGAACGCGATGTGGAATCTCGAGATCGGGATCGTGAACGCCACCGGCGCTTTTGCCGCCATGAACCTCGCGGGGCCGAAGTCGCGTGCCGTCCTGCGAAAACTCACGACCCTCGACCTGTCGAACGAAGCGTTCCCTTATCTCGCGCTGCGCGAAACCGAAGTGGCAGGAGTGCCGGCACGACTGATGCGCGTGGGCTTCGTGGGTGAACTGGGTTACGAGATCCACGTACCCGCGGACCGCGCCGCCCACCTCTGGGATGCGCTGATGGAAGCCGGCCGGGACCATGACATCCGTCCCTTCGGCGTCGAAGCGCAGCGCCTGCTGCGGCTCGAGAAAGGCCACATCATCATCGGCCAGGACACCGACGGCCTCACGCAGCCCGACGAAGCCGGGCTCGAGTGGGCGGTGAAGATGGACAAGCCCTTCTTCGTGGGCAAGCGCAGCGTGGAGATCGTGCGCAAGCGCGGGTTGCGACAGAAGCTCGTCGGTTTCGAACTCGACCCGGCCGGTGCCACCACGGCGCCGCGCGAATGCCATCTCGTCATCCGCAACGGTGCCATCGCGGGTCGCGTGACCAGCGTCGGGTGGAGCGACACGCTGGGCAAGCACGTGGGGCTCGCGTTCGTCGCGCCCGACATGACGGCCGTCGGCACGCCGTTCTTCGTTCGCGCCGATGGCGGCACCATGGTGCAGGCCCGGGTGGTGCCCACGCCCTTCCACGACCCCGCCGGCGAACGCCAGAAATCGGTCGATTGAGATGGAAGCCATCCGCACCAGCCCGCTCGCCCGCGCCCTGACGACGCTGCATCCGGAATGGGTGACGGTGTTCGGGATGCCGCTTGCTGCAGCGTTGGGCGGCGAACCAGCGGATCGCGCTGTCGTCCTCGGCATCTGCGACCTGTCGGCACTCGCACGGGTCGGCGTGAAGGGCCCCGGGGCGGCCGACTGGCTCGCGACGCGAGGCGTGAGCGTGCCCGAGCAGCCCAACACCTGGCGCCCGTTGGACCGCGGCGGCCTGGTGGCTCGACTGGCTCGCACCGAATTCCTCATCGAGGACGGCATCGGTGGCGAGATCGTCGCCCGGCTCGTGGCGGAATTGCGCCCCGGCTCGCCTGGCGTCTATCCGGTGCCCAGACAGGATTGCGCGTTGGCGCTCACGGGAAAACAGGTGAACGAGCTGCTGGTCCAGACCTGCAACGTGGATTTTTCCGCCCAGGACGTGAACGCGCGCATCGTGACCCTCACTCAGATGGTCGGCGTTTCGATCACGGCGCTGCGGCAGACATTCGGCGGCACGGCGTGCTGGCGCCTCTGGTGCGACGGCACCTCGGGGCCGTATCTGTGGGAGACGCTGACGGGAATCGCCGAGGAACTGGGCGGCGGACCGGTCGGATTCCGGCGCGCTTTTCCGGACCTGAAACTCTAAACGACTCGAACGCACCAGAAGGGGAGATCGACCATGACACCGGCGCAGGCCAAGAAGCTGTTCAAGGACCAGAACATCAAGTACATCCTCGCGCAGTTCGTGGACATCCATGGCTCCGCGAAGGCGAAGGCCGTTCCGGTGGAACACCTCGAGATGGTGCTCACCGACGGCGCTGGCTTCGCGGGCTTTGCCCTCTGGGGCTTCGGCATGGGGCCGCACGGGCCCGACTACATGGCCGTGGGCGATCTCGATACGCTCCAGCCCATTCCCTGGATGCCCGGTTTCGCGCGCATGGCGACGTGGGGCCACGTGAAGGGCAAGCCGTATCCGTACGATTCGCGCCTCGCGCTCAAGAACGCGACCGACAAGCTGAAGGCCAAGGGTCTCACGCTCTACACCGGCATCGAGCCCGAGTTCATGCTGCTCAAGCGCCGTCCCGACGGGAGCATCGTGCCCTGCGACGATACCGACTCGCTCGAGAAGCCGTGCTACGACTACAAGGGCCTGGCACGCAGCGCGGAGTTCCTCACACGCATGACCGAGGCGTGCCGCGCCGTGGGCATCGACGTGTACCAGATCGACCACGAGGATGCGAACGGGCAGTTCGAGGTGAACTTCACCTACGGCGATGCGATGGCTTCCGCCGACCGCCACATCTTCCTCAAGATGGCCGCCAGCGAGATCGCGAACCAGCTCGGGCTGATCGCCACCTTCATGCCCAAGCCGTTCTCGAACCGCACCGGCACCGGCGCGCACTTCCATCTTTCGGTGGGCGATTCGAAGACCAAGAACCTGTTCCACGACGACAAGGACAAGCGCGGACTCGGCCTTTCGAAGATGGGCTACCACTTCATGGGCGGGCTGCTGCACCACGCGCGCGGACTGACGGCCATCTGCGCGCCCACGGTGAACTCGTACAAGCGGCTGGTCGTGGGGCGCGCCTTGTCTGGTGCCACCTGGGCGCCCGCGTACATCACCTACGGCGACAACAATCGCACGTGCATGGTGCGCATCCCCTATGGCCGTCTCGAGATGCGGCTGCCGGATGGTGCGGTGAATCCCTACCTCGCCAGCGCGGCGATCATCGCGGCCGGCATGGACGGGGTGGAGAAGAAGATGGATCCGGGCGAGCCCAACAACACCAACCTGTACGAGTGGAGCGATGCGCAGCTCAAGAAGGCCGGCATCGGCGTGCTGCCCCAGAACCTGAACGAATCGCTCGATGCCCTCGAAGCCGACAAGGTGCTGTGCGAAGGCCTCGGCAAGGACCTGGCCGCGGAGTTCCTGCGGTTGAAACGGATGGAATGGATCGAGTACCAGCGCCACGTGTCCACATGGGAAGTGGAACGCTACCTCGAATTCTTCTAGACGCAACGAACAACACGGAGCGAACGATCATGTGCGGAATCGTGGGATTGCTGGTGAAGAACCCGGCCATGCGCAGCCAGCTGGGTGAGTTGATGGTGCCGATCTTCGAGGAGATGGCTTCGCGCGGACCGGAGTCGGCGGGGCTCGCGGTGTTCACCGAGAGATTGCCCGAGACCGATCGCAAGTACAGCCTGTATGCCCCGACGTGGGACTACGACTGGGCACCCTTCGAGGCCGATTTCATCAAGCGTTTCGGAACCGAGGCGCAGATGGCGGTGAAGGGCAACCACGCGGTGCTCACATGCGACGAGCCGGCGGATGCCGTGAAGGCGTGGACACGGCAGAATCATCCGGAGCTGCACGTGCTGTCCGCCGGGCGCCGCATCGACATCTACAAGGACACGGGACATCCCTCCGACATCGCCAGGCGCTATGCATTTCCGAAGCTGGTCGGCACGCACGTGGTGGGCCATACCCGCATGGCGACCGAATCCGCGGTGACGCCCGATCGCGCGCATCCGTTCACGGCAGGCGAGGACTTCTGCCTCGTGCACAACGGCACCATTTCCAATCCGTTCATGATCCGGCGCATGCTCGAGCACAAGGGCATCAGGTTCGAGACCGACAACGACACCGAGGCCGCCACCCGCTTTCTCGAATGGCGGATGCGCGAAGGCGATTCGCTCGAAGGGGCGTTGCAGAAGGGCTTCGAGCAGCTCGACGGCTTCTACACCTTCCTGATCGGCACCGAGAACAAGCTCGCGCTCGTGCGCGATGCCTTCGCGTGCAAGCCCGCGGTGGTGGCCGAGACCGACGACTACGTCGCCATCGCGTCCGAGTTCCGGGCACTGGCGCATCTGCCGGGCGTCAACAACGCGAAGCTGTTCGAACCGATGCCGGAGGAGCTCTACGTATGGACAGTCTAGCGGTCGAAAGGCGAACCACCATGGACAAGAGCTTCGATCTCGCCGCGTCGTCGGTGCGTGAACTGAACCAGTTCCTGCACCACGATCTTGCGGGCAGCGGCGTGAAGCACATCGACGTGCTGAACCCGAACGGCGCGCACAGCATCGCGGTCGGCGTGAACCATCCGGTCGACATCGACATCCGCGGCCAGGGCGGCTACTACATCGGCGGGATGAACAAGTTCGCGAACATCACGGTGCACGGCAACGTCGGCTGGGGCGTGGCCGAGAACATGATGTCGGGCAGCGTGCGCGTGAAGGGCTTCGCGTCGGAGTCGGCAGGCGCGACCGGCCACGGCGGCACGTTGATCATCGAGGGCGACGCGAGCCTGCGCTGCGGCATTTCGATGAAGGGCATCGACATCGTCGTGGGCGGACGCGTGGGCAACTACTCCGCGTTCATGGCCCAGGCCGGACGGCTCGTGATTTGCGGCGATGCCGGCGACGCCCTCGGGGACTCGCTCTACGAAGCCGTGATCTACGTGCGGGGAAAGATCAAGTCGCTGGGCGCGGATGCGCGGCAGGAAGACATGACCGCGGCCGATCATTCGGGGCTCGCGGATCTGCTGAAGCGGGCAGGATTCCCGTATGACCCCACCGAATTCAAGCGCGTCGCTTCTGCCCGTTCCCTCTATCACTGGAACGCGGACGCGGATCAGGAGTACTGAGATGAATAAACCCATCGAGCATCCCGCGCACGATCACAAACGCATCCAGCGCGAGGAATCCGCCGGCTTCGATCGCCACATCATCGACTACATCCACAGCGCGGCCGCGCACGGCCTGTACGAGATCCGGGGCCTCGGAGCGAAACGGCATCTGCCGCATTTCGATGACCTGGTGTTCCTCGCGGGGTCGGTGTCGCGCTATCCGCTCGAAGGCTACCGCGAGAAGTGCCATACGAAGACGGTGCTCGGCACGCGCTTCGCGAAGAAGCCCATCGAACTCGATATCCCGATCACCTTCGCCGGCATGAGTTTCGGCTCGCTGTCGGCGCGGGTGAAGGAGGCATTGGGCCACGCCGCCACCGAACTGGGTACGTCGACCACCACGGGCGACGGCGGCATGACGCAGGAAGAGCGACAGTCGTCGAAGACGCTGGTGTATCAGTGCCTGCCTTCGCGCTACGGTTTCAATCCCGACGACGTGCGTCGCGCCGACGCGATCGAGGTCGTGATCGGGCAGGGTGCGAAGCCGGGGGGCGGCGGCATGCTGCTGGGACAGAAGGTGAACCCGCGGGTCGCGAAGATGCGCACGCTTCCCGAGGGGATCGACCAGCGCTCCGCATGCCGGCATCCCGACTGGACCGGACCGGACGACCTCGTCATCAAGATCAACGAACTGCGCGAGATCACCGACTGGCAGGTGCCGATCTACGTGAAGATCGGAGCCACCCGCGTCTACAACGACGTGAAGCTCGCGGTGCACGCGGGTGCCGACGTGGTCGTGGTCGACGGCATGCAAGGCGGAACGGCCGCGACGCAGTCGGTGTTCATCGAGCACGTGGGCATTCCGACCCTGGCCGCGCTCCGGCAGGCCGTCGAGGCGCTGGAGGAGATGGACATGCGCGGCACGGTGCAGTTGATCGTGTCGGGCGGCATCCGCACAGGAGCGGACGTGGCCAAGGCGCTGGCGCTGGGGGCGGATGCCGTTTCGGTGGGCCAGGGCACGCTCATCGCGCTCGGCTGCAACCACGAGGCCTACTTCCAGGATGGTTCGAATCATTCTGCGGAAGAGGACTACGCGAAACTGGGCACGGCACCGGGCTACTGCCATCACTGCCACACCGGCAAGTGCCCGGTCGGCATCACCACCCAGGATGCGATTCTCGAACAACGGCTCGATCCTGCCGTGGGCGCGAAGCGGCTGAAGAACTACTTCAAGACGATGAACATGGAACTCACCACGGTCGCCCGCGCCTGTGGCAAATCCAACGTGCATCACCTCGAGCGCGAGGACCTCGTCGCGCTGACCATCGAGGCGGCCGCGATGGCGAAGGTGCCGCTCGCCGGAACGAGCTGGATTCCCGGTGTGACCAGCCGGTAGCGGTCAACGGCCCCGGTGCGAACCGGGGCCGTTGCTGCTGTCACAGCGTGAAGGTGAAGTGCGTGATCAGTACCACCGCCACGCCCGCCGCAAGCGTCACGTAGGGGAGGATGCCGGCTTTCCGGCTTCCGATGTCCTGCCCCGCCAGGCCGATATCCTCGAGCATGTGCTCGGGGAACTTGCCGCCGTCCTGCACGTAGTGCCGGTACCAGAACACCGGCAGGATCAGGAATGCGGCAACGAGGCCCATCCATAGCGCATTCGGATTCCAGACTTTCGCCCCGGCGCCCATGAACGCGGCATTGACGAACGCGAACAGCGTGCCCAGTGCCAGCACGAAGGTCGGTGCGCGGTATGGACGCTTGATGTGGCCGTTGTCGATGCGATGGATCCAGCCGGCGTTCAGGTTGAGGAAGTTGAAGATGATGTAGCCGCAGTTGGAGATGGCGAGGATCGTGAAGTAGCTCGCGGCGTCCGACGAGGCGAAGGTGAGCAGGATCAGATTGAAGACGAGATCCGTCCACATCGCCCGGGTGGGCGCGCCGTGCGCGTTCACGTGCGAGAGGTACTTCGGCAGCCAGCCGTCCACCGAACCCTGGTACAGGGTGCGAGACGATCCCGCCATCGCCGTCATGATGCACAGGATCAGCGCGAGGATCATGAGCATCTGCAGCAGCCCGTTGATGAACGGCCCGCCGCGCACCATGTGCGCCATGGCCTCCGCCACCCCCGATCCGTCCACGATCGGGGTCGCGAGCATGCCCTCGAGCCCGAGAACTCCCTGGAAGGTGAAGGGCACCAGCGTGAACAGCAGGATGCACAGCAGCCCCGAGAAGAAGATCGCCTTGAAGGTGTCCTTCGCCGGATTGCGGAACTCGCTCGTGTAGCAGATCGCCGTTTCGAAGCCGTACGTCGACCAGGCCGCGATGAACATGGCGCCGAACACCAACGTGAGCCCGGTGATGTTCCAGGTGCCGGGATTCGCCTCGTAGGGCACCGCTAGCGGGACGAGCGGCGAAAAGTTGTTCCAGTCCACCGCGCCGTTCAGCAGCGGCACGACGCCGACGATCAGCATCGGCACGATCACGAGCAGGCCGACCCACATCTGTACCCGCGCGGTGCCGAGGACTCCGCGATGCTGGATCGCGAACACGATCAGCATCAGCACCGCGCCGATGAAGAAGGTCGCGTTGATCGCGATGTCCACGATTCCCGGAATGTTGAAGCTCACCAGCGCCCAGGTGCGGATGGCGGGCGTGAGCGCCGCGACGGCAGCCTCGGGCTTCGCACCGGCATTCGCGGCAAGCCACTGCACCGCGGCTGCCGAGTCCGCCGCGGGAATCGGGGCGATCGCATTCAGGATGTAGCTGGCGGCGATGGAACATCCGAGCGACAGCACCGGCGTCCAGGCGATCCAGTTGCACCACACCGACAGCGGTGCGATGAACTTGCCGTACCGCAGCCACG
This sequence comes from Burkholderiales bacterium, assembly GCA_965279325.1. Lineage (GTDB taxonomy): Bacteria > Pseudomonadota > Gammaproteobacteria > Burkholderiales. Next base: position 3,808,726 of record OZ257154.1, read on the forward strand.
CCGTGGCGCCGTAGACCGAAGCGCCGCCCGACTTGTTGGGAAACAGGCCCGCGATCTCCGCGTAGGTGAAGGACTGGATGAAGCCCATGATCATGGACAGGATCCAGATCATGAAGGCGAACGTGCCGACGTTGCCGGCGATCCCGCCGATGGAGAACAGCACCAGGGCCGGCACGCCGCTCGCGATCCAGAATGCGCCCGTCCAGTTGATGCTGCGGTGAAGTTGACGGCCGCCCTCGGCGACCGTCATGGTGGGACTCGTTGCGCTCATCCGATTTGTCTCCCTTGGGTCATTCTGGACACGCTGGAACTCCCGCGCCCCGATCCGATGGCCCGGGGCGCGCTGCTCTTCCGTGACGGTGAACCTGGTATGACACCGCGGTGAGTCGCAGCTTGGTCAACGATCCGATGGTCGCCCGAGCGCCTTTCGGTCCGGCGTTGCGCCGGTCCCGAACCCCCGCCAAGGTCGATCGAAATGCCTTCCCCGATGCATCCGCAGGACCTGTTGCCGGTCCTTTTCTTTTTTCCTGCCAGGAAATATAGTGACAGAAAACAGCGCATCGTCAACCGCTCGTTCAGAGCCCGTTGCATGCGCGCCGAATCCGCGGGACCTGCACTTCGAGCTCGAAGGGAACAACACCATGGCTGACGCGAAGACCTGGGGCGGCGCCGATTTCTGGGGACTGGGCTACGAATGGGATCCGCAATGGGTCCTGTCCGACCGCCAGAAAGGCCTCCAGAGCCTGCTGATCGACCTGTGCGAAAAGGAACTGCGCGCCAACGCGGTCGAGAGCGACAAGCTCCTCAAGTATCCCCGCCGCAACTTCCAGATCCTGGCCGAGCACGGACTGCTCGGATTGGTGGTGCCGAAGTCGCTCGGCGGCATGGGCGAGAACCACACCGCGGCCGCGATGGTGGTGGAGACGCTGGCGCGCTACGGCTGTGCGTCCACGGCGATGTGCTACACGATGCATACCGGCGCGGTCGCCGCCGCGGCCTTCCGGCATCACGACAATCCTGCCATCCAGGATATCCTCGGGCGCATCGACAAGGATTGCCTGATCGGTACGCTGTCCTATTCCGACCCGGAGACCGGATCCCACTTCTGGTATCCCATCTCCTCCGGCGCGGAGGAGACCAAGGACGGCTGGGCGGTGCGCAAGAAGGCCTCCTGGACCACCTCCGGCGGCTTCGCCGACTGGTACATCGTCCAGACCACCAGTCCCAACTTCGCCGGCAACTATTCGGACCTGTCGTGCTTCCTCATCCTCGGCGACGAGGCGCAGTACGACCCTTCCCAGTGGAACGGCCTGGGGTTGCGCGGCAACCAGTCAGGCCCGCTCCAGATCGACAAGACCATTCCCAAGGGCCGCATCGTGGGCCCGGTGGGTGATGGTGCCCGATCCAACGACGAATGCGTCGACCCGTTCTTCCTGCTCTGCTCCTCCGCGTGCTGGAACGGCATTGCGCTCGGCATGATCGACATCGCGAAACGCCATACCACGGGCAAGACCCACAAGGACGTGGGCATGCGCGTCTGCGACTACCCCACGATCCAGGACTACGTCGGCGAGGCGATCATCGACACCAACGTCGTGCGCAGCATGGATTTCTCCATCGCCAAGGCGCTGGACGACGCGACCAACGGTTGCGACTGGTCGATCCACAAGGACGACCTGTCGAACATGCCGCGCGCTGCCTATCTGCACTGGCTGTGGCAGCTCAAGTTCGCGGCGGCGAAGAACGTCGCCCACGTGTCGGACAAGATGCTGCACGCCTGCGGCGGTACCGGCTACAAGCCCGAACTCGGTATCGAGCGCTACCTGCGCGACGGTAAGGCCGGTTGGGTGATGGGGCCGACCAACGAAGTGCTGCGTCAGTTCGTCGGCAAGGCCGCCCTGCTCGGATTCGGCTCGCTCGACTACTGGAACACGTCGGTGAACGAGCGGGTGCTGCACAACGAAATCAAGAAGCTCGATGCCGAAGGCAAGCGCAAGCTCGCCGAGCGGTTGCTCGCGGAAGCGGAACCCGCCGTTCCGCTCAAGAAGACGGCCTGAGGACGCGGGCGGATCGGAGCGCCGGCCATGACGTCGTGGCGCGCGGATGGGACGGCGGAGGTGATCGCGATGCCGGCGACGTCGGAGCCTGAACTCGAGCCGCTGCGGCTGCGGCGTGCCTTCGGCATGTTCGCCACGGGGGTGACCGTGATCACCGCTTGCCACCCGGTCCGGGGTCTGCTCGGCATCACCGCCAACTCATTCAACTCGGTATCGCTCGACCCGCCCCTGGTACTGTTCAACCTTGCCCGGGCATCCTTCACCCTGAGCCCTTTTCTCGAAGCGCCCTGCTTCGTGGTGAACGTGCTGCGCGACGGGCAGCGGGCGCTTTCCCATCGCTTCGCGCGGGCCGGCGACGACAAGTGGGCCGGCGTGAGCCACCGGTCCTCGTCCCGGGGCGCGCCGGTGCTGGAGGGTGCGATCGCAGCCTTCGAGTGTGTCCACCACGCACAGTACGATGGCGGCGATCACCTCATCATCCTCGGTCGCGTCGTCCATCTCGAAGTGGATCCCGAGGGCGAGCCACTATTGTATTTTCACAGCCGCTACCGCGGCATCGCCGAGGACGACGAACCGTGATCGCCGTCGCCGCCGATCGACGGCTGCCACCTGCCGACGCAGGCATCGAAACGCTGCGCGTCGCGGGCGGTGCGACCTGCGTGTTCCACCTGGCCGCCGGTGATCGGGTCCGCATCGTCGATCTGGAGGGTGGGCAGCCCGCCACTTTCGCGGCCGTGGATGCCGATGGAACCGAAGCAACGGCGCGGATCGTGGTGGCGGGGGTGCAGGCGGGCATCATCGCCTTGTCGGGTGCGGAATCGCTCCCCGGCACGGTGCTGGCGTTCGATGCACCGGATGCCCTGCGCTGCACGCTGGCGGTGACTCGCTCGCCTTCGAGCATCGAAGCCCTGGTGCCCGCGACAGGGTACGAGATCGGAATCGAGCGTGTGGCGGGTGGAGGGCCGGCGGTCGTACCAGTGCCGCCACCGCTGGCGCCGCCCCGGCTCGACCTGTGGATCGAGCGCGGCACCGCGCAGGCCTATCGCGTGGCGGCAGGGGAGTACATCCAGGTCGTGGACATCGAGGGCCGGCAGTGTTCCGATTTCCTCGCGTTCGACGCGTGGCTGCTCGAGCAGGGCATCGAGTGCGGGCTCGACGGCACGGTGACGCGCACGCTCACCGGTCGGAGCTATCCCGGTCCGGGGCTCGCCTCGAAATTCTTCGACGAGCGCATGCGACCGATGCTCGAGGTCGTGCAGGACACCTGCGGGCGACACGACACGTTCGCGCTTGCGTGCACGGCCCGGTACTACGACAACATGGGGTATCCGGGTCACGCGAACTGCTCCGACAACTTCAACGAGGCGCTGGCGCCCCACGGCATCACCGCCCGTCCGGGATGGCCGGCCATCAACTTCTTCTACAACACGTCGGTCGCGGCCAACGGCGCGATCGGGCTCGACGAACCCTGGTCGCGGCCGGGCGACTACGTGCTGATGCGCGCGCTGACCGACCTCGTTTGCGCCTCGTCCGCTTGCCCGGACGACATCGATCCCGCCAATGGCTGGAATCCGACCGACATCCAGGTGCGCGTGTATCCCGCAGAGCATGAATTCCCCCGCGCGATCGCGACCCGCGTGACCCCCGACAGCCCTCCCGCCATGACCCTAGAAACCGCTTTCCATCCGCGCATCGCACCCCTGTCGCGCCGCATGGTCGAGTATCGCGGCTACTGGCTGCCGCAGTCCTTCGCGAGCGCAGGAGCGATCGCCGAGTACTGGGCCTGCCGCGAGAAGGTCGCGCTGGTCGACCTGTCTCCGCTGCGCAAGTTCGAGGTGCTCGGACCCGATGCCGAGGCGTTGCTGGATTACGCGGTCACCCGCGACATCACGAAGCTGGCGGTCGGACAGGTGGTGTATACGGCGATCTGCTACCCGCATGGGGGCATGATCGACGATGCCACCGTGTTCCGGCTCGGGCCGAGCAACTTCCGGTTCGTCTGCGGCGATCCGTACGCCGGAATCTGGCTGCGCGAACTGGCCGAGAAGCGCGGCCTGCGGGCCTGGGTCCGGTCCTCCACGGACCAACTGCACAACCTCGGGGTGCAGGGGCCGAAAAGCCGCGAGTTGCTGGCCGATCTCATCGTGACGTTGCCGCAGCAGCCAAGCGTTGTCGAACTCAAGTGGTTCCGCTTCACGATCGGCCGCCTGGGCTCGGCCACCGGCCCGGCCCTCGTCGTTTCGCGGACGGGCTACACCGGCGAGCTCGGGTACGAACTGTGGTGCCATCCGAAGGACGCACCGGTCGTGTGGGACGCCGTGCTCGAGACCGGCCGGCCCCTCGGGGCCTCGCCGCTGGGCCTCGATGCGCTCGACATGCTGCGCATCGAGGCGGGCCTCGTGTTCGCCGGCTCCGAGTTCTGTGACCAGACCGATCCGTTCGAGGCGGGCATCGGCTTCACCGTCCCCCTCGCGACCAAGCAGGGCGACTTCGTGGGCAAGGAGGCGCTCGCGCGACGCAGCGCGCAGCCGCAGCGTCGGCTGGTCGGTCTCGACATCGACGGGCAGGAACTCGCCGTGCATGGCGATCCCGTGTACGCCGGCCGGGCGCAGATCGGGGTGGTCACCAGCGCGACGCGTTCGCCTGTACTCGCCAGGACCATCGCACTCGCGCGCCTGGACGTTGGCTACACGGACATCGGAACCACCGTCGAGATCGGCAAGCTCGACGGCCATCAGAAGAGGCTCGCCGCGCGGGTCGTGCGCAGTCCGCATTACGACCCGGACAAGACACGCGTACGCGCCTAGGCACGAAATAGTCACGGGCATACAACATAACCAGCGAAGGGGAAGGTAAGCACATGGCTCAATCGTGGAGAACGTCGGCACTGAAGGATCGTCACCTCGCGCTCGGCTCCAAGCTCGAGGACTGGAACGGCATGGGCACCGCATGGACCTACGCCAAGGACATGTACGAGGAGCACATCGCGATCCGCACCAAGGCCGGCCTCATGGACGTGAGCGGGCTCAAGAAGGTCCACGTGACCGGGCCTGACGCCACGGCCGTGCTGACGCACGCCACCACGCGCGATCTGTCGAAGGTCTATCCGGGCAAGTCGGTCTACGCCTGCATGCTGAACGACGCCGGCTATTTCACCGAGGACTGCATCTGCTATCGGCTGAGCCCCAATTCCTGGCTGCTCGTGCACGGCAGCGGCACCGGGCAGGAGGAGATCGCGCGCTCGGCCGTGGGCAAGAACGTGGCCATCAAGTTCGACGACGACATCCATGACATCTCGCTCCAGGGGCCGCTCGCGGTCGAGTTCCTCGCCAAGCACGTGCCGGGCGTCCACGACCTCAACTATTTCCACCACCTGCAGACCACGCTGTTCGGCCGGCACGTGATGATCTCGCGCACCGGCTACACCGGCGAACGCGGCTACGAACTGTTCGTGGGCGCGAAGGACGTCGTGCACCTGTGGGACACGATCCTGGAGCAGGGCAAGTCGATGGGGATCATCCCCTGCCGCTTCACGGTGCTCGACATGCTGCGGGTGGAGTCGTACCTGCTGTTCTACCCCTACGACAATTCCCAGATGTATCCCTACGAGAAGCCCGACTCCGTGGACGGCGATTCGCTCTGGGAGCTGGGGCTCGATTTCACCGTCAGTCCGGGCAAGACCGGCTTCCGCGGCGCCGAGCGCCACTACGCCTTGAAGGGCAAGGAACGGATGAAGATCTTCGGCGTGCTGGCGCAGACCGACAAGCCCACCGATGGCGGGGACGAACTCTGGTCCGCGGGCAAGAAGGTAGGCGTCATCACCTGCGGCATGGTCTCGAAGCTCACCAACCGCTCGATGGCCATCGCCCGCTTCGATCCGGCGTCCGCGGTGCACGGTACCAAGCTCGAGATCCGCGGCAAGAACGTCTCCTGCCCGGCGATCGCGCATACCCTCACCTTCGACGACCCCGAGAAGAAGAAGCGCACGGTCGTCGGCCGAGGCTGAAGTGATGACCCCCCCCACGATAGGCCATCTTCGGCTCTTCCCCTCAGGGGGGCAGCTTTCTTGGGGCGGCTCGGCGAGGGCTGAGATGCAGCCCACCGCGATGGGGCGGCGTCCAGCGCAGCTGGGACGCACAGCCCTTCGACGCACCCAAAGAGGTGGGTGAAGCGATGCTGATATCGGGCATTAAGAGCCGGCCGGTCTACGGCACCCTCGCACCCAACGAGCAGGCGCGGCTGAACATCGTGCTTGCCGACGGCGAAGGAGCGCTGGCGGTGCTTGCCATGGCGCCTGCGGCCCCCGGCGAGTTCTGGGCGAAGACGCACGTCATCTACGTTGCCGGCAGTTCGGCACCGCAGAATCATTTCGCCGGGTTGAAGGCGCTCGGCCTGTATTCCTGCCACGAGGCGCCCACCATCGCGTCGGCACTGCCACGCCTCAAGGCGTTGCTCGGTGCCGCCCGCATGGGGACGCAGCTCTATCTCGCGGGCACCGAGCCGCTGATGGGAGAGGGCGTGCGTGTCGCCGGGGAGTTCGGCATTCGCCACCAGAGCATCCGGACCGAGCATCGCGGTTCGTTGGCGCGGCGGGTGCAATGCGTGCACTGCAAAGGCATGACTGAGTCCGTGACAACGAACATCGTCGCATGCGCACATTGCGGATTGCACCTGCTCGTGCGCGATCACTACTCGCGGCGCATGGGCGCTTTCCAGGGTGTCAATATCGATGCCGAGGCGCCCGGGCAGGTGCCGAAGATCGTGGAGGTGTTCAAGTAATGCGAAGGCAGGATTCCAGATGGCGGTGAGGCCGCAGTCCATCCGGGTGCGCGTGGCCGAAGTCGTGCCGGTGACCCCGCTCGTGAAGCGCTTTCGCTTCGTGCCGCTGGCGGGCGGACTGCTGCCGGCCTTCTCCGGCGGTGCCCACACCGTCGTCGAGATGCACGACGGTGCCGTGGTGCGCCGCAATCCCTACTCGCTCATGGGTTCGCCCGAGGAACTCGATTCCTACCAGGTGAGCGTGCGCAAGGTGGAGGATTCCCGCGGCGGCTCCGTGTTCATGCACGAGCGCGTCAAGGCGGGCGACGAGATGGCGATCAGTCCACCGGTCAACCTGTTCGCGATCGCTTGGGACGCACGCAAGCACCTGCTGCTCGCGGGCGGCATCGGCATCACGCCGTTCATCTCCCAGATGATCCAGCTCGATCGCGGCGAGATGCCGTTCGAGTTGCACTTCTGCATCCGCAACGACGATCGCGGTCCCTATTGGCGTGAACTGCAGCAGCGCTACGGCCGCCGCGTGCACGTCCATCGGGCGCAGAGCGGACTCGGCATGGATGTGGACGGCCTGCTCGCGATGCAGCCCCTTGGCACCCACGTCTTCGTGTGCGGGCCCGGGCCGATGATCGAGGGTGTCTACGCCACCGCCCGCGCGCTCGGGTGGCCGGAGGAGAACCTGCACTCCGAACGGTTCCAGGCACCGGCGACCGGCGCGGCCTTCGACGTCGCACTGCGCCGCAGCGGCAAGCGCATCCATGTCGGTACGCACGAAAGCCTGCTGGAGGCGATCGAGGCCGCCGACGTGGAAGCCCCCTATCTGTGTCGCGGCGGAGCCTGCGGCCAATGCGAGACGGCGGTGCTTGCCTGCGACGGCCGATTGCTGCACAACGATCACTACCTGAGCGTCGAGGAGCGCGCGTCGGGGCGCAAGATCATGCCCTGCGTCTCGCGCTTCGAAGGGCGCGAGCTGGTGCTCGACCTGTGACCCCATCACCGAGGTTCCCATGACCATCGCCTTCCGGGACGAAACCTTCCGAGACGACTACACGTTTCGCAACAGTCCCCACGCCATCCGGCGTTACCCGTTCCCGTTCCACGAGGACCGGTACATGTATGCGGTCAACATCGAACCGCATGCGCTGCCCGGGCCGAAGGGCTCGGCCGTCGAGTTCGCGTTCGATGTGGATGAGCACTACGTGAGCGAGATGCGCGACCGCGAACTGGTGCTGCGCCAGGATCCGCTGCGCTGCCAGGCGCTGCCCCACATGATGGCGGCGCAATGGGACCTGCTCGAACTCATCATGTCGAGTTTCGCCCGCGACTATCCGGAGCATTTCTCGCTGCACCGGGACGGCGATCGGTGGCACTGGATCAACCGGCCGCTCGGCATCGAGCAGCGGTTCGTGTTCGGTGACCCGCTTACCCTGCCGTGCGAACCGATGGAGTACGTGACGCGGCAGGCGCAGGGCGACTGGGTCATCGTCGACCAGCGCGACGGCAACCTCTGGATGGATGCCGGCATGGTCACGACGCAGGCCGACTGGTCGCTCGACTTCGACATCGGCATGAACTTCTTCGAGTGGCACGGACCGGTACCGCTCGCGCACGAACTGGGCGTGTTCGAGCGCGCGCTCAAGTACCTCATGCAGGTGCGCGTCGGCTCGCCGGTGCGTCGCCTCAACTGGACGATGACCGTCAATCCGCTGCTGGATACCGCGCCCGAGCGCTATCCGGTGTGGGGGCCCGACCGGACCACGGTGACGGCGGACAACGTCGCGCAGAAGGTGCACCTGAGGGTGGAGCTCCAGTCCTTCTGGCGCCTGCCGCGCAGCAATGCGCTGCTGTTCCCCATCCGCTGCTACCTGATCAAGCTGGAGGAGCTTGCAACCGTGCCGAAGTGGGCCCGCCGCCTGCCGCGCGTGCTGAAGTCGCTGCCGCAAGAGCTGGTCGACTACAAGGGCCTCACCCGCTACCGCGATCTCGCGGTGGCCTGGTTGTCGCAATACGACGATGGCGCGCCGACGAGCCCCGGTGGCGGCCCGGACTGAGCGCGCCGGACCGGTCGCCTCGGTCCGCGCGCCTTCCGCCCGCAAGGCCAGGCCGGAACCGGCTCCTCCACCGGCCGCCGAAGCGGCGGTCGCCGGCAATGGCCGCAAGGGTCTCGAACGGCATATCGGTGCCGTCATGCGCGAGCTGCGCCGCCAGCAGATGCTCACGATCTCCGACGTGGCGGCGCAGGCGCGCATCAGCCGCGGCATGCTCTCGAAGATCGAGAACGGCCAGGTCTCCACGAGCCTCGATACGCTCGCGAAGCTCGCCAGCGCGCTCGGCATCTCGCTCGGCCGACTGTTCGCCAACTACGACGTGCCTGGCGGCGGCGCGCAGCTGGTGAAGGCCGGCGAAGGCATGCAGGTGGTCCGGCGCGGTACCAAGCGCGGCCACACCTATCACCTCCTCGCCTACGACAAGGGACCGAAGAAGACCTTCGAGCCGTTCCTGGTCACCATGGACGACGCGTCCGAAGTGTTCCCCAGTTTCGAGCATCCGGGTACGGAGTTCATCTACGTCCTCGAGGGCCGCATCGAGTATCGCCATGGCCAGCAAACCTACCTGCTCGACCCGGGCGACTCGCTCTCGTTCCGGGGCGAAGTGCCGCATGGGCCGGAGCGGTTGATCGAGACACCGATCCGGCTGCTCTCGGTCATCACCTACGGTCCGACCGACGACGTGTGATGGGGCCCGCGCCGCTGGGCTAACATGCGTCCCCGGCGCTTGGCCGGCAGTCCAGCCGGCCAGGCGCCGTTCTATTCCAGGCATTCACGAGAGGTCAGACCGCATGCTTTCCGACATCGAGATCGCGCAACAGGCGACGATGAAGCGCATCACCCCGCTCGCGCTCGAGCGGCTCGGCATCGCCGAGGATCACCTCGAGCCCTACGGTCACTACAAGGCCAAGATTTCGCTGGACTACCTGGAATCGCTCGCCGACCGGCCCGACGGCAAGCTGATCCTCGTGTCGGCGATCAGTCCCACGCCGGCTGGCGAGGGCAAGACCACGACGACGGTCGGCCTCGGCGATGCGCTGAATCGCATCGGCAAGAAGACCTTGATCTGCCTGCGCGAACCCTCGCTCGGACCGGTGTTCGGCGTCAAGGGCGGTGCGGCGGGCGGGGGTCATGCGCAGGTGGTCCCGATGGAGGATATCAATCTTCATTTCACCGGTGACTTCAACGCCATCCAGCTCGCCAACAACCTGCTGGCCGCGATGCTGGACAACCACATCCACCACGGCAACGAACTGCAGATCGACGTGCGCCGCATCGCCTGGAAGCGCGTGCTCGACATGAACGACCGCGCGCTGCGGGACATCGTCGTGTCGCTGGGCGGCACGGCCAACGGTTTCCCGCGCGAGGACGGCTTCGACATCGTCGTGGCCTCGGAGGTGATGGCGATCTTCTGCCTGTCCTCCTCGCTCGCGGATCTCAAGGAACGTCTCGGCAACATCGTCGTGGCGTATACCCGCGACCAGCGACCGGTTCGAGCCCGCGACCTCGAGGCGCACGGCGCCATGACCGTGCTGCTGAAGGATGCGCTCAAGCCCAACCTCGTCCAGACGCTCGAGAACAATCCGGCCTTCATCCACGGCGGACCGTTCGCGAACATCGCCCACGGCTGCAATTCCGTCATCGCCACCCGCAGCGCGCTCAAGCTCGCCGACTACGTGGTCACCGAGGCTGGCTTCGGTGCCGACCTGGGGGCAGAGAAGTTCGTCGACATCAAGTGCCGCAAGGCCGGATTGAAGCCCTCCGCCTGCGTGATCGTGGCAACGGTGCGCGCGCTCAAGTATCACGGCGGTGTCGATTTGAAGGGGCTCAACGTCGAGAACCTCGATGCGCTGGAGCGCGGTCTCGCCAATCTCGAACGCCATGTGAACAATGTCCGCAATCACTACGGCCTGCCGTGCGTGGTCTCGATCAATCACTTCACCCAGGACACGCCGGCCGAGCACGAACTGCTGAAGCGTCGCATCGAGGCGCTGGGCGTTCCGGTGGTGCTCGCGCGCCACTGGGCCGAGGGGGGCAAGGGTGCGGAGGATCTCGCGCGCGCAGTCGTGCAGGTGGGCGAGAGCAATGCGCCGAAGGTGAAATTCGTCTACGAGGACAGCGCTCCGTTGTGGGAGAAGGTGGAAGCCGTCGCGAAGAAGATCTACGGCGCAGCGGGCATCTCCGCCGACTCGAAGATCCGGGCCCAGATCCAGCGCCTGCAGGACGAAGGATTCGGCGGCTATCCGGTGTGCATCGCCAAGACGCAGTACTCGTTCTCGACCGACCCTTCCGCGCGTGGCGCGCCGAGCGGTCACACGATCAACATCCGCGAAGTCCGGCTCGCAGCCGGTGCCGAGTTCATCGTCTTCGTCTGCGGCGACATCATGACCATGCCTGGACTGCCGAAGGTGCCCTCGGCGACCAAGATCGACCTCACCCCGGAGGGTCGCGTCGTCGGATTGTTCTGACCGGCGCTACCCCGAAAGAACAACGGGCGCCGAATGGCGCCCGTTGTTCTTTGCTGCGTTCGCGGCATTGCACCGCGGAGGGATGACCTACGCGTGGTACGCGGTCTCCCCGTGCTCGGTGATGTCTAGGCCTTCGCGCTCCTTGTCTTCGGAGACGCGCAGGCCGATCACCATGTCGATGATCTTGTAGAGGATGAAGCTCACGACACCGGACCAGACGACGGTGACCAAGACCGCGAGGAACTGGGTCCAGACCTGGCCACCCATCGCCACGCCTTCCGCGTAGCCGACACCCCCGAGGTCCTTCGACATCAGCACGCCGGTGAGAATCGCGCCGACGATGCCGCCGATGCCGTGGACGCCGAACACGTCGAGCGAATCGTCGTAGCCGAAGATCTTCTTCAGTCCGGTGACTGCCCAGAAGCAGACGACGCCGGCGATGACGCCGAGGATGATGGCACCCATCGGACCGACGAAGCCGCACGCCGGCGTGATGGCCACCAGGCCTGCCACCGCACCCGACGCCGCGCCGAGCATGGAGGGCTTGCCCTTGATCATCCACTCGATGAACATCCAGCCGAGTACGGCTGCGGCAGTTGCCACCTGGGTGTTGACCAGTACCAGGCCGGCGACGCCGTCGACCGCGAGTTCGGAACCGACGTTGAAGCCGAACCAGCCCACCCACAGCAGCGAGGCGCCGATCATGGTCATCGTCAGCGAGTGCGGAGGCATCGCTTCACGGCCGTAGCCGATGCGCTTGCCGAGCACGAGGCAGCCCACCAGTGCGGCGATACCCGCATTGATGTGCACGACCGTACCGCCCGCGAAGTCCTTCGCACCGAGTGCGCCGAGGTAGCCGCCGCCCCAGACCATGTGGGCAACCGGCGCGTACACCAGCAGCAGCCACAGCGCCATGAACCAGAGGACCGCCGAGAACTTGATGCGCTCCGCGAACCCGCCGATGATCAGCGCAGGCGTGATCGCGGCGAAGGTCAGCTGGAAGGTGAGGAACACGTACTCCGGGATCACGCCGGTCAGGGAATCGGGCGTCACGCCGGACAGGAACGCCTTGCTCATGCCGCCGAAGAACGCATTGCCCTCGGAGAAGGCCAGCGAGTAGCCGATGCAGACCCAGAGCACCGACAGCATCGAGAACGTGACGAAGACCTGCATCAGCACCGAGAGCATGTTCTTCGTGCGGACCAAGCCGCCGTAGAACAGGGCGAGGCCGGGCACCGTCATCATGATCACGAGGCACGTGGCGGTAATCATCCAGGCGGCACTGCCCGAATCCATCTTCGGTGCTTCCGCCGCTGCCGCGGGCGCTGCTTCCGCTGCCGGCGCTGCGTCGGCAGGCGCTGCCGCGGCCGGTGCCGCATCCGCTGGTTTATTGTCTTGCGCGTGCACCAGCGTGCCCAGGCCGAAAGCCACGAGCATCGTGAGCAGCATGAAAATTCTCTTCATGATGGGGTCCCCGGAAATTTACAGCGCATCGCCGCCGGTCTCGCCGGTGCGGATGCGGACGACCTGCTCGAGGTCGAACACGAAAATCTTGCCGTCGCCGATCTTGCCGGTGTTGGCCGACTTCTCGATCGCTTCGATCACCTGGTCGAGCATCTCGCTCTTGATCGCGGCTTCGATCTTGACCTTGGGCAGGAAGTCGACGACATACTCCGCGCCGCGGTAAAGCTCGGTATGGCCCTTCTGGCGGCCGAAGCCCTTGACTTCGGTGACCGTGATGCCCTGCACGCCGATGGCGGAGAGGGCTTCGCGCACCTCGTCAAGCTTGAACGGCTTGATGATGGCGGTGACGAGTTTCATTGTGAGTCCTGTGAGGTGGGAACATCAGGCGCGCGGAGCTCGGCGAGCCCCGCGCGGTATTGCGGAAGATCAGAACGCCTTGGTCACGCTCAGGAAGAGCGTGTCGTCGCCTGCGTTCTTGCCGTTGCGCATGCCCCAGGCGGCGAGCTGGCCACCGGCGCCGCCATTGGGCGAGTTGCCCGGGACGGTGAAGGTCTTGTCGGCGGTACTTCCCCAGTAGGTAGCCGCCCAGGTGAAGCCGAACAGGTCCTTGGTCACGACCAGCTTGTAATCCACGAGGTCGAGAACGTCGTTCTTCACGCCCCAGTTCTTGAAGTTGTCCATCTCGCCGGACCACATCCACGTGCCCACGGCACCGGTGATGGCGAAGCCGGATTGCCCGATGGGAAACGTGGCGCTCAGGTTGGCGTAGGTGGTGCCGCGAGCATCGCTCACCATGAACACGCCGTCGGTGACGGCGTACCAGACCTTCGCGGTGATCCACTTCCAGCCCAGACCGGCATACACCTCGCCCGTGTTCGGCTTCACCAGACCGGGCGCGCCGGTGGCGGCCGACGTGTCGAGGTTGTACTGCCCAGGGAAGTAGTAGTAGATCGCGCCTACGTCATAGGAAAAGTCGCCGGCGAACTTGTTGCGGAAACCCGCGCTGAAGTCGAGCTCGATACTCGAGCTGATCTTCGAGTTGCTGCCGTACGGCGAAAAGCCGAGGACCGGGTCGATGGGCGCATCGCTGAAGGGCGCCTGCCAGAAGTCACCGGGCCAGCTCACGTTGGAGCCCCACATGCTCGCGTAGAAGCCGCTTGCGTGTCCGTAGTCGATCGAACCCTGGATGGCGGGCTTGAAGTTGGTCTGCGTCACGCCCCGCGTGTGGTAGTTCGTGGTGAAGGTGAGCGTGCCCGTGACGGAGTGGGGCGATGCGGCTTCTTCGGCGTGGGCGATCGGCATCGCCAATCCGAGGCTGGCTACGGCTGCGGCCAGGACTTTCTTTTTCAGCATGGTGCTTGTCCTTTTCAGGTGAGCTGTTGGGGAAAGACAAACGGGAAATCCCGCTGCAACGGAAACCGCGCGGAAGCCTTTCTGCAAGTGACATGCCTGATCCATAGTTGCTATAAATCAACAGGTTGAGAACAAAATTTGCCCATATGAAACAGGCGATGCACGAAACAAGTGCGTATTTCAGGCCTTGCGCACGGTTTCGGTGCAATTCTAGGACGTGGGACGGGGAGGGGGAGTGCTTTGCTACACTCCGGCGAACAAAAAATTTCCTTCGGGAGTCCGTCATGCCTGCTCCGACCGCCGTACTCGACGATCTCGCACAGCGCCTGCGCGCCCTCGCGGCACAGTCCCCGGCCGCCGATCTCGAGCGCAACTTTCGCGCGTTGCTCTCGAGTGCAATGTCGCGGCTCGACCTGGTGACGCGCGAAGAGTTCGATGCGCAGGCGCGCGTGCTGGCCCGCACCCGAGACAAGCTCGAAGTGCTGGAGCAGCGCGTCGTCGCGCTCGAGTCCTCGCGCGAGAACGCCGGCTGATCCAGCGGTCCGCACGGTTCCTCCCATGAGCCTCGCCGTCCTGCGCAGCCGGGCGCTGGCCGGCATGGAGGCGCAGGAAGTGATGGTGGAAGTGCATCTCGGCAACGGGCTGCCTTCGTTCACCATCGTCGGCCTGCCCGATACCGAGGTGAAGGAAGCGAAGGATCGCGTGCGCGCGGCGATCCAGAGTTGTCGCTTCGAATTTCCGGCACGACGGATCACCGTCAATCTCGCACCCGCCGACCTGCCGAAGGAAAGCGGGCGATTCGATCTGCCGATCGCGCTGGGTATTCTCGTCGCCTCGAAACAGCTGCCGGGCGATGCGCTCGATCGTTACGAGTTCGCGGGCGAGCTTGCGTTGACCGGGGCGCTTCGGGCGGTACGCGGAGCACTCGCGATGACGTACCGGGCCCATGCAGGCGGACGGGGTTTCGTCGTGCCGGCGGACAGCGCACCGGAGGCCGCGCTGGTCACCGATGCCGAGGTCTTCGGCGCCGCGTCCTTGCTCGACGTGTGCGCGCATCTGTCGGGAGCGAAGCCCCTGGTGCGTTGGTCGGTGCCCGCCTCGGCGGTCGAGGCGATCTACGCCGACCTGGCGGATGTGAAGGGCCAGGCCCACGCCAAGCGAGCGCTCGAAGTCGCTGCGGCCGGCGGTCACAGCCTTTTGATGGTCGGCCCGCCCGGCACGGGCAAGACCATGCTCGCGGAGCGATTCCCCGGCGTGCTGCCCTCCATGACGGACGAAGAGGCACTCGCTTCCGCCGCCATCCAGTCGCTCGGCAGCGGCGGGTTCGACGTCGCGCGGTGGAAGCGGCGGCCGTATCGAGCACCGCATCACACCGCCTCCGCGGTCGCATTGGTGGGCGGCGGCAGCAATCCGCGCCCCGGCGAGATCTCCATGGCGATGCACGGCGTGCTGTTTCTCGACGAACTGCCCGAGTTCAACCGTGACGTGCTGGAGGTGCTTCGCGAGCCGCTCGAATCGGGCCGCATCACCGTCTCCCGTGCAGCGCGACAGGCGGAATTCCCGGCGCAGTTCCAGCTCGTGGCGGCGATGAATCCCTGTCCCTGCGGATTCCTCGGTCACAGCAACGGCAAGTGCCACTGCACCCCGGACCAGGTCGCACGCTATCGGCACCGGATATCGGGTCCGCTGCTCGATCGCATCGACATCCAGATCGAAGTGCCCGCCGTGGCGGAGAACGATCTCGCTGCCAAGGCCACGGGCGAGCGCAGCGCGGCGATCCGCATGCGCGTCGAGACCGCACGCGATCGGGCCATCGCACGGCAGGACAAGCCGAACGCGCGCCTCGCGCCGGCTGAGGTCGACCAGTATTGCGCGCTCGACGCGCAGGGCGAGGCACTGCTGCGTCAGGCCATGCAGCGCCTCGACCTTTCGGCGCGCGCGTATCACCGCATCCTGAAGGTGGCGCGAACCGTCGCGGACCTGGCCGGTGCGGCAAGTGTCCTGCCGGCCCACATTGCCGAGGCCATCCAGTACCGACGTCTGGATCGCGCATGAACGGACCGCGCGACGCCGACCTCATCCGGATCGACGGCGCAGCGCGCACTTTCCGCACACCCGAAGGCGGCGTGGTCAATGCACTCGACCGCGTCGATCTCACTATCCGCACCAACGAATTCCTCACGCTGCTCGGGCCTTCCGGTTGCGGCAAGACGACGCTGCTGCGCGCCATCGCCGGCTTCGAGGATCTCGACGGCGGGGATGTCCGCCTCGACGGAAATTCGCTCGTCGGCGTACCTGCGTACCGGCGTCCGTTCAACACCGTGTTCCAGAGCTACGCGCTGTTCCCGCACCTGAACGTGGCCGACAACGTGGGCTACGGCCTCGACGTCCGGCGTCTCGCCCGCGCCGAGCGCGACCAGCGCGTGGCGGAGGCCCTGAAGCTGGTCGGTCTCGACGGCTTCGAGCGCCGCAAGCCGAAGCAGCTCTCCGGCGGACAGCAGCAGCGCGTGGCGCTCGCCCGGGCGCTGGTGAACCGCCCGCGCCTGCTGCTGCTCGACGAGCCGTTGTCGGCGCTCGACCGGAACCTGCGCCAGGCGATGCAGATCGAGTTGAAGACGCTCCAGCACGAAGTGGGCATCAGCTTCCTCGTGGTCACCCACGACCAGGAAGAGGCGCTGGTGATGTCCGACCGGATCGCGGTCATGAATCGCGGCCGCATCCAGCAGATCGGCACGCCCGGCGAGATCTACGACACGCCCGCCAACCGGTTCGTCGCCGGCTTCATCGGCGTGAGCAACGTCTTCTCCGGCGGCGTCGTCCGCAAGGAAGGACTGCTGTGCACGGTTCGCACCGGCAACGGTGTCGAGCTGTTCGCGCACGGGCCGGGCATCGAGATCGGCGCCCGCGTCGATTTCATGCTGCGACCGGAGCAACTTCGGATCGGAACGGGCGCCCACGGGATCGATGGTCCCGCCCTCGACGCGGTGGTGGAGCGGCTCGTCTTCGTCGGTGCCGACCTCCAGGTTCACGCGCGCCTTCCGGACGGCGCCCCGGTGAAGGCGCTCGCGCGCCATCAGCGCTCAGCCTCGAATGCAACGCTCGATCCGGGTGCGGCGGTGAAGCTGGGCTACGACCCTGCGCTCGTCCACCTGATGTCCGCGGACGCGCAGCCATGATGTCGCTCGCCGCCTCACGGCGAATCCGCCTTGCCGCGTTGCTCACGCCCGCGACGGTGCTGTTGTGCAGTTGCTTCCTGATTCCGCTCGGCATCATGGCGGTCTACAGCTTGCTCACGCCCGGGCTCTACGGCGGGGTCGAGTGGACTTTCTACCCCTACAACTACGGCCGCGTGCTCGGTGCACCGCTCGGGGAGGTCGAAGAGTTCGACCCGGTCTACCTCGAGATCGTGCTGCGTTCGCTGCGCCTCGCGGTTACGGTGGTCGTCGTCGCGTTGGCGCTCTGCTACCCCGCTGCTTTCTGGGTGAGTCGCTTCGCCGGACCGCGCAAGAGCCTCGTCCTGTTCCTCGTGACCCTGCCCTTCTTCGCCAACCTCATCATCCGCGTCTATGCGTGGATGCTGATCCTGCGCCCGACAGGATTCCTCAATCTCGTGCTGGAGACCGTCGGCGTGATCGATGCGCCGTTGCAGATCATCTTCACCGAGGTGTCGGTGGTGGTGGGGCTCGTGTACATCCTGCTGCCGTTCATGTTCCTGCCCATCTACGCGAGCGTCGAGAAACTCGATCCCGCATTGGTGCAGGCCTCGCAGGACCTCGGCGCCACGCCGTGGCAGACGTTCCGGCGCGTGATCCTGCCGCTCACGTTGCCCGGCATCATCGGCGGCTCCATCATCGTATTCATCCCCGCGTTCGGAAACTTCGTCGTGCCGGCGCTGCTGGGCGGCGCCAAGGTGATGCTGGTGGGCAACATCATCGAGCAGCAGTTCCTCGCGGCGCGCAACTGGCCCTTCGGCGCAACGCTCTCGATGCTCATTCTCGCGACCGTGTTGATACTGATGGCTGCCTACGTCCTGCGTTTGCAGCGGGCCGGATTGGCGCCGGGAGGCAAGGCGTGAAGATGCGTGGGGCGACGGTGCTCAATGCCTATGGCGCGGGTTTCCTGCTGCTGCTGTATGCGCCGATCGCGCTGATCCTGGTGTACTCGTTCAACTCCAACGTCGTGAACATGATGGCGTGGGAGGGCTTCACGTTCGACTGGTACCGCTCCATCTTCGGCATGGAAACGCGCCTCGCCGAGTCGCAGAACTACCTGCACTCCACCGAAGGACTGCTCTCCGCCGTGCGCAACAGCGCCTTCGTCGCCCTGTGCGCGGCGACGATCTCGACTGCGATCGGGACTGCCACGGCGATCGCGCTGGCGCGCAACGAGTTCCGGCTGAAGCGCGTGTACCAGGGCCTGCTGGTGCTGCCGATGGTGATGCCCGACATCGTGCTCGGCATCGCACTGCTGATCTTCTTCGTGGGCGCGGGCTTCAAGCTCGGCCTCACCACCATCGTGCTGGGCCATTGCGTATTCCTGGCGAGCTATGTGTTCGTCATCGTGAGCGCGCGGCTCGCCGGCATGAACACCGAACTCGAAGAGGCGTCCGCCGATCTCGGCGCGGGCCCATGGACCACCTTCCGCCGCGTGACCCTGCCGCAGATCATGCCCGGCGTGGCGGGCGGCGCGCTGCTCGCCTTCATCATCTCGCTCGACGACCTGGTCATCACCTACTTCATCGCCGGGGTCGACTCCACGACCTTGCCTCTGTTCATCTACGGCATGCTGCGGCGGGGCATCAAGCCGGAGATCAACGCGATCGCCATGCTGCTGCTGTTGTTCTCCTTCGCCGTGGCCGCGACCGGACTGTGGTTGCGCTCGCGGCGGCAGTGAACGAGCATGCACAAGCCATGACCCATCCGAAGCCCCGAGCGCGCGATCTCGGCCTGCCGTTTCCGGGAACGCCCGGACGCCACAATGCGATCACCGACGTGCCGGGCGTGGCAGTGGGGTTCAGCACGCTCGTCGCCGATGGCCCCCGCCAGGTCCGCACCGGCGTGACCGCCATCGTCCCCCGTTCGACCGAGAGCGATCTCGTCCCCGCCTGGGCCGGGTACTACGCCCTCAACGGCAACGGCGAGATGACCGGCACCCACTGGATCGAGGACGCCGGCTGGTTCTGCGGGCCGATCCTCATCACCAATACGCACAGCGTGGGCATCGTGCACCACGCTGCCGTGCGCTGGATGATCCGGCGCTACCGGCGCGATTTCGACGACCTGCATCTGTGGGCCATGCCCGTGGTCGCCGAGACTTACGACGGCGTGCTCTCCGACATCTATGGCCAGCATGTCGAGGAGGCGCATGCGCTCACCGCGCTCGACGCCGCGGCCGCAGGTCCCGTGGCCGAGGGCAACGTCGGCGGCGGCACCGGCATGATCTGTTACGAGTTCAAGGGCGGCACCGGCACCTCGTCGCGCCGCCTGTCGGTCGCAGGCCGTGAGGGAACCGTGGCTGCGCTGGTGCAGGCGAACCACGGTCTGCGCGACTGGCTCACCATCCTTGGCGTGCCGGTGGGCCGGCACCTGCGCGACGATCGCATCTTCAGCCAGGAGCAAGGCTCCATCATCGTCATCCTCGCCACCGACCTCCCGCTGATGCCCCACCAGCTACGGCGGCTCGCCAAGCGCGCGGCCATCGGCATCGGCCGTGGCGGCACGCCGGGCGGCAACAACTCGGGCGACATCTTTCTCGCCTTCGGCACCGGCAACCGCATCGAACTGCCGCAGCGCGGTGCGCCCGAATGGACGCTCCGGGCCCTCAACGACGAGCATTTCGATTCCATCTATGAGGCTGCCGTCCAGTGCGTGGAGGAAGCCGTCGTCAACGCGCTCGTGGCCGCCGCCGATACGCCGACCTTTCGTCCGCCCGGCCGGGTCGTCCGCGCGATCGACCACGAAGCGTTGCTCACCGTCATGCGAAACCACGGCCGCGGGCCGTTATGATCTTGTCCTACTCTGCCAGGAGAACCGCCATGTCGATCCGATCCCTGCTCGCCCTGCTGTGCTTCGTTGCCGCGTCGGCCCATGCCGAAGGCAAACTCGCGCTCTACAACTGGGGCGACTACATCAACCCGCAGATCCTCGAGAAGTTCGGCAAGGAGTACGACGTCAAGGTGAGCCTCGACACCTACGCTAGCAACGAGGAGATGCTCGCGAAGATCCAGGCCGGCGCCACCGGCTACGACATCGTCTGGCCGTCGGTGCATATGCACGACATCATGAGCAAGCTCGATCTGCTCGAGAAGACCGAGCCGAACAAGCTGCCCGGCTTCGCCAACATCGACAAGGCGGCGCTGCGCGCCAAGTCCGACCCGAAGGGCGAGTACTGCGTGCCCTACGCCTGGGGCACGGTCGGCATCGTCTACAACAAGAAGAAGATCCCGCAGTTGAAGTCGTGGAAGGAGTTCTTCGAGTACGCGGCAAAGAATCCGAAGAAGGTCACCATGCTCGACGACATGCGCGAGACCCTCGGCGTGGGCCTCATCATGAACGGCAAGTCCGTCAACTCGCGCAACCCGGCGGACATCAAGGCGGCGCAGGAACTGATCCTCAAGCAGAAGCCGAACATCGGCGCCTTCAGCTACGAGGTGATCCCGCTGGTCCAGTCCGGCGACATGCACGCCGCCCACTATTTCGTCGGCGCCATGATCTACGTGCTGGAAAAGCCGGACACGCTCGCGTACGTGATTCCCGAGGAAGGCGCGACCATGTACCAGGAGGACATCTGCGTGCTGAAGTCCGCCCCGAACAAGGCGAACGCGAAGAAGTTCCAGGAGTTCATGATGCGGCCGGAGATCTCCGTGCTGAACACCATCCAGCAGAAGAACGGCACCGTGAACACCAAAGTCATGGCGCTGCTGCCGCCGGAGCTGAGGACCAACGTGAACATCAATCCGCCGGCGGCGGTCAAGGCGAAGCTGCAGATCTTCGAAGACCTGGGCGCCGACCTGAAGGTCTACGACCGCGCCTGGACGAAGGTGAAGACCAACTGAGTCCGGTATCGGCCAGGACGGGGCAAAACCGCTCAAGACCGGTGCCGTCCCGGCCGCTACTAGGCGGGTGAACCCCACCCGCACCCGCCGCCCATTGCTCGATGGGCAAGCGTCATGAACGACGAGCACGACCTCAAGGTCATCCTGCGTTCGCGCTTTCCCCTCGTGGCGATCGAGTCGTTCGAGGAACTGCGCGTGCTCGAACTGCTCGAGCGCGTCGGCAATCTCGAGGATCGCCCGCTGTTCGTCTGGACCCTGACCGAGGGGCTCCGGCGGCGCAGTCGTCCCGATTCGATGCCGGAGACCCGGGACCCGCCCGACGTCCTGCGGCACATCTACAGCACGCCCCAGAACGGCCTGTATGCGCTCGTGGACTTCCACCCCTTCCTGGGTGATCCGGCCCACCTCCGCTACCTCAAGAGCATCGCGCAGGAGCACGGCCGGCACCAGAAGACGATCGTGCTGGTGAGCCCGCGGCTCGAACTGCCGGCCGACCTGTCACGCATGGCGGCGCGCTTCCAGATGGCGATGCCGGATCTCGCCGCGATCCGGGTGCTGGTCAAGGAGGAACTCGACGACTGGCAGCATCGCAACGACGAGAAGGTCCGCGGCCAGCAGGAGGCACTCGACATGCTGGTCCAGTTGCTGGTGGGCATGAGCCGCGAAGATGCGCGGCGGCTCGTGCGCCAGGCCATCAACGACGACGGCGCCATCACGATCGAGGACACGGCCCGGGTGCTGCGCCAGAAGCACGAGGCGATGGGCGCCGACGCCGTGCTGTCGCTCGAGCTGGACGTCGCGAAATGGGAGGACGTGGCCGGCCTGACCCACCTCAAGCGCTGGTTGAATCAGCGCCGGAGTGCCTTTGCCGGCGAGGTGGCCGGTCTCGAACCGCCTCGCGGCGTGATGCTCCTCGGCGTGCAGGGGTCGGGCAAGAGCCTCGCCGCCCGTGCCGTGGCCGGCGCGTGGCGGGTGCCGTTGCTGCGGCTGGACTTCGGCGTGCTCTACAGTAAATGGATCGGCGAGACCGAACGCAACCTGCGCGACGCGCTCAAGAACGCCGAGCAGATGGCGCCTTGCGTGCTGTGGATCGACGAGATCGAGAAGGGCATCAGCAACGAGGCCGGCGACGACGGCGAATCGGGCGTCTCGCGCCGCATGCTCGGCACCCTGCTCACCTGGATGGCGGAACGCACGAGTCGCGTGTTCCTCGTGGCCACGGCCAATGCGATCGAGCAGCTCCCGCCCGAACTGATCCGCAAGGGGCGTATCGACGAGATCTTCTTCGTGGACCTCCCGGAGGCCGACACCCGGGCCGAGATCCTGCGCATCCACCTGCGCCGCCGCGGGCAGGAACCCGGCGGCTTCGACCTGGCCGCGCTCGCCACGGCGACCGAGGGGTTCTCCGGCGCTGAAATCGAGCAGGCCATCGTGGCTGCCCTGTACACGAGCCATGCCGCGGGGCAGTCGCTCGGCACCGATCACGTGCTGGAGGAGGTCCGCGGCACCCGCCCGCTGTCGGTCATCGCCGCGGAGAAGATCGCAGCCCTGCGGCTCTGGGCGCGGGATCGCGCCGTCATGGCCTGAAATCCATCGCCTGCGACATTGACACGCCCCCTTCACCCCGGTAACTTCTCCGGTCGATTCGCGCCGATTTGAGCTACAGCTTGCGGGCGCGTTACAAATTCCGCTAAAGAGTGACTACCAGAACCCGGTCGCTTCCAGCGGTCGGGTTTTTTGCTTTCAGGGACTTAACTTGCAGCCGGACCGAACCCACCTTCTTCGAGAACTGCTCGGCCAACGCATCCTCGTGCTGGACGGTGCCATGGGCACCATGATCCAGGGCCACAAGCTCGAGAAGCATCACTACCACGGCGAGCGCTTCTGCGATCACCACAACGAGCAGTCGGGCAACAACGACCTGCTCACGCTGACGCAGCCGGCGATCATCGGCTGGATCCACTCGGCCTATCTCGAGGCCGGTGCGGACATCCTGGAGACCAACACCTTCAACTCCACGCGCATCGCCATGGCCGACTACGGCATGGAAGAGCACGTGCGCGAGCTCAACTTCGAAGGCGCGAAGCTCGCCCGCGAGATCGCCGACCGGTTCTCGAAGCAGACGCCCGGCAAGCCGCGCTTCGTCGCCGGCGTGCTCGGGCCGACGAACCGCACGGCCTCCATCTCGCCCGACGTGAGCGATCCGGCGTTCCGCAACGTCTCCTTCGACGAACTGGTCGCCGCCTATCTCGAGGCGATCGACGGGCTGGTGCACGGCGGGGCCGACCTGCTGCTCGTGGAGACCGTGTTCGACACGCTGAACTGCAAGGCGGCGCTGTTCGCCTGCGACGAGTATTTCGAGCGCCACGGCGTGCATCTCCCGCTCTGGGTTTCGGGCACGATCACCGACAAGTCCGGCCGCACCCTCTCGGGTCAGACCGCGGAAGCTTTCTGGAACTCCATCCGGCACGTGCATCCGTTCGTCATCGGGCTCAACTGCGCGCTCGGCGCGAAGGATCTGCGCCCGCACATCGAGGAACTCGCCCGCATCGCCGACACGTTCATCAGCATCCATCCCAACGCCGGCCTGCCCAACGCGTTCGGCGAGTACGATGAAACGCCCGACTACACCTCGGGCATGCTGCGCGAGTTTGCCGAGTCCGGGTTCCTGAACATCGCGGGCGGTTGTTGCGGCACCACGCCCCAGCACATCCGGGCCATCGGCGACGCCGTGGAAGGCAAGCGGCCTCGAGCGATTCCGACGATCGAGAAGAAGCTGCGGCTTTCGGGTCTCGAGCCGCTCAACGTCGGCGACGATTCGCTGTTCGTGAACGTCGGCGAGCGCACCAACGTCACGGGTTCACGGGCGTTCGCGCGCATGATCCTCAACGGCCAGTTCCAGGAAGCGCTGGCCGTGGGCCGGCAGCAGGTGGACAGCGGCGCGCAGATCATCGACGTCAACATGGACGAGGCGATGCTCGACTCGCAGGCCTCCATGACGCGGTTCCTGAACCTGGTCGCCTCCGAGCCCGACATCTCGCGCGTGCCGGTGATGATCGACAGCTCCAAGTGGAGCGTGATCGAGGCGGGCCTGAAGTGCGTGCAGGGCAAGGCGGTCGTCAACTCCATCAGCATGAAGGAGGGCGAGGCAGAGTTCCTGCGCCAGGCCCGGCTGGTGCGCCGCTACGGCGCCGCGGCGGTCGTCATGGCCTTCGACGAGCAGGGCCAGGCTGACTCGCTGAAGCGCCGCATCGAGATCTGCACGCGGGCCTATCACCTGCTGGTGAAGGAAGTGGGCTTCCCGCCGGAAGACATCATCTTCGATCCCAACATCTTCGCGGTGGCCACGGGCATCGAGGAGCACGCCAACTACGGCGTGGACTACATCGAAGCCACGCGCGCGATCCGCAAGTCCCTGCCCCACGTGAAGGTGAGCGGCGGGGTCTCGAATATCTCGTTCTCGTTCCGCGGCAACGATGGCGTACGCGAAGCGATCCACACCGCTTTCCTGTATCACGCGGTCCAGGCCGGCATGACGATGGGCATCGTGAACGCCGGCCAGCTCGGCGTGTACGAGGACATCCCCAAGGACCTGCTCGAACGCGTCGAGGACGTGCTGCTCAACCGTCGACCCGATGCCACCGAGCGGCTGGTGACGTTCGCCGAGAACTTCAAGACCGGCGGCAAGGCGCAGGTGGAAGATCTCGCGTGGCGCGATGCGCCCGTGGCCGAACGGCTCAAGCACGCGCTGGTGAAGGGCATCAACAAGTTCGTCGTCGAGGATACGGAAGAGGCGCGCCTCGGCTTCGAGCGGCCGATCCAGGTCATCGAAGGCCCGCTCATGGACGGCATGAACGTCGTGGGCGACCTGTTCGGCGCGGGCAAGATGTTCCTGCCGCAGGTGGTGAAGTCGGCGCGTGTCATGAAGGAGGCAGTGGCGCACCTGATCCCCTACATCGAAGCCGAGAAGGCCCGCACCGGCAACGCAGGTCAGGCCAAGGGCAAGATCGTGCTCGCGACCGTGAAGGGCGACGTGCACGACATCGGCAAGAACATCGTCGCCGTCGTGCTCCAGTGCAACAACTTCGACGTGGTCAATCTCGGCGTGATGGTGCCCGCGGAGAAGATCCTCCAGACAGCGCGCGACGAGAAGGCCGACATCATCGGCCTGTCCGGCCTCATCACGCCGTCGCTCGAAGAGATGGCGCACGTGGCGAAGGAGATGCAGCGGCAGGGCTTCGAAGTGCCGCTGCTCATCGGCGGAGCGACCACCTCGCGCGTGCATACCGCGGTGAAGATCGAGCCTGGCTACCAGGGCGTCACCGTGTGGGTGCCCGATGCCTCGCGCAGTGTCGGTGTCTGTACGAGCCTGCTGTCGCCGGAGCAGCGTGCGGGGTTCATCGAGAAGGTCAAGGCCGAAGCCGGCAAGACGCGCGAACAGCACAAGGGCAAGAAGGGGCAGGGTCCGCATCATCCGATCCAGCAGGCGCGCGTCCACGGACTCGCCACCGACTGGAAGAGCTACGTGCCGCCGAAACCGAAACGGCTCGGCGTGCAGACCTTCCGCGAATATCCACTGGGCGAGATCGCCGAGCTCATCGACTGGACGCCGTTCTTCCAGACCTGGGAGCTGGCCGGCCGCTACCCGAAGATCCTGCAGGACGAGGTGGTGGGCGAGGCGGCGCGCAACCTGTTCGCGGATGCGCAGGCGATGCTCGCCCGCATCATCGACGAGAAGTGGCTCACCGCGAACGCGGTCGTCGGCCTGTTCCCGGCCAATCGCGTCAACGGCGACGACATCGAGGTCTACCGGGACGAGTCGCGCAGCGACGTGCTGACCAAGTTCCACCACCTGCGCCAGCAGATGGTGAAGCCGGCCGACCGCGCCAACCATTCGCTCGCCGATCTCGTCGCGCCGAAGGAATCGGCCGTGGCCGACTACGTGGGTGCGTTCGCGGTCACCGCGGGTGTGGGCATCGATGCGCGCGTCGAGGCCTTCGAGGCGAAGCACGACGACTACAACGCGATCATGCTGAAGGCGCTCGCGGACCGCCTCGCCGAGGCGTTCGCGGAGCTGATGCACCGCCGCGTGCGGACCGAGTTCTGGGGCTACGCGGCCGACGAGAACCTGAGCGTCGAGGACATGATCGCGGAGAAGTATCGCGGCATCCGCCCCGCGCCGGGTTACCCGGCCTGCCCGGACCACACCGAGAAGGGCGAACTGTTCCGCCTCCTGGACGTGACGCGGAACGCGGGCATCACGTTGACGGAGTCGTATGCGATGTTGCCCACGGCGGCGGTGAGCGGCTTCTACTTCTCGCACCCCGAAGCCCACTACTTCGCCACCGGCAAGGTGGACCGCGATCAGGTGGAAGAGTACGCGACGCGCAAGGGCATGCCGCTAGCTGAAGTGGAGCGCTGGTTGGCACCGGTGCTCGCCTACGAACCGGCCTGAGGTTCGACAAGCGCCATTGTCCTACCGGCTGGAAAGTTGTCGTGCCGGGGCGCTTGCCGTGGCCGCATCGCTGGACCAAACTCGAAGCCGTCTCGATGGCGCCGATCGCGACCGGGAACCTTCGACGGCGTACGCCATCTACCCTGGTCCCGAGCCCTTCGCGCCATCGTGTCCGATCGCATCCAGCAGACTCCGCTGCGCCGTCACCTGAGGATCATCCTCGCTGCGGCGCTGTGCGTTCCGCTCGTGGCGCTCGCGGAACGCATTCATCGGTACGAGGTGTCCGTCGAACCGGACATCCGCTCGATGCAGGTCAAGGCCTGTTTCGCGGGGCTGCCGCCGGCGCAACTGGTGGCCGAATCGCTGGATGCGCCGGCGGCCTTCATCGAAGGCAAGGCGGTGATGGAGCGCCGCCAGCCGATCACGCCCAACGGCACCGAGATGAAGCTGAAGGACATCGGCGAGTTCGGCTGCATCCAGTACTCCGTCAATCTCGCCGGCGGCTACACGAAGATGGACATGTCCGGCAACACGACCAGACGCGTCGGCCGCGACCTGTTCACCGAGGTGGGTCTGTGGCTGTGGCGCCCGGCGCAGCTCGCGGACGACGAGGACATCGAGATCGCGTTCCGGCTGCCCGACGGCCTGTCGGTTTCCGCGCCCTGGCGACCGGTGGAACCGGCGCGTGACGTCCCGACCTATCGCATCACGCGGGCGGAGTACGACCGGCCGTCCGCGGTGGCTTTCGGGCGCTTCAAGGAGATCCCCGTGGAAGTACCCGGCGCGGTCCTGCGCCTGGCGGTGCTCGACGGCTCACCGGCCGCGGATCCCGATGCGATGCGTGCATGGATCCAGGACGCGGCGATGAGCGTGGCAGCGATCCACGGCAAGTTTCCGGTGCCGAGTCCGCAGGTCCTCGTCATGCCCGGCGCCCGTGCGAGCGAGCCGACGCCATGGGCCTACGTGCTGCGTGGCGGTCAGGCGGCTGCGCATTTCTTTGTGAATCAGCGCAAGCCCTTGCGGGATTACGTGGACGACTGGACCGCGCCGCACGAGCTTTCGCACCTGCTGTTGCCGTACGTGAGCTCGAACGACGCGTGGCTGTCCGAAGGCATGGCGACCTACTACCAGAACGTGGCGCGCGCGCGCAGCGGCGCCATCACGCCGGGCGAAGCATGGCAACGCATGCATGCCGGCTTCAAGCGCGGGCGGGACGGCGGTGCGAAGGGGCCGACGCTCGAACAGGCCACTGCCCGGATGTTCCGCGACGGCGGTTACATGCGCGTCTACTGGTCGGGCGCCGCCATGCTGATGCTGGGCGACATCGAATTGCGCCGCCGCTCCGACAATCGCCAGTCGCTCGACACGGTGCTCGGCGCCTTCGCTGAGTGCTGTCTAGATCCCTATCCGGAATGGACGGCGCGGAAGGTCTTCGAGAAGTTCGACGAGCTTTCCGGCACCGACATCTTCCGAACGCTTTACGACGCACACGTGCAGTCGCCGGTGTTTCCCGATCTCACCGAGGCCTATGCCCAGCTCGGCCTCGAGGCGCTCGGCGGAAAGCTGGCACTCAGGTCCGACGCGCCGTTGGTCGCCATACGCGATGCGATCATGGCGCGCGGAGGCTACGAGACGCCGCCCGCATTGCTGGGCGCAAAGTAGCCGAGCCTCACCGGTCGCTCAGCCACCAGTCCTTGCGACGCCGGTGTTGGGCACAGCCATCTCCTAGGCCGTGGCGCCGGCCGGCCGGCGCAGCCACCCGGACAGGATGGCGGTCGTCCGTTCAAGGAAGCTGGCCTGGGGCAGTGGCGCCTGGATCCGCAGGCTGCACGGTTGCAGCGCGGAGACGTAGACTGGCTTGCGGTGGTCCAGCACGAGCGTTTGCCCGGGGTACAGGACCAGGTCGCGTGCCTCCGTCCCCTGGGTGATCCAGGCGAAGCCCGCCGTGCAGGTCAGTCGCACGCCGGCGGGCCGGGTGACGGTCGCGACATCGGTCTGTTGCAGGGTGACGTGGTCGGTCGACCGGGCATCGATTCGTATCGTGGGCATGGCGGATCCTCCTGAAAGTGAGCCGTCATCGTGAGGGCGGGTCGTGAATCCACCGTTCCGGGCGGCGTGAACCGCGCGTGAAAATCGCCGGCCGGCAGGTATCATCGAGCGCGTGGAACCGTTCATCGCCTACCTGCACTTCACCTCTATCCTCGCCCTTGCGGGGTTGCTCGCGGCCGAGTACTTCCTCTGCAACGAGCACCTGCAGCCCGGTCACGTCCGGCTGCTCGCCCGGCTCGATCTCGCCTACCTGGGCGCTGCGGTGGCGGTGCTGGCCACCGGCATCGTGCGCCTCCTGTGGTTCGCGAAGGGCGCAGCGTTCTACCTGCACAACCCGGTCTTCTACCTGAAGATCGCGTTGTTCATCGCCATCGGCCTGATCTCGATCCCGCCGACCCTGCAGTTCCTGCGCTGGAATCGGTCGCTGCGCGAGGGGCACGTCCGCGTGCTGTCCGGCGTCGACATCGCCCGGGTGCGACGACTCATCGGGCTCGAGCTGGCGCTGCTGGCCCTCATTCCCTTGCTGGCCGTGCTCATGGCGCGCGGCATTTCTCCCCTGTCCTGACACTTCGATCCATGCCGACGTTCGCCCTACCACCCATCGCCCAGACGATCCTGCTGCTCACCGCGTCCAACGTCTTCATGACCTTCGCGTGGTATGCGCACCTGAAGAACCTCGCACACAAGCCATGGATCATCGCCGCCCTCGTGTCCTGGGGCATCGCGCTGTTCGAGTACCTGCTGCAGGTTCCGGCCAACCGCATCGGCTACACGACGCTGTCGTTGCCACAGCTCAAGATCCTCCAGGAAGTCATCACGCTGTCGGTGTTCGTGCCCTTCGCCATGTTCTACATGCACCAGCCGCTCAAGCTCGATTATCTGTGGGCGGCCCTGTGCATCATGGGCGCCGTGTACTTCATCTTCAGAACCGGACCATGAACGAGCTCTGCTTCACGAGCGCGACGGAGCTCGCGCGGCGGATTCGCGGCCGCGAGGTCTCCGCCACGGAGGTGCTGCGCGCCCACGTCGCGCAGATCGAAAGCGTCGATCCGCAGGTGAACGCCATGGTCACGCGCACCTTCGAGCAGGCCGAGACGACGGCTCGCGCGCTCGATGCCCGGCTTGCACGTGGCGAAGCGGTGGGACCGCTGGCCGGCCTGCCGGTAGCGCACAAGGATCTCGCCGTCACCAAGGGTATCCGCACGACCTTCGGCTCCCCCCTGTTCCGCGATTTCGTCCCCGACGAAGACGCGATCATCGTGGAGCGGCTGCGCGACGCCGGCGCCATCACGGTCGGCAAGACCAACACGCCGGAGTTCGGCGCGGGCTCGCAGACCTTCAATCCCGTATTCGGCGCCACGCGCAATCCATGGGACGTGTCGCGCACGTGCGGCGGTTCGAGCGGCGGTGCCGCGGTTGCTCTGGCCTGCGGCATGGTGCCGCTGGCGGACGGCTCCGACCTCGGCGGATCGCTGCGCAACCCGGCGAGCTTCTGCAACGTCGTCGGTTTCCGCAGCACGCCCGGCCGGGTGCCGAATTCGCCCGCCTTCAACACCTGGTTCCCGCTGCCCATCGTCGGGCCCATGGCGCGGTCGGTGGCGGACGTGGCGTTGATGTTCTCCGCGATCGCCGGGCCCGATCCGCGTTCCCCGATCTCGGTGCACGAGCCCGGCAGCGTGTTCGCCCGCCCGCTTGCGCGTGATTTCAAAGGCGTGCGGATCGCGTGGAGCCGTGACCTCGACGGCCTGCCCTTCGAGCGCGAGATCCTCGACACCCTCGAACGCGCCGTGCCGGGCTTCGAAAGCATCGGATGCGTCGTGGAGCCTGCGACCCCCGACCTGCGCGACGCCGACGAGATCTTCGAGGTGTTGCGCGCGTTCAACATGGACCTGTCGCACGGCGAGCTGTTGCGCACCAAGCGCTCGCAGCTCAAGCAGACGGTGATCTGGAACATCGAGGAGGGCCAGCGGCTCACCGGTTCGCAGGTGGCGCGCGCGGAGCGCAAGCGCACGGAGCTGTTCCACCGCATGCGGGCTTTCTTCGAGCGTTTCGATTTTCTCGTCTGCCCGGTGACGCAGGTGCTGCCCTTCGATGTGACGACGGAGTACCCGATGGAGATCGACGGGCATCCGCTCGCGAACTACATCGAGTGGATGAAGTCGTGCTACCGGATCTCGGCCGCGACGCTGCCGGCGATCTCGGTGCCGGCGGGCTTCAGCAGCGGCGGCCTGCCGGTGGGATTGCAGATCGTCGGGCCATATCTGGGCGATTTCGGCGTGCTGCAGCTGGCACACGCCTTCGAGCAGGTCACTCGATTCGGAGAGCGGCGGCCGCCGGTCGTGGCCTGAGATGCCAGCGACCGTGATTGGGCAGCGTCCAGCGAAGCTGGGGCGCACGGCCCTGCGGTGTAATTTGGGCGGTGGGTGAGGGTCCGGGCCAGCCTGGGCGACGGCGTCCAGGCGCCGTGGCGCCGCCGAGCGTCGCCCGGGTCCAGAGACCGGGCGATCGAGGGTATCATCCCGGGCCGCCGAGTTCCGCGGCAACCCACTGCCCCTCAGACGGGCGTTCCGGTCGGCGTCACCCGACCTCCTTCACTGCGAAGACGTACCGATGCGCACGCTCCGATTTCTCCCGTTTGTTCTCTCCGCGATGTTGCTCGCCTCCGTCGCTTCTGCCCAACAGCCCGAGGCCGCGAAGCCCACCGCGGAGGAGAAGGCCAAGGCGAAGGCCGAGCGGCAGAAGAACCGCGTGTACGTGAAGGACCTGGAAGGCATCTGGCTGCCGCGGGACTACATGGATGCGCTGCGTGTCACGCGCGCACCGCACGCCGCGGCCCGCAAGGCTCCGCCGATCCTGATCAAGATCCAGAAGGAAGGGCCGGGCTATCCGATCATGCGCACCGACTTCTCCAAGGCCGTGCTGCAAAAGGTGCTCGACGTCGAGCCGGACGGCAAGCCCGGTTCGTACCGGATCGCGGCCGCGGACGACGACATGCGGGCGGTGCCCACCGATGAGGTGACCTATATCCCCTTCCGTGGCGAGAAGGGCGTGGACGGCCGCATCACGTCGCTGTCGATCGCCGAGCCCACGTTCGCGAAGCGCCGCTTCCGCGACTTCCTCCGCCTTCCGGACGGACTGGTCGTGTACGTCAATCGCGCCGTCATCGCGGGCAAGTATGTCGACGAGCAGGGCCGCGCCTATGAATTCGGCGAATCCGGGGAAGCGACTTTCCCCGATGCGAAGTTCGAGTACGAAGTCTCGATGGCCGCCGCGGGCGCCACTTGCGAGTACCTGGAGACGCCCGACGACAAGGCGCCCGGAGGCCGCAGGCGCTACGGTTTCGCCTGGAAGGGCGACAAGCTCCAGCTCTTCAAGGCGGCGGGGACGGAGCCGAAGAACGTGCGCTGCGACAAGAAGCCGTTCGCGGTGCTGACGCTGCAGGGCTGATCCATACCAGGAGGGAGAGAGCATGAAGAACATCACGGGGTTGCTGTTCGGTTCGGCGCTGCTGGGCATCGTGTCGAGCGGTAGCGCAGGTGCGGCCGCTTGTGCCGGCGATATCACGGAAGCGGAAGCCATCGCCGCCGAGGACGCGCGCTACAGCGCGCAGACCAAGGAGGACTTCGGCGCCCTCGAGAAGCTGTTGGGCGACGATCTCGTCTACATCCACTCCTCGACACTGGTGGATACCAAGGCGAGCTACATCGAGCTCATGCGGTCGGGCGAAGTGCACTATCGCGTGATGAAGCGCGATGACGTGACGGTGCGCACCTACGGCTGCATCGCCATCATCTCGGGCCACGCCAACTACGACGTGACCATCAAGGGCAAGGACGTCGCGGTGGAACTGCGTTTCCACGCCATCTGGGCGAAGCGCAACGGCGCGGTGCAGTTCGTCTCGTGGCAGGCCACGCGGGTACCGCCCAAGCCGTAAACGCCGCATCCTGCTGGAACGTTGTAGAGGGCGACGGGGCCTGAGTCCCGTCGCCCTTTTTTCGTGTACCGGGCTAAGGGTGCCGCCTACAATGCGAAGGTTTTTCCACCCGTAGTCGAGCTCGAGCAGCCGCCAATGCCGCCGGACGTCGAAGAAGCCAAGCCCCAGGGGAGCGTGCAGGAAAGTCTGCAGCAGGTGATCGCCCTGCTGCAGAAGCACCGCCTCGTGGAGCAGCTCGTCCATCGGCAGGACATGCCCAAGCACGAGCTGGTGGAAACGCTCGTCCATCGGCAGAACCTGGTCGAGCTGCAGAAGAAGCTCGCCGAACTGCACCCCGCCGACGTCGCCTACATCCTCGAGGCCCTGCCGCTCGAGGAGCGGCTGGTGGTGTGGAGCCTGGTCAAGGCCGATCGCGATGGCGAGATCCTGCTCGAAGCCTCCGATGCCGTGCGCGCCACGCTCATCGCGGACATGGAGCCGGAGGAGCTGGTTGCCGCCACCGAGCAGCTCGACACCGACGAGATCGCCGACCTCGCGCCCGACCTCCCCGAGGAGGTCATCGAGGACGTCTTCCAGGCCCTTTCGGTGGAGGAGCGCGAGCAGTTGCGCTCGGCCATGTCCTACCGGGAGGACTCGGTCGGCGCGCTCATGGACTTCGACATGGTCACCGTGCGCGAGGACATCTCGGTCGAAGTGGTGCTGCGCTACCTGCGCCGCCTCGACGAACTCCCCGATCACACCGACCAGTTGTTCGTGGTGGACCGCAACGAGGTGCTCAAGGGCGTGCTGCCGATCGGACGCGTCCTCGTGACCGACCCGGAGCGGCTGGTGCTCGACCTCATGATCGTCGACGCGGTGCGGCTCAAGCCCCACGACGCCGCGGAGCAGGCCGCCCAGGCGTTCGAACGCTACGACCTGGTGTCCGCCCCGGTGGTGGACGATCACGGCCAGCTCGTCGGCCGGGTGACGGTGGCGGCGGTGGTGGATTTCATCCGCGACCAGTCCGACAGCGAGATGCTGAACCTCGCCGGCCTGCGCGAGGACGAGGACATCTTCTCCTCGGTCTGGAAATCGGCCCAGAACCGCTGGACCTGGCTCGCGATCAACCTGGTCACCGCCTTCATCGCTTCGCGCGTGATCGGCCTGTTCGAAGGCAGTATCGAGAAGCTGGTGGCGCTCGCGGCGCTGATGCCCATCGTGGCCGGCATCGGCGGCAATTCCGGCAACCAGACCATCACGATGATCGTGCGTGCGATGGCACTGGGCCAGATCCAGCGGGCGAACGCCAAGGCACTAGTGACCAAGGAACTCGCCATCAGCCTGCTGAACGGCCTGGTGTGGGGCAGCATCTTCGGCGTGTTCGCCATGTTGCTCTACCACAACTGGGCGCTCGGGCTCGTCATGATGACCGCGATGACCCTGAACCTGCTGGTGGCGGCCTCGTTCGGGGTCTTCATCCCGTTGCTGATGCACCGCTTCGGCCGCGATCCCGCCGTGGGCTCGAGCGTGCTGATCACCGCCATCACCGACAGCGGCGGGTTCTTCATCTTCCTCGGGCTCGCGACGCTGTTCCTGATCTGAGGCCCTAGTCGGGCGCTTCGACTACCTTCCCCTGTCGCAGTGCCTCGATCCGAGTTGAAGGGTAGCCGAGGAGATCGGTCAGCACGGCGCGAGTGGATTCGCCCACCCGGTAGGGCGCGGGGCCGGCGGGATGGGTCGGCCGACCATCCACGTGGAACGGCGATGCCGTTACGCGCGCTTTGCCCCGTGCCCTGTGCTCGACCTCTGGAAATGCCGAACGTGCGGCCATCTGAGGATGCTCGACCAGTTCCTCGGGCGTGAGCATCGGCATGGCGGGGACACGGGCACGGGATAGCTCTGCGACAGCCTCGTCCACGCTTCCGTAGCCGTCGAGCCATGCACGGAGGATCCCGAGCAGGGCAGGCCAGTTTTCCCTGCGGCCGGCCGGTGTCGCGAAGCGAGCGTCGGTGGCGAGTTCGGGCTTACCGATGAGCGCCACGAGCCG
This sequence comes from Burkholderiales bacterium, assembly GCA_965279325.1. Lineage (GTDB taxonomy): Bacteria > Pseudomonadota > Gammaproteobacteria > Burkholderiales. Next base: position 3,843,410 of record OZ257154.1, read on the forward strand.
GCCCCAGAGGTGCGGCGCGCCGACCGTCTGGAGCGCCATGTGGCGGTCGCCGATTCGATGCACGACCATGCCGACGCGTGGTTGGCGCTCCACCGGGGCGCCGTTCAGCAGCGCGGGAAAGGTGATGTCGTCCGCCGCCACCAGGCATTCGAGCATGGAGACGTCGAGGTAAGCCCCACGACCGCTGCGAGCCCGCCGCACCAGCGCAGCGGAGATGGCTCCGAAGGCGTGTGCCCCGGCGAGCACATCGGCCGCCTGCAGGTTCGAGACGCGCGGCGGGGCTTCACCCCCGCGCTCCAGATCCATCATGCCGGAGATGGCATTGATCAGATGCGCGTAAGCCTGCATCGAGCAAAGCGGTCCGGTCTGTCCGAAGCCCGAGATGGCGCAGTAGACGAGATCGGGCTTCACCGCCCGCAACGCGGCCTCGTCGAAGCCGTAGCGCGCCATCACGCCGGGGGAGAAATTCTCCACCACCACGTCCGCCTTGCGCACCAGGTCCAGCACGACATCGCGAGCGTCGGGATGGGCGAGGTCGATCGCGATGCCCTGCTTGCCCGCGTTGAGGCGCACGTAATACGAACTCTGGTCGGTGCGGCCGGGGTCGAGCTGGAGCTTCGTGTAGCGGATCTCGTCGCCTTCACCGGGCCGCTCTATCTTGATCACGCGCGCGCCCAGGTCGGCGAGCAGCCGTGTGCAATAGGGGCCCGCGAGCACGCGGGTGAAGTCGATCACGGTGAGGCCGGCGAGCAGCGGCTCGTCGTCGTTCGAAGGGGGTTGGGTCATCATGGGGGCGCAGCTTTCCGGGTTTCGCATGGCGTGTCCAGTGGGCACCATCGAACTTCGCCCCGCATCCGTGAGTCCGATCCGCACGTATCCCTTGCAGGTGTCTGCTTCTCCGTCGTCGTGAAAAAACTCCTCGCCCTGTCCTCGATAGCAATCCTGGTGCTGGCGGCGGTGGTCGCGTGCTCGCCGCTGACGCTGCTCAATGCATCAGCGCCGAGCGACGGCTACCGGCGTATCGCAGGCATCGCCTATGGCGACAACCCGCGGCAGAAGCTCGATCTCTATATCCCGGACCGTGCGACCGGTCCCCTGCCGGTGGTCGTGTTCTTCTATGGCGGCGCCTGGCAGGAAGGCAGTCGCGAGGACTATCGTTTCGCGGGAGAGGCGCTGGCTTCGCGCGGATTCATCGCGGCGGTGGCGGACTATCGCGTCTATCCGGAAGTGCGCTATCCCGACTTCCTGCGCGACAGCGCCTCGGCGGTCCGTTGGGTGCGCGATCACGCCGGAAGCCATGGCGGGGACGCCGACCGCCTGTTCCTGATGGGGCATTCGTCCGGCGCCTACAACGCCGCGATGCTGGCACTGGACGGCCGCTGGCTGGGCGAGGTGGGGCTCGATCCGAAGCAGGTGGTGCGGGGGTGGATCGGGTTGTCGGGGCCCTACGACTTCCTCCCGATCAAGACGCCGGTGGTGCAGACCATCTTCGGTCCGCGCGAGCAATGGCCGTCGACGCAGCCGGTGGCGTATGTTTCCGCCGGTGCTCCTCCGGCTTGGCTCGCGACCGGCGATGCCGATACGAGGGTGCTCCCGGCCAATACCGAACACCTCGCGGCGCGGCTGCGTGCTGCCGGCGTCGCCGTGACGGAACGCAGCTTTCCCGGTGTCGGGCACGGCAAGACCGTCGCAGCGCTGGCGCCCCCGTTCCGGAAAGGCCTCCCGCTGCTCGACGAACTGGCGGTCTTCGTCGCGGCGCATTGAATCCACCCCGTCGTCCGCCCCGTAGAATGGGGTCCAAACCCGCTGTACGAAAGGCCTTTCCATGCTGATCCGACGCCCCTCCGACGTGGCTCCTTCCGAAATCACCCCGCGCGCGCTGTTCGACAGCCGGCGGGATTTCCTGCGCGACGCAGGCCTGTTCGCGGCGGCTGCGGGTCTGACGGCAGCGGGTTTCGGCAGCCGTCATGCGCACGCCCAGGCGAAGGCCTTCGCGAACGCGAAGAAGAGCCCGCTCAGCGTCACGGAGGCGATGACGCCCTTCAAGGACGTCACCACCTACAACAACTTCTACGAATTCGGCACCGGCAAGGAAGATCCGGCCGAACGGGCGGCCACCCTCAAGGCCCGTCCCTGGACGGTGAGCGTCGAAGGCGAATGCGCAAAACCGAAGCGCTGGGACGTCGATGAACTGATGAAACTCGCCGCCGTCGAGGAGCGCATCTACCGCATGCGCTGTGTCGAGGGCTGGTCGATGGTCATCCCCTGGAACGGGTTCCCGCTCGCGGAACTGATCAAACGCGCCGAACCCAACGCGAAGGCGAAGTACGTGGAGTTCACCACCCTGATGGACGAGAAGCAGCTGCCCGGGCAAAGGCTCGCCGTGCTCGAATGGCCTTACGTCGAGGGCCTGCGCATGGACGAAGCGATGAATCCCCTGACGCTGCTCACCTTCGGCCTCTATGGCGAAATGCTGCCGAACCAGAACGGCGCGCCGCTGCGCATCGTCGTGCCCTGGAAGTACGGCTTCAAGAGCGCCAAGTCCATCGTCCGCATCCGCTTCACCGAGACCGAACCGAAGACGGCCTGGAACAAGGCGATCTCGAACGAGTACGGGTTCTACTCCAACGTCAATCCGCAGGTGGATCACCCGCGCTGGAGCCAGGCGAAGGAGCGGCGCATCGGCGAATTCGGCAAGCGTGCCACGCTGATGTTCAATGGCTATGGCGACCAGGTGGCTTCCTTGTACTCGGGCATGGATCTGAAGAAGTACTTCTGAACGGAAAAGCTTTCAACACGAAGGACACGAAGGAACACGAAGGAAGGCAAAGGCAACAGCACGGGTTCCTGGTCTTGGTTTTCCTTCGTGAACCTTCGTGTCCTTCGTGTTGAAAAGAAGTTGGGTCGATGGCATCCATCTGCGCCATGTCAGCCGAACAGATCGGTACAGCTATCAACACGAAGGACACGAAGGGACACGAAGGAAAGCAAAGGAATCAGCACAGGCTCTTGGTCTTGGTTTTCCTTCGTGAACCTTCGTGTCCTTCGTGTTGAGAAGAAGTTGCTCTAGTCGCCTTCATGCGCTCCCCGTCACCGCAACAGATCGCCTGGATCAAGGCAGCCGTTTTCGTCGCCTGCCTGGTGCCGTTCGCCCGCCTCGGCCTGCGAGCGTGGCAGCATGAACTGGGTGCCAATCCCATCGAGTACATCACACGCGCCACCGGCTGGTGGACGCTCACGCTGCTCATGATCACGCTCGCCGTGACACCAGCACGCAAGTTGCTCGCGCAGCCGTGGCTGCTACGATTGCGGCGCATGCTGGGGTTGTTCGCGTTCTTCTACGCGAGCCTGCACTTCACCACCTACATCTGGCTCGACCAGTTCTTCGATCTCGGTGACATCGCGAAGGACGTGGTGAAGCGGCCGTTCATCACCGTGGGTTTCACCGCCTTCGTCCTGCTGATTCCGCTCGCGGCGACATCGACAAACGCCATGGTCAAACGCCTGGGCGCCAGGCGCTGGCAATGGCTGCATCGCGCCGTGTACGTGATCGGCATTCTCGGCGTCACCCATTTCCTGTGGCTGGTGAAGAAGGACATCCGCGAGCCGCTGGCCTTCATCGCCATCCTTGCCTGCCTCCTGGGCCTGCGTCTGTGGTGGCGATGGCGGGCGTCGTCGGACGCGTCTGGGAAGAGGGCGACGTCCGGAGGCGCCAAGTTCGCCGCTGGACAAGCCGCCGGGCAGCGGACACGATAGGGACAATGAAACGACGATCCTTCGATCTACACTTCCGGCGTGACGATCAGCAATTGACGGTGCACGGATGACGGCCCGGGTCCGCGAGTTCTACGAGGAACTCGCCGATGACTATCACCTCATGTTCGCCGACTGGCGGCAGGAGATTCCGCGTCAGGGCGAAGCACTCGATCGGTTGATCCGCCGCGAAGCGGGCTCGACCGCGATGTCGGTGCTGGACTGCGCCTGCGGCATCGGTACCCAGGCCATCGGTCTTGCGACGCGAGGCTATCGCGTACACGCCACCGATTTCAGTGCGGCGCCCGTGGAACGGGCGCGCCGCGAGGCGGCTGCCTTCGGCGTCGAAGTGACCTTCGGCGTCGCTGACTATCGCGCACTCGATGCTTCGATCGCCGATGTCTTCGACGTCGTCATCTGCTGCGACAACGCCTTGTCCCACTGCCTGGAAGATCCCGACCTGCCGCGCGCCGTTTCGCAGATGCGCGGCCGGCTGAAACCCGGTGGCCTGTTTCTCGCCAGCATTCGCGACTACGACCGTCTGCTCGCGGGTGGTACAGGGGCAGGCGCCATGGATCCCGGTTTGCCAGGACTGCATGGCAAGAACGACGCAGCTCGCCCCCGCGGCACGATGCCCCAGGTGTTCGATGACGCGACCGGGCGGCGCATCGCTTTCCAGGTCTGGGACTGGGCCGAGGACGGCCGCTCGTACGCGGTGCACCAGTTCTTCGTGCAGGAGTCGTCGGGCGAGTATCGGACTTCGCACTACGACTCACGCTTTCGCGCGCTGCGTCGTGCCGAAGTGGACGAAGCCCTGAAGGCCGCTGGCTTTCGCGAGATCCGCTGGCATTTCCCCGCGGACAGCGGGTTCTACCAGCCGGTGGTCACCGCGCGCGCTTAGCCGCCAGCGTTACCAGGCTTCGTGATCTCGGCCAGGAACGTTACGAACGCCGTCACGCGCGGCGCCACGGGCCGCCCCGGATGCCATAGCGCATAAAGCGGGTACTCGGGCGAGTGCCATCCGCGTAGCACGGGCACGAGCAGCTTGCGCGCGAACAGCGGTTCGAGCATGAAGCCCACGTCGCTCACCACGCCGAACCCCGCGATGGCAGCCTCGACGCAGGCATCCGAGTTGTTGCAGGTGAGGCGTCCCTTCGCGCTCAGCGTCAGCGGACTTCCGCGACCGCGTCGCACGGGTTCGAACTCCCAGTCGAACGGACGTCCGGACACCGAGTTGATGTAGTCGATCGTGACGTGCCGCTCCAGTTCGCGTGGATGGTGCGGCTCGCCGTTGCGCTCCAGGTAGCGCGGACTCGCGGCCGTGATGAGCCTGAACGCACCGAGCCTGCGGTACTTGAGGTGATGAGCGCGCGGTAACGACGTGCGCACGAACACGTCCGCCTCCGCCCGGGCGATCTCGTCGACGCGCTCGTTCAGGACGAGGTTGAGACTGATGTCCGGGTGGCGCTCCAGGAACTCCGGCACGCGCGAGGCGAGCACGCGCACCCCGAAGAATTCCGGCACCTCCACCGTGAGCGGGCCGGACACTTCGCCCGCGCGCTCGGCGTACTCGTTGTCGAGTGCGTCGATGTCGTCGAGGATCGAGGCGATCCGTTCGGCATACCGTTCGCCTTCGTCGGTGAGGGCGACGCTGCGGGTGGTGCGCCGAAACAGCCGGACGCCGAGCCGTGCTTCCAGCTGCGCGATCTGGCTGGAAACCGCTGCCCGCGACAGGCCCAGCAACTTGGCCGCGGCGCTGAAGCTGGCCGCCGCCGCGACCGCGTTGAAGGTGCGCATCAGGTGGATGTTGTCGGCCATGGCTCGAATCGGGGCTCGTGCATTGTCAATTAAGTCAGAACGATGTTGCCAATCCGGCAAGAGAATATTGACAGCATACTGCGGCTCGTCGAATGGAGTCATCTGCCATGAACACCCTGATCCAGCGTTGCCGTGCCGAAGTCGCCAGCCTCGTCCGTCTCGCCGTGCCCCTCGTGGCCGGCCTGACGGCGTCGTCGCTGCTCATGATCACCGACACCTGGATGCTCGGGCCGCTGGGCGCCGTCCCGCTTGCCGCCGCGTCGCTGACCGGCAGCGTGATCCTGATCCTGTGGGCCGCGCTCTATGGCTTCATGACGCCGGTGGGAATCCTCGTGGCGCGCGCATTCGGGGCGGGCAACGATGCGCAGGTCGCGAGCGTGGTGGCCCATGGCCGCTGGCTCGGGATCGGCATCGGCGTTGCATCGATGGTCGCCATGGTGGCGGTGCTGCCGTTGCTGTCGCTCGCCGGGCAGCCGCCGGAAGTGATGGCGGTGATCGGGCCGTACTGGATCACGATGGCCGCGGTGCTCATTCCGTACTCGATCAACCTCGTCTTCAAGCAATTGCTCGATGCCGTCGATCGGCCGTGGACCGGCGTGGCGATCATGTTCGTTGCGGTGGTGGTGAACGTGCCGCTCAACTTCGCGCTGATCCATGGAAGCTGGGGCTTCCCGAGGCTCGGCCTGACCGGCGCTGCCGTGGCGACGCTGGTATCGGAAGGATTCTCGCTCGTGGCTTTCTTCGCCTACTGGCGATTCGCGCCCGCGATGGCTGGTCTGCGCCGGGCCGTGCGCCTGCATCGCCGCGGCTTCGCCGAGCAATCGCGCGAGGGTGTGCCGATGGGGCTGCAGTACCTGGCCGAAGGCGGTGCCCTGGCGGTCGCCGGTGTGATGATCGGCCTGCTCGGCGCGACCGCGCTCGCCGCCAACCAGATCGTGTTCAGCGTCGCGTCGGTTCTCTACATGTTGCCGCTCGGCATGGCGGGCGCCGTCGGCATCCGCATCGCACAGGTGCTCGGCGCGGGCGAGGCGTGGCGGGTCCAGCCCATCGGCCTCACGGCCATGGGTCTGGTGACGGTGTGGACGACCCTGTTCACGACCGTGCTCGTCGTCGCGGGTGGCGACATCGCGGCCGCGTTCGTCGAGGATCGGGCCGTGATCGGTGTCGCCACGGCGATGTTCCTCGCGGTCGGCGTGATGCAGGTGTTCGACGGCATCCAGTCGGTGAGCCTGGGCGCGTTGCGGGCACTGCTCGACAATCGCTGGCCCACCGCCGTGACGCTCACCGCCTACTGGCTGCTCGCGCTGCCCTTCGGCTGGGTGCTCGCCGTCCCCCTCGGCTTCGGTGCCGCGGGCTTCTGGGCTGGCTTCGCTTTCGGGCTCGCGGTGGCGGCGCTGCTGCTGTTGACGCGCTTCCTCCGCACCGGCGCGCGCCTCACGGAGGCGCGGCGCCTGGTGACGGCTATGCCTTGACCCAGGTCTCCGCGAACGCGAGGAAGGCGGTGCTGCTGTCCTTCTTGCCGGCGAACTCGCGGGGGAAGGGTTTGCCCGCGAACGGCTTGCCGTTGAGGTGACCCGTCGCTGCGCGCACGTCCACGAAAGTGGAGAACATCTCGTGCTTGCCAGTCACCGCCTTCTGCTCGCCGGCCAGCTCGACCACGTAGCGATCGCCCCAGTCGCCCCAGGTCAGCTGCACCTGGCCCAGGGTCGAGCGGAACCATTCGGTGTGCGTGGTGCGCCCGTCGCCGCCGGCCATGAAGTCCCAGCCCGGAATAGTCTTCACGGTCGGCAGGCAATTGCTCCCGCGGAAAGCGAGGAAGTGCTGCACGAAGCCCTCGCGCAGGTAGGCCGCGAGCGGTTCGTTGTCGGTGATGCAGACGTTGGGCTTCGCCGGATCCTTGCCGTCGCCGCCCGGGTCGAGCACCAGGAAGGCTGCGTGTCCCTTGCCGTGCGGCGAGAGCACGACGCGAAAGAAACTCACCAGCGTGACGTAGGGCCCATCGGCGCGCGCCTTGAGGTACATGCCGGGGTTCTCGCCCGCCCAGTCGACCGGGCGGGGGTTCATCGCTGGGCGTGTCATGCCATGCTCCTGTAAGTGGGGTTCAAGCGCTGAAGGGTACTGCTTTACGAAGATCGTGTCCGAGTCGGATCGCAGCTTCGCGACCGCGATAGTAGCCGGGCATCAGGAACATCTCGCGGTAGCCGAGCATGCGATAGAAATCCCGCGCGGCCTGGTTGCCCACGCGCGCTTCGACGTACACGATGCCGATGCCTGCCGTGCGCGCGCTTGTCTCGAGCCATTCGACGAGGCTGCGCCCGATGCCTTGCCGTTGGTGCTGCGGATCGATGGCAAGCAGCGACAGGTGCGCATGTTCGTCCAGGAACTCCATGATCGCGAATCCCGCCACAGGATCGTCCAGGTCGGCCACGATGTTGCAGGTGTCCTGACGCTGCAACGAACCGAGTACGCGCTTGGGCGTCCACGACCAGCCGAGCCCGGTCTCGATCAGGTCGCGCGACAGGCGAGCCATGCGCTGCGCGTCGGTCGGACGCGCGAGCCGGATCAGGGTGTCCGATGCCATGGCCTCGCCCCCGACTACGCTGCCTGCGGGACCGAAGGCAATCCCGCCAGGGCCATCGCAAGTTCCTTTTCGTCGTACTGCTGGTCGGTCAGCTTGCCGGCGAAGTAGTCGGTGTATGCCTGCATGTCGAAGTGGCCATGGCCGCAGAGGTTGAAGAGGATGGTCTTCGCCTTGCCTTCCTCTTTGCAGCGCATCGCTTCGTCGATGGCGCCCTTCACCGCATGGTTCGCCTCCGGCGCCGGGACGATACCCTCGTTGCGGGCGAACAGCACGCCGGCCTCGAAGCACGACACCTGGTGATAGGCGCGGGCCTCGATCAGGCCGAGCTCCTTGATGTGCGACACGAGCGGCGCCATGCCGTGGTAGCGCAGGCCGCCCGCGTGGAACCCCGGCGGCATGAACGCGGAACCGAGCGTGTGCATTTTCGCGAGCGGCGTCATCTTGCCGGTATCGCCGAAGTCATAGGCGTAGCGGCCGCGCGTGAGGCTGGGGCAGGCGGCCGGCTCGACGGCGATGATGCGTACTTTCTTGCCGCCGCGCAGTTGCGCGCCGAGGAACGGAAACGCGATACCCGCGAAATTCGACCCGCCGCCGGTGCAACCGACGATCACGTCGGGGTAATCGTTCGCCAGCTCCATCTGTGCGATCGCTTCCTGGCCTACGACGGTCTGGTGCAGCAGCACGTGGTTGAGCACCGAGCCCAATGCGTACTTCGTGTCCTCACGGCTCGCCGCCACTTCCACCGCTTCCGAGATGGCGATGCCGAGGCTGCCGTTGCTGTCCGGCGATTGCGCGAGCAGGGCGCGGCCGAAGTTGGTTTCCATCGACGGGCTCGCGATGCAGCGGGCGCCGTAGGTTTCCATCAGCGCGCGGCGATAGGGCTTCTGGTTGTACGACACCTTCACCATGAAGACCTGGATTTCGAGACCGAACAGCGCGCCGGCGAACGCGAGCGACGAACCCCACTGGCCGGCGCCGGTCTCGGTGCTGATGCGCTTCACGCCGGCTTCCTTGTTGTAGAAGGCCTGCGGCACCGCCGTGTTCGGCTTGTGGCTGCCCGCCGGACTCACGCCTTCGTACTTGTAGTAGATGCGCGCCGGCGTCTGCAGCGCTTTCTCCAGGCGGCGTGCGCGATACAGCGGGCTTGGACGCCACTGTTTGTACACGTCGCGCACCGGGTCGGGGATCTCGATCTCGCGATCGGTCGACACCTCCTGCATGATCAGCGACATCGGAAACAGCGGCGCCAGGTCGTCCGGCCCGATCGGCTGCAGCGTGCCCGGATGCAGCACGGGTGGCGGCGGCGACGGCAGGTCCGCCATCAGGTTGTACCAGTGCTTCGGAATGCGCGATTCGTCCAGCAGGTACTTGACGCTGTCGGTCATTGAATCCTCCCCAGTACATCGTTCGATCTCGCCGGCCGGAATCGAGTCCGACCTGGACGCCCGCCAGTGGCGCGAGCCCCGAATATACCGCCGCGCGATGCCGATCGGGTAGCAGGAAGAGGAGGCGACCCGCGCGATCGAAGCTCGTCTCACGCATCCTTTCGAAGATCAATGGATGCTTTGATGTCCGAGAGAATCGCTTTTTCGACACTTCCCTTCAGGCGGTGGCGAATGTCCTTGAACGTCCCTTTGGACGTCGTTGTGTACGCTCCCGCACTCCTCCGACCCCGTCCTTCGCTATACTCGCGGACTTGGGGCCTTTTTTCCCTCTTTGTTCGGGCCCCTTAAGCACGCGAACCGGGTAGGCGGGTCTTGCCCCGGGTCATCATTCTTCCCAGGCTGAAGCTTGCGGCTTGCTCCGCATCGAATCGTCCGGCCGCGTTCTCTTTTCATCCTTTGGATCTCAGATACCGCCCCATGCCACGAACTAAGTCGTATCAAACTCTCGTCGCGGAAATCGCACGGCTGCAGCACCAGGCCGCGCTGCTGCTCGAGCGCGAGAAGAAGCCCGTCCTGGCCGCCATCGCCAAGGCCGTCCATCACTATCAGATCACGCTGAACGAGTTGCGCGACGCCGTAGGTGCGACCGTCAAGGCCGGGAAAGCGTCCATCCGGAAAGTCAAAGGTGCACGCAGCAGGAAAGGGTCGGACCACCCGCTCACGGGTCGGAAAGTAGCTGCCAAGTACAAGCACCCCAAGACCGGCCAGACCTGGTCGGGGCGTGGCAGCACGCCGGTGTGGATCCGCGAAGCGGAGTCCGCGGGGACCAAACGCGACTCCTTCCTGATCCGCCGCCGCAAGGGTTGATGACATCCTGTACTTCCGGCAAATGGCCCCGCGCCATTTGCCGCCTCGCGGATAGACCCTAAGGCCGCGACGCCTCGGGCGCCACCAAGGCGCCGGACCGGCCCCGTCGGTTACGCAGCCACTGCTGGAACTGCTCCAGATAGATGTAGACCACGGGCGTGATGTAGAGCGTCAGCACCTGCGACACCAGCAGGCCGCCGACCACTGCGATCCCGAGCGGTTGCCTCGCCTCCGCGCCGGCGCCGTAGCCCAACGCGATGGGCAGTGTCCCCATCAGCGCTGCCATGGTGGTCATCATGATCGGCCGGAACCGCGTCAGCGCGGCCTCGTAGATGGCATCGCGCGGGCTCTTGCCGCCGTGACGCTGCGCCTCGATCGCGAAGTCGATCATCATGATCGCGTTCTTCTTGACGATGCCGATCAGCATGACCAGGCCGACGAAGCCAAACATGTCGAGCTCCATGTTGAAGGCCTTCAACGCCAGCAGGGCACCGAGGCCGGCCGTCGGCAGGCCGGAGAGAATCGTGACCGGGTGGATGAAGCTCTCGTAGAGGATGCCGAGAATCAGGTAGATCACGAACACCGCGACGACGAGCAGGAATCCCATGCCGGACAGCGACGACTGGAACGCCTGCGCCGAGCCCTGGAAACTCGCGTTGAGCGTGGACGGTGCGCGCTGTTCGACCATGAGCTTGTTGATGCCGTCGATGGCCTGCCCGAGCGCGATGCCCGGCTTCAGGTTGAACGAGATCGTGACCGCCGGCAGTTGGCCCAGATGGCTGATGACGAGCGGGCCGACGGCGGGCTTCATCGTCGCGACCGACGCGAGCGGGACGAGGCTGCCGCTGGAGCTGCGCACGTACAGCAGCGACAGCGCGGCGGCATCGAGCTGGTACTTCGGTTGCACCTCGATCAGCACCCAGTACTGATTGGTCGGGGTGAAGATGTTCGACACCTGCCTCGGGCCATAGGCGCTGTAAAGCGCATTCTCGATCTGGTCGGCCGTGACGCCGAGCGCCGCGGCCTTGTCGCGATCGATGTCGAGCACGATCTGCGGGTTCCTGATCTGAAGGTCGCTGGTCACGTCCATGAAGCCGGGCAGCGCGCGAATCTTCTCCTCGATGAGCGGCGCCCACTTGTAGAGTTCATCGGCGTCCGAGTCCTGCAGCGTGAACTGGTACTGGCTCTTGGTGAGGGAGCCGCCAAGCCGGATGGTGGGCAGGTTCTGGAGATACACCTTCACGCCGGGGATCGACTGGAGCTTCGGCCGTAGCCGCTGCATCACCTCGTCGGCCGAGGGTCGCTCGTGCCGGTCCTTCAGCCGGATCAGCATCCGGCCCAGGTTGATCGACTGGCTCGAGCCGCCCACGCCCATGAAGGCCATGGTGGCGTCCACGGCGGGATCGGTGCGGATGATGGCGGCCGCCTGCTGGTGCAGCTCGAACATCGCGTCGAAGGAAGCGTCCTGCGCGGCTTCCGTGAAGGCGAACAGCTGGCCGACGTCTTCACTCGGCAGAAAGCCCTTCGGCATGGTCGAGAACATCCAGCCGGTGAGCACCGTGATGCCGACGAACACGAGTATGCAGATGCGCGGGAACGCGAGCGTGATTCTCAGCGTGCGGTCATAGGCATTGCGCGCGCCGTCGAAAACGCGCTCCAGCGCAAGGTACACGCGGCCATGGCGGACGCCATGGGTAGACCGCAGCATCCGGCTGCACAGCAGCGGCGTGAGCGACAGCGAGACGAAGCCAGACACCAGGATCGCGGCGATGATCGTGACGGCGAACTCGTGCAGCAGCCGGCCGAGCACCCCGCCCATGAACAGCACCGGGATGAACACCGCGGCGAGCGAGATGGTCATCGACAGGATGGTGAAGGCGATCTCCTTCGATCCTTCCAGCGTGGCCTGCATGCGCGACTTGCCCATCTCCACGTGGCGCATGATGTTCTCGAGCATGACGATCGCGTCGTCCACCACGAACCCCACGCACAGCGTGAGCGCCATGAGCGACAGGTTGTCGAGGCTGAAGTCCATCAGGTACATCACCGAGAACGTTCCGATGATGGACATGGGCAGAGCCATGTTGGGGATCAGCGTCGCCGACAGGTTGCGCAGGAACAGGAAGATCACCAGCACGACCAGCGCGAGCGCCAGCACCAGCGTGAACTGCACGTCGCGCACCGACTCGCGGATCGACACCGAGCGGTCGTAGACGAGTTCGAGATTGACGCCGGGCGGTATCTGCTCGCGGAACACGGGCAGCAGCTTCTTCAGCGCGTCGACCACCTCGACCGTGTTGGTACCGGGCTGGCGCTGCACCGACACCAGGATGCCGCGCTTGTCGTTGTACCAGGCGGCCTGCTTGTTGTCCTGCACGCTGTCGATGGCGGTGCCGATGTCCTTCACCCGCAACGGCGCGCCGTTGCGATACGCGATGATCACCTCGTTGAAGCCCTCGGCATTGGCGAGCTGCCCGGTGGATTCGATCGAGAGCGCCTTGCTCGGTCCGTTGAGCGTCCCGGTGGGCAGGTTGACGTTGTTGCGGGCGATGGCCTGCTCCACCTCGCCGATGCCCACGCCCCGGGCCGCCATCGCGTAGGGGTCCACCTGCACGCGGACGGCGTATTTCTGCGAGCCATAGACCAGCACCTGCGCCACGCCCTTGACCGTGGACATGCGCTGCGCGATCAGCGTCTCGGCATATTCGTTCACCTGGGAGATGGGGAATACGTCCGAGGTAAGCGCGAGGTACAGCACCGGCTGGTCGGCCGGATTCACCTTGCGGTAGGACGGCGGCACCGGCATGTTCGGCGGCAGGTTGCGGCGCGCGAGCGTGATGGCGGTCTGCACGTCCTGCGCGGCGGCGTCGATGGGCCGATCGAGCGAGAACTGGATCGTGATCTGCGTGGTGCCCTTGGCGCTGGAGGAGGTCATCTGCTCCAGCCCGGCGATCGCCGAGAACTCCTTCTCGAGCGGGGTCGCCACCGCCGCCGCCATGGTTTCGGGGCTCGCGCCCGGCAGCATCGCGGTCACCTGCAGCGTCGGGAAATCCACGTTGGGCAGTTGCGCCACCGGCAGTTGCCGGTAAGCGATCACCCCGAACGTGAGGATGCCGATCATGACCAGCCACGTCATGACCGGGCGGCGGATGAAGATCTCGGAGAAGTTCATCGCGCCTCTAGGGCTTTCATCCGGACTTCAGTTGCACCTTGGCGCCCGGCGTGAGACGAATTTGTCCACTCGTCACCACCATCTCGCCGTCCTTCAGCCCTTCCGCGATGACCGCGTCCGCGCCATCGGTGCGATCGACTTTCACGGTGCGCATCTCCGCGCTGGAGTCCGGCTTGATCACGTAGACGAAAGGCCCCTTGGGCCCGGTCTGCAACGCATCGGCGGGAATCACGATCGCGTTGTCTTGCTGATCGAGCGTGACCGTCACGTTCGCGAACTGGCCCGGCCAGAGCACGTTGTCCCGATTCGCAAAGGTAGCGCGCAGCCGGATGGTGCCGGTCTGCTGGTCCACCGCATTGTCGATGAACGTGAGCTGCCCCTGGCTCTCGGCGTGCGTCTCGCCCGTGGGGGTAGCGCGCACGGCGAGCGCTCCCTTGGCGAGGAAGGCACGGATCATCGGCAGGTTCTGCTCGGGCACCGCGAAGCTCACGTAGATCGGCGCGACCGCATTGAGCGTGACCAGCGGCAGCGTGTCGTTGGCCTTCACGACGTTGCCGAGCTGGATCATCACTTTGCCCGCCCGGCCCGTGATCGGCGAAACGATGCGCGTGTAGGAGAGCTGGACGCGGGCCGACTCCATGGCCGCTTCGTTGGCACCGGCTGTCGCACGCGCCGCTTCGAGATCGGTCTTGATCTGGTTGTACGCGTCCGGCGAGATGAAGCCTTGCTGCAGCAGTTCGGCGTAACGCTTTTCCTTGCCCTCGTTGTTCGCGACCAGCGCCCGGTCGCGCTGCACCGCTGCCTGCATCTGCCGCAACGTCGCCTCCAGCGCGCGCGCATCCAGTTCGAACAGCAACTGACCCTTGGTGACGTCGCTCCCGTCCTGCAGGTGCACCGCCGTGATCTGCCCGTCCATCCGAGACTTCACCACCACGGTGGTGGAAGGCTCGACGTTGCCGATCGCCTGCAGCTTGACGGGCATGGTCTTGCGGACCACCGGTGCGGTCGTGACCGGGACGGCGGCCGCAGTCTTGGTCTTGGCTTGCTGAGCGGCGCCATTGTCCGAACAGCCGGTGATGATCGACAGCGCCAGCACCGGGCCGGCCAGCCAGGCGCGAGCGATCGGGACGCAGGGGGTCATGGGGCCATTATGGAGCGGTGTCCGTCACGGCGTATTTCAGCCCTGATACAAACCCTTGACTCACCATGGCCAGACCCATTCGGTTATATCCGGTGCGTCGATGCCATGCTCGTGGGCGTGACGCCGGCAGTCGATCTGGCGATTGCGAAACCGTTCCTTCGCGTGAGCGCCGGACACCTGCAGCCTCGGTACCCGGTCGATGACGTCGATCGCCAGGCTGAAGCGGTCGATCTGGTTCTCGATCGCCAGCTCCAGCGGCGTGTTGATGCTGCCCTTCTCCTTGTACCCGCGGACATGCAGATTCTCGTGGTTGGCGCGTCGGTAGGCGAGCCGGTGGATGAGCCACGGGTAGCCGTGGAAGTTGAAGATCACCGGCCGGTCGATCGTGAAGAGGCTGTCGAAGTCGCGGTCGGGCAATCCATGCGGATGCTCGCCGGGCGGCTGCATCTTGAATAGATCCACCACGTTGACGAAGCGGATCTTCAGATCGGGAAAAGCCTCGCGCAGCATCGCCGTGGCTGCGAGTGCTTCCAGCGTCGCAATGTCGCCGGCCGAGGCCATGATCACGTCCGGCTCGCCGCCGTCGTCGTTGCTCGCCCAGTCCCAGATGCCGATGCCTTTCTCGCAATGCACGACCGCGGCTTCCCGGTCGAGGTACTGCAGGTGATTCTGCTTGTCCGAGACGACGACGTTGACAAGGTTGTGGCTTTCGAGACAACGCTCCGCGATGGCGAGCAGGCAGTTGGCGTCGGGCGGCAGGTAGATGCGCGTGACCGACGGGCTCTTGTTCACGACCACGTCGATGAAGCCCGGATCCTGGTGGGTGAAGCCGTTGTGGTCCTGCCGCCACACCGTGGAAGTCACCAGCAGATTGAGCGACGCGATCTCCTCGCGCCACGTGATGCGGTTGCAGATGTCCAGCCACTTGGCGTGCTGGTTGAACATGGAGTCGATGACGTGGACGAACGCTTCGTAGCTCGACAGGAAGCCGTGCCGTCCGGTGAGTAGATAGCCCTCGAGCATGCCTTCGAGCGTGTGCTCCGAGAGCATCTCGATGACCCGCCCGTCGGAATCGAGCTCGGCCCCGTCGTCGTCCTCCGGAAAGCCTTCCGCGATCCAGAACTTGCCGCTCGCCTCGTAGATCGCATCGAGCTTGTTGGAGGTGTTCTCGTCCGGGCCGAACACGCGGAAGTTGTTCGAGTTCGCGCGCATCACGTCTCGCAGATACGCGCCCAGCGGCCGCGTGTTGCCCGACCGGATCTTGGCCGGGGCTTTCACGTCGAGCGCGTAGTTGCCCAGTTCCGGCAGACGGAGTGCCTTGCGCAGCAGGCCGCCGTTCGCATGCGGATTCGCGCCCATGCGTCGCTCGCCCCTCGGTGCGAGTGCGCACAGTTCCGGGAGTGGTGCGCCGCTCGCGTCGAACAGTTCCTCGGGGCCGTAGCTGCGCATCCAGTCTTCCAGCAGCTTGAGATGCGCGGGGTTGGACTTCACGTCGGCGATGGGTACCTGATGCGCGCGCCAGGAGCCTTCGATGCGATGACCGTCCACTTCGCGCGGCGCGGTCCAGCCTTTCGGCGAACGCAGCACGATCATCGGCCAGCGCACCCGGCGCGCCTGTCCCGAACCGCGTGCCTCTCGCTGCGCCGTGCGGATGTCGGCGACGCAGCGATCGAGCGTAGCGGCCATGGCCTGGTGCATCGTGTCGGGATCGGAGCCCTCGACGAAGTAGGGCGTCCAGCCGTAGCCGCGGAACAGGTCCCTCAGCTCCTCGTGAGTGATGCGCGCGAGCAGCGTCGGATTGTTGATCTTGTACCCGTTCAGGTTGAGCACCGGCAGCACGGCGCCATCGCGAATCGGGTTGAGGAACTTCGAGATGTGCCAGGAGGTGGCGAGCGGGCCGGTCTCGGCCTCCCCGTCCCCGACCACCGCGGTCACGATCAGCTCGGGGTTGTCGAAGGCGGCACCGCAAGCGTGCGAGAGGACGTAGCCGAGCTCACCTCCTTCGTGGATCGATCCGGGCGTCTCGGGCGTGCAGTGGCTGCCGATGCCGCCGGGAAACGAGAACTGGCGGAAGAAGCGCTGCAGTCCTTCCGCATCGAGGCTCTTGTCGGGATAGACCTCGGAATAGGTCCCCTCCAGGTACAGCGGCCCCAGCACGCCCGGCGCGCCGTGGCCCGGACCGGCCATGAAGATCATGTCCATGTCGTGCGCCCGGATCACGCGATTGAGATGCGTGTAGATGAACGAGAGCGCAGGGCTGGCGCCCCAATGCCCGAGCAGGCGATTCTTGATGTGCTTGGGCTCGAGAGGGGCACGCAGCAGCGGATTGTCCTGGAGGTGGATCATGCCCAACGCGAGGTAGTTACACGCCCGCCAATGGGCGTGCATCGCGCGCAACTCTTCCTTCGCCAGAGGCGCACCGGTCACGGTGCTGCGCGCCGGACCGAAGGCATCCAGGGCGGGGTCGGGCTGCAGCGTCACGGGGGGCTTCGCTTTCCGGGACATCGTCGCGTCCTCCATGGATTGGGACCTATACGTGGACCGCACGCTCGGTTCGTGGTTTCATCCGCCGCGATGTCATTGTGCGGTAGCGACACGGACTACACTTCGAACACTGAATCCCCGGGAGGAACCCTCATGGAAGATGAGCGCAGCATGGTGATCCACTACATGGACGGCTCACAGACGAGACTGTCGTTTCCGAAGCAGGTGCGCAGCGACGACACCGTGCCGGGGCGGCTCGAGGATGCGCTCGGCAATCCGGCGTTGATGGTCGAAGCCGATGGCGGACTCATGATCATCCCCTATGCCAACATCAAGTACATCCGCAGCTACCCGGTGCCCAAGGTGTTGCCCGCCTACGTGATCAAGGGCGCGCACATCGAGGAGTAGTAGTACCGGCCCCCATCCCAACCTTCCCCCATCTGCGACGGGGGAAGGGGTGTACCTCCCCTCCCCCAGCTTGCTGGGGGAGGGCCAGGGTGGGGGCACGCAGTCCGCGAGATAGGTGCCGAGGAGGTCGGAAGCCGGGCCGCAATCGCCCCTCTTGACACGCGGCCTGTATTTAGCAAACAATGCAATTACTCGTTCAGCTAAATACAAGGACCCATGTCACAAGACTCGCTCACCGCCGTGTTCTCCGCCCTCGCCGACCCCACGCGCCGGGCCATCCTCGCGCGGCTCACACAGGGGGATGCCTCCGTAGGCGAGCTGGCCGCGCCGTTCGACCTCTCGCTGCCCACGGTATCGCGCCACATCGGGGTACTGGAAGGCGCCGGCCTCATCGTGCGCGAGCGCGATGCCCAGTGGCGGCGCTGCCACTTCCAGCGGGAGCCGCTGATGGAGGCCTCCGAATGGATCGGCCGCTACGTCGCTTTCTGGGACGGCCGCCTCGATGCGCTGGCCGAACTGGTCGAGAGCCTTCCCGCTGAAAAGAAGGCCGCTCGTGCAGCCCCCCGAAAAAACACGCCGCCCAAGAAAAGCCCACCGCGCAAACCCCGCAAGGAGCCCCGCTGATGTCGATCCACGAACCCGATACCGCCATCCGCATGACCCGCTTGCTGCGTGCGCCGCCGGCCACCGTCTTCGAGGCGCTGATCCGTCCCGAACTGCTGCAGCGCTGGATGTGCCCGGAGCACCTCACCGTCGCCAGGGTCGAGACCGACCCGCGGCCGGGCGGGCGCTTCCGCATCGAGATGCGCAAGCCCGACGGCGGCATCTACCCCGCGACCGGCACCTACACCGAAGTGGTCGCGCCGAAGCTGCTCGCCTTTACCTGGACCTGGCAAGGCGACGAACACCCGACGGGCGGCATCGAAACCAACATCCGCATCGAACTCAGCGAGCGAGGGGAACACACCTTTCTCCTGATGACCCATTTCGGTCTCCCGACCGAAGCCGACCGCACCAGCCATCAGGCCGGCTGGACCAGCGTACTCAATCAACTGGAACGCCTCTTCGAGCCAAGGAGCACACCATGAACACTGCCGTTGCTGAACCGAACACCGTGAATCATCCCGTCGTGTCCAGGGACCGCTGGATTGCCGAGCGCAAGGCGCTGCTGGCCCGCGAGAAGGAACTGACGCGCCTGCGGGACGAGATCGCCCGCGAGCGCGGCGCGCTGTCGTGGGTGCGCATCGAGAAGGACTACGTCTTCGACACGCCCGAGGGCAAGCGCAAGCTCGCCGATCTTTTCCAGGGCCGTCGCCAGTTGCTGGTCCAGCACTTCATGCTCGGGCCGGGTTGGGAACAGGGCTGCAAGAGCTGCTCCTTCATGGCCGACCACACCGACGGCATGAACGTGCACCTGGCGCATCGCGACGTCACGTTCGTGGCCATCTCGCGCGCACCGCTGGCCGAGATCCAGCGCTTTCGCCAGCGCATGGGCTGGCAGTTCGACTGGGTGTCCTCGCATGGCACCGACTTCAACCACGACTTTGCCGTGAGCTTCACGCCGGAGGAACGGGCCAAGGGCAACGGCGAGGTCTACTACAACTACGACCTGCGGCCCTTCCCGGCGACGGAAGCCCCCGGCATCAGCCTGTTCTACCGAGACGACGCGGGCGAGATCTTCCACACCTACTCGACCTACGGCCGCGGCGTCGAAGTGATGATGGGCACGTACAACCTGCTGGATCTCGCCCCCAAGGGTCGCGATGAAGACGTGGGCCAGGGCATGGGGTGGGTGCGCCACCACGATCGCTACGAGCCGGCACCGGTCGCGAAAGCCACATCGACGGCCGGTTCGTGCTGCTCGGCGGAAGCCTGAGACCGCCTGGCCGGATGAGAGCGCCATGGCGAACCTGTGGCCGTGGCTGGCCGTCGCCGGGCTCGGTGCCTTTCATGGGCTGAGCCCGGCGAACGGCTGGATGTTCGCCGCCGCGTGGGGCGTGCGTGCGCGCGACGGGAAACAGGCGCGGCGTGCCCTGCTGCCCATCGCCATCGGGCACGCCTCGTCCATCGCGATCGTGGCTTGCGCCTTTGCGCTGGGCACGTCGATGGACCGCGCGCTGTTCCAGGGTCTGGCCGGTGCGCTGCTCGTCGGCGTGGCGTCGTACCGTTTGCTGCGCGGCGGTCAGCGCACTCCCATCAGCACGCAGGCCAGCCACGCCGGCATCGCGCTCTGGTCCTTCCTGATGGCGACTGCGCACGGGGCCGGGATGATGCTGGTGCCGGCGCTCGTGCCGCTGTGCCTCGCCGACAATCCCGCGCGCGCGATCACCGCATCGGGGTCGCTCGTTCTGGCACTGGCGGCCGTCGGCGTCCACACGGCTGCAATGCTCGCCACCACCGGCGTCATCGCCACCGGCGTGTGCCGCGGCGTCGCCATGCACCCTCGCTTGATGAGCGGCACGGCGCCGCGCCAGGCCTGGACCGCGGCGTTGGCCGTCACCGGTGTGCTGCTGATCGCGCTTCGCTAATTCACGCGCCCTTGTCGAAGCAGGGTAACGTCGTGCGGCTCGACGGCCGCGGCGCCATTGCCCCACGAGTTGCGGACGTAGGAGAGCACGGCCGCGATGTCGGCATCACCGAGCACCTGGGCGAAGGGCGGCATGCCGTAGGGTCGCGGATTGCCGCCAGTCGCGGGCAGGTAGCCCCCGCTCAGCACTACGCGAATCGGATTGTTCGCCGAAGTCATCGTGACGGCGCGATTGCCGGCGAGCGCAGGCCACGTGGCCGGAGTGCCTTCGCCATCGCGGCCATGACAATCCGCGCAGTGGTCGCGATAAACCTTCTCGCCGCGCGCCTGCAGCGGCGGAGCGAGTTCGGCGTGGTGCACTGCCGTTCGGGTGGAAGTCTGCGGCAGATCGCTGAGGTAAGCTGCGATCGCACCCAGGTCACCCTCGGTCAGGTACTGCGTGCTCCGGAACACGACCTCCGCCATCGGACCCATCGTCGAGCCGTGCGGCGAGGTGCCGGTCTTCAGCAGCTCGACGACGTCCCCGCGCTTCCATTGCGCTACGCCCGCCTCGTCCGCCGACGTGAGCGAAGGCGCATACCAGTTCGTCATCGGAATCATGCCGCCACTCAAGCCGAGATTCTCGCGCGTGGCGCCGAAGACGTTGCGCTCCCCATGACAGGCACCGCAATGGCCGAGACCGCCCACCAGGTAGGCGCCGCGATTCCAGTCGGCCGCGTGCGACGAATCCGGGACGTACTCCCCTTGCCTGAAGAACAGGGTCCGCCAGATGGCCAAGGCCGCCTGCGTGTCGTAAGGAAACCGCAGCTCGTGCGCCCTGTTCGATTGCGCGACGGACGGCAAGCTCTTGAGATACGCGAAGATCGCGTCCGAATCTTCGCGCGTGACCAGCGTGTAGTTCGGATACGGAAAGGCCGGGTAGAGCAGGTGACCGTCCCGCGAGCGGCCTTCGTGCAGCGCGCGATGGAAATGCGCAGCCGACCAGGTGCCGATGCCGGTCTGTTCGTCCGGCGTGAGATTGGAGGCATACACGGTGCCGAACGGTGTCTCGATGCCTTTGCCGCCCGCGTAGGGTCGACCACCGCGCGCGGTGTGGCAGGCAGCGCAATCGCCGGCTCGCGCCAGGTATTCGCCTCGCTCGATCTGCTGTGCCGTGGGGGTGAATGGGTCGTCCTCGCCTGCGACCTTCTCCTTGTGGCGCAATTCGAGCACCCACAACGCCGTCAGCAGCGCGAAGCCCAGCAGCAACACGGCCACGACGATGCGCACCGACATCTTCATCGCGGGATGCTGCCGCAGGTCATCGGCAGTGGTCCGGCATGTGCCGATGCGGGCCGGGAATCCGCTGGCACCGGCTGCGACGACAGCCAGGTGGAGACGGCGTCGGTCTCCTGCGTCGTCAGTTTCCCCGCGATGGTCGCCATGCAGTCGGGCGCAGTCGCGTGCCGCTGGCGTGTCTGCCACGCTCCGAGCTGCCCGTTGAGGTAGTCGCGCGGCAAGCCTAGCAGGCCGGGGACAGCAGGCTTCACGCCCGTCAACGTCTTGCCGTGGCACTGCGCACAGGCGGGGATGTCGCGGTCACGCGCGCCGTCGAAGACCAGCGCTTTTCCACGTGCCAGCGTATCGGGTGAGGCACCTTTCGTCTGCGGCGGTGGATACGGGAGCTCGAGGCTCGCGAAGTGCTGTGCGATCTCGAGCAGGTATGCGTCCGACAGATGGTCGATGAGGTACGTCATCGGCGCATAGATGCGCCGCCCCTCGCGGAAATTGACGAGCTGGTTGAACAGGTACCCCGCGGGCTTGCCGGCGATGCGCGGGAAATAACCTTCGCTCGTCGCGCGGCCTTCCTTGCCATGGCAGGTCGTGCAGGCAAGCACGCGCTTCGCCATGGGGTCGGCCGCCGCAGCCGATTGCGCGAACGCCGGGCCGGCCACCAGGGCCAGCAACGCCAATGCAACGGCAGCGAATCTCAATACAGCGTTCCGGCGAGAAACCTCGCCATGGTAGAGAGCGCGCCGACAAACAGCGCAGCCATTCAAACGGCCACCGCGATCACTGCCGCCGGCTTCGCCGCCGCCACGTCACTGGCGTAGTCGGCCTTGCGGCGAATGCCGAAGAAACTCCATGCAACCATCTTCACATAGCGAAAGGGATTCATCGTTCGATCTCCTCCAGGTGGCACCCAAGGGTGACGTTGCACTGCTACTCTGCCGCTTTCGCCCTCAGCCCGGAAGACTCAGAAGTGCGTCATAAATGCCGTATCAGATGCCCGTTCCGCCGATGAAGCGCTATGAACGCTACGCGGACGAGATCGCGCAACTCATCGCGACGCGGGCCCTGCGCCCCGGCGACCGCCTGCCCTCCGTGCGCCAGGCGAGCACCAGCCGCAAGCTGAGCCCCTCGACCGTCTTCGAAGCGTACTACCTGCTCGAAGCTCGCGGGCTGATTCGTGCGCGTCCGCGCTCCGGCTACTACGTGAGCGCCCGGCCACTGGCCACCACGGAAGAACCGCGCAGCCCCAAGCCCGCGGTCCACTCGACCGCGGTCGAGATCAGCGATCTCGTGTTCCAGGTGTTGGGCTCGGTGAAGGATCCGGACGTGGTGCCCCTGGGGTCCGCGTTTCCCGGCGTCGACCTGTTTCCGCTCGACAAGCTCGCGCGCTGCCTCTCGGCCGGCATGCGCAAGCTCGACCCGGCGCGCATCGTCGATGACCTACCACCCGGCAACGAACGGCTGCGGCAACAGATCGCGCTGCGCTACCTCGTGGATGGCTTCGGCGTCGATGCGAACGAGATCATCGTCACCAGCGGCGCGCTCGAAGCGCTCAACCTGTGCCTGCAGGCGGTGACGCGCCCAGGCGACGTGGTGGTTGTCGAGTCCCCGACGTTCTACGCCGCACTGCAGGCGCTCGAACGGTTGGGCCTCAAGGCGGTGGAAGTGGCGGCGCATCCGCGTCACGGCATCGACCTCGAAGCACTGGCCCGCGCGCTGAAACGTCACGCGGTCAAGGCGTGCTGGCTGATGCCGAACTTCCAGAATCCGCTCGGCAGCCTGATGCCCGACGAGAAGAAGCAGGCGCTCGCCAGGCTGCTGGCCGAACACGAGGTGCCGCTCATCGAGGACGACGTATACGGCGAGCTGTATTTCGGCGCGCGCCGGCCGCCACCCGTGAAGGCGTTCGACTCGACCGGACTGGTGATGCATTGCTCGTCGTTCTCGAAATGTCTGGCACCCGGCTATCGCGTCGGCTGGGTCGCGGCCGGGCGCTTCGCGCAGAAGATCGAGCGCCTCAAGCTGATGACCACGTTGTCCGCGGCCATCCCCTCGCAGCAGGCGCTCGTGCAGTACCTGGAGCAGGGCGGTTACGACCGGCACCTGCGGCAATTGCGCAAGACGCTCGCGCTTCGGCAGGGGGCCGCGCTGGATGCGATCGCGAAATACTTCCCTTCGGGCACGCGAGTCGCGCAGCCCGCCGGCGGCTACTTCCTGTGGCTCGAATTGCCGCCGAAGGTGGATGCGCTGGCGTTGCATACGGCAGCGCTCGAGCGAAAGATCAGTCTCGCGCCCGGCCATCTCTTCTCCGTCGACCGCAAGTTCGCGAACTTCGTGCGTCTGAACTGCGGGCATCCCACCGACGCGCGGTTCGCCGCGGCCATGAAGACCGTCGGGCAATTAGCCGCAGAGACTTGGTAGACAAGGCCGGTCTCGCTGCAATGTTCGTCAGCGCACAGATGCTCGGGAGCGGCTGGCACAGACTGATTTCTCAGGCTACGGCGATGCGCAGATCGCAAGCCAGACCCGCCTCACTTTTTCAGTCCAAGCAAAGGAATGGAATCATGAACAGGATCATCTGGATCGTCGGCGCCGTCGTGATCGTCCTGTTCGTTCTGGGGTACTTCGGCTACCGCTGAGCGCGCACGGACTCGCGCAGCGCGCACTGTCTCGCATTGCCGCCTGTCATGTTCAGGGAAGCGGACATCGCGCGACTCCGATCAACGGCCCATTTCAGTCGTCAGTGACCGGCAGCTTCGCAGCTTTCCGCTCGCAGACCGCCACGGCGGACTTATGGCAGCCGGTCGGCGGATTGCCAATGAAACCCGCCAATTGATCCGCGAACGCACGCTGGCAGGCGGGCCGCGCTTCGCCACGGGCGACGTAGGCTGAGAGGTTCGAATACTTCTCCAGCATTCCCGAGCTGCTTGACCTGCGCAGTATCGTCACCATCAATAGACGGCTATTGCCGCACCGGGCAGCGTCGGCGCCGCCCGGTGCGGACAACCCTGCTCAGTACCGCGTCACTTCATCAGCCACTGCTTGAACCACGCGACCTGAGGCTGCACGAAGGCTTCGTGCTTGGGCCCGTGGTACGCCTCGAAATGGCGTCCCGGCACCACGACCAGTTTCTTCGGTTCACCCGCGCGCTCGAACGCCTGCTTCTCCTCCGCCGTGGGGGTGATGACATCGTCGCTCGCGATCACCATCAGCAGCGGCGTCGGTGAGATGCGCGCGATCGGTGCGATCGGCTCGTAGGTGATGTGCGTCTCGAGCGATTCGATGAGGATGCCGTTGCGCCAGTTCGGTGCGTTGCTGCTCAGATCCATGAACGAGTCGTACCATTCCTGAAGCGGCCAGACCGAGGGCTTGCCTTCCGGCGCCGCCACGGGAATCTCGTTGAGTTTGCCGCTGCCGACGCGTTCTGCGCGGTTCTGCGCGAGCCACCCCAGGAATCCCGCCTGCTGATCGGCCGGCCATTTGCCCATGTAGGTCGCCCAGACGTCCGTCACCGGCACCTGGGCGACGACGGTCTTGATGCGCTTGTCGTACGCCGCGAGATACATCACGTGACCACCGCTGTAGGAAGTACCCCAGACGCCGATGCGCTGCGGATCCACTTCCGGCTGCAGCGATGCCCACGTGATCGCGTTGCGGTAGTCCATGACCTGCTCCGGCCAGAGCAACTGCCCGCGCGGCTCGCCGGCACTGGCACCGAAGAAGCGGTAGTCGAAGACGATCACGACGAACCCCGCCGCTGCGAACTTCGACGCGAAGTTGTCGAGATACATTTCCTTGACCGCGCTGAAGCCGTGCGCCATGACGATGGCAGGGCGTTTCTCCCCGGCTTTGAGTCCGGCGGGGATGTAGTACCACGCGGCGCAGTCGAGGCCCTGGCTCTTGAAGGTCACGTCGGTGCGCTCGTACTTCTGCGCCAGAGCGGATGTCGTACCGAGTGCGATGGTCAGGACGACGGCCAGGATCATTGCCCATCCGAATCGAATCCGTGCGTTCATCGATTGATCTCCTTGGTTTTAGGCGCACAACCCGCCCATCCGAGGCGGACGGGTGGGACACGACGCTCGATCAGCCTACCGACCGCGCCGTTACGGATCGCTTACCGATGTACGGCCGGCAACGGTGATCGTAAGCCGATGACGGCGCCCGTTTCGATGTGATATCCCCGTGCATCGTAGAATCACCTGAAAAACCAGGCAGCAACCACGGAAAGCCCTCCAGATGTCCAGTTCATCCGCAGCACTACCCTTGCCCGCCGAGCACCGGAAAACCTCGTTCCGGATTCTCGGGGCGATCAGCACCTCGCATCTGATCAACGACATGATGCAGTCGCTGATCTTGGCCATGTACCCGATCCTGAAGGGCGGCTTCCACCTCACCTTTGCGCAGATCGGCCTGATCACGCTCACCTACCAGCTGACCGCGTCGCTGCTCCAGCCGGTCGTCGGCTGGTACACCGACCGGAACCCCAAGCCTTATTCGCTGCCCTTCGGCATGACATCGACGTTGTGCGGCCTGCTGCTGCTCGCGTATGCCCCCGACTTCGCGACGATCCTGCTGGCCGCCGCGCTCGTGGGGACGGGATCGGCGATATTCCATCCGGAGTCATCGCGCATCGCGCGCCTGGCATCTGGTGGCCAGCACGGCATGGCCCAGTCGGTGTTTCAGGTGGGCGGCAACACCGGAACCGCCATCGGACCCCTCATCGCGGCGGCGGTGGTCGTGCCGTTCGGTCAGCACAGCGTCGCGTGGTTCGGGCTCGCGGCCTTGCTGGGCATCGTACTTCTGCTGCAAGTGAGCCGCTGGTACGCAACCCATCACGTCGCTCCGGCCAGCGGGCGCGTACGCAAGGCGGTCGAGGCTCCCTATCCCCGCAACGTCGTGCTCGGTGCGATCGCCGTGCTGCTCGTGCTGATCTTTTCCAAGTATTTCTACGTCGCCGGCATCGGCAGCTTCTATACCTTCTACCTGATGGAGAAGTTCGGGCTATCGGTGCAGAGCGCGCAGGTGCACCTCTTCATCTTCCTCTTCGCTTCCGCCATCGGGACGGTCGCGGGCGGCCCCATCGGGGATCGCATCGGCCGCAAGCCCGTCATCTGGGCGTCGATTCTCGGCGTCGCGCCCTTCGCGCTGCTGCTGCCCTACGCGAACCTGTTCTGGACCACAGCGCTGACGATCCTGATCGGCCTCATCCTGTCGTCCGCCTTCTCGGCAATTCTTGTCTACGCGCAGGAACTCATGCCGGGCAAAGTGGGCATGGTGTCCGGTCTGTTCTTCGGCTTCGCGTTCGGCATGGGCGGGCTCGGTGCCGCGGTGCTGGGCGTGCTCGCCGACCGGACGAGCATCGAGTTCGTCTACAAGGGTATCGCGTACTTGCCATTGCTTGGCGTTGTGGCGGCGTTCTTGCCGAAGAGCAAACGGTAGAGTTTGGTCTGGTCGCCGAACATGCGGCGCCGAAAGTCTTACTCGACCGCCGTGAATCCGGCCGCCACGAACTTCGACGCGAAGTTGTCGAAGTACATCTCCTTCACGGCGCTGAAGCCTTCGCCATCACGATGGCCGGGCGCTTCTCGCCGTCCTTGAGCCTGGCCGACTCGTAGTACCAGTCCGCCCAGTCAATGCGCTTGCTCTTGAAGAGCACATCGGCGCGTTCGTACTTGTACGCCAGCGCGGGCGTCGTAGCGACCGCGATGGTCAGGGCTACGGTCAGGACCATTGCTTATCCGAATCGAATCCGCGCGTTTGTCGGTCCGCCCCAGGTCGTTGTAGCCCTAGGCCGCTGCTGTCCGGGATCGACGGCGAACTCCGTGCAGGGGGGGCTTACACGCGGGACGTTCAACGATGTCTCTCCGGAGCGGGCCTGCTGACTATTGAGTCGTGATTGGCTGAGCGCAGTAGCCTAAGCCTAGAGCCGAAGTCGGGGTTTCGGACACGCCGTGCAGGGCTCGTGGACCATCAGGTTAGGGCGCGGCCGGCCGCAACGAGAAGGCAACGCAACGGTGCGTCCTTCATAGGACATCACGGCTTCTCAAGGCTATGTGATTGGCATGTCCATTCGAGGCGTTCCGTCATCGGTAACCGATCGGTAAGGACGTGCGTGATACATCTTGCGCCCGGTCAGTACGTGCGGCTCACGCATCGACCAATCCGTCTGGAACGAAGTAACGCTGAGCGGGGACTCTCCATGAAGATTGTTGGCGCTGTGGTTGTGTGTATCTTGTCTGTCCTTACAGGTTGCGCGAACCTCAATACGATCAACCGGGTGCATCAAACGCCGTCCGGTGGTCTCGCGATCCATCTTGATTCTCCCCAGCGATTGGCATTCGCGAACAGTGTCGGCCATATGTGCACAGAGCCAACGCCGGACGCCTTGCAGTCCTATGCGTCTGCGATCGGTGCCGGAGTCAGTAACCCAACGCAAGGCGCGGCATCCCTATCGAACGCCCTCGCTGCCAACTCCGCAAGTGTTGGCCTTCACACTCAATCCATCACACTCATGCGGGATGGTCTCTACCGTATCTGCGAGGCTTACTACAACGGCAGCTTGAGCCAATTCGACGTAGGACAGCTTATGCGTCGATCGCAGGACTTGACGCTCGCGGCATTGGCGATTGAGCAACTGACCGGCGCAGTGGTCGCTCGACAAGCGATTCTAACGAGTGGTTCGAACGCGGATGCGTCAGCAAACGCAGTGAACACTGCGGCGCTGCTCGACCAAGCCAGAAAGGAGCTGGCTGACAAGGAAGCGAGGCTTAAGACCGCTGTTGACAAAGAAACGGATCAGAAGAAGGTCGTAGAGAAGGCCGCTGCCGATGTAGCCACTCCGCCCGCCGGGAGCAACTCGGCCGATTTGCAGAAAGCCAAGGATGAGGCTGACGCACAGTTGGTGGTGGATCAGAAGGAGGTCGCCGACGCAACGGCTGCTGTTAAGGAACAGAAAGAGACGATCGCCGTGCTTCAGTCCAATTTGGCGAGCGCGAATACCGCTGCGAAGGCGGCGGCGAAAGGCGAGGGAAAGTTCTCTGCGCCAGTCGGCAATGGGAAAACGATCGATAAGGATACGGCTGAGGTCATAGCGAAGGCGACCGAGAACATCGTGAAGGGCATCTTGGACAAAGATCAGCGCACCGACGCGTGCATAAGCTTGGTCAGCCAATACACCAACGCTATTAGCGAGAAATTGGCTGCTGCCAGTAGGGTCGAGAGTGCAGAGTTCAAATTGCAGCAGAGTCAAGTTCAGCTGCTGTCCCTTCCGGGCGACTCCAACGCAAAGAGCGAGGTCGCGACCGCAGCAAGCAATAAGAACTCCGCCAGCGAGAAACAGAAAGTTGCTTCGGAATCAGTGGACCAACTGGAGGAAGGCTACAAGGCCTGCTTGAAAGTTCTGACGAAGTAGATCGGAGACGCTCCAACGTTGGAGATCTTTGCCGTGGCGGCAGTTCAGCGGTGATCCCCAGCATATCCACGGTTCTGTCAACGTACGCATTCCCCCTTCCAAATTGTGGACTTGTAACCGCGTCGCGAGAACACCTCGTTCGCGCAACACCTCGTTGAAATCGGTGCCAGGTATGACCGGAATTGGCATGAATGCCGTCCAGCTTCTATTCCTGAACCGTTCCACGGTATCCCGCGAGGCCTTCTGCCCATAGCCCGTCGCATCGTCGTCCGCGGCAGAGATGATGACCTCACGCGCGAGCGGCGGGAGCGACAATATGAGCCCGCGCTTTCCTCCGATGCTGAGTGCCGCCCATGCGGCAATGCCCGTCCTCTGCTGCGCGGAAAGACCGGTCTCGATGCCTTCCTTGATGGCTAAGATTGCTGCGGCTGGGGCGAAATGTCGGTCGACCCCGACTAGCACTTGTATACCGGAAATCGCCTGGTTCCCGTATACCGAAAGCTGACATCCAGCAAGGAGGCGCAACAACCCAGTCCAGCGCGCTGTCGCCTGGCGGACCCTCCGCGGCGGGGTGAGGGCAGATGATACTGCTCTAACGTGCCACTTCGAGTCCCGTAACCGCCTTCCCCACATCGCCGCACGTGAGTCGCATGCTCTGGTTCAATTCTGCGAGCGATCGGAAGAAGTCGTCGAACGCGACGGCATCCATCGTCTTGTGGACGCGCATCGCCAGCTCGATTTTCTCCTTGAACTGGCGAAAGGTCGCCCCAAGGAGCATTGCAGGTGTGACCAGTGGGCTCGGCAATTCATGGAGGGGAATTGCGCTGATAGCAAAGTCGAGACGCTCCATCTCAGCAAAGTCGAAGTGACGGTGACCTTCCGCGAACTCGTACACTGCCGTCCTGCTTTCAAGCTGGCCTTCGATGTATGTCATGGCCTTGGAAAGATTCTGGGACAGGACGCTCAGCGTTCGCCCGATTTCGTAGCGCTGCTGCCGCCGGTCGTGCCGGGCGTTTCGCCGGTCGAGCCAAGCGCCGAGCACCGTGAAGCCGCCAGCGGCTAGGATAGCGATGATCGAGCCGACGGCTTGCACCCATGCCGCCATTTCGGAGCTGGTCAAGTTGGTGGTGAGGCAGAGCATGTTCATGGTTGCTGCCCGTCATGGAAGTAACCGATAGTCTATCGGCGTTGTGGCTCATGGTATGCCATGCGCCTATGGTGTCCATCGGGCGGTCAGTCGTTCTCACGGGGAGATTCATGTGCAGCTAGCTCTCGATGCAGACGCCGAAGCAAGGATGGAGCGCCACAAGGCGCATCTTCCTGACGGCAAGGATTTGACGCTTCTCGTCTTGAAAGGCCACTTGTTGGTCGAGGAAGGCTTGGACGAGGTGATCGCCGCCGCCTGCCCGGAGCCGCAGCACATTCTCGAAATGAATGGGCTGACATTCCGCATGAAGGCCCGCATCGCGCGGGCCCTGTCCGGGCATATCGTGTTTCCAGGCCTATGGCCATTGATCGACGCGCTCAATACGCTCAGGAACGATCTTGCTCATAAGCTTGATAGCCCGAAGCTCCAGGATCGTCTGGGGGCGTTCATGAATCAACGGAAAGAGCACATGAAGTTGCTGTGTGAGGAGCCAATAGATCCTATGAATCGGGAGGCAGCGAATGAGCGGTTGCGGAGCGACATATCGCTTCTCGTCGGGCAACTAACCGGCGCGGCGCTCGCGATGAGATCGCTGACTAGGAAGCTCGATCCATGGAAAAAGATGGTCGAGGAGATGAACTCAGCGCCTTCCTAGGGGGAATACTGCTATTCCGCATGCGCTACTCTACGTTGCGGCTATCACCGATCGGAACAACACGGCGCTACCCGCCTAGACCTCACTCCACCGTAACCGACTTCGCCAGATTCCTCGGCTTGTCCACATCGGTGCCTCTTGCTAGCGCAGTGTGATACGCCAGCAACTGCAGCGGCACGACGTGGAGGATCGGCGAAAGATCGCCGTAGTGTTCCGGCAGGCGGATGACGTGCACGCCTTCGCTCGCGCTGATGTGCGTGTCGTCGTCGGCGCATACGTAGAGCTGACCCCCGCGGGCGCGCACTTCCATCATGTTGCTCTTGAGCTTTTCCAGCAGCGCGTCATTCGGCGCGACGGTGATGACGGGCATCGCCTCGGTCACGAGCGCGAGCGGGCCGTGCTTCAGTTCGCCGGCGGGGTAGGCCTCGGCGTGGATGTAGCTGATCTCCTTCAGCTTCAACGCGCCTTCGAGTGCGATGGGGTAGTGCAGGCCGCGGCCGAGGAAGAGCGCGTCTTCCTTGCGGGCAAAGCTCTCGCTCCAGGCGATCAGGTGCGGTTCGAGGGCGAGCACGCTCTGGACGGCGGAGGGCAGGTGGCGGAGGCCCTTGACGGCTGCCGCTTCGCTTTCGGCTGACAGAACGCGACGGGCCTTCGCGAGGGAATTGGCGAGCAGGTACAGGGCGACCAGTTGGGTGGTGAACGCCTTGGTGGACGCCACGCCGATCTCGGCGCCGGCGCGGGTGAGGAATTGCAGTTTCGTCTCGCGCACCATCGCGCTGGTGGAGACGTTGCACACGGCGAGCGTGTGCTTCATGCCGAGCGACTTGGCGTGCTTGAGTGCTGCGAGCGTATCCGCCGTCTCGCCGGACTGGGAGATCACGACCACGAGTGTCGCGTCGTTGGGCACCGACTCGCGATACCGGTACTCGCTCGCAATCTCGACGTTGACGGGCACCTTCGCGATGGCCTCGATCCAGTAGCGCGCGACGCAGCCGGCGTAATAGCTCGTGCCGCACGCGAGGATCAGCACGCGGTCGATGCTGGTGAAGATCTCAGCGGCCTCGTCGCCGAACAGCACGGGGTCGATGCCGCCCACCTGCTCCAGCGTGTCGGCGATGGCGCGCGGCTGCTCGAAGATCTCCTTCTGCATGTAGTGGCGGTAGGGGCCGAGGTCCACCGCGCCCGAATGGGCCTGCACCGTCTTCGCCGGGCGCTCGACCGGCTTGCCGTCGCTGTCCACGATGGAAATGCGGTCGGCGTGCACGTCGACGATGTCACCTTCCTCGAGGTAGACGATCTGGTCGGTGGTGCCCGCGAGCGCCATGGCATCGCTCGCGAGGAAGTTCTCGCCCTTGCCCAGGCCTGCGACCAGCGGTGAGCCGAGACGGGCACCGACCACTCGGCCGGGTTCCGACTTCGACACGACGGCGATGGCGTAGGCGCCTTTGAAGCGCGCGATCGCCTGCTTCACCGCCGCGAACAGGTCGCCGCGATATAGATGGTGGACGAGGTGGCCGATGGCTTCCGTGTCGGTCGCGCTCTCGAAGACGTAGCCAACCTTCTGGAGTTCGGTGCGGATCTCTTCGTAGTTCTCGATGATGCCGTTGTGGACCACCGCGATTTCGCCGCGCGAGAAATGCGGATGCGCGTTGGACGTGACCGGCGCGCCGTGCGTCGCCCAGCGCGTGTGCGAGATCCCCGTGGTGGCCTCGATATGTTCCTGCGCGATCTGCGTGGAGAGATCGGCGACGCGCTGGACGCTGCGTGCGCGCTTCAGCTCCCCACCGGCGAGGAAGGCGACGCCGCAGGAGTCATAACCGCGGTATTCGAGGCGCTTCAGTCCTTCGACGAGGACCGGGACGATGTTGCGCGCCGAGACGGCGCCGACGATTCCGCACATGGGTTTGTAGGTGAGCGTTAGGGGTGAGGCGTGTGCTGCGCGCCTACTTGTGTTTCGTGGGGCGTTTCCATCCTGCGATGGAAACCTGCTTGGCGCGCGAGACGGTCAACTGATCGGCGGGCGCGTCCTTGGTGAGCGTTGTCCCTGCGCCGAGCGTGGCGCCCTTGCCCACGCGGACAGGGGCGACCAGTTGTGTGTCGGAGCCGATGAAGGCGTCGTCTTCGATGATCGTCTTGTGCTTGTTGGCGCCGTCGTAGTTGCAAGTGATGGTGCCGGCGCCGATGTTCACGCGCTTGCCGATCTCGCTGTCGCCGAGGTAGGCGAGGTGATTGGCCTTGGCGCCTTCGTCGAGCGTGCTCGCCTTGATCTCGACGAAGTTGCCCACGTGCACGTCGGCGGCGAGCTTGGCACCCGGACGCAGGCGGGAGAAGGGGCCGATGCGCCCGTTCGGTCCGACGTGTGCGCCCTCGAAATGCGAATAGGCCGCGATGCGCGAGCCGGCTTCGATGGTGGAATCCTTGATCACGCAATAGGGGCCGATCACCACGTCGTTGCCGACCGCGACCTTGCCATCGAACACGCAGCCCACGTCGATCGTCACGTCGGTGCCGCAGGCGAGTTCGCCGCGCACGTCGATGCGCGCGGGGTCGGCGAGCGTGACGCCCGCGGCCATCAGGCGGTTCGCGTGGTCGCGTTGCCACACGCGTTCCAGTTGCGCGAGCTGGTCGCGGCTATTCACGCCAAGCACTTCCCATTCACTGTCGGGGTGGGCGGTGTGAACGGAGATGCCTTCGGCCACCGCCATCGCGATCACGTCGGTCAGGTAGTACTCGCGCTGGGCGTTCTGGTTGCCCAGTTTGCCGAGCCACGAAGCGAGTCGCTTGCTGGGCGCGGCGATGATGCCCGTGTTGATTTCGCGGATGGCGCGCGTCGGCGCGTCGGCGTCCTTCTGTTCGACGATGCGCTGCACCTTGCCCTTGGCGTCGCGGACGATGCGGCCGTAGCCGGTCGGGTCGTCGAGTTCCACGGTCAGCACGCTCATGCCGGCGGCGGCGCCTTCGAGCACGCGCTTCAGGGTCGAAGGCAGAATCAGCGGCACGTCGCCGTAGAGCACGAGGGTGACGCCATCACCGTCGAGCAGCGGCAGCGCCTGCTGCACGGCGTGACCGGTGCCGAGCTGCGGTTCCTGGATGACGAAGGCGGTGCCCTGGTTCTCGAAAGCTTTCGGGACGGCTTCGCCGCCATGGCCGTACACCACGACAATCCGCGCCGGTTCCAGCGCTTTCGCGGCAGCGATCACGTGTCCGAGCAGCGGCCGTCCGGCGATGGGGTGCAACACCTTGGGCAGCGCACTCTTCATGCGAGTGCCTTTGCCTGCGGCGAGGATGACGACCTGGAGGGCGGGCATGACGAAACGGGCGAGGCGGCGGCAGGGCCGCGATTATTGCATGCAGCCCTACGCTGGAGCGAAAGTCATGCCGGGCGCCGCGAGCTACCTTCTCCCACAGCAGGCCTTGGATTCGGCGCTCCGGAATGCCCATTCCACGACGGCTTCCTGCACCCCCGGCGCGTTGCGCGAGTTGGCGTGGTTGATGATGCTGACGACAACGAGCGTGCGGCCACCGGAGCCATGCACGTAACCGGCGATCGCGCGCACGTTTTCGAGGTAGCCCGTCTTCAGGTGCGCACGGCCGCTCACCGCCGAGCCGTCGTTGAAGCGGCGCTTGAGCGTGCCATCGACGCCGGCGATGGGCAGCGAGGAGGCCAGCTCCGGTCCGTAGGGGCTTTGCCAGGCGTAGGCGAGCAGGCGGGCGAGATTGCGCGGGGCGATACGTTCCACGCGCGAGAGGCCGGCGCCGTTCTCGATCACCAGTTCCGGCATCGGCAGGCTGCGACTGGTCAGCCATTGGTCGATCACCGCGCGGGACTGCTGCGGCGTGGCCGACGCGCCGTTGGCGGCACTCAGGCCCAGATAGAGCTGGCGCGCCATGACGTTGTTGCTGTTCTTGTTGATGTCGCGCACGAGCTCCACCAGCGTCGCCGATTCGATGCTGGCGAGCGGAGTCGAGCCCGTGGCCACGGAACCCTCGCGGACCCGACCGGAGAAGGTGCCGCCCAGGCCGCGCCACAGGTGGTCGAACAGTGCGCGCGTGTATTCGAGCGGCGGCAGCAGGCTGAAGTGCTTGCTCTTCTCGCCGCACGCGAGCGGATAGATCCCGTTGAAGACGAACGTGGAGGTGGCGAAATCGGCTTCCGGCTTTTCTGGCCAGCCGTCGCACGGGGCATCGGACACGCCGAGGTTGTTGACGATGCGCAGCTCCGGCAACGGCGGCTCGGGGTAGATGCGGACGGAGCGCGTCTGGGCATCGGGCACGAAGGTGAGGCGCACGGCCTTGAAGTTCACCAGCGCGGCGTCGGGGCCGACGTTGTAGGGTCGCGTCGGTTCTCCGTCGAAGGAAGCCGGATCGAGTTCCTGGATGGCGAAGCGCGTCCGGTCGATCACGAAATCGCCGCTCACGTCCCGGACGCCACGTGCGCGCACGTCGCGGAGCAGCATCCAGAAGGTCTCCATCGTCAGGCGCGGATCGCCGCTGCCCTTGAGGACCAGGTCGCCTTCGAGCCGGCCGGTAGACTCCAACCGCCCCTGCGCGTGCATCTCGGTGCGCCAGGTGAAGGACGGCCCGAGGATGTCGAGCGCAGCGGTGGTGGTGACGAGCTTCATCACCGACGCGGGATTCATGGCGCCGTCCGCGTTGTGTGCGAGCAACGTGCGACCGCCGGGCTCCATGACCATGATGCCGATCGCCGATTCGGGCACGCCCGCTGTCTTGAGCGCTTCCTTGATCGTAGCGGGAAGGGGCTGCGACCACGCGGGTGTCGCGAGCGCAGTGAGCAGGGCGAGAACGAACAGGCAGCGTCGCATCTTCAGGGGGTTCACCATTCGAAGGTCTCGCCGGGCGCCGGCACCTTCACGTTGTTCCAGTTCAGCCGCTCGGTTATCACGTCGCGAAAGATCGCGGCGGTCGACTTTTCGCCGTGGACGAGAAACGTATGCTGCGGCGGGCGGGCGAAATGGCCGAGCCAGGCGAGCATCGCCGCCTGGTCGGCATGCGCGGAGAGGCCGCCGACGGTGTGGATGCGGGCACGCACCGGTACTTCGTCGCCGAAGAGGCGCACGCGATCCGCGCCGTCCACGAGCCGTCGACCGAGGGTACCGCCGGCCTGGAAGCCGACGATCACGATCGAGCATTCGGGCCGTGGCAGATTCTGGCGCAGGTGGTATTTGATGCGCCCCGCCTCGCACATGCCACTGGCGGAGATGATGACGGCGCCGCTCTTCACCTGATTGAGCGCGATCGATTCCTCCACTTCCTGCACGAACCGGATCGAGGGCTTGCCGCCGCTGCCCTTCAGCCATTCGATCGAATCCCGGGCTTCGTCGTCGAGGACGTGAAGGTGCTTCAGCGTGACCTTCGTGGCGGCGAGCGCCATCGGCGAATCGACCACGATGTTCATGTCCGGTACGCGGTCATCGCGATACAGGTTCAGTAAAAGGTGCAGCAAATCCTGCGTCCGTCCGACCGCAAAAGCGGGAATCACGACGTTGCCGCCTCGGACAGTGATCGTGTCGGTGATGGCTTCGGCCAGTTCGTCGAGTGTCTCCTGCATCGGCTTGTGGAGGCGGTTGCCGTAGGTGGATTCCATCACCAGCAGATCGGCGCTGTCGGTGAACTCCGGATCTCGCATCGGCGGATGGCTCGGCTGGCCGAGGTCACCGGAGAACACGAGCTTGCGCGTGCGCTGGCTTTCTTCGACCCAGATCTCGATGAAGGCGGAACCGAGGATGTGGCCGGCATCGCGGAATCGACAGCGCACCTTGTCGTGCGGGCGTACGTCTTCGTTGTAGGCAACGCGCTTCAGGCACTTGAGTGACTCGATGGCCTGGTGGACGGTGTAGAGCGGAGCGGGCTCCGGACCGCCGCGACGGTGCTCGCGCTTGCGGTGGCGCACTTCCCACTCGGTTTCCTTCTCCTGGATGTGCGCGCTGTCCAGGAGCATGACTTCGAGCAGGTCGCCGGTGGGCGCGGTGCAGTAGATCGGGCCGCGGTAGTGCAGCATCGTGAGCCGCGGCAGCAGCCCCGAATGATCGATGTGGGCGTGCGTGAGGAGCACGAAGTCGATGTCGCGCACGTCGAAATCGAGCGCCTCGCGATTCTTGCGGTCTGCGTCGCGGCCGCCCTGGAACATTCCGCAGTCCACCAGGAATGAACACGACGAGGTGTCGACGCGGAAGCACGAGCCGGTGACTTCTTCGGCGGCGCCGAGAAACGTGATCTTCATTCGAAGGCTGGTGTGGCTGCTAGCACTCTGCGTGCGCGGCTGCGAAACACGCGCGGCTTTAATCGATAGTCTTCGGCTCGTTGCTTCAACGCAGTGCGTCGCGCGGTTGCGATGCGCAACGATGAAGCGACATCGGGTCGATTTCAGGTGCGCATTATCGCGGTTCGCTGCAGGCAGCCTCAAGAAATGTGCGCTGGCGTCGATCTTGCTGGTGGTACGAGCGTCAGGTAGTTGTCGTCGTCCGTGGTCGCGCTTGCCCAGGGAGGAAACACTGCATGGAGTTGCTGGAGCACATCGAAACGCAGATGTCCGCGACGAATCTGCCACTGGTGGCCATCACTATCGCCGCCGTGCCCTGTCGTGACACCCCGGTGATCATGACCCTGCATTGGCATGGCTTCATCCGCGAGCGCCTGATCGACGACGAATCGCGCGAACCGGTCAGCTTCACGCCGGTTCCGAGTTCGGCCTTGCAGGTGAATCAACGCTGGGACGATCTGCTCGATCTCGATCGAGCCGCCATGGAAGCGGGTTGGGAGCTCGGTGCGTGGGATGTCGCGCGCGCAGAA
Organism: Burkholderiales bacterium; assembly: GCA_965279325.1. Lineage (GTDB taxonomy): Bacteria > Pseudomonadota > Gammaproteobacteria > Burkholderiales. The sequence goes on from OZ257154.1 coordinate 3,880,844, forward strand.
CTGCCTTCCTGTGCACGACCCGGCGCTGATCAGCGTGAGGCGGTCGATTGCCTCAAGGCGTTCGGACAGTTTCCGTGGGGTGTGAACGGCAACGATGTGGTCGTGTCGGACGCGCCGGACGCGGATGAACTCATCGCCGTGGCCGCGCGAAAAGGTTATCTGATGTGGCTGTTTCGGCCAGTGCGCGGCAGCATCTGGACCGAAGTGGCGGACGACCTCACGTTGCGTCCCGACGGCACCCGCGAAGCTCCGTGCCCCCTCGAGCCCGTCGCACCGCGTGTGGATCGCGCACGGCGCACCGTCTACCGGTTCGGCAGGCCGGGCAACATCCGCATCGAGCACTGAATCCGTAGTCGTAGTTCGGCGGCATCCGCAGCCACAATGGGCGGATGCTGCCGGTTCTCTATCAGGACGAGTACCTCGTCGCCGTCCACAAGCCGGCGGGCCTGCTCGTGCATCGCACGTCGATCGATGCGCACGAGCGGCACTTCGCGCTGCAAATGGTGCGCGACCAGATCGGGCAGCGCGTTTATCCACTGCATCGCCTCGACAAGGGCACCTCGGGCATTCTGGTCTTCGCCCTCGATGCGGATACCGCCCGCCGGCTCGGCGCGGCTTTCGAGAGCCGTGAAGTAGACAAGCGCTATCTCGCCGTCGTGCGCGGCTGGCCGGCGGCCGAGGGCGAGATCGACTATCCGCTGGGGGCGGTACCTGACGGGTATGACCGCGTCGGCCGCGAGGACGTAGCACCACAACCGGCACTGACCCGGTTCCGGACGCTCGCGACGGTCGAGTTACCGGTGCGCGTGGATCGCTACCCGTCGAGCCGGTACGCGCTGGTGGAGCTCGAACCCGTAACCGGCCGCCGGCACCAGCTGCGCTGGCACCTGCACCACGTCTCGCATCCGGTGATTGGCGATACCACCTACGGAAACGGGCGGCACAACCGCCTGTTCCGGGAGCGGTTTGGCTGCTCGCGGATGCTGCTCGCGTGCACCGGGGTTCGGTTCACGCATCCGGCCACCGGGCGGCCGCTTCAATTGGAAGCGAAGGTAGACAGCGCTTTCGAGCGAGTGTTGGGCGCGTTGAACTGGGACGGAATCATCCCCATATAGGGTGTGTGATTAGCTAGGTGTGAGCGCCTGCTCACACCGCGGTTCGGTCCGGACCTGATGGTCGCACTTGCGATCGAACGGCCGGCTGGCTATCATTAGCAGCCTTGCAGGTCGAGTGCTAACAAAAGCCAAATTCGAACCTCGCATGTTGTCCCATCCCTCTGGAAACAAAGGAGAACTAGATGAAGATTCGCCCCCTGCACGATCGTGTGATCGTCAAGCGCCTGGAGGAAGAGCGTAAGACCGCCTCCGGCATCGTTATTCCCGACACCGCCGCCGAGAAGCCTGATCAAGGCGAAATCGTCGCCGTCGGTACCGGCAAGGTTCTGGAGGACGGCAAAGTGCGCGCCCTCGAAGTGAAGAAGGGTGACCGCGTCCTCTTCGGCAAGTATTCCGGCCAGACCGTGAAGGTCGATGGCGAGGAACTGCTCGTGATGCGCGAGGAAGACCTGATGGGCGTGATCGAGGCGTAATCGCCCGACCCCATCCGCTTTCCTCTCGATCAACCACTCAGGAGACAACTCTCATGGCAGCTAAAGAAGTCAAATTCCACGACCAGGCCCGGCATCGCATCGTCGCTGGCGTAAACATTCTCGCCGACGCGGTCAAGGTGACCCTCGGCCCCAAGGGCCGCAACGTCGTGCTCGAGCGCTCCTTCGGCGCCCCGACCATCACCAAGGACGGCGTGTCCGTCGCCAAGGAAATCGAACTGAAGGACAAGTTCGAGAACATGGGCGCGCAGATGGTGAAGGAAGTCGCCTCCAAGACCTCCGACATAGCCGGTGACGGCACCACCACCGCCACCGTGCTGGCGCAAGCCATCGTGCAGGAAGGCATGAAGTACGTTGCCGCCGGCATGAACCCGATGGACCTGAAGCGCGGCATCGACAAGGCCGTCGTGGCCGTCGTCGAAGAGCTGAAGAAGATCTCCAAGCCTTGCACCACCAGCAAGGAAATCGCGCAGGTCGGCTCCATCTCCGCCAACTCGGATCCCGACATCGGCAAGATCATCGCCGACGCGATGGAGAAGGTCGGCAAGGAAGGCGTCATCACCGTCGAGGACGGTTCGGGCCTGAACAACGAGCTCGAAGTCGTGGAAGGCATGCAGTTCGACCGCGGCTATCTTTCGCCCTACTTCATCAACAACCCCGATCGCCAGATCGCGATGCTGGAGAATCCCTTCGTGCTGCTGCACGACAAGAAGGTTTCCAACATCCGTGACCTCCTGCCCGTACTGGAGCAGGTCGCCAAGGCCGGCCGCCCGCTGCTGATCATCGCGGAAGACGTGGACGGCGAAGCGCTCGCCACCCTGGTGGTGAACAACATCCGTGGCATCCTGAAGACCACCGCCGTCAAGGCGCCGGGCTTCGGTGACCGCCGCAAGGCCATGCTCGAAGACATCGCCATCCTCACGGGCGGCACCGTCATCGCCGAGGAAGTCGGCCTGTCCCTGGAGAAGGCCACGCTGGCCGACCTGGGCTCCGCCAAGCGCATCGAAGTGGGCAAGGAAGAGACCACCATCATCGACGGCGCCGGCGATCCGAAGGGTATCGAAGCCCGCGTGAAGTCGGTTCGCAAGCAGATCGACGAAGCCACCAGCGACTACGACCGCGAGAAGCTGCAGGAGCGCGTCGCCAAGCTGGCGGGCGGTGTTGCGGTGATCAAGGTGGGTGCCGCGACCGAAGTCGAGATGAAGGAAAAGAAGGCCCGCGTCGAAGACGCGTTGCACGCGACCCGTGCTGCCGTCGAAGAGGGAATCGTGGCAGGTGGTGGCGTAGCGCTGCTCCGTGCCCGTGCCGCGGCCAAGGTGCAAGGCGATCATCACGAGCAGGACGCCGGCATCAAGATCGTGCTGCGTGCCCTTGAAGAGCCGCTGCGTGCGATCGCCTCCAACGCCGGTGCCGAGCCTTCCGTCGTGATCAACAAGGTGCTCGAAGGCAAGGGCAACTTCGGTTACAACGCGGCCAACGACAGCTATGGCGACATGGTTGAAATGGGCGTGCTGGATCCGACCAAGGTGACGCGCTGCGCGCTGCAGAACGCCGCTTCCGTCGCCGGCCTGATCCTGACGACCGACGCGATGGTGGCCGAGCTGCCCAAGGAAGAGTCGCCGATGCATGGTGGTGGCGGCATGGGTGGCATGGGCGGCATGGACATGTAATTGCCATACCGGACAGCTGCGCCCACCAGCGCAGCGGTCGAGACGAGGCCCCGCAATTTGCGGGGCCTTTTTTTCGGGGTGTCCAGGCCGGCTTGCGTGTTGGCCGCCGAACCATTAACGTCGCAGGACCCTGGGGAACCTTCAGGGACACTACAACGCGAGGAGGCAGGCGAATGCAACCGATGAACTGGGTCGCCATCGACCAGGACCCGAGGTTCCAGCAACTGCACTCGAAGAAGACGCGGTTTCTGTGGGGTCTGATGGTCTTCTCCATCGTCTACTACTTCCTGCTGCCGATCGGCGCCGGTTATTTCCCCCAGTTGTTCCACATCAAGGTCTGGGGGCCGGTCAACGTGGGCATCCTCTTCGCACTCTCCGAGTTCATCGTGGCCTGGGGCATCGCGTGGATCTACGCACGGCGTGCCAATTCGGAGTTCGACGCCATGGCGAGCGAGATCAATCGCGTCGCCGGAACCCTCGGGAGCGCGAAATGAACGCACGACTCTCGAGCATTGTTGGCGGGGTCATCGTAGCCACGGCACCTCTCCTGGCTCTGGCGGCCGACACGAGCGCCGTCAACGACAAGTACCGCTGGCTCACCTTCCTCGTGTTCGGCCTGATCATCGGCTTCACGATGTACGTGACGTACCTCGCGGCGAAACGGGTGAAATCCGCTTCGCAGTTCTATGCCGCAGGCCGTTCCGTGTCGGGCATCCAGAACGGCTGGGCCATAGCAGGAGACTACCTGTCGGCTGCTTCTTTCCTCGGCATCGCCGGCCTGATCTCGCTCTACGGCTACGACGGCTTCATGTATTCGGTGGGCTGGCTGGTCGCGTACATCACCGTGCTGCTGGTGATCGCCGAGCCCTGTCGCAACATCGGCAAGTACACGCTGGGCGACATCCTCGCGTTCCGCAACGATCCGAAGAAGGCCAAGACCGTCGCAGCGGTGTCGACGATCACCGTCTCGATCTTCTACCTGACCGCGCAGATGGTCGGCGGCGGTGTCCTGGTGAAGACCCTCGTGGGCATTGACTACGAGGTGTCGGTCATCGTCGTGGGCGTGCTCATGCTGGCCTACGTCCTGTTCGGCGGCATGGTCGCCACGACCTGGGTGCAGATCATCAAGGCCATCCTGCTGGTGACGGCATCGATCCTGCTCGTGATCTTCACGTGGGCACCGTATGGATTCTCCCTGCCCGCATTCCTGCAGGCGGCCGTGGATTCGGTCAACGTGCAAGGCCAGGTGACCAAGCTGATCGGCGATGCGGCGAAGAACATGACGCCGCAGGAACTCGGGCAGCGCTTCCTGGAGCCGGGCCTGTTCCTGAAGAGTCCGATCGACCAGATCTCGCTCGGCATGGCGCTGGTGCTCGGCACCGCCGGCATGCCGCACATCCTGATGCGTTTCTTCACGGTGCCGACCGCAAAGGATGCGCGCGTTTCCGTGCTTTGGGCCATGGGCATCATCGGCGGGTTCTACGTGCTGACGCTGTTCCTCGGTCTCGGTTCCGCGATCAACGTGGGCCAGGCGGAGATCACCCGCATCGACAAGGGCGGCAACATGGCGGGTCCGTTGCTCGCGCAGTTCCTCGGCGGCGGGCCGGACAGCCTGCTCGGCAACCTGTTCCTCGCGTTCGTGGCGGCGGTGGCGTTCGCAACCATCGTCGCGGTGGTCGCGGGGCTCGTGCTCGCCTCTGCATCCGCCATGTCGCACGACATCTATGTCGGCGTGGTGAAGGGCGAACACGCAACGCAGGAAGAAGAAGTCCGCGCTGCGCGCATCTCGTCGATCATCGTGGGCGTGGCCGCCATCATCATCGGCATTCTCGCCAAGGGTCAGAACGTCGCGCATCTGGTCGCACTTGCGTTCGCGGTGGCGGCGTCGGGCAATCTGCCATGCGTCCTGCTCACGCTGTATTGGCGGAGGTGCAACACCGGCGGCATCGTGGCAGGCATGATCGTCGGGGCGGTGACCGCGATCGGGCTGGTGATGGTCTCGCCGAACATGACCTATCCGCTGATTGTGAAGGCAGCGCAGGAAAAGGCCATCAAGGGCGCCGACGACAAGCTCGCCACGCTCAACACGGATATCGCGGCGGCGACCGATCCCGCGGTGCAGGACAAGCTCAAGACCGGCATCGCGGCGGCGGAGAAGGCGAAGAAGACCGCGCAGGACACCATCGCCAAGCTCGGCGACGCGACCACAAGCATCGTCGGTCTCGAGAAGCCGCTGTTCGAACTGAAGAATCCGGGCCTCGTGTCGATCCCGCTCGGGTTCCTCGCGGTGATCCTCGGTTCGTTGCTGTATCGCGACCGGCGGGCAGACGACATGTGGGACGAGCTGTACGTGCGCCAGAACACCGGCATCCATGCGGAGGCTGCGAGCGCGCACTGACGTCCGGTTTCGGCCGAACGGAAGCCCCTTGGGTAACCCCATGGGGCTTCTTCGTTTCGACGGTATGTGGCATGGCTCAATTGACTCAGGACCGTCAAACCGATTAAATTCGCGCCTCTTTGCGAGAGGCCAAGTAGCTCAGTTGGTAGAGCAGCGGATTGAAAATCCGCGTGTCGGTGGTTCGATTCCGCCCTTGGCCACCAGAATTCCTGAAGATCCTGCGGTTTGCCGCAGCCTCTCCGACGAGCGGTGTCCTACAAGACCGGCGTTTCCATGAGAATCGCGCGGCTTCGCGAAAGGATCGCCTCGATCCTTCCCTCGCTGCTCCTCGGAGCGCTGCTCGCCTTCCTCGTCCACTACGCCTACTGGAACACGGGGGCTTTCGGCGACGAAGGTTCGTCATGCACGCTCGGGCAGGAAATGCTCCACGGCCACGTGCCGTATCGGGATTATTTCAACGAGAAGATGCCGCTCCAGTACGTCTGGACGGCGGCGGTGATGAGCGTGTCGACGACCGGGGTGGCGGGCGCCCGGATCGCAGCCGCGTTGAGCCTCACGGGCGTGTTCGCTCTCCTCGTCCATCGCCTGCGATCTGGCGCTTCCGCGTGGAGCAAGTGGCCGTGGCTGGTGCTGGCCGTCCTCGTCTGCGCCGGCATGTGGGGGTACAACAACACGGCCGAGTCGAGCCTGGCGCTGCTGTTCGGCACGGCCGCCGTGCTGATTTCGCGACGGGACGGGCCGGTGAGTTACGGCGTTGCCGTGATGCTCGGCGCGCTCCACGGGCTCGCGATCGGCTTTCGCCTGACGAGTGTTGCGGCCGCGGTGGTGGTGTTCGGGTCGCCGCGGATCGCGGGGCAGCGAACAGCCTTCATGATCGGTGCGTCGGGTGCCGTGGCCGGATGGATCGCACTGCTGGCCGCGATCGGCGTGCAGCCGTCGGATCTCGTGTCGGCCATGTTCTTCCACGTCGGATCCGACGACGTCATCCACTATTTCAGGGGCATCGAACCGGAGGAACGCATCTGGGCGCTGGTCTGGATCGCGGCCGGAGCGAGCGCGCTGGTCGCTTGCCGCGACCGACGTCGTGCCGCATGGACCGCTGCCTGGCTGCTCGCGCTGGCGATTCCGTTCTTCGCGCGGATGGATGCATTCCGGCTGTGGCCCTCGACCGTCGCGGCGGCAGTGTTGCTCCTGCCTTGGCTGATGCAGGCGAGGCTGGCGGTCCGCGCGGTGGTCGCGTTCGGCGTCGCAATTCCCCTGATCTACTTTCTGGAAGAGCCCGGGACGTTCGATCACTATTCGGAGATCGCGACCTACGTGCGCAGCCGGACCGGGCCGCAGGACTCGATCTGGGTCGCGCCGTGGAGCCCCTACGTCTACTGCCTGAGCGAGCGGGAGACCGCGACCCGGTACTACTTCCTGCTGCCCTGGATCGCACAGGACGCGGTCAAGGCGGAGATCCTGCGCGATCTCGAACGCAACAGGCCGGCGCTCATCGTCGATGTTTCCCGTGGGCGGCGTTCGCTGTCGACGATGCTGCCCGGACTACAGGAACTCCTGGATGCTCGCTACGAGCCGCCTGTCCGGATGCCCCGGGCCATCTACTACCACCTCAGGCAGCCCGAAGGTTGAAGGCGATCGTCGATTCGCCTCTCCCTGAAGTCGCGCTTCGATGGTCCTCGGTCACGGTACGATGCACCCCATGCGAGTTTCCTTGCGAGTGCTGGCCGCGCTGTTCGCCTTCGTCGTCCTGTCGTGCGAAGCTGCGCCGGAGAAATCCCGCGTCGTCCTCGCCGTCGGCGGCAAGACCACGCTCTACTACCTGCCGCTCACGCTCGCCGACCGCCTGGGCTACTTCCGTGACGAAGGCCTGGAACTGGAGATCAACGATTTCCCCGGTGGCGCGAAGGCGTTGCAGGCATTGATCGGTGGCAGCGCCGACGTGGTGTCCGGCGCGTTCGAGCACACCATCACGATGCAGACGCTCGGGCAGAAGGTGCAGGCGTTCGTTTTGCAAAACACGAACCCCGGCATTTCGCTCGGCATCGCCACCGCGCGCGCCGCGGAGTACTCGTGGCCGAAGGATCTCAAGGGCATGAAGATCGGCATCAGCGCGCCGGGTTCCAGCACCCAGATGCTGGTCAATCATCTGCTCGCTTCGGTAGGGCTCACGCCCGACGACGTGTCGTGGGTCGGCGTGGGCACCGGCGCCACGGCGGTGGCCGCCATGCGCACCGGCCGCATCGATGCGCTGTCCAGCGCTGAACCGGTGATGTCGTTGCTCGAGCGCTCGGGTGACCTGAAGGTCGTCGTCGAAACCACCACCGACGCCGGAGTGCGCAACGTGTTCGGTGGCCCGCTGCCGGCGGCTACGTTGTACGCGAAGGCTGCCTTCGTGCAGCAGAATCCGGAGACCGTTCAGGCGCTCACCAATGCCATGGTGCGTGCACTGAAGTGGTTGCAGAAGGCGACGCCCGAAGAGGTGGCCGACGCAGTGCCACCCGAGTATCTGCTCGGCGATCGAGCGCTGTACCTCTCCGCCTACCAGAAGCTCAGGCACACCTATTCGAAGGACGGCCGGATTCCGAAGGCGCTGGTGAAGAACAGCTACGAGATGCTGCTTCAGCATCACACCGCCGTGCGTCGCGCGCCGGTGCTGTGGCTGGAACAGACGCACACCAACGCCTTCGTCGAACAGGCGCTGAAGAAGTATCCGTGAGCGCGGCCACCGGCGCAGCGCTCGGCCTCGAGCGCATCACCTGCGCGTTCACGGGACGGGACGGCACGCACTACGAGGCCGTTCGCGAGGTGACGCTGGCAGTCCAGGCGCACGAGTTCGTGAGCGTGGTCGGTCCGACGGGGTGCGGCAAGACAACACTGCTCAACGCGGCCGCGGGATTGCTGCAACCGACCGAGGGGCGGGTGCTCGTGAATGGCGAGGCGCTCACGGGCATCAATCGCACGGCGGGCTATCTGTTCCAGGCCGATGCGCTGATGCCCTGGAAGACGGCACTCGACAACGTGGCCGTGGGACTTCTGCTCCGCGGCGCACGCGCTGCGGAGGCGCGCGATCGTGCGCGCGACTGGCTCGGCAGAGTCGGCCTGCGCCCGTTCGCCGACCGCTATCCGCACGAACTCTCGGGCGGCATGCGCAAGCGCGTAGCGCTGGCGCAGACCTTGATCCTCGATCCGAAACTGCTGCTCATGGACGAGCCCTTCTCGGCCCTCGACGTGCAGACGCGCAGCCTGATGGAGAACGAGCTGCTCGCGCTGTGGCAGCAGGATCGCAAGTCCGTGCTGTTCGTCACGCACGACCTGGAGGAGGCGATCGCATTGTCCGATCGCGTGATCGTGCTTTCCGCCGGTCCGGCTTCACGTCCCGTGGCGGAGTTTCCGATCACGCTGCCGCGACCGCGCGACGTGGCGGAGATCCGTCTGGCACCGGAGTTCCTCGACATCCACCGCCGCATCTGGGCGTGCCTGCGTGAAGAGGTGACGCGCGCGCACGCCAAGGCCTCGGGCACCGTGTGATGCGGCTGCGTGCCTATCAACTCGCATTGCTGGCTGCGCTGATTGCGGCCTGGGATGTCCTGGTCCGCATCGACTGGCTGCCAAAGTTTTTTTTCGGCGAACCGATCGAAGTCGCGAAACGTGTTGCGGCATGGTTCGTGAACGGGGAGATCTGGCCGCACCTCACCGTCACGCTGACCGAGACGGTCGTCGCGTTCGTCGTCGGCACGGCCGCCGGTGTCGCCGCGGGATTGTGGCTGGGTGTATCGCCGTTCGCCGCGCGCCTGCTCGACCCGTACATCAAGGGCTTCAACGCGATGCCGCGCGTCATCCTGGCGCCGATCTTCGCCGTCTGGTTCGGGCTCGGCATGACCGGCAAGATCGTGCTGGGCATCACCCTGGTGTTCTTCGTCGTGTTCTTCAGCGTGTTCCACGGCGTGCGCGACGTGAGTCCGGTGGTGGTGGCCAATGCGCGCGTGCTCGGCGCTTCTCGCCGCGGCCTGCTGCGGCATGTCTATCTGCCGAGCGCCCTGTCCTGGGCCTTCGCGAGCCTGCATACGGCGGTCGGGATGGCCTTCGTCGGCGCCGTGGTAGGGGAGTACCTCGGGTCAGCCCGTGGGATCGGCTACCTGATCCTCCAGGCCGAGGGCACCTTCGACATCAACACGGTCCTGGCCGGGGTCGTGGTGCTCACCCTCTGTGCCCTGCTCCTGGACCGCCTGGTTTCCGTCGCGGAAGCCCGGCTGCTGCGCTGGCGCCCCGACGCACGATCGGACGCGGGCTGAGCCGGCCCTCTGACGTCGACTACGCTATTGATTTACCAACGTTGTCTGGGCGTTCCGACAATGGCTTGTCAAATTTTCCGACGCGTGTCTTCGATGGCGAAAATCTCCCGATTCGGTTAGATTCTGTTCGCATATGACGACATTGCCGAGCGGTTATCGGCGACATCGTTTCGGGCCGAGTCTGGAATCCAGTGCGTGAGCTTCGCACGCCATTTCCGGCGCGAGGCCCGTCCGGCTGGACAACAACAAACGGGGTAACCGCCCCGAACAGAACGCGCGGGCGGGCCCGAAACCGCGTGGACCTGGGAGCCTCGCCATGATCTGGCGCTTCGAGTCGTTGACGGAATTGCTCGAGTCCCGCGTTCGGCGGCGGCGCAAGGGCGACAAGGCCGGCACCGCATCGAACGATGCTCCCAACCGGGGCAAGGCACCCCCGTTCCGTCGCCGGCCCCTGTTCGAGGCGCTCGAAGCGCGGGTCCTGATGTCCGCCGACACTGTCCAGATCATCCAGGGCGGCACGCAGGTGGACGGCAACATCACGGCGGCCGGTGAAACCGATCGCTATTCGTTCACCCTGGCGGAGACGAAGCAACTCTACTTCGACGCGCTGACTGACGTGTCCTTCAACTGGTCGCTGACCGGGCCGCGCGGGACGCTCGTCGATCAACGCAGCTTCCAGGCTTCCGACGCCCAGGATTTCGGCGCTTCGCCGGTACTCAACCTGACGGCGGGCGACTACATCCTGAGCGTCGATGCGAACGTCGACGCGACCGGCGCGTACGGCTTCCGCCTGCTCGATCTCGGTCAGGCCGGGACGCTCACTCCCAACATCACGGTGTCCGGTCAGCTCGATCCGGGACGCGAGACCGAGGCTTACCGCTTCGCCGTGCAGGCGGGCGAGCGGTTCTACTTCGACATGCGCTCGATCTCGACCGGCAACGGTCAGTGGCGCCTGATCGATCCGTTCGGCGACCAGGTGTTCGCGGCGGGTCTCGGCAGCGACGTCGAGCCGGCAGCCCTGCTCAATACCGGGACCTACACGCTGCTGCTCGAAGGCCGGCGCAATCAGGCGACGCCGATCAGCTATCAGTTCAACGTGCAGAAGGTCGTGGACGACAACGCGGCGCTCACACTCGGCACGACCGTCAACGGCAGCATCGCCCATGCGGGGCAGCAGGACTTCTATTCCTTTTCACTCGCGCAGCGCTCGCGGATCTATGTCGACTCGCTCGCGAACGTTGCCGTCAACTGGACGCTGACGGGTCCGAACGGCGTGGTCGTCGACTCGCGCGACCTGCGCAACACGGACGCGCAGACCATCGGCAGCAATCCCGTCTTCGATCTGGTCGCTGGAAGCTACACGCTCAGGCTCGACGCCACCGGCGAAGCGACGGCCGACTACTCATTGCGCGTGCTCGATCTGGTTGCGGCGCCGGTACTGGTGCCGCAAGCCGCCGGGTCCACGCCGACGACCGCCACGCTCGATCCCGGGTCGCAGACCTTGATGTACGGCATCAACGCGGCGGCCGGCGATCGCCTCTTCTTCGATCGGCAGAGCCAGAGTGGCGGTACCGTCGTGTGGCGCCTCATCGACCCTTACGGCGGGCTCGTCTTCAACAACAATTTCTCGACCGACGTCGGCAACCTCACGCTGAACGCCGCGGGCCGTTACACACTGCTGATCGAAGGCGCGCCGAGCAATGCAGCACCGGTGAACATCGCCTTCAACGTCGAGCCGCACGGCAATCTCGCCGCCGAACTGACGAACAGCTTCGCAGACGAATTCAACGGTGCCTTGAGCGGGACCTGGCGGCCGGAAACGCCGCGCGACGGCCAAACGTATCTCGGCACGCCGACGTATCAGTTCGAGACCCTCGGCGGTGCCCAGGTCCTGCGGCTGCAGAACACGCTCAACAACAGCCAGCGCATGGGCTTCGGCTCCACCAGCGTGATTCCGGCGAGTTCGAGCTTCCGCTACGAACTGCGCTTCAACACGCTCAACCAGTCGTTCTCGACGGGTGTCGAAGGCCTGCTCGAGTTCTGGCTGGTGGACGAGGCGGACCCGAGTCGGTTCGTCGCGGCCGCGGTATACGGCGGTCCCAACGGGCTGGACCGGCGCCTGTTCTCCAACGCTCCGCAAGGCGGCGGCTTCTTGAGCCAGGCCTTGGCTTTCCAGAACGACACCTGGTACCGCGCCGTGATCGAAGGCTCGCCGGCGCAGGCCATGAAGGTGTCGATCCTGAGCGACGCCGGCGCGGAACTGGTGACCCGGACCTTCTCTGTCGGCACGGATCTGTTCGCGAACGGTTTCCGCGTGGGCTTCGGTCAATCCACGTCGACGCCGAACCGTGCGGCGCCGATGGACGTTGCGGTCGACTACGCGCGAGTCACATCGACCCCGCTCGCCACGACGCCGCTCGTGCTCGACGCGCTGACCACGGGCAATCGCGCCGTCGCGAACCAGCGCGACATCTACACCTTCAGCGTGGCGAGCGACACGATCGTCTACTTCGACACGCGCACCGACACCAGCGCCATCAACTGGACCCTCAAGGGACCAGCCGGCACGCTGGTGACCAATCGCGGCCTGAACGTATCCGACGCGCCGGACGGGCGCTCCATCTATCGGCTGGTCGCGGGCAACTACACGCTCACGTTCGCCGGCGCCGCTACCGGCAACTACACGTTCAAGCTCGGCAACGCCGCCTCGGGCAGCGCGATCACGCTCGGTGCGCCGGTGAGCGACACCCTGAGTCCCGGCAACGAGACCAACGCCTACCGGTTCTCCGCGAACGCGGGCGAGCGCCTGTACTTCGCCATGCAGTCCGTCCAGAACACGGATGCGTCGTGGCGCCTGATCGATCCGAACGGCGATGAAGTGTGGGCCGCGGGACTCGGAACGGACGGCGGCGTCCGGGAGATGCTGCATTCGGGCGCCTATACGCTGCTGGTCGAAGGGCGTCGCTACTACACCGCGGACAACGCATACCGGTTCAACGTCACCCGCATCACCGACACGACGCAGCAGCTGGTGCCCGGCGTGAGCCAGGGACTGGGACCGTACTGGGCCGATGGTCCCACGGGGAGTGCGCTCGAATTCGCCGATCTCGATACCGTCGAGGTGCCGAACGGAGCGGCCACCAACCTGACCGGCAGCATGACGCTGGAAGTGCGTTTCCGGGTCGACGCCTTTCTCGATACCTGGACCCCGATCGTCTACAAGGGGGCGAACGGCCTCGGCGGCAACGATTGGCAGTTGCGCACCTATGCGCTGTACGTGAACCGCGACGGCCGGCTCTCGTTCACCTCGGGCGCACAGGAACTGCAATCCGCCCTGGGCACGATCCAGGCAGGACAGTGGTACCAGGTCGCAGCGACGATCGACCGCACCACCGGCCAGACGCGTCTCTATGTGAACGGTCAGCCGGCCGGAACCGGCGCGGCGCAAGCTGCCGCGGCGAATACCTACGCCAATCCGCTGCAGATCGGCGGTGCGTTCGAGGGCTTCGACGATCAGGCCGGCCTGTACGGTGCCATCGACGAAGTGCGGCTGTGGAACCGCGTGCGCACTCAGGCGGAGATCGACGCGGCCCGCAATCGCGCCCTGAATTCGACTGAACTCGCCGACGCCAATCTCGCGTTGTACCTGCCGTTCGCCGAAGGAACGGGTCGTACAGCGGCCGATCCGCGTTCCGGGGCTCCGGTCGGCACGCTGCGCAATGCCGGCGAACCGCTCGGCGACGTGGTCCAGGGCCGCATCCTGCAGCCCGGCAACCGGAACCAGTACACCTTCACTCTCGCCGAGGCGAAGCAGCTGTATTTCGATTCGCTGACGGACCTCAACTTCACGTGGACGCTGACGGGTCCGCGCGGCACCGTGGTGAACGCGCGCGACTTCCGGTTCTCCAACGGCGGCGACATCGGCTCGAACCCGGTGCTCAACCTCGTCGCGGGCGACTACACGCTGACGATCGATGCACCCGGCGAGGCGATCGGACCCTACGCCTTCCGCCTGCGCGATCTCGCGATCGCGACCGTCATCGCGCCGAATACAGCAGTGTCCGGCGAGTTGCGGCCGGGTCGCGAAACCGATCTGTATCGCTTCGACGCCCAGGCGGGCGAGCGCTTCTACTTCGACAGCCGGTCGGTCGCGAACGGCGATTCGCACTGGCGCCTGATCAATCCGTTCGGCGACCAGGTGTTCTTCACCGGCCTCAACTCCGACGTGGACGTGACCACGCTCGCGCAGACCGGCACCTACACGCTGCTCGTCGAAGGCCGACGCTACAACATCGAGCCGAACGCGTACCGCTTCTCCGTCCAGAAGGTGGTCGACGATGTCCAGGCGATCACCGTCGGTCAGACGCAGAATCTCGGCCCCTATCGGGCACCCGGCAGCATCGGCCGCGGGCTGGAGTTCGCCGAGCTCGACTACGTCGAAGTTCCCCACGGTGCTGCCACGGACTTGACCGGCAGCATGACCGTCGAACTGTCATTCCGCGTCGACCGGTTCCTCGATACCTGGACGCCGCTCGCCTATAAAGGTATGCAGAACGAGGTGGGCGGCAGCGACGCGCAGCAGCGCACCTATTCGCTCTGGGTGAACGCGGACGGGCGGCTGGTACTCTCCTCTGCGGGGCAGGAAGTCGCCACGGTGACGGGTACGATCCAGGAGGGCGCGTGGTATCACGTCGCCGGCGTCATCGATCGCGCTTCGGGCCAGATGCGCCTCATCGTCAATGGCGAGCAACTTGCGACCGCCGCGGCTCGATCGACGCCGGCGACGTCGTATGCGACACCGCTGACCGTCGGACGTGCCCAGAACGGCTGGGACGATAGTGCCGGCCTGTTCGGAGCGATCGACGAGGTCCGGTTGTGGAATCGCGCCCGCACGCTGGACGAGATCCGGGCGGATCGCAATGCCTCGCTCACCGGTACCGAGGCCGGGCTCGTGGCTTACCTGCCGTTCAGCGAACTCTCCGGCCCCACTACGTCCGGTCCGGTCGGTCCGACCGGGACGCTGCGCAACTACGCTGACCAGACGCCGGGTGTCGTACAGGGTCGCATCGTGCAGGCCGGCGCCCGCAGCCTTTACACGTTCACGCTCGCGCAGGATCGGAAGCTCTATTTCGATTCGCTGTCCGACATCGATCTGACCTGGACGTTGAGCGGCCCGCGTGGCGTCGAGGTGAATGCGCGCAGTTTCCGCTCCTCCAATGCCAACGACATCGGCGGCACGAATCCCGTGCTCGACCTCGTGGCCGGCGAGTACACGATCGTCGTCGATGCCAGCACGGACAACCTCGGTGCGTTCGCCTTCCGGCTGATCGATCTGGCGGACGCGCAGGCCATCGCACCCGGTGCCGAAGTGTCCGGCACGCTGGAGCCCGGCAACGAGACGCAGTTCTTCCGCTTCGACGCGACGGCCGGGTCGCGCTTCTATTTCGATACCATCGCGGCGACCAGCACGGATGCCTACTGGCGGCTGATCGATCCCTACGGCGACCAGGTCTTCAACGTCGGCCTCGGGACCGACGTGGACGTGACCACGCTGCGCAACCCTGGCACCTACACGCTGCTGGTGGAGGGGCGCCGCTATCAGAGCGAACCGAATGCATTCCGCTTCGCCGTGCGTCCTGTCACCGACGACACCGTCGCGATCGTCCCGGGCCAGAGTCACGGTGTCGCGCCCGAATGGGCTGCCGGGCAGGTCGGCGGTGGTCTGCGCCTGGGCGGTACCGATTACCTCGAGGCGGCGCACGGCGCCGCGACGAATCTCACGGGCGACGTCACGTTCGAGACGTGGATCAAGGTCGACCGGTTCGCCAACACGTGGATGCCGGTCGCCCTCAAGGAGGAAGGTACCACCGCCGGGCGGCGTACCTATGGCCTGTGGGTGCGCGACAACGGCGCCGTCTGGTTCGGAACGGCAGACGCGATCGGCACGCAGAGCGTCGAAACGACTGGTGGCTTCGTGACGGCAGGGCAGTGGGTCCACGTGGCCGGCGTCATCGATCGCAGTGCCTCGGCCGGCGCCAGTGCGCAGATCCGGGTCTTCGTGAACGGTGTCGCGGCCGGTTCGACCGCCGTGCGGGCCGGCCCCGCGCTGTCGTTCACGAACCCGCTGTCGATTGGGCGCACGCTGGAGAACAACGGCAGCTACTCGCTCTTCGAAGGCTCGATCGACGAGGTCCGACTGTGGAGTGTCGCGCGCACCCAGGCGCAGATCCAGGCCGCGAAGGACGCGGCGCTTTCCGGCAGCGAATCGGGACTCGCTCTGTATCTCCCGCTCGACCAGGCGAGCGGTCGCGCCGTGACCAACGGAGCGTCTGCCGGTTCTGCCGTGCAGTGGCGCAGCTACGACGACACCGCGCCCGGCGCTGTCCTCGGCGCGATCGCGACAGCGGGGCAGCAGGACACGTACACGTTCAGCCTCGCCGGCGCGCGCCGCCTGTATCTAGATTCCATCTACGACACCGACTTCACGTGGACCTTGACCGGGCCACGCGGGACGGTCGTGGACAATCGTCAGTTGCGCTTCTCGAACGCGAGCGACATCGGCGGCGGCAGCATCGTCCTCGACCTGGTGCCGGGAGACTATCGCCTCACCATCGACGCGGCGGGCGCGGCCACGGGCCGCTACGGCTTCCGCCTGATGGATTTCGCGTCCGCGACGGCGATCACGCCGGGGACGCCGTTCTCCAGCGCGCTCGACCCGGGATCTTCCACGCAGCTGTATCGCTTCGACGCCCAGGCTGGCGAGCGCTTCTATTTCGACATGCGCTCGCTCACGGTCAACGACGGCACCTGGCGTCTCATCGATCCCTACGGCGATCAGCTCGTCTACTCGCAGCTCGGCACGGACGTCGATGTGACCGCGCTCACCAACACCGGCACCTACACGCTGGTGTTCGAAGGCCGGCGCTACAACCTCGCGCCCAACGCTTTCACGTTCAACGTACAGCCGGTCACCGACATCACGCGGACGCTGGCGCTCGGTGCGTCGATCGCGGGCACCATCGGCGCGTCCGGACAGCGCGAGCTCTACACCTTCACGCTGTCCGACCGCAAGTCGCTGATATTCGACGCACTGAACGGGTCGGACTTCCAGTGGCGCCTCTCGGGCCCGCTCGGCGATATCGTCACCAATCGCGTGCTGCGCAACTCCGATGCGAACACGTTCGGCTCCACGCCGGCGCTCGACCTGATCGCGGGCGACTACACGCTCATCATCGATCCGGTGGGCGACGCGACGGGCGACTACGCGTTCCGTCTGCTCGATCCGAGCACTGCGACACCCATCAGCCAGCAGCCCGCCGCCGGATCCGGCGTAGCCGGGACACTGACACCGGGCAACGTCACACACCTCTATGCCTTCGATGCCGCGGCTGGCGACCGGGTGTTCTTCGACCAGCGCACGCTGACCGGTGGGTCGGCGTACTGGCGCGTGCTCGATCCCGCGGGCCGGCAGGTCTTCTTTTCGTTCTTCAACGACGTGGCCGAGCGTACGCTCGGCGTGACCGGTCGTTACACGCTTCTGGTCGAGGGCCTGGTCGACCAGGTGGCGCCCGTCAGCTACGCTTTCAACGTCGAGGCGCGGGGCAACACACCGCCGGCGGCAGTGACTCCGAACGACATCGGGTTCGGCGCGCTCGTCTCCGGCAGCATTGCCGCCGCCGGCGAGATCGATGCGTTCACGTTCACGCTGGCCTCGGCGAAGAGCCTGGTCGTCGATTCGCGTGCCGACGCCTTCTCGATGCTCTGGAGCCTGGAAGGTCCTCGCGGCATGGTCATCGACAACACGCGACTGAGCAACTCCGACTCCGCGCGGCTCGGCCCGTCCAATCCGGTCCTGTCGCTCGATCCGGGCAACTACGTGTTGCGCATCCGCGGCGAAGCGAACGCCACCGGGAACTACGCCTTCCAGTTGCTGGACCTCGCGGCCGCCACTCCAGTCACGTCGGGTCAGGTCATCGACGGGACGCTCAATCCGGGCAGTGAGACCGACCTGTATCGTATCGATGCCGTGGCCGGCGAGCGCTGGTATATCGATCTGCAACAGATCGCCAACACCGACATCGCCTGGCGTCTCATCGGGCCACTGGGTCAGCAGATTGCCTACGCGGGACAGGGCGGACCGGCTTCGAACGATCTCGAGATCACCCTGCCCCAGACCGGTGCCTACGTCCTCAGCATCGAGGGGGAGCCCTACACCGTCGCGGCCAACAACTATCGGTTCGTCGCACAGCGTATCGTCGATCAGTCGATTCCGCTCACGATTGGCGCGTCGGTGAACGGTGGCATCGGCACCCAGGGCGAGCGCGACACCTACACCTTCACGCTGACCGATCGGCGCCAACTCGTGTTCGACACGCTGGCGGACGTCGGCTTCACCTGGACCCTCACAGGACCGCGCGGCGTCGTGGTGAACGCGCGCGACTTCCGGTCCACCGATTCCTTCGATTTCGGCAGCAATCCGGTCCTCGACCTGGTGGCGGGCAGCTATACGCTCGTGGTGGATGCCCCGACGGACGCGGTCGGCAACTATGCGTTCCGCCTGCTCGACCTTGCGGCCGCCGCGCCGGTGATACCGAACACGCCGCAGTCGGCGACGCTCAATCCCGGGACGCAGACGGCGATGTTCCGCTTCGGCGCGACCGCCGGCGAGCGCTACTACTTCGACATGCAGTCGTTCGCCAATGGCAACGGGCTGTGGCGACTGATCAATCCCTACGGCGACCAGGTACTCGCGAGCGGTTTCGGCACCGACATCGACGTGATCACGCTCGGCGCCACGGGCAACTACACGCTGCTGTTCGAGGGGCGCCGCAGCGCCGGCGCAGCATCGACGAACGCCTTCACCTTCAACGTGCAGAAGGTGGTGGACGACACGCCGGTGCTGACGCTGGGCATCACCAACAACGGGGCGATCGCGTATCCAGGGCAGCGGGACCTTTACACGTTCGCGCTCGCCGACCGCAAGCAGCTCGTGTTCGATGCGTTGTCGGACACCAGCTTCAACTGGACGCTTACCGGGCCACGCGGCACCGTGGTGAACACGCGCTCGCTGCAGAGCTCCGATGCGCAGGACTTCGGTGGTACTCCCGTGCTGGATCTCGTCGCGGGTGACTACGTGCTTGCGGTGGACGTCGGCGCCGACGCGACCGGGCCCTACGCATTCCGACTGCTCGATCTGACCACCGCCACGCCGGTCACGCCGGGCAGTCCGGTCACCGGGCAGCAACTGGTACCGGGCAACGAAACCCGCCTGTACCGCTTCAGTGCCCAGGCAGGCGACCGCTACTACTTCGACGCCCAGTCGACACCCAACACCAACGGCCGCTGGCGTCTGATCAGCCCGTACGGCGATCTGGTGTTCGAGCAATCGCTGGGCAGCGATGTGGAGGTTCTCACGCTGGCGAATGCCGGCACGTACACGCTGCTGTTCGAAGGTCGCCGCAATGCCGCCGCCGCGCCGATCCCCTTCGCCTTCAGCATCACCCCGGCGCCACTGCAAGCGCCATTGCCGCTCGATGGTTTGCAGGGTCAGCCCGGTCCGGACCTCGTCGCCACCGACGTGCAGGTGATCGGCACGCTCGAATCCGGTCAGACACTGACCGTGCGCTGGCTCGACCGCAATGCCGGCAACCTCGATGCGGCCGTCAGCTGGCGCGATCGCGTCATCGTGCGCAACACGTCGACCAACGAGATCATCGCGAACGTGCTGCTGCCGGTCACGATCGGCGGCGCGCAGGCGCCGCTGGCGTCCGGCCAGACATTGCAGCGCGAGATCGCCTTCGCGTTGCCCGATGGCGCTCGAGGGGCGGGCGCTCTTTCCGTGACGGTGTCGGTCGACATCGACAACGCGCTGGCCGAACAGAACGCTACGCAGACAGCGGAAGCCAACAACGACACGGCGATTTCCGTGACGTCGACGCTGGCGGCCTATGCCGATCTCGTTGCCGGGGGTCTGCAGGTGAATCCGCCTTCCGCATGGGTGGCGGGCGCGCCGGTCACGGTGTCGTGGCGCGTCGACAATGCCGGCGATCGCGCCGTGGACGCGGCATTCACCGATGCGATCCAGGTACGCAACCTCACCACGGGTGCGGTGGTGTATTCGTCGTCGCTCGTCTACGACCCGTCGGTACCGGGGAACGGACCGATCGCCCCGGGCACCGGCCGCAACCGATCCCTGAGCTTCGACTGGCCGGCTTCCGGCGGTC
Organism: Burkholderiales bacterium; assembly: GCA_965279325.1. GTDB lineage: Bacteria > Pseudomonadota > Gammaproteobacteria > Burkholderiales. The sequence continues at coordinate 3,901,036 of OZ257154.1, forward strand.
AGGGCCTGTTCGAGTTCCAGGTCGTGACGGACAGCGGTAACGCGATCTTCGAATTCAACGTGGCGGGAACGGCCGAGACCGACAACACGGCGAAACTCGTCATTGCCTCGGCGCCGGACCTGCTGGTGCAGAATCTCCGGCTCGATCCGGGACCCGTCGAATCGGGCGGACTGCTGGTGCTGCGCTGGGACGACGTGAACTCCGGCAACGTGCCCATCGGCGTGAACTGGCGCGACCGCATCGAGGTCGTGAACACGCGCACCGGCGAGACGCTGCTCAACGTCGACCTGCTGCACGATTCCGTGGTCGGTGTCGAAGGTCCGCTCGCTGCCGGCGGCAGTCATGCGCGCGCGTTCTCCTTCAGCCTGCCGGATGGGTCGCGCGGTGCGGGCCTTCTGCGCATCACCGTCACCGCCGATCGCAGCGCGGCCGGGGCATCCACCGTCGTCGAAGCCAACGCGGCGGGTACGGGCGAGGTGAACAACGCCGCGATCCTCGAAGTGACATCCGTCGAACGCGCATACCCGGATCTGCGGGCCTTCAACCTCGCCGCACCGGCCACCGCCCGCGGCGGCGAAACGATGATGGTGAGCTGGTCGGTCACCAACGACGGCGGCGTCGCGGCCGTCGGCGACTGGTTCGATCGCATCGTGCTGTCGCAGGACGCGATCTTCGGCAACGCCGACGATCGCATCGTCGGCACACGCGCGCGTACCGGCGGCCTAGCCGCAGGGGCCACCTACGACGCGAGCGCGACCGTCGACGTTCCGTCGCAGCTGGAGGGGTCGTTCAATCTGTTCGTGCGTGCCGACGCGACGCAACTGGTGGCGGAACCGGACACCCGCGCCAACAACGACACCGGACCGCGCGTCGTCAGCCTGTCGACGCCGTTCGCCGATCTCGCCATCGAAGTGGTGGCAGGGCCGGCAACCGCACTGTCCGGAAGTCGTCCCGAGGTGACCTGGCGCGTGCGCAACATCGGCGATACCGCGATTCCGGTATCGGCATCCTGGAAGGATCGGGTCTATCTTTCGCTGGACGGCGTGCTCGACGCGACCGACCTGCCGCTCGGCGATGCGATCCGCAATGGTCCGCTCGCAGTTGGCGATGCCTACACCGGTCGGGCCACCGTCACGCTGCCGAACGAGATCTCCGGTTCCTATCGCTTCATCGTGGTGTCCGACGTCGAGAGCCAGATTTTCGAGCGTGGGCTTGAGGCGAACAACACGGTCGCTTCGGTCGTGGCGACCAGCGTCAGCGTTGCGCCGACACCCGATCTGGATGTGTCGAATGTTCTGGCGGTGCCGGTAGCGTTGACGGGATCGGCCGTCACGGTGAAATGGGACGTCACCAATGTCGGAGAGGCACCGGCGAACGCCTCGTGGGTCGATCGCGTGTACCTGTCGTCGGATGGGACCTTGAACGGGGCGTCGGAGCTCGCGTCGGTGACGAGAACCGAATCGCTCGCCAACGGAGCCACCTACACCGGGACCGCCAACGTCACCCTGCCGCTCGTGGCCGATGGAAGCTATCGCATCCTCGTCGTCTCGGACAGACTGGGCCAGGTCTACGAAGGGCAGCGCGAAGCGAACAACCAGGATCAGAGCGCACCGCTCGCCATCGTCCACAACGACCTCGAGGTTGCGCAGCTCACGACGAATCCCACCGCGACATCGGCCGGGCTGCTCGATGTGACCTGGCGCGTCGTGAACGGCGGTTCCACGGCGATCAACCAGACCTGGGTCGACCGGATCTACCTGTCACGCAACCAGCAGTTGGACGGCAACGATCGGCTCATCGGCGAGCGTGAGGGTCCGGGATCGCTCGCCATCGGGGCCGGGTACGACGGCAGCATGACCATCACGCTACCAGTGGACGTTTCCGGCGACTGGTTCGTGCTCGCGGTGACGGATGCAGGCACCGCAGTCTCCGAGTTCGGTGCCGAGAACGACAACCTGCGCGCAGCGCCGATCACGATCACGCTGGCACCGTATGCCGATCTGCAGGTTTCCAACGTCACGGCGCCGGCGCTGACCATCCAGGATCCCGCGCGGGTCACGGTAGGCTGGACCGTCACGAACGTCGGCACGGGCACCGGCATCACGGATCGCTGGGTCGACCGGATCGTCGCGTCCAGGGACGGGATTGCCGACAACAGCGACGACATCGTACTGGGCGAGTTCGAGCGCAACGGCTTTCTCGCGGTAGGACAGAGCTACACGCGCAGCGAGAACCTGCTCCTGCCGCCGGCGTTCAACGGCCGGTACACGCTGTTCGTGATCTCGGACGGTGCCAAGGCGGTGTTCGAGAACGACCTCGAATCGAACAACGCATCGGCCGCCCCCGGCTTCTTCGATGTGATGCCGATGCCGTACGCCGATCTGCAGATCGTCACGGCCTCCGCCGCTGCGACGGCGGAATCGGGCGGGACGTTCAGCGCCAGCTGGCGCGTCGAGAACAACGGCATTGCGCGGACCAACTCGGCACAGTGGAGCGACACGGTGTTCCTCACCAGCGACCGCGACGGACGCAACGTCGTGCTTTCGCAGTCGTTCACGCACCTCGGTGCGCTGTCGCCGCAGTTCGGCTACGACCGCGCCGGCACGCTCACCCTGCCCGAGGGCCTCACCGGCACCTTCCACGTATTCGTGCGCACCGGCGGGCCGTTCGAGTTCGTGTACGACCAGGACAACACCACCTACGCCGGTGCGATCACCGTCGCGCTGGCGGCGAGCCCGGACCTGCAGGTCACGAACATCTCCGGCCCCGCCGCTTCGCTCGAGGGCGAGCTGGTGGATATCTCATGGACGGTGCGCAACAACGGTCAGGCGCCGGCCGACGGCTTGTGGACCGACACCGTCTCCCTGCGCAAGCTGGGCGATCCCGAAGCCCGTCCGATCGGGCTCGGCAGCTACACCTATGCCAACGGGCTCGAGGTCAACGCGTTCTACACGCGTTCCGAGCGCATCCGCCTGCCCGCGAAACTCGAGGGCTCGTGGCGCATCGAGGTGGTCACGAACGCCGGCGGCGGGCTCTACGAAAACGGTGCGGCCGCCACGAACAACTTCCTGGCCGACGACCAGGCCCTGCTGCTGTCCTTGAAGCCCCGTCCCGACCTGCAGATCGAGAGCCTCACCGGGCCCGATCGGGTCACGGCCGGCGGTACCGTTTCGGTCACCTTCGACGTAGTGAATCGCGGGTCCGTGGACGCCAACGGGCAGTGGTCCGACGCCGTCTACCTGTCGCTCGACAACAAGCTGGGCGGCGACGACATCCTCATCGGCCGCATCGGCAACGGGTCCGCGCTCGGTGCCGACGGCGGGCGCTATTCGCAGGTGAGCGCCACGCTCGCGATCCCGTTGCGCTACAGCGGCGAAGGTTTCCTCATCGCCGTCGCGGACGACGGTAACGCCGTCGACGAGTACCCGCGCGACGACAACAACGTCCTCACGCGCGCGATCTACGTCGATCCCTACGAGCCGGCCGATCTCGTGACCAGCGGCGTCGTGGCACCCGACCAGGGTGTCTACGGCAGCGAGATCGAGGTCCGGTTCACGGTCACCAACCGCGGTTCGAACACCACCGATCGCGCGACGTGGACCGACTCGGTCTGGCTCGCCCGCGACAAGACGCGGCCGACGCCGGGCACGGGACCGGATGCCAACGGCGGCATCCTGCTGGGAACGTTCGCGCACACCGGCCACCTGGCCGTCGGCGAGTCGTACGAGCAGGTGGTCAAGGTACGCCTGCCCTCGGTGATCGAGTCCGGCACCTACTACATCACGCCGTGGAGCGATGCGTTCGACGCGGTGCTCGAAACCAACTTCCCGCAGAACGCCAACCCCGACGATCCGTCCACGCTGGACAGCAGCAACTTCAAGGCGCGTCGCATCGACGTCATCGGCAATCCGGTCCCGGCGTTGCCGGACCTGATCGTCACCAACGTCACGGCGGATGCGACCGGCTCGGTGGACGCGCCCTTCACCGTGGCATGGACGGTGAAGAACAACGCGGAGGGCGATGCGCCCGGGGATTGGGCGGATTGGGTGTACGCCTCCGACACGGCCGATCTGTCCGCGCCGGGCGCGAAGATCTGGCTGCTCGGCGCGTTCGGCCGCCCGACGGGTCTGCTGTCCGGGGACTTCTACACGAACCAGCAGTCGTTCCTGCTGTCGCCGGCACTGAAGGCGAGCTACATCACGGTCATCGCGGACGGCAACCCGCTGCCGCCGAACATCCGCGAATCGAACGAGACGAACAATACCCGCACGACCACGACGTCGATCGCCTCGCCGGTTTCGGATCTGCGCGTGGTATCGGTGGAAGGACCGACGGCGAACTTCTCCGGCGAGAAGGCGCTGGTGAAGTGGACCGTGACCAACGACGGCGCGGCCGTCTGGAGCGGCACGCGCCAGTGGACCGACTCGATCTACTTCTCGCCGGATCCGGTCTTCATCGCATCGCGCGCAATACTGCTCGGCACGCGTTCGCACGACAACAAGGACGGTTTCGCGGCGGGGGCCTCCTACACCGAGTCGCTCGAGGTCACGCTGCCGCGCGGCGTCGAGGGGCCCTACTACCTGTACGTGGTCGCGGACGGGGGCGGTACCCAGCCGCACACCGACGCCGAGAGCGGCATCAACGACCGCTCGCGCGCGACCTACGCCGGCCAGGTCTTCGAAGCGGCACCGACGCTGGACCATCCCCGCGCCCTCGACAACCGCAACGTGGGTTCGATCCCGGTCATCTACCGCGAACCGGATCTCGTGGTGTCGACGCTGGTCACACCGATCGCACCGGTGAATTCCGGCGACCTGATCGACATCAGCTATACGGTCCGCAACGAGGGCAACCGCGCGACGCGAGAGATCTATTGGGTCGACCGCGTCTATCTGTCGCGCGATCCGTCACTGGATCCCAATGATCTGGAAGTGGGCACGTTCCTGCGTCACGGCGGATTGGGCGAAGGCGGTACCTACACCCGGAGCCTGCAGGCACGCCTGCCGGATGGAGCTTCCGGCCGCTGGTACGTGATCGCCTACACGGATTCCGATGTCTACGGCACCACTTCCGTCGGCAGTGCGGCGGCGGCCGAGTTGTCCAGGGTTGGTCTGAGCACCGACGCCGTTCCCGAGTTCCGCGGGGAGGGCAACAACATCACCCAGGCGCCGATCGACATCGTCCTGCGCCCCGCGCCGAACCTGCAGGTGACGCGCGTCGACGCGCCGGAGCGCATGGTCGCGGGGCAGTTCCTCGACTATTCCTACACGGTCACCAACACCGGCGCCGGCGCCACGCCGCCCGAGCAGAGCGTGTGGCGGGACCGGATCTACCTGTCGACCGACGCGTTGCTCGATGTCAATGCCGATCGCTACATCGACACGTTCACGCGCAGCGGCGGGCTCGCTGCGGGGGCGAGCTACGACGTCGCGCGCAGCATCCGTCTCACGTCCGACATCGTCGGCCCCTACTACGTCTTCGTGCTCACCGACCCGGGCACGCCAGGCAGCCAGCCGCGCGGCGATGTGTACGAGGGCGGCAACGAGACCGACAATTCGCGCAGCACCGCGCAGCCAGTGCTGATCGAACTGCCGCCGCCGTCCGATCTCGCGGTGCAGTCGATCGGCTTCCCGCCCGCGGGCGGTCAGGTGAACGGATCGGTGGCGATCGGCTACGTCGTGCGCAACGACGGCGACAATCCGGCGCAAGGCAGCTGGACCGACGCTGTCTACCTGTCGAGCGACGGCACCTGGGATCTCGCTGACCGGCTGCTGGGCTACGTCTCCCGTGGTGGCGGCCTCGCCGTCGGGGCCACCTATGCCGGCACGCTGAACGCGGTGCTGCCGCCGGTGAAGGAAGGCCAGTACCGCATCATCGTCCGACCCGATATCTACAACGAAGTGTACGAAGGCGCGGACGAGAGCAACAACGCACGGGCGTCGGCCGATACGTTGACGGTGACCGTGCCGGAGTTGCACCTCGGCGTGCCCTTCGACACCACGTTGTCGCAGGGCGACGCGAAGCTGTACAAGATCACCGTCGGCGCCAACGAGACGCTGCGGGTCACGCTGGATTCCTCCAACGAAGGCGCCGCCAACGAGATCTACGTCCGGTATGGCGACGTACCCAGTTCCGCCGAGTTCGACGCGAGTTTCGAGAGCCCGCTGCAGGCCGATCAGATCGCACGCATTCCCACGACCCAGGCCGGCGATTACTACGTGCTGGTGCGTGGGAATTCCGCGCCGGCCGCCAACGTTCCGATCCGCCTGTTGGCGGAATCGCTGCCGTTCCAGATCACTGATGTGTACGAGGATCAGGGCGGCGACAGCCGCTGGGTCACCATGACCATCGAGGGCGCGCGTTTCAGTCCGGACGCGCTCGTCAAGCTGGTGCGGCCCGGCCTGAACGAAATCGAACCGGTGCGCTTCCAGGTGATCAACGCGACGAAGATCATCGCCGTGTTCGACTTCCGCGAGCAGGAGCGCGGCCTCTACGACGTGAAGGTGATCAATCCGGGCGGCGCCGAAGCCGTGGTCGCCTACCGCTACCTGATCGAACGCGCGCTGCCCATCGACGTGACGATCGGCCTCGGCGGCCCGCGCGTCGTATCCGCAGGCTCGACCGGGCTCTACGGCATCTCGCTGCAGAGCCTGACCAACGTCGATACACCGTACGTGTATTTCGAGTTCGGCGCGTCGGAGATGGGCGAGAACCAGTATGTCTATGGTCTCCCGTTCGTCAATTTCAACTCGAACGTCGGCGGCGCACCGGACGGGGTGCGCAGTGACGTGCCCTGGGCGAGCCTGGACTCGGAGAACAACACGCGCGGCTGGTCGATCACGTCGGGCTACGCGCTCGATGTCGCGAACGGCGGTTTCGTCGGTACCAGCTTCACGGTGCAGACCTACGCGGGATTCAAGGCCCTGGTCGACAAGGATCCCGAAGGCGTGCGGCGCGCACTCGCCGACGCGCGCCCCGACTGGGTGAAGGACGGTACCTTCGAAGCGCGGATCGCCGGCCTGATCGAACTCGCCAACGATCCCGACGTGCTCGTACCGGGCAAGTGTGTCGTTCCCTTCATTCCGTTCCGCTTCAACGTATACGCCGCCGCCACGCCGATGACGCGCGACGAGTTCATCGCGCGGCAGACCGCGGAAGCCTTGAAGCTGCGTACCCGCGTGCTGGCCGACGGCACGGCCACCGTGGCGCTGCGCAATCTCGCGGCGGACGAGGAGACCTGGACGCAGAGCTTCCTCGCGGCGCTCGAGCAGGCGGGGCTGCTGCGGCCCGAGAACCAGGCGCCGCCGATCCGCACGCAACCGAAGGTCGTATCCACGCTGGCCGTGCTCGCCTCGGGCGTGCTCGTCGGACCAGCCGGTGCGAGCTACCAGAGCCAGGGCGATCTGCTCGCTTTCTTCGATGCCGTGCATGCCTGGTATGGCGACGACCGTACGGCGCTCGCGCCGATCGCGGGACTCGACCCGCGGGAGTGCCCGGAGAGCGGGCTGGAGGGCTTCATCCCGATTCCCGAGCTGCCGCAGTTCGCGGACTACGACCTCGGACTGTCGCGCCCGACCTACTTCTCCGCGTTCGACATCTTCTCGCCGTACGGCTCCGCCAGCGGCATCGACAGCTTCGCATCGACCATCGGGTCGAGCGATCTGTCGCAGCTCGAACTGCAGCAGCTCTTCGACGCCGCCGCGCAAACCGGCACGCTCGCGTCGATCTCCGGCCCGCAGGGCTACGGCATCGAGCAGTTCCTGCCGGCGAACGAACCGCTGCCGTACACCGTCCGCTTCGAGAATCCGTCCGACGCCTCGGGTCCGGTGTCCGAGATCCGCATCGTGTCGCAGCTCGATCCCTCGCTCAACGTGCGCTCGTTCCGCGTGGGTAACCTCAAGCTGGGCGACATCAACGTCGTCGTGCCCGAAGGCCGCGCCAACTTCCAGCAGGACTTCGACTTCCGCAACTCGAAGGGCTTCGTGCTGCGCGTCTCCGCCGGCATCGATCCGAACACGAACACCGCCACCTGGCTGCTCCAGGCGATCGATCCGGAAACGGGCGAAGTCGTGCGCGACGGCCTGCGTGGCGTCCTGCCGCCGAACAATGCACAGGATCGCGGTGCCGGGTTCGTGAGCTATACCGTCGCGACGAATTTCGGCGCGCCGACCGGCGACGAGATCCGCGCATCCGCTCGAGTGATTTTCAACAATGCGGCCCCGATCGATACACCGGAACTGGTCCAGCGCGTCGATGGCGCGGCGCCGACGACGACCACGACGGTGCGCGCACTCGGTGCCACCGACTACGAGGTGAAGTGGGCGGCGACGGACGACGCTGGTGGTTCCGGCGTAAAGCACACCACGGTGTACGTGTCGCAGGACGGCGGCGAATGGACCATCTGGCAGCGCCAGACCACCGCGACCGAGGGTATCTACACCGGCGAGGCCGGCCACAGCTACGAGTTCCTGGCGCTGTCCACCGACAACGCCGGCAACCGCGAGATCCCGGCACAGAGCCAGAGCGTGCCGGACGATGGGTCGGGACCGAATCTCGGCGGCGTGCCCGGCGTGGGCCAGCAGACGGTGGATGCCGGCGATCCGCCGCCGACCAGTTCGCAACCGTCCACCAATCCGCTGTTCATCGCCGCGCAGCAGGGAATCCCTGCACCCGCGCCCACGTCGAACCTGTCGCAGTTCGGCACCGTGCTCGCGCCGTTCTCGGCACAGGCGTTCGGCCTCGGTGTCGGACAGAGCCATGCGGGCATCGGTCCGCTCGCGCTGCTCGCGCGGCCGGATGGCACGTTCATCGTGAGCGGCGGCAGCAACCGCGGCCAGCTCTATCTCTTCGATCAGGACGGCGGGCGGGTCTTGAACCCGGTCGCGACGCTCGACGCACCGATCTTCGATCTCGCGTACGACCTCGACGGGCAGCTCTGGGCCACCTCGGGCGGCGGCGAGCTGCTGCAGCTCGACCCGAACGACTTCCGCGTGCTCGGACGCTACGGCGAGAGCATCACCCAGGCGCTCGCGGTCGATCCCGCGGGCGGCAAGCTGTACCTGTCTTCGGGCGACGGTATCGAGGTCTTCGATACGGTCGCGCGTACCTTCCAGCATTTCAGCAACTATCGCGTCGACGATCTGCAGTTCTCGCCCAACGGTGAGCTCTGGGGTACCAGCTGGCCCGATCGCGGCACGGTGGTGAAGTTCGACACCCGCGGCCGTCCGCAGGCGATGGTGAAGCTGGACAGCGAGGTCGATTCCATCGCCTTCGGCCGTGCCGGCAGCGCGCTCGAGGGACTGCTCTTCATCTCCAATCACGCGCCGCTCGGCAATACGACCGGAGCCAGGCTCGTGATGGTGGACCTCGCCACGCTGCGGCGGGTCGACCTCGCGATCAACGGCCCGCAGGCCGAGTCGTTGCTGGCGCTGGCCGATGGCCGGCTGCTGGTGGCGAACGCGCAACAGGTCGACGTGGTGGCGCCGATCACGGCACCTTCGGTGCTCCGCTCCAATCCGGCGTCGGGCACCATCGTGCCGCTGCCGATGGGTGGAATCACCGTCACCTTCGATCGCGACATGAAGACCGGGGACCCGACGGCGCTCGACTCGGTGCTCAATGCATCCAACTACCGGCTCGTCGCCGAGAACGGTCGAGCCGTCGCGATCAAGTCGGTCGCCTACGACGCTGCCACGCGCACGGCCACGCTCGGTTTCGACGCGCTGTTGCCGGATCGGTACGAACTGTCCGTGCAACAGCGCATCCGCTCGACCGGTGGTCTCCAGCTCACGAACGCGTACACCTCGGCGTTCACGGCGGTGTCGGATTTCTCCGCGCTCGTGGACATCGAATACTCGGCGACACGGTCCGATCGCGGCGACGGCACGGTGTCCTTCGATGTGCGGGTCACGAACCGGACCGACTACGAACTGCGGACGCCGTTGCTCCTGGTGCTCGATCCGTCGCGCTATTTCACCGGCAGCCCGCTCGGTGCGAGCATCGTCTCGAACGGTCTCTGGTTCATCGACATCGGCCAGGGGCTGACGGGGGCCGCACTTGCGCCCGGTGCCTCGACCATCGTGCACACGGTGTCCATCGCCAATCCCCAGCACCAGCGCATCGAGCTTGGCACGGGCGTCTATGCGTTGCCCTATCCGAACGAAGCGCCACGCTTCGCCTCGGCTCCCGTGACCGCGGCCACCGCAGGGCAGCCGTATCGCTACGAGGCGAGCGTGCTCGATCCGGACGGCGTCGCGGTCACCTATGTCCTGATGGACGCGCCCGACGGCGTCGCCGTCAACGCCACGAGCGGTGTCGTGACCTGGGTGCCGACGTCGGAATCGCCCGCGCTCGCCCCGATCGTGCTGCGCGCCTACGATTCGCGCGGCGGCTACGTGACGCAGGCCTACACCGTCGCAGTGGCCGGCGGCAACCGTGCCCCGGTGCTGGACAGCATTCCCGCGGCGATCCGCATCGCGGAGGGACAGGCGCTGCGCTTCACCGTCGGCGCGGCCGACCCCGACGGGCAGGCGTTGCAGGTGTACGCCGATCGCCTGCCGCCCGGCGCCCGCTTCGACGCGAATACCGGGCTGTTCGAATGGACGCCAACCTACGATCAGGCCGGCGAGTACGCCGACGTTCGCTTCCTCGCGTCCGACGGACTGCTCGAGTCCGCCCGGTCCGTGACGATCATCGTCGAACCCGCCAATGCAGCACCGGTGCTGGCCGGCGTTCCGGACCGTACGGTGCGCCAGGGGGACGCGATCCGCGTGCAACTCCAGGCCGCGGACTTCGAGGGCGATCCGATCGTCTACTCGAGTCTCAACCTGCCTGGCGGGGCGTTCATCGATCCCAACACCGGCGTGTTCGAATGGACGCCTTCGTTCACGAATGCCGGTGCCGTATCGATCGACTTCCGCGCTTCGGACGGCAAGGCAGCGACGCAGACCCGGACCACCTTCACGGTGCTCAACGTCAACGCGACGCCGGAGTTCGATTCGTTCGACGGACTGTCGGTACTCGAGGGCGAGGGCGTGTCGTTCCGCGTGTTCGCGTTCGACCCCGACAATCCCGATTTCGTCCCGCCGGACCGGACGGCCGACGGCACGCTCACGCCCTTGCAGGGAAGTCTGCCGACGGTGACCTACGCGGTGACGGGCCTGCCCGCAGGCGCCGTCTTCGATCCGGAAACCTCCCTGTTCACCTGGACGCCCACGTACCTCCAGGCCGGGACGCACCTGGTGCGCTTCACGGCCACGGACGACGGCGACGGCACCGGCGTGCCGGCCGTCACGGTGAGCGAAGTGCCCATCGTGGTCGGGAACGCGAATCGCGCACCGGTCCTGACGGAGCTCAACAACGTGGCCGCCGACCGGGGTACGACGGTGGACGTGCCGTTCACGGCCGTCGATCCGGACGGCAATCCGCTGGTCGTGGGCGCATCAGGCCTGCCAAGGTTCGCGACGCTCATCGACCAGGGCGCCGGCAACTGGTTGCTGCGGCTCGCGCCCGGCGACCAGGATCGAGGCAACTACGTGGTCACGCTCTCGGCGCGCGACGACGGTGACGGCGGCGGACCCAAGGCTGCCCTCACCACGAGTCGCACCTTCGTCGTCACGGCGAACTCGCCGTCCGAACCGCCGGTGCTCGCTCCGGTCGGCGACAAGGTTGCGTTGATCGGCCAGGAACTGGTGATCAACCTGCGGGCGTCCGACCTCGATCAGGATCCGCTCACGTTCTCCGCGACCGGACTGCCGCCCGGCGCGACGCTGGGGCCGGCCATCGGTTACGGGAATGCGGTGCTGCGCTGGACCCCAGCATCGGCCGGCAGCTTCGACGTCACGCTGCGCGTCACCGACAACGGGAACAATGGCGCCGGTGCGGTTGGCGAAGCGGTGGAGACGATCCGGATCGTCGCGCGTGCGACCAACGCCGCACCAGTGCTGCTGCCCATCGGTGACCGCAGCGTGCAGGAGGGCGACACGCTGCAGTTCGCCCTCTCGGCCTTCGACGCCGACGGCGATCCGCTGACGTACTTCGTGAACAACGCGCCGGCCGGCGCCGTGTTCGATGCGCGCACCGGCGTTTTCACGTGGACCCCGTCCTACTTCGATGCCGGCGACTATCCGAACATCGAGTTCGGCGTCGGCGACGGCGCAGGCACCAGCACCGAGCGCATTGCCATCACGGTGCTGCAGACCAATCGCGCGCCGTTCCTCGCGGGCATTCCGCCACTCGGCGGGCAGGAAAATCGCGTCCTGCAGTTCTCGCTGGTGGGCTCCGACCAGGATGGCGACGCGATCCTGTATTCGCTCGCCGGCGGCAACCAGCCGGGCGTGTTCTTCGATCCGGTCGCCGGCCGATTCGAATGGACGCCGACGTTCGATCAGGCAGGCACCTACACCTTCACCTTCCAGGCGAAGGACTTCGCGGGCCTCACCGATACGCTGGATGTGCAGGTGCGCATCGCGGACGTGAATCGCGCCCCGGTGATCCAGCTCCACAACCACCTTGCCCGGCTCGGCGAGCAGATCGCCTTCGACATCGTCGGATCGGATCCCGATACCAACGAGACCTTGCTGTTCTCGGCGGAGAACCTGCCCGCGGGCGCCACGCTCGACGCGGCGTCCGGCCGCTTCGAGTGGACACCCGGTCCGGGGCAGAGCGGTGATCATCTCGTGCAGGTCAGTCTGACCGACGGCAAGACCACCACGATCCGACCGTTGGTCATCCGGGCCGCGCAACTGCCGCAGGAGCCCGCCGTATCGGTGGAAGTCACGCCCTCGTTCCCGTCGGTGCCCGGGCAGACGGTGAGCGCGACGGTGCTCGCGGAGGCGTTCTCCGCGGTGGCCGCCAAGAGCCTCACATTGAACGGCGTCGCGCTGACGCTCGACGAGCGCGGCCGGGCGACGTTCACGGCCGGCGCGCCGGGCCTCTACACGCTGGTGGCCGAAGCGACCGACCTCGACGGCATCACCGCGAGGGTGGAGAAGATCCTGCGCGTGCGCGACCCCGCCGACACCGCCGCGCCCGTGGTGACGTTCGATGTCGGCGTCGGCGGCCGCAAGCTGACCGCGCCGTTCGCCATCGGCGGCGAAGTCGCCGACACCAATCTGGATACCTGGACGCTCGAGATCGCCCGGGCATCCGGAGATGGCTTCGTGACGCTCGCCTCGGGCAACGCGGCCATCGACGGCACGTTGACGACCCTCGACCCGCGCACGCTCGAAAACGGCTTCTATCGCCTGCGTCTGTCCGCGGTCGACATCGCGGGGCGCCGTTCCGAAATCTTCGCCGACGTGGAAGTCGCCACCGCCGACAAGACCGGCCGGTACACGACGACCGTCACCGACTTCACGGTGAACCTCGGCGGCAAGTCGCTCGATGTGGTGCGACGCTACGATTCGCTGGCGGCCGGCATCGAGTCGAGCTTCGGCAACGGCTGGAGCCTCGCGCTTCGCGACGTTCGCATCGAGACGGACGTGCCTCTCACCGGCACCGAAGCTTCGGGCGGGCACGGTCCGCTGCGGACCGGGTCGCGCCTGTATCTCACGACGCCGACCGGCGAGCGGGTGGGTTTCACCTTTGTCCCGGAGCAGGTGAACGGTCCGGGCTATGCGTACTTCGTGCCGAAGTGGGTCGCGGACTCGGGCGTGAACTGGTCGCTGGAGTCGGCCGATCTCAAGCTGCAGCGTGGCAACGATCGCTTCTACTCGCTCGCGGACGGGGCAGCCTACAACCCGGCGGCGCTGGCTGGCGAACGCGCGCAGTACACACTCGTCGCCACCGACGGCACGCGCTATGCGATCGACGCCGAGCGCGGCGTGACCGGCATCACGTGGGCCGACGGCACCACCTTCGCAGTGAGCGACAGCGGCATCACCGGTCCTGGCAACGACAACGTGCTGTTCACGCGCGATGCCGAAGGGCGGCTCGACCAGGTCCAGACCAACGACGGTCGCCTGTTCGACTACACCTACGATGCCGACGGCAATCTGGTGTCGGTGCGCAACCTCGCTGCTGGGACGTCGGAGCGGTACGGCTACGCGGATCCCGGTTCCCACCTGCTGACGCTGGTCACCGGACCGGGCGGCGGACGGACGATCGAGTACGGCGGGAGCGTCGTCGTTCGCACCATCGGCGGCGATCTCGGTGCAGCGCTCAACTATCTGTCCCGCACCTTCAGTGGCACGCTCGGCGCGGGTGCGGGCGATCTCTACAGCTTCGCGGTGCGTCCCAGCGAGATCTCGTTGCCCCAGGGCGGCGCGGCATTGCTCGGCGTGGTGATCCAGGCGGATGCGGGCACGACGCTGCAGCCCGCATTGCCCGTCATCGACGGGCTGACGCCGATAGCGTCGCGTGCCGAAGGCGGGCGCGCTTTCGCGCTCTATCGCATCGACGAAGCCGGTCTCAAGACCTTGCGTGTCTCCGGTGCCGGCGCGGGCGGTTACACGATGTCGTTTTTCGCGGCCGGCGATGCGGATGGCGATGCCGACGTCGACGGTGTGGACGCTGCATTGGTCGCGCAGGCGCGCAGCACCGGCACCTACCTCGCTGCGGCCGATGCGGATTTCAACGGCGTGCTGGATGCATCGGATACCCAGCTGCTGTTCGCCAACCTGGGCTTCGCGCCGAACCGGGCGCCGACGGCGCTCCTGGGTACCGGCTTCACGCACGTGGAGCTGGAGACCGCGATCGCGATGCTCCCGCTCGCGACCGATCCCGAGGGCGATCCCTTGATCGTGCGCCTCATCGGCGCGACGAACGGCACGGCCCGGCTGTCGGGCGACGGAAGCACCGTGCTGTTCACGCCCGAGGGCGGATTCTCCGGCACGGCGACTTTCAGCTTCGTGGCCGACGATGGCTTCACGCTGTCCGCCTCCAATACCGTCGCCATCACCGTCAGCAACGCGCCGCTCGTCAACATCGATTTCATGGCACGGGAGCCGCGCATCGGCATCGGCGGCGGCACGCAGCTGCAGTTCATCGGTGACTTCACCGACCAGACCGGCGTGCTGCTGCCCGGGACCTATCTGACATTGTCGAGCAGCAACGAAACCGCTGGCCAGATCAGGCCGGATGGTCGCTTCGTCGGCCTCGGCCAGGGATATGGTGCGGTCGTCGCCACACGCGACGGCATCCAGGCGGCCACCGCCTTCATGGTGGGCGCTCCCGCGGACATCGCCGACGCGGCATTGGCAGCGCTCGGGCTGGATGCCTATCCGGGTGCGGTGGCGCTGGTGGCCAACGGCGGAACGCGCCAGATCCTGCTCTCCAATCCGCTGGATCAGGACGTGGCGGGCGCCGCTTCCGGGACGCGCTACTTCTCGAGCGATCCTTCCATCCTCGAAATCACGCCGGATGGCCGCATTCTCGGCAAGGCGCCCGGCGAAGCGCTGGTCACCGCCATTCACAAGATGGCCGAGTCACGCATCGCGGTGAAGGTGGCCGCGCCGCAGTCCGGCCCGACCACGATCGGTGCCGATGGCGGCGCCGTGCAAGGCAGCGGCGGAATGATCGTCGCCGTGGCGCCGGGCGCGCTGGACGGCGATACGACCGTGTCGCTGGAAGCTGCCGACCCGGCCAGCTTCGGTATTCCGTTGCCGCCCGAGAGCCTCGGTTGGCAGTATGGCGCCGCATTCCGCCTGGACGTCGGCACCGACCCCATGAACACGCCGGCGCAGCTCGCGATTGCGACGCCGACGCTGGCGGCAGGTACGCAGGTCGTCTTCTACCGCGTGCTCGACGTGCCGGCGCCGGACGGGTCGATCACCCGGGGCTGGCTCGAAGTGGAAAGCGGCGTCGTGGACGAGAACGGCATCGCCCGGACCTCGTCGCCGCCCTATCCCGGCATCACGGGCAGTGGCGACTACGTCGTGCTGGGCATGACGCCGGGCGACCTGGTCCGGGCGAACATCACGCTCGAAGACATCGCCGATGTCAGCTTCGGGCTGTTCCAGGCGGCGCAGGCACTGCGTCCCCTGATGGCGTTCTCGCCGATGCTGGGCTTGACGATGTGGGCGGCTGCCACCGCCGCCGCCACCTTCGTGCTGTCGGTGCCGCCGGGACAGCACAACGTCACCGTCCGGGCGCTCTCGCCCGATGGCAACGTCTACGACTCGACCCCGCAACGCGTCGAGGTCCGCGAGGGCGCGAACCTCCGGATCAGTTCGAACATCGTCACCAATTTCGATCCCGACAGCACGCGGCCGCAGATCGGCGGTGCCCTGGGCCTCACCCCGGCGTTCGTCCAGCTGGAGGACGTCGGCAGCGGGATCGAGCCCATCCTCACCATTCGTGGCCAGAAGCTGCTGTGGGCACCGCCCGGGGCGCCTGCCGTCCTCGGCCATCAGCTCGGTACCGTGAACGACGAGGTGCAGGTGATCTTCCGTGCGGACGGACGGGAGGTCGCCAGCGCGAAGGTGATCCAGAGCACGAATCTCGCGGGCGGCCTGCAGACCATCAAGGTCCGCGTTCCGCCCAGCGTGGCCATCGGGACGGTGACCTTCGAGGTCAAGCGCAGCGGCTACACGCTGATCAGCCTTCCCGACGGGTCGCCCTACTGGATGCCGTTCACGTCGGAATCGAGCGACCCGGTGCGACTCGATCCCGAGGCGCGGTTCGTGTTCGCGGCCGGCGGCGGCGCGGACAGCGTGGTCGCGATCGCGATGAAGGCGGGGACGAACTACGCGGCCAACGAGATCGTCGCGCGCATTCCGGTGGGCGATCGCCAGTTCGACGTGCCGTACATCGACGCCAACGGCAACCCGGCCATCAGGACCGACGTCGGCGTGCCCAACGTGCCGCGTGCGGTGGCCGTCACCGGCGACAACACCCGGGCTTACGTGACGTTCCGGGGCATCCGGCCGAACGGAGAGGGTACCGGTATCGCCGTGATCGACGCGATGACGCTGCAGCAGATCGATGTGGTACGGGACGTGGACACGCTGCCGTTGACGCAGGGGGTGCAGTACATCCGCCTCAACGTGGCGGACGCCCGACCCTTCTGGATCGTGGTGGACGACGCGCAAAGACTCGCCTTCGTGGGCGACGAGGGGTACTCGCCATCGGTGTCGGGAGACATCTCGACCGGCGGCCGGATCTACGTGATCGACATCGATCCGTCCTCCGACACCTACAACCAGCACATCGGAACGGTGACGATTCGAAACGGTGCCACCGACATGGCCCCGCTCGGCTTGCGCGGCATGGTCATGTCCGGTGACGGACAGCTCCTGCTCGCCGCACCGGACAAGTGGGGTCCCGGCGAGGTTCGGACCGGAACCGTCATCAAGCCCGGCAACCTGATCTTCGGCGACGTGCGCGACATGCGCGCGCAGCTCGCCACCACCTCGAATCTCAAGATCGAGCAGGTGATCAAGGTCGGGCCCGATCCGTACGGCATTTCCACCACGGCAGATGCGAATCGCATCGTCTTCACCAACCGCGGCTTCGACGGCGACAAGGAAACGCACCGAGCCGGCGGCATCGGACTCCTGACGCGCGCCGCCGGCAGCCGCACGTGGAACACGCCAACCTATCTCGACATGACGCTCGGGTCCGCCGTCGACGACCTCGACCTCAACAACGCGCAGGGCGTGATCGTCACGCAGGATCTGAAGTACGCGTTCGTCACGGGGTTCAACACCTTCGAACAATACTCGCCGTCGAGCAACCCGGACCTTTCGAAACGCAATCCGGGTGGCGGCAACGTCGGCGTGATCCGCGATCCGTTCAACCTGTTCCCCGCGATGGCCGGGAAGAAGGGCCTGGTGGCGGTCACCCGCCAGCTGCCCTGGTCCAGTCCGGACAACCTCGCGCTCTCGTCCGACGGCAAGGTGCTGTGGGCCGCCTACCCCGGCATCGGCCAGGTCCAGGGCTACAGCGTGGAGGCGCTCATCAACGCCGTGGAGACGACGCTCGCCACGCCCGCGCCGGCCTGGCCGGTGGGACATCCGAACTTCGAGCTCACGCTCAACTTCTACCACGCGATCAACAACTACATCTTCGATGCGAGCGGGCCGGTCTACGTGAGTACCAACCCCGCCGCCGGAGCGCCGTTGATCGATCCGCAGACCGGTGCGCAGCTCGTCAACGGGTTCGGCGCGCCCCTGTTCCGCGCCACCGGTGGCGAACTGCTGTTCGCGCCGAACACGCTGATCGACCTCAAGGCCGATTTCCGCATGCCGATCGGGGCCAGCACCACCACGTTCGCCAACTTCGATCTGACGCGCGCGCCGCTCAACGGTGGCATCCTCGTCCGCGGGCTCGCGGCCCAGAACCAGGTCCTCGAACTCATCGGGCCGGATGCGAACGAGGTCGAGCTGGACGACAGGCCGAAGTTCGAATGGCAGGTGAGCGCGAACGATGTGGAGACCACGCTGTATGTCACCTCGTCGCGCGGCGGAGAGGGGCTGTTCCCCAAGCTCCTGCCGGATGGAACCGATGCCTACGCACATCGCATCCTGACGAAGACATTCAGCCCAGGCATGGCGGGCGTGATCCAGTCGTTCGAACTGCCACCCGAGCTCCAGCTCACCCGCGGCGAGACTTACTGGTGGGGGATCGAAGCCCGTTCTCCGGACGGACGCGTCTACAGCGCTTCGCGCTCCTTCAAGCTGGATGCTCCGCGTATTCCGGGAGTGCCGCCGACGGGGTACGACGGCGTCGTGGTCCTGATCGACGGATTCGAACTGCCGTACTCGTCGCTCGATCTGGAATCGCGTGCGAAGGTCACCAACAACCGCATGCGGGATTTTGCCGAGCGCATCGCCGGAGGGCAGGGCGGCATCATTCTCGAGCAGAGCGATGCCGGCTGGGTGGTTCGCGGAGGGCCGGGGGCCGCTTCGGCCGATCCCTATCAGGCTGCCGTCGGCGGTGCCGTCGTCCTCATTCCCAAGTGGGCCAAGGAAGTCGTGATCAACGATTCCGGCTTCGCCGAGGCGGCCGCGGACCAGATCTTCGCGTCGATCGCGACGCTGCTCAAGGATCCGGTCAACGGGGCCAAGTTCCGGGATGCGGCCTGGAACTTCGTCGGCTTCTCGCGCGGTGCGTCCGTGGCTTCCGAGGTCATTCAACGCCTCGGCACCTATTTCCCCGCCAGCGCACCGGACGGACTGGACAGCATCCGCCTCACGACGCTCGATGCGGTGGATCCGCCGTACATCGACATCGCCGATACGCTCGCAGCGCTCAGCGGATCGGCCGCCGATGCAGGCCGGTTGTTCGACCGCTACGTCCAGGCGATCACCAGCTATTCCGTGATCACGGGCGAGACCGGCATCGACTACAACCGCCTGTTCGATCCCGACGTCCGAACCTGGTCCAACGTCTTCTTCCACGACAACTACTACGGCGGACGGCCGGGTGGCGGGTCGATTCCGTCGTCCGATCTCGAGCTCGACCTGACCGGCCGCGCCGGCTTCACCGGCGGCGAGATCTTCCCCGGCATGCCGATCGCGAACGCGCGCACGCTGTCGTGGTACGTGGGTACCGCGTCACTGTCGGCGCGACAGGCACCCTTCGTCGACAAGGCGGTGCCCACCACCGATCGCATCTGGCGTTCGGTGGTGGATGCCGGCTACCAGCCGAAGACGTCCTGGTTGCCCGACACGTCCCCCGACGGTCTCGCGTTCAACAGCCGCTTCGCGCCGTACTCGAACATCCCTTGGTATCGGGCGCGTGACATGGAGGCCACGGGCAGCGTTCTGGGCCTGACTTTCTCCGGGACCGTGCCCGCGTGGAGCATCACCGATCCGATCGGAACCGGCGGCTACGACCCGACGACCGACAACGCGCCCTGGGAGGGCATCGGCCAGGGCTGGTTCTACTCCAGCCTCGGCGGTGCGACGATCACACCGTTCCGCCAGTCGCCGAACTTCGAGCGCGAACAGCTATCCCGGGACAACTCCGAGTTCGGTCGCGGCGACGGCGCCGTCCCGTCGATCTACAACGGTAACTTCCAGGCCTCGGCGCGACCGGTGGTCGGGCGCTTCTACCCCACCGGGTTCGCGTCCTCCATCGAGCCCTGGCTCGACATGCCGGGGTGGTCGTTGCGTGGCGGCAGTGGCGAACGGCTGCAGGGGCTGCAGCTCCTACCGACGTTCACCACCGCGCTCGCCGGAGATCTGCGCTCCGACCTCCTGAACGCTGCGACGGCGTCCGGCTTCAGCGCGAACCCGGGCGGCGACGCGTCCGTCGCCTTCGACGCCATCCGCAAGTTTGCGAGGAGCTATCTGGACGGCTACGCGCAGATCCTGAACGGCGCCAACCTCAGTGGCAGTGTTGGCGGCCTCGGCTTGCGCGACATGGTGAGCGCCATGATTGCCGCCTTCGATCAGCACGTGGCAGGCGTTTCGAGCCAGGGAGCGCGGCTCGCGATCATCGATGTGTTGAAGCTCTACGAGCCGGACCTGACTTCGATTGCACCCGGCAGCACGACGGCGACGCGCGCCTTGATGAAGCTCGCGCAGGAGCGCTTCGCGGACTGGTCGTTCCAGCTCGACAACTCCGCCGTGTCTGCGGGCACGAACTCCCTCGAGCACAATTGGATGTACGTGCCCGACGGCGTTTCGTCGCTGTCGTTCCGGGTGAGACCCGGCAGCGGCGCGTCCGGCCAGCTCAACGTCTCGATGGAGACGGCATCGGGTCCGGTCGCCCTGGGCAGCGTCGACCTCGCGAGCCTGCCGGCGGGCTGGTCCGCCCGGACACTGGCGATCCCCTCCACCTTGCACGGGCAGGTAGTCAAGCTGCGGTTCGAAGCCACCCTGACGGGAAGTTCAAGCGTACGCATCGACGACATCATGTTCGACGCCTTGAGGGTGATCGATTCCAGCGGCACCAACAACGACAACACGCTGCTGTTCCTCGACGATACCGATCCGGCCGGAAATGGCATACCGGCATCCGGTACCGACATCGTGTACACGCCCGATCACAACGTCCACACCGTCACCATCGAGAACCCGAGCGCGGACACCATGTTCGTGCACGTCACGCTGGACCCCAATTCGTTCCTGGTCGGGGTGGATGCGACCGGCAACGAAACGAGCTACAACGACAACCAGGATCACGATCTGGGCGTCCTCGCCATCACCGGGGGCAGCAGCCATACGCTGAACTTCAAGTCCTTCCTCGATCTGAAGGAGGTGTTCAGCTCGGGCACGATGGATCTGCAGAAGTTCGCCTACGACCAGTGGCTGATGCAAGGCACGCTGCATCTGACGCGCCTCGCTGCCAATCTGACCACGCCGATCAGCAACACCGACGTGTCGCTCTACTACCTGGCCGACATCGGGGATGCGGACCCAGACGACGGCATACTCGGTTTCGCGGACACGAGGTACGGGACGAGCCGTACCCTGCAGATCCTGAACGACACGCCGCTCGAGCTCGAAGCCGGCCCGGTGAATGCCGACCGCTTCTTCGTCGATACGGCCGGCGGCCCCGTCGGCGAGGTCCGTTACGTGGCTCAGGCGGGTGCCAGCACCTTGGTGGACGGATCGCTGCGACTCAAGCTCGGCGACGACGTCCTGGGCGAGGTCGGTCTGCGTGGACGGTCGAAGCCGACCGTGACGTTCAACGTCGATCTCGCCGCGCTGCAGAGTGCGGTCGCGACGTTCCTGGGCCAGGTGGCGATCTTCCAGCAGACCGGCAGCCCCGCAGCGTTGAGCGGATTCGATCTGGACCCGTCGGCCACCGACACGATATCGGGGGATTCTCGCGGCAGTCTCTATCTGCCCTTCCTGCAGTTGATGCAGTCGGGAACGCCCGCTACCCAGATGGCGGACTTCATGAAAGGCGTGAGCGGCGCTGTCGAATCCATCTATGCGGGCTTCCACGGTACCGGAAAGCCACTCGACCTCAACTTTGGCACCAGTGCCCAGTCGAGCCTGAAGCTGTTGCCCGTTGGCGCGACGCCGGGGCTCGGCACCGTGGTGGGGTCCGGCCTGCTGGATGTGGACTACAAGGGACTGTTCGGGGCGAAGGGCATCTTCAACGCCGTCAGTTTCACGAATCCCCCCGATTCGTCCACGCTGCCGTGGGGCACGAACTCAACCGGCGATCCGACCTGGCTGGCGCCAGCGGCGGTCGCGTACCGTGTAAACGCGGCGATGGACGTCAATCCTTCGAACATCATGGACGTCTATCTCGCGGCGAACATCTCGACGTTCGCGGAGTTCGTCAGGACCGGGGTCGTCGCGACCACCCCCAAGCTCGCAGAGAACTACGGACGCTGGCTGGGTTATTCCATCGCCCACGAACTCGGCCACACGCTCGGGCTGCTCGACGAGTACTACATACCGTCGGTCAACACGGCGCTGCTGCCGTCGGGTGTATCGAGCAGCAGTTTCATGAGCAACAAGCAGCCCGCCACCAACGCGAGCGGACTCGTTTCGATTCCGGTGGAGGATCTCCATCGGGCGCTGCTCGCGACCGCGTTCAATGACGCCGACACGACCAACCGGTATTGGGGTTTCGACACCGGGCGGGCCGACCTCGCCACCGGCGACGGCGCATTCCTCGGGATCGGCGACCGGTTCGGGATCCTCCTGGAGCTCAATGCGCGGAACTACCCGGACTACCTTACGCAGAACAAGATGGTCGATGGCATCGAAGCACCGGTCGCGACCGAGCCCGCGGCCATGGCTGCCGCTGCGCTGAGCGCTGCCACGCCGCTGTCCCCGTCCACGTTGCCGACCGACACCTGGTTCATACGAGGGGACGCCTCGGTGTCGAACGAGGGGATCGTCGAGATCCGCGAGGATGGTGCCTTGCAGAGCGGTGTCGCACGGGGGGTCACGATTCCCCAGAACGCCCGCGCCCTGACATTCAGCATTCTCGATGCCGACTTCGACCAGCCCGGCAACGGCCCGAACGACGCGTTCGAGGTTGCGCTGCTCGATCCGACCACCATGACTTCGGCCGTCGACGGCATCGATCTCTCGTACGCCGACGCGGTGCTCAATATCCAGGCAGACGGCACGATCTACAAGGGCGACGGCGTGCAGCTGACCGGGCTGTCTTCGCCCGTGGTGCCGCGCGACCTTACGCAGCCCATCACGGTCACGATCGACCTCGACAGCCTGCCGGCGGGTTCCACCCTTTCCCTCTACTTCGATCTCCTCGGCTTCGGAGATCTCGGCAGCCGCGTCATCGTCGACGACGTGCGGTTCCTGTTCGACGGCGACAACGTGCCGCCTGCCGCCACGACCGATACGGTGGCGACGAACGAAGACGTGCCGATCCTGATCGACGTGCTCGCGAACGACACCGACGACGACGGCGACACGCTTGCCATCACGGCCGTCGGTGCCGCCGCCCACGGCACGGCGGCGATCGAGAACGGCAAGGTGCGCTATTCCCCGAACGCGAACTTCTTCGGCACCGACAGCTTCACGTACGACATCGCCGACGCCTTCGGTGGGGTATCGAGCGCCCAGGTCGACATCACCATCGCGTCCGTCAACGACGATCCGGTCGCGCTTGGCGATTCGGCGATCACGTTCCGCAATACGCCGGTGACGATCGACGTGCTGGCGAACGATACCGACGTGGACGGCGGCACGCTGGCGATCTCCACGGCAGGGGCCGCGACGCACGGCACGCTCGCCATCGTCGACGGCAAGGTGGTCTACACGCCGAACGCCGATTTCGCCGGTGAAGACACCTTCGAGTACAGCATCGTGGATGGCCAGGGGGGCGGCGCCAGCGCCAACGTCGCGGTCACGATCCGCGTGACCAACCGGGCGCCGGTCATCGCGCCGATTGCCGATCGCACGGTGACGGAAGGCGAGGTCGTGGCGTTCCTCGTCGACGCTGCGGACCCCGACGGCGATACCCTGGGCTTCACCTTGATCGCGGGGCCCGCGGGCGCCGCCGTCGATGCGAGCACGGGGGCATTCACCTGGACTCCCGGCGACGACGCGGCTGTGCCGTTCTCGTTCAGGGTTCGCGTTGCCGACGGCCTGGGCGAAGCGAGCGAAGCGACGTTCACCGTCGGCGTCGAGAACGCGCCACCGGCGATGTTCGCCGCGGGCGCAGCGGGTGTGGTCGGCGGTACGCCGTACGTGCTCGAACTCGCCAGTGCCGATCCTGGCGACGACACCGTGGTGCAGTGGGAGATCGATTGGGGCGACGGCTCGATCGAAGTCCTCCCGGCGTCCACGACCGCGCCTTCCACTTTCTATCAGCACGTCTACACCCGGGCGGGCGGTGCCTTCGACATCCGCGTCGCCGCGATCGACGAGGACGGGACCTTCGATTCGCCGGATGCGCTGAGCGTCGCGGTCGCGCCGGACTACCTTTCGGTCACGAGTTTCACGGCAACGGACAGCGGTTTCTCGGTGCGTTTCGATCACGCCTTCGATCCGGCCCGCATCAACGTCGCCGTCGGCCCGGGCCACAGTGCCGCGGACACCGACATCCGCATCGTCGGCGACCTGGTGGGGGCGCTTGCCGGTGCGGTTTCGCTCGACGCCGACAACCTCGGCTTCGCCTTCACGCGCACCGGCGGCACGCCGCTGCAGTTCGATCGCTATCGCGTGACGCTGGGCAGCGGCGACGAAGGTTTCCGCGACGCGTTCGGCGCTCTCGATGGCGACAACGACGGCGTCCCGGGCGACGATTTCATCAAGGACTTCGACGTGCGTGGTACCGGCACCGGAGCCTTCGCCCTGCCCGATTTCATGCGTGGTCCAGGTCAATCCGTCAACGTGCCGGCGGTGGCGCAAGGCATTCCGGTTCGACTCGCTAGCGACGGGACGCTCAGGACAATCGTCTTCACTGTCGACTACGACCCGCGGCTGATCACCCTCACCGATGCTGCGCCGGCCACCGGCCTCCCGGCGGGTGCGACGGTGCGCTTCGCCACGGAAGTGATCAGTGCAACGCAGGTCCGGGCCACGATCACGATCGTGACCGACACGCCGGTGGCCGCGGGCAGCGTCACTCTGGTGAACCTCGCGGCCTTCGTACCTTCGACGGCGCCCTATGCGAGCCGCGAGGTGCTGGCGTTGCGCGTGCGCGCGATCAATGGCGATACGGAAGCGACCGCCACCACGAGCGGCGGCTTGCACGTGGTCGGCTACCTGGGCGACGTCGATGGCAACGGCAAGCTGAACGACTCCGACGTGACGCGCCTCGCCCGCTATGTATCCGGCATGAGCCCGGCTGCGACGACGTTCAGCGCCTGGACCGGCATCAATCCGCTGCTGGTGGCCGACATGAGCGCGGACGGTCGCATCAATGCGGTCGATTCCAACCTGCTCGCCAACGAGGTGCGCGGCAACAATCGTCCGGAGGTTCCGGATGTGCCGGCCGGGGTGTTGCCGATTCTCGGTGCCCCGATCGTCTCGAATCCGGATTCCAGCGCGACATCGCCGTCGTCGCTCCAGCGCCTGGCGTCCGCCGCGACGACGGGTGTGGACTGGGCCTCGACCTACAACAACTTCACCATCACCGCGACGCGCAGGCTGGAGCCGGCGAAGCCCCAGGACTGGGCCGACGAACCGTGGGCGCGCGACCTCGCGGCTCGATTGGGGGACCCGACTTTGGACGGTGTGCCTGCGAGCCGCAACACCTTCGGCGGTGTGATCCGGGCGCTGTCACGGGGCCTCGCCCGACTCGGGCGATGACCGGTGCCGCCAAGGTTCTGGAAGGGTTTGGGCGTCAGGATGTTTGACACCTGTCGGATGCGGAATCCGGCGTCATTCATGTAATCAATAGCTTGGATGGGTGGTGCGCAGATTGCTGCGGTAGGGTCAACCTGACGAATTGTCAGATTTGGAAGTCTCGCGATGAAACGACTGATTCTGTTGATGATGGGCGCGCTCTGGGCGACGCTCCTGGTTCCGACCAACGCATTCGCGTTCGTCGTCACGGCCGACCGGACCGTCATCTTCGTAGGCGAGTCGGTGCGCCTCACGCTGAGCGGAGAAGCGCTCGGTACCACGCAATTCTTCGTGGGCGTGACGCCGGATTTCGACTACTTCGACCCGGCGACTCCCACGATCTCCTACGTGGGCAGCACGACCGGGCCCGCGCCGTTCGTTTTCCCCGAGGTGGATTTCACGCAAACGCCACCACCGATCTTCCTCGTCCTGGCCAGCCAGGTCGATTTCGACACCGGGTTGGAGTTGCCCTTCGACCTGGTGAACGGTCCGATCCTCGACGTCACGCTGGACGGCATCGCGCCGACGATGCCCGTGACCACGATCGCCTTCGATGTCTGCACGACGCTCGATTGCATCTTCGAGAGCACCCCGACGCGCTTCACCATCGACATCACCATTCAACAGCGGACGACCAACAACATTCCGGAACCTGCGACGTTGTGGCTTGCCGCGGCGGCGCTGATCGCCGGTGGCGTGGTGTTCCGAAACCATCCCAAGCGCTCCTGACGACAACAAGACGTGAGCGGTGTGCATTTGCGGCGCTTTCGGGCGCCGAGTTTTTTGTGGCGTCGATCGCAAGCCCAAGCCGGCGACGGAGGAATCAACACTCTGAAGCGCCCCTTCCGCAGGTCGCGGTGATTTCTCGGGAATCTCGAGTTTTCCGGCCGGCGGGCGAGACCTTTGCCGGGCTGGTTCCTGAAATTAAACGTCTGAAAAGCAGTTACATTTTTATGTCGGGTGGGTAGCGGATGTTGCTGGACAATCCTTACACCCGAGAGTATTTTCAATCTCGCTTTCCGGAGACCTGCAGTTCATGTTCAACCCCCAAAAATGAAGTCAATCGGGGGACCCCGGGGCGACATCACCAAGAAGAATTCGGCCTGAGTTGCCCGACCTGGCGGTCGGCTTCCAAGGCATTCGCTGAGCAGTTTGCAGTCCGTCCTGTCATCGCACGGCCGTGCGGTGCAAGACGCGCGATCGACCCAGGGATGAATTGAGCGCTCCACATCGATGAGCCCGTTCTCAACGGGGCCCGCCGACGCCGGACTGCAGCAGGGTGAATCCCCGGATCGGTTCAACGGTCGTTTGGCCACGACCCCGGGGAGCAGTGCATGAACAAGAACAACGTACTCGGTCGGCTCTTCAGCCGTCGGAGCGTAGCGGCGACACCGGTGGCGAAACCGCCCTTCCGCCGCAAGTCGGCCCTGTTCGAACCGCTCGAGGCCCGGCTGCTGCTCTCTGCGGACCTGAACCCCGTCAACGAGTCGTTGCTGGCCGACGGCCTGACCCAGTTCAAGGACTGGTCCCAGGGCATCGGCGCGATCGGCGAACTCGCCCAGAAGCTGCCCGGCGTGAACATGGACCTCGGCACCGGGCTCGACATCGCGCAGCTCCTGCAGTCGAAGATCGTGGCGCCGGTCCAGAGCTATCTCGCGCAGGGCGGCACGCAGAACACCGACGGCGTTGCCTCGGCGCTCGCCGGCGTGCTGGGCGCGGACAAGGTCTCCGTCTTTACCAGCGGCACCGAGATCCGCTTCGACGTGGTGCTGGACGAAACCAGGGTCCTGCAGAACCTGCCCTTCGTCGTCGCCGCCACCGCGAACGGCATCGGCCTCACCGCCGATGCCTCCGGCACCCTGAATTTCCAGATCGATCTCGATCTCGATTTCTCCTTCGGCATCGATCTGTCCGACGGCCTGGCGCCCGAGGAACGCTTCTTCATCGAGGTCGATGATTTCAAGGTCGGCGGGACGACAGCCGGGCAGAACCTCAACTTCGGTCTCGCGGTGGGCTTCCTCGGGGCCCAGGTGCAAAACGGCACCTTCAACCTGAACACGCTCGTCGACGTGGACGTGCTCAATCCCGATGCGGACGGCCAGGGCCATATCACGTTGTCCGAGCTGCTCGGCACGACGATCGGCGGGTTGATCGATCCGACCGTCACGACCGGGACGATCGCCGGTAACCTGCCGGTCGCGGTCCAGGCACTGAGCGGTTACACCGCCGGCAATGGCGCCGTCACCATTGCCGGTAATCCATTCAGCGGCGCACCCACGGTCACGGTCACCGGTGCGGGCGCGGAGGACATCCTCAATTTCGGCCGCGTCCAGCCCGAAGGCGTGATGCAGGTACTGAACCAGGTCGCGGCGTGGCTGAATGGCCTGCGCAGTTCCGAAGCGTTCGAGGGCACGGTCCCGCTCGCGAACACCAAGACCTTCGGCGAGGTGCTGCGATTCGCCGAGAGCATGACCGCGAGCCTGATCGACCAGCTGGTCGATGCCGACGGCATCGCCACCTTCGCCACCGCCCAGACCTTCGCCACGCGACTGTCGCAGCTGCTCGGCTTGCCCGAGAACGCCATCAACGCGTCCTACAACGCCAACACCAACCAGCTCACTTTCTTCCTGCGGCTGCAGAGCAACTTCGCGGCGGCGAGCGACCCGGTCAAGTTCAATCTCAATCTCGCACCGCTCGGCGGCATCGCCACTTCGAGTGTCCTGTCCATCGACGCCAACGGCAGCGCGCAGTTCGTCCTCGGGTTCGATCTGACGCCCTACGTGGCCATCGTCGTCGGCGAGGACGTCCTGCCCGCCAACGGCGTGCTGTCGGCGGACGCGACCCTCAAGGTCTCGCTCGGCCAGGCCGCGTATGTCGACGTGCTGATCGCCCGCGACGCCACCAACACGACCCGTGCGAATCTCATCACCGACATCAATGCGGCTTTCACGGCGGCGGGCCTCACGGGGATCACCGCTTCGCTCGATGCAAATCGGCTGAGGCTCACCCACAACGGGGGCTACATCGGTGCGTTCCTGAGCGTCCTCGTGCCGAACGTCGCGACCAACACGGCTGCGACCGAGCTCAGACTCAAAGCGACCAACACCGCCGTCGACTCGCTCACGAAAAAGGCATTCCTGCGCGACGTGCGCGTGACCGGCAACGTGGCCGCCACTGCGGCCGACGTGGATGCCACCGCCAATTTCGGATTTTTCGGCGTCGGCATCCAGAACGGCACGGCTTCGGCGAATGCGACCGTGGACGTGCAGTTCCGCAAGAACGGCAGCAATGCGACACCGATGCGCTTCACGGACCTGTTCGACGGTCTGGACAACATTCCGCAGTGGACCAGCATCGCTTCCACCGGCACGCTCAGCGCGACCCTGCCGATCGCCGTGACCGGAGGCGTCATCGCCCTGCCGGGTTCGCCGCGCGTGCAGGTCAACATGACCAACGTGTTCCAGCCGGGGACCCTGTCGGTCACGTTCCCCGACCTGCAGCCGCTGGTGAACTACCAGAATCTCGACTTCGGCGACGTCACGACCGCCTTCGGCCAGCTCGTCACCTATCTGTCCACGATCGACGGATTCTCGTTCCTCAACCTCGACCTGCCGCTCATCGACAAGAGCGTGTCCGACCTGGTGAGCTTCGTGTCGAAATTCGGGTCGGCCAAGACCGCGCTCGAAGCCTCCGGCGCGCAGACCATCCAGCAGCTCGAACAGCAGATCGAGCAGGCGTTCGGCATCGCGCCGGGTGCGCTGTCGGTGATCTTCGCCAACCAGTCGATCGAGTTCGATCTCGACCTCGCAACCGCGTTCTCGGACACCCTGGCGCTCGATCTCGATCTGGGCCAGTTCGCCGGCTACACCAGCACCGACGGCACCAACCTGAACGGCGTCGGTGATCTCATCGACGTGGGCGGCAGCGGCGACTTCGCAGTGACCGCCGGTGCGGCGCTCAACCTGGTCTTCGGATTCGACCTCACCAACATCGCCACCCCGCGCGCCTACATCCGCGACGACTCCAACATCGCGCTGACCGCTCGCGCGACGGGTTCCAATCTCAATTTCGACGCGGCCGTCGGCCCGCTGGGCATCTTCATCCGCAACGGTACGGTCTCCCTCGGCAACGGCGGGTCGACTCCCGCAGCGTTCAACGTCGCATTCAACCAGATTGCCGGCGATCGCTACTACACGAACCAGTGGAACACCGGTGCGCTCACCGCGACGCTCGCCGGTTCGGCATCCGCGACGCTGCCCGTGTTCTTCCCGACCCCGGTGACGCCGCTCGGAGGCGGCAGCAACGCCATCCAGCTCACCATCGGCAACCTCGCCAACATCACCGGCACCACCACGCTCACTGCGCCCAACATCGCGGCGGAGATCGGCAGCATCGACCTGTTCGGCAACATGAACAGCTTCGTCGACGGCATCGACCTCATCCTCGCGACGATCCAGGATGCCCTGGATGGCCAGGTGTTCGGCGTGAACCTGCCGTTCGTCGGCGACGGTCTCAAGGACGGTGCGCAGTTCATCGAGCAACTGCGCTCGCAGGTCGTCCAGCGCCTGAACGTTGCGCTCAACGGCGGGACGCAATCCGCCAACCAGGTGAAACAGATCCTGTTCGAGGCCTTCGGTGCCTCGGGTCTCAACATCCTGAAGGATGGCAACGACGCCGGAACCGACGTCTCGGCGAACGACGTCGGGATGACCACCGTCGATTCGAACAGCGACGGCAAGATGGACGACGTCAAGTTCAACCTGATCCTGGGCAAGGACGTGACCATCGGCGTGCCGATCGGTTTCGACATCGGCCTGCCCGGTCTCGGGCTGGCCGTGGCGGACAACGCCGCGGTCGAACTGGGACTCGGCTTCACGTTCAACCTCGGCATCGGCGTGAGCCGTACCGATGGCGTCTATCTCGACACCCTGCCGACCAACGAGGTCACGGTCGTCGCGAATGCGCAGCTCGCGGACTTCGCCATGGGCGGCACGCTCGGCATCCTCCGGCTCAAGGTGCAGGACGAGACGGACGGCGATGGCGACAACCAGGCCGCGAGCAATCTCGGGCTCACGTTCGCCATCGACCTGAAGGACCCGGCGGGTGGCGGCAACCGCCTCACCTTCAACGAGCTGGGCAGCGGACTCAACCTGGCCCAGGTGGTGGGGGCATCGCTCAACGGCGGCGCCAACATCAACCTCGATCTCACGCTCGGCGTTCCGGGTGATTTCGGCATCACCGATCCGAACCACGCGAACTTCCTGAACGACCAGTTCCCGTCGATGACGGCGGACTTCAACCTCACCTGGAACTTCGTCAACTCCACCAACTTCAGCGGCACGCTGCAGAACGTCTCGTTCGACAACGTGCGGCTGAATTTCGGCGAGTTCCTGAGCGGCTTCCTCGGGCCGATCGTCGACAACATCACCGGTATCTTCGATCCGCTGAAGCCGGTTATCGATGCGGTGACGGAACCGCTGCCGGTGATCTCCGATGTGGCCGGCAGCGACTACACCCTGCTCGATCTCGCTGCGGACTTCGGGATCATCCCGCAGTCCACCGCGGACTTCATCGAGGCGGTGGGCGACCTGCTCGATCTCGCGGACCTGATCCAGTCCACGGCGGGCGCCGGGGTCTTCATCGATTTCGGCGGCTTCAACCTGAACGGCATCGACCTGCGCAACGAGTCCTCCAACACGCAGCTCAAGAACGCCAACGTCCTCAACGGCAAGACCAACGCGCCCACCAACAGCATCTCGCAGCAGCTCACCAGCGTGGCCCCCCAGTTCAAGGCCAAGAAGGACGAGATCAAGGCCAACGACGCCGGTGGCTTCAAGGTACCGCTGCTGGAAGATCCGATGTCCGCGTTCAAGCTGATCCTCGGCCAGAACGTGGACCTGCTCACCTACACGACGCCGAAATTCGAGTTCGGCTTCGACTTCGAGCTGGAGTTCGGACCGGTGGCCGTGGTGATGGGCGTGCCGATCTTCGTGATCTTCGGCGGCGGCGCTTCGCTCGAGGGCCAGTTCACTTTCGGCTACGACACGCAGGGGATGTTCGACTACGCGAAGTCGAAGAACCCGGTGGACTTCTTCAACGGGTTCTTCGTCGCGGACTGGGACGCGAACGGCAAGGACATCGACGAGATGGTCCTGCGCAGCCAGATCTACGCGGGCGCCAAGGCCGACGTGTTCATCGCCGAGATCGGTGCGAAGGGCGGCATCTTCGCCGACCTCTACATGAACATCAACGACCCGAACGACGACGGCAAGCTGCGCGGCAAGGAGCTGTTCGAGGTCATCCAGAACGGTTTCCTGTGCGCCTTCGACTATCGCGGCGAGATGGGCGCCTTCCTGTCCGTGTTCGCCGAAGTGGGCTTCTGCCCGTTCTGCCTGTCCTTCGATCTGGAGATTGCGCGCGTCACCATCATCGAGTTCGAGGTGGACTGCGACGAACCGCCGCCCATCCTGGCGACGCTCGATGAAACCACGGGGGTGCTGCAACTCAACATGGGCGCGCGCTCGGCGCAACGCGTCCACGGCGATCTCGACGACGGCGACGAGTCGTTCTCGGTGAAGCAGGTGGGTCAGGGCACCGTGATGGTGGAGGCCTTCGGCTATTCGCAGTTGTATGGACGTTTCTCCAATATCGACGAGGAGACCGGTGCGCTTGGACCTGACGTAACGCTGATCAAGGGCTATGGCGGCCGCGGCAACGACCAGATCGAGATCAAGGCCAACGTCGATATTCCAGTGGAGATCGGCGGTGACTTCGCCGCCTCGACCGGCAATCCCCAGACCGATGCGATCGGCGACGACATCCTCATCGCCGGCGGTGGCGGCGGCGCGCTCATCCAGGGCGGTAACGGCGCCGACAAGATCTACGGCGGCGAAGGGGTCGACGTCATCTACGGCGGCTTCATGGGCAACGATGGCGCGGCGCTGGATGGCGGCGACATCATCTACGGCCGCGGTGGCAACGACCAGATCTACGGCCAGGGTGCGGCCGACCAGATCGAAGGCGAGGCGGGCGACGATCTGATCGACGGCGGCGCGGGTGACGACCTGCTGCTGGGCGGCATCGGCAACGACACGCTGCGCGGCGGAGCCGGCAACGACATCGTCTACGGTCAGCTCGACATCGACACGCTCGAAGGCGGAACCAACCAGGACGTCCTGGTGGGCGGCGGCGGCAACGACCTCGTGTTCGGTCACAGCCAGAGCGGCGCCGGCGACGACAATGCCCGCGATCAGCTTTGGGGCGACTTTGCCTTCGGCACCGACTACGCAGCGGTCGGCGGCGCCGACGGCGCGGCGGGCAACGACACGATGTACGGCCAGGGCGGCAACGACGACCTGTTCGGCGAAGCCGGGCTCGACATCCTGTGGGGCGGCAGCGCCAACGACTACCTCTCGGGCGGCGAGGGCGAGGACACGATCTACGGCGAGACCGGTCCCGACATCATCACCGGCGGCAGCGGCGCGGACCTGATCTTCGGCGGCCTCGATGCCGACGACATCACGGGAGATTCCGGCACCGATCTGATCTGGGGCAACGAAGGCAACGACTACATCCGGGGCGGCGCCGACGACGACACGATCCTCGCGGGCACCGGCAACGACGTCGTGAGGGGGCAGGAAGGCGACGACCAGATCTTCGGCGAAGAGGGCGAGGACCAGTTGTCGGGCGATCTCGGCGACGACGCCATCGTCGGCGGTCTGGGCAACGACCTGGCATGGGGCGGTGCAGGCAACGATCGCATCTACGGTTCGGAAGGCGCGGACCAGCTGTTCGGCGGGGTGGGCCTGGACGCGATCTACGGCGAGACCGGCGACGACGTGCTCTTCGGCAACGAGGGCGACGACCTGCTCGATGCCGGCAGCGGCCTCGACAGCCTCTTCGGCGGCGCCGACGACGACCTGTTGCTGGGCGGCACCGGCTTGGGCAAGTACCTCTCCGGCGACAGCGGCGACGACCACATCGTCGGTACCGACGACGGCGGCGAGGACGGCAACTTCAGCGATGCCGTCTGGTTCGGCGATCGCATCTTCGGCGGTGCCGGCGACGACACCATCGAAGGTCTCGGCGGTGCCGACTACGTCGAAGGTGGAACGGGCAACGATTCCATCGACGGCGGGACCTACGGCGACCGCCTGCTCGGCCAGGATGGCGACGACTGGATCTTCGGCAGCTTCGGCAACGATGCGATCTTCGGCGGCAACGATGACGACACCATCGACGGCGGCGTCGGCGTCGATCTGCTGCGGGGCGAAGAGGGCAATGACGAACTGATCGGCGGCGGCGGCGCCGGCGACGATCTCGGCGGCGGAGACGGCGAGGACATCCTGCGAGGATCGAACGACGGTGCCGACCTCATGGCCGGTGACGCCGGTCGCGACATTCTCTACGGCAACGGCGGCAACGACACCCTGCGTGGCGGCGCCGGAGACGACATCGCCGATGGTGGCGCGGGCGACGACCTGATCGAAGGCAATGCCGGCATCGACGTATTGGTGGGCGGGGCGCAGCACGACCGCCTGTATGGTCACAGCGAATCGGGCGCCGGCGACGACAACGCGGTCGACTGGCTCTATGGCGATTTCGGGACCGATCTGAACGAGGCGGGTTCCGGTCGCGATCGCCTGTTCGGACAGGGCGGCAACGACATCCTGTTCGGCGAAGGCGACGACGACTTCATCGACGCCGGCGGTGGCGCATCCAACATCGTGAACTACGGCACGGGCGAAAGCGGGACTGCGTCCGACTTCGTGACGCCGGTGGCGACCCCGGCCCCCGGCGGCGTGGTCTCCAATGCCGATCCGCAGGCGGTCGCGACACTACCCGCAGGCCCTGACTACGCAGGCTGGTGGGGCGAGTTCTCCGGCTCCGCGAGCGGCCAGGGTGTTAGCGGGGGTGGTGGCGTCGCGCTCGAATCCGCGCTCGCCGTGGGAGCGAACACCCGCTACACGGCGTGGTCCGATACGCGCAACGGCAGCACCGAGATCTACGTCGCGCGCCAGCAGAACGGCACCTGGGATCAGCTCGGCGGCAGCGCCGCGTTCGGCGGTGTGAGCGGCACGCTCACGCAGTCGCGCCGGCCCAGCATCGTCGAGCGCGCCGCTGGCACGCCGGTGGTGGCGTGGACCGAGATCGCCGCGAACGGCACGTCGAACATCAAGGTCGCGGAGTGGAGCGGCGCGGCGTGGGTGGCGCTCGGCGAATCGCTCGACGGCGACGGCATCAGCAATACCGGCACCGCCGACAATGTGCAGCTGCTCGTGACGGCGACTGGCGTGGTCGCGGTGTGGGCCGATCGCACTACCGGCACACCGCAGGTCCATGCGCGTCGCTTCGACGGCAGCAACTGGGTGTCGCTCGGCGGCAGTATCGCGGTGACGAGTTTCGCGCAGGGCGTGTCCGAAGTGACCGCGACCACCGACGGCGCCAAGGTCGGCGTGGCGTGGGTGCAGGGAACCGGCGACGCCGCGGAGATCCGCGTGCGCGAGTTCTCCGGTTCCACCTGGACCCAGCTCGCCGACGCCAGCAGCAACGCGGGTCCGAGCCGCACGCCGTCGCTCGCTTACTTCGACGGCGCGCTGTTCGCTGCGTGGAAGGACCAGACCTCGGGGCGCGAAGAGATCTACGTGCAGCGCTACAGCGGCGGTGCATGGTCCGATCCGCAACCGGGTGCCGACAGCGGCACCGGCGTGTCCGCAACCACCGGCCGCGCGTTCTCGCCCAAGCTGGTGGCCGGCGGCGGCAAGCTCTATCTGGTGTGGGGCGACGACAGTGTGCAGGAACGTCCCGACAACTCCGTCGCGTTCTACGTGAAGACCTACGTGAACGCGCTCGGCTTCGTCGAACAGTTGCCCGGCGACGCTTCCAACCGCGGCGTCAGCCCGACCCGCGGCATCGTCAACTCGCTCTCGGCCGCCGTGGACGCGTCGGGCCGCCCGTTCATCGCGTGGAACGATGCGCGCAGCGGCTCGCCGCAGACCTACGTGGCCGGCAACCTGAGCGCCGCGTCGCGTGTCTTCACCGCCAACGGCGCGAATACGGTCCAGAACATCCTGGACAACAACGACCTCGGGGTCGGCGACATCATCTACGTCGAAGCCGGAAACCAGGCCGGCTTCACGCTCGGCGGCAACGACAGCGGCGTGACCATCCTCGGCGCGCCCACGCAGAACGCGGTCTTCACGTCCGCCGTGACGGTGAACGCCGGCATCGGCGGGGTGCTGCAGCGCCTGCGCTTCCAGGGTGGCCTGCAGATCGACGGCGCCGTCGGCCTCACGGTTACCGACAACGCGTTCACCACCGTTGCCGCGACCATCGCCGGCGGCACCGACGTGAAGGTGGTCCACAACGTCTTCACGTCCGGCGCGACGTTGCGGGTGACGAGCGCCGCCGCCGGCATCATCGCGCACAACACGCTGTCCGCGGGTACCACTGGTCTGCAGATCGACGCCACATTCACCGGAGCGATCCGTGACAACGATGTCACGGGTAACTCGATCGGCGTGTCCTACAACGCCGCCGCCGAAGTCATCGGCAACCGCATCTTCGGCAACACCACCGGCGTGCGCGCCACCGTCGGCGGCAGCTCCGGCTTCGGCTTCGTCGGTGCCGCGACTCCCAACGACATCCACGACAACACCACCGGCGTGCAGCTCGTGGCCGCGGTCGTGCGCAACCAGCACATCCGCGACAACTCCACCGGCGTGACCGGCAGCGGCACGGTCGGCGGCGATTCGTTCGACGTCGCGAACCTCATCGAAGACAACGGGACCGGGATCGGTGCATTCACCGGAACGATCCAGTTCAACCGCATCGCTGGCAACACCACGGGCATCGCCGCGGCCAACGGCAACCGCATCCAGCACAACCTGATCTACCGCAACGACGGCGTCGGCATCCGGGTCGCCGGTGTGTCCGATGTGCGCGTCTACAACAACACCCTCTACACGGCGTCGGGCGACCTCATCCGCCTGACCGGCGGCGCGTCGAACATCGACGTGCGCAACAACGTGCTGTGGACCGAGGACGGCTACGACCTGTACGTCGCCAACGATTCCCAGGTCGGCTTCTTCTCCGACTACAACAACCTCTACACCTCCGGGTCCGGCAAGATCGGCTACTGGACGCGCGACTTCAACGACGTGCTGGACTGGCAGGCCGACATCGCGCGCTTCGACCTGCACTCCGTCGGCCGCACCGCCGTCAATCCGCAATGGGCGGAACCGCGCTTCATGAACCGCGGGCAGGACGATTTCCGTCTGATGCCGGTGACCGCGCAGCTGCGCTTCACCAGTCCGGGGATCGACGATGGCGATGCCCGCGCCGATCAGGGCGTGCCGCCGAACTACACGAACCTGCTTGCGAACGCCGGTTTCGAATCCGGTCTGACCGGCTGGACCCAGGTCAACATCAACGGGACGGTGTCCGGCGCCGCGCCCGGACCGCACGAGGGCTCGCAGTTCTTCCGCCCCGGCACGATCGAGGAAGGCTACATCGAGCAGGTGGTGGATCTCGTCGGCTCCGGCGTCACTGCTGCCGACATCGACGGCCAGGATCTCGAACTCGTCTTCGGTGGTCGCATCCGCGCCGCGGTCGAGACGCCGCGCGATCGCGGTGCCATCGAGATCCGCTTCCTCGACGGCACCAACGCGGAGATGGGCGCCCCGGTGCGAGTCAACGCCACCAACACGACTGACCGTTGGGAACTGGTCGGCGGCCGGGTCGACATCCCCACCGGCGCACGCAAGGCGGTCTATCGGTTCATCGCCGACCGCGAGCAGACCAGCGGCACCGCCGACGCTTACCTGGACGGCACGTTCGCCTACGTGCGCCCGGAGGCTCAGGGCACGGACCTGGGTGCGTACGGTCACACCGTCCTCGACACCCCGCGCGCCGCTCCGGCGCGCATCGAGCTGCGCTACCCCGACCTCTACGCCGATCTCGAGAAGGACAAGCCGCTCACGATCCGCTGGGAGACGTTCGGCAACGCGGGCGAGTCGCCGGTGCGCATCGAACTCTGGCAGGACGGCGCCAACGGTCCCGCGCTGCGTCAGACCATCATCGCCGCTACCCCCGATGACGGCGAACATATCTGGATCCCGTCCTCGAGCGGCCTCGACTTCGGTACCTACGGCCTGCGCATCCAGGTCTCGCTGGTCACCGCACCCATCGTCATCGACCGGTCGCAGGAGACCTTCACGGTGCCGGAAGACGGCACCACCTACTGGGTCGACGATGCCTCTAACGCCAACGACGAATACACGCCGAACGGCATCGGCGACAACCGTCACACCGGCAAGCTCGCCACGGCACCGAAGCCCTACGCCACCAACCTGCTGCGGGTCTACGATCTCAATGCGGCGTCGCTCCTGAACATCGACACCGGCGACTACTCGATGATCGATCCGGTGGCGATTTCCGGCTCGACCGACCTCGGGCTCGGCCTGGACGAAGGCTTTACCATCCGCGGACCGGGGAATGTCGCGAGGATCGCGGCACTGTTCCCGGCCATTCCGGGCGATCGCACCCAGCCGGTGATCGTGCTGAACGACGCCGACAACATGACGATCAGCGGGCTCACGCTGCGCAACGCGCTGCGAGGTCTCGACGTCGGCAACGGCAGCGACAACCTCGGGTTGTCGTACATCACCGTGACCGGGCACGCCCAGGACGGCATGCGCGTCACGACCAACGCGCCGTTCTCAACCTTCGATCACCTCACGGGCTACAACAACACCGGCCGCGGCATCTACGTGAGCGGTCCCATCGCCGCATTCACGAACGGGCTGGCCTACGGCAACACGTCCCACGGCATCCAGATCGACGGTGCTTCCGGTGTCGTGTCGGACAACGTCGTCCACGACAACACCGGCTACGGGATCTATCTGGACAGCCTGGCGAACGGTTCCTTGGTTCAGCGCAACACGTCCTACGCGAACGGCCAGGGGATGCTGGTCTATTCGTCCGGGAACGGTGCGGAAACGCTGGTCGGTACGCTCGATCTCGCCTCGGGCAACGGCAACCTGATCTACGGCAACTACTCCGTGGGCATCACCGCGGCGTACAACACGCGGGTCGCCGGCAACACGGTCCGCAACCAGACCTATCAGTACGCCACCGGCATCAGCATGTTCGGCGGCGCTTCGGCGCAGCGCAACGTCGTCTTCGGTAACTACACCGGCATCAGCGTCTCGAGCGGCGGCGACATCACCGAGAACCGGGTGTACGGCAACACCTATACCGGCATCGAGGGCTACGCCGCGGGCGGCTTCAATCGCAACGTCGTGTACTCGAACCCGACCAACATCCGGGTCTCGAGCAACATGCAGGTCGCCAACAACCTGGTGTACGACAGCGAGCTCTACGGCATCCTGGTGGCGGGTACGAGCGGCACGACGCTGCTCAACAACACGGTCTACGCGGCCGAGGGCGATGCGATCCGCATCCAGCAGAGCGCCAACACCACGCGCCTGCGCAACAACATCGTCTGGACCGGTGCCGGCGACGGGGTCTCGGTCGCGGCGGATTCGCAAAGCGGCTTCCAGTCGGACTACAACCTGTTCTACACCACCGGCGGCAGCGTCGGGGCGTGGCAGGGTGCGGACCGCAGCTCGCTGCTCAACTGGCAGACCGCGACCTTCGGCGACAAGAACAGCCTGTATGGCGATCCGTTGTTCGTCGACATGGACGGAGCCGACGGCGTGCTGGGCTATCAGAGCCCGGCCAACGACGGGCGCGACGACGATTTCCACGAGCGCAGCCAGTACGGCAGCTTCCACGGCGGTTCGCTCGCGCCGGTGGCGAGCGATGGCGGCACCGGCAAGCCGGTGTTCCTCGGTTCGTCGCTGACACTCGACGGCGCGACGTCGAGCGGCATCGACCGGGGTGCGCCGACCGATCCGTTCGCCAACGAGCCGGCGAACAACGGCGGCTACGTGAACATCGGCGCCTACGGCAACACGGCCCAGGCCTCGAAGAGCCCGTCGACCTACGTGCTGGTGACCAATCCCAACGGCAACGAAGCGATCCCGCAGGAAACCACGTTCGACATCCGCTGGCGCTCCACCGGGTTCACCGGCAACGTCGGCATCGACTGGTCCAACGACGGTGGTGTCACCTGGAACGTACTCGCGGCGGACGAGGCGAACGACGGCGGCTACACCTGGACCGTCAACCCGGCCACCTACCCGATCGACAACGACTATCGCATCCGCGTGCGGTCGATCGAGGTGCCGGCGCTGCTCGACGTGTCGGACAACCTCTTCACCGTCACCGCACCGATCAGCATCTACTACGTCAACGACGGCTCCCTCACCGGCGACCAGTACACCACGGCAATCGGCAACGACGGCAACGACGGGCTCACGCCGAACACGCCGAAGGCTTCGATCCGCGCGATCCTCGAGACCTACAACCTCGACGCGGGCGACATCATCCGCGTCGACAACGGCCGGTACGACCTCACCACCAACATCACCATCGTCAACGACGATTCGGGCGTCACCATCGAAGGCCCGAACTGGGCCGGCGGACAGGCGGTGATCAACCGGGGTAATACCTCGGGCACCAGCTTCGCCTTCGAACTGGTCAATGCCGACGACGTCACGTTGCGCAATCTGGTCGTCCGCGGGGCCTACCACGGGATCTATGCGGCCAGTTCCTCCGGCAGCGACCGGATTCGCATCGAAGGTTCCGAGCTGACCGAGAACAGTCAGGACGGCATCCAGATCGGCACCGGCAACCTCGATGCGCTGATATCCGACAACGAGCTCTACCTCAACGGCTCCTCCGGCATCGAGGTCTACGGCTCCGGCGGTCGGATCGTGGGCAACCACGCCTGGGGCAACGGCTACGGCATCTGGGGCGACACCAACGGCCTCGCCGGTGTGCGCATCGAGATCATCGGCAACGTGGCGCATGACAACTCCATCAACGGCATCGGCGGCCAATACAGGTCGCTGATCCAGGGCAACGTCGTCTACGGCAACGGCAGCTACGGCATCACGAGCTACAGCGACCAGACGCTCGTCATCGGCAACGAGGTCTATCGCAACGCCGCCGGCGGCATCAACCTCACCGTCGGTGCCATAGGCCGCGACAACCGCGTCTACGGGAACGCCGGCTCCGGCATCAACGTGAGCGGCAGCGGCAGCGTGGCCGAGGGCAACGTCGTCTACGACAACGCGATCGGCATCTCCGAGGGCCAGGGTCGCGTTGCCAACAACCTCATCTACGACAACACCACGGACGGGATCGTCACCAGCGGTATCCACACGTCGCCGGACCGCGGCATCTACAACAACACGATCGTGCAGCCGACCGGCAACGCGATCCGGCTCTCGGCCAATACGAACAACGCCCGCATCCTCGACAACATCCTCGAGGTGGGTTCGGGCACGGCCCTCTACACGCCTGCCAGTTCCCAGGACGGCTTCAGTTCGAACTACAACCTCTTCCGGTTGACCGGTGAAGGCAAGGTCGCCTTCTGGGAGGACCGCGATTTCCTCACGCTGTCCGACTGGCTCTACGAGACCGGATTCGATACCGAAAGCCTGGTCGCGAATCCGCAATTCGTCGATGCCGACGGTGCCGACGACCAGCGCGGCTACGACCTGTCGACCATCGGCAATGGCAGCATTGTCGACGACGGCGGTGCCGGCTTTTCCACCACGGGTGTGTGGCAGTCCATCGTCGGCCGCACCGACGAGACCGGGCCCCCGCCATACACGCCCACCCCGATCGAGCGCACTGTCTACAACACGGCCTACAGCCGGGACATCGAGCAGATTCCCGGCGGCGGCGACGGCCAGTCGGTGGCACGCTGGTCGTTCGACGGGCTCGCGGATGGTACCTATCAGATCGGCGTGCGCTGGCCGACCGGCGGCGGCTTGTCACCGAATCAGGCCAGCTATCGCGTGTACGACGGCGCGGTCGCCGTGTCGAACGTGGTGGCGATCGCCACGCTCAGCCAGAGCACGGTGAACGATTTCAATGCCGACGGTACTAACTGGGAGTTCCTGGAGACGGTCGAGATCCGCAACGGCCGCCTGCTCGTCGAACTCTCGAATGCCGGCAGTTCCACGGGCAACCGCATCCTGGCCGATGCCGTTCGCATCCAGCGGGTGCAGGGCGATCGGGGCGTCGACGACGATTTCCACCTGGCGACGACCTCGCCGGGAGTCGATCGCGGCAGCCCGGCGTCGCGCTTCGAGCAGGAGCCAATCAACAACGGTGCCCGCGTGGATCTTGGTGCCTACGGCAACACTCCGGAAGCCACGCAAAGTGCGGCTCGGCTCGTGCAGGTCGTGAATCCCAATGGGCTGGAGAAACTCGAGGTCGGCCAGTCGACGCGCATCGACTTCCGCACGGCTGGCATGGCGT
The DNA here is from genome assembly GCA_965279325.1 of Burkholderiales bacterium. GTDB lineage: Bacteria > Pseudomonadota > Gammaproteobacteria > Burkholderiales. Next base: position 3,943,104 of record OZ257154.1, read on the forward strand.
TGTTCGATCCGGTCCTGCTCGCCAACATGGGGGGTGGGGCAGTATCCGGGCCCGGATACTGGGCGCCGGGAATTTCGCCCACGACAGCCACCGGCAGCTACACGTCGAACACGATAGCAACCTCCACCGCCCTGGATCTCACGGCCGCGAACGCGGGCCCGGAGAACATCTATCGCAGCAACATCTACTCCAGCAACGGGGCAATCGGGGCACGCTACGACTGGAACTTCGCCGTCGACGACGGCAGCTACGTCGTGCGCCTGCACTTCGCCGATTGGCGGCCGTCGGCGGCCAATCAGTACAAGTTCGACATCTCGCTCCAGGGTGTCGAGGTCCAGAACGAACTCGATCCGTGGGTCGCCGCCGGCAACGCACGCAACAAGGCATTCACCCGCGATTTCACGGCCGACGCCACCGGTGGCACCGGTCTGGCGCTCACCCTTACCAATGTGCTCGCCAACTCGATGATCCTGTCAGGCGTCGAGATCCTGCGGGTCAATGCCGGCGGCGTCGCGAATCCGACCGTGGGCCTGGAAGTGTCGGTGGACAACGGGTCCACCTGGCTGCCCATCGCAGGCGCGGGCGCACTGCCGGTCGATCGCTATGGCAACGGCAGCTTCGACTGGACCGCCGGTCCGCTCGCAGCCAATGCGTTGATCCGTGCCACCGCGACCAACGGCACGGTGTCGGTGAGCGACGTCTCCGACGCCGCGTTCCAGATCGCCAACGCTGGCAACGCCTACTACGTCAACGACGCGTCGACCGCGGGAGACGAGTACGCCACCGCGACCGGCGACAACGCCAACGACGGCAAGACCGCGGCCACGCCGATGGCGAGCCTCGCCGCATTGCTGCGTGCCTACGATCTCGATCCGGGCGACGTGATCTACGTCGATACCGGCACGTACAACCTCGCCACCAACATCCGGCTCGAGGCGCAGGATTCCGGCGCGACCATCCGCGGCCCACAGGTCGCCGGGCACGTCGCCGTGTTGAATCGCGGCAATACCGGTCAGTCGGTGTTCCAGTTCGCCGGAGGGGACGATTTCACCATCCAGAACGTCGCGATCACCGGCGCCAACTACGGCGTCAACGGCAGCGAGACCGTCGATTCCGATCGCATCACGCTGGAATCGGTCGCGATCTATGGCAACAACTACGGGGTGTACGTCAGTCAGAACAACAACGACACGTTCACCATCCGCGACAGCGAGATCTACAACCAGGTCCAGTCGGGCATCCTGGCCTACGGCCAGCGCACTCGCATCGAGAACAACCTCATCCGCAACAACGGGACGGGCGTCAGCGCCAGCGGACAGAGCGCCGCATTGCCCGACGGCATCTTCATCGTCGGCAACGAGATCCGCAACAACACCATAGGCGTCAACGTCAGCTACGGGGTGACGGTCGAAGACAACGTCGTCCACCACAACACCAGCATGGGCGTCTACGCGGATCAGAGTCCCTTGATCCGTCGCAACGTCATCTATTCCAATGCCAGCGGGATCAGCGCCTCGAACAACGCCAGTGTCGTCGAGAACCGCGTCTTCGGCCACACGTCGGGTACCGGCATCTACATCCGCAGCGGCGGCGTGACCGGCAACCAGGTCTACGACAACGCGCTCGGCATCCAGCTGGACAGCAACAGCACCGTGCGCAGCAACCTGATCTACGACAATACGTCGCAGGGCGTGCGCATGGTCGGGTTCCAGGGGACCGGCAACGGACTCTTCGGCAACACGATCTACCACCTCGGCACCGACGCCGCCGTGGTGGCGACCGGTGGCGGTTCGAACACGTCGATTCGCGACAACATCATCGTCGCCGGCGCCGGCTATGCGCTGAGAGTGACCGACGACACCCAGGTCGGCTTCGCTTCCAACTACAACCTGTTCCAGACCTTCGGCACCGGCAAGCTGACTCAGTGGGAAGGCCGGGACTTCCTGACGCTGTCGGACTGGTTCTATGAGACTGGCAACGACGCCGAAAGCGCCGTCGCCGATCCGCAGTTCATCGACATCGACGGCGCCGACGGCATCTTCGGCTTCTCCGGTGGCATCGACGGCGGCATCGACGACAATTTCCGCCTGGCGGTCGGCAGCCCTGGCGTGGATCGTGGGGACCCCATATCCATCTTCGTCGCCGAGCCGACGTTCAACGGTGGTCGCGTCGATCTGGGCGCCTACGGCAACACCTCGAAGGCCACGCAGAGCGCACCCCAGATGGTGCAGGTGCTCAACCCGAACGGCATGGAGAAATACGAGGTCGGCCAGGCGGTGCAGATCGACTTCCGCAGCGCCGGACTGACGCCCTACGACACGGTGCTGCGCTTGAATGCCGGCAATGCGACTTCGCCGGTCGAAGGCTGGCCGGTGGAGCGATATCGGCTCAACGGCAGCGTGACCAATACCTCCACCGCCATTTCGGTCGCGGGGGTCGCGGGCGCCGCCCCGGCGTCGATCTACCAGAGCTGGGCCTATTCGACTTTCGGGACCGGCGGCAAGTTGAGCTACCAGCTGGCGGCCGCCGACGGCGACTACCGCATCGTGCTGCATACGTTGGCCGGCGGCGAAGCGATCGGTTCGGAGCGCTTCAGCGTCGCGCTGCAAGGGGCCGTGGTGGCGGCGAACGTGGATCGCCGTGCCCTCGCGGGCGCCACGAACAAGGCGGTGGTGCTGAGCTACGACGTGAGCGTCGCGGGCGGGCAGGGCATCAACCTCGATCTGACCAACCTCACGAACAACTACGGCGCGATCCTCGCCGGGATCGAGCTCCAGCGCATCAATGCCGCAGGTGTGGCCAATCCGACCGTCGACCTGGAAGTCTCGACCGACGCCGGTACCACCTGGATTCCGATCGCCGGTGGCGTGAGCGTCGACCGCTACGGCAGCGGCAGCTTCACCTGGAACGCAGGCCCGATCGCCACCAACGCCTTGATCCGCGCGACCGGCCACGCCGGCGCTGCGACCGTGACCGACCTTTCCGATGCACCGTTCCAGATCGCGAACGCGGGCAGCGCCTACTACGTGAACGACGGGTCGCTCGTCGGCAACGAGTACGCAACCGCGGCCGGCAACAACGCCAACGACGGCAAGACCGCAGCGACGCCGATGGCGAGCCTGGCCGCGTTGCTGCGCGCCTACGACCTCGACGCGGGCGACGTGATCTACGTCGACACGGGCGTGTACAACCTGTCCACCAATATCGTGCTCACGGCCGAGGATTCCGGCGTGACCATCCGTGGCCCGGTGCTGCCGACGCACGATGCAGTGCTCAACCGGGGCAACACGAGCGCCGACCAGCGGGTGTTCTCGTTCCAGGGCGCGTCCAACGTCACGCTCGAATGGCTCAACGTCACGGGTGCCCAGAACGGCATCGAAGCCGTCGGCACCACCGGCAACGACAACGTGACGCTTCGTTTCATGGACGTCTACAACAACACCGCGCATGGTGTGGTCATCGGCAGCGGCCACTCGGACTGGCTGATCCGCGACAGCGAGATCCACAACAACACTCAATACGGCATCTACGCGTCCAGCAGCGAGCGTACGCGCATCGAGGACAACGAGGTCTACGGCAACACCCAGGGCATGGTTGTCTCGGGCAATTCGGAAGCGAGCCGTTCGTTCGTCACCGGCAACGACGTGCACGACAACGCCACCATCGGCATCAATATCTCCAGCTACGTCACGGCCAGCCGCAACCGCGCCTACAACCACAACGGCGCGGGCGACATCGGCATCTACAGCTACAACTCGACGTCGATGGTCACCGACAACGACGCGTACGACAACGCCACCGGCATCGAGACCGGCTACCAGGGCTGGGTCGTCGGCAACCGGTCGTTCGACAACGTCACCGGCATCCGGACCTACTATTCCTCGAACATCTCGCGCAACCAGGTCTATTCCAACTCGACCGGCATCGCCGACGTGGGCTATTCGGAGATCTTCAACAACGTCGTCTACGCCAACACCAACATCGGCATCAGCGTCACCTACAGCCACACCGCCGGCGATCGGGTCGTGTACAACAACACGGTGTGGCAGGACACCGGCGACGCGCTGCGCGTCGGGGGCTCGTCCACCGGCAATATCCGGGTGCGCAACAACATCCTGTCGATCGGCAACGGCTATGCCATCAATGTGCTGGCCGACGGCCAGACGGGGTTCAGTTCCGACTGGAACCTGTTCGATCTGCGTACCGCGGCGGCCAAGGTCGGCCGCTGGGGCGCCACCGAGCGCCTCGCGCTGACCGACTGGCGCGCCGTCTCGGCGAACCACGACGCTGCCGGCAAGGTGGGCAATCCTGGCTTCCTCGACATCGACGGCGCCGACAACGTGCTCGGCGACCAGGACGTCGTCACCGGCAACGGCTACGACGACAATTTCAGTCTCGACGCCGGATCCGCCGCCATCGACGCGGCCAATGCCTACGAAGCGGCGAAGCCGGTGCCGAACTATCCGCACGAGGCGGCGCTGCGCGACATCGAGGATCGCCAGCGGCATGACGATCCTTCCACGGTCAACACCGGCATCGGCTGGGATCTCTTCGTCGAAGCGCCCCCGCCGGGCGGCAACGCGTACTCGGATACGATCGGCGCGGCCGTGCCTTTCCGCACCACGAACGGTGCCACGACCATCGCGTTCCAGCCGGGCTTCAGCTTCACGTTCTACGGCAAGACCTATACCTCGGTGCAGGCGTCGGTCAACGGCTTCCTGCATTTCGGCGGCCCGGATACCGCCAACGGCGGCGACAGCAACACGCTCGACGAATTCCTGCGCAACGTGCGCATCGCACCGCTGTGGGACAACCTGCGTACCGACCAGAATCAGTCGGCCGCGTCCGGCTCCACACCGGGCAACATCTTCGTCGACAAGACGGTGGCCGACCGCATCACCATCCGCTGGGCCGCCACGCGCCAGGACACCGGCGGCGGTGATGTCAATTTCTCGGTCACGCTGTTCGCCAACGGCAACGTCCAGTTCGACTACGGCGACGGCAACCAGTCGCTGACACCCACCATCGGTCTGTCCGCCGGCAACGGGTTCACCTTCGTTGCCTCAGCCTACAACGGTCAACCCAACCTCGGCAACGCGGCGAGCGTGCTGTTCACACCGACGCCGGGCCTCACCTATTTCGATATCGGTGCCTACGAGTTCCTGGGCAACTCGGGCGATACCGTGCCGCCCACCGTGACCAGTGTCGGCACGTTGCCGAGCAACGGCGGCACCACCGCGCTCGCGTTCACGAGCATCCAGGTGTCGACTTCCGAGGCGCTCAACAGCATCAGTGCCAAGAGCCCCGCCAACTACGACCTGCGCGAAGCCGGTGTCGACAATCAGTTCGACACCAACGACGACGTGATCATCACCGTGCGCCCGGCCTACTCCTATCCGGAGACCTCGCTCACGCTCGATTTCCTCACCGGCGCCAACGGGACCCCCGGCATCCTGGCCGACGGCGAATACCGCCTGACCCTGTCCGGGACCAAGGCGATCTTCGACCTGTCCGGCAATCCGCTGGACGGCAACGCCAACGGCACGGGCGGTGACGACTACGTCCGCTTCTTCGACATCGACCGGACCAGCAACATCGCGCCGGTCGCGAACGCACAGTCGCTCAACGTTGGCGAAGACGGGTCCATCGTCGTCACGCTGTCCGCCTCGGATGCCAACGGCGACGTGCTCGTCTACTCGCTGCTCGGCGACCCGGCCCATGGGACGCTGAGCGAGTTCAATCCTGCGGCCCGGACCGTCCGCTACACGCCGACTCCCGGCTACACCGGACCGGACAGCTTCCAGTTCCGCGTCGACGACGGCAAGGCGGGGGTCGACGACGCCACCATCTCCATCAGCGTGCTGCCGATCAACGATGCGCCGGTCGCTGCGAACCAGTCCATCTCGCTGGACGAGGACACGCCCCGCCTGATCGTACTCGAAGCGTCCGATACGGAAACCACGCGCGCTAACCTCGTCTTCACGCTGGCGACGGCACCGCAGTTCGGCACCTTGAGCCAGGGCCCCGCCGGCGGCTGGACCTACACGCCGAACGCCAACTTCATCGGTGCCGACAGTTTCACCTGGACCGTGCGCGATCGCGGCGATCCCGACGGCACGCAGGCCAACGCCATTACTTCCGCGCCGGCGACCGTGAGCCTCACGGTCAATGCGGTCAACGACGCCCCCGTGATCGCGGCGGTTGGCGACCAGGTCGTGCTCGAGGGCTCGGTCCTCCTGGTGGATCTCGACGCGACCGACGTCGAGGGCCAGACGCTGACCTGGAGCCTGGATACCGCACCGGCGGGCATGACGATCAACGCGACCACCGGCGTGGTCTCCTGGGTTCCGGTCGACGGTCCCGGCGTCGTCTCGGTCACGGCTCGCGTCACCGATGCCGGCAACCCTTCGGCCTTCTCGACGGTCACCTTCGGCGTCACCGTGCAGAACGTGGCGCCCACGTTGACGCTGAGCGGTGCCGCGTCCGTCGACCAGGGAACACCCTATACGTTGCTGCTCGGCCGCACCGATCCCGGTGCCGACACCCTGGCGAACTGGGAGATCAACTGGGGCGACGGCACCACGCAGACGGTCGCGGGATCGGCCCCCTCCGTGCAGCACACGTACTTCGCGGGCGGCACGACCTACGGCATCACCGCCACCGGCACCGACGAAGACGGCACGTTCGCGGCAAGCGCCCTCAATGTCGCCGTCATCGCACCCAACACCGCCCCCGTCCCGCAATCGCAGACGGTGTTCCTCGACGAAGACACGCCGACGGTCATCACGCTGAATGCGACGGATGTGAACGGCGATCCGCTCACCTACACGATCGAGGGTGCGCCCGCCTTCGGCACCCTGTCCGCCGTCGATCCCGTGACGCGCCAGGTGACCTTCACGCCCACCGCGAACGTCCGCGGCAACGACAGCTTCACGTTCCGCGTGAGCGACGGCCTCGCATCCGCCGTGGGCACGATCACGCTCAAGATCCGCCCGGTGAACGACGTGCCGGTCGCCAATGCCGCGACCTTCAGCCCGGCGGAAGACACGGTGCTGAATGGCCAGCTGACGGGCACCGACGTCGAAACGCCGGCCGAACTCACCTTCAACCTCGTGAGCGGCCCTGCCAGCGGAACGCTCACGCTGAATCCCGACGGTACGTTCAGCTACGATCCGGTCGCCAATTTCAACGGCACGGTCAGCTTCGTGTTCACGGTCACGGATACGGGCGACGACGAGCTCGATTGCGGCTGCCCGCTCGAGCCCAGCGGCTTCACGTCGGACGGTCCGGATACCAGTGCGCCGAAGACCGTCACGATCAACGTCCTTGCGGTCAACGATCCCCCGGTCGCCGTGGACGACGCCTTCGGCACGCCCGCCGGCCAGAGCCTCGTGATCACGACGGCCCTCGGCGTCCTCGCCAACGATTCCGACGTCGAAGGCAGCGCACTCGCCGTGGACTCCGTCGTCGACAACGTTGACAACGGCACCTTGACGTTGCAGGCGGACGGCAGCTTCACCTACGTCCCCAATGCGGGGTTCAGCGGTTCGGATCAGTTCACGTATCGGGTGACCGACGGCATCGGTTTCGATGATGCAATCGTCACGATCGTCGTCACGCCGCCGAGCAATCTTCCGCCCGTTGCGCAGGACGAAAGCTACTCGGTGCAGGAAGGCCGGGTGCTCGACATTGCTGCCCCCGGCCTGCTGGCGAACGACAGCGATGCTGATGGGGACCCGGTCACGGCGTTCCAGTTCTTCCAGCCGACCAACGGTGCCGTGAGCCTGACCCAGGACGGCAGCTTCACCTACACGCCAAACGCAGGCTTCGTTGGTACGGACAGCTTCACCTATACCGTCACCGACGGGACGGCGACCGATCAGGCCACCGTCACCATCACCGTGCTCGAAGGTTCGCCGATCGCGGGAGCGGATACCTACGACGTGTTGCACGATCGGGTGCTCACCATCCCTGCGCCGGGGCTGCTCGCGAACGACACGGACCCCAACGGCGATCCCGTGACGGCGTTCCAGTTTTTCCAGCCGACCAGCGGTACCGTGAGCCTCACCCAGGACGGCAGCTTCACCTACACGCCGAACGCAGGCTTCGTCGGCACCGACAGCTTCACCTACCTCATCACCGACGGCGTGCTTACCGGTCAGGCAACAGTGACGATCAATGTGATCAACACGCTGCCCAGCGCACAACCTGACAGCTACTCCGTGCAGGAAGGTCGCACGCTCACCGTGACGGCGCCTGGCCTGCTGGCCAACGACAACGACGCCGACGGCGATGCGGTGACGGCGTTCCAGTTCTTCCAACCCACCAACGGCACGGTGAGCCTGACCCAGGACGGCAGCTTCACCTACACGCCAAACGCGGGCTTCAGCGGCACCGACAGCTTCAACTACAGCGTCACCGACGGCATCGCCACGGCGCAGGCGACGGTGACCATCACCGTGGTCGAAGGCTCGCCGGTCGCGGGTGCCGATTCCTACACTACAGCGCCAGGCCAGGCGCTGATCATTCCCGCCCCCGGGCTGCTTGCAAACGACACCGACCCCAATGGCGATCCGGTGACCGCCTTCCAGTTCTTCCAGCCTGCCAACGGTGCGGTGAGCCTGAGTCAGGACGGCAGCTTCACCTACACTCCGAATGCGGGCTTCGAGGGCGTGGACACCTTCACTTACGTCATCACCGACGGTGTATTGACCGGCTCGGGGACAGTGACCATCACCGTCGCGCCGCCGAACAACGCTCCCCCCGTGCTCGGCCCCATCGCCAACGTGCAGGTGAGCGAAGGCGGGGTGGTCGAATTCAACGTGAGCGTCACCGATCCGGATCACGCCGGCGGCTTTGTCTACGAACTGATCGGCGAGCCCGCCGGTGCCAGCATCGATGCCAGCGGGCACTTCAGCTGGAACGCGCCGGCCGTCACCCCCGGTACCCCCGTGGGTCTGACCGTGCGCGTCACCGACCCCGGCGGCGAGACCGACGAGCAGAGCTTCGAGATCACCGTCCAGCCCCGGCTGCTGCGTGTCACCGACTTCACGGTGGCCGAGAGCAGCTTCCACGTCCGCTTCAACCGCGCCTTCGACCCCAGCCGAATCAACCTTTACGACAGCCTGGAGAGCCTGCCCGGGCAAGTCGGCGCGAGCGACGTGCGCGTGCTGGTGGGCAACAGCACCGTGCCGGTCCGCGGCTCCCTGCTCCTGGATGCCGACAAGCAAGGTTTCACCTTCGTGCGCTTCGGTGGCGTGTTCGGCCCCGGCAGCTACAGCGTCCAGCTCCACAGTCGTGCCGACGGCTGGGTCGACGCCGCCGGCCGCGCCCTGGACGGCGACGCCAACGGCGCCGCCGGGGGCGATGCCATCCTGAGATTCACCGGCCCCGCCGCCACCGGTGCCGTGCTCAACCTGCCCGACATCATGCGTGGCCCCGGCCAGGACGTCATCCTGCCCAACCACAACACCACCGGGATCCGTCTGCCCGTGAGTGTGAGCACTGCAGTCGGTCTGCAGACCTTCAGCCTGCGCCTGGACTATGACGCCGCGCTGCTCAACGTGAGCGCGGCCCAGTTGGCCAGTGGCCTTGCCGGCAACGTCACCTTCAGCGGCTCCGAGGGCGCGCGCATCCTCACCGTCACCCTCGCGAGCCCCATCGCCGCCAGCGGCACGCTGAACCTTCTCAACCTCACCGCCAGTGTCCCCGCCAGTGCCCCCTACGGGTCGACCCAGCGCATCGACGCGAGCGTCCTCAGTGCCAATGTCGCTCTGAAGGCCGACGATGCCGTGCAGGTCGTGGGCTACCTGGGCGACACCACCGGCAACGCGAGTTACAGCGCCGCTGACGTGGCGGCCCTGCAGCGCGGCACCTCGGGTCTGGCCACCGGGTTCGGCGCCTGGGCGGTCATCGACCCGGTCATCATCGCCGACATCACTGGCCCCGGGGTGCTCAACTTCTTCGACACCCAGCGCTTGCTCGCCCACGTCAACACCCTGGGCACCCTGGCCGATCCCACCCAGGGTATCGCCGAGATCCCGCGCATCCCCACCGGGGGAGCCCCCATCACCTTCGCTGGTCCCGACCCGCTCGTATCCGTCGGGGCCAACGCCAGCGGGCGACCGGGCGAGTCGGTGCGGCTGCCGATCCAGCTCGACACCGCCGCGGGCCTCAACAGCGCCTTGGTGCGCGTGGCCTACGATCCGGCGGTGCTCGAACTCGTCGGTCTTGCCCGTGGCACGCTCACCGGGGGGTTCGACTGGTTGCTGGAGCGCCGCAGCCCCGGGCTGGTGGTGGTGGACATGGCCAAGCTGCTGCCGCTGGTCGAGGGCACGGGCAGCCTGATCGAGCTGGAGTTCCGCATCCGCGATGCCGCCCCCGCCGGGGAAACGCCGATCGATCTGCAGTACGCGAACCTGAACGACACCCGCCTGACGCTCAACCCGGCGCCGCTGCCCGGGCTCGATCCAACCGACGGGAAGGTGACGGTGCTGGCCGAGCCTGCCGTCTCCGCCGGCAACTGGTCGGGCAGCCTGCCTTCGATCAGCCTGCCGCCCGCCGGTACGCCCGAACCCAAGGCCGCTTCGTCCGGTGGCGACTGGATGAACGCGCCCTGGGCGCGCGATCTGAGCGAGCGGCTGACGTCGACGGCCGCTCAATCGGAGGGCGCGCGTGCCGTGCTGCCCGGGCGCGAGTTGCTGCGCGCGCTGTCGCGGGCGTTCGCGCGGCGGTAGCCTGCCGGTAACAGGGTGAGGTCGGCGGCGGCCTTGCCCTATAATTCAGGTCGTTAGTCCACGCACCCGGCCTCGCCTGCACGGCTGGCGGGCAATCCATGCAGCTCATCGCCTTCGGCATCAACCACCAGACCGCACCGCTCGCGATCCGCGAGCAGGTGGCGTTTCCGGCCGAGAATCTGCAGCCGGCGTTGCGCAATCTGGTGGAGCACAACCCGGTGCGCGAGGCAGCCATCATCTCCACGTGCAATCGCACCGAGGTCTATTGCTCGACCGCGGAGCCGGCGCAGGTGAAGCAGTGGCTCGCGCAGTACCACAGCCTGTCGACCGACCGCCTCGATCCGTTCCTCTACGAGTTCCCGAGCGAGCAGGCGGTGAGCCACGCATTCCGCGTCGCGAGCGGGCTCGATTCCATGGTGATCGGCGAGGCCCAGATCCTCGGGCAGATGAAGCAGGCGGTGCGCGAAGCCGAAGAAGCGGGGACACTCGGTACCGTGCTCCACAAGCTGTTCCAGCACACCTTCTCGGTCGCGAAGGAAGTGCGCACCCGGACCGACATCGGTGCCAGTTCCGTCTCGCTCGCCGCGGCCGCCGTCCGTGTCGCCGAGCGCATCTATCCGGATCTTGCCGAGCAGTCGATGCTGTTCGTCGGCGCGGGCGAGATGATCGAACTCTGTGCGACGCACTTCTGTGCCCGCAAGCCGCGCAACGTCACGTTCGCGAACCGGACCACCGAGCGGGCGGCCGAGCTGGCTGCACGATTCGGTGCGCGCTCGGTGGCTCTGCCCGACCTGCCCGAACACATCGCGCAGCACGACATCATCGTCACCTGTACGGCAAGCCCGCTGCCCATCCTGGGCAAGGGGCTCATCGAACGGGCACTGAAGGTGCGCCGCCATCGCCCGATCCTGATCGTCGACCTGGCGGTGCCGCGCGACGTCGAGCCCGAGGTGCACAGCCTGGGCGACGTGTTCCTGTACACGGTGGACGACCTCGGGCGCATCGTCCAGGAAGGTCTCGACAACCGGCAGTCGGCCGTGACCGAAGCCGAGGCGATCATCACCGAAGGGGTCCAGGATTTCATGCAGTGGTTGCAGACGCGCAAGAGCGTACCCACGATCCGGGCGCTGCGCGATCACGCGGAGCGCCTGCGGCGTCACGAAGTCGAGCGCGCTGCGCGGGCACTGGCGCGCGGCGACGACCCGGCCATCGTCCTCGAAGCGCTGTCGCACGGGATCACCAACAAGTTCCTGCACGCACCGACCGCCGCCCTCCATGGCGCCGACGCAGAAGAGCGGGAGCGTCTCGTGACGCTGCTCTCCCGCCTGTACTCCATCCCGCCCGAGCAATGAAACCGAGTATCCAGGCGAAGCTCGCGCAGCTCTCCGCGCGGCTGGAGGAGATCAATCGCCTGCTCGCCTCCGAGGGCGCCACGGCGGACATGGACAGCTACCGCAAGTTGACGCGCGAGCACGCCGAGATCGAACCCGTCGTGGAGTTGTACAAGGAACACGAGCAGGGCCGCCACGACCTCGGCGCCGCGCAGGAAATGGTGCTGGACCCGGACATGCGCGATTTCGGGGAAAGCGAGGCCCGCAGCGCGCGCGAGAAACTGACCCGGCTCGAGGCCGAGCTGCAGCGCCAGCTGCTGCCGAAGGATCCGAACGACGAGCGCAACATCTTCCTCGAGATCCGGGCCGGCACCGGCGGCGACGAATCCGCACTGTTCGCCGGCGATCTGTACCGCATGTATTCGCGCTACGCCGAGCGCAACGGCTGGCGCGTGGAGATCATCTCCCACAGCGCCTCCGAGATCGGTGGCTACAAGGAGATCATCGCCAAGATCGTAGGCCAGGGCGCGTATTCGAAGCTCAAGTTCGAGTCCGGCACCCATCGTGTCCAGCGCGTGCCGGTCACCGAGACGCAGGGGCGCATCCATACGTCCGCCTGCACGGTGGCGGTGCTGCCCGAGGCCGACGAGGTGAGCGACGTGGTGATCAACCCGGCCGAGATCCGCATCGACACCTTCCGCGCCTCCGGGGCGGGCGGCCAGCACATCAACAAGACCGACTCCGCGGTGCGCGTGACGCATCTGCCCACCGGGATCGTCGTCGAATGCCAGGACGACCGTTCGCAGCACAAGAACAAGGCGCAGGCGCTCTCGGTGCTCGCCGCGCGCATCAAGGACAGTCAGGTACGCGACCAGGCTGCGAAGACCGCCGCCACGCGCAAGTCGCAGGTGGGCAGCGGCGATCGCTCCGAGCGCATCCGCACCTACAATTTTCCGCAGGGGCGCGTGACCGATCATCGCATCAACCTCACGCTCTACAAGATCGATGCGGTGATGGACGGCGAGCTCGAGGACTTCACCAGCGCGCTCGCGGCGGAGCATCAGGCGGAGCAGCTCGCGGCGCTCGCCGAGGAGGCGTGAGGCGCCGGCCATGACGGCGCCGACGCTGGGTGCCCGATTGCGCGAAGACGCGGCGCGCCTGGCTGCGTCCACGCAGATCGGATTCGACGAAGCGTCGCGCCTGCTGGGCCGGCTCGCCCAGGCGCGTCTCGGACTCTCGGCCGCGCAGCGCATCGCACGCGAGGCGGAACCGGTTACGGCCTTCGAGCTCGACGTCTATTCGCGCGGCGTCGAGCGACTGGCGGCCGGCGAGCCGTTCGCCTACGTGCTCGGCGAACAGCCGTTTCGGGACCATGTGTTCCGCGTGACGCCCGACGTCCTGATTCCGCGACCGGACACGGAAGTGCTGGTCGCTCGTGCGCTGGAGGCGATTCCACGGGACCGCGCGAAACGCATCCTCGATCTCGGTACCGGGAGCGGCTGCATCGCGATCTCGATCGCACTCGAGCGGCCGGACTGCACGGTGGTCGCCGTGGACGCGAGCCCTGCGGCGCTCGATGTGGCCCGGGACAACGCCGTGCGCCTCGGAGCCCGCAATGTTTCCTTCGTGAAGTCGGACTGGTATGCGGCGTTGGGTGGTCAAAGCTTCGACCTCGTGGTGTCGAATCCGCCGTACGTGGCGGGGAGCGATCCGCACCTCGCCGACCTGACCCACGAACCGCGCGGTGCGCTGGTCGCGGGCGCGGATGGGCTCGACGACATTCGACGGATCGTGGCGGGGGCCCCGGCGCATCTGCGGCCTGGCGGCTGGTTGATGGTGGAGCATGGATACGACCAGCAGGAAGCCGCGCTGGGGTTGTTCCGGGCCGGGGGGGTCGGGCACCCGGTCGGGCATGAGGATCTTGCCGGCAGGCCGCGGGTGGTGGCCGGCCAGTACACCTGACGGCGGCAGGGTTGTTGCCCTCCCGGCGAACCGGCTAACATTGCCGACTGTCAGACCGGTACGAGCGTGAAATCGACACGGTCAGCCACTCTAGGAGTTGCCAGCATGGATACGAACGAACGCATTCGCAAACAGGTCACCGACAATCCCGTGGTGCTCTACATGAAGGGTACCCCCGACGCGCCGATGTGCGGTTTTTCGGCGGCGGCGGTGCAGATCCTGGAGGCCTGTGGCGTCGAGGAAGTGGCCACCGTCAACGTCCTCGAGGACGCCGAGGTGCGCCAGGGCATCAAGGAATTCTCGAGCTGGCCCACCATTCCCCAGCTGTACGTGAAGGGCGAGTTCGTGGGCGGCTCGGACATCATGCGCGAGATGTACCAGAGCGGAGAACTGCAGAAGCTGTTCGCCAAGTGATCCCTCCGCTTCAGAAGCAACGGGCCGGCACGAAGCCGGCCCGTTGCTTTTTCCGGTCCGAGGCGTGACGGCGGGCGCGGAGGGCGAGCACCAGGCGCTGCGTGAAGCGGTGCGCGATCTCTGTTCGCGCTTCGATGGCGCGTACTGGCGCGACTGCGACGAGAAGCGCGTATATCCCGAAGCCTTCGTGCAGGCGCTCACCGAGGCCGGCTGGCTCTCGGCGCTCATTCCCGAGGCCTACGGCGGTTCGGGCCTGGGCCTGACCGAAGCCTCCGTCATCCTCGAAGAGGTAAATCACTCCGGGGGCAACTCGGGTGCCTGTCACGCCCAGATGTATGTCATGGGCACGGTACTCAGGCATGGCTCGGAGGAACAGAAGCGCCGCTACCTGCCCGACATCGCGGCGGGCAAGCTGCGCATGCAGTCCTTCGCCGTGACCGAACCGACGACCGGTTCGGACACCACCAGGCTGAAGACCGTCGCGGTGCGCAAGGGCGACCGCTATGTCGTCACCGGCCAGAAGGTGTGGACCTCGCGCGTGCAGCACTCCGATCTCATGCTGCTGCTCGCGCGCACCACGCCGCTCGATCAGGTGAAGAAGAAGTCCGAAGGGCTGTCCGTGTTCCTCGTCGACCTGCGCGAGAGCGTCGGCCGTGGCATGACCGTCCGCCCGATCCGCAACATGCCCAACCACGAGACCAACGAGGTGTTCTTCGACGGCCTCGAAGTGCCGGCCGAAAACCTGGTGGGCGCCGAAGGCCAGGGCTTTCGCTACATCCTCGACGGCATGAACGCCGAGCGCATCCTGATCGCGGCCGAATGCGTCGGCGACGGCCACTGGTTCACCGAGCGCGCGGTGAAGTACGCCACCGAACGGGTCGTCTTCGACCGGCCGATCGGCCGCAACCAGGGCGTGCAGTTCCCGATCGCCCGGGCCCACGTCAACGTTCAGGCCGCCGATCTGATGCGCTTCAAGGCGGCGCATCGGTTCGACGAGGGCCAGCCGTGCGGCGCCGAGGCCAACATGGCGAAGCTGCTGGCGGCCGATGCTTCGTGGGAGGCGGCCAACGCCTGCCTGCAGACCCACGGCGGTTTCGGCTTCGCCGCCGAGTACGACATCGAGCGCAAGTTCCGTGAGACCCGGCTGTATCAAGTGGCGCCGATCTCCACCAACCTGATCCTGGCGTACATCGGCGAGCACGTTCTCGGCATGCCGAGAACGTACTGAGCGCATCGACGCGGCAAATCGCAAGTGCCGATGCGTGACGGTGCCGGGCCCCAGGCGTTATCATCGTCGTCTCGCATGAGACCACTCGAGTGGCGGGCGCAACGGTTGCGACTTCAACGAAACGCCGCTCGTACGGCGTGCAAACGGCCCCGCCGGGGCGTCCAGGGTAAGGAAATCCAGAAATGATGGAATTGGTACGGCTGGCCCTGCGCCGGCCGTATACCGTGGCCGTGCTGTCGCTGCTCGTGCTGCTGCTCGGCGTGCTCGCCACCACGCGGATGATCGTCGACTTCTTCCCGAAGATCGACATTCCGGTGGTGTTCGTGGGCTGGCAGTATTCGGGCCTCTCGGCCGAAGAGATGGAACGCCGGGTGGTGATCATCTCGGAGCGGGCCTACTCGACCACGGTGGCCGGCATCGAGCGCATCGAGTCGAACTGCATCCCCGGCATCGGCCTCGTGAAGGTCTTCTTCCATCCGGGCATGGACATCGGTGCGGCGATCGCGCAGATCAACGCGATCAACGGCACGGTGCTGCGCATCCTGCCGCCGGGCATCTCGCCGCCGGTGATCATCACGTACAACCCGGCGACGGTGCCGATCGTCAACATGACCTTCTCCAGCAAGACGCTGCCGGAAGGTCGCATGTTCGACCACGCGTTCAATTTCGTGCGCGTGAAGCTGTTCACGATCCCCGGGCTGCAGGTGCCCGCGCCCTTCGGCGGCCGGTTGCGCCAGATCTCCGTGGACCTGAACCCGACGCTGATGACCGCGAAGGGCATCTCGCCCAACGACGTGGTGAACGCGATCCAGTCGTCGAACCTGCTCATCCCGTCCGGCACGGCGCGCATCGGCACGTTCGACTACAACGTGCTGATGAATTCCAGCCCGGCCACGGTGGACGACTTCAACCGGATGCCGCTCAAGGTGGCGGCCGGCGTGCCGGTGACCATCGGCGACGTGGCGAAGGTCGAGGACGGCTTCACGGTCCAGAGCAACATCGTGCACGTCGATGGCCGCCGCGCCACCTACCTCACCATCCTCAAGCATTCCGATGCGTCCAGCCTCTCGGTCGTGGAGGGCGTGCACAATCTGCTCGAGGAGATTCGCGCCGGCGCCCCGGAGGGCATGGACATCACGCTCGACTTCGACCAGTCGAAGTTCGTCCGCGCCGCCATCACCAATGTCGCGAGCGAGGCGGTGCTCGCCTCTCTGCTGGTGTCGCTCATGATCCTGCTGTTCCTCGGCAGCTGGCGCAACACCATCGTCGTGATCACCTCGATCCCGTGCGCGATGTTCGCGGGCGTGATCGCGCTCTACCTGACCGGCAACACCATCAACCTGATGACCCTCGGTGGCCTCGCGCTGGCCACCGGCATCCTGGTGGACGACGCGACGGTCGCGGTCGAGAACATCCATCGCCACCGGGCCATGGGCGAGCCGCTCACCGTCGCCATCATCGAAGGCTCGCGCGAGGTCGCGCTGCCGCGAACCATGGCGACACTCGCCATCTGCATCGTGTTCTTCCCGGTGTCGTTCCTGTACGGCGCTTCCAAGTTCCTGTTCACGCCGCTCGCGCTGGCGGTGGTGTTCGCACTGCTCGCGTCCTACATCCTGTCGTTCACCCTGGTGCCGATGCTGTCGCGGCAACTGCTCGAGGGCGAGCACCACGGCGACCCTGTGCCGGGTGCCCGCCGATCCTTTGGCGCCCGCTTCAACGATGGCCGCGAATGGCTGCTCGAGGGGTTGAAGGATTTCTACGGCGGCATCCTCACCATGGTGATGCACCACCGGTTCTTCATGATGGTGGTGGTAGTGGTCTTCGGCGGTGTCAGCATGGCGCTGATCAAGGTGGTCGGCACCGACTTCTTCCCGACGCCCGACGTGGGCATCATGAAGTTGCATTTCCGGGCGCCCGTCGGCACGCGCATCGAGGAGACGGAGAAGTACGTCCTCGACATCCAGGAGGAACTGCGCAGGATCATTCCGGAGTCCGAGATCGACCGGATCAACGACATGGTCGGCGTGCCGCTGTTCTTCAACCTCGCACTCGTGCCCACCGACAACATCAGCGGCATGGACGCGGAGATCCTCATCCTGCTCAAGAAGCCGCACAAGCCGGTGGAGCACTACATGCGGGAGATCCGCAAGGTGCTGCCGCCGAAGTATCCGGGCTCGGAGTTCTATTTCCAGAACGCGGACATCGTCACCCAGGTGCTCAACTTCGGGCTGCCGGCGCCGATCGACATCCAGGTGCAGGACTCGAACTTCGAGCGCGCCCAGGGTTACGCCGCCCGCGTCAAGCGAGCCATCGAGGAAACCGCCGGGACCGCCGACGTGCGCCAGATGCAGGTGCTCAACTATCCGGCGCTGAAGGTGGACGTGGATCGCATGCGCGCGGCGCGCCTCGGACTCACGCAGCGCGACGTGGCTACCAGCGCACTGGTGTCGCTGTCCTCGAGCGCGATCATCAACCCGTCGTACTTCCTCAATCCAAACGGCGTGAACTACACGGTGTCGGTGCAGACCCCGCCAGAACGGATAGCGAGTGTGGATGCACTGATGGCGATTCCGGTATCGCCCGTGCTGAGTCCGGTGTTGCAGCCGGCGGCCGCCCGCGCGCTGATGCCGCAGCGGGGCGCGCCCGTCATCTCGCTGGGCAACGTCGCGACCGTGCGCCAGGAAACGAGCTACCAGTCGGTCTCGCACTACACCGTGCAGCGGGTGATCGACATCGCGGCCAACCTCGACGATCGCGATCTGGGCAGTACCGTGCGCGACATCGAGAAGCGCATTGCCGAGATCACCTCCGAAAAGGACTTTCCCAAGACCACCAAGATCATCACGCGCGGCCAGTACGAGGTGATGCAGTCTTCCTTCAAGAGCCTGCTGCTCGGCCTGGTCCTCGCCGTGATCCTCGTCTATGCGCTGCTGGTGGTGCTGTTCCAGTCCTGGAGCGACCCGTTCATCATCATGATGGCGGTGCCGGGCGCGCTCATCGGGATCCTCTGGATCCTGACCCTCACCGGGACTTCGCTGAACGTCATGTCGCTGATGGGCGCGATCATGGCAGTGGGCATCGGTGTGTCGAACTCGATCCTGATCGTGAGCTTCGCGAACGACTACCGGGTGGCCAATCCCACCGTGAATGTCGTCGATGCCGCCATCGAGGCCGGTCGGACCCGGTTGCGGCCCGTGCTGATGACGGCACTCGCCATGATCATCGGCATGATCCCGATGGCGCTCGGCCTGGGCGAGGCGGGCGAGCAGAATGCCCCGCTGGGCATCGCCGTGATCGGCGGGCTGATCCTCGCCACCGTTTCCACGCTGTTCGTGGTGCCGGTGGTCTACACCTTGTTGCGCAGAAAGATGCCGACGCTGCACGAACTCGATGCGCGCTTCGAACGCGAATCGCAGGGCGTGGGTGCCGTTTAGGAGATCCACATGCAGGGCAGACGATCCTTCGGTGTCTTTTACGTGATCGGCGTGGTGCTGATCACGCTTGCCGCCGGTGCCTGGTGGTACTTCCTCAAGGGTCGCGAGGGCAAGGAGATCGACGAGGCCAAGGCCAAGGCTGCCCAACTCGCGGCGGGGCCGAACGTGGTCGTCGCGAAGTCGCAGCGCGGCCCGAACGTGCGCCGGCTGATGCTGGTGGGCGAAGCCCTGGCGGCGAAGACGACGACGGTCTACAGCAAGGTCGGCGGCTATCTGACGCGCATCAACGTCGACGTGGGGGATTTCGTGAAGCAGGGCCAGGTGCTCGCGGAGATCCAGTCGCCGGAGCTCGACGCCCAGGCGGCGACCATCACGAGCTCGCTGGAGAACAAGCGCCAGATCGCGCGCCGGACCAGCGATCTCGCGAAGCAGGGCTTCTTCTCGCAGCAGACGCTCGACAACGCCAATACGGAAGTGAAAGTGGCCGAAGCGCAGATCAACGAGATCCGGACGCTGGCCAACTACCGCACCATCCGCGCCCCGTTCGCCGGCGTGGTCACCGGCCGCTTCGCCGATCCCGGCGCACTGGTCACCAACGCTGCGAGCAACCAGACGGCGGCGCTGCCGCTGGTTACCATCGCCGATACGACGCGCCTCAAGGTCACGGTCTACGTCGAACAGGCCGACGCACCGAACGTGAAGGCGGGGCTCGATGCGGAAGTGGTGGATGCGGCCGCGCCCGAGCGGAAGGTCAGCGCCAAGATCGCCCGGGTGTCCGGTGAACTCGACTCGCGCACGCGCACGTTGCGCACCGAGGTGGAGTTCGACAACAAGGATCGCACGTTCCTCGCCGGCAGCTTCGTCAACGTGTCGCTGCTGATTCCCGCCGTGAGCTATATCGAAGTACCCTCGGGCGCGTTGATCTCGAGGGACAAGAAGACCTTCGTCGCAACAGTCGACGCGCAGCAGAAGGCGCACCTGGTGCCGATCGTCGTCGCGAGCACCGACGGCAAGGTACTACGAGTCGCGAGCGGCGTGGAGGAAGGCGTGACCGTCGTGGTGAGCCCGCCCGCGAGCCTCGTGGACGGAGCGAAGGTCAATCCGCAACAGCCTCCTGGTGCGCCTCCCGCCGCCGCCAAGCCGGCTGAAGCGAAGCCGGCAGAGGCAAAGCCCGGAGACAGGAAATGAGCGATCTCGAGGATCTTTCCGGTGCGACCGCGGCACGCGGTTTCCACGACATGGGTGGGCTGCCCGCCGACACGGTGAAGCCCGCCGAGCACGACTACGCGCCATGGGAGAAGCGGGTCGATGCGCTGATGATGCTGCTGTCCCAGAAGGAGCGCCAGTTGCTCACCGTGGACGAGCTACGGCGCAACATCGAATCGCTCGGGGCCCAGGCCTATGAGCGCATGTCCTACTACGAGCGCTGGATGCATGCGATCACGCAGACGCTGATCCAGCGCGGCGTCATCTCCATCGACGAACTCGGCCGGCGCATGGACGAAGTGCACGAACGCCACGACCGCGGAGAGCTCTGATGGATGCCCGGTTCCGTCCCGGCGAGCGCGTGCGGGTACGGCGTGCGTATCCGCCCGGGCATGTCCGCACGCCCTGGTACGCGCGTGGACACACCGGCGTGGTGGAACGCATCTGCGGCGAATTCGCCAATCCCGAGGAACTCGCCTACGCCCGCGACGGCCTGCCCCGGCGGCCGTTGTACCGCGTGCGTTTCTTTCAGCGCGAATTGTGGCCGGACTATGCGGGGCGACCGTCCGATACCGTGGATATCGAGATCTACGAGCATTGGCTGGAGGTGCCATGAGCCACTTGGCGAGGAAACCTGAGGAGGCCGCATCATGAGCGAAAACATCCATCACGATGATGACCACGATCACGATCACCCGCACGAGACGCTGCCCGACGGCAGCGATGCGCTCACCTACTACCAGATGATGGAGGTGGCGGTCAGGGAACTGCTGGTGGAGAAGAACATCTTCACGGCAGCCGACGTGCGCCGCCAGGTCGAGCGCATGGACGCGCGCTCACCGGCTCTGGGCGCAAAGATGGTGGCTCGCGCCTGGGTCGATCCCGCCTACAAGGCACGCATGCTGGAAAACGGCAGCGCCGCGGCGGAGGAGATCGGGCTCGAGATCGGGCCGCTCAAGCTGGTGGTCGTGGAGAACACGCCTGCCGTGCACAACCTGATCGTGTGCACGCTGTGTTCGTGCTATCCGCGCATGCTGCTGGGCCTGCCGCCAGACTGGTACAAGAGTCGCCCCTACCGCAGCCGCGCAGTCCGTGAACCGCGTACCGTGCTGGCCGAGTTCGGTACGCAGGTTCCAGACGATGTCGACGTGAGGGTCCACGATTCCACGGCCGACATGCGCTACATCGTGCTGCCGCGGAGACCCGCGGGCACGGAAGGCTGGCCGGAAGACAAGCTCGCCGAGCTCGCGACGCGCGACAGCATGGTGGGCGTGGCGTTTGCGCGTTCGCCCTAGTCCATGCTGCCTCTCGACGGCATCACCGTCGTCTCGCTCGAACAGGCCGTCGCCGCGCCGTTCACGACCCGGCAACTCGCCGATCTCGGCGCCCGCGTCATCAAGATCGAGCGCCCCGAAGTGGGTGATTTCGCGCGGGGCTACGACAAGACGGTGCTCGGACAGTCCTCCCATTTCGTCTGGCTCAATCGCTCGAAGGAGAGCTTCACGCTCGACGTGAAGCATGCGCAGGCACCGGAGGTCCTGCGCCGCCTGCTCGAGAAGGCGGATGTGTTCGTGCAGAACCTCGTTCCCGGGGCCGCTGCTCGCCTGGGCCTCGGCTCCGATGCGCTGAGCGAGAAGTATCCGAGTCTCATCGCATGCAACATCTCCGGCTACGGTCCCGACGGTCCCTACGCACTGAAGAAGGCGTATGACCTGCTGATCCAGTGCGAATCCGGCGTGGTCTCCATCAGCGGCACGCCGGACACGCCCAGCAAGTCCGGCATCTCGATCGCCGACATCGCGGCGGGCATGTACGGCTACACCGGCATCCTTTCGGCGCTGTTCCAGCGCACCCGCACGGGCAAGGGCACGGTGTTCGACGTCTCGATGCTCGAAGCGCTCGGCGAGTGGATGGGATATCCGATGTACTTCTCCCACTACGGCGGATCGCCGCCGCCGCGCACCGGTGCCGCTCACGCGACCATCCATCCCTATGGCCCCTTTCCGGCCGGCGACGGACACACGGTGTTCTTCGGCATCCAGAACGAGCGCGAGTGGGCGAACTTCTGCGCCTCGGTCCTCGGGCAGGCTGCGCTGGCGACCGATCTCCGGTTCGACAGCAACAGCCATCGGCAGAGCAACCGCGATGCGCTGACGGCGATCATCGTCGACGTGTTCGCGAAACTCACCGCGGACGAAGTCGTGGCGAGGCTCGATGCGGCGCAGATCGCCAACGCACGCTTGAACACCATGGACGAATTCTTCGACCATCCGCAACTGAAGGCGCGCGATCGCTGGCGCACGGTGGCCTCGCCGAAGGGCGATATCGCCGCGCTCGTGCCGCCGGTGATGATGCCGGGTGTCGAACCGCGCATGGACGCGATACCGTCCGTCGGTCAGCACACCCGTACTATCCTGCGCGAGTTGGGATTCGACGACGCCTTCGCGCAACAGCTCGCGGCCGACGGCGCCATCTGATCGCGCCGTCGCCCTGGGCGGACGGCGGCCGGTACGCTACACCGACGCTTTTGCGCCCTGCAGCGCGAGCCGGACGTTCCGTCGCATGAGCTCTTCGATCTCCTGAGCGTCGACGGGGCGACTGAACAGGAAGCCCTGGATCTCGTCGCAGCCGAGGGCGCGCAGGAACTCCAGTTGCGCCTGCGTTTCGACGCCTTCGGCCACGACCTTCAGGCGCAGGTTGTGGGCGAGCGCGATGACGGCGCGCGCGATCGCGGCATCGTCGGGATCGCCAGGTACGTCGCGAATGAACGAGCGGTCGATCTTGAGGCTGTCGATGGGCAGTCGCTTGAGATACGACAGCGACGAATAGCCGGTACCGAAGTCGTCCACGGAAATGGCCACGCCGATGTCCTTCAGCCGGGCGAGCAGCTTCGCCACGTGCTCGACGTTCTTCATCATGACGCTCTCGGTGATCTCGAGCTCGAGACACTGCGGATCGATGCCGGTGACCTGGATCACTTCGGTCACTTCCTCGACGAGGTGCGCGCCGTAGAACTGGCGCGCCGAGAGGTTCACCGCCAATCGCATCGGCGGCAGGCCGAGCTTGCGCCACGCCGCGGCCTGGGCGCACGCGCTGCCCAGCACCCACGAGCCCAGGGTGCCGATCAGGCCGGTCTCCTCGGCGAGCGCGATGAACTCGCCGGGCGGCACCAGCCCTTCCGGCGTGGACCAGCGCACCAGCGCCTCGACGCCAGTGATGCGACCGTCCACGGCCGAGACCTTCGGCTGGTAGTGCAGCACGAACTGGCGCAGCTCCATGACCGCGCGGCGCAGGCGTGCCTCGAGCGAGAGCATGTCGACCGCGGGCACCTCGGGATGCGCCGAGAAGAACTCGAAGGTGTTCTTGCCCTGTTCCTTGGCCCGGTACATCGCGATGTCCGCGCGCTTGAGCAGCGTCTGCGTATCCAGGCCGTCGGCCGGATAGGTCGCGATGCCGATGCTGGCCGAGAGCAGGAACTCGCGCTTCGCCACGGCGATGGGCTGCTCGATCGAGCGCAGGAGCTTGCGCGCGAGCTCGGCCATCCGCTCGGGAGCATCCAGCTCCTCGATCAGCACCACGAATTCGTCGCCGCCGAGCCGGGCGACCAGGTCGGCCGCGCGTACCGATTCGACCAGTCGCCGGCCGATGACGCGCAGCACCTCGTCGCCGATGTCGTGGCCGAGGCTGTCGTTGATGTTCTTGAAGCGATCGAGGTCGACGAACAGCACGGCGAGACGCCGCCCGTAGCGTTCGGCGCGCGCGAGGCCGTGCGAGAGCTGCAGTGCGAACAGCGCCCGGTTGGCGAGTCCGGTCAGCTCGTCGTAGTGCGCCATGCGGCGGATGCGCTCGTCGGCGGCCCGCCGGCCGCTGATGTCCTGCAGCGAGCCCGATACCTTGACCGTTCGGCCGTTCGATGCGATCTGCGCCGCGCCGGTCGCGCGCGTCCAGATCCTGCGGCCGGCGGCGGTGATCAGCTCCAGTTCGAGATCCCAGGATCGGGCGTGCCCGAGCGACGACTCGACCGCGTCCCGGAGGGTCTGCCGTACCTCGGGCACGAAGTACTGGAGCGACGATTCGAGCTCCGGCGTGTACGACTCCGGCGTGACTTCGTGGATCCGGTACATCTCCCCGGTCCAGTAGAGCCGGCCGGAAGCCACGTCGATTTCCCAGCCACCAACACCGGCCGCCCGTTGCGTTGCCTGGAGCAGAACCGTCTGGCGCTCGAGCTCCGCTTCACGCCCGAGCAGCACGGCCTCTGCACGGTCGCGGCGTGCACTTTCCTGGCGTTGGCTGCGAACGGCCCAGAAACCGGCGAATCCGACTGCGCCGAGCAGCACGCCGAACAGGGCGAAGGCGACCTGCACACGCTGGCGCCAGGCGCTCTGGACGAGCTCCATCGGAATGGTGAGGTAGGCCGTCATCGGCTGCGATTGCAGGCGGTGGAACGCCAGCAGCCGGCGATTGCGGGCGATGCCGCTCACCCCTTCCGTGATGCCGGCTTCGGGGTAGCGCTCGCGGGCGAGGAGGTCGGTGAGATAGCCGGTGTGACGTTCGCCGTAGATCGCGGCGGGGTCCGGCACGAGCGGCAGGCGGCTTTGCAGAAAGCCGTCGTCGCGCAGGAGTCCGATCGCTGCACCCTCGGGCAGCATCACGCCCTGCCAGAGCGCCTGCTGGTCGGACAATCGCAGCAGCGCCGAGAGCACGTATTGCACACGCCCGTCGGTGCCGGCCACGCGCATCTGCAGGCTCATGATCCATTGCCCGAGGACCGTGCTGTAGAACGGACGTCCCACGTGGACGCCATCGCGGTCGGAAGCGCGTTCGAAGTCCTCGAGCAGCACGGTGGGTTCGCCGGGATGGATCGCGTCGGTTGCCGACGTGGAGACCAGCACCCGGGCCTCGGGCGAGAGCACTTCGATGGCCGCGAATTCGGTCGAGCGTCCCTGGAAACGCAGCAGGTGTTTGCGAACGACCGCCAGGTCGCGCAGGCCGCCGGCGGTCCGGATGTCCGTCGCAAGCGCCGGCAGGTCGCCGGCGTGGCGGCGGAAGAACACATCGCACGAGCGGGCGGCGAGGTCCACCAGAGTGCGCAGCTGGCCTGCCTCCTCGTCCTTGACCGTGCGCCATGCATAGGCGGCGAACACGATCCAGAGCGTCAGCACGAGCAGTGCGATGCCGGCGAAACTCACGGCAAGCCGCTGCACCGACCGGTTGGGGCGGAGCGGCATCGGGCCGGCCGGAGCTGGGGTCGTGTCGGACATCGGACGTCGAGTCGTCGGTACCGGATCGGAAACGAGAGGCCCCGAGGGGGCGGAGCGAATCAGGCGGCGTTTCGCGCGCGCGCCATGGGGAGGCGGACGTCGCGGCGGACGAGTTCCTCCAGCTCGGCCGGCGGCACCGGCCTGCTGAAGACGAAGCCCTGGATCTGGTCGCACGCGAGGTCGCGCAGGAACTCGATCTGGGCGTTGGTCTCCACGCCCTCGGCCACCACCTCGAGCCGCAGGCTGTGGGCAAGCGCGATGATCGCGCGCGCAATGGTCGCGTCGTCCGCGTTGCCCGGCACGTCCTTCACGAACGAGCGGTCGATCTTGAGGCTGTCGATCGGCAGGCGCTTCAGGTAGGACAGCGACGAGTAGCCGGTACCGAAATCGTCGATGGCGATGTGCAGGCCGAGCGCCTTCAGCTCGCCGAGCCGCTCGGCCATCTGCTGCACGTTCTGCATCATCACGCTCTCGGTCACCTCGAGTTCCAGCGCGTCGGGTTCGACACCGGTGTCGGCGAGCACGCGGCGGACCTGCGCGACGAAATGATCCGAGTAGAGCTGGCGCGCGGAGATGTTCACGGCGACGCGCAGCCGCGCCAGGCCGGCCTTGCGCCAGGCGACCGCCTGGCGGCTCGCGGTCTCCAGGACCCACTCGCCGATGCTGCCGATGAGGCCCGTTTCCTCGGCGAGCGGAATGAACTCCGAGGGCGGGACCAGGCCGCGGTCGGGCGATATCCAGCGCACCAGTGCCTCCACGCCGATGATGCGACCGTCGGCCACCGAGACCTTCGGCTGGTAGTGGAGGATGAACTGGTCCATGTCCCCCATCGCGCGCTTCAGTCGCGATTCGAGCGACAGGCGGTCGACGTTGGCGGTGTTGAAATGGGACGAATAGAACTCGAAGGTGTTCTTGCCGCGCTCCTTCGCGCGGTACATCGCGATGTCGGCATGCTTCAGCAGCGTCTGCATGTCGCGGCCGTCCCCCGGGAAGGTGGCGATGCCGATGCTCGCAGTCAGGATGAACTCCTGACCCTGCGCGGGCACCGGCTGTTCGATCTGCGCCAGCAGCTTGCGCGCGATCTCCGCCGAATCGCGAGCCGAGGAGACTTCCTCCGCGACCACGACGAACTCGTCGCCCCCGAGGCGCGCCACCACGTCCGCGCCACGCGTGGCTTCGCTCAGCCGGCGACCGATGACCTTGAGCACCGCGTCGCCCACGTCGTGACCCAGCGTGTCGTTGATGTTCTTGAAGCGGTCGAGGTCGATGAACAGCACCGAGAAGCACTTGCCGTAGCGTTCGGCGTGCGAGAGCGCGCGCGACAGGTGATAGCTGAACAGGTTGCGGTTGGCGAGCCCGGTGAGTTCGTCGTAGTGGGCGAGGCGCCGGATGCGCTCGTCCGCACGGCGGCGCTCGGTCACATCCTGGAACGAGCCGGAAAGCTTCACCGGCATGCCGTTGGGCCCAAGTTCCGGGACGCCGGTGGCGCGGACCCAGATGCGCCGCCCGCGGGCCGTGATGAGTTCGAGTTCGAGGTCCCATGCCTCGCCCGTACGGATCGAGTCTTCGATGGCCGCGCGCACCGCACCCCGGTTTTCCGGCGCGTAGAACTCGATCGCCCGCTCCACCGTGGGCTCGAGCTCCTCGGACGAGGTTTCGTGGATGCGGTAGGTCTCCTCGGTCCAGTAGAGCTGCTGTGTGAGCAGGTCGAATTCCCAACCACCGATGTGCGCGACGTGCTGCGTCTGCGCGAGCAGGGCGGTCTGGCGCTTCAACTCCGCTTCGCGGCCTCGCAGGGCGGCTTCGGCATCGTCGCGTTCGCGTTCGCGCGCGGCCTGCTGGTTACCCGTCCAGACGGCGGCGAAGACCAGTCCGGCAAGCGACAGCGCGAAAATGGCGAACGGGACCTGCACGCGTCGACGCCATGCCTCCCAGAACGCCTGCCGGGGGATGGCGAAGTAGGCCGTGACCGGATAGTCGGCCAGCCGGCGGAAGGCGAACATCCGGTCGACCCCGTCCAGCCGGCTTACGGCGTTGAACTCGCCCGACTGCGGGAATCCGTGTTCCGACAGGTGGTCCCACGCGGCGGTCTGGCCCGGTTTTGCATAGAAGGCCTGGGGATCTTCCGGCAACGGCAGTCGTGAAATCGCGTAGCCGTCGTCGCGTACCAGCCCGATCGCCCCGTGGGCCGGCAAGTCCAGGCCGCGCCACAGCGCCTGCTGCTGGTCGAGCTGGACGACGGCCGAGATCACCAGCACGGGCTTGCCGGTACGCCGATCGAGGACGCGCATCCGCAAGGGCACGATCCAGTCGCGGACGAACATGCCGTACATCGCCCGGCCGATGATCAGGCCGTCCCGGGTGAGCGTCCGGGCAAAGGCCTCCTGGAACGCGGGGTCTTCGCGATAGCGCTGCGCTTTCAGCGGATCGACCGTCCCCGAGGAAGCCAGCAGCGCGCCGTCGGGGGCGAACAGGTTGATGCGCGCCAGATCGGGCTGGGCGCGCTGATAGCGTGCGAGCAGGGTGCGCACCGCCTCCGGCCGGCCGACACCGCCGGCGTCGAGCAGGTCATCGCCCAGGAGCGGAAGGAGCTGGGCGTAGCGGCGGAAGAACAGGTTCGAGGAACGCGCAGCCATGTCGGTGAGGTTGCGCAGTTCCGCCATCTTCTCGAGCTTCACCGTCGTCCACGCGTAGACGCCGAAGAAGATCGTGAAGACGAGCAGGGCCGCCGCGAGCACGCCGAAGGCGAACGCGATCGAGCCCGGGGGCCTGGAAGGGCCGGCAGCAGACGTGGCGGGGTTCATCATCCAACCCCATAACGGCACCCTGGTCGGCGAATTGAGACGCCGAGGCGGTTCAGCGCCCTCTGGAAGATCCCCGGATCGCCAGTACCAGGCCCACGATCACAAGCCCCAGGAAGCAGGCGAGTGCCCACTCCGCAATCGACATCCCGAGGAAGGTCCAGTCGACCTTAGAGCAGTCGCCGGAGCCGCGGAAGATCATCGGCAGGGCTTCGGACAGGGGGAAGGACTCCACCATGAACTCGAGTCCGGGCCCGCAGTCGGCGATCTTGGGCGGGTTGTGCTGGAGCCAGGTCTGGCGCGCGGCCACGCCTCCGCCGGCCAAGGCCACGAGCACCGTGAGCCCGGCATAGATGCGGACGCCAAGGGACTTCGGGTCGTGCAGGGCAGCAACCAGGGCGATCACGCCCACCACCGCAAACGCGTAGCGCTGCAGGATGCACATCGGGCAGGGTTCCAGGTGCTCGGCGTGCTGCAGCCACAGTCCGTAGGCCAGCAGGCCGAGCGTGACCAGGAAGATCGCCGCGAATACCGTGCGCGGGCGCGTCAGTGGCGCGAGATCCATCGTTCCCGACCGTCAGATCGCTGCGAATGCGCGTTCGAGGTCGCGCCGTTGATCCGCTGCATCCTCGATACCCACGGAAAGGCGCACGAGGTTGTCGCCGATGCCCAGCGCAGCGCGGCGTTCGGCGGGCAGTGAACCATGGCTCATGGTCGCCGGATGGCTGATGAGGCTTTCGACTCCACCGAGACTCTCGGCCAGCGTGAACAACTCGCAGTGCTCGAGGAAACGGCGCGTTTCGTCCATGCCGCCTTTCAGGCGCGCCGAAACCATGCCGCCGAAGCCGCGCATCTGCCGGCGCCCGAGCGCGTGCTGGCGGTGGCCGGGCAGGCCGGGATAGAACACCTCTTCCACCTTCGGATGGCGCGCGAGCCACTGCGCGATCTCGAGCGCATTCGCGCAGTGACGCTCCATGCGCAGCGGCAGCGTCTTCACGCCGCGCAGGGCGAGGAAGCTGGAGAACGGATCGAGAATCGAGCCGATCGCGTTCTGCATGTAGGAGAGCTTTTCGTTGAGCGCCGGGTCGTCGCGGATCAGGACCAGGCCGCCGATCATGTCGGAGTGCCCGTTGATGTACTTCGTCACCGAGTGCACCACGATGTCGAAGCCCAGCGTGAGGGGCTGCTGCACCCACGGCGAGGCGAAGGTGTTGTCGCACACGGTCAGGATGCCTCGTGCCTTGCCGAGCGCCGCGACCGCCGCGAGGTCGGTCAGCTTGAGCAGCGGATTCGACGGCGTTTCCACCCAGATCATCTTCGTGTCGGGCCGGAGCGCCTGCGCGATCGCGTCGGGTTGATCCGGATTCACGAACGTGGCGTCGAGTCCCATGGAGCGGCGGCGCACCCGCTCGAACAGTCGCCAGCTGCCGCCGTAGAGATCGTCGATCGCCACCATGTGGCTGCCCGCGTCGAGCAACTCGAGCACCGTGCCGCTGGCGGCCAGGCCGGAGGCGAATGCGAATCCCGCGTGGCCGCCCTCCAGGTCCGCGACGCAGCGCTCGAGCGCGAAGCGGGTCGGATTGTGCGTGCGGGCGTACTCGAAGCCGGTGTGCACGCCCGGCGAGTGCTGCTTGTACGTGGAGGTCGCGTAGATCGGCGTCATGACGGCGCCGGTGGTCGGGTCCGGCGCCTGGCCCGCGTGGATCGCGCGCGTGGCGAAGCCCGAAGGCTCGTGCTGGTCGGTCATGGGTGTGCGGAACTGCCGGGAGGTCGGGCGGTGGAGGAGAGGCGAACTGCGCCGGAGTTTACACGCTCGTTGCTGCGCCCAAATGCTCCCGCATGAAGCGCTCGAAGGCCGCTGCCGGCAGCGGCCGCGCGACGAAGAATCCCTGCACCAGATCGCAGGCGTGGGCCGAGAGGAAGTCGAGTTGTCGTCCGGTCTCCACGCCCTCCGCAACGACGGTCAGCTTGAGGCTTCTTGCCAGCGCGATGACGGCGCGGGTGATCGCGGCGTCGTCGGGATCGTCGGGCAGGTCCATGATGAACGATCGATCGATCTTGAGCGTGCTCACGGGAAAGCGCTTGAGGTACGCGAGCGAGGAGTAGCCGGTGCCGAAGTCGTCGATCGCCAGCGATACGCCGAGGGCCGCGAGCTCTGCGAGAACGCCGGCAGCACGCTCGGGATTCTGCATCACGGTGCTCTCGGTCAGTTCCAGTTCCAGGTGACGGGGTTCGAGGCCGGTTCGATTCAGTGCCGAGAGCACCTCCTCCAGCAGCGCGCCCTGTACGAACTGGCGGCTGGACAGATTGACCGCGATGCTCAGTGCGCCGAGGCCTGCGGCCTGCCACGCCTTGGTCTGGCGGCACGCCTCCTCGAGGACCCACGCGCCGATCGGAGCGATGAGGCCGGTTTCCTCCGCGATCGGGATGAAGCGCAACGGCGATACCAGGCCCATGTCCGGATGCTGCCAGCGGATGAGTGCCTCGGCACCCGCGATGCGGCCGGTGGCGAGTTCGAGCTTGGGCTGGTAGTGCAGCAACAGTTCCCCGCGTTCCAGTGCGCGCTTGAGCGCGGCCTCCAGCGCGAGCCGCTCGAACGAATGCGAGTTCATCTGCGGCGAGTAGAACTGGAAGTTGTTCTTGCCGGCTTCCTTGGCCCGGTACATCGCCATGTCCGCCGCCTTCAGCAGGCCCTGGACGTCACGGCCGTCGTCGGGATAGGTGCCGATGCCGATGCTGGCCGTGAGCAGGAACTCCTGGCCGCCGAGATTCAACGGTTGCTCGAAGGTCTCGAGGATCTTGCGCGCGACACCGGCGAGGTCCGTTTCGTTGGAGAACTCCTCGACGACCACCACGAATTCGTCACCGCCCTGACGCGCGATCACGTCGGAGCCGCGCAGGCTGTCGCGCAGGCGCGCCGACACGGTTTTCAGCACCGCATCCCCGGCATCGTGGCCGAGCGTGTCGTTGATGATCTTGAAGCGATCGAGGTCGATGAACAGGACCGCCACGCGCCGCGAATGCCGGCGTGCCTGTTCGATCGCCCGTGCCAGCGAGGTCTGCAGCGTCGCGCGATTGGCGAGGCCGGTGAGCTCGTCGTGCTGTGCGAGGTAGCGGATGCGCTCCTCGGTGTTGCGCCGCTCCGTGATGTCCTTGCCGGTGCCGCGATAGCCGAGGAACTGGCCAAGCTCGTCGAACAGGGGCTTGCCGCTGATCGAGACCCAGCATCCGCCACTGGTACCTTCGATCGCGAAGACGAAGTCCGCGAAGGGCTCGCGGGCCTCCAGGGCGCGCCGGTGCTCGTCCCATTTGGGGTCGGCAAGATCGGTGATGAAGGGCAGCTCCCAGCGCAGGCGCCCGATGAGGATCGATTCGTCCTTGCGTTCCGACTTGTTCAGCCCCTGCACGAACTGGGTGAAGCGCAGGTCCGGTCCCTGTTCCCAGAACCAGTCGGAAGACAGCTCGGACAGGTCGCGGAAGCGCTGTTCGCTCGCCTTCAACTGCGCCTCGGACTGCTTGCGCTCGCTGATGTCGGCCACGCGAACGAGATAGGCTCTGCGCTCGGGCAGCTCCAGCTTGACCGCCACCATCTCGCCCCAGAAGGTCTTGCCCTTCCGGGTCCGGAACACCATGTCCGTGCGCAGGATGTCGCCGCGCTCCATGCGCTTCAGCCGATCGGCGAGCTCGATGCGCGACAGCGGATGCCGCAACAGCGTGCGGCCGGGTCGTCCCACGATGCCGCGTTTGTCCCGGGCCTCGAACATCTCCATCGCACGGCGGTTGCAGTCGAACACCGTGCCGTCGGCGATGTTGCCCACGAACAGCGCATCGCGGGAGCTGTTGTAGACGGCACTGAACATCGCTTCGCTCGATTCGAGCGCGGCCTGGGCGGCGCGCCGTTCGCTGACGTCCGCGATGCGGACCAGGGTCGTGCGCTGCCCCGGCAGGTCGAGCTTCGCGGCGGTCACGTCCGCCCAGAAGGCATTGCCCTTCAGGGTGACGAACTCGCCTTCATAGTGCCAGGGCTCGCCCCGTTCCACGCGGGCGAGCGCCGCGTCGAGAATCGTGCGTTGCAGCGGCTGCCGGAACATGCTGTTGCCCACGCGCCCCACCAGATCGTTCTTGCCCGGCGCTTCGAACAGCGCGATCGCGCGCGGATTGCAGTCGATGATCTGGCCGGAGTCGGCATCCATCAGGAACAGCGCGTCCCAGGCGCTGCGGAAGATCGCGGCGAGGGTCGCTTCGCTCTCCTGCAACGCGAGCTCCGCCACCTTGCGTTGGCTGATGTCCCGACCGATGCCCTGATAGCCCAGGAAACGGCCGTCGACATCGAACATGGGGACGCCGCTCACCGAGACCCAGCGCTTGGTGCCGTCGGGTTTCACGCGGTGGTACTGGAGATCCTGGAAGGGTTCGCGACGCTCGAGGGTCGCCTGGTGATCGGCGAGCACCGCGGGATCGAAGATGTTGTCCGTCACTTCCCAGCGCAATTTGCCGACCCAGGCATTCGCGCGCAGATGCGCCTTCTCCCAATCGTCGGCAGGGCGGGGCAGGAAACGCAGGTCGGCGTCCTGGTCCCAGATCCAGTCGGAGGAGAGCTGCGTCAACCGCCGGAACAGATCCTCGCGCTCGGCCAGCTTCGCCATCGCCTGGGCGCGAGCGTGCTCGGCCTGCGCCTCCTTCAGCGCGAGCGCGAGTTGCGCGGCCACTTCGCGCAAGGTGGCCTGCTGGTCCTCGGTCCACTCGTGTGGTCGGGCCGAGTCCAGGCACAGCAGGCCGACGAGGCCACCCGGGTCGGCGAGCGGCACTTCGAGCGACGCGCGCTCGGGTGCGGGTCGCCCGGAGCCCGCTGCGCGCGCCTCCGAGCCCCAGTGGTGCAGCATGCCCGTTTCGCCTCGCCGCAGCGCAGCCAGGTATTCCGGGTCCTTCGCGTAGTCGAGCACCAGGCCCGTGATGTCCCGGATGTCCGGCGGCTGGACGCTGTCCTTCACCTCGAGGCGACCGTTGTCGTCCAGCGTCGAATAACAGGCGCGCAGGTCGGGATAACGCGCGGCCAGTGCGGTGAGCGTACGCCGCACCACCTCGCGCGCCGGCATGCCGCTGGTGACTTCGGTCGCGATCCGGTGCAGCAGTTCGAGCCGCGATTGCCGTTGCCCCACTTCGCGTGACCACAGCGCCTGCTGCGCGGCCATGCGCCGGCTGACCCAGAGCGCGCCTGCGGCGAGAAACAGGAACAGGCAGAACGGGACACGGACCACCGCGAGCCATTGCGACCAGATCATCGCGTAGGGAACGGACAGGAACAGCGTCATCGGCCGGTCCTCGATCCGGTGCAGCCCGATCAACCGCTTCTCGCCGGAGATCGGACTCGTGCCCACGAGGGACCCGCCGGGCTTGCCGGGGTTCGCCCGCACCCAGCGCTCGATGGGGCCGGAGAAGCGTTCCGAGAACACATTCGGCGGATTGAGCGACGCGGGCCAGCGACCCTGGAAGTACGCGTCGTCGCGCAGGATGCCGATGATCCAGCCGTTCGGCACCGCCAGATCGCGGAACGCCTCGGCCTGATCGTCCAGCGAAGCGAGCGCGAACAGGACATGGCGCAGGCGCCCCTTCTCGTCCCGGGCTTCGTGCCGCAGCGGCACCATCCACTCGTTGAACAGAGGGGAGTAGATGGGGTGACCGACCTCGACACCGAACGCCGTGACTCCGCTCCCCTTGTCGCCGGACGTCGGGAACACCAGGTCGGGCGCCTTCGGCGTTCCGCTGCGCGCCGCGGATACCGCCAGCGGACGGCCCGCCGGATCCATCAACGCCACCAGCAGCATCGTGGGGGCGTGATCACGGGTGCGGTCGAGCATCTGCCTCGCCCGGGCCGGCGTGAGCTGCGCACCGGCTTCGCCGAGTTCCGCCCCCAGGTCGCCCAGTGCGATGCCGAACTGCCGGTAGTACAGCGATGCCGAGCGGCCGGCCAGTTGCGCGAGATTCTCGACGCGGCGTGTTTCCTCGTCCGCGACCGTGCGCCACGCATAAAAGCCGAACGCAGCGACAGTGGCGCCGGTCAGCAGGGCCAGCGCGAGGATGATCGACCCGAACCGCCAGGGCTGGCGGACGGTCGCTGCCGTCCCATACGTTTCCATCGCCTCAGTTTACGGCGGGCGAGGCGTGTTCTTGACGGTGCAGAGCCAGCCTAGATCTGCGCAACGGCTCCGCGGTCGATCGAGTAGACGCGATCGAGCATGTCGCGCGAGTGCGACAGATCGGATTCGGTCAGGACGATGGACAGGCCTTCGTCCTTGAGGCCGGCGATCACTTCCGCCAGTCGCCGCGCCAGGACTGGGGCCACGCCCTCGAACGGCTCGTCGAGCAACAGCAGCCGGGTGCCCGACATCAATGCACGGGCGAGCGCCACGAGCTTCTGCTGTCCGCCGGACAATTGCAGGCCCTTGCGGGCGCGGAAGGTCTCGACCTCGGGAATCATCTTGTAGACCCGCTGCAGCCGCGCCTCGTAGTCGCCGCCGCTGCCGGCCCATGCCGGGATCAGCACGTTCTCTTCCACCGTGAGCGCCGGTACCAGCCGCCGGTCCTCCGGCATGTAGCCGATGCCTGCGCGCGCACGCCGATGCGTGGGCGTGCGCTCGAGCGAATTGCCGAGGAACGAGATGCTTCCGGCCCTGGCCGGCAGGATGCCCATGATGGCTCGCATCAGCGTCGTCTTGCCCGCGCCGTTGCGGCCGATCAGTCCGACGAACTGCCGCTCGCCGACGCTCATGTCGACACCGCGCAGGATCGCGACCGAGCCGATGGAGACGTCGAGCTTCGCGATCTCAAGCATGGTGGATCGCTTCCCCGATCACGTACTTGCGCACTTCGACATCGTCCAGCACCTTCGCCGGGTCGCCGTCGGCGATGATGCGGCCCTCGTAGAACGCGAGCACGCGATGCGTGTAGCGCTCGACCACTTCCATGTCGTGCTCGACGAACAGCACCGTGACCTTGCCCTCGCGCACCGCGGCCATGACCATGTCCATGAGCACGAATTTCTCGTCGGCGGAGACGCCGCTGGTGGGTTCATCGAGCAGCAGGATGCGCGGCTTGACCACCATCGCCATGGCGATATCGAGCAGCTTGCGCGTGCCCTCGGGCAACAGGCCGGACTGGCGGTCGCGGTACGCGCCCAGGCTGAACTGGTCCAGTATCGCGTCGACAGCCTTCTCCGGCGTGATCGACTGGCGGCTCGCGTCCGCCCAGCCCTTGCCCGCGGTGGCGATGATGCCTACGCCGACCATGAGATTTTCCGCCACGGTCATCGTGTTGAAGAGCTGCGGAATCTGGAACGACCGGCAGATGCCCAGTTGCGTGATCTGCCGGGGTTTCAGCGGCGTGATGTCGCGGCCTTCGAAATGGATCGCACCGGAGGTCGGCTTGAGGTAGCCCGTGACCATGTTGATGAACGTGGTCTTGCCGGCGCCGTTGGAGCCGATCAGGCCGACCACCGAGTCCTGTTCCACGGCCACGTTGATGTCGTTCGCCGCCGTGACGGCGCCGAAGCTCTTGTTCAGACCCTTCGCGTCGAGGATCACACCCATGGTCAGGCCGCCTTCTTCCGGACGAACAGCGACCATAGCCCGCCGGGGAGGAAGATCATCACCACCAGCATCGTGACGCCGAGCACCATCTGCCAGGTGTTGGGCGAATATTCATACGCGAAGCTGCGGATGGTCTCGAACACGAGCGCGCCGCCCAGCGGCGCGAACACGTTGCCGGTGCCGGACAGGATGGCGATGAACACGAACTCGCCGGACTGCGGCCAGTACGACATTTCCGGGTCGATGTGGCCGATGTTGATCGCCATCAGCGCGCCGCCGATGCCGGCGAGCACGGCCGAGATCACGTAGTGCAGGTGCACGGTCGCGCGCACCGAGGCGCCCATGTATTCGACGCGCAGTTCGTTGTCGCGGATCGCTTCGGCCAGCCGGCCGCGATGCGAACGCAGGTAGCGGTTCAGCAGGTACGCGGACAGCATGGTCATGATCACCGTCATGCCGAAGCCCGCGTAACGCCGCTTGTCGTCTTCGATGACCATACCGAAGAGGGTCTTGGCCGAGATGTTGAAACCGTCGGTGGAGCCCAGCGCGGAGGTCTTCACGAGCAGGCCGTAGAGGATCATGGAAAAAGCCAGCGACAGCATCGCGAAGAAGATCTCGCGATAGCGGGACAGCAGCAGGCCGAGGATGGTCGCCACCACGGCGGTCACCACGACACCGGACGCGATCATCAGTGCCATGTCCGGCAGCTTGAAGATCTGGTCCACCGTGCCCGCGGCGTAGGCACCCAGGCAGTAGTAAAGGCCATGACCGAAGGACACCAGGCCGGTGCGCATGAGCAGCATCATCCCGAGGACGACGGTGCCGTAGCACAGGGCCACGTTGGCGAGCGACATGGCCCATGTCGGCAGGAGCGGCGAGGCGGCCAGCAGCACCACGGTGACAACCGCGAGCGCGATCGTGGTGCGATCGAGCTTCATATCTTGCGCACCTCGGCGCCGCTGAACAGGCCCTTGGGCCGCACGATCAGCACCACGGCCATCACCAGGTAGACGCTGAACAGTTCGAGCTCGGGCCGGTAGTGGATCGATGCCGCGCGTACAAGGCCCACGATGAGAGCGCCAAGCGCTGCGCCGGGCAGGCTGCCCAGTCCGCCGATCACCACGACCGCGAAGGCCATCACGATGACCTCCGCCCCCATGCCGGTGACCACCGATACGGTCGGTGCGGTGAGCGCGCCACCCACCGCCGCGAGCATCGCGCCCACGGTAAACGTGACGAAGTAGGTGCGACCCACGTCGATCCCCAGCGCC
Organism: Burkholderiales bacterium; assembly: GCA_965279325.1. Classification (GTDB taxonomy): domain Bacteria; phylum Pseudomonadota; class Gammaproteobacteria; order Burkholderiales. The sequence continues at coordinate 3,980,334 of OZ257154.1, forward strand.
GCGCTCATCTCGCGATCGTGGATGACGGCGATCAGCAGCTTGCCGGCCCGCGTGCGCGCGAGCACCCACGTGAGGACCGCGCCGGTGGCCACCGCCACGCCGACCAGCAGCAGGTTGTAGTTCGGATACGAAAGCCCGGCGATCTCGAAGTTGCCGAGCAGCGCATAGGGCGTTTCACCGTTCGGTCCCTGCACGAACAGCGGATCGACACCCCACACGAGCTTGATGAAGTCCTCGAGGATCAGGAACAGCGCATAGGTCACCAGCACCAGCACCACTTCGTCCTTGCCGTACATGAAGCGCAGCAACCCGCGCTCGATCAGCGGGCCGGACACGAGCCCGACCGCGACAGCCGCCAGTGCCAGCATGCCGAAGCTGCCGGCGGCGGCGTAGCCCTGGGCGTACCAGGCCGACGTGAAGGACACGGCGGCGAACGCGCCCAGCGCGTACAGGCTGCCGTGGGCGATGTTCAGGATCTTCATCACGCCGTAGATGAGCGTGAGGCCCACGGCGATGATGAAGAGCCACGACGCGTAGTTGATGCCGTCGATGAGGACGGCCAGCAGGTGGTTCATTCGTCGACGACGTCGTTACTTGCTGCGCTTGAAGCCCGACTTGATCCAGTCCAGCGAGGTCATGCCCTCGGGCGGGGTCACGCGCTCCGCGTCGTAGTACTTGATGTTGCCGACCTTGACCACGCCGTTCTCGGTGCGCGTGGTGCCGTAGGCCGTCCCCATCACCGCCTGGTGGCCCTTGCCGAGCGTCATGTTGACGCGGCCCGAAGGACTGTCGAAGGCGAGCTTCTCGAACGCGGCGATGACTTCGTCCTCGTTGGGCGGCGAGTAGGCCTTCTCCATCTCCTCCTTGACGTTCTTCGCGGCACCCATGGGGATGGCCGAACCGATCTTGGTCCGCATGGCCTTCTCGTAGGCGGTCTTCAAGCCGAGGAAAGCCTGGGCGGTGCTGTACGCGGGATAGTTCGGATCGAGGCCGGCCTTGGCCTTGTAGATCTCCTGCAGCCAGCGCTTGTGCGGCGAATCCTGGGCGAACACGCCGTTGGTGCCGCGAGCGCCAACGATCGTGCCGTCGGGGATCTTGCCGGGCAGTCGGTGCAGATAGGGTTCGCCCGCCACCAGCACCAGCTGTGAGGCCTTGAACAGGTCGCGAGGTTGCGCCTGCAGCATGAAGGCTTCGAGATCACCGCCCCAAAGGCTCGAGTGGACCACGTCCGGCGTGGCCGAGATCAGCGCCGAGATCTCCGCTCCGTACTGGCCGGCGCCGAACTTCGGCATCTGCGAGGTGATGATTTCGACCTGCGGCTTCATGGTCTTGATCGTGGCCTCGAAGTCGTTCCAGGAGTCCTGGCCGTAGGCGTAGTTCTGGTTGATGCCGGCGATGCGTTTCACCGCAGGTCGGTTGTCGAGCAGGTACATCGTGGCAGCGACCGCATCCATGGTGGCATGCGGTCGGGTGCGGAACACGTACTTGTACGAGGCATCCTCGAAGATGCGCGGCGTGCCGCAGTCCAGCAGCACCGTGAGTTTCTTCAGTTCCTCGGCCACGGGCGCCACTGCCAGGCAGTCGCCGCTGCCGATGTAGCCGATGACGAAGTCCACCTCCTGGCGCTGGACCAGCGTGCGGTACTCGCTCACCTGCTTGGTGGCACCGCCGGCCTCGTCGATGATGACCATCTCGATGGGCAGTCCGCCAAAGCCCTTGCTCTGGTAGGGCGGCGGCGCCTTGCCGGCGTTGAGCGATTCGACGATGGCTTCCGCCGCCATCTTCGCCGGCACGCCGAAGGGCCCGGCCGCCGGGCCGGACAGGAAGGTCACGAAACCGACCTTGATGCTGGTCTTCTTGTCCTGGGCCTGGGAGGGCAGTGCGATGCACAGCGCAGCCGCGGATACGACGGCACAGCGGACGAAAGTCCCGAAACTCATGGCTCCTCCCCGTTCTGGAATGGTTGTGGCACGGGGCAGCCCGCCGCGTGCAAGGGACAGCGAATCTAGCAGCTAGGGCACATTCGAGCAACGCGAGACGGCCCGGGCCGTCAACCGGCGGAGAACCCTCCGTCCACGAACAGGACCTGACCGGTCACGTAGTCGGAGGCGCGCGATGCCAGGAACACGGCCGCACCGCGCAGGTCCTCCAGGGCGCCGTTGCGGCCGATCATCGTCCGGGCAGCCAGTCCGGCGGCGCGCTGCGGATCATCGAACACCGCGCGGGTGAGCGGCGTCGGAAAGAACCCCGGCGCGATCGCGTTGCAGTTCACACCCTTGGCCGACCAGGCTTCCGCCTGCACCCGGGTGAGCTGGGCGATGCCGGCCTTCGATACGCCGTAGGCCCCGCTGTTGCCGAAGGAACGCACCGATTGCAGCGACGCGATGTTGACGATGCGGCCCCAGCCGCGCGCGGCCATGCCCGGCGCCAGCGCCTGCCCAAGGAAGAACGGGGTGTCGAGATTGAGCCTGAGCGTGGCGTCCCAGTCGTCGGCCGTCAGTTGCGGCAGGGGCGGCCGGCGATTGATTCCGGCCGCATTCACCAGGATGTCCGGCGCACCGAAGGGTTTCGCCGCCCGGATCGCCGCGTCCGCCAGCGATGCGCGCTCCGACAGGTCGCAATCGAACCAGGCCGCACCGCGCCCGAGGGCTTCGATGGCGTCGGCGGACTCTTCCAGGCGCTGGCGATCGCGGGCCAGCAGCACGACGTTGGCGCCGGCCTCGGCCAGCGCGAGCGCGATGGTCCGGCCGATGCCGGAACTGCCCCCCGTGACCAGCGCGCTCCGCCCCTCGAGCGAAAACAGCGCCGGCAGCGGGAGCGTCATGTGCCGCCCAGTGCCTGCCGCGCGGCCGCGATCGCAGCCCGGACCTGCGCAGGTGCTGTCCCGCCCGGATGCGCGCGGCTCGCGAGCGAGCCTTCCAGCGTCAGCACCGCGAACACGTCCTCGCCGATCAGCGGCGAGAACTGCCGCAGCACGTCGAGCGGCAGGTCGGCGAGATCGGCGCCCTGGTCCGCCGCGTGCCGCACGGCCCTCGCTACTGCCTCATGGGCCTCGCGGAACGGCAGTCCGCGCTTGACGAGGTAGTCGGCGAGGTCGGTGGCGGTGGCGAAACCCTGCAGCGCCGCTGCGCGCATCGCGGGCTTGTTCACCGTGATGCCGCGCATCATCGCCGCGAAGATCGCGAGCGCATCGGTGAGCGTGTCCACGGCGTCGAACAGGGGCTCCTTGTCTTCCTGGTTGTCCTTGTTGTACGCGAGCGGTTGCGACTTCATGAGCGTCAGCAGCGCAACCAGGTGGCCGTTCACCCGCCCGGTCTTGCCGCGTACGAGCTCGGGCACGTCGGGGTTCTTCTTCTGCGGCATGATGGACGAGCCGGTGCAGAACCGATCCGCGATGTCGATGAAGCCGAAGCGCGGACTCATCCAGAGGATCAGTTCCTCCGAGAGGCGCGACAGGTGCGTCATCGCAAGCGCCGCCGCCGCGGTGAACTCGATCGCGAAATCGCGATCGGACACCGCATCCAGCGAGTTGGCGCAGATGCCGTCGAAGCCGAGCGCACGGGCGACATGCTCGCGATCGATCGGGTAGCTGGTGCCGGCCAGTGCGGCGGCGCCGAGCGGCAGGTGGTTCACACGGACGCGCGCATCGCGCAGCCGTGCCGCATCGCGGGCGAGCATCTCGTAGTAGGCCATCAGGTGGTGGCCGAACGTGACCGGCTGCGCGACCTGCAGATGCGTGAAACCGGGCATCACGGTGTCCGTGTGTTCCGCCGCGAGATCGACCAGCGCGCGTTGCAGGTCGCGAACCAGGACGAGGATGTCGTCGATGGCGGCACGCAGGAACAGGCGCACGTCGGTGGCCACCTGGTCGTTGCGTGAGCGGCCCGTGTGCAGGCGCTTGCCGGCGTCGCCCACCAGTTCGGTGAGGCGCTTCTCGATGTTGAGGTGCACGTCCTCGAGATCGAGCGACCACTGGAACCGCCCGGCTTCGATGTCGGCGCGGATCTGCCCGAGGCCGCGCTCGATGTCCGCCAGGTCCCCGGGCGAGAGCACGTCCACGGCACGAAGCATGCGTGCGTGGGCGAGCGAACCCTCGATGTCGAACGGCGCGAGCCGGCGATCGAAGTTCACGGAGGCGGTGAACCGCTTGACTCTCTCGTCGACCGGCTCGGCGAATCGCCCCGACCAGGTGGTGGCGCCGGCTGCCGTCGGTTGCGCGCCCTTGGGGCCTTGCTCAGAATTCATTGGTGGTCATGATGTGCGCATCCGCGCACCCGTTTCGCGCACACTCGGCGACGACCGCGGTGATCCCCGGAAACCCGCGCCGCGTCTGGACTTCGGAAGGATGGCGAGTATAAATCAGAACCGGTACCCGGACCGCCTTCCCGACTTCCTCAACCTGGGGGTCTGGCTGCGGACGGTCCTCATCGTGACTGCGCTGTCCCTGGGCGCCGCGGTGCTGCGGACCGCGGAATGGAGAGAGGTCGTGGAAGAGTTCTCGATCATCTCGATGTACGTGCAACCGGTGCTGGTGCTGTCGCTGCTGGCGCTGGGCGCCTTCAGCCGCGTTCTGCAACGGGTCGACTACCGGGCCGGCCTGCTGCTGGCGGTGGGTCTGGTGCTCGGTGCGACCACCCTGTCAAACCGGGTGGCCATGCCTTTCCTCGACGTCGACGCCGGCCGTCTCGACCGCCAACTGCTGGTCGCGCTCGCCGGAGCGGGTTTCGTGCTCTTCTATTTCCACCTGCGCAGCCGGGCGCTGTCGCCCGCGCTGACGGAGGCGAGGTTGCAGGCGCTCCAGGCGCGAATCCGCCCGCATTTCCTGTTCAACAGCATCACTGCCGTGCTGTCCCTGGTCCGCAGCGAGCCCAAACGGGCCGAAGCGGCACTCGAAGACATGGCGGACCTGTTCCGGGTGCTCATGGCGGACAACCGCGACCTCGCGCCGCTCGCGAACGAGGTCGAGTTGTGCCGCCAATACCTGGACCTTGAGCAGCTTCGCCTGGGCGACCGACTGCGCATCGACTGGCACGTGGACAACATGCCGCGCGATGCCATGGTCCCGCCGCTGGTTCTGCAGCCGTTGCTGGAAAATGCCGTCTACCACGGCATCGAGCCCTCGCCCGAGCCGGGCGTGGTGAGCATCAACATCTACCAGGTGCGCGGCGAGGTGCACATCCTGCTGCGCAATCCGTATCGCAAGGAAGGCCGACATCACGCGGGCAACAAGATGGCGCTGGGCAACATCCGCGAGCGCCTCGCGCTGCATTTCGATGCGGAGGGGCGGCTCGAATCGCGGGTGGAGGACAACGCCTACCAGGTGCACATCCAGGTGCCCTATGTGAAGGAAAAGGCGGAGGCGCGCGGTTCGTGAGTCATCCTCAATCTCTGCGTGTGGTGGTGGTGGATGACGAAGCACCCGCCAGAAGCCGCATGCGCGACCTGCTCCAGGATTGCGCCGCGACGCTGCCGATCGAGCTGGTGGGTGAAGCCGCGAACGGCCGTGAGCTGATCGAGCTGCTGCAGGAGCGCGAGGCCGACCTCGTGCTGCTCGACATCCGCATGCCGGAGATGGACGGCCTCGAGGCCGCGCAGCACCTGCAGAAGCTCTCCGATCCGCCCAAGATCATCTTCACCACCGCCTTCGACGCCTACGCCGTGAAAGCCTTCGAGCTGCATGCCGTCGACTACCTGCTGAAGCCGATCCGCCTGCGTCGCCTGTTCGATGCCGTGACGCGCGCACGGGCGCTGACGCCGCTCCGCCTCGATGTATTGAAGGAGCTGTCGCCCGAGGCACGCACCCACCTGTCGGTGCAGGAGCGCGGCCGCGTCATCCTCGTGCCGGTGCCGGACATCCTCTACCTGCGGGCGGAACTGAAGTACGTGTCGATCCGCACCCGCGAGCGCGAGTTCCTGCTGGAGGAATCGCTCACCCGCCTAGAGCAGGAGTTCGCGAGCCGCTTCGTGCGCATCCATCGCAGCTGCCTCGTGGCGAAGGCGCACCTGGCGGGTTTCGAGAAGGCGGCCGAGGACGGCGAGGGCGGCTGGCTCGCACTGTTGACCGGCCTGGACGAGAAGCTGCCGGTCTCGCGCCGGCAGGCCCACGTGGTGCGGGAGTTCGGGAAGAGCCTGCTTTGAGGGTCTTGCCCGTGGTGGTCCTGGCGTTCACCCTGGGCATCGAGTGCGCAGCGGCCGAGTTGGCACTTCCGGCGCCTGGCACGGCGCGGCCGGAGGTCGCCGGGCTCGACGATTTCACGTGCGAGATGGAACCGCGCATCTCGCGTTGTCGCCTGAGATCCGGGCTCGCTAGAACCTTCGCGGGGGTGCCGGTCGAATCAGCCCTGCTCGACATTCGTGAGAGCCAGGTGGTCGTCGCGGCCGTGTTCTTCGACGAGGCCGGCTTTCTCACGGTGATCGAGCGGCTCACGGCCGACTTCGGTGCCGCGGAGGACCACAGCGAACAGCTTCGCGCCGGCATGGGCGGCACGTTCACCAATGTCGTGAAAGCCTGGCGCCGGGACGGCACGGTCTGGTTCGCCGAGCAGTTCGCCGGACGCATCAATCGCTCCGCCGTGTCGCGGGTGGGTACCGCCGAATTCGATGGAATGATGGCAGCCCGCGCCGCCCAACGGGTGAACGGCGCCCGCAATCTCTGAGAATCGGCGGATTCCCGCGAGGGCGGCTGCTAGAATCGGACGCTCGCACCTGGAGCCCGACCGTGCCCGCCGCCGTCCCCGACCGAATCGTCATCGCCACCCGCGAAAGCGCCCTCGCGCTCTGGCAGGCGGAACACATCCGCGCTCGGCTCGAAACCCTGCACCCGGGCCTGCGGGTGGAACTGCTGGGCATGACCACCGAGGGTGACCGCAAGCTCGGTTCCTCGCTCGCGAAGATCGGCGGCAAGGGGCTGTTCGTGAAGGAGCTCGAAGACGCCCTGCTGCACGGCCATGCCGACATCGCCGTCCACTCGATGAAGGACGTGCCGGTGAACCTGCCGGAGGGATTCGAGATCGCCGCCATCGGGGAACGCGAAGATCCCCGCGATGCGTTCGTCTCGAACCGGTTCGGCGGCCTGTCCGAGCTGCCGGCGGGTTCCGTCGTGGGCACCTCGAGCCTGCGGCGCGAAAGCCAGATCCGCGCGCGCTTCCCGCACCTGCGCGTGGAGCCGCTGCGCGGCAACGTCCAGACGCGACTGCGCAAGCTCGACGAGGGTCAGTACGACGCGATCATCCTCGCGGCGGCGGGTCTCAAGCGGCTCGGCCTCGGTGCGCGCATCGCTAGCCTGCTGTCGCCCGAGGAAAGTCTTCCGGCGGTCGGCCAGGGCGCCATCGGGATCGAGACCCGGACCGGGCGCGACGACCTGCAGCGCCTTCTGGCGCCGCTCGACGATGCGGATACGGCCTGGTGCGTGCGCGCCGAGCGCGCCATGAGCCGCGATCTCGGCGGCAATTGCACGGTGCCGCTGGGCGGTTTCGCGACCATCACCGACGGCCGGGCGACCATGCGGGGATTCGTGGCGAGCCCCGACGGTTCGCGCATCGCTCGCGCGATGCGCGAGACCGTTCGTGCCGCGGACGGCGCCGATGCGCTCGGGCATGAGGTCGCACAGCGGCTCACCAATGAAGGCGCCCGCGAGATCCTGCGCGCGCTGGATACGGCGACCTGAGGGCGCGGAACGATGAGCGCAGCCGGTTCGCTCGCAGGCCACGCGATCCTGGTCACCCGGCCGGCGCACCAGGCCGCCGCGCTGGCGCAGCTGATTCGCAGCCGAGATGGCGAACCGGTGCTGTTTCCGACTCTGGAGATTCGCGATGCACCCGACCCGCGACCCCTGCACGAAGCGCTCGCGAACCTCGCCTCGATCGACCTGGCCGTGTTCGCGAGCGCCAACGCCGCGGCACGCGCGCTGCCGGCGATCGTCGCGGCTGGCGGGCTGGCGCCGGGAGCGCGGGTGGCCGCCGTCGGCGAAGGTACCGCCGCGGAGCTGCGGCGCCTCGGCGTGACCGACGTCATCACCCCGACCACCGGCGCGGATAGCGAGGCGTTGCTCGCCACCGTGGCATTGCTCGACGTGAAAGGCCGGCGCGTTGCAATCTTCAGCGGCGTGGGAGGGCGGGACCTGCTCGCTTCCACGCTGCGGGACCGCGGCGCGAACGTCGTGGAGGTCCCGTGCTACCTCCGCGCTTGCCCGGCCGCACCGATCGGACCGGTCCAGGCGCGGCTCACCAACGGGACGCTGTCGGCCGTCACCGCGACCAGTGGCGAAGGGCTCCACAATCTCTATGCGATGCTGGGCAGGGATGGCGAGGCGCTGGCGAAGGTTCTCCACGTGACTTCGCACGAACGCATCGCCGAAGCCGCGCGCCGGCACGGTGTCACCCGTGTCGCCGTCAGCGGCAGTGGCGATGCGGCGATGGTCGAGACACTCATGGCGATGCTCGCGCGCGCCACACCGGCTTCCTCGCACGCTTCATGAGCGAACCCGTCGCACCGCTTCCTCCCGCACCCGCCGGCGCTTCCGCCAAGGCGCGCCTGCTCCGCCATCTGACCCCGCCGATGGTGGTGGCGCTCGTGGCGTTGCTGTTCGCCCTCTGGCAATGGAGCGATGCGCGCCACGAGGCATCGTTGCTGCAGGGCGATCTCGCCAAGCGAGTGGGCGAACTGGACGCGACCGGACGCGACGCGCGCCTCATCGCCGACCAGGTTCGCAACACGCTGCGCGACGTGGAAAGCCGCATGGGGATGCTGGAGGCGAAGCTCATGGAGACGCAGGGCCAGCGCATCGCGCTGGAGGCGCTCTACCAGGAGCTCGCCCGCAATCGCGACGAGTGGGTGCTGGCGGAAGTCGAGGGCATTCTCACCACCGCGGCCCAGCAACTGCAGCTCGCCGGCAACGTGCGCGCGGCGCTGATCGCGCTCGAGGCCGCGGACAAGCGGCTCGCGCGGGCCGACCGGCCGAGCCTGATCCCGCTGCGCAAGGTGATCAATGCCGACATCGATCGCCTGAAGGCCCTGCCCGCCGTCGACGTGCCGGGGCTCACGCTGAAGCTCGACAACCTGATCGCAGTGGTCGACAGCCTCCCGCTCGCCGCCGAAAGCCGGCCGGAAGCGCCGGCTGCGCCCTCGACGCCGCCGGCCATCGGATTCTGGTCGCAGCTCACCGGCGAATTCTGGCGAGACCTGAAGGACCTGCTGCGCATACGCGTGGCCGATACGCCCGAAGTGCCGTTGCTGGCACCGGAACAGGCCTGGTTCCTGCGCGAGAACCTCAAGCTGAAACTCCTGTCCGCGCGGCTCGCATTGTTGTCCCGCGACGATGCGGCGTTCCGGGCGGACCTGCGGACGGCGGGCAAGTGGCTCGGTCAACATTTCGATGGCAAGGCGAAGTCCGTGCTGGCGGCCTCGGCGAGCCTGAAACAGCTCGGCGAGAGCGAACTCGCGTTGAAGCTCCCCGACCTGAGCGACAGCCTCGAGGCGGTGCGGTCGCCGCGCTTCGGGCGCAAGTAGGCGCCACGCGATGCGCACGCTCTTCTGGGTGCTCGGCCTCTTCGCCGCCGCGGTCGGCGTGGTGCTCGCAGCCCGTTACAACACCGGCTACGTCCTGCTGGCACTCCCCGACCGGCGCATCGAGCTCTCGCTCAACCTGGCGGCCATGCTGATCGCGGTCGGTTTCGTGATCGCCTACTTTCTCCTGCGCGCGGTGTTCCTGGCTGTGGCCCTGCCCGCCGAGGCCAAGCGCTTCCGCGAACGACGGCAACGCGATTCGGGGCGGCTCGCTTTCGTGGAGGCGCTGCGCGCGTACTTCGAGGGGCGTTACGGGCGCGCGGAGAAGTCCGCCGTCGCGGCGCTCGATGCGGGCGAGATGCCTGCGCTCTCGGCGGTGATCGCGGCGCGCGCGGCGCACGAGATGCGTGCGTTCGAGGCGCGCGACCGCTATCTGGCGCGGGTCGAGTCCGGTTCGGCGTCGGAGGACTACCTGCGACGCATCACCCAGGCCGAACTGTTGCTGGACGAGCGCCGGTACCACGACGGGCTCGCGGTGCTGCATCAACTCGGCGAAGGCCACACGGCAGTGCTCCGGCTAGAGCTCAAGGCACAGCAGATGGCGAAGAACTGGGACCGGGTGCTGGCGTTGCTGCCGCAACTGGAGAGCAAGCGCGTGTTCGATCCCGTGGTGATTTCGCAGTTGCGCCGCACGGCGACCGCCGAGAGCCTGAAACGCAAGGCACTCGACGCGAAGCAACTGCGCGACGCGTGGGACCGGCTGCCCGCCGACCTGAAGCGCGATGCCATGGTGGCGCGCACCGTCGCCGAGAGCTTCGCGAGCCTGGGTGCGTGCGGCGACGCCCATCGCATCATCGAGACGGCACTCGAGGAGCAATGGGATACGCAGCTGATCGCGCTCTACCCGGACTGTCCTGCGGTGGACACGCGGGAGCAGATCCAGCATGCGGAGCGCTGGCTGCCCGCGCATCGGCGCGATGCGGCATTGCTGCTCGCCTTGGGCCGCCTGTGTTCACAGGCCGGGCTCTGGGGCAAGGCCAGGAATTATTTCGAAGCGAGCATCGCGGTCGAGCCGTCGCACACCGCGCATCTTGAACTCGCACAACTGTCGGAGCAGACCGGGCGGGCCGAGGAGGCGGCCCTGCACCGGCGCGCGGCGCTCGATCTTGCGCTCGTGCAGCTCCGTACGGTCTCAGGGGGCAGACGCAGGACGCCCATGTAGCAGTACTCCTCCCACCCGCAGTCCAGGAACCTCGAATGAACGCGAACTCGTCCGTCGAATCGATGCAGGACAAGGATGTTCCGTTGAAGGAGGACATCCGCCTCCTCGGCCGCATGCTTGGCGCCACCCTGCGGGAGCAGGAAGGCGATGAAGATTTCCAGCTGATCGAGCGCATCCGCCAGACCGCGATCCGTTTTCGTCGCGAGCGCGATCCGCAGGCGAAGCAGGAGCTCGAGGCGAGCCTCGATCTGCTCGATCCCGGCCGCGTGATCGCGGTGGTGCGGGCCTTCAGCTATTTCTCGTTGCTCGCCAACATCGCGGAGGATCAGCATCAGAATCGCCGCAACCGCGCACATCGCCTCGAAGGCCTTCCGCCCGAGGAGGGCTCGCTCGCGGCGGCGCTGGACCGCGCACACGACGCGGGCATCACCGGCGCCCAGGCGGCAGCCTTCTTCGAACGGGCGCTGATCTCGCCGGTGCTCACGGCGCATCCGACCGAAGTGCAGCGCAAGAGCATTCTCGATTGCCAGCTCGAGATCGCGCGCCTCTTGAACGAACGAGATCGCGTGCAGATGACGGTGGAAGAGCGTGCTGCCACCGAGGAATCGCTGCAACGCCTGGTGCTGACGCTGTGGCAGACGCGCGTGCTGCGGGAACTCAAGCTGACCGTGGGCGACGAGATCGAGAACGGCCTGTCCTACTACCGCTACACGTTCCTGTCGCAGTTGCCACGCCTCTATACACAGGTCGAGGAACAGGTCGCCGCGCGCTGGCCAGGCACGGTCGTACCGTCCGCGTCGTTCCTGCGGCTGGGAAGCTGGATCGGCGGCGATCGCGACGGCAATCCGTTCGTCACCGCGGACGTGATGCGGCACGCGCTCATCCGCCAGAGCTCGCTCGCGATGGACTGGTATCTGGAGCAGGTGCACGTGCTCGGCAGTGAACTGTCGCAATCCCTCCGCGTGGTCACGATCAGCCCCGAACTGGAGGCCATGGCCGAGAGCGCGCCGGACGCATCCGGTCATCGGCGCGACGAGCCCTACCGGCGTGCCCTGATCGGCATCTACAGCAAGCTCGCGGCCACTTCCATCGAACTCGATCACCATTCGCCGGATCGGCGTGCGGTCGGCGAGGCCACGCCCTATCCGGACGCCGAAGCGTTTCTCGCCGACCTGCGCGTGCTGTCCGATTCGCTCGTGCGCAACGGTTCCGCACGCGTGGCTGCGGGGCGTTTGCGTCACCTCATGCACGCGGCGTCGATCTTCGGCTTCCATCTGACACCGCTCGACATGCGGCAGCACAGCGGCATCCACGAACAGGTGGTGGCCGAACTGTTCCGGCTGGGCGCGCGGCGCGGCGGGTACGCCAGCATCGACGAGGAGGAACGGCGGCGCTGGCTGATCGCCGAACTGGAGATGCCGCGGCTGCTGCGCTCGCCCTACCTGCGCTACAGCGAGGACTCGCAGCGCGAACTCGCCGTGCTCGATACGGCAGCCGAGCTCCAGCAGCGCTACGGCCGGGCCGCTCTGCCGAACTACATCATCTCCAACGCCGGCAGCGTGAGCGACATGCTCGAGGTGGCGCTGCTCGCGAAGGAAGCGGGCATGCTGGAGCCCGCGCTGGACGCGAAGCTCCACGTCAACATCATTCCGTTGTTCGAGACGATCACCGACCTGCGCGGCTGCGGGCCGATCATGGACGATCTGTTCTCGGTGCCGTTCTACCGCAAGCTGCTCGCGAGCCGGGGCAACGTGCAGGAGGTGATGCTCGGCTACTCCGACAGCAACAAGGACGGCGGCTTTCTCACGTCGAACTGGGAACTGTACAAGGCCGAGCTCGCGCTGGTGGAGGTGTTCGCGAAGTATGGCGTGGGATTGCGTCTGTTCCACGGTCGCGGCGGCACGGTGGGCCGGGGCGGCGGGCCGAGCTACCAGGCCATCCTGGCGCAGCCGCCGGGTTCGGTGGCGGGGCAGATCCGCATCACCGAGCAGGGCGAAGTGATCGCCTCGAAGTATTCGGAGCCGGAGATCGGACGGCGCAATCTCGAGACACTCGTGGCCGCCACCTTCGAGGCGACGTTGCTGGGGCACCAGAGCGCGAGTGGCGGCCAGCCCGAATGGCACGCGATTCTCGAGGCGATGAGTGCCACGGCCTACGCCGCGTACCGCAATCTCGTCTACGAAACGCCGGGATTCGTGCAGTTCTTCCGGGCGGCCACGCCGATCACGGAAATTGCGGAGATGAACATCGGCAGCCGGCCGGCGTCGCGGAAGAAGTCCGATCGCATCGAGGACCTGCGCGCGATCCCGTGGGTGTTCTCCTGGTCGCTGGCGCGCATCATGCTGCCCGGCTGGTACGGCTTCGGCACCGCGGTCGAGGCGTTGAAAGCAGAACGGGGCGACGAGGGCGTGGCATTGCTCGCCCGCATGGTGCGGGAGTGGCCCTTCTTCCGCGCGCTGATGTCCAACATGGACATGGTGCTGGCGAAGAGCGACATGAGCGTAGCCTCGCGCTACGCCGAACTGGTGCCGGACGCGGCGCTTCGCGGCGAGATCTTCACCCGCATCCAGGCCGAGTGGGAGCGCACGGTGCAGGCGCTGTTCGCGATCACCGGCCAGCGCGAACTGCTCGAAGCCAATACCGCATTGTCACGGAGCTTCCGCAACCGCTCGCCCTACATCGATCCGCTCAATCACCTCCAGGTGGAACTGCTGCGACGCTGGCGCGCGGGCGAGACCGACGATCGGGTGAAGCGTGGCATCCTGCTCACCATCAACGGGATTGCGGCAGGGCTAAGGAACAGCGGGTAGATGCGGCTGGTACGGAAACGCTTTCAACACGAAGGACGCGAAGGAGCACGAAGGAAAATCTAATCCCCCCGTTCGAGGGCCTTCCTTCGTGCTCTTCGTGTCCTTCGTGTTGAGCGTGGTTGGTCTTTCAGCGTGCCACGCCGTCCACCGAAGCCGTGAACGAATCCGAGAAGAACTCTTCATCGGGCAATCCGCATTGCGCGGTGAAGTCCTTGTGCGCCGAGTCGACCACGATCGGCGCGCCGCAGGCGTAGACCTGCCAGCCGGAAAGGTCGGGGAAGTCCTGCATCACGGCGCGGTGCACGAAGCCGCCGCGACCGGTCCACTGGTCCTCGGGCAGCGCATCGGATACCACGGGGATGAAGCTGAAATTCGCGTGGTCGCGCTGCCATTGCTCGCACAGCGACGACAGGTAGATGTCCGCCGGTCGACGGCCACCCCAATAGAGCACGATCTGGCGTTCGATGCCGGCATGGAACGCGTGTTCGAGGACGGCCTTGATGGGTGCGAACCCGGTGCCGCTCGCGACGAAGATCATCGGCTTGTCCGATTCCTCGCGCAGGAAGAAGGTCCCCATCGGCCCTTCGAAGCGCAGGATGTCCTTTTCCTTGAGCGTCGTGAACACGGGCTCGGTGAAGGCGCCCCCGGGCATGCGCCGGACGTGCAGCTCGATGTGCTCGGCGTCATGCGGCGGGTTGGCCATGGAGTAGGCGCGCCGTTTGCCGTCCTTGAGCAGCATCTCGATGTACTGTCCGGCGAGGAACTGGAGCTTCTCGTTCGCCGGGAGCTTGAGCTTCAGCACGGCCACGTCGGGTGCCGGTTTCTCGATGCTCATGACGCGGCAGGGAAGCTTGCGCACCTGGATGTCGCCCACGCCGCTGATCTCGCGCGCGTCGATGATCAGATCGGTCAGCGGCCTGGCGCAGCAGAACAGCGCGAAGCCCGCGGTCTTCTCGAAATCGGTCAGGGTATAGGGCTGGTGCGAGCCGTAGTCGACACGGCCCTCGACGATCTTGCCCTTGCAGGCGCCGCACGCGCCGTTGCGGCAGCCGTAGGGCAGGGTGATGCCGGCAGCCTGTGCCGCCGCCAGCACGGTGTCGCCCTCGGCGGCATCGAAGCCGTGGCTGGTTTTCTGGATCGTGACGTGGAATGCCATGGCGTTACTCTAGGGTCTGTTGACATATGAAACGTGCCTGCGCCGGGGTCTGTCGAGGCGCAGGGCTAGGCGCAAGCGACGCCGTGGAGCTACATAAGGAGCTTGTAACAACGCCCTGCGCCTCGACAGACCCCGGCCCTACGGGTGATCCTCCATAACGAGCGCACTCGGCGTTACAAATGCTCGCCGGGGATAGTGCCCCGGCTGTGCTTTGCGCCTTGATTGCGCTCGTTGTGGAGGTCACGCAGGTACGTTTCATATGTCAACAGGCCCTAGAATGCGCTCATGAGAAGACTGCTGATCGTGGGCTGCGGCGACGTGGGATTGCGCATGGCACCGGCGCTGGCCGGCCGCTATCGCGTATATGCGCTGATGCATTCGGTGGAGCGTCGCACGCTGTTGCGCTCGCACGGGCTGATCACCGTCGCGGGCGATCTCGACCGCCCGGAAAGCCTCGAGCGCCTGTCCGGACTCGCGCACGACGTGGTCCATCTCGCACCCCCGCCCACCACCGGCGATCGCGATACGCGCACCGCCAATCTCATCCGGGCGCTAGCAAGGGGCGGGAGGTTACCACAGCGATTCGTGTACATCAGCACGAGCGGGGTGTACGGCGACTGCAGCGGCGAATGGGTGACGGAAACGCGCCGGCTGCGGCCGGGGAACGCGCGTGCGCGTCGGCGCGTCGATGCCGAACGGCAACTGCGGGCCTGGGGCAAGGCGAACGGCGTTTCGGTCGTCATTCTCCGTGTGCCCGGGATCTATGCCGGAAACCGGCTGCCGCTCGCGCGGCTAGCGTCCGGTACGCCCGCATTGGCGCGGGAAGACGATCCGTACACCAATCACATCCACGCCGATGACCTTGCGCGGATCGTGATCGCGGCGCTCACCCGCGGGGGTTCCGGCCGGGCGTACAACGCGAACGACGATTCCGGCATGAAGATGGGCGACTATTTCGATCTGGTGGCCGAGCGCTTCGGATTGCCGCGACCGCCGCGCGTGAGCTTCCGCGAAGCGCAGACGGCGGTGTCGGAGAACCTGCTGTCGTTCATGCGGGAGTCCAGGCGCCTTGCCAACGGGCGACTGAAGCGCGAACTGCGCGTGCGATTGAAGTACCCGACGGTGGCCGATGCGCTGGCGGCGGTCGAGGTCGCCTGAAACCCCGCGGCGCCACGGCATGGCCGACGACGAGGTCCTGGTGGTTCTCACCAACCTGCCCGATCAGGACAGCGCACGGCGTCTCGCGATGGCGCTGGTGGAGTCGCGTGTCGCGGCGTGCGTGAACGTGTTGCCCGGTTGCCGGTCTGTGTATCGATGGCAGGGCGCGGTCGAATCCGCGGACGAGGTCCCGGTCCTGATGAAGACGACGCGTGGCCGCTATGAAGCCCTGGAGCGTCAGTTGCGCGCCCATCATCCGTACGAACTGCCCGAGATCATCGCGCTGCCCGTGGCAGCCGGGCTCGACGCCTATCTCGACTGGGTGCGGGCCGAAACGCGGCCGGCCTGAGTGCGCAAATCTCCGTGTTTCCTTTGGCCGGTACCATGAAGAACCTCCTGCCCGCCCTGTTCGCTGTCCTGGCGCTTACGGTGAATGCCACGGCCGCCGACCGGGACCTGCTCTCGCCGGAGAAGGCCTTCCGGTTGTCCGCCCAACTGACGAAAACCAACGAAATCGTGGTGCGGTACGACGTCGCCCCGGGCTACTACCTGTATCGCGACAAGCTCAAGTTCTCCGTGGAGCCGGCTTCGGTGGCGCTCGGCAGCGTCAAGCTGCCGCCGGGACGGATCAAGGAAGACGAATTCTTCGGGCGCGTCGAGACTTACCGGGACGAGGTGCTGATTCGCATCCCGGTGAAGGTGCCGGCGGGGGCGGAGCGCTTCACGCTGATCGCCCGATCCCAGGGCTGTGCCGACGCCGGCATCTGCTATACCCCGCAGCAGCAACAGGTATTGCTCGGGTCAGGCCTGGGTGAACGCGCGGCGGAAGGGCCGAAGGCGGGCGGCGCGTCGTTGCTGGATGCCCTGGGCGAGGACGCCGCTCCGAAACGCTGACCTGGATCCGGATATCACGATGACTCGTAGCACCCGAGCGTTTCTCTTCATTGCCGTCGCGCTGGTCGGGCTCGCGGCCGGGCTGTATTTCCATTCGAGCGCGGACGATGCCGGTTCCCAGCCGGCGGTGACCCCGCCGGCGTTGCTCGATACGCCGCTCGAAGCGTTGGAAGGGGGACGCAAACCGCTCGCGGCCTGGAAGGGGAAGGTCATGGTGGTGAATTTCTGGGCGACGTGGTGCGGGCCCTGCCGCAAGGAGATCCCCGAATTCATCCGGATGCAGCAAAGCCTGGGCGACAAAGGGCTGCAATTCGTCGGGATCGCGATCGACGAAAAGGACAAGGTTGCGGCCTATGTTCGCGAAATCGGGATCAACTACCCCGTACTCGTGGGCGAACTGGACGCCGTCGAGATGTCTCGTTCGCTCGGTAACGACCTGGGTGGCCTGCCGTTCACGATCGTGATCGATCGGTCGGGCAAAGTGGTGCATACGGTTCTGGGAGCCACTACGGAAGCCAGGCTGGGACCGGTCGTGCAAGCGCTTTTCTAAGCTTCACGGGCCAACTTCCGGCAAGTTCCGAGAACTCCATGCCTCAGGCCTGGGCAGGATACCGAGTCAGCCGGGTGGTGGAGTCCCATACCGGAAGTGGCGCGGAAGGGTCGATTCGGTCCACGTCGGCTAGACCCAGTTGAGCCGAACGCTGGACAAACTGCGGCGATCGGCGGCAAACTCCCTGTCATGAAGCCCGATCATCACGCCGGGCCGGCCACGCGAAAGCGTTCCTGATGGGCCGGCGAATACTCGTTTTGCACGGCCCCAATCTCAACCTGTTGGGCCGACGCGAGCCGGGCATCTACGGAACGACGACGCTGGCCGACATCAATGGCCGGCTGGAGCGCCGTGCGCGCGAGGCGGGCGCGACGCTGGAAGTGTTTCAAAGCAACAGCGAAGGCGAACTGGTCGGGCGCGTGCAGGGGTTGATGGACGCTCCGGTCGATTTCGTCATCATCAATCCGGCCGCGCTGACCCATACGAGCGTGGCGCTCCGGGACGCGCTGGCGGCGGTCAAGGTGCCCTTCATCGAGGTGCACCTGTCCAACGTCTTCGCCCGTGAGCCCTTCCGCCACCATTCCTATTTCACCGATCTGGCGGTCGGGCTGATCTGCGGCCTCGGACCGAGGGGGTACGAGTTCGCACTGGAGCAGGCGCTGGGGTCTGTCATGGAATCGAGGGGGTAAGCCATGGATCTGAGGAAGCTCAAGGCGTTGATAGACCTGGTGGAAAAATCGGGCATCGCCGAACTGGAAGTCACCGAAGGGGAAGAGCGCGTCCGGATCAGCCGGGTGACCACGAACGGTGCGGCCATGATGGTCCAGGCGCCGATGCAGGCGATGGCGGCCATGTCGCTGCCTGCCGCCGCGCCGGTAGCCATGGCACCAGCGGCAGCAGCCGCCGCGGTGGTCGAGGCGCCGGCCGCGCCCGAAGGCCATACCGTCAAGTCGCCCATGGTCGGGACCTTCTATCGGGCCTCCACCCCGGGGGGCAAGGCCTTCGTCGAGATCGGCCAGAGCGTGACCGAGGGCGAGACGCTGTGCATCATCGAAGCCATGAAGCTCCTGAACGAGATCGAGTCGGACAAGAGCGGCGTGGTCAAGGCGGTCCTCGTGGAGAACGGCCAGCCCGTGGAGTTCGGCGAGCCCCTGTTCATCATCGGTTGACGGGCGCGGCGCCGCCTCTCGCTCCAGGCAAAGAGCCATGTTCGAAAAAATTCTCATAGCCAACCGCGGCGAGATCGCGCTTCGGGTGCAGCGAGCCTGCCGCGAGATGGGCATCAAGACCGTGGCCGTCCATTCGGAAGCCGATTCCGATGCGAAGTACGTGCGGCTGGCCGACGAATCGGTGTGCATCGGTCCGGCGGCGTCCCAGCAGAGCTACCTGAACACACCTGCGATCATCAGCGCCGCCGAGGTCACGGATGCGGAAGCGATCCATCCCGGCTACGGCTTCCTGTCCGAGAATGCCGATTTTGCGGAGCGGGTCGAGAAGAGCGGGTTCGTGTTCATTGGACCGCGGCCGGAAACGATCCGCCTGATGGGCGACAAGGTGAGCGCCAAGATCGCCATGCAGAAGGCGGGGGTGCCGGTGGTGCCAGGCGTCGAGGGCTCGCTGCCGGAGGAACCGCAGGAGATCATCAAGATCGGCCGCACCATCGGCTACCCGGTGATCATCAAGGCCGCCGGCGGTGGTGGCGGACGCGGCATGCGCGTGGTCCACACCGAAGCGGCCCTGTTGAATGCGGTCAACACCACGCGCACCGAAGCGCGCAACGCCTTCAACAATCCCACGGTGTACATGGAGAAGTTTCTCGAGAATCCGCGCCACATCGAGATCCAGGTCCTGGCCGACGAGCACAAGGGTGCGGTGCACCTGGGCTCGCGCGACTGTTCGATGCAGCGTCGCCACCAGAAGGTGGTGGAGGAGGCGCCGGCCCCCGGGTTGTCGGCGCGGGAACTGACGCGGATCGGCGAGCGTTGCGCCGAGGCCTGTCGCAAGATCGCCTATCGCGGCGCCGGCACCTTCGAATTCCTGTACGAGAAGGGCGAGTTCTACTTTATCGAGATGAACACGCGCGTGCAGGTGGAACATCCGGTCACGGAAATGATCACCGGCATCGACATCGTGCAGACCCAGATTCGCGTCGCGGCCGGGGAGAAGCTGCCGTTCCGCCAGCGCGACATCGTGTTCAAGGGCCACGCGATCGAGTGCCGGATCAACGCCGAGCATCCCTACAAGTTCACGCCTTCGCCCGGGCGCATCACTTCGTGGCACACGCCGGGTGGCCCGGGCATCCGCGTGGATTCGCACGCGTTCGCCAACTACGTGGTGCCGCCCTACTACGACTCGCTGGTGGGCAAGGTGATCGCGTACGGCGATACCCGCGCCCAGGCGCTTGCGCGCATGCGCATCGCGTTGTCCGAGATGGTGGTCGAGGGCATCCAGACGAACCTGCCGTTGCACCAGGAGATCATGGTGGACAGTGCCTTCATCCGTGGCGGCACCAACATCCACTATCTCGAGCACAAGCTCGGTCTGGCGAAGAAGGGCGTCTAGGGCTTCATGGCCTGGCAGCGCGTCAGCCTCCGGGTGCCGGCCGGTGACGCCGAGCAGTTGTCGGATGCGCTGCTGGAAGCCGGTGCCTTGTCCGTGGACGTGGCCGATGCTGCTGCTGGTACTGCCGACGAGCATCCGCTGTTCGGCGAACCCGGCGCGGATCCTGCCGCCGTGTGGGCCGACAACGTCGTCACCGCGTTGTTCTCGACCGACATCGACGCCGCGCAACGGGTGCGCGCTGCCTGCCAGGAGGCCGGCGTCTCCGCGGAGCCGGTGATGGAAACCGTGGAAGAGCAGGACTGGGTGCGGCTCACGCAGGACCAGTTCGCGCCGATCCGGGTGAGCGAACGCCTGTGGATCGTGCCCACGTGGCGCGAACCGGTCGATCCGAGGGCGCTGAACCTGCGGCTCGATCCCGGCCTCGCCTTCGGTACCGGCAGTCATCCCACCACGCGCCTGTGCCTGCGCTGGCTGGAACAGCATCTGGCGGCAGGCCGTTCGGTCATCGACTACGGTTGCGGCTCCGGGGTGCTCGCCATCGCCGCGAAGCTGCTCGGGGCCGGCCCCGTGACCGGCGTGGACATCGACCCGCAGGCGATCGTCGCCAGCCGGGCCAACGCGACCATGAACGGCGTGACGGCGAGGTTCGAGGAACCGGAACGCTTCGCCCCCGAGCCCGCGGACGTGGTCGTGGCGAACATCCTGTCCAATCCGCTGCGCATGCTCGCGCCGCTCATCTGCGGGCTCGCCCGCAGCGGCGGTGCGGTGGTGCTGTCCGGTATTCTCGCGGCCCAGCGGGAGCTCGTCAGCGACGCCTATCGCCCCTGGCTCGCGCTGGAGCCGGCACAGGAGGAGGAGGGCTGGGTATGCCTTTGGGGGATCAAGCGGTGAGGCGCTCGCGATGACGATGTTCACGCGCTGCACCCACTGCGAAGCGATCTTCCGCGTGACGCTCGAGCAACTACAGACGTCCAGTGGCCAGGTACGCTGCGGCGTGTGCGAGAACGTATTCGACGCGTTCGTCGCGCTGAGCGCAGACGATCCGCGCACGGACGCCGAAGCGGCGGCGACGGAGGAAGTCGACTTCCCGCCTGCGCCGATGGAAGTGGAGTTGCTCGAAGCCGACGGAGGGCCACCGCAGGCCCTCGATCTCGACCTGTCCTCCGGGGACGAGATGCCGTTGGCCGACGAACCCGCGTTCGCGCAGGAAGCGCCCCGCGCAACGCGTCCTGCCGTGCCGGAACCGGACGAGGAGGACCGGTATCCGTCGTTCGAGCCCTTCGCCGTGCCGCAGCCCGTGCCGACCAGTTCACCAGCATGGGCCGTGCTGGCCGTGGTACTCGCCGTCGCGCTGGTACTCCAGGGCGCCTATTTTTTCCGCGCCGAGATCGCAGCTTCCTGGCCCGAAACGCGCAGCGCTCTCGAGACGGCTTGCGTGTCCCTGGGCTGCGACGTTCCGTTACCCCGGCTCGCGGATCGGCTCACGATCGAGGCCTCCGACCTCCAGGCGCTCGACCCGACGCGCCCGAACCGCGTGGTGTTGAGCGCCACGATCCGCAATCGCGCGAGCCTCACGCAGGCGTGGCCGATGCTCGAACTGACCCTCACCAACGCGCGCGACCAGGTCGCTGCACGCAAGGTGTTCGCGCCGGAGGAGTATCTCGAGGGCGGTGGTCCGGGTCGAGGTATCGCGGCGAACGCCGAGGCGGGGATCCGCCTCCGGCTCGACACGGCTGACATCGTGGCCGCGGGCTATCGCATCTACCTGTTCCATCCCTAGAGCGCCGCGGCGTTGTCGCGGCGCGAGGGCGTAGGCATACTTCGCGCCCCGAAACCATTCCACCCCGGAGATCCGTTCATGGCAACCGTCACCCTCAAGGGCAGTCCCGTTTCCGTTGCCGGCAACCTGCCCAAGCCGGGCGCCGCCGCGCCCGATTTCCTGCTCGCGACCAAGGACCTCGGCGACGTGAGCCTCGCCCAGTGGGCCGGCAAGAAGAAGGTGCTCAACATCGTGCCGAGCCTCGACACGCCCACCTGCCAGAAGTCCACGCGCGTCTTCAACGAGAAGGCGTCGTCCATGAAGAATTCCGTGGTGCTGGTGATCGCCGCCGACCTGCCGTTCGCGATGGCCCGCTTCTGCGGCGCGGAGGGGCTCAACAACGTCGTGACCTTGTCCACGTTCCGCGGCAAGGATTTTCACCAGAAATACGGCGTCGACATCGCGGATGGTCCGCTCAAGGGCCTGACCGCGCGCGCGGTCGTGGTGCTCGACGAGAACAACAAGGTCGTGCACTCGGAACTCGTGCCGGAGATCGGGAACGAGCCGAACTACGACGCGGCACTCACCGCGCTGAAATGATTCCGTAGCAATCGGGCCTCAGCATGCGCGACGGTCGGGAAGCCCCCGTCGCGCACGACTCTCGGATCGCCCCACCGTTGTCCATGGACATGATTCCGCCGGAAAGCCCGCACAAGGGCAAGACGGGCCTCAGGCGCATCTGGAACGCGCTGTTCTATTCCTTCGCCGGGCTCAAGGCGGCCTACCACCATGAGGACGCGTTCCGGCAGGAGGTGCTGCTGGCACTCGTCCTGCTGCCGGTCGCGCTGTTCATGCCCACTACGGGGATCGGCAAGGCCCTGCTGATGGGCAGCGTGCTGATCGTGCTCATCGTCGAGCTGCTCAACTCGGCCGTGGAGGCGACGGTGGATCGCATCTCGCTCGAGAACCACCGTCTCGCGAAGCGCGCCAAGGACATCGGCAGCGCCGCGGTGCTGCTGTCGCTCGCCAACGTGGTCATCGTCTGGGTGCTCGTGCTTCTGGGTTGACGTTGAAAGCGCTCAACGCGGAGGACGCGGTGGACGCGGGGTAGAGCGAAAAGCAAGAATTAGGGGTCGGGTTTCCTCCGCGTCCACCGCGTCCGCCGCGGTGAGGGCTGGTCGTCACGGCGTTCCGCTGCAACGTAATCGTCACGCCCGCGTCATCAGGATTTCCCGAACCGGCCGCACAGTGCGCGCCGTGCTCGAGACCTCTTTCCTTCTGCAGCAGCTGCCCGTGCAGCGCCCGAGTCTGCGGGTAGCCGTGGTGACCGAGACCTATCCGCCGGAGGTGAACGGCGTGGCGATGACCCTGGGTCGGATGGTGAGCGCGCTGCAGGCACGCAACCATCAGGTGCAGCTGATCCGTCCTCGCCAGGGCGCTGCGGATGCCGCCGCGACGCGCGAGAACTTCGAGGAAGTGTTGAAGCCGGGTCTGCCCATCCCGCGCTACGACAGCCTGCGCATGGGACTGCCGGCTCGGCAGGCGCTGCTCAAGCTGTGGCAGCTGAAACGGCCCGACGTCGTCCAGGTCGCCACCGAAGGTCCGCTCGGCTGGTCCGCGATCTCGGCCGCGCACAAGCTGCGCATCCCGGTGGCCTCGGACTTCCACACCAACTTTCACCGCTACAGCCGGCACTACGGCGTCGGCTGGTTGCAGAAGCCCATCGCGGCTTACCTGCGCAAGTTCCACAACAAGGCGCTGGTGACCATGGTGCCGACCCACGAGATGCGCGAGTCGTTGATCGCGAGCGGCTACCGCAACGTGCGGGTGGTGGCCCGAGGCGTCGACACGCGGCTGTTCTCGCCGGTCCATCGCAGTGCCGAGCTACGCCGTACCTGGGGCGTGGGAGACGACGACCTCGTCGCCCTGGTCGTCGGGCGGATCGCGCCCGAGAAGAACCTGCCGCTCGTGCTGTCGGCCTTCGCGGCCATGCGCGAGGGCAATCCGCGGATGAAGCTCGTGTTCGTCGGTGACGGTCCGGAACGCGTCGCGCTCCAGCGCCGTTTTCCCGAACATGTCTTCGCCGGCATGCGCATCGGCGAGGATCTCGCGCAGCATTACGCCTCGGGCGACGTGTTCCTGTTCGGGAGCCTGACCGAGACCTTCGGCAACGTGACGCTGGAAGCGATGGCGAGCGGGCTGGCCGTCGTCGCCTACGACTACGCCGCCGCGAGACAGCACATCCGTCACGAGGCCAACGGGCTGCTCGCCCCTTGCGACGACGAACGCACGTTCGCTCGAATGGCCCGAACCCTCGCGTCGGATCCCGCGCGGGCAAGGTCGCTCGCCGTCGCCGCGCGCGCCACGGCCGAGCAGGTGGACTGGGAACACGTCTACGACGATCTCGAGCGCGTGCTGCTCGGGCTCGCTGCGCAGGTCGAACTGGTCGGCACGTGAGGGCGTTGGCGGCGTCGCGAGGGAGTTGCTAGCATCCCCGGCTTGGACCGACTCCGGAGTGGATCATGCCCGCCTTCATCATCGCCGACATCGACGTGACCGACCCCGAAGGATTCGAGGCCTACCGCAAGCTGGTGGCGCCAACGATCGCCGACGCGGGCGGCAGATACCGCGTGCGCGGCGGTGCCTTCGACGTGGTGGAGGGCGAGTGGCAGCCGAAGCGGCTCGTCATCCTCGAGTTCGATTCCATGGCAGCGGCCCGGGCCTGGTATGAGTCCGATGCGTACGCGCCGGTCAGGGCTATTCGCCAGAAAAGCGCCCGGACCAGCGTCGTGCTCGTGGAAGGGCTCTAGCGCCTCACTCTCGCCCTCGGCCTTCGCCGGCCGGGCGCAATGCACTCGTGAGCCATTGCGGTGGCTGGAATAGACACGTCAATTCCAGTTGCATGCTTATTGCTTTTGGTGCTCCGTCGGCATTCCACGGCCATGCCTGTCTACGCCGACCGTTCCGCGCCTCGTCCTGGCTCCAGGAGCGATCTTTCCCGAATCAAAACAGAATGCTGCGGTTACGACGGTCCGGTCGAGGGTGGGATTCCACAGCGTTGCCGGTACCAGCGCGCGGCCTCGGGGTTCTGTCTCTGATCCGAGATTCCGGATGCGTGATTTGTTCAAGAAATCATAGACTTTAGGGCGAAATGTCGTAACATGTCTAAATGACTCTGGTAACTGCTTAGATCACAACAAAATACGGCAGCTTGGCGCGAGGATGGGAAAGCTCGGATTCTGGAAATCGGATTGGTTCGCGGCGGTGGTGATCGCGCTCGTGGTGTTGCTCGCCACGGGTAGCAATCTCCTCCAGAGCCTCGAGCGCATGGCCTATGACATGGGCGTGCGCGCGACCGGTCACGCGCCGAGCGACAAGGTCGCGGTCATCGCGATCGACGACCAGAGCATCGCCAACATCGGCCGCTGGCCGTGGTCGCGCGACGTGCACGCCCGCATGATCGAACTGCTCACGCAGGCGAAGGCGAAGGTCATCGGCACCACCGTATTCTTCGCCGAGCCGCAGGTGGATCCAGGGCTGATCTACGTCAACAAGCTGATCGAGGCCTTCCAGGCGGTGCCGCCGGCCACGCAGCAGCAGCTCGGCCAGATCGAAGTCCTGCTCGGCGAGGCGGAGCAGAACCTCAACACCGACCGCAAGCTCGAAGCCGCCGTCGCGGCTGCCGGTACGGTCGTGCTGCCGATGCTGTTCAACCTCGGCGAACCGCGCGGCAATCCCGACCAGCCGCTGCCGGCGTTCGTGCTCAGGAACAATCTCACCGCCGTCGAGGACAACGTCGGCGCCGGCTCGGCCGGACTGTATCCACTGTCCACGGTGGGCGTGCTGCTGCCGCTGGAGGTGCTGGGCAATGGCGCCTCCGCCATCGGCCACCTGAACGCGGCGCCTGACGTGGACGGCAGCATCCGCACCGAGCCGTTGGTGCTGCGCTACTACGACAACTTCTATCCGTCGCTCGCGCTCATGATCGCCGCGCGCAGCCTGAACCTGTTGCCGAAGGACGTGAAGGTCCAGCTCGGCGAAGGGGTGAAGCTGGGTAGTCTCGCGATCCGCACCGATCCGTCGCTGCAGATGTCCACCTACTTCTACAAGGATCGCGACGGCCGTCCCGCGTTTCAGGTGGATTCGTTCTACGACGTGGTGCAGGGCAAGATCCCCGCGGACAAGTACAAGGACAAGATCGTTCTCATCGGCCCGACCGCTTCGGGCGTGGGTACGACCCAGGTGACGCCGATCTCGCCCGCCATGGCGCCGGTGCTTACGCTGGCGCATTCGGTCTCGAGCATCCTCGCCGAAGATTTCTTCGTGCAGCCTTCCTGGGGCACCTGGGTCTCGCTCGGCGTGTTCGTACTGGTCGCCGTGTATCTCGCGATGCTCCTGCCGCGGCTGGGCGCCGCGCCGGCAGCGCTGATCACGGCCGTGCTGGTGGCGGCGTTGATCGGTACGCACTTCGCGCTGATGACCACGCAGCTCATGTGGATCCCGCTGATGAACGCGGTGGTGTTGCTGCTCGTCGGACACCTCGCGCTTACCACCAAGCGCTTCCTCGTGACCGAACGCGGCAAGATGCGCTCCGACCTCGACTCGGCGGAGTCGAACCGCATGCTGGGCCTCGCGTTCCAGGGCCAGGGCCAGCTCGACATGGCGTTCGACAAGTTCCGCAAGTGCCCGCTCGACGACGGGCTCATGGACAACCTCTACAACCTCGCGCTCGACTTCGAGCGCAAGCGCCAGTTCAACAAGGCGCAGGCCGTGTACGAATACATGGGCGGCCACAACCAGAAGTTCCGCGATCTCGAGCAGAAGCTCTCGCGCGCGAAGCAGATGTCCGAAACGGTGATCCTGGGCGGTGGCGGTGGGCGTACCAACGCATCGACCATGATCCTCGAAGGTGGCCAGGTCGAGAAGCCGATGCTCGGCCGCTACCAGGTCGAGAAGGAACTCGGCAAGGGCGCCATGGGCGTGGTCTACCTGGGCCGCGATCCGAAGATCGGCCGCGTGGTGGCGATCAAGACGATGGCGCTGTCGCAGGAGTTCGAACCGGACGAGCTGGAGGACGTGAAGCAGCGCTTCTTCCGCGAGGCCGAGACCGCCGGGCGCCTCAATCATCCGAACATCGTCACCATCTTCGATGCGGGCGAAGAACACGATCTCGCGTATATCGCGATGGAATTCCTCAAGGGCAAGGATCTGGCGCCGTATTCAAAGCCAAACAACCTTCTGCCCTTGCCCAAGATGCTTTCCATTGCCGCCCGCGTCGCGGACGCGCTGGCCTACGCGCATGCCCAGAACGTCGTGCATCGCGACATCAAGCCCGCGAACATCATGTACGACCCCGAGTCCGATTCGGTGAAGGTCACCGACTTCGGCATCGCCCGCATCACCGATTCGTCGAAGACGAAGACCGGCATGGTGCTGGGCACGCCTTCCTTCATGTCGCCGGAACAACTCGCCGGCCAGAAGATCGACGGCCAGTCAGACCTCTTCTCGCTTGGCGTCACCATCTTCCAGCTCGCGAGCGGCGGCCTGCCGTTCCAGGGCGAGACCATGACGCAGCTCATGTTCAAGATCGCGAACGCGCCCCCGGCCGACATCCTCGAGCTCAATCCCTCTCTGCCTGATTCGCTCGTTGCCGTCATCGCCAGGGCCCTTGCCAAGGAAAAGGGCGACCGCTGGGCTAACGGCGGCGAAATGGCCGTGGCACTGCGTGCATGTGCCGCCGAATTCTCTTCCTCCTCACTCGACGTGAGCCTCTAGAACCATGAACCTGGCCAAGGCCCTCGAAATCGCCAGCGCGACCCACACGGGGATGGTGCGCTCCCACAACGAGGACGCGATCTCCTCTGACGGGGAGGTCGGACTCGCGGTGCTCGCCGACGGCATGGGTGGATACAACGCAGGCGAAGTCGCGAGCGGCATCGCGGTGGCGCTGATCACCTCGGAAATGCGACAAGCCATCGCCAAGACCAGCCTGCACTCGCTCGACCAGGCCGACGGCGACCTCCAGGCGATCCGCTTGTTGAAGGGCATCGTCGCGAAGGCGAATACATCGATCTACCAGTCCGCGAGCAGCCAGCCGCAGTACGCCGGCATGGGCACCACGCTCGTCGTGGCCCTGTTCCGCGACAACCGGCTTTCGGTGGCGCACATCGGCGACTCGCGGCTCTATCGGTTGCGCGAGGACAAGCTCGAACAGATCACGCGCGATCACAGCCTGTTGCAGGAGCAGATCGACAGCGGGATGATCACTCGCGAGGCGGCGCGACGCTCGCAGAACAAGAATCTGGTGACGCGCGCGCTCGGCATCGAACCCGAGGTGGAGGCCGAGATCCATACGTACGACGTGCGGCCCGGCGATTTGTACTTGTTGTGTTCGGACGGCCTCAATGACATGGTCGAGGATGAAGACATCGAACTGACGCTGAACGCGATGGGGTCGAACCTGCCGCTCGCGGCGAATCAGTTGGTGCAGATGGCGAACGACAACGGTGGACGGGACAACGTGTCCGTCGTTCTGGTCAGGGTCAACCGCGATTTTCCGGCAGCGGAAACGTGGTTGGGCAAAGTCCTGTCGTGGTTCAAGTAAATACGGGGATTGTGCTATGGCTAAGTTGATTCTCACTCTCGACGGCGTGATGCTGAAGGAGTACACGCTGACGAAGGAGCGCACCACGATCGGTCGGAAGGCGCACAACGACATACCGATCGACAATCTGGCCGTGAGCGGCGAGCATGCCGCCATCGTCACGATCCTGAACGATTCGTTCCTGGAGGACCTGGGCAGTACCAACGGGACCCTGGTGAACGGTCAGCCGATCAAGAAGCACTTCCTGCAGAACGGGGACGTGATCGAGATCGGCAAGTACAAGTTGAAGTACGTGAACGAGGCCACGAGCACCACGACGGCGGCCGACTTCGAGAAGACCATGGTGCTGCGAGCACCGCCGAAGGCCCCGGTGGAGGCGAAGCTCGGCGATACGCAGACCAACCTGTCGACCGACACCGGGATCAAGAAGGCGCTCACCGATACGCAGATCAACGCGATCGGCTCGACCACCACCGGGGGGCTCGGACCCGCGGGGGCGGAAGCGAGGCCGCCGATGCCCAGGCAGGAGCCGGCATCGATCACCCCGGCCGCCCCGGCGGCCGCCGGTGGCCTGCAGGGCGTCATCCAGATCCTGTCCGGACCCAACGCGGGCAAGGAGCTGCCGCTCACCAAGGCGCTCACGACCCTGGGCAAGCCCGGGGTGCAGGTGGCGGTGATCGCGAAGCGGCCGCAGGGTTACTTCATCACGCACGTGGAGGGCGCGAGCTTCCCCGTGGTCAATGGCAAGGCCCTCGACTCCCAGGCCAACCTGCTGAACGATCACGACGTGATCGAGCTGGCGGGCGTCAAGATGGAGTTCTTCTTCCGCAACGGCGGCTAGCGAACGGTCCGGTGCCGGTCCCGGCGCGCCCAGCGAGGCCGCCGGCGGCTCGATGCGCGGGTCGGCGCCGTTCGATACCACGGGGGAGTCTTGAAGAAACACGCGGCGCGCATCGTTCTCGGACTGGCGGTGCTCGCGCTGTTTCTCGCGCACGCCACCGGGCGGCCTCGTCTCGCTGCCATCGAGCAGCTCGAGGCGGTGGCCTACGACGCCCGCCTGCTGCTCACGATGCCGCGGACGGTGGATCCGCGCATCGTCATCGTCGACATCGACGAGAAGAGTCTCGCCGAGGAAGGGCGCTGGCCGTGGCGCCGCGACCGCCTGGCCCTGCTGATGGACAAGCTGTTCGATCACCATCACGTCGCCGTGCTCGGCTTCGACGTGGTGTTCGCGGAGCGCGACGAGAGCTCCGGGCTGGGCGTGCTGCGCAGCCTGGCCGAGGGCGAGCTTCGCAACGATGCCCAGTACCGGGCGGCGCTGGAGACCATCACCCCCAGGCTCGAGTACGACCGCCTGTTCGCCGAACGCCTCAAGGGCCGCCCCGTCATCCTCGGCTACTACTTCTCCAACGCGCGAACGGGGAACGAGGGCCTGGCGATCGGCGCGATTCCGAAGCCCGTGCTGCCGGCGGGGACTTTCACCGGCAAGAACATCGGTTTCATCACCTTCCCGGGCTACGGCGGCAATCTGCCCGAGTTGCAGGAGGCCGCCGCCGGCGCCGGCCATTTCACCCCGTGGACCGACCGCGACGGCGTTCACCGCAGCGTCCCGATGCTCGCGCAGTACAAGGGCGCCTACTACGAGCCGCTGGCGCTCGCGGTGGTGCGCCAGATCATGGGCTCGCCCCCGGTCAAGCCGGGCTACCCCGCCGACAGCCTGCTCACGAAGAGCTATCCCGGGCTCGAATGGCTCGAAGTGGGCAAGTTGCGCATTCCGATCGACGAGAACGCGAACGCGCTGGTGCCCTACCGGGGCCCGAGCGGCAGCTTCCCCTACGTCTCGGCCACCGACGTCCTGCGCGACCGGGTGGACGTCAAGGAGCTCGAAAACAGGATCGTGCTCGTGGGCACCACGGCGCCGGGTTTGCAGGACCTGCGCTCGACGCCCGTGGCCCCGCTCTACCCCGGGGTCGAGATCCACGCCAACCTGATCGCGGGCATGATCGACGGCACCATCAAGCAGAAACCGCCTTATGTGCTCGGCGCCGAGGTCTTCCTGCTGGTGGTCACGGGGCTGGTCATGGCCGCGCTGCTGCCGTTCCTGAATCCGTTGCGGGCCACCCTGGTGACCATCGGGGTATTGGCCGTGGCGGTCGGCTTGAACCTCCTGGTGTGGACCAGCGGCAATCTCGTGCTGCCTTTGGCATCTGGATTGCTTATGGTTGTGTTGCTTTACGCGCTCAACATGTCCTACGGCTATTTCGTGGAGACGCGTGCGAAGCGCCAGATCACCAGCCGTTTCGGCCAGTACGTGCCGCCCGAGATCGCGGAGGAGATGAGCCGCAATCCGGAGCTCTTTTCCATGGAAGGCGAGAGCCGCGAACTCACCGTCCTGTTCTCAGACGTGCGCGGTTTCACCAGTCTCTCAGAAGGACTCGACCCCAAGGCCCTCTCGCGCCTCATGAATGCCTACCTGACCCCCATGACCGAGGTGATCTACGGCCATCGCGGCACCATCGACAAGTACATGGGTGACGCGATCATGGCTTTCTGGGGCGCACCCCTGGAGGACGCCCAGCACGCGCGCAACGCGGTGCTGTCGGGTCTCGAGATGCAGATCACGCTGAAGTCGCTGGACGCGGAGTTCCGCGCCAACGGCTGGAAACCGCTCACTGTAGGCATCGGCGTCAACACCGGCCGCATGAGCGTGGGCAACATGGGCTCCGCCGTGCGCGTGGCCTACACGGTCATGGGAGACTCGGTGAACCTCGCCTCCCGCCTCGAGATGCTGACCAAGAAGTACGGCGTCACCATGATCATCGGCGAGGAGACTCGCGCGACCGTGCCGGACGTGGTCGTGCGCGAGCTCGACAAGGTGCGCGTGAAAGGCAAGGACGAACCCGTCGCCATCTTCGAGCCGATCGGGCTCCAGGGCAGCGTCGACAAGGAAACGCTCGACCGGCTCAAGCTGTTCGCGCAGGCGCTCAAGTTCTATCGCGCCCAGGAATGGGACAAGGCCGAACTCCAGCTCATCAACCTGATGAAGGCGGAGCCGGATTCGGGTCTGTATCGCATGTACGTCGAGCGCATCGCGGCGTTCCGCGCGGCGCCGCCACCGTCCGGATGGGACGGGGTCTACGACTTCGACAGCAAGTAGCCATGCTGATCCGGATCCTCGGCTGCAGCGGCGGCATCGGTGGCAACCTGCGGACCACCTCGATGCTGCTCGACCAGGACGTCCTCATCGATGCCGGCACCGGCGTGGGCGACCTCACGCTCTCCGAGCTGCAGCTGATCGACCACGTGTTCCTGACCCATTCGCACCTCGATCATCTCGCCATGCTGCCGTTCCTCGTGGACACCGTCGGCGGCATGCGTACCCAGCCGATCACGGTCCACGCGAGCGCGGAAACGCTCCAGATCATTCGCGACCACATCTTCAACTGGAAGATCTGGCCCGACTTCTCCGTCATTCCCGACGCGAACAAGCCGTTCCTGCGCTTTTCTGCGGTGGTGCCGGGCGAGACCGTGGAACTGAGCGGCGGCCGCAAGGTCACGCCGATCAAGGTCAATCACACCGTTCCAGCGGTGGGCTACATCCTCGACAGCGGCACGGCGAGCCTGGTCTTCACCGGCGACACCGGTGCCTGCGACGAGCTCTGGACCGCGGTCAATCGCATCGAGAATCTGCGTTACGTCATCATCGAGACGGCCTTCAGCAACGGCGAGAAGGAACTCGCGGTTGCCTCGAAACACCTGTGGCCGGACCAGCTGGCGGAGGAACTGGCGAAACTGAAGCGCCAGGCGCGCATCTTCATCACCCATCTGAAGCCGGGCGAAGGTGCGCTGACCATGGCCGAAGTGGAGGAATGCGCGGGCGCGTTCAATCCGCGCATGCTCTCGAACGGGCACGTATTCAAGTTCTGACGGATGGAGCCTGCGCGAACGGCGCCGGTCGATGTGACACGAAGTGCGAGGTTTAGAATCGTTTTCTGCCGGATCGGAACCGGACGTCGTCGACGAAAGCCGGTTCCAGTCAGGATCTTTTCGAGGGGCATGACATGAGTTCGGTGATCGACGCCAAGCCGCAGGCGAGCCAGAACCTGGCCGAGATGAGCAACAAGCTCGAGTTCCAGCGCAAGCTCCAGGCGGTCACGAACAGGATCCACGCCACCACGAACGTGGACGAGATCATGCTCGAGCTGTCCCAGGACATCTGCTCCCTGTTCGATGCCGACCGGCTCACCGTCTACACGGCGTCCGAGGACAAGGCCGCGATCATCTCGAAGATCAAGACCGGATTGACCTCGTTCAAGGACCTCAAGCTCCCGATCAACGATCAGTCCATCGCCGGCTATGTCGGGTTCACCAAGAAGCTCGCGAACATCCGCGACGTCTATGACGAGAATGAACTGCGGGACCTGAGCCCGCAGTTGAAGTTCCTGAAGGAAGTGGACAAGCGTACCGGCTATCGCACCAAGCAGATGCTGGTGGCGCCCGTGCTGGAAGCCGGCACCAGCGAGCTGATCGGCGTGGTGCAGGTGATCAACAGCAAGAGCGGCGAGAACTTCGGTCCGCTCGCCGAGGAAGGCGTGGTCAATCTTTGCGAGACCCTCGCCATCGCGCTCAAGCTGCGGCAGAAGCCGGCGCAGGCGCTCCGCGGGAAGTACGACGCGCTCGTCACCAATGCGGTCCTGTCCAGTGAAGAGATGGAGCTCGCGACGCGCTCGGCGCGCCGCAAGGGCCTCGACATCGAGGAAGTGCTGATCGACGAGTTCCAGGTCAAGACCCCGGCCATCGGCGAAGCGCTCTCCGCCTTCTTCGGTGTGCCCTACGAGCCGTTCCGGAACGACCGGATCAAGCCGATGGATCTGCTGAAGAACCTGAAGCGCGACTTCGTCGAATCGAACGGCTGGGTGCCGCTCGAGGAGAACAAGGAAGGCCTGATGGTGCTCACCACCGATCCGGAGCGCCTGCGCGCCTCCCGCACGGTGAGCAACGTGTTCCCACGTGCGAAGATCGTCTACCGGGTCGGCACCCAGCGCGAGTTCAAGGCCACGCTCGATCAGTTCTTCGGCGGTGGCGGCGGCATGGAGATGGAAGGTGCGGACATCGGCGAGCTGCTCGGCAAGCTCGACGACGAATCGGACGACGATTTCGCGGTTGCCAGCGGCGACGACGTCTCGCTCGCCCAGGACAACGAGCTGGTGAAGCTCGTCAACAAGATCATCGTCGACGCCTATCACCAGGGTGCCTCGGACATCCACATCGAGCCGTTCCCGGGCAAGGCGAAGACCGAGGTGCGTTTCCGCAAGGACGGCACGCTCGTGCCCTACATCTCGGTGCCGGCGTCGTATCGCAACGCGCTCGCCGCGCGCCTGAAGATCATGTGCGATCTGGACATCTCGGAGAAGCGCAAGCCGCAGGACGGCAAGATCAAGTTCAAGAAGTTCGGTCCGCTCGACATCGAGCTGCGGGTGGCGACCGTGCCTTCGCAGGGCGGCGTCGAGGATATCGTGATGCGTATCCTCGCGGCCGGCGAGCCGATCCCGCTCGAGAAGCTCGGCCTGTCCGCACGCAACTTCAAGAACGTGAAGGACACCGTCTCCAAGCCCTATGGCCTGTTCTTCGTCTGCGGCCCGACCGGTTCGGGCAAGACGACGACGCTGCACTCGGTGCTCGGCTACCTGAACACGCCGGAGACCAAGATCTGGACCGCCGAGGATCCGGTGGAAATCACGCAGAAGGGTCTGCGCCAGGTCCAGATGAACAACAAGGCAGGACTCAACTTCGCGAGTGCGATGCGCGCGTTCCTGCGGGCCGATCCCGACATCATCATGGTCGGCGAAATGCGCGACAAGGAAACCACGGCCATCGGCATCGAGGCCTCGCTCACGGGCCACCTGGTGTTCGCCACCCTGCACACCAACAGCGCGCCCGAGTCGATCATCCGCCTGCTCGACATGGGCATGGACCCGTTCAACTTCGCCGACGCGCTGCTCGGCGTGCTCGCCCAGCGGCTCGCGAAGCGCCTGTGCTCGAAGTGCAAGGCCGCGCACACGCCCACGCAGGAGGAACTCAAGGGCATGCTCGAGGAATACTGCGTCGAGCTCAAGAACACCGATGCCTGGAAGCGCGACCCCAAGGCCGCCTACGAGGGTGTCTACCGTGAGTGGGCGCAGACCTTCGGCAGTGACAAGGGCCAGTTCACCCTGTACACGCCGGTGGGTTGCGATACCTGCAACGGCACCGGCTACAAGGGTCGGGTCGGCCTGCACGAGTTGCTGGTGGGAAGCGATGCAATCAAGAAGCACATCCAGGAGCACGCGCGGGTGGCCGAGATCGTCGCCACGGCCCTGGGCGAAGGCATGCGGACCCTGAAGCAGGACGGCATCGAGAAGGTCCTGCAGGGCGTCACGGACATGAAGCAGGTGCGCGCCGTCTGCATCAAGTGAGCGGGCGCAGCACCTGTCCCGAACCGTCCCGATGAACTCGCCGAACGTGGCCCCGAAGAATCGCCCGGATGGTGCCGAGGCTGCCTCGACGCACGCCGGCGATCTCATCCGGCGTCTGGACGAGCTCAACCAGATCGGCATCGCGCTGTCGAAGGAGAAGGACCTCGACCGCCTGCTCGAGACCATTCTCCTCGCCGCCAAGCAGATCACGAACGCGGACGGCGGCACGCTCTATCGGCGCCATGCCGACGACCAGGACATGTTGCGCTTCGAGATCATCCGCACGGCCTCGCTCGGCATCGCCATGGGCGGCACGACCGGGATCAGGATTCCGTTCGAGCCGATCCGCCTGCGCGACGCGCAGGGGCGCGAGAACACGTCCATGGTGGTCGCGTACTCGGTGCTCAAGGACAGTACCGTCAACATCGCCGATGCCTACACGGCCGAGGGCTTCGACTTCTCCGGCACGAAGGCCTTCGACAGTCGCACCGGCTATCGCTCGAAGTCGTTCCTCACGGTGCCGATGAAGAACCACGAGGGCGAGATCATCGGCGTGCTGCAGCTCATCAACGCGAAGGATCGCGCCACGGGCGAGATCGTCGCCTTCAGCGAGGCCGACGAACGACTGGCCGAATCGCTGGCCTCGCAGGCCGCCGTGGCACTCACCAACCGCCTGCTCATCCTGCAGCTGGAGAACCTGTTCGAATCGTTCATCAACCTCATCAACGAGGCAATCGACGACAAGTCGCCGTATACCGGCGGCCACTGCAACCGCGTGCCGGTGCTGACGATGCTGCTCGCCGAAGCCGCGCACGAGTCGCGCACCGGGCCGCTCGCGTCATGGAGCATGACGGACATCGATCGCTACGAGTTGAAGATCGCCGGCCTGCTGCACGACTGCGGCAAGGTCACCACGCCGGTGCACGTGGTGGACAAGGCCACCAAGCTCCAGACGATCCACGACCGCATCGAGATGATCGACACTCGGTTCGAGGTGATCAAGCGCGATGCTGAAATCGAGATGATGCGGCTGCGCGGCGCGGCCCGTTTCGCGACGGCCGGCAGCGACGGTGCCGTGCTGGACCAGGCGTTTCGCGAGCGCATCCGCGAGATCGAGGACGATCGCCGCTTCCTGCGCGCGTGCAACATGGGCAGCGAGGCCATGCCGCCCGAGGACCAGGAGCGGGTGCGCGAGATTTCGCGCAAGTATCGCTGGAAGAACGTGAACGGCGAACTGGTGGATTTCCTGTCCGGGGACGAACTGGAGAACCTCACCATCCGCGCGGGGACGCTCACCGCGAAGGAGCGCCAGATCATCAACCACCACATCGAGGTCACGATCAAGATGCTCGAGGCGCTGCCCTGGCCGAGGCACCTGAAGAACGTGCCCGAGTACGCCGGCGGCCACCACGAACGCATGGACGGCAAGGGCTATCCGCGCGGCCTCACGCGCGACCAGATGTCGGTGCAGGCGCGCGTCATGGGCATCGCCGACATCTTCGAGGCGTTGACCGCCAAGGACCGGCCGTACAAGAAGGGCAAGACGCTCACCGAATCGCTGCATATCCTCGGCAAGTTCAAGCAGAACGGCCACGTGGATCCGGACCTGTTCGACATCTTCGTGCGCGAGCGGGTTTACCTGCGCTACGCGGAGCAGTTCCTCGACCGCGAACAGATCGACGAAGTCGACGTGAGCAAGATCCCGGGCTACCCGGGGGACTGACGGAAAACGTCAGGAAATGCCGACCGGACCGGCGGGTTTTTTCCCATGCCGGACGCGACACCGGGAAAACCGGCCCGCAAACCTGCCAACCTTGGTAGGGATCGTTCGCGCGACGCGCGAGAAATGCCGTCCGATCATGGTCTGCACGCCTTCCAACGGCGTCCGGCGGCGGGAAATCCTTCACTGTACCAATCGGTTGCGCGCCATTGGACGGTCTGGCACACGGCTTGCATTTTTGCTGGCCGCACATCGCCCGTCTGTGTCCCACACGTTCAACCGTCTTAGGAGCACTACATGAAGCGCATCCAACAGGGCTTTACCCTCATCGAACTGATGATCGTGGTCGCGATTATCGGCATTCTGGCGGCGATCGCGCTGCCGGCGTATCAGGACTACACCATCCGCGCCAAGATTCAGGAAGCGACCAGCCTGACCGAACCCGCGCGTCTGGCCGCCGGCCAGGCCTGCTCGGAAGGCACCATGGGCGGTGCCGCGACGGCGGGTGGCGTGAGCGACGCGGCCACGGCCGGTCTGCCCACGAGCATCACGGGCCGTTACGTCACCGCGGTGAGCTTTGCCGCGACGACGGCCGGTGCGACGATCACGGCGACGCTGGCCAACATCAACTCGCAAGTGAACGGCAGCACGGTCATCTGGGCCTCGACCTGCAACGCGTCGGGCAACAGCTGGTCCGTGGGCGGCGGCGTGCCGACCAAGTTCTATCCGAAGGGTTAATACCGGGCAATCCCGCCCGCGCGGGATCGCTCGAGGAAGGGGGCGCGTTTGCCCCCTTTTTCTCATTTACGGGCCGGGGCGCGCAGGTGTCCCGGGTCCGACCAGGGAGCCAGGTCGAAGGAATGCGCAGACTGCATATCGGTGGGTGGGAAGTCCGCGAAGGGTGGGAAATCCTCGATGCGCTGCCGAGGCAGGGCGCGGACCACGTGGGCACCTGCAAGGATCTCTCGCGGTTCCCCGATGCCGTATTCCAGGAGGTATACGCGTCGCACGTCATCGAGCATCTCGACTATCTCGGTGACATTCCGCAGGCCCTCAAGGAGTGGCACCGCGTGCTGGTGCCGGGCGGCCAGCTCTACGTCAGCGCACCGGACCTCGACATTCTCGCCGAGCTGTTCCTGCTGCGGGAGTCGAACACTGCGGCCGAGCGCTTCTTCATCATGCGCATGATGTTCGGAGGCCATATCGATCCGTACGACTACCACGTCGCCGGCCTCAACGAGGAGTTCCTCCGGGACTATCTGACCGACG
Source organism: Burkholderiales bacterium (assembly GCA_965279325.1). Taxonomy (GTDB): domain Bacteria; phylum Pseudomonadota; class Gammaproteobacteria; order Burkholderiales. Next base: position 4,017,997 of record OZ257154.1, read on the forward strand.
CCGGATTTGGCGAGATTCGACGGGTGGACAGTTTCGGCCTGTTCCAGGACAGCAGCGCCATCGAATTCAAGGGCATTGCGATCAGCGTGAACCTGGTGGCGACGAAATCGGCCTGACCGGCGGACCCGCGATCGCCGGGGCGAAGGCATGGAAAGTGCGACAACGCCAGGGCCCGGAATACCGACTGGTCCCCCACTTCCAAGGAATAACCGCATGAAACGCATTCAGCAGGGCTTTACCCTCATCGAACTGATGATCGTGGTTGCGATCATCGGCATCCTGGCAGCGATCGCGCTGCCGGCGTATCAGGACTACACCATCCGGGCCAAGATCCAGGAAGCGACCAGCCTGACCGAACCCGCGCGTCTGGCCGCCGGCCAGGGTTGCTCGGAAGGCACGCTGGGCGGTGCCGCGACGGCGGGTGGCGTGAGCGACGCGGCCACGGCCGGTCTGCCCACGAGCATCACGGGCCGTTACGTCACCGCGGTGAGCTTTGCCGCGACGACGGCCGGTGCGACGATCACGGCGACGCTGGCCAACATCAACTCGCAAGTGAACGGCAGCACGGTGATCTGGGCCTCGACCTGCAACGCGTCGGGCAACAGCTGGTCCGTGGGCGGCGGCGTGCCGACCAAGTTCTATCCGAAGGGCTGATCTCCAGACGATCCCGTTTGCGCGGGATCGCTGCAGCAGACAAAGGGGCCATCGGCCCCTTTGTCCTTTCGTACGGAGCGAATGGATGGTGCGATGCAAATAAATTTCGGCCTCCCTGGTCGGGCGGCTTGAATAATGCTTTGAATGGGATGCCCGGAGTAAATATCGGTCCCGCACACCCAAGGAGAGTTTTTGTGAAACGCATTCAGCAGGGCTTTACCCTCATCGAACTGATGATCGTGGTTGCGATCATCGGCATCCTGGCAGCGATCGCGCTGCCGGCGTATCAGGACTACACCATCCGGGCCAAGATCCAGGAAGCGACCAGCCTGACCGAACCCGCGCGTCTGGCCGCCGGCCAGGGTTGCTCGGAAGGCACGCTGGGCGGTGCCGCGACGGCGGGTGGCGTGAGCGACGCGGCCACGGCCGGTCTGCCCACGAGCATCACGGGCCGTTACGTCACCGCGGTGAGCTTTGCCGCGACGACGGCCGGTGCGACGATCACGGCGACGCTGGCCAACATCAACTCGCAAGTGAACGGCAGCACGGTCATCTGGGCCTCGACCTGCAACGCGTCGGGCAACAGCTGGTCCGTGGGCGGCGGCGTGCCGACCAAGTTCTATCCGAAGGGCTGATCTCCAGCCGATCCCGCTCGCGCGGAGTCGCTGCAGCAGAAAAAGGGGCCCTCGGCCCCTTTTTCCATTGTGCGACACCTTGCGGCACCAATTGCCCTAGCGTTCGCCGGCCACTGCCCGAAGCATTCCGCGGTAGGCGGCTTCCAGTTCCCTGGCGAGCGTAGTCACGTCGCCCAGCGCGCTGGTGGTCAGTTTCCAGCGCAGTTCCGAGCGGAGCCGCGCCAGTCGGTCGCCGGCGCCGGCCAGCGTCGTGGCGATGGATACGTATTCCTCCGCGCTCGTTGCGACCCATTCGGGATGGCCGATGCGCGACAGCAGGCTCGCGCCGACTCTCGAGGCGTGTACCGGTCCGGCGAGGGAAACCACCGGCACCCCCATCATCAGCGCTTCGCAGGTGGTGGTCGTGCCGTGATAGGGATAAGTGTCCAGCGCGATGTCGACCATGCCGTAGCACGACAGATGTTCCACGAAACTCGGCCGGCCGCCGTCGAGGTCCAGCCGGGCGGCATCGCCCCCGACGGCCTGGAATCGCGCACGCAGGTCCGAACCGAGTTCCGGCTCGTCGAGCCCCTTGCCCTTCAGCATCAGGCGCGCACCGGCGACCCGATCCAGCAGGCGAGCCCACAGGCGCAGGCACGTGTCGGAGATCTTCGGCGGATTGTTGAAGCAGCCGAAGGTGATGTGGCCGGCCGCAAGCATGGGTGAGACCGTGACCGGCGGCGCCTCGGGCCTCGGTTGATAGGTGAGGAAGCCCTTCTCGAGCCGCCACAGGCGTTCGGTGTGGAACGCCTCGGTGGCGCCCGCCGGGTCGCACCACGGATCGGTGAGCCGATAGTCGACGGCCGGCACGCCGGTCGTGTTCGGGTATCCCAGCCAGGTCGCCTGGACCGGTGCGACGCGATGGGCGAATACGCCCAGCCGGTGGCCGCGCGTGTGGCCGGAAAGATCCACTGCCACATCCAGGCCATCGGCGCGCATGAGCTGCGCGGCGGCGCGGTCGTCCAGGCCCACCAGCGAGCGCCAGTGCGCGGCATGGGCCTTGACCTCGCCAGAGCGCGCGTCCTCATGCGCCGCCGCGAAATAGCAGAACACTTCGACCGCCTTGCGATCGTGGGCCGCCAGTACCGGCTCGACGAAGAAACTCACGACGTGCATGCCGAAATCGGCCGACACGTAACCTATGCGAAGCGGCCGTTCGCCTGCGAGCGCGGAGCGATCCACCTGCCACGGAGCCTCGGCTTCGCCGCGCACGCCCCAAGGGCCGAGCAGAGCGCCGATGCGTCGATGCTCGTCGGCCACGGCGGCGGGCGCGATCGCGTCGCTGAAATTGAGCGTCATCACCAGGCTCTCGGCGGCCGGGCCATAGGCGCCGGCCAGGCGCACCGCCTCCCGGTAGCAGTCCACCGCCTCGGTGCTTCGTGCCTGTGCGCGGAGACTTTCACCGAGCAGGTGCCACGCGTTCTGCAGCGTACGGTCCAGTTCGATCGCCTTGCGCGCGTGGCGCTCGGCGGTCTTCGGGCGTCCGGCGGCGAGCTGCAGATCGCCCAGTTGCGCCCAGCGTTGCGCCTCCGTGCCGTCGATGGCGATCGCGGCCTCGAAGGCGCCGATCGCGCCGTCGCGGTCGTTGAGTTCACGCGCGATCTCGCCGGCGGCGAACAGGTAGTGTGCATTGGCCGGATCGACGCGCACGGCGACCGCCACATGTTGCCGCGCGTTCTCGAATCGGCCACGCCCCATTTCCACCAGCGCGAGCAGATAGCGCGCGTCGCCGTGATCGGGCACCGCGGCGAGTGCCGCTTCGTAGGACCTGGCAGCGCCTTCGAAGTCGCCGGTCCGATGCAACTCGAATCCCGCCGCCACATGCCGTGATGCGGGCGAGGCCGATTCGCTCACGATTTCTCCACCGTGTCGCTCAGCTTCCCGCTCGCGTCTCGCGCCATGCCGTGCGGTAAGCCTCCTCGAGCTGGTGCACGAAGGCGGGAATGTCGGTAAGGCTCGCCTCGCGCATGCGACGGCGCAGATCCGGGCGCATCTCCGCGAGTTTTGAGGGATCGTTGGCGAGGGAAGTGGCGATGTGGACGTATTGATCCGGGGAGAGTGCGACGAGGTGATCGAGTCCGAGGTGCTGTAGCAGGCTCACGCCCACGCGGGCGGCATGACGATCGCCGGCGAGGGTGACCACGGGCACACCCATCCAGAGCGACTCGCAGGTGGTGGTGGTGCCGTGATAGGGGAAGGTATCCAGCGCCACGTCGGCCTGGGCCACGGCGGCCAGATGCTCGCGGCGTCCCGGGGTGAAGCCGGCGAGTTCCACCCGGTCCAGGTCCAGGCCGGCGCGCTGCATGCGTTCGCGGGCCAGGCGCAACACCCCCTCGTCGCGCAGCGAAGCGGTCTTGATGAGCAGGCGCGAGCCCGGGGTCTGCGCCAGGATGCGCGCCCAGAGGGCGAGCATCGGGTCGGTGATCTTGGGGAAGTTGTTGAACACCCCGAAGGTGATCGGTGCGCCCGCGAGGCTGGGCGGGGGCGTGATCTCGGGCGCCTCGGGCGGCGGTTCGTAGCCCAGGAACACCTCCGGCAGGCGCAGCAGGCGTTCGGTGTGATGGGCCTCCGCGCCCGGCGGATCGGCACGCGCATCGGTGATGCGCCAGTCCATCTGGGCCAGGCCCGTGGTGTTGGGATAGCCCAGCCAGGAGATCTGCACCGGGGCCACGCGCTGGGCGAGCGCGGTCAGGCGGCTCTTGGCGGTGTGGCCGGCCAGGTCCACCACGAGGTCCAGTTGATCCTCGCGCATCAGGCGCACCAGGTCGGCATCGGACAGGGCGGCCACGTCGCGCCACAGATCGGCGTGTTCGCGCAGGCGCCGGGTGGTGTCGTCGACCACGGTGTGGTTGTAGTAGCACACCGTCTCGAAGCTCTTGCGATCGTGGTGGGCGAGCACGGGCTCGAAGAAGAAGCTCACCACGTGGGTACGAAAGTCCGGCGAGAGGTAGCCGATGCGCAGCTTGCGATCGGGGCGCCGGTCGCGCTCGGCGAAGCGCGGCACCGAGGCCGGATCGGGATCGAAGCGCGCACCGAAGGCCCGGTGCTCCGCGAACAACGACTGCGCACTTACCTCCGGTAGATAGTTCAGCGTCAGCAGCAGGTTGTTCCAGGCGAATCCGTCCTGGGGTGTGAGTTCGATCACCTTGCGCGTCGCGTCGACCGCTTCCGCGACGAGCCCCTGCTGCTGCAGGACGGTCCCGAGATTCATCCACGCGACCGCATTGTCCGGCTGGAGTGCCAGCGCGGTGCGCGCGGACGCTTCGCCTTCCACCAGGCGCGACAGGGAGAAATAGAGATTCGACAACGAGACGTGCGCCTCGGTCAGCGTCGGCTTGAGCGCCACCGCCTGCTTGAGGAACCGCTCGCCGTCGGCCACGCGATTCAGCTGGGTGAGCGCCACGCCGAGATTGAGCATCGCTTCGGCGAAATCCGGTTTGGCACGCAGGAGGCCTTCGAGCACCGCCACGGCCTCCGCGTAGCGGCCACCGGTGTGCAGCACGTTGGCCAGCGCGATCTGCGCATCCTGAAATGGCACGCGCAGACTGGCCGCTCGACGGAAGGCGAGTTCGGCTTCTTCGAGGAAGCCTCGCTTCGCGAGGATGTTGCCGAGTACGTACTGGCTGTCCGGCGAATCGACGTCGAGTCCGATCGCGGCGTGGATTTCCTCCTCCGCCCCGGCGAGGTCACCGGTCGCAGCGAGCACCAGTGCATGCTGGCGCCGGGCCACGGGCGCGTCCGGCGACAACTGCGCGGCCTCTCGTGCAGCCGCGAGCGCCGCATCCTGGCGCTGGTCCGCGAGCAGCAGTGTCGAGAGGTTGATCCAGCCGGCGAGCAATTCGGGCCGAGCCGAAGTGGAGAGGCGGTAACAGCGCTCGGCCGCGGAACGCCAGTCGAGGCGCTCGAAGGTGATGCCCTGGTCGATCAGCGCTTCCGCGCGGCCGGGCAGGCGCGCGAGGTGATCGGCGACGGAAAAGCTCTGCACCGCAGCGGCGGAATCTCCCGCCTTGACCAATGCCAGACCGAGGGCGAGGTGCGCGGGCAGGGAATCGTTCTGGATCGTGACCGCGCGGTGGAGCAGTTCGATGGCGGCCTTGGGATCGCCGCGGCGAGTGTTCAGGTTGGCGAGATTGCACATCGCCGGCACGCAGTCCGGATTGCGCGCTAGCGCATTCGTGTACGCCTCCATCGCTGCATCGGACTGCGTCAGCGCTTCGAGGGTGAGGCCTAGCTCGTTCCACCAGTCGGCATCGCCGTCGTCGAGCGACAACGCACGGCGGAAGGCCGCTACGGCCGCCTCGAGCTGGCCGGAGGCGCGCAACGCCTCGCCACGCGTGTAGTGGAAGGCCGGTTGATCCGCCCGCACGGCGATGGCCGCGTCGATGTATTCCAGGGCACTCGCGGGCGCGCCGCCGGACAGTTCGAGCATGCCGAGGAGGTAGAGCGCGTCAGCATGCTTCGGATCGATCGCGAGCACGCGCTCGTAGTGGCCGCGCGCGCGTGCGATTTCGCCGTTGCGATGCGCCGTGAAGCCGGCGTCGAGCAGCGCAGCCGGATCCTCCGGCGCCGCCTGCCGGGCCCGCTCCCCCTTCAGCCACTTCAACATGTCGAACTCCAGTGGGTCCATGCGGTGCGATAACCGCGCTCCAGCGCCTGCACGAATCCGGCCAGGTCGGTCAGCGGCGCGCTTTTCATGATCCCGCGCAGCGACTCGCGCATCTCCGCGAGTTTTGAGGGATCGTTGGCGAGGGAAGTGGCGATGTGGACGTATTGATCCGGGGAGAGTGCGACGAGGTGATCGAGTCCGAGGTGCTGTAGCAGGCTCACGCCCACGCGGGCGGCATGACGATCGCCGGCGAGGGTGACCACGGGCACACCCATCCAGAGCGACTCGCAGGTGGTGGTGGTGCCGTGATAGGGGAAGGTATCCAGCGCCACGTCGGCCTGGGCCACGGCGGCCAGATGCTCGCGGCGTCCCGGGGTGAAGCCGGCGAGTTCCACCCGGTCCAGGTCCAGGCCGGCGCGCTGCATGCGTTCGCGGGCCAGGCGCAACACCCCCTCGTCGCGCAGCGAAGCGGTCTTGATGAGCAGGCGCGAGCCCGGGGTCTGCGCCAGGATGCGCGCCCAGAGGGCGAGCATCGGGTCGGTGATCTTGGGGAAGTTGTTGAACACCCCGAAGGTGATCGGTGCGCCCGCGAGGCTGGGCGGGGGCGTGATCTCGGGCGCCTCGGGCGGCGGTTCGTAGCCCAGGAACACCTCCGGCAGGCGCAGCAGGCGTTCGGTGTGATGGGCCTCCGCGCCCGGCGGATCGGCACGCGCATCGGTGATGCGCCAGTCCATCTGGGCCAGGCCCGTGGTGTTGGGATAGCCCAGCCAGGAGATCTGCACCGGGGCCACGCGCTGGGCGAGCGCGGTCAGGCGGCTCTTGGCGGTGTGGCCGGCCAGGTCCACCACGAGGTCCAGTTGATCCTCGCGCATCAGGCGCACCAGATCGGCATCGGACAGGGCGGCCACGTCGCGCCACAGATCGGCGTGCTCGCGCAGGCGCCGGGTGGTGTCGTCGACCACGGTGTGGTTGTAGTAGCACACCGTCTCGAAGCTCTTGCGATCGTGGTGGGCGAGCACGGGCTCGAAGAAGAAGCTCACCACGTGGGTACGAAAGTCCGGCGAGAGGTAGCCGATGCGCAGCTTGCGATCGGGGCGCCGGTCGCGCTCGGCGAAGCGCGGCACGCTCGCCGGATCGGGATCGAAGCGCGCACCGAAGGCCTGGTGCTCCGCAAACAACGACTGCGCACTCTCCTCCGGTAGATAGTTCAACGTCAATAACAGGTTGCTGCGCGGGAGCACGTCGCCTGGTGCCAGTTCGAGGGCGCGGCGATTCGCCTGGGCCGACTCGTCCATGCGCCCCTGGTGCTGCAATGCCATCGCGAGATTCACCCAGCCACCGGCGTAGTCCGGGGCGCAATCGATGGTCGCGCGCGCCTGCGCCTCGGCCTCGGTGTAGCGCATCGCGTTGTACAGGAGGCTCGACAGCAGCACGTGCGCGAGCGGCTGCTTCGGCTCCAGTTCGATGGCGTGCCGGTACTGCTCTTCGGCCGCGGCGCCGTAGCCCTCGTGCACCAGGTGGTTGGCGAGCGCGATGCGCGCAGGTGCCAGCGACGGTTCGCGGGCGACGAGGGCTTCGAGGCTCGCGATGGCTTCCGCGTGGCGCGTCATCCGGTAGTGCAGGTCGGCGCGTTCGAGGATGGCCTCGGTGTAGTGCGGGCGCAGGTCGAGGGCGCGCGCGAGTTCCGCATCGGCTTCGTCGAAGAAGCCGCGGCGCAGCAGGATGCTGCCCAGCGTCGAGTGCGCCTCCGGAGAGTCGGGCGCGAGGGCGACGGCTTCGTGCGCTTCCGGCTCGGCGTCCGCCAATCGTCCCACCGAGGCGAGCGAGAGCGCATGCTGGAGCCGCGCCAACGGCGAGGTGGGATCGATCTCGACGGCCCGTGCAGCGGCTGCGATCGCGCCGGCGCCATCGTTCATCGCCAGCAGGCATTGCGACAGTGCGCCGTGGGCCGGCAGATAGTCGGGTGCGAATTCGAGGGCCTTGCGCAGCAGAGCCGCCGCAGCCTCGGGCGCGCCGCGCCGGGTGTGCTGGTTGGCGAGATTGCAGGCCGCCGCGACGCAGGTGGCGTCGTGTTCGAGTGCGGCTACGTACGTCTCGCGTGCCTCGTCGCCGCGGCCGAGCGCATCGAGCGTCAGGCCGAGCTCGTTCCACCATTTCGCATCGCTGTCGTCGATCGCGAGCGCGCGGCGGAAGGCGGCGACGGCCTCCTCCAGGCGACCGGTGGCGCGCAATGCCTCGCCGCGCGAGTAGTGGAATGCGGCCTGGTCCGGCCGCAGGGCGATGGCGGTTTCGATCCGCTCCAGCGCGGTTCGCGGATCGCCGCCGGCCAGGTCGAGCGTGCCCAGCAGATAGAGCGCGTCGGCGTGCCGCGGATCGGCGGCGAGCAGGCGCTCGTAGCATTTGCGCGCGTGCGATGCGTCGCCGGCCTGATGCGCGCGAAAGCCTTCGGCCAGCAGTTCGGCGGGATCGGCCGGGACTTGCGGCGGATGCTTGCGGGAAATCCAGTCGAGTAGCGCCACGTTCGAGGGCCGGGTCTCAGGCGTTCGCGTACAGGAACGCGTTGTAGTCGCGGGTCGCATCGCTCGCGCCGTAAAGCCGGAGCGCCCCGGCCGGCCAGTCGCGCAGGAACTGCACGCTGGAGGCGACGTTGGACCAGCGGTTGCCGACGAACTCGCGCGCGTGCAGGGCGATCAGCACGTCCACGAGCACCTCCTCGCCGATGGTTTTCGGATCGTTGTCCGCGGCGAAGTGCACCGACTGGGCACCGCGCGAACGCCGGGCCGGCGTCGACACGACACGGTCACCCCAGCGAGTCCGGTAGTGTGCTTCCACGTCGAGATCGTCGGTCATCAGGAACACGCGCATCGCGGTTTCGCCGGCGAGTACGCGGGCGATGACGACCTCGATGCGCGCGTTGATGGCGGCGAGCGATTCTCCCTGCTCCGCGTGCTTGTCGGTGCCGCGCACATGCACGGCGACGAAGGGTTCGTCGGCAAAATGACGATTGACGAAGTCCGCGGCGCGTTCCGCGAGCCGGGGCTGGGGGCGCAGCCAGGTCTTCGCCAGCATGCTCAGGCAGTCGACGGTGTCGAAGGCAGCCAGCGCATGCTCGGGCGGGAGCAGGTGGCGGACCAGGTGCACGTTGCTGAACACCGAACCGATCACCAGCGCGTGCGGCCTGCCCACGAGATCCAAGGCCGACACGGCGCCCGAGGCTTTCCGCCGCTCCCGCACCCGTTCCCACGGCGACGCGTCCTGCCACGCGGGCGGGAAGATCCCGCTCGTCGCGGCGGCATCGACGCCACTGCGATCGGTCGCGTTGGCGTCGCAGAAGTAGTCGGTCCACGCGTCGGCCTCCCCGCGGCTGGCGAACGCGCTGCCCTCGGCCCAGTGGACATGGGCGGCACGTCCGTCGATGTCCGCGGCGAGCACGTGACCGAGCACGTGCTGCACGTCCGACCAGAAGCCCGCCCCCCAGGGCTGCACCAGCATGACGCCGCGCGCCATGGGCTCGCGGATGGCGAGGCGTGCCAGGGCGTCGTCGATCCGGTCGCGCACGCCCCAGAGTTCATCCCGGTTGACCGCCGCGAACGCATCCGCGGGATCGGCCTGGGCGGCCTTGATGGCGGCTTCGATGGCGCCGTCGAGATTGCCCATCCCGCACAGCACCGCGGAAATGCGATTGAGATGGCGCGAGTCGCCCGTGTCGCGAGCAAGACCCTCGAGCAGTTGCAGGCCGTCGGTGGGCTGTTCCTGGTTGAGCTTCACTTCGGCGAGCAGGCCGGTCGCCGACAGATCGCCGGGCACCTGTTCGAGTCGGTCGCGGCACGCGACCAAGATGTCGTCCCACTGGCCGGTGAACCAGTGTTCGCGAATGCAGCGCTGCGCGTCGAAGGTCATCCGGCGATCGCGCCGGGAGCGCCGTGGGGACGGTTCATGTTCGTCGCTCGTGGTTTGCGCGATGAAGGCGTTTCACCGGCGCTGGAAGATGCCGGTGGAGTAGTTGAACACGGCGTCGTCCGTGCCGAGCATGTGCAGCGTGCCTTCGGGCCAATGCTTCATCGCCCGCACGATGCAGGCGACGTTGGAGAAGCGATTTCCGACGAAGCACTCCGCGGTTAGCGCGGTCAGCACGTCGATGACGACATCTTCGCCCACCTGCCGGGCCGGAAGCCCCGATCCGAGGTGCACGGCCTGGTGGCCTTCGGTGCGCAGCGCATCGCTCAGGGCGACGCGGTCGCCGTAGCGCTCGCGATACTCCCTGGCGATGTCGCGATCGTCGGTCAGCAGCAGCAACCGGGCGCCGGGGCGTTCGACCAGCAATCGGTCGACGATCTTGCCGATGGCCAGGTTGACGGCATCGAGATGCTCGCCCTGCTCGCGCCGCTTGTCGGTGCCGCGCAGGTGGGTGGCGATGTAGGGCTCGCCGCCGAACTGCTCGGCGACGAACGTCGCGGCGCGATCGGCGAGATGGTCGCGCGGACGCAGTAGCGCCGGGGCGATGGCGCGAAGGATCGCACCCGTGTCGGATTGCGCGAATGGGTGATCCACGGGCAGCAGGTGACGGATCAGATGGACACCGGTGAAATGCGCACCCACCACCAGGGCGTCGGGTCGCGCGACCAGATCGGCCGCGCTGACGGGGCCCGTGGCCTTGCGCCGGGCAGCGACATCACGAAACGGCGATCCTGCGCCCCATTCTCCGGGAAACACGCCGTGCGCGGCCGCGGCTTCGACTTCGGCCGGCTCCGCAGCCGACAACGGCTCGAAGTAGTCCGGCCAGGCATTGTGCGACGCATCCTCCACGAACACGCTGGTCTCGCCCCAGTGCACCAGCGGCCGGCGGCCATCGATCTCGGCGGCGAGCGCATGGCCGAGCACGTGGTGGACATCGGACCAGAAGCCGGCGCCCGCCGGATGGATGAGCATCAGGCTTCCCGGTGGAGCGTCGGTGGTGAATTGCCGCGCCAGCGCATCGTCGATGCGGTCGCGGACTTCCAGCAGCGGATCGAGGTGCGGCAATGCCTGCGGGCACAGGGGGTCGATCTCGAGCGCGCGGCGAAATTCGGCGATGCCGCCATCCAGGTCTCCGGCTTCCTGGAGCAGCCAAGAGAGCCGGGCGGGGAAACGCGCATCGCCGCCCGCATCGGCGAGACGACGCAGGATCGCCGTGGCCTCTTCGCGTTGGCCCAGGCCGTGACACGATTCCGCCAGTGCGAACGCAGCTTCTACGTCGTCGGGCTCCCGTTCCAGATGCGCGCGACAGGCCTGCTCCATCAAGTCCCAGTGCCCGGTGAACCAGTAGTCGTTGATGTGTTGCTGGAGGTCGAACGCCATGGGTCAACGCGCACGCGCCAGGGCGGCGAGATCCCTGGCGACGGCTTCGGCCACGCCTTCCCAGGCGAAGCGATCCGGCTGCCGGTACAACCGCGCGTGCGGGTACCACGGCGAGTCGGCGCGATCCTTCAACCAGCGCCAGCAGCAGTCGTACCGGAGCATCGACCAGGTGGGCCGGGCGAGCGCGCCGGCGAGATGTCCGACCGCCGTGTCGACCGCCACGACGAGATCGAGGGCTTCGATCAGCGCGGCGGTGTCCTCGAAGCTCTGCAGCTCCTCGGTGTAGTCGACGATGACAAACGGCGCAGCGCCCGGGCGAGCCTGCTCCGCCGCGTCGCCTTTCTGGAGGCTGTACCACGTCACGCCCGGCGCGGTGCCCAGCGCGGCGAGCCGTGACAGCGGGGCGCTGCGCCGGCGGTCCGCGCGATAGCGCTTCGGATGATTCTTGTGCGGGTCGCCGGCCCAGACCAGGCCCACGCGCAGATTCCGGTCGGAGGCGAGGCGCGCCTTCCAGGCTTCGACCTTCGTGGGCGAGGGTGTCAGGTAGGGCACCCTCGCGGGTACCGTCTCGAGGCTCCGCGCGAAGAACCGCGGCAGCGACAGCAGGTACGAGTAGAAATCGTAGGCGGGCAACGCCGCACCGCGCGGAATCACTTCGAGGCCCGGCACCGATTGCAGCAGGCTCACCAGCGGTCCCGGTGCTTCGAGCATCACCCGGGCACCGCGCGCCATCAGCAGCGGCGCGAAGCGCACGAACTGGATCGTGTCGCCGAAGCCCTGTTCGGCCACCAGCAGCACGGTGCGTCCGGCGATGGCCTCGCCTTCCCACTTGCGTCCCGGATAGTCGCGCCGCACGGAGCGGATCTCTTCCGTGTCGAGGCGGAATTCGTAGTCGTCCCAGCCGCGCGCGTAGTCGCCGAGCTTGAGTTCGGCCATGCCGCGATACAGCCGGGCTTCCGGATAGCCGGGATGGTGTTCGAGGATGCGCTCGAAGCATTCGCAGGCTTCGTCGAGGCGGTCGAGTTCGAGCAGCGAGAGGCCGAGGCCTGTCAGCACGTCGCGATGGCCTGGTTCGATGGCGTCCGCCGCGCGATAGTGATCGATCGCATCGTCGAGTTCGTCGATCTCGTGCAGGTCCGTCGCGAGATTGAAATGGGCATCGCGGTGGCCGGGCTGGAGCAGGAGGGCGCTGCGATACAGGCGCATGGCGCCGTCGCTGTCGCCCCGGCTGTCGCGCACGAGCGCGAGGTTGTACGCCCAGTCGGCGTTGGCGGGATCCAGAGCGAGGCCGCGGTGGTACAGGATCTCGGCTTCGTCGAGCCGTTGCTGCATCAGTCGCAGCGTCCCGAGGCGCATCAACACGCGCGGGTGGGCCGGATGTGCCGCCAGCAGTTGCCCGGCGCACGCCGCCGCGGCGTCGAGATCGCCGGCGTCCTGGAGACGGCGGGATTCGAGGAGTGCCGCTTCCACGGCCTGCTTGTCGTCCATCGCCGACGGGCGGACCGACGGCGCCCGCTTGAGCCAGTTCAGCATTTCAAGCCCCTGCGGCCGGTTCTCGGTACCCGCGCGCCCGTGGCATGCACCTTGCACCTCAGGCCCCTGGATCGGCCGGCGTGGGGCCGGGCGGACGACGAGTCGATGACGGCGGTCATGGCTGTTCGTTTGCTGGGTACGCGCGGTGGCCCGTAAACTGGTGTTTTGAAACGTCTACCCAAATTGTTCGTCGCGTCGGATGTTGCCCGGCAGCGACGCGTTAAAAGCAAACGGAGTGCCATTCATGTTCGGCCTGTTCGATACCAAGAAAGTCGACGATTTCGCCCGCAGCCTCGCCCAGGACCTGGCGCGGCGATTTCCGCCGGCCAGCGAGGCGCGCACCGACAAGGGTGCGGCGAACCAGCTGGCGGTCGTGACCGAGGGACTGTACGCGCGCGCGCTGCGGTTCCATCAGGAGAACAAGCTCGGCGTGTACCGCAAGGCGAAGCTCGGCAACACCTTCCGCTGGCAGTTGCAGGAACTCGGGTACAGCAGCAATTTCATCGAGAACGTGACCAAGGGCCTGGTGGTCCGGCTCGCGAAGAAGAAGTAGTCATTCGGCGCACTGCCGTCGCCAGGCCTCCCGGAAGGCGGCTTCGAGGCGGCGCGTAAAGCCGGCTTCGTCCATGATCGCCGAGGCAGCGAGGCGATCGCGGAGGCCGGAGCGGCAATCGCGAAGCAACGCCCCGTCCTGTGCCGTCGCCACCGCGAGGGCCACGTAGTCGTCCTCGCTGGTCGCGACGAGCCGGTCGAGCCCGAGTTCGGCCAGCGCGCTCGCCGACACGCGCGAGGCGTGGGTCTTTCCGGCGAGCGTCACGAGCGGCACGCCCATCGCGAGGGTGAACAGCGTCGTGGTGGTCCCGACGCAGGGGAAAGGATCGAGGGCGACGTCCACGTCGGCGTGCGCCGCCAGGAAGGCTTCGTGGGCGATGCGGTCGCTCACGTCCACGCGCGAGGCATCGATGCCACGATCGGCGAGGTGCCTGCGCACGAACTCGTGGGCTGTTTCCGGGATGGCGAACAGCTTGAGCCGCGAGCCCGGCACCGCGTCGAGGATGCGCGCCCAGGCATCGAGCACGCGTTCGCCGATCTTGGGATAAAGGTTGAAGCTGCCGAAGGTGGTCGGCGCTCCGCGTTGCGACGGCGGCACCGGTTCGACCGGCGGTAGCGGACCCGGGCGAAAGGGCATGTAGAAGCCGTCGAGCGGCATCAGTCGTTCGCTGTGGAACTGCTCCGACAGGTCCGCCGCGAGGTGCCGGTCGGTGATCCAGTAGTCGATCGCCTGCAGGCCGGTCGTGTTCGGATAGCCGAGCCACGTGACCTGGATCGGTGCCGGCCGGCGCGCGAAGGCGAGCAGGCGATTGCCGAACAGATGACCGTTCAGGTCCACGAGGATGTCGATGCGATCCTCCCGGATCTTCCGCGCGACGGCTGCGTCGTCCAGTTCCTGGCACGGCCGCCACGCGAGCGACAACGCGCGCAGGCGCCCCGTGACCGAATCTTCCATGGGGCTGTTGTCGTAGCAGTAGACGTCGAACTGCTGCCGATCATGGTGCTCGAGCACCGGTTCGATGAAGTGGCGCGTGACGTGGCTGTAGAAATCGGCGGAGACGTAGCCCACGCGCAACCGGCGATCGGGATCGCGCAGCAAGCTGGGCGCCGGCAGCGTGTCGGCGAGCGGTCGTGCGAAGCGTTCGTCCCACGACCGATAGGCACGCTCCACTTCCAGGCGATCCGTATCGGGCGCGTAGTGAAGGACCGCCAGGTATTCGCTCAATGCGGCAGGGTTGTCCGGTGCGTGCTCCACCGCCGCGCGATAGCAGCGTGATGCTTCGGCCTGCTCGCCCGCGGATTCCAGCGAGAAGCCGAGGCGCCGCAGCGCCGGCGCGAACGCGGGATCGAGTCTCACCGCTTCGCGGAAGGCCTCGATCGCGCAGCGCACGCGCCCTCGCGCCTCGCGCGCCATGCCCAGGTAGTGATGCAATCTCGCGTCGTCGGGACTGCGCCGCAGTCTGCCTTCCAGCAGGGCTTCGGCATCCACGAGGCGCCCCTGCGCCATCAACACCGCCGCGGGATTGTCCGGCGTCTCGAACCCCTGCGCGTGGAGCCGCAGCACCACGTACATCTGCACCGCTTCCGCCTGCCTGCCGGCCATGCCGAGGACGAACATGAGGCGCCGCCGAGCCTCGATGCGCTGCGGATCGGCGGCGAGGGCGGCACGCAGCGCTTCCGCGGCCGCGTCGAAGCGGCCGTGGTGGAGATGGACTTCCGCGAGGGTGAGCGCAGGCTCGGGCCACGCCGGATCGATCCCGACGGCCGCCGTCAGATGCTTTTCCGCCAGATCGAAATCGCCGGCGCGGCACGCGGCCACCGCTCGCAGGTGCAGCGCGCGCGGATCATTTGCGTGGCGTTGCAGGTGGCCATCGAGCAGTTCGATCGCGTGCGCATCCTCCCCCGCCGAGAGCGCACGGCCGGCCTCCTCGACGGCCTTGCCGTCAGCGGCCGGAGCGGATTTCCTGCGCAGCCAGTCGAGCATCGTTCGGGGTGGCGGCGAACGCCCTCGCGCGCGGCGCCACGTTCAGCGCCGGTACACGGAAGCCTGCAGCGGCAGGCCGTTGCTCTGGTACGAATGGAAGTACTCGAGATTGTTGAACGCCTCGCTGCCCATGGGGAACGGCTGCGCGCGCACCTGCATCATGCAGCGTGTGTAGCGCATGTGAAGCGTGTAGAGCTCGTCGCCGCCGCGAAACACGGGAAAGTGCGGCGCCTGCCCGACGGTGGGAGAGATCGTCTCCATGCGCATGATCTTGCCGGCGTTGTCCACGTGGCAGTTGGCACACGAGAAATTCATCTGGCCGATGCGACGGTAGAACAGCCGCTTGCCTTCTTCGTACTTCGCACGTGCCGCATCGCCCTCGACCTTGATGTCCATGCGCATGCCTTCGGAAAGCCCGCGAGCGTACGCGGTCAGCACGCCCATGGTGGCGCGGTCGTCGTAGCGGTACTCGGGCTCGCCGTTGTCGCGCCGGCAGCGGTTCAGTGCCATCTCGAAGGTGATGACGCGATTCTCGCGCGGCTCGAACAGCGGATACCTGCCCGCGATCATGCGGCCGCCATCGGGCAGGCAATCCGCGTAGGCGCGGCCATTGCGGAATGGTGTTTCCCAGAGCGCCTTGCCGCGGTCGATGTCGCCGAGGAACGGTGGGAAGGCCATGATGTCCTCGTAGTGGCTGCGGCTCGCACGGTTGAACATGAATGCGCCGAGCACGTAGTCGTCGAGGGGGATCCCGGGAAAGCGTTGTTCGAAGCCGCGCACGAAGCGGGTGCGATCCTCCTCGGGCGTCGCGAGCGCCGCCGTGGCCGCGAAGGCCAGGGCGAGCAGGGATGCGATCGCGATTCGGCGAATCACTTGATCACGGTCTCGAGGCTGTTGGCGTCGCCGAAGTTGTCTTCCCACGCCACGCCGACTTTGTCGCCCGCTTTCGCGCCGCGTACGCGAAACTCGAGGAACGGATTCTTCGATACCGCCTGGCTCCACTGGGCTTCGAGCACCGGGCGTCCGTTGTGGGTGGCGACCACGTGATGGATGAAGTGCTTCGGCACCAGTTCGTTGGTCTTCGGATCCGTGCGCAATCCGCTTTCCATGGGGTGCGGCATCAATACCTTGACCGCGGCCACGTCGCCGTCGAGGGTGATGCGCATCTTGATTGCTTCAGCCATGGTCAGGTCAGTGTCGCCGGGAGCGTGGGGGGGTCATGCTAACCGGCGCAACCGCCGAGGGTGACCTTGGTTTCCTTCTGGGCGAACCAGAACTTGCCGTCGGCCTTGACCACGACCCGGATGAACGCCGATTCGGCCATCTTGATGCGCACAGCGACGAACGGATCGATGCCGGGCAGCAGGTCGAACTGCGCCACCAGCGGCTGCGGATTCTTCTCCGCGATCACCCAGATGGTCTGCGTGCCGGGCAGTTTCGACTCGATCTCGATGTGCACGATGGCGCTGTTCTCCGCGATGTCCGGCGCGCGGATCACCACGGCGTCGGTCTCGACGGCGTCGGCCGCGCCGATCGCACGCACCGCATCGGCGGCGGCCTTGGCATCGAACGCTTCCTTGTTGCGCTCGATCGCGAACGCGCGCAACGGTGCCAGCAGAAGCGCAGCGAGCGCGCCGCCGATCAAACCGAGGAAATTTCTGCGAAGCATGGTCATGCCGTCATCAAAGGCCGTGAATGTAGTCCACTACGAGATCGATCTCCGCCTCGGTCAGGATGCGGTGCCGGCCGTAGGGCGGCATGATCGTATCCGGATTCTTCGCGCGCGCATCCCAGATCTGGGCGCGCAACGCCGCGCGATCCGGGTAGCGGCGCTTCACGTTCTCGAGCACCGGCCCGAGGTTCGCGAGCGTTTCCGCTCCGGGGTCGGCCGGCATGCGATGACAGGCGAGGCAGTTGCCCTTCTCCTGGTCGTGCGCGATCGCCCGGCCCGGCAGGTCGGCCGCGACGGACGCGGCGGTGCTGGCAAGCGCGCCGAGCAGCACGGCACGACGGAAGATGGGGATCAGGAACGTCATCGACAAGGGCTTACCGGAAGCGTCGGGTTCCGGATACGACTGCGACCGAGGCGAAGGGTTCTCGCGCCGGATCAGGGCGTGCCGGGCGCGCGCCAATGTCCGGACTTGCCGCCGAGCTTCTCGAGCAGGCGGATGGACTCGATGCGCATGCCGCGGTCCACGGCCTTGCACATGTCGTAGACGGTGAGCAACCCCACGCTCACGGCCGTGAGCGCTTCCATCTCCACGCCGGTGCGGCCATGGCATTCGGCGGTGGCGGTGCACTCGACGGAAGCGCTTTCGCGATCGACGGTGAACTCCACCGTCACGCGCGTCAGCGCGATCGGATGGCACAGGGGAATCAGTTCCGAAGTGCGTTTCGCACCCTGGATGGCGGCGATGCGTGCCACGCCGAGGACATCGCCTTTCTTCGCCGTGCCCTCGAGGATCAGCGCCAGTGTCGCCGCCTGCATCGAGATGCGGCCGGTGGCGACGGCCGTGCGCGACGTTTCGGCCTTGTCGCCCACGTCCACCATGTGGGCCTGGCCCTGCGCGTCGAAATGGGTGAGTGAATTCACGGGCTGGAGCGCGCCGCCGTTGCCTGCGGACGGCGCGGATGAAGAACTCTGGGGCGTTGAAGTTATCATAGGAACGACATGCGCGCGCTCGTCTCAGCACTGCTGTCGTTCTGCCTGCTCTTCCCCGCGCGGGCAAACGACCTGCCCGAACTCGGCGATGCGTCGGAGGCGGCGCTCTCGATCGGCCAGGAGCGCGCGATCGGCTACGGCATCATGCGCCAGATCCGGGCGTCGCCGAATTTTCTCGACGACCCCGACGTCACGGAATACCTGAACCGTGTCGGCTACCGGCTCGTGTCGGTCAGTCCCGATACGCGCATGGACTTCACGTTCTTCGCATTGAAGGACGCCTCGGTGAACGCGTTCGCGCTGCCGGGCGGCTATATCGGCGTCCATTCCGGGTTGTTGCTGACCGCCCAGACCGAATCGGAGCTGGTGGGTGTGCTCGGCCACGAAATCGCGCACGTGACCCAGCGCCACATCGCGCGCATGGTGGCCCAGCAACAACGCGCCGGCATGATGTCGCTGGCCGCGATCGCCATCGCGATTCTCGCGGCGCGCTCGAATCCGCAGGCGGCCGCGGGAGCGATCGCCGCCGCGCAGGCCCAGTCGCTCAACAGCCGCCTCGCGTTCACGCGCGACAACGAGCGCGAGGCGGACCGGGTGGGGCTCCAGATCGTGGAACGCTCCGGCTACGATCCGCACGCGATGCCGGTCTTCCTCGATCGCCTGCAGCGCGCCTCGCGGCTCTATGACGCCGGCACGGTGCCGTCCTACATGCGTACCCACCCGATCACCTACGAGCGGATCGCCGACGTCCAGAACCGGACCATGAACCTGGCCTACCGCCAGGTGCCGGACAGTCTCGATTTCCACCTGGTGCGCGCGAAGCTTCGGGCGACCCTGAGCGAACCGCGGGACGCCATCACGTTCTTCGACGAGCAGATCGCCGATCGCAAGTTCAACAGCGAGATCGGCGTGCGCTACGGCCTCGTGGTGACCCTGATGCGGGCGGAGAACCTGAAGCGCGCACTCGACGAGATGCGGGTGCTGCGCAAGATGGCGCCGGCCAACGCGATGATCACCGCGCTCGAAGGGCGCCTCAAGCTCGCACAGAAGGATCGCGAGGGTGCGCTCAAGATCTTCGCCGAAGGTGTGAAGGCGTTCCCGGGCAGCCGCACACTGGGCTACGAATACGCGGACGTGTTGATCGCCTCCGGCAAGACCGATGCCGCGCTGGCCACGCTCGACGCGCAGTTGCTGAAGGACCAGAACGACGGGCGGCTGTACGAGCTGCAGGCGAAGGCGTACGACGTCCAGGGCAAGACGGCGCTCAAGCACAAGTCGCTCGCCGAGGCGTATCTGTCCAACGGCAACGTGCCGGCCGCCATCGAGCAGCTGCAGCAGGCGCAGCGCGCGAGCGACGGCGACTTCTACGACAACTCCAGCATCGAGGCCCGGCTGCGCGAGTTGCGTGCCATCGTCGCGCGACAGGAGAAGTAGCGACCCGCCGTCAGGATCCGGCCGCCGTCCGGATCAGTCCCGCCGCAGCGCACAGCGCGATCACCCGGATCACGCCCCATTTGAAGCGGATCAGCGCCACGGTCGCGGCGATCGCGAGCACGAGTTCGAACCAGCGAACGCCGCCGGCGAAACCGTCGGGCCAGAACACGTGCCACGCGAAGAACAGCCCGAGGCTCGCGATCACGCCCACCACCGCGGCGGTGATGCCGGCCAGGGGTGCCGCGAGGTTGACGTTGCCGCGCGTGGTCTCCACCAGCGGCGCGCCGCCGAGGATGAACACGAACGACGGCAGGAACGTGAAGAACACCGCCGTGAGTCCGCCCGCGATGCCGGCCAATGCGGGCAGCACGAGCGGCCCGGCGTGGTTCCAGGCCGCGACGAAGCCCACGAAGGCGACGACCATGATGAGCGGTCCGGGGGTGGTTTCGCCCAGTGCCAGCCCGTCCATCATCTGGCCGGCGGTGATCCAGCGCTCGTGGTCCACGAGGCCCTGGAACACGTACGGCAACACGGCATAGGCGCCGCCGAAGGTGAGCAGCGCGGCCTTGGTGAAGAACCAGCCCATGCGCGCCAGCAGGCCGTCCACGCCCCAGAGGCCGACGAGGATGCCCATCGCGGCGAGCCACAGTGCTCCGCCGATGAGCAACACGTTGCGCAGCGTGGTCATCGGCCGCTTGCCTTCTCGTCGAGCGGATGCGGAAGACGGCTCGTGGCCCGGGGCGACCGCGATCCAGGCCCGTCGATGCCGGCCGACCAGCAGGCCGGTGGCCGCGGCCCCGACCACGATGGCGGGGAAGGGGATGCGCAGGACGAAGATCGCGATGAACGCCGCCGTCGCGACTGCCCAGGTCCACGGATGTCCGAGGACGCGAGCGCCTATGCGGTGGGCCGCCGCGATCACGATGGCCACGACCGCCGGCTTGACGCCCGCCAGGATGCCTGCGAGCCAGGCCGTGTGCCCGAAGACGCAGTAGACCCAGGCGGCTCCGATCAGCATGGCCACGGAGGGCAGGATGAAGAGCAGGCCGGCGGCGATCCCGCCCCGCGTGCCGTGCAGCAGCCACCCGATGTAGGTGGCGAGCTGCTGCGCCTCAGGACCAGGGAGCAGCATGCAGTAGTTGAGCGCATGCAGGAAACGCGGCTCGTCGATCCAGCGGCGCCGCTCCACCAGTTCGTCGTGCATGATCGCGATCTGGCCCGCCGGGCCGCCGAAACTGATGAAGCCCAGGCGCGTCCAGAAACGCAGGGCTTCGGCGAAGCTGGGACGCGCGAACCCGGTGGTGTTGTCGGTCTGGGACATCATTTCTCGGCTCGGACCCGCTTGCAGGCGTGGTAAGGCCGGGATTATTCGCTAGAATTCCGGCGTTTTGTCGCGAGGTGCGCGCCGAGGTGCGCGTCGTCCATGCAGAAAATCGGCAAGTACGAAATCCTGGGGGAACTGGGCAAGGGCGCGACCAGCGCGGTCTACCTTGCCAACGACCCCTTCGCCGCGCGCCAGGTGGCCATCAAGCTGGTCAAGCAGGAGGCCCTCGGCGACAAGGAGCATGGCAAGCGCTTCCAGAAGCTGTTCCTCACCGAAGCCTCCCTGGCGGGCAAGCTGCAGCACCCGCACATCGTCGCGATCTTCGACGCCGAGGCCAACGACGAGGGCAGCTACATCGTCATGGAGTACGTCGAGGGCGGCACGCTCGAGCAGTTCTGCCGGGTCGACAGCCTGCTGCCGGTGGCGCGGATCATCGAGATCATCTTCAAGTGCAGCAAGGCGCTCGATTTTGCCCATCGCCACGGCATCATCCACCGCGACATCAAGCCGGCCAACATCCTCATGACCGGCGGCAGCGACATCAAGATCTCGGATTTCGGCGCGGCGCTGTCGCTCGCCTCGGAGACCACGCAGGTCACCGGCGTGGGCTCGCCGGCCTACATGTCGCCCGAGCAGGTGCGCGACCATCAGCTCAACCACCAGACCGACATCTTTTCGCTGGGCGTGGTGCTGTACCAGATGCTCACCGGCCGGCTGCCGTTCAAGGCGACCAACAACTTCAGCATGGTCTACCAGATCATCAACGTCGATCCGCCGCCGCCTTCGATGCACCGGCCGGACATTCCCGCCGCGGTGGACGTGATCGCCAAGAAGTCGCTCCAGAAGAGCCTGGACAAGCGCTACCAGAGCTGGGCGGAGTTCTCCGCCGACCTGGCGAGCACTTTCGTCGATCTCCAGAACACGGCCGAAGTCGTGCCCGAGACGGAGAAGTTCAACACCCTGCGCGGCCTCGCCTTCTTCAAGAACTTCAGCGACGTGGACCTGTGGCAGGTGGTGCGCATCTCCACCTGGTCGCGGCACCCGTCCGGCACGACGGTGATCCGCGAGGGCGACGCGGGCAAGTCCTTCTTCATCCTCGCGGCGGGAGAAGTGAGCGTGACCAAGAACGACAAGCTGCTCAACGTGCTGAAGGCGGGCGAGGCCTTCGGCGAGATGAGCTACCTGGGCACCAAGGATTTCCAGCGCACCGCCACCGTCGCGGCCCTGGTCGACATCACCATGATCGAGATCGCCGACGAGGCGCTGGCGCAGTCCACCGAGTCGTGCCGCAACCGCTTCAACGCGGCCTTCCTCGACCTGCTGGTGTCGCGCCTGGAGTCGGCGAACATCCGCGTCTCGCAACTGCTGCTCGATCGCAACATCGGCGTCCGATGAGCGACTTCGCGGACATCACGGTGCCGGAGTTCCAGAATCTCGCCGCGCGCGAGGACGTGATCGTGGTCGACGTCCGCACCGAAGCCGAGGTGGAGCGCGGCGTGATCCCGGGGGCGCGCCACATCGTGCTCCAGCAACTGCCCGAGCGCATGGGCGAGCTGCCGCGCGACAAACCGCTGGTGATGGTGTGCCAGTCGGGCGGACGCTCGCAGCAGGCCGCGGGCTTCCTCGCCGCCCAGGGCTTCGAGCGCGTGCACAATCTGCGTGGCGGCGTACTCGCTTGGATGCGCGAGGGCGAAATGCTCGTGCCGCTCGAATAACCGGAATTTCCATGAACACCGCAGCCATGATTCACGATTTCGAACTCGACGCGCGCGGCCTCAACTGCCCGCTGCCCATCCTCCGCACCAAGAAGGTCCTGAACGGCATGAGCCCGGGCCAGAGCCTGAAGATCCTGGCGACCGACCCCGGCTCGGTGCGCGACTTCCAGGCCTTCTCCAAGCAGACCGGCCACGAACTGCTCTCGGCCACCGAGTCGGCGGGCGAATTCCAATTCGTCCTGCGCAAGAAGCGATGAACGCCGTCGACCGGCTCATCGTCGGTCTCGATCGCGGCCTGCGCACCCTGTTCGTCCCGGCGCGGGCGCAACGTCCCGAGCCGGGCGCCGAGCTGCCCGAGGCCGAACTCGATCCGGCCCAGCGCCGGGATGCCGCGGCGTTGATGCGGGTGAATCACACCGGGGAGGTCTGCGCGCAGGCCCTCTACCAGGGGCAGATGCTTACCGCCCGCGATCCCGCGATCCGCGACCTGCTCGAGAAGGCGGCTGACGAAGAGACCGATCATCTCGCCTGGACCCGCTCGCGCATCGAGGCCCTGGGCGGCCGCGAGAGCCGGCTCGATCCGCTGTTCTATGCCGGAGCGTTCGCAATGGGCGCGCTGTCCGGGCTGGCCGGGGACCGATGGAATCTCGGTTTCCTCGCCGAGACCGAGCGGCAGGTGGAAGGGCACTTGGCCGGGCATCTGGAGCGGCTGCCCGCCGCCGACGAAAAGAGCCGATCCGTCCTGGAGCAGATGCGCGAGGACGAATCGAAGCACGCACGGAGCGCCACCGACCACGGTGGCGCGGAGTTGCCTCCGCCCGTGAAGCTCGCGATGACGCTCGCCTCGCGGGTGATGACCCGGACGACGTACTACGTATAACTAGGCTTGCGGCGCCGTCTCGGCGTCACCCACTTCGACGATCTCGAAGTCGTGCGTGACCTCCGCGGTCTTGGCGAGCATGGCCGTGGCGGAGCAATACTTCTCGGCGGACATCCGGACCGCACGGTCCACCGCGTCGCGTTTGACGCCGCGGCCCTTCACGATGAAGTGCATGTGGATGCGGGTGAACACCTTCGGATCCGTCTGGGCGCGGTCGGCATCCAGTTCGACGGCCACGTCGGTCACGTCCTGCCGCGCCTTGCGCAGGATCGTCACCACGTCGTAGGCCGAGCAGCCCCCGGTGCCCGCCAGCACCGTTTCCATGGGGCGCGGCCCCAGGTTGCGCCCGCCGCCCTCGGGCGAACCGTCCATCACGAAGGCGTGGCTGCTTTCGGTCTCGGCGACGAAGGCCACGCCTTCCAGCCATTTGATTCGCACTTTCACTTGAGGACGCTCCGCGAGGTGGGTCGGTCGAAGGCGGATTGTAGCCATTGGCAATGGGATCCCGGAATCGGCCATTTCTCTTGTGCGGCGCGGGAAAGCGCTACCCCACAGGCTACCCCCAACGCTTTGGACAAAATCCACGTGTCTAATTTTTAGTCCAATACGTCAGCGGCTTAGCGTCAGAAATCGAGACATTTCCAACGGAGGCCGCTATACTCTTGCGTCTTTTTCGCACAGCAAGGATCAAAGATGAACCGGCCCCCACGTTCACTTCGTTCTCTGCCCCCCGAGGGGGCGCGTCAGCGCCTTGGGGCGGCCCGGCGGCACTGCCATGGGTAATTCGTCAGCGCCGAGCGGCGGCAAGCGGCGGTTTCTTCTCCTGGCTGCCACCAGCGTCGTGGGCGGCGTCGGCGCCGTCGCCGTGGCGGTTCCCTTCGTCAAGAGCATGACCCCGAGCGCCCGGGCCCGCGCCGCGGGGGCCCCGGTGGAAGTGGACATCTCCAAGGTCGAGCCCGGCATGATGATCACCGTCGAGTGGCGCGGCCAGCCCGTGTGGATCGTCCACCGCACCCCGGAGATGCTGGCGAACATCCCCAAGCTCAATGACCGGGTCGCCGACCCCGAGTCCACCCAGCCCCTGCAACCGAGCTACGTCGGCAAGGAAACGCGCTCGATCAAGCCGGAGTACCTCGTGCTGGTGGGCATCTGTTCCCACCTGGGCTGTTCGCCGAGCGAGAAGCTGAAGATCGGGGCCGACAGCGGCCTCGGCGACGACTGGCTGGGCGGTTTCTACTGCCCCTGCCACGGTTCGAAATTCGACGTCTCGGGCCGGGTGCTCAAGGGCATGCCCGCCCCCGTCAACCTCAAGGTACCGCCGTATACCTATCTGAGCGACACCCGCCTCCTGATCGGCCAGGACAGCAAGGGAGCATGAGTTCCATGAGCAAGATCGCCGCGCTCACGCAGTGGATCGACGACCGTTTTCCGCTGACGTCCAACTGGAAAGCCCATCTCTCGGAGTACTACGCGCCGAAGAACTTCAACTTCTGGTACTACTTCGGCTCGCTCGCGATGCTGGTGCTGGTGATCCAGATCCTGTCGGGCATCTTTCTCACGATGCACTACAAGCCGGACGCCACCCAGGCCTTCGCCTCCGTCGAGTACATCATGCGCGACGTGCCGTGGGGCTGGCTCGTGCGCTACATCCACTCCACCGGCGCCTCGATGTTCTTCATCGTGGTGTACCTCCACATGATGCGCGCGCTGCTGTACGGCTCGTTCCGCAAGCCGCGCGAACTCATCTGGATCTTCGGCATGCTGATCTACCTCTGCCTGATGGCGGAGGCGTTCTTCGGCTACCTGCTCCCGTGGGGCCAGATGTCGTACTGGGGTGCGCAGGTGATCGTGAACCTGTTCAGCGCCGTGCCCTTCATCGGCGAGGAATTGTCGGTGTGGATCCGCGGCGACTACGTCGTGTCCGATGCGACGCTGAACCGCTTCTTCGCCTTCCACGTGATCGCGATCCCGCTGGTGCTGCTGGGACTCGTTGCCGCGCACATCATCGCGCTGCACGAAGTGGGTTCGAACAACCCGGACGGCATCGAGATCAAGAAGAAGAAGGACCCGAAGACCGGCATCCCCCTCGACGGCATCGCCTTCCACCCGTACTACACGGTGAAGGACATCGTCGGCGTGGTGGTCTTCCTGATGGTGTTCAGCATCATCATCTTCTTCATGCCCGAGGTCGGCGGCTACTTCCTCGAGTACAACAACTTCATCCCGGCCGACCCGCTCAAGACGCCGCCGCACATCGCCCCGGTCTGGTACTTCACGCCGTACTACGCGATGCTGCGCGCCGTGCCCGCATTGTTCGGCTCGCAGTTCCCCGGCGTCATCGTGATGGGTGCCGGCGTGGTGATCTTCTTCCTGCTGCCATGGCTCGATCGCGGCAAGGTGAAGTCGATCCGTTACCGCGGACCGAAGTACAAGATCGCGCTGGCGCTGTTCGTGGTGAGCTTCGTGATCCTCGCCTGGCTCGGCATGCAGCCCACCGACTTCCTCGGCAAGTTCCCGGGCAGCACGCTGGAGATGGCGACCTTCCTCGCGCGCGTCTTCACCGTCGTGTACTTCGCATTCTTCGTCCTGATGCCCTGGTACACCGCCACCGACAAGGAGAAGCCGGAACCCGAGCGGGTGACCGGATGAACATGATGCGAATCCTCCCACGCCTCGCCCTGCTCGCCTGTCTCGCGCCCACCGCAGTCCTGGCGAGCGACCACTTCGCACTGGACACCGCTCCGATCAACAACACGGATATCGCGTCGCTCCAGCGCGGCGCGCGCAATTTCGTCAGCTATTGCCTGAACTGCCACTCGGCGCAGTACATGCGCTACAACCGCCTCGAGGACCTGGGGCTGACCGAGCAGCAGATCAAGGACAACCTGATGTTCGCCACCGACAAGGTCGGCGACCCGATGACCATCGCGATGAAGCCGAAGGACGCGAAGGTCTGGTTCGGCGCGCAGCCGCCCGATCTGTCGGTGATCGCGCGGTCACGCGGCGCGGACTGGCTTTACACCTACCTGCGTACCTACTACCGCGACGAGTCCCGCGCTACCGGCTGGAACAACCTCGCCTTCCCCAGCGTCGGCATGCCGCACGTGCTGTGGGAACTGCAGGGGCAGCAGGTGCTCGAAGCCCACAAGGCTGGTGGTGAAGGCGAACATGGCGGCGGTCATGCGACGCCGAAGCTGGTGCTCGCGCAGGCCGGCAGCCTTTCGCCCAAGGAGTACGACGCGTTCGTCGCCGATCTGGTGAACTACCTCGTCTACATGGGCGAACCTGCCCGTGCCAGCCGGGTGCAGCTCGGCATCCTCACGCTGATCTTCCTCGGCGTCCTGTTTGTTTTCGCCTACCTTCTCAAGAAAGAGTACTGGAAGGACGTCCACTAACAACGGACGTTCTCCGGCTCCGGAGACCCAGCAAAAATGATGACCCTGTACTCCGGCACCACCTGCCCCTTCAGCCAACGCTGCCGCATCGTGCTGTACGAAAAGGGCATGGATTTCCAGATCGTCGACGTCGATCTGTTCAACAAGCCCGAAGACCTCGCCGTGATGAACCCGTACAACCGCACGCCCGTGCTGGTGGAACGCGACCTCATCCTGTACGAGTCGAACATCATCAACGAGTACATCGACGACCGTTTCCCGCATCCGCAACTGATGCCGGCGGACCCGGTGATGCGTGCGCGTGCGCGGCTCTTCCTGTTCCGCTTCGAGAACGAGCTCTTCACCCACATCGAGTCGCTCGAGAAGGGCAACCAGAAGGTCGCCGACAAGGCGCGCCAGATGGTGCGCGACAGCCTCACCCAGATCGCGCCGGTGTTCGTGAAGCAGAAGTACATGCTGGGCGACGAGTACTCCATGCTCGACGTGGCCATCGCGCCGCTGCTGTGGCGCATCGACTACTACGGCATCCAGGTGCCCAAGCAGGCCGCACCGCTGCTCAAGTACGCCGAGCGTCTCTTCAGCCGTCCCGCATACATCGAAGCGCTCACGCCTGCCGAGAAGGTGATGCGTAAATGAAGCAGCCGTCGACCACTCCCTACCTGATCCGCGCGATCTACGAGTGGTGCGTCGACAATGGCTTTACGCCGTACCTCGCCGTCAAGGTCACCGACCGCACCAAGGTGCCGATGGAATACGTCCGCGACGGCGAGATCATCCTGAACGTGAGCGCCGATGCTACGCGCGACCTGACGATCGGCAACGAGATCATCCAGTTCTCGGCGCGTTTCAACGGCGTCTCGCGCGAGCTCACCGTCCCGGTGGATTCCGTGAGTGGCGTCTTCGCCAAGGAGACCGGGCAGGGCCTGGCGTTCCAGCAACCCTCGTCGGTACCGACCATCGGCGGTCTCTCCACCGTCGACGCCACCGGCGGCGAGCCCGACGACAAGCCCACACCGCCCAACGGTGGCGGCCGTCCCAAGCTCCAGGTCGTCAAGTAACGGCCACAGCAGGGCGGAAGGGGCCATATCAGCGGCCCTTATAATTTGTGCAGCAGTGCCGGATTAGCTCAGCAGGTAGAGCAGCTGATTTGTAATCAGAAGGTCACGGGTTCGATTCCTGTATCCGGCACCAGTACTCTCTTCATCTGCGCGCATGAACGACGCATCGAAGACCAATGTGCTATTCATCCGACGCCGGATAGGCCGCGACACGCAATGCGATACCCAGAGTAGCCAACGCACGAAGGTCTGCGTGAGACAAATCAACAATAGCGGCGAACCGCTCGGTCTCGCCAACGGTGATTCCGATAGCGAGTTCCGCTGAAATGGCGGGGTCTCGGAACAGCGGCTGGTGCAACCGGCAATCGGATAAAAAATCTCGGATGGACGTCACCATGGCGTCCGGCGTTTGTTCGTCAGCGACGGTGACGCTAAATCCAGACGAGGTGGAGCTACCCGCGAGCCGTTGCGAGGCGCCTTGAATCCAGGTTTTCTCCGCAGGACGTGGAAGTACAGCGCGAAGCAGCTGCAGTGCCTCATCGGTTCCGTTAACTCTCAGAGTTGCGAGGTTCATCTTCTCACTTGGGCACGGTACAACGGTCGCTCCAACGCGTTGTTGGCCGTCGTTCCATCGGGCCGTTCTTCCCGCTTGGAAATGGCAGGATGGTGGCGGGTGCGGACATCCCGTCGCTGTATGACTTCGACGCCGACGCCCTGGTCCTGCACTAGCGCTAGGCCACCGAGCGCAGCGCGAGAAGAAAAGGAAAGCCCGAACCGCCGGTAGGCCATATCCCGGCCTTAAGCAAACTTGCGCAATGCGATCCTGCTTTCCGGAACCAGAACGCGTTCCTGCCGTAGGTACAGAAACGTACCTGGTCCGCAAATTTCCTGAACCAAGGCTGCAGCCTCGCGCCACACCATCGCCCGAGCGGTAGTCTCCGACTCAAACTGGGAGCACCCAGCCAGCACCTCGTTCCGTGCCAATACGGCAACGGCGGCTTCGAACGGGTCAGTACGCAGGCGCAGAAACACCGCCCGCGCGGCCGCAAGCGCAAGCCTGCGCTGAGGGCCCGTCAATACCCCCTCGGAATCGTCCACATCGAGCGCCCAGCCCATTGGGGCGACCATGCGCTCTTGCCGCAAGCTTCGTATGTACGATACCGAACCAAGACCCGCCCCGGACGCGTCGGCCCGCACAAACCGCATGTGTGAGGGTTTGACCCACTCACGGACGAACGGAAATGGCTGGAACTGGAGGCTGCATCTGGCTCGGCGTGTGCGCTGCGCATCGTCGCCTTCTTGGCCCTACGAAAGCGCCAGTGACAGCGGACGGGCTCCGCGGTAGTTCCGAACTCAACAGCCTGTTCCGTCGCAAGAAATCGCGATCGTCCATGCTCGTCGAGGCGTATCAGCTGTGGACCGAAGCGGGCATGTCGGACTTCCTCCGTCTGGGGTACGCACGCTGGCGTCGAAGACGTAAGGCGATCTAGGTGTGCCAGCGCACTGATGCGGAATGGGAATAGCTCCAAGGTGAAGCCAACTCAATTTCGCCTGCTGTTGTTGATGCGAGAGTTTGTCTCCCCATCCCGACGAAGATCGCAGGTCCGATGCGATCTAGACGTCCAACCCTCCAATTCCTGGTCAGACCGCCTCCGCCGATCTCATTTTGCGACGCTCGATGTCGTCTGCAAGAAGTTCGGTCCAGGCATAGCTCCCATGAGCACAGAACAGCAACGCGCAGCCGCGCTACTTGCCGACGAAACTTCCCCGCAGTATCGCGGGAGATTCGCCAGCGTCGCAGCAACGTTATTGGGCCGGACGCGAGAGGCACTTCCAGGAATCAGCCCAGCGGTCGCGACTCGGCCGCGCTTGAACGTCCGAACGGCACAAATGGCATTTCGCGCGTTGTTCGACCTGAACAAGGTGCGTCTACCCAAGCGTTGATGCACCACTCGAACCATAGGTCCGCCTGTGTTTCGGACCGATCAACTCTGGAGGAAATCATGAATACCATTCTTCGCAAGTCAGCAATCGGCCTCTCCAGTGCCGCGATAGCCGGGGTTCTGAGCGCCGGCGCAACCTTTGCGGCCGATGTAAGGGTGAAGCTGAGTGGCGACCAGGAAGTCCCGCCGGTACAAACGCAGGCATCGGGCAACGGCACGATTACGGTGAACGATGACAAGTCGGTCAGCGGCAGTGTCACCACATCGGGCATCAAAGCCACGGCTGCGCATATTCATGAAGCAGCGGCGGGTAAGAATGGTCCTGTCGCCATTCCCCTGGAGAAGAAATCGGATACCGAATTCGCTGTTCCGGCCGGGGCCAAGTTGACCGAAGAGCAATACAAGGCTCTCAAGGCAGGCAATCTCTACGTCAACGTCCACAGCGACGCGCACAAGGACGGTGAGATTCGCGCACAGTTGAAGCCGTAACGAACGGCCTGCCGCGTTGGTTGGCGGCAGGTGCGGTTCGAGCGACAGGCCGGAGCGCTGTCCGAGACCAGTGCATCGATGGCAGCTCTGTCGCACGTTCAGTCGGAATGACCACCGAGCGATTCGGGTCGGACCGAAGTGGCCAAGCTACTCCCGAGACTGCGTGTAGCATCCCTCGCAAGGTAACAGCTTGAGGGAGCCAGAATGCCGCTGACCGAGGAGCAATGGATGATCCTTGCGCGCGACCTGCGGCGGACCCTCGGTCGAATAGCGCCCGACTGGACCGACTCCAGCACGCACGACCCTGGCGTCACGGTGCTGGAAGCGCTGGCCTACACGATCACCGATCTGCACCAACGGCGGCATTCGTTCGACGAACGCGCTCGGGGTCTTGCACGGACCGTGGCCGAACTCGCGGACGCTCTTGCCGTGCCTTCCGCCGGAGGTGACGATGGCAGTGAAGGCTTGCAGCGCGTGAACTACCTGTCAGGGATGGTGCTCGGCGTCGAGGATTTCCAAGCAGAGCAGGACTATGTGCGTCATCGCCTGAACAGGCGCAACCGGCTGCTGGTCGGTACCGGTATCGCAAGTGGCCTGCAGGTGACGGTCGAACGCGATACCGGCGGCAGTCGCGCTGTGATTGCACCGGGTCTTGCCTTCGATGCGAGCGGCAACGAGATCGTCATCGATCGGCCGTTCACCCAGGCGCTGCCGGCACAGGGAACGCGGCTGTTCGTATTGCTGCGTTACGCGGAGCGCCTCTGTCGTTTCGTGCCCGCTCCCCCCGATCCGTCGTCGACGGAGGCGGTCACGCAAGCCACGCGCATCGCCGAGACCTTTCAGGTGGAACTGGCTCCCGCAACGACCAAGGATGCGGTGGTATTGGCGCGGCTTCGTCTGATACGGGGCCGGTGGCGTCCCGACCCTGCATTCAAGCCGTTGCACGTGCGCGACTAGTCCGCTGGCTTCTGCAGTTTCGTCTGCTGTTCATGCATTCAGACGTAGACCGGAGAGGGATGTCTGCGGGTTCGTTCGCCGGGTCTCCGAAGTAAACTTCGAGCCGAAGGTGCGATCCGGTCGTGTTTTTGCAGCCTGCGAGGAGATCCCGATGCGATTGTTCAGTCTTGTCCTGCTACTGATGTTCGCAGTCGCACCGGTCGGAGCGCAGCAACCCGGTCAATCACCGCAAGAACTGGCCACTGCGCGAGCCGAGCTGGACGCGCGCATCAGAGGCGTCGAAGCCATGCTGAGGAACATCACGGCCGAGCAGCAGACGGTCTACCAGCAGTTTCAGATGGCGCAGGAGATGCGCCGCAACGAGCTTCAGGCGACGCGCAACGCCACCGAGACATACACGCCACCGTCGTCGCCACCGAATTACGAAGACGTGGTGCGCGACAAGGAGGCGCGGGAGTCTCGATTGCAGACCTACACCCTCGAGATGGACCGGCTGTACGCGCGATATCGCGAGCTCACCGACCAGAAGGGACCGCTTCTCGAGCAGCTTGGTGAACTGACAGCGCGTCGTAAATAACAACCCGCGCGAAAGCGTCTACCCCACAAAATGCAACGGGCGGCTGATAAATCAGCCGCCCGTTGTGCTTGTCCGGCCGCAACGAATCGCCGGCGCAAGGTACTGCGGTTACATCACCCGCAGTTTGCGTTCGAGGTCCTGATACTCGGCGAGGTGCCCGGTACGATCGAGCATGGGTTCGAGTTCGTCGAGGATGTCGTCCAGTTCGCCCTCGAGCCACATCTGGTCGGTGGGGCTGGCGTCCTTCACCCGGCCCTGGCGCAACAGGGCCACCAGGTAGGCGGCTCCCTTGACGATAGCGAGCAGGCGGGCCGCGTCTTCTGTGACGGGGTCGTGATGGGCGGCTGTGTTCATGGGTTGTCTCCTGGTTTACCGGGCGAAAAGTCGGCCGCGGGCGCATGGGAACACGTGGTCGGGGTTTTGTATACGTAAACGCACTTGCGTGAGCGCCCACGCTCGCGCAAGTGCGCCGGCCGCATCGAGGTCGCGCGCGGATCGGACCGCAACGCCCTCCCACACACTCGATGCGGATCCTAACGCCGGTCAGCTTTCGACCGTGCGACATCGCTCGACCAGCGAGTGTCGAGCGTCATCGAAATGACCGAAAGCCATAGGCACATCTGACTGGGTGCCTCTCTCCAGACGATGCTCGATCGGGTGCAGGCGGCACTCACGGGAGGCCGAAGCGATCATGCGCGGTTCACTCGCGCGACACATCCCTCCACTACCGTCTGCGTGGGTTGGTGAACAGCCCGCCGCTGCATTCCGATCGCCTGCGGCCCGCTCTCGCGCTCATCTAAACTGGAGGTCAAGAATGCGCACCAGGAACAATGTGCTTGCACTGATCGCTCTGATCGGTTGTCTGTCGCCCGCGTTGTCCGGGGCCTCCGATGAGTATCGCGATCGTGATCGCGACGAGGGCAGGAACTCCGGCGTGCAGGTCGGTCCTCGCCCCTACTATCTGATCGACAAGATGAGCGACGGCCCGCTCAAGCGCAAGCTGGAGCGCTGCAGTTCGGGCCCCTTCTACAAGACGGACTTTTCCATCGGCCACCGCGGCGGCGCTCCCCTGCAGTTTCCTGAGCACACCAGGGAAAGCCACGAGGCCGGTGCGCGCATGGGTGCCGGCATTCTCGAATGCGATGTGACGTTCACCCGGGACGGCCAGCTCGTTTGCCGTCACGACCAGTGCGATCTGCACACGACGACGAACATCCTGGTGTCGCCGCTTGCCAGCAGCTGCTCGAAACCCTTCGAGCCGGCGCAGTTCGATGGCGCCGGTACGCGCATCAAGGCCGCGACCGCACTGTGCTGCACCAGCGACCTGCGGCTCGATGAGTACAAGTCGCTCAAGGGCAAGATGGATGCATCCAACCCGAACGCGAAGACACCGCAGGAATACCAGGGCGGCACCGCGAACTTTCGGACCGACCTCTACACGACCGGCGGTACGCTGCTGACCCACAAGGAAAGCATCGAGCTGATCCGCAAGCTGGGCGGCAAGTACACGCCCGAGCTGAAGGGCCCGAATCGCGCCGCCAATCTGCAGGTCGAAGCGGTGTTCGGCAGCCAGGAGGCCTACGCCCAGGCGATGATCGACGACTACAAGGCGGCCGGCGTTTCGCCGCGGAAAGTGTGGGCGCAGTCCTTCAACAAGGCCGATGTCCTGTACTGGATCAAGAGCAATCCGCGGTTCGGGGAGCAGGCGGTCTATCTCGATGACGCCAACGTCCCGGCCGACGTGCCGACGGCTGCAGAGCTGAAGAGCTACGCCGACCAGGGCATCAAGATCGTCGCGCCGCCCCTGTGGGTGCTGCTCACGGTGGACAAGAGCACCGGCAAGATCGTGCCCTCGCAGTACGCCAAGGATGCGAAGGCGGCGGGTCTCGACATCATCACCTGGACGCTCGAGCGTTCCGGTCGCATCGTCGAGGAAGTCCTGCCGACCAAGGGAACGGCCAGCCCTTCGTTCTATTACCAGAGCACGCTGGACGCGCTGAAGAACGACGGCGACATCATGGTGACGCTGGATGTGCTGGCGAAGGATGTGGGTGTACTGGGCATCTTCTCCGACTGGTCGGGGACGGTCAGCTACTACGCGAGCTGCATGGGCCTGAAGTAGCTTCGAACAGGAGTGTGCCGCAACGGGCGCGCCGTTTTCGGCGCGCCCGTTGCATTTTGTGGGCACAATGCCGGCCGGCCTGCGACGGCCCCGGAACTCCGGCCCTCGCGCAGACTCTGATGTCGCGTCGTCACTTCTCTAGGGTGAATGGCATAACCATGAAAGCATCAATGACTCATCGTCTCGTCATCGCTCTGTTCACGGCCTTCATCGGCCTCGTGCTCACGATCCCTGACGCCGACGCGCGCCGCCTCGGCGGCGGACGCAGCTTCGGCAGGCAGTCCGGCAACGTGGCGCAACGCCAGGCACCGGCACAACCGACGCCGCCGGGGCAGAAGCAGTCCGACGCGAATCAGTCCCCGACGCAACCGCAGCCGGGCGCGACGCCTCAGCCACAGCGCAATCGCTGGCTGGGCCCCGTCGCGGGTCTCGCAGCGGGGCTGGGTATTGCCGCGTTGATGTCGCATCTCGGGTTCGGTGGTGCGTTCGGCGAAATGCTGAGTTCGTTCCTGCTGATCGGTCTGCTGCTCTTCGCAGGGCTGTTCCTGTACCGGATGTTGCAGCGATCATCGCAGGCGCAGCCGGCGTCGCGTCCCACCTATGCGGGGGCGAGCACACCACCACCCACTCCGCGTGCGTTCGAAGTGCAACAGCCGGTAGCGAGGCAGTCGACCAGCGCTCCGGTCAGCGTCACCGGTGAACCGCTGCGGCCACTCACGCCTGCGGGTGCGGCTGACTCCACCGCATCGTCAGCTACGTGGTCTGTGCCGGCCGACTTCGACGTGGAGGGTTTCCTGCGCAGCGCCAAGGTGTATTTCGTGCGGCTGCAAGCCGCGTGGGACTCGAACGATCAGGCGGACATTCGCGAATTCACGACGCCCGAAATGTTCGCCGAGATCAAGGTCGATCTGGCGGAACGCGGTACGGCAACCAACCAGACCGACGTGGTGGAACTCGATGCCGAGTTCTTCGGCATCGAGGAACAGGGCCGCAATGCGCTGGCGAGCGTCCGCTTCCACGGACTGCTTCGCGAAACGCCCGGCACACCACCGGCGCCGTTCTCCGAGGTCTGGAATCTGGTGAAGCCGTTGTCGGGCAAGCAAGGCTGGCTGCTCGCGGGCATCCAGCAATTGGAGACTGCCTGACCGAGTTGCCATGGCCGCAGGTGCCTGCCTGCGGCCATGATGAGCATCAGCTTGTTTCGACGCGCTCCGGTTTCGCGGACGTCTCCGCCAATTCGGTCCCGAGCCGTTCGAATTCGGCGATCACCTGCGCGCCCAGCAGAAGCAGCGTCGAGGCGATCTCGAAGCTCAGCAGGACCACGATGGCGGTCGTGAGCGAGCCGTAGACCGTCCCGATCTGGGACAGGGTCGCGAAGTACCACACCAGCACGCGCCGCATGACTTCCCACAGGACGGTCGCCGTGATGGCACCGAGGAGTGCGTAAGTCAGCGACGGCCGCACGACGGGCATCACCAGGTAGACGGACGTGAGCACGAAGATCTCGCCGGCCACGCCGAGCAGATACAGCAGCACGCCCGACACGCCCCGCAGCGACCAGTCGCGTCCGAGGAACTGCACCTGCTCCTGGCCCATGACCTGGAGGCTGCCGGCGACGAGCGTCACCAACAGGAGCCCCAGGCCGAGCGACAGGATGTAGGCGTAGGGGATCACCGCCGAAATCAGGAAGTGGCGCCGCCGAGCGGGAACGCGATGATGGAAGATCACCGACATCGCGCTCTCCAGCACCGTGAATGCCAGGGAGCTGAAGAACAGCATCGTCGCCAGCAATATCCAGCTCATCACGTCGCGATACTCGAGAAAGTGGTCGAGCTCATCGACGATGATCGCGGATTGCCCGGGGACGAGCCATTCGAGGTAGCGGCCGAGGGTCTGCAGCAGCTCCGCCTGATCGATGAAGTGCGAAAGCGCGATGACGGTCAGGATCAGCAGCGGCACGATCGAGAGCAGCGCGTAGTAGGCCACCGCGCCCGCGAGCAGCAGCCCTTGATTGGCGCGAAAATTCTTCAGCGTCTGCAGCGCAATGACGCCGGGGTGCCTGACGAGGTGCGCGGCTCGTGGTCCAAACATTCGCATGACTGTACAGCTCGGAATCGGGCCCGCGGCAGCGCCGACAAGGAAACGGTACGAATCATCGGCAAGCGCGAGCGCAATGTCTGTGCGCTGCCTCACCGAGGCCGCGGTCGCGCTGGCGATGGTGCCGCAAGGTCTTGCGCTGCAGCAAAGCGAGCATCGATTTTTGTCTCGCAGGAACTGGCTCCATGCACGACTTGTCTTGTAGTAGTCTACGGGCTCCCCGAGTCCATCCTCGTCGGCCAAAAAAATGTCCACTACCCGAATTCTGTGGCCAGCCGTCTTGTGTTTGGTCACCCTTACCGCCAGTGTCAGCGCCAGTGCCGAGAGCACGCGCGGGCGCGTCGTTCGCGTCACCGACGGCGATACGCTGACGGTCGTGACCGACACGAAGCGCACGATCAAGGTCCGACTCGCAGGGATCGACGCGCCGGAAAAGCACCAGCCGTTCGGCAAGGCGGCGAAAGCTGCGTTGTCGGATCTCGCCTACGGGCGCGACGTCGAACTCGAAGGCGCGAAGGTTGATCGCGAAGGGCATCTCGTCGCGAAGATCCAGCGCGAAGGCCTCGACGTGAGTCTCGAACTGGTGCGCATGGGCCTCGCGTGGTGGTCTCCGATGCGTGCGAACGAGCAGAGCTTCGAAGACCGTGAAGCCTACGCAGCGGCAGAGGAATCGGCGCGCGAGGCCGGAAGACGGCTGTGGTCGGATTTCGCGGCCGAGCCGCCGTGGTTGTTCCGCGCCGCGCAACGCGCACTGAACTGACGGTCCGCGAACCTCACTTTTTGGTGAGGTTTGTCCAGGTCTTCGCCCCGTAGATCTCGTCGAAGCTCTCGACCTCCACCGGCTCGATGCCGATGGCGTCGAGAAAGAAGAGCTTGCCGGGACTGGAAATTCGTTCCGCCGGCGTGTGTACGTACCACGCCTTCTGGCGCCGGTCGGGAAACTTCTGGAAGTAGCGTGCGCGCTCGATCAACAGCCAGCGCAGGAAGACTTCGGTCTCCTCGAGCGCCAGGCCGAAGATCAGCAAGGGTTTGTGGAAGGCGATCTGCAGCCAGGTCGTGGCACCACCCCACGCGCGCGGGTCCTTGCCCGCAGAGAGCCTCGTGCTTCCACCCTTGTGGATCCAGCCCCTCGCCTTCTCGACCGAGCCCATGTAGTGCGTGAGCCCGAGGCGGATGCTGCGGCGGTAGTGCTCCATGCCGTTGACGTGCCAGATCCCGAAGCCGGCGCACGGGTCGTCGAGCGCCGAGAGACCGTAGAAACTGTCCCACGGGTAGAAGTCCGTGAAGGTGATGCCGTCCATCCGGTGAAGGGAACAGCCGACCGCATCGCCGAGTGTCCGCTCGAAGTTCGTGGTGAGAATCGGTGCACCCGCGGCCAGTGCCCACAGCGCGATGCGCTCATGATGCGGATGCCACCGCCAGCCGCGCATGAGGTCGCAGAATTCCTGCTGCAGGCTCGCGACCGGCGTGCGGCCTGGTTTCGCCAGATCGAGCAGGTCGTAGAACTCGGTGAGCGAGACGCCTCCGGGGACCTTCTCGTACGTAGGGCCGAGACGCTTGCGTGCCAGGGTGAGCAGGAGATCGTTCCACGAGTTGGTGGAACTCGCGGGACCATACCGGTTGATGCCGTTGCCGACGACCAACGCGAGGTCGTCCCGGTTCCGATGCAGCAGCGTGCGCAGTTTCATGGGAGCTCACCGGCGGAATTGCCGCTAGTGTAGAACCGCCCGGACCGACGGGTGGAGTCACCGGATGGACGACCCCGGCGCGTCGTTCCACAATGGGTTTTACTTCCGCCGAGGTCCGAGCGATGGCCGCTTTCTTCCGGGTCGAGATGCTTCCTGCGCTGCACGGCGACTGCATCTGGATCGAATACGGCCGCAAGGATGAAACCCACAACATCCTCATCGACGGCGGACCGATCCAGGCATACGGTGCCCTTCAGGCTCGCCTGGAGCGTATCGAGCGCGACCGACGGGCGCTGGAGTTGCTCGTCATCACGCACGTGGATGCGGATCACATCGAAGGCGCGATCAAGCTGCTCAATCATCCGGAGCTCAACGTGCGCTTCGGTGACGTCTGGTTCAACGGCTGGCCGCAACTGGAGAAGGCGATCCCGAAAGCACCGGCAGCGTCGGTGGAACCATCGAACGATCGCGGGACGACGCATGGCGAGTATCTCGCGCTGCGGATCGCGAAACGCGGCGTGCCCTGGAATCGCTGGTTCGGCGGGCGCGCCATTCACGTGGCACCGGAAGCTGCCCGCCTGCCGACGCTGATGCTGGCAGGCGGGATGCAGGTCACGCTGCTCGGGCCCGTGCCCGCCAAGCTCGAGACGCTGCGCACCGAATGGGATCGCGTCGCGCGCTCGATCGGCGCGGAGCCTGGCGATGCCGACGTGTACGCGCCGAAGCTCGACGCGGCCGCGCGCTATCGCGGCGGCGGACCCGATCCTGCTCCGGCGCTGCGCGAGGATGCGGAGCGAGCGGCGCAGCGCCTGGACCCGTCCATCGCCAACGGGTCCAGCATCGCCGTGCTCCTGGAGTACGAAGGCAAGCGTTGTGCGTTGCTGGCCGATGCCCATGCGCCCGAGACCGAGATCGCCTTGCGCGTTGCCGCGCGCGATCGCGGTGAATCCGTGCTGCGTCTCGATGCGATGAAGGTGTCGCATCACGGCAGCGAGCGCAACGTCAGCGACGGTCTGCTCGCTGCCGTCGATTGCACGCACTACCTGTTCTCCTCGGACGGCTCGAAGCACGGACATCCGGACGCGGCAGCGATCGAGCGCATCGTGAGCCGGGCGAAGAAGCCGCCGCACCTGGTGTTCAACTATCGATCGGCGCAGACGGAACCGTGGGAAGCCCGTGAACGTCAGGAATCGTTGCATTACCGGGCAACGCTGCCGCGACGAGGCACGGAAGGTGCTGTTGTCGATCTGCTACAGCGTGTCGCGATCGGAGAACGCGGCTGACGGGAGCCGTGTACGGGCCGCGTCGAGCCCGTGGGATCCGACCCGGATCCTCACGCTTCAGTCACCCACCACCGACGAAAACCCCTTCAGAATCAGGCAATCGTGCCGAAATCAGACTTGCGATCCTGCTTTTTGCCAAGTCGAGCATGAAAACCGAATCCCCTTCGTCCTGCACCCTGTCACGCAACGCCACCCAGGCGCGAGGATTGACCATCCGGCTGGCTAGACTGTGGTTGATCGGTGCACTCGTCTGGCCAGCTTTCGCAGCCGCAGCAGACGCGACGAGCCCCGCCTGGCAGAAGGTACAGCGTGTCTTCGACGAAATCCGCGCCCGCTATCCCGGCCGCATCGACGAGGATGCGCTGGCGAACCGAGCGATCCAGGCGATGCTGCAAGGGCTGGATCAGCATTCGATGCTGCTGGACGAGAACGCCAATCGCGCGTTGCGCCAGGACATCCGCGGTACGTATGTGGGCCTGGGCGTGGAAGTCGCGATGGAACACGATGCGCTGACCATCCGCAGCAGCCTCGAGGACACGCCGGCTCACCAGGCCGGCCTGCGCGTCGGCGACCGCATCACCACACTCGACGGCGTGAGCGTGGCGGGACTGACGCTCGAACAGGCGCTCCGCCTGGCGCAGGGCGATGTCGACAGCTACCTGAGCCTCACCGTGCTGCGCACGGGCGAGAACGCGCCGCGGACCGTCAAGGTCAAGCGCACGCTCGTACCCCGGACCTCCGTTCGCGAGCGGCGGCTGGAGGGCGATGTCGCGTATCTGCGCATCGAGCGCTTCCAGCAATCGACGCCGCAACTGGTGATGCGCGCATTGAAGCGCCTCGAGGAAGCGGCGGCGCCCGAAATCGCCGGCGTGGTTCTGGACCTCCGCGACAATCCCGGCGGTTCGGTGCGTTCTGCCGTGGCCGTTGCATCAGCTTTTCTTCCGGACGATGCGCTGGTCGTCTCCATGGACGGGCCCTCCATCGGTGCCGACGCGCGGATGTTTGCACGATCCAACGGCACGCGTCAGGGCACGGCGAACGATTCCTCGGGCAACGTGCTGGCGTTCGCGCGAACGGTCCCGATGGTCGTCCTGGTGGACGAGAGCTCGGCCTCCGCCGCGGAAATCCTCGCCGGAGCGCTGCAGGACCATGGACGCGCGGTGCTGGTCGGCGTGCGGACTTACGGCAAGGGCTCGGTGCAGTCGGTCGTATCCCTCGGCGACGGCACGGCGCTGAAGCTGACGGTGGCCAGCTATCTCACGCCGAGCGGCCGCGCCATTCAGGGCAAGGGCATCGAACCGAACGTGCGGGTCGAAGCGAATCCCGGCGATGGCCAGGGTGATCCGGCCGACGACGACTACACGGATCGTCAGCTCGACGAAGCGATGCGCATCCTGGACGCGTCCATGCTCGCGACCCGATCGGGCAGGCCCTCGCACGGCGCGCGGTAACGTCGGCAGCCGTAGTCCATCGCCTACAAGGATTCAAGAATGCGCCGACAGGCGCGGTGTCGAGGAGAGCGGAACATCGTCCTGCACCCACTGGATTTGTCAGCGTGCATTCCCGACGAACGATCTCAGAAGGAGACACCATGAAACTCATCTCGATTCTCAGCGCTTCGGCGCTCGGCCTTGCCCTGTGCGGTACTGCATTCGCAGCGGACACCCCCAGCTCCGGGACTCAACCCGGCACCAACACCCAGCAACCCGTGCAGGACGGCGGTGCCTCGGGCGACGTGAATACCCGCGATCGCAAGGGTGACGACGCACAGCGCGATCGCGACTATCAGGCGGAAGTGAAGAAGTGCGACTCCGCGAGCGCGACCGACAAGCAGAAATGCCTGGATGCAGCGGCGAAGAAGCGTAACCCGATGTAAGTCGTCTCCGGGCGACAGGAAAAAGCGGAACTTCGGTTCCGCTTTTTTTTCGTGCAGAGCAACCCGACGAGTTGTGAGATTCTTGCGTTTGATACCACCCCGTCGAGGTTCCATCGTGGCTTGCAACCGCCTTGTCCTGCTCCTGGCCGGAGCGCTGTCGAGCGCGAGTCTCCTCGCTGCCGAAACGATGCCGGAGGACTGGTATGCGGCCGGCGCGGCGGCGGTTGCCCGCAATGCCAGGGTGCAGCCCGTCACGAGTCGGGCGAAGAACGTGATCCTGTTCGTCGGCGACGGCATGGGCATCACGACCGTGACGGCAGCGCGCATCCTCGACGGTCAGCGCAAGGGCGGCTCCGGCGAGGACAACGCGCTGGCGTTCGAAGTCTTTCCGAACGTGGCGTTGTCGAAGACCTACAGTGCGAATCAACAGACGCCCGACTCCGCACCGACCATGACGGCGATGGTCACGGGCGTGAAGACGGACGATGGATTGATTTCCGTCTCCCAGCTTGTGCCACGCCGCGAACCGCGGGGCGACACCGTGCGCGCGGGCGCGCTGCGCACGATCCTCGAATGGGCGGAAGATCGCGGACTGTCCACGGGTGTCGTCACGACCACGCGAGTGACGCACGCGACTCCGGCAGCGTGCTACGCCCACAGCCCCGAGCGCGACTGGGAAGGCGATGCCGATCTTCCCGCCGGCGCGTCCGTTCCGGACATCGCCCGGCAGTTGATCGACTTCGAGCGCGGCAACGGACTGGAAGTGGCGCTCGGCGGCGGGCGCGCGAAGTTCTACACCGTGGACGAGGCGGATCCCGAGTACGAGAAGCGCAAGGGCACGCGCAAGGACGGCCGCAGCCTCTGGCGCGAATGGACACAGGGCAAGGCGCGCAGCGCGTATGTCTGGAACAAGGTGCAGTTCGATGCGATCGATCCCGCCGTCACCGATCGCCTGCTCGGGTTGTTCGAACCGTCGCACATGAAGTTCGAGATCGAACGGGCGAAGAGCGCGGACGAGCCATCGCTCGCGGAGATGACCGAGAAGGCGCTCGGCATCCTCGGGAAGAATCCGAAGGGCTACTTCCTCATGGTCGAAGGCGGACGCATCGATCACGGCCATCATCTGTCGAACGCCCATCGGGCGTTGACCGACGCTATCGCGTTGTCGGACGCCGTCGCGCGCGCGGTCGCTCTGTCGGACCCGAAGAACACGCTGATCATCGTCACGGCCGATCACAGCCACGTGTTGACGAT
Organism: Burkholderiales bacterium; assembly: GCA_965279325.1. Classification (GTDB taxonomy): domain Bacteria; phylum Pseudomonadota; class Gammaproteobacteria; order Burkholderiales. The sequence goes on from OZ257154.1 coordinate 4,060,091, forward strand.
GGCCGGCTACCCGAAGCGCGGCAATCCGATCCTGGGCAAGGTGGTGGAGCCGGGCCGCGAAGCCCCGGACTACGCGCGCGACCTGCTCGGCCTGCCCTACACCACGCTGAGCTACGCCAACGGTCCCGGTTACACGGGCGCGACCAACCTGCAGCCCGCGGGACCGAAGCGCTATCAGGAGCAGGGGCCGTCGAAGGTCGAACCGGCGGTTGGCCGGAGCGACCTGTCGGACGTCGACACCGAGTCTCCGGATTACCTGCAGGAGGGTGACGTGCCCCTGGGCTACGAAACCCACGGCGGCGAGGACGTCGCCATCTACGCCACCGGCCCCGGCGCACACCTCGTGCGCGGCGTCATGGAGCAGAACGCCATCTTCCACGTCATGCGCGAGGCCTTCGGCTGGAAGTAAGCTGCTGTGGCGCCGGTGACAACCCGGCGCGTTGCATCGCAGCATCGCGTGGGTTATGTCCCGGACGATGAATCTGATATGTCGGCCACGGGGATGCAAAGCGCTGGCCGCCCCGATAGCATCCGCCGACAATATCGGATCGACGGACGCTCGCGAAGAATGTCGACGATCCGTTCGATGACGGAAACGCACCAGGGGGAGGCAGGAGATGGAAGGCACGACATTCGGTTTCGTGGGCGTCGGACGCATGGGCGGGCCCATGACGATGCGGCTGCTCAACGCCGGGCACCGGGTGGTCGTGTTCGATACCAGCGACGCCGCCGTGGAACCGCTGGTGAAAAGCGGTGCGGTGCGCGCGCAATCGGCCACCGAGGTGGCCAACGCGGCGAAGATCGTCTTCCTGAGCCTGCCGAACCCGGAGATCGTCCAGAACGTCGCCCTGGGCAAGGGCGGCGTGATCGACGGCACCGCGGTGAAGCGGGTCGTGGATTTCTCCACCATCGGGCCGCGCACCGCAGGGATCGTCGCGAAGGCGCTCGCCGCCAAGGGCATCGTCTATGTCGATGCGCCGGTCAGCGGCGGCGTGGCGGGTGCGACCAAGGGTACCCTCGCGGTCATGGTCGCCTGCCCGAAGGCGGTGTTCGAGGAACTGGAGCCGGTGCTGGTGAACTTCGGCAAGGTGTTCCACCTCGGCGAGACGGCGGGCCAGGCACAGACGATGAAGCTCGCCAACAACCTGCTCGCGGCGGCGGCCATCGCGGTCTCGTCGGAGGCGATGGTGATGGGCGTGAAGGCGGGGCTCGATCCGAAACTGATGCTCGAGGTGCTCAACGCCGGCACCGGCCGCAACAGCGCCACGCAGGACAAGTTCCCGCGCGCGATCCTGCCGGGGACGTTCGACTTCGGTTTCGCCACCGGCCTGTCGTACAAGGACGTGCGCCTGTGCATCGACGAGGCGGAAGGCATGGGCGTGCCGATGGTCGTGGGTGCCGCCGTGCGCCAGATGCTCGCGGTCACCAATGCGGTCTACGGGGCGGACTCGGATTTCACGTCCATGTGCCGCGTCGTCGAGGAGTGGGCCGGAGTCAAGGTCCGGGGCTGAACGCCCTCGCACTGCCAGGCACTTCGAATCCGGGAAGGAACCGCCATGCCAAGTCATCGCCCGACCATCGTTCCGACCGATCTCGTCGGTTCCGAAGAGCCGCTCGCCACGCGCATCGCGGAAGCGGGCGTCGCGTTTCCGGCGGAGTCGCTGTCGGCCGAGCTCGCCGACAAGGTGAAGCTCTGCCTCATGGACATCATCGGTTGCGCGTGCGAATCGCGTGGCCTGCCGTGGAGCCGGCAGGCGATCGGCATCGCGGAACGGGTCGCCTCCGGCGGCGCAACCGTGATCGGTTCGTCCCAGGCCGTGTCCTTCGGCGATGCGGCGTTCGCCAATGCCGTGATGGGTCACGGCCTGGTGCGCGAAGACATGCACTCGGGCAGCATCAGCCATCTCGGCGTCGCCGTGCTGCCGGCGCTGCTCGCGTTGTCGCAGTACCGGCGCGTCAGCGGACGTGACTTCATCGCGGCCGCCGTGGTCGGTTACGAAGTCGGTGGGCAGGTGGGCCGCGCGGTGATGGATGCGGAGATCGCACGCATCCATCGGCCCACGGGGGTCACCGGACCCATCGCCGCAGCGGTAGCGGGTGCGCGGTTGCTCGGACTCGGCGTGGAAGCGACCACCAGCGCCATCGCGCTCGGCACCAACGCTACCGCGGGCTTCAATCAGTGGGCGCACACCGGCGGCAGCGAGATGTTCTTCCACGTGGGCTTCGCGGCGCGTAACGGCGTGACCGCCGCGCGGCTGGCCGAACAAGGCGCGTTTGCTTCGCCGTCCGCGCTCGATGGCGTCGCGGGATTATTCGCGGCACTCGGCAAGCCGTCGGTCGGTGCGCGGGTCGCGTTGTTCCGCGGTGCGCCCGAGATCCTGGCCGTGTATCACAAGCCCGTGCCGGCCTGCAATTTTGCGCAGACGCCAAGCCAGGCGGCGCTCGCGATCGCGCGCGCAACGTCGATCGAAATGTCGAGGATCGAGGCGATCACGGTGCGCGTGCCGCGTGCCGGAGCGCTCTACCCCGGCTGCGATTTCACCGGGCCGTTCGCGCACATCCTGCAGGCCAAGATGAGCATCCAGTACAACGTGGCGGCGGCGCTGATGCTGGGCGGCGTCACGGAGCGCAATTTCACGCTGCTCGCCGATCCCGAATTGCATCGCCTGATCGGCGTCACGAGACTGCAGATCGACGATGCGATGACCCTGGCCTATCCCGGCCTCCAGGGCGGCGAAGTGGAAGTGCGCGAATCCGGAGGCGCGGTCCACCGGATTCGCCTCGACAACGTGGTCAATGCGACGGCGATGGACGTGCAGGCGCGATTCCGCGCCGCCATGGAGGAAGCGTTCGGCGCCGCGCGCGCGGCGGAAATCGAGAGTTGCATCGCCGACCTGGACCGGAGCGACGACGCCGGGCGTCTCGCGCAGTTGCTGCGCGTGGACGCCGCGCCACCGGAGCGAGCCCAGGCCGGTCGATGAACGCCGCCCAGTTCGCGGAGAATTTCCTGCAGGCGCTGGCCGCGGGACTGCTCACCGGAGCGGTCTACGGGCTCATGTGCGTGGGGTTGAGCCTGATCTTCGGCGTCATGCGCGTGATCAACTTCGCGCAGGGCGATTTCATGATGCTCGGCATGTACGTGGCCTACTACGCCTTCGGACTGTTCGGCGCGCACATGGTCTTCGGTGCCGCGATGGCACCCTACATCGCGGCGCTCCTGGCGGGTCCGGTGATCTTCGTCGTCGGCTTTTTCGTGCACAAGCTGCTGATCGGGCGCGTCACCGGCATCCGCGGCAGCGCACTGGAATCCGAAGGGCACTACGCGCAACTCATCCTGACGCTCGGGCTGGCACTCATCCTCCAGAACGGCGGACTGTACGTGTTCGGTTCCGCGCCGGTGTCCATCACCACGCCGCTGTCTTCCAGCGCGTGGGAGATCGGCCCGCTGCACGGCGATCTCGTGAGCGTGTTCGTGAACCGTGGGCAGACGGTGGCGGCGGTGATCGCCGTGCTCGCGGTGCTCGGTTTCGTTCTCCTGATGGGGCGCTCGCGGCTCGGCAAGTCGCTGCGTGCCGCGGCCGACAATCCCGAGGCGGCGGTCTATATGGGCATCGACGTGGACCGCGCGCATCGCCTCGCCTTCGGCTTCGGCGTCGGCATCACCGCCATCGGCGGGGGCCTGCTCGCGTCGAACTATCCCTTCCAGCCCTACGTGGGCCTCGAGTACGTGATCGTGATGTACGCCGGCGTCGTGCTGGGTGGCCTGGGCAGCGTGACGGGTGCTTTCCTCGGCGGGCTCGTGATCGGCCTGGTGCAGCAGCTCTCGACGCTCGTGCTGCCGAACCAGTTGCAGAACACCGCCATCTTCGTCGTGTTCCTGGTGATCGTCCTGCTGCGGCCGCAGGGACTGTTCGGCACGGCGGCGCGCAGGACGTGAGTTCCGCCTTCGGGAGGCTCGGACGGCCGGGCCTGGTCATCGTCGCGTTCGGCCTGGCGTACGCGGTGGCCACCGCGTTCGTGCAGAACTCGTACTACCAGCTCATCATGACCGTCGTGCCGGTCTGGGCGGTGATGGGTCTCGCCTGGAATCTGCTGAGCGGCTACAGCGGCCTGGTGTCCTTCGGCCATGCGGCGTTCTTCGGCCTCGGTGCGTATTTCGTGGCGCTGGCGCAGATCCATTGGGGGCTGTCGCCGTGGTTCGGCATTCCGTGCGCCGGCGTGCTGGGTGGTGTCGCGGGACTGGTGGTGGGGTTGCCGACGTTCCGCCTGCGCGGTCACTACTTCGCGCTGGCGATGCTGGCGTATCCGCTCGCGCTGCTGTACGTATTCGAGTGGCTGGGCTACCAGGAGCTGACGCTGCCGATGCAGCGCGAGTCGCCGGCCGCGTGGATGCAGTTCGAGGATCACCGGGCGCACGCGTTCCTGGCGCTCGGCCTGATGCTGGGTGCGATGGCGCTCACCCGCTGGCTGGAACGCTCGCGCTTCGGTCTGTCGCTGGTGGCGATCAAGCAGGACGAGGCGGCTGCCGAAGCCGCCGGGATCGACTCGCTCGCATGGAAACTGAAGGCGATCACGCTGAGCGGTGCGATGGCCGGCGCAGCGGGCGGCTTCTATGCGGTGGTGCTGCTGGTGGTGACGCCGCCCGCCGTGTTCGGGATGCTCGTGTCGGCGCAGGCGCTGATCGTCGCGATGTTCGGCGGTGTGGGCACGGTGTGGGGCCCGGTGATCGGCGCGCTGGTGCTCGTGCCGCTGAGCGAAGTGCTGCACGCGCGGCTGGGCAACGTCATCCCCGGCATCCAGGGCGTGGTGTACGGGATCGCGATCGTCGTCGTCATCCTGATCGCGCCGGAAGGCGTGTTCTGGAAGGTGAAGGACCTGGTGTCGCGCCGGCGGGCGCCTGCGACGGAGTCGCCGCCGGTGGTCGCACCTACTATCGTCGTCGAGGCACGACCACCACGCGACACGAACACCGTGGTGTTCGAAGCACGCAACGTGTCGAAGGCCTTCGGCGGATTGAAGGCCGTGCAGGACGTGAGCCTGAAGGTCATGGCCGGGGAGATCCTCGGGATCATCGGCCCCAACGGTGCCGGCAAGACGACGCTGTTCAATCTGCTGAACGGGTTCATCCCGCCCGATGCCGGGCAGATCCTGCTGGCCGGCCGCAACATCGTCGGCGACAAGCCCTACGAGATCTGCGCGGCCGGGGTCGGGCGCACCTTCCAGGTGGTGCGTCCGTTCCGGCGCATGACGGTGTTGCAGAACGTCGTCGCCGGCGCCTACGTGCATGCGCCGACGGACGAGGAAGCGAATGCCGTCGCCCAGGCCGCCCTGGTCGACGTCGGTCTCGCGGGCGACGCGCAGCGTCTCGCGGGCGGACTTTCCAACAAGCAGTTGCGCTTGCTGGAACTGGCGCGCGCCCTGGCGGGCAAGCCCAAGGTACTGCTGCTCGACGAAACGCTCGCGGGCCTGGGCAGCGGCGAAGTCGATGCCGTGATCGCGGTGGTGCAGGCGCTCGCGGCGAAGGGCATCACCATCGTCATCATCGAACACACCATGCCGGCCATGGTGCGGCTGGTGGACCGGTTCGTCGTGCTGGACCACGGCGCCGTGCTGGCCGAAGGAGCGCCGGCCGAGATCACGCGCAATCCCGCGGTGATCGATGCCTACCTCGGCAAGCGCTGGAGGGTCGAAGGTGCTTGAGATCGAGGGCCTGTGCTCCGGCTATGGCGGCGTGCCGGTGTTGCACGACGTCGCGATCCGGGTGGGTGCGGGCGAGTTCGTCGCGATCGTCGGACCCAACGGCGCCGGCAAGTCGACGCTGTTCAAGACGCTCTCGGGCATCGTGCCTGCCATGGCGGGAACAGTGCGCTTCGAAGGTGCGGATCTGCTCGCCGTGGCTCCCTCGGCGCGGCCGCATCGCGGACTTGCGCACGTACCCGAAGGGCGCCAGGTGTTTCCGTCGCTGACTGTCTTCGAGAATCTCGAGATGGGTGCCTACGGCGAGGCGGGCCGCCGCGCGTGGAAGCAGAACCTCGAGAAGATCTATGCGTGGTTCCCGGTACTCGCCGAGCGCGCCAAGGCTCACGCCGGCTCGCTGTCGGGCGGACAGCAACAGATGCTCGCCATCGCCCGGGGTCTCGCGTCGTCACCGAAGTTGCTGATGCTGGACGAGCCGTCCATGGGGCTCGCGCCGACCGTCGCGGACGAGATCTTCGAGCGCATCGTGGAGATCCACGCGACGGCAGGTTTGAGCGTTCTGCTGGTGGAACAGCGCGTGGCCGAAGCGTTGCATCATGCCGATCGCGGCTACGTGCTCGAAGCCGGGCGCGTGGTCCTGCAGGGGACGCACGACGAACTGAAGAGCAACGACCGGATACGCCAGGCGTATCTCGGCATGTAGTCATCAGGAGGAGGGGGAGATGAACGACAACTCGATTCACCGCTTCGCGAGAAGGACGGCAGGCGTCATGCTGGCTGCAGCGCTGGCGTTCGCGGTGTTCGGCGCTGCCGCGCAGAAGAAGGACGTGGAGGTGGGCCTGATCGCGCCCATGTCCGGTCCCTGGGCGCGACAGGGTCAGGTCATGAAGGTGGCGGCGGACCTCGCGATCGACGCGATCAACAAGCAGGGCGGCATCAAGTCGCTCGGCGGGGCGAAGCTGAGGCTCACCGTGTTCGACGCGGGCGAGAGCGTCGAGAAAGCGAAGAACGCCGCGCAGCGAATGGTGGCGGATGCGCCCGACCTCGTCGGCGCGACCGGGGCGTACCTGAGCTCGTTCACGCTCGCGGTGACCGAAGTGACGGAACGCGCGCAACTGCCGGTGCTCACGTTCTCGTACTCGGATCTCATCACCTCGCGCGGCTTCAAGTACGTGTTCCAGACCTCCGCCACCGGCGACCAGCAGGCGGAAGGTTCGCTGCCGGCGCTGATGGACATGGCCGAGAAGGCGTCGGGCAAGCGGCCGAAGACCGTCGGGATCGTGATGGACAACACGGCCGCATCCATGGCGTTCGTGAAGCCGATCCGCGCCACGCAGCTCACGAAGCTCGGGCTGACGCTGGTGGTGGACGAGACCTTCACGCCGCCGCTCGCCAATGCTACCCCGCTGATCCAGAAGGTGCGATCGCAGCGGCCGGACATCCTGCTGCTGCTGCCCACCGCCATCTCCGACGCGAAGCTGCTCCTGGAGAAGATGAACGAATTCGGCCTCGGACGCGGCAAGCTGCCGACCATCTCCAACGGCGCTGCGATCCTCGATCCGGACCTGCGCACCAACATGAACGTAGAGCAGCTCGAGGGCGTCATGTCGGTGGTGGCCAACTGGACCACCAGCGCACAGAAGGACATGGTGGAGGAGTTCAAGAAGAAGACCAGCGAGCCCTGGGCCACTCAGCACTTCATGACCACCTACGGCGACATGTGGATCTTCAAGGCAGCGCTCGAAGCTGCGGGCAAGGCAGATCGTGAATCGGTCGCGCAGGCGTTGCGCAAAATGGATCTCACCAACGGCCCGGCGACCTACTTTCCGGGCGGGCGGATCAAGTTCGATGAACGCGGCCGGCGCGAGGGCGCCACGCTGCTCATCGTGCAATGGCAGGCTGGGATTCCGCTCACGGTGTATCCGCCGAAGGAAGCGCTCGCGGCCCCCGTCTGGCCGAAGCAGTGACGAGATTTCGATCCAATCTTTCCACAGGGAGCAATGCAATGAACGACGAACTGTTCGAACGCGGTCTCAAGATCCGCAAGTCGGTACTGGGTGCGGAATTCGTGGAGAAATCCATCGCCTCGGCCGATGCCTTCAACATGCCGATGCAGCGGCTGGTGACGGAGTACTGCTGGGGTGCCGTCTGGGGCCGCGACGAACTGCCGAAGAAGACGCGCAGCATGCTGAACCTCGCGATGCTGGCCGCGCTCAACCGGCCGCACGAACTCAAGATGCATCTGGCCGGCGCGCTTCGTAACGGCGTGTCGCGCGACGAGATCCGCGAGATCTTCCTGCAGGTCGCCATCTATTGCGGCGTGCCGGCGGCAGTGGATTCGTTCCGCACCGCGAAGGAAGTGTTCGCGGACTGGGACAAGAACGAGGGCAAGTGAGAGTTACCCCCTCCCCCGACGAAGTCGGGGGAGGGTCGGGGAGGGGGCCGACGATGTGGTCACCCCCATCCCATCCTTCCCCCGCCGTCGCGGGGGAAGGGGCGTACTGCAATAAGCGGAGTACAGAGAGAAGGGGCTTGAAGCATGACCACTGACACCTACGAGATCTACGCGATCAAGTACGCGCAGCTCGCGCGCAAATCGTCCGCCAATTTCGTCGGCGGCGACGAGCACGACGTCGACATGCCGCTCTTCTACTACGTGTGGGTCGTGAAAGGGGCGGAGCGCACCATCGTGGTGGACACCGGCTTCAACCCCGAGGTGGCGAAGAAGCGGGGACGCACCATCACGCGTCCGGTGGCCGAGGGGCTGAACGCGCTCGGCGTCGTTCCGGAGCAGGTGGAAGACGTGGTCATCACGCATCTGCACTACGACCACGTCGGCAATCACGCGCTGTTTCCGAAGGCGCAGTACCACCTCCAGGACAAGGAGATGGACTTCGCTACCGGCCGCTGCATGTGCCACCCGTACCTGAACCATGGCTACGAGGTAGACGACGTGACCGAGATGGTGCGACGCGTGTACGAGAACCGCGTGCAGTTCGTCGACGGCGTTCGCGAGATCGCGCCGGGAATCGAAGTGCATCACATCGGCGGCCACACGAAGGGCCTGCAGTCGGTGCGCGTTCGGACGAATCGCGGCTGGGTCGTGCTCGCGTCCGACGCGAGTCACTTCTACGCGCACATGGAGCAGGATCGTGCGTTTCCGATTCTCTACAACCTGGGCGACATGCTGGACGGCTACAAGACGCTCCGGCGCCTGGCCACGTCATCCCGGCACATCGTGCCCGGCCACGATCCGATGGTGATGGATCGTTATCCCGCGGCGTGGGCCGGCACGGAAGGGTGGATCGTGCGACTCGACGCCGAACCCAAAGTTTGACCTAGCCTCCGAACCATCACGGGGTATCGCGGCTGTCGTGTCGGCGTCCAGCGTCGACTCGCCTGTCTGTCGATCCCCAGCCCGTGGCTGGGGCGGCGAACGCGGCGGAGCAGGGGCCCCCTTGGGGGATGCGACCCGCGTCCCGGCGCACAGGGGATCGCCGCCCCGATGATCGCTTCCGCGGTCGGATCCCCGTCTCACGACGGGGCCCTCCTCCGCGCTTCAGCGATCCCCTCGACAGGTGGCTCGCGCCGCTAGCGCTTCGGCATCCAGCGTCCGTCCGCGACCAGCGCCTGGATCTGGCGCCCCACGATCCGGGTCAGTGCCTTGGCGGCCTTGGTCATCGGGCGCTGGGTCGAAGTGGCGATCACCAGCGAGCGCGTCATCGTGGGTTGCACGATCGGCCAGGCGCGGATGCGACCGGCGCTGATCAGATGATGTACGCACGAGTAGGAAAGGATCGTGTAGGCGACGCCGCTCTCCACCAGGCTGAGCGTGGAGGGCATGGCGTCGACCTCCACCTGCACGTTGGGCACGACGCCGATGCGGGAAAGGAAGTCGTCCACCAGCAGGCGCAGGCCGTGGGGCCGGCTCGGCAGGATGAGCGGGATCTCGCTCAGGCGCGATGCCGGGACTGGACCCTCGCCCGCGTGGGCCGGGTCGCCGACCGGACCGAGCATGAACAATTCATCGGTCAGCAGAGGCTCCGTGGAGAGGGTGTTGAGGCGCGGCGCGTTGTAGAGCACAGCCACGTCGACGCGGCCGCTCGTGAGCCATTCCAGGACATGGCCGCTGAACCCTTCGATGACGCCGAGCGACACCCGCGGAAACTCGACGCGGAACTGCTGGACCAGAGGTACGGTGAGCACGGCACCCACCGACGGCGGCATGCCGATGACCACTCGCCCCGCCGGGGTTGCTTCCAACGCGTAGATCGCGCTCTTGGCATCGGCGGTGGTTTCGAGGACGGCGCGGGCGTGCTGCTCAAGCAACTTGCCCGCTTCGCTCAGCACGATGCCGCGGCCGGTCCGGTAGTAGAGCTTGGCGCCGAGTTCTTCTTCGAGCGCCTTGATCTGCCGGCTCAGCACGGGTTGCCCGAGCGACAGGCGGATGGCGGCCTGCGAGAAGGTGCCTGCTTCCGCGATCGCGATGAAGTATTCGAGTTGCCGGAGTTCCATCGGAGCGAATCGGGGCGGCGCCTCGCGGCTGGCCGACCCGCCGTGAAGGTGCGGGGCCCGCGGACGCACAGGACGCGCATCCGCACAGGGAAGCCGCAAATTCTAATTCACCCGCGGGCCGGGTAAGCCGTGTCTCGGGCGTGACGTCTCCTGAATCGTCAGTCCCCGGCGGCAGAAGGTGCGGCGCGAGGCGTGCAGGCAAAAAAATTGGGCAGCCAAAGGGGGAGGAGAATCTGGCTGCCCATGAGTTCCCCATGAAGGGGGAGGAGACCTACCTGCAGTAACTCGGCGCCTGGCGCCTCGTTACGCACTCTTTTAATGCATCAGCCGTGCCAGTCAGTTGTTCCAGTACCTGAACTTCGATATTTCAATGAGTTAAACGATTTCTGCCGGAGACTTTATGCACGCCGCTGCACCATTTGCGCGTGCCGTTCTCGGCAGGACTCGCCGGGAAGCGGCAAGTCCCTGAAACTTGGTCCCTTTGCGGTGCGGATTCGGTCTTGGGGGAGAGGTCGGGGAAACGCGTTGCGATATACTCGCCGGGCTCCGCAGCGCAGCATCGTCCGACATCACTTTCGAAAGAAAAATGAAGATCCACGAATACCAGGCGAAAGAACTCCTCAGGCGGTACGGCGTCGCCACGCCACGCAGCGTTCCCGTGTTTTCCGTCGATGAAGCGGTCAAGGCCGCGGAGCAGCTCGGCGGCAAGGTCTGGGTCGTGAAGGCCCAGATTCACGCGGGCGGTCGAGGCAAGGGCGGTGGCGTGAAGGTCGCGAAATCCCTGCCCGAGGTGCGCGAGTGGTCGTCGAAGATCCTCGGCATGCAGTTGAAGACCCACCAGACTGGCCCCGAAGGCCAGACGGTGCGTCGCCTGCTGATCGAGGAAGGTGCGGACATCCGCAGCGAGCTCTACGTCGGCATGGTGGTGGATCGCGGGTCCCAGATGGTGGTGCTGATGGCGAGCTCCGAAGGCGGGATGGACATCGAAGCCGTCGCGGCGAACACGCCGGAGAAGATCCACAAGGTCATGATCGATCCGTCGACCGGATTGACCGACGCCGATGCCGACGCTGTGTCGCGCAAGATCGGCGTGCCCGAGGGTTCGGTGCCGCAGGCCCGCGCGATCCTGCAGTCGCTGTACAAGGCGTTCTGGGACACCGATGCGTCCCTCGCCGAGATCAATCCGATGATCGTCACGGGCGACGGTCGCGTGGTGGCGCTGGATGCGAAGATGAACTTCGATTCCAACGCCCTCTACCGGCATCCCGACATCGTCGAGATGCGCGACCTCGACGAAGAGGATCCAGCCGAGATCGAGGCGTCCAGGTTCGACCTGTCGTACATCTCGCTCGACGGGGACATCGGCTGCCTCGTGAACGGTGCGGGGCTCGCGATGGCCACCATGGACACGATCAAGCTCTACGGCGCGACGCCCGCCAACTTCCTCGACGTCGGTGGCGGCGCCACCGCCGAGAAGGTGACCGCCGCTTTCAAGATCATGCTGCGCCACCCGGGCCTGAAGGCGATCCTGGTGAACATCTTCGGCGGCATCATGAAGTGCGACACGATCGCCGACGGGGTGGTCGCCGCGGCGAAGGAGGTCAAGCTGGCGGTGCCGCTGGTGGTGCGCATGAAGGGTACCAACGAGGAACTGGGACGGAAGATCCTCGCGGAGTCGGGCCTGCCCATCATCTCCGCGAACAACATGGCGGAAGCGGCCGAACGGGTCGTGGCTGCGGCGAAAGGCAAGCACTGACATGGCGATTCTGATCGACCGCAACACCCGCGTCGTCACGCAAGGCATCACCGGCAAGACCGGCCAGTTCCACACCCGCATGTGCCGCGAGTACGCGAACGGGAAGGAATGCTTCGTCGCCGGCGTGAACCCCAAGAAGGCCGGCGAGGACTTCGAGGGCATTCCGATCTTCGCGAACGTGAGCGAAGCGAAGGCGAAGACCGGTGCCAACGTCTCGGTGATCTACGTGCCGCCGCCAGGAGCGGCCGCCGCGATCTGGGAGGCCGTGGAAGCGGATCTCGATCTCGTCATCTGCATCACCGAAGGCATCCCGGTACGCGACATGATCGAAGTGCGCGATCGCATGCGCAAACAGAATCGCCGCACGCTGCTGCTCGGCCCCAACTGCCCCGGCACGATCACGCCCGAAGAGATCAAGATCGGCATCATGCCTGGCCACATTCACCGCAAGGGCCGCATCGGCGTCGTGTCGCGTTCCGGCACGCTGACCTATGAAGCGGTCGGGCAGATCACCGAACTGGGCCTCGGCCAGTCGAGCGCCGTGGGTATCGGCGGCGATCCGGTCAACGGCTTGAAGCATATCGACGTGCTCAAGCTCTTCAACGATGATCCGGGCACCGACGCCGTGATCATGATCGGGGAGATCGGCGGGTCGGACGAAGAAGCTGCAGCGCTGTGGGCGAAGGACCACATGAAGAAGCCGGTGGTCGGCTTCATCGCCGGCGTCACGGCGCCACCGGGCAAGCGCATGGGTCATGCCGGCGCGATCATCTCCGGCGGCAAGGGCACGGCGCAGGAGAAGCTCGAAGTGATGGCCGCCTGCGGCATCAAGGTCACGAAGAATCCGGCCGAGATGGGCAAGCTGCTGAAGAGCGCTCTCTGATCCGGCGGCCAGGGAAGAGTTCGAGATGCGCAAAGTCCTGATCGCCGTCGACGGCTCCGAGAATTCGCTGCGGGCCGTCCGCCACCTGATCTCGGAGAAGGACGCCTACCGCGAACCGCTCTCGGTCGTGCTGATCAACGTGCAGGCGCCGGTGGTCTCCGGCGCGGTGAAGACGTTCCTGAGCCAGGACCAGATCGAGAACTATTACCGCGAGGAAGGCGAAACTGCGGTCGCGAAGGCTCGCGACCTATTGGCCGCTGCGGGCATCCTCGCCGAGCATCGCATTCTCGTGGGCGACGTGGCGCAGACCATCGTGCGCATCGCGAAGGAGCAAGGCTGCGCGCAGATCGTGATGGGCACGCGCGGTCTCGGGACGGTCTCCGGCATGCTGCTCGGGTCGGTGGCGACGAAGGTCATCCATCTGGCCGATGTACCGGTAGTGCTCCTGAAGTAGCCCTGCGGACGCTCGCGCGAGTGGCGTGCCATGTGCGCCACTGGAAGCAACCCCAAACGCTTTTACCACAGAGGACACAGAGGTTCACCGAGGAACGTCTAGTCCTCTAGGTTTTCCTCTGTGTGCCTCTGTGTCCTCTGTGGTAAATGCGGTGCGTCGTTAACACCCTTACCCAAGGCGATCTAGGCTCCAGCCGAAGCCTTCGACTGACCGACCAGCCGCGTCTCGCGCTGGTCGAGCCGCTTCACCAGCACCCGCATGAAGGCGCGGTTGAACTGCATCTGCACCGCATCGGACGCTTCGCGGATGCTGCGTGCCTTGATCTCGATGGCGATGCACGCGGTGTGCGCGACGATCGTCGTCGTGCGCGTAGCCAGGGTTTCGTGGAAGTAGAGGATCTCGCCGAAACAGTGGCCGGCCTTGAGTACGTCGAGCACCTTGCCGGCGCGCGAGACACGCACCTCGCCGGCGGTCACGATGAAGAAGCCGTCGCCCTGGTCGCCTTCCTTCAGGATGGTGTCTCCCGCGGGAAACCGCTGCCACAGGCCCAGGCGCAGGGCTTCCCAGATCTCCATGTCGCGGAAGTCCTCGAAGAAGGACAGGGCGCGCACGGCGGTGAATTTCTCCGTGTCCGAGATCGACTCTTCCGGCAGCGTGAGGTGCTTGAACACGTGCGCGAGGTCGCGGGACAGATCGACCCAGGTGGCGTAGCGGTCGGCGAGCGGCTTCGCCAGCGCGCGCAGCACGATGCGATCGAGCTCCGGCGGGACGCCCCAGCGGTGCACCGATGGTGGCACCGCTTCGATGTTGAGGATCTGGTAGAGCAGGCTGCCGCGGTTCGATCCCTGGAACGGGAGCTTGCCCGAGATCATCTGATACAGCACCACGCCGAGCGAGTAGATGTCGGTCTGGTGGTTGAGCTGCTTCTCGAGCACCTGTTCGGGCGACATATAGGCGGGTGAGCCCACGCCGGTGAGATAGGTGTGGTCGGCCGCGTCGTAGAAGGCGGCCCCGAAGTCCGTGACCTTGATGTCGGTTTCGCCCGCGATCATGATGTTCGCGGGCTTGATGTCGCAGTGGATCACGCCGTGGCGATAGGCGTAGTCGAGCGCAAGGCTCGCCTTGAACATGATCTCGACGATGCGCTCGAGCGGCAGCAACGCCTCCGGGGTGCAGTAGTGCTCCAGCGTCTGGCCGTCGACGTACTCCATCACCAGGTAGCTGTCCTCCTCCTCCGTCACCGCGTCGTAGATCGCGATGATGTGCGGATGCGCCAGCTTGCCCGTGAGCGCGGCCTCGTTCATGAACACGCGCTGGAACCGGCGCCGCATGTACGTGTCGGTGGGCGCGTCGTCCTTGATGACCTTGATCGCCACCTTGCGTTCGAGGAACGGATCCTCGGCCAGGAAAACGCGGCTGGTGGCACCGCGTCCCAGTTCGGACAACACGCGGTACTTGCCGATCTTCTCTGGGATGCTGGGGGTCATGGGGGAACGTCGGCGTCGAGGTGCGGGCGCCGTCACGGCTTCTTCGCTCGACGGCCGATAACTAACGGCGCCCGGCCGCTGAACTTGAGGACCCCCCCAACCCCTAGTTCAGGAACGGCACCTTCATCCCGCGCACCACGGCAGGGCGCGCGGCGATGGCGTCGAACCAGCGCTTGACGGACGGGAAGTCGGCCAGATCCACCTTGTGCCATTCATGGCGGGCCACCCAGGGAAAGGTGGCCATGTCGGCCACGGTGTACTCGTCGGCGAGATACTCGTGGTCGCGCAGGTGGCCGTCGAGCACGCCGTAGAGGCGCCGGCTTTCCTTGGTGTAGCGTTCGGTGGCGTAGGGGACGGGTTCGGGTGCGGCCCGCAGGAAATGATGGGCCTGGCCGAACATCGGCCCGACTCCGCCCATCTGGAACATCAGCCATTGCAGTGCCTCGAACTGCCGGCGTTCGTCGCGGGGAAAGAACTTCCCGGTCTGCTTCGCCAGGTAGAGCAGGATGGCGCCGGACTCGAACAGCGTGAACGGCTTTCCGCCGGGTCCGTCGGAATCGACTATCGCGGGAATCTTGCTGTTGGGATTGATCGCGACGAACTCGGGCAACGACTGCTGGCCTTTCCCGATGTCGACCGGGTGCACGCGGTACGGCAGCGCGCACTCCTCCAGCATCACGGAGACCTTGCGGCCGTTGGGGGTTCCCCACGTGTACAGATCGATCATCGTGCGCTCCATCGTGTTGTTGTCGGCGGGTGGATTCTACGGCGACCGCTGCAAGCGAAACGGGCAGGCCCGAAGGCCTGCCCGTCCGTGTCCTGGGTCGAAAGTGCGAAGGGCCGCTACTTGGAGGTTTCGTTCTTGTCGTCGTGGCCGTGCTTGCCACCCTTCTTCGACTTCATGAAGGTGTGGATCTCCTCCATGGACACGGTGCCATCCTTGTCCGCGTCGATGGCATCGAAATGCTTCGCCACGCGCGGCAGGGCCTTGGCCTCTTCCTTGTCGAGCGTGCCGTCGCTGTCCTTGTCGGCCTTCTGGAAGTTCTTCTCGCCCTTGGCGTGCATCTCCTTCTTCATGCTGCCCAGGTGGGCCGTGATCTCCTCCATCGACACGGTGCCGCTCTTGTCGAAATCGATGGCGTCGAAATGCTTCGAGACACCCTTCAAGGCCTTGGCTTCTTCCTTGTCGAGCGTGCCGTCGTTGTCCTTGTCGGCCGTCTTGAAGGCGTCGGCGAGCTTCTCGCCGTGATGATCGGCCAGCGCCGCGCCGGTGACGCCTAGCGACAGGGCGGCCCCGAGGGTCGCGAGGATGGTGAGCTTTTTCATGCGGGAATTCCTTTGACGAGTGGACGACGGGGATGGATCGTTGCCGGCGGCCGGCTTCACGCTAACGTCCGGCCATGGCCGAGGTTGACCGCGGCAGCTACTGCTTCGACGCGTGCGGCACGAATGCGTTCCGCGATGGGTTGCGAATCTGCCCGGGCGGCGATGCCGGCCGCATCGACGGCGCGGGCCACCGCCAGTGCAGCGAGGAGGCGATCCGCCTGCATGAATGCGGCTTCGGTACTGCCGGGCCGGCCGCGCACGTCGGCCTCGCACACCGCGAGCAGCAGCGCAAACCGCTCCGGGCGACGAAACGCATCGGCCCTTTGCAGCAGGTCCACCAACGCTGCTGCATCCATGGTCAGCGCGGCCTGGACGGAAGGGAGCAGGTCCACGGCAAGTGCGGCGAGGTCCCGGCAATCGCCCGGCGCCCGCAGCCGTTCGGAGGCCTCGCGCACGAGGTTTGCACTGCTTTCCTGGCCACTCGCCCGGCCTGCGTCGTGAAACAGCGCGGCATAGCGGACCTCCAGCACTTGTCCGCGCGCCGCGGTGTAATCCAGGACATGCAGAGTGTGATGCCCTGCGTCCGTCTCTTCGACCGTGCTGGCGGACTGGAACAGCCGTTCGATCTCCGGAATCACGCGCGCGAGCGCGCCGCACTCGCGCAGGATGCCGAACATGCGCGACGGCCGGGCTTCCATCAGTCCCTTGGCGAGTTCCTGCCAGACGCGCTCGGGCACCAGGTGATCGGCCTCGCCCGCCGCGACCATCTCGCGCATCAGCGCCATCGTTTCCGGCGCGATGACGAAGCCGAAGCGCGCTGCGAAGCGCGCGACGCGCAGGATGCGCACCGGATCCTCGACGAAGGCGGGACTCACGTGGCGCAGCACACCGCGTTCGATGTCGCGCGCGCCATCGAACGGATCGATCAGCGTGCCACTCTCGTCGCGGGCGATGGCGTTGATGGTGAGATCGCGTCGCGCGAGATCCTCCTCCAGCGTGACCTCCGGCGCCGCGAACACCGTGAAGCCCTTGTAGCCGCGTCCGGTCTTGCGCTCGGTCCGGGCGAGTGCGTATTCCTCGTGCGTCTTCGGGTGCAGGAACACCGGGAAGTCCTTGCCCACCGGACGAAACCCCAGGCGCTCCATCTCCTCGACGGTGGCGCCGACGACGACGTGATCGTGATCCTTCACCGGCAGTCCGAGCAGCTCGTCGCGCACCGAGCCGCCGACGCGGTAGGTCTTCACGGTTCGTAGTCGGGAATGACTTCGGTCTCGGCTTCCGCCTCGGCGAGCCACTGCCGCATGGCCGGCAGAGCGAGGATCGCGTCGAGGTAGCCGCGGCAGACGGCATCGAGATCGACCGCGTAGGTCTTGAAACGCAGGACCACCGGCGCGTACATCGCATCGGCGATCGAGAACGTACCGAACAGGAACGGACCACCGGCTCCGAACCGCGTGCGGCAGTCGCGCCACGATTCGATGATGCGGGCGATGTCGGCGAGCACCTCGGGTGTTCGACCCACGCCGGGAAAACTTGCACGGCAATGCATCGGCATGTGGTTGCGCAGGGCCTGGAAGCCGGAATGCATCTCCGCGCTGACCGCACGGGCATGCGCCCGCGCACCGACATCGGCCGGCCACAGCGCCGCTTCGGGATGGCGTTCGGCCAGGTACTCGGCGATGGCGAGCGAATCCCAGATGGTCAGGTCCCCGGCATGCAGCACGGGGACGCGGCCCGCCGGCGTGTGCTCGCGGATTCGCGCGACCGTGTCGGGCTTGCGCAACGGGATGCGGACCTCGTCGAAGGCGATGCCGGCCTGACGCATCAGCAGCCACGGCCGCAGCGACCACGACGAATAGTTCTTGTTGCCGATCACCAGCGAGTAGTTCGCCATCGTGCGTGCCCTCAGCGTCCGGCGCGGTAGCGGAACCCGCGATAGCGCGAGCGCGGCGTGCGCTCGGCGAGATACGTGGGCGCCACGGCTTCCAGCGGCGTGGGCTCGAACCCGAATGCCGTCGGAAACGGGCAGCCGCACACGTTGTCGACCTTCATCGAGAGCACGTTGTCGCGCGTCATCAGGCGGCCGGGCAGGTGCTCGAGCACCGCGGCCTGCAGCCAGGCGAGTCCGTCGGGCAGTGCGATCACGGTGCGCTCGACGCCGAGTATCGAGCAGGCGTACTCGACCAGCTCCCTCAACGTGTAGATCGTCGGCCCGCACAGGTCGTAGCGTGCGGCGAACGTGTCGGTGTCGTCGAGGCTCGCCACGATCGCGCGCGCCACGTCCTCGACGTAGACAGGTTGGAACCTGGCGCTCGCGCAGCCGAGCGGCAGCACGGGAAACACGCGGGCGAGCTGCGCGAACAGGTTGAGGAAGGCGTCGCCGCGCCCGAAGACGACCGACGGCCGGAAGATCGTGGTGGCGATGCCGTGCTCGGCGGCGCCCATGATCGCGCTCTCGCCCTGCGCCTTGCTGCGCTGGTATTCGCTCGGCGCATCGGCCGTGGCCCCGAGGGCGCTGACGTGCAGCAAGCGCTTCACGCCCGCATCGCGACACGCGGCGACGATGCGCAACGGCAGCTCCACGTGGTTGCGCTGGAAGCCTTCGTTGCGGCCGTCGAGCACGCCCACCAGATTGATCACCGCGTCGCAGCCTGCCACGGCCCGTCGCAGGGTGGCGGCATCGTGCACGTCGGCGGTGAAGACGTCGGCGGTGGGCAGGAGAATCAGCTCGCTCTTCGCGCGCTCGCGATTGCGCGTGGGCACCCGCACCGGCAGGTCGCGTGCAGCGAGGAGACTGACGACGTGGCTGCCGATAAAGCCGGAGCCACCGACGACACAGACAGAGCGGATATGCATGGAATCGAGGTAGTGCGGGAAGCCGTGAGGGCGACGTGCCTTCGAGCCCAAATCTTACTGGAACGGGCGGGCGCGGCTCACGGGTCCTGGGCGCCGATCTTCAGTTCACCCTTGATGGGTGGAATGGTGCCCAGGCGCGCCTTGAGACTGTCCTGCGGATGTCCGAGCAGACGCGCGTATTGCGCGGCATTGGCCATGACCTTCCGCACGTAGTCGCGCGTCTCGTTGAACGGGATCGTATCGATGTAGATCGCGGCTTCGAGCACGCCCGGCGCACGCCATTCCTGAGCGCGGCGAGGACCGGCGTTGTACGCAGCGGAAGCCAGCACCGGGCTGCCGTCGAACTTCGTGAGCATTTCCTTCATGTAGTAGGTGCCGAAGTTCAGGTTGGCGTCCAGGGCCTCGTCGAGCGCCGGGCGCCAGTCCTTCAGGCCGAGGCGATTCGCCACCCACCTCGCCGTCGCCGGCATGATCTGCATCAGGCCTGCGGCACCGGCGGTGGATCGGGCGCTCGGCACAAAGCGGCTTTCCTGGCGCACCAGGCCGTAGACCCAGGCCTCGTCGATGTCGACCTCGCGCGCCGATGCGCGGATCAGTTCGGCGTACGGGGTCGGATAGCGCAACTCCATGCTGACCAGCCCGTCGGCCTTGTCGGCGGTGGCGATCGCGCGTTCGTACCACCCTTCGCGCCGGGCGAGTTCCGCGCTGGCGAGCAGGAGCGTGTCTTCCATGCCGCGGATCGACCAGAGCCATTCCAGGTTGCCCTCGTAGCGCAGGCCGATGCGATAGAGGGCGAGCGCCCGCTGCAATCCCGGATGGTTCGCCATGGCGCCCACTTCACCTTCGAGCGGCTTGTAGGTCGGCCGTACGGTCCTCGCGGTGCCGACTTCATCGGCCGCCAGCAGCGCGTGAAAGCCATGTTCGGACGCCAGGATGGCGAAGATCGCATCGGCTTCGAATTGCCTGCCCTGGGCAGCGAGTGCCCGCGCGCGCCAGTAGCGCCAGGCCTGGCGCTCGCGCTCCTCGGGGCTCATGGCCTCGATGGCCTCGGTGACCTGGCGCCAATCGCCGGCGCGCAAGGCCGCGCGCGTCTTCCATCCCAGCTGATTGTCGTTGAGCGAGGTCTTGCCGGCATCCTGGAACCACGTCAGCGCTTCCGGCAGGTGACGCCGTGCCGCTGCCGTCGCCACGAGGCCCCAGCCGTAGCTGCGTTCCTCCTCGGAGAACGTACGCTGCAGCCTGCGCCAGGTTTCCGCCGCCCCGCTCGGGGCGATGCCCGCCGTACGTCCCAGAGCGAACAGGGCAATCTCGCGCTGCGCCCGGGTACGCGTGGCGAGCGCCTTCGATTCCAGGTAGCGCTGCGGATTCTTCACCACGGCGTCCACGGAGCGCGGATCGGGCCGGCGCGCGGCCGGCAGGTAGTGCGCCACCGCCTTCGCGAGTGTCGCGTTGCCCAATTCGAACGCAAGGCGCAGACGCGCCCAGACGTCGTCCTCGGTGAACTCGCCCGAACCCAGCAGCGTGTCGAACGCGGGCCCGCACGAGTCCGGCAATTCACGCGGGGTGAGCCACAGCACCTTCGCGTCCTTCGTGGCGTCGGGCTCGCGGTTGGCCAGGCGTGCCTGGAGTGCCAGGCATTGGACGTCGACCTCGGGGTCCACGAGGGCCGGATACAGGCGAACGAACTCGGTCCAGTCCTTCTGTTTGGCGAGCTGGCGCAGCCAGTCGGCGCGCAGGCGGTTCCCGAGCAGCTGGCCGGTGTTGCGTTCGAGAAATCCCTGGACGTCGGCCCGGGGGTCGTCGGTAATGCGGGAGCGTAGTTGCCAGTACTCGACGTAGAGCGCGAGCGGGTGGGTACGCAGGCCCGGGGCGAGCTCGTCCAGGCGCGCGATGTTGCCCTTGGCGAACGCATCGCGTGCGGCGAGGAAATCGGAATCGCTCGGCGAGGCGAGCGCCGGTGCGCCCAGGAACAGCAGGAGAAGAGCCGCGAATCGCATCACAGGAACAACCGGAAAGCGGGATTACCGGTTTCGTCCCAATGGCGATAGTTGAGTTCCCGCAGGAACCGGCGAAAGGTGGCGCGCGTGCGCTTGGGCACCTGCAGGCCTACCAGGACCCGGCCGTGGTCGGCGCCGTGGTTGCGATAGTGGAACAGGCTGATGTTCCAGTCGGGGCTCATGCTGTCGAGGAAACGCATCAATGCGCCGGGACGCTCCGGGAACTCGAAACGGTACAGGAGTTCGTCGGCCACCTCCGGGGCGCGTCCACCCACCATGTGCCGCACGTGCAGCTTCGCCATCTCGTTGTCGCTGAAGTCGCGCGCCTCGAGGCCGGCTGCGTGCAGGCCACGCAGCAGCTCGCGGATCTCGTCGCGCCCTTCCACCTGGAGACCGACGAAGACGTGGGCCTGCGCGGAATCGGCGAAGCGATAGTTGAACTCGGTCACGTTGCGATGGCCGATCAGGCGGCAGAAGCGCTTGAAGCTGCCCGGGCGTTCGGGGATCGTCACCGCCAGCACCGCCTCGCGCCGCTCGCCCAGTTCGGCCTGCTCGGCGACGAAGCGCAGGCGGTCGAAGTTCATGTTGGCGCCGCAGGCGATGGCTACCAGCGCCTTGTTGCGCACGCGGTGGCGCTCGGCCCAGGCCTTGGCGCCCGCCACCGCCAGCGCGCCGGCGGGTTCCAGGATCACGCGCGTGTCCTCGAACACGTCCTTGATGGCTGCGCAGATCGCGTCGTTGTCCACCAGCACCATGTCGTCCACCACCTCGCGCGCGATGCGGAAGGTCTCTTCTCCCACCTGCTTCACCGCCACGCCGTCCGCGAACAGGCCGACCTGGGCGAGCTTCACCCGGTGACCTGCCGCGAGCGATTGCGCCATGGAGTCGGCGTCGACGGGCTCGACGCCGATGATCCGGATATCGGGTCGCAGGCGCTTCACGTAGGCGCCGATGCCGGCAATCAGGCCGCCGCCGCCCACGGCGACGAATATCGCGTGGATCGGGCCGGTGTGCTGGTGCAGGATCTCCATGCCGATCGTGCCCTGGCCGGCGATCACGTCCGGATCGTCGTAGGGATGCACGAAGGTGAGGCGGCCCTTCACGGCCATCGCCTGTGCCTTCGCATAGGCCTCGTCGTAGGAATCGCCGGACAGGATTACCTTGGCCCCCCGCGCGGTGACGGCGTCGACCTTGATCCTGGGCGTGGTGACCGGCATCACGATCACGGCCTTGCACCCGAGCTTCTGGGCCGACAGCGCCACTCCCTGCGCGTGATTCCCGGCGGAAGCGGCGATCACGCCCCGCTTGAGTTGCGCCGGGGTGAGCTGCGCCATCTTGTTGTAGGCGCCCCGGATCTTGAACGAGAACACCGGTTGCAGGTCTTCGCGCTTGAGCAGCAGGTCGTTGCCGATGCGCCGGGACAGCAGCGGGGCGCGCTCGAGCGGCGTTTCCACCGCCACGTCGTAGACGCGCGCGGTGAGGATGCGGGTGAGGTAGTCGTCTTTCATGAAGCCGGTACGGTAAACCGCAAAGGGTAACAGCGGCGTGGAAAGGTGCCAACGCGCGTTGAGTCCCCGCAGCGGTGCGGCTATGCTTCGAGGCTCGAATCTTGCTGCGGTTTGCAGCGTGAAATGGCCTCTTCATGAATCAGGATGCACAGAAAAAAGCGGCAGCCGAGGCTGCCATCGCCCATCTGCCGCCGGACGCCGTGATCGGCGTGGGCACCGGATCCACCGCCAATCACTTCATTCAGGCGCTCGCCGCCATCAAGGCGAGGATCGCCGGGGCGGTGGCCAGTTCGGAGGCCACGGCGGCGCGACTGAAGGCGCTGGGCATTCCGGTGCTGGAGCTGACGGCCGTGGATGAGATCCCGGTCTATGTCGACGGCGCGGACGAAGTCACCCGCCATCTCGCCATGATCAAGGGCGGCGGTGGTGCGCTGACGCGGGAGAAGATCGTCGGGGCCGTGGCTGCGAAATTCATCTGCATCGCGGACGAATCCAAGCTGGTCGACACGCTCGGGCGCTTCCCCCTGCCGGTGGAAGTGATCCCCATGGCGCGCTCGCACGTCGCGCGGCGCATCGTCAAGCTGGCTGGCGGCCAGCCCGAACTGCGCTCTGGCTTTTCCACCGACAACGGCAACGTGATCCTCGATGTCCACGGACTGACCATTCTCGATCCCGCTGCCCTCGAAGCGGAACTCAACCAGATCGAGGGTGTGGTGACGGTCGGGCTGTTCGCCCGGCGGCCTGCGGACGTGCTGCTCCTCGGTACGGCCGACGGCGTGAAAACCCTTTTGCAATAGGCGGGTAACGGCTCCTGCCACGTCCCTGTCATCAAGCCCGGTTAAACTTCTGTCGTGGCTGGGCGACAACACGATAACGCTGGTCCCGACGGAGGGGCGATTCCATGACTTCATCCGAACACACTTCCAAGCAATTCGACGCCGAACTCGAGGCGCTGCGCTCGCGCGTCCTCCAGATGGGCGGCCTGGTCGAGGAGCAGATCAAGCTCGCGGTCGAGGCACTCATGTCGGGCGATTTCGAGTTGTGCGGCTCGGTCGTGAACAACGACCACAAGGTCAACGGCCTCGAAGTCGCCATCGACGAGGACTGCAGCACGATCATCGCGCGTCGCCAGCCCACCGCCGGCGACCTGCGCATGATCATGACCGTGGTCAAGACCATCACCGACCTCGAGCGCATCGGCGACGAGGCGGCGAAGATCGCGCGCATGGCCCGGCTGATCGGCTCCGGTGATCGCCTGATGACCCCGCGCTTCAACGAGATCCGCCGCATGGCCGGCATCGCCACCGACATGCTGCACAAGTCGCTCGACGCCTTCGCCCGCCTCGATCTCTCGGCCTCGGCCGAGGTGGTCCGCCAGGATCAGCACGTGGACGAGGAGTTCCGCTCCATGATCCGGCAGCTGATCACGTTCATGATGGAAGACCCGCGTACCATCAGCGCATCGATCGAAATCCTGTTCATCGCCAAGGCCATCGAACGCATCGGCGACCACGCGAAGAACATCTCCGAATACGTCATCTACATGGTCAAGGGCAAGGACGTGCGCCACGTGAGCGTGGAGGAGATCGAGCGCGAGATCATGGGATAGGCATGTCATCCCCCCCGATAGGCCTTCGGCCTCTCCCCCCAGGGGGCCAGCCGTCTTGGGGCGGCCCGGCGACGGCCGATGTGTGCCCTCCGGTTGGCGAGTAGTAGCAACTCTACCGTTCGAATGCCCGAATCTGCCGTCGTCCAGCTTCGCCCCGCTGCAACCACCGCGAACCAGCAGTCCGTGGTGGCGGCCGTCGATCTCGGCTCCAACAGTTTCCGGCTCCAGGTCGGAAGAGTCGTCGAGGACCAGATCTATCCGCTCGATTCGCTGCGCGAGCCGGTGCGCCTCGCTGCTGGGTTGTCCCCCGACAAGCGTCTGGACGAGCAATCCCAGCAGCGGGCTCTCGATGCGCTGCATCGCTTCGGCGAGCGCCTGCGGGGCTTCGACCCCGCCGCGGTCCGCGCCATCGGCACCAATACGCTGCGCGTGGCGAAGAACGCGAAGGATTTTCTCAAGCGCGCCGAGAACGCGCTCGGCTTCCCGATCGAAGTGGTGGCCGGCAAGGAAGAGGCGCGCCTCATCTATCTGGGCGTGTCCCACAGCCTGCCGCCCACGCCCGAAAAGCGCATGGTGGTGGACATCGGCGGCGGCTCCACCGAGTTCATCATTGGCAGCGGCTACAAACCGCAGAAGCTCGAGAGCCTGTACATGGGCTGCGTCAGCTACACGCTGCGTTACTTCGAGGGCGGTCGCATCACGAAGGGCGCGCTGAAGCAGGCCGAACTCGCGGCGCGCATCGAACTTCAGACGATCGAGCGCGAGTTCGCGCGGGGCCACTGGAAGCAGGCTGTCGGTTCCTCCGGCACGGCACGCACCATCGGCGACGTGATCGCGGCCAACGGCTGGGCCAACGGCGGCATCACGCGCGAGGGTATGGACCGGATGCGCACGCTATTGCTCAAGGCGGGCGACGTGGATCGCCTCGACATGCCGGGACTCAAGGCCGATCGCGCGCAGGTGCTACCCGGCGGTTTCGCGATCATGCTCGCCATCTTCGAGGAGCTGGAGGTGAAGGACATGATCCTCGCCACCGGCGCGATGCGGCAGGGCATCCTCTACGACATGCTGGGCCGCTTCCACCAGAAGGACATGCGCGACACCACGGTGCGCCAGTTCAAGAAGCGCTACCACGTGGATCTGGCGCAGGCCCGGAGAGTCGAGACCCTCGCCCTCCAGTTCCACGCCGCGCTCTCGGGGCGCGATGCGCACGACGACGAACCAGCACGGCATCTGCTGACCTGGGCGGCACTGCTGCACGAAATCGGACTGACCGTCGCGCACTCCGGGTATCACAAGCATTCGGCCTACATCGCCGCCAACGCGGACATGCCGGGATTCTCGAAGATGGAGCAGCAGCACCTCAGCCTGCTCATGCTCTCCCATCGCGGCGCGCTCGAGAAGGTGCGGCCCCTCGTCACCAGCGGCGAGGACTGGCCGATGATCATGGCCCTGCGGCTCGCGTGCCTGTTCCACCGTTCCCGCAGTTCCGTGGAACTGCCTGCCATCGAGGCGGCATTCCGCGAACGCGCCTTCGAGATCGATCTGCCGGTCGAGTGGCTGGCGCGCTACCCGCTGACGGCCGCCGCGCTTCGCAGCGAGATCCGCGAATGGCGTTCCATCGGTTTCGATCTCAGCATCCCGGCCCTCGACGAGCTCGAAGGAACCTTCGATCCTGCGGTGGAGTGACGTTCGGGCTGTTCGCCCCGGACGTCACACCAGATCGGGGTTGACCACAGCGCGCAGCACCACTTGTGCGTCCTCGCCCCGGACGCGATGGCTGAGCCACCACACGCCACCCTTCTTCACGCTGAAGTCCATGGGTTCGCCCGCGAGCAGCAAGGCGGCGGCCTGACCGAGCGTCGGCTGATGGCCCACGATGAGGACGGCACCGTTCGCCGTCGGCCAATCGGCGGCTGCCAGGATCGCCGTGGCGTCGGCGCCCGGCGCGATCGAGGCGATGGTCTCGAACGCGCGATCGAGGGCCTTCACCGTTTCCTGGGCGCGCGCGGCCGGACTTGCGAGAACGCGTGTCCTGGCGGGCAGTCGCTTGCCGAGCCACGCCGCGATCGCGGCAGCCTGCTTGTGCCCTTTCGGTGTCAGGCGACGGGCCAGGTCGGGCGTGCCGTCGAAGGCTTCCGCATGACGCCAGAGGATGAGGTCCATGAATTCGGGGCAGTGCTTACCAGTATGGCCGTGCGTCTTCGAAATGCTTCCAGGCGGTCTCGAGATGCGCCAGGCCTTGTTGCGAACGGGCGGCAACCCAGCCGCGGAGGATGCCCGTGGCCTCGGCTGCGGGACGTTTGTCCGCCGCCATGGTGTCGAGCAAATGTGACGCGATGGTGGCGTCGTTCATCGTCCCGAGAATCTCCTGGAGTTCGGCGGCCTGGTCCAGGAAAGCCTTCACCGCCTTGCGCGCGTGCAACGCCTGGAAGAATTCGACGGCATAGCGGAGCTTCTTGATCTCGATGCGCAGCGCGTGCAGTTGCGGCGGCGCCAGGTCGCTGCAATGCTTCCCGGCGCGCCGCACCCGCCGCCACTGCCGCTCGAGCACCGTTGCGACGAAGCCTTCGATCGGCATCGACTCCAGCGTTCGCGCGTCCTCGTCGAGCGATGCGCGCCAGGATTGCGAGGCCAGCAGCGAACCGAGTTCGAGCAGCAATGCCGTGTAGTCGGCCGCGGTGATGGTCGCAAGGACCCTTTCGCGGGCTGCGCCACGCGAGCGCTCGGCACTGGTCCGGAGGGTTGCGAAGCCGGAATGATCGGGGAACGCCTTGACGACCGCGGGCAACGTTTCCGTGACGAACACGTCCCAGTCGCGTGTACCGCCGAGGACCGTGCCGAGCGCCTTCACCCGGTCGAGCAGCGGTCCCACCGCAGGTTTCGGAACGACCCTGCGGAACAGGCCGAAGGCCGAACGCAACCGGCGGATCGCCACGCGGGCCTGGTGGACGTATTCGACGTCGTCGCTCGACACGACACCTCGTTCGTTGGCCTGGAGGTGCCGGAGGCCTTCGCCGATGACGACGCGAAAGGCTTCCGGCACCGACATCGTGGCATCGAGTAACGGCGCTTGCGCCTTCGACGCAGCCGCGCCCTGGGGGGCCAGCAGCGCGTACCCACGCTCCGCCTTGCTGACGTTCGACAACACGAGCGGCACGTCTACGAGGAGTCGCTGCGCGAAATCGAACAGATGCGAGGCCTCTCCCTGCTTCAGTTCCAGTTCGATCTCGCTGATCGGCACCTGCTGCGCGTTGCCGGTGATCGTGCCCCGATCGACGCACAACTCGGCCAGTTCACCCGGATGGATCTCGACCAGTCGCGAAGTGCGCTTGAACTCGGTGATGAACAGGGGTTGCAGGCGCCCCCGCAATGCCGCGTCGGCGAAAATTTCCGCAGCGGGCGTCGCGGCGAGTGCCACGACGTTGAGCAACTGTGCCGCGGCCGGCGCCTCGAACTCGCCCCGTTCGTGCAGCCCGGCCTGGGCCGTGCCGGCGGTCTTCAGCGTCTGCACCCAGCGCCCTGCTGCCTTGCGCAGGCGCAGCGCCATGCCGCGGTTTGCGAGGTCGTGCTCGGGCGTGTCGTAGTACACGCTGTAGACCGTGCGGGTCGTCGGCTTCGAGCGCGTCGCGGCAGCGAGCAGTGCGCTCCTGGCGAGCTTGCCCACGTCCTCCGCCGCGATCGAGAGCTTGAGTTCGGTTTCGGTGGCCACGCGGCCTTGGCGCTACAACGGCTGCGCGGGCTTCGCGGCCAGTTCGGCGAGCAGTTCGCGCTGGGCGCTGCGGGCGTCCGCAGCCGTGGCCGGTTTCAGGTGCCGGTATCGTCCGTCGGAATCCATCTCCCACGCCTGCATGTTGTCGTCGAGGTAGCGCTTCAAGCCTTCGGCGATCACGCGCCGCTTCAGCTTCGGGTCGAGCACCGGGAAGCACAGCTCGATGCGGCGGAAGAAGTTGCGATCCATCCAGTCCGCGCTGGAGAGGAATACCTGGTCGCTCGAGCGGAAGTGGAAGATGCGGTTGTGCTCGAGGAAACGGCCGATGACCGAGCGTACCCGGATGTTCTCCGACAGCCCGGCGATGCCGGGCCGCAACGCGCAGACGCCGCGCACGATGAGGTTGATCTTCACGCCCGCCCGCGAGGCTTCGTAGAGTTCGTAGATGATCTCGGGTTCGAGCAGGGCGTTCATCTTCGCGGTGATGCCCGCCGGCTTGCCGGCGCGCGCATGCTCGGCTTCGCGCGCGATGGCCTCGACCAGTTTCGTGTGCAGGGTGAAGGGCGATTGCCACACGTGCTTGTGCTTGCCCGCCCTGCCCATGCCGGTCAACTGGAGGAAGACGTCGTTCACGTCGGCGGTCATGTCCTCGTTGACGGTGAACAGACCGAAGTCGGTGTAGAGCGTGGCGGTGCGCGAGTGGTAGTTGCCGGTGCCCAGGTGAACGTAGCGCACCAGGCCGGTCTCCTCGCGCCGCACGACCATCGACATCTTCGCGTGGGTCTTGTGGCCGACGACGCCGTAGACCACGTGCGCACCGACCTCCTCGAGCTTGGAGGCCCAGTTGATGTTGGCTTCCTCGTCGAAGCGCGCCATCAGCTCCACCACGACCGTGACGGCCTTGCCGTTGCGGGCAGCGGTGATCAGGTGCTTCATCAGTTCCGAGTCGGTTCCCGTACGGTAGACCGTCTGCTTCATGGCGACCACCTGCGGGTCCATGGCCGCCTGCTCGATGAAGTTCAGCACCGGCCGGAACGACTGGAACGGGTGGTGCAGCAGGATGTCGCCCTTGCGGATCGCGGCGAACATGTCCTGGCGCTTCGTGATCTGGGTCGGCGTGCCCGGATTGAAGGGCTTGAACTTTAGATCCGGCCGCTGCACGTGGTCAGGCACCTGCATCAGGCGCACGAGGTTCACGGGCCCGTTCACCTGGTAGAGGTCGTCGTGGGTGAGCTCGAACTGCTGCAGCAGGAAATCGGACATGTGGGGCGGACAGAGGTCCGCCACTTCGAGGCGCACCGCATCGCCGAACTGGCGCTGCGGCAATTCACCCTGCAGCGCCGTGCGCAGGTTCTTCACCTCTTCCTCGTCCACGAACAGGTCGCTGTTGCGCGTGACGCGGAACTGGTAGCAGCCCTTGATCTCCATGCCCGCGAACAGCTCGCTCACGTAGGCATGCATGATGGACGACAGGAACACGAAGCCGTACTCGCAACCGGCGATCTCGCGCGGCAGGGCGATGAAGCGCGGCAATGCGCGCGGCGCCTGGACGATGGCAATGCCGGAATTGCGCCCGAAGGCATCCTTCCCCGACAGTTCCACTGCGAAATTGAGACTCTTGTTCAGCAGGCGCGGGAACGGGTGCGCGGGGTCGAGTCCGATCGGCGTCAGCACCGGCATCACGTCCTTCACGAAGTGCTCGCGGATCCACGCCCGCTGCGCTTCGGTCCACTCCTTGCGGCGCAGGAAGCGCACGCCCTGCTTGGCGAGGGCCGGCAAGACATCCTCGTTGAAGATGGCGTACTGCCGCGTCATCAACTGGTGCACCTGCTTCGAGACCTCGGCGAAGACCTCCTCGGGCGACATGCCGTCGGGTCCCGCGACCTCGGAGCCGAGCTGCATCTGTGCCTTCAGGCCGGCGACGCGGATCTCGAAGAACTCGTCGAGATTGCTGCCGACGATGCACAGGAAGCGCAGCCGCTCGAGCAGCGGCATGGCGGTGTCCTGGGCCTGCGCCAGGACCCGGCGGTTGAACTCCAGCTGCCCCAGCTCGCGGTTGAGGAAGTGCTTGGAGACCACCTCCCGCTTCGACGCCTTGCCGCCTGCGGTCCTCTTGGCCGGCGCCTTGCGTGGGGCAGCCTTCCTGGGCGCTGCCTTGAGTTTCGAACCTTTCGCGGCGGCGCGGGCGACAGCAGGTGTTGCGGCGCGCAACGATGCACCCTTCGGCTTGTTCATCAGTGGGTCACCGCGGTGCGGGCGGGGTGAATCCGGAGGCACTCTCGGCACCGGTGCCGAAGAAGTGGTTCTCCATCTGCTGCTCGAGATACTTGCGCGCCTTCACGTCCGACAGGTTGAGCCGGTTCTCGTTCACGAGCATCTTCTGGTGCTCGAGCCAGCCCTTCCAGGCTTCCTTCGAGACCGATTCGTACAGGCGCTGCCCGAGCGGGCCGGGGTAGGGCGGAAAGTCGAGCCCTTCGGCGTCGCGGCCGAGCTTGATGCAGTGGACGGTTCTTGCCATCTTGGTCTCCGGCGCCTGTGGGTGGCTCCAGGGCCGACGATTATGATCGAATCGTTGCGACGCGGTCTATCTTGGTTCGTGAGGCGTGAGGCGTGAGGCGTGAGGCGTGAGGGGTCAGGGGTGAAGGACGTACCGCAGCAACCCGCCTTTCGCCTCACGCCTAGCGCCTCACGCCTCACGGAACTACGCCCGCTTCAACGCCGGATGAAACTCCAGCGGCCGTTCGAGGTGATAGCCCTGGGCGCAATCGACGCCCAGGGTACGCAGCATGACGAGCGTGGCTTCGTCTTCCACGCACTCGGCCACGGACACCTTGCGCAGACCGCGGGCCACGTCGACGATCGCCTTCACGAACACCTGATTCGACCGGTCGTTCGGCAGGTCGCGGATGAACTGTCCGTCGATCTTGAGGATGTCCGCCTCGATGTGCTTCAGGTAGGCGAAGGACGAGAAACCGGCACCGAAATCGTCGAGGCAGACCTTGCAGCCGGTGTCGCGCAACGCCTCGATGAAGCGCTGTGCGTCGTGGAGGTCGGATACGGCCGAGGTCTCTGTGAGTTCGACCATCAGCCGTTCGGGACGCACACCGGTGCGCTTCAACTCCTCCTCGATGAAGCGCGGCAGTTGCGGTTCGTTGAACGACCGGCCGGAGATGTTCACCGCGATCGGCGGGATGGCTTCGTTCGCACCCAGCAGACGCAGCACTTCGGAAATAACCCAGCGATCGATGTCGAGGATCTTGCCGGTCTTCTCCGCCACCGGAATGAAGTTTCCCGGCATGACCAGGCGACCCGGTTCGAACTCGTCGCGCATGCGTACCAGCGCTTCCATGTGCCGCAGCGACGAGTCGCCGCAGTCGAAGACGCCCTGGAAATGCAGCGTGAGCAGATTGTTCTCGAGCGCGTGCTGGATGCGATCGTTCCAGTTCAGCCGCGAGATCACCGCCTGCGAGGCACCCTGGTCCTCGCGGTAGATGCGCCAGGTGTTCTTGCCGGCTTCCTTGGCCTGGTACATGGCGAGGTCGGCGCAGGCGACGAGATCCTCGCTGTTCGCCGCGTGCGTGGGATACAGCGCCACGCCAAGACTGCAGGTGAGCCGCAGGTTGTGGCCCTCGTAGCTGAACGGAATGCGCGAAATCGCGCGCACGATGCGCTCGGCGAAGGCGGTGGATTCCTGAACCGTGGCCTCGGGAGCGAGGATCGCGAACTCGTCGCCGCCGAGGCGCGCGAAGATCTCGTTGCGGCGCACCTGCGCCGAGACTTCGCCCGCCACCCGGATCAGCATCGCGTCGCCGGCGCGATGGCCGAACGTGTCGTTGATGTACTTGAACTCGTCGATGTCGAAGAACAGCAGCGCGACGCCGGACTTGTGGCGGTCGCCGTCAGAGAGCATGCGCGTCAGTTCGTCCTGGAAGCGATGGCGGTTGAACAGGCCGGTCAGCGCGTCGCGCTCGGCGAGGTAGAGCAGTTGCGCGGCGGTCTGCCGCTCGCGCGTCACATCCTCGTAGAGCCAGAGGTGTCCCACGAGCTGATGGGCGCTGTCGCGCACCGGGTGGCACAGCTGCGTGACCAGCCGTCCGTCGGCCATCTCGATTTCGATGGACCCGGTGGCCGCGTCGCCCTCGGGCAGCCGCAGCAGGCTGCGACCGTGGCGGTCCGGACGTGCGAGCAGATCGCCCACGTTGCTGAGCACGGCGTTGGCATCCATGCCCACGAATCGCACCTTGCTGTCGGTGACCAGCCAGATCTGCTCAAACGCGGGATTGGAGTAGATCACCTTGTTGTCGCGATCCACGAACAGGATGCCGATGTGCATCGCGGCCAGCAGTGCGTTGAGCCGCGCCCTCTCCTCCGAAGCGAGCGTCAGGTACTCGCGCTGGATCGCGTAGGCCTTCTCCAGTTCCTTCAGCGTATCGGAGAGCTTGTCCTCCGCCTCCTTGCGCTGCGTGATGTCGTGGATCGAAAGCCGCACGCCGATGTAGGCCCCGCCGGCGTCGTAGATCGGACGCCAATCGGCCGAGGCCCAGAACTCCGCGCCGTCCTTGCGGCGGATGCGGAACGTCACGTCCGAGGCGGACGCGCCCGAGAAGGCGCGGTCGAGCTCGAGCCGCAACCCGGTGGCGTCCTGCGGTATGACGATGGCGAGCGGGAACCCGGCCACCATGTCGAGGCACTCCTCGACCGTGTAGCCGGTCAGGCTCAGCACGCGCGGGTTGATCCACAGCAGGCGCCCGGTGGGCGACAGCCACAGTTCGCAATCGGTGCTGTAGTCGGCAATGGCGTGGAACTTCGCTTCGCTCGCACGCATCTGCGCGAGCCGGTCCTCCACCGCACGCGCCATCGTGTTGAACACGGCGGCAAGCTGGCCCACCTCGTCGCGCGCGCGCACCTCCACTCGAACGGCGAGGTTGCCCTGCGCCATGGCCTCGCCGGCTTCGGCCAGGCGCTTCAGGTGGCGCGTGAGGAAATAGCCGATGCCCCAGAGCAGCAGCACCGAGAGCACCACCTCGACGACGCCGATGGCCAGGCTTTCCATCAGCAGCCGGCGCCGCGCTTCGGCCATGAAGCCCGTATCGAGGCCCACCTGCAGGGTGCCGTAATGCTGGCCGGCCAGGGTGATGGGCAGGCGCGTGTCGAAACGCGAGTCACCGTCGGCCATCTCGATGGCGGGGTCTTCGGGCGGCAGGGGCTTGTCGGCCGGCCATCCCGCGGCGGCGACGACCGCACCGCCGTGGTCGGTGAGCACGAGATAGGACAGGGCCTGATCCGAACGGATCTCGGCGAGGACCGCCTTCAACGTCGCGAAGTCCCGTTGCGCGAGCGGCTCGGCGAGCGCGGCGTTCAGGAGCGGTCCGGTGCCGCGCACCCAGGTGGTGGCCTGGTCGAGCAGGGCCGCGCGGTTGATGCGGATGGAATTGCCCACCAGCAGCGCGAGCATCACCACTTCGACCACGATGCTCGCCAGGACCAGGCGGAAGCGCAGCGAGCGGCCGACGCCTTTCATCGCTTCAGGGCTGCTTGCCGGCGGGCGTCTCGCCGAGCAGCCGTCGATGCTCCAGGGCGAAGGGATCGAGCGCCTTCAGTTCGCTGTCCGTGGGCGGTCGCACCCCGGTGAGCCCGGTCTGCTGCGAAAACTGTTTTCCCTCCGGCGTCGCCTCGAAGAACTCGACGATGGCGGCGCGGACGGTGCGTTGCAGGTCCGGGGACATGTCCCCGCGCGCGAGGAACATCACGTGGGAGATGCGGCGCGTTTCCGCGAGCACCCGCACCCGGGCCCTGGTCTCCGGCGCCATCTGGTGGAACGCCGAGCCGTTCATGACCATCGCTTCGAGTTCGCCGCGGAGCATGGAGAGCAGGATCGAGTCCTGGAACCCGGCCGGATGCAGGATGAAGTCTCCGCTCAGTCCGGCGCTCGCCAGCAGTTCCTGGCCCAGTTGCGCCGTGGTCGTGAAGCGATCCGGCAGCGCGACCTGGTGACCGGCGAGGTCGCGCAGGCTCTGGAACGCAGAATCCTTGGGCACGATCACCACGCCGAACAGATCGTCCGTCACCCGCAGCAACGGAACGTAGCCGGCATCCTTCTGCGCCAGGCGTGCGGCCTGGGGCGACATCATCGCGAGCTCGTAGGTGCCCTTCAGTGCGCGCAGGTCGAACTCGCGCAGGGTCGGGGCGGTCACCGGCAGGACTTCGCGGCCGAGGCGCTTCTGCAGATGCGCCGCGAGCGGCTGGAACATCGTGAGCAGCGGCCGCGTGCTGATGTAGGGCGCGAGTGCGAACTCGAGCGGTGCGGCGTCCTGCTGCGCGGCTACCGGGGCAATCCCCGCCCACAGAGCGACAGCGAGCAGCGCGGTCCCGACGAGGGTGCGTGGCATTGCCCGCTACAGCGCCTTCGACAGCACCTTCGAACGGCGCTGGAAGTTGTAGAGGTGCTGCCGGGTCCGCGGCAGCTTGTCCACACCCGTCTCCGCAAAGCCCTGCTCGATGAACCAGTGGGATGCCCGTGTCGTGAGTACGAAGAGGCGCTTGAAGCGTGCCTTCGCCGCCTTGGCTTCGATCGCCTGCAGCAGCCGCTCGCCGGCGCCCACGCCGCGGTAGTCGGGGTCCACGGCGAGGCAGGCGAACTCGGCCGCGGCCTCGGCCTTGAACGGATAGAGCGCGGCGCAGCCGACGATGAAGCCGTCGTGCTCGATCACGGTGAAGCGGTCGATCTCGATCTCGAGCAACTCGCGCGAGCGCTTGACGAGCGTGCCGTCGGCCTCGAGCGGCTCGATGAGGCGCAGGATCCCGCCCACGTCGTCGATGGTCGCGGGGCGCACCTGTTCGAGCGGGTCCTGGGTCACCATGGTGCCCACGCCTTTGTGCGTGAACAGCTCCAGCAGCAGTGCGCCATCCTGATGCCGGCTGATGAGGTGCGCACGCTTGACGCCCCCGCGGCAGGCGCGCGCCGCGAACGGGAGATACAACGCAGCGTCGGCACCGGGACGGCGCTTGCCCTTCTTCATCAGGCGTTCCGCGTCGGTGACAGTCAACTCGCGCAGCAGGTCGCCCTTGCCCGCCGGCACGCCCGGCTCGTCCATGAGGAAGACGAGCTTGTCCGCGTTGAGCGCCATCGCGGCCTGCGAGGCGACGTCCTCGAGGGTGAGGTTGAAGATCTCGCCCGTCGGCGAGAAACCAAGCGAAGACAGCAGCACGACTTCACCCCCGTCGAGGCGGCGGCCGATCGCGTCCGCGTGGATCTTGCGCACCTCGCCCGTGTATTGCATGTCGACGCCTTCGACCACACCCACCGGCCGGGCGACCACGAAGTTGCCGCCGCCGACGCGGATCGTGGCGTTGGCCATGGGCGAGCCGGGCAGACCCATCGACAGCAGGGCCTCGATCTCCATGCGCACGCGGCCGGTGGCTTCCTTCACGTCCCCGAGTGCGGCTTCGTCCGTGACGCGCATGTCATGGACGTAGCGGATCTCCGCACGACGGCGCTTGAGGCGTTCTTCGATCTGCACGCGCGCCCCGTGCACGAGCACGAGCCGGACGCCGAGTGCGGCTAGCAGGTTGAGATCATGGGTCAGTGCGACGAACTTGCCGTCCGCCACGACCTCGCCGCCGAAGGCGACCACGAAGGTGCGTCCGCGGAAGGCGTGGATGTAGGGCGCCGCGGCGCGGAACCAGGGCACGAACTGCTGAGTCGCGTGGTCGTCCATCGGCGCGCGCGATGCTGTGGGAGGGTTCGGCTTGGCGACTACTTCGCGGCCATGCGAATCGCGCCATCGAGACGGATCGTCTCGCCGTTCAGCATTTCGTTCTCCGCGATCTGTCGCACGAGCTGCGCGAATTCCCTGGGGCGGCCGAGCCGCGAGGGAAATGGCACCTGCTGCGCGAGGGAAGCCTGGGCTTCGGGCGGCAGGCCGGCCATCATCGGTGTCTCGAACAATCCCGGAGCGATGGTGCACACGCGGATGCCGAAGCGCGCCAGCTCGCGCGCGATCGGCAGCGTCATGCCGACCACGCCGGCCTTGGACGCGGCGTAGGCGGGCTGGCCGATCTGTCCGTCATAGGCGGCCACCGACGCGGTGTTGACGATCACGCCGCGTTCGCCGGCTTCGTTCGGGGTGCCCGCGGCCATGGCTTCGGCGGCGAGGCGGATCATGTTGAAGGTGCCGATCAGATTGATGCCCACGATCTTGGTGAACCGGTCGAGCGGGTGCGGACCGTCCTTGCCGAGCACCTTGGCGGGGACGCCCACGCCCGCGCAATTGACGAGGCCCTGCAGCCCGCCGAAGGCCTGGCGCGCCGTTTCGATGGTGCGCTTCGCGTGTTCCTCGGAGGTCACGTCGCACTCGGCGAATCGGGCCTGCTTGCCGAGCTTTGCGGCAAGGGCCTCGCCGGCGGCCTTGTTCACGTCGGCGATCACGGCGTTGCCGCCGGCGGCAACGATCATCTCCACGGTCGCCTCTCCGAGCCCGGAGCTGCCGCCTGTCACGACGAAGGTGCTGTTCTGAATCTGCATGATCGCTTTTCGCTCGCTTTTTTTGCCGATCGATCGTTGGTATCGATGCCTGTCCTGCTGCTCTTCGAAGTATACGGAGCGGCCGGTCAAAAATCTCCCCAAAGGGTCAGGATTGCGGCGAGTGCGGCGAGCGCCGCGGTTTCGGTCCGAAGCACCCTTGGACCGAGGCGGACCGCTTCGAAGCCGCGGCTTTGCGCGAGCGCCGATTCTTCCGCGGTGAGGCCGCCCTCCGGGCCGGCGAGCAGGGTGATCCGACCTTCGGGGCGCGGCAGGTCTGCGAGCCGTTGCTCGGCGCCCGGCGACAGCGTGAGACGAGCCTCGCCGGCGACCGGTGGCGTCAGTTCGCCCAACCAATGCACGAACGCTACCGGCGGCACCACGTCCGGCACCCGATTCCGGCCGCACTGTTCGCAGGCCGCCACGGCCAGCGCCCGCCAGTGGGCGGTGCGCCGATCGGCGCGCTCTCCGGCCAACCGGACCACGCTGCGCTCGGTGAACACGGGAACGATCGTGCCGATGCCGAGCTCGACCGCCTTGCGGATGGTGTAGTCCATGCGATCGCCGCTGGACACGCCCTGGGCCAGGGCCACCGACACCGGCGGTTCGCGCTCCGTGTCGGTGAAGGTCGTGGCGCGCACCACCACGTCGCCCCGGGCGATGCGGGCTATGACGCCGAGATACTCGCCCCCGGTACCGTCGAACAGCGCGACGGGATCGCCTTCGGCCAGGCGCAATACACGCGCCGCGTGATGAGCGGCATCGGCCGGCAGGGGCCGTTCGGCGCCGACGGCGAGGCCTTGGGGTACGAAGAAACGCGCTCCCGGGCGCGGCGTTCGCAGAATCGACAGGTCGGGCTTCATGCTAAGATTCTGCCACGCAATTTCTGCTTTGTTTACCAGTACTTGCCGTTACCGGAACGCCCGTCCCCCGCAGTGCCCGACGTCATGACGTCCGCATCGTCCGCCCTCGCCACCGACCGCGACCTGCTGCCTCGCGTCTGCGACGTGGTGCGCGCCGTGGCCGCCGAGCAGGTGATGCCGCGCTATTTGAAGGTGGCACGGCAGCGCAAGTCGGATGGCAGCCTGTTCACCGAGGCCGACCTGGCTGCCCAGGCCGCGCTGGTGGCGAAACTGTCGGAATTGCGGGCGGCTCCCGTGGTCGGGGAAGAAATGACGCAGGAGCAGCAAGCCGAACAATGGCTCGCCGGAGACGATGGGCTGTGGTGCGTGGATCCCATCGACGGCACTTCCAATTTCGTCAACGGCGTGCCCTATTTCGCCGTCTCGGTTGCCTACATGCGCGCCGGCCGCAGCGTCCTCGGTGTCGTCTACGATCCGGTGGCCGACGAGATGTTCTACGCCGCGAAGGGCGCCGGTGCATGGTTGAATGGCGAGTCCCTGCCGATCAAGGACCACGTGCCGCGATTGCGTGGTGCCATGGCCAACATCGACTTCAAGCGATTGCCGAAGACGCTCGGGCGCGCGATCGTGGATGCGCCGCCGTTCGCCTCGCACCGGAACTATGGGGCCGGGACCCTCGAGTGGTGCTACGTCGCGGCCGGGCGCTTCGACGTCTATCTGCACGGCGGACAGAAACTCTGGGACTACGCGGCCGGTTGCGTCATCCTCGAGGAAGCGGGAGGACGCATGGCGAGCCTAGAGCACGAGGACTTCTGGGCCGCGAGCCTGTGGCAGCGCTCGGTGGTGGCGGCGCTCGACCCCGGGCTGTTCGAAGCGTGGCAGGAATGGGTCCGCGCGCACCTCTGATCCGTGCCCCGCGGGCGAAGTGCCCGCTAACCGCCTGACTATCCGCTCTTTTGTTGACCCGCCCGGGGGGAGCCGGTATCTTCACCGGTTCTTTGCATATCCAGAAAAGCCCAAAGGGCGTCACGGAACATGGAACTCACAGGCGCGGAAATCACCGTGCGCTGCCTTGCCGACGAAGGTGTCGAGTATCTCTTCGGCTACCCCGGCGGTGCAGTGCTGCACATCTACGACGAGCTGTTCAAGCAGGACCGGGTCAAGCACATCCTGGTACGGCATGAACAGGCCGCCGTCCACGCCGCCGACGGTTACGCCCGATCCTGCCACAAGCCCGGCGTCTGTCTCGTGACCTCCGGCCCCGGGGTGACCAATGCCGTGACCGGCATCGCCACCGCCTACATGGACTCGATTCCCATGGTCGTCGTGACCGGCCAGGTGCCCACGCACGCCATCGGCCAGGACGCGTTCCAGGAAGTGGACACGGTCGGCATCACGCGCCCCTGCGTCAAGCACAACTTCCTCGTGAAGGACGTGAAGGACCTCGCGGCCACGATGAAGAAGGCGTTCTACATCGCCACCACCGGCCGTCCCGGTCCGGTGCTGGTCGACATCCCGAAGGACGTGACCACCGCGCGCTGTGAATACGTGTACCCGGACAAGGTGGAGCTGCGTTCCTACAATCCGGTGGTCAAGGGCCACACGGGGCAGATCAAGAAGGCACTCGGCCTGTTGACGGAGGCCAAGCGACCGATGATCTACACGGGCGGCGGCGTGGTGCTCGGCGACGCGTCGGCCGAGCTCGCGCAACTCGTGCATAGCCTGGGCTTTCCCTGCACCAACACGTTGATGGGCCTGGGCGGATTCCCGGCCACGGATCCGCAGTTCATGGGCATGCTCGGCATGCACGGTACGTACGAGGCCAACATGGCCATGCAGCACTGCGACGTGCTGCTCGCCGTGGGTGCGCGCTTCGACGACCGTGTGATCGGCAATCCGAAGCACTTCTTCCAGGAGGAGCGGAAGATCATCCACATCGACGTGGATCCTTCCTCCATCTCCAAGCGCGTGAAGGTCGACGTGCCCATCGTCGGCGACGTGAAGGACGTGCTCGGCGAGATGAATCGCCAGGTCGCCGCCGGCAGCCAGAAGCCCGATGCGGCGGCGCTCAAGGCGTGGTGGACACAGATCGAGTTGTGGCGCGCGCGCGACTGTCTCAAGTACGACCGCAACAGCGCGATCATCAAGCCGCAGATGGTGGTGCAGAAACTCTACGAGATCACCAAGGGCGATGCCTTCATCACCTCCGATGTCGGACAGCACCAGATGTGGGCGGCCCAGTTCTACAAGTTCGACAAGCCGCGGCGCTGGATCAACTCTGGCGGCCTGGGCACCATGGGATTCGGCCTGCCGGCCGCCATGGGCGTCTACCTCGCGCACCCCGACGCCCAGGTAGCCTGCGTCACCGGCGAAGCGTCGATCCAGATGTGCATCCAGGAGCTTTCCACGTGCAAGCAGTACCGGATGCCGCTCAAGATCGTGAATTTGAACAACCGCTACATGGGCATGGTGCGGCAGTGGCAGGAGTTCTTCCACGGCAACCGCTATGCGGAATCCTACATGGACGCGCTGCCCGACTTCGTGAAGCTCGCGGAGAGCTACGGCCACGTGGGCATGCGCATCGACAAGCCCGCAGACATCGAGCCGGCGCTGAAGGAGGCCTTCGCGCGCAAGGACCAGCTGGTGTTCATGGACTTCATCACCGACCAGACCGAGAACGTCTTCCCCATGGTCCCGGGGGGCAAGGGCCTCTCGGAGATGATCCTGGTATAGGCGGGAGCCGACCCGTCCAGACCGCGGGGCGCCCGCAGCATCGGGCCCGCGCACTTCCCTCCCGCCAACGCCCTTCTCCCTTCTTCCGATGAAGCACATCATCTCCCTGTTGCTCGAAAACGAAGCCGGCGCGCTGTCGCGCGTGGCCGGGCTTTTTTCCGCGCGCGGCTACAACATCGAGTCGCTCACGGTCGCGCCGACCGAGGACCCGACGCTCTCGCGCATGACCATCGTCACGAGCGGCTCCGATGACGTGATCGAGCAGATCACGAAGCAGCTCAACAAGCTGGTGGACGTGGTGAAGGTGGTGGACCTGTCCGAGGGCGAGCACATCGAGCGCGAGCTGATGCTGGTGAAGGTGCGCGCCTCCGGCAAGGACCGCGAGGAGATGAAGCGCATGGCGGACATCTTCCGCGGCCGCATCATCGACGTCACCGACAAGACCTACACCATCGAGCTGACCGGCACCGGGCAGAAACTCGACGCCTTCCTCCAGGCGCTCGAGGACGGCGCGGTGCTGGAAACCGTACGCACGGGCGCCTCGGGCATCGGCCGCGGCGAACGCATTCTGAGAGTGTGAGGACGGCAGGCGCCGTACTTCACCAAATTCCACAAGGGGACATCATGAAGGTTTACTACGACAAGGACGCAGACCTCTCCCTCATCAAGGGCAAGAAGGTCACCATTCTCGGCTACGGCTCCCAGGGTCACGCGCACGCGCTCAACCTGAACGATTCCGGGATCAAGGTCACCGTCGGCCTGCGCAAGGGCGGCAGCTCGTGGGACAAGGCCAAGAAGGCCGGTCTCGCGGTCAAGGAGATCGCCGATTCGGTGAAGACCGCCGATTTCGTGATGATGCTGATGCCCGACGAGCACATCGCGCGCGTTTACCGCGAAGAGGTCGAGCCCAACATGAAGAAGGGGGCGACGCTCGCCTTCGCCCACGGCTTCAACATCCACTACGGCCAGGTCACGCCTCGCGCGGATCTGGACGTCGTCATGATCGCCCCTAAGGCGCCGGGCCATACGGTCCGCGGCACCTATGTCCAGGGCGGCGGCACGCCGTGCCTGATCGCCATCGCGCAGAACCCGTCGAAGAAGGCACGCGACAACGCGCTGTCCTATGCGGCTGCGATCGGCGGTGGCAAGGCCGGCGTCATCGAGACCTCCTTCAAGGAAGAAACCGAGACCGATCTCTTCGGCGAGCAGGTGGTCTTGTGCGGCGGCACCACGGCGCTCATCCAGGCAGGCTTCGAAGTGCTGGTGGAAGCCGGCTACGCACCCGAGATGGCGTACTTCGAGTGCCTGCACGAGCTCAAGCTGATCGTGGACCTGATCTACGAGGGCGGCATCGCGAACATGCGCTACTCGATCTCGAACAACGCGGAATACGGTGACTTCACCCGTGGCCCGCGCATCATCAACGAGGAATCGAAGAACGAGATGCGCCGGATCCTCAAGGAAATCCAGACCGGCGTGTACGCGCAGGAATTCCTGCTCGAGAACCAGACCGGGGCCACCAAGCTCGGCGCCATGCGCCGCATCG
This sequence comes from Burkholderiales bacterium, assembly GCA_965279325.1. Lineage (GTDB taxonomy): Bacteria > Pseudomonadota > Gammaproteobacteria > Burkholderiales. The sequence goes on from OZ257154.1 coordinate 4,101,554, forward strand.
GCCGCGAACACCAGATCGAAATCGTGGGTGCGAAACTGCGCGACATGATGCCGTGGATCAAGAAGAACCGGCTGGTGGATACGTCGCGCAATTGAGCTTCGCGTGAGGCGTGAGGGGTCAGGCGTGAGGGGTGAGCGAGCGAAGGCGGTAACAGGTCGCTCCGCGCCTTGTTGCCGGACATCCTGGTCGTTGCCTATCGCCCTCCACCGCCTCACGCCTGACCCCTCACGCCTCACCGCCGGCGCCGCCGGGCGCCGGCCATGACCTACCCGCATCCCCTCATCGCCCGCGAAGGCTGGCCCTATCTGGGCCTCGCCTTCGCGGTCTCGCTGATCGTGACGTGGTTCGGCGGCTGGTGGTCGATGCCGTTCTGGCTCGTCGCGCTGTTCATCCTGCAGTTCTTCCGGGATCCGCCGCGCGAGATTCCCTCGAAACCGGGTGCGGTGCTGTCGCCGGCCGATGGTCGCATCGTCGTCGTCGGGAAGGCGCGCGATCCCTACCTCGATCGTGAAGCGATCAAGGTGAGCGTGTTCATGAACGTGTTCAACGTCCACTCGAACCGCAGCCCGGTGGACGGCGAGGTGAAGCAGGCGTGGTATCACCCCGGCAGCTTCGTCAATGCGGCGCTGGACAAGGCGTCGCTCGAGAACGAGCGCAATGCGTTGCACATCGTCACGATCGACGGGCGCGATGTCACCTGCGTGCAGGTGGCCGGCCTGATCGCGCGGCGCATCCTGTGCTACGTGAAGGCCGGTGATCGCCTCGCCCGTGGGCAGCGCTACGGCTTCATCCGCTTCGGTTCGCGCGTGGACCTCTACCTGCCGCTGGATGCGCGACCGCTCGCACAAGTGGGCGACGTGGTCTACGCTACGTCCACCATCCTCGCCGAGTTTTCCGAACCTTGATGGACTACGACCGTCCGCGCAAGAAGTGGCTGGGCAAGGGTCGGTTCCGGCCGGGTATCTATTGGCTGCCCAACGCGATCACCACCGCCGCATTGTTCGCCGGCTTCTACGCGATCGTGCAGGCGATGAACAATCGCTTCGAGGCAGCGGCCGCGGCGATCTTCGTCGCGATGGTGTTCGACGGCCTCGATGGCCGCGTCGCCCGCCTGACGCGCACGCAAAGCGATTTCGGCGCCGAATACGATTCGCTGTCCGACATGGTGGCCTTCGGCGCCGCACCGGCGCTGGTGATCTACGAATGGTCCCTGCGCGGCATGGGCAAGATCGGTTGGGCCGCGGCCTTTGCCTATTGTGCGTGTGCAGCACTGCGGCTCGCGCGCTTCAACACGAACATCGGCAGCGTCGACAAGCGCTTCTTCCAGGGCATGCCCAGTCCGGCTGCCGCGGCGCTCGTGGCGGGTTTCGTCTGGTGCATGGAGACCTTCACCTACAACGGCGCCGCCCTGCGTGGCATTGCCGTGGCGATCACCGTGTTCGCGGCGCTGACGATGGTGAGCAACGTCCCTTACTACAGCGGCAAGGACATCAACATCCGCAAGAGCGTGCCGTTTCCCGTGGTGGTGCTGATCGCGCTCGGCGTGGCCCTCGTGTTCTTCTTCTCCGACAACCTCCCCGAACTGCTGTTCACGGTGGTGTCGATCTACGGGGCTTCCGGATACGTGTACTGGGCGGTGACGAAGGTCCGGGGAAAGCCCACCGCACCGCCCCCGTCCGCCCCGCCGCCGGTGATTCCCCCTTCCGCCTGACTTGCCCGGTGCGGCAAAAGCCCCTATATTCCCAGCCATGAGTTCCCCGGCAGCCCAATTGTTCCTCCTTCCCGCCAGTCTCCTGCTGGCCGGGCTGCTGCTGCGCGGCCGCGCGCACTGATACCTCACCTCATCCCCGCAGTACCGCTGTAATCCCGTTCCGGACCGAAGTCAGTCCGGAGCCCGTTTATAGTTTCGGCCTCGCGCCTTCGATGGCTACGAGCCCGCCGCGCGGCCCGACCGATCAGGAGAACACCATGAAAGACCGTCTCGTCATTTTCGACACGACGCTTCGCGACGGCGAGCAGAGTCCCGGCGCATCCATGACCCGGGAAGAGAAGATCCGCATCGCCCGGCAGCTCGAGAAGCTGCGCGTGGACGTGATCGAAGCCGGCTTCCCCGCGGCTTCCAACGGCGATTTCGAGGCCGTGAAGTCGGTGGCCGGCATCATCAAGGATTCGATCGTCTGCGGCCTGGCCCGCGCCAACGAAAACGACATCCGCCGCGCCGGGGATGCGCTGAAGGACGCGAATGCCGGGCGCATCCACACCTTCATCGCCACTTCGCCGATCCACATGGAGAAGAAGCTCCGCATGTCGCCCGACCAGGTGCTGGAGCAGGCGGTGAAGGCGGTGAAGCTCGCGCGCAGCTATCGCGACGACGTCGAGTTCTCTCCGGAGGATGCCGGGCGCTCCGAAGTGGACTACCTCTGCCGCATTCTCGAAGCCGTCATCGACGCCGGCGCCCGGACGATCAACGTTCCCGATACGGTGGGCTACACCATGCCGGAACAGTTCGGCGGCCTCATCCGCACGTTGCGCGAGCGCATTCCCAACTCCGACAAGGCGGTGTGGTCAGTGCATTGCCACAACGATCTCGGAGTGGCGGTGGCGAATTCGCTGGCAGCCGTCATGAACGGCGCGAGGCAGGTGGAATGCACCATCAACGGGCTGGGCGAGCGCGCGGGCAACGCCTCGCTCGAAGAGATCGTCATGGCCGTGCGCACGCGCCAGGACTTCTTCCCCTGCGAAACGCGCATCGACGCGACGCAGATCGTGCCAGCCTCGAAACTGGTCTCAGGCATCACCGGTTTTCCGGTGCAGCCGAACAAGGCGATCGTGGGTGCCAACGCCTTCGCGCACGAGTCCGGCATCCATCAGGACGGCGTGCTGAAGAGCCGCGAGACCTACGAGATCATGCGCGCCGAGGACGTGGGCTGGAGCAACAACCGGCTGGTGCTCGGCAAGCTCTCGGGCCGCAACGCCTTCAAGGAACGCCTCAAGGACCTCGGCATCCAGCTCGAATCCGAAGGGGCGCTCAATGCCGCCTTCGTGCGCTTCAAGGATCTCGCCGACAAGAAGTCGGAGATTTTCGACGAAGACATCCAGATGATCGTTTCCGACGAAGCCGTGACGCAGGAGAAGGAGCACTTTCGCCTGCTGTCGATGATGATCCATTCGGAGACCGGCGAAACGCCGATGGCTCGCATCGTGATGGCCGAGGGCGGTGACGAGCGCAAGGCGGAGTCGCAGGGCAGCGGTCCGGTGGACGCGACCTTCAAGGCCATCGAGTCGATGGTCTCGAGCGGCGCCGAGCTGCAGCTCTTCTCCGTCAACAGCATTTCCAGCGGCACGGATGCGCAGGGCGAGGTCACGGTGCGACTGAAGAAGGAAGGCCGCATCGTCAACGGTGCCGGGGCCGATACGGACATCGTCGTCGCGTCCGCCAAGGCCTACATCAACGCGCTCAACAAGCTGCACTCGAAGCTGGAGCGGGCGCACCCGCAGGTGTAGTCGATCGAAGTGTACGCGGCGCCGGAGGCGCCGCACGTGCACTTCGATCGGGTTGAAGTGCACGGCGGGCTTGGGGGCGGCCCGGCGCCCGCCGTGTGGGCAACTGCCTGGTCGAGAGGCAGCCGGACTTCGTTCACCGTCATGGGATGGTTCCGGTGGCGCGCCTTCGGTCTGAACTGCTCAGGGGCTGACCGAGTCCGGTGTTGAAGGGGTTGTCGCCCTGGATCGCGGCGAGTTGCCAGCCGGCGGAGGTCCGGTGCAGCAGCACGATCATCGTGCCGCTGCGCAGTTGCGGTTCGAAGCGCACGGAATCCACGAACCGTTTCTCCCACGACACCTGGATCGCGGCGACGTCGGGGCCGGCAGTGATGCGCGGCTCCAGCAGGTGGATGCGTACGAGGCGCTGCGTGGCGAAGTCGCGCTGCACACCGTCGAGAAAGCGCTGGTAGCCGATGAATCCCGGGTCGAGCCGTGCGCGCAGGCCGGCGAGGTCGGCGGATTCGTACAGCAGGATCAACTCGTCGAGCGCGCGCCGTGCGGCTCGCGCGTGAGCGGGCGCATCGGCGACGGCGCTTTCGGAAGGTATCGCGCGTCCGCCGGCGGGATCGGCGAAAGCGCATGGCGTCAGGCACAAGGTCGAGACCAGGGCGGTGAGGACGACGAAGGGCGTGGACATGGCGGGCTCCTTTCAGAACTGGTAGGTGAACTGGATGCCGACGATGCGTTCGCGATAGGCGATCTCCGCCAGGTCGGGGTAGTTGTCGGTCCACGCGGCGTAGACCTTCATGGCGAGCTTCGGCCGCAGCAGTCGATCCAGATCGAGGCGGAAGTTGCGCAGCGTCAAGGGCTGGCCGGTCGTATCGCGCCCCGATCCGAGATCGAAGCGCACGCTGGCCGACCCCTTGTCGGAATGCAGGGTCGCGACCCGCAGCCCGACGCTCTGCACGTGACTGCGCGGTCCCGTCGCGAAGCGTTGCGACTGGTACTGGCCCACGAGCGAGGCGCGCACGCTCCATGCGGTGGTTTCGTCGCCCCAGGTCCGGCCGACGCTGCCGCTCATGCCCCGCAGCGTGCTGGCACCGATGCCCGCCGCGCCCGCACTGGAGAGTCCGTGCTGGATCGTCGCCTGCGTCGTCCACGGGCCGCGTGTGGTCGCGATGGTCGCGCTCGCGCTCGAGTTGTCGTTGCGGAGGCTGTCCAGCGTTTGGCCGCGGGACTGGGAAGCCACCAGAGTTACCGTGGTCCCGGGCAGCTTCGGCGGCATCAGGTTGAGCTGCAGCGTTGCCGCATTGCTGTGGCCCCCGATGCTCAGGCCAGAGGCTGGCTGAAGCTGCATCGGATCGATCATCGCCGCCGCGCGATCCAGCGTGCGGCGCAAGTCCATGGTCCAGGTGGACCATGCGTTCGCGCGCCATGCGGCATTCAGGTACGTTTCACGAAGTCCCGGGAGCGTGGTGGCCGATAGCGACGCGAACCGAGGTCCGAAATCATGCAGTCCGGAGCGCAGCGTCACCGTCTTGTGTGTCCAGGTGGCGTCGACGACGAACGCGCGCGCTGCGGCGGCAGACAGGCCTTCTTCGGAGGCGCGGCTCAGCGCGGCCTCTGCCTGCAGGGCGAACGAACCGCGTACCAGGTTCGCACCGGCCGTGGTGGATTGGCCGCGACTGCGTCCCGCGAGGGCGTACCCGTCCGGCAGGTCACCGCTGTCGCCATAGCCCTGAAATGTCGCGTACACGACAGCCGCACCGCCGACGGATTTTTCCGCCTTGAGTGAAACCGCTTCGCGCAGTCGTTGCGTACGCAGGTCCGGGTTGCCCAGCGCCTCCCAGCTCTCGCTGATGCTGCCGGCCGCGGCCGACAATCGCATCGATTCGAAGCTGCCCTGCCAGTGCAGACCCTTGAGCGGGGTGTTGGCGCTCAAGGTGGAATGGACCAGTGCGAGATCGCCGAAATCGACGCGATGGTTCGGTCCCGCTCGACCGAACTGCAACTGATTGAGTTGCACCGGTTCGCGCAGCAATGCGCGGTCATTGCTCTCGGTGAGCGCGACTCGAAACCACGATTTGGTCCCGGAAGGGTTCGTAACCTCGGTCCCGCCGTCGAGCGTGCCGCGCTGGAACGATCCACTCGCGAATGGCGTAAGCAGCGCGCTGCCGGAAACGTCGCGTCCGTACGCGTCGAGGCTGGCAGTGGCCCAGTTGAGGCGCGTCGTTCCGTTGGCTTCGGTGACGAGCGTCGGCGCGCTCTCGCCGGTCGCATCAGTCCAGGTCTGCAGGACGGCCTCGTTGGCGTCCGCCCCTGCGGCGTTGCCGGAACCGATGCCCAGCACCGAGACCGATGCCATGAGCATGCAGGCTACTGTCTTGAGTACGGGTGATCCACTCATCGCATTCTCCCGGCACCGCGGACTCGAGTGCGGTGCTCATGCCGATGAGTCGAAGGGCTTGCGAATGCGGTTCAAGAAGAATTGCAGCGCGGAAAACGTTGATGCGCCCCGCAGGGCGCATCAACGTTCCGCATACTCAACCGGCCGGTCCCACGCAGAAGCTCTGGACCGCGTTGTTGTGCTCCACGCTCTCCGCGACCTGTGCGTTGCCGTCGACGGTCACCGTGAACTGGCAGGCGGTGGAGAACCCCGGCGGGTAGCAGCCCTGCGGGATGTTCACCGCACCGGATGTTTCTGCGCCGGGCATGAGAGCCGGCGCGTTGGCGAACACGCTCCCGGCGCCGGAGAAGTCGACGCGAACCACCGAGGCCGCGGCGGGCGATAGGCCCTGATTGGTGAGCCGGAAGCGGATCTTGTTCGGCGTGCCGCCAGCGGGATTGGGATCGCAGAACCCGATGCCTGGGAAACCTTCCGGCAGGTTGTTCGCATTGAAGTACGCCGCGGGAACGAGGTCGGGCATCGGGGGTGCGCCGAGCAGCTTCGCGTGGTCGAGTGCCGGATGCTTCGGTCCCGCACGCTGCACCGATTTCGCCGATGCGTCCGGCTGCGGGATCGTTTTCAGAGTGGCTCTCGCAGCCGGTGCGGTAGTGACCTTCTCGGGCGGGCTCGCGTGGACCGCGATGACCAGGGATTGAAGCGTGATGCCGAACGCGATCGCGACGGCCGACAGCAGAGGTTTGGTGCGCATGATGGTGCCTCCTTCGGGTTGAGCCGGCCGGAAATCGGCCTGCTGCCCCTCAGTCGGATCCAGCGCGAATCCGGTTCAACCTCATTTGCGTTTCACCACGGCATCCATGCGCAGCAGGCCGCACCCGAACACCGGGTCCCGTCCCCGCTCGCCGAGATCAAGGGCGCCGCGGCACAGCCGCGTCGCGATCGGTTCGGACGACGCCCGGCCGCCTTCGAGCGTTCGTGCGATCGCGCCGCTCACGATGGCCGACGCGAACGAAGTGCCGCTCGCGTAGAAGCCGCCCTCCGGTCCCGGCGTCCACACATCGACGCCGGGTGCACTCAGCGCGACATAGGACCCGCGATTCGCCTGAACGTAGACCTCGTTGCGCGCATCGGTCGCCGTCACGGCGATCACGCCGGCATACGCTGCGGGATAGAACGGCTCGGCCGTGGGGCCGCCATTGCCCGCAGCGGACACCAGGACGACGGAACGCTTCTGCATCTGGAACACGGCCGCTGCCAGCAACCGGTTGGGCGGGCCGCCGATGCTCATGTTCAGGACCTGAACGCGCTGCGTGAGCAGCCAGTCCAGACCGGCGAGCAGATTGCGGGTGGTGGTGTCGTCGATCCCCGCGCGGCGGCGAAGCACCACGGCGGCATGCACTCTGGCACCAGGGGAAACGCCGGCGAAGCCGTTCGCTTCATCCCAACCGGCGATCAGAGCAGCTACGGCGGTTCCATGGGTCGGTGCCGCCGGACTCTCGCCGTCGGCGAGCATTTGCCTCGATACCGCCAGGCTGCCGGCGAGCGCCGGCACCTGGGCCACCGGTCCATCGAGGATCCCGACGCGCACGTTGCGCCCTGCGCTGCGATTGGTACCGGCGAGGCCGATCTGCCGGTGCGCATAGTGCTGCGGGTTGCCCGCCGGCAGGTAGCGAGTGTTGAAGTCGGCGAGCCAAGCCGGATGTTCGCGCATCAGGCGCTGCCGTACGTGCGCGACCTGCTCGTTCGACGCCAATCGATAGCGGGCCAGGGTCCATCCCAGCGCGGGAAGGGCGAGGCGTTCCGCCGGCCGCATGCCGTAGCGCGTCGCGAGCTCGTCTTCGCCGCGCGTGGCGTCCGCTCCCGATCGCCACGCGAGCAGCAGTTCGTTCGGCTCGATGGTCTCGGGGTGCAGGATCGGCAGCGCGAACGGTCCCGTGTCCGCGGGGCGCTGCCCGCGTCGATCCTGGCTGCCGTCGGGGATGTCCAACGGCCACGGGTTCACGCTGCCCGGATTGCGCAGCGACTCGCCAGTGCTCCCGCCAGGCGAAGCGGAGCCCGGAGGTGTCGACGGTGGTGTGGTCGGCGGTAGCGGAGGCGGAGGCGCCGAGGTCAATCCGCCGGGACCCGACGGGCTCTGTGCAGACGCCATCGTCGCCATGACGAAGGTCCACGCCATCGCGACGGTTCGCCACGATGCTCGACGGGTCTGCATGGTTCAGCGCGGAACCGCTGAGACGGATTCGACGACGTCGCGGCGTGCCGCGAGCGACCGCATCGCTTCGGCGGATTTCGCCGGATCCACGCGCACGGTGTAGATCCCGAGAGCTCCTGGTCCCGCCACCAGTTCGCCTCCGAACTCCGACAAGGCCGCGCGGATCTGCACCTCCGTCGCCTGCGGCTGGAAGCGGATCTGGAGCAGCGTTCCCTGCGCCTGGACCGGACCGGAGAGCGGACGATAACCTTCCTCGCGTTCACCGATCAGCACGCCGATCACGATGGCCTGCGCCAGGACCAGCGACGCCGCGAGCGCGATCGCGGGTACGAACCAACGCGGGCGCGCTGCCCTGGTTAGAGGCACGACGTTGCCGAGGCGTTCACCTTCGATCCGTCCGAGCAGCGCGCCGAGCCCGAGATCGTCGTCGGAGGTGACGGCCACGGACTGCACGTCGCGTCGCACTGCTCGCAGCCAGTCCAGTTCGGCGCGCAGGTCCTCGGAATCGGCGAGACACGCATCGACCTTGCGGCGACCGGCCTCGTCGATCGAGCCGTTCGCGTACCAGGGCAGTAGCAGTCGCGCCTCGCGCAGTTCGATCTCAGTCATCGACGTCGTCCTTGAGTCTCGCCTCGAGGCAGCGCTTGAGATGGCGCCGCGCGTGGAACATCCGGGTCTTCACCGTGTTCTCGGGGCACTTCTGGAGTTCGGCCACTTCGGCCAGACCGAGGTCGTGAAAGAACACGAGCTGAACGCACTCGCGATGTTCGGCCGATAGTCGCTCGATGCAGTGGGCCACATGCTCCGCCCGCTGTCGCTGGGCGAGTTGGTCGAACGCGCTCGCGTCCTCGCTCGGCAGGATCTCGCTCACCTCCTCGAGATCGACGGTGCGCCGGGTCGGGCGCTGGCGCAGCCGGTCCAGCAGCTTGTGGCGCGCGATGCCGAACACCCAGGTGCGTACCAGCGCGTCGCCGCGAAAACCGGCGGCGCCTTTCCAGACGTCATGCATCGTGTCCACGGTCACTTCGCGCGCCTCGTCGGGATTGGATAGCTGGCGCAAGGCGAACGCGTGCACCTGCGGAGCGAGCATGCGATACAGCTCCGCGAGCGCTGCCTGGTCGCCGTGCGCCATGCGCGCGATCAGCGCCAGTGCGCGGGCGTTCTGCGTGTTCGAATCGTCCAGGGCCATGGGCGGGTGTTCGGGATGGGCGACTAATGTAGCGCCCAATGCCCGCGCGCGGTAGCGAACGCCCGGAGGACGGGTTGCGGTTCATGCCGGATCTCCCGGCGGCGGAAAGCGCCGCCTGCACCCGTTGAGTCGACCGGTGGGCGAAAACGGTTCAATCCCGTTTCCGCCGCGCCGCTCCGGTCCTCAGCCCGCGGCGTCCCTCGCCAGCCGGGCGTTGGTGAAGGTGAGCCGTTCGGCCATGATCCGCAGCAGCGCCCGGGTGAACTTGAGCTGGACGTCCGTGGGCAGGTGGTTCAACTGCTGGGCGGGGAACTCCACGACGATCGCGTCCGTGGAGGTCTGCACCGTGGCGCTGCGGATGGCGTGTTCGCCCTGCACGAACGCCATGTCGCCGAAGCAGTCGCCGGCCCGCAGCAGATCGAGCAGTCGCCCCTGCACCATCACCTTCGCGGCACCGCGAGCCAGGATGAACAGGCTGTCGCCGCGGTCGCCCTCGCGCGCGAGCAGGTGCTGGGCCGGCACGCGGCTCCACGTGCCCAGCCGCGCCAGTTCCCACAGGCTGAGCTCGTCGAAATCCTGCAGCAGCGGCGACGCGCGCAGGGTCGAATACTTCTCGCTGTCCGGGACGATCTGCTCGTAGACGCTCATGCGTCCGAGCTTGGCGAGCTCGAGCGCCGCCTCGGCCCAGTTGTCGTAACGGTCTCCAGGCGCCTTCGCGAGCATCCGCAGCACGATCGGATCCACCGTCGCGGGCAGTTCCGGACGCAGCCGCGAGGGCGGTGTCGGATCGAGCGTGAGGATCCGGTCCAGCGTCTCGGCGAGATTCACGCCACGGAACGGCTTCAGGCCGGTCAGCATCTCGTAGAGCATCACGCCGAGCGAGAACATGTCGCCCTGCGGCGAAGGCTGTTCGTCGCGGATCTGCTCCGGCGCCACGTAGGAGGGCGAACCGAGGCGCGAGTGCTGCGTCGTGACCACGCCGCGCACGAAAGCCGCGCCGAAGTCCGCCACCTTCACGTCGCTGCCGCTGGAGACGAGGATGTTGGAGGGCTTGATGTCGCGATGCACGACCCCGTGGCGATGGGCGTACTCCAGCGCACCGCAGCATTTGAAGCCGATCTGGACGACGTCGTCCACCGGCAGCAGCCGATCGCGCAGCGTGTGGCGCTGCAGGTTGCCGCCCGGCACGTACTCCATCGCCACATAGCGCAGGTTCGGTTCGGCCACCGCGTCGACGATGGTGACGATGTGCGGATGCACGAGCTTGCCGGCCAGCGATGCTTCGCTCACGAACTGCACGCTGGCGGCGTTCGCGCGGTCCGGTTCGGACTCGGGCAGGTACACCTTCACTGCCAGGTCCGAGTTGAGGAACTCGTCGTAGGCGAGGTAGACCACGCTCGACTTGCCGCGCCCCAGCTCCGACCGCACCTGATACTTGCCGACCCGCTCGTCCATGCCCCGCGCTTCGCGCGCACCCCCCGCCATCCCGAGCCCCGATTGTAAGCGGGGCGGGGCCGCGACGCGCCACTACCGGGGGGGAACCGCTTTCCACTATCCTCTCGGTTTACAGTCGACCAAGACATCCGCATGAATCCAGTCCGAGTGGAAGCGCAGGGCGCCGCGCGGCATCGCATCGTGATCGTCGGCGGCGGCGCGGGCGGACTCGAGCTCGCCACCCGCCTCGGCGACCGTCTCGGGCGCAAGGGTCGGGCGCGCATCACGCTCATCGACCGTTCGCGCACGCACCTGTGGAAGCCGTTGTTGCACCAGGTGGCCGCTGGCAGCATGGACCAGAACGATCACGAGCTCGACTATCTCGCCCAGGCGCGCTGGCACCACTTCGATTTCCAGCTCGGCCGCATGGAGGGTCTCGATCGCGCCAACAAGTCCGTGCTGCTCGCGCCGTTGATGGACCAGGAGACCGGCAACGAAGTGCTGCCTCGCCGCGTGCTCTCCTACGACACGCTGGTGCTGGCCGTGGGCAGCCAGACCAACGATTTCGGTACGCCCGGAGCCGCCCAGCACGCGATCGCCCTCGATACACCTGCGGAAGCCGAACGGTTCCGATCGCGCCTGCTCAACGCCTGTCTGCGCGCCAATGCACAGCGCGAACCACTCGGTCCCAGCCAGTTGCACGTGGCGATCATCGGCGCCGGCGCCACGGGGGTCGAGCTTTCCGCCGAACTGCACAACACCACGCGCGAGCTGGTCGCCTTCGGCCTGGATCACATCGACCCCGAGCGCGATCTCAAGATCACCATCGTCGAGGCGGCACCGCGCATCCTGCCAGCGTTGCCGGAGCGGCTCTCCACCGCCGCGCTCGCGCTGCTGGAAAAGATTCACGTCGAAGTCCTCACCGGCGAGCGCGTCACCGAAGTGAACGCACAGGGACTCAAGACCGCGAGCGGTCGTGAAGTCCCCGCGGAGCTGGTGGTGTGGGCCGCGGGCATCAAGGCGCCGGATTTCATGAAGGATCTCGACGGCCTCGAATCGAACCGCCTGAACCAGCTCGTGGTGACGCAGTCGCTGGCGACCACGCGCGACGCCGCGATCTTCGCGATCGGCGATTGCGCGGCGTGCCCCTGGCCCGAGAAGAAGGGCTTCGTGCCGCCCCGTGCCCAGTCGGCCCACCAGCAGGCCTCGCACCTGGTGAAGTGGCTGCCTCGACGCCTCGACGGTCGCGAAGTGCCGCCGTGGAACTACCGCGATTTCGGATCGCTGGTCTCGCTCGGCGACTACAGCACCGTGGGCAGCCTCATGGGCAGTCTCACCCGCGGCTCCCTGATGATCGAGGGCATCTTCGCCGGGTTGATGTATCGCTCGCTCTACAAGATGCACGAGCTCGCGCTGCACGGGGTGGTCAAGGTCACGCTCGACACGATCGCGCGCATCATCACCCGGCGCACCGAGCCCCACGTCAAGCTGCATTGATGCCTGCACGGTGCGTTCGGATCGGCGTCGTGGCTACGCTCCTCGCGGCCTGTGCCTGCGGTTGCGCACGGCAGTCCTACAAGGAGAAGCCGCTCGATCCTGCTGCGACCGTGCTCGACTACGAGCGGCGTTCGCTGGCCTCGGATGCCCTGCGTACCTACTTCGAGGCACAGGGACAGCCGATCGCGCCGTGGCCGCCCGCACGCTGGGATCTGCCGGCATTGACCTTCGCAGCCGTCTACTACCATCCCGAGATCGAACTTGCCCGCGCCCGTGCCCGCGTGTCCGCGGCGGAAACCAGCACGTCGCGCACGCGCATGCCGATTTCCATCACGGCGCGGCCCGAATACAACACCAAGGCGGGCGAAGGCGAGACCCCCTGGGGCATGGGCGTACTCGTCGGACTGCCCATCGACATCGGCGGCAAGCGCGACAAGCGCACCGAGCAGCTCGCGCGTATCGAGGACGCCGTCAATCTCGAAGTGGGCGTGGCCACCTGGCGGGTGCGCAGTCGGCTGCGCCGGCACTTCGTCGAGCTGTACGTGGCCGATCGCACCCGGCAGGCGATCGAGCTGGAGCAGCAGGAGCGGCGCCTGTTGCTGGTACTCATGGAGAAGCGCGAAGCGGCCGGCTACGCCTCGGCCACGGATGTGAGCGCAGTACGGCTGAAGGTGGTCGAGACCGAGGTGGCGCTGCGCCGGGCGGCGGTGCGCCGCGACCAGGCGCTCGCCGGCGTGGCGGAAGCCGTGAGCGTTCCGCTCCAGGAGATCGGGCGCGTCGAACTGGATTTCTCCGCGCTTGCCAGCCCGATGACGCCGCCGGCGCGCGACGACGTATCCCGCGCGGCGCTGCTCAATCGCATCGATCTGCGACGCAAGCTCGCGGACTATGCCGCGGCGGAGGCGGCGGTGAAACTCGAAGTGGCGCGCCAGTATCCGGACGTGACCTTGCTGCCCGGCTATTTCTGGGACGCCGACGAGAGCATCTGGTCGATCGCGTTTCTCGGCCTGCTGCCGCCGGCGGCGCGGACGAAGGCGTTGATCCGCGAGTCGGAGGCGCGGCGCGAAGTCGAGGAGAAGGCCTTCCTGGCGTTGCAGACGTCGATCATCGCCGAGGCCGATGCGGCGGCCTCGCGCTACCGCCTGGCGTGGGAAGCCCAGAGTGCCGCGCGTCACCAGATCGACCAGGCCGTTGCGCGCCGCGCGCGTGCCGAACGACAGTTCGAGCGGGGCTACGCGGATCGCGTCGATCTGGTGCAAGCCCGGCTGGAGACCGTGGTCACCGAACGTGCCGCCGTGGTCGCGATGCTCGAAGCGCAGCAGGGCCTGTCGGCACTCGAGGACGCGTTGCAGCGTCCGCTCGACAATCCCGATCTCGCTGCCGCACCGCAGGTAGCGGCGCCGCTTCCGGACGCGGCGCCCAATCCGGCCCTGATCGACAATGACTGAGGCGGGGCGACGACCCGGTCCGAGATGGTGAGCCGGCGGGACGGCCGCACTTTTGCCGTGGTCGTGTCGGGGCTGGCACTGGTACTTGCCGGCACCACGATCTGGCTCGGCCGTGACGAGTATCGCGAGCTTGCCCGCGAGCGGGGCGAGACGATCGGTACGCAGACCGTGGCCGACGAGAAGATCGGGCCCGGCGAACTTCGCATCGGCACCGCCGAGCGGCACGTGAGCGGCATCGAGACCGCGCCGCTGGCTGCGGCCGAAGCGAACGCCACCATCGAGGTCTACGGCATCGTCGTCGACCTGAAGGCCCTGATCGAGGCGCGTGGGCACCTGGTGGCGCAGGAGGGTGCGATCCGTTCGCTGCGTACCGCGACGGCCTTGAGCGAAGCCGAGTACCAGCGGGCTGCCGCACTGTTCAAGGATGACCGCAACATCTCCGAGCGGACCATGCTCGCGGCCGAGGCGCAATGGAAGACCGACCGCGAACGCCTCTCGATGGCGGAAGGCGAAGTGCGCAGCCTGCGCGAGACCTTGCGCGCCACCTGGGGCGCGCCGCTCGCGGACCTGGCCACCGTTCCCGGCAGCCCCGCTTTCGCGGCGCTGGTGGAGATGCGCGACGTGATCGTGCAGATGACCATTCCGCACGAGTACGATCGGGCGCTGTCCACGAGGCCGTTGTTCGTGGAAGCTTCCGGTGGCGGCATGCGCGCCCGGACGCAACTGGTGTCTGCCGCACCGGGCGCTGCGCCGGGCACCGTGGGTACGACCTGGTTCTTCCGGGCGCCGGCGGCCGGACTGCGCTCGGGCACGCGGGTGACAGGCTATCTGTCCACCGGCTCCGGCACGTCGAAGGGTGTGGTCGTGCCCGAGAGGGCGGTCGTGTGGCACGCAGGACGACCGTGGGTCTACGTCCAGCGGGATGCGGACCGGTTCGTGCGCACGCCGGTGAGCGCCACCCGGTTGATCTCCGGCGGCTGGTTCAACGCAGAAGGCCTGGAACCGGGCGAGGCGGTGGTCGTGACCGGTGCGCAGCTGCTGCTGTCCGAGGAGCTGGAGTACCGGATCCGCAATGAGAACGAGGACTGAAGATTCGTGAGGCGTGAGGGGTCAGGCGTGAGGCGTGTCGGCGGCGTCGCCGTCGCCGACACTCGCGGGTGTTGGTTGTCCCGTCGCCTCACGCCTCACTCCTCACGCCTCACGAAAACCCCATGATCACCGCCATCGTCCGCTTCTCCATCCGCTTTCCCGGCGTGGTGGTCGCGATCGCATTGATGATGATCGCCTACGGCATCTTCACGCTGCAGCGCGCGCGGGTGGACGTGTTTCCGGAATTCTCCCCGACCCAGGTCGTGATCCAGACCGAGGCGGCCGGACTGTCATCCGAGCTGGTCGAAACCCAGGTCACGCAGCCCATCGAGAACGCACTGCTCGGCGTATCGGGGGTCGAGGCACTGCGCTCGCAATCGATCCCGGGGTTGTCGGTGGTCACGGTGCTGTTCGAGGACGGTTCGGACATCTATCGCAATCGCCAGGTGGTCTCTGAGCGCATCACCGTGCTCGCCAACCGCATGCCCGCGGGCGTCGCGGCCCCGGCAATCACGCCGCTCACGTCCTCGGCGAGCACCGTGCTCGGGATCGGCCTCACCTCGAAGGAGCGCTCGCTCACGGAACTGCGCAGTCTCGCCGACGCGGTCCTGCGCCCGCACCTGCTGGCCGTCGAAGGCGTGGCCGAGGTCAACGTCTTCGGCGGCCGCGTGCGCGAATGGCAGATCCAGGTCGACCCGCGGCGCCTCGTGCAGCTTGGATTGACGCTCGAGGACGTGGTGAGCGCGGCGCGCAATACCACCGGCGTCGTGTCGGCGGGTGTCCTGCTCGGTCCGAATCAGCGCATCGCGATCATCACCGAAGGCCAACCGGCGAACCCGGAGGAACTCGGCCGTGTGCTCCTGCGCGACACGGGCACGCAATCGCTGCGACTCGCCGACGTGGCCACGGTCGTCGAGGGTGCCGCCGCGCCGATCAGCGCCGCGGGCATCAACGGCGTTCCGGGCGTGTTCGTGATGGTGCAGGGCCAGCTGGGCGCCAACACCCTCGCGGTGTCGCGCAGGCTCGAGCTTGCGCTGACCGAGCTCGCGCCGCTGTTCGCGAGGGAGCACGTGACGCTGCACGACAGGCTGTTCCGGCCCGCGAACTTCATCGAGACCGCGGTGAGCAACGTGCGCTTCGACATCATCGTCGGCTCGACGCTGGTGATCGTCGTGCTGTTCCTGTTCCTGTTCAACGCCCGTACCGCCTTCATCTGCACCACCGCCATTCCTGTTTCGTTACTCGGCGCGGTGCTGGTGCTGTCGGCTTTCGGCGAACCGCTCAACATCATGGTGTTCGGCGGGTTGGCCATCGCTCTCGGCGAGGTCGTCGACGACGCGATCATCGACACCGAGAACATCTTCCGCCGCCTGCGGGAGAACCGCGCCGCCGGCAATCCTGGCACCGACGCCGACGTCGTGCTCAACGCGTCGGTCGAGGTGCGTGGGTCGGTCGTGTTCGCCACTTTCATCGTGGCGCTGGTGTTCGTGCCGCTACTCACCTTCGGCGGGATCGGTGGCAAGCTGTTCTCGCCGCTCGGGCTCGCCTACATTCTCGCGATCCTCGCCTCCCTCGTGGTCGCGATGACGCTCACGCCCGCCCTGTGCTTCCTGATGCTGACGCGCGGCTTGCTCAAGTCCGAGGATCCGCCGTTCGTGCGGAAGATCAAACCGGGCTACGTCGCCGCACTGCGCAGGATCGAACGCCATCCCGGGCGGGTGATGGCGATCGCCGGCGGCATCATCGCGCTCGGGCTGGCTGCGATTCCGCTTGTCTCCGGTGAATTCATCCCCTCGCTGAAGGAAGGTCACTACGTCATCCACATGACGGCCGTGCCCGGCACCTCGGAGGAGGAGACGCTGCGCATCGGCACGCAGGTGACCAAGGCGCTGCTCGAAGTGAAGGGCGTGCAGTCGGTGGCGGAGTGGGTCGGGCGCTCGCAGAACGGTGCGGACACCTTCGGTCCGCATTACAGCGAGTTCGAAGTGGAGGTCGGTGCGGTCGACGGTGGCGAGCAGACGCGCATCCTGCGGGAGATCCGCGACATCCTCGGCGGCGTGCATGGCGCCTGGCCCGGGGTCACGTTCTCCGTGAACAGTTTTCTCACCGAACGCATCGAGGAGACCATCGCGGGGTTCCCGGCGGAGATGGCCGTGAATCTCTACGGGCCCGATCTCGATCTGCTCGACCAGGATGCGCGCGCCATCGCCGATGCCATTGCGACGGTGAAAGGCGCGATCGACATCCAGGTGCAGGCGCCCGCGGGGACGCCGCAATTGACGATCCGGTTGCGGCAGGAACGCCTGGCCCCTCTCGGATTCACCCCGCGGGCGGTGCTCGAAGCGGTGCAGGCGGCATACGAAGGCGTGCGCGTCGGGGGCATCCACGAGGGTAATCGGATCGTGGACATCGTCACGGTGCTGGCGCCATCGGAGCGGCGTGCTCCGGCGCAGGTCGAGTCGTTGCCGTTGCGATCCGCCACCGGCACCCTCGTGCGTTTGGGGGACGTGGCCGAGGTCACGATGGGCTCGGGGCGCTACAAGATTCTTCATCAGGGCGGCAAGCGCATCCAGACGGTCACCGCCAACATCGACGATCGTGACCTAGATGACTTCTCGGCCGAGGTGAAGAAGGCGATCGCGGAGCGGGTGAAGCTCTCCGAGGGCAACTACCTCGTGATCGCGGGCGAAGCCGAGGCCTCCATCAAGGCGCGCGAGCAACTGGTCTTCCATTCGCTGCTGGCCGGTTTCGGCGTATTCGTGCTGCTCTACCTCGCATTCAACAACCTGCGCAACCTCGCACTGACGTTCCTCAATCTACCCTTCGCGCTGGTGGGCGGCGTCATCGCGGTACTGTCGGGTGGTGGCTGGATGACGCTGGGGTCGCTCGTGGGTTTCGTCACGCTGTTCGGCATCACGCTGCGCAACTCCATCATGCTGGTGTCGCACTACCAGTATCTGGTCGAGCAGGAGGGTGCGCCCTGGAACCTCGACACCATGCTGCGCGGCGCGGCCGAGCGGTTGCCTTCGATCCTGATGACGGCGCTGGTGACTGCGCTCGGCCTGATGCCGCTGGCGCTGGGCTCCGGTCAGCCCGGACGCGAGATCGAAGGCCCGATGGCCACGATCATCGTCGGCGGGCTGGTGACTTCGACCGTGCTCAACCTGCTGATACTGCCGACGGTGTTGCTGCATTTCGGGAGATTTGGTGCATCGCACCCCGCGGCGTCGAGATGATCTGCGGTCTACGGGTCTACGGGTCTACGGGGGAATTGCACTTTCGTCTCCAGTTGGTTCGACGGCGTGAGCATGGTCAGCGTGGCGATTCGCCGTCGAGACTGCAATGAAGCGTTGCAGCTTCTGCAATCTCGCAGTATCTCGTCGCGCTCACCCCCTTCGTGCCGACCTGCCTGCGGCCTTGCTCTTCGTCTCCTTGGGCGTGACGAAACCGATGGGACGGGACGAGGCCTGGGGCGGTTGCATGAGCTGGCGGATCGCCTCGAGGATGCCGGTGATGGCTTGGTCGTGGGTGGAGAGCTTCTTCTCGATGCGCGATTCGAGTTCGTCCAGGCGCCGGGCGAGTTCCTGGTTCGAGGCGAGTGCTTCGCGCAGGCGCACGAAGGTGCGCATGATCGCGACGTTGACCGTGATTGCGCGCTCGCTGCGCAACACCGAGGAGAGCATCGCCACGCCCTGCTCGGTGAAGGCGTAGGGCGGGCTGCGTCGGCCACCCCAGCCGCGCGGGTCGGGTCCACTTGAGATCACGGATTGTGATCTCAAGACGCGAAACTCGGCGCTCTTCAACTGGAACATGAAATCGGTCGGGAAGCGCGCGAGATTGCGCTTAATGGCCTGCACCAGAACGCGCGTTTCGACCCCGTAGAGTGCAGCCAGATCGGCATCGAGCATCACCTTTTGGCCGCGCAACACCAGGATCTTCGAGGCGATGCTGGCCAGCGGATAGTCGGCAGGGGTAGGTGACGCGACTTTCATC
The DNA here is from genome assembly GCA_965279325.1 of Burkholderiales bacterium. Taxonomy (GTDB): domain Bacteria; phylum Pseudomonadota; class Gammaproteobacteria; order Burkholderiales. Next base: position 4,120,303 of record OZ257154.1, read on the forward strand.
GAAAGCAATCTACAGCAGCGTCGTTTCCGCCCCACAGAGGAAAAATAGGGTCAAACAAGGATAGTGACCTACGTCGCCTCCGCGATATGGGACAACCTCAAGAGGGCGAATCAGGCTCCTGCACCGCTTCGATCACCTCGGCACGCATCATCTCCTCACGGCTTTGCGGTGTTTCAAGGCTGATGCGGCCCAGCGCACCGCTGCGATAGTCCCGCAGCAGGATCAGCGCCGCTTTCTCCAGGTCCAGACCACCGCCGCGCACGTGGCAGCCGCGTCGCTGCGCGATGGCTTCGATCACGGCCGGTCCGTCCAGTCCGGGAACGGCGAATCCGTAGCGCGCCTCGAGCATGGCCGGGTAGCGGACCAGCAGCACCTCGGCGAGGAAGGTCGCGACTTCCTCCTCGATCACGGCATTGGTGCCGACCGCATGACTTGCCGCAAGCATCAGGCCGTCGCTCGGATACTGGATCTTCGGCCACATCAGCCCAGGTGTGTCGATGAGGGTCATGCGCGGACTGAGATCGAGGCTCTGCTGCGACTTGGTCACGGCGGGCTCGTCGCCGACCCTGGCGACCCTGCGCTTGAGCAGCGCGTTCATCAGGGTCGACTTGCCGACGTTCGGGATGCCCATGATCATCATGCGCAGCGGCTTGGTGCCGTCATTGCGGTGGGGCGCGATCGCCTGGCACAGGCCCGGGACGCGTGCCACATCCGCGGCCTTCTTGCACGAAAGGGCCACCGCCGTGACGCCCTTTTGCCTGCTGAAGTACTCGAGCCACGCACGGGTGGCGGCCGGATCGGCGAGATCGGCCTTGTTGAGCAGCTTGAGACAGGGGCGCTGCCGGTGTTCGCGCAGCTTCCGGATCATCGGGTTGCTGCTCGCTTCGGGCAGGCGGGCGTCGACGACCTCGATGACGACGTCCACGCGCACCATCGTCTCCGCCGCCTTGTCGCGCGCCAGGGCCATGTGACCCGGAAACCACTGTATCGCCATGCGTGTCGGCAGAACCTGGGAGTGTCGCAGCCGCATTATCCATGAGCGTGGGCGCTTGCCGCGTGGTGGGCGCGCCGGTATCGTCCGCGGGATGAATCCGACCGCGAAAGTCTGCATCGTCACCGGCGGTGGTACCGGCACCGGCGCGGCCTGTGCCAGGCAGCTCGCCCGCAAGGGTTGGCGGGTGGTGATCAACTACAGCCGTAGCGAAGCCGAGGCGCTCGAAACTGTCGCCGCGTGTGAGCGCGAAGGTGGCGAGGCCCTGGCGTTCAAGGCGAACGTGGCCGAGGACGCGCAGTGCCGTGCGATGGCGGCGGCCGCGGTCGAGCGCTGGGGCCGCATCGATGCGCTGGTGAACAGCGCCGGCATCACCAAATTCGCGAATGCGGCCAAGCTGGATGCACTCGATGCAGACGATTTCCAACGGATCTACGCCGTCAACGTGATCGGTGCCTACCAGATGATCCGCGCCTGCGCCCCGGCGATGCAGCAGCAGGGCGCCGGTGCGGTCGTCAACGTGTCATCCTCGGCCGGCGTGCTCGGGATCGGCTCGTCGACCGCCTATGTGGCCTCGAAAGGCGCCATGAACGCGATGACGCTGTCGCTGGCCCGTGCACTGGCACCCGCCATCCGGGTCAACGCGGTCTGCCCCGGATTGATCGAGACACGCTGGCACAGCGCGCGTTTCGACGAGGAGAAGTACGCCAGGTTCAAGCAGGCGTACGAAGACAGCGTACCGCTCGCCACTTCCGCCTCGGCAGACGACGTCGCCGATGCCGTCGTGTGGTTGATCGAGGGCGCGCGCGTGATCACCGGTGAATTGCTGATGGTCGACAGCGGCATGCACCTCGGCAAATACTGATCGACCGGTCGCTTCACGCCATCGCAGTTCACGCTTCATCGTTCCGATATCACCGGGAAATCCCATGATCGAAATCGCCGACAGACCCGCCGCCGGAGCCACCATCCGGCTCCACGCCAACGACAACGTCGTCGTGGCGCGTACCGACATCGCCATCGGCTCACGCCTGGAACCGGACAGCCTGGTATCGCGCAGCCAGGTGGCGGCCGGGCACAAGATCGCGGCCCGCGCGATCACGAAGGGTGAGCCGATCCGCAAGTACGACGTGATCATCGGCTTCGCCGCCGCCGACATCCCGGCTGGCACGCTGGTTCATTCGCACAACATGGAATTCCGCGAATTCGATCGCGACTACGCCTACGCGCAGGACTATCGGCCGGTAGCGATGTTGCCGGAATCGGAACGAGCGACCTTCATGGGCATCGTGCGCGCGAACGGACAGGTGGCCACTCGCAACTACGTGGGGCTCGTGTCGACCGTCAATTGCTCGGCGACGGTGGTACACAAGATCGCCGAGTGGTTCACGCCGGAGCGGCTGGCGGAGTTTCCGAACGTGGATGGCGTGGTCGCCTTCGCTCACGGCACGGGATGCGGCATGGAAGCCACGGGCGAACCGATGGATCTGCTGCGGCGGACGCTTGCGGGTTACGCGCGCCATGCGAATCTCGCGGCCTGTCTGGTCGTGGGGCTCGGCTGCGAGCGCAACCAGATCTCGACGTTGTTCAAGGACCAGGGACTCGTCGATGGCGTGCGCCTGCGTTCGTTCGTGATGCAGGAGACCGGCGGTACGCGCAAGACCATCGAGGCCGGCATCGCGGCGATCCGCGAGATGCTGCCCGACGCCAATCGCGTGACGCGGACGCGCGTTCCGGCGAGCCACATCACGGTGGGTCTCCAGTGCGGCGGGTCGGACGGCTTTTCGTCGATCACGGCCAATCCTGCCCTGGGCGCGGCGATGGATCTGCTGGTGCGGCATGGCGGTACCGCGATCCTGTCCGAGACGCCGGAGATCTACGGGGTCGAGCACACGCTGACGCGACGCGCGCGCAGCCGCGAAGTGGGCGAGAAGCTGATCGAGCGCATCCGCTGGTGGAAGGAGGAGTACACCGTGGGTCGCGATACGCAGATCAACGGCAAGGTGAGCCCCGGCAACCAGACCGGTGGACTGGCCAACATCTTCGAGAAGTCGCTCGGCTCCGCGATGAAGGGCGGCACCGGTCCGCTGATGGATGTCTACCGCTACGCGGAGCCCGTGACCCAGAAGGGCTTCGTGTTCATGGATACGCCGGGCTTCGATCCGTGCTCGGCGACGGGACAGATCGCAGGCGGTGCCAACGTGATCCTCTTCACGACGGGGCGCGGATCGATGTTCGGCGCCAAGCCCGTGCCTTCCGTCAAGCTCGCGACCAACACGCCCATGTATCGCCGGCTCGAGGAGGACATGGACATCAACTGCGGCGAGATCCTCGACGGAAACTCGACGATCCAGCAGATGGGCCGGCAGATCCTCGAACACACGCTGCGGATCGCATCGGGCGAGCGGAGCAAGAGCGAGCTGCTCGGTCTGGGTGACCATGAGTTCGTGCCGTGGAACATCGGCATCGTGGGGTGATGCGGAGTGCGCTGCGTTTGCCCCCACCCCAACCCTCCCCCATCTTCGACGGGGGAGGGAGCGTAGTGCGCCCCTTCCCCCGCGTATGCGGGGGAAGGCGGGGGATAGGGGAAGCGAAGTGCCCGCCTTCGTCAGGGCAGGGGACGTACACCCCTTCCCCCAACTGCGTTGGGGGAAGGTTGGGATGGGGGCAGCCTCAGGTCTGCTTGAAATCCAGATGAAACGCCGCGGTGGAGTCCTGCCCCAGCGCCTTCAGTAGAAACGGCTTCGCCTCCCGCAGCGCCGCCTCTAGCTTCCACGGCGGGTTGAACACGAACACGCCGCTGCCATGCAGCCCGAGGCCGTCATCCGCTGGCGCGGCGACCGTCAGCGAGACATCCAGCCAGTCGGCCGAAGCCAGCCGCTGGAGTTGGGCTGCCAGCTTGAGTGACTCCGGGCGCTGCACCAGCGGATACCAGACGGCGACGATGCCGGTGGCGAACCGTTGCAACGCATCGGTTACCGCCGCTGTGACCTTGCGATAGTCGGTCTTGTCCTCGTAAGGCGGGTCGATCAGCACGAGCCCGCGTCGCGACGGCGGCGGCAGCAGCGCCTTCAACCCCGCGAAGCCGTCTTCTCCATGCACGGCCACGCGCCGCCCCGCATCCTGAAAATGATCGTGCAGCAGCCGGATCTCGGTGGAGTGCAGTTCGAAGGCGTGCAGCCGATCGGAGGAGCGCATCAATTGCAGCGCGATCTGCGGTGAGCCGGGGTATCGGCGCAGCTTGCCGTCCGGATTGAATTTGCGCACCTGCTCCACGTAGTCCGCTACCGCAACCGGAAGACTGTCGACCGACCACAAACGCGCGATGCCGGTGTCGAATTCCCGGCTCTTCGCGGCATAGCCGGCATCGAGCGCGTACCCGCCGGCCCCGGCGTGCGTGTCGATCACCGCGAACGGCTTGTCCTTGAGGGCAAGATGCTGCAGCAACTGGACCAGCACGATGTGCTTCAGCACATCGGCATGGTTGCCCGCATGAAAGCCGTGCCGATAGCTGAACACGGCGCTCAGGCGGCCCGGGTCTTGGCGAGTCCCTTGCGCAGGAGTTCGGCGACGCAGTCGTTCAACGGCAGTCCACGCGCTTCGGCATGGGACCGGATCTCCTGCACCAGGGTCGACTCCAGCTTGACGGCAAACGGGACGAGCCCGCGCTCCTGATCGAGGCGTCGCTGCTCGCGCCGGTCGATGGGCGCCGCCGGGCCGGGGCGGCCGGGCGCAACGTCCTGCCGCATGCGGCTGACGATTTTCAGTGCCTTGTGCTTCTCGAGGTCGGTCCTCTTCATGGCTCGTGCTTTCAGGTGTGTTCGCGCCAGCGCTCCGACTGTCGAAAGACGAGATCGGGCAGCGATCGACCCACATGATAGGTGCTTCGCATCCAGAAGGCATCGTTGCCCGCACCGTCGATCATCTTCCGGATCAGCTGCAAGCCCTCCTCGGCTTCGAGCTCCCTGGCCTGGGGCGCGACGCTGTCGAGGGTCGTCGCGATGTCGACGGCGATGGGCCGGCGCACGCGCGAGATCGGGTCGATCAACTCGCCATCCAGCCCGAAACGACAGGCGTGGAAACGATTGTAGCCGTAGGGCAGGTAGACATCCTCGGTCAGCGGCGGACGCTCCTCGAGCAGTTTGCGCGCGAGCACCTGGGCATAGATGGCGAGAGCGGCCGCGGTGTCAACTGTGAGGGGGGTGTCGCACACGCGCAGTTCGACGGTGCCGAATTCCGGCTTCGGCCGGATGTCCCAGTAGAGATCCTTGATGCTCTCGACGATGCCGAGCTTGCGCATGCGCTCGAAGTATTCGATGAACTCGCTCCAGCGCAGGACGAACGGGGCGCGGCCGCTCATCGGGAACGCAAGGATCGCGTTGTAGCGCGACGAATCGAAGGCGGTGTCGACGCCCTGGAGATAGGGTGAGGACGCGGCGAGCGCGATGAAGTGCGGTACGTAGCGCGACAGGGCATGCAGCAGATACAACGCATCGTCGCCGTTCTCGCAGCCGACATGGACGTGCTGGCCGAACACGGTGAACTGCTTCGCGAGGTAGCCGTAGAGCGCGGATACCTGGTGGAACCGCGGTTTGTCGAAGATGCGGCGCTCGCTCCAGTGCTGGAACGGATGCGCGCCGCCGCCCGAGACGAGGACGTTCAGCCGGTCAGCGGCCGCGATCACGGTATCGCGGAGCGCATGAAGCTCGGGGAGCAGCGTCGCGTGCCGGGCGTGGATGCCGGTGCTGATCTCGAGCATGCTCTGCGTGATCTCCGGCTTGATGTCGCCGGGATGCTGCGCGCGCTCGATCAGCGCGAGCAGGTCGGAGGCAGCGGGCGTCAGATCGCAGTCGCGCGTGTTGAAGAGCTGCAGCTCGAGTTCGACCCCCAGCGTGAGTGGCGCCGAAGCGGTGAACCGCAGCGGATCGGCGACGAACGGCAGGTTCACGCCAGGGCCGCCGACTCTCCCGCGCGGACGAAGGCGAACCTTGCGAGCAGTGGCCCTGCCAGCTCGAGCACCACCACCGCGGGGACTAGGACCGCGAGCAGTTCGCGGGACAGTTCCGGAAACACCGTCACGGTCTCATGGACGAACACGAGTGCGATGGCGGACATGGGCATCAGGCCGAGTGCGACGAGCGAACCCTTGCGGGTCGTCAGGCCCGAGACGCGGGAGGTGAGCATGACGCCGACGTACTTGCCGGCGTAACGTGCCGCCACCAACCCGAGGCCGGTGACCGCTCCGGTCGCCGCGACCGACAGGTCGAGCGCCGCCGCGGACAACGCAAACAACAGCACGAGGAAGATCTGTCCCAGCGCGCCGAACTCGAGGGAGACGAAACGCCGGCGATCATCCAGCGCCCGCAGGCTGGCCCCGAATCCGAGCAGCACGAGGGCCGTGGACAGGTTGAGCGCGCCACCCAGCGCGACCGCGATCAGAACCAGCGCAAAGGCGCACACGCGCTGGATGTCGCCGTAGGCGTCCAGCCGCGTGAGCAGCGGACGCGCGATCATCGCGAAGAACAAAGCCAGCAGCGACGAACCGACGATCAGGTAGATCGGGTGCGCCAGCATCACCACCCAGTCGCCGCGATACTCCGAGTGAAACCACGCGAGCAGCACGCCGATGGTGATGAATGCGTACGCACAGTCGAGCGCCGTGAGCAGTTCCACGCGTTGCGTCACCTGCCCGCTGGAGCGCAGGTCGCGAGCGAGCGTGAGCACCGTCGCGGGGGAGGTGGCCATGGCGATTGCCGCGGCGAACGCGGCCACGGGCGGTGGCACGTCGAGGAAGAACAGCAGCAGGAACACCGCGACAAAGGCGAGCGAGGCCTCCAGTACGCTGGTACCGGCGAGCCAGGGGTTGCGCCTGAGCCAGCCCAGGTCGATGCGCTGGCCGAACTCGAACAGGACCAGCCCCGCGGCAACGTGCAGCACGAACTGCAGATGCCCGAGCGCCTCGGGGCCGAGCAACCCGAGGCCGCTCGGTCCGCAGGCGGCGCCGGCCAGCACCCAGCCAATCAGGCGTGGCAGCTTGAGTACGCGCTGGAACACCTCGCCCGCGACCAGCGCAGCCAGCAGCAGCAAGGCGGCGGTGGTGAGACTGCCGAGATCGAGCGGCCATTCGGGCAGGAAGAAGAGCGTTTCCATGCTCTCACCCGCCCACGCCGACGCACTGGATGCGCGAATCCATCGATGAATTCTCCCTCACTGAGATGCCGGTTTCGTCTCCGGATGACGACGCATCCGGGAGGGCTCTGCATCGGCCCCGGAGGACGGACCGCGTGGAGCGCAAAAAGTTTGTGCGACGGGTCAGTCCACGGACTTCAGCGCACTTCGAGCATGCCTGTCACGAGCACGGTCACGACGAGGAAGAAGCCCGCGAGGAAGTAGAGGGCGTTCGAGCGTTCGGTCCAGGTGGCGGGCATCCAGCACCAGGGCGACCGCCTCCGTCTCGAGAATCACCGCTTCAAACGGAAAGCGCAACCGGAACGTGCTGAAGCGTCACGAGGAATTCGCTGCCACCGCCCGCCCGCGCTTCGCAGCGCGCATCACCGCCATGACGGCGCGCGATCTGGCGCACGAGCGCGAGGCCCAGTCCCACGCCGGAGCCGGACTCCGCCGTGCCAGCGACACGATAGAACGGTTCGAAGATCCGTTCGCGTTCCGCCTCGGACACCCCGGGCCCTCTATCCGAAACGCGCAGCGTGACGGCGTCGGCGGTCGATGCGACAGCGATCTCGATCGGCGTACCTCCACCATAGCGACGAGCGTTCTCCAGCAGGTTGCGCACGAGCCGCCGCAGCAGCCGCGCATCGCCTTGCACGGTCGCTACCGGTCCGGACACTTCGGCACCGAACTCGGCGGCTTCTTCCGCGACGAGAGCGAGCAAGTCCACTTCTTCGGTGCGATCGAATGCAGCACCGGCGTCAAGCCGGCTTGCTTCGAGCAGCTCGCCGATCAGCGCATCGAGTTCAGCGATGTCGCGCGTGAGCCGCGTTTTCAACTCCGGCCGTTCGGTCGCAGCCAGCAACTCGACCGCCATGCGCATGCGCGCGAGCGGGGAGCGCAGTTCGTGCGAGACGTTGGCGAGCAGCGACTTCTGCGTACCCACCAGTTGTTCGATGCGTTCCGCCGTACGGTTGAAACTCGCCGCCAGTTCCGCCACTTCGTCGCGGCCTTCGACCTGCACGCGCGCTGAAAGGTCGCCCGCGCCGAGCGCGTCGACTCTGGATTGCAGGCGCTCGAGGCGGCCCGTGATCCGCCGCACGACGAAGAATGCACCGCCTGCCGAAGTGAGCAGCAGCAAGCCGAGCGCGGCCGTCAAACCGGGTCCTCGCGATCGGCGCGCTGGCCGGACCATCACCGTGCGGCCGTCTTCCAGTCGAAGCGCGGTGGCGGGGCCGCCCGGCAGGTGCACGAAGCGACTTTCGTCGAGGTCAGGCGGCGGTGGCGGAAGTGGCGGGCCCGCGTTCGCGATCAAGGTGCCATCCGGATTGCGCACGGTCACCACCGCCGGGAAACGCGCGGCGAGACGATCGACCGTCGCCTGCACCTCCCGATTCGGGGCGCCGGGCTTCGGCAACGCTTCGCCGACCAGGGCGGCCATGCCTTCGAGCATGTGATGGCCCTGTCGATCGTCGGGCAGCAACCACCAGAAGGCAGCCGTGAGCAACGCGAACAGCAGCAGGATGCCGAGAAACGCGAACCAGATCTGGAGATAGAGTCGGCGCACGGCGGCTTCAGCTTTGTTCGCGTGCGAACACGTAGCCCGCACCGCGTACGGTCAGGATGCGACGTGGGTTCTTCGGATCATCCTCGATGGCGGCGCGGATGCGCGAGACGTGTACGTCGAGACTTCGGTCGAAGGCGTCGACTTCGTGGCCGCGCAGCCGATCCATCAGGGCGTCGCGCGACAGGACCCGTCCGGCCTGGGTCGCAAGAATCCACAGCAACTCGAACTGGTGGCTCGTGATGGAGCGCTCTTCGCCGTCGATGCGGACGATACGTGCATCGCGATCGATCTCCAGGCGGCCGAAGTGCAGCGCTTCGCGCGCGGGCGCGCCACTGCGTCCTCGACGCAGGATGGCCTTCAGGCGTGCGAGCAATTCGCGGGGCTCGAAGGGCTTGGGCAGATAGTCGTCGGCGCCGAGTTCGAGGCCGACGATGCGGTCCGCGGCGTCGCCGCGGGCTGTGAGCATGAGGATCGGAATCGTCGAGTGCTGGCGGATGTTGCGGCAGACATCGAAGCCGTCGCCATCGGGCAGCATGACGTCGAGCACGACCGCATCGAAGGCCTCGCGCTGGACGCGCGCGAGGCCTTCGACGGCCGTCCCGGCCTGCTCCACGCGGAAGCCCGCGCGCCCGAGGTACTCCGCGACCATCGCCGCGAGCGCGCCGTCGTCCTCGATCAGGAGCAGGTCCTTGGTCATGAGCGCGTGGGTCGCTCTCCCGGACCGCGCGGACCACCGGGCCCGAAACCCATCGGCCCGCCAAAGCTGCGGGCGAGTTCCGCGAGTCCGCGACGCTGCTCGGGCGTCAGGACATCGGCGACGTCGGCCAGCGCCTGGGTGATGCGTTGGGACGCGCGCTCGGCGAGTTCCAGCTCCGATTTGCGCAGCGATTCGAGTTTCGTCCGGTCGACGGATTCGGCCGTGAGCGTGGCCATCAGCGCTTCGCGATTGCCCTGATGGGTTTCGCGCAGCCCGGAAAGATCGGTGACGGCGCCACCCACGATCTCCTTCACCTTGACCTTCTGCTCGTCGGTCGCCTTGACCTTCGTCAGCATCCAGTCCGTGGCGAAGTCCACGCGTTGGCGCATCGCCTCCGGTCCCGCGTGTCCGTGACGGCCCATGCAGCGTGCGCCCGGACCGTCATGGGCGTGGGCGAAGACGCCTGCAGTACCGGCGAGCAGCGCGCCGGCGATGCCGCCGGTGAGCAGCCCCGCGAGAAAGCGGCGCTTGGGTTTGGCGGTTGAAACGACTTCAGTGTTGCGGTCCTTCATGGCATCTGTCTCCTTGTGATGGGCGCCCGATGCAACCTGCACGAGCGACGATGCCATTGTTTGCGTTGCGGCTTGCGGGGATGTGTGGTCCACGTAAAGAAGTGCAAAGACTCGACGTGGAAAGCTTCAGGCGTGCCCTCTCAGGGCTGCGCGGTGAACAGCGGCAGTGCGAGGAAGGCCTTGATGATCACCGCATTCGCGAGGTCGACGAAGATCGAACCGCACAGCGTGATGAGCAGGAAAGCCTTCGGCGACGGACCATAGCGGGTCGCGAGCTGTTCCATCGTCGCCATGGCCACGGGCATCGAGCTCAGGCCGAAGCCGAGAAATCCGCCTGCCGTGACCGCCGCGTCGTAGTCGCGTCCCAACAGCCGGAACAGCAGGAACACCGCCACGAGGCAGCTCAGCACGATCTGCACGAAGGCGTTGATGAAGAGCGGCCAGATGGCATTGCCCACGGTCCACAGGCGCAGGCTCATCAGGCTCAACACCAGGAAGACCTGCAGCGCGATCTCGCCGGAATGCTCGATGGCTTCGAGATCGAGCGGGCGGCGCAGGACGTCGAGCACGTTGCCCAGCACCACGCCTGCAAGCATCGCAGTGAGAAACCCCGGCATGACGAAGTCGCGCTCGCGCGCCCATTCATTCGCGATCTGCCCGAGCACGACCGAGAGGCCGATCATGAGCAACGCTTCCACCACCTGTTCGACCGTGGCGACCCGAGCGGGGGACGATTCGCCGCCCGATTCCGCCATCCACGGGACCTGGCCGGGGCGCGGCGTGTGACCGAGGTTGTGGCGCGTGACCAGGTAGCCCGCCACCGGTCCGGACACGAGGGCGCCCGTGACGACGGCGATCGTGGCGGCGGCGATGCCGATCTCGGGCGCCTGCACGAGACCGAAGTGATCCTTGGCCTCCTGCGCCCAGGCCATCGCAGTGCCGGGGCCACCCACGAAGGAGGCGCTCCCCATCAGCAGCCCGTAGAACGGATGCTCGCCGAACGCACCGATCACCAGCAGGCCGGCCACGTTCTGCACCACCAGCAGTATCACGACGCAAACGCACAGGATGACGAGCGGTACCCCTCCGCGCTTGAGCGCCGTCAACCGCGAGGCGAGACCGATGGTCGCGAAGAAGAACAGCAGCAGGACGTCGCGCAACTCGCGCGCGAATTTCACTTCCAGTCCGGCGCCCAGGTAGAGCGCCAGCGTCACCGCCGCCACGATGAGCCGCCGATCACCGGCGCCGGGATGTTGAGCCGCTGGATCGTTTCGAAGCGCCGGTAGATGCGGATGCCTGCCACGAGCGCCACGAGGCCGATCAGCAGGGTGACGATTTCGGAGGGGTTCCAGACGGAGGGCATGGTCAGTGGGATCGAGTGTCGACGAGGCGAATGCTATAGCTTCATCGGCTTCCAGTATCCGGTGAGTTCGAGATAGCCGCGTCCGACCGCGCGATCCGCGGCCCTTACCCGAACCGCGCCTTCCCAGTAGATGGTGCCGACGCTCGCACGCGAGTCGAGCTCCTGGTCGTCCATCAGGGGATCGAGCGTGAGTTCGAGATCGCCTGCGCGAAGTCGCATCGCCACGGGCCAACGCGTGCCGGTGCGCGGGCTGCGCCAGAGGCGAACCGGTTCGAACGCCACTTCGCCGGGCGTGAACACACGCCGGATGCCGCGGGCATCGCGCAGGGTGCCGCCGGCCCACAGCACGCTGCCGTCGCGATGGCGGATGCGAAACGCCATCACTGCCGCGCCGTCGTCGAAATGGAGGCCGACCCAATCCCACCCGGCCGCTTCCGGCGCCAGGTACTCGCTGGACCATTCATGGTCGAGCCAGGCGGTCCCTCGCACGGCTGCGCGCTTGCCGGTGACGGTGATCGTGCCTTCGGCGGCCAGGTGCGGACGGCTGTAGTAGAAGCTCGCTTGCAGCGGGCGCGGGCCTTTTCTGCTGACACCGGCTTCGCCTTCGATGAGGACCGGTTGCGTGGCGGAGAACCGGAGATCGAACTCGAAGTCACCCGCGACGATGCGGGCGCGATAGTGGTCGCCGTCGAGCACCAGCGACCAATCGTCGATATGTACATCGGTCGTCTCGAGCGTCGCCTCGGCGAGCCCGAAACCGGCACGCGCCGCACGTTGATCGTGGCGCAAACGCCCGTGCGCCGGGTCCGCCACTGCCGCATGTGCAAACAGCAGCTGGGTCGGCGCGAACCTGCTCGAGTTGCTCTCCTGCAAGCGGGGACGATTGCGGAAGAACGTGATCTGGATGCCGAACTCGCGGCCGGCCTCGTCGTGGAGCCAGCCGGTGACGTACCACCACTCGGTACGAAAGTCCGGATGAGAACCGTGATCTCGGGGAAAGACGAACGCGGGGCCGGGCCGCACATCGCTGTAGCGGACCTGGGCCGGCGTTGCGAAAGGCGCTGCCGCGAGCGGGAGCAGCATGAAGTACCTGCGCCTCACGCCTCACCCCTCACGGAATCAATCACCAATCCTCCCTGACCGCGCGCACCGCGTCGCCCGCCATGGCCTGCCGGCCGCTCAACGCCGCGGTGAGTCCCGCCAGCAGCAGCATGATGGCCGCGAAGGCGGCGAGTCCCCACCACGGAACGTGCAGTTCCATGCCCCAGTGGAACGACTGGCGGTTCACCACGTGGATCAGGATGAGACTCATCGCGAAGCCGAGACCGAAGCCAACGACGAGCCCCACGACACTGATGGCAAGGCCCTCGGTCGTGACCATCGTCGCGATCTGCCGGCGCGTCACGCCCACGTGGCGCAGCATGCCGAACTCGCGACGGCGGGCGAACACCTGGCTGCCGATGGCACTCGACAGGCCGGTGAGGCCGATCAGGATGGCGGCAGCTTCGAGCGCATAGGTGACCGCGAAGGTGCGGTCAAAGATCCTGAGCGACAGCGCCCGGATCTCGCCGGGCTCGGCCAGTTCGATCGCCCCCGGGGCTGCGAGCCGGCCGATCGCCTGCTTCACGTCGGCGAGTGCGGCCCCGGGTGCGAGCCAGACGCCCGCATCGTTGGCGCTGCGGTCGCCGGTGAGCCGGATGTAGACGTCGCGGTCGATCAGCACCGCGCCGTTCTGGCGCGCGTAGTCGCGCCACACGCCCGCCACGAAGAACGGTCGTGCGGTGCCCCCGAGCGGGATCGTGATGCGCGAGCCGGGGACGAGACCGAGGATGGCACTGGCCGGCTCGCTCACCCAGGCACGCGGCAGTTCGGCCGGACCAGCCGCGACTGCACTCACAAGCGGCAGTCGACGCTCGGCGTCGGCCTCCACGCCGTCGCGAGCGAGTACGGTGACCCGTGGTTGGCCGTCGGCGAGCAGCATCTGCTGCCAGCGCAGATACTCGATCCGCGCCAGGCCCTCGAGGGATCGGAGACGGGCCTGATCCTCCGGCGAGAAGTAGCCTGTGTCGCCAGTGCTGCCTGAACGCACATAGAGATCGGCCGGCAGTACGCCGCCGAGCCAGTCGTCGAGGGAGTTGCGAAACGACGCGACCATCACGGCCATCGACACCATCAGGCTGACGGCCGCGACGATGGCCGAGAGACTCAACGCGGCCTGCGCCGGATAGGCTCGCAACTGCGCCAGGGCGAGAGTGGCGGCCACGTTCTCGGTCCTTGGAAGCCGGGCCAGCAGTGTCGACGCGAGACGTGGCATCAGCAGGATCACGCCCATGAGCAGGGCGGCGATCGCCAGGTAGCCGAACACGGGAAGGCCACCGATCGGCGGCAGGCTGGTCGCCACTGCGCCGGCCAGGAGCAGCAGCACGCCTGGCCAGGCCGGGCGCAGGGCGGCGAACGCACGCTGGTCGTCGCCGCTTTTCAGGGCGACGGCAGGTGCGGCGCGTGCGGCCTCCAGGGCTGGGGCGAGGCTTCCCGCGAGGGCGGCCGCCACACCGAGGGCACCGAATGTCAGAGCCGCCCCGGGGCTCGCCTGAAGCTCCGGCGCCATGCCTCGGAAGTAGCCGGCGCCCAGGTCCGCACCAACGAACTGCATCGCCACCTGGGCGAGGGCGAAGCCGCCGGCGAGGCCGAGAGCAGCGCCCGCCAGGCCGAGCAGCAGACCTTCGGCCAGTAGAAGGCTGGTCACTTGCGCGCGGGTGTAACCGAGCACACGCAACAGCGCGATCTGCGGTCGGCGGCGTGCGACCGACAGCGCCTGCGTCGAAAACACCAGCAGGCCGCCGGTGAACAGGGCCACCAGGGCGAGCACATTCAGATTCACTCGATAGGCCCGCGTCATCCGCTGGGTCGATTGCCCGGCGTCGCCGGGTCGCTCGGCCGCGAGTCCCGCGGGTAGCACGAGCGCGGCCGCGAATCGCTCCACGTCGGTGTCGGGTTCCAGACGTAGGTCGATCCGGGTGACCCGGCCGGGACGATCGAATACCGCTTGAGCGGCACCGATGTCCATGACCGCCAAGCGTTCAAGTGCACCGTCGCCGCCGAGGGTGCCTGCTACCCGCAGGATGCGGGCGGACAGACCCGTCTGCACCGTGAGCGAATCGCCGCGCCCGAGTCCGAGCCACTGCATCGCCACGGGCGACAGGAAGATGGTGTCTTCCCGCAACGTGTCGAGCAGATCCGCGCCCTCGGCGATCAGCGCCGGCTGGAGGCGTGCCGCCCGGAAGACGTCGAGTCCGATGATCCTCAGCGGTTCATCCCGGTCGGGAAGCCTGGCTTCCACTTCGAGCGCCGGGCTGGCGGTGGTCACCCCCGGCAGCATCGCAAGTCGGGGATAGAGCGCCTCGTCGAATCCGTCGCGCGCGCCTCGCACCGTCAGATCGGCCTGACCGGCGACCACTCGCGCCGCCCGGGCAAATTCAGAGACCGCCGACGCATTGATCAGCTGAACGGCTAAACCCAGTGCAATGCCGATGGCGATCGAGACGACGGCCAGGGCAGCACGCGCCTTGCCCTGCATCAGCGAACCCAGGATCAACGAGCCGTGCATGCCGGCATTTTGGGGTGTCGCCGGTGTTTCGGGTGCGTGACCCGAAGCCGTTCTGCCCGGGATTCAGGGTGGCCGACGAGGCGGGCCGACGCGCGACCACGGTCCCGGTGATGCCGCTCGGACGTCAGATTTTCGGATCGAGGGCGCGGTGCCGAGGCGCCTGGGTCAGGCCTGCCACTGGCTCCAGTGCTTGGACAAAATCTGACGATTTCGCGCAATCCGGCGTTGCAAGGCACAAGTCGCGCCAATGTGCCGATGGATAACTGACACATCCCGAATAAAGATATTCTAAAACAATCATATAACTCATTTACTGCCGATTTTTCGTCAGTCCGAAACAGAATAATGTGAAAGAATTTCGTGCGTTGCGGATGGAAGAAAAACTGTCACTTCGATAAGTTAAGTTATAAACTCCGGTTCGTCGTTGACTGACTACAAACCGTTTTCTTCGAGCCCACGCAGGGTTGGACCTGCGGGCGAATTGTGTGAGGTTTGGAAAGTCACTGGACTTCGAAGTATGTCCGGGGTGGGTGGCACGGTCGTGGATTAAGGGCTGGGGTGGCGCGACTCCCGATGAGCCGGGAGCGCAGTTGCACCCCAGAACAATTCAGACCGCCTGCAATGAGCGGGACGGACACAACCGAGACCTGGAACACTGACATGCACATCTCTCACGCCAGATTCGGCAAGCCATATCTTTGGCTGCATTCAGCCTCGGGGATCGCCCTCAGCCTGCTGTTCTTCGGGCTGTTCATGATTGCCGAGCGCATTTTCGTGGGCTCGTCGGCGCCCTGGAGCCCCGCGACCGCAGCGATAGGTGCCGTGTTCGCGATCCTGATGGCCACTGTCTACGGGATCGCCGGGTTCTATCATCGCGAGGCGAGCGGCAAACTGGCTCCGTTCCTCGTCAAGTGTGCGGTTCTCCTGCTGATGGGGTTGCCGGTGGCGCACGGTGCGCTCACCCTCCTCCCGAACGGCTGGGATCTCGAAAGCCCCTTGCTGGGGATGCTTTCCCTCTCCTTCGTCTGCCTTTCAGGCGCCGCCGTGTTCCGCCCGGCGACGCTCGGCAACCGGCTTACCGAGTTCGTTTCGCATCGAGTGCTCGTGCTCGGCACCGGGGCTCAGGCGGCGATGGTACACGGCGCACTCCTGGACGGCGCCCGCTCCGGCATGCAATGCGTCGGTTTCCTGCCCACCTCCGGCCCCATCGAGCACCGGGTCCCTACGCACCAGGTTTTAAGCAGCCGCATGTCGCTGGCCGAGGCAGTGCGGGAGTTCCGGGTGAACGAGGTGGTCGTGGCGGTCCAGCAGCAGCGTGGCGGCATCCTGCCGATCCGCGAACTGCTCTCCTGCCGGCTCCAGGGCATTCTGGTCAGCGACCCGGCGGGGTTCTTCGAACGGGTTCGCGGTGAGTTGCCGCTCGACGCGCTCAAGGCGAGCTGGCTGATCTACGGCGACGGATTCCGTCAGAGCTTCGCGCGCCGCCTGGTCAAGCGCACATTCGACGTCATCGCGTCGATGATCCTCCTGGTGGTCACGGCCCCAGTGATGCTGGCGACGGCGATCGCGATCGCAATGGAAAGCGGCCGGCCGGTCATCTTCCGGCAGGAGCGGGTGGGGCTTAACGGCAAGTCGTTCGTGCTGCTCAAGTTCCGGAGCATGCGTACGGATGCGGAGAAGGATGGCGCTCCCAAGTGGGCTGCCGCCAACGATCCGAGGGTGACGAGCGTGGGCGCCTTCATCCGCAAGGTACGCATCGACGAACTGCCGCAATTGTTCAACGTGCTCAAGGGCGAGATGAGCTTCGTGGGTCCGCGCCCCGAGCGTCCCTACTTCGTCGACCAGTTGACCGAGAAGATCCCGTACTACGGTGCGCGGCACAGCGTGAAGCCGGGCATCACCGGCTGGGCCCAGGTGCGCTTCACCTATGGCGCGTCGCTGTCGGATTCGATCCGGAAGCTCCAGTTCGACCTGTATTACGTGAAGAACCACAACCTGCTGCTGGACCTGGCCATTCTGTTCGCCACGATCCGGGTCGTGTTGAGGGGCGAGGGCGCTCGCTGAGTCGGTCGGAGGCGGGCAACGGCGGGGGTATTCAGGCCCGCCGACTGTTCAGCGTGAGGTTGCCGCTGGCTGGAATCCACGCGCCGTTAGCCGCAGAACGCGATCCGTGCTCGCCGCTGCGCGCTCCGAATGCGTGACGAGGATGCCGCCGGTGCCGCTCGATTTAACGCAGTCGCGCAGCAGGGCGAGGATCCGTTCGGCCGTGTCGGGGTCCAGATTGCCGGTGGGCTCGTCGGCGAGCAGCAGCCGTGGTCGATGGATGAGTGCCCGGGCTATCGCAACGCGCTGCAGTTCCCCCCCCGACAGCTCCCGCGGCAGGCTCGAGCAACGGTCGCCGAGGCCGACTGCATCGAGCATGGCCTGGACACGGTTTTTTCTTTCCTCGTGGGGAACATCCAGCAGGCGCAGCGGAATCTCCACGTTGCCGGTCACATCCAGATAGGGGAGCACGTGGAAGGCCTGGAAGACGAAGCCGAGTTTCTCTCGGCGTAGTCGGGTGAGAGCGTCGTCGTTCATGCCCGCGAGGACCGTACCGTCGATTTCGACCGAGCCGGCATCCGCGGTGTCCAGGCCGGCGATCAAATTGAGCAGAGTCGACTTGCCGACCCCGGATTCGCCCATGATCGCGACGTATTCGCCCGAGCGCAGCTCCAATCGAAGGTCGGCGAAGAGCACGCGTCCACGGACACCGCCGACGGTTTTCGAGATGCCGGTCAACGACAGCATTGGTGGACCGCTGGAGGGTGTTCCGGCAGGTGCAAGGTGCAATACAGAAGGATCACAATTGCGATCGCGCGCTCGGCCCGAGTGTCGAGTGCCGGGCGCAGATCTTGCCATCTTCGATCGAAGTGCGTGGGTCGGTGGCGACTTGGCCTGATGCCAAGACCCGTCGAGGCGGTATCGCGTGGGGGAATGACCGCACAGCGCAACGGAAAAATCTATTAATTTGTGAGATTCTTGATCTTGGATGAATACCAAGCTATGGTCGCGGTCCCGGCCAGGCGCGGGGCTCGTCCTATCGCTGAACTGGTCGTCTGGAGCAATGGTTCTCGGCTCGGAAGAATTGGGAGATACAACAATGAGTCAAGCATTTAGCGCCTTTGGATCGGCCCGCCTGCTGCGCTGTCTGGCAGCACTCGCGTCCGCCCTGATGGTCTTCGGGTGCTCCACCACGAGCGGACCGCCGGCAGCGCCCAGGAGCGTTGCGTCGCCCGACTACAACTACATCATAGGTCCCGCCGATTCGATGAGCATCATCGTGTGGCGCAATGGCGACCTCTCCACTTCCGTAACGGTCCGGCCGGACGGGAAAATCACCGTGCCTCTGGTCGAGGACGTGCCCGCCATGGGCAAGAACTCGACGCAACTCGCCCGCGACATCGAGAAGGCCCTGTCGAAGTACATCCGCGACCCCGTCGTCACGATCATCATGACCGGTTTCGTCGGGCCGTATACCGAACAGATCCGCGTGGTCGGCGAGGCGGCGAAACCGCAGGCGCTGCCATATCGTCAGAATATGACGCTTCTCGACGTAATGATCGTCGTCGGCGGCATCACGGACTTCGCCGACGGCAACAAGGCGACCCTGCTGCGCACGTCCGAGAAGAACAAGCTCTACAGCATCCGCCTCAGGGACCTGCTGAAGCGCGGCGACATGAACGCGAACATCGACGTGAAACCCGGCGACGTGGTCGTGATTCCGCAAAGCTGGTTCTAGCGCGCCCTTTCCGGCCGCAGAACTGCATCGCCTTTCCCCGAACCCGAACTGACACCCAAGCCAACCCGGACATGAATCCCGTTGCCGAGCAGGTTCTCGATTACGCGCGTGGCGTGTGGCGCAGGCGCCTCATCGGCCTCGTCGTGGCCTGGGTCATCGCCGTCGGCGGTGCGATCGTCGTTTTCGTGATGCCGGACCAGTACGAAGCCACGGCCCGCCTGTATGTGGACACGCAGTCGGTCTTGAAGCCCCTGATGTCCGGCCTGGCCGTGGAACCCAACGTGCAGCAGCGCGTGGGCATGTTGAGTCGGACGTTGCTGAGCCGTCCCAACATGGAAAAGCTGGTGCGGATGGCCGACCTCGATCTGAATGCCCAGACGCAGGACCAGAAGGACGCATTGATCGACGGGCTCATCAAGAACATCGACCTGAAGGGCGGGGCCGACAACCTCTACTCCATCAAGTTTCGCGACTCCAGCAGCGATCAGGCTCGCAAGGTCGTGGACGGACTGCTTTCGATCTTCGTCGAGGCCGGGCTGGGAGGCAAGCGCAAGGATACGGAGAAGGCCCAGCAGTTCATCAGCCAGCAGATCCAGGACTACGAGCGCCGGCTGCAGGAATCGGAGCGACGCCTCAAGGAATTCAAACTCAAGAACCTGACCGCCATCGGTGGTGGCGCCGATGCGCTGACGTCGATGATCGCCCTGGAAGAGCAGCTCAGCACCGCGAAGATCGAACTGCGCTCGGCGATCGAGTCGCGGGACGTGATCAAGCGTGAACTCAAAGGCGAGGAGCCGGTGTTCGTTCCCGATACTCTACCGTCGGGTCCGTCCAGTCCGTCTGAAATCTCGGTCCCGGAACTGGATACGCGCATCGAAACCCTCAAGAAGAATCTCGACGAGTTGCTGCGCAAATACACGGACGTACACCCCGACGTGGTCAGCACGAAGCGTGTCCTGGCCGATCTCGAGAGCCAGCGCAAGGAACAGGCTGACGCGAAGCAGAAGGCGCGCGCTGCACTGGGGCCGACTGACCCGAAGAAGGCCGCGAGCCTCGACCGCAATCCCGTCTTCCAACAACTCAAGCTCTCCGCCACCGACGCGGAAGCGACCGTGGCCTCGCTCTCGGCACGCGTGAAGGAACTCGAATCGCGCTACAACCAGATCAAGACTACCGCCCGGATGCGACCTGAGATCGAGGAAGAACTGATCCAGTTGAATCGGGACTATCAGGTCCAGAAACAGAACTACGACAGCCTGATCGCCCGCCGGGAATCGGCGATGATGACGAGCCAGATGGAGCAGACCACCGGCGTGGCCGATTTCCGAGTGATCGACCCGCCGCGCGTGTCGCCGAAGCCCGTCGCCCCCAATCGCTTCCTGCTGATGCCGGTGGTGCTCGCGCTGTCTCTGGTTGCGGGCATCTTCGCGAGCTTTGCCTACAGCCAGGTATTTCCGGCGGTCCATACCTCCAAGGGCTTGCGGCGTCTTACCCAGTTCCCGGTGCTCGGATCGCTCTCGCTTCAGGAGACGGCTCCCATCATGCGTGGCCGGAAGCTTCGTTCGTGGATCTTCTTCAGCGGGCTTTCGGGCCTGTTGGCTTTCTTCGCAGCGGCTTTCGGCTTGTTGATGCTGATGGCACGTGCGGCCTAGCCTGAGCGTACCCCCATGAGCCTTGTCGAAAAAGCTGCCCTTCACCTCGAACGCCTGAAGAAGGCCGGCGAGGACGTTTCCGGCGTAGTGGAATCTCCGACGTCGCCTTCGGTGGCGGGCAGGGCCGCGGCGGTTCCGAGTACGGTCGAACGTGCGACCGAACGCCTGCATCAGCTCACGACCAAGGAGCCGGAGTCGCAACCCGTGCCTGCCTGGGTACCGGACGAAACCGTCGTCCCACCCGATGCATTTCTGCTCGAACCGCCTCCCGCGACGGACGCGGAAGCGGCGCCGTTTCCGGTGCGCAGCCAGGAAGCGCCGGTCGAAAGCCCGCAAGCCTTCGTCGAGACCCCAGAGTCGCCCGCGAGTCCGCACAAGACCGTCGAGATCGACTACGAGCGACTGGGCAAACGCGGTTTCCTCACGCCCGACGCGCCTCAGTCGCGCCTCGCGAACGAACTGCGCGTGGTCAAGCGCCCGCTCATCAACAACTGCAAGGGCAAGAAGGGCGTACGGGTCGATCGGGGCAATCGCATCATGATCACCAGTTCGCTGCCTGGCGAAGGCAAGAGCTTCGTTTCGCTCAACCTCGCCATGAGCATCGCCATGGAGCGCGACAGTACGGTGCTGCTCGTGGAGGCCGACTCGATTCGCCCGACGCTCGGTCCCATCCTCGGCATGAAGCACGGCCGCGGCTTGATGGACATCCTGGAGAATCCCAACCTCGACGTGGCGGAAGTCCTTTACCGGACGTCGCAACCCCGACTTTCGTTCATACCGGCCGGGCGCAGGCATTCCCACGCCACCGAGTTGCTGGCGAGCGCGGCCATGGCCAATCTGGTCGAGCACCTCGCCTCCAGATACTCCGACCGAATCCTGATCTTCGATGCGCCGCCGCTGCTCGCAGCGCCGGAACCGCGCGTGCTGGCCCATCACATGGGACAGATCGTGTTCGTCGCCGAGGCGGAGAAGACGTCGCAGAGCACCATCATGGAGGCGCTCGCCACCATCGAGGACTGCCCGGTCGTACTACCCCTGCTGAACAAGTCGGTCGCGCAGGAAGAAGGTTACGGCTACTACTACTACGGTTGACGGCGTCCGCCACGATTCGCGCGACCGACGATCGTCCTCGCATGCCTGCCACCGCGCGCCTCAGCCGAACTTCGCGACAAACCCTTAAGGGGCGTCGCGCGTGGCTGCTGTGTGCGGTCAGCGGCTTCCTCGGTGCTGTGATGACTCCGCAGACGCGGGCGGAGACTTGGACGCCTCGTTTGGGTCTCGGAGGCAGCGTGACGTTCAGCGACAACGTGCTCCTCCAGCCATCGGGGCAGGGAAGCGCAGATCTCATCACGTCGGTAACGCCGGCGATTGGGCTCAGGGGAAAGGGCGGCCGGCTGTTGCTGGACTTTTCATATGCCCCGACGGTCCTCAAGTACCTGGACAATGCGTCGCGCGATACGATCAGGCAGAGCCTGAATGCGCTCGCCACCCTTGAGGCGGTCGACAAGTTTCTTTTCGTCGATGCACGCGCTTCCATCTTCCAGAGCCTCCTGACGCCCCTGGGTCCAGTGCCGGCCGACCAGACATCGATCACGGGCAATCGGACGGAAACGGCAACGGCAGGCATCAGCCCCTACATCCGTCATCGGACCAGTTCAGGCAGCACGTACAGCGTTCGAAACGACAGCAACTACACGACGCTCCTGTCTTCCAGCCAATCTGTCAATACCAGCCAGTCCGACAGCTTCACCAATCGATTCACTGCGGACTACAACGGTCCCCCCGGCACGGTTGTGGTGTTCAGCGCGAACTATCTTAACGGTTACAACCAATATTCCACGAATCCGTCAGCAAACCTGCAAGTTGCGCGCGGGCGCCTGACCATGCCTTTCGATCCCGGAACGTCGATCTTCCTGATCGGCGGCTACGAATCGAACGACATCGTCGTTGGAAGTTACGCGGGCCCGGTCTACGGAGGCGGCGCGTCCTGGAGTCCTACGCCACGCACAAGCTTTCTTGCGCAGGCGGAGAAGCGCTTCTTCGGTACCGGATACAGCGCGACGTTCAATCACCGTACGAGGTCAACCACCTGGAATGTTCGTGCCTCGAACGACGTGCAGCAGTTCGGAGCCCCCGGGATCGGCTACAACACGGTGGAAACCAAGGATCTCATCGACAACCTGTTCGTTTCGACCATTCCGGACCCCATTCTCCGCGAACAGGTGGTGAACCAGTTCATCAGTCAAGCCGGGCTGCCGCAGTTCGTCACGGTTCCCACCAACTTCTACACGAATCGCATCAACCAGATCGAGGCGCTCGACGCGTCATTCGGGCTGGTCGGAGTGCGCAATTCCCTCGTTTTCGGAGCTTTCTACCGCACCACCACGCCGGTCAACGTGTCCCCCACGAGCGGTCTGCCCGACATCTTCAATACCTACAACTCCACCACGCAACGGGGCGTCAGCATCAACTTCTCGCACAGGATCTCGCCCCAGGTCAATCTGGGCGGCGGCATCAATCGAGTTCACGGAGAAGGTTCCGGCGTGGGCGCACTCGGAGTACCGACCCCCCCGACGGAAACGAGGCAAACGATCCTGCGGGCGAGCCTTACCAGGCAATTCAGCCCGAAGACCTTCGGTTCAGTGACGCTGCGCTACCAGACGTTCGAATCCAACACGTCGAGCAACTACACCGAGAGCGCTGTCGTGGTGTCGGCATCTCACACTTTCTATTAGAGGAAGGCTGCCATGTACGAGTCCTACTACAAACTTTCCGGCAAGCCGTTCCAGCTCAGCCCAGACCCGACTTTCTACTATGAGAGCCGGGTTCACAAGCGTGCCTACGCCTACCTCGAATACGGCCTGTACCAGGGCGAGGGTTTCATCGTCATCACCGGCGACGTGGGTGCCGGCAAGACCACCATCGTGCGCAACCTGCTCGCCCATCTGGACCAGAAGAAGGTCGTGGCTGCGCATCTCGTCAGCACGATGCTCGATGCCGACGATCTCGTGCGTTCCGTATGTACGGCCTTCGGAATCCCGGTCAAGGGCACTGACAAGGCATCGTTGCTGTCCGACCTCGAACACTTCCTCAAGCGCGTGGCGCTCGATCGCAAGCGTGCCCTTCTGATCGTCGACGAGGCGCAGAACCTCACGCCGCGCGCGATCGAGGAATTGCGCATGCTGTCAAACTTCCAGGTGGGCGATCGTGCTTTGCTCCAGAGCTTCCTGGTCGGTCAGCCGGAGCTGCGTCGCATCATGCAGAGCCCGGACATGCAGCAGCTGCGCCAGAGGGTCATCGCCTCCTATCACCTCGGGCCGCTCGACCGCAAGGAAACCCAGGCCTACATCGAACACCGTCTCCATCACGTAAAGTGGTCGGGCGATCCGCAGATCGAGCCGGATGCGTACGACTCGATCTTCGCGTTCACCGCGGGCATTCCCCGCCGGATCAATCTCGTCGCCAATCGGCTGATGCTCGCGGGGTTTCTCAGCGAGCAGCACGTCATCACCCCCAACGACGTGGCGGCGGTGGCCGATGAACTCAAGACCGAACTGGGTCCTTCGACGAAGGATCCGGAAACGCAGACGGACGCCGGTGGGGCCGGGCTCGATCCGAACCAGATGGCCGACATGGATCTCGATGGTGATCACGGTTCCGTGGGCACGCGTATCGACACCGGTGGCGACGACATGTCCGAACGGGTCGAACGGCTCGAGAAGACGCTCGGCATGGTGTTGCACATGTTGCGCCGGATGATTCGCGTGATCGAACCGCTCGCCAAGCACGGGACGGAAGCCCGACCGTGAAGCGCGACTCGGCAAAGCCCTCGGGCCCGGTCCTGTGCGTCGTCGGTGCCCGGCCGAACTACATGAAGATGGGTCCGCTCCTGAAGGCCCTGCGCGATCAGCCAGGCATCCCGGGTGTCATGCTGGTGCACACGGGGCAACACTACGACCCCTCCATGAACACCCAGCTCTTCCGTGACCTGGGCCTGCCCGACCCGGACCTGAATCTCGAAGTCGGCTCCGGCACCCATGCCGTGCAGACCGCCGAGATCATGCGGCGCTTCGAGCCCGTGGTGGATGCGCACCATCCTGCTTGCGTGGTCGTAGTCGGCGACGTCAACTCGACGCTCGCCTGCAGTCTCGTCGCGGTGAAGAAGCAGATCCCGGTGGCACACGTGGAAGCGGGGCTGCGCAGTTTCGATCGCGGGATGCCGGAGGAGATCAATCGCATCGTCACCGACCAACTGTCGGATCTCCTCTACACGACCGAGCGCACGGCGCACGACAATCTGGCCAACGAAGGCATTCCCGCCGAGCGGATTCATTTCGCGGGGAACCTGATGATCGATTCGCTGCTGGCGCATCGCGCCCGCGCCGTTCCGACACGGACCATCCTGGAGCGCGAAGGCGTGACGGGAGCCGCGCTGGGACGATGGACTCGCTACGGCGTCGTGACCTTGCATCGGCCGTCCAATGTCGATGCGCCCGAGGTGCTCGGACCACTCCTCGATATCCTCCGAGCCGTCAGTGAACGACTGCCCCTGATCTGCCCGCTGCATCCGCGCACGCGGGGCAACATCGATCGGTTCGGTCTTGCGTCCTCGATCGACCCCGAACGGATGCTGTTGCTGCCGCCCCAAGGCTATCTCGAGATGGTCGGACTGATGTCCGAGGCCTCCGTCGTCCTTACCGATTCGGGCGGGATCCAGGAAGAGACCACGGCGCTCGGCGTGCCCTGCCTCACGTTGCGCGAGAACACCGAGCGGCCGATCACCATCGAGCAGGGCACCAATACGCTGGCCGGCCGCGACCGCGGCAAGATCCTCGCGACGGTCGACGAGATCCTGAGTACCGGCGGCAAGAAGGGCCGGGTGCCCGAGTATTGGGACGGCAAGACGGCCGGGCGCATCGCCGAGCATCTCGCCGGCTGGCTCGCATCGCTGCAACGGACGCACTGATCCGCCATGGCTCGCGAAGCGCTCGTCAACGCCCTGACTATCGACGTGGAAGACTACTTCCAGGTTTCGGCCATGGCACCGCATATCCCACGTTCGCAGTGGGACTCGATGCCGTGCCGGGTGGAGCGCAACGTGGATGTGATCCTGCGGTTGCTGGCGGATTCCGATGCCAAGGCCACGTTCTTCACGTTGGGCTGGGTCGCCGACCGCTATCCCGGCGTCGTTCGTCGCATTTCAGACGCAGGCCACGAACTGGGCAGCCATGGCTATGCCCATCTGCGCGCCAGCGATCAGAGTCCCGAGGAATTCCTGTCGGACATCAGCCGAGCGAAGAAGCTGCTGGAGGATTTGTCCGGCGCATCGGTTCACGGCTATCGCGCGCCCAGTTTCTCCATCGATCACTCGAACCCCTGGGCTTTCGACTGCCTGCTCGAGGCCGGCTACCGATACAGCTCGAGCGTGTATCCGGTCAAGCACGATCACTACGGAATGCCGGACGCGCCTCGCTTCGCCTACGCGGCGCGCGCGGGCCTGCTAGAGATTCCCATGACGACGACGCGCATGTGGCAGAGGAACCTGCCGGCGGGCGGCGGCGGCTTCTTCCGCCTGATGCCCTATGCGATGTCCCGATGGCTCATCAACCGGGTGAACACGATCGATCGTCAGCCGGCACTGTTCTACTTCCACCCCTGGGAACTGGACCCCGAACAGCCGCGCGTAGACGGTGCCACGGGCAAGACGAAGTTCCGCCACTATCTCAACCTGCATCGGACCGAGCCGCGACTGCGACGCCTGCTCGCCGATTTCCAATGGGACCGCGTCGATCGCGTGTTTCCGGGTGCACGATGAACGCCATGTCCTCCGCTGCGACAGCCGCTGCCCTCGCAGCCGTTCCCCTGAGCGTGCGCGCCTATCGCGAATCGGATGCGCCGTCCTGGGATGCGTTCGTCCAGAGCTGCCCTGACGCGACGTTCTTCCACCTTTCGGGCTGGAAGACCATCGTCGAGCAGGTGTTCGGGCATCGGACCCACTACCTGCTCGCGGAGCGCGCGGGGGCGATCGTCGGCATCCTGCCGCTCGCCGAGGTCAAGAGTCTTGTCTTCGGCCACTCCGTCGCGTCGCTGCCGTTCTGCGTCTACGGCGGTTGCGCCGTGACCGATGGCGACGCGATAGGCGCCCTGCACGCCGAGGCGCGTGCGTTCGCCAAGGGCACGGGTGCGGGCCACCTCGAACTGCGCAACGTGGCTGCGCGCGAGGCGGATTGGCCTCGCCAGGATCTCTACGTCACCTTCCGCAAGGAAATCCTGCGCGACGTGGACGCCAACATGCAGGCGATTCCGCGCAAGCAGCGGGCAATGGTGCGCAAGGGTATCAAGGCCGGGCTCGTCGGCGAGATCGACGCGACGGTGGATCGGTTCTTCGATCTCTATGCGGACAACGTGCACCGTCATGGAACCCCGGCGCTGCCGAAGCGCTATTTCGAGGCACTGAAGCGGACCTTCGGCGATCGCTGCGAAGTTCTCACCGTGTGCGGCCCGTCGGGTCTGCCGGTGTCCGGCGTGCTCTCCTTCTACTTCAAGGACGAGGTTCTGCCCTACTACGCCGGCGACCGGGTCGAGGCCCGCGATCTCGCTGCCAACGACTTCAAGTACTGGGACTTGATGCGCCGCGCCTGCGAACGCGGATTGCGGATCTTCGACTACGGCCGGAGCAAGCAGGGAACCGGCTCGTACGACTTCAAGAAGAACTGGGGTTTCGAACCGACCCCGCTTCACTACGAGTACCAGCTGTTCAAGGGCGACCGCATCCCCGAGAACAATCCGCTGAACCCGAAGTACCAGCTCTTCATTCGCGCCTGGCGGCGATTGCCTCGATCGATGGCCAATCGACTGGGGCCCTTCATCGTGAAGAACCTCGGCTGAGCAAGTTCGCGCTGATCCCTCCCCGATGAAGCCTGCGGAACATCCGGCATTGCACGCGAGTACGCCTCTCGATTCCCTGGACCGAGGAATCAGCCGCTGGAAAGGCACGTTCGCCGCGATCTCGCTTTGTCTGGTGGCGCTGGTGATCTGCTATTGGGACGCCGTCGTGTCGATGATCTACACCTGGGACCACAACGGAACTTATGCGCATGGCTACGTGGTATTTCCGATCAGTGCCTGGTTGATCTGGCGGGAGCGATTCCAGCTCGCCGCGCTTCCTGTGGGGATTTTCTTTCCCGGCATCTTGGCCATAGGGCTCGCGAGCCTGGTTTGGCTCGTCGGCGATCTCGCCACGATCCAGATGTTTCGCGAGTTCGCGTTCGTCGTTTCCGTACCGCTCGTCATCTGGACCTTCGTCGGAAACCGGATCGCGAAGACGATCGCCGTGCCGCTCGTGTTGATGATGTTCGCCTGGCCCGCGGGCGAGTTCCTCATTCCCAACCTGGTGGACTGGACGGCCGAGTTCACCGTCGCCGCACTGCGCCTCGTCGGCGTACCCGTGTTCCAGCAGGGCAACAGCTTCATCATCCCGACGGGTAGCTGGTCCGTCGTGGACGTGTGCAGCGGCATTCGCTATCTCATCGCATCGGTGTTCGGCGGAACGGTCTTCGCGTACCTCACGTTCCGGTCGACGAAGCGGCGCCTGATCATGATCGGCGTGTCGGTGATCGTTCCGATCATCGCCAACTGGGTCCGGGCTTTCCTGATCGTCCTGACCGGACACCTGAGCGAGAACAAGATCGCCACCGGGATCGACCACATCATCTACGGCTGGATCTTCTTCGGGCTCGTGATCACGCTCGTGTTCTATGTCGGTTCACGCTTCAGCGACATCCACGATACCGCCTCTCGCGTCGACGGCATGGAACTGCACGGATCGCGGCGGACGCTCAGCCCGCAGTGGCTGGGCCTGACGACCATTGCGGTGGTCCTGGCGGCCCTGTCAGGTCCTGCTGTTGCCTTCGCACTGGATCGGCAGGCAGCCGGTCGATCCAGCGATGTGGTCCTGTCCGTCCCGGTGGATGCGGGCGCCTGGGTTCCGGTCGAGTCCACGTTCACGAAATGGTTGCCGCCGTTCAAGAAGCCCACTGCATCGCTGTCCCGCCAGTACGCGCGCGATCAGGACCCCGTCGGCCTCTATGTCGGGTACTACCGGCATCAGCGCGCGGGCGCCAAGCTCCTGACCTTCGCCAGTACGACGCTGGTCGACTACGGTGTTTCGTGGCGGGCACTCGATCGACAGACCGTCCACGTTCCCGGTCCGGCGGGCGGATACGAAGTCATCGAGAAGCGAATGCACTCGGACGAACAGGTCCTTCTGGTCTGGGAGTGGTACTGGATCGGCGGTTCGAGGCAGGTGGAGGTGTTCCCGGCCAAGCTGGCACAGGTCCGGAACGTGCTCTCGGGCAATGGCGACGACTCGGCCGCCTTGCTGGTCTACACGCCGTTCACCGATGACAGGGTCGCTGCCCGGGATCGCCTCGCCGCCTTCGTCGCGGCGTTTCAACCGGCGCTCGACGAATCCCTCCGGCAGGCGTCGGCACGATAGCTACGGACCATGAACCTCCCGATCCCGAACGTGGCCCTGCGCGAACAGCCTCCGCTGATCGTCCACATCATCTTCCGTCTCGACGTGGGCGGCCTGGAAAACGGCCTGGTCAACCTCCTCAACAACCTGCCGCCGTCCGAGTTCCGCCACGCGATCATCTGCATCACCGACTACACGTCATTCCGCGACCGCCTGAACCGGAGCGACGTGGAGGTCTACTCGCTACGGAAACCGCCGGGCAACAGCCTCCGTACGCACGCGAAGGTGTGGAAACTGCTGCGGGAACTGAGCCCGACCATCGTCCACACCCGTAATCTCGCCGCGCTCGAGTTCCAGATCGCGGCGGCCCTCGCCGGCGTGCCGGTGAGAATCCACGGGGAACACGGCTGGGACATGCGTGATCTCGATGGACGCAATCGACGCTACCTCGCGATGAAGCGTTTCGTGCGGCCGTTCGTCCATCACTACATCGGACTGTCCCGGCATATCGAGCGCTACCTTCGGGAGAGCGTTCGCATTCCGGCTCACGATGTGTCCCAGATCTACAACGGCGTCGACACCGATCGGTTCCGTCCTGCTGCGAACGGACGAACGCGGCTCCCCGATCCCATGTTCGACGGCGAAGACCTGATCGTCATCGGTACCGTGGGCAGAATGGAACGGGTCAAGGATCCGCTGACGCTCGCACGGGCCTTCGTGCGCCTGACGCAGACGGTTCCGGAAATGCGTCATCGCCTGCGGCTCGTGATGGTGGGTGACGGAACGGTGAAGCGGGAAGTCGTCGCATGCATCGAGCAGGCGGGTCTGCTCGGACAGGTCTGGTTGCCCGGTTCGCTCAACAACGTGCACGAGATCCTTCGCGGTCTCGACGTGTTCGTGCTGCCGTCGCTGGCCGAAGGCATCTCCAACACGATCCTCGAGGCCATGGCCACCGGCCTTCCGGTGCTGGCAACTCGCACCGGCGGCAACCCGGAACTGGTCGATGACGGAGAGACCGGATCGTTGGTGCCGCCTGCGGACCCCGATGCCCTGGCCGATGGGATGCTCACCTACGTGAGGCAGGCAGCGGTGAGACTCCAGCACGGTCGGCGTGCCCGCCAGGTTGCGGTCGAGCGTTTCAGCCTCGCGGCGATGGTCGACCAGTACGCCTCCCTCTATCGACGGTTCGCGCCCGCACGGTCATCGACGGCGCGCAATGACTCGAGCAGCAGTTCGGTGGATCCGCGCAAGCACGTCGAGCCCATCAACCATTCACACTGACCAACGACATGTGCGGCATCGCAGGAATCTTCGACACGCGGGGCAAGCGGCCCATCGAACCGCAGGTGCTGGTCCGGATGAACGAGGCGCAGCATCACCGCGGCCCCGATGAAGGAGGGACCCACCTGGAACCGGGACTCGGTTTCGGACACCGGCGCCTGTCCATCATCGATCTTGCCACCGGGCAACAGCCGCTCTTCAACGAAGACCACAGCGTCGTCATCGTCTTCAACGGCGAGATCTACAACTTCCAGGAATTGATCCCGGAGCTGACGGCGCTGGGCCATACGTTCCGGACCCGGAGCGACACCGAGGTGATCGTGCACGCGTGGGAAGCCTGGGGCGAGGCCTGTGTCCAGCGCTTCCGTGGCATGTTCGCGTTCGCGCTCTGGGACCGCAATCGCGAGACGCTCTTCCTCGCCCGCGACCGGCTCGGGGTGAAGCCACTCTACTACTCGCTTCTGGAGGACGGCACCTTCCTCTTCGGCTCCGAGCTGAAGTCGTTGCTCGCGCATGGCCGCGTGAACCGGACGCTCGATCCCTACGCCATCGAGGAGTACTTCGCGCTGGGCTACGTGCCGGAACCGCGAACCGTTTTCCTGGGTGTTGCCAAGCTCCCGCCCGGCCATATGCTGACCGTCCGTCGGGGACGCTCGCTGCCCGCGTCGGTCGAGTACTGGGACGTCAAGTTCACCCTGGACAATCCGATCGGCGCGGCGGACGCCGCCGCGGAGCTGGTCGAGCGGCTCAACGAGTCGGTTCGACTGCGCATGATCTCGGAGGTGCCGCTCGGCGCTTTCCTGTCGGGCGGCGTCGATTCGAGCGCGGTGGTTGCCGCGATGGCCGGACAAAGTACGACGCCGGTCACGACCTGCTCCATCGCCTTCGCTGATCCCGCCTTCGACGAATCCGCCTACGCGCTCGAGATCGCGCAACGGTACCGGACGAATCATTTCGCCGAGCAGGTGGAGAGCGATGACTTCGACCTGATCGATCAGCTCGCGCAGATCTACGACGAACCGTACGCTGACAGCTCCGCCATTCCGACCTACCGCGTCTGCCAACTCGCGCGCAAGCACGTGACCGTTGCGTTGTCGGGGGATGGCGGCGACGAGAGCTTCGGTGGTTACCGACGCTATCGCCTGCATCTGAACGAAGAGCACCTGAGGGCCCGGCTGCCGCTCGGTCTGCGTCGTCCACTGTTCGGCGTGCTCGGTGCGCTGTACCCGAAAGCTGACTGGGCCCCGCGGCCGCTGCGCGCGAAGAGCACGTTCGAGGCGCTCGCCCGTGATTCCGTCCAGGCGTACTTCCACGGCGTTTCGATCCTGCGCGACGGTATGCGCCAGCAACTGTTCAGCCGGCAGTTCCGCAAGACGCTCGGCGGCTACAACGCGATGGAGGTCTTCCGCCAGCACGCAGCGCGCGCGGGCACGGACGACCCGCTCGCGCTCATCCAGTACCTCGATCTCAAGACCTACCTGGTGGGCGACATCAACACCAAGGTCGATCGCGCCAGCATGGCGCACGCACTCGAGGTGCGCGAGCCGCTCATGGATCACGCACTGGTCGAGTGGCTCGCCACGCTGCCTTCGTCGCTGAAGGTGAAGGGCGGAGAGGGCAAGTATCTGCTCAAGCGCGCGATGGAGCCGTACCTGCCCCATGAGCTCATGTACCGGCCGAAGATGGGTTTCGCCGTGCCGCTGGGCCGGTGGTTCCGAGGGCCGCTGAAGGAACGGGTGCGCGGATCGCTGCTCGGCCCCCGGCTTGCGGATACCGACCTGTTCGACCCGACCTACCTGCGCAGGCTGGTCGACGATCATCAGTCCGGTCGGCGCGACTATAGCGCCGCCATCTGGACGCTCCTGATGTTCGACAGCTTCCTGCGCAACGTGCTGGATGGCGGCGAGCGGATTCCGGAGCGCAGGGCTGCCTGAGCGCAAAGATGCGAATCCTGCATATCCTCGATCATTCCCTGCCGCACCACAGCGGTTACGTGTTCCGGACACTCTCGATCCTGCGCGAGCAGCGGGCCCTGGGCTGGGAAACGCTGCAGGTCACGACGCCGCGTCAGGGACCGGGGGAGTCGCGCGAGGAGCAGTTCGACGGCTGGCGCTTTTTCCGAACGCCGCTGGCCGGGCCGACTTCCCGCATTCCGGGTGCGGTCTACATCCAGGAAATGAACGCGACTGCCCGTCGCCTCGAGGAAATCGTCCAGGCGCATCGGCCCGACATCCTGCACGCGCACTCGCCGGTGCTGAACGCGCTTCCGGCCCTGAAGGTCGGCCGACGGCATGGCATTCCGGTGGTGTACGAACTGCGCGCCCTCTGGGAAGACGCGGCGGTGGATCACGGGACCACGCGCGAAGGCAGCCTGCGCTACCAGGCGACCCGCATGCTCGAAACCTACGCCTTGCGGCGCGCCGATCACCTGACGACGATCTGCGAAGGCCTGCGCGGTGAGATCGTGGCCCGTGGCATTCCGAAGGAAAGGGTCACGGTCATTCCGAACGCGGTGGATGCGCAGGCCTTTCGCGTCGGAGGCGAACCGGACGTGGAGTTGAGGCAACGTCTCGGCCTCGATGGTGCAGCCGTAGTCGGATTCGTCGGTTCCTTCTATGGCTACGAGGGACTCGATCTCCTCATCGAAGCGTTCGCGTTATTGCAGAAGGAACGTCCGGAGGTCCGCCTGCTGCTCGTGGGTGGCGGGTTCCAGGAAGCCGCGCTCGAGGCGCAGGCGGCGAGCCTCGGTCTCCAGGACAAGATCGTGTTCACCGGTCGCGTGCCCCACGCGGAGGTACAGCGCTACTACGACCTGATCGACGTGCTGGCCTATCCGCGCTACCGCATGCGCCTCACGGATCTGGTCACGCCGTTGAAGCCGCTGGAGGCGATGGCGCAGGGCAGGATGCTGGTGGCCTCGGACGTAGGCGGCCACAAGGAACTGATCCGCGACGGCGAGACCGGATTCCTGTTTCCTGCGGGTGATGCATCGGCGCTTGCCCGCACGCTGTCCCGGGTCTTGTCCAGCAAGGAGAGCTGGCCCGAGGTTCGCGCGAAGGCCCGCCGCTTCGTCGAAGCCGAGCGGACCTGGGCACGAAGCGTAGGTCGCTACGTCGAGGTCTACGAAAACCTGCTGGCGCCGGCGCAACTCGCCGCGCGCGCTTGAGTCGCGAAGGGTAGCGGCAACGTGTGCGGCATCCATGGCATCCATCAGCTCGACGGCAGCGCCGTCGATCCCGCTCCGCTTTCCGCCATGGGGCGCGTCACGCAGCATCGCGGCCCCGACGACGAAGGCATCCACGTCGACGGTCCGTGCGCGATCGGCATGCGCCGGCTCTCGATCATCGATCTGTCGGGCGGGCATCAGCCGCTGTCGAGCGCCGATGGCACCTTGTGGATCGTCTGCAACGGAGAGATCTACAACTTCCGCGAACTGCGTCAGCAGCTCGAGGCCAAGGGCTACCAGTTCAAGACCGGTTCCGACTGCGAAGTCATCCTCTATCTCTATGCGGAGCACGGCGACGACTTCGTCCATCACCTGAACGGCATGTTCGGGTTCGCGCTCTGGGATGCGCGGCGCCGCCGCCTCGTCATCGGACGCGACCGGCTGGGGATCAAACCGATCTATCTGCACAACGACGGCAAGCGCCTGGTCTTCGCCAGCGAAGCCAAGGCGATCCTGGCGCTTCCGGGGTTCGTGAAACGCCTCGACCTGCCGGCTGTCGACTCGTACCTGAAACTCGGCTACGTCCCCGCACCGCAATGCATCTTCGCCGGCATCGAGAAGCTGCCGCCCGCGACGTTGTTGATCGTGGAAGAGGGCCGCGTGATGCGGAAGCGTTATTGGCATGTTCCGACCACCATCGATTCCGCTCCGTCGGAGCAGGACTGGATCGATGCGGTGCGCGCCCGCATGGAGGAATCGGTCCGCATGCAGATGGTGAGCGACGTGCCCATCGGGGCATTCCTCTCCGGCGGAGTCGATTCCAGCGGCGTGGTCGCGTTCATGGCGGCGCACAGCGATCGACCCATCAAGACCTACTCCATCGGCTTCGAGGGCGGCGCAGCGGAGAACCTGTACAACGAACTGCCGTACGCGCGTCGCGTCGCAGAACAGTTCCGCACCGAACATCACGAAATCGTGGTTCGCCCCGACGTCGTTTCCTTGCTGCCGCGGCTGCTGTGGCACATGGACGAGCCGATCGCCGACACGGCCTTCATCACGACCTACCTCGTGTCCGAATTCGCCCGCAAGGACGTGACCGTGATCCTGTCCGGTGTCGGCGGCGACGAGCTTTTCGGCGGCTATCGCCGCTATCTCGGCAACCACTACCAAGCGCAATTCAACCGGCTGCCAGCAGCTGTTCGCAAGCCGCTCGCGGCGCTCGGGCAGCGGTTGCCCGGTGACCGGCATTCCCCTCTGCTCAATGTGATGAGGCTCGCCAAGGGATTCCTGGCGAGTGCCGATCTGCCCTTCGACGAACGGTATCGGTCCTACGTCCAGGTGTTTTCGGGCGAAGCGGCCGGCCGGCTGTGGAAGTCGGGTGCCTGCGCCAATCGCGATGCGATTGCCGACGGGTTCCGCATGGCGAACGGGGCGGATTCCCTGAACCGGATGCTGGTGGTGGATGCCGAAACGCAGCTTCCCGACGACCTGCTCATGCTGACCGACAAGATGAGCATGGCGGTTTCGCTCGAATGCCGGGTTCCGCTCCTGGATCACGAACTGGTGGAACTGGCCGCGCGCATTCCTGAGCGCATCAAGATCAAGCATGGCCGACTCAAGCACACGATGAAGTCGGCGCTCAAGGGGCTCCTGACCGACGACATCCTGGACCGCAAGAAGCGCGGTTTCGGCACGCCCATGGGTGCTTGGCTCAAGAAGGACCTGGCGCCGATGCTCCGGCATCTGCTGTCGCCACAGGCGATTGAGAAGCGCGGACTGTTTCGGCATGAAGAGATCCGCGATCTCATCGATGCGCACGACGCGAATCGCGTGGATGGGACGGATCAGCTGCTCGCGCTCGTCAATCTCGAGATCTGGTGCCGTGTGTTCCTGGACGACCGAGCCCACGACGATGTCGCGGGCGAGCTGAAGGCGGTGGCCGCATGAAGATCCTCTACGTGTGCCATCGCTTCCCCTATCCGCCCAAGCGCGGCGGGAAGATCCGGCCCTTCAACATGATCCGCCACCTGAGTGCCGACCATCAGGTCACCGTTGCGTCCCTCGCGCGGTCGCCGGCAGAAGCCAAGGATGCGCAAGGCATCGCGCCGTACTGTTCGCAGTTCGAAGTGAGCCTGGTGAGCGATTGGGTCCAGACCCTGAGGATGGTCGTCCGGCTGCCTCTGCCCAAGCCGTCTTCCATGGGGTATTTCTATTCGCAGGATCTCGCACAGCGCATCCGAGGTCTCATTGCCCGGGAGCGGTTCGATCTGATCTTCGTCCACTGCTCGTCCGTGGCGCAGTACGTGGCCAACGTTCCGGGTGTGCCGAAGATTCTGGACTTCGGCGACATGGATTCGCAGAAGTGGCTCGAATACGCCCGGTACAAGCCGTTCCCGTTGTCGCTCGGGTATCGCCTAGAGGGATCGAAACTCGTGCACGAGGAAAAGCGCCTCGCTCGCAAGTTCGATCTGTGCACGGCCACGACGCGAGCGGAATGGGAAACGCTGGAAGGCTACGGTACCGACGTGCCGACCGACTGGTTTCCCAACGGCGTCGATGCCGAATACTTCTGTCCGACCGAAGAGCCTTACGACACGGACACCGTGAGCTTCATCGGCCGGATGGACTACTACCCGAACCAGGAGTGCATGTTCGACTTCTGCCGCAACACGTTGCCCTTGCTCAAGGCGCGACGTCCGGGCGTCAAGCTGCTCATCGTCGGTGCGGATCCTTCGCCGGCCGTGAAGAAGCTCGCCGAGATTCGGGGCGTGACCGTGACCGGTTCGGTGCCGGACGTCCGTCCGTTCATTCGCGGCTCGGCTGTCATGGTCGCGCCCCTGAACATCGCGCGCGGCACGCAGAACAAGATCCTGGAGGCGATGGCGATGGGCGTACCGGTCGTCACCAGTCGCGTCGCCGCCGGTGGCGTCGATGCACAGGATCGAGATCACTTTCTCGTCGGTTCGACGCCGGAGGAGTACGCACGGGCAATCCTGCGCATCATGGACGACCGCGATGAACGCCATCGTCTTTCCGTCGCCGGTCGCGAGCGCATGTTGTCGCATCACGCGTGGGACAAATCCATGCAACGTCTCGATCGCATCGTCGACCGCTGCCTTTCGCTGCGGTCCGGGCACGCATCGCAAACCATAGAAAAGGCGCTACAGCCGTGAACATAAGCATCTTCGGCCTGGGGTACGTCGGCGCGGTCTCACTCGCTTGCCTGGCGCGTGACGGCCATCGCGTGATCGGTGTGGACGTGGATCCCGCCAAGCTCGACCTGATCGCATCGGGCAAGACGCCGGTGGTGGAAGAGGGCATGGTCGACCTGATGGCGCAGGTCGTTGCCAGCGGCCGGGTGACCGTCATGAGCGACGTCAAGCGCGCCGTCCTGGATTCGGACATTTCGTTGATCTGCGTGGGCACGCCGTCTGCGCCCAACGGCAGCCAGGACCAGGGCGCCCTCGTGCGCGTCGCGCAGGAGCTCGGCACGGCGATGCGCGAGAAGAGCACGCCGCATCTGTTCGTGTTCCGCTCCACGGTCGTCCCCGGAACCGTCGAGGATGTCCTCGGACCGGTCATCGAACGCGAATCCGGCAAGCAGGAAAGCCGCGACTTCCACGTCTGCTTCCAGCCCGAGTTCCTGCGCGAAGGAACCTCGATCAAGGACTACGACAAACCGCCGTTTACCATCATCGGCACGCGCACCGAGTACCCCGCCAGCAAGCTGCGTGAGCTGTTCGGCCATCTACCCGGAGAGTTCGTGACCACCACGGTCCGCGCGGCCGAGACGGTGAAGTACTGCTGCAACAATTTCCACGCGCTGAAGATCACGTTCGCCAACGAGACGGCGCGCCTGTGCGAAGCCCTCGGCGTCGATCCCTTCGCCGTCATGGACCTGGTTTGCCGCGACACGCAACTCAACATCTCCAAGGCTTACCTGAAGCCGGGGTTCGCGTTCGGCGGTTCGTGCCTGCCCAAGGACCTGCGGGCGACCATGTATCTCGCGAAGATGCGCGACGTGGAGCTGCCGATGCTCGGCAGCATCCTGTCTTCGAACCGGGCCCACGTCGATCACGCGATCGCGAAGGTCACCGCATCGGGCCGTCGCCGCATCGGCATGCTGGGACTTTCGTTCAAGGCCGGCACCGACGACCTCCGCGAAAGCCCGATGGTGACCCTGGCCGAGTACTTCATCGGCAAGGGGATGAATCTGCTCGTCTACGATCCGGAAGTGCACCTGTCCAGCCTGCTCGGCGCGAATCGACGGTTCATCGAGCAGCACGTGCCGCACATCGGATCGCTGATGCGACCGGACATCGCGGAAGTGATCGGGCAGTCCGAGGTGATTCTGGTCGGCTTGAACGACGCACGCGTCGTCGAGGGGCTGAAGCAGCACCTGCGTGACGACCACATCGTCCTGGACCTCGCGAACCTGCCGAACCCGGAGGCGTTCAAGGGCCAGGTCCAGGGCCTGTGCTGGTGAGTCGATGATGCTCTGGCTGACCGTTGCCGGGATAGCGGCGATCTGCGGATGGATGGCGACGCTCGCTTTCCCGCCCGTTCGCGCCGTTCGCCTGCGCAATGCGCTCCTGCTTCGGCCGGCCGGGCCGAAGGATTTCGACTGGACACCCTCGGCCTTGCCCGGCGATTTCGTGACGGAGCGCCTGGCGGCTCCTGCGGCCTTCGTTGCGACGGTTGAAGCCCTTCGGCTTCCGAAGGACGCACGAGACTTCGATCGAGCGCTGGGCCTGGCTGCGTACCTGACGGAGAGCGCGCAGGACCTGGGCCCCATTCAGGCCGATCTCGAGACGACCCTGCGCCGTATCAAGCAAGGACACGGCTACTGCGCGGATTTCGTGAAGGTGTACACGGGCCTTGCGCACACGGCGGGCGTCTTCTCGCGGCAGTGGGCGTTCTCCTTCGATGGCTTCGGGGGACACGGTCACGTCGTCGCGGAGATCTTCGATCGAAGCCGTGCGAAGTGGATCCTGCTGGACGTGTACAACAATTTCTACACGATCGACGGCAACACCGGCGAACCGCTCAGCGCCATGGAGTTTCGCGACACGCTGTCGGGTCGTGGCGAGCCGGGGAAAATGATTCCCATCGGCCCCGGTCGTCCCGGCTACATCCACGAGGACAAGGCGCTGGACTACTACCGGCGTGGGCTCGATCAGTGGTATCTGGTGTACGGCAATGCCGTCTTTTCGTACGAGGCCCAACCCCTCGTGTGGGTCGCCACCCGCGTGTCGGCGAGCCTGGGGCAGATCGTGGCTGCGATGTTCGGCCTGCATCCCCGCATCAAGGTCCTGCCCACGGCGACGAACGGCGGGATGGTCGAGCAGCTGCAGGCCCTGGGTCGCAAGCTTCGATGGGCGCGCGCTGCGCTGTGCGGCCTCTGCCTGATCCTGGTGGGGCAGATCACGGTCAGCGCATTCGGCTACGAAGGAGCGCGGCTGTGATGGTGCTCCGGCTTTTCATCGGCGCGTTGTCGCCGGCGGGCTCCCGGGCGAAGCTGTCGATCCTGATCTTCCATCGCGTGCGACCTGCGCCCGATCCCCTGTTTCCCGGCGATCCGGATGTGCCGCGCTTCCGCGAGCAGATGCGGTGGGTCTCGAGCTGGTTCCATGTGCTTCCCCTGACCGAGGCCATCGAACGCTTCAGGCAGGGCACGCTGCCGGCGCGCGCTGCGGCGATCACGTTCGACGATGGATATGCGGACAACTACACGCTGGCGTGGCCGGTACTGCGGGACCTGGGTCTGACGGCCACTTGCTTCGTCGCCAGCGGTTTCCTGGACGGCGGGCGCATGTGGAACGACACGGTCATCGAAGCCATCAGGACGACGAACCGTCCGTCACTGAACGCGCCTGACCTCGGCCTCGACCGGTTGCCGCTCGACTCCATCGAAGCCAAGCGGTCCGCGATACGGCAGGTTCTCGGCCAGTTGAAGTACCGGGCGCACGCGGAGAGGGAGGGCCGTGCGGTGGCGTTGGCCACCGACCTGCGTGCAAGCCTGCCCGCAGACTTGATGCTGACGAGCGCGCAAGTCGGAGAGATGAATCGCGCCGGAATGACCATTGGTGCCCACACGGTTTCGCATCCGATCCTCGCCAATCTGACGCTCGACGATGCGCGGACCGAGATCGTCGAGAGCAAGCGCAGGCTCGAAGAACTCACGGGCAATGAGGTGACCCTGTTCGCGTATCCCAACGGACGACCGGGCAAGGACTACACGGGGCGCGACGCGGAACTGGTCAAGGCTGCTGGATTCGCCGCCGCGGTTTCCACCAGCCCTGGAGCCGCAGGCGCTGGAGCCGATCTTTTTCAGCTCCCGCGCTTCACGCCCTGGGACCGGTCTCCTTGGAAGTACGGTGCTCGGCTCGCGAAGAATCTGCGCCAGCCGTCGGCGGCGGCGTCAGCAGGCGAGTATTGACCTGACCATGACCGCGCCGCTCCGGATCGCTCTCGTAGGGCCGTTGCCTCCGCCGTCGGCCGGCATGGCCAACCAGACGCAGCAGCTCGCACGGTTGCTGTCGGAAACGGGGATGCAGGTCGGCGTGGTCAGGATGAACGAGCCCTACTGGCCCGCCTGGGTGGATCGGGTGCCTTTCGTCCGTGCGGTGTTTCGCCTGCTGCCCTACAAGTGGCGGCTCTGGCGCGAGATCGGCCGGGCGGACCTCGTGCATCTCATGGCGAGTTCCGGCTGGGCGTGGCACCTGTTCGCGGCCCCGGCCATCTGGATCGCCTGGCTGCGTGGCAAGCCGATCATCGTCAACTATCGGGGCGGCGGCGCGGAGGATTTCTTCCAGCGCAGTTTCAGTCTCGTGCGACCGACGCTGAAGCGCGCAGCGGTGGTCGTGGTGCCGTCACGATTCCTGCGCGAGGTCTTCGGCCGGCGCGGCGTGGAAACCGAGATCGTACCCAACATCATCGACCTGTCGCGTTTCCGGCCCCAGGCCGGCAAGGCGCCGGGCATGCACGTCGTGGTCGCGCGCAATCTGGAGGATCTGTATGACATGCCCACGGCGTTGCGCGCCTTTCGCCAGGTCCTGGATCGATTTCCCGACGCGCGTCTCAGCATGGCCGGGTCGGGGTCGCGGCGGCAGGCGCTGGAACAACTCTGCGTCGAGCTCTCGATCGATCGGGCCGTCACCTTCACGGGCCGCCTCGACAACGCACGCATGACCGAGCTGTACCGGGACGCTGACCTGATGATCAATCCCTCGCTCGCCGACAACATGCCCATCTCGCTCCTCGAGGCCATGGCAAGCGGCGTACCGATCGTTTCCACCGACGTCGGTGGCATTCCCTACATGGTGCGCGAAGGCGAAACTGCCTTGCTCGTCTCGCCCAAGGATTCCGACGCGATGGCCCGCGCCGCCCTGGCTGTCCTCTCCGACGCCGCGCTGGCCGATCGCCTGCGAAACGCGGCGTTGGCCGACATCCGTCAATACACGTGGGCCGAAGTGCGCAAGCGCCTGTTCCGGGTGTACGGCAATGCGGTCGGGCGCCCGGATTTCGGATTCAATCTGGAGGAACCGCGATCATGAGCGGATATACCTGGCTGGTTTCCCATCTGCTGTTCCCGCTCCACGAACGGCTGAAGGGGCATCGCTCCGTCGCGCGACGGCGGGAGCTGGACAAGAGTCAGTGGTGGACGCCGGCGCAGCTGGAGCGTTACCGCGTGGCCGAGTTGAAGCGACTGCTCATGCATTGCGGCGAGCATGTTCCCTACTACCGCGAACTGTTCAAGCAGCGGGGCTTCCGACCCGAGCAGGTCACCAGCCTGGCTGACCTGCAGCAGTTGCCCACGCTCGACAAGCCGATCATCCGCTCGCGTGAACGTGAACTCATCGCGGACAACGCGGGACCGCTCAAGCGCTACGGGACCGGTGGTTCCAGTGGAACACCGCTCGTGTTCTTTATCGGCAAGGACCGCATCGACCACGACGTCGCGGCAAAGTGGCGCGCAACGCGCTGGTGGGACGTCGACATCGGCGATCGAGAGATCGTGTTCTGGGGCAGCCCGATCGAGCTGACGGCCCAGGATCGCGTGAAAGCCGTGCGGGACGTCATCCTTCGCACACGCCTCGTCGCCACCTCGCAGCTCTCCCCGGCCGCCCTGGACCACGCCATCGAAGAGCTGCAGCGATTCCGGCCGGCCATGGTGTTCGGGTATCCCTACGCGATCTCACAGATCGCGGCGCGAGCGGAGGCCAACGGTCGCCGCCTCGACAACCTGGGCATCAAGGCAGCGTTCGTCACCGCCGAGCGCCTGTACGATCACCAGCGCGCGATGATCGAGCGCGTGCTCGGATGTCCTGTCGCCAACGGTTACGGCGGGCGCGACTCGGGATTCATCGCCCATCAATGCCCGCAGGGCGGCCTGCACATCTGCGAGGACATCCTCGTCGAGGTGGTCGACGAGAACGGTGCACCGGTGCCGGTCGGACAGTCCGGCGAAATCGTGACGACCCATCTCGCGACGAAGGACTTCCCCTTCGTCCGTTACCGGACGGGCGATATCGGGATCCTCGAAGACCGCATGTGCCCGTGCGGCCGTGGATTGCCGCTCATCAAGGAGATCGAAGGCCGCAGCAACGACTTCGTCGTGGCGATGGACGGCACCCTGATGCACAGCTCGGTGCTGAATCACATCTTCCGCGACCTGGGCGGCATCCAGCAGTTCAAGGTGGTGCAGGAAAGCCTCGAGTTGACCCGCGTGCAGGTCATCCCCGGGCCGGGCTTCACGGAGGCATTGCTCGCCGAAGTGGAGCGGAAATTCAAGATCCGACTCGGCCAGCAGGTCCAGGTCGTGATCGAGAAGACCACGGAGATACCGCCGGAGAAGTCGGGCAAGTACCGCTACATCATCAGCCGGGTGGCCACCGCTTGATGCGTTCGAGCAGCGGACATGGCCTGGTTTCGAATCGCGCCGGCCAGGGATCGGCATGCCTTGGCGGTCGTAGCGCGCGCGGACGGTAGGCGAGATGCTTTTCAACTCCTACCCGTTCCTGCTGCTGTTCCTCCCGATCACCGTTGCGGGCTTCTTCCTGCTCGCACGACGCTCGGAGGTTCTGGCCGCGGCCTGGCTCGGTGCCGCGTCGCTCGCATTCTATGGCTGGTGGGACGTCCGGTACGTTCCGTTGCTGCTCGGATCGATCGGGTTCAACTTCTGGGCCGGAATGAACATCTCCCGGGCCGGCGCGTCCACCCGCAAGCCCTGGTTGGCGGGCGCTATCGCCGCGAATCTCCTCCTGCTCGGATACTTCAAGTACGCGAACTTCTTCATCGGCACGGCGGCCTGGGTGGCCGGTACGAATCTCGGGCCCCTGGATATCGTCCTGCCGCTCGGCATCTCGTTCTTCACCTTTACGCAGATCGCTTTCCTGGTGGATACGTACTACGGCAAGGTGACCGAGTACCGCTTCGTCCACTACCTGCTGTTCGTGACGTACTTCCCGCACCTCATCGCGGGGCCGGTGCTGCATCACAAGGAGATGATGCCGCAGTTCGGCGACTCCAGGAACTACGTGCCACGGGCGGAGCACTTCGCCGTCGGTCTCTCCATCTTTGTCGTGGGGCTGGCGAAGAAGGTTCTCATCGCCGACAACCTGGCGCCAATGGCGAACGCGCTGTTCGAACCTGGCCAATCGCCCTCGCTGCTTCAGGCCTGGGTGGGCGTGGTGGCCTACACCCTTCAGTTGTACTTCGACTTCTCCGGATACTCGGACATGGCCATCGGCCTGTCGCGGCTGTTC
This sequence comes from Burkholderiales bacterium, assembly GCA_965279325.1. GTDB lineage: Bacteria > Pseudomonadota > Gammaproteobacteria > Burkholderiales. Next base: position 4,163,391 of record OZ257154.1, read on the forward strand.
GGCGTGCGACTGCCGCTCAACTTCAATTCGCCTTATCAGGCGGAGAACATCGTGGAATTCTGGCGGCGATGGCACATGACCTTGTCGCGCTTTCTCCGTGACTACCTCTACATTCCGCTGGGCGGCAATCGCCACGGCACGGCTTCGCGCTATCGCAATCTGATGTTGACCATGGTTCTCGGCGGCCTGTGGCATGGCGCCGGCTGGACCTACGTGCTCTGGGGGGCGCTCCACGGGTTCTATCTCGTGGTCAATCACCTCTGGCAACACCTGCGCACGTTGTGGGGCTTCGACCGCAGCTGCGGGCTCCCCGGCCGCATCGCGGCGCGAGCCGTCACGCTCCTCGCCGTCATGGTGGCCTGGGTGTTCTTCCGGGCGCCCGACATGGCAACGGCCCTCGAGGTGCTGCAGGCAATGGTCGGGCTCAACGGCGTGGTCGTGCCGGAGTCGTTCGGAGGCATTGCACCCTCGTTGGGACTCTCGCCAGCCGCGATCCGATGGGTGGCCGCGGGCGAGGCGAACTTCCTCGTGCTGCTGTTCGCCGTGGTTGCCGCGTTGTTCGCGCCCAACACGCAGCAGATCTTCGCTGCCTACGCGCCTGCGCTGGAGACGGCGGCGGAACGTGCGAGATGGGTCATCCGGTGGCGACCCAATGCCGTGTGGGGATTGCTGACGGCGGTATTGGCGGTGGCGTGCATCCTGAGCCTGGATCGCGTCACCGAGTTCTTGTACTTCCAGTTCTAGGCCACTCGGCAATAGCATGATCGCCGCCGTCGAATCCGCCCAATCGCCTTCGCAGGGCTTCTCCGGATACCTCCGGACCTTCGGGGCGTTGGTCGCGCTCGCTCTGGCGGCTGTGGGCGTGTTCAACTACGTCGTCGATCCGTACCTGGTGTTCCATCTTCCGGACGACGTGATCACGATTTCGCGTCCGAACAAGAACCGACTGTCGCCGCTCAGCAAGAGCCTCGCGATAGCGCGCCTGCAACCCTCGGTCGTTTACGTAGGCAACTCCCGCACCGAAGTGGGATTGCCGACACGGCACGAAGCGCTCGGAACGCAGCGTGCATTCAATGGCGCCCTGACGGGCGCGTCGGTGGCGGATGCGATCATGATGGCGCGCCACGCCATGGCGGTGTCGGACGTGAATCTGGTCGTGATGGGGGTCGACTTCTGGACCTTCTCGTCACAACAGACCAACCCCCATTTCGATCGCGTGCTGGTAGGTCAGTCGCATCTCGACTATCTCTGGCGCGGCCCGGCCCTTCAGTTTCGCCACGCGTTGAGCTGGGACACGACCCTGGCGAGTCTGTCGGTCGTGCGGCGTGCACGAGCGCCGGACTGTCCATCGTTCCTTTCCGGTGCCGGTCAGCGTGATCCCGCATGCATGGTGATGACCTTGCGCAAGCTGGGCGGGCCGCGCGCCGCGTTCGAATACTGGATCCGCACCGTCGATCGTCGCGAGCAGAACTCCGCCGTCGGAGATCGCGCGAAGGCGATCGAACAACTGGGGGCTTTCATCGACGATGCCTGCCGAGCGAAGGTGACGGTCAGGATCTACGTGAATCCCACCCATGCCCTCATGCTGGACACCCTGCGGCTCACGGGGCAGTGGGGGGAGTTCGAATCCTGGAAGCGTGCCCTGGTGGAGGAGGTCGCCCGACATCCCCAATGCGAGCCGCACCTGCTCGACTTCAGCGGCTACAACAGCGTTACGTCGGAGCCGTCGCCATTGGTCACCGGTCAGGAGATGCGATGGTTCTGGGAGGCATCCCACTACCGGAGCGAAGTCGGTGACCTGATCCTCGCGCAGGTGCTCGGCGCGAAGTCGGCCGATGCGCCCTCCGCATTCGGCATTGAACTGGATCGTGATGGGCTGGAGCAGGTGCTATCGCGCGGGCGACTGGAGCAGCGCGACTATCTGGTCAGACATGCGGAGGACGTCGCCGCGCTCGAACGCATGTTGTCGGAGCCGGCAACACCGGCAGGTGGGGCCAGCCGATCCGCGGCGGGTAGGGCGGCCCCCCCCGAGTAGTGACCGCCGCAGCCACACCTTTCCGCTCCGTGAATACGACGTTGCCCAGCCACCGATCGAATGATCTTATCCCATCCATTCCATGAACCTTAGCATCCGAGACGAGCGATCATGCAGGGCGTAGGGTCCAAGATGGCCAAGGGCGCCGCCTGGATGGTGGGCTTCAAGCTCATCGAGCGATCGATCGGCCTGCTAAGCACGATCATCCTGGCGCGACTGCTGATCCCGGAGGACTTTGGCCTCATCGCCATGGCCACTTCGGTCATCGCGGTCGTCGAACTGCTCCAGGCCTTCAGCTTCGACGTCGCACTGATCCAGAACCAGGAAGCGACGAGAGAGCACTACGACACCGCATGGACACTGAACGTGTTGTTCGGCTCGATCTGTGCGGTCGTGTTGCTCGTGCTAGCCGAGCCGGTTGCAGCGTTCTATGGCGATCCGCGCGTGTTCTGGGTGTTGATCTGCCTCGCTTTCAATCCGCTGCTGGTCAGCCTGGAGAACATCGGCGTCGTGGCATTCCGGAAAGAACTCCAGATGCACAAGGAGTTCTGGCTCCAGCTCATCAAGCGCCTCACCGTGTTCACCGTCACCATGGTGGCCGCCTTCACCCTGAAGAGCTACTGGGCTCTCGTGATCGGGATGCTCGCCGGCCGGACGCTGTCCGTCTGCCTTACGTACGTCGCCCATCCGTATCGACCGAAGTTCTCGATGGCGGCGCGGCACTCGCTGTTTCACTTCTCGAAATGGCTGTTCATCAACAACATCATCTTCGTCGTCAATGCGAGGGCCGCTGATTTCATCGTTGGTCGCACGGCCGGCCCTGCCGCCTTGGGCTCGTTTAGTCTAGCCTATGAGATATCCAACCTTCCTACAACGGAACTGTCCGCACCAATCAACAGGGCGACTTTTCCAGGCTATGCTCGATTGGCATCGGCTCCCGAGGAACTGCGCAAGCAGTTCCTCAACGTGATCTCGATGATCGCGCTCGTAACGATGCCGGCGGCCTTCGGCGTTGCTGCGGTGGCTGAGAGCCTTGTCCCGACGCTCCTCGGAGAGAAGTGGTTGTCCGCCATTCCGTTGATCAAGATTCTTGCCTTCTATGGCGTATTGATGTCGCTCCTTACTAATGCGGGATACATCTACATGGCAATGGGCAAGCCGCGCATCATTACAGCTATTGCAAGCACCCACATGGCGATCTTGGTCGTATCGTTGATACTCGGCACTTCAGCGTTTGGCGTTCGCGGTGCCGCGTGGGCGCTGCTCAGTACAGCGCTATTGATGCTTCCGATCAACTATCTGATTCTTTGCTCGACACTGCGACTCGATGCATTGACAGTCATTCGCATCCTGGTCCGTCCACTTGCAGCAGCAGTGGCGATGTATCTGTCGGTCACTGCATGGCAACGTTGGTTCCTCGATCATTATGGGACCGCCCTTGCGCCCGTAGCGCTCTTGAGCTCAGCGATTTTGGGAGCCGCGTTCTACGTGCTGGTGGTGCTTGGGACGTGGATTCTCGCTGGTCGTCCTCGAGGTGCGGAGAGCTTTCTTGTTGAAAGGGTACTTCGATTCGTGCGTCTGATGAAATGACTTCGAGGAATGTGACAATTGGACACGTAGGTGAATGCGCACTATGTCAACAATAGTCGGCCCGCACGTTGCGTAGAGTTGCATGGTTTGTGCGAGTACGAGTGCGCCGCAGCGGGCGCTGCAGGCTGAGGAGATCGGTTGGACACTACCAGCAGAGGTTTCTCGAGCTCATTGGCGATAAACTTGCAAATAAACATACTGTTGAAGGCATGCTGCCGTGACATGAAGAGTGGACTTGCTGCCTTTGTTGGAGGATGGACATCACAACGCCCCCTTTGCCGCGCGAGATTGAGGGATCTGACGACAATCATGGATTGCAAACCGACACCATGGATCTATGAGCATAAGTCAGGTGCATCAATTGGGCTTAGGTCGGGACGGCACTGCGTAGTTGATCGGCCCTTGACAGTTGTGCGCATCGAGGCTACGTCGGCACAACGAGAATGCAGCGGTTGTGTGCCTCCAGCTGTAGCTGACGCAGCTTCCACTTTTGCCTTTGCTCGCTCACTTCGTCATGGATATTCTGGAAATACGGCCGCGTCATGCCCCTGCTGAACACCCTTGACGATGTCTGACACAAAACCCGGATACTTCTTCGTCCTGCCGTGGAGCATCAGTGCCTCCAGCGGCGTGGATCAAGTGGTGCTCAACCTGTATCGGCACTTCTTCACGGGTGAGCGCTTCCGACCGGTCATCCTGCAAAGCACATGGGACAACCCGCAGCCTCCTCACCAGCTGGAACAGGATGTCGAGGTGTGCTCGATACGGTTGCGGTCTCCAGTCGGGGGGCGCAAGGGCATCGTTGCGCTGCTTGCGTGGGCGGTGCGTTCCTGGCCTGAGTTGTGGCGGCTGGATCGCTTGCTGGTGAGCCGTGACACGGCTGTCGTCAACGTCCACTTTCCGACACCGTCCGCCATTCAGTTCCTCATGCTGCGCTGGTTTTTTCGCAGGCAGTTTCAGTTGATCCTGTCGTTCCATGGGATGGACGTAGCGAATGTCATGACGGCCCAGGGCGTCGAGCGTTTCTTCTGGCGCAGGTTGATCGCCAGTGCTGATCGGATCGTGTGCTGTTCGTCCGACCTCGCGCGCCGTTTGATCGAGGTGGACGCCGGCGTCGCGGAGAAATGCGGGACGGTCCACAACGGGCTCGACGTCGCATACCTGTTCGCGTCTCGCGACCTGTCTGTGTCACTCGACCCGGCGCTGCGTGGACGCCCCTACATTCTGTGTGTCGCTGCCTACGAAAAGAAGAAAGGACTCGACGTGCTCGTTCGGGCCTTCAAGCAGGTCCACGCGTCCGTGGGTGGAGAAATCGCGCTCGTTCTGGTAGGTGCAGAACGCGGCGAAGGCGATACGCTCAGGCAATTGGCGAGCGACCCGCAGATCCAGGACAGCGTCTTCATCATCGGTGCGGTTCCGCACAACCGGCTCCACGTCTACTACGAGTCGGCGACGATGTTCTGCTTACCTTCGCGCAGCGAGCCCTTCGGCATCGTCCTGCTGGAAGCGGGCGCATTCCGGCTGCCGATCGTCGCCACGCGGGTGGGAGGCATTCCCGAGATTCTCACCCACGAAACAAATGCGCGCCTCGTGCCGTCGGAGGATCCCGTCGCATTGGCGAAGGAATTGACCTATTTGCTTCGCAATCCTCAAGAGCGCGCGCGGCTGGGCGACCTCGTAGTGGAGCGCGTTCAGCGCGACTTTTCCTGGGAGCGAGCCTACGAGGAATACTTGGCTCTTTGCGGATTGGGGTCGACAGGCGTGAGCGAATACGCCACGACACCCAAGAACTCAGGATTGGCATGAGAGATCCCGTTTTGTTGATCGTGGTTCTCGCGCTGCTCCCGTTTTGCGCGTACCGGCCGTGGATCGGGATCTCCGTCTGGTACTGGTTCGGGCTGATGAACCCGCACCGCCTTACATGGGGATTTGCCTACAGCTTGCCCTTCGCCGAATGGATCGGTGGCGCGACGCTGCTTGGAATCTTCTTCGCTAAGGATCGCAAGCCGATTCCGTGGAATCGGGAACTGGTACTCGTAGTGTGCCTGATCGTCTACTACACCATCACGACCATCTTCGCCTGGGCACCGGCGGAAGCCTGGGATACGTGGGCGAAGGTTCTCAAGATCGTTTTGTTCACGTACCTCGCCACGATGTTCATCTATGGCAAGGATCGCATCCGGGTCATCATGCTGGTGATCGGCTTGAGCATCGGATTCCATGCCCTCAAGGGATTCATTTACCTCCTTTCAACGGGTTTTGCCGGGCGGGTATCCGGTCCTCCCCAGAGCTTTGTATCGGGCAATACGTTCATCGGCCTGGCATTCAACATGACGGGGCCGGTTTTACTGGTCCTGGCGCGAGAAGAGGGCAGAAAATGGATGAAGCGACTTCTCTACTTCGCGTTCGTTTCGACAGTCATTTCGACCATCTTCACGTACTCCCGCGGAGCCTACATTGGTCTTGCAGCCATCCTGCCCTTGATGTTCCTCCAGGCCCGTCAGAAGTTCTTCGCCGCGATCATCCTGATTCCGGCACTGATCGTTGCTCCGATGGTGCTTCCGGACCGAGTATTCAATCGAGTCGACAAGATCGAGGGGTATGAGGAGGATAGTTCCGCTAACCAGCGACTTCAGTCTTGGACCGTTGCCTGGAATCTTGCCAAGGACTACCCGGTGACGGGAGGTGGATTTAACTTCGAATACTCGCCAGACGAGGACCGGTGGATGAGGTACACCGACCAGAAGTACTCCTGGGCACTGAGGCATGCGAGTGCGGCGCACAGCATCTATTTCCAGACCCTCGGCCAGCACGGATTCGTGTGCCTTGGGTTGTTTCTCGCGCTGCTGTTGGGCACCGAGATGAGCCTGCAGAAGACGAAACGTTTGACCAAAGGCAGAAAGGAAAGTCAGTGGTTGGCGAGCTACGCCACAGGCCTCCAGATCGGTCTCGTCGGCTACATGGTGAGCGGGGCGTTCCTTAACTCCGCCAACTTCGATCTCGCATTCCTCTACTACGCCATGTCGGCCATACTGGCACGAGAGGCGAAGGAATTCGAGACGCGCCCCGCACTACGTAGACCGACCTACGTTCCCGTGGATGACGTGGACGAAGCCCTGTCGCCCGTCAGCGCCGCGCAGGACGTGGAGATGGGCGGACGAGTGACTTCCAGTCAGCAAGCGCAATCACGAGCGCAAGCAGAATCAGGGGCTGGAACGGGATCGAGTAGCGGGCGTTCTCGCCGTATTCAGTGAGGGCTTGCAGGGCCGAGCCCGCGAGGACCATCGCGATGATCGTGATGTCGAGCAGGTTCGCTGCCGCGCCGGTCTTTGCGATGCGCCGAACGACGAACGCGCACCAGAACAGGAAGGCCGCCTTGGCCGCCACGAGCGCATAGCGCTCGAACTGCCAGATGAACTGGAGGGCGGTGAGCAGAGCAGGGGATGCGAGGTCGTGCTCGAGGAATGCCGGGCTCAGCGGCGCCTTCCAGAACTTGACCCAGCCATCGAAGGCATTGCGCGCGTAGACCTTCGGATGCGTCCGTAGCAGTTGCACGGAAAGGCTACCGAGCGTACGCGACAGCTCTACGAAACTCTGCCCGGTGGCTTCCATCATCTCCGGGTAGGCCTCCCAGATCGTCATGGAATGTGATCCGGTCCGCTGCCGCCGCGGCTCGCGGTACTTGAGATAGATGTCGCGCACCGTCGCATACTCGTCCGGCGCATCCTCCATCACCGCACCGCTGTGCTGTGTCAGGTTGTAGCCAGCGAGGGTCGTGATGCCGAAATAGCCGACCTGAACCTTGTTGAAGGCGCTCCACCCAAGCACGAGCAGAAGTGCCGGCAGTGCCACCGCCGAAGCGGCCGCGCCTGCCTTGCGGATGGATCCCGTCCGTCGCCAGACACCCAGTGCGGTAAGCAGTGGCAGCAGCGGAACCGAGTACTGCAGGAACGGCTTGACCAGCGCTGCCGCTCCGATCGCTGCGCCTGCTACCCAGAGTTTTCTCGAGGCACGCGCATTCTCGTTCTCCGGCAGGCCTCCGAACCAGAGCCAAAGCGCGAGCGCCAGCAGGAATGTCGTCAGCGTCTCCGTCAGCATGGCGGATTCGAAGAGCAGCAGGTTGAGGCTGAGCAACGTGGCGGCCCCGGCGGCGAACGACCAGACAGGACGCAAGCCGCGCTTCAGGGCCAGTTCGTACATCAGCAACACCGTGATGATCCCCAGTACCGACTGGATCGCCCACAGGACGACGTCGCTTTCTCCGGAGAGCAGGAGCAGTACCGGATAGCCCGGGGGACGTTTGGCCAGATAGCCGTTGAAGTCGAGCGTCCGCAGATGCTCGGCCACCTGCAGATAGGTGGCTCCGTCGGCCGCCGGCATCGGTGCGTACCAGATCCAGAGCGGCAGATGGACGAGCACCGCGAGCACAATCAGGCCAATGCGCAGCCGCGCGACAACCGAAGCGGGAGAAATGGACGAATCCATGCAGCTAGAAGCGCATCCGCAGGAATATGCGCTCAGGCAGCAGCGCGATGATGGTCATGATGAGGCGCCAGAACGATGGCAGATAGACGGTCGAGCGGCCGCTCTTCATGGCCCGCACGATGCCCGCCGCCACGGCCTCCGGCTTGGCCCACAGAGGGCCCTTCGGAAAGGCGGCCGTCATGGGCGTATCGACGAAGCCCGGCTTGATGGTGATGACGTGAACGCCCTTGCGCCAGAGCCGCTGGCGCATGCCGCTGAGGAAACAGGTGAGACCCGCCTTGGCGCTGCCGTACACGTAATTGGCTGCCCGCCCTCGATCTCCGGCGACCGAACTGATCCCGACGATGGTGCCTTTCCCTTGGCGCTCGAACCGGCTCGCGACGATCGTCAGCAGCGACGCGGCGGAAGTGAAGTTTGTCGCGAGTTCCGTGAGCACGTCCTCCGGCCGGTCCTGCACGACTGCCTGATCGGGCAGGCTTCCATAAGCGAGGATTGCCGTATCGAGACCCCCGAGCGCCGCCGTGGCCGCATCGATCAATGCGGTGTGAGCGACGTTGTCCGTCGCATCGAACGGCCCCGAATGCACGTTCTGCGCGCCACGCACCTTCAGATCGTCCACGAGCGATTGCAGCGCAGCCGTATTGCGCGCAGCTAGGTACAAGGCATGTCCTTCGGCTGCCAGGAGCCTTGCCGTTGCCGCGGCGATCGCCGAGTTGGCGCCGATGATGACTATCTTCCGCACGTTGTCACCTGCATACCCTTCGCCAGAAACTGGAGGAAAAGCCCGGATCGATGAAGCGCCTGAATTCCTCCAGGCGCGGGAAGCCGGATTGAAACATCTCCGGCGACATGCGAGCGTCCTTTGCGGGGTAGACCGCCCCGCCGGCGCTCGTGACCACCGAATCGAGCTCCGCGAGCAACGCGAAGGTCTCCCTGCCACGGATCGGAAAGTCGAGCGCCAGGGTCACCCCGCCGCGGGGAAACGATAGCAGGCCTTCCGAGGGCATGCCGCCGAACGTCTTCAATACGGCCAGGAACGAACCGGCACCGTGCCGTCCGATTCTCACGAGCATGTCTTTCACCGATGCGTCGGCCCCGCTGCGCGGGACCACACACTGGTACTGCAGAAACCCGCGCGGACCATACAGGCGGTTCCAGTCGAGCACGGCGTCCAGCGGATAGAAGAACGGGTCGTAGTGCACGAGTCGCGGCGTACGGTCGGTGCGCGACCCCCAGTAGTAGAGCCGATTGAAGACCTGCAACGTGATCCGGTTCATCGGTGCGATGGGCGGCGTGAACGGAACCCGGAATCCGCTGCGCCGCGGCGCAGCGGGCAGGTGCTCGCGAAACGGCGCGTGGTTCGCACGCATGAACAGCCCCCGGCCTTGCGCCTTCGGGTCTGCACAGTCGATCCACGCGACCGTGTATTCGTAGTCGTGCTCGCTCTCGGCCGACAGGGCGAAGAAATCCGTCAGGTTCGAGAATCGCAGCGATTCGCCGAGCAACCACGGGTTGTGAATTTCGCGCAGCCGGATCTGTGCCCACGTGATGAGGCCCGTGAGGCCCAAGCCGCCCAGGGTGGCCGCGAACAATTCCGCATGGCTGCTTCTCGAGCAGGTGAGCCGCGATCCGTCGGAGCGCAACAGTTCGAACTGTTCGACACAGGATCCGAAGGATCCGACCCGGTGGTGATTCTTGCCGTGGACGTCGTTCGCGATTGCCCCGCCGATGGTGACGAACTTGGTTCCGGGCGAAACCGGTACAAACCATCCCCGGGGAACGATCAGGTCCAGGATCTCCTTCAGGGTGACACCGCTCTCGCAGGTCAGGAGCCCCTTCGCGTGATCCACTGCGATGAAGCGATCGAGGCCGCGCGTATGCAGTGCGACGCCGCGGTCATTCAGGCACACGTCACCGTAGCTGCGGCCGTTCCCGTAGGGCAGCAGGGGCGCCCGATATGCCGGCAGTGCCTGGTGACGATCCCACAGGCCGTGCACGTGATGCACGTGGCGCGGGTAGCGCCCCCACGATTGAAGCGCAGGGGCGAGCGTCAGATCGCCAGCCACAGGGCTATCGCAGCGGGTACCAGCAGCCAGCGGCTGATCGAATCGCGGAAGGCGAACACGATCGGGTCGTCGTGCATCTCGCCGCGGTGCGTGACCAGCCAGATCCGGCTGATCCAGAACAGCAGCAGCGGGCAAAGCAGCCAGAGGGCCTTCGGGTGGCTGTACAGGCCCTTGGTGCCGCCGTCGATGTAGAGCGCGAACACCATCACGCAGGTGTAACCGCTGGCCGTGCCGAGCGACATCAGGACGGGAAGGTCTTCGCGCCGATAGCCCCGTCCGGCCAGCCGTCCGGTCGTTTCCTGCGGAATCGTCCGCAGTTCGGCCACGCGCTTCACCAGCGCCAGGCTCAGGAACAGGAACATGCTGAAGGCGAGCAGCCAGAAGGTCAGCGGCACGGACACGGCGACGGCCCCGGCAATGAGGCGGATCGTGTACAGCCCCGCGAGGATTAGCACGTCCAGGATCGACGAGCGCTTGAATCGAAGCGAGTAGAGCAGCGTCACGACGAAATAGAGCAACAGGGCTGCACTGAACAGAGGCGGCAGGAACGCACTGAGCGCGAAGGCGATCACGAGCAGCACCGGTGCCGCCACGAGGCCGCTCGCGATCGACAACCGGCCCGAAGCGAACGGACGCTTCGACTTGCGCGCGTGGGTCCGATCCGAATCGAGATCGAACAGGTCGTTGATGACGTAGACGGCGGAGGCGCACAGGCTGAATGCGATGAACGCAACGATCGCCTGCATCAGCAACGCGCCATCGGACATTCGATGGGCGGTGACCAGGGGCACGAAGATCAGGATGTTCTTGACCCACTGGTAGACCCGCAACGCCTTGAGCCAGACCAACACGGAGCCGGCGCTGGTGGTGAATACCTTCTCGATGGTTGCGACTGCCTTGGCCTCGACCTCCAGGCTAGGCGTCCCCACGACCAGGGCGTGGCGCGCCGCAGCCCACACCGGAACGTCGGCCGACGAATCACCCATGTAATCGAAGCCGCGCTCGCCGTACTCGGCCACGAGCTTCGCCGCCTTGCGGCTGCCCTTGAGATTGACCGAACCATCGGTCGCCAGCACGCGATCGAACGCATCGAGATGCTTCGCCACCGCATCCGCGATGCGCTGATGTGCTGCGGTGACCAGTACCAGCGTGCGTCCGCCTGCCCGCTCCTGCTTGAGATACGCCACTACGTCGGAACGGTACGGGAGACGCGATACGTCCAGGGCTTCGCGCTCCGCGAGCCGCTGCTTGAAGTAGGCGCGACCACGCAGCAGCCAGAACGGCAACGCGAGAATGGCCCACGGCTCGCGGCGGAGCATCACGAGAAACAGCTCGAACAGCGTGTCGGACGCGATCAGGGTTCCGTCCAGGTCGACGCACAGCGGGACGCCGGCAGCAACGTCACGGGAATTCATGGAATGGAAACTCCGGCTACTTTGGGTTTTCTCGCGCTCAGCCACACCGCCGCGGCGAGTCCGAGCCATACCGCAAACCACAGCGTCGCGACGCGGCAGAGAATCGTCGCAGCGATGGCCATGCCGGAAGCGACGCCGTGGTGGGTCAGGAGCAGGCTCATCGCCGCCTCCGTGGAGCCGAGGCCACCCGGCAACAGCGACACGACGCCGATCAGGATGCTGGCCGCGTAGGTGCCCACCGCCAGGGCAGGCTCCAGGAGGCCGCCCATCGCCGCGATGAGAATGTACAGGCCGTAGCCCTCGGCGGCCCAGGCAACGAAACCGATCGCGAGGCTGAACGCGAACAATCTCGGGCGCAGGAGTCTCGCGGCGACGCTGGCGACATTGGCAAGCCCGCCGAGCCGCCGGCCGATGCGGGCAAGGAAAGGGATCGGCACGGAGGGCCACGTGAGGTTGCCTGCGAAGCGACGCTTCAGCATCGCCAGCAGTGCCCAGGCGAGGCCGGTCAGGACGGCGAGCGCGACCACGATTTCGAACGGCAGGAACAGCAGGAGGGCCAGCAGGGCGATGGCGATGAGGTCCGACAGGCGATCCACCACCAGGGCACCGATGGAGTGGCCGGGACCAACTCCGTGCGGCATCAGGTAGAGCGTTCGGATCGCCTCACCGGCCTTCCCGGGCGTGGCGGTGAACGCGAAACCGGCGAGATAGTAGGCGACGTTCATCCGCTCGGGTATGCGGTGTCCCAACTCCTGGAGCAGCACACGCCAGCGCAGGTAGCGCAACGCATAGTTCGCGAGGGACAGCAGGAACACCACGAGGAGTTGAATCCCGGTGATGGAGTGCATGGCCTCCTTCAAGGCCGACAGATCCGAGGCGGCGGCCCACGCGAAGTACGCGACAGCCGCGATGGCGGCCACGAGAAGGATGAGGGGCAGGCGCTTTTGCAGCATTTCGGCTGTGCTGCCCGGCTTGCCTGTCTGCAGGGCGCCGAAGGTCGGCGCGTCGCTTTCGCGATCGTGAGCTGCCTGGTTTTTCGTTGGGATCGTCAAGATCGGCGTTGCGCGGCTGGAGTGAGGTTCTGGTCGAGGGCCGGGGCCGCAGGGCATCCTTCGGGAATCCCGGGACGAAGCACGCAATGGACCACGGATGGCCGGTCCCGAAGCCTGCGGCTGCCGCTCGGTGCCGGCAGCGCCCGTCGATCCGCCTGGATTCCCGCCATTCGAGAGACAGGGCCTTCCGCATCAAGGCTTTGCCGGAGGTGACCCCGCCACCGAGCCCTCGAAGAGCCGGCTATTGTACGAGGGCGAATGATGAACGCTTCGTGTCGCCACGATTGCAGTTCGCTCACAGTCGATGGCCCCCTGGGCTGGGCACGACCATGAGGACCTGCGCGGTTGCCCTGGAAAGGCGGGCTTCCGCCGGCCTTCGGCCTGCCTGGTGGCCTCTGCATTTACTCGCCGGGGGCTGCACGGTCTAATACGGTCCCCATGGCAGACCTTCCGCCAATCGGAACCTGGGTGCGTGAGCCCGAAGAGCGTACGAACGTAACGGCGCCCGCCCCCGGCTTGTTCGACTGACCCACCAAGGAACTTCCATGCGATCTGCGTCCACCCTTCGGCTCGTGCTGCTCCTCGTCTGGGCGTGCGCGATTCTCGGGTTCGCGTGGACAGGCTTCATCGCGAGCGACGACGAGCACTACGCCAGTTCCGGATTGGGCTGGCTGCATTCGTTCCCGTACGTGGCGCAGACCTTCGGGGAAGTGCGCGCAATGGTCGGTTTGCCGATCGCAGGCGCGGTCGGAGTTCTCGGCGAGAGCGAGTTCTCGATCGTGCTCAGTACGTGTCTGTTCTTCCTGGCCACGTTGGTGGTGACCATGATCGCGCTGGAGAAGACGATCGGAGGTGGGCCTGCGTTTGCCATCACCGCCGCGATGGCCACGATGCCGCTCCTGGCCGTCAATGCAACGATCCCCAATGCGGATATCCCGGAGCTTTTCTTCGTGGCGAGCTCCTTCTGGCTCTTCCATCTCGCCTGCGAGCGCGAATCGCGGTTCTGGCTGCTGCTTCTGGCGGGTGTCCTGGCCGGATTAGCATTTTCGACCCATGAAGTCAGTGCGGCGCTCCTGCTGTTCTACGGACTGTTGTTCCTCGCCGGCTATGCCATTCCACGGCGTCAGTACTGGATCATGGCCATCGGCTTCGGCCTCGTGGTCCTGGTCGAAGCGGTGTACTACCTCGCACTCACGGGGAACCCGGCCTATCGATTCGATCTCATGCTGCATGGCGCCGGGCTTCGGGATCGGGCCGACGTCGGCGCTTTCCAGTTCACACCCGCCGGGAACCTGCACGTCTGGGCTCCCATCGATCCTGTCATCCTGTTCTTCACGCACGTTCACCAGTTCAGTCTGGTTGCGCTGCTGGCCATTCCGGCACTGTGGTGGGTGGCGACCGGGTGCAAGGGCGCATCGCCGAAGGCTCGCCGGCTCGTCCAACTGCTCGCCATTCTGGCGGCCGTCTGGCTCGTGTTCGCCGCCGCGGCACTGACGAACCAGAAGCTCCTGCCGCGCTACTACACGGTGTGCGCGTACTGCTTGGCTCTCGTCGTGGGCATCTGGGTAGCGGTCAGTTTGTGGGCACGGCGTCGTGGCGCGGCGGTGGCGGCGGGAGCCGCGTTCGTGGCCGTCAGTCTGGCCAGCATCGGGCTGGCCAACACGAACCCCCGCTTCGGTGAGCGCTCGCTCGCGCAGTATCTGCAGCACGGCGAAGGGGAGGTGGTGTACACCGACCCCATGACCGCGGCGAAGACCGTCTGGTATTGCCGGTGGGCGAAGGTGGACTGCCAGCGAATCGTCGCGGGCACACCGCCGGCCGGCGCGTTGTATTTCTACAACCCGAAGTACGCAGATTCGCGCAATCGGCTGGTCCGGTCCGAAGATGTGGCGGCCTATCGTCCTCAGGACGATTGGGAGCAGCTTTGGCGTAGCGAGCGGCCGCGGACCGGCCTGGTGAAGGTGATGGGGGATAGCGGCATCGCCGGGGTGTTGCCGGCCCGGCTGGCGAAGAAGCTGGAGCCGGCCAAGGCGTTCGTCGCCGTCTACCGGGTGGCTCGCTGACGCGGCACTCGATCGTTCCTGGGGCATCATTCGTGCTTCCGATCCCTGCGTTTTCGCTCCTCGCCTCGATCGAGCCGCCCCTCCAGAGGTCCATGCCTGTGCTCGGACCGGTAATTTCCATGACTTCACTCAACATCATCATCCTCGTCGTCTACGCCCTGGGGATGTCCGTCGGGCAGATCCTCTTCAAGCTGTCGGCGCAACGCGCCAACGGCGAGACGACGGGAGCGTTCCTGACTTCGTTGCTGGGGAACGGCTACTTCGCCATCGCGGTACTCGTCTACGGTGCCCTGACCGTGGTATGGGTATGGGTACTGACCCGCGTTCCGCTGAGCCAGGCGTATCCGTTCGTGGCACTGGCCTTCGTGTTCACGCCTGCGTTTTCATGGATGCTGTTCGGCGAGCCGCTCGGCTTGACCTACATGCTGGGGCTGGCCTTGATCCTTCTCGGGCTCGGGGTTCTCGTATGGAAGGCGGGCTGAGGCCATGAACACGGACGCGATCTGGGTGGTGATCCCGGCCTACAACGAAGGCCAGGTGTTGCGTGACGTCGTTGCCGGGGTGCGTCTGCAGTACCCGAACGTAGTGGTCGTCGACGACTGCTCGCAGGACGACACCGGCGATGCGGCGATCGCAGCCGGTGCCGTGGTGGTCCGTCATCCGATCAACCTCGGACAAGGTGCGGCGCTGCAGACGGGAATCCGCTATGCGCTGCGTCGAGGCGCGGAATTCATTGTCACGTTCGACGCGGACGGCCAGCACCAGGTGGAGGACATCGCGGTGCTCCTCGACGTCCAGGCTCGCGCCAGGACGGACGTGGTCGTTGGCAGTCGGTTTCTCGGCAAGGTCGAGAACATTCCTCCGGTGCGCCGAATCGTTCTCAAGGCGGCAGTCGTGTTCATGCGCATTACCAGCGGCGAGAAGCTGACGGACGCGCACAACGGCTTTCGCCTGTTCACCCGCGCGGCCGCCCTGAAGTTGAGGATCACGCAGAACCGCATGGCGCACGCTTCGGAAATCGTCCACCAGATCCACAGCCTGGGGCTCTCCGTCGCCGAAGCTCCCGTGACGATCGTCTACACCGAGTATTCGCTGCGCAAGGGCCAGAAACTCGGCAATGCCTTCAACATCCTGACTGAACTACTCGTGGCGAGGTTGAACAAATGATCATCCAGATCGTTCTGACCGTCGGACTGCTGATTTGCCTGCTGTACGCCTTCGTGCAGCGCCAGAAATCGCGGCTCGTGAGCCTGCTGATCTCCATCGTGTCGGTCGCGGGCATCTACTTCGTGCTCTTTCCCGAAAAGACCAACCAGATGGCGCACCTGGTCGGCGTGGGTCGAGGCGCAGACCTGGTGCTCTACTGCTGGCTCGTGATCAGCCTCATCGTGTCGCTCAACTTGCAGTTCAAGATCCTGCGGCTTCAGGGATTGATGACCGAGCTGGCACGTGAGATCGCGTTGCAGGCGCCACGTAGCGCATCGCACGACCGAACCGCGCAATGAGTTCTTCTCCGTAGCAGTAGAGCGCGCGATGGCCGAAGGGTCCAAGACGGTACGAGGATCACCCTTGGCGGAGCGGTCTCGCCAACTCAAGCCGCTCCTTCTGACGTTGTTAGTCGTGGGTTTGGTTCTGTTGCGCGCATTCCATCTTGACGCAGACACCCCACGTGGCATTGACCCATCCAGCCCGGCCCTCTACGTTGATGAGGGGTACAAGACGCTGTCTGCCCACAACCTCGTACTGTTTGGCAAAGAACGTTGGAACGCCGCCGACAACTACCAAGGCTGGATGAAGCGTAGTCCAATCACACAGTGGTCATTCTGGCTTTCGTTTCGCACACTAGGCGTGCATGTTACGAGTGCGAGGATCGTCTCCATCGCCTATTTTGCGGTGTTGCTCGCCGCTTTTGTCGGCGCGATGTACCGCCGCTATCAGACGGGAACATTGATTGTCGGCGCAATCGCTTTAGGTATTGAAAGCCACCTGTTCTTCTTTTCACGGGCCGCTTTGTTTGAGATCCCGATTGCCGCGGTCTTGTACCTCTTGTTGTTCGCACTCCCTTGGCTAGTCCGAAAGGGATCCTACTACCCTGTGGTTGCGACTGCGTTTGTCGGCTCTGTTCTGACATTCGGCGTAAAGGCGTCGGCGCTCATCTACACCGTCCCTGTCCTCATAGCCATGGCCGTGCACCCGCTACTGTGTACCCACGGTCGGTTAGGAAGTACCCAGTTGCGACTGCTGGGTTTCTCGGCCATTGCAGTGGTTATGGGCGCGGCGTTGACCGCCCGACAGTGGCTCGGATATCTGGGGGACCCCATATGGCAGATAGGCCGAGATTTCGTCTACTCGCCGAGTTTGAAGTACGCGTTCCCGGTGGTCGCGCTCGGGCTTTCTGCCGCCGCGCATGGCGTGCTGTTTCAACCTTCGGTCTACCTGCTGGATCCCTATCGCCTAGCTCTGATCGCCCTCATTACCGCTGGCCCGTTGTTGTTGGCGATTTTCGATGGCGAGTTCCGCTTCTTCGTCCCTCTTCTGCCCGCCTATTTTCTGATTGCGCTGGAGTGGCTCCACCTGCGTAGCTGGGCCAACGCGCAGCAAGAACAAGTCGCCCTTTCCGCGAAGCTGGTGTCGTTCGGTCTTGTGGCCCTCACGCTAGTTGCATATCTCGTCGCGATAGACAACTGGTTCGGTGGGCAGTCGCTCCTGTCGATTGGCATTGTGGTCATTGGTGTCGCAATGGTGGCTGCGTGGTACGTGATTCGCTTCCGGCGAGTTCTCATCGGCTCGATGGCGGCCGCCGCATTGCTCCTTGCGGTCGCCGCGTTAGCATTGGTACAGTCCGTGAACGTCGTAGGGCAATTCCTCTTCGCCCCGGGCTACCAGGCTGCAGAGTTCCGGGAGAAGTTGATGACCATCGTCGCCCCCGACGAAAGTATCGGCGGAGACTGGGCACCGTTTCTTGCCTTGGGTACTGCGCGCCGATCCCTGTACATCAACAACGTCTACAACTCGCCCAGCAAACTTCGGGAGGTCAGGCCGACGTACTTTCTACATACAGAGCCGGCGCAAACACCGGCGCTGAAGCTGTCAAACGTGCGTGCGCTCCGCGGGGTGCAACTGGGATCCGAACTTGCAAGCACCACGTACAACGATCGAGTGGTGACCCTCTACAGAGTTCGTTATGGCATGGACGATGCAGCACAAGAGAGCAATCCATTCACGAGAGCATGGACTCTGAATGAACTCTTGGCAGCTATCGGCCCCGTCCGATAGCTCCAGCTGGGTTCGAAGGATAGGGCTCTGTTGCGCCCGTATGGCGTCCAACGGTCGCACACTACGTGGAGTCGTTTGCCGCCTTCTTGAGCAGTCGCGCGAGCGAATGGGGAAGCAGTGCCTTCGCTTGAGCTCTGAGTGCTTTCGCACTCGGCGACCAAACGAAAGACTCTCGGTAGGCGCGACGAGCCTCAGGGATGCGGCCTTGCGTCCAGTAAAGATAGCCTTGAGACAAGAATAGATCGGCGATGCGAGAACGATACTTACGTCGACACTCAGGGGACAGAGTACTTCGGCCCCGATCATAGTTGCGGACGTGCACGACAAGAAGATCGCGGTACTTGCGCTCTCGATCGGCCGTGATGCCCGCACCGTGCTGCCGGTAGTAGCTCAGCCTCTCATCCAGATAGACTACGTTCATAGATTTAGCCAATCTGAGCCAAAGATCAGTATCTTCGCCAATCGCTACGTCTTCTGGAAAGCGCAACTGCGACTCGTCCAGCGCCGTTCGTCGGATCATGACGGTGTTCGTGTGCATTGCAGCGTAGTGCGCGGACATAAATTCGTAGAAGCTGGTGCTACAACAATATCTACGATTGTCGAGATAGATCATGTACGCGCGCGAGCGATCTAGAAACCCCGTATCACTGAGGTATGACCCCGATAGCGGTGCTGAATCGGCGGTTGCGTAGAGCATGTCGTGAAAGACGACATCTGCTCGTGGCATCCGATCGAGAATGTCGAGGCAGCGCCGCACCCGCGACGGTTCGTACCAGTCGTCAGCATCAAGGAAGCAGATGTGCTCGCCCTTTGCATGGCGAATCCCAATGTTGCGACAGACGCCCGGGCGTCCCGACGGTGGCTGGGAGAACACGCGCACTCGACAATCTGCTTGCGCGTGTCGATTGGCAATCGAGAGTGTCTCGTCGGCAGAGCCGTCATCTACGACGATCAATTCAATATTCGTCTCGGTCTGGTCAAGAACAGACGAGATCGCCTCGTCGATGTACTTTTCGCAGTTGAACGCGGCCATTACTACCGAGGCTCTGGGTTGATGAGGCATTGACCTCTCTTCTGTCGGGAAGATGTAGGACGGGAAGACGCTGAAGCTTCTGAACTTGACATGAGATCGAGACACGCGCCACGCCTTGCGGCTTCGGTGCGGGCATCGACAAACCGGCCGCGGTACGTTCATGCCATCCAGATGTGATCTCCGCGACCCAAAGAGGAGGCATTTCCAGATCTGGCAAAGGTCCGAATGCGTGAAAAAAGCTGCTGCCCGGCTTTCATCGCTGCGAGTTCGATCCGTGGTTTGCACATGCGAAATTCGGGCCTGTAGAAGGCCATCGCGTTGGCATACGGACATGGTGCGAGAAGGCGTAGACATGGCGTCCGTCAGGTCGTCCTGGGTGACGATCCCCCGTATCACGCTGCCTGTCAGGTCGACTTCCTCTCTAGGTCAGTCAAAGCCGCCCCCGGCTGCGTCTTTTCGAATCCCACTGTCACCAGTCGTCCTCGATCGCCCTGCGGAGCCTACAGAAAGTGCATCCTTTCTTCATAAAAGTCCAATTCATCCACGGTTTCGTGGCACCGCAAGGGAGCGGCTTGCTTGATGTAGGTGTGTTGTGCCGAACCTATGGTCGTTCCCGCGCAAACAAGGAATTTGTCAGAATGCAATCAAACTCGATCAGCCTCAAGGCATCATCGTGCGTGACCGGAAACATGCCGCTCAATTCGAAGCCTGCTTGCGACGTGTATTGGAGGATATCCTGATAGGTCGGCATCCCCTTGTATAGAGGCCTGATCGCCGCTTCAACCTGTAAAGCCGGAATCGCGGCCAGCGAACTGAGCCCACCTTTTAAGACTTCCAAATCGAAACCTTGGGTGTCCAGCTTCAAATAGGGTGAGTGAAAGCCGCAGTCCTCTTGCAAGGCAGAGAAGATCTGATCCAGCCTCCTTATGCTTACCACTTCCTTGCCAGATACCGCGTCTGCCTGCCAGAACTCCGTGTTGACGTCGGTGCGCGGTTCGAGAAAAGAATTAAGACCTGGAGACTTGGTCACATGGATTTCGGCGGACCCTTCTGCACTTCCAAGAGCGAATTCGAACACGCGCCAGTTGTGTTCGTTGGCTGATCGCTTTTTTAGATGCTCCGCATACTTGCGCACAGGTTCAAAGGAGAAAATCCAACCGCTGAAAGCAACTTCGTCTCGAAGTAGGTCGTGGTACTGCCCGAGATTTCCTCCAACGTCGAAGACGGCATCCACACGGTACCGATCGAACAGAGCTCTCAGGTGGCGAGCAAGCGGTTGTCGGTCAACACGCCAGTGGGGTAGTACGGTATACCCCATCGATTCGATCAGTCGAGACAGCTTCGTCAACAGCTTCTTTTTCAATGGCACGTTGTTACTCCAAGGGAGGCACCCGGGAATACGGAGTCAATGGGAGCAGACGCAACAGCGTCAAATCTGATGTTCTGGTAGTCGCATGGTTGAAGAAAGACTCTGCTTGCCCCGACTGTTGTCTGACGGCACAGCGCCGGATTGGCGTTGCCCCGGAAAGCGCTAGACCTGACTTCGTTGCATTCTTGCCGGTTGCAGAGGGCCAACCCCCGCCTGCCACACAAGCTGCCAACCGGCGAGTCATTGCACTATCCGGCTTGACGGGGCGCATTGCGCCATCATCGCGACCCGGCGTGGCGGATTTGATTGCATTTCCTGGACGTTCCCGCGGAACGTTGGGATGCCAATTGAATGCAGAGTGGTTTTCCATGCAAACTCGCGCATACATGGGCTGTGCGCCTCAGAGGGTTCTACTATCATGGGCATGCAAGGGAGCCGTTGCGCCAGAGAGCGATTCACGTTGGTTGCTAAGCCGAAGGGGACTGCGGTGGTTGCGGAGCAGATTGTGGCGATGAGAAGTGGACGCGTCCATGGGCGCTGATAGGTCGAAGGCGGGGCAAGCGCAGGCGCCCGGCAGGAGGCAGGTCATGGTAGCGTATCTTCAGTTATTCATCCTTGCGCTTCTCGTCCGCATTGCCTGTTTCACCGGGATCGTTGGGTCCGATGACATCTGTTACTCCTATTTTTCGCAGTTCATTGCCCAGGGTTTGATCGGACCGGAGGCGAGCCATCTCGGGCTTCGAGTTGGATTGACGTTTCCCGTTGGCTTGAGCTACTGGCTCTTCGGAATCGGTGAATGGACAACGATCCTTGTCCCACTCCTAGCTTCGGCATTGTCGGTGCCGGTACTGGTGGCGATCGGCAACAAGCTTTTTCCGATGCCCGCCGCACTATTGGCGGGCTTGCTGCTGATGACATTTCCCACCCATGTCGCCTGGGCCACCATTCTGGTTCCAGAGCCTCTTATGGAGCTGTGTGTATTGATCGGCGTTCTTGTCTACCTAGAGGCGCGCGAAGCGGGCGAGAAATGGGTTCCACGGATGCTGGTCGGAGTCTGCTTCGGCCTCGCCTACTTGGTCAAGGAAGCTGGACTGTTCGTTGGCATAGCCTTCATTCTCTTCTCCATTTTCGACCAGAAATGGAAACTCGCATTTGGCATTGCGGTCGGCATGGCGTCCGTAGGCTTGCTGGAAGTTGCCTACTATTTTTCACAGACAGGAGACCTCCTGTTTCGGGCGCACGTGATCGCCCGTAGTCAAGAGCTGTATGCCGCAGCGGTTGGTGGTAATGTCCCGACGACTTGGCGATTGTTCAAGGCGTATCCGTACATGATGCTTGTTCCCAGCAAGGATTTTGGATTGCACTCTCTTCTCGCGCTGATGCTGGCGGGGGCTTACATGATCTTCGTGCGCAGCGCGATCGTGTGGATGCTAGTGACTTGGGCAGCTGTACCAATGCTGTATCTGAACTTTGGATCTTCCAGCCTCGCCGACTACCAGCCGGTATTCATTAGTGAAAGGTACATCGGTCTGGTTTTCCCGCCATTGTTTCTACTTGCGGGAGCCGCTCTGTACTCGTGCTTCTCCGTGGCTGGGTGGAAGCGCTATCTTGTGGGTGGCATCGTAACTGTAGTGGCAGCTGCAGGGCTCGCCGGGTCCTTTGTGCTTGGCGAATCAATCAACTTCACGGCGGAGATTCGGGCTCTCGACTCCATACTGAAACGGGCCCAGGCGCAGCATCGCCAGATCGTGCGCTTCGAGGGAGCTCACGCCGAGCGCTGGAGGCTGGCGATGGGGCTGCTCTCCGGGCGAAATCTGACCGTGACTGAGTGTGCAACTGACTGCCTCGTCATCGGTCCCGATTCTCTTGGGCTTCCGGTAGCGACGGTCGTGCCGGGCGCGCGTGCAGAGCGGCCATTGGGTCCACTTCCCGTCTACACTGGGACGTTTGTTTCCCTCCAAAGTAGGGAGGAATAGTAGGAAACCGTTCAGTGATTGGGCTGGCGCTGCTGCGAACTTCTTCGAAGGCCCGGTTCTGCGAGGCGCATGCTCCACCGGATCACCTAGACAGCGGCGTCTGAGCGTTGATGTCGGTTTTGTGGGAGCCGCAGGACAATGCAAGTCATGTCATATCGCAACCATCTCCAGAGCGCGCATCCTAGCGACAACGAGCAGAGTCCGCGGTCAAAAGGAAAGAGTGCGCGGCACGAGATTTACGAAGTTGAGCGCTCCGGGAATGGTCTCGGGCGCGGACTTCCGGTGCCTGGTGAGGGGGCTCAACGCGAACAGGATGCGGAGACGGCCAGTGAGGGAGAATGGGCGGCACGAGCGTTCATCCGTGCAGGCTGGAGCGATTAGGTCGATGCGCTTCGTTGCTTTGTTCCTAAAGGTTCTCGTCTCAGTGAGCATTGTCACTCTCATCGTCCGGAAGACGGATGCTACCGGGATCTTGGCACGCCTCATGGGCCTGAATGTGTCCGTGTTCATTGCCGCCTCTGTACTCATGGCGGGCCTTGCGGCACTCCCGGCACAACGATGGAGACTCCTGATTCGCCTCGCGGGAAAGGACATCAGTATCGCCAAGCTCTACCGATTGACGATGATCGGCAACTTCCTCGGGCAAGTGATACCTACGATCGGTGCCGACGGAATTCGAGCGTGGTACGTACATCGACATGGATTGTCGATGCCCACATCAATTAATTGTGTCCTGTTGGACAGGCTGGCGGCATTGGTTGGTGTGTTGCTGTTGGCTCTACTCTCGCTGCCATGGCTTTGGACGCTTGTACCAAGCCAAATCGTCTGGTGGACGGTTTGCCTTACACTTCTTGCGGCAATTGGCGGCTTCGTGCTACTAGCCGGGTTTGACCGGATGCCAAAGGCGTGGCGCCGTTGGAAGCTAGTAGCCGCTGTACAGTTATTCTCCGACGCTTGCCGTGCGGTTGCGCATAGCCCGAGCATCCTGCTTCAGGTCATTGCCTTGTCGATGATCGTGCACGTCGCGATTGCGGGCTTTGTGTATGCTCTCGCAAGGGCTCTCGATGTTCCCGTCGGGCTTTTCGAATGCCTTTTACTCATCCCGTTGGTAATACTAGTAGCCACGATCCCAGTAGGAATTGCCGGTTGGGGCGTGCGAGAGGGCGCGATGGTTGTGGCATTCGGCTTCCTTCATATCCCATCCACGGATGCATTGCTGGTATCCATCTGCTTTGGCTTCATCGTGGCATTGTCCAGTATTCCAGGGCTCTATTTCTGGCTGTCGATGGGCCGCGAGTTGAGAGTCTCAATCAGATCGCAGGAAGAGTGAAATGGTGATGAGTCCAAGGAAGGCCAGAATTCGGAAGCGGGCAGATGACGAGGCGCCGCATCGTGAACGATGGATAGGACGAAATTCCTTCTTCTACGAAGAAGACTACCGATACATGCGTTTCTTGATTCCACAGGGGCTCCGGATACTGGAACTCGGCTGTGGTACTGGACGACTCCTTGCTGAGCTGAAACCCTCTGAGGGCATCGGGGTCGACATCAGCCAAGGGATGGTGGAAGTGGCTCGCGTACTCCATCCCGAGTATGAATTCCGAGTCGGCGATATTGAAGAGATCGATTTCATTTCGTCACTAGCCGTTGCAGGCCCATTTGACGTTATTGTTCTGTCAGATACTCTCGGATCGCTGGACGATTGTCAGGCGGCGATCTCGAATTTGCACTGCCTCTGCTCACCTGATACACGTATCGTCATCGCGTACTACTCCAAGTTATGGGAACCACTTTTATCTTTAGCGCGTCTGGTTCATTTGAAGATGCCTCAGGAGGAACAGAACGCTCTTTCTCCTACTGACATAGCTAACTTCTTGTCGCTATCCGACTTTGACGTGGTGAAGCGCGAATGGCGCCAGCTTCTGCCTCGAAAGTGCTTCGGGGTCGGAGTCCTGGTCAATCGCTTCCTGGCGCCGTTTCCACTTATCCGCGGTGCTTGCCTGCGGCACTACATCGTCGGTCGCTCGTTGATGGCAGTCAGGGAAAAAAATCCGTCCACGACCGTGATCATTCCCTGCCGAAACGAACGTGGGAACATCGAAAACGCCGTTCGCAGCCTCCCGCGATTCTGCGAGAATACTGAAATCCTATTTATTGAAGGACATAGCAAGGACGACACTCTGGCGGAGATCAACCGCGTGATTGCGGCTTATCCAGATCTTGACATCAAGGTTTTGGTCCAGGATGGAAAGGGAAAAGGAGATGCTGTGAGGAAAGGCTTTGAGAATGCTCGCGGCAGTGTGCTTATGATCCTCGATGCAGACCTGACGGTGCCTCCAGGGGCGCTCGGCAAGTTCTACAAAGCCATTACGTCTGGGAAGGGAGAGTTCATCAACGGATCGCGGATGGTGTACCCGATGGAGAAGGATGCCATGCGGTTCCTAAACTTTCTTGCGAACCACGTATTCTCGTGGTTGTTTTCGTGGCTACTGAATCAGCGATTCACCGACACTCTTTGTGGTACCAAGGTACTCTTGAAGTCGCACTATGTAAGTATTGCTAGGAACCGGAACTATTTTGGAGATTTTGATCCGTTCGGTGACTTCGATCTCATCTTTGGCGCGGCGAAACTGAACCTGAAGGTTATCGAAATCCCAGTTGCATACTCGAGCCGAACGTACGGCGAGACACAGATATCGCGATTCAGGCACGGGTGGCTGTTGTTGAGAATGGTTGTGTTCGCGTTCAGGAAGCTGAAAGCATTCTGATGACGGCTGACATCCTCGGCGAGCATAGATTGCGGTGGTACAGGAAAGCTTCCATCCGGGCTATCTACACGGACTACTATCGTCGGATTCTCGGAAAATGTATTCCAGGGACGAAGCTGGAGATCGGTGGCGGATCAGGCAACCTGAAGGAGTATGCGACGGACGTAATAACGACGGACATCTTGGCTGCCCCGTGGTTGGACGTCGCCGCCGATGCGCAGTACTTGCCGTTTGATGGAGAGGCGTTCTCGAACATTGTCGGTGTCGACGTTTTGCATCACATCGAACGCCCACAATTGTTTCTCGCCGAGGCAGAACGCGTGCTCAAGCCTGGAGGGAGAGTCATCCTGGTCGAGCCGGCCATTACTGTTCTGAGCTGGCCTTTTTACCACTTCATTCACTCGGAGCCGGTGGATATGCGCGCTGACCCGTTCCCGGAAGGTCCAAGGGACCCGAATCGGCAGCCGTTTGACGCCAACCAAGCCATCCCCACCCTGCTTTTTCTGCTACGACGCGGCCTGATGGCCGAGCGGTTTCCGTCGCTGAGGATCATCAGTACTGAATACCTCAGCCTGTTTGCATATCCGCTCTCGGGAGGATTCAGACCGTGGAGCCTCATGCCGTCGCTTCTTGTCAGTCCTGTAATCCGCTTTGAGAATGCGCTTGCTCCGTTGGTGGGTAGGTGGATCGCCTTTCGGCTCATCGCAGTACTAGAGAAGCTTGCGCGGGAGTGATTGGCACTCCATGCGGCTCCGGCCCGAGTAGTGTCGCGGCTCTGAGGCTCATCAGCGCTGGTGTCTCGACAACTCCCCGCTCTCCCGCGCTACGGATCGGCATCGCATAGGGCACCATACACCGAGGGTCACAAGGGTGCGCGCTTCACTACAAGGCGACGATCGCCCCGGTGCTCGCTAGGTTCTCCGTTGTGAACTCGATTGAGATTCGTCCCCCAGATCCGGCTCACCCTTCGTTTGCCATCCGCAGCACAATCCCTGGTGGTCGCCGTTTTCATTGACAGTCCTTATCCATTTGACCTTGGGTCGCCTGCCAGGAAGGCGAACAGACATACTTCCGTATATGCGAGCTGCCATCCATGCACTTCAACGATGCGTGAGGAGGCAAAATCGTGGCGCAACGCGGCTTGGTAGCGTGTGTGCATTGTGGTCGCATCAAGCGACGATCCGTCGCTTGTTCCACGTTGAAGGGCTTCTAGTGCTTGGCTGACCGAGATCTTCTCCAGCAGATCCGGATACTGGGTCAAGATGTCGCGTCCGATGGAGGCCGCTGAAGACCTATCGCTCACGAGCGTCAACAACATTTCGGTGGGATCCGCTGCGGCCTCCAGCCGTCGTGCCGCAGACCAGACGAGAGCCGAACCGCAGGGAGTTAGTCCGATTGCGAGCGCGAGAAAGCTTCTGCGCGAGAGCATCCTTACCTCCGCTTCAGAACGACTTTGAGATGATCCGCGAGGCGCAGCGTCATCGCGACGATGGTCAGCGTCGGATTCGAGAATCCGACCGTGGGGAACACCGAGCTACCGGCCACGTAGAGATTCGAGATGCCATGGACTCTGCAGTCCTGGTCCACGACGCCCTGGCGTTTGTCCACGTGCATACGGGTTGTACCCATGTGATGCGAACCGCCGCTGAGGGCGGGCGGCCACACGTCGTCCCTCGGATCGAGCTCGATCTTCAGGCGGCCGAACCCGCTTTCGCCGAGTGCCTGGGCGAGGATCTCCTGGCTGCGGCGCATGCTGTGCTTGTCGATGGCGCTCAGTCGCCACACGAGCTTGCTCTTGGGTTGCGCGAGCGCATCACGCTCGGTGCCGAGGACGACGCGGCTCTCCGGATTCGGTGACTGTTCGGAACGAACATGCAGCTGGAAGGTACCTGACTTCGGATCTTCGCTGCCGGTGAGACTGCGATACGCGTCTCGCGTCAATTCGCCAGCATCGCCGAAGATTCGCTTCAGATGCCACAGCGTGCTCTTGGGGAACTCGCCTGCCCCGATCTTGCCCTTCAGATACTGGAGCGACTCGGCGCCCGCCAGTTCGTACTCGGAGAGCGTGACGCTGAACCCTAGTAGTTTCTCGTGCCGCATCCGCTCCTCGCCGATGGTCATTGCTGCCTGGACCATCGTTCCGCGGATCTCCTGCTGCCGGTAGAGTTGCAGCGGCGGGCGCTTCTCCGCCGGAAGATAGACGCCAGAATAGACGTGCGGATGCTCCATGAAGTAACGGCCGACCAGGTCATGCTCGTTGCCCAGTCCGGCCTTCTGCGCGCTGTTGGAGAGCAGCAGCAGGCGCGCATTCTCGATCCCGCCGGTCGCGATCACGAAATGTCGGGCAGCGACGGAGAAGCGCGAGCCGCTCAACGTGGCGGCCTGGACGCGAGTCACCGCGTGCGGTGCGGCAGGCGTCTGCAGTTCGAGCACTGTCGCATTCAGATAGAACGTGACGTTCGGTGCGCGTTCGAGTTCGGCGCGGTAAACATCGCCGAAGCGGCGCTTGTTGCTGAACTGGAAGAACGACGTGACGACACTGGAATTGCCGAAGGGGAGTGCGGGCGCGTCCGCGGACTGCCACCCGGCAGCGTCGTAGCGGTAAGGGCCGAGGCCGCAGACTTCGTGGGCACGCGCATAGAAGGGGTCCAGCGTTGTCTTCGTGATGGGCCAGCCGCTGTGGGGCACCCAATCGCGCTGCTCGAAATCGATCGCATCCAGGGGGCGGCACGCGCCCGCCCAGTGGTTGGTGGAACCGCCGAATCCGCGCAGCCGAGTTACCACCAGAGGCCGGTAGGGTTGCCCGGCGACTTCGCCGTCCGCCAGTCGCTGGACGTCGTCCGACGGCGCGAGGCCGCCGCTTTCGAGGACCACGATGCGAAAGCCCGTGTCCGCCAGCTCCCGCGCGAGTGTTATCCCGGCAGCGCCGGCTCCGATGATGCACAGATCCGCCTCGGCGTGATGGCCCTGGGGCAGCGTGCGTGCGTCAATGAACATGGGGTGGTGCTGTGCCTCTGGCGCTCATCCGGTGCTATCTTACACGGTGATATTCGGGCATCGACAGCGACGTATCGCATGAAGCTTGCGAGGCAATGACCGGTCGCCGGTGTACCGATCGATCGACCAGCCCGCCGCCAGCCCCGACTCCCCTGAACCTGCCTCAAACCTTGCCTGACCGATCCATCGCTCCGAGTATCCCGATGTCTTCCAGAACGAATCGCGCCCTAGTCTTCGGCGCCGATTCGCAGATCGGCTTGACCATGTGTCGTGAACTGGCAGAACACGGCGTCGAAGTCTATGCGATCGGCAACGATCGTCGAGCGGTTGGCTTGCACTCCCGTGCAGTGAAGAAGGGGTGGGTTCGCACACCGGGCGAGGAACCGATCGCCATGGTCAACCGGCTCGCTGCAGAATTCGCGATCCCGTTGATGCTCGTGGTGGGTGAGAACAACATCAACTATTTCAACGAACGGCGGCAGGAGCTGCGAAGCATTCGGGCCTTGATCCCCGAATCCGCCGTCATGCAGCGCGTGCTGGACAAGTCGCTTGTGTGCGCGATCGCCGAGCAGCTCGGCATCGAAGTTCCACGCACCTTCGTCGTCCGGAATCCCGACGAGATCGCCGGGGTAGTCTCCGCGCTGAGTTATCCGGTGGTGCTGAAATGGGCGAATCCCCATGCGGTCATCGCGGCACTCCGGGAGCATCGAGTGCGCCTCGAGAAGACGCGCTACTGCTATTCCGCAGAGGAGTTGTCGGCCCATCTTCATACCTTCGACGCGGTGGGCGCCTACCCGCTGGTGCAGTCGTTCGCGGCGGGCCATGGGCTGGGGCAGATGCTGTTCATGAATCGAGGCCGTGCGGTGCTTAGGTTTCAGCACCGGAGGCTGCATGAGTGGCCTCCGGAGGGCGGTGCATCATCGCTCTGCGAAAGCCTGGCTCCCGACGCGCACGCGGACTTGATGGAGAAATCTATCTCTCTGTTGCAACGTCTGGAATGGGAAGGTGCTGCGATGGTCGAATACCGCCATGATCCCGCTACGGATCGCTCGGTGCTCATGGAGATAAACGGGCGATTCTGGGGCAGTCTGCCGTTGGCCTACCACGCGGGTGCTCCGTTCGTGTGGCTGACCTACTCGATCCTGGGGAAGGGTGAGGAGCCTATGCTCGCACCGTATCGCACAGGGCTGCGATGCGGATCTCTGGTGCCAGAGTTGAAACGCCTGCACCGGATCCTCGCGAGACCCGACCTGATTCAGAACCGGCAGCTTCGATTCTCGCGCCTTGGCAGCGTCGCCGATTTCCTGGCGAATCAGGCGTCCCCGTTTCGCCGGCACTACGTGTTCCACTGGTCGGATCCGATGCCGGCGATCGCGGACCTGTGGTTCGGTCTGGTCGAGGCGCTGGGCGATCGGGGCTAGCCGCTCGCCCCTCAGTTCTTCTGTTGCGGCGCGGGGTCCGTGATGGCCGGGGTGGCCGAATGATCCGAAGCGGTGGTATCGGGCAATTCCTGCCACTTCCCGGCTTTCTGAAGTTTCTCGCGCAGCCCGGGGTAAGGCGCACCGAGTGCGTAGCTCCGCTGGGCGTGCTCGTTGGACAGAGAGAGCTGGCCCATGTCGAAATAGAGCAGCGCTAGGTTGTAGTGCGCGTATACGGACTTCGGGTCTAGCTGGATCGCAGTCCTGTAGGCCTCGAGTGCTTCCTTATGTCGCCCAGTTCGGTGGAGATGCAGGCCATGTAGCGCATGCGTCTGCGCGATGTTCGGATTCAGGTCGATCGCCCGTTCGAACCAGCCGTCCGCATCACATTTTGGAGACTTCCATTTCACACAAACTTCCGACAGCAGATACAACCCTTTGGGATGATTGGGGTAATAGCGGAGGGCGAACTCCACATGCCCATACGCCGCAGGATAACGCTTTGCCTTAAGCTCTCTGTAGCCACCTCGGGTTATATGCGCATACTCCACGGCCCGAAAGATGTGAGGGTCTCGAATGTACTCATTGGGATCGTAGTAGTCGCGATTTGTTCGCGCGCCCTCTTCTGGCGGGGAGTCCTGCGCGCGCGCCACGCTCGTGAACACCAGGGTCGCCATGAGTGCCAGCCCCAGCAATCGTATCGATCGATTCGGCGTGAACACGGGTAAATGGCGCTTGTTCATGGGGCCCCCATTGAGGCGAACTGCTTCGAATTTGATCATAGCACGCAGACTTTCCAGGGGAGCGCAGTACGCGCCGCTCGAGGTATGGTTCACCGGTTTCCCGGCTCGCTTTCATCGGCTTTGGTTGCCGACGGCATTGGTGTGAATCTGACCGCACCGGACTGGCCAGGGTTCAGTCGTCCGACCAGTCCGTCCACGTTGCCCATGACCACCTGGAAACACGTGTCGAAGTAGTCTTCGCTCAATCGGTGCGGGTCGTGGATGTGGGGCCGTTTCGGTTTGCCCCAGATGCCGAGCAGCGAAATCTGCACATCCGGCGCCTTGACTCGTTGCATGAGCCGCCGGACCTGACGGATCTCCATGGCGAGCAGCAAATCGCCGTCCTCGAATGCGAAATCCTCGAGATCGGTGGCGCGATGCGGCGACAGATCCACCCCCACGGATTGCGCCGCGGCGATCGCCTTGGGAAACGCTGGCACCTCGCCCGCGGTGGCCAGGCCGAACGAGGCCGCGCGAAATCCGAGTTGACGTGCGTAGTAGTCGGCGAAACAGCTGCGACAGATGTTTCCCTGGCAGACGAAAACGAGTCGCCGGACCTTGCCCAGATCCGGATTCCGGATCGCTGCAAGATCACCGGATCGCAGTTCCAGGTGGCTGAGCAGGAGCCTGATCAGGCCACGGTAGGTCCCGAAACGCCGATTGATCGGCTCGAGCGCCGGCCTCATGCAGCTGGCGATTCGCTCTCGCAACGACTGAGACGTCCGGCTTTCCACGAGTTGCTCCGTCACGCGCCGGCGACCCGCGTCATTCGTACACGCGGCGCCACGCCTGCTCCATGTTTCGCCAGCCCGTGCGCAGTATCGATGACGAGAGCGGCAGCGGTTCGTGAGATTCGGTCGCGTCACCGACCTCACGGAATGTGACCGTAAGCAATCGATCCCTGTTGTCGCGAAGGAAACGGCAGAGCCCCTCGAACCGGCGAACGACGACCGGGTCGGGAACGCTCTTCTTCGAGACCAGCATCTCGAAATTGTGGGACACGATCACGAAGGCGCTGCGTCCTTGTGCCTCCGCCTGCAGCAAGAGGTGTTTCATCTCCCCAAGAGAGCTGGAGCCCACCTGCGTCTGGCGCAGATGTCCGGGACGATCGAGAAAGACGGTAATCGGGTACTCGAGTACGCCGTCGATCTCGGCGACGCGTTGGCCGCGCTCCTCAGGTGTGAGGTCGGCGCCCGACCATGATCGGGCCGGGTTCACGCTGCTGTCGAAGCGGATGCCATTGTTGCGAAGTGCGCTCAGTGTCGCGCGATTGCACCCATAGCTCCCGGCCCGAAACGCCAGGACATCGGCGGCACCCGCATGCCCTAGCATCTCGAGTCCACGGCCGATGAGGGCGGTCTGCTCTTCCAGCGAGTAGTGGAACAGGTGCTGTCTCTTCGTGGTCGCCGTCGCGAGGATCGGCGGATTCGCCTCGTCGGTCCACTCCGTATGCAGGTGAAGCTGGACGTCCTGGCCCGCATCGCGAATGAGGCCGACGATTTCCTGCAGAGGACCGACGCCGAAGCGATAGGCGAACAACGGTTCGACGAAGAACGTTCCCTTGAGCCCATGCTCCTGGAGCATCCGCAGGGTCATCGGCAGGGCGTAGTCACCCCGGTTCGAACGCCCGTAGACGTAGCGATCGAAGGCCGCGGGGAACTTGCGATCCAGGTCGTCCCAGCCGTCGCACCAGATCTCGATGTCGAATGTGAGCAGTACGTTCACGGCGGCTATTCCGATCAGGCGCCGCCGTTCGCGGGCGTTCCTGCCTGAGTCTTGACGCCCCGGATCAGGAACGAATGGCTCGCGAGCGCGCCGAATCCCGGAACGAAGCGGAGCAACCAGTTCATCGGGGCCGATTCGACCAGCGCGTGGAGGCGGTAGGCCTTGCCGGGCAAGATGATCAGCCAGTGCCGGGTCAGTTGTTCGAACCCCGCTTCGCGCATCAGCTCCAGCAGCGCGCGGGAGGATTCGTAGCGCAGATGCATCGGCTTGCCCTTGAGGCGACGCCGGAAGAGCTTCCATGACGCGGCCGGGCTCGTGCCGTTGAGCGCATCGATCCACACGTCTCCTCCCGGGCGGACCACGCGGGCGAGTTCCCTGACGACACGCTCGGAATCGTAGACAGCCTGGAGGACACCGAAGCACAACGCGCCGTCCACGCTCTGTGATCGGAACGGCAATTGTCCCGCATCCGCTGCGCACAGCTCCACGCGCGTGTCGAGACGTTCCTTCGCCTTCACCAGGGCGATCAGGGAATAGTCCACGCCGATGACGTCGATCTCCTGGTCCGCGAGCCATCGCGAGTAGGTGCCCGCACCGCAGCCCACGTCCAGGTACGAGGCGCCGCGGCGACCGCCCTTCCAGAGATTGGCGAAGAAGCGGAAACGGGTTTCCAGTCCGGTGGTTGACCATCCGGCGATGCCGGCGTCGTCGTCCCTCAGTCGCGCGAATTCCAGGAAGCGCGCACGCCAGGCCTTTTCGAAGGACACTCGTGCGGGTGCGGCGTCCTTGTCGTTGCTGGCGAGCTTGGAGTCGAGGGCTGGCTTCGGCATCTGGGTTTGCGAGTCTTGCGTGGGAACCGGGCCGTGGATCAAACCACTCTCACGCGACCCTCGACGAAGCGCCGGTACCGCGCTGGAACCACAGCTCCAGCATCATCAGCACCCACACCATCGTGCCGTAGTAGCCCGGATGCTCGGCCAGATACCGGTTGAACAGTGCATCGAGGAAATCCGCGCGGACGATGCCCCGCGACCGGAGGCTGCTGAGTGCTTCGCGCGCGAGTGCATTCAGGTTCGGGTGGCTCAGCAGCCACGGCCCGACCGGCAGACCGAATCCATGCTTCTCCTTCACCAGAATCTCGTCCGGCAGGAACCCGCGCAGCGCCTCCTTGAAGAAGTAGCGCAGGGTCGTTCCCTTCAGTTTGAGATCGGGTGCCAGGTGCGCGGAGAAGTCGACGACCTCCTGGTGCAGCATCGGAAACGCGACATCGACGCCGGCGAGTTCGCACATGCGCGTCACCTTCGGCAGGTCGCTGTCGGCGAGCGTGAACTTCAGGTCCACTGCGAGCAACCGATTCAGCCAATGCCCGGATCGGGCGCCGTGGTACGTCCGCGCGACCAACGCCGACGGCTGGCGCCGATCGATCGTGGCGAGGAACTCGGGTGTGAAGATGTTCTCCGCGCCGATGCGCTCCAGGAGGTTGTACGCCTCGTAGCGAGCCGGCAGGCCGAGGGATGCCTGGGCGATGTAACTGCGCGCCTTGCGCAGCAGCGCCGGCCCTTCCGTCGGCAACAGGCGCGACAGCGGTTCGACGATGCCGTGTCTGAGGAGGGCGGGAATGCGGTCGTAATGCGAGAACTGATACTGCTTCGCGTAGCGCGCATTGCCGCCGTACAGCTCATCGCCGCCGTCGCCGGCGAGCATGCGCAGCACGCCGTCCTGCCGCGCCACGCGCGCGCAGTGATACGTCGGCACGGCCGAAGCGTTGCCGAACGGCTGGTCATAGATCGCCGCCACGCGCGGAATCGCATCCACCACGTCGTCCGGCGTGACGTAGTACTCGTGATGCTCGGTGCCGAAGTGGCGGGAAGCGAGGCGTGCGTAGTTCATCTCGTCGTAGCCCTCGGCCGCGAACCCGATGGAATACGTCTGCGCGGCCTTCGCCTGTACCTTGCCGATAAGGCCCGAGATGGTGGAACTGTCCGTGCCGCCGCTCAGGAACGCCGCGCAGGCATCCGGCAGCGATAGTTCGCGGACGCCTTCCGTGAGGTTGCCGAGGAATTCGCGCTTCAGTTCCTCGAACGGTCGCGAAGGCGGCTGATCCTCGAACGCCATTTCCCAGTACGGCGCAGCACGCGCGGTGGTGCCATCGAAGACGACGCAATGTCCCGGCAGAACGCGCGTCTGTCCACGGAAGATGGTGCCGGGCCCGGGCACCATGTGAAAGTAGACGTAGTTGAAGATCGCCTGCGGATCGACTACCGATTGCGCTGCCGGATGGGCCAGCACCGCGTCGCAGGTGCTTCCGAACACCAGCGTCTGCCCGGCGAATTCGTAGACGAGATTGCGGATGCCGATGCGGTCGACGGCCAGCAGACAGCGCTTCGCCTGCGGATGGATCACGGCGACGGCGAAATCTCCCCGAAGATGCGCGAGCGCCCGCTCGCCTTCGGCCAGGTACGCGTCGATCAACCGGCCGGCGACGGAGGAGGGCGATTGAGAAGTGCCGCCACCTTCCCACAACGCGTGGCCCACCAAGGCGACTCGAACGCCTTGCCGTTCCAGGACGGTGCTGGTGTTCGATGTCCCGGCCGCCCCGACGGCGAAGCCGTCACCACCGGTGGTTTCCGATCGCGATCCATCGAACCGGGCGAGCGGCGCGAGCATCGCCGACAGCGTCGATTGCCACGATGCCTGTCCTTCGCCGAGCCATCCGCACAAACCAGACATGATCCTAGTTCCCGGCGAAGTGAATGATCGCGACAGGAATCGCGGTGCGGTCTACCACGCGACCCGACACGATGCGCCGGTTCATCGCCACACGGTCCAGGTTCGCAGGTCGTAGAGGTCGTCCGGGCGTCTGCCCAGGATAGCCTTCACGGCGCGTTTGAGTCGATACATCCCGGGGGAACTGCGTCCGAACCGGGTCGGCGGGGCCTTCTCGCGCGGAATGAGCACGGTCATCAACTCCCGATGCAGGTTGTCGCGCGCCCTGGCGGCATCCGCGTACTCGAAGATTCCGCCGGAGCCCACGAACAGGATCTCGTATCCGTACTGCGTCGTGAGGCTCGACTTCAGGTAGTGCAGCCGCGTCCGGTACACCACGTCGAACCCGGTGTCTTCCGGCGAGCGGTACTCACTCACCTGGATGTCGGCGCCCTTCTTGGCAATCACGATGCCGACCGGATGATTGCGGAACCGCACCAGGAAACGGTAGTCGTCGTTGCGCTCGAGCAGATAGGGCACGCACACGGCCACGTTCCGGCGCACGAGTTCGAGCACCTCGGCGAATGCCTCGTCGGTGGCGGTGCCGTAGGCGTTGGCGCGCCGCACGCCATCCTCGCACTCCGCCCGCAAGCGGGCGACGTCCGTCGGCTGCCGCAGAACGCTGTGCGTGACCGTCGCGCCTTCGATCTGGAAGCCGGGCGCCATGTCGATGACCTGGGTCTGCGATCCGGGATGCGCTGCGTGAAAAACGGCCGTGGGACGTTCGGCGTTGTGAGTGGGCTCGTTGGCCCAGATGAGATCTTCTTCCAGGAACGCGACGTCCGCCGCGAAAGGGAAGGCGAACCGGGGTTGCAGGCCCTCCACGATCCGTGACCATCGGCGGTTGAAGTACGCCTGCCGTTTGGCGGCGGTCGCCTCGTTGTCCTTGCCCGGAATGACGTAGCAGTTGGGGAAGTGCGACGCGACGCCGTAGCCGCAGAACACGTAGTCGATGCGCGGATACCACGAGCGCAGCTGTGCGATGAAGCGTTCCTGGATCTCTTCGGGCGCGGCATGCAGGGCATCGTTGAGGTTGACGCAGACGCTTTCGCCGTCGTCCAGCGCGAACAGCGTGTCGGCACCGTGCGTTTCGACGATGCGCAGCTTGATGCCGCCGGGCAGCTCGAACTGCTGGTCGTCGCCGATCTCGATGACCTTCATCCCGAGTTCGCGAACGGTGGCAGCGATGTCCAGATTCTTCGAGACGAGAACCGTCGCGTCCTGGTTGAGGGTCTTGAGCGTGCCCGGATGCAGGTGATCGTGATGCCCGTGGGAGATGTAGATGTAGTCGACGGGTTGCTGCACGGGCTCGAGGCGAGGCAACGGGTAGGTCCACCATTGCGCACCGAAACACGGCCCGCGCCACCAGGGATCGGACAGGAGCCGAATGCCCTGGGTCTCGATCAGTATCGAAGCGTGCCCTATGAAGGTAACTTTCACGTTGCTGGCCTATTCCTGGTCGGAAGCGGTGTCGACGGCGTCTTGGGGAGACTTGCCGGATCGAAGCGACGCGAGCTTGTCCCGCAGCGGCCGTAGCCTTGGTTTGATCACGGCCTCCCGGACCCACGTCGACAGACCGCGTACGGTGCGCCCATAGACGACGGCCTCGTGGACCATGGCGCCCTCCGACGACCAGCGGGTCTTGTACGCATTTTCGCCCGGACCCATGAAATAACGTCGTCGTTCGCCGCTATCGGCATGCCGCTGCAGCAGCACATGGCTGAGGTGGGAACCGGGCGACAGCTCGATGCAGTTTGCCTCGAAATCCGCCCGCAGCGCGTACACGTTGCCCTGATGCACGAGCTGGTACTCCATCGCGAGCGGTTTTCCATCGAGTCTCAGGATCCAGACCGACAGCCAGCCGTGCTCCCCGGCGCGTGCCGACAGGGTGCGAATGAATGCTTGGGGACCAGCCTGATCCAGCGAGTTGCCGGTCTCGCGCTTCCAGCTGCCGGCTGACAGGCCGATGATCGTTTCGAGCATGGCGTTAGTTTCCGTCGCGGAGACATTGCCGGGCCCGACAGCGTCGATGGTGACGGAGCCTGCCTTCTTGAGACGATTTGCGGCGAGGTTGTTGGCCTTCTTGAGGCTGCGCGTGCGGGTGTCGTAGTACTGCTTCCAGGGTATGTCGAGCGGGATGTACAGGTTTCGGCTCGTCGGTGCTGCGCGAAAGGGATGGCCACGCCGCTGCAGCGAGGGCAGCAGGTGCTTCAGGATGAGCGATTCCGGGTCGAGGTACCCCATGCGCAGCTCGTGCCACTGGCCGACAGCCGTCGTCAGCTGTTTCGCGAAGGCGGCAGCCACCAACTCGGCCATTTCGGGGCTGGCGATCATGTCGCAGAACTGCGTGTCCGGCACGGTGAGAAGTTCGATTCGACGTACGCTCGGCAGACCCTCCCGGTCGCGCACCCGGATCAGCGGGAGCACGCCGACCAGACGGTCGTCGTGGTGAGCGCACAGGATGAGCAGGTCGCCATCCTGCTTCCGCCAGGCCCAGGCGGCCTCGAACCACTGGTGCATGAGGAAAACCCGACCATCTTCCGGACCGGTCGCGAGCCGGTTCCAGGCGTCGCGCAGGCTGAGGAATTCCTGCTCGTCGCCGACCACGGCAATGCGCAGGCGCGAAGGGGTCGCTGTCTCGGGAGATACCAATTGAGGCATGGCTAGCCGGTGGGAGCGCTCAGCGAGGGCGGCTCGGACGGCTATGTCGTTGTTGGGCACGGCGGCCGTCCTTGCGAATTGCATGCCGGCCCGAACCTCCATGCCACGCAAACCTCAGGCCCATCCGCTCACGTCGCCCTGGATGGCAGGATCGCTATGCTAGCATCACGCCCCCGCCCCGGACGGCCCACCCCTGCATGCCATGATCACTTGCCAGTGTCGCGATCGGTGAAACACGCCCTCTTCGTCGCCTTCCACTATCCGCCGGAAGCCAGCAGCAGCGGCGTGCTGCGAACCCTCAAGTACACGCGCTATCTCGCCGAGATGGGCTGGCGAACGACCGTGATTTCTCCGGACGTGGGTGCCTACGCCATCACGGATCCGGGGC
Source organism: Burkholderiales bacterium (assembly GCA_965279325.1). Taxonomy (GTDB): domain Bacteria; phylum Pseudomonadota; class Gammaproteobacteria; order Burkholderiales. The sequence goes on from OZ257154.1 coordinate 4,201,256, forward strand.
TCGAGGCGCAGATTCCCGCGAGCACGCGCGTCGTTCGCACGCAGTATAGGAACACCAAGCGGCACCTGTCGATCCGCGGCATCTATCCGGCAATTCTCGCCGTGCCGGACGTCTGGATCGGCTGGGCGCCGTGGGGCATCCGCGCAGGTCGCGATGTCTTTCGCACGGACCCCTTCGACCTCGTCTACTCGACCAGCCCTCACGCGTCGGCACACGTGATTGCCTGGCGGATTGCCGCTGCGACGGGCACGCCCTGGGTGACTGATTTTCGCGACCCCTGGATCGAAGATCCTCCGGAGCCGGATGCGCCGACGGGCTATTTCTACACGACCCTCAATCACTGGCTCGAGCGGCGAACGATCGAGAGTTGCACCGCGGTGGTGACCAGCACCGTGCACCTGCGTGACACGCTGCGCGAGCGCTATGCGAAGGAGCCGCCGGAGAAGATCCAGGCGATTCTCAACGGTTACGACGAGGCGGATTTCCAGGCTTTGCCGGAGGCTGCGCCTGCCGATCCGGGGCGCATGGTCATTCTCCACGCGGGCGGCATCAACGGCGCATTCCGTGATCCCGCCCCCGTGCTGCAGGCATTGCGGGCTTGTGCGCAAGCAGGTCGGGTGGACCTGTCGCGCGTGCGCGTGCGCTTCCTCGGTGGCGGTCCCTTCGGCGAGTCGCAGGAGATGCGCGATGCGCTGAAAAGCCTCGGGCTCGAGGACGTGGTCGAGTTCATGCCGCGCGTGCCCTACGCGCAGTCGTTGGCGGCGCTGGCAGCCGCGGATCTGCTGCTGCTGCTGCAGGCTTCCCCGGATACGGTCGGATTGGTGCCCGCGAAACTCTACGAGTACCTGAGGGCGCAGAAGCCTGTCCTTGCGCTGGTGCATCCCGGCGCGACCGACGAGGTGTTCGCGGCCGTAGGCGGCGGATGGAGCGTCGCACCGGAGAATCCCCATGCGGTGGAAGATGCCCTCGCCACGGCGTTCAAGCAGTGGTCGGAGGGCTCGCTCGGAGCCATGCGTGCGGACCTGACTGCGCTGCGACGCTTCGATCGCAAGGCGCTCGCGGGCGAACTCGCGACGCTGTTCGATCGCATCGCCGCGCGCTGAAGGTTCGCGGTGTCCTGGCCAGACGTTGTCGCCAAGAATCTTTGCGCCGCGTTGGTGCTGGCGTCGGTGGGCGGCGCCGCTCAATGCGCCGATCTTGTCGGCCGGCCGGACGACTACGTCGGTCTCGTCAAGCGGCTCAGGCCCGGTGATCGCCTGTCGCTCGAACCGGGCTTCTACCTCGATGGATTGAAGCTGCACGGGATCGAGGGACAGAAGAATGCGCCGATCGTCATCGAAGGTCCGGCTGCAGGGCCGCGGGCCGTGTTCCTCGGGCGTGACGGCGCCAACACGGTGAGCATCGCCAACGCCAGTCACCTTGTGATCCGCAACCTGGAACTGGACGGCCGCAACCTGCCGGTGGATGCCGTGAAGGCGGAGGGCACCTCGGCCTGGGCCCATCACATCACCCTCGAGGGGTTGCGAATCGTCAATCATGGCGACGAGCAGCACACGGTCGGGATCTCCACCAAGTGCCCGACGTGGGGATGGGTGATTCGCGGCAACGAGATCATCGGCGCCGGAACCGGCATCTATCTGGGCGGCTCACGTGGCGGTGCGCCGTTCGTCGATGGATTGATCGAGTACAACCTCATCGTCGGCACGCTGGGCTACAACCTCCAGATCAAGCACCAGATCGCGCGGCCCGCCATCGACGGCCTGCCGGTCGATGCCCGGCGCACGGTGATTCGGCACAACGTTTTCGCCAAGGGCGTCGAGAGCTCTACGGGCCCGCTGGCGCGGCCGAATGTCCTGATCGGCCATTTGCCGGTTCGAGGCGTCGGAGCCGACGACGACTATCTTGTCTACGGCAATCTCTTCCACGGCAACCCGACCGAGGTCCTGTTCCAGGGCGAAGGCAACATCGCGCTGTACGACAACGTGCTCGTCAACCCGAACGGCGCGGCCGTGGCGATCCTGCCGCACAATGACGTGCCCAGGGCCGTGCGCGTCTTCTACAACACCGTGCTGGCGTCGGGCGCAGGGATTCGTTTCGTCGGGTACGGCAACGACGCCCGACAGTACGTCGGCCGCAACATCGTCTTCGCACAGCCGGCGATGGAAGGCGTCGATGCCCGCGAGAATCTCGTCGGCACACCGGAACTCGCATCCGGCCTTCTCGAGAATCCGACCGGGCGCCTGGGTGAAGACCTTCGGCTCTGGCCGAAAGTGGCGCCAGGCCCGGTCAGTGGGCGCGCGATACCGGCCCTGCCGGGATCGGAACTGGATTTCGATGGCAACCCGCGCACAGCCGGCGATGTGGGCGCCTACGCGAAGGTGGCATCCCGGCGCTGGAAGCTCGAGCTCTCACGCAAGCCGTCCCATTGATTCCGCGGGCAACGCGTCGAGCGTTCGATCCGACGCAGGTCGACCGGAAGCGCGCCTGAGGCCGGCGATGTTCTCCGCCTGGACGGCGGCGAAGGCGATGAGAAGTACGAAACCCAGGTGTATGACGCTCCAGCGCAGGAACAACGTGCCGGAATCCAGGAGATGGCTCCGATCCGGTCCGAGCAGGAACTGCGCGCCCGAGAACACGAGGCCGTATTTGTGAACCGTGGGGTTCAACCCCGCATTCAGCAACCACCAGGTAACGGGCAGGGTGCCGATCGCCATGCCCGCCGCCAGCGCCACGGTGCCGGCGCTGCGCGCGCGCGACACGATGACGGCGGTGAAACACAGGACCACAAGCAGCACCCACAGGTAGGCACCTCCTCGAATGGACCAAGGTCCCGGCCGCGCGATGAGTTCATTGAGGTTGTCGGTGGAGGACCAGGTGAACGCGATCATCTTGCACAGCCACAGCAGCGGTATTGCCACGGCGACCATGCCGGCCATCCAGCGCCAGTCGAGTCCTCGTGAGGCCCGCCGTTCGATGATCGCGAACATCATCGTCAGCAGGATCACGAGTGGGCCGAACAACGCCGCGAAGCGTACGGGGCGCTCGAAGAAGGCAACGAACTCGGGTGAATTGATGGCGAGGAACAACGAACGTGCCGATTCGCCCCAGGTCGACCGGTTCGTCACGAACCAGAACAGGTTGTTGCTGCCGCAGATGTCGAGCAGGCTCTCTTCCGTCACGCTCACGAAGAGCAGCAGCAGATTGCCCATGGCGACCAGGAACCACAGGAGTGGCAGGGCGAGGATCGGCCTGTTGCTCAGCGCCAACCGATGCGCGGCCCAGCGCGTTCCCAGTCCCGGCCATAGAGTCGCCAGGGCGAACAGCACCAGCACCGGAAACCATCCGTCGAGGAGGAACAGCTCGCGCACGTTGTAGGGGATGCCCGGCAGGCGCAACACGGCGAACAGGCAGACGGCGATCGCGAGCGAGACGCCCGCCAGCGGCAGCAGCGCTTTCCATGAGAACGCGGCAACCGCACTTCCGGCTCGTGGCGGCAGCGGAACGGGACTGGGAGCGGACGGCGTGCGCGCAGGCGTCGGTGCGGTCTGAACCGATTGGCGCGGTGCGCGGTCGCCCGCAACCAGCTTGATGGCCGTGGCTATGGCGATCACGAGAAGTGGCTGGGTGAGGTCCGCCGTGTGGCCTGCGATCCAGATCTGTCCGATCTCGATGAGTGCAACCCAGAACGCAAGTGCGGTGCCCACCCCGATCACGTGCCCGCTGGTTCGCCAGACCAGCAGGAGCATCGCGCCGTAGCGGAACATCGAAGCCAGCAGCGATCGCGCGTTGTCCAGCATGCCGCCCTCGAGGAAGCTCTCGAAGGGAATCCAGTGGATCTCCGCCGGAAACGCCACCAGCTTGAATGGGGTGAAGGCCGAGATCGTGAGCGCCGTGACGCACGCGAGCACGGAGATCGGGACCGCGCGACGAGGCGTCCGCCAATGCAGTACCCCGCTTGCGACGAAGCCGACGGCGAACCCTGCGACGGTTGCCAGATCCAGTGTCGACCGGGCGCTGATCACTTTTCCGAACAGGACGGCGGCGAGCAGGCCTCCGAGGATCAGGACCGTGCGTCCCCTCGCGAAGGCGTGTCGCAGGAGCGCCCCGACCAGCAAGACCTCCGTGGCCAGCAGGAGGGTATCGGACAGATCGAGCTTGCGGGCGTACCAGATGGGTTTCAGGTTCTCCTTGATCTGTTGCCAGTCCAGCGTGGGAACGAGCGGCAGGAGCTCCGCCATCGCCCACGTGCCCACCAGAATCAGCGATAGAAGACGTTGCGTGTCGATGGCATCCCGCCGGAGCAGCTCGCGGCCCTGCGCGGCGATACCGATAGTCAGGCCGATACCTACGCCGAAGCCGTTCCAGAGGATGTCGGCAATCGCCGGGGAGCGCGTGGGCACCAGTACCTGCAAGACCTGGAGACCGGCGGCGAAAGCGATCCCGGAGATCAGCGTGATCGCCGCGGCCATCCAGACATTCGTCAGGCGCCGGAACGCCCAGATACCCGCTGCACCGAAGGGCACGAACAGGCCCACGTTGCCGAGGACATCGCCCTTGGAAGTCCAGAGACGCAGGTTCGTCATCGATTCCTGGAGACGGTTCGCGAAGTCCGAGCCGTCGAACTCGAACGGGAACAGGCTTCCGTAGGTGATCAGGACAATGACCCCGAACAGGATCGCGAAGGGTGCAAACGAGGGGGAACGCACGTTGATCTATCCGTTCGATGGTGAAGTCGGTGAGCGTTGACCGGGGCCAGAGGGTTCGTACAGCTGTTCCCGAAGGACCACCTGAAGATTGCCGAGCAATTCGTAGAGTGCGAAATAGCTGCCTCGCAGGGCGCCCATGCTCGGAATGAGGTCCCACAGGCTGTCGGCAGACAGCGTCGGGATCACCGTGGGCGCCGCGATGACCTCGAAACCCTGGGACTCGAACTCCCGCCGACCCCGTCGCGAGTCGATGCCGTGTGTGACCAGGAGCAGCCGTTTCACGCCTGCGTCGTGCAACAACGGCGCCGAGAACGCCGCGTTCTGATGAGTGTCGCGCGACCGCCCCTCGCGCCAGGTGACTTTCACGCCGAACTCGCGCTCGAGTACTTCGCTCATGACACCCGCCTCCGGATTGCCGGTGAAGACTGCGCCGCCGGACACCAGGACCGGCAACCCGGTTCGCTTCGCCAGAAAGGCGCCGTAGCGCAGGCGTTCGAGGGTCATGGCGCTGGGAGCGTCCGCGCCATACTCCGGTGTTTCCGTGCGGATGCCCGAGCCCAGAATCACGATGGCCTGTGCGTCGACGGCGTCCGGCCTCTGGAGGGCATCGGCATCGCAGACCAGAATCGACAGAGCGGCGGCCACCAGGGGCAGTGAAAGCAGCAAGAGCCCGAGTGTTCCCGACCACGCCAGCACCCGGCCGGCGCGCGGCAGACGGTTCCAGAGGACAAGGCCCGCCAATGCCAGCAACAGGGGGCCCGTCGGCGGCAATGCCAGCGCAGCCAGAATCTTCTTCAGCAGGAACATGGGTTCACCCCACCCGAATCCCCGATTGCCATTCGCGAGCCCGGACCGCACGGTCGCAAGGCCCGGAATCGCTGGGTCGCCGCGACCATGGACCGAACATGGAGTCGCCCAGTGCAACGCCTGGCGCCGAAACGTGACAACAGCTTACCCGAAGCGTCGCACGACAATTCATCGGCCGAGAAGGTCATGTTCTTGCTCGCTGCATGATCAGGCCCGATCCAGGGCGGCCATTCGCGAATCCTGCCCCGATGTACATCGATTCGTTGAAGACACGGGAAATCTAACATAGATAATTTCTATCTGTATGTTTGAGAACATATTTGCTGACGTGACTTTGATCCGCGCTGTTGTTAGGATTGCGTCCCGTCCGCCACCGGCGCCGAACGTCCAATCCGCAAGAACCATCCAACCAGGCTCACGAGTAGCGGTCGGCGGTGCCCCAGCCGGAGAATCGATGCAGTGCGCCCCAGGGACGAGGTCCAGCCATGCGTCACGCGGCGAGAATGCCCGACAAAACCATCGACGCTGGAATTCGTCGGGGCGGCGCAACGCCAGGGCTCTAGCACGCATGGCTCGGGTAAAATTTTCCATTTGCTTCAACGAGCCCGATAGTCGTCGGGACCGTTTCCCGCACCGATCCAGAACCCGATGAATTTCACGGCGGTCCAGCTCTCGGTCGTCAGCTATCTGCTGGCGGTGGTCGCGTTCGGCGTTTTCGCGCTCCAGGCAGGTCTCCGATCGAGGAAGAGTGCCCGTTCACGCCTGTTCATCGCCGCGCTGGCGTTCGAAACCGCCTGGGCGATCGGGGGTGTGGGTTTCGCGCTGGTTCCAGGGCGGCCGTCCTGGATCGCGTACCAGGGACTGGATGCCCTCCGGATCATCTTCTGGACCGTATTTCTCGGCACGTTGTTTTTCCAGAGCGGTGCCGGCGAAGCGAAGGGATGGTGGCACACCACAGGTTCCACACAAAGACTCGCGATCCTCGCAACCGCGGTGGCGGCGGCTGCCGGCGCCGCCGGGTTCGCGCTGACGCCCATCCTGCACGAATCCGCCACCGACTACGTTGCATGGGCCAGCGGTGCGTGGGTCGTCGCCTGCGTGATCGCGCTGATGTTCTGCGAGCACGCGTACCGCAGCACGCCGGAGGCGCGACGTTGGGGCGTGAAGCCGCTGTGCCTTGCCCTGGGCGCCGCCTTCGCCTACGACCTCGTGATGTTTTCGGACGCCATGCTCATCCGCGACCTGGATCAGCAGTTCTGGGCGATCCGGGGTCTCATCCATGCGCTGACCGTCCCTTTGCTCATGATGGCGGCTGCCCGCAACCGCGCCTGGGCACTGGACGTGGCGGTCTCCCGCAACGTCGTGTTCGGGTCCACGGCGCTGGTGCTGTCCGGGCTCTACATGCTCGCCGTGGCCTCGGCCGGGTACTACGTACGTGTGTTCGGCGGCGAGTGGGGCAAGGCGATCCAGATCGTCTTCCTGTTCGCGGCCTTCCTGGTCCTGGGCGTCCTGTTCCTGTCCGGGTCGGTCCGGGCCCGCCTTCGGGTATTCATCAGCAAGAACTTCTTCTCCTACCGTTACGACTACCGCGAAGAGTGGCTGCGCTTCACGGCCATGCTGGCCGAGCCGGACGAGACCGGCAACGTGTACCAGCGCTGCATCCAGGCCCTGTCGAATCTGGTGGAAAGCGCGGGCGGTGCGCTGTGGCTGATCGAGAAGGACGGTGTCGCCCGGCAGTGCGCGCGCTGGAACATGCCGGCCATGCCGGGTGCCGATGTATCGGAAACGGCCTTCCTGCACTTCCTGCGCGACTCGGGCTGGATCGTCGACGTCACGAATCTCGAGAGCCTCCGGACCCATCACGCCACGGTCATCGTCCCCGAGATCCTGCGCGGCGCACCTTCGGCGTGGCTGATCATTCCACTGCAGGGTTCCGATGGCCTGATGGGGTTCGTCCTGCTCACCCAGCCGCGGGTGGCGGTGGACGTGAACTGGGAGGTGCTGGATCTGCTCAAGGCGGCTGCCCGGCAGGCCGCTGCTTTCCTCGGGCATGTGCGGGCCACGAACGCGCTCGTGGAAGCCGAGCAGCTGAATGCTTTCAGCCGGATGTCGGCGTTCGTCGTGCACGATCTGAAGAATCTCGTCGCGCAGTTGCAGCTCATGATGAAGAACGCGGAGCGGCATGCGGCGAATCCCGAATTCCAGAAGGACATGCTGGCGACGATCGAGCACGTCGTCGAGCGCATGAATCGCCTGCTGATGCAATTGCGCTCGGGCGCCGCCCCCATCGCGAATCCTATCGCGGTGGACGTAGGGGAGGTCATCGGCCGCATCGGTGCGGCGCACCGGAAACAGGGCCGGGACGTGTCCGTGGAAGTGGCGCCCCGCCTGCGGGCCATCGCCCATGAGGAGCGGCTGGAACGGGTCATCGGGCACCTGGTACAGAACGCGCTTGATGCGACACCTCCGCACGGCAAGGTGGCCGTCAGCGCCACGCCTGCGCCGAACGCCATCGTGATCGAAGTGACAGACAACGGCATCGGCATGACCGAAGAGTTCGTGGAACGTCATCTTTTCCGCCCGTTTCATTCCAGCAAGGAAACTGGCATGGGGATCGGCGCCTACGAATGCCAGCAGTACCTCACGGAGCTCGGCGGCAAGATCACGGTGGACAGCAAGCCCGGCGTCGGAACCCGGTTCAGGATCGACCTCCCGGCGGCCCCCGAAGCCTCGTCCGAATCCAGACCCCACGTCGAACACGCATGAGCGAAAAGCGCAAACCCCTTCTGGTGATCGAGGACGATCCCGCCCTCCAGACGCAGATGCGCTGGGCCCTGGATCGCTACGAAGTACTGGTGGCCGACGACCGGGACTCGGCGATGGCGCAGTTGCGCCGGCACGAGCCCGCGGTCGTGACCATGGACCTGGGGCTGCCTCCGAATCCGGACGACCCCACGGTCGGACTGCAACTGCTGCCCGAGATCCTCGCTGCCTCTCCCGATACCAAGGTGATCGTGATCACCGGCCAGCACGACCGGGCGAACGCGGTGAAATCGGTGGCCTTCGGCGCCTACGATTTCTGCGAGAAACCCTTCGATCCGGACCTGCTGTCGCTGATCATCGAACGCGCGTTCCGGCTGTACGAGCTGCAGGACGAGAACAAGCGGCTGCAGACGGCGCAGTCGCTCAAGGGTCTGGCGGGCATCATCACCCGTGACCCCGGCATGCAGCGTCTGTGCCGCACCATCGAGAAGGTGTCCTCCGCCAACGCGACGGTGATGCTGCTCGGCGAGTCCGGCACCGGCAAGGAGGTGCTGGCGCGTGCGCTGCACGACCTGTCTCCTCGCAAGTCGAACCGCTTCGTTGCGATCAACTGCGCCGCCATTCCCGAGAACCTGCTGGAGAGCGAACTGTTCGGCTACGAGCGCGGCGCCTTCACCGGTGCGGTCAAGCAGACCCCCGGAAAGATCGAGCTTGCGAACAAGGGCACGCTGTTCCTGGACGAGATCGGCGACCTGCCCATGCCCCTCCAGGCCAAGCTCCTGCGCTTCCTGCAGGAGCGCGTGATCGAGCGCGTCGGCGGTCGAGAAGAGATCGCCGTGGACGTGCGGGTCGTGTGTGCGACCCACCAGGATCTGAAGCAACTGATCGTGGGCAGCCGTTTCCGCGAAGACCTCTACTACCGCCTCGCGGAGATCGTGCTGGAGATTCCGCCGTTGCGGGACCGGAAGGGCGATGCATCGCTGCTCGCGCAAGCGTTCATACGCCGTTTCGCCGAGGAGCAACGCTCGGGCACGTTGACCCTGATGCCCGACGCCATCGAGGCGATCGACGCGTTTCCCTGGCCGGGCAACGTGCGGGAGCTCGAGAACCGTACCAAGCGCGCAGTGATCATGGCGGAGTCGTCCACGCTGCGTTCCGAGGACTTCGACCTCACGCCGGTGGAGGTCGATCCGGATGCGTTCAACCTGCGCCGCGTTCGCGATCAGGCCGAGCGCGAGGCAGTCATGCGTGTGCTCGGACGCTCCGGTGGCAATGTCAGCAAGGCCGCGGAGCTGCTCGGCATCAGCCGCCCGACGCTGTACGACCTCATGGACAAATACGGGCTGCGCACCTGACGCGGCCCGGGCCAGGTCCTTTCATCAAGCGTTCGATGTTTCCAAAGGCAAAGGAACAGTGATCCCGAACATTCCATGTCGCGCGGGCGTTGCGCTGGTCGTGCTCCTCGTGGCCACGCTTTCCGGATGCGGTCGCAATTCAGCGGACAGCTACATCGCATCGAGCAAGGCCTATGTCGAAAAGCGCGAGTACGCACCGGCCATCATCGAGCTCAAGAATGCCCTGCAGAAGGAGCCGAACTCCGGAGAAGCCCGATACCTGCTCGGCATTGCGCTGCACGAATCCGGCGATCCGGTTGCCGCCGAAATCGAACTGCGCAAGGCGCTGGCGGTCGGGTTCGACCGCGCGCGGGTTCAGCCGGCCTTGATCGGCGTGCTTGCGGAAACCGGGCAGTTCGACAAGGTGCTCAGAGAGGCCATGCCGGAGGATGCGAAGGGCGCCGAGGTCAAGGCTACCCTTCATGCCTTCGAGGGTGACGCCTATCTGGGTATCGGCAAGGTCATCGACGCCAGGACCGCCTACGCGAAGGCGCTCGCGGCGGATCCCGGGTCGCAGAGAGGACAGCTTGGTGTCGCCAGGATCAACGCGCTGGAGCGCAATCTTCCGCAGGCGCAGACGATCGTCGACAAGGTGCTGGCCGCTACGCCTCAATCCCTGGATGCGTTGCAGTTGAAGGCCGATCTTCTCGCCACCGAGGGCAGGACGAAGGAAGCCATTGCGTACTACATCAAGGAGGTCGAAGTACGGCCGACGTCCGTCCGGCCGTACCTGAGCCTCGTTCCCCTGCTGGTGCGGGAGAAGGATCCGAAGGGCGCGGCCGAGTGGGTCGCGAAGCTTAAGAAGGCGGCACCGAGAGCCGTGATCGCGTTGTACCTCGATGCCTTGGTTGCCTATTCCGAAGGCGACCGCGCGCGGGCGCGAGAGCAGCTGCGCAACTTCATGAAGGACGTGCCCGACTATCAGCCGGCGTTCCTGCTGGCAGGGACCGTGGAGCACGATCTCGGCGGCTTCGTGCAGGCGGAGGAATATCTGCTCAAGGCTCTGGAAGCGACGCCCGAAGCGATGTATCCGCGGCGTCTGCTCGTCTCTACATACCTCCGTAGCGGGCAGCTCGACAAGGCCAGGACCGCACTTCCGCCGTTGCTCAAGGGCGCTGCCGATGACTCGACGACCTGGTCTCTCGCCGGCGAGATCGCATTGCGTGGCGGCGATGCGAAGAAAGCGGTGGAGGATTTCGAGAAGTCCATCGCACTCGATCCGAAGAACGTGCTGTCGCGTATTCGTCTGGGGCAGGCGCGCATGGCGAGCGGGGACACGCAACGGGCGGTACAGGAGCTCCAGGCCGCCTCCGCTGCCGATCCGACGCAATACGAGGCCGATGTCGCGCTCATCACGTACTACCTGAACAAACGCGACCTCGACAAGGCCATGGCCGCCGTCAATACACTGAAAAAGAAACAACCGGACAATCCGATCTCGCACAACTTCACGGGAATGGTCCTGCTGGCCAAGAGTGATCGATCAGGTGCTCGAGCGGCCTTCGAGCAGGCCAGCAAGCTGCAGCCCACCTACTACCCGGCAGCACAGAACCTTGCAACGATGGATCTGCAGGAGGCAAAGCCGGGCGATGCGGCCAAGCGTTACGAAGCGATTCTCGCCAAGGATCCGAAGCACGAGGACGCATTGATCGCCCTGGTGGGACTGAAACAGCGCTCGGGCGCCGATCCGAACGAGATCGAGAAGGCCATCGATCGGGCGATCAGCGCGAATCCCGGCACGGTTCGCGGGCGCCTTGCCAAGATCGAGATGCTCACGAAGAAAGGCGACGTCAAGGGAGCCCTGCTCGCGGCGCAGGAGGCACAGGCAGCTCTGCCGGACGACGCGTCGGTATTGGGTGCGTTGGCCAAGGTGCAATCCATTGCCGGCGACAGCAACCAGGCCGTCGCCAGCTACGCCAAGCTCGCCACGATGGTGCCGAAATCCGCGGCGCCTTACATCCGCCAGGCGGAAGCGTACTCGACCGCGGAGGACTGGAAGGGCGCCGAGGGGGCGCTGCGCAAGGCACTCGAACGCGAGCCGAACTCGGCGGCCGCATTGATGGGGCTGATCAGGATCGGCATCACGACCGGCAGGTTCGACGAAGCCATGGCGGAAGCTCGCACGCTCCAGAAGCGCACTCCCACCAATGTGCTCGGCTACATTGCCGAAGCCGACGTGCTCGTCGCACAGAAGAAAACGGCCGAGGCGGAGGCGTTCCTGAGAAGCACGATCAAGACGAAGGACGCGCCCGCCGTGACCCTCCGGCTGTTCGGATTGCTCAACGACCAGGGCAAGAAGGCGGAGGCGGATGCCGTTGTCACGGATTGGGCCGCCAGGCACCCCAAGGATCTGACGGTCGCCACGTACATGGCCGAGTACCAGATGTCACGCAAGGACTACCCGGGCGCTGCGCGCTGGTATCGCCTGGCGCTGAAGGCTCAGCCAGGCAACGTCGCCATGATCAACAACCTCGCCTGGGCCCTTGGCCAGTCGGGGGATCCGGAGGCGCTCGTGCTGGCGGAGAAGGCCCTTGCCGCAGCGCCCGATAGCGCGGCCGTACTGGACACGGTCGGCGGGCTCTACGTGCAGAATGGAAAGCCGGACAATGGTGTCGAATTGCTCGCGAAGGCCGTGCAGATCGCACCGCGCAGCCCCACCGTCCGGCTGAACTATGCGAAGGCGCTGATCGCCGCCGGCAAGCGCGGTGACGCGAAGAAACAGCTCGAGGAGATCGGCACCCTGCCGGCGGTGCCGGCGATCAAGGAAGAGGCTGCCAAGCTTCTCGCCGCGCAATAGCGCGAGCCGGCTCACGGAATCTCGGATTTTCTACATCGGAACACAAAAAACCATGCACACCATCGCAGTCGTAGGCCTCGGCTACGTAGGCCTCCCCCTCGCGGTCGAGTTCGGCAAGAAGAGCCCCACCATCGGCTTCGATCTGTCCGAAGCGAAGATCGACGCCTATCGTCGCTACGTGGATCCCACCGGAGAGGTCTCGACCGAGAACTTTCGCTCGGCCACGCAACTGGAGGTGACGACCGATCCGAAGGCATTGTCCCGCGCCGACTACATCGTCGTGGCGGTGCCCACGCCCGTGGATGACGCGCACCAGCCCGATTTCTCGCCGCTGGTCGGTGCCAGCAAGTCGGTGGGCAAGAATCTCAAGCGCGGTGCCGTCGTGGTCTTCGAATCGACGGTTTATCCCGGGGCGACGGAGGAAGTCTGCGTTCCGATCATCGAGCGCGAATCCGGGATGAAATGGAAGAAGGATTTCTTCGTCGGCTATTCGCCGGAACGGATCAATCCCGGCGACAAGGAACGCACGCTGACGAAGATCACGAAGGTCGTTTCCGGCGACACGCCGGAGACGCTCGAGCGCGTGGCGCAACTGTACGGCAGCGTGATCACGGCCGGGGTCTACCGCGCGAGCAGCATCGCGGTCGCCGAAGCCGCCAAGGTCATCGAGAACACGCAGCGCGATCTCAACATCGCGTTGATGAACGAGCTGGCGTTGATCTTCCACCGTCTGGGCATCGACACGATGGAAGTGCTCAAGGCCGCGGGAACGAAATGGAACTTCCTGCCGTTCCGACCCGGACTGGTCGGGGGCCACTGCATTGGCGTGGATCCGTACTACCTGACCTACAAGGCCGAAAAGGTCGGCTATCACCCGCAGGTGATTCTGGCCGGCCGGCGCATCAACGACAACATGGGCAAGTACGTCGCCGAGCAGACGGTGAAGCGCATGATCCAGTCGGGCTTCGCGGTGCGGGGCGATGACGTGATCGTGCTGGGCTTCACCTTCAAGGAGAACTGCCCGGACACGCGCAACACCCGCGTGATCGACGTGGTTCGGGAACTGGAGTCCTACGGCGCGCGCGTGCGGATTCACGATCCGGTGGCTGATGCACCGGAAGCCGCCCACGAGTACGGCGTGAAGATCGAGGACTGGGATTCGCTGCCTCCGGCGGCAGCAGTGGTGCTGGCAGTTGCGCACACGGAGTTCGCCAATCGTCCCGCAGCGGATTTCGTGACGAAACTGCGTCCGGGCGGCGTGATCATCGACGTGAAATGCATGATGGACGAGGCTGCCCTGAAAGAGCGCGGCGTCGAAGTCTGGCGGCTCTGACGTGACCGCCTTGAAGCTGCCTGCCGAGGTTGCGGGCAATCTTTCGCAGCATTCCCATCACTGGCTGGTGACCGGCGGAGCCGGCTTCATCGGATCGCATCTGGTCCAGCGGCTGCTCGAACTCGGGCAGCGCGTCACGAGCCTGGACAACTTCGCGACCGGCCATCGCTCCAATCTGGAGGACGTCAGCGGCCAGGTGGGCGCCGAGCGCTGGAAGCGGCATCGATTCCTCGAAGCCGACATCCGCGAGGCCGAAGCGTGCCGTGTTGCATGTCGCGACGTCGACTACGTGCTCCACCACGCGGCACTGGGCTCGGTTCCCCGTTCGATCGAGACGCCGCTGGATTCCAACGCCGCCAACGTGACGGGCTTCATCAACATGCTGGCGGCCGCCAAGGACGCCGGCGTGAAGCGCTTCGTCTACGCCTCGTCGAGTTCGGTCTATGGCGACTATCCCGGGCTGCCGAAAGTGGAGTCCCAGATCGGCGAACCGCTGTCTCCCTACGCCGTGAGCAAGCGCGTGAACGAGCTCTACGCGAACGTCTTCGGTCGTTGCTACGGGTTGCAGACCATCGGCCTGCGTTACTTCAACGTGTTCGGTGCGCGCCAGGATCCGAACGGCGCTTATGCCGCGGTGATTCCGCGCTGGGTTCGCGCCATGTTGCACGACGCCCCAGTGGACATCTACGGCGACGGCGAAACGACGCGCGACTTCTGCTACGTGCTCAACGTCGTGCAGGCGAACATCTTGTCGGCCATGACGAACAACGCAGCGGCGATGAACGAAGCCTACAATGTGGCCGTCGGTGGGCGGACGTCCCTGAACGCGCTGTTCATGACGCTGCGTGACCTGCTTGGTGTCCACGCGCCGCACCTGGCGGGGAAATCGCCGCGCTACAAGGAATTCCGGGCGGGCGATGTGCGCCATTCGCAGGCGGACATTTCCAAGGCTCGCGGGTTGCTCGGATTCGAACCGACGCACGACCTGAAGGCGGGTCTGGAGGAAGCGCTGCCATGGTACGTTCAGCAGGCCAAAGCGGGACAGGTAGCGTGAGGTTGCGCTCGGGGGCCGCCTTGGTCCTCGGCAGCGGTTTGCTGTGCCTGGTATCGGTCGGTCACGTATTCGCGGATCCGATCGACACGATCGCGAAGGTCAAGCCGTCGATCGTCGCCGTCGGGACCTATGAGCGGACGCGCAATCCCGCCTATACGTTCTCCGGTACCGGCTTCGTGGTCGGTGACGGACTGACCGTGGTGACGAGCGCGCATGTGCTGCCGCCACTGGTCGAGCCCGAGCGCCGCGAAATGATCGCCGTTGCGATTCCGTCAGCCACGGGCGGCGTGGCTGCCCAGATCCGCCAGGCGAAGGCACTGCTCATCAGCCGCGAGTACGACATCGCCGTGCTCGGCATCGAAGGCGTACCGTTGCCGGCGCTGCCGGTGTCGGACGCCGGCGCGCTCAAGGAAGGCCAGGACCTGCTGTTCACGGGCTTCCCCATCGGCGTGGTGCTGGGGCTCGTTCCCGCGACCCATCGGGCGATGGTGAGCGCCATCTCCCCCATCGCGCTGCCCGGCAACTCGGCCGGCGAACTGGATACGAAAACCATCAAGCGGCTCGCCAGCAATCCGTATCCGATCGTCCAGCTGGATGCCACTGCCTATCCGGGCAACAGCGGCAGCCCGCTCTACGACCCCCGTACCGGCGAGGTCGTCGGCATCATCGATATGGTGTTCGTGAAGGGCACGAAGGAGTCGGCCATCAGCCAGCCCAGCGGGATCACCTATGCGATTCCCGGGAAGCCGCTCTCGATCCTGCTGAAGTCCCTGCAGAAGTAACGGCCGCAGGAGCGAGCGCCGAGCTGCTTCAGGCGAGATCCCCGGCCCGTCCTGCGTCGCCGGAGCGGATGTCGAAGGGGAACACTTCGCGCAACCCGAGCAACTCGACGAGCACTTCCTCCGCCCGTTCGATGGGGCGCTGATCGCCTACGCCCAGCAGGCCGTCCAGTATCGGTTGCAACGGCGAGAGCTCGATCGGTAGCCGGGTGCGGGCTTCGAGGGTCGGACCCGAGATGTCGTTCGACGTCTGTGCGAGCGTCGGATCGGCGGTGAGCATGCCCTGGAGGACCAGGCCGAGGGATCGGAAGTCCCGCCGGATGGTGGCGGCATCGTCCCCGGTGGCGCGCGGCGGTGTCTGCGACGCTCCCTCGGGTGCGGCGCGCGCGATGCTCAGCGTATCGAGGGCGCGCTGCTGGACGTTGAAATCCGCGAGTACGACTACGCCGTCCTCGCGAAGCATGAAGTGGCCGCTGTGCAAGGCGCCATGGGGCAGGCCGATGCCGTGTACCGCATCCACCGCGAAACACATCTGGGCGAGGTAGTTCAGCGCCAAACCCACGGGCAGCTTGCTGCGGATCGCTTCGGTTAGAGTGCCGCCGCCGAGCCATTCCGCGGCGACGTAGGCGAGCGAGGGTGTGCGTCCGACTTCGTAGATGGTGAGCACGTTGCGTTGCTCGAGACCGGACAACAACCGATAGTCTTCGAGGTACGCGTCGACGAGTTCCGGCGGACTGGTGTCCAGGGCGATCGTGCGCACGATCTCCTCGCGGTCGGTGGGAACGTGCATCGACACGTAGCTCAGGACGTGATCGCTCTGGCGCAGGCGGCGGGCGATGCGCCGCTGCGGTATCTCGGGGAAGGGGTCGGTATCGCCACGGTTCATGGTGACGATGATCGTCTTGTCCGTTTCTGCGGGTGCAGCATCGCCGGCCAGCCTCGACAACACGGCGCTGGCGAGCACGGCTTCCCGCACTTCAGCCATCAACGGCAGTTCACCGGGACGGGCGGTTCCGGGGTTGAAGCCGAGCACCTCGATGACCGGGATGGTGACGCCGTGGTCGGTATCGGTCAGCGTCGCTCGACGACCGAACTTGAAGCGGGATCCAGCGAGGAACGCAGCGGACTCGGATGCCGCCACGCTCCAGCCCAGGCCCTTCGCGCGCCCGTTGAGGCGCAAGGCGATATCGGCCGTCTGCCCTGCGATGCTGGGAGATAAGTGCCCACTCACTGACAGCCGTGTCACTATGATTTCGCCGCTGTGGACGCCGCACCCGACCGACAAGGGCGGAATGTGGACGTCCGACAGCGTGGTGTCGGCCCAACGCTTCACCCGCCTCGCGGTGAGCGCGATCCTCAGGGCCGATTCCACCGCGCGGGCAGCGTGGCTGCGATCGGCGTGGGGGCCGTCTTCGAACAGGGCGGTCAGCCCGGACGCGTCCGCTCGGATGCACCAGCCGCCGCTCGCCAGAATCACTTCACGCGCATCGTCGGCAAAGCGTTCGATCAGGATTTCGAGGGTCCGCGCCCGCATCGAGCGAGCAAGGGATACGAGATTGCGCAGCACCACCACCAGGACGGAAGCGTCCTTGGCCTCCACGAGCAGGCCGGACGTTCCGCCCGTCGAGGCCGGCGCAGCAGCCGCAGGGCGCGCGGGCGTCGGCGCAGCGCGGGCTGCGCGAGCCGCATCGGCACGGCTCAGACGCGACAGCACGGCTTCCAGAAGGACCGGCCGCGACAACGGCTTGGTCAGCGCAGCCTGCGGATCGATAGCCTGGGCCTGGGCAAGCGATCCCGCGTCGTCCCCCGGCACCAGGAACACGATCTGCGAGTGGGCGGTCGACTGCCCGGAGCGGATGGCGGCGGCGAGCGCAAAGGCCGATATCCCGGGCGAATCGGTGGCGAGCAGGGTCAGGTCAGGCAGTTCGTTGCGCACGAATTCCAGTGCGCGCTGGTTGTCGCCCATGACCGTGACCGAGTACCCCAGGGTCGTGAGGTGCAGGCGGCCCCATTCGCGCAATCGCGCATCGGGTTCAACCAGGAGGATCTTCTGCATGCGCGAATCGCGTTCTGTCGACTGGATGCATAGCGTCGGGTGCCAATCCCGGCCCCGCAATGCGGTGATTTGGCTGCCCGGGGCGAAAATCTATCGGATTGTCAGATTAACCGACATTCTGCGGATCGATATGCAGGGCGGAGCCCGTAACGTTAACCGATTGCCGCCTCGAATGAAAACGGCTGAGCAAAAAAAGACCCCGCCATTTGGCGGGGTCTGATTGGATACTGCTGTGGACCGAGCGTCAGCTCACTGCCGGCCGCATTTTCTTCTTGAATCGCTTCACGCCGACGGCGCCTGCCGCCAGGATGCCGAGCAACGCGAGGGAGCCGGGCTCCGGCGCTTTGCCGCCGGGCTTGACGCCGGAGACGGACAGCAGCTTGAAGTAGTCGTTGCCGGTGGTCATTTGCGCGATGCCATCCAGCCCTACGAGCGGGTTGTAGGCACTGATCAGCCAGTATTGCGATGAGACGCTCGTACCGGTCGGCGTATTGACGCCGGTGGCGTCGTTGATGGTCTTCACCGTGTTCGACACCAGGTCGGAGTAGTGACCCACCAGATTCCAGTCGCCGGAGGTGGTCAGCTGCGCGTAGGTCTTGCCCGCAAGGCCCTGGCCACCGGCAGCGCCCTGGTATGCCAGAACGGTGATGTCGCTGTCCGTATCCATCCAGCCGATCGTGACGCCCGTCAGCGTGACGGCGGTCGCGAAGGTAAGCAGCACGGAATCGTACGTATATTGGGCCGGCGCCAGATTGGTCGTCGTGCTGTTCCGGTTGTTGTCGATGCCATGCTCGGGAGGCGTGGATGAGCCCGGAGTCCCTTCATTGGGGTCCACTGGCGTGCCGTTGGCGCCATCGCGGTTGGTGATCCCCAGACCGCCCGAATAGTTGGCGATGTAGGCCGACTCGAGCGTGCCGTTGGGGGACGCCGTCGAGTTGCCGCCGGTGTTTGCCCAAGCAGTCGCTTGCGTCAGTTGTGGGGTAGGTGCGGTGGCGCTGGTGCAGCTGACGGAGTTGCCGTAGCTGCTTCCCGAAATGGAACAAGGGGTTGGGGTTGGAGGCGCAGTGGTGTCGAAGACCCAGTTGATCGCGGCCTGCGCCGAACCGGTGGCCCCGATACCGCACGCCAGCATCACAGCAATAGTTGTTTTCTTGAACACGCCGAAGTCTCCCGAATGGACCGACTGTATGTCGCTTTCGGTCTTCATTGAGCAAGAGTTGCGCCCGGAATAAATGATTTATTAAACAGACATTTAAATGTCTTCGTCTGGATGCGGCAACAAGGCCTGTAAAGTTCGTCGACGCTATCTCAAGGCGTCTTGGACAGCTCCCGCTGCAATTGGCGGGCATCGTCGATGCCGTCGAACCGGGTGTTCGCGGCGATGACTTCGTTGAGCTCCTTGCGTGCTTCGTCCTTGCGCCCGGAGCGCGCCAGGGCCACGGCGAGGTGATATCGCACTTCCGGATTGCCGGGGGCGCGCAGACGTGCCTCCCGCAGGTTCTTGAGGCCGGTATCGACGGCGCCGTTCTGGACGAGCAGCCACCCCAGCGTGTCCTGGATCAGGCCATCCTGGGGTGCGGCCTTGAACGCCCGCTCGGCGTACTCGACGGCCTTGGCACCGTCGCCTTGCTTGGCAGCCACGTTCGCCAGGTTGTTCAACAGATTGGGCTCTTCGCCACGCTCTTTCAGGAGCGCCTCGTAGCGGGCACGTGCTTCCGCAAGATTTCCGGCTCGCAGGTAGCCCTCGGCGAGAGCCATGGTCACGGCGAAGTCCCCGCGATGATCCTTGGCCCAGCCTTCCAGGAAGGCGATGCCCTTGTCGACGCTCCCCGACCGCACATGGGCTTCGTATACCCGCAACGCGTGCTCCGTGGACGGTTCCTTCGCAAGCGCTGCCCGGTAGCCGTTGACGGCATCGGCATACTTGCCTCGACGCATGGCGACGTCGGCCGACAGCCGATAGCCGATGGCCAGGTCCGGTTTTTCGCGAAGAATCGCCGTCGCGCGCGCTTCCGCCCGATCGATCTGCCCGGAGAGCAGGTCCACCTCTACCTGCGTCACCCTGGCCGGCAGGTAGGCGGGATTGCCCGCGATCGCCTTGTCGAGGCTGTAGCCGGCGCCCTGCATGTTGTTCGCCCGCATCTGCAGCTGCGCGATGCGCGTCTGCCAGACGGCATCGAACTCGGCGATCTTGGTCATCCTCGTGAGTACGTTGATGCTGCCCTTGCTGTCCCCGTTGGCGAGGAGGGCAGAGGACAGGGCGGCCAGGACTTCCAGGTTCTCCGCCTCGAACGGCTCGATGATTCGCACGATGTCCAGCGCCTTGGCCGGTTCCTTGGTGCGCAGATAGAGGTCCGTCAGCGCGAGTGCGACCTTGAGGTCACGCTGATCGATCGCGCGGGCCTTCTCGAACCAGCGGGCGGCTTCCGCGGGATTGCCGGCGGAATCCTCCAGCCGACCCAGCTCGAACATCGCCTGGATGTCCTTCGGACGGGCTTTTTCCACTGCAAGCAACCGCTCCTTCGCCGCACCGAGCTTCTTCTCCTGTACATCCAGCTTCGCGAGGTTGAGTTGGGCCGCGGTGAAACTGGGGTCGGTCCGGATGGCCTGTTCGTACGCACTCCGGGCGCCGCGCATGTCGCCGGCGGCAGCGCGAGCGACGCCCACGAGATTGAGGACGCTGAGATTCGAGGGAAAGCGTTGTGCCATCTGCTCCGCAATGGCCACGGCCCGCTTCGGGTCGCCGCGCCGGATATAGAGCAATGCCAGGGCGGCGCCGGCCTTGTCCTGGTTCGGGTCCTTGGCAAACGCCGCTTCGAGATGCTTCATGCCCACGTCCGACTGGCCGGTGCGCAACAGGCTCAAACCGAGCGTCGCCTGGATTTCCGGCGACTCGCCGCCCAGTTCGAGCGCCCGCTCGAGGTAGCGCGCAGCCTGCTGGCCGCGACCACGTCCGAGATTCGCGCTGGCCAGCAGTGCCAGGGCCTGGGGATCGTTCGGGGCGGTTTTCAGGAGCGGCTCCAGCACCGAGAGCGCGTTGACGTAGTCGCGCTGCTCCAGATACATGGAGCCCATGACCTTGCTCGCTCCGGGATGCCCGGGATGCACCTGGAGGAACCGATTGAGGTAGCCGCGCGCCTTCTGCGGTGCCCCGAGGCCGTGATGCGCCAGGCCACCGAGCATCAGCAATTCGGGCAGCCGCGCCTGAAGGATGTCGATCGGTACCGGGTCCAGCGCCTGTGTGATCTCCATCAGGGCCGCCTGGGTACCCGCCGCATCCCCCTTGCCGCTCAGATAGACGGCGCGCAGGTAGTTGGCACGTGGTTCGTTGGGAAATTCCCGCTTCAGGTAGTCGACATCGACAGCGACGGCATCGATTCGCCCCAGGTTGAGCAGCAGGGTCGCCCTCGAAACGCGGGCGTCCACCATTCGTGGGTCGAAGGTGAGTGCCTGGTCGTAGGCCCTGATGGCCCCCGCGACGTCTCCGAACCGCTGGAGGATGGACCCCTTCACGTACCAGGCGCTGGGGTCCTGGGGCTTGACCCGGATCGCATCGTCCGCCAGGGCCAACGCTTCGGTCCTGCGCCCCCGCACGCTCATGAGATCGGCCAGGGCCAGCGTCGCATTGATGGCGTTCGGATCGATCCCCCGGGCTTCTTCGAACGAGCTCTCGGCCGACACCAGTTCGCCTTCCTGGCGATAGGCCTGGCCGCGGATGACGAGCATCTCCATGCGCTTCGATCCGGTCATGCCTTCCACCGGAAAACGCGTCAGGACTTCGCGGCTCTTGCCGGTACCGAGCAGCGCGTGTGCCATGGGCACCGCGACCTCGGATCGGTCCGCGCCGTACTTCGACGCCTTCTCGAAGGCATCCAGCGCCTCGACCGGCTGCGAGTTGGCCAGGTGTGCCTGGCCCAGCAGCAGGTTGGCTGACAGGTTCTTCGGATCTTCCTTCAGCGCGTTCCTGAGCTGGATGATCGCGCCGGCGATGTCCTTCTTCTCGTAACGGGCGAGGGCATCCTCGTAGAATCGTGACGCCTTGTCCTCGGCCCCATAACCGGTGGCACCGATGCCGAGGACCAGCACAGTCAGGCCCAGTGTGACGCTTCGGCGCAGCAAACGTGAAACTCGATGCATTTCAGATCCTCTTTGTCTTGCCGGGCACGGATGCAAGAAAAGACCGTGCCCGCCCGAACGGTGGCACTTGAGAATGGGCGCGGGCGGTCGACCGCGCCAAATCGCGTCACCGGACCCGGGCCGGCACGCTACTCGAGCTTTTTCAGATACTCCTTGGTGAAGATCTTGTCGGGCAGGTCCCGGATCTTCATGTCCTGGTATTCCATGATGGAGCGGCTGTCTGCCTTCAGGGCATCCAACATCACCAGTCGGGTGGGGCGAACACGGCCGCCGAGTGGCTTGTAGTTCTCATACGTGCACGATTTCAACAGGCGGTCGGACAGAGAATAGAACTCCGCCTTGTGCGGCGCGAAATCCGACTGTCGTACCCAGTACTTGACCTTCTGGTAGGTGACGGTGCGGTCTGCCGCGATCAACTCGAGGACATGGTGCGCCTGGCCATCGATCTTCTCGGTGCCGATGACGGTGGCGTTGTAGTCACCGCCGAAATTGGCACGGGCGATGTCGCCGTTCGCGACCAGGCCGGTGAGTCGCTGCGCGAGCGATAGCCGCACGGGCTGGGACACGTTCGGAACGAACAGCCACAGGTCGCGGCCTTTCATGAGCAGGATCTGGCCACGCTCGGAAGCCGGCGTCAGCGTCATCACGATGCTGCTATCGTTGCCTTTCGACAGGACCTTGTACTCACGGGCGTCACTTTCCGTGGAGCCTTCGAACGTCTGAATGCGTACACCCACCTCGAATCCCTGGGCGGGGAACCGGATCTCATCCGCCTTCTGGACAATCGATCTGGCCACCGCATCCGCTTCTGCAGGCGCCTGTGCCGCCGCCGGGAGGGCAGAGCCTCCGACAACGACGGAAATCGCGAGGGCAATGTGCAAGTCCCGGGCTGTGCTGCGCATTTTGGGGTAAATGTCGGCCATGGAATGTCGTCATTGGAGGTATTGGCAGCTATTATGCTGCAGGGTGACGAAGGCCATCAGGGCGAGGAACGCTGTCTATGAATGTGGTGGCGCTGCAGAACGTGTCCAAAGAGTATCAACTGGGCGAACACACGGTGAAGGCGCTCGATGATGTCTCGCTGGTCATCGAAAAAGGTGTCTTCTTCGCCATCGCCGGCCCTTCGGGCAGTGGCAAGTCCACCATGCTCAACATCATCGGCTGCATCGACAGCCCGGACAGCGGTCAGGTCGAAGTGGCCGGATACAACGTCACGGGACAGTCGCCGGATCAACTGGCGGACATCCGTGCCCGGAACATTGGTTTTGTCTTCCAGACCTTCAATCTGTTCCCGGTCCTGACAGCGGAAGAGAATGTCGAGTACCCCTTGCTCCAGATGGCGGAACTCGACGCCGAAGACCGCCGGGAGCGCGTTACGAAAATGCTGGAGCTGGTTCAACTGGGCAAGTTCGGCAAGCATCGACCCAATCAGCTGAGCGGTGGGCAGCGACAGCGGGTAGCCATTGCCCGAGCGCTGGTAACCGAGCCGGAGATCGTTCTCGCGGACGAGCCAACCGCCAACCTCGACCACAAGACCGGCGATGGCATCCTGGCGTTGATGCGAAGCATCAACCAGAGGCTCGGGACGACGTTCATCTTCTCGACGCATGACAAGAAGGTCATCGATGCCGCAGACCGCCTCGTGGGGATCGAGGACGGCCAGATTCGGATCATGGGTGTCAGGAAAGAAGGCAAGTGGTCTCTGGTCGACATGTCTCGAATGTCGGCGATGCGGCCCGATGAGACGATCGTCGGCATCAAGAGGATGGATGCATGAACCCCGCACTGATCCCGACGCTGGTGCTGATCGCTGCGGCGGCCGTTCCCGATGCCGCCGTTGCCGCCCAGAAGACACCCAACAAGAACGTTGCGCAGGCCGCAACGGACAAGAAGGCCAAGCCCTCCAGTGAGGCAGACCTGCCGCTCAGCAAGGACGATCTGTTCGGAGTTACGAAGCCCGAGAAGGCGACTGCTGGTGCGGCGCAGGAACCGCCGGCTTCCAAGGACGCGCTGTTCGGCGTGGCGCCGCCTCCCGCAAAGGAACCCGCGCCAAAGGCGACGGCGTCTTCGATCAAGTGGCGCGGCTTCGTCGAAAACACGACTGCATACACGTATGCCGAGCCGGACCACTGGTCAACGGCCGTCATCCGGACACAGCTCGGCGGGTCCGGGCAGATCAACGACAACCTCAAGTGGAAAGCGACGCTACGGTTCGACGCAGATCCGATCTACATGGGCTCGGACTTCTATCCGGACGCGGTCAAGCGCGATCAGCGCGCAGAGCTGCTGATCCGCGAAACCTACGTCGATACGTCGGTGAAGGGCTGGGACCTGCGCCTCGGCCGCCAGAACATCGTGTGGGGCGAGATGGTGGGCTTTTATTTCGCCGACGTCGTTTCTGCCCGCGATTTCCGTCAGTACATTCTGCCGTCGCTCGACATCCAGCGCATACCTCAATGGGCGGCGCGAGGCGAATACTTCTTCAAGGATTCGCATCTCGAGGTCATCTGGATTCCGTACTACAGCGTAGACAATGTCGGCAAGCCCGGTTCGGACTTCTTCCCGGTGCAGACACCACCGCCCGCAGGATTCACGCAGACCTTCAACGATGAGGTCTATCCAAGCCGCAATCTGAGCAGTTCCAACTACGGTGCACGTCTGTCCACCCTCAAGGGGGGCTGGGATATGTCCGCGTTCTACTACAAGAGCACGGATGTCCAGACGACGTTTTACCGGGAGATCGTCACGGTCCCGACTCCGACGCTGATCTACACGCCCCGCCACGAGCGGATCTGGCAGGGCGGCGGCACGGTCACGAAGGATTTCGGCAGCGCTGTCTTCAAGGCCGAGGGGGTCTACACCTCGGGACGCAAGTTCAACGTGACGCGCACCACCGAACCGACGGGTGTCGTGACGCAAGACACTTTCGACTATGTGTTCGGTCTCGACTTCACGCTGCCGGCCGAAACGCGGTTGAACATCCAGGCCTTCCAACGCGTATTTTTCGACCACGACGCCGACCTGCTGTACGACCAGTACGAGTCCGGCGTCAGCGCACTGCTCGCTGGAAAGATCGGCAAATGGGAGCCCGAGCTTCTCTGGATCCAGAGCGTCAATCGCAACGAATATCTGGTTCGCCCACGGATCACCTGGCGACCGGAGAAGAATCTGCGGATCTCCCTTGGCGTCGACGTATTCGGTGGACCGGCTTTCGGCATCCTGGGACGGTACGCCAGCCGGGACCGCGTGTACGTCGAGACCCGGTACGACTACTGATCAGCCATTCTGAGCGGCAAGCCGAAGCGACCGCTTTCGGGTTCCGGCGGTCCCGCCGTCCGAACCACAATCGTTCCCCCGACCCCAAGAAATGTACCTGCGTGAGGCGATCCAGGAGCGCTTGAGAAGTTGGTCGGAGGTGGCGCGCCTCGACTTCTGGCTCGCCATGCGCAACGTGCTGCGGCAACGGCGGCGCAGCCTGTTCGGTCTCGTCTCCATAGCGGGTGGCGTGGTCGCGATGCTGCTCGCGGCCGGGTTCTTCGAGTGGAACTACCAGGACATGCGAGAGAACACGATTCGCGCGCGCATCGGCCACATCCAGGTCGTCAAGTCGGGCTATCTCGAGTCAGGTGGCTCCGATCCCTTCGCATTCCTCATTCCCGAGACGTCGGCCGAGCGCGAGTTGCTCGAAGCCTTCCCCGAAGTGGACACCGTCGCCCCCCGGTTGACTTTCAACGGTCTCATCAGCAAGTCCGACGCGACCATTTCCTTTCTCGGGGAGGGTGTCGATCCCGAACGTGAGCAGAAGATGAGCAGAGCGCTGAAGGTATTGGATGGCGGGCTCCTGTCCGCCATCGACGCGAAGGAAGTCATGCTGGGACAGGGTCTGGCTCAGACGTTGGGGGTCAAGGTCAATGACGACGTTGTGCTGCTCGCGAACACGCCCTCGGGTGGCGTCAATGCGAAGGAACTCAAGGTGGTCGGCATCTTCTCGAGCGTCACCAAAGCGTACGATGACTATGCCCTTCGAATCCCGTTGAGGACTGCGCAGGAGTTGCTGCGGATCAAGGGAGTCCACAGCTGGCTCGTGCTCCTTGAAAAGACCGAAAAGACCGATCCGGTCCTCGCGAGGATTCGCGCAAAGGTGGCGGTGCAGGGACTCGAGTTCGTGCCTTGGTACAGAACTGCTGCAGCGGACTTCTACAACAAGACCGTGACGCTGTTCTCGAGACAGGTTCTGATGGTCAGGATAATGATTGGTTTGATCATCGTGCTCAGCATCTCGAACACGTTGATGACCAACGTACGCGAACGAATCTCCGAGATCGGAACCTCCATGGCCCTTGGCGTCAAGCGACGCGTGGTGCTGCGCCGCTTTCTGGGAGAAGGGATCGTGATGGGTCTCGTCGGCGGCGTGGCCGGCGTGGCAATCGGGTTTGCCGTCGGCCAGATCATCACATCGCTTCAGATTCCGATGCCGCCTCCGCCGGGCATGGCTCATGGCTATATCGCCGGCATTCTCGTCACGCCCGGAATCGTGCTCAATGCATTGCTGCTCGCAGTTGCAACTGCATTCCTTGCGGGTATCTACCCCGCATGGAAGGCTTCTCGCCTGAATATCGTCGATGCGCTCCGCCACGCCCGCTAAACGCCGCCGGAAGACGCGGTTGCCATCGTTGGCCTCGTTGCGCCTGGCGTACCGAAATGTGATGCGCCACAAGGCGCGATCCATTTCGATCGTGGCGGCCGTCATGTTCGGCACCGCCGGCCTCGCGCTGAGCCAGGGGTTCATCGAGGACGTTTTCGTGCAGCTCGGAGAAGCAATCGTCCATTCGCAAAGCGGACACATACAGCTCGCGACCGGCGGCTACTACACGTATGGAGCGCACCAGCCGGACAGGTTTCTCGTTACCGATCCTGAAGGGGACAAGAAGAAGATCGCCTCCTTGCCCCAGGTGAACGATGTCATGGCGCGACTCAGTTTTTCGGGGCTGCTCAATAACGGCAAGGCGGACCTCGCCGTGAACGGCGAGGGTATCGAGCCGGAGAAGGAAAGGAAACTGAGCAGTTTTCTCAACCTATCGGCTGGTCGCCGGTTGCAGCAGGACGACCACTACGCCGTCGTTGTCGGAGACGGTGTGGCGAAATCCTTGCGGCTGAATCCCGGCGACCGTGTGGTGCTGGTCGTCAGCACGTCCGACGGTGCCATGAACACACTCGACCTGGAGGTCGTCGGCGTGTTCCAGACCTTCTCCAAGGACTACGACAACCGCGCGGTCAAGATACCGTTGGCGGCTGCCCAGGAACTACTGAACACCAAGAGCGTCAACGCGCTCGTCATTTCGCTCAACAAGACGACCGATACGCAAACGGTCGCCTCGGTGCTTACGGAGCGTACCCTCTGGCGCAATCAGGAAGTGAGAACATGGGATCAGTTGAATGACTTCTACCCGAAGACCGTGGAAATGTACCGACAGCAGTTCGGCGGTTTGCGCGTCATCATCTTGCTGATGATCGTGCTCAGCGTCTTCAATGCGGTCAACACATCGGTATTCGAGCGGACAGCAGAATTCGGAACGGCCCGAGCCCTGGGCAATCGTGGCCCCGACGTATTTCGACTGATCATCGCCGAGAACGTCATGCTGGGCTTGATAGGGGCCGCCATCGGTTCGGCATTCAGCTGGCTCGTGGCAGAGGTTGTTTCCAGAATCGGCATCCCGATGCCACCTCCCCCGAACGCCGACCTCCCCTATGTGGCGTTCATCCGCCTCACAGCCGAGGCGCTGGTTGTCGCCTCGGCGATCAGCGTGAGCGCCACCGTTCTGGCGGCAGTCGTTCCTGCATTCCAGGTATCTCGCATGCCGGTGGCCGCGGCATTGAGGCAGAGCGCGTAGGAACCGTTGACCTGGAGTCCAGTCCTGCCGGCGGCCGCGGGGCTGTCCGTCAATTGCGGTCTACGACCTACGCCGTCCTCTTGAGCTGCCAGGCGCGCGCGGCGAACACCGCGCCCGCTATTGCAAGAATCGTCGACCCGAGCGTCGACCGCGGCTCTTCTGGCATATCAGTCACGGACGCGTAGCGCAGGAGTGAGCGCGTTTCCGGAGAAAAGCCGTTCCACATATCGCGGGAGATCTGTCGCCGGTAGTCTCGGTCCGACGCCGAAGTCTCCTCGACAATGCGGCCGAAGAAGTTGCCGAGATTCACAAGGGTCATGTTCTTGACGGACCCCCCGGCCCCCCGGCCCTCTTGCCGCATCCTGAGTGCGAGCCTTGCCATGCGGTCGGCCACGGTGCGCCGGGGCACGGGAATGGTCAGACCTGTAATGCTGAAATGATCGAGGTTCTTGTACCAGATCGACAGGCACGGACGTGGACTCGAACCGGTGTTTGCGGTCCCACGATGAACCATCCGTTGATCCCGGATCAGCATCGACCCAGCCTTGACGAGCAGCCGCTGTCCCGGAATCCGCGCTGCCAGTTCCCTGATCTCCGCAGCGGAGAGGTTCACCTTTCCCGTGTGAAACACGCCACCGCGGACATGAGAGCCGGGCCAAACCTCCAGAGGCGCATTCTCCTCGGTGAAATCGACCAGAGGCACGTTCACCGTGAGGCCGAAACGCGGGAAATCCTGATGAATGTTCTGAAACCCCGATCCTGGATAGGGCGTATCCGAAGCGATCAGGAAAGCGACAGGGTCAGGGCCGAGCAGCGCTTTGATCACCGGTAGTGCCACCGGGTTCGCGATCAAGGAATCGTTCAGGAACAGTGCATCGGTGGGTACGTGCATGTTCCAGCGATTGAGATCGTGATTGCCGCCTTCCGGCCGAAAATCGATCTTCACATTGGTGTTGCCCTTGTCGCGTCCGTCAGTCGGCTTCACCGGTGCGATGTGGAAGCGTTCAACCTTTTCGTCCATCGCCCGCATGAAGCCGGCTCGGACCTCCTCGACAAATCCGAGCGGCAGGGCGTTCTCGATCGCCACGTAGCCATCCCGATGAAATCGTTCCACATAGTCCTTGGGACTGAGGGATGAACTGGAGTGCACGGAGTCCAGGGTCGATATGACATTCATGATCTTTGCCCTTCAACATGTACATGGTACCGCCCGGGGGCAAGGATGCCCGCAGGGTCGAGGGTCTGCTTCATTCTCCCCAGGACCTCGGCAGTGATCCTGTCGCCGGCGCGGCCCGCCAACCACTCCGGGACGCCGCCACGGTAGTGCTGATACCCGTGTTCGGCGAGAGTGGCATGCAGCCGCCGGTAAAGCTCATTCGCGCGCTCGCGCTCGGACGCATTCGCCTGATCGAAGAAGATGCCCAGCAGCAGAAACAGCGTCCGCTCGTTCATCATCGTGAGGCAGGCGGACATGTTGATATCGAACGAACTGAATATGGGCTCCACGAGGCCGAGGGCCTTGTTGGCATGTGCCCCCGTCATAGGCACCGCGGGCGCAAGCCACATCAGCCCGCACTGATCGCGCGCAGGATCGAGATCCATTGTGGAAGGGCTGACCGAACTCTTGAAATAAGCGGATCCCAACACGGACCAGGTCGGCTTGCCTTGCAGCAATCCATACATGGAAGGCAACAGTGCGACGAGCGAGAAGTCCTTTCGGGTGACCCGAGACCTGACCCAATTGGCCGCGGCCGCCATGAGCGGGCGACCTTGCGAGCGTTGCCAGAATCCGACCAGTTTCGTCGTCTGCGCGACCCTGGCTTCGTCGAAGAAGCTGAGCTTCCCCGCGCCCTTCAGTGTTCGCGCCATTGCCCGCTTGCGGGCACGTACCTCATCGACGGTTCCATAGATGCCGCCCACGGCTGTCCACTCCGGCAGGCCATACTTCGCCTTGAGTTGGGCCAGTCGATCTTCCGGGATGCGCGTGCCTTGCGCCCTGAGATCGGCCGGATACTTGTGCACGAGGGACAATGTCTGAAAAGCGTTCGCCATGTGCACATGGCATCGCACGACACCTGCCAGCGCCAGTTGCCGCAGCCCATCTACGGCGGCAGGAAGCTGTGCGGCTCGCTCCACGTCCAGCGTGAACAGCACCAGTTTCTCAGGTCTTGGATACAGCCAGATGCCGCCCTTCACGACGACACCGAAATTCCCCTGGCTGAACAAGCCTTCAAGAGCGGGTCCGGAACCCCATTTGTGCGTGTTCCAGGTGGGACAATCGGGTCCGGAGGAGCCGGAACGCAGGAACTCGCCCGACGGGAGCACTACCTCGATGCCACACAGATGGCCGAAATGGTCGCCATAGGGCGTGTAGCCATAGCCGCGTTCGATCGCGTTGCCGAGAACGCTCCCGAGCGGAGTGGAATCGGTGCAATCGGCGATCAGATGGGGATGATGGCTCGATAAATACTCGTAGAGCTGCTGTTGCGTGACGCCCGGCTCGATGACTGCATAGGCGAGTTCACCGTTCACCTCGAGAATGCGATTCATCCGTTCCAGGATGAGGATGATCGCTCCCTCATGAAGAGCGTTCTTCGTTCCGTAACCCCAATTGTTGCCGCGACTGAATGGCCAGACAGGCACGCCGTGGCGCAGGGCCAGGCGCATGACTGAGCTCACCTCGTCGGCCGAACCGGGATAGACGACAGTTCCACAGCGGCGACTCTCCGGCTCAGTCGTCCGGGAATGCATCATGCGACCCGCCTCATCAGATATGACGTTGGCGGGTCCGACGATGGCACCCAATTCCGCGACAATAGCTTCAGAAACAGACCGTGCCGTTCCCATTTCCGTTCCCGATCGGCCGCTCTTCACCAGAAGTAGATTAATGTAACCAGACGGTTACGAGATCTCGTCGGCAACTGAAAGACAGGCCGTCAGTTTCCCGCGTTCCGTTATCGTCAGGACGGCATGAAAAATTAGTGCTTTCCATGCCACCCGCCAATCTACAAGGGCTTCATGCAGGCCGATTGGGGTTCTTCATGCATGTCGCCGTCTACTGCTCTAAGTGGCGGACAAGGGCCGTGGCCTCGACTGGCCGTACGTTCGACCCGATTGCCGTTAGAGCGTGGCCAGTAACTTCGCCGCTTCGCGTTTGATCGCAGATTCACCAGGAAGGTTGGCCAGCGTCTCGAGCTCCTTCTTGGCATCGCTTTTCTCGCCGGACTTGATGAGCGCCTGAGCAAGACGTAGCCGCGTGGCGTAGGCATTCGGCACGCTGGCGGCCTTCCGCAAGAGCTGGACACCGCGGGCCGTATCTTTACCTTGCTCGACCAACAGCCAACCCAACGTCTCCAGTGTATTCGGATTGTTTGGGGCCAAAGAGTACGCCTGCTCGGCGTAGCGCAAGGCATCGGGGTCCTTGATCTGGCCAAGCGACCATGCGAGGCTGTTCAGCGTGGCCACATCTTTCGGCTGTCTGGCAAGGAGGGCCTTGTACTCGGGCGCCGCCGCCTTGAAGTCGCCTTTGCGGACATTCGCGGCCGCCAGATACTGGAGCACCACGACGTCTTTCGGATTGTCGCGGACCCATGCCTCGGCTATCGCTTTTGCCTCCGACGCGCGCCCGCTCTTTGTCATGAAGTCAAAAAGCTCGATGACGACGATCGGTGAAGGTGTCCGCTTCAAGGCTTCCCGCAGGATGCGTTCTGCTTCACTGTCTTTCTTCTGAGCCGTCAACACGCCAGCTTCCAGAACATAGCCGAGCGGGTCTTTGGGCATTTCCTTCTGGATCGCTCGTGCGTGGCCGAGGGCCTCCGCATGGCGGCCTGTCTGGATTTCGAGAAGGGCCATCGCTTTTTGTGCGGCCACAAGACCGGGCTGCACTTGCAGTGCCTTGGCCAGAACCCCCAACGCTCCATCCGGATTCTTGGCTGCCGTGTATGCCTCGGCTTGCAGCATGAGCGGGGCGGCGGACTTGGGAAGCGCGGCCGACAGCTTGCCGAACGTGGTGATCGCTTGACTCGCGGCACCTGCCTCGAGCTCGGTGCGTCCCAATAGTTCGAGAATCTGGGGATTGTCGGGCAAAGCTGCATCGGCCTGCTGTGCCGCCGCCAGGGCCCCTTTTTGGTCACCCATCTGCCGCAGGAAATTGATCTGAACCACGCGCAGCCGAAGCGAGTCCGGCCGAGCGGTGACGGCCTTGTCCAATGCCTCGCGGGTTTCGCTGGCGGGCGCATCCGTCAGCCGGGTAAGTTCAGCGAGGCTGAGGAGGGCTTGCTCGTTTCTGGGATCCTTGGCGAGCAGCGCTTCATAGCGTTGTCTGGCCATCTGCGGTTTTTTATCTGTCAGATCCAGAGTGGCGAGATTCTGGACCGCAGGAAAGAAGGTCGGCTGCAATTCAATGGCCCGTTCGAAACTGCCTCGGGCGCCGCCGACATCGCCGCTCCTCAGCTGCACGATGCCCTTGACGTTGTAGGCAACGGGGTTCGTTGGCTGCTTCTTCAGAAGGGCGTCGGCCGCGGCGAGTGCCTTGGCGAAGGCATTCTTCTGCATGTGGAGCGCGACCAGCGCCAGGTCGGCCTGGTACCCATCAGCGTCGGACCCCGAGGCCCCTTCGAGGTCCTTGATCGCCTCCTCTGTCTGGCCCGTCGCCGCATGGATCTGGGCGAGGCGAGTTCGGGCCGATGCATTCGTCGGGTCCAGAGCGACCAGCTTCTGAAAATAGGGCATCGCCTTCGAGGGCTGGTTGTTCGCGAGATAGACTTCCCCGGCGACTCCCAAGACAAACGGACTGTCCGGAGATTGTTCGAGGAGCGGCTTCAACGTCTCCAGGGCCACCGCGGGCCGACCATTGCGCAGATAGGTCGATATCAGCATCCTTCGCGCGTATTCATCCCTCGGAGCCTCATTGACGACCTTGCGCAAGTAATCCTCGGCCTGGGAGTAAGCACCAAGATCATGGGCTATGGCGCCGGCGAGAAGCAGGCTTGGCATATGGTCTGGCGCAACCTTGAGGATCTCGGCGGTAACCCCCTTGGCTGCCTGGATTTCGTTCTGGTTATAGAGCACCAAAGCTTCGAAGTAGCTGGTAACGAGATTCTTGGGAGCCACCTTCTTCAGTTGCGCGACCTGCTGCTTGGCTTTGTCGAGGCTTCGGGTTCTCACGAGCAGCGAGATGAGAGCTGTGTGAGCCTGCACATATGCCGGGTCGATACCGAGGGCCTTCTGGTAGGCCTGTTCGGCCTCGCTCGTCTTGTTCTGCGCTGCGAGAAGGTCCCCCTTGAAGGTCAGTGCCTCGACCTGTGAGGGCGACTCGGCCAACAGCTCGTCCACTAGCCTCATTGCTTCCGGTAGGTCCGGCTTTGCGGCCGCAACCCTTGCGAGGCCGAGTTTTGCGGCTGCGCTGCCCGGCTGCGCATCCAGAGCCGATGCGAAGGCCGAGCGCGCCTCCTCGGTTCGCCCAAGGCGCAGGTAGGTTTCACCGATGACCGCCCGTGTTTCTGCTGAAGCGCCTGCGTTCACGAACTTGACGGACTTCAGTTCGGACAGCGCCTTCTCCGACTGACCCTGGGCCACGAGGGTGCGCCCAAGGGCGGGATAGACGAGTTCGGCAGGGTAACCGCCTTCGGCGGCTTTCCTCAGTTCGATCTCCGCGGAAACCGAATCCCCGGATCGTTCAAGGGCAACACCCAGCAGATATCGCGCCTCGGGATTGTTCGGAGCTTTCTTCAGAGCATTCTTCAACTCGATGATGGCCGCCGCGTATTCGTGCTTTGCCAGATACTGCTTGCCAGACGCCACGAACTCTTCGGGCTTGTCTTTACCGCATCCGGTCAACGCCACGGAAGCAAGCCAAAGACAAACGCTCAAGCGGACAGCCAATCCTGATCCTGTTGCCATAGTTGTTGTCATCACGTGTGTGCTATCTCGATTGGGACAGACGCGTCAGGGCCAGAGGTCCAGCCTCTTGACGAGGTCGCAAGAGCCTGCACGGCCGATGCGCCGCGGCTCTGGGTTATTGGGGTTGCAGAGATCAGGCAAGGTTCATTCCGAAGCGGCGCGCCAGGACGCTTTCGGAGCCTTCGGAAAGCCATGGGGATGCAACTGCGGAGATGGTACCCCAGTCGAACGACTGATCCTTGAAAAGCCTACCACAGGGCGGTACGCGCCATCGTGGCCGGCGGTCAGTGCCCGAGCCCTTGCAGGATGGATCAAACGGCTCGAATTGATTCGAGTGGTCGGCGCTTCGCAGCGGCATCGAATGCGCTTGATGCTGTCAAAGTTCCCTTTGACTCTCATCCGCGATGTCCGTCGTATAGCGCCCGTTCGCGAAGAGGTTGTTCGGATCGAACGCGTTCCTTAGCCGCGCCAGCAGCGCCCGATAGGCCGGACTGGCATGCATCAGGACGCCTTGGGCGAAAGTGGGGAGACGATAGGGGTAATACCCGGCGGCCATCAGTGACGCAAGCAACCCCTCGAAGGCGCTCCTTGCCGCCCGGTCCTGGCCATCCACGTCTCGGTCATAGACGATACTGATTACATGCTCCAGGCACCGTTCACTCAGGAATGTCGTGGTGATGCCTGGCTCGAATCCGACTTCGAGCAGTCGAGCCGAAGCGATTCCGTGCACCGCGGCTGCTTGTTCGCCGCTGGTTTCGGAGAGCACCGAGCACCAGACAAGGCCGCAGCGATCCCGGTCCGGATCGGGTGACGCCGGCATCGGGCCCTTCTTGCGCCAATAGAGGGTCGAGAGGAACCGGTCAGTTGGCACCCCCTTGAGGAGACCATAGGCGGGCAACAGGACGTCGAGCTGCTTGTCGACCCGATGGCCACGGAGCGCCCTGAGCAGCGGACGCAGTCGCTGGAACAGTGCAAGACGCTTGTCATCCACGAACGTGAGTTGCGCCACAGAGCCCTTGAGCGCGCGACGGAGGCGTCGTTTTCCTTCGCGGACCTGGCAGAAGGAGCCATATAGGCCGCCTGAGCCATGCCAATCGAGAACGCCGAAGCGCCGTTTCAGTTCATCGAGGAGCGGTCCGCTGACGGCCCCTGCACCCTCAATCCGATCCAGCGGACACTGTGTGAACACGGGGAGGACCCGGTATGCATTCCCGATATGGATCGCGCTACGTATCGCACCGGACACTCGCAGTGGACGTAGGGCGTCGACCACTTGCGGGAAGCGCTCCGTTCCCTTGATCGCGAAGAAGAACGCGCAAAAGTACTCCGGCGCCGGCATCAACCAGATGGTCAAGGCGGTTACGATGCCGAAGCTGCTCTGGAAGAACAATCCTCCCAGGGCCGGGCCAATCCCCGGCGAGTACACATTCCGGGCCACCGCGGGGCCCAGTGCGCCCAATCCCGTATCGACCACCTCGCCGTCCGGAAGCACAACCTGGAGCGCGCAGGAATGGGCAGCGTGATCCGCGTAAGGCGTGTGTCCAAAACCCCGTTCGAGGGTGTTTCCGACGACGCTGCACGCGGGGCTGGAGCCTGCAGGGTCCAGCCAGAATTTCCCTCCCCGTTCTTGCAGGAACGAATACAGCTGGCCGATCGTGACGCCCGGCTCGACACGGACGTACCCGAGCCGTTCGTTGTACTCCACGATGCGGTTCATTCGCCCCAGATCGATGACCAGACCACCCCTGGCGGATGTCGCTGAGCCATAGCCCCAGTTTCGTCCCGTGCTGATCGCATAGAACGGAACGGCGAACTGCTGGCAGAGGCGCACCGTGGTGGAGACCTGTTCCACAGTACCGGGCTGGACGGCGCCGAGCACAGTGGCGTCGGTCTCGAAAGTCGCTGAGCCGTATCGTGCGGTCGCGGGCCCAGGGCGATGGACGTTCTCGGCGCCCAGCGCATGACTCAATTGCTCGAACAGTTCCAGCAATTGAGATTGGGACATGACGGCCGCCTTGGAATGGTTTGGAGAAGTAGCCGGCTCCCGGCGCCGCCAGGGTCAGTGAGAATCCGCCGGCAAGGGCGTTGCTTCCAGCGCCGCTGTGCCGACTCAGGTTGCAGGGACCGGTCCCCGATCAAGTACTTGGGCTGTGTGGCGGCTCTTTGAAGTGGAAGAATCCGCCGAGCCTGCAGAGGCGAGGTGGGTTCCAGCGCACTGCTCGCGCCCGATTGACCAGTTCAATCCTGACGATCTTCCAAATCTGCCCAGCACCGCGTGGATTCTACATCCAGTGCTCGCGTGCATGGCTCTGAACGCGGTGGTGGCCGCGGAGTCCCGCTCCGACAAAGTGGCCACCCATTCAGCATCAACTCGGCAGGTCCGCCATCGACGAGCGCGCCATATCGCCGGACGGTGCTACAAAGACAAGGGGTCGATGCGGATTCCGCATCGACCCCTCATTTACACCGAAGGAACTGCTGGCTTTAGCTCTGACCGATCACGAAGCGCGACGCTTTGCGACCCGCGCTCCGACACCGAGAGCGATGAACATCGCACCGAACAGGGCCAGGGAATCCGGCTCGGGGACGAGAACGACGAGGTTCGCGCTCGTCGTTTGCGCGAAGCTCAACACATACTGTCGGCCGGCGACGAGCGGGTTTGTCAGTGCCTCGAAGCTCAGGAAGGCTCCAGCTCCCGGAACAGGACAAGGGGCCACGCCAGGCTGGCAGAACGGGCCGTTGCTGATCAAGTTCGCGTTCAGGTTCCTGTTCAGGTTGAGAGGATCGGCAATCTCAGTACCCCCATCGATTCCGCCCGCCTGACCGTTCGGGGACCAATTGAACACGCTCAGACCGGTAGTTTGATCCACGAGATCGAAGTTGAACGACTGAGCGGCCTGTCCACTGAGCGCAGGATTCACATACGCGATCATCCACGAATTGGCATCGAACTTGATCCGCACCTGAATACCATCGTTGGCTGCCGTGAAAATGACTGACCCCGACGTACCACCCAAGGAACTTGCCAATCCAGCGCCGCTTCCGATAATGGAAACCTCACTCAACAGATTTGAGCTTGCGGGCGGCGTTTCGGGTGGGAGTCCGTTGATCAACACACCCACGAGTTGCATGTCCGAACGCGAATAAGTCGAGGTCGGCAGAATCGTATGCTGCGTGTAGTCGTTTTGACCGAAAACGCAGCCCGGCCCGATACATTGCTGTGCGAGGTCCAGCGGCGGAGTATAGGAGGCGACCGGGACAGTTTGGCTTAAAGAGACGCCGTTCAGATTCGCTGTAACTTGGGCACGGTCAAAGACGGCAATGGCACCGAAGTCCGTGGTCGCATCCAGAGTAACGCCCGCAGCATTCTGCAGAACGAAGTTTTGAATTGAGATCACCGACTGAACGAGGCCGTCATTTGCCGCGTTGGCTGCTGGAGCAACGCTGGCAGTTGCAACCATCGCCCCGACGATTGCGGCGATTTTTTTTACGCTTGTACGCATGGTTTGTGTCTCCTATTGATCAGTAAAACGGCTAACGGTCAGCTTCGAGTGTTGCGTAATCCTGACCGTCTCGCAGCCGTCGGATACGCTCGCGGACTCCTTAATGCATGGGCTGTACCATGTTGTTTAAGATGCTGATAAACATACAAATAGTGGCGAGCTTGGTAGCATTTATTTGTCTCGATGTAAGGTTGTCCGACGCGACTCGAGTCCGGCAGACCGCGGGACACAGCGCGTTCTCGGCTGGTAGGTCACTCGCTCTGTGGGCGCCGGGGCGCTGACGTTGTCTTGGTTTGATGACCTCGGATGGCGCGTTGTTGCAAATCCAGGTTTCGCCCCCGCTTCGGTGATTGACTCCCACTGCCCAATTTCATGACGCTCACAACCTTGCAAGTTTGGAAATGACCGACTGGCGCGCCTTGCCACCGCAGGTGGCTCCG
Organism: Burkholderiales bacterium; assembly: GCA_965279325.1. Taxonomy (GTDB): domain Bacteria; phylum Pseudomonadota; class Gammaproteobacteria; order Burkholderiales. The sequence goes on from OZ257154.1 coordinate 4,238,817, forward strand.
TGCGACGGAGACTGCTTCCCGCCAGACTTGGCGCAAGTCAAGTGAGGACCCATCAAGGCCACTGGTTGAATGTCTGTGCTGCCGATTCGCGAGCGCTCGATTGACGCCCTTCGGCGACAACCTGTCCGCGACAAACGGGAAACCTGTTTCTATGTGAGGTTTCGAGTGGTTTGGCGTCGTTATATAGCGACAAGTATATGATTTTAATAAAAAATATTGCTGCAGAAAATCATGTGTTGTACCGTTAATCGCGTTGTACCTGCCGGAGTTCCTGCTGTACGGAAAGCGGGAGCATTTCACCAGATCCTCCGCGTAACGATGGCCATCGAATGACTCTCCTTGCCCAGCCTTCCCCTTTTTCCCCTGCATCGGCGCCCGAAATTGTCGAACCGGCCGCCGTCTTCAAAGCGCTCCTCGCATCTCGCGGGAAGGTCCAGCCGAAGCATCACAAACCTTCATGCGTCCAGCCCATGCAGTCTGTGGCCGACGATGAACCCGACTGCGCCGAACGTCGCCGCATCAACGTGGCCGTGGCAAGAGATGGCCGGGATGTCGAAGAGGCGATCGGCCTGGTGCGCGAGCGCTACCAGTGGCGAGGCTACTCCGCCGATCACGTGCAGCCCGCGAAGCCCGATCCGTCCAGGCGCGGCTTCACCCTCGTGGCGAGAGACCGCGAGGCGACGGTAGGTACGTTGACGCTGGGGTTCGACGGCCCCAGGGGGCTGATGATCGACGAAGGCTATCCGGCCGAGATCCAGCGTGCCCGGCTGGAAGGTCGGCGCGTCTGCGAACTCACGCGCCTCGCGCTCGCGGAACAGATCGACACCAAGGTCGTGCTGTCATCGTTGTTCGGCGTCGCCTACGCGCTGGGCCGCGCACTGCACGACGTAACGGACGTGTTCATCGAGGTAAATCCTCGGCACGTGGTGTTCTACCGGAGGGTTCTCGGTTTCGTCGTGGCGGCGGGCGAGCGGTTCTGCGAACGGGTCAACGCGCCGTCCGTGCTGCTGTGCCTCGAATTGAACATGCTGGACAACCGCCTGTTCGACGCATTGTCCGCGACCCAGCGGGTGTCCGAACTGGCGATGGCCTAGGCAGGTGCCTGTCTAGGCAGCGCCCGGTTCGCCGAGCGCTTCCAGCAGCCGGCCGAGTATCCCGTCCGCATCCTTCGGCGAGAATCCGAACGGAAACAACGTGCGGGTCTTGCTCGCAAGTTCCGGATTGCCGGCGAATTTTTCGAGGCCCTCCGCGATTTTCGAGAAGCGGACGCACATCAGCACCGCCGGTGCGTTCACGCGTTCGTTCAGCCGCTCCGGTCCGATGACCTCGAAGGCAAGCGCCCGCAGATAGAAGACGACGTGCCGCGGATTGACTTCGATGACCGCGGCATCGAAGCCGCGCACGCGAGCAGCGAACAGATAGGCCGTGTGGAACAGCGCCGCGAGGACGGGCTTCGACGCTGCGCTCACGTCCACGGCAAGGCGCGTGAATTCGCAGAGCTTCATCGGTACCTTGCGCATGTCGTCGATCTCTTCGCGGTACAGGCCGTCGGCGGACAATCCCGCGTTCGAGTCGAGCCGCAGGCTGACCGTTCCGACGAGGTGCCCTTCGTCGTAGGCGACGAACGTGTACAGATTGGGATCACCCTGCACGCGCGGAACGTCGTAGCCCCGGGATTCGTAGCGCCGCTGCACCAGCGACCCGGCATGATGCTGCGCGTCCTCCGTCCGGGCCAGCCGGATCCGGAATGCTCCGGCCAGCGGGCTGGGTTCGGTCGACAACGCCGCCAGCTCGTCGAGAGCGAGATTCATGAGCCGCAGCGGGGTACCTTCGAAAACGGTAACGCCGGCGTCATCCACGTCGTCACGAAACTCTTCCGGCGACGCCCCGTTGGGATTCTGCGCAGTCATTGGCCGGCCCCCGCCTTTCTTCCGTTCGGAACTGCCCCGGTGCGTTCCGTCCGTTCACCGATGTCGGCCATCGTTACAGTCTGATCGCCATTCCTCCCGGTTGCGCGTATTCGCGCCGGTTCGAGCCCGGGAGTCTACACCGCTTCGTCAGAGGGCCCGGAGGGGCCCTTCATGCCGACGGAATCCAGTCCGTAGAGGACCCAACGCGAGCAGCCTCCATGCCAGGCCTTACCGGCCGGCCAGGTCGCCCGGACAGCCGGTGGCCCGCTTTCCGGCCAGGTACTCGTCGATGACCTGCCGGAACCTTTCGCGGCCGAAACTGGCGAAATGCCCGCCGTGGACCACGGCCACCGGCAGCGTGCGTAGTCGCCGCATCGTTTCGAGGTATGCGGGTACGTGGGAGTGGTAAGCGTCGTCGACCAGGGGACCGTCGTAGACCGCGTCGCCCGAGAGCAGGACGCCGGTCGCTTTCTCCCAGAGCGCGATGGAGCCCGGCGAGTGGCCCGGGACGTGCAGGACCTCGAAGACGCGGTCGCCCAGGTCGATCACGTCGCCCGCTTCGACGAGCTCGGTGGCCGGCGCCGGCGCCACGCGATAGGCCGATTGCAGGTATCCCTCCGGGGGCAGGCGCTCGAACATCTCCACCACCGCGTAGCGGTCGGCGAGGTTCCAGTCGCCTCGCGGGTCCGCGAGGATGTGAGCTTCGGCCGCATGGCAGGCCCGGTGGGCGAACTCGTGATGACTACCCACGTGGTCGAAGTGCGCGTGGCTCGCAACAGCGAGCAGTTCACGGTCGCAAAGCCATGGCACCTGGTCGGTGAGGCTCACCACGCCCATGCCGCTGTCGAGAAGGAGATCGCGATCACGGCCGCGGACGTGCCAGATGTTGCATCGATAGAACGGGTCGATGAACTGCTCGTCGATGTGGGTGATCCCGTGCGCCAGGGGGCGTACCCGGTACCAGTCGCGTGCCTCGGCATGCAATGGCGCGGCCACGGTCAGTCTTCCAGCAGCACGAGCCCGCCGCGCCGGGCGAGGATGGACACGCGCTCGCCGCCCTCTCGCAACGACTGCGGATCCACCTTCGCCAGGACCCGAATACCGGTCGGCGTGCGGCCCGTGACGCGCGCGAAACTGCCCTGGTAGGTACAGTCCTCCACCTGGAGCTGGCCCAGCGCCTGGTCGCCCGGATCTCCGGTGCCGATCCGAACCGCCTCCGGTCGCAGCGCGAGACTCGCCTTGGTCCCGGGATCGCGCGTGCCTTCGACCTCCAGGCGTCCGCAGGCCGTATCCACCGCGAGACAGCCGTCGGTGCAGGTGGCGACGATGCCTTCGATCACCGTGCTCTCGCCGAGGAAACTCGCCGAGAAGCAGGTGCGCGGGCGCTCGTAGACACGGGCCGGCGTCCCCATATCCTCGATGCGGCCGCGATTCATGATGACGATGAGATCCGCGATCGCCATCGCCTCCTCCTGGTCGTGGGTCACGTGCACGAACGTGCGGCCCTGCGAGCGCTGGATGTGCCGCAATTCCTCCTGCATCTGCCGGCGCAGCGACAGGTCGAGGGCGCCGAGCGGTTCGTCGAGCAGCAGAAGCGCCGGTTCCGTCACCAGCGCCCGCGCGAGCGCGATGCGCTGTCGCTGGCCACCGGACATCGCCGAGATGGCACGCGCGCCGAAGCCTTCGAGCCCGACCAGCTTCAGGGCTGCGTCGACGCGCTTCGCAATCTCCGCCTTCGGTGAACCGCGCACGGACAGACCGAATCCGACGTTGGCTGCCACGCCGAGGTGCGGAAACAGCGCGTAGTCCTGGAACACTGTTGCCGTCGGGCGTCTGGCCGGCGGCACCATCGTGATGTCTTCATCGCCCACCAGGATGCGGCCCTCGGTCGGCAGGGTGAATCCGCCCAGCATCGAGAGCACCGTCGTCTTGCCCGAACCGGAGGGGCCGAGCAGCACCACGTAGGTCCCGGGTGGCACATCGAAGGACACGTCATCGACCGCTGCCACCGCGTCGTAGCGCTTGGTCAGGCCGTCGAGCCGCAGTTCAGCCGATCCGCGCATCGCGCCTCCTGCGCAGCAACGCCACTTCGAAGATGATCCCCGCCGCGAGCGATACCAGGAACACGAGCGTGCCAGCCGCGTTGGTCTGCGGATTCAGGCCCGTGCGCAGCATGCTCCAGATCACCACCGGCAGTGTCGGATCGAAGCCCGACAGCAGGAAAGCCACGATGAACTCGTCCCACGAGAACGTGAGCGACAGCAGGAAAGCGCCGAGGATCGCCGGCCGCAACATCGGCACGGTGACGCGCAGGAACACCTGCAGCTCGCTCGCGCCGAGATCGCGCGCCGCCTGCTCGAAGCGCGCCTGGTCGCGATCGAACTGCCCGTAGACCACGGCGAAGGCGAGCGGCAGGTTCAGCACGACGTGACCGATACCCACGGCCACCAGCGACTTACCGACGCCGGCGGCGGTGAAGGCCACGAGCAAGCCAACGCCGATGACGAGGTAGGAAACCGCGAGCGGCATGAACAGCAGGGCCTCGATCGCACGCGCCCCCGGAACCCGGTGACGCGCCAGGCCCCACGCGGCGAGTGTCGCCAGCAACGTCGCCACGAAGGAGGACACCACGCCCACGACGAAGGAATTGAAGGCCGAGGCCGTGATGCGGTCGCTTTCCAGCACCTTGCCATACCACTCGAGCGACGGGCCTTCGAACGGCGGGACCGGCACCTGGCCCGCGTGGAACGAGAACAGAACTAGCACGGCCACCGGCAGGTAGATGAACACGAACAGCGGGCTCATCACGAGAACGCTGATCCAGTCGCCCCGGATGCGCCCGGCGCTCATGTGCGTTTCGCCGTCAGCCAACGGGCCAGCGCGATATACGCGGCGGTGACGAGGACCATCAGCATCATCGACAGCGCGGATGCCATGGGAATGTCGGCGCGACGATTGATCTGCATCAGGATGACCTGCGGCAGCAGCAACTCGGTATTGCCCCCGAGGATCTGCGGCGTCACGTAGTCGCCCACGGCGATGACGAACGTGAGGAAGGCGCCGGCCGCGACGCCCGGCATCGACAGCGGCAGCGTCACGCGCAGGAACGTCTGCAGTGGACTCGCCCCGAGGTCCGCGGCGGCGCGGCGCAGCTTCGGATCGATGCGCACGAGGCTCGAATAGATGGTGAGCGTGCAAAGCATCACGAAGAAGTGCACGAACCCGAGCACCGTGGCGCCACGATTGAAGGACAAGGCCAGCGGTTCGGCGACGACCCCGGCGGCCATCAGGAAGCGATTGACCACGCCTTCGGGCGCCAGAACCAGCAGCCACGCATACGAGCGCACGACGTACGAGGTCCAGAAAGGCAGCACGGCGAGCATCAGCCACAGGCGCTGGCGTTTCGGCGAGATGCGGTTCGCGATGACGTAGGCGAGCGGATAGGCGAGCAGGACCGACAGCACCGTCACCATCAGGGTGACTTCCATCGAGTTCCACATCGCGAGCCGGAACGTGTCCTGCTCGAAGAAACGCCGGTAGTTCTCGAGGCTGGGATCGGTGACCAGCTCGCCGCCGTCGCGGCGAAACAGGCTCCACATCATGATCGCCGCCGAGGGCAGCAGGAAGAACGCGATCGTCCACGCGAGTGCCGGCAGCGCGAGCACGAAGCCGCGCCGCGCGTCCCGCTTCGCGCCCTTCGATTCAGCCGACGGAGCCGTCGCCTCGCTCGCAGCGAGGCCCGCGCTCATGTGCCGCGCGCCCGGTCCGGGCCCCGCGTCATTTCTGCAGCACGTCGGCCCAGAGATCCTGCATGGCCTTGTCGAAGGCCTCGGAAGGCGAGGGGTACGGATACGACTTCGCGAGGAACTTGGGCTGTTCGTCCCAGCGCAGGGTCTTCTTCTGCGCGGCGGTCAGCGCCGCCTTGCTGTTGGCCGGCATGCCCCAGTAGCACGATGAGGTCGCGAGCTTCGCCTGGCCTTCCGGGGAGAGCACGTACTGCACGAAAGCAGTGGCTTCCTTCTTCTTCTTCGAGGCCGCGAATACGCCGATAGCCTGCTGCCAACGGATGCCGCCCACGTCGGGCAGCACCCAGTCGAGATTGGGCTTCTCGCCCATGAGCCCGGCGACGGAATACTCGCCGCCGCCCGCGACGATCGCGACCTGGCCGGTGGCGAGCGCCGTCTGCGAGGTGGTCACGTCGCCCACCAGCGCCGCGTTGGCACGCATCGCCTGGAGCTTTTCCTTGATGGCGGGCAGATCGGCGGCGGTCAGGGTCTGCGGCTTCTTGCCGAGCGCCACTGCCACCTGCCCGATGATCGGCAGGTAGTAGTCGTACACGGCGATCTTGCCCTTGTAGGCCGGGTTCCAGAGCGTGGTGATGTCGCGCGCCTTTTCGGCGGAGATCTTCGACTTGTCATAGGCGATCGCGTTGTAGCCGAACTTCTCCGGCACCGCGTACATCTTGCCGCCGATGACGTGATACTCGGGCAGCCGGACCACCTCGGGGATGTCGGCGAGCGGGAAATCCTTCGGCTCGAGCACTGCGAGCAGGCCCCGGTCCACGACTCGGCGCACGTCGGTCGAGTCCACGACGAACACATCCCAGTCGCCGGGCTTCGATTGCTCCAGCAGCGACAGCGCCGTGCCAGTGCCTTCGTAATCCTTCACCTTGACCTTGATGCCGGTCTTGGCGGTGAACGCCTTCAGGAACGGCTCGTCAGTGTGGTCACACCACACCAGCGCGTTTATCTGTTGCGCGGCCACGGGCGCCGAAACGGCCGCCAGCAACAGCAACGCCGCGAGCGTGCAGGGCGCTCGGAGGTGACTTCCGGTCATGATTTGTCTTCCTTCAGGACGAATGCGTTGGACTTTCGCCCGCACACCATCGCTTGGCGCTCTGCCTCCGCGCAGCCGGTTCGGGCGTGCGGCGTAGGGGCGCGCTCTGCTTCCGGCTGGGAGATCGCCGGCGCTAGGTGGCGGATTTTCGATCCTCTGCGGCCGAGTATAGCCGCCCGAACCTAAGCGGGGCGAGGACCTGAACCGGCCCTCGCCAGGTGGCTTACGCCGGCTCCGGCAGCGTCCCCATCTTGCCGAGCGCGTAGTCGCGCTGCGCTTCCATGATCTCTTCGCGCGTGTTCATGACGAAAGGACCCCACGCGAACACGGGCTCGCCGATCGGTGCGCCGGCTAGCACGAGCACTTCGGCGCCTTGCGCGCTGCTCAACGAGAGCGAACCGCCGTCACGCGGAAACAACGCCATGTGTCGGGCTCTCGCGCTGGTTTCTCCGGCGTCGATCTCGCCGGAGACCACATAGGCGAGCGCGTTGTGACCCTCCGGAACGTCGAGGGTCGCGCGCCCGCCGGCTTGGAGGCTCACGTGCAGCAGCGTGACCGGCGTGAACGTCCTCGCCGGACCCGAGACACCGCCGTGCGAGCCTGCGACGATCCGAACGCGGTTGCGCTCGCCCTCCACCACCGGAATCACGTCGGCCGGCAGATCCTGGTATCCGGGCGTCGCGCGCTTGTTCGTGCGCGGGAGGTTGAGCCAGAGCTGGACACCGTGCAGGCTGCCGCCGCGTTCGACGAACGACTTCTCGCGGTACTCGGCGTGCACGATGCCCGAACCGGCGGTCATCCACTGGACGCCGCCGGGGCGAATGAAGCCGTGTCCACCGCTGGAGTCGTGATGCTCCATGGCGCCGTCGAAGATGAGCGTGACGGTCTCGAAGCCGCGATGCGGATGCGGGTTCAATCCGCCCGTGTCTCCGGGCGAAACGCGATCGGGACCGAAATGGTCGAGCATGAGCCACGGATCGACGAAGTCGACCTCGCGCCCGGGGAACGGGCGATCCACCACCAGGCCGGGGGCGGGCTCGGCCTTGCGGGCGGGAATGATGGCGAGCGGTTTTCTGTTCATGCCATGTCGAACACGATGACTTCCGCGCTCTTCGCGTTGGCGAGATTCAGTTCCGTTTCGGCCACGACCTTGAGGCCGTCGCCGGTGCCGAGCTTCTGGCCGTTCACTTCGACCTCGCCTCGGACGACGTGTACGTACGCGCGGTGCGACGGGTCGAGCACCTGCCTGACGGCATCGCCGTCGCCGAGGACGCCCGCGTACATCCAGGCATCCTGGTTAATTGTCACCGAACCGTCGCGCCCGTCGGGGGAAGCCACCAACCGGAGCTTGCCCGACTTGTCCTCGGCGGAAAAATTCTTCTGTTCGTAACTGGGCGGGATCCCTCGCGCCTTCGGTTCGATCCAGATCTGCAGGAAATGCACGAGGTCGTTCGGCGAATGGTTGTACTCGCTGTGCGTCACACCGGTGCCCGCGCTCATGCGCTGCACATCTCCGGGCTTGATGATCGAGCCCGTGCCCATGCTGTCGCGATGCTCCAGCGCGCCGTCGAGCACGTAGCTGATGATCTCCATGTCCCGGTGCGGATGGGTGCCGAACCCCATGCCGGGCGATACGCGGTCCTCGTTGATCACGCGCAGCGTGCCGAAGCCCATCTCGCTCGGGTCATAGTAGTTGGCGAAGGAGAAGGTGTGATAGCTGTCGAGCCAGCCATGGTTGGCGTGGCCACGGGCGTTGGCTTTACGGACGGCGAGCATGTCGAGGCCCTTTCAATGGATTTTGCGTTGGCACTGCTTCGAGGACCTATTTTGGGTACAAGTAGCCGATTTCAATGCGGAAACTTTCGAGGGAACCGTTCGAAATGATTGAATGATCGTTCCTGAACCGCGCCCGATCCCGGCGATTCGGACCGTTACCGCCGCGACGTTTCGGTCGAAGGATCCAGATGTCGACCGAAGATCGCGAGGTCGCGGGCCACGCCGTCCAGGATCGCCACGCTCGGCAGCCAGCCCCAGGGTTCGAACTCGAAGTGACTGAACAGCGCGATGCTGGCGGCGTTGTGACCGAAGACGAAGGCGAGCACCGTGCGCACGCCGAAGGTCGGCGCTCTCGACAGCGCCTCTGCGAGCAGGAAGCTCCCGAGGCCCTGCGCTCGATTGCGCTCGTCCACGTACACGCTCACCTCCACCGTGCCGTCGTAGGCGGGGCGGCCATAGAACGACGACAAGGAGAGCCAGGCGCGCACGTCGCCGTCGTGCTCGACCACCCACAACGGCCGGCGGGCGGGGTCGTGCTCGGCAAACCATTCGAGCCGGCTCTCCACGCTGACCGGTTCCAGGTCCGCCGTCGCGAGCCGTGACGGAATCGTCGAGTTGTAGATCTGGACGATGCGAGGCAGGTCGGCGACCGTCGCATCGCGCCATGCGTGGGAGGCGGGCTTGCTCATGTGCCTACGAGAACACCATGCAGGTGGTGGAGCCGTGGGCGAGGATGCGGCCCTGGGAGTCGCGCAGCCAGCCCTCGGCGGTGGCCACCTGCCTGCCGGCGTGGACGACCTTGCCCTCGGCTTCGACGCGGCCGCTCCGGTCGGTCATCGCGCGCACATAGTTGATCTTGATCTCGAGCGTCGTGTAGCCCTGGCCGGCTTCCAGCGTCGAGTGAATGGAACACGCCATGCAGCTGTCGAGCAGGGTGGCCGCCCAGCCGCCGTGCACCGTTCCGATGGGGTTGTAGAAGCGCGCGTCCGGCGTGCCGGCGAATACGACATGTCCCTTTTCGACCGAAGCGGCGTCGAAATCGAACACCTGGCCGATGGGCGGCGAGGGCAGCCTGCCGTCGATCCAGGCCTGCAGGAACTCCAGCCCGCTCATGGCGCGTACTTGCTCGAGCGGGGTGACGCCGTAGTGCCGGTTTTCCTTCGACGATTCCGTCGCCATGTCGTCTCCAAAATGGAAACCCGGCATTGAAGCCGGGTTTCGTCGTTGCTGCGTCTGCTCGGAAACTACGGGAGCTGCTCGCCCAACGTCGGGATGACGCCCGGTTCCTCGTTTTCACCCGGGACCTTGTGGACCGAGCGCACGATCAGCGAGTAGATCGTCGGGATCACGAATAGCGTCAGGAACGTGCCCAGCGTCAGACCGCCGACGACCACCCAGCCGATGGCCTGGCGCGATTCGGCGCCTGCGCCGTGAGCCAGCGCGAGCGGAAGGGCGCCGAGCACCATCGCCGCGGTGGTCATCAGGATCGGACGCAAGCGCAGCGTCGACGCTTCGACGACGGCCTCCATGCGATCCATGCCGCGTTCCCGCAACTGATTCGCGAACTCCACGATCAGGATGCCGTGCTTCGTGATGAGCCCCACCAGCATCACCAGCCCCACCTTGCTGTACACGTTCAGCGTACCTCCGTGTCCCAGCTTGGTGTTGATGTACATGACCAGCAACGCGCCGGTGATGGCCAGCGGCACCGTGAACATGATGACCAGCGGACCGATGAAGCTTTCGAACTGCGCCGCGAGCACCAGGTAGATGATCACCAGCGCGAGGGCGAAGGTCACGATGAGCTGGCTGCCCGACTCGCGAAACTCGCGCGAGATGTTGTCGAGATCAGTCCGTGTCTCCGGTCCGAGCTCGGATTTGACCAGCCCGTCGATGTGGTCCAGCACCTGTCCGAGGGTGTAGTTGCCGGCCGGCTCGCCGTTGATCACCGCGGCGCGAAGCTTGTTGAAGTGGTTCAGCTCCTTCGGTCCCACGGTCTCCTGGAGCGACACCAGATTCGAAAGCTGGTGCAACGAGCCGTCATTTCCCCGCACGTAGATCGACGTGAGGTCGCTCGGCTGACGTCGCTTGTCGTCTTCCATCTGCACCACGACGTCGTACTGCTTGCCCTCATGCTTGTAGCGCGTCACGTCGAATCCGCCGAGCAGCGTCTCGAGCGTGTGCCCGATGTTCTCCATGGACACGCCCAGCGACGATGCCTTGTCGCGGTCGATCTTTACGGACAGCTGAGGTTTGTTGAGCTTCAGGTCCGTATCGAGCGCTGTGATGCCGGGGTACTCGCGCAACTTCGCCATGATCTTGTTGACCTTCTCCTGCAGGTCCTCGTACGTATTGCCGTAGATCACGTACTCCACGCTCTTCGAGAACAGTGGCTGTCCGAGCGCGGGCAATGCCTTGGTGAACGACAGGGCCCCAGGCAGGCCGCCGTACAGCTTCGGCCCGAGTTCCTTGGTGATTTCCTGTTGCCCCCGGGTACGCTCCGACCACGGTTTCAACACGGCGAACGCGACGCCGAGGTTGACCGGATTGGGTCGGTCGAGGCCGGGGGCCACGACGGCGAACATCGTCTGGATCTCGGGCACGCCCTTGGTCATCTCCTCCACCGCATGCATGTAGCCATCGGTGTACTGCATGCTGGAGCCCTCGGGCGCTATCACGAACGCGAGGAACATGCTGCGATCTTCCTCGGGCGACAGTTCGTCCTTCAACTGCGTGAACAACCAGACCAGCGAAGCGATCGTCGCGACGAACACGATGCCGATGATCCAGCGCCGGCGCAGCGTCCAGACCAGCATCGAACGATAGACGTTCACCATGCCCGCGAAGAACGGTTCGGTCTTGTGGTAGAGCCAGCTGTGATCGTGGCGGAGGAACTTCGAACACATCATCGGCACGAGCGACAGCGCGACGAATCCGGACACGATGACCGAGGTGGCGACGGTCAGCGCGAATTCGGTCATCAGCTTGCCGACGTTGCCTTCGGCGAAGGACAGCGGCGTGAACACGGCCGCGAGCGTGATCGTCATCGCGATCACCGCGAAGCCGATTTCCTTGCTGCCGACCAGCGCCGCCTTGAAGGGTTTCATGCCCTCCTCGATGTGCCGGTGAACGTTCTCCAGCACGACGATCGCGTCGTCGACCACGAGGCCGATGGACAGCACCACACCGAGAAGCGTAAGGGTGTTGATCGAGAAGCCGAGCACCTTGAGGAAGGTGAAGTGACCGATGATCGACACCGGGATCGTGATGGCCGGAATGATCGTGGCGCGGAATTCGCGCAGGAAGAAGAAGATCACGAGCACCACGAGCACGAGCGCCACCAGGATCGTTTCCTTCACGGAGTCCACCGATGCCTCGATGAACTGCGACGTATCCACGGCCACCCACATCTTCATCCCCGGTAGCAGTGAGGCTTCGAGATGCGGGAGCAGGTCCTTCACCGCCTGGGCCACTTCCAGCGTATTGGCCGTGGATTGCTTGACGATGCCCAGGCCCAACGCCTCTTCACCGCGGACGCGCACGATCTTGCGGTTTTCGTACGGACCAGGCGCTGCGCGCCCCACGTCGCGGAGGCGCACGGGATAGCCGTTCACCTCCTTGATGATCATGTTGTTGAATTCTTCCGGCGAGCCCAGGTCCGTTCGCGCCTGAACGGTGAACTCGCGCTGGGTGCTCTCGATGCGCCCGCCCGGCGAATCGAGGTTCTGGCGTTTCAGCGCCGCTTCCACGTCCTGCGCGGTCAATCCCTGCGCGGCGAGCCGCTCACGGTCCAGCCACACGCGCATCGAATACTTGCGTTCGCCGCCGATGATCACGGACGCGACGCCGGGAATGGCCTTCATCGGATCGGTGAGGTAGCGATCGGCGAAGTCCGTCATCTGCATGGGCGAGTGCTGCCCGCTGGTGAGCGCCACCCATACGATCGGCTGCGCGTCAGCTTCGATCTTCGACACGACCGGATTGTCGGCGGCCGCCGGAATATTCTTGCGGACCCTCGCGACCCGGTCGCGCACGTCGTTCGCGGCGCCGTCGATCTCGCGGCTGGTCACGAAAGTGACCGTGATCTGACTCACTTCTTCCCGGCTCTGGGACTTGATCGTCTTGATGCCCTCGATGCCGGACAGCGAATCCTCGAGCGGCTGCGTGACGGCGCTTTCCATCACCTGCGCCGTGGCGCCCTTGTAGACCGTGCGAACCGAGACCACCGGAGGATCGATGTTCGGGTACTCGCGCACCGGCATCCGCGTGTACGACAGATAGCCCATCAAGATGATGAGCAGGCTCATCACCGTGGCGAGCACCGGACGGCGGATGGAAACGTCGGAGAGCACCATGGGATCAGCCTCCCTTCTTGGTTTCGGTCTTGCCCGTCGGTGCCGCGCCCGTCGCCGGGGCGGCGGCGGTGGCTGGAGGCCTCGGCAACACCATCACGGGAGCGCCGTCCCTCATCTTCATCTGGCCGTCCGTCATCACTATGTCGTTCTCCGCGAGGCCCTGCAGCACTTCCACTTCACCCGGGCGCCGCACGCCGAGCTGGACCTTGGTGAGCATGGCCTTGCCGTCGACGATCTTGTAGACGAACGCATCGCGGCCCTGCGGCCAGATCGCCTCTTCCGGAATGATGATCGCCTTGGGGCGCGATTCCAGGAGGATCGACACGCGCCCGAACATGCCGGGCTTCAGCTTCACCTGGCTGTTGGGCACCTGGGCCCGCGCCAGCACCGTGCGACTCTTCTCGTCGACGGCGGGTTCGATTGCGAAGATCCTGCCCTCGAACGCATCCGACGGGAAAGCCTCCGTGCGGATCGTGACGACCAGGCCCGGCTTCAACTTGGAGACGTAGATCTCGGGCACGCGGAAGTCGAGCTTGAGCGAGCTCACGTTCTCCAGCCGCACGATGTCCTCGCCGGCCTTCACGTAGGCGCCCGGGCTGATGAGGCGCAGGCCCACGATGCCGCTGAACGGCGCGGTGATCGAGGTCTTCGATACCGCCACCTCATCCTGCTGCTGTTTCGCCAGCGCCACTTCCATGTTGGCCTTGGCCACGTCCACCGCGTCCTGGCTCACGAAGTTCTGCGCGAGCAGGCCCTTGGTGCGTTCGTAGCGCTGCGTTTCCTTGATCGCGTCCGCGCTGGTGCCCGCGAGGCGCGCCTGGTACTCGGAAGGGTCGAGTGTCACGAGCTTCGAGCCCTTCTGCACCGCCTGGCCTTCCTGGAAATTGAGCGAGAGCACGCGCCCCGGAATCTCCGAGCGGATCACGACCGACTCGGCTGGCAGGAGCGTGCCTACGGCCGTGATCTCGTTCTCGATCGGCCCGACCTTCACCGGTTCCGCCTTGACCGGCAGCCCCGACGGCTTCGCGGGTCCGCCAGCTGCCGGACCGGCACCGGGCTTCGGTGCATCGCCCGGCTTCGCCGCGCTCGGAGCGGGCGGATTCGTTTCGGGTTTGGCCCCACAGCCGAGGATCAACGACGCGGCCAACGCAGCCGACATCAGGGAAATGAGGGAATGACGGTGCGTGATCTTCACAGGGCAGGCCTCGAACGATGCGTGTTGCGGTGGCAAATGCTTCAGCGCCGTCTCTCACCCCGAGATTGCGGCGCAGTGGACAGTCAGCTCGATATAGTCCCGGGCTGATGTGGTTCGACGCCCCGGCCTTGTCAGTGCTGACCAGAGGGTCAGTAATTGCTCCTTATCATAGCCGAGAATTTCCCACACTCGCCATGCGACTTTCCCTCGACGCCCTAGCGACTCTCGACGCCATCGCGCGCCGCGGCAGTTTTGCTGCCGCCGCCGAGGAATTGCACCGCGTACCGTCAGCGGTGACCTACACGGTCCAGAAGCTCGAACAGGATCTCGGTGTCACGTTGTTCGACCGGACCGGCCATCGCGCCAGGCTTACCCCTGCGGGGGTCGAGTTGCTGCGGGAAGGCCGGCACCTGCTGCGCGCCGCGGGCGAGATCGAGCAGCGCGTGCAGCGTTTCGCGCAGGGATGGGAGAGCGAACTCGCCATCACCGTCGACGAGATCATTCCGCTGCCGCGCATCTATCCGCTCCTGGAGGAGTTCTATCGGCTGAATCCCGGCACGCGCCTACGACTGGGAGCTGAAGTGCTGGCCGGCACCTGGGACGCCCTGCTGTCCGGCAGGGCCGACCTGGTGATCGGTGTCTCCGGCGATCCACCGTCCGAAGGCGGTTGCTCCATCCTGCCGTTGGGCGTGGTCGACTTCGTGTTCGTGGTGGCGCCCGACCATCCGCTGGCGGCCGTACCGGAACCGCTTCAGCCCGAGAGCATCCTCGCGCATCGCGCCGTCACGGCCGCTGACAGTTCGCGCAGCCTGCCGCCCCGGACCACCGGGCTGCTCTCCGGTCAGGACTGTCTCAGCGTGCCGGGGATGCAGGCCAAGATCGACGCGCACGTGGCGGGACTCGGGGTGGGTTATCTGCCGACGCACCTTGCGCGCCCGCTGCTCGAAGCCGGACGCCTGGTGGCGAAGGAAGTGGAGGAGTCCAAGCCCATCGCGCAGATCAACGCCGCCTGGCGGCCTCGCGCCACGGGCAAGGCGCTCAAGTGGTTCCTGTCACGCCTCGAGGACGAGGCGGTGGTGGCGAGTCTGCTGGCCTAGCTGTAGTGCGCCCACCCTGGCCCTCCCCCACCAACGTTCGTTGGTGGGGGAGGGGACGTACACCCCTTCCCCCGCAGCTGCGGGGGAAGTTTGGGATGGGTTAAGCGAAGCGCCCGCGAAGGCGAGGGAAGGAGAAGTGCGCCCCTCTCACGCCCGGTAGGGAATGAAGTGCGTCCCCTCCCCCGCGAACGGATGCTCGTGGGGGAGGGCGAGGGTGGGGGCAGGCTAGAGGCTAAGCCAGATTCCCGCGCCTGCCCGCCGGACAGGCGCGTCGCATGGCGATCATGGATTCCGCCTCGCGTTCGCGCCGCAGTTCCTCGCGCACCTTGTCGATGTCGAGCGTCAAGGCGCGCCGCAGAAGGGCCTCCAGCTGGGCAGCGGAAAACACCGCCGGCCCGGCGAACAGTCCGACACCCTGCCGGAACAACACCAGCGCGGGCGCGGCCTCGATCCCGAAGATCGCCGCCAGAGGGTTCGACGCCGCCCACGCCACGCGGCGGAAAGCGACCTGCGGCATGCGACGCGTCACTTCCTCGAAAACCTGGCGGAACGCCTGCGAGGGTTCCGCACCTTCCTCTTCGAAGCCGATCGCGAGCGTCTCGTGCGCCGCGATCAGCGCATCCAGTGTTTCGTGATCGGTGATCGTCGCGACCACGGCAGTCCCCGTCCGGTCAGGCTTCCGCCGGCTGCGTACCCGCTTCGCCGCGGGCCGCGAGCTCGCTGTGCACCTTGGCCATGTCGATCGCCTTGATCTCGTCGATCAGCTTCTCGAAGGCCCCGCCCATCATGGCGCCCGGCTGCGAGAACAGGATCACTTCCTCGCGGAACACCATCAGCGTCGGGATGGCCCGGATGCCGAATTCCTGGGCGAGTTCCGGCACGGCCTCGGTGTCGAGCTTCGCGAACACCACGTCCGGATGCTTCTCGGACGTGGCCTCGAACACCGGGGCGAAGGCGCGACAGGGGCCGCACCAGGGCGCCCAGAAATCCACGATCACGATGTCGTTGCCGGAGATCACGGACTCGAAGTTCTCCGTGGTGAGTTCGACGGTAGCCATGACCAAACACTCCTGCGTCAAAGGGTGGGGACGTCCGCCAAGCCAACCTCGGGGACCGATGTCGCCAAGATAGGGTCGCTCGCGGCGGAACGCAACCCGTGGCGGGGCATGTTTTTTCCGATCGGGGCGATAGCAAGAATTTCACAGATTCCACCTGCCCCATTCCCTATACTCGTGTCCAACGCCCCATGAGGGCTTGGTCATCGAACCAGGAGACGAAGCATGAAACCCAACATCGGCTTGAGCGATTCCCAGCGCAAGGGCGTCATCGAGATCCTGAACCGCCTGCTCGCGGACGAAGTGGTGCTGTACGTGAAGACCCGCAACTACCACTGGAACGTGGAAGGCCCGGACTTCAGCGAAACCCACAAGTTCTTCGAAGCCCAGTACGAGCAGCTCGACGAGATCATGGATGAAGTCGCCGAGCGTGCCCGCGCCCTGGGTGGCCGGGCCGCCGGCTCTCTGGGCGAGTACCTGAAGCTCACCAAGCTGAAGGAGGACAGCGGCAAGATCTCCGGCGAGAAGGCGATGATCAAGGACCTGCTTGTCAGCCACGAGACCATCGTCCAGCGCCTGCGCAAGGAAGTGGTCATCGTCGGCGACAAGCTGGGTGACATCGGCACCAACGACTTCATCACGGGCGTGATCGAGGAGCACGAGAAGATGGCGTGGATGCTGCGTTCGTACCTTGCATGAAGGCGGCTTGCGCCGCCTTCATGGAGGGATAATGGGGGCCCCCCTCTTCCCCCGGCCCTTCTCCCCGAGGGAGAAGGGTGTGTTCATCCCTCTCCCTCCGGGAGAGGGAACGAGGGTGAGGGATATCTTGCGTGACTTCAGCTGAGGGCGCGATACGCATGTCCGACGCCCGGCCCGTCATTCTCGCCCTCGACGACGAACCCGAAGTCTCCCGAGCCGTCGCACGCGATCTGCGCCAGGCCTTTGGCGAGCATTACCGCATCCTGCGTGCGGAGTCACCGCTCACCGCGATGGAGACGCTCACCGACCTGCGCCTGCGCAACGACGCGGTCGCTTTGCTGCTCTCCGACCAGCGCATGCCCGAGATGAGCGGTGTCGAGTTCCTCGAACAGGCCTCGAAGCTTTTTCCGACCGCGCGGCGCGTGCTGCTCACTGCCTACGCCGATACCGAGGCCGCGATCCACGCGATCAACCGCGTGCGCCTCGACTACTACCTCATGAAGCCGTGGCACCCGCCGGAACTGAATCTGTTTCCGGTGCTGGGCGACCTGCTCGAGGACTGGAGCGCCACCCAGAAGCCCACGTTCCGCGGCGTGCAGCTGATCGACCATCGCTGGTCGCCGCTGGGCCACGAACTGCGCGAATTCCTCGCCGGCAATCACGTGCCGTACCGCTGGCTCGACGTCGAGCACGATCCCGAGGCTGCCCGACTGCTCGAGTTGCTCTCCCCCGAGGAAAAGGCTGCCTGCGACGCCCCGAAGCCGGTGGCCCTGCCCATCGTCGTGCTGCCCGACGGCACGCGGTTCATGCGCCCGAGCCCGACCCTGCTCGCCGAGAAGCTGGGCATCACCACCCGCGGCATGGTCCCGGTGTACGACCTGCTGATCGTGGGCGGTGGACCGGCCGGTCTCGCTGCCGCCGTGTATGGCGCCTCCGAAGGATTGAAGAGCGCGATCATCGAGAAGGAAGCACCCGGCGGGCAGGCCGGCACCAGTTCGCGCATCGAGAACTATCTCGGTTTTCCTGCGGGCTTGAGCGGCGCCGATCTGTCGCGTCGGGCGGTGGCCCAGGCGAGGCGTTTCGGTGCCCACCTCGTCCTCACCCAGGCGGTGACCGGTTTGCGGGTGCAGGCGCCCTACAAGTTCGTCCAGCTCTCCGACGGCACCGAAGTCGGATGCCGCGCGTTGGTGATCTCGAGCGGCGTGCAGTACCGGCGGCTCGATGTCCCCGGCCTCGATGCATTGACCGGCGCGGGCGTGTTCTATGGCGCCGCCACCACCGAGACTGCGGTGTGCCAGGGACAGGATGTCATGATCGTCGGTGGCGGCAACTCCGCCGGCCAGGGCGCCATCTTCCTCGCGAACTACGCTCGCAGCGTTACCATCATCGTGCGCGGCGCAGGGCTCGCAGCGACGATGTCGAAATACCTCATCGATCGCATCGAAGGCACGTCGAACATCACGGTCCTGCCGTTCACGCGGGTGGTGAGCGTGACCGGCGCGGATCACCTCGAGACCGTGACGCTGGGCAACGTGCGCTCAGGGGAAGACGAGACGCGCGACGTCGCGGCACTGTTCATCTTCATCGGTGCCGAGCCGCGTACCGACTGGCTCGGCGATTCGGCGCTGCGCGACGACCACGGGTTCATCCTCACCGGTCGCGATCTGCAGGTGGACGGTCACTGGCCGGCGGTGTGGACGCTCGAACGCGATCCGTTCCTGCTCGAGACGTGCATCCCCGGCGTGTTCGCGGCGGGCGACGTACGCCATGGTTCCATGAAGCGAGTCGCGGCTGCCGTGGGCGAAGGCTCCATGGCCGTCTCCTTCGTCCACCAGTTTCTCGCCGACTTGTGATCGAGCTCGACCGACTGCGCGCAATGCCGTTGTTCGCCGGGCTCTCCGACGAGCGGCTCGACTGGGTGTGCCGGCGCCTGACCGACCTGTTGCTCGCGCCGAACGAGGCACTGGTCCACGAGGGCGACGAAGGCCGCGGCTTCCACATCCTGATCGAAGGCTCGCTGCTCATCACCAAGCGCACCAACGGCCACGAACTGCCCGCGGGTCGGCACGACGCGCCCAGCTTTCTCGGCGAGATCCAGCTGCTGTCCGGCACACCTGCGCAGGTCACGATCCGCTCGCATGGTGCCAGCCGCCTGCTGCGCGTGGACGATGACGCCTTTCGCGAACTCATCGCCACCGACATCACCTTCAGCCGGGTCATCTTCCAGACGATGACCAAGCGCGTGGCGGCGATGGAGTCCTTCGTGCGCCAGCGTGAGAAGCTCGCTTCGCTCGGAACGCTATCGGCGGGACTCGCCCACGAGCTCAACAACCCCGCCGCGGCAGTCGCGCGATCCACGGATCGCATGCGCAACATCGCGCGCGAACTCGACAGCGTCACCTGCGAGCTGCACGGCGCCGACATCTCCCAGGACGCGATGGAGGCACTCAAGGCCTTGAGCGACGCCGCGACCGACGGCCCGGTGCCCATGCGCTCGCCGATCGAGGAAAGCGATCGCGAGGAAGCGTTCGGTGCATGGCTCGACGAGAAGGGCGTGCAGGGTTCGTGGAAGGTGGCCCCGGTGTTCGCCTCCTCGAAGCTCGAACTGCCTGCGCTGCGATCCGTCATCGATCGGGTAGGTGATGGAGTGGCGCCCGCGGTGCGCTGGCTGGGTGCTACCGTCGAACTCGCAGCGCTCGTGGATGAAGCGAGTCACGGCGCCACGCGCATCGCCGACCTGGTCAAGGCGATGAAGTCCTATTCGTACATGGACCAGGCGCCACGGCAGGAAGTGGACGTGCACGAAGGCATCGAGGCCACGCTCACGATCATGCGGCATCGGTTGAAGCTGGGCACGAGCGTGGCTCGCGAATACGACCGGACGCTGCCGAAGATTTCGGTGTTCGGCTCCGAGCTGAACCAGGTCTGGACCAACCTGATCGACAACGCGGTCGATGCCATGGACGGCAGGGGCACGCTCACGATCCGCACTTACAGCGACGCGGGCTTCGTGATCGTCGAGATCGCCGACAGCGGCCCCGGCATTCCGCAGGACGTCCAGTCGCGGCTGTTCGAGCCGTTCTTCACCACCAAGCCGGTCGGCAAGGGCACGGGGCTGGGCCTCGACATCACCTGGCGCATCGTCGTGAATCGCCACGGCGGCACCATCAAGGTCGACTCCAGACCCGGCGCCACGCGTTTCAAGGTCCTGCTGCCGATCGAGCCCAACGCGCACTGAGGAGACCAGCCATGGCCTGCACCCATCTAGCCACGATCCTGAAGGTCACGCCGAGCGGCACGGGCTGCAAGGAATGCCTCGAAACGGGCGACACGTGGGTGCACCTGCGTCTGTGCCTCGCGTGCGGCCACGTGGGCTGCTGCGATTCGTCGAAGAACCGGCACGCGACGAAGCATTTCCGTGCGACGTCGCACCCGATCGTGCGTTCGCTCGAGCGAGGCGAGAACTGGGCGTGGTGCTATGCCGACAACGAGTTCGTCGACCTGTAGGTCACGTCGGGTGTAGTCGGAACCGGGAAAGCGCTCAACGCGGAGGACGCGGTGGGCGCGGAGGAAACCCGGACTTGAATCTCAATCCCTCCTGCACTTTCAGCGGCGTCCCTGGGCTAGAGAGTGGTTTTCCACCGCGCCCCCCGCGTCCTCCGCGTTGATAGCTGGGTCTTCTCGGGATCTTCCTACCGCACCCCCAGCAACTCCACCTCGAACACCAGCGTCGCGTTGGGCGGGATCACGCCCCCGGCACCGCGTGCGCCGTAGCCGAGTTCCGGCGGGATCGTGAGCTTGCGCTTGCCACCCACCTTCATGCCCTGTACGCCTTCGTCCCAGCCGGCGATCACCTGCCTTTGCCCGAGGCCGAATACGAAGGGATCGTTGCGGTCCTTGCTCGAATCGAACTTCGAGCCGTCGGTGAGCCAGCCGGTGTAGTGCACGGTGACGCTCTGGCCGGCGGCGGCCTCGGCGCCTTCGCCGATGGTGACGTCGTCGATGATCAGGCCGCTCGCGGTGGTGGTGGGCATGGCAATCTCGCTCTCGTGGGAAAGGCCGCATTGTAGACGGCCGCGGCGTCCCGTATCTTCGCGCCAGACACGCCGACCACGGCTTACGGAGGAGATCAGATGAGCGCCAGCCTGAGCGCAGCCGAACTCGAGCACTACCGCGAACACGGCTATGTGTTCCCCCGCTACCGCCTGCCCGACGATCTGCTCGATCGGCTGCGAGCGGCGACCGATGGCCTGTTGTCGACCTATACCGACGTCGCGCAGGAGGACCTCGCCAACCCGCACATGATCCCGCCCACGACGGGGCCGACCATGAACCCGTTCATGGCGGCCGCGCAGGATCCGGGCGTGCTCGATCTCGTGCAGCAGGTGCTCGGTCCCGATCTCATCCTCTGGATCACGCGCGTGCTGTGCAAGCCACCTTCCGTCGGGCGCGAGGTGCCGTGGCATCAGGACGGCGAATACTGGCCCATGCGCCCGCTCGCGACCGCTTCGGTGTGGATCGCGATCGATCCGGTGTCCCCGGCGAACGGCTGCATGCGCTTCATTCCCGGATCGCATCGGCGGCAGGAGCTCTACCGGCATCACGTGAGCGATCGGAAGGACCTCGTGCTCAACCTCGAACTCGACTCCGATCAGTTCGACGAGAAGACCGCGGTCAACGTCGAGCTCGAGCCCGGCGAGATGTCGATCCACGACGTACGCCTGATCCACGGTTCGCTCGCCAACACTTCCGGCCAGCGGCGTGCGGCACTGATCATGCGGTACATGCCGACGAGCTCGCACTACGACCGTTCGCTCGTGACGAAGCGCAAGGACAACAGCCCGTTCAATATCTACGACCAGCCGTTGTGGCTGATGCGGGGCGGCGATCGGAGCGGGCGCAACGATCTCGTGCACGGGCACGAGTTGTGGAAGCAGCGCTACTCCGGCGGGATAGCGGTGGCGTCGGGGAGTGCGGGGTAGGCTGTCGCGCGCGACTGCTTCGCTTGCCCCCATCCCCCGCCTTCCCCCACCCGCTGGGTGGGGGAAGGGGCGCAAAGCATCTCGCCCAACTTGGGTAGTGGAAGTATCGAGATGAGTACGCTCCCTCCCTCGTATCCGCAGGATGCGGGGGAGGGTTGGGGAGGGGGCAACGCCGCCTGCCTACTTCGCCGCCGCCATCCTGTAGCCCTTCGGTGGCGAGAACACCGAGTCGTTGATCGGCAGCACGCCGTGCGACTTCACCTCCACGACGAACGACAGGATCGCCGAATCCGCGATCTCCTTGGCTTTCTCGTCGGTCTTCTTCTTCGCGAACCACGAAGCCACGCTCGACACCGCGCCGCCGGCGCGACAGCCCTTTGGGGAGTCGAACGAAGCAGCCCGGGGAAGTCTGGCGACGCCTGACTCGTCTTCAGTTGCGGTAAGCCACGCCCTGTCGATCGAGCATCCGCAGCAGTGCGGTCCACGACTTCACCACTTCCGCACCACCTGGCCCCTGGAACTGCTCGAAGCCCTTCATCGCGACGTCCTTCGAAATCTCGCGCGCTTCGACGCGACCACCCGCGAGGGCGTCGATCTGGATCTGGCAGGCCGTGTCGAGGTAATACATCAGTTCGAACGCTTCGCCGACGGTATTGCCCAACGTGAGGAGCCCGTGGTTGCGCAGGATCATCGCCATCGAGGTGGGTCCGAGATCGGCTGCGAGGCGCGTGCGCTCGTCCAGCTCCAGTGCGATGCCTTCGTAGTCGTGGTAGGTCAGCATGCCGTAGACCCGTAGCGAGTGCTGGGTGAGCGGCAACAGTCCGCATTCCTGCACCGAGACCGCCGAGCCGGCGCGAGTGTGGGTGTGGATCACGCAGTTCACTTCGGGCCGGGCCGCATGCACGCAACCGTGGATCACGAATCCGGCGTGGTTGATGCCCATGCCGGTCGTGTCCTCGACGATGTTGCCGTCCTCGTCGATCTTGACCAGGCTCGATGCAGTGATCTCGTCGAACATCAACCCGTACGGGTTGATCAGCATGTGGTGCGTGCCGGGAACGCGCGCGGTGAAGTGGGTGAAGATGAGGTCGGTCCACTTGAAACGGGCGGCGAGCTGGTAGGCCGCCGCGAGCTCGCAGCGCATTTCCCATTCTTCACGGCTGACGCGCTCGCGCATCGACTGGCCCTGGACGGCCTTGAGGGCAGTGGTTTTCTCGGACATGGCTGAATCCTTGCGGTCGGCTGATTGATATGGACGAAATCATACGCTTCGTGGGCTGCGTGCTCGCCCCCTCCCTATCCCTCCCCCGGCGAGCCGGGGGAGGGTACCTACGCTCCTTCCCCCGCGGCAGCGGGGGAAGGCGGGGATGGGGGCCGCAACGGCAAGCCCTCTCAGCTCTTCCGCCCGTAACTCAACAGTCCCGTCGGTCCCTTCGCGGGGTGCGCACGAATCGCTTCCTCGTTCGGTTCGATGCCCCACCCCGGTGTCGAAGGCATGATCAGATGGCCGTCGACGAATTCCGGAACGCTGGTGAACAGTTCGGAATCCCATGCGATGCGATCGATGTCGGTCTCCATGATGCGGAGGTTCGGCACGGCAGCGGAGAAGTGTGCGTTCATCATCGTGCACAGGTGGCCGTAGAAGTTATGCGGGGCGACGTTGACCTCGTGCGCTTCGGCGGCTGCCGCGATCTTCATCGACTGCCACGCGCCGTTCCACGGCACATCGACGATCGCGACGTCCATCGCCTGCTCCCGGAAGTAGGGCAGGAACTCGCGCAATCCGAGCAGCGTCTCGCACGAGCTGATCGGATGCGGGCTCTGCCGGCGGATGAAGCCCAGCGCCTCGGGACTTCGGGTGTCGATCTCGACCCAGAACAGGTCGAGATGCGCGATGGCGCGAAGAATCTTGAGATAGCCCTCAGTCTTCGCGTTGAAATTGAGGTCCAGCAGGATGTCGATGTCCGGTCCCGCGCCCTCCCGCAGCGCTTCGAGGTGCATCACGAGATTGCGCAGCACGTGGCGTTCGACATTGAGCTCGGGAGCGAACGGCACGCCGAAACCCGGCCGCCAGCCGCGCGGGTTCTTCTTGTCCCCGTCGTAGACGAAGATGTTGGTCTTGAGGGCGGTGAATCCCTTCTCGCGTACTTCCCGGCCGAGCGACTTCACGCCATCGAGGTCGGTGATCGCAGGCTTGTAGTGCGAGGGATGGTTGATGCGCCACGTGGCGCAGTGGGACCAGTACACGCGGATACGGTCGCGGATCTTGCCGCCGAGGAGTTCGTAGACCGGGACGCCGAGACCCTTCGCCTTGGCATCGAGCAGCGCGTTCTCGATCGCCGCCACGGCGAGTGCGATGAGGCCGCCAGCTGCCGGCCGGGTTGCGCAATAGAGGTCGGCGTAGATGCGTTCGTGCTCGCCGACCGACTGGCCGATGACCCGTGGGGCGAGGCGTTCGATCACGGTACTGATGCCGGGCGCACCGAAGCCCTCGTCGAATTCGCTCCATCCCACGATACCCGTGTCCGTGGTGAGCTTGACGAAGTGGTAGTTGCGCCAGCCGGCGTCGCACGCCAGCGTCTCGATGCTTTTTACCTTCATGTCTTCCTTTCCGGCTTGGGGAGTGGGGCCTGTTGGCGTATTCGACGTGCCATCGCTTCATGGTAACCTTTGGTGTCACTTTGGTGTTACCGAGGAGAGGTGCCGGATGGCCGAATCGACGACGCTCAAGTTACCGGAAGAGCTGAAGGCGCGTGTTGCCAAGGCGGCAGCAGAGGCAGGCCAGTCGTCCCACGCATTCATGCTCGATGCCATCGAACAGCAGACGCAGTTGGCCGAGCGACGGCGTGCGTTCGTAGGGGCCGCGTTGGTCGCTGAGGAGGAAGTCGCCCGATACGGCCTGGTGCACGATGGCGATGAAGTGCTGGCCTATCTTCAGGCTCGCCTGGAAGGCCGCAACGCAAGCCGCCCGCGCAAGCGGAAGTTGTAGCGTGACACGGCTCGTCTTTGCGCCACGGGCGCTGGACGATATCGATCGACTGGCGGATTTTCTTCGGTCCGAGTCCGTACAACTCGCAGCCGAAACCGGGCTGCTGCTCCTTGGCGCGCTGCAGGTGCTCAAGGAGCATCCGCTCATCGGCCGACCGGCCGAACAGGGGCTGAGAGAACTCCTGATCTCGCGCGGGCGTACGGGATACGTCGCCCTGTACCGGTACCTCGTCGCCTCCGACACCGTGATGGTCCTGGCGATTCGGCATCAACGGGAGACCACTGGATAGGCATCAGCGGTGAACGTCCGGACCAGCAGCAGAGTTTGGTCTCATAATGCTTTCGCCTCCAGAGGAAGACCTGTCGTGCCCCTCGACCCCCCGCAACCCGACGCGTCCGTAGCGGTCCTCGACGACCCCGATACGGCATTGGCTGCACGCCTGGCGGCGATAGAGGATATGAATCGGGCCCTCCAGCAGGAGGTCGTCCAGTACCGCGTCGCAGCGGAGCTGGCGCGTGGCCAGTCCGAGATGCTGATCCAGTCGCTCAACTTCCTCGCGGCCGAGTCGAACCTCGACAAGTTCCTCGGTCACGTGCTCAAGGTGACGGTGCAGCAACTCCAGGGTGTGGGCGGGACCCTTTGGTTTCCGGATCAGGCCACCAAGACCATCCGCCTGTACCTCGAGTACCTCGACTCGCGGATCATCCCGGCCGCCGAGTCGCACCATCCGGCGGTGATGCATCCGCCGCCGGTCGGAGGTCGGCCGGTCTCCACGTTTCCGACGGTGCGTGCCGAAACCTACGTGCTGTCGGACCACGTCTCGGGCATGCCGGAGGAGAACCGCGCCTACATCAACTCCCTTGGCGTGCGGACGCTGCTGACCGTGCCCATGGTCCTCGGCGAGGAAACGGTGGGCTGGATCTGCGTGCGCAGCAGCCAAGCCGATCCGGTGGAACTGGAAAGCAAGATCTACCTGGCGGAGGCGCTCGCGGGGCAGGCCACGCTCGCGGTGCAGATGGCGCGCCTGTCCGACCAGGCGCGGCAGGCAGCCGTGCTGGAAGAGCGCAACCGCATCGCGCGCGACATCCACGACACGCTGGCGCAGGGCTTCACCGGCGTCATCGTCAATCTCGAAGCGGCCAACCGCACGCTCAAGAAGCAGAACACCGAGCTGGCCGTGCAGCACATCGAGCACGCGCGCAGCCTCGCACAGGCCGGCCTTGCCGAGGCGCGGATCTCGGTCGGTGCGTTGCGGCCCGAAGTGCTGCAACGGGCGGATTTCGTCGAGGCGCTGCGATCCCTGCTGCGCCGCTTCGAAGGCAGCGAGACGCTCCAGGCGACGGTGCAGACGGCCGGTGACCGGGTAGCATTGCCCGCGGAGGTCGAAAACGAACTGTTGCGCATCGCGCAGGAAGGCATGACCAACGTGCTCAAGCACGCCAGCGCGCGCAACGTCGAACTCAGGCTCTCCTTCGATCCGGATGCGGTGCGCCTGTCGATCCGTGACGACGGCATCGGCTTCGATCCCGGCGCCCATCACGACGGCTTCGGGCTCGTGGGGATGCGCGAGCGGGCGGAGCGCATCGGCGCGAAGCTGATCGTCGACAGCCGGCCGCGGCAGGGCGCGCAGGTGGAAACCGTCGTGCCGCGAGGAGCGATCAATCGTGCGTGAGTCGCGGGCCGATGTCGCACCTGCCCGGCCGCGTGCGGTTCGTGGGGAGCGCATCCGCATCCTGATCGCAGACGATCATTCGCTCGTGCGCCACGGGCTCGCCGCCATCATCAACATGGAGGAGGACACGCAGGTGGTGGGCGAGGCGGGCGATGGCGAGGAAGCGATCGCACTCTGGCGCGAGCTGCGCCCCGACGTCGTGCTCATGGACCTGCGCATGCCCAAGGTCGAGGGGGTCGAGGCGATCAAGCGCATCCGTGCCGAGGATCCACGCGCGGGCATCATCGTCCTCACCACCTTCGATCACGACGAGGACATCTACGCGGGGCTCCGCGCGGGCGCGAAGGCCTACCTGCTGAAGGACGTCGAGCCTGAAGAGCTGTTCCGCTGCATCCGCGCGGTGCATTCCGGCGAGGCTTACCTCCAGTCGAAGGTCGCGGTGCGGCTGGCACAGCGAGTGCACGACGAATCGCTGACCGGTCGCGAGGAACAGATCCTCAAACTGCTCGCCGAAGGCAAGAGCAACCGTGCCATCGGCCAGGCGCTCTTCATCACCGAGAGCACGGTCAAGAGCCATCTCAAGAGTCTGTTCGTGAAGCTCGACGTGACCAGTCGCGCCGAAGCGGTGGCGCTGGCGGCGCGCCGCGGGCTCGTGAAGTTCTGACGCGCGAGGGCCACTGACCTCGGAATCCTGGTGCGGATCGCTCGGCGGTCTCGCGTGTGATCGCTGGTTGCAATACCGCCCCCATCCCGGCCTTCCCCCACGACTGCGCCGTGGGGGAAGGTGCGTACAACTTCCCTCCCCCGTCGAAGATGGGCGAGGGTCAGGGAGGGGGCGTGCCGCAGCAGGACTCCGTGGGATTCGCGGCGGCTCGTTGGTCGTTGATTCCCAGCCAGCATCATCTCCCCCTTTCGAGGGAGATGAATCCCCCGCCAACGGAGCCGACGGATTCAATCGTTCGCCGGATGCAGCGGGTCAGGCACCGCCACACAATCGACGGCGCGAGCAGCGCAGAGCTTGCGTTCGAGCGACGCACACCAACGGTGCGATGCAAGGGCGCGTGGCACCAGATCGACGCAACTGTTTCGCGCAGCGTCGATGGGCGTAGTCTAGGAAACGCAGGCTGCACTGCTCGCAGCCACCGTGTCACGGGTCCCCCATGCAGCGTTCCGCGCGCCGTTCAGTCCTCGGATGAAACCCTGGCTCCACTTGTCCGGCGCCATCGACGCGATCAACCGGCGCGTCGGGCTCGCGGTCAGCTGGCTGGTCCTGCTGATGACGCTGGTCAGTGCGGCGAACGCGATCTCCCGCAAGGCGTTTAGCGTCAGTTCCAACGCTTTCCTCGAGATCCAGTGGTATCTGTTCGCGGCGGTGTTCCTGCTCGCCGCGGGCTACACGCTGCTCGACAACGAGCACGTTCGCGTGGACATCCTCAACACGCGCTTCTCCGTCCGCAAGCGCCTCTGGCTGGAACTGTTCGGCACCTTCGTATTCCTCGGACCTTTCACCGCGCTGATGCTCTGGTACGGCTGGCCGTACTTCATGGTCTCGCTCACCAGTCGCGAAGTGTCGTTGCAGGCGGGTGGCCTGATCCTCTGGCCGGCGAAGCTGCTGATCCCCGTCGGCTTCCTGCTGTTGTTCCTGCAGGGCGTCTCGCAGGCGATCAAGCTGGTCGCGGCGCTTTGCGGACGGGTTCCCGCGGCGCCGCTCATCGACCGGCATGCCGCACAGGAAGAGGCGGCCGCCGCTGCCGCGGCGATTCGGGAGCGTCCCGGTGACGGGAGCGCTGCTTGACCGCCTTCATGGTGGAGTACATTGGGCCGCTGATGTTCGGTGGCCTGGTGGTGTTCCTGCTGCTGGGCTATCCCGTGGCCTTCGCGCTCGCGGCGGTGGGGCTCCTGTTCGGGTTCATCGGCGTGGAGCTGGGCCTGCTGCATCCGCAACTGCTGCAGGCGTTGCCGCAGCGGGTGTACGGGATCATGCAGAACGACACGTTGCTGGCGATCCCGTTCTTCACCTTCATGGGCCTGGTGCTGGAGCGCAGCGGCATGGCCGAGGAACTGCTCGATACGCTCGGGCAACTGTTCGGCACCGTGCGCGGCGGGCTCGCCTACTCCGTGGTTTTCGTGGGTGGCTTGCTCGCAGCGACCACCGGGGTCGTGGCGGCCTCCGTCATCGCCATGGGGCTCATCTCGCTCCCGATCATGCTGCGCCACGGCTACGACAAGCGGCTGGCGAGCGGCGTGATCGCAGCGTCGGGCACGCTGGCGCAGATCATTCCGCCTTCACTGGTGCTGATCGTGATGGCGGACCAGCTCGGCAAGTCGGTGGGCGATCTGTACCGCGGCGCACTGGTGCCCGGCCTGATGCTGATGGGCCTGTACGCGGTGTACGTGCTCGTGATGAGCATCGTCAGGCCGTCGTCGGCGCCGGCGCTCTCGGCCTCGGCGCGCACCTTGCGGGGCTGGGACCTCGGGCGTCGCGTGCTTTCGTCGCTGGTCCCGCCGGTGGTCCTGATCTTTCTCGTGCTGGGGACGATCTTCCTCGGCATCGCCACGCCCACCGAGGGTGGTGCGATGGGCGGCTGTGGCGCATTGGTGCTCGCAGCCCTGAAGAAGCGTCTTACGCTCACGGTGCTGCGCCAGTCCATGAGCGCGACCACGAAGCTCGCCTGCTTCGTGATGTTCATCCTGATCGGTTCGACCCTGTTCGGCCTGGTGTTCCGCGGAGTGAATGGCGACCTGTGGGTCGAGCACCTGCTCACCGGCATGCCCGGCGGCGCACTCGGCTTTCTCATCGTCGTGAACGTGATGGTGTTCGTGCTCGCCTTCTTTCTCGACTACTTCGAGCTGGCGTTCATCATCGTCCCGCTGCTGGCGCCGGTGGCGGAGAAGCTGGGCATCGACTTGGTGTGGTTCGGCGTGCTGCTCAGCGTGAACATGCAGACCTCGTTCCTGCATCCGCCGTTCGGTTTCGCGCTCTTCTATCTCAAGAGCGTCGCGCCGAAGGAGATCAAGACCTCCGACGTCTACTGGGGCGCGGTGCCGTTCGTCTGCATCCAGCTCTTCATGGTGGGCCTGATGATCGTGTTCCCGAGCCTCGGCAGCGTGAGCCATCGTGGACTCGATGCGAGTTCGTCGATGCGGCTCGACGTGCCGGTGAGCGACGATTTCGAATCGGCCCCGAACACGTTCGAGCTGCGCCCCGAGGACCTCACGAACTACGGCCCCTCCAAACCCGAAGGTAAGGCGGAAGACAAGCAATGAAGCGAAGAACGTTTCTGGCAGGGGCCGCCACCGGTGCCGTGGCCGCAGGGGCGAGTCTCGCGGGGCCGGCCGCGGCCCAGGGCGAGCCGGCGGTGCGTTGGCGCATGGCCTCCAGCTTTCCCAAGAGCCTCGACAACATCTTCGGTGCCGCGGAACTGCTGGCGGCTCGACTGAAGGTCATCACCAACGGCCAGTTCGAGATCCGCGTGTTCGCCGCCGGCGAGATCGTACCGGGCTTCGAAGTGCTGAACGCCTGCGAGCAGGGCACCGTGGAATGCGGCCAGACCCAGGGCTTCTACTTCATCGGCAAGAACAAGGCGTTCGCCTTCGACAGCGCGCTGCCCTTCGGCCTGAACTCGCGCATGCAGAACGCGTGGCTGTACAACGGCGGCGGACTTGAACTGGTGCGCGAACTGTATCGCGAGCACAACACGATCAATTTTCCGGCCGGCAACTCCGGCGCGCAGATGGGCGGCTGGTGGCGGCAGGAAGTGGGCAGCGTCGCCGACCTGCGCGGCCGCAAGGTGCGCATCCCGGGGATCGCGGGCGAGATCATGGCGCGGCTCGGCGCCGTGCCGCAGAGCATTCCCGGCAGCGACATCTACCCGGCACTGGAGCGCGGCACCATCGACGCAGCGGAATGGGTGGGGCCCTACGACGACGAGAAGCTCGGCTTCTATCGCGTGGCGCCGCACTACTACTTCCCCGGCTGGTGGGAGGGCTCGTCCTGCCTCGAGTTCCTCGTCAACCTGACCGAATGGAACAAGCTGCCGCCGGCCTATCGCGAGGCCTTCGAGGTGGCGGCGGCCGAAGCCAACGTGCGCATGGTGGCGGCTTACGACGCGAAGAATCCGCCGGCGCTCGCCCGCCTGGTGCAGCAGGGCGTCAAGCTGCATCCATATCCGAAGGACGTGATGGCCGCCGCCTTCAAGGTCGCGCACGAACTCTACGAGGAAGAGTCCGCGATCAATCCGGTGTTCCGGAAGTTCTATCAGTCGTGGAAGCCGTTTCGCTACGCCCAGTACCAGTGGTACCGCATGGCCGAAGCGTCGTTCAGCAATTTCATGGCAGGCCAGCACCTGTCGCCCAAATGAAGCCGTCGTTCACAGGAATGGGTGAGCGTGCGCCCGAATCGGAAGGCTCCCAGCGTCTTCCTTCCGGTTTCCGCGTGCGCTCCGCTCTGGTTCGGCCCGGTCAGTACCCGACGGGCCACGTTTCGTTCGCCACTCGCTAGGAGGGATTGCAGCCATGCCGCAACTGAGCATCAATGGTCAGAGCTATTTCACCGATTCGCCACCGGACTCGCCGCTGCTCTGGGTGATCCGCGAGGACCTGCGCCTCACCGGCACCAAGTTCGGTTGCGGTGGAGGCTATTGCGGCTCCTGTACCGTCCACATCAACGGCCAGCCGGTGCGTTCGTGCATGGTCAAGCTGGGCGACGTCGACAGCAACACGATCATCACCACGATCGAGGGGCTCGACCCCGCGGACGCGCATCCGGTGCAACGCGCCTGGATCGAGCACGAGGTGCCGCAGTGCGGCTACTGCCAGTCGGGGCAGATCATGCAGGCCGCGGCGCTGCTCGCGGTCAATCCGAGTCCGACCACCGAGCAGATCGTCCAGCACATGAACGGCAACCTGTGCCGCTGTGCTACGTACTCGCGCGTCGTCTCCGCGGTTCACCGCGCCGCTGCACTGGCGAAGGAGGCCTAGAGCCATGGACGACATCAAGACACCTCAACAGGGCATGACGCGCCGCGATTTCCTGGTGCGTTCCACCGTCGTCGCGGGCGCCGGCTTCATGAGCATCGGGCTGCCCAACCTGATCGCATCCAAGGACGCCAACGCGGCCGGCACGACGGCCTTCACGCCGTCCATCTGGTTCACGATGACGCCCGACGGCAAGACGACGATGCACATCCTCAAGGCCGAGATGGGCCAGCACATCGGCACCGGCCTCGCGCAGGTCATCGCGGAGGAACTGGAAGTGAAATGGGAGGACGTACGCCTGGATACGCCGCTGGAAAGCGTGGCGAACTTCGGCGTCTACGGACTCGCCTATACGGTGAACAGCGGCAGCATCACCACCGAGTTCGATCGCATCGCGCGGGCTGGTGCCGCGGGCCGCATCGCACTGGTGGAAGCCGGAGCGAAGGTGCTCGGCGTCGACGCGGCCGATTGCTCGGCGCGCGACAGTCGCGTCACGCACAAGGGCTCGGGCAAGTCGGTGAGCTACGGCGAGATCCTGCAGAAGGTCACCATCGACCGGAAGTTCGCCTATCCGGCCGACTTGAATGGCATCAAGCTGAAGCCGCGCGGCCAGTACACGCTGATCGGCAAGTCGGTGCCGTCGCTCGACATCCCGCCCAAGACCAACGGCAAGGCCAAGTACGGCATCGACGTGTTCCTGCCGAACATGGTCTATGGCGCGCTGGTGATTCCGCGCACGCGCTATTCGTCGAAGGTGGTGTCCATCGACGATTCGGAAGCGAAGAAGATCCCGGGCTTCATCAAGGCGGTGAAGATCGAGGAGGCCATGGGCAAGTGCACCGGCTGGGTCGTGGCGGTGGCGGACAAGTTCCCCACGGCCATGAAGGCGGCCAAGGCGCTGAAGGTGAAGTACGACGCCGGCCCCTACGCCAACCTGGATTCGGCGGCGCTGCTCGCGCAGTACAAGGAGCTTTCCGGCAACGAGAAGGAAGGTGCCGCGTGGGTGCTCGAGGGTGACGTCGACAAGGGCTTCTCCGAGGCCGAGAAGACGCTCGAGATGGAATACACGACGGACATGATCTGCCACGCCACCATGGAGCCGCTCAACTGCACGGTGCAGATGACCAACGGCGAATGGCACGTGCACATCGGCACGCAGAGCACGTCCTTCGCGCGCATGACCCTGACGGGCTATCTCGCCACCGTGCTCAAGAAGAAGCCGGAGGACCTCAAGGTCTTCGTGCACCAGTACCTGGTGGGCGGCGGCTTCGGCGGCAAGCAGGACTACGACGACATCCTGGCCACGGCCTGGTGCGTGAAGGAAGTGGGCCGGCCGGTGAAGCTGATCCACACGCGCGAATCCAACTTCGCGACGAGCTTCGCGCGCACGCCGACCTACCACAAGCTGAAGGCCGGCATCCGTGACGGCAAGCTGGTGGCGATGAACCAGGACATCGTGTGCGGCTGGATGGGCGCGCGCTTCGGCGTGGGCAAGAAGTACGGCTCCGACTGGCTGCAGCTCGACTCGGTGGATGGCCGCAACAAGGACATCGACCAGTGGTCCATCGGCGGCAGCGATCACTGGTACGAAGTGAAGAACCACCGGGTACGCGCATGGAACCACGAGAACACCACGTGGGCCGTGCAGGCGAGCGCGCTGCGGACGGTCTCCAACTCGTACAACATCTTCGTGGTCGAGTCGTTCATGGACGAGGTGGCGCACGCGGCCGGGCGCGATCCGCTCGAGTTCCGTCTCGCCATGCTGAACGGCAAGGGTGGCAATCGCGGCATTCCCAACACGGGTTACGCGCCGGGGACGCCGTCGGACTACTACATGGACCGGCTGTGGATCTCGCTGCCGTGGGCGTCGGAGAACTCGTGGCCCAGCTACGAATCGGCGACCGTTGGTGGTGCGCTGCGTCTGGCCAATTGCCTGCGCGTGGCGGCAGGCAAGGCCGGCTGGGGCACGAAGCGGCTGCCGCCCAACACCGGGCTCGGCATCGCGGTGACGGCGGCGGAGGAACGCCAGAGTCCCACCTGGGTCGCGGGCATCGCGGAGGTCACGGTCGACCCTGCCACGGGTTCGTACACGATCAACAAGCTCACGATCGCGATGGATCCGGGTGTCGTGGTCAATCCGAAGAACGTCGATGCCCAGATCCGCGGCTCGGCGCTCTGGGGTGCGAGCCAGATCATGTCGGAGCGGCTCACGCTGAAGAACGGTGGTTTCGAGCAGGCGAACTTCCACCAGTACCAGCCGATCCGGCTGTCGCAGGTTCCGGAGATCGACGTCTCGATCATCGCGTCGGATCACCACCCGAGCGGTGTCGGTGAGCCGGCGTCGACCATCGTGGCGCCGGCGGTGGCCAACGCGATCTTCAACGCCGTGGGTGCGCGGGTGCGGCACATGCCGATCTCGCCCGATGCGGTGCTGGCGGCGATGAAGAAAGCCTGAGCCTGAAGCGGCGGATCCGGTCGCCGTCCAGGTGGCGACCGGACCCGTTTGCGCAGGAGCCAACGATCTCAATCGAAGTGCGACGGCGGGCGGTCTGCCGGCGGTCGCACTTCGCCATCCCTTCACGGGGGGTAGCGAGCGATGTCCGAAGACTTTCTGTCGATGTCAGCCGCAGAGCTGACCGAGCAATTCCGCACGAAGCGCCTGTCCCCGGTCGAAGCGACCCGGGCCGCACTCGCGCGCATATCCCGGCTGGACCCGATCTACAACGCGTTCGTGCTCGTCGACGAGGAACGGGCGCTGAAGGACGCGCGCGCTTCCGAAGCGCGCTGGGCGCGAGGCGAGCCCGCCGGCGCGGTGGACGGCATCCCGTCGACGGTGAAGGATCTCATCGTCACCGAGGGCTGGCCGACGCGGCGCGGGTCGCTGACCATCGATCCCGCGCAACCGTGGACGGAGGATGCTCCGCCGGTGGCGCGCATGCGCGAACAGGGCGCGGTGTTTCTGGGCAAGACCACCACGCCGGAATTCGGCTGGAAGGGCGTGACCGACAGCCCGTTGAGCGGCGTGACCGTGAATCCGTGGGATACGCGACTCACCCCCGGGGGCAGCAGCGGCGGGGCGGCCGTCGCGGCAGCACTCGGCTTCGGCATCCTGCACATCGCGACGGACGGCGGCGGCTCGATCCGCATCCCCTCCGGCTTCTGCGGGCTGTTCGGTTTCAAGCCCACGTTCGGCGTAGTGCCGGTGCATCCGCATTCTGGCGCGCTGACGTTGTGGCACCAGGGACCGATCGCGCGCACGGTGGCCGATGCGGTCCTCATGCTGCAGGTGATTTCGAAGAACGATCCACGCGACTGGTATCGCGTACCGGCGCGCGACGCGGAGTTCGCGAGGGATCACGAGGGCGGCGTTCGCGGCCTGCGCATCGGCTACAGCCGGACGCTGGGTTACGCGAACGTGGACCCCGAGGTTGCGGCGCTGGTGGACCAGGGCGTGCGCCGCTTCGAGGCGCTCGGCGCGCGGGTGGAGGAGCTCGACCTGCGGCTCGACGACCCCATCGAGATCATGCGGCCACTCTGGGCGGTGGCGCTCGCACTGGCAATCGAGCCCATGACGCCGGCCCAGCGCGGCATGGTGGATCCGCCGCTGCTGGGGATCGCCGAGCCCGGGCTCACGATGACCGCGATCGCCTATCGACGCCTCGAGCAGCGGCGCGAAGCCTTCGCGCGCAGGATGTGCCTGCTGCACCAGGACTTCGACGTGCTGATCACGCCACAGCTCGCGGTGACCGCGTTCGAGGCCGGCACCGAAGTGCCGCGCGGATCGGGGCGCGAACGGTGGTGGGAATGGTCCCCCTTCACCTATCCGTTCAACCTTTCGCAGCAACCGGCCGCGACGGTGCCGTGCGGCTTCACGCGCGCCGGCTTACCGGTGGCGATGCAGCTCGTCGGCGACAAGTTCGCGGACGCCACGTTGCTGCGCGCCGCTCGGGCTTACGAAGCGGCTCATCCGTTCCGGATGCCGAAGGTGGAGTCGGTGCCGGCGAAAGGGCAGGCGATGCAGACGGGGGCCGTCGGGGCGGGCTGAGCTGGTATCGCCCCCTCCCCAGCCCTCCCCCGACGTTGTCGAGGGAGGGAGTTGTACAGGCTCTCTCCCTCGGGAGCGTCAGCTCACGGGGGAGGGCTGGGGAGGGGGATATTGCAGATCGTCAGATCACCCCGTCCTTCACCATCGCGCCGAACACGAGATCGACGTACTTCTTCAGCGCCGGCCCGATGTCGCCGTCCATCGCGGTCTTGACGCTGCCGGCCCACACCGGCGTGCCGGTCTTCGCGTCGAACAGGCGAGTGGATGACGTCATCCACGTGGCGCCCTCGAACTTCTCGGGCGCCACCTGGGTCGCCGTCCAGACCCCCCCGTAATAGCCGTACATCCCGACCATGCCGGTGCCGGTGACGACGGTCCCGCCGGCGACGATCGTGGTCGCCTGTTCCTCGGCGCCCTGGCGGGAGATCAGCACGCCGTCGACGCCGGCCTTGGCGATCGCCTCGCGGAGCTGCGCTTCCTCGATCTCGCCGGGCTTGGCGAAGACCGAATAGGCCGGCACGCCCTTGATGCCGCGTCCGTCGAGAAGCGTCACCATCCGGTCCTCGAAGACGCGCTGGAGTGTCCGGTCGTAGGCCACCGCATGCACCATGACGCTCTTGAAGCGCTTGCCCACGTAGTCGGGGTTGGCCTGGTGCGACAGCAGCTTGTTCGTCGCGCAGGCGGTCAGCACGAGCAGGGTGCAGATGCCGAGGACGTGACGGATACGGATCGGGAGGCGCATGGTGGCGGGTGTTCCGAAAAGGGTGAATCGATGGGCGCCGGCAGTGTACACGCGCGAGCGCAGGGGTATCCTTCGCGCCGGCGCTGCGATCAGCCTGCGACGAATGCCAACCGACCGAGGAGCTGCCTTGAACCACCCATTCCGAATTGCCAGGTTCGTCCTGGCGCTGACCATCGTCCTGCTCGCCAGCGCCTGCGCCATCCAGGACAGGACGACGCTGGATGCGAGCTGGGTCTCGCCGGAGCGGCCCAAGAGCCCCTTCGGCAAGGTGCTGATCATCACCGTCTCCGGCAAC
The DNA here is from genome assembly GCA_965279325.1 of Burkholderiales bacterium. GTDB lineage: Bacteria > Pseudomonadota > Gammaproteobacteria > Burkholderiales. Next base: position 4,275,442 of record OZ257154.1, read on the forward strand.
GAGTTCGTGCAGGAGGAGTACCAGGACATGCTGGCGAAGCGCCTGCAGGAGCGCGGCATGAATGCGGTGGCGTCGCACAAGTATTTCACCCGCTACGTGGACGAAGAGCGCCGGCGGTTTCGCGAGACCGTCGAGGCCTCCGATGCGGACGTCGTGCTGCTGACCCGGGTGACCGACACCGAGACGGACACGCGCGACGCGCCCTCCTACACGCTCTACATGTATCCGACGCAGGTCCGGACTGCGCCGGACTACACCCTCACGACGCTCACCACCGAGTCGTCGCTCTTCGACCGGAAGACCGAGAAGTTGATCTGGACCGCCCGCGCCAAGACCAAGAATGCGGGGACGGGCGACCGCGATGCCGCGATCTCGCAGTACGTCGGCGTGCTGATCGACGCGATGAAGAAGGACAAGCTGCTCTGACGTAGCGGTTGCGTCAGCCCGACGGACCACCGCCGCAACTCGCGGCGTCCTGCCTTGCCGTGTCGGCCAAGGCGCCGTCGCGCGGCATGAGCAGCGGCCGGATAGAGGGGTCCAGCAGCGTCGGCAGGGCTTCGCGGTAGGCCCCGCACGCGAGGTCTCGCTGCAGGTCCCGCACGGCCCTGCTGCCCGTCCGTCCGCTGGACAGGCGCGACTGGACCATGCCGATGCGAGCCTGGTTGAGTGCCATCGCGATGCGCGTACGGGTGTCTCCCTGGCTCCGTGGCGGCAGGGTCCCGAACAGGCTTGCCGCCCGCTGCAGGTGATCGAGGGCCTCGCGCGCATCGTCCCAGTCGGCGTACTGGCTCCCGACGGCGCTCATGGCGTCGGCGGCGTTGAAGCGAAACAGCGCGTTCTTCGGATCGCCCGCGGCGAGTGCCCGCAGGTGGTCGAGACCGCGTTCGAATTCCTTCGGCGCACGCACGCGTTCTCCCTGCCGGGCCAGCGCATGTCCGAAGCCGAGGTGCGCCCTCGCCGCGATGTTGCGCAAATCGGTATTGCCGGGCTCGCCCTTCAGGAGCGGGGCGATGGCCGTCAGCGATTTCTCGTGAAAGCCGACCGCTTCCTCGTACCGGGCGGTGCCTTCGGTCAGGATCCACGCGATCCGCCCGTACACGAGTGCGAGGGCGCGCTGCATGCGCTTTTCCCCCGGCTGCGCCTTGGCCAAGGCCTCGGCCAGTTCGAGGCCCCTGCGGCAATGCGCGAGCCCTTCCTGCCACCGCCCCGCCTCGGCCAGGTTGCCCCCCAGGTCGACCTGGCTGGCGAGTGCCATGAACCGGGCCTTCGGGTCGTCAGGCTTCACCGCGATCAGTCGGTCCGTCAGCTGCAGCGCCGTGCGCGAATGTGCGACCGCGTCGCCGGGCTGCCCCATGCGCACCAGCACGTCGCCGACCTTGCTGTGATTGCGCGCCGTCTCGCCCAGCAGGTCCGGATCGTCGGGCCTCGGCCCGAGCAGCGATGCCCGGATCGCGAGCGCCTTGCGAAAACTGTCGAGTGCGCCCGCGGTGTCCCCGAGGCTGCCGGAGCGGAAGCCGCCCTGGACGTCGCCGACCTTCTCGTAGGCCGTGGCCAGCTCGCGCTGCAGGGTCGGGTCGCCGCTGCTTTCCGCAGCGAGCGCATTCAGGTACTGGAGCGCGTTCTTCACCAGGAGCTGGCGTGCCTCGGTGGCGCCGGGCAGGTTCTGGATCGCGTCGTGGACTTCGAACAGGAAGGCGTTGGCGAGCTTGCGCACCTCCTGGAAATGGCGCTCCGCGCGCGCCCGTTCGGCGTTGGCGATGCGGGCTTCGCGTTCGGCGAGCAGCATGCCGGCTACGAGCGACACCACCACCGCGAGGGCGGCGACGACGCCGAGCGCATGCCGCCGAAGGAATTTTCCCGAGCGATAGGTCCACGTGTCCGGGCGGGCGATGACGGGCAGGCCGGCGAGATGGCGCCGGATGTCCTCCGCAAACTGCTCTGCGGATGTGTATCGCCGCTGCGGTTCCTTGCGCAGGGCCATGAGCACGATGTTGTCGAGATCGCCGCGCAGCTGGCGAGCCAGGCGGCGGGCCTCGATGGGCAGCAGCGAAGGGATGTCTCCTGCGTCGCCTTCGGCACGGCGCACCGCGGTGCTCGGCCGCTCGGGCTCGATCTCGCAGATCTCACGGGCGATGTCGTGCGGCAGCGTGCTGGTCTTCCGATACGGACTGCGTCCGGTGAGCAGTTCGAACAGCATGACGCCGAGCGAGTACACGTCGCTCGCGGTGGTGACGGGTTCCTGTCGAACCTGTTCCGGACTGGCGTACTCGGGCGTCAGCGCGCGGAATTCCGTGGCGGTTCGGGCTGGTGCAGCCGACGCTGGCGCTTCGTCGACGAGCTTCGCGATGCCGAAGTCGAGCAGCTTTACTTCACCCCCAGGCGTCACGAGGATGTTGCCCGGCTTGAGGTCGCGATGGATCACGAGGCGCTGATGGGCGAAATGCACCGCTGCGCAGGCGGTGCGAAAGAGCTCGAGCCGCTCGCGGACCGACAGGCGATGCTCGGCGCAGTATTCGTCGATGGGTTTGCCCTCGATGAGCTCCATGACGAAGTAGGGCAAGCCCTCGTCCGTGACGCCGCCATCGAGCAGGCGCGCGATGTTGGCGTGGTCGAGGGTCGCGAGGATCTGCCGTTCGGCCTTGAAGCGCGCGACGAAGTAGGCCGTGTCGTGGCCCCGGCGGATCAGCTTGATCGCCACCTGCTTGTGGAACTGATCGTCGGCGCGGACCGCCCGGTACACCTCACCCATGCCGCCTTCGCCGATCTCCGCGACGATCTCGTAGGCACCGACGCGGCGGCCAATCCACGAAGGAGCCTTCGGTTGCTCCAGCGTCTCGCCCATCGGCGCCGCCGCGGGCGTCTCCAGGAAATCGTCCGCCTCGTCGCTCGCCGCGAGCAGCGACATCACTTCGGCGTGCAGGTCTGCGTCGCCACCGCATTCGCGCTCGACGTGCGTAGCGCGGCTCGCCGGCGGAAGGTCCAAAGCGGCGGCCACCAATGCCTTGATCCGTTGCCAGCGGGCCCGCTCCATCACGGCATTGCATCGCCCAGTTCGCGATGCAGCCACGCCTTGGCCACGGCCCATTCGCGCTTCACCGTTGCCACCGAGATGTCGAGTGCCTGCGCGGTTTCCTCCACGGTGAGCCCGCCGAAGAAGCGCAGCTCCACGACCTTGCCCTGTTGCGGATCCATGGTCTCGAGCCGCTGCAGGGCGTTGTCCAGCGCCACGAGGTCCACGGTCGGCTGATCGGGGGTCGCCAGGAGCGCTTCCGGATCGGCGTCGATGTCCACATCCGCATCGGGCACGGCGATCGCGTCATCGAAGCTCACGTGCAGGGCGCCATCGCCGCGCTTCGCCGCCAGCCGGGCGCGAGCGTGATCCACCAGGATGCGCCGCATGAGGCGCGAGGCGAGTCCGAGGAAATGCGCGCGACCCTGCCATTGGACTTCCTTCTGGTTGACCAGGCGCAGGAAGGCCTCGTGGACCAGCACCGTGCGCTGAAGGGTGTGCCCCGGCCGTTCGCGCCGCAGGTGGCTCTGGGCCAGGCGCCGCAACTCGCCGTAGACGAGCGGCATCAGTTCGTTCAGCGCCTGCTGGTCGCCTTCGCTCCATGCGGCGAGGAGCTGGGTCACGCGGCCGCCGTCGGAGGCGCTCATGGCGGTGCCGAACGCGAGCTTTTACATCCCCTCCCCCGTGAACGAATGTTCATGGGGGAGGGCCAGGGTGGGGGCAGCGTGCCTTCGGAGCGCACCCGGCCCCCATCCCGGCCTTCCCCCACCGCTGGTGGGGGAAGGGGTGCAAGGCGGGGCAGAGTACCCAGAGCCATCGAAAAATATTTCACGCGACGTGAGCCGTTTCTCCGGTTTTTTGCGCGTCTGTTCAGTGGAGGCGATTTTCGCACCGTTTGCCCGGCCCGGGCACTTCACTGGATCAAGGAGATACGGCATGAACCAGCTACAAATCCCGACGGCGGATGCCCCGGCTTACGCGCCGGGCCGTGTCGTCCTTGCGGACTTCGACACCACCGACTGGGACGGTACTGATGACGCAGCCTGGAGCGGCGACGCGTTCGCCGAGCTTTTCGGCGATGTCGATCGGTACGCCCACGCGCACGCGGCACGAGCGCTCTTTGCGGCGCGGTAGACCCGACTCGTCCATTCATTCAAGGGAGAAACACCATGAACATATTGCGTATCCTGATTTCCATCGCACTCGCTGCCGTGATGCTGAAGATCGCCACCGCGGACGCCGCCCAGCGGTCGTCCACGGTTTCCAGGCCCGCCGACGCGAAGTGGGTCGAGCGCGGCCGCTATCTCGTCAAGATCGCCGGCTGCAACGACTGCCACACCACCGGCTACGCGATGACCGGCGGCAACGTCCCGGAGAAGACCTGGCTGACCGGTGACCAGCTCGGCTGGCGCGGACCGTGGGGAACCACCTACCCGCGGAATCTGCGGATCTTCATGGGCACGCTGTCGGAGGACCAGTGGGTCAAGGTCGCGCATACGACGCAGTTCCGCCCGCCCATGCCCTGGTTCGCGCTGCGTGACATGTCCGAGCCGGACCTGCGCGCCATCTACCGCTTCGTGCAGTACCTCGGGCCCGGCGGCGAACAGGCGCCGGCATACCTGCCGCCCGACCACGAGCCGGACGGGCCGGTGGTGAATTTCCCCATACCGCCGAAGTGACGCCGCGCCGGTTAAGGGATTCTTAGGGTTCCCATAGGAAGCATGTAAGAGCGGGGCGACGACGCGATCGATATCGTGCATGCCTCGGTCATGGGCACGGAGCCCTGGCCTTCGAACCGGCACGAGATGCCACGGAGAGATGTCATGAATGCCTTGCGGATACTGCTCTCGATCGCCTTCGTGGTCGTGATGCTCAAGACCACCACCGGGGAGGCCGCCGACCGGCCTTCCCTGGCAGCCAGGCCCGCCGACGTGCAGACGATCGATCGCGGCCGCTACATCGCCAGGATCGCCGGCTGCAACGACTGCCACACGGCCGGCTACGCGATCTCCGGCGGCAACGTGCCCGAAAAGACGTGGCTCACCGGCGACCGGCTGGGCTGGCGCGGACCCTGGGGCACCACCTATCCGCGCAACCTGCGCCGCTACATGAGCTTCATCTCGGAGGACGAGTGGGTGTACGCGGCGCGTACCAGACAGTTCCGTCCGCCGATGCCGTGGTTCATCCTGCGCGACATGTCGGAGCCCGATCTGCGCGCGCTCTATCGATTCGTGCGGCAACTCGGTCCCGTCGGCGACCAGGCGCCGGACTTCGTGCCGCCCGAGCGCGAGCCGCATGGGCCCGTGGTGCAGTTCCCCGATCCGCCGGCTTGATTCGTCGGCCGGGTTCGGGCCGGGCGCGGCGATCTGCAACAATGCCTGGTGTTTTCCAGCAAACCACCAGGAGGAAGAACATGGTCCACGTCATCGCCCTCGTCACCGCCAAGCCCGGCCAGCGCGCAGCGATTCTCACGGCGATCCGCGCCAATCTCCCGGCTGTCCGCGCCGAGCGCGGCTGCATCGAGTACGGCCCGGCCGTCGACACGGAAGACGTAGGTCCGTTCCAGGCCAAGCTCGGACCGGACACCATCGTGGTGATCGAGAAATGGGCGGACGTCGAGGCGTTGCGGGCCCACGCGGCCGCGCCGCACATGGCCGCCTACGCCGCGAAAGTGAAGGACCTCATCGCGAGCCGCGCGATCCACGTGCTGTCGCCGGCGGACTGATCCACCCCGGCATTCGCCATCACGGCGCCGCGCATGCGGCTCGTGCTCGACACCAACGTCTGGCTCGACTGGCTGGTGTTCGCCGACCCGCAGGTCGCGCCCATTCGCGCGCTCGTGGAGTCGGGCGCCGCCACGATCCTGGTGAACGCGGCCTGCGCTGATGAACTCGAGCGGGCACTCGGCTATCCGCTTCGCGGAGTGATCGCTGCCGCGGACGTGCGCAGTGCCCACCTCGAAGTCGTGCGTGGCCTCGTGCACTGGTTCGACGCATCACCCGCGGCCGGCACCACGGCGCTGCCGACATGCCGTGATCCGGACGACCAGAAGTTCCTCGAACTGGCACGGGACTGCGCCGCCGACTGGCTCGTGACGCGCGACAAGGCGCTGCTGGCGTGTGCGCGCCGGCGCTTGCGGCCGCTGCCTTTTCGCATCGGGACGCCGAAACAGTTTTGCGAGGCCGAGCGATCCATGGCTTGAAACTGCCGCTGCCGCACCAACCTTTCGCGGGGTAGAGGGTCAGCCGCTTTCGCAGGTGGCCGTGTCCTCCTGAAACCGATGGGATTCCCAAGAAAGGCGCACTCGATGAATCAGCGGCTTACGCCTCAATCCGCCCTGTCCGACGACGACACCCGGCAGGCGCCGGGCTCCGATCCGCGCCGGCGTGGCGCCCCGCTCCGGCCGTTGCCGCCGGACGCGATCATTCTCATCCCTGCTCGCAACGCGGTCTTGTTTCCCGGCGTGCTGTCGCCCGTCACCATCGGGCGCGCGACCTCCGTCGCAGCGGCGCAAGCGGCGGTTCAATCGGAACAGCGCGTGGGTTTTCTGCTCCAGCGCGACGCGGAGCAGGACGACGTTCGTCCCAATGACCTGCACTGGGTCGGCACGGCCGGACGCATCGTGCGCTACGTCAGTGGCCAGGACGGCGGCCATCACCTCGTCGTTCAGGGCGAGGAGCGCTTCCGCGTGCTCGAGTTCCTCGAGGGCTGGCCGTTCCTCGTGGCGCGCGTGGCCCTGGTCGCGCCGGCCGACGAGACCGGACCCGAGATCGAGGCGCGTTTTCTCCAGTTGAAGGAGAAGGCCATCGAGGCGATCCGCCTGCTGCCCAATACGCCGGAGGAGTTCGTCGGTGTGGTGCAGGGCATGGAATCTGCCGGTGCACTCGCCGACACGGTCGCGAACCTGATCGACGTGAAGCGCGAGGACAAGCAGGACATCCTCGAAACCTTCGACTTGCGGCGGCGGCTCGACCGCGTGTTGGCGCTGCTTGCCGCACGCGTGGAAGTGCTGAAGCTCTCCAAGGAGATCGGCGACAAGACCCGGAAGGAATTCGACGATCGCCAGCGCGAGCACGTGCTGCGGGAACAGATGCGCCAGATCCAGAAGGAGCTCGGCGACGGCGAGGACACGGCCGCGGAAATCGAGGAGCTGAAGAGTGCGGTCGAATCGGCCGGCATGCCGGAGGAAACCCTCAAGCACGCGCGCAAGGAGCTGAAGCGCCTCGAACGCATGGGCGAAGGCTCGGGCGAGGCGTCGATGGTGCGTACCTATCTCGAGTGGCTCACCGAACTGCCCTGGAAGTCCGACGACGTGAAGGCGATCGACATCGCCGAGGCGCGTCGCGTGCTCGACGAGGATCACTTCGGCCTCGACAAGATCAAGCGGCGCATCCTCGAATTCCTCGCGGTGCGGAAGTTGAATCCCGAGGGCAAGAGCCCGATCCTGTGCTTCGTCGGTCCGCCCGGCGTGGGCAAGACCTCGCTCGGCCAGTCCATCGCGAAGGCGACCGGCCGGAACTTCCAGCGCGTCGCGCTGGGCGGCGTGCACGACGAAGCGGAGATCCGCGGGCATCGGCGTACGTACATCGGTGCGCTTCCGGGCAACATCGTCCAGGCGCTGAAGCGCGCCGGGTCGCGCACGGGCGTGCTGCTGTTCGACGAGGTGGACAAGCTCGGCGCGGGTGGTTTCCATGGGGATCCGTCCTCGGCGCTGCTCGAGGTGCTCGATCCGGAGCAGAACTCGAAGTTCCGCGACAACTACCTCGGCGTCGACTTCGACCTGTCGAAGGTGATGTTCATCGCCACAGCGAACCAGCTCGAGACCATTCCGGGGCCGTTGCGTGATCGCATGGAGATCATCCAGCTTCCCGGTTACACGGAAGAGGAAAAGCTCGAGATCGCGCGTCGTTATCTCGTGAAGCGGCAGCTCGAAGCGAACGGGCTCACGGCCGAGCAGGTCGTCGTGACCGACGCCGCGTTGCGCGCCGTGATCGGCGATTACACGCGCGAGGCTGGCGTGCGCAATCTCGAACGCGAACTGGGCTCCGTGCTCCGGCGCGTCGCGATGCGCATCGCGGAAGGCGAGACCGGGACGATCACCATCGACGTTGGCGACCTGCACGGCATCCTCGGTGCTGCAAGGTTCGAGAACGAAGTCGCGCAGCGCGCCGGACTTCCCGGCGTGGCGACCGGGCTCGCGTGGACGCCGGTGGGCGGAGACATCCTGTTCATCGAGTCGGCGAAGGTGCCGGGCTCGGGCAAGCTCATCCTCACCGGGCAGCTGGGCGACGTGATGAAGGAGTCGGCGCAGGCCGCGCTCACGCTCGCCAAGACCTGGACCGGACGCAAGCTCGACGATCTCGACATCCACGTGCACGTTCCCGCGGGCGCCACGCCGAAGGACGGTCCGAGTGCCGGCGTGGCGATGTTCCTGTCGCTGATCTCGCTGCTCACGGACAAGCCCGTGCGCGCGGACGTGGCGATGACGGGCGAGATCTCGTTGCGCGGACTGGTGATGCCCATCGGCGGAGTGAAGGAGAAGACGCTGGCGGCTTTGCGCGCCGGCATCAAGACCGTCATGTTGCCGAGGCGCAATGCGAAGGACCTTGAAGACGTTCCTGCCGAGGCGCGCGAGAAACTCCAGTTCGTGTTTCTCGATCGTGTCGAGGACGCGGTGCGCACGGCGATCGACGGGGTGCCGGTGGCAGAGCCGGAAGCGGCCTAGCGGATCCGCTCCCCCATCCCGGCCTTCCCCCGCCTTCGCGGGGGAAGGGGTGTACTTCCCCTCCCCCGTCGCAGATGGGGGAGGGCCAGGGTGGGGCTTCGTTGCGGGCTCTCAGCCCGTCGACCGTTCCGCTAGAAACTCACGTCTCTCTCGTTTTCATTCTTGTCTTCTCTTGCTGGTCTGGGCTCAGTCCGCTCCAGCGGATGTCCCGCCCTGCAAGAGCGATGGCAGCAATTCCATCGTCACCGCAATGAAGGCTGTGACATTGGTGGATGGGTGTTTGGGATTGGCATAAAGGAAGTGCACCTGTCCCACGGACTTCGCGCGCCACCCGGGGACAGCGGGTACGATCTTTCCGGCGGCGGTCTGCGCGAGAAAATCGGGCAACCAACTCACGCCTGTCCCAAGTGCCACAAGTTCCTTGATGGTCTCGAGATCGTCGACTATCACCTTCGGGTTGACATGGATCTTGGCCGACGAGTGTCCCTTCACCATGTAGAACGAGCGCTGTGTTCCCCTGTACCCGATGAAGTCGATGGAGGACAGATCCTTCGGCTGCAACGGCGCGTTGCGTCTACGAAGATACTCCGGGGACGCGTAGACGTTGGCGGTCAGCTCGATCAACCGTCGGCCCACAAAGCTGGAGTCGCGCATTGCGCCAGCGCGGACTGCCAGGTCGATTCCCTCCGCCAGAAAATCCACGATCTGATTTGAAACCAGCAGTTCGACCTTGACGCTGGGATACCGACCGACAAAAGCGTGGATCACCTTGGGCAACAAGGTGTGGGCGATGTCCACTGGCGCAGTGATTTTGAGCAGTCCGGACGGGTGACCGCGGACGGAGGTTACCTCCAGGCGAGCCTGCTCCAGTCTGCGTATCGATTCCTGGCAGTGTCCGAAGTAGACCTTTCCGGCCTCCGTAACATGCAGTTTTCTCGTGGTGCGCGTAATCAACGCGACGCCTAGCGCCTCCTCCAATGAAGCAAGGCGCTTGCTGACGGTGGTCTTCGGCATCTTCATGCTCTGGGCGTCTGCCGAGAAGCTGCCTGTCTCGACGATGCGCACGAACACCGCGATCGCATTCAAGTCAACGTCATTGTCCATGATGGTGCACAGAGAAAACCGATCTTGGGTGCAATCATTGCACTCCACTCTCGTACAGTGACGATGTCACACCCATACCAACATTGGAGGATAGAGCATGAGCGCGACCAACGGCATTTTGGTACCGACCGTCCCTTTTGCGTTGTTGCCTACCTGTCCCGAACACAGGGTGTCGAGGCGCGACGTATTGAAGATGTCGCTTGCCATGGGGGCGCTGGGATTTGCTTCGCCCTTGGTCGCCGCGGAACAGGAAGCGGTCGGCCTGGATTTCAAAGGGCCGATGCCTACGCCTGACCAGATACTCGGTCCGTTTTATCCCGTACAGAAGCGCACCGATGGCGCCGCCGATCTTGCGCGCCTCAAGGGACGCGCGGGCCAGGCGCAAGGGCAGATCATCTATGTCACAGGCACAGTGCGGAGCTTGCGCGGCGACCCCTGTCCGGGCGTGAAACTGGAGATCTGGCAGGCCAACGGTGCGGGCCGCTACACACATCCTCACGACCGCAATCCAGCGGCGCTCGATCCGAATTTCGATGGGTACGCGACCGTGATGACAGATTCGGAGGGCCGCTATCGCTACAGGACGGTCAAGCCAGGCGCCTATCCGGTCGTGGCGGACTACTGGCGGCCGCCGCATATCCACTACGACATTACCGGCAAGGTCAACCGGCTGATTACCCAGATGTACTTTCCGGACGAACCGCTCAACAAGAAAGATCCGCTGCTGCAACAGTCCTGGGCCAAGGAAAGTCTCATTGCACGAATCCTCCCGCCGACGGCGACAGAAGAGCCGGACTCGCAGATCGTGGTCTGGGACATCGTGCTCATCCAGGGATGATCCGGCCGACGACTCCGTATTTCAGACAGGAGGCAGACATGAACGCAATTTCAGGACGGTTATCCTTCGTCGGTGTCCTGCTCTTCGGTCTCTGGGTCGTCGCGCACGCAGCGGACGCGTTGACCCTGGACCTGGAGAAATCCCGGATCGATTTCCTCGGCACCAAGCCCGGTGGATTGCATCGCGGCGGATTCAAGCAGTTCAAGGTCGATGCAGCGGTGGACTGGGGCGACCTTTCGAAGGGCAGCTTCAAGATCGACATCGACACTACCAGTCTCTGGACCGACAACAACGGCCTGACGAACCACTTGAAGAACTCTGACTTCTTCGACGTTGCTCGTTATCCGAACATCACGTTCGAGACGAACCGCATCGAGATCAGGAGCGCCAGTCAGGCCGTCGTGAGCGGCACGCTGACGATGCTCGGCAAAGCCGTGCAGGTCGAGGCCCCTTGCAACGTCGAAGTGAACAGCGGTGGCCTCAAGGTGCGATGCGAGTTCAAGATCGACCGCACGCAGTGGGGCATGACCTACGGCAAAGGCAGGGTGGACGACGACGTCGAGATTGACGCGAGACTGGTGTTCGGGCGGTAGTCGCTTCAGTCAAGCCGATCGAGGTCCGGCATGCGCATGAGCTTGTGGTCTCAGCGGGCGGACCGAGCCGTCGATCCACCGCGATCCCTACGGTGACAGCGGAACTCGAACGGCAAATCTCCGCTTCGGGTCGAAACCAGCCGGTCAGGGAATGTGGACGACCTCACGCCAGTCAGTGCGCGGATTCATGGTGTCCAGCGCGCCAGTCGATCGGAGCCCTGACCCAGTGCCGCTACCTGTGACGAGATCGAGTTGGCGCCGAATTCAATCTGCTCGACGCGTTCGACGCAGGCAGAGCGCAAGCACACCCATCGCTAGCAGTGCCCACGTCTGCGGCTCCGGCACGGGCGCGGCATTCCCGATCCCCGGGCTGAAGAGCAATGAATACTCCGAGCCGACGCCGGGCCCGAACGAGAACACCGGGTCGATGAATGCGGAAGCGGAAGCAGGGAAGACCGACCCGCTCGCACCCGCAAACACGTCGACCACCATCGTCACGCGATAGATGTGACCCGGCGTCAGGCCAAGCTCGGCGACCTCGTTGAAGGAGTCGTTGAAGCTGCCCTGAATTGCCGCCTGCATGTCGATTCCGCCCTTGAAGACTTCCACCAGCCCGAGATTCACGTCCGCGAGGTTCCACCTCGCATCCATCGCGAACCCTGCGGTGAAAATGTCCGTCCCCGACGACCCGGATACCGCGCCCGCAAACGCAGCGTTGACGGGTATTGGATTGGCACTGGCTGGGCCGACGACCTGCATGTTGTAGAGCAGCGTTCCTGAGGCACGGCCCGTGTTGCTCGAATTGACGTTCACCAGGCCGGACAGGAACGGGCCGGGCTGCGGAGCGGCGACGAACTCGATGAGGCCACCGGGGCCCGGCAGCGAGTACGAGTCGAAGGTGTTGAAATTGATTCCGGCCGGCGGCTGGATGTTGAAGGACAGCTGGCCGGCAACCAGTGCAGGATCCAGCGCAGCTTCGGCTGCCTGCCCCATCCCCAGAAGCAGAAGCGCACAGATCCCGCTTGCGATCGCGCTCGGACTGCGGCGGACTCGTTCGGCATGCACCCCGTGCAGTGTCGGAATTCTTGCCAATCCCATTGCTGCATCGCTCATGATTGCTCCCCTGTCGGCGATGAACGATTGCGACACTACTTCCGGCAACCAGTGCTATGCAAGTGGCGTTTTCGTCTTCGAGCCGCTCGTCCTTCTCTCAGGTCTCGGAACCACGGAACACGCGTCTCACTGCGATGGCGTCGATTCGGACGCGACCTGCTTTCATTCCCACGGAGGTACTGCGCCGAATTCCGACCGCAGCCGCAGACCCGAATCCCGCGCATCGGATTCGACAGCGGCGTAGACCTCGCCGTCCTCGCGCGAACAGGGTAAGGTCTTGCACGAACACATGGCGTGAACCGAGCAAGAATCGGCTCTCTAGTTCCGGTACAGATACGTTCGTGCAAGACCCCGCTGCGTGTGGTCTAGCGCACCTCCGAAGATCAGGGATTGCCCCGCGAAACCAGGAACTCTCCGAGCACCTGCGCGGTGTGTGACCGAGCTGCCTTCGTTGCCACGACCTCCGGGATCCCCTGCGCCACGATCTCGCCGCCTGCATCTCCGCCTTCGGGGCCGAGGTCGATGATCCAGTCGGCCTCGGCCATCACGTCGAGGTTGTGTTCGATGACGACCACGGAGTTGCCGGCGTCGACCAACCGGTGCAGCACGCGCAGGAGCTTTTCCACGTCGGCCATGTGCAGCCCCACCGTGGGTTCGTCGAGGACGTACAGGGTGTGCTGGAGCGCGCCCGCGCGGCCGGGGCGGGCGCCCGCATCGGTCTGGTCCGGGCGTACTTTGGAAAGTTCGGTGACCAGCTTGATGCGCTGGGCCTCGCCGCCCGACAGCGTCGGGCTCTGCTGGCCGAGCGTCAGGTAGCCCAGCCCCACGTCCTGTAGCAGGCGCAGCGCGTGGTGGATCGAGTTGTGCGCGCTGAAGTACTCCACCGCATCGTCCACGCTCATCGCCAGCACGTCGCCGATGGACTTGCCCTTGAACTGCACGGCCAGCGTCTCGGGGTTGAAGCGCTGCCCGCGGCAGACGTCGCACGTGACCTTCACGTCCGGCAGGAAACTCATCTCGATCTTCTGCAGGCCCTGGCCTTCGCACGCGTCGCAGCGGCCGGCGCCGGTATTGAAGGAGAAACGCGTGGCGTCGAAGCCGCGCATGCGCGCCTCCGTGGTCCCGGCGAAGAGCCGGCGGATCGAATCCCAGAAGCCCACGTAGGTGGCCGGGCACGATCGCGGCGTCTTGCCGATGGGGGTCTGGTCCACCTCGAGCACGCGGCCCACGATCTCCGCGCCCCTGACCTCCTTGCAGCCGAGGAAGACCTCTCCCGGTCCGCGTCGCCGGCGACCCTCCGACACGATGTGGACGAGGTTCGCGTGCAGCACGTCACGGGCGAGCGTCGACTTGCCCGATCCCGACACCCCGGTGATGACGCTCAGGCGACCGAGCGGGACGCGGGCATTGACTCGCTTGAGGTTGTGGAGGTCCGCGCCGATCATTTCGATCGATGGCGTTGAAGCGGTCACCGGACGGCGCGGCACCAGCGGATGCCGCAGGGGCTCGCGCAGGAAACGGCCGGTGAGGGAATCCGGCGAGGCCATCAGGTCCTCGGCAGTGCCCTGACCGACGATGTGCCCGCCGCGCGTGCCCGCGCCGGGCCCGAGGTCGAGCACGTGATCCGCGCGCCGGATGGTGTCCTCGTCGTGTTCGACGACGATCAGCGTGTTGCCCTTCGCTTCGAGCTTGCCGAGCGTGTCGAGCAGGATCCTGTTGTCGCGCGGGTGCAGGCCGATGGTTGGCTCGTCGAGGATGTAGCACACGCCCTGCAGGTTGGAGCCCAGCTGCGAGGCGAGCCGGATGCGCTGCGCTTCGCCGCCTGAAAGTGTCGGTGCCGAACGGTCGAGAGCGAGATAGCCGAGCCCGACGTCCTGCAGGAAGCCCAGCCGTGACTTCAATTCCGCCAGGATGTCGCGCGCGATCTCCAGATCGCGGCCTTGCAGCGAAAGCGCCTGGAAGAAATCATCGACGCCGCCCACGGACAGCGCCGCAAGGTCGGCGATGGACTGGTCGCGGAACAGCACGTTCAGCGCGATCGGATTGAGCCGCTTCCCGTCGCAGGTGGGGCACGGCTGGGCGTCGCCTTCGAACCAGTCGTTCCACCAGATCTCTTCGCCGGTCTGCTCCTCGTCGAAGCCCTGGATCGCCAACCCGGTGCCGTAGCAGGTCTCGCACCAGCCGTGCTTCGAGTTGTAGGAGAACAGGCGCGGGTCCAGTTCCGGATAGCTCGTGCCGCAGGTGGGGCAGGCGCGCTTGGTGGAGAACACCTGCTCCCGGATCTCGGCCTTGCCTTGCATGAGACCGTCGAGGGGCGAGATGACGTGGACCACGCCCTTGCCGTGTTCCAGCGCGGTCGCGAGTGCGATGCGCAGCGTTGCTTCGGCCTCGGGCGTGACGGTGAGATCGGCCACCGGCAATTCCAGCGTGTGTTCCTTGAAGCGGTCCAGTCGCGGCCACTTCGCCGTACCGATGAATTCACCATCGACGCGCAGGTGCGAGTAGCCCTTGCCCGAAGCCCACTTCGCGAGATCGGTGTAGTAGCCCTTGCGCGCGACCACCAGCGGGGCGAGCAGGCCCACGTGCTGACCACGGTAGTCGCGCAGGATGCGGGCGACGATGCTGTCCACGCTCTGCGGCTCGATCGGCGTGCCGTCGTTCGGACAATGCTGGAGCCCGAGCTTCATGAACAGCAGCCGCATGAAGTGGTACACCTCGGTCAGCGTCGCCACCGTGCTCTTGCGGCCGCCGCGGCTGGTGCGTTGTTCGATCGCCACCGTGGGCGGAATGCCGAAGATCGCGTCCACGTCCGGCCGCGAGGCCGGCTGCACGAACTGCCGCGCGTAGGCATTGAGCGACTCGAGGTAGCGTCGCTGGCCTTCGTTGAACAGGATGTCGAACGCGAGCGTCGACTTGCCCGAGCCGGACACGCCGGTGATCACGTTGAAGCCCTTGCGCGGGATGTCGACGTTGACGCTCTTCAGGTTGTGTTCACGCGCGTTGCGGACGCTGATCGACGTGGCGCCGCGAGCGGCGCGCGGCAGCGGTTTGTAGGCGACCGCGGGCTCGGCGGCACGCAGCGCACCTCTCGCCAGGGCCTCCGTGTAGTCCTTCAGCGCCTTGCCGGTGTGCGACGTCGGGTGCGCCATGACTTCGTCCGGCGTACCCGCGCACACGATTTCGCCGCCGGCATCGCCGCCTTCCGGACCGAGGTCGATGAGCCAGTCCGAGGCGCCGATCACGTCGAGGTTGTGTTCGATCACGATCAGCGAATGGCCGGCCGCGAGCAGCTTGCGGAACGACTGCAGCAGTTTCGCCGTGTCGTCGAAATGCAGGCCCGTGGTGGGCTCGTCGAACAGGAACAGCGTCTTCGATGCCGTGCCGAGATTCGCCTCGGCCAGATGCCCTGCGAGTTTGAGGCGCTGCGCCTCGCCGCCCGACAGCGTCGGCACCGGTTGGCCGAGGCGCAGGTATTCAAGACCGACGTCCGCGAGCGGCTGCAGGCGCGCGAGTGTCTCTTTGGAATCGGCGAAGAACTTCACGGCTTCGGACACCGTGAGTTCCAGCACCTCGGCCATGCTGCGTCCGCCCACGGTGATCTCGAGCACTTCCGGCCGGTAGCGCTTGCCGTCGCAATCGGGGCAGCGCAGGTACACGTCGGAGAGGAACTGCATTTCCACGTGCTCGAAGCCGTTGCCGCCGCAGGTGGGGCAGCGGCCGTCGCCGGAGTTGAAGCTGAAGGTGCCCGGCGTGTAGCCGCGCTGCTTCGCTGCCGACGTGTCCGCAAACAGCTTGCGGATCGCGTCGAAGGCGCCGACGTAGCTCGCAGGATTCGAGCGCGTGGTCTTGCCGATGGGGGTCTGGTCCACCATCACCACTTCGGAGATGTGCTGGTGCCCGCGCAGTTCGCGGAAAGTGCCGGGCGTCTCCGTGGGTTTGCCCTTCACCTTCAGCAGGGCGGCATAGAGCACGTCCTGCACGAGCGTCGACTTGCCCGAGCCCGATACGCCGGTGATGGTCACGAGGCGTCGCAATGGGATCGCGACGTCCACGTTCTTCAGGTTGTGTTCGCTGACACCCATGAGGTCCAGCTTCGGTCCGCGTGGGTCGGGCGGCAGCGTCGCGAGGCCGGCATCGACCCGCTTGCGGCCGGAGAGGTAGGACGCCGTGAGCGAATCGGGCGTGCGCATCATCTCGTCGGGCGTGCCGAAGAACACCACTTCGCCGCCGCGTTCGCCGGGGCCGGGACCCATGTCGAGCAGCCGGTCGGCCGCGAACATGATCTGCGGATCGTGTTCGACCACCACCAGCGAGTTGCCGGCGTCGCGCAGCTTCTGCATCACCGCGATTACGCGCAGCATGTCGCGCGGGTGCAGGCCGATGGACGGCTCGTCGAGCACGAACAGCGTGTTGACCAGCGAAGTGCCGAGCGCGGTGGTGAGGTTGATGCGCTGCACTTCGCCGCCGGAGAGCGTGCGCGATTGCCGGTCGAGCGTGAGGTAGCCCAGCCCGACCTCGTTGACGAAACCGAGCCGCCCGCGGATCTCCGCGAGCAGCAGGTCGGTCGCGTCGTCGAGCGCACCTTCGAGGCGCAACCCGTCGAAGAAGCGCCGGGTCCGCTCCGCCGGCAGCAGCATCAGATCGTGGATCGACAGGCCCGGCAGGTTCTCGAGCGTTTCGCGCGTCCAGTCGACGCCTCTCGGAAGGAAGCGCCGCACGGGCGGGAGCACGGCATCTGCATCCGCCTTGCTGCCCACGCGCCACAGCAGGGAGTCGGGTTTCAGTCGCGCGCCGCCACACGTATCGCACGGTGTGTAGGCGCGGTACTTGGAGAGCAGCACCCGGATGTGCATCTTGTAGCTCTTGGTTTCGAGCCACGCGAAGAAACGGCGCACGCCGTACCAGATGCCCGGCCACGACTTGCTCCAGCTTTTCCACTCCGGCTCGCCTTCGAGCACCCAGTGGCGCTGCGCGTCCGTGAGCTCGCGCCATGGCACGTCGAGCGGAACATCCCGCTTCTTCGCATACTTGACGAGGTCGTCCTGGCATTCGCTGAAGCTCGGCGTCTGCCAGGGCTTGATCGCACCGCCGCCCAGCGTCTTCGTCTCGTCCGGCACGATCAGGCCGAAGTCGATGCCGATCACGCGACCGAAGCCGCGGCAGGTTTCGCACGCCCCGATGGGCGAATTGAACGAGAACCGGCTCGGATTCGGATCCGCGTAGTGGATATCGCAGTCCGGACAATGCAGGTCGGTGCTGTAGCGCCACGGGCCGTGAGGCGTCAGGTGTGAGGCGTGAGACGTCGACCCCGAAACGGGAGGTGGGTACGCTCCTTCCCCCGCCGGAACGGCGGGGGAAGGTTGGGATGGGGGCACCGAGTCGTCGCCAACCGGATACACATTCACCCGCCCCTGCCCCACGCGCAGTGCCGCCTCGAGCGCTTCCACGATCCGCGCCCTTTCGGCGTTGCCGGCACGGAAGCGATCCTGGATCACTTCCACTGTGTCCTTCGCCCGGGCGTGGATGCGCGAGTAACCCTGGGCCTCGAGCAGCTTCAGGACTTCCTCTTCCTTGAAGTTCTTCGGTACCGGCACCGGGAAAGTGACGATAAGCCTCGGATCGCCCGCTGCGCGGGCGCGCTCGGTCAGGTCGTCGAAGATCGTCTGCGGCGAGTCGCGCCGCACTGCACGACCGCAATGGCGGCAGTGGAGATGGGCACCGCGCGCGAACAGCAGCTTCAGGTGGTCGTTCAGCTCCGTCATCGTGCCGACCGTCGAGCGCGACGTCCGCACCGGATTGGTCTGGTCGATGGCGATGGCCGGCGGGATGCCCTCCACGCGATCCACCTGCGGCTTGTCCATCCGGTCGAGGAACTGGCGCGCGTAGGGGGAGAAGGTCTCGACGTAGCGCCGCTGGCCTTCCGCGTAGAGGGTGTCGAACACCAGCGACGACTTGCCCGACCCGGACACGCCGGTGACGACCACCAGCTCGTTGGTCGGGATCGAGAGAGACAGGTTCTTGAGGTTGTTCTGGCGCGCGCCGTGAATGACGATCGCTTCGCCGACGCGGTCGGAGAGGGGGGAATCGGGGGTTTTCATGACGGATCAAGGACAGGTCGTGAAGGTCGACCCGGGAGCGCCCGATTGTAGTCTTGCCGCACTGCAAACAAACGATGGCGTGCGGTTCGGGGAGTCTTTCCCTTGACCTGCCGGGTCGACAGTCGCACCATGTTCAGCCAACAAAAACCGACAACAGGTTGTAGGGAGGACAGAGCGAATGGCATCGATCGGCCGGGCTTGCCCGGTATTTGTGTTCGTCGTCGCGACCGGATTCGGGCCGACGGCTGGGGTGGTCGAAGCGGAACCACGGTTTCAGAGGGGATGCCCATGAAGGCCCCTGTCGCGCTTGTCGCGCTGCTGTCGATCGCCCTGTCGATGACGGCGGTTGCGCAGACCGATCCGCAGGAGGCCAAGCGGATCTACGACCAGATGTGCGCCGGCTGCCACGGGTTCCAGGGCGACGGCGGCGAGGGGCATCGCGGCGGATTCAGCCCGCACATCGGCACGCTGGCCAACAAGGCCTACATGGCTTCGGTGCCGGACGAATACCTCGCCATGATCATCAAGAAGGGCGGCGCCGCCATGGGCAAGATCGCCACGATGCCGGCCTGGGAGCACAAGTTCAATGACGAGCAGGTCGATGCGCTCGTCAAGCACATCCGCACCTTTTCGCCTGCCGAGCACTGAGTGGAACAGGCAGGCGACTGAATCAGGACTGAACTAGAAAGGGCTGAAGCCCGAGTAGCACGGTAGCTGAAGTCGAACTTCAACCGAGGAGGAGGCGAGAATGAGAATACCAATTTACGCAGCAGCACTCGCATTGCTGGTGGGATCCGTCGCGGGGTCCGCTTTTGCGCAGGATCGCGCCAAAGCGGAACCGGGCGGTCCGGCCGGGAAGTGGTCCACACGCACACCCGTCACGCCAGACGCCAGCAAGATCAAGATTGCCAAGGGGTACAAGGTGGCGGTGTTCGCGGCCGGTCTGGACACGATCACTTCGATCGCGGTCGACAAGGACGACAACGTCTGGGTTGCCATTTCCGGCAACACCTTCGGCTTTCCGCCCGAAGGCATCGACAAGCCGCACGTCAAGATCTTCGACAAGTCCGGCAAGCTCATCAAGGACAAGGTCGGCCTGGGCACGTTCAAGTCCTTCGCCCTGAACGAGATCGGCTATTGCCCGGAAAACGGTCGCATGTACGTCGGCGACTACAGCTACGGCATCTGGGAAGTCGACGGCGTGAACGGTACGCCCAAGCTGATCATGAACGAGGTCCCGATCGGCGACCACGCGCTCGGCGGCATCACCTGCCGCGACGGCTGGCTGTACTACGCCGTGGGCGCGCCGAGCAACTCGGGCTTCTCGGACCCCAACATCCATGGCTGGACGGACGCCATCGACCCGTACTGGGAGAAGCGCACAACGGACGGAATGCCGGCGCTGCCGCGTGATCCGCCCTGCCGCGACATCGTCCTGACGGGCCTGAACATCCGTGACACCGAAGGCAACCTCACGGGCGCTTACCTGCCCAAGGGCACGCCGTCGAAGCCGGGTCAGGTCATCAAGGCACAGAAGCCGTGCGGCGGAGCCATCCACCGCGCCAAGCTGAAGGCCGACAGCAGCTACACGCGCGACGACTGGGAAGTCTTTGCGATGGGTCTGCGCAATTCGTCCGGTGTCGCGTTCGGTCCCAAGGGTTCGCGCTTCGAGAAGGCGCTTGCCGTGAGCGACAACGGTCACAACGACAAGGGCAACCGTCGCGTGGCCAACGCAGCGGAGCGTCTGTTCGTCTTCACCGAGAAGGGCCAGGACGCGGGCTTCCCGGACAAGGACGGCGACAACTTCGTCAACATCAAGCGCTCGGGCCCGGATACCTACCGTGGCAACAAGTTCGACCCGACGCGGCCCAATCCCCAGCTCTACATCGGGGACAAGCCGTTCGTGCCGTCGCTGCCGCCCTATCGCTTCATCGATCACTCGATCGGTGTGCGCGGTACGCCCCTGATCATCGCCAACCCGAACCCGAACGGCTACATCAACCCGGTGCTGGAGTGGGACACGAACAACCCCATGGACGGGCTGGCATGGTCGAACCCCGGATTCGAAGGCAAGCCGGGTGACGTGCTCTACACCGCGGTGTTCGGCATCATCGACAACGGCCCTGAAAGCCTGCGTCCGATGTGGCCCGCCGTCGTCCGCGTCGAGTTCCTCAACCCGACCGGCGTGAAGTGGTCCATCTTCGCGGAGAACATCGATCCGGGCCCCAACGCCTATCAGAAGAAGGAAAACCGGGGCGGATTCGAGCGTACCAACGACGTCGAGTTCAGCATGGACGGCAAGACCATGTACGTCGCCGACTACGGCGAGCTGTACGTGAACTACCAGATGGAATCGCCGTTCTACACCACGCCGAAGTCGGCGGTCGTGTGGAAGATCATCAAGGAGTGATCGGCGTGTGATGCACCCCGGCGGTCTTCGGACCGCCGGTCCGTAGTACAGCGCTCAACGCGGAGGACGCGGAGGACGCGGGGGAAAAACCTGGGGCACGAGCCTCCGGTTTTGACTTACCCCGCGTCCTCCGCGTCCTCCGCGTTTGGCGCTTGTCTTTCCGCTCGCTACCGTGGCGAAAGTTGCGGATCTGTCGCAACGTCCGCGCCGTTCACGACCACGGTGGCGGCGAACGTGCCGTCGTTCAGCGTGCGCAGCGACTCGAGCCGGATCTGCTTGTGCTGGTGGATCATGCTGGCGAGCAGTGCATTGAGTCGGTCGCGTTTCGCCGCCGATCCTGCGTCGGAGGCGCCGAAGCCCGGCACACCCTCGGGGCGGACGCGAATGAGCGTTTCCTCGCCCGGCGGGGACGGCTCGACCCGGAAGCGGCACCAGCCGGCCGACTCGCAGCCGCGGAACTGGGCCTCCACCGTTGCAGTGTTTGCTTCACTGAGAGTGCCTGTATCAGCGCGAACGATCATCGCTGCGGACAGAAGTCCGAGCAGCGCAGCGCCAGCGGCGAGCCGTTTCGACGTCGCCTGGGTTACCGGAATCATGACCGCGTTTGTATCACACGCCGGCCGAAGGCGACGCGCCGCATGAGCACGCTTCATGTCGGCGCGAACGGAGTCGGCGTCTCGGCCACCTGGCGGCTGGAGACGCCGGCCTGCTCAGGGATTACCGAGGTAGTCGCGCTTGCCGATCTCGACGCCGTTATGGCGCAGGATGTTGTAGGTGGTGGTGACATGGAAGTAGAAGTTCGGCACTGCATGGCCGAGCAGGAATTGCATACCGGTGTAGCGAACCTCCTTGTCCCCGCGCTTCAGGACGATCTCCTTGCCTTCCGTGCCGTCGATCTGCTCCGGCTTCACGGTCTGGATGAAGGCGACGGTCTTGGCGATGCGCGCCTTGAGGTCGGCCAGGGATTTCTCGGTGTCCTCGAACTTCGGGATCTCGACCCCGGCCAGCCGTGCCACAGCACCCTTGGCCGAGTCGCACGCGATCTGCACCTGCGAACTCATGGGGAGCATGTCGGGAAAAAGGCGATAGGCCGTCAGTACCGTGGCGTCGATCTTCTTTGCGTCGATGTGGGTCTGCGCCTTGTCGAGAATGTTCGACAGGTTGCCGAGAATGTTGAGGAAGCGCGGTGCGCTGGACTGGTACATGGAGATGGTCATGGGGGTTCCGAAGAGGTGGCAGGGGGCAGCAGCAGAGGCCGGACGGTACCAGAAAAGCTCGCCCGGATCGGGCCGCCTGGGGGATCTGTGATGGGGGGCTACCACGGACGTCCGCGTGCCTTGCACCGGCGATACCTTGCGGGTGTGAACGAGACAAGCGATATCGGTCAGCTCGAGGTAGTGGAGATTGGTGCGCTTCATGCGGAGGATTTCGTGGCGATCGAGCCACGAGTTCACCCAGATTCGCGGGTCGTTTGCGTGCATGCATCGGAATGGTCACTTCCTGCCCCAATCCGGCGTGCGCCGTAGTGGCGGTTCACGGCTTAAACTGCGACCAGAACGACGATCCGGGAGGCGGGGATGGACGAGCAACGGAGCAGGGCGGCGGCGCCGTCGGCGATCGCGCGACCCTCGGTGCGCGAGGCAGTGCATGCGTTCATGCGTGCCCATGGCATGACCACGGTGTTCGGCAATCCCGGCTCCACCGAGCTGAAGTTCTTCCGTGACTGGCCGAAGGACTTCCGCTACGTGCTCGGACTCCAGGAATCGTGCTGCGTGGCCATGGCGGACGGCTACGCGCAGGCCACCCGCAGGGCCGCGTTCGTCAACCTGCATTCGGCGGCCGGCGTGGGGCACGCGCTCGGCAGCGTGTTCACGGCCTGGCGCAACCAGACGCCGCTGGTCATCACGGCGGGTCAACAGACGCGAGCGATGTTTCCCACCGATCCGTATCTGTATGCCTCGCAGGCCGCGGAGTTTCCGAAGCCATACGTGAAGTTCACCGTCGAGCCAGCGCGCGCGGCGGACGTGCCTGCCGCCATCGCGCGTGCCTACTACCTCGCGATGCAGAAGCCGTGCGGACCTACCTTCGTGTCGGTGCCCGAGGACGACTGGGACGAGCCGGCCGAGCCGCAGGAACCGCGCCGCGTGGCGTTCGACATCGCTCCCGATCCCGAAGCCCTGACGGCTCTGGCTGGCGCACTCGACGCGAGCCATCGGCCGGTGATCGTCGTCGGCGCGGCCGTCGATCAGGACGGCGCGTGGGATCTTGCCGTGACGCTCGCGGAGCGCCTGGAGGCACCGGTGTGGGCGAGCCCGATGTCGGGCCGTGCCAGCTTTCCGGAGGACCATCGCCTGTTCGCCGGGCACCTGCAGCCGGTACGGGCGCAGCTCGCCGCGAAACTCTCGGGCCACGATCTCATCCTGGTGCTCGGTGCGCCGGTGTTCACCTACCACGTGCACACGCAGGGCGAGTTCGTGCCGGCCGGCTCGGTGTTGTGGCAACTCACCGACGATCCGGAGTGGGCAGCCCGTTCGCCGGTCGGGGCGGCGGTGCGGTGCTCGATGCGCGCGGGACTGACTCGCCTGCTCGACGCGTTGACCAGGAAGCGGCGGCCGCAAGCCAGTGGACGCACCATGCCCGCTGGCCCGCTGTCCGTGAAGGCGCCCACCGGCGCCTGGCTGATGCATGCGATCGCACGCCTGATGCCGCGCGACGCCGTGATCGTAGAGGAGGCGCCGACGCATCGCGGCGCCTTGCGTGACTTCCTGCCGATCCGAAGCAGTGGTGGCTTCTACGCCGGTGCGAGCGGCGGACTCGGTTGGGCAGTGCCGGCGGCAGTCGGCGTTGCCCTCGCGGAATCGAAGCGCAAGGTCATCTGCATCGTCGGCGACGGCTCCAGCCTGTATTCGATCCAGTCGCTATGGACGGCGATGGAGCAGAAGCTGCCGATCACCTTCGTGATCTTCAACAACGGCGGCTACGGTGCTCTGAAATCCTTCGGTGCCATGCTCGGCATCCCGGGTGCACCGGGCAACGACGTTACTGGCGTGGACTTCGTGGCGCTTGCCCGCGGATTCGGTTGTGCTGGGGAACGAGTGGAACGGCCCGCCGATGCCGAACGCGCGTTGCGCGAGGCGTTCGCGGCGAACGAGCCGCGATTGGTGGAGGTTCAGTTGTCGGACGGGATCGAGCGGCTCTACTGAGAAGCCAGCGACCGTGATTGGGCAGCGCCCAGCGCAGCTGGGGCGCACCGCCCCGCGGGTGTAACTTGGGCGGTGGGTGAGTCGGCGGTTCTACGGGCTGCGCTTCTTGTCCGCCGTTCCGGCGAGTGTCCGGTCCACGCAACGCTGCACCATCACCCAACCGCCGTTCTTCGCGCGTTCCGTGCAAGCGGCGATCACGGTGCCGGCCTCGGGCGGGTACTCCTTCAAGGCCTTCTGGGCGGCGACGTCCTGCTTCACGCAGATGTCCACTGCTTCGGAACCGAACTCGCCGATATCGAAGATGCAGCGCGTGACGATGTCGGCCGTGTCCTCGGCGAGCACGGGTTGCGCGAACAGCAACACGATCAGTGACAGGGCCTGTGCCTGGAATCTTTTCACGCGGTCAGCAATCGTTGTCGGGGTCGAACGCACGTGCGTGTATCGGGTGCCGGGATGGTCCGGTCGATGTTGCTATGACTACTGGTCCGACGCAAGCACGGCGAGCAGCGGTTCGCCGTAGCGCTCGAGCTTCTTCGCACCGATCCCGCTGATCCGGCCGAGCGCCACGAGGTCCTGGGGCTTCGCGCGCGCGATCTCGATGAGCGTCTTGTCGTGGAAGATCACGTACGGCGGCACCGCCTGCCCGCGCGCTTCGGAGAGACGCCATGCGCGCAGGCGATCGAGCAGCGCGACATCCGCCGACGGCAGCAGTCCGGTCGTCGCGATCGATCGCTGTTTCTTCGGACGTCCGCGGTCCACCACTCTCCTGAGGTCGACGCGCTGCTCGCCCTTGAGGACCGGGCGGCTCGCTTCACTCAGCTTGAGAGCGCCGTGGGCTTCGTGGTCCACGTGCGCGAAACCCAGCGCGACGAGCTGGCGAATCACGCTGCGCCACGCGGCTTCGTCCAGGTCGGCGCCGACGCCGAACACGGCGAGCTGGTCGTGGCCCCAGCGCGTGATGCGCTCCCCGGTCTTGCCGCGCAGGACGTCGATGAGATGCATCGCGCCGAAGCGTTGGCCGGTACGGTAGATGGCGGACAGCGCCTTGCGCACGGCTTCCGTGGCATCCCAGGTTTCGGGCGGTTCGAGGCAGGTGTCGCAATTGCCGCAGGGCTCGCTTGCTTCGCCGAAGTAGGCGAGTAGGCGTACGCGCCGACAGCCCGCGGTTTCGCACAGGCCGAGCAGCGCGTCGAGCTTCGCGGTCGAGACGCGCTTGAACTCCTCGCTCGCTTCGGACTGATCGATGAGTCGGCGTTGCTGTACCACGTCGGCGAGGCCGTAGGCCATCCATGCATCGGCGGGCAGGCCGTCGCGGCCAGCGCGACCGGTCTCCTGGTAGTAACCTTCGATGCTCTTGGGCAGATCCAGGTGTGCGACGAAGCGCACGTCGGGTTTGTCGATGCCCATGCCGAAGGCGATGGTCGCGACCATCACCACGCCGTCGTCGCGCTGGAACCGCGCCTGATGTCTCGAACGCGTGCCGGTGTCCATGCCGGCGTGATAGGGGAGGGCATCGACGCCCTGGTCCGCCAGCCACGCGGCGGTCTCGTCGACCTTCCTGCGCGACAGGCAGTAGACGATGCCCGATTCGCCTGGATGCTCCTCGCGGATGAAGCGCAGCAGTTGCGTGCGCGGGTCCGACTTGTCGACGATGCCGTAGCGAATGTTCGGCCGGTCGAAGCTGGAGACGAACACGCGCGCATCGTCGAGCGCGAGGCGCGCCATGATCTCCGTGCGCGTCTGGGGATCAGCAGTCGCCGTGAGCGCAACTCTTGGCACGTCGGGAAATCGCTCGTGCAGGACCGAGAGCTGGAGATACTCCGGACGGAAGTCATGGCCCCATTGCGAGACGCAGTGTGCCTCGTCGATGGCGAACAGCGCGATCGGCACACGTGCGAGCAATTCGAGGCAGCGCGGCATCGTCAGCCGTTCCGGCGCGAAGTAGAGAAGATCGAGTTCTCCAGCGAGGAGCGCGCGCTCCACTTCACGGGCTTCCAGCGCGTCGAGCGAGGAATTCAGGAAAGCTGCGCGGACCCCGACCTGCCGGAGCGCAGCCACCTGGTCCTGCATGAGGGCGATGAGCGGCGAGACCACGATGCCCACGCCCGGTCGCAGCAGCGACGGTATCTGGTAGCAGAGCGACTTGCCGCCGCCGGTGGGCATCAGGACCAGGGCATCCTGCCCCGAGGCGACGCATTCGACGATCTCGGCCTGGGCGTCGCGGAAGGCGGGGTAGCCGAAGGTTTCGCGCAGGACGGTGAGCGCGCGCTCGCGGGTCGTTGAAGGTGCCATGACCGGCGCGAGTATGAAGGCTCGGTGCGAAAGCCGGCAACGCAGTCACGACGCGCGCAAATACTTTCGAATGGTCAGACACTTGCACGGCGATTCCCGGTATAGTCGCGCCCCAGGTCTTTCTGGCGCCGTAACCGGTCGGTGCCGATCCCTCTCGCGGAAGCCCTTCAGCGCTTCCCGATCCTTTTTCCCGCTCTTCGATCCGCCTCAACCGGAACCATGGTCCCAAGCCGTGGCAGGCCGATCCCAGGAGAAATCTTCTTGAGTCAGAATTTCGCAGCGCTCGGCTTGCAGGCCGAGCTCGTCCGTGCTGTTTCCGAACACGGCTATGAAACCCCCACGCCCGTGCAGGCACAGGCCATCCCCGTCATCCTCGAGGGCCGCGACGTGCTGGCCGGCGCCCAGACCGGCACCGGCAAGACCGCAGGCTTCACCTTGCCGATGCTGCAGCGCCTGGCAGGCCGCGCCAAACCCCAGGGAAGCGACAAGCACGCTGTGCGCGCTCTTGTGCTCACCCCTACCCGCGAACTCGCGGCCCAGGTGGAAGAAAGCGTACGCACCTACGGCAAGCACATGCCGTTGCGCTCCACGCTGATCTACGGCGGCGTAGGCATGCAGCCCCAGATCGATGCACTCAAGCGTGGCGTCGACATCCTCGTGGCCACGCCTGGCCGGCTGCTCGATCACGTGCAGCAGCGCACCGTGGACCTGAGCCGCGTCGAGATCCTCGTGCTGGACGAAGCCGATCGCATGCTCGACATGGGCTTCATCCGTGATATCCGGCGCGTGCTCGCGCTGCTGCCGGCGAAGCGGCAGAACCTGCTGTTCTCCGCCACGTTCTCCGACGAGATCCGCCGGCTCGCCGAGGATCTGCTCGATGATCCCGCGTACGTCGAAGTCGCACGCCGCAACCAGGATTCCGAACTCGTCACGCAACGCGTGCATCCGGTCGACCAGTCGCGCAAGCGCGAACTGCTCGCCCACCTCGTGTCGAGCGGCAACTGGGAGCAGGTGCTGGTGTTCACGCGCACGAAGCATGGCGCGAACCGGCTGGCCCAGCAGTTGACGAAGCAGGACATCCAGGCCGATGCGATCCACGGCAACAAGAGCCAGCCGCAGCGTACGCGTGCGCTCGCCGGCTTCAAGGCCGGCACTGTCCGTGTGCTCGTGGCCACCGACATCGCGGCGCGAGGTCTCGATATCGAGCTGCTGCCGCACGTGGTGAATTTCGACCTGCCGAACGTGCCGGAGGACTACGTGCATCGCATCGGTCGCACCGGCCGCGCCGGCAGCACGGGCGAGGCGATCTCGCTGGTGTCCGGCGAGGAGATGCCGCTGCTCGCCGACATCGAGAAGGTGCTCAAGCGCAAGCTCGAGCGGCAGATCGTGGTCGGGTTCGAACCGGGCACGGGAACCGCGAACGATCCCACCGACCCCCGTGCGCCGCGGCAAGGTGCCGCGCCGAAGCGCAACGGCAGCAATTCGAATCGCCAGAGCAACAACGGCGGTGGCGGTGCCGGCCGATCCGATCGCCCGCGAGGAGCACGCCCGGAAGCGCGCGCCGCGGCCCAGCCGGCTGCCCCGAAAGCCGAACGTGGGAACACGGTTCCCCGTCGCGTGTTCGGCGAGGAGCGCCAGCCGCAGTCGAATGCATCGTCGCAGTTTCCGTCGTCGGGTCCGACCCATGGCGTGCCCAAGAACAACGTGCCACTGCCGCGGCGGGACGATGCACGTCCCGCGCAGGGCAGTGGCGCGAAGCCGCGCGATGGCAAGCCCGTGGCAGCCCTGCTCGGAGGCGCGCCGCGGCGCGCGAGCTGAGCGGCGGTGAACGACATGTCTGCCACGAAACTGCCCTTGACGGAGTCCGAACTCGATCGTCTCGAGGGGATGCTGGCGAGCGACATGTTCGGCCAGCACGCCATGCCGCTCGATGCGATGCAGGGTTTCCTGGCCGCGGTCATCAGCGCCCCCGAGATGATCCTGCCCAGCCAATGGCTGCCGATCGCGCTGGGAGGCGAGCAGGACTGGACCTCCGTCGAAACGGCGCAGGAGGCGCTCGGGCTGGTGATGCGGCTGTACGACGAGATCGCGCTCGACCTGTTCGAAGGGCACAGCCTCGATCCGATGCTCTATCCGCTCAGCGAAGACAGCGACGAGCTCGACTACGCGATGTGGGCGCTCGGTTATCTAGAAGGCGTCGATCTCGCGGATCCCGCGTGGGATTCGGCGGGCGATCCCGACGAGGTGGAGGATCTGCTGTTCCCCTTCCTGATTCTCGCCGGCGGGCTCGAACACGATCCGGTCCTGCGCGAATCACTGGCGCTCAACGAAAACGAGCAGACCGAATTGATCGCGAGTTGTCGCGAGGAGTTGGCGACGACCGTGCAGGAGGTCTACGACTTCTGGCTGGAGAAGCGTCGCCCACAGACCCTGCGGCGCGAGGCGCCGAAGATCGGTCGCAACGATCCGTGCATCTGCGGCAGTGGCAAGAAGTTCAAGCACTGCTGCGGCGCGCCGCACACCGAACACTGAGCAGATCGACGGGCCTGCTTTACCGGCGCCGAGTCGGGGCCATGTTCTCGATCTTGGTAGGCGTTGAACTGCGAGGTTTGGCTGGCACAGCATCGGCAGGCTTGGGCCGGCGCAGCTCCTTGAACTCGTCCAGCTCCCAGGGACGCATGGCGAGCAGCAGTGTGGTCGGACGCCGCTCCCCGAAGGGCAGGTGCTTCTCGTCTTCGTGCAGTTCGCCGAACTCGTTGGCGAGCCGCTTCAACTTCGAGATCAGCACCGCCTGTGTCCCCATCGACAACAGGCCATTGACCAGCAGCATGACCTCGTCGTCACGGTCGAAGCGCGCCCGGAAGAACTCGTTCTGCGCACGCGCCTTGAAGTACTGCTGGATGGGGCCGTTGGGCAGCCAGGAGAACGTGTGGGTGACCAGCAGGCGGACGCGGTTCTCGGGCAGCAGCTCGAGGAAACGGAGCTTCTCCAGCTTGAGCAGCAGCTTGATGCCCTCGGCCTTGGTGAGCTCGTAGCCGCGTACGATCTCATCGAGCGTGATGTGATTCAGCACGCAGACGGCGATGAGCAGCAGCTTGCGGTCGCTCATGATGCTGCGCTCCTGCTCCGGTGTGAGCTGCGACACGATGTCGTTGCCGCGCACGGTCTCACGGGCGAGCCCGCCGAGCGTCGTGCCGGCGAGGGCGCACACCTGCTCGAACCGCTCGAGCGTGAAGCCGCCCCGGGAGAACAGGCGCTTGACGCTCGCCTGGCTCAGGCCCAGCTCCTTGGCGACGTGCCCGTAGTTCAGTCCGCGCAGTTTCAGGGTGCGCTTGAGTGCCTCGGTGAGGATTGCGACTTCGGCCATGGGGAACACCCTCCGGAAGACGGTATTGCTGGATGGTACCAAGAGCTATGCATTCGGCAACCCGTCCCCAGGGGAGCACGCCCTTGGAAGCCTGGGGGCACGATCGCCCCACGTGCTCGATCCCGCGCACACCCCACCCAGGCGAGGAACATCATGATGGCAAGGCAGACGTTGGAAAGAGCGTTCTCGGCAGCATTGGCCGCGCGGACCCTGACCCACGGTGACGAAGGGGCGGAACACTGGTCCTTCGAGGACGAGGATGTCCTCCCCGAGCTGGACGGCGACTACGATCCGGACGTCCAGCTGGCCGTGACCGCGGCCGAGCTGGACCTGGCAGAGGATCAATGAAGGCCAAAAGCGGCGCACCTGGTAGTCAGGTGCGCCGCTTTCGTTTGGAAGTCCCGGCCGCAGGTTTCGGCTCGGCGTTGCCTGCAGCCTCGGCCGCGAGCCAGTCGGCAAACCGCTGGACCTCCGGCTTGCCACGCGCCGTGGGGGCGATCAGCAGCCAGTAGGATCGTTGGGAGACCATGCGGGCGCCGAAGGGCGCGATGACGCTGCCCTCGTCGAGAAACTCCTGGATCAGGGGCAGCCGGCCGAGCGCGACGCCATGGCCCGCGAGCGCAGCGCGCATGAGCTGATCGAAGTAGTTGAACGCGATCGAACCCGCCGGTTTCACGCGGCGCACCCCCGCCGCTTCGAACCAGGTGTTCCACGACAGCCACAGCGCCGGATTCGCCGGGTCCTCCAGGCGCAACAGCACGTGATGGCGCAGGTCCTCCGGACGCTCGAGCGGTTTGCCGGTGCGCTCCAGCAGCCCGGGCGAGCAGATCGGCACGATCTCCTCCCGGAACAGGAACCGGCCGTCCGGTGGCGGTGACGCATTCGTCACATACCGGACCGACACGTCGATGTGCTCCCGGTCGAGGTCCAGGACCCGGTCGTTGGCTGCGATGCGCACGTCCACGTCAGGGTGCATCTGCTGGAATTTGCCCAGGCGTGGAATCAGCCATAGCGACGAGAATGCCATCGTAGAGGTCAGGGTGATGCCGCGCGGCGCATTGCGCGGTGCGAGGCTTTCGATGGCCTCTCGCACCTGACCGAGGGCGGACTGCACGGCTTCCCGCAGTCGGGCCCCTTCGGGCGTCAGCGCGAGGCCGCGCCGCTGGCGCACGAACAACCGCACGCCGAGGCTCCCCTCGAGGGTCTGGATCTGCCGGCTCACGGCCGATTGCGTGAGATAGAGCTCGTCGGCCGCGTGGGTGAAATTGAGGTGCCGCGCGGCCGATTCGAAGCCCTTCAGCAGGTCCAGCGAAGGCAGGCGACGCGGAGCTTCAGCCATGCTTGCAGTTCATGCCACTCATTCCGATATCTCGTTTGTCCACTGAAGGAAGCGCGGGGAGAATTCACCCTGCAATGATTCTCGCGAATGGACGAACGGTCAACCGGACCGTCCGGGGCGCGAGGCGAAGGAGATGGCATGAACATCGAACTGCAAGCTTCCAACCTGGTCCTGGCGCGGGACGGCATGATCGCCGTGCGCGAAGCGCGGGGTGTGCGCATCACCTGTCTGAAGGGTGCGCTCTGGATCACCCAGGACAACTACGTCAAGGACTTCATCGTCGGCCCGGGGGAAACCCACACCGTGGACTATGCCGGCCTCACGCTCGTGACAGCGCTCGAGCCCACGACGTTGTCGATGCGTGAAGCGCCGGTGCCGTTGTTGACGCGCGTCGGCAACGGGATCGCGCATCGGCTCGCGACGCTGCTGCCGCGCCCGGCTCCCCTCTGAGCCGGAGGACCTGTCCGCTTCAGACGCCGGCGGCAGCCAGCCGCTGGCGCACGTCTTCCACGCGCTTGCGGTTGAGGCCCAGGTCGCTGTAGCCCAGGCGCGAGGCCGACCGGACGTGGACGATCTTCTCGCCCGGCGGCAGCCAGAACTCAACGTCGTCCACGTACCCCATCAGCGCGGTCTCGTACTCCGCGTACAGATAGTCGTTGGTCTGCGAGATGATGCGGGTGCGCGGGGAGGAACGGACGATCTCGGCGATCGCCTTCAAGGCCGCCTCCGCCGTGCTCCTGTAGGCGAGCGGTGCGATGGAGTGGGTCTCGTCCTGTGCCTGGCTGCTGACGCAGTTCGGGGACGACGGCGGCGGCTTCAGCTTGCCGTCGCGAACGCCGAGGTCGCTCGGTCGCTTGCCGCTGAACAGTCCCATGGTCTCTAGCCTCCCGGGTTCATGCCGCGTTGAATGGCCGGCCGCGCCGCCATCGTCGCGGCCCAGCGCTGCAGGTTCGCAAATCCGCCGGCCGAGTCGATCAGCGCTTTCCGCGCCACGAAGCCCGGATAGAGCATCAGGTCGGCCACGCTGATCTCGCCGGCGAGAAACTCGCGCCCCGCGAGTTGCCCGTCGCAATCGCGGAAGAAATTGAGCAGGCGGTTCTTGAAGTAATCCACGTTCCCGACGACCTTGTCGGGCACGGAATTCTCGAGGCGGAAGACCGCTCCACTGGTGCCCGCCACGTCGCTCGCGACCTGGAAGAGCCACTGCAATGCCTGGTAGCGCGCCGCGGGGTCCTTCGGCAGAAAACGTCCCGACTTTTCCGCTGTGTAGAGGATGATCGCGGCCGACTGCGTCAGCGTGAACGGCTTGCCGCCGGGGCCTTCGCTGTCGACGATCGCGGGGATCAGCCCCGCCGGATTGACCTTGAGGTACTCGGGCGTGCGGGTCTCGCCCTTCGCGATGTCGAGCTTGTGCAGGCGATAGGCGAGGCCACATTCCTCGCAGGCGACCGTGGCGCGGAAGCCGTTGGCCGTGCCGGAAAAATACACGTCGATCATCGTTTCGCTCTCCTGCCGTGGAATCGGTTGATTCTACGACCTCGCCCTCGTCACGGATACGCGAACGGCATCGGGTAGGGCCTGCCGAACGGCCGCCCGGCACGCACGGCCTGTATCGGCTTGAGCCAGCGGGTGCCGTCGCGGCGATTGCCACGCGTGTCCACGAAGCTGACGGGCTCCTCCACCAGTTGCAGGATCGATACGTCGGCCGGAGCGCCGACCTGGAGCGTGCCGAGTTTCTCCACTCGGCCGATCACCCGCGCCGGATTGACCGTCGCCATCGCGACCACCTGCTCGAGGCTCAGTCCGAGGTTGAGGAACTTGCTCATGACCCAGGGCAGGTAGGGCTGTCCGGGCGTATTGCCGCTCACCGCGTGGATGTCGCTGCTGATCGTGTCGGGCAGCAGTCCCTGTGCGATCGCTGATTCAGCGACGGTGTAATCGAAGCTGCCGCCGCCGTGGCCGACATCGATGATCACGCCGCGTTCTTTCGCCGCGATCGCCGCCGGCAGGAGCTTGCCCTCCTGCACGACGTTGTTGCCCGCGCCGCTGTAGCCGTGCGTGAGGATGTCGCCAGGGCGCAACCGGTCGAGCAGGGCGGAAAGATCGCCGGGCGCATCGCCGATGTGACACTGCACCCGAAAGCCGCTGCCCGCTCTTTCGGCTGCGGCGATGGCGCGCACCAGCGGCTCGATGCCGTTGGTGCCGACGACGTTCTTCGACATCCGCACCTTCACGCCCAATGCGACGTCTGCGTTTTCCGCCACCGTCCTGGCCGCGGCATCCACATCCGCGTAGTCGATGTTGAGCGCCTCGCCCACCGGAAAACCGGCGAGCCCGATGCGCGAGATGTGCACGAACGCGAAGATGCGGCAGCGCGCCTGCGCGATGATGTAGTGCCGCAGCGCCGAGAAGTTGCCGGCACCGGCATCGCCCGAAGAGACGTAGGTGGTGGTCGCGGTGTAGGGCGCCAGCTCGTCGGCGGGGAGACCGAGCGCGGAGCCCTGGGGGTACACGTGCGCATGCAGGTCCACGAGCCCTGGCACGACGAGCTGGCCGGTGGCGTCGATCGCCTGCAGCGCCCGTGACGGCTCGATCGAAGGTTCTACCGCGACGATACGGCCCCAGCGGATGCCCACGTCCCGACGCCCTCGCAACGACTGGCTCGGATCCACCACCTCGCCGCCGCGGATGAGCAGATCGAACTTCTCGTCGGCGGCCGCGGTCATGCTCGTAGCGGCCAGCGCCGCACTCCTGCAGAGGAACTCTCGCCTTCCCGGAAGCGTCTTTGCGTTCATCGTTCGCTACAGTGCCACCGACCCGCCCGCCGGTCCAGCGGCGGCACACGGCAGGTATCATCGCGGCCTCATCTTGAAATCCACGGTCCGGCGCGTCATCTCGGGAGTGCTTTCGCCGTTCCGCCGCCCGCCTCGACCCCTTCCCAGTCCCTCTCCCCGAAGGAACCGTATTGCCACCCGTCACCCAGGCCCTGCTCGGCCTCAACATCATCGCCTTCGCCTTGCAGGGCATGTTCGGCTTCGGCCTCGAAGCGAATTTCGCCCTGTGGCCGGCGGCCGAGATCAACCATCCCGGCATCCCGCATTTCGAACTCTGGCAGCTGCTCACCTACGGCTTCCTGCACGGCAACTTCATGCATCTCGCCTTCAACATGCTGGGGCTCTGGATGCTGGGCCGCGACGTGGAACGCGCAATCGGTTCGGCGCGCTACGTGCAGTACTACCTCACCTGCGTCATCACGGCCGCGGTCGCGCAGCTTCTCGTGATGAACCTGACCAACTCGCCGCCGTATCCGACGGTGGGCGCGTCGGGCGGCGTGTTCGGCGTGCTGCTCGCCTACGGCATGCTGTTCCCGCGCCGGATCGTCATGCTGCTGATCCCGCCGATCCCGATGCCGGCACGCTGGTTCGTGATCATCTACGGCCTCATCGAACTGGTGCTCGGCGTGACCGGCACGCAGTCCGGCGTTGCCCATTTCGCGCATCTCGGCGGACTCGCCGGCGGCTTCTTCCTGCTGCAGTTCTGGCGGCGGCGCTGGCCCTTCGTCCGTTCCCGTTAGCAGATCCTAGCGGTGCGAGCCACCCGGCGAGGGGCCCCGGCCGCAGGCTGGGGATCGACGGCCAGGCGAGTCGGCGCTGGACGCCGACGCGGCAGTGCCTGCGCGGTGATGACGGTTGGGAGGGCTAGCCCGCGAACGGCCGTCCGTTGGGCTTGACGCGGATCCCCGCGGCGAGCCGTTTCCAGGGGAAGTCCGCCGGGTCCGCGAGCATCGGACCCGGCGCCTTGCACACGATGATCTCTTCCGCGATCGGCGCGAAATCGGCGCGGAAGTGCACCGAGCTCTTGTTCACCAGGATCGCTTCGCGCGTCGGTTCGATCCCGACGAACCGATACATTTCCTGATCGGCCAGCTGCGGCTTTTCGCAGGCGACCACGATGCGCACGCCGCTGATGCGCAGGCAGGCGGAAGGGCCGAGCGTCATGCGGGCACCGCGATAGAACGGACCGGTGCAGGTGAAGCGGCCATCGGATAGTTTCTCGACGGTGAAGCGGCCCTGGAATGGAGCGTCTCCCGGGATGCCCGACTTGCCGCCGAGCGCGATCTCGATGGTCGCGCCGAGGCCCGAGGCGTGCGCGGCCCGGGCCGCTGCCGGGTCCACGATCAGCCCGATGGCAGCGCGTTGCGCGTTTGCGCCCACCAGGGCGCGCAGCATGCCGGTGGTGTCCGAATTGCCGCCGGCGCCCGGATTGTCCTGGGTGTCGGCGATCACCACGGGTCGCGACGCACGCGCGGAGATCGCGATGGCGCGACGCACGCCTTCCTCGGGCGAGAACACCTCGAGGTCGAAGTCCGACTCGCGCGCTTCCACGGCTTCCCGCAGGCGCTCCGCCGCGCAGGCCACGCCGTCGAGGTCGTCACCGTACGCGAACACGACCGGCCCGCATTCCGGGAAATCCGCGGCCGGAAAGCCCGGCGTGAACGACGCCGACGCGACGCCGCTACCTTCGAATCGCGGCAGCTCGCGGTAGAGCGATTGGGTCGGCTCCAGCATCGTGCATTGCGAACCGAGCGGGATCAGGAACGGTACCCTGCGCATGGCCACGTGCGGCTTCGCGCCGCCGTCGAAGCGCCGCTGCAGCATCGCGGCCACGCGCTCGCCGGTCTCGGCCATGTCCACGTGCGGATAGGTGCGATAGGCCACCAGGGACTCGGCGTTTTCCAGCATGCGCTTCGTCACGTTGGCGTGCAGATCGAGGCTGGCGACCACCGGCACGTGCGGGCCGACCACGGCGCGCACGCGTGCGAGCAGTTCGCCTTCGCCGTCGTCGAAGTGTTCCGTCACCATGGCCCCGTGCAGGTCGAGGTACACGGCATCCAGGGACTCGGCCCGTTTCAGCCCGTCGATGATGAGGCCGGCGATGCGTTCGAAGGCATCCCGGGTCACGTGCGCCGACGGACTCGCGGCGGCCCAGGCGGTGGGCACGAGCTGGTGGCGCGCCTTCATGGCGTCGATGAAGCCCGCGATCGGCAGATTGATCCCGGCGACGCCTTCGAAGACTTCGCCGTCACGCAGCAGCGGCGGCCACCCGCCGCCACGCGCGAAAGAATCGAAATCGGCCTTGCTGGGCGCGAAGGTGTTGGTCTCGTGCTGGAAGCCGCCGACGGCGATGCGCATGATGGATCCTGGAGGGCCCGTGCGATGCACGGGCATGACGATGGGAGTGAACGTCTGCCATTGTCGCCGCGCTCGTGCGGGGCAGGCAAATTCGCCGCGCGACCTTCGCGAACGTCGTTCCCGGCCCGTGGGCCGGGAACGGTGTCACGAGATCTAGTTCATCTTTTCCAGCTCGGAGATGAGGTCGTTCAGGTGGGCCAGGGTCGCGGGGTCCTTCACCGATTTCAGCTTGCGCTGGATTTTCCGCCCTAGGTGATTCACGCCCTCGCGCAACGAAGCGCGGAACTCGCTCGGCGCGCCGGCGATGCGGGCGTAGTTGTGCGCAGTCTCCGCCAGACTCGAGTTGAACTGGGCGATCGACCAGGCTCCCGCCTTCCGGTTGCGCTTGACGCTGCCCCGATCGACCTCGTCCTTTTCGATGTTGAAGGAGGTCGACTCGTTCGGATCCGAGAACTCGCCGTTGACGATCTTCAATCGCGCCACGTAGTTTCGCTGCACCTCGCGCCGGTAGAAATCGATCTTGGGCGAACCGGAATCCAGTTCTCGGAACAGCCCGTTGTTCAGGTCCTTCAGCAGGTCGATCCCCTCGTAGCCGGGGCGATCCGGCCAGTAGGTACGCGCTTCGGCCATGCGCTGGAATACGCCGGTGCGCAGCAGCATCGAGAACAGCTGGATGTTCGACCCCTGCAGCGGGTCCTGCATCCGCGTCGGCGTGATCCTCAGGACCAGTTCGCGGTCGAGCAGTGCGTCCGGCGTGCTGAAGGCGTTGTCCGTGAGGAACTTCACCGCCGCCTTCTGACGCTCCGGCGGTACCGGCATGAAGGGAGCGGATCCGCGGCCGCCCTGGAAGCGGATCTCCTCCACTCCGCCGACCAGCTTGGCGACCGCACCGAGTTCGTTGTCGCGCTTCTTGACCAGCGCCTCGTACAGCTCGCCCAGGCGCGAGTAGTCCCGACCGAGGCGGTCGGTGGCCGGCACCAGCTGACGAGCCACCCGATCAATGTTCTTGAGCCCCAGGGCGGTGGCCGCGATCGGATCCGAACTCAACACCTGTGTGTTGACGTTCGGATCGTATTCCGCCGCCACGTCCTCGCCGCCGAAGCGCAGTGACGGGTCGTCGATCTGCCGGGCGGCCCATTGGTCGAGGGTGACCCACTCCTCGTCGGTGCACATCTCCGCCCCGATGGGCGAGTATCCCCACTGGATGGCGAAATAGTCGTACGGCCCGAACTTGGGGAACAGGCCGGCATTGTCGCCGGGCTGCGCGACGTAGTTGAAACGGGAGTAGGACATGATGGACGCCGACGTGCCCCACCGGTTGGTCCACTCCGGGTCGCGCAGCTGCGCGACCGTGTACGCGCTGTGGGCCTTGAAGTTGTGCCGCAATCCGAGCGCATGTCCGACCTCGTGGGTCGCGACGTAGCGCAGCAGCTCACCCATCAGGTCATCGGGCAGGGGAACGGACTTCGCGCGTGGATCGAGCGCGCCTGCCTGGGTGACATACCAGTTTTCCAGCAGCTTCAGGATGTCGTGCCAGAAGATCGTGTGGGACGCGATGACCTCGCCGCTGCGCGGGTCCACCACGGCGGGGCCGGACGCGTTCTGGCGGCCACTGGGGGTCCAGCGGATCACGTTGTAGCGCAGGTCCTCGGGATCCCAGGTGGGATCCTCCTCCTCGCCGGGCGCGTCGCGCACCGACAGGGCATTGCGGAAACCTGCTGCCTCGAACACGACGTTCCATGACGTGACCGCTTCTTTCAGGTACGGGACGAACCTCGAGGGCACGTCGCGGCTGATGTAGAAGACGACCGGCTGCTTGGTGTCGGATACCGCCGCGGTCGGGTCCTTCTTCTCGATGCGATAGCGCTGGATGAAGCCGCGGCGCACGCCGCCGTGCTCACCCGTGCCGTAGTCGAGGAAGCGCACCGGGAAGTAGCCGACGCGCTCGTCGTAGTAGCGCGGTTTCATCGGCTGTTCCGGCAGCAGCAGGATGTTGGTGTGGAACATGAAGCCCAGGTCGCGCGCTTCGTCCGGGTTGCGTTGCCGCTCCGATGCGTCAGGTACCCAAGTCTGGTAAAAGCGCACGCTCGCATTGTGGGGGAACGCCTTGACTCGCGCGATGTAGGACCGCTTGGGATCCACCGTCGAGACGCGGAACTGCGAGCGATACTCCTGCCCGAACCCGTCCGGCACCTCGGTGACGAAAAGGGCGGTCATCTCGATCACCGGCGCACCGTCGTCGCCTTCGTACTTCACCTCGAAGGTCTTGATGACGGTGCCGAGCTGGGCGGCCTCGACCCCCCGCTGGATGTTCGGGGCCATGAAGGCCCAGATGTCGTACTGGACGCGCTCCAGGAAAACGCGATTGCCGCGCCGGACGAATCTCAGCAATCCGTTGAACACGACCTCTCCGGGAGCCGCTTCCGCGGTGCTGACGGAAACGGCCGCGAATTCGGTCGTGACCAGCAGGTCCTTGCCCAGCACCGCCTTGGGGATCTCGAAGAACACCTGGTCGCAGACCACGTGGATCTTGAACAGACCCGACAGGGTTTCCATCTTGCGTTCCATGGCCGGCGGACACGAGGCCACGTCGCTCGCGTTCATGGCGAACGCGGCGGGAACGAACGCGACGAGCGCGAACAGGATCTGCGGGAGGCGTATGAACATGGTGATCCCCTTCTGAACGGATGAGAGCTCTGCGTAACCGGCCGTGGGTGAACCGGTTCGCCCTGCCACAATTGAAAACGGGGCGAAGATCGCCCCGTTTCCCATCGCCGCCTTGCGCGATTACTTCTTGGCGGCGGTCTTGTCGGCTTCGCGGCCGAACTCGGACTTCTTGCCGGCCTTGACGGCGTCGCCTTCGGCTTCGCGGCCGAAGTCGGACTTCTTGCCGGACTTGACGGCATCGCCCTCGGCTTCACGGCCGAACTCGGACTTCTTGCCCGACTTGACGGCATCGCCTTCGGCTTCACGGCCGAACTCGGACTTCTTGCCCGACTTGACGGCGTCGCCTTCGGCCTCACGGCCGTAGTCCGCCTTCTTGCCGGACTTGACGGCACCACCTTCGGCTTCGCGACCGAACTCCGCCTTCTTGCCGGACTTGACGGCGCCACCTTCGGCTTCGCGACCGAATTCCGCCTTCTTGCCGGACTTGACGTCGGCTTCGCGACCGAATTCGGATTTCTTGCCGGACTTGACAGCGCCACCTTCGGCTTCGCGACCGAATTCCGCCTTCTTGCCGGACTTGACGTCGGCTTCGCGACCGAACTCGGATTTCTTGCCGGACTTGACAGCGCCACCTTCGGCTTCGCGACCGAACTCCGACTTCTTGCCCGCCTTGACGGCATCGCCCTCGGCCTCGCGGCCGAAGTCCGACTTCTTGCCCGACTTGACGGCGTCGCCTTCGGCTTCACGGCCGTAGTCCGCCTTCTTGCCGCCCTTCACTGCGTCGCCTTCGGCGGCGAAGCTCGAGGCTGCCCCCAGCGAGAACGCCGAGGTCACCAACAGCACTGTTACAAGACGCTTGCGCATTTTATGGTTCTCCAGATTGGTCAGGGAGTGCATTCGTCCACCGTGAGCGTGGCGCTTGCAGCAACAATTTTACGCTGCAAGCTCCAAGTATGGATGCACCGGCTCGTACAGTTGCGTTCGCACCGGACATTTGCAAGTCACCCGCGCTTTCCTCGATGTCCTGAAGCGATTCGGTGCCTGCAATGGCCCATAGGTGAGTGGCGCTTGCAAGGTGACTTTACGCTGCAGCCATCACAATTGGATGCAAAAAGTTGCGTATTTGCGCCCCTGCGCCAGGCGGTGGGTTCCATGGCCGAGCGTCTCTATTTGGAGACAGTCCGGGGATCCCGAAGTACCTCGACGCGGGCAGCGCCGCCTTGAACTGGTGAACCGGCTGTTCCGAAGTGCATCATGGCCGCCTTTCCAGGGGAGGGGTGCATGAAGATCTGCATGATCGGCGCAGGGGCGATGGGCGGGGTGTACGGCGGGCTGCTGGTACGGGCAGGATTCGACGTCACGCTGGTCGATATCCGCGAGGACCACATCGCCGCGATCCGCCGTGACGGGTTGAAGGTGGAAGGCGTGCAGGGCGAGCACGTGATCCGGATCGACGCCCAGACCCGCAACGACGGGCCGCCGGCGTTCGATCTTGCCATCGTGTTCACGGACGCCAATGCAACGCGCGACGCAGCGCGGATGGCCGCCCGAATCCTGAAACCCGATGGTTTCGCCATGACCCTGCAGAACGGCATCGGCAACGTCGAAGCGCTGGTCGAGGCCCTCGGCCGGGAGCGCGTGGTCGCCGGCGTGAGCATGAACAGCGCCGCGAGTCCGGCGACAGGGCGCTCCGCGTACACGCACAAGGGCATGACCTCGATCGGCGAGCTGGATGGCCGCGACACGCCGCGCATTCGCGAAGTGGCACGCATGCTCAACCAGGCCGGCATCGAGACCGAAATCGTGGCCGATCCGATGAGCTACGTCTGGAGCAAGTTCGTGCTCAACTGCGGCATCAACGCATTGACGGCGGTCACCGGACTGCGCAGCGGCGAGATGTACCGCACGCCGGAAGTGAATGCCCTGCAGGACCGCGTCATCGACGAGATCCTGATGGTGGTGGAGCGCAAGGGTGTCAAACTCGCCGAGGCCGATCCGCGCAAGAAGATCAAATCGCACTGCCGCGTACGCTACAACAAGCCGTCGATGATGCAGCACGTGGAACAGGGCCGCCGTACAGAGATCGATGCCATCAACGGTGCACTGGTGCGCGAGGCCGGGGCGCTGGGTCTCGCGGTTCCCTACAACGAAGCGGTGGTCGCGATCGTGAAGGGTCTCGAGAAGAGCCACCGGCAACTGTTGCACGAACCACCGATCGACTATCGGCAGCGCGAAGCCGAGGCCGAAGCGGAAACAGACGGTGCAAAGCCCGAGACGACATGAAGATCGACGCGGGGCCTCGAGCGGTGCCGGCCCTCGACACGCCTTTGCGCAAGAAGGTTTCGAACTATCCCGACGAGCTTGCAGTGTGCTTCCGCGGCCGAGAGCAACGACCACTCGGCGATCTGTTCGGACGGGACGCCTTACTGAGTTGCCCCCTCCCCAGCCCTCCCCCACGAACATTCGTTCGCAGGGGAGGGGGTGTACAGCCCCTTCCCCCGACTGCGTCGGGGGAAGGCGGGGGATGGGGGCAGTGGCAGCAGCAGCCTAAGCGCCCGGCCCCACGAAGATGTTCTTCTTCACGATCGCGTGCACGCCCCAATTGCCATCCACCACCTGGGTCACGCCGAAGTCCACCGCGACCGACATCAACGAGATCGCCTCGTCCTCGGTGAGTTTCTGCGTGGTCATGAGGAAGTGACGCATCTTGCGGAAGGCGTCCTTGAGCGCAAGATCCACCGACGACTTGCCGTAGATCTCCGACTGCGCCTTGGCACCCAGGTCGGCGAGGTAGTTGGGATAGCTGAAGCCGTGCACCAGGAAATCGGTCTGGGTTTCCAGCAACGGGAAGCCGAGAGTCTCCAGCGGCGTGCCGGCGAGCGTGGCCTTCTTGTGCAGGATGAGCTGGAAGGTACCGGTGAGCGAGCATTCGATCGCGGTGCCGCACAGTTCGGAATCGCCCTGGGATGCATGCGGGTCGCCGACCGACAGCAGCGCGCCGGGCACCGACACCGGGTAGTAGAGCGTCGCGCCCTTGCCGATGCGCCAGTTGTCGATGTTGCCGCCCGTGTAGCTCGGCGGGATCGAGTCGACCATGTCGACTTCCTTGGGTGCGAGGCCCATGACGCCGAAGTGCGGGCGGATGGGCACTCGGACGTTCTTGAGGACGCCCCAGTTTTCCTTGATGGTGCTGTGGTCCACCGGCACGCCAGGATAGTCGATGATCTTGTGCACGACGCCGAAGGGGTCGGTCTGCGGCGTCCAGCGGAAGTTGTAGAGCGCCTTCGCCCAGTCGCGCTCGCCGCTCGCATCGATTTCGTAGATGGTGATGACTTCGCGCTTCTTCGGCTCTTCGATGAGATCGTTGAAGTGGAAGCCCCACCAGGCGGCTGCGTTGCTGCCGAAACTCTTGCCCTTGAACTCGGGATTCGCGCTGGGGCGCGGCTTCACGTCGAGGATGCGCACCTCCAGGATGTCGCCTTCCTCGGCGCCTGCCACCGCGATCGGTCCCGTGCAGATGTGCACGCCCAGGCCCTCGCCCGCACCGCGTCCGAACAGCGACGCGTCCATCGGTCCGGCGCCGCGCCGGTTCACACCCTTCTTCTTCTTGTCCCAGAAATAGACGCTTTCGGCGCCGGGATCGCCCTTCACCATACGGGCGTTGTCGTCGTTGGCGTGGTGGGTCAGGGTCTCGATGGTGACGAAATCACCCGATTGCACTTCCACGAGCGGCTTGAGCGACTTGCTGAAGTAGCCCCAGTGCACCGTGTCGGCGGTGGCGGGGATCGCGTAGTGCGAGATCGTGCTGCGCTTCATCTCGGTCGCTGCGAGCGCGAGCGACGAGGTGCCCAGGCCGCCGAGTGCGGCAGCGGTGCCGGCCAGCGAGCCCTGGAGGAAGCTGCGGCGCGAGGCGTCCGCCGGTTTCGGCATGTCCAGCGTGGAGGTATCCACCGGGAGGTCGTGCTGGTGGTTCGGGTCGCTGCAACAACCGTTGTGATGCTCACTCATGAAGGTCCCCTCGGGAAATTTTGGCGATGCCTCTGGCATCGGGGAAACGGATTCCCGCGGGCCTGAACTGCAAGACAGGGACCATGCTTCCCGCGCGCTGCCGCGGGAGCGTTTCTCCGAAGGGATTCAGAGGCTTGATCCCGGGGGCGCGATGCTGGTCGATCGCGTCGGCGCACCGGTGCGGTGCGATCGATCGGCGCGCGGCTTCAATAGCGCGCGCGGGTCGTGCGTCGAAACTCAGCGGGTCAGCAAGGCCAGCACTGCTTCGGGCTTCGGCAGCGGCGCCACGGCACCGTAGCCGGTGCAGGTGAGCGCGGCCGCCGCATTGGCGTAGCGCACGGCCTTCCAGAAATCGTCGCCGAGGCTCAGGCGCGCGAGAAAGCTGCCCGCGAAGCAATCGCCGGCGCCCGTGGCGTCGAGGCACTCGACCGCATGGGCCGCGATGCGCTCGCGCTTCCGGCCGTCGGACGCGATCACGCCGTCGGGGCCCAGCTTCAGCGCGACGTGTTGGGCGCCGAGCCGGTGCGCCCAATCGACGATCGCATCCGGTGCTTCGAGGCCGGACAGCACGCGCACGTCGTCGAGGCTCGGCAGGAAATAGTCCGCGAGCCCGATGCTCGCCTGGATCACGGCGCGGGCGCGGGCGAGCGGCCAGAGCTTGAGCCGCAGATTGGAGTCGTACGCGATCTTGCCACCGGCGGCCCGTGAGGCATCGATGGCGGCGAACGCGGCGTCGCAGGCGCTCGGGCTGATGCCCTGCGTGATGCCGGACGTGTGCAGAAAGCGCGCGCTGCGGATCACGTCCAGTGGCAGATTGCCCGGGGACAGGCGGCTCGCGGCGGAGCCGGCGCGGCGATAGCTGAACGCGTGGCCCTCGGGCCCATGGGTGACGAAATACACGCCCGTCGGCGCATCGGCATCGATCGCCACGCCCGAGGCGTCGAGCCCTTCCTCGCGCCAGAGGCCGAGGAACAGTTTGCCGAACTCGTCATCGCCGAGTCGCGTGACGTAACCGGCGCGGGCACCCTGGCGCGCGACAGCGATCATCGCGTTCATCGTGTCGCCGCCGAAGCCTTGCAGGTAGCGGCGCGGATCGCCGGGGACTTGGTTGAACTCCACCATCGGCTCGCCGACGGACACGACGTCGAGTGTCGGATGATCCATCGCCGCCACTAGGCTTGAATACGTCCGAGATACCGCGCCGCGTGGGCCACCACCTTCGCACGGTCGCCTGCTTCGAGCGCAGGCAGATCGACGATGTTGTTGCCTACACCGACGACCGCTGCGCCGGCGCGCCGGTACGCGTCCATGTTGTCGAGCGACACGCCGCCGGTCGGGCACAGGGGAATGTCCGGGAACACCGCGCGCAGTGCACCCAGGTGCGACGGCCCGCCCGTGGCGGCAGGAAAGACCTTCACGATGTCGGAGCCTTCCCGTCGCGCCGCCAGCACTTCTCCCGGCGTGAACCCGCCCATCAGGCAGGCACGCGCGCCGTCGTGCGCGAGGCGGCCCATCCCGGGCACCAGGCAGGGCGATACGAGGTAGTCCGCGCCGGCATCGATGCAGGCACGCGCGGTTTCGAGATCGAGCACCGTGCCCGCGCCGACGAGAAAATCCGGCGCCATGCGATTACGCAGGCTGCGGATCAGCGCGATGGCATTCGGCGTGGTGAGCGTCAGCTCGACCGTGCCGAAACCGGCTTCGACGAGGCAGTCGATCGCCTGCTCGGCGAGCTTGGCGGAGGTGAGCCGCAGCACCGGAATGACCGATACCGCGCACAGGCGCTCCGCG
This sequence comes from Burkholderiales bacterium, assembly GCA_965279325.1. Taxonomy (GTDB): domain Bacteria; phylum Pseudomonadota; class Gammaproteobacteria; order Burkholderiales. The sequence goes on from OZ257154.1 coordinate 4,320,192, forward strand.
ATCGGGTGCAGGGATTCGCTGGGCATCCGCGGATTGTCGGCGGCTGCCGAGGGCGGATGCAAGCGGGAAAAGGAAGGCGGTGCGCGATTGGAGACCCGAGTACGCACCGCCCCTGAAGCTTGAAGCGGGAGATTGTGAAACAGTGCTGTCGCGCCGCGTCCAGCCAGTGGCCCCTCGAACTGCGACGCCCGGCCGCTGGATCGATGCAACGCGGATTCCACTTTGCGCCTTGGGCCCTTACGGATTGCTAACCGATTCGACGGCGTGGTGATGCCGGCGTCGGACCGATCGCGCACCATCTGCTAGACTTGCTGCGACGCAACAATCCGGGAGCAGTCATGTTGAAAGGCAAGTCCGCGATCGTCACCGGCAGCACCAGCGGCATCGGGCTCGGCATCGCGCGGGCGCTCACCGCCCAGGGCGTCAACGTCATGCTGAACGGTATCGGCAACGTGCCCGAGATCAAGAAGATGGCCGCCCAGCTGGAGGTCGAGCACGGCGTGAAGGTGGTCTATTCCGGTGCCGACATGAGCCGCCCGGCCGAGATCCACACCATGGTCGCCGAGGCCGAGAGCCGTCTGGGCGGCATCGACATCCTCGTGAACAACGCCGGCATCCAGCACGTGGCGCCCGTGGACGAGTTTCCGCTCGACAAGTGGGACCAGATCATCGCGATCAATCTGTCGTCCTCGTTCCACACCATCCGCGCCGCGTTGCCGCACATGAAGCAGCGCGGATGGGGGCGCATCATCAACATCGCGTCGGCCCACGGCCTGGTGGCTTCACCGTTCAAGTCTGCCTACGTGGCGGCCAAGCACGGCATCGTGGGCTTCACCAAGAGCGTCGCGCTCGAAACCGCGAAGCTCGGCATCACCTGCAATGCGATCTGTCCGGGCTACGTGCTGACGCCGCTGGTCGAGAAGCAGATCGACGACCAGGCGAAGGTGCACGGCATCGCGCGCGAGGCGGTGATCGAACAGGTGATCCTGGAGCGCCAGCCCTCGAAGCAGTTCGTCGGCATCGACGAGGTCGCGGCGCTCGCATTGTTCCTGTGCGGCGACCTGGCGGCGAGCATCACCGGGACCGCCATGTCCATCGACGGCGGTTGGGTCGCCCAGTAGCGGTTACACGTCTTCCCGGCGTGCCCGGGCAATTCTCGACGCTAGCTATGGTGCAGCGCCGTCACCAGCTCGGCGGCTTCCTCGTGTTGATCCGCGTGGCTGGCGACGCGTTCCAGCACGTGGCGTGTCATGCCCAGTGCCAGCTCGTGCTCGCCGATGAACACCATGCCCGCCTGCTCCTTGCGCAGCAGCGCCGCTTCTTCGTCGCTATGCGTCCGCACCACCGTTTCCACGTCCGGCTTGAGCGTGCGCGCGATCTCGATCATCTTGCGCGCCCGGAACGAGTCGGGCGTGGCGATCACCAGGATCTGCGCCCGGTGCACGTGAGCCTGGATGAGCACCGCGGGATCGGAGGCATCGCCCGAGACCGCAGGAATGCCGCTCGCGCGCAGGTGCTCCACCGTTTCCCGGTTCTGCTCCGCGACGACGATCGGAATTCCACGTTCCGTCAGTGCTTCGCCGATGCGCCGGCCGACGCGCCCATAGCCCACGATGAGCACGTGTCCCGTCAACTTGTTTTGGTCGATCGTCATCGGCAATTCGGCGAGCGGATCGTCCGGACGCTCCATCGCGCGCGCGAGCTTCGAGCGTGAGCGGATCCACGCCTGCAGCGGGTTGATCGCGCTGAACAGCAGCGGATTGATCGCGATCGAGATCAGGGCACCCGCGAGCACGAGACTCTGGCCTTCGGGCGGCAGCAGCTTCATGGAGACGCCCAGCCCCGCCAGGATGAAGGAGAACTCGCCGATCTGCGCCAGGCTCGCCGATACGGTGAGTGCCGTGTTGAGCGGGTAGCGGAAGGCCAGCACGATCAGGAAGGCGGCCAGCGTCTTGCCGACCACGATGATCGCGACCACCACCAGCACCTTGAGCGGTTCCTGGATCAGCATGGCCGGATCGAACAGCATGCCCACCGAGACGAAGAAGAGCACCGAGAAGGCATCGCGCAATGGCAGCGACTCGTCGGCGGCCCGATGGCTCAAGGGCGATTCGCGCATCACCATGCCCGCGAAGAACGCACCGAGCGCGAAGGAGACGCCGAACAGCGCGGCGGAACCGTAGGCGATGCCCACCGCCGCCGAGATCACGCAGAGTGTGAACAGTTCACGCGAGCCGGTGCGGCCCACTTGCCACAGCAACCACGGAAAGACACGCCGACCCACGACCAGCATCAACGCCACGAACACCGCCACCTGGCCGAGCGTGAGCAGCAGCGTCATCACCAGGCTCTTGCCTTCGATGCCGGCGTCGCCAGCATCGCCGCCGAGGAATCCGGCCAGTGGCGGCAGCAGCACCAGCACCAGGACCATGGCGAGATCCTCGACCACCAGCCAGCCCACGGCGATGCGACCGTTGATGGACTCGAGCACGCCGAGGCTTTCCAGCGCCTTGAGCAGCACCACCGTGCTCGCCACCGACAGCGCCAACCCGAACACGAGACTCTCGCCGAAGGTCCAGCCCCAGAAGTGCGCCACGCCGGCACCCAGCGCGGTCGCCACGGCGATCTGGGCGAGGGCGCCCGGCAGGGCGATCTTGCGGACGGCCAGCAGATCGTCGATGGAAAAGTGCAGCCCCACGCCGAACATCAGCAGCATCACGCCGATCTCGGCCAGTTGCTGGGAAAGCGCCACGTCGGCCACGAAACCGGGCGTCGCCGGACCGATGATGATGCCGGCCACGAGGTAACCGACCAGCGCGGGCAGGCGCACGCGCACGGCGATGAAGCCCAGGATCAACGCCAGTCCGAGGGCGGCGGCGATCGTGGTGATCAGGCTGATGTCGTGAGGCAAGTGTCTGGTTCCTGGAAACGGCGGGATCGGGAAGGCCTCAAGCGCAGACGGCAAATCGGCCGACAAGTTCTCGGTTCGATCGCTGCCGGCGGGCGCGACGCGCCCACATCATCGCACCGCCCAACCCCCGCTCACCGGAAACACCTGGCCGACGAAGCAGTCGGCGGCATCGCTGCACAGGTACGCCGCGAACAGCGCATCCTCCCGCGCCGATACCAGTCGGCCGAGCGGCACTTCGCGCTTGAGCCGTTCCTGGAAGGCGGGCTTCGCCTGGAGCTCCGGCGGGAAGTAGGTCGGGTTCTCGACGAAGTTCTGTGCGATCGCATTGACGCGGATGCCGAGTGGCGCAAGCTCGACGCCCACCGCCTGCACCCACGCGAGTTGCGCACCCCGTGCGGCGCTGTACGAGGATGTGCGCTTCATCCCTCGCAGCGCCGAGGCGCTGCCCATCACCAGGAAACGCCCGTGGCCCCGATCCCGCATCTGCGGCAGCACGGCCTTCAGCAGGCGGGGCAGTGGGTCGACCATGTGCGTGAACACGTGTCGCCATTCTTCGTCGGACACTTCGCCGGCCGGCGACGACGGTGCGGGAACCGCCAGGTTGGCCAGGAGAACGTCGATCGTACCGGCGGACGCGACGATGGCCGCGGCGGCGTCGGGCGCATCGAGCGGCCGGGTGTCCGCCACCACCTCGGCACCGCATTCGGCGAGCGTCGCGTGCAGGGCGGGGCCCATGAACTGATCGGCCTGGGTCAGGAGGATGCGCAGGCGCGACAGGTCGACGGGTGGCACGGGCGGGTGCTTCGCGTCGCTCAGACCTTGAACGCCCGCTGGATCTCCGGCTTGACCAGGTCGATGTACTCGCGGTGCTTGCGCAGGTAGGCCGAGATGAACGGGCAGGCCGGGATCACGAACTTGCCCTGCTTGCGCGCATCGCCGAGCACCTCGGCCGCGATGAAGCTGCCCACGCCCTTGCCCTCGTGTTCAGGGACCACTTCGGTGTGCGTGAACATGATGCTGTCACTCAACAGGTTGTATTCCGAAAAGGCCACCAGTACGTCGCCGTCGAAGGCTTCGTAGCGGTGCTGTTCGTCGTTGTTCCGGAGCGTGAGCATGGGAGCGGAGGATACTCCTGCGCGGCAACGTTCAGCCCGCCAGCGCGCGCCGGATCTCGTCGGCGAGGCGCGGGCCGGTGGTGCGGTTCCAGGTCTCGTTCACGTTGAGCACGAACACCGCGCCTTCCGCTCCGCGGTTCGGTGGCGGTAGCACGATGCCTCGGGCACGCAGCCGGTCGGGCAGGGCTTCCGCGCGCGCATCCGCCACGATCATCCGGAATACGTTGGTGCCGTTCGGTATGCGCTCGACGCGCACCGAACCGCCCGCAACGGCGCGCTCGAAGCGATCGAACACGGCGATCGCCGAAGCGAAACGCTCGACGAAGCCTTCCGCGTAGCGACGCGCGAGCATCGCGAAGGGCCAGGCGTTGAACAGGGCGCCGCCGAACATGCGACGCGTGTGGGCCATGCCTTCGAGCGCAGCCGCCGGACCGGCGAGGATGGCACCGTTCAGCGAGTTGAAACACTTCCACAAGGACACGTAAACCGTGTCGAAGGGCGCGGCGTACTCCGCCGGTGCGATGCCCGTGTACGCCGAAGCGATGAACAATCGCGCGCCGTCCAGATGCAGGCCGATGCCACGTTTTCTCGCTTCCGCGCAGATGCGCAACATCTCGGCGCGATCGAACAGCTCGCCTTGGCGCCGGCGGACGGGCGATTCGATGGAGATCGCGCCGACCGCTGCGGACACGCGACCCGATGCGGTGCGGGTCAGTGCCCGATCCACATCCGCCCACGTGAACGTCGCACGGTCGGGCGCAAGCGGCAGCAGCGTGAGTCCGCTCAGCATCTGGCTCGAATCGCCGGTGTCGTTGTAGACGTGGCTCACATCCTGGACGATCACGCGGCGCCGATCCTTCGCTAGCGCACGCAGGGCCAGATGATTGGCGAGCGTGCCCGTCGGCATGAACAGCGCCCGCTCCTTGCCGAGCACTCGGGCGAACCATGCTTCGACTTCCTCGACGAGGCCGCCCTGCCCGTAGAGGTCCGAAGCCGGCGGCTGCGCCGCGCACAGGCGGGCGAGTTCGGCGGCGGTCTCGAATGGCGTGAGCGACAGGCCATCCTGCTCGAGATGGACGGTCGACGACGTTTCGGCCGGGGATTCCTGCGTTGCGCTCATGCCCGGCAATGGTATGCCGAGTGCCGCGGCGGCGGCGAGCAGTTCGAGGAACTGGCGGCGGGGAAGGTCTTCCACGGTGTTGTCATCGTGCTGCGATTCGGCAACTTCGAGCGTCGTGCCCTGCACGGGCGCACGTGACGGGCTGATCCTTTCCTGCAAGGCCTGACCATTCCGCTGTCGCGCCAGGCTATTTCGAATCGGAGCAATCGTACGCTTGCTGCCTCCTCGAATGAACCTCTCCGCGTCTTACGGGAATAGACGGATGGTTGGGAGCACCATGCCGAACATTACTTTGACCGCAGGCCTCGGGCCCCCGAAATGGGTGGGCCGCAACGACGATCGGGAGCTGCAGCATGCAATCGAATGGACTGGACGTCGAGGCCGTTCGCAGGCATTTCGTGTTCCCCGACACGGGTCGGATCGTCACCAATAACGCTGCCAGTACCCAACCGCCGCGGGAGCTGCTGGACCTGTATCGCGAGTTGGTGCCGGGGTACGAGAACGTCCATCGGGGGCAGTCCACCGCGTCGCAGGTCATGACCGGCCGGTTCGAGGAGGCCTACGACACGATCGCGAACTTCCTCGGTGCCCGCAGCAGACGCAACATCGCCGTGTACCGGAACACCACCGAGGCGCACAACGCGGTCATGTATTCGCTCATGACGGCGTTTCGCGACGGCGACAACGTCGTCACGACAATGATGGAGCACAACTCGAACTTCGTGCCCTGGTATGCGATGTGCCGGCAGATCCTGCCTAGTTTCGGACGCAGGGTGGACTGCCGCCTGGCCCGCTTCGATCCGTCGAGCGGAGAACTCGACCTCGATCACCTGGCTTCCCTGATCGACGCACGGACGAAGCTCGTGTGCTGCACGGGCGCGTCGAACTTCTTCGGCACGAAGAACCCGCTGGCCGACGTCCGTGCGTTGGCCGATGCGAGCGGTTATGTACAACCAGGCGGCGAGCGCCGGTCCTATCTGCTGGTGGACGGCGCGCAACTCGTCCCGAGCACGTTCGTCGACGTCCAGGCGCTCGACCTGGACTATCTCTCGTTCTCCTTCCACAAACTGCTGGCGCCTTTCGGTGTGGGCGTCCTGTATGCCAAGGAGCATTTGCTCGAAGCGTCGATGCCGTTCCTGTACGGCGGCGACATGATCGCCGATGGCGGGGTGTTTCCCGATCGGGTCGAGTACGGAGCCTTGCCGTGGAAGTACGCCGCGGGAACGCCGAACATCCTGGGCACGATCGTATCCGCCCAGGCGTTGCGCAGCCTGGTCGATCTCGCGCTGACTCCGACCCAGGCCCGCTACTTCGGGACGGACCGGGTGATCGAGCGGCATGACGTGGAACAAGCGATGAACCGCGTGACCGAATGGACTCGATGCTTGACCGAGCGCGCCATCGACCGGCTTGGAGCGATCCCCGGGATCACTCTCTACGGGCCGCGCGACGCTTCTCGCCGCACCGCACTGGTGGCGTTCAACGTCGCCGGCCGGCATCCGATGGAGTTGGCGCAAAGGCTCAACGAAGTTGGAGTGGAATCGCGAGCCGGCTGCCACTGTGCCGCACTCGCCCACCGGTCGCTCGAGCTCGATCCCATGGCCAGCTGCCGCCTGAGCTTCTATCTCTACAACACCCTCGACGAAGTCGATCGTGCAGCGGAAGCGCTGGCGACCATCGTGACCAAGGGTGCGCTGCCCACCGCGATGAACGAGTAACGGGTCATCGCCTCGTCTCCGACCCGCGCGGCCTTGCCACTGCCATGGAAAGCACCGGAGACATCGATCCAGGGGACGAACAGGATCGCGAGAACGCGCAGGTGCGCAAACGCCGTTCGATGCACCCGGAACCTGTCGCAGTCGTGAGTCGATGTCGACGCGATCAAGACCTCACGTTCGCGTCCGCGGAAAGCGGCACGCCGTACTCGCGTGCGAACGCCAATAACTCGGTGCGAAGCGGTTCGTCGAGGCGGCGGAGGCACTCCCGCTGGATCGCACCAGGCGTTGCGCCGTAGAAGGATTCCGCCATGGCCCCGGCGATGCAGGCGAGCGTATCGGCATCGCCGCCCAGCGAGACGGCATTGCGAACCGCATCCTCGAAGTCGTTCGACGCCAGGAACGCGATGGCTGCGGCCGGCACCGTGCCCTGGCAAGTGACGTCGAATTGCGCATGCGCGCGCAATTCGTCGAGACTGGCAGAGCAGTCGTAGCCGAATCGCTCCGTCAGCAGTCGTCGAATCCCGTCCTTGCCCTCCCCGGTGCGCCCCAGGAAGACTGCGCCCGCCACCGCCTGCGCCCCCTTGATCCCTTCGGGGTGGTCGTGCGTGACGGCAGCGCTGTCGCGGGCCTCGGCCAGTACCGTGTCGAGGTCATCGAAGGCCCAGCCGATCGCGGAAACGCGCATGGCGGACCCGTTGCCGAAACTGTTGTACGGATGCGGCCGGTCGGCGAACAGCCACTCGTAGAACATGCCGCCGTAGCCCGCGTCCGGATACAGGCAGCCCCATTCGCGCAATGCTTCGGCGTAGTCGACCCGCCGCCGGATCGCGCTGGCAATGGCGATGGTCATGACGCTGTCGTCCGTGAAGCAGGCGTGCGGGGCAAACAGCGGGAACGTCTTCGGCTGCGGTTCGGCTCCCTCGTACACGGAGCCGATGATGTCCCCTGCGATCGCTCCGATCACCGGTATCTATTCGTGGGGATCGCGACGAACCTCCGGATCTCGAGGTGGTCGCCTACTGGCAGTTCCCCGTCCAGCGAACCGCCGACGCCTTGCCCTGCAAGGGCGTGAACTCCCATTGCGCCGTTCCTGCGGCCTTCGCGTACTTGCCGCTCCCACCCACGTTTTTCCAGGTGCCTTTTCCGCCTGCGCCATCCGTCGCGACCCACTCCTCGTTGAGTACGTCGCCGTCCTTGTCCTTGCGCGCGCAACTGCCGCTCGCCTGCGTCTTGCCGTCCGGGCCGCTGAGGAAGGTGCCGATGCATTCGCCAGCCGCCAGATGGTAGGGCGCTGTCGGATCGTCGCTGACGATGACGCTCGTGGCCCGCATCGTCGCCAGCGTGGTTCCCTTCACGATCTCGGACGAGTCCCACGAGAGCAGGTTGTTGATGTTGGTGCCGGCGCATTTTCCGGCGAAACCGACGCCGGGTACGGTGCAGCAAGCCGCCGTCAGCCCCAGGCAGACGAGCATCCTCCGAGCATTCATGTTCCCTCCTCATGGGTGGAAGTGCGCGACACGGTTGTTCCCTGCCGGCGCGTTCTGCTCCCGATCCGAGCGCCGACAAGATACGACCCCGGCGCTTACGAATGACATACGGATGCCGGAGACTCGGGCGCTTGTTGTAATCTTCCGTCTCGACAAGTTTCTTCCACGGGTCGATGCTTACGCCGGAGACGCGCCCACCCGGGCGGCGCTGCCCGCACACGTATCGAACAAGAACCCGGAGCACGACCGTGTACCGACCGCACCCTTCCGAGCCTCGACGCACCCAGCCCAGGTGTCGATCGAATTTACATTTGGTATCGGTCGTGGTTGCCGTATCGGCCTGCATCGCCGGGTGCGACAGCCCGCCGAAGGTGGACTTCGTCACGTCGGTACCCTGGGGCCTGGTGGGTCAGACGCTGGTGCTGGACAGTCACGCGCACACCACGTTTTCCGACGGAGGCGCGTCGGTGACCGAACTGGTCAACCTCGCGGTCACGAACGGCTGCGACGTGCTCGCCGTCACGGACCACAGCGATCCGTCGGCCAGGACCGCCTCCCCGGAATACTTCGCCGCGGTCGCCGAGGAACGCACGAGGGTCAAGGACCTGCTCCTGTTCGCCGGCATGGAATGGAACATTCCGCCCTACGCCCAGCGCGAGCAGGTCGTGGTGCTGGTCGATCCCGCGGTGGAGCAGAAGGTGCTGCCCGAGTTCAAGGCGAAATTCGAGGACAAGAGTGTAAAGGCCGAAGAGGCGCTGACCTGGATGGCGCAGCAAGCCGGGTCGCGCGATGCCGTGGCCTTGCTGTACGCCCACCCGAGCCGTGGCGGCGCAGACCCCGCTGAGAAGCTGAGCGACTTCCCGCGCTGGCAAGCGGCGCAAGGTCTGTTCGCCGGCTTCGAGGGCGGGCCCGGGCACCAGAAACTGGCTTCGCCCGGTGACTACCAGTCGCAACTCAAGACGATCGCCCGCTGGGACCCGGTGGTCGCGGAGATCGGCGGGACCTGGGACCGCCTGCTTGATGCCGGCCACAGCACCTGGGCCGCGCTGGCCGTGAGCGAGTACATCCACCCCGACAAGGATTTCCCGCCGTGCTCGTTTGCCCGGACGCACCTGCGGGTGCCCCAACCTGACTATCGCGGCGTGTTGCTGGCGCTGCGCGCCGGGTCCTTCTGGGCCGACCATGGTCACATTCTCGAGGACCTGGCCTTCGTCGCCGTCCACGAGTCGCTGCCGATGCCTGCCACGCCCGGCGAGACCATCGCGCTCGCACCATCGGAGCGGCCCGCTTTCCGCGTGAAGATCGTGCGCGGACCCGGCAGTGCGAACCTGCCCGTGACCATCGAACTGATCGGCAACCTGCGCAGCGGCAAGCCGGAGATTCTCGCCGCCCATGAACTCGTCGCAGCCGAGGACGTATTCGACTGGACGCCCGAGTCCATGGTGCCCGGTGCGGACAAGAAGAGTGGCTACGTGCGTGCACGCGTCACCGCGAAGGTACCGGCGGAAGGCGCGTTGGCTGCGTACAGCAACCCGATCCGGATCCAGTTCAGTCCCTGAGCTCGCCGTGCGGGCGATGCTCTGTTCCCGGCGGCTTCAGGAAGCCTCAACGTCCACTTGCGCTGTCCTTCGGTTTCACGCACGCGACCAGCTTCGTGATCTCCGGAATGACGACTTGGTCGGAGATGCCTTCGAACCCCTGGTCCTCCAGTTGCGCGGCAAGCGTCGCGGCGCTGAAGGAGATGCCGTCGATCCGCCCCGAAAGGTATTGCAGGAACCAGAGCGCGGCCAGGGCCGGGCCAGTTTCGTCGTCGTCGAGCATGAAATCGTGAATCAGTAGCCGTCCGCCGGGGCGCAGTGCTTCCCAGGCCTTGCGATAGAGGAGCGGGATGGAGGGCTCGGCCACCGCGCTGAGCAGATAGGACATCAGCACGACGTCCTGGTCCTTCGGCCATACCGCGCCGACCGCGTCGCCACGAACGTAGCCGATTCGATCCTGGAGCTTCGCTTCCGCCACGAAGCGTTCGGCGACGGTGATCACGTTCGGGAAGTCCAGGACGGTCGCCCGCAGCGCGGGGTTGCGCTGGCACAGGGCGATCGAAAACGCTCCACTGCCACCGCCCACGTCGAGGAGCGACTTCGCTTCGCCGAGCCCGAAGTTCTTGGCGAGCATCAACGCCGGTCCCATGGAGCCTGCGTGCTGCGCTCGAGTGAAGGCGTCGGCTTCCGCGGGATCGTCGGTCAGTCCGCCGAGCGAATCGAAGGCGAGGTGGGCGGTATCGCCGGCGATGCCAGCGTCCAGGTGCAGCAGCGCCGGATAGATCTGCCGATCGATCTGGAACCGGTAGTAGTCGCCGAAGTTCGCCGGCGCGCCGCGCACCAGGTATCGCTCGCTCGCGGGGGCGTTGCGATAGCGGTCGCCATCTCGCACGATCAGCCCTATCGCCGTCAGCGCGACGAGCATCGTCCTGAGTCGATTGGAAGCGACGCCGGTGTCCTCGACCAGCTGTTCGAAAGTCTTCGTCGTTCCGGCGAGCCGCCCGAACAGATCGACGTGCAGGGCGGAGAACAGGGCCTTCGATCCGATGAAGCCATAGGCGATGCGCGAGATCTCGCGGACATCGGTGATCGGCGTTGCCATCCAGCCCCTCCCTGACCAGCTGAAACAGCCCCCACGCTCACTTCGTTCGCTGCCCCCCGCGGGGGCGCGTCAGTGCCTTGGGGCGGCCCGGCACCACTGACATGTCTCCAGCCTGCCCGATTTTCGTGCCGGGCAGCCGACCGTGACAAGCCTAACACCGCCCTTCGTTCACGCGTATCTATGGAGGGGTAACGGTCGAACGCGCGACTGCTTGCTGCTGGACCTCGGCCACCGAAACGATGCGGCTCATGCGGGTGTCCCAGAGGATGTACCTGAGGGCGCGTGGAACCTCGGCGAGACGGATGCGCTTGACGTCCGAGAACAGATGCCGGTGTTCGTCGTGGCAAGCCACCAGGCAATAGTTCGGGATCCGCGCGGAGAGATGATGAATGTGGTGGTACGCGATGTTGACCGTGAACCAGTTCAGCCAGCGCGGCAGGATCAGGAAGCTGGTGCCCATGAGGGCCGCCCGGTCGTAGTCCCAGCCTTCGTCGCGGCTTGCGTACGAATGCTCGAAGTTGTGCTGGACCGTGAACAGCAGAATCCCGGCGCCGCCGGCGAGCGAGACGCTCGCGATCCAGCAGACGAAGAACAGCATCGGGCCGATCGCCCAGGCCATCGCCACCAGCAAAGTCATCAGCACGACGTTGTTCCAGAACATGTGCCGATACTCCTGCATCGAAGACCAGTGGGGCGTCTCGAACTCTCGTGCGAGCGCCTTGATGGTCATGCCGGGTCGCGCGATCTTGCCTTCGATGACGTGACGGACCAGCCCGACGCTGCCCCTCAACCAGGTGATGCGGGGATTGAGGATGAGGTAGACGAACCCCGCGATCGGGGCCAGCCAGACGCTGCGCGCGTTCCGGTAGCGGCGCTGCTGGCGATGGGTCATGGCGGCGTACTCGTCCACGGGGATGATGTTCATCGGCCCGCGATACCGGTCCCAGTTGCCGTTGGTCGAATGATGATGGTGGTGGTGCTGCGACCAGACGTACTGGGGCATGCCCGATACGACGCCGAACAGGAATCCGAATCCCTCGTTGAGTCGGTTCGTGCGGAACAGGCTGCCGTGCCCGCATTCATGCATCAGCACGAAGACGCGCAGCAGGAACAGGCTCATCAGCAGCACCACGCCGACGGTCAGCCAATGATGGGACATCGAGGTGGCCAGCACGGCCGCATACCAGAGGGCGCCGAGGGGCAGGAGTGTCGTGAGAACCTGGGCGAGGCCCTTGAGGTTGTCGCGCCTGACGTGGCCCTCGATGATCGTGCGCTTGAGCTCTTTGAGCCGGGCTACGGTGGGCACGATTGAAGGGCCTCGCCTTCGATGGATGGGCACATGACAGGGTTTCGCGAAGCTCCTGTCGGCTCATTCGATGTGAGTCGGGCGGCCGGAACGGCATTGGACGCCTGCGGATGCTGCGTTGCGGGAGAAAAATCTCCTTAGCCGCACCATTGTGGCAGCAACTGCGAAGGTCCGTGGGGTTTCTCTGCGTTCCGCGCGCTCGCCCCCATCAGTCCTTTCCGCCCGCTTCGATCAGAATGCGCGCGACGTCCTGGTGCCCACGTTCCTTCGCCGCCCGCAAAGCCGTGTATCCGCCGACCAGCGGCGGTCTGGACTGGTGTCCGGACAGCGCCGACAGCACGTCGGACTCGAGCAGCGGTGGCCAGTCGCGCGCGCTGCGCACGTTCACTTTGGCTCCTGCCCCGAGCAACGCCTGCACCGCATCGGCTCGCCCGGCGTAGGCGGCCATCATCAGGGGTGTCACGCCGGCGCGGTCTGCAGCATCGATCGCCCTGGTGTGCGGAAGTGCGCCGATGACCACGTCCCAGGCACCGGCTGCACCGGCGAAGTAGAGCAGGTCTCGATCGGTCGGCGTCACCTTCCTGTCCCGCTCCAGCAGTCGCAGCGCGATGTCCGGCCTGCCGTGGAGCACGACCCAGGTGAGCGGACCGACCTTCATGCCGGTGAGCACGCCTTGATGATCCAGTATCAGTTCGGGTACCTCGGCGGCGGTGATGGAGGGCTTGTCGGGCTGTTGTTTGGGGATCGTCGCTTCGAACTCGACGCGTGCACCGAAGGGCAGCAACATCACGGCCATTTCCCTGGGCTTGCCCGGCAGGCCGATCGCCAGCATCAGGGGTGTCATCTCCCGGAACTTCCGGTTCGGGCCGGCTCCCAGTTCGAGCAATGCCTTCGACCGCGCCACGTTATCCGGCGCGGGAACTTCGCGTACCGGGACCGGCGTTTCGATGGTGCGTGTCACGGTTTCACCGGTCGTGGCGTTCTGCGCAACGGACGAGGCGGCACCGCCCCCCGCAGCCCGGATGGCCATCGGCTGCTCGACGATGAGCGAAGTAAGTGCCGTGTGTCCGTCGCGCCCCATGGCATCGAGATCGAGTCCTTTCGCCTTCAGTTTCGCGAGGACCTGCGGATTGAAACTCGCGAACCTCGCGAGCTGGATCGACGGGCAATCCATGAAGCTGCGCCCGCACGACTCGGGGTCGGGCAACCGCACGTTCGCGCCGCCGTCGATCAGCGCTTCGGCGATCTCCCACTGCTTCCGGAACAGGGCGCGCGTGAGCAGCCAGTCGCGGTCCTTGCGCGCGTTCACGTCGGCCCCGCGCCGGATCAGCAGCTTCGCGGGCTCGGCGTTACCGCTTTCGATCAGCAGCCAGAGCGCCTGCGTCGGGGGCGACCGGGGATCGACGCCGCGTTCGAGTAGCGGGCCGATCAGCTCCGGGTGCCTGGACTCGATGGCGCGAACGAACAGATCGGACCCCTTGGTCGGGATGTCGATACGAGCGCCGTTTGCGGCGAGCATGTCGAGCGCCTGGAGGTCGCCACGCTCCAGCGCGCAGACGGCAGCCGTACGACCCTGGGCATCGAGGGCGTTCACGTCCGCCCCGAATTCCACCAGAAGACGCACCGCCTCGGCCGATCGCGCCTGATGAATCGGGCTGCGGCCTTCCGCATCCTTCCGCTGCGCATCGGCTCCGCCTTCGAGCAGCAGTCGGGCCATGTCCAGGTGACTGCGGTAGATCGCCAGGGTGAGCGGCGATTCGTGAGTGCGCCCCCGGCGCAGGAGGTCGTTGAAGTTGAAGTTCAGGTTCATGCCGGAGCGGATGAAGGCACGCACCGATTTCGCGTCGCGTTTCACGATGGCGAGCTGCAATTCGTCCTGCTGCGCCTGCAATGCGGAGGTCGCGGATGAAGGCGCCTCCGTTGCCTGTGCTGCAGGCGAGGGCGCCGCCGCTGTCTGTGCGAACGATAGCGAGGGCATCAGGAGCATCCATGCTGCGAGTGCCGCACGGTTGTTTCGCCGCCGGAAAGTGGAAACCCTTCCAGTGGCTGTTGTCCTGTGCAGGCTGCTCGAGTGCGTCATTGTCGATCGCGAACCCTCGACTTACGACACTAGATCGACTCCACGAAGAACTGCAGGGCCTCGCGATCCGCTTTCGGCATCTTCCGAAAAAACTCCCGCGAGACTTCCGCCTCGCCGCCGTGCCAGAGGATCGCTTCGACCACGTCGCGCGCACGACCGTCGTGCAGCAACGCGGTGCTGCCATTGACGGCCTTCGACAGCCCGAGTCCCCACAGCGGCGGGGTGCGCCAGTCGCGCGGCCCGGCCTGGAAGTCGGGACGTCCATCGGCAAGATCATCGCCCATGTCGTGCAGGAGGAGATCGGTATAGGCGCGGATCGTCTGGTTCGCGAGCTGCGGCAGATGCGGCACCTTCGCCGCCGTTCGAAGCTCGGGTACGTGACACACGGCGCACTTGGCTTCAGCGAACAGTGCGGCACCCCGCGTGAACGCGGGATCGGTCACCGACCGCCGTGCCGGCACCGCGAGGCCTTGTAGCCAGAACTCCATTTCCTTCCAGTCGTTGTCGATCAGCTCGATCGGGGCACCCGGCGTTTCGTCGACACACAGGAGCTGCACCGGCGGGCAGTTCTGCCCCTGATACAACTCCGACGTCACACCCATGTCGCCGATAGCCGCCGCGGCGATCTGCTGCTTGAGGCTGGGTTGATTGGCCTTCCAGCCGAAACGTCCGAGGGCGCGGCGGTTGCCCAACGCGTCCCACACCTCGTTCGGTCGTCCGCGAAAGCCTTCGGCCACTTGCGCGCTCGCGATCGATCGCAGCGTCTCCTCCGGAACGGCTTCGAGCAGTCCCAGCCCGATCAGCGGCTGGGCATTCCGCAGCGAAGTCATCGCACCCTCGGCGAAAGGGCCGAAGCGCTGGTTCTCGATGCGCAGTCGCGGCTGGCGCAGTTCCACCGATTCGCCGTCGGCGAACGCGACCGTGAGTGTCTTCCATTCGACGTACAGATCCGCCTCGGTCGGCACCGGTTCGGAGCTGTAGGCATCGTCGGCGCTGCGACCCTGCAGCGAATCGTTCTGCAACTGGTCGCCGTAGTGCGGGTCGGCTCGGGGGGTGCCCTGATCGTCCGTGCCGGGCAGGCTCAGCCGGACGATCATCGAGCGCAACTGCTGGTCCGATGCGGCAGGCGGCGCGCCCCGCCCGGCGCCGGCGTGACATACGGAGCATCGATCCGCGATGAAGGTGGGGCCGAGGCCCCAGTCACCGTTCACGCCGGCGAAGACCACCCATCGGCGATGGAAGTGGCCCCGGCCGTGATCGAAGGCCGTGCGCTGCCGATAGTCGAGTACCGTCGCGGGTTCGGCGTACGCGCTTGCATCCGTGCGAGCGATGGTGAAGGTGCCGGCCGACAGCGCCTCGTCGGGAATCCGCTCGGCATCGGCGCAGAGCAGCGACAGCGGGAACAGCGCCGCCGCAACGGCGCAGAGGCCAAGCCGCGGCAGCGCCGCAATCGACTTGCCGTTCGCGCTCATCGGATGTCGTCGTACGTCATTGATCACCCGGTATACGTCACGCGCCGCTTCTGCGGCCGCGGCCGGGCCACGTGATCCAGCGGCAGTTCGTGCGTTTCCTTCACCTTCGACAGCGCGATGTTGGTTTTCACCTGCGCCACGCCGGGCATGTTCAGCAGGCGCTTCATCATCAGGTCCGAGAATGCCGCGAGGTCCGGTGCGACGATGCGCAGCATGTAGTCCGCCTCGCCCGTGACGGCGAAACATTCGAGCACCTCGGGCATCGCCGCGACCTCGCGCTCGAATTCGGCGGCGAGGGTCTTGTCGTGCCGCTCCAGGACGATCTGTGCGTAGGCCGTCACGCCCAGGCCGAGCGCGTGCGGATCGAGGAGGGCGGCGTAGCCTGTGACCACCTGCGTTTCCTCCAGTCGCTGGATGCGCCGGCTGACCTGGGACGCCGACAGGTTCGCCTGCTCACCGAGGGTGGCATTGGTGGCGTGGCCGTCCCGCTGGAGGGCGGCGAGCAGCTGCAGGTCGTAACGGTCGATGCTGATGTCGCTCACGATCCGGGTCCGCGATGCACGAAACGTGCGTAGCGTAGCACTTGCTGCAGGCACTTCGAACGCTTCGTGCACGGGATGCGCGCAATAATCCGTGCATCCGGAATCGCGAAGGATCGCCGCCATGAACCTCACCGAATCGCTCCTGCACGCGCTCGCGGCCAACGGTGCGCGCCAGATTTTCGGCATTCCCGGAGACTTCGCGCTGCCGTACTTTCGCATCATCGAAGAGTCGCGGATCCTGCCGCTGTACACGCTGTCGCACGAACCCGCCGTGGGCTTTGCGGCGGATGCGGCGGCACGGATCGACGGCTCGCTCGGCGTGGCGGCCGTCACCTACGGCGCCGGTGCCCTCAACATGGTGAACGCGGTCGCCGCTGCGTACGCCGAGAAATCCCCGGTCGTGGTGCTTTCCGGAGGTCCCGGCAAGAGCGAATCGAGCTCGGGCCTGTTGCTGCACCACCAGGCCAAGACGCTCGATTCGCAGTTCCGCATCTACGAAGAGATCACCTGCGATCGCACGCGGCTGGACGACGCCGAACGCGCACCGACCGACGTCGCGCGCGTACTCGGCAGTTGCCTGCGGCATTCTCGGCCGGTCTACATCGAGATTCCGCGCGACATGGTGGACGTGCCGTGCGCGCCCGTGCCGCCGTTGGCGTCTGCAACTGTCGACCCGGATGCGCTGGCCGCCTGCGCCGACGAAATCCTGGCGCGGCTGAAAAACGCATCGAATCCGGTCCTGGTGGTGGACGTCGAAGTGCGCCGCTTCGGTCTCGAGACGCGGGTCGCCGAACTCGCGTTGCGTCTCTCGCTGCCCGTGGTGACCTGCTTCATGGGGCGCGGCCTGCTCGCGGATTCCGATGCATCGCTGGTCGGCACTTACATGGGCGTGGCCGGGTTGCCGGAGGTGACACGCCTGGTCGAGAACTCCGACGGTCTGTTCCTGCTCGGCGTGATCCTGTCCGACACCAACTTCGCCGTGTCCGAGAAGAAGATCGACATGCGCAAGTCCATCGTCGCGTGCGACGGAGAGGTGCGTCTCGGCTATCACGTGTATCCGGCGATTCCGCTCGAAGCCCTGGTCGATGCGCTGCTCGCGCGAACGCAGCCTCGTGCCCGTCTTCACGCCGTGGCCCGAACCGCGTATCCCCATGGCCTGGTGGCGGACGATGCTCCGATCACGCCGAACGACATCGCGATTGCGGTGAACGATCTGATGGCCGAGCACGGCAAGCTGCCGATCGCCTCGGACGTGGGCGATTGCCTCTTCACGGCGATGGACATCGAGCACACGGCGCTCGTCGCGCCCGGCTACTACGCCACGATGGGCTTCGGCGTCCCCGCTGGCCTCGGCCTGCAGGCCGCGACCGGGCAGAGGCCGCTGATCCTCGTCGGCGACGGGGCATTTCAGATGACCGGGTGGGAACTCGGCAACTGCCGGCGCTACGGCTGGGACCCGATCGTGCTGCTCTTCAACAACTCGAGCTGGGAGATGTTGCGGACGTTCCAGCCCGAGTCGCAATTCAACAATCTCGACACCTGGGGCTTCGCTCAAATGGCCGCCGGGTTGGGCGGGGAAGGGCAGCGCGTGCAGACGCGGCGCGAACTGAAGGCGGCGATCGACCGGGCCTACGCGACGCGTGGCAAGTTCCAGCTCGTCGAGATCATGATTCCGCGCGGCGTGCTGTCGCAGACGCTGCAGCGTTTCGTGTCGGGAGTGAAGCGGCTGACGAACGCGGCGTCGGCGTGACGGTTCAAGGCTCCATCTTCAGCTTCGCCAGAAAGGTGACCGATCGCTCGAGCGCCAGGCGTCCCGCATACGTATCGAGATCGAACTGGTATTCGTGCGGAAGGCCGGGCGTTCGGTCGGCCGGAAAGAAGAGGCTGTCGACGCGGACTCCGAGGTCGATCAGCTTGCCGGCGAGAGCGCCCGACTGGGACAGCAGGGGATCGGCGTTGCCGGCAGAGATGAACACGGGCGGAAAGTCCGCCGTCACGTAGTCGATGACTGACGCCGTCGCGAAGCGCGGATCGGTCTGGAAATCCTTCCCGCCGCTGTACGACCAGAGCACGGTCTTCAGGAAATCGCCGAACGGCCCTTCGAGGTTGAGCCGCTTCGTGTCGTAGGCGCCGCAATAGAGGAGCAGTCCTCGCAATTGCGAGCCCTGGATGGAAGAGACGATCCCCAAGGCCGACGCATAGCTCGGGACGTTGACCGCGTTCGCCAACTGCGCCGCGATCTGGGCGCCCGCGGAATCGCCCGCGAGGAAGAACTGCGTTGGGTCCACGTGCAACCGTTTGGCGTTCTTCGCGAGGTGCGCGAGTGCCGTATTCACCTGCCGCACGGGCGTGGGATAGGTGCCGCGCGGTGCGATCAGGTAGTCGACGCCGACCACGGTGTAGCCGCGATGCGCGAGGATCTTCGCGTAGTTGGCGATGTGATTCTTCGAGCCCGACACCCATCCGCCGCCGTGCACCCACACGATCGTCGGCAGCGCCCGGTCGGTCTTCTCGATGGCCGACGGATAGAACACGTCGAGCAATGCGCCACCGTCCGCGAGATCGAAACCCTCGTTCAGCCGTGCGGAAACGCCGGACGGCACGTGCTCCTCGAGCGCCTTCGAGACGTCGGCCGCGTCTTTCTCGAAGGCCATCCGGATCAGCAGCGCGGCGGGCCAGGGGCTGACCTGGAAGGCAACATAGCCCGCGATGGCCAGGGTGACGACAATGCCGATGAACCAGGCCAGAAACTTCTTCACCGCATCCTCCACGTCAGTCCCACCGAGAGACGTGCGGGATTCTATCGTCGCTACTGCTCGCGGTGTCGTGGTTCGCCCGTCGATGACTGTCGGTCCGCGCCGACACTTGCCTGCGGGAAGTCATCCGGTCGCAAGCTGAACTCGGGGCCCGAGGCACTCACCGCCAGCCGGGCTGCGATCACCTTGGTCACTCTGCCCAGAACGCTGAAATGATCGGACCCCTCGACGGCAATGCAGCGCACCTGGGGATTGGTGCTCTTCCGGCAGATCTCCTCGAAATCGTCGGTGTTGGCCGGCGAGGTCTTGCCCTCGATCACGTAGGTGGGAGTGGAGATTCCGGCGAGCCAACGAATCGGTGAGCGCAGCTCCACTTCGCGCTTGTCGAGTTCTGCAAAATTCACCGGGACGAGCGATGCGGGATAGCGATTCACTTCCGCGACCGGACCGAAGGCGAACACCGTCTTGAATCGGCTGCTCGATTCGGCCGTCAGCAAGGCCAGGGTGCCGCCGGTGCTGTGACCGCCCAGATAGATCTGTGCCGGGTCCACATAGGGGAGGCTGGCCAGGTGTTCGGCCGCGGCCAGCACGTCGCCCACTTCGCCGAAGAAGTACTCCTTGCCGCCGACATTGGTGTTGCCGCCACGCAGCGAGGGAAACATCATGACCAGGCCCGCTTCGCGGAACGCCCGGGCCGACTGATCGTTCGACTCCGGTCCGGGCGACCAGAAATCGTCGAGGGAATTGGTGTCTCCTCCCGTCAGCCAGAGGATGGCGGGGTGCTTGCGTCCATCCTTCGGGTCGGGCGTCACGAAAGCGGGGAGAGTCAGGTTCCCGGTGCTCTTGTAGTCGATCCGTTCGAAGAGCTTGGCCGGCGGGCGAGGCAATGGCGGTGAACCGCTCGCGGGCAGGGATATGGCGGTCTGAAAACCTCGGCGGGCTTCCGCGAGGTTCACCACCGCCGGTTCCGCGGCGGGGGCTTCGGTTGCCTTGAGTTGCGCTTCCTGGCGGGCCTTCTGCGACGCCACCTCCTGGCGGCTGATTTCGTCGAAGGACGTCTTGTCGATGCAGTCGTGGTACCGATTGATCACGTACCCCCGTTCCATCGCGTCGTTGCGCGCTTCGGCGCTCCTGAGCGGCGGTCCGGCACAGGCGGTCTTGTCGTACTCCGGTTCCGACGATCGATCCTTCGCGATGAACACGAAGGCACCGAAGGCGATGATCAGGGCGACGAGCTTGCCGACGGATCTGGAATCCAATCGCTATCGTCCCGGCGAGCGTGCGTAGCCGATCACGAACACGAACACTACTTCGCTCGCCCGTCGTAGTGCGTGACGGGAATGGCGCCGATATCGATGTTCTCCAGGCAACGCACGTTCACGGCCGCCACGCGATTGCCCTTGGCATCGGCTCCGTCCGCGTACGGGTGCATCCCGCAGGTGGGGCAGAACCGATGGCTGATCCGGTGCGTGTTGAACTCGTACACCCGCGACGAATCCTCTGGTGTAGTCAGCCGCAGGGCATCTCGCGGGACGAACCACAGCAGGGAGCCTTTGCGCTGGCAGATGGAGCAGTTGCACGCGACGACGCTCTTGATCTCGCCCTCGACTTCGAAGGCCACGTTGCCGCAATGGCAGCTTCCCCGGTATTTCCTGGTGGTTCCCATGTTGGTCAGTCGCTGATCGCCTGGTAGACCAGTTGCTTGAAGAGATAGCGATCGTAACGCCGCGCGATGCCGGGCTGTGCCTGGATCATCATGATGCAGATCAGTTCTTCCTTGGGATCGACGTAGAACCCGGTGCCTGCAGCGCCCGACCAGTAGTACTCGCCGGCCGACCCCGTGACCTCGAACAGCCCCTCTTCCCGCCGCACCGCGAAGCCGAGCCCGAAGCCGATCGCAGGCGGCAGCGAAACGAAACCCGCGCTCTTGATCTCGCCGAGATGATCGGAGGTCATGTACTTGACCGTCGTCCGGCTCAGCAGCCGTACGCCGTCGAGCTGACCGCCGTTGAGCATCATCTGCAGGAAGCGCACGTAATCGGCGGCCGTCCCCACGCTGCCAGCGCCACCTGCATCGTTCTTCGGGGGTACCGTCACATCCACCAGCTTGATCGGACTCTTGGTGGCCGGATCGATGGCGAAGGGCTGGGCCAGCCGGTCGAGTTTTTCCTTCGGCACCATGAACGCCGAGTCCGTCATTCCCAGCGGCGTGAAGATGCGCTCCTGGATGAACTGACCGAGCGGCATGCCGGTCACGGCCTCGATCACGCGGCCGAGCACGTCGGTCGACAGGCTGTACTCGAAGGTGGTGCCCGGCTGATGGGCGAGCGGCACTTTTGCAAGACGCTCGATCTGCTCCGCGGCGGTCTGGTCCTGCCAGCCGACGTTCTCCTTCGTGTAGAGCTCCTTCACCTTCGCGTGCGAGGTGAAGCCCGTGTAGACGAATCCGGAAGTGTGGCGGAGCAGGTCCTGGATGGTGATCTCGCGATCAGCCGGGACATTCGAATACCTCACGGCACCGGTCGCGGGATCGGTGGAAACGACGCTGACTTCCAGCTTGGCCAAGGCCGGAATGTACTTCGATACCGGATCGGTCAGGCGCAGCTTGCCTTCCTCCATCAGCATCATGGCCGCCACCGAGGTGTACGGCTTGGTCATCGAATACAGACGAAAGATCGCATCCTTCGTCATCGGCTTCCCGCTCGCGGGATCGAGTTGGCCGTAGCTCTCGAAGTAGACGATCTTGCCTTTGCGGGCGATCAACACCACCGCGCCTGGGTATTGGCCACGTTCGATTTCGCCGGTGAGGGCGGGGCCGATGCGGGCGAGGCGGGCGGGGGAGAAGCCGACGTCTTCTGGTGGGGTTGGGGGTAGGTCCGCTGCCCAGGTCGTTGTGGTGGCGATAGCTACGGCCAGCAAGCTTGCGACGAGACTTCGAAGTCCTCTCACTTCAGCTTCTCCTCATTGTTCTTGGCATCCAAGGGCAATGCGCCGGTTGAAGGGCCTACCTCGTTGCATGATCGGGCGTACCGCTTGCTCTTGTTCGACGCCGATGTGACCTCGACGATATCGTCGGTCGCCACAGAAGGTCGGCTCATTTTCCCCGCTCAAAGTGGATTGCCGGGTTACTGCGTGCCGGTCGCCAGCTGCAGGGAGCCGTCAACCGGAGCTCGCCACTTGAGTACTGCGAGCGTGGTGAGTCATCTGCATGGAATGGATTCGATTCACCATGACCAGAAAGATCACGCTCAGGGGTAGTCCGGTAACTTCGGCCAGCTGGCCGACGAAGTTCGAAGCGATCAGTTCGTCTATGCCATCTGCCTTGAACGCCAAGCGAAGGGAAACGTTGCCCAGCACGCTGCAGACTATCCAGACCAGCCACCACCAGCCGAGCAGCGAAGGTGCCTCCAGGCTCTTCCAGTCCTTCGGATTGCTGCTCGCTTTCCAGATTTCCTTCATTGCCTGGTACGGCATCCACAGGTTGGCGAAGGGTATGAAGTACCAACCTATTGACCACCCTGGCGTGAACTCCATGCCCATCGCGCCAAGTTGCCGCGCATTCGAGTTGGCGCGATGAATCCACTTCAGGATGAGGATTCCGCTTGCGATCAGTATCGCGATCTCGACTATTCCGATCAGCCCTTGTCGCATGTCGCTCGCCTCTCCCGCCGCGACAGCGTCCTCCTGGGACGAATAGTTGCCGTTCTTGAAGTCCTGAAGCAGGCTGGCCTCGAATCCACCGGAGATCAGTGCAACTACCGCCACGACGATCTGGAGGTATAGCAGGCGCTTCGTCCAAGTGGTTAGCGCAGTGGGGTCCCTGAATGCGTCGCTTGCTTGTTGCTTCATCGGGCACTATTCCTTCTTCATTCGGCGCCAGAGCTCTGCGGTGGTCAGCTCGTGGTTCGTCCGGTGATGTCGTGCGCAGGTTCACGGCCGGCCGGGACCGACGTGCGACTGCCATGAAGCTCCGATTCTTTCGTCAGATCGATTCTAAAAAGAACAACAACGCCTCCCTCTCCCCCTTCGGCATCTTCCTGAACGCCTCCCGCGACACCTCCGCCTCGCCCCCATGCCAGAGGATCGCCTCCGTTGCGCTTCGCGCCCGCCCGTCGTGCAGCATCGGTGCGACGTCGGCGCCCAGTACGATCTTCGCGAGACCTAGCCCCCACAAGGGCTGAGTGCGCCAATCCTTGCCACTCGCCTTGAAGTCCGGCCGACCATCGGCGAGCCCATCACCCATGTCGTGCAAGAGCAGATCGGTGTACGCGCGCACCTTCTGATTCTCGAGCAGCTTGAGGTGCGGCACCTTGGCGGCGGTCTGGAGTTCAGGCACGTGGCACACGGCGCATTTGGCGTCCACGAACAGCTTCTCGCCCTGCTTGAACTTCGGGTCCTTCACGTTGCGTCGCGCGGGCACGGCGAGGCCCTGCTCCCAGAACGTGATCTCGTTCCAGTCGCTCTCGATCAGCTCGGGCTGATTGCCCGGCGGCTGATAGGCGCAATCGGTCTGCGGGCTGGGGCAGTTCTGTTCCAGATAGAGGTCGGAGGTGACGCCTATATCACCGGCGTACGCGCTCGCGATCTGCTGCCCGACGCTCGGTTGATTGGCCTTCCAGCCGAATCGGCCGAGCGATGTCTTCTTGTTGATGTCGTCGCGCACGTAGTTCGGACGGCCGTTGAAACCGACCTTCTTCTGCGCCTCGGCGATCTCGAGGATCGTTTCTTCGGGAATGGCTTCGAGCAGGCCGAGGCCCTGGATCGGTTGTGCCATGCGCAGCGACACCATCGTGTCGTCGCCGATCGGGCCGAACCAGAGCTTGCCCCAGCGGACTTTCGGCTTGCGCAGCTCGACCTGTTCACCGTCGGCCAATGCGACGGTGCTTTTCTCCCAGTCGATGAAGACTTCCGCTTCGGGGAAGACGCGTTCGCCGAGGAAGGTGTCGTCGCGGTCCTGGCCCATCAGGCCCTGGTTCTGGATCTGGTCGCCGTAGGCCGGATGCGGCTTGGGCCCACCGTGCTGGTTTTCGCCGGGAATGCTGATGCGCACCAGCACGGCCAGCACCTGTTCGTCGGGTTTCTCGGGCACTGCGCCTCGACCGGCGCGCACATGACAGGCGACGCACTTGTTGGTGATGAACGTGGGGCCGAGCCCCCAGTCGCCGCCGATGGAGGGGAACTGCACCCAGCGCTGGTTGAAGTGGTGCCGCCCGCGCAGGAACTTCTGCAGCGGCTGATAGGGCATCCCGACCGGGGCCTGGTCGAACGCGTGCTCGTCGAACTTGGCGACGGTGAGCTGGCCGGCGGAGAGTTCTTCTTCCTCCAGCGCGCCGGTGGGGTCCAGGCCGAGGGCGACACTGGCACAGGCAAGGGCGGTGAGGGCCGCGGCAAGCGCAGCCCAACGTTTTCCGGGGGCCATCGAGATCCTCACTCCTCGCTCCTCGTTCTTATCGTCCGCCGTACTCGTCGGTACGGTAGCCAAGCGGCGCCCCGATTACAACCTGTGCGACCTATTCAGCGACGAAACCCGCTTCCTTGTGGCTGCCGTCGCAGAACGGCTTGTTCTTCGATGCACCGCAGCGACACAGCGCCGTTTCGACGCCGTGCCATGCGAGCCGGCTGCCACCGTCGAAGATCTGCATCTCGCCGTCCAGCCGCAACGGGCCGTTGGGCCGAAGCGTGATCTTGAGCGTGGTTCCGCCGAGCGGCTCCGCCGGTTTCACTTCCGTGGGGGCTGCGACCGCGCCTAGTTCCGAGAAGCCGGCCTTCGTGTGCGAGCGGTCGCAGAAGGGCTTGTTCGAGGATTGCCCGCAGCGGCACAGCGCGAGCCGGGTGTATTTCCCGATGGTGGCGCCGTCCGGCCCGCCGACGAGTTCGAGATCGCCACGCAGGTGCAGCGGGCCGTCGCAGGTCACGGCGACCGAATTCGCCTTTGCGGGCCGCTCGGACTTCGCACCGTTGCCGAATTCGTAGGTCAGCGCGCCGGAGGGGCAGCGCTCGATCACGCCCATGATCGCGGTGGCGCTGGCGGCGTCCGCGTCGACCCACGGCTTGCGGGCCGTGTTGAAGGCCTTGGGTAGTCCGCGCACACACTCGGCGGCGTGTACACACCGGGCGGCATCCCACGTCACGGTGATGGTGCTGCCCTTGTAGACATGAACCCTGGAACCCAAGCGGACGCTCCTCGACGATGTGGACACCCAGTATCCGCGAAGCGGGCGGGGGTCTCAACCACTCACTGCGTTCGCGCGGGTCTTCCAGAGGGTCCAGACGCAGCCGCCGCCGAAGAACAGGATCGGGGCTACCGCCCTCTATTGCGACGCGTGCTCCCTCACCCCCACCCCTCTCCCGGCGGGAGAGGGGAGATGAATGCCACCCTCGCACTCCGGGCGAGGGTGGCGCGCTGCGCCGGGTGAGGGCGACTTGCGAGCCGTTCACTGCCGCGGTGCGCACACCGACGCGCAGCACCGTCCTGAAGCATCCACGCCTGCGCCTGTGTGAGCCGCATTCTTCGCAAGCCTTGTATCCACAGGCGTTTCGTCCCGCGGTACCGTTCGGCACGGAATCTGCGCACCGACAACGCCGAATCGCCACCACCCGAGGAGACCAGGATGATGAATCTCACCCCCACCGAACTCGAGCGGCTCACCATCTTCACCGCCGCCGAGCTCGCCCGCCGCTATCGCTCGCAGGGCATCCGCCTGAGTCATCCAGAGGCCGTGGCGCTGATCACCGACGAGACGCTCACGGCGGCACGCCGGGGCCTGGGCCACGCGGAGATGGTGAACTTCGGCGGACAACTGCTGACGACCGATGACGTGGAACCCGGCGTCGCGGAGATGATCCCGTTCATCGCGCTGGAAGCGTCGATGGCGGAGGGCACCAAGCTCGTGGTGTTGTTCGATCCGGTGAAGCCGGGTGTGCAGCCCGTGGCCAGCGACCCGGTGCCAGGCGAGATCATCGCAGCCGAGGCGGACGTCGAACTCAACGTCGGCCGCCGCAGCGTCACCCTGGAAGTGTTCAACACCGGTGACCGCGCGATCCAGGTGCGCAGCCACGCGCACTTCTTCGAGGTCAACCGGGCGCTGCGGTTCGACCGCGAGCAGGCGTTCGGGATGCGGCTCGATCGACCGTCCGGCACGGGCGTGCGCTTCGAGCCCGGGATGCCGGTCCGCGTCGACCTGGTCGCCATCGGCGGGACGGGTGACGTGCACGGCTTCGCGAATCTCACCGAAGGCTCGATCCACGATCCCGCCGTGAAGGCCGCAGCGCTGAAGCTCGCGCGCAGCCGCGGCTACCTGGGAGCCTGAGCGTGACGACTCTTTCTCGTGCTGCCTACATCAATCTCTACGGTCCCACGCGTGGCGATCTCGTCCGGCTCGCCGATACTTCGCTGCTCGCGGAGATCGAGCACGACTTCACCCACCACGGCGACGAGCTCACCACCGGCGCCGGCAAGGTCATGCGCGACGGCGAAGGCTTCGAGCCCACCGGCACCTACGCTTCCGGCGCGCTCGACATGGTGGTGCAGAACGCCACCATCATCGATGCGGTCGCTGGCATCGTGAAGGCCGACATCGGCATCCGCGACGGCCGCATCGTCGCCATCGGCAAGGCCGGCAATCCGAAGATCATGGACGGCGTCGATCCGCGCCTGCGCTGCGGACCGAACACGACGGTCGTGCACGCCGACGGCTTCATCGTCACCGCCGGCGCCGTGGAAGCGCACGCGCACTTTCTCTCGCCGCAGCAATGCTGGCACGCGCTCTCCGGCGGCACGACGACGATGATCGGCATGTCGCCGGGGCCGCACTTCGATGTGAGTTGCTCGGGACCGAACGTCCTCGGTCGGCTGATCCAGGGCGCGGACGAGTTTCCGCTGAACTTCGGATTCCTCGGCCGGGGCTGCATGGACCGCGGCGCGGTCGAGGAATCGGTCGCGGGTGGCGCGCTGGGCGTGAAGATCCACGAGGACTATGGCGCATCGCCCGCCGTGCTCGACGGCGCGCTCATCGCCGCCGACCACAACGACTTCTCGGTCCACATCCACACCGACACCATCAACGAGTTCGGCTTCTGCGAGGACACGATGGCGGTGATCGGCGATCGCACCGTTCACATGTATCACACCGAAGGCTCGGGCGGCGGTCACGCGCCCGACCTCGTGCGCGTCAACGGCTACCCCAACGTGCTGCCCTCGTCGACCAATCCGACCAATCCATTCACGCCGGCGGGCCTGAACGAGGGCGTGCCGATGACGATGCTCGCGCACTTCCTCAACTTCGGCATCCCGGAGGACGTCGCTTTCGCCGAAGCGCGCGTGCGTCCGCAGACCATGGCGGCCGAGGATCTGCTGCATGACATGGGCGCGATCTCCATCTTCGCCACCGATACCCAGGGCATGGGCCGGCTCGCGGAGAACGTCGCGAAGTGCTGGCAGCTCGCGTCGGTGATGAAGGATCGGGTGGGGC
Organism: Burkholderiales bacterium; assembly: GCA_965279325.1. Lineage (GTDB taxonomy): Bacteria > Pseudomonadota > Gammaproteobacteria > Burkholderiales. The sequence continues at coordinate 4,347,810 of OZ257154.1, forward strand.
GGTTGGCCGAGGAAAAGACCGCCCGTGCCGACAACGAGCGCATCAAGCGCTACGTGGCGAAGTACACCATCAACCCGGCCATCGCGGCCGGCATCGATGCCCACGTCGGTTCGATCCAGCCCGGCCGCATGGCCGACCTCGTGATCTGGCCGAGAGCGAGCTTCGGCATCAAGCCGTTCCTCGTGATCAAGGGCGGCTTCGTCACCTGGTCGGTGATGGGTGATGGCAACGGCAGCATCTTCCTCTCCGAGCCCATGGTGCAGCGGCCGATGTGGGGGGCGCTCGGGCGTGCGAAGAATGCCTTGTCGGCCGTCTTCGTGAGCAAGCTCGCGATGGAGTCCGGGGCCCAGCGCAAGCTCGACACGCAGAAGCCGTGGCTGCCGATCTCGAGCGTGCGCAAGCTGCGCAAGCAGGACATGGTACGCAACGCGGCGCTGCCGAAGATCGAAGTGAACTCGCAGACCTTCGACTGCTGGGCGGACGGCAAGCGGCTGTGGGCCGAGCCGGTCACGAAGGTGCCGCTGTCGCGGAAGTACCTGCTGCGCTAGGAGCGGCGCACGCCGCCTCACCAGAACAGTGCGCCCCGTCGATCCGGCGCACTCTTCGAGCGCGAACACCTGTGGCTTGCTGGCGACGCAGGTGCTGGTTTAGCCTTGCATATCCGCGGGCGGCGGCCTCGTCGCGGAGCGCGGCACAATGGGCACGGTTTCTGCGATCCGCAATCGGCACTTCGTTCGGGCTGGATCAACACTTGAGCGCCGTACCCTTCTTCTTCGACATCCTCGCCTACAGCGCGATCTTCGTGCTGGTGGTGCTCGGCCTTGGCGTCATCGCGAGCATGATGGGCATCTTCAATTTCGCTCATGGCGAGTTTGCCCTGCTCGGCGCCTACACGGTCTACGTGTTCCAGCAGAACGGCATCCCGACCTGGGCCGGGATGATCGCCGCGCCCTTCGTCGTCGCCCTGGTCGGGCTGGTGCTCGAGCGCATCGCGATTCGCCGCTTCTACAACACGCCGATCGTGGCGATGCTGGGTACCTACGCCATCGCGCTCGCCCTGCGCGAGACGGTGCGGGCGTTGCTCGGCGGGCGCTTCTACAGCGTCGACGCGCCGCTTGCAGGCTCCTTCGTGCTGGGCGAGGTCTCGATCTCCCAGTGGCGAACGGCGGTCATCATCATCACCGGCATCGTGATGGTGTTGTGCTGGCTGCTGCTCACGAAGACGAAGCTCGGGCTGCAGGTGCGGGCGGCACTGGAGAACCCGGCACTCGCGCGCGCCTCCGGCATCTCGGTGAACCGTGTTTACGCCGCCACCTTCGCGTTCGGCAGCGCGCTCGCCGGCCTGGCCGGCGGCCTCATGGTGCCGATGTACTCCATCAGCGCGGACATGGGTGTGCCCTTCCTCATCAAGTCGTTCCTCGCGGTGATGCTCGGCGGCATGGGCAGCTTCGAGGGTTCCATCGCCGGCGCGGCACTGGTCGGCGCATCGAGTGCGGCGTTGCCCTGGGTCATCAAGCCCGTGGTGGCCGACCTGCTCGTGTTCGTCATCGCAATCATCATCGTGAAGTTCCGGCCGGAAGGCCTTCTCTCGACCTGGAGGAAATGAATCATGAGCCACGAGGATCACAAGCGGCACCTGGATTCCGAAGCGCGCCGGCTGTTCCTGCAACGCTCGAGTGCGCTCGCAGGCATGATCGCGCTCGGCGGCGGCAGCTACGTACTGAACCCCAAGGGCGCGTGGGCCGCGGACCCGATCAAGGTCGGCATCGCGACCGACCTGACCGGCGCCATCGGGTATGCCGGCGTCCCGAACCTGAACGTCGCCAAGATGGTCGTCGAGGAGATCAACGCGGCCGGTGGCCTGATCGGGCGGCCGCTCAAGCTGATCGCCGAGGACACGGCGAGCAACGAGCAGCTCGCGGTGACGCGGGTGCGCAAGCTCGTGACGCAGGACAAGGTGGACGTGGTCTTCGGCGGTATCACCAGCTCCATGCGCAACGCCATCAAGGACACCATCGTCAACCGCGGCAAGACGCTCTACATCTACCCGCAGTTGTACGAGGGCCTGGAATGCACGAAGTACCTCTACTGCACCGGCCCGACCCCGGCGCAGCAGTGCGACACGTTCATCCCGTGGCTCATCAAGAACGGCGGCAAGAAGTTCTTCCTGCCCTCCGCCGACTACGTGTGGCCGCACGAGCTGAACAAGTACGCCCGCAAGGTGATCGAGAAGAGCGGCGGCGAAGTGGTGGACGAGGTCTACTTCCCCGTGGACCACAACGAGTACAGCGCGGTGGTGAGCAAGATCATGTCGAGCGGCACGAACGTCGTGTTCAACACGACCATCCCGCCCGGCACGCCGGTGTTCTTCAAGCAGCTCTACGAGGCCGGCTTCCAGAAGAAGGGCGGGCGGCTCGCCTGCGTGTACTACGACGAAAACGCGCTCAACATCACGCCGGCCAACGAGGTCGAAGGCCTGGCGAGCTGCCTCGACTACTTCAAGGCGGTGAACGACGCCTACGGCAACAAGCTGCAGGAGAAGTACACCAAGCTCTACGGCACCAAAAACCCGTTCACGGCCGGCAGCGCGTCCACGGGCATGTGGCGCGGGATCAACCTCTGGGCCGAGGCGGTGAAGGCTGCGAAGAGCGTGAAGCGCGACGACGTGGCCACGGCCCTCGACTCCGCGAAGCTCGCGGACGGGCCCGGCGGCGGCTGCGAGGTCGTGCCCGGCACCTGGCACGTGAAGATGCCCATGTACATCGCCGTGGCGAAGAACGGCAAGTACGAGATCATCGAGAAGAGTTCCGGCCCGGTGGATCCGCGCGAATGCATGAAGGCCTGAACAGGCCGTCGGCTGGAATGACGGCGCGCCGGAACCGGCCCCTCGACCCTCGCGGCCTCGTCCGAAAGGACGTCCGCGAGGATCGATGGCCCGTTGAACGCGCGCCGTACTGCACTTTGCCGTCTCCGTCGCCATGAACGGCAAGCCCGGATCGTTTCGCCGCATCCTGCCGGTGATCGAGATCACGCTGCTCGTGCTCGCGTTGCCGATGCCCTGGGTGCTGGATGAATTCTGGGTGCTGTTCGCCACCAAGATCTGCATCCTCGCCCTGCTCGCGCTTTCGTTCGACCTGGTTTGGGGTTACGCGGGCATCATGAGCTTCGGGCAGGCGTTGTTCTTCGGTGTCGCGGGTTACGTCACGGCGTTGCTGGCGACGAAGTCCGCGGTCACCTCCATCTTCGTGCTGGTGCCCACCGCCGCGATCGTCGGACTGGTGCTCGCGTTCGTCGTCGCGGTCATCATCATCTTCGGCAAGCGCATTCCGTCGGTGATCTTCGTCGCCCTCGGGACGCTCACCGGGTCCTATGCCGTGGAGCGATTGGCCCGTGGCTGGTCGTGGGTCGGTGGACAGAACGGCATCTCCTCGCTGCCCCGGCTCACCGCCGGCAGCTTCGAGATCGAGGAGGGCATGGTCTTCTTCTACGTCGCGCTCGCCATTCTCGTGGTGACCTACGTCCTGGTGCGCCTGCTGGTGCGCTCGCAGTTCGGTCTCGTGCTCACCGGCATCCGCCAGCAGGAAGGGCGCATCGCCTTCTTCGGCTACCAGATCCAGAGCTACAAGGGCGTGGTGTTCACGCTCGCCGGGTTGATCGCGGGCGTGTCCGGCGGGCTGTTCGCGTTTCACGAAGGCTTCGTCGGCCCCGGCCAGCTCGGACCGGTGCTCTCGACACAGGTGGTGCTCTACGTGCTGTTCGGCGGCGCGGGCACGCTGATCGGTGCGGTACTGGGCGTCGGGATCATCGAGATCATCAGCTATGCGCTGCCGCAGTTCTCGTGGCTCGGCGAATCGGTGACCGCGTTCCTCGAGACCGGCTGGCCGATCGTCCTGGGGTTGCTGCTGCTCGGTACGGTGATGTTCCGACCCACAGGATTGATCGGCCTGCTGGTGAGCGATCGCGAACGCGTCGGTTCCTTCGGGCGGCCGGCGCGGGAAGGCAGGAAAGAAGAGGCGAAGCCGAGCCATGAACCTGCTTGAGGTCCGCGGGCTCACCAAGGTTTACGGCACGCTCACCGCGCTGAGCGGCGCGGACATGGTCGTGAACGATCACGAGTTCCATGGCCTGATCGGCCCGAACGGTTCGGGCAAGAGCACGATGCTCAAGTGCATCGCCGGTGCGGAGATGGCTACCAGCGGCACGGTCACGCTGTCCGGCCGCGACATCACGCGGGCAACGCCGCCGGAGCGTTCGCGCGCAGGCATGAGCCTCAAGTTCCAGATCACCGCGATCCTGCCGCAGCTCTCCGTGTACGACAACCTGCTGTTGGCACTCCAGGCCCACGACACGATGTTCACGCTGGTCACTTCGCGCTCGCGCCGTCCGTTACACGATGAGGTGATGGAACTGCTCACGCGCTTCCGCCTCGCCGACCGGCGCGACGAACTGGCCGGGTTCCTCTCGCACGGACAACAGCAGTGGCTCGAGATCGCCATGGCGCTGTCGCGCAAGCCGAAGCTGTTGCTGCTCGACGAACCCACCGCGGGCATGAGTCCGCAGGAGCGCCGCGCCACCGGGGATCTGCTGCAACCCATCAAGTCGCGTTGTTCGCTGCTGATCGTCGAACACGACCTGGATTTCATCAAGGACATCTGCGATTCGCTCACCGTGCTCGACCAGGGCCAGGTGGTTGCGAGCGGCGCGACGAGTGACGTGCAGAACGACGCGCGCGTGCGGGAGGCGTACCTCGCCCATGGCTGACGACGTCCTGCTCCAGGCCGACGGCCTGTGCACCTTCTATGGAACCAGCCAGGCGCTCTTCGACGTGGCGCTCAAGGTGCCTTCGCGCGGCGGCGTCGCGATCCTCGGCCGCAACGGCGCCGGCAAGACCACGCTGCTCAAGACGCTCGCAGGCGACCTGAAGCCTGCACACGGCGCGGTCCGGTTCAACGGGTCCGAATGCACGCGCATGCCGGTCGAGGCGCGAGTCCGTCGCGGGATCGGCCATGTGCCGCAGGAGCACGGTGTTTTCGGGCGACTCACGGTGAAGGAGAACCTGCGGATCGGCGCCATGGCGACTCCTCGAGGCGAGCAACGCATCGGCGAGATGATCGAGCTGTTTCCCCGTCTCGGGCAGCGTCTCGGTCAGCAGGCCGGCACGCTGTCGGGTGGCGAGCGCAAGATGCTGGCGATCAGCCGCGCGCTGCTCGGCAGCCCGCACCTGCTGATGCTCGACGAGCCCACCGAGGGCGTGTGGCACGGCGTGATCGAGGAGATCGCCGAATGTCTGGAGAAACTCGCGCGTACGATCGCGGTCGTGATCGTCGAGCAGAATGTGAAAATGGCCCTGCGGGTGGCGCAGTACTGTTACGTGATGGATCGTGGGCACATGGCGCTCCAGGGTCCATCGGACGAGGTGCGTGACGATCCTGCGCTCGTGCGCCTGCTCGCCCCCTGATTTCCCGCCGGTTCGCGCCGGCCACCATTCCAACCGCACTACCAGAGAGAGAGGAGACCGCCATGGCTGTCCAGATGCCGACCCCCGAACAACTCCTAGAGGCTGCCGATGAAGTCGGACTGGCGCTTTCCGATGCGGACGTCGTGTCTTACCTCGGACTGCTCAAGGGCAACGTCGACGCGTACAACGTGGTCGACGGATTGCCGGACTACCTGCCGACGGTGAAGTATCCACGCACGCCGGGTTGGTTCCCGACGCCGCAGGACAACAAACACAACGCCTGGTACGTGCGGACCTCGATCAAGGGCGCGCCCAGCGGTCCGCTCAAGGGCAAGAAGGTCGCGATCAAGGACAACGTGATGGTGGCCGGGGTGCCGATGATGAACGGCAACTCGATCCTCGAGGGTTACGTGCCGGATATCGACGCGACCGTGGTCGCCCGCCTGCTCGAAGCCGGCGCCGAGATCATCGGCAAGACGCATTGCGAATCCTATTGCATCTCCGGTGGCAGCCACACCGGCGCCAAGGGTCCGGTGCACAACCCCCACAAGATGGGCTATTCGGCCGGCGGATCATCGTCCGGCAGCGGTGTCGTGGTCTCGCTCGGCGAGGCCGACATGGCGATCGGCGGTGACCAGGGCGGCTCGATCCGCATGCCTGCGGCGTGGTGCGGCATCTACGGCATGAAGCCGACGCACGGCCTCGTGCCCTACACGGGCATCATGCCGATCGAGGTCTTCGTCGATCACACCGGGCCGATGACCGCGACCGTCGAGGACAACGCGCTGATGCTGGAGGTCATCGCCGGCCACGACAGCTACGATCCGCGGCAGTTCGGTCCGTCGAAGAAGGTCAAGTATTCGAAGATGCTGGACGGTGGCGTGAAGGATCTCAAGATCGCCATCGTGAAGGAAGGCTTCGCCCGCCCGGAGTCGGAGTCCGAGTCCGACGCGAAGGTGAAGCAGGGCATCGATCTGCTGAAGAAGCTCGGTGCGAAGGTGACGGAAGTTTCGATCCCCGCTCACCTGGTCGCGCCCGCAATCTGGACGCCGATCGGCGTCGAGGGCATCGCGCAGACCATGATGTTCGGTGACGGCTACGGCCTGTCGCGGCAGGACCTGTACGTGACCAGCCTCATCGACAAGCTCCACGGCTGGCAACTGCGCGCCAACGAGCTGTCGGAAACCACCAAGCTGCTCACCGTGCTCGGCGTGTACGTGAAGAAGCACCACGGGAGCCACTACTACGGCAAGGCGGTGAACCTCGCCCGTCGCGTGATGGAGTCCTACGACGCCGTGCTCGCCGAGTACGATCTGCTGGTGATGCCGACGATGCCCATGAAGCCCACGCCGCTGCCGCCGCCGGATGCGAGTCGCGAGCTGTACGTGCAGCGCGCGCTCGAAATGATCGGGAACACGTGCCCCTTCGACATCACGCACCATCCGGCGATGACCGTGCCCTGCGGCATGGTGGGTGGCTTGCCGATCGGGATGATGCTGGTCGGCAAGCACTACGACGAGGCGACGATCTATCGCGCGGCGAAGGCGTTCGAAGAGGCAGGGGACTGGAAGAAGATGTGATGGGGGTGCGGTAGTCGCTGCCCCCAATTTCCCTGCCCCCACCCCAGCCCTCCCCCATCTTCGACGGGGGAGGGGGCGTACGACATCACCTCCGCCGACGGCGCGGACTTGCGCTCCTTCCCCCAACTGCGTTGGGGGAAGGTTGGGATGGGGGCCAACAGAGCGCAATTTCGCGACCCCTTGATCCATCAGGTCGCCGTCGCCTCCGCGTAATCCGTCACCGGCGGACACGAACACACCAGATTCCGGTCGCCATGCACGTTGTCCACCCGCGCCACGGGCGGCCAGTACTTGTTCGCCGCGACCGACGGCACTGGAAACGCCGCCTGTTCGCGCGTGTAGTCGTGCGCCCAATGTTCCGACAGGCATGCACGTGCGGTGTGCGGCGCGTTGCGTAGAGGATTGTCGTCGCGGTCGCGCTCGCCACGTTCGATCGCGCGGATCTCCTCGCGGATCGCGATCATCGCATCGACGAAGCGATCGAGTTCCACCTTCGACTCGCTCTCCGTCGGCTCGATCATCAGCGTGCCCGCGACCGGAAAGCTCATGGTCGGTGCGTGGAAGCCATAGTCGATGAGGCGTTTGGCGATGTCCTCGTTGCTGATGCCGGTCGCGTCCTTGATCGGCCGGATGTCGAGGATGCACTCGTGCGCCACGCGTCCGCCGCGGCCCGCGTACAGGACCGGGTAGTGAGGCTCGAGTCGCCGGACCAGGTAGTTGGCGTTGAGGATCGCGACCTGTGTGGCGCGCTTCAGCCCCTCGGCGCCCATCAGCGCGATGTAGGCCCAGGGGATCGGCAGGATGCCCGCCGAGCCGAAGTGCGCCGCACTCACCGGGCCGTTGGCCTCGCCGGCCTGCAGAGGATCGCCGGGCAGATAAGGGGCGAGGTGCGCCCGCACCGCCACCGGTCCCACACCCGGCCCGCCGCCGCCGTGCGGAATGCAGAAGGTCTTGTGCAGGTTCAGGTGCGACACGTCGGCGCCGAACCGGCCGGGGCGCGCCACGCCGACGAGCGCGTTGAGATTGGCGCCGTCGAGATACACCTGCCCGCCATGGGCGTGAACGATGTCGCAGATCTCGGTGATCGCGTCCTCGAACACGCCGTGGGTCGACGGATACGTCACCATCAGTGCCGCGAGCCGGCCAGCGTGCGCCTCGGCCTTCGCGCGCAGATCCGCGACATCCACGTTGCCACGCTCGTCGCAGGCAACGACCACCACTTCCATCGCCGCCATGTGTGCGGACGCCGGGTTGGTCCCGTGCGCGGATGACGGGATCAGGCAGATGTCGCGATGGCCGTCGCCGCGCGCGCGGTGGTAGCGCCGGATCGCCAGCAGCCCCGCGAATTCCCCTTGCGCGCCGGAGTTGGGCTGAAGGCTGACGGCGTCGTAACCCGTGATCTCGCACAGGGCGGCCTCGAGCCCGCCGATCAGCTCACGATAGCCTTCCGCCTGATCGGGCGGCGCGAACGGATGCAGGCCGCCGAATGCCGGCCACGTCACGGGGATCATCTCCGTGGTCGCATTGAGCTTCATCGTGCAGGAGCCGAGCGGGATCATGGTGCGGTCGAGCGCCAGGTCCTTGTCCGCGAGCCGGCGCAGATAGCGCAGCATCTCGGTCTCGGAATGCAGCGTGTTGAAGATCGGGTGCGTGAGGAACGGTGACGTACGCAGTAACGCGGAGGGTAGCGCGCTCACGGCATCGTGTTCGCAATCGCGCAGCGCGGGGCTGCCGACGCCTGCGGCATCGGCAAAGACGTGCAGCAGCATGTCCACATCGACCATGCCGTGGGTCTCGTCGAAACTCACCCCGATCGCGGTCGCCGCACCGTAGTCCCGCAGGTTGAGGCCGCGTTCCCGGGCGACTTCGAGAAGGCGCGCACGGCGCTCGCCGGCCTGCACCGTGACCGTGTCGAAGAAATGGGATGCGGTCGTGGCGTAGCCGAGCTTGCGCACGCCGTGCGCGAAGATGCAGGCCAGCGTATGCACGCGGCGCGCGATGCGCTCGAGACCCTTGGGCCCATGGTAGGCGACATACAGGCCGGCCATGACGGCGAGCAGCACTTGGGCCGTGCAGATGTTGGACGTGGCCTTCTCGCGGCGGATGTGCTGCTCGCGCGTCTGGAGTGCCAGGCGCAGCGCCGTATTGCCATGCGCGTCCACCGACACGCCAACCAGGCGGCCGGGCAGCGAACGCTTGAACTCTTCGCGGCAGGCCATGAACGCGGCGTGCGGACCGCCGAAGCCCAGCGGGACGCCGAAGCGTTGCGAGCTGCCCACCACCACGTCGGCGCCCCATTGTCCTGGCGCCTCCAGCAGCGTGAGCGCGAGCAGGTCGGCGGCCACGAGGAACAAGGCGCCACGTTCGTGGGCCGCGGCGACGTGCGCGCGCATGTCGTGGATCTGTCCGGAGGTGGACGGGTACTGCGTGAGCACGGCGAAATAGTCGCCCTGCGTCATCAGGTCGGGTGCGAATCCCACGCGCACGTCGATGCCCAGCGGCTCCGCGCGAGTCTTCACCACCGCGATGGTCTGCGGATGGCAGTCGCCCGCCACGATGAACACGTCGCTCCTGGATTTCGCGTGACGGCGCGCCAGCACCATCGCTTCCGCGGCGGCGGTCGCTTCGTCCAGCAGCGATGCGTTGGCGATGTCGAGACCCGTCAGGTCCGCGATCATCGTCTGGAAGTTGAGCAGCGCTTCGAGACGCCCCTGCGAGATCTCCGGCTGGTAGGGCGTGTAGGCGGTGTACCAGGCGGGATTCTCGAGCACGTTGCGGAGGATCACGCCGGGCGTGAGCGTGCCGTGATAGCCCTGGCCGATGAAGTTGCGGCAGACGCGATTGCGCGAGGCGAGGCGCTTCAGCTCGGCCAGCACGTCGGCCTCGGATCGCGACGCAGGCAGGCGCAGGGCGCCCCGTTCCAGGATGCGTTCCGGGACGATCTGCGTGATGAGTTCGTCGAGGGAAGCGGCGCCCACGACGCGCAGCATCTCGCGCACGGCGTCGTCGTCCGGACCGATGTGGCGACCGAGGAATTCGTCGTGGGAATCGAGGGCCGCGAAGTCCACGGAATTACTCCTGGGTTGCGGCGTAGCCCGCCGCATCGAGTAGGTTCGAGACATCGCCCGGGTTGACCGGCTTGAGCCGGTAGATCCAGGCCTCATAGGGCTTCTCGTTGATCTGCTGCGGTGAATCCTCGAGCGAGCCGTTGAAGGCGAGGATCTCGCCCGTGACCGGAGCGTAGATGTCGGAAGCGGCTTTCACCGACTCGACCACGCCGGCGGTCTCGCCCGCCGTGAGTTTGGCACCCACCTTCACGTCGCCGACGAACACGATGTCACCCAGCATCTCCTGGGCGGTATCGGTGATGCCGATGGTGAGAGTGCCGTCCGGTTCGGCGCGGACCCATTCGTGCGACTTCGTGTACTTCAGGTTCTCGGGAAGATTCATCATGTCCTCAGGAAATGAGCGCCTTGCCATGGCGCACGAAGGGAACCTTGACGACGCGCGCCGGCAGCAGCTTGCCGCGCACGTCGACCTCGACGTCGGTTCCGGGTTGGGGATCGGCGCCGTCCGTCTTCGGCAGGCGGGCCAGCGCGATGGAAAATCCGAGCGTCGGCGAGAAGGTGCCGCTGGTGATCTCGCCTTCGCCTGCAGGTGTCACGACACGCATGTGGGAACGCAGTACCCCCCGATCGAGGAACTTCAGGCCGACGAGCGCCCGCCGCGGCGGCGACGATTCGAGCGCCGTGCGGCCCGCGAATTTGCGCGTGGTGTCTTTCAGATCGACCGTCCACGCGAGTCCGCTTTCCAGCGGCGTGGTGGCTTCGGTCATGTCGTTGCCGTAGAGATTCATCGCGGCTTCGAGGCGGAGCGTGTCGCGCGCGCCGAGGCCACAGGGGAATACGCCGGCGTCTCGCAGAGCGTTCCACCCGGTGGGTGCGTCGGCGGCGGGAAGTGCGATTTCGAAGCCGTCCTCGCCGGTGTACCCGGTGCGGGAGATCAGCCGCGAACCCGACTCGGTGGCGTGGAATGGCTTCAGGCTCTCGGTCGCTGCGCGCATGTCCGGCCAGACGGTCCACACCGCGGCATGTGCCTGCGGGCCCTGGACCGCGATCATTGCGAGATCGCGGCGGGGCGCCACGGCCACGTCGAGCGAGCGATCGGCGACGTGGGTGCGCATCCAGGCGAGGTCCTTGTCGGCCGTGGCGGCGTTCACGACCACTCGATAGCGCTGCGGGCCGAGGAGGACGGTGATGAGATCGTCGACGACTCCGCCGGCATCGTTGAGCATGCAGGAGTAGAGCGCGCGGCCGGGCGAGTCGAGCTTGGCCACGTCGTTCGCGAGCAGTCCGCGCAGGAACGTCGTCGCATCCGGACCCGTGACGTCCACGTTGAGCATGTGCGACACGTCGAACATGCCCGCCCACTTGCGCACGTGATGGTGCTCGTCCACCTGCGAGCCGTAGTGGAGCGGCATCTCCCAGCCGCCGAAGTCCACCAGCTTCGCGCCGCAGGCGAGGTGCGTGTCGTACAACGGCGTGTGCAGCGGCATCGAGGCTCCCGGAGAAGGATACGAATCGTCGGCACCATGTCCGCGAACGGCGGCCACGCCTGGCAATTCACCCCTCTGTCCGTTGGCCTGAGAGTTCGGCGACACCCGCTCGCGCGAGCCGCCTGCCCCTTCGGCGCCGGCAATGTGTGCCGGACTCTCCAGAGTTGCCACCGGGACGTTTGCACGCCCCGCCACAGCGGTTTGGGAAGCCTGAGCGATTCCGGGCGGTTGCGCCTTCGGCGGCGAACCATCGGCGACGGTTCACACTCTCCCGCTGTGTTGCAGCGTCGCCAGCATAGCGCACGGCAACGGAAGCGAGAAGCGGTCAGCGTCCGCTCGTGATCGCGGGGTCCAGGAGTTCGTCGGTGTAGGGCGGAGCACCGTTCCCACTTTGGTCCGAGGGATCGGGGCCGACCTGAGTCGGATCGAAGGCGCCGAGCGTCATGCCGTTCCGCCGGGGCGGTGCGACGAGCGGCCGTGCCGCGGCCCACTTCGCCTGTTCGCGGGCGAAGTTCAGGTGCGGATTGGCGACGAGCAGCGCGGTGACGCAGGGTGTACCGTCACGGGCGCAGACCGCATAGCCGCGTTGCATGCTGCGCACGAAGGCGCGCGCGGCATCCGGGTGTTTCGCCATCCAGCCACGCGACAGCGCGAGCACGTTGCCGATGGGGTTCGGACCGAGGTCGCGCCACCACAGGACGCGCAGCCGGTCGCCGAAGGCTTCGACGTATTCGACATGGTGGTGGTAGAAGCCGTTCGCCGCCACGTCGACATCGCCCTTCGCGAGCGCCGCGACCTTGGCGTTGTTCGGCAGATCGATCCAGGTGACGGCATTCTCCGCGACACCGTGTCGCGCAGCGAAGGCCGACCACAGCCGCCGAGGCGGATCGGTCGCGTAGCCGGCGATGCGCTTGCCGGTCAGTTCGCCCGGTGCAGTGATCGCGGCGCCGTCGAGCGAATAGAAGGCGAGCGGTGAGTCGGCGAAGATCGTCATGACGGCGACGACGTCGCGGCCGTCCGCGTGCGCAGTCCGAACCGCGCCGAAATCCGCGATGGCCGCTTCGCAGTCGCCATCGGCGAGCTTCTTCAGCGCGTCGCCCGAGCCGCCACCCGGCAGGAGATCGACGGCCACGTTCGCGTCCGCGAACCAGCCTTGCTCGCGCGCGAAATAGATCGGCGCGTGGTCCGCGCCGGGTGCCCAGTTGAGGCACAGGCGGACGCCTTCGGCGGCGAAGGCGGGATGAGTCGCGAGGGTAAGGACCAGGAAGACGATGCGCGGTGCCAGCCATCGCGTGCCCCCTCCCCGGCCCTCCCCCATCTTCGACGGGGGAGGGGGTGTACGCTCCTTCCCCCGCGGATGCGGGGGAAGGTTGGGATGGGGGCTCGGACGCAATGCCATGACACCCATCACCCCGCCGAACGAGGCGCCGCCACCAGCCCCACCGCCGCCACCACGGTGAACATCGCACCCGCGATGAACGTCACCCCCGGACCATAGAGCGACCAGAAGAGCCCTGCCAACGCACTCGCGAGCAGCAGAAACAAGCCGGTCACCAGGTTGAAAACACCGAACGCGGTACCGCGCAGATCGGCCGGTGCCGTGTCTGCGATCAACGCGGAGAGCAGTCCCTGCGTCAATCCCATGTGCAGGCCCCACAGGGCGGCACCGACGAAGGTCTCCGCTGCGCCAGTGGCATGGGCGAGCACGAGATCGGCGGCCACCAGGACGCCGAGCCCCAGCAACAGGAGCGATCGACGGCTCATGCGATCGGCGGCGATCCCGGCGGGAATCGAAGTCGCGGCATACACGACGTTCATCACGATCATCACGGCAGGAATCCACACCAGCGTCAGCCCGACATCCTGGGCGCGCAATACGAGGAATGCTTCGCTGAAGCGTGCGAGCGTGAGCACCGAGGCGAATGCCAGCACCAGCCAGAAGCGCCTGGGCAATCGCGCGAGTTCGGCGGGCGAGAGCGGTATGCGCCTGCGCGGAGATGCGGGACCCGCTTCGGGCTCGCGCACGAAAACGGCGATGCATGCGACGGCGATGAATGCGGGGATCACGGCGACCCAGAACACGGCTCGTACATCGCCCGCGAATGCGGCGATCAGCGCGAGTGCGAGGAGTGGCCCGAGAAAAGCTCCCACGGAGTCGAGCGACTGGCGCAGGCCGAAGGCGGCACCTCGTTGCTCCGGCGGCGTGACGTCGGCGATCAACGCATCACGTGGCGCACCACGAATGCCCTTGCCGATGCGGTCGACGAAACGCGCCGTGACGATCGTGGCGATGCCGCCGGCGAGCGGGAACAGCGGCTTGGTGAGCGCGGCGAGCCCGTAGCCGAGCAGGACCAGCGGCTTGCGTCGCCCGAACCAGTCGGAGAGCGCGCCGGAGAATACCTTGACGATGGCAGCCGTCGCTTCGGCGACACCCTCGATCACGCCCACCGTCACGATGCTGGCGCCGAGCGTGACGGTCATGAACACCGGCAGCAGCGCATGGATCATCTCGGAGGACACGTCCATGAACAGTGACGCGAAGCCGAGGGCCCAGATGGCGCGGGGAAGGGGCATGCGGATCGATTCCGGAGCGGGAAACCGCATGGTAGCCGTTCCAGGTGCGGCGGCACTTGTCGAGGCAGTCCGCCGATCGGACCATGGTGATCGACTAAAAACCGAAACGCGATCGTAACGCCAACGTCATCGATGTCCGTCAGTCTTTCCCCTCGAATTTCACGATTGGGGAGAATTGCATGCGATCACTCGTCTTCGGCCTCGCGCTCGTCGCTTCGCCGGCGTTCGCCGCGATCAGCACGGTAGACCTTTCGGACTATCGCCTCACGGCCACCTTCGCGTTGCCGACGCCTTCGGCGGAGGAAGCGTCGGCGGTGGCCTGGAACTGGGACAGCGGCAACCTGTTCGTCCTGGGCGACGAGGGCGACGCGGTGGTGGAAGTCACCCGCACCGGCGCCTTCGTCAGCCAGATGACGCTGACCGGTTTCGACGACACGGAAGGACTCACCTACATCGGGAACGGCCGCTTCGTGCTCACCGAGGAACGTCTCCAGGATGCCTATCAGCTGACCTACAGCGCCGGCGGTACTGCGGCACGCGGCAGCCTGCCGTCGGTGTCGCTCGGGGCCACGGTCGGTAACATCGGCATCGAGGGCATCGCCTTCGAACGGTCCACCGGGGGTTTTCTCGCGGTCAAGGAAAAGACGCCGCAGGCGGTGTATCAGTTCGCGCTCGATTTCGGCGCCGGCGGCAGCGTGGTTCCGGCCAGCGTGTTCGATCCGGCCTCGCTCGCTGCGCTCGACCTGTCCGATATCGCGATCCTGTCGAACGTCCCGTCGCTCGCCGGTACTCCAGATGCCGACGGCTTGCTGATCTACAGCCAGGAGTCCGCGAAGCTGTTCGAGGTGGGCCGCGACGGGACGGTAGGTAGCACGTTCGATTTCACCGGGATCGCCGACTCGGCCGAAGGAGTCACGATCGATGCGAACGGTGTCATCTATGTCGTCGATGAATCGCCCAACCTGTACGTCCTCACGCCCGTACCGGAGCCGTCGTCGGTCCTGATGATGGCTGCAGGTCTCGGCGGGCTCGGGTGGTTTGCACGCTCGCGCCGTCGTGTTCCGCGCTGAGCGCCTTCACGCTTGTCGTTTCGATCAACGGCGCCCTGCGCCCCACTTCAGGAGACCACGAAGATGACCATCGCCCGCAGACTCGTTCATGCACTCGTCGCCGCCGGCATCGGCCTCGGCGCCGCGGCCTCGGCGCAAGCCGACGGTATTCGCATCACCGAATGGATGTACAACGAAGACGAATTCATCGAGTTCACGAACCTCGGCGCGTCGGCGATCGACATGACCGGCTGGAGCTTCGATGACGACAGCCGTACTGCCGGTGTCGTGGATCTGTCCGCTTTCGGTACGGTGGCCTCGGGCGAGAGCGTGATACTCGCGGAAGCCGATGCCGCCGAGTTCCGTGCGCGCTGGGGGCTCGGAGCCGGCGTCAAGATCATCGGCGACAATTCCACCAACCTGGGGCGTGCCGACGAGATCAACATCTACGACGGATCGGACGCTCTGGTCGATCGCCTGACCTACGGCGACAACACCATCGGCGGCCCGCGGACCCAGGGGACGAGCGGAATCCCCAATGCTCCGTCGGTCGTCGGCATCAACGACGTGACGAAGTGGAAGTTCTCGGTGGTGGGTCAGGAGGGCGCGATCCAGGCGAGTGGCTTCGTCGCCAGCCCCGGCTTCACCACGCTGCAACCCGTGCCGGAACCGGAGACCTACGCGCTCATGGCAGTCGGTCTCGCGATGCTGGGCCTGGCCGCACGGCGTCGGCGCAGCACGCGCCAGGCCGTCGCACAAGCCTGACCTTCTCCTAGCTTCGACCTACACCCCTTCCCCCAACTGCGTTGGGGGAAGGTCGGGATGGGGGCCGCGCTTCGGCGCGGCGACGCTACCGTCTACAGCGAGAAGATCTTCCCCGGATTCATGATCCCGAGCGGATCGAGCGCCTTCTTCACCTCGCGCATCACGCTCACGGCTTCACCGTGCTCGGCCACGAGGAACTTCATCTTGCCCAGGCCGATGCCGTGTTCGCCGGTGCAGGTGCCGTCCATCGCAAGGGCGCGCATCACCAGGCGCTCGTTGAGGCGCTCGGCTTCGGCGATTTCCTTCGGGTCGTCTCGATTGATGAGGAAGCCCAGGTGGAAGTTGCCGTCGCCCACGTGGCCGACGAGCGGCGCGATCAGGAAACTCTGTGCGAGATCCTTCTTGGTCTCGAGGATGCACTCGGCGAGACGCGAGATCGGCACGCACACATCCGTCGCCCAGATCTCGCATCCGGGACGCAGCGCCTTGTTCGCGTAGGTCACGTCGTGGCGTGCCGTCCAGAGATGGCTGCGCTCTTCGGGTTTCGTGGCCCATTTGAACTCGCCGCCGCCGAAGTCCGCGGCGATGGACTGCACGATCTCGGCCTGTTCCTTCACGCCGTTCTCGGTGCCGTGGAATTCGACGAACAACGTGTCCTTCACCGCATAGGAGAGGTTCGAGAACTTGTTGACCGCGTCCATCTGGACGTCGTCGAGCAGTTCGATGCGCGCGATGGGCACACCGAGCTGGATGGTCTGGATGACGGTGTTGATCGCACCTTCGAGCGAATCGAAGGAGCACACCGCGGCGGCCATCGCTTCCGGAATGCCATAGAGCCGCAGCGTGACTTCGGTGATGACGCCGAGCGTGCCCTCGCTGCCGACGAACAGACGGGTCAGGTCGTAGCCCGCTGCGGACTTCCGCGCGCGACGCGAGGTGCGGATGATGCGGCCGTCTGCCATGACCACCGTGAGACCCAGCACGTTCTCGCGCATCGTGCCGTAGCGCACCGCGTTCGTGCCCGACGCACGCGTGGCGGCCATGCCGCCCAGCGAAGCGTCCGCGCCCGGATCGATCGGGAAGAACAGGCCCTGGTCGCGGATGTAGTCGTTCAGTTGCTTGCGCGTCACGCGCGCCTGCACGGTGACGTCGAGGTCTTCGGCGTTGACCTGGAGAACCTGGTCGAAATGGAGCAGGTCGATCACGATGCCGCCGAACTCCGGGATCACCGCACCTTCGAGCGAGGTGCCGGTGCCGTAGGCCACCACCGGGATGCGGTGGCGGGCGCAGACCTGCACGATCGCGGAGACTTCCTCGGTCGTGTTGGGGAAGGCCACGGCGTCCGGCCGGTGCGGGATGTGCCACGACTCGTCCTTGCTGTGGTGGTCGCGCACACCGGTGCTGGTGGACAACCGATCGCCGAGCAGGGCGCGGAGTTCGTCGATGGCCACCTGAACGGCGGTCTGGCTGGTCGCGGGAAGGGTGACGGTCTGCATGGCGTGCCTCTGGGCGTTACTTTGAGCGGGCAGGACCGCAATGGTCCGGTTTCCGGGGTCCCGGCGCAAGTCCGGGGCTTGGGGTGCGGGCGTTTTCAGGGAACCGGAGGCGTGCGACCATCGTCCCAGTGGAACTACCCCACTGCCGCGGGAGCCCCCGACCATGACCGACCGACGACGATTTCTCCAGCTGGGTGCCGGTGCCGCGGCAGGATGGGCCGGGTTCGACGCACTGGCCCAGTCGACTCCCAGGGGCGTGGGCATTCAACGCTATGTCCGCCTCGGCCGCACCGGCTTGAAGGTCTCGGACATTTCCTTCGGCTCGGCGAGTTCGTCCGATCCCGCTCTCGTGCGCCACGCCCTCGACCGCGGCGTGAACTACTTCGACACGGCGGAGAGCTATCGCTGGGGCAACGCGGAGGAGGCCATCGGCGAGGCCCTGAAGGGCCAGCGGGACAAGGTGGTGCTGTCCACCAAGACCAAGGCGGGCAGCTCCGACACCCGGGCCGACATGATGAAGGCGCTCGAAGGAAGCCTGAAGCGCTTGCAGACCGATCGCGTGGACATCTACTTCAATCATGCGGTGAACGACGTGGACCGCATGAAGAACGCCGAGTGGCTCGAGTTCACCGAAACCGCGAAGCGCCAGGGCAAGATCCGCTTCCGGGGCATGTCCGGGCACGGCAGCAGCCTGGTGGAGTGCCTCGACTACGCCATCGACCAGAACCTCGTGGACGTGATCCTCGTGGCGTTCAGCTTCGGCCACGATCCGAAGTTCGTGGACAAGTTGAGGCATTCGTTTCACTGGGCCGCCATCCAGCCCGACCTGCCGCGTGTGATCGCCAAGGCAAAGCAGAAGGACGTCGGCGTGCTCGCCATGAAGACGCTGATGGGCGGCAAGCTGAACGACATGCGGCCCTTCGAGCGCAGCGGCGGCACTTTTTCCCAGGCGGCGCTGCGTTGGGTGCTCACGAGTGCGAACGCGGATGCGGCGCTGATCTCGATGACGAGCCCGGAATTGATCGACGAGTACGTCGCGGCGTCAGGCAATGCGAAGGTGGGGCGGTACGATCTCGACCTGCTGGAGCGCTACGCCGAATTGCGCACCGGCAACTACTGCCTGCCCGGGTGCAACGCCTGCCATGAAAGCTGCCCGGAGCAGGTCGACATCGCCGAAGTGCTGCGCACGCGGATGTACTCGGTCGACTATCGCGACGACGTGCTCGCGCGAGTGGAATACGGCATGCTCGGCGACGCGGCGTCCGCCTGCGTGACGTGCAGCCACCAGGCCTGCCTCGGTGCCTGCCCGACGGGCATTCCGATTGCGGAATTCACACGGGACGCGGCGATACGGCTGGTGTGAGGATGCCTGCCCGAACTGCGCGCCATGGAACGGCCTCCCTCATCCCTGGCCCTTTTCCCGGGGGGAGAAGGGTGTGTTCATCCCTCTCCCCTCGGGAGAGGGATCGAGGGTGAGGGAGAGCCTGTGCGTCGATCTCCATGATCCGTTTCTTCGCACACTTCCTGTTGATCCTCGCCGCCTGGACGGTGGTGATCAAATACCTCTTCCCCATCGCGTACGCGCTTGCGGAAGGGCAACCGGCCGGCACTTACGTGTTTCTGGATTTCTGGCCGCTGGTGCACGTCTGGGTGGCGTGGTCGCTGCTGCACTGGAACCGATGGACCTTCGCGCTCGCGGTGATCGTCTCCATCGTCGAGATCGCGATCATAGTCACCAAGTTCGCCCTGTTCCTGTCCGCGCCCGAGTGGACGATCTGGCGCACGAACTGGTTCATCAACAAGCTGTTCGTGCTGTCGTGTTTCGTCTGGCTGCTCGGCTACCTGGTGATCAACGCGAGGCGGCTGTCTTCCGCAAGCGGTTGAACGAGCGCCCGTCGGGCAGCATGACCCGCACGTCCGAGCCTGCCGGACGCAGGGTGGCCAACACCTGCCAGCCGGTCGAGCCCTTGGCGGTCGTGTAGATCACATCGCCGACCGTGCGCCAGCGGCCGGACGAGCGCTGGCCGTTTTCGTTGCGGGAGAAGGCGCCGTCCTGGCTGAAGTGAAACGTCCGCGCGTCGGTGGTCATGGATGCACCGTCGGTCTGCATCGAGGCATTGCGCCAGGTACCCAGCGCGCGTGGGTCGCGATGTTCCGCTGCCGGCGGGCAGGGGGTGAAGTCGGTGTCGCGGCTCGCACGGGTGAATTGATACAGCGATCGACGCTCTGTCGCGGTTTGCGTTTTCGCCGCCGTCAATGCCAGAGCCAGGGTGTTGCCGCGAACGACCACTTCGAAGCGCAACTCGCCCAGTGGTCCTTGTGCCGTGCCGATCGCCGCGCCTTCGCTGCCCGTGCCTTCGAGCGAAACGCAGTAGTCGGAGCCGCCATCCAGCCGACCGCGGATGGTCGCACCGCTTCGTGCGAGTACGACTACCAGCGTGCGCCCGTCGGTTTCAGTGCGCCACGTACCGGCGAGCTCGGGCACGTCGCCGCCGTCGGGAATGGCCTGCAGGGCTGCGGGCGAGGTCAGGACTTTCATCGCGGTCTCGAGGTTCGGACACCCAAGCCTAGCATGCGATGTGCGCCGGGCTCGAGCCTCGATCGAGCCCCAAAATGGGACCGGGGCCCTTTCGGGCCCCGGTTTTCCTCCCCCTTCTACTGCTCTTTTCAGGCCGTCGTCTTCGCGACGTACCCGTAAGCTGCATTGGAACGCTCACCGCCCATGGCGAGGTAGTCCGCCTTGATCTGGGCGATCTGATCCTGGCTGAAGGGCTTGTTGGCACCGACCTTCATGTCCAGGCCATACAGCACCGCCGAGTTCAACCCGAAGATCTTCTGCTTCACCTCCGAGTTCGGTCCGCCCAGGCGCGTCTTCCACTTGAACTTGGTCATGATGTCCTCGGGGATCTCCAGCCGGCGCATGGCCTCGATCTGCCACTGCGGGCTGCCGTACCACACCGAGTCCGTCCCCCACACCACCCGCTCCGGCCCCATCAGGTTCACCAACTGGCCGATGAAGGCGGCGCAGAAGCGCGGATTGGTCACGGCCGTGCTGGCAAAGGTGCTGCCGATCTCGGCGTAGACGTTGTTCACCCCGAACTTCTCCGGGATGCGCGCGAGGTCCGTGGCCCACTGCACGTAGCCCGTATCCAGGAACGACTGCAGATCCTTGTCCGGCTGGTCCGCCAGCCACGGCCGCAGCGCCGAGTGGTAGATCACGAAGTTCATCCCCGGATTGTCCTTGGCCGCCTTGCCCAGGTCGTTCACCGTGGCGCTCTCCCACGTCCCGGCGAAGGCCTTCTCGTAGTCGCGCGGCATCAGACCCTTGTGGATGCAGATGGTGTTGATGCCCGACTTGATGGCCTTCTCGTAGAACGGGTACATGAGCTTCTCGTCGTCCAGGCGCCAGGCGTACTTGGACGGTCCGAACGGGTCGCCGATGGTGTACGACTTCCAGGA
This sequence comes from Burkholderiales bacterium, assembly GCA_965279325.1. Classification (GTDB taxonomy): domain Bacteria; phylum Pseudomonadota; class Gammaproteobacteria; order Burkholderiales. Next base: position 4,368,746 of record OZ257154.1, read on the forward strand.
CACCGGGTGCAGGGTCTCGATGCCGCGGTCCACCTCGTCCATCCAGTTCGGATACTTGGGCGTGATGATGGTGTGGCCCAGCATGCGGGTATTGCCCGCCATCTTGTTGACCGAGCGACAGGCGTTCTGGATCGCATCGTTGGACAGCAGCCACCAGGACGGATCGTCGAAGGGGGCTCCCGAGAGCAGCGACATCTTGGTGTCGCTGTCCAGGAAGATCTCCTTCAGGTAGTTGTCCATCTTGTAGCGCGCCAGGGTCATGGGCGCGGAGTTGATGTCCGGATTGACCTTGGCCCCTACCGCCCACTTGGTCAGACCCAGCAGGCCTTCCTGCTTGAAGTCGTCGCGGATGAAGTGGGTCTGGTCATCGAAGATGAACTGGCCGGAGAGCTGGCCGGCGCGGTACTTGGAGATCTCCATGTCGGCCGCTTCGGCCTCGGAGACGTCGAACACCGGGCCGAAGACCTTGTTCATGGCGAGGAAGGCGGTGGCCATGCCGGCACTGGTGGCCAGGAACTGGCGCCGATCCATGTTGTGGCGCTTGGCCTGGACGTCGGCCATCTCCTTGATCAGGCCCTCGACCTTCTTCTGCTGCTCGGTCTGGGGCAACGGGTTGTACTCGCCGTTGGAGACCATCTGGGTGGGTACCGGCGACCGGAAGGCCGTCTCCTCGGCAGGCGACACCAGTTTCATCTCCTCGTCGCTCATGTGCACGCCGATGTGTCTTTGTGTTGTCATGACTCCTCCTTCAGGGCGTTACGTTGGTAAAAGTCGCGTGTGGCTTTTTTCACGACTACCTGCAATGAACCCGAATCGTCGTGCGGGCTCCATAGCGAATCTGGTGGTCACTTCTTGTCGAACTTGTACTCCGCATCCGGTGCGACGTTGCCTTCGCAGGCCGCGGCCATGTTCCGCTTCGCGTTGTTACAGGCGATGTTGGCCTGGGTGAAGATGTCGTTCGGATCGTTCTTGCCTTCGCAGTAGTACTCGTGCTGCTTCTTGGCGTCGTCGCACGTGCCACCCCGCGTGTCCTTTTCCGCTGCAATGCCGAGTGCCGGGAAAAGCCCCAGAACCAATACACCGATCAAGCAAGTCGTCTTCACAGGTACCCCCTTTCGTGGCGGTGCGTTCGCCGGCGCGGACCGATCCGCGCCGGACGCCTGCTACTTCTTCTTGTCGTCGAATTTGTACTCCGGGTCCGGCGTGTCGATGCCCTCGCACGCCGCCTTCACGTTGTTCTTGGCGTTGTTGCAGGCGGTGCCGATGGCGACCATCGAGTCGGACGCGGCGTTCTTCTCGTCGCAGAAGTACGCCATCTGCGATTTCGCGTCGTTGCAGTTGCCGGCGCGCTCGAGCCTCGCTTTCTGGTCATCGGCCGCGCCGACCGACCCGATCAGTCCCGACATGAATCCGACCAACACTGCCGCAACGGCCACTCTCGGTTTCATACTCGTCTCCTCGTGAAAGCTGTTTTTGTAGTTGTACTGGCACACGGCAATGCAACGGCGCCGACTCGTCGTCAGATCCCTCTCGAAAACAATGCGCCATCGCGCGGCCGAATGCTTCGGCAGCGTCGGGCGGGGCGGCCAGGGCGACGCAATGAGAGCGTCCGCCGGGGCGCGCACGTACAGGACTCCGCCGGCTCGATGGCCGACGGGCGTTCGCCTACCGAGGTCGCGCTCAAACCACCTTCGTGTTGCGGTAGTGCAACGTGGTCTTCTTGCAAGATCTCCCCCAGTCGGCGCGACATTCTGGCTGCTCCGTCACACGCCGAATCGAGCGAGTCACGTACAACCTATTCTTGCTCTGGTCGATCAGCAGTGTATGAGAAATTCTTTCTCCTGCAAACGTTCGAGAAGCGCGTCGACGCGGTCTTAATTTGTATCGTGCTGCAGCATGAAGTGCGCGGCGGCGCCACTTTCCCATGTCTTGGCGGGTAACCTTTCCAGCCAACTCCGTGGTTACGAACCAAAGTCCGGACGCAAGTCTCCTCAAGGGAGACTTGCGGCGCCGCAATATGTCTCTTCGGGGTTACGTCACCAGGTAGCGCTGCACCGCCGCTTCGTCCCATTCGATGCCGGCGCCCGGACGGTCGGGAATCACGGCGTGGCCGTTCCTGATCTCGACGGGTTCCTTCAACACGGCGTTGCCCCAGTCCACGTATTCCAGCCAATGGCACGTGGGTGTCACGGCGAGCAGGTGCGAACTGAACTCGGGGAACAGGTGGCTCGACATCTCCATGCCGTGCGCGTGCACGATCGCCGCGGCGCGCAGCCAGCCCGTCACGCCGCCGATGCGCTGCACGTCGGGCATGACGAAATCCATCGCGCGTGCATCGAGCGCCTGGAGCAGCTCGAAACTGTTGAGGAGGTTCTCGCCGATCTGGATCGGCGTCTTCACCTCGGCCGCGATCTTCGCCGCACCCGCATAGTCGTCGTGGCGCACGGGCTCTTCGATCCAGTACAGACCCTCGTCGTCGAGCGCGCGCCCGCGACGGATCGCCTCGTTCCAGGTGAGGCGCTGGTTGAAGTCGCACATGAGCGTGACACCGTCGCCGATGCGTGCCTTCACCGCGCGTACGGCCGCGAGATCCTGCGCGAAATCGTCGCGACCGAGCCGCATCTTCACCGCGCTGAACCCGCCCTCGGCGAGCAGTTGCGAGGCTTGGTCGGGCAGCTTCGCCACGTCGCCGACCCACAGGCCGCAACTGTTGTACGCCTTCACCGGTCGGGGATGGCCGCCGAGCAGTGTCACCAGCGGTACGCCGCGGGCCTGCGCCAGCGCGTCCCAGGCACACATGTCGATACCGGCGAGCGCGAGGCCGAACACGCCCGGCGTGTCGAGCAGCGTCAGGCGTTTCTTCAGTTTCGAATCCAGCTCGAACGGTGAAACCGGATCGCCCTTGATCAGTCCGGCGAGCCCGTTGAGCGCTTCGACCACCGGCTTGAGTGCCACCGCGGTGACCCCGAACAGGTACGACCGGCCGGTGATGCCCTGCTCGGTTTCGAGATCCAGCAACACCAGCGGCATGGTCGGAATCGCACCGGTGGCTGCAACGGGCTGGATGCGGACCGGTACGGACACCGGACGGACGCGCAGGCTGCGGATGGTGAGCGCGGATGGCATTGCGGATATCTCCTCTTGATTGGTGGTTTGGAATGCGTGGGAAAGGACTCAGGCGTACGCGATCACGTCTGCGACCACGTGCGCCAGGATCAGCGGCCAGAGACTGCGCAGTTTCAGGTACATCATCGCCGCGCCGACGCCGAAGACGATCGCGGCCAGGACCTCGGGCGCGCCATTCTCCCAGTGTGCGAGGCCGAACAGCACCGACGTGACCGCGACCCAGATCCAGCGTGTCATGCGAGTGTCGCCGAACCGCGTGGCCCAGGTCCATGGAAGGCCGCGGAAAACGATCTCCTCGACCAGGCCGGCGGTCAGCGCGTAGTAACCGATCGTGAGCCAGCGCAGCACCCGCATGGTCGGGAGTGCGGACTCGTAGGTGAACTCCGGCGCCGAGTGTGGCCAGGCGCTCCAGATCCAGTCCTGCGCGAGGAAATAGACCGGCACGAGAACGAAACACGCGAAGAACGCACCGCCCAGCAGGGCATTGCGCTCGTCCGGCGTGCGTGGCCAGCGCAGGCCGAAGTCTCGTGGACGCACGCCGCCGAAGCGCGCGAGGCACCAAAGGACGGCGCCCGGCAGCAGGACGAACTTGGTGACGTCCACGAACCAGAAAGCCGCTGTCGACCAGTGGTACAGCGGCTCCTTGTACAGGCCGTCCGCGACGCTCTGCAGCAGCATCGGCGCGAGAGCCAGCGGGATGACCCAGGGCGCTTCGCGCAGCGCGGGCGGCATTGGTGTCACGCCATCGGGTGATGCCCCGGCGCGTGCAGCTTGAGCGCGGCGTAGACGAACGCATGGGCGGGAGTCGGAACGTGCAGCTTGCGGCCGGCTTCGACGACGCCGCCGGAGAGCCAGGGCAGTTCGAGGCGATTTCCGCGCTTCAGGTCGCCGAGCATCGAGGCCACCATGTCGGGCGGCAGGCCGTCGAGCCGGGTCATCATGGCATCGGTGGTCGCATCGCTCAGCGGCACGCCCTTGGCGCGACCTACCGCGACCACCTCGTCGGCCAGTTGCCGGAACAGCGCACGTGTATCGGGGTCCTCGCGCAGCGGCCCCAGCGGCAGGCGCGTGAGCGCGGTCATCGCCGACAGCGACGCGAGGAACACGAACTTCTCCCAGATGGCCTTGCCGATGTCGTCGGGAACCTTGGCGTCGATGCCCGCGCGCTTGCAGATGGCCAGCAGCGATTCCACGCGCGCCGTGCGCGACCCGTCGAGTTCGCCGAACTGCAACAGCGCCATCGCACCGTTGTGGCGGATCAGGCCGGGAGTTTCGATCAGCGCCGCGATGTTGGCGACACCGCCCAGGACGCGGGCCTTGCCGAAGGCGGCCACCAACGCGTCCTCCGCTTCGACGCCGTTCTGGAACGAGATCACCGCCGAGTCCGGACCCACCATGGCCCGTGCCGTCTCGATCGCATCGGCCGTGGACCAGAGTTTCACGGCGATCATGACGAGGTCCGCGATGCCCACGGTTCCGGCGTCGTCCGTCGCCTGAACCGGATTGACGCTGATGTCGCCGTTGACCGACCGCACCCGAAGGCCATGCTCGTGCATGGCGTCCAGATGCGAACCGCGCGCGATGAAGGTGACGTTCTCGCCCGCATGCGCGAGCCGTGCCCCGAAATAGCCGCCCACACCGCCGGCGCCGATGACTGCAATCTTCACTTTGTGCCTCCCCAAAAACGAGATGATGCGCGAGCGCCGGAAGGGAAGGCAACGGTCCGATCGGGATTCGGTCCCGGCGGACGTCGGCCCGTCCGGCTCCGGCCCGGCGACGAATGCACTACCATCGGGCCTGTCCGATCACCCGCAACGGTCCGCCCCAACTGTCTCATGAACCGTCCCGAACGTCTCACCCCGCACGTGGCGGCCCGAATGGCCGACATCGATCCGTTCCACGTGGTGGTGCTGGTCTCCCGCGCCAAGGAACTCGAAGCCGCCGGCCGCAGCATCGTGAACATGGTGATCGGCGAACCCGACGCCCCGGTCGCCGCGCCCATCGCCGAAGCCGGCATCCGCGCGATCCAGTCGGGCCACGTGCGCTATACCGCGGGACTCGGTATCGCGGCGCTGCGGGAATCGATCGGTGCCTGGTATCGCACCCGCTACGGTGTCGACGTCCCGGTGTCGCGCATCGCTGTGATGCCGGGCTCGTCGGGCTCGTTGCTCATCACGATGGGCGTGCTGATCGATGCGGGCGACGAGGTGCTGATGGCCGATCCGAGCTATCCCTGCAACCGGCACTTCGTCCGCACGATGAACGGGAGCGCGGTGTGCATCCCGGTGGGCGCCGCCAGCGCCTACCAGCTCACCGCGGAACTGGTGGAACGCCACTGGTCGCCGAAGACCCGCGCCGTGATGCTCGCGACGCCGTCGAATCCGACCGGCACGCTGATCGATTTCGAGGAACTGAAGGCGATCCATGCCGTGGTGCGCGCGCACGGCGGCGTGCTCATCGTGGACGAAATCTACCACGGGCTCACCTACGGCCGGCCAGACCGGACCGCGCTCGAATTCGCTGACGACGTGTTCATCATCAACAGCTTCTCGAAGTACTTCGGCATGACCGGCTGGCGCCTGGGCTGGCTGGTCTCCCCCGAGGCCTACATGGCCGAGGTCGAGAAGCTGTCGAACAACCTCTTCATCTCCGCATCCGATGTCGCGCAGCAGGCCGCGATCGCCGCATTCTCGCCCGAGGCGGTGCGCGAACACGAAGCCCGACGCGAAGCGTTCCGGGCGCAGCGCGATTTTCTGCTGCCGCGGTTGAAGGCACTGGGCTTCGAAATTCCGGTGGTGCCGGAGGGCGCGTTCTACATCTACGCGAACTGCTCGAAGCTCACCGACGACAGCTACACCTTCTGCATCGACGTGCTGGAGAAAGCCGGTGTGGCCATCGCCCCGGGCGTGGATTTCGGAACGAATCGGGCGTCGGAGCACGTGCGATTCTCGTATCCGAAGCCGATTCCGGTACTGGCCGAAGGCATCGCCCGGCTCGAGAAGTACCTGCAGAATCGATGAAGAGGCGCGGCTCGCCATGATGGAAGGCTTCGTGCCGGGTTACGCGCGCGCCAACGGCGTGCGGCTCCACACCTGGACCGGCGGTAGCGGCACGCCGGTCGTGCTGCTGCACGGCTATCCGCAGAGCGGCATCATGTGGCGCAAGGTCGCCCCCGCGCTGGCGCGCAACCACAGTGTCGTGGTGCCCGACCTGCGCGGCTACGGTGACTCGGACAAGCCGCGCACGGGCTACGACAAGAAGACCATGGCGCGCGACATCCACGAACTGATGCGCGGCCTCGGCCACGAACGGTACGCGGTGGTCGGCCACGATCGCGGCGCGCGCGTCGCGCATCGGCTGGCACTCGACCATGGTCCCGCGGTGACGAAGCTGTGCCTGCTGGACATCGTTCCGACGCACACGCTGTTCAGCCGCACCGGCCGCGAGCTGGCCGCCGCTTACTGGCACTGGTTCTTCTTCCAGGTGCCCGACCTGCCGGAGCTCATGATCGAGGCGACGCTCGAACCGTTCCTCCGGTCCATGTTCCGGGCGCTGTCGGCCCAGGCAGGCGCTTTCGAGGAGGCCGCGGTGCAGGAATACCTGCGGGTGTTCCGGCTGCCGGGCACCATCCGCGCCACGCTGGACGACTATCGCGCCGCGCCCAACGAGGATTTTGCCGACGACGAGGCCGATCTCGCCAAGCGTGTGAGCTGTCCCACGCTCGTGATCTGGGGCGAGTTCGGCAAGATGCACACGCTGTTCGACGTGCTCGCCACCTGGAAGGACAAGGCCACCGACGTGCGCGGCCATCCGGTGCCGTGCGGGCACTTCATTCCCGAGGAGGCCCCGGAGCGGCTGCTGGCCGACCTGGAGCCTTTTCTGCGCGGTTGAGAACCAGTCCTCGGGCTACAGTGTCGGACAGGCAGGGGATCGAGGGGCAACGGGAGATCGGCATGACATTCAGGGCAGTGACCATTGCAACGATGCTGGCGTTCGCCGCCGGCGCCCAGGCGGTCGAGCAGGAACAGACCTTCACCGTCCCCGAACCGGGTTCGGCCGTGATCGACGGCAAGCAGCTGGCGCCGCTGGCCGATCGGTCCGATCCACGGGCCATCAACAACGTCGGCTGGCTGTGGGCGCGCGGCGAAGGTGGCGTGAAGCAGGACTTCAAGGAGGCGCTGAACTGGTGGAAGCACGCCGCCAAGCTCGGCTACACGCCTTCCATGAACAACGTCGGCCTGATCTACGCCAATGGGCACGGGGTCAAGCAGGACTACGAAGAGGCCTTCAAGTGGTGGATGCGCTCCGCCGAGCGCGGCAACGCCTGGGCGATGAACGCCGTCGGCGACCTTTACGAGAACGGCTACGGCGTCCCGCAGAACGACGAGCTGGCCCTCAACTGGTACCGCGAGGCGGCCCGCGAAGGCGACGGGCTCGCCATGTGGAACATCGGCAACCTGAGCGAGCAGGGCCGGGGCACTGAACGGAGCTACGCTGAAGCCGCCCGCTGGTACCGCCAGGCGGCCGAGCGCGGGACGGCCTTGGGCATGTACAGCCTCGGCAAGCTTTACCAGTCCGGACAGGGCGTGGGCAAGGCAGATGCCGCCGAGGCCTACGCCTGGTATTCGGTCGGCGCGCTGCGTTTCACCGGGGAGGACGCGGCCGAAGCCGAGGACAATCGCCGCCTGCTCCAGCAGGTGGCCGCGCAGCTCACCGCCGAGCAGCGCGCCGCCGCCGACGAGAAAGCCCAGGCGCTGGACCGGAAGCTCGACCGGGCGAAAAAGCTCCGACCCGACGGCACCGAGGCCAGTACCTGATCGCCGGGGCCGCCCGGGTGCCCACCCATGGCGCGCTTTATGCGACAGTGTCCCGCGAGGCCTTCTTTTCCGGCCGCACCGGTCCAAATCGGGGCGAAAGCCCAAAAGCCGGCGCGATCGTGGTGCAAAGCGGGTCTTGGCCGCGGGGTTGGTGGCGGTCGATGACTCGACGTGCATGCTGGCTTCGGTGGGATAAAACCGGACCGTGCGCTCGGGAGTGCGGTCAGGTGGCGTCGTCCGGATGCATCGGCCGCGGTGATCCAAAGAAAGAGGGAGGGGAGAAGGAGCGGTCTGCCGTGATCTCCATCGTCTCTCGCCTCGTTTGCGCCGTTGCCGCCTGTACGTCGCTCGCCTTGCCGATCCCGCTCCTGGCGGCCGGAGAGGGCAGCTGGGCCGCCCCGGCGCCGAAGTCCGCGCAGTCCTACTCCGCCTACCGCGACGGCGGCTTCGAAACCCAGTACGACAATCCCCGCGACCAGGGCGAGATCGACGACATGATCGAGCTCTCGAAGTACCTGCTGCGGACTGCTTCGCAACTATCGAAGTACCGGGTGCCGGAAGTGATGCCGATGGTCTCGCGCATCTCGCGCAAGGAACTCGACCGGCTCGCCTGCGGCGAGACGGCGACCAAGTGCGGCGTGTCCGCAATGTACGAACCGACCCACGGCATCCTGTTCTCCGAGGAACTGCAGCCGGAGAAGAACCTGTTCCATCGTTCGATCCTGCTGCACGAGATGGTGCACTACATGCAGGAACTGGGGCACTCGATGTCCACGGCAGCCGCCTGCGAGCGCTGGTACCAGCGCGAACTGGAGGCCTACGCCATCCAGAAGCTGTACCTGCAAAGCATCCAGAGTCCCGCCCGCGTGGGGTACTCGGGCGCGCGGCCCACCTGCGATACCCGACCGGAGACGCTGACGCACGCGGCCAAGGAAGTGCGGGCGCCGGGCATCAACGACTGACGTAGTCCCAGCGCTTCGCGGATGCGGCGCTCCGAAAGGGCGCCGCATCCATTTGTGCGCCTGCGTGCGTATCACCGCAGGATCGACGGCCCGCCAGCCTCGATGCGCTACACTCGACCGGAATCCGCGCTCACGGATCGTCGACCCTCTGGGAATCCTGCCCGCGTGAACCGAAGCCGCCTGATCGTCGTCGTGGTCCTCGTCGTCGCCATCGCGGCGTTTTTCGTTTTCGACCTCGGGCGCTTCTTCAGCCTGGACTACCTGAAGAGCCAGCAGGCCACCATCGACGCGTGGTATCGCTCGAACCCGGCCATGACGATCGCGGCGTTCTTCGTGGCCTATGTCGCGGTCACGGGGTTGTCCCTGCCGGGTGCGGCCGTGATGACCCTGGCCGCCGGCGCACTGTTCGGCATCGTCACCGGCACCATCGTGGTGTCCTTTGCTTCCAGCATCGGGGCGACGCTCGCATTTCTCGCCAGCCGCTTCCTGTTCCGCGATGTGGTGCAGCGGCGATTCGGCGACAAGCTGAAGGCGATAGACGCCGGCATCGCGAAGGAAGGTGCGTTCTACCTGTTTACGCTACGGCTGGTGCCGGCATTCCCGTTCTTCGTGATCAACCTCGCGATGGGGCTCACGGCGCTCAAGACGCGCACCTTCTACTGGGTCAGCCAACTCGGCATGCTGGCGGGCACCATCGTGTACGTGAATGCCGGCACCCAGCTCGCGAAAATCGACAGCCTGCGTGGCATCCTGTCCCCTGGTCTGCTGCTGTCCTTCGTCGCGCTCGGGGTGCTGCCGTTGGTGGCGAAAAAGGTGGTCGACGCGATCAAGGCGCGCAAGGTCTACGCGAACTGGAAGAAGCCCGCCCGCTTCGACCGCAACCTGGTCGTGATCGGCGCGGGCTCGGCAGGGCTGGTGTCCGCCTACATCGCCGCTGCCGTGAAGGCGAAGGTCACGCTGATCGAGAAGCACCGCATGGGTGGGGACTGCCTCAACTTCGGCTGCGTGCCGTCGAAGGCGTTGATCCGGTCCGCGAAGCTGCTGTCGCACGTGAAGCGCTCGAAGGAGTTCGGCATCCGCAATGCCACTGCGGACTTCGACTTCGCGGAGGTCATGGAGCGGGTGCAACGCGTGATCGCGGAAATCGAGCCGCACGATTCGGTGGAGCGCTACACGGGCCTGGGCGTCGAATGCATCGCGGGCACGGCAACGATCACGTCGCCCTGGTCGGTGGAAGTCGATACCGCGCAAGGCAAGCAGACACTGACCTCGCGCAACCTCGTGATCGCCACCGGCGGCCGCCCTTTCGTGCCGCCGATTCCGGGCGTCGAGGAGGTGGGCTACGTCACTTCCGACACGCTCTGGGAGCTGCGCGTGCTGCCGCCCCGCCTGCTCGTGCTCGGCGGCGGGCCGATCGGCTGCGAGCTCGCGCAATGCTTCGCGAGGTTCGGTTCGAAGGTGACTCAGGTCGAGATGCTGCCGCGGCTGATGATCCGCGAAGATCCGGAAATCTCCGAGATGGTGATGGCGAGCTTTCGCGCCGAAGGCATCGATGTTCTGGTGAATCACAAGGCGCAACGCTTTGCGGTGGAGAACGGCGAGAAGGTGCTCTACGCCGAATCGGGTGGTCGCGAAGTGCGGATCGCCTTCGATCTGCTGTTGTGTGCCGTGGGCCGGGTTGCGAACACCACCGGCTTCGGTCTCGAAACGCTCGGCATCCCGACCACGAAGGCGCGGACGGTGGAGGTGAACGAGTACCTCGCGACGAAATATCCCAATATCTACGCCTGCGGCGACGTGGCCGGTCCGTACCAGTTCACGCACACCGCGGCTCACACGGCCTGGTACGCCGCGGTGAACTCGCTCTTCGGGCGGTTCCGCCGGTTCCGGGCGGATTTCTCCGTGATTCCGTGGTGCACCTTCACCGAACCCGAAGTGGCACGAGTGGGGCTGAACGAGACCGAAGCGAAGGAAAAGGGCATTGCCTGCGAAGTCACGACCTACGGCATCGACGACCTCGACCGTGCGATCGCCGACAGCGAGGCCCATGGCGTGGTGAAAGTGCTGACCGTGCCCGGCAAGGACCGCATCCTGGGCGTGACCATCGTGGGCGAACATGCGGGCGACGTGATCGCGGAATTCGTCACCGCCATGAAGTACGGCATCGGGCTCAACAAGATCCTCGGAACGATCCACATCTATCCGACCCTGACCGAGGCGAACAAGTACGCGGCCGGCAACTGGAAACGTGCGCATGCGCCGCAAGGGGCGCTCCGGTGGTTGGAGCGGTATCACGCGTGGATGCGAGGGTAGTGGGGCGCTCAATGGGTGCGTAAGAAAGCGCTCAACGCGGCGGACGCGGAGGACGCGGTGGAAAGCAAGATCAACAGCCTCCTGACGGATTCCAAGTTCCCAATGACCAAGACCGACTGAACACGATCACATGAATACTTCTCGCCTTTCCACCGCGTCCTTGGCGTCCTCCGCGTTCAGCGCTTTGCTTTTCTGCTGCCTGCTCGCGGCCCCGGTAGCCCAAGCCTTCGACCACACACACGCCGCCTGGACCACGCTGCTGAAAAAGCACGTGGTCGTGATCGATGGAGGCAAGGCATCCAAGGCGAACTACACCGGCTTCGCCCAGGACCGCGCCACCCTGAAGAGCTACCTCGATTCGCTCTCCGGCGTGTCCGCGACCGAGTACGCTGGCTGGAAGAAACCCGAACAGCTCACATTTCTCATCAACGCGTACAACGCCTTCACCGTCGAGAAGATCCTCACGCGCTATCCCGATCTCAAGTCGATCCGCGACTTCGGCTCGGTGTTCGGGAATCCGTGGAAGGACAAGTTCTTCAGTCTCTTCGGCAAGCCGATGACGCTCGACGGCATCGAGCAGGACACCATCCGCGCGCCGGGCGCCTTCGACGACCCGCGCATCCATTTCGCCGTCAACTGCGCGTCCATCGGGTGCCCCATGCTGCGCGAGGAAGCCTACGTCCCCGATCGGCTCGACCGGCAGCTGGAGGAGCAGGCAGAGCGCTTCCTGTCGGACCGCACCCGCAACCGCTACGCCGGCGACGTGCTCGAAGTCTCGAAGATCTTCGACTGGTACAAAAAGGATTTCTCTTCGGGCTACCGGGGCATCGCGTCGGTTGAGCAGTTCCTCGGCAAGTACGCGACCTTGCTAGCCGACAAGCCCGAGGACCAGAAGGCGGTCCGCGAGGGCAAGGTGAAGGTGAAGTACCTCGACTACGACTGGTCGCTGAACGACGCGAAGCGGTAGACCGTGCTCATGTTGTAGGCTGTAGGGATGCGTCTTTCGATCATCCTGCCCACCCTCGACGAAGCCGCGGGCATCGTCGATCAGCTGAAAGCCCTGCAGCCGCTGCGCGACCGGGGTCACGAAGTCATCGTGGTCGATGGTGGCAGTGTCGACCGCACGGTGGATCTGGCTCGTCCCCTGGCTGACCGCGTGCTCACGGCGCCACGTGGGCGCGCGCTACAGATGAATGCCGGAGCGGGCGAAGCCCGGGGCGATGTCCTGCTGTTCCTGCATGCCGACACTGCGCTGCCTGGTCGTGCCGACGAACTCGTTTCCGGATCCCTCATGGGGAACGATCGTGTTTGGGGCCGGTTCGATGTCCGCATCGAAGGCAGGCATCCGATGTTGCGAGTCGTCGCATTCATGATGAACCTGCGTTCCCGGCTGACCGGGATCGCCACGGGCGATCAGGCTCTGTTCGTCACGCGTGCCGCCTTCGCGCAGGCGGGCGGATATCCGGCGATCGCGCTGATGGAGGACATTGCGTTGTGCGCCGCCTTGAAACGAATCTCGCGACCTGCGTGCTTACGTGCGCGCGTGACCACTTCCGGAAGACGGTGGGAGAAGCACGGTGTCGCACGGACGATTCTCCGGATGTGGCGCCTGCGGCTCGCGTACTTTCTCGGCGCGGAACCGGCGCGCCTCGCCCGTGGCTACAAGCCGCATGAATCCTGACGCACGCACCGCGGTGCTGGTCTTCGCGAAAGCGCCGGAACCCGGCCAGGTGAAGACCCGCATCGCCGCGCAGATCGGTGAAGGACCCGCGGCAGTATTGGCTGCGCGTCTTGCGCTGCGAGCGATCGAGACCGCGTGCGCGGCGGCGATCGGCCCGGTCGAACTCTGGTGTGCGCCGGATGTGACGCATCCTTTCTTCGACGTATGCCGTCGCCGGCACGAAGTCGCACTGCGCGAGCAGATCGGCCTTAACATCGGTGCCCGCATGGCGCACGCATTGCGCGCAGCCCTGGAAGGTCATCCGGCCGCCATCCTTGTCGGCACCGATGTGCCCTCCATGATGTCCGAGGATCTCCGTCAGGCGGCCAATGCCCTCGCCGCCGGCGACGATGCCGTGTTCGGTCCGGCGGAAGACGGGGGCTACTGGCTAGTCGGCTTGCGACGCGTCGCCGACGAGGTGTTCGACGGGATGCCGTGGAGCACTGATGCCGTGCTGTCGATGACGCGTGAGCGTTGCGCGGCCCTCGGCTGGCGGACTTCCGAAGTCGCGACGCGCTGGGACGTGGATCGACCGGAGGATCTCGTTCGAGTGCGCGCCGACCCCCAGGCGGCGCTGCTCGTCGCGCGATTGCCCCACGCCGCATGAAGCGGCTCCTCCTTGCCGGCGGCGGGCACGCGCACGTGGAAGTGCTGCGCCGCTTCGGAGTCGCGCCGATGCCTGGAGTCGAGATCACTCTCGTGACACCAGTGGCCGACGTGTCCTACTCGGGCATGCTCCCAGGACTCATCGCCGGTCACTACACGTGGCGGGACTGCCACATCGATCTCGCAGCACTCGCTCGCCTCGCAGGTGCAAGGCTGGTGCCCACGCGCGTCATCGCAATCAATCCCGGTGAACGGCAGATCCTGTGTGCCGATCGGCGCGTGCTTACCTACGACGTGATCAGCCTCGACATCGGTTCGGCGCCACCGCTCGCCGACATCGAGGGAGCGAAGGAGCACGGCGTCCCGGTCAAGCCCGTGGACAGCTTCCTCGAGGTCTGGGACGCGCTGGTGCTGGAAGCGCGCGAGCGCCCGTTGCGCGTCGCCGTCGTGGGCGGTGGTGCAGGGGGTGTCGAGTTGTGCCTTGCCATGCGTCACCGGCTGAAGCACGAAAGCGGCGAAGCGCCGCTCACGGATTTCACGCTCGTCACGCAGGGAAGAGCGATCCTGGAGGGGCACTCCAATGGGACGCGCCGTCGTCTCGTCCGCGTGCTCGCGAAGAACGGTGTCGGGTTGCTGGCGGGTGTGCGTGTGGCTGGTATTTCCCAGCACGGTCTCACGCTCGACGGTGGCGCGCAGGTGCCGGCCGACTGCGTGATATGGGCCACGGGTGCCGCGGCGCCGGCGTGGCTGACCAAGTCCGGCCTTGCACTCGACGAGCGCGGCTTCATTCTCGTGGACGAGAAGTTGAGTTCCACCTCTCACCCCAGCGTCTTCGCCGCGGGCGATGTGGCAACCATGCTCGATCATCCGCGTCCGAAGTCCGGCGTGTATGCCGTGCGTCAGGGTCCGCCGCTCGCGGAGAATCTTCGCCTCGCGCTCGCCGATCAACCATTGAAGCGCTATCGCCCGCAGCGGCTCAGTCTCTCGCTGATCGGAACCGGCGGTCGTCACGCTGTCGCGTCGTGGGGCGCATTCTCGTTCCAGGGATGGTGGGTGTGGCGCTGGAAGGATTCCATCGACCGCAAGTTCATGGCGAAGTACGTCGCAGCGGATCACTAGGATGAACAAGCCCCCACGCTCACTTGCACTCGCTGCCCCCTCAGGGGGCGCGTCAGCGCCTTGGGGCGGTCCGGCGGCGCCGACATGCAAGCGCATCCGTAAGCGAAGCGTATTTCGGTCGTAAGCGATCGGTAAGCGAACTCGCTTTCGAGTGCAAGATTCCGCGAAGGCGGCGCGCAGAAAATTTTCCAATACGTAGGGGATGTGTAAGGAGACCCTCCGTAAGTTAGGGGCACACGACTGCGATTTGCGGCCGTGTTCTTCCAATTCTGGAAAAGGAGTGAACGCGATGAACACCACCCGCGTAGTGATCTTTGTGCAGGCCATGGCTCTGATGTCGTTGGGCGCGCTGGCGACCATCGTTCCGGCGAACAGCTGGGCAGATGACAGCAAGCCCGGTGCCGTGCGCACGCGCAGCATCGATGACATTCATGCGGACCAGATGCGCAACTGGGGCGCGAAGCCTTCGGGGACTTACGGCGAGAACGTCCGCACGCGCAGCGCCGACGACGCGCACGCCGACCTGGTGCGCGACTGGAATGCGAAGCCCACCGGCACGTACGGCGCGGATGCGCAAACCCGGTCCACGAACGATGCGTACAACGACCTCGTGCGTGCCGACTTTCCTGGTGGTCGGCCCGCGCCTGTCGACACCGGCGCGGTGGCTTCGAAGAAGTAGCCGGCATCCTCGCGCGGCAGGCGTCCGATTCGCGGGATGTACCAATTCAGGCCCGCAAAAGAATTGGACGCTTCCCGCGTCCGGCCATGACAATGCCTCCTCGGTGACCCCGAGGAGGCATTGCTCATGACCGCTGCAGCACACCCTTTCCGACTGCACGTTCCCGACAGCGCGATCGACGATCTGCGCGAACGATTGGCGCGCACCCGCTTTCCCGAGCAGGTGCCCGGCGACCCCTGGGCCTATGGCACCGACGTCGCCTACCTGAGACAGCTCGTCGAGTACTGGCGCGACCGCTTCGACTGGCGCGCGCAGGAGGCGAGGCTCAATGCATTCCCGCAGTTCAAGGTCCCGCTCAAGGGTATCGACGTGCATTTCCTGCACGTCGAAGGCAAAGGACCGAAGCCGTATCCGCTGCTGCTCTCGCACGGCTGGCCAGGATCGATATTCGAGTTCCTCGAGATCATCCCGCGCCTGACCGACCCCGCTCGTTTCGGAGGCGACCCCGCCGATGCATTCACCGTGGTCGCCCCTTCGTTACCGGGCTACGGCTTGTCGTTCGCCCCGGGCCAGCCGCGTTTCAGTCTCGAGATGATCGCCGATTGCTTCGCCGAGCTCATGACCGGCGTGCTCGGCTACGAGCGTTTCGCGGCGCAGGGCGGCGACTGGGGGGCGTTCGTCACTTCGCGTCTCGGCGCAGTGCACGCCGACAAGTTGATCGGCATCCACCTGAACCTGCTCGCCATCCGGCGCGATCCGAAGATGCTCGCGAACCCCACGGTCGACGAGAAGAAGTTCCTTGGCGAGCTGGAGGTCTGGCTCAAGGAAGACATGGGCTACCAGTGGATCCAGGGCACGCGGCCGCAGACGCTCGCCATCGGACTGAACGACTCGCCGGCGGGCCTCGCGGCGTGGATCGTGGAGAAGTTTCGCGGGTGGAGCGACTGCAACGGAGACGTGGAGAGCGTGTTCAGCAAGGACCACCTGCTCGCGAACATCGGGCTCTACTGGTTCACCGGCGCCATCGGTTCCTCGTTCTGGCCGTACTACGCGCGGATGCACGGACCGTGGCCGATCCCCGACGCCGGTGTGAAGGCGCCCATGGGCTATGCCGCGTTTCCGAAGGAGATCCTCCGCCCACCGCGATCCGTGGCCGAGCGCATGTACACCGACATCCGCCGCTGGACACTGATGCAGAAGGGCGGCCACTTCGCCGCCATGGAGCAACCCGAAGCGCTGGCGCGCGAGATCGTGGAATTCTTCCGACCGCTTCGGCCGCAGTAGACTTCGCTTCATGGATCGCGCCGTCATCCGGCAGCGCTTGCGCGCGCTGTACCCCGCCTTCGAATCGTTCGATGACCGGCGGCTCGACGCGCTGTTCGACGAGTCGATGATCCTGAGCGTCAAGGCAGGCACCGTGCTGTTCGACGAGGAGAGCCCCTGCCAGGCTTTTCCGCTGCTGATCGACGGCAGCCTTCGCGTGTCGAAGGTGGGCTCCACCGGCCGCGAGCTGCAGCTCTACCGGGTCGTCCCCGGCGAAGCATGCATCCTGACCTCGAGCTGCCTGCTCGGCAACGTGGCCTACAACGCGCGGGGCGTGGCCGAGACCGACCTGGTGGCAGTCGCGCTCCCGCAGCCGGTGTTCCAGCGCCTCCTGTCCGAACACGAACCGTTTCGCAACTATGTCTTCAGCCTGTTCGCCGAGCGCATCGGCGAGCTCATGCAGCTGGTCGAAGCCGTCGCGTTCCAGAAGCTCGACCAGCGCCTCGCGAGCCTGTTGCTCGGCAAGGGCAAGGTCATCCACAGCACCCACCAGGCCCTCGCGGACGAACTGGGCAGCGTCCGCGAGATCGTGAGCCGGCTGCTGAAGACCTTCGCCGAACAAGGACTCGTCTCGCTCGCCCGGGAGCACATCGAGATCGTCGATGCAGCGCGCCTGCGCCGCATCGCTGCGTGACCTGGGTCACAGACCCGGCAGGGACCGCGGGGCATGATGAATCACGTGAGCGACGTGCTCACGGGCCTCACGGGAGATCGAGAAATGAAAGCGAACGTCGGCAACATCGACCGCGTCTTGCGCGTGATCGTCGGCATTGCGTTGTTGAGCCTGTTCTTCATCCTCGAGGGCGACGCCAGGTGGTTCGGTCTCGTCGGCATCGTGCCGCTGCTGACGGCTGCGATGCGCTTCTGCCCTCTCTATGCCGTGCTCGGCATGAATACCTGCGCTGCTACGCCAAGGCGGGCGTGACGGAATTCGCCTAGGGCGCGCGCAGGACGACGATCGAGATCTCGGGCGGCACGAGGAAGCGGACCGGCAGGATGCTGGTCCCGATGCCCGAGCTCACGAACAGGTGCCGCCCCTGTTCGACGACGTGTCCGATCGCATAGCGCTGGCCGTATCGGGATGGGACGACGGGCCGTCCGATGAATGGGATGCGGACCTGCCCGCCATGAGTGTGTCCGGCGATCGTCAGGCTCACGCGCGCGGGCACATCGGGAAACACATCGGGGTTATGGGTGAACGCGACGACGGGATCTGCGTCTGTCACCTGAGCAAGCGCTGATCGGAGGTCGTGCCGGCTCTCCCAGAAGTCTCCGATACCCAGGAGCCAGAGACTGCAGGAACGCGCCTGGACCCTCCTGGCGGAGTCCTCCAGCACCGGAATGCCATTCGACTCGAACGCGCGCCGGACCCGCGCCGCGTCGAGCCACCAGTCATGATTGCCGAGCACGGCCCAGACCCCCATCGGCGCAGCGAGCTGGCGCAGGCCGGCAGCGGTGTCTTCGGGCGGCACGAAGCGGCCACCGGGTACGCCGTCGATCACGTAATCGCCCGCCAGCAGGATGAGATCGGGCTTGGCCTCGAGCGTCTGGCGGACGATGCGTGTCAGCCGGTCGAGCCCGTTGAACGGCGAACCGACATGCAGGTCCGCGAGCACGGCGACGCGAATGCCATCGCACGCACGGGGCCAGTTCGGAGGCGTGATTTCGCGCTCCACGGTCCGCAGGCTGGCGGGCTCGAACACGAAGGCCCACGCGGCGAGGCCCAGCGCGAGCGCCCCGACCGCTGCGATCATCCATCGAAGCGGTCGGCCCCTCATGATTGCCGAGGCGAAGCGGCCCTTGCGATCAATGCCAGCCCAAGCCCCTCGCCACGAGCGAGGCACCGCTGAAGATCAGGATCACGCTGACGAACCGCGCGAGCTGGACCTGCGACATCCGTACGTGCAGGCGCTGCCCGAAGCGGGTTCCCATCCACATCAGCGGAAACAGCACCACGGCCGCCGCAAGCAGGCGCCAGTCGAGCAGCAGCCCAGACAGCACGAACAGCGCGATGCGAAACCCGGTGCTGATCGAGAACACGATGGACAGCGTCGCGCGCAGCCGCGCCGTGTCGTGGATGCGCGAGGCGAAATACACCACGTAGACCGGCCCGCCCACGCCGAACATCGCGCCGAGCACGCCTCCGACGAAGCCGATGGGGTGCGCCGCGACATCCGGGAAACGCCTGGGTGAACCCCGCGCAAGCAGCCGATGCAGGCCGTATCCCGCCACGAACACGCCCAGCACGGTGATCAGCGCTTCGCCGGGGATCTTCGCGAGCAGCAGCACCCCGACGGCCGCCCCGAGCAGCATGGCCGGGATCACGCGCTTCACCTCCGCGCGGTCCACGTCGCCCCGGAATCGCATGCCAGTGGTGAACGCCGCCGAGAAATCGAGGAGCACCATCATCGGCACCACCGTCTTCAGCGGCAGGAAGTGCGCGAGCAGCGGGATCGAGATCAGCGCCGAGCCGAAGCCCGAGATGCCGAAAATGGTGTAGGCCGCGAAAACGATCAGCGGCGCGGCGATGAGGATGTCGAGCGGAATATGCGGCACTGCGGGAGTCTAGCAAACGGATCTCGCAAGGCCTGCGGCTGGGTTGCCAGACTCCCGATTCCCGGGGCACTACTCAATCCGTGTGCCATCTGTGGGCCATGCCGTGCCTAGAATCAGGCCATCGGCATCACCCGTCCGGATGGCATGCCTGTGCAGCGACTGCTAGCGAAGCTCACCCGCCCGCGCCTGCACGGTGCGGTCGCGCGGGAGCGGCTGTTCGCGCAATTGGATGGAGCGCGCGAATGGCGCTCCGCCATCTGCGTGGTCGGACCGCCCGGTGCGGGCAAGACCACGCTGGTGGCGAGCTGGCTGGATGTGCGGGGTGGCAAGGGTATCTGGTACCAGGTCGACCCGGGCGACTCCGACCTCGCGACCTTCTTCCACTACCTCGGCCAAGCCGCTGTGCCACACGGCCGCAAAGGTCAGACGCCACTGCCGGCGCTTACGCCGGAGTACTTGAAGGACGTGGAAGGGTTCTCACGGCGCTTTTTCCGGGAGCTGTTCTCGCGCCTGCCCGACGAAGCGGTTCTGGTGCTGGACAACTACCAGGAGGTCGGCCCGGAGCAGGCGCTGCACACTCTGGTGGCTCAAGCTGTCGATGAGATTCCACCCGGGATGGTGCTGGTGGCGATCAGCCGGCGCGATCCACCGGACACCTATGCGCGCCTGATCGCCAACGAACACGTGGAGCTGGTGGACTGGGACCAGCTCAAGTTGACCCTGGAAGAGGCGAGGGCGATCGCCACGGCGCGCTTGTCCATCGACCCGGTCGAACTGGAACGCGTCTACGCCACGAGCGGGGGCTGGGCGGCGGGGCTTACGTTGCTGCTCGAAGGGCGCCGCCGCAACGGTGTTGCCGCGGTCGAACTGCCCGAGGGCCGCGATGCGATCTTCGACTACTTCGCCGCACAGATATTCGCGCGGGTGCCCGAGACGACGCAGCGCTTCCTGGTATCGACCGCCTTCCTGCCGCAGGTGCCCATATCGATCGCGCGCGAGCTGACCGGCAACGAAGCCGCCGATGCGATTCTGGACGACCTGTACCGGCGGCATCTGTTCACGCATCGGCGGCCCGGTGCGGAGCCGGTGTATTGGTACCACGCACTGTTTCGCACATTCCTGAAAGCGCAGGCGGAAGCCGTGCTCGGGGCAGACCACATCGGCGAAGTGCTGAGCCGGGCCGCCAGGCTGCTGGAAGCCAACGGCATGTTCGACGACGCTTTCGAGCTGTTTCGCGAGGCGCGCGACTGGCCGGCGGCGACGCGGTTGATCGAGCGGCGCGCCGGTGATCTGCTCGCCCATGGGCGAGGGCAGACGTTGCGGGAGTGGGTATTGACGCTGCCCGCCGAATCTCTCGAAGCGCATCCCTGGGTCCGCTATTGGCTCGGGCTGTCGCTCATTCCGGTCGACCAACCAGGCGCACGTCGGCCGCTCGAACATGCCTATGCGCAGTTCGAGGCCCTCGGCGATCCGTCGGGACAGGCATTGACTGCGTCGGGGATCATCGACTCGTACGTGTTCGAATGGGCCGACTTCCGTCCGATGAAGGGGTGGGTCGAAGCGTTGGAGGCGCTGATCGATCGGCTGCGGCTTTCCGACAACCCCGGTTCCGAACAGCGCGTGCTCTCCAGTCTTCTGCTCGGACTGCTCTACATGTTCCCCGGACATCCTCGACTGCAGTGGTGCGTGTCGCGGGTGACGGAGATGCTCGACGAGGAGCTGGCCGCCGGTAACAAGCTGGAAGCGGCCATGATGCTGCTCGCCTACTGCAATCTCGCGGTGGACTTCGACCGGGCGAGCATTGCCGTCGTCCGCGGCAGCAGTCTGGCGGAAAGCAACGAGATCACGCCCTTCTCCCGGTTGTGGTGGTATCTGCGCCTTTCCTTGCACCGCACGCTGCAAGGCCGCTACGAGGAAGCGATCGCGACGGCGGACAAGGCCGATCTCATCGCGCGCACCTATGGCTTCCACCACATGCCCGCGATCATGAGCCTGGTCTGGACCTATCGAACGATCGCCATGGTGGCGCACGGCGATCTTCGAGGCGCGCAGCTCAGTGCTGAAGGGGTGTTCGGCGCCGCGCATTGTCGCTACCCGATATCGGTTTGCAACGTCGACAACGCGCGCGTGTACATTCAATGCGTCGCGGGAAATGACGAAGCTCTCGCGCTGCTGGGTGTGCCGTGCATCGAGTCGGCACGCGCTACCGGCATGGTCTACCTCGAAGCGTTGGCCCAGACGTACGACGCCATGGGTCTGGCACTTACGCGGCAGCGTGCGGCATTGTTCGAGCGGACGGGGAGCTTGCGCTCGCTTGTTCGCGACACGTGTTTCGCACACTTCGAGATCGACGCAGCCGTGATCGAAACATGGCACGCGCTGCGATACGAAGGGCGGGAGGTCGGCCTCGAGATGCTCGGTGCGACACTGGTTCGGGCGCGTGCCCGGTTCTGGCGGCCAGGCAATCTCTTCCGCGTGACGAAGATCTGCCGGGAAGCGCTTGCCGAGGCGATCGAGGCCGGGATCGCGATCGACTACGTGACTGACATCATTACTGGCTTGCGGTTGGCGCCTCCTGCTTGTGCCACCGATCGGTGGCCTTGGCCCGTGAGGATTCATGCGCTCGGCAGGTTCGAGATCATCGTCGACGGGGCTCCCCTGCAGTTCACGGGCAAGGCGCCGCGCAAGCCTCTGGCGTTGTTGAAGGCGATCCTCGCGATGGGAACGAACGGTGTGCCGGTGGCGTCGCTGATCGACGTGCTGTGGCCGGACGAAGAGGGGGATGCGGCGCGCAAGTCGCTGGACGTCACCGTGGCGCGGCTGCGCAAACTGCTCGGCCGCAGCGACGCCATCCTGGTGAGCGACGAAGCCGTGACTTTAAACCCCAGGCTGTGCTGGGTCGATGGTCAGAGCTTTGCCATGTTGTCCGAATCGGCATCGACGCCGGAGGAACGCCGTCGCGCCAGCGGCGTGTACCGTGGCACTTTTCTTCCGGGGGACGTCGATGCCCCGTGGACCGCCAAGCGGCGCGAGGTGTTGCGCCACCGGTTCATCGGCTTGATCGAGGACGTGGGGGCCCAGGCGGAGGCGGAGTGTGCTTGGGACGAGGCCATCGCCTGGTACCGCCGCGGCCTCGAAGCCGATGAACTCGCGGAGACTTTCCACCAGGGCCTGATGCGCTGCTACCGAGCGCTGGGCCGACACGCCGAAGGCATGTCGGCCTATCGGCGCTTGCGCCAGACGTTGTCGCTCACTCTGGGTATCGCTCCCTCCGAGCATAGTCAGGCGCTCGCTCGTGCACTGCAGCAAGACGGGGCCACAGCCTGATCGCGGATTTCTGGCCTATATCGCCGGAGTTTCGGACCTTACAGTCGTCAGCCCCGCACACTATATTCGTGGCGGGTATATGTAAGCCCGATGTAAGGCATATGGGCGCAGCATGTCCTTTGGGGGCCGTTGCGCACCGCCCCTGCCATGTGCGCTCCCCCCGCTCCGCCTCGACGGTTCGCTCGCCGAGCCCGGATTTCGATCCAACCACCCCAATCGAGGAGATCCCTATGGATAGCGAGACACTTCCCACCAACCGGCGCGAAATCTTCAATCTTGCGGCGATGGCGGCGATCGTCAGTGCCGGTGCGATGCTGCCCGTTGCCACGGCGGCCGCAGCGGGGCAGGCGACCGATTTCACCCGCTGGCTCGATGGCATCAAAGGCAAGCAAAAGGCGTTGCTCGACATGCGCGAGCCCAACGGCGGCATGGCGATGGCTTGGGCGTGGGTGTTCCTGTTCACGGCACCGCCGGCCTATGGCATCACCGAGAACGACGTGACGGTGGTGATGGTCATGCGCCACAACGCCATTCCCGTGGCACTTGGCGACGATGCGTGGAGCAAGTACAAGCTCGGCGAGTTCTTCAAGATCGACGATCCTGCGACGGGTGCGCCGGCGGTGCGCAATCCCTATTACACAACGATGGCGGAGCCTTTCCTGCCGGATATGGCGCTCCAGAAGTTGATCGACCGCAAGGTAAAGGTGGCGGCCTGCGACATGGCCATCGCGTTCTACAGCGGGCTGGTCGCCAAGCAGATGGGCCTCAAACCCGAGGACGTCAAGAACGACTGGAATGCCGCGCTGCTCCCCGGAATCGTCCATGCTCCCTCGGGGCTCGTCGCATGCCAGGGCGCGCAATCGCGCGGTTGCCAGTATCTGTTCGCCGGTTGATCGGACCAGCGACGCGGTTACCCACAGGACGCGGCGGGTGCCGTGTCCTGCGGGGTCGTGCGCGATCCATCCCATGAAAAAAGCAACGCTCACCACATTTGTCTGCATTGCATTGCTCATGTCGGCGGCCGCCAATCCCGCGCGCCCGACCATCGAGGAACTGAAGGCCCGCGTGGTCCTGGACGACTACGAGTCCAACGTCCTGTTCGGCTACAACATCGTGATGGAGACCAACAAGTACGCCGCGCGGTACGCGGGCAACGGGCTCAATTGCACCAGCTGCCATCTGAAGGGTGGTACGCAACCGGACGCGTTCCCGCTCAACGTCGCGGGGGTCTATCCGAAATGGCGTTCGAAGAACGGCGTGCGCAACGGCATCGAGCTGCGCATCCGCGATTGTTTCCTGTACAGCCTGAATGGCGTGATGCCGCCGCCGGAGGCACCGGAAGTGCAGGCTGTGGCCGCATACGTCCACTATCTGTCGGAGGGTGAAGTGATCGGCAAGCCGCCCGCGCACTGGGGCGTGCCGACGTTGCCGGACACGGGTGCGGATCCGAATCCGCCGCGAGGCGCCACGGTGTTCGCGCGGGTCTGTGCACCCTGTCATGGGAAGGACGGCCACGGCACCGCGGCCGCACCACCCGTGTGGGGGCCGGATTCCTACAACGCGGGAGCAGGCCTCAACAATGTGCAGCGTGCTGCGGGCTTCATCTGGGCCAACATGCCGGTGGGCAACGAGCGCAGCCTCACCCATCAGGAAGCGCTGGACGTCGCCGCATTCCTGCATCTTCAGTTGCGCCCCTTCGATCCGCGCGAGGGCGGATTGAAGAAACTGGCCGAGCGGATTTATCACCGCATCTCCACATGGATGGGAAAGGCTGATCGGTGAGCCTCGGCGCGCACGCGGCGACGCTGCTGCGCGAAGCGCTGCCCGATCTTTCCTGGCGCCGGACCGTGGACGTACGGCGAGAGCTGCTTGCCGGCGTCGTGGGTGCGGTGCTCGTCATCCCGCAGGCCATCACCTTCGCCTATCTCGTCGGCCTGCCGCCGGAGACGGGGCTCTACTGCGCGGTGTTCGTGGGGTTCCTCGCGAGCCTGTTCGGCAACTCGGCGATCGTCGGCGGGCCGAACACGGCGGTGTCGATCCTGCTCAGCCTCACGGTGATGCCTTTCGCTGGCCGAGGTAGCCCGCTCTACATGGAGTTCGTGCTCGCGCTGAGCCTGATGGTCGGCGTGATCCAGCTCGGCATCTGGCTGCTGCGCGGGGCGGAGATCTTCCGGTACTTCAGTCCGGCAGCCATCATCGGTATCAAGACCGGGGTCGGCGTGCTGCTCATCACCTCGGCCGTCGAAGGTGCGCTCGGCCTGTCGCCTCTGTCGACGCAATTCTTCTACGAAAAGTTCTACCTGGCCGCGGTGTCCTGGCAGGACCTGGTCAATCCCTACTCCGCGATCATCGCCGGCGTCACCATCGTGGCCGGGCTCGTGTCGCGACGATTCATGCCGCGCATGTACATCATCGCCGCGGTGATCGCGGGCAGCCTGGTGGGCGCGGTGATCTGCGTCGTCCAGGGCCCGGTTGTCGCCCAGGTGGAACTGCTCGGGCACGTCACCTTCGAGCCGCTGCCTTTGCGTTTGCCGCACTGGACGCCACAGCACTGGCTGTTCGTGCAGGCGGTCGTGCCCGAAGCCGTCGCGATCGCCGTGCTGGGTCTCGCGCAATCCCTGGTGATCGCGCGCGATCTCAAGGCCCGGGTGTCCGGCAATCTCGATCTCGAAAAGGAAGTCTTCGCCCAGGGCATCGCCAACACGCTGAGTCCGTTCTTCTCCACCTTCGCGGGCTCGGGCAGTTTCAACCGTACCAACGTCGCACTGGAGATGGGTGCGCGTACTCCGCTGTCCGGTATCGTCGCCGCCGGCGCGGTCATCGTTTTCGCGCTGGTGCTGGGGCCGCTCCTCACCGGCCTGCCGATGCCGGCGATCGCCGGGGTGTTGGCGTTGGTGGGCATCGGCATGATCCAGGGGCGGGAAGTTCGGCAACTGATGCGCAGTCGGGTCGACGGTGCCGTGTTCGTGCTGACCTTGTTCACGGTGACGTTTCTCGGACTCGACGTCGGAATCCTCGTCGCAGTGCTCGCGTCGGTCGGGTTTCTCCTGGCGGGAATGTCGAAGGTGGGTTTCGCTGTTTCCCGCGAGGGCGACGTGGAGCGCATCGCCGTCAGCGGCAATCTGTTCTATGCCTCGCTCGATCGATTGTCACGGCATCTGCACGCGAGCCCGGCCGAGCGCACCTTGCTCGATCTCACACGGGTGCCGTACTGCGATGCCACGGCACAGGCGATGATCGAGGCAGTGCGGCGCGAGAGGGAGCGTGCGGGCGGCCGGCTCGAGCTCGTGCCCACCGCACCCTGACGGTCATCCCTTCGTTTCCGATTTCGTGGGTCATCTGTAGGGCCGACGGAGCCACCATGGCGCTCGCGTGCGGGACGTCCGCCGCGACACTTCGGAGGAAGGGACCATGGTTCGCAACGTCATCAAGGCCGGCGCGGCCTTCGGCATCGCGGCAATCCTGATCGGTATCGGCACGGCATCGGCCGGAGAGCGCGGCAAGTTTGTGGGGCATGCCGTGCTCAACAGCACCAAGTTCACAGAGTACAAGGCGATGGACGGGCATCCGATGAAGTCCGTCATGGCCGGAGAACTCGACGGACTCATGTTTCACAACGGCGGCGGCGGATCGCTCGACAAGCTGATGGACCGCTCGCATTACCACGTCGTCTGGGTGGGCGATGCGACCGGCGGCGGGTACTGCCTGAAGACCTTCACGACCAAGGAGGGGCACAAGTTGTTCGCCCGCTGCGAATCGAAGGCCACGCCGACGGGCAGTGCCGGCACCGTCACGCTGCTCGGGGGAACAGGCCCGTTCACCGGCATCAAGGGCAAGGGCAAATTCAACTTCGTCGGCGTCACTTCCGTCGTGAACTGGGACGACATGGAATGGGAGTGGGAAACGCCGTGACCGGCAGGCGCACCCGCCACGAGGTGGCGGACAGCTACATCGTGCGCATCTACCGGCGCAGCGACCAGCCCGGCCATGAGGTGGCCGGGCTGGTGGAGCCCGTGGAGAAGGGGGACGCGCGCCCCTTCGGCGGGCGCGACGAGCTGTGGGCGGCGTTGATCGGGTCGAATGCTGGCGCTCGCAGCACTCGCCGGCGGCGCGACGACCGGGATCTGTGAGCGATCTGTAAGTTCGGGTGCGCTAACTTGGCGGTCGGTAGGCCATTGAGCATGGGTAGCACATTGCGCAACCACGCGGTCGGCGACGCAGCACTCGACCGTGTCGCTGCGATCGCGCGATCGCCTGGCCGAATGATTCGGCCCGAGCTCGACGTGCAGCTCGTCCCCGATAGCGAGGCCCATCATGGAAGTGCAGCGTTCCCGATCGACGAAGCATCCCGGCACCCACGCCACGCTGGCGCGGACCATCACTACGGACCGTGACTACCGTGAAGGCAAGACTCTCCTGGGGCGAACGATGCGTGCTCCCCGCAGCTTCCAGGCCGCGCTGCGCGCCGAAGCCCTGTTGAACGAGATCGTCGACTATGAGGTTCGGTTCGAGGCGGGCGTTGCCGACCGGGTCGCAACCGTTGAACTCTCGTCGGATGGTTTCCGCGGCCTGCGCCGACGCTGGAACGACCTGACCGGCTGATCGCCGGCAGGTCCCGCTCCCCGGGCGGTCCCATCCGCCCGGTCGGACCGGAAAAGTAGCCCGGAAGAGCTCCCCCGGGTTGGGGTAAAGCCCGCCGAAAACCCGCCAGCCTGGACCGGCGGTGCCCGGCGTTTGCCGCCGGATCGGCATAGGCGGTTCGGGGATTGCTTAGTACCCGCCGCAGGCCGGTTTTTGCCCCGGCGAACGGTCTTCCGATGGCGTCCATGCATCCGATTTGCTGCCGGAAGCCGTATTGGCTCAATCCCTAGAATAGTAGATTTATGTGATGTAACAAATAAAAAACAGATAGTTAACAAAAATGACGATAGATTTTGACGCGAAATGGCAGTCTGGTGACGCACCCTGTCGGGCTTGGTGGTCCCGGATGCGTCGTTTGCTGATCTCAGCCCTTTGCGCGTTGCCCATCGCGGCACTCGCGGATGAGGTGACGGACGCCGAGGCACTGGTCCGGGCCGGCAAATACCAGGAGGCCTACCGCCTCCTCGAACCGCTGGAGGACAGCCGGGCCGGCGACCTCAAATTCGACTATCTCCTCGCGCGTTCGGCCTTGGAGATGGGCAATCCCAGCAAGGCGAGCTTCATCTATGAGCGGATCCTCGCCATCGAGCCGAATTTCGTGGGTGTGCGCGTGGAGATGGGGCGCGCCTACCTTGCCCTCGGCGACTACGCCCGCGCCAAACTCGAGTTCGAGACCGTCATCCGCATCCCGAACCTGCCGCCGGACATCCGCCAGCAGGCCGAGGCCTACGGCAAGCTCGCCACAAAGTACGCCGAAGGCAAGAAGACCGTGGCCTACGGCTATATGGAGTACGGCTACGGCTACGACAGCAACGCCTTGAGCGCGACCGCCCGCAATCCGATCACGTTCGCGGGCGGCGTCCCCTTCGATCTGCCGGTGTCGGCACTGCCCAGCAGCAGCAACTACAACGCGGTCTCGCTCGGCGGCGAAGTGATCCACTCCCTCTCCCGCGGTTTCTCGCTCTTCGCCGGCGGCGACGCCCGGGCGCGGTTCTACAACCAGCTGGACCAGGCCGACAACATGAGCGTCGATCTGCGGACGGGTGTGGGCTACGGCAGCGGCAGGCACAACGTCCGGCTCGGCGTCCTGGGTGGTCGTTACTTCCTGGACCACAACACGCTGCGAAACAGCGTGGGAGGCAACGCCGATTATCGATTCCTGCTCAACGATACGACCCAGCTCACCGCCAACATCACGGCGATCCGCTTCAAGTACGAGAGCGAGCTGCTGCAGGCGAACGACTACAACCTCTATCAGGGCGTGCTCGGCTTCACGAGGTCGATCGCCGGTGGCCGCGCCATCGTCGGCATCAACGCGGTCGGCGGTTACGAAACTGCCGACCCGCGACGCCAGGACGGCGACAAGCGCTTCGGCGGCGTACGCCTTGTATTGCAGGCCGCCTTCACCGAGCGGATCGGCGGCTTCGCCAGCATGGGGGCGAGCCTGAACGAATACCTCCTGGAGAACGTCGCCTTCGGCAAGCAGCGTCGCGACTATCTCTATGACGTCACGGCCGGCGTGACCGTCGGCATCAAGGCGGGCTGGTCGGTGCGTCCGCAGGTCACCTACATCAAGAACGTGAGCAACATCGACATCTACGCGTTCGATCGTACCGACGTGTCTTTCAACATCCGGAAGGATTTCTGATCATGTCCGCAGCAAACCTCGTGAATCGCCGCGCGCGTCTCGCCGCGACCGGTGCCGCCTTCCTGCTGTCGATCTGCGCGGCGTTTCCTGCCCTCGCACAGACCGCGGGCAAATTCCTCGTGACGGTGGGTGAGGTGAAGGTCGTCGGCAAGGACGGCAAGCCTCGCGCCGTCGAGCGCGGTGGCGAACTGCTCGAAGGCGACACGATCATGACCGGTGCGAACAGCCTCGCGCAGGTGCGCCTTCAGGACAACGGCCTGATTTCCGTACGGCCCAACACCGAGATGAAACTCGACAAGTTCGCCTTCGCCGGCGCCGATGACCGCAAGGCCACGCTGCTCATTTCGCTCGTGAAGGGCGGCTTGCGCTCCATCACCGGCTTGATCGGCAAGGCACACCGCGAGGGCTACAAGATCTCCACGGCGACCGCGACCATCGGCATCCGCGGCACCGATCACGAACCGTTCTACATCCCGCCGAACCAGGCCGCCCTCGGGACACCGGGTACCTACGACAAGGTGAATTCCGGCATGACCTTCGTCCAGGGACGGCAGGGCAATCCGCTCGATGTCACCATCAATCAGGTGGCGTTCGTTCCGGTGACGGGCGCAGCGCCCGTGATCCTCCCGAGCGTGCCGCAGTTCTACAAGCAGGATCTCGCCGTACCCGATCCCCAGGCGCGCAAGGCGCCTTCCTCCGACACTCCCTCGAAGACGGACGCTGACGGCAGCAGGTCGACGGAAACCGTCAAGACGGTCAAATCCGTCGATTCGGTCGACATCATCAAGTCCACCGATACCAGGACGCTCAGCACGCTGCGCACCGACGTGCTCGACACCAGCATCAAGACCAAGACCGACGTCGGCACGACGGCGCTCACGCCGATCGACAGGACGGTGACGCCGGTCACGTCCACGGTCCAGACCACGCTCACGCCGATCAACACCGTTACGACACCGATCACGACCACGGTGCTGCAAACGACCCCGACGGTGTCGACGACGCTGCAGACGACGCCGCTGACCTCGGTCGTATCCCCGGTCGTTCAGCAGACGACCACCACCGTGGCGCCGACCACCACGACTGTCCTGACGCCGATCACGACCACGGTGTCGCCGCTGTTGACCACGCCGTTGCTCAAGTAACGACGCCTACCCACGCCCGCCACCCTCCCGAAGAACCGAGGAGCATTCCATGAAGTCCCCACTCCAGTTCCTGACGCTGTCGCTCGCGATCGCCCTGGTGTTTCCCTGCTCGGGAATCGCCGCACCCATCGGTAAGGTGATCTTCCAGAGCGGCAACGCCTTCATCGTCGGGCCCAACGGCAGCCAGCGCCCTGCCAACAAAGGTGAGCTCATTCAACCGGGCGAGCGACTGGTCACCGGTGCGAACACGCTCGCCCAGGTGAAGATGCAGGACGGCTCCTTCGTCGGCATCCGGCCCGGGTCGGATCTCAAGTTCCAGGATCTGCGCCTCACCGGCGCCGACGCGGGTCAGAGCGTCGCACTGAACAGCGGCAGCATCCGTGTCCTGAACCTGGGCGGCGACGGCGCCGTGAAGCCCCTGCCGATGACGGTCCAGGCCGGCGATGCCCGCATCGTCATGCGCGGTGCGGACATGGAGTCCGCCGTCAAGCGAGACACGGGGACCGGCGTCGAAACGATCACTCGCCTCAACCATGGCGTCGGCACGCTATCGAACGGGATCGACACGCTCAATCTCGCGGTCAACGGCGTCAACTCGGCGACCAAATCGAAGATCATGGACGCGCCGCTCAATGCGTTGCCGCCGATCGACGTGCGGCCGGGGATGTCGGACGGCGGTCAGGTGAAGAGCTTCAGCATGGAACCGATCAAGGTTGCCGTGTCGAAGGTGGACACGTTCACCCTGCCCACGCCTGCCCTCGATTCGAGAGTCGCCCCCGGTCTCGCGGTCGATCAGGGTTTGAAGAACGTGATCGTCACCACGTTCACGCCCCAGGCGAGTCTTTCCGGCGGCCTCACGGGACTTGTCGGAGGGCAGGGATCGCCAGTGCAGAAGGCGATCTTCGTCGATCCCGACTTCGTCCCTGGTTCGGGCAAGTCTCCGATATCCCTCTTCGACGGGACCACGAAGACGGTGCTCCCCATCGACACCACTAGGTCGCAGGCTGATCTGAACCAGGTGGTCAAAGGCATTTCCGACCTGACAACGCGCTTCACTCTGCCGGGCTTGAGGTAGGGCGTTCATGTTCTCGGGACGAAGGTCGCGACGGTGACCAACCTCCCGCTCGGCCCCGAGGCGCGCGTTCCGCCGAAGATAGACCAAAGATCGCGCGCCTCTTGCCGAGGCGCGCATTCCGTTACACCCTACGCGCATATCCATGCGCGAAACCGTCATCCTCGTACACGGCGTCTGGCTGTCCGGCTGGACGCTCGCGCTCCAGCGGCATCGCGTCGCTGCATTCGGCTACCGCGCGGTCACGTTCTCGTACGCCTCGGTAGCCGACGATCTCGACACCAACGCCCGGCGGCTCGGCGCCTTCAGCCGCAAACAGCCGGGTGAAGTCGTCCATTTCGTCGGGCACAGCCTCGGCGGGCTGCTGACGCTGCGCATGCTCGACATCGATCCGGAGCCGCGCACCGGCCGCGTGGTCCTGATCGGTTCCCCCTGGGGTGGCAGCGCCGCGGCGCGTGCCGTGCGGCGCTGGCCGGGCGGCGACACACTGCTCGGCCACACGCTCACGCAGTGGCATGCGAACCTCCTGCCGGATCCGGGACTGCACCGCGAAATCGGCGTCATCGCCGGTTCCCTCGGCTTCGGCATGGGAACCCTGCTGACGCGGCTGCCACGTCCCCATGACGGTACCGTGAGCGTGGCGGAAACTCGCCTCCCGACCATGGCCGACCACCTCGTGCTACCGGTGACCCACACTGGAATGCTGACCTCCGCGCGCGTCGCGCAGGAGGCTTGCGCCTTTTTGCAGTCCGGCCGTTTCGCCCGCGAGGAGGCCAGCGGTTGAAAGCCGCCCTCGCTTTCCTCCTGTTGGCTGCGCTCGCGCTGGTGGCGGGATGCTCGACACTGGGTTACTACTACCAGGCCGCGCGAGGACAACTCGCACTCACGAACGAGGCGCGGCCGATCGGCGCTGTGCTCGAAGATCCTGCAACTCCTGTCGAGTTGCGTACCCGGCTGGAAACCGCCCGCTCGATCCGCGACTTCGCGAGCGGCGAACTCAAACTGCCCGACAACGGCAGCTATCGGAAGTATGCGGACCTGAAGCGTCCGTTCGTCGTGTGGAACGTGTTCGCCGCGCCCGAGTTCTCGGTCAAGCCGCGCGAGTGGTGTTTCCCGATCGCCGGTTGCGTCAGCTACAAGGGCTGGTTCGACGAGAAGGCCGCGAACACTTTCGCGGAGGACATCCGGCGCGAAGGCTACGACGTGTTCGTCTACGGCGTGGCGGCGTACTCGACGCTGGGCTGGTTCGACGACCCGCTGCTCAACACCTTCATCGGTTACCCGCGGGCGGAACTGGCGCGCCTCATCTTCCACGAACTCGCGCACCAGGTGGCCTACGCGAACGGCGACAGCACGTTCAACGAATCCTTCGCGACCGCCGTCGAGCTGGAAGGCGTGCGCCGCTGGCTCGCACGCGTCGGCACGGATGCGGAGAGGTCGGAATTCGAAGCGATGTATTCGCGCAGGCGGGATTTCGTGGTGTTGATCGAACGCACGCGAGCGAGGCTCGACTCGGTCTACGCGCGGCCCACGGATGCCACGGCGAAGCGCGCTGCGAAGGCCGCCGAGTTCGAACGTCTGCGCGACGAGTACGGGCAGCTGAAGCAGCAGTGGGGCGGCTTTCTCGGCTACGACCGTTGGTTCGCTCAGGTGCTCGGCAATGCGCATCTCGCCTCCGTCGCCACTTATACGCAGCGCGTGCCCGCGTTCGAGGCGCTGTTCCTGCGCGAAGGCGGTGACGTCGAACGCGTCTATGCCGAAGCCAGGCGCCTGGCGAAGCTGCAGGCCGGCGAGCGGGCCGCCGAGCTCGATCGACTGGCCCCCGCGACCGCGCAGATGTCCTCCCGGCCCGCCGGAGTACCATGAAGCGACGCGGGCACGATTCGAGGCGAGAAGCGGCATATGAACGTTGAACGGCGCGGGCGGCGGGCATTCCTCAGGACCACTGCCGCTGCCGGTGGAGTACTGGTCATCGGTGCGATGATTCCCGGCTGTGGGAGGGAGCCGCTGCCGAAGACCGCCGCTCCGTTCGTGCCGAATGCGTGGGTGCGCATCGATTCGGCTGGGATCGTCACGGTGATCGTCGATCGTTCCGAGATGGGGCAGGGCGTGGCGACGGCGCTGCCGATGCTGGTCGCCGAGGAACTGGATGCGGACTGGAGCAAGGTGCGCTACGAGTTCGCATCTGCCCATCCGATCTACGCCAATCCGCTGTTCGGATCCGCGCAGCTCACCGGCGGCAGCTCGAGCGTGAAGGCAGCCTGGCAACCACTGCGCGAAGCCGGCGCGAAGGCGCGCGCGATGCTGGTGACGGCCGCCGCGAGGAAGTGGACGGTGAAGCCCGAATCCTGCCGCACCGAGAACGGCGCCGTGATTCATGATTCGAGCGGCGAGCGGGCGGACTACGGTTCGCTGGTGGTCGAGGCTGCAAAACTGGGCGTGCCGGCCATGGTGACGTTGAAGGCGCCGGCGCAGTGGCACCTCATCGGCAAACCCACGCCGCGCCTCGACGCGCCGGAGAAGGTCGAGGCCACGGCAACGTTCGGCATCGACGTGCATCCCGAAGGCGTCCTGTCTGCGTGCGTGGCACGTTGTCCGACTCTCGGCGGCAAGGTGGCGCAGTTCGATGCCACGAAGGCGAAAGCGATCGCGGGCGTGAAGGACGCGATCCTGCTCGAGGGCGGCGTCGGAGTGGTTGCCGATGGCTATTGGCCTGCGCGGAAAGGTGTCGAGGCGCTGGCCATCACCTGGGACGAAGGGCCGAATGCAACGCTGTCCACCATCGCCATGGCTGACCGTTTCGAACAGGCACTCGAAGCCGAAGGCAAGCTCGCGCGGCGCGACGGCGATCCGGCCCTGGTGAAGGGCGGGACCAAAGTCGAGGCGCGCTATCGCCTGCCGTACCTCGCACATGCAACGATGGAACCGATGAACTGCACCGCACACGTCACCGCGGATCGCTGCGAGGTGTGGGTGCCGACGCAGTATCAGCAGGGCGATCCCAACTTCGGCGGCGGTGTGCGACGGGTCGCATCGAAGACGAGCGGGCTCTCGGAAGAAAAGATCGCGATACACACGACGCATCTGGGCGGCGGCTTTGGCCGCCGGCTCGAACTGGACTACGTCGCGGATGCCGTGGCGCTGTCGAAAGCGATGAAAGCCCCGGTCAAGGTCGTGTGGTCGCGCGAGGACGACATGCAGCACGACTTCTATCGCCCCGCAAGCCATCACGTGCTCGAAGCGACGATCGAAGGGGGCAAGCCGGTGTCCTGGCGCCATCGCCTCGCATCGCAGTCGATCCTGTCGCGCTGGGTGCCGGGCTTCCTGCCCGAATGGCTGGTGACGCTCGTCTCGCCGATCAAGAACGGTGTCGACCCCAACGCCGTGGAGGGTGCGGTCGACATGCCCTACGCCATCCCGAACGTGCGTGTCGAGTGGATGCCGGTGGAGACGCCGGTGCCGGTGGGGTTCTGGCGCTCGGTCGGTCACTCGTACACGGGGTTCGTGGTGGAGAGTTTCATCGACGAGCTGGCGCACGCGGCCGGTGTCGACCCGTTCGAGTTTCGTCTCGGCCTGCTCGGCAATGCGCCGCGCCATCGCAGGGCGCTGGAGCTCGTGGCGGAGAAAGCGGAATGGGGCAGCAAGCTGCCCGAAGGGCGATACCGTGGCATCGCCGTGCACGAGAGCTTCGGTTCGGTGGTGGCGGAAGTGGCCGAGGTTTCGGTGATGCAATCCGAGATCCGCGTGCACCGGGTCGTGTGTGCGGTGGATTGCGGATTGGCGGTGAACCCGCTCACGATCGAAGCGCAGATCGCGGGTGGCGTGGTGTTCGGACTGTCGGCGGCGTTGCATGGCGAGATCACGTTCGAGAACGGTCGCGCACAGCAGAGCAATTTCCACGACTACGCGCCGCTGCGGATGTCGGAAGCGCCGGCAATCGAAGTCCACGTCGTGCCCGGCGGCGATGCGCCGGCCGGCGTTGGTGAGCCCGGCGTTCCCCCGATCGCGCCAGCCGTCGCGAACGCCGTGTTCGCGGCGACCGGCAAGCGGCTGCGCAGCCTGCCTTTGCATGTCTGACCACCCGGTGCTCGCGACTTGACCGTCATACTCGTCTGCTGTGGTGTCGCGCTGGTCGGAATGGCAGTCGCCATCCTTTGGCACGAGCACGGATCGCGCATTGGCTGGCTCCACTTCTGGCTCTCGCTGGCATTGGCAGGCTGGGAGTTCGGTCTCGCGGCTTCGATCGCCGCGCCCAACGAGGCGACCGCCCTGCTGCGGATCGGATTCGTGGCACTGCCGTGCGCAGTGATCGCGCTGCCGCTGCTGTTCCAGTTGATCCATGCGCTCACCGTGCAGCAGGGCCGGTTGCGGCTCGCGTTGATCGGGACGTGGGCAGGGGCGGCGATCCTGCTCGCGGTCCTGTGGACCTCGAACGGCTTCATCGTCGGCGCGCGCCGCTTCGACTGGGGTTTCATCGCCGTGTACGGCTGGGGGGGCGTGCTGCTGGCAGGCTACGTGGGTGTCGTCGTGCTCGCGTGCATGGAACTGTGCCGGCGCCTGCACCGGCACAGCGTGAAGGGCGGCGTCACGTCGCGGCGCGCACTCATGCTGCTGGCCGGCATCGGGACGGCCTGTCTCGGGTTGTTCGATTTCCTGCCCTTCTTCGGCGTGGACATTTTCCCGCTCGGCGGTGTCTTCCTCGCAGTCGGCAATGCCTTGAACGTGATGACCACGTGGCGATACCGGTTAGTGGAGATCACGCCTGCATTTGCGGCGCAGCGGTTCATGGACACCATGAGCGACGGGGTGGTGGTGCTGGACCAGGACGGGATGGTGAGGCTGGTGAACCCGGCGGCGTGCGAGATGCTGGGGTATCGCTCGGAGGAGTTGCTGCACGCATCGCCCGCCGCTGGGGTGGGTCAGTTGCTGTTCGGGCACGACGAAGTGCCGCACTTCCCGCAGGCCGGATTCGTCGGTCAGGAGCGCCAGTACCAGACCCCGGCCGGTAGCCGTCGCACCCTGTCGGTGAGCGTCTCGCTCATGCAGGAAGGCGGGCGCGAGCCCCTGGCCGCGGTCGTGACCCTGCGCGACATCACCGCGGCCATGGCCGCCCAGGAACAGATCCACAAGCTCGCCTACTACGACCCGCTCACCAACCTGCCCAACCGGCAACTGCTCAAGGAACGCTTCAGCCAGGCCATGGCCCGGGCCGAACGGGCACGGGGCCAGGCAGCGGTCCTGTTCCTCGACCTGGATCGCTTCAAGCAGGTCAACGACACCCTGGGGCACGAGGCCGGGGACCTGCTGCTCAAGGCCGTGAGCGAGCGCATCACCGCGTGCGTACGCGAGAGCGACCTCGTGATGCGCAACGCCGAGAGTGCCAAGGACTCCACCCTGGCGCGGCTGGGTGGAGACGAGTTCGTGCTGTTGCTCTCGCCGGTGGAGCGCGGGGAGGATGCGGCCAAGGTGGCCAGAAGGATCCTGCAGTCGCTGGCGCAGCCGTTCCGGCTGGCCGGTGGCGCGGAGGTGATGAGCGGGGTGTCGATCGGGATCAGCCTGTACCCGGGAGATGGGGAGGATGCGGACACGCTGATGAAGAAGGCCGACCTGGCCATGTATCACGCGAAGGAAACGGGTCGGAACGACTTCCGCCTGTTCGACCCCGCGATGAATGCGCAGGCGTTGAAGCGCATCGATCTCGAAGCCGGACTCAAGCGCGCGCTGTTGCGCAACGAACTGGTGCTCGTGTGGGAGCCGCAGTACGCCATTCATAGCCGCGCGATCGTCGGGCTGGAAGCGCGCGCGACCTGGCGCGATCCGATCCGCGGTCGCATGGAAGTGGCGGACCATGTCGGTCTTGCCGAGGAGACGGGGATCGCGGGTAGCCTCTTCGACTGGACACTGGAGGCGGTTTGCACGCAGCTCGACGCGTGGCGGCGCACGGGTGCCGTCGACGTGCCGGCGAGTTTTCCGGCGTCGATGCATCAGATCGAACAGAGCGAATTGCTGCGCGACCCCGCGGCGGTTCTGACCGCCCACGGGTTGCCCGCGTCGGCCCTGCGGTTGTGCGTGACCGATCTCGGCCGTGCCGGTAGCGGAGCGGTCGTGATGGACCGCTTGCGCCAACTGGGCAAGCTCGGCATCGCCATCGACCTGGACAGCCTCGGTGGCGGACCGCTCGATCTCCCGACTCTACGGCAGGTTCTGGTCGAGCGGGCCCGCATCGACGCGCGCGTGCTCGATCGACTGGCCGAACGCGGTGGCGACACCGTGAGGCCATTGCAGGCCCTGGTCAGTCTCGGTCGGGGCCTCGGCCTGACGATCACTGCCACGGCAGTGGCATCGGAACAGTTGGCCGCGGAGTTCGGGGCCGCCGGCGTGGAACAGGCACAAGGGCCTTTCTTCGGGGTCGCCTTCCCGACCGAGGACGTACCGCGGCTGGTCGCCACCGGACGCGGCTCCGGGGCGACGTCGTGAGCCGTACCGGTTTTCGTGTATACAGGCAGGCTGTCACCTCCACCTCACTTCTCGATCCATGGCAGACGACACCGACATCCCGACGCTGCGCCGCATCCTCGGCACGAGCAAGACGCTCGCCGTGGTGGGGCTTTCGGCCAACTGGTACCGCCCCAGCTATTTCGCCGCGAAGTACATGCTCGATCACGGGTACACGGTGATTCCCGTGAATCCGTCGTACCCGGAAGTGCTGGGGCAGAAGTGCTATCCCACGCTCGCGGACATTCCGGTTCCGGTGGACGTCGTCGACTGCTTCCGAAAGAGCGAGGAGATCCCGGCCATTGCCGAGGACGCCATCGCGATCGGTGCGAAGGTGCTGTGGATGCAGCTCGGCGTGGTCAATGAAACCGCCAGGCGCAAGGCACTGGGCGCCGGTCTTGAAGTGGTGATGGATCGCTGCGTCAAGATCGAGCACGCCCGCCTCTTCGGCGGGTTGAACTGGATCGGCGTCAATACGAAGGTGATCTCGAGCAAGCGCCCACGCTGGCTGCCGTACTGAGTTCGGAGCTCTTCCACCGGCGTCGGGGGGTGCCGGTCGGTCCATCGAACACGAAACGCGACGACCCTTGCAGATCTCCGACGTAATCGGCCCCGCGGGCGCGTACGAGGCCAACGCCCTGGCGCTGCCGAGCACGCTCTGCGCGCTGATCGTTTTCGCGGCGGGTGTATCCATCCTGTTCCACGAGCGATTCTCGCGCGTCGGATGGCTGCACTTCTTCCTGTCCTCGGCCATCGGCGCGTGGCAGGTCGGGCTCGCGCTGGCCATGCACAGCGTTTCGCCACCCACGGGCCGATGGTGGGCGCACGCCACGACCGTCGCGGCCGTGCTCATCACCACGTTCCAGTTTCACTTCGCGGTGACCCTCGCGGGGCGGAGCGTCTGGCGCATGCGAGCGGTCGCGGTGGTCTGGATCATCGCCGCCGGTCTGCTCGCGCTGCTGTTCGGCACCGATACCTTCGTGCCGCAGGCGCACCGCTATCCGTGGGGCTGGTTCTCCTGGTACGGGCCGGCGGGCTGGGCGTTCATCGTGTTGACGATCGCCGTGGTCAATGCCTGCGTCCTGCTGTACTGGAACCTGTATCGGAGCAACCCGCCCGACAGCGTCGCTTCGCTGCGGGGCCGGTGGCTGCTGGTGGCGGTGCTGGTCGGATCGGTGGGTGCCGTCGATTTCCTGCCGACCTTCGGCCTCGACATCCTGCCGCTCGGCGGTGTCGCGCTGATGCTCGGCAACGTGATCAACGCCTGGACCACGTGGCGCTACCGATTAGTGGAGATCACGCCTGCATTTGCGGCGCAGCGGTTCATGGACACCATGAGCGACGGGGTGGTGGTGCTGGACCAGGACGGGATGGTGAGGCTGGTGAACCCGGCGGCCTGCGAGATGCTGGGATATCGCTCGGAAGAATTGCTGCACGCATCGCCCGCCGCTGGGGTGGGTCAGTTGCTGTTCGGGCACGACGAAGTGCCGCACTTCCCGCAGGCCGGATTCGTCGGGCAGGAACGGCAATACCAGACCCCGGCCGGTAGCCGCCGCACCCTGTCGGTGAGCGTCTCGCTCATGCAGGAAGGCGGCCGCGAACCGCTGGCGGCAGTGGTGACCCTGCGCGACATCACCGCGGCCATGGCCGCCCAGGAACAGATCCACAAGCTCGCCTACTACGACCCGCTCACCAACCTGCCCAACCGGCAACTGCTCAAGGAACGCTTCAGCCAGGCCATGGCGCGGGCCGAACGGGCGCGCGGCCAGGCAGCGGTCCTGTTCCTCGACCTGGATCGCTTCAAGCAGGTCAACGACACCCTGGGGCACGAGGCCGGGGACCTGCTGCTCAAGGCCGTGAGCGAGCGCATCACCGCGTGCGTACGCGAGAGCGACCTGGTGATGCGCAACGCCGAGAGCGCCAAGGACTCCACCCTGGCACGGCTGGGTGGAGACGAGTTCGTGCTGCTGCTCTCGCCGGTGGAGCGCGGAGAGGATGCGGCCAAGGTGGCCAGGAGGATCCTGCAGTCGCTGGCGCAGCCGTTCCGGCTGGCCGGAGGAGCGGAGGTGATGAGCGGGGTGTCGATCGGGATCAGTCTGTACCCGGGCGACGGGGAGGATGCGGACACGCTGATGAAGAAGGCCGATCTGGCCATGTATCACGCCAAGGAAAGCGGTCGCAACACCGCCCGTTTCTTCGACGACGAAATGAATTCCATCACGATGCAGCGGGCTGGCATGGAGACGAGCCTGCGCCGTGCGATGTCGGGCCACGAGTTCCTGCTCTACTACCAGCCCGTGATGGATGCGCGCACCAATGCGGTTTCCGGCCTCGACGCACAACTGTTCTGGAATCACCCGCAGCACGGCATGATCGCCGAGCGCGATTTCCACTCGGTCGCGCACGATGCAGGGCTCGACGGCCCGCTGGGCGACTGGATCATCCGGACCGCCTGCTTCCAGATGCGTGCCTGGGAAGGGTCGGGCGTGGCACGGCTGCGGCTT
Source organism: Burkholderiales bacterium (assembly GCA_965279325.1). Classification (GTDB taxonomy): domain Bacteria; phylum Pseudomonadota; class Gammaproteobacteria; order Burkholderiales. The sequence goes on from OZ257154.1 coordinate 4,408,799, forward strand.
TCCGTTAGCGTGAGTCCCGCGCTCCTGGAACGCGGCAACCTGCTCGAGACGGTGCGCGAATCCCTCGCACAGACCCGGCTCGATCCGCATCGGCTCCTGCTATGCCTGCGCGAGCCGGGGTTGCGCGCCGATCGTGACAAGGTGGTCGCGGTGATGCAGGCATTGAATGCCATGGGCGTCACCCTCGTGCTGGACGATTTCGGCAGCGGCCAGGTATCGGTGGAGGACCTCGCGACCTATCCCATCGGGATGGTGCGATTGCGTGGCGGCTACTTGCGCGGCGCTCCACCCGGCGGCGATGCCGCCGTGATCGGCGGTGCGCTCGTGGGCCTGGTACATGGCCTCGGCCTCGAGGTCATGGCGAGCGGTGCCGATGACGAAGACGGCACGGCTTTCCTGCGGGGTCTCGACTGCGATCATCTGCTCGGCACCACGTTCGCGGCGGCCGTGCCCGCAGAGGACATCCCGCCGGCACTGGCGACGATGCGCAGCGCCGCGACTCGTGACTGGTAACTGGTGGATGCGCGGCACTGCCGCGCCGGGGTACGACCAGTCACCCGTCACGAATCCCCGGTTACGAGTAGCGGTCTACAATCCCGCCTCCCGCTGATCCTTCCGGAAGCTCCCATGTCTGATCATTCGTTCGGCTTCGGCACGCTGTGCCTGCACGCCGGCCAGATTCCCGATCCCACCACCGGCGCACGCGCGGTCCCGATCTACCAGACCACGTCGTACGTGTTCGATTCGGCCGAGCACGCGGCGAGCCTGTTCAATCTCCAGACCTTCGGCAACGTCTACTCGCGGCTGTCGAATCCGACGGTGGCGGTACTCGAAGAGCGCATGGCCGCACTGGAGAACGGTCGCGCTGCCCTCGCGCTCGCTTCGGGCCAGGCCGCGCAGATGACCGCGCTGCTTACGTTGCTGCAGGCCGGCGACGAACTCGTTTCGGCGAGCACGCTCTACGGCGGCACCTATTCGCAGTTCGAGGTCAACTTCCGACGCATGGGGATCGACACGAAGTTCGTGCATCCCGATGACCCCGAGAACTTCCGCAAGGCGATCACCGGCAAGACCAAGGCCCTGTACGCCGAGACCATGGGCAACCCCGGCATCAACGTGCTCGACATCGAAGCGGTCGCGAAGATCGCGCACGAAGCCGGCATTCCGCTCGTCATCGACAACACCTTCGCTTCGCCCTACCTGTGCCGGCCGATCGACTTCGGTGCCGACATCATCGTGCACTCGGCCACCAAGTTCATCGGCGGCCACGGTACCACCATGGGCGGCGTCATCGTCGAGTCCGGCAAGTTTCCGTGGGACAACGGCAAGTTCCCCGAGATGACCGAACCCTCGCGCGGCTACCACGGCGTGCGCTTCTTCGAGACCTTCGGCGACTTCGGCTTCATGATGAAGTGCCGCATGGAGACGCTGCGCACGATGGGCCCCTGCCTGTCGCCGCTGAACGCGTTCATGCTGTTGCAGGGTCTCGAGACGCTGCACGTGCGCATGGACCGGCATGTGAGCAATGCGAACCGTGTAGCCGAATTCCTTGCCTCGCACCCGCAGGTGGCGTGGGTGAACTTTCCAAGCCTGAAGTCGAGCCCGTACTACTCGCTCGCACAGAAGTATCTGCCGAAGGGCACGGGGTCGATCATGACCTTCGGCATCAAGGGCGGCATGGAGGCCGGCGTCAAGTTCATCGAAGCCTGCCAGTTCCTTTCGCACCTCGCGAACGTCGGCGACGCGAAGACGCTGGTGATCCACCCCGCGTCCACCACGCACCGGCAATTGTCGGAGGAAGAACAGATCCGCGCCGGCGTCGGACCCGACATGATCCGCCTGTCGATCGGCATCGAGGACATCGAAGACATCATCTGGGACATCGAGCAGGCGCTGGCGAAGGCCGCGTGAGCGGGTGAACGATCGCATCGCACTCCTTCCCCCACGCGAGTGGGGGAAGGTTGGGATGGGGGCTCTGAGCAGAATGCCGACAGATCCATGAGCGGCATGGCGACTTCATCAGCCCCCTCCCTGACCCTCCCCCATCTTCGACGGGGGAGGGAACGCAGTGCACTCCTTCCCCCGCGTGAGTGGGGGAAGGTCGGGATGGGGGCTCGGCGCCACCTGGCGACCGATCCATGAACGGCATCGCCGTCTCCGTCGCCCTGACGCTGGCCATCCAGGCGATGGTGTCCATGGCCGTGTTCACGCCCCCCGTGCTCGCACCGATCGCAGCATTGGACCTCGGCATTGCCGCGAGCAGCGCAGGCATCTCGACCGCGCTCATCTACGGCGCCGCTGCCTTCGCAGCACCGGCGAGCGGCAGCTTCATCGTGCGCTACGGGCCAATGCGCACCAGCCAGCTCTGCCTGCTCTTCGTGGCCGCAGGCCTCGCTTGCATGGCCCTCGGACATCCAGCTGCCGCCGCATTCGGCGCCGTGTTGATCGGATTCGGTTACGGGCCGGTCACGCCTTCGTCCTCCACCATCCTGAACGAACGCACGCCGCCGAACTGGCGTGCGTTCATCTTTTCACTCAAGCAGACCGGCGTGCCGGTCGGTGGCGCGCTCGCCGGCGCACTCGTGCCCCTGCTCATTCATGCGGGCGGATGGCATGTGGCGGCACTCGTCGTGGCGGGGACATCGCTGGCGCTGCTCCTCGCCCTGCAGCCGACCCGCGCAGGCGTCGACGCCAATCGCGTTCGCACCCACAGACTGGGTGCGACGGACCTGCGCAGACCGCTGCGACTGGTGTGGGAGCATCCACCGCTGCGTCGCATGGCGCTCGCCGGGTTCGCCTACTCGGGCATGCAGATGTGTTTCGGCTCATACATCGTGGTCATGCTGCACGAGGTGGCCGGCTTCTCGGTGGTGGCTGCCGGCGCGGCATTGTCGGTGGCGATGGCCGGCGGGATCATCGGACGCATCGGCTGGGGCATCGTGGCCGACCATCTCGTCTCGCCGCGAGTGCTGCTCGGCGCGCTCGGCATCGCCATGTCGATGGCCGCCTTCGTCATGCCGTTCATCGGACCGCAGTGGCCCTGGCCGATGGTGCTCGCTTTCTGCTTCTGCTTCGGCGTGACGGCAGTTGGCTGGAACGGCGTCCAGTTGTCCGAAGTCGCGCGCAGCGTCGAACCGGAGCTTGCGGCGGTGGCAACCGGCGGCTCGCTCGCCATCACGTTCACCGGTGTCGTGCTCACGCCGCTGACGATCTGGATCGTGGTGCAGGCGGGCTACGGATACGGCGTCGGGTTCGCGCTGGTCGGGCTGCTCACGCTCTGGCGGGGACTGGCGTTTTTCCGAGACTGATCGTCACGTTCCGTCCTTGAGGCTGCTGCCGTATAGCTCGCATACGCTCAGCGCTTCGCGCAAGTAGTCGGCGACGAATCGGAACTACTGTTCCATGGGGGCTCTTGTTCCCATCTCACAAATGCGCATGAATGTGCAAGAACGAGGAAATCGACTGGTGTGAAATGCCAAGCGCAACTGGCCTGTCGTTCTTGATTCACTCGAGGAATGACATTCCTCAGTTGAACCGATCGGGATGATCCGAGTGGGAGCCGGTGCGCTCCGAATCGGCAGCCGGTCGGTTACGACTGTGAACAGGGCTGGCAGATAGTTCCACCCGGCATCGGAGGGCCTTTGATGGACAGCACGGTTCTCAGCCTGCTTGGCGCGTTCCTGCTGTCGCTCATCGGCCTGTTCGTGTTCATCTGGTCGATGCGCAGAGGCCTGCTGGTCGAAAACCCCAGGGCCGCTTCCGTCATCTTTGCGCGTGGCGAGATCGGCAAGGTCGACGATCCTGCCCTGGGCGCAGTGGCCCACGCTTCCATGCAGGACAAGGCCGTCGAACCCGGATCGAGTCAGTCCGTGGCCGATCCCGACGAGCTTCGCGATCGGGTGGCTGCGGACGCGTCCACCGCGTTCCCGGTGTTCATGTTCATCGCCTTCGCGTGCATGTGGCTGTTGGTCGGCTCCGTGGCCGGCCTCATATCCTCCATCAAGCTGCACGAGCCCGACTGGCTGGTGAGTGAAGCGTGGATGACCTTCGGCCGGATGCGCACCGTACACCTCAATGCGGTCCTTTACGGGTGGATCACCAATGCCGCGTTGGGCGTGATCCTGTGGGTTCTTCCGCGGCTGTTGCGTACGCGCCTGATGGGCGCCATCTGGGCCATGGTCGGCGGGGCGCTCATCAATACCGGCATCGCGGGCGGCATTGGCGCCATCGCCGCAGGCTGGAGCGATGGCATGGAGTACCTCGAGATTCCATGGCAGATCGCGATCTTCATGCTCGTTGGTTTCGCCCTGGTGAGCCTGCCGGTGCTGTTCACGCTGGTGAATCGCAAGGTGGAGCACCTGTATGTGAGCGTCTGGTACATGACCGCGGCCTTGTTGTGGATCGCCTTGCTGTTCCTCGTCGGCAAGCTGCCGGGCGTGCATACCGGGGTCCAGCAGGCGACCACGAACTGGTGGTACGGGCACAACGTATTGGGGCTGTGGTTCACACCGGTCAGCGTGGGCGCGATCTACTACTTCCTGCCGAAAATCATCGGCAGACCGATTCGCTCCTACAACCTCTCGATCCTGGGGTTCTGGACCCTGGCGTTCTTCTACGGCCAGGTCGGCGGACACCACCTGATCGGTGGGCCGGTGCCGGGATGGCTGATAACACTCTCCATCGTGCAGAGCATCATGATGGTCATCCCGGTGGTGGCCTTTGGAATCAACATGGGATCGACGATGTGGGGACGCATGCATCTGGCGCGCAATTCCCCCACGCTGCGCTTCATGATGTTTGGAGGCCTGATGTACCTGGCTTCATCGGTACAAGGCTCGATCGAGGCGCTTCGCAGCGTAAACGCGGTCACGCATTTCACGCACTACACGGTGGCGCACGCGCATCTGGGCGCCTATGCCTTCGTCACGATGGTTCTGTTCGGCGCCATCTATTTCATGATGCCGCGCGTGTTGGACTGGGAATGGCCATACCCGCGACTGATCCTGCTGCAGTTCTGGCTCGCGGTGGTCGGCATCGCCATCTACTTCGGTGGCCTGACGATCGGCGGCTGGCTGCAGGGCAAGGCGATGCTCGACGCGACTGTTCCGTTCATGGATTCGGTCGCGTTGACCCTGCCATATCTCAAGGCGCGTTCGGTGGGCGGCTCGCTGATGCTGCTCAGCCATGTCGTATTCGTCGGCCATTTCCTGGCGATGGCGCTACGTTTTGGCCCCACCCGCACCGGCGCAGCGCTTTTCTGGCAACAGGCCCAGACGGAAGTCGCACATGGAAAATGAACGGAAACTCGCCGCGGGTGCCACGTTGGCCCTCAGCGTTGCCACAGCCGCTCTGGTGGTCCTTCCCTATATCGAGGTGCGCGACGTCCAGCCGCTGTCAGGCTTGAAGCCCTACACCTCGGCGCAGTCGCGCGGACGCGCGGTCTACGTTGCCAACGGGTGCGTCTACTGCCATACCCAGCAGCCTCGCGATCGGAACCTGGCACCGGATTACTCGCGCGGCTGGGGTCGGGCTTCCGTGCCCGCCGACTACGTTTACGACAAGCCGCATCTGCTCGGCAGCATGCGAACCGGCCCCGACCTTTTCAACATCGGCGCGCGACAACCCAGCAAGGACTGGCACCTGGGCCATCTCTATCAGCCCAGGGCCTATGTTCCCGGCTCGATCATGCCGGCGTATCCCTATCTGTTCATCGTCAAGGATGTGGCGGAGTCCGACGAGCAGGTGGTGACCATTCCCCCGGGCTATGGCCCCGGAGGGGGCAAGGTGGTGGTGGCAACGCCCGACGCGCTCGACCTCGTCAAGTATCTGCAGGGCCTGGATCACACCTATCCTGTACTGCCACCCGATCCGCAAGTATCCGCATCCGCATCCTGACGCTTTCGACGCCCCACCATGTTGAACGAACAAGCGCCACAGCATGGCCCCCAGGACCGCGAAGCAGCCGACCCCGTCGAGCGCAGCCAGCCTGTACCGCTACTCGTCACGGCGGCCGTTCTGGGCTTGGTGCTATGGGGCGTCGTGTACATCCTCCTTTCGGAATCCGCCGGCTTCACAGCCTTCGGCGACCGACGCTCCGTTGCCGACCTTCGCGGCGCAACGCCAAAGTCCGGGCAATTGGCTGACGGCAAGCAGGTCTACAGCGCCAACTGCGTGGCTTGCCACCAGACCACCGGGCTGGGTTTGCCGGGCGTCTTCCCGCCACTGGATGGATCAGAGTGGGTCACCGCAGACGAAAGTATCGTCGCCAACATCCTGCTGTACGGCGTCAACGGCCAGATCACCGTGAAGGGCGCCGCCTTCACCGGTTCCATGCCGAGCTTCGGGCAACTCAGTGACGCCGAGCTTGCGGCCGTTGCGAGCCATATCCGTTCGACCTGGTCCAACAAGGCGGCACCACTCAGCGCCGAACTCTTCGAGAAAGTGCGCAAGGCGGCAGCGCGCACGACACCATTCGCCGGTGGCGACGAGTTGAAGGCGCTCCCGTCCAAGGCACCCTGAGGCGACATCAGATGTCGATGGGTCGCACCGTCATTGCCAGCGCGATCCTGTCCATCCTCTCGTACGCCGCGGCGCATTGGTTGACGCACGATTTCCAGGTTTGGACCGCCGAAGGTGCGCGCCGGATCGAGATTGCGCAGCGGCCGGTCACGATACCGCCGATCTTGATGGACGGCCCTGGCATCCGTGATCAATCGATCGTCGAACTGCTCTCGAGTGGCGGCACGCCGACCATCGTCGACTTCGTCTACACGCGATGCGTCAGCATCTGCGCGGTGCTGGGCAGCGTGTTCCAGCAAATGCAGGCAGATATCATCCAGGAGCGCGACAGGACTGGTGTAGTCCACGTGCGACTGATGTCGATCAGCTTCGATCCGGATCGCGATGACGCGGGCGCGCTGGCTGCCCATGCATCGAGGCTGCGCGCCGATCCGCGCGTATGGCGTTTCGCCCGCACGGCCGATGCTGCCGATACCCGGACCGTACTCGATCGCTTTCAGGTGACGGTGATCCCCGACGGGCTGGGAGGCTACGATCACAATGCTGCGCTGCTCGTGATGGACGCTGGCGGGAGGCTCGTCCGCGTGTTCGACTACACGGAGATGGAGGTTGCGCTCGCCTTCGCTCGATCATTGCCATCCGGCGGAGATGCGCGATGAAGGCACCGCGCACCACTCACCCCGCTCAAGCCGTGATTGGCACGCTGCTACTGTTGATCTTGGCGCTGCCTCCCCTGCGGTACTTTCTGGAGCAAGGCATGCAGGCGCACATGCTTGCACAGTACCCCCTTCTGATGCTGTCCGGCGCACTGCTGGGACGCGCGTTGCCCGAGGCAATCGCACAGAAACTGTCGACCTGGAACGCGATGGGGATCACCGGATTGTCGGCAGTCGCGCTGTTCATGATGGTACTCATGATCCCGCGCGTTCTCGACCTGGCATTGATCGACGGTCGCGTGGAGGCAATCAAGTTCGCAGCGCTCATCTTCATCGGTTCGCTTGTTCGGGCTTCGTGGCGCGATGCAGGCCTGATCATTCAAGCCTTCTTTCTCGGTATCATCCTCCCGATGATGGTAGTGGTTGGTACGCTCTACCAGAGCGCACCACTGCGGCTGTGCAACGCGTATCGTCTCGACGACCAGCAGGATTTGGGATGGAGTCTGGTGTTTCTTGCCGTCACCGTCGCCATAGTCTGGCTTTTCTGGACGACTCGCCGCTTGATCGCGGCGGAGGCGGCTGCTGGCTGACGATCTGTTCTTACGGAGAAGGGGGATCGCGTGAGCAATGATGCAAGTTCCGGTGCACCGTCCATGATCGACAACAAGGCAGGGGGCTACAGGTTCGTGCCCGGGGGGTCTGTATTTTGCGGGGGCGTTGTTCCGTACGAAGGTTACGAGGTCGTTCGTGTTCTCCTGCGTCCCTGGATACCGCTGGAGCGAGCGTATTCGTTCATCGAGAACCACCTGAAAGTTCTCGGCCGCCCGATGCAGGCGTTCTGCGGGATAGAGCTGCGGGTGCCCGCGCCGTTGACTTTCGCCGATTGGTCCACGTTCAACGTGCCGTATCTCAAGAAACTGCGCGAGTGGGGACTGATCTTCGGAGATCAAAGCGGCGTGTGCCGGTCGAACATTGCGCTGGCACTGAAGGCGCCCGCGGTGACATCCGTGTGCGCGTTTTCCTATGCGGTGCCCACGTCGGAGAGGGTCAGGACATTCTTTCTCTCTGGACAGGCTGACATCGACTCTGCCGGGAAGATCATTGCCGATGGGGACACGGGGGCTTCGGCGATGCAGGCACGTGCCCGCTTCACCATGGATACCGTGGGTGCGACCCTCGGCAAACTGGGTGTCGGCTGGGGCGACACGACACAGATCGCCCTGTTCCATGTGGCCGATATTCCGAATCTCTGGGGGCCCACGCTATTGGGTACGTTGGGTGAAGCGGTCCGCAGCGGAGTCCTGGTCTATCACGCTCGCCCACCCCTGGTCGGTGCCGAGGTGGAGCTGGAGGCGCGTGCCGTGCGGCAGGAACTTGTCGTTGCAACCGCCTGAGCGCATTTGATTTCGGTGATCGGCAAGACGTTGCTCGCCCGGTGTCACAGGAGCGCGTCATGAGAGGAAGATGCCTTTGTGGCGATGTTGAGTTCGAGGTGCAAGCTCCACCTCAGAGGCTCTATCAGTGCCACTGCTCGCTCTGTCGCAAGCAGAGCGGCGCCGCAGCCAACGCCGCTTTTGTGGTCCAAGGCGAGCAGCTACGGTGGCTCTCGGGAGAAGGGCTGATTCGTTCTTACGTCAAGCCCACCGGATTTCGGTCCGACTTCTGCGGCCACTGCGGTTCACCCGTACCCAACCGCATACGGAACACGTCCTGCTTCTGGGTCCCCGCCGGGTTGCTGGAGGACACCGACACTCTCGAAGTTGCCGCGCACTTGTTCGTCGGATCAAAGGCATCGTGGGAGCCGTTACCAACGACCGGGGTTGTCTACGAGTCCATGCCCGCCTTCGCAGAAGTGCTTGCATGTTTGCACGCCAATGCCAAGCCGTCGGGGCGATAGGCAACGCTGGAGTCCCGACACCGAGCTACCCGATGCCGCACAACAATATAGTTCGTCCCTACGCCACGCATGTGCTGGTGATCGCGTCGAGCATGCCGCGAGTCGCGTGGGCCCAGCGCGACATGATGGGCTTCGACCTGCTCGCGCTTCTCGGTGCGCTGCCGTCCCTTGTCCTGCACGCACTCGGGGAACTGGCCCTGGTGCTGCTGGCATTGTTGCTCTTGACGGTGGTGGCCACCTGGTTGGTATCGCGGTTGCGACCCGACGGGGATTCAAGCGAGGACCGGCCGTCATCGCTGCTGAGGCATCTGCGTGGACCCGTGCCCGTGGTCGCGATGACGATCGCCGTGGGGGTGGCGGCTCTGTTCCATGCAGGCAACGGTGGTCCTGGAATGAAAGGTTCGTCCAAAGGGCCACGATTGCAGTCTCCCAGCGGCAAGGCGTGGCCCGACAAGACCGGATACCTGGAGATGCCGCAGTCCCCTTCCGTCGGGATGGGCGTCATCAAGTTGACCCATCGTTCCAGTGGTGGACGTGTGTACGTGAAGCTTTGCGAGGCCGGTCAGGGAAGCTGCCCGGGCCTGCGGAACGCCATCATTCAGAAGTTCGGTGAGTTCGAGTTCCGGGGCCTGCCGGCGGGTTCGTTCGAGATTCGCATGATCTACATCGACCCACCCATCGTGGCCGGAAAGTCGAGGCCCGTCAGCATCGAGGAGGGTTCCGCCGATGTCGTGGTATTGCACCTGCCGGCGGAGCCGGTACTGAATTCCAATGAGCCGATTTACGGCGTGCCCAAGGAGCAGTTCTGATCGGTTTCGAGCGTGGCTCGGCCCGGACACTTTGGATTTCGATTTCGCGCGGGCGCCCTGCGTCGTGGAGGACTGCGGACACGCAGATGAAGTGCGCCGGCGAGCACACGCGAGCGGCGCGCGCTTACAATCCGTATCCTCGGATACTTCGCCGAGACCGGAACCCGGGTGGCATAACGGCCCGGCGGTTCCGGAGGGGGCAGCGGACAACAACCTGAATCACCCGCAGAGGAGATACCAATGAAACAATATGGCGCCGAGTTTCTCGGAACGTTCTGGCTCGTGATCGGCGGATGCGGCAGCGCCGTGCTGGCGGCCGCATTCCCCGAGGTGGGAATCGGCCTGCACGGCGTATCCCTGGCCTTCGGCCTGACCGTATTGACCATGGCTTTCGCGATCGGCCACATCTCCGGCTGCCACCTGAACCCGGCGGTTTCCATCGGCCTGTGGGCAGGCGGACGTTTCCCGGCGGCCAAGCTCGCGCCGTACATCGTGGCGCAGGTGCTCGGCGGTATCGTCGCGGGCGGAGTGCTGTACATCATCGCCAGCGGCGCCGCCGGCTTCGACGTGTCCAAGGGCTTCGCATCGAACGGTTTCGGCGAGCATTCTCCCGGCGGCTATTCCCTGCTGGCGGCACTCGTGACCGAAGTGGTCATGACGATGTTTTTCCTGCTGATCATCCTGGGCGCCACGGACAAGCGCGCGCCGGCCGGTTTCGCGCCCATCGCGATCGGCCTCGCATTGACGCTGATCCACCTCATCAGCATTCCGGTGACCAACACTTCGGTCAATCCGGCCCGCAGCACCGGCGTCGCTCTTTACGTCGGCGGTTGGGCGGTCCAGCAGCTCTGGCTCTTCTGGATTGCGCCGATCGGCGGTGCGCTGCTCGGGGCCGTGACCTACCGCTTCATCGGTGGCGAGGAAACGTGAGTCTGAATGCGGCAGATTGGTGTAGATTGTGATCGAGGCCGGTCAGCGGCCGAAGCGCTGGAACCCTTTCGAGGACACCGCATGAAACCGAGCCACATTTGCGCAGGCGCCCTCGTCCTGGGCCTCGCTGCCTTCACCACCCAGGCGGCTACCGTGATCACCTTCGAGGAAGGGGCGGGTGGCCTGGTCGCGATGACGAACGCACCCGGTACCCTCGTGCCGGCGAGTGGTCAGTTGGCAAACCAGTACCTGGCTTTGAACGGCGCGTCGTTCGCGTCGCTGGGGGGATTCGTTGCCCTGGTCGACCACGGTGCCGGCAATCCGACTGCGAGCAACCCCAACATCATCGGTGGCACGACGGCCGATGGGCGCCTGAGCTACGACGCGGCGATCACGATCTCGTTCTTCGACGTCACCAACACGTCGACGAAGGCCGTGACCGACTCGTTCAAGATCCAGGGTGACTGGGTTCCCCTGGGTTCGGGCCAGGTGTTCGCCACTGCCTACGACGCGGCCGGCAATGTACTCGGCTCCACGAGCGACACGGACAACAAGGTGTTCGGCGTTTCCGGCCCGGTCCTGCAATTCGGCATCGCGGGTATTCATTCGGTGGTGATCAGCAGCAACAACGGGACGGTAGGCTTCGACCAGCTGGAGTACGGCACGTTGACCCCCGTTCCGGAACCTGGAACCTGGGCCTTGCTGGTGGGTGGGTTGGCCGTCGTCGCCGTCATGGTCCGCCGCCGCATCGGGGTTGTTGCGGGCCGCACTGCTCTGCGCTAGTCGCCCGCAGAGGCGGCCCTAGTCCAGCGGCCGCAGCACCTGGGCAAGAAAGCGCCGCGCCCTGTCGCTCGCAGGCGCAGAGAAGAACCGATCGGGCGATGCCGTCTCGACGATGCGCCCCAGGTCCATGAACACCACGCGGTCCGCCACCTCGCGGGCGAAGCCCATCTCGTGGGTGACCACGATCATCGTCATGCCATCGTGCGCGAGATCCCGGATCACCTTCAGCACCTCGCCGATCATTTCCGGGTCGAGCGCGCTGGTGGGTTCGTCGAAGAGCATGATGCGCGGTTCCATCGCGAGCGCTCGAGCGATGGCCACGCGCTGCTGCTGGCCGCCGGAGAGTTGCGCAGGGTAGGCATCCGCCTTGTCGGCGAGACCGACGCGTGCCAGCAGTTCTCTCGCCTTCGATCCGGCCGCGGCGTGCGACTGTTTCAGCACATGCACCGGAGCCAGCGCGATGTTGGCCAGGGCGGTGAGATGCGGAAACAGGTTGAACTGCTGGAACACGAAACCGATGCGCGCACGCAGGTCGCTGATGTCGATGCCGGCGCCATGAACATCCCGGCCTTCGATCCGGATCGTCCCGGCGTCGATCTCCTCCAGCCGATTGAGGGTACGGATCAGCGTGGACTTCCCCGATCCCGACGGTCCGCACACGACCACCACCTCGCCGGTCGCCACGGACAGGTCGACGTCCGCGAGCACGTGCAACGGGCCGAAGTGCTTGTGGACGCCGATCAGTTCGATCATGACCCGGACGCTATCAGAAACGCCGGGTCGCGGTGGGCGCGGCGAGTTTCCCCTCAGCGAAGGGGCGACGACCTCCACCGCCTCCATCGCTGGCCGCCGAGAAGCACCAAGCCCCCTCCGAGCAGCAGGTACGTGGACGGTTCCGGCACCGGACTCAAGGGCGTCACGGTTCCTGTCCCCTCGCCATAGACCGCCTGGAGCGCCAGCACGGCGTCGGGCGCCAGGCCGATGATGGGTCCGTCGTAGCTGGCACCTTGACTCGTGCCCGACGTGATCGCCGGATCTTCGTTCACTGCGTGGCCCATGCCGAGCGAGTGTCCCAGTTCGTGCTGAGCTACGGCATAGAAGAAGATCAGGGACCACTGGAAGCCGAATCGCTCCGCGTTGAACACGATGTCGCCGGCGAGGCCGTTGGGCGCCGGGAAGTATGCATAGGCATTCGCATCGTCGACGTGGGGGACCTGGCCGATGCGGATGTCGGCCAGTCCGCTCGGATCGTAGTCGCCAGTTTCCGGGAGCGGGCCGTGATCCGCTATCTCCACGAACGAGATGGGGAGGATGGCCGTGTAATCGCGCAGCGCCGCCTCGAAGGCGCCTTTCAGCGTCTCTTCCGCGAACGATTGCCCGGTGGCGCTGTTGATGAGGCTGCCATCGAGCAGGTTGCTGTAGCTGTAGGTCAGCGTGACGGGCGAGCCCGGACCGCCGGGCTGATCCCAGCTCGAGAACATGGGGAAGTAAGCGGCATTGGCCAGGCTCGCGGCGAACACGAGGCTGCCCGCTATGGCGGCGAGCAGGCGGCGGGCCATCGCCGCGGCGATCGATGAGGTCATGAGGGGTCTCCCTGGTGTCGGATGTCCAGTGCACGATCACGCGGCCGGGCGTCGTCGTCCCTTCCGCGCCGCCAGCGCGCCGGGTCCGGTCCGGGGCGGCATGTGGGCATGACCGCGGGCGAAGCCGGGAGGGATTACGTCCTGTGATGTGCGCTCGGCAGCCGCTGCCGACCCGCAGGCGCGCGACGTCTGGGATAGCGCATTCCGCACGTGGGATCTGGTGGAATGCGCTGCCGGGAGTGGGCGTCGCCAACCGCATGGCTGGTTGCCACGTCTGCACGGCAACCAGCACGCCGAGTATGCCGCGCCTGCGCACCGCTCACAAGTCGTCGTCCAGCGTTACACTCGAACGCCTCTGGAAAGGACACGCAATGGCTACTCGAGGTTTCTCCGGCAAGGGCCGCCCGCCGGAAACGAAAGACCGAATCCCGCCGGGGCAGTACGTCACGGAGGATTTCCCCGTGCTGTCGGCCGGGCCCACGCCGCGGGTTTCGCTCGACACCTGGCGGTTCACGCTACGGGTCGGGCCGAAGCCGGTCAAGCAGTGGACGTGGGAGGAGTTCAACCGGTTGCCGATGACCGGCATCACGCGCGACATCCACTGCGTCACGCGCTGGAGCAAATTCGACACCGCCTGGGAAGGCGTGTCGATCGACGACCTCCTCGCCGACGCGGGCCTCGAGGCGCCGACGCCCTGGATCCTCGCGCATTCGACCGACGACTACACGACCAACGTGCCGGTGAAGGATCTGGTCGGAGGCAAGGGGATGGTGGCCGTCGCCTACGACGGCAAGCCGATCTCGAGTGACCATGGCGGCCCCGCGCGCCTGCTGGTTCCGCACCTGTATTTCTGGAAGTCGGCGAAATGGGTGAACGGGTTGCAGTTCACGCAGAAGGACGAGGCCGGCTTCTGGGAGTTGCGCGGCTATCACATGTACGGCGATCCCTGGCAGGAACAGCGCTATTCAGGTGACTGATCCGAACGCGCTGCCGTCAAAGCGCCCCTGGCAAACGGCGACGGTCGCGCGAATCGAAACCCGGACGCCGCGCATCAAGAGCTATTTCTTCCGGCTGCCGCAGCCGCCGGCGTTCGTGGCCGGGCAACACATGGACGTGCGCTTGGTGGCGGAGGACGGCTACGAGGCGCAGCGCAGCTATTCGATCGCTTCGGCGCCGGAGCAACCGGAAACCGTGGAGCTGGCTGTCGAGCGTCTCGAAGACGGCGAGGTGTCGTCGTTCTTCCACGAAGTCGTGCAGGTCGGTGACGAGATCGAGTTGCGCGGGCCCCTGGGAGGTCACTTCCTGTGGTCCGTGCAGGATGGTGGACCGGCGCTGCTGGTCGGAGGCGGTTCGGGTGTCGTGCCGCTGATGTCCATGATCCGGCACCACGCCGCGCAGGACAGTACGATTCCGGTGACGCTGGTCACGTCCGCGCGCACGGTGGCCGATTTGCTCTATCTCGACGAACTGCGGGCGCTGCACGCGAGAGGCGGCGGTTTCAGGCTGGTCGCCACGGTCTCGCGAGAGGTCTCGAAGCAACCCGATCTCGCGTCGGGCCGCATCGACCGGGCGTTGCTCGAGCGTTCGCTCGCCGAACTGGGCGATCCGCGTCACGTCTTCGTCTGCGGCAGCAATCCGTTCGTCGAAGCGGCTACCGGACATCTGCTGGACTTGCGGCTCGATCCCGGTCGGATCAGGACGGAACGGTACGGCGGATAAGGCTCGGGTTTTGGCGATTCGATCGCCTGTCATGAACGTCCGGATACCGGATTTTTTTCCGCGCACGGCGATGTCATTCGTTTCGCATGGCCGTGCTAGATTCCCCGCGGTCCTGTGCAGGTGTGGAGTCCTCTACGCCGCACCTTGCCATCATCAGCGGGAGTCTTCTTGAGCGCTGTGCGAACGTGGATCGCGTCGGCGATCGTCCTGGCCCGGATCGCGCGCCGGCTGGTGTCGGGCTATCTCCTGATCCGCTGGATCTGGCCGTTCATGGATCAGCGCGCGCGCGAAGCCAGTGTGCAGCGCTGGTGCCGCAGCGTTCTGCGCGTGCTCGGCATGGAACTCGTGATCACCGGGCAGCCGTTGCCGACCGGTGAAGGACTGCTGCTGGTCGCGAATCATGTCTCGTGGGTCGATGCGGTGGCCATCCACGCCCTGGTCCCGTGCGGATTCCTGGCGAAAGCGAGCCTGCGCGGCTGGCCCATCATCGGGAAACTGATCGAGCGCACGGGTGGGGTGTTCGTGCAGCGGGGCAATCCCTTCGATCTGCAGCGCGCGCTCGACACCATGGCGGCCGAGCTCGCAGCCGGGCGATCCATCTGCGTCTTCCCGGAGGGCACGACCACATACGGGACCTCGGTCGCGAGTTTCGCCACGCTCTCCTTCGAGTTGGCAGCGCGGCGCGGCGTCGGCGCGCTGCCCATGGGTGTGCGCTATCGCCAGCATGGTCGACCCACGCAACTACCAGCATGGGTCGGTGACGAAGCGTTCCTGCCTTCGCTCATTCGCATCGCGGGTGCCGACGGACTGGCTGTCGAGGTGATCGTCGGTGAGCGGCTGGCACCGCTGGCGGACCGTGCACTGGCGGCCGAGCAGGCGCGTGCTGCCGTGGCCGCGCTCGTCGATGTCCCATTGTCGGCGGCCCCCGTCGTCGAGACGGACCCTGCCGCGCCGACCATGGAGACGACGAGCCCTCAATTCTCCCGGGTCGCTGAAGCGGTCCGCGCGTGGATCGCTGCCGAGCGGAATCTGGCGCCGCCGCAGATTTCCGACGTCGCGTCGCTGCGGTCCCTCGGTATCGACTCGCTGGCGATCCTCCGGATGATGGTCGAACTGGAGGAGCGGCTGGGCCTGCGCGTGGACGAGTCGAAGCTGGAGCTTTCCTCGCACGCCACCGTGCTGGAACTCAGCGCCGCGGTGGCGCGCAGCGAACGCTAGTCGCCGCGGCCCGCGTGCCGGTCAGGATTCAGGCTTGGCGGATGCCCGACGCCATTGCTCGAGCGCTACCGGCTTGCCGCCGTCGCCTTCGACGAACACCTTGCCGTCGCTCGTGCGCACCAGGAAGGTCGCCCACTTCTCCGGCTGCGTGGCCGGATTCTTGTAGAACGTCACCGACCAGTACTTTTTGCCTTGCGGCGTGCGTGTTCCGGTCAGGATGCCGCCGGCTGCGGGGGCTTTCGGGTCCGCTTCCGCGGCCTTGCGGCGCTCCTCCTGCCAGGCCTTCACTTCGGGCAGTTCGAGCACGATGGTGCGGGCATCGCCCATGGCCACCTTGTCCTTGGACTGCGAAGCCGTCTGCGCAACCGCGTTGCCGCCCAGTAACAGCGCGAGCGACCATGCCGTTGCCGCACGTGTGAGAGAGTTCATCGACGAACCTGTTGTCCTGGGAAATCGATCACGAGGCGCCGGCTGCTTCACCGCGGATGAACCGCTCGATTGCCTGCGCGAAAGCCTCGGGTTGGTCGTGATGCATCATGTGACCAGCGTCGCGGATTGTACATTCCGACAGGGTGCGGAAAGCCGCGCGGCGCCGCGCCCAGTCGGCAGGATCGTCTCCTGACCAGCGCTTCAGGTCGTCGTGATTTTCACCCCAGACCCAGAGCACCGGCGCAGTGATGCGCTCCCAGCATGCGATGGCCTCTTCGATGCGATAGAGCACGGGGTTGACGTGCTTGTGACGCGGGTCGGCCGCCAGCTCGATGGTGCCGTCATCGCGCCGGCGTGCCCAGTGTTGCGCGAGGAACGTCGCCTTGTCGCGCGCGAGCCGTGGATTGTTCTTGATGAGACGGTCCGCCACTTCGTCGAAGTTCGCATAGGGGCGCAATTGCGCACCGGTCTTCAGGTCGTCGAGCCAGCGGCCGATGCGGTCGGGCGATTTCGCGGGGCTCGTGGGCTTGAGACCGAACCCTTCGGCAAGCACCAGGTGCGAAACGCGCGTCGGACGAGCGCCCGCGTACAGGTTGGCGACGTTTCCGCCCATGCTGTGCCCGACGATGGCACCGGGAGCGTCGGGCGAATAGAGGTCGAGCAGCGCGTCGAGGTCCGCGACGTAGTCGAGAAACCAGTAGCCGTCGGTGGCGCACTGCGACTGGCCGAAGCCACGCCAGTCGGGCGCGATCACGTGCCAGTCGTGCGCGAGGGCATCCACGGCGAACTGGAAAGATGCGGACACGTCCATCCAGCCGTGCAACAGGAACAGCTTTGGCGCGCCAGGCTCGCCCCAGGTGCGCACGTGATAGCGCAGGCCATGGAGTTCGTGGAAATTCGATCGACTTGGTTTCACTCCTCACTCCTCACGCCTGTCGCCTCACGGATTCTCACTCCTGCGCCATCGACGGATCATCCCGCGTGTGCGAGCGCACGGCTTGCCAGGAGATGAGTCCGAGCGACAGCGCGATCAGGGCTGCACCGTAGAGTTCCGCGGCGCGCAGCCGCTCGCCCAGTTGCACCGCCGAAGACAGTGTCGCCACCACCGGCACCGCGAGCGAGGCGAGGCTGGTTGTTCCCGCCGGCAAACGGTTGAGCACGTATTGCCACATGAGCCAGCCGCCGGCGGTCGCGAGCACGCCGCTGAATATGACGGTGGTGATCAGCGTCGCCGTCATGCGGGGAGGCGCTTCAGGCACGACGCCGGCGACCAGGATCATCGGCAGCATGCCGATCACCATCTGCCAGAAGGTGAACTCGAGCGCATCCACCGGACCTTCCCGTTGCAGGCTCTTGGTGAGCACGACGCCGGTGGCCCAGGCCATTCCGGCCAGCACGGCGAGCACCTTGGACAGGACCGCGGCGTGCATCAGCCAAGGCTCCAGGATCAACACCAGTCCGGCGAGCGCGAGGACGATGGCGATCCATTGCAGCCCATGCACGCGCTCCGCCAGCACGGGCCATGCGAACAGCAGCACCCAGAAGGGCATCGTGAAAGTCAGGATCGACGTCTTGCCGGGTTCGCCGCTCGACAGCGCCCAGGTGTTGAGCATGAGGAAGGCGCCGGTCTGGACCAGACCCACGAGAACGGCGCCGCGCGGCGGTCGGCGCGGCAAGTGGCCCCGCTTGATCAGCAGGAAAGCGCCGAGGGCGACCACACCGCAGGCCGTGCGCATGGCCGCAAAGGCGAACGGGCCGGACTGGGACAGGCCGATCTTCGCGACGATCCAGGAGTAGCCCCAGACCAGCGCGAGCACCGCCATCACGATGGCTGCCCGCCGCTGTTCGATGCGGTCGTTCATGGTCGGGCAGCGGCAGAAACGACAAGCCCGTCACGGCGGACGGGCTTGCGGGGGTCGGCGCAGGGTGTTCGCATGGAGCGCCGCATTATAGGTCTGGGTCCGCTCAGCGCGCCTGGTTGCGTTCCCTCAGTGCGTCGTCCAATGCCTTCTTGGCGGTGACCACGCCGTTCTCCAGGTTCGCGATCCGCTGGAGGTAGCCTTCGCTCGGCCGCGCGCCGGGGCCCACCGTGCCGAGCATTTCACCGGGTAGCGGCGAACGGCCCTGTTCCAGCGCGGCTTCCGCGGCTGCGAGCGCCTGCCGGGCCTGCTTCACCTTGGCGTCGGCGTCGTCGAGCTTCTGGCGCCGCTGGTCGAGGCGCTCCTGCAGCGCCTGGCGCTTCTGCTCGTCTTCCTGCATGCGCTGGGCAGCCTTGGCCTTGTCGGCCTCCGTGGGGGGCGCCGGCACGTCCACGCTCTGGGACTTCGCGCCCTTCATTGGTTTGTCGGAGTAGATGATCCTGCCATCCGGCATCACGTTCTTGTATACCTGCGCACCGGCCGGCAGGGCGATGCAGAGCGCGCAGGCGAAGAGCAGGAGGACGGGGCGGATCGAGGGGCCGAACATGGCGACTCCGGAAGGCAACATGGCGCAATCATAGACAAGTCGCCGGGATCGCTGTTCCAAATCGTCGCCAAGTGCCGGACCCGGCGGATATTTTTTTCGATGCGGACGGCGTGGTTAGAATCGGACCGATCATGGCACTGCCCCGTTTCGTCCACCTCCGGCTGCACAGCGAGTACACCATCGTCGACGGCATCGTCCGCATCGACGAAGCGGTGGCGAAGGCGCGCGCCGACGGCATGCCGGCGCTGGCCCTGACCGATCTGGGCAACCTGTTCGGCATGGTCAAGTTCTATTCGGCCGCGCGCTCGGCGGGGCTGAAGGCGATCGTCGGCTGCGACGTCTGGTTGTCGAACGACGAGGATCGCGACAAGCCGTTTCGCGCGCTGCTGCTCGCCCGTAATCGCGACGGTTACCTGCGGCTGTGCCGCTGGCTTACGCGCGCCTATCGCGAGAACCAGCATCGCGGCCGGGCCGAGCTGCGCAAGGCCTGGTTCCTGGAAGAAGGGACCGAGGGCCTGATCGCGCTGTCCGGCGGTGCCGCGGGCGAGATCGCGCAGGTGCTGCTCTCCGGACATGAGGAGCGCGCGGAAGTCCTCGCCCGGCAATGGTCCGAACTTTTCGACGGGTGCTTCTACATCGAGCTGCAGCGCGCAGGCAACGCGGACGCGGCGGCGGTGGAATCCGATCTGCTGCGCATCGCTGCACGACTCGGAATCCCGCCCGTTGCAACGCATCCAGTGCAGTTCCTGACGCAAGATCAGTTCACCGCGCACGAGGCGCGTGTGTGTATCGCCGAAGGCCAGATCCTGTCGGATCAGCGTCGGCCGCGCCGCTTCACCGAGCAGCAGTATTTCAAGTCGCAGCAGGAGATGGCGGAGCTGTTCGCCGATCTCCCGCAGGCGCTCGAGAATTCCGTCGAGATCGCACGGCGCTGCAACGTGATCATCGAGCTGGGCAAGAGCCGGCTGCCGCCGTTTCCGACGCCGGCGGGTGAAGGCCTCGACGACTATCTGCGTGCGCAATCGCTCATCGGTCTCGAGCTTCGTCTCGCCGCGCTCTATCCGGACGAAGCGAAACGGGACGCCGAACGGCCGCGCTACGTGGATCGGCTGGAGTTCGAGATCCGCACCATCATCCAGATGGGTTTCCCGGGCTACTTCCTCATCGTGGCGGACTTCATCAACTGGGCCAAGGGCAACGGTGTGCCGGTGGGTCCGGGCCGTGGCTCCGGCGCGGGTTCGCTCGTGGCCTACGCGCTGGGCATCACCGATCTCGATCCGCTGCGCTACGACCTGCTGTTCGAGCGGTTCCTGAACCCCGAACGGGTGTCCATGCCCGATTTTGACGTGGACTTCTGCCAGGACGGTCGCGATCGGGTGATCGACTACGTGCGGCGCAAGTACGGCGACGAGTCCGTGTCGCAGATCGCGACGTTCGGCACCATGGCGGCGAAGGCCGTGGTCCGCGACGTCGGTCGCGTGATGGAGTGGGGCTACAACCGGACCGACGAACTGGCGAAACTGATCCCGTTCCAGCCGGGCAAGTTGATCACGCTCGCCATGGCCCGCGAGATGGAGCCGCGTTTCAAGGAGCGCGAGGAGACGGAAGAGGAGACGCGCGAGCTGATCGCGCTTGCCGAACAGCTCGAGGGCATGACACGCAACGTCGGCATGCACGCGGGCGGCGTGCTGATCGCGCCGGGCAAGCTCACCGATTTCTGCCCGCTGTACTGCGCGCAGGGCGCCGAGGGTTCCGTGTCGCAGTTCGACAAGGACGACGTGGAAGCCGTGGGCCTGGTCAAGTTCGACTTTCTCGGACTCACCACGCTCACGATCCTCGACTGGACGTTGCGCTTCATTCGTCAGCTCGATCCGGAATCGACACTGCAACTGGAGTCGCTGCCGCTCGAGGACGTGGCCGCGTACCGGATCTTCGCCACGGGCAACACAACGGCCGTGTTCCAGTTCGAATCGCGCGGCATGCGCGAGCTGCTCACGAGGGCGCGGCCCGACCGCTTCGAGGACATCATCGCGCTGGTCGCGCTGTATCGGCCGGGCCCGATGGACCTCATTCCCGACTTCGTCGAACGCAAGCACGGCAAGCGCTTCGAGTATCTGCATCCGATGCTGGTCCCGGTGCTCGAGCCGACCTACGGGATCATGGTGTACCAGGAACAGGTGATGCAGGCGGCGCAGGTCTGCGCGGCCTATTCGCTTGGCGGCGCGGATCTGTTGCGAAGGGCCATGGGCAAGAAGAAGCCCGAGGAGATGGCGAAGCAGCGGTCGATCTTCGTTTCGGGCGCCGCGACGAAGGGCATCGGCGAGGCCAAGGCGAACGAGATCTTCGACTACATGGAGAAGTTCGCAGGCTACGGCTTCAACAAGTCGCACGCCGCGGCCTACGCGCTGGTCGCCTACCAGACCGCGTACATGAAGGCGCACCACGCTGCCGCATTCATGGCAGCGAACCTGTCGGCGGTGATGGACGACACCGACAAGGTGCAGCAGCTGTTCGAGGATGCGAAGGCCATCGGCCTGGAGATGTTGCCCCCGGACGTGAACACCGGCGAGTACCGGTTCGTACCCGTGGACCGCAAGCGGATCCGGTATGGGCTGGGCGGCGTCAAGGGCACCGGCGAGGCGGCCATCGAGAGCATCCTGAAGGTGAGACGCGAGGATGGGCCGTTTCGCGACCTGTTCGATTTCTGCAATCGGGTCGACACGCGCCTGGTGAATCGACGCGTGGTCGAGTCGCTCGTGAAAGCCGGTGCCTTCGATGCGATCGATCGCAATCGAGCGAAGCTGCTCGCTTCGGTGGGTGTCGCGCTCGGTGCGGCGGAGCAGGCCAGCCGCAGCGCCAACCAGGTGAGCCTGTTCGGCGGCTTCGACGAGGCGTCGCGGCCTTCCGTGGCCATGATCGAGCATGCCCCGTGGGACGACACCGAGAAGCTGGTGAACGAGAAGTCGGCGCTCGGCTTCTACCTCAGCGGCCATCCGTTCACCCCATACGCGAAGGAATTCGAGCACGTGGTGCGTACGCCGCTCGCGAAGTTGACGCCGCCATCGTTCGAGGAGAACGGCCGCATCCAGGTGATCGCCGGCGTGGTGGAGTCGATGCGGTTCCAGAAGACGCAGGGCGGCCGGATGATGATCCTCGTCATCTCCGACGGGACGGCCAGCCAGGAGGTCACGGTCTACAACGAAGTGTTCGACCAGCATCGGGAGATGGTGCAGGAGGACGCGGTGCTGGTGATCGAAGCCAAGGTGCGCACGTTCCGTCGCTCGGGCGACGACGGCGACACGACGGTGATGCGCATCGCGGCCGAGCGCATCTACGACGTGGCCGGGGCACGTGCGCGATTCTCCCGCGGGCTGAAGCTGTCGATGAACGGCGAGGCGAACGCGGTGAAGCTGAAGCAACTGCTCGGACCGTACCGCAACGGGCCGTGCCCGGTCGCGATCGACTATCGCAACGGCGATGCGATCGTGGAGATGTGGCTCGGCGACGAATGGCGCGTGACGCCCGACGAGAAGCTCGTGAAATCGCTGAACGACTGGCTGAAGCCCGTCAACGTGCGCTTTGTGTATCCATGAAGGAGCCGGCCTACATCGACGGTGGTCTACTCGATCGAGTGAGCGAGGCCGCATGCGCGAATCCGAGGCTGCGGAAGAACCACAATTTCCACGAAAGCGAAGCGGATCCGAGTCATCGCCTTCTGAACGCCGTCGAGCCGGGCTCGTACGTCATGCCCCATCGGCATCTCGACCCGAACAAGGACGAGACCTTCGTGGTGTTGCGCGGCCGGTTCGGGTTGGTGCTCTTCGATGATCAGGGCGCCGTCACGCACAGAACGGTGCTCGACAGCGCCGGCCCCGTGTTCGGGGTGACGATCCCCCATGAGACGTTCCATAGCCTCGTATCGCTCGCGCCCGGATCGGTTTTCTTCGAGTCGAAGGGCGGACCCTACGCGGCACTGACCTTGGAAGAGCGCGCGAGTTGGGCACCTGCGGAGCAGGACCCGGACTCGGCGAGCTACCGGGCGCGCCTCGAGGCGTTGTTTTACTGATTGCGGGAAGCGGTAACGCGCCCGCCTTCTTCGCTAAGCCGTGGGAAACCGCGAGAACGAGGGGAACTCGCCCTCGTCGTCGCTGATCTCCACATGAAGCACATGTGCCGCCGGCGGACCGCGATGGGCCCATTGGACGATGGCCGCGAGTTGCTCGCCGGTGCCGGACACGGCCGCCTCCACGCTGCCGTCCCGTCGGTTGCGCACCCAGCCGGTCACGCCGAGGCGGCGAGCCTCGACGATCATGGTGTCCCGAAAACCGACGCCCTGCACGCGCCCGCGAATGGAAAGGCGGCGCGTCGGCATCGGATCACTTCACCCGCATGCCCGGCTCGGCGCCGCTGTCGAGGTCGAGCAGGAACACGCCGGAGCCTTCGTTGCTCGCGGCCAGCACCATGCCCTGCGATTCGCCGAAGCGCATCTTGCGCGGCGCGAGGTTGGCGACCATCACCACGAGGCGGCCCTTCAACTTCTCCGGGTCGTAGTGTGCTTTGATGCCGGCGAAGACCTGGCGCTGCTCGGTGCCGATGTCGAGGACGAGCTTCACCAGCTTTTCCGCACCTTCGACGTGTTGCGCATCCACCACGCGGGCCACGCGCAGATCGATCTTCATGAAATCGTCGATGGAGATGGTGGGTGTGGCGGGAGCGGGGACAGCCGCGGGTGCGGCGGCGGGTTGGGTGCTGTCTGACACGACTTTCTCCTGATGTTGGGCGTGGCGCTGCGGCGAGTGGCTGTCCGCGGCGGGCTTGAGGCTTTCCTTGTTGGCTTCGACCAGGGCTTCGATGTGCTTCGGGTCGATACGGGTCATGAGGTGTTGGTAAGGGAGAACCTTGTTCGGAAGGGTTGCCCCGTCCGACCACACGAAGTCCCGATCGAGACCGAAGAACTCGCGTGCCACTCGAGACGCGGTTGTCGGAAGAACCGGGGCAAGCATCACGGTCAACAGCTGGAAGCCGTGCAGGACACGAGAGCATAGGTCCTGAAGTTCGTCTCGCCTTGCTGGATCCTTGACGAGCACCCAGGGCTTTGCCTTGTCGAACTCCTGATTGATTCCATCTGCAGCGTCCATGGCCACCCGCACGGCCTTCGCGAAATCTCTCGCCTCATACTGCTCTGCCGCAAGGAACAGAGATGCCTTTGCTCCGTCGAGCAGGGGCGTGGTCGACTTGTGGAATGCAAGCGAGCCATCGAAATTCTTCTGGATGAAGCCCGCTGCCCGGCTCGCGATATTGATGTACTTGCCGACCAGATCACTGTTCACCCGCGCGACGAAGTCATCGAGATTCAGATCGATGTCTTCCATCGTCGAGTTGAGCTTCGCGGCGTAGTAGTAACGCAGCCACTCCGGATTTAGGCCCAGCTTCAGGTAGCTTTCGGCCGTGATGAATGTCCCGCGGCTCTTGGACATCTTCTCGCCGTTGACGGTGAGGAAGCCGTGGGCGAACACGCGCGAGGGCGTGCGATAACCCGCGAACTGCAGGGTCGCCGGCCAGAACAGCGCGTGGAAGTAGAGAATGTCCTTGCCGATAAAGTGGACCATCTCGGTGCCGGTCGCTTCGGCCTTCGCGGCATCGGTGAAGGCGGCGAAGTCGATGCTCTTCCGGTCGCACAGATTGCGGAAGCTGCCGAGGTAGCCGATGGGTGCATCGAGCCAGACGTAGAAGTACTTGCCTGGCGCGTCCGGGATCTCGAACCCGAAGTAGGGCGCGTCGCGGGAGATGTCCCAGTCGTTCAGCCCCTGCTCGAACCATTCGCTGATCTTGTTCCTGGCCTCGGGCTGGAGGTGATCGTTCTCCTGGGTCCATTTTTCCAGGAATGCCTTGCAGCGCGGATCGGACAGCGCGAAGAAATAGTGCTCGGAACTCTTGCGCACCGGCGCGGCGCCGGAGATCACGGAGTAGGGGTTCTTCAGGTCCGTGGGTGCGTAGGTGGAGCCGCAGACCTCGCACGAATCGCCGTATTGGTCCTTGGCGCCGCACTTGGGGCACTCGCCCTTGATGAAGCGGTCAGGGAGGAACAACTCCTTGACGGGGTCGTAGAACTGCTCGACATCGCGAGTCGTGATCAGCTTCGCGCTGTCGCGCAGTTTCAGGTAGATGTCGTAGGAGATCGCGCGGGTAGCCGCGTCGTCGGTGGAGCCGTAGTTGTCGAACTCGACGAGGAAGCCGTCGAAGTCGTGCTTGTGCTCGGTCCAGACCCGCTCGATCAGTTGCTGCGGGGTGATGCCTTCCTTCTCCGCCCGTAGCATGATCGCGGTCCCATGCGTGTCGTCCGCGCAGACGTAGTGCACTTCGTGGCCCTGCATCTTCTGGAAGCGCACCCAGATATCGGTCTGGATGTACTCGACCAGGTGGCCGAAGTGGATGCTCCCGTTGGCGTAGGGGAGCGCGGAGGTGACGAGGAGGCGGCGGGGCATGAGCGGGAACAGCGCGGAGAAAGGCTCGGATTGTATCAAAGCGTGTACAATGCGCGCCTTCAATTTTCCAGAGAAATCAGCGAGGTAGATGCATGTCGCTGGGGCGGCCAGAAGTCGAGTCGAAACTGCGCGAGCTGATCGACCCATGGACCGGGAAGGACTACGTGTCCGGCCGGGAAGTGAAGAACGTCGAGGTTGCCGGCAACGATGTCTCGGTGGAGATCGTGCTCGGCTACCCGGCGAAGAGCCTGCTCGACACGGTACGCCAGCAGGTGACGGAGACGCTGCGTGAGTTGCCCGGTGTCGGCAAGGTCGACGTCAAGGTCTCCATGAAGATCGTCGCGCACGCGGCCGGGCGCAGTGCCCAGCGGGTCGAAGGCGTGCGAAACATCATCGCCGTCGCTTCAGGCAAGGGGGGCGTGGGCAAATCCACGGTCGCCGCGAACCTGGCACTCGCGCTCGCACAGGAAGGCGCGACGGTCGGTGTGCTCGATGCAGACATCTACGGTCCGTCGCAGCCGACGATGCTCGGCATGCACGGCAAGCCCGACGTGGTGGAAGAGGGGCCGAAGCGCAAGTTCGTGCCGATGCGCAATCACGGCGTCCAGGGCATTTCCATCGGCATGCTCATCGATGGCGACCAGGCGGTGGCCTGGCGCGGTCCCATGGCCACAGGAGCGCTCGAACAGCTCCTGCGCGACACGAAGTGGGACGACCTGGACTACCTGGTGGTGGACATGCCGCCGGGTACCGGCGATATCCAGCTCACGCTCGCGCAGAAAGTCCCCGTGACCGGCGCGGTCATCGTGACAACGCCCCAGGACATCGCCCTGATCGATGCCCGCAAGGGCCTCAACATGTTCCAGAAGGTGAACGTGCCGATTCTCGGCATCGTCGAGAACATGGCCATCCACGTGTGCTCGAAGTGCGGCCACGAGGAACACATCTTCGGCGAAGGCGGCGGCGAGCGCATCGCGAAGGACAACGACGTCGGGTTGCTCGGGTCGCTGCCGCTCGACATCGACATCCGTCTGCAGGCGGATTCGGGCACGCCGACGGTCGTCGCGGCGCCCGACAGCCGACCGGCGCAGATCTACCGCGACATTGCGCGTCGCGTGGCGGTTCGCATCGCCGAGTTGCAGAAGGACTCGAGCGCGGCGTTTCCCAAGATCGTCATCCAGAATACGTGAGGGGTGAAGCGTGAGGCGTGAGGCGCGTCGGGCTTCGCCCGGACAAGATCGTTCCATTTGCCGGAAGGCGGAGTACCCATGAGCATCAAGTCGGACCGCTGGATCCGCCGCATGGCGGAGGAACACCGCATGATCGAGCCGTTCGAGGCGCGGCAGGTGAAGGAGGTCAACGGCCAGCGGGTCGTGTCCTACGGCACCTCGAGCTACGGCTACGACATCCGCTGCTCGAACGAATTCAAGCTCTTCACCGACATCAACAGCACCATCGTCGATCCGAAGAACTTCGATCCGAAATCGTTCGTGGACGTCCAGGGTGACTCCTGCATCATTCCGCCCAACTCGTTCGCGCTCGCCCGCACCATCGAATACTTCCGCATCCCGCGCAACGTACTCACGATCTGCCTCGGCAAGTCGACCTACGCGCGCTGCGGCATCATCGTCAACGTCACGCCCTTCGAGCCGGAGTGGGAAGGGTTCGTGACCCTGGAGTTCTCCAACACCACGCCGCTGCCCGCGCGCATCTACGCCAACGAAGGCGTCGCGCAGGTCCTGTTCTTCGAAGCCGACGACGACGACGTCTGCGAGACTTCCTACCGAGACCGCGGCGGGAAGTACCAGGGGCAGAGCGGCGTCACGTTACCCAAACTTTAGCGTCGCCCTCGTCGCGACGGGAGTAATCCACCAATGAAATTCCGCTTTCCCGTCGTGATCATCGACGAAGATTTTCGCTCCGAGAATGCCTCGGGCCTGGGCATCCGCGCGCTCGCCAAGGCGATCGAGGACGAGGGCATCGAAGTGCTGGGCGTGACCAGCTACGGCGACCTGTCGTCGTTCGCGCAGCAGCAGTCGCGCGCCTCGGCCTTCATCCTGTCCATCGACGACGAGGAGTTGTCCTCGCCCGAGGCGGCGCACAAGGCCATCGCGGATCTGCGTAGTTTCGTCAGCGAGATCCGGTTCAAGAACTCAGACATCCCGATCTTCCTGCACGGCGAGACGCGGACATCGCGGCACATTCCGAACGACGTGCTGCGCGAGTTGCACGGATTCATCCACATGTTCGAGGACACGCCGGAGTTCATCGCGCGCTACGTGATCCGCGAGGCGCGTGTCTACCTCGAGGCGCTGCCACCGCCTTTCTTTCGTGCACTCGTTCACTATGCGGCGGACAGTTCCTATTCCTGGCACTGCCCCGGGCATTCCGGCGGCGTGGCTTTCCTCAAGAGCCCCGTGGGGCAGATGTTCCACCAGTTCTTCGGCGAGAACCTCCTGCGCGCCGACGTATGTAACGCGGTGGATGAACTGGGGGCGCTTCTGGACCACACCGGCCCGGTGGCGGCGTCCGAGCGCAACGCGGCGCGGATCTTCCATGCCGACCACCTGTTTTTCGTGACCAACGGCACGTCCACGTCGAACAAGATCGTGTGGCACTCGACCGTTGCTCCGGGCGACGTGGTGGTGGTGGACCGCAACTGTCACAAGTCGATCCTGCATGCGATCACGATGACCGGCGCGGTGCCGGTGTTCCTCACGCCCACGCGCAACCACTTCGGAATCATCGGGCCGATTCCGCTGGAAGAGTTCAAGCCCGAGAACATCCGCAAGAAAATCGAAGCCAATCCGTTCGTGCGCGGCAAGAACAAGAAGGCACGCATCCTCACCATCACGCAGAGCACCTACGACGGCATCAGCTACAACGTCGAGACCCTGAAGCAGATGCTCGATGGCGAGATCGATACGCTGCACTTCGACGAGGCGTGGCTGCCGCATGCGGCATTCCACGATTTCTATGGCGACTATCACGCCATCGGGCTGGATCGTCCTCGCTGCCGCGAGTCGATGATCTTCTCCACGCAGTCCACGCACAAGCTTCTGGCGGGGCTTTCGCAGGCGTCGCAGATCCTGGTGCAGGATTCCGAGCAACGGCAACTGGACCGGGACGTGTTCAACGAGGCGTTCCTGATGCACACGTCCACGTCGCCGCAGTACGCGATCATCGCCTCGTGCGACGTGGCAGCCGCGATGATGGAATCGCCCGGCGGCACGGCACTGGTGGAGGAGTCGATCCTGGAAGCACTCGATTTCCGTCGCGCCATGCGCAAAGTGGACGAGGAATTCGGCGAGTCGTGGTGGTTCAAGGTCTGGGGGCCGGAATACCTCGCGGCCGAGGGCATCGGCGAGCGTGAGGACTGGATGCTGCGCTCCGGCGAGCACTGGCACGGCTTCGGTGATCTTGCCACCGGGTTCAACATGCTCGACCCCATCAAGGCCACGGTCATCACGCCCGGGCTCGACGTGGACGGCGATTTCACCGAGCCGGGCATTCCGGCGCTGGTGCTGACGAAGTACCTCGCGGAGCACGGCGTCGTCGTCGAAAAGACCGGGCTGTATTCGTTCTTCATCATGTTCACCATCGGCATCACCAAGGGCCGCTGGAACACGCTCGTGACCGAGCTGCAGCAGTTCAAGGACGACTACGACCGCAACCAGCCGCTGTGGCGCGTGCTGCCGGAGTTCGTCGCTCAGCACCCGCGCTACGAGCGCGTGGGGTTGAAGGACCTGTGCACGCAGATCCACGACATCTACAAGGCGAACGACATCGCCAAGCTGACCACGGAGATGTACCTGTCGTCCATGGAGCCGGCCATGAAACCGGCCGACGCCTTCGCGAAGATGGCGCATCGCGAGATCGACCGCGTGCCCATCGACGATCTGGAAGGCCGCGTCACGGCGGTGCTGCTGACGCCATACCCCCCCGGCATTCCGCTGCTGATCCCCGGCGAGCGCTTCAACGCCACCATCGTCCGCTACCTCCAGTTCGCGCGCGAGTTCAACACCCGCTTCCCGGGGTTCGCGACCGAGATCCATGGCCTCGTGGACGAAGAGGTGGATGGCCGGCTGACCTTTCACGTCGACTGCGTTCGGTAGTGGGTTCGGCCCAGCCCGATCAGCGGGCTGGCCGGCATGACCGCTGCTTCACATTCGTCGCCGATCGGCGACGCCCTCGTTCGTGTTTGACGGAGCGGCCCGATCTTTGTAAGGTTTTTCTTAAGAACAAGGATTTGTCACCGATTATTCATCCGGTGACTCAGAAATTGCCTCCCGAGGGAATCGAACATGACGCGTAGCTGGAAGCTCCGCCTCGCAGCGATTTTGTGCCTGGTATTCGCGTGGGTGCCCGCATATGCCGACGAGGTGCTCGACCGGGCAAAGCAGCTCATCGAAGCCAAGGATCCCCAGGCGGCTTACCAGCTCCTTTCGCCGCTCCAGTCCGAGCGCGCCGGCGATCCGAAATTCGACTACCTGCTCGGCCTCGCCGCCCTCGATACCGGCCGCAATACCGAAGCCGTGTTCGCGCTCGAGCGGGTGCTCGCGGTACAGCCCAACAACCCGCAGGCACGGGCCGAAATCGCGCGGGCCTACTTCAACCTGAAGGAAACCGACGCGGCGAAGCGCGAGTTCGAGAACGTCAAGAGCCAGAACCCGCCGTCCGAAGTGAGATCCTCAATCGACCGCTATCTGGATGCGATCGATCGTGCGGCCGTCGGCCCGAAACCCACGGCACGGTTCTTCGTCGAGGGTTTCGCGGGTTACGACACCAACGTTGGCAGTGCCACGGCGGATCGCAGCGTCGCAGTGCCGTTGTTCGGCGGTGCGCTGTTCTCCCTGGCGCCGAGCGCGTCGAAGCAGGAGGACGGCTACTGGGGGCTCACCGCGGGCTTTTCCTCCCGCATGCCGATCAACCAGCGCTGGGCGCTGATCGCCGGATTCACCGGCAGCCGCCGCTGGAACTTCGAGGTGACCAACCTGGATACGAGTTTCGTGGACCTCAATTTCGGCGCCACTTACAAGCGCGACCGCGATCTCCTGACGTTCATCACGCAGATCAACGATTTCACGGTCTACGACCCGATCTACAAGAGTGTTTATCGCGAGGCCCGTGGCGGTACCCTGCAATGGCAGCGCGACCTGGATGCGCGTAATCAGGTGAGCGCGTTCGTCCAGTACGCCGGCCTCGCCTATCCCGACCAACGGATTCGCGACGCTAACCGCTATGTCGGCGGTGTGGGTTTCGGCCATGCGTTTCGCAACGGCGGCCCGACCGTCTATGCCAGCGTCTACGCGGGGGGCGAGAGACCGCAGGATTCCACCGTCCCGGAACTCGGATTCGACCTTTTCGGCGTCCGTGTCGGTGGCGAGCAAGTGCTGTCGGAGAAGTTCATCGCGTTCCTCACTGGCGCCTACGAGCGCAGGAACTACAAGGGCGAGGACTCGTTCTTTCTCGTCACCCGTCGCGACAACCAGCTGACGGGAACGCTGGGCATGCACTTCATCCCGGCGCGCAACTGGCGCCTGACCGCCCAGGTGCTCGGGTTCAAGAACGACTCGAACATCGAGCTCAATACCTTCGACCGTGCGCTCGCGGAACTGCGCCTGCGCCGCGACTTCGATTTCTGATCCGGATCGGCCCCGGATTCCCGACCTTTCAATCACCGTTCCAAACACATCTTTCCCGCCCGGAGCAACTTCCAGCTTGGAGGCAGTCACCATGGACCAGCAGCGTTTCAGACTCGGCGGACGAGGCGTTCTCATGATCGCGATCGCGGCAGCGTTTCCCGTGGTCGCGCACGGGGCTCCGGCGGCTCGCGTGGACTTCGCCATCGGCAATCCGACTGCGCTTGGGCCGAACGGCCAGGTCCGTCCGCTCAAGAAGGGCGCGGAGGTAGGGCAGGGCGACACGATCAACACGGCGGACGGGCGTGTGCAACTGCGCTTCGTCGATGGCGCGTATGTCTCGCTGCAACCGCAGTCGCAGTTCCGGATCGACGAATTCCGCTACAACGGCCAGCAGGACGGATCGGAAAAGGGCTTCTTCAGCCTGTTGAAAGGTGGACTTCGCACCATCACCGGCCTGGTTGGGCGCAATAACAAGAGCGCCTATCAGGTGACCACGACCGTGGCGACCATCGGCATCCGGGGCACCGAATACACCATTTCCTATGGCAAGAGCGTCTCGGGCTCGGTGGGCGAGGGCGAGATCAAGGTCTGCAACGGCGGCGGTTGCCTCAACGTGATGAACGGCGAGTCGTACTACGTGGCGAGCCCCGACGTGAAGCCGCAACTCACCGACAAGAAGGTGGATTTGCCAGCGCAGCAGCCGCAGACGACGCCACCGACTCTTGTGCAGGGAGAAAACCGCGGGCCGACGGGTGATCCCGTGTCGTTCATTCTCACGGGTAACCAGACGGTGAGTTCTGCCTTCGCGAAGGTCGCGTTCTCCACATCGAGCCTTGACAGCACGCAGGCCGTGTTCGACACCGACGGCGTTTTGCGACAACTCAGTTTCGGCAGCGGGCTCAACACCTGGAACGGGCCGATCTACGAGCCAGGCAACGATGGAATCGTGGCTTGGGCTCGCTGGACCGGTGGCGTCACACTCGACAGCTCAGGCAATGTTGTCGAGGACTTGACCAGTCGTAGCCTGCACTACGTGGTCGGCTTGCCGACCAGCAACGCGGATCTCACGACGCTCAAGGTTGGGCAACTGATCGGTACCTATGAGCTCATCGGGAAGACTGTTGCCACCTGGAGCACAGGCGGTGAAGCCGGTACCTTGACGTCAGCAAGCCTGAAGGCGGATTTCGGGGCTCCGTTCTCGAACATCAACGTGTCGGTCAACGTGAACATCGGCGGAATCGATCATGCCGCTACCACAATCGGGAGCATCTCGTCGTCGTCGGCCAACATCTTCTCGGGCTTCGGAGGATCGAGTGTCGGTGACCTGAACTTCTCCGGCTTTTTCGCAGGTGCGAACGCGATGCGGGCGGGCATGGCCTACGAGCTGTATGTTCCGGGCGGCACCGTTCAGGGCGCGGCCGCATTCGCGCAGCAGCAGTTGACCAACCCCAGCGGCGTAGTCGTACCCGCCAACTAGCAGGCGCTCCCGCTGCCGCGTCGCATGACCGATCCGCTGGCGATTGCTCGCGCCGAGTTGGTGCGCGGCAATGTCGCAGCGGCGATATCGGCGGCGGAGAGGGCTTGCGCGGGGCAGCCGCAATCGGCGGATGCCTGGTTTCTGCTCGGGGCGGCACGGCACCGGGGTGGTGCCCCGGATGCGGCCCTCGTCGCCTTCGAAAGGGCTTCGGCACTTGTTCCCGGTGCGGCCGCCATTGCCAACGCCCGGGCAGCGGTTCTCGCAGAACTCGGTCGCCCGGCGGAAGCGCGTGTCGTTCTCGAGGCGGTGCTCGAAACCGGCCAGCCACGTGATCCGCAGATTCTGGTGAATCTGGCCATCGCCCTCGAAGCACTCGGCGAGTCGGAGGCCGCAGTGGTGCGCTATCGCGAAAGCCTGGAGATCGGGCGTACTGCCAATTCTTCCGCGGTGCCGCGAGCGTTGTTGAATCTGGGTGCGTTGCTGTTGCGCCAGGGCCGTCCGGCGGAAGCACTGCCCCTGCACCGAGAGCTTGTGGTGCGCGCACCAGGTGTCGCCGATGCGCATTTCAATCTTGCGGAGAACTGCCTTGCGTTCGGTTTGCCCGAGGACGCGCTGGCCGCAGCAGATGCCGCACTCCGCATCGATCCGTTCCATGTGTTCGCGCGGATCGATCGCGCCTTCGCCCTCGCACTGCTCGATCGTCTGCACGACGCCCAAAGCGAACTGGAGCGCGCCAAGTCCACAGACCCTGTTCGCTTCGCGAGTTATCGAAATGCATTCGATCCCGAGGGTACGGGCAGCCTCGAAGGGCTCGATGCGCGACTGCTGTTCCTCCAATGGCACCACCAGCGGCTGATGGAATGCGACTGGTCACGCTACGATTCGTTTGTAGAGCGCTGTCGCACGTTGATCACAGATGCCTCCGGGTGGCCAGGCCAGCTCGCAGGTGTCGGTGCGCCCTATCGTGTTCTCGCACTACCGCTGCCTGGTGCGCTGCAAGCCAAGCTGGCGCGCGACGTGGGGGCCGCCGTGCTCGAAACGGTCAAGGCGGAGGGCATTGCGCCGTTTCCGCTCGATCACCGGCCGTCGGTGCGATCGCGGTTGCGGATCGCCTATCTGTCACCGGATTTCCGCCGGCACCCGATGGCGCATCTCACGCGCCGGCTTTACGGTGCGCACGATCGGACGGCCGTCGAGGTGATCGGCTACTCCCTGCATCCGGGACCCGACGAGCCGCTCACCCGTGAGGTCGAGGCCGGATGTGACGCCTTTCATCGCGTGGCACGAGAACCTACCGGGGAGCTCGTGCAGCGCATTCGCGACGACGGTATCCAGGTGCTGATCGACCTGGCGGGACATACGTCAAACGCACGTCAGGGCGTGTTCGCTGCGCGCGCGGCGCCGGTGCAGGTGACGTGGATCGGCGTGCCCTGGACCACCGGAATTCCGAACATGGACTACGCCCTGGTCGATCGAGGTGGCGTGCCCGCGGGAACCGAAGGCTACTGGTCCGAAAAGCTCGTGTTCTTGCCAGGCAGTGCCTACACCACGACCCCAAACTTCCTCGGGCCGGCGCCGAGCCGCACGGAACTCGGCCTGCCGGAAGATGCGTTCGTCTATTGCTGCATCAACAACACCTGGAAGATCGAACCCGCCGTATTCGCGTGCTGGATGCGCATCCTCGCGGCCGTACCCGGTGGGGTGCTGTGGCTCGTGGGGACCTCTGAAACGCAGACTACCAATCTGCGCTCGGCTGCCGCAAACGCCGGGATCGACCCTGCTCGCATCGTGTTCGCTCCGGTGGTGGACCACGAGATCCACATCGCGCGTTACCTCGCGGCCGACCTGTTTCTCGACACGCCGATCTACAACGGCCACACCACCGCACTGGACGCGCTTTGGGCAGGTCTGCCCGTGCTCACCTGCCCTGGCGAAATCATGCCCTCGCGCGTGGCTGCGACGCTGGTCACGGCCCTTGGCGTTGGCGATGAGCTGGTCGTACCGAACATGGATGCGTACGTGACTCGTGCGGTGCAGCTCGCGGGCAATCGCCCCTTGCTCGCGACTTTGCGCGAGAGGGTTCGTGCGGCGTGCAAGACATCGCCGATCTTCGATCCCGTGCAGCATGCCCGCACGCTCGAGCGTGCCTTCGCCAGGATGTGGCAGCGCCACGCGGACGGTCTCCCGCCAGAGTCGTTCGAACTCTGACCGTCCGGCCTCGCTCAGCGGCGCGTGCGGTCGTAGACGACGAAGTCGAACGCAGTCCCATCCTCCGCGCGATGGGACTCGCGGGATGTTTCCCGCCAGGCGGACCGGTCGAAGGCAGGAAAGCGCGCATCGCCAAGCGGGGTGATCGCGAGTTCCGTCATGTGCAAGCGGTCGGCCATCGGCAAGGCCATCGCATAGATCTCGCCGCCGCCGATGACGAAGACCTCATCGTCATCGCCCGCCTGCTCGATGGCTTGCTCGAGCGAGTGGACCACCGCCGCCCCTTCGATACGGTAACCAGGTTGGCGCGTGACGACGATGGTGCGTCGCCCCGGCAGCAGGCGCCCGATCGAGTCGAAGGTCTTGCGTCCCATCACGATGGCGTGGCCCATGGTGAGGACCTTGAAGCGCTTGAGGTCCGCCGGCAGGTGCCACGGCATGCGACCTTCGCGGCCGATGACGCCGTTCGAAGCCACGGCGGCGATGAGGGAGATGCGCGGGGCCCGCACCGCGCGTTGCCCGGGGCGAGCCGCTTCAGACTCGCTCAAATGGCGACCGCGGCCTTGATGTGCGGATGCGGGTCGTAGCCCACGAGGGTGAAATCCTCGTAGCGGAACGAGAAGAGATCCTTCACCTCGGGGTTGAGCTTCATGAACGGCAGCGGTCGGGGTGCTCGCGACAGTTGCTCGCGCGCCTGCTCGAGATGATTCAGATAGAGATGAGTGTCACCGAAGGTGTGCACGAACTCGCCCGGTGCCAGATCGCACGCCTGTGCGACCATCAGGGTCAGCAGCGCATAGGACGCGATGTTGAAGGGCACGCCGAGGAACACGTCGGCGCTGCGCTGGTAGAGCTGACACGACAGGCGTCCGTCCGCGACGTAGAACTGGAACAGCGCATGGCAGGGGGCTAGCGCCATCTTCGGAATGTCGGAGGGGTTCCACGCCGTAACCATCAACCGGCGCGAATCCGGATTGCGCCGGATCTCGGCCAGCACCTGCGCGATCTGGTCCACGTGCCCGCCGTCCGGGGTAGGCCACGAGCGCCATTGATGGCCGTAGACGGGGCCGAGCTCGCCGTCGGCATCGGCCCATTCGTCCCAGATCGTGACCCCGTTTTCGCGCAGGTAGCGCACGTTGGTCTCGCCCTTCAGGAACCACAGCAGCTCGTGGGCGATCGACTTCAGATGCAGCTTCTTCGTGGTGATCAGCGGGAAGCCTTCGGCCAGGTCGAAGCGCAGCTGCGCGCCGAATACGCTGAGCGTTCCGGTGCCGGTGCGATCGGACTTGCGGGTGCCGTGATCGAGCACGTGCTGCATCAGGGCGAGGTATTGCTGCATGGCGGCGTCCGTGAGCGGGTCGGGGTGAAACAACCCGTAGTTTAGGACAGCCGGGCCGCGCTCGCTGCGGCCTTCGTCAGGTGACGACCAGCGCACCTCCGGCCTCGATCCAGTCGCCGAGCGCGTCGGCTTCGATGGGTCGGCTGAAGTAGTAGCCCTGAGCCTTGTGACATCCCTCGGCCCGCAGGAACGCGAGCTGGGAAGCGGTCTCCACGCCTTCCGCGACGATGTCGAGCCGCAGGCTCCGGCCCATGGCGATCACCGCGCGCGTGATGCTTGCATCGTCCTCGTCACTCACGATGTCGCGCACGAAGGACTGGTCGATCTTCAGGGTGTCGATGGGGAAGCGCTTGAGGAAGGACAACGAGGAATAGCCGGTGCCGAAGTCGTCGATGGAGATCTTGACGCCCATGGCGCGGAAGCGCCCGAGCGTCTGCGCGGCCGATTCCGGATTCTCCATCATGCTGCTCTCGGTCACTTCCAGTCCGAGGCGCCTGGGATCGATGCCGCTCTTGGCCAGGGCCCGCTCCACCACCTCGACCAGGTCGCGCTCGCGGAACTGGCGCGGCGACAGGTTCACGGCGACACGCAGATCGGCGATGCCGCGGGCGCTCAGGGTCGCGATCTGTCGGCATGCCTCCTCGAGCACCCAGGCACCGATCGGTACGATCAGCCCGGTTTCCTCGGCGAGCGGGATGAATTTCGCGGGCGAGACCAGGCCGAGATCGGGATGACGCCAGCGCAGCAGCGTTTCCACGACGTCGGTGCGACCGGTAAGCAGGTCGACGATCGGCTGGAAGTGCAGCACGAACTCCTTGCGTTCGACCGCCTTGCGCAGCGCATTCTCGAGCATGAGATGCTCGAAGGAAGCGGCGGTCGCCTCGGCCGAGAAGAACTGGAAGTTGTTCTTGCCCTGGCTCTTTGCGCGATACATCGCGATGTCCGCGTGCTTGAGCAGGGAGGCGGGATCCAGCCCGTCCTCCGGAGCCACGGCGACGCCGACGCTGGCGGTCACGTAGAGGTCGTGGCCATCCACCGTGAACGGTTCGGCGAGCACCGTGACCAGTTTCTGGGCCAGGGCCGCGGCCTCCTGGATCTCGCGCACGTCGTCCATCAGCACCACGAATTCGTCGCCGCCGAGGCGGGCCACCATGTCCGAGGCGCGCACGTGCGCGCGGAAGCGTCCTGCCACGGCCTTGAGCAGGCGGTCGCCGGCATCGTGGCCGAGCGTGTCGTTGACGTTCTTGAAGCGGTCGAGATCGACGAACAGTGCACCGACCTTGTGACCGGCGCGTGCCGACCGCGACATGGCGAGTTGCAGGTGCTCGGACAGCAGGGTGCGGTTCGGCAGGCCGGTCAGCTGGTCGTGTGTCGCGAGATACTCGAGCAGCTTCTCGTTCTGCTTGCGCGTGGTGATGTCGTGCACGATGCCGAAATGGCCCAGCACCCGGCCGTCTTCGGCCTTGTGCGGCAGGTAGTGCACGTCGAAGACGTGCTTTGTCCCGTCGGCAGCGGGTCGTTCGGCTTCGTAGCGCACTTCCTCGCCTGCCGTGACGCGCTCGATCTGCGGCCGGATCTTCTCGTACAGCGGGCTGCCGATCACCTCCCAGCTCTGCTTGCCGACGGCATCGGCGCGCGTGGTACCGAACCATTGTTCGAAGGCGCGGTTGATGAAGTGGTAGCGCGACTGATTGTCCACGTAGGCGATGATGATCGGCATCTCGTCGAGGATCATCTGCAGTTGTTCGCGCCCGCGCTCGATCTCGGCGTGGGAGCGGTCGCGCTCCATGGCGATGGCCGCGATGTGCCGGGCCGAGTCGATGACCGACCGTTCCTCCTCGGTCGGCGCGCGCGGTTCGACGTCGTAGGCAGCGAAGGTGCCGACGACGACGCCCTCGGAAGTCTTGATCGGGATCGACCAGCATGATCGCAGCCCGTGCGCGATGGCGAGATCGCGATAGTCGTTCCACAGCGGGTCGGTCGCGATGTCGGAGACGATCACGGGTTCACCCAGGAAGGCTGCGGTACCGCACGAACCGGCCTCCGGGCCGATGGCGAGACCTTCGAGCGCCGCGCTCAAGCCCTCCGGCAGGTTCGGCGCCGACAGCCCGCGCAGCAGGCCTTCGCGCACTTCATGCACGGCGAAGCGCAGCCCCGGCAGCACGCTCTCCATGCCGTGGATGAGCGCGTCGATCACTTCCTTCAGCGGCCGTCCGAGTGAAACGAGTTCGAGCACGACGCGCTCGACGCCGAGCCGCTCGTGCACGCGCTGGGCTTCGGTTACGTCCTGCGCGTCGAGCAGGAGGATGGGATCGCCGGTGGCCGGGTCGTTGAGTTGGCGGCAATGCACGTCGTGCCAGCGCAGGCCGACGCGCGTGCCGACGAGAACGCGGCGGCGGAACGCCCCTCCCGCGGCGAGGCGGGTCCGTGCGTCATCGAGCGCATCGGCGCTGCCGAGTTGCGCGGCGAGATCGTTCCCGCCCCCGGTCGATTCGGCCGGACCGAAGGCTTCGATGGCCGCGGGATTGCGTGTGAGTGCTCGCCCGTGTTCGTCATGCAGTGAAATGAGCGAACCGGTGTGCCGGAAGGCTTCGACCCGGCGTGCCACTTCCGGCGGTATCGCCTCCTTCGCGAGCGACTGGCTCTCGAACAGAAGCGCGAGGCGACCGTCTTCGGTGAGGATGCCGGTGATGCGCACCGACACGTGCATCGGCTCGCCTCGGGGATAGAAGGTCCAGAACTGGCGGGGTATCTCGCCCCGGCGCACGCTCTCGAGCGCTCCCGCGGTGCGCACCCGCGAGGCGGGGGACTGGGCGGAGAAGTCGCGCGCGAGCAACTCTTCCAGCGATTCCGCCTTCCAGAGCGCGAGCGCGGGCGGATTCGCCCAGAGTTTGCGCGCGCGTTCGACGTCGAAAACCCACACGGGCGTATCCAGCCAGGAGTAGGCCGGCAGACTCTGCCACGTGAGGAATGGGGGGGAAGGGGAGGTCATGGGACTTCGATGCCGTGGGGAGGACGGGGTTCGATGGCCACGGGTAAGCGTGTATCGGCGCATGGGGGGGAAGCTTGATAGGTCCGACCCCGCCTCCGGAAGGGAGGGAGCAGGGCCCCGGAGCGGCTCCCGGACGCCCGCCGCGGTGTCGGTGCGGGCGGGGCGGCATGATAGGATTCCGCTTTATTTTCGAAGAGATAAGCGATGTCGGGTAACACGCTGGGGCGGCTCTTCTGCGTGAGCTCTTTCGGTGAAAGCCACGGGCCGGCCATCGGTTGCGTGGTGGATGGCTGCCCGCCGGGCATGGCGCTCGCCGAAGCCGACATCCAGCTCGAGCTGGATCGCCGCAAACCCGGTACTTCGCGCTTCGTGACCCAGCGCAAGGAGAGCGACACGGTCGAGATCCTCTCGGGCGTGTTCGAGGGCCGCACGACCGGCACGCCGATCGGATTGCTGATCCGGAACACGGACCAGCGCAGCCAGGACTACGGCTCGATCAAGGAGACGTTCCGTCCTGGCCATGCGGACTACACGTACTGGCAGAAGTACGGCATCCGCGACTATCGCGGCGGCGGTCGCCAGTCCGCGCGCGAAACCGCCGTGCGTGTCGCAGCCGGCGCCATCGCGAAGAAGTGGCTGCGTGAGCGGCATGGCGTCGAAATTCGTGGTTACCTTTCGCAACTGGGGCCGATCGCGATGCCGTTCCGATCGTGGGACGGCGTGAACGGCAACCCGTTCTTCAGTGCCGATCCGGAGATCGTGCCGAAGCTCGAGGAGTTCATGGACCGCTTGCGCAAGACCGGCGATTCGGTCGGCGCGCAGGTCACGGCCATCGCCACCGGCGTACCCGTGGGCTGGGGCGAACCGGTGGACGACAAGCTCGACGCTGACATCGCCTACGCGATGATGAGCATCAACGCGGTCAAGGGCGTGGAGATCGGCGCCGGTTTCCGGTCGGTGGCGCAGAAGGGCACCGAGCACGGCGACGAGATGACGCCCGAGGGTTTTCTCTCGAACAACGCGGGCGGCATCCTCGGCGGCATTTCCACGGGTCAGGATGTCGTGGTGAACGTCGCGATCAAACCCACTTCGAGCATCCGGCTCGCGCGCCGCTCCATCGACAAGGCCGGCAACCCGGTCACCGTGGAAACGTTCGGCCGCCATGATCCGTGCGTCGGTATTCGCGCGACGCCGATCGCCGAGGCGATGCTCGCGATCGTGCTGATGGACCACGCCTTGCGGCATCGCGCGCAGAACGCGGACGTCGTCACCGACACACCCCTACTCGCAGCGCAGGCGCCGGAGGGCGCGCGTGAACGCTATCCGGTGCAGCCTTCGCGCACGTCGACGAACCCGGACGCGAACGAGGCCTAGGATGAAACGACCCCCACGCTCCCGATGGTCGCTGCCCCCCAGGGGGATGCGTCAGTGCCTTGGGACGGCCCGGCGGCACTGACGGGGCCGCGGCCCATGCGCTGGCTGGACCATTTGCGGGAAGTGCAGCAATCCGACTGGAAGCCCGTCGGCACCGGCGGCCTCGTCGGCGCCGGCGTGTTCGCGCTCTGTTGCGCCTGGTTCGCGAACACAGGCGAAGGCTGGGTCCACGTGCTCGACGGAGCGAACCTCGCTTTCCATGAAGCCGGGCATCCCATCTTCGGCATCCTGCTGGGGCAGCGGATCACGGTGTACGGCGGCACGCTGGGCCAGCTCGTGTTTCCGCTGGTGG
Organism: Burkholderiales bacterium; assembly: GCA_965279325.1. Lineage (GTDB taxonomy): Bacteria > Pseudomonadota > Gammaproteobacteria > Burkholderiales. The sequence continues at coordinate 4,449,680 of OZ257154.1, forward strand.
TGATCGGCAGCTTCTGGGCGCGACGCGAGACCGCATCGTTCGGCATCGGCGTGCTGTGGCTCTTCGAGAATTTCTGGAACATCGCGCGCTACATGGCCGATGCACGGGCGCAGGTGCTGCCGCTGGTGGGCAATGGTGAACACGACTGGACCGAGATCCTGACCCGCTGGGGTGTGCTGCACCTGGACACCACGCTCGCCGGTATCCTCCGGCTGATCGCGTGGTTCGGCATGTTCGCAACGCTGGGCTGGCTCGCCTGGCGCTGGAACGACGACAAGCAATATGCCGAGTAGTCGGTCGAGTCGATGACTTGAGCACTTCCGCTCCGGTCCCGGCGTTCCGGCTCGCGACCTTCTACTGCTTCTACTTCGGCTTCCTGGGCGTGTTCGCGCCCTACTGGGCGCTCTATCTCAAGTCGGTCGGCCTCACCTCCGCGCAGATCGGCGTGCTGCTCGCGCTGATCCCGGTGACGCGGATGATCGGCCCCGCGTTCTGGGGCTGGGTGGCGGATTCGCGAGGCGAACGCGCGCCGATCGTGCGGATCACGACCATCGGCACGCTGGTCGTGTTCTGCGGCGTGTTCTTCGATTCGAGTTTCGCCTGGCTGTTCGCAGTGATGCTCGGCATGAACCTGTTCTGGGGCGGGACGCTGCCGCTGGTGGAGGCAACGACACTCGGCCACCTGGGCGATCGGCTTGGCGGCTACGGCCGCATTCGCGCGTGGGGATCGGTAGGGTTCGTGGTGGTCGTGGTGGTCGCCGGCTATGCGCTCGACTTCACCGGCATCGGCGCCGCTGCATGGATGATTGCCGGGCTCCTCGTGTTGCACGCTGCGACGTCCTTCAACATTCCCGAGGCGCCGACCCATCCACACCACAACGATCACGTGAAGGTCTGGGACATCCTGCGGCGTCCCGAGGTGATCGCGCTGTTCGCGGGCTGCTTCCTGAGTTCGGTCGCGAACGGGCCCTACAACACGTTCTACTCGATCTGGCTGGTGGACCACGACTACAGCAAGGGCGCCGTGGGTCTGCTCTGGGCCCTCGGCGTGGTCGCGGAGATCATCGTGTTCTGGATGTGGACGCGGATCTCCACCCGGTTTGCCTTCAAGACGCTGCTGCTGGCCGGCTACGGCATCACGTTCGTGCGCTATCTCGCGATCGGCTGGCTGCCGGACTCGGTCCTGGTCATGTTCGTGGCGCAGATCGCGCACGCCGCGACGTTCGGCTTCTTCCATGGCGCGGCCGTGGCGCTGGTCCACCGCTTCTTCCGCGGGCGACACCAGGCGAAGGGGCAGGCGCTCTATTCCGGTATCGGTTTCGGTGCGGGTGGCGCGGTGGGCGGGCTCTTGTCCGGGTTTCTATGGGATCACGTGGGTGGTGCCGTGACCTTTTCCATCGGCGCGGCTGCGGCGGCCATCGCGTTCGGCGTGACGGCTCGTTGGTTGAGAATTCCGGAGCAGTCCCAAAGGTAGAGCTAGAGACAAGACTCCTTCGGGGCAACACAGCCCACGCCGGGCCGCCATCGACCGGAGGCCGATGGCCTTCGCCAGGCACAGCCAGTCCGCAGGGACTGTCTGTGTCCGGGCTCAGCCCACAAGAAGGCTGGCCCCCTGGGGGAGAGGCCGCAGGCCTGTCGGGGGGGGGCAACCTCCTCGCTGTGACATAATCTCCGGCTCTTCGGAGAGTCTGGCCATGTCTGCACAAACCCTATACGACAAGCTGTGGTCGAGCCACCTCGTGCGCGAGGACGGCGACGGCAGCGCGCTTATCTACATCGACCGCCACCTGGTGCACGAAGTCACCAGTCCGCAGGCCTTCGAGGGCCTGAAGCTGGCCGGCCGCAAGCCCTGGCGCATCGATTCCATCGTGGCCACCGCGGACCACAACACGCCCACTCGGGATTGGGACAAGGGCATTCGCGATCCCATCTCGCGCACCCAGGTGGAGACGCTGGACGCCAACATCCGCGAATTCGGGGCGAAGGCCTACTTCCCGTTCCTCGACAAGCGCCAGGGCATCGTGCACGTGATCGGCCCCGAACAGGGCGCCACCCTGCCCGGCATGACGGTCGTCTGTGGCGATTCCCACACCAGCACGCACGGCGCGTTCGCGGCGCTCGCGTTCGGCATCGGCACTTCCGAAGTGGAGCACGTGCTCGCGACGCAGTGCCTCAACCTCAAGAAGGCGAAGCGCATGCTCGTGCGCGTCGAGGGTACGCTCGGTCGCGGTGTCACGGCCAAGGACGTGGTGCTCGCAGTGATCGGTCGCATCGGCACCGCCGGCGGTACCGGGTACGCCATCGAATTCGGCGGCAGCGCGATCCGCGGTCTGTCGATGGAAGGGCGCATGACCGTCTGCAACATGGCGATCGAAGCCGGTGCCCGCGCCGGCATGGTGGCCGTGGACGATACGACCATCGAATATCTGCGCGGCCGTACGTTCGCACCGAAGGCGGAGCAGTGGGACCGCGCCGTGGCGTATTGGCGCACGCTGGTGAGCGACGAGGGTGCCCCGTTCGACAAGGTGATCGAACTCGACGGGGCGGCCATTCCGCCGCAAGTTACGTGGGGCACGTCGCCCGAGATGGTGGACACGGTCGAGGCGAGGATCCCGGATCCGGCGCGCATCGACGACCCGGTCAAGCGTCTGTCGCTCGAACGCGCTCTCCAGTACATGGGGCTCAAGGCCAACACGCCGATCACGGAAATCGCGATCGACAAGGTGTTCATCGGTTCGTGCACCAACTCGCGCATCGAGGATCTGCGCGCGGCGGCCGACGTGGTCAAGGGCCGGCACGTCGCAGCGAACGTGAAGCTCGCGATGGTCGTGCCGGGTTCCGGACTGGTGAAGCGCGCGGCCGAGGCCGAAGGGCTGGATCGCGTGTTCCTCGACGCGGGCTTCGAGTGGCGCGAACCGGGCTGTTCCATGTGTCTCGCGATGAACGACGACCGCCTCGAGCCGGGCGAGCGCTGCGCGTCCACGTCCAATCGCAATTTCGAAGGGCGGCAGGGCGCCGGTGGCCGCACGCACCTGGTGAGCCCCGCGATGGCGGCCGCGGCGGCGATCGCCGGCCATTTCGTCGATGTACGCCGTCCGTTCTAGAGACGAAAAGACCAGGGAAGGAAGATGGAAAAGTTCACCGTTCTCGATGGCCTCGTGGCGCCGCTCGACCGGCCCAACGTCGACACTGACGCGATCATCCCCAAGCAGTTCCTGAAGTCGATCAAGCGCACGGGCTTCGGCCCCAACCTGTTCGATGCGTGGCGCTATCTCGATCAGGGCGAACCGGGCATGGACAATGTCAAGCGCCCGCTCAACCCCGACTTCGTGCTGAACCAGCCGCGCTATCGCGGCGCGCAGATCCTGCTCGCGCGCGAGAACTTCGGCTGCGGTTCTTCGCGCGAACATGCACCGTGGGCGCTCATGGATTACGGTTTCCGTGCGGTCGTGGCGCCGAGCTACGCCGACATTTTCTTCAACAACAGCTTCAAGAACGGTTTTCTCCCGGTGATCCTGCCGGCAGCCACCGTCGATCGACTGTTCGCCGAGGCGCTGGCAACTCCCGGCTATCGCCTGACCATCGATCTCGCGCAGCAGAAGCTGACCACGCCTTCCGGTGCAGCGTTCGACTTCGACGTAGATGCCTTTCGCAAGCACAGTTTGCTGAACGGCCTCGACGAGATCGGACTCACGCTCCAGCAGGCCGACTCGATCAAGACTTTCGAAGCGAAGCACCGCGCGGCGCAGCCGTGGCTGTTCGCGTGAGGCCGTTGTTCGTGAGGCGTCAGGCGTCAGGCGCGAGGGATGTTCAGGACTCGTCCGCCTCACCCCTTACCCTTCACGCCTCACGCTGCCTTCCTCACCCCTCACGGAGAGAAGATTGAAGATCGCGGTACTGCCGGGTGACGGCATCGGACCCGAAATCGTCAAGCAGGCCACGAAGGTGCTCGCGGCATTGCGCACCGATGGCCTGAAAGTGGAACTGGAGACAGCGCCTATCGGCGGTGCCGGCTATGACTCCGCGGGCGATCCCTTGCCCGACGGGACGCTCAAGCTCTCGCAGCAGGCCGATGCCGTGTTGCTCGGTGCGGTAGGCGGACCTAAATACGACACGCTGCCTCGCGCGCAGCGGCCGGAACAGGGCCTGCTGCGCATCCGCAAGGCGCTCGGGTTGTTCACCAACCTGCGTCCGGCGATCGTCTACGAGGAACTGGCCGCAGCGTCTTCGCTCAAGCCCGAATTGGTGGCGGGGCTCGACGTGATGATCCTGCGCGAGCTGACCGGCGACATCTATTTCGGCGAACCGCGAGGGCGACGCGCGCTGGACAACGGCGAGCGCGAGGGCTTCGATACGATGAAGTATTCGGAGTCCGAGATCCGGCGCATCGCGCACGTGGGGTTCCGCATCGCCCGCAAGCGCGCCCGCAAGCTCTGCTCGGTGGACAAGGCCAACGTGCTCGACACGAGCATCCTGTGGCGCGAGGTCGTGACCGAAGTGGCGAAGGAATATCCCGATGTGGAGCTGTCGCACATGTACGTCGACAACGCGGCCATGCAGCTCGTGCGCGCGCCGAAGCAGTTCGACGTGATGGTCACGGGCAACATGTTCGGCGATATCCTCTCGGACGAAGCGTCGATGCTGACGGGCTCCATCGGCATGCTGCCTTCCGCGTCGCTCGATGCGAACGGCAAGGGGCTGTACGAGCCGATCCACGGATCGGCGCCGGACATCGCGGGCAAGGACGTCGCGAATCCGCTGGCCACGATCCTGTCGGTGGCGATGCTGCTGCGGCACACGGGCGGCGACGAGACTTCCGCGCTCCGCATCGAGCAGGCGGTGAAGCAGGTGCTGCGAGAAGGCTATCGCACCGCGGACATCGCGCAGGCGGGCGGCCGCAAGGTGGGCACCGAGGCGATGGGCGACGCGGTGGTCGCGGCGCTCGGTGCGCAGCATCGATAACGATACGAAGTCAGGTCACGGAGAAGCGGTGATGGCAGCGCAAATGCGGGTGGGATTCGTCGGCTGGCGCGGCATGGTGGGCTCGGTGCTCATGCAGCGGATGGTGTGGGAGAAGGACTTCGGCGACATCGAGCCGGTGTTCTTCACCACGTCCAACGTGGGCGGTGCAGGTCCGTCGATCGGGCGCGATCTCGGGCCGCTCCAGGACGCGAGCAACATCGATGCGCTGGCGGGCATGGACGCGATCATTTCCTGCCAGGGCGGCGACTACACCAGCGAGGTGTTCCCGAAGTTGCGGGCCGCCGGCTGGAAGGGCTACTGGATCGACGCCGCCTCGGCACTGCGCATGAACGACGACGCCGTGATCATCCTCGATCCGGTCAACCGGCCGGTGATCGATGCGGCGCTCGCGAAGGGCGTCAAGAACTACATCGGAGGCAACTGCACCGTGAGCCTGATGCTCATGGCGCTGGCCGGCCTGTTCAAGGCAGGCCTGATCGAGTGGATCACGGCCATGACCTATCAGGCGGCCTCCGGCGCGGGCGCCCAGAACATGCGCGAACTCGTCGAGCAGATGGGCGCGGTGCACGCCGCGGCGAAGGATATGCTGGATCATCCGTCGGCCACGATCATCGACGTGGACCGGGCGGTCGCCCAGGCGCTGAACAGTGAAGACTTCCCCACTGCGCAGTTCGGACATCCCCTGGCCGGCAGTCTGCTGCCGTGGATCGACAAGGACCTGGGCAACGGCCAGAGCCGTGAAGAGTGGAAGGCGATGGCGGAAGGCAACAAGATCCTCGGCCTGGCGCCGGGCACGATCCCGGTCGACGGCGTGTGCGTGCGCATCGGCGCAATGCGTTCGCACAGCCAGGCGCTCACCATCAAGTTGAAGCGCGACGTCCCCCTGGGTGAAATCGAGGGGCTGCTGGCATCGGCCCACGAATGGGTGAAAGTGATTCCTAACACGCGCGAAGCGTCACTTCAGGCCTTGACCCCGGCTATTGCCTCCGGGCGTCTGGAGGTGCCGATCGGGCGCCTGCGCAAGCTGCCCATGGGCGGCGAGTTCCTCGCAGCATTCACGGTGGGCGACCAGTTGCTCTGGGGCGCAGCGGAGCCGTTGCGCAGGATGCTGAGGATTCTCCTCGACCGCTGAGAGCGGTGCGGCCGGCCTGGTCGCCGACCGGTTAGTAGGCGTTTACGCTGTCCGCCAACGCGATGTGCGTTTGCGGCAAGAAACTTGCTTCGCTGCGCGTGTGCAAGCTGAACGGCCCGAATCCGATTTTCAGCCCCTGGACGCGCCTGGAGCGCGTTCCTTCGGCTTCAGAAAACAACAAAATCAGCCGAAAAAAGAACCGTGAATCGGTGGTTAGCTGAGAGGCGAGATTAGCTTGCATCAGTAACCCCATGATGTTATGTTCGTTATAAACCTCGAAATCTAAGGGTGGCGCGGTGGGCAAATCTCTGATTCGCGTGATCGCAACCGTGGTCGCGCTCCTTACCTGGTCGATGGCTGCGCACGCGGCGGGCCTCGGCAAGCTCACGGTCATCTCGACGCTTGGCCAACCCTTCAGGGGCGAGATCGATCTCGTTTCCGTCAAGAAGGACGAGTTGTCGTCGCTGAACATACGGATGGCCTCGCCGGACGCGTTCAAGCAGGCCGACCTTCCCTACACGGCCTACGTCTCGAACCTCAAGCTCGCCATCGAAAAGCGCGCCACCGGCGAGCCGTACGTGAAGGTGTCTTCGTTCCAGCCGCTGAACGAGCCTTTCATCGATTTTCTCGTCGAGCTTTCCTGGACCTCGGGTCGACTGGTGCGTGCCTACACCGCCCTGGTGGATCCGCCCATCGTCACCGATGCCGAAGCCGCCAAGGCGCCGGAGGTCAAGCCCGTCCAGACGCAACCGATCGAATCGCGTGTCGAAGCGGCGCCTCCCGCCGAGCCCGTACCCGCGCCCGCACCGGCGCCGGTCGAAGCCGCGGCACCGCCAGCCCCCGAGCCCGCGCCCGAAGCGCCGGCCCCCGCGGCTGCCGAAGCGCCGCCCGAGCCTGCCGAACCTCAGCAGCAGGCTGGTGGCGTCACCGTGCCCGAACCGGGTGCCCAGGCGGGTGGCGTGCGCAGCGTTGCTCCAGGGCCGGCGAAGTCGAGCACCGGCACGGGCGGGGAAGTCGTCGTCAAGGCAGGGGACACGCTGTCGAAGGTCGCCCAGGCCAACAAGACCGAGGGCCTGTCCCTTGAGCAGATGCTGGTGTTGTTGTACCGCGAAAATCCCGACGCCTTCGCCGGCAAGAACATGAACCGCCTGAAGACCGGCAAGGTCCTGCGGCTTCCCGACGATTCCACGGTGATCGACTTTTCGCCACAGGATGCACGCAAGGAAGTGCGTGTGCAGGCCGCGAACTGGAATGCCTACCGCGAGAAGCTTGCGGCCGTGGCCGCGGAAGCGCCGGTCGTCGACACGGGCACCCAGCAGAGCGCGGCCGGCAAGGTCACCACCACGGTCCAGGAGAAGGCTCCGACGACCGAGGCGCCGAAGGAAGTCCTCAAGCTGTCCAAGGGCGAACCCGCCAAGGCCGGCGCGACGAGCCAGGACGCGAAGACGTTGCAGGAGCGAATCCGCACGCTCGAGGAAGAGATCGCGTCGAAGAACAAGGCCGCCAAGGATTCCGGCGAGCGCATCGCTGCGCTCGAAAAGACCATCAAGGACATGCAGGCCCTGATGGAGATCAAGAGCAAGGGCATGGCGGAGCTTCAGAAGCCGGGAGCGCAGCCGCCCGCGGTTGCACCGGTGCCGGCCAAGCCCGAACCCGCGAAACCCGCCGAGCCGCCAAAGCCGGCCGCGGTGACGCCTGCCCCGACGACCGCACCGGCACCGATGGCCCAGGCGCCGGAGACGACATCGGGCACTGCGACCGTGGCGCCCGCGCCCGGCGAAGAAGCGCCCAAGCCCAAGAAGAAGTTCGTGCCGCCCCCACCCCCGCCGCCGCCGAGCCTGGTGGACGACCTGCTCGCCAATCCCCTGGTTCCCGCCGCCGGTGCCGGTGCCCTCGTAGTGCTGGGCGGCCTCGCCTACTACTTCATGAAGCGCCGGCGCGCTGGTGACGGCGATGCAGGCGCCGCGAAGAAGGACAAAAGGGGCGGAAAAAAAAATTCCCCGCGGCCAGCTGACGCCGACGTAACCGAAGAGATCCCGTCCGCCGCCGCCCTCGCGGGTGCCGGGCGCGGGGCTGGTGACTTCCACGAAGAAGGCGATCCGCTCGCGGAAGCCGAGATCTTCCTGACCTACGGTCGCGACAATCTTGCCGAGGAGCGCCTCAAGGAAGCGATCCTCGCCACGCCCAAGCGCTACGAGCTGCATGGCAAGCTGCTGGAGATCTACGCTGGCCGCAGGGACGTCCCCGCGTTCGAACAGATCGCCAAGGAATTGCAGAGCGGTACCAGCGGCAAGGGCGAGATCTGGAACAAGGCCACACGACTGGGCTACGAGCTCGACCCGCAGAATCCGCGCTATGCGGCCGGTCGTCCGATCGAGGACGACGGCACGGCGACTATCGTCGTGGGCGGTGGCGGTGCACTGGCGGCTGCGGCCGCGGTTTCCACTGCGTCACGGCCACCAGCTGCCCCGGGCGGCGGAGACGCCGCGAAGACCAATCTCGATTTCAACCTGGGCTTCGACGATTCCGCCATCGGCACCACGACCGACATCGATCTGGGTCGGCTCGGCCCCGAGGTCGAAGCGGCCACCACGACCCGCACCGACTTCGACCTGGGTGCGCTCGACGAAGCCAGCGACCTGCAGGAAAGCGTGGTGCTCGATCCCGGCGTCCAGATGGCGGGTGTCGACAATGAATCCACCGTGCAGATCGCGGCCTTCGAGGGCACCGCTCCGCTCGAGCAGGTGCAAGCCGCAGCCCCCAGCACCGGCGGACTGGACTTCGACTTCGACGTCAGCGCGATTGCACCGTCCGCGCCCGGCGCACCCGCAGCATCCGAGGAGTCCGATGATGGTGGTCTCAATTTCGACATCGGTGCGCTCAATCTCGATGGGCCGTCCGGGTCGTCCACGGGATCCGGTGCTGTCGCACCCGACCTCGATCTGTCTGGCATCAGTCTAGACCTCGGCAGCGCGGAGTCGATGACTCCGTCCCCAGGCGGCAAGGACGACAAGTGGTACGACGTGCAGACCAAGTTCGACCTCGCCAAGGCGTATCAGGAAATGGGCGATCGCGAGGGTGCCCGCGAGATCCTCCAGGAAGTGCTGGCCGAGGGTGATGCCGAACAGAAGGCAGCCGCCCAGGCGGTGCTCGGATCGCTCGGCTGACCGCGGTTTTCTCGCGCAGCAGACGACAGCGCCGCTCCGAGCGGCGCTGATCGTTTTTGTAGACTGATGCTATGAGATTCGCCCTCGGCCTCGAGTATGAAGGCGGCGCGTTCTGCGGCTGGCAGACCCAGCCAGCGGGCTGCGGCGTCCAGGATGCGCTCGAACGTGCCTTGAGCGAGATCGCCGGGCAGGGGATCGCGACCACCTGCGCCGGGCGCACCGACGCCGGCGTGCACGCGCGCTGGCAAGTCGTCCACTTCGATTCCGAAGTGGAGCGTCCAGAATCCGCCTGGGTCCGAGGCACGAACGCGTTGCTGCCGGCGGGGGTGAGCGTCCTCTGGGCCCGTGCCGTGCAGCCGGAGTTTCACGCCCGCTTCGATGCGCTCGCGCGGCGCTATCGTTACGTGCTGCTTGCGCGGAGTTCGAGGCCCGGGCTGCTGCATGGCCGGGTGGGCTGGTGGCACGGAGCACTCGACATCGAGGCGATGCAGGCGGCCGCATCGGTGTTGATCGGAGAACACGACTTCAGTGCTTTCCGCGCGGCCGAATGCCAGGCCAAGTCGCCGGTACGCACGCTCTCGCGACTGGAAGTCAGGGTCGAAGGATCCCTGGTGAGCTTCGAATTGCGCGCCAACGCGTTCCTCCAGCACATGGTGCGCAACATCGTGGGCTCGCTGGTGTACGTGGGTGCCGGCCGGCAGTCCCCGCAGTGGCTGGGCGAACTGCTCGCATCGCGCGATCGCCGGCTGGCCGCGCCCACCTTCGCGGCCGATGGCCTTTACCTCACTGCCGTGGAATACTCGCCTGCTGTCAACCTGCCGGTGGCGCCCGAGACGGCATTCCCGCTTTGAGACCATGCCTACTCGCATCAAGATCTGCGGGATCACGCGCGCCGAAGACGCGCAGGTCGCCGCCCGCCTCGGCGCCGATGCCATCGGCTTCGTGTTCCACGCGAAGAGCCCGCGGTACGTGACGCCGGCGCGCGCTGCGGCGATCGCGCGCGCGCTTCCGGCCTTCGTCACCACCGTCGGACTGTTCGTCGACGCGACTGAAGCCGAGATCCGGGCGACCGTGGCCGAGGTGCCGCTGGACCTCCTCCAGTTCCACGGGGCGGAAGCCGCGGATTTCTGCGACCGCTTCCATCGGCCCTGGATCAAGGCGATTGCGATGGCTCCGGGGGTCGATTTGCTACAATCCGCCGCGGATTACGCCAGAAGCCGCGGATTGTTGCTCGATGCCTTCGTGCCCGGCATGCACGGAGGGACCGGTGCCCGGGCTGACTGGCATGCGATTCCCGGTTCGTTGCCCCTGCCGATCATTCTTGCCGGAGGCCTCACGCCCGCCAACGTCGGCGAGGCGGTCCGGGTGGTGCGGCCCTGGGCCGTGGACGTGTCGAGCGGGGTCGAGCGCGACAAGGGCGTGAAAGACCACGAAAAGATGGCCGCATTCATTCGAGGAGTTCGAGATGCAGATGGTTGACCTGCCCGATCGCAGGGGGCACTTCGGGCCCTACGGCGGGATCTTCGTGGCCGAGACGCTCATGTACGCGCTGGACGAACTGCGCGACAACTACGAGCGCTTGCGCGCGGATCCGGCCTTCGTCGCCGAGTTCGAGTACGAACTGAAGCACTATGTCGGCCGTCCGAGCCCCGTGTATTTCGCGAAGCGGCTCACGGAGAAGTGCGGTGGCGCGCAGATCTGGCTGAAACGGGAGGACCTGAACCACACCGGCGCGCACAAGATCAACAACACCATGGGCCAGGCGCTGGTGGCGCGGCACATGGGCAAGAAGCGCATCATCGCGGAGACCGGCGCCGGCCAGCATGGTGTCGCCTCCGCCACCGTTGCGGCGCGCTTCGGCATGGAGTGCGTGGTCTACATGGGCTCGGAAGACATCGAGCGCCAGGCGCAGAACGTCTACCGCATGAAGCTGCTCGGTGCGAGCGTCGTGCCGGTGGAAAGCGGTTCGAAGACGCTCAAGGACGCGCTGAACGAAGCGATGCGCGACTGGGTCACGAACGTCGAGGGCACCTTCTACATCATCGGCACCGTCGCAGGACCGCATCCGTATCCGATGATGGTGCGCGATTTCAATTCCGTGGTCGGGCGCGAACTGCTCACGCAGATGCCCGAGGTGATCGGCCGTTTCCCCGACGCGATCCTCGCCTGCGTGGGCGGTGGATCGAACGCCATGGGCGCCTTCTATCCGTTCATTCCGCACAAGGAAGTGCGCCTGATCGGCGTGGAGGCCGGTGGTCTCGGGTTGCAGTCGGGCAAGCACGCGGCGACGTTGTGCGCGGGCCGACCCGGCGTGCTGCACGGCAATCGCACCTATCTCATGCAGGACGAGAACGGGCAGATCATGGAGACCCACTCCATCTCGGCCGGCCTGGACTATCCGGGCGTGGGACCGGAGCACGCGTGGCTGAAGGACACCGGTCGCGCCGAGTACGTGGCGGTCACGGACGACGAGGCGCTCGAAGCCTTCCACCTGATGTGCCGCGTGGAAGGCATCATCCCGGCGCTGGAATCGAGCCACGCCGTGGCGCACGCGATGAAGATCGCGCGCGACATGCCGAAGGACAAGGTGCTGCTGGTGAACCTCTCCGGCCGGGGCGACAAGGACATGAACACCGTCGCGCGCTATTCGGGCCTCACGCTGTGATCCCGCGCGACGTGCCCACCATGTCCCGCATTCCCGGCGTCTTCGAGCGGCTGAAGGCGTCCGGCCGCAAGGCGCTCATCCCCTTCTTCACCGCGGGCGATCCCGACAAGGCTGCCACGGTCCCGATCATGCACGCGCTGGCGGCTGCGGGCGCCGACATCATCGAGCTCGGTGTGCCGTTCTCCGACCCGATGGCCGACGGCCCCACGATCCAGCGCTCGAGCGAGCGTGCGTTGAAGCACGGCACCTCGCTGCGCGATTGCCTCGGGTTCGTGCGCGAGTTCCGGACCCGCGACAAGAACACGCCGGTGGTGCTGATGGGGTATGCGAACCCCATCGAGGCGATGGGGTACGACACCTTCGCGACCGATGCCGCCGCGGCCGGCGTGGACGGCGTGCTGGTGGTCGACTATCCGCCCGAAGAGAGTGTCGCGCTCACCGAGAAACTGCGTGCGAGCGGTATCGATTCCATCTTCCTGCTGTCGCCGACGTCGCTCGACCAGCGCATGGCCGACGTGGCGCGGCTCGCGACCGGCTACGTCTACTACGTTTCGCTGAAGGGCGTGACCGGTGCGGCGACCCTCGACCTGGACGAGGTCGCGAGGAAGATCCCGCAGATCCGCGCGCACGTGAAGCTCCCCATCGGCGTGGGTTTCGGCATTCGAGATGGCGCCACTGCACGGGCCATTGCCGGCATCTCCGATGCCGTGGTGATCGGCAGCCGGCTGGTGCAGGAAATCGAATCGTCACCCCCGGGCAAGGTGGTGGCGAATATCGGGACGCTCGTGGCGGAAATCCGCCGGGCGATGGACGCCTGAACTTGGTCAGGCTGCGCGTGCCGGCGGGTCCGGCGCACACTTCGAGGGGGTTCCCATGAGCTGGTTGCAGAAGCTACTCCCGCCCAAGATCAAGCGCACGGCAGGTACCGCGCGCAAGGCCGTGCCGGAAGGCCTGTGGACCAAGTGCGAGGTCTGCGAAACGGTTCTCTACCGTGCCGACCTCGAGCAGAACCTGAGCGTATGCCCCAAGTGCAGCCACCACATGCGCCTGTCGGCGCGCGAGCGGCTCGATTACTTCCTCGATCCGGACGGGCGCTTCGAAATCGGCGCCGAGGTGGTGCCGGTGGACTTCCTCAAGTTCGTCGACAGCAAGCGCTACGTCGAGCGGCTCGAGCAGGCGCAGGCCGAGACGGAGGAGGAGGACGCGCTGGTCGTCATGCAGGGGGCCGTGAAGAACCTGCCGATGGTGGTGGTCGCGTTCGAGTTCCGGTTCCTCGGCGGCTCCATGGGTTCGGTCGTCGGTGAACGCTTCGTGCGCGCGGTCCAGACATCGGTGGAGCAGGGCATGCCCTTCGTGTGCTTCAGCGCAAGCGGCGGCGCGCGCATGCAGGAAGGCCTGATGTCGCTCATGCAGATGGCCAAGACCACCGCCGCGCTGACCCGGCTCGCCTCCGCCCGCCTGCCCTTCATTTCGGTGCTCACCGATCCGACCATGGGAGGGGTGTCGGCGAGCTTCGCGTTCATCGGCGACGTGGTGATCGCCGAGCCCAATGCGCTCGTGGGATTTGCCGGTCCGCGCGTCATCGAGCAGACCGTACGGCAGACGCTGCCCGAAGGCTTCCAGCGTTCCGAGTTCCTGCTCGAACACGGCGCCATCGACATGATCGTCGACCGTCGCCAGATGCGTGACAAGATCGCCAACCTGCTCACGCTGATGATGCGCGCCCCGGCGGCCTGAGGGGCCGCCGTCGTTGCCATGAAGATCGAATCGCCGACCGGCGCGCCGCCGGGCCTCGACGGCGCGCTTGCCGACTGGCTCGCCTACATCGAGCGCCAGCATCCGCAGACCATCGCGATGGGGTTGGAGCGCGTGGCGGTGATACGCGACCGGCTCGGCCTGAAGTTCACCTGTCCCGTGATCACCGTTGGCGGCACCAACGGCAAGGGATCCACCTGTGCGATGCTCGAAGCCATCGCATCGGCCGCCGGCTATCGCGTCGGCCTGTACATGAGTCCGCACCTGCGTTCGTACAACGAGCGCGTGCGCGTGGGGCGCTCACCTGCGTCGGATGCGGCGCTGTGCGAAGCGTTCGCCGCGGTCGAGAAGGCACGCGACGGCGTGCCGCTGACCTATTTCGAGTTCGGCACTCTCGGGGCCGCGTGGCTGTTCCAGCGTTCGGGAATCGAGCTGGCCATTCTCGAGGTCGGCCTCGGCGGCCGGCTCGACGCGGTCAACGCCTTCGACGCCGACTGTGCGGTCATCACCTCCATCGGCCTGGATCACATGGATCTCCTCGGGTCCACGCGCGAGTCGATCGGCTACGAGAAGGCGGGCATCCTGCGCACCGATCGGCCCGCGGTGATCGCCGAGCCGGATCCGCCTTCCACTTTGCGCGAACATGCACGAGCCGTGGGCGCGCGATGGATCCAGGCGGGCGTCGACTATCGCGTGGAATCCGACGGCATCCAGTGGCGTTACGCCGGACCCGGCGGAACGCGCGGTGGACTGCCTCATCCCTCGTTGCGGGGCAGCTACCAGCTCGGCAATGCGGCGGCTGCAATCACGGCGCTCGATACGCTGCGCGACCGCTTGCCGGTGTCCATGAACGCGATTCGCGAAGGCCTGGTCACCACCGAGCTCGCGGGACGCTTCCAGGTGCTGCCGGGCCGGCCGGTCGTGATCCTCGACGTGGCCCACAATCCTCACGCGGCCGAAAGGCTCGCGACCGCGCTCGGCGCAATGACGGACATCCGCGCGACCCACGTGGTCTTCGCGATGCTCAGGGACAAGGACATCGAAGGCGTCGTGCGGGCGGTGAAGCCGCACGTCGACCGCTGGTATCTCGCACCGCTGCCGGGGCCGCGCGGCGCGGGCGTGCCCGTCCTGGAGGCTGCACTCGACGCCGCTCAGGTGCTGGACCCCGTGGCGCGCTTCGATTCGGTCGCCGATGCGCTCGACGCGGCACGAAGCGCGGCGCGTCTGGATGATAGAATCCTCGCGTTCGGATCGTTTCTCACCGTTGCCCAAGCCCTCGAACACCTCGAGCGCACCGGCGACTGACCGATGGCCCAGCCCGTAACCGACGACGAACTGCAGCTCAGGAAACGCGCGCGCCGCCGACTGGTCGGCGCCATCGTGCTGGTGCTGCTCGTGGTGGTGTTCCTGCCGATGGCGCTCGACAACGAGCCGAAGCCGCTGTCGAAGAACGTCGACATCCAGGTGCCGGCCCTCGATTCCGCCGAGAGCAAGTTCCCGAACGCCGCACCGCCTCCGGCCACACCATCGGCACCGCCGGTCTCGCCTGCCGCACCCGCTGCCGAACCGGCGCCTGCGGTGGTGCCACCGACGCCCAAACTCGAGGAAGCGCCCGTTGCGGCACCCGAGGTGGTGAAGCCCGCGCCCGAGCCGGACAAGAAACCCGAACCGGCGAAGAAGCCGGAAGCGGCAAAGAAGCCGGAACCGGCCCGGAAGGTCGAGGCTGCCAAGCCGCCGCCGGCGAAGATCGCGAAGGCGGAGACCGCCAGGGCGGTGGCGCCCCTCGAGGCGCAGGGGTACGTCGTGCAACTCGGCGCGTTCTCCAATGCGGCGAACGCCAAGCAGTTGTTCCAGAAGGTGCGTGCGGCCCGGGTTCCGGCTTATCTCGAGACGGTGAAGGCACCCGATGGCGAGAAGACACGCGTTCGCGCCGGGCCGTTCCAGACCGAGGAGGCCGCGGAAAAAGCGCGGCAGAGGATGCTCCAGAGCGGGCTGGTCAAGGGCGAGCTCAAGATCGTGAAGCAGGGCGAATGAGCCGCCGGAGGCGACAGGCGTGACATGGTTCGACATCGCGGTGCTGATCGTGCTGGGCCTGTCGATGCTGTTGGGCGTGATGCGCGGTCTCATCAAGGAAGTGATGGCGATCGCCGCCTGGGTGGTCGCGGTGGTACTGGCGCGGCAGTTCGCCCCGACGGTGGCGAACTGGCTGCCGGCGGTGCTCCAGCCGGCCGGGTTGCGGCTCGCGGCCGGCTTCGCGTGCGTCACTTTCGTCGCCCTGATACTGCTCTGGCTGGTGACCTACTTCGCCACGCAGATCATCCGGGCGAAGGGATTGACCCTTGCGGATCGTACGGTCGGCGCCATATTCGGTCTGGCCCGTGGCTTGCTGATCGTGCTGGTGGGCGTATTGGTGGCGGGGCTCACCTCGCTGCCGAAGGAGCCCGGCTGGCGCAATGCCTGGTTTTCCTCGCCGTTCGAGGCGCTCGCAGTGTCGGTGAAGGCGTGGTTGCCCGAATCGATCAAGACCCGAATCCAGTATGACTGAGTGCGCGTGGATCATGGCCGTCGTCGCGCGGCACCTGGGAGGTGGATGAGATGTGCGGAATTCTCGGTGTCGTCGCGAAAAGCCCCGTCAACCAGTTGCTCTACGACGGGCTGCTGGTGCTCCAGCATCGCGGCCAGGACGCGGCGGGCATCGTCACGGCGGAAGGCAGCACCTTCCACATGCACAAGGACAGCGGTCTCGTGCGCGACGTGTTCCGCACCCGCGACATGCGCAACCTCGGCGGGACCATGGGGATCGCGCACTGCCGCTACCCGACCGCGGGCTCGGCGAACAACACGGCGGAAGCGCAGCCGTTCTACGTGAACTCGCCCTTCGGCATCGTGCTCGGGCACAACGGCAACCTCACCAACTCCGAGCAGCTGAAGCGCGACCTGTTCCGCCAGGACCTCCGTCACGTCAACACCAATTCCGATTCCGAAGTCCTGCTGAACGTTCTCGCGCACGAGCTCCAGGACAACTCGACCGGTTTCCGGTTGAGCCCGGAAACGATCTTTGCCGCGGTCGCGGGCGTGCATCGCCGCTGCCGGGGGGCTTATGCCGTGGTGGCGAGCATCGCGGGCTACGGCCTGCTCGCCTTCCGCGATCCGTACGGGATCCGGCCGCTGGTGGTGGGCCAGATGGACACCGACAAGGGCGTCGAGTACCTCGTGGCTTCCGAAAGCGTGGCGCTCGATACGCTGGGCTTCAAGCTGGTGCGCGACGTGCAGCCGGGCGAGGCGATCTTCATCGACTTCGACGGCCACTTCCACAGCCGCCAGTGCGCCGCGAATCCGTCGCTCAACCCCTGCATCTTCGAGTTCGTCTATCTCGCGCGGCCCGACTCCGTGATCGACGGCATCTCGGTGTACGAGACGCGCCTGCGCATGGGCGAGAGCCTCGCCGACAAGATCCTGCGCGACCATCGCGATCTCGACATCGACGTGGTCATGCCCATTCCCGATTCCAGCCGGCCCTCGGCGATGGAACTCGCGAACCGGCTCGGCCTCGCCTACCGCGAGGGCTTCATCAAGAACCGCTATATCGGCCGCACGTTCATCATGCCGGGGCAGGCGGTGCGCCGGAAATCGGTGCGCCAGAAACTGAACGCGATCGGGGTCGAATTCAAGGGCAAGAACGTGCTGCTGGTGGATGATTCCATCGTGCGCGGCACCACCAGCCGCGAGATCGTGCAGATGGCGCGCGAGTCCGGCGCCAACAAGGTGTTCTTCGCTTCGGCTTCGCCGCCGGTGCGCTATCCGAACGTCTACGGCATCGACATGCCGACCTCGCAGGAACTGATCGCCAACGGCCGGGACGACGACGCCATCGCGCGCGAAATCGGCACCGACCGTCTCATCTACCAGGATCTAGAGTCCCTGGTGGCGGACGTCCGGTCGGTGAATCCGAAGGTGACCAACTTCGAGACCTCCTGCTTCAACGGCATCTACGTGACCGGCGACGTGACGCCGGAATATCTCGCCGGCGTCGAAGCCGACCGCAACGACGACGCGCTAGCCCGACGGCTCGCCCTGGCGAGCACCACGCAGCTCGACCTGAACCTCGTCGAGGCCGGTTGACACCGGGCGGCGAGCCCGTCAGTATTCAGTTCTCACGCGCCGATTTGAGCTTCAGCTTGCGGGCGCGCTACAAATTCGGCTAAAGCGTTGCGGAGAGTCAAACCCGTTCGCGCCTTCAAGCCGAGCGGGTTTTTCTTTTTGGAGGCAGCGCACGATGTCTCATGCCGAGTTCGAATTCGACACGCTGGCGGTGCGGTCGGGCATTCACCGCACCGCGTTCCAGGAGCACGCGGAGCCGCTGTTCCTCACGTCGAGCTACGTGTTCGAGAATGCGGCCCAGGCCGCCGCCCGCTTCGCCGGTACCGAGCGTGGCTACGTCTATTCGCGCTACACCAATCCGACGGTGAGCGCGTTCGAGGAGCGCCTCGCGGCGCTCGAGGGTGCCGAATGCTGCGTCGCCACCGCCTCCGGCATGGCGGCGATCCTGGCCTGCACCATGGGGCTCATGAAATCCGGCGAGCGCATCGTCGCCTCCCGCAGCCTGTTCGGTGCCACCACTCAGCTCTTCAATAATTTTCTCGCGCGCTTCGGTATCGCGACCGAGTATGTTGCCCTGACCGACCTGACGGCGTGGCGCGCGGCGGCGGCGAAGCCGGGTACCCGGCTGCTCTTCGTCGAGACGCCGTCGAATCCGCTGACCGAGGTCGCCGACATCGCAGCCCTCGCGCAGATCGCGAAGGACAGCGGAACGCTGCTCGTGGTGGACAACTGCTTTTGTTCACCCGCTCTGCAGCGGCCGCTCGAGTTCGGCGCCGACATCGTCATCCATTCGGCCACGAAATACCTCGATGGCCAGGGTCGCGTGCTCGGGGGCGCGGTGCTCGGTCGACGGGCCTTGATCGAAGAGCCGCTGGTCGCTTTTCTGCGCAACGCCGGCCCGACCTTGAGCCCGTTCAATGCATGGGTGATCTTCAAGGGCCTGGAGACGCTGCGCTTGCGCATGGATGCGCAATCGCGTGCGGCGCTCGAACTGGCCACCTGGCTCGAAGCCCATCCGCGCGTACAGCGCGTCTTCTATCCCGGCCTGCCATCGCATCCGCAACACGCATTGGCCATGCGCCAGCAATCGACCGGCGGCGCGATCGTCACCTTCGAAGTCAAGGGCGGGCGCGAAGCAGCATGGCGCGTGGTGGATTCGACCCGCGTCATCTCCATCACCGCAAATCTCGGCGACACGAAGAGCACCATCACGCATCCGGCAAGCACGACGCACGGTCGCATCGCCGCTGAAGCCCGCGCTGCGGCAGGCATCACCGAAGGGTTGCTGCGCGTCGCCGTGGGTCTGGAATCGGTGGAGGATCTCAAGGCTGACCTGGATCGCGGCCTCTCGGCCTGACCGGCGGCGGGCTCAGGAACCCGCTTCGAATACGACCGCGTCGAGCGCGACGCAACCTTCCCCGGCAGTTCCCACGAGGACGGGGTTGAGGTCCAGGCTCGCGATCCGCCGCGTCGAGCTGCCTTCCATGAGGGCCCCCACCGCGAGCACTGCGCGGCAGAAGGCCGGAACGTCCATGGGTGGTTCGCCACGCGTTCCGGTGAGCAGCGGCGCGATGCGCAGCCGCCGTAGCGCCCGCTCGACGTCGCCTGCGTCGAAAGGCGGCAGCAGCACCTGCGTGTCCGGCATCGCCTCGACGTACTTGCCGCCATCGCCGATCAGGATCACGGGACCGAACACCGAATCGACGTGGGCGCCGATCATGAGTTCGCGGCGGCCACTCGCCATTTTCGCGACCAGCACGCCATCGAAGGCGTGACCGCGTGATTCGAGCGCGTGCTTCATGTCATCGAACGCCGCACGGACATCGGCCTCGCCGGTGAGGCGCAGGCGCACGAGCCCGAGCTCGGACTTGTGCGCCACGTCGCCCGAGCAGCCTTTCACCACGACCGGCCCGCCGAGCTCGGCCAGGGCTCGTGCCGCGTCGTCGGCACTGCGGCACAGCCGGTGCGCGATCACGGGCACGCCGGCACTTTCCACGACCGCGAGGCTTTCGGCTTCGTTCAGCATGCGTGTGGATCCGACCGGGAGCGGTCGGGCGGCGTTGGTCCGCTTCGCGTCGCGCATCCGCTCGTGATGCGCCACGAACTGTGCGAGCGCGGCGACGGCTTCGGTTTCGGTTTCAAGCGTCGGAATGCCCAGTGCCTTGAAGGGTGCTGCGATCTGCGGCTGCGGAATCGCGGCGACCGTGGGTTTTCCGGTGCTGTCCGCGAAAGTCGCCGTATCGCGCGCAAAGGCATCCACGTCGTAGGCCGCGCCGGCTACCGGAATGCCGATCAGGAACACGTCTGCCGCCGGGTCGCGTGCGATCGGCGGCAGGATGTCGCCGAACAGGCGGCTGTTGGTGAGCAAAGCCGCCGTGATGTCGATGGGGTTCGTGGTGGTGGCGAAGGAAGGCAGGACCCGGACGAGCTCCGCACGGGTTTCCGCGCTCAACTCGGCCATCGGCATGTTCTGCCGGGTGGCGGCATCGGCCGCCATCACGCATACCGCACCGGAGTTGCTGATGGCCACGAGCCGGCGGCCCTTCGGCTTCCAGCCCTTGAGATACAGCTCGGTGGCTGCCACCAGTTCGTGCAGATCGTGTGCGCGCCAGATGCCGTGGCGCTCGAGGAATGCGTCGACCAGCCGGTCTTCGTTCGCGAGCGCGCCGGTGTGCGAGCGTGCGGCCTGCTGGCCCGCGGCCGTACGGCCGGACTTGAGGGCGACGATCGGCAGTCCTCGAGCGTTGGCGACGCGGGCCGCTTCGGCGAGCAACGCCGGATCGGGAATGCTTTCCAGGTAGAGCAGCAGCAGCTTCAGTTCCGGGTCTTCGGCCACCACCGCTGCCAGCTCGGCCACGTTCACGTCCGCGTCGTTCCCGGTGGCGTGGGCGTAGCGAACGCCGATGCCGCGGGCGCGCAGCATGCCGTAGGGCACGACACTCATGGCGCCGCTCTGGCTCACGACACCGACGGGACCATCCATGGGTTCGGTCTCCATGAACATCGAGGAGAACGAGAGGATCGCACCGGTGCCGAAATTCGACAGACCCTGGGCGTTCGGTCCGATCATGCGCATGCCGGCGGCACGGGCTGCGGCGACCATGCGTTGCTCCGCGGCCTTGCCCTCGACCGTACCCGTTTCGCCGAACCCCGAGGCCAGCGTCACGCAGACCTTCACGCCGATGCGCGCGCACTGTTCCACGGCCTCGATGGCCGCGTTGCCCGGCACCACCACGATGGCCGCTTCGGGCACCTCGGGCAGTGCGTCGAGCGACGGATAGGTCGGAAACCCCTGTGTCTCCGAGCGCTTGGGATTCACGGCGAACACCTTGCCGCGGAAGCCGTGCCGCGCCAGGTAGAACAGCGGCCGGCCGCCGATCTTGTCCGGGTTTTCGGAAGCGCCGATGACGA
Source organism: Burkholderiales bacterium (assembly GCA_965279325.1). Classification (GTDB taxonomy): domain Bacteria; phylum Pseudomonadota; class Gammaproteobacteria; order Burkholderiales. The sequence goes on from OZ257154.1 coordinate 4,470,894, forward strand.
CGATGGAGCGCGGATCGAGCGCGGCGTGCAGCGGATTGCTCAAGGCTTGTTCCTCGTGAACACAGGTATGTGGGACTCGCCGAAGGCGAGGAAGCGGACGTGGACCTGCTCGCCGATGGCCGTACCCGGCTCCACGTGCGCCATCATGCGAAAGCCCTCGTCCACGTCGATCAGCGCGATCCAGTAAGGCGCATAGGGCCGCAATTGCTCGCTGGGCGCGCGCAGGACTTCGGTCACCGCGTACACGACGCCCGAGCCCGGCGACTGAATCGTGGTCACGTTCGTGGCGCCGCAACGCGGGCAGAAACCGCGGCGGAAATACCAGACATGGCGACACGATTCGCAACGCTGGTAGACGAGTGCTTCCGTGCCGGTGGTCCAGTCGTTCATGGCCGTACCGCCGGGCCGTCCCAAGGTACGGACGCGCCCCCTCCGGGGGCAGCGAGCGAAGGGAGCGTGGGGGAGAGTTTCATGCCGTGCGCTCCAGCACCAGCGACACGTGCGACGAGAGCACGCCGCCGTCGCCGTGCAGTAGCGCGAGTGCCGGTGTTCGCGCCTGCCTATCCCCGGCGCGGCCTGTCATCTGCAAATGCGTCTCGACCAGATGCGCCATGGCGCCCCCGACGCCGCAGTGACCGTAAGAGAGCAGGCCGCCATGCGTGTTGAGCGGCACTGGCCCGTTGCGCGAAAAGTGGCCTTCGGCAGCCAGCCTTCCGGCCGCCCCGCGCGGGGCGAATCCGATCTCCTCCAGCAGGATCGTGAGCGTGATGGTGAAGCTGTCGTAGATGGCGGCGTATTCCACGTCGGTGATCCCGATCTTCGCGGCGTCCATGGCGGCCTGCGTGGACGCCGCTGCACCGAACTGCGTGAGGCTCGGCGCGGCGCTCACGTGCTGGTGGGTGTGCGCCTGCCCGGTACCGATGATGCGCACGGAAAAATCGTTCACGCGCTCGCGGCTCACGACGAACGCAGCGCCGCCATCGGAGACGGGGCAGCAGTCGAGCAGCTTGAGCGGGGAGGCGACGGGTTTCGAAGCGAGCACGTCGTCCACGCTGGTCGGTGCGCGAAACTGTGCGCCGGGATGCGCCACGGCATGGTTGCGCATCAGCACGGCGAGTTGCGCGAGATCGGCCTCACTCGTGCCGAACTCGAACATGTAACGCGAAGCCACCAGGCCGTAGTAGGCGGGAATCGTGGCGCCCAGCGGCACTTCGTACACCGGATGGCCGACCTGGGCGAGCGTCTGCACGGCCGCGTCGCGGGATTGGCCGGTGAGGCGATTTTCCCCGGCGACCACGAGCAGGTTCTGCACGAGCCCCGCATCGACCACGTGGTGCGCCAGCATCGCCATCGCGAAGCCGGTGCCGCCGCCGAGCTGGATCGCATGGGCGTACTTCGGTGCGAGGCCGAAGTGCTCCGCAAATACCGTCGACAGCATGAGGTGCGGGAAGGTGGTCGAGTAGCCGGTCAACAGCCCGTCGACATCCTTCCGCGCAAGGCCCGCATCGGCCAGCGCTGCCGCCGCTGCGGTGCTCATCAGATCGAGGGTGCCCTGGCCCGGGTGCTTCCCGAACGCGGTCAGACCGACCCCGGTGATCCAGCTCAATTGTTCTCCTTCCGCCCACATTGGGCGACGAGATTCTAGTCGTTGCCGGTGCGGCTGCGGCGGCGAGTATGACGAAAGTCAGATACCGGGGGCGGGGCCGGCAGCGAAAGATTCGCATCGAAGTCCCGACGGCAGTGTCACTCAACAACCCGGAAAGGGGATCGATCTTGTCGACGCAAGTCACTCACGAAGCTGTCCAATCGCGCGGGCGCGTTCGACGGCCTGGAGACGCCCCGTGCCCAGGTCGTCCCGGTCATCACGATGCGCTGGTATTCAGTTCGTCGGGATCGCCGGGCGCTTCGGGAGCCGCCTCGGAGCGTCGTTGCGATATCGACGATGGCGACGCGGATCTCGGCGTGAACGCCCTGGTGTTCCATCAGGGCGCACAGTTCACCATCGGCGATGCCGGCGTGCTGGCGCGTGACGATGTTCCCGTGCGAGATCTCCGCTCGTCCTGCCGGTTCCTGTTGCCGGTCGGTACGGGCATCCTCACTGGCGGGCACAGCGGTGCGGTGATCGAAGCGCTATCCGGCGCACCGATATGCCGGTATCGATCGCCACTAACGAGCGGCGCGACCTTCCTGCGCGACGGTGCTTTGCATGCGGTGATCGGCACCGATGCCGGCGACGCACTCGTCCTGCGTCCCGGCGCCGACGGCCGCTTTGCTCCAACCGCGACGCTGCCCCTGCACTCCGGCTGCATCTTGGCTCTCGCCGCGGACGCCGAACACCTCTTCTCCGTGTGCGCCGATGGCAGTGTCCGGCTGACGCGGATCGCCGATTTCCGCGTCGCATGGGAGCAGTCGCAGGCGCCCGCTGGTACCGTCATCGGTTGTGCGACCTGGGCTCAGGGGTTCGTCGGCGTGACACGCGATCGGTCGCTCAAGCTCTGGCGCAGCGATGGCACCGAAGAGGTCTACCAGGTACCACTACCCAGGCCGATCACGTGCGTCGCGGTGTGTCCCGACTCCGGCATCGTGGCGGCAGGCAGTCATGCGGGCCAGGTCGCGTTCTTCGACCTGGCGGCGCGTTCCTGGCTGATGTCGGCGCGGCTTGCCTTCCAGGCCCTCACTTCCATCGCGGCCGTTCCCAGCCAGTCGCGAGTGTTCACCATCGCGGGTCGGGACGGGTCCGTCCAGACCCTGCGGGTACGCTGAAGCTGCAGACCGTTCGAAGCGGCGCATGCGCGCGCCGCCGGTCGTGTTCAGCCCGTCAGGGAATCCACTTCGCGCATACGATGCCCGGCGGTACCGTCTCGCCGACCTTGCAGATGCACGGACCCTGCACCATGCGTCCGCCACTGTAGAACACCATGCAGAACGGATTGACCCGCCCGCGCGTCACGGCGACCTGTTCGAGATTGAAGATCGTGGCGTCGGCGGAACCCTGGCAGATGGGCGTTCGCGTCTGCACCGCCCGTTCGCACTTGGGACCGTATTTCTCCTCGAGCGCGGCGGAGCACAGCTGGCATGAGAGCAGACGCTTGCCGCTGTCCGCGTTGAAGAACCGCAGCGCGCCCGTGTCGGTGATCTCGATGACCGCGGTGGCGTCGCGCGAGGGCCTGTAGGCGAGCTGAGGCACGGTCGGCGTCGGCGAAGTCGATCCCTGCGTGGGGTCGGCAGGCGCCGCGGCGCCGGTCTCGGGCTTCTGCTGCGCGCTCGCGCAGCCGCCGATCAGCAGTTCCCCGCTGACGGCGAGCATCGCCGCCCATCGCGCCCATCTTCCGAACGTGTTCATCGTTGCTCCTTCCTCGTTGGACTCAGTACTGGAATGTCACCCGCATCATCAGCAGCCGGCCGGGACGGAACAGCGGGATGCGCGGGATGCCTGCGAAATCGGTGTCCTGGAAGCCGAACTCCTTGTCGAAGATGTTGCGTGCTTCCAGGGTGAGAATGCCACGCCCTCCGGGCAAGCGATAGCCCAGCATGAGGTCGGTGAGCGAGAAGCGGTGCCGTTCCCGATCGGGCGTGGGGCCGGCCGTAGTGTCGATCGACTGGTCCACGAGCGTCAGCGTTCCCCGGACGAAGAATCCGTTGGCGAGATACCACGTGGCGCGCAGCGGCGCGAGCTGGGTGGTCACGCGAAGCGGCTGGAGGCCGATCGGAGCCGCCAGGTTGCGCCGCTGATCGTCGTAGCTGTATTCGGCGGACACGCCCACGCTGCGCGTGACGAGGCCGCTCACGAATCCGCGGTACAGGCGTTCCTCGCGGTCTTCGACGCGGGACAGGGTGCCGTCGGGGTTGATCGCCGGCACTTCGAGCGCCCGCCCGCTCATCTCCAGCCCCGTGAACCAGCGTTCGCTGAAACGATGGTCGATGGCGCCGCCGAAGCGCTTCGCCTCGGTGCCGTCCACGTCGTCGAAGAACTGGTTGAACCCGGCCACCTGGGTGGGCTCCAGCGTTTGCGCTGCGGCGAAGGGCCGCTTCAGGGTCTGGATCGCGGCAGCCCGGATCGTGGTCGCGCTGGTCACGTTCCACACCAGTCCCAGCTTGGGGTTCCAGCGCTCCTTGCCGAAGGCGAGGTCGTTGTAGTGGTCGTAGCTCACGGCCGTCACGAGTTGCGCGGCGTCGGAGACGCGCCAGCCGAGATAGGTGTAGGCGTTGTAGTGCTCCGGCGTAGTCCCGTACTGATTGCCGAAGGGCACGTCGAAGAACGGATCGCCGACGATGCCCACGACGCCGGAGTTGTCGACGCTCTTGTTGACACGTGTTGCACCGACGCCTGCCGCAATGTGCACGCGCCGAAGATCCCGCAGGTGCTGCAGCTCGCCCGTGTACGCGTCGGAGTCCACGCGATCACGCGCACTCTGGAAACCGAGATCGAAAGGAGCCGGGAAACCAGTGGGGGAAAACACGGTGTCGTCGAGACTCGTGTCGCTGCGCTGGCGCGTCAATACCGCGAGCCAGTGTGCGGTCGCGTTCTCGGAATGGCGGAAGCCCGCGCGATAAAGTTCGGTCTTCAGCGCACTGCGCCGGTTGGTGGAGTAGTCGTTGGGATCGAAGTTGAGGCGCACGTCGCCGCTGGCGATGCTGGTGTTGCGATACTCGGCCTGGACGCTGTTGCGGTCGTCGAGATCGAACTGGTAGAACAGGGAACGGATGTTCTGGGTGAGATCGTTATTCGGACGGAAGCCGTCGGTCTGTGCGTGGTACTGGCCGAGGCGCAACCCGTGCCGGCCGCGCACGATGGCGGCCATGGCTTCGTCGCCGAACGTGCGATCGGTGCCGACGAAGCCCGACAGGTAGAACGAGATGCGGTCGCGTTCGAGCAGCGGGTTGTACTCCTGGAACGACGGCGACGTCGGCCCTTCGTTCTCGAGGATCGGTGCCCGCGACTCGGCGAGCCGCGGCGAGAACGGCACTGCCGTGACCGGCTGCAGCATCTGCGATTGCAGCACTTCGCTCACGCGAGCGCTCTCGTAGCGCGGCATCAGGAGATAGCTGTCCGCGAGATTGCGGTGCGCCGGGAAGCCGGCGGGGTCGGAGGTGATGGCGCGGCTGCTCTGTGCCTGTGCCAGCTGGTCGAAGCCGAGCTCCTTCGAGATGCGCGACTGGCTCGCTGCCCGCGCCGACTGGTCTTCGTCGAGCAGCAGGCGCGAGCGGTAGACGGCCCGGTTGTCGTTCAATTCCACCGAACGCGTGAGATCCATCAGCGCCTCGCCAGGCCGGTTGATGGCCTGCTTGCGGATGGCGTCGTAGAACCAGGGCGTCGGGTCGTTCGGATCGAGCGCCTTGGCGGCATCGAACTGGATGCCTGCCAGGGCAACGCGCTTCGGGTCGCGCTCGTCGAAGTAGGCCTTGCCCATGTACGAGCGCACCAGCGAATTGGCGGGATCGAGCGCGACCGCGATCTCGAACTGCTCGCGACCCTCGGTGAGCTTGCCGCCGCGGATCAGCACCAGGCCCAGGCCCAGCCTCGGCAGGGGATCGCCCGGGGCGAGTTCGGCGGCGCGGGTGAACGACTCGCGCGCCTCGTCTGTCCGGGTGCGCGCGAGCTGAGTGAAACCGGCCACGAGATGCGCACGCGGCTCCTGCGGATTGGCGGCGATCGCCGCCTGGGCAGCGGCTTCGGCCTCATGACTCTTGCCGAGCGACATCAGCAGTTCGGCTACGCGAGCCTGGGCCAGGGCGCTCGACGGGTCGGCAACCGTCGCTCGGCGGGCCGCGTCGAGCGCGGCCTCGATCTCGAAACGCGCCTGCTCGGCGTAGCTCAACGCCAACAGAGCTCGCAACGAGTTCGGGTCTCGTTCGACCGCACGCCGGGCGAGGTCGAGCGCAGCATCCCGATCGTTGCGGGCAACGGCGACGATGGAGCGGAGCGCGAGCGCGTCGGCTGACTCGGAAGCGGATGCTTCCAGCTGCGCATTGGCGTCGTCGAAGCGGCCCACGCCGAGCAGGAATTCGGCGCGGCCGAGCTCGCAGCTCTCTCGCGCCGGTCCCGCCATGGCGGTGCAGTCATCCGTCGCCGTGGTCGGGCGATCGGATACGCGCGGGTAGTGGATGGCCCAGGCGACGGCATCCATCGGCTTGGCCGCGACGGTGACGCTGTCGAGACCGCTTTCCGAAGCGCCGATGCTCTGCCCCGAGGTGAGCCGCGCGTTGCCGACCGAAGCTTCGGCCAGCACCTGGCCTTCGAACACCGAGACCCTGGCTGCAGTGCACGCGAGCGCCACTTCGAATTCGGTACCTTCCACCGTCGCATTGACGAACGGTGTCAGCACCCGAAAGCGCCGCGGAAAGCGCGACGTGAAATAGCCGGCGCCGCACGACTGCCCTCGCGCCGCGGGTGCAACGCGATCGTCGGGATAGAGCTCGACGACGGTTTCATCGGGTCGAGCCGTGAGCGTCACGGTGGAGAACTGATCCAGCCGGATCATGGTTTCCGGCTGCATGGAGATGGCCGCGCGGCTGCGCGCGGCGACGTGGACGCGATCGCCGCCGCACAACGGAACGCTGGAGGCTGTCACCGCCTGCCACTCGGTGCGGCCGGCGCGCTGGATCTCCACCGTGCCTTCGATCGAAACCACTCGCGCGACCGCCGGTGCGCAGCTCGCGGTGTTCTGCGCGTGTGCGACACAAACCCATCCCATCAGCATGCACGACACGACTGCGCGGCCCCATCCGGTGCGAATGGAACGGTGGAACAGGATCATCGGCTAGCCTATCGGGTGGAAGCGGTCACGCGCGCTTCGCGCGCCTGATCATGAACGATACGGGTGTGGCGCTCCGGCTTCAACTCTGACGATCGTCATAGCCTATACCACCGGAATTTCGAGCCGCTCGCGCGCCCCCGCGTGCCCGAGACGACCCAGCAGGAAATTCACCGGACCGTCGCCAGGATGCGACAGCTTCAGGTTCTCGAGCGATGCCCGCGCCAGCGTGAGATTGCCTTCGCGCCAGGCAGCGACTGCTCGATTGAAGGCTTCGCACCGTGCGAGCGTCTGTGCGTCGACCGCTTCGGCACGGGCGACTATTTCCACGACGCGCACCGTTTCGGACTTGCCCTTGAGCAGGTAGTCACCGAGGTCGCGGATGACGAAGCCCGTCAGTCCGTCCGTGAGTTCGCCTGAGACGGCGATGCGGACGCCGAGCTGCTTGGCGAGCGACTGGAGACGATTCGCGGTGTTGACCGCATCGCCGACGCCGCGATACTCGTAGTGATTCAACGCGCCCACGGGGGCGAGCACGATCGGGCCCCACGCCACGCCGACGCGTGTGAGCAACGCGGTTTCAGGTTCGCGTTCGGCGAGGCGATCGGCGCCCTCGATCAGCATGAGGCAGGCCGCGCAGACGCGCGCGCGCGCTTCGGCGGCATCCTCGCCTTCGGGCCAGATGGCCACCATGCTGTCGCCGACGACGTCGCTCACGAAGCCGCCATGCTTCGCGACCGCATCGAACAGCGGTTCGTAGTAGCGGTTGAGGAACTCGAGCAGCGCCTCCGGTGCGAGCCGCTCTGCCAGCGACGTGTAGCGATGCGCGTCGGTCGCCATGCAGGCGGCTCGCACGCTGCGCCGAAGCGTGTGAAGGGCCTGTGCGTTCTGCGTGAGGCGGGTGGCCACGTCGGGTGGTACGAAGTTCGCGAACGCCCGCTGCAATCGGCCGCGTTGCTGGATCGCCTCGCGATAGCGCCAGCCCAGCGCCACCAGCGTACCGAGCGGCAACTGCACCGCGAGCGGCCAGAGGAGCGGCAGCCAGAGCCAGTGCGAGCCGAAGGCGAAGACCGCGGTGGCGAGCCACGCGAGACCCAGCACCACGACCGCGGCGAGGCCCAGGCTCACGGTGCCGGCGAGCAGCAGTCCCGTCGCGGCAGCACCGGCGGCGAACACGATGACGGCACCTGTGATCGCTTCGGTCGTGCGGATGAACGAGCGGCCATGGATGTTCGCGAAGGTGGTGGCCGCGATCTCGACGCCGTGCATGTTGGCGCGTGTACCCGCGAACACGGTGCGGTGATCGTCGTGCGGTTCGGCCTGGGCCGATTCGGCGTAACCCACGAACACGGTCCGGCCGCGCACGGTCGTGAGCGCCGCTGCGTCGCCGCCGATGATGTCGGCGTAGCCAACGGTGGGCACGGTTCCGGGCGGGCCGTGGAAGTTCAGATAGCGCAGCGCGGGACCGGTGAACAGGTCGAGCAATGCGCTCGATAGCGCGCGCTGGCCGGTTTCGGAAGTCGCGATGGTCCGTTCCAGTCGCTCGCGGGCGGCCGCATCGCCCGCGAGCTGCTGGCGCAGCGCGGCCGTCCGCACCAGCATGGGCAGGCCCCGCACCGTGGTGGCATCCAGTTGCGCGGCGCCCACGAATTCGGCATCGCCCTGCGCTCGGAAGGCGAACGCATGGAACGCGACGGCAGGCAGGGTCGGCAAGGGTGGTTCGCCGTCGAAGAACAGCGCGGCACGGCGCACCTGGTCGCGAGGTTCCGGCAAGGGGAACGGTGCGGCCGCGAGGGCAGCGTCCTGGATCTCGCCGGCGAGCGGCGCGAGCCCCGCCTGTTCCTGGGGTGCGGCACCGACGTCCTGCTCGAGCTTGTGACCGATCACGACGTTGCCGGCGGTGCGCAGCGCATCGGCGAAACGCGCGTCATCCGCTGCGACATCGAACCCGTAGTACGCAGGCTCCCGTGGGCGGAACAGCATGTCGAACACGACGACGCGCGCGCCTGCCTCGCGCAGCCGATCGACGAGCAGGCCGTGGAGGCAGCGGGGCCAGGAGGACAGGCGCGTGGCAGCAGGCGGATTGACCCAGTCGTCACCGGGTGCCATGGCGGCGACGCGCACGGCGATGCACGGCGCATCGCGGGGCGGAGAGCGCTTCAACCAGAGCTGGCCCGTCGCCGCTCGGTCGACCGCAACGATCGCGACCGGCTCGCTGACCGGTCGAACCCCGCGCAGGTGGAACAGCGCGGACAGGCCGAACGAAGCTTCGAGCGCTCGACCCGGCGGTGACAGCCAGCCGAGCATGCCGGCGGCGCCGACGAGCATGCAGGCCAGGAATGCGTGAAAGGCCCGCCGCGGTTCGTTCAAGGCATCAAGGCCCGACCGGTGCGGCCGGAACGGTGCGGTCGCGATCGGCCATGAGGCGCCGCGCGATAAGGTGCACGATGAACATGGCGAAGCGCGGATTGACCAGGTAGATCTGTTTCACCTGGTCGGCGGACAGCCAGAACACGTCGGCCGGCGTCGCGCACACCGCGGTGCAGGTGCGGGTGTGGTCCGGCGCGAAGATGCCGATCTCGCCGAAGATGTCGCCCGGCTTCATGCGGACCTCGATCTCCTCGAGGGCGATGTCGCCGCGCTGGAGGTAGAACAGTTCGTGCCCCGGTTCACCGCGGCGGAACAGCACATGCCCCGCAGCGAGGCGCCGGTGCGTCATGTGCGGCAACAGCCATTCGAGTTCGAACGCGTCCTGTTCCGCATGCCGCAGGCGGACATCGCGCACGGCCGCGAGGCGCTCGGCGATGCGCGTGGCCTCCGTGCGGTTGCGCGCGTTCAGCTTCTTGAGGATCGCGCTCATGTGAATGCGCACGGTGCCGGGCGCCATGCCGAGCGCGTGCGCGATCTGCTCGTTCGACTTGCCTTCGCCCGCGAGCGCGAGCACCTCCGCCTCGCGCGGCGTGATGCCCTGGGCGCGCAACGCGTCCGGGACCGGTCGGGCACCCGACTCCGTGGCGGCGGGCGCGGTTCCGGCAAAGTCGGTCGGCCGACTCGGGCTGCCGGACAACGCGAGCTGCAAGGCCGCGCGGATCGCGGCCGTGGAATAGCTGGCCGGAACGTAGGCCACCGCTCCGGCATCGAGCAACTCGTCCATCAACGCCGTGTCGCTGCTCTCCCCGATGACGACGACCGGGAGCGTGCGAGCCGAAGCACGGCTCAAGGCTTGCGACGGTTCCGGTCCGAGCGCATCGAGCGTCGCCACGACGAGGGCTCCAGGCTGCGCGCCGGAAGCGGCGTCGAGGTCGGGGGCGCGGCGAACGGCGGCTTGCGGCGCGAGTTCCCCGAGCAGGAGCTCCAGCGCATCCGCGAACAGGCCGTCGCGGCTGACGAGTACCACATCCATCGATCGGGGACGTATGGGCCGGGGAGTCGGGGGCGCGCTGGAGTTTACCGGCGCGGCCCGATGCGCGCCAACGCGCGCACGGCCTCAACGACGCGTAAGCAGTTCCGAAGGCTCGCCCGGGTCGATCACGCTGCTCGCGGCATCGGCCCGATCGCGCGCGCGCTCAGACGATGATTCGTCGTCGCTCGAGGCCACCAGCCATGGCGTGTCCGTGAATGTCGAGACGATGTTGCGACCCGCCTGCTTGGCCGCATACAGCGCCTGGTCGGCTTCCTCGATCAGTTGCGGGAGCGACGTGGCGCCCACCTGGAGCGCGGATACGCCGTAGCTCGCGGTGACCTTGAGGTCCGGGATGCTGCGTACGCCGGGCCCCACCTGGCTCTGGGTCTTCTCGCGCAGGCGCTCGGCGATGACGGCCGCCTGCGCGAGGTCGAGGCCGGGCAGCACGATGCAGAACTCCTCGCCACCGTAGCGGCACAGCAGGTCGGACGGCCGCAGCCCGAGCTTGAGGATGCGCGCCACCTGCTGGATCACCTCGTCGCCCACCGAGTGTCCGTAGGTGTCGTTCACCGTCTTGAACTTGTCGATGTCGGTCATGATGCACGCGAGCGGTGCACCTTCCGCGGCTGCACGGGCGAACTGTTCGCTCGCCTGCTGCATGAACGAGCGCCGATTCAGGCACGAGGTGAGCGGATCGATGTCCGCGAGGCGCTTGAGTTCCTCGTTGCGGACCTCGAGCGCGGCCTGGGACTCGCGCAGCTCGAGCAGCGCCTTGCGCAGCTCGGCGTTGGCGTAGTCGAGGGCGGACACGTCGTTCACGCTCACGATGGTCCCGCGCACGGCGTTCTTCGCGTCCAGCACCGGCGAAGCGTTCAGCACCACCTTGATGGATTCGCCGTCCTGGGTCGCGAAGTCGAACACGAGCCCGGTCACCGGCTCGCGCGTACGTGCCGCCCGATGCCATGGGTGTCCGGTCCGGTCCGGTCCGAGTGCGGCCACGAACCAGTCCAGATCGGAAGCTTTCTTCCCCATGAGGTAGCGCTCGCCGCCTGGCGCGAGCGCCTGGAAGGCACGATTGGCGAGCAGCACGCGGCCGGAGACGTCGAGGATCAGCACGCCCTCCACCAGCGTATCGAGCGCGACCTTGACGCGCTCCGGGATCGCGGCGGTCGGATCGAGATGCGCGAGTACTCGGCGCATGTAGATGAAGTATCCGAGGCCGCCCAGGACCAGCAGCGCAGCCGTCATGAGGACGGCTGGACGTTGCACCCAGTGCATCCAGCCGGTCGCGCCGACCGGGCGGAACGAGATCTCGATCTGGCCCCAACGATCCTTGCTACCTGCGAACAGAGGCACCTCGACGTGCGTGAGCGTGGACTTGCCGCCTTCGGGAGCGCGCCAGGTCGTGAGGTGCCCGGGCGAGGCGTAGATCAATTCCCCGGAGGCCTGGCGCAGGCCGATCGAAACGACGTCGTGTTCGCGGTTGATGATGCCCGCGACCGTCTTCTCGATCAGGACCCGGTCACCGCTCTGTGCGAGCACTGCGAGCTGGATCGCCACGTTTTCGCTGACGCGCTTGCGGATCTCGCGCGCGACCTTTTCGTCGTCCCGGAACAGGTCGAAGGCCAGGTCCGCGATCAGCGCGATGCACACGGACAGCGCGACCAGCCCCACGACGACGCGCGCCACCGGACCCATGCCCGGCCGGCGCAGCGGCGACAGGAGTCTCGTGGCGAGGTTCATCTCAGACTTTCGCGAGGACATGGTTCACGCGGCGCTCGTTCTGTTCCTCGGTAGGATCGCGCTGCAGCAGCTCTTCGTCCTCTTCCTCGTCGTCCCGCGCCAGGATCGGCAGCGGGTCCATGTGGCGCCACGCCGGCAGCGAGGCGAGCAGGCTCGAGATGAGCCCGCCCGCGCGCAGGATCCACGTGACCACGCCCACCGACAGGGTGAGGCTCGCGAGCTGGACCGATTTGAGGACGAGTTGCAGGCCGGTAGGCGCCGCCTCGTCGTCCAGGATGCCGGAGAGCTCGGCGATCAGCTGGGCGCGTGCCGCCAGCGGCAGTTCCGGCTCCGCGTTGCGCGGAGCCTCCGGGACGGTCGTGGGCGGCAGGGTAACGGCGGGCAGGGTGAATCCGGCGCTTGCGTGCCTGACGGGTTCGACGCCGCCGACTTCGGCTGTCCGCACGGCGGTTTCCGGTCCCTGGGACGCTGCCACGGGCTGAGGCCGGCGCGACCCGGACCCGGTCGACACCGGATTCGACACACCGGGCAAACTCGGTGCGGTGCCGGTCATCTCGATCGGCTTCACGGTGTCATAGTTGTCGTTGACCGGGGCCGGCGACTGCACCACGACGATCGGCGGTGGCGCGAAATCCACCACGATGCCGGCGGTCGGATTCGACGGGGCCGTACTGGCGAAGGCGACCATGGCGGCAATGAACGGCGTCGTGGTCGCTCCATCGCTGGCGGAAACCTCGAACCCCGGGACGGTCGTGCCGCCGGCATGCACGAACCGGATCTGACCGGCCGCGAGTTCCGCGCTCGTGAACGTGGTGATGGGCGCACCGGGCGCGGACGCGCGCTCGAACTGCCCGTCGGTCACGTTCTGCACTGTGTAGCTGGGTGGCGGACCATCCGGGTCCGCGGTCACGAAATTCGCCCCGCTCACGGTCGTGATGCCGTTCGCAGCGACGGCGAGCGCGGCGCTGGAGAGGGTCACCGCGTCGTTGACCGGCGTCACGGTGAGGGGAAAGCTGCGCAGGGGCAGCGCTGCCCCGGCCGCGTCGCGCAGGATGAACGTGAAACTGTCGGTGATGGTTTCCGAGCCGTCGTGCGAGTAGCCCAGCAGTCCGCCGGCAACGTCCGCCTGGGTGAACGTGCCTCCGGCGCCGAGCGCCACTGCGTTGAGTCTCAGCACGCCTCGCACCGGTGCGGTCGCAACGGTGTAGGTCAGCTGTGCGGCGGTATCGTCGACGTCGGTCGCCAGCAGCGCCGCATTGGTGATGATGGCCGTGGCGCCTTCGTTCAGGGTGAGGCCCGTGTTCGTGGACTGGACCGGCGCGTCGTTCGCGTCGGTCACGGCGATCGTGAACAACTGCGTACTGAAGCTGCCGTCGGCACTCGTGGCACGGACGGTGATGTCGTGGCTCGTCGTGGTTTCGTAGTCGAGCGCTCCGGCGACGGTGACCACGCCGGACGTGGCGTTGATCGCAAAGCGACCGCCGGCATTGACGTCGAGGCTGTACGTGATGGCATTGACGGAGACGTCGGCATCGGTCGCGAAGGCCGTCAGTCCGACGTTGGCACCGATGGCGGCGTTCTCCGCAACGCTGTCGAGCGCAACGTTGCCGTCGACGATGGCGCCGACATCGAACTCGTCGACGTCGGCGACGCTCACGCTGATGGTCTGCACATCGGAGCCGCCGTTGCCGTCCGACACGACGACATCGACGATGTACACGCCGTCCGCATTCGCGTCGGTGGGTGCTTCCGCATCGGGCGCGGTGACGAAACTCAGCACTCCGGTGCCCGCATCGATGCTGAAAAGGGCTGCGTCCGCACCGCCTGCGATACCGAAAGCGAGCGTCTGCCCGGGGAGATCCACATCGCTGGCGGTGACGGTGGTGACGACGATGGTGTTCTCGGCCGCGTTGATGGTCGCCGTGGCGCCACCGCCATTGCTCGTGATGACGGGAACGGAGTTGGGTGGGAGGACGGTGATCGCCACGGTGTCGTCGTCGGTCTGGGTGCCGCCACCGCTGAAGCCCTGGTCATCGGTCTGGATGCGGACGCTGGCGGCACCGTTGTAGGCCGGTGTCGGTGTGAAGACGGCGCCATCGAGCGCCGCATTGACGGCCGCGAGGGTGCCGGTGAAGGTCATGGCTGCGTCGGCCGTGCCGTCACCCGTGGTGAACGCGAGTCCCGCGACGGTGGCCAGCGAGAACGTACCGTTGGTGGCGGTGAGCGTGATCGCCACCGGATTGCTGCCGGCGTCGATGTCCGCGACGGCGATGAGGTTGCCGTTCGCCGTGGAGAACGTGAGTGCGGTGTTCGCACCCGTGGCCTGGGCGCCGGGTACCGTGTGGATCGGCGCATCGTTGGCGGCGGTGACGTTCAACGCGATGGAACCGGCGTCGGACTGCACGCCGCCCGAGCCGCTGTTGCCGAGGTCGCTGGTGGCGACGTTCAACGTGACCGGTGCGGTGGCATCGGCCGCAGTCGTGAAGGTGATCGCGGAGGCGGCGATGAATGCATTCAGGTCGGCGACGGTGCCGGTCAGCGCGAGAGTGCCGCTGCCGGAACCGAGCACGGTCACGCCGGCACCCGAGGCGGCTGCAAGGGTGCCGCTGGTCACGCCGAGCGTGACCTCCACCGGGGACGATCCGGCATCGGCATCGGCGATCGAGAACCCGGTGAGCGCGGACGCCACGTCTTCGGTGACGGCGATCGAAGCCGGCAGCGTCTGTACCGGCGCATCGTTGACGGCTGCGACGTTGATCGTCACGGCATCCGCATCGGACAGCGGACCCGGCGCGCCCGTGTTGCCCTGGTCGTTCGTGGACAGGGTGAGGGTCGCGGCACCGTTGACGTTCGTCGTGGGCGTGTAGACGAGGCCATCCAGCGCCGCGTTGACCGCAGCGACCGTGCCGGAGAAGACCATGGCGGCGTCCGCGGTGCCGTCGCCCGAGCCGAAACTCAACCCCGCGTTGGATGCGAGCGTGAGCGTTCCGTCGGTGACGGCCAGCGTGATCTCGAGGGAACCCGCGGCGGCGTCGCTATCGGCCACCGCGATGACGTTGCCGTTGGCCGTGGAGAATACGAGGTTCATGTCTTCCGTGGCGGCCTGGGGCCCGGGGACGGTGTTGACCGGCGCATCGTTGACGGCGCCGACCGTGATCGTGACGGCGTCCGTGTCCACGAGGGCGCCGCCGGAGCCGGTGTTGCCGAGATCGCTGGTGGCGATCTGCAGGCCGGCTGCGCCCGAGAAGTCCGCTGTGGGGGTGAACGAAAGACCGTCGAGCGCGGCGTTGATGATGGCCTTCGTCCCCGTGAAGCTCATGGTGCCATCGGCCGTGCCGTCGCCGGACACGAAGCTCAGGCCCGCGAAGCCGGCGAGCGTGATCGTGCCGTTGGTCGCGGTGAGCGTGACTTGCAGGTTGCCGCCGGCATCGTCGAGGTCGGCGATCGAGATCGCATTGCCGTTGGCGGTCGAGAACACCACCGCCGTGTCCTCCGCAACGGTCTCGGCGCCGGGGACCGTATTGACCGGTGCGTCGTTCACGGCGGCCACGGCGATGGTCACGGTGGCGATGTTGGAGTAGGTACCGCCGTCGAAGACGCGATAGGTGAAGCCATCGGTCCCCGAGAAGTTCGCGGATGGCGTGTAGCTGAAGGTACCGTCGGCGTTCAGTGCGAAGGCGGCTGCGCTGGCCGGGCCGGTCACGAGTTCCGCGGTCAGGCCCGCGAGCGGCGTGTCGGGATCGGTGTCGTTCGCCAGTACCGAGGCGCCGGAGAGGCTGCCGTCCTCATTGACGTTGTAGCTGTCGTCCAGCGCGTTGGGAGAGGTGGAGGCGTTCACCGTGACGGCGATCGTGTCGCTGTCGGTCCGCGCTCCGCCGCTGCCCACGTTGCCCTGGTCGCTGGTGACGACCTGCAGCGATGCGGCGCCGATGAAGCTCGTGGTCGGAGCGAAGACGAGGCCGTCCAGCGCGGTGTTGACGTCCGCCAGCGTGCCGGTGAAGGTCATCGTCGCATCGCCGGTGCCGCTGCCCACCGTGAAGGCGAGGCCGGTCGTGCCGTTCAGCGTGACGGTGCCGTTGCCGGCGGTCAGCGTGATCTCCACCGCGTTGCCGCCCGCGTCGGGATCGGCGACGGAAATGCGATTGCCGTTGGCCGTGGAGAACGTGAGCGCCACATCCACGTTGGTGGACTGGGCCGGGGGCACCGTATGCACAGGAGCATCGTTGACGGCGTCGACCGTGATCGCCACCGTGTCGGCGTCGTTGAGCGCGCCGCCCGATCCGCTGTTGCCCTGGTCGTTCGTGGTGATCGACAGCAGCGCACCGCCGTTGAAATTGCCGGTCGGATTGAAGCTCATCGCGTTCAGCGCGGCGTTGATGTTCGCCACCGTGCCGGAGAACACCATCGCGGTGTCGGCGGTGCCGTCGCCGGTCGTGAACGCGAGGCCGGCGCCCGACGAGAGCGTCAGGGTACCGTTGGTCACCGACAAGCTCACCTGCACCGATGCCGAGCCCGCGTCCACGTCGGCGATCGAGACGCGGTTGCCGTTGCCGGTGGAGAACACCAGCGTCGAGTCCTCGTTCACGGTCTGGGCGCCGGGCACGGTGTTCTGGGGCGCGTCGTTCACGGCGGCGATGTTCAGGGTGACGTTGGTCACGCCGGAGTTGAGCGCCCCGCCGGCGCCGGTATTGCCCTGGTCGTCGACCGACACGCCGAGCGTGACGCTGGTATTGTCGTTGGCGGCCGGGGTGTATGTGAGGCTGGAAGCCGTGATGAACGCGTTCAGGTCGGCGCGCGAACCGGTGAGGGTCAGTGCGGTCGGCGTGCCGCCGACGGTGATGCCGCCACCCGAACTCGCCGCCAGCGCTCCCTGTGCGACAGTGAACGTCGCCACCATGTTGCCGCTCGCCGCGTCCACGTCGGCGAAGCCGATGCCGGTCAGGGCGCCGGCCGTGTTTTCCGTCAGGTTGATCGACGGCGGTGCGGACACCGTCGGCGCATCGTTCACGGCCGTGATGCTGATCGACGCCGAAGCCGCGGCCGTCGAGTACGCCGTCGCCCCTCCGTTCGTGGTCACGTTCGCGGTGCCGCCCGCCGTGCCGCTGGTGCGATCCCAGGCGCGGAACACGATGTCCGCGGTGCCGGTGTAGTGGGCATTCGGGACGAACCGCACCAGCGTGCTCGCGTCGGCCTGGAGCAGGCGGGCAGCGGTTGCGCCGGGTGTGCCGAAATTGTTCCAGGCACCGCCGCCGTTGGTCGAGTACTGCCAGCTGCCGTTGGTGTTGTCGACCGAGGTGACCGCGATGCCGGCGAGCGCACCCGAATCGGGGTCCGTCACCTGGCCGGCGATGAGCGCCGACACGAGCGTACCCGGATTGCTCGACGGATCCTCGGCGATGGCGGTGAGGCCGTTCGCGCCAGCCAGCACCGGGGCGTCGTTGATGGCGGTCACGTTGAGCGTCACGTTGTCGCTGTCGCTCTGGGCACCGCCGCTGCCGGTATTGCCCTGGTCGCTGGTCGCCACCGTCAGCGTGACCGCGGAGGTCGCATTGGCCGCGGTCGTGAACGTGACGTTCGAAGCCGCGACGAAGGCGTTGAGATTGGTGGCACTGCCCGTCAGGACGAGGGTCCCGGTGCCCGATCCGACCACCGCGACGCCACCACCGGTGGTCGCCGCCAGCGCGCCGCTTCCGACCGACAGGGTCACTTGCAGGCTCGCGGAGCCGGCGTCCACGTCGGCCACGGAAATGCCGGTGAGCGCAGTCGCGACATCTTCCGTGACCGCGATCGAAGCGGGCACCGTGTTGACGGGTGCGTCGTTGATCGCGGTGACGTTGAGCGTGACGTTGTCCGTGTCCGTCCGGGTGCCGCCGCTGCCCGTGTTGCCCTGATCGCTGGTGCTTACGGTGAGCGTCACGGCGCCGAGCGCGTTGGCCGCGGTCGTGAAGCTCACGCCCGATGCGGCGATGAATGCGTTGAGATTCGCCGCGCTGCCGGTCAGCGTGAGCGTTCCCGATCCCGAGCCGCCGACGGCGACGCCGCTGCCGCTGGTGGCCGCCAGCGAGCCGCTGCCCACCGACAGCGTCATCTGCAGGCTGGCGGAACCGGCGTCCACGTCCGCGACCGAAATGCCGGTGAGTGCGGTCGCCACGTCCTCGGACACCGTGATCGAGGCCGGCACCGTGTGCACCGGCGCATCGTTGACCGGGTTGACCGTGATCGTGACCGTGGCCGTGTTGGAGTTGTTGGTGCCGTCGTTGGCGCGGTAGGTGAAGCTGTCGGTGCCGCTGAAGTTGGCGGTCGGCACGTAGGTGAAGGTGCCGTCGCCGTTCAGGCTCAGGGTGCCGTTGGACGGGCCGGACACGAGCGCCGCGGTCAGGCCCGCCTGCATCGTGTCGGTGTCGTTGTCGAGCACGCCGGCGCGCGAGAGGTCTGCCACCGCGCTCGCGGACAAGGCCGTGTTGTAGGCCCGCACTTCGTCGATCTGGCCATCGAAGAAGCGTGTCGAGGCGCTCGGGCTGCCGATTCGCAGCGGCACGGTCCAGGCGGAGCGGTCGTTCTCCACCCCTGTATCGGACCCTTCGAGCACGCCGTCGAGGTACAGGTCACCTCGCAAGGTGCCGCCGCCCTGATCGGAAACGACCACAGCCACGTGGTGCCAGCTGGTCGTATCGGTGAAGGTCCGCGACGACACGATGTCGATGGAATCGACCCCCGTATCGGCGTCGTAGCCGAGGAAGAACGTGATGCGGTCGTCCATGTCGTAGCGACCGATCGAAAGGTTCATCTCCGCATCGGCCACGGTTGCCGTGGTCTCACCCCAGCCGTTGCCACCGCTGTGGCCTTGCCACAGGATATGGTGCGCGCCGGTGGTCGTGTCGGTCTTGAACCAGGCCGACAGCGTGAAGTTGTTCGCGGTCCTCGCCAGCGTGCTGCCGGTGGTCGCGTAGTCGCTGGAACCGTCGAAGGACAGCGCGTTGCTGCCGACGCGGCCGGCGACGAACGCGGGATCCGCCGCGTCCACACCCGAGGAGCTGCCGCGGGTACCTGCGTTGGCCGGGGTTGCCGAGTCGGCCAGCGTCTGGCTCGTGCCGCCGTCGTCGAAGCGATACCAGTCGACCAGGCCGGTCGATGCCGGTGCGATCGTGAGCGTGCCGTCTTCGTTGACGTTGTAGCTGTCGTCGACGGCGACCGGTTCCGGCCCGATCGACGTGAAGTTGACGCCGAACTCGGAGGTGTTGCCCGACGCGTCGGTCGCCGTGGCGGTGATCCGGTCGCCGGCGCTCAGGCCGGACACGGCGAGCGAACCGGAGAACTGGCTCGACGAATTGGTGGTGAGCGTGCCGAGGTAGGTCTGGCCTTCGCCGGAGCCGGTGGGGTCGGCGGCGGCGCTGAAGAACTCCACGCGGGCATTGGCGAAGGTGGCGGAACTCGCGACGTTGCCCACGTAGCCGACGACGATCAACGTGCTGCCATTCACGATCGCACGGGTCAGCACCGGAGTGTCCATGCCCTGGTTCGGTGCGCCGCCGGTGGTACCGTTGTTGGCCGTGACGCCGTCGTTCGCGAGATCGATGCCCAGGCCGTCGTTGGCGTAGATGCTGTTGCCGAGAATGCGGTTGCCGGTCGAGGTATTGGTGTTGACGATGACGCCGTCGCCGCCGTTGCCGGAGATGATGTTGCCCTCGCCGGCGCCGGTTCCGCCCACCCAGTTGTTGATGGCGCCGTTGAAGATCGCCACGCCCTGGTTGGTGTTGCCCAGGTCGACCGTGCCGGTGACGTCGAGGCCGATGATGTTGCCGCGAATCACGTTCCCGCTGGTGCCGGCGCCGAAGACCTGCACGCCGTCGACCGTATTGGCCGAAATGATGTTGCGGTCCGCGGCGGTGGCGCCGCCGATGACGTTGTTGGTCGACGAGCCGGTGATGTACACGCCCACCTGGTTACCGAGCCCCGCCGTACCGGCGGCGTTGGAGCCGAGGAAGTTGCCCGCCACGGTGTTGTTCGAGGAGGCGAGAATGCGGATTCCGCTCAAGCCGAACCGGTTGATCGTGAGGCCGCGGATCGTGCTGCCGGAACTGCCCGCATCGAGGACCAGCCCGCTCGAAGCGCCGGCGCCGCTGCCGTTCAGCTCGATCACCGGCGTGCTCGTGAAGCTTGGCTCGCTGGTGCCGTCGATGACCAGGGCGCCCGTGATGGTCGGGAGGCCGCCGGCGCCGACGTTTATGGTGTGCGGGCCGGCGCCGGCGATGCTGAAGAAGATGCGGTCCGCACCGCCGACGTTGGCGGTATTGTTCGCCGCGAGGATGGCTTCGCGCAACGAGATGCGCCCGTCGGCGCCGCGATTCGCCAGCAGCGCGGCGATCGAGGTGGTGGTGCCGTCGGCGGTGTCGCTCGTGGTATCCACCACGAGCGCGGCAGAGTAGCGCTGCACGAACACGCCCGTGGTGTCGCCGGTCCCTTCGCCGGACCACGCGACGACGTACTGTCCCAGCGCGTTCATGGCAACCGAGGCGTTGCCCTGGTTGTTCGTGGTGGTGGTGTTGACCCGCGTCTCGGAGCCGTTCGCGCTGCCGTCCCAGTTGAACTCGCGGCGGTACACGCCCAGTCCGCTGCCGTCCTGTCCGTTGCTGTCCCAGGACACCACGATGCGGCCGTCCACGTCCATGGCGACGGTCGATCGCTGCTGGTCGCCGGAGGTCGTGTTGTTGGCGCGGAATTCGCCCCCGAGCTTCGAACCATCGGCATTGAAGCGCTGGGCATAGATGCCGAGGCCACTGCCGTCCTGTCCGGAGCTGGTCCACGAGATGGTGAAGCGATCGTCAGGCGCAGTGGCAATCGAGACGTAGGACTGATCGCCGCCCGTCGTCGTGTTGGCCGTGAGTTGCGTCGCATCGATCGCGGTGCCGCTATTGTTGAAGCGGCGATAGAACGACGCGAGGCCGCCACCGTCGATGTTTTCGCCGCTGCCCGCCGCGATGAACCCGCCGTCCGAGGTCATTGCGAGGCCGTCGATGTACTGGTTGCCGCTGGTCGTGGTGTTGACACGGACTTCGCCGGTCTGCGCCGTACCCGCGGCGTTGTAGAGGCGCACGTACGCTCCCGAGCCGCTGCCGTCCTGGCCGCTCTCGCTCGACCAGCCGATGACGAACCGTCCGTCCTCCGCCATGGCGATCGCGCCCTCGCGCTGTTCTCCGGAGGTGGTGGTGTTCACCTGGAACTGTGCCGCCAGCGCGGTGCCGTCGGCCGCGAAGCGGCGTGCGAACATGCCGGTCAGGTTGGCGTCCGAGCTCTGCCACGTGACGACGAAATTGCCGTTGGCGTCGCACGCCACCGCCGGCGTGTTCTGCGTGCCGGTCGTCGTCGTGTTGACCTGGATCTCACCCGTGATCGCCGTGCCGTTGGCGTTGAAGCGTCGTGCGTAGATCTCGCTGTTGCCCGAAGAAGCGTGGTCGCTCCCCCAGACCACCACGTAGCTGCCGTCCAGCGCCACCGCCACCTGTTTCTGCGATCCGGGCTGCAGGGACTGCGTGTTGGCGGTGCTGCTGTTCACGCGCGCTTCCGTGCCGCCGGCGGCGCCATCGAGCAGCGCCGAATAGCTCTGCTGGAAGCGCAGCGACAAGGCGAGCGCGGCCTCGACCTTGCCGGTCTGCCGCTCGAGCACCCAGTTGCCGCCGAGATCGCGGGCGCCGGTGGCATCGACGCTGCCGGCCACGTCGGCACCGGTCAGGTCGGCGAGCGTCTGCAGCAATCGATTGCCATCGATGCCGTAAGCCGAGCGGCAACCGTAGAGCAGGATGTCGGCATCGGGCTTGAGCGCGTTGTGCCAGCGCACCAGCGTGGCTGCGCGCCGGCTGGCCTCGGCGGCATCGAGCAGACTGGTACCGAGCGAGAGGGTGCCCTCGGTGCCGTGACCGATGAGGTGGATGGCGTCGAGTCCCCGGCGCTTCGCGAGTTCGGCGCTGACCTGCTCGAAACCGTCGGCGGTCGGGTCGATCAGGATCACTTCGAGATGGCGTTCGGGCGTGTCCTCCGCCAGGTCCGCGGCGAGCGCTTGCGCCTCCGGAAGCCCGCCGTCGATGAAGGCAATTTCATACCTGGCCGCGGCAGGGAAGGACGTCCCGTGCTCTGCCGGTGTTGCCGTGACCTGCGTCCCATCGATCGGGATTGCCAGCCCGGGGAGGTCGGCGGACATGAGCCAGCGCGGTTCGAGCGCCTCGAAGAATGGGCGCTGCGCCTGATTAATCCTTGTATTCAGGGGCTTGAACATGCTGTCCGAGACCGGGAGCCACGCCGTTTAGGCGCTCCGCCGTGAGGTTCTCTTTCAGACAGCAAGATTCGGGCACGGGCCTATGGTGCACTGCCCGGGGACTGCGGCCCGCTATGGCGACGTCATGCGTCCACGCAGCGCCAGCGCTCTCCGGTGCACCAGTCCCGGATCTGGGCCGCGGGCATCGGCCGGGCGATCCAGTAGCCCTGGCCGTGGTCGCAGCCCATGGCTTCGAGGGCGTGCGCGGCCGCCTCGGTTTCGATCCCTTCCGCGACCACCGTCAGGCCGAGGTTGTGGGCGAGATTGATGGTCGAATTGACGATGGCCCGGTCGGCGGCACTCTCGTCCATCCGCAGCACGAACGACTTGTCGATCTTGAGCGCGTGGATCGGCATCTGGCGCAGGTAGGACAGCGACGAGAAGCCGGTGCCGAAATCGTCGATGCTCAATTTCACGCCGAGGGCCTCGATCTGTCGCAGCACGCCCAGGGCGCGCTCCGGGTCCACCAGGAAGGCGCTTTCGGTGATCTCGAGTTCGAGCCGCTCGGGCGCGAACGCATGACGCTCGAGCAGTTCGCGCAGGTCGAGCAGCGTCAGTTCGTCGATCAGGTTGCGGGCCGACAGATTGACCGCAAGCCGTGGCGTGAAGCCGGTGGCCGCCCACTTCACCCACTGGCCGAGCGCTTCGCCGATCACCCACGACGTGAGCGGCGTGATCAGGTCGCCCATCTCGGCCAGCCGCACGAATTCATCGGGCGGCACCATGCCGTGGCGCGGATGCGGCCAGCGCACCAGCGCCTCGATGCCCGACACGGTCCGGGACGCGAAATGCACCTTCGGCTGGTAGTGCAGCATCAGTTCGCCGTTGCGAATGGCCGCACCGAGTTCCGAGAGCAGCTCGAGACGCCGTGGCGAATGGCGGTCGTCCTCGGGTCGGTACAGGGCATAGCCGCGCGACTGCTTCTTCGCCACGTACATGGCCACGTCGGCGCGCCGCAGCAGCGTGGACGCATCTTCCCCGTGCTGCGGATAGAGCGCGATGCCGATGCTGGCCCCCACTTCGAGGCGCGCGCCCTCCACCAGGAACGGCTGGCGAATCTCCTCGAGCAGCCGGATGGCCAGCGCCTCGGCGTCACGGACCCGGAGTACGCGCCGCGCGAGGACGGCGAACTCGTCGCCGCCGAGGCGGACCAACGCCCCGTTGCATTCCCCCAGCCGGGCCGACAGGCGCGGGCCGATGGCGCGCAGCAACTGGTCGCCGGCGAAATGGCCGAGCGTGTCGTTCACCTCCTTGAAGTGATCGAGGTCGATCAGCATCAGCGCGATGTGGCGGCTTTCCCGCTCGGCCACCGCGAGTTCGCCGCCGAGCTCGCGTGCGAGCCACTTGCGGTTGGGCAGGCCGGTGAGCGAATCGTGCAGCGTCTGGTGTTCGAGCGCATCGAGCGCGAGGCGGCGATCGGTCACGTCGCGCCACATGCCCCAGACGCGCACGACGGCGCCGTTCTCGATGACGCCGATCATCGATACCGAGAACCACACGGGCATGCCGTCCTTGGTCTTGGTGGGCACTTCGAGGTCGCGCAGCCGGAAGTTCGCGTCGATCCACGCGCCCGCCGCCACGCGCGACCGGCGTTCGCCGGCCAGTTCGGCTAGCTTCAGGCCCACCACGCTCTTCGGGTCTGCGAAGCCGAGCAATTGCGCCATGACGGCATTGCATTCCGCGAGGACGGCCTGGTTCTCGATGCGGTCCAGCATCTGCGCGCGCGGCAGATCGACCGGGACCGGCGGATCGAAATCGGCGCGCCAGATGGCTTCCGTGCTGTGCTCGATGAACGCGCGGTAGCGCTCCTCGCTCGCGCGCAGCAGGCCTTCCATGCGGCGTCGCTCGTCCGCTTCCAGCAGGCCGCCCGCGACGTCGGCCACGGACGCCGCGAAGTTCTGCTCGTCCAGCGTCCAGGTGCGCTGCGGTCCGATGTGCTCGTGGCAGATGATGCCGGTGGTATCGCCCCCGCGGCGGATGGGTGCATCGAGCATCGACGTGATGCGCAGCGGCATGAGGTAGTCCGCGGCCAGTTCCGCGGTGCGGGGATCGCGCACTGCGTCGATCACCGCAGCCGCCCGGTTCTCGCTCAGCGTCGCGAAGTAGCGCGGGTAGCGCTGGGCATCGAGCCGCGTGCTGTTGCCGTGCACGCCGCGGTCCCGATCGTAGAGCTCGATGCAATGCATCGTGTGACGGGATTCTTCATAGAGCCAGATACCGACGCGCGACACCTCGAGGGTCTCGGCCGCGGTGATGCACAGGCGCGCGAGCGCTTCGAGCAGTGGCGCTTCGCGCAACCAGTCGTGCGTGACCAGCTCCAGCAATGCCGCCTGCTGCCGGCGCATGCGGCGTTCCGCGACGATGGCGGCGGCGATCTCCTGGATGGTGCCGGCGAAATGCATGGCACCCGTGGACGTATCGCGGATCGCCTCGCCCCGCGTAGTGAACCAGCGCAGGCTGCCGTCGTCAGATACGACGCGAAACTCGATCAGCACCGGCCCGCCGTCGCGCGCCGCGGCATCGAGCGCCAGCACGAAACGCCGCTGGTCGACCGGATGAAGCAGTTCCACGAAGGCCTCGCGCGTGCCCGGAAAGCGACCCGGCACGAGACCGAGCAGGCTCTCGACGTGGGGCGAGATCTGCAGCCGGCCGTTGTCCGGTTCCCACTGCCAGATGCCGACGCCGCCGGCGAGGAGGGCGGCGTGCAGGACGCGGCTGTCGTAACGTTCGGTCGAATCGGCCAAGAGGGGCTCCGGAACGGGCACGAGGTCTTGTTGCTTGTTGTTCGGTGGTTATACCGCATCCGGTGAAACGCGGCGCCGCATGCCGGTTAACGGAGCGCCATGAAAAAATTGAAGCACCGTCAACCGTTGGCTGCAGGTGCGGTGTCGAGCCATAGCGTGACCGGGCCGTCGTTGATGAGACTCACTTGCATGTGGGCGCCGAACACGCCCGCTGCCACGGGCGCATGGCGCTGTCCGGCCGAGGCGAGCACGCGGTCGAACAGGCGGCGACCGAGTTCGGGCGGAGCGGCGCGCGAGAAGCCCGGGCGCGTCCCCTTGCGCGTGTCCGCGGCGAGCGTGAACTGCGGCACGAGCAGCAGGCCGCCGCCGACTGTTTTCACGTCGAGATTCATCTTGCCGTCCGCATCCGCGAACACGCGCAGTGCTAGCAACCGATCGACCAGGCGATCGGCGTCGGTATCGGTGTCCGCCGGGACGGCACAGACCAGGACCAGGAGGCCGGGGCCGATGGCGCCGACGGTGCGCCCGTCCACGTCGACCCGGGCCGAGGTGACGCGCTGCAGGAGAGCGAGCATCGGTTCTGGCAGGTTGGGAGGGGTGCGAGTGTAGCGTCGCCGCCGCCCGGGTGTCGCATGCCTGTCATGAAGACGCTCTACCGTGCGCGGCGCCGATGAAGATCCTGATGATTTCCGACGTGTACTTCCCGAGGGTGAACGGGGTGTCCACGTCGATCCAGACCTTTCGCCGCGAGCTCCACGGGCTCGGCCATGAAACCACGCTCATCGCCCCGGCCTATCCGGCGCCGTTCGAGGACGAGCCGGCGATCGAGCGGATCGCCTCGAGCTTCCTGCCGCTCGATCCCGAGGATCGCCGGATGAAGGGCGGCGCCATCCGCGCCGCGGCCGAACGGCTTGCCCGCGAGCGCTTCGACCTCGTCCACATCCAGACCCCGTTCGTGGCGCACTACCGTGGCCTCGAACTGGCGCGGCGCTTCGGCGTGCCGGCGATCGAGACCTACCACACGTTCTTCGAGGAGTACCTGTTCCACTACGTCCCGTTCCTGCCCAAGGGCTGGTTGCGGGCGGCGGCACGGCGCTTTTCGCGCACGCAGGGCAACAGCGTCGCGGCGCTGGTGGTGCCCTCGACCGCGATGCGCGAGGTGCTCCGCGGCTACGGCGTGAGGACGCCGATGCACGTGGTGCCGACGGGCATCCCGATCGCCGACTTCAGCGGAGGCGACGGCGGCGGCTTTCGCGCGCGGCTCGGTATCCCGGCCGCGACACCACTGCTCCTGTTCGTGGGTCGCGTCGCCCATGAAAAGAACATCGGCTTCCTGCTCCGCGCCCTCGAGCTGGCGAGGCGGCAGGTGCCCGATCTCGAGATGGTGATCGCCGGTGAAGGTCCGGCCGCCGCGTCGCTGCGGCGCGAGGCGGCGAGGCTGGGGCTCGGCGACCGGGTCCATTTCGTCGGCTATCTGGACCGCAAGGGTGCGCTGCTCGACTGCTACGCCGCGGCCGACGCCTTCGTGTTCGCCTCTCGCACGGAGACGCAGGGACTGGTGCTGCTCGAGGCCATGGCAGTCGGCCTGCCGGTGGTGTCCACGGCGGTGATGGGTACGCGTGACATCGTCGGCCCGCGCCGCGGCGCCCTGGTGCCCGACGACGACGAACGGGCCTTCGCCGCCGAGGTCGTACGGCTGATCGGCGATCCGGCGCTGCGCAAGGAACTGTCCCGGCAGGCGCGCGACTATGCCCGCGAGTGGCACGCGGACGCGCTCGCCCGGCGCATGGCCGACCTGTACGCCGAGGTCATCGCGGCCGGCGAAGCGCCGACCCCTTCGCGGGCCGTGGTCGTCGCCTGACCGTCAGGCGGGGCTTGCCGCCGTCTCGTGGCCGCAGCACCATGCTGGCATGCGTCGAGTGACCAACGCGACGGGCGCGCTGCAAGCCGGGAGCAGCGGATGGCGTGAACGCCGGCGCAATCGCCGTTGTCAGCTGCAATGCATCCCGTCGCGCTCCGTGCGGCGGACCTTCGGGAGAGAGTCGGACCATGTCGTCGAAACCGTCGGATAGCCTCGAGACCGCGACCCTCGCCGGAGGCTGCTTCTGGTGCCTGGAGGCGGTCTACCTCGGGTTGCGCGGGGTCGAGCGCGTCACGTCCGGCTATATGGGTGGGCATACCGCCATGCCGAACTATCGAGATGTCTGCAACGGCGATACCGGGCATGCCGAGGTGGTGCGCATCGAATTCGATCCCGCGCAGTTGGCGTTCCACGATCTGCTCGACGTGTTCTTCACGATCCACGATCCGACCACGCCCGATCGCCAGGGCAACGACGTGGGGAGCCAGTACCGTTCCGCGATCTTCTTCCACACGCCGGAGCAGGAACGGATCGCGAGGGAAGTGATCGCCGATCTGACGGCGCGCCGGGTCTGGCGCGATCCGATCGTGACGGAAGTGACGGCGGCGAGCACCTTTCACGTCGCC
The DNA here is from genome assembly GCA_965279325.1 of Burkholderiales bacterium. GTDB lineage: Bacteria > Pseudomonadota > Gammaproteobacteria > Burkholderiales. Next base: position 4,498,335 of record OZ257154.1, read on the forward strand.
GAGGCATATCATCAGGACTACTTCGCCCGGAACTCCTATCAGCCCTATTGCCAGGTGGTGGTGGCGCCGAAGGTGGCGAAGTTCATGAAGGTGTTCGGCGATCGCGCAAAACTGCGCGCGTGATCGTTTTGCGGGGTTCGAGGGCGAAGGCGGCGCCTCGCCGAGCGCCTGCGCGGAGGGCTGCGTACCCTCGAAGACTGTCTCTGAGGGGCGACAGGCGTTTCGATGCGATCGGGTGCGATGCGGCGGTGCTGCGGCTCGCCGTTGCGGTGCGACGCGCGCCTGCTGCAAATCGACGGCGAGAATGCGCTGCGCTCAGAGTGAAAATCTCCAGCAAAGCCCTTGTCATATTCGGATGAATTGTGCATTCTCCAGCGCGCGTCCCTGCTGAGACACGATGTCCCTTCGTCAGGGGACATGAGAAATCGATCGTCGGATCCTGAATTCCACGTCGCCACTTTCACCACCGCAAAAGAACTTACTGGAGGCATCAATGGCCGTAGCCAAGAAACCCGCTGCCAAGAAACCCGCCAAGCCCGCTGCGAAGAAGCCAGCCGCGAAGAAGGCCGCGCCCGCCAAGAAACCCGCGGCCAAGAAGGCAGCGCCGGCCAAGAAGGCTGCTCCCGCCAAGAAGGCGGCACCCGCCAAGAAGCCGGCTGCCAAGCGCACGCCCAATGCGGCGTTCATGAAGCCGATGAACGCGAGCGCCATTCTCGCGGCCGTGATCGGCGAGAAGCCGCTGCCGCGCACCGAGATCACCAAGAAGGTCTGGGACTACATCAAGAAGCACGGCCTGCAGGACGCGAAGAACAAACGCATGATCAACGGCGACGAGAAGCTGAAGGCCGTGTTCGGCGGCAAGAAGCAGGTCTCGATGTTCGAGATGACGAAGCTCATCAGCAACCATCTGAGCTGATGTCCGGAGCCGCCGCCTCTGCCGTGTGCGGAGGCGGCCGCCACCCATGACAGCATGCGCAACCGCGTGTGTCGTGGTCTTGCCGAGGTGCCGACGCGGCTTCCTCGGACGCTGGCGCAGCGGGGAACGAAAGTTGCATCCGGTTGGTGCATCGATCTTTCCGAGAATGTCTCCGCCATGCGAACCCTGACGAAATTCCACCTGCCGGCCCTGGCGATGCTCTCTGCGCTCGCCGGTTGCGTCGGTACCGCCATGACGACCGATCCCGGGTCCGGAGCGCTCGTTCCGGTGCAGGGCTGGAAAGCAGCGGCCTGGCACGACGACCCCGCGTGGCGTTCGTTCGGTACGATCGGGAAGGATGAGTTCCGGCCGGGTCCATGGTGGTACGGCGACCCGGCCTGGCAATTCCTGTCCGTCGGTCAAGGCGGCATCGTCAGCAATCGCCGGGGTTTCGTGGACTCGGCTGCTCCACCTGCCGCTGCAGCCGCGCCGGACGCGGCTCCCGCCGAAGCGGACAAGCAGTAGCGGTAGAGCACTACCGCGGCACGCCTCGCGGATGGTGCTCGAGGAAGTGCTTCAGGCAGATGCGCAGCAGGGCCGCGCGTCGATGGTCGCCCATGCGATGGGCGTGGGCGATGTCGTCGCGGATCATGGCGCCGATGCGAAACTCTCCCGTCGGCGATTGAACCAGGTAGTTGCCGAGTTCGGCGGCCGCCATCTCGGGAATGTGTTCATGTTCCGCGATGGCGAGGATCTCTTCCTCGGTCAGCTCGGACAGAGCGATGCAGTCCTCGATGGTGAGCATGGTCCACTCCCTCCCGGCGGCCTTCAACGTGGCCTTCGGCACCATCAGACTGCAACTGTCCCTGCGGGAGTTTGATCCAGGGCAAGCCGCGGTCAGGAATCGCCTTTCGGGGGTGCGGTCGACATGCCCAGGGCGTGCCGGAATTGCCTGCGCACGTCGTCCAGCGCGCGTTGCGCCGCGTCAAGTTCCGCCGGCGTGGGTTCATGCAGCCAGACGGTGTGCGGGCGCGCCGACTCCACCGCCACGTAGAGGAAGCGCGGCTGCCGTCCGGTGAGACGGGCGACGCCTTCGAGGTAGAGGGCGGCCTGCAGGTCGTAGCCGTACCGGCGCCGGGCCTTCGCGAAACGCGCGGGGCGCACGTCGGAAGCGGTCTTCAGTTCGAGAATGACGTCCTCGGTGAAACAGTCCGGTCGCCCCTTCCAGCGGCCGCCGAACTCGTCGACCCAGTAGATCGACAATTCCTTCTCGCCTTCCGACAGCCACGTGGCGAGCGGCAGACGCGCGTAGCCGAGCACCGCACGCTGCATCGCCTTGAGCGCCGTGGATTCGTCTGTGGAGAGCCACGTGCGGGCAACGGCGGCCGCCTGGTCGAGTCCCTGCGGCGACGGTATCGCGGCATCGAGGGGCAGGTAGTCCTCCTCGAAGCGGTCGGGCTCCAGCATCAGGGCGTGCAGGGCATCGCCGAGGGAGGCCTCCCTCGGTGTCGGGTCGGGGATCATCGCCTGCGCAGGCGGCTTTCCCGTCCGCAGGAACCGGCGCAACGCGGAACTCGAGACGTAGTCGAGCCGCGCCAGGTACTGCGCGAGCGGTTCGCGGCGCGTGAAACAGGAAGCATCCTCCGCAGGCTCGAGCATGCGCGGGAGCCTAACACGCTCATTCGCGCCGTCCGGGGTCAGTGGGTCGCGGCAGGAGCGCGCAGTTCGCTCACCCGCTGGCGGGCTTCCTCCAGATGCGGGTGAATGCGCAGCGCGGCTTCGAACGCCAGCAGCGCGCCCGCGCGATCCTCATGGACCAGCAGGATCTCGGCGACCGCGCAAAGCGCTCCGAAATGCCGTGGTTCCAGTTCGAGGACGCGGTGCAGATTGCGCAGGCATTCGTCGTCGCGCTCCTGAAGGTAGTAGAGCGTCGCGAGCTTGTTCCACGCCTCCGCGTAGTGCGGTGCCGCACGGAGCAACCGCGTGAGCCGGGTTTCGGCAAGATCGTGGCAATGGGCGGCGATCTCGGTCGCGGCCCGGTCCAGATCGCGTGCCGCCCGGCGATGCGGGTGGTACATCCAGAGGTCCCAGATGCGGTCTTCCACTTCGATCGCCTCCGCATCGTCGTGGCAGGCGGCGAGGCGGGAGAACAAAGGTTCCAGCGCGCGGGGCAGGACCGGGGACGGCGCGCGTCGCCCCGCGGTGGTCACGAGTGCCAGGGTTGTGTTGAAGCCGGTGGAATGCATGGGCCGCCTCCAGGTTTCACACCGAACGACGCAAGAGTTGCACCAGCGCCGTTGCTGCGCCGCGGGCCTCGATGGCGCTACACTGACCGGGTTTCGTCCGCCGCGAGAGTGAAGCCATGTATCGAGCTGCCTGGTTGCTACTGTCCACGCTCATCCTGTCCATTGCTTCGTGGACGGCCGCCGCCGACACGCTCGAAGGCACGGTGCTCGTGGCCGACGAGAAATTCCAGGTCGAGGACGTCCTGGAAGAAATCCTGGTCAAGCGGCGGCCTGATCGGGTGATGAAGTTCTGGGTCGTGATCACCGGCGATCAGGTGAGGGTCGCCACCAAGGCTTCCGGAATGCGGGATCGCCAGTTGGCAAAGGCCTTCGATCTCGTGCGGCAGTACGGCGGCATCGTCTACGCGTGCGAGACGGACATGGCACGCCTGGGTTTCACCGCCGGCGACCTGCTGCCGCCGACCGAACCCGTCAAGGGCTTCGACGCGCAGGCGCCGCATGCCACCGACCAGCGCTTCTATGTCGGCGAGGATCCGGCGCGCTTGCCCAAGAGCGCAACGCAGTTGCGGCGACTGCGGGCGGCGTGTTCCGCCAGGCCCTGATTCACGCTGCTGCGCTGCGGGCTGCCTTCGGCCAGAGGTCAGTCACCGTGGCCACGTCGGAGACGTAGGCGAAGGCGTCGCTCATGCACAGCAGGGCGGCCGCCTGGTGCGCGTCCGATACCGCAGCCACGGCGTCGCGAGGCACGATCACGCGGTAGTCGAGATTGCGGGCGGTGTAGACGGTGCTCATCACGCAGCAGTGCGTGGTGACGCCGCAGCACACCAGGTTCGCGATGCGCTTCGAGCGCAGCAGCAGGTCGAGGTCCGTGCCCATGAAGCTGTCGTACCGGCGCTTGTGGCGGATCCGGTAGTCGTGCGGCTGGACGTCCAGGTCATCGGTCAGCTCGCAGCCCGGCGTGCCTTCGAGGCAGTGCACCGGATCGAATTCGAGTTCGATGCCGTAGTCGGCGTGATCGGCTCGATGCATCTCGTGGGTGAAGATCACAGGGGCATGATGCGCGCGGGCCCATGCGATCAGGCGGTTGATGGCGGGCACGATCGCGCGGCCGCCCGGTGTTTCCTGGACGGCACCCGCGTCGACGAAATCGCGTTCCATGTCGATCACGAGCAATGCGGTGTCGTGCGCATGAATGCGTTCGTGCGGCAGGGGGCGGACGAGGGGTTCCATAGCGAGCGGCATCGTCAGGTTCTGCGGCAGACGAAGTCCACTTCCACCCGCGCGCCTTTCGCGAGCGCGGTCACGCCGATGCAGGTGCGCGCCGGCAATCGGTCCGCGGGGAAGTAGCCGCGATAGATGCGATTGAACACCGGATAGTCCTCCTCGAAGTGCGTGAGATAGGCACCGGTGCGCAGCACGTGCTCGAGGCCCAGGCCGATGCCGGCGAGCACCTTGCGCAGGTTGTCCATCACCAGATGCGTCTGCGCCTCGATGCCTGCCGGCACCGGCGCATCGGGTGCACCGGGATGCGTGGGCATCTGGCCGGTAACGAAGACCCAGCCGTCGATCTCCGTGGCGTGCGAGAAAGGGCCCACCTGCTCCGGGGCGCCGGGAACGATGTGAAACAGCGGTGTCATGGCGTGCAGTCGAGTGAATGTCGTGGGTAGGATACGCGCCGAAGAGGGGAAGCAACTGCGATACCGGCTGCGCCGGTCGGACCGGCGCTGCGCGCAGCGAAATCCTGGCATGAGCGCAGCTTCGATCCGGTGCGTTGCCTGGATTCATCGCACCGGCGTTGTGCGGAAAATCCTCGCTTGCGATCGCGCGGCCTCGTTGTTTGCTGGAGCAAGCGAAGACAACGCGGGCTGGCACTGCAATTGCGGCAATGACTGCGTCTGATGTACGTCGGTGAAGGAAACGAAATGCTCTACCTCATCAGAAACGCCATTGCCGTGCTGTTCGCGATCATCGTCGCCGGCGTGCTGGCCGGCTCCGTGCGAGTGGATGCGAACGAAGGCACGGCTCTGATCCCGGCTCGCGATACGGGGCGATGACGCAGTCGCCGTCCTAGCCGCACGGGCGCGCTGCAGGCACTCGCGAGGGTGAGTGTCGAAACCCGACGACATTCTCCGGATTCACCGATCGGCGGTAGACTGGGCAAATCACGCGGACCGACGAGTTCGACGGAGGAGACCATGACCCGTGGCATCGGATGCTGGTTGAGCATCGCGGCCCTGTTGTGCATGACGCCGGCCCTGGCAGGGTCCCCGCCGTCGGCCGACCCTGCTGCGCGCAACGCGGTGAGGGACTATTCCCAGGCCGTGATGGCGAAGATCATCGAGGACCAGCGCTATCCGAGCGAGGCGCTGGAACGCGGCCTGGAGGGAAGGGTGCTGGTCGCGGCACAGATCGGCGCCGACGGCCAGGTACGCCGCGTGACATTGCTGGAATCGAGCGGCTACACCATGCTCGACCAGGCCGCGCTCGAGAAGGTGCGCACGACGCGCAACCTGCCCGAGCCGCCGGTGATGCTCCGGGGGCGCGAGTTCACCATGGACGTGCCGATCATCTTCCGGATCGAGTGATGTTGCAGCCTCGCCACAGGGGTGGACGGAGCGGTCCGGGGAACCCTTGACCGGCCAGGGGTCGGCCTGTATAAGCCCGTTTGCGAGAAGCTCGAGCAGTGAAAGTCGCCGGTCAGTCGTTACCGCGCAGCGGTACCTCAGGTCTACGTTCTTCCCCTTCTTGGCGTTCCCGCGTTCGGGCGCAAGCCCTCTGTTCACATTCAAGTGAGGAAGACATAAGCATGAGTACCGGTACTGTGAAGTGGTTCAACGACTCCAAAGGCTTCGGCTTCATCAAACCCGACGGAGGCGGTGAGGACCTCTTCGCGCATTTCTCGGCGATCCAGGGCAGCGGCTTCAAGACCCTGCGCGAGAATCAAAAAGTCGAATTCGAAGTGACCACCGGCCCGAAAGGCAAGCAGGCGACCAACATCCGCCCGCTCGACTGATCGACAGGCTGCATCAGTGTCACGAAGGCCCGGGTAACCGGGCCTTTTTCATTGTGGGCGCCGGGAAGATGCCGGTGCCGGAAAAGCAAAAAGCCCCGACGACGGGGCTTTTTTCGTTTCGGTCGGGCCTAGAGGGCTCAGGCCTTCACGCCGTGGCGTTTCCAGATTTCGGCACTCACCTCGGCTTGTTTCTTCGACAGCGACAACACCCAGTACAGGCAACCCAGGACCACGAACAGCGGCCCGCCCAGCAGAACAAATCCAGTCATGTCAGCAATGCTCCGGTTGTAGTTGGCATGCAGCGAAGGCGCTGGCTGATCACGGGTTGAGCTCGGCTCGTGGCCTGACCCGAATAAAGCCGGAGAGGTCCAGGGGATCAGGATCTCGGTGGCGCCGGGGGCGGAGCATGCACGATCCGGGCCGATTGTGCAAACGCAGCATTCAGCCCTGGCTCAGTCCCGGATCGGTCATCACCGTCGAGGGTGGATCGAAGCGCAAGCCGTACTCATGCAGCGCACCATCGATGCGCGCCAGGCCGATCGTGCGCGCGGATTTGCTCGAGCTGCGCAGCGCATCCGCACCGGAGTAGAGGTCGGCCAGCAGCACGTGTACGACCGCTTCGGTCGAAGGCGTTGCCCGTGCGTCCTCAACCATGTGACCCGCCGCCTGTTCCACGCGGTCGGCCAGCGTGCGAAGGACCGCCGGACGGTGTCGGGCAGTCCGTGCTTCGCGCATCGCGGCACGGATCGCCTGGACGCGAGCATGGAGCCGCGCGTCGTGCGCAAGGCGGGATGCACCGTTGCGGGCGTGCGATTCACCATTGTCGGTCGCGATCGAAGACGGGATCGCAGCGGCGGAACCGGCCGATGCCAATCCGAGCAACATCGAGCACAGTAGCGGCCAACGCCAGAAATGACGCATCTTCATGGGACTTCTCCTCAAGTGGACGATAGCGGGCAGCCGGATGGCACGTCGCAAGTGCGGTCCGGACCCGGGAATATCAAGGGGCGACGCGCGTCTTCGATGTCCGGCGCCATAATCGCGCTCCCCTTCAGCCGGTAACCGTCACCTCATGCCCTACAACCAGCCGCTGGGCGGCAACGAGATGCCCCGTTTCGCGGGTCCCGGCACCTTCATGCGCCTGCCTTCCCAGGGCTCGGCCGAGGGGCTCGACGTCGCCATCGTCGGCGTCCCGGTGGACGCGGGAACGTCGAACCGCCCCGGCGCGCGCTACGGCCCGCGCGACGTGCGCAACGAATCCGTGATGATCCGGCCCTATCACATGGCGTCGCGGGCTGCCCCGTTCGACAGCCTGCAGGTGGCGGATCTGGGCGATGTCCCGATCAACACGTTCCACCTGCCGAAGACCGTGGAGATCATCGAGGGCTTCTACGACACGATTCTCGCGCATCCGTGCAAGACGCTCTCCATCGGGGGCGACCACGTAGTGAGCCTGCCGATCCTGCGCGCACACGCGAAGAAGTACGGTCCGGGCAAGATCGGCCTCGTGCACGTCGACGCCCATGCCGACGTGAACGACGACATGTTCGGCGAGAAGGTCACTCACGGCACCTGGTTGCGCCGCGCGGTGGAGGAGCAGTTGATCGATCCATTGCGCACGGTGCAGATCGGCTTGCGGGCGACCGGCTACGCCGCCGACGATTTCGACTGGTCGCGCAAGCAGGGCATGCGCGTGGTCCAGGCCGAGGAGTGCTGGTACAAGTGTCGCTGGCGCCGCTGATGGACCAGGTGCGCGCCCGCGTCGGTGGCGGCCCCGTGTACGTCAGCTTCGACATCGACGGGCTCGATCCCTCCTGCGCGCCCGGGACGGGAACACCGGAATTCGCCGGCCTCACGAGCATCCAGGGCTACGAGATCGTGCGTGGCTGTCACGGGCTCGACGTGATCGGCGGCGATCTCGTGGAAGTTTCGCCTGCCTATGATCCGTCGGGCAACACTTCGATGCTGGGGGCGAACCTCCTGTACGAAATGCTGTGCGTGCTGCCCGGTGTGAATCGGCGGGAGTGAGCGAGGGGTGCGCGTCGTGCAGTTCGCGCGCTTTCAATTCACTGTTGCCAGTGCGCATCCGGGCTGGTTGTCGTGATTCGGTCGCGGTATCGTTGCCATCCGTTTCCGGTGCGAGCGAGGCGCGGCGCGGATTTCCGATTGTCATCGGAAGCCTAGGCTGTTCTACTCGCAGCGGGTGACTTATCCAGGAGATTCAGATGCCGACATTGACCCGCTACCTCGCAACTTTCGCGGCCACGATCCTCGTCACCGGCTCCGCCTCGGCGGCCCTGTTCGATAACGTCTATTTGTTTGGCGACAGCCTGCTGGACGGAGGCAATGCTTTCGTCGCGACAGGCGGGTTTCCGCCCTATCCCGGCAGTTCGCCGGCACCGGGCATTCCCGCTCCCTACAGCGGCCGACTCACCAACGGACCGACGGCTGGCGAGATCCTGGCGCTGAATCCCGCCATACGCGGTACGCCGGTGCTGCCGTCCTACTACCCCGGTGGCACCAACTACGCCGTGGGGGGCGCGACCACTCGGACCTACGTGGACGTGCTCGGCAGCGAGGCGCCACCGCCATTCAGTCTGTTGCCGCGTCCGACCATGACCACCAGCAATCAGATCGCAAAGGGGTACTGGTACTTCGACGACACCTACAGCGGCCTGGGCTTCGACATCGATGCGCTCCGGACGCGCGGAATCGCCCAGCAGGTGGCGGGCTTCTCGACACCTGCCGGGTTCGACGCGAATCGATCGCTCTTCATGCTCTGGGGTGGTGCGAACGATTTCTTCGTCGATCCGTCGACCGCACCCGCAGGCGCCGTCAACATGGTTTCCTTCATCGATGCACTCTATGACAAGGGTGCCCGCAACTTCCTCGTGATCAACCTGCCCGACCTGTCGCTAACGCCGTACGGACAGAGTTTGTCCGCGCCGGAACAGTTCGGCCTGAGCCAACTGACCTCAGGCTTCAACGCGGCACTGACGGGGGGTATCCAGACGCTTCGTGCGGCCAACGACGACATCCGCATCATCGACTTCCAGGTGGACGACTTCCTGAGTGGCCTGCTCGGCAGCCCGACCGCGATGACCGCGCTCGGCTTCGATCCCACGAAGGCCTTTCAGCCGTGCTTCTCGCTCGCAACCCTGTCGGTCTGCAGCAATCCGGATGAACACATCTTCTGGGACGAGGTCCATCCGACCGCCAGGGCTCATCAGGTATTGGGCGGATTGTTCGCCGGCGCCGTCGTGGCCGCGGTTCCGGAGCCCTCCACGTGGGCGACGTTGGCCGCAGGGCTCGCGCTGCTGGTGGTGGCGGCCGGACTCAGGCGCCGTAGGTGAGATGCCGGGCTTTGCCCCAGAACACGCGATAGGACAGCACCGTGTAGCCGATGATCATCGGCAGCACGACGATCACGCCCCACAGCACGAACTGCAGTGATGCCGGCGCGGCGGCCGCCTGCCAGATGGTGAGGCGGTCGACGACGAGGTAGGGATAGAGGCTGTAGGCGAGCCCCGCGAAGGCGAACACGAACACCCAGACCGAGAGCACGAACGGCAGCCATTCCTTGCGGGTCGTGCCGTTCTCGAGGCGGCGGACGCCGAACCAGATGCCGGCGAACGCCGCGAGCGTCAGCAGCGGCAGCGGTGCGAGGCGCGTGAAGTACTCGGCCGTGAACCACTTGGCGTAGATGCCGGGATTCGCGAAGGGCATGGCCAGGCTGATCGCGGCGACGCCGGCGGCGGCGAATACGACGGCGTATCGGCTCCACGCGAGCGCCTTGCGCTGGAGATCGCCCTCGCACTTCATCACCAGCCACGTGCCCCCGAGCAACGCGTAGGCACCGGCGAGTCCCGCACCGACGGCCCATCCGAAGGCGATGAACGTCGCTCCGTCCGCGAAGCCGGTCACGACGCCGGCGAGCATGATCCCCTGGGCGAGTGCGACGCCGAGCGAGCCGGCGAAGAACAGGCGATTCCACAGATCGCGATGCCAGCCGGTCGCCTTCATGCGGAATTCGAACGCGACGCCGCGCAGGATGAGGGCGATCAGCATCATCGCCACGGGCAGGTACAGCGAGGTGAGGATGACGCCATGCGCATGGGGAAACGCGACCAGCAGGATGCCCACGCCCAGCACGAGCCAGGTTTCGTTCGCATCCCAGAAGGGTCCGATGGAACTCACCATGAGGTCCTGCTCCTCGCGCGGCGCCAGCGGCAGGAGGATGCCGACACCGAGGTCGAAGCCGTCGAGGATCACGTAGGCGAGGATCGCGAGACCCATCAGCACCATGAAGACGAAGGGCAGGTCGATGTTCATGTGTCGATGGTCATGTCAGTGCCGCAGCAAGCACAGTGAGCGCTAGGCCTGGTTTCATCCTATGCAAGCCCTGCTTGCAGCGTGCGCTCGTCCAGCGTCGGCGTCTTCTCGCCAGCCGCTTCCTTGATCGCGATCTGCGTGACGACGACCATGTACGAGACGATCAGCAGTCCGTACACGACCGCGTATGCCACCAGCGTGATGCCGATGGCGGCGGCCGGCACCTTCGAGGCCGCCTCGGCGGTACTCAGCAGGCCATGGATGAGCCAGGGCTGGCGCCCGACTTCGGTCACGATCCAGCCGGCCAGCGTCGCGATCCAGCCGGAGAACGTCATCGCCGCGTAGGCCCGCAATTGCCAGGTCGGCCACGCTCGTCGGCGCAGGATCTGCCACACGCCGAGCCAGGACAGTGCGAGCATCAGCATGCCGATGCCGACCATGATCCGGAAACCGAAGAACAGCGGCGCCACCGGTGGGTGCTTGCCGTCGAAGGAGGACAGGCCTCGAAGCTCGCCCTCCGGGTCGTGCCGGAGGATCAGGCTCGCGCCCTTCGGAATGCCGATCGCGAAATCGTTGCGCTGTTCGGCCTTGTTCGGGAGTGCCAGCAACAGCAGCGGCGCACCGCGTTCCGTGTGCCAGATGCCTTCGATGGCGGCGATCTTCGCCGGCTGGTGCTCCAGGGTGTTGAGGCCGTGCAGGTCACCCACGAAGATCTGCACCGGCGTCAGCACGGCGGCCACGACCACGAGTCGCTTCAGCATCCGCTGGGCGGGCTCCCACGAGCGGTTGCGGAGCAACTGGAAGGCCGAGATGCCGATGACGACGAACGAGGTGGTGAGCGCCGATGCGATCAGCATGTGGGTCAGGCGGTAGGGGAAGCTCGGATTGAAGATGATCGCGATCCAGTCCTTCGCGTGGAGTTGCCCGTCGATCAGCTCGAACCCCTGGGGCGTGTGCATCCAGGAATTGAGCGCGAGGATCCAGAACGCGGACATCGTCGTGCCGAAGGCCACGAGAAAGGATGACAAGGTGTGCATCCAGTCGGGCACGCGGTCGCGCCCGAACAGCATCACGCCGAGAAAGGTAGCCTCGAGGAAGAAAGCCGTCAGCACTTCGTAGCCGAGCAGCGGGCCGGCGATGTTGCCGGCCTTTTCCATGTAGCCCGGCCAGTTCGTCCCGAACTGGAAGCTCATGGTGATTCCGGACACCACGCCCATCGCGAACGAAAGCGCGAAGATCTTCACCCAGAGCCGGTAGGCATGCGGCACCCACGATTCGTTGCGAGGCCAGCGCAGGCGCAGGTAGAACAGCACCCAGGCGAGCCCGATCGAGATCGTCGGAAACAGGATGTGGAACGCTATATTGAGCCCGAACTGGGCGCGCGCGAGGATCAGCGGATCGGCGAACATCGGGTGCTCCGGCAACGGGCGTGGCGGTCTCGGAATCCGGCGGACTGCCGGCGGTCTCGGGCGAGGCGCATCGATGCTGCCTGCCCAGGCCAGCGGCAGGCGAAGACTAGCAGGTCGGCGGCTGGCGTTCCGTGACTCGCGTCACCGAACGTTCAGTGCGGCTCGTCGCCGCGGCCCGATTTCTGTTCCGGTGCCTTGCCCTGGGCCTTCGGCTCGAAGTTCTTCGTCTTCACGTCCGTGGAAACCTTGTGGCCGACTTCCTTGACGGCCTTGACGGTGCCGTGGCCTACCTGCTTGCCCGCCTTGGCGAACTCCTTGCCGACCTTCTTCCCGGCATCGCCGATGTCGCTGCCCATCCGCTTCATGCTCGACTTGAAGGATGAACCGCCCTCGTTGCCACTGGCGGCCGGCGCGGGGTCTACCGCCTGAGCCCCCATCGCCACGCACGCGATGGCGGCGAACAACCATGATCGAACCACGTCGATGCTCCCGGAGAAAAATTGGGATGTCCGATCCTCGGACATCGGCCGGACCGCTCCGGTTCTCGCAGTGCCAGACGACTGTTAGTGGAGGATCAGCCGCCGCGCTTGTAGACGATCTTCCTGGTGCCGCCGTCGCAGCTGCCGACGACTTTCTGGTCCGCCACGCCTTCATTGGCAACCGCCTCGAGCGTGTAGCCCACGGCACCTTTCTCCTTGAGCTTGGCGTCGATCTCCGCCTTCAGCTCGTCGCAGTCCTTCCGGGCGAACGCAGGTGCGGCAGCGAGCGAAGCGGCCAGCGCGAGGACGATTGCAGACTTGGTCATGGCGTTTTCCTTTCCTTCAGGGTCGAATCGAGCTCATCCGCCCGAAAACACCGGGCGGCTCCACAGATCCTTCACCGCGACCAGTTCGGTGAGACTCTCCCGGGCGCGCTGGAAGGGTTTGCCGGGGCCCACGCCCAGGAGGCCGTCGAGACACGGCTGTAGCGGCGAGAGCTGCAGCGGCAGCCGCGATGCTTCCACCAGCGAGACGAGCGTTCCGCCCAGCGCCTTTTCGGCCAGCGCCGTGTCGTCGCTCAGCATCGCGAGCAGGATCAGGCCCAGGGCCCGCAGGTCCGCGCGCACCCCGGCGGCGATCTGCGTCTCGGTGGTTTCGTCGCCATGGGGTTCGGTCAGCGAGGCGTAGACGTGCGCGCTCGCGTTGAAATCCGCGAGGACCACCACGCGTTCGTCCCGGAACAGGAAATGTTCCGCGCGCAGCGCGCCGTGGAAAATCTTGAGCTCATGGATCGCATCGATCGCGAGACACATCTGGACCAGCAGGTTGAGCGCGACGCCGATGGACATCTTCTTGCGCACCATGTCCGACAGCGACAGGCCGGGCAGCCATTCCGTGGCCACGAAGGCGACCTCGGCAGTCTGGCCGATTTCGATCACGCCGACGACGTTGCGCTGCGAGAGCGTGCCGATGCGCAGGTAGACGTCGAGATAGCGATCCGCGAACTCCGGCGAGAGCTGTGCGAGCGGCACGGTCTTGACCGCTTCCTCGCGGTCGGAAGGTACATGCAGCATCATGTAGGTCGTGATCTGTTCGCCTTGCCCGAGGCGGCGGGCGATGCGCCGGTCGGGCAGCTTCGGCATCATCCGGTCGATCATCTGCGAGGCATTGATCACCACCGTCTGGTCGGCCGTGAACGGATCCACGTCGCCGGCGAGCCGCGCCATCACCGTGTTGGCGAGCATGGCCTCGCGCACTTCCGCCATGATCGGCAACTCGCCCGGCAGCGCGGAGGCCGGGTTGAATCCCGCGGCCTCGACGATCGCGATGGCCACGTCATGGTCGGTGTCGGTCAGCGTTGCACGGCGACGGAACTCGAACCGCGATTCCGCGAGCAATGCCGACGTTTCGGAGACGGCGACGCTCCAGCCGAGGCCTTTCGCGCGGCCGTTGAGCCGATTCGCCACGTCCACGGTCTGGCCCGCGATGCTGGGCGTGAGCTGCCCGCCGAGGGACAGTCGGGCGACGACCACGTCGCCGCTGTGCACGCCGCATCCGACGGACAGGTTGGGGGTGGAGACTTCCCCGAGGGTGGATTCGGCCCAGCGTTTGACGCGCCTAGTCGCGAGCACCACGGTCAGTGCTGCCTCGATCGCGTGGGATGCGTGGCTGCGTTCCTCGTGCGGACTGTTCTCGAACAGTGCAACGACGCCGGTGGCATCGATGCGTACCACCCAGCCGCCCTGGCTCGTGATGGCCTCGCGCGCCTCGGTGAAGAAGCGTTGCAGCAGGGCATCGAGGCTGCGGCCGCGGAGCGATCGGGCGAGCGAAACCAGATTGCGCAGGACCACGACCAGCACGCTGGCCGCTTTGGTCTCCATCAACAGCGCCGACGACCCGGGCGGGGGCGTCCAGGATTCCGTCGCAAGCGACCCGCGCTCGGTCTGTGCTGCACCATCGGCGCCGCGTGCGCCGAGGCGCGCCTCGACGGCATCGACCAGCATCGGCCGGGCGAAGGGCTTCTCCAGCGTTTCGCCGGTGTCGATCGCGGCTGCCTGCGCTTGCGCTGCAGCATCGCCAGCCGGAACGATGAACAGGATCTGGGTCGCAGCGGTGCGTGCGTTGGAGCGAATCCCCGCGGCAAGCGCCCAGGCCCCGCCGTTCTCGAGGTCCGTGGCGAGCATGACCAGTTCGGGGGCCTGTTCCTGCAGGGCCTCCAGGGCCTTGCGCGGATCGCCCAGCGCTCGCACCACATGCCCATGGGTTGCCAGGTGCATGCGGCACCACTCGCGCAGCTGCGCGTCGGCGTCGACGACGAGGATGTTTGCCATGTGAGCGTGAGCGAGGGTGGCGCGGAACAGACGGTAACCTAACGGTCCGGTGGCCGGAACGCAACTCTGGTTCCAGCAACGGCCCGGCGGTTTTTTCCCCGGCTTGGGGTGCCAAGTCCGGGCTCTCAGCCCACGAAACGGATTTCGCCGGGAAATCTTGAGGCCTGCGAGGCAAAACTTCCGGCGGCGCGTCCGGCCTCCGTCGTCCATTGCATGGCCCAGGGTCGCGCTTCAGGTCGGTCTCGACAGTCCTTGCCGGATGCGCTGGCAGGATGGCGGCCCCACCCGACGAATTCCGCGCGCAACGGGCGTATTCTCTCGCTCGAGGGGCGCGCGTCATCTGCTGCGGTCATCGCCCCGATTCGTTGCCTTGGAGGTTGCCGCCATGCTCGCCAGCGCCACCGTCACCACCATCCTGCCAGCGGTCGATCTCGACCGCGCCCGCGATTTCTACGAGCACAAGCTCGGACTGACGCCGGTGGGGGAGCAGCCCGACGGGAAGTTCATCTACCGCTGCGGTGCCACGTTGCTTGCGCTGTTTCCCCGAGGAGCGCCCACCAAGGCCGATCACACCGCCATCAGCTTCGAGGTGGAGGACATCGTCGCCGAGATCGCCGCGCTCGAGGACAGGGGCGTCACGTTCAACGACTACGACCTCCCGGGCTTGAGGACCGTCGATCACGTGTGCGTGCTAGGCGCGGAGAAGGCTGCGTGGTTCAACGACACTGAAGGCAACATTCTCTGCCTGCACGAACGGTTGTAGCCAGGCGCAACCCGGGTATCCGTGTCCCGGCGCAGGGCGGGGGGTGACAGGCTTCCGCCAGCGGCGTGACCCGATCGGCCGACGGCACCGCTCGAGTCTCGCGGACCAGTGCCGATAATGCCAGTCATGCACCGCGCAAGCTTCCGCCGCACCGGCTTCACCCTGGTCGAGCTCATGGTGTCGCTCGTGATCGTCGTGTTCCTGGCGAGCCTCGTGACACCCATGGTCATCACCGCCATCAAGCGCGAGAAGGAACAGGAGTTGCGCACCGCATTGCGGCAGATCCGCCAGGCCATCGACGACTACAAGCAGGCCGGCGACGAAGGACGGATCGCGCGCCTGCCGGGGCAGACCGGCTACCCGCGATCCCTCGCCGCGCTGGCGACCGGGGCGCCCGACGCGCTCGATCCGTTGGGTCGGCGGCTGTATTTCCTGCGGCGCATTCCGCGCGATCCGTTTTTCACCGACGAACGGGTGTCGGCCGAGGATACCTGGGGAAGGCGCAGCTATGCCTCGGCGCCCGACAAACCCGAGGCCGGCGCCGACGTATACGACGTCTATCCGCTATCCGACGGTACTGGCCTCAATGGCGTGCCCTACCGCCAATGGTGAGCGCGCGCAGGGGTCGTTCGGGCTTCATGCTGATCGGCGTGGTGTTCCTTACCTTCATCATCTCCCTCACCCTCGTCGCGCTGGCGCGGTTGTGGGAAGCGGATGCCCAGCGGGACAAGGAACGCGAACTGCTGTGGTCCGGCCGCCAGCTCGGCAAGGCACTGGCGAGCTATGCGCTCGCCACGCCGGAGGGCGAGTCGGCTTTTCCTCGATCCCTCGATCAGCTCGTCCTGGATGCGCGCGTCGATCCGCCGCTGCGCCATCTGCGCAAGGTGCCGCTCGATCCGATGACGGGCAAGTCCGACTGGGGCACGGTGCGTTCCGCGGACGGCACGATCACGGCCGTGCATTCCACTTCGCACATGAAGCCGCTAGCGTCCGACAGCCTGTGGCCCGAAGAGCGGGCGTTCGAGCACGCGAAGCAATACTCGCAATGGGTGTTCGGGCCGGTTGCGCCGCCCCCGTCGTTGCGATCGCTGCCGTCCGAACCACCCTCGTGAGGATCCGCTACTTGGCGAACTTGCCCAGGTAGCGGTCGGTGATCTTCTTCGCGGTGCCGTCCCGGCGCATCGCTTTCAGGGCGTCTTCGAGCAACTGGATGGACGAGCGCGATGTCGCAGGACTGCACGCGAGGTAGAGCGGGATCTCCTGCGCCAGATACACGGCTTTCAGTGCGGGGCCGCCGTTCTCGCGCGAAGTCTTGCGTGCGGTGTAGGCGCCGGTGATCCAGAGATCGATCCGATCCGGGTCGTCCTTCGGCAGCTTGAGGCGCGGGGGATTCTGTCGATCCTCCGGTACCGAGCGGATATTTGTGACGGCATACTGCGCGAGGTACTCGAGCTTGGCATCGTTGGTGACTCCACCGATGCGGTATTTGCGCAATTCCTCGATGCTCTTCGCCGTGGCGGGGAAATCGCTCTTGCCGAACACGCCCCAGCGATTGACCGCGAGCGGTCCGATCCAGTGGAACAGCTTCTCGCGGCTCTCGACGCGCGCGGTGGCGTACAGGCAGGTCTCGCGATCGCGCTGCGCACGCATGTACCCGGTTTCCCACGGCACCAGTTCGTAGGTCGCTGGCAACGAGGCTCGCTTGGTCATTTCCATGATCAATGCGGTGGCGAGGCCATCGATGTTGCCGTTCTCCTCGTAGTTGAACGGCGGGTTGTCCTCCGTGAGGAACGCCAGCGCATGCGCGGACAGGGGGGCGCAGCCCATGCAAAGCAACAGCAGCAGTCGGCTCATCATCGTCGGCACCCGGCAGGTTGTGATCGCCGCCCATCGTAGCCCGCAGGGTGCCGGAATTCCACCGCTCTCGCGGCTTTGGATGAGCTACACGACCAGGGGCAGCGACCGGTTGCGCTTGCCCGTCAACGCGAACAGAGCGTTGGCCACCGCCGGCGCGATCGGCGGCGTGCCGGGTTCCCCGACGCCACCCGGTGGCTCGGTGGACGCCACGAGGTGCACCTCGACCTCCGGCATGTCGCTCATCCGCAACACCGGATAGTCGTGGAAGTTGCTCTGCTCCACCTTGCCGTCCTGCACCGTGATCTTGCCGTACAGCGCGGCCGACAGGCCGTAGACCATGGCGCCCTCCATCTGCGCCACGACCTGCTGCGGATTGACGACCGTGCCCACGTCCGCGGCGATCACGACGCGGTGAACCTTCGGACGTCCGTCTTCGATGGAGACCTCGGCCACTTCCGCGACGTAGGCACCGAAGCTCTCGGCGACCGCGATGCCGCGCGCACGGCCTGGCGGCAGTGCCGAGCCCCAGTCGCCCTTCTGCGCCGCGAGCTCCAGTACCTGCCGGTGCCGCGGATGTTTCGTGAGCAGGGCACGCCGGTACTCGAACGGATCCTTGCCGGCGGCGTGTGCCATTTCGTCGACGAAGGCTTCGCTGAAGAACGCGTTCTGCGTGCTGCCCACCGAGCGCAGGTACCAGGTGCGGATGCCGGCCTGGAACCGGACCCAATCCACTTTCACGTTTTCGATGGCGTAGGGGAGGTTCGCAAGCCCCTCCACCGCGGTCCCGTCGATGCTGTTCTGGATGAGCAGCGATTCGAAGCCCGAACCTTCCGCGATCGAATCGCACACCGTCGTCGCGGTGAACGCGACCGGAGTGCCGGCAGCATCGAGACCGGCGCGCAGCTTCGCCACGGCCATGGGGCGATAGTAGTAGCCGCGCGTGTCGTCTTCGCGCGAGTACACGATCTTGACCGGCGCGTTCGCGGCCTTCGACAGCAGCACCGCTTCAGTCAGGAAATCGGGTGCGAAACGCCGGCCGAAGCCGCCGCCGAGCAGCAGCGAATGGATCTTCACCTGCTCTGGCTTGCAGCCCACCAGTTGCGCCACCGTCATCTGGTTCGGCCCCTGGGCCTGGCTGCCGACCCAGATCTCCGCGCCGTCGGTTTTGACCCACGCCGTGCAGTTCATGGGCTCCATCGGCGCGTGCGCGAGATACGGGACCTCGTAGACCGCTTCGATCACCTTCGCGGCCGACGCGATGGCAGCGTCACCGTTGCCGTCGTTGCGTGCTACGCGAGCACCTTCAGCCGAGCCCGCGAGCCCGGACATCGTCTCGAGCAGCTTGCCCGTGGACAGCGTTGCATTCGCGCCGGCATCCCATTCGACTTCGAGCGCATCGCGTCCCGCTTTCGCTGACCAGTACGTATCCGCCAGCACGGCGACACCCTCCGACACCGGACTCTTCACCGGCAGCACCTGGCGCACGCCTTTCACGGCCAGCGCCTTCGCAGGGTCGAAGCGCGCGACCTTGCCGCCGAGCACGGGCGAGCGAGCGACGACGGCGGTGAGCAGGCCCGGCAGCTTGGCGTCCATGCCGAACTTCGCGGTGCCGTCCACCTTCTCCGGCGTGTCGAGCCTCGGCGTGGACTTGCCGACGATGCGGAATTTCGCCGGGTCCTTGAGCGGTACGTCTTTCGGCACCGCCAGCTTCGCGGCGCGCGTACAGAGCTTGCCGTAGTTCGCGCGCACGCCCATCGGGCCGACGACGGATCCGCGATCGGTCTTGAGCGTCGAGGCCTCCACCTCCCAGGTCTGGGCAGCGGCGGCCAGCAGCATGGCCCGTGCCGTCGCGCCGGCCTGCCGCAGCGGTTGCCACATGGCGCGGATCGACGTCGAGCCGCCGGTGCCCTGCACGCCGAACCAAGGGTGCGCGTATTCCTTCGCGGCTGGCGCCGCTTCGATGCGGATGCGCGACCAGTCGGCGTCGAGTTCCTCGGCGAGGATCATCGGGAAGCCGGTATAGACGCCCTGGCCCATCTCGGCCTTGTCCACCACGATGGTGATCCAGTTGTCGGGCGTGATGCGCAGCCATGGGTTCGGCGTGAACGCATCGGACTCCGCGGCACCGGCCTGTTCGGAAGGCAGCGCGAATCCGAGCGCGAAGCCGCCGCCCGCGAGGGCCGAAACCTTGAGGAACTGTCTGCGATCGAATGTCATGGAAATGTCTCCTGAGGGTCAGCGGCTCGCGGCCTGCTGGATGGCGGCGCGGATGCGGTTGTAGGTGCCGCAGCGGCAGATGTTGCCGCTCATGGCGGCGTCGATGTCCTCGCGTTTCGGCTTCGGCGTGGATTTGAGCAGAGCGGCTGCGGACATGATCTGGCCGGACTGGCAGTAGCCGCACTGCGGCACGTCGAGCGCGATCCACGCGGCCTGCAACCGCTTGCCTTCGGTCGTGGAGGCGATGCCTTCGATGGTCGTGACCTTTTTGCCGACCGCCGCCGTACAGGGCGTGATGCACGAGCGGATCGCCTGGCCGTCGAGATGGACGGTGCACGCCCCGCACAGGCCCGCGCCACAACCGAACTTCGTGCCGGTCATGTCGAGGTGGTCGCGCAGCACCCACAGCAGCGGCGTGCTCTCGTCGGCGTCGACGTTCCGGGTCTTGCCGTTGACGTTCAACGTGATCATGGGATGGTTCCTTTCCAAAAAAAAAGCTCCCCTCGCCCGTGGTTGCAGGGCACCGGTACCACCCGGGCGGGGAAGGACTACCCGGTGGAACGCAAAACGAATATCAGGCGCGCTGCTTGGCCCGCGGCGGTGCCCGCGAGACTTCCGGTCCCGACGGTGTTGCCGGACTGCGTCGCACGGTCCGGTTGGAAGGGTGGGACCGAAGCTGCCGCTCCTTCGCGCGCATCAGGTCGTCGTAGTGGTCGATCTTCCATTGCAGGAACGAGAGCGTTTCCTGGAGCTGGGAGATGCGTCCTTCCAGTTGGCGGGCGTGCACCTCGAGCAGCGCGCGCCGCTCTGGCGCGGTGTCCTCACCCTCGCGGAACAGGTCGATGTAGCGGCCCAGCGTTTGCAGGCTCATCCCGGTGCCGAGCATCTTCGCCAGGAAGTCGACCCATTGGTGGTCGAAGGCAGTGTAGCGGCGATGACCGCTGGGCGCCCGGCCGATCGGCCCGACCAGGCCGATCCGTTCGTAGTAGCGCAGCGTGTCCTCCGAAAGGCCGGTGATCAGCGCCGTCTGCTTGATGGTGTACGTCTTCTCGTCCATGTTGGAACGCAGCATAAAACTTCGAGTCGACTCCAAGTCAAGCGATTCTTCGTGTTTGGTCGTCGTGGTGGTCCGGGGAGGCTTTTCATCCATGGATGGAAGCGCCATCCTTGCGCGGCTGGACAAAACCACAACGAGGGGGAGGGGTCTCATGGCTTCCAGGCTGGTCGGTGTTGTTTGCGGTTTCCTCATGCTGGCGGCCGGCGCCGCCGCTCAAGCAGCGGAGCCGATCCGCGTCGGCCTCGTGGACGAGACCACCGGGCCCCAGGCCGAAGCCGGGGTGCTCACGTTGCACGGCGTGCGCCTCGCGCTCGACGAGATCAACGCGGCGGGGGGCATCCTCGGCCGGCCGGTGGAACTGATCGTCGAGGACAACCAGAGCACCAATCCCGGCACCGTGCTCGCCTACTCGAAGCTCGTCGACCAGAAGGTCGTGGCGGTGGTCGGACCCCTGCGCAGCACGCAGGTGCAGGCTGCCTCGCCCACCATCGCCAAGGCGAAGCTGCCCGCCATCATCGGCGGCAGCGACCCGAGCCTGACCCGCGTGAACAATCCGTGGATCTTCCGCGTGCGGCCGAACGACTTCTACTCCTCGCGCGTCATGGCGGAGCACGGTGTCAAGACGCTCGGCAAGCGCAAATGGGCAATCGTCCACTCCACCGACACCTTCGGATCCAACGGCAAGAACGCGCTGGTGGAGGCGCTCAAGGCCCACGGCATCGAGCCGGCCCTGATCCAGGGCTACACCAGCAACCAGCAGGATTTCACGTCCGTGGTGCTGGCGGTGAAGAAGTCCGGCGCCGACGTCATCGGCAGCTACATGACCAACTCTCCGGACGTGGGCATCTTCGCGAAGCAGGCGAAGCAGCTCGGCGTGGACGCCGACTGGATCGGCTCCACCTCGCTCGCCACTGAGACCGCGCTCAAGCTGGCCGGCGACGGGCTCTGGGGCACCTATGTGGTGACGGACTTCTTTCCCGACGCCAACCCCGAGAGCAAGGCGTTTTCCGCCAAGTTCAGGGCGAAGCACGGATTCAACCCCGACCTCTACTCGGCCTGGTCGTACGCGGCATTGCACCTGCTCAAGCATGCCATTCAGACCGCCGGTTCGACCGATTCCGAAGCGGTGCGCAAGGCGCTGCTTGCCACCCGCGGACTGAAGGGAATCGAAGGCACCTACAACTTCGACGCCAACGGCGACGGCCTGCACGGCTACACCATCGTACGCAACGAACAGGGCAAGCTGGTGTTCATCCGTACCATCGAATTTCCAGTCGAGAACAAATAGGCAACGCATGGATGACTCACTCGCACCCGGCGTCGAAGGCCGCTCGGAGACCGTGGCCGGACCGGGCAACCTCGCCTCCGACCTCGGCAGCGGATTCGTCGACGTGTTCTCCACCCCGATGATGATCGCCCTGATGGAGACCGCTGCCGGCAAGTCGGTCGAGCCCCTGGTGGGCGAAGGCAGAACGACGGTCGGCGTGCGCGTCGACGTCCGCCACCTGGCCGCCACGCCTCCGGGCATGCGCGTGGTCGCGAGGTCACGCCTGGTCAAGATCGATGGCAAGTTCCTCACCTTCGAGATCTGGGCCGAGGACGAGCGCGAGCGCATCGGCGAAGGCGTCCACGAGCGCGCGATCATCGACCGGGCCCGGTTCGTCCAGAAGGTCGAGGCGAAATCGGGCAGGTAGATCCCAAAGCATTCGCGCACATCCCCTCCCCCGTGACGAAGGCATGGGGGAGGGCCAGGGAGGGGGCTTCGGGCGGCGCCAGCCGCTGGACGTCACCTTTCAGGTCGGAGGCCAGACACGCGCACCACCATTCGTGGTGCCGAATCGACCATTCGTCATGGCCCCGCTCCGCTCGCCTGCCTGACGCACCCGTTCAGCGGACTGCGCATGCATCCGTGCACCGCCGGCACACGTATCGCGTTCATGGAAGTGAAACCTGTGGTGCCGTTCGCGGAATGGACCAGGTTTCGAGGCGAAGGAGAACCGCCATGAACGACGAATTCGAAGTCCCGCTCCCGGAAACCAGGCCACCCTGCACCAGCCGCTCGGCCCTCCTGCTCGCCGCCATGCATGACTTCCTCGAACTCGAGCGCGAGAGCGCCGAAGCGAAGAAGAAGGAGGAAGCGCTGCTCGCCGAGTACAGTGAACTGGTGGTGGTGCCGACACTCTTTGCCGCGGAATAGCCCAGCGATCCCTCTCGTACTGTGCACCCCCTTCCCCGTCGAAGATGGGGAAGAACAGGGGAGGGGCAATGCCGAGTGCCCGGCAAGGCCTCGAACACCCATTGTTTCATGTAACGCGGTTATCCTAAAATAACGCGGTCCGCTATTTGAGGCTCTGCCGCCCATGAAGCGTCCGCTGCAAGGCCGCTATGTGAAGGTCGCCACCGCCGGCGAAGCTTTCAAGTCGTTCATCCCGTCGCCGCTGCCGCCCCACCCCCCCGTCGATTGGAATCCGACGCTGCGCGCGCGTTTCGACGCCGCACTGGTCGCACTGGGACGGCTCGATGGCGTGACGGACCTGTTGCCGAACGCGGCGCTATTGCTCTACAGCTTCGTCCGGAAGGAGGCGGTGCTCTCCTCGATGATCGAGGGAACGCAGTCCTCGCTTGCCGATCTGCTTCTGTTCGAACTGGACGAGCAGCCGGGCGTGCCGATGGAGGACGCGCGGGAAGTCAGTCGCTACGTGTCAGCGCTGGAGCATGGCCTGACGAGGTTGCGCGGCGGCTTCCCATTGTCCCTGCGCTTGATCCGCGAGGTGCACGAGGTACTCCTCGGCCAGGGTCGGGGCGCACGGCTCGCGCCGGGGCAGTTCCGTCGAAGTCAGGTCTGGATCGGCGGCACGCGTCCGGGCAATGCGGCCTTCGTACCGCCGCCGGCCAACGAACTGGACGAATGTCTCAAGCACTTCGAGCGCTTCCTGCACGATCAGCCGGAGGTGACGCCACCGCTCGTCAAGGCGGCCCTGGCGCACGTGCAGTTCGAGACGATCCACCCGTTTCTCGACGGCAACGGCCGCGTCGGTCGCTTGCTGATCGCCCTGCAGTTGGCGTCGGACGGCCTGCTGCGGGAGCCGCTGCTGTATCTGAGCCTGCATTTCAAGGAGCATCGGCAGACGTACTACGAGTTGTTGAATGCCGTGCGCCTGTCGGGTGACTGGGAGACGTGGCTCGAGTTCTTTGCCGACGGCGTCATTGCCGGTGCGACGCAGGCTGCCGCATCGGCCCGGCGACTGCTGGAGCTTGCCTCCGAAGACGCACGCCGTATCGAGGGCCTGGGCCGGGCCGCGCCTTCGGCTCTGGCGATTCACCGGGTATTGCAGCGGCAACCGATCGCCACCTCGGCCTCGTTGGTCGCTGCCGCGGGGCTGACCGCTGCCACGGTGAACAAGTCGCTCGTGCATCTCGAGCGGATCGGCCTGGTGTCCGAACTCACCCGCAGGCAGCGCGGGCGGGTCTTCAGCTACACGCGCTACGTGGACATCCTGAACGAAGGCATGGCGTTGCCGGATTGACCTCTTCAGCGCGCGTCAAACTCCTACGCCAACGCCCGGCTCACCACCTCCGTCACATCCTTCGACAACCCCGAGTGTTCGCGGATGCGCGTGAGCGCCGCGCGCGCATGCGCTTGCCGACCTGCATCGAACTTCTTCCAGCGGTCGAAGGCGCGGGCCAGGCGCGAAGCGACCTGGGGATTCAGCGCGTCCAGTGTGACGATCTGCTCCGCCACGAGTGCGTAACCTGCGCCGTCCG
Source organism: Burkholderiales bacterium (assembly GCA_965279325.1). Classification (GTDB taxonomy): domain Bacteria; phylum Pseudomonadota; class Gammaproteobacteria; order Burkholderiales. The sequence continues at coordinate 4,522,719 of OZ257154.1, forward strand.
CGGCATGGAAGCGCACCGGGTTGGCCTGCGCAAAGGTGCCGATGACGGAACGCACGCGGTTGGGGTTCTTGATGTCGAAGTCCGGATGCACGAGCAGTTGCCGCACGCGCGCGAGGGTGCCGGGCAGGCGTGATGTAGCCTGCACGGCGAACCACTTGTCGAGCACCAGGGCTTCGTCGCGCCAGCGGGCGTGGAACTTCTCGAGGGCCGTTTCGCGCTCGGGGCACTCGGTGTTCACGAGCGCGGTGAGCGCTGCCATGGCGTCGGTCATGTTGTCCGCGCCTTCGAACTGGCCCACGCACATGGCGCGGATCTCGCCGTCGTCGAGTTCCATCAGGTAACCGAGACACAGGTTGCGCAGCGCACGTCGGCCCGCGGAGGCGGCGTCGGGGCTGTAGCGTCCCGGATTCGCCGTCGCGCGATAGGTCGCGAGCAGCTCATCGCGCAGGGTCTCGGCGATTCTCTGCCGCACGCGGACTCGCACGGCGTGGATGGCGTCGGGATCGACGACGTCCAGCTGTTCGCCGACGTAGGCTTCGGAGGGCAGCGCCAGCGCTTCCGCGGCGTAGGCCGGATCGGAGGGGCCGACGGCGAGAACGCGCGCGAAGGCGGCCAGGAACCCGGCGGGCGCTTCGAAGGCCTTGCCGGCCTTGCGCGCGGCCACGCCCTTGAGCAGCAGGCCGAGGGCCAGGCGCTGGCCCGCTTCCCAGCGGTTGAAGGCGTCCGAGTCGTGCGCCATCAGGTGCGTGTAGTCGGCTTCGGTGTAGGCGTAGTCGAGGATCACGGGTGCGGAGAACCCGCGCAGCAGCGAAGGCACCGGCTTCGCGGTCACGTTCACGAACACGAATCGCTCCTCTGGCGCCTTCACCGAGAGCACGCGCTCGGTGCCCAACGCGGACTTCTCACCTTCGAGCTGGAGCGGCAGATCCTTCCCGTCCGCGCCGACGAGGCCGATCGCGAGCGGAATGTGGAATGGCAGTTTCTCGGGCTGGTCGGGGGTGGGCGGGCACGACTGCTTCACCGTGAGGGTGAAGCGCTTCGACGCGGCGTCGTAAGCGCCCGCGACTTCGAGTCGCGGCGTTCCGGCCTGGTCGTACCAGCGGCGGAACTGCGTGAGGTCGACGCCGCCCGCGTCCTGCATCGCCTGCGCGAACTCGTCGCAGGTCACGGCCTGTCCGTCGTGCCGCGCGAAATAGAGATCCATGCCCTTGCGGAATCCTCCTGCGCCGAGCAGCGTGTGGATCATCCGCACGACTTCCGCGCCCTTCTCGTAGACGGTAACCGTGTAGAAGTTGCCGATCTCCATGTACGACTGGGGACGTACCGGATGCGCCATGGGGCCGGCATCCTCGGGAAACTGCGCGGCTCGCAGCGCGCGCACTTCCTGGATGCGCTGCACCGGACGCGAGTAGGTGTCGGCACCGTATTCCTGGTCGCGGAACACGGTGAGGCCTTCCTTCAACGAGAGCTGGAACCAGTCGCGGCAGGTGACGCGGTTGCCGGTCCAGTTGTGGAAGTACTCGTGGGCGACGACGCGGTCGATGTTGAGGTAATCGACGTCGGTCGCGGTATCGGCGCGGGCCAGCACGTACTTCGTGTTGAAGATGTTGAGGCCCTTGTTCTCCATCGCGCCCATGTTGAAGTCGCCCACCGCGACGATCATGAAGCGCTCGAGGTCGAGTTCGAGGCCGAAGACCTCCTCGTCCCATTTCATCGAACGCTTGAGCGAGTCCATGGCGAAGCCGGCCTGGTCGAGCTTGCCCGGCTCCACGTACACCTGGAGCAGCGCACGCTTGCCCGAACGGGTGACGAAGTGGTCCTCGAGCACGTCGAGCTTCGCCGCGACCATGGCGAACAGGTACGAGGGCTTCGGGAATGGATCCTCCCACTTCGCCCAATGACGCTCGCCCGGTTCGTCCCCGTGCGCGATCAGGTTGCCGTTGGACAGCAGCGCCGGATACTTCGCCTTGGACGCATGCAGGCTCACGGTGTAGCGCGCCATCACGTCAGGGCGGTCGATGAACCAGGTGATGCGGCGGAAGCCTTCGGATTCGCACTGCGAGAACAGACCGTCCTTGGACTGGAAGAAACCCATCAGCTTGGTGTTGCGGAACGGATCGATGCGCACCACGGTTTCGAGCTCGAAGGCGGCGGGAACGCGAGCGATCGTGAGATGCATTTCGTCCACGGCGACCTCGGCATCGCCCAACACGCGTCCGTCGATGGCGGCGGACTCATGCGCGATCTCGTCGCCGTCGAGGACGAGCGGTGCCGCCTGGTCCTTTGCCGCCGGATTGCGTCGCACGGCGAGCTTCGCGCGCACGCGGACGTGGTCGTCGCGCACGTCCACGTGCAGGTGCACCGTATCGATGAGGAAAGCGGGCGGGGTGTAGTCCTGCAGATGGATCAACTGGGGAATGGCGTCGCGCATGTTGGAGAGGAAGCGGTCAGGAAGGGGGTCAGGAAGCGGAATTGCGGCCGGTGACCACCACGTGGGCGATGCCCACGACAATCATCAGCCCGTAGGCGACGGCGCCGGCCATGGCGATTTCGAAGGGGAACAGATTGTGGGAGGTCGGATCGGCCAAAAGGCCGAGCGTGATGTTGGCGATGGACAACGGCACGGGTAAGAGGCAGACCGCTGCCGCGATGCGCCAGCCGCCCCGCCAGCGACGGATCCAACGGACCGGCAGCCAGATCGCACCGACGGCCAACACCAGGAACAGGATGGACCCCACGAACCACAAAAGATTCTCGAAAGGTCCGGGTGGCGGTGTGGCGGCGCGGGCCGCCGCGCGGCGTGCATTGGCCTGCGCGCGATGATCGGTGACCCAGGTCGGATCGGGCAATTCCGTCTGGCTGGTAGCGGGAGTCCAGGTGACATCCACCGGGATCACGTGGGTCTCGCCAGCGGGATCGCGCGTCGATGCGAGTCCCGCTTCGGTGGTTTTGACCACGATCTCGTCGATGCGGATGTCGCCGTCCTTCGGCTGCAGGAAGGTGAACAGCACCGTCTCGCCTCCGCCGGCCGGCACGGGCTCGATGCCGTTCGTGGCGAACCACGCCACCCGCTTGCCGCCGCTGCGCACTTCCTGGATGAACACGTCCTGCGCGGAGGATGCATCCACGCGCACCCGCAGGTTGAGGTCGTGCCCGTTGGGCAGTGTTGCAGGCAAGGGCGGATGGGTCTCGATCAGCTGCACGGTCGTGGCCTGCGCGCTTGCTGCGATCGACAGCAGGGCCACGACGACCACGGCACCGACGAACGACTTCATCAGCGTTCCGGCAACGGGATGAACTCGGTCTCGCCGGGGACTGCGGGAAATCCGCCGTCGCGCCAGCGCTGTTTCGCGGCCTCGATCAACGTCCGATCCGAAGCGACGAAGTTCCACCAGATGTGGCGGTCGCCATCCATGGGTGCTCCGCCGAGGAGCATCAGCTCCGCGGCAGACTGCGCTTCGATGGACACGACCGCGCCGGGATCCAGCAAGGCCAGATGGGCTTCGGGCATGGATGCGCCGTTCACGCTCACATTTCCCTTCGCCACGTAGATTGCGCGTTCTTCGTGTTCCGCCGGGAATGCGAGCACTGCGCCGGCGGCCATCTCCACCGCGGCGTACACCATGGGCGAGTAGGTGGTCGCGGGGGCCGTGAGACCGAAGCCGCGGCCCGCGATCAATCGCAACTGCACCCCAGGCGTCTCGAGCACAGGGAGCGACGCCTTCGGGTGATGCTCGAACGCCGGTGCCACGTGCTCATGGGACTTCGGCAGGGCGATCCAGGTCTGGATGCCGTGTACGGGCGAACCGCTGGTGCGCAGATCGTCGGGCGTGCGCTCGGAATGCACGATGCCGTCACCGGCCGTCATCCAGTTCACGTCGCCCGGCTCGATGCGCTGGACGACGCCGAGGCTGTCACGGTGCAGGATCGTGCCCTCGTACAAGTAAGTGACGGTTGCAAGGCCGATGTGCGGATGGGGACGGACGTCGAGGCCTGCACCGGGCGCGAGATGCGCCGGGCCCATGTGATCGAAGAAGATGAACGGCCCGACCATCTTGCGGGGATGGCCGGGCAGGAGGCGGCGGACGGTGAACGCGCCGAGATCCCTTTCGTGCGGCCGGTACAGGTCGACGATCGCGGTTCGAGCGGTCAACCGGGTTTCCCCCAGGAATCCTTCAGCGTCACGGCCCGGTTGAACACGAGTGCGCCGGGTTTCGAGTCCTTCACGTCGGCGACGAAATAGCCGTGTCGCTCGAACTGGTAGCGGTCTTCGGGTTTGGCCTGCGCCAGCCCGGGCTCGAGCTTCGCCTGCCGCAGCACCTTCACCGAGTCGGGATTCATCTGCTTCAGGAAGTCGGCGTCGCCGGCACCGGGGTTCGACACGACGAACAGGCGGTCGTACAGGCGCACCTCCGCATCGACCGCGTGCCTGGCACTGACCCAATGGATGTTGCCCTTCACCTTGTAGGTGTCGGAGCCGGGCGTGCCGGACTTCGAGTCGGGCATGACTTCGCAGTGGACCGCCGTGACCTGGCCCGAGGCGTCCTTGTCGCAACCGATGCATTTCACCACGTAGCCGTAGCGCAGCCGCACGGTGTTGCCGGGGAACAGGCGGAAGTATCCCTTCGGCGGCGTTTCGGTGAAATCGTCGCGCTCGATCCAGAGTTCGCGTCCGATGGGCGAGATGCGCTTGCCCCATTCCGGCTTGTGGGGATGGACCGGCGCCTCGCAATCCTCGAAGCGGCCCGCCTCCCAGTTGTCGATGACGAGGCGTAGCGGATCGAGCACCGCGGTGGCGCGCGGCGCACGTTCGTTGAGATCCTCGCGCAGGCATTCCTCGAGGATCGCCATCTCGATGGTGGAGTTCTCCTTCGATACGCCGATGCGCTCCGCGAACAGGCGGATCGATTCCGGCGTGTAGCCGCGCCGCCGCACGCCGACGATCGTGGGCATGCGCGGATCGTCCCAGTCGTCCACGTGCTTTTCCTCGACCAGCTGGATCAGCTTGCGCTTGGACAGCACCACGTAGGTGAGATTGAGCCGCGCGAACTCGTACTGATGGGGCAGCGGTTTCGAGAGCAGGCCGAAGGTCGTCAGCTTCTCGAGCACCCAGTCGTAGAGGGGGCGATGATCCTCGAACTCGAGCGTGCACAGCGAGTGCGTGATGTTTTCCAGTGCATCCGAAATGCAGTGCGTGTAGTCGTACATCGGATACACGCACCACGCGTCGCCGGTGCGGTGATGATGCGCGTGGCGAATGCGATAGATGACAGGGTCGCGCAGGTTGATGTTGGGCGAAGCCATGTCGATCCTGAGGCGCAGCACGTGGGCTCCGTCGGGGAACTCACCCGCCCGCATGCGACGGAACAGATCGAGGTTCTCGGTAACGCTGCGGTCGCGGTGCGGGCTGTTTCGCCCCGCTTCGGTGAGCGTGCCGCGCAGGGCGCGCATTTCCTCGGGACTGATGCTGTCGACGTAGGCGAGGTTGTGCTCGATGAAGGCTTCGGCGAAGCGATAGAGCGTCTCGAAGTAGTCGCTCGCGTAGTACAGGTGCGTACCCCAGTCGAATCCGAGCCAGTGCACGGCGTCGAGGATGGAGTCGGCGTACTCCTGCTCTTCCTTGGTCGGATTGGTGTCGTCGAAGCGCATGTGGCAGACACCGCCGAAATCGCGCGCGACGCCGAAGTTGAGGCAGATCGACTTGGCGTGACCGATGTGCAGGTAACCGTTCGGCTCCGGCGGAAAGCGGGTTCGCACTCGCTCGGCGTCCTGCGGCGCGCCCGCCTGGACGGATGCGGGCCCGGGGTTGCCGCTCCAGGTGCGGCCCGCGTAGGTGCCCCGTTCGAGATCGTGCTCGACGATGTTGCGGATGAAATTGGAAGTGGGCGCCGGGGCGGCGCTGGGGTCGGGCTTGGTCAACGGCGGGCTTTCCTTCGAGGCGAATCGGTCGCCGGCACGTGAGTCCGGTGCCGGGAAAGCCGCAATTCTACGGGCAGGGCGGCCCAGGCCCTAGTCCAGGCCCACGCTCTGGCTCAGGCGTCTGCCGGAATGGTCGCGAAGCGGTACACGCCGCGGCCCGCCTTCTTCGCCGTGTACATGGAAGTCTCGGCGTGCTTGAGCAGGGCGTCCACCAGCGAACCGTCCGGTCCGAGGATCGCGATACCGATGCTAGCGCTCACGCGCACGCTCTGGTCGGCCGCGACGCGGATCGGTTCGTTGAGAATGCTCAAGACCTTTTCCGCCACTCGCGCCGCTTCGCGCGGTGTCGCGAGATCGTTGACCAGTACCACGAACTCGTCGCCGCCCAGTCGCGCGATGGTGTCCATTTCGCGCATCCGGGTCTGCAGCAGCTTGGCGAAGCTCACCAGCAGGTCGTCGCCGACGTCGTGCCCGTGTTCCTCGTTGATCGCCTTGAAGTCGTCGAGATCGATGACGAGCAGCGCAAGGTAGGTTTCGTTGCGCTTCGCCGCGGAAGCCGCCATCGAGAAGCGGTCGCGGAGCAGCGTGCGATTGGGCAACCCCGTGAGCGCATCGTGATAGGCGAGCCGGCGCAGCAGTTCCTCGGCGCGCTTGCGCTCGAAGATCTCCGCTTCGAGGGTGCGGTTGACGCGGGCGAGTTCCTGCACCCGCTCCGCGACCATGGTTTCGAGGTCCTGCTCGGCGAGTCGCGAGGCTTCGAGGGCCTGCTCCTGCATCCGCAGCGCCGATTCCTTTGCGGCCAGTGCCGTGGCCTGCACCGCCTCGGTCTCCTCGCGCATCATCTGGATGCGCTGCGCCAGCGCCTGCGCGAGCAGCAACGCCTCGATGAGCGATCCGATCTGCACGCCGTAGATGGTGAAGAAGTTGCTCGGCAGGATCTCGAGGGAACGCAGGGCGAAAGCGAACAACCCGGCGATGAGTGCGGCCCACGCCAGCAGGAACACACGGGCGGGACGATAGCCGCGCCGGATCGCCTGTACCGAATTCACGATCACGTTCGCGCAGCCGGCGATGGCGAGGAAGGGGAACACGCGCGCACTGACCCAGTAGGGCAGGGGCCCGATCGTTCCGATCGCGATGACGGTTGCGGTCGCGACAACGGCGACGGTCGGGATATCGAAGCGCCGTCCGTGTTCCCAGACCCTGAGAAAGCTTCGGGCGAACAGCGCACCGGCAGCAATGGTCAGGTGCGCGAACACCAGCGGCGATCGGTTGTTCCACACTGGAGACTCGGGCCAGAAGTACTGGAACGCGACCCCGTTGAAGCAAACATACGCGATGGCCGTCGTGGCGACGAAGGCGACGTAGAACAGGTAGCTCCGGTCACGCAGCGTGATGTAGAGCAACAGGTTGAACAGCGCCAGCGCCAGCAGGGCGCCGAAGTACACCGCGAGCAGGAAGGTTTCGCCGCGGCGCTCGTCCAACCCCAGGTTCGAGAGCAGGCGCATGGGCACGGTGATCGAACTTTCCGAGCGTACCCGGAGGTAGACGGTCTGCTCGATGCCCGGCTGGAGGTCCAGGTTGAACAGGTAGTCCCGGGAGCGGATCTCGCGCGTGGCGTACGGCATGGTGTCGCCCGTCGCGCGCATCCGATAGCGGACTGCCCCGTCGGAAGTCGCGGCCGGCGTGTAGACCTCGACGACATCGAGCGGCGGGTAGGCGATCTCCAGCGTCCATGGGCGCGTTTCGGTTGCCCCGGCCTTGACGGCGAACCGCAGCCAGATCCATTCGCGGGTGAAACCGAAGTTCGGGTGGCTCCCTGTGTTTCGGAGGAAACGGGAGGCCATCGCGGGCGCCCGGACGTCGTCGAGCGTGAGCGTGCCTTCCCGGTCGACCAGGTAGAACACCTTGGCGCCGAGGCCATCGACCACGTCCTCGGGCGGCAGGTCGATGGCGTCGCCCGCGCGGGCGCTCAGGGCGAACGCGAGCGAGGCCGCCATGAGCAGCCCGAGGAAAGCGGTCTTGAGGTGGGCGGCACGCACGGGCGGGCCGGGGGATTCGGACACGGAAGCTTGTTTAGGGTCGAGGCGATGGCTGCATAAAGCAAGGCGCCTGCCCGCCGTCCGGACGCGGGCAGCACCGCCCCCGGCGCCTTCGACGCTCCCGGTCGCGTGCCGGGGGGCGGCAGGGAGCGCCGCTTTGCGGCGTCGGCCGGGGACGGGTCGGGTTCGACTGCGGCGGTCAGCCCCAGGCCGATGATTTCACGATTTTTTTACGCAAGGTTCCATGGTCCGTTGACGCTCGGGGCGGAGGATGCACCTCGCCGCTGACGACCCGGAGCGAACCTTCCAATCGCGACCCGGGACGGCCGTGGAACACCTTCAACCATCGTTTTGAACCAACCCCAGGAGAAAACATCATGTTTCAGAATTCCCGCCAAATCGTCCGTGCCGGTGCTTTCGCGCTTAGCGTCGTCGCGTCGCTCGTCGCCGGCAATGCCAACGCCGGGCGCATGTTCGACTTCGTGCCGAAGCCCGCGAAGACCGATGCCGTTTCGATCTCCCGTGGTACCGGCGCGCCCCGTTCGTACGTTCACGTCTGGCAGGACCGGCAGCCCGCTCCCGCCGCCGCGACGTCCGGCAAAGTGAAGCTGAGCGCCGTTTCGCGCGACGCGCGTTGCGACGTGCGTGACACCTGCAGCGCCGGCCCGGTCGGTGCCGTGGAGTCGGTGCAGCCGGCCATCAGTGCCGAAGGCGAAGGCGAGGGCACGGTCATTCGCTGAACGCCAATGGGTGCGCCCAGGGTGCCCCCATCCCCAACCCTTCCCCCGCAATGCCGCGGGGGAAGGGAGGCCCTATTCCAACCGGAGGCCTGCTTCCTTCACCACGCCTGACCACTTCGCCATCTGGTTGCCCAGATGCACCGCGAACTGTTGGGGGCTGCCGCCGATGGATTCCACGCCCTGCAGCCGGAACGCGGACTGCACGTCGGGTAGCAGCAGGATCCGGTTGATTTCCCCGTTGATCCGGTCGATCACCGACTGCGGAGTCCGCGCGGGCGCCACGATGCCGAACCACACGCTCACCTCGAAATCCTTGAGGCCGGACTCGGCCACGGTGGGCAGCTCCGGCATCAGCGCGAAGCGCCTGGGCGAGGTCACTGCCAGTGCGCGCAGCTTGCCGGCCTTCACTTGCGGTAGAACGTTGGGCGTGTTGTCGAACATCGCCTGCACGCGCCCGCCCACTACGTCGATCACCGCCGGGGCACTTCCCTTGTAGGGAACGTGAACCATGTCGATGCCGGCGCGCGCCTTCAGCAACTCCATGGACAGGTGATTCGATGAACCCGGCCCGGCGGACGCGTACACGAGTTCGCCCGGCTTCGATTTTGCCAGCGCGACCAGCTCCTTCACCGATCTCACGGGCACGTCGTTGCCGACGACGAGGAGGTTCGGCGTCGCGGCGCAGAGGATGACGGGCACGAACTCACGCACGCTGTCGTAGGGCAGTTTCGGGTACAGCGCCGGATTCACCGCGAACGCGAAACTCGCCATCAGCAGCGTGTAGCCGTCGGGCGTGGCCTTGGCCACCGCCTGCGTTCCGATCTGCGAGCCGCCGCCCGGCCGGTTCTCCACCAGCACGGCCTGGCCCCAGGCTTCGTGCAGTTTCTGCGCGAGGATGCGCGCGAGCTGATCATTGAATCCGCCCGGCGGAAACGGCACCACGATGCGGATCGCGCGCGCCGGGAAGACATCCGAATGCGCGAACGTGCTGCCGATGCCCAGAGCGGCGGCGCACAGCCAGGCGAGCGCCCGGCGCCGCTCAGACATAGGCCGGACCGTCGATCAGGGGATGCGCGCGCAGGAACCCTTCGTCCACTTCGACGCCGATGCCCGGTGCATCGAGCGGTCGCACGGTTCCGGCCGCGTCCACCGTGTAGGGCGTACTCACGAGCTGATCGCGGAACCGGTTGTTTTTCGAGACGTCGGCCTCGAAGTAGCCGCCGTTGTCGATCGCGCACAGGAAATGCACCGTGGCCGCCATGTTGAGGCCGGTCATCGAGGTGTGCGGATGGATCGGCAGTCGTAGCGCCGCGGCCATGTGCGCGATGCGGAGCACTTCGGTGATGCCGCCCGATTTCGACAGGTCGGGCTGGAGGATCGTGATGGCGCGATCGTCGATCACGCGCTGGAACTCGAAGCGGGTGTAGTGGTTCTCGCCCGCGGCGAGCGGCGTGCGGCCGAGGGTCGCGGCGATGCGATAGCTGTTCGCATCGTTGGCCGCGAAGGGTTCCTCGAGCCAGCCGACGCCGAGCGCATCGAGACCCGGCATCGCGGCGCGTACGGCCGCCACGTCGTAGCCGGTGTTCGCGTCGGTGAGAATCACGAGCTCGTCACCGAAGGCCTTGCGCACGGCGGCGATGCGCTCCAGGTCGCGCGGCACCGAATCGCCGATGCGCAATTTCACGGCGCGATAGCCGGCTTCGACGTGTACTCGCGCCTCCTCCACCAGCGCTTCCGGTGGCTGGTAACCGAGCGATACGCCGCCCGCATAGGCAGGCACCGGTCGATTCGCGCCTCCCAACAGGCGGCACAGCGGTACGCCGAGCGCCTTGCCGCGCAGATCCCACAAGGCCATGTCGATGCCCGACAGCCCGATGCAGGCGCCGGCGCCCATCCCGTGGCTCGCGAGTTGTTTGTCGTGGACCCGTTTCCACACGCCCACGGTGTCGAAGGCATCCATGCCGAGAACCAGCTGGCGCAACGTGGTTTCGATCAGCTTCGCCACGGCGCCCGGTGCGCGGCCATGATGGGCTTCGCCCCAGCCGACGTTGCCGTCTTCGCTGGTGATCTTCACGATCACCGCATCGCGCTTCACGGCCCGGCCAACGCCGAGTGTCACGCTGTCTTCGGGGCGCACGGGGAAGGAGGTCGGGATCGCTTGCAGGTCGACGATGCGTGACATGACGGTGACGGGCCTCGGTTCGATGGGCAGGAACGCCGATCGAGACTACCGCGTTTTTCCGGTCCCTGCGTGCGGGCTCCCACCCGCGGCGGTGATGATTCCGGAAGCGACCGGGCGGCGGCCGCGGACCTTTTGCGGCAAGTTCGGAGCAGCCCGGATAACGCGTCGCAACTCATTGGCGCGCAGGCTCATTTCCATCATCGGTCGAAGCGAAATCTGCCCGTGAAATCCGTGGCATATGGCTTGCTTTGTAGTGATCGGATGGAGTCGTTCGGACGTGGCAGTTGCGTCGATCGTCTCCGGCAACACGGCGCTTCCCCGACTATGAAAGCGCGCTACAACCCCCGGACAGCCATGAACCTCGGCCACCTTTCCGAATCACCGCGCACGGCAGCGTCGCCGGCATACGTCCGCGAGCTAGGGAGACAGCCCCCACGCTCACTTGCGTTCGCTGCCCCCCGAGGGGGCGCGTCAGTGGCTTGGGACGGCCCGGCGCCACTCACCTCGACGTTTGCTGGGAGAGGGTCTGTGCGACCCGGCTGCGCCGGCCGCTGGCCCATCGCGACAGTGGATATCGCACTGCCATGACCGCCGCCAGTCTCGCGGGCCTCAAGGTCGTCGTGGTGGACGACAGCAACACGATCCGGCGCAGCGCCGAGGTGTTCCTGAAGCAGGCCGGCTGCGTGGTCGCGCTGGCGGAAGACGGATTCGCCGCCATGGCGGTGATCGTCGAACACCGGCCCGACATCGTCTTCGTCGACGTGATGATGCCGCGCCTCGACGGCTACCAAGCCTGCGCGCTGATCAAGGGTAATCCGCAGTTCCGCGCCACGCCCGTGATCATGCTCACCAGCAAGGACGGCGTGTTCGACCGCGCCCGCGGCCGGCTCGCCGGATGCGACGACTATCTCACCAAGCCGTTCACCAAGGACAGCCTGCTGAACGCGGTCGCGACCCACTCGCGCCGCGCGCAGGCACTGCCCCAAACGTAAGGAGTGCGATCATGACGATCCAGACGGTGCTCGTGGTGGACGATTCACCCACCGACCTCGAATACCTGAGTGCCCTGCTCACCGGCAAGGGCTACCGCGTGCTGCGCGCGGCCAGCGCGGAGGAATCCATGGCGACGGCAAAGTCGCAGGATCCCGACCTGATCCTGATGGACGTGATCATGCCGGGCATGAACGGATTCGAGGCGACGCGCAAGCTCTCGAAGGACGAGGAGACTCGTCATATCCCCGTGATCCTGTGCAGCAACAAGACGCAGGAGACCGATCGCGTGTGGGGCCTGCGCCAGGGCGCGCGCGACTACGTGACCAAGCCCATCGACGAGGCGGAACTGCTCTCGAAGATCTCGGCTCTCGGATGAGCGCGGTGGCACGCCGGGCATGAACGCCAAGCGCGATCTCGTCGGTTTCCAGCGCAGGCTGGTGGAGCGGCTCGATGCCGCTTCGTCGCGCCGCGTGGAGCCCGCGCAACTCGCTCTCGAGAGCGCCGGTGAAGGCTGGCTCGTGGAACTCACCGACGCGCGCGAATTGATCCCGGTGCCGGCGCTCACCGACGTGCCCACCACGCAACCGTGGTTTCGCGGCGTCGTCGGCATTCGCGGAGAGTTGTTCGGCGCCGTGGATCTCGCGGCCTTCCATGGTCTGGAACCGACGGCGCTGAATCTCGAAAGCCGCATCCTGATTCCGCACGTGCGCTTCGGGGTGAATGCCGCGCTGCTGTTCACGCGTTCGCTCGGCCTGAAGGCGAGCCGTGCGTTCGAGTCCGGGCCCGAGGAAGGCACGCTGCGCGATGGTTCCGGCCGCCACTGGCGACCGTTGCGGTTGGGCGACCTGCTCGCCGACCCGCGCTTCCTGGATATCGCCGCCTGAGCGCCGCTGCGCTCGACGCCTCGACCGAACGCAGCCTTCCGGACGCATCGACGCCATGGCCCTCGGCACAACCCTGCTGAAACCGCTCGCTGACCGCGCGACGAGCCTGCTCGAGCGGTTGACGCTGAAGCGGGTGTTCTTCATTTCCGGCGTGATGTTCGTCACGCCGATCGCGCTGCTGTTCTATTTCTCGGTGTCCGAGACCATCGCTCGCGTGCAGCACACCAATCGCGAGATCGCGGCGCTCGATCTGCTCGTGCCGCTGATCAAGCTCGAAGAGGCGCTGCAGCGGCATCGCGGCGAGCGCAACGCGCTCCTGTCCGGTGACTACACCCTGATGGAGATCGTGAAGAAGACGGAAACATCCGTGGACGGCCTGATCGCCAGCTACGAGCAGCAGCTGAAGGCACGCCTGCCCGACGTGGGTGCCGGTGACGGCGTGCTCAACGCGCGTGGACGCTTCGAGCGCATCAAGCGTGACTGGGCGACCAACAAGGCCGAGGGCATGGGCATGCTGGTGGCCGACTCGTTCCAGCTTTCCACCCGCATCGTCAACGACGTGGCCGCGCTCGCACGCGACCTGCAGCAGATCTCCGGGCTCGCGCTCGACGCGGAGCCTGGCCCCTACTATCTGCAGAACGCGCTGTTCGCCTTCTTCCCCGAGCTGATGGAAGCCTTCGCCGCCACGCGGGACCGCGGAGCCGGATTCGCGGCGCGCAAGAACATCACGCCCGAGGAACGCGCACAGCTTGCGGTGCTGGTCCAGGGCAATGCCGGCATCCTCGCGCGCAATTTCGTGGAGAACGTCTCCCGCGCCGGCCTGGAGGACGAGCGGCTGAAGGAACAGCTTGGCGACCGCATCGAGGCGGTGGAGCGGCTCGTGCCGGAGATGCTGAGCTACACGCGCGACGAACTGCTCGCGCGCACCTACATCGCCATCAACGGCGCGATGTGGATCGAGCAGACCACCAAGACCATCGACAGCCTGTACGGCTTCATGTACCAGGGCACCAATGCGCTGCGCGGGGTTCTCGAGGAACGGCGCGCGCGCCTGCAGCAGACGATGATCGTCAAGTTCGGCGTGATCGCGCTGCTGGTGGCGGTGGCGCTGACGACCTTGTTCTCGCTGGGACGCCTGCAGATACGACGCGAACGTCGTCGTGCCGAGGAGGCCGAGCGGATCAATCGGGAGAACCAGGCGTCGATCCTCGATCTGCTCGACCAACTCGCCAACGTCGCGGACGGCGACCTGACCGTACGCGCCCGCGTGACCGAACAGATCACCGGCGCCATCGCCGACTCCGTCAACAATACCGTCGAGGAACTGCGCGACCTGGTGGGCCGTATCAACAATACCGCGAGCCGCGTGGGCGAACACAGCGAGCGCGCACGCGCCGTTTCGCACCAGCTCCTCGCGGCCGCAGGCACCCAGGCGACCGAGATCGAACAGACCAATGCGTCTTTCGTCGACGTCGCCCAGGCCATGCAGGCGGTTTCGGAGAACGCCTCCCGCTCGGCGGAAGTGGCGCGCCACTCCCTCGAAGCTTCCGAGCGCGGCGCCCGGACGGTGCAGGACTCCATTGCCGGCATGAACCAGATCCGCGGTCACATCCAGGAGACCGCGAAGCGCATCAAGCGACTGGGCGAGAGCTCGCAGGAGATTTCCGAGATCGTCGAACTGATCTCCGAGATCACCGAGCAGACCAACGTGCTCGCGCTGAACGCCGCGATCCAGGCCGCCGCTGCCGGCGACGCCGGGCGCGGCTTCAGCGTGGTCGCCGAGGAAGTGCAACGCCTTGCGGAACGATCGGGCGAGGCGACCCGCCAGATCGCCGCGATCGTGAAGGCGATCCAGGCCGACACGCAGGAAGCGGTGTATGCCATGGAGCGCAGCACGCAGGGCGTGGTAGAAGGCGCCAAGGCCTCCGACGCAGCGGGCCGCGCGCTCACCGACATCGGCTCGGTATCGAAGGATCTCGCGGAGCTGATCGAAGGCATCGCGGCGACCACGCGAGCCCAGGCCGAGGCGGTGGATCGCGCATCGCGCAACATGAACGAGATTCTCGGGATCACGCGCCTCACCACCGAGGGCACGCAGCAGACGGCTGCCACCGTCTCCGAACTCGCCGCTTCCGCGGAGGCGCTGAAGGCCTCGGTGTCGGGATTCAAGATCGCCTGACGGTGCCCGAGCAAGCTCCCCGCACGCCCATGAACCGGACCGACATCGTAGGCACGCAGATCGGCGCCGCACTGCTCGAAGCGGAGCGCACGCTTAAGCGCGCCGATGGCGGCGACATGCCGGCTTCCGTTCGCGGATCACTCCGCGAAGTGCTGGGCGTCCTCCGAATCGCTTCCGCCGAGGAGTACGCCGGTGAGGTCGAAGCGCTCTGCTCGGACATGGACCAGACGCCCGATGACGAGTCCGGTGCGCGAGCCGGCGCCTGGATAGCCACGCTCGAGCGCCTGCGGCAACGTGTCGAGCTGGAAGGCACGCAACCCTCGGGCGAGGGCGCGGCTCCGGACATGGATCGTCTCGTGGCGAACACGCTCGCGGCCCTGGGCGCTCGCAACACCGGTGCGCCATCCTCCGATTCCGAACCGCTGCGTGCTGCGCGGGCTCAATACGAACGCGCGCTGCTCCAGGCCCTTACGGGCGCGGAGGGTGGCGGTGCGCTCATGGAGATGGGCGAAGCCCTCGACCGGTTCGAAGCCCACTTCGCGGGTACGTCCGACGCCGGGTTCTGGATGGTCGTCACCGCTGCGCTGGACGTCGTTCGCGGCGCGGCCGGTGGCTTCGATGCGGATGCGAAACGGTTCTGCGCCGCACTCAATCTCGCCTTGCGCCGTGTTCTGGATGGCAGCGTGCCGACCGATCCTGCGCTCGCTTACGCCGCCCTTGGATTGATCGCTCGCGGCAGCGCCTCCGGGGGCCGCGTGGACAAGGTGCGCGCCGCGGCGCTGGCCGCCGGTCTGCCCGATCCCGAGCTCGAGCCCGCACTTCGCGACCAGTGCGCGAAGCGCATCGCGGCGGCGAGCGAAGCGCTCGATCGCCTGTTCGCAGGCGAGACCGAAGCGCTGTCCGAGATCGAGGCAGAGGTCTCCGAATTCGAATCCCTGTGCGTCAAGGCAGGGGCGCGAGGATTGGCACGCCTGGCTGCCGACCTGGGTCTGGCGGTACGCGCATGGCACGGGCGGAAGGCGACCGTGAGAGACGGGACCACCGTGGCCCTGGCGCTGTTGCTGGCCGAGCGCAGCGTGCGCAACACCGGTGCGATGGGAACGCCATTGCGGCAGGCGCTCGCCGCCATGGCGGCGACGCTGAACGCCATGGGCAATGGTGCCGTGGATGCGGTACTGCCGGAAGTCGTGAACGCGCATGCCGCGGGTTTCGATCGTGCGAGCGTTGCGGCCGCTGGCACTGCGATGCGGGGCTGTCTGGCGTCGGCCGAAGCCGCGCTCGAGAGCTACTTCCAGGCACCCGGCGACGCCGCGGGATTGACGCCGCTCAAGCCCGTGTTCGCAGAAATCGCCGGGACTCTTGCCATGCTCGGGGCGGCCCACGCCGAGCGCACCGCACGCCAATGCGCAGCCGCCATCGCCAATCTGGTGCAAACGGGCGGTGCGGATCGCGACGCCTTCGAACGCATCGCGGAACAGGTCGCCGCCCTGGCGGCCTTCGTCGACGCGCTCGTACGCGACGGTAACGCGCGGGAGGACGACCACCCTTTTTGCTGTAGCGCGGCGACCGTTCCGGACGCCGCGCTGCCCGACAGCGGCACCGAAGCTCCGGCAGGCGACGGGAAGGAACAGCCCTCGGGTCACCCCGAGTGGATCGAACGGCCTGGCGATCCGGAACTCGCGGCGATCTTCATCGAGGAAGCGCGCGAGGTGCTGGCGGGGCTGGAGACGGCGCTCGCCACGGGCTCTTCGGCCTTCGAGGAGCGCGAGCGCGCGATCGAAGCGCGCCGCGGCTTTCATACGCTGAAGGGCAGCGGCCGCATGGTCGGCCTCGAGCGTTTCGCGCAAGCCGCCTGGTGCGTCGAGGAAGTGCTCAACGCCTGGCTCGAGCACGACCGCGGCTCCGCGCCGGATCTCGTACGTCTCGCGCGTGCGGCACGCGTACGTTCGCAGGAGTGGATCGAAGCCTTCGAGCGGGACGGCGAGGCCTGCATCGACGTCCGCGTGATCGAAGCCTGGGCCGGGCACATCAAGCGCGGCGAGCCGCTCGCGGATGAAATAGATGAGGCCGACACGGTTCCGCGTCATGGGGCAGACGCTCCCGCGACCAAGGCTGCCGCCCTGGCGAACCTGTCGACCAATCTGTATGCAATCTTCACCGAAGAGGCCGCCCGGCACATCGCCGACTTGCGCGAAGAACTCGGGCGTTGTCGCGAGCTGCCCAATGGCCTGGTCACGCATGAGTTCATGCTGGCGGCCCATACGTTGGCCAGCGCCTGCGCCACGATGCGGTTGCCGGCCCCCAGCGAGCTCGGCGGTGCAGTGGAAGACCTGCTGGCCGACCTGCTGCGGGCGGATTGCGCGCCACTGCCGGCACAGATGGATCTGATCGAGGCATCCATCGACGCCCTCGAACGGATGGTGGGCGAGGGGATTGCGCGCCGCTCACCCAGTCCGGAACCCGCGCTGCGATCTGCGCTGATGGCGGCTCGCGATGCGCTCGCGCTTTCGCCTGCAGGACAGGCCGCGGAAGCCGCTGTGCCGAAGACCGAAGGACCTCGCGGTCCGTATCACTGGGCCGCCGGCAGCCGTCGCCGCTTCCGGCCGCGGGACGAACTCGATACGCAGTTGTTGCCGGTGTTCCTGGAAGAAGCGCAGGACATCGTGCCGCAGATCGGCACCGGCTTGCGGCGTTGGCGGGCGCAGCCGACCGATGCGGCGTTCGCGCAAGAACTGTTGCGTGAACTGCATACGCTCAAGGGCAGTGCGCGCATGGCCGGTGCCATGGGGCTGGGCGAGCTCGCGCACGCGATGGAAACCCGGGTCGAGCATGCGATCGCCCACGACGCGACGACGCCGGAATGGTTCGACGCGATGGAGACCAGCTTCGATCGCCTGATCCTGCTCCTGGATGAAGTCGCGGACAACCGTGATGCCGACAAGCCGCCCAACTCGGAAGCCGCCGCGTCGACGCAGGACCTGCGCGACGAGCTTACTTCGCCGATGCCGACGGAAACGACGCGGCCGATGGCGAGTCAGGAGCTGGAAGGCCACGCCCGCGCTGCCCTGCGCATCCGGGCGGACGTGCTGGACCGCATCGTCAATCAAAGCGGCGAAGTCGGCATCGCCCGCGCCCGTGCCGAGACCGAAGTGCAGGCGATGAAGGCGCAGATGCGCGAGCTCGCGGACAACGTCATCCGCCTGCGTGCGCAGCTGCGCGATCTCGAAATCCATGCCGAATCGCAACTGCAGGCCACCACGACGCTCGGTGCCGACCTGGAGCAGTCCTTCGATCCGCTCGAGTTCGACCGCTTCACGCGTTTCCAGGAGCTCACGCGCATGATGGCCGAGAGCCTGAGCGATGTGACCGTCGTGCAGCAAACGATCCACAAGAATGTCGACGACGTCTCGGCGGCCCTGTCGGCCCAGGCCGTGCTGTCGCGCGATCTTCAGCAGGAACTGATGCGTGTGCGCATGGTGCCCTTCTCGAGCATCGCGGAACGCCTGCATCGGGTGGTGCGCCAGAGCGCCAAGGAGCTGGGCAAGCGCGCCAATCTCGACATTCACGGGCTGCACTCGGAGCTCGACCGCGTCGTGCTGGAGCGGATCACCGCGCCGCTCGAACACCTCCTGCGCAACGCCGTCAGCCACGGACTGGAGCTGCCGGAGGCGCGTATCGCGGCGGGCAAGCCTGCCATGGGCACCATCGTGATCGACGTGCGACAGGAGAACAACGAGATCGTCCTCACGCACCGCGACGATGGCGCCGGCATCGACCCGGCCCGCATCCGTGCCAGGGCATTCGCGTCCGGGTTGGCAGACGAGGCCGCAGGATTGGGCGATGCAGAGGCCACCGAGCTCATTTTCCTCCCCGGATTCAGCACTGCCGAGCGGGTGACGCAGCTCGCGGGGCGCGGCGTCGGACTCGACGTCGTTCGCACCGAAGTGAAGGCGCTCGGCGGGCGCGTCGCGGTGAATTCGCAGGTGGGCGGGGGCACTGCGTTCACGATGCACCTGCCGCTCACGTTGTCGGTTGCCCGGGCATTGCTGGTCGGTGCCGGCGCCCACATGTTCGCGCTGCCGGCAGGCATGGTGGAACAGGTGCTGCTGTTGCCGCGCACCGAGATCGACACCGCTCTCGACGCCGGATCGATGACGTGGCGCAGCGGCGAACTCCCCTTTAGGTACCTGCCGCGCCTGTTCGGGGCGGCCGAAGCGATCCCCGACGTGCGCAAGCGCTATCCCGTCATGGTGCTCCGGGCCGGCGAGTCGGCGATGGCCGTGCTGGTCGACGGCGTGACCGGCAGCCGCGACATCGTGCTGAAAAATCTCGGACCGCAACTCACGCGGCTACCGGGGCTGATCGGCGCCTCCATCCTGCCGGGCGGTGAAATCGCACTGCTCATCAATCCGCTGCAGTTGCAGGCGAGAAGTGCGGACGTGCGTGCTCCGTCGCCCGCGGCAGTAGCCGTGGCGAGCTCGCATTCGCTGTCCCGTGTGATGGTGGTCGACGACTCCATCACCGTCCGCCGCGTCACCCATCGGCTGCTCTCGCGCCAGGGCTACGAGGTCATCACTGCCAAGGACGGCCTCGAGGCACTGGAGCGATTGCGGGAGTCGCGGCCCGCAGTGATGCTGGTGGACATCGAGATGCCGCGGATGGACGGTTTCGAGCTGACGCGGCTGGTGCGTTCCAGCAGCACGCTCCGGGACATTCCGATCATCATGATCACCTCGCGCGCCGCGGACAAGCATCGACGGATCGCCCGCGAACTCGGCGTCGACGTCTTCCTCGGCAAGCCCTATTCCGAGCAGGAACTGCTGCGGCACGTGCAGTCCTTCATCCGCAAGGCCGCCTGAAATGAACGGGTTCCCCCACGCTCACTTCGTTCGCTGCTCCCGGGGGCGTTAGAACCCATGCCAGGCCATCGTCCCAAGACCAATCCCATCGTCCTGATCATCGATCCGGCGGAAGAGCGGCGCATGCTTACGATGCAGCTGGTCGCCATCGAATGGCCCGATGCGCACGTGGACGAGTTCGAGTCGCTGAAGCTTCTCGCCCCGATGCAGCTCGCCGACCTGCCGAAGTACGACGCCGTGGTGTTCGGTCTCGAGGATGCGGACATGGTGCGCGAGCTGCGCGCCTTCATGGCCCTGCCCTTCTGTCCGGGTGTCGTGGCGGTCGGTCGCCTCGATCCGCTGCTGCACCAGGCGATGACCCTCGGTGCCGTCGTCTGCGTGCACGAACAGGATCTGTCCAAGGCGAACGTCGGCCACAACATTCGCGCAGCCATGGATGCGACGGAGCGGGCCCGGCGCCAGTTCGAGAAGACGATGCCGATCGCCGCTGCCGGCAAGCGAACGGAGAAGCGCGCCGCGCGTTCCGCCCCAGGCGACACCGAAGTGGCGAGCATCCGCGGCTATCGCATCCTCGAACAGATCGGCGAGGGCGGCATGTCCCGGGTCTACCTGGCCGAGGACACCCGCCTCGGTCGCCGGCTCGTGCTCAAGGTGTTCGATCCGAAGCTGTCGCGCGACGAGCGCGAGCTGGTGCTGTTCCTCAAGGAAACGGCCATCATCTCCGAGCTCGACACGCCGTTCGTGGTGCGCATCTACGACCACGGCGTCACCGACCACCACGCCTTCATCGCGATGGAGCACCTGCCGGGCGGCGACCTCAAGGAGCGCATCAAGGCCGGCATCAGCCCTGCGCGCGCCCTGTCGGTGCTGATGCAGATGTGCCAGGCACTCGATGCGGTGCATCGAGCCGGCATCGTGCATCGCGACCTCAAGCCCCAGAACGTGATGTTCCGCAGCGGCGACCGGCTGGTGCTGGTGGATTTCGGCATCTCCAAGCTGCACGGCAGCACCACGATCATCCAGGGCAACTCGCTCGGCACGCCGGCCTATTTCAGTCCGGAGCAGGTGATGGCCCGCTCCATCGACCACCGCAGCGATCTGTACAGCGCCGGCGCGATCTTCTACGAGATGCTCACCGGCCGCCGGCCGTTCTATGCCAGCGAGATGACCGAGCTGCTGCGCATGCACCTCGAAGACCCGCCGCCGCCGTTGCCGGCTGCAGTGGCCGAGTTCCAGGACATCGTCGACCGCCTGATGGCGAAGGATCCCGACCAGCGCTTCCAGAGCGCCGCCGAAGTCATGGCGCAGCTCAAGCGTCGCTGGCCGAACGCAGCCTGACCAGAGCCTAGCCCGCGAGCTCAGGCAGCAGGTTCACGTCCACCACCCGATAGGCCGGGTGCCAGGCAGCGCGGAACGCCGCGGAATGATGGACCGCGGGCCAGCCCTCGCTCGCTCGCGCATCCATGTAGGCGACCACGTCGGCGCGAGCGAACGCGATGCCGCCGGCGTCCGCCAGGTCGCCGAGGCAGCCGCAGAATTTTGCGAGCTTGTCGGTGGATGGGCTCCAGGTGCGTGCCGTTTCGGCGAAGGCGTCGGCGAGCGTATCCGGATTCCTGCCTTGCGCTACATACGTTCGGAGGTGCACACGCGCCAGACGGCCGTCGGGCGAAATCGGATCGACCAGCGGCTCGGCGGGACCGATGCCCAGTGCCGCGGCTTCCTGCGCCAGCCGGCCTCGTGCCGCGAGACGCTCGACTGCGTGAGCGGGTCCCAGTGCGGCCTGGTGCAGCAGCTTGTAGATGTCCTCGAGACCCAGGCCCGGGTAACGGTCGCCGTGGGCACCGAGCAACTGGCCGACGAATTTCATGTTGGGACTCCGGATGCGCGTGAACGCCGAGTGTAACGCCGCGTGATTTCCCATCGGCGCGCCGGTCGCATACAGTGTCGCGCCATGTCTGCATCCTCCCCGCCCGTCGCCACGGCTCGCGACCCTGTCGGCGCCCTGCTCGCCCTGGCCTTCGCCTACTTCATTCTCGGGACCGGGTCGCTCGCGGTGGTGGGTCTGGTGCAGTCGATGGCTCAGGCGCTGGTGGTTTCGCCAGCCGCCGTGGCCAACCTGGTCACCGTGTTCGCACTGGCGTTTGCCGTCACGGCACCACTCGCCCAGGTCGCCCTGGGTCGCCTGCCCAGGCGCACGCTGCTGCTCACGGGTCTCACGATCATGAGCATCGCCGCGGCGGTGGGCGCGCTGGCTTCGAGCTATTGGCTCCTGCTCGCATCGCGAGTGGCAGCGGGCGCCGGGGCTGCACTCGTGGGGCCGATGGCTTCCGCGATCGGTGCGGGGCTCGTGCCGCCCGAGCGGCAGGGGCGCGCACTGGCGATCGTCTTTGGCGGCATGACGCTGGCCGTCGTGCTCGCGGTGCCACTGTCGGCGTGGCTCGGTGATCTGATCGGATGGCGGGCGGTGCTCGGAATTCTCGCGGTCCTGGGTTTCGTCGCGATGGGCGGTGTCGCGCTGCGCGTGCAGGATCGGAATCGCGGCATACCCGTCGACCTGCGGGCGTTGCTGGCCGTGGTGACACAACGACGTGCCGGCCTGAGCGTGGCGACCACGCTGCTCCAGATGGCCGCGCAGTTCGCGACCTACGCATTGATCACGCCTTACCTCTCCGATGAGGCGGGCGTTGGCGGTGGCGCCATGGTGGGCGTGCTGCTTTGCTATGGCGTGGGTGGCATTGCCGGCAGCATCCTGTCCGGCAGCTTCCCCGATCGACTCGGCGCCGACCGGACCGTCCTGATGAGCCTGGCCGTCCTGGCCGCGACGTTCGCGGCGCTGGTGCTCCTGCCCCTGTCGATCCCGGTCCTGTTGCCACTGCTCCTGATCTGGGCCGTTGCCGGCACCCTGTTCCAGGCGCCGCAACAGAAGCGGCTGGTCGACATCGATCCGTCGCGCCGCAGCCTGCTGCTGGCGACCAACGCCTCGGCGCTGTACCTGGGCATGTCCCTGGGCGCATTTCTCGCCGGCGCTGTCCATCATGCGGCAGGCCCTGCGGCACTGCCGGTAGCTTCGCTCGGCCTGATGTTGCTGGCCGGCGCCACCTTCACGCTTTCGAGGGAAAAGCGGAAATGAATCTTGCTCGAATGCTGCACCGGGCGGCGAGCGCCGCCGGCGATTCCTGGGCACTCGCCGTGGGCCACGAGAATCGGCTGCGCTACGGTGAACTGTCGACACGCGTCGCCTCGCTGGCTGCGCGACTGCGCGAGGACTTCGGGCTCGCGCATGGCGACCGGGTCGCGCTCGCCATGCGCAATTGCCCGCAGTACCTGGAGCTGCTGTACGCCGCCTGGCATGCCGGACTCACGGCGGTGCCCATCAACGCCAAACTGCATCCGCGCGAGTTCGAGTACATCCTCGGTCATTCCGGCGCGAAGCTCTGCTTCGTGAGTGCCGACCTCGCAGAGGGGATCGCGGGCGTTGCCGATCCGGTGCTGCGGATCGTCTGCGTGGACGACGCAGCATACGAGCGACTGGCCACGGGGGCACCGCGCGCCATGGCTGACTGCCAGCCCGACGACGTGGCCTGGCTTTTCTACACGAGCGGCACGACCGGACGGCCGAAGGGCGCGATGCTGACCCATCGCAACCTGCTGACGATGACGCTCGGCTTCTTCACCGACGTGGACTCGATCGATCCCGGCGATTGCATTCTCCACGCCGCACCGATGTCGCATGGGTCGGGTCAGTACATCCTGCCGCACGTGGCGGCGATGGCGAAGCAGGTGATTCCCGAGAGCGGCGGATTCGACGCACCGGAGATGTTCGACCTGATGCGGACCCATCGCGGCCTGAGCGTGTTCGCAGCGCCGACGATGGTGAAGCGGTTGGTGGAAAGCCCGGCCGCGAGCGCCGCGGATACGCGCAATCTCAAGACCATCGTCTATGGGGGCGGCCCGATGTACGTGGCCGACCTCAAGCGTGCGATGGCCTTGCTCGGACCGAAGCTCGCGCAGATCTACGGCCAGGGCGAGAGCCCGATGACCATCACGGCGATGACCAAATCCCGGCACGCGGAATCCTCACATCCGCGTTACGAACAACGGATCGCATCGGTCGGTCTCGCACAGACGGCCGTGGAGGTGCGCGTCGTCGGTGCGAACGATGAAACGCTCGCTCCCGGCGAGCCGGGCGAAATCCTCGTGCGTGGTGACTCGGTGATGCGCGGCTACTGGCGCGATCCCGAGGCTACGGCGAAGACCCTGCGCGGCGGCTGGCTGCACACGGGAGACGTCGGTGCCATGGACGAGGATGGTTTCCTCACGCTCATGGATCGGAGCAAGGATCTCATCATCAGCGGCGGATCCAACATCTATCCGCGCGAAGTGGAAGAGGTGTTGCTGCGTCATCCGCAGGTGGCCGAGGTGTCCGTCGTGGGTGCACCGCACGCGGACTGGGGCGAAGAGGTGGTCGCCTACGTCGTGGGCCGAGAAGGGCGCGAGGTGGCGGTCGCGGAACTGGACGCGCTCTGCCTGGATCACATCGCGCGCTTCAAGCGGCCGAAGCGTTACGTGTTCATGGAAGCGTTGCCGAAGAACAACTACGGCAAGGTGCTCAAGACGGAGTTGCGGCGGCTGGAGACGGGGGGGAAGGCGTAAGCGGTTGGCACGTCCTAGCGCGCGTCGCGCCGCAACGCCTCGATCCGCTCCCGTGTAGCGGGGTGAGACGACAGATAGTCCGACGGTGCATCCTTTTCCTTGCCGGAAGCGGCACCGGGTCCGCCGTGGCTCTTCTCCAGTTTTTCGAGCATGGTCGCGAGCAACACGGGGGACATGTCGTTGGCTTCGAGCATGCGTGCTCCGTAGGCGTCGGCCGCGCGTTCATGTTCGCGTGAGAAACGCGCCTGAAGGAGTGCCGCAGGTATGCTCGCGGCGAGGCTCGACACGTCGCCGAGATACCAGGTCAATGCGAAACCGACGATGGAACTCTCCACCAGCAGGCGCAGGCCGTGGCGTTCCTGGACGTGCCCGAGTTCGTGCGTGAGCACGGCGAGGATCTCGTCGTCGTTGTCGGTAAGTTGCGTCAACTCATCGGTGACGATGATCGTGCCGGAGGGTAGCGCGAGCGCGTTGGCACCGATGCGGGGAGAGGCGCGGAACAGCACTTCGTGGGGGACCGGCACGCCGTCCGGAGGAATCAGGCGCCGGAAGCGCTCGGCGATCTGCTCGCGCCGCCCGAGCGGCAGCTTGCTCGGCTCGAACACGGCGCGGTCGAGGAAATCCAGGGTCTGGTCCGAAAGCTTCGCGACCAGCGATGCCGGAATGCGCTCGGCGATTTCCTTGGCTGCCCAAGGCAGCCCGAAACGGTAGCCCGCTGCCAGAACGACGAGCAACAATGCGGCCGAGGCGATGGCCCAGGTCCAGCGCGACTGGGCCTTGACCACGGCCGAGTCGGCGTGACCGGTGAGGGCCAGGAAGTCTTCGATACTTTCTTGCCACGGTACCTCGCAGAATGCATCGTCGGCGAAGGTGAGCAACCGTGGTGCATTCCCGAGGGGTTCGGAGACCCGCACGCCCGACAGCGGTTCGAAGCGGTCGACGCCGTCGCCGGCTACATGGATGACGCCGTGGCGATCGAGCGTGAGCGTCACCTCGCGCCGGGTCGACGTGCGTCCGTCGAAGTAGGACCCCGAAAGCCGCGGGGCGTCGCCGGCGCTCACAGGGCGATGTCGATGTCGAGGAACTCGCCGAGTTCCTCGCCGACGGCGGCGACCTGGGCCTTCTCGCCGGCCACGAACTCGTCGAGCGACGAGGCCGGCAGCAGCGTCATGCAGGACACGCGGTAACGTGCGAGGCGAACGGCGGCGAAGGGCATGAACAACCCGAGCGTGACGACGGTCAGCAGCAGGTTGGTGAACATTATCCAGGCGAGCTTGCGCGCCTGGAGACGGCTCTGGAACGAATGCGGGCCGAGCGTGGTGTGATTCCAAACCAGGTTCTGGATGCGGGCCATCAGGTAGGGGCGGATGAGCAACGAAAACGCGATGAACTGTGCCACGAAGATCGCTACGCCCACGAACGTGGCAGCCGTGCGCGCGCCGTAGTTGTAGCCGCCGAAGCCGGCCACCGCGAACAAGACGAAGGGCACGACGGCAATGACCAACATCACCAGCGTCGCTCGTCCGTAGGGGTCGTAGAACTCACCGACTGATGCCGAGAATCGGAACGGCGTCGAGCCGAATGCGCTGTTGTCGTGCTGGTAGCGTTTCAGCCGCTGGTGCCACATCGGTCCGAGCGTCAAGAGCGAGACGGCGGTGAGGATCGGCCAGAGCAGGAACACGCGATAGGCGCCCGCCAGGTCGCCGCGGAACGCGAAGCGCAGGCCGCGCCAGCTCGAGTAGTGCAGCCGGAATCGCAGCGACTGGCGCAACGCCCACGGCAGCGCGATCGCGATCGGGACCGCGACGATCATCGCGAGCAGCGGATTGAAGTTGCCGGCGACGTTGTAGACGGCGAGGATCGCGAACGCGACAAGCCGGCCCTTGAGGATGGCCACCGGCTTGCCGTGGTAGTCGAAACTCGCGCCGGCCACGCGGGTGTTGCGGTAGAAGTACTGCAGCCGGCGCACCTTGGCCCAGGCGGAATAGACGCCCACCGTGACGATGGTGAGCGCGATGTTGACGATCCAGATGCGGAAGTAGTCGCCGCCGGTCCCGGTGAACTCGAAAGCCGCCGGCTCGGGCCGTGAAGACTGTGCGGGAGCGTCTTCCATCGTCGCAGAACCGGCGGAACTGGGCGCCTGGTGAGGCCCTACTTTGCGGCGCAGGTGAAGAAGACGTCCGCGGTCACGGGCCCGACTTCCTTGGAAGTGACCTCGGCCTTCTTGTCGGATTTCGCGCAATAGGTGTCGGCCTGGGCCGTCGCCTGGCGGAACGACTCTTCGCCGCCGCCTTTCAGGGTCGCGTTCCGGATCGACAGAAAGTAGGTGTTCGGTCCTTTCTCGGAGATGCCAGAGTTGGATGTTGCCGCGCATCCCGCGATGGCCGCCGTGGAAAGCGCCAGGGCGAGGGTGGTCGAGAGGTATTGACGGCAAATGGCTTGCATGTCGGTACTCCGGTTCGGGAACGGCTTGGCGAGCCGCAGACGGCTTACGGGCGGACGGCTCACTCCGCCTTGATGTTCTTCTCGCGGATGAGCTTGCCCCATTTCTCGGACTCGGTGCGGATCAGTTTGCCGTAGTCGGCCGCCGGGCCGTTGCCGGGTTCGAGGTCGATCTCGGCGAAGCGCTTGCGCACGGTGTCGTCGTGCATCGCTTCGTTGAAGACCGCATTGAGTTTCTCGATCAGCGCCGGCGGCGTCCTGGCTGGAGCGAGCAACCCGAACCAGGGGGCGACCAGGACCGTGCCGTAGCCGGCCTCCTGCATGGTCGGGACGTTCGGAAACAGCTTCGAGCGCTTCGATCCCGTCACCGCGATCGGCCGGACCTTGCCGCCCTGCGCGCTGGCGAGGATCGACGGGATGTTGTCGAACATCATGTTCACTTCACCGCCCACCAGCGCGGTCACCGCGAGCGCGCTGCCCTTGTAGGGCACGTGGCGGATGTCGACGCCGGCGGCCGTCTTGAAGATTTCCATCGACAGATGCAGCGATGAACCGAAGCCGGACGATCCGTAGGTGAGATCGCCGGGCTTCGCTTTCGCCAGCGCCACGAGCTCCTTCACGTTGTTCACCGGCACCGACGGGTGGACCGCCAGCAGGTTCGAGATCGAGCCCACCAGCATCACCGGGACGAAGTCGCGGTCCATGTCGAAACCGATGTTCTCGTACAGGTGCGGATTCATGGCGCAGGTGCCGATCGTGCCCATGATGAGCGTATAGCCGTCGGGCGCTGCGCGCGCCGCGAGCTCCATCGCCACGTTGCCTCCCGCGCCGGGGCGGTTTTCCACGATCACCTGCTGCTTGAGCAACTGGGAGGCGCGATTGCCGAGCACGCGCGACAGCGTGTCCGGCGTACCGCCCGGGGGGAAGGGGACGATGATGCGGACGGGTTTGGTCGGGAAGCTCTGTGCTTGCGCCGAGGGCGGGCAGAGCGCGAATGCGAGGGACAGCAGTACGGCGATGAGGCGCATGGACGGTCGAGCGGGCTGGAAATCGTCCGCGATGGTAAGACCGACCGTATCCCGACCACAACACCCGGCGGGTGTCGTGGCGAACCGCCGCCGTGACTACCGGTAGACGAGCACCGGGATCTTCGAGTGCGTCAGCACCTTGCTGGTCTCGCTCCCGAGGAGCATCCCGGCAAGGCCACGCCGTCCGTGCGAGGCCATGAAGATGAGATCACATTTCTTCTTCTGGGCCACGGCCACGATCGCCTCCCACGGCGCCCGGCTGGACTTGTAGGCGGTGTCGCAGTCGACGCCGGCTGCCAACCCGGTCTTTTCCGCTTCGGCGAGGATCCTCTCGGCACTGCGCTTCACGCGCTTCTCGTACTCGTCCTGCGGCATGAGATCGGGCGGGAAGTACTCGCCGTAGAGCACCACTTCGTAGTCAGCGGGCGAGTGGAAGAACGTGACCTTGGCGCCCAGCTCGCGGGCGAACTCGACCCCTTTCTTGACGGCCTTCTTCGAGAGTGCCGAACCGTCCGTGGGGATCAGGATGTGCTTGTACATGTGGGCCTCCTCCGTGCCGCCAGACATGGCAGCGGCGTGCCGCGAGTATGCGGAGCACGGCTGCTGCGGGCATTGACTTGGATCAAGGGGATCGGGCGCCATGCCTCGATGACGGTCGCGATGCGATAATCGCCACCATGAATCCCCTCACGCTCGCCACGCTGCGCCGGCTCGGCGACGGCGACTTCCATTCGGGCGAGGACATCGCGGCGGCGCTCGGCGTCACGCGCGCGACCGTCTGGAACGCGGTCCGGGAAGCCTCCGAACTCGGTCTCGCCGTCGAATCGGTGCGGGGGCGGGGCTATCGCCTTGCAGAAGGACCCGTGTGGCTCGACGCAAAGAGCGTTGCGAAACTGCTTGGTGTTCGGGCAAAACGGTTCCGGATCGAAGTGGCCGAGCAGGTCGAATCGACCAACACCGCGCTGCTGGACCGTGCTGCCGTGCTTCGCCCCGGGTCGGTGCTCGCGGCGGAGCTGCAGAGCGGCGGGCGTGGGCGTCGCGGGCGCGCATGGACGACGGGGCTCGGCGGGGCGCTGACCTTCTCGGTCTTGTGGCGATTCGAGACCGGCGCTTCCGGGCTGACGGGGTTGAGCCTTGTGGTGGGTATCGCCGTGGCGCGGGCGCTGGCAGCCCTTGGCGCGACGGAGGTCAAGCTCAAGTGGCCCAACGACGTGCTGTTCCGCGGCCGCAAGCTGGGGGGCATCCTGATCGAGGTGCAGGGCGACGCGCTCGGACCCGCGACCGCCGTGATCGGCATCGGGCTCAACGTCCGGATGCCCGCTGCATGGCGGGATCGCATCGACCAACCGATCGCGGATGCCGTCGAAGCCGGCGTCGGACACGATCGCAACCGCGTGCTGGCGGCAGTGCTGGGGGAACTGGCCGAATGGCTCGATACATTTTCGCATCAAGGCTTCGCGCCGCTCGAGCCGGAGTTCCGCCGCTGGCATGCGCTGCAGGACGCCGAAGTCGTGGTGAATCCCGGCCACGGCGAGCCGGTGCGGGGGCACGCGCGTGGAACCGCGGAAGACGGATCGCTTCTGGTGGAGACCGCACAGGGCATCCGGCGCTTCCACGGCGGTGAAGTGAGTCTGCGTGCCGCACCGGGAGCCGTGTGACATGCTGCTGGCAGTGGACGCGGGCAACACGCGCATCAAGTGGGGGCTGCACGATCGCGGTGTCTGGGTCGCGAGCGGATCGGTACCCACGCACCAGGCGCTGCGGCTGGCCCAGGTCTGGTCGGAACTCGGATCGAAGCCGCGGCGCGCGATCGTTTCCAACGTGGCGGGGAGCGAAGTCGGCGAGGCGATCGCCATGTCGCTGGCCGTGTTGAGCGTGACCCTCGTGCCGTTTGCCCCGCAATTGGAGCAGGCCGGTGTCGTGAACCGCTACGAGGCGCCGCTGCAGCTCGGCGGGGACCGCTGGGCAGCATTGATCGCGGCTCGCACGCGTGTATCGGGCGCTTGCGTGGTGGTCAATGCAGGCACGGCCATCGTGGTGGATGCGCTGACGGCCTCGGGTGAGTTCGTCGGCGGCGTGATCCTGCCGGGCATCGATCTCATGGTGGACACGCTCGCTCGTCGCATCGAGAGCCTGCGGGTGGATGCCGGCCGCTTCGCGGATTTTCCCCGCAACACGCCCGATGCGCTCGCGACCGGCGCGATCGATGCGGCGATCGGCGCCATCGACGCGACCGCACGCCGGCTCGAAGCGCGATTGCCTCCTGCACCGACCATCCTGCTCTCCGGGGGCGCCGCGCCACGACTGCTGCCCCATATCGTCCGGCCGGTGCAGCAGGTCGACACGCTCGTGCTGGACGGCCTCGTCGTCGCCGCCGCATGAAGTCGTTCGTCGCGGTCCTGCTCATCGCCAACCTCGCGCTCGCAGCGTGGGGTCTCCTGCTCGAGCGCCAGCGCGGCAGCACCGAGGCGACGCTGCTCGAGTCTCAGGTGAACACCACGAAGATCCGGATCGTGAATGGCGAGAGCGAGCCGGCGCCACCGCCTCGGCCCGAAGCGTGCATCGAATGGGGCCCATTCTCCGCCGAGGAGTTGAGCCGGGCACGCGCGGCACTCGAACCACTCGCGCTCGGGAATCGGCTGACCACCGTTCCGGTGTCGGTCATCGCCGGCTGGTGGGTCTACCTGCCGCCGCAGAAATCGCGCGAGCTCGCGGAACGCAAGGTCGCGGAGGTGAAGAGTCTCGGTGTGAACGACGTGTATCTCGTGCAGGAGCGCGGCGACTGGGACAACTCGATCTCATTGGGCATATTCCGCAGCGAGGACGGGGCGCAGCGTTTCCTCGAGGAACTGAGATCGAAAGGCGTGCGTTCCGCCGTGGTCGGCGCACGACAGCAGCAGGTGCGTCTCACGGCGCTGTACGTGCGCGATCCGAGCGAGGCCGTCGCGCAACGCCTGGTGGAACTGCGATCGGAACTGCCGGCGACCTCGGTGCGTGCGGCGAAGTGCCCTTGAGGAAGGCCGCGTCTTACGCCGGGGCCGGAACCTCCGTCAGCGTATGTCGTTCCGGATCGATCTGGAGCACGCGTTGATGATGGCGATCGAGTTCCGGTCGATGCGCGATGCTGACGATGGCCGTCTCGGGGAGGCGTTCGTTCAGTAGCGCATAGAGTTCGGCTTCGGCGGCCGGATCGAGGTTCGCAGTGGCCTCGTCGAGGAACAGCCATTTCGGCCTGAGAAGCAATGCCCGTGCGAATGCCACGCGCTGCTGCTCGCCACCGGATAGCTGCTGGTTCCACTGCGCTGTTTCGTCGAGCCGCCCCGCGAGATGGGTGAGTCCGACGTCGCCCAGGGTCGTGCGCAATTGTGCATCGTCGAAGGACCCGGGCTTGGCCGGATAGGTGACGGATTCGCGCAGAGTCCCGATCGGGAAGTACGGCCGTTGCGGCAGGAACAGCGGCGCGAACCCGCGCGGTGTCCGGATGCGGCCGCGCCCGAAGGGCCAGATGCCCGCGAGTGCTCGAAAGAGCGTGCTCTTGCCGGAACCGGACGGCCCGCGAACGAGGACTCGTTCACCGGCTGCAAGGGTCTCGGACGCCCCGGCGAGCAGTACCTGCCCGTTGGGCAGTGCGAGGTCCAGGCCGTCGATGTGCAGCGAGCCGCTCTCGGAGCCGTCGATCACGACGCCCGAATCGGAGCGAGCCTCGGATTGGGCTGCGCCGATCGCATTGTGGAAGCCCGTGAGCCGGTCGACGGTCGCCTTCCAGCCAGCGAACTCCGGATAGACGTTGATGAACCAGGAAAGCGAATTCTGCACATACCCGAACGCCGATGCCGTCTGCGTGAGATCGCCGAGTTCGAGTTTGCCCGCAAAGTACCGTGGCGCGGCGACGATGTACGGGAAGATGATCGCGGCCTGGCTGTAGCCGTTGGTGAAGGTGTTCAGGAGCTTCTGACGCTTCATGATGCCCCACCAGTTCTGAGCGAGCAGTGCGAAGCGCTTGGCAAAGCCGCGCCGTTCGTCATCCTCGCCCTGGTATAGGGCAACGCTCTCCGTGTTTTCGCGGAAGCGCGCCAGGCCGAAGCGGAAGTCCGCTTCGAAGCGCTGCTGGTCGAAGCTCAGGGGAATCAGCTTGCGACCGATGCGGTGCGAGATCCACGACCCGGCGATGGCATAGGCGAGGGCAACCCAGACCATGTAGCCATAGAGCTCCCAGGTCTCGCCGTTCCATGTGAACTCGAGCGCGCCCGAGAGCCCCCAGAGAATGCCGACGAAGGACAGGAGGGTCACGACGGAATCGAGCAGCCCGAGCGTGAGCGACAGCGTCTTTTCCACGAACAGGTTGAGGTCTTCGGCGATGCGCTGGTCCGGGTTGTCCGTCTGTTGCCCGGTGAGTTGCATGCGGTAGTACGTGCGGCCGGCGAGCCACTCGTCCAGGTAGTGGGCGGTGAGCCAGCGGCGCCAGCGGATCTGCAGGGCCTGTCGCAGGTAGAACTGGTACACGGCCATCGCGATGTAGATGGTCGCAAGCAGCGTGAACTGCAGGATGAGAGGGACGAACCGCGCCCCGTCGCGCTTCTGCAGCATCGTGTAGAACTCGTTGTTCCAGTAGCTGATCCGCACGTTCATGTACACCATGGCGAGCGTCAGCACCACGATGGCGGCGAGCAGCAGCCTCGCCGAGAGCTTTTCGTCCGAGAACCAGTACGGCCTGGCCAGCGTCCACAGGTCGCGGAGGAACTTCGAGATGCTTGCACGCATGGGATAGCCTTTCGGACCGGTACTCCGGCCGATTGAGGAGAAACGTCACGCGCCGCGAATGCGGGCGAGGAGGGACGTGGTCGATCTTTCGTGGCGGAAGGCGATGGAGTGCACCGTGCCGCCCCACGACTGGACTTCCGGGGCACCGACGATCTTCGCGATCGGCCAGTCGCCGCCCTTCACCAGGATGTCCGGGCGGCAAGCGAGGATGAGATCGATCGGGGTGTCGGCTTCGAACCACGTGACGAGATCGACCCCCTCGAGCGCGGCTACGACCGCTGCTCGATCCTCGAGCGCGTTGAGCGGGCGATCGGCGCCTTTGCCCAGGCGCTTCACCGAGGCATCGGAATTCAAACCGATCACCATGCTGGCACCCAGTGCCCGCGCTTCCGCAAGGTAGGTGACGTGGCCGCGGTGAAGGAGGTCGAACACGCCGTTGGTGAACACGAGCGGCCGCCGCAGCCGCGCCGCGCGGACCGCGAGATCGGTGGGAAGGCAGAGCTTCGACTCGAAAGCCGGTGGCGCCACCATCGCCGAGGCGCTATGCGGGCTGCTCGGCGCCGGGCTGGGCGCGGATCAGTTCCTTGCGGTAGCGATTGAGCTCCTGCACGGTGTCGAACGTGCGGTCGAACAGGATCGAGAGGTTCTTCAGGATCATGGTGACGACCCGGGTCTCCCATTCCTTGCCGAAGCGGATCTGTTCGTCGAGCCAGTGCTCGAGCCAGTCGGGATCGGGGAGCTTCGACTGCACGGTGTCGTGCGGGAAGAGATCCTTGCTGACGTGCAGGTTCGTGGGGTGGAGCGGCTTGCCGCTGCGCGACGAACTCGCCATCAGCATGCCGATCTTGGCGAAGGCGGTGCGCGCCTCGTCGCCGAGTTTCTCGATGGCGCGCTTCATGTACTGCAGGTACGCGCCCGCGTGCCGCGCCTCGTCGCGCGAGATGATGTCGTAGATCTTCTTGATCACCGGTTCGGTGTGCCACTGGGAGGCGCAGCGGTACCAGTGATTGAGCCGGATCTCGCCGCAGAAATGCAGCATCAGCGTCTCCAGCGGCGGAGCCGGATCGAACTGGAAGCGGACCGCGTGCAGTTCCGCCTCGGTCGGGGCCAGCTCGGGACGAAAGCGGCGCAGGTACTCGATCAGTACCAGCGAGTGCTTCTGCTCCTCGAAGAACCAGACCGACATGAACGCCGAGAAGTCGCTGTCGTGGATGTTGTCGCGCAGGAACATCTCGGTGGCCGGCAGTGCGGACCATTCCGTGATCGCGTTCATCTTGACGGTCTGGGCCTGCTCCTCGGAGAGCATGTTGCCGTCGAACTGATCCCAGGGGACGTCCCGGGCCATATTCCAGCGGACGGCTTCGAGCGACTTGTAGAGTTCGGGATAGAGCATGCGGACAGGACCTCGCGGGTATCCGGCAAAGGGGCGGGATTCTAAACGGGGGCGGCGGTTTCAGCCATCGAAGCCGCTCGGTCGGAGATCCGAGTCAACTTTTCTTGTACGTGGTGAATCGTTGCGCGGCGATGGCGCCGAGCCAGGGCCACCCGCATGGGACGCTCTGGATCGGTTTGAGTTCGATCTCGAGCGGTTCCGACCGGCCTCAGGGTTTGCCGTGGGCGGCGCGCCAGTCGATCAGGTGGGCGCCGATCTGTTCCAGCGAACGGACCAGGCTCACGCCTTCGATGGACTTGCGCAGGCGCCTGACGCAGGCGCCGCCAGCCCAGATCGCCATCTCCCGGGGCAGGCTGACGCGCAGGGTCCGCAGTCCGGACGCGGCCTGGCGTTCGGGGAACGCGGAGCTGAAGGACAGGGCGACCACGTCCGCACGATGGGCCGTGGCGGCCCGTACGATCTCCTGCACCGGCATCTCCGTGCCCAGGGGAATGCAGGTCGCGCCGTCGCAGACGAGCATCGATTCCACCATGAGCAGGCCGAGGCCGTGCTGCTCGGTCGGAAAGGACGTGAGCAGCACGCGCGGAGCCTTGCTGTGTGCCTGGGCTGTGGCGATCGCGTTGCGCAGCAGGCTCTGGATCTGCTCGGTGTAGAGGTGTTCCTCGAACACGGCGAACTCGCCCCGCACCCAGGCTTCGCCCACGGCGGTGGTTAGCGGCACGACGGTCTCGAGCACGAACCGCTGGAGGCCCTGCTTCATGATGCGCTGGTTCAGGCGCTGGCGCAGTTCCGGCAAATGGTGGCTCCGGATCAGG
Source organism: Burkholderiales bacterium (assembly GCA_965279325.1). GTDB lineage: Bacteria > Pseudomonadota > Gammaproteobacteria > Burkholderiales. Next base: position 4,557,609 of record OZ257154.1, read on the forward strand.
TCCAGGATCTCCTGGAGTTCGGCATCGTGTTCCGATCGGGCCGTCGGAGCGGAGCCCAGCGCATTCAGGTCGTCGAGCGCCAGTCCGATGATCTTGCCCGGCCGGTAGCCGCGGTCCATGAGTCGCCGGATCGCGCGCAATTTCGTGATTTGTTCCGGCGGGTAAATCCGTTCGCCGTGTTTGTCTCGTAAAGGCTGGGGGAACTCGTAACGGCGTTCCCACATGCGCAGTACGTCCTTGGAGAGGCCCGTATCCCGTTCCACCGCGCTGATGCTGAGCATCGTGCTTTCGTCCGGCGCAGGGACCGGTGCGACCAAACCCCCGCCGGCGGTGCGATCTGGCGCGCCAGAGTCAGTTTTTTCCATCGTCACCAGAGTGTTGCCGAGAAGCCAATATTGTCTTGGACAATCGTTTGACAAAGAACGACTGGTTGCGTAGTGTAAGCAGCACAATGTTGTTTGACTAGGACAATTTTCGAGGTAACCCCATGGACAGGAAAGCACGGAACGGTACGGTGACAGCGGTGATGTTCCTGATCTTTCTCGGATTGTCGGGGGCTACGTTCGCGGGACGGGTGGAATCGTCCCTGGACGCCATCGAGCCAAGATCTGGTCGTGCGATCGATGCATCGAATCGGACGCCAGGAGAGAGTTGTGAACACCGGGCAAGCGCCGCTGCGGATGCCGCCCCCGCTGCTCCGACCGATTCCCGCCTTGCCGAATACCTGGAACTGCATGGTCGTGCCGTCGACGGGTCGATCCGCTCGACGATGATGCCGTGGTCGGCGTTGCAACATATCGCCAACTGACGGCCCACCCCCTTCAGGCCGCAGGCACGTCTCCCCTCACCCGCGTGCCACCCCCGCGCGGATCGCCTGCGGCCTGAACCCTTTTGAAGTCGAAGCAGTAGAAGCTGGAACTGGTGTGAACATCTCCGATCGATTCGCGTCGTCCAACGCCCGGTTCGCCCCTGAATGGGCGGATTTCAAAGGGCCTCGCGACCGTTCGACATGCCCGTGCAGCGTGCACGGCAAGCGCGTCGCCGCGTAGTCCCATGGAATCGGGGCGCGTAGCGGTCGTCGGCTCGGGCATCTCCGGGTTATCGGCCGCGTGGCTGTTGTCGCAACGGTACGCAGTCACGCTGTTCGAGGCTGCCGACGTGCTTGGCGGTCATACGAACACGGTGGATGTGACGCTGGAAGGGCGCACCTTCCCCGTCGATACCGGATTTCTCGTCTTCAACGATCGAACCTACGACAACCTGTGCGCATTGTTCGACCACCTGGGCGTCGCCTCGGTGGCGAGCGACATGTCGTTCAGCGTGCGAGTGGACGAGGACCGGCTCGAATGGGCCGGCAGCAGTCTCGCCACGGTGTTCTCGCAGAAGCGCAACCTGATCAAGCCCGAGTTCTGGGGCATGCTCAAGGACATCCTGCACTTCAACCGGCAGTCCACGGCCCTGGTCGAGCAGGACGTGGCCGCCGAAGGTACCCTGGGGCAATTCCTCGATCGAGGCGGCTACGGGCGCGCGTTCCGGGAGTGGTATCTGCTGCCGATGAGCGCCGCGATCTGGTCCTGTCCTACGGCCAGCATGCTCGGCTATCCGGCCTCCACGTTCCTGCGCTTCTGCTACAACCACGGTCTGCTGCAGGTGAACGGGCGGCCGAAATGGCGGACGGTCGTCGGTGGTGGCCGGGAATACGTCCGGCGGCTGGCGGCCGATATCGAAGACGTGAGACTCGGTTCGCCGGTGCTGGGCGTTCGCCGCGGTCCTGAAGGCGTGCAGGTTCGTACCGCCCGCGGCGTCGAGCGATTCGACTCGATCGTTCTGGCGGGCCACAGCGACCAGGCCCTCTCCATGCTGGAAGATGTCGATCCGGAGGAGAGCGCCGTGCTCGGCGCCATCGGCTATCAGCCCAACGATGCGTGGCTGCATACCGATGAAAGCCTGTTGCCACGCTCGCGCGATGCGTGGTCCGCCTGGAACTACCTGACGGGCGAAGCGCGCCTCGACGGACGTCCGGTCACGGTGAGCTACCTGATCAACGTGCTGCAACCGCTGCCGTGCAAGGCGCCGGTGATCGTGACGCTCAACCCGGCGCGGGCGCCGCGTTCGGAGTCGGTTCTCAGACGCATCTCGTATGCTCATCCGGTGTTCGATGTCGCGGCCATCGAGGCACAGAAGCGAATTCCCGCGATGCAGGGTCGGCGCAACACCTGGTTCTGCGGTGCCTGGACCGGGTATGGTTTTCACGAAGACGGATTGAAATCCGGTTTGGCAGTGGCCAATGCAATGGGGGTGACGGCGCCATGGCAGGTGCGGTCGACAATCGCTCAGGGCCGTTGATCTTCTTCGGCCGGGTCATGCATGCGCGGCTGCGGCCCAAGCGCAACGTGTTCTCCTATGGGGTTTTCTTCGTGCGCTTCCCGGTGGCGTCCATCGGGCGCCTGACCGGCCCGTTGTTCTCGGTCGACCGCTTCAACCTCTTGAGCTTTCATCGCCGCGACCACGGTGCGCGTGACGGGAGCGACCTCCACGCCTGGATCCGCTCGCTGCTGGCTACCGAGGGCATCCGCTCCGCCGACGGCGAGATCTGGCTCCAGGCCTTTCCTCGTGTGCTGGGCTACGTGTTCAATCCGGTGAGCTTCTGGCTCTGTCACGACCGTGACGGCCGCCTCCGGGCCGTGGTCTGCGAAGTCAGCAATACCTTCGGCGAGCGTCACAACTACCTGCTCGCCCACCCTGACGAGCGGCCGATCGAGCGCGAGGACGTGCTCGGCGCCCGCAAGGTGTTCCATGTTTCGCCCTTCTGCGAGGTGGCGGGCGACTACCGCTTCCAGTTCGCGGTCGATCCGGCAGCGACGAGGGTACGTATCGACTACGACGACCCAGCCGGTAAACTTCTGGTCACGTCGGTTTCCGGGCAAGCGCGACCCATGAACACGGCCGGGATCCTCCGGGCGTTCGCGCTGTATCCCTGGATGACGGTCGCGGTGATCGCGCGCATCCACTGGCAGGCGTTGAGGTTGTGGCTCAAGGGGGTGCGCTTCGTCTCCAAGCCGTTGCCGCCCGTCCGGGAGACCACACGATGAACCTGAAGGACATGCCCGCTCCCCAGCACCAGCAGACCCTGGATATCGCGCCCCCGCCCCGTGTAGCCCGGCTGCTGCTCGCGATTCTCGAGCGCCTGCAGGTGGGGCAGCTCGACCTCATCACGCCCGACGGGCGCTTGCACGCCTTCGTGGGTCCGGACCCAGGGCCGCAGGCGATGTTGCGCATCCACGACTGGCGCGTGTGCACCGACGTGCTGCGCGCCGGCGACATCGGGTTCGCGGAGAGCTACATCGAAAAGCGCTGGGACACGCCGGACCTCGCGCGCCTGCTCGCGGTGGTGGCCGTGAACCACTCGGCCCTCGAGTCGGCGATCTACGGCCGCTGGTGGGGCTCGCTCGCCTACCGGCTGCGACATCTGCTGCGCACCAATTCGCGCGCCCAGGCGAAACGCAACGTCCACGCGCACTACGACCTGGGCAACGCCTTCTACGCGCTCTGGCTCGATGCGACGATGACCTACTCCTCGGGGATGTTCGAGGGGCGCATGGACCTGAGCCTCGAGAATGCCCAGGCGATCAAGTACGAGCGCATCCTGGAGAACCTGGGCGTCAGGGCTGGAGACCGCGTGCTCGAGATGGGCTGCGGCTGGGGTGGATTCGCCGAGCACGCGGCGCGCACGCGCGGCTGCCGCGTGCACGGCATCACGCTCTCGAAGGAGCAGCTCGCCTTCGCGCGAGAGCGGATCGACAAGGCGGGTCTCGGTGAACTCGTGACCTTCGAACTGCGCGACTACCGCGACGTCCGCGGCGAATTCGATCACGTGGTCTCGATCGAGATGTTCGAAGCAGTGGGCGAAAAGTACTGGCCGCAGTACTTCCGCGCGGTGCGCGATCGGTTGAAGAAGGGCGGCCGGGCGCTGGTCCAGACCATCAGCATCGCCGACCGGTTGTTCGCCCGCTATCGCACGGGTACCGATTTCATCCAGCAGTACATCTTCCCCGGCGGAATGCTGCCCTCCGAGGAGATCTTCCGCGACCGTGCTTCCCAGCAGGGGCTAGTCGTGGGTGACAGTCTCGCCTTCCGCCTCGACTACACGGAGACCGTCCGGCGCTGGCGGCAGCGTTTCAATGCGCGCCTCACGGAACTGCATTCGCTCGGCTTCGACGAGCGCTTCGTCAGGACCTGGAATTTCTATCTCGCCTACTGCGAAGCCGGTTTCCGGGCCGGCACCATCGATGTCCTGCAAGTGGAGTTGAAACGTGTCTAGGCTCTTCCCCACGCTCTTCCTGATGTTCGCGATCGTGTCGCCGGTCTCGGCGAACGTGTCTTCGCTGCCCTCCGACCTCCAGGCCGAGAGCGCGAATCTGCGCGTCCTCGGTCACGGCAAGATGCGCTGGTTCGGCCTGCACCTGTACGACGCCACTCTGTGGGTCCAGGGCCGGGAATGGCAATGGGACCAGGTCTTCGTACTCGACATCCGCTACGCGCGATCCTTTTCCGGAAGCAGGATCGCGGACGCGAGCGTGGACGAGATCTCGCGGCTGGGTTTTCGGGACGAACGCAAGCTGGGTGCGTGGCGTGAACTGATGCGGCGCGCGTTTCCCGACGTGAAGAGTGGCGACCACATCACGGGCGTTTATCGCCCGGGTGCGGGTGTCGAGTTCTTCCATCAGGGCCGCTCCACCGGGTTGATCAACGACCTCGAGTTCGCGCGTGCCTTCTTCTCCATCTGGCTCGACCCCGCCACCCGGGAGCCGAAACTGCGCGCCGCGTTGCTGGGCCGGCAGTGAACGGCAGCCCGCTGCCGCGGGCGCGCCTCGGAGCCTACGCGGCGCTTGCGCTGCCGCTCGCGATGGCGGCACTTCCGGTCTACGTTTTTGTTCCCAAGTTCTACGGCGACACGCTCGGGCTGTCGCTCGCGACGGTCGGTGCGATCCTGCTGGCGGCGAGGCTGCTGGATGCGCTGCAGGATCCTCTGCTCGGCTGGTGGAGCGACCGAACGGCTGCGGCATCGGGTTCGCGCCATCCGTTCCTGGTGGCCGCGGTGCCGTTGCTCGCGGTCGGCATGATCGGTCTGTTCCATCCGCCCGCGATTCACGGCGCGGGGTTGTCGGCCTGGCTCGCCGGCTGCCTGGTGATCGTGTACCTCGGCTTCAGCATGGGCGCGATCAACTATTTCGCCATCGGCGCCGAGCTCTCCGACGACTACCACGAGCGCACTCGCGTGACTGCCGTGCGCGGTGCCTTCGGCGTCGTGGGGGTTCTGATCGCGGCGGCGTTGCCGGAAATGCTGGCAACGGTTGCCGATGGCGATCTCGGTCCGGCACGCGATCTCGCCGAGGGCCTGCGCCGGTTCAGCCTTCTCTATGTTCCGATCCTGGTGCTCGGCGCAGGCCTGACGCTATTCGGATCGCCGCGCGCCGCGATCGCCCGGACGGCGCCCGTTCGCCCGTCGCAAGGGTTGATGAAATCGCTCGCGGCGCCGCTTTCGAATCACGGTTTCCGCTGGCTGCTCGCCGTGTTCGTGATGAGCGGCGTCGCCTCCGCGATTCCCGCCACGTTGATCCTGTTCTACGTGCAGGACGTGCTGGAGCGCCCCGAATTGAACGCCGCGTTCCTCGTGCTCTACTTCGTGTTTGGTGCTTTCGGCATGCCCCTGTGGGTGCTGGCGTCGAGGCGGGTCGGCAAGAAGAACGCGTGGTTGATGGGCATGTTGATGAGCGTGGCCGCGTTCGTTTGGGCATTCCTGCTCGGCAGCGGCGATGCCTGGGAATTCGGCATGGTGTGCGCGCTGTCCGGAATCGCCTACGGAGCTGAACTCGCACTGCCTCCTTCCATCCTGGCCGACGTCGTCGATCGCGATCGCGGTGCCGGAGAGACGCGTCCGGATGGTGCGTATTTCGGCCTGTGGCAACTCACCGAGAAGCTGAACCTTGCGCTCGCCGCGGGCATCGCACTGCCCATTCTCGGGGTGCTCGGCTACCAGCCCGGCACGGCCCAGCCTGCCATGGGGCAGCTCTCCTTCATGTACGCCGCAGCACCATGCGCGCTCAAGCTGCTGGCGGTGGCGACCCTGTGGTTCGCGCCCATCGAAACCCGCGCATGGGCCGCACCTGTTTCCCGAGGAACTACCCTGTCATGATCCGAAGATGCCTGATGATTCTCGCGGCGGTCCTCCTGGCCGGCTGCACGTCCGTGAAGGTCGAGGACTTCCGTGCCGAGAAGCCCGTCCTCGACCTCAGGCACTATTTCGACGGAACCATCGATGCGTGGGGCATCGTGCGCAATCGCGACGGCAAGATCTCGCAGCGCTTCAAGGTGGTGATCGAATCGAGCTGGGACGGCGACACCGGCACGCTCGACGAGCACTTCACCTACTCCGACGGCCGGTCGCAGCGGCGGGTGTGGACGCTCAGAAAGAACGGCGATCGCTATGTCGGGACCGCGGCCGACGTGGTCGGCGAGGCGCAGGGCGAGGCTGCGGGCAACGCGTTCCGCTTTGCCTACGTGCTCGATTTTCCGTATGGCGATTCCACGGTGCACCTGAGCGTGGACGACTGGATGTACCAGATGGACGACCAGGTGTTGCTGAATCGCACCAGCATCACCAAGTTCGGCGTCGAGGTGGCACAGGTGTTCATCAGCTTCCGCAAGCGGGGTTGATCCCTTGCCGCTGAATCCGCGCATCGGCGACTGGGCCGCCCAGCGCGTCTGGGTGATCGGCGCTTCGACCGGTATCGGCGCGGCTGTCGCACGTGCCCTGTTCGCGCGCGGAGCGCTGGTGGCGGTCTCGGCCCGAAAGCGGGAGGCGCTGGAGTCCATGGTCGCCTCGGCCCCGCCGGGACGCGGACTTGCGCTGCCGCTCGACGTCACCGATGCCGGCACCGTAGCGGCGGCCCATCGCACGCTCCTCCAGCGCTGGGGCGCAGTCGACGTGGTCCTGATCGTCGCGGGGAGCTACCAGCCGATGCGCGCCTGGGAGCTGGACCTCGATGCGGCGAAGGCGCTCTTCGACGTCAACGTCAACGGCGTCCTGAACGTGCTCGCCTCGGTGGTCCCGGAGTTCCTTGAACGAAAGAGTGGGCATGTCGGGATCGTATCCAGCGTGGCCGGCTACGGCGGACTGCCGCAGGCGCTCATCTACGGGCCGACCAAGGCGGCGCTGCTCAATCTCGCCGAGGTGCTGTACATCGACCTCGCACCACGCGGCATCGGCGTGCACGTGATCAGTCCCGGTTTCGTGAAGACCCCCCTGACCGACGGCAACGAGTTCCGGATGCCTGCCCTGATTTCCGCGGAGGAGGCGGCCGAACAGACCCTGCGCGGTCTCGAGCGCGGCGAGTTCGAGACCCACTATCCGAAACGCTTCACGCGCTGGCTGAAGATCCTGCGACTGCTCCCGTATCCGCTCTACTTTCCGCTGGTGCGCAGGATCACGGGCCTGTGAACAAGCCGGACGTCGACGCCATCGTTCGCTACTTCGAGACGATCACGCCGAAGTCCCTTGGCGACATGGCACTCGTCTACACGGAGGACGCGTATTTCAAGGATCCGTTCAACGAGGTGAAGGGGCTCGTCGACATCCGGGCGATCTTCGAGCGGATGTTCGAGGCACTGGTGGAGCCGCGTTTCACGGTCGTGAACCGCTTGGTCGACGGCGATCAGGTGATGCTGGAATGGGACTTCACCTTCCGCATCCGGCGCTGGAAGCCCGAGATCGTGCAGCTCGTGCACGGCGTGAGCCATCTGCGCCTCGCATCCGACGGGCGCATCGCCCATCACCGCGACTACTGGGATACCGCGGAAGAGTTGTATGCGAAGCTGCCATTGATCGGTGGCCTGATGCGCTTCCTGCGTTCGAAGATGGGTTGAGGGTGGGGGACCGCCACGACCGTGCGCTGGTGTGGTTCCGGCGCGATCTGCGCGCCGACGATCACGCCGCCCTGCATCACGCGCTGAAGGAGGCACGCGCGGTGTGGTGCGTGTTCGTGTTCGATACCGAGATCCTCCATGCACTGACCAACCGGGCCGATCGTCGGGTCGAATTCATCCGGCACGCTGTCGTCGAACTGAAGGCGGCACTCGAAGTGCTCGGCGGCGGCCTCACGGTCTTGCACGGCCGGGCGCGGGAACTCGTTCCGGCGCTCGCGGCCGAACTCGGCGTCGATGCCGTCTACGCGAACCACGACTACGAGCCGCTCGCCATCGCTCGCGACGCGGGTGTCGAACATCGCCTCGCCGAGGCGGGGCGGGCATTCGTCACCTTCAAGGACCAATGCATCTTCGAAAAGGATGAGGTGCTGACCCAGGCTGGGCGGCCGTTCACGGTGTTCACGCCGTACAAGAACGCGTGGCTCGCGAAGGTCGACGGCTTTTTCCTGAAGTCGTATCCCGTCGAGAGCCATCGAGCGAGTTTCGCGCGCAACACGGGAGGCGACGTGCCTTCCCTCGAGGCGATGGGCTTCGGGCCGACCAATCTGGGGCAGCTGAGGATTCCCCTTGGCGCCAACGGGGCTCGCCAATTGTTCGAAGAGTTCCGGACCCGGATCGACGGCTACCAGGAACGCCGCGATTTTCCGGCCGTGCGTGGTCCGTCGTACCTGTCCGTGCACTTGCGCTTCGGCACCATCTCGATCCGGGAACTCGCCCGCACCGCCCATGCGCTCGAGTCCGCCGGTGCGCAGACCTGGCTGTCCGAACTGATCTGGCGCGATTTCTATTTCCAGATCCTGTGGCACCACCCGCACGTGGTCGAGCGCAGCTTCAAGCCCGAGTTCGATTCGCTGGAATTCCCGGACGACGAAGACCGGTTCACCGCCTGGTGCGGGGGACGTACCGGCTACCCGCTCGTGGATGCCGCCATGCGCCAGATCAACTCCTCGGGCTACATGCACAACCGGCTGCGCATGGTGGTCGCGTCGTTCCTCGTGAAGGACCTGCACGTGCACTGGCGCCGGGGCGAGCAGTACTTCGCCGAACACCTGAACGACTTCGATCTCGCTGCCAACAACGGCGGCTGGCAGTGGGCGGCCTCGACGGGCTGCGACGCGCAACCGTACTTCCGCATCTTCAATCCGGTCACGCAGTCGGAGCGCTTCGATCCCGACGGGAAATTCATCCGGCTGTACCTGCCGGAGCTGGCCGAGGTGCCCACGAAGTACATCCATGCTCCGTGGAACCTGCCCCCGGTCGATCGAGCGGGGGCGGGGGTGATTGTTGGTCGCGACTACCCCGCACCGTTGGTGGACCACGCCGACGCGCGCAAGATCACGCTGGAGCTCTACGCGCGCGCCGCGGAGGGGCGCCGCGGAATCGCCACCGAAAGCCGGTATGGCGGCGGCATTGGATAATGCCGACCTCCGAGTCTCTCCAACCCCCAGGATCCCACCGATGGATATCGCACCACCGTACGGCTACCGGAACATCGTCCCGCTCGCGAAGACGCACAAGGTCGCGCTCCCCGACCCACGCACCGTGCCGGAGATGTTCCACGCGCTCAATCCGATTCCGGTCAGTTTCGCGGAGTTCGTCCCGGCCGCCCGCGACTATCCCCTGGTGTTCATCTCGGGCGACGAGGGCAAGAGCTTCGTCGCGATGGCCGTGGTGGCGCTCGAACGCAACCAGAATCTCTTCGTGCTGTGGGACAAGACGTGGGATCGCCGCAGCTACGTACCCGCCTACGTTCGGCGCTATCCCTTCTGCATGTCGAAGGTGACGCTGGACGGCCAGGAGCAGGCGGAACGGATCGTATGCGTCGAGAGTTCGACCCTGATCGACGCCGGCGAGGCCCTGTTCGACGAGGCCGGCGAAGCACTGCCGGCATGGACCCAGGCCCAGAAATTCGTCTTCGAGTACGAGGCGGACATCGCGAGGACGGAGCAGATGTGCCGCCGGATCGTGGAGCTCGGGTTGCTCGAGCCGTTCACGATGCAGGCGCAGCCCACGGACGGGCAACCGTTCACGCTGACGGGGATGTTCCGGGTGGTCGAATCGAAGCTCGCGAGCCTGCCGCCCGAAACGCTGCAGGAACTCGAGCGCAGCGGCATCCTCGCACGGGTGCACCTGCACCTGGCCTCGATGGACAACTTCCAGGCACTGCTCGACCGGCGTGCCGCGTTCCTGCGGCGCGGCAGTTCTCCGGGCTGACCCGTCCCGCGCGCCGGATCCGTCTCGGATTGCATGTCCGAAAACGGCGAGCAGCCGTTTTCCGCCGGGCCGATAATGGCGCCATGCAACTCGACCCGGATCGCTGCTATCGCGCGCTGCAGGCGCACGATTCGCGCTTCGACGGCCGCTTCTTCGTGGGCGTTTCGTCGACGAGGATCTATTGCCGCCCCGTGTGTTCCGGCAAGCCGCCGAAGCGCGAGAACTGCACGTTTCACCCGAGCGCGGCAGCGGCGGAAGCCGCTGGCTTTCGGCCCTGCCTGCGCTGCCGGCCCGAACTCGCCCCCGGCAATGCGGCCGTGGACGCGGCCGCCCGTCTCGCCCAGCAGGCAGCGAGCCTCATCGAGGACGGCGGTGCCGACAGCTCGAGCCTGGAGGTGCTGGCCGAACGCCTCGGCGTGTCGGATCGCCATTTGCGTCGCGTGTTCCAGGCCGAATTCGGTGTCTCGCCGGTAGCGTTCGCCCAGACGCAGCGGCTGCTGCTCGCGAAACGCCTGATGACCGACACGCGCCTGTCGGCCACCGAGGTCGCGATGGCCAGCGGCTTCAACAGCCTGCGGCGCTTCAACGCATTGTTCCGCGACCGGTACCGGCTCAAGCCCACGGACCTCCGCCGCACGACCACGGAGCGTTCGACCGCGGATCAGTTCGTGTTCGAGCTCGCCTATCGGCCGCCGCTCGACTGGGAGGCGATGCTGGCGTTCTTTGCCGATCGCTGCATCGCCGGCGTGGACGAGGTGCAGGACGGAGCCTATCGCCGCACCCTTCGAATCACGGCGGGCGGCGTCGAGCATCGGGGCTGGATCGAAGCGCGGCTGATGGCTCGCAAGCGTACGGTTCGCGTCTCGCTGTCGGCTTCGCTCGCCCGAGCGCTGCCGGCGGTGCTGGCGCGCACGAAGCGGGTCTTCGATCTCGCCTGCGATCCCGCGCAGGTGGGCGCCGCTCTCGGTTCGCTTGCGGCGGATCACCCGGGTCTACGACTGCCCGGTGCTTTCGACCCCTTCGAGCTCGCCGTGCGAGCGGTACTGGGCCAGCAGGTGACGGTACGAGCGGCTCGCACGTTGGCAGGCCGCTTCGTGGCGGCCTTCGGCGAAAGCGTCGAGACGCCGTTCGAGCATCTGACCCGAATCTTCCCGTCGCCGGGGTCCGTTGCGCCGCTCGCCTACGGGGACATCGCTGCACTCGGGATCATCGCCACGCGAGCGAAGACGATCCTGGCACTGGCCGCGGGCCTTGCGGATGGCACGTTGTCGCTGGAGCCGGGCGGCGACGCGGAGGCGGGCATCGCTGCACTGAAGCAGTTGCCCGGCATCGGCGACTGGACGGCGCAGTACATGGCGATGCGAGCGCTGGGATGGCCGGATGCATTCCCACACACGGACTACGGCGTGATGAAGGCGCTGGGCGAGACCAACCCGCGACGCGTGCTCGCCATGGCCGAGGCATGGCGCCCGTGGCGCGCCTATGCCGTCATGCATCTCTGGCGTCAACTGAAATGAGGACTCCATGATTCACTACGCACACCACCCCTCGCCGATCGGACAGCTCCTGATGAACTCGGACGGACGCGTCCTGACCGGGCTGCATTTCGTCGACGAGAAGTATGTCCCGCGCGTCGCGCACGATTGGCAATACGACCCCGACCTGGCCGTGTTCGCACGCACACGCGGACAGCTCGATGAATACTTCGCCGGAGAGCGCCATGACTTCGACGTGCCGATCCTGCCGCACGGCACCGAGTTCCAGCGCAAAGTCTGGACCGTCCTGTGCGAGATTCCCTACGGCGAAACGACCAGCTACGGTGCGATGGCGAAGCGGCTCGGCCAACCGACGGCGACGCGCGCCGTCGGGGCGGCGAACGGCCGCAATCCCATCTCGATCATCGTGCCCTGTCATCGCGCGATCGGCGCCGACGGGTCCCTCACCGGCTATGCCGGCGGGCTTCATCGCAAGCGGGCGCTGCTTCAGCTCGAAGGGGCGACCTTGCCGCTGTTCGCCGGAATCCGCTGACCCGGGTATCGTTGCGTCCGCAGTCGGGCCAACGAGTGGAGGAGATCGAATGAACAAGCTGCACGATGTCGGCGTCGCGAACCTCATCGGCAAGTACGGCGACGCAGTCGAGGCGCCGGCCGGCGCCCGCTGGCTTTTCACGTCGGGCACGCCCGGCATCGGCCTGGACGGCAAGACACCGGCGGACATCACGCTGCAGGCCGAACTCGCCTGGGGTCACATCCTGCGGATGCTGGCTTCCGCGGGCATGACCGTGCACGACCTCGTCAAGGTCACGCACTATCTGCTGCGGGCCGAGGACATCAAGCCCTACGTGGCGGTGCGCTCGCGTTTTCTCGGTGACGCGAGGCCTGCGTCGATGCTGCTGGTGGTGCCCGAACTGGTGCGGCCCGAATTCCTGCTGGAGGTGGAGGCGATCGCCGCGAAGGCGTAGCGGCCTGGCAGGGCCTAGTCGATGTACTCGAACACCTGCACCACTCGGCTCACCCCGCCCGTGGTGGCGGCGATCCCGGCGGCGTCGGTGCCTTCCTTCCTCTTCACCAGTCCCATCAGGTAGACGACGCTCGCCTCGGTGACCACCTTGACGTGGTTCACCTGGAACTTGCTTTGTTCGATGAACCGGGACTTCACCTTCGAGGTGATGTGCGTGTCGTTGGACCGGGCTGTCACTGAACTTGCCGGCCCGATGGCGATCTCGTTCTGCACCAGGCGCACCCCCGGCACGCTGAGCACGATCTTGCCGACGTCGGCCTTGGCCTCCGCATTGGGAGCCTCGCCGGTCAGCAGGGCCACGCGATTGAAGCTGGTCACGTTGATGTGCAGGTCGCGATACTTCTCGCTGACGCGATTGCCGGCCTTGACTTCGATCCCCTGGTCGTCGATGTAGGTGCCGTTGGAGCGGCGATCCTCCGCGATGAGGGTGCCGGTCTCGGTGGCGGTGCTGGCGCAGCCTTGCAGCATCGGAAGCACGCCCGCCAGCGCGGCGAGAGCGATCCACATAAGACAGCGCATCATTCGGCCCCCAGCAATTGCAGATCGATGGCGTCGCAGAGACAATGCAGGCAGAGCAGGTGCACCTCCTGGATGCGCGCGGTGACCTGCGACGGTACGCAGATGTGCACGTCGTCAGCCCCCAGTTGCGCGGCCATCTTCCCGCCATTGCGGCCGGTCAAGGCGACGACGCCCATCTGGCGCTCGTGCGCGGCGTCCACGGCTGCCATGACGTTCGGCGAATTGCCGCTGGTGGAAATCGCGAGCAGCACGTCGCCGGCGTGCCCGAGTGCGCGCACCTGTTTCGAAAAGATCTGGTTGTAGTCGTAGTCGTTGGCGATGGAGGTGAGCGTCGAGGTGTCGGTCGTGAGCGCCATCGCCGCGAGGCCGGGACGCTCGCGTTCGAAGCGGTTCAGCAGTTCCGCCGAAAAGTGCTGGGAGTCCGCGGCCGAACCGCCGTTGCCGCAGGCGAGGATCTTGCCCTCGTTCATCAGGCAGTGGAACATCTTCTCCGCCGCGGCCCGGAGCGGGTCCGCCAGCGTGTCGACCGCCTGCAGTTTGAGCTTCGCGCTGTCGGCGAAGTGCTGATTGATCCGGCCCAGAAGATCCATGTCGAGTCCCGAAGAAAACCGCCTTGAATTATGTCACACGCACCTGCTTACTCCGCCTCGGACCACGGCGCTGCGCAGGGAGTTCGCTTCGAGCGTCATGCGCTGAAGGCGTCGCGAATCCACTCGACGGTGCCCGCACCGTCGATCAGTACCGCATCGAAGCGGCAGGGCACGTCGCGCCGGAGCCCGGCCAGGTATTGCCTGGCCGTGGCCACGAGCTTGTCGCGCTTGCCGGCGGTGATGCTCTCGGCGGCACCGCCGAAGCGGGCGCTGGAGCGCTTTCGCACCTCGACGAACACGAGGGTGCCGCGCTCGTCGAGGACGAGGTCGATCTCGCCGAAACGCGAGCGATAGTTGCGCGCCTTCAACCGCAGTCCGTGGCCTTCCAGATAGGCGAGCGCGGCATCCTCGGCGCGGTCGCCCTCCGCCCTCATCGGCCGCTCACGGGATTCAGCAGCTTCGGCTGGCCCTGGATGAACTGTGCGGCGATCGCTTCACGGTTGAACTGGCGGCCGGACCCCGGCGAGAGATAGCCGGTGACGCCGTCGAGCGTGCCGGAGTCGTTGAAGCCGGACTCGAGCAGCGCCTGGGCCAGGCGCCACGCGTCGATCCCGAGCGCGTAGAAGCGCTCCTGCTCGTAGGAGACGAACACCCCCTGCGGTCTCGGATAGGTGATGACCGCCGGGTGATCGGGCATGAGCACCCAGGGCATGTCGACGAAGGTGACGCCGTTGAGGTCGTGCTGGCCGACCACTTCGCTCCCCGCCATGTAGATCTGCGAAGTCCCGTAGGTCGGCAGCAACTTGCCGAGGTAGGGACGGATGGAGCGTGCGCGGGGCGCATCGAGCGCCAGGAAAATCATGTCGGCATTGCCGATGGTGATGCCGTCCTTGATCTTCTTCAGGGCCACCTGGTCGGTCGTGTACAGGTACTGGTCCACGATCAGGCGCCCCGAGCGCGTCCAGTCTTCCGCGAATGCGGTGGCGACCCGACGGCCGAGCGGGTTATCCGCCGCGATGATGACGGCACGGCGCCGGCCCTGCGACAGCGCGATCTTCACCATCTGGCGCGCCTCCGACTCGATCTGCACGCCGAAGGCGTACATGCCGTCCGGGAGCAGCACGTCGCTGTCGGGGACGGTGAGGGCCAGCGTGGGCACGGTCACCGCGTTGCTCGTCGCGATCGTATGGACGCCGGCCTTGGTGAGCGGACCGATGACCAGTCGCGCGCCAAGGCGGATCGCGCGATCGTAGGTGTCCACCAGTTCCTTCGCGTCGTCGCCGGTCGGATAGACGATGAGCGGCAGCGCGTTGGCGCCCCCGGCGGCTGCACCCGCGGCCAGGCCGCGACGCACGGCGTCCGCGAGCTTGCCGAAGTTGGCGGACTTGGTGGGCAGCAGCGCCGCGATGTGCGGCTTTTCCTGCTCTTCGACCGGCGCCGGGGCATCGGTCGAAGGTGTCGCTGGTGTGGCGGGCGGCGCTGGCGTCGCCGGAGTCTGCGCACGCACGCCCCCGGTGGCGAAGGCAGCGATGCCCCAGTATAGTGATGCAGCGAGTAGAACGAGGACGCGGCGTCGTTGCATGCGAATCCCTTCGTGGCCGAGGCATCCACATTATATGTGGTGGCCACTCCCATCGGTAATCTGAGAGACGTGACATTGCGGGCGCTCGACGTATTGCGCTCGGTGAACATCGTCGCGGCGGAAGACACGCGCCACACGCGCCGGTTGCTGGACCACTACGGCATCGACGTCAAGCTCGTCGCCGCGCACGAGCACAACGAACGCATGGCAGCCGCAAAAGTGGTCGAATGGCTGCGAGCCGGGCAGTCCGTGGCGTTGGTCACGGATGCCGGTACGCCGGCGGTCAGCGACCCCGGGGCGTCGCTCGTGCATGACGTTCGTGCCGCCGGATGCAGCGTGGTGCCGATCCCCGGGCCGAGCGCCGTGGTCACGGCCTTGTCGGCGGCGGGTATCGAGGGCACGGCATTCCTGTTCGGCGGTTTCCTGCCCGCGAAGTCCGAAGCCCGTCGAGCGGCGATCGAAGTCCATGCGCATCTGGATCTTCCGGTTCTGTTCTACGAAGCGCCGCATCGCGTGCGCGACAGCGTAGAGGATCTGCTGGCGGTGTTGGGTCCGGAGCGCCGCATCACGCTGGCCCGCGAACTTACCAAGGTGTTCGAGTCGATCCACGAATGCGCGCTCGGCGAGGCGATCGCCTGGATGGACGCCGATCCGAATCACGCGCGCGGAGAGTTCGTGCTGATCCTGCACGCGGCACTGTCGCGCGAGGCCGATGCCCAGGCGCAAGAAGCGCTGCGCGTGGTCGGGATACTGATGCGCGAGCTGCCGATCTCCCAGGCAGCGAAACTCGCGGCCCAGATCACCGGAGCGCGCCGCAACGATCTGTACGATGCGGCCCTGCGCCTCAAGCAGGCGGAGCAGGCGCCGGAAACCTGAAGGAGTGCCCTTGAACCGCCTCACCATCACCCGGCCGGACGACTGGCACCTGCATTTGCGCGACGGCGCGGAAATGGCCGCGGTGTTGCCCGATAGCGCGCGCCGATTCGCGCGTGCCATCGTGATGCCGAATCTGCGTCCGCCGGTCACCACCACGGCGCTGGCCGGGGCATATCGGGACCGCATCCTCGGTGCATTGCCGCCGGGCGTTGCGTTCGAGCCGCTCATGACCTTGTATCTCACCGACCGGACGGCGCCCGACGAGATCGCGCGTGCGCGTGCAAGCGGCTTCGTGCACGCCGTCAAGCTGTATCCCGCAGGGGCAACCACCAACTCCGATTCGGGTGTCACCGACATCGCCCGGTGCTACCCGGCGCTGGAGGCGATGGCGGCAGCAGGCATGCCGTTGTTGATCCACGGTGAAGTGACCGACTCGGCGGTGGACGTCTTCGACCGCGAGCACATCTTCATCGATCGCACGCTGGCGCCCCTGGTGGCGGGCTTCCCGCATCTCAAGATCGTCCTCGAGCACATCACGACCACCCAGGCCGTGCAGTTCGTTCAGTCCGCACCGGCCAACGTGGCGGCGACGATCACGGCGCATCACCTGCTCATGAGCCGCAATGCGCTGTTCCAGGGCGGCATCCGGCCGCATCACTACTGCCTGCCGGTATTGAAGCGCGAGGAGCATCGCAAGGCTCTGCTGGCCGCGGCCACTTCGGGCAATCCCAAATTCTTCCTCGGGACGGATAGTGCACCGCACGCGCGCCACACGAAGGAGACGGACTGCGGTTGCGCCGGCATGTATACCGCCCACGCGGGCATCGAGTTCTATGCCGAAGCCTTCGAGCAGGCGAACGCGCTGCCGCGACTGGAAGGGTTCGCGAGCTTCCACGGCGCGGACTTCTACGGCCTGCCGCGCAACACGCGCAAACTCACCCTCGTGAAGCGCGACTGGACCGTGCCCGACGCGGTGCCTTACGGCGTCCACACACTGGTGCCCTTGCGCGCCGGCGGCACCGTATCGTGGGCGCTCGAATGAAATGAGGATGGAGAGCCTCGCCCGCTATGCATGGTTGTCGATCGCGGCGGCGCTCGCCACCATCGGCCTGAAGACGGCAGCGTGGTGGTTCACCGGCTCCGTGGGGCTGTTGTCCGATGCGATCGAATCGCTGGTGAATCTCGCCGCGGCGATCGTCGCGCTGTGGATGTTGAAACTCGCCGAGAGACCGCCCGACGAGGAACATGCCTACGGCTACAGCAAGGCCGAGTACTTCTCCAGCGGTTTCGAAGGCAGCCTCATCTTTCTCGCTGCACTGGTGATCGTCTGGACTGCCGTCCATCGCCTGCTGGATCTCCAACCCATCGAAAGAGTCGGCATCGGCCTCGCGATTTCGGTGGTCGCTTCGCTCATCAATCTCGGCGTGGGGATCGTGCTGCTGCGCGTGGGCAGGCGTCACAACTCGATCACGCTCGAAGCCGACGCGCACCATCTGATGACGGACGTCTGGACCTCGGCCGGTGTCGTCATCGGGGTCGGTGCGGTCGCGGCGACCGGCTGGCAGTGGCTCGATCCGATCATCGCCATCGCGGTGGCCCTGAACATTCTCTGGATGGGATTCCGGTTGATCCGGCGATCGGCCTGGGGGCTGCTGGATCGGGCGTTGCCGGCACAGGGCCGCGACGCGATCCGCACGGCGCTGTCGCGCTACGAGGCACGCGGCATCGATTTTCATGCGCTGATGACCCGCCAGGCAGCAGGGCGATCCTTCGTCTCGGTGCATGTCCTGGTGCCGGGAGCCTGGTCGGTGCAACGGGGGCACGATCTCGTGGAGGAGATCGAGCGCGACATCCGTTCGGCAGTGCCAGGCGCGTCGGTGATCACGCATCTCGAGCCGCGCGAAGATCCGTTGTCGATGGAAGACGCCGGGCTGGATCGCGCGAGCGGCGTTTAAGAATCGGCGGAAGCTGCCGTTAAAAGCAGCAGCGAGTTCATTCCTGCGCGCCGCCATGATCGTCAGCCAGTCGTCCGTCAATCTTTCCTCCGAGCGAGTCGCGCTGTCGGCGCGCCAGGTGACCGAGACGCTCACGATCGAATCGCGCCGCATGACTGCTGCTCGGCCCGAACCGACGAGCCAGGCGGCACCCAAGAATGACGACGAGGGAACCGGCCTCACGCCCGAACTCGATCTGCTCAAGCTGATCATCGAGCGCATGCTCGGCCGCGAGATCCGGTTGTTCCGCATGGACCAGCGAGCGGTGGATCCTGGAACCGCCGGGACGATTCCGAGTGGGACTCGGGGCGGACCTGCGATCGAATACGAGCGCATCGAGCGGCTCGCCGAAGTCGAGCGCACCGCATTTCACGCCGAGGGTGAAGTCCAACTCGAGGACGGCCGCGCGATCGCCTTCGACGTGGATCTCGTGATGGAACGCACGTTTGCATCGGAGTCCCGTGTTTCGGTGTCCACCGCACCGGCCCGGACGAAAGACCCGCTCATGCTGAATCTCGAAGGTGGCGCGGTCCGTGTTTCCGATGCGCGTTTCCGGTTCGATCTCAATGCCGATGGTTCGCCCGAATCGGTACCGCTGCCCGAAGGCGGCACCGTGCTGCTGGCCTTCGATCGCAACGGCAATGCTCGTATCGATTCCGGTGCGGAACTGTTCGGCCCCGTGACGGGCGAAGGCTTCGCCGAACTGGCGGCGCTCGACAGCGATGGCAACGGCTGGGTCGACAGCGGTGACGAGGCGTTCGCATCCCTGAGTCTGTGGAACCCCGAGGTCGACGGCGGCGGCACGCTGACGGGTCTTGCCGACGCGGGTATCGGTGCGCTTCAGGTGACCGCGATCTCTACGCCCTTCGCGCTGCGCAACGCCGCGAACGAAACGCTCGGGCTCGTTCGATCCAGTGCCGTCTACCTCACGGAAGCCGGTGGTGCCGGCGTCGTGCAACAGGTGGACGTGGTCGCCTGAAGCAGCCGGCTACCAGTCGGCGTTGAAGCCGCGGACGATCACCCCGCCGGACTTCTCGTCGTGCTCGAGTTCGAGCAGCTTGCGGGATTCTGCTTCGTCGAGCAGCTTGCTGAAGGAACCGAAGCCGTAGTAGCTCTCGTTGAAGCCCGGGCGCCGGCGCTTCAGGGCCTGCTTCACCATCGAACCCCAGATCTTGTCCTCGGCGCCCCGTTCCTCGAACAGCGCTTCGACCGTCTCCATCACTACGTCGATCGCTTCCTGGTGCTTTTCCTCTTCCGTCTTCGGCGTCCGCTCGGCATCGTTCTCGGCTTGCGGCTCCGTGCCGCCGTTCTTCGGGGTGGCCTTCGCCGGTGAACGCTTGCGCGCTGCCGCCTGCTTCTTCGGCTTCTCGCGCACGAGATCGTCGTAGTAGATGAACTCGTCGCAATTCGCGATGAGGAGGTCGGAGGTGGACTTCTTCACGCCGACGCCGATCACGGTCTTGTTGTTCTCGCGCAGCTTCGACACCAGCGGCGAAAAGTCGGAATCGCCGGTAATGAGGACGAACGTATCCACGTGGGACTTCGTATAGCAGAGGTCCAGCGCATCGACGACCATGCGGATGTCGGCGGAGTTCTTGCCCGACTGGCGAACATGCGGGATCTCGATCAGTTCGAACGAGGCCTCGTGCATCGGCGCCTTGAAGCTCTTGTAGCGATCCCAGTCGCAGTAGGCTTTCTTGACCACGATGCTGCCCTTCAGCAGCAGGCGCTCGAGGATCTTCTTGATGTCGAACTTCTCGTACTTCGCGTCGCGCACGCCGAGCGCGACGTTCTCGAAGTCGCAGAACAGGGCCATGCTGGTGGTGTCGGAGTTGGCTGCTGCCATGAGTGTTTCCCGGTGGTTTCAGGCGGCCTGTTCGCGGCGCGCGGCCGTGTTCTGGCCGACGCCGACGGCGGTGAGCAGGGCCAACGCCTGGAAGGCGCCGATCGCGACGAAGACCCAGCCCGGATGATGCGAGTCCATCATCGCGCCGAAGAGCAACGGCGACAGCGACAGGCCGACGTCGAGCCCGGAATAGACGACCCCGTACACGCGTCCGGTGGCATTGCGTGGAGCGGCTGCCCGGACCAGCAGATCGCGCGACGGACCCGCGATGCCGGCACCGAGGCCCATGATCGCGATCAGGAACGCGATCAGCGGCAACGGGATCGTGCCGGTGGCGAGCAGCATCGACATCGCTGCCATGAGCAGGAAGGCCGCGACGATGATGCGTTCGTGATGTTGCGTGCGGGCAGCCAGGAAACCACCGATCAGCATGCCGCCCGCGTAGGCCAGCATGAACAGGGTGATGCTCAGTGCGGCGAGCGACTGCGGCGTGCCATAGAGATCGCGCAGCGCCAGGGGCATGAAGCTCTGAACGCCGCCGAGCGCCATCGCGGTGATGAAGAAGAAGCCGAAGCACATCCAGACGGCAGGCAGTCGCAGGAAGCCGATGCTCGCGGCATTGCTTCGAGCCATGGGCGCGCCGGTGTGATCGAGCTCGGCATGTGACTGCAGTGCGGCACGATTCACGATGAGCGTCACGAGCACGCCGATAGCGAGCACGGCGGCAGCGATCAGGGCGGCGCGCCATCCCACGGTACTGGCGAGTCCCGTCAGGAATGCCGGCGCAGCTGCCCAGCCGAGCGTTCCCGCGATGCCGTGCACGCTGTACGCGTGCGCCAGACGGGGAGCGCTGACGCGGCGATTGAGGAGCGTGAAATCCGCCGGATGGAACACGCTGTTGCCCAGGCCCGTGAGCGCCGCAGCGACCATCAGCATCGGATAGTTCTGCGCGACCGCGAACACGATGGCTGCGACACCGAACAACGCGAGCCCGGTCAGCAGGACGGGCAATGCGCCCACGCGATCCACCAGGAATCCCGCGGCCGCCTGGCCGGTGCCGGAGATCACGAAGAACACCGACATGAGCAGCCCCAACTGCGCGTAGCTCAGGCCGAAGTCGGTCATGAGCCACGGAAACAGCGGGACGATGATCAGGTGGAAGAAATGCGAGGTGCCGTGTGCGAGTCCGACGAGCCCGATGACGTGGGCGTCGCGGCGAAACGTCTGGTTCAGCGCTGGTGCAGTGGCGGACATGAGGCTTGCGGAGCAAACAAGTGGCGGAGTATAGCCCGCGGCCTGCGATAATCCGCTCGCGAAGCTGGCTGGACAGTCGCTGCTCATCAGTCGTGTGGGTAGAGGAAAGTCCGGGCACCGCAGGGCAGGATGCCGGCTAACGGCCGGGCGCCGCGAGGCGACGGAAAGTGCAACAGAAAGATACCGCCGATGGCCCGCGAGGGATCAGGCAAGGGTGAAATGGTGCGGTAAGAGCGCACCACTCCAGCGGTAACGTCTGGAGTCGGTAAACCCCATCCGGTGCAAGACCAAATAGGGGAGCATTGGCGTGGCCCGCGTCGCTCCCGGGTAGGTTGCTAGAGGCCGCGGGCAATCGCGGTCCCAGAGGAATGGCTGTCACGGCGTGCGAACGCCGACAGAACCCGGCTTACAGGCCAGCTTCGCATCTTCATCGACCGGGTTGCAGCTCGACGAGCCGCAGCCGGTCTTTTCATTCATGCCAGACAAGCATGAAAGGCCTTCGATACCCACCGAGCCAGTTGTCGGGGCACGGAGACGCGCGTTTTCTAAGTATTCACGTTAAGAAAATATCATATCTATATATTTTCAATAGATTTTATGATCGATCTCACCGTGACCTTAGGACTTGCTGGTAAGTCATTGTCCTGCTTAAGAAAACCCCTCAAGTTGTCCTTGACCCTGTCGAAACTTTGCAATAGAGTGGGAAAAAGTTGGATAAAGTGGGTTTTTCTGAATAATCAGTACCAAGGCAGGACTCGACACCGTGTTCCAGGGGGCAGCTCAGCTCAGTCTCGATGCGAAAGGCCGGTTGGTGGTTCCAACTCGGCATCGGGACCGCTTGTTTGCTGAGTCGCAAGGTAAGCTGGTACTAACTGCACACCCGCATCGATGCCTTCTGCTGTATCCCGCGCCGGCCTGGGAGCCGATTCGCGGACGGATCATGGGCTTCTCCAGCTTCGACCCCCAGACCAGCCTGTGGAAACGGTTGCTCGTGGGCTTCGCCGAGGAACTCGAGGTGGATGCGAACGGCCGGGTGCTGGTGTCGCCCGAGTTGCGCAAGTTCGCCGGCATCGAGCGTCAGGTGATGATGGTCGGCCAGGGCTCGCACTTCGAGATCTGGAGCGCCGAGGCGTGGGAGGCGCAGCTGGCGCGCCTTTCGCAACCCGAAACGTTGCCGCCGGGGATGGAGAATTTCGCTCTGTGACCCCCACGGTGCCCGCGGTCGCGGCGGGCGCGCATGCGCCGGTGCTCGCGCGCGAGGCGCTGGACGCCCTGAACGTGCGGCCGGAAGGCGTCTACGTGGACGGGACCTTCGGACGGGGTGGTCACAGTCGCCTGATCCTCGGGCGGCTGGGCCCCACCGGAAGATTGCTGGCGATCGATCGCGATCCGGAAGCCGTGGTTGCGGCGAGTGCGATCGAGGACCGGCGCTTTGCCTGCGTGCATGCGAACTTCGGTGCGATCACGCAGGTGCTGGACGGGGCGGGCATCGCACGCGTGGATGGCGTGCTGCTCGATCTCGGCGTGTCGTCGCCGCAGCTCGACGATCCGGCGCGGGGCTTCAGCTTTCGCCGGGACGGGCCGCTCGACATGCGCATGGATCCGACGCGCGGTGAAAGCGCGGCGGCGTGGCTCGATCGGGCGGAACAACAAGACATCGGGGAGGTGATCCGGACCCATGGCGAAGAACGGTTTGCTGAACAGATTGCAAGAGCGATTGTTGCGGCTCGGGCCCGACAGCCTCTCCGCACGACACGGCAACTTGCCACGATCGTGGCAGAAGCCGTCCGTACGCGCGAGCCAGGCCAGGACCCGGCGACGCGTACCTTTCAAGCTCTACGGATTCACCTCAATCAGGAGCTTGAGGAACTGGCGTTAGCACTGCCGGCCTCGATGGATCGGCTGGCGGCGGGAGGGCGGCTCGTGGTGATCAGTTTTCACTCTCTGGAAGACCGGATCGTCAAGCGCGCGATGCGCGCGGCTGCGTCGCCGCCGCCGCTGCCGCCGCGCCTGCCCGTGCGCGCGGCCGACATTCCGGCACCGAAGTTCCGCCTCGTCGGCAAGGCCGTGCGTGCGAGCCCCGCGGAGATTGCCGCAAACGCCCGCGCCCGCAGCGCGATCCTGCGCACGCTGGAAAGGATCGCGGCGTGATCATCCGGCTCAACCTGCTGCTGATCGGCATCACGGTCCTGTGCGCGCTCGGTGTGGTCACGGCCCAGCACGAGGGGCGCAAGCTGTTCGTCGAGCTGCAGAAGGAGCAGGAGGTGGCGAAGCAGCTCGACGTCGAGTGGGGCCAGCTCATGCTCGAGCAGAGCACCTGGGCCATGCATTCCCGCATCGAGAAGATCGCGGTCGATTCGCTCAAGATGCGCGTGCCGCCCTCGTCGCGGATCCGGATCGTCGATCCATCGGAACGTGCGGTGTCGCGATGAATCCGTCCGCGCATCCGCAGCTCTCATTGAGGCTCCCGGCCTGGCGCACGCGATTCGTGTTCGCGCTGTTCGCCGCCGGCTTCGTGATCCTGCTCGGCCGGGCGTTGTACCTCCAGGGGCCGCAGCGGGAGTTCCTGCAGAAGGAGGGCGCGTCGCGCTACGCCTCGCGCCCGCTCGTGCTCTCCGCGCACCGCGGCATGATCACCGACCGGCACGGCGAGCTGCTGGCGATCTCCACGCCGGTGGAATCGGTGTGGGCGAGTCCCGACGACGTCGAGATCACGCCGACGCAGCGCGAGCGGCTCGCGAAGTTGCTGGACATGGAGCCGGGCGAACTCAAGGCGCGCCTCGCCAGCCGCGCGCGAGACTTCGTCTATCTGAAGCGTCATCTGCCGCCGGAACAGGCCGCCAAGGTCGTGCAGCTCGACCTGCCGGGGGTCTTCCTGCAACGCGAATACCGCCGTTACTACCCGGCCGGCGAGACGCTGTCGCATGTGGTGGGCTTCACCGACGTGGACGACAAGGGCCAGGAAGGGCTCGAGCTGGCCTACCAGGAGTGGCTCGCGGGTCGACCGGGCAGCCGCCGTGTCATCCGCGATCGGCTCGGTCGCGTGGTCGAAGATGTCGCCAGCATCCGGGCGCCGCAGGAAGGTCGCGACCTGCAACTCTCCATCGACCTCAAGCTGCAATACCTCGCCTATCGCGAACTGAAGGCCGCGGTCAGCCTGCACCAGGCCAAGGCCGGCGGCATTGTCGTGCTGGACGTGAAGACCGGCGAGGTGCTGGCGCTTGCCAACGTGCCCACCTACAACCCGAACAATCGCGCGCGCTACAACGCGGTGCGCGCCCGCAATCGCGTCATCACCGATCTGTTCGAGCCCGGTTCGACCTTGAAGCCGTTCACGGTGGCTACGGCGCTGGAGACTGGCGCCTTCCGCGCCGATTCGGTGGTCGCCACCGCCGGCGGTTCGCTCACTCTCGGCCCCGCGACGATCCGCGACGCGCATGTGTCGCCAGTGAACCTGACGGTCTCGCAGGTGATTCAGCGATCGTCCAACGTCGGCACCGCGAAGATGGCACTCGCTTTGCCTTCCCAACGACTGTGGGAGATGTTCTCCTCGGCGGGCTTCGGTGCTTCGCCGCACTCGGGTTTTCCGGGCGAAGTCGGCGGGAGACTGCGCGACTATCGGACGTGGCGACCGATCGAACAGGCCACGATGAGCTACGGCCACGGCATTTCGGTCAGTCTCATGCAGCTCGCGCGGGCCTACACCATCTTCTGTGGCGATGGCGAGTTGCTGCCGGTGACGCTGGTGCGCCGCGACGAACCGGTCGCCGGCATGCGAGTCGTATCCGCCGAAACGGCGGCGACCTTGCGTCGCATGATGCAACTGGTCACGGAGCCCGGCGGGACGGCCCCGCGCGCGCAAGTCCTCGGCTATCACGTGGCCGGGAAGACCGGGACCGCGCACAAGCTGGTCAACGGTCAGTACGCTCCGGATCGTTACGCCTCGTCGTTCATCGGTTTCGCACCGGCCTCCGATCCGCGCCTGCTGATCGCGGTGCTGATCGACGAGCCGAGTGCGGGCCAGTACTACGGCGGCGTGGTCGCTGCACCGGTGTTTTCCTCCGTGATGTCCGGAGCCTTGCGCATGCTGGCGATTCCTCCGGACATGCCGATCATCCGCAAGGGTCCGATCGACGAGATTCCCGAAGTGGCGGAGGAGGTATGAGCCACCCGGCGATAACCTCCAGCCGCAGACGCGACACCTGCGTGCTTCTGCCCAATAGGCCGGAGGCGGCGGTATGAACGTCCACACCCTGGACCCCGCCGCACTCGCAACTCTCGGCGTACCGGTTCGTGCGCTCGCGACCGACAGCCGCACGGTCCGTCCCGGCGAGATATTCCTCGCGTTTCCGGGTGATCGCTTCGACGGCCGGCGCTTCATCGCCCAGGCGATCGAGCGAGGTGCTGCCGCCGTCCTGTGGGAGGCGGAAGACTTCGGCTGGCGCACCGAGTGGCGCGTGCCGAATCTCCCCGTCGCGGGGCTCAAGGCACAGGCGGGCATGATCGCGGCCCAGGTTTACGGCGATCCCTCGAAGATGCTTTGGGTCGCTGGCGTCACGGGTACCAACGGCAAGACTTCCTGCAGCCACTGGATCGCGGAATCGCTCGAACGGTGTGGCCGTCGCACAGCCGTGATCGGCACGCTCGGCAACGGTTTTCCGGGCGCTCTGGAAACGACGTCGCATACGACCCCCGATGCCGTGAGCCTGCAGGCGCGCCTGCGACAGTATCTCGATGCGGGTGCGCAATCCGTGGCGATGGAAGTGTCCTCGCACGGTCTCGACCAGGGTCGCGTGAACGGCATGAAGTTCGATACGGCACTGTTCACCAATCTCACGCGCGATCACCTCGACTATCACGGCGACATGGCGCGCTACGGCGCGGCGAAGGCGAAACTGTTCCGTTGGCCCGGCCTCGCCAATGCAGTCATCAATCTCGACGACAAGTTCGGCCGTGAGCTGGCGCTCGGACTACGCGGCGGACCCACTCGGGTGCTGGGCTACGGCGTAGGCCATGGCGACATCGCGGGTCATCACGTCGACCTGTCCACACGCGGCCTCCGGCTCGAAATCCGGACCCCATGGGGTGCGGCGGAACTCGCGAGCCGCCTGATCGGCGGATTCAACGTGAGCAACCTGCTCGGTACACTCGGCGTGCTGCTCAGCGCGGAACTGCGGCTCGAAGACGCCGTGGCAGCGCTTGCCGAAGTGACCCCGGTTCCCGGGCGCCTGGAGATGATCCGGACACCCGGGCGCCCGCTGGTGGTGGTGGACTACGCCCACACGCCGGATGCCCTGGAGAAGGTGCTGGAGACGTTGCGCGAGCTCGTCGGGCGCGACTCGGGCGCACGCCTCGTCTGCGTGTTCGGATGTGGCGGCGATCGCGATCCGGGCAAGCGTCCGCTCATGGGCGAAGCGGCCACGCGTCTGGCGGATCTGACCCTAATCACGAGCGACAACCCGCGCACCGAGGATCCACGGGCGATCGTCGATCAGGTGGCAGCCGGTGCCCATGCCAATCATGAAATCGAGGTCGACCGGGCTACAGCGATCACGCGTGCGGTGACCATGGCGAGCGAAGGCGACGTCGTGCTGATTGCCGGCAAGGGTCACGAGGACTACCAGGAAATCGCCGGCACCCGCATCCCCTTCAGCGACGCGGACGCGGCGCGGGCGGCGTTGGGACTACCCGCGGCACGGGAGGGCACGCATGTTTAGGCTCCACGATGCCGCCGCGGCGCTCGCCTTCCGGCATCTCGGACCGGACGTCGAAGTCAGCCGTGTCACCACGGACAGCCGATCGATCGAACGCGGCGACCTCTTCGTTGCGTTGACCGGTGAGCGCTTCGATGGCCACGACTTCGTCGATCAGGCGCTCGCTGCGGGCGCCGCCGCTGCCTTGGTCAGCGCGACCGACAAGGTGAAGACTGTCGGCGCACCGATGCTGGTGTCGGACGATACCCGGCTTGCGCTGGGCAGCCTCGGGTCCTGGTGGCGCGCGCGCTTCGATCTTCCGATCGTCGGCGTCACCGGCAGCAACGGCAAGACCACGGTCAAGGAAATGCTCGCGGCCATCCTCCGGGCCGAGGCGGGCGCGGACGCGGTGCTGGCCACCACCGGCAACCTCAACAACGACATCGGCCTCCCGCTCATGCTGCTTCGGCTGCGAGCCCGGCATCGCTTCGCCGTGATCGAAATGGGCATGAACCACCTGGGTGAGATCGCCTACCTTACGCGGCTCGTGCGGCCGGCCGTCGCTGCGATCAACAACGCCGGCACCGCCCACATCGGCGAACTCGGATCGCGCGACAACATCGCGCGTGCCAAGGGCGAGATCTTCGAGGGCCTGCCGGTGGAAGGCATCAAGGTGGTCAACGCCGACGATCACTACAGCGCGTTCTGGCGTTCGCTCGCACCGGGTCATCGCACGGTGGACTTCGCGCTCGACGGTGCCGCTGCAGTCACCGGCACCTGCGAGACGACCGACGACGGCAGCCTGGTCACCATCACCACGCCGGCCGGCGCGGCCGTTGCCCGCCTGCGCGTGCCGGGCGTGCACAACGTCCGCAATGCGCTCTGTGCCGCGGCTGCAGCGCACGCGCTCGGCATCGCACCGGTGACCATCGCCGCGGGACTGTCGATCTACGAGGGTACGAACGGGCGGCTCCAGCGCAAGGCCGGACCCAACGGGTGCGTGGTCATCGACGATACCTACAACGCGAACCCGGACTCGATGCAGGCCGCCATCGCCTGGCTCGCGGGCGTGCCGGGCAAGCGGGTCTTCGTGATGGGCGACATGGGCGAGCTGGGCGCGGAATCCGACGACAGGCATGCCGAGATCGGCGAATTCGCGCGCGAGCGAGGACTCGATGTCCTGTTCGCGCTCGGCGACGCAAGCGCACGCGCGGTGCGGGCTTTCGGCAAAGACGGACACCATTTCAAGGATCTCGATGCGCTGGTCACCGCGGTCGAGGGCGAATGCGATGTCGCGACGACCGTGCTGGTGAAGGGCTCGCGGTTCATGCGCATGGAGCGAGTCGTCGCCCGCCTCGCTCCCGACGCCGCCACGGTGGGAGGTCACTGATGCTGCACGCGCTCGCGAGCTGGCTCGCCCAGGACATCCGGGCCTTCAACGTGTTCGGTTACATCACGTTGCGGGCGGTGCTGGCGACGCTGACGGCACTGCTCATTTCCTTCGTCGTCGGCCCGACGATGATTCGCAAGCTGACGATGTACAAGATCGGCCAGGCGGTGCGCGACGACGGCCCGCAGACCCACCTCACCAAGGCGGGTACGCCGACCATGGGCGGCGCGCTGATCCTCGTTTCCATGGGCGTGGCCACGCTGCTGTGGGCGGATCTCTCCAACCGCTTCGTCTGGGTCGTGCTGATCGTGACGTTCGGTTTCGGCGCCATCGGGTGGGTCGACGACTACCGCAAGGTCGTGTACCGCAATCCCAAGGGCTTGCCGGCCCGCGCGAAGTATTTCTGGCAATCCGTGTTCGGCATGGCGGCGGCGCTGTTCCTCGCGTTCTCCGCGACACTGCCGAACGAGACCAACCTGATCGTGCCGTTCTTCAAGCACATCGCCTATCCGCTGGGCGTGTTCGGTTTCATCCTGCTGACCTATTTCGTGATCGTCGGTACCTCGAACGCGGTGAACCTCACCGACGGTCTCGACGGTCTCGCGATCATGCCCACGGTGATGGTCGGCAGCGCGCTCGGTGTATTCGCTTACGTCGCCGGCAACAGCGTGTTCGCGAAATATCTGGGCTTTCCCTATATCCCCGGTGCCGGCGAGCTGACCGTGCTGTGCGCCGCGCTGGCGGGGGCGGGCCTGGCATTCCTCTGGTTCAACGCCTATCCGGCGGAAGTGTTCATGGGCGACGTGGGTGCGCTCGCCCTCGGTGCGGCGCTCGGCACGATCGCCGTGATCGTTCGCCAGGAGATCGTCCTGTTCATCATGGGCGGCGTGTTCGTGGTGGAAACCCTTTCGGTGATGCTGCAGGTCGCGTCGTTCAAGCTGACCGGCAAACGCATCTTCCGAATGGCACCGCTGCACCACCACTACGAGCTGAAGGGGTGGAAAGAAAATCAGGTCGTCGTCAGATTCTGGATCATCACGATGATGCTCGTCCTGTTCGGGTTGTCGACGCTGAAACTGCGATGAACATCTCGGGCAGACGCGTTCTCGTTCTCGGCCTCGGCCTCACGGGCTTGTCCATGGTCCGCTGGTTGTCGGCGCATGGGGCAATGGTGCGCGTCGCGGATTCGCGGGAAGCGCCGCCCAACGTGGCAACGCTGCGAGCCGAGTTTCCCGACCTGACGATCGATTGCGGTGCGTTTCGCCCCGCGAGTTTCGCGGATGCCGAAGTGATCGCCATCAGTCCCGGCGTGGCGCTGGCGGAGGTGGAGGTGCAGGCCGCGATTGCTCGTGGTGTCGAAGTCGTCGGCGACATCGAGCTCTTCGCCCGAGCGCTCGACTCGATGGGCAAGGCGCGCGGCTTGCCGCGACCGAAGGTCCTGGCGATCACCGGGTCCAACGGCAAGAGCACCGTTACCGAGATGACGGGCGCGCTGTGCCGTGGGGCAAGTCTCGAAACGCTCGTCGCCGGCAACATTGGACTGCCGGTGCTGGATGCGCTCCGCGAGATCGAGGCGGGCACGCGTCCATGGCCTAACGCCATCGTGCTGGAACTTTCGAGCTTCCAGCTCGAAACCACGTCGAGCCTGAGGCCCGATGCCGCCGTCGTGTTGAACCTGTCGGAGGATCATCTCGACCGCTACCGCAGCATGGACGACTACGCCGCTGCGAAGGCACGCATCTTCCTGGGTGCCGGTGTCCAGGTCGTCAACCGGGACGATCCCTGGTCGTTGCGCATGGCGCATGCAGGGGCGCCGGTCTGGTCCTTCGGCCTGGGTACGCCCACGAAGGAACATGCCTGGGGACTGCTTCGCAATGGCGAGGACCAGCTCGCCGAAGGCACGCTGAGGATCCTGCCGCTCGCGAAACTGCGTGTCGCGGGCCTGCACAACGCGGCGAATGCGCTCGCGGCGCTGGCCCTGGCGCGTGCGATCGGCCTCGACTATCGGGCGCTCATCGCCTCTCTGGAAGCGTTCGAGGGCCTGCCCCATCGAGTGCAACTCGTGGCGGAGATTTCCGGTCGGCGCTTCTACGACGATTCGAAAGGTACCAACGTGGGCGCCACGGTCGCGGCCCTGAGCGGCATGGCGGAGCCCGTGGTGTTGATCGCCGGTGGCGATGGCAAGGGCCAGGATTTCTCGCCCCTGGCGCCGGCCGTGGCCGGGCATGCGCGTGCCGTCGTGCTGATCGGTCGTGATCGGGAACTCATCGCTGCCGCCCTCGCCGAAACGGGCGTGCCGTTGTCCCGCGCGGCGACGATGCCGGACGCGGTGCACACCGCCTTCGATCGATCGGAGTCGGGCGACGCGATCATGCTCTCGCCCGCCTGCGCGAGCTTCGACATGTTCCGCAACTACGAGCATCGCGCCGAAGTGTTTCGCGCGGCCGTGTGGCAACTGCAAGGGGGCGAGACGTGCTCTACGCTGCACTGAAACGCCCCTCGCGACTGCCGCTGTACGACGAGTCGCTCGTCTGGTCGACCGTGCTGCTGCTCGCGATCGGGCTGGTGATGGTGTACTCCGCGTCGATCGCGATCGCGGAGGCCGGAAAGCTCACCGGTTTCCAGCCGCAGTACTACCTCGTGCGGCACGCCGCGTTCCTCGTAGTGAGCCTGCTCGCGGCGCTGGTGGTGTTCCAGTTCCCGATGCGTTTGTGGCAGCAGGCCGCGCCGTACCTGTTCATGTTCGGCGCGTTCCTGCTCGTCGTCGTGCTGATTCCCGGCATCGGCCGCGAAGTGAATGGCAGCCAGCGCTGGTTACGTTTCTTCGGCATCGGCTTCCAGCCCTCCGAGCTGGTGAAGCTTTGCGTGGTGCTCTACGCGGCGGACTACACCGTGCGCAAGGCCGCGCACATGGGCAGCCTGCGCAAGGGTTTCCTGCCTTTGTTCGGCGTCATGCTTCTCGTGGGCGCGTTGCTGCTGATGGAGCCCGACCTCGGTGCGTTCGCGGTGATCACCGCCATCGCCATGGGGATCCTCTTCCTGGGCGGCATGAACTGGCGCCTGTTCGCCGCGCTGATCGTCCTGCTGGTCGTGGGTTTCCTCGCGCTCATCTGGACCTCGCCCTATCGCCTGCAGCGCGTTGCCGGGTTCCTCGATCCGTGGGCGGATCCCTACGGCAAGGGCTATCAGCTCTCGCACGCGCTGATTGCGTTCGGCCGCGGCGAGTGGCTCGGCGTGGGCCTGGGCGCGAGCGTCGAGAAGCTTTTCTACCTGCCGGAAGCGCACACCGATTTCCTGCTGGCCGTGATCGCCGAGGAGCTCGGGTTCGCGGGCGTCATCCTCGTGCTCGGGCTGTTCGCCTGGCTTGTGCTGCGCGCGTTCGCCATCGGCAACCAGGCCGCGAAGCTGGAGCGCTACTACTCCGCCCTGGTGGCCCAGGGAATCGGCCTGTGGCTCGGTACCCAGGCACTGATCAACATGGGCGTGAACATGGGCGTTCTTCCCACCAAGGGACTGACGCTGCCGCTGCTGTCCTTCGGGGGCAGCGGCATCATCGCGAATCTCGCCGGGCTCGCGATTCTGCTGCGCGTGGATTGGGAGAATCGAGAGCTCATGAGGGGTCGAAGCGTATGAGCCACCCGACGAGGGGCCACGTGCGGAGCGCGGGGATCGGCGGCCAGGCGAATGCGCTTGGGCGCCGACAGGACGGCATTCGCATCTCGGCAGTCGTCGTGGAGGCGCCGTGGTGAGCCGGACCATCCTCGTCATGGCCGGCGGCACTGGCGGCCACGTGTTCCCTGCTCTTGCAGTGGCCGACTATCTGCGCGATCGCGGCTGGAAAGTCGTTTGGCTCGGTTCGCGCCAGGGCATGGAAGCCGACCTGGTGCCGAAGCGTGGCTATCCCGTGGAGTTCATCCGCTTCGCCGGACTGCGCGGCAAGGGCTTCGTGCGCGCCGCACTCCTGCCGCTCAATCTGCTCATCGCGTTCTGGCAATGCGCACGGGTGATCTTCCGCGTCCGTCCCGACGTCGTCCTCGGCATGGGCGGCTACATATCGTTCCCCGGCGGCATGATGGCCGCGCTGTTCGGCCGGCCGCTGGTGCTGCACGAACAGAACGCGATCGCAGGCCTCGCCAACAAGGTGCTCGCCGGAGTGGCCGATCGGCGCATGACCGGTTTCCCCGACGCGTTGAAGGACGCGGAGTGGACCGGCAATCCCATCCGCGCGGACATCGCCGCATTGCCTGATCCGGCCGCACGTTTCGGGGCACGCGAAGGCCGCTTGCGGCTGCTCGTGGTCGGCGGCAGCCTGGGCGCGATGGTCTTGAACGACGTGGTGCCGAAGGCACTGGCGCGCCTCGACGCGGATCGGCGGCCGGCCGTGCTGCATCAATCCGGCGCGAAGCAACTCGACACACTCAAGGCTAACTACGCGGCCGCGGATGTCGAAGGCGATTGCGTGGCCTTCATCGATGACATGGCACGCGCGCTCGGCGAAGCGGACTTCGTGATCTGTCGCGGCGGAGCGCTTACGGTGGCCGAGGTTTCCACGGTCGGCGTGGCGGCGGTGTTCGTGCCGCTTCCGCACGCCGTGGATGATCATCAGAGCGCCAATGCGCGATTCCTGTCCGCGTCCGGTGCTGCGGTCCTCTTGCCGCAGCCGGAGTTCACGCCGCAGCGGCTCGCGGACCTGATCCGCGGCTTCACGCGCGAGGCCCTGCTGGACATGGCGCAGAAGGCGCGAGCCCTCGCCAAGCCGGACGCCACGCGGCGCGTGGCAGAAGCCTGCATGGAGCTGGCGCGATGAGGCACAAGGTCAAGCACGTGCACTTCGTCGGCATCGGCGGCTCCGGTATGAGCGGCATCGCCGAGGTGTTGCTCAATCTGGGTTATCAGGTGAGTGGTTCCGATCTTACGGGGAACGCGGTCACGCAGCGCCTGGTGCGCCTTGGTGCCACGGTCAAACTCGGGCACGAAGCGGCCAACGTGAACGGCGCGGACGCCGTCGTCACCTCCACGGCGGTAAAAGCCGACAACGTGGAGGTCGCAACCGCACGTGCGAAGCGCATTCCGGTGGTGCCGCGCGCGCTGATGCTGGCGGAACTGATGCGACTGCGCCAGGGCATCGCGGTGGCAGGAACACACGGCAAGACCACCACCACGAGCCTCGTGGCGAGCGTGCTCGCTGAGGCCGGCATGGATCCGACGTTCGTGATCGGCGGTCGGCTCGAGGCCGCGAACTCGCACGCACAGTTGGGCAGCGGCGAGTTCATCGTGGTGGAGGCCGACGAGTCCGACGCCTCGTTTCTCTACCTGCAACCGGTGCTGTCGGTCGTCACCAACATCGATGCCGACCACATGGAAACCTACGGGCACGACTTCGCACGGCTGCGCCAGGCCTTCGTGGATTTCGTGCAGCGGTTGCCCTTCTACGGCATGGCCGTCCTGTGCATCGACGATGCGAACGTGCGCAGCATCATCCCGTTCGTCACCAAGCCGGTGACCACCTACGGTCTGTCCGAGGATGCCCAGGTGCGAGCGACCGACATCGTCCACGAAGGCGGACGGATGCGCTTTCGCGTCCATTGCGCGGCCAACGGCGGACCGGCCCGCAGCTTCGATGCGACGCTCAATCTTCCCGGCGTGCACAACGTGCTCAACGCACTGGCCGCGCTCTGCGTGGGTCTGGAAGTCGGTGCGTCGGATGCGTCGATCCTGAAGGCGCTCGCGGAGTTCCGCGGCGTCGGGCGGCGCTTCCAGCGTTACGGCGAGGTCGCGATCGCCGGCGGGAGTTTCACGCTGATCGACGACTACGGCCATCACCCGGCGGAGATGGCGGCCACGCTGGCGGCGGCGCGTGGCGCTTTCCCGGGGCAGCGCCTGGTGCTCGCGTTCCAGCCGCACCGCTACACGCGCACGCGCGACGTCTTCGAGGATTTCGTGAAGGTGCTCTCGTCGGTCGATGCGCTGCTGCTGACCGAGGTCTATGCGGCCGGCGAAGCGCCGATCGTCGCGGCGGATGGGCGGTCGCTCGCGCGGGCGATCCGGGTGGTGGGCAAGGTGGAGCCGGTCTTCGTCGAGGACTGGAAGGAACTGCCGGCGGCGATTCTCGCTGCCGCGCAGCCGGGGGACGTGGTGGTGACGATGGGCGCCGGTTCGGTCGGACAGGTGCCGCAACTCACCCTCGAGGCGTCCAGGAGGTGACCCATGGACATGACCGAAGTGCTCAGGATTGCGAGGCATGGTTTGCGCGGCGAGTTCCGGCATGACGAACCGATGAGCCGCCACACCAGCTGGCGCGCGGGCGGCAAGGCGGACCGGGCCTACGTTCCGGCCGATCTCGAGGATCTGCGCGTGTTCCTCTCGACGATTCCGCGCGACGAACCGCTGCACATGGTCGGACTGGGCAGCAACCTGCTGGTGCGCGATGGTGGCATCCGAGGCACCGTGGTGTTCACGCACGGTGCGTTGAAGCGCATCGAGATCACACACGAGGGCCTCATCTACGCCGAGGCCGGTGTCGCGAGCCCGAAGGTGTCGCGGTTCGCGGCGACGCACGACTTCGAGGGTGCGGAGTTTCTCGCGGGGATACCCGGCACGGTGGGCGGCGCGCTCGCCATGAACGCCGGGTGCTACGGTTCCGAGACCTGGGATCGCATCGAAAAGGTATTGACCCTGAATCGCAACGGCGAACTGATCGAGCGCGCGCCCGGCGAATACCTGATCGGTTATCGCCACTGCGAACGCACCCCGCATGCATCACGTGTTTCGCCGTACGTGGAGGAGTGGTTCGCGGGCGCGTGGTTCCGCTTCGCGCGCGGCGACGGCGAGGCCTCGCGGGCGAAGATCAGGGAGTTCCTTTCCCGCCGCATCGCTTCGCAGCCGCTCAATCTGCCCAACGCCGGTTCGGTGTTTCGCAATCCACCAGGAGATCATGCCGCGCGGCTCATCGAATCGTGCGAACTGAAGGGCTATCGCATCGGCGATGCGATGGTCTCGCCGAAGCACGCGAACTTCATCGTGAATGTCGGCAAGGCGCGCGGATCGGATCTCGAGAAGCTGATCCACGAAGTCCGGGAGACGGTGTTGCGCGAATGCGGCGTGGTGCTGGAGCCCGAAGTGCGCGTGATCGGGGAGCCGGCGTGAGCAGATTTGGCAAAGTCGCCGTCCTGTTCGGCGGTCGGTCCGCGGAGCGCGAGATCTCGCTGCTGTCGGGCGAGAACGTGTTGTCGGCGTTGCGGGGTGGCGGCGTGGACGCGCACGCGTTCGACCCCGCCGAGCGGGAGATCTTCGAGCTCCGGCGGGCGGGCTTTTCGCGAGTGTTCATCGCACTGCACGGGCGCTATGGTGAGGACGGTACCGTTCAGGGTGCGCTGGAACTCATGGGGATTCCCTACACCGGCAGCGGCGTGATGGCTTCCGCGCTGGCGATGGACAAGGTGCGCACGAAGATGGTGTGGGTTGCTTGCGGACTGCCGACACCGAAGTGGGAAGTGCTGCACGCCGGCAGCGACTGGCGGAAGGTGGCCGCGAACCTCGGATTGCCGCTCATCGTGAAGCCTGCTCGCGAAGGCTCGACGATCGGGCTCACGAAAGTGAACGCGGTCGAGCAACTGGCCGAGGCGTTCGCGCTCGCCGTGAAGCACGACCCCATGGTTCTCGCGGAGGAGTTCGTCGTGGGTGAGGAACTCACCGCGGGCTGGGTCGGCGACCAGGCGCTGCCGCTCATCCGCATCGAGGCGCCGCAGGGCAACTACGATTATCACAACAAGTACTTCAGCGACGAAACGAAGTACATCTGCCCGTGCGGATTGCCGGAGGTGGAAGAGATGGCGATCCGCGCGCTGGTGATGCGTTCGGTCGAGGCGCTGGGATGCGAGGGCTGGGGCCGCGCCGACCTGATCCGCCGCGCCGACGGGTCGTTGTCTCTGCTCGAGATGAACACCTCGCCGGGCATGACCGGCCACAGCCTCGTGCCGATGGCAGCGAAGGTGGCGGGCATGGACATGCAGGCACTGGTGTTGCGCATACTGGAGCTCGCCCATGTGGGATAGGCCGGAGCTGCTCACGGCGGCGGCGAACCTGCTCTACGGTCTCGCGATCGTGGCGATCACGTACATGGTGCTGATCATCGCGATCCACCTGCCGATCTTCCCGGTGCGCGAGGTGAAGGTCCTGGGCGACGTTTCGCACGTCACGCGCAACCAGATCGAAGCCGTGGTGCGCAACGAGCTGAAGGGCAATTTCTTCACCATCAGCCTCGACGGGTCGCGCGGAGCATTCGAGAAACTGCCTTGGGTGCGTCGCGTGAACGTGCGCCGCCACTGGCCGGATCGCCTCGAAGTGGCTCTGGAGGAGCATGTCGCGCTCGCCCGCTGGGGTGACGAGGGATTGGTGAACACCTTCGGCGAAGTGTTCGAGGCCGCGAGCGATGCGCGCCTGCCCGTGTTCACGGGACCGAAGGAGGCTTCGCACGACTTCGCCGAT
Source organism: Burkholderiales bacterium (assembly GCA_965279325.1). Classification (GTDB taxonomy): domain Bacteria; phylum Pseudomonadota; class Gammaproteobacteria; order Burkholderiales. The sequence goes on from OZ257154.1 coordinate 4,594,560, forward strand.
CACTTCGCGCGCTTCCAGCAGTTGCTGACGCCGGTCGGAAAGCGCGTGACGGAAGTGAATCTGTCGGCGCGGCGCGCATGGCGGCTGCGACTCGCGGACGGAATGACTCTCGAACTCGGTCGCGATCAGGTGGTGGCGCGGCTGGAGAAATTCGCCGGCGCGTACGCGTCGAGCATCGCGCTGATGCGCGAGCCGCCGGCGGTGGTGGACCTGCGTTACCCGAACGGGTTCGCGGTCCGGGTGCGTGAACTCAAGTGGCCAGGTCACACCAGGGCGTAACAGGGAGCGGTCGATGGATCTCGCAGAACACAAACGCATGACCATGATGAGCAAGGGGAAGGACGCGAAGAACCTGATCGTCGGACTCGACATCGGGACTTCGAAGATCGTCGCCATCGTGGCCGAGGTGATGCCCGACGGCATGTTCCAGGTGATCGGCACCGGCAACGCGCCGTCGCGCGGGCTGAAGAAGGGCGTGGTGGTGAACATCGAGTCGACGGTGAACGCGATCCAGCGCGCGCTCGAGGAGGCGGAGCTGATGGCCGACTGCAAGATCCGCGACGTCTACACCGGCATCGCGGGCAGTCACATCAAGAGCTTCAACTCGCACGGCATGGTCGCGATCAAGGACCGCGAGGTCTCGCAGGTCGACGTGGATCGCGTGATCGAGACCGCGAAGGCGGTGAACATCCCCACCGACCAGCAGATCCTGCACGTGCTGAACCAGGAATTCGTGATCGACGGCCAGGAGGACGTGCGCGAACCGCTCGGCATGAGCGGCGTGCGCCTCGAGGTGAAGGTCCACATCGTGACCGGCGCGGTGTCCGCGGCGCAGAACATCCTGAAGTGCGTCCGCCGCTGCGGGCTCGAGGTGCGCGATCTCATCCTGCAGCCGCTCGCTTCGGCGGTGGCCACGCTGTCGGAGGACGAGAAGGACCTGGGCGTTGCGCTGGTGGATATCGGCGGCGGCACCGCGGACATCGCCGTGTTCACGCAGGGAGCGATCCGGCACACCGCGGTGATCCCGATCGCGGGCGACCAGATCACGAACGACATCGCGATGGCGCTTCGTACGCCCACCAAGGATGCCGAAGAGATCAAGCGCAAGTACGGCTGCGCGCTGCGTCAGCTCGCGAATCCCGCCGAGACGGTGGAAGTGCCGGGTGTGGGCGATCGCGGTGCGCGCCAGCTGTCCCGGCAGACGCTGGCCGAGGTGATCGAGCCGCGCGTCGAGGAGCTGTACTCGCTGGTGCAGGCGGAACTGCGGCGCAGCGGCTACGAGGATCTGTTGTCCTCAGGGGTGGTGATCACCGGCGGCAGTGCGGCGATGCAGGGCATGGTGGAACTGGGTGAGGAGGTGTTCCACATGCCGGTGCGCCTCGGCCTGCCCAGCTACGCGGGGCCGCTGTCGGAAATGATCCGCAGCCCGCGCTTTTCCACCGGGGTGGGACTGCTCATGGCGGCACACGAACAACACAGACGACGGGAGCTCACCAAGTTGAACTCGGGCAGCTTCCAGCAGGTGTTCCAGCGGATGAAGGAATGGTTCCAGGTGAATTTCTAGAGTGCCAGGCAAGCGGTGACGACGCAGTTCGAGGGTTCTTTCGGATCAAGAGGAGACACACACATGTTTGAAATCATGGATACGCAGCCCCAGGAAGCAGTGATCAAGGTGATCGGAGTCGGCGGTTGCGGCGGCAACGCCGTGGACCACATGCTCGAGCGCGGCGTGGAGGGCGTCGAGTTCATCTGCATGAACACCGACGCGCAGGCGCTCAAGCGCAACCGCTCCGGGCGGCTGTTGCAGCTCGGCACGGGCGTGACCAAGGGACTCGGCGCGGGCGCGAACCCGGACGTCGGTCGTCAGGCAGCGATGGAGGATCGCGAGCGCATCGTCGAACTGATCGAAGGCGCGGACATGCTCTTCCTCACCGCGGGCATGGGTGGGGGCACGGGCACGGGCGCGGCGCCGATCGTCGCGGAGGTCGCCCGCGAGCTGGGCATCCTGACCGTGGCGGTGGTCACCAAGCCGTTCGCGTTCGAGGGCAAGCGCCTCAAGATCGCGCAGACCGGCCTCGAAGAGCTCGCAAGGCACGTGGATTCGCTGATCGTGATCCCGAACGACAAGCTGATGGCAGTGCTCGGCGAGGACATCTCGATGCTCGATGCCTTCAAGGCCGCCAACAGCGTGCTGCACGGCGCGGTCGCCGGCATTGCCGAGGTGATCAAGTGTCCGGGCCTGGTCAACGTGGACTTCGCCGACGTGCGGACCGTGATGTCCGAGATGGGCATGGCGATGATGGGTTCGTCGATCGCGTCCGGTCCGCATCGCGCGACCGAGGCCGCGGAGCAGGCGGTTGCCAGCCCGCTTCTCGAAGACGTCAATCTTGCGGGCGCCCGCGGCGTGCTGGTGAACATCACGGCCTCCATGAGCCTCAAGATGAAGGAAGTGCACGAGGTCATGAACACGATCAAGGCCTTCACGGCGGACGATGCCACCGTGATCGTGGGCACGGTGATCGACGAAGCACTGGGCGACGGGTTGCGCGTTACGATGGTTGCGACGGGACTCGGCAGTCCTGTGCACCGCCAGCAGACGAAGCCGTTGCAGGTCGTGAAGACCGGCACCGATTCGTCGCCGCTCGTGGTGCCGACGCTGGAGCCGGACTACGGCGCGCTCGATACGCCTGCCGTCATCCGCCGGCGCAACCGTGACGCGACCATCGAGGCCATGAAGCAGTCGGGCGTGGAGATGCTCGACATCCCCGCGTTCCTGCGCAAGCAAGCGGATTGAAGGTTCCGGCAGTCGGTATGAAGGGGCCCTGAGGCGTCGCCTTCCCGCGACACTTCAGGGATCCCGGCAACTGGTCGATGACTGTCACGCGTGGTAACATTTTCAATCACTTGCAGGGCCACTGCGACGGCTGAAGCGAGAACCCGACCTCGATGATCAAACAACGCACACTGAAGAATGTCGTTCGCGCAACCGGCGTGGGCTTGCACACGGGCGCGAAGGTGGAGTTGACGCTCCGCCCTGCGCCACCGGACGCCGGCATCGTCTTCCGCCGCGTGGATCTTCCGGGCGCGGCGGACATTCCGGCTTCGCCCTACGCGGTCGGTGACACGAGATTGTCTTCGTGCCTGGAGAAGGATGGCGTGCGCGTGTCGACCGTCGAGCACCTCATGTCCGCACTCGCGGGTCTCGGCATCGACAACGTCTTCGTCGACCTGACGGCGGCCGAGGTGCCGATCATGGACGGCAGCGCCGGCCCGTTCGTGTTCCTGCTCCAGTCGGCGGGCATCGAAGAGCAGAATGCGGCGAAACGATTCATCCGTGTACTGAAGACGACCGAGACGCGCCACGGCGACAAATGGGCGAAGCTCGAGCCTTATCACGGTTTCCGGCTCGATTTCTCGATCGACTTCCACCATCCCGCCTTCGACGATTCCGGCAATCGCGTGATCGTGGATTTTGCGGAGACGTCGTACGTGAAGGAAGTCAGCCGTGCGCGGACTTTCGGGTTCATGCACGAGGTCGAGAGCATGCGCGCCCAGGGACTGGCGCTCGGCGGCAGCCTCGAGAATGCCATCGTGATGGACGAGTACCGCGTGCTGAATGCGGACGGCCTGCGTTACGAGGACGAGTTCGTGAAGCACAAGGTGCTGGACGCCGTGGGCGATCTGTATCTCCTCGGCCATCCGCTGATCGGTGCCTTCAGCGCATTCAAGTCGGGGCACGCGCTCAACAATGCGTTGCTGCGCCGGTTGCTCGAGGATGCCACCGCCTGGGAGTACGCGACCTTCGTCGACAACGACGCGGCCGCGCCCGCGTTCCTCAAGCTGCAACTCCAGGCCGCCTGACCCCGGGCGGCCGGGCGCCACGCTCGCGCGCCACCCTACGAAGCCTGCTGCGTGATCGTCCTTCGCATCATCGGCTTCCTGGTCCTGCTGACGATCGGCGCATCGGTGGCGACCGCATTGCTCACCGGCGATCGGCGCTGGCTGCGATTCGCGTGGCAGGTGGCGAAATTCGCGCTGGTGCTGGCCGGTGTCTTCATGGCGTTCTTCGTCCTGGAACGCCTCCTGGTCGTCATTTGAGGTAGCCTCGCTGGCGTGCCGCCAGCCGCAGGAGGGCAGCCTTCAGGCTTGATTCCGGCAGCGTTTCGGTCAATGCTTCAATTTGGTGCAGGTGCTCTTGGGAAAGACCGGGTTTGAGGGGTGCCGCGGCCGGAGGCGCTTCGGTGCGGACCTGTACCGTGACCTGAATATCGGTAACCTCTTGATTGTTTTCTCGTATCACTTTCAGCAGCTTGGGCGCCAAATGCTTCAGCTTGCTGGCAATCGCGCCGTTATCAGCTCTCAGGAGCAAGGTCCCATCCCTCAGGTTGGCCACGGAACTGGCCCGAAGCAGGGCTTCGGGAACACAATTCGCATATAGTCGTTCCAGGGCAAGCAGTCGTTTGGCCCGGCTGACCACTTCGTCAGTCTCGCCTGGGGCCATGAGCCAGTCGCCGATTGCTTTCGTTGCCATCATCCAAGTACGCGTTTCGGGAGGGGTTCGTGGACATTATTCTCGTTTCCGGTCGGCTCGCGAAGGCGCGCAGCTACACCGTTACCCGCCCACAGCTCATGTTTCTCGGCATGCTCGCCCTGCTGGCGATGGTGTCGATGGCCGTGCTGCTGAATTACCTGTCCCTGCGCTACGCCGTAGCCACCCACAGCCCCCTTCTGCAGGGGTTCATGGCCGATGCCCAGGCGCAGGAGAGCCGCAAGGCCCAGTCCTACCTGCGCGAGAGCCTGAACACGATGGCGTCCAAGCTGGGCGAGATGCAGGCCCAGCTGTTCAAGCTGAACTCCGTCGGCGAACGCGTATCGAAGCTCGCCGGCTTCAAGCCGCAGGATTTCACCTTCGAGGGATCGGCCAAGGGCGGTGCACTCGTCACGACGGCACCGGTGGAGTTGTCCGCGGACGACCTTCGGCTCCAGATCGACTCGCTCGCCAAGCAGGTCGATGACGGTTCGGACAAGCTCGGCGTGCTCGAATCCATGATGACCGAGGCGAATGCGCGCAAGCAGTTGCTGCCGAGCGCGCCCCCGGTGGGCAGCGGGGTGTTCAGTTCGAACTTCGGCTGGCGGATCGATCCCTTCACCGGATTCCACGCCTTCCATGAAGGCATCGACTTCATGGGCGAGATCGGAACCCCCATCCGCGCCGCAGCCGGAGGCGTCATCGTCACCTCCGAGCTGCATCCTCAGTATGGTAATATGATAGAGGTCGATCACGGCAATGATCTCGTCACGAGATACGGCCATGCATCGAAGCGAACGGTAAAGGTTGGCGACGTGGTTCTGCGCGGCGCCAAGATCGGAGAAGTGGGCAACACCGGGCGCTCCACCGGTCCGCATCTTCACTTCGAGGTCAGATTGCGCGGCGTGGCACAGAACCCCGCGAGATTCCTGCAGCCGCCCGGTTGACGACAGCGCGGCGGTAACAACATCCGGCACGAGGGGTGGGGGCGCAAAGGCGCATCCCACCCCTCGGCGTTTCTGAAGGCCGCACGACCACTCCCGACTCCATGATCAGCAACCTGCTCAAGAAAATCTTCGGCAGTCGCAACGACCGCCTGCTCAAGCGCTACACGCAGACCGTCCGGGCGATCAACGCGCTCGAAGCGAGCCTGCAAAACCTGACCGACCCCGAACTGCAGGCGAAGACCGACCAGTTCAGGGAACGTCTGTCGCGCGGGGAAACGCTCGACCAGCTTCTGCCCGAGGCGTTCGCCACGGTGCGCGAGGCTAGCCGTCGGGTTTTAGGCATGCGTCACTTCGACGTCCAGCTCGTGGGCGGCATCGTGCTGCACCAGGGCAAGATCGCCGAGATGCGCACCGGTGAAGGCAAGACCCTCATGGCGACGCTGCCGGCCTACCTCAACGCGCTCGCCGGGACCGGCGTCCACGTGGTGACGGTGAACGACTACCTGGCCAGCCGCGATGCGGCGTGGATGGGCAAGATCTACGGCTTCCTCGGACTTTCCGTCGGCGTGAACCTCTCGCAGATGGAACACGACCTGAAGCAGCAGGCCTACGCCGCGGACATCACCTACGGGACCAACAACGAGTTCGGCTTCGACTACCTGCGCGACAACATGGTCTACCAGACCAGCGAACGCGTGCAGCGGCCGTTGACCTTCGCCATCGTCGACGAAGTGGACTCGATCCTCATCGACGAGGCGCGCACGCCGCTCATCATTTCGGGCCAGGCCGAGGAACATACCGACCTGTACGTGAAGGTCAACGCGCTCGTGCCGCTGCTCGATCGCCAGAAGGAAGAAGACGGCCCGGGGGATTTCTCCGTCGACGAGAAGGCGCACCAGGTATTGCTGACGGAAGCCGGGCACGAGAAGGCCGAACAGCTGCTGACCAATGCCGGTCTGCTGCCGGAAGGGGGCAGTCTCTACGACGCCACCAACATCCAGTTGATGCACCACGTCTACGCCGCGCTGCGGGCTCACGCGCTCTATCACCGCGACCAGCACTACGTGGCCCAGAACGGGGAGATCGTCATCGTCGACGAGTTCACCGGAAGACTGATGTCCGGCCGGCGCTGGTCGGACGGCCTGCACCAGGCGGTCGAGGCGAAGGAAGGCGTGCCGATCCAGAAGGAGAACCAGACGCTCGCCTCGATCACGTTCCAGAACTATTTCCGCATGTACAAGAAGCTCGCGGGGATGACCGGAACGGCCGATACGGAAGCCTACGAGTTCCAGCACATCTACGGCCTGGAGACCGTGATCGTTCCCACGCATCGGCCGATGGTCCGCGCCGATCGCATGGACCAGGTGTTCCGCACCGCCAAAGAGAAGTACCAGGCGGTGATCGACGACATCAAGGACTGCTACGAGCGCGGCCAGCCGGTGCTGGTGGGTACGACCTCGATCGAGAATTCCGAGCTGCTCTCCGGCATGCTCGACAAGGAGAAGCTGCCGCACCAGGTGCTGAACGCGAAGCAGCATGCGCGGGAAGCCGAGATCGTCGCGCAGGCCGGTCGCCCGAAGATGGTCACCATCGCGACGAACATGGCGGGCCGCGGCACGGACATCGTGCTCGGCGGCAATCCGGAGCCCGAGATCGCGCAGATCCATGCGTCCGCGGATCCGTCCGACGAACAGATGCAGGCGAAGGTCGCCGACGTCCGCACCCGCTGGCAGGTGCTGCACGATCAGGTCGTGGCAGCGGGCGGATTGCACATCGTCGGCACCGAACGCCACGAATCGCGCCGGGTCGACAACCAGCTTCGCGGCCGTTCCGGACGCCAGGGCGATCCGGGGTCGAGCCGCTTCTATCTTTCGCTCGAGGATCCGCTGCTGCGCATCTTCGCCTCCGACCGCGTCTCCGCGATCATGGAGCGGCTGAAGATGCCCGAGGGCGAGGCCATCGAGCATCCGTGGGTGACGCGTGCGATCGAGAACGCGCAGCGCAAGGTCGAGGCCCGCAACTTCGACATCCGCAAGCAGTTGCTGGAGTACGACGACGTCGCCAACGACCAGCGTCGCGTGATCTACCACCAGCGCAACGAGTTGCTCGAAAGCAGCGACGTTTCCGAAGCCACGCAGGGGCTGCGGGAACGCACGCTCGAAGACATCATCGCGCAGTACATTCCGCCGGAGAGCGTCGAGGAGCAGTGGGACGTGCCGGGGCTCGAGAAGGCGCTGGCTGCGGAACTCAACCTCCAGGTACCGGTACGCCAGTGGCTCATCGAGGACGACAAGCTCGATGAGGAAGCGCTCAAGGCGCGCGTGATCGAGGCGGGTAATCGCCACTACATGGAGAAGATCACGGCGGTCGAACCCGATGCCTGGCATCAGTACGAGCGCGCCATCATGCTGCAGAGCGTGGACACCCATTGGCGCGAACATCTCGCCGCGCTCGACCACCTGCGGCAGGGCATTCACCTGCGCGGATACGCGCAGAAGAATCCGAAGCAGGAGTACAAGCGCGAGGCGTTCGAACTGTTCGAGCTCCTGCTCTCGACGGTGCGCAGCGAAGTCACGCGCATCCTGATGATGGTCCAGATCCGTACCGAGCAGGAACTGGAGAAGGCCGAGGAGCCGGTTCACCTGGAGAACGTGAAGTACCAGCACGCCGACCAGGACGAGGCGCTCGAGGAAGCCAATGCGGATCAAAAGACCCAGCCGGTACGCGTGGCGCAGAAGGTGGGTCGCAACGATCCATGCCCGTGCGGATCGGGCAAGAAGTACAAGCAGTGCCACGGCAAGCTCGGCTAGAGTGAAACAGTCTCCACGCGCACTGCGTTTGCTGGCCCCCGGCCCGTCGCGATTGCGAGTACCGCACCCACCTCACAGTTTGTTGGGGGAGGGCCTGTGCGACCCGGCTGCGCCGGCCGCTGGCCCGTCGCGATTGCGAGTACCGCACTGACATGGCGGTCAATCTTGCGCCTCCCCAACCGGACGCACTGCTTCCGGTAGCCGGAGTCGAACTGGGTTTCGCCTCGGCAGGCATACGCAAGGCGAATCGCCGCGACCTGATGTTGATGCGTTTCGCACCCGGTACGCGAGTGGCGGGCGTGTTCACGCAGAACAGCTTTGCCGCCGCTCCTGTACAGATCTGTCGGCGCCATCTCGCGGCGCGCGAGGGTATCCGCGCAGTCGTGGTGAACGCGGGCAATGCGAATTGCGGTACCGGCGAGCGTGGCCTCGCCGCAGCGCTCGCCACTTGCGACGCCGCCGCAAGGCTCGTCGGCTGTTCGCGCGAAGAAGTGCTCCCGTTTTCGACGGGTGTGATCCTCGAGCATCTGCCGGTCGACCGGATCGAAGCAGCGCTACCCACGTGTTTCCAGTCCCTCGCCTCCGCCCATTGGGCCGACGCGGCCGCGGCGATCATGACCACGGATACCGTGCCCAAGGGCGCGTCCGCGCAAGCTGTCGTCGGTGGGCGCACCGTCACCGTCACGGGCATCGCGAAGGGTGTTGGCATGCTCCAGCCGAACATGGCCACGATGCTCGCGTTCGTCGCCACGGATGCCGCCCTCACGCCGACGGCTCTCCAGTCCATGGTTCGTGAAGTCGCGGACGCATCGTTCAATCGGGTAACCGTCGATGGCGATACCTCCACCAACGATTCCTTCATTCTCGTTTCCACCGGGGCGAGCGGCGCCGCCGAGATCGTCGGTGACGGCAACGACTATCGCGCGTTGCGGCAGGCGATCGAGACCGTCGCCGTGAAGCTGGCGCAGTCGATCGCCCGCGATGGAGAAGGTGCCACCAAGTTCATTACGGTGCGCATCGAGGGTGGTGCCGATGGCGACGAAGCGCTGCGTGTTGCGCGCAGCATCGCCAATTCCCCTCTGGTGAAAACCGCTTTCTTCGCATCCGACCCCAATCTCGGGCGCTTGCTCATGGCGATCGGCAACGCTGGCATTGCCGCCCTAGATACCTCGCGTGTGAATCTCTGGCTGGGGGACGTCCAGGTCATCGATAGCGGCGGACGCGCGGCAAGTTACCGCGAGGAAGACGGTGCCCGCGTCATGAAGCCCGAAGAGATCACGGTGCGCGTGAATCTCGGTCGCGGCCAGGCGGCCACCAGCGTGTGGACCTGCGATTACTCCTACGATTACGTGAAGATCAATGCCGAGTACCGTACGTGACGCTTCCGGTGGCGGTTCGACGTCACTCGAGCGGGTGATCGAACGGGCCGATCAGTTGCTCGGTCGTTTCGAGGCGATGCTGCCTTCGACCGCTCAAGCGCCCGATTTTTCGCAGTCGATTGCCTTCCGGTGGCGCAAGTCGGGCGGGCGAAGCGCAATCGTCCCGGTCGCGCACCCGCACCGCATCGCGCTCAAGGACCTGCAGGGCATCGAGGCGCAAGTGGGTCTGGTGGATGCCAACACCCGCCAGTTCGTCGAGGGCGTGCCGGCCAACAACGTACTGCTCACGGGCGCACGCGGTACCGGCAAGTCTTCACTGGTGAAGGCCGTGCTCGGCAAGTACTCGGGCAGGGGCCTGCGGCTGATCGAGATGGAGAAGCAGGATCTGGTCGAACTGCCGGAGCTCGTCGATCGCGTGGCGGAAGCGCCGTTCCGCTTCATCCTGTTCTGCGACGACCTGTCCTTCGAAGCAGACGAGCCGGCGTACAAGGCGTTGAAGGCAGTGCTGGACGGATCGATCTCCGCCACGAGCGAGAACATCCTGATCTACGCGACTTCGAACCGTCGCCACCTGATGCCGGAATTCATGCGCGAGAACCTCGAGACCGAATACATCGGCGAAGAGATCCATCCCGGCGAAACGGTGGAGGAGAAGATCTCGCTGTCCGAACGCTTCGGCTTGTGGGTGTCGTTCTATCCCTTCGACCAGGATCACTATCTCGCCATCGCGCGCTACTGGGTCGAGCGGCTCGGTGTCCCGGTGGACGATGTCGCCACGCTGGAACGCGAGGCGCTGCAATGGGCGTTGTCGCGCGGTTCGCGAAGCGGCCGCGTGGCCTGGCATTTCGCCCGTGACTACGCTGGCCGCGCGATGCTGAAGGCGCGGGGCGCCCGCCGGCGCAAGTGACCGCGGGTGAAGCTCGGCCCCGGCACCGGGTCGAGGTCGCCGCCGCCGTCATCGAGCGTCCCGACGGTTCGTTCCTCTTGGCACAGCGCCCGGAGGGCAAGGTCTACGCGGGGTGGTGGGAGTTTCCCGGCGGCAAGGTCGAGTCGGGGGAGCCGATCGAGGTTGCCCTCGCACGCGAACTCCACGAGGAACTCGGGCTCGACGTCGAGGAGGCGTATCCGTGGATCACGCGTACGCACGACTACGAGCACGCGCGGGTGAATCTGAATTTCTACCGCGTCGTGCGTTGGCGCGGCGAACCGCAATCGAAGGAAGGCCAGCGTTTCTCGTGGCAGCACTTGCCCGGGCTCACCGTGGGGCCGATCCTGCCCGCCAACGGCCCGATCATGAAGGCGCTCGCGATGCCGCTCATGATCGGGGTGACACAGGCGCAGGCGTTGGGCGTCGAAGCATTCCTCGATCGACTCGATGGTGCGCTCGAGCGAGGACTGCGTCTGATCCAGGTGCGGGAGAAGGAGATGTCCCCGGACGCTCTTGCCGCGTTCGCGCGAGAAGTCGTCCGTCGCGCGCACGCGCAGAACTGCCGCGTGTTGTTGAACGGATCCGTGGACATGGCAGCGGCGACGGGTACCGATGGGGTCCACCTGAGTGCCGCTGCGTTGCTCCGGACCGGCGCCCGTCCCCCGTTCGAGCTGGTCGGGGGCTCGTGCCACACTGCCGCAGAACTCACCCGCGTGGCGGAACTGGAGCTGGATTACGCAATCCTGGGTCCGGTGCAAGAAACACCGACACATCCGGACGTCCCTGGGATGGGTTGGGGTCGGTTCCGAACGACTGCCGGGGGGATGCCGATGCCGGTCTATGCGATCGGCGGATTGGAAGAGCGGGATCTTCGCGCAGCACGTAGTGCGGGTGCGCACGGCATCGCGGCGATCCGCGCCGCCTGGGCCCCGTGACCGGCGCCCGGCGGAATGTCAGTGATAGATCGTCGGCTGATGCATCAGGGGGTCGAAATTGCCGAGAAAATCGTCCACGGACTCGACGGAAGCATCGTCGGCGATGACTTCGGCCAGGTAATCGCGGAACTTCATTCCGGCGTCGCCATGCAGATAGGTACCGACCGAGGTCATCTTGTTGATGAGTTCGAAGCCTTGGCCGGGAAATTCCACCACATGGTAGTGCGCGCTGCTGTAGACCACATGCATGGCAGTGACCTCCTTCAGGGTTGCCCTTCAGTCATTGCAAGAGCCGTGCCTTGAACGTGGAGGGAAAGGTCGTGTTTTCAAGTCGAGGTCTTCCGGAGTGTCACCATGCGGCAACGCTTCCTGACGACATAGGCGGGGTCGGCCCGAAAGTTGACAAATTCCGTGGCGGATTCGCGCTAACGTTCAGTATCATTGGGCAAACTTGCTAGCGTTTCTGACGCCCGGATCGATCATGCCGGTGGCGTCGCGCGTCCCGGACCGATACCCGAACCCCGCAGGCCCAACTTGACCCGCTACGAGCACATCGCTTCGGCGCTGGCGTCGGCCGGTATTTCCGGCCCGGAAGCCGCACCTGAGGTTTCGCGCGAGATAGCGGCCGAACAGGTACGACTGCTCTACCGGCAGATGCCCTCCGCGCTGCTCGCGACGGTGCTGGTGTCGGTCGCGATGGCAGCGGCGCTGTGGGATGTCGTCGCGCACAGTTCGCTCATCGTGTGGCTCGGCCTGACGGCCATCGTCTGCGTGGTGCGCTACCTGCTGCTGGTCCTGTTTCGGGAGTACCGCCCGTCGATCGAGGCGCTGGAGGGGTGGGGCTGGTGGTTCGTCGCGATGACGGTTTGCGCGGGCGCCACCTGGGGCCTGGCCGGCGCGCTGCTCGCCACCGAGTCGGGGCTGCACCAGGCGTTCATCGGATTCGTGCTGGCCGGCATTTCCGCGGGCGCGGTATCGACGCTCGCGTCGCATCCGATGGCCTACACGGCATTCATTCTGCCAGCAGTGCTGCCATTCGCAGTGACGATGCTGCTGATGGGTGAGCGCGTCCACTTTGCGATGGGCGCGATGGCGTTGCTGTTCATCTCGATGATGATGGTTGTGGCCGGGCGCGTGGGGGCGAGCATCGAACAGTCCCTGCGACTGCGCTTTCGCAACCTCGGACTGGTGGACGACCTCTCGGTCACCAACGCCCGCTTGACCCAGCTCAACTCCGCCCTCGAGACGGAAGTTTCGGAACGGCGCGCGGCGCAGACCGTCCTGCGCAAGTCCGAGACCAAACTCCGGCTGCACGCTCTGCAGGCGCCGCTCGCCTTCATCGAATGGGATCTCAATTTCCGGGTGGTGGAGTGGAACCCGGCTTCCGAGCGCATCTTCGGCTGGACCCGGGAGGAGGCGCTCGGCCGGCGGGCTTCGCGCCTGATCGCGGCTGCGCATACCTGCGAGTCGGTAGGATCCATGTGGCAACGCCTGTTGAAGGAGAAGCAAGGCGCACGGATCACGCTCGAGAACCGTACCCGGGAGGGTCGGAACATCACCTGCGAGTGGTACTACACCCCGCTGGTGGACGAGAACGGCCGAGTGCTCTCCGTGATCGCATTGGCGCAGGACGTCACCGCCGCCCGGCTCGCGCAGGAGAAGCTCAACTACATCGCCTATCACGACGAACTCACCGGACTGCCCAATCGCGCGCTCTACAACGACCGCCTGGAGAAGGCGATCGTCGAAGCCCGCCGGCACGCCAGCTTCGTGGGCGTGATGCTGCTGGACGTGGACAATTTCAAGGTGATCAACGACACCATGGGCCACGAGGTCGGCGATGCGTTGCTGAGGGACATTGCAGCCAGACTGAACGGCTGTGCCCGCGAGAGCGACACCATCGCGCGTTTCGGTGGCGACGAATTCGCGATCGTGCTCGAGGACCTGCCGGAACCGAGCAAGGCCTTCACGGTAGCGCAGAAGATTCTCGACGCATTCATTCCGCCGTTCGTGGTGAATGGCGCCGAGATCTACCTCGCCTCCAGTATCGGCGTGACCTTTTATCCCAACGACGGGGACGACCTCGAGGCGTTGCTCAAGAACGCGGATTCGGCGATGTATCACGCGAAGGCGCAGGGCCGGAACAACTACCAGTTCTACTCGGCCGACCTCACCGAGCGGGCGCATGCGCGGCTCGGCATGGAAACCAGCCTGCGCCGGGCGCTGGAGCGCGACGAGTTCCAACTGCACTACCAGCCCAAGGTCGATCTCGCGACCGGTCGCGTGACTGGTGTCGAGGCACTCCTGCGCTGGCACGACCGCGACCGCGGTGCCGTGGCTCCGAACGACTTCATACCGATCGCCGAGGAATGTGGACTGATCCTGCCGATCGGCGACTGGGTGCTGCGTGCGGCGTGTACCGAGGTGAAGCGCTGGCACGACGAAGGGCTGGCGGGACTGCGACTGGCGGTGAACCTGTCGTCGCGCCAGTTCCGCCACAAGCGGCTGGTCACCAACATCGCACGTATCCTGGACGAGACGGGATTCGATGCGCGCTGTCTCGAGTTCGAGATCACCGAAAGCGTGCTGATGGACCTGGACAACCAGGTGAGTGAGGTGCTCGCCCGGATCAAGGAGATGGGCATCTCCATCTCCATCGACGATTTCGGCACCGGCTACTCCAGCCTGTCGTACCTCAAGCGCTTCCCGATCGACACGCTCAAGATCGATCGTTCGTTCGTGCGCGACATCCCGGCCGATCTCGACGACGTGGCCATCGTCCGGGCCATCATCGCGATGGCACGGAGCCTGCGCATGCGCACGGTCGCCGAAGGTGTGGAGCTGGAGGAGCAGATGCGCTTCCTGCGGGCGGAAGGGTGCGAGGAGATGCAGGGATTCTTCTACAGCCGCCCGTTGCCGAGCGACGAGATCGTCCGCCTGCTCAAATTGAAGGCGCAGGTCGCGTCCCTGTAGAACCAACCGGCGGCCCCGTTCGAGGGCCGTGACAAGAACAAGGGAGACAGTGCATGCGGTATCTGAAGTTGGGAGCGAGCGACCTGAAGGTCTCGGAGATCTGCCTGGGCACCATGACTTGGGGCCAGCAGAACAGTGAAGCGGACGCCCATGCCCAGCTCGACTATGCGATCTCCAGGGGTGTCAATTTCATCGATGCGGCCGAGATGTATCCGGTACCGCCCAAGGGCGAGACCCAGGGTCGTACCGAGAGCTATCTCGGGAGCTGGCTCAAGCGGCAAGTACGGGACCGGCTCATCGTGGCCACCAAGATCACCGGGCCGGGACGCGGTTTCGACTGGGTTCGGGGCGGTGAGCTCGCGATCAACGCCCGGAATGTCCAGGCGGCCGTGGATGCCAGCCTGCGTCGGCTCCAGACCGACTACATCGATCTGTACCAGATCCATTGGCCGGACCGGTACGCGCCGGCCTTCGGGCAATTGTTCTACGACCCGGCCAAGGAGCGTCCGACCGTGCCGATCCAGGAGCAACTGGAGGCGCTGGGGGCGATGGTGAAGGCGGGCAAGGTCCGGTACATCGGCTTGTCCAACGAAACCTCGTGGGGAACCCTGGAGTTCCTGCGCACGGCCGAACGCCTCGGTCTGCCGCGGGCGGCGTCGATCCAGAACGCCTACAACCTGATCAACCGCACCTTCGAGTCCGGACTATCAGAGATATCCCGCCAGGAAAACATAGGGTTGCTGGCGTACAGCCCGCTGGCGTTCGGACATCTTTCGGGGAAGTACCTGGACGGCGGCAAACCAGCCGGCGCCCGCTTGACCGTGTTTCCACCCTTCGGGCAGCGCTACGACAAGCCGAACGTGCCGCCCGCAACCGCCGCCTATGCCGCACTGGCGCGGGAGCACGGCCTTACCCCTGCAATGTTAGCGCTCGCTTTTGTCCGTAGCCGATGGTTCGTGGCGAGCAACATCGTCGGTGCAACCAGCCTGGAGCAACTGCGGGAGAACATCGACTCGGCCGACGTCACGCTTTCGGAGGGAGTTCTGGCCGCCATCGACGCGATCCACCTGCGGTTCCCGAATCCCGTGGTTTGAAACGGGGCCTTCGACGCGGTTTTCAGAGGGAAACGTTTGACAGGGCAGGGTCATCTCCAGATAATCGCGGGTTTCGTCGGAGGGGTTCCCGAGCGGTCAAAGGGATCAGACTGTAAATCTGACGGCTCTGCCTTCGAAGGTTCGAATCCTTCCCCCTCCACCAGAGATTCGAGAAGGAAAGCAGGCAGTACATCCAAGGAATGGGCAGAGCGCGGCGGGTGTAGCTCAATGGTAGAGCAGAAGCCTTCCAAGCTTACGACGAGGGTTCGATTCCCTTCACCCGCTCCATGAATTTCACGTCCGGCCCGGCCGGGCAGGCCCCCCAGGGCTATCAAGGGTTTGAAGGCCGATGTAGCTCAGTGGTAGAGCACTCCCTTGGTAAGGGAGAGGCCACGCGTTCAATCCGCGTCATCGGCACCACCGGTTACGACACCGTCAGTCACCAAGCGATAAAGGTATCCGAACATGGCAAAGGGCAAATTCGAGCGGACCAAGCCGCACGTGAACGTAGGGACGATTGGTCACGTGGACCACGGGAAGACGACCCTGACGGCGGCGATCACGACGGTGCTGTCGAGCAAGTTCGGTGGTGAGGCGAAGAAGTACGACGAGATCGACGCGGCGCCGGAAGAGAAGGCGCGCGGGATCACCATCAACACCGCCCACGTCGAATACGAGACCAAGGCACGGCACTACGCCCACGTCGACTGCCCTGGGCACGCCGACTACGTGAAGAACATGATCACCGGTGCTGCCCAGATGGACGGCGCGATCCTGGTCGTGAGCGCCGCCGACGGCCCCATGCCCCAGACCCGCGAGCACATCCTGTTGGCCCGCCAGGTGGGCGTGCCCTACATCATCGTGTTCATGAACAAGGCCGACATGGTCGACGACAAGGAACTGCTCGAACTCGTCGAACTGGAAGTACGCGAACTGCTCTCCAAGTACGAATTCCCCGGGGACGACACCCCCATCGTCATCGGCTCGGCCCTGAAGGCCCTCGAAGGCGACAAGGGCGAACTGGGCGAAGTGGCCATCATGAAGCTGGCCGACGCCCTGGACAGCTACATCCCCGAGCCCAAGCGGGCCCTGGACGGACCGTTCCTGATGCCCGTGGAAGACGTCTTCTCCATCTCTGGTCGCGGCACCGTCGTGACCGGTCGGATCGAGCGCGGCATCGTCAAGGTGGGTGATGAGATCGAGATCGTGGGGCTGAAGCCCACCGTCAAGACCATCTGCACCGGGGTGGAGATGTTCAGGAAGCTGCTCGACCAGGGGCAGGCCGGGGACAACGTGGGCGTGCTGCTGCGCGGCACCAAGCGCGAGGAAGTCGAGCGCGGCCAGGTGCTGGCCAAGCCCGGGAGCATCACCCCGCACACCAAGTTCGCGGCCGAGATCTACGTGCTGAGCAAGGAAGAGGGCGGACGGCACACCCCGTTCTTCAACGGCTACCGTCCGCAGTTCTACTTCCGCACCACCGACGTGACCGGCTCCATCGAGTTGCCTGCGGGCACGGAGATGGTGATGCCTGGGGACAACGTGGCCATCACGGTGCAGCTGATCCAGCCCATCGCGATGGAAGAGGGGCTGCGCTTTGCCATCCGCGAGGGTGGCCGCACCGTGGGTGCGGGCGTGGTGTCGAAAATCATCGAGTGACGCACGGACGCGGCGCCCGAAAGGCGCCGGGACGGTGAGGAAAAGAAGGCCAGTAGCTCAATTGGCAGAGCGTCGGTCTCCAAAACCGAAGGTTGGGGGTTCGAGACCCTCCTGGCCTGCCACCAGTGCGAAGCGCGGATGAAACGGCCCGCGCAACGCAGCAAGTTTTCAACACCGCCGCATCGGACCTAGACCAAGACATGGCAGACAAGCTCAAGCTGGCATTGGCGATCCTGATCGTGATCGCCGGACTCGCCGGCTTCTATTTGCTGGCGGATTCGCCGCTCATCGTGCGCGTGCTGACGGTGGTCGCGGGCGTCGTGGTCGGGGCTGGGGTCGCATGGACGAGCACGCAGGGCAAGACGTTCTACGTGTTCGCGCAGGAGTCGGTGGCGGAGACCAAGAAGGTCGTGTGGCCGACGCGCAAGGAAACGATTCAGACCACGGGCATCGTGATGCTCTTCGTGCTCGTGATGGCGGTATTTCTCTGGTTGGTGGACGCCTCGCTGGTGTGGGCCGTGCGCCTGATGATGGGGCGGAGCGAATGATGTCCAAACGCTGGTACGTGGTGCACGCCTACTCGGGCTTCGAGCGCAATGTGCAGAAGGCACTGCTGGAGCGGATCAACCGCGCGGGCATGCAGGACAAGTTCGGCCAGATCCTGGTGCCGGTGGAAGAGGTCGTCGAGATGAAGGCCGGGCAGAAGAACATCTCCGAGCGCAAGTTCTTCCCGGGCTACGTGCTGGTCGAGATGGAGATGAACGACGAGTCGTGGCACCTGGTCAAGAACACCCCGAAGGTCACGGGTTTCGTCGGCGGGAGCGCACACAAGCCCACTCCGATCTCCGAGCGTGAAGTCCAGGCGATCATGAACCAGATCCAGGAGGGCGTGGAGAAACCCAAGCCCAAGGTGTTGTTCGAGGTGGGTGAAGGCGTGCGTGTGAAGGAAGGTCCGTTCACCGACTTCCACGGTACCGTCGAGGAAGTGAACTACGACAAGAGCAAGCTGCGGGTGTCGGTGTCGATCTTCGGTCGCGCCACGCCGGTGGAACTCGAGTTCAGTCAGGTCGAGAAGGCCTGAGGCGTCCTGCGCCGGACAACCGGTGCAGGGCTGTTGGCGGCGGCAAGCCGCATCCGTTCCGGGGAGGGTGAAGTCGATGCCCGTTCGGACCCGATAGGAGAGCAAAGTGGCAAAGAAGATCATCGGTTTCATCAAGCTGCAGGTGCCGGCGGGCAAGGCTAACCCGTCCCCGCCGATCGGCCCCGCGCTGGGCCAGCGCGGCCTCAACATCATGGAGTTCTGCAAGGCGTTCAATGCCCAGACCCAAGGTGTGGAGCCGGGCCTGCCGATCCCCGTGGTGATCACGGCGTTCGCGGACAAGAGCTTCACCTTCATCATGAAGACGCCGCCCGCGACGGTGCTCATCAAGAAGGCCGCGGGCGTGCAGAAGGGTTCCCCGAAGCCCCATACCGACAAGGTGGGCAAGCTCACGCGGGCCCAGGCCGAGCAGATCGCGAAGACCAAGATGCCGGACCTCACTGCCGCCGACATGGAAGCAGCGGTACGCACGGTCGCGGGCAGCGCCCGGAGCATGGGCATCGAAGTGGAGGGCTTCTGACATGGCAAACGATTCCAAGCGCCTGAAGACGATCAAGGCGAAGGTCGATCGCGCCAAGACCTACGGTGTCGACGATGCGCTGAAGCTGGTCAAGGAGAACGCGACCGCCAAGTTCAACGAGTCCATCGATGTCGCGATCAACCTCGGCATCGACGCGAAGAAGTCGGACCAGGTCGTCCGTGGTTCCGTCGTGTTGCCCAAGGGTACCGGCAAGTCGGTGCGTGTCGCTGTGTTCGCGCAAGGTCCGGCGGCCCAGGCGGCCCTTGCGGCAGGTGCCGACCTGGTCGGCATGGAAGACCTCGCCGAGAAGGTGAAGGCGGGCAACATCGATTTCGACGTGGCCATCGCCGCCCCGGACGCGATGCGCGTCGTCGGTCAGCTCGGCCAGATCCTCGGCCCGCGCGGCCTGATGCCGAATCCGAAGGTGGGTACCGTGACGCCGAACGTCGCCGAGGCGGTGAAGAACGCCAAGGCAGGCCAGGTGCAGTACCGGGCCGACAAGGGCGGCATCGTCCAGTGCACGATCGGCCGGGCATCGTTCGAGCCCGCGGCGCTGCGCGAAAACCTGATGGCGCTGATCGAAGCCCTGAACAAGGCCCGCCCCGCGGCAGCGAAGGGCATCTACCTGCGCAAGGTTTCGCTGTCGAGCACCATGGGTCCCGGTGTCCGGGTGGACCAGACGAGCCTGCAGGCGCAGGCGCCGCAATAACGAATTGGCAGTGGCGGGCGCGCATCGCTGCGCGTTCGCGATGGACTTTGGGGCTGGCGCGAGGGAGACCGGACGCCGGTTCGTCAAAGACCGTAGGAGTGCGAAGGTACTTAATCGTCGAGGAACATGGCTTCCCGCCATCGGAATCGGCGTCCTACGCAGACGGTGTACCCAACAACGGAATGATGACTTTGGTGGCGCGCTTCGAGCGTGACGTCCGCGATTCAAACTGGTGGCAGGTCGCCGTGGTGGAGGGGTCGCACCGATTTCCGGTGCGGTTCCGAACTTCGAAGTGCAAGGAGGCAAGACCTTGAGTCTGAATCTGGAGCAGAAAAAGGCGGTGGTGGCGGAAGTCGGCGCGAAGGTCGCGCAGGCCCAGGCCATCGTGCTCGCCGAGTATCGCGGCCTCGAAGTGGGCGACATGACTGCGCTGCGCGTGAAGGCGCGGCAATCGGGCGTCTACTTCCGCGTGCTCCGCAACACCCTGGCGCGTCGCGCCGTGGCGGATACGCCGTTCGCGGGATTGGCCGAGAAGATGTCCGGCCCGCTCGCCTACGGCATGTCGTCCGACCCGGTCGCCGTGGCCAAGGTGATGTACGAGTATGCGAAGGGCAACGAGAAGTTCGTCATCCGCGCCGGCGCGATGGCCAACGTGGTGATGTCTCCCAAGGACGTCGCCGCGCTTGCCAGCCTGCCCAGCCGGGAGGAACTGCTCGCCAAGCTGCTCGGCACCATGCAGGCGCCGATCGCGAAGTTCGTCCGCACGCTGAACGAGGTGCCCTCGCGCTTCGTTCGTACCGTCGCGGCGGTGCGCGATCAGAAGGAACAGACGCCGGCATGACGAGCGCAGTGGTTATCCACGCTGCCACCCGTTGATCCATCCGTGCCGGTGCCGCTGAAGCGGCTTCCGGCGAACTAGAGACGAAATCAGGAGTCATCACATGGCCGTTGCCAAAGCTGAAATTCTGGACGCGATCGCGAACATGACCGTCCTCGAGCTCTCCGAGCTCATCAAGGAAATGGAAGAGAAGTTCGGCGTTTCCGCCGCTGCTGCCGTCGCAGTGGCCGGTCCCGCCGCCGCCGCTGCTGCCCCCGCTGCGGAGGAGAAGACCGAATTCACGGTCATCCTCTCCAAGATCGGCGACAACAAGGTGAACGTCATCAAGGCAGTGCGCGAAATCACCGGCCTGGGCCTGAAGGAAGCCAAGGATCTGGTCGACGGCGCGCCGAAGCCCGTGAAGGAAGCCATTCCGAAGGCCGAGGCCGAGGCGATTGCCAAGAAGCTGACCGAAGCCGGCGGCGCCGCCGAGATCAAGTAATCGAAACGTTTGGAATTGTCGGAACGCCGCTGGCGGGCAACCGCCAGCCGCTCCGCCTGATTGAATACAGCACGCATCGCACAGACGAACGCAGCCCTTCTTCGGGGCCCCGCCGGGGTTCCGGGGAGCGCTTTCGCCTGTGCAATGCCTGTTTCCCCCGCCGCCTCCGTTAACTCTCCCGTGGAGTGACCATGACCTACTCGTTCACTGAAAAGAAGCGCATCCGTAAGAGCTTCGCCAAGCGCGCATCGGTTCTGCCGGTGCCGTTTCTGCTCGCCACGCAGATCGAATCTTACGCAGCCTTCCTGCAGGCCGAGGTCGCTCCCGAGAGCCGCAAGAACCAGGGTCTCCAGGCTGCGTTCACCTCGATCTTCCCGATCCAGAGCCATTCGGGCAATGCGCGCCTCGACTTCGTCAGCTTCGCGCTGTCCACGCCGCCCTTCGACGTGAAGGAATGCCAGCAGCGCGGCCTGACCTACGCCGCACCCCTGCGCGCGAAGGTCCGCCTCACCATCATGGACAAGGAAGCACCCAAGCCGACCGTCAAGGAGGTGAAGGAGCAGGAGGTCTACATGGGCGAGATCCCGCTCATGACCGACACCGGGTCCTTCATCATCAACGGCACGGAACGGGTCATCGTCTCGCAGCTGCACCGCTCGCCGGGCGTGTTCTTCGAGCACGATCGCGGCAAGACCCACAGCTCGGGCAAGCTGCTGTTCTCCGCGCGGATCATTCCCTACCGTGGCTCCTGGCTCGACTTCGAGTTCGATCCCAAGGACTACCTCTACTTCCGTGTCGACCGCCGCCGCAAGATGCCGGTCACGATCCTGCTCAAGGCCATCGGCCTGTCGCCCGAGCAGATCCTGCAGCACTTCTTCGCCTTCGACACCTTCCACCTCGGCAAGAAGACGGTGCAGTTCGAGATCGTGCCGGAACGCCTGCGCGGCGAGATTGCGCGTTTCGACATCGCCAACAAGGGCAAGCTGATCGTCCAGAAGGACAAGCGCATCACGGTCAAGCACGTGCGCGAGATGGAAGCCGCCGGCCTGAAGAAGGTGGACGTGTCCGAGGACTACCTGATCGGCCGCGTGCTCGCGCACAAGGTCGTCAATGCCGAGACCGGTGAGATCGTGGCCAACGCCAACGACGAGATCACGCCCGATCTCGCGATCAAGCTGACCGAAGCGGCCGTCGAGAAGATCCACACGATCTACACGAACGACCTGGATCACGGTCCGTACATCTCGCAGACCCTGCGCATCGACGACTCGGTGGACCAGCTCACGGCGCAGGTCGCCATCTACCGCATGATGCGTCCCGGCGAGCCGCCGACGGAGGATGCGGTCAAGACGTTGTTCCACGGCCTGTTCTACTCCGACGATCGCTACGACCTGTCGGCCGTGGGCCGCATGAAGTTCAACCGCCGTGTCGGCCGCGAAGAGCTGGTCGGCCCCGCGACGCTCTCGAACGACGACATCATCTCGGTGATCCGCATCCTGGTCGAACTGCGCAACGGTCGCGGCGAGATCGACGACATCGATCACCTCGGCAACCGCCGCGTGCGTTCCGTGGGCGAGCTGGCGGAGAACCAGTTCCGTGCCGGCCTCGTGCGCGTCGAGCGTGCCGTGAAGGAGCGCCTGTCCCAGGCCGAGTCCGAGAACCTGATGCCGCACGACCTCATCAACGCCAAGCCGGTGAGCGCGGCGGTGCGTGAGTTCTTCGGTTCGAGCCAGCTGTCGCAGTTCATGGACCAGACCAACCCGTTGTCCGAGATCACCCACAAGCGCCGCGTGTCGGCGCTCGGACCGGGTGGCCTGACGCGCGAGCGCGCCGGCTTCGAAGTGCGTGACGTGCATCCGACCCACTACGGCCGGGTGTGTCCGATCGAGACGCCGGAAGGCCCGAACATCGGCCTGATCAATTCGCTGGCGCTGTATGCCCAGACCAACGAGTACGGCTTCCTCGAGACGCCCTATCGCGTGGTGAAGGACACCCGCGTCACCGACGAGATCCACTTCCTGTCGGCGATCGAGGAAGGCAAGTACGTGATCGCCCAGGCGAACGCCACCGTCGACAAGAAGGCGAAGCTGATCGACGAACTGGTCTCCTGCCGCAACCACAACGAATTCACGCTCGCGACGCCCGACCGCGTCCAGTACATGGACGTGGCACCGTCGCAGATTGTGTCCGTGGCGGCATCACTGATCCCGTTCCTCGAGCACGACGACGCGAACCGCGCGCTGATGGGCTCGAACATGCAGCGCCAGGCGGTGCCTTGCCTGCGCGCCGAGAAGTCGCTGGTGGGAACCGGCATCGAGCGCACCGTTGCCGTGGACTCGGGCACCGCCGTGCAGGCCCGTCGCGGCGGCGTGGTGGACTACGTGGACGCGAGCCGCATCGTGGTGCGCGTGAACGACGAGGAAACCGGCGGCGAAGTCGGCGTCGACATCTACAACCTGACCAAGTACACGCGTTCCAACCAGAACACGAACATCAACCAGCGCCCGCTGGTGAAGGTGGGTGACCGCATCGCCCGCCGGGACGTGATCGCGGACGGCGCTTCCACCGACATGGGCGAGCTGGCACTCGGGCAGAACCTGCTGGTCGCGTTCATGCCGTGGAACGGCTACAACTTCGAAGACTCGATCCTCATCTCGGAACGCGTGGTGGCGGACGACCGCTTTACCTCGATCCACATCGAGGAATTGTCGGTGGTCGCGCGCGACACGAAGCTGGGGCCGGAAGAAATCACGCGGGACATCTCGAATCTGTCCGAGGCGCAACTGGGCCGGCTGGACGAATCGGGCATCGTATACATCGGCGCCGAAGTGGAAGCCGGTGACGTGCTCGTGGGCAAGGTCACGCCCAAGGGCGAGACCCAGCTCACGCCGGAAGAGAAGCTGCTGCGCGCGATCTTCGGTGAGAAGGCCTCGGACGTGAAGGACACCAGCCTCCGGGTGCCCTCGGGCATGTCCGGGACGGTGATCGACGTGCAGGTCTTCACCCGCGAGGGGATCGAACGCGACAAGCGTGCGGCCCAGATCATCGACGACGAACTGAAGCGCTACAAGACCGACCTGGGCGACCAGTTCCGGATCGTGGAAGCGGACGCCTTCGCGCGGATCGAACGGCTGTTGCTGAACAAGACGGCCAACGGTGGGCCGAAGAAGCTCGTGAAAGGCGCCAAGATCACCAAGGCGTACCTGGACGACGTGGAACGCCATTCCTGGTTCGACATCCGGCTCGCCGCCGACGAGGCGCAGGAGCAGTTGGAGCAGCTGAAGGACAGCCTCGCACAGAAGCGCGTGGAGTTCGATGCGGCCTTCGAGGAAAAGAAGAAGAAGCTCACGAGCGGCGACGAACTGCCGCCCGGCGTGCAGAAGATGGTGAAGGTGTACCTCGCGGTGAAACGTCGCCTCCAGCCCGGCGACAAGATGGCCGGCCGTCACGGCAACAAGGGCGTCATCTCGAAGATCGTGCCTGTGGAAGACATGCCGCACATGGCCGACGGCACGCCGATGGACATCGTGTTGAACCCGCTGGGCGTGCCCTCGCGGATGAACGTGGGCCAGATCCTCGAGACCCATCTCGGCTGGGCGGCGAAGGGCCTGGGCAAGCGTATCGGCGACATGCTGGCGGCGCAGGCGAAGATCGCGGACCTGCGCAAGGCGCTCGATCTGATCTACAACGCCAGCGGCAAGTCCGAGGACCTGAAGGAGTTCACTGACGAGGAAGTGGTGGAACTGTGCCGCAACCTGGTCCCCGGCGTGCCGTTCGCGACGCCGGTCTTCGACGGCGCCAACGAGGCAGAGATCAAGAACATGCTCGAACTCGCCGGACTACCCCGTTCGGGACAGATCGCGCTGATCGACGGCCGCACCGGCGAGACCTTCGAGCGCCAGGTAACCGTGGGCTACATGCACGTGCTCAAGCTGCATCACCTGGTCGACGACAAGATGCACGCCCGCTCCACCGGCCCGTACTCGCTGGTGACGCAGCAGCCGCTCGGCGGCAAGGCGCAGTTCGGCGGGCAGCGCTTCGGCGAGATGGAGGTGTGGGCACTCGAAGCCTACGGCGCCTCCTACACGCTGCAGGAGATGCTCACGGTCAAGTCCGACGACGTCACGGGCCGCACCAAGGTCTACGAGAACATCGTGAAGGGCGAGCACAAGATTGACGCCGGCATGCCCGAGTCGTTCAACGTGCTGGTGAAGGAGATCCGGTCGCTCGCGATCGACATCGATCTCGATCGCTACTGATCCGCCGCACCACGAGCCTCCATCCAAAGAATCATGCTGTACGCAGCCTAACCGGGAGTCGCACATGAAAGCGCTACTCGATTTGTTCAAGCAGGTCACCCAGGAAGAAGAGTTCGACGCCATCAAGATCGGACTCGCTTCGCCGGAGAAGATCCGTTCGTGGTCCTACGGCGAAGTGAAGAAGCCGGAGACCATCAACTACCGGACCTTCAAGCCCGAACGCGACGGTCTGTTCTGCGCCAAGATCTTTGGCCCGGTGAAGGACTACGAGTGCCTGTGCGGCAAGTACAAGCGGCTCAAGCATCGCGGCGTGATCTGCGAGAAGTGCGGCGTCGAGGTGACGCTGTCCAAGGTGCGTCGCGAGCGCATGGGCCACATCGAGCTCGCGAGCCCGGTCGCTCACATCTGGTTCCTGAAGTCGCTGCCCTCCCGCCTCGGGATGGTGCTCGACATGACGCTGCGCGATATCGAGCGCGTGCTGTACTTCGAAGCGTACGTGGTGACCAACGGCGGCATGACCCCGCTCAAGGCCGGCCAGCTGCTGTCGGAAGACGATTACCTCGCGAAGATGGAGGAGTACGGCGACGAGTTCTCCGCCTCCATGGGCGCCGAGGGGATTCGCGCGCTGCTGCGCAACCTGGAACTGAATCGTGAGGTCGATCGCCTGCGCAAGGATCTCGACGCGACGGACAGCGAGACCAAGATCAAGAAGATCGCCAAGCGCCTGAAGGTGCTCGAGGCGTTCCAGAAGTCCGGCATCAAGCCCGACTGGATGATCATGGAAGTGCTGCCGGTGCTGCCACCGGAACTGCGTCCGCTGGTGCCGCTGGACGGCGGCCGCTTCGCGACCTCCGACCTGAACGACCTGTATCGCCGTGTGATCAACCGTAACAACCGGTTGAAGCGCCTGCTCGAACTGAAGGCCCCCGAAATCATCGTGCGCAACGAGAAGCGCATGCTGCAGGAAGCGGTGGATTCGCTGCTGGACAACGGCCGTCGCGGCAAGGCGATGACCGGCGCCAACAAGCGTCCGCTGAAGTCGCTCGCGGACATGATCAAGGGCAAGGGTGGCCGCTTCCGCCAGAACCTGCTCGGCAAGCGCGTCGACTATTCCGGTCGTTCCGTGATCGTGGTCGGTCCGCAGTTGAAACTGCATCAGTGCGGACTGCCGAAGAAGATGGCGCTCGAACTGTTCAAGCCCTTCATCTTCCACAAGCTCGAAGTGCTCGGGCTCGCGACCACCATCAAGGCGGCCAAGCGCCTGGTGGAGGCCGAAGTGCCGGAGGTGTGGGACATTCTCGAGGACGTGATCCGCGAGCATCCGGTGATGCTGAACCGCGCCCCGACCCTGCACCGCCTCGGCATCCAGGCCTTCGAGCCGGTGCTGATCGAAGGCAAGGCGATCCAGCTGCATCCGCTGGTCTGCGCAGCGTTCAACGCCGACTTCGACGGCGACCAGATGGCCGTGCACGTGCCGCTGTCGCTCGAAGCTCAGATGGAAGCGCGCACGCTGATGCTTTCGTCGAACAACGTGCTCTCGCCCGCGAACGGCGACCCGATCATCGTGCCCTCTCAGGACATCGTGCTGGGTCTCTACTACGTCACCCGCGAGAAGGTGAACGCGGTCGGGCAGGGCATGGCCTTCAGTGACGTGGGTGAAGTGTCGCGTGCCTATGAGACGCGCCAAGTCGACGTCAGCGCCCGCGTGCACGTGCGGATCCGCGAGCAGGTCTATGGCGAGGACGACACCCTGCACGAGCAGATCACGCGTTACGAGACGACGGTGGGCCGGGCGCTGCTCTCGGAGATCCTGCCCCCGGGCCTGCCGTTCCCGCTCATCAACAAGCCGCTCAAGAAGAAGGAGATTTCCAAGCTCATCAACGCGTCGTTCCGCCGCTGCGGGCTGCGCGAGACGGTGATCTTCGCGGACAAGCTGATGTACATGGGCTTCAGCATGGCGACCCGTGCCGGCGTCTCGATCTGCGTGGACGACATGCAGGTGCCGCCGCAGAAGGAAGAAATCATCAACTCGGCCGAGAAGGAAGTGCAGGAGATCGAGGCGCAGTACACCTCCGGTCTCGTGACGCAGGGCGAGCGCTACAACAAGGTGGTGGACATCTGGGGGCGTGCAGGCGACATGGTGGCCAAGGCCATGATGGAACAGCTCGGCACCGAGCCGGTGATGGCCTGGGACGAGAAGAAGGCCGAGTGGGCCCAGGTGATGGACAAGAAGGGCGCCCCGCTGTCGCAGGAGTCGTTCAACTCCATCTACATGATGGCGGACTCGGGCGCGCGCGGTTCGGCGGCGCAGATCCGCCAGCTCGCGGGCATGCGCGGCCTGATGGCGAAGCCGGACGGCTCCATCATCGAGACGCCGATCACCACGAACTTCCGCGAGGGCTTGAACGTTCTTCAGTACTTCATCTCGACGCACGGCGCGCGCAAGGGTCTGGCAGACACCGCGCTCAAGACGGCGAACTCGGGCTATCTCACGCGGCGTCTCGTGGACGTGACGCAGGATCTGGTCGTGATCGAGGTGGACTGCGGCACGAACAACGGCGTGGCGATGAAGGCGCTGGTCGAAGGTGGCGAAGTGGTCGAGGCCTTGCGCGAGCGCATCCTGGGCCGGGTGACCGCGAACGACGTGATCAATCCCGAGACCGGCGACCCGCTGTTCACGGCAGGAACGCTGCTGGACGAAGAGGGTGTGGAGGCGGTCGAGACGCTGGGCATCGACGAGGTCAAGGTGCGCACGCCGCTTACCTGCGACACGCGCTACGGCCTGTGCGCCAAGTGCTACGGCCGTGACCTCGGCCGCGGCATCCTGGTGAACGTGGGCGAAGCCGTCGGCGTGATCGCGGCGCAGTCCATCGGCGAGCCGGGTACCCAGCTCACGATGCGCACGTTCCACATCGGTGGCGCCGCGTCGCGGACCGCCGTGGCGAGCCAGATCGAGAGCAAGTCGAACGGTACGGCGCGGTTCTCGCCGCTGATGCGCTATGTGACCAATGCACGCGGCGAGCAGGTCGCGATCTCCCGCTCGGGCGAGGTGCTGATCCTCGACGACAACGGGCGCGAGCGCGAACGCCACAAGGTGCCTTATGGCGCCACGCTGATGGTTGGCGACGGTGCGAAGGTGCGGGCTGGAACCGTGCTCGGCACGTGGGATCCGCACACTCGTCCGATCATCACGGAATACGCGGGCAAGGTGCGGTTCGAGCATGTGGAAGAGGGCGTTACCGTTGCGAAGCAGATCGACGATGTGACCGGTCTGTCGACGCTGGTGGTGATCGATGCCAAGCGTCGCGGAACCGCCGCCACCAAGGGCGTCCGGCCGCAGGTGAAGCTGCTCGACGAGACCAATCACGAAGTCCGCCTGGCGGCGACCGACCAGCCGGTCAACTACACGTTCCAGGTCCACTCCATCATCACGGTGAAGGACGGCCAGGACGTGCAGATCGGTGAGGTGCTGGCGCGGATTCCGCAGGAAACGGCCAAGACGAAGGACATCACCGGCGGTCTGCCGCGGGTGGCCGAGCTGTTCGAGGCGCGTTCGCCGAAGGACTCCTCAGTGCTGGCGGAGGTCACGGGTACGGTTTCGTTCGGCAAGGACACCAAGGGCAAGCAGCGCCTGATCATCACCGACCTGGACGGCGTGGCGCACGAGTTCCTGATCCCCAAGGACAAGCACGTGCTGGTGCACGACGGTCAGGTGGTCAACCGCGGCGAGGAGATCGTCGAGGGGGATCCGGAACCGCACGACATCCTGCGCCTGCGCGGCATGGAAGCCCTGGCGCGCTACATCACCGATGAGGTGCAGGAGGTCTACCGCCTGCAGGGCGTGAAGATCAACGACAAGCACATCGAGGTGATCGTCCGGCAGATGCTGCGCCGGGTGCAGGTCGTCGATGCCGGCGACGCGCGCTTCATCACGGGCGAGCAGGTGGAACGCGCCGAGCTGCTGGACGAGAACGACCGCGTGCTGGCCGAGGGCAAGAAACCTGCGACCTACGAGCACCTGCTGCTCGGTATCACCAAGGCCTCCCTGTCCACCGATTCGTTCATCTCCGCAGCCTCCTTCCAGGAGACCACCCGGGTGCTGACCGAGGCGGCGATCATGGGCAAGAAGGACGACCTGCGCGGCCTCAAGGAAAACGTGATCGTCGGCCGTCTCATCCCGGCCGGAACCGGCTTGGCCTACCACAACGCCCGGAAGCACCAGGCAACCCTCGGCGACGCGGAAGTCTTCGCGGAAACGGGGGCCGAACCGGACGTCGGAGTCGGGGCCGGCAACGAGCAGGTTGCTTGACAGGTCATTGATCCGACAATAAACTCCCGCGTCTTTTTACCGCCGCTGCTGCCGACACTTTCGGAACGAGCGGACACCTTCAACCAATAGCGAGCGGGACGGCTCTAGGGGCCGTCCCGGTTTTTTGGGGTGCCGGAAATATGCCCACAATCAGTCAATTAGTACGCAAACCCAGGACCAAGGCTCCGACCAAGAGCAAGGTACCGGCGCTGCAGCAGTCGCCGCAACGCCGCGGGGTGTGTACCCGCGTGTATACGACCACGCCGAAAAAGCCGAACTCGGCCCTGCGCAAAGTCGCGAAGGTGCGCCTGACCAACGGCTTCGAGGTCATCTCCTACATCGGGGGCGAGGGTCACAACCTGCAGGAGCACTCGGTCGTGCTCATCCGTGGTGGCCGCGTGAAGGACTTGCCGGGCGTGCGCTATCACATCGTGCGCGGCAGCCTCGACACCCAGGGCGTCAAGGATCGCAAGCAGAGCCGTTCCAAGTACGGCGCGAAGCGCCCGAAGGTCGGTTGATCCTTCTACTCCCCCAGCAGCCAAGAGCAAACCGAGGAAGCCATGCCGAGACGCCGAGTCATTGCCAAGCGGGATATCCTGCCGGACCCCAAGTTCAGCAGCCAGGACGTATCCAAATTCATCAACGTGCTGATGACGGCCGGCAAGAAGTCCGTGGCCGAGCGGATCATGTACGGCGCGTTGTCGCAGATCGGAAAGAAGACGGGCAAGGACGCGCTCGAAGTGTTCAATCAGGCACTGCAGAACGTGCGGCCGTCGGTCGAGGTGAAGAGCCGTCGCGTCGGTGGTGCGAACTACCAGGTGCCGGTGGAAGTGCGTGCGGTGCGCCGCACGGCACTCGCCATGCGCTGGCTCCGTGAGGCGGCCCGCAAGCGTTCGGAGAAGTCCATGGGCGCGCGGCTCGCGAGCGAGCTGGCCGAGGCCGCGGAAGGCCGCGGCGGCGCCATGAAGAAGCGCGAGGAAGTGCACCGCATGGCCGAAGCCAACAAGGCCTTCTCGCACTACCGCTTCTGATCCGCATACACGACGACCAACGGATCGGGCTCACAAGGCCCGATCCATCGAATTCCCTGCAGCCAGGTTCAAGAAGATGCCTCGAGCTACCCCCATCGAACGCTACCGCAACATCGGCATCATGGCCCATATCGATGCCGGCAAGACCACGACCACCGAACGCATCCTTTTCTACACCGGGGTGTCGCACAAGATCGGTGAAGTGCACGACGGTGCCACGGTCATGGACTGGATGGAGCAGGAGCGCGAGCGCGGCATCACGATCACTTCCGCAGCCACCACGTGCTTCTGGAAGGGGATGAACAACAACTATCCCGAGCACCGCATCAACATCATCGACACGCCCGGACACGTCGACTTCACCATTGAAGTGGAGCGCAGCCTGCGCGTGCTCGACGGTGCGTGCACGGTGCTGTGTGCGGTGGGCGGCGTGCAGCCCCAGACGGAAACGGTCTGGCGTCAGGGCAACAAGTACAAGGTGCCGCGGCTCCTGTTCGTCAACAAGATGGACCGTCAGGGCGCGAATTTCATGCGGGTCTACGACCAGGTGAAACAGCGCCTGAAGGCGAGCCCGGTGCCGATCCAGCTCCCGATCGGTGCCGAGGAAAAGTTCGAAGGCGTGATCGACCTCCTCAAGATGAGGGCCATCTACTGGGACGAATCCAGCCAGGGCATGAAGTTCGAGGAGCGCGACATTCCCGCGGCCATGCTGGAAGACGCCAAGAAGTGGCGCGAGCAGATGGTCGAGGCGGCCGCCGAAGCGAACGAAGAGCTGATGAACAAATACCTCGAGGACGGCACGCTCTCCGTCGAGGAGCTCAAACTTGGCCTGCGACTGCGCACGATCCACTGCGAGATCTTCCCGATGCTGTGCGGCTCGGCGTTCAAGAACAAGGGCGTGCAGGCGATGCTCGACGCGGTGATCGATTACCTGCCGGCGCCGGTGGACATCCCCGACGTGACCGGTCTGCTCGAGAATGGCCAGCCGGCCACGCGCAAGGCGAGCGACGACGAGCCGTTCGCGGGTCTCGCGTTCAAGATCATGACCGACCCGTTCGTCGGGCAGTTGATCTTCTTCCGCGTGTACTCCGGCGTGGTGAACTCGGGCGACACGATCTACAACCCGGTCAAGCGTCGCAAGGAGCGCATCGGGCGGATCCTGCAGATGCACGCCAACCAGCGCGAAGAGGTCAAGGAAGTCCGCGCGGGCGATATCGCGGCGGCGGTCGGCCTCAAGGAGGCGACCACCGGCGACACGCTGTGCGACCCCAACAAGATCATCGTGCTCGAGCGCATGGAGTTCCCCGAGCCCGTGATCCACGTGGCCGTGGAGCCGAAGACCAAGAGCGACCAGGAGAAAATGGGCATCGCGCTCAACCGCCTGGCGCAGGAGGATCCTTCGTTCCGCGTGCGCACGGATGAAGAATCCGGGCAGACCATCATCTCCGGCATGGGCGAGTTGCACCTCGAGATCATCGTCGACCGCATGAAGCGTGAGTTCGGCGTCGAAGCCAACGTGGGTGCGCCGCAGGTCGCGTATCGCGAAGCGATACGCAAGCAGGTCGAGATCGAAGGCAAGTTCGTCAAGCAGTCGGGCGGCAAGGGCCAGTACGGTCACGTGTGGCTCAAGATGGAACCGAACGAAGCCGGCAAGGGATTCCAGTTCGTCGACGCGATCAAGGGTGGCGTTGTGCCGCGGGAGTTCATCCCGGCGGTGCAGAAGGGTCTGGAAGACACTCTGCCCAACGGCGTGCTCGCGGGCTTCCCGGTGGTCGATGTGAAGGTCACGCTGTTCGACGGCTCGTACCACGAGGTGGACTCGAACGAGAACGCGTTCAAGATGGCGGCCTCGATCGCCTTCAAGGACGGCATGCGCAAGGCGAGCCCGGTGCTGCTCGAGCCGATGATGGCGGTGGAAGTGGAAACGCCGGAAGAGTTCATGGGCAACGTGATGGGCGATCTGAATTCCCGTCGCGGCATGATCCAGGGCATGGACGACCTCGTGACCGGCATCAAGGCGATCAAGGCGGAAGTGCCTCTGGCGGAAATGTTCGGCTACTCCACGTCGCTGCGTTCGGCGACCCAGGGTCGCGCCACGTACACGATGGAGTTCAAGCACTACTCGGAAGCTCCCAAGAACGTCGCGGAAGCGATCATCAACAAAAAGTAACTCGAGGCTCAAGACAAGGGAACTGACATGGCAAAGGGCAAATTCGAGCGGACCAAGCCGCACGTGAACGTAGGGACGATTGGACACGTGGACCACGGGAAGACGACCCTGACGGCGGCGATCACGACGGTGCTGTCGAGCAAGTTCGGTGGTGAGGCGAAGAAGTACGACGAGATCGACGCGGCGCCGGAAGAGAAGGCGCGCGGGATCACCATCAACACCGCCCACGTCGAATACGAGACCAAGGCACGGCACTACGCCCACGTCGACTGCCCTGGGCACGCCGACTACGTGAAGAACATGATCACCGGTGCTGCCCAGATGGACGGCGCGATCCTGGTCGTGAGCGCCGCCGACGGCCCCATGCCCCAGACCCGCGAGCACATCCTGTTGGCCCGCCAGGTGGGCGTGCCCTACATCATCGTGTTCATGAACAAGGCCGACATGGTCGACGACAAGGAACTGCTCGAACTCGTCGAACTGGAAGTACGCGAACTGCTCTCCAAGTACGAATTCCCCGG
Source organism: Burkholderiales bacterium (assembly GCA_965279325.1). Taxonomy (GTDB): domain Bacteria; phylum Pseudomonadota; class Gammaproteobacteria; order Burkholderiales. The sequence continues at coordinate 4,627,747 of OZ257154.1, forward strand.
GGACGACACCCCCATCGTCATCGGCTCGGCCCTGAAGGCCCTCGAAGGCGACAAGGGCGAACTGGGCGAAGTGGCCATCATGAAGCTGGCCGACGCCCTGGACAGCTACATCCCCGAGCCCAAGCGGGCCCTGGACGGACCGTTCCTGATGCCCGTGGAAGACGTCTTCTCCATCTCTGGTCGCGGCACCGTCGTGACCGGTCGGATCGAGCGCGGCATCGTCAAGGTGGGTGATGAGATCGAGATCGTGGGGCTGAAGCCCACCGTCAAGACCATCTGCACCGGGGTGGAGATGTTCAGGAAGCTGCTCGACCAGGGGCAGGCCGGGGACAACGTGGGCGTGCTGCTGCGCGGCACCAAGCGCGAGGAAGTCGAGCGCGGCCAGGTGCTGGCCAAGCCCGGGAGCATCACCCCGCACACCAAGTTCGCGGCCGAGATCTACGTGCTGAGCAAGGAAGAGGGCGGACGGCACACCCCGTTCTTCAACGGCTACCGTCCGCAGTTCTACTTCCGCACCACCGACGTGACCGGCTCCATCGAGTTGCCTGCGGGCACGGAGATGGTGATGCCTGGGGACAACGTGGCCATCACGGTGCAGCTGATCCAGCCCATCGCGATGGAAGAGGGGCTGCGCTTTGCCATCCGCGAGGGTGGCCGCACCGTGGGTGCGGGCGTGGTGTCGAAAATCATCGAGTGAGCGCCATGCAAAGCCAGAAGATCAGGATCCGTCTCAAAGCCTTCGATTACCGACTCATCGACCAGTCGGCGCTCGAGATCGTCGAGACGGCCAAGCGCACCGGCGCAGTGGTGAAGGGCCCGGTGCCGCTTCCGACGCGTATCGAACGTTTCGACGTGCTGCGCTCGCCGCACGTGAACAAGACCTCGCGTGACCAGTTCGAGATTCGCACGCACCTGCGCTTGATGGACATCATCGATCCGACGGACAAGACCGTGGATGCGCTGATGAAGCTGGACCTGCCGGCCGGAGTGGACGTAGAGATCAAGTTGTAGAGGTGATGCGCGCCGACAGGGCGCGCGTCGGACTATCAATACTGCTGGCCAATTGCAGCCGGCCCCGAAAAAGGGAAAGAAAAAATCATGAGCCTGGGACTTCTCGGGCGGAAAGTGGGCATGACCCGCGTGTTTGCCGACGACGGAACTTCCGTCCCGGTGACCGTGCTGGACGTGTCCAACAACCGCGTGACTCAGATCAAGTCGCCCGCGACCGATGGCTACACCGCCGTCCAGGTCGCGTTCGGCACCCGGCGCGCCAGCCGCGTCAACAAGCCCGCGGCGGGGCACTTCGCGAAGGCTGGCGTGCAAGCCGGTTCGACGCTGAAGGAATTCCGCATCTCGGACGAGGAAGCGGCCGCGTTGAAGGTCGGCGGCACCGTCGGTGTGGACCTGTTCAAGGTCGGCCAGATGGTGGACGTGCAGGGCACGACCTCCGGCAAGGGCTTCAGCGGCGTCATCAAGCGCCACCACTTCTCGTCCAACCGGGCCAGCCACGGCAACTCGCGTTCGCACAACGTGCCGGGCTCGATTTCCATGGCGCAGGACCCGGGCCGGGTCTTTCCCGGCAAGCGTATGGCAGGGCACCTCGGTCACGTGACTCGCACCGCGCAGAATCTCGAGGTCGTGCGCGTCGACGCCGAGCGCCAGCTCCTGCTGGTCAAGGGTTCCGTCCCAACCACCCGTGGTGGCGACGTGATCGTCAGCCGCGCCGCCAAGGGAGGTGCGTGATGGAACTCAAGCTGATCGATGGCAAGGGTCAGGCCTCCGGCAGCGTCAGCGCATCCGATTCGCTGTTCGGTCGCGACTACAACGAAGCGCTGATTCACCAGGTCGTCACGGGCTTCATGGCGAATGCCCGCCAGGGCACTCGCGCCCAGAAGGGCCGCAGCGAGATCAACAAGAGCACGAAGAAGCCGTGGCGCCAGAAGGGCACCGGCCGCGCGCGTGCCGGCATGGCGTCCAGCCCGCTGTGGCGGGGCGGCGGCAAGATCTTCCCCAATCTCCCCGAGGAAGATTTCTCGCACAAGGTGAACCGCAAGATGTACCGCGCGGGCATGTGCTCGATTCTCTCCCAGCTCGCCCGTGAAGGCCGGCTCGCAGTGGTGGACGGCATCGCGCTGGAAGCACCGAAGACGAAGCTGCTTGCCCAGAAGATCAAGGGCATGGGTTTCGAGCGCGTGCTGGTGATCACCGACGAGCTCGATGACAACCTGTACCTCGCGGCCCGCAACCTGCCCAACGTGCTGGTGCTGGAAACGCGTCAGGCCGACCCGGTCAGCCTTCTGCGTTTCGATCAGACGATCATCACGAAGGGTGCGATGGCCCAGTTCGAGGAGATGCTCGCATGACTACGCCCCGTTTCAATTCCGAGCGGTTGATGCAGGTGCTGCTGGCGCCGCAGATCTCCGAGAAGAGCACGTACGTGGCCGACAAGTTCGACCAGGTGATCTTCCGCGTGGTCCGCGATGCGACCAAGCCCGAGATCAAGGCGGCCGTGGAACTCCTGTTCAAGGTCGAGGTGAAGTCGGTGCAGGTGAGCAACGTCAAGGGCAAGGTCAAGCGCTCGGGACGATTCACCGGCCGGCGCGACCACTGGAAGAAGGCCTACGTGGCGTTGAAGCCCGGGCAGGAGATCAACTTCGCCGCGGGGGAGGTCAAGTAAATGGCACTCGTCAAAGTCAAACCCACGTCCCCGGGTCGCCGCGCGGTCGTGAAGGTGGTCAACCCGGACCTGTACAAGGGCCGGCCCATCGAGAAACTGCTCGAGAAGCAGAAGCAGAATGCCGGCCGCAATTCGAAGGGTCACATCACGACCCGGCACAAGGGCGGCGGCCACAAGCAGCACTACCGCATCGTCGATTTCAAGCGTAACAAGGACGGTATTCCGGCGAAGGTCGAGCGACTCGAGTACGACCCGAACCGCAGCGCGCACCTCGCGCTGCTGCTCTACGCCGACGGCGAGCGCCGCTACGTGATCGCTCCCAAGGGTGTCGCGGTGGGTACGCAGCTGATGAACGGCTCCGATGCGCCGATCAAGCCGGGCAACACGCTGCCACTGCGCAACGTGCCGGTGGGTACGACGATCCATTGCGTCGAGATGCTGCCTGGCAAGGGCGCACAGCTCGCCCGCGCCGCCGGTACTTCGGTGCAACTGCTGGCTCGTGAAGGTACGTACGCGCAACTGCGCCTGCGTTCCGGCGAGATCCGCAAGGTGCACGTGGAGTGCCGTGCGACCATCGGCGAGGTCGGCAACGAAGAAAACAACCTGCGCTCCATCGGCAAGGCGGGCGCGGTGCGCTGGCGCGGCATCCGTCCGACGGTGCGTGGCGTGGCGATGAACCCGATCGACCACCCGCACGGTGGCGGCGAAGGCAAGACTGCCGCAGGTCGTGATCCGGTGAGCCCGTGGGGCACGAAGACGAAGGGTTACAAGACCCGTCGCAACAAGCGTACGCAAGGCATGATCGTGCGTACCCGTCACAAGAAATAAGGGGTAGGCCATGCCTCGTTCAGTCAAGAAGGGCCCGTTCGTCGACCACCACCTGCTGGACAAGGTGGAAACCGCACGCAAGGGCAACGACAAGCGTCCCATCAAGACCTGGTCGCGCCGTTCCACGGTGCTGCCGGATTTCGTGGGCCTCACCATCGCCGTCCACAACGGGCGTCAGCACATGCCCGTGTTCATTTCCGAGAACATGGTCGGTCACAAGTTGGGCGAGTTCGCACCCACGCGCACCTTCAAGGGGCACGCTGCGGACAAGAAGGCCAGCGTCGCGAAGAAGGCGGGATGACGACGATGAATACCAGAGCCATTTTGAGGGGCGTGCGCCTGTCGGAACAGAAGGGCCGGCTGGTCGCCGACCAGATCCGTGGCCTGCCGGTGGACAAGGCGCTCAACATCCTTTCCTTCAGTCCCAAGAAGGGCGCGGCGATCATCCGCAAGGTGCTCGAGTCGGCGATCGCCAATGCCGAGCACAACGAAGGCGCGGACATCGACGAGCTGCGGGTGACCAGCATCTACGTCGAGCAGGGTGCGACGCTGAAGCGTTTCACCGCCCGGGCGAAGGGGCGCGGTAACCGCATCAGCAAGCCCACCTGCCACATCTTCCTGACCGTGGGCGACGAGCCCCGGCGGGCGAAAGCGTAAGGGGATCCCATGGGACAGAAGATTCATCCGATCGGCTTCCGCCTCGCAGTCCAGCGCAACTGGACCTCGAAGTGGTACGCCAACACCAAGAATTTCCCCGGGATGCTGAACGAGGACATCAAGGTCCGCGCGTTCCTGAGGAAGAAGCTCGCCCACGCGGCCGTCAGCCGGGTGGTGATCGAGCGTCCCGCCAAGAACGCCCGCATCACGATCTTCAGCGCGCGTCCGGGCGTGGTCATCGGCAAGAAGGGGGAGGATATCGAGGCACTGCGCGGCCAACTGCAAAAGCTGATGGGCGTGCCGGTGCACGTGAACATCGAGGAAGTCCGCAAGCCGGAAGTCGACGCGCAATTGATCGCCGATTCGATCTCCGCGCAGCTCGAGAAGCGGATCATGTTCCGTCGCGCCATGAAGCGCGCCATGCAGAACGCCATGCGCCTCGGCGCCCAGGGCATCAAGATCATGAGCGCCGGACGGCTGAACGGCATCGAGATTGCCCGCACCGAGTGGTATCGCGAAGGCCGGGTGCCGCTGCACACGTTGCGCGCCGACATCGACTACGGCTTCTCCGAGGCCAAGACGACCTACGGCGTGATCGGAATCAAGGTTTGGGTGTTCAAGGGCGAGGTGCTCGGCCGCGGCGAACAGCCGGCGACGCCGGCACCGGTGGCCGAGCCCGAGAAGAAACCGCGCAGATCAGGAGCTAAGAATGCTGCAGCCAGCTAGAACCAAATACCGCAAGCAGCAGAAGGGCCGCAACACGGGCATCGCGACCCGCGGCAACAAGGTGAGCTTCGGTGAATACGGCTTGAAGGCCGTGGGGCGTGGTCGCCTGACCGCGCGGCAGATCGAAGCCGCCCGGCGGGCCATGACGCGTCACATCAAGCGCGGCGGCCGGATCTGGATCCGCATCTTCCCGGACAAGCCGATCTCCTCGAAGCCGGCGGAAGTCCGGATGGGTAACGGCAAGGGCAATACCGAGTTCTACGTGGCCGAGATCCAGCCGGGCAAGGTGTTGTACGAAATGGACGGTGTCGAAGAGGTGCTGGCGCGCGAGGCGTTCCGCCTGGCCGCAGCCAAGCTGCCGATCGCGACCACGTTCGTCATCCGACAGGTGGGCTCATGAAGGCGACCGAACTCCGGGGCAAGACCCCCGTCGAGCTCAAGCAGGAGCTCGATTCGCTGCTGAAGGCGCAGTTCAGCCTGCGCATGCAGCACGCGACCCAGCAACTCTCGAACAACAGCGAGATCCGCAAGGTGCGCCGCGACATCGCGCGGGTGCGCACCCTGATGACCGAGACGGCGAGGAAAGCATGAGCGAGACCGAAGCGAGCAGCATGAGCCGGAGGCTCACCGGCCGGGTCGTGAGCGACAAGATGGACAAGACTGTCACGGTGCTGGTGGAGCGGCGCATGAAGCACCCGCTCTACGGCAAGGTCATGATCCGCTCCAAGAAGTACCACGCACACGACGAGAAGAACGAGTTTCATCCCGGCGACCTGGTCACCATCGAGGAAACGCGGCCGATTTCGAAGACCAAGGCGTGGAAGGTCGTGAAGCTGGTGGAGAAGTCGCGCGAAACCGCCTGAAAGGGCTTGCGCAGCGGGTTCCAGGTCTCTAGAATCCGCGGTTCTCTTTTTCGGGCTTCCCATCTCCTGGGGAGCCTCAAGCAGTCACCCGGACGGGATCCAAGACTGCCCGCGCAAGCCCCGCAAGGGGCCAGAAGGCGGGACAAGTTGGAGCGAGGACAATCATGATTCAGATGCAATCCATCCTGGATGTCGCGGACAACACCGGTGCGCGCTCGGTCATGTGCATCAAGGTGCTGGGCGGGTCCAAGCGTCGCTACGCGGGCATCGGCGATGTCATCAAGGTGAGCGTGAAGGATTGCGCTCCGCGCGGCCGCGTCAAGAAGGGCGAGATCTACAACGCGGTGGTCGTGCGAACCGCCAAGGGCGTGCGTCGCCAGGACGGGTCGCTCGTCCGGTTCGACACCAACGCCGCGGTGCTGCTCAACAACAAGCTCGAGCCGATCGGCACGCGCATCTTCGGCCCGGTCACCCGCGAACTGCGGACCGAGCGCTTCATGAAGATCGTGTCGCTCGCGCCCGAAGTGCTCTAAGAGGAGTCGTCGGCAAATGCGCAAGATCCGCAAGGGCGACAACGTCGTCGTCATCGCCGGAAGGGACAAGGGCAAGCGCGGCTCGGTGCTGCGGGTCGTGGACGATTCGCACGTGGTGGTCGAAGGCGTGAACCGGGTGAAGAAGCACCAGCGCCCGAATCCGATGAAGGGCACCACCGGCGGCATCGTCGAGATGGAAGTTCCGATCGACGTCTCCAACATCGCGATCCTGAATCCCGCGACGCAGAAGGCGGACCGCATCGGCTTCCGGCTGCTCGAGGACGGCCGCAAGGTCCGGTTCCTGAAGTCCAACGGCGAAGTGATCGACGCTTAAAACGTAAAGGCTGGATGTCATGGCGCGCTTGCAGCAGTTCTACAAGGAATCGATCGTCCCGCAACTCATCAAGCAGTTCGGGTACAAGTCGGTGATGGAAGTGCCCCGGATCGAGAAGATCGTGCTCAACATGGGCGTGGGCGAGGCCGTCGCGGACAAGAAGATCATGGACAACGCCGTGGGCGACATGGTGAAGATCGCGGGCCAGAAGCCGGTGGTCACCAAGGCGCGCAAGGCGATCGCGGGCTTCAAGATCCGCCAGGGCTATCCGATCGGCTGCATGGTCACGCTTCGGCGCGGCCGGATGTACGAATTCCTCGACCGCCTGGTCTCGATCTCCATTCCGCGCATCCGCGATTTCCGGGGCATTTCGCCCCGCGGGTTCGATGGTCGCGGGAACTACAACATGGGCGTCAAGGAACAGATCATCTTTCCCGAGATCGACTACGACAAGGTGGATGCCTTGCGCGGCATGAACATCTCGATCACGACCACCGCGAAAACCGACGACGAAGCGCGCGCATTGCTCGTCGCCTTCCGTTTTCCGTTCAGGAGCTAGACAGACATGGCCAAGACTTCGCTGGTCAACCGCGAGGAGAAGCGCCGCGCGACGGTCAAGAAGTTCGCCGCCAAGCGCGCCGAACTGCTCGCCGTCATCGGCAACGGCAAGGCCTCGGACGAGGAAAAAGCCGAGGCACGCGAGAAACTGCAGGCGCTGCCGCGCAACGCGAGTCCTACGCGATTGCGCAACCGCTGCGCCTTGACGGGGCGTCCGCGAGGTTTCTATCGCAAGTTCGGTCTGGCGCGCAACAAGGTGCGTGAGATCGCGATGCGCGGGGAGATCCCGGGCCTCACCAAGGCGAGCTGGTAACAGGAGTCAGTCGATGAGCATGAGCGACCCCATCGCGGATATGCTGACCCGCATCCGCAATGCCCAGACTTCCGAGAAGCCCTCGGTCACGATGCCCGCGAGCAAGCTGAAAGCTTCCATCGCCAAGGTGTTGAAGGACGAAGGCTATATCGACGATTTCGCGGTGCGTCCGAACGAAGGCAAGCCGCAGCTCGAGATCGGGCTGAAGTACTACGCGGGGCGCCCGGTGATCGAGCGCATCGAGCGCGTGAGCCGGCCCGGACTGCGCATCTACAAGGGTGCGCGCGACATCCCGAACGTCCTCAACGGACTGGGCATCGCGATCGTCTCCACCAGTCAGGGCGTCATGACCGACCGCCGGGCACGTGCCCAGGGCGTGGGCGGCGAAGTGCTCTGCATCGTTGCCTGACGGAGAGCGCCATGTCACGAATCGCAAAATATCCGGTGAACCTGCCCTCGGGCGTCGAGGTGAACCTCGCGGCCGACCAGATCGCCGTCAAGGGCCCGCTCGGCAGCCTGTCGCAGGCGCTGAATGGCGACGTTGTCGTGAAGAAGGATGGTGACCAGCTGACCTTCGTCGCGGCCAACGATTCCCAGCAGGCGAATGCGATGTCCGGCACGCTGCGCGCGCTGGTATCGAACATGGTGCTCGGCGTCACCAAGGGTTTCTCGCGCAAGCTGACCCTGGTCGGCGTCGGCTACCGCGCGCAGGCGCAGGGCGATGCCGTGAACCTGACCCTCGGCTTTTCGCATCCGGTCTCGCACAAGCTGCCCAAGGGCGTGAAGGCGGAAACGCCGACCCAGACGGAAATCGTGCTCAAGGGCACGGACAAGCAGCAGGTCGGGCAGGTCGCCGCCGAGATTCGCGCCTATCGTCCGCCGGAGCCCTACAAGGGCAAGGGTGTCCGTTATTCGGACGAGAGGGTCGTGATCAAGGAAACGAAGAAGAAGTAACCGGGACGGATGAGATCATGATGACGAAGAAAGAGTCGCGGTTGCGCCGAGCGCGCCAGACCCGCGCCAAGATCGCCGAACTGAAGGCGGTGCGACTGTCCGTGTACCGTTCCAATTCGCACATTTACGCCCAGGTGATCGATGCCACCGGTTCGCACGTGATTGCCGCCGCGTCGACCACCGAGCCAGAGGTCAAGAGCCAGATCAAGCACGGTTCCTCCGTCGAGGCGGCACAGGCCGTGGGCAAGCGCATTGCCGAGAAGGCGAAGGCGAAGGGCGTGAGCACGGTGGCCTTCGACCGTTCCGGGTTCCGCTTTCACGGCCGCATCAAGGCACTCGCGGATGCAGCGCGCGAGGCCGGACTCCAGTTCTGAGGATAGAGAGCCATGGCTAGAAGCATGCAGCAGGTAAGCGATGACCGCGGCGACGGGATGCGGGAGAAGATGATCTCCGTGAACCGCGTCACCAAGGTCGTGAAGGGTGGCCGGATTCTCGGTTTCGCGGCGCTGACGGTGGTCGGCGACGGCGACGGTGGCATCGGCATGGGCAAGGGCAAGGCGCGCGAAGTGCCGGTCGCCGTGCAGAAGGCCATGGACGAGGCGCGCCGCAAGCTGGTCAAGGTGAGCCTCAAGAACGGGACGCTGCAGCATGCGGTGCTGGGCATTCACGGCGCGGCCAAGGTGTACATCCAGCCCGCTTCCGAAGGTACCGGCATCATCGCCGGTGGTGCCATGCGCGCCATCTTCGAGGTGATGGGTGTCACCAACGTGCTGGCGAAGTGCATCGGCTCGACCAATCCCTACAACGTGGTGCGTGCCACCATCAACGGCCTGCTGTCGATGAACACGCCGGCCGAGATCGCGGCCAAGCGCGGCAAGACGGTCGAAGAGATCCTGGGGTAAGCCATGGCCAAGACTGAAGCGACGAAGAAGACGGTCAAGGTCACGCTCGTGAAGAGCGTGGCAGGGACGCGCGAATCCCATCGCGCCACGGTGCGCGGCCTGGGTCTGCGCCGCATCCGTCACACCGTCGAGCTGGAAGACACGCCCGCGGTACGCGGCATGATCAACAAGGTGAGCTACCTCGTGAAGGCTGAGGGCTGACATGAAACTGAACGACATCAAGCCGGCCGCCGGCGCCAAGCACGCGAAACGTCGCGTCGGGCGCGGCATCGGCAGCGGACTCGGCAAGACGGCCGGTCGTGGTCACAAGGGCCAGAAGTCCCGCTCCGGCGGCTTCCACAAGGTCGGCTTCGAAGGCGGTCAGATGCCGCTGCAGCGCCGACTGCCCAAGCGCGGCTTCGTCTCGCTGACGGCTGAAGATACTGCCGAGGTGCGCCTGTCCACCCTGGACAAGCTCGGCCTCGACGACGTCGACCTGAAGGCTCTCAAGCTCGCGGGCATCGTGCCGACGCTCGCGAAGGCGGCGAAGGTCATCCTCGCCGGCAAGATCACCCGCGCCGTGAAGCTCTCAGGCGTGAAGGCCACCAAGGGTGCCAAGGCCGCCATCGAGGCGGCCGGCGGCAGCGTGGCCGAGGCGTAACGAGCGAGACCACCCGTGGCCAACGACAACAGCCTCCTCGGCATGAGCGGCAAGTTCGGCGATCTGAAGCGCCGGCTGCTGTTCCTGCTCGGCGCGCTGATCGTCTATCGCATCGGAGCGCATGTGCCGGTGCCGGGCATCGACCCCGACCAGCTCGCGGAACTCTTCAAGAGCCAGCAGGGCGGCATCCTGGACATGTTCAACATGTTCTCGGGCGGCGCGCTGTCGCGCTTCACCATCTTCGCGCTGGGGATCATGCCGTACATCTCGGCCTCGATCATCATGCAGCTGATGACGGTCGTGTCGCCGCAGCTCGAAGCGCTGAAGAAGGAAGGCGAGGCGGGCCGCCGCAAGATCACGCAGTACACGCGCTACGGAACCCTCGCCCTGGCCACGTTCCAGGGGCTGGGTATCGCCATTGCGCTCGAATCGCAAAAAGGGCTGGTGATCGATCCCGGCCTCGCGTTCCGGTTCACCACCGTGGTGACGCTGGTGACGGGCACGATGTTCCTGATGTGGCTCGGCGAGCAGATCACCGAACGAGGCATCGGCAACGGCATTTCACTGATCATCTTTGCTGGCATTGCGGCCGGATTGCCGCGGGCCATCGGCGGGACGCTGGAACTGACGCGCACCGGGTCGTACTCGATCCCGCTGGTGCTGTTCCTGTTCGCCACGGCGATCCTGGTCACGGCCTTCGTGGTGTTCGTGGAGCGGGGGCAACGCAAGATCCTGGTGAACTACGCGAAACGCCAGGTCGGCCGCAAGGTCTATGGCGGCCAGAGCTCGCACCTGCCGCTCAAGCTGAACATCGCCGGCGTGATCCCGCCGATCTTCGCCTCGTCGATCATCCTGTTCCCCGCGACGCTCGCGGGATGGTTCGGCAGCAGCGAGAAGATGGGCTGGCTGCGCGACATCGGCTCGACGCTGCATCCGGGACAGCCGATCTACGTGCTGCTGTACGCCTCCGCGATCGTGTTCTTCTGTTTCTTCTACACCGCCCTCGTGTTCAACCCGAAGGAAACGGCCGAGAACCTGAAGAAGGGTGGCGCCTTCGTGCCCGGCATCCGGCCCGGCGAGCAGACGGCGAAGTACATCGAGCGGATCATCATGCGCCTCACGCTGGCCGGCGCGCTGTACGTGACGCTGGTGTGCCTGCTGCCCGAGTTCCTGATCGTGTGGAAGAACGTCCCGTTCTATTTCGGGGGTACGAGCCTGCTGATCATCGTGGTGGTCACGATGGATTTCATGTCGCAGGTCCAGGCCTACATGATGTCGCACCAGTACGAAAGCCTGCTGAAGAAGGCTAACTTCAAGAGCGGTGCTTCGTTCCCGACGCGGTAGGAAGAACGCAAACATATGTCGAAGGAAGAGACCATTCAGATGCAGGGGGAGATCGTCGAGACCCTGCCGAATGCGACCTTCCGGGTGAAATTGGAAAACGGCCACATGGTTCTTGGGCATATCTCCGGCAAGATGCGGATGCACTACATCCGGATCCTTCCGGGCGACAAGGTCACCGTGGAACTCACGCCGTACGATCTGAGTCGTGCGCGCATCGTGTTCCGGGCCAAGTGAAGCGGAACAGGAACTGAAGGGAACATTCGGGTCGCCCGAGGAGAAGTGAAATGAGAGTCCAGGCAAGCGTCAAGAAAATCTGCCGCAAGTGCAAGATCATCCGTCGCAACCGCGTCGTGCGGGTGATCTGCGAGGATCCACGGCACAAGCAGCGTCAGGGCTAAGGCAGTCCGAGCCGACGCACATCTCCAACTGATACTTCAGCAGCCGAACGAAGGTTACGAATGGCACGCATCGCAGGGGTCAACATCCCCAACCACCAGCACGTAGTGATCGCGTTGACCGCGATCTACGGTATCGGTCGCCCCCGCGCCAAGAAGATCTGCGCGGATGCCGGCGTGACCTCGACCACCAAGATCAAGGACCTGTCGGATGCGCAGATGGACAAGCTGCGCGAGCACGTGGGTCGCTACACGGTGGAAGGCGATCTGCGCCGCGAAGTCTCCATGAACGTGAAGCGCCTCATGGACCTCGGCTGCTATCGCGGCACCCGGCATCGCCGCGGCCTTCCGGTCCGCGGACAACGCACCCGCACCAATGCCCGCACCCGCAAGGGTCCGCGCAAGGCCGTGCGCGCCGCGTCCAAGTAACGACGAGATTTTCAGGAAAAGCTCACATGGCAAAAGCTCAGACCCGGGTGCGCAAGAAGGTCAAGAAGAACGTGGCGGAAGGCATCGCCCACGTTCATGCTTCCTTCAACAACACCATCATCACCATCACCGACCGCCAGGGCAATGCGCTGTCGTGGGCGACCTCCGGCGCCGCCGGCTTCAAGGGCTCGCGCAAGTCGACGCCCTTCGCTGCGCAGGTGGCCGCCGAATCCGCCGGCAAGGCTGCGCAGGAGTGCGGCGTGAAGAACATCGAGGTCCGCATCAAGGGCCCCGGGCCCGGCCGCGAATCCGCGGTGCGCGCACTCAACAACGTGGGTTTCAAGATCACCAGCATTTCCGACGTGACGCCGGTACCCCATAACGGGTGCCGTGCGCCGAAGAAGCGTCGGATCTAGAGGCGAGAGGTCAAAGCGCGATGGCAAGGAATACCGACCCCAAGTGCCGCCAGTGCCGGCGGGAGGGCGAGAAGCTCTTCTTGAAGGGCGAGAAGTGCTTCAGCGACAAGTGCGCGATCGAGCGCCGCAGCTATGCGCCGGGCCAGCACGGCCAGCGCAACACGCGGCTGTCCGACTACGGCGTGCAGCTGCGCGAGAAGCAGAAGGTCCGCCGCATCTACGGCATCCTCGAGCGTCAGTTCCGCAAGGGCTACAAGGAAGCCGAGCGCAAGAAGGGCATCACCGGTGAGAACCTGCTGCAGCTCCTGGAGAGCCGCCTGGACACCGTGTCCTTCCGCATGGGCTTCGGCGCTTCGCGTTCGGAAGCGCGCCAGATCGTGCGTCATAACGGCATCCTGGTGAACGGCAGGCGCGTCAACATCCCCTCCTACCAGGTCCGGGTGGGTGACGTGGTCGAGGTGGCCGAAGGCGCCAAGGCGCAGCTTCGCATCAAGGCATCGGTCGAGGCCGCGGAAGGGCGTGGTTTCCCCGAGTGGATCGACGTCGACGCCAAGTCGATGAAGGGCACCTACCGGGCCAAGCCGCAGCGGTCCGAACTGCCTTCGACGATCAACGAATCGCTCGTCGTCGAACTGTATTCCAAGTAATCAGCGCGCCGGCGCGAACCGCGCCGGCCGCCGAAGCTTTCCAGCTTCCTACACAAAAGGTCAAAGCTCATGGCAAGCAGCGCTCTCCTGAAGCCCCGCATCATCGAAGTGCAGCACGTCGGTCCCTTCCACGCGAAGGTCACCATGGAGCCCTTCGAGCGCGGCTACGGCTATACGCTGGGTAACGCTCTGCGACGCATCCTGTTGTCCTCCATGCCCGGCTTCGCGCCGACCGAGGTCAAGATCAGCGGCGTCCTGCACGAGTACTCGACGCTCGACGGCGTGCAGGAAGACGTCGTCGACATCCTGCTCAACCTGAAGGGCGTGGTGCTGAAGCTCCACAATCGGGAGCAGGCGGTGCTCAACCTGAAGAAGCAGGGCGAAGGCCCCGTCACCGCAGGTGACATCGAAGGTTCGCACGACGTCGAGATCATCAACCCGAATCACGTCATTGCGCACCTGGCAGCAGGCGGCAAGATCGACATGCAGATCACCGTCGAGGCGGGTACCGGCTACGTGCCGGCGAGCCAGCGTCCGGTGAATCGCGAGAGCCGCAGCATCGGCCACGTGATGATGGACGCCTCGTTCAGCCCGGTTCGTCGCGTGAGCTACGCGGTCGAAAGCGCCCGCGTGGAGCAGCGCACCGACCTCGACAAGCTGATCATGGACGTGGAAACGAACGGCGTGATCGAGCCGGAAGAGGCGATCCGCTACTCGGCGCGCATCCTGATGGAACAGCTGTCGCTGTTCGCTGACCTGAAGGGCACGCCCGTCATCGCGGAAGCCATCAAGACGCCGCAGGTGGATCCGATCCTGCTGCGTCCGGTGGACGACCTCGAGCTCACCGTGCGCTCGGCCAACTGCCTCAAGGCCGAGAACATCTACTACATCGGCGACCTGATCCAGCGCACCGAGACGGAGCTGCTGAAGACCCCGAACCTCGGCCGCAAGTCGCTGAACGAGATCAAGGAAGTGCTGGCTTCGCGCGGGCTCACGCTCGGCATGAAGCTGGAGAACTGGCCGCCCGCCGGCCTGGAAAAGGTCTGAGGCTCCGGCAACGGACCCGCACGACCCGACAAATATTAGAGGTGCCACATGCGTCACCGCCTGGGACTGAGAAAACTCAACCGAACCAGCAGCCATCGCCTGGCGATGCTGCGCAACCTGACCAACGCGCTGCTGCGGCACGAGGTCATCAAGACCACGCTGCCGAAGGCCAAGGAACTGCGCCGCGTCGCCGAGCCGATGATCACGCTCGGCAAGACCCCGACGCTCGCCAATCGGCGGCTCGCGTTCTCGCGGCTGCGTGACCGCGATCTCGTGGGCAAGCTCTTCGACGAACTCGGCCCCCGCTACGCGAACCGCAACGGCGGGTACCTGCGCATTCTCAAGTCCGGCTTCCGCGTGGGCGACAATGCCCCGATGGCGCTGGTGGAATTGCTGGACCGTCCGGAAACGCCGGAGACGGATACCAAGGCTGCGTGACGCCGGCGTGGTTGCAGTTCAGGAAAGGCCGCTCACCGAGCGGCCTTTTTCATGCTGCTCGCACGAACGCGTTGGGCGTGGCGCCCGACAGCAGGGCGACGAAGTCCTTGGCAGGTACCGGTCGGCTGATGAGATAGCCCTGGGCATATTCGCAATCCCGGTTGCGCAGGAACTCGAGTTGCGCCTCGGTCTCGACGCCCTCTGCGACGACCTCCAGCTTCAGGCTGTGCGCCATCGCGATGATGGCCGAGGTGATCGCCGCATCGTCCGCCGCACCCGGCGTGTCCTTCACGAATGAGCGATCCACCTTGAGCGCGTCGAGCGGAAAGCGCTTCAGGTAGGCGAGCGACGAATAGCCCGTGCCGAAGTCGTCGATGGCCAGCCGCAGCCCCATGTCCTTGAGCCGGTGCAGCGTCGCGAGCGTGGTCTCCATGTCGTCCATGAGCATGCTCTCGGTTACTTCCACTTCCACGCAATGCGGCGGCAGGCCGGTCTCGTGGAGGATGCGCGCAACCATCGGCAGCAGTCCGCTGTGGCGGAAATGCGGACTCGAGATGTTCACCGCCACGGGCACCGGCGGCAATCCCTGCGCCTGCCAGAGCTTGCTCTGCTCGCAGGCGGCGCGCAGCACCCACTCGCCGATCGGGACGATCAGCCCGGACTCCTCGGCCAGGGGAATGAAATCGATCGGCGGTACCATGCCCAGTTCGGGATGGCGCCATCGGATCAGCGCTTCCGCGCCGGAGATCCGGCCCGTGCGCAAGTCGAGCTTGGGCTGGTAGTGCAGTTCGAACTCGGAGCGTTCGATCGCCTTGCGCAACTGCGATTCCATCGCGAGTTTCTCGAGTGCGCGCGAGTTCATGGTCTTGCCGTAGAACTGGTAGTTGTTGCGGCCCTGGCTCTTCGCGTAGTACATGGCCGCATCCGCGTTCTTGATCAGCGACTCCGGATCCTCGCCGTCCAATGGATAGAGCGCGATGCCGATGGAGGTCGTGACGAACAGTTCGTTGCCCTCGATCGCGAACGGCGCCGACAGGGATTCGAGAATGCGGCGCGCCACGCGCGCGGCGTCGTGGAACTGCCCGATCTCGGTGAGAAGGATGCAGAACTCGTCGCCACCGAGACGGGCGAGACCGAGGGCGGGATCGGGATCGCCCAGGGCGAGGGTATCCTGCGCCCGGATGCCATCGCGCAATCGCTCCGCGACCGATTGCAGCAGCTTGTCGCCGATGGAGTGGCCCAGCGTGTCATTGATGCGCTTGAACTGGTCGAGGTCCATCGACAGCACGCCCAGCACCCGGCCGTGCCGCTTCGCGAGGTGCAGGGCCTTGGCCACGTTCTCGATGAAATAGTGGCGGTTCGGCAACTGCGTCAAGCCGTCGAAGTAGGCGAGATTGCGGATGCGCTCCTCCACCTGCTTGCTCTCGGTGACATCCTGGATCGTGCCGAAGACGCTGGCCGCGCGGCCGTTGTCGTCGAGCCGGATATCGCAATGAAGACGCACGTGGCGCACGCTGCCGTCGTCCATGACGATCCGGTGAGCGACCTCGGCGAGCTTCGTGCCGCCGATCATCGCGCGAACCTCTTCGCGCGCCTGATCGACCTCGTCGGGATGCACGCGGGCGAGAAAGCTCTTCGCGCCCGGCTCCGCGGAGCCGGGTTCATAGCCCAGGATGCCGTAGGTCTGCTCCGACCATTGCCCGTGGTTTCCCTGGAGATCCCAGCTCCACGAGCCCAGCCGCGCGATGCGCTGCGCGCTCGTGAGCAGGGCCTGGCTTTCGGCGAGATCGTGGAAGGTCTCCGCCGCGCGCAGCATGTAGCGGACGCGATGACCGAGCACCGCCCAGTTGATCGGCTTGCTCACGAAGTCCGTGGCGCCGGCTTCGTACGCGCGGTTGATCGAGTCGAGATCGTCGAGGCCGGTCAGCATCAGCACCGGAACGTGCTGCCCCGATTTGAGCTCGCGCAGGCGGCGGCAGGTTTCATAGCCGTCGATGCCGGGCATCACGACATCGAGCAGCACGAGGTCGGGCTGTTCGCGTGTGAACATCGCGAGGGCCTGTTCGCCGTCGGCCGCTTCGAGCACGCGAAAGCCGTGCTGCGACAACGTCTGCGTGGCGATGAGCCGCATCATCGGGTCGTCGTCCACGACCAGTGTGAGGGGCAACGAAGCGGTGGCGTCAGTGCGGTGCATGAACCTTCTCCGGGACTTCCTGTTCCAGGATGGCCACGGCATCGGCGTGGACCGAGACCATCCGTTCGATCAGCGCCGCGGCGTCGGACGTGCGCCCGGCGTCGGCGTCGGCCTCCAGCGTCTTCGCGAGCAGCGAAAGGCGCATCGCGCCGACGTTGGCGCTGGAGGATTTCAGGGTATGCGCGGCTCGGTGGAGCGTACGCACGTCACCGGCGGCGAGCGATTCGTGCAGTTGCGCGAGCAATTGCCGCGAGGATTCGATCCAGGTCTCGATGACCTTGACCACGAGCCCCGCTGCGCCGCCGCGTTCGACCTGTCGCAGGCTCTCCAGCGGCGCGGGATCGAAGACCTCGCCCGCATCGGCGACCGGCTCCGGTCGAGGTGGAGCCGGTGCGGCATCGTCGTCTCGCAGATGGCGCCGCAGCAGGGCCAGCATCTGTTCGCGGCGGAACGGCTTGGCGAGATAGTCATCCATGCCGGCCGCGACGCAGCGTTCGCGGTCGCCTTCCATCGCGTTGGCGGTGAGCGCGACGATGATCTGGTGGCCGCCGCTCGCAGCCTCCTGGGCGCGCCAGGCTTCGGTCGCCGCGTACCCGTCCATCTCCGGCATCTGGCAGTCCATCAGGACCAGGTCATAGCGGTTGCGGCCGAGGCGGTCGAGGGCTTCGCGGCCGTTGCCTGCGACCTCGACCCGGCAGCCCGCACCCTGGAGCATGCCCGTGGCGACCATCTGGTTGACCGCGTTGTCCTCCACCAGGAGGATCCGCGTTCCCGGGAAACTGTCTGCCCCCGTCGCTTCGGTGCGCGCGGGCAGCGAACCCGGGAACAGTTGCTCGAGCAAACGCCGCAACGCTTCGCGCCGTACCGGCTTGGCGAGCCATCCCGCGATGTCGAGTTCCGCGAGCATGGCCCGGTCCGCGCGGGAGGCAGAGCCGCTGGTGATCACGATGCGAGGCCGGCGCGATGCGTCGATCTGGCCGCGCAGCGAACGCACCACCTGCAGGCCGTCGCCGTCGTCGAGCCGACGTTCCATCAGCAACAGCGTGAACGGCACGTCAGACGCGCGCAGCCGAACCGAAGCTTCCGCGCTGGTACTCACTTGTTCGGCACTCACGCCGAGGCGCGACAGATGCTGCGCGAGCGCGGCCCGGTCCTCGCTCGAAGGATCGACGATCAGTACGCGCGGTGTGGTGTCCCGGTTGTCGCCCAGATCGAGCGGCGTCAGCGCCGCGTCGAGCGCGATCTCGAACCGGAAAGTGGCTCCCTGTCCCGGTTCGCTTTCGATCGTCACGTCGCCGCCCATGAGGCGAACGAGCTGCCGCACGATCGACAGCCCGAGGCCGGTACCACCGTACTTGCGGGTGGTGCTGCCATCGGCCTGCGCGAACGGCTGGAAGATGTGCGCCTGCGCCTCGGCCGGAATACCGATGCCGGAATCCCGCACGCAGAACTGAAGCCGCAAGCGCATGTCGTCGCGCTCGAGGACCGTCGCGCTCACCTCGACGCTGCCGTCGTGCGTGAACTTGATGGCATTGCTCACCAGGTTCGCGAGCACCTGCTTCAGGCGCACGGGATCGCCGATGGCGTGCGTCGGTACCTCCCCGTCGATTTCGAAGGCGAGGGTGATGCCCTTGCGGCGAGCGGTCTCGGAGAACAGGTCCATCACGTCCGAGGTCGTGGTGCGAAGGTTGAACACGACGTGCTCGAGATCCAGTTTGCCCGCCTCGATCTTCGAGAAGTCGAGGATGTCGTTGATGATCTGCAGCAGATGTTCGCCCGAGCGCGCCACGGTCTCGGCGAGCTCGTGCTGGTCCGCCGTCAGCCCCGAGTCGAGCAGCAGCTCCGTCATGCCGAGCACGCCGTTCAGGGGCGTGCGGATCTCGTGGCTCATGGTGGCGAGGAACTGGCTCTTCGAACGGGTGGCGCCTTCCGCGTGGTCCTTCGCCCGTTTCAGCTCCTCCTCGTCGTGCTTGCGATGCGTGATGTCGGCGTTGGTCCCGATGGCGCGGATCGCGAGGCCGCTCGCATCGCGCTCGACCACCTTGCCGCGGCTCAGGATCCAGCGCCACTGGCCGTCGTGGGTGCGCACCCGGTGTTCGACGCGGTACTGCGGCACCAGTCCCTTGACGATCTCGCGGATCGACGTGGACACCAGCGGGCGGTCGTCGGGGTGCGTGATCTCGGCCAACTGGTCCAGCGTGGTGACGGTCTGGCGGACCGTGCCGCCCAGGAACAGGTTCCAGCGGTCGCTCAGGAAGACTCGCCCGGTGGCGAGATCCCAGTCCCAAAGGGCGAGGTTGGAGCCGTCGAGCGCGAGCCCGAGGCGCTCCTGGGTGCGAGCCAGATCGCGGGCGCGCTCCTGCAGCTCGTAGGTGCGCTGGACCACCGTCGCCTCCAGCGTCTCCTTGGAACGCGCGACCTCGTCCCGCGATTCGCGCAGACGCGTGATCATGGTGCGGAACGACTGCGCCACGTCGCCGACTTCATCGCGGGTCTGCACTTGCAGTTCGACTTCGAGGCGGCCTTCGGCCACTTCGTGGGCGGCACTTCTCAAGGTCTCCAGCGGGCGGATGATGCGACGGGTCATGACGAGCGTCAGCACGATGCCGAGCACGGCCGCCGCCGTGGTGACGAGAAAGATCCACTCGAAAGTGCTGTGCAACTCCTTCTGCAGGTTGCCGTCGAACACGCCCAGTCGGACGAAGCCTGCCACCGCATTCTCGCGGGTGTCTCCCGCGACGGCATCGACGCGCCGCACGGGAGCGACGAAGTCGAAGTAGCGCGCGCTGCCGCGGGTATCCATGCGGCCCAGCGGCAGGAAGGCGGAGGCATCGTCCATGTGGCGAAGTTCCGGCATGCGCGGTGGCTGCACGTGGGCGTGGAGCGAGCGTTGCGCGAGGGGCCGGCCGGCGACGTCGAAGAGTTCGACGTAGGCCACGTTCTGCTCCGCGCCGATCGAATCGAGGATGGTCTCGTAGGCGTCGGTGCGGCCGGCGACCAGGGCACTTGCGGCGCTGTGAGCGAGCAGCAGTGCCAGCCGCCGTCCATCTTCGCGCAACGCGTCGTAGCCGTCGCGTTCACGCTCGTACGCGACCACCCCGGCGATCGACAGGGCGGTGACGACGATCAGGCTCGTCGACAGCAGGTTGAGCTTGGCTGCGAGCCCGAAGGTGCGGCGACTCAGCATGCGCAGCAGACCATGGCCGACGCCCGAGCCGGGCGTGTGGCCGCAACGGGCCGCCGGCCGATCGGCCAGCGGACAGATAACATCTTGACGATATTGAGGTTGCGCATCCCGGGATCCCCACTGCAATAACGGCAGGAATCGGGGGAATTTGAGGATGCTGCGCCTCGCTGGCGCGTCGAACGGCGCGTCAGGCCGTCTCGCTCTCCGGGATGCGCCGGCGCTGGAGCGCGGCTTCGAGATAGCGTCCGGTGTGGCCGGTGCCCGCCGCGACGATCTGCTCCGGCGTACCGGCCGCGATGATCATGCCGCCGCCCTCACCGCCTTCGGGGCCGAGGTCGACGATCCAGTCCGCAGTCTTGATGACGTCGAGATTGTGTTCGATCACCACCACCGTGTTGCCGTGGTCGCGCAACCGGTGCAGCACGCGCAGCAGCAGTTCGACGTCATGGAAATGCAACCCGGTCGTCGGTTCGTCGAGGATGTACAGCGTGCGGCCGGTGTCGCGCTTCGACAGCTCGAGGGCGAGCTTGACGCGCTGCGCCTCGCCGCCGGACAGCGTGGTCGCGCTCTGGCCGAGCGTGATGTAACTCAAGCCCACGTCCATCAGCGTGTCGAGCTTGCGCGAGACCGCAGGCACGGCGGAGAAGAATTCCTGCGCCTGCTCCACCGTCATCGCCAGCGCCTCGTGGATGTTGCGGCCCTTGTACTGCACCTCGAGCGTCTCGCGGTTGTAGCGCTTGCCGTGGCACACGTCGCAGGGCACGTAGACGTCCGGCAGGAAATGCATCTCGACCTTGATCACGCCGTCGCCCTGGCAGGCTTCGCAGCGGCCGCCCTTCACGTTGAAGGAGAAGCGGCCGGGACCATAGCCGCGTTCCCGCGAAAGCGGCACGCCGGCGAACAGATCGCGGATCGGCGTGAACATGCCGGTGTAGGTGGCGGGATTGGAGCGCGGCGTCCGCCCGATCGGGCTCTGGTCCACGCTCACCACCTTGTCGAACTGCTCGACGCCTTCGATCTCCTCGAACGGCGCCGGATCGTCGTGGCTCCCGTAAAGGTGTTTCGCCACGGCGCGATAGAGCGTGTCGTTCACGAGCGTGGACTTGCCCGACCCCGACACGCCGGTCACGCACACGAACAGCCCTAGCGGCAGATCGAGATCGACGTGCTTCAGGTTGTTGCCGCTGGCCCCCTTCAACCGCAGGCGGCGATCCTTCTGCGGAGCCATCCGCAGTGGCGGGTACGGGATCTCACGCCGGCCCGAGAGGTACTGCCCGGTGAGCGAACCCGGCGTGCGCATCACTTCCTGCGGCGTGCCCTGGGCCACCACCTCGCCACCGTGCACGCCGGCCCCCGGTCCCATGTCCACCAGGTAGTCGGCACCCATGATCGCATCGAAATCGTGCTCCACCACGATCACGGAGTTGCCCAGGTCGCGCAGGCGCTCGAGGGTCGCGAGCAGGCGATCGTTGTCGCGCTGATGCAGGCCGATGGAAGGTTCGTCCAGCACGTACATCACGCCGGTCAGGCCGGAGCCGATCTGGCTCGCGAGGCGAATGCGCTGGGACTCGCCGCCGGACAGCGTCTCGGCCGAGCGATCCAGTGACAGGTACTCGAGGCCCACGTTCACGAGAAACCCGAGGCGCGCGGCGATCTCGCGCACGATCTTCTCCGCGATGGTGAGACGGGCGCCTTCGAGATTCAGATGTTCGAAGAACGCGGTGGCCGCGTTGAGCGGCATGCGGCCGATGTCGTGGATCGATCGCTCGGCCACGAACACGTTGCGCGCTTCGCGCCGCAGGCGCGTGCCTTCGCATTCCGGACACGGCGCCGTAGTCATGTAGCCCGCGAGTTCCTCCTTGACCACCGAGGAGTCGGTTTCGCGCCAGCGCCGCTCGATATTGGGAACGATGCCCTCGAACGGATGCTCGCGGACGTGGCGCTGGCCACGTTCGCCGGCGTAGTGGAACTTGACCTTGTCGCGGCCCGAACCCTGGAGGATGAGTTCCTGCACCTTCGGGCTCAACTGCTCGAACGGCGTCTCGATGGCGAAGCCGGCGTGCGCCGCCAGGCTCTCCAGCATCTGGTAGTAGAACTGGTTGCGGCGATCCCACCCTTTCACGGCCCCCGAGGCGAGCGACAGGTGCGGAAACGCGACCACGCGCTTGGGGTCGAAGAAGCTCACCTGACCCAGGCCGTCGCACTTCGGGCACGCGCCCATCGGGTTGTTGAACGAGAACAGCCGCGGCTCCAGCTCGGCGAGCGTGTAGTCGCACATCGGGCAGGCGAAGCGCGACGAATACGGATGCTCGGCTCCGCCATCGAGTTCGACCACGATGGCGCGTCCGCCCGAGAGCCGCAGCGAGGTTTCGAAGGACTCCGCGAGCCGCTGTTTCACCTCGGCCCGCACCTTCACGCGGTCGACGACCACCTCGATCGTATGTTTCCGGTTCTTCGCCAGCGGCGGTGGCGGATCGAGCTCGATCACCTCGCCATCCACCCGCACGCGCACGAAACCCTGTGCGCGCAGATCCTCGAACACGTCCAGCTGCTCGCCCTTGCGCTCCACGATCACAGGGGCCAGGATCATCACCCGAGTGTCCTCCGGCAGTGCGAGGACGGCATCCACCATCTGCGAGACGGTCTTCGCCGACAGCGGGATGTGGTGGGTCGGGCAATGCGGTTCGCCGACCCGCGCGAACAGCAGGCGCAGATAGTCGTGAATCTCGGTGACCGTGCCCACGGTGGAGCGCGGGTTGTGGCTTGCCGAGCGCTGCTCGATGGCGATCGCGGGCGACAGGCCCTCGATCAGGTCCACGTCGGGCTTTTCCATGAGCTGCAGGAACTGCCGGGCGTAGGCCGACAGCGATTCGACGTAGCGCCGCTGCCCTTCGGCATAGAGCGTGTCGAATGCGAGCGAAGACTTGCCCGAGCCCGACAACCCGGTGATCACGACGAGGCGATTGCGGGGCAGCTCGAGGCTGACGTTCTTCAGGTTGTGGGTGCGAGCACCGCGGACGCGGATCGAGTCCATGCCATCCATGCCGGTGAGCCCCTATTCGGAGGCTCCGAGGAAGAACAATCGGCTACTATACTGCGCCTCGATTTCGATTCCCACGCCGCGGTCTTCCCCGCAGTTTGCCCATGTCCCGAACCCTGCCTGCAGACCGCATGACCGCGCCGGAGTTGCGGGCGAGCGTCGGGCTTTCGGGCGTCGTCGGATTGCGGATGCTCGGCCTCTTCATCATCCTGCCGGTATTCGCGCTGTACGCGGAAAGCCTGCCGGGCGGCAGCGATCACACGCTGGTCGGGGTCGCGCTCGGCGCCTACGGCCTGACCCAGGCGATCCTGCAGATTCCCTTCGGCTGGCTGTCCGATCGCTGGGGCCGCAAGCCCACCATCTACCTCGGCCTGACCATCCTTGCCCTGGGCAGCATCGTCGCAGGGCTCGCCGACAGCATCTGGATGGTCATCCTCGGTCGCGTGATCCAGGGCGCCGGGGCCGTTTCGGCCGCCGTCGTCGCGCTCACCGCTGACCTCACGCGGGAATCGGTGCGCACCAAGGCGATGGCCATCATCGGCACGACCATCAGCCTCACCTTCGCGTTGTCCATCATCGGCGGCCCCATCCTGAGCCGCTGGATCGGGGTGCCCGGCATCTTCCTGATGACCGGGGCGCTTGCGCTGCTGGCACTCGTCCTCGTGAAGATCGGCCTGCCCGATCCCGAACCCCGCAAGACCGGCGGACCCTCCTCGGAGCGGCCGTCGTTCGGCGAGGTGCTGCTGGATCCGCAACTGCTGCGCCTCAACATCGGCGTGTTCGTGCTGCATGCGGTGCTGATGGTGTTGTGGGTCGTGGTGCCGTTCGAGTTGCGCACGAGCGGGCTGGAAGCACCGGACCACTGGAAGATGTACCTGCCCGTGATGGCGGGTTCCGTGCTGCTCATGGTGCCGGCGATCGTGTTTTCAGAGCGCTTCGGCTGGCAGCGGGGCGCCTTCATCGGCGCCGTGGCACTGCTCGTCGCGGCCGAAGCCCTGTTCGCCTTCAGCACGCACACGCTCGTGACCCTATTCCTCGCGTTGCTCGCCTTCTTCACCGCGTTCAACGTGCTCGAGGCCACGCTGCCGTCGCTGATCTCGCGCACGGCCCCGCCGGCGGTCAAGGGCATGGCCATCGGCGTCTACTCGAGCGTGCAGTTCCTCGGCACGTTCGTCGGCGCGATCGTCGGCGGCTGGCTGTCGCAGCACTACGGGCCGGCGGCAGTGTTCGCCTTCTGCGTCGTCCTCAGCTTCTTCTGGCTGGTCGTCGCGGCCCGCTCCGCGCCGCTCGCTACGCGAGTGCTTGCCCCAGAGAGCGCGCGCTAGAATGTCATCCAATTTCAACGAGAGGAGACCCTCGCAATGGCTTCGGTAAACAAGGTGATCCTCGTCGGCAATCTCGGCCGCGATCCCGAGGTGCGCTACACGCCCGACAACAACGCGATCACCAACATCAGCATCGCCACCACCGATACCTGGAAGGACAAGTCCGGCGAGAAGCAGGAGCGGACCGAATGGCACCGGGTCGCCTTCTTCGGAAAACTGGCGGAGATCGCCGGCGAGTACCTGAAGAAGGGTAGCCAGGTCTACGTCGAGGGTCGGCTGCAGACCCGGAAATGGCAGGACAAGGAGGGCCAGGAGCGCTATACGACGGAAATCGTCGCCGATCGCATGCAGATGCTCGGTTCTCGCGGCGGCATGGGCGGCGGATCCGGCGACGTCCCGGCGGACATGGACGAGCGCCCGTCGGCCCCGGCGCGGTCGGGCGGTGCGAAGCCCTCCGGCGGCGGCCAGAAACCGGCTGGCAAGTTCGATGACCTGGAGGACGACATTCCGTTCTGAGGGAACTGCCTGGTTTGTCTCGCCAAGGGCCGGCTTGCCGGCCCTTGGTTTTTCACCGCGGATCGCCCCTTTCTGCCACCCCGCAGGGCCGGGTTGGTCTATATACTTCAGCCCGGTCCGGCCGGGGTGAGTCCCGGGGCGAGGCCGTCAAATAAGAATCTAGAGGGGAGGGGAAGTCGATGGAACTCTGGTCCCAGGTCTACGACCCGCTGGGCAATACGTTCCTGTCCACCTTGGTATGCGCGATCCCCGTGATCGTGCTGCTCGGCGGGCTGGGCATCTTTCACATCAAGGCGCACATCGCCGCTGTCGCGGGGCTGATCTCCTCGGTCGCGATCGCCATCTTCATCGTCGGCATGCCTACCGAGATGGCCGGGCGCGCAGCCCTGTTCGGCGGGCTGTTCGGCCTGATCGGCATCGTGTGGATCATCGTCAACCTGATCTTCATGTACCGGCTGACGCTCAAGGCCGGGCTGTTCAAGATCCTGCAGGATTCCATCGGCGGTATTTCCAACGACCGCCGGTTGCAGCTCGTCCTGATCGCCTTCTGCTTCGGCGCGTTCTTCGAGGGCGCGGCCGGCGGCGGCACCCCCGTCGCGGTGACCGGCGCCATCCTGATCGGCCTGGGTTTCTCGCCGCTGGCGGCCTCCGGCCTTTCCCTCATCGCCAATACCGCCCCGGTGGCCTACGGTGGTCTGGGCACGCCGATCATCGTGCTGAACAGCGTCACCCAGAACACCGATGAGTACCTGCTCACGCTCTCGGCCATGGTGGGTCGGCAGTTGCCGTTCTTCTCGGTGATCGTGCCGTTCTGGCTGGTGATCACCTTCTGCGGCCTGCGCAACACGATGGCCATCTGGCCCGCGATCCTGGTGGCCGGCGTGAGTTTCGCCATCCCGCAGTTCCTGATCTCGAACTACCACGGTCCATGGCTGGTGGACATGCTGTCGGCCATGATCTCGATGGTCACCCTGGCCTGGTTCCTGACCAAGTGGAAGCCGAAGCAGGTGATGACGGCCGCCGACGGCCGCGCCGGCAGCCTGGTGTCCTACGACGAGGCGCAGCGCAACACCGCCGGTCACGGTCACAGCAAGGACATGGTGATCAAGGCCTGGATGCCCTGGATCATCCTGACCGCCATCCTCGCGCTGTGGGGCATCCCGTGGATGAAGAACAACATCCTCAACCTCCCCGGCATCACCTTCTGGAAGTGGGAGATCCCCGGCCTGCACAACATGGTCCAGCGGGTCGCGCCCGCGGTCGCGAAGGCGCATACGGAGAAGGCGATCCTCAACATCGGCATCCTCTCGGCGACGGGCACCGGCATCCTCATCGCGGCGATCGTCTCCGGCAAGGTGATGGGTTTCAAGGCCAAGGAGATGGTCGGCGCCTGGGTCGAGACCATCGGCGTGATGAAGTATTCCATCCTCACCATCGTCGCGATGCTGGCGCTCGGTTACACGACCCGCTACTCGGGCATGGACGCCACCCTCGGCCTCGCGCTCGCGAACACGGGCTGGCTCTATCCCTTCTTCGGGACGCTGATCGGCTGGATCGGCGTGGCGCTGACCGGTACGGACGCGGCGTCGAACGCGCTCTTCGGAAGCCAGCAGCAGATCACCGCCAACAAGCTTGGGCTGTCACCGGAACTGATGGCCGCGGCCAACAGCTCCGGCGGCGTGATGGGCAAGATGATCGACGCGCAATCCATCGTCGTGGCGTCCGTGGCCACGAACTACGTGGGCAAGGAAGGCGTGATCCTGCGCTACGTGTTCTGGCACTCGATCGCGCTCGCTTCGTTGATCGGCCTGTTCGTGATGCTGCAGGCCTACGTGTATCCGTTCACCGAGATGGTGATCGCCGCACCGGCGGCCACGGCCCACTGAGCGAAACGAGGCCCGGCGACGCGGCGCACGAAGTTGTGCGCCGCGTTCGTTTTCAGGGGTCCTTGACGGTCTCGAACTCCGCCGGCAGCACGATCTCGATCAGTTCGAGGTCGTCGGAGTGCCCCAGTTCCGTGTGCCGGATGCCCGGGGGCTGATGCACGCAGGAACCCGCTTCCAGCGTCACCTCGCCCACACCTTCGTAGTGGAACCGGATCCAGCCCTTGAGCACGTAGACCATCTGAAACTCCACCGCGTGATGGTGACGCTCCGGTTGCGCGTGCATGCCGGGCTTCGCCCGGATCACGTGGGCCACCACCTTGTCGCCGGTGGCGGCGCGGATGCCCAGGTCGCGGTACTGGAAGAACGGCCGCAGGCCGTCGTCCTTGAACGGGCTCGTGGCCGCATGGGTCACGGAGAATCGCATCTTGTGGTCCATGGGGTTCGCTCCGCCTCAGGGATTCATGGGATCTGGATCTTGCCGCCGCCGGGCATGCCGCCCGGGCCCATGCCGCCGGCCCCCCCGCGGGGAATGACGATGGACGACGCAGCCTGGCGGCGGTACTCCTCCAGCTCGCGCATGGTGCGCTCCACCGCTTCTTTCGCCGCCAGCGCATAGCCGGCGACCGCCTCGGTCAGCGACTTCGCCTCGATGTCGAAGGACAGCGGCAGCGTGCCCATGGTGGTGTACATCTGCGCTTCGCCGACATACACGGTTTCGCGGCCGGTATCGGCGCTGCCGTCGGGCTTGACCGGATGGAGGACGCGGATCGTGCCGACCTTGCGGTCCGTGATGACGTCTTCGCGGTACAGCTCCTGCGCGTCCATCGTCGGTTCGGGCAGGCGGGAATCGCGCTCGGGCATGGTGGCCTCTCTTGCAGGAATTTAGGATGCGCTACTTTACCGTGCCCGGGCGTCCGAGAGAATTGTGTGGACGGTGGCCCCTGTAGCGCGTATAAGCCGCGGTGCAAGATCGTCAAGCAGTGAAATCTCTCTTCCGTTGCCACCGCTACCGCGGCCGTCTCCAGCTGGTCATTTCCCTTCCCTTGAAGTTCTCGCATCCGGGCTTCGAGCCCATTCGATCATCATCAGGAGAAGTGAACATGAGTACCGGAAACGTGAAGTGGTTCAACGATGCCAAGGGTTTCGGCTTCATCACCCCCGACGGCGGCGGCAAGGATGTGTTTGCCCATTTTTCCGCCATCCAGGGCGGCGACGGCTTCAAGACCCTGCGCGAGAACCAGAAGGTGACGTTCGACATCACCACGGGTCCCAAGGGCGAGCAGGCGACGAACATCCGTTCGGCCGAGTAAGCTCGGTCCTGGACCGTTCGAAAGCCCGGGCAACCGGGCTTTTTCGTTTTCAGGCGCCGGTCCGAGACGCTGTTCGCGGCGCAGGGCCTCCGCTAAAGTCACCGGCGTCATGACTACCCCCATTCCCCCCGGCCTCGAGCGATTCTCCCTGCGGGGCCGCCGGGTGCTCGTGACCGGTGCGAGCCGCGGCATCGGACGCGCGCTGGCCCTCGGCCTCGCGGAGGCCGGCGCAGCGGTCGCGCTGGCCGCCCGTTCCCGTGCCGATCTCGAGCAGGCCGCCGCCGGGATCGTCGCCACGGGGGGTACCGCCGTCGCCCTCGAAATGGACGTCTCTTCGGTGGCGGGCTGCCGCGCCGGCGTCGCCGAGGCCGCCAGCCTTCTGGGCGGGCTCGACGTCCTGGTCAACAACGCCGGGATCGAGCAGGTGCGCCCTTCCCTCGAGGTGGACGAAGCGCTGTGGGATCGCATCCTCGACACCAACCTCAAGGGTGCCTTCTTCTGCGCCCAGGCAGCTGCCGGGGTGATGCAGCCCGGCGGAACGATCGTGAACCTGTGCTCGCTCACCTCCGAGGTGGGCGTGCCCACGGCGACCCCCTACGGCGCGTCCAAGACCGGGTTGCTCGGCATGACCCGGGCGCTGGCGACCGAGTGGGCTCCGCTGGGCATCCGTGTGAACGGGATTGCGCCCGGCTATTTCCGCACCGCCATGACCGAGGTGTTCTACCGGAACGTCGAATGGGAGCGTGCGATGCTGGGGCGGATCCCGATGCAGCGCTTCGGCGATCTCGACGACCTCGTGGGCGCCGCGATCTTCCTGTCGAGCGCCGCCTCCGCCTACATGACGGGCCAGTGCCTGTTCGTGGACGGCGGCTTCATGGCGTCGATCTGAGGTGACGTTCCCCCCGATAGGCCTTGCGGCCTCTCCCCCCGGGGGGCAAGCCCTCTTAGGGCGGCCTGGCGAGGGCTGAGGCCGCGAGACCTCTCCGGTCGGAATGGGACGCCGTTGGGGGCGCAGGTATCATCCGCCCTTCCCGGAGCCGTTTCTCCCGTTGCCGTGACCGCTCTCGCGTTGCCCAGCGAATCCGCCTTGCCCCTGCCCGCGACCCGAAGCGCTTCCGTCGCTCCCATGGTTACGGTCGAGGGTGTGAGCAAGTCCTTCGGTGGCGCCATGGCGGTGGCCGACGTGTCCTTCGAGTTGGCGCATGGGCGTTTTCTCACCATCCTGGGACCCAGCGGCTCCGGCAAAACCACGTTGCTGCGGATGATCGCGGGCTTCATCGAACCGACCCGCGGCGAGATCTTCATCCATGGCAAGGCCGTGTCCGCCGTGCCGCCCCACCAGCGCGCGATCGGCATGGTGTTCCAGCGCCTCGCCCTGTTTCCGCATCTGACGGCGTGGGACAACGTCGCCTACCCCTTGCGCATGCGGGGTTTCGAGCCGGGCGAGATTCCCGACCGCGTGGCGAAGATGTTCGCCATCGTGCAGTTGCAGGGGCTCGAACGACGCCGTATCCAGCAGCTCTCCGGCGGCCAGCAGCAACGGGTGGCGATCGCACGCGCACTCGTGTTCGAGCCCGACCTCGTGCTGCTCGACGAACCGCTCGCAGCCCTCGATCGCAAGTTGCGCGAGGAGATGCAGCTCGAGTTCCGCCGCATCCAGCAGGAGCTCGGCGTCACCACGATCAACGTCACCCATGACCAGCGCGAAGCGCTCGTCATGTCCGACGAGGTCATGGTGATGGATGGCGGCCGCGTGCAGCAGCTGGCACCGCCGGCGGACACCTACCGGCATCCGGCCAATGCCTTCGTCGCACGGTTCATCGGTGTCACCAATTTCCTGCCGGCGCGCGTCGCCTCGCGGACCGGGAGTTCATTGCGCGTCCGGATCGGAGAATTCGAAACGCCCGCAAGAATGGCCGATGCCGATGCGAGTGCGCCTGTGCACGACGCCCCCGTCGATTGCGCGTTGCGCGCCGAGCATGTGCGCATCGCCGCCACCGTGCCCGGGGATGCCGATTGCGCGTGCTCGGGCACCGTCGCTCAATGCATCTTCGAAGGTGATCGCATCGTCTACGAAGTGGCGGTGCCGGCCTTCGGCAACGCCGTGATTCGCGTCATCGACCGCACGCCGGAAGCGCATCTCCAGTTCGCGCCTGGCAACGTCGTGCACCTTGATTGGAAAGCGCGGGACCTGCTCGTGTTCCCGCGCTGATCGTTGGCAGTCCCGTGATCTCAGACAGGAGGAGGAAAAACATGAACAGCCGTCGCAATCCGATCGATCGTCGCACATTCCTGCAGGGTGCCGGTGCGCTCGCCGTCGCACTGCCCTTCGGGCGTTTCGCGTTCGCTGCCGAACCGGCCAAGCCCAAGGAACTCATCGTGCGGGTCTGGGGGGGTGAATGGAAGGACGCCATCGATGGCGGCGTCAGCCAGGGCTTCTCGAAGGCGACCGGCATCGCCATCAAGTACGACGAGACCGAGGACAACGAACTGCAACCCAAGCTGTGGGCGGCGGTAAAGCAGAAGCGTCGCCCGCCGGTGGCCGTGAACTGGGACACGACGACCAACGCCACCAAGTCCGCGCTGAAGAAGATGGGCGAGGACCTGTCCGACCTGCCCAACTTGAAGGGCCTGCTGCCGGTCGCGCAGCCGCTCGGGTTCGAGGGCTATCCGCTGGTCAACGTCTACAGCTACGTGTACGTGCTCGCCTATCGGACCGATGCCTTTCCGCAGGGCGCGCCGAAGAGCTGGAAGGTGTTGCTCGATCCGAAATTCAAGGGCCGCATCGCGCTCTACAACGACGGCATCGGTTTCCACCCTGCCGCACAGGTGGCGGGCGGCGGCAAGGTCGAGGACATCCCGAAGAACATGAAGGCTGCGTGGGATTTCATCGGCAAGCTGAAAGCGCAGAAGCCTCTGCTCGGCGAGGATCCCGACTTCACCAACTGGTTCCAGAAGGGCGAGATCGACCTCGCGTGCACCATCGTGACCAACGCCCGCGGCGCGAAGAAGAACGGCGTGAAGGTTGCGTGGACGATTCCCGAGGAAGGCGCGAAGGTCGACACCGACGCGCTATGGATTCCGAAGGGCCTGCCCGCGAACGAACTCTACTGGGCGAAGCAGTACGTGAACCACGCGCTGTCGACTGAAGCACAACAGGGCTGGTGCGACGGCCTCGGCCTGCCAGGCGTGAACCCGAACATCAAGCCGCCGGCGGACATGGCGGGTGATCCTGCGTATCCAACCAAGCCCGAAGACTTCAAGAAACTGATCCGCGTTCCCAACAAGATCCAGGTGGAGAACGAGAAGGAGTGGTTCGGGAAGTTCAAGGCCATTATGCAAGGCTGACGTAAAGATCCAGGCGTGATTCAAAGCGGCAACACGAAGGACACGAAGAGCACGAAGGACATCTTGGCGTGCACGCTCAGGATCTGGACACGAAGGAAGTCGCAGCATTCCTTCGCGTTCCTTCGTGACCTTCGTGTTTCGCTGTCGTCCTTGCTCGTATGCGCCTGATCGCCATCCTCGATGCACTCGAAGCCATCCGCGCCGCGCTCTGGCCGCGCGCTTTTCGGCACTTCACGGGTGCCGCCTTTCTGCTTCCCGCCATCGCGCTCGTCCTCGTGCTCGTCGCAGGCCTCGCCTGGATGGGCGACGCGAGCCTGCATCTGCTCGACACCGAGACCTTCGAGACGGGCGAGGACTACACCCTCGCCAACTTTCACCAGATCGGCGCCCAGTCGACCTACTGGATGGTGATCGGTCGCAGCGTGCTGGGCGCTGCGATCGTCACGGCCGTCACGCTGTTCCTGGCATTTCCCTATGCGTACGTGATGGTACGCACGCGCTCCGCGTGGACGCGCAAGCTCCTCCTGGTGAGCCTGTTCCTGCCGTTCTTCATCGGCCAGGTGGTGCGGGCGTACGGCTGGCTGATCATCCTGGGCAAGGAAGGTCTGCTCAACACGCTGTTCGCGACGATCGGCGTCGGCCCCTTCAAGATGATCTACAACTACCCGTCGGTGCTCTTCGGGCTCATCCAGTACCTCCTGCCGTTCGCGGTGCTGCTCATCGCGCCCGCGATCACCGCCATCGACGAGGAAGTGGAGCTCGCCTCGGAATCCCTCGGCGCGCACTGGCTGCGCACCTTCCGGTACATCACGCTGCCGATGGCGAAGCCCGGACTCGTGGCCGCCGCACTGGTGGTGTTCACGCTCGCACTCACCGACTACGCGATGCCCGTGATCCTCGGCGGCGGAACCAACGATTTCGTGGCCAATGCCGTCTACGATGCGTTCTTCCGCATCTCCGACAGTGGCCTCGGGTCGGCCGTGGCTATTGTGCTCGTGACGATCGCGACGTTGCTGGCGGCGATCATCCTCACGGTGCTCGGCGCGGGGACCCTGGGCTTCTCCGAGGAGCGGCGGTGAGCAAGCAGGCCGTGCTCTGGACGATCGTGATCGTCAACCTCGTCGCGCTGGCTGCACCCACGGTGATCATCCTCGGTGCCTCGTTCACCACCGGCAACATCATCACGTTTCCGCCGGAAGGGTTCTCGCTGCGGTGGTACGGCAAGGTGTTCGGCTCGGTGGCGTTGCGCGATGCGTTCGTACGCTCGCTGTGGGTGTCGCTCGTCTGCACGATGATCGCGGTGCCGGCCGGAACGCTCGCGGCGCTCGCGCTGGCGCGATACCGCATCCGTTTCGCGAAGACGCTGCAACTCTACCTGCTGCTGCCTTTCACCGTTCCGCTGATCGGGGCAGGGATGGGGATGCTCATGTTGTTCGGCGAGATCGGCATCCTGGGGGACCTGTGGCCGGTCGGGCTCGCCTGCTGTGTCATCAACCTGCCCTTCATGATCTGGGCGGTGCTCGCGAGCGTCAACGCGCTCGACGCCGACCTGGAGAACGCCGCGGCGAATTGCGGTGCACCGCCGCTGCATGCGCTCTGCACGGTCACGCTGCCGGCGGTCGCACCGGGCATCATCACCGGCGCGCTGCTCATGTTCGTGCTTGCCTTCAACGAATTCCTGGTGAGCCTGTTGCTCACAGATGCGAACACGGTCACGTTGCCCGTGTCGATCTACAATTCCATCCGCAACATCATCACGCCCGACCTCGCGGCGGTGTCGGTGGTCTACATCCTCGTGGCCGCCGCGGCCATCTTCCTGCTCGACCGGTTCGTCGGGCTCGAGATCTTCCTGAAGAGCAAGTGAAAACATGAACGCTCCCGTCGAGAAATCCATCTCCGTCCACGATCTCGGCTATCTGGACGCGGATGCGCGAACCCGCCTGCTCCAGCGCGCCGAGTCGGACCTCACGCCTTTCCTGGACAAGGCGCAACCCATCGTCGAAGCGGTGCGCACCGACGGCGATGCCGCCATCGTCCGGTTCGCGCGCGACATCGACAAGGTCGAACTCGATCCCGGGCACATCTCGGCACGGCCGGCCGATTTCGATCGCGCGTTCTCGCAGGTCGATCGCGAAGTGATCGCGGCGATCGAGTACGCCGTCGAGAACATCCGCCGCTTCCACGAAGAGCAGAAGCCGGAATCCATGTGGATGAAGGAGATTCGCCCGGGTGCCTTCGCCGGCGATCGCTGGCTGCCGATCCCGTCGGTGGCGTGCTATGTGCCACGTGGCAAGGGTGCCTTTCCGTCGGTGGTCATGATGACGGCGGTGCCCGCCGTGGTGGCGGGCGTGCCGGAGATCTGCGTCGTCACGCCGCCAGGCCCGGGTGGCGATTTCGACGCCGCGACGCTGGTGGCGGCGAAGATCGCCGGCGTGAAGATCGTCCACCGCGTCGGCGGTGCTGTTGCCGTGGCTGCCGCGGCCTACGGGACGAAGAGCGTTGCGCCGTGCGCGAAGATCGTCGGCCCCGGGAGTCCCTGGGTGGTGGCGGCGAAGCGTCTGCTCGCCGGCGTGCTCGACACGGGCGTACCCGCGGGCCCGAGCGAATCCATCGTGCTGGCCGACGACACGGCCGATGGTCGCATCGCGGCGCTCGACCTGCTGATCGAATCGGAGCACGGGCCCGATTCCTCCGCATTCCTCGTGACCTCCAGTCGCGCGGTCGCCGAAGCAGCAATCGCGGCCATTCCCGGCTACTGGCAGCGCATGGGCGCGCAGCGCGTGGAATTCTCGTCCACGGTACTTTGCGGGCCACGCGGCGGCGTCGTGCTGGCGCCGGACATGGAGGCCGCGTGTGCCTTCGTGAACGACTATGCGCCCGAGCACCTGCTGATCCATGGCGACGAGCCGTTCCAGTGGCTCGGCAAGATCCGGAATGCAGGCGAGATCCTGCTGGGCAAGCACACACCCATCACGCTCGGCAATTTCGTGCTGGGGCCGAACGCCGTCCTGCCGACGAGCGGCTGGGCGAAGACCTTCTCGCCGCTCTCGGTGTTCGACTACATGAAACGAACCGGCATCGGCTATGTCACCAGTGCAGGCTATCCCGAACTCGCGAAGCACGCCCGCGTGCTGGCCACGTACGAGGGCTTCGAAGCGCACGCCAACGCGGTCTCCCCGATGCGCGACGAGCTGTTGCGGAAGCGCTGAACGATGCCTGATTCACCGGCCAATCCCGACTTCGCGAAGCACGTGCGCGAGACCGTGCTCGCGATGCCCGCTGCGCAGCTGTTCGGCTTCGACTTTTCCCGCATCGAACCCGGCCTCACCGAGCTGACCTTGCCCTACCGCGAGGCGCTGAGTTTCCGCCCCGGGTACTTCCAGGGCGCCATCATCGGTTCCCTGGCGGACTTCGCCGGAGCCAGTGCGGCCGGCACGTTGCTGGCGCCCGGCTGGTTCGTCTCCACCATCGACTACGATGTTCGCATCGTCGCGCCCGCCCAGGGCGAGCGGCTGATCGCGCGCGGCCGCGTGGTGAAGCCGGGGGCCACGCTCTCGTTCGCCCAGGCCGATGTGTTCGTCGTACGCGACGGTCGCGAGGTGCAGTGCGCGATGGCGTTCGTGACGACGCGCAATTTCGAAGTCCGCTAGAGACTGCGCCGACGGCGTCGCTTGCGGCACAATGCGGGGATGAATCCGCCAAGGGGGAAAGCCATGCATCGATTGCTCGTCGCCGGCGCCGTTGCGTTGTCCATCAGTTCCGGCGTCCAGGCCCAGAACGACGACCGGATCGTGCCGGCCCACGAAGAGCCGCGCCACGTGCCGAAGCTGGTCAACGACTGGGTGCGCGTGATCGACGTCGCGATTCCCGAAGCGGAACAGACGATGTACCACGCGCATTCGCTGGACTACCCGTACCTCATGGTCACCAGCGTCACGCTGCAGAATCAGGTCTATGGCCAGGAACCCAAGGACGTGAAGATCGAGCGTGGTTTCGTGGGCTACTACCGTGCGGTCCAGGGAACCTACACGCACCGCTTCATCAATCGCGGTCCCGGAACCTTCCGCGCGATCGGGATCGAACTGCTGAGGAGCGGTCCCGCGTCGACGACCGTGAGCGCGCCAATCCCGGAGATGCCCGGCCTTTCCACGGTGCTCGACAACGAACGCATCCGTGCGTGGCGTGTGTCGCTGGAACCCGGCCAGTCCATCGGACCGGTCACCGTTCCGGGGCCGAGCCTGCGCGTCGCCATCGACGCGGGTCGCGTGGTCGAGCGCGTCGCGGGGCAAGCCGATACCACCAGGGACCTCACGCCTGCGGGCTTCGCGTTTCGCGAGCAGCCCTATACCGCGACGTTCACCAATGCCGGCGACGCGCGCGTCGAGTTCGTCGAGTTCTCGCTGAAGTGAGAATGGCGGTACGCGGAGCGAATTCGTGCCGGACTCCGCGCCCGCATCCATGACGAGCGTGGAAGTCGCGGTCGTGCGCCCGCCGCTCGACCGCCTGCGTTCGCTCTCGCTGATCGCGCACTATGCGCGTCCGTACCGGACGCGCCTGATCGTGTTCACGATCGCGCTGTTCATCGGTGCCGCCTGCTTTCTCGTGCTGGGCCAGGGGCTCAAGCTGGCGGTGGACAAGGGCTTCGCGGCGGGCGACCCGAAGGGCCTGGACCGGGCGCTCGCCTTTCTGCTCGTGATCGTGGTGATCTCGGCTACGGCGAGTTTCGTGCGTTTCTATCTCATCTCCTGGCTCGGCGAGCGCATCGTCACCGACGTACGCGCCGCCGTGTTCTCGCGAGTCCTCACGCTGTCGCCCACCTGGTTCGAGAGTGCGCGAACCGGCGAGATGGTGTCGCGGCTCACCACCGACACCGCGTTGATCGAGCAGGTCGTCGGTACCAGCGTGTCCATGGCGCTGCGCCAGGGGCTCATGGGCCTCGGTGCGCTGGTCATGCTCGCGATCACGAGCCTCAAGCTGACCGCGCTGGTGCTGCTGCTCGTGCCCATCGTGATGGGGCCGATCGTGTTGTTCGGCCGGCGCGTGCGAAAACTCTCGCGGGCGAGCCAGGATCGAGTTGCCGACATCGGCGTGCAGATCGACGAGACGTTGCACGAGATCCGCACCGTTCAAGCCTACGGTCACGAGAACGAAGATCGGCGTGCGTTCGGCGATCGCATCGAAGCGGCGTTCGAGACGGCGAAGCGGCGCATCGGCATGCGTGCCGGCCTGGTCTCGGCGGTGATCCTGCTGGTCTTCGGCGGCATCGGCGTGATCCTCTGGATCGGTGGTCATGACGTGATGGCCGGGCGGATCACGCCGGGCGAGTTGTCTGCCTTCGTGTTCTATGCCGCGATGGTCGCCGCTGCGGCCGGCGCAGTGAGCGAGGTGGTCGGCGATCTTCAGCGCGGTGCGGGTGCGGCGGAACGCCTCGCGGAGATCCTCGGCACCGTGCCGGATATCGCAGCGCCCGCGAATCCCGTGGCTCTGCCCGAGCCCCCGATCGGACGCGTGGAGTTCGACGCAGTGCGTTTCTCCTATCCGTCCCGGCCGACGCCGCCGGCGCTCGACGGCCTTACGCTGCAGGTGGAGCCCGGTGAAAGAGTGGCGCTGGTGGGACCGTCCGGCGCAGGCAAGACGACGGTGTTCCAGTTGTTGCTGCGCTTCTACGATCCGCAATCGGGCGCGGTACGTCTCGACGGGATCGACCTCAGGCGCGCCGATCCCGCTGCGGTCCGGAATCGCATCGCACTCGTGCCGCAGGAGCCTGCCATCTTCGCCACCAGCGTGCGCGAGAATGTCCGCTACGGTCGGCCCGACGCCGATGATGCCGCCGTGGAAACCGCGTGCGAGGCTGCGTTCGCCAGGGCGTTCGTGGAGGAGTTGCCGCAGCGCTACGACA
Source organism: Burkholderiales bacterium (assembly GCA_965279325.1). Lineage (GTDB taxonomy): Bacteria > Pseudomonadota > Gammaproteobacteria > Burkholderiales. Next base: position 4,665,153 of record OZ257154.1, read on the forward strand.
CGTTTCTCGGCGAACGCGGCGTGCGGCTGTCCGGTGGCCAGCGCCAGCGCCTCGCCATCGCGCGGGCGATCCTCGCCGATCGTCCGGTGCTGCTGCTGGACGAAGCCACCAGCGCGCTCGATGCCGAATCCGAGCGCATGGTGCAGCTCGCGCTCGAAACCCTGATGCGTGGCCGGACGTCGCTGGTGATCGCGCACCGCCTGGCGACCGTCAAGACGGCGGATCGCATCGCGGTGATCGATGGCGGCCGCCTCGTCGGGGTCGGGACGCACGACGAGTTGCTGATCTCGAACCCGCTTTACGCGCGACTCGCCGAACTGCAATTCGGTAATTGACGGGCGACTCGGTTCGCTGGCGCACATACGACGCTGGCGTTGGCTCCTATGCTGGAGTCGAGTCGGCCTCCGGCGGACTCGCAGACCGGTCCAGCCATCGTCCCCAAGCCCGAGCGTGGGGGTGACGCGAAGGAGTACCCGCGATGCGAGGCTCAGGCAAAGCATTCGTGCCGGACCGACCGTAAGCGCGAACAGTTCTCGATAAGGAGATACGGTCATGAACGCTCGGGGGGCGATGGTACTGGTTTCATTGTTTCTGCTCGGTGCGTGTGCTGGCGGTGGTGGAGAGCGTCCGCCCCCACTCGATCCGACCACCTTGATACCTCCGGCGCCGACGTATCCGGATGTCACGACATTCGCGCTGTACTGGGGGTTCGGTGGCGTCAGGACCGACGTCACCATCGACCGGAACTCGAAGGTGCTTGCCGGATCGCCCGGAGGCACGCAATCGGGTCAGATCGCGGCTTCGGCGAGCGGCCTTACGACCCTCAGTCTCAATGTCACGGGTATCGCCGGGGTCACGTTTGCCCAGACCTTCCAGGCAGCGGATCTTGCGATCGCTACGCCGATCCCCGGTCAAGCGCCCAGAACGCTGCTCAGCGGAACCAAGACCGCGAGCGACGGCTCGGTGCGGGCGCTCACCATCCTCGATACGGCGACCGCTGGCTTCCACTACATGGTCCTGGGCTCCTGGGAATACGCCTCGGCGCCGGCCGCCACGAGCGCGGTTGGCAGCAGTTTCGTCATCGGGCCTGAGACACGATCGGCCGACCTGCCGCTCGCAGGAACGGCCGCCTACAGCGGCGTGATGTTCGGGCGCTATGCGGATGGTGCGACGCTCTGGTCCGCGACGGCGTCGGCGAACGCGCTGGCCGATTTCGGGAATCGAACCGTCTCTTTCAGCACGGCGGGCACCCAGATCGCAAGCCCGGCGCTCACGCAGGCTGCCCCGCAACTGGATCTTGTCGGGACGCTCAGCTATCCCGCGGCGACGAACAACCTGACGGGCACGCTCTCGACTGCAAGTGGCCTTACCGGACAGAGCATGGCGCGCTTCTTCGGTCCTGCTGCTGCCGAGATCGGAGGCACGTTCTTCGTCCAGAATGGCGGCAACACCCAGCAGATGACCGGAAGCTTCGGGCTGAAACAGTAGCCGGGCCGGATCCGCTTCGTTGGGTCGCATTGGACGCGACTCCATGATCCCCGCCACAGTGGCCCGAGTACGGCTCACGTGCTCGCGTCGCCTGCTGCAGGCGGTATCGCTGCTGGCCTTCGTCGCTGCCGCTTCCGCGCAATCCGAGCTGCCGCCCAGCATCGATCTCAGCGTCGAGGAGGCCGCGGGCCTCGCCGCCAGATGGCTGGCAGAAGGCAAGTTCGACCAGGCCGAAGAGATCCTCGGGCTGCTGCGCCAGGCCGATCCCGGGAATGCCCAGGTCAGGTTTCTCGACGCGCAGCTCGCCCTGCAGGTCCGGGACTTTCCCAAGGCCATCCGCCTGTTTCGAGGGATCCTGGATCAGGATCCCTCGCTGACCCGCGTGCGTCTCGAGCTGGCCCGCGCCCTCTTTCTTGCGCGCGACTACGAAGCGGCGCGCTATCACTTCGAGATCGCACTCGGCGGCGAGCTTCCCGAGGCGACCCGCCAGAACATCCACGAGTACCTCCGATCCATCTACGCGCGCACCACGCGCTTCAGTCTGACCGCGTTCGTCGGTCCCGACTCGAACCCGGCCTACGCCACGTCGGCCCAGACCGTCGAGATCGGCGGGATCCCTTACCTCCTGAACTCTGATGCGCGGGCCAGAAAAGCGATCGGACTCATCGTGTCCGCACGAGGCCGCTACGTGTTCGGCGAAGAGAACCGGAACTTCGTGCGCGCTGCGGGGGAGGTTCGCGCGTTTCCATCCTCGTACGCGGATTTCGGCTATCTCGAAACCACGCTGGGGCGCAGCTTCGTGACCGGGCAGAGCATCTGGACGGCGGAGGCGGGCCCGGTCGCCTCGCAGTACCAGGACCGCGAGTTGTATCGAGGCGGAATCGTTCTCCTGACGCACGCCCGCCCGATCGGGGCGCGCCTGCTCTCGCAGTCCTTCGTCAGCTGGAAACGCCTCGACTACAGCGAGCGATACGACCATCTGTCGGGCCACCAGGGCTGGTTCGGGAGCACGCTGCGCTACGCGATCGATGCTTCGTCGGGGTTCTGGATTTCGGCGGCTGTCGGTTCGAACAGGGCTGCGGAGCGCCCGTACAGCTACGATGCCGTCGAGGGTACGATCGGGTATGCGAAGGAACTGCGCTCGCGGTTCAACCTGCAGGTGCGCGTTGCAGCCAATCGGGTCGCCTACGATGCGGGGGATCCCCTGTTCGGCATCGACCGGGTCGATCAGCTGGCTCGAGTCGACGTGGAACTCACCGCGCGGAACTGGAGCTTCCACGGTTTCGCCCCCATGCTTCTCGCGGGCCTGAGCCGCAACGAATCGAACATCCCCCTCTACACCTATCACCGCAACTTCGTCGGCGTCGGGATCACGCGTGCGTTCTGAGCCAGGAGTGGATCCAGCGCCATGATCGGCGGGAGAGCCCTCGCCAGGCTCGGGACTCACGATAAACTGCCGGCCGAACTTCCCTGCGGCCCCTGAAATGCTCCAGTGCCTCGCCGTTGCCGGCTACCGCTCGCTGCGCGACCTGGTCGTGCCGCTCGCACGATTGACCGCGGTGACGGGTCCCAACGGAGCGGGCAAGTCGAATCTGTATCGTGCGCTGCGACTGCTGGCGGACACCGCGCAGGGTCGCGTGGTGGCCTCGTTGGCGCGGGAAGGCGGCCTGCCTTCCACGCTCTGGGCCGGTCCCGAAGCGTTCGCGCGCGCGGTCCAGCGCGGCGAACATCCGGTGCAGGGCACGAGCCGCAGCGGCCCGGTGCGCCTGCAACTCGGTTTCGCAGCCGACGACTTCGGCTACGCCATCGATCTCGGCCTGCCGCCGCGGACCAGTTCGGCCTTTTCCCTGGATCCCGAGATCAAGCACGAGGTGCTCTGGAGCGGCGAGCGGCTGCGTCCCTCCGCGGTGCTGGCGGAACGACGTGGCGGCCTCGCGCAGGCGGCAGTGGAGGGTGATCGCGTGAATCTCAGCCAGCATGTGCCAGCCTGGGACAGCATGCTCACGCACTGTGCCGATCCGAGGGCGGCGCCCGAGATGATCGCCTTGCGCGAGCGTATCCGCGCCTGGCGCTTCTACGATCAGTTGCGTAGCGACCCCGATGCTGGTGCGCGTCGGCCCCAGGTGGGAACGCGCACGGTCGCGCTGGGCCACGACGGCACCGATCTCGCCGCAGCGCTGCAGACCATCCGCGAGATCGGCGATCCTGCTGTGCTCGACGCTGCGGTGGAGGATGCGTTTCCGGGTGCCACGGTGGAAGTGACGCACGCCGACGGCTGGTTCGAATTGCAGTTGCGTCAGCACGGACTGCTGCGATCGTTGAAGGCCGCCGAGCTGTCGGACGGTACGCTGCGCTACCTGTCGTGGATCGCAGCATTGCTCACGCCGCGGCCGCCGGAGCTGCTGGTGTTGAACGAGCCCGAGACCAGCCTGCATCCCGATCTGCACCCCGCGCTCGGTCGCCTGATCCTGCAGGCCGCAAAGTCTTCGCAGGTGATCGTGGTGTCGCACGCGCCGCGCCTGCTCGCGACGCTGCAGGAGCGGGGCGAGTGCGAGATGCTGCGCCTCGAGAAACAGCTCGGCGAAACTCGACTGGAGAACGCGGAGGAGCTCGATGTCCCGGGATGGAAATGGCCGGCGCGGTGAAGCGATGACGCGGAAGTTGAAGGAGGCTCCTGGTCCGTTGCGCCCGCCTTATCGCCTTGCGCGAATCGTTTTCTGGGCCTAGGTCATCTTCGCCGAACCCCGTTCGAGCCGCGGGTCACTGGTGCTGCTGCCATAGATTGGCGCCGGGACTTCGGTATGGGACGAACTCGATCCTGCGACAGCGGGCGCGCTAGTGCGCAGTGACCAACGTTCCGAGAATCTCTTCCACGTCTGCTGGCGTTAGTGGATGTGCCAACGCGGCAACAGTGCCCGATTGTCTGTCCACTATCACCAGAAAAGGAACGGCTCTGATGCGCTTGAATGCGCTGGCCACCTCGAACGAGATGGCTGCCAATGACAGTGTGGGCGCGTGGCTGGATGCAAAGTTCCGCAACGCATCGATGTCATGGTCGATACTGACTGCGACCCAATCGACGTCGAATCGGCGGAAGGCCTGATCCAGGGGCTCTGATTGTTTGAGCTCGGCTTGGCAGCGCGGACACCACGTTGCCCAGAACAACACTGCAACGAAACGAGTCGTCGCAGATGCCAGGTCGACAGATCGACCGTCCAGCAACTGAATGCTCGGAATCGCGATCGCTTCCTTCTCCAGCAGGCGCCCTGCATCATCCAGGACTTCGCACGGACATACCGCGAGTGCGGGCGCTGCGAAGAGCCAGCAATAGATCACTGCGACGAGGCTAACTCTCATGGCATCGGATGTTCGAGCGCCGAAGCGACGCGAGGTCGCTTCGGCAGCATCATCGTCAGGCGTTGAGCAGCTTCAAGAAGGTGTCGGCAGAGATCACCGGTGCGAAGAAGTTGTTGATTCGATCCATCGCGGCCGCTTCCTGATCGGGCCTTTGGCACCCACATGCGTCCCCGATGACGATGGGAAGGTAGCCATTGTCCCGTGCAGCACGAGCATTCCCCTCGATGCACCAGTCGAGATGTATGCCTGTGAGCACGATCACTTGAACACGCTTGCGTGCGAGTTCAAGCGGAAGTTGGGTACCTACGAACGCTGTCTGAAGTGCCAGCTCGTTGAATTCGAGATCGCCGGGTCGCTTCAGTTGCGCGAGCGGTGCTGCCAGTTCGTTGTCCTTGGCCTGCTTTTCCATGGGCCAGTCTTCGATGCCTTTGATCCAGCTTGAGTATTGCGCCTTGTCGAAGTCCGACTGCGGATAGTCCTGGCGGAATACCTCGTAGCCAATCCAGGCGAAGGTCTTGAAGTTCGGCTTCGAGCGTGCCGCGGTCGCGACCTTGACCGCAGCCTCGAGGCTGCCTCGTTCCCAGTGCTTTTCGCTTGCCTGAGCACCCCAGGGTTCGTAGAGGCTCTTCACAGCGCTCACGGACAAGAATGCCGCCGGTCTCTTGAGGATTTCGGCGAAGTCGAGCGACTTCCACTGCGGGGCAAGCTCTGGAACGGCGTGGACGCCTCCTAGCGAACGCTTGTCCTGGGCAGCACCGGCACTACCCGGGGAGAGTGCAGCGGCCGTTGCGCCGGCGGACGCGATGATTGCGCCGGCATTCGAGATGAATTGACGACGGTTGGGATCTAGCTGTGTCATGCGTGGCTCCTGTCGGGGTATCGGTATCGGACGGTTCGGATGCGATCGCGCATCCGTTGGAGCCTATAGCGAAATAAGTGCCACGCGAGGACTAGGTCAGTCGAAGACGATTCCTTAAATAATATGTTTAATAACTTGATGTTAACGATACAGCGGTAATCTACGCAGCTTTCAGCAAGCGCTCTTTTGGTGCGCTATAGAGCACAATCGGTGCGCGGAAGGGGTGCCGGATTCATCCGGAAACGGTCCTGCGGGCGCTTGTATCGACGGGAATGCACGTGACCATGTAGTAAACGCAGGGCACCGCATGGGGATTGTCGAACGCGTGCCACCGGTCCCCCGGGTAGCAAATGCTGTCGCCGGCCGAGATCAGGTAATCGATTCCGTCGACAGTCAGTTTCAACTTCCCCTTGGAAACGAAGATGTACTCCAGCGTCCCGGGCGGGTGTGGGCTGAACACCCCAGGCGTTACGTAAGGGTTGATCCGAGTGCGCATGAACTCGAGTTCGGCACCTTCGACGACGGGAGAGAGGATCTGGCGCTCCCACTGCGCGAGCGGGCCGGCCTTGGGGTGATCGCCGCACCGAATGATCACCACGCCCGCATCCTGCTGTTCCTCCAACAGACGGGAAACGGTAACGCCCAAGCCGTTGGCTATTCGAGCGACGATAAGGATCGACGGTACCTTTGCACCACGCTCGATAGCACTCAACATGCTCTTGCTTACGATGGCGGCGTCCGAGAGCTCGGAAAGCCCCATCTTTTTTTGCTCCCGGAGTTTCCTGATGCGTGCACCGAGGGCCGCCACGTCAAGCGCGCCCGCCTGACGGGCGCCAGCGCTGCTCTGCGTTTCCTGCAACGTACTTTCTCGTTCATCTTCCTCGGGCACGATCCGGGGAGAGCTTCTTGCTGGCGTGCTCGTCATTTAGTTGTACCTGATGGCTAAGTGCGCTGCACGTGGCGAGCGCTGCGACAGCGTTGTTTCGGCGCCTGCAGATGTTCGAGACGGATCGCGTTCGTCCGTGAGCCAAAGTGATGACGTCATTTTAGCTCCGCTTGGACTGGGTTCTGACAGCCCATTCCCGGGGAGGTTGAGCCGCCAAAGCGGTCCGTGCGCTGGATCCCGGGCTGGCCTGTTGAGAGGCACCGCTGCGATCTACTCGAACACCGCGTCCAGTTCTTGCAGCGGCAGCACTTCGACGCCGTTTCCGAGTGGATAGCGGACTTCGACCGGTGCGATGACGAACGCCCGGTCAGCCTGGATGTTGTCCAAGGCCGGCCAGGCGATCGCGCAGTTGAGCGAGGCGTACGCAGCCGGTTCGGAGATGCGGGCCCGGTCTGCCGGGCGCTCCAGATCGAGGACCACGGCATCGGAACGCTCGGCCGCGATGGCGCGGGCAAGCGTCGTCTTGCCAACCTGCCTCGGGCCGAGCAGCACCACACCAGGGTACATACCCAGTCGGTGGCGTATGGCATCGGCAAGTGTTCTTCGAATCAACCGTGCATATTGAGCGATGAACGCTCAATATGCACGGTTACATGAAATTTGCGGCGACCTTGTCGTTTCGGTCGATCCCGGCCACAGCGCAAATCCCGATCGATTTGCCGCGAATCCCGTGGCCCTCAGGCAATACGATGACCAGCGTGTCTACGCGACGAGACAGCGCGAGAGCCCGCCAGGATCGCCAATCCCGCCAGCAGGCTGAGCCAGGTGGACGGTTCCGGCACCAGGGCAGCGTTCTTGAGATCGTATTCGACGCTCGCTCCCGCGATCGTGCCGCCTTTCGGATCCTTCAGAAAGGACTGGAGTTTGATCTTGTCGAAACGGAAAGCCGCGAACTCGAGCGGCAGTTCGGGTTCCGCCCCCGAGTGTTCGAGCCGCGTGAACAGGATGTCGGTGAAGGAGTAGGAGAATGCCTTGCTCGGCTTCTCGCTACTGAGAACGATGTCGAGCTGGCCCGACTTGATGTGCTTGGCAGTGACGAAGGACTGGAAGATTCCCGGACTGGCGGCGTCGAGCAGCTTGGTGAAGGAGAAGTCTTCGAACTCGACCTGACCGGTGACGTCTTCGGTCCCAGGAGGGGCGGTGTTGGCGCCCGCGAGTCGATAGGACTCGACCTCGATCCACTTCTCGTAGCCCTTGATGGTGCTCGCGCCGTCGATGCCGTCGAGACGGAGGAAATAGTCGAAGGCCGCGCTCGCCGGAGTGACGGTGGCGAGGCACAGCAGCGCGGAAAACACGATGACGAACATGCGTTTCATGTTGGCTCCTTGGGTGGTCGCTTCGTAGGTGGCAGCGGTGTTCCGCCCGAAAGCGGAGCATCCGCCGCCAGGATCAAAGCTACGCCCGTCGATGTGGAGCGCACAAGGCAAGGCTCGGCCAGACCTCCTCGACCATGGCTAAGGATCCCGGCGATCCGCAATGTCGCGACGATCCCGCAGCCAGGGAGTATCTGGAGGGCGATCCGATGGATTGGCTCAACGTGTTCGGCTACAGTGCGGCGACATCGTCGAGCCATAGCGAGAACGAATCCCACCTTCATTCGACGACTCGAGCATGTCGAACCCCGATCAGAAAGCAGTGCAATCCAGGGCCCGGCTGCAACTACGCGACCTAGTCGCCGGCTACTTCGTGTCGCGCGCGATCCAGGTCGCCGCCCAGCTCGACATCGCCAGCCTGCTCGCCGATCAACCCAGGAACTGCGAGGCCCTGGCGACGATCACCCATACCCATGCGCAGACGCTCTACCGGTTGATGCGGGCGTTGGCGAGCTTCGGCATCTTCGTCGAGGATGCGGAGGGCAATTTCGCCAATACGGAGTTGTCGCAACTGTTGCGTTCCGACGTCCCGGGCTCCATGCGTCCCATGACGCTCCTCTTCGGCGACGAGCCGATGCTCGAGTCATGGCAATCGCTGCTGCACAGCGTCACGTCGGGCGAGCCGGCGTTCGAGCACGTTTTCGGGACGCACCATTTCGACTACCTGTCTCACCATCCCGACAAGGCGAAGATCTTCGATGACGCCATGGTGAGCGTGTCCAGCATGATGAACGCCGCGATCGCCAAGGCTTACGACTTTTCCGCGTTCGGCACGATCGTGGACATTGCGGGCGGCTACGGCAGCACCCTGTGCACCATCCTCAAGGCGCACACCAGGCTGCGCGGAATCCTCTTCGACATGCCTCACGTGGTCGACGGCGCGCGCTCATACATTGCCGAGCAGGGCGTCACGGATCGTTGCGAGGCGGTGGCGGGAGATTTCTTTCAGTCCCTGCCACGCGGCGCAGATGCCTACTTCATGAAGCACATCATCCACGACTGGGATGACGAGCGGTGCGTGAAGATCCTGCGCAACTGTCACGCCGCCATGCCTGGTCACGCCAAGCTGCTGGTCTCGGAGCGCGTCGTGCCGACCGGCAATTCAGCGTCCTACTCGAAGCTTTCCGACCTGTTGATGTTGGTGATGACGCCGGGCGGGCGGGAGCGTACCGAAGCGGAGTATCGGACGCTGTTCGAAGCCGGCGGGTTCAAGCTGGCGCGTCTCGTACCGACCGAATCGGAGCATACGGTGCTGGAGGCGGCGAAGATCTGAACAGCGCAAGGCGGCAGATGCGTCGGCGCGCGACCGGCTAAGGTCGCCGGCGTTGGCGTACTCGCGGCACCGACTTGCGAACGGCTGTCTTTCGGCCAGGGACGATCGGCTGCCGGCCCAGAAAAGTTTCGGCGAGGACCGGTGTTTCGTGAAAGGCCCGTTCCAGCGCCTCGATGAACGCGCGGATGCGCAGGGGCAGATAGGTGCTCGGCGCGTAGAAGGCGTGGATGTCCAGCGACGGCGGTTCGAACGTGCGCAGCAGGCGCTTCACGCGACCGGCCTCCAGATCGTCGAAGTACAGCCACACCGGGCCGATCGCGATGCCGTTTCCGGCGAGCACGGCCTGGCGGATCGCGCGCAGGTTGTTCGCGCGGAAATTGCCTCGCACCCGGACCGAGATCTCGCCTTCGGGGCCGTCGAAGCGCCACTGATTCGTATAGGAGACGAAGCTGTTGACGATGCAGCGATGGTCGGCGAGATCCTCGGGTCGCCGCGGCTCCCCGTGGGCGGCGAGGTAGTCCGGCGTGGCGAAACAGCCTTGCGGACTGGCGCCGATCTTTCGTGCGATCAGGCGCACGTCCGGCAGTGGACCGAAGCGGATCGCGACGTCGATGCGTTCCTCGACCAGGTCGAGGAAACGGTCGGTGAGCAGGAGGTCCACGACGAGCTGCGGGTTGTGCTCGGCCAACTGCACCAGCACCGGCGTGAGCCAGGTCTCGCCGAAGGCTGCCGGGCAGTTGACGCGCAGGGTGCCGCTGACGCTGCCTCGCGATCGACCAAGGTCGGCACGCAGGCCGTCCAGATCCTCCACCACCTGCTTGGCCCGGGCGTAGAACGCTTCTCCGCTGTCGGTGAGGCGCAAACCGGTGGCGCCGCGCACGAGGAGCTGCGTGCCCAACTCGCCCTCGAGCCGGGCGATCTGCCGGCTGATGGTGGGTTGCGTCGTCCCCGATTCGCGGGCGACGGCGGAAAAGCTGCCCGCTTCCACGGCACGGGCGAACAGGCGCATGAGATTGAGGAGGTCCATGGTAGAAGAGCCATGCCTGTCGAGGCATGGGTGGTATGTTACCGGTCGCCGTTCCGTCCGGGCACAGTGACCCATAGGATGGCGGGCGGACCCACGTCGTCACCTCGGAGCATCGATGAAAGCCTACGAACTGCACCACAATCCCGGCCTGGACAGCGTCACACGGGTGGAGCGCGCCGATCCGAAGCCTGGACCCGGGCAGGTCCTGATCCGGACGAAGGCGTGGTCGCTCAACTACCGCGACCTGCTCGTGGCCAAGGGCGGCTATGGCGCACCACCGCCCAAGGGGCGTATCCCGCTGTCGGACGGTGTCGGCGAAATCGTCGAAGTCGGGTCGGGAGTTACCCGTGTGAAGATCGGGGATCGCGTGGCCGGCTGCTTCATGCAGGCATGGATCGCCGGCGTTGTTCCGCCGGAAGCGCCGGGCAGCGCGCTGGGCGGTGCGATCGACGGCATGCTCGCGGAGTACGTGGTGCTTTCGGAGCAAGGTGTAGTGAAAGTGCCAGCGCATCTGTCGGACGAAGAGGCAGCCTGCCTGCCCTGTGCCGGCGTGACCGCGTGGAACGCGCTGGTGCGCGAAGGCAACGTCAAGGCCGGCGACACGGTGGTGTGTCTCGGCACCGGTGGCGTGTCGATGATCGCGCTCCGGTTCGCGAGGATGCACGGCGCGAGGGTGATCATCACCTCGTCGAGCGACGAGAAGCTCGCGCAGGCGCGCGCCCTGGGGGCGGACGAGACGATCAACTACCGTTCGAAACCCGACTGGGAAAAAACGGTCATCGAGATGACCAGTGGCCGAGGTGCCGATATCGTCGTCGAGGTCGGAGGCAGTGGCACGCTGGACAAGTCGATCGCCGCCGTGAAGCTCGGCGGCAACGTCGCGTTGATCGGGGTGCTCACCGGCGCCGGCGGCCAGATGAACACGGGTGCGATCCTGCGGCGGCATATCCGCGTGCAGGGCATCTACGTCGGGTCCCGTGAGATGTTCGAGGACATGAACCGGGCGATCGCACTGCACGGCATGCACCTGCCCATCGGCCGGAGCTTCGGTTTCGAGGAGGCACGCGCGGCCTACGGTTACCTCGACAGTGCGGCGCACACGGGCAAGGTGACGATCCGTATGTGACAGGGCCCCTCTCTCCCTGGGAGAGGGGAGAACAGCACCAGGGTTTATAGTTCGTAGCTCATCGACGTAGACGACCGGAATCCCATGGCACTTCTCGACGTATCCCTCGCAGACAAGTACACCCTGGACAAGGGGCGCGTGTTCCTCACCGGCACCCAGGCGCTGGTGCGCCTGCCGCTCATGCAGCAACGGCGTGATGCCGCCGAAGGCTATGGCACCGCAGGCTACATCTCCGGGTACCGCGGCAGCCCGCTGGGCGGCTACGACCAGCAACTCAGCGCGGCCTCGAAGTTCCTCAAGGAACACAACATCCACTTCCAGCCGGGGGTGAACGAGGATCTCGCGGCCACCGCGTGCTGGGGCACGCAGCAGGCGCAGCTCGACGGCGACGGCAAGTTCGACGGCGTGTTCGCGGTCTGGTACGGCAAGGGGCCGGGCGTGGACCGTACCGGCGATGCGTTCCGCCACGGCAACCTCGCGGGCACTTCCCCCAAGGGGGGCGTGATCGCGCTGATGGGGGACGACCATACCTGTGAGTCCTCGACCACCGCGCACCAGAGCGAATTCGCGATGGTCGACGCGATGATGCCGATCCTCAATCCAGCCGGCGTGCAGGAACTGCTCGACTATGGCATCTACGGCTGGGCGCTGTCGCGCTACTCCGGGTGCTGGGTGGGCCTGAAATCCATGAAGGACACCATCGACGCGACGGCGTCGGTGGACGTGGATCCGGATCGTGTGCGCATCCGGATTCCCGAGGACTTCAAGATGCCCGAGGGCGGTATCCACATTCGCTTCCCCGATTTGCCCCTGGACCAGGAGTCGCGGCTGCACAACGTGAAGATCGAGGCGGTGAAGGCATTCGCTCGCACCAACCGCATCAATCAGGTGGTCATCGACTCGCCCGGTGCGAAGCTCGGCATCGCGACCTGCGGCAAGTCCTACATGGACGTGCGCCAGGCGCTGCAGTATCTGGGCATCGATGACGCCGAGGCGAAGCGCCTGGGCATCCGCGTATTCAAGATCGGCATGACCTGGCCGCTCGAGCCGACGGGCGCAGTCGCCTTTGCCGAAGGACTCGACAAGATCATCGTCGTGGAAGAAAAGCGCGCGCTGATCGAGCCGCAACTGAAGGACGCGCTCTACGGCCGGCCGAATGCACCGGTGGTCATCGGCAAGCTCGACGAGCAGGGCGCGCAATTGTTCCGCAGCAATGCGGCGCTCGACCCGAACGAAATCGCGGTGGCGATCGGCCGACGCATCCTGGAGCGCATCGAAGACGCGCAATTGCGCGAGCGCGTGGCGGAGCAGCTGGGTCTCGAAACCCGCTCCGTCGAAAAGCCCGCGATGGATCGCACCCCTTACTTCTGCTCCGGCTGTCCGCACAACACCGGCACCAAGGTGCCGGAGGGCAGTCGCGCGATGGCCGGCATCGGCTGCCACTTCATGGCGCAGTGGATGGATCGCAGCACCGCCGGCTACACGCAGATGGGTGGCGAGGGTGCGAGCTGGATGGGCATGGCGCCGTTCGTGAAGACGCACCACATCTTCCAGAACATCGGCGACGGGACCTATTTCCATTCCGGTTCCTTGGCCGTGCGTGCGGCCGTGGCGTCCGGCGCCACCATGACCTACAAGATCCTCTACAACGACGCGGTGGCCATGACCGGCGGCCAGCACGTGGACGGCAATCTCTCGGTGCCGCAGATCACCCAGCAGATGCATGCCGAGGGTGCGACGAAGATCGCCGTCGTCACCGACGAGCCTGAGAAGTACGGTTCAAGCGCTGCGTTCGCACCTGGTGTGACGATCCATCACCGCGACGACTACCTCGCGGTGCAGACGGAGTTCACTAAAGTCGACGGCGTGAGCGTGATCGTCTATGACCAGACCTGCGCTGCCGAGAAGCGTCGCCGCCGCAAGCGCAACCTGTATCCGGATCCGCCCAAGCGCGTCTTCATCAACGACCTCGTCTGCGAAGGCTGTGGCGACTGCGGCGTGAAATCCAATTGCGTGTCGGTCACGCCGCTCGAGACCGAGTTCGGTCGCAAGCGCAAGATCGACCAGTCCGCCTGCAACAAGGACTACTCCTGCGTGAAGGGCTTCTGCCCGAGTTTCGTCACCGTCCACGGTGGTGGATTGCGCAAGGCTGCTCCGGCCAAGCCCGCAGGCGAGAACACCGAAGTGCTGTTCCCGGCTGTCCCCGAGCCTGCGCTGCCGGGCCTGGATACGCCCTACGGCATCATGGTGACGGGGGTCGGCGGCACGGGCGTCGTGACCATCGGCGCCATCGTCGGCATGGCCGCGCACCTGGAGGGCAAGGGCTTCGGCGGTCTCGACATGGCCGGTCTCGCGCAGAAGGGCGGCGCCGTGTGGAGCCATCTCCAGATCGCGAAGCATCCCGACGACATCAAGACCGTGCGCCTCGGCGCCGGCGGTGCGAAGCTGGTGCTGGGTTGCGATTTCGTGGTCTCGGCCAGTCAGAAGACGATGGAAACGACCCGGCCCGGCACGCGCATGGTCGTGAACACGCATGAGCAGATGACGGGCGCGTTCACGCGCAACGCCAACTTCACTTTCCCCGCAAAGTCCCTGCGCGAGACGATCGACCATGGTGTCGGCGAGGGCAATGCCGAATTCGTCGCTGCCTCGCGCATCGCGACGGCGCTGATGGGTGATTCGATCGCGACGAACATGTTCATGCTCGGTTTCGCGTACCAGCGCGGGCTGGTACCGGTCTCGGCCGACGCGCTCAACAAGGCCATCGAGTTGAACGGTGCGGGCGTGAAGATGAACCAGGCGGCGTTCCTCTGGGGGCGTCGCACGGCCGTCGATGCGAAGGCCGTCGAGAAGCTGATCGCTCCGAAGGTCGAGCAGACGGCCGTGAGCACGAAGGTCTCCGAGACACTGGACGAGACGATCGCGCGTCGCGTCGCCTTCCTGACCGATTACCAGGACGCCGCTTGGGCCGGGCGCTACCGCAAGCTCGTGGACGAAGTGCGTGCCGCGGAATCCGCAAAGGTCAAAGGCGAGAGCGCATTGACCGAGGCGGTAGTGCGCTATTTCTTCAAGCTGATGGCCTACAAGGACGAGTACGAAGTCGCGCGCCTGTACACCGCGGGCGAATTCAGGAAGAAGCTCGACCAGCAGTTCGATGGCGACATCAAGCTGCGCTTCCACCTGGCACCCCCGCTCTTCAGCAAGCGCGACCCGGTCACGGGCGAGCTGCAGAAACGTGAGTACGGTGCGTGGGTGTTCTCGGCCTTCAAGCTGCTGACGAAACTTAAGAGTCTTCGCGGCGGCGCCCTGGATATCTTCGGTTACACGAAGGAACGCAAGACCGAGCGAGCGCTGATCGGCGAGTACGAGACGACCGTCCGCAACCTGCTGGCCAGGCTCGATGGCGACAATCACGCGACCGCGGTGCAAATCGCGTCGATTCCGGAAGAGATCCGCGGCTTCGGCCACGTGAAGGAACGGAACCTGGCGGCGGCGAAGGAGAAGGAAGCGAGGCTGTTGGCGGGGTTCGGGATGCCCATGGAGCGGCGGGCGGCTGCCTGACCGCCAAAGCACGCCGGAAGCGCCTCGTTGCGGGGTGATCTTCCGGCGGCTGCCAGGCGTTTCCGCCGGATGGGGCAAACGCTCCCCGCGGGGGTTGAATCGGTGAGCAATCCGTAGGATTTGTTGCCGTACACTGGCCACGAACGCAGTTTGTTTTCGTGCCGGGATGGTTTCCGGACCCTGAAAACTCAGCGAATTCGGAGGCATCGTGCACCCACAACCGGCCGAGAAGCGCCGAATGCGGTCCCCGTCGAAAGCCGCTCCGCTTCCGTCGCAGGAGCCTGATCCTGTCATCGGTGCCGGCGATCGACCGGAGGGTGCTGCACGGACCGCAGCGCTGATCTGTTTCGACCAGAGTCTCGCGACCGAAGGCTTGACGGGGGTGTTGCGGCAGTTCGACCGCGAACTCGATGTCCACGTGTACGGCGACACGGAATGCCTGGAAGCCGCCACCGGCGTCCTGGCGGAGTCCGCCTGGCTGCTGGTGGACGCCGAAGGCCTGGGCCTAGCTTTGGATCAGACTCTCGCCATCCTGCGGGAGCGTGCACCGGCGGCGCGCCTCGTCGTTTTCGGTACGTCCGTCGCCGACCACGAGATCGACCGGATCATGCGCCTGGGAGTGTCGGCCTATGTTCCGCGTGGGTTCGGGCCGGACGCGACACTCGCCGTGTTGGCTCTGGTGAACGCCGGTCAGCGCTTTCGACCGGTTTCGGATGACCCGGTAGCGTCGTCGGCGGATGGGTATGGCTCGTCGAGCGACCCCTCGGATACGCTGCGGCAGTTCGGCCTGACGAAGGCGGAGCACGACGTGCTCCTGCGCGTCGTCCAGGGCAAGACCAACATGCAGATCGCGCTGCAACTCGACAAGAAAGAGGGCACGGTTCGCATCCAGATGAGCAACATCCTGCGCAAGCTGAAGGTGCGCAGCCGGAGCGAGGCGATCCTCGTCGCGCTTCGCGAGCCGACGGTCATCGATGCCCTGCTCGAACTCATCCGCGACAAGCCGCTCGATCTCGCCTGGTTGCACCCGCACATGGTGCATCGCCGCTGTCGCGCGGGGGAAGCGCTGTTTCGCGAAGGGGATCTCGGCAAGGAGATGTACATCGTGCAGCGTGGCTGTGTCAGTCTCCCGCAATTGGGCATCGAAATGCACGAGAACGACATGTTCGGCGAGATCTCGATCTTTGCTCCCAATCATCGTCGCACCTCGAGCGCGGTGTGCACGACGGATACGCACCTGTTCGTACTCACCGAGAACACGGTCCATCGCATGCACTTCCTCAATCCAGCCTTTGCATTGACCTTGTTGAAGCTCATCACGAACCGCCTGCTCGCGGATCGGCAGCGGGCGAGCTGAGGCGGCCCCCGGGAAATCAAAGAGGCGCGATCCGTGTTCGGCGGCAGCAGACGGATCGCCATCGCATTCGCCGCGGCAGCTATCGTGGCCGGACTGTGCTGGATGGCTTTTGGGCCGGAGACGGTGCAGCGGCTCGATCGCCGTGCCACCCTGACGTGGTTGTATGCCTTGCGTGGCGAGCGACCGGCACCCGATTCCGTCGTCGTGATCGACATGAATGCGGCATCCGGTGCCCGACTCGCATTGCCGGCGGAGGCTCGGGAACGCTCCCGCTGCGAGCAGGTGCTGATCGACGAGACGCGTCCCGGTTTCCGCTCACTGGGATCGCCGGACGACGAAATGTGGCCCCGTTGCGTCCATGCCAGACTGGTCGATGCGCTGCGGGCAGCGGGCGCGCGAACCATCGTATTCGACGTGGCGTTCATCGATCGCAGGGGGCGCGACAAGCGCGAGCGCGAAGACATCGAACGGGAGGATGCGACGCTTGCGGATGCCATCCGCCGCGCCGGCAATGTCCTGCTTGCGGACCGCGTGGCCTACGTTCCATGTCGACCGGGAACGAAAGCGTGCGAGGACCGCGGCGCAAAACCATTGAGCAGTGTTGTCCGCGATTCCGCGGCGGCCACCGGGCCGTTACTGCTGGAGCATTCGTCCGGTGAACTCATCGACAGCTTCCTGCTGATTCGCGAAGGGGCGGAGCCGATGGTGGCGCTGCCACTGCTCGCCTGGCACTTCGGTCGTCTCGAGGCTCACGACGAGTTGGCGGCCTGGTTGGCCATACGCTCCCCGGCGGACGCCTTGTTGCTGCCGCGCGCCGGTGTGGGGCGATTCGCACCTGGGGAGCTGGTCGGCGCGGGGCTGTATCTCAGGGCTGTCCTGCGGGAGCTCGGGGTGCGGGCGAAGGGCGGCACCCTCAGCGGTGCGGCGGCGCGAATGCGGGATCTCTATTCGGGTCCGTCGATGCTGCTGCTCAACGAGTACGGACCGGCGCGAGTCCTGAGGTCCCTCGCCTACGCCGACGCGCTCAAGCTCGCGCAGCCGGACTCGCCGCGACTCGCCTCGATCGTCGCCGGCAAGACCGTGATCATTGGCTTCGCCGAGCGGCACGAGAAAGGCGTGCTCGAGCAGTTTCCCACACACTTTTCCTCGCCGGCGGAAGTGGATCCGAGCGGCGTCGACCTGATGGCGACCGCGTACGCCAATCTGGAAGACGGTTCGAACTTGCGAGCGTGGGGCAATACCGCAGCCATAGCCGCCATTGCGGGATTCGTTGCCACTGCGATTTGCCTGCTGCTGCCGGCGTTCTGGGGGCTGGCGGCAGTTCTCGCGGGGCTGCTCGCCTACGGCGCCGTCGCGGCGGGAGGATTCGCCAATGCTTTCCGGGTCATCCCACTGGTCGCGCCCCTCGCCGGTGCGGGGTTCGGATTCACGGTCGCGTTGGCGACGCAGTACCTCGTAGCCGCGCGCCAGCGTCGTCGCGTTTTCGATCGCCTGTGCCAGTTCGTGCCGCCGGACGTGGCGCGCCGCCTCGCCCAGCCGCAGGGTATCGTCCCCGAGTCCGTGAACGGTGTCTGTCTGGTGACGGACGCCGCCGGCTACACCTCGTACGCGGAACGAACCGAGAGTGGACATCTGGCGCAGCACCTGAACCGCTATTTCGCGATCCTGTTCAAACCGGTGATAGACAACGGCGGATTCGTGAGCGATGTCATCGGCGACAGCATGCTGGCGGTCTGGCCGCATCGTGGCGATTCAGGCCCCCCCATCGAACAGGTGCTGCGGGCGTGCATCGCCATGCTGGATGAACTCGAGTATGCGGGGACCGAGGTCGCGCTTTCCACCCGGATCGGCGTGGCTGCCGGACCCATGACCTTGACTCTCGTTGGAGCTCTTACTCATTTCGAATACCGGGCGGTCGGCGACATGGTCAATGCCACCAATCGCGTCCAGGCGCTGAACAAGACGCTCGGTACCCGGGTGCTCGTGCGGGAGGAAGTCGCCCGGGCGGCGCCGGACTTCGTCTTCCGGGACCTCGGCGTCTTTCCGCTGACAGGCAGGTCGGCGCCCCAGCGGATCTTCGAGCTCATCGGTCGTGCCGGTGCGGTGGACGAAAGCCGGCTGCGTTTCGTCGCGAGCTTCGAGTCGGCGCGGCGGCTCGTGGAACTGGGTGATTTCGCAGGCGCACGGCGCAGGCTGGAGACGCTCCTGGAAACGGTGCCGACGGATGGCCCGACACGCTATTACCTTGACATAGTCGCCAAGGAGTCGGACGCTTTGCACCGTCCCAGAGAGATCGCCAATCGGTAATTCATCCGTAAGGCGACGGCCCGCATACTGCATCCCGAGGTTGCAACAGGCAGGCAAGAGAACAACAAGAATTTCTTGACGGACCCTCGGCAAGGGAGGCCCAACGCAAGTGCCGAGTACCAACGGGTTGTCGGGGTGGGTGGCGCTCAGCACCCGCCTCGCTGTGCTGCTAGTGCTGGTATCCGGCACGTCCGCGGTCGCCGCCGAAGGCGAGACTCCCGGATGCACGCCGGCAATCGGCCGCGTCGTCTCGCGCCAGGGGAGCGTCGAAATTCGACGTGCCGGAGCGTCCACCTGGCATCGGGTGGAGCGTCTGGACACCCAGGTGTGCGATGGCGATGCGGTGCGGACAGGGCCTCGCAGCCGCGCAGCGCTATGGCTGCAACCCGAGAACCTGATCCGACTAGATCAAAGGACCGCGGTGACGATGTTTTCGAACCAGGCGGAGACGAGGGTCGAGTTCTTCCAGCCGACTGGGAGCGGACCAGTATTGGCTGACCCCGACTGCGGAGCCGCGTACTTCATCTCGCGCTTTCCCCGCAACTTCGGGGTGCGGACACCGTTCCTGAGTGCTGCTATCAAAGGTACCGAGTTCCTCGTGGCGGCGCAGTGCAGCTCGACGACGTTGGCGGTGTTCGAGGGGATCGTGACTGCGCAGGAGCTGCTCGGTGGCCGGGAGTTCCTCGTTGAATCGCTACAGCAGATCAGTGTGGGCCCTGGACTGCCGTCCGCTGTGCCAATCCCGATCAAACCGCGTGATGGTGTCCAGTGGATGATTTATTACCCGCGAACAGGAGGGCGTCGCAACGCAGGCCAGGATATGGCTTTGGAGCACTGCGCTGTCGGACCGAGCGGGGCAGAGTGCGAAATCGAGAACGTCGAGGCGTTGTTGGCGGTTGGCGCGGTAGTGGAAGCGCAGGGTGCGATCGCAGCGCTGAGAAGCGAAGGAGCCTCTGGGGCCAATTTGTCTGCGATCGAATCGATCGTTCAGATCGCGCTCAATGACCGGGACCAGGCATTGGCATTGGCGCAACGAGCAACAGAATCTGACACTGATAGCGAACGCGCTTGGTCTGCACTTTCGTATGCGAAGCAGGCGAAAACAGACCTCGACGGTGCTCTTGAAGCCGCTCAGAGAGCCGTTAAGGTCGCTCCAAGGTCATCACTCGCCAAAGCACGCGAAGCCGAGATGCTGCTGACCGTCGGACGCTTCAAGGATGCCGAAGTTGCAGCGAAAGCTGCGCAGTCATTGGATCCTCAGGAATCGCGTGCAATGCAGGTTCTGGGCTTCGTCCAACTTGCACGGCTGGATGGCGCTGGGGCGCAAAAATCGCTGCAGGCTTCGCTCGAGATGGATCCTTCTGACCCGAGGACGCGCCTAGGGCTAGGACTTGCCAAGATCAGGCAACGCAAACTTATCGAGGGGCGGGAAGACATAGAGATTGCGGTCGCGCTAGATCCTTCGAGCGCGCTCGGCAGAACCTATCTGGGTCGGGCCTACTTCGAAGAGAACCGTAGCGAACGAGACATCCTTGCACAGGAGCAGTACCGCCTCGCCACCGAGTTGGATCCGCAGGATCCAACTGCCTGGTTCTATCAGGCAGTGCTCGAACAAGGGACGAACAGGCCCCTGTCAGCAATTGACGACGCGCGTCGCTCCATCGAACGCAACAACAATCGGAGCGTGTATCGTCCGGGAGATGCGCTTGATCAAGATGCTGCGTCCAGGAGCGCCGCTCTTGCAAGAATGTACAACAGTCTCGGTTTCGAGGAACCGGCCGTCGGGGAAGTGGCTACAGCGCTCGCGGACGATGCAACCAACTACGCGGCCCAGCAGTACCTTTCCGAGGCGGCCGCGGCACTTCCACGACAACAAGCAACAAGGGCTAGTGCGGGCCTTCAGGCGCAACTAAGGCAGCCCTTGGGAAGTGATGCCCCGTTGGCGGGATTGCTGAACGTTGCGTCACTGAATCCGGAGCGACCGTTCCTCGCTTCGCGGTCTCTCGGCCCCGCGCGAGGCGGCTACTACGATTTCGATCCGGTGTTCTCAGGTCCCGGTCTGCGTGCCCGAGCCTACGGATTGGTCGGTACTTCGAGCACGGCGTCCCAGGGCGTCGAAGCTTCGGCGCAGTTCGACAGAAGTGCTCTGGCAGCCGGGATTCTCCATGCGGAAACCGATGGACAGCGTGCAAACAATGACCAGTCGCGCGACTCAATGGCCGCCCTTGCCAGTTTTCAGCCCACGACTGCCACCACGATTCAGGTGGAAGCGCAGCAATCGAACGTCCGCTTTGGTGAACTTCCCATCAGGTTCGATCCGACGAACTACTCGCCAGATCAGAGGAATTCCGAACAATCCACGGTGGGGCGCGTGGGGTTGCGCCATCAGTTCTCGCCTCAATCTGAACTCCTCGCGGTTGCCTCGCACACGGAATTCGACTTCGACACGTTCTCCGCCATAGGGCAGTACTCGCTGACGACACAGGGTAGTTATTCATCTCCCGAAATACAGTACGTCACCGGCTCCCAGTTCATCCAATTCGTAGGAGGCGCATCTCTGATCGAGGGCAGTCGCCGAGATCGCCTGGATCTCCCTGCGTTCGGACTCTCATTTCCGTCCAACTCTGTAGATCGAAGCAAGTCAGCGTACGCGTACTCGACCCTTCATCTCGCGGGCGGGAAGTTGCATGCCACGATCGGCATCGGTTGGGATGATTTCCTGCTTCAATCGCTCAACTACGACGTCGAGCGCACGCACCCAAAACTCGGCCTGGTTTGGAACGTGGATTCAGCAACAACCATCCGGGCTGCGAGTTTTCGCTCCATGCAACGGCCGCTCGTGGCTGGCCAGACGCTTGAACCGGTGCAGGTCGCCGGATTCGGGCAGTTCTACGACGACATCTACGGCTCCATCTCGAGACGTTCCGCGATCGCTATCGATCGACGAGTGGGATACGACTTCTTCATCGGCGCCGGCGGCGGCGTGCGAAGGATCGAGGCAACGTCGAGATACTTCGATAGCAATGGCATGCCGCAGTTCACGTTCGCTCCGTGGAGCGAGCGTGAAGGCCATGTCTACGCACACTGGAAGCCGCACAACCAAGTAGCGATCAGTATCCAGATACATCGGGAAGCGTTCGAGCGTACGGAAGGCAATCCCGGAGTTGCGCAGTTCCTGGAGCTGGTGCAATGGCGAGCACCCGTTGCGATTCAGTGGATCGGGGCATCAGGACTGTCAGCGAACGCGAGAGTTTCGTACCTTAAGCAGCGTGGCACTTTCTGCTCGACGACCGCTAATGTCTGTGACGTACCCGGACAGGAAAGTACAACTATGTTCGACGTGGGCGTTGCATTCCGGTTTCCGCGTCGCGCCGGTGGAGTGAGTGTGGACGTTCTCAATCTGACGGACCAAACGTTTCTCTACCAGAGTCTCGACACGTCGCGCTTCGTTCCCATTCTGGGGCGAGCAGTGTTCGGTCGGGTTTACTTAAATTTCTGAGTGTGGAGGTCATGATGAACGGGTCGAAGAGCCGAATTGCTACAGCCGTTTTGCTTGCCGGGGTTGCACAAGGAGCGTATTCGCAGGAATGGAATCCCTCTGGAGTCGACCTGGAGCCATTGACAAGCGTGTCGCAACGCATGAAGGAAGCGCAGCTTTTCCTCTATCTCGATAAAGATTGCAACAGATTGGCGGTGGTGGCGCCAATGCCTGAGACGAATGAGGGAAACGCATTTGTTCCTGATCTTTCGATGGTAAGAGCGCAGGATCGATTGCGCACCATGCCTGAGCCACAGAAGTGTGCAAAGACGCCGAATAAATGGAAGCCGCTTCGTGACGTGAACAGTGGAGGAAGTGATACAACATCGCGGGCGTGCGATCCCCGTACCGCCGTTCCTACTGACGACAGTTTCGAAGCGGAGCGTGCGAGCACTTCATGCATGCTGGATACGGCAGAAGTGCAGTTTCTGGTAATACTCGACAGTTCCAGAGATCCCATCCTGATGATAGAAGGTCAGTCCGCGCGACGAGCGTCACCGCCAACAATCCCATCGCGACTGCTCGCGTTTCAGCGCGGTGATCCGTCGGGCTGTTCGCCAGTTACGCCCACCCCATGCCCTCCACCCCGTACAGGAAAGTTCATTGGTAATCCACCCACTTGCATTTGTTCGTTTTGATTCCAGTGCGTCCGGCCGTCACCTCACGCACGGCGAAAGACCGGCTTCGCGCAAACGATCTAGCCGAGGAAGAGTCGTGCGACGCATGTTCCGAGCACTAGGAGCAAAGAAACAGTGAATCGGCGTCAGTTTCTGGCGACCTTGCCGCCGCTAGTGAGTGGCGTAGGGCTGGCTTCCTGCAGCAGTCCGAAACAAGAGATCCAAAGCGCTAGCATCTTGACGTGGGTAATCGTGGACCATCCCCCAGTTACGAAATGGATGCCGCAAGAGGGGCAATTCTTGGTCAGGGCGGCAAACCGGAGTGCGGCCAACAGATCGCCGGTGGCTTTTGTACCTTTCGGACTTGCGAGCACAAGGCAAGCAGTATTTTATGGCCATCTGCAGCCGGGCAGCTATCAGATAACTGCGCAGGTCGAACCTGACACAGTGCCGGTTGCGGCGGGAACGGATCCTATCGTGTGGGCGGGAGAGAGGGCTGTGGTAGTTGAGCCGGGATACTCAGCGTCTGTCCGGATCAATGTAGACCAGAAGCGTCGCTCGAGCACGATCGTCATCGTCGACCAACAATCTTTCACGATCGATGACGAAGTGTCCGCATTTGCGCTCTTGCTCGCGGATTTTCCAAATCGAGACTCAATGGAGTCTGTGGCGAAAGACATGTCGAAAGTTCTCGCCGAACTGGAGATCACGACAACGTCAGAATTGGGTTCGACCATCTCTGGAGAGCGCTTTTTTCTGTTTGACGGCAGCAGCGAAGCGGTGATTCGTGCATGTTCACATTTCAGGAACAGCGAACGAAGCAAGGCTGCGTATGGAGGGAGAGTGGCCGTTGGTGTGGTGGGGCGTGATCCGGAAATGAGGGATTCGCTAATCGTAGTGGGCCCTGCCTCGGCAATGCCAATGTGGGGTCTCGACAATGGTATGCGCGGACGGACCCCGGGTCGAAGCGTACGAGAACCGGAGTACGACAAGCGGATACTGAATGTACGCAGATTGACCGGGGCGCTGGCATTCTATTTTGGAGACAACGGTGGTGCGGTTCGCGCAATCAAGGTAAGTGAGGAAGTCGACGAAGTGGCGTTATCTCGAAAAGTGGCAGCGTTAGCCCCGACGGCAATTGACGTGGCGAAACGGTTCTCGGAGGCGTTCGACAGAGCAAGTGAAATTCGACGTGCGCGAGGCGAGGCGCCATTGCCGTCGGAGTTTTGTGTGGCATCTTTGGAAGATGGTGTGGTAAAAGTGGATCACAACTTGGTTGACGCGGCCAACTTGCGAGAAGTGCAACTCTCAGCAGGAGTTTTGAAATCGTGCAAGGGAGGGACGCGCGTGCAAGCCAACTGTTCGCCGGGAGACATTCCACATGCGACGGCGGTGTATGGAATCATGTCGGCACTTGTGCCGACGTTGCGAAGGAACGGGAATGCTGCGTCCGAGGTGACGTGCGCGCCCGGCCTGCTGACAGGAATCAAGCACCTCGCGGTATCGGTACCTGAACCTTTAGAGTCAAATGTGGACCCGCATTTAATCTCGAGGGAGTTCGCGAAGCAGCTAGGTGATCTGCTCAGATGGATGACTGGCGTGCCGGTTCGTCACAGAATACACGCGGGTTGGCCGACGCTGGAAGAGGTCGGGACACCTCCGGCGAGGGTAGTCAATATCTCGAGGCGTTTCAGCAGCATTGGCGCTGGCGCGAATGCCGACACAGGGGCATGGCAGGAGCTTGCCGACGCGTTGCACGACGTGACGACGGTCGCTTTTGGAGGTAAGGGTGCCGTTGTCGTGTTGGTTGCGGACAACGAGGGCACACTGATTTCGGAGGAGGAATTGGCGTTGCCATGTCGAAATAGTGTTCTAGTGGCAACAGGAATTGATGCGGAATGCACTTCTGCAGACAGGCCAAGCGTGAACGTGGGACCGCCGATATCGGTGTGTGCGTGGAGAAGTAACGCACAACTCTTGAGTGCACGGAAGAACGAGCTTTGCCACATTCAGGCTGGAACGTATACCTCTTACGCGGCCCCGGTTGTGGCCGCTACGGCTGCTCTTGTGGCGTTGGCAAAACCGTCGTTGTCTGCCGCGCAAATTGCGACTGTAGTAAAGGAGTCTGCATGCGTTGTGGATGCCGAAAGAGTGGGGGTTGGACGATGGATTGCGCTTAGCAAAGATCGGACGGTACTGCTGGAATGGGGCTCGGCCACAACGAGAAGTCCAATGGATGGTCAACAATCTTTCGAGAAGGACAAGCATTGGTTTAGTTTGTGGTACGGACACGGTGTTGTCGATCCGGTGGGCGCGGTGAATAGAGCTGTGCAGTTATGAGGCCTTGGAGCCATTGCGGACTATGAATGTGCGAGTTCTATGTTGACGTGGCGTTCAAAAAAAAAGTAGACATCAGGTAGTTCCTCGCCTCGACGAGTTTAGGGCTTCCAAGAGCTTTCGAGAAAAGCGCCTGCGTATACCGGTCAGGACACGGATTCGGTCTCCAGGCGTGTCGACATGGATCCATTGAACGTGGCGGCAGCTAGTCCACCGAACCGGATGAATCACACCGGATACGACGACGTGGATCGGCATGCTTCCACTCCAGCGCTCTGGCGGTCTTGTTGTACCTGCAGATGTAGCGCATGAGCTTGTTGTCGAGGTTTTTGGTGCTAGTGAACCGCCGTAGCGTGATGGCATCGTGCTGGATGCAGGAGAACCAGTTCTCGGCCTGGTTCAGCCAGGACGAATGGGTGGGCGTGTGATGCGTCCTCAGGTTCGAATGATCGGCCAGAAGCCACTGCACCGCAGGGGTCATGTGGCTGCTGACGTTGTCGCAGATGACACGGATTGCCTGCCGGAAGGGCTCGTTGCTCATTTCATCGGTTAGGAAGGCGACGAACCGTGCGCTATTGGGGCGTGCCGCGGTCTTGGTGAGCGCCCCTCGCCGGTGGCAGCGTTCAACGCCGCGAACAGGCTTAGAGTGCCTTTGCGCTTGCACTAGAATCCGTGACTGTCGGCACGCCCAGGTCAAAGTGGCGGGAGGCATTCCTTGCGGTCCAGAGCATGGATGGCGGTCTTCTCGTCGACGCAGAATCCCATCGCGTGCGTGAGCGGATTCAGATACGGCTGGATAGCGTCGGTCGCCTTGGTCTCGAAGCCCGGATCGTTGCAGACCATGCGCCGCTCGAGCCGGTGGGGCTGAAGCACGTGCTTGCGCCAGGTGCGCTGAACCGTCATGAAGGGCGGGCCCAGGTGGGTGGCGAGCATGCGGCTGCTCCACTGCACGGAGCCGTCCTTGGGCTTGCGCTTCAAGGTGTACTCGAGAACGAGCGCTGCTAGGCGGGGCAGCTCGTGCCGCGATGCCAGACCCGGATGACGGGCTACTGCTCCGACAGCCGATCGGCGGTAAAGCGCGTCTTCCGCGTCGCGTTGAAGCGCGAATCTCAGCGCGACTCGTTCATGATCGCCTGGCGCGAGGCTCCTTCATCGAGCGGCAGGATCGGCCGCGCGCGCCGTACCTGGCCTACGGCCATGGTGCGACTGCGCTGCGCGCTCATCACTTCCAGCCGATCGGCTTCGCTCAGATGCATTTTTCCCATGCACTTATGACAACGTGCATATTCATTAGGTCAGTGGACTATATTCGAATCGCAGATGGAGCAGAGCGACAACGTCCAGCGCATCGGGTAATCCGTTTGTGGTTAAGGGATCGCTCCGGCAGAAGCGCTTGTAGAGACGTTCGACGTTGTGCCGAGCCATGAAAGTCTCCAAGTCGCGCCGGATCCACTTCCTCCCGTGTCTCTACGATTGGCCCCACTGTAAAGTGCGCTTGTTCTTTTCGACGATGACCTCTCCCACGCAAGGTGGCCATCGCCAGAGAAGCGCGCATTCGTTCTGAATCGGATATCAGGGCGACCCGCAGAGTGGGGAAGGCTGATTGCCCGTGTTCTTGCCGAGCGGCATTCGGCGCGAAGAAGCTGCGAGAATGGTGAAGTCCGGAGGGTGGTTGATTGTGCGGATGCGGACCAGGGATCGTCGCCGCGTCCCCCGGAGATGGCCGCTGCGAAGATGAGGGTCCGAGAATCTGAGCAACCGAGGAACTTTACGAGCTTCAGCATATGCCTAAGCTCGGACAGACATTCCCAACTGAAGTCGAGAGAATATGTGCCATAGGAAGGCGATGTCCGCATTCGACGTTGGGGGTGCGGGAGCTTCGTCTCCAATCTGGCGCCACGGTTTGTTCCCGGGATCGTGGGTCAGCGACCTCACGAGGGTCGCCGAGGTCCGGGTGTTCTGGTCCAGGAGGCCAACATGAAAGCAGTCACGAAGAAGTTCGATCGGTCCGCGGTCCAGTTGATCGCAGCGGCGTTCGCAGCGAGTCTCGTCTCCATCGCCGTTCCTTCCACTGACGTAGGCGCAGCGGAAAGTCGCTGGGCCACCCCTTGCGACACCCGAGACACCTGCAGTGCTGACCCGGAGAAGTACGCAACCCATCGCGACAACGGTCAGATCAAGGCGCGCGAGTATGTCGCCGAAATGCGCTGGGGTACCGGCGGCGCGCCTGACGACGCGTACGTCATTTCGAAGACCGTCGCGTCGCGGGATTTCGCGAACGCCAAACCCTGCCACGTGCGCGACGCGTGCATCGGCGGACAGGCGTCCTACAAGGTCGTTCGCAGCGGCCCTTCCGGTGCAGAGAGCACCACGGCCGCGAAGTCCGACGGAGTGAAGGTCGCAACGGAGCCCGCGAAAAAGTAACCTCGTCTCCTCCCCCTCTCCCATCAGGAGAGGTTTGCCCCGGCGGATATCCTGACCGCCGGGGCTTTTTGCTGTCGTGGTTCGGCGATTAGTCGCGAATGGTCCGGTGCTATCCTTCCCGCCCTCGAACAATGATCGGGGAGGGGTAGGGGGATGAGTCGCATCACGAAGGTGGAAGTGCACGTGTTCCAGTTCGACGCCGAGAATCTCGGCATGACACGCGCGGCCAGCGTCGGCGCGTTGGAGTACGTGAAGGGGGCGAAGACGCGGCTTACCAAGTACGCGGTCGCGGTGATGACTGACAATGGCCTGCGTGGCGAGTACGTCACGCACTGGGTGGGTTCCGCCGCGGCGCTCGGCTCGACCATCATGCTGGCGCCTTTCCTGATCGGGCGCGAGGCCGAGCAGCGCGAGCACATCTTCGACGACCTGAAACGCGAATCGCGACAGTTCGACCACATGGGTCACGGGCCGCTCGACATCGCGTTGTGGGATCTGGCCGGGAAGAAGTACGGCGCCTCGATCGCCGAACTGCTCGGCGGCTACCGGTGGCGGCTGCCGGCTTACGCGAGCACTTATCACGCGCAACGGTCCGGTGGCCTCGATTCGAAGGAGGCGTTCGGCGATTTCGCGCTTGCTTGCCGCGAACTCGGCTATCGCGCCTTCAAGATCCATGGCTGGCACGAGGGCGACAAGCGCGAAGAGGCGGCCAACGTCCTGCATGCGCGCAAGGTCGTCGGCGACACCATGGAACTGATGATCGATCCGGCCTGCGAGTTGCGCACTTTCGCCGACGCTCTCTACGTGGGCCGTGCCTGCGACGAGGCCGGGTTCTTCTGGTACGAAGATCCGTTCCGCGACAGCGGCGTGTCGCAGTACGCGCACCGCAAGCTGCGCGAGATGATACGCACGCCCATCCTGCAGACGGAACACGTCCGTGGCGTCGAGCCGAAGGCGGACTTCCTCATCGCCAATGCCACCGATTTCCTGCGCGTCGATCCCGAGTACGACATGGGCATCACCGGTGCGATGAAGATCGCGCACATCGCGGAGGGCTTCGGCGTGGATGCCGAAATCCATGCCTGCGGGCCGGCACACCGGCATTGCATGGCGGCGATGCGCAACAGCAATTTCTACGAGGTGGCGCTGGTGGGTCCGGACATGCCCAACGCCGTGCCGCCGGTCTACACGTGCGGCTACAGCGACCGGCTCGAGGTGGTCGGCAAGGACGGTTGTGTCGCCGTGCCGACTGGGCCTGGCCTGGGCGTCACCTACGACTGGGATTTCATCGCGAAGAACCGAGTGGCGCTGCACGAATTCCGCTGACATCCGGGGCATCGGCCCCGGGCCCCTTCGCCTATCGCCACAAACCTCACGAAGCGGTAAGATTTCTCCTGGCGGAATACCTCATCCCGGGAGAATGACCGTGAGCAGAATGGTTCGAGGCGTCCTGTTTTTTGCGGCACTGGTCGCAACGTCGCTGGTCCCGGCCGGCGGCGCCAACGCCGAGACCATTGGCGACGACCTGATCGCCCGGTTCGTCTTCAGCGGGGGCGGCGGCAATCCGTCCACCGGCATCGATCTCAACACCGGGATGAAGGTGATCATTCCGGAGCCCTTCACCGAGTTCGGGACCCTGACCGAATGGGGGTTCTACAGCGGCAGCGTCAGCCAGTTCACGCCGATCACCCCGCTCATCTTCCAGCGTGAAGTGGGTACTTCCAACTTCACCATCGTCGGTGTCGGCGAGAACCAGACCAATACAGGGTTCACGGTGAACAAGCCGATCACCTTCGCGTTCAACGCCATCCTGGGGAGCGCCGAGGTCGGGCCGGAGTTCTATTTCGGCTTCCATCAGGGGGCGTCCGGGGTCGTGTTGCCGAACGGTTCGCTGTTCAACAGCTCGAACACCTTCAATTTCGTCGACCACACCCCGGATGCGAGCGGTGCGACGCCGTACCTCTATCACACGGTCGCCAGCGGCAACAATCCGGCCCCGAATCTCGGGCTGACGCTCTCGTTCACGCCCTTTCCCCAGAACCGTGTCTACTCGTTGACCGCCATCTCCGTCCCCATCCCGGAGCCTTCCGCCATGGCGCTCGCGGCAGTTGGTCTCCTGGTCGTGGCAGCCAGGCTCCGCAACGCTCGCCGTCCGAGCGGCTGAGGTTGTTCCGCCTCGGAATGGCCGGGAGTCATGCCACCGTAACAAAGACCGGCTAAGGTCCGGCCGCGCAAGGCGGTTTCGCCGCCTGCAGCGAGATCGATCCTGAGCCAGTCATCCCTCATCCGGACGGTCCTGTCCGGTCCAGCCCAGCACCCCGGTATCCGCAGGGGCAGGGGATCCGATTTTCGAGACTGGGGACGGCAATGAACCGGGTGCGCTCGATCTTCCTGTCGGACATCCACCTCGGCACCCGCGCGTGCCAGGCGGACCAGCTCCACGACTTCCTCAAGCACTACGAATCGGAATACCTCTTTCTGGTCGGCGACATCATCGACTTCTGGTCCATGAGCCGCGGCATCGTCTGGTCGCGGGCCCAGAACACGGTGGTGCAGAAGATCCTGCGCAAGGCGCGCCATGGCGTGAAGGTGATCTTCGTCCCGGGCAATCACGACGAGGCATTGCGGGAGTACGTCGGCACGTCCTTCGGAGACATCGATCTCGTGAAGGAATACGAGCACACCGCTGCCGACGGCAAGCGCTACATCCTGCTGCACGGCGACGAGTTCGACCAGGTCACGCGCTATCACCGCTGGGTCGCGGTGCTGGGGGACGTGCTCTACAACTTCCTCGTGCGCGTGAACGTGCTGCTGTCCCTGATCCGCCGCACGCTGCGCATCTCCGGCTACTGGTCGCTCGCCGGGTATGCGAAGCGCAAGGTGAAGGGCGCGCTCGAATTCATCTACAGCTTCGAGGAATCGGTCGTGCACGCCGTGAAAGAGCGCGGCCTCGACGGGGTGGTGTGCGGCCACATCCACGCGGCGGCCATCAAGACCATCGATGGCATCACCTACATCAATTGCGGCGACTGGGTGGACAGCTGCACGGCTATCGTCGAGCACCTCGACGGACGCATGGAGCTGCTGCACTGGAAGGGCGAGTCGGCAGCGACGCAGGCGCAGGGCGATCTGCCGCTCGAGGAAGCGGCGTAGGGCCGTCACCAGTCACGGTACCATGGTCGCATGCGCGGCCTGCCATCACTTGTCTTCCTGATCGCCTGCGCGCCGGCGCTCGCCGCCGACCGCCTGCCCGCGCTGGGAGTCGATGTCGCCGAGACGTCCGTGTCCGGCCTGTCTTCGGGTGCGTTCATGGCGGTCCAGTTTCATCTGGCGCATGCATCGATCGTTCGTGGCGTCGGCGTGCTTGCGGGCGGTCCGTGGGGCTGTGCGCAGGGCAACACTACGCGCGCGACCGGCGAATGCATGCAGGGGTCGCCGGATCCCGTGCCGCTCGTGAAAGCCGCACGCAAGGCCGCTACCGCCGGGCGAATCGATCCGGTCGACGCCCTGGCGCGCTCTCGCGTGTGGCTGTTCTCCGGCTACAACGATGGCACGGTGCGACGGCCGGTGATGAACGCGTTGCGCGATTTCTACGGGGCGCTCCTGCCGGCCGGGCAGATCTTCTATCGCACCGACCTGCGCGCCGGTCACGCGCTCGTCACCATGGATCGAGGTGCCGCGTGCGATGTCACGGGCGACGAGTTCATCGTGGACTGCGACTACGACGCCGTAGGGGCCTTGTTGCAGTTCATCCATGGGCGACTCGCCGCGCCGGGTTCGCCGCGGGATGCGGGTCTGCGTCCCTTCGATCAACGCGAGTTCGCTCCGGGTGGTGCGCGCTCGGCCGGCCTCGCCGACACCGGATACGTCTACACGCCCAAGGCCTGCACCGAAGGCCAGCGCTGCCGGGTGCATGTCGCTCTTCACGGCTGCAAGCAGAGCGAGGAGTCGGTTGGCGACGCCGTCTACCGCTACGGCGGTTACAACCGATGGGCCGAGACGAACCGCATCGTCGTGCTCTACCCGCAGACTCGCGCCACCTGGGGCGTCCCGCTGAACCCCTACGGCTGCTGGGACTGGTGGGGCTACACCGGCTCGGACTACACGTCGAAATCCGCCCCGCAGATCGCCGCGCTGCGGGCCATGGTCGACCGGCTGGCCAGTGGTACTGCGGGCGCAGTCTCGCCAGCGTCGGCGGCGGGCCCCGCGGTTGTCGACGCTACGTCGAATGCCATCGCGCTGGCCTGGGGACCTGTGGCCGGCGCCACGAGCTACCAGGTCGAAGTGGATGGGCGTCGCGTCAGCCTGAACGTCCCCGCCGTGAGCATGGCCGTCGACGGCCTCGCCCCGGGCAGCCGTCACGTTCTTGCCTGGCGCGCCCAGGCGGCCGATGGCCGGGCGGTCGCGGAGGCCCGGATCGAGACCGCGACCGTCAGGCAGCCCGCGGATTGCGATCCCTGGTTCGCGAACAACGTGGGCCACGTGAGCGCTGGGCGCGCCTACGTGCTTTGGGGCCTTACCTATGCCCTGGGCACGAACCAGCCGATGGGCTGGTGGAACATCTTCACCACGACGCAGCTGCACCGGGTCGCAAACGGCTTCGCGGTGGGCGCCTGTCCTTGACCCGCATCAATTCCGCCTGAGGCCCGAAGGAGGATAATTCGCGCGTTGGACCACCGGCAGACTTTCCTCAGGAGGCAGCCATGAGCGACGAAGATCTGAAGTCCAGTGCCGCGAAATCCGTGGCCGGCGGCGGGGACATCCGCCAGAAGGTCCGCGACATCACGCTCGCGGCCATCAAGGAACACCGGTTCGATTTCACGTCCATGCGCGAGGTCATGACGCAGGTCACCGACGGCGTCACTTTGGGCGCGGAACAGCGCGGTGCGGAGGTGAAGCAGACCCTCACCCAGGCGTTCAAGGGCATGGACGAGGCCTTCAGCAAGTCCGCGCACGCCACGCAGCTCGCGCTGTCCGAGCTCACGTCGAAGACAAAGGAATTCAACGACACCGAAGTGAAGGCCGCCCTCGACAATCTGAAGAAGATGGAGACCGATTTCGTCGGCGTGCTCAAGAGTTCGGCGGAACGGGCGAGCGGCCTGGTGAAGACCGAGATGACCGAACTCGCTGCCCATGCCGCGCGCACCGGGACCGATACCGGCGCTGCCGTTGCCAAGACCATGACGGAATTCTCGACGCGCATGGCCGCCAGTGCACAGGAAAGCACGGCGGCCAGCGTCGATGCCGCGCGCAAGATGAGCGAGCGTTTCGCCCAGGTGGCGAGCGGCTTCCTCGCCGGCATGTCGGACGCGCTCGCCGGCAAGGACGCGCCGAAGAAGAAGTAGCATCACCCACTTTTTCAAGGATCCCAATGCCCCACTATCACGCCGTCGTCTGGCTCGATCACGCCGAAGCGCACGTCATGCATTTCACGCCGGAGGACGTGGAGACGTTCAGCACGCACGCCTCCGGCAAGCATCCTCACGTGCATCACAAGCGTGGCTCGGTCGGTTCCGGTCACCAGGCCGGCGAGCCGCACTATTTCGACGGGATCGCGAAGTTGCTCGAAGGTGCGAGCGAGATTCTCGTGGTCGGTCCCGGCAGCGCCAAGCTCGAATTGGTGCGGCACCTCGACAAGCACCAGCATGTCCTCGGCACGAAGGTCGTCGGCGTGGAGACGGTGGATCATCCGAGCGACGGACAGCTCGTCGCCCATGCGCGCAAGTACTTCCTCGCGAAGGACCGCATGATCGGCAACCCGGGCTGACCTGGGTGGGGCGCGCCGACCGGTGCGCCCGCTGCTCCGTGCCGACGCGACCGCCTTGCTGATCGAAACGCTGCACGCGATGCGCGATCTTCCGCGACTTCGGGAGCTTGCAGGCATCCTGATCCGCCACGGCTTCGGCGATGTGGTGCGGCGCGCGGGTGTCGGGACGGTGCTGGAACGCGCGGGAGAGATGTTGTCGGTCGGCCAAGACCACAGCCTGCGCGACATCGAGTTGCCGGTGCGCATCCGCATGGCGCTGGAGCAGATGGGCCCTACGTTCGTGAAGCTCGGCCAGGTGCTCGCCACGCGCGTGGACCTGTTCGCGCCGGAGTGGATCGCCGAGTTCGAAAAGCTCCAGACCGCCGTGCCGCCGGTGGCCTTCGCGGAGGTGTTGCCGGAGATCATGGCGGCGCTCGGCGGGCGCTCGCCGCACGACGTGTTCGTGGATCTGGATGAACGGCCGCAAGCCGCGGCATCCATCGCGCAGGTGCATCGCGCCAAGTTGCAGGATGGCACGCCCGTGGTGCTCAAGGTGCGTCGACCTGGCATCCGGCCGAAGATCGAAGCCGACCTGCGCATCCTCGCCGCGCTCGCCTCCGCGGCCCAGGGCGAACTGCCGGAGCTGCGCCGCTTCCAGCCGGTGGAGATGGTGGCGCAGTTCGGCAAGTCGCTCGCGCGCGAGATGGATCTCGCCGTGGAGGCACGCAACCAGGATCGGTTCGCGCTCAATTTTGCGGACGAGTCGGAGATCCTGATCCCGAAGATCTACTGGGAGTTCACCGGCCCGTCGATGAACGTGCAGCAGTACGTCGAGGGCATCCCCGGCAACGAGCTCGAACTCGTGGAGCGTGCTGGTCTCGATCGGAAGCTGCTGGCCCGGCGGGGTGCATCGGCTGTACTCAAGATGATCCTGGTGGACGGGTTCTTCCACGCCGATCCGCATCCGGGCAACGTCTTTTACCTGCCCGGCAATCGCGTGTGCATGATCGACTTCGGGATGGTGGGGCGGTTATCGACAGAGCGGCGGGATCAGATCGTCGACCTGCTCGGTGCGCTCGCGCGACGCGACGATGACGGCATGATGTCCGTTCTGCTCGACTGGACCGGTGATGCGCGGGTGGACGAAGCGCGGCTCGCTTCCGACCTCGGTGACCTGGTGTTCAACTATGAACACCTGCCGCTGAAGGACATCCACATCGGTCAACTCCTGTCCGACATCACGGCGATCATGCGTAATCACGCGATCGTGATGCCGGCCGATCTGACGTTGCTGTTCAAGGCACTCATCACGCTCGAAGGTCTGGGCCGGCAGCTCGATCCGGACTTCCACCTGATCGAATACCTCGACCCGTTCGTGAGCGGAGTGATCAAGGATCGCTATCGGCCAGGCGCTGTCGCCAGGCGAGCGCAACACGGCATCGCGGGAGCGATCGCGGCGATCACGGGGTTGCCGGACGATCTCGCGCGCCTATTGCGCGATGCCCGCCGCGGCCGCCTCACCATCGAGCTGGACCTGAAGCGGCTCGACCGATTCGGTCACCAACTGGATCGCAGCGCCAATCGGCTGACCATCGGCGTCGTGACCGCCGCGCTCATCGTCGGCTCGTCCATCGTCATGACGGTGCGTGGCGGGCCGGAGCTGTTCGGCCTGCCGCTGTTCGGATTGCTCGGTTTCCTCGTCGCCGGTGCGAATAGCCTCTGGCTGCTGTGGTCCATCCGGAGGTCGAATCGCGAATGAGCAACGTCCGAACGGCCGCTCTTGGTGCCGCGATCGTATTGGCTGCGAGCCTGGGGCAAGTCGTGGCCACGCCGCTTCCGGTCGCCGTGAGCGGTGGCTTGATCGTGGCCGACGTGCTTTCCCCATCGGCTTCATCGAAGCGTTTCTCCGCCCAGCAGGTGGCCCTTGCCCGCGACGTTCGCGCCAGCACCGTGGGGCTTGCTTTGTTTGACGCACAGGGGCGATCCGAAGGCCTGTGTTCTGCGTCCATCGTGCACGAGCGGGTCGTACTGACGGCCGCGCACTGCGTGATGATCGGTCGCGAGGTGCGCGAGCGCATCACCGTGGTGTTCGAGGATGGCAGCGGCGCCGTCGCGCGGCGCGAGGGTATCGACGTCGCAGTCCACCCCTCGTTCCTCAAGCTCGTTCGCAGTTCCGCAAACCGCATCGCCACGCGGGATTTACCGCGATTCCTGCGGAGCAACGGCAACTTCTTCGGGGCGGATCTCGCGCTGATCCTGTTGCACCGTCCGGTGCCCGGTACCCACCGCGCGACGGAACTTGTTGCGCCAGGGTTTCGCGATGGCAGCCACCTGTTGAAGGTGATCGCCGGTTACGGGCTCGACAGCGGTTACGCCACGGGGGAGCCAGCCCTGCGATTCGCCGAGATCCAGGGGGCCAACCTGCGCTCGGATCAGGGCGAGATCACCGGTGGTGACGAGATCGTACTGGAGTCGAAATACCGCGGTGGCACGCGTGTGTCCACGTGCAAGGGCGACTCGGGTGGCCCGATCTTCGTGCAGGACCGGAGCTCCGGGCGTCTCCAGCAGGTGGGCGTCAGCTCCGCCGGCGACGAGCGTTGCCGGGAAGTGGCCATCTCGGCCAGCATCAACGGCCAGCGGGAGGTGCTGCGGCAGATGTTCCGGTACTTGACGGACGGGGAGTCCGCGGGGAATCCGTTCTAGAGGGCGTGGTTGCCACCCCCCTCCCAGCCTCCCCCCGCATTCGCGGAGGGAGGGGCGTACTTCTCCTCCCCCCGCTCGTTGTGCCCCTCCCCCCGCGCAAGCGGGGGGAGGTCGGGAGGGGGAACGCTGGGAGGTGGAACACACCCTCAGCCCGCCAACCCCGCCAAAAAGTCCGGCCGGATGTCGCGCAGTTCGTCGGTGACGACCGCGTCCACGCCCATCTCGAACAGCGAGATGGCCAGGCCGGGATCGTTCACGGTGTAGACCAGTACGCCGAGACCGGCACCGTGGATCTCTTCCACGAGAGCCGCACTCACCGCCTCGAAATGACAATGCAGCGCCCGGCAGCCGAGCGCCTCGACCCGGGCACGCCAATCCTTCGGGACTTTCTCCACCAGCAGCGCCCGCGGCAGTTCCGGGGCCTCCTTGCGGGCGGCCGCGAGGGCGGTCTCGGAGAATGACGACAGTAGCGGCGCCGGGCTCGCATCCTTCCAGTAGCGGGCCGCGAGGCCGGCCACGATGCGCCCGGTGTCCTCCGGATTGTCGCGATCCGGCTTGATCTCGACGTTGGCCCAGAGTCCCAGCGTGCGGCACAAAGTGGCAGCCGCGTCGAAGGCGGGGACGTGCTCGCCGGCGAACTCGTTGCCGAACCAGATCCCGGCGTCCATCGATCGCAGTTCGGCCGCATCCCGCTCGACCACGGGTCCGGT
Organism: Burkholderiales bacterium; assembly: GCA_965279325.1. Lineage (GTDB taxonomy): Bacteria > Pseudomonadota > Gammaproteobacteria > Burkholderiales. Next base: position 4,701,902 of record OZ257154.1, read on the forward strand.
CGCGTCCGTGGTCCGGTCGAGGGTGTCGTCGTGCATCAGGACCGGCACGCCGAATTTGGCCAGCTTGACGTCGAATTCCACCCCGCCGAAGCCCATGGAGGCGGCAACCCGCAGCGCGACGAGGGTGTTTTCGGGGGCTACGGTGCCGCCACCGCGGTGGGCGATGATGCGTGGGAAGGGCCAACGGGTCGTATTCAGCATTCCTGAATTCTACCGGCAGGCGCCCGGGGATTACCCCTTGCGGCAGCGGGGTGTCGTCCCCAAATGACGCAGGAGTGCGCCGCTCGGGCGGCGTGCGTATAATTCCGCTTCATTTTCCGGGAGATACCATGCCGATCTACGAATACCGCTGCGGCAGTTGCGGACTCGAGAAGGAGTTCCTGCAGAAGATCAGCGATGCCCCGATCGCGGTCTGCCCTTCCTGCGGGCAGTCCACCATGACCAAGCTCATCTCGGCCGCCGGCTTCCAGTTGAAGGGCAGCGGCTGGTACGCCACTGACTTCAAGGGCAGCCCGAAGAAGCCCGCGGAGAAGTCCGAAGGTGGCGGCGAGGCGAAGACCGACGCCGGCAAGACCGAAACCGGCAAGACCGAGGGCGGGGATTCCAAGAAAGCCGAGGCGGCAGCCCCTGCGGCGGCCTGCGGCACCAACTGCGCCTGCCACTGAGTTTCTTTCCCCGCGCGGCGGCGCGGGCCACCCGACTCCGAGCGCGGAGGGTGTGAAGGCACACCCTCCGCGTCATTTTTTCCATGCGACGCTATCTCATCACCGGCCTGCTGATCTGGGTCCCGCTCGGCATCACCTTCTGGGTGCTGCACGCGCTGGTCACGACCATGGACCAGAGCCTGCTGCTGCTGCCGGAATCCTGGCGGCCCCGCGCCTGGCTCGGCTTCGACGTACCGGGCCTCGGCGCGCTGCTGACCGTGCTGATCGTGCTGGTCACCGGCGTTCTCGGCGCGAACATTCTCGGCCAGCGCCTGGTGCAGGCCTGGGAGGCCATCCTTGGCCGCATCCCGGTGGTGAAGTCGATCTACGCCAGCGTGAAGCAGGTCTCCGACACGCTGTTCTCCTCCAAGGGCGAGGCTTTCCGCAAGGCTCTGCTGGTCCAGTGGCCCCGTGAGGGCATGTGGACCATCGCCTTCCTCACCGGTACCCCGGGCGGTGATGTGGTGAATCACCTCGAAGGCGACTACGTGAGCGTCTACGTTCCGACCACGCCGAACCCGACCGGCGGCTATTTCGTGATCCTTCGCCGCAGCGATGTGATCGAGCTCGACATGAGCGTCGACGAAGCGCTCAAGTACATCATCTCCATGGGTGTCGCACCGCCGCCGCCGTCCCCTCGGCGGGTGGCAGCCAAGCCCTGATTCACGGATCTCTCCACCAGACAAACGCCATGCGTACCAACTATTCCGGTCTCATCGACAAGAGCTACCTCGGGCAAACCGTCACCCTCTACGGCTGGGTCCATCGGCGGCGCGATCACGGCGGCGTCATTTTCATCGACCTGCGCGACCGCGAAGGCGTGGTCCAGGTCGTCATCGATCCCGACACGCCCGACACCTTCGCCACCGCCGACAAGGTGCGCAACGAGTTCGTGGTGAAGATCGAAGGCCGCGTGCGCGAGCGTCCGCAGGGCACCACCAACGCCAATCTCAAGAGTGGCGAAATCGAAGTGCTGGCGAAGACGCTCGAGATCCTCAACGCCTCGCTCACGCCGCCGTTCCAGATGGACGACGACAACATCTCCGAGACCATCCGCCTCGAATACCGCTATCTCGACCTGCGCCGGCCGGCGATGCAGTACAACCTGCGCCTGCGCTACAAGGTGGCCATGGCGGTGCGCCGCTACCTCGACGCACAGGGCTTCATCGACGTGGAAACGCCGATGCTCACCAAGTCCACGCCCGAGGGCGCGCGCGACTACCTCGTCCCCTCGCGAGTGCACCACGGCGAATTCTTCGCGCTGCCGCAGTCGCCGCAGCTCTTCAAGCAGTTGCTGATGATGTCGGGGTTCGACCGCTACTATCAGATCACCAAGTGCTTCCGAGATGAGGATCTGCGCGCCGACCGCCAGCCCGAGTTCACGCAGATCGACATCGAGACCTCGTTCCTGGGCGTCGCCGAGATCACGGGGCTCATGGAAGAGATGGTGCGCGCGATCTTCAAGGAGACGATGGGCATCGAGCTTGCCAACCCGTTCCCGCGACTCACGTTTGCGGACGCGATGGCGAAGTACGGTTCCGACAAGCCCGACCTGCGCGTGCCGCTCGAGCTGACGGAACTGACGGACGTCATGCGTGACGTCGACTTCAAGGTGTTCCGTGAAGCCGCGATCATGCCCAACGGCCGCGTGGCCGCGTTGCGGGTGCCGGGTGGCGGCACGCTCTCGCGCAAGGAGATCGACGACTACACCCAGTTCGTCGCCATCTACGGCGCGAAGGGGCTCGCCTACATCAAGGTCAACGACTGGACCAAGGGCGTGGAGGGCCTGCAATCGCCGATCCTCAAGTTCCTGACCGAGCCGGTGATCGCCCGCATCATGCGCGAGACCGGCGCCGAGAACGGCGACCTGATCTTCTTCGGCGCCGACAGGGCCAAGGTCGTCAACGACGCACTCGGTGCACTGCGCTCGAAGGTCGGCCACGAACGCGGGCTCGCGGTGAAGGAGTGGAAGCCTCTGTGGATCGTGGATTTCCCCATGTTCGAGTGGAACGAGGACGAGAAGCGCTGGGACGCGCTGCATCATCCCTTCACCAGCCCGCAGGACGGCCACGAGCATTTCCTCGACACCGATCCGGGCAAGGCGACCGCCAAGGCCTACGACATGGTGCTGAACGGCTGGGAGATGGGCGGCGGTTCGGTGCGGATTCACCGTGAGGACGTGCAGTCGAAGGTTTTCACCGCGCTCGACATCGGTCCCGAGGAAGCGAAGCTCAAGTTCGGTTTCCTGCTCGACGCGCTCCAGTACGGTGCGCCGCCCCACGGCGGCATCGCCTTCGGCCTGGATCGCATGGTCACCTTGATGACCGGCGCCGAATCCATCCGCGACGTGATCGCCTTCCCCAAGACCCAGCGCGCGCAGGACCTGATGGTGAAGGCGCCGAGCCCGGTGGACGAGAAGCAGCTGCGGGAATTGCACATTAAAGTGCGGTGAGGCGTAAAGCGTCAGGCGTCAGGGGTGTACGGCCGTACTTCGCCTCACCCCTGACGCCTCACGGAATCCCTCACGCCTGACGCTTCACGCCTCACGGCCTATGTCCTACAAGATCCCCCGCTCCGTCCTCGTGGTCATCCATACTCCCGAACTCGAAGTGCTGCTGATCGAGCGGGCGGACTATCCCGGCTACTGGCAATCGGTTACCGGCAGCCTCGAGCGTGAGGACGAACGGCTGGAGGAAACCGCCGCGCGCGAGGTCATGGAAGAGACCGGCATCGACGCAGCGCGCCATCGCCTCACCGACTGGCGTTACCAGAACGTCTACGACATCTATCCGCAATGGCTCTTCCGCTACGCACCAGGTGTCACGCGCAACACCGAGCATGTGTTCGGGCTCGAGGTCCCCGATCGGGTGCCGGTCACGCTGGCGCCGCGCGAGCACGTGGCGCACCGATGGCTGCCCTGGCGTGAAGCGGCCGAGCAGTGTTTCTCGCCGAGCAATGCCGCCGCGATCCTGAAGCTGCCCGAGAAGATTGGCGCTCGCGACTAAACCGAATCGCGCGTGTGCGGTCACACAGGGGTCGTCGATCGAACCGGGCCCCCGGATGCTTCACGTGAGTTTTCTGATCGCCGCGATCCTCGCGGCAGCACCGGTTGCACTGGCGCAGACGGTCACGTCCCATCGCGACGGCGAAGCCGTGATCGTCGAGGCTTTCGAAGACGTCGAAGCCACGCCGGAGCAGGCTTGGGCGGTCCTGACCGACTACGAGGGCCTGACGCGGTTCATACCCGACATGACCGAAAGCCGTATCATCGCCCGCAGCGGCAACACCATTCTGGTGGACCAGAAGGGCAGTGCCAGGTTGTTCCTCCTGAGCCGTCCCGTGCACGTGCGGCTGGAGATTGTCGAAGCGCCTTACGAATTGGTAACTTCGCGGGCGGTGTCCGGAAGCTTCAAGGAAATGGAAGGGCGCTACGAACTCAAACCGCAGGGCGGCGGCATGCTGCGATTCACTTACAAGGGGCGCATCGTTCCCGACTTCTGGGTGCCTGCCTTCATCGAGACGGCGGCCGTTCGGCTCGCGATCACCCGGCAGTTCGGAGCGATGATGAAGGAGATTCGACGGCGAGTGGACGAGGCCGCGCCGTGATCGCTGCACATCGCGCTGTTCTTTTGGTCGGCATCCTCGCTCTCGGCGCCTGCGCAACCCGGCCGGCGCATCGGGTCGAGCCGTTCGTTTCACGCACGAAGGCTGCGGATGCCGAGGTGGCCGCGTGCGCCCGTCTCATCGCCGCGACCGACGATGCCGTCATCAAGGCGAAGGTTCGCGATGGCGGTGCATACCCGGTTCCCGGTTTTCCGTATCTGCGGGCCGACCGATTCACCGCGGCCGAGGGCCGGATGATCCCTCCGGAGGACTGGCTCGCGTCGCTGCGTGCGCTCGACCGGGCAGGTCGACGCGTGGAGTTCGAGAACCTGCCCCGGAAGACCCGCGTAGCCCTGGCCGCCAGGGCGGAAGTGGCCTTTCCCGGGACCTCGCTCGAGGGCGCGGTCGATAGCTGCGCCGACCGATTGCTCGCCGTCGCCATCGCCGACGGCAGTGCCCCGAGTTCGGTCGTGGTGCCAGACGACTACCAGACCTGGAAGCGCGTGACGGGTGTCTACGCGCTTACCAAGTACCCGTTCGCCCGTGGTGTGCGCGGTTACCAGCACGAAACGGAGCAGACCTTCGCGACGCCGCTCGACCGCCTGCCGATGCACGGCCCGGTGGAGCGGTATGTTCCCCGCTTCGACGCCACGGCCCTCGCGGGATCGGGGTTCGATGGCGCCGCACTCGAGGCGATCGAGCGTCATGCGCCGCTGCTGGAGATCGAGACCGTCACCGATCACGACCGACTCGGCACCCCCACGCTCGACGACGATGGCTCACCGCAGGTGGACGTCGCGAACCCGGTGGGCTTCGTCCGGATTGCACGGACGATCGTCGGCACCGAGGTGTTGACGCAATACGTCTACAGTTTCTGGTTCCCGTCCCGTCCGCGCACCGGCACTTTTGACATGCTGGGGGGGCGACTCGACGGCATTGCCTGGCGCGTCACCGTTTCCTCCGATGGTCGAGCACTGGTCTACGACACCATTCACAACTGCGGTTGCTATCACCAGTTCTTTCCCACGCCGCGCGCACTGCCGAAGCCGAAGCCCGACACGATCGACGAATGGGCTTTCATTCCGCAGCAACTCCAGAACGTCGGCCCCGAGCAGCGCGTGTCCCTGCGCGTCGCCGCGCAGACGCACTTTCTGCAGCGCGTGAGCGTGATCGACACGGTGCCGCCGGGCATCGGCTACGGACTCGCGCGCGACGACGATCTACGCTCGATTCCCATGCGTGACGGGACGCATCGCAGCCTCTATCGCCCCGACGGCATCGTGGCAGGGACGGAGAGGGGCGAGCGATGGCTTTTCTGGCCCATGGGGGTGCGCGAGCCGGGGGCCATGCGGCAGTGGGGAAGGCATGCGACTGCGTTCGTCGGTAGAAGGCATTTCGATGACGCCGATCTCATCGAACGGTACTTCGAGGTCAAGCCATGATCCTGCGATCGCTTTCCATCGAAATGCCTACGCCGCGCTGCCCGCACCGGGCGCTGCGCGCTACCGTGTCCGCGCGTCACCTCGATGACGCCGATCTCATCGAACGCTATTTCGAGTTGCGACCGTGATTCCGTGAACGTCACATGGAAACACTCCACGTCGTCACCTTCAACATCCACAAGGGTTTCTCGCAGTTCAAGCGCCTGCTGACGGTGCACGAGTTGCGGGAGAAACTGCATTCGGTCGGTGCGGATCTCGTCTTCCTCCAGGAAGTTCAGGGCCTGCATGAACACCACGCCGCGCGACACACGAACTGGCCCGCGGCGCCGCAGTACGAGTTCCTCGCCGATACGCTCTGGCCGGAGTTCGCGTATGGCCAGAATGCCGTTTACGACCACGGTCATCACGGCAATGCGATCCTGTCGAAGTTTCCCATCGCGAGCTGGGACAACGAGGACATCTCCATGTCGTCGTTCGAGCATCGTGGCCTGCTCCATTGCGAGATCGACGTGCCCGGCTGGTCGCAGCGGCTGCACTGCATCAACGTGCACCTGGGCCTGTTCGCCGTGTGGCGCCATCGACAGATCGAGCGTCTCAAGGAGCGAATCGACCGCCTCGTGCCCCCCGATGCCCCGCTGGTGGTGGCGGGAGATTTCAACGACTGGACTCGCCGCGCCGGACACAACCTCGCGCGCAACCTGAACATCGCCGAGGTCTTCGAGACGGCCCATGGTCGTCTGGCTGCCAGCTACCCGGCGCGCATGCCGTTCCTGAACCTGGACCGGATCTACGTGCGCGGATTCGACGTGAAGATCGCGCATGCGCACCGCGGACGCTCGTTCTCGAAACTCTCCGATCACGTGGCGCTGTCGGCCCTCCTCACCAAGAGATGACGGCCCTCAAGGCACCGACATGATTTCGCTGGTCGAAGGCAACCGCATCGTGCTGCTCGAGACCGGAGACGAGTACTTCGCGGCGCTCGAAACCGCCATCGATGGGGCACGGGAGGAAGTGCACCTCGAGGCTTACATCTTCGAGGACGACCCCACGGGACGTCGCATCGCCGAGTGCCTCGCGCGGGCGGCGCGCCGCAACGTGGCGGTGCGACTGTTGGTAGATGGATTCGGCGCCGTGAACCTGTTGCCATCGCTGCGCGCGATCCTCGAACCGGCAGGCGTATCGATCCTGGTGTTCCGCCCGGAGATTGCGAAGTTTCGGCTGCGCCGCAATCGCCTGCGCCGGATGCACCGCAAGCTCGTGGTCGTGGACGGCCGGGTCGGATTCTGCGGGGGCATCAACATACTCGATGACCGGGATGGCCGCGGCGATGGCCCACCCCGCTTCGATTTCGCAGTGGAGGTGGAAGGGCCGATCGTCGAGCAGATGCACGCAGCGGTGCGTCGACTGTGGTTGCTCGTTGCGTGGACGCGCGCCGGCCGACGGCCCGGTCCACGCATGATGAACAGTCCCTCGCAACCGAGGTTTCCGGATGGCGTGCGCGCCGCCTTCGTGGTGCGCGACAATCTGCGCAATCGGGACACCATCGAGGATGCCTATCTCGAAGCCATCGAGCGGGCACGGCACGAGATCCTCATCGCCAACGCGTACTTCCTGCCCGGACGGCGCTTTCGACGGGCATTGCGCGAGGCCGCGAAGCGTGGCGTGCGCGTGCGCTTGCTGCTGCAGGGCAAGCGCGAGTACTTCTGGGTTCACTATGCCGTGCGCGCGTTGCACGGCCGCATGCTGGCGGCCGGAATGGAAGTTCATGACTACACCGCCTCCTGGCTTCACGCGAAGGTGGCGGTGATCGACGGACACTGGGCGACGGTAGGCTCGTCCAACATCGACCCGTTGAGCCTCTTCATGGCGCGCGAGGCCAATGTCGTCGTGGAGGACGAAGCATTCGCGCAGAAACTGCGCACGACGCTCGAAGTCGCGATGGAACGAGGCGCGGAACCTATCCGCAACGAATCCCTCGCGGCGCGTCCCTGGGTAGACCGCCTGTTTTCATGGGTCGCGATCGGCGTAGCACGCATCGCGAGCGGCATCATCGGCACTTCGCAGCTCGAGAGTCGCTAGGCAGAGTTTCTCTAGGATTGACTGGCGAGCATCGCGTCCTTCTCCGCCCTGACGACGGGGTGGTAGCAGTCGACCGGCTGCGCGCCGAGATGCCCGATACAGGCGTTGCATTCGACGCATCGCGGGCCGGGCGTGCCGTCGCGAAGGTGGCGGTAGAGGTAGGGGTCCGCAATGAATGCTCGCCCCGCGGAAACCGCATCGCACTTTCCCGCTTCGATCGCGGATTCCATGGCCGCACGCGTACGGAATCCACCGACGCAGATCACGGGAATGGAAAGCTTCTCCTTGAAGATCAGGGCGTAGTTCTGGTTGAAGCCTTCGCGCGGGCGCCAGAGGAGATTGCATCCGAACGCGATGAGCGGGCGAAACGTACGGAAGAGCCAGCGCCGGAACGGCGGGACGAAGCGCAGTGCGCCATCCACCATATTGCGCATGCAGGCATCGAACTTTCCCCGCACCATCGGAAAGCCGGACTCGTAGTGCCCGACGGTGATCTCGACCGCGTCGATGCCCTCGCGCTCCATGATGGCCGCGATCTCCACCAGATCGTGCGTCTTCAGGCCGTTGCGCAACGGGAGGTCGTCGGAGCCGTTCATCTTCATGATGACGGGGAAGTCTGGCCCGACGCGTGCACGGATGGCGCGGAGCACGTCCCGTCCGAAACGGGTGCGATTCGCAACCGAGCCGCCATACTCGTCGATGCGACGGTTGGTGTATGGAGTCAGGAACTGACTCAGCAGATAGCCGTTCGCGGAGTGCATCTGGACGCCATCGAAGCCTGCCCGCTTGCAGCGGTCCGCGGCGGCGGCGAATTCCTCGACCACGCGGCGGACCTCCGTGACGGTCAACGCGCGAGGCCGTGTGCCCGTCATGAGCTCCTTCACGTCCGACGCGGACACCGCACCCGGCGAACCGACGAAGGGCGGCACCAGCTGGCGGCCGCAATGGTTGAGCTGCGCGAAGAACCTGGCGCCCTGCGCATGCACGGCATCCACGAGCTTGCTCAGCCCTGGGATCTTGTCATCGTTGTCGGCACCGAGCTGCCGCGGTGCCGACTTGCCCTCCAGGCTGATGTAGATGTTGCCGGTGATGATCAACGGCGTCCCGCCCCGGGCGATGGGGAGGTAGAAGTCGATCACGTCCTGCGTGACGAAACCGTCGCTCGTGGCCCGCGTCTCCGCGGTGGCCGTCTTGAACAGCCGTCCGGGCAGCGTGAGCGGGCCGATGCGGATCGGCGTGAACAGAACACCGTTGCTCTGTGCCATGACGAGCCTCCCGGTGGTCGGGTTCGCAGGCGGTCACCCCGAGGGCCTGCATGCGGGAAAGACTATGCCGAAGCGCAGGGTCGTGCAATACGTCCGCGGGTGACGACAGTGTCATGGCCGGACGGGGCGGGGCGAACATCGCGATTCCGCGCATCCGTAATGAGTACGTAAGCACCTCAGGAGTAGCTTGGGGATCCGTCGGGGCAGGTGCACGATGCGTCCCGCCGCCGCGATGTATCGTTCATGCACAGGAGGAGCCGTCATGAAACCAATCGCAACCACCTTGGCAGCCTTGCTGATCTGCCTTTCCGCGAATCTCGAGGCCCATGGTCCCGACCAGCCGAAACACCAGTTTGCCAACCTGGGTGATATGACCCTCGAGGTGGGCGGCACAGTGCGCAACGTGCGGATGTCGTATGTCACCCATGGCAGGCTCGCTCCCGAGAAGAACAACGCGATCCTCCTGCTGCACGGCTTCGGAGCGAACCACCACTCGTTCGATGGAATGATCGGCCCCGGCAAGGCATTCGACACGGACAGGTACTTCGTGATCGCCTCGGACGCCTTCGGCAATACGCAAACCGGGTTCGATCACAGTACTGGCCCGACCAACAGCGGGCTCAAGATGAACTTCCCGCCGTACAACGGGCGGGACATGATCAAGGCTCAGTACAAGCTGGTGACCGAAGGGTTGGGGATCAGGCATCTGGTCGCCATCGCCGGTATTTCGATGGGGGCCGACCAGTCCATCCAGTTTGCCGTGAGCTATCCCGACTTCATGGATCAAGCCATCCCGATCGTGGGCGGGGCACTGTGGGGTACGCAAGGCTTCTTCTTCCATGGCCAGATCCAGTCGGTCCTCGAGAACTGTGAAGGCTGGAAAGGCGGCGGCTACAGCAACAATCCGCGTGTGTGCGCTTCGAATGCGCTGTCGGCACTTGTCCCGTACTTCTATAGCCGCGAATGGTGGGACGAGAACATCGCCACGCCGGAAGCCTTCGGCGAGTGGCGCAAGGGGTGGGGGGAGTTCTACCTCGACATCCAGGAGGCCCGGGATCTTTACTACCTGTCCAAGGCGCTCGGGCGCGGGTGGCTCGGCAACACGCCGGGGTTCAATGGCGACGTGAGTGCGGCGCTGGCGTCGATCAAGGCAAGGGTCCTGTTCGTCGTGAGCCCCTACGATCAGTTCTTCCTGCCTAAACATGTCGAGATGCAGCGCAAGCTCATCCCGAATGCACGCGTCGTTTCGATCGACTCGACCGCCGGTCACATCATCTGTTGCGGCGGCGACCCGCAGGCCTACTGGCTCATGGATCGGGCCATCAACGGCTTCCTGCGGGAATCAATCGCGACGAAATCCGCGGCCCGGTAGTGGGATGGCGGCGACGCCATTCGACGGTCAAGGCACGAACGACTGTCGGGGTGCCAAAGCCTGCACATCGACCACGAACCGCAGGATGTCGGGGATCGAACCAGCCACGGTCAGTTCGACCGGTGCATGCGAGCGGCTTCGTTCGGAGGTGCCCAACGCAGCGGCCTCGCTCGTCCATCGGGATGTCTCCCAGGTGGCGTAGGAAACGAAGGTCGCTTCGCCTCGCATCGCGGGACGACGACGGGCATTGCCGGTATTGATCGGAGTCAAGGCGATACGATCGGCATAGGCAGCAATCAATCGGCTTGCGTCCACGGTCAACACTACCTGTGGGCGTGACGCGCAGGCTGCCCGCTGGCGATTGAGCCGATCCGGGTCGAGCCAGAAGAACACGCGTCCGTTGATGAGTGCGTACCACTGTGCAGGCGCCAGGCCGACCAGGCAGCGCGCCAGGGCCTCCGGCGGCATGGGACGCTGATCCCGGATGCGGGTTCCGTTCGGAAGGACGGTGTGCTCCGGCCGCTGGTTTCGCTCCAGCAATTCCCGATCCGTCCCAGTGACGCCGGCCCTCTCGATCAATGTGCTGGCGCAGTGCAATCCGTCCCGCTGGATCGCGGGCCAGTTCGCGGCCTCGGCCAGATGGTAGACGCGGTCGGGCAAACTCATCGCCACGCTCGCGATGGAGTCATGCGATCGAGAACTACTTGCCGTTGCGCGATCCGGACAGCGCCGTGAACACGCCGAGCCCGATGAAGGCGCCGCCGGTGACGTAGCGACCAAACGATCGCAAGCCTCGTGCGTTAGTCAACGCAGGTGCGATGGCGCCCGCCGCGAGGGCGTATCCGGTGTCCGTGACGGCGGCGATCGCCACGAAGATCGACCCGAGTGCCATGCCCTGGAGCATCGACACCGATTCCGAATTCATGAACTGGGGCAGAAATGCGGCGAAGAACACGGCCGTCTTGGGATTCAGCAGCGCGACGACGAATCCGTCACGAAAGATTCGCCGCAGTTTCGCGGGCCCGGGCGCTGCCGGTCCGCTCTGGGTCTTTGGTGTGCGGAGTGCCTGGATGCCGAGGTAGATGAGATAGAGCGCTCCGGCGTACTTGACGATTGTGAAGGCGACCGACGATACGGCGAACAATGCAGCGAGTCCGATGGACGCACCCAGGGCGTTGCCGAGATTGCCGAGCGCGACGCCGGCGACCGACGCGAGGCCCGAACGTCGGCCTTGCAGCAAGCTGCGGGTCACGATGTAGAAGACACCGGGGCCGGGCGTGATCGCCAGCACGAAGCTCGCGATCAGGAAAACCGACAGCAGGGGCCAGGCGGGCAGGAGGCTATGCATCGATGGATCTCACGATCAGGCCACGAGGTGCGGACTCACGCCAGATAGGCGCTGCTACTTCAGTTCGACCTCGATGAAGCGGAACTCGAAGCTGTTGGCATTGATGACGTTGTGCGTGACGCCCTTCGGGCGTGAGTAGGAGACCCCTGCCTGGAGCTGGACATCGCGCACACCGGTGGGCTCTTCCAGGCGCAGTATTCCCGTGGTCAACGGCACGACCACGTAGTCGTAGCCGTGCACATGGTGGCCGGTCTCGGCGCCCGGCTCGAAGCGCCACTCGGTGACGATGACTCGGTCGTTCTCGATTTGGGGGTGGGGGGTGGCTTTCATGGTCGGGTGAAGATTCATCAGCTAGTGGTGTGTTCGAGGGTCCGGACCGAAATGAGATCTCGATCGCCGACATGCCGTACGTCGTCCGAACCGAGGGTAATGAGTGCCTCTGTCCGGCCAGAAGCGGCTACGAACTCCACTTCGAACGCGTTCGGCCCGTGGATCTCGACGATCGCGCCAAGATCGCCACGGCGCAGGCCGGCATCCGGCACGTCTCGAGTGAGGACTACGGTATCGAGAACATTGAACATGATTCACCTCGGAAAGGCGGTAACCAGGCGAGGAAACTGCTCGTCGGCGCGCACGATCCACGCCGTCCTGACCATGGCCGACCGACCGGATGGTCCGGTGAGAATACCATCGACCTCGAACTTGCGCCCATAGGTGCTGGGCTCCTCGAACGAGACCGTACCCGCCTGTGCAATCCGGTAGATATCGTCTCGCAAAATTTCCCATCGCTCCAGGGAATACCCGAGCGAGATGAAAAACGTCGCCTTGAATCGTCCGATCGGATGAGACGGCGAAAGTAGGTAGTCCCGGATCTTTGCCGAATCGATGACCGCTCGGTCGGCATTCGGGAGATTCATGCCGCAACTGCGATGCGGCGCTTTCGGTGCCTCGGTGACTGCAGTGATTTCACCGCAAGCCGCCCCTCTCGATCATCACCCCCATCGGCTTGGCCGCCCCGAACTGCCTGAAAGCCGGCGAGCCCTGGACGGCGTCGAGGAAAGCCTCGATCGATTTCCACTCGGAGGAGGCCGTGGTGAACGGTGCAATCTCGGAGCGGCTGCTCGGTTCGAACATCAGCGTGATACCGGCGACGCGGTCCGGTCCGCCTTCGCCTGCACGTCGCAACAGGCTCACCTTGAACGCCGTAGCACAGCCTTCGGACCAGCCGCCGTACCGATAGATCAGTGTATCGTCGGCCGCGTTGCTACCACCTGGATTGACTGCAGAAAACCGATACCAGTCGATCATCACCGCAACCATCTGATCTGCGGTCAGGGTATCGAGGTTCACCTTCCGCTGGCGGAGAAAACCGTCGAGCGCTGCGAGCAGGTTCGTCGCGGTCGGATCGGCAGCGGCAGCGCTTTGCGGGGACGCATCGGCTGTCACGGTCTCGGCTGCCACGGCCGGCAGCGAGACGATCAGGGCCACCGCGAGAGCGATTCGTATCGACATGTCCGATCCCTGCATCTCATCTGAAAGCCGCGATCGCTGCATGATAGACCTGCTGGGCTTCGCGGAAGTCCGACACCGTGACGTTCAGATCCCGCAGGTGCCCGTCCTGCAAACCGTAAACCCAGCCGTGCACGACCAGTTCCTGGCCCCGCTCCCACGCGTCGCGCGCGATCGAGGTCTGGCAGACGTTGGCCACCTGTTCGATCACGTTGAGTTCGCACAAGCGGTCCGCGATCGCAGGGTCGGCGCCGACCCGGGCCAGAGAGGTCTCGTGCTTCTCGCGCACGTCCTGGACGTGACGCAGCCAGTTGTCGCTCAGGCCGATGCGATCGCGCCGCAGCGCAGCCCCCACGCCGCTGCAGCCGTAGTGGCCGCACACGATGACGTGGCCCACCTTCAGGACGTCCACCGCGAACTGCAGCACCGACAGGCAGTTGAGGTCGGTGTGCACGACCAGGTTGGCGACGTTGCGATGGACGAACAACTCGCCGGGTAGAAGCCCCACGATCTCGTTGGCCGGCACCCGGCTGTCCGAACAGCCGATCCACAGGTAGCTGGGCGACTGCTGCTGCGACAGCTTCAGGAAGAAATCCGGATCCTGCTGCCGGATACGGGCGGCCCAGGCCTTGTTGCTCGCGAAAAGGTGGTCGAGGGATCGCATATGGATGGTGATCTTGCCAGAAACCGGGCCCGCCATCCGGCTGTCATTCGTCCTCCCGGGCCTGACGCGCTGAGACCGGCGGTTAAGTCCTTCCGTGGGCCGACCGGAGTCAGCCCGCGAGCACCGGCTTGCGGCCGATCCAGGGTCGCGCCGCTTCGAGCTGGGCCCCCAGCCGTAGCAGCGTCGCTTCGTCGCCATAGCGCCCCACCAGCTGCACCGAGAGCGGCAGACCGCCCGAGCTCTGCGCGATCGGCAGCATCAGGCCAGGCTGGCCGGTGAGATTGAACCAGACGGTGAACGGCGAGAACTCGAACACGCGCCGCCAGTACTCGTCGAAGTCGTCCAGCATCATGTCGAGCCAGCCGAGCTTCACAGCGGGTGCTGCGAGGCCCGGCGTGAGCAACACGTCCCACTCCGAGTGGAACGCCGCCATCTGCCGGCCGAGGCGATGCGCCGTCTGCGTGGCACGCACGTAGTCCGGCGCACTGATCTTCTCGCCCACCTTTGCAGTGAGCCAGGTGATGCGTTCCACTTCGCCTTCCCGCGCCGACCGTCCGGCGGTCGGATGGCCGGCGAGGTTCACCACCGTGTTCGCGGCGGCGAGCGTCAGGAAGGTCGGCACGATCGCGGCCCGGTCGACGACGGGATCGTGTTCCTCGACGACGTGGCCCAGCTCTGCGCACAGCCGCACCGTGTCCTCGAGCGTGCGCAGGCATTCGGGATCGACGCGGGCACCGTTCGGTGCGGCGGCGGTCCAGGCGATCCGCAGCCGCCGCGGTGGGGAGCCGATTTCCTCGAGATAGGAGCGGGCGGGGGGCGCCGCAGAATACGGATCACCAGGGCCGGGACCGTGCGTCGCATCGAGCAAGGCCGCGCTGTCCCGGACGGTCAGGGTGACCGCGTGCTCGGTGGACACGCCGCCGAGGCCTTCACCGGCGAAGGGCGCGAAGGTGTTGCGGTTCCTCGTGGGCTTGAGCCCGACCAGGCCGCAGCACGCGGCCGGGGCCCGGATCGAGCCGAAGCCGTCGGAGGCGTGCGCCATGGGCAGCATGCGCGCGGCCACGGATGCGGCGGCGCCGCCGCTCGATCCTCCCGAGATGCGTGAGACGTCCCACGGGTTGCGTGTCGGGCCGTGTAACTGCGGTTCGCAGGTGAGCGAGAGCCCGAGCTCGCACGTGTTGGTCCGCCCGAAGATCACCAGCCCCGTGCGCTTGAGACGCTTCACGTGCTCGCTGTCGGTATCGGCCGGAGGGGTGTCCGCGAAGAAACGCGAACCGCGCGTCATGCGCACACCGGCGATGGGAGAGGTGAGGTCCTTCATCAGGAACGGCACGCCACGGAAAGGCCCCTCCGGCAACCCGTCGGCGATGGCCTTGCGGCCGTAGTCGTAAAGCTTCATGACCACGGCGTTGATGGCCGGATTGCGGGCCTCGACCCGTTCGATCGCGGCGTCGAGCAGTTCGCCGGGCGTGACGTCCTTGCGCCGCACGAGTTCGGCCAGGCCCAGCGCGTCGTAGTTCTCGTATTCGGCGAATCCGCCCATGGTGTCCCCTCCCGGTGGAGATTGTGCCATTGGAGCGCGCTCGAGCGCTGCGCCGGTACCTGTCAGCTTCGTGTAAGCGAGCCGGGGTATATCGAAGGCATCCATCGAACAATCCGCGACGCGCTCCAGGAGTGGCCTCCGCCCGGCGTCGCTCGGACAGCAAGAAGGTGCGACACCCCATGCCTCATCTCCCGCTTTTTCCCACCCCCGTTTCCCTGTACGACCTCCCCGACATGGAGGAGGTCAACCGCGATCTCACGGCACGCCTGGTCGCCGAATCCGTCTCCCTCCCCTCCGTGAACCGGAGCAACGTCGGCGGCTGGCATTCGCAGAACCTGGCGGGGCGCCCGGAAGCATCTTTCCGCACGCTTCTGCAGTCCATCGTGACGCGAGTGCGCGAGACGGTCGATAGTGTCGCGCGGGAGAGCGGGCAGGGGTTGCCGGCGATGCGCATCGGGTCGCACGCGTGGGCGATGGTGATGCGGAGCGGGCACTATACGATTCCGCACGATCACTCCGAAGCGCATTGGGCGACGGTGTACTACGCCGACGCGGGTGACGTCGATAACGGGGTGCAACCGGACTCCGGCCTGCTCGCGCTCATCGATCCAAGACACGGCGGCCGGCCGATGCCGGGGCTCGATCTGCTCGGCTCGACCTTCACGGTGCTGCCGCGCACGGGGCGGCTGGTGGTGTTTCCCGCGTGGCTGCTCCACTACGTGCACGCCTACCACGGTCAGCGACCGCGCGTATCGATCTCCTGCAACATCATCTTCGATCCGGTTCCGCCGTCGCGCTGATCGGGTCCATCGATTCGTCGGGAGGGTCAGCCTCGCAGTGGACGTCGATTCGCGGATCAGGGGCAGTACGGCTCATGCGGGACGAATACGCAGGTGACGACCGGCGCAGCCCAGAGTGCGACGAGACCGACCACGGCGATAGCCGCGGCGTAGATGAGTGACCCGGTCACGCCGAGGTAGAGAGACGGAACCCGACCCCGAACGATCAGGGGGACCTTGCCGGTCCAGACGGCATGACCCGCGTGAAGCAACGCGAGGATCCCCACCGCTCGAAAGAACCAGAGCGCACCTGACGTGTAGTAGATGACCGCGATGGCGACCAGGCCGGCGGTCGGCCACACGTTGAATGGGGAGGGTGGAAGCAATCTCATCGTGCCTCTGTCGTTGGAGACCCGCGGCCGGTCACGGCTTCACCCCGCGAGGCGGAAGATAAACCATAGCGCTTCGCGGAGCCAAGCCGGTGGAGGCTCGTTTCATCGATGGGCTCCGTATTCCGTTTCTTTGGACGGGCGTCGGTGGGCTTGCACAGGCTGCCGTTGGCGTGCGCATGCCAGGCACTGCGCCATGAACGATGCCGTTGTCCTCAGGCAGGTTGCACGGCGGCGTCTCGGCGCATGACGCTGCGCCCGACGATCGTCGCCACGATCGAGCCCACGAGCAAGCAGCCGCCGAGAAAGATCAGGCCTGCCTGGAAGCCGCCGGCATTGTCCTTGAGCCAGCCCACCATGAAGGGGCCGATGAAGCCGCCGAGGTTGCCGACGGAATTGATGAACGCGATGCCGCCGGCAGCTGCCACGCCGGTCAGGTAGCTCGTGGGCATGGCCCAGAACACCGGCTGCGAGCAGTACATGCCGATGGCCGCGAACGTCAGCGCCACCATCGCCAGCACGGGTGAGCCGATGAACGCACTGCTCACCATGCCGATCGCTCCCAGCGCCAGCGCGCCCGCGCAGTGGAACACGCGTTCGCCCGTTTTGTCCGAGTGGCGCGACCACAGCACCATGCAGATGGTCGCGATCAGGTAGGGAACCGCCATGATCAACCCGATGTGGAAGCTGTCGGTGACGCCCGCGCCCTTGATGAGTTGCGGCATCCAGAGACTCAGGCCGTAGATGCCGATGGCGAGTGACGTGTAGACCAGGGCGAACAGCAGCACCTTGGGATGGCCGAGCGTCTGCCATAGCGAGAGGTGCTTCGTTTCGGTGCGCGATTCAGCTTCGCGCTGCAACTTGGCGCGCAGATGCGCCTTCTCGGCGTCGGTGAGCCAGCTGGCCTGGTCGGGCCGGTCGATCACCAGGCGCAGGCAGAGATACGCCATCAGGAGGGTCGGCAAGCCCTCGAAGATGAACAGCCAGCGCCAGCCGGAGTGGCCCATGAGGCCGTTGGAGTACTTCAGGATCAGGCCACCCAGCGGAGCAGCGATGGTGTTGTTGAGCGGGCTGATGATCAGGAACAGGCCGAAGATGCGGCCCCGGTATTCTGCAGGGAACCACAGGGTCAGGTAGTAGATCACCCCCGGGAAGAAACCGGCCTCCGCCACGCCGAGCAGGAAGCGGATCACGAAGAAGCTCACGTCGCCGCTGATGAAGCCCATCGCGATTGCGAAGATGCCCCAGGTGACCATGATCCGCGCGAACCAGAGCCGGGCGCCGACCTTGGACAGGATCAGGTTGCTCGGGACCTCGCCGATGAAGTATCCGATGAAGAAGAGCCCCGCGCCCCAGCCGTACACGGTTGCCGTGAACCCCAGCTCGGCGTTCATCGTCAGTGCCGCAAGGCCCACGTTGAGGCGGTCGATGATGCAGATCAGGTAGGCAACCAGCAGGAACGGCAGGACCTTCCATGCCATCTTGCGTATCAGCGCTCGCTCTTCCGTTGCAGTCATGCCGCTTCTCCCCAGATCTTGTCTTTTGTTGTTCGCCGAAAAGGCAGGCTGCGCGCCTCGAAACCAATGATATAGCTTCTCGATACGTGCTCACGGTGCACGTGACCAGACCGGCCCCGAGGCTGGCCTGGATCGGCAGCGGCGCCTCGTCAGGAACTCACTTCGCTCTATGCCAACGGAGTGGCTTGGCGGAAGTTTCGCGAGCGACGATCCCCTTTGCTTCAAGATCGAGCTGCACGCATTTGAGCCACCAGCCGGACTTGGCGCCTCCGGGAAACTCGGCATCAGGCAGATGCGCAAGCACGGCCGCCGACATTTCCGCGCCGGTCAGCCCCGGCGCCTTCCTGGGCAGGACTTTCAGCAGCGCGGTCTTCATTGCGTTGTACTTCCCGGCATCGACCGTGTACGTGTGTCCTGGAGACGTCACGTTCTCGACGACGATGCGGGCGCTGGTGTCTTTTGGTGCTGAGGGCATGTGACCTCCTTGGAGCGTTGCCTCAACCGACCGTGAGGGCCTTGATCTGCTCTGCCAGGATTCGTTTGCGGCCGCCTTTTCCAAACGCAGCGTCGTACTCCGCAACGAGCCCTTGAATGATTTCGGAATGCACCGTTTCGTGCATCACCTCATAGCTCTCGAATTCGTACATGGCGAGATACCGATACTCCTCTTCCCCTTCCAGGATCTTGTAGCGGCGCCCGCTGAGCACCCCGGGGAACCGTTCAATCGCTTTCGGAAGATGGTCCTCGTTGTACCACTTGTTGAATGCCTCCTCGTCTTCTGGCTTGACGCGGGCCATGACGATCAACAGTCCCTTCTTGTCCATTCTTTGGACCTCCCGTGTGTCAACGTGATTCAAAATATGCGTCCGTCTTGCTATGCCACTTCCTCGCGGGCAGCCATAGCGAGCGAAAGGTCGGCCGGCATTGCCTCAACCGGAGCGAGCCGGTTCAGAAACACCGAGTGGTGCCGCGAGGGCCAGGAACGCCTTCCGCTCCGACTCTGGAAAGAACCGGGAGGTCTTCGGTGCCAACACGCGCTCCAGCGCGAGCGCCGAGAGTTCTCGGTCATTCTCGATGACCGCCGCGCAGAGCAGGTACACGCTGGACAACCAGACCCGCTTGTCGGAAAGCTCGAGCAAGCGCGGAATCGTGTTTCGAAGAACCGAGTTCGCCTCGAGCCACGGTACGCCGAGAGCGTCGAGTGCCTGCACGAGCGCCAGTCCCTGGGTATCCGGGTTCACGGTCGCATCGATGCTCCATTGACTCTCGGGAGCCCGTGCAGACGAGTCAGCCGGTGGATCGATAGACTGGTCCACAAGACAGTTCTGGATGGGTTGAAATCGATCGTCGAAGCCCTCACCCCAGCCAGGCCGAGCCCCTCTGACCATGGCCCAGACCCCCGGGTAGAACACTCCGACCGAGACACCGATCTTGCCTTGACTGCCTTCGTTGTACTTCCAGCGATCGAGTTCAACAAGCTGGACGCATGGCCCGGCCTCGCGCCAGAAGCGCTGCCCCTTCTTTCGGAAGCCTTGGTGCTTCAGGTAAGGGGCCAACTGTTCGGAAACAAGCTGGTCGATGGCAAGAGTGATCGGTGCCTTCATGCTGCGTCCCTGAGCGCGATGTTAGGTGCGAAACGGGCCAGTCTACGGTTCCCCCGACTGTTCACGGCCCTGTTGCCAATGGCAGCCGTCTTCTAGCTCTTCAGTTCCTTCTTCAATTCGCTCAGGAAGCGCCAGTCTGTGCCTTGGGTAATGATCTTCTGTGGGGTGCTCTTGATCATCCCGGCCTCGTGCAGACGCAGGGCATAGAAGCGGATCGTATCCTCGGGGTCGTACTCGCGCCACTTGGCGTAAGGAAGTTCCTGGATGGTCTGAAGCGCATAGTCGTAACGCTTCACATAGTCACGATCCAGGAGGATGCGGGCGGCTCGCTGCGGTTCGAGGGCGCAGATATCGGCCGCTTTGAGGATGGCGCGCACCGCGCGCTTGGTGGCCATCGGGTGCTTGCGGACGAACTCTCGATTCCCGGCGACCATGCAGCAGAAGTACTGCGACCAGGGACGATCCAGCGCACTGTTGACCAGCACGTGGCCAATCTTCCTCGCGCGTAGTTCCTGTGGCACCGGCGGAAAGCTCAACAGGCCATCGATCTTTCCCTCGGCGAGCAACTGCATGGCCTCACCCGGAGGATGGATAGCCAAGGTGATGTCCTTCTGGGGGTCGAGGCCGATATAGACCAGGATGCTGGCGAGGAACGCATGATCGGGGTTGCCGATGCCGCTGATGGCTACGGTCTTCCCCTTCAGGTCGCGGATGGCGCGGATTCGATCCGTGACGAACAGCTCGAAGCAGCCGATGTGCCCTCCCGCGATGACCACGATCGGATCCCCCGCGTCTATGCGGGTGATGAACGGACCCACGTAGGTAACCTCGAGGTCGGTCTCGCCGGACGCCAGGAGCTTCATTCGGACCGACAAATCATCTTCCACCGTGTACCGGATGTCGGTGAAGCCCTCGGCGTGGAGCAATTCTTCCGCTATGTACTTGGGCGCTACACATGACGTGCTCCCCGAATTTCGCACCAGCCGTTACTTGAATTCGGCCCCCGGGTTGGATTGGACGAGATACTGCTGATGGAACTCGATCGGGGTCAAGTAGCCGAGCCGGGAATGGGGCCGCACCGCGTTGTAGTGGCGCCGCCAGACCTCGATCACAGCACGGGCTTCGGTGCGCGATCGGAACCACTCCAGGCTCAGGCACTCGTCGCGGAAGCGGCCGTTGAAGCTTTCGTTGGTGCCGTTCTGCCAGGGCTTGCCCGGATCGATGTGCGCGGTCCCGATATTGGCCTCGGTAAGCCAGCGCAGGATGGCGTGGCTGACGAACTCCGGGCCGTTGTCCGAGCGCAGGTGCAGCGGTGCTCCACGCTGGCTCACCAGCCGCGTGAGCACGTCGATGACGCGAGCCGAGCGGATGGAGCCGGCCACGTCGATGGCCAGGCATTCGGCCGTGAACTCATCGACCACCGTCAGGCATTTGAGGCTCTGGCCGTTGGCGGTGGTGTCGAAGACGAAGTCATAGGCCCAGACGTGGTTCGGGCCGGTTGCCGGCAAGGGCCGCGGACGGGAAGCAGCCGCACGACGACGAGGCCGTCTGCGCGGCAACTGCAGCGCCCCGGCCGCCCACAAACGGTAGGCCCGCTTCGGCCCCATCGGATGGCCCTCGCGGGCCAGGAAGATGCGGATGCGCCGGTAGCCGTAGCGCGGGTACTGGGCCGACAACCGCTGCATGGCGCCCAGCACCGTCGCGTCCCGATCGGCCCGTACCGGCTGGTAGCGAAGGCCCGATCTGGAAACCTCCAGCAGCTCGCAGGCACGACGCAGGCTGTGGCCCCGTGTCCGACACAGGGCTACCTGTTCCCGTCGCGCCTGCGAGCTCACCACTTTCGGCGGTTGATCTCCTTCAACGTGTCGATGGCCAGTTCGCGCTCGGCCAGCATTCGCTTGAGCTTTGCGTTCTCGGTCTCGAGCGCCCGGAGCCTCTTCACGTCGGCCGGTTCGAGGACGCCGAAGCGCTTGCGCCAGGTGTACAGCGTCTGCTCCGAGACCTTGTGCTTCTTGGCCACCTCGGCCACCGAGCTGCGGTCGGCCTCGCGCAGGATCGCCACCATCTGCTCTTCGGTGAATCGACTCTTCTTCATGGACTCCTCACTGGGTAGTGGGAGCCATTCTCTCAAGTTACGATTGGGGCGAAGGAAGGGGGCACGTCACACAGATGGCACTGGTTTGAGCGGTAAGCCTCAGCTTCATCACTTCGGACGGCGGTTCCGCAGCGGCTGCCATGGGGTCCCACCCAGCCAGTCCCGCCATCCCCGCGAGCGCCAACTCGCGCAGGAACCTCCGCCGGCTCAGCTGTCGAGCGTGATGCGTACTCATCGAACCCTCCCTTCTAACTTCTCGTAAGTGCAGTGCGGGAGACGCGGAGTCGTGGACCTCAGCCTCAATCGCGGGAGAGGGAAGACGCACCGAAACGACTGGTATTGGCGGAACACGACGGCGGCAACGCCGCCGCCGTGGGTCCGCCGCATGCCGAGGTTCGATGGAATATGGCGGTTGCTTATTGATTAGCGAACCAGTACTCACCTCGGCTTGTTGGCCGGTTGTATCCAGTCTTGGGATCGGAGTCGAACTCGACGCTTGAGTTCAGGCTTCCCCGGATCGTTGCGTACTTCCCAGTGCCGCCGACGAAGCGGACAGTCGAGTGAGACGCTCCCCGGCGAGAACCTGTCGCTGTGGCCTCCGTCGAACTGAGGAAAACCGATTCAAGAAAAAT
This sequence comes from Burkholderiales bacterium, assembly GCA_965279325.1. Taxonomy (GTDB): domain Bacteria; phylum Pseudomonadota; class Gammaproteobacteria; order Burkholderiales. The sequence continues at coordinate 4,724,447 of OZ257154.1, forward strand.
CTTGTTTCCGTCTTCCAGTATCCACGTTTCATAACCATGTCCGGGCCCACCGCTAGCCCCGTAGTCCGTAAAGCCCCGGAACCACATCTCGAGGACCTTGGTCTCCATGACCATTGGGTGGTCCTTGGTATAGATCCGCTGAATCTCGACGATACGAACCTTGTGACCCGGGGCGTCGTCCACTTCGATGGAATAGTCACGGAGGTACTTGCTTGTGTCGGGCGCGGTTGAGTGACTGTAGGAGAACTTCTGTTGCGCAATGGATGGAGGGCTTGCCAGAACAGCTACAACGGCAAAGACGCATCCACCAACGAAAGACCGAGATAGCCGAATCATGATCCCTTCCTCCTATATGTTGGCCAACGTCTCGTGAGCGAGGTATCTGCTCACTAGAACCCTGCAGTTCACTTGATACTTGCGCGTCCTTCCATGCCAAAGCGGTTGTCTCCCGGCGGCCCAATGCCAGATGCCTCCCCGGCAGAGCCTGGTTGCGCAGTGGCCGACAGGGGATTCCCCTCGGAGAGTACGCTGTTCGTCAGAACTACGACTCCGTCTGCGACCTTCGCTTTGTAGTCGATTGCGGTGCTCGACAGATTGCCTCGCAGCGCGAGGGAAGCGATCATGGCGCGCTGCGCGCTAAGTGTCAGGAGGTTTGCGTAGAACCTCTGGACTCGCCGCAGTTCCGCATCACTCAGTGCAGTACCCAGCATGGAAACCGTATGCTCCCACGCCGTCGTGTTCCATGGCGGAGATGGCGTGAATCCGAAGACGTATCCCTTCGAGTAACTCTCCACCGTCGAGCCCTCTTTGTTGTCCTGGCGGTCGACCACGGTTTTCCGATCGTCCTCCAGCAGCCGGAGATTCTGGTCGATCTCGGCTCGGAGAATGATGCGCAGAGAGGCGTTCTGACGTGCCTCGCGTTCATCTTCACGTCGTCGCGCAGCGCGCTCAGCCGCAGCAACGGCCCCGAGAGACGCGATGCCGCCGATGAGCGCTCCCACCACGGCTCCGACCATGCCGGACAGCAGATCGGAACCGCCGGACGCGGCTGGCTGTGCCGACGACTCTTTGTCCGGCGACGCCGCTGAAGGGGTTGCGTTTCCAGATCCGCGGCTATCCAACACGGGTGCGGGAGGTGCCGGGGGTTTCGGTGGATCGTTCGCGCTTGCCGATCCGCTCGAGTGCGCAAAGAAAACCATCGCCGACAACAACAGGACGCGGCTCCAACGTAGCGAAAACCTTTTCACGACAGACCTCCGGTCCAAGGGCTGGAGCGCACTTCCCACGTCATGGCGGCCGCGACCATGTCGTTCAGTCCGCGACAAATTCATGGTCCGTGTACTGCGCATGGCTCCACTTGAGCACTACCCTCAGGATCATGCTCTTGCCGGCGGTTTCGGAAATCGAGAACTTGCACTCCAGGCTGACGTCACCGTCTTCCCCCATCAGGCGCGTCTTGCTACCTGGTTCGCATGTGAGTGGCATCCCGCCGAGGGTTGGCGTCATGGAAGCCATGGTGTCATCGTGCCCGCCAGAAAAGTTGGCCTTGAAGCGAAAATGCTGACTCGTCCCCGATGCAGTCAACGGACACGAGATGTCCAGCAAGTCACCACCCGGCGATAGTGTTTCGCATTTCAGTGGGCCTTGGGGCTGGGCGACGGGTGTTGCGGCATTGGCTGCACCGGTGAAGCCAATCGATAGGCAGGCGACCAGTACAGGGACCGCTCTCTGTGTAGGCATTGCCAGCCGTTCGATCTGCGCCACGTCGATCCGACGCTCAGACCGGCGAGAAAACGCGCACTTCCATACCCTTCACGAACTCCTTCACTTTTGGGCGGTAGGCCTGCATGTGCGGTGCGACAAGGTGCGCTTTCAGGGCTGCCGCGTCTTCCCATTTCTCGATGATCGTGATCTTGTCCGGACCGATCTTGAACTGCGTTGGAATTTCGGTTACGGCGTCTATGGTCGGGACATAGTCGATGCAGCCCGCTTCCGCCTTGACGTCAGGGATGATCTTGCGAAACTCGGCCAGGAACTTGTCGCGCGTTCCTGGATTGAGTTCGATGGTGGCGACGACGTGGATCACGTTGTTCTCTCTCTTTCAATGACTGAAATCATGCTCGGTGAAATGCCGAGTACGACGACGATGGGGTCGACGATAAGCAGCGCCGTGCTTACAGGACGATTGAGTCGGCTGTGCAAGAGTCTACTGGACGCCGCCTGGGTGCGCAGAGACTCGACTAGATCCGGAGTTCGAGCTTCTCGATCCGCACGTTGCTACTACAAGCCTCCATGTGTAACCCATGTCTCCGAACTTTTCTGTTACCTATCTCCCCGACTGCTCAGCGCCAAAGAAACGGACCATCGCACATTGTGATTCGCTCGTCCGAGACCGAGAGCAACTCCCTGGCAGCGAAGAAGTCTTGGCGATGTATGTGAACGTCTCGCCAAGTAGCCAGGAAAAGGTGAACGTCTCCGGGATGATGTTCGAACTCCTGAACGAATGCGAATCGACCACTCGGGAGGGAAAGGCCCTTGATCTGGTACCAACCGCCCTCGAGCTTCCGGAACTTGCGCTGAGCTTTGAGACCAAGCTCATGAAGTCGCTCGGCGAGTGCAAAGTGGCATATGGCCATGGAACCATACTCCGCCGGCTGTGGAACCTTGGCGAAAGGGATGAAGAACGCCTTCTGGGCCGTGTTGGGGTCGTAGGGTTCTAGCCCTGGGGCATAGAGCATCCGATTGGAGCGCATGTCGGTTCTGAGGGCTCAACGCTCGCGTTGAGCGGCGGCCGGCGAGCGAAGCGCGCTTGCGGCCGTCCGCTCGAACGCGTGGTTGGGCAGATTCTTGTAGCGAGCCACAATCAGCCTAAGTCGTATCGCGCGCGTGATAGTCGATCCAGCTCCGGAGGAACTGAGCGATGAACTCATTTTGAGCCCCTAAGTCCCATTCCGCTGTTCCTGACCCCTTCGCATGACGTCCACCATCAATCGGGGCAAGGTTGTTAGTCGAGCTTCTCAATCGTTTGATGTCGTTGTCGGTAACGCCGAGCGCTGCAACGATAGCGTTGCGTCCCCCAAGGTCATCCTCTGCATATTCATAGATCATGTAGAAGTCCGCAGCGTTGCGATCCCTTCGGCCGTTTAGCCAGAGGGCGTTGCGCAAGAGTTCGGAGCGCTCCATCGCGAGTCTTGCCCGGGTCGCGTACCGTTGGACCTCCGACTCTGACGTCGCGTACATGATCGATGAGCGAAGCATCACGACCTGGTTGCCGCGCCCATCGCGGATGGAACCGGAGCCGATTCCCGGGCGGATTTCGTCTAAGCGCTCGCCGGCCAGCGGCCGCCAGGACCTAAGAACTCCAAGCAAAGTCTGAAACCGATCAGCTGCGATCTTCAATAGAGAGTGATCTCTGTGGTCGCCATCGAGCGTTAGGCGCAGGCCGTTCTCTCCGGCGACACGTTGGGTGAAGTCGGGATAGATGACCGAGCCCATCTCAATCAACAGGTCCTCGTCAGCCAATTGGCAAAGCGCCGGGGCTGGGATACTGGCGACCACGATCAAGCACCTGTCTTCGTGTGCATAGAGACTGAAGAAAAATACCGGACGTCAATTCGTACATCTGCCCAACGTTTGAACGCAGGCCGCGGCCCGTCAGGGCCGTTGAGGCTGCATCGAATGGTTGGTCGGTAGCAGACTAAGGCAGGGGTTCAATAGATGTTCACGGCCCATTCCAAAATCGCCAGGTAACAAAGGTAGGCTGATATTTCATGCGCCGCTCAATGCCATCCATGATGGACGACATGTGACCAGCGCCAACCAGAAACACCCCCTCCGTGAAGTCTGTTTGCTGGCAGAACCTATAGATACTTCCCAACATGGAACTATTTCGTTTACGAATCTGATCATTCCACTCTGAGAGTGTACTTCTCGCCAGATCATTGCCGTACTTCGAGACGGCTTCCTGATATAGCCGCTCAGATTCCTTGATGCTAGAAACGAAAGCCGAACTGTTTAGGTAGCTGAACCCCAACTCGGACTGCATCTGATGCATCTCGTCCATCGTATAGCGGTACGCGTCATTCCTCGATGCAACGAATTCGTCTAACGCACGTATATGTGGCCCAAAACCTTCAGGTGTCTCGTAGTCATCTACAGGCACCTGCCGAGCGTTCCTACCCTTCAAATACTCTTTAATCGCTCGCATTTCCACGTTGTACTTGGACTCATCAGCGTAGAACGATTCAAAATCATCCGGACGAATCTCTTCAAAGATGACTTCTGGGCCAACTGCCAGGAGAATCTGTACCAATTCATGTTCGTTGCACTTCCCAATTTCACGATGGGCCGTGCATACGAGAGTAATTCTTCCCATGCGTCCCTCACCTAGCGTATTGCAAGTGACGGCTTTCAGTCGATTCAACCATCGCGCGCAAATTCTGCCGCTCAACGTTTGACTTAAGCGGCGCCGTCAGGCGGCCGCTTGAAGGAAGGGTTAGGCGTCGCCATCCGTGAGGACGACCGCCTGCACCTCTTGAAGCTGGATTGGCAAGGTACCAAGATCCCTCTGGCGTACCACCGGAATGATGGCCTTGCCGAACGCGTCGGCGAGACCAAGTTCGTAGTTGACCCACTGGGAGGATACGCTCGAGGGAGACCAGAGGATGACTACCTTGGAGGCGGACTGGATCTGACGACGAACTCCATCGCGCAGGGAGGCGTGTCCTGGCTGAAGATCGCTGTCTGTAGTGATTTCGTCTGACGAACTCACCAAACCCATGGACTCAAGTTGCTTCAGGACCCGTGGGATCGTGTGTGCATCTGCCTTCGCGTACGACAAATAAACCCGATGCGGCTTCTTGGTCATCTGAGGAACCTCATTTGGATGCGGTCCCGTCGCCGGTCTGCAGGCGCAGACGGATCCCGGCGACAACGTCTTTCCACTGCGTTGCCTGATTGCACTGTCCTTCAAGCAACAAAGGTGGAACGCCTTCTTCCTTTGACTTGAGGTCGGCGAAAGTGAGCCGATGCAGAAGGACGAAGATTGGCACGTTGAACGCATCGGCGTACGCAAGCTCCATCCATTGGGCTGCTCCGGAAGAGAACGTGGAAGGGGATGCGAGGAAGACTGCGGCGGACGCTCTCTGCACGTGGTCCTTCAGGCTGCGCGCGATTTTCCGCTCGTCACGCTGCTGATCGCGTTCGTAGGTCCAGACTGCGACGCCCAAGTCTCCGAGGAGGTGCTCCATGCTGAACTGGAGCAGCCCCGCTTCGAAGGAGTCTCGCCCGGAGTATGAGAGAAACACTTCTATCGGCGCCATTGTGCGCTGGCTCGCCGCTTGCGACGCCTAACGTTCGCGGTGAGCGGCGCGAGCCGCAGGCGAGCGTCCGTTCTCGACCGCGCTGTTAGAGCGCACCGGACGTGACCTCTTGACCAGAAAACGCCGAAGGAATTGGTTTTTGCAGATGAGCGTTCTCGCAGGCAGACCGAATTGTTTCGGCGAACTCAGGTGTCGATTCTGGATGGAGGACCACGACGTGGATCAGACTCGAAATATCGACCTCCGGCGCAAAGACGAGGAAGCCCTTCTTGGTTTCTGACTCAAAGTGATTGTCTCGAAAGTGCGAGGCTCCCAGCCCTTCGTGGGCCGGTGGCAGACCAACCGCGCGAACTTCACGCTCAAAACAGTACTCAATGTTCTTGTGCGTGATGTACTCGAACATGTTCAATGAAGGCAGCCGCTCGTTCACATAATCAATGTAGCGCACCATGCCAATTTCAACATATGCAGGAAGAGATGTGCGCAGTGCGCGATATGACGTTGTTACGGCCACCGCTTCGGAGGTCCTTGTGTAGCACTGCCACATCTTCCTGCTTTCAAGTGCGTTCATATGCCAACAACTCACGTAATAGTGCGGGCGAAAGGCCCTTGAAAATGCCGACAGTCGCTCTCTGTTCTTTTCAATTGTCTGGCGTTGTTCCCCGGAAGTGGCGGTTTCCGCCAGGGTGCGCCACCAGTCCAAATCACCGGGAGGCACCGTTCCCTCAAGAGGATCGCCAAGGAAATTAGCGGCAGGCATGAATATTCGGCGGTTGTTCACGAGCCAATCGAATTTGTCGAAATCTAAATATCGCCAGAGAACCGCATCTGGATGAGGCGGCGGAGGAAATGCCGGATGTCGGTATTCGTCGCTCATGGGCGCTACGCGTGAGGGTCTGTGCGCTCTAACTAAAAGTCGACCTCAATTGACGTGAAGTTCTGCGTCATTTGACGTAAAAGTGCAACTTAACGTACGGATTGCACGGAGAATAGCCAATATGGCTTGCGCATAGTCGTTGCGGTTGGCGATTCTGTCCTGAAGAACTGGTGATGTCCAAGACGGTGGGGTCTCGGCCTTACTCGACCGAAACGATAACGCATCCGATCGAACTGTTGTCGGCCCCGTCCACGCCGGCAACGCGCCCCAGCATTGCGGCGTCGGAAGCAGAGCGATTGTCTCTCAATAGTCCACCACGAACGGCGCCACCAGCAGCGCCCCGCCGATCACGCACAACCACAGCACGCTCTCGAAGAAGTAGGGATAGATGCAGAGCGCGACGCCGGAGAGCATTGCGACGATCTTCGTCTGCCGCTTGCCGTAGACGAAGTAGGCCATGCCGAATGCACCGGCAATGAGGCCGACGAACAGGGCGTTCATGGAGAGCTTGCTTCTGTGATGACGGGGCGAAGGAGCAGACTACGCCATTGCAGGGCAGACAACTTGTCAGGGGCGCATGTGCCGCGGTTGCCTCATTTCCCTTGCTCCAGAAAACCCGCGATGACCCGATTCAGGAACGCAGCGTCCTCCGCGCGAAGGCTCGTTGCGGCTTGATGTCCCTGGACGGAGGGGATCTCCTCAAAACGGGCGCCCGGTATGAAGGCGGCAGCGGCGCGCGCGGACTGAACGGGGTTGAAGAGGTCGAGCGGCGGTGCGAGTACGAGCGTCTTCGCAATGATCGCGGAGAGCGCTGAGTCGGTGCTCGGGAAGCCCGGGGTGGTTCCCACGTCGTGGCCCTCGTACGCCCAGGACTGATAGAGATAGTCCGTCGCGTCGAACCCGTTCGTGCGCACCTGCTGAACTGACCGTTCGAAGGAGGCATGCGCCTCGGCCAATCCGGGCAGAGCTTCATCGAGCGCCATCGGAGTGCGCGACAGGAGCGTGGACATCAACCCCGCGTAGGCCCGCCAGCCTCGTTCGGGTACCGCGCTGAAGCCCGATCCGGTCCAGGCTGGATCGGCCATGAGGCAGGATCGCGCCGTCTCGGTGACGAGCACCGCCCAGGGCGACGTGCGGGCCATCGGCGTCATCGCGATGCACGCCTCCATGAACAATGGATGACTCACTGCCCATTGCAACGCCTGCATCCCGCCCATGGATGCCCCGACGACGGCCTTCAGGCGGGAGACGCGCAGTTTCTCGGTCAGCAGCCGATGCTGTGCGTGCACCATGTCGCGGATGGTGAACCGCGGGAACGCCATGCCGGGTTGTCGGGCGCTGTTCGATGGCGAGGTCGAAAGGCCGTTGCCGATCGGGTCAGTCGCGATGATGCAGTAGCGCTCGTGGTCGAGCGCGCACCCCGGGCCGATCAGGAAATCGAGGCGATGGTGATTGCCGGTGAGCGATGCGCAGACGAGGATCGCGTTCGATCGTCCGGCGTCGAGTGCCCCATGCATGACGTACGACTGGCGATAGTCGTGAATGACTTCGCCGGATTCGAGCGCGAGATCGCCCAGCTCTGCCACGCGATGCGGCGCGTCAATCTGGCCATCGGCAAGCGGAGGGTGAACGATGACGTTCTCCTTTTTGTCAGCGGCCGGACGCAGTACCCGATGCCGTCCCGGCGGAACGTATCGCCGGCCGATTGAACACGAGCTCGGCGACGATCAGGTTGGGAACCCAGCACAGCCAGGCGATGACCGGGTAGGCCACTTCGAAATCGACGCCGGAAGCCACGGATGCCGGCAGGTAAAGGCGAAGTGTGACTGCCGCAAGCGTCAGCGCGAAGTTGCGCACCATCCAGCGGCGGTGCACCGTAACGTTCCTCGCGCGGATGGCGAAGTATGCGCACGCGCCCGTGAACAGCCAGGCCACGGCGAGGCAGGCGAAGCCCAATCGAGCGGGCGTTCCGCCGAAGGCGTGCTGCGACATGTACAACCCCGCGAACCCGCCGATGGATACGCCCACGCCCAGATACAGGCGTCCAAGCCACCGATGCAACGCTGGGCGGTGGGTACGCAAAGATGTCGAGAACTGGAGCGGCCCGAGCGACAGCGCGACGACCGACGCGAAGATGTGGGCGTAGATGCCCGCTCGGTGCGCCTCGAACGCCGCCCTCATGTCGGGATGGACAAGGGACCCCAGCGGAAGAACGCCGTAGACGCCCAAGGCGTACGCTGCGACACCGAAAGACAGGACGCAGAGCGTGGCGTAGGCGGTCAGGCGCACGGGACACCGACGAAGATGGCACGCGCAGGGTGCACTGGAAAGTCTAGCGCAGAAGCGCAGCGACCGAGCCCGTATCGACCGCCATTCTCAAGACGATTTCGACGAAGAAACAATCCGCTGGATCTCCGGCTGCGCCGCGTCCAGCGCTCGCCCGAATCGCGCGAACAACTCCTTGATCTCGGCCTCGGTGATGATCAACGGTGGGCAGAAGCCGATCGTGTCGCCCAGGGCACGGATCAGCAGCCCTTCCTTCTGCGCTGCTGCGGCGATGGTGGCGCCGATGGCGAGTTTGCGGTCGAACGGCGCTCGCGTGGCCTTGTCGCTGACGAATTCGATTGCGCCGATGAGTCCGACTCCGCGCACCTCGCCCACATAGGGTCGGTCGGCAAAACTGCGCAATCCGGCCTGGAAGCCGGGCACGATGGCGCGGATGTGCTCCATGATGTTGCGCTCTTCGTAGATCTTCAGGGTCTCCAGCGCGACGGCAGACGGGACCGGGTGGTTCGAGTAGGTGTAGCCGTGCGCGAACTGGCCGATCTTGTCGCTCTGGTTCAGGAAAGCCTGGTAGAGCTTGTCGTTGATCACGGTGGCCGAGATCGGGACGTAGCCGGAGGACAGTGCCTTGGCCATGGTCATGATGTCCGGCTGCAGGCCGAACGTTTCGGTCCCGAACATGCTGCCGGTGCGGCCGAACCCGCAGATCACTTCGTCGGCGATCAGCAATACGTCGTACTTCTTGAGAATCGGCTGGATCTTCTCGAAGTAGGTGCGAGGCGGCACGATCACGCCCCCGGCGCCTTGCACCGGTTCGGCGATGAAGGCGGCGACGGTCTCCGGATCCTCCCGGAGGATCTGCGCTTCGAGACTTTCGGCCAGCCGGGTGGCGAACTGCTCTTCGGTTTCGCCAGGTTTGCCGAAGCGGTAGTGGTGCGGGCAATCGGCGTGGCGGACATTGGCGATCGGCAGATCGAAGTCGCGGTGGTTGTCCGGCAGACCGGTCAGGCTGGCCGTCGCAACGGTCACGCCATGATAGCCGCGCATGCGGGAGAGGATCTTCTTCTTGCGGTGCTGGCCGAGCGCGTTGCGGTAGTACCACACCATCTTCATCGCGGTGTCGTTGGCTTCCGAGCCGGAGTTGTTGAAGAACACCTTCGACATCTTCAGCGGCAGCATGCCCAGCAGCTTCTCGGCCAACTCGATGCCGACGTCGTGCGACTTGCCCGCGAACTGGTGGTAGTAGGGCAGCGTCGCCAGCTGGCGGGCGCCGGCATCCACCAGGCGCTGCTCGCTGAATCCGAGGGAAACGCACCACAGGCCCGCGAGGCCCTCGAGGTACTCCTTGCCCTTGTCGTCGTAGACGTAAACGCCTTTGCCGCGCGTGATGACGACGGGCCCCTGGGTTTCGTGGCGACGCAGATGCGTATAGGGGTGCAGAACGCTCGCGATGTCGCGGCTTTCGATGGTGGGTGCGGCGGAATTCATGGGATGCTCCGTGGTGAAGGATTTGTCGGTGTGTGATTCGACAGCTTGTCGCGCTGTCTGGATTGAAAGTCGATCATCGATGATAGTCGCTTACCACGCCGCCCATCCGCCATCGACGAGCAGGGTAACGCCGTGAATCGCGGTGGAGTCGTCGGAAGCCAGGAAGACCGCCGCGCCGGTCATCTCTTCCGGTTTCAGGAAATCGCGGCCCGTCGGAGTCATCATCCGCATCTGGTTCACGTAGGCCTCCTGACCGGGCGTGCGCAGATGCGCGTTCATGGGTGTTTCCACGTTGCCGGGCGCCAGCGAGTTGACGTTGATGTTGTGCTTGCCCAGCTCGGTGGCCAGCGCGCGGGTGAGATTCTCCAGGCCGCCCTTGGAGGCACAGTACGCCGCGCAGTTGGGAAAGGCTCCCACGCCGGCGATCGAGGTCACGTTGATCACCTTGCCGCCACCGTTCTTGCGGAATTCGGGCACGAGGGCGCGCACGCAAAAGAACGGCCCCTTGAGGTTCAGGTCCAGTTGCTGATCCCACAGCGTCTCGGTGGTCTCCTCAACCGATACCGTGCGGAAGATGCCGGCGTTGTTCACCAGGATGTCCACGCGCCCGAAGGTGCGGATCGCTTCGGCCACCATGCGCTCGACGCCGTCGACCTTCGAGCAATCGGCCTTGATGCATTCGGCAGTGCCGCCGTCCCGGCGAATGGCGTCGGCCACCGCATTGGCGTTGGCGTCGTTGCGGTCGTAGACGATGGCGACCTTCGCACCCTCCTGGGCATAGCGCTTCGCGATCGCCGCACCGATGCCCTGCGAGCCTCCGGTGACGATGGCGACTTTGTTTTGCAGCCTCATGTCGTAGTTCCCCCTCGGCCGATGATCATGCCAGCTCTTCGATCGCGAGCAGGCCGCGGGAGTCCATGGTGACCTTCTGTCCCGGCAGCACGACGGTCGTCGAGGAAGGCTCCTCGATCAGCGCCGGCCCGATCGCACTGAATCCCGGTGCGAGCGAATCGCGGGCGTAGAGAACTGTATCCGCTCTGCCCGTGGCGCCGTGGTCCACCGATCGCGTTCTGGAGGACGAAGCCGGTGTCCCGGTTATCGCTTCAGGCGCAACGAGGGTCGGACGGGGCGTGATGAGCTCCGCTTTCAGGTGAAAGCTCACCACTTCCGCCGCGGTGCTCTCCAGGCGGAAGGTGTACGCCTGCTCGTGTGCGTCATGGAAGGCAGCGAGCAGTTGCACCGAATTCCACTCGTCGAGGTGGCATGGCACGGCCACGGTGTGCTCCTGGCCGCGATAGCGCATCTCGACCGCCTGCAGGCAACGCAGTCCTGTGGGGTCGACCTCGAAGTACTCGGCGGCTTCGGTCTGCATCTGGGCGAACAGATCCCGGCCGATGCGTACCGCTTCGTCGTCCGCCGCGTGCAGCTGCGTTCGTTTCATGTCGCGCCGCGGTGCGGACACCAGCATGCCCCAGGCGGAGAAGACACCGGGGTAGGGCGGAATCACCACTCGGCGCACGCTGAGTTCGCGCGCCAGGCGCGCCGCATGCATCGGGCCGCCTCCGCCGCTCGCCACCAGCGTGAGGTCGCGCGGATCGTGTCCGCGTTGAATCGTCACCAGCTTCAACGCGTTCAGCATGTTCGCTTCAGCGATACGAAGCACTGCGCCCGCCGCACCTTCGACGGACGTGCCGAGCCGCGTTGCGATCGGTTGCAGCGCGGTACTCGCCGCGTCGCGGTCGAGCTGCATCGAACCGCCGGCGAACCCCTCCGGGTCGAGAACGCCGGTGATGAGCATCGCGTCGGTGACGGTCGGTTCGCGACCGCCGAAGCCATAGCAGGCAGGGCCCGGCGCTGCGCCCGCGCTGGCCGGTCCGACGCGCAACACGTCGCCGGCATCGAACCACGCGATCGAGCCGCCGCCGGCTCCGATCTCCACGATGTCCACCACGGGCAGTTGCACGGGGTAGCCCGGACGCGTCCGGGTCCGTTCGAGATGGTATTCCGTAGTCAGCTTGGGCATGCCCGCATGCACGATGCCGCACTTGGCGGTCGTGCCGCCGATGTCCAGGTACAGGACGTCCGGCTCGCCGAGCCAGTCGCCGATGGCGGCTGCACCGCTCACGCCGCCGGCGGGTCCGGATTCGATCAGCGACAGCGGATGGGTGCGAGCCCATTCGAAGCTCGCCATCCCGCCGTTCGACTGCATGGCGAAGAACGGGCGGTTGAAGCCACGCTCACCCAGCGCGATCTCGAGCCGATCGAAGTAGCGCTCCACCACCGGCATCACGTAGGCGTTCAACACGGTGGTGCTGGTGCGCTCGTACTCTCGCCACTGGCGGGAGATCTCGTGGCTCGAGGTCACCGCAATGCCCGGGAGGCGTTCGCGCAGCGCGTCGGCGCAGAGCCTTTCGTGCAGGGGGTTCGCGTAGCTGTTCAGGAACGCGACGGCGATCGCGGCCACGCCTCCCCGTTTGCACTCCGCCACGATCGCATCCAGGTCCGCGAGTTCGATGGCCTCGATCACGCGGCCCTGTGGGTCCATCCGTTCGCGAACTTCGAATCGCAGCCGCCGAGGCACGAACGCGGATGCAGAGGTGGCATGCAGGTTGTACAGGTCCGGTCGGTTGCCGCGACCGATCTCCAGCACGTCACGAAAGCCGCGGGTGGTCACCAGCGCGGTGACCACGCCCTTGCGTTCGGTGATGGCGTTGATCACCGTGGTGCCGCCGTGCACCAGGCGATCGATGGATGCCGGCCTGACATAGCCCTGCGCCTGGCCCAGCGTGATGGCGTTCAGGACACCGCGTGAAGGATCGTCCGGCGTGGTCAGCGTCTTCGCCACCGAAATGCGGCCGCTGCTCGTATCGAAGTGGACCAGGTCGGTGAAGGTTCCGCCGACGTCCGTGGCGAGGTAGCTCACGACTCAGGCCGTCGCGGCTGGAGCCGGTATGCGGTCCGCCAGCTGGTACTCGCGTTCGGCGCTGACGGGGTCGATGTAGCCGTCGGCGATGTCGTCGCGGATCTGTTGGGGGGGACGCAGCTCCGGCGAGCCCCAGCCACCACCGCCGCCCGTCACCAGGCGGACGCGGTCTCCTGTGTGCAGTGCGTGGTAGGCGGTGCGCGCGAGACGAGTCCGTGAACCGTCCGGGCGCACGACTTCGATGTAGTTCAGCGACCCCTCTCGTCCGCCGGCGAGACCCCAGGGGCGGGTGGCGGAGCGTCCGAAGCTTGCGTAGAGGTACATGCCTTCGGCGAGCACCTCGTACTCGCGGATCACGCCGAACCCGCCCCGCCACTGACCGGCGCCGGTACCGCCCTCGATATTGAGTGCATGCCGGACGATGCGCAGCGGAAACTTCGCTTCCAGCAACTCGACCGGATAGTTGAAGGTGTCGCCGTCGGTCACGGCGATCAGCGCGTTGGTGCCGTCGCGGTAGGACGTGGCGCCCCAGCCGCCGTGCTGCGGTTCGATGTGCACGAACTCGCGCCCGTCCGGCAGGGTGCCGCAGAAATACGTGGCACACAGGCTCGTGTAGCTGCCGGCAGAGAAGCGCTCCGGTGCGATCGGTGCGAGCGCCTTCCAGGCGAGTTCGGAGGCTTGCGCCGAGCCTTCGTAGTACCAGCCGGTGGGACTGGGCTTCACCGCGCTGAACACCGTTCCGTCGGGGACGATCACGCGCACCGGGCGAAACCACCCGTCGTTGGAGGGTGCCTGCGGTGCCACCATGGCCTTGAAGATGGTCTTGACGGCTGATTGCAGCGCACCGCGCGAGCAGTTGATCGGTGCCGCCCGTGCGGCCGACGACCCGGTGTAGTCGAAGGTCATCTCGTCGCCGTCGATGGTGACGGCGAGCTCGATCGGGATCAGATCGTCGGTGCGGCCATCGCCGTCGATGAAGTCGGAGGCGCGATAGCAGCCGTCGGGCAGTGCGCGGACGGCCGCACGTGCCTGCCGCTCGCTCGCTACCAGGATGTTCCCGAACGCGCTCGCGAGGGTCGCACGGCCGTACTTCGCGCAGATCTCCTGGACGCGGCGCTCGGCGATGCGCGCTGCCGCGAGTTGCGCGTTGAGGTCGCCCAGCGCCAGTTCCGGCAGGCGCACGTTCTCGCGAATGATCGCGACGATGTCGTCGATCAACCGGTCGCCGCGCATGACGCGCACGCCGGGCAGGCGCAGCCCTTCCTGGAAGATCGCCGTGGCGTCGGCCGGCAGGCTGCCCGGGACGGCGCCACCGACGTCCAGCCAGTGCGCCACCGTGATCGCGTAGCCGACGCGCTCGGCGCCGTCGTACATGGGCCGCACGACCGCGAAATCGCAGCCGTGCGTGCCGCCCTGATAGGGATCGTTCGTCATGAACACGTCCCCCGGGGCCATGCTGGCATCGAAGCGCTCGTGCAATGCACGCACCTGCGTGGAGAAGGTGCCGGTGAACAGCGTGATGCCGTTGGTCTGGGCAACGAGATCGCCGGCCACGGTGCAGATGCCGCAGGCGAAATCGAGCACCTCGTAGACCACCGGGCTCATGCTGCAGCGGGCCAGCACGATGCCCATCTCGTCGACGATCGCGAGCAGCTTGCCTTGCAGGATCTCCTGGGTCACCGGATCCAGCACGGATGCACCTGCCTCGTTCATCGGCGCAGCATCGACCGGTTCAACGCACGCCCGTGCGCAGGCGATCCACGAAGATCGCTGCGATGATGACGCAGCCGAGGATGATCTGCTGGATGTAGCCGTCGATGCGGGCCAATCCCATGCAGTTCGAAAGCGCCGTCACGAACAAGGCACCCAGCACCGCGGCGGAGGTCCCGCCGACGCCGCCGCGCAGGCTCACGCCGCCGATCACCGCGGCGGCGATGCTCTGCAGCGTGACGTTGCCGCCCAGGTTCGGTTCGCCCGATCCCGTGCGCGCCGTCAGCATCAGGGCGCCGATCGCGGCGAGCAGTGAGCAAACGACATAGGCCGTCGTCAGGTACCGCTTGCTGGGTAACCCGGCGAGCGCTGCGGCCCGGGGGTTGCCGCCGATCAGGTAAAGCGATCGGCCGAACACCGTCCAGTTCAGCATCAGGTGGATCGCGATCAGCACCACGATGGCGATGACGACCGGGGCGGGTACGCCGAAGATCGTGCCGCTGTAGAGCAGGGTGCTGAACTCCTTGGGCACGTCGAACACCGGACGGCCGTCGGAGATCGTGGTGGCGATGCCGAAGCAGATGTTGAGACTGCCCAGCGTGGTCACGAACGCGTTCACGTTGAGCACCGAGACGCAGATGCCGTTGAACAGGCCGACCGCGAGTCCGAGTCCCAGGGCGGTGAGCGTCCCCATGAGGATCACGAGCGACAGGTCGGTCGATCCATGGGCGACCATGCCGGTCATCACCAGGGCCGACGCGACACTGACGGCCGAGACGGTGGTGCCGAGCGAGAGGTCGAAGCCACGCGTCACGATCACCACCATCTGCGCCGCGGCGAAGACGGCGATGTAGCTCGTCTGCTGGATGATGTTGAGCAGGTTGCCCGGCGACAGCACCAGCGGTTCGACGATGGCGAACCCGATCTCCATCACGACGAGCGCGATGATGAGACCGTGGCGCGCCATGAACGCGGCCACGGCGTGCGCGGTTCCCGGCTTCGCGGCACGGACGGCGGGTTCACTCACGGGGAATCTCCGATCCGGTCGTCATGGTCCGGGCGCCGGTCACACCTCGCGCGCACTGCGCGCGCGCCGCTTGGCGAGTTCATCCAGGGCCACCGCCGCCACCACGATGATCCCCATGAAGATCGTCTGGATCTTGCTGTTGACCTTGAGCAGGTTCATGGCGTTGGTCAGGATCGAGAGAAAGAGTGCCGACAACGCCACCATCTCCACGCGACCCACGCCGCCGCGCAAGCTCACCCCGGCGATCACGCCCGCCGCGATGCTCTCGAGCATGAGATTGCCGCTCATCGTCGCCTGGCCCGATCCGAGCCGGGCGGTCAACAGCAGGCTGGTGAGCGATGCGAGCATGCCACAGAGCGTATAGGCGAGGATCAGGTAAAAGTTCGTGTTCACGCCCGAGACCATGGCCGCCTGCACGTTGCCGCCGATTGCGTGGATGTAGCGTCCGACCGTGGTCTGTCGCTGCATGACCCAGACCAGCGCGAGGATCGCGAGACTCACGTAGACCGGCATCGGCAGTCCGAACCAGATCGCGCGCCCGAAATCCTTCACGAAAGCGTCGGGCATGCCGTACACCGGAATGCCGTTGGTGAGCAGCAGCGCGACGCCGGTCGCGATCGAGCTGGTGCCGAGCGTCACCATGAACGGCGAGATGCGCAGGAACGCGACGCAGGCGCCGTTGATGAGCCCCGTGACGAATCCGCACGCCATGCCTGCGGCCACGCCCGCGGCGATCGCCATGGGCACGTCTTCGGGTGAAGCTTCCAGCATCACCGCCATGACCTTCGCGGTGACCACGCTGGTGAGCGCGATGACGGCCCCCACCGACAGGTCGAAGCCGCCGACCACCAGCACCAGCATCTGGCCGGAGGCGACGATCATGAGCGCGGAGGAATTGCGCGCCACGTTGAAGATGTTGAACATGCCCATGAAGCGCGGCTCGAACAGGACGAGCAGGACGATGAGCACGATCAGGAGTGCGGGCAGGAATCCGATGCGCCGCAGTGCGCTTCCGACCTTCGCCAGCACGGGCGTCGAAACCGGTGCTGCGTGGATCGTGGCGGATGTCATGCGGCGGAGGCCACGGCCGGTTCCACCGGCGTCGATTCGTCCGAAGTGTTCGGACCGTTCTCGCGAAAGAAGCAGGCCAGGACCGCCTGTTCGTTGATGTCGCGGCCGGTGAGCTCCGCCACCATCTGCGCGTGGTGCATCACGTACAACCGGTTCGACAGATGGAGCACCTCGGGCAGCTCCGACGAGACCAGCACGATGGCCGCCCCCATGTCGAGGAGCACCTTCATCAGTTCGTAGACTTCGAGCTTGGCGCCCACGTCGATGCCGACGGTCGGTTCGTCGAACAGGAATACGCGGATGTCGCGGGCGAGGCCGCGGCCCAGCACCACCTTCTGCCGGTTGCCACCCGAGAGCCGACCGACGGCCGGCTCGATCTGCGGCGGACGCAGCTTGAGGCGGTCCACGATGTCCTGGATGGTCTTCTTTTCCTCCTTGCGCCGGATCACCTGGCCCTTGGCGAAGCCGGGAAGATCGAGCGCGGCCATCGAGACGTTCTCTCGGATCGGCCGCGCCAGGGCCAGTCCTTCCGCCACGCGATCCGAGGGGAAGTAGCACACGCCCGCACGCAACATCGCCGTGGGGCGGAATGCCGTCGTCTCCTTGCCGTACAGCAGCACCGTTCCCGAGGCGATCGGATCGAGCCCGAATACGGCACGGATGAGTTCCGACTTGCCGCAGCCCACCAGGCCGGCGATGCCGGTGATCTCGCCGGCGCGCGCGTGGAAGCTGACGTCCTTCACGATGCCGGATGCGAGCGTGAGATTGCGCACTTCGAGCAGGTCTTCCGCCGGACGATGATCGACGTGCGGGAACAGCACGTCGATCTTGCGGCCCGCCATCAGTTCGACCAGTTCGGTGTCCGAGATCTCGTCGGCCCGCACCGTCGCGATCTTGCGGCCGTCGCGCAGCACGCTGATGCGATCGGCGATCTGCTTGATCTCGCCCATGCGATGGGAGACATAGATGATGCCCACGCCCTGGGCCCGCAGCCGGTCGATCAGCGCGAACAGCTTGATCGTCTCGGCCTCGGTGAGTGAGGCGGTGGGTTCGTCCAGGATCAGCAGGCGCACGTCGGTCAGCATCGCCTTGGCGATCTCGACCATCTGCTGGTGGGCGCGCGAGAGCGAACCGACCTTGCGCGTCGGATCGAGGTTGAAGCCGAGCTCCGCGATGACCTCGCGGGCTTTCGCGCGCATGGCGCGCTTGTTCAGGAAGGTGAAGCGCGACCGTTCACGACCGAGAAACAGGTTCTCGTCGACGGTCATCTCCGGCACCAGGCTGAATTCCTGGAAGACCGGGCTGATGCCCATCACCCGCGCCTGATGCGGCGTCAACTTGCGGATCTCGCGTCCCTGGTAGAGGAAGCGGCCGCTGTCGGGCGCAAAGGTGCCCGCGATGACGTTGATCAGGGTGGACTTGCCAGCCCCGTTCTCGCCGAACAGGACATGCACCTCGCCGTGACGCAGATCGAAATCGACGTTGTCGAGGGCCAGTACCCCGGGAAACTGCTTCGAGATCCCGGTGAGTTCCAGCAGCGGCATCGCTGAGGCATGGCCCCCATCCCGACCTTCCCCCACCGACGGTGGGGGAAGGGGGTGTACATCCCCTCCCCCGGCTTTGCCGGGGGAGGGCAAGGGAGGGGGCAGATTGCCGTCTTGTGCGCTCATTCGATGATCATGCGGTGATGCACCCGCCACCCGGGCCTGCGCGGCTGCGCAGGCATCGGTGCGGCGGGTGCAGTCACCTTACTTGGCTGCTACGGAGTACACCGGCTTCCACGAGGCGGGCGCCAGCACCAGGCTCATGTTGATCTTGCTCTGGTTGGACTTGGCGACCATGTCGGGAATGGGCTTGACGAACTTCATCAGGGGCTTCTTCTCGAGGGCACGCACCGCCATGTCGATCGCGACCCGGCCTTCGAGCACCGGATACTGCGTGGCGAAGCCGAGGATCTCACCCTTGTTGAGCGCGTCGAGCATGGCCTGGTTCTCGTACGAGGACATGATCATGATGTCCTTCTGCCGGCCGATTTCGGCCACGGCGCCGATCGCGGCTTCGGCCGTCGGTGCCGTACCCCAGATGACGTTCATGTCCGGATAGGTCTGCAGCGCGTCCTGGACCAGCTTCAATTGCACGGCCACGCCGCTGTCGCCGAACTTCTCGTCGAGCAGCTTGACGCTGGTGCCCTTGATGGCGGCCTTGAACCCGTCATTGAACTTCTCGGCCCAGCCCGACCCCGCCGGACCCGGGAAGTTGACCGCCTGTGCGGGCTTGCCGGCGAGGCTCTTGACCAGGTAGTCCCCGGTCTGGTGCCCCATGGTGTCGAACTCGACGAACATCTTGGCGGTGGTCTCGGCCTTGTCCACCGGGTTCACCGTGCTGATGACGGGCTTGCCCTTGGCCATGCCTTCCTTGAATTTCTGCGACAGGCCGGCCTCCGAAATGGCACCCACCACGATGGCGTCGAAGCCCGAAGCCATGCAATCGTCGAACTGCGACAGCTGCTTCGGCAGGTTCTCGTAGCCGCCCGCTTCGTACAGCGTCATGTTGACACCCATGCGCTTGGCTTCCTCGACAATGCCGTAGGCCACCGCGACCCAGAAGCTGTCCTTCATGTGCGGGAACAGCACGCAGATCTTCCACGGCTTCGCGGCCTTGGGGAGCGGTGAGTATTCGACCGGGACATTCTTGCCCGACGTCGCATCGAATACCTTGATCGGCCACCACTTGTCCTGGGCGTTCGCCTGACCGCCCGACAGCAGCGCCAATCCCAAGGCGGCCATTGCCCATTTCATCGTCGTTTTCATCGTGCATCTCTCCCTATGTGCGTGCGTTGCGGCTGCAACGCGGATCTCCTGGCGAACGTCGACACTGCGTCGGCGTTGACGCCCACCACTCCCCGGCCTGACTACGGGACTTCGAGACGACTACAACCTTCCCTGCAATCCGATCGATGCGCTCCATGCGCGGTGTCGTGATCCTCGAAGAAGCTCGGGACACGACGTTTCGTTGGCGATGGAGCACCTCTCCGGCATTGTTGTGCTCGAGCAGTGCGGTTTGCCGCGCCCGCTTCCCAGTGCAACCACGGTGCCAGCAGCGCGACATCCGCGCATCGCGGTCAATCGATTGAACCGATGCACGATTCCCTCGGCGCCCTGCGGAATGCCAAAGGGTCGGTGAGTCATACGCGTGCATCGACGCAGCCCGCGGCCCCAAAGATGTGCACAGGGTTCGCGCTCATGTCTGGGTGAGAATGTACGTACCATGCGGATCGAGGGTGGCGACCCAGCCTGGCTCGACCACGATGGACGTCGTTTCCTCCTCGATGATCGCAGGGCCGGTGACCACGTTGCCCGTCAGCATCTTCGCGCCGTCGTAGATGGGCGTGGGCAGGCGCTGGATGCGGCCGTCGACCGGAAACACGACGTCGCGCTGGCCGCTCTTCGCAGGCGACGCATCCTTGCCGCCGTCCGGGTAGCACGGCGGATCCGGTTTGGGCACGCGGCCGAACACCGTGCTCTCGATGTTGACCACTTCGGCCAGGCTTTCCGGTTCGTCGTAGGTGAAGAGCTGCTTGTGCACGCGGTCGAGGCGCGCCCGGATTTCGCGGTACGTGTCGCTCGAGATCTCCATGGAGCCGAGTTCCACCGTGCATTCGTGGACCTGCCCGACGTAGCGCAGGTCCATGCTGCGTTCGATGGCGATGTCGGCGTCACGGAAGCCTTCCGCCCGCAGCGCGTCGATCGCGTCCTGCTCGATGCTCGAATAGAGCTTGCGGATGACGCCGAAGTCGGTGCCCTGGTCCAGCCGCATGGGGCAGGCGGCCATGTAGTTGTATTTGACGTCGGAGATGATCTGGCCGAATGCACACAGGCCCGACGCGAGCTTCGGCACGAGCACACGGCGGATGCCCATTTCCGCCGCGAGCGCGGTAATGTGCAGCGGTCCCGCGCCGCCGGCGCCCACGAGCGTGAAGTCGCGCGGATCGTAGCCGCGCTCGATGGACACGCGTCGCATGCCCCCCACCATGTTGTTGTTGACGATCCTGAAGATGCCGTAGGCGGCTTCGTCCACCGACATCCCGAAGGGGCCCGCCACCCGCTCCTGGATCGCATTGATCGCGGCCTGGCGATCGAGCTTCAGACGGCCACGCAACAGTTGCTCGGGATGCAGATAGCCCAGCACCACGTTGGCGTCGCTCACGGTGGGCTCGCGTCCGCCCCGGCCGTAGCAGGCCGGCCCTGGCACCGCACCGGCGCTCTGCGGACCCACCAGCAGCAGGCCGCTCTGGTCGATCCAGGCGATCGACCCGCCGCCGGCACCCAGGGTCTCCACCTGGATCATGGGGACGCCGATCCGATAGCGCAGGAAATCGATGTTCTTGCTGATGTTGGTGCGTCCGCCCTGCGTGAGCGTGATGTCGAACGACGTCCCGCCCATGTCGACCGTGATGATGTTGTCGATGCCCAGCGGTTTGGCGAAGTACAGGCCGGCCTGCGGTGCCGAAGCCGGACCGGAGTTGATCGCGTACACGGCCTTTTGCGCCATGGCCTTGCCGGTGGCCATGCCGCCGTTCGACTGGAAGTACTGCACGGGCGCATCGAGTCCGCGTTTTCGCATGTAGGCATCGATGCCGTTGACGTAACCCTGCAGCACCGGACCCAGGTAGGCATTGAGGATGGTCGTGGAGGTCCGCGTGTACTCGCGCGTCTGCGGGAACACCTCCGAGCCGAGGGACAGGAACACGCCCGGCAGCATCTCGCGCACGATTTCCGCGGCACGCCGCTCGTGGGAAGTGTCGAGCACCGACCACACGAACGAGATCACCACCGCCTGTACGCCTTCCTTGCGGAACAGCTCGCACGCAGCGCGCACGTCCTCTTCGTGGAGCGCGAGGTGCTCCTTGCCGTCCGACCGGATGCGTTCTCGTATCGGGGCACGGAGATAGCGGGGCACGAGCATCCGGGCCGGGGGGTACTTCGCGTCGTAACGGTGGCCGTCCTCCTTGTGACCGAGGCGGATCTCGATGGAGTCCTCGTGTCCCGCGGTGCAGATCAGCCCGACCTTGACCCCCTTGAACTGGATCAACGCATTGAGCGCGACCGTCGTGCCGTTGATGCACAAGTCCGTATCGGCGAGGATGTCTTCCACCGGCCGACCCACGGCGGCGCTGATCTGCTGCAACCCGGCATCGATGGCGAGCGTTCCGTCGTCCGGTGTCGAGGTGGACTTGAACAGGCGGACATTGCGCTCGTCGTCGGAAAAGACGAAATCGGTGAACGTGCCGCCGGCGTCGATGCCGAGCCTGTATTTCTTGGCCATGTCTGGGGTGCCGAAAAGTCGCTGTTGCGGACAGGTATCAGGGCGCCGCGCGCTCGCGGCGCAGGCGGGTCGTCGCCTCCTGATCCACCCCGCGCGTCGCCGGATCCATCACCACGCCGTAGTCCGCCCGCGCACCGGCCACCGACACCATTCCGTTGCGGACGTCGTCGGCCACGCGCTCCACCGGCCGCTCGAACGGATTGCCGTATCCGCCGCCGCCGGGATTGTGATTGGCGGCGCGCTCGCCCGGCTTGATGGTGACGACCACGTTGTCGCGATAGATCTTTTCTCCGTCGGCGGTATGCACCACCAGGCGTCCCACCTTGGCGTCGTTCAGTTCGCTGTGCGCGCCTGCCGCGCCGAGCGCCGGAAAGCGGCGCCCTTCGCCGAAGGTGATGACCGTCATCTCGTGGTCGAGGGGTTCTACCTCCCACACGGTTCCGGACCCGCCGCGAAATTTCCCCGCGCCGCCGCTATCGGTCATCAGGGAATACCGGTGAATGATGATCGGATAGGAGTACTCGAGCACTTCGATGTCGCCCGACGTGAGCGCACCGAAGCAGCATTGCGGTCCGCACGCATGCCAACCGTCCATGTACGCGGTGGCGCCGGCACCGGAGATGATGCTGGCGAGGATCATGCTCACGTATTCCTCGTTGTTGCGCGTGTCCTGCCCCGCGATGTTCACGCCGTTCGCATGGCCCCACGATGCGACGGCACGGTCGGGCGCGGCCTTCTCGAGCGCCTTGCGCACGGCATCCGCCAGGGTTTCCATGGGCGTCGTGGTGCAGTTGACGCAGGGCGCGGGCTCGACCGCGTTGCACAGCGTGCCCTTGGGTCCGAGATCGAGTTCGACGCACCGATACAGGCCCTCGTTGTAGGGCGGATCCACCTGGGCGAACATCATCAGGCCGAGATAGACGCCCGACACCGTATTTCCGGCGTAGGAGTTGATGAAGTAGGGAATCTGCGGCGGACTGTTGATGGCGATCTTGCACGTGTCCCCGCGGATTTCAATGCGGGCCTTGATCTCGAGATCGCCGTAGCCGTGCCCCGCGTCCTCGACCAGCGCACTGTCTTCGTACACGCCGTCCGGCAGCGAACCGATCAGGGCGCGCATCTGCCGGTCGGCCATGTCCATCAGTTCGTCGATGCACGCCTGCACGGTCTTCACGCCGTATTTGTCGAGCAGGGCGATCAGATTGCGTTCGCCGACCTTCACCGCCCCGTACTGGGCCCTGAGATCGCCTTCCTGATCGCGGCGTGCGCGCATGTTGGAAAGCATGAAATTGACGACGTCCTTGCGCTCCTTGCCGCGGTCCCAGAGCTTCACGGGCGGGATGTGCAGGCCTTCCGCGTAGAGCTCCTTCGCGTCCGGGTTGTACCCGGCCGGGACGGGTCCGCCGATATCCGTGACGTGGCCCTTGCACACGGTCCAGAACACCAGTTCACCTTTGTAGAAGACCGGGTTGTACATGCAGCAGTCCAGGATGTGGCTGCCCATGTAGCGCGGATCGTTGTGATAGATCACATCGCCTTCGTTGGTGTCGTCGGCGAAGTAGCCGGCCACGGCCTTCATCGCGGGCATCAGCGATCCGAGATGGATGGGAATGTCCTGCCCCTGCAGGATCATCTCGGCCCGGTGGTTGAAGATCGCGTTGCTGTAGTCGTGGGCGGTGTTGAACACGCTCGACCGGGCGGTCTTCTCGAGCGTGAGGGTCATCTCACGCTGCGTGGTTTCGAGGACCCCTCGTACTACGGACAGCGTGATGCGGTCGACATTTGCGCTCATGGTGCTTGCTCCCGAGGCCCGACGAGTTGGTAACGAGGCGGCGTTCGATCAGAGATCCGTGTGCTTCAAGCCAACGCCTGCCTGACCCGATCCATCCGTGCTTTGTAGTCCCGCCGTGCCGCGAGAGCCTGATCCATGTCAACGCGCACGAAACGAGCTTTGTAGTTGGGTTGCATCTGGGCGATCTTGTCCATGTCGGCGCTGATGATGGTGCCGATCATGGCGTAGCCGCCGCCCGAGACCGCATCGCGGTGCAGGATGATCGGCTCGACGCCCCCCGGCACCTGGATCGAGCCGTACGGATAGCCGGCGTCGACGATGTTCGACGGGTCGGACCCCGCACCGAACGGCTGCTTGCGCTCGCGCCATTGCAGCGGCCGGCCCTGCTTGTAGCGATAGCCGATGCGATCCGCTTCCGGCGCCACCGCCCAAGTGTCGGAGAAGAACGTGTCCGCCGAGGCATCGGTGATGCGGTGGAAATACAGCCCGGGCACGACACGCAGTTCGGTCTCCTTCGGCAGTGGCATCGCGAGATCCGCGGGCAGTTTGCGTCCGGCCTGCGCCTTCGGTGTCGCCTTGCCGATGGGCAGCTTGTCGCCAGCGGCGAGCTTGCGACCCTGGAACCCGCCGAAGGCCCCGAGGCCGTAGGTCGAACGGCTGCCGAGGATCACCGGCACGTCGATGCCGCCCGCCACGGCGATGTAGGCCCGTGCGCCCACGCGCATGAAGTCGAAGGTGAGCTTGTCGCCCGCCTTCACGGCAAAGGCTTCGTTGCGCGGCAGTGCGACACCGTTGACCTTCGGATTCGCTTCCGAACCCGTGATGCCGACGATGGCCGGGGCATCGAAGGCGAGTTCGGGCGCGAGCAACGTGCATTCAAGCACCGCGGCGTTCTCGTCGTTGCCGACGAGCAGGTTGGCGCAGCGGAAGGAGTACTGGTCGAGCGCACCCGACAGCGGAATGCCCACGTTGTAGTAGCCGGGGCGGCCGGCGTCCTGGACGGTGGTCGCCAGCCCGGGCTTGACGATCTCAATGGCCATAGAGGATGCCCTCCAGATTCTTGTTGTAGCCGGCTGGGTCGGCCAGGAATTTCTTGAGCGAGAACGACACGGGGCGGATGCGAAGATCGAACGTGCCGGCTTCCACCTGGGCATTCATGCGGTCGTACTCCGCGCGATCGATCTTGCGGTACTTCACGATGTCGCCGGGCTTGAAGAAGCACATGAAGTCGCGGAAGTACGGCAGCTTCTGCGCGGGGTCGAAGATCGGCGCCGGCGTGATGCCGTACATCTGGTAGCCGCCCGCGCCGCGCACGGAGTAGATGGCACCGAAGCAGCCGCCGTGGCCGATGGTGAGCTTCGGCGTGTCGGTGCGAGGCCGCAGGTACTTGGGCGTCTCGATCTGCTTCGCGCGCTCCGCCATCTGGAACAGGAACGGCAGCCCCGCCACGAAACCGACCATCGACACGAACCATGGGTTGCCGGCATGGGCGTCGATGAACGCGTCCACCGACGCGTAGTGATTCACTCGCGCGGAGTACTCGAGGTCGGTGGCGTTCGGATCCTGGTGCCGCTCGCGGAAGCGCATCAGCGTCTCGCGCGTCCACGGGTCGTTGTAGTACACCGGCACTTCGATGATGCGTGTGGGGACTTCCAGTTCGGCGCTGCCAAGATCGCGCTCGAGCTGCTGCAGGACCTTCAGCATCTCGTTCGGATGGATCACGTCCGGATCGAAGCGCACCAGGTAGGACGCGTTCGCGGGACAGATCTCGGTCACGCCGGGCACCTTGCGCTTCGCGAGCGCGTCGGTGATCGCCATGCCCTTGAAGAACGACTCTAGCGACATGTCCTCGGAAAGTTCGACGAACACATGCTCGTCGGCTCCGAAGCTGTAGCGGGCGGTTGCGGCTGCCATGGACGGTCCTCAGGAAGGAGTGGTCAAAACGGGGGCGGGCGCCGGGGCGGCTCGCGCGGCGAGCCAGCTCTCGAGGGCATTGGTGTGGAAATCGGCGGACTGGAAGCGCGGCTCGTCCATCAGCGTGAGATGCAGTCCGCGCGTCGTCTTGATGCCTTCGATGCGAAGTTCACCGAGCGCGCGGCGCATGCGCGCTATCGCGGCAGGGCGATCCTCCGCGTGCACCACGAGCTTCGCGAGCAGCGAGTCGTACCACGGCGGGACCGTGTAGCCCGGATACAGCATCGAGTCGATGCGCACGCCGGGGCCGCCCGGCAGGATGACCTCGTGCACCTTGCCTGGACTCGGCATGAAGTTCTTGTCCGGATCCTCGGCGTTGATGCGGCATTCGATGGCGACACCGCGCATGACGATGTCGCTCTGCTTGAAGCGGAGCGGCTCGCCGCCGGCGATGCGGATCATCTCGCGCACCAGGTCGATGCCGGTGATCATCTCCGTGATCGGGTGTTCCACCTGGATGCGCGTGTTCATCTCGATGAAGAAGAACTCGCGCGATTCGTCGTCGTACAGATATTCGAGCGTGCCGGCGCCGCGATAGCCCACCGATCGCGCGAGCTGCACGGCCGATTCGCACAGCCGCGTGCGTGTCTCGGCGGAAAGTGCCGGCGAAGGTGCCTCCTCGAGGATCTTCTGCCGCCGGCGCTGCAACGAGCATTCGCGCTCGAAGCAATGCACCGCATTCTTCCCGTCGCCGAGCACCTGCACTTCCACGTGACGCGCACGCCGGATGAACCGCTCGAGATAGACGCTCTTGTCGCCGAACGCTGCCTGCGCCTCGGCCTGCGCGGTGGCCATCTGGCTGCGCAACTCGTTCGCGTCGTTCGCGACCCGGATGCCGCGGCCGCCGCCGCCGGCGGAGGCCTTGATCATGATCGGCCAGCCGATCGTCCCGGCGACCTCGACCGCTTCGTCGATGGATTCCACTACGCCGGCGCTGCCGGGGACACAGGGCACGCCGGCCTTCGCCGCCGTTTCGCGCGCGAGCGACTTGTTGCCCATGGTGCGGATCGCTTCCGGCGTCGGCCCGACGAACACGAGCCCCGCGCCTTCGACCTTCTCCGCGAACGCGGCGTTCTCCGACAGGAAACCGTAGCCTGGATGCACGGCATCGGCGCCGGAGTCGAGCGCGGCCTTCATCAGCGCGTCGACGTTGAGATAACTCTTCGCGGCCTGCGGCGGGCCGATGGGCACCACGATATCGGCCATGCGCACCGCGAGACTCTCGCGGTCGGCATCGCTATGGACCGCGACGGTCTGGATGCCGAGTTCACGCGCAGCGCGAATGACCCGCACGGCGATCTCGCCGCGATTGGCCACCAGCAGTCTGCGGATCGGCACGGTGCGACGGACTCAGGCGGTCTCGATCGTCACGAGCGGCTGGCCGGGCTCGACGGCGTCCTCGTTCTCGACGAGGAACCGCAACACCTTGCCTGCCACGTCGGCCTGGACCTCGCTGAACTGCTTCATCACCTCCACCAGCCCGATGACGTCGCCGACCTTCACGGTCGCGCCTTCCTTGGCGAAGACTTCGGCGTCGGGCGCGGGCTTGCGGTAGAAGGTGCCGGGAAGCGGGGAGAGAACCTCGTGGTGGGCCATTGCCTGCTCCTCAAACGGGGGACTAGTGGGGTCGGGTCTGCACGAGGCTCGGCCGCGCGCTGAAGGTCGCGAGCCATGCATCGAGCATGGGACAGCGCGCGCGCCAGTCACGCGTGTACCGGAAATCAGTGTATTCCAGAGCGACGGCGGCGGCGACGGAATCCATGCGCACGCCAGCGTCGCGCAGCGCGGGCGCCTCGACCTCGAGCTGGTTGAGCGCGCGATTGATGCGCACTTCGAGCTTCGCGATCTGGTTCGGGCTCTTCTCGCCCTCCGGCCGCACGATCTCCAGGCGCCGGCCCACGCCCGCCTCCATCACGCCGATGGCGAGCGCCCAGCGCCGCTCCACTTCCCATTGCCGGTCGGAAGGGATGAGCTTCGCGCGGCCGGAGACGCTGTCGAACCAGCGGCAGATCACGCGGCTGTCGTAGAGCACTTCACCGCTCTCGGTTTCGAGCGTCGGGATCTGGCGCAACGGGTTGAGCGGATCGAGGAATTCCGCCGTGTAGACGTCGATCTCGCGCTCTTCCACCGGGATGCCCAACTCCAGGCCGACGACCCGGGTCATCCGGCCGAAGGGGCTGGTCGGTCCGTTGTACAGGACGTGCGGCACGGGCGAGCGCCGTTCAGTGCGCGGTGGCGGCGCTGCGGATGGTTTCCTTGCCGAGCCAGGGAACGAGCGCGTCGTGCACGGCACGCGCCAGGTCGACCGCCCCGGGCGTATCCGAATGGACGCAGATGCAGTCGGCCCGCATCGGGATGTCCTTGCCGGTGATGGAGGTGGCCTTGCCGTCCTTCACCGCACGCACCGTACGCCTGGCCGCTTCGACCGGATCCTTGCCTTCGTGCTCGCGAGTGATGATCAGCGAGCCGTCGTCGTTGTAGTCGAGGTCGGTGTAGTACTCGGCGAAGAAGGGGATGCCCCGCTTCGCATAGACCTCTTCGTGCTTGGTGCGCGCCATGCCCAGTAGCGGTACGCCGAACACCGCGGCTGCGTCGGCCATGGCATTGGCGACATTCTCGTCGCGCGCGGCCACGCCGTAGAGGGCGCCGTGCGGCTTGATGTGGTTGAGCGGCATGCCTTCGGCGTCGAGGAAGGCCTTGAGCGCACCCACCTGATAGATGAGACAGGCCGAGAGCTCGTCGCGGGTCATCTTCATCTCGCGCCGCCCGAAGCCCTGCAGGTCGGGGTAGGACGGGTGCGCGCCGACCTTCACGCCATGCTGCTTCGCGAGGCGCACGGTCTTGCGCATCACCACCGGGTCCGAGGCATGGAAGCCGCACGCCACGTTCGCGAGCGTGATGAAGGGCATGATCCCTTCGTCGTCACCGCACTTATAGAGGCCATAGGCCTCGCCCATGTCGCAATTGATGGCCAGTGCCATGGTGTCTCCTCCTCGGATTGCCGGGATGGTTCGTGCGGATCGCCGGGGCTCGGCTGCCCTTGCCGAACCGCTCGAGCCTCATTAGAAACCCGAAGCAGCAAATGAAAAAGAAATATTATTCGATGCACGGGTATCGGAAATACAGAAGGACGACACACCGCCTGGGTGAAATAAGTGCAGCCCACACAGGCCGTTGCCGGATTCCAGCCCGGGCGCGGGGAGACAGCGATCTGGATTCCCGATGATTCACCGGCGGGAACCTGGAAATTGCGATGTCCCTATCGATCCGGCAGTTGAAGTACTTCGTCGCCACCGCGGAGCTCGGCCAGGTGTCCCAGGCCGCCATCCAGCTCAACATCTCGCAATCGGCGGTGACCACGGCGATCAAGGAGCTGGAGACCGAGGTCGGCGGCGCACTCTTCGGCCGCACCCACGCCGGCATGGAGCTGACGGAGGCGGGCCGCAAGTTCCTCGGCCACGCCTACACCATCCTGTCGGCGGTGGACGAGGCGTTGCGGGTGCCCACGGCCGACAGCACCCTGGACGGCACCGTGAGCGTGGCCACCACCTACACGGTGCTGGGCTATTTCCTGCCGTATCACCTGCAGCGGTTCTCGCAGCTCTACCCCCGCATCACGGTCAACGTCTACGAACTGAGCCGCGACGCGATCGAAGAGGGCCTGCTGGGCAACCGGTTCGACATGGCCGTGCTGCTCACCTCCAACCTGGTGAGTCCCGAGCTGGCGAGCGAGACCTTCTTCGGGTCGCAACGGCGGCTCTGGGTCTCGGCCCGGCATCCGCTGCTGGAACTGCCGGAGGTCACGCTGGCCGAAGTTGCCCGTGAACCGTACATCATGCTCACCGTGGACGAGGCGGCCCAGACCGCGTTGCGTTACTGGGGGCGCACGCCGTTCCAGCCAACATCCGGCTGCGCACCTCGTCCGTGGAGGCGGTGCGCAGCATGGTGGCGAACGGCTGGGGCGTGTCGATCCTGTCCGACATGGTCTACCGCCCGTGGTCGCTGGAGGGCAAGCGCATCGAGACGGTGAACCTCAAGGACGCGATTCCGGCGATGACGGTGGGTCTCGCCTGGAAGAAGGGCGCCGAACTGGCGCCCACCATGTCCGTATTCCGGGACTACTTCCGGCAGATCTTCCTCGAGCCGTCGTTCAGCGGCGGAGGCCGGGTCCGGGGGATCTAGCCGGGATCCCGCACGCGCTGCGGTCGCGGCTCCCGGGGGGTGGGGTGCCTCCCTCGGAGCGGCCCCGCGGCTATTCCGTCGTGGGCGGCTGCGCTGCCGGGTCGCCCGGTGCGGCGGGATCCGGCTTGTTCTGCTGCTTCTTGAGACGCTTTTCCTCCTGCTTCTTCTTCTTGGCCAGATCTCTCTGGCGTTTCTCGTACTGGTAGTTGGGCTGTGCCAAGTGTGAGTCCTTTCGTGTCGAGTGGAGGGGGTCTGCACCCGCAGTGTACGGCTTTGCGTTGCTACTTGCCGGAGCCGCTCCCGTCTCCGAGCAGCCGGCGCCAGCCCTCGCGGCCCAGACGGCGCAGGGTCTCGATGTTGTTCTCGAAGATCCGGTCGGTGTCGCCGTAGGCATCGACGGCGCGTTCGATGCTCGCTTCGCGCAGCAGGTGCAGGGTAGGGAAGGGCGAGCGGTTGGTGCAGTTGGTGACGTCGTCTGGATCGGTGTCCGCGAACTGGTACTGCGGATGAAAGGTCGCCACCTGGATCTCGCCTTCGAGGCCGAGCTCGGCGATGGTCTCGTCGACGACGTCGAGGTAGTCGTTGAAGGCCAGGAAGTCGCCGAAGACGTACGGATGGATCAGCAGCGTGGTCTCGAGCTCGCTGGGGTCAGCCGCGGCGAGCAGGCGCAACTCGTCCACGAGATCGTCGAACAGCGCGTCGGTGTTGCGGGAGGTGCTGACCACGAACCGGATGCGATTGCCGGTGCGCGCGGCCCCCGCGAACGGGCACAGGTTCAGCCCGATCACCGCCGCGTCGAGCCACGCCTGGGTTGCGGCGACGACCTCATCGTCGGTCACCGGAAGCGCTCGTCCTGTCCCAGGTAGCGCCACTGGCCGGTGGGCAGGTCGTGCAGGCGCACCTTGCCGATGCGGATGCGCTTGAGGCCCGTGACCTTGAGCCCCACCAGCTCGCACATGCGACGGATCTGGCGCTTCTTGCCTTCACGCAGGATGAACTTGAGCTGGTCGTCGTTCTGCCAGTTCACCTGCGCCGGCTTCAGCGCCTCGCCGTCGAGCATCAGGCCGTGCTGCAGCAGCGCCAGGTTGTCGGCCGACAGCGTGCCCTGCACGCGCACGAGGTACTCCTTCTCGACCTCGGAATCCTCGCCGATCAGCTGCTTCGCGATGCGGCCATCCTGGGTGAGCACCAGCAGTCCGGTCGAGTCGATGTCGAGACGGCCCGCGGGCGCGAGGCCCTTCAGGTGCGCGGGGCTGAACTTGAGCGGCGCGCGATCACCCTTGAAGCGCGACTGCGACATCACCAGCGTCGCGGCCGGCTTGTAGCCATCCTCCGCCTGCCCCGAGACGTAGCCCACGGGCTTATTGAGCAGGATCGTCACCTGCGTGAGCTGCGCCGCGCGTGCGGCATTGCTCAAGCTGATCTTCTGCGTCGGGAGGATGCGGGTGCCGAGTTCGGTCACCGGCTGCCCGTCGACAAAGACCCAGCCGCGTTCGATGAACAGGTCCGCCTCGCGGCGCGAGCACAGGCCCTGCTCGGACATGAGCTTCGACACGCGCACCGTGCCCTCGGCGTCTGGAGGACGATCAATGGGATTAGCCACCGGCGCGTTTTACCTTGAAGCCGCGTTGGGCGAGATCGGCGACGAGCGCGTCGGCGTGATCGCCCTGGATCTCGATCGTGCCGTCCTTCACCGTTCCACCGGACCCGCAGGTGCGCCGCAGCTCGGCACCGAGCTTCGCCAGCGCCTCGGTATCGAGAGCGGCGCCGGTGACCAACGTGACCGTCTTGCCGCCGCGCCCCTTGCTCACGCGGGACACGCGCACTGTGCCGTCCCCGATAGACGAAGTCCTGGCGCGGCCGCACACGCAGTCCGCGATCGGGCGGCGACAACCCGGGCAGGACTTGCCGTGCTCGGTGGAATAGACGAGGCCGCCGCGGGCGGCTTTGCCGGTGTTCAAGAGGATGGGAGACAATGGCGGTGGAACCGAAGGCGCGTATTGTCGCCGATCGGGCCGAGAACTGAAGGATCGGAGAGCAGCCGCATGAGAACAGCAACTACATTGTGCGCGATGGGCGTCGCGCTGGTCGCCCTTCAGCCCGGGCTGGCACCCGCGCAGCAATTCGATTCGCGGGGCAACGTGATCCCCGGCACCGAGCCGCCGCCGAGGATCGACAAGATCCCCCGGGAACGCGTGCCCGAGCGCGACACGCCGCCGCCGCAGGCACCGCGGCCCGAGAATCTGATGGAGATCGAGGTGCCGAGTTTTCCGGGCAGGGAAGTGCTCCTCGACCGCACCGCGTTCTCGATCGGCCCCGACGAGATCATCCGCTATACCCTGGTCGCCACCTCGGCGAGCGGCCTGCGCCAGGTCAGCTACGAGGGCATTCGGTGCGGTCCGGACGAGTGGCGCAGCTATTTCCTGGCACGTCCCGATGGCGGCTGGTCGAAGGACTTCACCTCGCAATGGCAGCGGGTGAGCAATGCGGGTCCGGGTGCGATCCGGTTTCTGCTCGCCAAGGCCTATTTCTGCACGCCCGAAGGCCGTCCGGTCGCGACCCTGGAGGACGCGTTCGACCGCATGACCGGTTCGTCGGTCATGCAGCGCCCGCGCGATCGGTAAGCGAATGTTCTAGTTTCGATAGCCCGCGGGCGGCAGGCTCGGCACGGCGGCGAACGCGGCCGGAACTTCGCCCGTCAGGCTTTCGAGGAAGGCGACGATGTCGGCCACGTCGGCGTCGGCCAGGTCGCGCCCGAGCTGCAGCTTGCCCATGACCCGCACCGCCTGGGGCAGTTCCGCCACCGAACCGTCGTGGAAGTACGGCGGCGTCACGGCGACGTTGCGCAACTGCTGCACCTTGAACATGAAGGCGTCGGCCTCGTTCTTCGTGTCCTGGAAACGGCCCTTGTCGCGGCCCTTGAACAGGTCGATCTCCACGCTGCCGGTCTGCGTCCAGTAGTCCGCCGTCAGGCCGAACTTCTGATACATCTGCCCGCCCACGGTGACGCCACTGTGGCAGCCAGCGCAGCCGAAGGTCATGAACTTGTCCAGGCCCTGCCGGGCGCTCGCACCCAGGGCTGCCTTGTCGCCACCCAGGTAGCGATCGAAGGGCGCAGGCGTGAGCAGCGTGCGCTCGTAGGCGCCGATGGCCTTGCTCCAGTTCTCCGCGGTGACGGGCTCGGCCTCGCCCGGGAATGCCTTCTCGAACATCGGACGGTAGCCAGCGATGGCGCGCAGGCGCGTCTCGAATGCCGCGAAATCCTTGTTGCCGTAGGCGAGCGGGCTCACCAGCGCCTTCAGCGCCTGCTCCTCCACGTCCACCCGGTTGCCGCCGTAGTGCTGCGCGAATTGGAGCGCCGTGTTGAACACGGTGGGCACGTTGCGCGGGAGTACCTTGCCCTGGTTGCCGACGGAGCGCGGCAGGGCGTCCGTGCCGTAGTACATCGGCTGATGGCACTCGCCGCAACTTTGCTTGCCGTCGGTGGACACGCGCGTCTCGAAGAACAGCGCGCGCCCGAGTGCGACGCGCTCCGGCGTGAGCGGCCGCTGCGGCGTGCTCGCGTCCGCAGGCAGCGGCTTGAACAGCGCCTGGGCACGCGCCAGCAGTGCGGCATCGGCGTCGTCGTCGGCTGCGAAGATGCCGCCGAGGGTGGTGAGGGCGAGCGTGGATGCGACGGTCGTCGCGAGCAGGGCCTTGCGCATGGCTGGGTTCTCCTCCGGCGGTTCGAGGCCGCTCGTCGCGGGTTGCACGCGATGGCGGCCATTCGTGGACGCCTATGGTAATCGACGCTGCCGATCCGGTGCAGTGCCGAAGGCTATGCAGAGTCTCCCTGGCTCGCCGCCCCGCGCACCGACCTGCGCCAGGCGGCCGGCGGCACGTTCAACACGCGCTTGAAGGCGCGCGAGAACGCGGCCTCGGATTCGTAGCCCACTTCCAGCGCGATGGCGGCGACATTGCGATTGGATTCGCGCAGCAGGCGCGTGCCGATCTGGATGCGCCAGTTGGCCAGGTACTGCATCGGCGGCTGGCCGGTGAATTCGACGAAGCGCTCGTGCAGCGCGGAGCGCGACAGGCCGACTTCACGCGCGAGCAACTCCACGGTCCAGTCGCGCACCGGATCCCCGTGCAGCAGCTCGAGGGCCTTACCGATGAAGCGGTCGCGCAAACCCGCAAGCCATCCGGTCGCATCCTCCGGCAGGCTGTCGAGGTAGCGTCTCGCCGCATCGACGAACAGCATCTCCGAGAGCCGCTCGAGCACCGCGTCTCCGCCCGGTCGCCGCTCGTTGGATTCGACCACCGCCTGATCGATCACCCGCGTGACCCAATTGCCCGCTTTCGAGGCCGGCAGGTGCAACAAGCGTGGCAACGCCGCGACCAGGGGATTGAACGGGCGCACATCACAACCGAGGAACCCGCACACCAGGATTGCGTCGGCGTCCGACCTGGGCAGCATGACGCCGGGCTCGCGCACGCCATGGTGAAAGGCGATGGGCACCGGCTTGGGGTCGTTGCGACGGGCCGCCACCCATTCGGCGCTGGCGGGCACCGGCTCCAGGCCGGGCGCGCTCGAGATCACGTTCCGGTCGCCCTGCGGAAACATCACGATGTCCCCCGCGGAGAGACGCACCGGCGGCAGGCCGGAGGTCGCGGCCCAGCCGTTGCCCTTCAGGAGCACGTGGTACTCCATGACATGTTCGCAACCCGGCATCACGGCGTTCGCGACCTTCTCCGCCGGAAGACCTTCGGCGGACCACTCATCGCGAAAGCTGATGTAGAAAAACACCGCCCCACGCAAACGCACGGTGCGCAACAGATCGGAAAGTGTGTCGCGGCTCATGACAGGCATCGCTCGCTGGAGGATTGGTCAAGTCTCGCGGACACACGATCAATTCATCGCACATTCGCGGACGCTCAAACAACTCTGCCGGATGACCAGTGAAGCGTCAACGCGAACCGACCTGAACAATGCCTGCCTGCAAGTCATCGATGGCGTTCGCGACGATGACGTGTGGATCGCATGCACGCTATCCCGGGTGCGGGCGGCCTGGCCGAGCGACCGAACTGCGTGACCGGGGGGCGGCTGCGATCGATCGACGCATCGGCCGCTGGATCGATGCATTTCCTGCCATTTCACTCGAGGAGATTCCCACGTGAGGCCAATCCTGAGCGTCCTGTACGGCGTCGTCACCTACGTCTTCTTCCTGTCGACCTTTCTCTACGCGATCGGTTTCGTGGGCAGCTTCCTCGTCCCGAAATCCATCGACAGCGGCGCTGCGGTGTCGCTCGCCGAAGCACTGGTCGTCGATCTCGTCCTGCTCACCGTGTTCGCCCTTCAGCACAGCGTGATGGCCCGGCCCGCCTTCAAGCGCTGGTGGACACGCATCGTGCCGGAGCCGCTGGAGCGCAGCACCTATGTCCTGGCCGCGACTTCGGCGCTCGCGTTGCTGCTCTGGCAATGGCGGCCGATTGCGGAACCGGTGGTCTGGTCGGTCACCGCGCCGACTGCAGTCATGGCGATCCATGCCGTGTTCTGGCTGGGCTGGGCGGTGCTTCTGATCAGCACCTTCCTGATCAATCACTTCGAACTGTTCGGACTGCGGCAGGTGTATGCGCGACTCACCGGCCACAGGCTGCCGGTGCCGGAGTTCAGGACGCCGTTCTTCTACCGCCATGTGCGCCATCCGATCTATCTCGGATTCCTCCTCGGCTTCTGGGCCACGCCCCGGATGACGGCCGGCCATCTGCTGTTTGCCGTGGCGACCACGGGCTACGTCCTGATCGGCATCTATTTCGAGGAGCGTGACCTGATCGCGCAGTTCGGCGACCGCTATCGCCAATATCGACAGCAGGTGGGAATGCTGCTGCCGCGGCCCGGCAGGAAGCGAAGCGGACCTTCTGGTCAGACGCTCCTGTGAGGGCACGGCACATCGATGCACAGCCAACACACCGCGATCGGGCTCGTTGCCAACGGGCCCGGCTCGCATTCCGAAGCCCGCACGGAGCAACGCAATGAAGCGTGACGCGAACGTCTGTTGCACGCGGTCGTCACCGAATGTAGCCGACCCGCCGGCCGTCGACGCAGACCTGGATTCGATCAGGCAGCACCAGCAGGCGATCTGGGAGAGCGGCGATGGCGCGGTGATCGGCACGACGCTGCAGATCGTCGGCGAATGGCTGGCGGAAGCGGCTGGCGTGCGGGCTGACGAATCGGTACTGGACGTCGCCGCGGGTCACGGACACGCCACGCGGGCCGCTGCACGCCGCTTCGCCCGCGTCACGTCCACCGACTGCGTTTCGCGCCTGCTGGATGAAGGCGCGGCGCGGGTCCGGGCCGAAGGCCTGGACGTCCGGTTCGAGCTCGCCGATGCCGAAGCCCTGCCGTTCGACGACGGCGCATTCGACGTGGCGCTGTCCGCTTTCGGCGTGATGTTCGCGCCCGGTCAGGCCAGCGCGGCACGCGAGTTGAAGCGCGTGGTCCGCAGTGGTGGCCGGATCGCCCTGGCGAGCTGGACGCCCGAAGGCTTCGTCGGTCAGCTATGGCGCTCGATCAGTGCCTTCGCACCATCGCCGGGCCTTCAGTCTCCGGCGCTCTGGGGCTCCGAGCCCCGGATCGTGGCGTTGTTCGGTCCGGAGGCGATCGACATCCGCTGTGTCCGGCGGAGCTTCAATTTTCGCTACCGCTCCGGTGCGCACTGGATCGAAGCGTTCCGCGTTTCCGATGGTCCGACGCGCAAGCTCTACGATGCCCTCGATGCCCAGGCCCAGTCAGGCCTCACGGCGGAGATCGCTGCCTTGCTCGATCGCCTGAACGTCGGCGGTCCGCATTCCCTGGTGGTCCCCGCCGAGTATCTGGAAGTCGTGATCGTCAAGAGATGATGCCCGCCGCCGGCCGACGCTCGTGTGTCTACGCGAGGCTGGAGCCTCGATCAAGTTCAGCGGAGTTTCGATCAGGAGCGGCCGCAATTCCGGATTCGCGGACAAGTCTTGCCGACGCGCGAACATGCATCGATCGAGAGCGATCGCCAGAATGCGCCCACCTTAAGACGCGATGGTGACGACAGCGCGCCATGAGGCACACGCCCCCGAACATCTGATCCACGGAGAACTCATCATGCAAAGCACACAGATTCGCGCAACCGACGCGCAACCGGTATCCCCACCCGCGCCCGATCTGAAGGCGATCAAGGCACGCCAGCAGGCCACCTGGGCCTCCGGCGACTTCGGCGTCGTC
Source organism: Burkholderiales bacterium (assembly GCA_965279325.1). Classification (GTDB taxonomy): domain Bacteria; phylum Pseudomonadota; class Gammaproteobacteria; order Burkholderiales. The sequence goes on from OZ257154.1 coordinate 4,761,654, forward strand.
GGCACGACCCTGCAGATCGTCGGCGAATCGCTTTGCGAAGCCGTCGACGTACGCGCCGGCGAGTCGGTGCTCGACGTCGCGGCCGGCAACGGCAATGCCTCGCTCGCGGCCGCGCGTCGTTTCGCCGAAGTGGTGTCCACCGACTACGTTCCCGAATTGCTCGAGCAGGGACGCCAGCGTGCGGCCGGCGACCGTCTGGAGATCGAATTCCAGGTGGCCGATGCGGAGGCGCTGCCGTTCGACGACGAATCGTTCGACGTGGCGTTGTCCACGTTCGGCGTGATGTTCGCGCCGAACCAGGACATGGCGGCCTCCGAACTGTTGCGTGTGACGAAGCCCGGTGGTCGCATCGGTCTCGCCAACTGGACGCCCGAGGGATTCCTCGGCGAACTGTTCCGGGCCATCGCGGGCTTCGTGCCGCCGCCCCCGGGACTGCAATCGCCGATGGCGTGGGGCACCGAGATGCGGCTCGTGAAGCTCTTCGGCACGCGCGCGGCGGACATCCGCTGCGAACGGCGCTACTTCATGTTCCGCTACCGCTCCGCGGAACACTTCATCGAGATCTTCCGCAACTACTATGGTCCGACCCACAAGGTGTTCGCGGCGCTGGACGCCCAAGGCCAGGACGCATTGCACGATCGGCTCGTTGCCCTTCTGACGCGCTTCAACCGCGCCGGCACCAAATCGCTGGTGGTGCCCGGTGAATACCTCGAAGTGGTCGTGACGAAGCGCTGAGGGTCATACCGCAGCGACCAGCCGGCGCCGCTGCCTACTTCACCTGGAGGCCGGGGCGCTCGGCGAAATGGCGGGCCAGTGCGGCGATGTCGTCGTCGCTCAGGTCCGCGGCCTGCGGCTGCATGACGGCATTGGCCCTCGTGCCGCCGCGGTATTCGCGCAGCACCTGTGCAAGGTAGCCCGCCTTCTGCCCTGCGATGCGCGGAATGTCGGGCGATACCGATTCGCGACCGTCCGCGCCGTGACAGGTCGCACAGCGTTGCACCGCCGCCGGTGCGTCGCCCGCAGGAACCTCGGCGGCCGGCGCGAGCGGTTCGGCGTACCACGCAGCGAAGTTCTTCAGGTCCTGCATCGACCACGACTTGGCCACGTCGCGCATGGTGGCGTGCGTACGCACGCCGTCCTGGTACGCGACCATCGCGGCGACGAAGTACGCTGGATTCTGCCCGCCGAGGCTCGGCACGTTCTTCATCGCGGACTGTCCGTGGCAGCCGTTACAGGTCACGGTCTTGCGCTTGCCCGCGGCTGGATCGGGTTCGGCGGCAAATGCCTGGACCGCTGAGAATACGAGCGCCGTGTTGAGGAAGCAGACGCCGATCAGCCGGCACAACCACGTCGAGGTCATCGGTGTGATCTCCGCAAGGAATGCGTTCAGGCCGACGGGGCGGTCACGATGCGCCCGTCGTGGCGGGTGACGGCACCGCTGCGTGCAAGGTCGTCCACCAGGGTCCTCGCGAGGTCGTCGAACCCGAGATGGAACCAGGTGCGATCATATTCTCCGTACAGCGGTACGCTCGCGAAGTACTCCGGCAGCGTCGCTTCATCGAGGCTGCCGAGGTCGAGCAGTGCGAAGGACAGCATCACCTTGAGGACGTAGCGCGCCAGCTTCGCTTCGTCCGCCTCGAAGGCGCCGATGCGCGATTCGCAGATCGCGATCGCCTCTTCGATCTGCGTGAAAGGCTTTCCGTGACCCGGGATCACGATGCCCGGATCCAGTTCGCGAATCCGCTCGAGCGTCGCCCGCGCCGCGTCGAGTCGTTCGCGACAGCCTTCACCTGGCAGCACGATGCCGAATCCGCGCTGCCATAACGCGTCGCCCGAAATGAGGATCCTCTCGGCGGCATTCCAGAACATGACAGCACCCATGTCATGACCGGGAGCTGCGACCGTCTCCCATTCGAAGCCACCCATCGCGAGCCGATCGCCGGGCCGGATGATCGCATCGAAGCGAAAGCGCTCGGCGCGCTGCCCGGCATAGTCGATCCACAGCGCCCTCGTGTCCCATGCTTCGATCAGCGGCGCTTCGCCTTCCGGAATCCAGATCGGACAGCCGAAGGCGCGCTGCACGGCAGCGTTGCCGCCCATGTGATCGCTATGACAGTGCGTGTTGATCAGGCGATGCAGCGGTCGACCGGCGAGTTGTTCGCTTACCAGTCGCACCGTGGTATCCGCGTGGGCCACGTAGCCCGCGTCCACGAGCACGTTCTCGTCCTCGCCGAAAAACAGGACATGGTTGGCGTTGAGCCAGTCGCGGACGATGACCTTGATCGTGGTGGGGAGCATGAACACCTACTTCATCCGACACGAAGGAACATCGACATTAACGGCTACTTCTTCCAACACGAAGGACACGAAGGTACACGAAGGTACAAGAAGGAAAGTCAGGGGCGAGGGCACGCCTGTCGCAGATGGAGCCGAGTGGGTTCCTTCGTGCTCCTTCGAGCCCTTCGTGTTGAAAGCTTTGCAGGAGTTGACCCGTCATGCCCGCAGCGCGTCCAGACCCTTCCAGTCGAACACGATCCCATGGCCTGGACGATCGGGGGCGATGGCGAAGCCGTTCTCGATCTTCAGCGGATCCGCGATGTACTTGTCCAGCCCGAAGCCATGCGCTTCGAGATAGCTGCGATTCGGGCACGCGGCGAGGCAGTGCACCGTGATGTCGTGCGCGCCATGCGAAGTCACCGGCAGGTTCGCCGCTTCGGCGATGCGGGCGACCTTCATGAAGCCGGTGACGCCGCCGACCACGGTCACGTCGGGTTCCGGGAAGGTCACGCCGCCCGCGTGGATCATGTTCTGGAACTCGTGCAGCGTGTGCATGTTCTCGCCGGTGGCGACCGGCAGCCCGCCTTCGCGCACGATGCGCACGTGGCCGGCGATGTCGTCGGGGATGGTGGGCTCCTCGAGCCACACGAGTTGGTGGGGCTGCATCGCGCGCGCGGCGCGGATCGCCTCGTCGGCGCTCCAGCGCATGTTCGCGTCGACCATCAGCGGGAAGTCCGCGCCGAGATGCTCGCGCATGGCCTTCACGCGGGCGACGTCCTCCGAGAGCTTCGGGCGCCCCACCTTCATCTTGATGGCACGGAAGCCTTTCGTCAGGTTGTCGTCGGTCTGCTTCAGGAGTGCCTCGAGCGTGAACCACAGGTCGATGCCGCCGGCGTAGCAGGGCACCTTCGCATCGAAGCCGCCGAGCAGGGTCCAGAGCGGCACGCCGTAGCGTTTCGCTTTCAGGTCCCACAGCGCGATGTCGACGGCCGCGATGGCCATCGTCGCCGCGCCGCCGCGACCGCCGTAGTGCAGGCGCCACCACATCTTCTGCCACAGCGCCTCGATCAGGTCCGCACGCTCGCCGGCGAGCCCCGCCGCAAGATCGTGCGTGATGGTCGAATGAATGGCGTGGCCGTTGGTGCCGACGGTGTAGGTGTAGCCGACACCTTCCGCTCCGTCGGTGTCGGTGACGCGGGCCGTGATCAGTTCGAAGTGCGTCATCTCGCCGTGGGTACTGTCGGTGAGCGTGACGGGGAGGGGAATGCGGTAGAGGTCGCTGCGGACCGTGGCGATCTTGTTCATGGCGTCGAGTTCCGTTCCGTAAGACCGGAAGGATGCCATGCAAACGCTGCTTCCGGTTCGCCGCCGCCCCCTCCCCCGGCTATGCCGGGGGAGGGATAGGGTGGGGGCAGACTGCTACGACCGGATCTACTTCACCGCCACCGGCTCCGCCAGCAACGCATCGATCTCCGTCTTGAACGCCGCGTACGGTGCAGCGCCACGCAACCGACGCACGATGTGCACGGTGTCGCCGGTCGCGATGCCGAGCAGGAAAGTCGGCGTGCTCTGGATGCCGCCCTGTTGCGCGGCAGATGCGTTGCGCTGGATCTCGCTCGAGTACTTGCCCGAATCCACGCAAGCCTGGAACGCGTTCGCGTCGAGGCCGAGCGCGTCAGCGTGCGAGGACCACGGTTCGAGCTGACGCTGATTCGCGAACAGCCGCGCATGCATCTCCCAGAACTTGCCCTGGTCGCGGGCGCAGCGTGCCGCTTCCGCGGCCTTCAACGCGAGCGGATGCAGTTGCGCGAGCGGAAACTCCGCCACGACGTAGCGCAGCTTGCCGGCCGCGACGTACTCGCGCTCGAGCTGCTTGAAGGTGTCCGTGTAGTGTCGTGCGCAGAACGGGCACTGGTAGTCGGAGAACTCGATCAACACCAGCCGCGCATCCGCAGCGCCGACCTGCGGGCTGTCCTCCGGTCCGAGTACCGCATCCACTTTCTCCCAGCCGGCCGGGCGCTTCGCGCCCGCCAGCGCCTGCTTGAACTCCCGCATGTCCTGCTGCAGGGCGCGGACCTCATCACGCAGCGTGCGGACCTCGTCACGGAGGGACGCGTCATCGCCATCCGCCGACCACGCGGACAGCGGATTCAACAGGACGGCCGACAGCGCGGCCGCGATTGCCATCGAAAGCTTCATCGCATGCTCCGGAAACGACGCGGGCCGCGCGAGCGGCCCGCGGAGGTTGAGGTCGGTTCGGCCCTCGCCGGGCCGCCCCAAGAGGGCTGGCCCCTTCGGGGGAGAGGCCGCAGGCCTATCGGGGGGACGTCACGTCAGGCGAGCGGGCGGCGGCGACGCTGCGCAAGTGCCAGCATGCCGAGCCCCGCGAACAGCAGCGCGTACGTGCCCGGCTCGGGAACCGGCACCGGATTGCCGAAGATGAGCTGCTGCCCGCTGCCGCCGAGCGAAGTGGATTGCAGATAGCGGCCACCGCCAACCAGCGAGGGGTCGTCGACGAGCATGAAGCTGACCGTCCAGGTCTCGCCGGGTGCGATGGACGCGCGGTTCCATTGCAATGCCATTTCGGGGAGGCAGCCCGCGCCGCAGGCATTGCTGCCGTTCAGGCTGTTTGCGCCGATCAGGATCTCGATCGGCGAAGGTCCCGCAGCGCCCGCGTCGAGGATTCGGAACTGCGCGGCATCTACGGCGGCCGGCGGGTTGCCGAAGCCGATGGGTGTCGCGGTGTCGAGGGATCCCGGCTCGCCCTTGGCGCGCGTCGCGACGATGAGCCGCAGGTCATCGAAGGGGTCGGCGAACTCGTCGCCGCCATGCGTCACCGAATAGCTGACAGTGACCGCCGACGTTCCGATGCCGAGCACGCTGTAGTCGAACGACAGGTCGGATCCGACGACCGCCTGGCTCGCCGGCGCGGTTGCCCCGAAATCGTCGATGTAGAGCAGCGGCGTCACGTTGGCGCGTCCGGCCGAGCCGAAGCTCATCTGGTTGAACGCGCCATTGGCCAGGTCGTCACCGCTCGGCCCGAAGTTGATGGCGGAGGACGCCGGACCGGCCGCGACAAGGCCGAGCGCAAGCGCCAGCGCGCCAGCGGTGCGTGAAAGCTGTTTGTGCTTCATGGAAATTCTCCCTCGTGGATGGTGGTGGTTCAGGACCGCCCGGGCATCGGTCAAGCCATTCGATGCGCCGGGCGCAGCCGAAACGTTGGTCGCTCAGCCGCCGATCATTCGGGTCGCGGCCGGCCGGCGTTGGAGGCTTCCTTGCGATTGACCAGCGAGTACTCCTTCACCAGGCCGCCGGTGGTCTGCCCGGCCAGCTTCGCCTGTTCGTCTTCCGTCGGATCCTTGAGGACGAGTGTCGGGATGACCGCCACCTGCACCGCGGGCAACAGCAGGCCGATCTGGTTGCGCTGTTCGCTCGAGATGAGTGCATGGAACTTCAGGTCGGAAGCGGAGCGCACGCCGTCGTTGAACAGGTCCTCGGCAATTTCTTCCATGAGCGCGTCGCTCGACTTGGTGTCCTCCGGGGTCATGGTCGGATCGATCCGCAGGTCCTGCCAATCGTTGACCGACAGGCCCGAAATGCCGTTGGCGTCGAACATGACCATCGCGGCGCCGGGTCCCGGCAGGTGCGTCAGCTGGAAGTTGCCGATCGGGATGGGCGAGGCGAGCGGGAAGCCGCGTTTCACGAAGACGACCTTCTGGATCGTGATCGGATTGGTCTTCTCGTCGCCGCCGCCCTGGACGTTGAGGTTGCGTACCGGCAGGCGGGCTCCTGCCGGAGGCAGTGGGATTTCCGAGATGTCCTGCGGCGCACCGTATTTTTTGCCTGCGGGCAGGCCGAGGACGCTGCCCAGGAACTTGAGGGCCTCGTCGAAGTACTGGCCGTCCGACAACTTCGGCGAGGGCAGGTCCGTGGTGGCGGGCGGTTGCGCCGGCACCGGCGAACGCTTCACGAATTCGATGTTGCCGAATCCGCGGCTCTTGCTGTAGCTCAGCTTCGAGAACGCACCGCGGCCGTTTTCATCGCCGATCGAGGCGGTGCAGTCGCCGGGATCACGCTCGCCCACCGGCGTGCCGGTACGCCGGCAGTCCGGGGACGGGATGACCGAACCGTCGCCGAACAGCGCCTTGATGGCGCGTTCCGGGTCGAAGGTCTGCGTCAGCGGCGTGGCGATGGGCACCTTCAGCATCTCGCCGACGAGACGCTTGCGCGTCGCGTCGTCCTGGAGGTAGGCGGGCATGCGTTCCTTCATGAACGCAGCGATTTCTCGGGGGCTCTGGAAGTCCACTGCGCTGACCGGTCCGGCAGCGACGAGAACCAGTCCCGCGGCGGCCGCGGGCAGCGCGTGCTTGATCATGTTCATGGAATGACTCCGGAAAAGGGATTCGGAATGCGAGCGGCGATGCGCGCGCGCGATCACGGATTGAAGGTGGTCTCGCCCACGGGATTGCAGCCCTCGTAGTAGAGAATCCAGTAGTAGTTGATGCTCGTCGGGTCGGAGAACGTGAGGTTGTAGCGCTCGTTCAGCAACCGCCATTGCGCATCGGCACCGCTCGAGCCGATCGAGTACGCGATCGGGCATTGGTCGGAACACGTGCCGAACCAGTTGAACGGGTCGTAGCCCGCGCAGTCGAGCGAATTGTTCTTGAAGTGATTGGTGACCCACGCGTAGGAGATCGGTCCGGAATGGCCGTCCTTCGCCGTTTCCTTGTAGTCGCCGTTGAAGCTGGACGAGATCCACATGAGGCCGTGGAAGCCGTCGAACTGGTGCATGCGACGGCTGGACGACGTGGCGGTGTCCTGCATGCGGGTACGAATGCCGTTCAGGTTGTCGTCGTCCGCGCTCTGGCACGACGAGGCGATGGCGAACATCAGGTAGGAATCGCCCCATCGGGACTGCGTGGACGAACCTCCGAAGCGCAGAGCGCATTCGCCTTCGAACGGATAGCGCATGACCGCGCCCCAATGGTCACCGTCGTCCCAGCCGTGGGTGGCGACGATAGCGGCGTCCATCCAGTCCACCCCCGAGGGCGAGGACGACTGGTAGTCGCGGCAATCGGCGTCGAAGTTCGGATCGCAGAATCGCCGCACGGTCATGTTGCCGTCGACGTACTTGAACTGGCTGCCGGCGGGCCCCTTGTAGTGACCCTTCGAACCCATTTCGTCCCACCAGGCCTGCGCCATGCCGGGCCACGACGAACGGTCGTCGGAGCCGCAGCCGCCGGAGGCACCCGGTACGAAATCGCCGATCGCATACATGCCGACATACAGCGCCCACGCCCCTGGCGCGAACGTCACCGTCGCGGCGAGTGCAAGCGCCTTGGCGGTCAACAACAGTTTCTCTTTCGTGCCCATATCGCATCCTCCTGTCAGATGGCCGGGGCCATACGAAGCTGGAACCGGAGCGCGGCGCGATTCTCGAGAGACCGGAATCGCGTGCGAACGCGGTGACACGCCGGGAGCACGTCCCCGGGCGGGAATGCCCGGGGAGCGAAGAAGATTTCTCGCACGCTGTTGCCACGATTCGCGGCAAACACGCGACGACCTCCCGACTCGGACGATGGATTCCGGGCCGGGCTTATGAGGTTCCTCGGATGTGCAAACTATCGAGGGGTGGGGCGAGGTCGTTGCGCTCGCTGGCCCCCATCCCAACCTTCCCCCAACATTGTTGGGGGAAGGGGCCGTACACCCATGCCGTCGCGGGGGAAGGAGCGCGGTACACCCCCTCCCCCGGCTGCGCCGGGGGAGGGCCGGGGAGGGGGAACTACACCGTCAGCACGAAGCGCGACCTCGCGCTTCAGCGCCCGCCAGACACGTCGAGCAGCGCGCCGTGCGTGAACGAAGCCTTGTCGGAGATCAGCCACATCGCTGCCTCCGCAATCTCGTCGGGGAGGCCGAGGCGTCCGAGCGGCGTGGCCGCGGCGACGCGCTTGCCCATCTCCTCGCCACCGAGCGGCGCGAGGATGTCGGTCTGTGTCGTGCCGGGCCGCAGGCAGTTCACGCGGATGCCTTCCGGCCCCGCTTCCTTCGCGAGTCCCATGCTGAAGCTGTCCACCGCGCCCTTCGAGGATGCGTAGGCGACCATGCCGGGCATGCCGCCGTAGCGTGCGGCGATCGAACCGATGTTCACGATCGCACCGCCGTTCCCGCCGTGCTTGCGCGCCATGCGTTTCACGGCCAGGCCGCAGCACCAGTAGAGGCTGTCGACGTTGGTCGCGAACAACTGGCGCAACGCGTCTTCGGTCATGTCCTCGATCGCGGTCAGCGGGCCGGTGATGCCGGCGTTGTTGACTAGCGCGGTCAACGTGCCCAGTTCGCGGTCCACGGTTTCGAAGAGACGCTGCGCTTCGTCCTTCCGGGAAACGTCCGCCTGTACCGCGATGGCGGTTCCACCCGAGGCGCGGATGTCCTCGACCACCCGCTCCGCGGATTCGCGGCTGTGCGCATAGTTCACGCAGACCGCGAAGCCGTCCCGTGCGCCGAGCCTGGCGATCGATGCACCGATGCCGCGACCGGCGCCGGTGACGATCAGGATGCGTTCACCGCTCATTTCGTCTCGGTCGCAGGAGCCGGCGCGGGCACCGGTGCCGGCGTCACGGGCGCGGTGGGCGCCACCTCGGACGCCTTGGGCAGGGCATCGGGTGCCAGCGTGGGTTCGTGGATCACGCGGACATCGTTGACGAAGTACTCACTTTCGCCGAAACAGCTGCTCGGGACGCCGATGTGCTGCTGGTAGTCGAGCGTCACCCGTTGGCCGATGGTCGCATTGACGCGCTGCGCGACGTCCTCGCGCTGCACCGTGAAGAAGAATTTCTCGGCCACGGTCCCGGGCATGGTCACGAGCGCCAGTTCCCCCTCCCAGGTCTTGCAAAGGAAGCCACGCTTGGACAGTTTCTGCACGTAACCCGCGCGCTCGCCCTCGGAGTAGCTCCACCACAACACGAACCAGGTGTAGAGCACGAGCAGGAGGATCGGGAAGACGATCAACCAGAACAGCCACTTCCAGGATCGTTTCTTCGCGGGTTGTGCCATGGGTCGGGTCTCCATCGGGGAAGGGTCGAAAACTTTGACAGCAGCCATTCTAGCCGTCCCCGGGTGACGCCCATTCGCAGGGGGTGCCCAAATTGCGCGGGGCCCGCGACGCGGCCACGGGTAACGTCAGGCGCTTCATGGACTTGCCGGGCGGCGGTCGCCAGGGAATTCGTGGCATGCAACCTGCTAAATCGTTCGGCGTAAGCGCGCCCGTCGCACGCTCAACCACCGGACACAGGAGTCCGCCATGCCCATCCTCATTCTCCTCGGCAAGTTGCTCGACATGGTCAACAACATCGCCCGTCCGGTGCCGATGCGCCAGCCGGTTCCGGTCCGAGTGAAGGAGCGGCGCCCCCGCTGACCCCTGATACGCGGCTGCCGGTTGCGGGCCGCCTGGATATCGAAATGCCGTTCGCCCTTTTCGTGGTGACCCTGGGTGGCTTTCTCATCGCCAGCGGTTACTACATCTACTGCACGTTCTTCGGCGCCCGGCTGCTCGCCCGTTGCGAGGTCCCCGGCGAGACGATGTTCGACGTGGAGCCGCACATGAATCCCATGCACATCTCGGCGCACGCCAGCCCGGGGCGCGCGGAGGAGTCGGCCAACCTGCGCGTGGAACTCGAGCGCGAGGGCAGCTGGCAGTGGAGCCGCGAGGTCCGGCTGCCGGTGACCGGCGACGAGATCATGGTCGAGAGCCTGCGGGTCGAACGGCCGGGGCGCTATCGGGTGAAAGCCTTCAACGCGGCCGCTCGCGAAGTGCGCCGCGGCGCCGCATCGGTAGACGTCCGCATCCGTGTCCACGAGCCGCGTGCCGTGGTCTATCTGCTGGCGGGCGGCATGCTCGCCGGCGGTTTCGTCAGCCTGCTCGTACTCCTCGCCTAGCGAATACGCCGCTCGATCGGTGTCCGATTCCAGCCCGAAAGCTGCCTCGCCCGGCCCGGTCCGGGTATTCCGCGATATGGCACTGGTCGCGCTCGTGGTCGTCGTCGCCGTAAGTGCCCACGTACTCTGGGCCTCCCGCCACATGCGTGTGGAGGTGACGCGGGATACTTTTGCGGTCCGCGGAGATCTGTTCGGCCCGTCACTGTCCCTGGCGAAGCTCTCGCCGACCGCGGCCCGGGTGGTGGATCCCGTCAGCGACCCCCAGTTGCAGGTCGCGGGGCGCATTTTCGGCGGCGGGTTCGCCGGCTACCGCAGTGGCTGGTTCCGTCTCGCCGACGGCAGCAAGGCGCAGGTATTCCTGCGCGACGGCGAACGCGCCGTCCACGTACCGACGCAGAACGGCTACGGATTGCTGGTCTCTACACCGGACGCCGAGGCGCTGCTCCGGACGCTGCAGCAGAATTACAGCCGTTCCAGGGACTAGAGGGCCGCGAATCTTTTGGCGACAGATCCGGTCTGAGCGAAACAGGCCCGATCGCGGCCCACTGGAGGTATTCCCCATGAGACGTACCCTGCTGGCGACGCTCCTGCTGTTTTCGGGCGCCGTTTGCGCCGATTCGCCCGACTACCGGGAGGGCTGGGCGGCCTACCAGCGGCAGGACTACACCACCGCGATCCGCTATCTGGTGATGGCGGCCGATGCCGGGGATCCCCGGGCCGCAACCGCGCTGGCGGACATCCATGAACGCGGACTCGGCACGCCGAAGGACAGCGAGCAGGCTTTCCGCTGGCGGCGGCTGGCCGAGGAGCTCGGCGGAACCAAGGTGGCCGCCCGGCGCACGGATGACGACGGCGATGCCGAGATCTGGCGCAAACGCGCGCTCGAGGCCGAGAAACGCGACTGGGAGAGCCGCGAGGCCCTGCGCAAGAAGGAGGAAGAGCGCAAGCGGGCAGCGCCGCCGCCGTATCGCTCCAACGAGCTCTATTGGGGCTACGGGTCCGGTTACTACGATCCGTTCTGGGGTCCGGGGTGGGGTGGATGGGGCCCGGGCTGGGGTTACGGACCGAGCTGGCGCCATGGCTACGGCGGGCCCGGGATCACCTTCGGCTTCACCCAGAGGTATCGATGGTGAGGTGAGATAATCGGGCGGCCTGTCACCTGGCTGCCCGGTCCGGGCAACGAGGGCGCCGCATCGCAGCGCCCTTTTGTTTTTGCTGCGTCACCCCGACATATCCCCGATGAACCCCCACGCCGCCGTTCCCGTCGCACCCGCAACCCGTCCGGGTGCCGCTCCGGCGCCGCGCAGCGACTGGCGAGTCATCAAGTCCTTGCTCCCGTACCTGCTCGACTACAAGGGGCGGGTCGCGCTGGCGCTGACCTTCCTGGTGTCCGCCAAGCTGGCGAACGTCGGCGTCCCGCTGGTGATGAAGCGGATCGTCGATTCGCTGGATGCCAGGGACCAGGTCCTGGCGCTGCCGATCGCGATGCTGGTCATGTACGGTGTGCTGCGGCTGTCGACCACGCTGTTCGCCGAGTTGCGCGACATCGTGTTCGTCCGCGTGGCCAAGCGCGCGATCCGCCGCGTGGCGCTGCAGGTGTTCCAGCACCTGCATGCGTTGTCGCTGCGCTTCCATCTCGACCGGCAGACCGGCGGCGTGACCCGCGACATCGAACGCGGTACGCGCGGCATCTCGACACTGCTCTCGTACATGCTGTTCTCGATCATCCCGGTGATCCTCGAGTTCGGCCTCGTGGCAGCGGTGCTGCTCGCGAAGTTCGACTGGCGCTTTCCCGCGGTCACCTTCGGTGCGGTCGCGATCTACATCGCATTCACCTTCTCGATCACCGAATGGCGCATGGACATCCGCCGTCGCGCCAACGAACTCGACTCCAAGGCGAACACGCGCGCGATCGACAGCCTGCTCAACTACGAGACGGTCAAGTACTTCAACAACGAGGAGTTCGAGGCGCGTCGGTACGACGAGAACCTGCGCAAGTTCGAGTCCGCCGAGGTGAAGAACGAGGCTTCGCTGGGGCTGCTCAACATCGGCCAAAGCCTGATCATCGCGATCGCGGTCACGCTGCTGATGATCCTCGCGGCCGACGGCGTGGTGCAGGGCAAGCTCACCCTGGGCGATCTCGTGCTGGTGAACGGCCTGCTGATCCAGCTCTACATCCCGCTCAACTTCCTCGGGATGGTGTATCGCGAGATCAAGCAGTCGCTCACCGACATGGACAAGATGTTCCGGCTGCTGCGCGAGAACCGTGAAGTGGCGGACAAGCCCGGCGCGCAGGCGTTGCGGCTGGACGGCGCGCGTGTGAGCTTCGAGTCGGTGGACTTCTACTACGACGCCAATCGCCAGATCCTGCGCGAGGTGAGCTTCGAGATTCCCGCGGGCGGTACCGTGGCCGTGGTCGGTGCCAGCGGATCCGGCAAGTCGACGTTGGCGCGATTGCTGTATCGCTTCTACGACGTGCAGCGCGGTCGCGTCGCGATCGACGGACAGGATATCCGCGAGGTCACGCAGAAGAGCGTGCGCGCGGCCATCGGCATCGTCCCCCAGGATACGGTCCTGTTCAACGACACGATCTACTACAACATCGCCTACGGCGACACGACCGCGAGCCGCGAACAGGTGATCGAGGCCGCTCGCGCGGCCCACATCCACGATTTCATCGTGTCGCTGCCGGACGGCTTCGAGGCGATGGTGGGTGAACGCGGCTTGAAGCTATCGGGCGGCGAGAAGCAGCGGGTCGCCATCGCGCGCGCGATCCTGAAGAATCCCAGCATCCTCATCTTCGACGAGGCCACCTCGGCGCTCGACAGCAAATCGGAGAAGGCGATCCAGGAGGAACTCGCGCGCATCGCGACCGACCGCACGACGCTCGTGATTGCGCACCGCCTCTCGACCATCGTGGATGCCGACCAGATCCTGGTCATGGAGCATGGCCGCATCGTGGAGCGCGGCACGCACCGCGAACTGCTGGCGCTGAACGGCACCTATGCCCAGATGTGGGCCCTGCAGCAGCAGGAGGAGCACACGGTCGAGCTGCTCCGCGCCTAGGTATCTTCGGCGAGGTTCACCAGTACGGCGGAGACGGCCGAATCGCGCACGAAGGCTTCGAACGCCGCGAGGGCGATCGGCGGACTGAACAGATAGCCCTGGAACGCGAAGCAGCCGTTCGCGCGCAGGAACTCGAGCTGGTGGGCGGTCTCGACGCCTTCGGCGATCACGTCGAGGCGCAGGTTGCGCGCCATGCCGATGATGGCCTGCACGATCATCGCGTCGTCCGAGTCGGTGGCGAGGTCGCGGATGAAGGTCCGGTCGATCTTGAGCTGCTCGATCGGCAGGCGCTTCAGGTACGACAGCGACGAATAGCCGGTACCGAAGTCGTCCATGGAGAAGCCGACGCCCATGGACCGCAGCGCCACCATGCGCGTCACCGCGACGTCGACGTCGTCGAGCACCGTGCCCTCGGTGAGTTCGAGCTTGAGCCGTGCCGGATCGGCACCGCTGGCGGCCAGTACATCCTGGACCCGTTCCACGAAATCCGCCTGACGGAACTGGCGCGGGCTTACGTTGATGGCGAGCCGCAGCCGTCCAAGGATCGGATCGTCGGCCCATCGGGCGAGCTGCACGCACGCGGCCTGCAGGACCCAGTTGCCGACGCCGAGGATCAAGCCGGTCTCTTCGGCGAGCGGAATGAATTCCGCGGGCGGGATCAAGCCGCGGGTCGGGTGCTCCCAGCGCACCAGCGCCTCGGCCCCGATCGCCTCGCCGGCGCCGTTCATCTGCACCTGGTAGTGCAGCCGCAACTGGTCACGCGCGGCGGCATGCCGCAGGTCGCCTTCGAGTGTGGCTCGATGCTCGAGCGCCATCTGCATCGCAGGGTCGAAGAAGCGTACGCCGTTGCGGCCCGCCTCCTTGGCGCGATACATGGCGGCGTCCGCTCGCCGCAGTGCGTCGTCCGTCGACGATTCGTAGCCGCGGAACAGGGCGACGCCGATGCTGCAACTGCCTTCGTGCGGATCGCCGGGCGGCAAGGCGCAGGGCACCGACAGCGTCGACAGCATCTTGGCCGCAATGCCTTCGGCGAGCGTGCTGGCGGCGTGCCGATCGACGCCCAGGTCCTCGGCCATCACCACGAACTCGTCGCCGCCGAGACGCGCGACGGTGTCGGCGCGCCGGACGCAATCGCCCAGGCGACGGGCCACTTCGACCAGCAGCAGGTCGCCGACGTTGTGGCCGCGCGTGTCGTTGAGCGTCTTGAAGTGATCCAGGTCGATGAAGAACACGGCACCGTGGCTGCCGGTGCGAGCGCTCGCCGCGAACGCGTGCTGCATGCGGTCCTGCAGCAGCCGGCGGTTGGGCAGCCTGGTGAGCGGATCGTAGAAGGCGAGACGGCGGATCTCCTCCTCCGCCGCGCGGCGGTCGCTCACGTCGTGCAGCGAACCGACCAGATGCGAAACCTCCCCCTCGACCGTGGTGACCGCGGAGAGGTTGAGCGCGGCCGGAAACACCTCGCCGCCGGCACGGCGGCAGAGGATCTCGCCCTGCCAGTGGCCGGTGTCCGCGACCGAGCGCGACAACGCACGATAGAAACTCGCGTCGAACCGGTCCGCCGCCACGATCTCGAGGCCATGTCCGGGCACGCGTTCCGCGTCGAGCCCCGTGATCCGCGCAAAGGCGCGGTTCACGCGCAGGATGCGGCCGTCGGCGCCGGCGACGAACATGCCTTCCTGGGAATCGAAGGCCGCAGCGGCGATGCGCAGTTCCTGTTCGGTACGCTGGGTTTCGTTGACGTCCATGGTCGCGCCGACGAATCCGGCGAGCCGACCCTCGGCATCCAGCCGCGGTACGCCCCGATCCTCGACCCAGCGGTAGCTGCCGTCGCGGTGGCGCATCCGGAAGCGCATGCGAAACGGCTGCTGCGAGGCGCGTGCCTCGGCGTAGGTCGTGCGAGCCCGAGCGACGTCGGTCGGGTGCAGCAAGCCCTCCCAGCCGTTGCCCATCTCTTCCTGCGGGGTGCGCCCGGTGAAGTCGAGCCAACCCTGGTTGACGAAGGTCACGCCACCGTCTTCGCCGGTCATCCAGATCATCGCCGGGGCGGCGTTGGCGGCGGTGCGGAAGCGCGATTCGCCCTCCCGCAGCGCCTGCTCGGCCCGCTTCTGCGCGGTGAGATCGCGGATGATCATGCTGGTGCGTTCTTCGCCCCTGCCGTCGCGGAACACCACCGAGGACACCTCGGCCTCGAAGGTGCCACCGCCGGCCCGGCGCAGGGTCAGTTCGCCCCGGAAGCGGCCGGTCGTACGCCTCTGTTCCAGGCCCATGGCGAGCCTGGGATCGGCAGTGTCGACCAGGCCGTCGCGACCGAGCCTGATCAGCTCCGCTTCGGTGTAGCCGAACACCCGGCACGCCTCGGGATTGGCGCTGAGGACCCGTCCTTCGGGCGCGGTGAGCAGGATGGCTTCACCGCTGTGCTCCATCAGCAGCCGGTACAGCGTGTCGCGTTCGCGCAACGCCTCGCGCGCCGCGCCGCGGTCGCGCAGCAGGTGCCATTCGCGCAGTGCACGCTCGACGATGTCGGGCATGCGGGCGAACGTTTCCGGCGTCTTCACGATGAAATCGATGGCACCGGCCCGCATCGCCGCTACCGCGATGGCTTCGTTCCCCTGGCTCGTCATGATCAGTACGGGGAACGGCGCCGCTTCCATCGGCACGACCAGGGCGTCCATCGCGCGGCCGTCGGGGAGGTTGATGTCCATGACCACCAGGTCCGGCACGCGGTCCGCAGCTTCGCGCCGAAACTCGGCGAGCGACCGCGCGATCCGCAACTGCACCGGGGTGCCGCCGGCGGCGAACGAGCGCTGCAGCGCCTCGACGTGCGCCGCGTCGTCCTCGACGACCAGCAGGTCGAGCGCCCGCGACGGCGCCGGCAGGCCGGCCTCCGTCATCAGCGTGGGGGCTGCTCGTTCCATTCCAGCCAGTAGTGTCCGAGGGATTCGAGCAGCGTCTCGAAGGCGGCGCGTTCCAGTGGCTTGACGACGTAGCTGTTGACGCCGAGTCGATAGGCCTCTCCGATGTCCGCTGCCGCGCTGGAGGTGGTGAGAGCGACCACGGGGATGTGTTCGAGTGCGTCGTCGGCCTTGATGGTCGCGAGTACCTCGAGGCCGCTCAGCCGCGGCAGGCGCAGGTCGAGCAGCACGAGGCCGGGGCGCAGGGCCGCGCCCTCGGCGCCGTAGGGGCCCTTGCGCCACAGGTAGTCGAGGGCGGCTTCACCGTCGGTGACGTGGTCCAGCCGGAGATTCAGCTTCAGCGCGGCGAAATTGCGCCTGACGATCTCGGCGTGCGCCGGATCGTCCTCCACCAGCAATACCGTGGTTTCCCGGCCGGGGCGGGCAGGGCGGTTCATGAAGCAGGTCTCCTCGTATCGGGTAGCGTGAAGATAAAGCAGGAGCCATGCCCCGGTCCTTCGGATTCGACCCGGATCCGGCCGCCGTAGAGCTCGACGATGCGGCGCACCACGGCGAGGCCCACGCCGGTGCCGCCGCTCGCGGGATCGAGCTTGTCGAACAGCCCGAACACGCGTTCGCGATGGCGCGGATCGATGCCCATGCCGTTGTCGCGGACAAAAAACTCGGTCACCCCGTCGGCGACCCGGTGTCCGATCCGGATGCTCGGGGCGGGCTGCGGCCCCATGAACTTGGTCGCGTTGTCGATCAGGTTCTGCCAGATCTCGATCAGCCGGGTACGGTCCCCGCGGATCGGTACGTCGCCAGGCTCGAACTCGACCCGGGTCCCGGATCGGCTCACCGCGCCCGCCGTCAGGCGCAGGGCCTCCTCGGCGATCTCCCGGTAGCTGGTGAGCACGGGCAGGTCGCTGGTCCGCCCCAGACGCGACAGCTCCAGCAGCTCGTCCAGCAGGTGGGCCATCTTGTCCGCCGCGTGGCTGATGTAGCCGAGATCGGTGGCGACCTTGGCCGTGTCGCCTGCCGCGATGTCCTCCTGCAGGTAGCCCGCGAACGTGCGCACCGTCACCAGCGGGCTCTTCAGGTCGTGCGAGACGGTGTAGGTGAAGCGTTCCAGCTCGGCGTTCTTCGCGCGCAATTCCCGTTCGATGCGATTGCGCTCGGTCACCTCGTGCACCAGGACGAGGCGCCCCTTGCGGCCCTCGAACTGCACGCCGTGGGACGACACCTCCACCTCCATCGCCTCGCCGCTGCGGGTGCGATGATTCCAGGCCACCCCGGTGAGAAAACCCGGTCCGAGTGTCTGCACCTTCGCGCGCACCGGTTCGAGTTCCACCGGCGGATGCAGCGCCGCCAGGGTGAGGGAGAGGAATTCCCCGCGCGACCAGCCATAGCGCTGGACCGCGGCCTCGTTGACGCCGAGGATGCGCAGGTCCACCGGGTCGTATACGAACATGGGATGCGGGTTGGCCTCGAACATGAGGCGATAGCTCGCCTCGCGTTCGCGCAGGGCGTCCTCCGCACGGAGGCGTTCGGTGACGTCCTGGTGCGAGACGACCACCCAGCCGTCGCGGCCCGCGAGCGGCGTGACCCGCATCAGGAACCACTGTGCCGAGCCGTCGGGCGAGTCGCAGGGGTACTCGAGCGTGAACAGTTCGTGCTCACCGCGAATGACCGAGCGGATGCCGGCCACCACCGTCGCTGCGCCGCGGTCGCCGGGCTTGCCGATGCCGCGCTCGCACACCTCGAGGTAGTTGACGCCGAGCAGCCGGGTGTCGGGATCCGCGCCCGCCGCCGCCGCGAACTGCCGCCAGGCGGCGTTTACTTCCATGACGGTCCCGGCGGCGTCGAGCACCGCGACGCTGGTGCTCATCGAATCGATCACGCCGCTCGCGAACCGGGCCTGCGCCTCGAGGCGTCCGATCGCCTGCCGGAGTTCCGCGGTGCGTGCGGCCACCGTGCGTTCGAGCTCGGCGTTGGTGGCGTGAAGGCGATCGTCGACCGCATTGAGCCGCGCCGCACCGAGCAGCGTCGCACCGGCGAAGCCGACGATGGACGCGAGCACCATCCACAGGACGCCTACCTCGGTGTGGAACAGGTCGGCCTGCTGGGCCAGCGTGCGCACCCATCCCGCGCCGATCGGCAGTGCGATCGCCACCGGCAGGAGCGCCCGGGCGAAGCGGCCGCCCGCTCGATCGATGAGAACGATCCGTGCAACCGGCGATGCCGGCGCGAGTGCGACCGCGGCCAATGCGGCGAACACGAGCGCGATGCTGGTGTGCAATGCGATGGTGGCCACCATCGGGCCGAGGCTGCGCAGCGGATGGAAGTCATACAGGTGACCGGCGAGTCCGCCCAGGCCGATCACGCCGGCGAGCAGGGTGCTGGCGTCGCGCAGCCACGCGACCGCGGGTGTCCCTGCCTTTCCGGCCGCGCACGCCAGGCCGAGGGCGGCGAGTGCGATCGCGGTGACGAGCGCCATGCGTCCGCCGCCTTCCGCGGCGCGCTCGGGCACGAGCCACTGGTCGATGCCGAGATCGGCACCGGTCCCGTGCTGCCAGAGGTTCAGGACCGCGACCACGATGACGGCCGTGGCGCAGGCGCGGGCCACGCCTGGCCAGCCACGGACCTGTGCGATCAGGGTCACGCCGAGCAATGCGAGGCACAGCGCCGTGTTCACCTTCATGGTGGGGCGATCGGCCACCACGGACTTGAGCGTGCCGATGTCGAATGCCCAGCCCAGCACCACCAACGGGCCGAGCAGCGCGAGGCCCATGCCCACGGCCATCCCGAACCGTCGGCGGGCGGCGGTGAATTCGCTGGTTCCGGGTGGGATCATGAAAAGGGTGCTTCTCGACGGTCGATTCGCAGGCTGTCCGGGGACCGGGGTGCCTGCTGGCGGGCGGGATCGCGATGTACGGCCATGCGTCAATTACGGCCGCTCGCGACGCGACATGAGACGCGACGGGGGTCGCGTTGGTTCCGAGGGGGGCACGCGCGCAGGAACGCTACCTCACGGTCGGAAACGCGATTCGCACCTGCGTCCCGCGCCCCTCGAGGCCGGCGGCGAGTTCCACCGTCGCGCCATGACCTTCGGCGATCTGCTTGACGATCGACAGCCCGAGTCCGCTGCCGTCCGCGCCGCTGCCGAGCACGCGATGGAAGCGCTCGAACACGCGTTCGCGTTCCGATGCGGGGATGCCCGGGCCGTTGTCCGTGACCGTCAGTTCCACCGCGGTCGGCGTGCCGTTCACCGCGACCGTGATCTCCGCGCCTTGCGGGCAGTAGCGCAACGCGTTCTCGATCACGTTACCCGCCATTTCGCGCAGCAGCGTGGCGTCGCCCTCGATCCACGCCGGCGTGTCTCCGGCGAATCCGAGGTCGATGCGATTCTCGAGCGCGCGCGGGATCCAGTCCGCCGTCACCTCCCGCATCAGGTGCGTGAGATCGAACCGGTCGCGGCGAAACGTCGTGCGTCCCTCCGGCTCGGCCCGCGCCAGCGAGAGCAACTGGCTGACGAGCCGCGCCGTGCGATCGGTGCTTTCCACGATGTGCTGGAGCGATTGCCGCACCGCGTCGGGATCATTGCTGCGCAGGGCGAGCTCGGCCTGGGTCTTGAGCCCGGTGAGCGGGGTCCGGAGCTGGTGTGCCGCATCGGCGACGAAGCGGCGTTGCGTCGCCAGCGCAATGCCGAGGCGCGCGAGCAGTCCGTTGAGCGAACGCGTGAGCGGTTGCACTTCCACCGGGGTCGTCGATTCGTTCACCGGGCGCAGGTCGTGGCCGGATCGACCACCGATCTCCGCCGCAAGCGCCGTAAGCGGGCGCAGTCCACGACCGACGCCGATCCAGATGCCAATGGCCGCGAGGCCGATGACGGCGATCAGCGGCAGCAGCATACTCGCGATGATTTCCAGCGCGAGGGTGTCGCGTTTGTTCACGGTCTCCGCGATCTCGACCGAGAACCTGCCGTCGGGCGGCACGTAGACCGCGGAGCGCACGGGGTCGCCCTGCAGGAAGCCATCGAAGCAGAAGGGCTCGCTCCCGGGCTTGAGCGTCACCGGTGCGCCGGACAGGCCGCGATGGCCCGCCACGAACGTTCCATCGGTAGCCGTGATCTTGAAGTAGATGCGATCGCGCTGGTCGGAATCGATCATCTGCTGCGCCTGGGGAGGCAGGTCGACGATCACCCGATCGTCCGTGACGTGCACGAGTTGGGCGAGCGCCACCGCGGTATCCGAGATCCAGCGGTCGTAGACCTGGTTCGCGAAGCGATACGCAGTGACGTACGCGGCCAGCCCGCTCACGAGGGCCAGCGCGATCACCGGCACGATGAGCCATGCGAACAATCCGCGCCGGAGCGACGGCGCGCGCGCGGCAATGGCTTCAGGCATCGGGGACCTTCTCGATGAGGTAGCCCAGACCGCGCAAGGTCCGGATGGCCACGCCGGCCGGTTCGAGCTTCTTGCGCAGGCGGTGCACGTAGACCTCCATGGCGTTGACGCCCACGTCCTCGTCCCAGCCGGTCATGGATTCCAGCAGTTGTTCCTTGCTCACGACGCGTCCGACTCTCCGCGCGAGGACTTCGAGCACACCGAACTCGCGCGCCGACAGATCGATCCGGTCGCTGCCGTGGTAGGCGCAGCGTCCGGCCGTGTCGACGCTCAACGGACCGATGTCGATACGGCCGCCGCGGCTCGGTTCGCGCCGGCGCAACAGGGCTCGCACGCGGGCTTCGAGCTCGGGCAGATCGAAAGGCTTCGCGAGGTAGTCGTCGGCGCCGCTGTCGAGGCCCGCGACGCGGTCGTCCAGTTCGTCGCGCGCGGTCAGCACCAGCACTGGAGTTTGCGCACCGCGGCTGCGCAATCGTCGCAGGACTTCCATGCCGTCGAGCCGCGGCAATCCGAGATCGAGGATCACGAGGTCGTAGGGATACTGCGCGAGCGCATTGTCCGCGGTCGTTCCGTCGATCGCGTGGTCGACGGCGTGTCCCGCCGCGCGCAACGAGCGCAACAGGCCGTCGGCGATGACGGAATCATCTTCCACGACGAGGAGGCGCATGGTGCCGAGCGGTGCCGGTGTAAGGGTGCAGTAAGGCTAACCCGCCACGATGCGTGCCGTCGAGTTGGCGAGTTCGCCTTCCTTTTCTGTCGGACACCCTTTTGCGGCATCGAATGAACTGCTGGAACCTCCGAACAACCCTGGCGTGCATCGCAACGATCTTTGCGGTGATCGTCGTGGGCACGCCCGTGCACGCGGCGGACCTCGCGCCGGCGCCGGAGCGTCCGTTGAGTTATGCGGAAGCGCTGAGTCTGCTGAAGGCGCGCAACCGCGATCTCGCACTCGCCCAACGCGGAGTCGAAGCGGCGGAAGCCGACACGCTGTCCGCGCGGGCACGGCCGAATCCGAATCTGTCCTTGAGCACCGTGGCGATCAATCCCAATGGGCTCGGTTCCGGCGGGCCGCTGGACAAGCCGGTGGATTCCATCGCGCAGTTGTCCCAGCTGATCGAGCGCGGCAACAAGCGCGAGCTGCGCAGCGAGGCTTCGCGGCTTGCGTTCGACGCCTCGCGCGGCGATCTCGCCGACACCCTGCGGCGCGCCAACGTCGTGCTGGCCGGTACCTACTACGACCTGCTGCTCGCGCAGGAGCGCGTACGCATCACCGAAGACGGCGCCGCACTGCTCGCGAAGACGGTGGCTGCGGCGGAATTGCGCTTGAAGGCGGGTGATGTGGCACCGGCCGACCTGTCGCGGATCCGCGTGGACCAGTTGCGCGCCGAGAACGAAAAGCGGGCGGCCGTGGCTGTCCGCGAACGGGCGCGAGTGAATCTCGCCTATGTCGTCGGGCTCGATGCTGACGCGCGCGGACTCGTTGCAACCGATGCGTGGCCTACGACCGGTGATGCAACGCCGGTGGACCTGCGCTCGACCGTGGAGGCACGGCCGGACGTGCGTGCGGCGGGCCTGCGCCTGCAGGCCGCCGAGAAGGCACGCGATCTTGCACGCGCCCTGCGTTCGCGCGACGTGACGGTGGCCGTGCAGTACGAGCACTACCCCAGCCAGATCGCGAACAACACCTTCGGGTTCGGCGTGAGCGTGCCGCTGTTCCTCAACTACAACTACGACGGCGAGATCCGTCGTGCGGAGGTCAATCTTCAGGCCGCGCTGGACGGACTCGAGCGCACTCGCGCTCTGGCGGGCGCCGAGATCAACGCGGCCTGGTCGGATCTCGCTTCGGCGCGAGAGCGCGTGCAGCGTTACGACGGCGGACTGCTCAAGGAATCCCAGCGCGCGGCCGATGCCGCGGAGTTCGCCTATCGCAACGGTGCCCTTGGCGTGATCGACCTGCTCGATGCCCGCCGCATCCTCGCCTCCACGCGCAACGACGCGGCGACCGCGAGAGCCGATCTCGCCCGTGCGCTGGTCGCCTGGCAGGCCGCCATCACCGCCTACGCATCGCCATGAAACGACTGCTCCGTCCGATCCTCGCCATCGTCGCCGTCGCATTGATCGCGGGTGCAGGCTGGTGGACCTGGACACGGCTCTTTGCGGAGAAGCACGAACCGCGGCCGGCACCCGCGGCCCCGGCTGCGCTGAACGGCACGATCCTGCGTTTCGAGACCGGCTCGCCGCAGTTGTCGTATCTGAAGATCCAGCCCGCGGAAGTCTTTCCGGAACCGCTGATCGAAGCCCTGACCGGCCGCATCGCTTACGACGACAACCGCACGGCGCGCGTGAGCTCGCCCATCGCCGGGCGAGTTTCCAGCATCGAGGTTCAGCTCGGGCAGAAGGTGGCGAAGGGCGCCGTGCTCGCGTGGCTCGATGCGCCCGACTATGCCCAGGCCGTGGCCGACCTGAAACACGACGAGATCGAGATGAAGCAACGGCAACTCGTGTTCGAACGGGCGAAGCTGCTGTTCGAGGGCGAGGTCATGCCGCGCAAGGAATTCGAGGCTGCGGAGACCGATCTGCGTGAAGCCGAGGTGGAACTCGCACGTGCCCGCAAGCGGCTCGATGCCCTGGGCCAGGGTCGGCTTTCCGATCGCAGCGAGTTCGCGCTGCGGGCCCCGTTGTCGGGCGTAGTGACGGAGCGTGCGATCAACCCCGGGACCCAGGCGGGACCCGATACCACCAGGCCGTTGTTCGTGATCTCCGATCCCGACCGGCTGTGGGTGGCGGCCGATCTGCCCGAGCACAACCTCGGGGTGATAGAACAGGGCCAGAAGGTGACCGTGGAAGTGGATGCGTATCCCGGCAAGACCTTCGAGGCCACCGTGGTCAACGTCGGCGACGTGCTCGATGCCACCACGCGGCGAGTGCAGGTCCGGTGCGCGCTCGACAATCCCGAGCACCTGCTCAAGCCCGAGATGTACGCCCGCGTGACGCCGCTCGCGGCCTCCGGGCAGAAGCTTGTGCGGGTGCCGAACGCAGCATTGGTGACGGTCGGTGTCACCAGCTATGCCTTCGTGGAACGGGAGCCCGGTGTGCTCGAGCGACGCAAGGTCGTCACCGCTTTGCAGGGGCGGGACTTCAGCTACCTGCGAGACGGTATCGCGCCCGGCGAGCGGGTGGTGGTGAGCGGGGCGTTGCTCCTGAACTCGGAGTTGCAGGGCAACTGAACACCAACTTAGCGCGCGCCGATGCTGGAAAAACTCGTCACCTTCGCACTCCAGCAGCGCGTGTTCGTCCTCGGCGCCGCACTCGTGCTCGCGATCGGCGGGTGGTTCGCGTGGCGCAACCTGCCGATCGTGGCCTTCCCGGACGTGCAGGACGTGCAGGTGCTCGTGGTGACGCAGTATGGCGGGCAGGCACCGGAGGAGGTAGAGCGCAGCGTTTCGTTGCCGATCGAGCGCGAGATGAACGGCGTCGCGCGGCTCACGCAATTGCGTTCGGTGTCGATCTCCGGCCTGTCGGTGGTCACCATCACGTTCGCGGACGGGACCGACGACTATTTCGCGCGACAGCAGGTCATCGAGAAGCTCCAGAACGTGATCCTGCCGCCGGGGGTCACGCCGACGCTCGCGCCGCTCACCAGCGCCGTCGGGGAGATCTATCGCTACGTCGTCGAAGCGCCGCCGGGCATGCCGGCGAACGAGGTTCGTGCGCTGCAGGACTGGGTGATCCGGCCGGCACTGCGGCCGGTGCCGGGCGTGGCGGACGTCGTGAGCTTCGGCGGCACCGTGAAGGAATACCAGGTGCGCGTGAACCCGCAACTGTTGCGCAAGTACGCCGTCACGCTCGACCAGGTGTCGCTGGCGTTGTCGGCCAACAGCGGCAACGCCGGCGGTGGGGTGATCCGTCGCGGCGACGAGGCGCTGGTGGTGCGCTCGATCGGGCTGTTCCGTTCGGTGCAGGACATCGCCCGCGTCGTGGTGCAATCGCGCAACGGCAGCCCGATCTATGTCAGCGACCTCGCGACGGTGCTGATCGGCGACCGCCCCCGTTCCGGCATCGTCGGCTTCAACGACCAGGACTCCGTGGTGCAGGGCATCGTGCAGATGACCAAGGGCCGCAACGCCACCAAAGTGGTCGAATCGGTCAAGCAGGCGCTCGCCAATCTCGCGCCCAAGCTGCCGCCGGGCGTGCGGATCGTGCCTTTCTACGATCGAACCGAGCTGGTGCAGCACACGGTCCACACCGTGACGGAGAACCTCGCCGTCGGCGCCCTGCTGGTGGTGGGAATCCTGATGATCTTCCTGCGCGACTGGCGCGCGGCGGCGATCGTCGCGTGCGTCATTCCGCTGTCGCTCCTGTTCGCGTTCGTGATGATGGACGCGAAGGGCGTGTCCGCGAACCTGATCTCGCTCGGCTCGGTGGATTTCGGCATCATCGTCGACAGCGCCGTGGTGCTGGTGGAAGCGCTCATGGTGAAGCTCGCGCTCGCGCGGCAGGACCCCACCATCCAGCATCACACGATCGGCTGGCGCATCCACATCCTGCGCAACACGGCCATCGGCCTGGGCTCGCCGATCCTGTTCTCGAAGGCGATCATCATCCTTGCCTTCCTGCCGATCTTCACTTTCGAGCGCGTCGAGGGAAAGATCTTCTCGCCCATGGCCTACACGCTGTCCTTCGCGCTGGCCGGCGCGATCCTGCTCACGCTGACCCTGGTGCCGTCGCTGCTGTCCTTCGCCGTGCGCTCGGCCGACATGTCGGAGCGGCACAGCCGCTGGATCGAAGCGATGCGGGAAGCCTATCGCCGGCTGCTCGTGTGGGCGCGCGGACATCGGATGGCCATCGTCGGCACCGCGCTCGGTGTGCTCGCCCTCGCC
This sequence comes from Burkholderiales bacterium, assembly GCA_965279325.1. Lineage (GTDB taxonomy): Bacteria > Pseudomonadota > Gammaproteobacteria > Burkholderiales. The sequence continues at coordinate 4,787,106 of OZ257154.1, forward strand.
GTGATCGGTGCCACGCGGCTGGGCAGCGAGTTCCTGCCGCGGCTCGACGAGGGCAACATCTGGCTCACCATCGCGCTGCCGCCGTCCACGGCACTCGACAAGACGAAGGAGATCGAGCGCAACGTCCGCGCGATCCTGCGCAGCTATCCGGAAGTGCAGGACGTGGTTTCGCACGTGGGCCGCCCGGACGATGGCACCGACCCGAAGGGCTCCAACAACATGGAGATCCTGGCGGATCTCAAGCCGCGCGCGACCTGGCGCTTCTCCGACAAGGAGTCGCTCATCGCGGACATGTCGAAGAAGATCCGCGCCATGCCCGGCGTGCCCACCAACTTCTCGCAGGTGATCGAGGACAACGTGGAAGAGGCGCTGTCGGGCGTGAAGGGCGAGATCGCGGTGAAGATCTACGGCCCCGACCTGGAGATCCTCGAGGACAAGGGCGAGCAGGTGGCGCAGATCCTCGCCGGCATCCGCGGCAGCGCGGACGTCGCGGCGATCAAGGTGGGCGGCCAGACCGAACTGAACGTGCTGCTGGATCGCGAACGGCTCGCGCGTTACGGGCTCAACATCGCGGACGTCAATCGCACCGTGCAGGCGGCGCTGGCGGGTATTGCCGTCAACACCTTCTACGAAGGCGGGCGCAGTTTCGACGTGACCCTGCGCCTCGATGCGCCGTTCCGTCAGGCCGCCGAGGACGTGGGCGAACTGCCGATCGCGCTGCCCGGCGGTAGCGCCACCATTCCGCTCGCCGAGATCGCCCGCATCGAGGTGAAGCAGGGCGCGGCCCGCATCTCCCGCGAAGGCGGTGGCCGCAACGTCGCGGTGAAGGCCAACCTGCTCGGGCGCGACCAGGGCAGTTTCGTCGCCGAAGCGCAACGCAAGGTCGCCGATCAGGTACACCTGCCGCCCGGCTACACGCTCACCTGGGGCGGACAGTTCGAGAATCAGCGGCGCGCGGTGGACCGGCTGAAAGTGATCGTGCCGCTGTCGGTGCTGATGATCTTCGTGCTCCTGTTCTGGGCGTTCCGGTCCATGCCCAAGGCGCTGCTGATCCTCGCCATGGTGCCGTTCACGCTGATCGGCGGCATCGCGGGCCTGGCGCTCGGCGGCATGCACCTGTCGATCTCGGCGGCCGTGGGATTCATCGCCGTGGCCGGCATCTCGGTGCAGAACGGCGTGATCATGGTGGAGCGCTTCATGGAATCGATCCGCAACGGCGTAGAGGTGTCGGAGGCGGTGCTCGAAGGCGCGGTGGAACGGCTGCGGCCGATCGTGATGACCGCCCTCATGGCCGGGCTGGGCCTGCTGCCGGCCGCGCTTTCCCGCGGCATCGGCTCGGAGACCCAACGGCCCTTCGCCGTGGTGATCGTCGGGGGCATCGTATCGGCGACACTCTTTACACTTTTGCTGCTGCCGCTGCTGTTTCCGCTGTTCGCGGAGGAGGTCAGGCCGGGCAGTCGGTCGGAATGATGCACTGAAATGGTGCGTTATCCGCTGGAAACAGGCCATGCCAGGCCGAATGGCTATCCTTAGTGACTGATTTTTGTTATTTTTCCGCCAGGCAGCAGGGAAAGACTCGCTCGCGTGTGTTTCCCGCAAGTGGGACAAGGCAACTTTTCCTGTAGGCCGATACCTACATGGCATGACCTGTGCAATGAATGTTTCGGCTTGCATGGGGTTGGCAGCGCTGGATTTCTCGCCGGCGCGGCCGATAAGGGGTGGCCCGCGCGCCGCGCGGTTCGGCAAGAACAAAAGGACACATGATGCGCAGAAGCACGATTGCACTGGGATTGGCCGCTTTGATGCTGGCGGTGCCGGCATGGGCGGGCAAGACCTCCGACAACGGACCCAGTGCGCCGCCGAAATTGCGCTCGAGCTCGGTGCTCGTGGTGGACCAGGAGCAGGGCGACCTGATCTTCGGCAAGAACGTCGGCGCCGTGCAGCCGATCGCGTCCATCACCAAGCTCATGACGGCGATGGTGGTGCTCGACGCCAAGTTGCCGATGGATGAATCGATCGAGATCGTCCACGACGATCTGGATTTCGTGAAGGGCACCCACTCGCGCCTGCAGGTGGGCACCGTGCTGACGCGCGGCGAGATGCTCAAGCTTGCATTGATGGCCTCGGAAAATCGTGCGGCCGCTGCGCTGGGTCGCAGCTATCCCGGCGGCATCGGTGCCTTCGTCGAGGCGATGAATCGCAAGGCTGCCGAACTCGGTATGAACGACACGCGGTTCGTGGATTCCACGGGCCTCAACCCGCAGAACGTCTCGACCGCGCAGGATCTCGTGAAGCTGGTGGAAGCCGGCTACAGCTACGAAGTGATCCGCGACTTCACCACCTCCGAATCGCACATCGTCGAAGTGGAAGGCCGCTCGCGCAATCGCCTGGTGTCCTTCAACAACTCGAATCGCCTGGTGCGCAGCTCGAGCTGGGACATCGGCCTGTCGAAGACCGGTTACATCTCCGAAGCCGGCCGCTGCCTCGTGATGCAGGCGAAGATCGCCGCGCGTCCGGTCATCATCGTGCTGCTCGATTCCTGGGGCAAACTGTCCCGGATCGCGGATGCCAACCGCATCAAGCAGTTTGTGGAAGCCGAGCTGAAGCGCGAAGCCAAGGCCCGCGGGCTCGCAGGGTTGCCGACGACCTCGATGTAGGTGCGTTAGTGCTTCAGGCGCGCGGCTGCGTCCAGCCGATCGCGCGCGAGATCTGATCCGCCACTTCGCGGATTTTCGGCCCCCAGGCTTTCTCCAGCCGGTTCGCGGGCGCCGACACCGACAGGCCGGCCACGAGCCGGCCTTCGTCATCGCGGATACCGGCGCCGATGCACGACACGCCGTTCTCCGCCTCCTCGTTGTCGAAGGCGAAGCCGGCCCTGCGGATCCGTTCGAGTTCCTTCGTCAGCGTGCCGAGATCGCGGATCGTATTGCGCGTGAGCCCGTCCAGGCGCGTGCGCAATGCGTAGTCCCTGCATTGCTCCGGACCGTCCTCGAGCAGGAAGATCTTGCCCACCGCGGTGACGTGCAGGGCGGCGCGCGCGCCGATCAGATGCGCGACCCGCATGGTCTGCCGATCCGAGACCATGCGTTCCACGTAGATCATCTCGTCGCCGGCCCGCACCGAGAGATTCACCGTTTCGCGCAACTCGTGATGCAAAGTGCGCATGAACGGCAGGGCTTCGACGCGCAGATCGATGCGGGACTTGACCATGTGGCCCAGCTCGAGCAGCCGGATGCCGAGCCGGTACTGCCCGGGCTCGACCCGGTCGACGATGCGGTGCTCCACCATCATCGCGAGGATGCGGTGGGCCGTGGAGGTGTGCAGGCCGGTGTCGGCGGCGAGCCGCTTGAGGTTCAGCGGATCAGGATTCGCGGCCAGTGCCTCCACCAGGTCCATCATCCGATCGATGACCTGGATCGACGTTCGCCCGTTCGTTTGCGCCACGGAAGTGGGGATGCCCGAGTGCGGTGAGAGCAACCGATTCTAGAGGAAGGAACCGATCGTGCAACAGGTTCCGCAGGCGGTCCGCGCAGGCGCTTTCGACGAGGTCACCGTGCTATCATCCGGCCACTCCGAAATCGCCGGAAGTCCATGCGGCACGCGGACTTCTGCGAATCGCACCAGACACGTCCGCTCCCCGGATTCATCGATGTCCGACCAGAAGCTTCGAGTAGGGCTGTTCGTCACGTGTCTCGTCGACCTGATGCGCCCGCGCATCGGTTTTTCCGCCATCCGACTGCTCGAATCGGCGGGCTGTGAGGTCGTGGTCCCGGCGACGCAGACCTGTTGCGGCCAGCCCGCGTACAACTCCGGCGACCGCAAGGCGGCACAAGTGCTGGCGCGCAAGTTCATCACCGAATTTGCCGGGTGCGAATACGTGGTGGCGCCGTCCGGCTCCTGTGGCGGCATGATCCGCGCGCACTACGCGGAACTGCTCGAGGAATTTCCGGCGGAGCGTGCCGAAGTCGACCGTCTCGCCGCGCGCACCTACGAGCTCACCGATTTCCTCGTGAACGTCACGGGGCTTGCGACGGTTCCCGGCAAGTTCGACGGTGCAGTGACGTATCACGACTGCTGTTCGGGGCTGCGCGAGCTCGGTGTCAAGACGCAGCCGCGCGAGCTGCTCGGAAAAGTGACCGGGCTGGAGATGAAGGAGATGAATACGCCGGAGTACTGCTGCGGCTTTGGCGGTACGTTCTCGGTAAAGTACGGCGAGATCTCCGCGCGCATCGCCGATCGCAAATGCGATGACATCACCTCGACGGGCGCGGATGCCGTCGTGCTGGGCGACCTAGGCTGCATGCTCAACATCGAAGGCCGGCTCCAGCGGCGCGGCGACCTGAAGACGAAGGTGTATCACGTGGCCGAAGTGCTGGCAGGGCTGGAGGACGAATGAGTGCCCTGTCGAACGCGAAGCGTCGGCCTATCGGCAAGGAAACGCTTGAACCACAGAGGACACAGAGGACACCGAGGACGGCAACAGCGCGTTGTTCCTCTGGTTCTCGCTTTTCCTCCGTGTTCTCTGTGTCCTCTGTGGTGAATGCGGTTGCCGTTCCCACGACAATCTGAACGATGAACGCCCCGATCCCAGGATTCAAGGCTCGCGCCCACGACAAGCTGAACGACGCCAAGCTTCAGCGCGCGATGAAGAACTTCAACCTCGCCGGCGCGCGCGCCCGCGGCGTGGCGGACCTGGACAATCTCGAGGACATCCGCACGACGGCCGCTGCGATCCGCGATCGTTCGCTCGCGAGCCTCGACATGTGGCTTGCTCGCTTCGAGCAGGAGGCCACCAGCCGCGGTACGCAGGTGCACTGGGCCGAGACCCACGACGACATCAATCGCATCGTGCTGGAGATCGCCCGCCGCACCGGGGTGAAGAAGATCATCAAGTCGAAGTCGATGGTGAGCGAGGAGAGCCACCTCAACACGGCGCTCGAGGCTGAAGGCTTCAAGGTGGTTGAGACCGACCTGGGCGAATACATCGTGCAGCTCGCCGGCGAGACGCCCTCGCACATCATCGCGCCAGCGATCCACAAGAGCCGCGACGACGTGGCCGACCTGTTCGCCCAGCACCACGGCACGCCGCGCAAGACCGACGTCGGCGAGCTCACCATGGAAGCGCGCAAGTTCCTGCGCGAGCACTTCCTCTCCGGCGACATGGGCATCTCCGGCGGCAACTTCCTGATCGCGGAAACCGGCTCGCTGTTCCTCGTCACCAACGAGGGCAACGGTCGCATGACGACGACGCTGCCGCGCATCCACGTGGCGATCACCGGCATCGAGAAGGTCGTGCCGACGCTGGAAGACGTGTCGTGCATCCTGCGGCTGCTCACGCGTTCGGCCACCGGCCAGTCGATCAGCAATTACGTGACCCTCAACACCGGACCGAAGCAGCCCGGCGACACCGATGGTCCCGAGGAAATGCACGTGATCATCGTCGATGCGGGGCGCGCGAAGTTGCTCGGCACCGACATGCAGGAGGCGCTGCGTTGCATCCGCTGCGGCGCGTGCATGAACCACTGTCCGGTGTATCAGAACATCGGCGGCCACGCCTACGGCTGGGTCTATCCCGGTCCGATCGGCTCGGTGCTGACGCCGAACTACATCGGGATCGAGAACGCCATCGATCTGCCCAACGCCGCCACGCTGTGCAATCAGTGCGGCGTGGTGTGTCCGGTGAAGATTCCGCTGCCCGAGCTGATGCGCAAGCTGCGCGAGAAGCAGGTCGAGCGCGGATTGCGTCCGTGGCAGGAGCGCCTCGGGCTCAAGGTCTGGGCCTGGGTGGCTCAGCGGCCGGCCATCTACGGACTGCTCACGAAGATCGGCGCACGACTGGGACGGTCGGTCGGTGGTACGGGCCACACCATCCGTCACTTGCCGGGCAATGGCTGGACCGAAGGGCGCAACATGCCAGCACCCTCCGGCGAGACCTTCCGCGAGCTCTACGCGAAGCGCAAGCAACCTTGAGCGCGCGCGACAACATCCTCGGACGCATCCGCGCAGCGCGCGGTGTCGCGCCTGTGCCGACCGACGCCGAGCGTGCGGTGGTGGAAGGTCGCGTCAAGCTGCATCCAGTCGAGACCCGGCCCGCGATGAACTGGGAGTTCGTGCCGCGGTTCCGCGAGCAATGCATTCGCATGTCGAGCACCGTGGACGACGTCGCCTCGGTGGGCGAGGTCCCGAAGGCCGTGGCGCGCTTCCTCGCCGAACATCGGTTGCCGACCCGCGCCGTCGCGTGGCCCGAGATTGCACGACTGGACTGGACCGGCAGCGGTGTCGAGGTCGAGGCTCGCCCCGCTCGCGGCGATGATCTCGTCGGCATCACCGGCGTGCATCTCGCGCTCGCGGAAACCGGGACACTGATGCTGCTGTCCGGTCCCGAAACGCCTGCAGCGACGAGCCTGCTGCCCGAGACCCACATCGCGGTCGTGCCCCGCAGCCGGATCGTGAAGGCGATGGAGGAGGCCTGGGCGCTCACCCGTCAGGAGCGGGATGCGTTGCCGCGAGCGGTGAACTTCGTCTCCGGACCTTCGCGAACCGCCGACATCGAGGGCCAGTTGCAACTCGGCGCGCACGGACCCTATCGCGTCCATGTCATCGTGGTGGATGCATAGGCACGCACTGATTCACTTCAGCGAGGGCTAATGGCTTGAAGTACGAAGACCCGTCCGAACAGACTGCCGAGTGGTTGCGCCTCGCCATTGCCCATATGTCGAAGCATGAGGCGGCCTTCCATCCGGTGACCTATGCGGTCTGGTACGAGTACGTGGCGGGGAAGAACGAGGCGCTCCGGCGCGACATCGATCACCTCACGCTGAACGGTCGCAAGCTGACCGAGGAGATCACGTGTCGCATGTTCGACAAGCACGTCTCCGACCTCACCTCGGAGAAGGCGCAGCGCATCAACAGCGATCTGCAACGCATGCTCGGCACGGTGGCGGAGTCCACGTCCACCACCGATTCCCAGACGGCGAAGTTCAGCGCGACGCTCTCGAGCTTCGGCCGTGAACTGGCGGCGGAGGCTGCCGGATCCCTGCGCGAAACGGTCGGCCTGGTGCTCCAGGATACGCAGGACCTGCAGAAGGCACTGGATGGCCTGAAGATGCGGCTGGTGGCCACGCGCGGCGAAGTCGACCAGTTGCGCGACGAACTGGACCGCGTGCGTGAAGAAGTGTTGCTGGACGGACTGACGGGCCTCCTGAACCGCCGGGGGTTCGACGAGCGCGTCGCGGCGCTCGTCGATACCTGCAAGACCTTGAGCCTCGTCTTCATCGACATCGATCACTTCAAGAAGATCAACGACACCTACGGCCATGTGTTCGGCGATCGCGTCCTGCGCGCCGTCGCCGAAGTGTTCAAGGCCACGGTGAAGGGCCGCGACGTCGTGGCCCGCTATGGTGGCGAGGAGTTCGCCGCGTTGCTGCCCGAGACCCAGACCGACGGCGCACGCAGTGTCGCCCAGCAGTTGTGCGAACAGGTCGAGCGCACCCGCATCCGGCGACTCTCCACTGCGGAGACCATCGGCGCGATCACGGTCTCCGCTGGCGTCACCCAGTTGCGTGCCGGTGAAAGCATCGCGGAATTCGTGCAGCGCGCCGACACCGCCCTGTATGCATCGAAGGCCGGCGGCCGCAACCGGGTCACGACTGCCTGACGGGAGCGCGGTCCATGGCGCCGTGGCATGCGCTGGCTGCGGATGAGAGCGTTCGGGCGCTGGAGTCCTCGGCGTCCGGACTCTCGGAAGTCGAGGCCACAGCGCGACTCGCGCGGTACGGACCGAATCGCCTGAAGGCGTCGCCGCGGCGCAGCGCCCTGGTGCGTTTCGCGCGGCAATTCCACAATGTTCTGATTTACGTTCTGCTCGTGGCCGCAGCGGTGGTGCTGCTGCTCGGTCATGGGCTAGACGCCGCGGTGATCGTCGGTGTCACCATCCTCAATGCGCTGATCGGGTTCGTGCAGGAGGGCCGCGCCGAGCAGGCGCTCGCAGCGATCCGCGATCTGCTCGCGCCGACCGCAAATGTCGTTCGCGGCGGAAGGCGCATGTCGATCGCGGCTGCCGACCTCGTCCCGGGCGATCTGGTCCGCATCGAAAGCGGGGATCGCGTCGCCGCGGACCTGCGGTTGATCGATGCGCACGGCACGGCCATCGACGAGTCGGCCTTGACCGGCGAGTCCGTGCCCGTCGACAAGCAGGTGGCTGCAGTGTCGGAGGAGTCACCGCTGGCCGAACGCACGTGCATGGCATGGGCGGGAACCCTGGTGACCCGCGGCCAGGCGACGGGCATCGTGGTCGCCACCGGGTCGCAGACCGAGATCGGCGAGGTCTCGACCATGGTCGCCGGGGTCGAGTCGATCGAGACACCGCTTACGCTCAAGCTCGCGCAGTTCGGGCGGCGCCTCACGGTCGTCATCGTGATCGCCGCGGTGATCGTATTCGTGATCGGCATCGCGCGTGGACGTGGTTTCGCCGACACGTTTCTCGCGGTGGTGGGCATTGCCGTAGCCGCGATTCCCGAGGGCCTGCCGGCCATCGTGACGATCGCTCTCGCGATCGGCGTGCGGCGCATGGCCCATCGCAACGCCATCGTGCGGCGCCTCCCGTCGGTGGAGACGCTCGGTGCGGTGACCGTGATCTGCACGGACAAGACCGGGACGCTCACGCGCAACGAGATGACGGCCCGCCGTGCCGTCACCTTCGACGGCGAGTACGAATTCACCGGTCTCGGCTACGGACCCGAAGGCGAAGTTCGCCACCAGGCAGCGGTCGTCGACGTGTTCGCCCATCCGGCTCTGGCAGCCCTGGCGCGGGCTGCGGTGCTTTGCAACGACGCTGCCGTGTTGCGCACCGGTGTGGGTTGGCGGCTCGAAGGCGATCCCACCGAAGGTGCCCTGGTGGCGATGGCCATGAAGAGCGGCCTCGACGTGGAAGCCGAGCGTGCGCGAGCCGAGCGCATCGACGCCATTCCCTTCGAATCCGAGCGGCGCTGGATGGCCACGTTGCATCGCCAAGCGGAAGGCGATGCGATGATCGTGGTCAAAGGTGCACCCGAAGCCATCCTGGGCATGTGCGCGACACAGCTCACGGTGGCCGGCGAGTTGCCCATCGAGACCGGGTACTGGTCCATGTGTCTGGACGGCCTGACCGACAGCGGCATGAGGGTCCTGGGCATCGCCGCGAAATGGGCGGACGAGAACACGGACCTCACGCCCGAGGTCGTGGAGAGCGGCCTGTCGCTCATCGGCTTGATCGGGCTCATCGATCCGCCGCGTGAGGAAGCGATCGCCGCCATTGCGTCCTGCCGTGCGGCCGGTATCCAGGTGAAGATGATCACAGGCGATCACGCGCTCACCGCGCGGGCGATCGCGAGAGACCTCGGTCTTGGCGGTGGCCGCACGTTGACCGGTGCCGACCTGGACCGGATCGAGCCCGCCGATTTCGTCGAAGCCATCGAGGGCGCCGACGTGTTCGCGCGCACGAGCCCGGAACACAAGCTGATGCTCGTGGCCGCCATGCAGCGCGCCGGCGACGTCGTCGCCATGACCGGCGACGGTGTCAACGATGCGCCCGCCCTCAAGCGAGCCGACGTGGGCGTGGCCATGGGTCGCAAAGGCACCGAAGCGGCGAAGGAGGCCGCGGCCATCGTGCTCGCCGACGACAACTTCGCCTCGATCGCGTATGCGGTCGAGGAGGGGCGCACCGTCTACGAAAACATCCGCAAGGCGATTCTCTACATCCTTCCGACCAACGGCGCCGAGGCCGCCGTGCTGGTTGCGGCGATCGTGTTCGGCTTCGCCATCCCGATCACGCCCGTGCAGATCCTCTGGGTCAACATGGTCACCGAGACGCTGCTGTCCATGGTGATCGCCTTCGAGCCCGCCGGGCGAGGCATCATGATCCGCCCGCCGCGGCCACCGAAGGAGCCGTTGCTGTCGCGTTTCCTGGTATGGCGTACCGTGCTCGTAACCGCGCTGCTCGCGGGCGGCGTGATCTGGTTGCATCAATTCGAGCTGGCCCGGGGCATGTCCGAGGCGGCGGCACGCGCAGCCGCCGTCAACGCGCTCGTCGTGGGCGAAATCTTCTACCTGTTCAACATGCGTCACATGGACCGCTCTTCTTTCCAACGCGACGTGCTCTTCGGCAACCGCTACGCGCTGCCTGCCGTGGGCACATTGCTCCTGCTGCAGATCGCGTTCACCTACCTCCCGCCCATGCAGAAGCTGTTCGGCACCGCCGCGATGGATGCGACGGCCTGGCTGTTGTGCGTTCTCGTCGGCGCGACGGTGTTCGTCGTGGTCGAGATCGAGAAGGCCGGGATGTCGAAATCCGGCAAGCGCAATCCATGAACGCCTCGCGTACCCACCTCGTCCTGATCCCCAGCTACGACACCGGCCCCCTCGTGCTCCGCACCGTGCGCGACGCGCTCGCGCACTGGAATCCGGTATGGGTCGTCGTGGACGGAAGCACCGACGGTTCCGCCGCCTTGCTCGAAGAACTGGCGCGGACCGAACCCGGACTGCGCGTGTTCATCCTGCCCGAGAACCGCGGCAAGGGGGCCGCCGTGCTGCACGGCCTGCTCGAAGCGCGCCGTCAGGGCTTCACCCACGCACTGACCATGGACGCGGACGGCCAGCATCCGGCGCCGTTGATCGGAACGTTCATGGAAGCATCGCAGCGCCAGCCCGACGCGTTGGTGCTGGGCCGGCCGGTGTTCGATGCGAGCGCGCCGCTGTTGCGGGTTCGCGGCCGCAAGGTCTCCAACTGGTGGGCGAATCTCGAAACACTCTGGCTGGGCATCGACGATTCGCTCTACGGGTTCCGCGTCTATCCCGTCGCTCCGCTGGCGGGCGTCATGGAGCGAACCGTCTGGATGCGACGCTTCGACTTCGATGTCGAAGCGGCCGTGCGGCTGGTGTGGCGCGGCCTGCCCGTCATCAACATCGACGCACCGGTGAAGTATCTCGGCAAGGATGAAGGCGGCGTTTCCCATTTCCGATATGTGCGCGACAACGCATTGCTCGCCTGGATGCACTCGCGCCTCCTGATCGGATTCGTCCTGCGACTGCCGGCACTGATCATCCGCAAGCTGCGAGCGGGCCGGCGACACGGGGTATAGTTTCCGCGTCCCGGCCGTCCGGGCCAGGCGTCACCCGCGAAGGAGGTTTGATGAGCGACCCTCCCATGTACCACGAGCATTGCCGCGAATTCCAGGACCAGTTCGACACGCGACGGCTCGCCGACCGTCTCGTCGAGAAGCTGCACCGAACGCGATTCAGTGACGAGGACCGCGCGTACATCGAGCAGCAGAGTCTGTTCTTCCTCGCGACCACCGATGCCGACGGATTCCCGGACTGCTCCTACAAGGGCGGCGCGCCCGGATTCGTCCGTGTGCTCGACGACACGACGCTGGTCTTCCCCAGCTACGACGGCAACGGCATGTTCAAGAGCCTGGGCAACGTGCGCGCCAGCGCGAAGATCGGACTGCTGTTCATCAACCTCGAGAAACCGAAGCGCTTGCGCGTGAATGGCACTGCGACCGTCAGCACGGATGATCCACTGATGCCGCATGTGCCCGGCGCGCAGGCGATCGTGCGCGTGAAGGCGCTACACATTTTCCCGAACTGCCCGCGCTACATCCACAAGATGCAGATGGTGGAGCCTTCACCATACGTGCCGGCCGAAGGCACCACGCCACCGATTCCAGTGTGGAAGACCTTCGACATCTTCAAGGACTACCTGGCGAAGGGCGATCCCGCGCGGGACGACAAAGCTTGAGTGCGGTACGAGCGCCCAGGTCCTCGATCCGTCTCAGGGGTAGTACCGCCAATCGAATACGAGCCGCAGCCCGAGCGACCAGACCGTCCGAAGGTTGACCTCCGGGGCTCCCGCGGGCAGAACGACGCTCGACGAATGCGGTACGTCGGCACCCGCGAACAGCTGGAACAGCAGCGACGAGCTCTGGTTGCTGTCGAACGACCGGTAAGGCCGGTATTCGAGGATGGGCAGATCGAACGAGGTGGACTTGAGATCGACCACCCGGAACGGATCGCCGGGTGCCGCACCAGGAGCGAGCACGCGATCCTCCCCGATCCGGCCGTAGAACGTGATGCCCAGTTCGCGGCCAAGCACGAACTGGAAGCGGCCGATCCGGGTCGCCCAGCCGGCCTGCCACGGAATCAGTCCGCCGTTGCCCGCCGTCACGGCCATCGCCTCGTAACGCTTCGGCGAGAAGAGGTAGAGCGGCGACATCAACAGCAGATCGCCCGGGACGAGATAGAAAGGCATCCGCAGCCGCGTGGCGATGGCGGTACGGGAAGGAATCGCAGAGCTGATGTTCCCGGCCTGCGCCGCCAATGCGGGATCGGCCACCGAGTTGCTCGATGAAGAATCCCCTCGAAGCCCCAACGAGGCGAACACAAGACCGTCGCCCGAGTCACCCATCACACCATCCAGGCCCAAACCGACGCGCGCGGCGACTTCGACGCCCCCCACGAAGCCGCGGCCGTCCGAGGAGGTGAATCCCCCGTTGATGCCGCGTGCGTCGATCGCGCTGGACAACCCGATGAACGGCCCCAGTTCGCTGCGAAACCGCGGCATCGAGCCGAGGCCCGCTCCGAGACCCGGCACGGGCGTTGGTTGCAGGACCTCGCCCAGATCGGCCTCGTAGAGCGCCCAGTAGGTCCCGGAGGGATCGGACGCGTGTTCGGGACGCTGCGGCAGCGTGTTGTTCTTGCAGACGTCGTAGGTGTCGGTGTCGAGGGGCGTGCCGGGCAAGGGCGGCAGGCTGCCTTTGCGTGGACGGCCGGCGGCGACGTCCAGTAGTTGCTCGAGGCTGGTCCTCACGACGGCCGCCGTACGTTCCGCATCTTCCGGGCGCATGTGGGCGTCGCCCATCAGTACCGACGATTCGCTGCTGCCCTTCCACGGGAAGACTTCGAGCCCGGCCGCGTTGTAGTAGTCATGCGTGCCCTTGCGTTGCGAAGTGTCGCCCCAGGAACCTGCCACATGGCCCGCCGCAAAGACGTCCTCGAGGAAGTGCAGTGCGAAGGCTTCGTCGAACAGCATCGCGCGTGCGAGCGCCTGGCGCGCTTCGGGGGTGAACTGTTCGGTGGCGAGCCGTGCCGCCTTTTGCATCGCACTCAGGTGATACCACCCGTAGACCGCGACCGCGCTGATCTCCGAACCTGCCTTGAGCGTCATCTTCGCGTAGTCCAGGGAGGACATGCCGGTCCGCGTCCGGGCGAGAAGGAAGTGGGCATTGTTGGAGCCCGCCCGCGTTGCGTATTCCGGATCGGCTCGTTGCAGGCGCGTGTCGGCCGTGCGCAGCGCATTGATCCGCTGAGCACGCGCGGATTCGCTCTGCATCCGCCGCCGGAAATCCACCGTCACATCCTTGGTCCCCGGCACCTGGCTGGTGGGCGGGAGGACGTCGATGCGCGACAGGTCGAGCTTCAACTGTGCCGCCACATCCGCCACCGACAGGATCCAGTCGGTTCCGAGGACGCTCTCGCTCATCTGTCGGCTGGAGCACGAATGGTCGCCCGCGATCGCGGCCAGCGCCGCCCAGTCGATGCACGAAGGCGTGACGCCTTGTCCGGTATCGGCCCCGCGTTCGCACAGGCGCTTTTCCTGTGACAGGCGGGCGTCGCGCCACAAGCCGTCGAACTGCGCGCGGCGTGCCGGATCGAGGTTCTCCACCGCAATGACCGCGATGTCGCGGTGTTCGGGGTAGACCCAGGCGAACGCCGGGAGCGCGATACCCCATGTCATGCACGCGAGCAACCACGGGCTTTGCCACCTTGGGCGAGGCGTGACGGACACGGAGAGGTTCGGCTTCCTCATCGTCGACTCCATGAACGCTCGCATCCGTCGAAAGACTTCAAAGGCGAGCGGCGCAGCTCAAGGCCCCATGCGGCAATGCGCAGACCAGCGTCATGGAAAATGCCTCTACGCGTCTGATCTGAGCACTTGCGGCAATGGTAGACGAAAGAACGGTGTGTCGCGCGATTCAGGTCACTGGAACTTCGGCTTCATGATCGTGACCTTGTAGACCGCGCCCGTCTTGTCATACGTCGTCCACTCGCCCACCTGCTCGCCGTGATCGAAGTGCCCGGAGCGCATGCGCGTCCCGTCCTTGCGGAACCACTCCCAATAGCCGGTGGCGATGCCGTCTAGCGTCTGTCCCCGTGCCCAGAGGCTTCCATCCTTGTGGTGCTGGATGTGCGCTTCGATCGCGGGTTTTCTGGCGGGCATTGGGGGGCGACAGACAGTGCTACTTCATGAATCTCGGTCTTGGCTTCCGTGCCGGAATGCGAGCCGGGTCCATGTCACACCCGCCGCACGATTGGACGCCTGAATGGACTCGGTCTGAGCGTTGAAGACTGCTCGCAGCCCATGCTGACTAGCTAGGTAAATGGTCTCCTCGCCCGACACTTGAAACATACGCCGACCAGCGGGGACCGGTCCATGTCGCAGTGACAAGACGATGATGCCGTCAGGCGCCAACAGCGAGGCCAGTCGCGACATACCGACATGACGTTCCGGCTCGTCCAGATGCATCCAGACCCCGCTCATCATGATGGTGTCGAATCGCTGCCCTCGGGAGAGCACCACGTCAAGTTCCGGTAGAGCGTCGTCCAGCCACTCGATCAATGGCGATGGATGAAGGCGTATGGCCGCGCTCCGAAACTCCGTTGTCGGCTCTACTGCAACGACCCGATGTCCGTGACTGGCGAACCAGGCCGCATCGACACCTGTGCCGGCGCCAATGTCCAGCACTCGACTCGGAACCGTCGGCAAGAGGTGAAGCGCGACCCGGTGGTGCTCCGTGAAAGAGATCTGCTCGTACCTGGGAATGAGTTCCGAGGCATGCTCGGCGTAGCCCTGGGTGCCAGGAGTCGAAGTGCTTCGCATCGAAGCGAATGGGGCTAGATGCCGGCTAGCGATGCGGCCGGACGCTGCAGGCGGACGGTCCGAACCAGTGATGGGATGGACTCCCCCCGGCGTTTTCTCGGCATCATCGTGCCAGCTGGCCTCATGTGGTGTGGGGTGTCAGCGATCAACCAAGGGGAGCCCGAGATGAATGCTACTACCGCCGTTGCAGCCGATGCCACCGTCGTGGGCGTTGACCTTGCCAAGAGCGTGTTCCAGCTCGCCGTGGCCGATGGGCACTGGAAGGTTCGCGAATCGCACCGCCTGACCCGCAGCCAGTTCGAGCGCTGGTTCGTGAATCGCGCGGTAGACCTGGTGGTCATGGAAGCCTGCGGTTCGGCGCACCACTGGGCGCGCTGGCTCAATGGGCTGGGCATCGAGGTCAAGCTGCTACCTGCGGCCTACGTGCGCGCCTATGTGAAGCGCAACAAGACCGATGCGGCCGATGCGGCGGCGCTGCTCGAGGCCACGCGCTGCGCGGACATCACGCCGGTGAAGGTCAAGAGCGTGGAGCAGCAGGGGCTGCAGGCCTTGCATCGCACGCGCTCGCTGTGGATGGGAACCCGCACCAGCCGTATCAATGCACTGCGAGGCTTCTGCCGCGAGTTCGGCATCGCCATCGCCCAGGGCGCGCGGCTGGGCGTCGAGCAGATCAGCCGGGTGATCGCCGATCCGCGATCTGGGGTGCCGGAACTGCTGCGTGGCACCCTGGGGCTGCTGGTGGAGGAGATCCGCTTGCTCGAAGCGCGTATCAGCCAACTCGAGCGCGAGCTCACGGTGGTGGCGCGACACTCGCCTGCGTGCACGACGTTGTTGTCGATCCCCGGGGTGGGCCTGCTCACCGCCACGGCGATGGTGGCCGCAACCAGCGGGTCGGTGAGCCACTTTCGCGACGCCCGCCACTTCGCCTCCTGGTTCGGGCTCACGCCGAAGGAGAGTTCCTCGGGCGGCACACGACACCTGGGGCGCATCTCCAAGCGCGGCGATCGCTATCTGCGCATGCTGCTCACCCACGGCGCGCGCTCGGTGCTGCGAGCGGCCAAGGTGGCGAGCCAGGCCGGACGCGAGCTCGACGCGCTACGCCACTGGGCCCTCGAGGTGCAGGGCCGCAGCAACCACAACAAGGCTGCCTGTGCCCTGGCCAACAAGATGGCGCGCATCTGCTACGCCACGCTGCGCGATGGCGAGCCCTACGGCGCGGTCAAGCGCATGAACAAGAAGCTCGAGCGCACCGCCTTCGCGCTGCCGGCCTGAGTATACGAACCCACGACTACCGAGAACCTTCACACCGCCGCTTGCACCAGAGACACGATCGCCCATCATGGCAACCAGGGTCGCCCCCACATCGAATGACGCCGATAACTCTGCCGGCAGCTTCACGCCTGCCGCACGTAGCGATTGGCGCTTCGGTGATGCAGATTCCATGTCGGCACGGGCCATTGCGAGCCCACTTCAGATGCCGGATATACGACTGCAGGCTTACCCAGAACTGCCAGATCTATCGGTCAGTCTCTTCTCGGTTGGGGGGAGTCCATATATGCTGGGTTAGCCTGCATTTGGCTTGCACGGGACAGAAAAATCAACGTGGTAGTGCTCGTCATGGCGAACCCAGGGCTTCCCCTTCATGAAGGGAACCTCATGCTGCAGGTAGCGGCCGCGTGGTGTGGAAAACAATGTGGGCAGGTATGCAGCATCGAAGATAACGAGGGCGATGCCAGCATCCATGGACTTCGCAGCCACATCCAGTTGGTAGAGATGCTCGGCAATGGCCGAAAAATCGATTCTGTACGCACCAAACTTGCCGCCTGCATCAAACTCGATGTCATAACCGAATCGATTCGTGACACTCGTTGGAAGCGGAACCGGTCTGTCGTCTGCGTCGCGTACGGGAACAAAGAAGTCAACCGACAAGCCATTCTGACGAGTTCGATGAGGACGGATGCGTCCACCGGAAGGCCAGCCTGTTTCACCATAGACGTACGTGCTTTCTGGGTGCGTCGCCTGAATTGCCGAGTAGGCTGAGACGATGATGTCTTCGACTTTGGAGTGCACGTATGTTCGGCCAACAGTGGCAGCCAATGTGCTGTATGCGACGAAATTGGGGCCGCGAAGCGGTAGCTTCACGCTGCCTTCGATACGTCCGTTGCTCACCGTACCGAAGCACTGACTGTCCGCCGCAGAGGCCAGCGTCGATATCGTTGCTAGAGCCACGACGACGAAGGAGGGATTCGTGTGCATCCTGGAAAGTGAGAAGGCCAACCAGAATTAGATCCTGCAATCTGATGGCGTAATGGGAAACCCTTTGGGTTGTTCCGGAATGGGATCGGGTTCAGTTTGCGTTGGAGCCAGCACGACAATCTGGCCGCCAGGGTCAAGCCGAACTCGCACGACGCGCTTCACCCAAACAAACCATCCGGGGAATGCCTGAAAGTCCATAGGAGGCTCCACGATGCTTTCATAGCACCACGTGTTCGAACCTGAATGGATCTTCATCCTCTTTGCCAGAATCCACCCCTTCACATCTACCGATCGACCGGCCTCGAGTGTGTGCCGTTCGATCGACTCGTCCTGTCTCTCGACGATCACCGTAATCGGCACACTCGTGTTGTTCAGAAGCCTGGCAGTAATGGAGAGCGTGCAAGACGACAGTAACGCGCTTGCAAAGACGACGACGGCAATGCGATCCATGCAAGTTCTAACGAGATGCCCGCGACCGGCGGCCGGACAGCGAGCGAAGCGCGGCTGCCCGGGCGTCCGTGTTGACGGGCTGGTTAGCGCGTTGCTTCATGGGCGCGAGTCATAGACAGACTCATTGGAGGTCCGACGGGGATCTGGAGGAATCTTTCCCCCGCATCTTGCAATGCTATGACGGTACCTTGGGATTCGCCGAGACCGGAGTTGAGCAGGCTCGCATGAGAGACCAGGAGGCGATCGAAGGCCTTTCGGCACTGATCCGTGCGGCTGCGGCCCTCGCGCGTATCGACGTTCACGACGACAAAAGTCCCCGGATTCAGGAACCACCAGCCGTTCGGGCCAATAGCGTTCAGTTCCTTGTTGATCACGAGCGCAGCTTCGGGGGCTACGCCGTCAGCGACGTGCAGGCACAGTACGACGACTGCAACAGAGGCAGCTTCTTCCGTCCGATTGGTAGACCAGAGTCGCATCGTGCGTTGCCAGATTCTGCTGAAACTCGAGCTTCTGATCGGCCGTCAGAAACACATCGAACTGCGTCGCCGCCAGAGCAAGCAGCTTTCCGTTCTTGATCCCGGACCATCCTGCGCGAGAAACCGTCGCCACCTCGTGAGGCACGAGAAAACCTGCCAGATCGCGCGGCAGTGACTCGTCAAGCAGTATGCGCATCGTGCGCGATGGCTTCCTTCCCGAGTTCCAGGACCGCAACGGCCATCTCTCGGCTCACGGAGGGAAACTGGTCGAGAAAGACGTCGAGCGAGTCTCCTTCTTCGAGGTAGTCGAAGAGGTTCTGAATCGGGACACGGGTACCCGCGAAAACGGGGGCCCCGCTCTGGATCTCCGGATCCACGACAACCAAGACCTTACTCATACGCGCGCTCCGAAAGGGATCTTTCCTCAAGTGTAACGCCGTGGCGCGGCACGACCTCGACGATTGCGACAACCGGCCGGGCAACGGCAAGCGAAGCGCTGCTGGTGGACAGTCAGGTTCATCGCGCGGTTGGGCGTCATTGGCGCAAATGCCCGGCCGAACTCAACGTCCTGGAGTGCCAACGAGCGGACGGTTCTTGCGGTAGGAGTTCTTCAGGGCGATCTTGCCATCTCGAAAGGTGAAAAGATCACAACCATGAACCTCGACGCGTGCGCCGTCCGCCCGTGTTCCCGTGAACGTCCACTCCGACACTCCTCGCTCGCCACGAACAAAATGGCGCGCGTTGCCCCAGTGGGCATCAGGGAAGGTCGCCCAGACCTCCGCGAAGCTGGCTCGGACGGCCTCACGCCCTACATACCGGGTGCCGCTGATCTCGGAGCCTCCAGAGGCTTCGAAGACGCAATCCTCCGTCATGAATGACATGAGGGCATCGACATCGTGGCGATTCCACGCATCGGCAAATGCCTGCAGAATCTCCGTGGTGACCTCAGTAGTCACATTCGACATGATCTGGCCTCCCCTATTGGTCTCCGCGCAGATGTCTAGTGTACTGATGCCCAACGCTGGCGCTCAGCCGCGGCCGAACACGCGGGCAACGTAGGAGCACACGCTGTAGGCAGTCGGCTGCAGCGCCTTGTTGGGCGTCAATCTTGATCGAGTGTCGAAGGTCCGAATTCGGTGAAAAGCAGCCGTTCGGGCGACACCCAGCGAATGATGCAAAGCAACCCCGTAGCGGTCCGTACGGTGCTCCGATGGCAGCGCCGCCACTCGTTGCCGATAGCGTCACTGCACGGCAACGATGTCCTCAAGCTTCCACGTCTTGTCAAAATACGGCTTTGCGGGGCCATAGAAGCGGAAGATCGGAAACCACCCCTTGCCCGGAACCGTCTTGATCCAGTTCCGCTTCTCCTTTGGCTCCTCCGGGGCAAAGAAAATGTCGATCGACCCATCCGCGTTGACGTTCGGTTTGGTGTAGCTGCTGACCGAGGGCAGCGGCTGTCCGTTCTGCAACTCCGACCTGCTGAGCGCGTCGTACACGACGACCGACCAGAAATTGTTCGCGGGGATGTTGGGTGAGATGTGCAAACGATAGTTCCTGGCGCCGTCGAGGTAGTTGCCCGCGGCGTCACGATAGGTCCAGAGGTACTGCGAGCCCTGGCCGATGTGTTTCTCCATCATGGCGGGCGAGTTGCCGGCCGCCATGTAGTACACATTGTTCCTCGCGTCAATCTGCGGGGTGCCGTCCCGCGTGAACGTGTAGGTCAGCCCGTCCGGGACACCCTGCCACTTGCGGTCGGGATAGAAATAGATGCCGGGCGCAGATGACGCATAGGTGTTGGCCCGTGCCATGGCACCGCCGAGACGCGCCGCCTCCGACAATAGCGTCTTCGTCCTGTCGTCCGGCTTGAATGCCTTGCCTTTCTCGATCCCGATGGCCTGCATCATGGAGCGTTCGAGTGGGCCGAAACTCCCCAGCGGCTCCTCGTCGACGAGCATGGCCAGGAGTTCGAAGAAGCGGAAGTTGTCCGGAAACAGTGTGTCGATATCCTTTCCGGAGCCGTTCATGAAGTCCATCTCTGGCGGCCGCGCCACCTTGGCGAGCGGATACACCTTGATCCCCTTCATCAGCTTGACGGCCTGATCGGTCTTGCCTTCGACCTGGAAGCCCCGCACCGCGAATGTCACCGAATAGGTGGGCGAACGTACGACGAAGTACCCTTTGGGCACATCTCCCTTGTAACTTGGCGGCAGGACAAGGAATTTTCCGCCCTTGCCCTTATCCGGCCCCAGCGGCCCGATGTCCGCGAGATAGCGCTGCAGCCCGTCCTGCAGGAAACCGAGCATGTGCGGCGGTGCCTCGACCACCGTGGGGCCATCGCTGCGCAGCGCGAGATGGCTGATGCCATAGACCGTCTCAGTATTCGCGGTCAGCAGCACCGTCCTCGCATCCATCAGGTTCTCCCAGATTACAACCTGCGTCGGCTTTGCCGCACCGAACGCCCGCAGACCTTCGCGCAGAGCGATCTCGCTCACAGGCATCAGCTGCGTGAGGTAGACCTCGGTGGCCCGGTTTAGCATCCGCAGGTCCCGCAGCCGCTGCGCGGTATCGTCTGCGGGATAGCCATTCTTGAACTCGAAATCGCCGAAGCGCGTCTTCAGCGTCTCGTTGCCGAGCCAACCATGGGGCTCTGCCTGTTGCGCATACGCGGGAGATGTGGTGCTGAGGGCGCCGACAAGGACCGCAAGGAAAACCAATATGGCTTGGAGGTGCATAACTATTTGCTCCTTCTATTGATCTGGCCGCTGAACGCGTTACGCCATCCTACTCTCGCGCTTCTGGCCTCCCAATTCGACCGGGCCCGATCACCGTGAAATAGAGGAAGTGCCATGTGGCACGGCAGCTATCCACCCTTCCTAGACGTTCGGGTTCAGGGGTCTGAAGATACGTTCGCGTCTTGCTGACGCCCAACAAGAAATAGAGGACCTAAACGTCCCTTTGCAAAGCGACAAACCACTGTACAGGGTGAGGCTTTGCACGTCGCCTTGCCCGTCCGTTCAATTGGTTGTTGGCATTTTAGTAGGCACCATTTCTGCGACCGGAAGGCACCTTCTCCCCGCTGCACCGCGTGGCTTCCGCCGTCGCCGCCCCGTTCACGCAACAAACCTCACCGCATAGATCGGCGGCAGATTCGCTGCCGCACATTCCCACGAATCCCCCTGATCTCCGGATACCCAGAGTCCCCCCGATGTCGACCCCATCGCGAGCCGTTGTCCACTCGCATCGACGTCGAGCCCGTGGCGGTATACGAGGTCATAACACGCGGTCTGAGGCAGGCCGGCAGCGAGCGTCTCGAAACTCCGACCGCCATCCCGCGTCCGGTTGACGACCATACGGGCATCCACTGGGATGCGCTTCTGGTCGCTCAGAGCGGGCACGAACCACGCAGTGTCCGGATCGGTGGGATGCACAGCCACAGCGAAGCCGAAATTCGACACCGGCGATGTGGTGATTTCCGTCCACTGCGGAGCGCCTGTCGCCCGATGAAAGATCCCGCTGTGGTGTTGGGTCCAGAGCGTGTCGGGTTCGACCGGACTGGCGACAACTCTGTGGGGGTCCTGGGCGTTCGGGTCACCAGCCTGCTCGGGCGGCATGTAGCCAGCACGCATGCCGTGGGCGATGTTGCGCCAGGTTTCGCCGCCGTTCTCCGTCTGCCAGACACCACCGGTGGAAATGCCCACCGTCACCTGCTTGCCGTTACGCGGATCGACGACGATGGAATGGATGCCGGGGTGATCGTAGCCGCCGCCGCCCCACTCCAGACGCTCGGGCCGATCCCACAGCGACCGGATCAGGCGCCAGGTGGTGCCGTGATCGTCCGACCGGAAAAGTCCCCCGGGAATGGTGCCGGCCCAGAGCACGCCGGGCTCGTCCTTGGTGCCGGGTTCCATCGCCCAGATCTGCACGAGCTTCCACGGCGAACCTTCAACGCCTTCCGGTTGCGGCGGATAGACGGGACCTTCGAGTTCCTCCCAGGTGACGCCGTCATCGCGGGAACGTCGCAGCTTCACGCCGAAGTGGCCGAGGTTCAGCGCTGCGTACAAGGTGCCGTCGCGCGGATCGTCGAGCATCGTCGAGACCGGGTCGCCGAGGAAGGCCGGTTCGCCGACGGTCCAGCGGTCGCGTTCCTGCTTCAATGTGAAGAGTCCCTTGCGCGTCGCTACGCGCAGCTTTTGGCCCATCGTCTCATCCTCCGCTCAGTGCCTGAAATACATAGATCTCGCTGTCCTTGCGGACGCTATCCGACAACCCCTGTCGATCGACGATGCGGGCACCGTCGATGAAGATGACCACGTGCTTGCGCAGGTGTCCCTGGTCGTCCAGCACGTAGCCACGCAGCGGCCGATTGTTCACGAAAATCGCCTCGAGCGCGGCGCGCACGGTGGCGCCTTCGACCATCGCGTCGGGGGCGGGCACGTGTCGTTGCACGTGCGAGGCGAAGACGACCTTGGGCATGCCGGGTTCGTTCGAATCGCAGTCGGGTCCGGAAGAATGGGCGATTTTACTCTCGGGTCCGTGGACCTTCGACCATGCGCCGGACTGCACCTATACTGGCTGCAGGCAGACGCCGATGCTGCCGCATACCAACACGGAGGAGATCACCATGACGATGCAGCGGATATTCCTGCACCTGGCTGCGGCCGGGCTCGCCGTTCAGTTCTCGCTGGCGCCCGTGGCCGCCGCCGATCTCGCCAAGGCCCCGCCGGCCGACGCGGGCTTCTCGGCCGAGCGGCTCGATCGCATCGAAGGCGCGTTGAAGCCTTACCTGGCCGACAAGCAACTCGCAGGCGCGGTGGTCGGTGTCGCGCGACACGGCAAGCTCGTCTACCTGAAGAGCTTCGGTTCGTCCGACGCGGAATCGGGCAAGCCCATGACCGATGACGCCATCTTCCGCATCGCGTCCATGACGAAGGCCATTACCAGCGTGGCCGTGATGATGCTGCAGGAAGACGGCAAGCTGCTGATCAAGGATCCGGTGTCCAAGTACATCCCCGAGTTCAAGGCGCAGAAGGTGATGGTGTTGCGCGATCCGAAGGATCCGAAGGCGGGCTACGACACGGTGCCGGCCAATCGCGAGGTCTCCATCCGCGATCTGCTCTCGCACACCTCGGGCATCACCTATCGCTTCTGGGGCAACGCTGCCGCGGCAGTGTACGAGGAGGGCGGCGTGCCCGACGGGCTCTCGCCGAACGACGGCAAGGTGTGCGACGCCGTGCGCAAGCTCGGGCAGTTGCCACTGCTGCATCAGCCCGGGTCGGTGTACGAATACGGACTCAACACCGACGTGCTCGGTTGTCTCGTCGAGGTCGTGTCCGGCATGCCGCTGGATCGCTTCATGAAGGAGCGGATCTTCACGCCGCTCGGCATGAAGGATACGCAGTTCTACCTCGCGCCCGCGCAGCGCAGCCGTGTCGCAGCTCTCTACATTCCGGACGGCAAGGGCAGCATGACGAGGGCGGGCGACGAAACGATTCGCTGGGGCACGCTGATGTTCGCGGCGAACCTGCCCTACCAGGATCAGCGGTCGTACTTCTCTGGCGGCGCAGGGCTCACGTCCACGGCCACGGACTATCTGCGGTTCATGCAGATGCTGCTGAACGGCGGCATGCTCGACGGGCAGCGCGTTCTCGGACCGAAATCCGTGGAACTGATGCGTACCAACGCCATCGGTTCGATCAGCCTTTGGGATCGGCTCGATCCCGGCGCCACCGGCAATCTCGGCGACAAGTTCGGCCTGGGCTTCGGCATCCGCTCCGAGCGCGGCCTGACGGAGCTCGGCTCCGAGGGCGAGTTCATGTGGGCCGGCATCTACAACACACGCTACTGGATGGATCCGAAGGAGGATCTCGCCATCGTGTTCATGAGCCAGCGCATTCCCCGGTTGCCCGACATCGAGGAGAAGGTGCACGCCGCCGTGTATCAGGCGATCGTGAAGTAGCGGTTCATCCGGAAGGCCGACGCGCGGTTCGTTAACCCGCGTCGGCTGCGATCGTCAAGGCGCGCGGATCGCCACGCGCAAGCAGGTGCCGTCGAGATAATCGATCGTCACTTCCGCTGGTTTCGAGCGGGCGAGCGCGCAGAGTAGTGGCAGGCTTCGGGCCGCGGGCACGTTGCCGCACAGCGCATCAAGGCCGTGGGGCAGCGGTGAATTCACTGAGGCGGTCGGCACGTCGGCTTCGAGTACGGCGAGGTTGCTTGCTCCGCGTTCGGGTGCAAGCACCAGCGCGACGCCGAAAACCGACGCGATCGGTCGCATCGAGCGCATCGGTTCCGGATAGGGCGTGTCGTACGCGATCAGCAGCACGGGTTGCCGTTCGACGGCAACCCAGGTCAGGGCCTCGATCAGCCCGGCGGCGAAACTCCAGTCGTAGGCACACAGGCTCGTGGAACTTTCCATCGATCCGGTGGCGACACCCCAATAGCCGGCCGGAGCGTTGTGCACGGAATTGTGGAAGCGCGTGGGCGAGACTTCGCGCGCTTCCGTGGCCAGGGTCTCGCAGATGGCGTGCTGGTTGTCGCCGTCACCGCCCGAGGAGGTAAACACGGTGGCGAGACTGCGGGGATCGCGACCGGCGTGCTCGCAAGCCTCGCGACCCACTGCGAGCGCGATGCGCACGATCATGCCGGTGCGGCGCCGTTCCGCGGGCGGCAGCCAATCGCTCGCCGCTACTTGAACCGGTTCGGCGCGGCAGGGTTCTTCCCCCGCGAGGACAGCGCGGCTGGCGCTCCAGCCCTTGAGGCCTGGGCCGATGAGGCCGATGCCTTCGAGCCAGGCTCGCATCACGCAGCGAGTCCGAAGAGCAGCGCGCAGTTCGCTCCGCCGAAGCCGAACGAATTGCTCATGGCAACTCGCGGTGCGCCTGCCCGTGACTCCACCAGATAGTCGGAGCGAAGGGCAGGGTCGCGCGCCTGCGTATTGGCACCGGCGGGCAGGAAACCCTCCTCGAGCGCGATCGCCGAGATGATCGCTTCGATGATCCCGGCGGCGCCCAGCGCGTGGCCGGTGAGTCCCTTCGTCGAACTGCACGGCGTGGCGGCGCCGAAGACATCCATCACGGCCGCGTCTTCGCTGCTGTCGTTCGACCGGCTCGCGGTGCCGTGGAGGTTGATGTAGTCGACGCGCTCGGGCTTTGCGTTCGCTGCGACCAGTGCGCGCTGCATCGCCATGCGGGCCCCTGCGCCTTGCGGGTGAGGCGTGGACATGTGATGCGCGTCACTGCTTTCGCCCACGCCGAGCAGGTGCACGCGCGCCCGCGATCTGGCGTTCGGCGCCTTCTCGAGCAGCACGAAGCCGGCGCCTTCGGAGACCGAGATGCCGTCGCGCGCCGCGTCGAAGGGGCGGCAAGGACGCGGCGACAGCAGTCCCATCGAATGGAAGCCGTACAAGGTCGTGAGGCAGAGGGAGTCCACGCCTCCCACGAGCGCCGCGTCGCAAAGCCCCACGGCGATGGCGCGAGCCGCATTGCCGAACACCTTCGCGCTCGAGGCGCAGGCCGCCGACACAACGAGCGCGGGACCAGCGAGTCCGAGCGCGTGGCGCACGTAGTCCGCCACCGAGAAGGTGTTGTGCGCCTCTCGGTAGTGGAATCCCGGCGGCAACCGGCCTTCCGCATCGCGCTCGCGATAGGCGAGTTCGGTCTCGAGGATGCCGGACGTGCTGGTGCCAAGAAATACACCGATGCGTGCGGCACCGTAGCGCTCCCGCGCGGCGAGCACGGCGTTGGACAAACCATCGTTGTCCAGCCCCAGTTGTGCCATGCGGTTGTTGCGGCAATCGTAGTCGCGCAGGCGACCAGGCAGTTGCACTTGGTCCAAGCCGCGGACCTCGCCGACACAGGTGTCGAGCGTGACGGTCTCGAACCGACAGGGCGCGAGACCGGTGCGTCGTTGACGCAACGCCGTCACGTTCGCCGCGCGTCCCGAGCCGAGGCAGGTCACGAGTGAGCTGGCGGTAAGTGCGAGAGGTTGCATGTCGATTCAGAAGCGTTGGCCGATGGCCTCGATGTTAGCAGAGCGTTCCTGTGTCGAACGGCCGGCGGTCGAGCAGCGCGTGCCACAGCCCGCTCCAGGTCGCCCAATCGTGCGCACCCGGCTGTCGCACCACGCGGTCGACGGGCAAAGCATCCGTGAGCACTTCGATGGAGGGCGCGAAGCGATCCTCCGTTCCGTAGCCCACGAAGATCGGGGGCGACTTTGCCGGCGTGGTCGTCGCACCTTTCAGCCAGGCGAGCAGCCGCTGTTCGTGATCGTCGCTGGCGGCAGCTTGCGGCTGCCACCGTGCGAAGCCGCCGGCGCGGAGCACCTCGTTCACCACCGGACGCGACCCGAGATAGGGCGCGAGCAGCAGGAGCCCTTCGATCCGCGCTCCATGGGCTTGCAGGTAAAGCAGGCTGCCGAAGCCGCCGATGGAAATACCGCCAAGCCAGAGACGCCGATAACCGCGCGCGAGGGCTGGCGCGATCACGTCGGCATGCAGCCGTGCGACCACCGTCTGGTCGAGGTAATGGTCGGCGACGGCTTCGACCGCGATAACGTCGACCGGGAGCCCGCGGCTGCGGATCGACGCAATGAAACCCTGTTCGACGAAATCGCGTGCGGTACCGAAGGCGGGCGGCAGCAGCACGAGCAGTATCCGATCACGCGGATCGCCCTCGATGTCGGCGATCGTCTCCATCAGCTCGCGGCTTCGCGCGGCGACAACGCCGCGGCGAACAGCAGGCACAGCAGCGTACCGATGCCGACCGTCGAGCCGAGCGCCGACAGCACCGGAATGCTGGAGAAGCCGAGCATGCCGAAGGTGATCACGATGGTGGTGTTCGCGAGCACGAGCGACAACGCGGTTCGGTCGTTGGCGCCACCGGAGAGCGCTCTATCGAAGAACAGGGCGTAGTTGGACCCGATCGCCACCACCAGCAGCAGTCCGACGAGATGGAAGATGGTGAGCACGTGGCCGAGGGCGAGCAGCAGGCCGGTGGTCACGAGCACCGCTGCGGCGAGCGGGGCACAAACGGTCAGTACGCGCCGGGCCGTCCTCAGCGTGAACGCGAGCAAGGCCACGATCGCCGTTGCACCGACGAGTGAGAACCAGAGCGCCTCGCGTCGATAGCCGCCGTAGAGCGCGTCGGACTCTGCCTTCGCGTCGAGCATCACGATCCCGGGGTCGCGGAGTGCGGCGAGGCCCGCTGCGATGCGCGTAGCGTCCACCACGCCGGACAACGGCAGCATCGCAAACCAGGCGTCGCCACGGTGTATGAGCAGGGAGTCTACCCGTAGCGCGAGTCGGGTCCCGTTCAGTGCCGCGCGATCCACCAGGGGTGCAGTGCGTGCTTTCGATACCGCGGTCACGAACGGTTCGAACGTTCCCGGTCGGAATGGAAGTCCCTCCGTCGCTTTGACGAGCCGCCGGCGCAGCGTCCCCGCGTCCGGCAGGCTGTCGCGGCGCCGCGTCTGTTCGGCCTCGGAGGGCAGGGCGAACGAGGGTGACTCGTAGCCCGCGAGCCGGTCTTCCAGGATCACCGCATCGAGGACCTTGCCGGCGTGCTCGGCCAGTTCCAACGTCCGGGCCTCCGTGTCGGCCCGCACGACGACGAGGTGGCGTGCGTCCGGTGCACCGATCGCCTCGCGCAATCGTTGATCGCGCAGTTGGGCGGCGAGCGGCACCGGACTCAGGCTCGACAGTTCGTCGCTCCAGGGATGCTCCCGGACGAACAACACGACGATCGCACCGATCACGGCGATTCCAATGATCGGACGCAAGTAGCGCATGCGATCGAATGCCCTTCGCACCCATGCGCCGGCCGGTTCGACACCCGTGATCGCGAAGCCCTCGGGCACCAGCAGGGGAAGCACGAAGCGGGTGACCAGCATGGCAGCCACAAGGCCCGCGATGGAAAACAGCCCCAGTTGCGCGAGACCGGGAAACCCGGAGAACAGCATGGCGGAGAAGCCGCAGATCGACGTCAGAACGCCCAGCCGCAACGTCGGCCAGATGCGCGCCAGCGTTCCTCGTGCGCCGCGGGCCGGGTCGGTCTGCATGAACAGGTAGATCGCATAGTCCACGGCTTCGCCGATCATGGTGGCGCCGAAGCCGAGCGTGATGCCGTGAACGGTCCCGAAGCCGAGCGACACCGCCGCGATTCCGGCGGCCGTGCCTGTGGCGATGGGCAGCAGGCCGAGTCCGAGCAATCGCGGCGAGCGGAACGTGACGAGGAGGATGCCGGCCACGAGAACGGTCGCGATCAGGGAGAAGCGTGTCGCGTCGCGCTTGATGGCGGCCCGAGTCTGCACCGCGAACAGTCCAGGGCCGCTCAACTCGAGGGTGAGTGCCGGCGTTTCGAGGTCGCGCTTCACGGCCGCGAACGCGCCGCCGACGGCGGCGAGGGCCGATTCCTGGGCATCGATGTCGAATCCCGGTGCGCTCGTGCGCAGCACCAGCAGCGCCTCGGTCATTGCCGCGCTCATCCAGACGCCGTCGTGACTGGCGGGCTGCACGCCGCCGCTCATGCGCTCGACCAGGAGCAGTACCTCGCCGGTCGGATCGTGCGGCACCAGCGGTTTGGCGATCATGCCGGCAGGGGATGCGAGCAGTTCGAGCGAATTCTCGAGTGCGGTGCGCAGGGAGGCGGTCGAGAAATGGTCCGCGTCCACCGCCGGGCTCAGCAGATAGCGATGCTCGAACACGAATGCGCGATCATCCGCGTTGTCGGCGTCGGCCCCGTTGTCGATCGAGGCGAAGCGTGAATCGCCTCGCAGGCGTCTGGCGAGCGCGCGGCTCGCCTGCGCCAGCTTGTCCGGAGGCGCGCCGCTGATGCCGGCCAGCATCAGTCGCGACACGACGCCGTCGCGGAGCTGGTCCACGAGCAACTGCTGTGCCGGGGTCGGCATTCGTGGCAGGAAGGCGGACAGGTCCGCCGAGAAGCGGGTCTGCGTGATCACCCCGAAGGCGGCGGCGAGGAACAGCAGCCAGAGGCCGACGACGACGCGCTTACGAGTCATCCCGGACCATCGTCATCACCGATCGATCGCCGTCCGATTGCTCCACTTCGACGGAACCGATCTCGCCGCCACTGCCGGTGATGCGGATCACTCGCACGAGGGATTTCGTTTTCGCGTCGGCGGGCTCGAGCTTGAGCCGCCAGCCCGTGACGTCGCCGCCGAACTCGACCCGATAGAAGCGTTCGAGGGTCGCGCGGTCGCCCGCAAGCGTGGCGCGAATGCTCTCGATGAAGGCCCGCAGCAGCGGGTGGTCGGAGATCGACAGCACGCGTTGCTTCGGTTTCGGACCCATCTCCAGGGTGACCTTGTCCGCCTCCACCAGCATGCGTTCGCGCTTCGGCGCGAGGGTGAGCTTCTCGAGGCGTGACGGTGCATCGTAGGCGAGCGTGCCCGAGGACTCGACGGGACGGTCGAGCATCTTCAGGTACTTCTTTTCAGTGAAGCGGGCGCGCGCGGAACGCACGGCAGCGAACTCGCGCATCAGGCGATCCAGGGACCAGTGCTCGTCGTTGGCTTCGTCATCTCCGCGTGCGCCGATGCCGAACGCGCCGAGAAAGGTCACAATCGCTGCGGACAGGAGCGTCCGCCTAGCGCCAGAAGTCATGGAAGTTGAACCAGTTGTACGGCGCGCGACGGGCGTGATGCTCGAGCCGTTCGGCATAGCGCGTGGCGAGTTGCGTCAAGTCCGATCCTTCCAGCGCGAGGCGCTCGTAGTGGACCTCATACCGGTTGCCTCCCTCGTAGGTGCCGAACATGAGGACGATGGGGCGACGCAGCAGCATTGCGAGCCGGAAGGGTCCGGCCGGAAACCGCGCCGGCTCGCCGAAGAAAGGCACGATGATGCTCTCGTCTTCGCCCAGGTGCCGGTCGGCGAGCATGCCGACGAACTCGCCGGCGTCGAGGCTCTCGCGCACGCGCAGCATCGAGTCGATCGAACCCAGTGGGATGATCTTGGTGCCGAGCGCGGGATTGATCGCACGGATCATCGCGCCGATGCGCTGTGCATTCGCCTCGTACATGAGGAGGCTCACTTCGATGCCGGGCTGCATCCGCCCCACGGCCCGCGTCACCTCGAAGCTGCCGAAATGCGCGCCGAGGAGAAAACAGCCGGCTCCTGCCGAGTACGCCTCGCGCATCGTGTCCGTGCCGATGAGTTCGAGGTCGAACAGGTCGAACCGGTCGTTCAGCAGGAAGACGCGGTCGAGGATCGTCGCCGAGAACGTGAAGTAGTGGTGGAACTGATCGCGCAGGCGCGGCGGTCGGCCCAGGGCGCGCGTGAGCCAGTCGCGCGAGGCGCGGCGCGGCGCGGCGGAGAAGAGCAGGAAGTAGAGACTGGTCGGATACAGCAGTGCCCGCGCGGGCGTCCGGCCGAGCCGCAGCGCCACCCAGACGATGATTCGCAGGGCGAGCGTGTTGCTGCGCTCGGGTTGCGACGTCCATGCGTCGCCGCGCTCATGGCGGTGTGCGATCGGCGCGCAACCGTGCGGCGAGCGCCTGCAGCGCATCGCGTGGAATCTTGCCCGTCGCGTTGCGCGGCAGAGAATCCACCAGGTGCAGCGGTCGCGGGAGGAACGCGGAATCGATGCGCTGCTGAAGAGCCGTGAGGATCTCGCGCGCCGTGAGGCCGGGCGCCACGGCGAAGGCCGTGAGACGCACGACGCGACCGGAGTCTTCGTCCGGCACGAGGAAGGCGCCATCGCGCACGCCGTCGATCGCGTTCAGTTGCAGGTCGAGGTGCGCGAGCGAAGTGCGCTTGCCGGCGATGTTGACGAGATCCGCGGTGCGGCCGTGCAGGATGAAGCGCTCGCGGTCGACCACTTCGATCACGTCCGCGAGCAGGATCTCGCCGGGGACGTGTCCGCCGGTCGCCCAGGTTCCGCGCGCGTCCTGGCGCAGCGAAATGTCGCCCATCAGGCGCCATTGCACCGATGCGAGCATCCGGCGGGTGGCGAGCTGGCCCGCTTCGCTGCAGCCGTAGATCTCCTTCACCGGAGCATGGAACTTTTGTTCCGCTTCTGCCGCGAGCTGCGGTGAGAGCGGTGCGGTGGCGCTCAGTACCAGGTCGGTTTCCGGCAGATCTTCGCCGCTCGCACACAGCGCACGCAGGTGCACGGGCGTGGTCACGAGCATGCGCGGGCGCGGCAACGCTGCGAGCGCGTCGCAGACGTCGACGGGGAAGAAAGGCCGCCCGGCATCGAACGCAAGTCCGCTGTGCAACGGCAGCAGCACCGTGGACTCGAGCCCGTAGGAATGCTGCGGCGGAACGGTGCCGAGAATCGCGAGCCTTGGCAGCGCGTCGAGTTCGAGCGCCGCGGCCTCGCTGCGTCCGCTCGTCACCAGCGAGCCCCAGGGCTTCGCGGTCGGCACCGGTTCGCCGGTGGAACCGGACGTGAACAGCACGGCTGCTATGCGATCGACCGGAATCGCGGGAACATCGAAGGGCGTGTCCGCCGAGTTTCCCGCACTTGTCACCGTGATCGAAGGCAGGGCCATGTCAGGTCCGTGCGCGTCGGTGAGTGCCCGAAGTCCGGGATGGTGATGCGCGAGCCGTTCGAGCGTCGCGGGCGCATGGTTCGCGGGCAGCAGCGTGCGCTGGCCCCGGACCAATGCCGCGCCGAAGGCGACGGCGAAGAGGTAGCGGTCGCCACAGGCGTTGAGCACATGGGGCACGTCCGGCAGGCGGCTGGCCAGCGCGACCACGTCGGCGAGATAGCGATGGGCGTCGACGGTGCGCCCGCGCGTGAACGCGACCGGTGCGTCGGGGCTCGCGTGCGCGAACAGCGGAAGGTGCGTCGGTAACGCAAGCGGCATGGCGGGCGGTCGACCTGCCGTCGGAAGGGCTGGGGGTGCGCTCAGCCCCGAATCGGACGCGGAGAGGGCGCCGGGGCGTCGCTCACTTCGTCCGATGTTGCTGCACGTGCTCGCTCAGGCTGCGCAGCGACCCGAAGATGCGGACGTTGTCCGCGTCGTCGGCCTTCAATTGCACGCCATAGGTTTTCGAGATCACGAGCGCGACTTCGAGGATGTCGATGGAGTCGAGCCCGAGTCCGTCGCGGTACAGCGGTGCGCCGGGATCGATCTCCTGAGGCGTCAGTTCGAGATTGAGAGCCTCGACGATCAGCGCCGCGAGCTTCGATTCGTCTGCGGTCTGTGCGGTAGCGATGGTCACGATGAAGCGTCCTGCGGGTCAGCCGTCGGTCACGGCATGACGCCGTCGTGGAGGGAGGGATTCGGGGTCGGCCGGTGCTACAAGCGGGGACGAATCCGATCCGGCAGTACCGAAACTTTGCCGGAAGCCAAGTTTAATGGCGCGGCCAAGGGGAAACAAGGCTGCGGGTCTTGCCGGGCTCCGGGACCCCGGCCGACGGGGGTCATCCGGGTCTGGCATCTTCAGGCCGACATCGTTTCGTCGGTCAGGAACGTGGCTAACGTCCCGCACAGGATCGTTTCCGTGCCCAGCGCGACCTGCATCGCGTAGTGCGCAAGGGGGGGCGCCACGGCCTCCAGGCGCACGGTCGCGTGGAAGGTTGCCTCCGCAGGAATGCGCTGCGCGAAGATCGAGACATTCCGGAGGCCTACCAGGTAGCCTAGGCGAGGCGTGCCCGCCCCGCCTTCGTGCCGACGACGGGTCGCTTCCCACACTGCGGCTGTCTGCGCGGCGGCCTCGATGGCGGCGAGGGCTGGCGCGCTGCCCTGCACAACCAGCGGGCAGCCGCTGGGGATCCGCGCGGCGCAGGTCAATCCTTCGGCCGACGCACCGAGCACGGACGTGACGAATCGCATCGGCGGTCGATGGGGCAGCAGGGCCTCCATCGGTGGCACGTCGAGGACCGTGGGACCGGCGATGGCGATGGCCGGTGGGTCCTGGATGGGCGGTTGATCCAGCCGGAATTCGGCGTTGGTGACTGCCGCGCCGTCGCGCGTGATGGCGACGCGCAGGGCGCCGTCCGGGCGCGTGTCCACGGTGACCTGCAATCGATCGCCCGGCACGACCGGGAGCCGCATCCGCGCGAAGGCGATACGGCTCAAGGCGATCGGTCCGCCACGATGGCGCTCGAGAACCTCGAGGACCAGCGCCAGCTGGGAGACGCCCGGCAGGATCGGTCGTCCGGGAAAATGGCCTTCGAACCACCGCTCGTCGAGCGCGATGTCGAAGTTCTCGCTCATGCGCGCCGCGCGCTGATGGCCGTGACCAGGAACGATGGATAGTCGTCGCGCAGGGAGGCGATGTCGGGGATGATCTCGACGCCGCCGAAGCCGTTCGCCTGCAGCGCCGCGGTCCATTGCTCCGGGGTCAGGAATCCGCCGTTCGGGCGCCAGCCCGGGACGAGCAGGGGCGCCCGGAAGGATTCGAGCAGATTGAACATGAACTCGACGTGCACGGGTCGGCCCGCGAACGGCCGCACGCACTCCGCGATCACCAGCCGGCCGTCGTCCGCCAGCGACGTGCGGATCTCCGCAAGTGTCGCCGCGAGGTCGCGGGCCACATGCAGCACGTTGACGCCGTAGACGAGCGAACACGAACCGGGCTCGATGGATGCCCGGGCGAACGGTTCGTTGATGTCGAGCCACGCGAAGCTGAGCGGGTGCTCGGGAAACCGCGTGGTGAGCAACTTGCGGGCGCGCCGCAGGAACGCCGGCACGATCTCCGTGAAGCGGTAGGCGGCCAGCCGCTTGCCCGTGCCCGCCGCAGCCAGCCGCGCCAGCAGCGCCTCGGCGCCGCTTCCGAGGCCACCGCCGATCTCGAGCACGGCGCCTCCATCGGGGGGCAGTGCGTGCTCGACCGCGATGGCGCCGACGCTGTTGGCGATCGAATACAGCGGATTCGCGTTGGAGAAATACTCGAGCCAGGTGCCGATGTGATCGGGCGCGAACAGGGCATCCTCACCCGTCGTGGTGCCCCGCAGCACGCCGGGGTATTCCGAGGCGGCGAGCGCGGCGATGCGGTAGGAGGGGAGACAGCGCGAATCATGCTCGGCTTGGGCCGACTCGATTTCCCCAGGGTCGGGTACGGTCAGCCCGGGGATGGAGCGATAGCGACCCTCGTCCACCTGTTCGATCCAGCCCCGGGACGCGAGCGTGCGGAGGATCCAGGCGGTCGGTACTGCTGCGGCGTGCGGCTCGAGCGAAGCGCGGGAAACGGCTTCGTCAACCGATGCTGCTTCGGTGCAGGCCTGCTCGAGGCCAGTGGAGCGGTAGACCGACACCGCCAGGCGGTCGATGTACTCCTCGATGAGGCCGCAGGAGTGGATGAAGGAATCGTCGAAGAGGGCGAGGAGGTCGGCCGGGAGGCGGGCGGCGAGGAGGGGGTGGGGGGTGGGGGGAGGCATGTCCAGTCCCTCAAACCCGGTTGCGGACGCCTCGTGAGTTTTCGCAGCTCACGCCGGGCGCCTCCGAACGATCCGGCGAGTACGCGGCATGGTCGCGTCGGCGCCTGCTCGCACTCGGCTGGCCATCGATCCCCGTGCTAAGCACGGGGCCCCTCGCTGGGTGTCTCATGCGAGCCCCCCTCCCACCGCAATCACCTGTCCCGTGATGTACCCCGCCCGCTCCGAAGCGAGAAAACCGACCAGCGCTGCGACATCATCCGGTGTCCCGGCCCGCTGCATGGGCACCACCGCCTTTACGCGTTCTTCGGAGAATGCCTCGCCGGTGGTGCCCGAAGCGATGACGCCGGGCGCGACGACGTTGGCGGTGATGCCGCGCGAGGCGACTTCGAGGGCCAGGGAGC
Organism: Burkholderiales bacterium; assembly: GCA_965279325.1. Taxonomy (GTDB): domain Bacteria; phylum Pseudomonadota; class Gammaproteobacteria; order Burkholderiales. Next base: position 4,821,946 of record OZ257154.1, read on the forward strand.
GCGTGGCGCCGTGGAGGCCGGCTTTCGCGGCGGCGTAGTTGGCCTGTCCGCGGTTGCCGATCAGCGCGCTCACGGAGGAGATGCTGATGATGCGCCCCCAGCGCGTGCGGATCATCGGCAGCAGCAGTGGCTGGGTCACGTTGAAGAATCCGTGCAGGCTCACGTCGATGACGTGGGTCCACTGCTCGCCGGTCATGCCCGGCATCGGCGCGTCCATGTGCAGGCCGGCATTGTTGACCAGCACCTGGATCGGGCCGTGCGTCAGCAACTGATCGACCCCGTGCCGCGTGGCCTCGGCGTCGCAGACGTCGAACACGATGGTCTCCGCGCTACCGCCGGCGGCGACGATCTCCGCAGCGAGCGCGGTGGCCGCGTCCGGATTGCCGTGCGCGTGAGCGATCACGTGCAGACCGTCCGCGGCCAGGGTCCGGCTGATCGCCGCGCCCACGCCGCCGCTGGCGCCGGTCACGAGTGCGCGTTTCACGGACGCTCCCGGGTGGATCGGACCGGGGTGTCCGGTGCGGGAAACCGACGTGCAATGGAGAACGACATCATCGGGATTCTACGCATTTCCCTTCGACGTTCGATCGGAGAGGGGGAAGTGAACTAGAATTGCCGCAATGGTCTGGAGAAACGCGACAATGCCTGATGGCGTGAAATCCTGTGAGGTGCTGGTCGTCGGCGGCGGTCCGGCCGGCGCCACCGCTGCGGCGTTGCTCGCCGAACAGGGCCGCCACGTCGTACTGCTGGAGAAGGCCCGGCATCCGCGCTTCCATATCGGCGAATCGCTGCTGCCGCTCAACCTGCCGCTGTTCGATCGGCTCGGCGTGCGCGAGGAGATCGAGGCGGTCGGCATGCGCAAGTACGGCGTCGAGTTCAATTCGCCGACCCACGATGCGCCGGTCACGCTGGATTTCTCCGAGGCGTGGGACAAGGCATTCCCGTACTCCTACCAGGTGAGGCGTTCCGAGTTCGACCACATCCTGTTCCGCAACGCTGCCCGAAAGGGCGCGGAAGCCCTCGAGAACACCCGGGTCACACGCATCGAGTTCGACGAGCATGGCAGCGGTGCGCTGGTCACCGCGACGGGCGAGGATGGCAGCACGCTGCGCTGGCAGACACGATTCGTCATCGACGCCTCGGGTCGCGACACGATGCTTGCCAACCAGTTCAAGGTGAAGGAAAAGAACCGGCAGCACAACAGCGCCGCGGTCTACGGTCATTTCACGGGCGCCGAGCGGCTGCCCGGGCGCGCCGAAGGCAACATCAGCATCTTCTGGTTCGACCACGGCTGGCTCTGGTTCATTCCGCTCGCCGACGGCACCACGAGCGTGGGTGCCGTCTGCTGGCCGTACTACCTCAAGTCGCGCAAGACCGACGTCACGAGCTTCTTCCACGACACGATCGCGCTCTGTCCTCAGCTGGCGAAGCGCCTCTCTCACGCGCAGCTGGTGGAACCGGCCACGGCCACGGGCAACTACTCCTACGCGGCGCGCCGCACGTCCAGCCACAACTACCTGATGCTGGGGGACGCGTTCGCCTTCATCGATCCGGTGTTCTCCTCGGGCGTGTTCCTCGCGATGAACAGTGCTTTCGAGGGCGTTCAGACCGCGGCGACCTGCCTCGACCGCCCGCACGCCGCGCAGGCCGCGCTGCGGCGGTTCGATGCCGTGATGAAGCGCGGACCGAAGCAGTTCTCGTGGTTCATCTACCGCGTGACCAATCCGGCCATGCGCGAACTGTTCATGAATCCGCGCAACGACTGGCGCGTGAAGGAGGCCCTGCTGGCGGTGCTCGCGGGTGACATCTTCCGCGGCACGCCCATCGGCGGCAGCCTGCTGTTGTTCAAGGCAATCTACTGGATGACCAGCGCGATTCAGCCGCGGCGGACCGTGGCGGCGTGGCTGCGACGCCGGCGGATCGTGCGAGAGACGCTGCATGAATCCGCAGCGCACTGAGCCGGTCCGCGATTCGCACCAGGACGAGACCTCGAGCTCGGCCAGCGGGATGGGCGTGGACGTCCTCGGGCCGCGCGACGACGGCAACGGATTTCTGCAGGCAGCTGCCGACATTTTCGTGTTCTGGGCGGGCTACGGCCTCTTCGCGGTGACCACGTTTCTCGGCAGCTTCAGCGCCGCGTGCCTGTCCTGGGTGCTGCCGCGCCCGAGCGGGACCCGGGTTGGGCAATGGATCATCCAGACGGTGTTTCGAGTGCAGCTTGCCTACCTCCGGGCCACCGGACGGTTCGCGTTCGATCTTGGCGCGCTCGATGCGCTGCGCGCCGATGGTGGGCTGGTTATTGCGCCCAATCATCCCGCGCTGCTCGACGTGCTGCTCGTGGCATCGCGTCTGCCGCGCATCACCTGCATCATGAAGGCGGAACTGTGGGACAGCATCCTGCTCGGCGGCGGCGCACGGCTCGCGCGCTACATCCGCAACGATTCGCCAAGGAGTTTGGTGAAGCTCGCCGTCGAGCAGATCGCGTACGGCAACCAGCTGCTCGTGTTCCCCGAAGGGACCCGCACCGTGCGGTCGCCCGTGAATCGCTTCAAGCCGGGTTTCGCCCTGATCGCCAAACGGGCCGGCGTGCCGGTGCAGACCGTCTTCATCGAGACGAATTCGCCGTTTCTGGGCAAGGGTTGGCCGTGGCGGCGCAGGCCACGGTTTCCGATCCGTTATCGCGTGCGGCTCGGCCGCCGCTTCACGGTGGAGGGCGATGTGAAGGCGTTCAGTGCGATGCTCGAGCAGTACTTCGAGGATGAGTTGCGTTCCCCCCGTGGTGCAGGTCGCGATGTCTGAGCCCGTGCCGTCCGAACCGATCGAAGAGGCCGTGGCCCATGCGCCGCATCCTCCGCTCACGGAGTACTACGAAGGCGAGGACCGGCGCCGCGAGTGGGTGCGTGCAATCTTCGACAGCTCCGCGCCCGACTACGATCGCATCGAACGCCTCATGGCCTTCGGCACCGGATCCTGGTATCGGCGGCAGGCGTTGCTGCGGGCGGGGCTCGTGGCCGGCATGAGGGTGGTCGATGTCGGCGTGGGCACCGGACTGGTCGCCCGCGAGGCTGCGCGCATCGTCGGGTCACCGGCGCTCGTGACCGGTGTGGACCCGAGCCCTGGCATGCTGGGCAGTGCCGTCGTACCCGAGGGCCTCGCATTGCTCGAAGGACGTGCGGAGGCGATCCCGCTGCCCGACGGCTGCGCCGATTTCGTGAGCATGGGCTATGCACTGCGCCACATCGGCGATCTCTCGGCTGCGTTTCGCGAGTTCCAGCGTGTGCTCAAGCCGGGTGGGATCGCCTGCGTGCTCGAGATCACGCGCCCGGAGTCGCGCCTGCGCACGCTGGTCCTCAAGGCCTACATGCGCGGCCTGGTACCGATGCTCTCGCGTTTCGTGGCGCGCAATCCGGACACGCCGAAGCTCATGCGTTACTACTGGGACACGATCGAGGCCTGCGTACCACCGGCGCAGGTGATCGCGACGCTCGAGGCTGCGGGGCTCGAAGACGTCAAGCGATATGTGGAGGCGGGGATCTTTTCGGAGTACCGGGCGGTCAAGCCTCGGACGACCTGAAGCGCGGACTCGAGCGGACAAAGCGCGAACGCAGAGCTGGCCCCCACCCCCTGGCCCTCCCCCATCTTCGACGGGGGAGGGGACGTACACCCCTTCCCCCGGCTATGCCGGGGGAAGGTTGGGATGGGGGCAGCGCTCGTGACTCGCCGTGGTTGAATCCTCGCCTTCAACATCGACCCACGAGCAACACGTTCGCGAAGGGCGTCCCCTCGCTCATGGGCACGGCCTCCACTCGAAAGCCGAGGCGCTCGAGTGTCGCGATCCATTCCTCGAGCGGCCGGCAATGCAGCTTCTCCAGACGATGGCCACGAGCGACCATCACGGCTCGATCGACCCAGCTGCCGACCTTGAAGCGCAGGCCAGCCGACGCGTCGCCCACGCGCAGCAGGAGCGTGCCACCCGACCTCAGTGCAGCACGCACCCGTGTGAGCACGGCGTCCTGATCCTCGCGCGGAATGTAGTGGAGCACGTCGAGGATGACCACCGCATCCGCGGTTCCGAACGGCGTCGCACGAATGTCACCTTGCTCGATGGCGGCCAGCGAACCGATGGCCCGCTGAGCGCGCTCGACGTCGCGTTGCATGAGTTCGATCCCGTGAACCTCTACGCCCACCGGTGCGGCCGGCCAATCGGCCGGCCAGTGGCCACGCGCACTGAGCGATGCCGCGGCCAGCAGTGTCGACGCCAGCAAACCCTGACCGCATCCGAGATCGACCACCCGCGCATGGGGCGCGATCAGGCCACGCCGCAGCAGTCCCATGAAGGCCGGATCGGTGCGGATCTTGCCGCGCGCGAAGTGCCACGCGAAGTGGCCCGCCTCGCGGTAAGGGGCCGCGGCGGCATCGATCAGCGCAGCGCGAAACGATCGTTCGTTCAAGCGGTCCCTCCGCGTAGCGTGACCGTCGAGAGTCGGTTCGCGGCAAACGCTTCGAGCATCCGAGGCAACACCTCGAGAACGATGGGGACCCCGGTCGTCGTGCGCGCCGCGTGACCGTCGTGCAGGAGCAGGATGTCGCCGGCGGCAAGGTTCCGCAGCAGCCGGTCCGCAACCTTGTCGGGATCGCGCGTGACCGTGTCGAAGCCGCGGCGCGTCCAGCTTGCCAGTTGCAGGTCGAGCCTTGCGAGCACGGGCTCCAGAAAAGGATTGCGCAGCCCCGCCGGTGCGCGGAAGAACTGCGGTCGCGTACCGGTGACGTCCGCCAGGGTCTCCTGCGCGGCCGCGATCTCGCGGGCGAAGCCGCGGGGCCCGAGCAGGGAGAACGTGTGCGCATGACATTGAGAGTGGTTCTCCACGGCGTGGCCGCGCCGTACGATTTCAGCGCACAGGTCACGATGTTGTGCGGCGAGTTCACCGATGCAGAAGAACGTGGCGCGTGCCCCATGGGCATCCAGTTGATCCAGGACGCGTGGCGTCACTTCCGGGTCCGGGCCATCGTCGATCGTCAGCGCGATCTCGCGACGCGCCACGGCCGCCGCCGGCAGCCGCAGCAGATTGGGTCCGAGCAGGCGGCTGCGCGGCCACAACCCGGCGGCCGTGAGCAGCGCATGATTGGCGACGACGGCACCGGTGATCGCGGGCCAATGCGTGGGCGACGCGACCAGCGCGGCCGCCGCGCCTGCGTGCAATCCGAAAGATCCGAGAATGAACGGCGTGGGCCGCCAGCGGCGGTCGCTCATGGTGGTGGTTCGCGCGAACCGAATGCGCGCTGGAACGCCTTCGCACCGTCGAGGATGGACGAGTGTTCCATCTCCGGAAAGCGCAGGCGTCGGACCGCGTACTCGGCGGCGAACATCGCGAGCACGCACGGAAGGGTGAGCAGATTCACGAACACGGACCACGCTTCGCGCGACGCCGCGGTGTACAGCACGATCGCGACCAGCGCCATGAGGATGAAGAATGCGGTCCACGCGAGCGTCACGGATCGCGTGTAGTGCTCGATGGGCGGGGGGAGTTCGCCGCGTACGATGCGGGCGAACCGGGTGACCAGCGGCTCGCGACCTCCGGCGAGCGTGCGCCCGAAGATGAACGCGAGCGCGCCCTGCATCGCGAGGTACTGCAACTGGTAGACGAAACTCGCATCCGTGCGATTCGTGGGGACAACCAGCACGAGCGTCAGCGAGGCGAGCACCGTGACGGCGATCCATAAAATGCGCCAGCGCGTGTGTCGTACCAGCAGGACGACAGTCACCGCGATCGGCGCCCAGGCATAGAGCGTCGCCGCGCGCGACGGGGCGCCGTTCGCAAAGACCAGGTGGGCGCCGATCGTCCACGCGGCGATCGCGAGCAGTACCGCGACGGTCCTGACGGCAGGGAGGTGTAAGAGCATTCGAAGTCGGTCGGGAACCGGAACAGTCCGTGATTCTAGAGGCAACTCCGCACCGAACCGCACGGTCGTAGGCCGGCGAGGCCCCCACCCCTACCCTCCCCCATCTTCGACGGGGGAGGGAGTGCAATCTGGGGACGGCGTCGCAGTAGCTCCTTCCCCCGACTGCGTCGGGGGAAGGCGGGGGATGGGGGAGCGCTGCGCCCGTCGAAGATGGGGGAGGGCTGGGGGCGAGACGGGGATTTCGAGCCGCATGCGGCGAGCCCGTCGAGCGGCGCCGGCATGCAGGCCGGCGCGCGCTCCGCAGGAGGGGGCTCACCATCGGTGCGCTTCCGCACGGTCCCCCAGCACGGGTACCGCTAATGTCGGGCTACTGCGCAGTTGCGCGCAGGGCCCGGGCAGCGAACGCTGCCACGCTCCGCAGACCCGGGCCGGCTCAACCATCCACAAGGAGCAAATGACATGAACGTAATCGACAAGCGCATGTTCGCCACGATGCTGATCAGCGTGGCGCTCGCCGGGGCGGGATTGTCCGGCTGCAAGCAGGAAGGTCCCGCGGAGACGGCCGGCAAGAAGGTCGACGAGGCTGTCGACAAGACCGGCAAGGCCATGGACAAGGCTGGTGAAGAGGTCGGCAAGGCGGTCGAGAAGACCGGTGACGCCCTCGAGAAGGCGGGCGACAAGGTCGAGGATGCGGTCAAGAGCGACAAGAAGTAGCGTCCTGGCGCGCAGCGATCGGGTCGCCGCCGGGCCGGGTTCAGGCCGCGGCGCGCTCCGTGGCGAGGCGAGATGCGCGAACGTTCAGTGTTGGGCTTTGCGCAGCCGCCATCCCATCAGCGCCACGCCGACGAGCATCAGACCCCACGACTGCGGCTCGGGGACCGGTACCAGGTTGGCGCTGACGCGAATCGTGTAGTGATCCTCGAGCGAAAACGAATCCGTGCCCCAGCGCGCGTCGAACGCGGCCTGATTGAGCGACAGGATCGGATCCAGGCTCGCCGTGCAGTCGGCGGACGACAATGCGCCGGGTGCCACGATGACTCCGCAGCTCACCGCCTTGAAGATGCTGTGAACCCCCGAATCCGCGGAATACTCCGCCGACCATGTTTCATCGAATGGATGGGGGCCCGGTTCGCCGATCCCGTTGATTATCCTGCTGACCAAAGTCAGACCGTCGAGATTGACCTGCCAACCAGCGCCCGCGTTCCCCTTCACCGTTGCGCCGGCAACGACCCTGATGAACACGGGAATATCGGCAACGAAAGGCGCTGCCGACTTCTCCACCAGGTCGAAGTACATGAACCCGGTTGCACTGGCTGAAATGCCCTGGTTGATGGCAGCCGGCAAGGGAAAGGCCATCGTCCCGTTCGCCGTTGCGCTCAACAGGAAGGAGCCCCGCACAGGAAGGGCGGTGGCGCTGGCGGAGCCGGTAAATGTGAACTGCTCGCTATAGAGTTCCCCGGTCACCCTGAGCCCGTTGCAGAACGACCCGCTCGGACCGGACCGTTGAAAGTCTGTCGCGCCGGGACCCAATCCGCAGGCAGTCGTCGTCGTCGCGAAGATCTGAAGCGCGGGTTCGACCGCGGCACCCGCGGTCGTCGTTGCGCAGGCAAGGACGACGATCGATGCACCTGCCGCGAGACGGGGCAGGTGGATGGCCAAGAGGGCGACGGCTCGAGACATTCGCACGGCGGGCTCCTTCCGGAAGCTCCAAGGACAAGTGTCGTCCATGGCGGCCCGACCGCTACCCGCTAGTGCCGCTCGCCACGGTCGGTGCAGGGTGGCGGCGGGTCTGGATGCCAGATGCATCGCTCCAAATCTGACGGAACGTTAGGCTCGGTCAGCGGATTGTGCAAGCGGATCGTTCCGCCGCGGGAGGGGCGACGGACTCCGCGCAACGGGGGGCTAGATCCAGGCTTCGTCCAGCAACCGCCGATACTCTTCCACCGTCGGTTTGCGCGGATTGGTGCCGTGGCAATGATCCTTCGGGGCCGCTTCGGCGATGCCTTGCAGGGCGTCCTTCGGAACACCCATGGTCTTCAGTCCCGCTGGCATACCCAACTTCGCGTTGAGTTGTTCGATGGCCTGGGCCACGTCGGCGCCTGATTTCAGGCCCATGGCCTGACCGAGGCGCGAGATCTTGTCGCCGACGGCGGGCGCGTTGTAGCGGATCACCGCGGGCAGCAGTACCGCGTTGAGCGTGCCGTGATGCAGCTTGAGATCATGGAGCGCGCCCAGCGGATGCGACAGCGCATGCACGGCACCCAGGCCCTTCTGGAACGCCATGGCGCCTTCCATCGCCGCCATCATCATGTTCCACCGCGCGTCGCGATCCTTCCCGTCACGCGTCGCGCGCTCGATGTGCGCTGAAGCGCGGACGAGCCCGTCGAGGGCGATGGCCTCCGCCGGTGGATTGACCAGCGGCGACAGGAACGTTTCGATGCAGTGCGCGATGGCGTCCATGCCGGTCGCGGCGGTGAGCATCGACGGCAGGCCGAAGGTGAGCTCGGGATCACAGATGGCCACCTTGGGCAGCAGGTAGGGCGAGAGGAAGCCGAGCTTGCGGCCGTCGTTCAGCACCATCACCGAGCCGCGGCCCACTTCGCTGCCGGTGCCGGCGGTGGTGGGGATCGCGATCACCGGTGCAACGGCTGCGGTGACCTTGCCGACGCCGCCTTCCACCGCCGCGTATTGCACGAAGGGTTCGGGGTGCGTCGCGAGCAGCGCGACGGCCTTGCCGAGGTCGAGCGACGAGCCACCGCCCATCGCGATGATGCCGTCGGCCCCGGACTTCTTGTACTGGGCGACGGCCTGCAACGCCGCCGCTTCGGTCGGGTTGGCAGGCGTGTCGTCGAACACTTCGAAGCCCAGCGCCGGATCGAGGTGCTCGCGCAGTCGATCGAGCAGGCCCGAGGCGCGAATGCCCTTGTCGGTGACGATGAGCGGACGCTTGATGCCGAGCCGGGTGCATTCGCCGCTGACGAGCTTGATGGCGCCGAAGTCGAACTGGACGGTGGTGAGGTAGTTGATGGTCGCCACGGGGGTTCTCTCGAGGATGAGCGGATTGGATGCCCCCATCCCCGGCCCTTCCCCCGCGCTGTGCGCGAGGGAAGGGAGGTTCGTGTGATCGAAGGCTTTGCCTTCGATCGGGGATGAAGGACGGGCATTATCTCACCGCAACTCGATCGGCTGCGGCGGTGGCGCGCGCGACCATCTGCCGATACGCTTCGGGGATGCGCCGCGCATTCGTCCTTCCGCTGTTGCTCGCTCCTGCCATTGCGTTCGCGTCCGGGGGCGGCGATGCCGCTCACCATGCAACGCTGCTGTTCTGGATCGCCGTCATCCTGATCGCGGCCAAGTTCGGCAGCCTCGTGGAACGGCTCGGACAACCGGCCGTACTCGGCGAATTGCTCGCCGGTATCGTGCTGGGCAATCTCGGGCTCATCGGCATCCACTGGGCCGATGCACTGCCGCAGGAACCGATCATCGGCTTCCTCGCCGAACTGGGCGTGGTGGTGCTGCTGTTCCAGATCGGCCTCGAGTCGAACGTGCAACAGATGCTCGCGGTGGGCGCGCGGGCCACTGCGGTGGCGGTGGTGGGTGTCGTCGTGCCGTTCATCCTCGGCACGATGGTGGTCGGTCCGTGGCTGCTGCCGGGACTGGATGCGAAAGCCTATCTCTTCATCGGTGCGACGCTCACTGCAACCTCGGTGGGCATCACGGGCCGCGTGTTCCGCGATCTCGGCCGCCTGCAATCGCCCGAGGCGCGCATCGTATTGGGCGCGGCGGTGATCGACGATGTCCTCGGCCTCGTGATCCTCGCCGTGGTGTCGGCCATCGTCACGACCGGCTCGCTCGATGCCACGGGCCTGGCGATGATCGTCGCCAAGGCGATCCTGTTCCTCACCGGTGCCGTCGTGCTCGGGCAACTGGCGGCACCGTGGTTCTCGCGCGGATTCGCGCGCATCAATACGGGCGTGGGCATGAAGCTGACCGTCGCCCTCTCGACCGGGCTCGTGTTCGCCTGGCTCGCGAGCCTGATGGATCTGGCACCGATCGTGGGGGCCTTCGCCGCGGGTCTCGTACTCGACGACGTGATCTTCAGCGACTACCAGCGCCCGCAGCTCGAGGCCGACGTCGAGCGCGCGCTCGCCAACGCCGACGCGGACACGAAAGCGCGGGTGGGGGCCGTGATCGAGGGGCACCGGCATCGCCACCTCGAGGACCTGATCGCGCCCATCGGCCATTTCCTCGTGCCGTTCTTCTTCGTGGTCACCGGCATGCACGTCCAGCTCGCGCTGCTGGCTGATTCGAAGGCGCTCGCCATCGCGCTGGGACTGACCGTGGCCGCGGTCGCCGGGAAGATCGTGGCCGGGCTCGTGGCCGGGCCCGTGGACCGCTGGCTGGTCGGCTGGGGCATGGTGCCGCGCGGCGAGGTCGGGCTGATCTTCGCCGCGACCGGCATGGCGCTCGGCGTGGTGTCGCCCTCGGCGTTCTCGGTGATCGTGATCATGGTGGTGCTCACCACGCTCATCACGCCGCCGATTCTCGCGTTCCTGATCCGCCGTGCGGACCGGCGCGGGTGAGCGGGCCTTCGACGTAGAATCGGCTCCCCAATCGAATCCGATCCAAGGAAGCCATGAAAGCAAGTGTTCTCGTGAGCCGCGAGGTTTTCGACGAAACCCTCGCGATGCTCGCCGAGCATTTCGAGGTGGAATCGAACCAGGCCGATGTTCGTCGCAACGCCGACGAACTGGCCAGGGCGCTCGCCGACAAGGACGGCGCGGTCATCTCCACCTCCGACAAGATCGACGGCGCGCTGCTGGACCAGTGCCCGAAATTGAAGGTCATCTCGAACGTCGGCGTCGGCTACAACAACCTCGACCTGCCAGCGCTGACCGCGCGCGGAATCATGGCGACCAACACGCCCGGCGTCCTGACGGATTCGGTAGCCGACTACACGTTCGGTCTCGTCATCGCCACCTGCCGCCGGATGACGGAAGGCGAGAACTATCTCCGTGCCGGGGAGTGGAAGAGCACGTATCTCAAGCAGATGCTCGGCATGGACGTGCACGGTGCGACACTCGGCATCGTCGGCATGGGCCGCATCGGGCAGGCAGTGGCGAAGCGGGCCAGCGGCTTCGACATGAACATCCTGTACCACAACCGCCAGCGCCTGACGCCGGCGGAGGAGAAGCAGTTCGGCGCGCACTACCGCGGCAAGCACGACCTGCTGCGCGAGGCCGACATCGTCGTGCTGCTGACACCCTACAGTCCCGAGAGCCACCACATGATCGGGGCGCCGGAACTCGCGCTGATGAAATCTTCGGCTGTGCTGATCAACGTCGCGCGCGGCGGCATCGTGGACGACGCTGCGCTGATCGATGCGCTGAAATCGAAGCGCATCCATGCCGCCGGTCTCGACGTGTTCGAGAACGAACCGGCGCTCAATCCTGGTTTTCTCGGGTTGAAGAACGTCGTACTCTCACCGCACATCGCGTCGGCCTCGGAACCCACGCGCAAAGCGATGGCGAACACGGCGGCGCGCAATTGCATCGCGGCGCTCACCACGGGCACGCCGCCGAATCTGGTCAACCCGGAGGTGAAGCGCAAGACCTGATCGAATCCGGTAGTGGCCGCGCCTCAGGGGAGAACGCGGTGGAAGAAAGCCTGCGCCGCGCCGGTGGGAGCGCGGCACGATGAGCGGGCACAAGGGGGAGACGCATGGATGCCTTGTTTGCACTCGGTTTGCGTGAAGCCGCCGAACGCATCGTCCGTGGCGAGATCACGAGCGAGGCGCTGACCGCCAGTTGCCTGGAGCGCATCGCGGCGCTCGAACCGACCGTGCAGGCATGGGAATGGCTCGACGAGAAGCGCGCGCTGCGCCTCGCCCGATTGGCAGACGCGCAACGCCGTGCGCAACGTGGCGCAGGCAGCGCGAGTCCGGCCGATGCGTTGCCTGTTCCCGAACGCGGCCGGCTTCCGGGTGTGCCCATCGGCGTGAAGGACATCATCGAAACGGCGGGCATTCCCACGCGCATGGGTTCGCCGATCTATCGCCGCTACGTCCCGATGCATTCCGCGGAACTGGTCGAGCACCTGTCGGCCTCGGGCGCGTTGATGCTGGGCAAGACGGTCACCGCCGAACTCGCGTTCGCCACGCCCGACAAGACGCGCAATCCGTGGAACCCGGCGCATACCCCTGGGGGATCGTCGAGCGGTTCCGCCGCCGCGGTGGCCTGCGGCATGGTGCCCGCGGCGATCGGCACGCAGACCAACGGCTCGGTGATCCGACCCGCGGCTTTCTGCGGCGTGGTCGGCTACAAGCCGGGCAAGGGCCGGATATCCGTCGCGGGCGTGCTGCCGTTTTCGCCGACGGTGGATCAACCCGGCGTGTTCGCGCGCAGCGTCGCGGACGCCGCGTTGCTCGCCTCGTGGCTGACGACGCCGGAGGGCGTGATCGGCCATCACGTCACGGCCATGCGCACCGCACCGCAGCTGATCGCCGTGCGCTCACCGGTCTGGCACAAGGCGGAACCCGCCATGCGCGAGCGTTTCGCGGCGGACATCGAAACGCTGCGCAATGCCGGGGCCCTTGTGACCGAACGCGAACTGCCCGCCGAATTCGATTCGGCCCATCAGGTCCATCGCGCGATCATGCTCTACGAAGCGGCTCGGGCTTCTGGCCAGGTGCGGCGCCATCATGGCGCGCAGCTCAGCCGGTTTCTCCGCGACGCGCTCACGGAAGGCGATGCGATCCCGGATGCGGAGTACCGCCGCGCGCTCGGCGTTCGCACCCGGTTGATCGCGCAACTGACGGCCTTCATCGACGACAGTCATGGCGCCATCATCACGCCGCCGACGACCGGGGAGGCGCCCATGGTGGACAACACCGGCGATCCAGCCTTCTGCACCTTGTGGAGCCTCTGCGGCGTGCCCGCGATCACCATTCCCACCGGTCTCGGCCCACGCGGGTTGCCGCTCGGCCTCCAGATCGTCGCGCGCCCGGGGGAGTCGAACTATCTCCTCGCGGTGGCGGCCTGGTGTGAAGAAAAAGCAGGATTCGAGGGGCTGCTCGGCCGCGTACATTGAGGTGCAGTCCGGGCCGGATCGGGAGTAATTCCCGTGGTCGTGAATGCGACGCGCGCCATGGCCCCGGCTGGGCGTAAACTCGGGATCCTGAGCTGCTGAGGGAGCCGAACATGAATCCCACGTCCTTCGACACGACGGTCGAGATGCCGTTGTCCGCGCCCGCGCATCCCGCCATGGTCCGTGCGGTGCTTTGCGTGGTGTGCGTCGCAGCAGCGCTGGGGGGTCTTGCCGTGGGCCAGCCGGAGCAGCTGCTGCAGACCGATCCGGAGCTCGCGCGCCTGCTGCGGGGGATGGCGCTCATCAAGGGCGGCATCCTGATCGCGGCTCTCGGACTGCTGTCGTGGCGGTTCCATTGGCGAACGTCGAAGCGGCTCGTGGTGGTCTACAACGGCGCTGCGGCGGCGATGAGTTTCGCGGCCGGCCTGATCTGGCAACTCACGTCGATCCTGTTGGCGGCCGGGCTGTTCCATCTGGGCCTGATCGTGTTGCTGGTCGCGATGCTGCGGGACAACACCGGGCGTGGCAGCATCGCGCGGCGGCGGCCGCGCAAGGCGCGTGTCGCCAATACGATGGCGACGAGAGCCTCGCCAGGGCGGTCACGCCGCGGCTGATGCGCTCCCCGGGTCAGTCGCGCCGAGACTGAAGTCGGGGCGCGATCAGCCCGCAGGCGGCGGGGGCTTCTGAACCGCGATCACGCCGCGCACCACGCGCCGCGCGAACGTGGTCTCCGAATCGATGCTCTCGCTGTACTTCAGGATCGAATAGCCGGTAAAGCCGTTTTCGTCCGCAATCGCCTGGGCCCGGCGCTGGAAGATTTCGCGGGCTTCGCCGTCGCCGCCGGTGGAGAAGCGCTTCTTGCGCAGGTAGATGGCCACGCGGGTCTCGTCGAGCTGGTTGATCTTCACCTCCCAGTTCGGCGCCAGGGGGTCGATGGTGTAGTAGGCCACCACGCCCACGATGATGGTGCCGACGACGGCCTCGACGCTGGGCTGGAAGCTGGGTGAGATCATCAGCTTCTCGTCCGGGATGAGCGTCTGGGTGCCACAGCCGGCAAGAATTGCCGTGAGCGGGATCAGGGCGGCGAGTTTGTGCATGGTTCGGGGTTCCTGGCAGCGGTCGGAGGCCGGTTGCCGGGGACAATTGCAATTGTCGCGCCCGCGGGCAAACCTCGGCGCGATGCGATGGTCCGACCTGTCGGGCGGGATGATCGCTTACCATCGGCTCCCGAAGCTCCCCGCCTTAACGGCGCGGTGTTTGCCCTCCGCCAGCCCCGAAGCGCCTCTCGATGACAATCCAGCCTTGCATGTCCGACGCCCTCGCCACGATGGCGGCCGTCTGACATGAACCCGGCCGTCCTGTACGTCATCGTTGCACTGCCCTTTGCGGTCGCAGTCCTGCCGGCCCTCTTGCACGCGCGCAGCCGGACCCTCATCGCCTGGAGCGCCGCGGCGGCGCCGATCGGCGGGTTGATCCTGCTCTGGTTCCTCGGTACGGAGGTCTTCGCGGGCGGCGCGTGGACGGTTGGCGTGCCGTGGATCGAACCGCTCGGACTGAATTTCTCGCTGCGGCTCGACGGCCTGGCGCTGCTGTTCTGCGGGCTCATCTTCGTGATCGGCCTGCTGGTGATCCTCTACGGCCGCTACTACATGGCACCGGAGGATCCGTTCGGGCGCTTCTTCGCGATCCTGCTCGCGTTCATGGGCTCCATGGTCGGCATCGCGCTCTCCAACAACCTCCTGCTCACGCTGGTGTTCTGGGAGCTGACCAGCCTCACCTCGTTCCTCCTGATCGGTTACTGGAGCCGCCGGCCCGATGCGCGGCAAGGTGCGCGCATGGCGCTCGCGGTCACGGGCCTAGGCGGACTCGCGTTGCTCGCGGGCGCGCTCCTGCTGGGTGACATCGCCGGCACCTTCGAGATCTCGGAACTGCTGCGGCGGGGGGACATCATCCGCGCCCATCCGCACTACGCGGCCGCGCTGCTGCTGATCCTGTTGGGTGCGTTCACGAAGTCGGCCCAGTTTCCGTTCCACTTCTGGCTGCCGAACGCGATGGCGGCACCGACTCCAGTGTCGGCCTACCTGCATTCGGCCACGATGGTGAAGGCGGGCATCTTCCTGCTCGCCCGCCTGTGGCCGGCATTGTCGGGGACCGATCTCTGGTTCTACGCAGTGGCTGGCACCGGGCTCGTGACCTTGGTGTTCGGCGCCTACACCGCGTTGTTCCGCCACGACCTCAAGGGCCTGCTCGCCTATTCGACCATCAGCCACCTCGGGCTGATCGTGCTGCTGCTCGGCATGAACAGCAAACTCGCCGCGGTGGCGGCGGTGTTCCACATCATCAATCACGCCACCTTCAAGGCGTCGCTGTTCATGGCCGCAGGCATCATCGATCACGAGACCGGCACGCGCGACATGCGCAAGCTGGCGGGCCTCTGGCGCTACCTGCCGCACACAGGCGTGCTGGCCATGGTCGCGGCAGCGTCCATGGCGGGCGTGCCGCTGCTGAACGGCTTCCTGTCGAAGGAGATGTTCTTCGCCGAGACGCTGTTGCTGGAAGGCGCGGGTCCGCTGTCCTGGGTCGTGCCCCTCATGGCCACGTTCGCGGGCGTCTTCAGCGTCGCCTACTCGACGCGCTTCATCCACGACGTGTTCTTCAATGGCGAATGGGCTGATCGCGAGCACCCGCCCCACGAGCCGCCGCGCTGGATGCGCATTCCCGTGGAAGTGCTGGTGGCGCTGTGTCTGCTCGTCGGCATCGCACCGGCCATCACGGTCGGGCCGATCCTCGCGGTCGCAGCGGACAGCGTGGTGGGCGGCGGTCTGCCCGAGTACAGCCTCGCCCTCTGGCATGGGTTCAACTGGCCGCTCGCGATGAGTCTCGTCGCGACGGTGCTGGGCCTCGCGCTGTATTTCGGCGCGCAGCATTTCTACAACCTCCATCTGTTCGAAGGCCGCAGTCCCTGGACCGGCGCACGGCTCTACCAGATCGTGATCCTGTCGCTCACGAAGTTCTCGCGGCGATTCACGCACCTGACGGCAAACGGCAGTCTGCAGCGACAGGTAGCCGTGTTGCTGGTCGTCGCGCTGGCCGCGGGCTGGTGGCCGTTCGCGGCAGGGGTGCCTGCTCGGGCTCTCGATGCCTATACGCCGATGAACGCGATCACGGTGATCGGATGGCTCGTGCTCGCCGTGGCGACGGTGGCGGCGATCGCCATGCATCGCCGCCGACTGACCGCGCTCATTCTTGCCGGTGCCGTGGGGCTCATCGTATCGCTGGCGTTCGCATACTTCTCCGCGCCCGATCTCGCGCTCACGCAGATCGTCGTGGAAGTGGCGACGATCCTGCTGATGCTGCTCGCGCTGCCGTTCCTGCCCGCAATGACTCCGCTCGAATCCTCGACGGCTCGCCGCCTGCGGGATGCCACCATCGCCACCGCCTGCGGCCTCGGCTTCGCCGGCGCCGCGTGGTGGATGATGACCACCGTCGGTCCGACCGTTTCGTCCGAACACATCGCGCTGAGCGTATCCGGTGGCGGCGGCACCAACGTGGTGAACGTGACGCTCGTGGATTTCCGCGGCTTCGATACGTTCGGCGAGATCACGGTGCTCGCGGTCGCCGGACTCGGCATCTTCGCGCTGCTCGCGGGCAGGGCCGGGGATCCGAAGGAGACCGACGTTTCGTTCCGGCCGCTGATGCTGTCGCTGCTGGCTCGGATACTCCTGCCGCTGGCGTTGCTCCTGGCGGTGCATTTCTTCCTGCGCGGCCACAATCTGCCGGGCGGGGGTTTCGTCGCGGGCCTGGTCACGGGCGTGACCGTGGCCATGCTGTACGTGGCCAACGGCAGCGCGTGGAGCATCGGGCGGCTGCGGCTCGATTTTCATCTCGTGCTGGCGGCGGGACTGGCGATCGCGAGTGCGACCGGACTCGGCGCCTGGGTCTTCGGCAAGCCCTTCCTCACCAGCGCCCATGGGCACGTGCATCTGCCGCTGATCGGCGACCTGCATCTCGCGACCGCCGCACTGTTCGACCTCGGGGTCTATCTCGTCGTGGTGGGCGTGGTGATGCTGATCCTGGAACATCTCGGGCGGCTCACGCCCGCGGCACGGGCCTGACCATGGAACTGTTGCTCGCCTCCGCCATCGGACTGCTCGCGGCAGCGGGGATCTATCTGTGCCTGCGCGCGCGCACGTTCCCCGTGGTGCTCGGTCTCACTTTCCTGTCCTATGCCGTGAACCTGTTCATCTTCGCTTCCGGTGGACTGCGGATCGGGCAACCGCCCATCGTGGGTCAGGCGTTGGCCATGACCGATCCGTTGCCGCAGGCGCTGGTGTTGACCGCGATCGTCATCGGGTTCGGCATGACGGCCTATCTCGTCGTGCTCGCCATTCGTTCGCACGGCGAGACCGGCAGCGATCATGTGGATTCGGGACCATGAATCACTGGGTCGTCGTGCCGTTCCTGCTGCCCGCGCTGACTGCGTGCGGATTGCTCCTGTTCACCGGCCGATTGCCCGCGCAGCGCGTGCTGTCGGTGCTGTCGATGCTGGTGCAGCTTGCGGTCTCGGTCGTCCTGCTGGTCCAGGCCTCGGGCGGGGAGATCGGTGTCTACGCCTTCGGCGATTGGCCCGCCCGCATCGGCATCGTGTTCGTGCTGGACCGCCTGTCGGCGTTGATGGTGATTCTGACGGCCGGTGTTGCGTGCGCGAGCCTGCTGTATGCCATCCAGGGTTGGGACGGCCGCGGCGCGCATTTTCATCCGCTGTTCCATTTTCAGCTGATGGGGCTCAACGGCGCGTTCCTCACCGGTGACCTGTTCAACCTGTTCGTGTGCTTCGAGCTGATGCTGATCGCGTCCTACGCATTGCTGCAGCATGGCGGCGGCGCGCAGCGGATGAAGGTCGGTATCCACTACGTCGTGCTGAATCTCATCGGGTCGGCGTTGTTCCTGGTCGCCGTGAGCATCCTCTATCGCATCGGCGGAACGCTCGACATGGCCGACCTCGCGGTCGCGCTCGCCAATGCGCCACCGGAGCAGGCCCCCTGGGTGCGCGCCGGAGGCCTGCTGCTGTTGATCGTGTTCCTGCTGAAGGCAGCGGCCGCACCGTTGTACCTCTGGTTGCCCGGTACCTACGGCGCCGCATCGGCACCTGTGGCCGGACTGTTCACGGTGCTCACGAAGGTGGGCGTGTATGCGGTCGCAAGAGTCGCGTCGCTGGTGTTCGGCGCCAGCGCGGGGATGGAAGCCATCGAGGCCGTGGTGCTGCCCGCGGCGCTGGTGACGCTGGTCTGCGCGTCGCTCGGTGCCTTTGCCTCGGTGACGTTGACGCAGCTCGCTTCGTGGCTCGCGCTCGGATCGAGTGCGACCTTGCTGGCAGCGGTAGGGTTGTTCACCGTGCCGGGCCTGGGAGGTGGGCTCTACTACCTGCTCGCGAGCACGCTGGCGATTCCCGCACTGTTCCTGCTCGCCGATGCGCTCGGCGGTGCGCGCGGCAGTTTCGGCGATCGGCTCTGCCGTGCGCCGCGCATGCATCGCGCCGGGCGCGTGGGTGCGTTGTACTTCGTCATCGCGGCGGCGGTGGCGGGGCTGCCGCCGCTGGCGGGCTTCTTCGGCAAGCTGCTCATCCTGCAGGGCGCGGGTCCCATGCCCTGGTTCTGGGCCATCGTCCTCGGCGTCTCGCTGATCAACCTGGTGGCGCTGGTGCGCGCCGGTACGCGCCTGTTCTGGTCCGCGGCGCCGGAACCCTGCGATGGCCTGTCTTCGTCGGCGTCCGGCGTGCGGCTCGCGCCGATCGTCCTGCTCGTCGCCGCGATCATCGGCCTGACGATCTTCGCCGGCCCCGTCGATCGGTATGCCCGCTCGGCCGCCGCAGGCGTTGTCGGACCCGGTGAGTACATCCAGCAGGTGCTCGGCAGCGCCGGGGTGCGCTGGACCATCCGCTTCGACACACAGGACACAACGGGAGTGCGCCAATGACGAAACGCCTGTTGCCTCACCCGCGGTTGTCGATCCTGCTGGCGTTGCTTTGGTTGCTGCTCAACGGCTCGTGGTCGATCGGACACGTGCTGCTCGGGGCGGTGCTCGGTGTGGTCATCGGCCTCGCGGTTCGCTCCACCTTTCCGGAAATCCCACGCGTCCGCGCGCCGCTGAAGGCACTGGCCTATCTGCTGCTGGTGCTGCGAGACATCGTGGTCGCCAATGTCCAGGTGGCGCGCCTGGTACTGGGTCCGCTCGCCTGGTTGCGGCCGCGCATCGTCAGCGTGCCGCTCGACATCGACGACCCCGTGGTCGCCAGCCTGCTGGCCGCGACCGTGACGCTCACGCCCGGCACGGTTTCGGTGGATCTCGACATGGCGCGACGCGAACTCACCGTGCACGCGCTGGATGCGGCGGACGATGCGTCGGTGATCGACGGGATCAAGTCGCGCTACGAGCGGCGCTTGAAGGAGATCTTCCGATGCTGAGCACGGCGCTCGCCATCGCCGCGCTGATGCTGGGCTGCGCGATGCTGCTCAACCTGTGGCGCCTGGTGGTCGGCCCCGATGCGACGGACCGCATCCTCGCGCTGGATACGCTGAGCGTGAATGCAGCCGGATTGCTGATCCTGTTCTGCATCCAGGTCGGCAGCACGCTTTACTTCGAAGCTGCGCTGCTGATCGCGGCGCTCGGATTCATTGGTACCGTCGCGCTGGCGAAGTATCTGTTGCGCGGCGACATCATCGAATAAGGACGTTCCCCCTTGATATTCGACCTCCTCGTCTCCATCCTCATTTTGTCGGGCGCAACGTTCGCCCTGCTCGGATCCATCGGCCTCGCGCGCTTTCCTGACTTGTTGACGCGACTGCATGGCCCGAGCAAGGCGACGACGCTGGGCATCGGCGGGGTGTTGCTCGCCTCCATCGTGTTCTTTTCCGGGCGAGGCGAAGGCCTGAGCCTGAACGAATTGCTCATCACGCTGTTCATATCCATGACCACGCCGGTCAGCGCGCAGTTCATCGCGCTGGCGGCGCGCAGAGTCCGATCCCGACCAAACCAGGAAACCGAAGCCCGAGACCCATGAAGACCTACCCAATCAACAGCCCGGAAGCCATGGCCCGTATCCTCGCCATGACCATGATCGCCGATGCGCGGCTGGACGATCGCGAACTGGAGATCATGGATAGCCTGCGTCTCTACGACGTGCTCGGGATCGGCAAGACCGAGTTCTCGAAGGTGGTGAAGGACTACTGCGACGACCTGGTCGCCGCCGGTGCGCCGGACGGTAGGATCGACCTGATGGATCGCGATCGCATCCATGCCGTCGTCGACCTGGTGGACGATCCTGCGAAGCGCGAGGATGTGGCCAACATGGTGCTGAACATCGTCAAGGCGGACGGCGACTTCCACGGCGCCGAACTCGCCCTGTTCCGCTACATCCTGTCGCGCTGGAAGCTTTCCTTCCAGGAGATCAGGCGCGCCGTCGGCGCCACCTGATCCCACCCGCCGGGCCGCGTCAGCTGCGCTTGCGGCGCGCCGCCCACCCCAGGCCGAACAGTCCTGCGGCCATCAATGCGTAGGTGGAGGGCTCGGGTACCGGCGTGATCTGGAAGAGCATGGTGCGGTTCGACCCGTTGAGCAACGTGGGCGGGTCGTCCAGCCCTTCGTTCGCGACGGCGAGGTAGATCTTGCCGTCCGATTCGAACACCAGCAGTCCCTCCGGCCGACGCTCGGCGGAGAGGTCGCCGACGATCATCTGGAGGAAGGTGGCGTTGGCCGGGTCGGTCACGTCGTAGACGGCGATCGCGCTGCGCGCGGTCCGTTCGAGTCCGATGAAGGCCAGCGTGCGACCGGCGACGTTGAAGAGCGCCACGCCTTCCGGTTCGACCCCCTTGTCGTCGCTGCGCGCGTCGTCGTAGATCCCGAGCGCCGCGGCTTCCTTGTCGAGCCGGTCGCCGCTGTCGAAGACCAGCACGCCGTTCTCGTCGCGGATCGAGAACGAGCGGCCGCCCATGGCCACCAGTTCCGTGAGCGGGCTGGCGCTGCTGCCACCGCCATTGGCGCCGTTGCTGCCGATGACAGAGACGTTGAGGCGTCCGAGGCTGTTGTTGTTCTTGAGCGCAGCGACGTTCGCTGCACCGCCGAACGCGGCTTCGTCGAGCGTGAGGCTTCCGACCCGTGCGATGTCGCTGTCGTCGGTGAACGCGTCGCCTTCGTTCGCCATCACGTAGAAGGTCTTGCCACCCGTCGAATAGGCGGCGATGCCGTCCGGCTGGTACATGCCCTTGACCGGCACGTTGACGAAGTTGATGACCGGCGGCGTCTGGGTCGGGCGGTCCGAAGGATCGATGGTGTTGGCCGGCAGGCTGAAATCCTTGGTGCCGAGCGGCACGACGCCGGTGAAACTGCGGGTCTGGAGGTCGAGGATGCCGATCGCGTTCGCTTCCTGCAGCGTGACATGGGCCGTCTTGCCGTCAGGCGCCACCGCGATGTACTCGGGCTCGAAGGCGACCGAGGCGCTCACGCCCGACTGGATCCGCACGCCGGCGGCCCGCAGGGCGGCTTCGGTGCCGTCGAAACTCGAGAAGCCCGCGGTGGTGACCAAGGATGCCGAAGGTGTCGTCGCGTTGTAGTCGATGATGCTGACGCTGCCCGCCGCGTTGTACGTGGTGCCGGAGACGACGGCGCGTTCGCCCTCGTTGGCCACCAGCACGGTGGTCCCGCCCGCTGTCCACGTGACCATGTCCGGCACGTTGCCGACGCCGACGCCGCCACGATTGGCGGCACCCACCGTGGCGGCGGTGAGGAAGGCGGTGGTGTCGAAGAACTGCACCGAGCCCGGACCATCGACCACCCCGAGGTTCTTGAAAGCCACCGCGGCGATGCCGTTGCTGATCGCGATGCTGTTCACGCCGCCGTACACGCTGGCGGTCTCGAACGACTTCAGCAGGGTGCCGCCGAGATCCAGCACGTCGATCCCGTTGCCGCCCACCACCCACAGGTTCTTGTTCACGCTGTCGAACGCGACGATCTCGGAGGAGCGTCCGGCATTCGCGGCGAAATGGTCGAACGACCACTGCTTCGCTATGCCCTGGATGGGGCCGGCCGCCTGCCCGGAGGCGGCAAAGGTGGCGAATACGGCGCCGATGAGGGCGGGCAGGATCTTGAGGCGAGGAATCATCGCGGTCTCCGGTGGCTGTTGTTGGTTTGCATGCACAACCCGGAAAACTAGCAAGGGAATGATGACGCTGATCGTTCATCGAGCATGAGCCGAATGGACTATCAACGGATTGATTCCAACGGACCATCCGCGGTGCCCGTGCGCGGCATGACGCTGTCAAATCGGACGCCCAGACTTGCCTCCGGTGCCGTCGGACGCAGTGCCGGCGTGCGCCGGGATCGAATCCTATGGGGGAATCTTCGATGCAAATGAAGCGCATGGCTCTTCTGCCGGCAGCCCTGGCCCTCGCCCTGCCGGGCGCAGTGCAAGCGGTCGACCCCGCAACGGCGACCACGGTGCGGTTCGCCACCTTCAACGCGTCGCTCAATCGCAATGCCGCGGGTGAATTGCTGGCAGACCTGGCCAGTCCCGGCGGCGCCGGACTCGCCGACCCGGTCGCCAGACGGATCCTCCAGGCGCAGAACGTCGCGGAGGTCATCCAGCGCATGGCGCCCGACGTGCTCCTGATCAACGAGTTCGACCACGATGCGAACGGTGTCGCCGGCTCCTCGAGCATTCCGAATCCGCTCGGCTACCGAAGCGTCGCCCATCAGCGCTTCCAGGACAATTTCCTGTCGGTCGGCCATGGTGGGGCGAGCCCGATCGCGTTCGCCCACGGCTACACGCCGACGACCAACACGGGGATCGCTTCGGGCCTGGATCTCAACAACAACGGGGCGGTCGGCGGCGGCGACGATGCTTTCGGGTTCGGAAACTTCGCCGGCCAGTTCGGCATGACGATCTACTCGAAGTACGAGATCGTGGGCGTGCGCACGTTCCAGAACTTCCTTTGGAAGGACATGCCCGGCAGCCTCCTCACCAGCGATCCGACGGCCAACAATCTCACCGCCTACTACTCGCCGGAGGAAATCGAGGTCCTGCGACTGTCGTCCAAGAACCACGTGGACGTGATCCTGAACGTCGATGGGCAGGAGGTGCACTTTCTGACTGCCCATCCGACACCGCCCGTGTTCGACGGCGCGGAGGATCGAAACGGCAAGCGCAACCACGACGAGATCCGGTTCTGGAAGGACTACGTCAACGGCGCCTCCTACATCTACGACGACCAGGGCGGCACCGGCGGACTCGCCGGCGACGCGAAGTTCGTCATCGCGGGCGACTACAACGCCGACCTGCTCGACGGTGACAGCTTCAAGAACGCTTCCTTCAATGCGATCGGGCAATTGCTCGACGATCCGAAGGTGAACACTGCCGCGACGCCGGAGAGTGTCGGTGCGACCGAGCAGGCGGGCCTCCAGGGCGGCGCCAACGCCGACGACGTTGCCGACCCCAGGTACGACACGGCGGACTTCGCCGATACGCCGCTCGCCACCGCCGCCGGAAACCTGCGCGTGGACTACGTACTGCCCTCGAGCAACACGACCATCGTGGGCAGCGGGGTGTTCTGGCCGGCGTCCTCCGACCCGACGTTCCCGCTCGTGGGCACGTTCGGCAACCCGAACCTGTTCAGCGGATTTCCGACCTCCGATCATCGCGCCGTCTGGGCCGACGTCGCCGTTCCGATCCCCGAGCCGGGAACGTGGGCGCTGATGGTCGTCGGCCTTGCGGTTCTGGCGAATGCCGGCCGGCGCCGTCTCATCTCCAAACCCTGACACCGGGAGCCATCGCATGAAACGCCTCGCCCTTGCCCTCACGCTTTGCACCCAGGCCTTCGCCGTCGGCGCGGCGCCGATCGAGTACATCGGACAGAACATCGTGCCCACGGGCTTCCAGTTCGCCGCAACGACCGTGGGCGGTCTCTCCGGAATCGATCGCGACCCGGCAACAGGACGTTACTGGGCCATCAGCGACGATCGCAGTCAGCTGAACCCGGCGCGCTTCTATGAACTGTCGCTCGACCTGAGCCAGTTCCAGCGGTCGAGTGTTCCGGGCGCAGCTGGTGTCGCGTTCGACGCGGTCACGAGCATCCTCACGCCGGCGGGCAGCGAATTCGCCGCGTCGACAGTGGATCCGGAATCGATCCGGAAGGCAGGCAATACCCTCTACTGGTCCAACGAAGGCCAGCGCAGCGCGGCGGGTTTCCAGAATCCGACCGTTCGCTCGATGTCCCTGGGCGGAGTCCACGGGGCCGACTACGCCGTGCCTTCAAGGTTCAATCCCGTTGGCGATCCGACCGGCCTGCTGCCCTCCGATGCCGGCATCTACAACAACCTCGCCTTCGAGAGCCTGACCTTGTCGACCGACGGCACGAAGCTGTACGCCGCAAGCGAGAACGGCCTGGCCCAGGATGTCCTGCCGGTGACGCAACTCACGAACCAGCCGTCGATGACCCGGGTGATCGAGTTCGACACGGCCTCCCGCCAGGCGCAGGCCGAGTATGCCTACGAGGTGAGTCCGCTGGCGGCGCTCCCGGTCCCGGCAACTGCTTTCGCTACCAACGGTCTGGTGGAGATGCTGGCCGTGGGCGACCGGCAATTCCTCACGATCGAGCGCTCTTTCTCCACCGGCGTGCCGGGCAACGCGATCCGCCTCTACTATGCCGACGCGCGCAATGCGACGGACGTGTCGGATCTCGATACGCTCGACGGGGCGGCCTTCGTGCCGATGACGAAGCAACTGCTGCTCGACTTGGGCACGCTGGAAAACGACGACGGCTCGGCGCTGCTCCTCGACAACATCGAGGGCGTCACCTTCGGTCCGGCGTTCGGTCCGTATGCGCAGACACTGATCCTGGTGTCCGACAACAACTTCAGCGGCACGCAGTTCACCCAGTTCATCGCGCTCGGGCTGACCGCGCCGATTCCGGAGCCCGGGACGTACGCGCTGCTGGGCGCAGGGCTCGCGCTGCTGGCACTGCGGGGTCGTCGCCGGACTCAGGCCTTTTTCCGGTAAGCCCCCATCGCCACGAAGTTCCCCGCCACCGCCAGAGCGATGCCGCCCCAGGTGGCGGGTGTCCAGCGGTAGCTTTCGAATGCCGCCGAAATGATCAGCGCGATGACGGGCACCATGACCCCGATGTAACCGGCGCGCCCCACACCGATTCGACCCAGCAGCGTGAGGTAGGCGCCGAAGGCGATGATCGACCCGAAGATGGTGAGCCAGGCGCCGGACAGGACGTAGGGCCAGTGGACGTCGAACACGATCGGCGTACCGGTCAACACCACCCAGGCCACGCAGCCCAACGCGCCGTAGGTCATGCCCCACGCGAGCGCTGGCCAGACCGCGATTCCGCGGGCGCCGTTGCGGGCGGCGATGGCGGAGGCGAAAGCCTGGACCGAAACGGCGGTCGCGGTGAGCGCGATGCCGAGCATGCCCGACGGGCTCGCGGAAAGCCGGCCGAGTTCGGGGGCGAACACCAGCGCGACGCCGGCGATGCCGAACATTCCGCCGAGCACGACGCGGCGGCTGAGCGGCGTACCGTAGAGCAGGCGGGCGCACAGCATGTTCGCGATGGGGCTGGCGGAATATCCGATGGCCACGAGGCCCGACACGACCCGTGCCTCGGCTTCGTACACGCACACGTAGCCGGCGCTGTACATGAGCAGGCCCTGCAGTGCGAGCACGCCGTGTTCGCTGCGGGTGAAGCGAATCCGCTCGTTCCTGATGAGGCAGATGCCGAACAGCAGCACCGAGGCGGCGCAGAAGCGCCACGCGACCGACGTGACGGGCGGCACCGTGCCGAGCTGATAGGTGATGGCGATCCAGGTGGAGCCCCAGATCAGGGTGCAGATGGTATAGAGGGCGAGTGTCGGCACGGCGTGCTGGTGCGAAGCAAACGCCGGATACTAGACGAAGGCCATGCTCGCCGGGGCGCGCGGGCTAAAATGCGGACTTGTCGCTACCCGGTCGCACCCCCTCGTTGTCCGCGCCTGCCTCCAGACCTGTTTCGTCCCGTTCGCCGCTCGATTCGCTGTACGCCCGTCTTTCGGAGTGCATGTACGTCGATCAGGGGCGCATCCGGGCGCAACTCGGCCGCCTGAAGGAAGCGCGCGAATCGCCGGCCGAGCAGATCGACGCGCTCGCGCGGGCGATCGATACCTCGATCGCCCGTGTGGCACAGCGCCGGGCACGCCTGCCGGCGTTGAACTATCCCGAGGAACTGCCCGTCAGCGAGCGCCGCCACGACATCGCGGAAGCGCTGCGGCGGAACCAGGTCGTCATCGTCTGCGGCGAGACCGGGTCGGGCAAGACCACGCAGTTGCCGAAGATCTGCCTGGAGATCGGCCGCGGCGTTTCGGGCTTGATCGGCCACACCCAGCCACGGCGGATCGCCGCGCGCACGGTGGCGACGCGCATCGCGCAGGAACTGAATTCGCCGCTCGGAGAACTGGTCGGTTACAAGGTGCGCTTCAACGATCACATCGGGCCCGAGCCGTTCGTGAAGCTGATGACCGACGGCATCCTGCTCGCGGAAACGCAGACCGACCGGAGCCTGCGTGCCTACGACA
Organism: Burkholderiales bacterium; assembly: GCA_965279325.1. Lineage (GTDB taxonomy): Bacteria > Pseudomonadota > Gammaproteobacteria > Burkholderiales. The sequence continues at coordinate 4,848,538 of OZ257154.1, forward strand.
CGCTCATCGTCGACGAGGCGCACGAGCGCAGCCTCAACATCGACTTCCTGCTGGGGTATCTGCGACAACTGCTGCCGCGACGGCCGGACCTCAAGCTGATCATTACCTCGGCGACCATCGACGCGGACCGCTTCTCGAAGCATTTCCTCGATGCGCCCGTGGTGGAGGTGTCGGGGCGTCTCTATCCCGTGGAGGTGAAGTACCACCCGCTCAAGGCGAACGAGGACGGCGAAGCCCCGGACCTCGGCGAAGCCATCGCCGACGCCCTCGACGACCTGTTCCATGCGCATGGTCCGGGAGATGCGCTGGTGTTCCTTCCGGGCGAGCGCGAAATTCGCGAGACTGCCGAGCATCTGCGCAAGCACCCGGTGGGGCGCCATCGGGCGGGCGCGGTGGAGATCCTGCCGCTGTTCGCGCGCCTGTCGATCGCCGAGCAGGATCGGGTGTTCAAGCCCGATGCCGGCCATCGCGTGGTGCTCGCGACCAACGTGGCCGAAACGTCCCTCACCGTGCCGCGCATCCGCTACGTGGTGGATCCGGGTTTCGCGCGCATCAATCGCTACAGCTACCGCAACAAGGTGGAGATGCTCCAGGTGGAGCCCATCTCGCGGGCCTCGGCGAATCAGCGCGCCGGGCGCTGCGGTCGCGTGTCGAGCGGCGTGTGCGTGCGGCTGTATTCGGAAGACGAGTTCGCGCTGCGGCCCGAGTTCACCGACCCGGAGATCCTGCGCTCCTCGCTCGCATCCGTGATCCTGCGGATGAAGGCGCTCAAGCTGGGCGAGCCCGAGAGCTTCCCGTTCGTGGATCCGCCGCAGCCGCGGATGATCGCCGATGGCTATCAGCTCCTGCTCGAGCTCGGCGCGGTGGACGATCGGCACAACCTCACGGCCGTGGGCGTGCAGCTCGCCAGGCTGCCGATCGATCCACGCATCGCCCGCATGATCGTCGCGGCGAAGAAGGAGAACTGCCTGAAGGAAGTGCTGGTGATCGCGGCGGCGCTCTCGGTGCAGGATCCGCGCGATCGCCCGATGGAGAAGGCCGATGCCGCCGACCAGGCGCATGCGCTGTTCGTGGACGAACGCTCGGACTTCGTCGCGTATCTGAAGATGTGGGACTTCTACGACGAGCTGCTCAAGCACAAGAAGTCCACGCGCAAGCTCCAGGTGGATTGCCGCGACCGGTTCCTGTCGTGGCTGCGCCTGCGCGAATGGCGCGACCTGCACGGCCAGCTCCACGCGCATGTCTCGGAGCTCGGCTGGCGCGAGAACGACAAGCCGGCCGATTTCGCGCAGATACACCGCGCGTTGCTGGCCGGCCTGCTCGGCAACATCGGCATGAAGAGCGAGGACGGCGGCGACTATCTCGGGGCGCGCGGGATCCGCTTCCACGTGTTTCCCGGTTCCGCGCTGCGCAGGAAACAGCCGAAGTGGGTCATGGCGGCCGAGTTGACGGAGACCACGCGACTGTTCGCACGCTGTGTGGCCGCGATCGAGCCCGAGTGGATCGAACAGCTCGGCTCCCATCTCGCCAACCGGCAGCATTTCGATCCGCACTGGGAGAAGGCGTCCGGACAGGTCGTCGCCTACGAGCGCGTGATTGTCTATGGGCTGACGGTCGTGTCCCGACGGCGCGTGAGCTACGGGCCGATCGCGCCGAAGGAGGCGCGGGAGATCTTCATCCGTGGCGCGCTCGTGGATGGCGATTCGAAGGTCGACGCACCGTTCCTGCGCGCCAATCGCGCGTTGGTCCGCGACGTGGAGGCGCTCGAACACAAATCGCGCCGGCACGACGTGCTCGTGGATCCGGAGGTGATGGCCGCCTTCTACGACAAGGTGATTCCCGAGGGCATCTGGAACATGGGCGCCTTCGAACACTGGCGCAAGGAGGCGGAGCAGGCCGATCCGCGGCTGCTCTACATGACGCGCGAGACGCTGATGCTCCATGGAGCAGAGGACATCACCGCGAACCGCTTTCCGGATTCGCTCGAGATGAACGGCGTCGCCTACGCGCTCAAGTACCGATTCGAACCAGGCCACGCGCTCGACGGCGTGACCCTGACCGTGCCGCTGCACCTGCTCAACCAGGTGGACGAGCGGCGCTGCGAATGGCTCGTGCCCGGCCTCCTGCGCGACAAGGTCACGCACCTCATCAAGAACCTGCCCAAGGGGCTGCGCAAGCATTTCGTCCCGGTGCCGCAGGTGGTGACGGGCCTGCTCGGCGCGATCGAAGCGGACGCCGTGCCGCTCACCGAGATCCTGTCGGAAGCACTGCATCGCCAGACCGGCGTGGAAGTCCCGAAGGACTCATGGGATACGTCCGACCTGCCGGGGCATCTGCGCATGAATTTTCGCGTGATCGACGAGCACGGTGGCGAAGTGGCCACGGGCCGCGATCTGCCGGAACTGCGGTTGCAGCTGGGCGTGAAGGCGCGCCGCCAGTTCACCGAGACCGCGCGCGGCAGTTTCGAGCGCCAGGGCGTGACCGCTTGGGATTTCGGCGAGCTGCCGGAGCAGGTGGAGTTCACGCGAGCCGGCCAGAAGCTGGTGGGCTATCCAGCCATCGTGGACGAGGGCAAGACCGTGTCGCTGGTGTTGCTCGATACGGAGCAGGAGGCCGAGGCCGCTACGCACCGTGGACTGCGTCGGTTGTTCCAACTGGCCGCGGTCGAGCAGGTGCGCCACCTCGGCCGCAATCTGCGTGGCCTGCAGGAGATGGCGCTGAAGTACACCCTGCTCGCCGAGATCGACGGCACGCGCCCCCACGACAAGGCCTCGGCCATCGAGAAGCTGCAGGACGAACTGGTGATCGCAATCTGCGATCGAGCGTTCTTCGTCGAAGACGTCCGCATCCGTGACAAGACTGCCTTCGACGCACGTGTGGTGAAGGCGCGCACTCGCATCGGGGAAGTCGCGAACGAGGTGTGCAGCCTCGTGAACGAAATCCTCTCGCAGTACTACGCGCTGCGGCCCCGCCTCCAGCAACCCGGCGCGCAGGCCTGGCAGCGCCTGATGAACGATATCAAGGCCCAGTTGAAGGCGCTGTTGCCGAACGGTTTCATCGTCAGCATGCCGTACGTGCGCCTCAAGCACTACCCGCGTTATCTCGAGGCCATCGGCGTTCGGCTGGACAAGTTCCCGTCCAATCCGCCGCGCGACGCGCAGTGGCAGGAGACGCTTGCGAACTGGTGGCGGCAATGGAACCAGCGCCTCGACGTGGATCGCGCCCGGGGCGTGCGCAATCCGAAGCTCGAGGAGTTCCGCTGGATGCTCGAAGAATTGCGCGTGTCGCTCTGGGCCCAGCAGTTGAAGACGCCGTATCCGGTGTCGTTCAAGCGCGTCGAGAAGGCTTGGGACGAGATCTGATCGACGAGGCGGCCTAAGCCAGCGTCGAACGCACCCAGCGCTGCAGGCTGGCTTCGTCCATCGCTCCGGATTGGCGCGCGATTTCGCGGCCGGCACGGAAGGCGATCACGGTGGGTATGGAACGGATGCCGTATCGGGCAGCGATCGCAGGCACGTCTTCGGTGTTCAGCTTGGCAAGGCGAACGTCGGGTTCGAGCGAACGCGCGGCGCGCTCGAAGTGCGGCGCCATCATCTTGCAGGGTCCGCACCAGGGCGCCCAGAAGTCAACCACGACGGGCAGCTCGCCACCCACGTGCCGATCGAACGATGCGGCGTCGAGCGTCAGCGGCGCTCCGTTGAACAGCGGTTCCCTGCACTTGCCGCAGACCGGCGCGTCCTGAAGCCGGGCGCCTGGGACGCGATTGGTGGCCGCGCAGTGCGGGCAGACGACGTGAATGGAGGCGCTCATGCCGCTCAACATGGGGACGGTTGAGTGCTGCTCAAGTCCCCCGAGGCCGTGGTGCGAGAGTCGAAGAGGCCGCTCGGGCCACCGGAGTTGCTTTCACCCGATGTCGGATTTGCCTACACTGTGACCACCGCGGGGGTGAGAACTGCGGAGGAGGGTGCGATGAAGACCGTGCAACAGGTCCTGGAAGTGAAGAAGGTCGGTGCGCTGTGGGTGGCGCCGGATTCGTCCGTCTACGACGCCCTGAAGCTGATGGCCGAGAAGGATGTGGGCTCCCTGGTGGTGCTGGAGGGTGACAGGCTCGCCGGCATCTTCTCGGAGCGCGACTACGCCCGAAAGGTGATCCTGTTCGGCAAGTCCTCGCGCGAGACGCAGGTGCGCGAGATCATGACCGAGAAGGTCCTTTGCATCGGACCCGATGCCACCATGAAGGAGTGCATGGCGCTGATGACCGACAAGCGCGTGCGTCACCTGCCGGTGCTCGATGGGAAGAAAGTGATAGGGGTTATCTCCATCGGCGATGCGGTCAAGGAAACGATCGAGGATCAGCAGCATACGATCGAGCAGCTCGAACAATACATAGCCGGTTAGGGATTCGGCTGTGCCGACTCTCTGACGCCGCGTGTTCGAGCGGACGCCTCTGGCGCCGCTCAACACGCGGGGGCGTGGAGATTCCTGAAGCGCCGTGCGTGGGTGCGCGGCATGCGCCTGCACCCCGCTGAGGTGCTGTGTCCCGACAACTCGCAATTGCCCCTTTCCCGCATGAGATTCCTGGTTGCCCTTTTGTGTCTCGCCTGCCTTGCCGGTTGTGCGACCCAGATCGGGCGGACCGCCGACGCCACCAATTGTCGGCGGACCGACATCGACATCCTCGACAGCGTCTACAAGAAGCAGGGCAGCACCACCGTCTGGTGCGCGCGCTGCAAGGACAAGGACTACCGCTGCGTGAGCAACGTCGAGAAGACGCGCGTCGAATGCCGCCAGGCCGTGCCCGAGGACGCCTGCCGCTAAACATCGACGGCCCCGGGTTTGTTCCGGACGCAGGGGGCAGCTTATGATTCGCCGACTCCATCCCCACGGCGGTCTGCATGCTCTTTGGCGCGCTCATCATCGGAGACGAAATCCTCTCCGGGAAACGGCAGGACAAGCATCTCGCGAAGGTGATCGAACTGCTCGGTGCGCGGGGCCTCCCGCTCACCTGGGCGCACTATCTCGGCGACGAGCGCCGGCGGATCGTGGAAACGCTGTTCCGAACCTTCGCCTCGGACGACATCGTGTTCAGCTTCGGAGGCATCGGCGCCACGCCGGATGACCACACCCGCCAGGCGGCTGCCGAGGCGTTGGGGGTGGCACTGGAACTGCACCCGGAGGCCAAGGCCGAGATCGAAGGGCGGTTCGGCGCGGAGGCGTATCCCAAACGCATTCTCATGGGCGAGTTTCCCGCGGGAAGCCGAATCATCCCGAACCCTTACAACCGGGTGCCGGGATTCAGTGTCGGCAAGCACCATTTCCTGCCGGGTTTTCCGGAGATGGCCTGGCCGATGATGGAATGGGTTCTGGACCACGGCTACCCGCATCTGCACCGTACGACGCGGCCGCTGGACGAGGCCATCATCGTGCGCGAGGCGGGTGAGAGCCAGCTGGTGGATCTGATGAACGACATCGTGGCCCGGTATCCCACGCTCCGGTTGTTCAGCCTGCCCCACATCGGGGCGGTCGGGCGGCACATCGAGCTCGGGGTCCGGGGCGACGCCGAGGCCGTCCGGACCGCGATGGGGGAGATCCGGGCGGGTGTCACCCGGCTCGGTTTTCCCTGGGAGGATCGCCCGCCGCTCCCCTGATGGTGCCCTGGCAGGCAGTGTGCTTGCAGTAGAATCCGTTCGAAGGTTCCCAGCCCTGATCCTCAGGCCGCTGATCCCGCGAGGAAATTCACGATGAATTCTTCTACGCCGAACTCCTCGGAAGGGCGCACGCACCTGCAGGTCGCAGACCCGGTCCGGTTGCGAGCCGCCGCCGAGGACGACGCCTGGTCCCGGTTCGCGCAGGCAGAGAACGCCGAAGCCTTCTGCCAGGCGTGGCTGGCGGTGACCTGCATCAAGGCCGGCGCGTCCGACGGCATCCTCGTGCTGTCCCAGCTCGGTGGCGGGGGCTTCGTGCCCGCCGCGGTGTGGCCCGACGCGAAACGGGATCGCGCGAAGCTCGGCGAGGCGATCGAACGGTCGATCCGGGAAAGTGCGCTGGTGGCGGTGCCTGCCGGCGAGAACGGAACCCGATCCCACCTGGCCCAGCCGATCCAGGCCGATGGTGCGGTGCTCGGCGCCGTGGCGGTGGATGTGGAGGGCCGCGGGGAACGCGAACTGAAGGCGCTGGCGCGCGAACTCGCGTGGGGCGCAGGCTGGCTCGAAGCCCTGCTGCGCCGGCATATGGCCGCGGGCGATGCTGCGACCGCCGTGCGCCTGCGCCGAGTGTTCGACGTTTTCAGTGCGGCCCTGGAACATCACGGCTTCGTGCCGGCGGCCACGGCCACCGCGACGGAGCTCGCCTCGCTGCTGGAGTGCGATCGGGTATCGATGGCTATCCTGCGCGGCAAGCGTTCGCAGGTGAAGGCGCTGTCGCACACGGTGCAGTTCGAGAAGAACGCCGAGCTGACGCGCGCGATCGAAACCGCGATGGACGAAGCCGTAGACCAGAAGACGCGGCTCGTCTGGCCGCCGGGCGAAGGGGCCGAGGGCCACGTGCTGCGGGCGCATGAAAAGCTCGCGCAGGGGCATGGCTCCGCCGCAGTGCTCACCGTGCCGCTCACGCGCATGGGCGAAGGCGTCGGTGCCCTGTGCCTCGAGCGCAGCCGGCCCTTCACGAATGAAGACATCGAATTGGCCGAAGGCCTTGCCGCGCTGCTCGGCCCGCTGACCGAGATCCAGCGCGCAGCGGAACGCGGACCGGTCGAGCGGACCTGGGAGGCGATGCGGGATGTCTGGTTCCGTTTCGTCGGTCCCGGCCACGCGGCGTGGAAGCTCGCGGGCCTGGTGATCGCGCTGGCCACGATCTTCTTCTCGTTCGCGACCGGCACCTATCGCGTGGCAGCCGATACGCGGGTCGAAGGCGCGATCCAGCGCGCGCTCGCCGCGCCCTTCGAAGGCTACATCGGCGAAGCCGCGAAACGCCCCGGCGACCTGGTGAAGCAGGGCGAGGCCGTGGCGCGGCTCGAGGATCGCGACCTGCAGCTCGAGCGCATGAAGCTCTCGAGCCGGCGCGAGCAACTGTACAAGCAGTATCGCGAGGCGCTCGCCAATCACGAACGCTCCGACATCCGCGTGATCGGGTCCCAGGTGGAGCAGGCCGACGCCGAACTCGCGATCGTCGAGGAGAAGCTCGCGCGTACCGCGATCTCCGCGCCCTTCGACGGTGTCGTGGTGAGCGGCGACCTGACGCAGAAGCTCGGCGCCCCGGTCCAGCGTGGCGACGTGTTGTTCGAGATCGCCCCGCTCGAGGACTATCGCGTGGTGCTCAAGGTGGACGAGCGCGACATCCGCGACGTGGCCGCGGGCCAGCATGGCGAATTGCTGCTGCAGTCGATGCCCTCCGATCGCCAGCCGATCACCGTGGCGAGGGTCACGCCCGTCAGCACGCCCGAGGACGGCCGCAACTATTTCCGGGTTGAAGCGAAACTCGATCGCGGCATCGAGCGCCTGCGGCCCGGCATGGAAGGCGTGGCCAAGGTCGAGGTTGGTGATCGCAAGCTGATCTGGATCTGGACTCGCTATCTGCTCGACTGGATGCGGCTGCAGGTCTGGTCGCTGGTGCCTTGAGCGATCCCGGTACTTGGCGGGAGCACAAATGAGAAGCTCACAACGCGGAGGACGCGGAGGACGCGGAGGAACGGCAAGAGCGGTCGAGTACCTGTACCCCGCCCCGTTCGATGGAAGTTGCTTTTCCACCGCGCCCTCCGCGTCCTCCGCGTTGAGCGCTTGTCTTCGAACCGAAGCGTCCAACGTCGACTGAATGAGTTCCGAGCTCTACAGCCCGTCCTGGTACCGCGTCGCGGGGCTCAAGCCGCGGTTGAAGACGCATGCGGAAGTGCATCGCCATCACTACCGCGGTCAGCTCTGGTACGTGCTGCAGGATCGCGCCTCGCGCCGCATGTATCGCTTCAACCCGGCGGCGTGGCAGCTGATCGGCCTGCTGGACGGCGAACGGTCGGTCCAGGAAGCCTGGGACCTCGCCTGCCATCGCCTCGGCGACGACGCGCCCACGCAGGACGAGTCGATCCGGCTGCTCGGCCAGTTGCACGGCGCCGATCTCCTGCAGAGCGACCTGCCGCCGGACGTCGATGAACTCCTGCGTCGCTACGGCAAGCAGAACAAGGGCAAGTGGTGGCGCAATTTCAAGAATCCGATGTCGGTGAAGCTGCCGCTCGCGGATCCGGATCGCCTCCTGCGCGCGACGCACTCGCTCTATGCCCCGCTGTTCTCGCGCTGGGGTTTCATCGCGTGGCTGTTGTTGGTCGGCGCGGCGTGCGTGGCTGCCCTGTTCGCGTGGAACGATCTCACCGAGAACCTCTCGGACCGCGTGCTGGCGCCGAGCAACCTGCTCACGATGATCCTGCTGTTCCCGGTCGTGAAGACGATCCATGAATTCGGGCACGCGTGCGCGGTGCGCGCGCGGGGCGGCGAAGTGCACGAGATGGGCGTGATGTTCCTCGTGTTCCTGCCCGTGCCCTACGTCGATGCCTCGGCGTCGTCGGCTTTCCGCAGCAAATGGGAACGCTTCGTCGTCGGCGGCGCGGGCATGATGGCCGAACTGGTGCTGGCCGCGATCGCGATGTTCGTGTGGCTCAACGTCGAACCGGGCCTGGTCCGGGCCATGGCCTTCAACGTCATGCTGATCGCCGGCATCTCCACGGTGCTGTTCAATGCGAATCCCCTGTTGCGCTACGACGGCTACTACATGCTGTCGGACCTGATCGAGATTCCCAATCTCGGGCCGCGCGGCACCAAGTACGTGCTGTACCTGATCGATCGCTACGTGTTCGGCGTCCGCGAACTGCAGCCCGCGGAGGCGAGCGTCGGCGAGAAGCGCTGGTTCGTGCCCTACACGATCGTCGCGACGATCTATCGGCTCTTCATCACCTTCGCGATCATCCTGTTCATCGCCAGTCAGTACTTCGTGATCGGGATCGTGCTGGCGCTCTGGGCTGGGTTCTCCTCGGTCGTGCTGCCGATCGGGAAGGGCATCGCCCACCTCGCGTCCGGCAAGGCGCTGCGGCGCCGGCGACAGCGGGCCCTCGCCATCGCGGGCGCGACGTTCGCGGTGGTGCTCGGCGTGTTCTTCCTGATGCCGTTTCCAATCTGGACGCGGACCGAAGGCGTGCTCTGGGTGCCGGAGCAATCGGTGGTGCGCGCCGGCGCGGACGGTTTCGTGACGCGCATCGCTGCGACCCCGGGCAGCAGCGTGGAACTAGGTGCGACGCTGATCGAGATCGCGGATCCACTGCTCGCGCCCCAGGAGAAGCTGCTCGAGGCCAAGCTCGAGGAACTGGATTTCAAGTTGCGGGCGATGCAGGTGGACGACCAGGTCCAGGCCGGCATGGCGCGCGACGAGATCGCCTACACGCAGAAGGAGTTGAAGCGGGTGCGCGAGCGGCTTGCGGGCCTCATCGTGACCGCACCTTCGCCGGGACATTTCGTGGTGGCGAATCCGACCGACCTGCCGCTGCGGTTCGTACGCCGGGGCGAGCAGCTCGGATTCGTGGCGCCGCTCAGCGAGCGCATCGTACGGGTCGTCGTCCGCCAGGACGACGTGGATCTCGTGCGCAGCCGCACGCAGGCGATCCAGGTGAAGCTCGTGGAGCGGATTCCGGAGACCTTGTCCGCCACGGTGATCCGCGAAGTGCCCGCGGCCTCCGGTGAACTGCCGAGCCTGGCGTTGTCCGATCGGGGCGGCGGTTCCATCGTGCTCGATCCGCGCAAGACCGACCGGCCCTCGGCCCTGGAGCCCGTGTTCCATTTCGAGTTGCGGCTGCCGCCGCGCGCCGGCGACCTGCACATCGGCGGCCGCGTGTACGTGCGCTTCGATCACGGTTCGGAACCGCTCGCGAACCAGACGTATCGCTCGGTGCGCCGCCTGTTCCTGAAGCGCTTCAGTGTCTAGCGCCATCGGCAACATCCTCGGCCACGGCTTCTACCCCGAGAGGCTCGAGCCGCGCGAGAACTGGCTGGAACGCACGGCACGCCGTCCGGCGCTCTGGCTGGAGCGCGCGCATGCGATGCGCAAGGGCCGCTTCGATGGCTTCATCGCCGCCGTCAACGCGGCCGGCCCGGAGTTCGATCCGCTTTCGCTGGAGGAGTTACGCGCGCGCGCGATGCAGCTCCGGCCCGAGTTGAAGCGCGACGGATTCACCGACGCACTCACCGCCCGCGCTTTCGCGATCGTGCGTGCGGCGGCGCAACGCACGATCGGCGTACGCCATTACGACGTGCAGCTGGCCGGAGGCTGGATCCTGCTCTCCGGGCGTATCGCCGAAATGGAGACGGGCGAGGGCAAGACGCTCACCGCGACCCTGGCCGCGGCCACCGCAGCCCTCGGTGGTTGGCCCACGCACGTGGTCACGGTGAACGACTATCTCGCCGCGCGCGACGCGGAGGAGATGGCGCCGCTCTACCGCGCGCTGGGGCTCACTGTAGGTTGCGTGACGCAGGATGTGGCGTTGCCCGACCGGCGCGCGCAGTACCGCAACGACATCACCTACTGCACCAACAAGGACGTCACCTTCGACTACCTGCGCGATCGCATGAAGCTGAAGGGCCGGCCGCGCGCGCTGCGCTACGCGGTGGACAAGGTCACCGGCGACGGCGACGGCGATCTCACCTTGCGCGGCCTGCACTTCGCCATCGTCGACGAGGTGGACAGCGTGCTGGTGGACGAGGCGCGCACGCCGCTCATCATTTCGGGCGATACGGGTGATTCCGGCCTCGAGCGGTTGTACCGCGAGGCGCTCGACCTGGCCGGCCAACTGGTCCGCGACGAGCACTTCGTGATGGAGCATCACCAGACCAGCATCCGCATCACCGACGAAGGCAAGAAACGCCTGACGGAGCTCGCCACGGACTTGCGCGGCATCTGGAACGGCCCCAATCGACGCGAGGAACTTGCGAAGCAGGCACTGTCCGCGCTGCATCAGTTCCAGCGCGACAAGCATTACCTCGTGGAAGAGGGCAAGGTCGTGATCGTGGATGAGTACACCGGCCGCACCATGGCCGACCGCTCCTGGGAACGCGGCCTGCACCAGTTGATCGAGGTGAAGGAAGGTTGCGCGCTCACGGGTCAGCGCGAGACGCTGGCGCGCATCTCGTACCAGCGGTTCTTCCGGCGTTACCTGCGCCTGTCTGGCATGACCGGCACCGCCCGGGAAATCTCCGCCGAGTTGTGGGCAGTCTATCGGCTCAAGGTCACGCGCGTGCCGACGCGCAAGCCGGTGCTGCGGAAGATCGCGCCGCCGATGCTGCTCCCGACCCTGGAGGCGAAGTACGCGGCGGTGCTCGACGCGATCCGACGGCAGTACGAACTCGGCCGGCCGGTGCTGGTGGGTACCCGCACCGTCGAGGCTTCGGAACGTCTTGCGGAATTGCTGGACGCATCGGGCCTCCCGCATCGCCTGCTGAACGCGAGGCAGGACAAGGAGGAGGCCGAGATCGTCGCGCAGGCCGGTCAGCCGGGTCGGATCACGGTCGCCACGAACATGGCCGGCCGTGGCACCGACATCAAGCTCTCTCCGGAATCCCTCGCGGCGGGTGGCCTGCACGTCATCGCCACGGACATGAACGAAGCGGGCCGAATCGATCGCCAGTTGTTCGGCCGTTGCGCGCGCCAGGGCGATCCGGGCAGTTGCGAGGTGTTCGTGAGCCTCGAGGACGAACTCGTCCAGCGTTATGGCAGCTTCGCGCACAAGCTGATCGGGCGCGCGATGTCGGACGCAAAGGCTGGCAAGCTGCTGTTCCACCTGGCGCAGAAGCGCGCGGAGCAGGTGCACTACCTGATGCGCAAGGAAGTGCTGGAGATGGACGACTACCTGGGTGACCTGCTGGCGTTTGCGGGGCGGGCGGAGTAGCTGTGTGTCGTGAAGCGTGAAGCGTGAAGCGTGAAGCGCGAGGCGCGAGGCGTGAGGCGTAAGGGGTAAGGGGTATGGCGTGAGGATGTACCGATGTAGACCCCTCACCCCTTACGCCTCACGCGCTCACATATCGTGTTCCTGCGGTTTCTGCTGCAGCGGACGTGGCGGGTTCGGAGGCACCAGGGAACCAGGCGGGGAGGAGGGTTGAGGTTTCACCGTCTCGCTGCCACGCGCTGCGCGGATCAGCATCTGCACCTTGCGTTCCTCTGTCCCCTTCGTGTTGTCGAACACGACGTAGTAGTTGCCAGTTTCCGGCATCGTCAACGCGATCGAGAGCTTGCGCTCCACCGGCGCGATGAACACCGGATCTTCGGGATTGGGGTAGCGTTGAAAATCCGCTTCGGTCAGCATCACGACCCTGATGCGTCCCGTGGTCTGGACCACCACCGCGATCTGCGCGTCCTTCGGCAGGTTTCGCAGGCGCAGGGTCTTGTGTACGCCGGCCGGCACCGAAGCGTTGAGAGTCGCCTGCGTTCCCTGGGCATGGAGGGGCGCTGCCGTACCGAGCACGAGGACCGCAAGCGCCCGCAGTACAAGCTGAATCAACGCGGAAACTTCACGCGGCATTTCGCGCCCGCCGGGATGTGCTGCCCCGGATTGGGAAGTTCGAGTCGCACCCCGAAGGTGCCGCTGGCCGCATCGATCACGCGATCGACCAGCACCACCGTTGCCGCGAAGTCGCCGCCCGGCGCCTCTGGCGTGACCTTCGCCCTGGCGCCGGTCTTGATCCGCCCGTAGAGATTCGCGGGCAGGATCACCTCGACGTTGAGCGGGTCGACTTCCGCCAGCTTGAGAATGGGATTCTTCACGTTGGAGGTCGCGAACTCGCCGCTCGTGAGATAACGCTCGACCACGACGCCGTTGAACGGACTGCGGATCGTGCGTAGTTTCACCACTTCCTCGGCACGCTGCATCTCGAGCTCGTTCAGCTTCTGGTTCTCGCGTGCCTCCTTGAGTTCCGACTCGGCAAGCTCGCGCTGGGTGCGCGCTTCGTCCAGCGCGCCGGCGGAGACGAACTTCTGCTTGTAGAGCTCGAGCGCGCGCTGCTCCTTCTTGACGGCGAAGTCCAGTCGCGATGCCGAGGCTTCCAGGGGCCCCTTCATGGTCGCCTTCGATCGTGCGAGGGCCAACGCGGCCCGCTCCGGTCCCGACTCGAGGGTGACGACGACCTGTGCCTTGCGGACGAAATCGCCCCGCTTCACATGGACCTGCTCGATCAGGCCCTCGATCGGACTGCGGATCTCCGCGGTGGTACGCGCTTCGACCAGGCAATCGTATTCATCGGCCAGTTCCGCAGCCCGGGCATTCGCACAGAACATCAGGCCGGCGGGAATCCACAGCAACAAGCGTCGACGGGTGGTCATCAAGCAAGGATTTGTTGAGTATCGCCGCATTCTGGCGGCCCGCCGTGTGGTTGTAAAGTACGGTAAATACGAATGTTTTTGGCGTCGGTCCGGCTGCTGCACCGGCGCCATTCGCGGCGTTCTCGACCCCGTCGGACCCGTTCATGCGTTTCAGTGGGTGAGCAGCGCCATCGGCGTGGTCCGCGAACCGGTCCGTTACACTGCGCGCCATGACGGACGGGGATCCGACCGATGAAGCGCTGATGCTGCGTTATCGCGATGCGGGCGATGCGCAGGCGTTCGCGATTCTTTACGAGCGGCACCGTGGCGGGCTGTACCGTTTCTGCCTGCGCATGTGTCGCGACGGCGCGCGGGCCGAGGAAGTGTTCCAGGATGCGTGGATGAATCTCATCAATGCGCGCGACCGCTACCGGGTCGAGGCGCGCTTCAAGACCTATCTCTACCAGATCGCGCACAACCGCGTGATCGACGTGCTGCGCAAGGACGGGCGCGAAACGTTGTCCCTCGACGAGGAGGCGGGCGAGGCCCTGGCCGCATCGCTGGAAAGTCCGGCGAGCGAACGGCCCGAGAACATGTTCATGTTCAAGCGCCGCCTGGAACGGATCGTCGACGCCGTGGAGCGCCTCCCGGCCGCACAGCGCGAAGCCTTTCTGTTGCATGAGGAGGGCGAGCTGACGCTCGAGGAGATTGCAGCGTTGACCGGCGTCGGAAGGGAAACCGCCAAGAGCCGGTTGCGGTATGCGCTGGTGCGGCTGCGGGAGGACTTGGCCATGGAGCGCAACGAGTGATCGACGACGACCGCACGCTCGACCAATTGCTCGCGGAAACCGCGGAGGCACGCGCGCGACTGCGTGCGGCGAGCGCTGCGGACCAACCGCCGGCTCATCTCGACGAGGCAATTCTCGCGGCGTCCCGTCGTGCAGTGTCCGCGCGCCCGATGGCGGTGCAACGGTCGCCATGGCGCCGCTGGCAGGTACCGCTCGCGGCGGCCGCGGTTGTGGTGCTCGCGACCAGCGTCGGGTTGCTGACCCTGCAGGAACGAGAACACGAGCGGTTGCTCGATACGGTCCCCATGGCCTCCAGGGAACCCCCACCTGAACTGGAACGCGAAATCCGGCCGCGTGTGGAGGAGCCGGTGCTGGCAAAGCGGATGAAGCCCTCGTTACCCGAGAAAGCGTCCGGCACGCCGGACGAACTCAAGGCCCCTGCTATCGATTCGCGTTCCCGGCTGGAGTACCTTCGAGAAGGGTTGCCGAGGATGCAGCAACGTGGCGAGCCCGAACTCGACAGTCGGGCGCCTGCGCCGGCAGCACCTCCAGTGGCTGCGGGTGCAGCCTCCGAGTCGGGCCAGACCGGCGCCGCGAGGATGGAGGAACGCCTTGAGCGCCAACCCGACAGGGCGCCCGCACCAGCCGCCCCCGCAGTGGCGAGAGCGGCTTCCGAGTCGAACGACGCCGGCGCTTCGAGATCCGCATCGGATGCTGCGCGGGAGGACCGGCTGCCAGCCGCAGCGGCTCCCCACGCGGGCCCTGCCCCGGAGGTGTCCGCGAAAGACGCGGTGCCCGAGGCCTTGTTGCCCAGGGCCAAGTCCGAGGCCACGGTCGAGGCGCGACGTCCGGCGCCGAAACAGCGGGCATTGAATGCGGTGGCCGACCCGCCGGCCGCCGAGCTGGAACATATCCGGAAGCGCTGGGAAGCCGGAGACCACTCGGGTGCCCGCGACGCTCTGGCGGCATTCCTGCGTCGACACCCCGGCTACCGCCTGCCGCCGGGCTATCCGGTGCCTCCACCCGAGGCGGAGCCTGCTCAAGAAAGGCCGTCCGGGGACCGTTAACCTGTCCATCGCATTCGTGCAGTGCGCCCGTCCCGGATCCGGGTGGCACGCTGAAGTTCACTGAATTCATGGACAAATCCGCCTTCGACGAGCTGAAGACGACGGGCAAGCTGCCGTCGCCTTCGGGCGTTGCGCTGCAGATCGTCGAGCTGTCCCGACGGGACGACGTGACCGTTTCGGAACTCGCCCATGCCGTGCAGGCGGATCCTGCCCTGTCCGGTCGCCTGATCAAGTTCGCCAATTCCGCCATGGCCGGCCCCCGCCGCCCGGTCGTTGCCGTGGCGGACGCCATCCGTCTGCTCGGGATCGCCACGGTTCGCCAGCTGGCGCTGGGCTTCTCGATCCTGGGCCACAACCGCAAAGGCGCGTGCAAGACGTTCGACTACCAGCACTTCTGGTCCTGCTCGCTCGCATCCGCGATCGCTGCCAACGCCCTGTGCCTGCGCACGCGCACCGCAGCGGCCGACGAAGCGTTTACCTGCGGTCTGCTCGCCCGGATAGGGACGCTGGCTTTGGCGACACTGCATCCCGATGCCTTCGGTGCGTTGCTGGAGAAAAACGGCGACGTGAACGGTGCAGCCCTGGTCGCACTGGAGCGCGAGCAGTTCCGCACCGACCACAACGAACTGTGCGCAGCGTTGCTCGAGGACTGGATGTTGCCGCGGATCTTCGTGAGCACGGTGTTCCACCAGGAGCAGCCCGAACTGGCCACCTGGCCGGAAGGCTCCCGCGAGGCGACGCTGTGCAACGTCCTGCGACTGTCGGTACGCCTGGGCGACTATTGCGGGGCACCGGATTCCGGGCGCGCATCCATGGCCGCCGACCTCATCTTCGACGCGGCACGCGTGGGCATCGATGCCGATGCGCTGGCACTGCTCACCGATCAAGTGGTGGTGGAATGGCGCGAGTGGGGCCGCATCCTCGAAGTGAAGACTGCCGACCTGCCCGCCTTCGCGAGCCTGGCGCAGGCCGCGGCCGAGGCCCAGCGTAAGGGCGGACCGAAGTCACCAGCCATGCCGCCGGCGCAAGCCGATACGGGTTCCGCGGCGATCGTGGACAAACTCGCTTCCCGCAACCGGCTGGAGCCGTTGAAAGTGCTGGTGGTCGATGACGATCCGTCCGTCCTGGTGGTGTTGCAGCACCTCCTCGGCGAGCAGGGACATACCGTACTCGCTGCGCGCGACGGCCGCGAAGCGCTCAAGTTCGCGATGGCCGAACGTCCGCAGATGATCGTCTGCGACTGGATCATGCCCGAGATGGACGGCCTCACGCTGTGCCGGGCCTTGCGCGAGACCGATGAAGGGCGGCAGATCTATTTCCTGTTGCTCACGGGTCTGGAGAAGGACGAGAACCTCGTGGAAGCCTTCGAGGCCGGCGTCGACGATTTCGTCACGAAGCCGTTCTCGCCGAAGGTCCTGCTCGCCCGCCTGCGTGCTGGTCATCGCGTGATCCGGCTCCAGGAGGAGGGACTCCGGGACAGTCAGAGCCTGCGCCGTTTCGCCACGGAACTGGCGGTGGCCAACCGCCGGCTGCGCCAGGCAGCGCTCACGGACCCGCTTACCGGGCTGCCGAACCGACGTTACGCCATGGAGCGACTGGAACAGGAATGGACCGCATCCAACCGCAACCAGCGTCCGCTCTCCGTGATGATGGTCGACGTGGATCGCTTCAAGACCGTGAACGACACCTACGGTCACGACGTCGGCGACCAGACGCTCCGACACATCGCACTCACCCTGCGCAAGGGTGCGCGCGGCGAAGACGTCATCTGCCGCCTCGGCGGCGAAGAATTTCTCGTGGTCTCCCCGGACACCGGACTCGCGGCCGCCATGCGGCTCGCCGAGCGCCTGCGCGTCGCCGTTGCCGGAGCCCCCGCGATGCTGGGCGCGATCCAGTATTCGGTGACCGTCTCCATCGGGGTTGCCGAGCGAGACGCGGTGATGGTCAAGTTCGACGAACTGCTCAAGGCGGCCGACCAGGTGCTTTATCACTCCAAGCACCTGGGCGGTAATCAGATCCACGCCGCGAATGCATCGGCGATCGGTCCGGCGAGCAGCCCGAACGTCCGCTGAGATCGAGGCCAAAGACAAAGCCCCCGGTGAGTCACCTCACCGGGGGCTTGTCGTTTGCGCGGTCGAGGACCGCGGAAGCTCAGGCGGCCTTCTTGCGCGCGGGCGTCGGAACGCTCGTCTCGACCAGGGTGCTGATGCCCTGGAACGACTTCACGAAGGATTCGTAGGCCTGGTTGGCCGTGCCGAAAGCCTGCTTGAATGCGGCGACAGCGACTTCCGATCCGGCCGGGGAATTCTTCACGACGGAATCCAGGGCCACGACGGCTTGCTTGTTGAACTCGGCAACCTGCGTTTCCAGCAGCTTGGTGAACTCGGCCTGCGTGGTCGCCACGCTTTCGTAGACCTCGCGGGCGTAGGCGGTGGCCTTGTCCACGGCGGGCTGGAACAGCTTGGTCGACAGGGCTTGCAGTTCGGCGGGTTCCTTCACCGCGGCGAACGCCTTCACTTGCTTGACACCGTCTTCGAAGCCGGACTTTACCGCCTTCAACTGGAGTTCGGTGAAACGCTCGGCACCTTCGGCGGCAACCGTGGCGACACGCACGGCGGTTTCGAACTGGGCCTTCACGACTGCATTCAGGTCTTGGGAAACAGCATTCATGGCAACACCTCCGAGTAAATTGAATATTCAGGGAACCGCCCGGCGGCGGATCGGCGGCCGGGGAACAGCGCCCGAATTGGAATGTTGCGCTGCACAAAACGGATTATAGGGATGGTCAAGCCCGTGTCAAGGGTTAATTCGAGGGATCTTGAAGGAATGGACGAGGTCGGGATGTTGCGACGCGCCATGCCTTGCCAGAAGCCAGGTCAGGTGCCTCGTTACGGCTCGGTTCGAGGGCTGTGGGCTACCGCGGACAGGGATCGGAACGACGGCAATCGGCTGTGATTCCAATGGGTTACAGCCCAGGCGAGCAGCTCGGTGCTCGCAGCGGATTGGAGTTCCAGGGGCGGCTGGAATCCCAGGAACGCCAGGGCCGGGGCCAGGGTCATCCAGGGTCGGCTCGGGTCGATGGCGTCTGCCTTCGTCTGCTTCGAGAGCTTTGCGCCGGTGGAATCCAGCGCGACCGGAAGATGGAGGTACTCCGGCGTCGGCAGGCCGAGCAGGCGTTGCAGGTGGATCTGCCGGGCGGTGGAATCGATCAGATCCGCCCCGCGGACGACGTGGGTGAAGCCGGCGTCGGCGTCGTCGACCACGCAGGCGAGGTGGTAGGCATGGACGCCGTCGGTGCGGCGGAGGACGAAATCGCCGGTTGCCAAGTCGAGCACCTGCCGCACCCGGCCCTGCAACCGGTCGACGAACTCGACGGTCACGCCGCGCACGTCGAGCCGCAGCGCGTGGCCTGCCCGAGGCAGGTCAGTCCGGTCGCGGCAGGTGCCCGGGTAGCGGGGGCCTTCGATGCCGGGCAGGCCCGCGGCCGCAATCTCCTTGCGGCTGCACGCACAGGGGTAGACGTGCGCGCGTTGCCCGATCCGTTTCAACGCGTCCGCGTAGGCCGGGCCGCACCTGCTCTGATGGACGACCGGACCATCCCAACGGAGCCCGAGCCGATCGAGATCGGCGAGGATTGCGTCCGCTGCGCCAGCGACCACTCGAGGTGGATCCAGGTCGTCGATGCGCACGTGCCATTCGCCGCCGTGGGCGCGGGCGTCGAGCCAGCTGCCCAGCGCGGCGACGATGGAGCCGAAATGCAGGGGTCCGGACGGGGTCGGCGCGAACCGTCCGCGATAGATCACCGCCGTGGCGTCCGGATCAGGCGGCTGCGCCGCGCCGCGCGTGCACGTAGGCGAGCGAGCTCGCGAACAGCACGAGCGAGAGCGCGATCTCCGTCTGCGCCAGCGTGCGCGCGAGGCCGGTGTCAGCCCAGCTCCGCACGGCACCTTCGCAGAAATAGCCGAGCGAGAGCAGGCTCGTCCACTGGTACGCACGCACTCTTTCGCGCAACACCCCGAACAGCGGAACGAGCAGCGGCAGCGCCTTCAACATGAGCATCGAGCCTCCGGGCCGCAGCGGCGCGAGGAAGGTTTCCCACGTCACGCACAGCAGGGCGAGCAGGCTCAGGCTGCCGATGGCGCCGAGGTGCGCCGCCTGCATCACAGGCGACGGCTCTCCGTACGCGCCTCCAGGGCCAATGTCACCAGCTGCTTGCGGGCCGCACCGGCATCGGTGACCGGATTGACGAACTCCATTCGCAGCACGCGGTGATCGGCACGCACATCGAAGCCGTCGCAGTCGATCGTGAGCATCTCCACGTCCTGCGCTTCGATCCGATGGAAGTGAAGGCAGAAATCGCGCAGCGCCGGCCTGTGGTCGGTGTTCATGTGCTCGACGATGTCGGCCTCGCGATCGTTCAGCGCGCAGGGCTTGACCATATAGCTGTCGCGGTCGAAGGTCCGGATGTCGCCGAAGCCGCCGATGTAGTGGCCGCCCTGCGGGTCGATGCGGAACAGGTGGAAGTCGCCGAAGGCGGCGTAGGCGAGGGCATCGGGAAACATCGTGAGGTAGCGCGAGCGCGCCGCGCCGTCGTCGTCGACGATCGACGCGGTGCCGACGATGGTGACCCGGCTTCCGGCCAGCACGTCGTCCTGGTGCGCGCACAGGCTCACCTGCGCGTTCTCGCGCATGTTCTGCGTATGCGCCGCGAGGTCGCTCACGAGGATCAGCGGGCACCCGATCGGATCCACCGCGTAGGGCAACGCCGAGCCGAACGGGAAGCCGGGAAACTGCACCGAGACGGTGGCGAGGACGCCCTTCCGGAGCGATCGCAGCAACAGGCGTGCGGTGCGCATGGAGGTGCTCATGGTTCAGGCGGCCAGCTTCATGGACGCTTCGGCGAGCCGGCGGCCGAGTGCGAGGCAGATGCGACGCTCGTCGTCGCTCAGGGCCTTGTCGTTGTCCGGCCCCGCCCAATGGCTGGCGCCGTAGGGCGTGCCGCCGGAGGCAGTGCCGGTGAGCTCCGGCACGGTGTAGGGGACGCCCACGATCAGCATCCCGTGATGCAGCAGCGGAGTCATCATGGACAGCAGCGTGGCTTCCTGGCCGCCGTGCAGACTGGTGGTGGAGGTGAACACCGCGGCGGGTTTGCCGGACAGCACGCCCTTCATCCAGAGCGCGCCGGTGGAATCCCAGAAGTACTTCATGGGTGCGGCCATGTTGCCGAAGCGGGTCGGACTGCCGACCGCGAGGCCGATGCATTCCTCGAGATCCCGCATCTCGGCATAGGGTGCGCCACTGTCGGGAATCGCGGGTTCGGTTGCCTCGACCACGGTGGAGACTTTCGGGACCGTGCGAATCCGGGCGGCGGCGCCGGATACCTGTTCGACGCCACGGGCGACGCTGCGCGCCATTTCGCTCACGGCGCCGGTGTGGCTGTAGTACAGAACCAGTATGTCCCTGTTCATGGTGGAGATGAGGTGAAGCAAGATCCGTGATCAGCAAAGCGCCGCGTATTATAGGTGCCGCGCCGGCGTTCCCGGCCGCGCTCGCCACCCCATGACATCCGTATTCTCGACCGTCCGCAATTTCAGCCGCTTCCTCGTGACGCGATTTCGCGAGGATGCGCTCGCCCAGGTGGCGGGGAGCCTCACCTTCACCACGCTGCTCGCGCTGGTGCCGATCATCACCATCGCACTGACGGTGTTCTCGGCCTTTCCCGTCTTCGGGGCGGTTACCGCGTCGCTCAAGACGTTCATCCTGGCCAATTTCGTCCCGGGTTCGGCGAGCAAGCTGATCACGGTCTACATGCAGCAGTTCGCGGACAAGGCCTCGCGCCTCACCGCAGTGGGTATCGCCTTGCTGGGCGTGACCTCCGTGATGCTGATGCTCACCATCGACCGCGTGTTCAACCGGATCTGGCGCGTGCGCCGGCCGCGCCCGCTGCTGCAGCGGCTGCTCGTCTACTGGACGGTGCTCACCATCGGACCGCTGCTGATCGGCGTCAGCCTGTACGTGACCTCCTGGCTGATCACCGCGTCGCTGGGCCTGCTGAACGAACGCGATGCCGGCGGCCTGCTGTTCAAGCTGTTCGCGACGGCGCTCACGTGCGTAGCACTAGCCTTCCTCTACCGGACCGTGCCCAACCGGAAGGTCGAACCGGTCGATGCACTGATCGGGGGCGTACTCGCGGGCCTCGCGTTCGAGGCGATGAAATCGGCCTTCGCGAATTTCATCACGCAGTTCGGCAGCTACAAGCTGGTCTACGGCGCCTTCGCCGGGCTGCCGGTGTTCCTGCTGTGGATCTACCTGTCCTGGATCGTGGTGCTCGCGGGCGCGGTGATCACTGCCGCGATCCCCTTCATTCGCGCCGGCGGCTGGAAGACGCATCGCGTTCCGGGCAGCCGCTTCGTCGAAGCGCTGCAGTTGCTCAGGCTGCTCACCGACGCGCACCGCGAAGGTCACGTCGTGTCCCTGGATGCGTTGTCGCAGGGTTCGCACCTGTCGCTCGACGATGCCGAGTCGATGCTCGATCACATGCGCCGCGAAGGCTGGGTCGCCCGCTCCGGCGCCGACGGCTGGTTGCTCGCGCGCGATCCACGCGCGATCCAGGTGAGCGAGATCTATCGCGAGTTCGTATTTCGCGTCGATGTGGTGCGCACCGAAGCGCGGGCCATCGGACTGGAGAGTCTCACCGCGACGCTGGCGCAAGGCATGGAACGCGAGGCCGCGATGACGCTCGAGGAAGCTTTCACCGCGCTCGCAGCGGAGGGTCGCGGTCCGCTCAGCGGCCCAGAAAGCGCGACAACCACCCGCCGATCGGCCCGGGCTGCGCCTGGCTCGGTGCGTGCCGCGCCTTGAAGGTCGCGGCGCGCCTTGCCGCGATCTCGCCCGCGTCGCGGTAGCGGGACGCCAGCTTGGTGCCCGAGAGTCGATCCGCATGGGAAAGGGCGAGCCACGCCAGGTCCCAGGCATCGTAGAGCGCGTGCGCGATCACGGCGAGCCTGATCCAGCGTTCCGGGGACTGTGAGGCTGCGTCGGTGAAATCCTTGACGTAGACCACATCCGCCCACAGCACCTGGCTCATGAACGCCGGCGGCGAACTCGGAAAACTGCCGGGCTGCAACGTGCGCCCGCCGCTGGTCAGGAACCGATGAACGATGAATCCGTTGGCGCGGAGCAGCGTATCGATTTCGCCGATCGTGGGGGCGTCGCGGTACAACGGCGTGAGGCTGACCTCGGTATGCACGAACATCGTCTGCTCCAGCAGTCGGGCAGCGTTGGCCAGGGTGTCGCGCTCGGCACCCTGGATGTCCAGCTTGAGGAAGTCGCAGCCGTGCTCGCGCAGCTCCTCGATGTCGTCCATGCGCAGTGTCCGGACGCGCTGTGTCCCCAGCACCTCCATCAACGGCGCAAGGTCCTGGAACAGTTCGAGGAACGGCATGTTCGGCTCGTAGAGCGAGGTGCAGGCGCTGAATCGGGTGATGTGCAGTGTCCGCTCGGCGCCATCGCCGACGGCATAGGGCAGAAAGCGCATGGGGCCTTCGGCCATCGCGTTCAGCTTGTCGCATTCCGCGGCGACGGGTTCGAAACCGATGACCCGCGCGAGCCCTTCGTCCGCCAGCGGTTGCCACAGCGGATCGCTGCCGATATCCATCGCGCCCACGTCGACGACATTGATGATCGGCGGGTCCACCAGCGCTTCGGAGACGGTGAAGTGAAAATCCTGGCCGTCGCTCATGTCGGTAAGCGTTCGAGCGCGGCGGTCTCGTAGGCTGCCAGGTAGCGCGGTGCGAGATCGCCGCCGGAACACGCGTCCGCGTGCCTGAAAGCGAGGTGGGCGAGGTCGTACGCCTGATACAGTTCATGCGCCAGCACGGCGAGCTTCACCCACCGCTCGCGCGGTTGCGAAGCCGTCTGGGCGAAGTCCTTCACGTACACGAAATCTCCCCACAACTCCTGGTTGAGATAGGTGCCGGGACCGCCATCGATCGACGGATGGTTCAGCGCGCCTCTTCCGCTCTGTAGATAGCGATGCACGATGAAACCGTTGCGCCGCAGGAGGCGGTCGATCTCGCCCAGCATCGGCTGGTCGCGATACATCGGCGTGAGAGGCACGCGGAGCTCGAGGACCATGACACCTTCGAGCAAGTGCGTGCCATGGGCCAGCACATCGTAGGCTGCTCCGCCGACGTCGAGATTCATGAAATCGCACCCCGACCTTCGCAGTTCATCGACGTCGTCGAGGCGGTGGGTCCGAACGCGCTCCGTCGCAATGACTTCGAAGGGGGCGGCCAGATTCTGGAACAGCAGCAGGAACGGCTGGTTCGGCTCGTACAGCGAGCTGCAGCCATCGAATGCGGTGCGATACAGCGTCCGCTCCGACCCGTCCGCGATGGCCAGCGGGAGGAACGTATGTCTTGCGCTTGCCACGTCGCGGAGTTGTGCGCAGGTCTTCTCCAGTGCCTCCAGGCCCACCACGCGCCCGGCATCCACATCCAGCAGGCCTTGCCAGCGCCGCGGGGTACCGGGATGGGCCGGACCGACGTCGACGATCACGATGGCTGGTGGCTCCACAAGCATCTGTGTGACGTTGAACATGATGTAAGCCGGCGACTCAACTCTGCCCGAGGTGGCGCTGCGGACGGGAAGGCGCGGACATGCTCTCGCGCGCCGGTTTCGCCTCCTGTTCGTAGCGCCAGGTCTGCATCCACGCCCGTTGCACCAGCTTCGGATACTCCGCCTTGCCGAGGCTGCCGTTGTAGCGGCCGAGCGCGCGGAAGACGTTGCCGTGTTCGATGTCGAGGTAGTGCCGCAGGATCGTGCAGCCATAACGCAGGTTGGTGCGCAGGTTGAAGAGGTTTTGCCCGCTTGCGCCGATGGTGTCGACCCAGAAGGGCATCACCTGCATGTAGCCGCGCGCGCCGGCGCGCGACACCGCGAACTTGCGAAAGCGGCTTTCCACCTGGATCAATCCGAGCACCATCTGCGGATCCAGCCCTGCCCGCGTGGCTTCGTAATGGATGGCGGTCAGCAGTTCCGTCCGATCACCATCGTTCGGCACGTAGCGAGCGAGACGCGCGGACATGGTCTTCAACCACACCTGCGCATCGAAGGGATCATCGAAGGCGAGCCGCGGCGGGGCGTGGTCGGCGATGGCCCGCTGCATTTGAGCCTGCACCGAGGCCGACAGCGGTTCGTAGCGCTGCGCACCGGCGAGCACCAGTCCCGCGTGCAGCGCCATCGCCACGGCGAGCGCGGCACGCCACTGCCGCCGTGTCAGGCGAGCTTCGCGAGCAGCCATGCGGCCGCTCCATCGGCCGGGATGGGTTGCGACTTGGCGTCGCGGCGATGCTGGTATTCGAACTCGCCGTTCTTGAGTCCGCGATCGCCGATGGTCACGCGATGCGGAATGCCGGTGAGCTCCATGTCCGCGAACATCACGCCCGGGCGCTCGTCGCGATCGTCCATCAGCACTTCGATGCCTGCCTCCGCAAGCGTGCGGTGGAGTTCGTCCGCGGCCTTGCGCACCGCCTCGCTCTTGCCATAGCCGATCGGCACCAGCGCCACGCGGAACGGCGCCATCGCATCCGGAAAGATGATGCCGCGTTCGTCGTGATTCTGCTCGATGGCCGCGGCGACGATGCGCGATACGCCGATGCCGTAGCAGCCCATTTCCATCGGCTTCGACTGGCCCTGTTCGTCGAGGTAGGCTGCATTCATCGCGACCGAATACTTGGTGCGCAACTGGAACACGTGGCCGACCTCGATGCCGCGGAGGATGTCGAGGCTGCCCTTGCCGTCGGGACTGGGGTCGCCGGCCACGACGTTGCGGATGTCTGCGTACTCGGCGGGTTCGGGCAGGTCGCGTCCGAAGTTCACGCCGGTGAGGTGGAAGCCATCGGCGTTCGCGCCGCACACGAAATCGCTCATGGACATCAAGGCGCGATCGGCGACGATGGGCAGGGATGCGCCAACCGGTCCGACCGACCCGGCTCCGGCACCGAGGCGCGCGCGAATCTCGCCCTCCGTCGCGAAACGGAAACCTTCCTTCAGGGCGGCCAACTTGCCGGCCTTCACCTCGTTCAGCATGTGATCGCCCCGCAGGAGCAGCAGCACTTCACCGCCGCCGTTTGCCACCAGCATGAGCGTCTTGACGACCTTCTCGGGCGGCACCTTCAGGAACGCGCTCACTGCGTCGATGGTGTGCGCACTCGGCGTGGCTACCTTGCTCATCGGCTGCGCCGGTGCGGCACGCGGCGCCGACGGCGCGACGGCCTCGGCCAGTTCGACGTTGGCCGCGTACTGGGAATCAGGACTGTAGGCGATCGCGTCCTCGCCCGAATCGGCAAGCACGTGGAACTCGTGCGAGCCGGTGCCGCCGATGGCGCCGGTGTCGGCGGCCACCGCGCGGAATCCGAGACCGAGCCGCGTGAAGATGCGCGAGTACGCATCCACCATGTTGCGATACTCGCGTTCGAGATCCTCGAAGCTCGTGTGGAAGGAGTACGCGTCCTTCATGAGGAACTCGCGCGCCCGCATGACGCCGAAGCGCGGGCGGATTTCGTCGCGGAACTTGGTCTGGATCTGATAAAAATTCACCGGCAGCTGGCGATAGCTGCGGATCTCGCGGCGCGCGATGTCGGTGATGACTTCCTCGTGCGTCGGGCCGAAGCAGAAATCGCGGTCGTGGCGATCCTTGATCTTGAGCATCTGCGGGCCGAACACCTGCCAGCGGCCGGACTCCTGCCAGAGCTCGGCGGGCTGCACCGCGGGCATCGAGACTTCCACGGCGCCGGCGGCGTTCATTTCCTCGCGGACGACGGCTTCGACCTTGCGCAGCACGCGCAGGCCGAGCGGCATCCAGGTATAGAGGCCGCTGCCGAGCTTGCGGATGAGGCCGGCACGCAGCATGAGCCGGTGACTGACGAGCTCGGCTTCCGCCGGGGCTTCCTTGAGCGTGGAGATGAAGAATTGACTGACGCGCATGACGGGTGGGGTGGTCGAAAAGCGTTGATTTTAGCGGGCATAATCGCCGGATCATGAGTCTTTTGTCGAGATTGCGAATCCACCGGGCCCGGACCGGCGATGCTTCGGTCGAGGTAAGCGAGAAGGACGGCCTGCGTTCCCTGCACCTGGGCAGCTCCACCGTCCAGAGCACCATGCGCATCGACGACCCGGTGGAACTGGTGCTGTCGTACACCCGGGCGATGATGGGGTTCCTGCTGTTCCATCCACGGCCGCGGCGGATCGCGATGATCGGCCTTGGCGGAGGGTCGCTGGCGAAATTCGCGTATCACCGCATTCCCGATTCGCGCATCGTCGTGGTGGAGAACAGCGCGCAGGTCATCGGCGCGGCGCGCAGCTACTTCGAAGTACCGCCGGACGACGGGCGGTTCGAAGTGATCCATGGCGACGGCGCCGAGCATGTACGCGAGCATCCCGACTCGTGCGACATCCTGATGGTCGACGGCTACGACAGCGAATCCCAGGTCGAAGAGCTCGCCACGGAATCGTTCTATGCCGACGCGCGGGCCGCGCTCGAGCGCGAGGGAATCCTCGTGGTCAATCTGTGGAGCTCCGACACGCGCTTCGACACCTACCTCCAGCGCATCGAGCGCGCCTTCGACAGCCGGGTGGTCTGCCTGCCGGCGGAGCGACGAGGAAACGTGGCGGTGTTCGGCTTCCGGCGCACGCCGGACACCACGGCCTGGGAGGCCCTCAAGACCCGAGCGAAGCAGCTGGAGAAGACCTTCGGGCTGGAATTCCCCCGCTTCGTGCCGCGCCTGAAGGACATGAATCCGCACACGGACAAACGCCTGATTATCTGACGCAATTCGTAACGGGTTGTGGCGGGTTCCGGGCTCGCCGGCCTTCCTCCGCCCGGGGAAGTGTGAAAGAATTTCGACGGCGCCACGATCGTGAGGTAAAGGAAGAATGATCGATCGCGACGGTTATCGGCCGAATGTCGGGATCATCCTCGCCAACGCGAGGAACGAGGTCTTCTGGGGCAAGCGCGTTCGTGAACACGCCTGGCAGTTTCCGCAGGGTGGGATCAAACCCGGCGAGACCCCGGAGCAGGCCATGTATCGCGAGCTGATGGAAGAGGTCGGGCTCGAGCACTCGCACGTGCGCATCCTGGGCCGCACGCGGGACTGGCTGCGCTACGACGTTCCGAAGCACTGGGTACGCCGCGAGGGCCGCAGCCAGTATCGGGGCCAGAAGCAGATCTGGTATCTCCTGCGGCTCGTGGGCCGCGATTGCGACGTCTGCCTGCGCCGCTCGGAGAAGCCCGAGTTCGACGCCTGGCGCTGGAATCAGTACTGGGTGCCCCTGGACAGCGTCGTCGACTTCAAGCGCGAGGTCTACCAGATGGCTTTGACCGAATTGTCCCGCTTCATCTTCTCGCGGATCGAACCTGGCTGGGAGCTATCGATCACCCACGCCCAGAGCCTCGGTGAGCCGGGTCTCTAGCCGGTCCTAGGCTTCCATGCTCGGCAGGTCGGCACCGACCCGTCCGGTCCCGCCCATCAGGATGAGCAAGCGGCCGCTCCGGGTGCGCCAGAATTCGGCAGCATCCGAAAAAGCCTTGATTCCAATGGATAGTTCCTTGGGGGCTTCGCGAGCGAATCGGCCCAGGCCCTGGATTTCGATGACCAATCCGGGCACTTTCGCCCGCTCGAGGTCCGTCAGGCAGTCATAGAGCGCGTCCCAATTGACGCCGAAATGGTCCGGAAAGGGCAGCGTGGCGGCCAGAGTGTCCAGCAGCGCCCGTTTCCCCGGCGGGGCATCGATCCGGACATGCCCAGGACCGGGGCCCGCCATCCGCTTCAGGGCATCGGCGCTGTCGCCCTCGAAGCGGAACACCCCGCACCCGTCGCCGGCGAGCACTTCCTGAAGCGTCTTCATGGAACCCCCGTGATTCGCTGAAAGCTGCGGTAATGATCGGCCGTCCAGTAGAACTCCCGGCCCCCGCCCACCACGAGGCGCCGGGCGCCCCTGTCGCTGCGGCCCGGGGTGCGCACGGTGTATTCGCGATAGAACTTGCGGGAACGGGGTGGCAGCAGCCGTTCCCGGTTGCCGAAGGTGGCGCCGTCCTTTTCGTAGGGAAACGGCCCGCCGGAGCGGATCAGGGCCAGCGTTTCGTGGGCCTCGGCGGGCAACGAAGCCAAGGCGACCGTGTCCGGAACGACCGGTCCCCGGGCGAATCCTCCCAGCGCCGTAAGCAGCAGGAGGGCCCCCGCCGAGGCTCGCACAAGGCCTTTCAACATGGCATAGTGACGCCAAATGGCGACAGTCATCGAAATTGACGTTCTGGAAGTATTCAGAAACAAGGCATTGGGGTCGATATTTGGAATGAATCCTGCTGGGGTTGTCCCTTGGCGGGTACCAGCGTGTCCCACCAACTGCTAAACATGACGATCCGGCGCAACGATTTCGACGTCACCGACCAGATCCGCACCACCGATCCCCAGGCGGTGCAGGACGAAGTCTCGCGCATCTATGCGCAGTTGTACGAACCGGCGTCCGACGCAGCCCTGCGGCGTCCCTTCACCGACGCCTGCCGCCTCTACCGCGGCGAGTATCCCGGCTACCGGCCCTGCGATACCGCGTACCACAACCTCCAGCACATCCTCGACGTGACGCTGGCGATGGCGCGCCTGATGGATGGCTACGAGCGTGCGGCCCGCCGGGTGGCGCCGCTCGGCGAGCGCCTGTTCCGTTTCGGCGTGGTGCTGGCCCTGTTCCACGATGCCGGCTACATCCGCTTGAAGCACGACTCCCGCAGCCACAACGGCGCGGCCTATACCCGGACCCACGTCTCCAGGGGCGCTCGCTTCCTCGAGCAATACCTGATCGACATCGGGCTCGGCGACCTCGAACCGCTCGCCCGGCCGCTGGTGCATTTCACCGGCTACGAGATGGCCGTCGCCGACATCGACGTGAGCGATCCGACGCTGCGCATGCTCGGACAACTGCTCGGTTCCGCGGACATCGTCGCGCAGATGTCTGATCGCTGCTATCTCGAGAAATGCCGGGATCGGCTGTACCCGGAGTTCGTCATCGGCGGCATCGCGGAGCGCCACCTCCATGACGGCGGCACGGAGATCCTGTTCGCCTCTGCCGAGGATCTCGTGGTGAAGACGCCGCATTTCTACCGCAGCGCCGCTGCGCGACTCGAGCGCGACCTCCAAGGCGTGTACCGGTTTGCGGAGCCGCATTTCCGCGGCCAGAATCTCTACCTCGAGGAACTCGAGAAGAACATCCGCCACGCCGAGACCGTTGCGGCCGAACACGATCTGACCTTGCTGCGCCGCACTCCGCCGCCGGTGACGTCAGAGGATGTTGTCATCGAGCTGCCGCCGTCGTTCGGGTGGCCGGTCAAGTCCCCAGTCGCAGCATGATCTTGCCCACGTGCGCGCTCGATTCCATGAGCGCGTGGGCCTTCGACGCCTCGGCCAGCGCGAACGTCGAGTGAATCACCGGCCGGATCTTGCCGGCCTCGATCAGCGGCCACACCTTTGCACGTAGCGCGGCTGCTATCGCGGTCTTGAACTCGACGGTGCGCGGCCGCAGCGTCGAGCCGGTGATCGTGAGCCGCCGGTAGAGAATGTCGCCCATGTCGAGCGTCGTCGTGGTGCCACCGAGGAACGCGATGATCGACAGCCGTCCATCGGCGGCCAGGCATTTCAGCTCCCGCGGCACGTAGTCGCCGCCGACCATGTCGAGGATCACGTCCACGCCCTTGCCGCCGGTCAGCTCCTTCACCACCGCGACGAAATCCGCGGTGCGGTAGTTGATCCCGCGTTCCGCCCCGAGCGCTTCGCACGCCCGGCATTTTTCATCACTCCCCGCGGTCGCGAACACGCGGTGGCCCATCGCACGCGCGAGCTGGATGGCGGTCACGCCGATGCCGCTCGATCCACCCTGCACGAGCAGCGTTTCGCCTGGAGCAAGCCGACCGCGCTCGAACACGTTGATCCACACCGTGAAGAAGGTTTCCGGCAACGACGCGGCTTCGACCATGCTGAAACCCTTCGGTACCGGCAGGCAATGTCCCGCCGGCGTCGCGCAATACTGTGCGTAGCCGCCGCCCGGCGTCAGCGCGCACACCGCGTCCCCGATCTTCCACTGCATCACGTCCGCCCCGACCTGCACGATCGTGCCTGCCACTTCCAGTCCGGGCAGGTCGGATGCTCCCGGCGGCGGGTTGTAGCTGCCCGCGCGCTGGAAGCAGTCCGGGCGGTTGACGCCGGCCGCCGCCACCTCGATCAGCACTTCATGCGGCTTGATGGCCGGCATGGGTCGCGTCGTGGGCTGAAGCACTTCGGGACCGCCCGGTTTCGTGATCTCGATGGCGGTCATGGTGGCGGGCAATGCGGTCATCGCGGAATCTCCTGGTTCGAAGCCGCGGATTGTAGAGGCCTATGGCATCATCCCGCGCTTCAACCAGCGTGCATCTTGGCGAAGGCACGATCCCCTCCGCCCTTGAACACGCACCGGGCGCCGGGCCGCCCCAAGCCCGGTGCGCAAGTATCATCCGGTCGAAGTGCACGTGCATCGGCGGAACGCCGATGCGTACACTTCGGCCGCACCCAAGGAGAGGACATGGAATATCGCAATCTCGGCACCAGTGGGCTGAAGGTCTCGCCGCTGTGCGTGGGCACCATGATGTTCGGCGACCGCACCGACTACGCCGAATCGGAACGCATCGTGAAGTCCGCCCGCGACTCGGGCGTGAACTTCATCGACACCGCCGACCAGTATGCGAAGGGCGAATCCGAACGCATCGTCGGCAAGATCATCAAGAAGGATCGGGACGCCTGGGTGCTCGCCACGAAGTTCGGCAACGCCATGGGCGAAGGGCCCAACGAGATCGGCCTGAGCCGCGGCTGGATGCACAAGGCCTGCGACGCGAGTCTCAAGCGCATGGGCACCGACTACATCGACCTGTACTACGTGCATCGCGATTTTTCCGATGCGCCGCTCGACGAGATGGTGCAGGCCATGGGCGACCTGATCCGCTCGGGCAAGGTGCGCTATTTCGCGGTGTCGAACTTCCGCGGCTGGCGCATCAGCGAGATCGTGTGGCTGTGTCGCCAGTTCGGCGTGCCGCGCCCCGTCGCCTGCCAGCCCTACTACAACGCCTTCAACCGGATGCCGGAAGTGGAAGTGCTGCCGGTCTGCGAGTATCACGGCCTCGGGGTCGTCCCCTACAGCCCGATCGCGCGCGGCGTGCTGACCGGCAAGTATCTCCCCGGACAGCAGCCGCCCGGCGACACGCGGGCTGGCCGGGGCGACAAGCGCATGATGCAGACCGAGTTCCGCCAAGAGTCGCTCGCGATGGCGCAAACCGTCAAGACCCATGCCGAGAAGAAGGGCATCACCACCGGGCAGTTCGCCACCGCCTGGGTATTGGCCAACCGGATCATCACGAGCGTGATCGCGGGTCCGCGCACGCTGGAACAATGGGTCGACTATCCGAAGGCGCTGGAGTACCGGTGGTCGGCGGACGACGAGGCGCTGATCGATTCACTGGTCAGCCCCGGGCATCCGTCCACGCCCGGGTACAACGATCCGCAGTACCCGTTGATCGGGCGGTTCATGCGCTGAGCGCGCCTAGCTGCCGACGGTGATCCGAAGGAGGGCGATGCGCATCATTTCCGGCAACGCCGTCGGTCGCCGCGTCGCGCGATCCACGTACACGTGGACGAAATGTCCCTGTGCGGAGGCGAGCGGCTCGTCGTTGCGGAACAGTCCTACTTCGTAGCGGACGCTGCTGGTTCCGAGCTTCACGACCCGCAGCCCCGCGTGCACCAGATCGGGGAAGCTGATCGGACTGAAATAGTTGCACTGGGTTTCCACGACCAGTCCGACCACGGTGCTGCGTTCGATGTCCAGTACGCCCTGCTCCATCAGATACTGGTTCACGACCGTGTCGAAGTACGAGTAGTAGACGACGTTGTTCACGTGGCCGTAGACGTCGTTGTCCATCCATCGCGTCGAGATCGAACGGAAGTGATGGTAATCGGCGCGCGCGTCGGGTTTCGGTTTGGTCATGTCAGTGGTTTTGTGCCTGGTCTGCGGCGTCGGTCTTGCGACGCATGTGGCGCCAGTTCACGGCGAGCAGGCCGGCGATGATGATGACCAGCATGCCCGCGAGCGAGCCGCCGTCGGGAAACTCGCGAAACGCGATCCACGCGAGCAGCGTGGACCACACGAGTTGCGTGTAGACGAAGGGTGCGAGCGCCATGGGCGAGGCGTGTTCCACGGCACGGATCAGGAGGAAGTGGCCGGTGCCGCCCAGTGCGCCGATGGCGAGCATCATTCCCACCTGCGGCATCGTCGGCGTCTGCCAGGCCAACGGCAGGGCGAGGCTGGTGAGTCCCGCGCCGACGAGTGCGGTATAGAACAATGTCGTGACCGGATGATCGCGGCCAGCCACCTTGCGCGTGGCGATCTGGTAGAGCGCGAACAGCAGCGCCGTCGCGAGCGGAAACAGCACCGTGGGACTGAACACCGCGCCGCCCGGGCGGATGATCACCACCACCCCGATGAAACCCAGCACCACGGCGGCCCACTGCCGGCGCGACACGCGTTCCCTTAACAGCGGCCCCGAAAGGACGGTGACCAGCACCGGTCCGACGAAGCTGATGGCGGCCGCCTCCGCGAGGGGCAGGAACTTGAGCGACAGGTAGAACATGGCGGTGGAACTCACCAGCAGCACGCCGCGCAGGATCTGGAGTCCGGGATGCTCGGTGCGGACCAACCCGAAGCCCATCCGGGGAACGAACAGGATCAGCATGAACAGCAGGTGGGTGCTGTAGCGGGCCCAGATGAGTGGCCCGAGCGGATACGACTTCAGCATCAGCTTCGCGAGAGTGTCCATGGACGAAAACATGAACACCGCCATCATCATCATGCCTACGCCACGAAAGAAGTGCTTATGGTGGTGATCGTGGCTGCTCATCGAAGCGGTTGCCCTGCGCCGGCCGGAAGCGCGGCACGTCCCGAGAAGCGCGCCGCCTTGCCGAGCGATTCCTCGAGCCGCAGCGCTTCGTTCCACTTGGCCATCCGTTCGGAGCGCGTGAACGAGCCGACCTTCAACTGGCCTGCGTCCCAGCCGGTGGCGAGATGCACGATCGTCACGTCCTCGGTTTCGCCGGAACGCGCGGACACGATGGTCCCGAATCCCGCTGCCTTGCCCGCTTCGAGCGCGGCCCGTGTCTCGGTGATGGTGCCGGCCTGGTTGGGCTTGATCAGGACCGCGTTGCAGGCGCGATCCGACGCCGCGGCCCGCACGCGATCGGCGTTCGTGACGAGGTAGTCGTCGCCGATGATCTGGAGGCTGCCGCCCGCCGCCGTGGTGAAGGCGCGCATGCCTTCCGCGTCGTCCTCGGCCAGCGGGTCCTCGATGGAAGCGACGGGGTAGCGGCGGCACCAGTCGAGCAGCATCGCGATCATGCCGTCGCGATCGAGCTCGCGGCCTTCCAGCCCCAGCGTGTAGCGGCCGTCGCGTCCGAATTCCGAAGCGGCAATGTCGAGCGAGATGGCGACTTCGTCGCCGGCCCGGTAGCCCGCCTTCTCGATCGCGCGGGCGAGCATCGAGAGTGCGTCCTCGTTCGAGTCGAACATTGGCCAGAAGCCGCCTTCGTCTGCGACGCCGGCGAGCTTGCCTGCGTCGCTCATCAACTGTCCGGCCGCGCGATACACCTCCGCGGTCATCACGAGCGCTTCGTCGAAGCTCTCGGCGCCGAGCGCCATCACCATGAAGTCCTGGATGTCGACGCGCCGGCCCGCATGCGCACCGCCGCCGAAGATCTGGATCTCCGGGAGCGGCAGGCGCACGGGACGCCCACCCGCGAGGTAGGACCAGAGCGGTTCGCGCCGAGACGCCGCTGCGGCATGCAGTACCGCCATGGATACGGCGATGGTCGCGTTGCCGCCGAGACGTGCCTTGTTCGGCGTGCCGTCGAGCGCGATCAGCGCCGCATCGACGGCGGCCTGGTCGGTCGCGTCCATGCCATCGAGACGGTTGGCAATCTCGCCGCTGACGTTCGCGACCGCGCGAGCCACGTCGAGACCACCCAGCAGTGGGCCACCGTCGCGCAGGTCGATGGCCTCATGCGTGCCGCGCGAAGCGCCGGCCGGGGCGATGGCGCGGCCGATGGCGCCGCCCGCGAGGTGTACTTCGGCTTCGACGGTGGGGCGGCCGCGGGAGTCCCAGACACGGCGGCCGAGGATGCGGCTGATGGTGGAGTTGGTCATCTGGATCGAAGGTGGCTGCGCAGGGTGCGCGAATGCTGGAACGACGTTGCTGGGGGATGTTCGGAGCGGAAACGATCAGGCCGTGAGTTCGATGCGATTGCCGTCGGGGTCGAGGACGACGCTCTCGTAGTAGCCGTCACCCGTGCGGCGCGGTCCATCGACGACCGGTACTCCAGCCTCGCGCAGGTGCGCGGTCAGCGAATCGACGGCGGCATCGGAACCGAGCGCCAGCGCGATGTGAGCGTAGCCCGTCGCAGGAGGTGCAGGCGCATCGCCGACGGCGGGCGTCTGCATCACCTCGATCCTTGCGCCGGAGGTGAAACGCAGGAAATAGGAGCGGAACTGCTTCTTCGGATTTTCGTAGCCGTCGTTGGACTCGGCGCCGAACCAGCGGACATAGAAATCGCGGAGCTGTTCGATGTTCCGCGACCAAAGGGCGACATGTTCGATGCGGGCCGACACGGCGTTCACCATTTCGCGATCTCTGCGCGCCAGGCGTCGCGGATCGCAGCGAGCCTGTCCACCGGTTGCAGCAGCAGCGGGCGCGCCACGCGGCGCACCTTCTCGCGGTCGCGGTTGTCGGAGATGTACTCGACCGGCGACTTGCCGTCCACGCGCGCGAGAAACAGCCCGGGCAACAGGTGGGCGACGCGGGCTTCCAGGCCAGCCACGGGCTCCCACGCGACGCCCGCCAGGTAGGTCTCGAACAGCGTCGTGAAGCCTTGCAGGTAAACGGCCCACCAGCGCGGGCGCCACACGCATTTGAGCAGCAGGTGATTCAGGCAGAAGGCCAGGTCGAAGGCCGGGTCTCCGTACCACGCGCACTCCGCATCGACGAACACGGGTCCGTGCGGACCCACGAGGATGTTCTTCGGGCTCACGTCACCGTGCACCAGCGTGCGCTTGGTCGATGCCGTCACTCGGACCAGTTCCTCCAGAGCCGGCGCGCAATCGGGATGGGCGCGCGCCGTGGCTTCGAGATAGGGCTCGAGGCGGATCGGAAAGAAGATGTGATCGGTGGCGAAACGCGTCGCGAGATCGCTGCGGTCCGCGGTGCGCGAGTGGATGAGGGCGAGCCGGCGACCCACTTCGCGCGCAGTGGAGCCATCCACGATGCCGTCGCGCAACTGGAGCTTCCACACCGGATGGTCGGCTGGATCGAGCCAGGCCATCGCGAACAGGTTCGACTCCGCATCTTCGCCCAGGATCGCCGGTACGGCGTCGGGCGCGATGGCGCCCGCCACCCGCATCCATTCCACCTCGAAGCGATTGCGCTCCGTCGGCGCACGCCAGTCGGCCTCGACCTTCAGCTTCGGCAGCGCGCGCTTGATGCAGATCGAGCCCCGCGGCAGGACGGCGCGGAAGATGTCCGATGAAACGCCCCCCGCCAGCGGCTCCAGTGCGAGCGATTCGCCAGGGTTGAGCAACCCCATGCGTTCCAGCGCGGGGCGAAAGGCGGCGTCGTGATCCTCCAAGGCGGTGACGGCGTAACATCGGGGCGTCGCGCGCTCTCTCCGAAACCTGCCCGTCGCGACGAAATGATCGGACTGAAACTCTAGCACAGCGGACCCCGCGAACCCATGAAGGTCATCCTCGCGCTGGACCAGGGCACCACGAGCTCGCGCGCGCTCGTCTTCGACGCGGCCGGCCGGATCATGGGACTCGGACAGCGGGAGCTTCCGCAGATATATCCGCAGCCGGGATGGGTCGAGCAGGACCCCGAAACGATCTGGGCCACGCAGCTCGCGACTGCACGCGAAGCCCTCGGGCAGGCCGGGCTCGCGGCACGCGACGTCGCGGCCATCGGCATCACGAACCAGCGTGAGACCACCGTCGTCTGGGAGCGCGCCACGGGCCGGCCGATCGCCAACGCCATCGTGTGGCAGGACCGGCGCACGGCCGCCCGGTGCGAACAGCTGCGGGCCGATGGTCTCGAGGGGCTGTTCCAGTCGCGGACGGGTCTCGTGCTGGATGCCTACTTCTCGGGCACCAAGCTCGCGTGGATCCTCGATCACGTGCCGGGTGCTCGGGCGCGTGCGGAGCGCGGGGAACTCGCCTTCGGCACCGTGGATGCCTGGCTCATCTGGAAGCTGACCGGTGGCCGGGTGCATGCGACCGACGCGAGCAACGCATCGCGCACGTTGCTCTACGACATCCGCGCTCGGGGCTGGAGCGACGAGCTGCTCTCGTCCATCGGCGTACCGCGCGCGGTACTGCCCACGGTGTGTGCGTCCAGTGGCGTCGTGGCGGAGACGGACGCCGACGTGCTGGGTGCGTCGATCCCCATCGCCGGAATCGCGGGCGACCAGCAGGCCGCGCTCTTCGGTCAGCGCTGCATCACGCCTGGCCGCGTCAAGAATACCTACGGCACCGGCTGCTTCATGCTGATGCACACGGGGGAGGTCGTTCCCGAGTCGCGTCACAATCTCCTGGCGACGGTCGCATGGCAAGTCGATGGCCGGACGGAGTACGCACTGGAAGGCAGCGTCTTCATCGCCGGCGCGGCGGTGCAGTGGTTGCGCGACGGCCTCGGTCTCATCGGGCACGCGGCGGAGGTCGAAGCGCTCGCGGCTTCGGTGCCGGACACGGACGGCGTGTACTTCGTGCCGGCGTTCACCGGCCTGGGCGCACCGCACTGGGACCCGCACGCGCGTGGCACGGTGTGCGGCATCACGCGCGGGACGACTCGCGCGCACCTGGCGCGAGCGGCGCTCGAAGCCATCGCGTTCCAGACTTCGGACATCCTCGACTGCATGCGCGCGGACGCCGGCATCGAACTGGCTGACCTGCGCGTCGATGGCGGTGCGACACGCAACAATCTGCTGATGCAATTCCAGGCCGACCTGCTCGGCGCACCGGTGGTGCGGGCGAGCAACCCCGAAGCGACCGCCATGGGGGCGGCGATGCTGGCCGGGCTCGCGGTGGGAACCTGGCCGGACACGGCGGCGCTGGATGCCCTGTGGCGAACGGAGAAGACCTTCGTGCCTGCGATGGAACGATCCAGGGTCGATCGAATGACCGCCCGCTGGCACGCAGCGGTGGAACGAGCGAAAGGATGGGCAGCCTGAGCGCGACGACCGGTCGCGCACACAACAACGAAACCTGATTCGGGGAGGACAGAGATGGCCGCTTACACGACCGAAAGCATCCGAACGGTGGCCCTGGTCGGTCACGGTGCCGCGGGCAAGACCACACTCGCGGAGGCGCTGCTGCGAGGGTCCGGAACCATCGCGAGCAATGGCAGCGTAGAGCGTGGCACCACCGTGAGCGACCATCTGCCGCTCGAGAAGGAATACCGCCACTCGCTGCAATCCTCGGTGCTCCATCTCGAAACCCAGGGGACGCGCGTGCATCTGCTCGACACGCCCGGATTTCCCGATTTCATCGGCCAGTCCATCGGTGCGCTCGATGCCGTCGAGACCGCGGCGGTGGTGGTGAGCGCGCAGTCCGGCATCGAGATGATCACCTCCCGCATGATGCAGTGGGCCGCGAAGCGCAGACTGTGCCGCCTTGTGATCGTCAACAAGATCGACGCCGACAACATCGACTTGCCGGGACTGCTGAGCGAGATCCAGGCGACCTTCGGCAAGGAATGCCTGCCCATCAACCTGCCGGCGGGGGGTGGCACACGGGTCGTAGACTGCTTCTTCAATCCCGGCGGCGAATCGGATTTCCTGTCGGTGGCGCAGGCTCATCGCGCGCTGGTCGACCAGGTGGTGGAGGTCGACGAGGAATTGATGGCGCTGTACCTGGAGCAGGGCGAGATCGCGCCGGAGCAGTTGCACGCGCCGTTCGAGCAGGCGCTGCGCGACGGCCACCTCATTCCCGTCTGCTTCGTTTCGGCACGCAACGGCGCCGGCGTCGCGGAGCTGCTCGACGTGTTCGCGAAGTTGCTGCCGAATCCGGCCGAAGGCAACCCGCCGCTGTTCTACAAGGGCGAAGGCGCGGACATCGTCGAATTCCGTTCCGATCCCGACCCGGGAAAGCACGTGCTGGCGCACGTCTTCAAGATCGTCATCGACCCTTTCGTCGGCAAGCTGGGCGTGTTCCGCGTGCACCAGGGCACGGTCACGCGCGACACGCAGCTCTTCGTCGGCAGCGGCCGCAAGCCTTTCAAGGTCGGGCACCTGTTCCTGTTGCAGGGCAAGGACCACGTCGAGGTTCCCACCTGCGTCCCGGGCGACATCGCTGCCGTGTCGAAAGTGGAGGAGATCCAGTTCGACTGCGTGCTGCACGATTCCCACGACGAGGATCACATCCACATGCGGCCGCTGGAGTTTCCGGTGCCCATGCACGGGCTCGCGATCCAGCCGAAGCGGCGCGGCGAGGAGCAGCGCCTGTCCGATGCCCTGCACAAGCTGACGGCGGAGGATCCGACCCTGAAGGTCGAACACGATCCGCATCTCAACGAGTCCGTGTTGCGCGGCCTGGGCGAGTTGCATCTGCGTGCGACCATCGAACGCATGGCCCAGCAGTACAAGGTGGAGATCGAGACGCGGCCGCCGCGCGTGCCCTATCGGGAAACCATCACCGCACCGGCCGAGGGACACAGCCGGCACAAGAAGCAGACGGGTGGGGCCGGGCAATTCGGCGAAGTGTTCCTGCGGGTGGAGCCGCTCGGCCGCGGTGAAGGGTTCGAGTTCGTCGACGCGGTGAAAGGTGGTGTCATTCCCACGCAACTCATTCCGGCCGTGCAGAAAGGTGTGGAGCAGGTGCTCGCCTCGGGACCGTTGGCGGGATTCCCCGTGCAGGATCTGCGCGTCACGGTTTACGACGGCAAGCATCACCCCGTCGATTCCAAGGAAGTCGCCTTCGTCGCGGCAGGCCGCAAGGCATTCCTCGATGCGTTGGCGAAGGCCGGTCCGATCGTGCTCGAACCCATCGTCAACGTCGAGGTGTTCTGTCCTGAGGCGAACATGGGTGACATCACCGGCGACCTGTCGGCGCGTCGAGGTCAGATCACGGGCACGCGCGCATCGCAGGTATCGACGCTGACGGTAAGCGGCATGGCGCCGCTGGCGGAGTTGAACGGCTACGCCTCACGCCTGAAGGCATTCACCGGCGGCCACGGCTCGTACTCGATGGAGCTCAGTCACTACGAGCCCGCACCGCCGACGGTGCAGCAGCAACTCGCGGCCGACTACAAGGCGACGCGGAAACAGGAAGAAGACTGACCCTCAGCAGCTGCCGCTCGCGCAGCGGATCATCCGCTGGGCGCAGGTCACCTGTTCGAAGTCCGCACGCAGCACATACTCGGTATCGACGCCGATGTGCTGGACGATGGCGTTGTTGCACTGGGTCCGGCTGGTGACGTACTTGGCCGGAGCGAGCCACTGCACGTTGGCGCAGCCCGGATCGCCATGGCCGAAGCGCACCCCGACCTCGTAGGTTGCGCACAGCAGCCCCCGGTGCTGGACCCAGGTTTCCACGTACAACTCGCCCTTGCGTGCGAGCCAGCCCTTGCCGCGATTGCGGCCGAAATCGAATTCGAGCCGATCGGTCTTGCCATCGGCGGTGATGGCTATCGCGGGGACCGCGGGTGCGTTGGCGCGGCGGATGGCGGGGTCTTCGTCGTCCTGGGCGAGGAGGGGCAGTGCCCACAGCAGGGCCGGAAGAATCGCAACTCGGGTGACACGCATCGACAGCTCCTTGGGATCGGTGCCATGGTAAGGCCTGGCCGATTCGTTCCCAAGTGTCGCGGCCGTCGTGAGGTGCGCGGCCTTGCCGATGCCTGACGAAAGCGAAGGCGCCTCAGGCCTGCCGAAAGATCGACCGCGCGCCGCGACGAATCCGATTCAGCGGTCGCAGTGCCAGTCGGGGAAGTACGACAATTCGCTCAGCACCGGAGAACCGGATTCCGTGCCCCTGGGCGGTGTCCGTACGGTGAGGTCCGCAACGGTTCGCCGCGACATCTCTTCGCCTGCCGCTTGCTCGGAGCCATAGGGCCCGGAGTAGTGCGCATGTGCGTCGAATAGTGGCTCCTCGATGTCTTCGGGCCACGACACCACGTACCAGTAACCCGGCAGCAACGGATGGCCGTCGGCCGTCCGGTAGCGGCAGTCGTGTCCCATCGTGTCGGTGAGGTGATTGCCGCTGTTCACGAAGACGATGCGCGCGTGTGTGACCATGGTGCCCCCTGCTCGTAGCACTGTCCCTGCGGCCGCAAAAAAATGGTGGCGCGAACGAAGCGAGCGCCCACCGCAGTACAGTCGACTGCAAACCTGACAACAGGAAGAATTCGGGGCGCTCATCACACGTGACCCCCCGATCATGCATCGGCGGATTCGTTTTCCGCCGCCCCGCAGGATCGCCTCGACTTCCCTGTATCCGAACCATCCTTTTACTCGCTTTTTCGACTTTTTGTCATTGATGCCGATCAAGGCGGATCGCTGGTTCGTCGAGGGCGTTTTCGGCAGCGCGCAGGGATCGACAAGGGCATGGCGATGCCCCGATCCGCGACCCGAAACGTTCTCGTACACTGCATCCATTCTCCCCTGGCGAGCCCATCGATGACCGACACCACATTCAATCCCCAGAACACGCCGCGCTACATGGAGATCCCCACCTTCATGCGCTCGCCGCTGCAACGCGATCCGGCGGGGCTCGACGT
Organism: Burkholderiales bacterium; assembly: GCA_965279325.1. Classification (GTDB taxonomy): domain Bacteria; phylum Pseudomonadota; class Gammaproteobacteria; order Burkholderiales. The sequence continues at coordinate 4,889,592 of OZ257154.1, forward strand.
CGCCATGATCGGCGTGCCCTACGACGGCGGCGTCACCTGTCGCGCCGGCGCGCGCCATGGACCGCGCGAGATTCGCAACCAGTCGTCCATGTGCCGCGGCATCCATCATGTCTCGCGCATCAATCCGTTCGAGATCTGCCGCGTCGCCGACGTGGGCGACGTCGCTTTCTCGAAGATCTTCGATCGTGATGCCGTGCTCGCCGACATCGAGGGCTTCTATCGACGCGTCCTCGAATCGGGCGCGATGCCGCTCACCGCCGGCGGCGATCATTCGATCACGTACCCTATCTTCCGCGGCATCGCACGCCATCGACCGATCGGCATGATCCACATCGATGCGCACACCGACACCTGGGGCGAGTGGGGCGGCAGCCGCTTTCATCACGGTTCGCCCTTTCGCTATGCGGTGGAGGAGGGCCTGCTCGATCCGAAGCGCACGATCCAGATCGGGATCCGGGGTGGGCAGGGCGTCGACGACGGCTGGCGCTACTCGGCCGAGTCGGGCATGCGCGTGGTCTTCATCGACGAGTTCGTCGAACTGGGCGTGGAGCGCGTCATCGCCGAAGCACGCCGCGTGGTGGGCGACGGTCCCACCTACATCACCTTCGACGTGGATGGCCTCGATCCGGTCTATGCGCCGGGTACCGGCACGCCCGAGATCGGTGGTCTCACCACGCGCGAGGCGCAACAGTTTCTCCGAGGGTTGCGCCATCTCAACCTGATCGGCGGCGACGTCGTCGAAGTGTGTCCGCCGTTCGATCCTTCGGGCAACACCGCGCTGGTAGGTGCCACGATCATGTACGAGATCCTGTGTCTGCTGGCGGAGGTGGCGGCGAAGCGCAGGGCGTGAAGCGTGTGGGGTGAGGCGCGAGGCGTGGTGCCTCATGGGCGAGACAGGACAGGCTATCATCGTCGGTCGTTCCGCGTCCTTCCCAATCGCCGCTCCGCATGAATTCGCTCGTCTTCGACAACACCTTCGTCCGCGACCTGCCGGGCGATCCCGACGCGAGCCCGCGTCGCCGCCAGGTACACGGCGCCTGTTATTCGCGCGTCGCGCCAACGCCCGTGGCCTCGCCACGACTCATCGCGTGGTCACGTGAAGTGGCGGGCCTTCTCGACCTGTCGCCGGAGGAGGTGCAATCCCCGGGTTTCGCGGAGGTCTTCGCCGGCAACCGGACACTGGCAGGCATGCAACCCTACGCCGCGTGCTATGGCGGCCATCAGTTCGGTCAATGGGCCGGTCAACTGGGCGACGGGCGCGCGATCACGCTCGGCGAGATCGTGAATCGCGCCGGCGACCGCTGGGAGCTGCAACTCAAGGGGGCAGGTCCGACGCCGTACTCGCGCACGGCGGACGGGCGCGCTGTTCTGCGCTCGTCGATCCGCGAATTTCTGTGCAGCGAGGCCATGCATCACCTGGGCGTGCCGACCACGCGTGCGCTATGCCTCGTCGGTACCGGGGAGGAAGTGGTCCGCGACATGTTCTACGACGGCCGCGCGCGAGCAGAACCGGGCGCGATCGTGTGCCGTGTGGCGCCTTCGTTCATCCGCTTCGGTAATTTCGAGATATTCTCCTCGCGCGACGACCTCGCGACGCTCGAACAGCTCGTGGACTTCACCATCCGGCGGGACTTCCCCGGTATCGAAGGCGACATCCAGGAGCGGCGTGCGCGGTGGTTCGAAGAGGTCTGCGCGCGCACCGCGGTCATGGTGGCGCATTGGCTGCGCGTGGGCTTCGTGCACGGCGTGATGAACACCGACAACATGTCGATCCTGGGGCTCACCATCGACTACGGCCCCTACGGCTGGCTCGAGGACTTCGATCCCGGCTGGACGCCCAACACCACCGATGCTTCGGGCCGCCGCTATCGCTTCGGTCAGCAGGCTCAGATCGCGCACTGGAACCTCACGCAGCTCGCGAATGCCCTGGTGCCGGTATTTCCCTCCACCGCGCCGCTCGAAGCGGGACTCGATCATTTCGCGGCGATCTTCCAGGCGGAGCAGCAGCGCATGACGGCCGCGAAACTGGGGTTCACGGCCTTTCGGGACGGTGACCTCGATCTCGCCGGCGATCTCTACACGCTGCTGCGCAAGGCCGAGGTCGACATGACGATCTTCTTCCGGACGCTCGCGGACGTGGACATTGCCCGGCCTGATCTGGCGCCTTTGCACCCGGCGTTCTACTCCGAGGACAAGTTGGCGGCGACCAAGGCGGAATTCACCGCATGGCTCACCCGCTACGCCGCACGTGCCGCTGCCGACGGAATTCCTGCGGACCTTCGTCGCACGCGCATGAACGCGGTCAATCCGCGCTACGTCATGCGCAACTACCTCGCGCAGGAGGCGATCGATCTCGCGGAGCAGGGCGACACGAGCCGCATCGACGCATTGCTCGAGGTCATGCGGCATCCGTACGACGATCAACCCGGCAATGAACGCTTCGCGGAGAAGCGCCCCGACTGGGCTCGTACCCGCGCGGGCTGCTCGATGCTCTCCTGCAGTTCGTAGCACGCAATCGCGCCGCGTGACGGCGGTGCGAGGCATCGGGTATCGTCGGTGCTGCCGGAGGACGCGGAGCGTCCGGCAAACACAATAAGAGGGGGAGGGAAGAAGCATGACCAGAATGCTCGAGCTCAAGGGTCGGGAGGTGACGTCCGGTTTGCAGTTTCCGGAAGGGCCGGTGGCGATGCCGGACGGTTCCGTGCTCGTCGTGGAGATCGCCCGCGGCACGCTCACGCGCGTGCGGCCTGACGGGCGCAAGGAAGTCGTGGCCGAGGTTGGCGGTGGGCCGAACGGTGCGGCCATCGGCCCCGACGGCAAGTGCTACGTGTGCAACAACGGCGGGTTCGTGTTCGGCCGCGAGGCCGACGGCCTGGTGCGCCCCGTCCGGCGCTCCGACGACTACAGCGGCGGTCGCATCGAGCGGATCGATCTCGATAGCGGCAAAGTCGAGGTGCTCTACACCGAATGCGACGGCGTATCGCTCAAGGGCCCCAACGACATCGTGTTCGATGACCAGGGCGGGTTCTGGTTCACCGACCTCGGCAAGATCTACGACCGGAAGATGGATCGCGGCGCGGTGTACTACGCGCGCACCGACGGCAGTCTCATCCGTGAAGTCGTGCATCCGATCCTCACGCCCAATGGCATCGGTCTGTCGCCTGACGGCCGCACGCTCTACGTGGCCGAGACCGAGACCAGCCGCCTGTGGTCGTTCGAAGTCGTCGGCCCGGGCGAATTGCGGAAACTCCCGTTCCCTTCGCCCCACGGCGGTACGCTCGTGGCGGGCCTGCCCGGCTATCAGCGCTTCGATTCGCTGAAGGTCGAGGCCGGCGGCAATATCTGCGTCGCGACGTTGATCCGCGGCGGCGTGAGCGTGATCTCGCCCGGCGGTGAACTGCTCGAGTTCTACAACGCTCCCGAAATCTACTGCACCAACCTCGCCTTCGGCGGCGCGGACCTGCGCAAGGTCTACGTGACGCTGTCCGGCTTCGGCACGTTGCTCGAAGTGGACTGGCCGCGTGCCGGGTTGAAACTGCCCGGACAGGTGTTGCCGAAGCATTGAGCGAACAGAGGAACCAACCCATGACCCCCGCACAGGAATCCATCCGCAGCCGCTTTCTCGCCGTAGACACCACCACGGTGTCGGATGTGCTGGAGAAAGTCGGTCTCTTCGACCAGGCGCTTTCCACCGCACTGACGCCGATCGCGGAGGCGCAACCGAAGCTCGCAGGCTTCGCCTACACCGTGCGTATGCACATGCTGCCCTACGAGGGCCCGGGCGATCCGGACAAGATGCAGGCCATCAACGGCATGATGCCCGGCGTCGTGTCGGTATGGGCGGGCGACGCGGAGGGCATGGCTTCCTTTGGCGAGTTGCTCGCACTCGGCATGAAGGTGCGGGGCTGCACGGGAATCGTCGTCAACGGCGGCGTGCGCGATAGCGCGTGGATCGCGAAGCACGGCATGCCGGTCTACGCGAAGTACCGTTCGCCGGTGCAATCCATCGGACGGTTGAAAGTCACCGGCTGCCAGGTGCCCGTCGTCATGCCAGGCGCCACGAGCCGCCGTGTCGAGATACACCCCGGCGATTTCATCCTGGGTGACGCCGATGGCGTCGTCGTCGTGCCAGCCGAACACATCGAGCCCGTGCTCGCCGAGGCGGAGAAGATCACCGAGCGGGAAAAGAGCATCCGCATCGACATCGACAGCGGAGCACCGCTGGACATCATCCTGAAGCGGTACGGGAGGATCTGAGCCGTTTCCGAGGGGAGAACGTCGCCGGAAAGCGACGTTCCGTCGAGCGACTTCGCTTTTCGCTATTCGCGATTCGCGAATAGAATGGGCGCACCATGCTCAAGCCTCAGGACGTGTGCCTCCTGCTCAAGATCGTGGCTCGCGGCCCCGAGCCGTGGAGCTACAACCAGCTCGCCTGGGAGCTGGGCATGTCCGCGTCTGAAGTGCACGCGGCGGTCAAGCGCTCCGGCGAGGCGGGACTGCTGCGGCTGAATGAAGGCTGGGGCGTCCCGGACGCCAAGGGCCTCGACGAGTTGCTGATCTACGGCGTGCGCTACGTCTGGGCGGCGGACCGTGGCGGGCTGGTGCAGGGCATGCCGACGGCCGAGTCGACCTCGCCGCTCGTGGACCTGCTGCCGCCGAGCGACGAGCCGCCCGCCGTATGGCCCGACCCTTCGGGCGATGTTCGTGGCGTGGCGCTGGAGCCGCTCTACAAGTCGGTCCCCATCGCGGCCTCCCGCGACCCCGTGCTGCACGAGCTGTTTGCACTCGTCGATGCGATCCGGGGTGGGCCGGAGGCGGTGCGGACCATCGCGATCCGCGAGCTGCGCAAGCGCCTCGGCACCGACCAGCCGGCGGTTGCGCCCAAGATTTCCCATGCCGCCGGCCAACGCCACGCGGCACACCAGGTTCTCTCGAAAGAAAAAGATGGCAAGGAAAGACAACGCGTACACCGCGGAAGACATTGAGATCCTCGAGGATCTTTCGCCGATCCTGCATCGGCCGGGGATGTACACCGACCCGGTCAACCCGAATCACGCCCTGGTCGAGATCGTCGACAACTCGGCGGACGAGGGCCTGGCGGGTTTTGCAAAGAACGTCGCGGTAACGCTGTGGGAGGATGGTTCCGCGGAAGTCGTGGACGACGGCCGCGGCATCCCGGTGGACATCCACCCGAAGAAGAAGGTGCCGGCGGTGCAGGTGATCTTCACCACGCTGCATTCGGGCGGCAAGTTCCGCAAGACCGACAAGGATGCGGTCTATCGCATCGCCGGCGGCCTGCACGGGGTGGGCGTATGCGTGAGCAACGCGCTGTCCACCAAACTCGAGGTGGACGTAAAGCGCGACGGCGCGGCCTGGCGCATCGTGTTCGCGCCGAACGGGCAGTTGAAGGAACCACTGCGCAAGACCGGCAACGCCGGCCCGCGCGAGAGCGGCACGCGGGTGCGATTCTGGCCCGACGCCAAGTATTTCGATTCGCCGAAGATCGTTCCGGCAGACATCGCCGCGCTGCTGCGCGCGAAGGCGATGCTGCTCCCCGGCGTGAAATTCACGCTGAACATCGAGAAGAACGGCAAGCTCGAAACGACCCAGTGGCATTTTCCCGAAGGCATCCGCGGCTACTTCGCCAATGCCATGGCGGGCGCCGAGCCGGTTGCCTCGAGCTTCTTCGGCGAGCGCTACGTCACCGCGCAGTCCGAATCGGATAGCTTCGCGGAGGGCGAAGGCGCGCTGTGGGCGATCGCATGGACGCCCGATGGCGAGCTGGTGAACGAAGGCTACGTCAACATGATCCCGACACGGCACGGCGGCACGCACGTGTCCGGTTTGCGCGAAGGCGTCTACAACGCGATCCGCAATTTCATCGATCTGCACGCGATGGGCCAGCGTGGATTGAAGGTGGTGCCCGAGGATGTCTGGTCGCGCGCGAGCTATGTGCTCGCCGTGAAGATGCTCGATCCGCAGTTCAAGGGGCAGGTGAAGAACGAACTCATTTCACGCGATGCCGTGAAGCTCGTGGCGCAGATGGTGCGCGATCCGTTCGAGCTGTGGTTGAACCAGCACGTGGACGAGGCCAAGCGCATCGCCGAGCTGGTGATCCGCCAGGCCATGGCGCGCACGCGGGCGGCGCAGAAAGTGGAGCGGCGCAAGAGTTCCGGCGTGGCCGTGCTGCCCGGCAAGCTGACCGATTGCGCCTCGGACGATCCGGATCGCAACGAGCTCTTCATCGTCGAAGGCGACAGCGCGGGCGGGTCCGCGAAGCAGGCGCGCGACAAGGAATTCCAGGCGGTGCTGCCGCTCAAGGGCAAGCCCAAGAACACCTGGCAGGATTCGCCCGACACGCTGTACGCGAACAAGGAGATCGAGGCTATCGCGCTGGCGGTGGGCGTGGATCATCACAAGCCCGGCGACAGTCCCGATCTCTCGGGCCTGCGCTATCGCAAGGTCATCATCCTCGCGGATGCCGACGTGGACGGGTCGCACATCCAGGTGCTACTGCTCACGCTGTTCTTCCGGCATTTCCCGAAGCTGATCGAGAAGGGCAACGTCTACGTGGCGCAGCCGCCGCTGTTCCGGATCGACGTGCCCGCCCACGGCAAGAACAAGCCGGCGCGCAAGCTCTATGCGCTCGACAAGCAGGAACTCGTGAGCCTCGAAGAGAAGCTCGCCGACGAAGGCGTGAAGGAAGGTTCGTGGGCGGTGAGCCGCTTCAAGGGCCTGGGCGAGATGAGCCCCGAACAGTTGTGGGAGACCACGCTCAACCCCGATACGCGGCGCATGCTGCCGGTGCTGGTGGAAGACGGGCAGATGGAAATCTCCAACGACATCTTCAACATGATGATGGCGAAGGAGAACGCGTCGCAGCGGCGGGAGTGGATGGAGACCTACGGCAATCTGGTGGATGCGGATATCTCATGAGGTTTCCTGCGTACGACGAAAGGAACCGCTTTCAACACAGAGGGCACAGAGGATCACAGAGGAAGAACATGAGGATGAGGATGACCCCGATTCGACGCAAGGATGGTTTTCCTCTGTGGACCTCTGTGTCCTCTGTGGTGAAAGCGTTTGCCCTTCTTTGCCTGGTATCTACCCCGTTCCCTGCGCAAGCCCAGGGCGTGCCATCCGGAAAGATTTCCGAGTTCGGCCTCTACAAGATAGTGGACGGCAAGCCCGTGCTGGAGAAGCAGACCAACCGCATTCCGGCCCGCAAGGGCGTGCGCTTCGGTTTCTGTGCCGATCTTGCGGGTCTGAACGAGGTCGACGGCAAGACGATGCTGTCCGAATTCGTGCGGCATCCCGTGTTGACGCAACCCAACGGCATCGAGAGCAACGGTTGGAACGCCCCGCACATGGTTGCCGTGACGAACGGTCGCGGCCGCTGGTGCGGAGGCCATGAACTGCGCAACGACTGGCAGCTCGTGCCCGGCAAGTGGCGTTTCGCCGTCACCGACGGCGTGCGCGACATCGTGGTGCAGGATTTCGAATTGGTAGCTGATTGATCGCAAGGACGCAAGTATGGAAGACCAGGGAGATCTCTTCGCCAACGCGGGCGGCAACACCGCCATAGCCGAAGCTCCGCCCAAGGACGAAGCACCGAAGCCGCCGCGGGCTCCTGCAGGCGGTGGGGGAGGCGACGGCAAGCTGCCGCCGCATTTCGCGCCCATGGAGGGCGAGTTCGGCGACGCGCTGCCCATCGGGCGCTATGCGTCGCTGCAATACCTGCAGTACGCCATCGCCACGGTGAAGGATCGCGCGCTGCCGCGCGTGGGTGACGGTCAGAAGCCGGTGCAGGCGCGCATCCTTTACGCGATGTGGGAGATGGGCGGTCGCGCCGGTACACCACGGAAGAAGTCCGCGCGTGTCGTCGGTGACGTGCTCGGCAAATTCCACCCGCACGGCGATCAGTCGGTGTACGACGCCCTGGTGCGGCTCGCGCAGGATTTCACGCTGCGCTATCCGCTCATCGACGGCGAAGGCAACTTCGGTTCACGCGATGGCGACGAGCCGGCGGCCATGCGTTACACGGAAGCGCGGCTGACGAAGTTCTCCGAGGTGCTGCTGGCCGAGCTCGACCAGGGTACGGTCGATTTCGTTCCCAACTACGACGGCTCCACGCAGGAACCCGCCGTGCTGCCGGCACGGCTGCCGGTGTTGTTGCTGAACGGTGCGTCGGGCATCGCGGTCGGCATGGCCACCGAGATCCCGAGCCACAACCTGGTGGAAGTGGGCAATGCGGCGATCGCGATGATCCGCGATCCGAAGCTCGACACGGCCGGCATCGTGCAGTACATCCAGGGCCCCGACTTCCCGGGCGGCGCGCAGATCATCACGCCGCGAGAGGAGATGATCGCGGCCTACGAGAGCGGTCGCGGCTCGGTGCGGGTGCGCGCGCGCTGGACCATCGAGCGCCTCGCACGCGGCCAGTGGCAGGTGGTCGTGACCGAGATGCCGCCGGGCGCTTCGGCCCGCAAGGTGCTGGAGGAGATCGACGCGCTCACCAATCCGCAGCCCAAGCCGGGCAAGAAGTCGCTCACGCCCGAGCAGCAGCGCGAGAAGGCGCTGATGCTGTCGATGCTCGACAAGGCGCGCGACGAATCCGACCGCACGCATCCCGTGCGGCTGGTGCTGGAACCCAAGACCTCGAAGGTCGACGAGACCGAATTCGTCAACCTGCTGCTGGCGAAGACGAGCCTCGAAGGCAACGCGTCCATCAACATGGTGATGGTCGGCCTCGATGGGCGGCCCACCGGCAAGTCGTTGCGGGAGCTGCTGCTCGAATGGACCGAATTCCGGCTCGCAACCGTCACGCGGCGATCGCAGTATCGGCTCGACCAGGTACTCGACCGCATCCACGTGCTCGAAGGCCGGATGATCGTCCTGCTCAACGTGGACAAGGTCATCAAGGTCATCCGCAATGCCGACGAACCGAAGGCCGAGCTGATGGCCGAGTTCGGGCTGACCGACCGCCAGGCCGAGGACATCCTGGAGATGCGGCTGCGGCAGTTGGCCAAGCTCGAGCACATCAAGGTGGAGAAGGAACTGGGCGAGAAGCGCAAGGAGCAGAAGGATCTCGAGAAGATCCTCGGTTCGCGCAAGACGCTGGAGAACCTGGTGGTGAAGGAGATCGAGGCCGACATCAAGGCCTTCGGCGATGCGCGGCGCACGGTCATCGAGGTGTCCGAGAAGGCCGTCATGGCGAAGCCGATCATCGACGAACCGGTGACGGTGATCTTCTCCCGCAATGGCTGGATTCGCGGCCGGCAGGGTTGGGAGGTGGATCCGTCCGCGTTGTCGTTCAAGGAAGGCGACGGCCTGCAGACGCTCATCCAGTGCCGCACCGTCGACCCGGTCGTGTTCCTCGACTCGAAGGGTCGCGCGTATTCCGTCGACGCCTCGACCTTGCCGTCCGGTCGCGGCGATGGTGTGCCGGCTTCGTCGCTGGTGGAAGTCCAGGACGGCGCGAAGATCCTGTATTGCCTAGCGGGCAAGCCGGACACGCAGGTGCTGGTGGCCTCCACCGGCGGCTATGCGTTCCACACGAAGCTCGCCGACATGGTGTCCAACCGGCGCGCGGGCCGCGAGTTCATGACGCTGGAGGCATCGGAAGCGCCGGTGCCGCCGATGGTGTTCACGGACACCCCAGGCAGCTACGTCGCCTCCGTCTCCGAAGGCGGGAAGCTGCTGCTCGTACAGCTCGCCGAACTCAAATATCAGCCGAAGGGACGAGGCCTGATCCTGATGGGTCTCGACAAGGGCGAGAAGCTGGTCGCGGTGATGGTGTCGGATCAGCCGACGCTGACCGTCCTGGGCATCGGGCGCGGCGGCAAGGACAAGGAAGTCGTGGTGGGCAAGAAGGACATCGGCCACTTCGCGAGCACGCGCGCGCACAAGGGGCGGGTGCTGCCGGAAAAGGTGAAGCCGACGGGATTCAAGGCGGCGCCGAAGCTGGAGTTGAATGGGTGATTGCCGAGTAGCGGCCGCGGCCCCCACCCCAGCCCTCCCCCGACGAAGTCGGGGGAGGGAGCGGTACACCCCTTCCTCCGCGATAGCGGGGGAAGGTTGGGATGGGGGCAACCATCTCTCGCCAACGACGAAGACGACATCAGGTCCCGGACGATGAAGCTGCTATCAACCCTGCTGCTCGCGCTGATCGCAACAGCTATCGCCGCGCCGACCACCCACGCCGCACCACCCGAGAAACCCAACCTCACCATCGCCGTTGGCGGCAAGACGACGCTCTACTACCTGCCGCTCACGCTCGCGGAGCGGCTGGGCTATTTCAAGGACGAGGGCCTCGAAGTGGAGGTCCTCGACTTCCCCGGCGGCGCCAAGGCCCTGCAGGCGCTGATCGGCGGCAGCGCCGACATCGTGTCGGGTGGTTTCGAGCACACGCTCCAGATGCAGGCGAAGGGGCAGAAGGTGCAGGCCTTCGTGCTCCAGGGCAATGCAGCGCTCGCGCTCGGGTTGGTGAAAGGCAAGTTCGCGTCCTACGCCGGACCGCAGGACCTCAAGGGACGCAAGATCGGAGTGACCGCACCCGGATCGAGCACGCACACGTTCCTCAACCAGTTGCTCGCTGCGGCGAAGCTCAAGCCTGAGGATGTGTCCGCGATCGGCGTCGGCACGGGTGCGACCGCTGTCGCTGCGGGACGCAGCGGCCAGCTCGATGCCATCGCCAACGTCGAGCCCGCCATCGTGATGCTGGAAAAATCCGGCGACCTCAAGGTGGTCCACGAGACTTTCAGCGATGCCGGTACGCGTGCGGTCTACGGTGGTCCCGTGCCATCGGCTTGCCTGTATGCCAGGGACACGTTCATCCAGGCGAACCCGAAGACGGTGCAGGCGTTGACCAATGCGATGGTGCGCGCGCTGCGCTGGCTGCGGAAGGCCTCGGCGGACGAGGTGATGAAGGCGGTTCCGCCGGAGTACGCGCTCGGTGATCGCGCGGTGTACGCAGCGGCACTGGAGCGGTTGAGGTCCGTGTACTCCGCCGATGGCATGTTCTCCCCGGATGGCGTGGAACGGTCCTACAGGATGACCGCCGCGAGCGACGCATCGGTGCGCGACGCAGGCGCGAATATCCGCCTCGATCAGGCCTGGACCAACGCGTTCGTCGAGAAGGTGCCGGCGCGCTAGCCTCCTGACCATCATGGGGCTATCGCGGCTGTCGTGTCGGCGTCCAGCGTCGACTCTCCTGTCTGTCGATCCCCGTTCTCCGAACGGGGCGGCGAACGCGGCGGAGCAGGGGCCACAACGTTTGGGGATGCGACCCGCGGTTCGGCGCAAGGGGATCGCCGCCCCGACGATCGATTCCGCGGTCAGATCCCCATCTTGCGATGGGGCCCCTCTTCCGCGCTGCATCGATCCCCTCGCCAGGTGGCTCGCGCCGCTAGCCCTCAGGGCTTCGGGGCAGGCTCGGTCTTCGCACCCTTCCCGTTGGCTTCCGTCGACATCGTGGTCACGAGATCCACGGGCAGCTTCACCGTGTTCCCAATGATGTCTACGAGGCGGGAGGCGACAGCCCGGGCGCCGAGCGGAATGATGATGGGCTTGTCGAAGGTTCCGCCCACTCGCACGGGGAGTGCCAGCACCGTACCGCCAAAGATCCGGCCGATGATGGGCAATTTGTCGAGGAACCGGTTGGCTGTCTGCAGCGGGGCCACCAGCACGTTGACATCCACCTTGCGCGTGCCGTAGCTGGCGCTGCCCTGCGCGGCGATCTTGACGCCGGTCGCGTCGAGCACCGCTTCGTCGAAGTGGACCGTCCGCCCGGCAATGCGGCCCTTGATACTGGCGGAGCGGTAGGCCATGCCCTTGGTCTTCAGATCGGGAAGGGAGCCGTTCACGACCTCGGTCACGTTGAGCAGGTCGAAGACCTTGGTGAGCGTGTCGAACTTCTCGATGCGGCCGTCGCGCGACAGGGCCGAGAACATTCCCTCCACGTGATCGAGCAGCGCGCCAGGCTCGCCTTGCGCCTTCATCTCGATGTCGACGTCCACGCGGCCGGTCACGCTCAGGCGTTGCTCCGTGAGACAGGCGACCGACTTGTCCAGATCGACGTCCCGGGCATGCGCGGCGATTTCGAGGCTCATCGTGGTCGACGTGAGGCCTCCGCTACCCACGAGCGAGATGGCGCACACCGACGCTTCCCGGATCCGCAGATCGAGGTGCCCGGTTTCCAGGGCGGCACTGCCAACGAGGGGCGTGACCTCGAGCGGACCGCGGCGCAGCCGGCGGATGTCGAACCGTACTTCGCCCGTCAGCGGAACCCGATCCAGAATGCTGAGATTTTGGCGAGTCTCGGCTGCAGCGGTAGTCTGATCGGGCTTGGTTTCGGTCGTTTCCTTCGGCGCCGGCAGCGTGATCTCATCGGAGCGCAGATCAGCATCCACGCGGTACTTCTCCTTCGACCGATCGATGCTGCCGCTGATCGCCAGTCGATTCGGACCCGCTTCGAGCATCGCCGACTGGATCGTGATCAGGGATCCCTTCGCTTCGAGCGAGAACGCCTCGATGTTCAGAGGTTCGGGCACGCGCAGCGGCAGGTGGATGCCCGATCCGCTGAGGAAGCCCGTGCCCGTGCCGTGACCGGCCCTTTTCCAATCACCGTCGATCTGCAGGTCGCCGCTCATTTCGGTGAGCGTGACCGGTGGCTGCATGAACATGTTCGCGATGCTGGTGCCGGCCAGCTTTCCCTTGAACGTCGCTTCGAAACGAGTGCCTTCCAGGCGGCCGCCCAGCGTGGCATCGGAACCGTCGTCGCGCACCGTGAGGTTCGACAGTTCGATCCGGTCAGGCGTCCGGCTGACTGCGAATCCGATGGCTGGCCCACCCGTGACCGCCACTTTCCCACTCGCATTCATTGCGCCGCTCTTGCGCCATTTTGCGCTCACGTCCGACAGGGCGACTGCGCCCCGCAATCGCAAGCCATCGGGGAGGCTTGCCTTCATGTGAAGCCATCCGAGCAATTCGAGACCGAGGCGTCCGGCGACGTTCGCTTCGAGTTCGTCGATGCCGTCGCGATAGTCGTCCGTGTGTCCGGAAATCTCGAGCCTTCCATCGAGTGCGGATACGCTCACGCCGCTGGCCGCGAGGGCGCGAGGATCGACAGCGATCGTACCGCCATGGAGCGTGACCGGTGGCGCCAGGGTCGGTGCCTTGATCGTCACTTGTTGCGGCGAGGCTGTCACGCGGAACAGCAGGTCCTTCGGCGTGCGCACGGAGCCTTCGAGTCCGGACAACTTCACCACGAGGTTGCCGGAGGCACTGGTCAGGGGCTCGAGGCTCTGCTTGAAGTCGGGCTGCTGCTTCGCCCACCGAAGCAGAGGCTCGAGCGCGATGATCGCAGACCCGTGCCCGCCGATGACCCGATACGGCGATTTCAGGGCGAGGTGCGCACCCAGGCCGTCGAACGCGATCGGACCAAGGGATCCATCGACACCCTCCGCGGAGATCGCGGTGTCCGCATAGAGCACCGTGCCGCGTGCGATCCGGAGCGGAAACGGAAGGGTGTCGTGCGTCATCGTCCCATTCAACGACTGAACGAGGACTGACGGGCGCATGTGCTCGACATCGCCCGCGAGCATGACGCGCACGACAGCGCTGCCTTCGAGTTGCTTCAGGCGATCCATCTGCTCGCGGGCGCCGCGATCGGTGACTACGCGCTTCGAAATCGCCAGGGCTTCCGGCAGATTCGTATCGACGACGAGCTCGACGTGCAGTGGCATCGGCGTTGCGCCCAGCCGGGTCACGAACAGGCCATCGCGTGCCTTCGATTGCTCCAGCCGTGCACCGACCTGTTCCACGCGCAGTTCTCCCTCCTTCAGGGAGGCTGTCGCTGTCACCTCGTGCAGGTGGAGATCGTAGGCCGGCACGACGAGCTCGACACCGGCGATCTCTCCCTGGGCCTGCATCGCGGCGGGTTGCGCCAGCCCATCGATCGTGAGCGCATGACTGGCGAATTGCAGCGTGAGAATGGTGCCCGCCGCCAGGCTTGCCGGTGGATGTGCGAGCCAGTCGACATCCGGTGCGAGGCCCTGCGCCAAGGAATGCAAGACGGGAATGTCCAGATCGCCGGTCCGCGCTTCCACCTGGTAGCCGGCAGCTTCGCTCCACTTGAGGTTTGCCGTTGCCGCGATCTCGGGCGTCTCCAGTGACGCTCGACCTACCGTCACCGACATCACACCGCCATGGATGCGTGCCGTAGCGTCGATGGCAGCGCCTTGGGCGTCGAGGCGTCCCTTGCCGGCGCGGACGACGAGCGAAGGCGAGGTGAGGGACGCCTCGGCCTGTGCGTCGACGAGTCCGCGCATCTGCCACTTGAGCGTGCCCTGCACCGTGGCCCGTTCCACCGGCCATTGGTCACCGAGACCCGCGATCGCGCCGATCCTGTCCAACGCCAGCCCGGCGATTTCGATACGGCCTTCACCCGCAAGGCTGTCGCGTGCCAGTCGAGCCGTGGCGTCCAGTTTCTGCCACAGGTCGGCGGTGCCGGACACATGGGCCTCGAGCGTGCCATCGACTACGGCGAAACGGATGCCGACGTTGCGCGCCTGCAACGGCGCACGCGAGCCGATGCGAAATTCGAGATTTCCGTCGACGATCTCGACGACCGCGTCCGGCGCTGCGTCTGCGATCGCGGCCACGACCTTGCGCAGACTGTCCTCCGTCTGCTTGAGGGAGAACGGTGTCGGATCGGGTTCCGGTTCCGGGAGGCTCACCCGAACCGTCGGATGTTCCAGGCGGACGCTGCGGGGCTGGACCCGCCCTCGCAGAAGCGCCAGGAAATCCAGATCGATCGTGCCCGACTTCGCGGCGACCTCGACCATGCCAGGCATCGAGTAGCCGGGCTCGATGAGCACGATGCCCGGCAGCGGCAGGTAGTGCAGGTCGACGCGGGCGAAGCGGGCGTGGCCTCCCGATGCCTCGCCGACCCACTGCGCGACCTTCGCCTGCACGCTGCCGGCGTCGATCCAGAGGGGTGCACACAGCACCAGCACCACGACGGCCAGCAGCGACACCGCACATGCGGCGGCGATCCATCGCAGGACGGACCATCGCGCCATGCGGTTACAGCCCGGGCGCGACCGAAGCTGCGCCAGGGTCGCGGAACATCACCGACCCATGGCGCGAAGCGGAGGGGGGCGCCTCGTCTGCGATCAGTACTTCACCTTGGCGGTGATCGGCTTGCCGGACACGGCATCCACTTCCACGGTTGCCTGTTGCCCGCCGGGCAGCGTGAGCGTGTAGGTGTAGTAGGGAGAGCCGCGGACGCTGATGGACAGCTCCATCCTCGTGAACTTGACCGGAGGCAGGAAGACCGCCGGTGCGACCGCCCGGGCCGCCGGCTCCGCCACCTTGACGCGTTCGTACATCTCGTACCGGACCAGCCCCGTCTTCTTGGTGAAATCCAGCGGGGCCTCGCTGGCCGGCCGGCACTCCGTCAGTCCGATACCGCCGTCCTTGCTGACGATGCGTACGTAGTAGCCTTCATCGGACGTGCTGGACAGCTCCTGCCAGCCCGTGATGATGCCGGGACGCGCAGCCGCTGCCTTCGCCAGGCACTGGTCCAGCGTGCCTGAGGGGGCGGAGACGGGGGCAGGCGCAGGCGCAGGGGCTTCGTCCGCCCGCGCAACCATCGACAGCGGAATGCAAAGCATCAGCGCCCAGCGGCGCCATTGGTGAAAACGGATCATGGAATCTCCTCGTTGAACGTGCGATGTGACCGCAAATCCGACAGCGCGCATCGCCGAAACGTTCTCAGGGCTTGAACACGTCCACTGCCACGACCACCGTCGGCACGGTACCCTTGTTCTCCGCCCAATGGGTCACGTCCTTGCCCTCGGTCCAGCTCTCGCCCGGCTGATGCACCTTCACCCAGTCGCCTTCGCGCCGCTCGGTGAGCACGCCACTCACCAGATGCGCCACCGTCGGACGGCCCTTGTGGCTGTGGTTGGCCACGACGCCACCCGGTTCGATGGTGACGATGCGCAGGCGCAATTGTCGGCCGTCGAGATTATCCAGTTCCTGAGGCAGATCGAGGAAGGTGGCCGGACCGACGATCACGCCCTGGTTCGCCGCGGGCGGTGTCTGTTGGCCGACGGCGACACCGATGCCGAAGGCGGCGGCCGCGATGGCGGTTCCCGCCAGAACGGCGAGGGAAGTGCGCTGATTCATGGGGGTCTCCTGGAATCGTTGTTGTTGTGACGACGAGGCGTACCGGTCTCGTTTCGAGACCGAGTCCGACGACCCGTGACCATACGCCGATCCGCCCGCGCCTGCAGCCGTCCATCGCCACGGCGCCCCGCTCGCGCTACGATGCCGGCTTGTGGCCCGGGTGCGGGCCGAAAGAGCCCGCCTTGTCGTGACCCAAGCCGGAGGAAATACCGTGATTCCCGATCGTATCGAAGTGAGCATCGCAGGCGGACTCGATTTTCCGCTGCCGTCCATGGCCCGGGTGCGCCAGAAGTTCGATCCGGCCCGGCTGGACGACATCGCCGGTGCGGTGCGACGCGAGTTCCAGCGGCCGGAGATCCGGGCGCGGGTGAAACCCGGGCAATCGATCGCCGTGGGTTGCGGGAGCCGCGGTGTCGCGAACATCGGGCTCATCGCCCGGACGGTCGTCGAGGAGCTGCGCGGGCTCGGCGCCAAACCCTTCATCTTCCCCTGCATGGGCAGCCATGGTGCCGCTACTGCCGAAGGTCAGCGCAAGGTGCTCGAGACCTACGGCATCACGGAAGAGGCCACCGGCGTGCCGATCCGCGCCAGCATGGACACCGTCATCACCGGGACGCTCGACGACGGCACGCCGGTGCACATGGACCGCAATGCTTCCGAGGCCGACGGCATCGTCGTCATCAATCGCATCAAGCCCCACACCGGTTTTCGCGGGCCCACCGAAAGCGGCCTCACCAAGATGCTGTCCATCGGCATCGGCAAGATCGTCGGCGCGGCGACGTATCACCGGCACGGCATGGATCGCTTCCCCGACCTGCTGCCGAAGATCCGCGACGTGCATCTCGCGCATCGCAACGTGCTGTTCGGCGTGGGCATCGTCGAGAACGCCTACGACGAAACCGCGCGGATCGAACTGGTGCCGTCGGAACAGCTCGCGACCCGCGAGCCGGTGCTCCAGGACATGGCCAAGAAGATGATGCCGCAACTGTTCTTCGACGAGATCGACGTGCTGATCATCGAGGAGATGGGCAAGAACATCTCGGGAGCAGGCTTCGACCCGAACATCACCGGACGCAACCGTCGCAACGTGCAGTGGACGCCGAAGCCGCTGGTCAAGAAGATCGTCGTGCTGGGGCTCACGCGCGTCTCGCACGGCAACGCCACCGGCATCGGCGGAGCGGACGTGATCACGATGCGGCTGTTCCGTGACCTCGATGTGTCGTCCACCTACGCCAACGTGATCACCGCGGGCAATCTCGACGGTGCGGCGATCCCGATCGTCATGAACAACGATCACGACGCCATTGCGCTGGCAGTGAAGACCGTCGTGCGCGTGAAGCCGGAGGATTGCCGGGTGGTGCGCATCCGCAACACGCTGCACCTGTCCGAGATCGAGGTGTCGGCCCCGATGCTCGCCGAGGTTCGTGCGCAGCAGGAGCGGTTCGAACTGGTTGGGGATGCTCGTGGGTGGAGCTTCGATGCGCAGGGGAATCTGGGGCCGTTGACGGGGCATATTGAGGCGGCGGCGTGAGGCACTGCCTCCGCCCCCTCCCCGGCCCTCCCCCATCTTCGACGGGGGAGGGGGTACTTGCACTCCTTCCCCCACCAATGGTGAGGGAAGGGATGTACGTCCCCTCCCCCGGCTTTGCCGGGGGAGGGTCAGGGTGGGGGCTGCACGCAATTCTGGCGAGCGTTCACAGCGGCAGCGACCTGCCACGGTTTGCGGCGTAACCGACTTCAGATCGACACCCGCGGGGGGACGCATTGGCCGGGCACGAGCGACGTCGTTATTTCGTGAAAGCAGGAGAAGTCCCTGGATATCATCCCGCCAATCACACCGGCACGACCAACCATCGGTTGATCGGCGCCGATACCGTCGGCGCGAGGCAGGTCGAGGTCATTCTCGGTGTCATCGAGAAGGGAAAAGGCGCGATGCCGCACGCCCATCCCGGCATCGAGCAGGTCTGCTACCTGCTGGAGGGTGAAGCCCGCGCGGAAGTCGGTGGCGAGGCTTGCGACCTGAGCCCCGGCGATTGCTGCTTCTTTCCGGCCGACGTGCCGCACAGCTTCACGGTGTTGAGCGACACACCGGTCAAGGTGCTCGTCATCTATTCGCCACCCTACGAAGAGCAACCGGATCGTGTGGTCCGGTACTGAATCGCGCGGATCGTCGATGCGGGGTCGCGGAATTCTCTGCGTGCTCGCGGTCGTGTGCGCCGTTGCCACGGCACCGTGCATGTCTGCGGAGCCGTCGAACTATCCGGCCCGTCCCATCCGTCTGGTCGTGCCGTTCGCGGCCGGCAGCGCGACCGACAGCATGGCGCGCGTCCTGGCGCAGGAGCTGGGCCAGCGCCTTGGCCAGAACGTCGTGGTGGACGACCGGCCCGGTGCGTTCGGCCAGATCGCGGCCGTGTTCGTCGCGAAGAGCAAACCCGATGGATACACGATCTTCGTCACGACCAACACCACGCACTCCGCGAATCCGCATCTCTACAAGTCGCTGCCGTACGATCCGGTGAAGGATTTCGAGCCCGTGGCGCGTACCGCGACGCTGCCCTTCATGCTGGTGGTGAATCCTGCGTTGCCGGTCAAGTCCACGGCGGAATTCATCACCCATGCCCGTGCCAATCCAGGCAAGCTCGCCTACGCCACGGCCAGCAGCACTTCCCTCGTCGCCGCGGAGAGTCTCAACGTCCAGGCCAGGATCGCGATGACCGGCGTCACGTACAAGTCGAGTCCGCAGGCGATGCTCGACGTGGTGTCCGGCGAGGTGCCCGTGATGGTGGCGGACTTCGCCACTGCCCTTCCGCACATCGCGGGCGGACGCGTGAAAGTGCTCGGCGTCACGACTGCGAAACGCTCCGCGCTCGTGCCCGAAGCGCCGCCGATCGCGGACACGGTGAAGGGTTTCGACGTGACGTCCTGGAACGGCCTGTTCGTTCCGGCCGGTACCCCGAAGGCCATCGTGGAGCGCCTCGCGCGCGAGACGCTGGATATCCTCGCCAGGAAGGACGTCGTCGATCGGCTGGCGACGATCGGTTTCGAAGTGGACCCTCTCGGTCCCAATGATTTTTCACAGTACTTGCGAGCGCAGCTCGAGTACTGGGGCAAGCTGATCCACGACGCCGGCATCAAACCCGAGTAACAAACACGCATCCATGGCAGGCCCTCTTTCCGGCATCAGGATCCTGGACCTCACGACCGTCGTGATGGGTCCTTTCGCCACGCAGATCCTCGCCGAACTCGGTGCGGACGTGATCAAGGTCGAACCGCGCGAGGGCGACAACATGCGGTACGTCGGCCCCATGAAGTCCGCAGGCATGGGGCATCTTTACCTGCACTTGAATCGCGGCAAGCGCGATCTCGTGCTGGATCTGAAGCAGCCCGAGGGGCGCGAGGCGTTGTTGCGGCTCGCGAAGAGCGCAGACGTACTCATCTACAACGTGCGCCCGTCGGCCATGAAGCGGCTGGGGCTTTCCTACGACGACATTCGCGCGGTGAACCCGCGCATCATCTACGTGGGCGCTTATGGCTATTCCGAGCGCGGACCGAACGCCGGCAAGGCCGCTTACGACGATCTGATCCAGGGCGGCACCGGCTTGCCCTGGCTCGCTTCGCGCAACGGTGCCTCCACGCCGCAGTACGCGCCCGTCAACCTCGCCGACCGCGTCACGGGTCTGCACGTCACCTATGCCGTGACGGCCGCGCTGTTTCATCGCGAACGCACCGGCGAGGGACAATCCGTCGAGGTCCCGATGTACGAGAGCGTCGCGCAGTTCGTGCTCGGCGATCATCTGGCCGGACTGTCGTATCTGCCACCCATCGGTGGCACCGGCTACGCGCGTCTGCAGGAGCGCCGGCCCTACGCGACGAAGGACGGCTGGCTATGCGTGCTTGTCTACAACGACAAGCAGTGGGGCAAGTTTCTCCAGGCCGTTGGTCGCGCGGATCTGCTGGAGGACGAGCGCTTCACGTCCCACGGCAAGCGCGCTGAACACATCGCGGACATCTACGCGTTTCTCGCCGACCTGCTCAAGACCCGTACCAACGCGGAGTGGGTGACGTTGCTCGAAACGCTCGACATTCCCGTGGGGCCGATGCACACGGTCGCCGACCTGGTGACCGATCCCCATCTGGTACAGAGCGGCTTCTTCGAGACCGAGCAGCATCCGACCGAAGGCGAAGTGCTGGCGCCGCGAACACCCACGGACTGGTCGGCCTCGAAACCCGGTCCACGTCAGCCGGCACCAAGGTTGGGTGAGCACTCGGTGGAGATTCTCCGTGAAGCGGGGTATACGGATGCCGAGATCGCCGAACTCGCGCGCAAGCGGGTGACGCAGGTCATCGACCGGTAGTCGGCATTGGACTTCGCCTTCACTCCGGAACAACGCTCGATCCACGACGCGATCGTTCGTCTGTGCGAGCCGTTCGACGCACAGTACTGGCTCGAGCGCGATCGCAATGGCGGTTTCCCTGACGACTTTCACGCCGCGATCGCTCGCGATGGCTGGCTGGGCATCGCGATGCCCGAGGCGTACGGCGGTGCAGGCCTGGGCATCGCCGAAGCGGCGGTGATGATGCAGGCAGTGAGCGAATCGGGCGCCGGGTTCTCGGGCGCTTCCGCGATTCACATGAACATCTTCGGCCTGAATCCGGTCGTGGTGTTCGGCTCGGAGGAACAGAAGGCACGCTGGCTGCCGCCGCTGATACGCGGGGAGGAGAAGGCGTGCTTCGCCGTGACCGAACCGAACGTGGGTCTCAACACGACGCGCATCGAGACCATCGCGCGGCGCAATGGCGACCGGTACGTGCTGCAGGGGCGCAAGATCTGGATCTCGACCGCGCAGGTCGCCGAGCGGATGCTGATCCTCGCAAGGACGACGCCGTTGGCCGAGTGCCGGAAACCGACCGAAGGCCTGTCGCTGTTCTATACCCGGCTCGATCGTGATCGCGTGGAAGTGCGCGAGATCGAGAAGATGGGTCGCAAGGCGGTGGACTCCAACCTGCTGTTCATCGAGGATCTGTCGGTGCCGATGGAGGATCGCATCGGTGAAGAAGGCAAAGGCTTCGAATGCATCCTCCACGGCATGAACCCCGAGCGCATTCTCATCGCGGCCGAGGCCGTCGGGCTGGGCCGGGCCGCGCTGAAGCGCGCGGTCGACTATGCGAACGAGCGGATCGTGTTCGACCGCCCCATCGGCCAGAACCAGGCGATCCAGCATCCGCTCGCGGCCAGCTGGATGGAACTCGAGGCCGCGAATCTCATGGTGTTCAAGGCCGCATCGCTCTACGACGCAGGTCAGCCCTGCGGGGCGGAAGCGAATGCCGCCAAGTACCTCTCGGCCGAAGCGTGCTTCCGCACCTGCGAGCAGGCGATGCTCACGCTCGGGGGCATGGGCTACGCGAAGGAGTACCACGTGGAGCGCTACCTACGCGAAGCGATGGTCCCCCGACTCGCGCCCGTGAGTCCGCACCTCATCCTGTGCTTCATCGCCGAGAAGGTGCTGGGACTGCCGAAGTCGTACTGAACGGCCTCCCAACGCGAGGAAAAATTACGCTCGGCCGAAGTCGTCGTCGCCGAGCACGATCGGCTTGCCGTGCGGTGTCGCGCGCGCCGCACGATCCCAAGCGTCCTTGCAGGAAAGCAGCTCACCCACGGACACCAGTTGCTTCTGCGTGGTGAGCCGCTCCAACGTTGCGAGCCAGTGCTCGTAGTAGCGGGTGCCGTCGTCGGGACCCTCGCGCTCGGTGGCGGCAGTGATCTCCGCACCGAGCGTCGCTGCCCATTCCTGCCAGGTGAATGCCCCCCGTTCATAGAGGGCAAGTGCGAGTCCGAACGCCTGCGCTTCCCAAGGCGCGCGGAACACCGGGCCGTCGTCGTCGATGCGCAGGCCGGGAGACTGCGAGAGGTCCGGGGGATTCATGCCGGATCGAGGTGATCGTTCCAGAGGTCGATCAGCACGCGGTCGGCGACCGGTGCCTCGGGACCGAACAGTTCCCGCGCAGCGAATCGCACGGAGTAAAGGTGCTGCGGCTTGTCGCCCAGTTTCGAGCCGCTCGCATCCGCGAAGATGAAGACGCCATGGACCCTTTCGATCACACCCTGGCGAGCGCGTGCGTAGCGCGGCAGACGCGTATGGCCGAGCGGATGATCGTTGCGGGTCACGATCGCGTCGCCGACGCGGAAGCGGGGCTCGATGTCGGCCTCCACGCGGAAGTTGCGGCCCGTCGCCGCGATCCTGTCGACGTCGTCCGGTGCCGGCACGCGCAGCGACGCCGGTGCCGCTCCCGCGGGTACCCCGGAGTCGATTTCCTCCCGCGTCGCGAGCCCGGCCTCGATCAGCAGCGTCTCCAGGCTGGCCAGCCAGCGTTCGTAGTAGGTCGAAGCGAGATAGTCGGCCGGATCCATGCGCTCCACGGCGTGGCGGCCGATGTCGATGTTCCAGCGGCCGAGCATGCTCGCGGCGAGGCGCATCGCGAATACGCGGCCTTCCCATGCGTGATGGAACACCGGCTCGTCACCCTCAGGCCCGACGGGTCCGAACCCGTGCATGCCGCCCATGTCGTGGACGCCGTTCATGGGTGGGTGCCTGCGCGGCCGGCGCGCGCCACGCCGATCATCGAATCGCGCGAGACCAGATCGGCGAGTGCATTCTCGTCCAGTCCTGCAGACCCTTCGGGGCGCTCCGGCAACACCAGATAGCGAATCTCGGCAGTGCTGTCCCAGACCCGCACCTCGACCTTCGGATCCAGCGTGAGCCCGAACTCCGCGAGGACGCCGCGCGGATCGATCACCGCCCTGGAGCGGTACGCATAGGATTTGTACCAGACGGGTGGCAGACCGAGCACGGGCCAGGGGTAGCACGAGCACAGCGTGCAGACCACGAGGTTGTGCACCTGCGGCGTGTTCTCCACGACCACCATGTGCTCCCCCTGAAGGCCGGTGTAGCCCAGTTCCGCGATGGCGGCGGTGGCGTCCTCGAACAGGCGGTGCCGGTAGGCGGGGTCGGTCCACGCACGCGCAACCACCCGGGCACCGTTGCGTGGCCCGATCCGCGTTTCGTAGGTCTCGACCAGCCGGTCCAGCGTGGCCGGGTCCACCAGGCCCTTGCGCACGAGCAGGGATTCCAGCGCCTTGACGCGCAGCTCCACGTCGGAGAAGCGCGAGCCCGCGTCGTGATCGTGATGATCATGAGGATGATCGTGGTGGTCTTGGTCGCTCACGGGTCCCGTCCTGGTGCGAAGGTCTCGTGGCGCGAATGATAGACCGCCTGGCGTGAGGGAGGCGAAGGGGCGCGAGGGGAGGTGCGTTCCAAGTGCCGGCAGGCCCTAGTCGGGCGTTTCGACCTTCGTTCCCGACTCCGAAAACACCCAGGCGATCGCAATGCCGCCAGCCAGCGCCGTGTTCTGCCGCACGAGCGGACTCGGCTCGAACGTCGCGCCGTTCAACAGATCGTAGCGGAGGTAGGCACCGACCCACACCTTGCCGATATGACGACTGATGGAGGCGAGGAACATGGTTCCCGAATAGCCGCCGTGCGCTTCGTAGGCCGGCCGATCGGGCGTCGCGTACTGCGGCGCAACGCCATAGAAGTACTGATGAAACTTCTGCGTGCCGAACAGCGGGCCGGCGTTGAAGCCGACGTTCCAGCGGCCACCGAGAAATTCAGGACGCAGGTCGAGGTTGAGGTGTGGATAGGTCACCCAGCCCTCGGCATGTACCTGTCGGAAGTCCGTTGCGATCACGGCACGGACCGGGAGCCGCAGCCGCAGCCGGTAGGTGTAGTCGATCTCGCGGTCGCGTGCGAGCACGATGCCGAGCACGGGACCGACTTCGATGGTGGCATTGAGGTCGGGCATGCCCTGCCGCGCCTGATTCTTCTCGCTGTTCACCGGCTGCGTGGCGTACAGGCTCACGTCCAGTTCGACGCGGTCGGACGTGAAGAAGATGCCGCGGATGCCTTCGCGGTCCATCCTGAACCGATCGCCCCGATAGACGACGAGCGGGAGCGGGTACACGTAGCTTCGCCCCTGGTCCGAGCCGCGATAGTCCGGCAGGTAGAGGCCGACGGGTCCGACCCCGAATTCCCAAAGCGGTCGTTGTTCCCCGTGTCCGAGTCGCGGCAGGACGGCGATGGCGAACGCGAGCACCGAGAGAGCGGCGAGCTTCCTCAATGCGTCAGCACCGAACGCAAGGGGCCTGCAGGGTGATCAGCGCGTGAGACCGATGCTGTCGGGCACTTGCCGTTGCATGGGTGTGCAGGCGGGAGCAAGAAGATACCGTCGTGGACGACCGCGGCTGACCAGGAAGTCCACCGTACCACGCCCTCCAGGTGGACTCAAGGTAACGTCGGAGATCCTGCGGGTCGGTTGCCCCGTCTGCGCAGTGCCTTCGCCGCGCCGGTCCGGCGACGGCGCGAGGCTCAACGCGAGTCGAGGGCTTCCTCGATGGCTTCCCGCTCCAGCGTCTGCTGCAGCAGGCGCTCGAGCATGTCGACGCGTTGTTCCATCTTCTTGTGCATCTTCATCATGCCGCCCCCTTTCATCATGTCCCCGTCCTTCTTCTCCGGCGGTTTCATGGCGGTCTTCATGCTCGCCCCCTGGCTGCGCAGCCGCTTCATCTGGTCGAGCAGCGCGCGCAGGTGTTCCCCGAGCAGCGCGCGCTTGCGATCGGGCTCTTCGGCCTGCTGAATCTGCTTCATCGAGGCTTCGATGCGCTGCATGTTCTCCTGCAACGGATCGGATTTCGCCGCGCCGTGGTCATGTTCGGCCGGTGGTGCCGCCTCCTCGGGTTGGCCGGCAGGCGGATGATGGGCCGAGTGATCTTCCTCTTCCGCGGCCTGGGTGACGGCAGCCGGTGCCGCGCAGATCAGACCGAGGGTGAGCAATAGTGATGATGGCTTCATGGTGCACCTCCTTCGGAAGCCGATGCTCCGTCCACAGCGACCGTACTGAAAAGCACCCGACGTGGAATCGGCGGTTTCCGCAAGGTGCAGCGTAAGCCGCCGGAGCGGCCACCCATTGACGCAGGTCAAGGGACGACGATCCGGCGTGCGCGAATCACTCGGGATACTTGATCGTCGTCGTCCCGATCGTTACGTGGCCACCGCACGCGTTTTTTCATCGACCCTTGATCCATCACAGGAGGAAAGGCGCGGTGCATGGCCTATGCTTGCGCGAATCACTGGATGAGCGGGTGATACACCCATGGTGTGTCCGCGCCTTCGATCTGGGCCGGAATTCAAGGGGGACGTCATGAGCTTTACATACGAGCATCCGATCCGCATCGGTTCGGTGCTGCTCGCTGCGATCCTGGCATGGAGCAGTTCGGCCATGGCGCAATCGGATCAGGCGATCTCCGAGGCCGCCTTGCGCGAGCCCTGGAATCTCGAACTCGCGGTCCTGCAATCGCTGGCGGCCACGATGTCCACGGCCGACGCCGGCACTCGCACCCGGCTCGACCCTGTGCTCACCTTGCTCGAGACCGATCTCGCGAAGTTCGAGGAGCGGGTGGACCGTGTGATCGACCGTGTCGTGGGCGATCCGCAGTTCTCCTACGCTGCCGCGGAAGTTTCGCAGGAGCTGGCGGTTCGGATCGGCGAAGTCCACGCGCGATTCGAGACGCTGTACGCCACGCTCGATGCGGGGAACCGTACGGATGTGCGGGAGGCGCAGGCTTCGCTGGAGTCGCTTCGGCAGACTCTGGAAGCCAGGGTGCACTTCGAGCGCGACGTCGTGGGCGCACTCGGTTCGGGATCCCGCCAGCAGATCGTGGAACTCGCGACGCGCTGGTGGTACGGCGAGGAAAGGGCGATCGCGGTGAAGCGCGAGGTGGCGGACCTGCGCCGGAAGCTGGGGGCCGGAGCCGAAGGCGACAAGACCCACTGACGAATCGACGGGTGCGGCCGGCGTGGTCATCGAAACGCTGGTCCGATGCGCGTGCACTGCACCGGTGCGTGGATGGACAGCGACGATGGGGACCGGCACGATTCGAGCGGCCACGAGCACCCGGCCCGGGTGCGGCCCACCGGAGAGAAGCCTTGTACCGACTGCACTACGCGCCCGGCTACAGCAGCATGGCGCCGCACATGGTCCTGCGTCACATCGGCGCGCCTTTCGAGCTGGTGGTCGTGGACACGGCCAACGGCGAGCATCTGCGCGAGCCGTTTCTTCGGCTCAATCCGCTCGGCCGTATCCCGGTGCTGGAGGACGGGCCACTCGTGCTGACCGAGTCCGCGGCGATCTGCCTGCATCTGGCGGACCAGCATCCCGAAGCGGGATTGATGCCGCCGGTCGGCACTCCGGAGCGGGCCGAGCTGTATCGCTGGCTTTTCTACCTCAGCAACACGCTGCAGGCGGAAATGTTCACCTGGTTCTATCCGGATCGGTTGACCGACGACGAAGCGGCCGCTGTGCAGGTGAAGGCGCATGCGGAAACCCGGATCGCGGGAATGTTCGACTACCTCGCAGATCACTTGTCGATGCGCGGGCCGAATCTCTGCGGCGATCGTTTCACGGTGGCGGACCCGTTCCTGGTGATGCTCACGTACTGGGCGCTCGACATGAAGCGCCCGGCTCGGGAGGTGACGCATCTCGGCGACTACCTGACGAGGCAGACGGAGGTTCCGTCGGTTCGCGCGGCCCTGGATGCGGAGGGGTTGGTCGGACCGTGGTTCTGAACGTAGACAGGCGCTAGGCTCGAACGAGAGCTGCTGCCGCGGCGCCCGGACCGCGGCGTTGCGGCCTTCAGGCAACCGCCCGCCGTCGTAGCGGCGGCACATTCGGCGCGATGCGTTCCACCGCCGACGGCAGTGTCGTGAGGACGACCTCCGCCAGCCGCTTGATCGTCTTCTCGCGCGGATAGCGGTGCCGCCACGCGATGCCGATCACGCGATAAGGTACTGGTGCCTTGAAGGGACGGATCTGCACGAGCCCATCGCGTACCGAGCTCACGCCCGGCAGCGTCGCGAGCGCGGGCAGCAACGTACAGCCCACGCCCGCCGCCACCATCTGGCGCAGGGTTTCGAGGCTGGTGGCTTTCAGTTCCTCACGATCGTGCGACGTCGTGGTGCCGCAGATCGCCAGCGCCTGATCCCGCATGCAGTGTCCTTCCTCGAGCAACAGCACGTTCTGGCCGGCCAGCTCGCCTTCCTCGATCTCCTGATTGTGTCCGAGCGGATGGCCTGCCGGCAGCGCCATGCAGAACGGCTCGCGAAACAGTTCGATGAATTCGAGGTCGTCTCCGTGAACCGGCAACGCGAGCAGCAGCGCATCGAGTCGGCCTTGACGCAACCGCTCCAGCAGATTGGCCGTGAGATCCTCGCGCAGGAACAGCCGCAACTTCGGATACGCCTCACGTATGGTCGGTATCAGGTGAGGTACGAGGTAGGGGCCGAGGGTGGGGATCACGCCCAGGCGCACGGCGCCGTCCATCGGATCGTCTCCCTGGCGCGCAAGTTGCCGGATCTGTTCCACCACGTCGAGCGCGATCCGCGCGCGTTCGATGATGTGTTCCCCGACCGGGGTCGGCAGCAGGTAGTGCTTGTTGCGTTCGAACAGCGTGACGCCGAGATAGTCCTCCAGCTTCTTGAGCTGCGTGCTTACGGTGGGTTGCCCCACGTGACAGGCCTCGGCGGCGCGGACGAAACGCCCCTGGTCCGCGACCGCAACGAGATAACGTAGCTCTTTCAACGTCATGGCTGTCTCCCCCACGTTTCGTGTGTTTTATCTCCGGTCGATTGCGGCTTACCCCAAGCCTCCCGACAACCCCTCGACCGAATCCTCCGGACGTCGTCCAGCGCGAGCCACCTCCGGTTCGGCCCCCGTGCGACGCCATCGGCAATCTACCCATTCCCCGCACATGAGGGAATAAGAAAACACGCCTCCATTGACGTTATCGATAGTAGATATCGAGTGCCGCGTTGATACATCCGTTTCGATATCCAACATTCAAACATTGAATTTGCGGGCCAATGACGATGTTTGGTTCACTAGGGGAGGTGAAGAACGCGTAGCAGTGCGACAAGAAAAAGGGGAGATCGGTCGATGAAGCGCACTCTGTCTGCAGCGAACTGTCTGTTTCTCGTCACTTCGTCGTTGCTGGGTGCATCTGCCCAAAGCTATGACGTCGTCACGGTCTCCGGCGGCGGTTCGATCGAAGGCAAGGTCATCTACCAGGGTGCCGTGCCGATCAAGAAGATCATTCCGACCAAGGACAAGGAAGTGTGCGGCAGTGCGCGCGACGAGCCGCAGGTGCGCGTCGGTGGGGACAAGAGTGTCCAGGACGCCGTGGTCTATCTGAAGGAAGTGCCCAAGGGCAAGGCCTGGGGCAAGCAGGATGCGGCTCCGGTGCTGGATCAGGAGCACTGCCAGTTCCATCCCGCGGTGCAGGTGATCCGCGCCGGCCCCGTCGACGTGCTCAACTCCGATCCCGTGCTGCACAACACGCACGGTTTCTACGGCAAGCGCACGGCCTTCAATCTCGCGCTGCCCAACAAGGGCGTCAAGATAGCCGCGGATCTGCCCAGGCCGGGGCTGGTGCGAGTCGAATGCGACGCGCACGGCTGGATGCTGGCTCACATCTACGTGGCGGACAGCCCCTACTACGCACTCACCGGCAAGGACGGCGGCTTCAGTCTGGCCGACGTGCCGCCCGGAGACTACACGCTGGTGGTGTCGCAGTACTTCCTCGGCGACCAGGAGATACCGGTGACGGTCAAGGGTGGTGAGACCGTCAAGCTCCCGGTCGAACTCAAGAAGAAATAGTGCCGGCGGCGACCGGCGTAGCACCTACCGCAGCTCAAAGGAGGACATTCAGATGAGCGAACGTGAACGGATGCGACGCGAGATGGACCGCATGCTGCGGCCGGCGGGAGAACATCCCGACGCCTGTACCTCGATCACCCGCAGGACTTTCCTGCACAAGTCGGCCGTGCTCGGCACCGGCGTGGCCGCGTGTGGCCTGTTCCCGAGCTTGAGCACCATCGATCTCGCCTTCGGCGCGGACGGACCGGCCTTCAAGTTCGCGTGGATTTCCGATACGCATCTCTATCCCAAGGAGCTGAATTCCCGCTTCGTGGAGAAGACGGTTCGTGCGGTGAAGGAAGTGCAGGCGATGAATCCGCCGGCCGATTTCCTCGTCTTCGGCGGCGACATCGCCCAGCTCGGCGACCCGGTGGAGTTGCGCCTGGGGGCGGAGCTGCTGAAGGAGATCAAGATCAAGAAGGTCTACATCCCGGGCGAGCACGACTGGTACCTGGACATGGGCGCGACCTGGAACAAGATGTTCGGCGCGTCGCCCTGGACGTTCGATCACAAGGGCGTGCGCTTCATCGGACTCGACACCGTCAGTCGCGCAGAGGATTTCTGGACATCGAGAAAGATGTCGCCGAAGGAGCGCATGGGCCACATGGCGACCCTCGACGGTACGCTGGGCGGCGCCTGGGCCGCGGTCGGTCCCGAGCAGCTCAAGTGGCTCAACAGCACGCTGGCGAGCTGGCCCAAGGACAAGCCGGTGATCATCTTCACCCACAACCCGCTGTGGGAGTACTACCCGCCGTGGAACTTCTGGGTGCGCGACTGGCGCGAGACGCAGGAGATCCTGAAGCCCTTCGCCAACGTCACCAACATCCATGGTCACGTGCACCAGCCGCTCTACAACGAGATCGGGAAAGTGCGCTCGATCGGGATGCTCGCGACCTCCTGGCCGTGGCCCTATGCGCCCGAAGGTGCTCCGCCTTTGACCAAGCCGATGATCCGCGTCGACCCGGGTGATCATTTCGACGGCGTGGGCTGGGGCAAGTTGAGCATGTCGGGTGCGGCGAAGATCGACGGCGAATACATGATGTGGCGCAAGGAGGTGTTCGCTTCGGCGGACGTGGATTCCGGCACGGGCGACAACCGCAACCAGGTGCTGACCCCGCGGATCGCGGACCGTCCATGACGAAACGCAGCGCAACCAGGTCAAGAGGAGGGGACAAGATGACTCGCAAATGGTTTCGCTATTCGCTCATCGCGGCAGGCATCGCGGCGTTGATCGTCGGCGGCGGCAGCGCGCACCTGGCGTTTGCCCACAAGGAGAAGCATTCGAGCGAACAGTTGCAGGCCTTCGAGGACGTGTTCATCGAACAGGTGAAGACCGGCGACCTGCTGTTCCATGGCGACGGAGCCACGGAGAAACGGCTCGGCGTGAAGCTCTCCAACACGGGAATGGCCTGTGCGATGTGCCATCCGTTCACGTCGGATACGCATCCGCACGAGTTCCCGAAGTTCCAGGAACAGATGAACGAGTTCGCGGCGCTGCGCAACATGATCAACTGGTGCATCGAGAAGCCGAACGAGGGCGAGAAGATCGATCCGGACGGCGAGGCGATGAAGGCGCTGGAAGCCTACATCTACTGGTCGAACCGCAACTCGAAGTTGGACCCCGGGCGGCACTGATCCGTCGATTCCCTCCGTCGCTCAGGCGGTGGAGGGAATCGGTTGGTGACCGGGAGGATGCGTCCATGACCCGCTCGGCGTGCAGCCGGCGCGGTGGGGACGCTCGCACCAGACGACGAACAGGAAATCGCCAGTGAGGAGCCCAGACGATGGCCAGTGCAGGTGAAGCCCAAGCCGCGTTCCCGGATCTCGATTCGCTGATCGACCGGGAACTCATCCTGAAGTGGCTGTACTGGGGTCTGTTCTGGCTGATGTTCACGCCCACGATCGGCGTGACCATCTCGACGCTGTTCAACTATCCCGACTATCTCGGCAGCTCGCCGTACCTCACGTTCGGGCGGTTGCGGCCGATGCACGTGAACGGCGTGATCTTCGGCGCCTTCTCCACCCTGTTCATCGGGCTGTGCTACTACCTGCTGCCGCGCCTGTGCGGCGTGCGCATCTGGAACGGTCACTGGGGGCACTGGCTGGTGTGGGTGTGGAACCTCGGGCTGGCCGCGGGGATGCTCTCGCTGTTCCTCGGCTACAACCAGGGCCTCGAGGCCGGCGAGTTTCCGCTGCCGATCGACGCGCTGATCTTCGTCGTGCTCACCATCGTCACGGTGCAGTTCCTCGTGACCATCGCCAGGCGCCGCGAGCCGCAGCTCTACGTGGCGCTGTGGTACCTCATCGGTGCCTTCGTCTGGACGGTGATCAACCTGATCCTGGGCAGCTTCATCCTTCCCTACTCGTTCACCGGGATCAACAGCGCGGCGTTCCACGGCCTGTTCATCCACTACATCGTCGGCCTGTGGATCACGCCGGCGGGTTACGTGCTGATCTACTACTTCCTCCCGGCCAGCGTCAGGAACCCCGTGTACAGCCACAAACTGTCCCTCGTCGGTTTCTGGTCGCTGGCTCTGTTCTATCCGTTCGTGGGCATCCACCACTACCTGTTCAGTCCCATCGCGGACTGGGCGGAGACGCTCGCGATCATCACCTCCATGCTGCTGATCGTGCCGGTGTGGACCGTGTTGCAGAACTTCTTCGGAACGATGATTGGCCGATGGCACACCTTCGGGACCAACCTGACGGCGAAGTTCATGATCATGGGCTCGCTCATGTACCTCGTCGGCTGCTTCCAGGGCTCGACCGAGGCATTGCGCTCGATCCAGGAACCCACCCACTTCAGCGATTTCGTCATCTCGCATTCGCACCTGACGGTGTTCGGCACCTTCGTCGTGTGGGCCATCGGCGGCACGGTCTACGTGATTCCCAAGCTGGCAGGCCGACCGTTGTGGTCGTTCAAGATGGGCAACTGGTCCTTCTGGCTCATCACCTGCGGCATCTCGCTCATGGGACTGGATCTGACCATGGCGGGTCTGCAGCAGGGCTACATGCTGATGGCCGGCGCGGAGTGGCTCGACACGCTCGTGGCGATCAGGCCCTACTGGCTGATACGAACCGTCGCCGGCGCCAGCATGGACATCGGCATGTCGTTGCTGGTGATCAACCTGATGCGCACCGTGCTTTCCGCGTCCAGTGCGGCAGCGGCGGTCTCGCGACCTTCGCCCGGTAACGCTGCAACGCAGGGAGCGGCGTCATGAGCAGCAA
Source organism: Burkholderiales bacterium (assembly GCA_965279325.1). Taxonomy (GTDB): domain Bacteria; phylum Pseudomonadota; class Gammaproteobacteria; order Burkholderiales. The sequence goes on from OZ257154.1 coordinate 4,921,818, forward strand.
CCGATACGGTCTTCGTTTTTACGCCCTGGTCGGCGGCTTCTTCTGCATCACGCTGGCCGCGTTCGTCCAGGGCGTTCTTCCCATGCTCGAGCCGCAGTCGCGCACGACCAAGGTCACGAAGGTCGTCCGCAACGACCTGGGCGAGCTGAAGTGGATGGAGCATCAGGCGAGCGACTACACGGCGCTCGAGCAGCGCGGCCGTCACGTCTACACGCGCGAAGGCTGCTGGTATTGCCACTCGCAGTACGTGCGGCCGGTGACGGGCGAGACGCGGCGCTGGGGGCCGGTGACGCAGGCGGGCGAGTACGCCTTCGACATGCCCCACCTGTTCTCCACGCGGCGCATCGGTCCCGACCTGTCGCGCGTCGGGCTCAAGTACAGCGATGCCTGGCACCTCGCGCACTTCTGGAATCCGCGCATGCTCTCGCCGGACTCGATCATGCCGCGCTTCCGGGCGCTGTTCGAAGGACCCTACCAGGCGAAGGTCGCGAAGGATGCGAGCGGCAACGTCACGCTGGAGCAGACACCGGCCACGCAGAAGCTGTTCGACTTCAAGAGCGACAAGCAGATCCTCCTCACGCCCAATGCCGACGGCCTGCTGTTCGTGCCGGAGCGCGGCCGGTATCCGGTCATCTTCACGCCGAACAAGGAATTCACCGGCGACACGGTGACCCTGGTGGCCGACAGCGAGGACCTGAAGGCGGTGATCGCCTATCTGCAGAAGCTCGGCACCAACCGGGGCAAGTGGCGTGATCGCTTCGAGCCGCAGTTGATGGAGGCGTCCCAGGTCACGGTACCGCGCTCGGAAGAATGGACCGCCTACGGCAAGAATGTCTACGAGCGCCGCTGTCTCGGTTGCCACGGCGTGAACGGCGACGGCAACGGCCCGGCGGCCGCCTTCATGCAGCACGACCGGCCGCGCAATTTCAGCCTCGGCGTATTCAAGTTCCGGCTCACCCCTTCGGGCTCGCTGCCCGATGACGGCGACCTGCTGCGCACCATCACGCGCGGCGTGCGCGGCACCTCGATGCCCACGTGGCACGAACTCCAGGAGAAGGACCGGCTCGCGGTGATCCAGTACATCAAGTATCACCTCGCTGCCGATCGCAGCGATGCGAGCAAGCCGTACCTGTATTTCGTGGAGGAGCCGGCGAAGGCACCGATCTTCATCGGCCAGCCGCCCAAGCCGTCGATGGAACTGGTGAAGCGCGGCCACGACGTATGGAAGGACGCCAAGTGCTGGGAGTGCCATGGCGACGGCGGCAAGGGCGACGGCCAGAAAGCGGCGGGGCTCAAGGACGATCTCGGTTTCCCGATTCCGCCTGCCAATCTGACCACCGGGCAATTCAAGTCCGGCGCGAGCGTGAAGGACATCTTCCGCACCATGTCGACCGGATTGTCCGGGACGCCGATGCCCTCGTTCAGCGATTCACTGTCGGAGGCCGATCGATGGGCTCTGTCCTACTACGTGCTGTCGTTGTCGGCGTTTACCGATCCGCTGACCGGCGAGAAGATGCAGATCTCCGACAAGGATCGTGCGGCGCTCAACGATCCGGCCGTGACGGCAGCGGAGTCCCACTACGCCTACAAGTCGCAGACGGAGGTGCCGCCCACGCTGTTCGCGGGTGCGGCCTGGGCCCGCAAGCACGGCTTCGATTTTGCCGTGGCTCGGCCGTTGGCGGATGTCACGGATCCACGTCCAAGATAGGGAGCAGCGATGGCGGAACTCACCCTGATCCAGTTCTTCGTAGCCCTGTGCATGGGCCTGGGCGCGGTGTGCCTGTTCATCTGGGGCGTGCTGTCCGGTTCGTTCAACGATGTCGAGGCCATCAAGTTGAGAGCCTATCGCACGGAGGTCAACGAGGATGAGTGACGACACGCACCAGGCAGGGAGCCCTGGCCACGAGGACATTCCTCACCATCAGCAGGTCGAGAGCTACGGCGGCGGAGACGTGCAGGCGCGCCACGGGCGCATCAACGGCTGGCTGCTCGTGGTCTACGCGATCATGTGGGTGTGGGCGCTCTACTACGGCATCACCTACTGGGGCGGGCTCGGGCCCGGGCTCGATTTCTAGCCGGCGAGGAGGGCGAAGACGATGGAAAACCACATGGGAGCCAAGGTCGTGCTGGCGATCGCGATCGTGAACCTGATCTTCCTGTTCAGCGAGCTGGCGCTCAACGTGTTCGGCGTGGCGTTGTCGTAGGAAGCGGCGTTCGAGAGGGGAAATCATGACCACGTCTGAAAGCATCGCGTTCTGGATCTTCGTCGTCATGACGATGACGTTCTTCCTCTGGGTCTGCTACCTCGCGTTCAGGAAGTAGCGCGGCACCGGTACCCGGGAAGGCAAACGTGCTCCAGTACCTGCTGGTGTTTCTCGCGGGCCTGGCGGGGAGCGTCCACTGTATCGGCATGTGCGGTGGCTTCGCCTGCGCGCTGGGCAGCGACCCGCGCGGCGCCGCCGCCAGTCTGCGCCGCCACCTGATCTACAACTTCGGCCGGGCCACGACCTACTGCTTCATCGGTGCGATCGTGGGATTCCTGGGATTGCTGCTGGTGGGTCACCAGGGCGAGAACACGACGGCGAGCCTGGCGCAACGTCTCCTGGCACTGATCTCCGGCCTGCTCATCATCTTCGTGGGCTTGCAGTTTCTCGGGGTTTCATTCGCGAGGCGGTGGCGGCTCGGCGACGCCGGCGCGCTGCGAATCACCAGCGCGCTATCCCGTTTGCTCAAAGCGCCCGGCAGCGGTGCGCCACTCGTGCTCGGCGTGCTCAATGGCTTCCTGCCCTGTCCGCTCGTGTACGCCTTTGCCGCGCAGGCGGCCGGCACGGGCGGCCCGCTGCCGGGTTTTCTCACCATGGCGGCGTTCAGCCTGGGGACCTTCCCCGCGATGCTCGCGATGGGTGGGGCGGGCCTCTGGATGCGTTCCCGAAGCGCAACCGCCGTTTCCGTCCGTGCGCGAGGTGGCACCGTGTTGCTGCGGGCTGATCGTCGCCAACAGATCCTCCGCGTTGCCGGCGGTCTCATCATCGTGCTCGGCCTCGTCACGGTCGGTCGCGGCCTGATGCCCATGAGCGCCCATCTGCACGGGCCATGAGCGAAACCTGCAGCCATTGCCTGCTGCCGCTCGGTCGTCTGGCGCAACGCCGGGAGGTCAGCGGCGAGCCGTACCAGTTCTGCTGCTACGGCTGTTGCCTCGCCTACCAGGTGCACCACGGCGAACGGGACGAGCCAGAAGCAGCGGCGCTGTTGATTCGACTGGGCGCGGGTGCGTTCCTGGCCATGAACATCATGCTGTTCAGCGTGCTGCTGTACTCCGGCACTTTCGGTCCGGGTGACGGTCTGGCCGTTCGGATGGTGCATTGGCTGCTGTGGATCCTGGCCACTCCGCTGGTCGTCGTGCTGGGCGGTCCGTTCCTCGCTGGTGCGTGGCTGGCGGCCCGGCAGCGTCAGGTGGGCACCGACACCCTGGTCAGTGTTGCCGTACTGGCGGCCTATGGCTACTCGGCCTGGCAGGTCGTCTCCGGCGCCTCGGCGGTGTACTTCGATACCGTCACCATGGTGCTCGTCCTTTTCGTGCTCGGACGTTATCTGGAGGCGCGCGCGCGGGTGCAGGCTGCACGCAGCCTCGCGCCGATGCTCGCAGCCGAACGCGCGCAGGTACGCGTGGTCGAGGACGGCGTCGAGACCCAGCGGCAGGTCACCGGTGTCCCGGCGGGTGCCGTGGTTCGCATCCTTCCCGGCGAGCGTATCCCCGTGGACGGCGTGGTGCTGGAGGGTCGTTCCGAGTGCGACGAAGCCATCCTCACGGGTCAGGCCGAGCGCGAGCCCAAGATGCCATCTGCGCGTGTCCACGCAGGCAGCATCAACGGGGCGGGGCAGTTGGTGGTGCGCGCTACGGTCGCAGGCTCGGCCACGCGCTGGATCCGGATCAGCCGGCAGGTGCAACAGGCGCTGGCGCGCAAATCGGCGCTCGGCAACGCGGTGGATCGCCTGGCGGCGACCTTTCTTCCGCTGGTGCTGCTGGTCGCGATCGGGACGGTGGCGTTCTGGAGCATGACAGTGCCCCTGGATCAGGCGCTGCTCATCGGGTTGGCGGTGCTGGTGGTCGCGTGTCCCTGTTCGCTCGGGCTGGCGGCGTCCCTGGCCACCACGCTGGCCATCGCGCAGGCAGCCCAGCGCGGCATCCTGGTGCGAGGCGGCGGCGTCCTGGAGCGACTGGCGCTAGTGCGGGCGGTCGCTTTCGACAAGACCGGGACCCTGACCCAGGGGCGACCGCAGGTGACCGCTGTTGCGCTCGATGCAGCGACCGAACGCGTGGCACTGGCCCGTGCTTCAGCGCTGGCGATGACTTCCGATCACCCGCTGTCGAAAGCGATCGCCCGGTTCTGCCATGACAGTGGTGCAGACACGGTTCCCGCATCGGGAGCAACGACACTCCCTGGTGCCGGTGTTGGCGGAACGGTGGACGGCGAGCCCCTGGTGCTGGGGTCCGCTGCGTTCATGGCCGCGCAAGGCCTGGAATTGCCCCGCGCATGGAGGACACCCGGCGACGGCACGGACACGCACGTATTCCTCGCGTGGGCCGGCAAGGTCCGTGCACGGTTCAGTCTCGCCGACCAGCCCATTCCCGAAGCGAGTGGCGTGACGGCGACCCTGGGCAAGCGTGGAATGCATCTGATCGTCCTGAGCGGCGATCGCGAGGCCGCGGTGGCGAGTACGGCGCGAGCGCTGGGCATTCCCGACTGGCGCTCGGGGCTCCTGCCCGAGGCGAAGGTGGCGGCCATCGCGGCACTGACCGAACATCATGGTCCCGTCGCGATGGTGGGCGACGGGCTGAACGACGGCCCGGTGCTGGCCGCCGCATCGGTGGGTATCGCAGTAGGTGGCGCCGCCGACCTGGCGCGCGAGAGCGCGGACATCGTCCTGCCGGAGCGGGCGCTCGAAAGTCTGCCCTGGGTGCTGGATCTGGCGGCGCGGGCGCGCCGATCCGTACTGGCCAACATCGCCTGGGCGCTCGGGTACAACTCGATCGCACTGACGCTGGCCGTTGCGGGGGTGTTGCAACCAGTCATCGCGGCAGCCCTCATGGCGGGTTCCAGCCTGCTGGTCGTAGCGAGGTCGTTGCGCTCCAATCGCGCCGGGGCCGATCGCTCCACTGCAGGCAATTCGCTCGGCATGGTTGCGGTGCCGGCGCGGCCCTGAGCCATGACAAGAAGCAGATTCGCGGTGCTGGCCCTGCTGTTCTTCGGTCTGGTTTCGACCGTATCCGCCGACACACGCAGTCCACAGCGCGTGACGCGCGTCAACGGCGGCTGGCCGCTCGACGCCTTCAAGCTGGTTGACCAGAACGGCCGGAAGTTCACGCACGAGCAGCTTCGGGGGCAGTGGACCCTGGTGCTCATGGGCGATACCCGCTGCGGTGAACGCTGCGCGGCACCGTTGTCTGCGCTCACGGGCATGTACGAGCGGATCGCGCGCACGCAGAAGCTGCAGACCACGCAGGTGCTGTTCGTTTCCGTTGCCGGCGACTCGCCGGAGCAACTACGGCAATACCTCGCGCCGTTCGATCAGCACTTCCTCGGCGTTACCGGCACGCCGAAGACCCTGACGAAGCTGGCGGAAGACCTGGGGATCAGCGAATCGCTACCCGCTTCGCTCGTCCTGCCGAACGGCGACTACCCCGGCGTGCTGTCGGTGGTGGATCCCGAAGGTGTCGTGTGGGGCCAGTACCTGCCGCCGTTCGATGTAAAGCTCCTTACCGCCCGGTACTTGAAGACGCGCGTCGGACGGTAGCTGTCGGGAACGCAGGAAGACGTAGCGGGCGTGCATCGAGGCTGCGTCGATCACTTCGACTGCGCGGCCTCGTCCCTCGCGCCCTGAACGAACTTCACCACGTCCTCGGCGATACGCTTCGTCGCTCCCGGCGAGAGGATGTCCCCGGCCAGCACGTGCTGCATGGGGTCTTCCGCGTAGTCGACCACCACGAGCTGCTTGCGGGGTGCCCCGATCTGCGAGAAGCGTCGTTCGATCGCCTTCGGATCCACCAGCTGGTCGCCGTGCGCATAGAAAGCGAGAGTGGGCGTTTTCACGGTCCGTAGATCGAGAGCATCGAGCATCGCGATGCTCTGCATCATCGGAATCAGCGCACGCACGGGATAGCGCATGGTCCAGTGTTCCGCCTGCCGTGCATTGGTCGCTTCCCAGGTGCGGTAGTCGCCGACGATCAGCCTGGCGATCTGTTCGCCCCAGGGCCAGAGGATGATCGGTGCGTTCCACTGCCGCACGCCGAAGTTGGGTGACAGGAGCACGAGCGCGTGCATGTCCTTCGCTTCCGGGCGCGCCGCGAGCAGGGTCGCGAGGCCTCCACCTGTCGAGGTCCCCATGACGATGACGCGATCGCCGAGCCGCTGGCCGATGGTGTAGGCCTCGAGGACGTCGTTGAGCCAGGCGCTCAGCGTGGCCTCGCCCATCGCGTCGTCGCTGCGGCCATGGCCGGCCAGGCGGGTGAAGAAGAGGTTCGCGCCGAGCTTTTTCGCGACCGTTTCTTCCAGTGGACTCGTTTCCATCCTCGTGGCCGAAAAGCCATGGATGTAGACGATTGCATAGCGGGTGCGCGCTTTCGAGGCCCGGTTGGCCCAGACGATGCGCTTGCCGGCGTCGCGCCGCAGATCCGTGTAGCGGGATTCGGATTGCGCGATCCACGCATCCAGGTCGGCCGGCAACACCACGGGATCGATCCGGATGTCGACACGCGCCCGGGGGCCGAGCGTGAAGGCCAGCGCCATGGCGAGCAGGACCCCGGCGATCCACCACTCGATTCTCTTGATTCTCGTGCTCATGCCTTCGCACCCGTCCGTGCGGGGCGCAGGCTCATGCCCACGGCCACCAGCATCAACGCCGCGCCGAGAAACTCGAGCGCGGTGTAGCGCTCTCCTGCGAGCGCGATGCCGACGCCCACGGCGATGATCGGCGACACGAACGCGTAGGTGCCGGCGCGATACGGGCCCCAGTCGCGCAGCAGGCGCAGGAAGACGGTGAACGCGACCAGCGAGGCGAACAGGATCAGGAAGGCCAGGCTCGCGAGGACCGGTGGCTCGGCAAGCCGGCGGACGGCGTCGGCATCTACCTGCTCGAACGCGAGCGACAACACGGCCAGACCCGCGCCGCCGATGACGTTGTGCACGGCGGCGAGCGACAGGGCGGGTACTCGATCCAGCAACGGCCGGCTCAGGACCGACCCGAGACAGTACGAGAAGGTCGCGGCGATGACGGCGAGCGAGCCCGCCACCGCCATCGGCGAGGGTTCGATCGACAATCGCGCGCGCATCAGCACCAGCAGGCCGACCACGCCCAGCGCCAGTGCCGCGGCGCGCGCCCGGGTGAAGCGCTCCAGGCCGAAGAAGATGCCCAGTACGAACAGCGTGATCGGGATCAGCGAAAGATTCACCACGCCCGCGAATCCGGAAGGCACGTACTGCATGCCCCAGAACAAGGTGGCGTAGCAGCCGGTGTTGATCAGCAGCGCGGCCACGACGATCCGGCTCCACGGAGCGTTCCGCGGGAGGTGCGAACCGCGCCAGCGGGCCAGGCCGAAGAGGAGGCCACCGGCGATCAGGAAACGGCTCGCGGCGAAGAACAGCGGCGGGACGGCATCCACGCCGGTCTTGATCGCGATCCACGACAGTCCCCAGATGAGGCACATGGCGATGTACAGGGCGGCGGTGGTTGCTGACATGGGCACGCGCGGGAACGCGGCGCGAATCGGGACGCCGGAGGATACCAGCCGTTCGCCCCGAGGCGGACGGTCATGCGAGTTGTGGCACGGCGATCCGTTGCGAACTTCTGACTCACGACACTAGACTGCGTGCTGCATGAGCACTCCTGAACGCAGTCTCAGCGGCTGGTTGCCGATCGCGCGCTGGCTATCCGGCTATCGCCGCGACGATTTTTCCGCGGACCTCGTGGCCGGCTTCGTCACCGCCGTGCTGCTGATTCCCCAGGGCCTCGCGTTCGCACTGCTCGCCGGACTGCCGCCGCACGTGGGGGTCTATGCCAGCATCCTGCCGCCAATCGTCTATGCCGTGTTCGGGAGCAGTCGCACCCTGGCGGTGGGGCCGGTGTCGGTGGCGTCGATCATGGTGGCCGAAGCGCTGCGGGGTCTTCCGCCGGACGCGGACCCGGTGGCGGCCGCCGTGGTACTCGCGCTGCTCTGCGGCGCGGCACTGCTGCTGCTGGGCGTCGCGCGCCTCGGGCTGCTCGCCAATTTCCTGAGCCACCCGGTGCTGTCCGGATTCACCAGTGCGGCGGCGATCATCATCATCCTGAGCCAGTTGCCGGCATTGCTCGGCGTGCGCTGGCCGACCGAAGTGACGTTCGGGGAAACCGGTGTCGCGATCGTGGAAGCCGTCGGGCGCATCAATCCCGCCACGCTCGCGATCGGGGCGTTGAGTGTCGCGCTGCTGCTGGTGTCGGCCGGACCCCTGGAACGTTTGCTGGTGTCGATCGGCGTGACATCCAGTCGAGCTCGCGTGCTGGTGCGGACCGCGCCCCTGGTCGTGATCGCGATCGCGACGCTGCTCGTGGGTGTCCTGCATCTCGATGGGGCTCACGGCGTCGCCGTGGTGGGTGAGTTCTCGCGATCCCTGCCCCATATCGGCATGGCATGGCCGGCCTGGGAGGTCGTCGTCGACCTGCTGCCCGCGGCCACGCTGATCGCTCTCGTGGGCTATGTGGAAAGCGTGTCGATCGCGAAGACGCTCGCCAATCGCCGACGCGAGACGATCGCGCCGAACCAGGAACTGATCGCGCTCGGTGCCGCGAACCTGGCGGCGGCCGTGTCGGGCGGCATGCCGGTGGCCGGGGGCTTCAGCCGCACGCTTGTGAACTACAACGCGGGCGCACGCACGCAGATGGCGTCGATCGTCACGGCCGTTCTCGTCGCAGTCGCGGCCTGGTTGTTCGCACCGCTGCTGCAGCACCTGCCCAAGGCCGCGCTTGCTGCCATCATCGTCGTCGCCGTCGCGCAACTGATCGATGTCGCCGCGGCTCGGGCAGCATGGAAGTACGATCGCGCGGATGGCCTGGTGTTGCTGGCCACGGTCGCGTGCGTGCTGGTGGCCGGCCTCGACGTCGGGTTGTTCGCAGGCCTCGTCCTGTCCCTGCTCGTGTACATCGGCAAGGCCTCGCGGCCGCACATCGCGGAACTCGGCCGCATGCCGGGTACGGAGCACTTCCGCAACGTGAAGCGCTACGACCATCTGGAAACCTGGCCGGATCTCCTGCTGCTGCGCGTGGACGAGCATCTGTCCTTCGCCAATACGGCGTGGCTCGAGGAGACGCTGATGAATCGTGTCGCCGGATCGGCGCGACTGAATCATCTCGTCCTGGTCTGCAGCGGCATCAACGGCATCGACACCAGTGGCCTCGAGACGCTCACCCGGCTCGCTCATTCCTTCCGGGAAGCGGGCATCACGCTGCACCTGGCGGAAGTGAAAGGCCCGGTGATGGACCGGCTTAAGCGCAGCGACCTCCTGGCCGTGATGGCGCCGGGGCAGGTGTTCATCAGCGCGCACGAGGCGGTGAATGCGTTGACGTGCCGGGTCGCCTAAACCTCCGGCGGGAGCAGGTAGGATGTCGGGTGGAGTCGTTCAACCGATAACAGAGGAGTCCGTCATGCCCTACGCCATCCAGACCGTCGACAAACCCGGCAGCGCGAGCATCCGCGCCGCTGCGCGCCCTGCACACCTCGAGTACCTCGTGAAGAACCAGTCCCTGCTGCTCGCTGCGGGTGCGCTGATCGACGACGACGGAACCGGCGGCAACGGCGGCATCCTCATCGTCGACACCGACAGCCGCGAAGAAGCGGAGCGGTTCATCAACGAGGATCCGTTCACCAAGGCGGGATTGTTCGAAAAGGTGACCGTGACGCGCTGGCGCAAGGCGTTCTTCAACAAGGAGCGGTTGATCTGACGTCGCTGCTGGCGCAGCGCTGCGTCGCCCCCACCCTAGCCCTCCCCCATCTTCGACGGGGGAGGGGACGTACACTCCTTCCCCCGCGAAGGCGGGGGAAGGTGGGGATGGGGGAAGCGAAGCGCCCGCGAAGATGAGGGAAGGTTGGGATGGGGGCCGCGCGCCCGCAGCGGGATGGGGCCCGCTCAACCGATCTCGAAAATCCCGTCCACCTCCACCGCTGCGTTGCGCGGCAGTGACGCCACGCCCACCGCCGTGCGGGCATGACGACCGTCTTCACCGAGCACGGCCACGATCAGGTCCGACGCACCGTTCACCACGGCCGGCGCGAATGCGAACTCGGGTACGCAGTTCACGAAACCCCCGAGCCGGATGCAACGTCTCACCCGGTCGAGATCGCCTTCGCACGCGAGCTTGAGACAGGCGATCAGGTTGAGCGCGCAGAGCCGCGCGGCCTTCACGCCGGCTTCCACGTCGAAGACTTCGCCGAGCTTGCCAGTGAAGGGAACGCTACCGTTCCACTCGTTGACCTGACCCGCGAGGAACACGAGCTTGCCGGTGATCGTGAACGGCACGAAGTTCGCGATGGGCACCGGCGGACGCGGCAATTCGAGCCCGAGCTCCGCCAGCTTCGCTTCGATCCGGCTCACTTCGCTTTCCCCAAGGCGGCGATCAAGGCCTTGGAGTCCGTGGTGAACCCGAATAGCAGATTCACGTTGTAGATCGTCGCCTGCATGCAGTAGTCCGGCGACGTGGTGGCCACGCAGTCCTCCAGCATCAGCACGTCGTAGCCCAGGAACGAGGCATCCTGCAGCGTGGTCATCACGCACTGGTCCGCGTTGACGCCTGCGAAGAACAGGGTCGTGAGTCCGAGGTTGCGCAGGATGGTGTCGAGCTCCGTATCCCAGAAGCCGCTGAACCGGTACTTCGTGACGTGGATGTCGCGTTCGCCGGGATTGATCTCGTCCACGACCGCGGCCCCCCAGCTGCCCTTGACCAGGATCGGCGCGCCGCCCGGGATGGTCTCGCCGAGGCCGGCCCCGGTCCCGTCGTGGGTGTGGGCGTGCAGCAGCGACGGGTAGCTGTTGAGCAGATCGGGGCGTACGCCCCAATTGAGCCAGATCACCGGCACCCCCTGTTTGCGCAGCACCGGGACCAGCTTCGCGAGCGGGCGGATCGGCTTGCGATCCGCCGTGTAGTCGACGCCGCGATAGTCGAGATAGCCGCCCTTGGCGCAGAAGTCGTTCTGCATGTCGACGATCACGAGCGCCGACTTGTGGGCGTCGACGACGACGTTCTGCGGCTCGGCGGCGAGCTTCACCTTGCGCACCGGCTTCGGCGTGCTGCGCGTCATGTCGACTTCGTGCTTGTCCACCACCCACTGGTTCGTGGGGGCGGAGCCGATGGCTTTCTTTCGGGATTTCGAGGTGCTCATCGAAGCGCTCCTTCGGTGGATCTGATCTCGAGGTGTCGTGCGCTCTTTCCCTCACCCCAACCCCTCTCCCGGAGGGAGAGGGGCTCCACCACTATCCCGCAGGGACGGCGAACGCCGGCCCTCTCCCGGAGGGCGAGGGGCTTTGCATCCCTCTCCCGCCGGGAGAGGGACCGAGGGTGAGGGAAGGACGTTCGCGTCACTTGACGCTGCCGATCACGCCCTTCACGAAGAAGTCCATGCTCTCCAGCATCTCCATCGACATGGGCTTGCCGGCGGCGAGCAGCTCCTTGTCGTCCTGACCCACGAGCGGACCGGACCACACCTCGAACTTGTCCTTGAGGATGTCGTCCTTCTTCGCGAGGATGGACTTGCGCACCGGCTCGGTGACGGCGGGACCGAACGGGTCGAGCACGACGGTGCCGTCCTTCAGGTCACCGCGAATGTGCGAAGGCTTCCACTTGCCGGCCTTGATCTCGTTGACCACCTTCACCATCGTCGGACCCCAGTTCCAGGAGGCACCGGTGAGCACGGCCTTGGGCGCGAACTTGGACACGTCCACGTCCTTGCCGACGACGTAGATGCCGCGCTTTTCCGCCGTCTGCGCGATGGTGATCGGGCTGTCCACCTGCTCGCCGATCACGTCGACGCCGGCATCGATGAGCGAGTTGGAGGCTTCGGCTTCCTTCGCCGGGTCCAGCCAGCCGCCGGTCCAGACGACGGTGGTCGTGACCTTCGGGTTCACCGCCTGTGCGCCGAGCGTGAAGGCGTTGATGGAGCGGACCACCTGAGGGATCGGGAAGGCTGCGATGAAACCGAGCTTGCCGCTCTTGGTGACCGAGCCTGCTGCCATGCCCGCGAGATAGATCGCGTCATCGGAGTTCGCCCAGTAGGTGCCGACGTTGTCGCCGAGCTTGAGGCCACCGGCGTGCATGAACGACACCTTCGGGTACTTCTTGCCGAGGCCGATCGCGTAGTCGAGATAACCATAGCTCGTGGCGAAGATGATGTTCGCACCGGACTTGATCATGCGCTCCATCACCCGCTCCACTTCGGCGGTCTCGGGAATGTTTTCCACGTGCAAGGTCTTGGTGCCGGCGACGTTCTTCTCCACGTACTGGCGGCCGAGGTCGTGCGAGGTGTTGTAGCCGTAGTCCTTCTCGGGACCGACGTAGATGTAGCCGATGGTCTGGGCGGACGCAGTACCCGCGGACAACGCGAGCGTGGCGGCGGCGAGCGAGAGCAGATGACGCAGCTTCATGACGGACTCCTTGCGAGGCGGTTGGTGGGACTTCATCGATCCATGACGGCCCGGAGGCCGGCGGGCGCGCCGCTGTCACGGTGGCGCACATAGGTGAGCGTGAGCACGACGAGGCTCACGACGTAGGGAAGGGTGTGCAGCAGGTGCGCGGAGATCGGCGTGTTCGCCGCCTGCAGTCGCAGAGACAGGGCCTCGGAGCCGCCGAACAGCAGCGCGGCCGGCAGCGTCCACCAGGGATTCCAGCGCGCGACGATCACGAGCCCGACGGCCACGAGGCCGCGGCCACCGCTCATGCCTTCGGCCCAGGTGCGGGTGTAGTCCACCGAGAGAGCCGCGCCGCCAAGGCCGGAGAGCAATCCGCCCACCAGCACGGCTTGAAGTTGAATCCATGCCGGTGTCACGCCGGCGGCTCGCGCCGCGTCGGGCGACTCTCCCACGGCTCTCCATCGAAGACCCGCGCGCGTGCAGTAGAACCAGACGCCGATCACCGGCACGAGCAGCAGCGCGATCAGCACCGTCGGCGTCATGCCCGCGATCACGGAACCCACCACCGGCCAGTGGGCGACCGGCCCTGCATCGACGCTGTGGAAGCTGGCGATCTTGCGACCCACCAGCGCGCTGCCGTAGTAGGCGGAGAGACCGAAGCCGAGCATCCACACCGCGAGGCCGCTCGCGAACGGGTTCGCGCGAGCGCCGATCACCAGCAGGGCGTGGACCGACGATAGAGCCAATCCCGTGACTGCACCCGCTGCGAGACCGAGCCACGGATCGCCGAAGGCCGCGGCCGCGCCATAGCCTGCCATGGCCCCGACCAGCATCTGACCCTCGACGCCGAGGTTGATGATGCCGGTGCGCTGCCCCAGGGTTTCGCCGAGCAGCACCAGCAGCAGTGGCGTCGCGCTGCGCAGCGCGGAAATGAGAAAGCCGGTGAAGACGATCTCGAGGCTATCCACGCCGCGCCTCCAGCCTTGACGAGTATCCGCCGACGAGGAGAACACCTACGAACAGCAGGCCCTGCACCACGAGCGAGATCGACGAGGGCAGGTTGGCGAGCATCTGCAAGCCATCGCCCGAGGCAAGCACGCCGCCCACGAGCAGGCTCATGGGAATGATGCGCAGGCAATCGTTGCGCGCGAGCCATGCGACCAGGAAGCCACTGAACCCGGCGCCCGCGGACAGGTTCGACTGGAGGCGCCCCTGGATCGAGGCGGTCTCGAGGATGCCTGCCAGACCGGCGAGCATGCCACCGAGCGCCATGGTCAACAGCACGTTGCGTTGCCAGTTCAACCCGGCGGCGATGCCCGCGCGCGGATTGCTGCGCAGGATGTCGAGCGTGAGGCCCCAGCGCGTGCGAGTCAGGAGGAAGTGCAGGAGCACGGCGAGCCCGAGCGCGAGCCACAGACCGAGATGGATGCGGCTGTCGAACCAGGTCGATGGCTTCATCGCCGGGGGGAACTCCGCGGTGGCAGGCCAGCCCTGGCTCGCAGGGTTCTTCCACGGACCGTAGACGACCCACGTCACGAGCAGCGCCGCGATGTAGTTCACCAGCAGCGTGGTGATGGTCTCGTTCACACCGAGGCGCGCCTTGAGCAGCGCCGGCAGCAGCGCCCAGGCGGCACCGGCGAGGGCTGCGACCCCGAGCATCGTCGGGAACAGCCACCAGCCCGTGCCCTGCAGGTGCGCGAGCACGAAGCCGGTACCGATCAGCGCGCCGAAGTAGAGCTGGCCTTCCGCGCCGACGGTGATCAGCCCGAGGCGAGCGGGCACGGCGGTGGCGAGGGCGCAGAGGAGAATAGGCGTGGTCCTCACCAGCGTTTCCGTGATCGCGTAGCCGTCGCCCACGGCAGATTGCACGATCAGCCATAGCAGCGAGAAGGGCTCGCGGCCGATGGCGAGGAAGAACGCGCTCGAGAGCAGCACGACGGCGACCACCGTCAGGACGAAGCGTCCCGCACCGGTCCGGGAGAGGCGCCCGAGTTCAGGCATCCGCGAGTTCCCCGGTCGGTTGATCGACGTGACCGACCATCCAGGCGCCGATCTGATGGCGCGTGGTGGAGCGCGCATCCACGATGCCGGCGATGCGTCCGCGATAAAGCACCGCGATGCGATGGGCATAGCGGAGCAGGTCGTCGAGATCCTCGGAGATCCAGAGCACGCACGCGCCGCGGCTTGCGTGCAGGAAGAGCGCGTCGTACACGGCGGCCGAGGCGGCCATGTCCAGGCCCATGGTCGGATAGCACGCGACCACCAGCGCCGGGTTGCCGGACAGTTCCCGCGCGGCGACGAGCTTCTGCAGATTGCCGCCGGACAGGGTGCCCGCGGCGAGCGCCGGATCGGCCGGGCGGATGTCGAAGTGTTTCACCCGTTCCGTGGCCTCGACGAGCATCTGCGCGCGATCCGGGATGAAGGGCAAGGCACGGATGCGCTTGAGCAGCAGGTTGATCGCGACGCTGAGATCCGGTGCCACGGCGTTGCGCAGCGGCTGTTCCGGCAGATAGGCAACCGCCTCTCGCGCCGGGATCTCCGCCCTGGCGGCCTGCAGCGTTTCGCCGTCCACGATGACCTCGCCGGCCTGAATCGGTACCAGGCCGGCGATGGCGTTCGCGAGCGTCTGCTGGCCGTTGCCCGACACACCGGCGATGCCGAGGATCTCCCCTGCCGCTAGGCGCAGGTCGACGTCGTGAATGGCGCCTTCCGTGTTCGAAGCGGACAGGGAGCGGATCCACGTTCGGACGACGTCACTCTCTGGAAGCGAGACCTGGCGGGCCTGCGTCGCCGCGTCATCGCCGACGATGAGCCGCACCAGCGCGTCGGCGTTCGTGTCGGCGGTGGCGAGCCGGGCGACGATGCGGCCACGCCGCATGACCGCCACGTCGTCGGCGCAGGCGAACACGTCCTCGAGCTTGTGCGTGATCAGCACGACGGACGTTCCACCGGCCGCGAGGCGTCGCACCTGGTCCCACAGACGCTCGGACTCCGCGGGTGTCAGCACTGAAGTGGGTTCGTCGAGGATGACCACGCGCGCGTCGAGGTTCAGCACCTTCACCAGCTCGACCAGCTGCATCTCGCCCACGGCGAGCCGGCCGACGGGTTGCTCCGGATCGATCTCCGGTGCGATCTCGCGCAGCCTGGCAACGGGATCCCCGAAGCGGCGCGCACCGTGTCCGAGCCACCACGGCGTGCGCGGATGTGCCAGCGCGAGGTTCTCCCGGACGGAGAGGACCGGAACCAGGCTGAACTGCTGGAACACCATGCCGATCCCGAGCTGCGTGGCGGAGCGTGGCGAATCGATGGTGACCGGCACGCCGTCGATGAGAATCTGCCCGGTGTCGGCCTGGTGGAACCCGAACAGGATCTTCATCAGCGTGCTCTTGCCCGCGCCGTTCTCGCCGAGCAGCGCCGTGACGCGACCCGGCACGAGGTCGAGATCGACCGCGTCGTTCGCCAGCGTGGCGCCGAAGCGTTTGGTGATGCCTGCAAGACTGACGTGCATGAACGCAACCGCGGAACGGGATGCAATCCATGCTAGGGAATGAGGCGTGGCGAAGGTATCGCGCACGGCGCGATACCTGGCTCGCGGAAATCGCTAAGGTGGCCTAGCGGGAAACGCTAGGCAGGGAGCGCCTGTTGTCGTTGCCCCCATCCCAACCTTCCCCCACGACCAGGTCGCGGGGGAAGGAGTGCCTATGCGGTCGCTCCGGCCCGGTTAGCAGCACTCCTTCCCCCGGCTTTGTGCCGGGGGAAGGTTGGGATGGGGGCCGTCCCAGCCTCCGACGGTCGACCTGATCGTCGCTGCTCTCTCCTTCCCCCGCCAAGGTGTATAGCCCGGGGACATGGTTTACAGGTGTTCGGGGACATGGTTTACAGGTTGCTCGACTTGATGGTCGAGCAAGTTGATGTGCGCGATGCACTGATGGAAGAACATCACGTCGACAACGCCATCGCGTTTGGCGTTGGGCCGCAACCCAAGGCTCTGACCGTAGAAGGCCTTGGGTACGCGATACTGGTGCCCACCAAAGCTCAGCCAGCCGTGCTGCTGAACACGGCGCACCTGCACGCCGTGCTCGTAGTGCGCCACTGGCAGTGTCTCCGGGAAGGCAGTGGCACTGATCCGGTAGCGCGTGGCCGGCACCTGCATGTCCAGCGACTCGTGCGGGCGTTCGAAGTTGTAGAGCGCGCGCCAGCCATCGAAGCCGTCTTGCGCTTGGCGCAGATCGGCGAAGCAGCGGCGCCCGAGCACTTCGGCCTTGAGGCTGCGGTGGAAACGCTCGTCCTTGCCCAAGGTCTGGGGGTGATAGGGCCGCGAGTGCCCCACCCGGATGCCCAGGCGCATCAACCACACGCCCAAGGGCGTGTAGGGGTGATCGGGGCTGTTGCCCCAGGGTGCCCCATTGTCCATGACCATACGCCGCGGCAACCCGTAGCGACGGAAGGTGCTGCGCAGGCTCGCCTGAACGCCGCTGCCTTGCTCGTCGGGCAGGGCTTGCAGGCACAGGCTGAAGCGCGAGTGATCGTCCAGTACCGTCAGCGGATGGCAGCGCCCGCCGGCACTCAGGCCCACGTGGCCCTTGAAGTCCATCTGCCACAGATCGTTGGGCCGCGGGTGTTCGAAGCGCACGAAGGCGCGGTGCTTGGCCGATTCCTGGGCTTCGATCAGTCCGTGGCGCTGCAGGATCGCGTGCACGGTGCTCACGCACGGGACCGCAACGCCCCGGCGCGCGAGCACGCACTGAAGCTTGCGCGCGCCCCACGCCGGATGCCTCTGGCGCAACTGCACCACCTGTTGCTCCAAGGCGGCCGCGCTGCGCCCGGGCGAGTGGTGGGGACGGCGCGAGTGATCGGCCATCGCTTGGCCCTCGTGCCAGCGCTCGATCCACTTGTCGCCCGTGGGGCGACTGATCCCAAAGCGCCGACACAGCTCGCTCTTGTTCGCCCCCGCTTGCGTGGCCAGCCTCACGAACTCCTCCCGTGCAGACATGATCGACACCTCCGTCCAAGGCATGGCTGCACTCCTTTCGACTCCAGGATGACAGCCTCAAGGTGTAAACCATGTCCCCGAACATGTGTAAATGATGTCCCCAGTCCATACACAAGGGTGGGGGAAGGTCGGGATGGGGGCAGCCGGTATCGGCTAGTCCACCTCCGCAGCCGCTTCGAGCGCCGCAAAGGCGAACCGCGCCAGCTCCGTCGCCGAAGCGAGCCCGAGCTTGCGTTTGATGTTGGCGCGATGGGCTTCGACGGTGTTGACGCTGCGATTCAAAGTGCGTGCGATATCGCCGCTCTTCATTCCGCGCCCGATCAACCGCAACACTTCCAGTTCCCGATCCGTGAGCGCGGCCAGAGGCGAAGACGGCGTGGCCGGCACATCGGCAACCAGCCGCTCCAGCAATCGTGCTTGCAGCCGTTCGCTCACATAGAGGCTGCCGGCGTGGACTTCGCGCAAGGCGGTGACGATCTTGCGCGGCGCTTCCTGTTTCATCACGTACCCGCGGGCGCCGGCACGCAGCGCCCGTTCGGCATAGAGGTTCTCGTCGTGCATCGATACGACCACGGCTCGAGTCGCCGGGAAACGCGCGCGCATGCTCTTCAGGAGCTCGATGCCGGAGCGGCCCTGCAAGGACAGATCGACGACGGCGAGATCCACGGACTGCGCTGCGAGGGCGTAGATCGCTTCGTCGACGCTGCCGGCCTCGGCCACCGTATGCAGATCGGGCTCACGATTCACGAGCTGGGCAATGCCCTCACGCAGGATGGGGTGGTCGTCGACGACCAGGACGGAAGCGCTAGGCATGGGCAGTCTCCTCGAAGGTGTCGCGCAACGCAACGCGCACGACCAGGCCGGATGTGTCGGGCGAATTGAAGCTGAGATCGGCGCCGATCGCCTTCGCCCGGTAACGCATGGTACGCAGCCCCATGCCTTCGCGCGAAGCCAGGGCATCCGCCGGCAGGCCGGTGCCGTCGTCCGCAATGGTGAGGTCGAGACCACTGCAGTCGCACTGGAGCGCAATCGTGACGCCACGCGCTCCGCTATGCTTCACGGCATTGGTCACGGCCTCCTGGGCGATGCGATACAGGTGGATTGCGACACTCTTGTCGTGCACAAGAACCGGTGCCGCGCAGCGGAATTCGCACGCGATACCGAACAGCGATCTTGCGTTGAGCGCGAGCTGATCGAGAGCCGCCATCAGCCCGTCGGCATCGAGGTCCACTGGTGCGAGTCCGCGGGCCAGCTGGCGCGCTTGCGAAATGGCCTCTTCCATCAGCTTGCCGATGCGGGTGGCGCCTTCGGCTTCCGGCAGCGCGCGCTCGGAGAGCTGGCCGGCCAGCACTTCGGTCAGGAAGGCCACCGCGGTGAGCTGCTGACCGAGGCCGTCGTGAAGCTCCTGGCCGATGCGCATCTGCTCGTGCTCGGCGGCATCGATGATCTCTCGCTCGAGGCGGCGGCGTTCGGCGATCTCGCATTCCAGTTCGGCGTTAGCCGCGGCGAGTTCGCCGGTGCGCTCGCGGACCCGCGTTTCGAGATCACGGCGCGCCTTGCGTAGGGCGTCTGTGGCCTGGGCACGTTCGGTCACGTCGATGCCGGTCACGATGCGATACGTGATCTCACCGCGTGTGTCGCGCAGGGCGGCGTTGGACCATGAGATGCGGCGCCGCTCGCCATTGCGAACGACGAGTTCGGCTTCGAAGCGCACCGTGCTCGACAGGTTGAGCCGCAGGATCTCGTCGTGGGCGGCGACCTTGGGTCGCTGGTCGGGGGCGATGAGCGAATCGACGAAGGGCTCGCCCTGGAGGGTCTGGAGCCGATGACCGCTCAGTGTTTCCAGGGCGCGATTCACCCGCAGGATGCGCCCGGTGCGGTCGAGGACGAGCACGATCGCCGCCTCGGTATCCAGCACCGTCGCGACGAAATCGCGCTCGCGCTCGAGGGCGAGTTGCGCGTGTTCGCGTTCGCTGCGCGAGGCCGCGAGCACGAGACTGGTGACCGTGATGATGTTCACGAACGCCCACCAGCGCACCAGGCTGTCGACGCCGCCGTCCACCACGAAGGGACCGCGGCCGAGCACGGTGCCCCAGATCGCGAACACGGAGACCGCCAGGGTCAATGCCGTCGCGCCGCGCAGGCCGAAACGCAGCGCTGCCCAGACCGCCAGCGGGAACAGGGCGAGCGCAGCCGGGTAGTAGCCTTCGCGCACCATGCCGAAGCCACCGAACACCGCTTCGCCGATGACGAGCGTGGTGGCCCCGAGCAGCAACGCCTCCATCAAGGCTTTGCGGGGAAGCGCCGGACCGATGCGTCCCCACCACGCCAGCAGCAACGGCGCCAGCACCACCACGCCGGTGGCGTCGCCCATCCACCATTGCAGCCACACCGACCAGTAGATCGACCACTCGAAGACGCCGCCCAGTGCCAGGCTGGCCGGTCCCACGAAGGCAGACAACGCGGCGCATGCACTGCCCAGCACCAGCAGGGCGATCACGTCCCGGATGCGGACCAGCTCGCCTCGGAAGCCTGCATGGCGCTGCAGCAGCCACGCGCAGACGAGCGTCTCCAGGATGTTGCCGCCGGCGATGCCGAGCACCGAAGCGAGCGGGGCGCCGGTGCCGGCGTTGCCGATGAGATCGCCGATGACGATCCCCGGCCACCAGCGATAGCCCCAGCGCAGCACGACGAACAGGCTGATGCCGGTCGGCGGCCAGATCAGCGTGACGTTGCTCGCAATGGTGGACTGGTCGAGTCCGACCTTCGCGGTCAGGCCGTAGGCGAGTCCGAACAGGACGATGCCGAGCCACTCGCGCCTGGGTGCCGCGGGTGACGCAACCGGGGCTGGGGCGAGGCGGACCGCCGGGGCGCTCGCTTCGGTCGACATGGATCCTGCCCTTGAAGAGGGAGACGTCGTTGCACAGGCAGAAAGCGTTCCCCCGCCGCGGTGGCGAGGTTCATCAGCGCGGCCGGGCGCAAGTGACTGATCCATCTTGCATTGCCCTCGGCTTGGCCGGGGTGCCGCACGTAGACGTGGGCGGGTGAAACGCACCGGGACGGGCGAGGGCGTACCGACTCGCATTGATTTGGTGCAGCCGGCGGCCTATGCATTAAACTCCGCGGACTGTGCTGTCCCCGAGCGTGTATCGGCAGGGGGCGGCTGAATCGTACAAGCGCGGATTCGCCCGGATGCGTCACACTGGCGGATTGCGCGTACCCCACCGCTTTCCCGCATGCCACGTCACAGCCTCGCGCGCTCTCCGGGCGCCCTGTTGGTCCGCTTTGCCGCACGCGCTGTGATCGCCGCTGCTGTCGCAACGCCGGTGATCGCCTGGAGCGCCGTCTCCGAGCTGGACGTCGAGTACGTGATCGCCAATCCGCGCCCGCGCGTGGCCGAGGTCGGCTACACCGAGCCGGAGGTGTTCGACCCGTTCACCGACCGGCTCTACCAGGGCGGTTTCCGCTATGGCGGACCGCCGGTGGAGATCCCGCCCGAGGCACGTTTTCTGACCGCCATCGGCCGGGCCAAGCTGATGAAGCGCATCCTCGCCTGTGCGGATGCCTGGTACTACCCGTTCTCGCACACCGCGCCGAAGGCCGAGCCGCCGGGCATCGACATCGAGATCCTGTCGCGCATCGCGCAGCGCAACGGCTGGGAATTCTCGGTGATGTGGGCGAACACCGGCGTGTATCGCGGCGGTGTCAACAAGGCCTTCAAGGAGACGGTCAACCGGGGCTTCTGCGACGTCTTCCTGGGGCTCGTGATCACCGGCGACGACGATCACATGACGAAGAACGAGATGGCCTTCACCCGGCCCTACCTCGGCATCGGCTTCGTGCTCGTGAGCAACGGCAAGATCCCGAAGGCGCGCAAGCTCGAAGACCTGCGCGGCACCGGCGTCAGGATCGGCGTGCCCGCCTATTCGCCGATGCAGGACAACGTCGAGAAGCTGGGTCTCCCGTACACGACGTACTTCCAGAACAACCGCGTCATCGACGGCCTGCTGCACAAGGAAGTGGACGCGATCATGGTGTGGGGGCCGTCGATTCCCGTGGCCAACCGCGAGAAGAACGTGGAGCTCGCGATGTCGGAGGGCTTCATGCCGCAGCCCGGCCAGCGCTTCAACGGCGCCTGGGCGGTGAAGGCAAAGGAGACCGATTTCAAGCAGTTGATCGACGACGGGCTCGCGCAGATGCTCGCGAACGGCGAGATCCGCCAGATCGTCGAGAAGTACGGCGTGCCTTTCTTCGCGCCGTTTCCCGAAGGGCAGTAAGGGCCGTACAACTTTCAAGGAATCCGAATCATGTGGAACAGTTTCGTCGAGCTCGCCGCGCTTTCCATGGGGGTCATCCCCGTGCTGGTGGTGCTCTTCACCGTGGCGCTCGCCGTCATCATCGAGCGGCTGTATTTCTTCCACCGCGTGCTGTCGCAGGGTGCGGCGATGGAACACGATCTCAAGCTCGTGGCCTACCGGGCCATCGACGAGCTGAATCACGTCGTGACGAAGTTTCCCGGCGCGCTGCAGACGGGCCTGGTGAAGATGGCGCTGTCTTCGCAGGCGCCGGATGCCGAATCGGCCGAGCGCCACATCGACGAGACCATCCTCGAAGTGGTGCCGGTCATGGATCGGAACCTCTGGGTGCTCGATACGGCGGTGACCCTCGGCCCGCTGCTCGGCCTGCTGGGCACCATCTTCGGGATGATCAAGACCTTCGACGTACTCGGCGCGCAGGGCATGGGCGCCGGCGCGGGTGCGGTGACCGGCGGCATCGGCGAGGCGCTCGTGGCCACTGGCGTGGGTCTGTTCATCGCCATCATCGGCCTGATCTTTCTCAACCACTTCAACAAGCGCGTGCGGCTGGGCGTGCAGCAGATGGAGCTGATCAAGCTCACGGTGGTGAACAGGCTTCACGGCGGCGGCGTCCAGTAACGCCACCGCGACAGCCACCATGCGCTCACGCACCAACAGCTACTTCGAGACCGACCGCGCGCGGATCGAAGTGATCCCGATGATCGACATCATGATGTTCCTGCTGGTGTTCTTCATCATGATCACGATCGACACCATCGCCGGCAGCGGCATCGCGCTCGACATCCCGAATTCGAAGACGACACAGCCGCTCAAGAACACGCAGATCACCATCGGTGTCGTGAAGGACGGTGCGATGTACGTGAAGGGCAAGGCCACCACGCCCGAGGAGCTCACCGAGACCATCAAGGCCGCGAAGGAAAAGGGCAAGGTCGATGTCGTGATCGCCGGCGACAAGGAAGTGCCGCTGCAGAAGCTGCTCGACGTGATGGACGTCGTGCGCGCGAACGACATCACCAGCGTGGGTATCGCCGCCGGTGATCCGAAGCGCGCGGCGGGCGTGAAGCCCGGCAAATGAGCGCAGCACCGAGCGTGAGGCCGCGCGACGGCCTCATGCCCTTCACGCGGGCCCTGCTGATCGCGATCGCCCTCGAGGCGGCGACGCTGCTGGGCGTCGTGGTCAACTGGAGCGAGTTGTTCCCGCCGCCGGACCCGCCGCCCATGAAGGTGGAGTTCGTGAAGCTGCCGGAGCCACCGCCGCCGCCACCCCAGCCGCCGCAACCCCTGCCCAAGCCCAAGAAGCCGCCGCCGCCGAAGGAGAAACCCGAGCCGCCCAAGCCCGAGGATCCGAAGCCGCTGCCGATTCCGGAGCCCGAGCCGCCGCCACCGCCGCCGAAGCCGGTCGAGCAACCGCCGCCGGACGATCCGCCGCCGGACAAGAAACTGCCGCCGGTGAAGAAGGTGCGTGCGGTCTATCCGAAGGACGCGCTCGCCCAGGGAACGGAAGGCCAGGTGCGCGTGCGACTGAAAGTCAGCACGGCGGGCAAGGTGCTGAACGTGGAGATCGTCGATTCGAAGCCGCCGGGCATCTTCGACTACGCGGTGATCAAGGCGACCAAGCAGTACGTGTTTCCGCCGGGTGACGAGGAGTTCGAGATCGAGCAGGTCATCGTGTTCCGCATCGAGGACGATCGTTACGGTCCGGAGTCGCAGAAGAAGCCCGAGGTCAAGTAGGGCGAGACACCGGCACGCGCACCGGTGTATCCGACGGTAGATGCGCGGCCGATGGCCGCATCGCCGATCAGCTCCCGAAGATATCGAGCGGCAGGAATGCGGAGACGATCAGGTTCGGAACGTCTACCACTTGACTGACCTTCAGGTCGACTGCGACGCTGCACAGGCAATAGGCTTGCTGGCGCGTAAACCCGCGTGCATCGACCAGATACTCGATCATGTTGAGCAGCGCGTTCTTCGCCGCGAGCGTCAGATTTTCGGACTCGTTGCGTAGCCCGTCCCGGCTGACCGGGATCCCGGTGGTCGCATAGAATCGACGCGGCACGCTCATCTCCGGCGTGGCGAAGTAGCCCGGGTGCTCATAGGATGGATCGGTCTGCTTGCGCCGGAGAGCTTCACCTTTCATCACCTCGAACGTGGCGACGAAAGTGGCGCTGGTTTCCACCGCGGTACCACAGGACTCGCCGTCGCCTTGCGCGAAATGCGCGTCGCCGACGGAAAACAAGGCGCCTGGCTGATAGACCGGAAGATAGAGCGTGGCACCCGCGGTGAGCTGCTTGATGTCCACATTGCCGCCGGTTTCATGCGGCGCGATGGTTCGCATCGCAGTGCTGGCGATGGCGGGATCGGATGGCACGGCAGCCGCGGTATCCGGCAGCAGGACGGCACCGCCACGTGCGAGCAGATCGGCCTCGCGCGCGTTGATTCGGCCAAGCAGTTCGTGTGATGGCGCAACGCCCATGACGCCCATGAACGGTGCACCTGGGATGCGCACGCCGGGCAGCTGCTCCGACTGAGCGTAGCCTCCCGCCATCTCCCAATGCACGATGTACGGTTCGGGAAAATGTTCGCGCAGGAAGCCAAATCCCGGCATGACGAACGTGAAGCCCCGTGCCGCGGTGTTGACCGCCTCGATCCTGACCGCGAGCAGGTCTCCCGGTGCGGCGCCCTCGACGAAAACAGGGCCTGTCAGCGGATGGATGCGCCCCATGTTGATCGCAAGGAGTTCCGTGGGCGTCATTCCTGGCGTGATCTGACGGTCGAGCCCGTCGATCGTTTCCATCTCGACCGTGGTGCCCGAGGCGACGCGCACCGCCGGTGCAACATCCGGGTGCCAGCGGTTATGGCCTTTGCCCTGTTGCTGTGCGAGCGGCAGGTGCGGGTCGAGGTGAATATGCGCTTTGGCCATGTGATCGCTTCCTTTGGTCGTTGTCGGTCTTCCATCGAGCAATCGCCGCGCCACCTTTGGCCTAGGCGCTTGCGCCGGTCTTCGTCAGCACCCCGTTCGTTCGCATTGAGCGACGCCTTGATGGAACGCTTTGCGGTCGTCTCCGGGCACTTATCCTACTCGCCGATGTACGTGCCCTGCGGGCGCAGCAACCATCCCTGCTCATCTGGAACACGGTTTGCTGCATAGACGCCTGCAGAAACCCGAAGTCAGAGGTGTAGATCATTCACACGGGCCAGTCGTGATCTACCCTGGACTGGAGCAACGCGATGCGAAACGCAAGCGCCGGATGCAAGCGGCTGATTCGGGGGCGAAAGCGCTGGCAGTGGACGGCACGGATGCGTGGCGAGCGCATCAGAACGGTACGCGTCGCGGACGCCTTCAGGCAACGGGTAGAGCGATTCCGAATCTGGACGGCGCACCAAGTTGGTGTACCGAATGCCCTGGTAAATTTCCTATGCACCGTCCAAGCCCGCGGTTCGAGCAGTACGAACCCGAGTACACGAGCAGCTCATCGACGATGACGGCGCACTCGTCCGACGACGAGGTGGGCCGCTCGACGCTGCCCCCGGGCCAGCCCCCTCCGGGGGGCGTGCGGACCATGCCGCCAAGGCTTCGCTGCGGCGCTTGCTGACCGTGGAACTGTCTCGCCGCAATACGCTAGGACTGAATTGCCTTCAGCAAGTGGCGGCACTTCTCGTCGAAGCACCTCCGTCGGAGCTTTCGCTGGTCAAGGTGCTGCATGTCCTGGTGGCGGGCGTGGGAGCAGCAAGCGCGGGGTTGCTTCTGTCGCCTGCAACAAGCGGTTCTCTCTGCTGCGAGCCGATCATCAGTTCGCACGAGATCCCCGCCGCGTTGACCGGTGACGCGGCACAGGTCGCTCCCGCCGGGACGACCGTGCGCTTGTTCGAAACCGGGCAAGGTGTGCGAGTGCGTTGCCTGAGCGTACCGCTGCGCCACGGTAGTGAAATCATTGCGTTGCTGGTGGTACAGGCACCGGAATCCTTCGAGTTCGAAGAGACCACTTTGCGGCTGACGCAGACGGCCGCCATGCTCATGGCGCTGGCGCTGACAGGCTGGAGCCGGGGCCAGGAGGAACGCAGAGGCGCTCTGCTCGAGGAGCGCGCCGCGATCGCGCGAGAGCTGCATGACTCGCTCGCACAATCGCTGGCATTCCTGAAGATCCAGGTGGCACGATTGCAGGCCACGCTGCGCGAAGCCCAGGCGCCCGATGGTGCGGCAACCGAGATGGCATCCCAGTTGCGCGATGGCGTCTCGAATGCCTATCGACAGGTCAAGGAACTGATAGCGGCGTTTCGCGTTCGCATCGGCAGCCAGGGGCTGGGCCCCGCGCTGGCGGAATCCGTGGATGAATTCAACCAGCGCAGCGGCCTCGTCATCGCGCTGGACAATCGACTGGGCGATGTCGGTCTCACGGCCAACGAAGAGTTTCATGTGCTGCAGGTGGTGCGCGAGGCGCTTTCCAATACCGTGCGGCACGCACGTGCCCTCCGCGCATCGGTAACCCTTACCGGCGCGCCCGACGGACTGGTCGTGGCCACCGTGCAGGACGACGGCAAGGGATTCGAACAACTGACCGCCGAGCCACCACACTACGGCCTGTCCATCATGCGAGAGCGTGCAGCTTCGCTCGGAGGTGAACTCACCATTGCGGCGCAGGTCGGTGTCGGTGCCCGCGTTTGCCTCAGTTTCGTACCCGAATCCGCTACTCGCGGAGCGCGCAGGAGTGCTCCGACATGATGGCCAGTGTTCTATTGATCGACGACCACGCGTTGTTCCGCAAAGGGGTGGCGCAACTCATCCAGGCCGACGCCGACTTGTTCGTGGCCGCCGAAGCGAGCACTGGAGAGGAAGGCCTGAAACTCGCGGAACAGCTACGGCCCAGTGTCGTGCTGATCGACCTCAACATGAAGGGCATGAGTGGCCTCGACATCCTGCGCGCCCTGAAGCGCGAAGGTTCCAGCGCGCGTTGCGTCATGCTCACCGTATCGGACGAGGAGCGCGACGTCGTCGAGGCGCTCCGCTGCGGGGCGGACGGCTATCTGCTCAAGGATCTCGAGCCGGAGGATCTGTGCATTCGCCTGAAGAGTGCCGTTCGCGGCAACGTCGTTCTGGACGCAGGGGTCGCGAACGTGCTCGCCCAGTCCTTCCGTGCTTCCCAATCGCCGGCAGCGAGCCTCGAGGAACTCACCGACCGCGAGCGTGAAATCCTGGAACGCATCGCGGACGGGCTCACCAACAAGGAGGTCGGTCGGGCGCTCGGCATCAGTGAAGGTACGGTCAAGGTGCACATGAAGCACCTCCTGCGGAAGCTCAACCTGCGCGGTCGGGTGGAGGCCGCCGTCTGGGCACGCGAACGGATGCCGCGCGAGCGGACCTGACCTCCGCATGCCCGTCTGTGCATGTGGGAACTCGGCGGGAATGCAGCCGCGACGCCATCGGGCTTGCCGGCTTGGTGCGACCGATCTCAGCGCGCGAGCAGCTCCTTCAACGCATCGTCGAGAAATTTCACGTCCTTCTGCGACAAACCGGAACCCCCGGCGAAGTGGCCGTGGTTCGAATCGAACGGGCGCAGTTCGGCGTTGGGCATGTTCGCCACCTCGAACTCGCTGTCTTCGGGAGGGAAGTACAGGTCGTACTTGCCCGGCATCACGATGGCTTTCGCCTTGATGGCGTTGAGCGCCTTCACGAAGTCGCCGTTGTACAGCTCGTTGTCGCTGATATCCCCGGCTTGCCATGTCCGCATCATGGCCACCATGTTGTTCGCATCGCGCAGGTTGAACCACTGCTCCCAGAAGCGCACCAGGAAGTCTTCCAGGGAGGAATAGCCGAGATTCAGGTATTCCTTCACACGGTAGAACTCCTGGCAGAATCCCCAGCCTGCGTACACGCGGCCCATCGCGCGCAACCCCTTGTAGGGCTGGGTTTCGTACCAGCCTTCCTTGAAGGCGTCATCCGCGGTCAGGGCTGCCTTCACCCCTTCGAGCATCACGAAGTTATGCAGTGACGTTCGCGCCGACCCCGCGGTCGGGCAGATGCGCTTGACCATGTCCGGGTACAGGGCGGCCCAGTGAAACGTCTGCCCTGCCGCCATCGACCAACCGGTCACAAGCTGCAGTTCCTTGATACCGAATTTTTCGGTTACGAGACGATGCTGGAACTTGATGTTGTCGTAGTAGGTGACCAGCGGAAAGCGCGCCTTGTTGTAAGGCGCCGGGGTGTTGCTCGGCGACGAGGAGAAACCGTTGCCCAGGCAATTGGGAATGATGATGAAGTATTTGCTGGGGTCCAGCGCGCTGCCTTCCTTGATGACCCACTGGCTGTCCAGGTGCGTCGACGCCATGTAGGTGCAGAAGACGATGGCGTTGCTCTTGTCCGCGTTCAGTTTCCCGAAGGTCTTGTAGGCGAGCTTCGCGTTGGGCAGCGTCGCGCCTTTTTGCAGAACCACATCGCCCAGTTCGAAGATCTCGTAATCCACCATGGTATTGCTCCTCTGTACTTGAAAAGGCGAGGCGATCACGCACTCGCCGCTGAAAGGGAACCGGTCCGGCGCCGGCACACGGGGGTCTACGGTCGAATGGCCTTCCAGTCCACGCCGTTCTCCCACGCACTCGCCGCCTTGTAGAGGGTCATTTCGTCGAAGTGCCTGCCAATCAGCATCAGGCCCGCCGGCAGCCCATCGCTCAACCCGCAGGGCATGGAGATGGCCGGGTGCCCGCTCACGTCGAAAGGGGCGCAGTTCGGCAGCATCTCGAAGGCACGCGCGATGTAATCCGCGCGAGGCGCTTTCGCGTCAGGAATCTTCGTGGCCTTCACCGGGACCGTCGGCATCAGCAGCAGATCGTACTTCTGCAACGACGCGTCGTAGGCTGCGGTGAGTTTGCGCGCCAGATTCTGTGCCTTGGCGTAGAAGTGACCGCGATACTTCTGGATGAAGTAGTAGCCGGCCAGCGTGGTGATCTTCAACGTATCGGACAGCTCATCGGCGCGCTGCCGCCAGGCGGAATGCGCGTCGAGCAGGCTGGTAACGTACAGGCCCTTCCAGTTGAAACCGAAACCATTGCCCAGCATCATCTGGGCAGTGGCGCCTTCATGCGCAATGGCGGACCAGATCGGCATCGCGGTGGCGTGGGCCGGAATGGATATGTCTTCCACCACTGCTCCGAGCTTGCGGAAGTGCTCGGCACCCTTGCGCACCATCGTATCCACGTCCGATTCGGATTGCGGCCAGCCGAAGCCTTCCTTGACAACGCCGATACGCAACCCGGCGATGCTCTGGCCCAACGCCGCGGTGTAGGGTGAGGTCTTGACGTTGACCTGCCGCGGATCCAGGCCATCGGTGCCGGCGATGACTTCCAGCAGCAGCGCATTGTCGGCCACCGTCGCGGTCATCGGGCCGGTATGGTCGAGCGTCGTTTCGATCGGCATTACCCCGGTGTAGGGCACGAGTCCCCAGGTCGGTTTCAGGCCGTAGATTCCGCAATAGGAGGAAGGCATCCGGATGGAGCCGCCTTGATCTCCGCCAATGGCCATGTCCACCTCCCCGGTGCCGACCACGGCCGCGCTGCCCGAGGAGGATCCGCCGGCCGAATAGCCGTGCTTGAGCGGGTTGTGGACCGGACCGTACGAACTCGTATGGCTGCCTCCGGAGAAGCAGAAATACTCGCAATGCACCTTGCCGAGAATGGTCGCACCGGCGTCCAGCATCCGCGTGACGATAGTGGCGTCCACGTCGGGAACATAGCCTTCGAGAGTGGATGCGCCGTTGGTCATCGGGACACCGGCGAGACACACGTTGTCCTTCAACGCGACCGTCTTGCCGGCGAGCTTGCCACTCGCCGCTCCCTTGACGGTGCTCTTCACGTACCAGGCGTTGTTCGGGTTGTCCGCCCCTTCCGGAAAATAGCCCGGCGTGCGCGGATAGTTCACCGTCGGAACGAAGCTGGGCATCTCCGCCAGCAGGTTGTAGCTGTCTATGGTGCCGGTCATCAGCTCCAGATAGGAGGCGACATCCGCATCGGTCATGTGCATTCCGAGGGCCTCTGCGATCGCGACGAACTCCGCAGGCGTCGGTTTCTTGACAACGTTCATGAATCTTGTCTCCTAGTGGACAGCAGTCGTTTCCATTCCGACGAACTCGTCGGCGAGTGACGCGATGTCATCGGCGGCGACTTCACGAATGAAGGTTCCCTTCTGGATGACGAGCACGCGATCCGACAGCTTGCGTATGAACTCCAGGGACTGTTCCACCAGCACCACCGTGAGACCGCGGCTGGTGCGCAGCCGCAGCAGGGTGTCGCCGATCTCGTCCACGATGGATGGCTGAATGCCTTCGGTCGGTTCGTCCAGCAGGACAATCTTGGGTTCGGCACACAGGCATCGCGCCATTGCCAGGATCTGCTGCTCGCCGCCGCTCAACACGCCGCCTGCACGGTCGATGATCGGTTTGAGTCGCGGGAACTCCTCGAGCACGGCATCGATCACGCGATCGGGCTCGACCGACCGGATGGCGCCCATGCGCAGATTGTCCCGCACGCTCAGGCCCGCGAAGATCTCGCGACCCTGAGGGACGAAGCCAAGCCCCAGTCTCGACCGATGATGCGGTGCCGCCGAAGTGATGTCCTGACCGTCGAGTCGGGCACTTCCGGCGGTGGCGCGGAGGTGGCCGGCGAGGGTGCGCATCAGCGTGGTCTTGCCCATGCCGTTGTGTCCGAACACACCGACGAATTCACCTCGCCGCACGACGAGATCGACGCCCATCAGGATCGGAATGCGCCCGTAACCGGACATGAGGCCGGCGACCTCGAGCATCGGCGGAGATTCCCCTGCGCTCATCGAACCTCCATCGTCGTTGGTTCAGTCCCGCCGAGCGGGAGCGGACCTGCCTTGGGGCGACCCTGCGACAGGTTCATACGACCTCGCGCTTGCCCAGGTAGACGTCGCGGACACGACGATCACGCAGCACCGTTTCCACGTTGTCCTCCATGAGCACCTGACCCTGATGCAACACCGTCACGGTGCGAGCGATCATCCGGATGAACTGCATGTCGTGCTCCACCACGATCAGCGAGCAGGTGCCACGCAGGCGGATGACGAGCGCTGCCAGACGTTCGACTTCGTCGTGGGTCATTCCTGCCGCCGGCTCGTCGAGCAGGATGAGGTCCGGTTCCGCGGCCGTCACCATGGCGAGTTCCACCATCTGCCGCTGCCCGTGCGCGAGTTGACCGACTATGCGATCCGCGAGATGGCCGATACCCATTGTTTCCAGTGTCCGTTCCACCGCAGCGGGTATTTCGCGACGCAATCCGCCCCTCGTCGTGATGCTTCGACGCACGGCGAGCCAGACATGTTCGCGCGCGGTCAGGCCATCGTACAGACTCGGCACCTGCGTCTTGATGCCGATGCCGCGCCGCGCAATGTCCACGCTGGGCAATCCGCCGATCTGTCTATCCTTGAAGCGGATCTCGCCTCCGCTCGGACTGTACTGTCCGGTGAGGCACTTGAAGAACGTGCTCTTGCCTGCCCCGTTCGGTCCGACGAGACAGCGCAATTCGCCCGGCGCTATGCCGAAATCGATTCCGCGCAAGACCTCGACGCCGCCGAACCGCATCACCAGTCCACGCGTCTCGATGATCGGTGCCTGTGTTGCCGGGGCCTTCGCGACAGCTTCCCTCTGGGCGTTCATGATTTCCGGCCGGCGTTGGCGGCCGGCTGCTGGGCAGCGGTCTGGGTCTGCGCCGGCTGCGAGGGGCGAGGCGAGTGCGCAGCGTCGCGGCGCCTGATGCGCTCGAATACGCTCTGCAACACCGGCAGAATGCCTTTGGGCACCAACAGCACGAACACGATGAGGATGGCTCCGAGCACCACATTGGGATCGAGGCCGTCGATGGTCCCGAGTTTCGCGACCAGCATCTGCAATGCAATGGAACCGAAGATGGGTCCGAGCAACGTGCCGATCCCTCCTACGGTGACCCAGATGATCACCTGTGCGTTGTAGAACAGGCTGAACATCGTTGGACTCACGAACACACAGTTCGCGAACAGGATCCCGGCGACCCCCGCCATGGCGCCGCCGATGGTGAAGATGCCGAGCTTGTAGCGCCGGACGTCGTAGCCGAGAAGTTCGGTGCGGCGCTCGTTCTCGCGGATGGAGATCACGACACGGCCGAAAGCGGTGGACAACAGCCAGCGGGAGCCGAAGTAGAACACCAGCAGCAGCCCGGCAGCGATGTACCAGATGTCCTCCGGGGCCAGCGCCGTCCCGACGTCCCACGGTAGATTGAGCGGCGGCGTCGAGGGAATGCCATTGAAGCCGCCCAGCCCCGCCTTGCCGATCTTGTAGGCGTCGCCTGCCGTGGCATTGAACAGTTTGAACAGGATCAGCGTCATCGTCAGCGTGATCACGCCCAGGTAGACATCGCCGATCCGACCCCAGAAGACGAAGTAACCCAGCAACGCTGCAAACAGCGCCGGCACCATCATCGCGAGGACAACGGCCCACGTCGAATCGCCGAAATTGATGGCTGCGACCGCGTACGCATAGCCCCCCAACCCGAAGAAAGCGGCCTGTCCGAAGCACAGGATGCCACCAGCGCCCCAGATCAAAGCCAAGCTCAAGGTCAGGATTGCCATGCTCACGTAGATCGTGGCGTTGATGATCTCGAACAGTTCCAGTACGCGGGGCAGGAGGAAGATCGCTCCGACCGATGCGACGAATGCGATGACGGAAACCACCATGCGCAGGCGCGGCGTCAAAGAGCTCTCCGGAAGTACTTGCCGGTGATGCCTTGCGGCAGGACCCGGAGCAGAACGATTGCGGCGAACAGCAATGCGACTTCACCGATGACCGGCGTCGCGACGAAGGTGGCGAGGGTGTTGAGAGAACCGAGCAAGGTGCTTGCGGACAACGTGCCGGTGATGATGGCCGCGCCGCCGCTGATCACCGTGATGAACGCCTTGGCAACGTAGGAAACTCCCATGGTCGGCAGCACGCCGGAAAGCGGCGCGATGAGCGCGCCGGCGAGTCCGCTGAGTGCCGCACCCGCGCCGAAGGTCACCGAATACACGGTACTGGTGCTGACGCCCAGCGACGCTGCCATGGTCGGGTTCTGCATGGTCGCGCGCGCGATGAGACCCGCCTTGGTACCTCTGAGCACCGCCATCAGCCCCAGCAGTACCACCGCGACGATGACTACGAGTACCAGCTCGTACAGACTGGTCTGGTAGCGCCCGATGGTGACGCCCCCGAGTGGCGCAGATACGCCTGTAGTCGTGTTGCCGAAGATCATCGTGGCGGCACCGATGAGCAGCAGGCTCAGGCCCCAGGTGGCAAGCATGGTGTCGATCATGCGACCGTAGAGAAAGCGGATGACGGTCCGCTCCACGATGATGCCGATCACGCCGACGAACAACGGAGCGACGATCAGCATCGCCACCCACAGATTGATGCCCCAGCGGGTTGCGTAGATCACCGCGTACCCACCGAGCATGATGAACTCGCCGTGCGCCAGATTGATGACTCGCATCATTCCGAAGATGACCGCCAGCCCCACGCTGATCAGCGCGAGGCTGGCGACCGAGGCGACCACCTGCAACAGAACTACGACCGCAAGATCCACAACGTGTCCTCGGAATCGGTGGAGACCTGGAGCGGCCTCAGACCTTCACGTCGATGATGTACTGCTGGTTGTCGTTGGGGTTCTTCTTCAGATCGCAGACCGCCGCCGTGTCGTTGGGGTGCTGCTGGGCGAACGATTGCAGGAGCTTGAACTTCTTGTTGTCCGCCTCCCCGATGTAGACGTCGAGTATGTCGTGGTGCGTGGCCGGATCGAGGGTGGTCTTGCCGGCCGGACCTTCGAACGACATGCCGCTCTCGAGCGCCTCGATGACTTTCATGCGGTCTGTCGTACCAGCTTTCTTGACCCCGGCGGCCCACAGCTGGAAGCCGTGCCAGGTCATCGCAGCGACCTCGGTGAGCGGCGCAGCCTTGTCGCCGAAGCGCTTGTGATAGCGCTTGAGGAACTCCTGGTTGGCCGGCGTGGCCACCTCGTCGAAGTACGCGTAGGACGCCAGGATGCCGTTGCCTTCCTCGGCCGACACCACAACGTGCTCGTTGCCGAGACCGAAAGTGGTCGAGGCCATCGGAATCTGCTTCTTCATTCCGGCCGCCGCCCACTGCCGGTAGAACGAAATGTGCGAACCACCCACCAGCACCGACATCACGATGTCGGGCTTGGCGGCCTGGATTTTCTTGATGGTCGGGCCGAAGTCGGTTACGTCGAGCGGAAAGAAATCGATCGCGGCGATGGTGCCGCCTTCGTCCTGCGTGTACTTCTTCACCCACTTGGACGTGATCTGTCCGTAGTTGTAGTCGGCTGCCAGCACGTAGATCTTCTTGCCGCCGAACTTCTTCATCGCGAAGGGAATCAGCTTCTCGACCGTCTGTGCCGGCGTCGACCCGGTGCAAAAGCAGTTGCGATCACAAACGCCACCCTCGTACAGCGTGTTGTAGAAGTAGAGCGTGTTGAAGCGTTTGAGGACCGGTCGAATGGCCTCGCGCGATGCCGAGGTGATGCCGGCGTGCACCACCGCTACCTTGTCCTTCGTGGCGGCTTGCGTCGCGTACTGCGTGTAGTACTGGATGTTCGACTGGGCGTCGTAGTTGATGAGTTTGATCTGCTTGCCGAGCAGGCCGCCGGCAGCGTTCGCTTCCTCCACCGCCAGCGTCAGCACGTCGATCATGGGTCGTCCCAGCAGATCCAGGCCGCCGGAGGCATCGTGAATGCCGGCGACCTTGATCTCGTCGGCCGCGTGGAGATCCTTGATGAACCAGGGCCCCATCGCTGCGGCGGATCCGGCAACGGCGGCTTTCAGTACGCGTCTGCGGTCAAGCTTGATGTCCATGTAGCGGTTTCCTTTGAGATGGGTGCGGTCGTGGGAGCAATCGAGCCGCGGTAGGGTGGGGCGAACTCAACTTCAGGGGGCGGCAGCGTGCCTTGTGGTCAGGGGTTTGGATCCTTGGAAAGGTGTTCATGCACGCCCAGCCAGCGCCCGCTCGGCTGATGCACGAACACGACGGTCTCGCGTTCGCGGCGCTGTTCGACGCCTTGGGTGGTGCGTGCGGTGACCTGCACCGAATGCGTGAACAGCGCGACACCGGGAGCCACGAGGTCGACGGTCTGGTTCTGCGATGCGGCGCCGAGGATGCTCAGGTCCAGGTCGCGTACCCAGCCGACCCAGGCCGCGCGATACTCCGCCAGCGAAGCGAGGCGGCGATCGAGGCCATGGAAGATGAACGTCGCCTCCGGGGTGAAGCACTCGAAGTAGTCCTCGATGCGGTTCTCGCCGAAGGCGGTCAACAGGTGCGCCGCAGCCGCCATCACCTGTGTGGTCATGTCATCAGCACCGGTCATCGATCGACCTCTCGTGCCGCCAGGAGGAAGCAACGCACGTCAGGCGGCCTCGGCGATCTTGAGAGTGGGGGCCACGGCGATCGCACCGGATGCCTGCGTCCAATAGGGAGCCGTGCGCCGCCGCAGCATCGCGCGAAACTGCGTAGTGGTCTTGGGCAACAGCTTCCCCGTGCCCCAGTCGACGATCACTCCGTACTGGCGCACCAGATCGAGCATCGTCAGCTGCTTGGAGCGATAGCGGGCCGCCACCGATTCGGCGTCCTCCTCCAGCCAGCCCCACCGCGCCTGGCGGATGCGCTGTCGGGCTGATGCCGTCGCTACTTCATCCACCCGGTACTCGGCAAGATCGCGATCGACCTCGATGATCGCCACGCCGTAGTCGATGAGTGCACGTTCGATCGATACGTAGCCGTCCGTCACATCCTCGCAGACCGCCTGGGGATCGCGCGCCAGCGGATCACCCAGACCGCCGCCGCCTGCCGAAGGACGCGTGATCGTATCGCCGGCTTCGATCGGCACGCTCGAGAACAGCGATCCCAGATAGCGTTCGCTCGGCTGTCCGGGATTGACCCATACGCCATGCGGTATCGACGGCAAGCCGCCCCACAGACCCCAGGTCACCGAACGTTCGCGGTCGCAGCAGTACGACGCCACGGAGCGTTCGGCGAGCGTCAGCGTCCCGCCCTTTTGCACGCCCATCCCGCCGCGGCTCTTGCCGGGCCCGCCGGAGTCGACCAGCAGTTCGTGCTCGGTCGTGAGCACCGGCGACAGCCGCTCCTGGCCTTCGAAGGGTTGAGTGCCCAACTGGACGCCGAACACCGGCCCGCTCGCGGCCCAGCCATCGCGCCCGTTGCGAGCGCCCCAACCGCCCACCATCCAGTCGTACCACATGAAGTAGGGGCGATCAGGATGCCGTCCATCGCGACCCCCGATCAGCAGATACTCGAGATTGAAAGTGCACGCCATCGCGCGTTCCGGAAGTATCTCGGCCCACAGTTCGAAGATCGCGTTCATGATCTTCTCGAACGGCCCGGAGCAGAATCCCGCCACCGGTGTCGGCCAACTGGCATTGACGACGCTGCCAGCGGGCCCGAGGTCGACCGTCACCACTCGATAGAAACCCGAATTCAACGGAATGTCGGGGAACTGCATCTTGGTGCCGGCGACGATCGCAGCGAAACTGCCCCCAAAGCACGAATTCAGGAAGGTCGAGATGGATTTCGGATGCGATTTGGACAGATCGTAGTGAACGTGATCGTCCTCGATCGTCATCTTGATGCGAATCGGTACCAGGCCTTCTCCGGCAGCCGGGTCAACGTCGATGTAGTCTTCGGTCTCCCACACCCCATCCGGCAGTTTCGAGATGCGCTGGCGGGTCAGCTTCTCGACGTAGTCCTGAACTTCGCCGAAGGCGGTCTTGATGGTCTCGACACCGTACTTGTCGGCCAGTCGGACAATTTCCTGTTCGGCGACCCGAGTCGCCTCGGCCTGCGCTTGCATGTCGCCGATGATGTCGAGCGGCGCGCGGGTGTTCGATGCGATCAGGCGACACACGTCCGTCAGGTACTGTCCCTTGCTCCATACCCGTGTCGGGGTGATGCGCAGGCCTTCGGCCATGTGGTCGAGCGCACTGACGTTGAACGAGCCCGGGACGGCCCCGCCGACGTCGGCCCAGTGCCCGTTCGCCTGGGAGAAGCCCAGCAGCTCGCCCTTGTAGAAGATTGGCCGCACGATGCGCGTGTCGTTGAAATGGGTTCCACCCTGGTACACGTCGTTCACGACGAACACATCGCCGGGATGAATGTCACCGGGGAAGTTGTTGATCACCGCCTGGGCGGTGTAGTGGAGCGTGCCGACGTGCGCCGCGATGTCGCCGCTGCCCTGCATCACCGTATTGCCCTGAGGGTCGCAGAGCGCGGAGGAGAAATCGCGTGAGTAGATGACGAACGAATAGCAGGTGCGAAAGATCTGCTCCGCCATCTGGTCGACGATATTGACGAAGGCATTCTTCAGCACCTCGAAGGTGACCGGATCGAGGGTTTGCGTCTTGGCGGGCTGACTCATTGCAAAGGCTCCCCTGGGTGCATGGATCGGGATTCGTGCTGCCTTGGATCTGGTGTCGGACCTGGACTCTGCCGTAGCGCGGGGTCAGGATCCGGAGGGAATTCTCAGGATGATCGTGAGCCACGGATCCACCTCGGCCGTGACGCCCGGCGGAACGACGGTCGTGGAGTCGAGCTGATCGATGACGGCCGGACCGATGATCACGGTGCCAGCTACGAGGTCTTCGCGGTTGTACAGTGGTGTTTTCAACGGCTCCGGCGCTTCGTCGAACTTGACGTCCCGATAGCCGATCGGAGTGGCCGTCGCACCGGTCTCCAACGCATGCTTGGCGAACTGCGCCTTGGGTGTGAGGCCGGTAGCGGATACGCTCAATCGATACACTTCGACCGGCGCGTCGGTGCGCTTGTAGTTGTGCTCGCGCCCGTGCTCTTCGTGGAAGGTGGCCATGGCCTCCTCGAGCGAACGGATGGGGGCGCTGACGGGCACCGCCATGGACCGCCATTGCCCGAGGTAGCGCATGTCGATGAAGCGCTGAAACAGCATGCGATCCTCGGGCACGCCCTCATGCTCCAGACGATCTCGGCCCTCTGCTTCGAGCGACTGGAACGTCCGCTCCACGATCAGCGGATCGACGTCCTTCGCATTGCTGAGGAACATGCTCGAGATGTCGTGCTTGATGTCCACCAGCAGGCAGCCCAGCGCCGAAGTGACGCCGGGGTTCGGAGGTATCAGCACGGTCGGAATCGAGAGGTCCTTCGCGAGCGCGGCTCCGTGCAGCGGCCCCGCACCGCCGAAAGCGACCAGAGCGAAGTCGCGCGGGTCGTAGCCTCGACGGATCGAGATCAGCCGCACGGCGTCGGCCATGTTGGCATTCGCCACCTTGATCACGGCCGTCGCGGCTTCCAGAAGGCTCAGTCCAAGTGGGTCGGCAACACCCTCCTGTATCGCCTGCGTTGCGAGCGCCTTGTTGAGCTTGACGGTACCCCCTGCGAGTTCGGCACCCAGGCGACCCAGCACGACGTTTGCATCGGAGTTCGTCGCGTGAGTGCCGCCGCGCTCGTAGCACGCCGGGCCCGGATTCGAGCCGGCCGACTGCGGGCCGTTGCGCAACGAACCGGCATCATC
This sequence comes from Burkholderiales bacterium, assembly GCA_965279325.1. Lineage (GTDB taxonomy): Bacteria > Pseudomonadota > Gammaproteobacteria > Burkholderiales. Next base: position 4,960,358 of record OZ257154.1, read on the forward strand.
CAGCCAGGCGAGTGAGCCTCCGCCGGCACCGATCGTGAGCACTTCGATGCTCGGGAAGCAGATGGGATAGCCGTACTCCACGTGCCAATCCTTGGTGATGCGCAGGTTGCCGCGATCGCAAAGCGATACGTCGGTGCTGGTGCCACCCATGTCCAGTCCAATGGAATTCTCGAAGCCGGCCAGTTGCGCCACGTGTCGGCTGGCGATGGCTCCGGCGGCGATGCCGGAGGCGGCCAGGCGGGCAGCGAACTTCTCTGCCGTCTTGGCGGTCATCACGCCGCCTCCCGAATGCAGCAGCAGCACGTCTTCCTTGTAGCCGCCCTGCGCCATTCGCTCCGAGAGGCCCTTGCCGTAGGAGCCGACCACCGGTGCCAGCACCGCGTTGGCCACAGTGGTGGAGAAGCGCTCATGTTCGAAGATCTCGGGCATGATTTCGCTGGAGATCGAGATCACGACGTCCTCCAGTTCTTCCATCAGGATCTCGCGCATCCGCTCCTCGTTCTCCGGGTTGGCGAACGCGTTGATGAAACAGATGGCCACGGTCTTGACCTGGCGACGCCGAATGACCGCTGCCAGCGCGCGCGCTTCCTTCTCGTCCAGCGGCGTGATCACTTTGCCGGCGTAGTCGACGCGTTCCGTGACCGTCAGCCGATCACGTCGTCGGATGTAGGGGCCTGCCATCTCGGCATAGGTATCCCACAGGTCGTTGCGCGTGCCGCGACGGATCTCGATCACGTCGCGAAAGCCCAGCGTCGTCACCATGACGGCCGGCGGGAACTTTCGCGTGATCAAGGCGTTCGTGGCGAGCGTGGTGCCATGCGAAAACAGCACCACGTCCTTCAGGTCGACTCCTCCCGCGGCGATACCCTGCAGCACGCCTTCGATCGGGTCACCCGTCGTGGCAACTTTCGCGACGTGCATCCTGCCGGATGCTTCGTTCACGATGCAGATATCGGTGAAGGTGCCGCCAACGTCACAGGCGACGCGAACGGAATTGCCGGTGTTGAAGTGACGGATGGGACCTGCAACATCGTTCGGCATGGGAGCACCTGTTGCGCGATTTGTCGAGCGTACGAGAAGCGTTGCCGGAACAGCGATTGCGTCGATTCGCTATGCGCGAAGCGTCATGCATTCATGTGGAGCCATTAGAAGCGCTGGTGCCACGTGCGCTCAATACCTCTATGGGGGTAACACTTCTGTATGCGTTTCCTGAAAAGCGCACCACAATCTCGCTCGCTTTGCATTGACTCGGGACCGACGCGTCACGTCAGTGCGTCCGAAAACTGCAACGCGCCGGGAAGGTGCGCGATGAGATCGGTCGTGCACCAAGAATGGTTTCGGTCTCGTAGCGCGGTTGCCGGCGCCGACCGTCGAGCAGCGGTGCGCAATTGCATGGATCTCATCGGCGATCCGGTTCCGACGCCAAGGGAATCCTCGCAACGCCCATCAGCTTCCATGTTGGGCGCGAGTTCGAGCAAAATGGCCGACTCGTTACGGTCCGGAGTCGCAGAAGAAGCCGGAAGCGAAATGGGCTCCGGGGTCTCGTGCCAGGCGCCGGGGGTGACCCAGGCCGCCCGGATGTGTGAACATGCGATCCGGGTTTCCACCTCGTACGGAACGTGGGCTTGGCCTATGGCTTCGATGTCTCGAATTGGCTCGATTGGGTTGCTGGCGTGTGCCGGATTCGCGTGCACGGCGGGCGCGCAGGAGCTCGAGCCCCGGGCCTATTCCGCGGCGCCGGTGGGCGCGAATTTCCTGGTGCTCGCATACTCGAAGTCCGACGGTGGTGTCCTGTTCGATCCGTCCCTGACCGCGACCGACGTCACGGCAAAGATCGAGTCGGGGGCCTTGGGCTATGCGCGCACGTTCGGGTTGGCCGGCCGATCCGCGAGCGCCGCGATCGCGATTCCCTATGTGGATGGCGATTTCTCCGGCGACGTGGGCGAACAGCGCCAGTACGTGGGACGCTCCGGTCTCGCCGATGTCCGGCTGCGCCTGGCCGTGAACCTCCTCGGGGGTCCGGCGCTTACGCCCAAGGAGTTCGCGCAACGCACGCCTTCCACCACGCTGGGCGCCAGCCTGAGCGTCGTGGCGCCCACCGGCGAGTACGATCCGTCGAAGCTGATCAACATCGGTGGCAATCGCTGGGCCGTCAAACCCGAGATCGGGCTCTCCCACCCCATCGGCAACTGGTTCGTGGAAGGTTCGGCCGGTGTCTGGCTGTTCACCGACAACGACGAGTTCAACGGCAACAGCCGGCGCCAGCAGGACCCGCTGGCGACGTTTCAGCTGCACGCGGGCTATACCTTCCGACCCGGGCTCTGGCTAGCGGGCAACGCGACCTACTATTCAGGCGGTCGCACCAGCGTGGATGGGATCGCCAAGGAGGACCTGCAGGAGAACTCCCGCTACGGCGTCACGCTGTCGGTCCCGATCGATCGCCGGTGGTCGGCCAAATTCGCCTGGGCCAACGGGTTCAGCACCCGGATCGGAGGCGATTTCCGGACATTGTCGTTCGCCGTCCAGTACCTCTGGTTCGATCGCTGACAGGTCCGCGGCACGGAACGCGCATCACGGGCCGGACTCAGGACGTGCCGCCCGCGCGCCGCACGCCCAGGGATGCCAGGACTTCATGCGCAGCCCGCATGCCGCTCTCCACGGCACCGTTGAGGAAGCCCTGCCACTCGCCCGAGGTGTGCTCGCCCGCGAAGAAGTAGTTGCCCTCGCGCTCGGCTTCGATACCCAGCAGCGTGGTCATGTAGCCCGGCGGGTAGTACACGTACGAGCCGCCTGACCAGGGATTGGTGCGCCAGGCATTGCGGATGACGCGGCCGTTCCATTTTTCCCGGATGCCCGGCCAGACGCGTTCGAGATCGTCCAGCGCGATCTCGGCCTGCTCCTCCTTCGAGCGTTCGCCGGCGCGCACCGCGAGGGTGCCGCCGGTCCAGCAATTGAGGATGCCCGCGGCACCGGGCTGGCCGCGAGTGACTTCCCAGGTGCTGTGGAAGCTGCCTTCGATGCGCACTTCGCCATTGTTGCCCCGTGCATTCCAGTAGCGCTCGTCGAACTGGAGCTGCAGCTTCGTGCTCGCCCCCATGGGTAGTTCGTGGATCGCCTTGCGCTTGAGCTGCCGAAAGCCCGATTTCGCGAGATCCACCTGACCGAGGGTCGCGAAGGGGATCGCGATCACTACGCGGTCGAACACCGCCTCGGTGATCGTGAGGTCGCGCTGGAAGATGAGCTTGCAGCGTTTGTCCGGCAGGCGCTGTGCCGCGATCAGGGCCGTGCCGGTTTCGAGCGGGCCTTGCAGCAGCCCGGCCATGCGATGGACGACCTGGTCGTTGCCGCCCCGCACGTGATAGCGCTGGTCCGATGCCGCGTACGCTGCAAAGGACTCGCGGGGTGAAGGTGCGAGGGAGAGGACGAGACTGACGGCCGACAGCCGCTCCACCTCCACGGCGAACTCTTCCGCAAAGGCGTTGGCGAGCAGGCGCCCGAAGCGCGAGCTGCGGCCGCCCGGCACGAAACGCTCGATCCACTGACCCATGCTCATCGCGTCGAGCTTCCGGGCGGTGGCGTTCGAACCGGCGTAGCCATAGCCGTCGCCGAGCGCCTTCGCCTGTGCCTGCACCAGCGGGAAGAGACCTTCGTAGTCTCGGGTGGCATCGGCGACCGTGTAGGTGGTGCCGTCGAGGACGGTATAGGCGTTGGTGCCAGCCGGCATGGCCTCGAGCACGTCGTCCAGTGGGAGGTGCAGCTCGCGTACGAGGCCGATCAGTTCGCCGTGGACCGAGTCGATGAATTCGCCGCCGCGCTCTGCCACCTGGCCGTCGGTGAAAGCCTCGCGTTCGGAGAAGCATCGCCCCCCGATCCGCGTGTTGCCTTCGAACACGGTCGCGTGGATGCCGGCCTTGCGCAGCGTGTGTGCGGCCGCCAGTCCGGCGAGACCGGCGCCCACGACGGCGACACGAGGCGTGCTCCGCCGGGTTGCGGCGCGGACCACTTCCGAGACCGGTGCGAGCGACATCGCGCTGCCGGCCAGCACCGAACTCGCGAGAAAGCGCCGGCGCGAGGTTGCCGGTTCGATGGGCTGTTCCCGTCGGCGGCCTGCGGCCGCCACGAGCTGCTTCAGCCTGCGCATCACGGTCGATCGGGACATGGCTACCTCCAGGAGGACGACGGACCCATCACGCAACGATCCAGGACGCTTCCAGCCGACCGCCGCAGAAGCGCTGCGTGAGATCGACCAATCGATCGAGCGTGGCCTCGATCAGTTCCCGCGACGTGTTGGCGTTGCCCTGCAGGATATAGAAGCAGTCGGTGGTTGCGGCGGTCACCCTGGTGTGTTCGCACTGGCGATGCTCGAGCCGGCACAGCACGTCGCCCGATCCGTCGACGTAGCAATACTCGCCGGGCGAGATCGGTTCGGGATCGACGGCGCCGAGCGCAACGAAGCGCTCCGTGCCGGTGGCCAGGCGCAGCGCGATATCGCCCTGCACCCGGGCGAGGTCGTGGGCGCCGAGGGACAGGCGCGTCGTCAGCGATACACCGTTGTAGACGTCCACGAGCGGACTGATGGCGGGTACCACGCCCTTGCGCAGGAACAGGCCGACGAGCGCCTCGGCCGAGGACGGGAACCGGCGATTCGACCGGCCGACCGCATCGTGCAGGGAACGAAAGCCCGCGAGCACCGGATCGCGCTCGATGAAATCCGGCACGAGTTCGCCGCGCAAATGCAGGACGAGCCCTGCACGCCAGGAGTCCAGCGCCTGAGCGTCGACGGTCGCATTGTCGAGCCCGGTCAGGATGGCGAAGGCGCCGCGAACGCCCAGCGCGCGTACCGGCTCGTCGATGGAGAACGTCGGTCGGTTCATGGTGGGTCGCGAGTGTATCAAGGGCCGCGAACCGGGGTGCTATCCTCTCGCCCCGAACGCCTCTCCAGGAGGAGTGCAGAGATGAGTACCTTCGTTGGCAGAATGCTGATCGCCGCCGCGGTGTGTGTGCTGGCCGCCTGCGCGAACATGCCCGGCAAGCTGGAACCGCCGTCGGTGACCGTGTCGGACGTACGCATGGGTACCGCCGGCGTATTGGAACAGCAGTACTTCGTGAAGCTCCGGATCCAGAACCCGAACGACAGCGATCTTCAGGTGAAGGGGGTGAGCTTCGATCTCGAATTGAACGACAAGCCCTTCGCCAAGGGCGTGAGTCCGAAGTCGTTGACGGTGCCGCGGTTCAGCTCCGAATTCGTCGAGGTCGAGACCGTGAGCGGCATCACCAGCATCCTGCGGCAGCTCGGTGCCATGAGCTCGGATGCCGGCCTGGAGAGTTTCCGCTACCGGATCAAGGGCAAGCTCGCGACCCGCAATGCGGGTTCGATTCCGTTCGACGAACGAGGCGACCTAAGCCTCGGCGGTGCGCCGTCACCGTCACAATGAAAGGGGAGAAGATGGAGGACCAGCTGTTTTCGGTGCAGGGCCAGGTCGTGCTGGCGGTCGGTGCGAGCCGTGGCATCGGCAAGGCACTCGCGGCGGGATTCGCCGAACGCGGGGCGGGCGTGATCATCGCGGGTCGCGAGCAGGCGACGCTCGAGGCGACGCGGGCAGCCATGTCGGGCGACGTGGCGGTCGAGGCCATCGTCTGCGACGTCGCCGATCCCGAGGCTGTCGGACGCCTGGTCGATGCCGTCATCGCGAAGCACGGCCGCATCGACACGCTGCTCAACGTCGCCGGCATCAACGTGCGCAAGCGGGTCGAGAACTACACGATGGAAGAGTACGACCGCATCCTCGACATCAATCTACGCGGACATTTCGTGGTGGCGCAAGCGGTGGGAAGGCAGATGCTGGCGCGGGGTCGCGGGTCGATCATCAACATCGATTCGCTCAACACCTATGCGCCGCTGACCGGCGTGACGCCCTACGCCATGAGCAAGGGCGGCGTGAGCATGATGACGCGCGGCATGGCGCTGGAGTGGGGGCCGCGCGGTGTCCGCGTGAACGCCATCGCCCCCGGTTTCTTTCCCACCGACCTGTCGAAGAAGCTCTGGGCGGAACCGAAGATGGATGCCTGGGGCAGGACCGTCACGCCGCTCGGACGGCTGGGCGACGTGAAGGAACTGGTGGGGACGGCGATCTTCCTCGCGTCGGAAGCGAGCGCCTTCGTCACCGGACAGATCCTGCGCGTGGACGGCGGCATCACCGCCGGGATTAACTGGCCGATCGACCTGCCTTGAGGTAGGACGGCGGGCAGGACGCCGGGCTCAGCGGCCCGGCGCGTCCCAGGGATTGCCGAGCTGGTCGACGATCTCGCCGTACATGGGCCGGACGTAGCGGTTGAGCTTCGCGACCACGTCGTCGACGTCGATCATCGACGGGATGCGCGTGCCGCGATGCTCCACCGGCCCGCCCACCGTCACCACTTCCACGCCGAGCCGCGACAGGTGTTCGGCCAGCTTCGGTTCGGTCAGGAGGTAGAGACGCTTGATGCCGTCGAGCCGCGCGAGCGCGACGATGCCGAGGTACAGCCCGATGATCATGTACGGGAAGCGCGGAAAGTGGAGGTCGCCGAAGTCGCGATCGTCGAGCGGTGCGGGCACCGGCGCCTCCCCTTCGCGGCGGCGGAACTTCGAGATGACCGCGAGCCGTGAGGCTTCAGCGATCTGGTGCCGTGGAACGGCATCGGCACTCAGGCGTGCGTGGTCCACCGTGGCAGCGCAGAAGCGCTCGAAGGGCAGCGGCTGCTCGAGATCATCTTCGGGCGGACGGATGAGCCGGGCGCACGCGATGAATTCCCAAGTGCCGATGTGCCGCAGCAGGATCGCCTTCGCCTGCGCGTCGTATTCGTCGGTCTCCCGTCCATCGTCGCGCGCCGGTTCGAAGCGCAGGTCGTCGACGTAGACGCCGTGCCGCAGACGGTAGCTGTGGTCCTTCAGCGCGTCCGTCACGGCGGCGATGATCTCGAAGCGCGTTCGGAATCCGCGACCCAGATCGCTTTCGGCCTTGGCCTGTGCCGGCACGCCACCGGCGGGAGTCACGGGTTTCGACCCCGCGGCCCGATTGGGCGTGGAAGAACGTTGTTGCATACGGCCCCCGTATTCTTATGCCATCCGGATGCCGGGCCAGATGGTTAGTCCGCTGATCGAACGCCTTCAGGCTACGCTGCTCGCAACCGCTGTCAACCCCGATAGCGCTTCCGACGACAAAGGGCCAGCCGCTATAGTCCGGGTCCCACCACTTTTCCCCGCCGGCGCGGCGGCGCACCATGGCAATTGTCAGCAATCTTTACATCTACCCGGTCAAAGGTTGTCGCGGCATCGCCCTCGAAAGCGCCGAACTCGCACGGACAGGGCTCGCACACGATCGTCATTGGATGGTCGTACACCCGAACGGTCGCTTCGTCACCCAGCGCGAGATTCCGCGTCTCGCGCTCGTGGTCACGGCCCTCGACCACGGCGTGTTGACGCTCTGCGCGCCGGGCATGGAAGTGCTGGCGCTCGAACGCGGCCGCGAGGGGCCGCGCATGAGTGTCGAGGTGTGGGGGGATCGTTGCGTCGGCATCGACGAAGGCGATGCAGCCGCGGGATGGTTCACCCGACACCTGGGTCGACCGGTGCGACTGGTGCGATTCGATCCGGCACGGCCACGTCCGAGCGATCCGGACTACGCACGCGACCTGCCGGCCTTCAGTGAGTTCTCCGATGGCTTCGCGATCCTCGTGATTTCGGAAGCGTCGCTAGCCGATCTCAATGCGCGTCTGGAGACTCCGCTGCCGATGAATCGCTTTCGCCCGAACATCGTCATCACCGGCGTCGAAGCCTTCGACGAGGACCGCATGGACGCACTTGCAGCCGACGGGATCGAACTCAGGCTGGTGAAGGCCTGCACGCGCTGCCAGGTCACGACCACGGACCAGGACACGGCGCAGGTGGGCGAGGAGCCGCTGCGCACGCTCACCGAATTCCGTATGCATCCGCAGCTTGGTGGCGTGGCATTCGGGCAGAACGCGGTGGTGGCGCAAGGCACCGGCCGCATGTTGCGAGTGGGGCAGGCGCTCGAAGAGATCTGGAACTTCTAGGGCCCTAGCAACGGACCTGCTCCGAGGGTGGCGCCTCGGCCGCGTTTTGCGAATCAGGCCAGCTTCGCACCGCGTTCGGCCAGCAGGCTGCGCAACACCGAGCGATGGCAACGCGATTCATCCGCGCAATAGCAGCCGACGGAAAAGCTCGCGTACCGCGACAGGGCGGCGAGCAGGTCGAGCGTGCGGGCGTTGTCGGGCGTCGCCAATTCGGCACGATACTTCCGGACGAAAGCCTGCCATTCGCGGTCGTTGCTGGCGTCCTGGGCGAGCTTCACCGTTGCCGCGCTCGGTGCGAGATTCGGAAACCACACGTCGTACCAGTCCTGCGAGGCGAACTCGCTCTTCGGTACGCCGCGAGGTGGACGCCGCACCGTGCCGATGCGAAGGCCCTCGTCGGGGAGTCTGGCGGAACCGAGGCGGACGATGCGGATGGCCACGATGAAAGTCCTTCAGGTGGCGGGCGCTTGCAGATGCCATTCCCAGACGGTGCCGTCTTCGGGATGCTCCACCGGTCCGATCGGCTGAAAGCCGAGCCGCCTCAGGATGGACGTGGAGGCGCCCCTTTCGGGCAATGTCTGCGCGACGATGCGAACGTCCGGAGCGCTGGAATGTGCGATCGCCACGAGTTCGCGCGCCATGTGCGTCGCAATGCCCCGGCCCTCGAACGGCGGGAAGGTGAAGTACGCGATCTCGACGCGGCCATCGGCCGGTGGCGCCTTGAACGCGCAGGTGCCTGCGAATTCACCATCGACCATGGCGAGGTATCCGATCCAGGGCGGTTCGAAGCCAACCGTCTCATACAGAATCGCCGTGCCGGCACAGACGTCCCTCGCGATGTCGGACATCGGGACGTCCCGGTCTTCCGGCTCGCCGGAACGGCCGATGGGCATGAGTTTCATGGGGCGGATTCTAACCGCCCGATTTCGGGCAATCGGCAATCGTCGGGGCGCCGCGACAAGCTTTCCGGATTCAGGCACTGTCTCGGCCTCGGCAACCAGACCCATGGAGACCTCGCATGTCCGGCCATCGCAATGCCTGCAGCCTCGTCCTCGTATTCCTTCTCGTCGCCGCAGGAACCGCTTGGGCTGCCGACACGCCCGCGGCGGGCACCGTCCTCAGGGACTGCGACCAGTGTCCCGAGCTCGTGGTCATCCCGGCCGGACAGTTCACCATGGGCGCGATGCCGGGTGATCAGGGCGCCGACGACGACGAAGGACCGCCCCGTGCAGTGACCATCGCGAAGCCGTTCGCGCTCGGCAAATACGAAGTCACGTACGACGAATGGGATGCCTGCGTGGCCGACAAGGCCTGCGAGCGCACGCCCGACGAAGGCTGGGGACGCGGCAAGCGACCCGTACTGAACGTGAACTACGAACAGGCGGTCGGCTACACGAAATGGCTCTCGACGAAAACGGGCAAGGCCTATCGGCTGCCGAGCGAAGCGGAGTGGGAATACGCGGCGCGCGGCGGGTCGGATCAGGCGAGTGCCTGGGGCACCGACGCGGCGAAGGCCTGCGAATTCGCCAACGTGTACGACGAGTCGTCGAAGGTGAAATACCGGTTCGGCTGGCCGAATTTCAAGTGTGACGACCGCTTCGTGGAGACGGCTCCGGTCGGCAGCTACGCGCCCAATGCCCTCGGCCTTCACGACACGCTGGGCAACGTGTGGGAATGGGTCTCCGACTGTTATGGCTCGTACGCTGGCGCGCCTGCGGACGGGAGCGCAGTTTCGGCCGACGGCTGCAAGAAGCGCATCGGCCGCGGCGGGAGCTGGAACGTGTTTCCGGTTTGGGTGCGAGCGTCGTATCGCTATGGGCTCGAGCCGCAGTTGCGCAGTAATAACCTGGGATTAAGGGTGTTGCGCGAGGTGCCGTAGGTTGCCCCCTCCCTGACCCTCCCCCACGCTGCGCGCAGGGGAGGGGATGTACACCCCTTCCCCCACTTCAGTGGGGGAAGGTCGGGATGGGGGCCGGCGTCAGTGACTGATCATCCACGGCCTCGCGGTCGGAAACGCCTTGCTGCCGTCCGCACCCTTCGCCGTCGCCCGTTTCGGCAGCCCCGGCGTGCAGCAGGAGCAGCCCGAGCCGTGCTGCTTCTTCGCGAGATACGCCTCCTTGGATTGCGGTTCGTGCGCGCTGCGTTCGTTGATGGCGAACGCGGCCTTGCGCTCGGACGCCATGCCGGACACCCGCGGCGCGGTGATCAGCGCGCGCGGGGCCGGGGTACCGCAGTCGGGGCAGGGATGGGGTTCGGCGAACTCGGCGAGCCGCCGCATCGCGGTGAAGTCACCGCACTCCTCGCACCAGTACTCGTAGAGCGGCATGGCGTTACCTCCTACTTGTCCGGCGAGATCGGCATGTCCATGCCCTGCGTCACAGACTTGGTCGGGCCGCTCGCGTTCGGGCTGATGTCGAAGTCGAAGATCTGCGTGGGCAGCCAAAGCGTCGCGCATGCGTTGGGGATGTCCACGACACCACTGATGTGACCCTGCACCGGTGCAGTGCCGAGGATGGAGTGCGCCTGCGCGCGCGAGTATCCGAACTTGGTCATGTATTCGATCGCGTTCAGGCACGCCTGGCGGTAGGCCACGTGCACGTCGAGGTAGTGCTGCTTGCCCCATTCGTCGACCGAGATGCCTTCGAAGATCAGGTAGTCGTTGTAGGTCGGCGTGATCGGGCTCGGCTTGAAGATGGGGTTCTTGATCCCGTACTTCGCCATGCCGCCCTTGATGAGGTCCACCTTGAGGTGGGTCCAGCCCGCCATCTCGATGGCGCCGCAGAAGGTGATCTCGCCGTCGCCCTGGCTGAAGTGCAGGTCGCCCATGGACAGGCCCGCGCCCTTCACGTAGACGGGGAAGTAGATCTTGGAGCCGCGCGAAAGATCCTTGATGTCGCAATTGCCGCCGTGTTCGCGTGGCGGCACCGTGCGGGCGCCCTCTGAATCGACCTTCGCCTTCGCGGCACCGGTTGCCTTGCCCGCATGGGACGTCGAGGCGAACGGCGCATTGGCGAGCGGCGGTACGCGCGTCGGGTTGGTCGCGATGAAGTCCACTTCGCGCTTGTTCCAGGTCTCCAGCATCTTCTGGTCGGGCAGGCAGCCGATGAGGCCGGGATGGATCAGGCCCGCGAAGCGCACGTTCGGCACGTGGCGCGAGTGGGTGAACATGCCGCTGATGTCCCAGATGGATTTCTGCGCCAGCGGGAAATGGTCGGTCAGGAAGCCGCCGCCGTTCTTCTTGGAGAAGAAGCCGTTGAAGCCCCAGAGGCTTTCGGGCAGGGCGCCGATGTCGAGCAGGTCCACCACGAGCAGGTCACCGGGTTCGGCGCCATGCACGCCGATGGGGCCGGACAGGAAGTGGACGGTGGTCAGGTCCACGTCGCGCACGTCGTCCGCCGAGTCGTTGTTCTGGATGTAGCCGCCGGTCCAGTCGTAGGTCTCGAGGACGAAGTCGTCGCCGGGTTTCACCCACGCCGCCATCGGAATGTCCGGATGCCAGCGGTTGTGGATCATCGGGTTGTCGTAGGGAGAAGCCTTCAGATCGACTTTTACTAGGGTTTCCGGCATGTCATCCTCTTCGCAGGTTTGGTCTTTCGAAAGAGGGCGTCCGACGACAAGGGGATACCGCCGGACGCCCCGGCACTGCTCGGTCTCGCGGCTATCAGCTCAAACTGAGAGGTACTGCTTGATGCGGTTGGCGTCGATCGCCTCGCGCGGTGATTCATGCACCAGCCGGCCGCCTTCGATCACGAACAGGCGATCGGCGACATCGAGCGCGAAGGACAGCACCTGCTCGGAGACCACGATGGTGATCTTGCGCAGCTTGCGGATCTCGTTGAGCGCCTTGGCGATGTCCTTGATGATCGACGGCTGGATGCCTTCGGTCGGCTCGTCGAGCAGCAGCACTTTCGGATCGGTGGCGAGTGCGCGGCCGATGGCGAGCTGCTGCTGCTGACCGCCCGAGAGATTCCCGCCCTTGCGACGGCGCATGTCCCAGAGCACGGGGAACAGTGCGTAGATGTCTTCGGGGACCTCGCGGCTTTTCGAATTCTCGAGGCCGGTCTTGAGGTTCTCTTCCACGGTGAGGGTCGGAAAGATCATGCGTCCCTGGGGCACGTAGCCGATGCCCTTGGCCACGCGGCGGAACGATTCCTCCTGGGCGAGATCCGCCCCGTCCAGCGCGACCTTGCCGCGCTTCACCGGCAGCACGCCGACGAGCGCCTTGAACAGAGTGGTCTTGCCCATGCCGTTGCGGCCCATCACCGCGACGGTTTCGTTGTCGTTCGCGCTGAACGAGATGCCGTGGATGGCCTGGCTCTGGCCGTAGCTCACGAAAAGGTCGTCGACTTGCAGCATGGGAGGTCTCCAGTCAGTGGCCGAGGTAGACGTCTATGACTTTGGGATCGGCCTGCACTTTTTCCATCGGACCTTCGGCGAGGATCTTGCCCTGGTGCATGACGGTGACCTTGTGGGCGATCTTCTTCACGAATTCCATGTCGTGTTCGATCACGATCATCGAGCGGTTGCGGCAGATCCGTTCGAGCAGCTCGGCGGTGAGCTCGCGCTCGCGCACGCTCATGCCCGCGATGGGTTCGTCCAGCATCAGCAGCTCCGGGTCCTGCATGAGCAGCATGCCGATCTCGAGCCACTGCTTCTGGCCGTGCGAGAGCAGACCCGCTTCGGTCTCGAGCTGATCGGCGAGCCCGATCTCCGCGGCGACCGTCTCGATGCGTTCCTTCACGTCCGGCGTGCACTTGAACCTGAGCGCCCCGAACACCCCGCGTCCACGCGGGAACGAGACCTCGAGGTTCTTGAACACGGACAGGTTCTCGTAGATGGACGGGGTCTGGAACTTGCGCCCGATGCCCGAGCGCACGATGCGGTGCTCGGGCAGCTTCGTCATCTCGTTGTTCATGAACTTGATGCTGCCCTTCGACGCACGGGTCTTGCCGCAGATGAGATCGAGCAGGGTGGTCTTGCCCGCGCCGTTCGGTCCGATGATCACGCGCAGCTCGCCCTTGTCCACGTACAGGGTCAGGTTGTCGATGGCCTTGAAGCCGTCGAAGGAGACGGTGAGGTCCTCGATGGCCAATACGAAATCGGTGTTGCTCATGGGCTTGGCTCCGGTGAACTCTCGATCAGGCCGCGGCCGGACCGACGTTGTCGGGATGCTTCCCGCCCGCCTTGTCGTCGCGGACCCTGGGCACGCTGGGGTTCCAGCCCTTCACGGCCGGCGTGGTCGTGGCGGGCAACGGTGCCGTTTCGGGCGGAGTGGTCGAGCGTGGCTCGCGCCTGCGCTGGAGGCGCGGCTTGATGTAGTCGTTGTAGACGCCGGCCAGTCCGTCCGGGAAGGCCATCACGACGCCGATGAACAGGCCCGCCATGAGGAACAGCCAGAGCTGCGGGAAGCTCTCGGAGAAGAAGGTCTTGCCGAAGTTCACCAGCAGCGTTCCGTACACCGCTCCCACCAGCGACATGCGCCCGCCCACGGCAGCGAAGATCACCATTTCGATCGAGGGCACGATGCCCACGAAGGAGGCGGACATGAAGCCCACCTGCAAGGCGAACAGCGCTCCGCCGACGCCGCACAGCATCGCTGCGAGGCAGAACACGAACACCTTGAAGTTCGCCACGTCGTAGCCGGAAAACCGCACGCGGTCCTCCTTGTCGCGCATCGCGAGCAGCAGCGTCCCGAGCTTGCTCTTCTGGATCGCCCGGCACAGGAAGATCGAGCCGATCAGCAGGAAGCAGGTGGCGAAGTACAGGATGTACTTCGCCTTGTCGGTGCGGATGTCCCAGCCGAGCATCGTCTTGAGATCGGTGATGCCGTTGACGCCGCCGGTGTAGCCCTGCTGGCCGATGATCAGCACGGTCAGAACCAGGGCCACGGCCTGCGTGATGATCGCGAAGTACACCCCGCCCACCCGGCGCTTGAACATCGCGAAGCCGACGACGAACGCGAGTGCCGCGGGCACCACCAGCATGGCGAGAAGCGCGAAGGGCAGGTGGCGGAACGGCTCCCACCAGAACGGCAGCGCGGTGAGCTGGTTCCAGTCCATGAAGTCGGGAATGCCCGGCGTGGACTGGATCTTGGTGCTGATCGGGTCGGACGCCTCGAGCTTGAGGAACATCGCCATGCAGTAACCGCCGAGACCGAAGAACACACCCTGGCCCAGGCTCAGGACGCCGCCGTAGCCCCAGAGCATCACCAGCCCCACCGCCACGAAGGCGTAGCTCAGGTACTTGCCGACGAGGTTCAGGCGGAAGATGTCGACGCTCAGGGGCAGCACCACCACGATGATCAGTGCCAGCACGGCGATGCCGGCGAATTCGGAAGTGGTGAGCCAGGTGCGCAAGCGATTCATGGGCGATGCTCCGGGAGAGGCGAAATCAGCGACGGACCTTGGCGGCGAACAGCCCCTGCGGGCGGATCATCAGGATCGAAATGATCAGCAGCAGCGTGAGAACCCTGGCCATGGAACCGGTCATGAAGAATTCGCTCACCGACTGGGTCTGCGCGATGCCGAAGGCCGAGGCCACGGTGCCCAGCAGGCTCGCCGCGCCGCCGAAGGTCACCACCAGGAACGCATCCACGATGTAGAGCGAGCCGCTGGTGGGTCCGGTGGAGCCGATCGTGGTGAAGGCCGCGCCCGCGACGCCGGCGATGCCGCAGCCGATGGCGAAGGTCATGCGGTCGGTCTTGCGCGTGTTGATGCCGATGGCGTTGGCCATGGTGCGATTGGCGACCGTCGCGCGCACGCGCAGTCCCCAACGCGAGCGGTACAGCATGAGGAACACGAGGCCCGTGACGAACAGCGTGAGCGCCATCACGAACATGCCGTTGATGGGGATGTCGAGACCTTCATGGGGCATCCACGATCCGAGCAGCCAGTCGGGCAGCGTCGGGCTCACTTCCTTCGCGCCGAAGGTGGAGCGGAACGCCTGCTGCATGCCGAGGCTCAGGCCCCAGGTCGCGAGCAGGGTGTCGAGCGGACGGCGGTAGAGGTGCCGGATCAGCGCCCATTCGGACAGCCAGCCGAAGCCGAAGGCCAGCACGAAGGCCGCGATGATCGCGAAGAAGAAGTAGTAGGGCATGAAGCCCGGCGCGTAGGTCTGTGTCAGGCTGGAACAGAGAAAGATGGTGTAGGCACCGATGGTCATGAACTCGCCGTGCGCCATGTTGATGACGCCCATCTGCCCGAAGATGATCGCCAGCCCCAGCCCCATCAGCAGCAATACGCTGAACAGCGAGAGCCCTGCGAACCCCTGCATGAGGACGATGTTCCAGATATCGGCTGCGGACATGGATCGGTTCCTTGCGGTGCACGTGACTTTGCGGTGAGGAGCCGTCCCGGCGATGCCAGCCTGGAGGCTGGTGCCGGGACGGGCGCAGCGCCTGCGGTTACTGGTAGCCCTTCGGGAACGGATTCGGTTCGATCAGGTCGGCCGACTCCGCGATCATCTTGAATTGACCATCGGTCTGCATCTGGCCGATGCGCGCCTTGCTCCACAGGTGATGGTTCTCGTGGATCTTCACGTAGCCCTCGGGCGCGCCCTTGAACTCGATCCCCGGGGAAGCCGCCGCGACCTTGTCGATGTCGAAGCTGCCCGCCTTCTCGACGGTGGCCTTCCACAGCCACGGGCCGAGATAGGCCGCCTGCGTCACGTCGCCGATCACCGCCTTCGCGCCGTATTTGGCCTTGAACGCATCCACGAACTTCTTGTTGTTCGCGTTATCGAGGCTCTGGAAGTACTTCATGCAGGCGTAGAAGC
Source organism: Burkholderiales bacterium (assembly GCA_965279325.1). Classification (GTDB taxonomy): domain Bacteria; phylum Pseudomonadota; class Gammaproteobacteria; order Burkholderiales. The sequence goes on from OZ257154.1 coordinate 4,976,204, forward strand.
CGTTGCAGTTCTCGCCGCCGATGCCGAGCAGTTCGTCCTCGGTCACGGAGATGGTGAGCAGCAGTTGCTTGTCCGCGGTGATGCCCGCGGCCTTCATCTGCTTGTAGAAGGCGACGTTCGAACCGCCCACGACGATCGCGTACACGCAGTCGGGCTTGGCGACCTTGATCTTGTTGATCAGCGAGTTGAAGTTGGTGTGGCCGAGCGGGTAGTACTCCTCGCCCACCACCTTGGACTTCTGGAAATTCTCGATGTGCTTGCGCGCGATCTTGTTGGACGTGCGCGGCCAGATGTAGTCCGAACCGATCAGGAAGAAGGACTTGGCGCCCTTTTCCTTGGCCACCCAGTCGAGGCCGTAGATGATCTGCTGCGTGGCTTCCTGCCCCGTGTAGATGACGTTCTTGGACTGCTCGAGGCCTTCGTAGAAGGTCGGGTAGTAGAGCATCCCGTTTTCCTTCTCGAACACCGGCAGCACCGCCTTGCGCGACGCCGAGGTCCAGCAGCCGAACACCGCGGCCACCTTGTCGTTCACCAGCAGCTTCTTGGCCTTCTCCGCGAAGGTGGGCCAGTCGCTCTGGCCGTCCTCCTGGATCACCTTGATCTGACGGCCGAGCACGCCACCCATGGCGTTGATCTGTTCGATCGCGAGGCGCTCGGCCTGGATCGAGCCGGTTTCGCTGATCGCCATCGTGCCGGTGGCCGAATGCAACTGGCCGACCGTCACTTCCTTGTCGGTGATTGCGAGCCCGGTGGTGTTGACCTTCGCGGTGGGAAAGTCGGCACCGAACGCCAGGCCCGGCATGGCAGCGGCGAAGGGCGCGGCAGCGAGGCCCATCGCGATGCGGCGACGCGAGAGCGCATCGGGGGAGAGCACTTCCTTTTCGGTATCGGGTGATTCGGGACGATTGCGGCGGGTCATCAGGATCTCCTTCCGTTCGAGGGGGGGCGAGCACAGAAACGTTGTCGGCATCGCGGAGGTCGCGCGATTCGCGTCACGGCGGTGACGCATCCGCTCCTCCGAAGCCTGCACATCCGTTCGCGTCGGAGCGCAAGGTACGGGGTCGTGTGCAAGCGCAGCAATACGCACTTTGACGTAACCGACCTGGATTCAATCGCCGAGGGAATCGTGTCCAACCCTCGTCCGGAGAGGGGATGGTGCGCTGCACCAACGAAGTGCCTGCCGTGGACTGACCGCACTCTTTCCGCGCGCTTATCGCGAGTACGTCAAATGACGTAGGCTCGCGGGCCCTCCGGCCGTTGTGGGTCGCGCGCGCGCACGCGAGAATGGCGCCGCGTCGGCGTCTCGATGCGTCATGGGGTACCAGCTCACACTGGTTCGTTTGTTGCAAACGATGAAGGCCCGAGTGCAGGCCGCGAAGCGAAGTTGCTGCCCCGAATCCTTCCTGCCGAACAGCTTTCCGATGGAGCCACCGAATTGCGATCCCAGGCCGTGAGTGCCCCGGCGACCCAGCGGATCGTCAAGATCCGCCGCGACTACAACCGGTGGGTGGCCAACGAGACCCTCGAGGACTACGCGCTGCGCTTCACGCCGCGCGCGTTCCGCAAGTGGTCCGAGTTCCGTGTCGCCAACACGGCCATCGGCGCCGTGTCCTTTCTCGCGCTCGAAGCGATCGGCGGCACGATCGCCATCGCCTTCGGCTTCACCAACGCGTTCTGGGCGATCCTGGTGGTGGGCACGATCATCTTCCTGACCGGCCTGCCCATCAGCTACTACGCGTCCAAGTACGGCCTGGACATGGATCTGCTCACGCGCGGCGCGGGCTTCGGCTACATCGGCTCCACCATCACGTCGCTCATCTACGCGTCGTTCACGTTCATCTTCTTCGCGCTCGAGGCGGCCATCATGGCGCTGGCACTCGAGCTTTATTTCAAGCTGCCGCTCACCATCGGCTACCTGGTGAGCTCGCTGGTCATCATTCCGCTGGTCACGCACGGCATCACGCTGATCAGCCGCCTGCAGCTCTGGACGCAGCCGTTGTGGATCGTGCTGCTCGTGCTGCCGTATGCGGTGGTGCTCTGGAAGGAGCCCTCTGCCTTCGCCAACTTCACGACGTTCGCCGGTCATGCCGAGAGCGGGGCCGGTTTCGACCTGCTGCTGTTCGGTTCCGCGGCCACCATCGCGTTCTCGCTCATCGCGCAGATCGGCGAGCAGGTGGACTTCCTGCGGTTCCTCCCGGAGAAGAACCGGGCGAATCGCGCGCGCTGGTGGAGTGCGCTGATCAGCGCCGGGCCGGGGTGGATCATCCTGGGTGCCGCGAAGCTGCTGGGCGGTGCGTTCCTCGCCTTCCTCGCACTCCAGCACGAGGTGAGCGTGGACAAGGCTTCGGAACCCACGCAGATGTACCTGATCGGGTTCCAGTACGTGTTCACCCGGCCCGAATGGGCGCTCGCCGCGACGACGCTGTTCGTTATCCTGTCGCAGGTGAAGATCAACGTCACCAATGCGTACGCGGGTTCGCTCGCGTGGTCGAACTTCTTCGCGCGGCTCACGCACAGTCACCCCGGGCGCGTCGTCTGGCTGGTGTTCAACGTGCTGATCGCCGTGGTGCTGATGGAGCTCGGGGTGTTCAAGGCACTGGAGCAGGTGCTCGGTCTGTACTCGAACGTCGCGATCGCCTGGGTCGGCGCACTGGTGGCCGACCTCGTGGTCAACAAGCCGCTCGGGTTCTCGCCCAAGCACATCGAGTTCAAGCGTGCCTATCTTTACGACGTGAACCCGGTGGGCGTGGGTGCGATGCTGATCGCCTCGCTGCTGTCGATCGCCGCCTTCCTCGGTGCCTTCGGCGCCATGGCGCAGGCGTTCTCGTCGTTCATCGCGCTGGTCACGGCTTTCGTGTGCGCGCCGGCCATCGCGATCCTCACCAAGGGCCGCTACTACATCGCGCGCGAGCCCGCACCGTTGTTCGATACGGGTGCGATGAAGAAATGCGTGATCTGCGACAACGCCTTCGAGCACGAGGACATGGCCCACTGCCCCGCGTACGGCGGGGCGATCTGCTCGTTGTGCTGCTCGCTGGATGCGCGCTGCCACGACCTGTGCAAGGTCGATGCACGCTTTTCGGATCAGGTCATGCATGCGCTCGGCCGCATCCTGCCGCAGCCGGTCACCGAACAACTCAAGTCGCGCCTCGCGCACTACCTCACGCTGCTGACGGGCTTCACCGCGGCGCTGGCGGGCATCCTCGCGCTCGTCTACTACCAGGAGAGCGTAACGCTGGCGGGTGTGAGCACGGAAGCGTTGCCGGAATTGCGTGCCGTGTTCTTCAAGGTATTTGCGGTGCTGGAGTTGATCGCCGCCGTGGCCGCATGGTGGGTGGTTCTCGCGAGCGAGAGCCGCAAGGTGGCGCAGGAGGAGTCGAACCGCCAGACCAACCTGCTCATGCGCGAAATCGAGGCGCACCAGCGCACCGACGCCAAGCTGCAGCAGGCCAAGGAAGTAGCCGAGGCCGCGAACCTGGCGAAGAGTCGCTACGTGACCGGCATGAGCCACGAATTGCGCACGCCGCTCAACAGCATCCTCGGCTATGCGCAGATCCTGCAGAAGGATGCCCAGATTCCACCCAATCGCCGCGATGCGGTCGACGTGATCCGCCGCAGCGGCGAACATCTGCTCGGCCTCATCGACGGTTTGCTCGACATCGCGAAGATCGAGGCGGGCAAGCTGCGGCTCGACCGCGGCGAAGTCCACCTGCCCGAGATCCTCGACCAGATCGTGAAGATGTTCGAGCTGCAGGCCGAGACCAAGGGACTCGAGTTCCGCTTCGAAGGCGTGGAGTCGCTGCCGATGGTGGTGCATGCGGACGAACGGCGGCTGCGACAGATCCTCATCAACCTGCTCGCGAACGCCGTCAAGTTCACCGATTCGGGCAGCGTGACCCTGCGCGTGAACTACCAGCGCGAGATCGCACGCTTCGAGGTGGCCGACACCGGCATCGGCATTTCACCGGAGGAACTGACGCGGATCTTCCTTCCGTTCGAGCGCAGCGGCACGGCGAAACAGCGCGGTGACATCGGCACGGGCCTCGGACTAGCGATCACGCGCCTGCTCACGGAGCTGATGGGCGGCGAGATCACGGTGCGCAGCCAGCCCGGCGTCGGCAGCACGTTCGAGGTCAAGCTGCACCTGTCGCGGGTGGACACGCCGCGCACCACGCCCCGGCTCGAAGCGGACATCACCGGATTTCGCGGCGCGGCCCGGCGCATCCTCGTGGTCGACGACCAGGTCGCGCAGCGCGAACTGCTCGCGAATCTCCTGTTGCCGCTCGGCTTCGACGTCCGGCTCGCGGCTTCGGGCCGGGAATGCCTGCTCGAGGTCGCGGACTTCCATCCGGATGCGATCCTGCTCGACATCGCGATGCCGGACCAGGATGGATGGTCGGTGTGCCGGCAACTGCGGGCCGCGGGCCTCGCACGGTTGCCGATCATCATGGTGTCCGCCAATGCCTACGAGAACGACGCGGACAAGCAGTCCGCGGCCGGGTGCAGCGACTTCATCGTGAAACCGGTACTCGTGCCGGAACTCATGGCGAAACTCGAGTGGCACCTCGGGCTGCAATGGATCCATCGCAGCGACGCGGACGAGAGTGCGCAACTGCCGGCGGGCCCGGTGGCGCTGCCGCCGCTCGAACAGCTCACGGCGCTGCTGGAGCTGGGGACGATCGGCTACGTGAAGGGCATCCACGCGAAGCTCGACGAGATCGAGCACCTCGACGCGAAGTACACGCCGTTCGTGCTGGAGTTGCGTGACCTCGTCCGGCGTTTCCGCATCGACGAATTCCAGCGCCGCCTGGGGAGATATGCCGATGGGCATGCCCGCGCCGCGTGACGGGGACGTCGTCCTGATCGTGGACGACGTGCCCGAGAACCTCGCCGTGCTCTCCGACCTGCTCGGCGAAGCAGGTTATGTGGTGCTTGTGGCGACGGACGGCGAACGCGCCATCGACACGGCGCGCCGCGTGACGCCGGATGTGATCCTGCTGGATGCCGTGATGCCGGGCCTCGACGGGTTCGAGACCTGCCGCCGGCTCAAGCTGGAGGAGGCGACGCGTGACATTCCCGTGGTCTTCATGACCGGCCTGACGGAGACCGAGCACGTCCTCACGGGCTTTGCCGCCGGCGGCGTCGACTACGTGACCAAGCCGATCCAGCCTGTGGAAGTACTCGCCCGCATCGCGGCCCACGTCCAGAGTGCCCGTCGGGCGACCCGGGCGCGCGATGCCATCGACGCATCGGGCGGGGCGGTCGTGGTCATCGACGCGGGCGGGACGCCGATCCTGCGAACGCGCCAGGCGGTTCGCTGGCTGGCCGAGTACTTCGCCATGGGCGAAGCCGAGAGCGGATTGCCGGACCGGGTGCGCGGCTGGGCACTGGGTCGCGTCGCCGCCAACGGCGGCGCCACCTCGGGGGAGGCGAGCGTCCTGATCGAGGAGCGCGGCGAGCGCAGGCTCGCCTTAATTTATTCCGGCGCTGTCACGGGTGGCTTCCTGCTCAAGCTGGAGGAGCGGCGGCGCGAGCCCGAGGTGGCGCCCCTGGCCGAGGCCTTCAACCTGACCCCCCGGGAGCTGGAAGTCCTGATGTGGGTCGCCAAGGGCAAGACCAATCGCGACATCGGCGACATCCTCGGATTGAGCCCGCGGACCGTGAACAAGCACCTCGAGCATGTCTACGAGAAGCTGGGCGTCGAGACCCGGACCGCCGCCGCGGCGATGGCAATGCGCGGCAAAGTCGCGGCGCCGGATGGTGTCGACAACGGATCCTCCGGTCCGACGCAACAGTAGCCGGACGGTCCTGGTTCGGCGCTACCGCCTGAGTCCGTGGACCAGCAGCAGCGTCCCGTTGCACCAACGGGACAAATTTGTCTTCACTCCTGCGCGGACCGACCGATAACCGACCGAAGGCGTGAGGGGCTTGAGCTCTTGCAGTTGCGTGACAAAGCTCAACTGTCAATGGAACTAGCCTTGACAACCTTTTGATTGGGTTATAGAAAGAACATTCCCCCCAGTGTCCCGTCGGAATTCTCCAGTCCATGGCCAAGATTTGCGTGTTCAACCAGAAGGGCGGCGTCGGCAAGACGACCACGTCGCTCAATCTGTCGGCCGCACTGGCACGCCGGGGCAAGCGGCCGCTGACCATCGACCTGGATCCGCAGGCGCATCTGTCGTACATCTGCGGCACGACGGTGGCCAATGCCGACGAGAGCATCCTCTCCTTCTACGAGAAGTTTAAGCCGCTTACCAACCTGATCCGCGAGAGCAACGGCGGCTGGGAGGTGATCCCGGCCCACGTGGAGCTCTCGAAGGTCGATTCGCAGTTCGGCAAGGGGCCGAACGTGCTCAATCGCCTGAACAGCGGCATCCTCAAGGAGAACCTCAATACCGGGCGGCCGATCGTCATCGACTGCTGCCCGCTGCTGGGCGTGCTGTCGCTCAATGCGATCTTCGCCTGCGACCGGGTGCTGATCCCCGTGTCCGCGGACTATCTTGCGGTCAAGGGCGTGATGCAGGTCGAGAAGACCCTGAAGGCACTGGAGCACGTGCTCAAGAAGCGCCTGCCGCGCCGCTACGTCATGACCCGTTTCGATTCGCGCCGGAACATGTCCTGGGAGATCTACAAGTCCATCCAGGAGCGCTTCGGCGACGAGTTGTGCAAGACCAAGATTTCCGAGAGCGTGAGCGTGGCTGAGAGCCCCGCCTCGAACAAGGACGTCTTCACCCACGCTCCGGGCAGCCGTGGGGCACAGGACTACGACGCGCTGATGGAAGAGCTGGTCGAGACCGGCTTCGTCGAGTAAGGGGCTGGCCCCTCAGCCCTCCCGGTCCTGCTTCGAGATCAGGGAGAGGATGCCGCCCAGGTCGAGACCCTCGTCGCGGCTGGTGCCGCCGATGACCTCGTGGCATTCGAGCACTTCCGACTTCGGGTACATCTGGAACAGCTTGCGCTCCGCGTCCGCCTGATCGCGCCCCTGGATGTTCAGGTTGTCGACTGAAAGACCGTCCCGCGTGCGGATCTTGAACTGATACTTGATCATCCCGGAAGCTCCTGCCGTGACGGGGTGGCGCGAGGATACTCCGATTCTCCCCGGACCTTCGGGGCCTCGATCGGCGGCTCGGGCGCGTGGGGATTTCCTGACAAAGTGGGGCGAGCAGCTCCGAATCCCCGCAAAGCGCTGGAATCGCAGCGCGCGCTGCGCCAGAATCCGCCCTCAGACGATCGGCCGTACCGGCGCTGGGCGGGACCTGTGATCGGGCTCGAGGGGAGGACTCGAGTCCAGGCGATCCTGGACCGCCAGTGGGCAAAGTCCCACACCGTAGCTTTGCACCCGAGAGCAAACGTTGCGACAAGGAAACAAGGATGAAACAACCCCCGCGCGCCCTGCCACCCGAGGTGGCGCGTATCACGCTGACATGACGGCGCGTCCGCCTGACGGGTTGTTGGAGGAGCCGGCAAGCGTCAAGGACCGGATCAGGCAACGGCGACCGGGCAACCTGCCCCTCTCCGCCTACGTATCCGGATGGGTGCAGGCCCTGCTCACGCTCGCCGTGTTCCTCGGGAGTCTCTGGCTGCTGCGAGGTGAAACGCGTCCGGCCCTCGTGCTGCTCGAATCTGCCGTGTTCGGGTGGTCCTGGTTCGCCCTGCTGATGGTGGGGCACGATGCCATGCACCGGGCCTTCGCCCCGTGGCAATGGGTCAACGAACTCGTGGCCTTCCTCACCCTGGACTGCGTGCTCTTCGGCAGGGCGTCGTGGCTGCAGGGACATCATGTGATCCACCACGCGCGACCGCACTCGAAGGAAGACGAGATGTACCTTCGGGGCGATTCTCTTGCCGAAGACATGTGGAATCTGCTCCGCATGGTCCTGGGCTACCTGCGCTCGGACGTCTCGCGGCTGATCCAGCGGCCGCTCTGGCACGAGTGGCTGGGCATGGGAGTCCGGATCGGACTGTTCTGGGCGCTGCTGCCGCTGGCGTTGCTGCCGGCCATCGTCTTCCTGCTCTTCTTCGGCAACTACCTGGGTTTGCTGTCGCACTCGTTGCCGGTCGACCGGCGCAGTGCCGATCAGGTGGTTCGCCAGCTGCGGAGCACGTGGGACCTGTATCCCGAGTCGTTCGTCGCTTCGTTCTTGACTGGCGGCCTCAACGCGCATGCCACCCATCACGTGTTTCCGTCGCTGCCAAGGGGGGCGCAGAAATGGGGTGCCCAGGTGCTTCGAGAGGAGGCCGGCCGCGAGTACCGCTGTGTCCAGTCGCTCGCGGGAATCTGGACGTTGTTCCGGCTCCGGCATTTCAGCACGCCGGAGATCGCGACCATCGAGGCCATCGCCACGGGCAGGGTAGTCCTCGGCACCGAAGCTTTCCGGCGGACCGCCGGCGTCGAACGCCATGTCGCGGAAAGCGATTCGCGCATGGCGGCGGACAATCGCCGTGGCGAGCGTCGGGTGAACCAGACGAACTGGATGTTCCCTGAACGCCGCCTGGGCGATCGTCGGGACGGCGGCATGCGCGCCGTCGCCTGATTTCTGCGCGGCTACGGATTCCCCGAGCGGCGAGAACTCAAGGCTGCACCTTCAATCCATCGCGGTACGCGGCGATCTTGCGCACGTAGTGGTCCGCGTTGGCCATGACGCGCGCCACCTCCTCGTCGGTGAGTTCGCGCACCACCTTTCCCGGTACCCCCATGACGAGGGACCGATCCGGAATTTCCTTGCCCTCGGTGATGAGCGCATGGGCGCCGATCAGGCAGTTGCGGCCGATGCGGGCGTGGTTCAGTACGGTGGCCTTGATGCCGACCAGGGTGCCATCGCCGACGGTGCAGCCGTGCAGTAGCACCATGTGGCCGATGGTCACGTCTCGACCGAGAGTCAGCCGGACGTTCTCGTCGGTGTGCAGCACCGATCCGTCCTGCACATTGGAGCGCTCGCCGATGGTGATGAGGTCGTTGTCGCCCCGGATCACCGCGTTGAACCAGACGCTGGAGTCCTCTTCCAGGACGACGGAGCCGATGACCGTGGCATTGGGTGCCACCCAGGCATTGCCGCGGACTTCGACGCGTCGGTCGCCGAGACTGTGTTTCATGGGGTGTCGTGGAGGGGAGAGTGATGAGGCGCCGGATTATAGGCGGCGCGCCTCGTTGTCCGCAGTCGCTCGCGGCGGGATAATGCCCGGTATCCAAACTTCGACCATTCCAGACGGGGGATTCCGATGACCGATATCGCAGCCATGCTCGGCGCCGACGCCGACAGCCTTCTCAAGCACGTGTGCAAGATTCCGAAGGCGAGCCTGCATCTGCCGGGACCGGATTTCGTCGACCGCATCTTCGCCCCGAGCGACCGCTCGCCGTCCGTGATGCGCAGCCTGCAGCAGATGTTCGACCACGGGCGCCTTGCCGGCACCGGATACCTGTCGATCCTGCCGGTGGACCAGGGCATCGAGCACAGCGGCGGGGCCTCGTTCGCGAAGAATCCGATGTACTTCGATCCCGAGAACATCGTGAAGCTCGCGATCGAGGGCGGTTGCAACGCCGTGGCCTCCACGCTCGGCGTCCTCGGCGCCTGCTCGCGCAAGTACGCGCACAAGATTCCGTTCCTGCTCAAGTTCAACCACAACGAATTCCTCACCTACCCGAACAAGTTCGACCAGATCTTCTTCGGCAGCATCAAGCAGGCGCGCGACATGGGCGCTGTGGCGGTGGGGGCGACGATCTACTTCGGTTCCGACAATTCGGCGCGCCAGATCGTCGAGGTGAGCAAGGCCTTCGAGATCGCGCACGAGATGGGCCTCGCGACGGTGTTGTGGTGCTACCTGCGCAATCCCGCCTTCAAGCAGGACAAGGACTACCACGTGTCCGCCGACCTGACGGGTCAGGCCAACCACCTGGGCGTGACCATCGAGGCGGACATCATCAAGCAGAAACTGCCGGAGAATAACGGCGGCTACCTCGCGCTCAATTCGAAGGAGAATCCCTACGGCAAGATGGACAAGCGGATGTACTCCGACCTCGCGACCGATCATCCGATCGATCTGTGCCGCTACCAGGTCATGAACTGCTACATGGGTCGCGCGGGGCTGATCAACTCCGGCGGTGCCTCGGGCGAGAACGATCTGCACGATGCCGTGAAGACTGCCGTCATCAACAAGCGTGCGGGCGGCACGGGGCTCATTTCCGGCCGCAAGGCGTTCCAGAAGCCGATGAAGGACGGCGTGCAGATCCTGAATGCCATCCAGGACGTCTACCTCGCCAAGGACGTCACCATTGCCTGATCGTGGTGCCGCGGTGTCCTGGGTCGCCGCATTCGTCGCAGCTTCGGCTTTCGCCGAGGATGACGCCCAGGCGCTCGCGCGCCTGCGCAGGGAGATCGCCGCCGTCGTGGGCGATGCGGCCTGCGGCAACGTCTCGGCCTGTCGCATCCAGCCCATGGGCAGCGATGGGTGCGGCAATCCGACTGTCTGGGTGCCCTTCAACAATGGCCCCGAACTCAAGATCGCCATCGAAACCAAGGCCGCGGAATATACGTTCATCGAGGAAGACCAGCAGCGCGGCAAGCCTAAGCCCGCCGGGTGCAAGCCGGCCACGGCGCCCAAGCTTGCCTGCGTGAATCATCGGTGCGTCCTGGGCGACGCGAGCTACTGACGATGGCCACGGAACCCAAGCCCCGCCTGCGCAAACTCGTCCCGAGCCTGGGAGTGTCTGATCTGCGCCGATCGGTCGCCTTCTACCGCGATTTCTTCGGTTTCTCGATGATGGACTCGTGGGAAGACGAGTCCGGTGAAACGGTCTGGTGCTGGCTGCGCTCCGGCGTGACCGAGTTGATGCTTCAGCAGCTCTCCCCCGATCAGCAAATCACCCTGGAGCCCGCCCTGGGGCAAAGCTGGGTTCTCTACCTGCGGCCGGCGGATCTCGACGGTACCCGGGACCAGTTGGTCGAGGCCGGCGTCGAAGTGTCCGAAATATCTCTCACCGGCTATGGAGCCCGGGAGTGTTTCCTCACAGATCCTGACGGATACGAGCTGTGGCTCTCCGTGCCCGAGCGGGGTCGGGGCGGAGAGGACGACGAGGACGAAGACGAAGAGAGCGAGTATTCGCTCGAGAAGGACAGGCAGGACGATGAGGACGGTCCGGGGCAGGATCGGCCCGGGACGAGACATCGCGGCAGGATCCACTGAGGGTTGCCGAGACCCGAACGGGTCGCGCGCCGGCCGGTCTTTCCAGGGTACACGCGGCGGTGCGCCACGGCAGATCTGCCACGCTCCCATGAGCGGGTGTCCGGAACGAATAATGGGCCTGTCACTCAATGGCATGGAGCTTGCGCCCTGGGGTTGGGCTGGGTCCCGCCGGAGCTGGCCAGCGCATTTCCTTCGGGCCGCAGGCCTTGCTGGCTGTGGTCTTGCGCCCTAAAGAATCGTCAGGACGGAGCCGCTAAGGTGTTTGAGACCGGAAAAGTGGTTGGGAATCGGGAAGGGTGCGTTTTTGAGCTGCTCGGGGTCGAGGCTGCCGTCATGACGCGCTTCGCCCGTTCAGCGCGCGTCGCGTCCCGCAGAAGAATTCCGATCCGAAAGAACTCCTGCAGCGGAAACTCGCAGCAGCGTCGGTGCAATTGCGAGCGATGAGAAACCCACAACCTCCAGATGGCATGGCTGCAGCGGGGCCCTGGGAGAGCCTCAAGCGGGTACTCCGCGTGCTCCCCGTGAGTTCCCGGCTCCTGCGGCTGATCTGGCCGTTTCTCGCCATCGTGGTGGTGGTCGTCGTGGTGGCCATCCAGGTCACCGATGTCCTGTCGGCCTCCCGGGCGTTCGTCGAGGGCGAAAGCCGCTGGTCAAAGGCGCAAAAGGAGTCGGTGTTCAGCCTGCTCCGCTATTCGGAGACCTTCTCCGAGATCCACTACGTCAACTACCTGAAGAACATCGAGACCCCGATCAAGTTGGGGCAGGCGCGCCTCGAGCTGGAAAAGTCCGATCCGGACTATGACAAGGCCCGCCAGTACTTCCTCGAGGGGGGCGATCATCCCGACGACATCTCCGGGGTGATCCGTCTCTACACCCGTTTCCGGAAGATCTGGTACATCAAGAAGATCGTGCGGGTATGGGAGGAGGGCGATCGCCTGGTGGCAGAGCTCAACCTGGCAGCCGACGAACTCCACGAAAAGATTCAGTCGGGCGTCCGCTCGTCCGCCGCCCTGCGCCCGACCATGGAGCGAATCCGGGCCGTCAACGACCGGCTGACGCCGCTGGAGGTCGAGTTCTCCGACACGCTTGGCGAGGCGAACCGGATCACGAAGGTCCTGCTCCTGATCCTCACGCTGACCCTGCCTGCGATCCTCGTGCCGATGGGCATCGTCTTGTCCCAGCGCACGCTGAGGCATAGCGAGGAGTTCGAGCGGGCCCTGAAGGTCAGCGAGGAGCGCTTCCAGCTCGCGGTGAGCGGCAGCAACGACGGGGTCTGGGACTGGAACATCGTCACCGACACCTGGTACTACTCGCCCCGGTTCAAGCAGCTCGTGGGCTACGGCGACGACGAGATGAAGAACTCGCTCTCGGCGCTGGTTTCGCGCCTGCATCCGGAAGAACAGGCGATGTTCTCGCGTGCCCTCGAACTCCACCTGCGCGAGGACTCGTCGTTCGACGTCGAGATCCGCTTGCTGGCTCGCTCGGGGGACTATCGCTGGTTCCGCCTGCGGGGCCAGTCGGTGCGCAATGCCGAAGGCGAAGCGGTGCGGATGGCCGGTGCGCTGACCGACGTGACGGAGAAGAAGATCGCCGCCGCGGAGCTGTTCGCCGAGAAGGAGCGAGCGCTAGTGACCCTGGCCTCGATCGCGGACGGAGTCATCACGACCGACACCGAAGGCTGGGTCGAATACCTCAACCCGGTGGCCGAGGAACTGACTGCCTGGAAATCGGCCGACGCGCGGGGACTGCCGATCCAGGCCCTGTTCCGCCTGGTGGAAGAAACGCAACGCCAGGCTGCACCGAGCCCGATCGAACAGGTGCTGAACGAGGAACGGACGGTCGAGGCGACCGCCAACATGTTGCTGGTCCGGAACGACGGCGAAGAGATTCCCGTTGGGCATTCCGCCGCGCCGATTCGCGACCGCTCCGGGGCCCTGGTCGGCGTGGTGCTGGTCCTGCACGACGTCAGTCGTGAACGGCAGTACGCAGCGAAGCTCTCCTACCAGGCCAGCCACGACTCCCTCACCGGCCTCATCAACCGAGGGGAGTTCGAACGCCGGCTCGCCATCGCGCTCCAGTCGGCGAGCCAGATGGGGCGGCATCACGCCGTCATGTACCTCGATCTCGACCAGTTCAAGGTGGTTAACGACACTTGCGGGCACGCGGCGGGCGACCAGTTGATGCGGCAGGTGAGCACGCTCCTGCACCACTGCCTGCGCGAGGGCGACACCCTGGCGCGCCTGGGCGGCGACGAGTTCGGTGTCCTGCTGGAGAATTGCCCGCCCGACGCGGCCCTGCGCATCGCCGACAAGCTGCGCCAGACGGTCACCGAGTTCCATTTCGCCTGGGCGCACCTGAGCTTCAACATCGGCGTCAGCATCGGCCTGGTGAACGTCGAGGACGGGCTGTTCACGCTGGCGGAGGTGATGCGGACGGCGGATACCGCCTGCTACATGGCCAAGGAAAAGGGGCGCAACCGCGTCCAGGTCTACCACCCCGAGGACAGCGAGCTGTCGCTGCGCCAGGGCGAGATGGAGTGGGTCGGCCGCCTGCAGAAGGCCCTGGACGAGAACCGCTTCGTGCTGCATGCCCAGGACATCAAGCACGTGAAGGAACAGAAGGAGGCTGGCCGGCACTGCGAACTGCTGGTGCGGATGGTGGATGAGCGCGGCCAGATGGTCCCGCCAATGGCCTTCATCCCGGCCGCCGAGCGCTACAACCTGATGCCTTCGATCGACCGCTGGGTCATCCGCACGGCGCTCGCGACCCTGGCCCGGCTTCGGGCGGATGGCGCCGAACGGGTCGAGCTGTGCGCGATCAACCTCTCCGGCGGCTCCATCGGCGACGAGCGGCTCCTCGAGTTCGTGCGCGAGCAGTTGCGTCACTTCGACGTACCCCGCGACACCATCTGCTTCGAGATCACCGAGACGGCGGCCATCGCCAATCTCGACAAGGCGATCCACTTCATCCAGGAGATGCGCGCGCTCGGCTGCCGCTTCTCGCTCGATGACTTCGGCGCCGGCATGTCGTCCTTTGCCTACCTGAAGCACCTCCCGGTGGACTACCTCAAGATCGACGGCGGCTTCGTCAAGGACATGGCCGACGACCCAATCGATCGCGCCATGGTGGAGGCGATCAACAACGTCGGCCACGTGATGGGCAAGCAGACCATCGCCGAGTTCGTGGACGACCCCCGCGTCATCGAAATCCTCAAGGAAATCGGGGTCGACTTCATGCAGGGCCATGGCGTGGCGGTGCCCCGCCCCTTCGCCTCGCGCCTGCAACTCGCGGTAAAAGTCGCCTGAACCTCCAAGGCCGGTAGGTTTTTTCCAGATTTCCCTGGGGTCCATGTAGGGAAAGCTGGAGAATTTCCGCGTCCCGGTTGCGTTCGAAATTTGCGGACCCTACACTTTGCCCCGGGGTGTCTCGTAACGCGTGGCTGGTTGAATCCTCGCATCAAGCCCGATCCGGCGCGCGATTCCAATTCGCTGTTCCACCAGAGTTCCGCCACAAAGCTCAGCACCACCGGGGCTCCGCTCGCGAGCGCCGAGGGGGAAGTTGTGCGACTGTCGCCGAAGAAGCGATGGAATTTTCGGAGGTTTTTTTGACTTCCACTTCAGGAGACCTTGATGGGCATCATGTATGACTTTTCCCCGCATCCCGTTTGGGTGGACAACCTCCAGAAGTTCGTCCAGCCCTACTGGGATGAATTGCTGGATGGCGAGTTCGTCGAGGGTATCGCGCAAACCCGCCTGAGCGTTCCGGAAATGCAGGGCTGGATCCTCCAGCTCTACCCCTTCATACATGCGTTCCCCAAGTTCCTCGCCGAAGCGCTGATCAAGGTCGAGGACGACTATGCGCGGTCCTTCCTGATCGACAACATCCGGGTCGAGAAAGCCCATGCCGAGCAGTGGCTCTGGATGGGGCAGGGCTTCGGGCTGCGCAAGGACGAAATGCTCGAACTCGCGGAGGGCAACCGGCCCATCCTGCGCGACGTCCAGTCGCTGACCGACTGGATCTGGTACGTGAACACCAAGGGGTCGCTGGCCGAGGCCGTGGCGGCCACCAGCTACGCGATCGAAGGCGTCACCGGCGACATCTGCCGCAAGATCATGGCGGGTTTCGAGGGCTATCGGGGCATGGAAGGTGTCGACATGAACCCGAAGACCTACAAGTGGATGCGCCAGCACGCCCAGTACGACGACGATCATCCGAAGATCGCCATGGAAGTGGTCAAGCGCTACGCCACGACGGAGCGCATGCGCCAGCGCTGCATGCTCGCTGCCAAGCGCAGCCTGCAACTGCTCAACCTCGCCTTCGTGACTTCCTACCGTGCCTATTCGACGGCTGCCGACGGCAATTCGCATGTGCCCGTGGACAACCGCGTGGGCGAGCGGCGGCTCCAGCAGGCGGCACTGATGTTCCCCGAGCGACGCTTCGGCGACCGCCGCGGACGCCCGGCGCGCGCAGTCGCCTGATCTTCCGCCCGGCGGCAGAAAAACAAACGGCTCCCTCGGGAGCCGTTTGCATTGGTACTCCCGGACGCTCTAAAGCAGCGGCACCAGCAGGAGTGCCACGATGTTGATGATCTTGATCAGCGGATTCACGGCCGGGCCGGCGGTGTCCTTGTAGGGATCGCCCACCGTATCGCCGGTCACCGCGGCCTTGTGGGCGTCGGAGCCCTTGCCGCCGAAGTGGCCGTCTTCGATGTACTTCTTGGCGTTGTCCCAGGCGCCGCCGCCGGTGGTCATCGAGATGGCCACGAACAGGCCGGTCACGATGGTGCCGATCAGCAGGCCGCCCAGGGCACGGATGCCGGCGCCCGGACCCATGAGCCAGTTCATGCCGAAGGCGATGATCACCGGGACCAGCACCGGCAGGATCGAGGGGATGATCATCTCCTTGATCGCGGCCTTGGTCAGCATGTCCACGGCCTTGTCGTACTCCGGCTTGCCGGTGCCTTCCATGATGCCCTTGATCTCGCGGAACTGGCGGCGCACTTCGTTCACCACCGAGGTGGCCGCGCGGCCCACCGCTTCCATCGCCATGGCGCCGAACAGGTAAGGCACGAGGCCGCCGATGAAGAGACCGATGATGACAGCGGGATCGGACAGTTCGAAGCCCTTCACCAGCGCGTCCGGCCCCAGCTTGCCCAACGCTTCCAGGTTGTGGGTGTAGTCGGCGAACAGCACCAGCGCCGCGAGGCCGGCGGAGCCGATCGCATAGCCCTTGGTGACGGCCTTGGTCGTGTTGCCAACGGCGTCCAGCGGATCGGTGATATTGCGGATTTCCTTGGGCAGCTCGGCCATTTCGGCGATGCCGCCTGCGTTGTCCGTGATCGGGCCGTAGGCGTCGAGCGCGACGATCATGCCGGTCATGGAGAGCATGGCGGTCGCCGCGATGGCGATGCCGTACAGGCCGGCCAGGTGATGAGCCACCCCGATCGAGATGCACACGGCGATCACCGGCAGGGCAGTGGACTTCATGGAGATGCCGATGCCGGCGATGATGTTGGTGGCATGGCCGGTCTGCGAGGCCGAGGCGACGTGGCGCACCGGAGCGTACTCCGTCGCGGTGTAGTACTCGGTGATCACGACCATCGCTGCCGTCAGCGCCAGTCCCACTAGCGAGGCGCCGAACAGGTTGCCTGCACCCAGGGGGCTGTCGCCCATCATGCGCATGGTGATGAAGTAGAAAGCTACGGCAGCCAGCACGCCCGATACGATCACGCCCTTGTAGAGCGCGTTCATGATCTTGCCGCCTTCCTTCGCCTTGACGAAGAACGTACCGACGATCGACGCGACGATGGAGGCGCCTCCGAGCACGAGCGGATAGAGAATGCCGTTGACTCCCACCTTGTCGACCATCAGGGCAGCGAGCACCATGGTCGCGACGATGGTCACGGCGTAGGTCTCGAACAGGTCGGCCGCCATGCCGGCGCAGTCACCGACGTTGTCGCCAACGTTGTCCGCGATCACTGCGGGATTGCGCGGGTCGTCTTCCGGAATGCCGGCTTCGACCTTGCCCACGAGGTCCGCGCCGACGTCCGCACCCTTGGTGAAGATGCCGCCGCCGAGTCGCGCGAAGATGGAGATCAGGGAGGAACCGAAGGCGAGCCCGATCAGCGCGTGCGTCGCGTCCTTCGCGTCCTTGCCGATGCCGAGCAGGAAGGCGTAGTACCCCGCCACACCCAGCAGGCCCAGGCCCACCACCAGCATGCCGGTGATGGCGCCACCGCGAAAGGCCACGGCGAGCGCTGCGTTGATGCCCTTGCGGGCGGCCTCAGCAGTGCGCACGTTCGCACGCACCGATACGTTCATGCCGATGTAGCCGGTGGCACCCGACAGAATGGCGCCGACGAGGAAGCCCACGGCGGTCAGCCAGTCGAGCGCGAAGCCGAGAACCACGAACAGGATCACACCGACGATGCCGATGGTCGTGTACTGGCGATTGAGGTAGGCCTTGGCGCCCTGCTGGATCGCCGCGGCGATCTCCTGCATGCGTGCGTTGCCGGCGGGCTGCGCCAGGATCCACTGGATCGAGACGATGCCGTAGGCGATGGCGATCGCTGCGCATGCCAGGGCGAAGATGATGCTTGAAGACATGAGTCCCCCAGAAGACTTGGATAAGGTTCGATATGCCCGCTTCGGGCGCGGGCTATGGTTGCGATCTCGGGGCCGAGGGTGAGGCCACGCCGCCCGTGCCGGGTGCCGCCCTCGTGGGGCGGGCCCGAAACGCCGGGCGGGCCAAATAACTCGCTATATTAGTGGGAAGTTTTGCCCCAGGGCAACCCGCGCCTACGCCTTGAAGGAAGCGGGGAGCTTTTTCGGGACGGCGACGTTCTTCAGCCTGACGTACCTGGGCAGGCCACCACGAAAGGGGGGGTAGTCCTCCCCCTGGATCAGCGGTGCCAGGTAGGCGCGGCATTTCGCCGTGATGTGGAACCCGTCGGCCGTGATGAAATCCCTCGGCATCTTCTTCTCGACGTTGGCCACCTTCGCCAGGTCGGCCACGCCGACGGACCATTTGTACGGTTTGCTCGACTTGCGCACGATGGCCGGCATGACGGCGTTGTGTCCCTTCAGTGCGAGCTCGACCGCGGCCTTGCCGACGGCATAGGCCTGCGCCACGTCGGTCTTCGACGCGATGTGGCGCGCGGCGCGCTGGAGGTAGTCGGCCACGGCCCAGTGGTACTTCAACTTGAGCTTCTCCCGCACCAGGTTCGCGATGACCGGTGCCACGCCGCCCAGTTGCGCATGGCCGAAGGCGTCGCGCAGGCCGGCATCCGAAAGGAACGTCCCGTCGGCGTTGTGCAGTCCCTCCGACACGCCGATCACGCAATAGCCGGCGCGCTTCACCGTTTCGTCCACCCGGGCGATGAATTTCTCCTGGTCGAACGGGATCTCGGGGAACAGCAGGATGTGGGGCGCCTCCCCGGCAGTCTCGGACGCGAGCCCGCAGGCAGCCGTGATCCAGCCTGCGTGGCGGCCCATCACCTCGAGCACGAACACCTTGGTCGAGGTCTTCGCCATGGATTCCACGTCGAACCCGGCTTCGCGGATGGACGTGGCGACGTATTTCGCGACCGACCCGAAACCGGGCGAGCAGTCGGTGATGGGCAGATCGTTGTCCACGGTCTTGGGTACGTGGATCGCCTGCAGCGGATAGCCCATCGCGCCGGAAAGCTGCGAGACCTTGAGGCAGGTGTCGGCCGAATCGCCGCCCCCGTTGTAGAAGAAGTAGCCGATATCGTGTGCCTTGAACACCTCGATCAGGCGTTCGTACTCTGCCCGGTTCTGTTCCAGGCTCTTCAGCTTGTAGCGTGCGGAGCCGAAGGCACCTGCCGGCGTGTGGCGCAGGGCTGCGATCGACGCTGCCGATTCCTTCGACGTGTCGATCAGGTCCTCGTTGAGCGCACCGAGGATGCCGTTGCGGCCTGCGTACAGCTTGCCGATGCGGTCCTTGTGCTTGCGCGCCGTCTCGATGACGCCGCATGCCGAGGCGTTGATGACGGCGGTCACGCCACCCGACTGTGCATAGAACGCGTTGCGCTTCGTGAGCTTCGCCATCGTCGTTTCCTCGTCAACCCAGGGCTGCGAACACCTTGTCCCGGATCTGCTCGACCCCACCGACCCCGGCGATGCGCGCGTACTTCGGGGCACCGGCAATGCCGCTCTTGGCCCAGCCGAGGTAATAGTCCACCAGCGGCCGCGTCTGGCTGTGATACACCTCGAGCCGCTTGCGCACGACCTCTTCCGCATCGTCGGCACGCTGCACGAGATCCTCGCCGGTCGCGTCGTCCTTGCCCGTGACCTTCGGCGGATTGAACTTCACGTGATAGGTGCGTCCGGAACCCGGGTGCACGCGCCGACCCGACATGCGCTGGATGATCTCGGCATCGTCCACGTCGATCTCCACCACGTGGTCGAGATTCACGCCCGCGGCCTTCATCGCATCAGCCTGCGGGATGGTCCGCGGGAAGCCGTCGAAGAGGAAGCCCTTGGCACAGTCCGGTTGCCGGATGCGCTCCTTCACCAGGCCGATGATCACCTCGTCGGGGACGAGCGCACCGGCGTCCATGAACTTCTTCGCTTCCAGTCCGAGCGGCGTGCCGGCCTTGAGTGCGGCACGCAGCATGTCGCCGGTGGAGATCTGCGGAATGCCGTACTTCTCCACGATGAAGCCGGCCTGTGTTCCCTTGCCCGCGCCCGGTGCCCCCAGAAGGATCAATCGCATGACATGTCCATGTTCTCGTTATGTGCTGGCCGAAGGGCCGGTGCCTCGAGCGCCCGATTATAGCGGTGCTTCAGTCCCCGGCCGCGCGGTAGAGCGCGCGCACGCGCTCCAGATCCGCTTCGGTGTCGACGCCGGCCTCGGGGGCATGCATCGTCACGGCCACTGCGATGCGGTAGCCGTGCCACATCGCGCGCAGCTGCTCGAGCGCTTCGAACTGTTCGATCGGAGAAGGTGCGAGCGATGCATAGGCCGCCAGGAACGCGCCGCGGTAGGCGTAGATGCCGATGTGCCGGTAAGCCGGCAGGCCTCGCGGCAGGGCGTTCAATTCCCGGAACTGGTCACGTGCGAAGGGGATCTGGGCGCGGCTGAAGTACATCGCATAGCCATCGCGATCGATCACCACCTTGACGACGTTGGGATCAAAGAAATCCGCGTCGCGCTCGATCGGGTGACAGGCGGTGGCGATCGCCGCCTGCGCGTGCGTGGCCAGGTCGTGGGCCACTTCGCGGATCAGTTCAGGCGCGATGCGTGGTTCGTCGCCCTGGACGTTGACGACGATGGTGTCGTCCGCCCATCCGAGCTGCTGGGCGGCCTCGGCGATGCGGTCGGTGCCGGTCGCGTGATCCGGCCGAGTCATCAGCACGTCGAAGCCATGCTGCGTGACGGCATTGGCCACGCCTTCGTGATCGGTGGCGATCCAGATCTCCGTAGCCCCGCTCTTCGCGGCCTGTTCCGCCACGCGCACGACCATCGGCTTGCCGGCGATGTCCGCCAGCGGTTTTCCCGGTAGGCGCGAGGACGCGTAGCGGGCAGGGATGACGACGACGAAGTTCAAGATTTTCGGGTTGTTTCCGGCGCTGCGTGGAGGAGGTGCGTCGGATCGATGCCCGTCAGCGCTTCTTGCGCCAGGCGTCGACTTCGTCGATCGAGAGCTTGCGTGCCTCGTCCTCCAGCATCACCGGAATGTCGTCGCGGATCGGATAGGCGAGCGCGCTTTCGATGGAGACCAGTTCCTGGCGCTCGCGATCGTAGACGAGCGGCGCCTTGGTGAGCGGGTCGACGAGGATCTCAAGCAGTTTCGGGTCGAGGGCCATGGGGTAGTTTGGCGAAAATGCGTTGGGCGAATCCCGCGGGCAGCTCTGCCTCCACGGGCAGCATCCACCAGCGCTCGGAGGCGAATGCACGGCATTTTACGGCATCCTTCTCCGTCATCACGATCGTGGCGGATCCATCGAAGTCGAAGTCGGTCGCCGCGAACGCATGATGATCCGGGAACGGATGCTCGACGATCTCGAGACCGAGCGCGCGCAGGGCCTCGAAGAACGCATCCGGCTGGCCGATGCCGGCGATGGCGTGCACGCGAGTACCCGCGAACTGGGCGGGTGTCGTGCGCTGCGTCGGATCGCGCAGGTTCACGAGCTCGCCGGGGCGCAACGTCATGTCGGTCGACTCGCCGTGCCATGCGATCGGAACGCGGCGCGGCGCCTTGACCACCACGAAGTCGCATCGGTCCAGCCGCCGTGCCGGTTCGCGCATGGGACCGGCAGGAATCGGGAATCCGTTGCCCAGGCCGCGCATGCCATCCACGAGCGCGATCTCGATGTCCCGAGCGAGCCGGTAGTGTTGAAGTCCGTCGTCGCTCACGATGACATCGCAGCGCGGCTGGGCCGTGAGCAGCGCGCGCGCCGCCCGGCCGCGGTCGGTGCCGCGCCACACCGGACAGGCGCTGCGGCGTGCGAGCAGCACCGGTTCGTCGCCTGCCTGCGCCGGATCGGTGTCGGGCATCACGGCCGCGGGCCCGGTATCGCGCGCGCCATAGCCCCGGGTGACGATGCCCGGACGATGGCCTCGCGCCTGCAACTGCTGCACGAGCCAGAGCACGAACGGCGTCTTGCCGGTTCCACCCGCGGTGACGTTGCCCACGACGATCACCGGTACCGGCATGCGGTGCGACTGCAGCACGCCCATCCGGAACAGGGCGTGGCGGATGACGGTGACGATACGGAACAGTCCCGCGAGCGGCAGCAGGGCTACCGTCACGCCCGTGACCCGATCCCAGTGGTCGGGGCGGGCTGGTGACATGTCAGTCGAGCGGCTGGAACAACGCCTCGATGTCTTCTTCGGAGACCGGACCGGTCGCGGCGGCCGCCTCGCCGCCGAGAATGCCTTCGGCCAATGCTGCCTTGGAGCTCTGCATCGCGACGATCTTTTCCTCGACACTGCCGGCGATCAGCAGCTTGTACACGAACACCGGCTTGTGCTGGCCGATGCGGTGCGCGCGGGCGGTCGCCTGGTTCTCCACGGCCGGGTTCCACCACGGATCGTAGTGGATGACGGTGTCCGCGGCGGTCAGGTTGAGGCCCGTACCGCCCGCCTTCAGGCTGATCAGGAACAGCGGCACTTCCTCGGACTGGAACGACCGCACCGGTTCCGCGCGGTCGACCGTGTCGCCGGTCAGCTTGACGTACGGAATGTGGCGCGTGCGCAATTCCTTCTCGATCAGCTCGAGCATGCTGGTGAACTGCGAGAACAGCAGCACGCGCCGGCCTTCGGGCAGCAGCTCTTCCAGCATCTCCATCAACGCCTCGAGCTTGGCCGATTCCTCGACCTTCTTCGCGGCGTCGAGCTTGAGCAGGCGCGGGTCGCAGCAGATCTGGCGCAGCTTCAACAGGGCATCGAGCACCACGATCTGGCTCTGCGCGAGGCCGCGCGAGGCGATCTCGGCGCGGATGCGCTGGTCCATCGCCACGCGCACCGTCTCGTAGAGTTCGCGCTGGGCGCCATCCAGTTCGATGGTGCGGATCATCTCCGTCTTCGGCGGCAGGTCGGTGGCGACCTCGTCCTTGGTCCGGCGCAGCAGGAACGGACGGATGCGGCGCACCAGGCTGTCGCGGCGGGTCATGTCCGCATGCTTCTCGATGGGCGTGCGATAGACGCGGCGGAAGGTGGCCGCATCGCCCAGCAGGCCGGGCATGAGGAAGTGGAACAGCGACCAGAGCTCGCCCAGGTGATTCTCGAGCGGCGTGCCGGTCAGGCACAGGCGATGCTGCGCCTTCAGATCCGTGACCACCCGGGCCGCGCGGGTCTGCGCGTTCTTGATCTGCTGTGCCTCATCGAGGATCACGACGTGGAATTCGTGTGCCGTCAGCGTCACTTCGTCGCGCGGCAGCAGCGCGTACGTGGTGAGCACGAGGTCGGAACTGGCGATCTCGTCGAAGCTCTCGCGGCGCTTCAGGCCGTGCGAAACGTGCACGCGCAACTGCGGCGCAAAGCGCGCGGCCTCGGCTTTCCAGTTGGGAATGACACTGGTCGGCGCGATCACCAGCGCGGGCTTGTCGAGTCGGCCGGCCTGCTTCTCGATCAGCAGGTGGGCCAGCGTCTGCACCGTCTTGCCCAGGCCCATATCGTCGGCGAGGATGCCGCCGAGGCCGTTTTCGCGGAGAAACTGGAGCCACGCGAGACCCTGCTGCTGATACGGCCGCAACTGTGCGTTGAACCCGGGCGGTGCATCGATGGGCTGGATGGCCGCGAACTGCGAGAGGCGCTTGCCCAGTGCACGCAGCGCGTCGCCGCCCTCCCACTTGAGCGGGACCGCAGATTCGAGATCCGCGAGGCGCACCACGTCGAGCTTCGAGAGGCGCAGGCGATCCGAGGAATCCTCGTCGAGCAGTTCGTGGAGCACGCCCACGAGCGGTCGCACGCGCGCCAGCGGTACCGGCAGGATGCGGCCATCGTCGAGTCGGATCAGTATCGATTCGTCCGGGTCGATGCCTTCGCCCGATTCGGTCAGCAGTTCCGGCCGGGCGCGCAGCGCGTTGAGCAGCACGGGCAGCAGGTCGATGCGACGGCCGTCGATGTCGATCTCGAGCCGCAGGTCGAACCAGTCGCCGCCGGATTCGATGACCTCGGCATGCCACTCGCCCGTCTCCACCGGCGTGAAGCGGAAGCTTTCGTCGAACTCCACCGTCCAGCCCAGTGCGCGCAACGCCGCCACGCCCTTGGTCACGAACTCGAGCCAGGCTTGTTCGCCTTCGAGCGTGTAGTCGTGCTTGTGCGGCTGCGGGATGTTGCGTTCGCGGCTGTTCACTTTCGTGAAGCCTGCCTGGGCCAGCGACGTATGCGCGCGCTTTTCCGCCGCATGATTGCGTCGCAGGCGCAGCAGTTCGCCATTGCGGATGACGGTCATCATCCCCGGACTGTCGCGATCAGTGCGTACACCTGAGTACTCGAAGCGCAGCGCGGCCACGTCGACGAATTCACCGCGGGCGTAGCGGCCCCGGCCGTAACCGTGGACCGACTCGAAGGAATACAGCCGCAGAACCGGTACCGGCGCGGCTTCGCGCGTCTCGGCCTGGACCGGGATCTCCGGCAGCGGGGCACCGTGCAGGCGGTCGCTGCGCGACAGTACGTCGCGCACGCGCACCGCGTGTTCCGCGGCAATCTCGGGCGCATCGGCGAGCCAGGCGGCGATCGAGGGCGAGACGCCCACTTCGATGGGGCCGCATTCCGCGCTGGCCGGTTCGATGTACCACGGCGGCGCCAGCGGCAGCAGCGCCTCGGCCGGCGGCTCGCTTTCGAAGGTGGTGCGTTGTGCGCCGTTGATCGTGTAGCGCCACACGGCTCGGCCAGGGCGGGGTGGACCTTCGTGCAGCGGCGCGGAGGAGGAGTGATTCCAATGGAATCGGCCCGTGGCAAGCAGCGCTCGCAGCACGATGAATCCGGTCTCCGCATCGAGCTGGAATTCGCCGCTGTAGTGATCGCGCGCATTGGGCAACAGCAGCCGCAGGATATGCAGGTCGTCCTCGTCGACGAATCCCGGCGGTTCGTGGATGGCGGCAAGCGCGCCGGTCCAGGCCGATGGTTTGCCGTAGCCCCCGGCCTTGAGGCGGCGCGCGGCCATGGCACGCACCACGATTTCGGCGCCGCCCTGGGTGCGCGGGCGCACCTGGAGGATATAGAGGAGGCACTGCGCCGCATCGGGGGTCGCTTCGAGCGTTTCGGGCGGAACGAGTTGTTCCGCGCGTTTCAGCCACTGATTGATGTGGGAGGGCAGCGGTCCGCTCGCCGTGGGTGACTTGGCCCTCGGCCGCGCCTGGCCGGTGCGCCGGTCGGTCGGATTGCGGCGGCCGGCCGGCTGCTTGCCGTCCTTGCGGGCGACGCCTTCCTCGGCCGGGCCTTCGAGGGCGCGCAGCAGCACCGCGGCCACGTGCTTGCAATTGGCATGGACCGGGCAGGTGCACACGCCGTGGATGCGAATCCCGTCGGTGGCCTGTTCGAGGGTGACCTGCACCCGGTAGGGCTTGCGCGCGGTGCCGCGGACGGAACCCTCGAAGCGGTCGCGTTCCCGATCGTGTCGCAGGCTCAAGACCCGGCCGCGATCGGCATATCCGCGTCCGCGGTCGACGCATTCCTTGCGCAGTTCCTGCTCGAGCAGGTCGCGCGTCAGCGTCAGACCGGGCATGAGTTGCGCGCGAGATTCCCGGAGGAGATATCCAGCATTTCGGTGGGCACACCCGAAAATGGTGTGCGACCCGCACAAACCAGGAAGCATGCGCGTCACGCGGGCAATCCCGCGCATGCCTGCACAGCGACGCTGTGCACCGTCGCGCCGCCTTGACCGGCGCCGCATCGGGCTTCGTCAGCGGTGTCGCGACCTGCGAGGCCCGCTGCTGCACGGGCTGCTCATCGCTTCACCGGCTTTAAGCGTTGTCCCGGGCAGCTCCGACCCTGCAATCCTCGATCGACCTGCCGGGTGCGCCTGACGCTTAAGCCTATGACGTTTCCGGGTGCCGCGGGCCTCCCAGCCCTGCGACCATGGTTTCCGGCGTTGCTTGGCCGAAAACGTCAAGGTGGGAGTATGGACCTTTCCGGGCGGGGTCGACAACCCCAAAAAAGAGATCGTGACCGGCACCCCCTCGCCGTGGTGCTCAGCCCGGCTTCCTGGTACGCATCCAAGTGCCCACCCTTTAACACCACCAGCTTCGTCGGCTCTCGGGCTCGCTCGCAGGCTTCCAGGGCAAGGTCCGCAGACGTCAGGCGGTCATCTTTCGCCACCACCATTCGCGGCGGGTTCGATCTCGAGCGCGCGGGCGTAGAGGGCGCGGGCCGATCCATGCTCGCCAGCTCGCTCGAGCTGTGCAACGATTTCTCCCGTGGCGTTGAGAAAGCGCTTGCGCAGTCGGTCGCGCATCAGGGCGGTCCAGGGTTCGGCCACATCGTCGGGCAGGAACGGGCCGCGATAGCGCTCGAGTGCCCGGGCTGCTGTCGCGGCGCGTTGCAGTCCGTTCTCGAAAGCCGTTGCGTCCACCCAGCACAGCGTCGGATCGAATCCGACCCTGCCATCGTCGAAGACGATCGCGTCGGTCCGTCCGAGCAGCTTGCGCAGCCGGTGCAACGCGACGCGGAAGGCGTCGCGGGCAACGTCGCCTTCCTGATCGGCCCACAGGGCGTCGATGAGCAGGTAGTCCTTCACGTCGCGGCCCCCGAACGCGATGATCGCCTTGAGCAGCGCCAGCACCTTGCGGGGTGCCTTTCCCGCGAAGCTGACGGGTTGTCCATCGATTTCGAGCACGAAACTGCCGAGCGTCGTGATGCGGATCGGCCACGGCCACGCATCACAGCCCGCGGCGGGCGGTTCCACCGCGAACGCGCGAATGAACGCCCGCGCATGCGCCGTCTCCACGTCGCGTTCGAGTGCCGCCGCCGCGAGTGCCGTGCTCCAGGTCCGGCACCAGTTGAGCTGATGGCCGTACTGGTCGAAGAGATCACGATCGTGCGCGAAGATGCGACGCAGGTGATCGCGCAACGCCGGTTCGTCGCCGCTGCGCAGGGCGAACACGGCCTCCGAAGCATCCGGCGCCCAGCGCGCCCACTCCATGTTCCGGCGCATAGACCAGTGGCGGTGCTCGGCGATGGCACGGCGCGCTTCCGCCTCGTTGTCGTCTTCGGTCAGGCCCCAGATGCGGCCGTTCAGGGCCATCATGATGTGCGGAATGGAACCTGCCACGTTGAAGTGCCGCACCGCGTCGGGCGCATTCCGCAGCGACTGCTGCCGATCTTCCGTGAGCACCCCATGCCACGAACGCATGTTGACCAGGGACGCGGCCTCGTAGGGGTGCGACGGGATCATGATCTGGGCAAACCGGTCGATCGCGCGGCGACCGGCGTCGACGTCGCGGCGGTCCATGTAGAGAAAGTAGCCGAGCACGACGGCGAAGCGCTCCGCGAGGTGCATGCCTTCATCGCGGGCGATGGCCAGGTTCGCCGCCACGGCACGATCGCCGAGCTGGTGGTCGCTTGCGTTGCACGAGTACCAGCAGATCACCGCCCATGCAAAGATGCGACGGAAGATATGCACGCCGGGATCCGTCAGCAGCGGCGTGACGATGTTGGCGGCACTGCGGGCCAGTTCGAGATGTCCGGTAAATGTGCCGTACAGCGTGAGGTATGTCCCCGCGCTGACGCGAAGATTGGTGTCGATCGGGGTGGTCAGTAGCGCGTACATGCGCTCGGCACAGCGTTCGGTGCGAGGATGATCCGGCGCGCGATAGGTCGTGGCGATCAGCATCGCGCCCAGCGCCCGCAACTCGCTCTCGGCGTCGGGGAAACGAAATCCGGGCTCGAACATGCGTTCCAGTGCGGGGATCCACGGGGTGATTGGTGTGAACTCGATGTATTCGAGGAAGTACGCGTCCACCATGCCGGCTGCGCACAGCACCTGACAGAGTTCATCGCCGCGTCGGCTGGCGATCGCATGCGCGCGCTCCAGCACGGTCCGCGCCGACACTGGATCGACGCCGATCCGGGCCGTGCCGCACCAGTGCAGCATCCAGGGATTCGCGGCGACGCGGGCCTCCGGCAGCGCGTCGGTCCAGTCGACGACCACTTTCCAGCGGCCCTGGCCGATCAGGCCGGGCGCATCGCGTTGCACCAGCGCCTCGGCGGCGTCGAAGTCGCCGATGCCGACGTATAAGGGCATCGCGGCCTCGGGTTGCCCGGCTGCTTCGAGCAATTGGGCGGCGTGGCGACTCAAGTCGACTCGCTCCGCGTCGCTCAGTTCGGTTTCGGCACGGTGCTGCAGGAACGCGCGAAACAGGGCGTGGAACGTGTACACCCGATCGGTGCCCTGGCGGCGGTCGGTGAACAGGTGCTGCCGGTACAGCCGTTCGAGCAAGGCAACGGCCGCGTCGCCACCGGTCAGCTCGCGAGCACTCGCTTCGCTGGCGCCGGGCAGGAAGCTCAGCGCGACCAGCAACCGACGGTCCGCCGCCGGCGCCTGGTCGAACAGCTGGCCGGCGAAGTAGGCGAAGACCTGGGCCAGCGAGTCCGGATCGCCGACCGATTGCGGTGCGTGCCCACGCCGGGACTGTTCTGCCAACAGCACCAGGCCCGCCGCCCATCCGCCGGAGCGCTCGTGCAGCGAGGTCATCGCCGCTTCGTCGAGCGGCACGGTGCCGCCTGCAACGATGGCGCCGGCCTCGGCGGCGGTCAGCTTGAGCGCATCCCAGTCGACCAGCGCCATCGATCGGTTTGCCGCAAGGCGTGCGTAACGATCGGGCGGCGGATGGCGGCTGACCAGAAAGAGGTGCACGCCGTGCGGCACTTCGTCGATCGCGCACAGCAGGACGCTGTGCAGTGGTCCTTCGTCGCCCGCCTCCTGGAAATTGTCGAGTACCACGGCGGCCGGCGCCTTGAGACGGGAGTACAACTCTCGAAAGAAGCGGCGCGCGAATCCGTCCAGGTCGGCGAGGTATTCCGGTGTCAACGGCGGCAGTGGCGGGAGGCCGCGGGGGCGTCCCGGCAGTGCCCGTTCCGCCAGGCCGAGAAAATGGAAGAACGTGGCCGGGTCGGCGTCGCCGGCATCGACTTGGTACCAGATGCCCCCGAGCTTGCGGCTCTCGAGCCAGCTCGCCACCAGCGTGGTCTTGCCCGCGCCCGGCGGCGCGGCCACCAATGTGACGGGCAGCCGTTGGTGTTCGTCCAGGCGCGCGAACAGGCGCTCGCGCGGTATGGTCTCGAACAGGCGCGGCCGGCTCAGCTTCGCCAACGTCGGGGCGGACTTCACCACGGGCTCTCCTCCGGTTCGCGCCGGTCTTAGCCGGCTGCGCAAGGTTGCACGACCTGCGTGCCGAGCATGCGTTGCCCGGAATTACCGATCCGTTACCGATCGCGCCGCGACCGGCTACTTCTGCGCGTTCTGTGTCGCGAAGGTCACGCGCCCGAAGCCGGCCAGTCGCGCAGCCTCGAGCACGCGGATCACCGACTGGTGCGTGGCCTTGGCATCGGCGTTGATGACGATCATCGGGTCGGCATTGGCGCCGGCCGCGCGCTTCAATTCGGTGCTGAAACCTTCGGGCGTGGTGAAAGCGACCGGCGTGCGGCCCACCACGTAGCCGCCGGTGGCGGTGACGGCGACGGCGATCTGCTCCGGCCGCTCGTTTGCCTTGGTGGCGTCGGCCGTGGGCAGGTTGATCTGGAGTTCGGAATACTTCGAATAGGTGGTGGTGACCGCCAGGAAGATCACGATCACCAGCAGGACGTCGATGAACGGGACCAGGTTGATGTCCGGTTCGTCACGCGGGCGGCCGCGGCGGAAATCCACGCAGGGCTCTCCCTCAGGCCTGCCGCTCGCCGTGGATCACTTCCACGAGCTTCACGGCCTGCAGCTCCATCTCGACCACGAGCGAATCCACCTTCGAACGGAAGTGGCGATAGAACACGAGGCTCGGTACCGCCACGATGATGCCGAAGGCCGCGTTGTACAGAGCCACGGCGATGCCGTGCGCGAGCTGCGCCGGATTGGCCATGCCGGTCGGTCCCTGGGTGCCGAAGATCTCGATCATGCCGATGATCGTGCCCAGCAGGCCCAGCAGCGGGGCCATCGTCGCGATCGTGCCGAGCGTGGTGAGGAAGCGGTCGAGCTCCTGCGCGACACCACGGCCGGCCTCCTCGATCGACTCTTTCATCACTTCGCGCGAGCTGCGCGAGTTGCGCAGGCCGGCCGCGAAGACGCGCCCGAGCAGGGACTCCTGCGCGAGGCGCGACAGCATTTCGGCGTTGACGCCTCGCGCCCGCACTTCCTGCAGCGTTTCGGCGAGCAACTCGCGCGGCGCGACGACGCTCTTGCGCAGGGACCAGCTGCGCTCGCCGATGATGCCCAGCGCGACGACGGACGCCGCGATGATCGGCCAGATGGGCCAACCGGCGGCCTCGATGATGGCGAGCACGAACTTGTCCCTTCGTGATGGAAGTGCCGCACTTTAGCCTGCGGGTCTGCGTGCTGCAACCGAAGGGATTGCAACGCGTGCGGTTCGAGAATCGATGCGAAATGTTGTCCACAATTGCTGTGGATAACATTGTGAACAGCTTGTCGAAACGCGGCATAAGTGGACTCCTGCAAAGGAAATTCCGTCTCGCGCTCAAGCTTTAGGCAGCACGATTGCTGCACTTTTTCATGGAGTTGTGCAAGCGTTCCCCCGGCGTGCGCGAAGCGTTCGCGGCACTGTTGCAAATTTGTAGACCCTGCGGAAAGCCAGTATCGGCGCGGCATTCCGCGGGGTCGGTGGATGTTTGCCCGGCGATGATGTCTGCGTCATCCGCGGACTCCGATAGAATCGCTGCGATGCAGATCGGACCGAACGCAGCGCTGCCGCCCGTGATCAGCGTGAGCGATCTCAACGCGCTCGCACGCGCGCTGATCGAGCAGCAACTGCCGCTCGCGTGGGTCGCGGGCGAGATCTCGAACTTCATGCGCGCGGCTTCCGGCCACTGCTACTTCTCGCTCAAGGACGAGCGGGCGCAGGTGCGGTGCGTGCTGTTCCGCAATCGCGCGCAATTGCTCGACTGGCAGCCCGCCAACGGTGCACAGGTGGAGGTGCGTGCCGTTGCGACGTTGTACGAGGCGCGCGGCGAGTTCCAGCTCAACGTCGAGTTCATGCGTCGCGCCGGCCTTGGGGCGCTGTTCGAGGCGTTCGAGCGGCTCAAGCGCAAGCTTGCCGAGGAAGGCCTGTTCGCGCCGGAGCGCAAGAGACCGCTGCCGGCGTTCCCTCGGACGGTGGGCGTGGTGACGTCGACCCGGGCAGCGGCCTTGCGTGACGTTGTCACCACTTTGCGACGGCGCATGCCTTCGATCCGCGTGATCGTCTATCCAACCCAGGTCCAGGGCGCTGGTGCGGCCGAACAGATCGCGGCGGCGCTCCAGGTCGCCGCGCGCAGGGCCGAGGTGGACGTGCTCATCCTCTGCCGCGGCGGCGGCAGCATCGAGGATCTGTGGTCGTTCAACGAAGAGATCGTGGCGCGGGCCGTGGCGGCCAGTCCGATCCCGGTAGTGTCGGGCGTGGGGCACGAGACCGATTTCACGATCGTGGATTTCGTCGCCGATGCCCGGGCACCGACGCCCACGGCGGCGGCCGAGTTGGTGAGTCCGGACGGCATGGCATTGTCGCGTCGCGTAGCGACGGCTGCGGCCGGTCTCGCGCGCACCTGGCAGCGCGGTCTCGAGCGCCGCATGCTCGACCTGGACAGCCTCGCGCGGCGCCTCCGGCATCCCGGCGAGCGCCTGGAGCATCAGCGTGAAGTGCTTGCGCACCTGCGTGTCCGCCTGGCTTCCGCGTCGGTACGCGATGTCCAGGGCAGGGTGAGATCCCTGCAGGATGTTTCGCGCCGGCTCGCGTTCGGCAAACCGGACCTGGCACGGCTCGCGGAACGTCGATTCGCACTCGCCGAACGGCTGCGGGCCGCGGCCGCGGCCCGCTCTGCCCGTTGGGTCGCCGCGCTGGAGGGTCATCGGAACGCGCTCGAACACCTGAATCCGCAGGCCGTGCTCGAACGCGGTTACGGAATCGTGCGCGATGCGCAAGGACTCGTGGTGCGCGATGCAGTGCGACTGTCCGCCGGGGACGCCTTGTCGATCAGCCTCGCGCACGGCGAGGTCAATGCCCGGGTCGAGTCCACCCGCAACGATTGAAGTGGGAAGGGCAGGGGCGTATCTTCCGCGCTCCCGCCATCGGCGTGGCGGGAAATCGGCAGCACACACCAATACCCGACACGGAGGCCCCATGAAAATCCTGAACCATTGGTTGATCGCTCTCGCCCTCGCCACCCTCGGCCTCGGCGCGGCCCAGGCGCAGATGACGGACAAGAAGGCGCTCACGCTCGAGGCTGCGGTGAAGATCGCGGCGGCCGCGGAGGCCGAAGCGGCGAAGAACAACTGGAATGTCTCCATCGCCATCGTCGACGAAGGCGGTCATCTGGTGCTGCTGCACAAGCGCGACAACACCCAGTACGGCAGCATCGACATCTCGATCCAGAAGGCACAGACCGCCGCCGGCTTCAAGCGCGCGACCAAGGTGTTCGAGGACGCGATCGCCGGCGGTCGTACCGCCATTCTCGGCATCGAGCAGGTGCTACCCCTCGAGGGCGGTGTGCCGCTCGTGTTCAACGGGCAGATCGTCGGTGCGATCGGCGTCTCGGGCGTGACGTCGCAGCAGGACGGGGTGGTGGCCAAGGCCGGCGCTGACGCGCTGCTGGGGATGCAGTAGTCAACCAGCCCCCATCCCAGCCTTCCCCCACGCTTCGCGCGGGGGAAGGGGTGTACGTCCCCTCCCCCGGCTTGGCCGGGGGAGGGTCAGGGTGGGGGGGAAACGTGCGTGGCGACGAACTTCGTCACGCGCTCGGCCACGTCTTCCGCAAGGCAATCGAACCGCTCCACGTCCAGCATCGCGCGTAGCCACGTGAGCTGGCGTTTCGCCAGTTGCCGCGTGGCTGCCACGCCTTTTTCGCGCAGCGTGGCGAGACCGTAGTCGCCTGCGAGATAGTCCCAGGTCTGGCGATACCCGACGCAGCGCATCGAAGGCAGGCCGGGATCGAGCGCGTAGGTTTCCTTGAGGCGCCGCAGTTCGCCGATCAGGCCGAGTTCGAGCATTTCCTCGAACCGCGCAGCGATACGTGCATGCAGTTGCGCCCGGTCCGACGGTTCCAGCGACAGCACGATCAGGGGGTGTGGCGGCGGGGCAGTCCGTCCAGCGGCGATCACCTCCGACATCGCACGCCCGGTGAGCCAGCAGACTTCGAGGGCGCGCTGGATGCGCTGCGTATCGGTGGGTTCGAGCCGCGCCGCGGTTTCCGGATCGAGTTTCGCCAGCGTGGCATGAAGTGCCGGCCAGCCGATGTCCGCGGCCATGGAGTCGATCACCAGCCGCATGTCCGGATCGGTGGGTGGCAGGGCCGAGAGCCCTTCGCGAAGCGCCTTGAAGTAGAGCATCGTCCCGCCGGCGAGCACGGGGATGCGATCGCGCGCGGTGATCTCCCGGATTGCCTGCCACGCCTCGTCGGCGAAGCGCGCCGCCGAGTAGCGTTCGACCGGGTCGAGGATGTCGATGAGGTGATGCGGCACCTCCCGGCGCGTTTGCGCGTCGGGTTTCGCGGTGCCGATGTCCATGCCGCGATAGACCTGGGCGGAGTCGACGCTGACGATCTCCACGTCGAACCGGCGCGCCAGTTCCAGTGCCACGCGGGACTTGCCCGAGGCGGTCGGGCCCATGAGCAGTATCGCGGGTAGACCCCGTGAGGCGTGAGGCGTGAGGCGTGAGGCGTGATTGCGCAAGGCGTGTGAGAGCCGAGAGGTGAAGCGTGAGGTGTGAGGCTTAAAGAGTAACGCTAGAGGCTACTTTTGCTCGACCACGCCTCACGCCTGACCCCTCACCCCTCACGAACAACCTACCGCCCTCGCATGAACAACTTGTCCAGATCCGTCATCGAGAACTGATACCAGGTCGGGCGGCCGTGATTGCATTGGCCGGAGCGCTCGGTGTCCTCCATGTCGCGCAGGAGCGCATTCATTTCCGGGATCGTGAGCGCCCGGTTCGCACGGACCGCGCCGTGGCAGGCCAGCGTGCCGAGCATGTCGTCGCGGTGGTCGGTCAGCGCCCGGCTCGATCCGACCTCGGCGATCTCGCGCAGGACATCGCGCGCCAGCACGGCCGGGTCGGCGTCACGCAACAGGACGGGCACCGACCGAACCACCAGGCTCGTGGGCGACAACACGGCCATCTCGAAGCCGAGGCGGGCGAGCAGCGGCGCATTTTCTTCCACGCACGCTACTTCGAGGGCCGTGGCGACGAGCGTGGCGGGAATCAGCAGTTGCTGCGTCGGGATCTCGGCCGCGTCGAGTGCGTGCTTCAGTCGCTCGTAGACGATGCGCTCGTGGGCGGCGTGCATGTCCACCACCACGAGGCCATCGCGGTTCTGTGCGAGTACGTAGACGCCGCCGAGCTGCGCCAGGGCGTAGCCCAGTGGCGGTGCCTCCGTGGGTCGTGGCGCTTCCGCCAGCGCCGTGGCGGTGCGCCCCGCGCTTTGTTCCATGCCGCTGCGACCGAACAGACGATCGTAGAAAGCGAGCGGCTCGCCCGTCGCCAGCGCGATCGATTCCTGTCGTGGCGCCGTTCCCGTCACTCGCGATAGCCATGCCGGAGAGGGGGCAGGCGCGGGTGCAACGCCGCCGGGTTGGGTGCGCGCGAGCGCCTTCTGCACGGCATGCAGCACGAACTGGTGGACCGCACGGCTGTCACGGAACTTCACCTCGGTCTTGGTGGGGTGCACGTTCACGTCGACCGTTTCCGGTGGCAGCTCGAGGAAGATCGCGAAGGCAGGATGGCGGTCGCCGTGGAGCACGTCGCGATACGCCTCGCGCACCGCATGCGCGAGCAGCTTGTCGCGCACGAAACGCCCGTTGACGAAGAAATACTGGGCGTCGCGCGAGGCCTTCGCGGCGGCGGGCAGCCCCGCGGCACCATGGATGCGCAGCGGGCCGGTGCCTTCCTCGAAGGGCACCGAGGCGTCGCGGAATGCCTTGCCGAGTACTTCCGCCAAGCGGGCCTCCAGCGCCTGGGCAGGCAGGCGCCACGCCGGCCGCCCGTTGTGGGTCAGCGTGAAGGCCACGTCCGGGCGGGACAGCACGGCCCGGCGGAACGATTCCTCGGCGTGTGCATATTCGGTCGCTTCGGTCTTGAGGAACTTGCGACGCGCCGGGGTGTTGAAGTAGAGGTCCAGCACGTCGATGACGGTGCCCTGGTCGAGGGCGGCGGGTGCCGCTTCGGCCAATGCGCCGCCGCGGGACTCGATGCGCCACGCATGACGCGCTTCGGCCCGACGACTGGTGAGCGTCAGGTTCGCCACCGAGGCGATGCTGGCCAGCGCCTCGCCCCGGAAGCCGAGGGTGCCGACGCGTTCGAGGTCGTCCAGGGTCGCGATCTTGCTGGTGGCATGGCGCGCGAGCGCCAGCGGCAGGTCGTCCGGCGCGATGCCGCTGCCATCGTCCTGGACCCGGATGCGCCGCGTGCCGCCCTGTTCCAGCGTCACCTGGATGTCGCGCGCGCCGGCGTCCAGGCTGTTCTCGAGCAGCTCCTTGAGGGCCGCGGCGGGCCGCTCGACCACTTCGCCGGCGGCGATCTGGTTGACGAGCAGGTCGGGCAGAATGCGGATGGCGGGCATGACTTCGGCGATTATAGGCGGAGGGTCGGCCGAGGGCGTCACCCGCGCGGCAAGCCGCCGCGACGTTGGCGTCCACTGCATGCCGTCACCTATAATGCGGCGCTTCGGCCGACGGGATGCCCCAGGGGGCAGCTCCCGGACAATGACAGCAGCAACCAGCGCGGGCCGTGTCGAGCCCGCATCCGCGGAGGTGGCGCAGTAATGCAGATCGGGATTCCGGCAGAGACCAGGCCGGGCGAGACGCGGGTGGCCGCGACGCCCGAGACGGTGAAGAAGCTCGCGGCCGGCGGGCATCACAAGTTGGTGGTCCAGGCCGGAGCGGGCGCGGGGAGTTCGATACCCGACGCCGATTTCGTCGCCGCGGGCGCGACCATCGCCGGCTCCGCGGCCGAGATCTTCGGCGCCTCGGACATCGTGTTGAAGGTGCGAGGTCCGGATGCATCCGAGCTCGGCCTGCTGCGCAAGGACCAGCTGCTGATCGGGCTGCTGGCTCCGCACCAGAAGGAAGGGCTGGAGGCGATCGCGAAGACCGGCGCCACCGCCTTCGCCATGGAATGGCTGCCGCGCATCTCCCGGGCGCAGAGCATGGACGTGCTCTCCTCCCAGGCCAACGTCGGCGGCTACAAGGCCGTGATGATCGCCGCGAACACCTACGGCCGCCTGATGCCCATGATGATGACCGCGGCCGGCACCATCAAGGCGGCGCGGGTGGTGATCATGGGGGTCGGCGTGGCCGGCCTGCAGGCGATCGCCACGGCCAAGCGGCTGGGCGCTGTGGTGGAAGCCACCGACGTGCGCCCGGAGACCAAGGAACAGGTGGAATCGCTCGGCGCCAAGTTCATCGAGGTCCCGCTGACCGACGCTGAGAAGGAGCTCGCCAAGGGCCAGGGCGGCTATGCCCGGGAAATGGGCGACGACTACAAGAAAAGACAGGCGACACTGGTCGCGGAACGGATCAAGCAGGCGGACATCGTGATCACCACCGCGTTGATCCCCGGCCGGCCGGCGCCGGTGCTCGTGACCGAGGACATGGTCAAGTCCATGCGCCCGGGTTCGGTCATCGTGGACATGGCGGTGGAGCAGGGCGGCAACTGCCCGCTGTCGGAGCTCGACAAGACCGTCGTGAAGCACGGCGTCCATCTCGTCGGCATCGCGAACCTGCCTGCACTCGTGGCGGCGGACGCGAGCGCCCTCTATGCGCGCAACCTCATCAACTTCCTCGCCCTCATGCTGGACGCCAAGACCGGCGCGTTCAACCTGAACCGCGAGGACGAGGTCGTCGCCGGCACGCTCGCCTGCATCGGCGGCGAGCTCGCCCGCAAGTAACCCCATCGGAGACCGCCAGTGGAAGCCGTCAGCCACACCGTCATCAATCTCACCATCTTCGTCCTCGCCATCTACGTGGGCTACCACGTGGTCTGGAACGTGACCCCCGCCCTGCACACGCCGCTCATGGCCGTGACAAATGCGATCTCCGCCATCGTCATCGTGGGCGCCATGCTCGCGGCGGCCCTGACCGTGACCGGCCTGGGCAAGACCATGGGGGTGCTCGCGGTGGCGCTCGCGGCCGTGAACGTGTTCGGCGGCTTCCTCGTGACGCGGCGCATGCTCGAGATGTTCAAGAAGAAGGAACGCAAGACCGGGGGAGAAGCTCGATGAGCATGAACCTCGTCACGCTGCTGTACCTGGTGGCGTCGGTCTTCTTTATCCAGGCGCTGAAGGGCCTGTCGCACCCGACCACATCACGTCGGGGCAATGCCTTCGGCATGGTCGGCATGGCGATCGCGGTCGTCACCACGGCCGCCCTGATCCTCGCCTTGAGCGAGCACGGCGGTGTCGGACTGGGCTACGTGCTCGCCGGGCTGGTGGTGGGCGGTGGCGCCGGCACGATCATGGCGAAGCGGGTCGAGATGACCAAGATGCCCGAGCTGGTCGCGTTCATGCACAGCATGATCGGTCTCGCGGCGGTGTTCATCGCGGTCGCGGCCGTGGCCGAGCCCTACGCCTTCGGCATCACCCGCGAGGTCGGCGAGCCGATCCCCAACGGCAACCGGCTCGAGCTGTTCCTCGGCGCGGCCATCGGGGCCATCACCTTCAGCGGTTCGGTGATCGCCTTCGGCAAGCTCTCCGGCAAGTACAAGTTCCGCCTGTTCCAGGGCGCGCCGGTGGTGTTCAGCGGCCAGCACATCATCAATCTGCTGGTGGGCATCGCGATCGTGGGCCTGGGCCTCGCCTTCGTGTTCACGGAGAACTGGAACGCCTTCTTCGGCATGCTGGCGCTCGCCTTCGTGGTCGGCGTGCTGATCATCATCCCCATCGGCGGCGCGGACATGCCGGTGGTCGTGTCGATGTTGAACTCCTATTCGGGCTGGGCGGCGGCCGGCATCGGCTTCTCGCTCAACAACCCGATGCTGATCATCGCGGGCTCGCTGGTGGGTTCGTCCGGCGCGATCCTGTCCTACATCATGTGCAAGGCGATGAACCGCTCGTTCTTCAACGTGATCCTGGGCGGTTTCGGCGGCGAGACGGCGGTGGTCGCCGGTGGCGCCGAGCAGAAGAGCGTGCGCTCGGGCAGTGCCGACGATGCCGCGTTCGTCATGGGCAATGCGGAGAGCGTGATCATCGTTCCCGGCTACGGCCTCGCGGTGGCCCGGGCCCAGCACGCCGTCAAGGAGATGGCGGCCAAGCTGACCGAGAGGGGGGTGAAGGTCCGCTATGCGATCCACCCGGTGGCCGGGCGGATGCCGGGCCACATGAACGTGCTGCTGGCGGAGGCGGAGATCCCCTACGACCAGGTATTCGAGATGGAGGACATCAACAGCGAGTTCGGCACCACCGACGTGGTGCTGGTGCTGGGCGCGAACGACGTGGTGAATCCGCTCGCGGAGCAGAAGGGCAGTCCCATCTACGGCATGCCGATCCTCGAGGTGCACAAGGCGCGCACGGTGCTCGTCAACAAGCGCTCGATGGCCTCGGGCTACGCCGGTCTGGACAACCCGCTGTTCTACATGGACAAGACCATGATGGTGTTCGGCGACGCCAAGAAGGTGATCGAGGACATCGTCAAGGCGATCGAGTGATGACGGGTCGTGGCGCGCCGACAGTGGCGCGCCTTGCGGCGCTGCCTATAATGCGCGAGGCTCGAGTCCGCCGTACCGAGGGCGTGACCGGCCGATCCGGGGCGTGTCTCCGCTCCACCTGAGAAGCGCGCGCATGGACAAGTCGACGATCTACTCCAAGACGGGCAAGGGCCTCCTCGAGGTCAAGAACAAGTCGAAAAGCCTGTCCCGTGACCTGTTCAAGCTCCTGAACCTGGTCGACGGCAAGTCCGGCTTCGGCGATATCCAGGACAAGCTGGGGCGCATTTCGGACAAGGACCTGCTGCTCCAGTTGCGGCAGTTGTCCGATCTCGGCTTCATCAAGGAGGTCATCACCGCGCAGCCGCAGGAGCCGCCGCTGTCGGCCTCGGCGTCGTACGTGGACGACCTCGACTTCACTTCCATGCTGGCTCCGGCCAAGCCGGGCTTCTACACCAGCGCGCAGACCGAACAGAAGGCCCGCGAGGAAGCGGAGCGCAAGACGGCCGAGGCGAAGTCGACACAGGCCCGCGAGAACGCCGAGCGGCAGGCACGCGAACAGGCCGAGCGGGTCGCCCGGGAGGAAGCCCAGAAGCGTGCCCAGATCCAGGCCCAGGCGCGGGCCAAGCTCGAAGCCGAGCAGCGAGCGCGGCAGGAAGCCGAACAGCGGGCCAAGCAGGAAGCCGAGATGAAGCTGCGGCTCGCGGCGGAGGCGAAAGCCCGCGCCGACGCCGAGCAGCGTGCCCGCGAGGAGGCCGAGAAGAAGGCGAAGGAAGAGGCCGAACGCCGCGCCAAGCTCGAGGAGGAAGTGCGCCGGCGCATGGAGGAAGAGCGCAAGCGCCTCGAGGCGGAGAAGAAGCGCCTGGAAGAGGAGGCGCGACTCGCCCGTATCGAGGCCGAGAAGAAGGCGAAGGAAGAGGCCGAGCGGCGCGCGCGCGAGGAGCAGGAGCGTCTGCGCCGCGAGGAGGAAGATCGCCGCCGTCGCGAGGAGGAAGAGCGCCAGCGGAAGATCGAGGAGGAGCGCCAGCGCAAGGAGGACGAGGAACGCAAGCGGCGCGAAGAAGAAGAGCGCAAGCGCAAGGAAGAGGAAGAGCGCAAGCGCAAGGAGGAAGAGGAACGCAAGCGCCGGGAAGACGAAGAGCGTCGTCGCGAAGAGGACGAGCGCCGCCGCAAGGAAGAGGAAGAAAGAAAGCGCAAGGAGGAGGAAGAACGCAAGCGGCGCGAGGAAGAGGAGCGCAAGCGCAGGGAAGAGGAAGAGCGCAAGCGCCGCGAGGAAGAGGAACGCAAGCGCAAGGAAGAAGAGGAAAGAAAGCGCAAGGAAGAGGAAGAGCGCAAGCGCCGTGAAGAGGAGGAGCGCAAGCGCAAGGAGGAAGAGGAACGCAAGCGGCGCGAGGAAGAGGAAAGGAAGCGCAAGGAAGAAGAGGAGCGCAAGCGCCTGGAAGAAGAGGAACGCCTGCGCCGGGAGGAAGAGGAGCGCCTGCGGCGCGAAGAGGAGGAACGCAAGCGCAAGGAGGAGGAGGAACGTCTCCGGCGCGAGGAAGAGGAAAGGAAGCGCAAGGAGGAAGAGGAACGCCTGCGGCGCGAGGAAGAGGAGCGCAAACGGCGCGAGGAGGAAGAGCGACTCCAGCGCGAGGAAGAGGAACTGATCGC
Source organism: Burkholderiales bacterium (assembly GCA_965279325.1). Classification (GTDB taxonomy): domain Bacteria; phylum Pseudomonadota; class Gammaproteobacteria; order Burkholderiales. Next base: position 5,016,337 of record OZ257154.1, read on the forward strand.
CCGCCAGGAAGCGATCCGCCGCCAGCGCGAGGCGATTCGCCCGCCGGGCCGCGAGGATGATGGTGCGGCTGCTGCAGCCGCCGCCGCTGCCGAAGCGGAGCGCGAGGCCGAGGACAAGCGCCGTCGCGAGGACGAGGAGCGGCGCCGCGCGGATGACGAACGCCGGCGCGACGAGGACGAGCGTCGTCGTCGGGAGGACGACGAACGTCGGCGCGAAGAGGAAGATCGTCGCCGTCGCGGGGAGGAAGAGGATCGCCGTCGCCGCGACGAAGAGGATCGCACGCGTCGCGAGGAAGAGGAGCGCAAGCGCAAGGTCGAGGAAGATCGCAAGCGCGAACAGGAAGACGACGAACGCCGGCGTCGCGAGGACGACGACCGCAAGAAGCGCGAACGCGAGGCCGGCATGTCCCCGGTGATTCCGGTGAGCGACGCGCCGCCGCTGATGGACGTGAGCCAGTTCGGCGGCGACGACATCGAGGAGCGGCTGAAGGCGCAGGAAGTGGCGATGCGCAAGGCGCTCGAAGAGGAGCAGGGCCGCCTCAAGATGGAGGACGAGGCGCGGCTCGCCATGGAAGAGGCCGAGCGCGAGGCGCGCGAACGCCAGGACACGGAAGCGCGTGCCATCGCGGAGGAGGCCAAGCACGCCAAGGAGGAGGCCGAGCGCCGGATCCGCGAGGAGACGGCGCGCAAGGCCAAGGAGGACGCCGAGCGCAAGGCGAAGGAGAAGGAAGAGCGCAAGCAGCGCGAGGGCGAGGCGCGCAAGAAGGCCGACATCGCCCGCCAGGAGGCGGAACGGCGCGCGCGCGAGGAGGCGCTCGCCAAGAGCCGGGCGGAGCAGGAGGAGCGGGACCGGCAGAAGGCCGCCCGCAAGGCGCTGCTCGATCAGCGCAAGCGCACGCCGTGGAACCGCGCCAAGCCGATCGTGATCGGCTTCGTCGTGCTGCTCGTGGTGCTGCTGGGTGCGCTTCAGTTCATGCCCATGTCGTCCTACATCCCGGCGATGGAGGGCGCGGCTTCGCGCCGCATCAACGAGCCGGTATCGATCTCCCAGTTGCACATGTCGATGCTGCCGAGCCTCGAGTTCAAGCTCGACAACGTGAAGATCGGGCAGCAGCTCGACGTGCAGCTCACGACGGTGAAGGTCTATCCGGAACTGAGTTCGCTGTTCGGCGAACAGGTGGTCATCCGGCGCATGGAAGTGGATGGCGTGGTCACGAATGCCGAGGCGCTGGCGCGCATCGTGGCCTGGGCGAAGCACGCCAGCGGCGGACAGGGCAATCTCGACGTGCGACGCATCGTGGTGCGCAACGCGAAGATCGCCGTGAAGGGCTTCGACGCCCCGCCGTTCGACGCGGACGTGCTGCTGTCCCACGACGCGCAGTACCGCGGCGGCAGCGTCAAGCTCACGGACGGCACGCTGAAGGCGGAGCTGACGCCCACCGACGAGGGGATCGGGATCGAGGTCACCGGCAAGAGCTTCAAGTTGCCGATGGGACCGCCGGTCGTGTTCGACGACCTGGTCGCCAAGGGCATCGCCACCAAGGACGGGATCACGCTCTCCGAGATCGAGGGCTTGATGTACGGCGGATCAGTGAAGGGCAACGCGCAGCTGACCTGGACGACCGGTTGGGGTCTCGAAAGCGAGTTCGAGACCGGCCATGTGGAGCTCTATCCCTTCATGGAAACGCTCACGAAGGATGCGAAGTCCAGCGGGCAGCTCGATGCGAAAGCGAAGGTGGAGATGGCCGGTGCGACACTGGGCGCCCTCATGGACAACCCGCAGGCGCAGGCGAACTTCACGCTGCGCAAGGGCACGCTGGACGGCATCGACCTGGTGCGGGCGCTGCAGACGCCGGCGCGCGAGGGCATCCGCGGCGGCAAGAGCCGCTTCGACGAACTCACCGGCAGTTTCGTGCTGTCCGGGGGGCGCTACCAGTACCGCAACCTGCGCCTCCAGTCGGGGCTGCTCGTGGCCAACGGTTCGTTCGACGTCCTGTCGAACCAGGACGTGAACGGGCGCGCGCAGGTGGAACTGAAGAGCACGTCCAACCAGTTCCGCGGGAACTTCGCCATCCTGGGAACGCTCAAGGCCATGATGCTGAAGCCGTGAGATTCGATTCGAGTGGCGCCTTGTGCACCGCCCTGATCCGTTCCGCGTTCCTGTCCGATCCCGTTATACCGATCCAATAGACCGATGAAGCCCACCTGTCTGCTCTTCGCTGCCGCCCTGTGCCTGACATCCCTCGCATTCATGGGTACAGCGACCGCCGCGAAATCCGATTCCTGCGCTCACTGCCATGGCACCGACGGCAATTCGAGCTCCGGCCTGTATCCGAGCCTGGCCGGGCAGACCAAGGAATATCTGTTCCGCCAGATCATGGCGTTCAAGGAAAGCAAGCGGAAGAACGCGATGATGTCGCCCTCGGTGGGCATCGTCTCCGAGCAGGACGCGCACGACCTGGCCGAGTACTACAATTCGCAGAACATGCTGCGTGGCAGTTTCAAGCAGGACCCCGCGCTGGTCGCGCAGGGCAAGAAGGTGGCCGAGGAAGCGCAGTGCGCGGTCTGTCACCAGGTTGGCTTCAAGGGCCTGAACGAGATTCCGCGGATCTCGCGCCAGAAGCACACCTACGTCATCAAGCAGCTCAAGGACTATCGCGACGGCGTGCGCGTCAACGACGACGGCGTCATGGCGGCGACCGTGAAGAACCTGACCGACGAGCAGATCGAGGCGCTCGGGCACTACCTGTCGAGCCTCTAGTAACCCCTACGGTCTGATCGCGGCGAGGTCGTCGCGAGTGTCGACGTCCGCGAGGACGCCCGGATCGTCGACCGCCAGTTCGGTCACATCTCCGCCGTTGGCCTGGATCACCGAGCGCGCACCCGCATCGCCCTGAAGGTCGGCGAGCGCCGCGTACGCTCGTGCGGGAAACCCCACCGGATGACCTCGACGGCCGGTGAACGTCGGAATGACGATGCGCCCGCTCGTCTCGAGCGAGTCGGCGATGGTTCGGATCGTCTCGCTGCGCAAGGAGGGCATGTCGCCCAGCGCGATGAGCCACCCGCTCGCGTAAGCGTTGGCTCGCACGCCGCAGCTCAGGCTGCGTCCCATGCCGGCGGCGGCATCGTCGCATTCGACGATCCGTGCGCCTTCGGCGCGGAACAGGTCGAGGACCGCCGCGTCGCCCGTGCGCACGACCACGCAGGCTTGCGGAATCGCTGCCCGCAATCGGCGCCACGCCGTGATCGCGAGTGGTACTCCGGATCCCGGCAGCGGATGCGCCAGCTTGCCGCCGCCGAAGCGGCTGCCGCTACCCGCGGCCAGCAGTACGCCGCAGATACCGGAGGGCACTATTCCCGTGCTGCCACGCGCGGGGGGCGCGCGGCTGGCGGCTTCGGGCAGTTGCGGGAGGTGGTCGGCGGTTTAGGCTTCTTGTCCGCGCAGGCAACGGGTGCCGGTGTGGCCGCCTGACGTGGAGCGACGGTCTTCGCCGATTTCGCCGCAGCGGTGGTGGGCGCGGACGACGGCGGCGCAGCAGGACGTGCCGGCGCCTCGGCGGTGCGCGTGGAAACCTTGCGCATCGACGGGCTCGCCTCGGCCAGGGTGCGTGCACGAGCGACCGGCGGGTTCTTCGCGAAATAGCGCTTGATCCCGGCCAGCAGGGCGCCGGCCATTTCGTCCTGGTAGTCCTCGTCCTTGAGGCGCTGTTCCTCCTCGGGATTGCTGATGAACGCGGTCTCCACGAGGATCGAGGGAATGTCGGGCGCCTTGAGCACCGCGAACCCGGCCTGCTCCACCCGCGGCTTGTGCAGGTCGTTGATCTGGGCGATCTCGTCGAGCACCGCGCGGCCGAGCTTCAGGCTGTCGTTGATCGTGGCGGTCTGGGACAGGTCGAGCAGCACCTGCTTGAGAAACGGATCGGCGACGTCGATGTTCACGCCGCCGATCAGGTCGGCGTCGTTCTCGCGCTTGGCGAGCCAGCGCGCCGCAGCCGAGGTCGCACCGCGTTCGGACAGCGCGAACACGGACGAGCCGCGTGCGTGCGGCTTGATGAACGCGTCCGCGTGGATCGACACGAACAGGTCTGCCTCCGCAGCGCGCGCCTTGATGACGCGATTCTGCAAGGGAATGAAGTAGTCGCCGTCGCGGGTGAGGACGCCGCGCATGCCCGGTTCGGCGTCGATGGCTGCCTTCAGCTTGCGTGCGATGGCCAGCGTGACCTGCTTCTCCCACGTGCCGAGGCGCCCCTTGGCGCCGGGGTCCTCGCCGCCGTGGCCGGCATCGATCGCGATAGTCAGTTCGCGGCCGCTCTTCACCTCGGGTGCCGGAGTGGCCGGCTTGTGCGCAGGGCGGGTGGCTGTCTCCAGAGTTGGTTTGTCCGCTGGCGGCGAGGCCGTTGCCGGGGCCTTCGCAGGATCCTGCCCGGTGAGCGCACCGACGGTCGGCCAGGGCGCATCCTCGGCCGTCGACTCCGGCGGGCGGGCCGTGGCGGCGGTCTTCTCCCGCTCCGCGTTGCGCAGCAGCGCCATCACCGGGTCCGGGGCCTCCAGCGGATAGAAGTCGAGCACGAGCCGGTGGCCGTATTCGGCGACGGGCTTGAGCAGGAAGGCCTGCGGTTCCACCTCGACTTTCAGATCGAACACGAGCCGCACGATGCCCGGCTTGAGCCGGCCGATGCGCACGGAGCGCAGGTACGGATCGTCCGGCGAGATCCGCGCCGGCAGCGCGTCGATCACCGTGCCGACGTCCACGTCCTCGAGGTCGAGCACCAGCCGCACCGGGTCGCGAATGGTGAAGACCTTATAGCCGATGGTCGCGGAGGATTCGAGCGTGAGGCGTGTGTAGTCGGGCCCCGGCCAGACCCGCACCGCCGTGAGCGGCCCGGCGATGGCGTCGGACAACGGCGCGCAGAGCGCGAGCGCGACCACGGCACCCACTCCCAGGTGCCGCAATTTCTTCAATCGCTCATGAGTCCATGCAGGCAACGTTCGCCTTTCTCCGTATGTGCTTCCAGTCGTACCGTCCTGCCGCCCTCGGGTACGACACCGAGGCTGATGGTGAGATCCGGTGCCGGCAATTCCGGGCCGGCTTTCTCGGGCCACTCGACCAGGCACACGTTGGTGCCGTCGAAGTCCTCGCGAAAGCCTGCTTCGAGCCAAGCGCGTGGATCATCGAATCTATAAAAATCAAAGTGGTACAAGGATAAACTAGAAAGCTTGTAAAGTTCAACCAGTGTGAAGGTGGGGCTCTTCACCCGGCCGCGGTAGCCCAGAGCCCGAATCAGGCCCCGCGCGAACGTCGTCTTGCCCGCACCGAGGTCTCCCCGGAGATGGAGGACGAGTCCAGGCTCGAGTTCCGCGGCGATGCGTGCGCCGAGCGCGAGCGTTGCCGCTTCGTCGCGCAGATGGCGGATTTCGGCGCTCACGGCCACCTCAACCTCGACGCGACGCCGCGACGTCCAGGAACACCTGCAGCGTCGCGAGCGGATCGTCCCGTCGCCAGGCCAGCCCGATCTCCGTTTGCGGGCTGGGTTCCACGAGCGTCTTGTAGACCACGCCGGTGCGGCCGAGATGCTGGAGCGAAGCGGGAATGAGCGCGACGCCGATCTCGGCCGACACGAGGCTCACGATGGTCTGCATCTGCACGGCCTCCTGCTCGATGCGCGGGCTGAAGCCGGCACTGCGGCAGAAGCTGACGACGGCGTCGTACAGGCTCGGGGCGAGCGGCCGCGGAAACAGGATGAAGGGCGCTTCGGCGAGTGCCGCGAGCCGGACCTTGCCGCGGGTGCGGGCCAGGGGATGTCCGGTCGGTAGCGCCGCCACCAGCGGTTCGCGATGGACGGTGCGGTACGCGAGCCGCGGGTCCTCCACGGGCGGCAGCACGAAGCCGACATCGATGCGGCCTTCGATCAGGTCCGCCAGTTGCCGGTCGGTGGTGGATTCGTGGAGGGTCAGGCGCACGGCAGGTGCGCGGGTGCGGAATTCCCGCAGCAGCGGCGGCAGCACGTTGTAGTCGGCAGTGCTGACGAATCCCACTGCGAGGTCGCCCACTTCGCCGCGGCCGGCACGGCGCACGAGCAGGATCGCGCCCTCGGTACGGGCGAGGATCTGTCGCGCCTCGCCGAGAAACACCGCCCCGGCCTGCGTCAGCGACACGCGCCGCTGGGTGCGCGACAGGAGCTGGACGCCGAGTTCGTCCTCGAGCGCGCGGATCTGCATCGACAGCGGCGGCTGCGAAATGTGCAGGCGTTCCGCTGCGCGTCCGAAGTGCAGTTCCTCGGCCACGGCGACGAAATAGCGCAGGTGGCGCAGCTCGACATTCATAGCGGATCGGTATCAATCGTCCCAGGACAATATATTAGACGCTAGACTGGGATTCGATGAAACTTGCCATGCAGGCGGCGGACCGTGCGTCCGCACGTCCGATACGGGGCGGCGAGAACGCCCGACCAACACTTTCACACGGGAGGCTCGCATGGCCGACAACTGGCGCTCGAAACTCATCACCGGCGGCGACAACCGCTCGCCCAATCGCGCGATGCTGCGCGCCGTCGGATTCGGCGATGCCGATTTCGACAAGCCCATCGTGGGCGTGGCCAATGGCCATTCGAACATGAATCCCTGCAACGCCGGCATCCAGCCACTGGTGGACCGGGCGATGAAAGCCCTCGAGTCCGCGGGCGCGAAGCCGCAGGTGTTCGGCGTGCCGACGGTGACCGACGGCATCGGCATGGGCACGGAAGGCATGAAGTACTCGCTCGTGTCGCGCGAGGTGATCGCCGACGCCATCGAGACGTCCGTCAACGGCCAGATGATGGACGGCGCGCTGGTGATCGGCGCCTGTGACAAGAACATGCCTGGCGGCATGATGGCCATCGCGCGCATGAACATCCCGGCGATCTACGTCTACGGCGGCACCATCAAGCCCGGCAACTGGAAGGGGCGCGACCTCACCATCGCGAGCGCCTTCGAGGCCGTGGGTGCCTTCGCGGCCGGCAAGATGTCGAAGGAAGATTTCGAAGGCGTGGAGCGCAACGCCTGTCCGACCGTGGGTGCGTGCGGCGGCATGTTCACGGCCAACACCATGTCGTCCTCGTTCGAGGCCCTCGGCCTGAGCTTGCTGGGTTCCTCGCAGATGGCGGCACCCGATCCGGAGAAGGCCGATTCCGCGGCGCAGTCGGCCCAGGTGCTGGTCAACGCGATCAAGAAGAACATCCGGCCGCGCGACATCATCACGCGCAAGTCCATCGAGAATGTCGTTTCCCTGGTGATGGCCACCGGCGGTTCCACCAACGCGGTGCTGCACTACCTGGCCATCGCCTCCGCTGCCGAGGTCGAGTGGACCATCGACGACTTCGAACGCATCCGCCTGCGCACCCCGGTGATCTGCGACCTGAAGCCGTCGGGCAAGTACGTCGCCACCGACTTCCACAGGGCCGGCGGCGTGCCGGTGGTGCTCAAGATGCTGCTCGACCACGGACTGTTGCACGGCGACTGCATGACGATCACCGGCCGCACGATCGGTGAAGAGCTGAAGGCGCTCAATCCGGTGCGTCGCGAAGACCAGGACGTGATCCGTCCGTGGGACAACCCGATGTACGAGCAGGGGCACCTCGCGATCCTCAAGGGCAACCTCGCCCCCGAAGGTTGCGTTGCCAAGATCACCGGCCTCAAGAGTCCGGTGATCACCGGTCCGGCGCGCGTGTTCAACTCCGAGGCGGAGACGATGGAAGCGATCATCGGCGGCAAGGTCAAGGCGGGCGACGTGGTGGTGATCCGCTACGAAGGGCCCAAGGGCGGACCGGGCATGCAGGAGATGCTCTCGCCCACCTCGGCCCTGGTCGGCGCAGGGCTCGGCGAATCGGTCGGTCTGCTGACCGACGGCCGCTTCTCCGGTGCGTCATGGGGCATGGTGGTGGGTCACGTGGCGCCCGAGGCGTTCGTGGGCGGGCCGATCGCGCTGGTGCAGGAAGGCGACACGATCACCATCGATGCCCACAAGCAGTTGATCCAGATGCACGTGTCCGACGAGGAACTCGCCAAGCGGCGTGCGGCGTGGAAACAGCCGGCACCGCGCTACACCCGTGGCCTCATGGCGAAGTACGTGAAGCTCGTGTCGACCGCCTCCAAGGGCGCGGTGACCGACCGGTCGGATTGAGGTGACGCCCTCCCCCACGCTCTCTTCGTTCGCTAGCCCCTGGGGGCGCTCAGCGCCCCCAGGGGCTGAGGCCGGACACTGACTGAGCCTGCGACGCGCCACGATGCACATCCGCGAAGCGCTCGTCGGCGACGAGCGCTTCGACCGGCGGCCTGATTGAAGAATCTGCCGCTGCCGTTGCTGGCCGTGCTGGCGGCGTGCCTGTCGAGCACGCTCGGAGGTTCGGCGATCGTCGCGACGCGTTTCGTCGTGCCCGAGGCCGGCGTGCTGCCCACGATCCTGCTGCGATTCACCGGTGCGAGCCTGCTCATGCTCGCGTTCACGCTGCCGCGCATGCCGGTGCGCGTGGCCGGCAAGGATGCACCGGTCATCGTGGCGCTCGGGCTGGTGCAGTTCGCGGTGTTCCCGTGGTTCTTCACCATGAGTCTCGCCCACATCCCGGCGGCGCGTGCCGCGCTGGTGCTGTCGACGCAGCCGCTGTTCACGCTCGCCCTTGCTGCACTGGTCGGGCGCGAGCGTCTCAGCGCACTCAAGGTCGCCGGCGGGCTGCTGGCATTGGGGGCGGTCGCATTCGCGCTCGGCGACCGCATCGTCGCGGCCAATGCCGAGACCTGGAAGGGCGACCTCTACATGTTCGGCGCCGTGCTCTCGGGCTCGATCTACAACGTGGCTTCGAGCTTCGCCTTGCGCAAGTACCGCGCGCTCGTGGCCGGTTCGGTGATGATTCCGGCCGGGGCCATCGCGATTGCCGCGGTGGTGGCGTGGCAAGGCGACTGGGACGCTTTCTCGCACATCGGCCTGTCGGGCTGGATCGCCGTGCTCTACCTGACCAGCTTCGGTGGCGCGATCACGTTCTTCCTGTGGATCTGGGCGCTGGAACACACGGCGCCGTCGAGAGTGGCGCTAGCCGTGACCCTGAACCCGGTGTCCGCCGCGGTACTCGGCGCGCTGATCCTCGGCGAGCCGGTGACGTGGCGACTGCTCGCCGGCCTGTGCGGCGTCGTCGGTGCGCTCGTGCTCGTGAACTGGTCGGTCCTGCAGCGGGCGATCAATGCGCGGCGCGACCGGACCGGGCGCGCCTGAGGGTATCCGAAGGCCGTTCACCGAACATCGCGGCATAGGACTGCGCGAAGCGCGGCAGGTGCCAGAAGCCCCAGCGCGCGGCCATCGCCTGGACCGTCGTGTCCGGCCCGGCGTTCTTGAGATCGCGCCGGGCACCGTCCAGGCGCACCGCGCGGACGTAGGCCACGGGGTTCACGCCGAACACCTTCTCGAAGGCGTATTGCAGCGCGCGGCGTGAGCAGCCGACGGCCCCGCACAGGTCGGTCACGGTGAAGGGTTCGTCCACATGTGCGTCGATGAACTCGCGGCCCTTGCGCGCGATGGCCGGCGCCCGGCTCAGGTCCCTGACCGGCGCGGTGTCGTCGCGGGCATCCGCCGCGTAGAGCAACGCCTCGAGCAACGCATGATTGAGCATCCGGTGCGTGGCCTCGCTCGCGAACGCTTCCGGCCGCGCCTCGGCGGTCTGCAACGCCGCCAGGAGCAGGTCGAACAGCGGGCGCCGCCGCGCCTCCTGCGACGTGGCGATGGAACGTCCGGCGAGGGGCGACGCGAGCACCGCACCCTCGTGGGCCTCGAGAAAGCGCCGCAGATTCTCTTCCGGCACCGTGAACCCCACGCACTCGGCGAGCCGGGGCGTGCGCAATTCGAACTCGCGTTGCGGTTCGAAACAGATCAGCGTGGTCTCATCGATGCTGGTTCCGTTCCAGTAGGCCGGCGCCGACAGCTGCGTGGCGGTGGCGAAGGTCCAATGGCCCGCCTGCGCCACGCCCGACTGATGGACACACTGGCCGATGCGCTCGCGGAAGACCTCGATGCCCTCGAAGGCGATGGACTGCCAGCGGCCGTCGAAGCCCCCGGCGGTGAGCTGCCGGTAGCGCTGGTCGAGCGCCTTCAGCAGGCCGGCCTGCTCGTCGGCATCCGAGAAATGCCAGGCGGAGACGGCGGGCGTGCGCGATTCCGGCGGTGCTGCGTCATCCACGGTCGAGGATGGTCCGGCGAAGAAGTCGAAGGGCAGTCTAGTCCGCCGGGCAAGCGGCGGCAACGCGTCGCCACCTCGACGCTGCCAAAAGCGGATAACGAGCGGTACCAAACCCGGCGTACCGTCTCCATGCGGCGCTCCCCGCCGCAGCGACCGGCCGGGACGCGGATTTCCCGGTCGCATCTCACCGGAGTACGCCCATGGCCACCAGCACCGCGCCCGCCGACGACCTCGAGACCACCGTCCTCGGCGCCTGTCCGCACGATTGTCCCGATACCTGTTCGATGCTCGTGAAGGTGAAGGGTGGACGCGTGACCGGCGTCCAGGGCAATCCGGACCATCCGTTCACCCGCGGTCGCCTGTGCGCCAAGACCAACCACTACGAGGAGCGCGTCTACCACCCCGAGCGGTTGCTGTATCCCATGCGCAGGTCGGGTCCCAAGGGCTCGGGCCAGTTCGTCCGCATCACCTGGAAGGAGGCGCTCGACACGATCGTGGGGCGCTGGAAGGCCATCATCGCCGAGTCGGGACCCACGGCGATCCTGCCCTACAGCTACCTGGGGCACGAGGGCCTGCTGAACGGGCTGACCGTCGGCGATCCGTTCTTCAACAAGCTCGGTGCCACCGTCTCGGAACGCACGTTCTGCGACTCCGGCGCCTGTACGGCCTACATCATGACCCTCGGGCCCACGCCCGGCATGGACCCGGAGAGCCTCGCGCACTCGAAGTACATCGTGCTGTGGGCGTGCAACATGCTCAGCACCAATGCGCACCTCTGGCCTTTCGTGGCGGAGGCGAAGCGCAATGGCGCCAAGGTCGTGGTGATCGACCCCTTCAAGACGAAGTCGGCGCAGATGGCCGACTGGCACATCCAGGTGCGTCCCGGCACCGACACGGCGCTCGCCCTGGCGCTGATGCACGTGATCATCCGCGACGGGCTGGTGGACCGAGCCTACGTGGCGGACCACACCGTCGGGTTCGACGAACTGGCCGAGCACGTGAAGCCGAACACCCCGGCCTGGGCGGAAGCTCAGACCGGCATTCCGGCGGCCGACATCGAGCGGCTTGCCCGCGAATACGCGCAGCACCAGCCCTCCGCGATCCGCATCGGCGTGGGCATCGAACGCTCGGCCGGCGGCGGCCAGCTCGTGCGCGCGCTGTCCTGCCTGCCGGCGCTGGTCGGTGCCTGGCGCAAGCCCGGAGGCGGCATCCTGCAATTGCCGCTCTGGGCCTTCCCGATGAACTGGGCGGGTCTCCAGCGGGCCGATTTCCTGCCGCCCGGCACGCGCGTGCTGAACCAGTGGGAACTGGGAAGAGCCCTGACGGGCGCGCTGCCGCTGGACCCGCCGATCCGGTCGCTATTCGTCTACAACAGCAATCCGCTGATCGTGGCGCCGGACCAGGTGCGCATGCGTGAGGGCCTCGCACGCGAGGATCTGTTCACCGTCGTGAGCGAACATTTCGTGACGGACACCGCGCGCTACGCCGACCTGCTGCTGCCGGCCGCGACCCAGGTGGAGCAGGACGACCTCATGTTCTCGTGGGGGCACCTGTATCTCACCCTCAATCGCAAGGCGATCGAGCCGATCGGCGAGACCGTCAGCAACACGGAACTGTTCCGCCGGCTGGCCCATGCGATGGGCTTCGACGATCCGTTCTTCTTCCGCACGGACGAGCAGATGATGCGCGACTCGCTGGACTGGTCGAACGCGGCGCTGTCCGGCATCACGCTGGAATCGCTCGCGGGGAAGGGCTACGCACGCCTCAACCTGCCTGCCGCGGACGTGTTCGCACCCCATGCGAACGGCGGATTTCCCACGCCTTCGGGCAAGGTCGAGCTCAAGTCGTCGATCGCAGCGGGCGGCAACTTCGTGCTGCCGGTGTTCCGCCAGGGCTCGAACGAATTCCAGGACGGCTCACCGGCTGCCGTGCTGCCCACCTGGATTCCACCGCGCGAAGCACGCACTTCGAATCCGACGCTCGCGAAGCGCTTTCCGCTGTCGATGCTGTCTCCGAAGAGCCACAGCTTCCTCAACTCGGAGTACGCGAACATCGACCGTCAGTCAGCTCACGAGGGGCCGCAGCACGTGCTCGTCAATCCAGCCGATGCCCAGGCACGCCGCATCACCGAGGGCGCCGCGGTGATGGTGGAGAACGCCAGGGGCACCTTCCGCGCGATCGCACGCCTCACGGAGGACATCATGCCGGGGGTGGTGCTCGCGCCGATGGGCTACTGGGCCTATCGCTCAGCGGGCGAGTCCACGCCGGCAGCGCTCAATCCCACGGCCTACGCCGATCTCGGACGGGCACCCACGTTCTCCGACAACCTGGTGGAGCTCAGGATAGCGCCATGACGCACGTGGTCACCGAGAACTGCACGGCGTGCCGCTTCACGGAGTGCGTGACGGTGTGTCCGGTCGAGTGCTTCCACAGCGACGCCGAGCGCCTCTACATCGACCCGGGCCTTTGCATCGACTGCGGCGCCTGCATTCCGTTGTGTCCGGTCAAGGCGATCTTCGACAGCATCGATCTCGCCCCGGACCAGCGTGAGTGGACCGGGATCAATCGCGAGCGTGCGCCGGGACTCCCGGTCGTTCGGGCGAAGCAGCCGCCGTTGCCGGGTGCCGAGGACAGGCGTCGGGCCCTGGGATACGGCGGCTGACGCACGAGGGGGATCGGGCGAACGTGCGGGCGGAGGTCGCGGTCGTCGGCAGCGGTCCGGCGGGCTTCTACGTGGCCGAGGCGCTGCTGCGCTCGGTTGTGGATTGCCGCATCGATCTGTATGAGCGGTTGCCAGCCCCGTACGGACTGGTCCGCTATGGGGTCGCGCCCGATCACCAGAAGCTCAAGAGCGTGACTGCGATCTTCGACCGCATCGCCGCCGACCCGCGCATCGGTCTGGCGTGCGGCGTGGAAGTGGGTGTCGACATCACGCTCGCGGAACTGCGCGCGAACCATCACTGCGTGATCCTCGCGTGCGGTTCGCCCGTGGGTCGAACGCTCGGGATCCCCGGCGAGCAGCTCGACGGCGTGCAGTCCTCGGCGAATTTCGTCGGGTGGTACAACGGGCATCCCGATCACGGCGGCGCGCAACCTCGTCTCGATCATCCGGTAGCTGTCGTGGCCGGCATGGGCAACGTCGCGATGGACGTGTGCCGGCTCCTGTGCAAGGACACGCGCGAACTCGCTGCGTATGACCTGACCCCGGATGCGCTTGCAGCGTTCGGCACCAGCCGAGTGCGTGAGGTGCATCTGGTAAGCCGTTCCGCACCGGGTTCGGCCAAGTGCACGGTGAAGGAATTGCGCGAACTCGCGTCGCTGCCGCACGTACGTGTGCGATTTGCGCAGCCGGGGGTTCTCGACGGCGAAGGTGACGGTGAATTGCAGGCGGCGTGGCGCGAGATCGCGTCGCGTCCACAGCCACTGGAAGCAACGCACACGTTGCATGTGTGGTTCCACACGATGCCGACGGCGTTCGAGGGCGATGGACGCCTCGCCGCCGTACGGCTGCAAACGCGTGACGGTGTCGAGACGGCCGTGCCCTGCGGCATCGCGATCACCTGTATCGGCTATCGGGGACAGCCTCCGGCCGGGATCCCGTTCGACGAGACGCATGGCGTGGTGCCGAATCGCGATGGCCGCGTACTGGATCGGACCGAGCAGCCCGTGAATGGACTCTACGTGGTCGGTTGGCTCAAGCGCGGACCCACCGGCGTCATCGGGACCAACCGGGCCGATGCCGTGGCGACCGCCGAGAGCGTGCTTGCCGACCTGCCGCAGCTTCTCGATGCCGCACTGAAGCCCGGCCGCGAGGCCGTACGGTTACTTCTGGATGCTCGTTCGATCGTCCCGCTCGATGTTCAGGACTGGGGCAGGCTCGACCTCTGGGAGAAGGAGCAGGGCCGGCCCGGTGGCGCGATCCGGCGCAAGGTCGGTTCGCTGGCCGAGGCTCGAAGCGTGCTCGCCTCGGCGGGCCACGCTCACCAGCGATACCAGTAGGGCCACGGTCCGTAGTAAGGCCGATACGGCGAACCCCAGCCGTAGCCCCAGTACATGCTCTGGTAGCGCAGGCGGGTGTCCATCTCGACGCTGGCGATGTAGGTGCCCTGCATGTAGTCGAGGACGGTGTCGTCCACGCCGTCTTCGCGCAGTTTCGCGAACTGCGATCCCGACAGCACGAACACGGTGCGCGAGTCCTTCAGCTTGTTGATGATGTCGGCCGGCGGCGTCCCTGCCTTCGACATCTGGATCACCTGCTCCAGCGTCACGGGCTCGCGCTTCTCGAACGACGCGCAGGCCGTCATGGCCGCCGAGGCCAGGACGATCAACGCCAATCGCATGGCGCTACGGTGCATCGATCGAAGTGTCGCGAACATTTTCCGGCGTTCTCCTCAGGAGGTAGGCGGCGGCCGCGGCGTAGCCCGCAAGCAGCGCGTGAACGAACAACGACGGGCTGAACGGGGGTTCTCCCGCGGCAGTACGGGCGAGGGCCGTGAGCACCTCGGCGCCGGCGAACAACGTCACCCAGGCCAGTGCCGGGGGCAGTACCAGGGGAGCCGTACCCGCATCACTTCCCGCCAGTCGAAGGGCGAGACGCGCCATCGGCGCGGACAACAGCGGAAGGATCAGCGCCAGCAGCGCGAACGGCGCATAGATCGCCGCCATCAGGCCGGAGGATGCCCGGTCGGGGCCGGCGATGCCCACGGTTCCACCCCAGAAGAACGCCGCCGCCGCGGCCGCGACCAGGGTCGTGACCGTGACGAGTGCCGAGGTAAGCATGACGAGGATCAAGGTGCGGGGCATGGCCGGGTGGAACAATGACGCTCGGTTAGACGCCGGTGCGGGGGAGTGGGTTCAAGTCGGATGACGTCGCGTCCGGCATCCCCCACCGGGTCTGGAACAGGATCGCGACCGTCGCAATTTTCCAGGAGAACTGCCATGTCCCTGTTTGCCCGCCTGCTGCTCGCCGGTTCTGCGCTCATGGCGGCCTCGACCCCGTCGTCGGCCGCGGATCTCGATCGCGGGCGGTCGTTGCACGACACCCACTGCGTGTTGTGCCACACCCCGTCCGTGTACTCGCGCGAAGACCGCATCGCCAACAGCTACCTCGAGATCCGCCAGCAGGTGCAGCGCTGGCAGGACAACACGAAACTGCGCTGGAGCCCGTACGACATCGATAGCGTGGCCGAATTCCTCGCCGACAAGCATTACAAGATCCCGTACTAGCCTTCAGGCCATGATATCCGGATCGATCTGGCGCTCGAGCCACGCGATCTGGTCCTTGAGCAGCAGCTTGCGCTTCTTCAGGCGGCGCAGGCGCAGTTCGTCGTGGCCCGGATCGTCGGTGACCCGCGCGATGACGTCGTCCAGGTCGCTGTGCTCGCTCTTCAATTCCTGGAGGCGATGCAGCATCGCCGCCTTTGGCAGCACGTCTTCGCTCATGGCTTTGTCCGCGAAAGCAGTGCACTGCCGAGCACAACGTCGAATCGGCCCGCCAATTCGCCACCAGGGTCGGGCGAGCGCTCGAGCGGCACGATCAGCGCCTCCCGGGCCTTGCGATCGGTCACGTTACGCAGGAGAAAGTCCCGGGTGTTCTCGGGGGCGCCGGCCAGGTACATCTGCGTGTAGAAGGGACCGAAGCCTGGTCCCGTGAGCGCGAAGTGGATGTGCGGCGCGCGTCCGGGATAGGCGACCGGCTTGACCGTTCGGAACCGATAGCCGCCCTCGGCATCGCTCACCGTTTCGCCGTAGCCCTGGAAATTCGGATCCATCGGCAGGTCGCTGTCGTCGTGGGGATGGTGATAGCGTCCGAAGCCGTTCACCTGCCAGATCTCGATCTTCACGCCCGATACGGGCTTGCCGCCGGTGTCGAGGATCCGGCCCGCGACGTCGAGGATCGTGCCCTTCGCCTTGCCGGTGCCGCCTGCAACGGTGACCAGATCGTTGTCGCGATCCAGCGGCAGCGTGAGCGGATAGAACGGGCCTTCCATCTGCGCAGGCGTGGCGAGCAATTCCGCCAGCGCGAACTTCGCGCCGATCCATGGAGCGAAGCCGGCGGCCGTCGCGCCGATCAGCCGCCGCCGCTTGCGGGATGGAACGCCGTTCGCCTCACGCGTCACGCTTCGCGCCTCGCATCAATATCGGTTGTACTGCTCGAGCGCCTTCAGCATCGACTTCGTCTCCTGGATGATCGGGACCATCCGGGTTTCCTTGTCGGCGTATTGCGCGAGCAGTTCCAGGACTCTGCCGGCTGCCTGCTGCGGCACGACGACCACGCCATCGGTGTCCGCGACGAGATAGTCGCCCGGATGCACCATCACGCCGCCGCACAGCACGGGAATCTGCTTGTCGACGCTCACCATGCGGCCCACCGACGTGGCCGGGCTCACGCGCCGCGACCACACCGGCAGTCCGATCTGCCGGATCTCGGTGACGTCGCGCACCGCGCCGTCGATGACAGCGCCCTCCAGGCCCCGGACCTTCGCCGTGGTGGCCATCAGGTTGCCCATGGCGGCGATCTCGAGGCCGTCCTGCATGACGTACACGAGAATGCTGCCGGGCTCGGCCTGGTCGAGGATCTCCAGCAGGTGGTTCTGGTACTTGCGGGTGTCGTTGCGCAGCACCGGGCGCATCAGTGCGGTCGCCGCCCGACCGACGATCTTCGTATCGAGGATCGGTTTCATGTCGGACGACATCCAGCCGCGGGCGCCGGTGGCCTCGTCCACCGCATCGGCGATGTTGCCCGTGCTGTTGATCGGGTCGCGCAGCGCGGCGAGAATCGCCTCGTGCGTGACCGGGTTCGGCTGATCGGCGGCCATCGCCATCGTCGCGAGGGCGACGAGGAGCGAAGCCGGGAACGCAGTGCACAAACGGACCATCGTTTCCTCTTCAAGGGGTTCGGTCGGGACGAGGAAATGATACGCCGCTCCGCATCGCCCCCCGATCACGCCTCACGGAGGAACATCCATTGACCGACCCGTCGCCCCGCTTCCACGGCATCTACCCGATGCTCTACGCGTACTTCGACCGTGCGGGTACGCTCGATCGGCAATGCATGCGGCGCCAGGTGGACGTCGCCATGGCCGGCGGCGCGCATGGGGTCGCGGTTCTGGGTCTCGCGACCGAAGTGAACAAGCTCTCGGATGCCGAGCGGCGCGCGCTCGTCGACTGGGCGGTGGAAGACCTCGGTGGGCGCAAGCCGCTCGCGGTCACCGTGGCGGCGGGCAGCGTGAACGAGCAGATCGCCTTCGCGCGTTTCGCGGCCTCACGCGGCGCAGCCTGGGCGATTCTCCAGCCGCCGCCCGAGCGCGGCGAGCCCGAGGCGTTCTATCGCCGGCATTTCGGCGCGGTGATGGATGCCGTGGACCTGCCGGTGGCGATCCAGAACGCGCCGGAATACATCGGCGTCGGCGTATCGGCCGAGGGCATCGCGGAACTCGCCACGCAGCACGCGAACTTCACGGTGCTCAAGGGCGAAGGTCCGGTGATCCAGATCCGCCGCGTGATCGAGGAAACCGGTGGGCGCCTGGCCGTCTTCAACGGTCGCAACGGACAGGAACTCCCCGACAATCTGCGCGCGGGATGCGCGGGCATGATCCCCGCGACCGATACTTTCGATCGTCAGGTGCGCATCTTCGAGGCGATGTGCGCCGGCCATGAAGCGGAGGCGGAGGCCGTCTATCGCGAAGTGCTGCCGGCGATCATCTTCGGCATGCAGTCGCTCGATGCGCTCATCTGCTACGGCAAGCGCATCGCGTCGCTGCGGATGGGACTCGGCGGGCGGGTCTACGACCGCGCGCCGGCGCTGGCGCCTTCGGAGTTCGGACTGGATTGTGCCCGGCGCTTCGCCGCGGCATTGGGACCGCTGCCCGGCTGACGGACTCGTCAGCTCGTCGACGTCTTGCGGATGTGGATGGTGCCGGCCGAACCGGGCTTGCTGTAGCGCTTGTAGTAGGCCAGGACCTTCGGGACGTACTGCCGCGTCTCCTGGTAGGGCGGGATGTTGCCGTAGCGCATCACCGCGCCCTCGCCGGCGTTGTAGGCCGCGAGCGCGAGCCGCATGTCGTTGCCGAACATGCCCATCAGGTCCTTCAGGTAGCGCGTGCCGGCATCGATGTTCTGGCGGGCGTCGAGCAGATTCGTGGCGCCGTAGCGCGCCCCGGTCTCGGGGATGAGTTGCATCAGGCCGCGGGCGCCCTTGGGCGAACGCGCGAACTGGTTGTAGCCGGACTCCGCGGAGATGACCGCGTGGATCAGGGCGGCGTCCACGCCGTGCTGGCGGGCGGCTGCCTGGACGTGATCGTCGTACTTGTTGCGGGCGACCGGGGAATAACGGCGAGCGGCGCGATCCTCGACGATCCTGGAGACGGCCGAAGGCTCCTTGTCGAGCTTGAGGTGCAGCTGGCAGCGGGGATCTTCGGGCACGTTCGTGAACAGCGGGGTGCCGTCCGCCTGCACGCACTTGTAGATATCGGCCCCTGCAAGGCCGCTCTGCGTCAGGGCGATGCCTCCGAGCGCGAGGGTCAGGAACACGGTCTTCAGGTGCATGGCAGTTTCGTTTTCTTATCTGAAACAGATAGTTGAAGACATCCGACGGAGCGTCGGGCTCGCTCCGTCGGAGCGCAGGCTTGAGGTCAGCAACTTCTCTGCCATGCCGCCTGCGCCTTAAGCTTAACGGCCGGGGGCGCAGGGGCTTGAGCCGTTCGTCAGGCCTCGGGACGTACCCGCTAGTCTCGAGACGGTGCCGTGTCCCGCTGGAGCGGCGACTCGACGGGGTATCGCGCCGCTACTGCTTGCGGCGGGGGATCAGCACGGTCGCGACGGCGGCGACGATCAGGGTCAGGGCGGCGTAATCCGACCATTCCGGCCGTTCTCCGAGCAGCAGCATGCCGCTGAACACGGCGACCACCGGGATCGTCAGGGTGCCCAACGCGCTCACGCCGGCGGGGGCGAGCGAGACGATCTTGAACCAGATCCAGTGGCAGATGATGAACGCGACGATCATGTTGTACACGAGGCCCACCATCGCCGACGGACCGATGGGGCGCCACTGCGACGGCTCGAGCAGGAGGGCCCCGATGCCGAGCGGGATGCCGCCCAGCAGGAGGTTCCAGCCGGTGAAGCTGGTAGTGGGCAACGAGCTCGGATACTTCTTCGTGAGAGTCGTTCCGGTTGCCCAGGACACCGCTGCTGCGATGATCAGCAGCGCGCCGAACGGGGCTGCCTTGAGCGAGGTGAACTCGGTGCCGAGCAGCAGTGCCAGGCCGCCCATGCCGAGGCCGATGCCGGCCAGCCGGCGCCGCGTGAGCTTCTCGTGCAGGATCGGCGCCGACAGCAGCACCGTCCACAGCGGCATGGTGTAGGCGAGGATCGCCGAGCGACCCGAAGGCATCATCTGGATGCCGTACGCGATGAGCACGTTCCATAGCGTGACGTTGCACAGTGACATCAACGCCAGCGTCCGCAATTCCCCGCGTGGGATGCTGATGCGCAGCCCGCTCGCCCGCGCGATAGCGAAGAGCCCGGCGGCACCGGCCGCGACGCACAGGAAGCGGAACGTGAAGACGGGAATGTCCGCGAGCCCCATCTTGATCATGGGCCAGTTCATCCCCCAGCCGAGGGTGAGGATGGCGAGCAGCAGCCACGTGGAGCGAGGCAAGGTGGCGGTGTTCGGGCTCATGGCGCCGCGCATGCTACACGCCCGAAGCGTTAACATCCGCCCTCACATGCAAACCGTCCTCCGATTTCTCATCTTCTGGGGCCTCAACACCCTCACGCTCTGGGTGGCCTCGCAGCTGCTGCCGGGGCTTGCCTTTTCCGGGCCCGAGGCGCTGCTGCTCGCGGGCCTCGCCTTCGGCGTGGTCAACACGTTCCTGAAGCCGATCCTGTTCATCCTCACGCTGCCCATCACCTTCGTGACGCTCGGGTTGTTCGTGCTGGTGCTGAACACGCTGATCCTGTTCCTGATCGCGTGGCTGGTGCCGGGCTTCACGGTGGGCACGTTCTGGCAGGCGTTCTTCGCCGCGCTTTTCATCTCGTTCTTCAGCTTCCTGCTGAACCTGATGTTGCGAGGCACGGTAGTGCGCATCAAGGTCGACCGGTCGATCGAAAAATAGCGGTTCGAACATCACCACAAACAAGGGGAGAGAGATGAAACGTCACGCTGGATTTTTCGCACTGGCGCTTTGCGCCGCGACCCAACCGGCCCTGGCCGAGGGCTGGATGCCGCCCGCGCCGGAAGCACGCTGCCCTTCGAAGTGGGGTGCGGCCGACGTGCGCGGTGCCGCGAATCTGCAGAGCGCGAAGCAGGTGCTGAAGGCTGCGGGCCTGATCCGCAGCGGCGAGGTGATCGAGCTCGGGCGCACGCTGTCGTCCGACATGCCGTTCTTCGGCACGCGCAAGTTCGAGGTCCACCTGAAACGCACCGGACCGTCGCTCGGCGCGAACCAGCGCCGGAGCAATGAGGAACTGATCTTCACCGAACTGGGTCAGGTCGGTACGCAGTTCGACATGTTCCCGCACCAGACGATCGGCGATTCGACCTACAACTGCGTGAAGATCGACGACATCGCCACGCGCGGCGGCTTCACGAAGATGGGGGTCGACGGCATCGGCATGCTGTTCACGCGCGGCATCCTGATCGACGTGGCGGCATCG
Organism: Burkholderiales bacterium; assembly: GCA_965279325.1. GTDB lineage: Bacteria > Pseudomonadota > Gammaproteobacteria > Burkholderiales. The sequence goes on from OZ257154.1 coordinate 5,037,192, forward strand.
AAGGGTGTCGACATGCTGCAGGCCGGCTACGAGATCACGCCCGACGATCTCCAGGCGGCGCTGAAACGCCAGAACATGACCATCCAGCCCGGCGACGCCGTCCTGATCCACTCCGGCTACGGCAAGCTCTGGGGTGTCGACAACGCCAAGTACAACGGCTCCACGCCCGGCATCGGAGCTTATGCGGCGGAATGGCTCGCAAAGCAGGACGTGATGCTGATGGGCGCCGACACCTTCGGCGTCGAAGTCACGCCCAATCCGGACAAGGCCATCAGCCTGCCCGTGCACCAGATCGCGCTCGTGGTGAACGGCATCTTCCTGCTCGAGAACATGAAGCTGGACGAGCTCGCCGCGAAGCAGTTGTACGAGTTCGCCTTCGCGGTCCAGCCGCTCAAGATCAAGGGCGGGACGGGTTCGACGGTGGCGCCGGTGGCGATTCACTGACGAATGGCGCATCGGTAGAGGGGGAGAGATTCATGGGTACGCGTCCCGTCGTCGACTGGTACTTCGACGTGATCTCCCCCTTCGCCTATCTGCAGGCCGAGCGGCTGGCCGAGGTCGAAGCCGTCGCCGAGGTGCGCTGCGTGCCGATCCTGTTCGCAGGCCTGCTCGAACGCTGGGGCCAGAAGGGTCCGGCCGAGATCGCACCGAAACGCCGCTTCACCTATCGGTATTTCGTCTGGGCAGCCACACGGCGGGGACTCACGCCGAAGGTGCCTCCTGCGCATCCGTTCAATCCGCTGAAACTCCTGCGGCTCGCCATCGCGCTGGACGCGCGGCGCGATGCGGTGCTCGACATCTTCCGTTTCGTGTGGCGCGATGGCATGAGTTCCGACGACCCGGCATCGTGGAAGTTGCTGTGCGACCGGCTCGGCGTGCCTGATGCGGATGCACGCATCGCAGCCCCCGAAGTGAAAGCGCGACTGCGCGAGAACGGTGAACGAGCGACCGGCGCGGGCGTGTTCGGCGTGCCGACCTTCGTCACCGCCGACGGTGAAGTGTTCTGGGGCGAGGACTCGACCGCGATGCTGCTCGATTATCTGTCCGGCGCGCCGGTGTTCCGCACGGCGGAGATGAACGGTGCGGATGACCTGCCCATGGCTGCGCAGCGGATCCCGCTGACCCGGTAGGCGTTTCGGGCGCGCAGCGGCGCGGTCGCCCTCCAGTTGCGGCCCGGCGTGCCGATGACTGCACCGTGACCCATTCCGCTGCGCGCGGAGCCCGCACGACCATGAAACCAAGACACTACGCTGTGCTGTTGCTGCCCCTCGCGCTGCTGGCCGGCTGCGACAGTCGCGAGCGCGCCACCCGCAACGAGATCTACCAGCTCGCGTTCCGCAAGGCGCAGTTGCAGGACGCCCTCGAAGTCTGCGACCCCAAGGCTGCAACCACCAAGGAACATGCCGAGGCATGGCAGGACGTGTTCGAAACGGCGGAGGGCTGGCTCGACATCACGGCCCAGGGCATCGCGAATCGCCAGGCGGCGGCGCGGGAAGAACCGGTCGACGTCCCGGAGAACGCGTGCCCGATGGTGCGGCAGGCGCTGAAGACTTCGATGACCGAGGCGTCGCGCTGGTCGGCTCGGGTTACTGCGCGCGAGATGTGCGGTTGGATGTCGTGCGACTGACCTAGCGTCAGCCGCGCAGGCTCCGCACTTCCGCCGTCCGCGGCAACCGCGCAGGTAGCGCGTCCTTCAGCTTTGCCCGGGCGTCGCGCAGCGTTTTCTCGGTGGTCGGCCAGTCGATGCAGCCGTCGGTGACCGAGACGCCGTATTTCAGCTGCTTCAGATCGGCCGGGATCGACTGGTTGCCCGCGTGGATGTTGCTCTCGACCATGACGCCGACGATGGCCTGGTTGCCCTCGACGATCTGTCGCGCCACGTCCTGCATCACCAGCGGCTGCAGGCCCGGATCCTTGTTCGAGTTGGCGTGGCTGCAGTCGATCATGATGTTCGCGGCGAGCTTGTTCTTCACGAGCTCCTTCTCCACCAGCGCGACGGTCACGGAATCGTAGTTCGGCCCCTTGGCGCCGCCGCGCAGCACGATGTGGCCGTAGCGGTTGCCGCCGGTACGGATGATCGCGACTTCGCCCTGCGGGTTGATGCCCAGGAAACTGTGCGGGCGCGACACCGACAGCAGCGCGTTGATCGCCACCTGCAGGCCGCCGTCGGTGCCGTTCTTGAAGCCCACGGGCGTGGAGAGGCCGCTCGCCATTTCGCGGTGGGTCTGGGATTCGGTGGTGCGCGCGCCGATGGCGCTCCAGGTCACCAGGTCGCCGAGGTACTGCGGGCTGATCGGGTCGAGCGCCTCGGTGCCGGCGGGCAACCCTAGTTCGTTGATGTCGAGCAGCACCTTGCGGGCAAGCTGCAGGCCCTCCTCGATGGCGAAGGAATCGTCCATGCGGGGATCGTTGATGAGGCCCTTCCAGCCCGTGGTGGTGCGCGGCTTTTCGAAATAGACGCGCATCACGACGAAGATCGTGTCGCTGACTTCATCGGCCACGGCTTTCAGCCGCCGCGCGTAGTCCAGGGCGGCGACCGGATCGTGGATCGAGCAGGGGCCCACCACGACCAGCAGCCGGGGGTCTTTCCGGTCGAGGATCCGCTCGACCGTGTGGCGGCCTTCGAGCACCGTGCGCTCGGCGCGTTCCGTGAGCGGAATCCGGCGCTTGATCTCGTCGGGCGTGGCGAGCACGTCCTGGGAGACGACGTTGACGTTGTATACGAGTTTCTCGTCCATGACCTGTTCCAACCTCTGGAAGACATCGGCCGCGCTGCCGCACGGCCTGGGGTCGAAGAGTCTACCGGACGGTGCGCCGGCGATAAAGTCCTGTTTCCGGAGCCTTTCCGGTCCTCAATCCCGGGCGCACAGTGCCGTTAACAGGGCAGACCGCCTTCCTGGAACTTCGCATGCGCCGCCTCGCCGTCCTCCTGGTTTCCCTCTGCTCCTGCGGCGCCGGTGCCTCGGAGTGGGTGGACATCTCCGCGCCGCCCTGGGTCCGGATCGAGCTCGACCGCGACAGCGTCACGCGCGACGGCAACTCGGCCCGAGCCTGGGATCGCGCCACCTATTCGTCCGACCAGACCTTCGACAGCGGCGACGTGTCCTGGCGCAGCGTCAAGACGCAGACCAGCTATCACTGCCAGCGCCGCACGACGATTCCGATCGCCCGCATCTTCTATGGCGAGGACGGGACGGAGTTGATGCGCCATAGCCTCGAGGGTGTCGAACTGCCGCAGCCGGTGGTCCCCGACTCGCCGGTCTCTCGGATGCTCGAACTCGCATGCAAACAGGCGTTCCCCGAGCCTGCGGTCGGGGCCGCCCAAACGCCGGCCCTGGTGCCCGGGCAAGCCATCGTCGCGCTTCCTGAACCTGCGCAGGCGAAGCCGTCCACCAAGCCGAAGCGCAAGCGCAAGCCGGTGGCGGTCGCCGTTGCCGAAAAGCCCCCCGAGCCCGCCGCCGACAAGAAGAAAATCGCAAAAGAGCCGACCGCGGAGCCGAAGCACGAGGAAGCCGCGCCGAAACATGTCCACTGGAGCTACACGGGTGCGAAGGACGGTGTCGCGCAGTGGCACAAGCTCTCGCCGGAGTTCAAGCAGTGCGCGGCGGGACGGCGTCAGTCGCCCATCGACATCCGTGACGGCGTGAAGCTGCAGCTCGACGGCGTGAAATTCGACTACAAGATATCGCCGCTCAAGATCATCGACAACGGGCATACGGTGCAGGTCAACTACGCGCCCGGCAGCGCGCTGGTAGTCGGCGGCAAGAGCTACGAGTTGCTCCAGTTCCATTTCCACAAGCCGGCCGAGGAGCGCATCGGCGGCCGGAGCTACGAGCTGGTGGCGCACCTCGTCCACAAGTCCAAGGACGATCGCCTCGCCGTCGTGGCGGTGCTCTTCATCGTGGGCACGGACAACGCCCTCATCCAGACGCTCTGGAACAACCTGCCGATCGAGGAGCTGCGCGAGCAGGAACTGCCCGCCGTGAAGATCGACGCGAACCAGATGCTGCCGAAGATCCGCGGCTACTACACCTACATCGGCTCGCTCACGACACCGCCCTGCACGGAGGGGGTCCAGTGGATCGTGCTGAAGACGCCGGTCCAGGTGTCACGACAGCAGATCGCCGTGTTCGGTAGGGTCCATGACAAGAATGCGCGGCCGGTCCAGGCCGCCAACGGGCGCCTGATCAAGGAAACGCTCTAGCTGGAAAGCGCTTGGGCCGCGCCAGTGGCACATGGGTTGCTTCGTGGCCTCCAGACATGCACCCCCTGCTCACGCGCCGCCAGGTCCGTCCGACCGATGTGGATTCCGATCCGCGTCTGACGCATGAGGATTGGGTCTGGGCTCTGGAGGCGCTGTGCCGCAGCCACCGCGTGGTCTTTGACCTCGGCAAGCTGCCGCAGGACGGATCGTCGTTGCTGACCTGGTCATCGCTCCAGGCCGCGGCCGCAATGCTGGGACTTGGTTGTGCCACCCGCAACATGCGGCTCTCTCGCATGCCGGAGGACTGGATGCCGTGCCTGGTGCTGCTCCGGGACGCCGCCGCGCCAGGGGGACAAGCCTGCCGCCCGGCGATGCTGATCCGGATCAAGGCCGGACAAGTTCAGTACTTCGTGCCCGGCGAGGCCGAGGCGCGCCGCGATTTCATGACGAATCTGGCGAAGCTGCATCCGGGCAACGTTCTGCTCGCCCAGGCCGAGCGATCGGACGTCGTCGAGAGCAAGCCGGCCACCGCCGCGTTCAGCACTCGCTGGCTGCCCGAACTCGAGTAGCGGTGTGAGCCACCCGGCGAGGGGCCCCGCGGCAGCGGGGATCGACGGTCAGGCGAACCAACGCTGGACGCCGACACGGTAACGATGGAGCGGAGGCGGTGGTTCGGAGGGCTAGCGCGGATTCGTCAGTCGTAGCCGGGCGGCGCGACGAAGCCTTCGAACTCCCGCTCCAGCGATGCTGCGAGCGCGATGCAGGTCAGATCGCCGTATTGCGGCCCGATGATCTGCACGCCGACCGGGAGGCCGTCGGACGCACGTCCCGCGGTGGCCACGGTCGATGGCAGGTAAGCCATGCCCGAGTAGCCGGCCCAGAACATCTGCGTGGTGGACGGCTGCGGCTTGCCGTTCACCGTGACCATGCGCTCCCAGCGTTCGCCCTTCTGGTTGTGCGGAAAGGCCGTCGTTGCGGCGGCGGGGCAGAGCAGCACGTCCCAGTCGCGGAAGAAGGCTGACCACGCGAGGCGCATCCGGTGCCGCGTCTCGTTCAGCGCGAGCCATTCGCGGTGATACATCGTGTTGGCGCGGGCCATCCAGGCTTCGTAGTCGCGCTGCTTCGAGGGCAGTGCGCGTGCCTTGTCCAGATTGCGCGAGAAAACCGCGTCGGTCTGAACGCGCGAGGTCGCCGCGCGCAGCAGCTTGACGTAGACCTCGTGCGCTTCGTCGAGCGCGATATCGGGACGCGCAGTGCGGCTCACCTTCGCACCTTTGCTCGAGAGAAAGTCCGCGACCGCTTCGACCCGCGCCTGCACGGCGCGATCGACTTCCGCCGTCGGAGCGGTGGGTAGAACCGCGATCCGCCACTGCCGCCAGGTCTTCTTCGGCGCAGGCGGCAGTTTCACTCTCCATGCGGCACCGTCGATCTCGTTCGGGCCCGCCACGATGCCGAGCGCTATTTCCAGATCGCGCGCGCTGCGTGCCAGCGGACCGATCACCGCGATGTCGTCATGCGAGACGAAGGGCGACAGCACTTGTCCCTCGGAGGCGCACAGCCCGAAGGTCGGCTTGTGTCCGAACACGCCGCAGAAATGTGCGGGGTTGCGGATCGACGCCCCGATGTCGCTGCCGATCTCGAGGCTGGTGAGACCCGCCGCGAGCGCCGCGGCCGAGCCGCCCGACGATCCGCCGGGAGTCCGCGCGACGTCCCACGGATTGTTGGTGGTGCCGTAGATCGGGTTGAACGTCTGCCAGTCGGCGAGCAGGGTCGGGACGTTGCTCTTGCCGAAGATCACGGCGCCGGCGCCGGTGAGGCGCTCCACGGCGAGCGCGTTCGACGCGACGACGTTGCCCTTGAGTTCCGGCCGGCCCCACGTGGTGGCGATGCCCGCGATATCGAAGGACTCTTTCACGGTCATCGGCAGGCCGTGCAGCGGTCCGCGTCGCTCGCCCTTGGCGAGGGACCGATCCGCGGCCTTCGCCCGCTTTCGAGCGCGCTCGGCATCGAGCACGCAGATCGCGTTGAGGATCGGGTTGTAGCGTCCGATCCGGTCGAGGTAATGATCGAGCAGCTCGAGGGAACCGAGCTTGCGCGTGCGGATCAGTGCGGCGAGGCGGTGCGCGGGCAGGAATGCGGGATCCATCGACGGGTCTAGTTGATGCGCGAGTATTGCGTCGGACTCAGGAACAGGTTGGTGATCTTCGCGACGATCGGACCGTTCTTCTCGGTCTCGGCGCGCTTCTCCTGCCATTCGGGATCGGCCATGAAGCCGTTCCACACCCGCTCGCGCTCCGCCATGTCCTTCCATTCGAGCAGGTAGTAGAGATCCAGGTTTGAATCGCCCACCAGTACGGTCCAGAAACCCGCCTGGCGGATACCGTGCCGCTCCCAGATCTTCAGCGTGATCGTCTCGAAGCGCTTGTTCAGATCCGGCAGGCGACCGGGCATGCAGTGGTAGATGCGAAGTTCGTACATCACGGTTTGAATCTCCTCAAAGAGTTTTTACGCTGACGAGTCGATTGGGTTCGCGCGCGGCAGCGAGCGGGTTGCGTAGCGGACGGCCGAAGCCCTCCGCGGCAATCTCGAACACATCGCCGAGCCGCGTTTCGAATTTCTGGGTGAAGCTGCCGGTGGCGGCACCGAAGTAATGCACGTGCACGTCGCCCGGGATACGGAACTCCGGGTACTTGAAGTGATGGTGTTCGAGGTTCGCGATGGCGTGGCACATGTTGTCCTCCCCCGAGAGCCAGTCCGATTCCCATACCGCCTGGCCGTCGCGCAGCAAACGGGCGTGCCCACGGACGCTGCTGGGCATATCGCCCAGCAGCAGCTCCGGACCGAAGCTGCTCTGGCGCAGCTTGGAATGCGCGAGGTAGAGATAATTCTGGCGCTCGGTCACGTGGTCGGAGTATTCGTTGCCGAGCGCGAAGCCGACGCGCAGGGGCGTGCCGTCGTCACCGATCACGTACAGCCCGACGGTCTCGACTTCCTCACCGCCATCCAGCGCATAGGCGGGCAACTCGAGCGGCTGTTCCGGCGGCACCACCCAGCGGCCGTCGCCCTTGTAGAACCACTCCGGGGCGGTGCCGATCAGGCCGGGGCGCGGCTTGCCGCCTTCCATGCCCCACTTGAACATCTTCATGGAATCGGTCAGCGATTCCTCCGCCTGCTGCAGCTTCGCGTGCATGGAGTCGCGCGCCGCGGCACTGCCGAGATGGGACAGGCCCGTGCCGGTCACGAGACAGCGATACGGATCGGAATGATCGAGCGGCGGGAGCAGCCGGCGATCGCGGATGACATCCTCGTAGTTCTCGCGTTCCTTGCCGATGCGGCTCGAGGCCAGTGCCTCGAGCGACTGCGAGGTTCGCCCCGCTTCGAGCGCGAGATCGCGGACGCGTGTCACGCCTTCCAGGATGCGCAGGGTCGGGCTCTCGTCGGCAATGGCCACCCTGCGGCCGCGGTCGCGACCGACGAACTGGATCAGTCTCATGGTGCTCCTCCCCTCGGGTCGCGACACCGATGGCGCGACGCCCATTTCTTGTGGTCGCGAGCATGATGCGCGCGCCCGGACTGGTCAAGTCGGGCCGGGGCACCGGGCTGGTCCCGAAGACGACGCGAAGTTAGCTATCGCTCGAGCTCATGGGGCGGGGCGCACACGCGGGAATGCGACGGCTGTTTATACTCGATCCCGAGGCGCACGCAACCCGGCGTGTGCGAGGGACGAGGAGCACCGGACATGCGCGCGCAGGCGAACGGCATCGGCATCCAATACGAAATCGAAGGGCAAGGCCCCTGGCTCGTCATGAGCCATTCGCTCGCGTGCGACCTGCACATGTGGGATGCACAGGCCGCGGCGCTGCGCGATCGCTTCAAGGTGCTGCGCTTCGACACACGCGGCCACGGCGGCAGCGACGCGCCGTCGGGCGCGTACACGCTGGAGCAACTGGCCGACGACCTCGAGGCGCTGCTCGGCGGGCTCGGCGTGACGCGGTGTTACTACATGGGCCTGTCCATGGGCGGGATGATCGGCATGACGCATGCGCTCAAATACCCCGGGCGTTTCGAACGCATGATCCTCTGCAATACGTCGAGCCGCATTCCACCCGAAGCCGCACCCATCTGGAAAGGGCGCATCGATACCGTCACGGCCGCGGGGATGGAGCCGGTGGTGGAGCCAACGCTCGTGCGCTGGTTCACGGCGCCGTTCCTGGTGCAGCAGGCAGGGGTGGCCGCCCGGGTCGGGGCGATGATCCGGGCGACGCCCACGGCGGGCTACATCGGCTGCTGCCATGCGATTCCGAAGATCGATCTCACCGACCGTCTCGGCGTGGTGAAGTGTCCGACGCTGGTGATCGGTGGCGACCAGGATGTCGGTACGCCCGTGGAGATGGCACGCGCGATCCAGCTCGCGATCCCCGGGGCGCAACTCGCCGTGATTCCCTCCGCATCGCACTTGTCCAACCTCGAACAGCCGGAGACGTTCAATCACCTCGTGGCGCGATTCCTCCAGCCCTGATGTCGGGCTGCCGGCAGCTCGATGATCTCGATCTCGTGCCGGCGGCGCAGGAGCCACTTCGACAGGGTCTGGTAGATGTCGAGGTCGAACGCCGTGTCGAAGCGCGTCTGCGCGGCGTCGAACAGCTCCGCCTGTGAATCCATCGTGCCGAGATGGCACCAGCGATCGAGCAGGTGAACCTCGCTGCGGCCCGATACGGGATTGGTCTCGCGCACGCCGATGCGACCGTCGAACGGCCAGGGTTCGAGGCGCAGCCGGTGGAGGGCGTTGGCGAGTCGCAGATTGTGTGACAGCACCGATTCCTTGCCGCAGCACGCGCCGCGACACTTCTTCGCCAGATGCGAGAAGCACGGGCCGGTGCCGCTGCCTTCCAGTCCCAGCAAGCGCGGGCACAACCCGTTGGCATCGGCGATCTCGCGCAGCGCCCGGTTCGCGCGCGAGCGCGAGGTGAACAGGCCGTAGAGATGGGCTGCCATGCGGAAGTCGATGTCCGAAGCATCCGTGAGTTTCGGCGGGACGGTACCCATCGGATCCCAATGGAACGTGCACAGATCGTCGTTGTGGCGCTGTGTGCGGTTGTGGATCGGCCTCAGCTGTTTCACGAGCCGGACTTCCCGAAGCAGCGCGCCGAGCTCACCCGCGGTCTCCTGCCACGTGACGCGGGTAGCGTCCTGGGCGATGCGCACGTCCTTCGCCACGCGACGGTCGCCGGAGAAATGCGACAGCACACGCGATCGGAGGTCGGTGCCCTTGCCGACGTACAGCGCCGTGTCGTCGGCACCGTGAAAGACGTAGACGCCCGGGCCGTCCGGCAGTGAATCGATCAGGCCTGGGTCCAGGCCGGGCGGCAGGGCATTGGTCTTGAGCACCTGAGCCACCGCGGCGAGCACGGCGTCTTCACCGAGTGCGAGGCGTATCTGGCGGGTGAAGTCCCACAGGACGCGCGCGTCGGCGAGCGCGCGATGGCGCTGGCCGCACTCGAGGCCGTGGCGCGCGATCAGGCTGTCGAGATTGTGGCGGCGCTCCTGCGGGTACAGCCGGCGCGAAAGTTTCACCGTGCACAGCACGCTGGCTTGATAGCGTAGGCCGACCCGCGCGAACTCGGAGCGCAGGAAGCCGTAGTCGAACCGGGCGTTGTGGGCGACGAGCAGCTTGCCCTCGAGGCGGCGGTACAGCTCGGTGCTGAGATGCTCGAAGCTCGGCGCATCCGCGACCATGGCGTCGGTGATGCCCGTGAGCAATTCGATGGCGACCGGAATCGGCTGCCCGGGGTTCACCAGTGTCGACCATTCCTCGACGACTTCGCCCGCGTTCACTTCGACAAAACCGATCTCCGTGATTCTGTCGAAGCTGGCAGTCGCGCCGGTCGTCTCGACGTCGAGGAAAACCACCGGCCGATCAAACATGTGCAGCGATTGTCGTGGCGACGCGACGCATTGACGAAAGGGACGCGATCTTTCGCGCAGCTTGGAACTCGCCAGAAAGTTGTTTTGTCCTAGACACCGTCTCAGGCTTCTGCCTCGAGATCACCACCATACGAACCTTCCTGCACACCATTGGAGAAATCACCATGAACCTGTTTCGTACCCTGATCGCCGCCGTGGCACTGCTCGCCAGCAGCGTCGCCCTGGCTGCCCCGAACGCCAAGGCGGACATCGTCGATACCGCCATTGCCGCCGGATCCTTCAAGACGCTCGCAGCGGCGCTGCAAGCTGCAGGGCTCGTCGACACGCTCAAGGGCAAGGGGCCATTTACCGTGTTTGCCCCGACGGATGAAGCCTTTGCGAAACTGCCCCCCGGCACCGTCGAAGCGCTCCTGAAGGACAAGGCCAAGCTTACCAAGATCCTGACCTATCACGTGGTCGCCGGCGAAGTGATGGCGAAGGACGTCAAGTCCGGCATGGTGAAGACGGTCGAAGGCTCGTCCATCACGGTCAAGAAGGACGCGAGCGGCGTGATGGTCGACAACGCCAAGGTGGTGGCGGTGGACGTCGCCGCGACCAACGGCGTGATCCACGTCATCGACACGGTCATCATCCCGCAATAACTGTTTGTCCAGGACGCAAGGCGAACGGGTCGTTCGCCCGCAGAGCTTGGAGCGGGGTCCCCGACTACCCCTCCCGCTCCATGTTCCAGGCCTCGGCTGCTGCCGGGGCCTTTTTTCGTGTGGTTCATCGTCCGCCGCCGCGGCCCCCGATCCCTATAATCCCGGTCCACAAGAACCACGAGGGGGAGCGAAGTGCGATCGTCGATCATCGGATTTTTTCTCTGCGGTTGCGCCGCGCTGGCGTGGGCTCCGATGACCCGGGCCCATGGCAACCATCAGCACGGCGAGGTCGACTACCTGAACTGCGAGCGTCCGCCACAGAATGCCGTCCGCGAGTTGCCCGCGCCGTTGAATGCCTGGGCGCTCATCGAGTGCACGCAGAAGGGGACGAAGCTGGTGGCGGCGCCCGGCTGGACCTGGCGCTATCCCAACAGCTGGTTCGACCGGCCCATCGCGCCCGCGTGGGCACCCGACGATTCCATCGCCGAACCCGGTGCGAAGTACTTCATCGACTTCTCCGTCTCGGTGCTCGAAGGAGCGGCCGCCGCGGAACAGCATGCCCGGCTGGCGAAGGCGATTCCCGCCTATGGCAGTGCCCTGGCGCAGCCGCCCATGACCCTCTATCGGGTGCTCGCGGAGAACAATCTCGGGCATGAGATGGTGCTCTGGTTTCCCGCGAAGACCCAGAACGACCTGTGGGCGATCCTGTGCACGCCGGAATGCCGGCCGGAATACGCCTTCATCATCGAGAAACCGCAGCCCTGAGCCCCCGACCATGGATCTCCCCGCGAAACGCATTCTTCCCGTCGATTCCGAACACGCGACCCTGATCGGACGTGCCTGGGTGCCCGGCCCACTGCCCGGACCGAGCCCCGTCATCATCCACGCGGGCAAGGCGCACGACATCAGCCTCGCGACCGCCACGGTCGCCGACCTGCTCAACGCGGACGATCCCGTCGGCAGGGCGCGCGCCGCCCTTGCCAACGGCAGGGCGCAGCCCATCGGCGATGTCGGTGCGATGCTCGAGAACAGTCGCGCCGATGCGCGCGATCCGGAGCGTCCGTACTTCCTGTCCCCGTGCGACCTGCAAGCCATCCGTGCGTGCGGCGTCACGTTCGTCGCGAGCATGCTGGAGCGTGTCATCGAAGAGCACGCCAAGGGCGATCCTGCGCAGGCCGACGAGATCCGAAACACGCTTGGCCGCGAGATCGGCAAATCGCTCTCCACCGTGAAGCCGGGTTCGAAGGAGGCCATGCGAGTGAAGGCGCTGCTGGTGGAGCGCGATCTGTGGTCGCAGTACCTCGAGGTCGGGATCGGTCCCGACGCCGAAGTGTTCAACAAGGCGCAACCGCTATCGGCTGTCGGCGTAGGGGCCGACATCGGCGTGCTGGAGAACTCGTCGTGGAACAACCCCGAGCCCGAAGTGGTGCTGGCGGTGAACAGCCGCGGCACCATCGTCGGCGCGGCACTCGGCAACGATGTGAACCTGCGCGATTGGGAAGGGCGCAGTGCGTTGCTGCTCGGCCGCGCGAAGGACAACAACGCGAGCTGTGCGATCGGCCCTTTCATCCGTCTGCTCGATGATGATTTCACCATCGATGCATTGCGGCGCACCGAAGTGGAAGTGGAGGTGGCGGGCCAGTCCGACGGCTTCAAGGTGCAGGGTCGCTATTCGCTGACGCAGATCAGCCGCGATCCGACGGATCTCGCAGGCCAGGCGATCGGCGTGAATCACCAGTATCCCGACGGCTTGATGCTGTTCCTCGGCACCGCTTTCGCGCCCACCCAGGATCGCGGCGAGCGCGGTCACGGCTTCACGCACAAGCTGGGCGACGTGGTGACGGTGCGCAGCCGGGAACTCGGTGCCCTGGTCAATCGCGTTCAGCATTGTCATCGCATTGCACCGTGGACGTTCGGCGTCTCGGCGCTCATGCGCAACCTCTCGGAGCGAGGCCTCATCTAGGCGTCATTCGCGGCGCAGATTGCTGCGGTGCACAGTGCGTCGATCCGGCATGGCGTTGGCATGTTCGCTTAGCGCACACGCATTCCATGGGTATTGCGCGGCGATTGGGCAGGCGTATGATTCCCGCGTGTTTTGGGGTCAGGTAGTCGTCGGAACGGAAGCGCCATGCACGCCTTGTACGCACGGTCTTGCCACCCAACACAACAGAGCGGGTGGCAACCCGAACGTTCAACTCCAGGGAGGGAGGTCGACATGGCAACCGGTACCGTCAAGTGGTTCAACGACGCGAAGGGGTTCGGGTTCATTACCCCGGACGACAAGAGCGAGGACGTGTTTGCGCATTTTTCGGCGATCAAGATGAACGGCTTCAAGTCCCTCAAGGAAGGCCAGCGCGTCAGCTTCGAGGTGACCACGGGCCCGAAGGGCAAGCAGGCCTCCAACATCCAGGCCGTCTGAAATCTAAACTGTCCGAAACGCCTTCGAAGAGCCCGCCGCCGGCGGGTTTTTTTATGTCCGTTGAACTCGCGCGCGATCTCCCGGGATGTTCTACTTCCGTCCGTTGCACTCGAAACTGAAATTGACCCGATGACGATCACCGTTTCCGATGTCCGTGCCGCCGCGCTCGTCCTCACCGGCCACATCGCATCCACTCCTTGCCTGCATTCGCGCACGCTGTCCGAGATCACCGGCGCGGAGGTCTGGCTCAAGTTCGAGAACCACCAGTTCACGGCTTCGTTCAAGGAACGTGGCGCACTCAACAAGCTGGTCTCGCTGGATGCCGCCCAACGGGCTGCGGGCGTCATCGCCGTCTCCGCCGGTAACCACGCGCAGGGTGTTGCGTATCACGCGAAGCGCCTGGGTATTCCCGCGGTGATCGTGATGCCGCGTTTCACTCCGCATGTGAAGGTCGAACAGACGCGCGCCCACGGCGCGGAAGTGATCCTCGCGGGCGAGAACTTCGACGACGCGCACACGCATGCCATGCAGGTGATGGCGGAACGCCGTCTCACGCTCGTTCATCCTTACGATGACGAGAAGGTCATCGCCGGGCAGGGCACGATCGCGCTGGAAATGCTCGACGCGTCACCCGATCTGGAAACGCTGATCGTTCCGATCGGCGGCGGCGGAATGATCTCGGGCATGGCCGTGGCGGCGAAGGCGATCAAGCCCGGCATCGAGATCGTCGGCGTGCAGACCGAACGGTTTCCCTCGATGCTGTGCGCGATCGAGAAGCGCACGCCGACCTTCGGCGCGAGCACGCTCGCGGATGGAATCGCCGTGAAACAGCCGGGGACGCTGACGCTCGAACTCGTGAAGCAGCTGGTCGATGCCATCGTGCTCGTCGACGAAGGCGACATCGAGGCCGCGATCCTGCTGTTGCTGGAGATCGAGAAGACCGTCGTCGAAGGCGCGGGCGGCACGGGTCTAGCGGCGCTCATCAAGAACCGTGATCGCTTCAAAGGCAGGCGCGTCGGCCTCGTCCTGTGTGGCGGCAACATCGATCCGCTCACGCTCGCCGACGTGATCCAGCGCGGCATGGTGCGCACGGGACGGCTGACCCGGCTTGCAGTCACGTTGCGCGATTTGCCCGGGTCCCTTGCGAAGGTGACGGCCGCCATCGCAGAGGCGAACGCGAACATCGAGGAAGTGCATCACCAGCGGGCTTTCACCAATCTCCCGCTACAGGAGACGGAGGTGGAGTTCGTGCTCGAGACGCGCAACTTCGCGCACGTTGAACAGGTGATCGCGCGGCTGAAGGCGTTGGGTTTCGACGCCCGCCTCGACAACGACTGAGTGGCCGGTGGTCCGGCGTTTGCATAGTGGGCGGCCGGCGGGCTGAATCCACCGTTGCGCAATGAACACGTTCAAGACGTTGGTATTTGTTCCAGCGCTTGATCGATGGTGGTCGATGCTCGCCTCATAGGGGCGGCAGGATCAGTCGGCCCGAAAAAACTGTGTAGTCCCACTATCAACAGGGCGATTCGGGGAAGAGCACGGCCCTGTCGAAAAACCTGACAGAAGGGGTACGACATGAGGCAATACCGGAGGTCCGGTCGCGGACTGATGCTGGCGATGGCGGCCATGCTGAGCGTGTGGGGTCTGCGCGCGGAGGCGGTTACCTACAACGTGACGATCGTGCAGTTCGAGACCGGCCTGGAGTCGCACGATTTCAATACCAACATCACCACCGGACAAGTGACCGGCATCGTGAAGAGTTCCAACTTGCCCCTGGCGCTCACCACCAGCAGCGCGAGCTATACAGGGTCTGCGTCGCAGTCCATGGATTCCTTCAACTACCCGAACGGTCTCGGCGGTAGCTGGACTTTGTCGGATGGCGGAGGGAATTCGTTGTCGGGCGGCTTCGACAACCTGCGGCGTTTCTACAGTTCTCCCGGTGCGCCGATGCCTCGAGGAACGGGAACCACGACCATCGGCGGTGGCATCGGCGTGTTCGAAGACGCGACCGGCGGCGGAACGTTCGAAGTGTTCGCGCGCGACTACAGCTATTTCGACTTCAATACGCAAACAAGCTACCAGGCCTATCAGCAAGTCGTGGTCAACCGCATGCAGATCACGCTGCCCAACGGGCCTGACCAAACCGATACGCGGAACGTGGCTGTCAGCGTGCGAATCGGCATGAACGATCGGACGAACGAGACGGGCGTGAATATCGGCGGACCCACCTCGGACGATGCGCCGGCGTCCAACCCGCGACTCACGCAACTGCGTGCCGAGTACGAGTATGGCGGGCCGGGTCCGCACGACGGCCTCAGTTTCGGGCGCAACATCGCCGGCGACGGCCTGGACTGGGCGTATCAGTTTCCGTCGGGCGCTTCGATTCCTGCCCTGGATGGCGGATCCTACTTCTTCGAGTCGTTCGGCACCGCGCAGGTCCTGCAAGGGCACGGCTTCTACGAAGGCTACACCGGTGAGTCCGAGTGGCAGGCGTTCGAGGCCTGGATGTTCGACGTCACGCCGGAGCGCGGCACCTACTCCAACGTGGTGATCGATCGCTACACGTTGCAGGCGCCCGTTCCCGAGCCCGAGACGTACGCACTCATGCTGGCCGGCTTGGGCCTACTCGGCCTTTCCGCACGGCGTCGTCTGTCGGGTCGATGATGTTCCCTGCCGGGTCGCGCTCGCACTCGCACCGCGACCCGGTGTAGTGAACTAGGGAGGTCAGCGGGGCCGGCCTCGCGACGCTTGCTGCTCAGCGTTCTGCGGCGTCTCCGCCGCAGGCCCTGATCGGTGCGAGCACGAGCGTGCGAGCGGCGTCACGGTGTGGCGCCACCGCGTCGAAGGCATAGACCACGCGCGCGTTGCGCCCGTCGCGCGGGGAGAACTCGTACCACGCCTTGAACTCGGGGCCGGTGGCATCGGAAGCCGGAATGCTCACCGCGACTTCCAGGACCGGCAGTTCGGCATCCAGCTTCGTCTCCAGCAACCTGGCTCCTGCGCGCTCCGCGGCGTCCGCCACGCAGGTCGACGCACGCCCCGAAGAGCTGGGGACGATCGCTTCTTCCCGGTCGCGGCGGCCGCGCAGGGCGTCGATGGCAGGTGTGCAGGCTGCCAGCGTGAGTAACACGCAACCCGACAACACGGTCGCGCGCACCGGGGCAGCGACACGACTCACTTGCGCGTGCCGGCGCAGCGCTCGATCGGGTCGAACGCGTCGAGTTCGAGGCGCTTGGTGCCATCCCGAGGTGCGTCGACCCGGTAGCGCACACGCGTGGACTGGCCGTCGGGCGACACCATTTCGTATCGCACGCGGACCGTCTTGCCCGCGGCCGGAGGCAGGTTCACGTTCACGTAGACGGTCCAGCGAGCGGTATCTTCGACGACCTCGGGTATGACGCCGAATTGCGCTTCCGCCTCGCGCGTGACGCAGGGGACCGAGCCCAGGAGGGACTGCGGAATCGTGGCGGTCTTGCCGCCGAAGAAGTTGCCGGTGGCGGAGTCGAGGGTGGAGCAGGCTGTCGCAAGGAGTACTACTCCGCCAGTTAGCAGTGTCGATAGCAATGACCAGCTCACGCCGCCGCCTCCGAACGATTGACTGAATGCACAGCGGAGTCGTGTCGGCGGCCCGCCGCACTCGGCTGGCCGTCGATCCCCGGCGTAGCCGGGGCCCCTCGCCGGGTGCCTCATGCGGCGCTCGGAAAACAAGCCGGCCCCAATGGTTCGAAACTCTTGTAAGTCAAGATGAACTCCTGATGCCCGAGCACTTCGGAACGCGTCTTCTCACCGTCGGCGACACGAAGTACGAGATCGTGGATCTCCCGCCCGACGTCGTCGAGACTCGCACGACCTTCGAGGATGCGACCGGCATCCACGTCCATGTCGTCGGACAGGCGCCGGAAGGTGTCGGGATTCGCGCAGACCTTGATGACCGGTGACAGCGCGGAGCCCACCACCGAGCCGCGGCCGGTGGAGAACAGGATCACGTGGCTGCCGCACGCGATCAGTTCCGCGATCTCCGCGTTGTCGCTGATGTTGGGAAATCCGAAGCGCGGTTCGCCGTCCGGTACCACATCGAGCAGGTACAGCCCGCCGCCGACCGGCACATCGCCCGGCTTGATGATCCCGGAGATGGTCGACTGTCCTGACTTGGCGTAGGCACCGAGGGATTTTTCCTCGATGGTGGTGAGCCCGCCGTCCGCGTTCCCTGGACCGATGCTCGCGTGACCGTAGGTGGCGTAGTACTGCGCGGCCTTCGCCACGGTCTTCACGATCTCCTCGCCCAACGCCGGATGCTGCGCGCGCTCGGCCATCCAATGCTCCATGCCGATCAGCTCGCCGGTTTCCTCGAAGATGCAGGTGGCGTTCTTCTCCACCAGGAAATCGAAGGCGCGGCCCATGGCGGGATTCGCCGTGAGGCCGCTGGTCGCATCGGAGCCGCCGCAGATCGTGCCGACGATCAGCTCGTCGATCTCCATCGTCGCGCGAGGCGTGTTCTCCAGTTGCTGCAGCGTCTGCGCGACCCAGGCCTGGCCTTCCGCGATGGTGCTGCGGGTGCCGCCGGCCTCCTGGATCACGAGCAGCTTCACCGGGCGGCCGGACTCGCGGATCGTCTCCATCAGCCGGCCCTTGTTGAAGCCTTCACAGCCGAGCGAGACGAGCAGCACCGCGCCCACGTTCGGGTGCGTGCACAGGCGCTCCAGCATCTTGTGCGAATACGCATTCGGAAAGCAGCCGGGGAATCCGATCAAGTGTGCGCCGCGTTCGCGGTACGGATAGGCGATCTCGCGCGACACGTGGTGCGCGCACTCGACCAGATACGCGACCGCGACGACGTTCCGGATGCCTTTGCGGCCGTCGTTCCGCAACCAGGCGTTGATGGTCATCAGTGGTTCTCCGCGGGGAAAGTGTGGCCCTCGTCCAGGGTGTACGTGGGAATGTAGTCGCTCGCGATGTTCTGCAGGTGCATGGGTTCGCCGGGTGCGATGTCCGCCGTCGCACGGCCGATGGGCGCAGAGTACTTGAGAACGCGCTCGCCCTTGGCAACGGGCCGGAACGCGAATTTGTGGCCGGTGAGCACGCGCTCGCGCAAGGTGACGGCGTGGCCCTGCACGACCAGTCGGAGGCCGGCGTCGAGATCGCGGCGGGCGATCGCTACATTGTCGCCGGGTGCGAGCACCAGGACGCGCTCGTCGGTATCGGATGAGGTGATGGAAGCCATTCTACTTGCCGGCCTTCGTGATGCGCACGGTCGCGTCCTTGCGCTTCGCCACGCCGGGCAACAGCTTGAGGCCGAGCCCTGGACCCTTCGGTGCGCTGATGTAGCCGTCCTTCACTGGTGGCAGTTGCGTGACGAGGGTCGGATACCAGTCGTAGTAGAAGGCCCGCACCATTTCCTGCACCAGCGTGTTCGGGCAATTGAGCGACAGGTGCACCGACGCGGTCAGCATCACCGGCCCGGTGCAATCGTGCGGCGCCACGGGCAGTGCCCACGCCTCGGCCATGGTGGCGATCTTCTTCGATTCCGAAAGGCCTCCAGTCCACCCGACGTCGAGCATGCAAACTGAAACCGCCTGCTTCTGGAACAGGTCGCGGAACCCCCACCGCGACCCGAGCGTCTCGCTCGCCGTGACCCAGACGTTGGTGCGATGCGCGTAGTCGGCCAGCGCATCGAGGTTGTTCATCTTCACCGGATCCTCGTACCAGAACGGGTCGAACTCCTCGAGCGCCTCCGCGATGCGGATCGCGGGGGGCAACTGCCACATGGAATGGAACTCCACGTGGATGTCCATCTTGTCGCCCACGGCCTTGCGGATCTTCTCGAAGGGCTTCATCGCCTTCTTCAGGTCGGCATTGGAGATGTAGGTGCCGTTCGAGGCTTCGGCCGCCGTGTCGAAGGGCCAGATCTTCATGCCGGTGATGCCCATGTCGAGCAGGCTCTCGGCCAGGGTGCCGGCGTCGGTCAGGAAGCCCTGCAGGTCTTCGTAAGGGCGCTTCTTCTTGTCGATCTTCGCGGGCAGGCCGAAGTTTTCCGTGCCCTGGGTCGGCTTGGCGCGCACGTACTGGTAACCGGCGCAGGTGTTGTAGACGCGCACCTTGTCGCGCGAGGCACCGCCCAGCAATTGATAGATCGGCTGGCTGGTCACCTGGCCGAACAGATCCCAGAGTGCGATGTCGATCGCGGAGGCGGCGCGCATCTCCACGCCGACGCTGTTGAAGCCCAGGTAGGTATTGAGGAAGTGGTGCGAGATCTTGTCGATCTCGAGCGGATTCCTGCCGAGCAGCCACGGCGCGCAGGTCTCGTGGATATGCGCCGCCACCGGCGCCACCGCGTAGAACGTCTCGCCCAGACCCACCAGCCCCTCGTCGGTGTGGATGTGCACCCACAACAGGTTCGGGAATTCCTCGAGCTGGATGGTCTCGACGGCGGTGATTTTCATGATTTTCGCTCTCCCCTCGATCTGGCCTCAGAATCCATGATTGTACCCAGCGCTCCGGCGACCCGCGCCTCCAGAATCGATTGCGACGTGCCGTCGGGCCTTCTCCAACCGGACATGACGAGGGAATCGATGAATCGGTATTGCCTTGCAGCTGCGTGGGCCCTGGGTGCTTCCATGGCATGGGCGGAATCCGGAACGGTCGACGATGCGCGCCTGCTGGGCGCCGGGACGGATTCCGGTAACTGGCTCACCTACGGGCGCGACTACACCAATCAGCGCTTCTCCGCGCTCACGCAGATCGATGCCGCGAACGTCGGGAAGCTGGCCCCGCGCTGGCTCTACCAGAGTGGGGTTGCGGGGACGTTCCAGGCCACCCCGATCGTGGTGGACGGGACGATGTTCCTCTCGTTGCCCTTCAATCACGTGGTCGCCCTCGACGCGCGCACCGGGCGCGAGTTGTGGCGCTACACCCACAAGCGGCGCACGCAGAAGATGTGCTGCGGTCCGGCCAATCGCGGCGTCGCGGTCGCGAACGGCAAGGTCTTCATGGGCACGGTGGACGCGCGCCTCGTGGCGCTCGACCAGAAGACCGGGAAGCTCGTCTGGGACACACCGCTCGTGGAGGACATGGACGGTGCCACCGAACGTACCGACCAGCTCGCGGCCGACGATCCCCTGCGCAAGCAGCAGACGACCGGCTCCACGGGCGTGGGCGCGAACATGGCGCCCATCGTCTTTCGCGGCAAGGTGATCGTGGGCATCACCGGCGTGGGCTACGGCCTGCACCTCGATTCCGATCGCCCGGGGGCGCCGATCGGTGCCGTGGTGGGCATCGCGGGCCAGAGCCAGCGCGCGGGCTTCTATGCCGCGTTCGACGTCGAGACCGGCAAGCGCGCGTGGCAATTCGATTCCACGACCGAAGCGTGGGTAGGCGAGTACCGGACGACGACGCCGGACGGCGAACCGTTGCAGCGGGACATCGAGCGCGAGAAGGCGTCTGTCCCGCAGTATCGCGATGCGTGGAAGCGCGGTGGCGGCTCGGCCTGGGCCACCCCCGCGTTCGATCCGGCGCTGGGCCTGATCTACGTGGGCATCGGCAATCCGTCGCCGCAGATGGACGACATGACCCGGCCGGGCGACAACCTCTACACCGTCTCGCTCGTCGCGCTCGATGCGGAGACCGGTCGGCTGCGCTGGCATTTCCAGGAGGTGCCGCACGACATGTGGGGTTACGACGTGGCGAGCCCGCCGGTGTTGTTCGATGCGCAGGTGGACGGCAAGACGGTGCCCGCCCTCGCGCACGCGGGCAAGACCGGCTGGGTATACGTCGTCGATCGCCGCGATGGCAGGTTCCTGTTCAAGTCGGAACCCTTCGTGCCGCATTCGAACATGTACGCGCGACCGACGGCCGAAGGCATCGACATCGCCCCCGGTGCCGCCGGCGGCTCGAACTGGTCCCCGATGTCCTACGACGCGCGCAGCGGTCTCGCGTACGTCGCGGCGCTGCACATGCCGACGCGTTTCTCGGTGAAGGAAGTCCCCGCCACGGCCGACAAGCCCGCGTTGCGCTATACGATCCTGGAGCCGGTCGCAGGCCCGACGTGGGGGACGCTCACCGCCATCGACCTGCAGGATCGCGGCAGAATCCGCTGGCAGGTCAAGACGCCCGAGCCGTTGCTGGGGGGCACGCTCGCCACTGCGGGCGACATCGTCTTCACGGGCGAGGGCAACGGCGATTTCAGCGCGTTTCATTCGCGCACCGGCGAGCAGCTCTGGCGCTTCAACTGCGGAGCGGGCGTGAATGCGCCGCCGGTCACCTACGAAATCGACGGGCGCCAGTACATCGCTGTGGCTGCCGGAGGCAGTGCGATTCTCGGGTATCGGCAGGGAGAGACCGTCGTCGTGTTCGCGCTGCCGTAGGGTCCGCAAGCGTATTGCAGCGACGCTGGGTTCGGCGTGTGCCCCCCATCCCGACCTTCCCCCACGACTGCGTCGCGGGGGAAGGAGTGTACCCCCCCTCCCTCGACGCAAGGCGGGGGAGGGCTGGGGAGGGGGCAGCGTCGCGCGATGCCTGTCACGGCTTCTAACCGTGGGATAGCATCACCGTTTTCTCGGAGATTCCCGCGATGAGTGTCGTTGCCCAGAACGTCCGCCCCCGGCGCAGCCTGCTGTTCGTACCGGCCTTGCGTCCGGACCGCTATTGGAAGGCCCTCGATGCGGGCGCCGACATCGTCTGCATCGACATGGAGGACGCCGTCGCGATCGATCGCAAGGACGAAGGTCGCACGCTGACGCTGCCACTGTTCGCGCAGGCCTCGCATCCGCAGGTCGAGCGCATGGTACGCATCAACGGACTGTCGACCTATCACGGTCTCAAGGATCTGCAGGCGCTGGTCGAATCGTCCGCGCCGCCGCCTTCGATCATGATTCCGAAGGTGCGCAGCGCGGAGGAGATCCAGCTCATCGATGCGCTGCTCTCCGCAGGACCGGCGAGCACCATCCGCTACTGCGTGATCATCGAGACCAACCAGGGTCTCGAGCGTGCGATCGAGATCGCGAAGTCGAGCCCGCGCATCGACTCGATGATCCTCGGCGCCGTCGACATGTCGGCGGATCTGCGCTGCGTGAAGGCCTGGGAGCCGCTGCTCTACGCGCGGTCACGCCTTGTGCATGCGGCCGCCAGCGCCGGCATCGATCTGCTCGACGTGCCCTTTCTCAATCTCGATGATCCGGACGGTCTCGCACGCGAGGCACAGGCGTGCGTGCAACTGGGTTTCACCGGCAAGGCTTCCATCCATCCGAACCAGATTCCCATCATCAACGCGGCGTTCTCGCCGAGCGCGGCGCAGATCGAGAAGGCACGCAAGGTGTGCAAAGCCTTCGAGCAGAGTTCGAGCGGCCTCGTGGTCGTCGACAACGAACTCATCGAACTCCCTGTGGTGCGTTCGTACTACCGGATGCTCGCCATTGCGGAACGCATCGATGCGAAGCAGGGGTGACCGAGCTTTACAGTCGGTCACCGAAAAGCCCGCCGTTTCTGTTGGATTTCTTTACACAAGGCCCAATTCCCGACTGTCGCCTAACTGCAACAGTCTGAGCCGACGGCAGTTCTGGCAATCGGCGCGATTCCTGCTGAACGTGATGTACCTGGCCTTCGACACCGCGAACACTGTTCGCCCCATGAGATGTCGGGGAGGGGACCTGTCTCTCGCTCGTGCGGATCCGTCCCGCGACGAGTTTTTGCGAGAGTCCACAACTAGCAGCTATTGCGGATCGAGTCGAACCATGCTCCAGAGAAACTTCCCGGAATCAGGGCATCGAGCGGCAACGCCGGCCTTCGCTACGAAGCGGATCGGCAGCGCCCGCCAACAACAATACGTGCTGTTCATCGAAGCGTTGATGGTCGCCTCCGAGCGGCGCTTCCGGAGCCGTGGCGGTTCCGGACCCTTGAGCGTCGAGCATGCCGTGCAGTTGGCTCACGTGCTCTGCACCGAGGGTGGAATCACCGACGACATCACGCTCGCTTCGGCCGTGCTGCACGACATCGGTTTCGATGCGCGCATGGCACATACGGAACTGCGCAGGCAATTCGGCCCCGTCGCGGCGGCCGTGGTTGCCGAGCTTTCCCAGGAGTCGATGCCGCGCGAGGGTGCTCCCACTGTCCTGAGCCAGCGCGCCAAACTGGTGCGACTCGCGGTCCAGATCCAGCGCATCCGTGATCTGGCACAGATGTCGAACGACGCCACACCCGAGATCGAAGCTGCCATCCGGGCCGACGCCACCACCATCGTGGAAGGGCTGCGCGGTACCCACTCCACGCTCGAGATCCTGTTCCACGAAGAGTGCGAGCAAGCCTCCCTCGCCATGGCCGAAGGTGTGCTGACGGCCGTGTTCGGGCGAGCCCGCTAAGCCACCCCGACACCCGCCGGAGGGTGATCGAAACCGCCGACAAGCGTATCGTCGGCGGGTGACCCAGGACCGAGTAGCTCCGAACCCGTTGCTGGCGGCGGGTTCCGGGGCATTGTTGCCATTCCCGACACCCCGGCCGGCCGGCGGTCATCGGCCGGGCTACCGCTTGGGCCCAGCCATCGTCAGGGCCGCCCTGTGCGGGCTCGTCGCGTTCGGGATCAACCCGCTGGCGTTAGCCGTGATGGCGGGTGCCGAGCCGGACATGCCCTCCAGCCGCGTCGATCCGAATTTCGCGGCGTCCACCTGGGCGAGCGTGGGCAGCGTGGTCGTGAAGGGTGCAGCGTACTCCGGGGTGCTGATCACACGGCGGCACGTGCTCACCGCCGGACATGTCGCCGGCGGCGACCCCTCCCACATGGAGTTCGTCCTCAACGCGGGCGGCGATGCCTCCCAGCGCATCGCGGTGAAGTCGGTTCACCGCAATCCCGAGTTCAAGGGTTTCGACCCGAAGCGCCCGAACGACGACATCGCGATCCTGGAACTGGCCGAACCCGCGGCGTCCGACATCGTGATCCATCCCATCGCGGCCGGGCATTTTCCCCAGGGAGTGCAGTTCACCGCGGTCGGCTACGGCGGCAGCGGCCACGGCGATGCGGGCGTGACGATCAACGCGTCCCCCACCGTCAAGCGCGTCGGAAGCAACAATGCCGATGCGTTCGTGGCGGATGAAGGCGGCAGCGGGCGCATCGAGGCGTTCATCTTCGACTTCGACGGCCCGGGCGCGCGCAACGTGCTCGGCGGCGAGGGGCTCGGCAACGACGTGGAGACCACGTTCGCGGGCGGCGATTCCGGCAGTCCCTCGTTCGTGCGGACCCACTCCGGCTGGGTCCTGTTCGGCATCAACACGTTCATCTTCACCTTTCCGGACGGGCCTACCAAGGGCAGTACCTTCGGCACCGGCGGCGGGGGTGTGATCGTGGGTGCGTACCGGGAATGGATCGAGCAGGTGCTGCGTGCAACGGCGGCGGTGCCCGAGCAGGGCAGCCTGCTGCCGCGGTGGATCCGGTCCCCGCACACTGGCGGTCGTTCGTTTGCCGCGCGAGAATCCACGCCGGCCGGGACGCGCGGCCCGATGCGCTCCGCCTCACTCCGTCCGCTAGCGAACATCCCATGAATGCACCCGAATCGAAAATCCGGCTCACGCAGTTCAGTCACGGCGGCGGTTGCGGCTGCAAGATCGCGCCCGGTGTGTTGCGGGAGATGCTCTCGCACGGCGCGTCCGGCGTGTTGCCGAAGCAGCTGCTCGTGGGTATCGAGACCTCTGACGATGCGGCGATTTACCGCCTGAACGACGAGCAGGCGATCGTCGCGACCACGGACTTTTTCATGCCCATCGTCGACGATCCCTTCGACTTCGGACGGATCGCCGCAACCAACGCGATCTCCGACGTGTACGCGATGGGCGGCACGCCGCTGTTCGCCCTGGCGCTCGTGGGCATGCCCATCAACCAGCTGCCGATGGAAACCATCCGCGGCATCCTGAAGGGTGGCGAGTCCGTGTGCGACGCGGCGGGCATTCCGGTGGCCGGCGGCCACAGCATCGATTCCGTCGAGCCGATCTACGGCCTGGTAGTGATCGGGCTCGTGCATCCCGATCGGGTCAAGCGCAACGCCGGTGCGAAGCCCGGCGACGTGCTGCTGCTCGGCAAGGGGCTGGGCGTGGGCATCCAGAGCGCGGCGTTGAAGAAAGGTGAGCTCGACGCCGACGGCTACGCTGCGATGCTCGCCAGCACGACCAAACTCAACACGCCGGGTACCAGGCTGTCGCAACTCGAAGGCGTTCATGCGCTCACCGACGTGACCGGTTTCGGACTGCTCGGACACCTGCTGGAAGTGTGCCGTGGTTCCGGGGTTGGAGCGATCGTGAGGCGGGCCGACGTGCCGGTTCTGCCGGGCGTGGAAGCGTTGCTCGCGAAGGGATTCAGGACCGGCGCATCGCCACGCAACTGGGCAGGGTATGGCGACAGCGTCGACCTCGGAAGCCATGGCGAAGACGTGAAGGCGCTGTTCACCGACCCGCAGACGAGTGGAGGATTGCTGGTGGCGTGTGCGCCGAATGCTGTCGATGAGGTGCTGGCGCTGTTTCGCAGCGAGGGTTTCAACGACGTTGCCGTGATCGGCGAGATGGTCACCGGCCTGCCGCGGGTGAGCTTGTGCTAGATTCGATGCGTGTCGCGAAGGTAAGAAGTCGACTCTGAAGGTGCAGTTCAACGGAGGCAGCGCATGAAAGCCGTATCGAAGTTCGCGTCGGGCATCGCAGTGCTCGTGATCGTGGGGCTCGGGCTCGGCGGCATGTCAGCGGCCCTGCGCGCGGCCGAAGAAGGCGCGGAGGTGGTGAACGACATCCCGATGCCCACGGATGAGGCGGCGATCGCGCTCGGCAAGACGCGCTTCGGCGAGAAATGCGGTGGCTTCTGTCACGGCAGCGGCGGCAAGGGCGGGCGCGCGCCATGTCTCATCTGCGGCAAGTTCAAGCGCGGCGGCAAGGATTCGCAGATCGCCGCCAACATCGCGAACGGCGTCGAAGGTACGGCGATGGGTGCATTCAAGGACGCATTGACGAAGGAAGAGATCCTCGCGGTCGTCGCCTACCTGCGCGTCGAACAGAAGAAGAAGGAAGCCGAGTCGCAGTAGTTCCGCGCGACCATTGGGAGGGAGACCGTGATGACGAGAGCCTCGAGGTGGTGGGCGGCTGCGCCCATGGTGTTGTTGACCGGTGTGGCGTTCGCGCAGGGCGTGCCGCGTTTCGCCGTGGATGCGGACTGGCCGAAGCCCCTGCCGGAGAACTGGATCCTCGGGCAGATCGGCGGCATCGCCGTCGGGCCCGACGACCACGTGTGGGTGTATCAGCGTCCACGCACGCTGTCCGATGATGAACGCGGCGCCGTGGCGAATCCGCCGCTGTCGAGATGCTGCGCACCCGCGCCACCGGTGATCGAATTCGATGCCGAAGGCAAAGTCGTCGGCGCGTGGGGTGGTCCGGGCCCCGGCTACGACTGGCCCGAGAGCGAACACGGCATCGGCATCGATGCGCAGGGCAACGTGTGGCTCGCCGGCAACGGCAAGTCCGACCATCAGGTGCTCAAGTTCACGCGTGACGGAAAATTCCTCATGCAGATCGGTCGCGGTGGCGAGACCGGGACCAGCAATACCACCGACCTCCTGGGCCGGCCCGCGTTGCCCGTGGTGGACGATGCCGCGGGCGAGTTGTACATCGCCGACGGCTACAAGAACCGTCGCGTGATCGTCTTCGATGCCACGAGCGGGAAGTACAAACGTCACTGGGGTGCGTATGGTGCCGCGCCCGATGATGCCGATCCCGGGCCGTACGATCCGAAGGCCTCGGTGGCGAAGCAGTTCCGCAACCCGGTCCATTGCGTGCGCATTGCCCAAGATGGACTGGTCTACGTCTGCGACCGCGTCAACGACCGCTACCAGGTCTTCCGGAAGGACGGCCGGTTCGTGACCGAGGTTCTACTCGATACGCAGACGCGCTCCATGGGATCGGTCTGGGACATCGGCTTCTCCGATGATCCCGGCCAGAAATATCTGTACATCGCCGACGGCTCCAATAACGAGATCCACGTGGTGTTGCGGGAAAACGGTGAGCGTGTCGCGAGCTTCGGGCGGGGTGGCCGCCAGGCTGGCCAGTTCCACTGGATCCACACCATGGCCGTGGATTCGAAGGGCAACGTCTATACGGGCGAAGTCGATTCCGGCAAGCGCGTGCAGAAGTTTCGGCGGGTGAGGGAGTAGCGCTGCCCCCATCCCCCGCCTTCCCCCACGACTGCGTCGCGGGGGAAGGAGCGTACTGCTCCCTCCGTGATACACGAACGAGGATGCAGGAAGGAGTGCTGGCGAACGACGGCGACGCGGCGAGGTGTACGTCCCCTCCCCCGTCGAAGATGGGGGAGGGTCAGGGTGGGGGAACGGTCAAGGTGGGGGCTCCGCCGACCGCACCCGTCCCGCAAGCCAGATACACGCGAGCGTCGCCGTGACCGCCACGAGGCCGACGACCCAGTAGTACGTGATCCGCCCGTCCGGTGCACGGCCCATGATCAGGCCTGCGGAGTACGCCGCCAGGCCCGCGAACAGCTGCTGGATCGAACTGTTGAAGGCGAGAAAACTGCCGCGCAGCCTCGGCTCCGCGCTGGCGGTGACCAGGGCCATCACCGGTACGAAGCGGCCCGACACGAACACCATGAAGATGACACTCGCCCCGATGGCGACCGCCACGGGCACGGGCGGCAGGTTGGTCGTGATGATCAGCGGCACGATCGAGATCGTCGCGATGATGCGGAACACGCGCTTCTTGCCGTGACGGTCCGATAGCCGGCCGATCCAGCGCGAGGTGAACAGCGTGGCAAGCCCGCCCGCGAAGTAGAGATACGGCAGGTCCGTTTCGGCGAGCCCCACGTTCGCGACCGTGTAGGGGCTGATGAACGGGATCACGGAAAAGCCCGCGAACATCAGCGTCGCCGTCAGGGCAAAGGCGTTGAGATGATTGCGGTTGGCGAACACGGCCTGCAGCTGCGACTTGATCGAGCTCGCACGGCGCGCTTGCAGGTGCCGGTCCAGCTTCGGCAGCAGGCGTGAGCCCGCGATCCAGAGCAGTACGCTGGCGACCGTGAGGAATCCGAACGGCGCGCGCCAGCCGAAGTGATTGGCGAGGAACAGGCCGATCGGCACGCCGGCGATAGCCGCGAGCGAGAAAGCCGACGAGATCACGCCCATCGCCGTGCCGCGGCGTTGCTCGGGGATGAGATCGCCGACGATCGCATAGATCACGGCGCCCGCGACGCCTCCGAAGACGCCCGCGGCAGCACGCGCGGCGAGCAGCGTCCAGAAGCCCGGCGCCAGCGCGCACAGCAAGGTCGTGACGGCGAAGCCGGCGTAGATGCCGAGCAGTGCCGTCTTGCGATCGAACCGGTCGATATGGAATGCGGCGAGAAACCCCGAGGCTGCCGCGCCGAACGTGTAGGCCGACACCAGCAATCCGAACTCGTGCGGCGTGACGTGGAACACGCGCATCAGCTGCGGCCCCAGCGGCATCATGACCATGAAGTCCATGATGTGCGTGACCTGGATCGCGGCGAGCAGCGCGAGCAGGGCGCGTTCACGGAGCTGGGGGTCTGGAGTGCTCACTGAGAATGGGAAAGGCAAGGCTGAAACACGAATGACGCGATAAAACGTGAAACACGAAGGACACGAAGGCACGCGAAGGAAAGTCGACGGCAACAACGAAATCGGAGCAGGACTCGAATGCGCCTGGTGTCCTTCGTGTGCCTTCGTGCCCTTCGTGTTCCCGCTTTGCCTGCCTTACGTCGCCGAAATGCGGCAAAGCCCGAAAGCCTCCGCCAGCATCCCATACGACTCGATGCGCGCACCGTAGTCGCCCGTGATCGTGAGCACCATCACTTCGTCGGCTTCGTACTGCGACTGCAGTTCGAGGATGCGATCGCGAACCGACTCGGGCGTGCCGATGATCGCCCGCGCGCGTTCGCGGCGGATGACCATGCGGTCGGCTTCGGTGTAGGGCTGGTCCAGCGCCTGCTCGATGGTCGCGACCGGTGCGTCGAATCCCCGTGCCATCTGCAGTCGGCGCAGGTCGATGGGTGCCGCCAGTCGCTCGGCTGCTTCGATCGTGCGGCCGCAGATCGCGAACACGGTGAGCATGGAGTAGGGCGCCGCCTCGCGATTCGACGGCCGATAGTCGCGACGATAGGCGCGCATCACCTCGTCACCGCCGTGGGCGTTGATGAAATGCGCGAACGAGCAGCGCAGGCCGAGGTGGGCGGCGAGCGTCGCACTGTAGTCGGACGAACCGAGCAGCCACACTTCCGGTGAACCGGAGCCCGCCGGCATCGCCTTCACGCGTCCATAGGGATGATTCGCGGGCAGCGCGTCGTCGAGGAACGCGATCGTCTCCTGCACGTGCGTGGGGAACTGGTTGATGTCGTAGAACGCACCCTGGAACAGTGCCTGCGACGTGACCATGTCGGATCCAGGAGCGCGTCCCATGCCCAGATCGATGCGGCCGGGAAACAGCGCCTCCAGCATGCGGAACTGCTCCGCGACCTTGAGCGCGCTGTAGTAGGGCAGCAGCACGCCTCCCGTGCCCACACGCATCCGCGAAGTCACGGAAGCGAGCCGCGTCAGCAGGATCTCTGGACACGGGTCCGCGAGCCCCTTCATGTTGTGATGCTCGGCAAGCCACATGCGGTGATAGCCGAACGACTCGACCTCACGCGCCAGCTCGATGGTCCGCTGCACCGCTTGCGCCGGCGTGTGGCCGTGGATGATCGGGGACTGGTCGAGGACCGACAGGCGGATCGGCTTGGTGGTGGCGTTCATGGCGTTGCGGCGATGGTGGTCATGAGGATGCCCGATTGCGACGGGGAGGTCGAGCCGGCGATCGGCTCCGAGCCCCCCTGTCAGTGATGGTCATGGCCACCGGGCTTGCGCACCTGGATCTCCACACCGGCAGCGCGTGTTTCCGACGCGCGGACCGGCTCCGCCAATGGCTCCGTCCATTCGTGCGCCACCGTGCCCTCCGGATGCACATACCAGCCCGGATCGCTGTAGTCGTTCTTCGCGAGCCCCGCGCGGACCTTCATGACCGTGAACATGCCGCCCATCTCGATCGGACCGAAAGGGCCCTGGCCGGTCATCATCGGCAGCGTGTTCTCCGGCAGCGGCATGCGCATCGCACCCATGTCGGCCATGCCCTTGTCGCCCATGCTCATGTAGTCGGGCACGAGCTTCAGGATCTTCTCGGCCACGCCGCCTTGATCGACCCCGATCATGGTCGGTACGGCATGGCCCATGGGGCCCATGGTGTGGTGCGACTTGTGGCAGTGGAACGACCAGTCGCCCGGCAGGTCGGTCACGCATTCGATCGCGCGCATGCCGCCCACCGGCACGTCCACGGTCACCTCGGACCATCGCGCGCTCTCCTGCACCCAGCCGCCGTCGGTGCACGTCACCTGGAAGTCCACGCCGTGCAGATGGATCGGATGGTTGGTCATCGTGAGGTTGCCCATGCGGATGCGCAGGCGTTCGCCGAGCCCCACCACGAGCGGATCGATGCCGGGAAACGCGCGGCTGTTCCAGGTCCACAGGTTGAAGTCGAGCATCGTGTTCACCCGCGGCACGTAGCTGCCCGGATCGATGTCGTAGGCGTTGATGAGAAACACATAGTCGCGATCCACGCGATGCAGCGACGGATCCTTCGGATGCACCACGATGCTTCCCATCATGCCCATCGCCATCTGCACCATCTCGTCGGCGTGCGGGTGGTACATGAAGGTGCCGCTCTTCTTCATCTCGAATTCGTAGACGAAGGTCTTGCCCGGCTGGATGTGCGGCTGGTTGAGGCCGCCCACGCCGTCCATGCCGTTGGGCAGCAGGATGCCGTGCCAGTGAATCGTGGTGTGCTCCGGCAGTCGATTGGTGACGAAGATGCGGAGCTTGTCGCCCTCCACGCATTCGATCGTCGGCCCGGGCGACTGACCGTTGTAGCCCCACAGACGCGCGATCATGCCGGGCGCGATCTCCCGCTCCACCGGTTCGGCGACGAGGTGGAACTCCTTCCAGCCGTCGCGGCTGCGCCACGGCAGCGTCCAGCCGTTCAGCGTGACGACGGGGTGATAGGGACGTCCATCGGGCGGGGCGAGCGGCGGTTGAGTAGCGGCGGCAGTCTGGGTCGGTATCTCGGGCAATGCGGCGAGCGCGACGCGGCTCACCGCGGCGGCGCCCAGGGCGGAAGCGGCGGAGAGCCGCAGGAAGTTGCGTCGATCGTTCATGGGGTCATCCCTTGCGGTCGGATTTCGAGGGTGCCGGCGAGGTGTCGGGGAGCGCGGGTGGCAGCCGGCCACCCAGCGCTTCCTGCAGTTCGGTCTCGGCGACCCAGTAGTCGCGCAGCGATTCGATGTAGCCGTTGACCGCGAGTACCTGCTCGCGTGCGTCGGCGAGCAGCTCGAACACGCTGATCAGCATGCCGTTGTAGCGCAGCACGTTCTCCTCGCCGATACGCTTGCGCAGCGGCACGATCTCGTCGCGATAGTGACGTGCCAGGTCCCAAGCGTTCCGATACGTCGTGTAGGCCTCGCGCACTTCCGATCGGGCGTTGATCGCCGTCTCCGCGACGCGCTCGAGGGATTGCCGATAGATCGCCTCGGCCTTCGCGACGCGTGCATCGCCCCAGTCGAACAGCGGCAATTCGAGGCTGATCTCGTAGCCCTTCTTGATGTCCTGGTTCTTCTCCATCACCGTGGCCGGACCCAGCTCGAGTACGTTGATGAAGCGGGTCGCCCTGGTGAGCCCGAGCGATTTCGCCACACCTTCCGCATTCGCCGTCGCCGCGCGAATGTCGAGGCGCTCGCGGATCGCGAAGGCCTCAACGTCAGGCAGGTCGGCGGCGACGCCGGGCAGGTCGGGCAGGCGTTCCGCGAGCGTGAAGCCCGCGTCATCGCCCCACAGGCCCATCAGGCGGGTGAGCTTCTCGCGCGTGGCGACACGCAGCGTGCGTGCGCGAGCCAGCTTCGTCGTCGCATCGGCGCGGAAGACCTGCTCGCGCAACTGGTCCAGGCGGCTGAAGTTCCCCGCCTGCGCCATGCGGCGCCCCAGCTCCGCGCTCGCTTCGGCGGCGTCGAGCACTTCACCGTAGTAGTGCTCGGTCTGTTGCGCGGCCACGGCTTCGAACCAGGCGCGCCGCGTTTCCAGTCCCAGGTTCAGCACTTCGGAAGCGACGGCGAGCTTCACCGCCTCGAAGCGTTGCCGCTCCATCCGCAGCGCGCTCGGCATGGTGAGCAGGCTCATCACGTTCACCGTGAAGGCGGTTTCGTACTTGAAGTCGCCATCGGATGCTCGCGTGCGCGTCGTGCTGAAGCGCGGGTTCTGCAATCGTCCCGCCTGCACCACGTCGGCCTCGGCGATGCCCAGGTCCGCGTACAGGCCGCGCAGGCTGCGATTGGAGAGCAAGGCGATCTGCACGGCTTCGTCCGGGCCGAGCGGGCGGGCGAGCAGCGTGCGGACCTCGACCTGGATGCGGTCGCGATCCTCTTCGGTGCGCGGGTCGGCGACGGTCTTGCCCAGGCGTTGCGCGGCTGTGTCGCGAGCGGTGTCCAGGCCGCCGTCTTTCGAGAAGCTGGCGCAGCCGGAAAGCGCGGCTGTGAGGGTGAGCAGCGCGAGCGCAGACCGGCAGGGGGGCGATTTTCGTGTTCTTGCCGGCGAGTGGTGGCCCCCATCCCAACCTTCCCCCGCCAAAGCGGGGGAAGGGGTGTACGTCCCCTCCCCCGCGAACGACAGTTCGTGGGGGAGGGTTAGGGTGGGGGCCGCGCCGACGACCGGCACACGACGAATGAAGCGGATCATGCAAACCTCCACGACGTTGCTCCGACGAACGCACGCGCATGCAAAACGCGATTCGCGTCAGCCAGGAGAAAACGAGGATCAGCTCGCGACCGGACGGCCGCGAGTGCTCAGCGGAGGTCGCCTCGAGGAGGCTTGAGGACGGGGTCGGGCAGGAAGAAGGTGACGTTCGCTGCGAGCGCCGCCTGATAGACGGACTGCAGCACGTCGGAGAGCACGGGCATCGTCGAAGGCAGTGCCGACGCGCAGGCGAGATGGCACAGGCCGCACTGGTTGCAGTCCATGCCCTCGTGCTGATCACCATTGCTATCCGGGTGATGGTCCATGTCGTGACCGGCATGATCCATCGGCATCGAATGATCCATGCCGGCAATGTCCATGGACGTCGTATCGCCGGCCGCGCAGAACGGCATGGTGACCGCACCGATCGACTGCAACGGCAGGCAGACGGCCAGGACGATCAGTGCAATGAGGCGGGCGACGCGAATCATAAGGACAAGTCTAGGCCCGGGGAGGCTCCAAGGCAACGCGATGGCGGGCGCACCTGATCTGGGTCAAGCTTTTCCGCCACCGTGCCGTGGCCCGCCTATTTCAGCAGGATGTCCACCGCGCTGAACGGAGCGTCGCCCGCGTTCTCGATCACCACCGGCTGCGCTCCTTCGCGCCACTTGAAGCCGGCCGGTGCCAGCGTCACCTTTTCCTCGCTGCCGGGTTGCACGGCCACGAGCGTTCCGCCCGAGACCGACACCAGCATTCCGCAAGGACCGTGCAGCGTCGTGCGTGCCCCCGGCTGCAGTTCGACGCGGGTCACGCGCACGCGCTTGTTCTCGACGATCACGGGGCCCGCGAGGGCATCGTCGGCGATCTCGGCACGCCCGCAGCCGGACAGGATCTCGGTGTCGGTCACGTGGTAGGTGCCCGTGCCGATGTTGCTGACGCGATGTGCCTTGGGCTTTGCGGTATAGCCGATGAAATAGGTCTCGCCCGGTTTGCGCGGCGGGCGGGCCGCGGGTGGACTGCCCCAGTCCTCCGCCTCGGTTTCGCTCGGCTCGATGTTCACGAATACGCCGTCGTACTGATGGATGTGCATCGTGCCGCGATAGCCGGTGGGCAGCGCCACGTCGAAGAAGCGCACGTGCGCGTTCTGGAACTTGAGCTTGTGCTGCGGCTCCTGGTCGATCGGGACCGGCTCTTCGGCGAAGGCGGCGTTGGCGAGGAAGGCAAGGACGAGGCAGGCGCAGGCACGGAGCATGGCGGGTTCCCTTCACGGAGGAGCGACGGATTCTACCGAAAGGCCGGGTACTCACCGGTTGCCCTGGAGATCGTTCGGGTTATATTCGGGCCGAGGGCTGCATCCGGACCCTGTCGTCCTCCGGGCGGGCTTTCACCACGGCACAGGCCGCGTCGGTGCGAGCGGCCACATGGGAAGGAGAGCACAGCCATGGAATCGACCCTCTTCGCCGACTTCGAGAACTCCTCTCGCGCCGCCCTCGCGTTCCTGCGCGAGCGGCTGGGATTCGATTCCTGGATCGTCACCCGCAAGGAGGGCGACGACTGGATCGTGCTCCAGTCCGAGGATCACGGCTACGGCATCCAGCCGGGCAGCGTATTCCCCTGGAGCGATACCTACTGTTCGCGCATGGTCGACGGTCGCGGTCCGCACATGGCGCCGCGAGTGGATCGCGTCCCGGCGTATTCGTCCGCTCCGATCGGTCTCGGCCTCAAGGTCGGGGCCTACGTCGGCGTCCCCTTGACCAACGGTGACGGCAGCCTGTTCGGCACGCTCTGCGCCATCCATCCTTCGCCGCACCCGGAATCCATCGTCGGCGAACAAGGCCTCGTGGAACTGATCGGCCGTCTGCTGAGCACGATCCTCCAGTACGAGATTCGGACCGCCTCGGAAGCCCGCCGTGCAGAGCGCGCCGAGGCCGAAGCGCAGACCGACGCGCTGACGCGCCTCTACAACCGTGGCGGCTGGCTGCGCCTGCTCGAACTCGAGGAGAACCGTTGCCGCCGCTACGGACATCCCGCAGTCGTGTTGATGATGGACCTCGACGGCCTGAAGCAGGTCAACGATACGCAGGGCCACGCTGCGGGCGACGATCTCATCGTGCGTGGCGCGAATGCCTTGCGCGAGTCCGCGCGTTCCGCTGACGTGGTGGCGCGGCTGGGCGGGGACGAATTCGCCGTGCTCGCGGTCGAGTGCGATCGCAACGGCGGCGAAGCGCTGCGCAAGCGCGTGCGGGCCGCGTTGGTCGACGCCAAGGTGAATGCCTCCATCGGTTTCGAGATGCGGGACCCGTCGCGCGGACTCGCCGGTGCGTGTGATGACGCCGATCGACTGATGTACGAGGAGAAGCGGGCGCGCTGAGAAGTCTCCCTTCCCCTGCGCGCAACACGCGTGGGGGAAGGGCGGGGATGGGGGCACTCCGTCGCTCCGAAGATGCAGCCCCCTCCCCAACCCTCCCCCGAACGAGTCGGGGGAGGGAGCTAGTTGTCTCCCTTCCCTTGCGCGCAACGCGCGTGGGGGAAGGGCGGGGATGGGGGCAACGCAGCGCCCCAGCCCTCGACCTATCCCGCTACTTCGCCAACGCCCGATCCACGAAATCCAGCCGGTCCTGACCCCAGTACAGTTCACCGTTCACGAGATAGGTCGGCGCCCCGAACACCTGCTTGTCGATCGCCTCCTGCGTCAACCGGTCGTACTCCGCCTGCGCAGGCGCCTCACCAGCGGCCTTCAGCAACGCCGCACCGTCGAGGCCGACGCCGCGTGCGAGCGACTCCAGCGTGGCGGCCTGCGAGATGTCCTTGTCCTCCTGCCAGCACGCCTTCAGGATCGCCCCGGCGAGATCGAGCTGCTTCTCGCTGCCCGCACCCGCCGCAGAAATAATGGTCTTCGCCGCGAGGTCCGTCGGAATCGGGAAGAACTTGGGCTCGATATTGATCGGTACCCCGAGAAAGTCGCGCCAGCGTTTCAGCTCGGCGATGCGATACGCCTGCCGTTGCATCGGCCGCTGCTTGAGCGGCAATCCACCCGAGACCGGAAACACCCGACCGTAGTCCACCGGCTTCACAGCGACCGACGCGCCGTGGCGCTTCGCGATCTCGCGAAAGCGCGCATGACCGAAATGTGTCCACGGCGACATCGGCGAGAAGTAGTAGTCCACTGACTTGGGCATGCGGTCCTCCGGACGGAGCTTGTTTCGAGAGAGCGCGAGTGTAGCGCAGCCGATCGTGTCGCCGTTCCTGCGAGAGTGCCGCAGGCCCGATGTGTCGCACTGTTTCATGTGCACCGAACGCGTGCGCGATCGTTGAGCGCGCACGCCATGGTTTCCCGGAGGACCGCTCGTGATCATCGTCGTCTGCTTCTGTGCCCTGTTGATCACGATCACGACTCTCGCGCATTTCGAGTTCCTGACCGGCCTGACCGTTGCCCTGCCGCGACTGCGCATGCCGCCCCGCAGGAAGCTGGTCGTCGTGATCTTCACCCTGTTCCTCGCGCACGCCGTCGAGATAGTCGTCTACGGCCTCGCGCTGTATCTGCTGATCCGCGGGTTCTCGGTGGGCGGCCTGTCGGGCGCCGGCGGGCTGACGCTCGCCAACTGCGTCTACTTCTCTGCGGAAACCTACTCGTCGCTCGGCTTCGGCGACGTAGTCCCCACCGGCCCGGTGCGGATGCTGGCTGGTGCCGAGGCGCTCAACGGCTTGCTGCTGATCGGGTGGTCGGCTTCGTATGCCTACCTCGCCATGGAGCGATTCTGGAATGGGGGGCCGACGCCTTAGCGCTGCTCGGGCACCACGCCTTCGATCAACTCCGGCCCGTCATTCCTCGCCGCGTTCACCCGCGTGCTCACGGCACGCGCCATCATTTCATCGGCGGGTGACGGCACGAGCAACGCTTCGGCATCGCGCAATGCGGTGGTCGGGTCCAGCCAGCGCGCGACATCCGACGCATCCAGAATCACCGGCATGCGATCGTGGATCTGCTCCATGCGTTCGTTGGCACTCGTGGTGATGATGCAGCACGAAGCCGGACCGCCGTCGACGCCGGGTTCGTAGAGACCGGCGAACGCGAACACGCGATCGTCGGCCGGGTAGATGTAGAACGGTTGCGTCGGCCCCGACGCCGGGCGCCGCCATTCGTAGAATCCGCTCGCGGGCAGGACGCAGCGCCTCGCCTGGAACGCGTTACGGAACATCGGCCGCTGCATCAGCGTGTCGGCCCGCGCGTTGATGGGCTTCGGGTATTTCTTCGCGTCCTCGCCCTTGTGCGCCCACACCGGTTCGAGGCCCCAGGTCATCAACTCGCCGATTCGACCCCGAGGTGTTTGCCGGATGACCAGCACCGGCGTCGAGGGTGCGATGTTGTAACGCGGCACCAGGTCGGGGATCTCGAGGAGGTCGAATTGAATCGCCAACTCGCGCGCATTCTCGTTCAAGGCATACCGGCCGCACATGGCTGGCATTATATTGGCGGGAAAATACACCAACCGTCGTTCGCCCCACCATGTCGGCTGCCTTTCCACTCCGGGTCATCGCCCTCCTGCTTCCGCTCGTCGCCGGGTCCGTTCATGCCTATGAGTACGCCGGGCTGAGCCGATCCCTCGACCCGGCGGCCCTGCTCGAGCTGTTCCCGGATTCCCGGCACGAGTTCTGGGAGCGCGGCACGGGCAGCATCGCGGTGCCGGACGACGAGGACAAGCGCTTCGACCAGCTGCTCAAGGAAGGCGACGGCCGCTATGTCGTGCGCCTGGCGCCGGACGACACCCGGGCCGAGGTCACCTCGGTCAGCATGACGCTGGATGCGGGCGAGGTGCTCCGGATGTCGCTGGGCTTCGAGCGCGAAGGGCAGGGGATCAAGCCCGAGTCGATCGAACGGCGGTTTCCGATCTGCCGGGGCGTGCTCGATTCCCTGATCGAGCGCTACGGCGATCCGGACGGGTTCACCACCCGGCTCGAAGACAATCTCGAGCATCGCCTGAGGACCTGGAGCAGCCCCCGGGGCATCATGCGGCTCGATTGCGGGCGCTTCGTGGGGCGCAAGCAGATCTTCGCCATGGACCTGGAGTTCGAAGCTGGGGCGGTCGAGGCGGCCCCGCCATCACCGCCGCCGCGGAAACCGGCGCCCGTGGCGAAGCCGGCGCCGGTGACGAAACCCGCCGCCAAGCCGCCCGCCAAGCCCGAGCGGAAGAAGTGACCGAGGCGACCCACGCCCCGGTGCCGGCACCCACCGGCCACGAACTGCGTCCCGGCGGAGCGCTCGGGGCCTTCGTCGAGTGCCTCTGGTTCGGCGCACCGACGGCCGACGAATCGCACTACGTCGTCGAGCCCGACGGGCGCATGGATGTCGTGCTGGCGTTCGACGATGTGCGTGGCGAGGCGCTGGTCTTCGGTACCGCGACGCGCGCGATGCCGTTCGAACTCGTGTCCGGACGCCGCTACCTCGGCATCCGGTTTCGACCGGGACGTTCGCGCCGGATGATCGAGCACCGGCCGGTCGAGGTGCGCAATGCCCGCGATGCGGTGGTGCACGTGGCGGGTACGAACGTGCGCCACCTGCTGGATATCGCCGGCAGCTCCCGTGGTCCGCTGCAGGCCCTTCGATCGGTGGCTGTATCCCTCGACGCTGCGGTGGGCACTCTCGATCGCCGTGAAGATCTCGTCACCGCACTGGCCGCCTACGTCGATCGGCACGATGGCAACGTCAAGGTGGACGACCTTGCGCACCAGGCCGGACTGAGCGAGCGGCAGCTCGAGCGCCTGTTCGTGGACGCGATCGGCCTGCCGCCGAAGCTCTACGCGCGCGTCCTGCGCTACCAGCGCGTCCGTGCAGCGCTGGCATGCGGTGCGAAGCCCGGGGCCGCGCTCGCGCAGCGCTTCGGCTACACGGATCAGTCGCACCTGCTGCGGGACCTGCGATCGCTGTCCGGCTTCGCCCGCTGATGTCGGGTTTTTACAAGATCGTACCGGCGCCGGGCCGGTAGCCTTCCGTTCGTCGCCGTCGCGCCGACGGCTCAACGACCGGGAGTCACGCCATGACGTTCAACGCCGGCATCGTCACGAGCAAGTTTGCCGAGACCAAGGCCTTCTACATCGACCAGCTCGGCTTCGAGCTGGTGTTCGAGAACGAGTTCTACGTGCTGCTCACCGGCCATGGGGACCAGATTTCCTTCCTGCTGCCGGAGCACCCCACCCAGGCACCGATCTTCCAGCCGGCTTTCGGCGGCCGCGGCGTCTATCTCACCGTCGATGTCGAGGACGTGGATGCCGAGTACGCCCGCGTGAAATCACGCGGCGTTCCCATGGAAGTGGACCTGCGCGACGAGCCGTGGGGCGACCGGCATTTCGCCGTGGTCGACCCCAACGGTGTCGGCATCGACTTCGTTACCTATACCGAGCCTGGGAGCGCTTCGTAGCGCCAGCGAGCAGGACGATGCCGGCGGCGAGCAGCGCCCACGTGCCGGGTTCGGGAATCGCAAGCACCTCGAAGCCGGCACCGGCCGGGATGGGCAGCACGTTCTGGCCCACCACCACCCCGGGATTGAAGGCGACCAGCCCCACCGGTGCGCCTGGCGCGATGGTGAAGCGCAGCGTCGCCAGCACGGCATCGGCTGCAAACGATTTTTCCGGCAGATAGAAGACGGCACAACCGTCGGAGATGCACGAACCGAAACCGCCGTCCGTCAAAGCGGGAGTGCCGGTCAGGGAGACGAAGCTGAGCACCCCCGCCACGCCGTCGATGTCGGGCACGATGTCCAGCGCCTCCAGGATGGTTCCGGCCCGCGCATTGACCGTCAGTTCGACGTTCTCGCCCGGCAGGCCCTTGGTCTGCCCCGCATAGAAGATCTCGGCAGTGGCGGAACCCGCCCACGCGAGGGTCGAAAGCGCGGACAAAAGATACAGCGTGATCCTGGTTACGGTGTGCATCTCAGTGCCTCCGATTGGCGATCCATCCGGTTTCCGCATCCGCTGGTCGGGTCAGCAGCCGAGGTTGTAGATTACCTGCAATTCCCGGGCTTGTGCCAGGCTGCGATGTCCCCTGACTGGCCTGACCGAGCCACTGTGGCGGCGTGGGCACGCCGGCCCTGGAACTGCCCTTGCGCTCCGCGTCGCCCACCACCGGCGCGTACGGGGAATCCGACCCCCGCGGGCCGCGGTTCGACGTCTCCGGGCCAACATCGCCAGGAGGTGTCGTGCGGAAACTGGAGGTCCAATCGACGAGCTGCGCCCTGAGTTCCGGCACGGCGCGCGGCGGGCGGGCGACGAGTAGCGTGGTGTCGGTGGGATCGGCTCCCGTCACCGGTCTCGGATTCAGGGTCAGGCCGTCTTCGTTGAGGCTGGCCCATTGCAGGTCGATCGCGTAGCGCCCCGAGGCCGCGTGGTCCTGCACGCGGAAGTCGATCTCCAGGACCTTGCCACTGCCGCCCGAGAGCGCCTCCAGGCGGCTCATGTCCACCTTGAGGAGGCCCGCTGAATCCGACTTGAGGAACCAGCCGAAGTCGCCCGTGAGGCCGCTGCGGCGCACGTCGAGTATTTCGAGTGCGCTGGCGTCGTAGCCGATGCGCAGCTGGACCGAATCCAGGCCTGCGGCGGTATCGAGCTGAACCGGGACGGTGACGATCTGCCCGGGGGCGGCGGTGCCCGCGGCTCCCAGCGTGAGCAAGGGGTCGGGACCACTGCGGAAGACGGCGGGCGGCGAGGCCGGGAGGTCCGGGATCTCCGGCACCGGCAGCGAGAGAATCTTGCGCTGGACCAGCAGGGCATCGGCGGATTCGAGGCGCCCCGACCCGCCCGTGTCGCCGATGATCAGGGGATCGGCCAGCGGATAGGCGCTGAACCCGGTGTCGAGCCGCAGCACCACGCGCTGAATGCGTTGGGCATCGAGCGAGGAGTAGGCGGCGTTGCCGGTCGTGTCGCCGATGTAGGCGATGACCTGGATCGCATCGTCGTCGCGAACCCCCGCCGAGCTGCCGTCGATGGCGACGTTGCGCACGTCGAGTTGCTGCTTCGCGCCATAGGGTGCCGACGTGGGGACGGTCCCGAGCAACCGCCCGAGTTCCAGGTTGGCACCACTGACCGGCGTGGCGAAGACGATCTTCACGGCGGCTACGCCCGGCGTGGTGAGGTCGACCGTCGCCGTGCCGCCAGCAGGGTTCGATATGCCGGACACCTTCAGCAGGGCCGGATCGTAGTGGATCTCCAGTTCTGCCGTTGTGAACGTGCCGGCATTCGCGATCCGGATCGGAACACCCGCCGGGCCCTGGGCCACGCCGATGTCCTGGTCCGGTCCGCGGGCGAAGTCCGCGATGCCGATGCGTGGACCGCTGCTGCCGGTCACGGTAAACGCGGTCACGTAGTCGTCGCCCGCCACGCCGTCGGCGTTGCCGTCGAGCGCGATGCCGGTCAGGTCGCGCAACGCCGTGGCGCCGCTTTCGATCCGCACCGTGTAGCTGCCATCCACGAGCGGAATGCCGGTGTTGACGAAGACGAGGCCCTTGCGGTCGGCGTCGAGCGCGATCGAGCCGCGCACCACGCCTGCGGGACCCGTCACGACGACGTCGGGTAGGCCGAACCCGCCGCCGGCACCGTCGTAAAGATTCAAGCCCGCAGTGTCGTAGGCACGATTGAACTGCACATCGAAGCCCGAGGCGGTCGGCGTGAAGCCGGTGACCACGAGCGGCGCGTGCAGGATGCTGAACGCGACATCCGACCGGTCTCCGATCGCCGGATTGGCCGATTGCGTGATGCGCACGAAGTAGTTGGTCCCGGCGGGGAACAGCGTCTCGTCGACCGTCCACTGGTAGAGGTCGTCGTTCGCTTCGTTGGCCGCGATGGTCGTGAACGGTCCGCCGCTGCCGGAAGCCGAAACCGCGATGTCCACCGGACCGGCGAAGCCGTCGTGCCGCCAGCGGATGTCGAACGTGCTCAGCTGGGGGATCGCCTCGCCGCCGTTCGGCGCCATGACGAGCACGTACTGCACGGGGCTCAGCGAGGCCTGGAACGTGTTGCCGTACGCGCCGACGTTGATGTAGCCGCCGTTGGGGGGCGGTTCGTTGGCGAACGGATCGCCGGCGTCGCCGCGGTCGATGGCCGGGGACTGCTGCGCGTCCGCGATGACGATCGGAATCGGCAGTTCGGCACGTCCGGGGATACCGAAGAACGACGGCCCTTCCACCGGAGCGAGGGACCCGCCGTGGTAGCTGCCGTTCAGGCTGCGCTCATGGAAATCGTCGTCGCGGCCGTCGCTCACGCCGGCCGAATAGCCGAGCACGCCGTCGGCGCCGTCCGGATCGACGAACAGGGGGTTGGCGAAGATGCTGTCGGTATCGGTGCCGGTCGCCGTGCGCCAGGCAGCGAAGGAGCCGCGCGCCGCATTGCCGAAGAAGCCCACGCTGCCGGTCCCCAGGAGCCCGCGGAAGAAGACGTTCGTGTCCGACGTGAAGCCCGTCGGCGAATCAGGGGCGACGCGCACGCCGAACCCGTTTTCCGCCCAGAGGATGTTGTTCCGGATGCCGACACCGGTGGAAGCGCCACCGATCTGCAGCGCGTCGCCCGCGAGCGCGAACAGCGTGTTGTTCACGATCTCGGCGCCCGGCGCGCCGGTCAGGACGAGTGCGGCGACGTCGGTGTCATAGACGAGGTTGTTGCGGGCCAGCACGCCGCTACCGCCCAGCTGCATGCCGATCGGGCTGGAGTACACGACGTTCTCGAGCGCGTCGCTCGAGCTCGCCCGGATGCCCACGGTGGTGTTGCCGTACACGCGATTGCCCTGCACCGT
Organism: Burkholderiales bacterium; assembly: GCA_965279325.1. Classification (GTDB taxonomy): domain Bacteria; phylum Pseudomonadota; class Gammaproteobacteria; order Burkholderiales. The sequence continues at coordinate 5,079,940 of OZ257154.1, forward strand.
GGCGCTGTCGGCATCGATGCCGATCGCGTTGGCGTAGATCACGTTGGACAGTCCGACCGCACCGCGTCCGAGCCGGAGTCCGATGGATCCGGCGCCGGTCTGGCGCGTCACCGTGTTGCCGGCGAAGACGACGTTGCCGTAGGCCTCGGCGCCGAGACTGAGGTTCTCCCAGATCAGGTTGCCGGTGCCGGGCGCGAGGTCCTTCGAACCCACGAGAGCGGAGCCGCCGACGGTGTTGTCCACCAGCATGCCGCGTGAGTTGCGCAGACTGAAGTTGCCCTGGATGAGTGCTTCGCCCGGATCGCGGATCTCGAAGCCGTAACCGGTGTTGTCGTCGGCCACGTTGCGCAGCACTTCATCCACCGGTCCGCGCAGGGCGAACCCGCCGCCACGGTTCTGGGAAGCCGAGGAGTCGGTGAGCGTGCCGATCGCGCCCGAAATGAAGATGCCGTAGCCGCCGTTTTCATGTGCGGAGAGGGCGTAGAAGTCGTTTCCGGCCGAGTTCGTTTCGAGACGGATGCCGTCCAGCGCGTGCCCGAACACATCGAGATCGTGCACCGAGAGATCGTCGGCGCCGTTGTGTGCGTAGAGACCGCGTTGGGCGTCGCGCAGGGTGAGGTGCGCCACCTCGACCCCATCGGCGTCGTTCAGCTCGATGAGCGGCCGCGAGCGGTCACCCGGGATCGCCGGGAGGAGCGCAGCGATGCGGGCGGCATTGGTCGGCCCGGTCAGCAGGAATCCCCGGTCGAGACCGAGTCCGAGGTTGACGCTGCCCGAGACGGCGACCGGGTCGATCATCGAATAGACACCGGTGTCCACGAAGATGCGCGAGCCCGGCGTGACGTCGTAGACCCGCAGCAGGTTGGTCGCGAAGGGCTTCGGCGCGCTGGCGACCTTGCCGGTGTTGCGGTTGTTGCCCACGGCGGCCGGTGTGTACTCGTCGTTCGTGTTCGAGCCGTCGTCCACGAAATAATCGGTACCGGCTTCCGGCACGGTGAACGGTTCCTGGCTGCGGTCGAGCACCAGCGGGTTCGCGACCCACGACACCTGGATGCGCAGGCCCTTCGTGCCGAAGGCGATGCCGCTCGTGGCCGGCGTCCAGAGGAATTCGCCGTCGTCTGGCGTCGCGGCCGCAATCGTGGCGAGGAAGGCCGGACCGTCGGGCGTATCCCGGTACAGATCGATCCTGACGGCCGAACCGCCGGTGTTGCTGAAGCTCTCCCAGCGGATCGCGAGCGGTCTGTCGCGGACCGCATCCACGTAGAGATCGGGCGTGCGCAGCGCGATGTGCGCCACGCCCGGCTGCGGCAGCGTGCCCGGCGAGGTGAAGCGCTGCGTGCCGAACATCGGGAAGAACGCATAGTCGTCGCCGTGCCGGTCGACGAAACGCGGGCGCGCCCATTCCGGATTGACGACGGTGGCGCCCACCGAATGCAGATCGAAGCGCGCGATGTCGGCCTGCCAGTCGAGCACGTCGACGAAGTCGCGCGTCCAGAAGCCGACCTTGCCCTTGCCCGTGGCGTACAGGTTGTTCCAGTCGCTGAAGAAGCCCGTCTGGGAATCGTTGGCGATGAACAGGTCGTAGCCGTCCTCGGTCCACAGCGTGTTGCGTTCCACGCGGATGTCGCTCGAACCGCCGGTGACCTGCACCAGATTGCCCAGCGGGGTGTACATCGTGTTGCGTTCGATGGCGACGCCCGAGACCCCGTCCGCGAGCACCGCGATCTTGTTGCGATAGAGCTGGTTGTCCTCGATGCGGCTGTCGGTGGCGGCGACGATGCCGTTACCGTTCGAGCCGATGCGGTTGAAACGGATGGTGCCGTCCAGCCGGTCGATGCCGATGTCGTTGCCTTCGATCACGTTGGCCGACGCGAGATCGATGCCGCCCACCGTGCCGCTGCCGGCGATGCCGCGCTTGTTGCCGGAAACGTGCTGGTTCTGGATCTGCGCGTCGACGAGTTGCACGCCCAACGTGTTGCCCGTGATCTCGTTCGGCCTGGAACCCGTCGCAAATCCGAGTGCGCCGGCGGGGCCCGCGACGGTCGAGCGCACGCCGACGTCGTTGCCGCGGATGCGGTTCCCGTTGAGCGGCGCGGAGGCGTCGTACCGCACGCCGACGGCCGCGTTGCGGAAGTCGTTGTCGCGGATGTCACCGGCGAATTCGGCCTGGATCGACAATCCCGTGCCGGACGCGAACACGTCGTTGTGCGCGATGAGGCCCTTGGCCGCTCCGGCTATCGTGATGCCCGTGGTGCCGCTGAACCGGTTGTGCAGGACCTGCAGGCCGCCGCTGCCGGCGATGGTCACGCCGTTGCCGCCGATCAGGTTGTCAACCAGCGCGAGGTCGTCCGCCGTCGTCGTGATGGTGATGCCGGCCGCCAGGGTGAGCCGCTGGATCACGCCGCCCGCCTGCGCATTCACCGCACCGGTCACGATCGAACCGCCGCCCTGGGCACCGAGGATCGTGACCCCCGCATCGTTGGCACCCAGCGTGAAGCCCGAGTAAGCCCCGGGCGCGAGGACGATGACGTCGCCGGCGCCGAGGTCGTTCGCGTTCAGAATCGATTGCACGCTCACCAGGGCACTGGCGAAGAACACGTTGCCCGGCAGTTCCGTCACTGTGCGCAGATAGGCCTGCGGCAGTCCCGAGGCGTCGTCGGTCCAGCCCACGGTGGGCAGCCCGTTCGTGCCGACCGCCAGGTCGAGCGCGGAGAGCTTGCCGCCGGTAGCGCTGATGCCGCCGCCGCTCGCGTCGCCGGGCAGCGTTTCGACGAAGCGCGTGCCGTTCCAGCGCTTGACGTAGATGCGCGCGTCCGGGTCCGCGTAGTCGGCGTTGTGGTGATCGACCCAGGCGAGGAACAGTTCGCCGCCGCCCGATTCCAGCTTGGGGTCGAGCGACCGGCGCGACGTATCGCTCACGCCCGTCTTGACCGCGCCGTCCGGCCCCGCGCTGATCCACGTCCCGCCGACGAAGGTCTTGACGTAGATCTGTTCGAAGTCGTTGATGCGTTCGCGGTAGGCGACGAACAGCTGGTTGCCGAGCCACGCCACGTCCGGCTCGCGGCTCTCGGTCACGGACTTGGACAGGCCGCCGGGGTCCGCAGACCCGCCGATTCCGATCCAGGTCGCGCCCTCCCGGACGCGGGCGTAGACCTCGACGTCGTCGGCGAAGCCGCTGCTCCAGGTCACCGCGAGATTGTTGCCGGCGGCGGCGAGGTCGTACTCGGCCACGCCGGGCTGCCACTGCGTGATCCCCAGGCCCGTCGCCGAACCCGGCGTCACGTCGACCCAGCTCACGCCGTCGAACGTGCGCGCGTACACGGACGCCAGCACCGACGTGTCGATCCAGCTCACCACCAGTCGGCCGTTCGCTTCGACGATCTGCGCCTGGTCGGCGCGCGCGGTGTTGCTGATGCCGCCGGGCAGCAGCGAGTTGCCCAGCGTGATCCAGCTGTTCGTGCCGGCGTCGTACTGCGCCCCCTGGATGTCGGTGCCGTTGCCGTTGACCTCGGTCCAGACGACCGTCGCCCTGCCGTTGAAGATCAGGAGCGCGGGGCGCCGGGAGTCGGTGGCCGACCCGCTGACTCCGCCGCCATCGGCGGAGCCGCCGATCATCTCCCAGCCGCTCGACGACTCGCGCGCCACGTAGATCTCGTAGTTGCCGTTGCGGCTGTCGGCCCAGGCCGCGTAGCGGACGCCGTTCTGGTCCACTGCCACGGTCGTGTCGAGCGCCGCGCCGACTCCGCCGGAAAGTCCGAAGCCGGTCGCCGACGCGGCGATCTCGGCCCACCACCCGCTGTAGGTCGGACCGCTCGGCAGCGTGTTCACCGCGAACGCGTCGTCGACCGTGATCGCCAGCACCGGGTTCGGTGTCGCCGGCGGTACTACGATCAGGTTCGGATCGTCGCTGGCGCCGGCATTGATCAGGTTGCTTGCGCCGAGCGGATCGATGATGGAGTCGTCCCCGCCTTCGCCGAACTCGACATCGTTGCCGCCCTGGCCGTTCAACTGGTCGTTGCCCGAGCCCGGTTCGTTCAGGTTGGTGCCGAAATCGCCGTAGAGGTAGTCGACTGCGTTGTCGTCGCCAGCGGTCGCGTCGTCGCCGGAGATGATGTCGTGGTCCGCGCCGCCCACCAGCACGTCCCGCCCTGCGCCGCCCTGGATGGTGTCGTCGCCCGCGCCGCCGTCGACGATGTCGTCGCCGTCTGCGCCGAGCAGGAGGTCGTTGCCGCCATAGCCGAAGATGTAGTCGCGTCCGGCATCGCCGAGGATGCCGTCGCGGCCTTCGTCGGAGCCCTTGAGGACGTCGTCGCCCGCGCCGCCGAAGATGATGTTGATCGCGCCGGTGCCTGCATGCACCTGGTCGTCGCCGTCGTCGCCGTACAGGATGTCGTTGTCGGCGCCGCCGTCGATGTCGTCCACGCCTGCGCCGCCATGGATGTTGTCGCCGCCGAATCCGCCCCGCACGACGTCGTCGCCGTCGCCGCTGTCGATGATGTCGCCGTTCGCGCCGCCTTCCACGTAGTCGTCGCCGGCGCCGGCGAGGATCGTATCCGCGCCGCCCAGGCCGTAGATGCGGTCGTTGCCGGGGCCGGCGTCGATGTAGTCGCCGAAATAGATCGTGTCGGAGATATTGGGGTCGTCGGAGCCGCCATCCGATCCGAAGATCAGGTCGTCGCCGGCCGAGGTGCTGATGAACGTGTTGAGGATGCCGTTCTCGATGCGGACCTCGTCATCGTCGCGCAGCGTGGTGATCCTGGTGCTGTCGGCGATCATGGCGCCGCGCAGGACGATGCGCGAGCCGAGTCCGGCATCGGCGTCGCCGAAGTCGCCATTGATGAAGATGTCCTGGGCCGCGAACATCCCGCTGCCCAGGCGCGTGTCGATGTCGTCGCCGACGTTGAGGGTAATGCTGGTCTCGTTGCTGAAGATGACCCCGCCTTCCATCAGGATCAGGTCTTCGTCCGTGGCGATCGTGTCGGTCACGGTGAGCCGGACCGGTCCTCCCGGCGCGATCGCGCTCTGCACGTTGAGCGAGCTGTCGGTCTCGGTGATGAAGATGCTGTTGTTGGCCCGCGCGGCAAGGCGGCCCGGTCGCACGGTCGAGGAATCGATGTCGAGATCGTTCGCGGTCGCCCCGATGGCGCTGCCGTTGGCGGTCAGGAAGAGGTTCACGCCGATGACGTCGGCCGCCACGTCGTCGAAGAAGTCGAGGATGCTTCCATCGAGGGCGAGCAGCGAAACGTCTCCGAGTTCGGACCGGATGCGGTCGACGTTCAGCGTGCCCAGTTCGACCAGCACGATGTCCGAGAGCGCATCGCCCTTCACGACGCCGACGCTGAAGGACGAGGAATTGATCTCGAGCGGGTTCTCGAAGGTGCCGACGCGGCCCTGCGGCGAGTTGAAGGTGAGATTCACGCCGACCACGTCGGGCGTCGTTCCCCCGCCGGAGCCTTCCTCGTCCGGTGCGTCGATGATGTCGGCGAGCCGCCCGGTGAGATTGACGTTGCGCCGCGTGGATTCGATCAGCCCGACGCGGAAATCGCCGAGCTCCTCGGTCATGGTGATGTGACCGTTGGTACGCGTGTCGATGTTGCCTTCGCCGAGGATGTCGGTCCACGCCACGAAGTTGATGAACGGCAGGTCGCCCGCGCCGGGGATGCCGAGGACGTCGATGTTCGACCCGCTGATGATGCGGCGGTCGGGATCGAACGGCACGCCGACCACGTAGTTCGCGTCCACCGCCGTGAAGCCCGCGCCCCAGACACCGCGCGGGAAGATGGTCGCCACCGATCCGGGCGAGACCGTGAAGTGGTCGGTGACGGTGGTGGTGCGGTTCGGGCCGCCGATCAAGCCTGGCGGCACCGCGAACGAATTCACGATCGTGGCGGGTTCGAACACCTCGATCCGGTAAGGGCCGGGCACCACCGTCGGCTGCGACAGGCCGTTCAGCAGTTCGAGGTTCACGTCGATCGACCGTCCGCTGCCCGACCGGATCCGCTCCACGTCGACGTTGAAGCCGGTCGTCCCTTCGCTGCCCACCAGCGCGCGCCGCAGCAGGCCGCGCAGTTCCATGAAGTTGCGGCCGCCGGCGTCGGACGTGCGATAGCGGTCCGCGGCGGCGGTCGGGCCGTCGTTGCTCTCCACGATCTCCAGCCGTAGCCGCTGTGCGTCGGTGAGGCCGACGCTGCCGAGCACCGCTTCGATGCGGAAGCTGTCGGTGCGGATGAGGCCGCTCGGCGTCGGGAACTCGCCGCCACCGGGCAGGCTGGACAGGATGTCCCCGCTCGCGTTGAACACGTTGGTCATGCCGATCGGGTTGTTCACCACGCCGAAGAACGTGATGTCCGGCCGCAGGTTCGGGTTGCCGGGGTGGGTCGCCTGGATGGTGATGAGCGTGGGCTTGAAGTCGTGGTTCACGTCGAACTCGAAGCCGTTCACCAGATCGACCTCGATGATCACCTCGCGTTCCGGCGTGGTGAGGAACGTGTTGACCACCTCGATGGCGTTGATCCCCATGTCGAGGATCGACTGGTTCAGGATGTCGACCTTGGCGTAGGTCTCGCGGAAAGTGAACAGCGGGCCGTTGGGCAGCGCGGTCACGATATTGGAGTCGCCGGTGTTGTCCGACCGGAACAGCGCCTGCCCGCGGTCGTTGTCGTTGATGATGTCGTCGACGAAGAAGCGGCCGTCGCCGTCGGGATCCACGAAGGTGCCGATCGCGCTGCCCACGCCGGTCACGCTGACGTTGATCGCCTTGACGATGCGTCCATCGGGCCCGACCACCAGGTTCGGATTCGGTCCGGGCAGCAGGATGACGTTGGAGTCCCAGTCGATGTCGCGGGGCGCGGTGTCGGAGTCGATCTCCACGTAGAGCGCCAGGCGATCGAAGCCCGCCGGCTGCTCGAGCGGCGTGACGTCGCCCGAGGGCACGCCGACGCCCGGCAGGATCCGTGGCCCTGCGGTGATCACCGCGCCGGGATCGGCGTCGATGAGGGTCGTGGCCTCGAAGTTCGCGTTGTCGTTGCTGTCGCCGGGACCGATGCCGATGAAACTGCCGTTGACGTCGCTCTGGTTGATGCCGGTGTCGTGGTGCAGGGCGCGGACGTCGACGCCTTCCCATCCCGTCACCTGCGCGCCGCCGCGGATGGCAGTCAGCGCGTTCGCGCGGACCGTGCCCGACGAGGTCGCGCTGGCGCTACCGAACAAGCCACCTGCCGAGGCGTCGGCGTTGTAGTCCACCAGCATGTGCGACCACTCCGACAGCAGCTCGACGCTGCGCGCCGTGACGCGGGCGTTGGAGCCGACGACGGCCTGGGTGGCGTCGTTGACGTTGCCGGGCGAGTCGGCATCCACCGACGCGACGAAACCGCCGCCATCGGCGTTGGAAGTGATGCTCGCGTCGAGCGTGGACGCGGTCGAGACGCTGAGGTGTCCTCCGGCCTCGACGTTCACGCCGTTCGCGACGATGTTGCCGGCGCCGTCGTCGGTGCCGATGTAGGCGCGATTCGAATGGTTGATGGTCGTGCGCGAATCCGCATTGCCGACCGCGACGAAGCCGCCGCCGGCGTTGCTGCCGTAGGAGGATGTGTTGCCCGTGGACACCGACCGCACGTCGACGTTGCCGCCGGCCTGGAGCAGGGCGGGCGCGACGTAGGCCTGGACGTTCTGGGTGAGCCGCAACGTGCCGTCCGGATCGCCCGAGGCGACGAAGCCGCCGCCGCCGCCGACCGCGGAAGCCGAGCTCTGGCCGTCGCCGGCGGGCGGCGACAGCGTGCGCAGCGAGACGCCGTCGTCACCCAGCAGCAGGTGATTGCCGGCCGGTGCCGTCGTGAGATCGATGCGCAGGGAATGCGTGCCCGACTGGGCGGTCAGGTCGAAGCCCGCGCGCGCGAATGCGTGGACGCCAACCCGGTTGGTGCCGTCGAGGGATGTGATCGGCGCGCCGCCCGGCGAAGTCGCGAGCTGGAAGGTGTTCGCGGTGACGTTCCGCGCGTAGTACGTGACGCCATCGGAGAGGCCGCCGATGGCCTCGCGGACCAGGAAGTGGCGATCGAGATCGTTGGGCGAAGTCTTGTTGGGGGAGAGTGCGATCGGCGTGACCGGCACGTCGTCGTCGGCGTCGTCGGGATCGGCGCCATCGCGGGTGGCCGCAAGCTGGATGTGGTTCGCGTCGACGACGATCACGAAGTAGGCCGTGCCGTCGGTCAGCCCACCGATCGGTGCGCCGCCCGGTTCGACGCGGTAGATCAGGCGATTGCCGGTGCCGTAGCCATGGCCTTCGATGAAGATGCGATCGTTGTCGATGGCGGTGGCGGTGTCGCCGGCCACCGTGACGTCGACCCCGGTGCTGCGGAACTCGCGGGCCGGGGCGACGCGATAGGCGAGTGCCTGGTTCTCGGCGAAGCCATGGCCGGCGATGGTGACGATGTCGGTGGTGGCGTCGACCGCGCCCGACACGAAATTGCGGTCGGCGAACCCACCGGCGCCGAGCGCCTCGTTGAGGGTCGCGTAGAGCTTCACGGTGAAATCGTCGAGCCTGCGCACGAAGAACGTGCCGGTCTCGTTGAGGCTCGTGCTGATCAGGGTGCCGTTGGCGTCGTACTTCACCGCATCGCCATTCACGAAGCCGTGCTGCGTGCTGAACCGGATCCGGTCGCGGGCAGCGTCGACGCCGGCCTGGGGCGCGAACAGGTCGCCGGTATTCGCGCCCGAGGCGTCGAACACCGCTCCGAGCTGCAGCGTGTCCTCGCCCGTGGCGATGGCCCGGTACTCGCGCCCGGCGACGAGCGGCCCGTTGGCCGTGCCGATCGCCGTATTGCCGTTCGCGTTGTACGTCACGATGTCGCCGGTCGCGACGCCATGCTGGACGAACGTGATGGTGTCGTCGTTGATCGTCGCCGCGTTGGTCGTGAACGTGTCGCCGAGGGCTTCCAGGGGTTGCGCACGCGCCAGTGCTTCGACTCTCACGGATCCGGCGACGTCGAGGGTCGCGCCGGTGTCGATGAAGGCGTTGATCGTCGGCGTGACGGTGGTGTCGGCGTTCGACGCACCGATGTCCACCAGGCCGCCGCCGTAGCTGCGCGCGGTGGAATCGCCCTCCGCCCGCACGGAATCCGCGCGCACCGTCACGCTGCCGCCGATGTTCTGCATCGACACGTCGTTGTCGATCACCGCCTCGATGAACGGGGTCAGGTTGGTGGTCGCCTGTGCACCGCGCGCACTCACCACGCCGCCGGTGGCCGTGAGCGTGTCCGACTTGGCGGTGTTCACCGCCGTGGCCTGCACCTCGAAGTTGCCGGCCTGCAGCACCTGCGCGCCTGCGTTCACGTAGGCGGTGGTGGCGCCCGTGAGCGTGGCGGTCGAGTCGAGGATACCGGCGCCGACGATGCCGCCGGCACCGCCGCTCGTCTTCGCATTCGCACGGTTGTTCGCCACGGCGTTGGCGGCCACGTTGCCACTCGCCGTGAGGCGCGACCCGGAGCCGAAATACACCTGCGTATTGCCCGTGGTGTTGCCGGTCGATTCTGCATCCGCGACCCCGACCAGGCCGAGGTTGACGAGGTTGGTGTTCGCATCGCCGACCCGCACCGCATTGGCAGTGAGCTCCAGGTTGCGGCTCGTGACGATGCCGTCGATGAACGACCGGGTCAGGTCGTTGGCATTGGCGGTCGGATTCACCGAGCCGACCGACACGAGGCCGATCCCGGCGGTGTCGACGTCCGCGTCCGCGGTCGACCCGAGCACGCTCGACAGCTCGATGTCGCGCGCGTTCACGTTCGCGCCGCCGGCGATGAACGCCTCGGCCGTATGCGTGGTGTTGGCGGTGGGATCGAGGAAGACGGCGTTCACCAGGCTCACCCCGACCGACGACAGCGCCGCGTCCGCCCTGTTGCCGATGGATCGCGCCGTCAGCGACAGATCGTTCGCGGTGAGCGAGGCGTTGGCCCCGACGAAGGCGCGCGTCGCACCCTCGACCGTCGCGGTCGAGTCCACGTCCTCGACGCCGACGGCGCCGATGCTCACACTGAAACTCTCGGAGTCCGCGTGGCTGGTCGATTCGGCCAGGAACGCGAGCGGCCCGCCGGTGACGGTGATGGCGGCGGCGTCCGCTACGTACGACGCGGTCTCGTGGGCGACGCGGACCGCGGAAGTGCCACCGCCGACGTTGACCGCACCCACGTCGAGCGAGAAGACGTTGGTCGAGGCCGTGTTGTCCGGCGCGCTGGCGGTCACGTTGATCGCGCCCGCGTCGAGGGCGAACGTGCCGCCGAGGTGAGCGAGCGTCTGGCCGCCCACGATCACGTCGGGCCGCACCGAGTCGAAGGTGACGAGGCCGATGGAGATCGAGAGCGCGTCGAGGCTTGCGGTGTTGCCCGAACCCACTTGGCCGGCGTGCAACGACAGGGCGCCCCCGACGTCGATGATGCCCGCTGCGCCGGTCGCAGGCGCGCCAGCGCGTGGGCCGACGTAGGACTCGACGACGTGCGAAGTCTGCACCGTGGGACGGATGACGCTGATGTCCACGATGCTCGTGGCGACGATCGCGGAATCCACCGTCGCGGTGTTCTCCGCGTCCGCAGCGAGGCTCAGGCTGCCGGCGCGGACTTCCGCGCCCTCTTCGACGAAGGCGCGGGTCGAGCCACCGGTGTTGACCGACGGCTTGAACGTGCCGACGCTCACCAGCGACGCGCCCAGTTCGAACCGGTTCAGGTCTGCTTCGTTGCGCGACTCGGCGCCGAGCGAGATGCCGCCGCCGTTCAGCACGAAGTCCGCGTTGCGGCCGACGAAGGCCTCGGTCGCGTGATTCGTGAGCACCGCGGCCGTCACCTCGGTCACGTCCACGAGGCCGAGCTTGATCGGGACGGTGTCGGAGCCGGCGGTGTTGGTGGCGGTCGCCTGTCCGGTGATGCCGGTGGCGTTGACGGTGTAGTCGCCGCCGACGTGCACGCGCGTCGTACCGAGCGTGCTGATATCGGGCTCCACGAGATCGACGGCAACCAGGCTGAGCGAGATGTTCACTTCACCGACGTTCGCCTCGTTGGTGGAGTCGGCGTTGAGCGCGAGGTTGCCGCCCAGGGTCAGCGTGCCAGCCGGCCCGGACGGATCGACGCCGGCGGCCGGGCCGACGTAAGCGTCGACCACGTGCGTGGTGCGCGCGACCGGTGTCGCCTTCTGCAGCGTGAACAGCGACGCGCCCATCTGGAAGCGGGCGACGTCGGCATTGTTGTCGGCCGTGGCGTTGGCGGTGAGGCCCGCTGCGCTGATGGTGGAACCCTGGTCGACGTAAGCGAGGGTCGAGCCGCCGGCGTCGGCGGTGCTCTTCACGAAATTCAGCTCCACCGCGCCCAGGTCGATCGGCGTGATCTGATCCACCGTCGCGTCGTTGGTGGAGGTCGCGTCGAGCGTGAGCGCACCGCCGCTAATGGCCAGGTCGGCCCGCGGGCCGGTGAACGCCTCGGTGACGTGCGTCGTGCGCGCGGAGCGCTCGTTCAGGTCCACGTCGACCAGCCCGATCTCGAAGGCGACTGCCGCGGAACTGGCATCGTTGAGCGAAACCGCTTCCACGGCAACGCTGTCGGCGAAGATGTCGAAGTTGCCGCCGGCGTAGGCGCGCGTGGCACCGCCCGCGTTGGCCTCGGGCTTGACCTTCTCCACCGTGACGAGGCTCGCGTCGATCGTCACTTGCGCGACGGTGGCATCGTTGTCCGACGAGGCGCGCAGGTTCAGGCCGCCGTTGTCGACGCGCAGCGTGCCGCTCAGGCTGGTGTCTGGGAGGTTGCCCTTCGCGGGTCCGAGGTAGGCCGAAGTGACGTGTCCGGTCTGGGCGACCACGTCGGCCAGCTGGACGTTGACGCCGGAGGCGCCGGCATACTCCGCGGCCGCGACCGCGTTGTTGTCGGAGGTGGCGGTCGTGATCAGCGAACCCACGTCGACGGAAGCTCCCTGGTCGATCTGGACCAGCGTCGTGCCGTTCACCGTCGCGCTGCTGCCGGTATCGCTCACGTTGACGAACGTCGCGCCCGTCGACAGGTTGTTCGAGGTGGCGGAGTTGCCGGAGTTCGCGGTGACGGTCAGGCCCAGCGTGGTCGCTACGTTAGCCCCGGTGCCGAGCGAGGCGGCGGTCTCGCCGTTGATGATTGCCCTCGCATCGGTGTCGAAGGGCGGCAGTATCGGGATCGGCAGGTCGGCGGGCAGCTTGTCCGCGATGGCGGAGAGGCCGACGCCGTTCAGGGTGAGGATGTTGACGTTGACGATGCTGGTGGTCGCGGTCGCGGTCTTGTCCGATTCCGCCGTGACCGTAGCGCTGCGCGCCCGCACCCGACCCGAAACGTGGGCACGCGTGTTGGACTGCGCCAGTGCCAGCGTGGCCTGCGCCCCGATGGTGAAGAGCCCGACGTTGGCGTCGACCAGATTCGGGTTGGCCGTGTCGTTCGAATCGGCGCTCACGTTGACGCTGCCGCCCGAGGTGATGGTGATGTCGGCGCCCTCGCCGATGAAGGCCTCGGTGTCGCCCGACGTCTGTTCGGCTTCGAAGCCTACTTCGCCCGTGAACACGGCGATGCCCACGAAGCTCACGTTCGCGTTGCCGTTGCGGATGGCGTCGGCGGTGACATCGAGCTGGGTCGCGGTGATCACACCGGTCGCCTCGGCACGGGCGCTCTGGCCGGCCAGCGTCTCGGCGATCATGATGCCCGCCGCCGCGAACCCCGAACCGGCGAACCCGCCGGCACCGGCATCCGGCGCGGCGTCCGCAGTCGCGTGGATCAGTATCGCGCCGGCGTTGACGATGGATCCGCCGGCGATGGCGGCCCGGGCCTGCCCGCCGGTTTCGGCGATGGCGACACCGCCGCTCGCGGCGGCGAGCGCGCCGGCGCTGAAGCCGACCGAGCTCGCGCTGACCTGGGGCGTGTAAGTGGCGAGGATGCTCAGTGCGTCTGCCGCGACGACGCGGGTCGCCGGGCCGTCGGCCGGGTCCGGACTGTCGATCACCGCCTGCACGTCGTCGGCCACCTTGCTCGACGCGAACGAGAGCCCGGCACCCACGAGACCACCCGCCGCGGCACCGCCGGCATCGGCATCGACGTCGGTGTCGTCGAGCGCGATGACGAGCACGTCGGCGGCCGATCCGACGTCGGCGCTGCCGTCGATGAACGCACGGATCGAGCTGGCGAAGTCGTTGATGGCGATGGTGCCGACCCCGCTCGCCACACCACCCACGGAGAAGCCGAGGGCATCCGCCGCGGCTTCGAGGCTGGACACTGCGGAGATGAAGACATCGCCCGAGGTGGTTTCGACGGCGGCACCGCCGATACCCGCGGTGACTTCGTTGGTCGCCTTGTTCCGCGAGAACGAGGCCCCCACGCCCGCGCCGAGGCCGACCGCGAGACCGCCGGCATCTGCGTCGATGGTCGAATCGTCGCGGGCGCGCACGCGCACCTCGCCCGACGAAACCAGGCTCGCAGCGTCGCGCACCACGGCGCGCGTGGTGTTGGAGAGTTCGTTGACGGTCACCGTACCCACCCCGGCGATCAGGCCGGAGGCGGAAAGGCCGAGCGCGAGCGCGTCGACGTCGTAGTCGGTGGTCGCCGCCACGTCGATCCCGCCGTCGCCCGCGTTCACGGTCGCCCCTTCGATGAACGCCTCCACGGTGTTGTCCATCACGTTCACGGCGAAGGACGCGCCGGCCGCACCCACGATGCTGACCGATATCGCGCCGGTGTCCGCATCGAGGGTCGAGGTGTCGGTCGCCTGGACGACGACCGTGCCGGCGTCGATCGTCCCGGTGCCGCCGATGCCCGCGCGTGTGGTGTTGGCAATGATGTTGGCTTCGACCGAGCCCGCGACCGCGACGAGCCCGCCGGCGGCCAGGCCGAGCGCTTCCGGTGCGTAGGGCACGGCCGTGGTCGCGATGACGTTGAGGGTGCCGTTGCCGACGAAGACGGAACCGTCCACCTCCGCGCGCGCCTCGCTGTTGGTGTAGTTGAACCCCGCGCCCACCGCGGCGGCGAAGATCGCGCTGATCGACCCGCCCAGCGCGAAGCTGTCGAAGTCGTGATTGGTCTTGGCGCGCACGTCCACGCCGTCCGTGGCGATGACGATCGCGCCGTCGCCGATGGATGCCTCGACCAGGTCGCCCTCCAGCGTGATGGTGCCGGCGCCGGCGGCCCCGGCCGCCGCTACGGCCCCGAACGCAGCCTCGCCTGCGAATGCTTCCGCCCGCGCGCGGCCGGCATCCACGACGTTGTCGCCCACGCGTCGCAGGTTCGCGAGCAGGTCGATGCGGCCCGCGGATTCCACGGTCGCGCCGTCGCCGATGCTCACTTCGGTGTGATTGCGCAGCGCGTTGACGGCGAGCGATCCGGCGAGGTTGCCGCCGAGGTTGAAGGCAGCGCTCGCGGCGTTCGCGTCGTAGTCGAAGGGCAGGTCGGCTTCGCCCGAGGCGACGAGCGAGATCGAGTTCGCGCTGACCGAGGCCCCGTTGCCGATGCGTGCGGAATGTTCGCCTTCGGAGTAGTTGCCCGCCGCTGCCACGCCCACCGCGACCACGCCGCCGATGGCGAGCGCGTCCGCGTCGGCGCTGGAGTTGAAATCCATCGAGGACAGGATGGTCACGTTGTCCGCGACGATGGCGGCACCGGCCCCGATCGCGGCATCCGCTACCGGGCGCCCGAACCCGACCGCGATCGCGGCGGCGGCACCCACGCGGATGTCGGGCAGGTTGTCTTCGTCCACGCCATCGGCCAGCACTCGTTCGAACCGGTGCTGCGTGCCGGTTGCCACGGCGGCGTCGAGGTCCACCACGGAACCGTCCTGCAACGCATCCAGCAGGGCCACGCGGCCGTCCGGCAGGACCACGACGTAGTAGATCGTATCGTCCACCAGTCCGCCGATGTTGGTACCACCGCCGTTGCGGTACACGACCGCTTCGCCAGTCCGTGCGATGGGCAGGCCCAGGTCGATCGTGTTCGCCGTGCTGTCGATCGCCACCGCCGGATCGATCACGTAGTTCGGCTCGAGCACGTGGGTCGCGTCGCCGTTCAGCGCGGGCGAGATGTCGATGGCGTTGGCGGCCGCATCGGCATCGGCGCGGTTCGTGTGGAACTGCAGGCCCAGGACCACTTCGTCGGCGTCCTTGACCACGCTCACGAAGTACGTCGTCCCGTCGGTGAGGCCGCCGATCGTCGTGTCGTCGCCAAGCGTGCGGTAGATCACCGAGTCGCCGGTCTCCAGGAAGGAATCGTCGATGGCGAGGCGGTTGTTGGCGTCATCGACGTCGCCGACCGGGTCCACGGCCACGCGGCGCTGATGGTACGCATCGACCACCTTGGTGAGCAGATGGTTGCTGCCGGTCGCGCCGGTGTCGAGGTCGATGGCTTCGGTGCCCGCGAGGGCCGCGGCGCGGGTCTCGAACAGGCGCACGGTGATCGCGCTCGGATCCGCGTCGTTGACGTTCACGAAATAGCGCCGGCCGTCCACCAGCCCGCCGACGTTGGTGCCGCCGCCGTTGAAGTACTTCACGGCGTCGCCGTTCGCCAGGCCGGCCAGGTTGCCCACCGCGATGGTGTCGGCGGCGATGTCCACGGCACCCGCGCCGAAGCGGCGCTGGGCCGTCAGGCTGTGGTTGTCCTCGGGATCGATCACCGCCGTGAGGTCGATGGCGTTGATCCCGGCCAGCGCATCGGCACGCGTCGCGTGCAGGCGCAGCAATCCGCCGTCGATCCCGCTCACGCTCACGAAGTACGTGGTGAGGTCGGTCAGGCCGCCGACGCTCGTGTCGTCCTGGTTGTTGCGGTAGAACACCGCGTCGCCGGTGTCGAACTCGTGCGGCGTATCGACCGCGATCGTATTGGCGTCGTTGTCGACGTCGGTGCCGGCATTGAAGATCGCCGACAGCGGCGGGTGCGGATCGACGAAGGGGAACAGGATGTCGTCCACGCCGGCGATGACCGCGAGCCGCTCGAGCTGGCGCTGCGTCTCCTGGTCCACGGTCAGGCCGCCGATGAGGGCGCCGACCTGGCTCGCGAAGGCATCGGCGTTGGCGATCGAGTCGGTGTTGGCGAACACCGTGACATCGCCGGTGACGATCATGTTCGCACCCGCGTCGGCGCGCGCGCCGCCGAGAGGACCGCCGGCAGCGATCGCGGCGCCGAAGCCGACGTCGCCGCCGCCCGCGGCCGCATCGGCGAGCGTGGTGGCGGTGGCGGTGTGATTCGCCGTCACCGTGAGGTCGCCGCCGATCGTGCTCTGGTCCGTGCCGGGCCGCACGCGCGCGATGGTGTCGTTCTCGGTCGCGGTGAGCGCGACGGCGGCCGGGACGCTGCCGGCGCTCGCGGCACCCGCAAAGGCCACCGTGTTGATCGTGTAGGTGCCGTTCGCGGTCACGTTCACGTCGTCGGCGCCGGTGATGAGGGCGTCGCCGATCTCGGCGATCGCGGCATGCTTGATCGCATTCACCGCCACGGACGGTCCGATGCCGATCGTCGCGCCGAACGGCACCGCCGTGGCGGTGGCCACGTAGGTGCCGACGTAGGTGGACACCACATTCACGTCGTTCGCCGCCGTGAGCGTCAGCTCGGCACCGTCGGAGATGCGCGCGATGTGCAGGCCGCCGCCGGTGGCGTCGCCCTCGAGGATGTCGCGCGGGTCGCCGGAGAGGTTGAGCGCGAACGCGCCCGCCACGCCGATGTCCGCTGCACCGGCGCCGGATCGCGCCACCGCTTCGAAGCGATTGGTGCCGTCGAGATCGGCCAGCGTTTGCAGGGTGATGGAAGGGGCGATGACCTCGCCGCCGATCGAACCCTCGACCCGCTGCGCGTCCACGTTGATCGCGACCGCGACGCCGAGCCCCGCGGCGGCAGCGACCGTCTGCGCGTCGGCGATGGCGCGCGCGTCCATGTCCCCGCGTGCCGATACGAGAGGGGTCGTGGAAGTGTTGATGCGCCCGCCGTCGGCCAGCGCCGCCTCCACGTAGCCGAAGTCGAGGTTCATCGCCGCTCCGGCCGCGGCGCCGATCGGGCCGTCCGCGGTCTCGGCGCTGGCGCGCTGCAGGATCCGGATCACGTCCTCGGGGATCTCGGGCAATCCGGCCAGCGACAGCAGCCCCTCGATCTGCGCTTCCATGCGCTCGGTCGTGAGATCGCCGGCGGGATCGTTGCTGGCCCCGCTCTGGCCCGCGATCGAACTGGCATCGACGAAACTCGTGTTGTCCGCGGTGATCGTGACGGTGCCGGTGAGCACGTCGAGGTCCATGCCGCTCGATGCTTCGGCGCCGCCCTCCACGTAGCCCAGCGTGATGGCGGGGCCGATACTGGCCGTACCGCCGACGCCGCTGTTGGTCGTGGCTGTGTGCGTGACGAGCGCCGTGTGGTCGGCGTCCACCAGCAGGTTGCCGCTGATCGCGGAGGTCCCGGTGGTATTGGTGGTCCGCGCGATGGTCTCGAAATTGTCGTAGTTGAGCGCCGCTGCGGCCGGCAGATTGACGGCATTGGTCGCGCCCGCGGTGGCGTTGGCCGTGGCCACGAAGTCGCCGGTCGCGAGAAGCACGATGTCGCTGCGGGTACCGTCGCCCAGTTGGATGCCGGTGATGACCGCATCCTGGATTTCCGCGAGCACCTGTTGCGTGATCGCGTTGCCGGAGACCGAAGGACCGATGCCGACGTCGGCCACGCCGTCGGGCGTGGCGCGCGTGGTCGCGCGGTACAGCCCTTCGAAGTCGGACCGCACGATGAGGTCGCCGCCGCCCAGGAGCGTGACGTCCGCGCCCGACTGGATGACCGCGTTGTGCTGCCCGCCGGTGGGGACCGGGATCGCGGGCAGCGTCGGCAACACGAGCGGCGGCAACGGCGGGAGTGCCGGCAGCGGCGGAGGCAGCGTCGGTAACGCGTCCAGTGCCGGCAGTGGAGGAATGGGGATGTTGATCGGCGTGAGCGGGAGCAGCGGTGCGCTGTAGTTGACGGCGAAGGCACCGGCCATGCCGAGGTTCACGTCGCCGCCACCGCCGGAAATGGCTTCGGCCGTGAAGTCGGCGATGCCGTTGCCGCCCAGCAGCGCCTGCACTTCGACCCGTGGCGCCTCGATTCGTCCGGCGATGAACGCCTGGTTGCTCTGGCTGCTGACGTTGCCGGCCGCGGCAATGCCCAGCCCGATGGCCGAACCGACCGCCTGGCCGTTCGCGAGCGCGTCGGCATCGCTGTCCATGGTGGCGGTGACGGCCACCGTGCCGGCCGAAGCGAGATCGGCGCCGGCGGTCACGCCTGCCAGCGCCGTATTGAAGTCCATGTTGAACGCGGCGGCCGCCGCTGCGCCGAGTCCGCCGGACGCGCGCTCGAATTGCACCCGGTTGAGCACGTCGCGCACCGCGACCGGCGTGAGCGGTTGCAGGCTGTGCTGGTCGTCGACGTCGGAGGTCGGTTCGAGATCGATGGCATCGACGCCCAGCACCGCGTCGTCGCGGTCGGCGTACAGCCGAATGGTGTTGGCATCCACCACGCCGACGAAGTACGAGTTGAAGATGCCGCTCTCGCTCAAGGCACCGATGGTTTCGTCGTCGTCGCCGTTCGCATACTTGACCGCATCGCCGGTGACCAGACCGTGCCCTGCGATCGTGAGCGTGTCGGCGGCGCCGTTGACGGCGGCGATGGGATCGAAGTCCAGGCGTGACCGCAGCAACGCGAAGGCTTGATCGAGGACCAGCCCCAACGGCACGGAATCGTCGTTCACGACGCCCTGCGAGCTCGCTATCGCGTCGGCTTCCATGGACGTGTCGGTGAGCGCCGAGACCGTGATCTCGCCGCCGACACTCATGCGGTTTCCGGCGAATGCGCGTGCGCCGTCCTGCATCACGCCGAGCGAGATCGCCGCGCCGGCACCCACGCCGGGCGTGTTCGCATTGGCGTTCGCCGCGTGCGTGGCGGTCGCGACGTGTTCTGACGTCACGCTGAAATCGCCGGTGATGGTCGACGGGCTGGTGCTGTTGGTGACGTTCGCGGTCGTCGTGTTGGCGCTGACGAGGGCGGCCACGGCGGCGCCGATGCCGAGCGAGGCCGACACGCCCGCGTCCGCTGCCGCCGTGGTCGTGATCGTGCTGGTCGCGCGCACCGTCACGTCGTCCGCACCGGTGATGACGGCGTCCTGGATCTCGGCCAGGGTGGTGTAGAGACCGGCGTTCAGTTCGAACGAACCGCCCACGCCGGCGGTCGTGCCCGCATCGACGAGCGGCACTGCGTTGGCGGTGCCGGTGATCAGCACGTCGGCCTGGACGACCAGGTCGGTGTTGTTGGCGAGGGTGAGATTGGCGCCGTTGGCGACGAAGGCGTTGCTGCCGCCGAGCGACAACGTCGCAGCGGCTGCGCCGGCGATCCCGGCGATCTGCACGCCGGTCCCGGAAATCGCGTCCGCCAGCAGCGTGTGTTCGCCGTCGCCGGAACTGTCGGTGCGTATCTCGATCCCTCTGGCGGAGGCGGTGCCCGCGATCGAAGCCGTCTGGTTGGCGTTCTGCGCGTTGAGTGCCATGGCCCCGGCGAGGCCGACCAGGTTCTGCACCGCGCTCGCGCTGGCGAGCGCGGTGGAATCGACGTCGCTCGTGGCCGTGACGGCGAGACTGCCGGTGGTGGACGTGACCGTTCCCGTGTTCGTCACGGTGGCGCCGGACAGCACGCTCGCGAGGTTGACGCCGACCGCGGCGGCCTTGCCCTGCATCTGGTTGGACAGCAGGTTGATCCCGTCCGGATCGGTCGCGGGCGGTGTCGGCGAACCGCCGAAGGTGAGACCGGCGCGATCGCTCAGGAACGCGATCTCGTCCGCGACGAGATCGCCGGCGGTGGTGTCGTCCGGGTCGGCGCCCTTCACGCCGGCCACGCCTTCGGCTTCGTTCTGCACGTCGGCGTCCGCCGCGATCACGATCGCCCCGGCGGCCGTGACGCTGCCGCCCACCGTGGCGGACGATACGTCGTTCGCGAGATTCACCGCGAGCGGCAGGGCGAGGGCCTCGGTGGGCGTGGCGAGCGTGGCTGCTGCCGCGTCGCTGCTCGCCCGGATCACGTTCGATGCGCGGTGGTTCGAACGTACGGTGAGGATGCCGCTCAGCGCCATCGAGGCCGCTGCGTCGATGAGCGCCATGCTCGCGTTGGCGGTGACCGAGGACGCGACGGTCTGCGCGCTGGCGTTGACGCCGGCCAGTGCCCCGGCGAGCGCGGTCGCCCGCGTGGTCTGGTCGCCGTTCGCCGTCACGCTCAGGTTGCGCGCGCCGGTGAGCGTCGCGCCCGCGTCGATGGAGGCGAGCGTGGTGTAGGCGGAGATGTTCGCCGCCACCGAGCGGCCGACGCCGAGTTGATCCGCGATCGACGCGGCACCCTCCGGTTCGGCGCTCGCGTCCGTCACCGTCGTGTTGACCGCCTCGATGGTCACGTCGGTATTGCCCGCCACCGTCAGGGCCGCGCCCGCCTCGATGTAGGCGTGGCTCAGCGAGACGTTGGTATTGAGGGCATACGCGCCTGCATTCACATCCTGATTTGCGTTGTCGAGCCCGGCCGCGCCCGAGCGCGCGAGGGCCGTCAACGTGCTGCCGCCGCCGGTCCGGATACCCAGCGTCGGCGTGGTGATGGTGGTACTGCCGCCGACGAACGCCTCGTCGTTGATCTGGGTGATGTTGATCGCCACGGCAAAGCCGTTGTTGTCGAGGCTGACCGTCGGCGTGGCGTTGGCGGTGGTGATGACGTTGAAAGCCGACGTACCGAGCAGCGCGACGGGCCCGGTCGACGTGATCGGGCCGGACGTGTCGATGAATGCGCGCGTGGTGCTGGTCAGCGTCGTCGCGGCGATCGCTGCGGCGGAGTCCTGCGCGCCGGCGGCCGTCGCCACGCCGAGCGTCGTGAGCGTCGCCGGATTCAACGCCGCGCCGGCTGGCGTCGAGTTCGCCGTGGTGGTGATGGTACCGGTCGCCGCTGCCGTGACTGCAAGGCTGGCGGACTGGGTCACTCGAGCGGCTTCCTCGATGAACGCTTCGGTCGTGACCACGATCACGGGGACCGCGGTCGTCGTGCCGACCGTCGTCGTGGCCGCGATGCCGTCGGCCGTCGACGTGACGATGGTGTTGGTCGCCGCGGTGACGGCGGCCGCGCCGCTGGCGCTCACCGACGCATTGTCCGAGAGCCGGCTGCGGGCGGTGGTGTTGATCACCGGGGAAGCGACGGCGACTTCGCCCACCACACCGTTGGCCACGGCCGACGCGGCGACGGTGGAATTGACGTTCGACGACGCGGCGGCCGTGAATGTGCCTGTTGCGGTGATCACCGCATTCCCGGTCACCGCGACGTCGGCCGACACGTTGGCGAACAGCCCGGCGGCCGGGACGTTCGGCGCCGGATTGACGACGCTCGACACCAACGTCGCGGTCGCGGTGAGGGTGATGTTGCTGCCGGAAAGGGTGGCGCCGTTGACGTTGACCGCGGCAGTCACGTTCGCGGCCGGGAACGTGTCGGGCGTGGCGATGCTGCCGACTGTCGCGACGGCATTGAGGACGATGGTGCCGGCCGACACGGTGACGCCAGGGTTCACCGTGATGGTCTCGGCATTGATCGTGAGCGGATTGCCGCTCAGGTTCATGTTGCCGGAGACGGTCACGGCGTCGATGCCGCCTTCGCCGTTGACGATCAGGTCCGCGCCGAGGTTGAGCGCCTGGATGTCGAGCGTGTCGCCGATCAGCGGGATGCCGAGGTCGCCGCCGAGGTTGACGGTGAGCGAATTGGTCGGCTTGACGAACGTGATGCTCTCGAACGTGGGGATCACGTCGGTGCTCGCGAGCGTGAGCTGGGCACCCAGGTCGGTGAGGCGGGCGTTGTCGTTCAGGTTGCTGGTGCGGATGATGCGATCGGTGACCGAGAGGTTGTCGAAGATCGGCTCGAGCCCGGCGTACCGGAGCAGGTCGCCGTCGCGCTCGATCGTCCCCGCATCGAGGCTGAAGGCGACATAGACCACCGTGTCGAACGTGCCTTCGCCCAGCACCAGCGTGTCGAAGCCGCCGGCGCCGCCGTCCATCAGACCGTCGAGCCCGCCGTCGCGCAGGACCGTGAAGGTGTCGCGGTTGTTCGTGGAACCCTTCAGGTTTTCGGTATCCGTGAAGCGCACCGAGCCGACCGAGCCTGCATTCGACCCCGTGACGATCCAGTTCGAATCCTCGCCGGGCGCGCCGAGCGTGTCGTTGCCCGCACCGCCCTTGAAGGTCACGGTCAGGCTATAGGCCGAGAACGCGCTGGGCAGGTCGATGAGCAACGCGTCGTCCAGGTCGCTGCCGGACAGCGTCAGGTCGATGTCGCGGTCGAGCGCGAACTCCGCCAGCCGCAGACCGGACCGGTTGTCGAGGAGCTGCAGCATGGGCGCCCCGGCAGCATCCGACAGTGCGAGCGTCGCATCGAGTGCCGTGCCGGACTCCGCCGCGTACGAAAAGCGGGTGAACGGTGCGTCCTCGCCACCCACGTCGAGATAGACGGTCGTTGCCGAGGGCAGGGCAGGTGCATCCGGGGTATAGGCAGCCGCCGTGTCAGCCTGCATCGGCGGGGCCGCTGCGAGCGTTCGCTCGATGATCCCGGCCGGTTCGCCGACCGCGAATGCAGCGGCGCCGGGCAGATCGGCCGAAAGGAGCAATCGGGCTTCGAGTGGCTCGAGGTCGAACCGGGGGCGCAGGACGGCGGCCGGCGGTGCGGTGCCGAGGCTGTCGAGTGCGCGGCGCACGGCTTCCGTGATCGCGAGGCGGGCCGTGGAAAGACCGGCCAGCGTCGGGCGAGTTGCTGCGCTACGGGGTCTCATGGCCTTGGTCTCCCACTCGTCGGCTAGCCCGGAAAGTTATTTTTTTGTCAATCTAGCACGCAGTTTCGCGAGCCCCCAAGATACTTTTTCCCGAATCGAGTACGCAGCGGATTTCGATCATGACCGTCGCATAACGGCGACAGCCCGAACGGAGTGAGCGCGGCGGTTTGCCGCATCGCATCACTAGACGTGCACGAGTCCGAGCGCAGTCCCCGGACGTGCTCGCGCCGGTTCCCTGCGTCCCGTCTATTCCCGCCGATGCGTAAGCGGGTTCCCGGTGGTGCCCTCGAGAGGGCGAATTCCGGGGGCTACTGCTTGTACTTCGCGATCAGCTGATCGAGTCCCGCCTTCGAACCGTTGCGGAAGTCGTAGATGCTCGTGAGGTCCTTCAGCAGCGGCTCGTACAGGTCCTTCTGGCCATCCTTGCCGGACGACAGGCCCACGGCGCGAGCGTAGTAGTCGATGACCTGGTCGAGTTTCGCGAACGCCTTCGACGTGGCATCCGACTTCGCCTGACCCTGCAGCGTCTTCGATTCGGTATTCAGCTTCTCGTATTCGCCGAAGTGGTTCTGCCCGAGCAGATACCAGGCGTAGGCGTCCTTGGCGTTGAGTTGCGTGACTCGCTCGAGCTTCTTGCGCGCGTCCTCCGCATTGCCGGTCTTGGTGGAGAGCGACGCGAGCTGCAGATAGAGCTGCGGCAGCCACTTGGTCCGGTACTCGGTCCACTCGGCCTCCGTCATGCGCTCGGGCCGCTTGTTGGCCTCGATCTGGGCGATCGCCTTCTCGCCGTAGTTCTTGGCGACCGGCGCGTACTTCGTCGGGTTGTTGCGTGCCTCGTTCGCGGCAGCGAAACCGAGCACGGTGAGCAGCTGCACGTCGTCCGGATGCTTCGCGAGCCAGGTGTCGGCGAGTTCGAAGGCGCGATCCGGCTGGCCCTTCTTGGTGTATTCGTCGATCGCGATCGTGGTGTAGGGCTGCCCCTGTTCGGCCGCTTTCTTGAACAGTGCGAGCGCCTCGGCGTCGTTGCGCTCGGTGCCCCTGCCATCGCGGATCAGCGTGGCGAGGTGGTACTGCGCCTCGCTGTTGTTCTTCTCGGCGGCCTTGCGATACCACTTCACGGCCTGGGCGTAGTCGGGCACGGTGCCCACGCCGGTCTCGTAGTTGTAGCCGAGGAGGTACGCGGCATCGAGGTTGCCCTGGTCCGCGGCCTTCTTGAACCACTGGTTGGCTTCGGCCTCGTCCTTGTTCGCTCCCTTGCCGTACGCGAGACCGAGGCCCAGTGCGTACTGCGCGTCGGGCAGGCCCTGATCGGCCGCCTTGCGGTACCAGGAGATGCCTTCCGCCTCGTTCTTCGGAGCGCCTTCGCCGGCCGTGAGCATGTAGCCCAGGATGTACTGCGCGCCCGCTTTGCCCTGCTCGGCCGCCTTGCGGAACCACTTCACGGCTTCCGCGTCGTCGCGCTTCACGCCAGCGCCTGCGGCGTACAACGAGCCCAGCGCGTATTGCGCGTCCGCGTTGCCCTTCTCCGCCGACTTCTGGTACCACTTGGCCGACTCCGCGAGGTCCTGCTTGACGCCGTCGCCGTTCTGGAAGATCCAGCCGAGGATGTATTGCGCCGTCGCCTGGCCCTGCTCGGCGAACGGGCGGAACTCCTTGGCGGCGGTGGCGTAATCACCCTTGTTGTAGGCGCCCACCGCGTCTTCCCAGCCGGCGTGGGCGGGGGCTGCGGCGAGGATGGCGAGGATCGTGAAAAGGACTCGGGTCTTCATGAGCAAGGTTCCGTGATCAGCTCTTGTCGCTGTAGTACTCGTACGGCTTCTTGGGCACCCTGGATTCCTCGAAGGCCTCGCGTTGCTCGGCATCGAAGGGCTTGTCCCACCAGGTTGCGCGCGCCTGTTTCTGCTTATCGACGACTTCAGGGTGCTTCTGAAGAAACTCGCGGATGAACTGCGTGGTGTCGGATTCGTAGGGTTTCGCCATCGTACGGCCCTGATCGAGCGGGGAAAGTTGCCGGGATTCTAGCGCGGGACGGTGTTCGCCGTCATGGGCTTCGGCTATCCTTCGGCGCGGTCCGCCCCTGCCTGCCCGTGCGCTCCCTCCCGTTTCTCCTGGCCGTTCTGACATTCCTTCCCGCGGTTGCGTTCGCGGCGCGTCCGTTTGTCGTCGATGACGCACGGGTGGTGGACCGCGGCGCCTGCCAGGTGGAGTCGTGGCGCCGCAACAACGCGGACGGCAGCCACGAGTACTGGGCGCTGCCCGCCTGCAACCTCAAGGGCCTCGAATTCACGCTCGGCGGCGGCTATCTGTCCTCGGACACCATCGGACGTGACCAGACCGATTACCAGTTCCAGGCCAAGACGCTGTTCAAGCCGCTGGAGGTGAACGGCTGGGGCTACGGCATCGCCGCGGGAGTGTTGCGACATGCCGACATCAACCTCCAGCCGAACCTCATCGGCAACTACTACTTCTACGTCCCCGTCTCGCGCTCGCTGCTCGACGACCGCATCGTCGTGCTTCTCAACGCGGGCGGCGTGGACAATCGCGACGCGAATCGCCGCGGGGTGACCTGGGGTGTGGGCGGCGAGTTCTACGTGCATCCGCGCTTCATGCTGGCGGCCGAGGCGTACGGCGCCACCGGTTTCGAACGGTTCGCGCAGCTCGGCGTGCGCATCTGGCTGGTGCCGGATCACGTGCAGCTCGACGCGAGCTACGGCGGCAGCCTGCAGCGCTTCGGCGACGTACACTGGAACTCGATCGGCGTGCGGCTGATCTCCAAACCCTTCTTCTAGAACCCCAAGGATGAAACGCCCCCCACGCTCACTACGTTCGCTGCCCCCCGAGGGGGCGCGTCAGTGTCTTGGGGCGGCCCGGCGACACTGACATGACCTCGAAATCGATCCCCCTCCCGCCCGTCGCATCGCGCAAGCCTCGCACGTTCGAGAACCACGGCGACGTCCGTGTGGACGACTACTACTGGCTGCGGGAGAAAGAGAGTCCGGAAGTCATCGCCTACCTCGAAGCCGAGAACGCGTACACGAGCGCGATGATGAAGCCGAGCGAAGGCTTCCAGGGTGCGCTCTACAAGGAGATGCTCGCCCGCATCAAGGAAACCGACATGGGCGTGCCGGCCCGCGAGGGCGAGTACTGGTACTACTCGCGCACGCAGAAGGGCAAGCAGTACGCGATCTACTGCCGCAAGCACGGCAACCTCGAGGCGAAGGAGGCGGTGATCCTCGATCTCAACGCGCTGGCGAAGGGCAAGAAGTACCTCGGCCTGGGCGCGCTCGACGTGAGCCCGGACGCGAAGCTGCTCGCGTTCTCCACCGACTACACCGGCTTTCGCGAGTACACGTTGCGGGTGAAGGATCTCGCCACCGGCGCGATGCTGCCGATCGAGATCGAGAAGGCGCGCTCCATCGCCTGGTGCGCCGACAGCGCGACGCTGTTCTACGTCACCGAGGACGAAGCCAAGCGGTCCAATCGCGTATGGCGGCATCGGCTCGGCAGCGACGAACACACGCTCGTGTTCGAGGAGACCGATGCACGCTTCGGCGTCGGTGTGGATCTGTCGCGCAGCCGCGGCTATGTCTTCATCACCTCGCACAGCGCGACCACCTCCGAAGTGCGCTATGTGTCCGCCGATCGCCCGCTCGAACCGCCGGCGCTCATGGTGCCGCGACGGCAGGATCACGAGTACTACGCCGATCACCACGACGGGCATTTCTTCATCGTGACCAACGACCGCGGCCGCAACTTCCGCCTCGTTCGTGCTCCGCTCGCGGACAGTCGCGAAGCGCAGTGGGAAGAGCTGGTGCCTCATCGCGAAGATGCGATGCTCGAAGGCGTCGACCTGTTCGCTCGCCACTACGTGCTGCACGAGCGGCGCGGCGGATTCCCGCGGCTGGTCGTGGTGCGCTTCGCCGAAGGCGAGAAGCACGAGATCGAATTCCCCGAACCGGCCTACAGCGCCTTCGCGGGTTCCAACCCCGAGTTCGACACCGACACGTTCCGTTTCGCCTACGAATCGTTCGTGACGCCCGATTCGGTCTACGACTACGACATGAATGCGCGCAGCCGCAAGCTGCTGAAGCAGGTGGAAGTGCTCGGCGGCTACGATCCGACCCGCTATCGCAGCGAGCTGACGTATGCGAAAGCCGAGGACGGGACCGAGATTCCGGTCTCGATGGTGTGGTGTGCGGACAAGCGGCCGGGCGGCGCGGCACCGATGCTGCTGTCGGGCTACGGTGCCTACGGCTATCCGGAGATGGTGACCTTCAGCTCCTCGCGCCTGTCGCTGCTGGACCGCGGCGTCATCTTCGCGCTCGCGCACGTGCGCGGCGGCGGCGAGATGGGCAAGCGCTGGCACGATGAAGGCCGGATGATGCAGAAGAAGAATTCGTTCACTGATTTCGTCGCCTGCGCCGAGCACGTGATCGCCCGCAAGGACACCGCGCCAGATCGCCTCGTCATCGAAGGTGGCAGTGCCGGCGGGTTGCTGATGGGTGCAGTGACCAATCTGCGTCCCGACCTCTTTCGCGCCGTGGTGTCGGAAGTGCCGTTCGTCGATGTGATCAACACGATGCTGGACGACACGCTGCCGCTCACCACGGGCGAGTACGAAGAGTGGGGCAACCCGAACGAGCCCGATGCCTATGCCTACATGAAGTCGTATTCGCCCTACGACAATCTCGAAGCGAAGGCCTATCCGCTGATCCTGGTGGAGACCTCGCTCAACGACAGCCAGGTGATGTACTGGGAGCCCGCGAAGTACGTCGCGAAGCTGCGCACGCTGAAGACCGACCGCAATCCGCTGCTGCTCAAGACCAACATGGATGCCGGGCACGCCGGCGCATCGGGTCGATACGACTATCTCAAGGAGATCGCGTTCACTTACTCGTTCATCCTGGGGGCCGTCGGCATCACACGCTGAGTTTCTGCGGGACTCAGCGATGCCGCGCTTCCCCCACCCCAGCCCTCCCCCAGCGGAGCCGGGGGAGGGAGCGCGGCATCGTATGACGCACTGCAGCGTCGATTGTCGCTCGTGCCGTGCCCGGCCGGACTGTCGAGCCCACGCAATTCGCTGTATACAGATGCCGTGCGTGCAAGCACCCAGGCTCTTGGTCACATACGGTGCCTCGAGACGAGAAGTGCGGTTTCGCTTGAAGGCAGCCTCGACACAGGGGCAAGCTCAAAACGATAGAGGGAGGAGCCACCCATGACGACCGTCATCACAGGGCAGTTCGAGGAGGCCACGTACAAGAAGGCCGCAGCGCGCCTGATTCCCTTCCTGTTCCTGTGCTACATCGTCGCGTTCCTGGACCGCGTCAACGTCGGATTCGCCAAGTTGCAGATGGCGAACGACCTGCACTTCAGCGACGCGATCTACGGGTTCGGCGCGGGGATCTTCTTCATCGGCTACTTCATCTTCGAAGTGCCGAGCAACGTGATCCTGGAGAAAGTCGGAGCGCGCGTCTGGATCGCCCGGATCATGATCACGTGGGGCCTCATTTCCTCGTCCTTCATGTTCTGCGACGACATCCACTGGGGTGCGATCGCGACCTTCTTCCACACCACGGATGCGCAGTTCACGTTCTACTTCCTGCGCTTCTGGCTCGGGGTGGCGGAGGCGGGCTTCTTCCCCGGCGTGATCCTCTATCTCACGTACTGGTTTCCTGGTGCCCGGCGCGCCAAGATGGTGGCGCTGTTCATGACCGCCATCGGCATGGCCCAGTTGATCGGCTCGCCGGTGTCGGGCGCCATCATGCAGTTCATGGACGGCGTCAACGGGTGGCGCGGCTGGCAGTGGCTGTTCCTGCTCGAAGGCCTGCCGTCGGTGATCATCGGTGCACTGGTGCTCGCGATCCTGCCCAACGGACCGAAGACCACCAAGTGGCTCACATCGGAAGAGCGCGACCTGCTGGTGCAGCGGATCGAGCAGGACAACGCCGGCAAGAGCAGCCTCGGCGGCAAGCACAGTTTGTCCGGCGCCTTCAAGGACGGTCGCGTCTGGGCCCTGGCGTGGGTTTACTTCGCCCTGGCCACGTGCTTTTACGCGGTGGGGTTCTGGATGCCGACCATCATCCAGGAGCTGGGCATCGACAAGAAGGATCTGCTCAAGGTCGGTCTGGTCAGCATGATTCCGTGGGGTGCGAGTGTCGCGGCGATGATCTATTGGGGCGGCCACTCGGATCGCACCGGGGAGCGCCGGTGGCACTGTGCCGGCGGCATGCTCATGGTGATGGCCGGTCTGCTCCTGTTGGCCGTTGCGCACAAGTCACCGGTCGTGTCGATCATTGCGCTGACCATGGTCACGGTGGGCTGGGCCGGTTGCGTCGTGACCTTCTGGTCGTTGCCGACGGCGTTCCTGTCCGGCACCGCCGCTGCCGCGGGCATAGCCTGGATCAATTCGGTCGGCAACCTCGGCGGGTACTTCGGCCCTGATCTCATCGGCACCATTCGGACCGCCGCCGGCGGCGCGAGCGAGGCCGCTTTCTTCGCGCTGGCAGCACTGGCATTGGTTGGTGCGCTGACTATCGTGCTTCTGCCCAAGACGCAACCTGGGCAAGCTGTGGCGGGCAACGACCGATCCACTGTGAGTGATGGGTGACCCGGCGAGTGAAGCGTGAAATGAGGTTGGGGCAGAGCCTGCTTCCATAGGAGAGCAGTGACTCGTCGCCTACTTCAGCCTCAAGTCGTAGAGCCACTTCCGAATCTTGACCGCGCGCAGCTTTGCCGCGTCCGGGTGCTTCGGATTGATCAGGATGTTGACTTCTTCCGGCACGATGACGGACGGGACTTCGGCAAGCAGCGTATCGACGCGTCTGAGCCACGCGCTGCCCCAATCGAGCGACACCTTGCCGGCTGGTTCGGCGTCCCAGCCGACATGGGACGCAGCATCGATCGCGGTCCTGGCGGCCCATGCAGCTTCCGGGACCACGATACGCACCAGGTAGCGATTGAGCGGTAGAGGATCGCTGCCGTTCAAATGCACGACCGTCTCGAGGCATGCCAACGCTCGCGACGTGGAAGTGTAGACGACGGGCGTGCCCAGCCGGTTCCAGCGCCCTCCGGTGATTTC
The DNA here is from genome assembly GCA_965279325.1 of Burkholderiales bacterium. Lineage (GTDB taxonomy): Bacteria > Pseudomonadota > Gammaproteobacteria > Burkholderiales. The sequence continues at coordinate 5,109,824 of OZ257154.1, forward strand.
GGCGCCCTTGCCGGACAGATCGTGCGCCTCGTACTCCGGCGCATCGGCGCCGATCCGCCAGATGGTTACGTCCACGTCAGTGTCGCCGGGCCGCACCAAGGCGCTGACGCGCCCCCTCGGGGGGCAGCGAGCGCAGGGAGTGTGGGGGTCGTTGCATCCTAGGCGTAGGCGCCAGACTGCATCTGTGCAACGAGGCCAGACACGATGCCACGGCCCTCGGACGTGTCCATCAACTCCGCGGGCCGTTTGCCGCCCAGGGTCGATTGCGGTCGATCCAGCCACGCCGAAACCCACTTTGCCGCGTCGAAGCCTTCCGGATTGCCCGAAGCCCGCACGATCGCATCGACCTGGCCGACGAGCCGAGCGACGCCCATGACCCGCTCGCTCTCGTCCTGACTGAGCAGTGTCTGTTCGCGGACTTTTCGGTCCACCGTCGCGCGGGCGACCCCGATGGTCGCATAGAGTTTTTCCTTGGAGATCGCCATGTCTTCCGCGAGCACGGTAAGCAACTCTGCCGGCAGGCCCTCCTTGATGAAGGCCACCCGCTCGATCGGGTCGAAGGCGTAGAGCGAAGCCAGTGGCAGGCGGCGGCCCAGGAGATCGCGCAAGAGCTTCGTTCTAACCTTGCGGGCGGATTCAGTCTTCGCCGTGGTCGTCATGGATACAATTCCTCTCCATGGTGGATCGAGCAAGAATTATTGCTCAATTGAGCGGATCTGGCAAATGCGGCGGACTGTCCCTCCCAGGCACACGTCGGGGGGCAGGCTAGTCACTTCTCCATGAAGTACTGCAGCACGGTCTTCACGATGAAGCCGAGCATGCCGAACGAGAGCACGAAGAACAGGATGAAGGTGCCGAAGCGGCCGGCCTTGGATTCCTTGGCCAGGTTCCAGATGATGAACAGCATGAACACGATGAACCCGCCCAGGCCGAAGGTGAGGCCGAATTCGGAAACCTGTTCCTCGGTGAACTGCATCTTCCGCTAGCGGCGCGGCGGCAGGGCGCTCGCGTCGACCAGATCGCGGTAGGCATGCCACGTCGCGTGGCCGATGATCGGGACCACGAGGACGAAGCCCAGCATGGCGGTGGCGAGCGACAGCGCTGTCGCGATCATGATGACCACGGCCCAGAGCCCCATCGCGACCGGGTTATCGCCCACGGCGCGGATGCTGGTGAGGATCGCGGAGCGCAGGTCCGTGTCGCGGTCGAGCAGGAGCGGCACGGACACCGCGGTGGCGGCGAAGACCAGCGCCGCGCCGAGCGCTCCGAGCAGGAGCCAGAGCGCGAACAGCAGGTTGCCCTGTTCCCGGACGGCGTAGCGCAGGAAGGCGTAGAGCCCTTCGATCGGCGCATGCACGAACAAGCCGAACAGCAGCATCGAGACGAGTACCCAGAGCGTCCCCGCGATGGTGAGCAGCACGCCGAGCCAGATCAACGGACGTGTGCCGCGCCGCCACGCGCCGACCACGTGGCCGAGGTGCGGTGTCTGTCCGCCGGCTAGCCGCCTGCTGATCTCGTACAGCCCTGTCGCGAGGATCGGCCCCACGAGGACGAAGCCCGACACGGCGCCCGGCAGGAGAACGGTGAACTGGAGCGCGACGGCCAGGATCAGCAGCCCACCAGTGGCGACCACGAGCCCATGGAAGCCGCTCGGCCAGCCCGCCCGCTTGAAATCGCGCCAGCCCAGCGCGAGCCAGCGCAGGGGTTGCGCGGCAGGGACCTGCCGAATGGGGGAAAGGTGCGTCGTCATCATCGGTCCGCCGTGGACCGAAGGATGGTAACGCCGCTCAGTAGGCCGGTGCGGGTGTTGGCTCCAGCCGCCTCGCGAGCAGTCCGGCAAGGCGGCACACGAACGGATGCAGGACGATGGAAGCGAGCGCGCCGCCGAGGATGAGCCCCTGGCCCTGCACGTCGAGCAGGCCGAGCGACATGCCCATCGCTCCGAGGATGAACGAGAACTCGCCGATCTGCGCGAGTGACGCCGCGATCTTCAAGCCGAGAGCCAGGGGTTGCCGCAGCGCGAGCACGATGAGGATGGCCGCCACGGACTTGCCGAGGATGATGATGGCCAGCGTTGCCAGCAGATGCATGGGGTTTTCCACCACGATCTTGGGGTCGAAGGCCATCCCCACCGCGACGAAGAACAGCACGGCGAACGCACCCCGAAACGCCTCCAGTTCCTCGCCGACCCACTGGCCATTGTGGGAGCCGTGCAGGACCATGCCTGCCAGGAAGGCGCCGAGTGCGAACGAAACGCCGAACAGCGCCGATGCCGCGTAGGCGATGCCGAGCGCGATCGTCAGGCCCACGAGAATGCACAGCTCGCGCGACTTCTGCTTCTCGAACAGATCGATCACGACCGGCACCACGCGGCTGCCCACCACGAACATCAGCACGGCGAAAAGGCCGACCTTGGCCAGCGCGATGGCGAGGTCGGGCAGGGCGGTGGCTAGCGTCACATCTGAAGCGCCGCCGCGGATCGCCGCGAACGGCGGCAGCAGCACCAGCACGATCACCATCACGAGATCTTCCATCACGAGCCAGCCGACGGCGATCTGTCCGTAGCGCGTGCCAAGCGTGCCCGCGGCTTCCAACGCCCGCAGCAGCACCACGGTGCTCGCCACCGACAACGCCAGGCCGAACACGAGTCCGGCCTCGAACGACCAGCCCCAGAAGTGCGTCACGAAGATCGCGAGCGCCGTGGCTGCGATGATCTGCGCGACCGCACCGGGCACGGCCACCTTCCAGACGCGCTTGAGATCGCCCAGCGAGAAATGCAGTCCCACGCCGAACATGAGGAAGATGACGCCGATCTCCGCGAGCTCCGGCGCCAGTGAGGTGTCGCCGACGAATCCCGGGGTGAACGGCCCGACGAGAATGCCCGCCAGCAGATAGCCGACGATGGGCGGCAGGCGCAGGCGGGAAGCGATGTAACCGAGGACAGCCGCGGCGGAGAGGCCGACGGCTAGCAGGGCGATCAGTGGGGTGGACGGATGCATGGGGGAAACGAATTTCGCAGACCGGCGGGTTATACCCGACTTGATGCACTCCCGCATCCGTCAAAAAGAAACGGCCCGCCGGAGCGGGCCGTTCGTTCTACGTGAACTGCAGATCAGGTGATCGTCCCACCCTTGGTTTCCACGTAGACCGCATACAGCGACGTCGAACCGGTCATGAACAACCGGTTGCGATGCGTGCCGCCGAAGCACACGTTGGAGATGATTTCCGGCATGCGGATCATCCCGATGCGCGTGCCGTCGGGCGAGAAGCAATGCACGCCGTCGTAGCCGTCACCGACCCAGCCCATGCCGGCCCAGACGTTGCCGTCCTCGTCGCAGCGGATGCCGTCGGCGAAGCCGATCTTGCCGTCCATCTCCATGCTCGCGAACACTTTCGGGTTCTTGAGCTTCTTGCCGTCCACGTCGTAGACCCAGATCACGCTCTTCGCGTTCGGATAGTGCGACAGGCCCGTGTCCGCGATGTACACCTTCTTGTAGTCGGGCGAGAAGCACAGGCCGTTCGGCTTGAACGGCTCTTCGGCCACCTTCTCCACCTTGCCGGGTGCGTCGATGCGGTACACGGCTTCCTTCTGGATCGGCTGCGGGCTCCCGGTGTTCAGGCGCACGCCTTCGTAGTTCATCAGGCCGCCGTAGCCGGGGTCGGTGAAGAACATCCAGCCGTCCGGGTGGCAGGCACCGTCGTTCGGCGCATTGAAGCCTTTGCCGTCGGCGGTCTTGTCGGCCAGGATGGTGACCGTGCCGTCGTACTCGTAGCGCACCACGCGACGCGTGCCGTGCTCGAACGCGATCTGGCGGCCGGTGTGGTCGAACGTGTTGCCGTTGGAGTTGTTGGCCGGGAAGCGGAACCGGCGCGACACGTGGCCGTCTTCCTCGATCCAGCGCAGCTGCTCGTTGTTGGGGATGTCGGACCAGATCAGGTAGCGGCCCACGCCGTTCCACGCCGGGCCTTCCGCCCACATCGTGCCGCGATACAGGCGCACGATCGGCGTGTTGCCGAGCTTGTACTTGAAGCGCTTGTCCAGAACCATCACGTCCGGATTCGGATAGCGCGCGAGCGGGCCGTCCTCGTCGTACTTGTCGATGAAGTTGCGCGCGAAGGCCTGCGGTGCCATCGCGGTCAGCGCGGCGACACCGGTAGCCTTGGCGAGAAAGCTGCGGCGCGATTCCGGATCGGGTTGCGACTTGCCTTCGACCGGTTTCGCGAGGTCGATGAAGCGGTGCTCCTGGGAACGTTCCATGCGAAATGACTCCTCCAGTTGTGGTTTTTCAGTGGCGGAAGGGGCCTGGGACAATCGACCGGATCGCCCGCGTGCTGCGCCCCCGCGCAACGTGCACGCTATCCGCGGCACCGCGTGTTTGTACAACAGCGTTGCGCGGGAGGCAACGGCGGTTTTCCCGGCCGTCGGCTACACTCCATGCCCATGAAGGGATTCCGGTCTTGAGCATGTCCGCCGCAGCGCACCATCATTACGTGAATCCCCGTGCCATCGTCATGATGCTCGGCATGGCGATGTGCTTCGCGGTGCTCGAAACCACCGCCAAATGGCTCTCGAAGAGCTACCCGGTACCGATGGTGGTGTGGTTCCGCTATGCCGTGCACGTGGGGCTGATGGTGATCATCTTCGCGCCCGTGATGGGCACGCGCCTGGTGCGCACCACCCAGCCCGCGAGCCAACTCGCACGGGCCACGCTCATGCTCGGCTCCACGCTGTGCAACTTCGGCGCGATCTCGTTCCTGCCGCTCGCGGAGGTCAAGGCCATCAGCTTCGTCTCGCCGCTGCTGGTCTCCATCCTGGCGGTGTGGTTGCTGAAGGAGCACGTCTCCACATCGCGCTGGGTCGCCATCCTGGTGGGCTTCGGCGGCACGCTGTTCATCGTCCGCCCAGGCAGCGCGATGCTGAACCCGGCCGTACTGCTCGCGCTGGGTGCCGCGACCTGCTACAGCTTCTACCAGATCCTCACGCGCAAGATCGGCGGCGAAGACGACCAGCGCACGTCGCTGTTCTACACGGCGTTCGTGGGTTTCATGATCATGACCTTCATGCTGCCGCACGTGTGGAAGACACCGCGATGGGAGGACGCCCCGTTCTTCCTCCTGCTCGGCACCGCCGGCATGACCGGCCACTACCTGCTCATCAAGGCGCTCCAGATCGAGCGAGCCTCGGCGCTGTCACCTTTCGGCTATTCCCAACTGCTATGGATCGGCCTGGCGGGATGGTTCGTCTTCGGCGACTTCCCCGACGCGCATTCGCTGATCGGGATGGCGATCATCGTGGCGAGCGGGTTGTATGTGGCCTGGGGGCACAAGGTGATGAAGAAGGATGAGGAGCCGGATAGTGCGATTGAGTAGGGGGGGGATTCGCCGTTTGGTACGAGGTCCACGAGAGGTGCTTCGACAATCGACGTGCGGCATTTTCAAGAGAGCCTTCGACGGTGGTGCAAGGCGAACAGCGTACTTGGGCCCCGTACGCTTCGCCTGTATTGGAGCCGTGCCTCGTCTAGGTGGATCTCGGGGAGATCTGGTCAGAGAGCTTCAGCGATTGCGCAATCGCATGCTCTGGCACCTGTGTTTGGGTCGTAGGTTGGGGATGTTCCAGCCAAGCCAAAGCGCTAGGCTTGCGTCAGACTCCAAGAGGCGCACATCGGCTACGCCGGAGTGCGGAACGCCCCGCGAACCCGCACCTTCGTTACCGTAGATGGGGAACCTTCTCTTGACGTGTTGCCTCTCGTCCCGATAGGATCAACTCGCTCTTACGCGCTCTACGCATGGGTCACGTAGAAATAGTCGGGCGCTTCGCCAGACTTGCAATGATTGAGTGCATTTACCGCGGTGAAACCGGCTTCGGGTTCTCCTGCGCGCACTCGGAGAACCCGAAGCCGGTTTCACCGCGCAATTTGAGGTAAGAGCTTCTTCGCCGACACGTGATGAGGGACGAACTTTTCGCAAAGATTGACCTGCAAGCATCGCGATTGAAGCCCTATGAGGGCTTCATTTTTTTGTGCGGCGGTGAAACCAATATCCGTTCGAGCGAACCTGTCTCGATCCGTGACGCAATGTATCGGGAACTGGCCAAAGACAGCGCAGTAGAGAAGCGGATTCGCGTCGCGGAACACTACAAGGACTGGTCACACGATTCCATCTATCGCGACCTAGTCTCATTTGAGCGGCATTTAGCAGAGCTGTCTTCGGTCATCGTCTTGGTTCTCGAAAGCCCAGGTTCGATCGCTGAGCTTGGCCTCTTTTCGGTCGTCGATGAGTTTCAAGGCAAGCTTCTTGTCTTCATCGAGACAGATCACTACAAGAGTTCTTCCTTCATAAAGCTTGGTCCAGTCGACTACCTTGAGAAGGTGCATAAGAACGTAGCGGAATGCCATCGATGGATGATTGAAGTAGATCGCGAGACGAGGTTTGATCCGAAAGCTGCGCAAGAACTGCAGCCTGAATTAGCCGAGGCCGTACTGCTGCGGGCAAAGAAGCCGGCGCCAGAACGCCCCTTCCGACCTACGTCGTGGCTAGACACTGCGCTGTTGATTTGCGATGTTCTGAACCTCTGCTCGGCGCTAACACTTCGCGAGATGCGGAGCATCCTCGAGAGGCTGGGGTACGCGAAGACGGACTCGGAGCTGAGGCAGTTTCTCTTTCTTTTGGAGAAGGTCAGGCTGATCGCCATAGAGCCTAAGGGGGATCAAAGGTTCTACGTGGGACTTGAAGACAGACTGTTCTTCTGGTTCCGCCTACGCGAAGGAACCGTGGACTTTTCCCGCTTCAGGGCGGATCAGATCGCAGACTACGCACAGAACGACAAGAAGCGCTTCCGGGCAATTCAGGAAGCAAGGATGCGCTATGCTCCGGGCTAACGAAATCGTTGCCTTGATGTCATCCGACTTCGGCATGCTTCCGGGGCATCTCCAGAGCATCATCCGCACGGCGCCCATTCGGTACAAAGTTTTCTACATACCGAAGCGCAGCGGTGGACTCCGCGAGGTTGCTCAGCCGGCACGAGAAGTAAAAGCTATTCAACGGTGGTTGATGAAGCGACTTGAGTCGCAATTGCCACTCCATGAGGCGGCCACGGCCTACCGCTCTGGCTCATCTATAAGACAGAACGCCCTTCGGCATGTCAGTAGCAACTACATGCTAAAGATGGACTTCAGGAACTTCTTCCCGTCCATTCTTATGCCTGACGTTATTCGCCACCTTGAAGCTCATTGCGGGCAACACTACGACTCATCCGCGATCAAGCTTATTGCTTACGTCTGCGCCTGGGCTCCGAACCGGCAAGGGCCTTTGAGGCTTTGCATCGGCGCCCCTAGCTCCCCCCTCCTCTCAAATACCGTGATGCACAACTTCGATACTCGGCTCGCTGCCGCAGCAGGAGCAGAGGGAATCAGCTACTCGCGCTACGCGGACGATCTAGCCCTCTCCGCGAGTCGCTCGGGCGCCCTCAACGGCTACCCAAAGCTTGTCTCGCAGATTGTCGAAGATTTGGAGTATCCCCGCCTCAAGTTGAACGAAGAAAAGACCGTCTTTGCATCTCGCGCTGGGAGAAGAGTGATCACAGGCGTGACCTTGACTGCGGATCATCGGCTTTCGATTGGACGTGCGCGTAAGCGCGAAATCCGTGCCATGTACCACCGAATGATACTGGGCAAGCTCAGTGCTGATGAACAGCGAGAGCTTGCCGGTTTGATTGCGTTCGCAAATGACATTGACCCGGGGTTCGCCGCTTGGCTCAAGAGAGCTTCTAATGGGTAGTCATCGATGGCATTTGGGCCTGCACGATCACATACTCAAGAGCACGTCGTGCGCGTATGCGCTGATGGGCTGGTGATGAATTGCGACATCTGAACACCCCGGTCATGTGTGACCCCATTCATGTGCACATCCGAAGTCTGCGACGCGCGGCTGTAAAGAGCGGTTGCGCGCGCCCATGAGCCAGAGGACTTCCTTCCGAGACACGTACCAGTATCTGCTTGCTGGTCTGACGGTCGTTCTCCTTACAGCCACGAATGCATCCGTGCCGGTTAGCGCCGCCGAAGACCTAGTCCCTTACTACGAGGACGACCGCGCACGGAACTTCGTCCACAAATCAGACATTAGACTTGTCACACGAGGAAAATCACTGGTTTACGTGATAACGACGGGCATGCTCAAAAAACCCAGCGCTGATGGAGCCTTGTACTTTCAGCGAGGGCGATTGTTCGAGTGCAACCATCCTTACTTAAGTTTCGACATCTTAAACAGGACCTTTGCGAGCGATGGCGTGCCGCTCGTGCGCAAAGAGCCCAAGGGGCTGGGTATCGCGATAGACGACGCAATTCGTGCGCTGAACGCCCCGCCGGTCGGCAGTATGGACCTCGACGAGTGGAAGCGCTTGTGTGCCGTAATTGGCAGATGGCTACATGAAAACGCTTATGACAAAGAGCTCGAGACGCTCATCGATCAACAACCATCGGCAAGAGATTACTCGATACCGCTTGAACTGACGGGTGGCGTTTACACCGTTCGCGCGACAATCAACTCTTCACTTGCGTTGACCTTTGTTGTCGACTCGGGAGCGACAGATCTCACTTTGCCAAGTTTCATAGGAAAAGCGTTATCGGCGTCCTCATCGCTCACTGAGGCTGATATCGTTGGGACCGCCGCTTATACGTTAGCGGACGGTTCCACGCAGCGTGGCACCGTCGTCAAACTTCGCTCACTTCGGATCGGACCAATAGAACTGCGGGACGTACGAGCCGTCGTAATGCCAAGCGACTCTACGGCCATGCTTCTCGGGCAAAGCGTTCTGCAAAGACTTGGCTCTTGGCGCCTTGATGCTGCATCGAGACGTTTAGTTATTGAGCCATAACTTGTGTAGCCCCGGGGTCAGATACCGTCTTGAACGTCAAGCTTCGGCATGGCGAATGAAGCATCGAATGGCTTGCCTGAGCGGATGACGCCGAAGATCAGGTGAACCAGTTTGCGCATGGCCGCGCCAACGACGGCCTTGGGCGCCAAGCCGGTAGCACGCAGACGCTGACCGAATAGGCGGATGGCAGGATTGTGTCGGAGCGCTACTAGCCCTGGCATATACAGCGCGTGTCGAAGTGGGGCGTGGCCGGTACGGCTGAGCATCGTGCGTCCTTTGACCGACGAACCCGAGAGCCGCAGCCTCGGGCTCACGCCGATGAAGGCCGCCAATGCCTTGGCGTTTCGAAAGCGGCGTACGTCGCCGATGTAGGCCAGGAACTTGGCAATGGTCACGTCCCCCAGTCCGGGAATGCTGCCGATCAGCTCGGCGTCCTGGCGCAAGCGCGGATGGCCATCGATATGATCATCGATCTGCCGTTGCAGCACGTCGATGTTGGTCTGTAGCCATTGCAGGTGCGCCTCTACTGAAGCGATCAACGACCCCTGGCTCGAGAACCGATGCGCCTCGAGCCGGTTGGTCTCCTGTTGATGCATGTCCTTGAGCGCCTGCAGGCGTTCGACCAGCGCCCGCAATTGGCGATACTCCGCGGGCGGAGGTTCCCACAGGGCTGGACGCATTGCCGCACAGAATCGCGCCAGCAGCCTGGCATCGGCGCGATCGGTCTTGTTGCGACTGAGTTCACTCTGAGCGAAGCCCTTCACCCGAGCGGGATTGACCACGCTTACCGCCCAGCCCCCATCGGCGAGCGCGACAGCGAGCAACTCGCTGTAGGGGCCCGTGGCTTCCAGACAGACCTGCGTTCCCTCCGGCAGCACGCCGTGCTCAGCGAGCCAGTGTTGCAGCTGCGCATGCGCCTTCGCATCATTGCCGAAGACATGCGTCTTGAACTTACCGCGCTCGTCCAAGACCGCCACATCAAGCTTGCGTTTGGAAACGTCCACACCCACCCAGAATGTATTCATCGCTTCGGACCTTCCTCGTATGCGGGCTCACGCCACAAGGTGATCTCCCCGCAGCCGGCCCAAGTTACCGTTCGGTCTTGTCGAGCGAAACAACGGGCGAGCGCGCCTATCTGACCCACGGGCTCTGGAGTACGCTACTGCTCCGCGCCCAAAGTCTTGCCGACGTCATCTCGCCCGGCCTGATCAACGTGCATATTGCACTCCGTTGAACACGCGCTGGGAAGATACGAAGTCTTGCAAGCATGTACCGATGTGGTGGTGCTGTACTGCAAGACCCCGGCCATGCCCGTGGTGCCGCGGCTTGGCCAAGAACACGGTGCTGCTGGTGACACTGTTTGGACTGGCGGAGCTGAACCACGTGAAGAATCGACCGGCGATCGTAGGAGCGATACTTCCGTGAAGGTACGCACGGAGGGAACACGCGGGACCTTACTAATCGATACCGGTTCGATCAGAATGTGCCTCCAATTCGACTCGGGGATTGTGCTGGTCGTGCTCTGAACCCGGATGATGACTTCTTGCCAGTCGGCGTGTCGTCGAATCACCACCAGCGCAGAGCTTCCCTGACGATCGGTTCGAGACACATGAGGGTCCGACAACTCGTTTTCATCACGGCTGCCGTGGGCGTCAGTTTTATCTGCGCGGCAGAGAGCACCGATGATGTCCTCTCAGTCGGAACGTTCACGGTGCCGGACGCCGACTCGGCGGCGTATTCGCAGCCCGCATCGGCGTTGACCGAGCGGCAGCGAATTACGTTCCTGCAGGGGCGCGCGAGCTTCAACCGACCGTGGGTGATCTTCGGTCTGAGCGGTGGCGACTGGGGAATCGGCCCCACGTTCATCGCGGACCGCTGCAGCGCCTGCCATGCGGATGGAGGACGTGGCCGGCCGCCGGCCGCGAATCAGCAGCTCGTCTCGATGGCGGTGCGTCTCAGCGTGCCGGGGATCGACCCGCACGGCGGACCGAAACCGCACGAACACTACGGAGACCAGTTGCAGAACCGGGCGCTGCAGGGCCAGAGCCTGCAGTTCCTGCATGGCTATGTGCCCGTGCCGGCCGAGGCGGACATCTATCTGGATTGGGACGAGCGCGTCGAGACGCTTGCCGATGGAACGGAGGTGCGCCTGCGCCAACCGCGCTTGCAGATCGAAGGCCTCGCCTTCGGTGAACTGGGCGTGGAGACGATGAAGTCGTTGCGGATCGCGCCACCCGTGTTCGGAATGGGCCTCCTAGCAGCGGTGCCGGAGGAGACCCTTCTCGCCCTGGCGGAGCAGCAGCGACAGACCGGTTTCAATGGCCGGCCGAACCTCGTCTGGGACGCCATCGACCAGCGCATGGCCATCGGCAGATTCGGCTGGAAAGCCATCCAGCCGAGCGTGCGCCAGCAGATCGCCGCGGCCGCCATCAGCGACATGGGGGTGACGTCCAGTCTGTTCCCGAAACAGAACTGCCCGGATATCCAGACGCTTTGCCGGCGCGAAGTACCGGGTAACGATCCCGAGCTCACCGACAGTGCGTGGGATGAATTCGAAAGCTGGGCCCTCGGCGTGGCGGTGCCGGCACGGCGCAACTGGACCGACGAGAACGTCCGGCGCGGCGCGGCGCTGTTCGAACAAGTGAAGTGCGCCTCCTGCCACGTACCCTCGCTGCGAACCGCCGACTACTTCGCCCGTCTGCCGCAACTGTCGAGGCAGACGATCCACGCCTACACCGATCTGTTGCTCCACGACATGGGCGAGGGGCTCGCCGATCATCGCCCCGAGTTCGCGGCAGGCGGTCGCGACTGGCGCACACCGCCGCTGTGGGGCCTCGGCTTGTCCCGGACCGTGAACGGCAACAGCGCCCTGTTGCACGACGGACGTGCACGCAACCCGACGGAGGCCATCCTGTGGCACGGCGGCGAAGCACAATCATCGCGGGAAGCGTTCGCGCGGCTCCCCAAGCGCGACCGAGAGGATCTGCTCGCGTTTCTCGATGCCATCTAGCAGGATGACCGAGTTCATGACGCCAACTCGGGCGTCCTCGGCACGCCGACTCACGCGAGTCCATCACAGGAGCTTCGATCGATGACGACAAGCACGCCACGAAAGCCGTTCTCGCTGATCCGGGAGTTCCACCTGGCCGACTGGGTCACCCTGGCAAATGCCGTCTGCGGCACAGGTGCGCTCTTTTCCATCATGACCTACCTCCAGGTGCATGACGTCAGGCACGTCTACTTTGCCTGCGGTCTCGTCCTGGCAGCATTGATATTCGACATCCTGGACGGCCGCATCGCCAGGTGGCGACAGAAGTCCTCGGTACTGGGGCGGGAGCTCGACTCACTCGCCGACGTCATCTCCTTCGGCGTGGCGCCCGCGATCATCGCGTACGGATGCGGCATGCAGGGCTTCTACGATCGTATCGTTCTCGCATTCTTCGTCGCGTGCGGCGTCTCGCGCCTTGCTCGGTACAACGTCACCGCAGAATCGCTGTCCGAGGGGACCGGCAAGGTGAAGTACTTCGAAGGTACGCCCATCCCGACATCGATCGTCCTCGTTCTCGTCCTGGCGGTGGCGGCGTGGTCTGGCGCGTTGGGTGAGCAGTTGTGGTTCGGAACAGTCACGTTGATCGGCTTCGAACTGCATCCGCTCGTCCTGATGTTCGCACTGTCGGGCTCGTTGATGATCAGCCGTCTGCGGATTCCGAAGCCATGAGCCGTTGCAAACAAACGCACGAATAAGTCACAAGTTCCAAGCCTCTGAGGTCCATGGGGGCGGAGAGCGGTAGAGTGGCAGCCGGAGCATCAATCCCCACTGGCAGTGAGCTTGGTCAAGAGCCAATCTACTTGTCAACACTGGTCCAGACTCCTAAGGAGACGTAATTGCCGAAGATCCTCATTTCCGCATCGCTTGTGGTGGCCTCGATCGTGGCGTCTTCGCCCGAGGCTGCTCAATCGGTTTCGTATGACTTGTGCACGCCTGGCGACAACCTCTTCGCGGACAGTTGTATCGGCACACTCGCCAGCACCGCGCTTGGAGTCAAGAACGACGCGTTCGGCTTCTTTCTCGGACGTCAGCCTACGTACACAGAAACGGACGTGCTGTCTGGAATAGGGGACAGACGCCTTCGCGAGTACGGGGCTTCTGATTGGACTCGCATCTCGGAGGTCTGGGGAACACAGGGCGCCGCTTTGTCGACGAACTTGTCATATCCCGTGCCGCTTGGAGGCGATCCACTTCTGGCCGAAGGTAACGCACGCGCATTGCTGTCCACGGGGAGCCTGGGCGTGGCCACGAGGAACCATGGACTGTCTCATTCGCCGAGCAATGTGTACTCGCTGGTGGCCACTTCCTACGCATGGATTGCGGAAGTCATTACTGTTGTGGCGCCATCCACGGCCGACAGCGTTTCGGTTCGAATAAGTTTGAACGTGACGGGATCAATACTTGAAAGTGGACCCTCGTTAGGCTCGTTCGCCTATGCGTCAGCGCAGTTGGGAGTATCGAACATGCTCGGTGGCTCGCCGAGCGGGGGGCAATCTGATTTCGCGGAGTTCAACTTCGAAGGATCAGTATTGGATACGCTAACCGTTGTCGCAACGGCAGTTCGCCCTGCAGGCATTCCGATGGGTACGCCATTTTCGGCCGACTTCAGGATTGCTGGTAGGCTGAATACTGGCGTGGTCAACACTCAGTATCCGTATGCCATTGACTTCGGGCGTACGGCCACTTTTGGAGTGGAGATACCTGCGGGCGCAACGTGGTCAAGCCACAGTGGCTTGTTCCTGACCCAGCCAGTGCCGGAACCGGGTATGACGTCGTTGCTTGCATTGGGACTCGTGATTCTTGTCACCATTGGTCGTCGTAGGCTTAAGATGATGGCCTCGGGTTCTGTCGAAAAGCGTTGAATCGAGTTGTCGCATGCTCCGCCGGACAGGAGTTGCTGCAGGTGCATGGCGGCAGATGTTTTGTGTCACGCCTTGCATTCACGCATCGAGAGAGACGATAGGAGGGCCAATGCGTGAATGAGGCGGTATGCACACGTACTTCTGCGACAAGGGTGTCGTGAAATCAACCGGCATGTGAGGCTACGCAGTGGGCTCGGCTCTAACACCCGCCATCGTAGGTGCCGACGTTGGTATAGTGCGCGACCTTTTCGCACTCCCACCACGTCCCCGATTTCATGCTCCCCCCGATCGACCATCGCATCGCCGCCGAACTCGGCGTCCGCCCTGCCCAGGTAACCGCTGCCGTCGCACTGCTGGATGAAGGCGCCACCGTTCCCTTCGTAGCGCGGTACCGCAAGGAGGTCACCGGCGGCCTCGACGACACGCACCTGCGCACGCTCGAAGAGCGGCTCGGCTATCTGCGGGAGCTGGAAGAGCGTCGTTCCGCGGTGCTCGCCAGCATAGAAGAGCAGGGCAAGCTGACGCCGGAGCTCGCCACCGCGATCGCGGAGGCCGAGACCAAGCAGCGGCTGGAAGACCTCTATCTGCCCTACAAACCGAAGCGCCGCACCAAGGCGCAGATCGCGCGCGAGGCAGGGCTGGAACCGTTAGCCGATGCGTTGTTGTCCGACCCGTCGCGCGATCCGGACGTGGAGGCGCAGGGTTACCTGCGCGAAGCGTTCACCGGCCCCGATGGCGACAACCCCGGCGTGCCGGACGTGAAGGCCGCTCTCGACGGCGCAAGGCAGATCCTGATGGAGCGCTTCGCGGAGGACGCGGAATTGCTCGCGCAGTTGCGCAACCGCATGGGCGAGCATGGCGTGGTCGTCTCGGCGGTGGCGGAAGGGAAGGAGACGGAGGGCGCGAAGTTCCGCGACTACTTCGATTACTCGGAGCGGCTCGGGGCCATTCCTTCGCACCGAGCCCTCGCGCTGTTCCGCGGCCGGCATGAAGAGATCCTTCGCGTTTCGCTCAAGCTGCCGGAGGAGCTGGACGAAGCCGCCCTGAAGGCCGCCGGCGCGCATCCGTGCGAACGATTGATCGCCACCCGTGCCGGCATCCGGGATCAGGATCGGCCCGCCGATGCGTGGCTCGTCGAGACCGCACGCTGGACCTGGAAAGTGAAGCTCGGCTGGCAGATCGAGGGCGACCTGCTCGGCGAGTTGCGCACTCGTGCGGAAGAGGAAGCGATTCGCGTCTTCGCGCGCAATCTGCACGATCTGCTGCTCGCGGCGCCCGCGGGTCCGCGTCCCGTGCTGGGCCTCGACCCGGGCCTGCGCACCGGCGTGAAGGTGGCCGTCGTGGACCGCACCGGCAAAGTGCTCGCGACCGACGCGATCTTCCCGCACGCGCCGCGCAACGACTGGGACAAGTCCATCGCTACGCTGGCGGCGATATGCAAAGCCCATGACGTGGAGTTGATCGCCATCGGCAACGGCACGGCTTCGCGCGAGACCGATGCGCTGGCGGCCGAGCTGATCAAGCGCCATCCCGATCTGCGTCTCACGCGTGTCGTCGTGTCGGAGGCCGGTGCTTCCGTGTACTCGGCCTCGGAACTGGCGGCGCGCGAATTCCCCGACCTGGATGTGACTCTGCGCGGCGCGGTGTCCATCGCGCGCCGTTTGCAGGATCCGCTCGCCGAGCTGGTGAAGATCGATCCCAAGTCCATTGGCGTGGGCCAGTACCAGCACGACGTCAGTCAGACGCGGTTGGCGCGCTCGCTCGATGCGGTGGTCGAAGACTGCGTGAACGCCGTCGGAGTGGACGTGAACACGGCTTCCGCGCCGCTGCTCGCGCGCATCTCCGGGCTCACCGCTTCGTTGGCCGAGAACATCGTGCGTCATCGCGATGCGAACGGTGCATTCCGCAGCCGGGCGGATCTGCAACAGGTGCCGCGACTCGGCCCCAAGACGTTTGAGCAGGCGGCCGGCTTTCTGCGCGTGCCCGGCGGTGACAATCCGCTCGATGCCTCTGCGGTGCACCCGGAGGCGTATCCCGTGGTGGAGCGCATCCTCGCCGACCTGCAGCGCGGCGTGCGCGACGTGATGGGCAATGCCCAGGCGCTGCGCGCGATCGATCCGCGCCGCTACACCGACGAGCGCTTCGGCTTGCCCACCGTGCAGGACATCGTGCGCGAGCTGGAGAAGCCAGGGCGCGATCCGCGTCCCGAGTTCCGCACTGCGCGCTTCACCGACGGCGTGACCGAACTGAAGGATCTGCGCCCCGGCATGCTGCTCGAAGGCACGGTCTCCAACGTCGCCAACTTCGGCGCGTTCGTCGACGTGGGCGTGCACCAGGACGGCCTCGTGCACGTCTCGGCGCTATCCAACCGTTTCGTGAAGGACCCGCGCGAAGTGGTGAAAGCGGGCGACGTGGTCAAGGTGAAAGTGGTCGAGGTGGACCTGGAGCGCAAACGTATCGCGCTCACCATGCGGCTGGACGATGCTCCGCGTGAAACGGCGAGTGGTCGTGACGCCGGTCAGGGTGGGCGTCGAGAGGGGCGTGCGGAAACGCCGCGGGGCGAGGGGAAGAAGCCTTCCGCTCACTCAGGGCAGGAAGCCCGCGGGCGCGGTGGCAAGCCATCGCCCGGGCCACGTCCGGGAACTCAGCCGGCGCCGGCCGGCGGTGCGATGGCCGACGCGCTGGCGAGGGCGCTCAAGCGGGGGTGATGCCGGTGGCGCCAGTGTCGAAACTCGGAGGTCGGTTCATTCTCTGGCGTCCGCGCCCGCGCGGCTATCGCCGGCTTACGACCGTGTGCGGTGCAGCGCCCTTCCGACGATGTCGGGCTGCTACACTGGAACCATAGGAGGTAGCTATGGCAACCGAATACATTAGTCGCGACCCCGAAATCATGAGCGGAGCCCTGTGTTTTCGGGGGACCAGGGTGCCGGTGCAGAATCTGTTCGACTACTTGGAGGGGAGTTCCTCGCTGGAGGAGTTTCTCGAAGACTTTCCTTCCGTGTCGCGTGAAGCTGCGATCGCAGTGCTCGAAGCAGCGAAGACCCGTCTCTTCGCGGATGCGCCTGCTGCTTGACGAATCTGTGCCCCGTCGCTTGCGCAGGGCGCTCCCCGGGCACGTGGTGAAGACCGCGGTAGAAATGGGATGGGGCGGCGTCAAGAATGGCGCACTGTTGGCAATCGCTGCGACGGAGTTCGATGTGTTCGTAACCGTCGACAAGAACTTGCCCTATCAACAGAACGTGGCAACGTTACCAATCGCCGTCGTCGTATTGAACGCGCATTCAAACGAGCTTCACGCACTCCTCCCACTCGTGCCCCAATTGGAGGAGGCGATTGCAACCCTGTCGCCTCGTACGCTCGTTCACATCGAGGCCTAGCCCGGCGCGGCTGGCACAGGCGCGAATGGGCGCCACGCTTCCGAGAACGTATCGCTACGCTTTCTTCGTTAGAACGACGTGCTGTGCGTCCGCCGTCGTCACGTGCTTCGTGCATTCGAAGCCCAGGCCGAGCAGGTCAATGCCGTGCAACAGCGGTTCGCCTGACCCGAGCACGACCGGAGAGATGGCAAGGTGCATCTCATCGATCAAGCCGGCGCGCAGATACTGGCGGATGGTGGCGGGCCCGCCGCCCACCCGGACGTCATTCGCCCCTGCGGCTTCCTTCGCGCGCTTCAACGCTTCATGGATGCCCTCGGTCACGAAATGAAAGGTCGTACCGCCCTGCATCGTCAGTGAAGGCCGCGGGTGATGCGTGAGAACGAACACCGGCACGTGATAAGGCGGCTCGTCACCCCACCAGCCTTTCCAGTTCTCGTCGGGCCACGGACCGCGGACCGGCCCGAACATGTTGCGGCCGAGGATCCACGCGCCGATGTTGGCCATGGCCTGAGCGGCGAAGTCGTCATCGACACCGGTCGTCCCGTCACCACCGCCGTGCATCTTCTGGAAGGTGCGCGTCGGGAAGAACCAGTTGTGCAGGCCCATGCCGCCGACGCCCAGCGGATTGTCGAGACTCTGATCGGGTCCGGCGCCGAACCCGTCGATGGACAGGCCGAACGCACTCACGCGCAGCTTCGACATGAGCGGCCGTCAGCCCGGGATGTCGGGTTCGACCAGTTTCGCCAGTTGACCGAGCGATTCCTGCCAGCCGAGATAGCACATCTCCACCGGAATGACGTCGGGGATTCCTTCCTGCGTGATGCTGACGTCGGTGCCGCACGACACCTTCTTCAGGATGACGGTCACCTGGATTTCACCCGGCAGGTTCGGGTCGTCGAACTTGTCCGTATAGCGCAGGCGTTCGTGCGGGACGAGTTCCAGGTACGCGCCGCCGAAGGAATGACTGTTGCCCGTGGTGAAGTTGGTGAACGACATCTTGAAGGTGCCGCCGACCTTGGCTTCCAGGTGCTGCACCTTGGCGGTGAAGCCGTGCGGCGGAAGCCATTTGATCATCGCGTCGGCGTCCAGGAACGCTCGATAGACTTTCTCCGGCGGTGCGGTGAGCACACGGTGAAGACGGACGGTACCGGGCATGCTTGCTCCTCCTATTGTAGTTAAGGGATCGACCACGCACCGGGGCCGATAGTTCGATCAAATCGGGCCGGATGCCAGGCGAAGGCTAACGCCGCCGCTTGACGTACCCCGGCACCGGTATCGACTCCGGCAGTCGTGCGTCGGGTATGGGTTTGCCCGCCTTCATCGCCAGCGGCACGACGCCCGCCCAGATCGGCATCGCATAGTCTTCCTCGTCATCGATCGGCCCGCCGGTCCTGACCTTGGCCGAAGCCTCCGAGAGCGGCAGCGCGAGCACGGTTGTACCGTTGAGCTCCTTGCGCGAGGGGCCGCGGATTTCTTCCCAGCGGCCCTTGAGGATCTGGTCGGAGATGATGGCCAGCGCGTGACCCTTCTCGTCCCCTTCCACCAGATGTGCGGTGCCAAGCACGACCACCGATCGATAGTTCATGGACGAGTGGAAGCCCGAGCGCGCCAGCACGAGGCCGTCGAGCAGCGTGACCGTGAGGCACATGGGAATGCCGCTGGCGAGGTTCTTCAGTGTCCGGCTGACCGCGGAGCCGTGGATGTAGAGCTTGTCGCCGTCGCGGCCGAAGCCGGTCGGGATGACGTAGGGCTGCCCGTCGGCGACGTAACCCACATGGCAGATGAAGGCGGCATCGAGGATGGCGTGAACGGTGTCGGCGTCGTAGTGCGCGCGCTTGGGCAGGCGTTTGACGGTGGTGCGCGGGGTCTTGAGCGGCATGGCGATGGGTCGAGGGACGTGGAAATGCCCGCAACGATAGCGGCTGACGCGTGCGGCGTCACGCGGTCGTGGGCCGCCACTGAAACTTCTCCGCCTTCCACACCCGGTCGAGCAACGGGACCAGCGGCGTGCACAGGAACAGCGCCCACACCAGCGCGTTCGGCTTGAACAGTCCGTACTGCCACCAGACGGCGAAGCCCGCGACGATGAATGCGTAGAGTAGCCGGGCATGGCGATGATTCGGGATCGTCATCGGGTCCGAGATCATGAAGAACGCGAACAGGAGCAGCGCGCCGTTGCCGAGCTGATGCGCGAACACCCACGGGTTCTGGCCGAGCAGCAGCACGCGGGCGAGCACCAGGCCGAGGAAGCACGCGAGAAACATCCAGCTCACGTCCCAGCGCCGGGCCCTGCCGGTGACCACGCCTCCGAGCATCACGAACCACGCTGCGGCCACGAGATCGTGTCCCCACTGACCCGGCGAGATCCAGGTGCCGGGCAGCAACAGGAGGGCGGCCATGACGCCGAGGTTGGCCGGGTTGTAGACGTGCTTGCCGTTCACCCGGAGCACGAACTTCGAACCGACGGCGATGAACGCGGCGAGCGGGTGCACCCACAGCGTGTCCGCGCGCAGCAGGATGGACAGGCCGAAGCACGTGACGACCGCGCTGAGGTAGCTGCCGTTGGGGATGCGCAGCAGGCGCAGCGCCAATGCCTGGGTCGCGAGCCCTGCTGCAAAGGTGAGCGCCATCTGCTCGCCGCGCAAGGTGAAGTCGCGCGCGAGCACGCCCATCGAAAGCAGCGAGGCGAGGAACAGGATCTGGAAGACCCGGGCGTCGCGGGGCAGGGCGGTGCGCAGCGCGGCGAGGCTCGCCCCCGCGGTCACTTCCACAACCGCTCCCACCACTTGACCTCGGCCGGCGCAGGCATCCCCATGCGCTTGCGGATTGCGCCGATCTCCCAGCCGGTCAGAGACGCTAGCGTGGTCGCTTCCAGTTGCTGACGCTTGCGCACGGCTTCGCGATACTGCGCAGCTTCCGGGCAAGCTTTGTCGTCGCCTTGCCAGGGATGGCGCAGCACGTAGCGGGTCTGGAAGTTCTCGCGATCGCCGGTTTCCTGGAACATCAGGTCCTCGGGAAAGGTGGCGGGCGTGTAGCGCACGTGCAGTCGCGTGAGCATGACCTTCGATGCACCGCCGCGGCCGTCCTCGCGATCGAGCCAGAACACGCCGCTCTTGCGCAGCTCGTCGGGCGAGAGCGGATCGCCGGCGCACGGGTCGCACCAGCTCATGTCCCAGAAGTATTCGGTGAACACGACGCGATGGTTCTCCCGCTTGGCCTGCTCGTCGAACAGCGCCTTGTAGAAGCGGTTGAACTCGCCGCGCACGAAGATCGGTACGTCCATGTTCGCCGGCAATTTCACGGTGCGGTAGTTGGTGGCTTCGACCCGTCCGGTCTTCGTGAGCACGAAGGCGATGAGGTCCTGCGGGCCGCGCGCGTTCACCATGCCCAGCCGTAGGGGCAGCATGAACTTCTCGCTCTCGAAGGCGAACTGCAGCGGGCGCAGGAAGGTGAGGCCGGTCTTCGCCTGCTCCTTCAGGTTCACCTTGGCGACGAAGAACTTCATGTCCTGGCGGATGTAGGGCTTGAGCGCGCGCGACGCCCCGGCCGGGACGCGATAGCCGTTCTCCACCAGCCACGTCTCGAGGCCGTCGGACTGCTTGGCCGACAGGATCACGATGTCGTACTCGCCGACGGTATAGCTCGCTTCCACGGTGACGCCGAGGGCGCGCGCGTAGGCGGCCTGATCGCGCTGCGCCATGGAAGCAGGCGCCATCTGTTTCTGGAACATCATTTCGAGTTCACGCCGCTCGCACGGATTGTCGTCGTGATACTCGGCCAGGCGCGGCGCGCTGAAGCCGTCGATGCGGTCGAAGATGCGGCGGTCGCCGACGTTGATCTGGCCGCGTTGCAGCACCTCCGGCACCGGGACGACCAGCGCGAATTCGTCGAGCTCGCCCTTGTAGTCATTGAGCATGCTGATCACGGTGCGGTGGCCGTCGCGGACCAGGATCACCTGGGACGCTTCGTTGAACAGGCCGGCGTCGGCCTTGCCGACGTAGAAGCCGCAGAATGCCTGGGCCTGGGAGGCGCAGGCGAGCAATGCGGCGGCGAGACAGCGGGCGAAACCCATGACATGCTCCTCGTAGTGGCGGGGACTGGAGCGTGTAACGGGCGTCGGCGCGAAACGGGGTTGAAGCGCGCTGAACTCGATGCCAGCCATCCAGTCGAATCGCCAACAACAGGCATCCAATCATTGGAGGAGCGGCCATGGCGTGGCAATGGAGGGTTCGCGCGGCAGTCCTGCTGATCGCGGCGTGCGGGATTTCCGGTGGTGCGGCTGCGCAGACGAAGCCCTGGGGCATTGATCCGGGGAAGTCGACCATGCAGGACGTGCGCAGCAAGATCGGCATGCCGTCGGTCATCAAGTTCAATGCGGCCGGCGAGGAAGTCTGGGAATACAACGACAATCCCAACGGCTTCTACGCCTACCGGATCGTGTTCCGCGAGGACAATGTGGTGAAGACCGCGCGGCGCATCCGGAACGACGCGGATCGGGAGCGGGTGAAGCCGGGGATGACCTCGCAGGAACTGGTCGAGATCATGGGCGAGCCGAGCCTCATCTACTTCATCCGCGGCAACCTGTACTGGGAATGGCGGTTGCACTACTTCGGCAATCAGCGGCATCGGCTGGTCGCCGAGTTCGATCCCGAGTACCGCCTGAAGGGCACGGCACTGGTCGGGGCGCAGTACCGCGGCAGCGGGGGGACGGCGGGGTATGGGGGGGTGACACCATGAGCCACCCGGCGAGGGAATCGCTGGAGCGCGGAGGAGGGGCCCCACACAGTGGGGATCCGACCGCGGAAGCGATTGTCGGGGCGGCGATCCCCTTTGCGTCGGGACGCGGGTCGCATCCCCCAAGGGGGCCCCTGCTCTGCCGCGTTCGCCGCCCCGCCCGAAGGGTGGGGATCGACGGCCAGGCGAATGGTGTCGGCCGCCGACGCGGCAGTGACAAACATTCCGGCGTTCGGTCGGAGGCGGCGCCATGAACTCTCAGCGAGCCATCACTGCTCTGTTGGTGCTCAGTTTGATAGCGCTCGCCGGCTGCGCCTCACGACCCACCGGCGAAGCCGCGATCTACGGCAAGTCGCCCACCGGCACCACCATGCAGGAGGTACGCAACCAGACCGGCCTGCCCAACGCCATGCGGTTCCTCGACACGGGCGAGGATGTCTGGGAATTCAACGACCGGCGCGTGGGCTGGGGTGCGTGGCGAGTCGTGTTCGAACGCGACGGCAAGGTGCGCGAAATCGTACCTATCCGCCGGCCGGAGGACATTGCCCGGGTGAAGGCCGGTGGGGCCTCGGCGCCGGAGGTGCTGGAGTTGCTGGGTGAGCCGAGTGGCGTGTCGTTCGCGGGGCAGGACGCAGTTTGGGAGTATTGCCTGCCGGACCGCTCCCGGTTGAAGGTGCGCTTCGGGCCAGGGAAGAAGGTGCTGGCGGCGGAAGCTGTCTGAACTTCAGCGTTGCCCCCTTCCCGGCCTTCCCCCACGACTGCGTCGCGGGGGAAGGGGTGTACATCCCCTCCCCCGGCTTTGCCGGGGGAGGGCTAGGGTGGGGGCGAGGGCTAATGCCCTGATTTAATGGGATGAGTAAAAAAACATCCTCCCCATCCCTCAAGTTCCCGCCCTGCCCGACGTAAACAGGGGCAGGTCTCCTCCCCCGCCAGGGGGTTCTACAGGGCAACCCTTCCTTAGGTTGCCCTCATTTTTTTGTGCGCCGGAAAGCTACTGCAGCGTCCGGTCGGCGACCGTGATCCGGTGCAGCAGGCGCCGATGGCCTTCGTAGCCGCCAGTGGCGGCGTGGATCAGGCAGCGGTTGTCCCACAGGATCAGCATGCCTTCCGACCACCGGTGCCGATAGACGTAGTCCGGCTTCGCCTGGTGCGCGAACACTTCCCGCAGGACCTGGTGGGCCTCGTCATCGGGCATGCCGGCGATACCGATGGTGTAGCCGGGGCTCGCGAACAGGGCCCGGCGCCCGGTCTCGGTATGCGCGCGGGCGATGGGGTGCAACTGGGTCTTCATGGCCGAGTCGCCGTACTTGATCGCCATCGAGCGGCCCTTGTCGCGTTCGCCGTACATGCCTTCGCGCGAATAGCCGCGGCGCGCGGAATGGATTCCCGAGCGGCCCTCCAGTATCGTCTTCAAGGAGGCGGGCAGGCTATCCCAAGCCGCATATTGATTGGCGAACAGGGTGTCGCCGCCCGCGGGCGGAATGACGTTGCCGTAGAGCACGGTGCCGGCCGGCGGCCGCGGCAGGAAGCTCCAGTCCGAATGCCAGGTTTCCGCGAAGATCGGTGTCTTCTCGTCGGCCTCGCGCTTGACCTGCACCACGTGCGGATGGCCGGGGATCGCTTCGATGAAGGGGTCTTCGCCGTAGGGGCCGAGGTAGTGCGCGAAGCGCTCGATATCGGTCACGGACAGGTCCTGGTCCGGAAAAGCGATCACCTGGTTCTCCAGCCAGATGGCGCGGATCTCGGCGACCTGCTCGGGCGTGATGGGATCCGACAGATCGACCCCCCGCACCAGAGCGCCGCACGGTGCCTCCTGACGGCTGACTTCGATCCCCATGACGATCCTCCCGTTTATCTTTTTTTGGAGATCCGATTATGCACGCGCGCGCCGAGCGCTATCCGGGCGGTACCATTGCCGGATTTACCGAAGAGGATTCATGAATGGCCGGTGGTAGCCTGCTCACGCTGCTCGACGACATCGCGAGCGTACTCGACGACGTGTCGGTGCTGACGCAGACGGCGGCCAAGAAGACGGCGGGCGTGCTCGGCGACGACCTCGCGCTCAACGCGCAGCAGGTGACCGGCTTGAAGGCCGATCGCGAACTGCCGGTGGTCTGGGCGGTGGCGAAAGGCTCGATCGTCAACAAGCTGATCCTGGTGCCGTCCGCACTGGCGATCAGCGCATTCGCCCCGTGGGCGGTGACACCGCTGTTGATGATCGGCGGTGCTTTTCTCTGCTACGAAGGCTTCGAGAAGATCGCGCACAAGCTGCTGCACGCGGGCGAGGCGAAGGAGGAGGCCGCCCATCGTGCCGAATTGGTACGAGGGCTCGCGGATCCGACGGTCGACCTCGTCGCGCTGGAGAAGTCCAAGATCAAGGGCGCCATCCGGACCGACTTCATTCTCTCGGCGGAGATCGTCGCGATCACGCTCGGCACCGTCGCGGAAGCGGCGTTCACCACGCAGGTCGCCGTGCTGTCGGGCATCGCCGCCATCATGACGATCGGCGTCTACGGCCTGGTGGCGGGCATCGTGAAGCTCGACGATGCGGGGCTCTATCTCAGCCGCAAGCCGGGCGAAGGCGGATTCGCCGGCGTTCAGCGCGCCATCGGCAGAGGCATCCTGCGCCTGGCGCCGTACCTGATGAAGTTCCTGTCGATCGCAGGGACGGCAGCCATGTTCCTGGTCGGTGGCGGCATCCTCACGCACGGCATCCCCGTCGTGCATCACTGGATCGAAAGTGCGGCCCAGGCAGCAGGCGGCGTGTCCGCCATCGGCGGGGTGTTGCAGGTGATCACGCCGATCGCGCTCAACGGTATTGCCGGCATCGTCGCCGGTGCGATCTGTGTCGCGGTCGTCACCCTCGTGCGAAAGGTCTGGCCTGCGCGGCGAAAGGAATCGGCTTAGCCGTTTGACGCGTCTCGCTCGTCGAGCAGCGCCTGTGCCCGCTTGAACGCCGTGTTCGCCGCCGGTACGCCGCAATAGATCGCCGCCTGAAGGAGGACCTCCTTCAGCGTTTCGACCGGAACGCCATGCTCCAGCGCCGCGCGGAAATGCAGCTCGAACTCCTCCCATTTCCCCAGCGCGAGGGTGAACGCGATAACCAGCAGCCGCCGCGTCTGCGTGTCGAGTCCGGGGCGATTCCAGATGTCGTCCCATGCGTAACGTGTGATGAGCGACTGAAAGTCCCGCGTGAAATCGGTGGCCCTGGCCAGCGATCGGTCCACGTATTCCGGGCCCAGTACTTCGCGGCGGCGGGTGAGACCGCGATCGAAGGCATCGCGGGCTTCGCCATCGGGCTTTCCGGAATCAGCCATCGGTGTTCTCCACGGGGCGGACGGACTGCAGGGTCGGTCCGACCAAGGTGGCCGATGCCTTCGCTGCGCGATTGACATCGAATTGCGATTCGAGGTCTCCGACGGTGCATGTGGCGAGTCGCGGGTCGTCTCGAACTCGGTCGAGCGCCAGATCGCGCAGGTGCTTCCGCTCGCTCGTAGCACGGCGGCAAAGTTCAGCTACGAGCGTCTGCGCTTCGGCCTTGCCGAGCGCCGGAATGAACACCTCGACCAACCGCTCGGCGAAGATCACGCCGCGCAGCGATTCGATGTTGGTGCGGCAACGATCGACGTCGACGGTAAGGCCTGTCAGCAACTCCGCGAGTGCACGGGCAGCGCTGACGGCGTGAATGAACACGCCCGGCCACTGCGCCAGTTCCGCCTGCCACGTTCCCAGCGCGCGCTCGTGTTCCTGTGGCATCGCCGAGAGCAGGTTCGCGACCATGCCCGGGATCGAATGGACCGCGGCGATCACGCGCATCGTCAGCACGGGATTGCGCTTGTGCGGCATGACCGTGGAACCGCCACGGCCTGGCACTTCGGCCTCCGCGACTTCCCCGACTTCCGCCTGTGCCATCAACGCAATGTCGTGCGCGATCTTGCCCATGACACCGGCCGCGAGCGCGGCGTTGGTTGCAAGCCCTAGCCAGACTTCGCGTCGCGTGTGCCAGGGCGCGCCGGGATCTCGCAGGCCCAGTTGCTGCGCGAGGTGTGCACGTACCGGCGCGCCTGCATCGCCCTGGGCAGCGAGGTTGCCGATGGCGCCGCCGAAGGACACGGCCAGAGCCTGCTTCGCGGAAGCACGGACGACGGCGAGGCTGTGTGCGAGCGACGAGGCCCACAGCGCGGCCTTGTAGCCGAAGGTCGTGATGCCGGCAGGCTGAAGCAGCGTACGCGCCAGCATCGGTGTCTCGGCATGCTGCGTGGCCAGGTTTCGCGCGGCTTCGGCGGCCTGCCCGAGCGCGTCGACCAGCATCGCAACGGCGTCCCGTGTGCACAGGACCATGGCGGTGTCGAGCACGTCCTGGCTCGTGGCGCCGAAGTGCAAGTGGCTTGCGGCTGAAGGATCGCGCGAAGCGACGTGCGCGATCAGCGCCTTCACGAACGGAATCGCGAGCGAACCGGCGTGCGCGCCATCGCGCAGGAGTTGGTCCGCGTCGAGTGAGAACGTCGCGGCATGCTTGTCGATCGCAACGGCCGCATCGGCAGGAATCACGCTCGCGTGGGCTTGCGATCGTGCCAACGCGATCTCGAATCGCACCATTGCCGCGATGAGCGCGGTATCCGAGAACGCCGCTTCGGCGGCGGGCTCCGCGAGGATGCGTTCGAACAGGGTGCCGCTCACAGGTCGAAGAACACGGTCTCGCCGGCGCCGCGCAGGCGGATGTCCCATTCGAACGCGTCCGGGTCCGACTCAGAACGAATCGCGATCAGGGTGGCGCGCCGATCCGCGGGCACGTTCGGCGGAACCGTCGTGCGAGCTGCGTCGCCGCCGGCACCCAGATGCACGCGCGTGAAAAGGTGGCGTTGCAGCCCACGGCTGAACACCGTCACGTTCGCTGCGACCTGCATCGTGCCCGGCGCGGGCACTCGAAACGAGAAACGACCCTCTTGGTCCGTCGCCACGCGCTGAAAGCTCGCGTGCTGCTGGCCTGCGCTCGCGGCAGGCGTCGCCGAGGGCTGCCAGATCTCGAGCAGCGCGTCGCTCACAGCTTTGCCGTCGACGTCGAGCACGCGGCCGGCGACGCGCACTGTGCCGGGGACGAGTGGGCGATCGACGGGATCGATCGCCCATGTCAGGCCCTCGATGAAGAAGGGGCCGATGGTCTGGGAGGGGGTGAGTCCGGCCATGTTCGGCGCTCAGGTCAGTGATCGAGCGGCGTGGCGTCACGGCCGCGCAGCACGATGTCGAAGTGGAAGCCGAGCGCGATGCCTTCGATCGTCAGGTCGAGGTCGAAGGCCGACACCAGTCGCTCGCGCGTGCGCTCGGGAACGCTCTGGTAGATGGGATCGAGGGGGAGCAGGGGGTCGCCGGGAAAATACATCTGCGTCACCAGCCGCTGCGCATACGCGTTGCCGAACAGCGAGAAGTGGATGTGCGCGGGGCGCCAGGCGTTGGCGTGGTTGCGCCACGGATAGGCACCGGGCCGGATGGTGACGAAGTGATAGAAGCCGTCGCCATCCGTGAGCGCCTTGCCGAAACCGTGGAAGTGCGGATCGAGCGGCGCGTCGTGCTGGTCCTTCGCGTGGTGATAGCGGCCGGCGGCGTTGCACTGCCAGATCTCCACCAGCGAGTCCCGCACCGGCTTGCCGTCCTCGTCGATGACGCGCCCCGACACCACGATGCGCTGGCCGAGCGGTTCGGCCGAGGACTGCCGGGTGAGGTCGGCATCGTGGGGCAGCAGGATCGAACGGGGAAACGTCGCGACCGAGAGTTCGTCCGGCCGCTGGGCGAGCGGCAGCAGGGGCTGCGATGGCGCGCGCTCGCGCGTGCTCCGGTATTCGGGCGACAGGTATTCCGGATGGGTACCTGGCGGAGTGGGTCTCAAGCGGAACACGGTGCCCCTTATGCCATCGATCGCACGAGCCACAGGCTCAGGATCGGGAAGAACACGAGCAACAGTACGCGAATCGCATCGGACACGAGGAACGGGATCACGCCGCGGAACGCGGTGCGCATCGGCACATCCTTCGCGAGGCTGCTGATGATGTACACGTTCATCCCCACCGGTGGCGTGATCAACCCGATCTCCACCACCATCAGTGCGAGGATACCGAACCAGATGGCCTTCTCGGTAGCCTCGAGGCCCCAGAGATCGAGCCCCATGATCATCGGGAAGAAGATGGGGATGGTGAGCAGGATCATGGACAGGCTGTCCATGATGCAACCGAGGAAGACGTAGATGAGGATGATCGCGAACAGCACGGCGAGCGGCGGCAGCGCGCTGCCCTGCACCCAGGTCGCGAGTTCGGCCGGCATCTGCGACAGCGCGAGGAAGGAATTGAGCACGTCGGCGCCGAGCAGGATCAGGAAGATCATGCCCGTGGCGCGGGCGGTCGCGTCGAAGCAGGCGAGCAGCCCGCGAAGACGCATGCCACGTGCGATCGCGAGCACCAGAGTGGCCGACGTGCCGATCGCGGCACCTTCCGTCGCGCTGAAATAGCCGCCATACATTCCTCCCAGCATCACGATGAAGATCGCCACCACCGGCCAGACGGCGAGCAGGCTGAACCCGCGTTCACGCCACGAGTGGCGCGGGCCTGCAGGTCCTGCCCCGGGCTTCAGGCGCACCACGACGGCGATCACGAGCATGTAGCCGAGCGTCGCGATCACGCCGGGCACGAACGCGGCGGTGAATAGCTTGGCGATGTTCTGTTCGGTGAGGATCGCGTAGACGGCGAGCACCACGGAAGGCGGAATGAGGATGCCGAGGGTACCGCCCGCCGCGAGCGCACCGGTCGCGAGAGCGGGATCGTACTTGTGCTTGCGCAGCTCCGGGAGCGCCACCTGGCCCATGGTGGCCGCGGTCGCGAGGGACGATCCACAGATGGCGCCGAAGCCGGCGCACGCGGCCACCGCCGCCATCGCGATGCCGCCACGAAAATGCCCGATGAAGGCATTGCCGGAATTGAACAACGCCGCCGACAGCCCGCCGCGCGAAGCGAGGTTGCCCATCAGCAGGAACATCGGTACGACCGAGAGGTCGTAGTTCGAGTAACGCGCGAAGGCGGCGGACTTCAGGTGGTTGAGCAGCGGCGACCAGCCGGCGATGGCGACGTAGCCGGCGATGCCCGTGAGCAGCATCGCGATCGCGATCGGCACGCGCACGGCCATGAGCACCAGCATCAGCGCCAGGAACAACAGGGCGATCGTGACGCCGCTCATCGACGCCGCTCCAGCCACGCCGAGTAGAACCCCGTCGCGGCGAGCAGGGCGAACGCAGGGACTAGCGGCGCGTAGCCGAGCCAGACCGGCGCACCGAGGATCATCGTCGTTTCCTGGTTCGACCACACGCTCAAGGTCCCGAGCGCGAGGCGCCAGGCGATCAGTGCCGCGCAGGCGCCGAGCAGCAGGGCGCCGAGCGCATCGAGCCAGGCCTTGGTGCGAGGCGAGGCGCGCAACGTGAAGAAATCGACGATGACGTGGCCCTTCTCGATCTGGCACCACGGCAGGAAGCACGCGACGCAGACCGCGCAGCCCAGTTGCACCAGTTCGAAGTCGCCCTGCACCGGCGAGTCGAAGAACTTGCGGCCGACCACGCTGATGACCGACAGCCCCAGCATCGCGATCAGGACGCAGCCGCCGAACCACGACAGCGCCCGGGCGAGTATCAGCAACGTCCGACCGACCGCGCCGCCTTTCCAGGCGTCGGTGGCCGGTGCCTCGAGCGTTTCCTGCACGCTACTTCGAGTACTTGGCGATCAGGCCGCGCGCCGCAGCGAGCAGCGCCTGGCCGTCGACGCCCTTGTCGCCCATTTCCTTGACCCAGCCGTCGATCACCGGTTGCGAGGCCTTCTTCCAGTTCTCGATCTCGGCCGCGGGCACGATGTTGATCGGGTACTTCGCCGTGGCCTTGCCGGCGATGTCGCCCTCGGCGAAGATCTTGCCGGCGAGCGTGGACAGCGCCACGCCGCTGTTGTTGTCGATGACCTTCTTCAGGTCCGCGGGCAGGCTGTCGTACTTCTCCTTGTTCATGGCCAGCACGAACACGGTGGTGTAGATCGCCGGCTGCGACGGATCGGTCTCGCTGTGGAACTTGACCAGTTCCTGCACCTTGACCGCCGGCACCACTTCCCACGGCATCAGCGCGCCGTCGATGACGCCCTTGGACAGCGCCTCGGACACCTGTGGGATCGGCATGCCCACGGGTGTCGCACCGAAGCTCGCGAGCATCTTGTTGGTGAGCCGTGTAGGCGCACGCATCTTGAGGCCGTGGAAGTCGGCCATGGTCTTGATGGGACGCTTGACGATGTGGAACACGCCGCCGCCGTGTGGATGGATCGCGAGTGGCCGGATGTCCTTGAACTCGTCGGCCGTGTACTGCTGCACGAACTCCCACATGGCATGCCCGGTGCCTTCCGGGTTGGTCATCATGAAGGGCAGCTCGAACACTTCGGTCTTGGGGAAGCGTCCGGGCGTGTAGCCGGTGACAGTCCAGACCACGTCGGCTACGCCGTCCTTGGCCTGGTCGTAGAGCTGCGGCGCCGTACCCCCGAGCTGCATCGCGGGGTAGATCTGGCACTTGAGCTTGCCCGCCGATTCCTTCGCGATGCGGTCGCACCAGGGCGTGATGAGCTTCACGTGCGCCGTCGAGGTCGGCGGCAGGAAGTGATGCACCTTCAGCGTGACTTCCTGCGCTGCGGCGGGAAGGCTCGCGGCCAGCACGGCGGCGAGCACGACCTTGCGTTGCCACTTCATGTTGTTCTCTCCTCCCACGTACGTGCGCGGTTGTATTTGTGTTCGGCGATGCCTTGCTCGAAACGGCGGCGGCATCGCGTGCGTTGACTCCCTCGCGGATTCTGCCCTGTTTGGGGTGGGGGAGGGAATGCACGAGTTGCGCGACGCTGCGTATAACGCTCCTTCCCCCGCGACGAAGTCGTCGGGGAAGGTTGGGATGGGGGAGAAGTACGCCCTCTCTCCCCCGACTGTTTGCCCCCACCCTGACCCTCCCCCATCTTCGACGGGGGAGGGGACATGCCTCTGGTTTTGACGGGGGAAGGGACGTGCCTCTGGTCGGACCGCGCTAGCCGCCGAACCGAGCCTCCGGCAATCCCGCAAGCTCCGTTCGAAATGCGAACACGCTGCCGGCGAGCGGCTGCTTGGCGAGATCTTCCGGCGTCAGCCGTTGCCGCGCGGTGGTGATGTAGAGCGTCTTGAGGTCCGCACCACCGAAGGCGCAGCAGGTCGTTCCCGTGGCCGGCACCTGGACGATCAGATCGACCAGACCCGCGGGTGTGTAGCGTAGGACCTGTCCGGCGCCGTACTCGCAATTCCAGAGGCATCCCGCGCTGTCGACGGCAGAGCCGTCCGGCCTGCCCTTGTGCGGACTCAGGTCGGCGAAGACGCGCTTCCGCCCCAGCTTGCCGGACGCGAAATCGAACTCGAAGGACCAGATGGTGTGCCGGTGCGTATCCGCGTAGTACATCGTCCTGTTGTCCGGACTCCACGCGAGGCTGTTGGGCACGACGACGTCGCCGAATTGCCGCGCGCATTTGCCGCTTGGATCGATGCGGTAGAGGCTCCCGACCGGTTCGCGCGGTCCGTCGCTCATGGTGCCGACCCAGAAGCGGCCGGCTCGATCGCAGCGACCGTCGTTGAACCGGTTCGTGGGCGGCTCGTTCTTCGGTCGCGCGAATTCGCTCAGCGCACCGGTAGCGGGATCGAAGCGGCGCACTGCGCTCTGCATCGCCAGCAGGAGCGTGCCGTCCTGGGTGAACGCGATGCTGCCCACGGGTTCGTCGAACGTCCAGGATTGCGGCGCGCCGTCACCGGTCCATCGATGCAGCTTGGGCCCGCGGATGTCCACCCACCACAGTGCCTGCTGCCGATCGTCCCACAACGGGCATTCGCCGAGCACGTCTTCGTGGTGCAGGGCGAGCTCTGCCGACAGGATCTTCATGTCTTCCGGTCGCGGTTTCCACGGATGCGTTGCCACGCCTGCCACGCGGCCCAGGCGCGCAACGACCAGCGCATCGCACGGCCGGGACGCAGAATGGTCGCGGCGGCCAGCGCACTACCCACGATCACGGGCTTCGAGCGGAGCAGCCGCAGCGCGCGCAAGCCCCACTCCACGATCTTCACTGGCGGCGTCGTCGCACGAACGAGCCGCGCCACTTCATCGCGTTCGTGCGTCGCTCGCTCCAGCAGCAGCGCCCTGCGTGCGTGAAGTTCCGCCAGCTCCTCGTTCATCGGGATCTGCGCAGCCGCTCGCCGTCCTTCGCGAGTTCGCCCAGCGTCGCCGAGAAGAGCTTGGGGCGCGTGCGGGCATTGCGCACGAGCGCCACTATGCAACCGCCGCCGATGCCGACGAAGACGAGAAACAGCACGCCGATGGCGATCAGGCGATGTGTATCCCAGAACAGCACCACCAGGAACATCACCGCCAGCAGCGAGGCCACCGCGAGGCAGAAGCCGGAGACGATCGCCAGCAGCAGCCCCTGTCGCAGGCGAACACGCTCTTCCTCGAACTCGGTGGCGACGATCTCGATGCGGGTGTGCAGCAGCCCGACGAAGGTGGCGCCCAGTTGCCGTGCGGAACGGAGGATTCCGCCGGACTGCTCGCGTTCCGATTCGGCCACGCTACTTGCGACTGACCAGCACGCCGATGACGAGTCCGACTGCCGCGGCGATTCCCACCGCCTGCCAGGGACGCTGGTGCACGAACCGGTCGGCTTCCAGAGCCGCGACCTTCGCTTCGAACAGCACCTTCTCCTCGACCCGTTCGATCTGGGCGCGCGCCTCGCTCAGCGTTTCCCGGATGCGGGCGCGCGTGGCGCTCGCCTTCTCACCGACTTCCTCGGCGGTTTCTTCGAGAATGGATTCGGCGTCGGCCACCAGGGTCTGGAGGTCGACCACCAGGCGGTCGATGCTGGTCTCGGCTTCGGTGCTCATGGTTTGCAGGTCTCTCGATAGATGGAATTCCTGGGAAATTCGAACACGCGGCGCAGCATTGGTTCGAAAAATTCCAGCGGCGCGCATTCCATCGCGGGATCGAAGGCCGGGTTGTCGTACAGCTCGCAGAAGCGGGCGGTCCGCTCGAAGTGCGGATGGCCACTAAACTGCTCGCGCATGTCGGGGTCGAGCCCGATCTTGTCGAAGAAGAAGTAGCCCTGGAAGATGCCGTGCTTCTCCACCATCCAGTGATTGGCCTCGGACACGAACGGCTTGAGGATCGCGGCACTCACGTCCGGATGATTCCACGAACCGAGCGTGTCGCCGATATCGTGCAGCAGCGCACAGACAACGTACTCCTCGTCCTCGCCGCCTTTGAGCGCGAGCGTCGCGGTCAGCAGCGAATGGTGCAGTCGGTCCACGAGGAAGCCGCCGTCATCGCCGCCCAGCAGATTGAGGTGCCCGAGGATCCGATCCGGCAGCGTGCGCGCGAACGGCTGGTAGCGTTCGACGATGATGTCCCAGTCGGCCTTCGTGCTCTCGCGCATGGACTTGAAGCCCGCGCGTTGATCCGCCATGTTGCCCATGTCTGTCCCCTCGCGTACCTATGGTCGAGCCAGTATAGCGCGGGCTGCGATCGCGTCTGTGCGGGTACAGACGGAGCAACAGCGTAAACACGAAGGGCACGAAGGTACACGAAGGAGATCGAGGTGGATCGATCACGGTTCGAGGTCTGCGCTCGGACCTTGGGTTTCCTTCGTGCACCTTCGTGCCCTTCGTGTTGAATGCCGTGCCTTTTAGAACTTCCCGTTGCCGTTCTTCCACTGTTCCCGCGGCGGAATTGTTTCGATCACGTCCCAGTGCTCCACGAGTTTCCCGTTGGCAACCCGGAACAGATCGTAGAAGGCGGTCGCCTTGCCCGCGAATTCGCCCTCGCTCACCACCAGCACGAAGTCGCCTTCGCCCAGCACCTTGTGGATGCGCGTGTACTTGAGCGTGATGCCCTGCTTGGCAAGCGCTTCGAGCGCAGCGGCGAGGCCCGACAACCCGTCCGCGATCTGCGGGTTGTGCTGCCGATAGTTCTCGCCGTCCAGGTAGCCTGCGAGCTTCTCGCCGCGGCCGTTCACCAGCACGTCGTCGACGAACGCGCGTACCAGCGCCTTGTT
The DNA here is from genome assembly GCA_965279325.1 of Burkholderiales bacterium. Classification (GTDB taxonomy): domain Bacteria; phylum Pseudomonadota; class Gammaproteobacteria; order Burkholderiales. Next base: position 5,143,831 of record OZ257154.1, read on the forward strand.
CGCCTCGGTCTTGCCCAGATCGGTGGCGACTACCGGCCCGTCGATCATCGTCCGACCGCTGGGATTGGGCTTGGCCGGGGTTTCCTGCAGATTGTCCCAATGCTCGACGAAGCGGCCGTTCTCCACGCGGAAGATGTCGAAGCCGATCTTCGGGCCGAAGAAGTCGTAGTCGGTGTGCGCGAAGACGTAGTCGCCGTCCCGGAAGGCACGCACGGTGCGTACCTTGATCGCCCCCTTGGGCACGGCTTGCAGCAGGGCGCCGATGCCGGCCAGGCCGTCGGCGATCGCGAGGTTGTGCTGGATGTACTTGTCGGGATTGATGGCGGCAACCGGTGCCGGGTCGCGGGTCTCGAGGCTCTTCAGGAGGGCGACGGCTTGCTCCTTCGGATTGGCGGTCATGGTCTTCTCCTGGGCTTGTGCAGCGATGGGCAGGACAGCGATGGCGGTGGCGGCGAGCGCCGGAATGAGCGGAAAGCGGGTGGTGCGTTGCATGGCGGATTCTCCTGTCGATGGGTCGGAAAGGCGTGCAGCGCTTCCGACGACGATGGTCATTTTGTACAACAGATTCCCGGAATGACAGGTTTAATACGCACAACTTGTGGTAAAAAACGGTCAATCCGAATCACCGTGAGGAACCCATGGCACGCGCCAGGCAGATCGAGTCGATTCCGTATCGGCCCCCGCTCGCTTACGCACTCGATCTCGAAGTGATGTCCATGGGCGAGTTGCGCCGACGAGTGCCCGTCGAGCATCGGCACTTCGTGCACCGGATCGAGTTCCACATGCTGATCCTGGTTACGCGAGGGACCTTCACCCACATGGTCGATTTCGACGACTACCGCTGCGCTCGCGGGGTACTGCTCGCGTTGCGCCCGGGGCAGGTCCAGCGCTTCGAGCGTGCGCCGGGGTGGGACGGCTGGATCACCATGTTCCGCCCGGAGTTCCTGCTGCCTTTGCAGGGGCCGACGGGTGACGTCCATTCCCAGGTGGGGGTCGGTGCGCTACCGACCTCGCTGCGGCTCAGCCCGCAAATGCTCGAGGCCGCGGTCGAAGGCCTCCAACGCATTCATGCCGACGCCGGAACACTGCCCGCGGGGCCCGAAACCGGCGCCCTCCTGCGGCATCAACTCACCGCGCTGCTGTTGCGCCTGGCGCTCGGGCAGGCCGATCGAAGCGTCCTCGCACCGGGTTCGGCCGCGAGCCTGCAGCGCTTCCGGCGCTTCCAGGCGGCCGTCGAGCGCGACTACGTGCGGGACCACGGCGTGGCAGGTTATGCTCAGCGACTGGGATGTTCGGAACGAAGCCTGACGCGGGCCACCCTGGAAAGCGCCGGGGTCAGCGCCAAGGCCTACCTCGTGAACCGTATCGTCCTGGAGGCAAAACGGCTGCTGGCGCACACCGCAGCGCCGGTGTCGAACGTCGCGGACGACCTGGGCTTCGCCGAGGCGACCAATTTCGTGAAGTTCTTCCGGCGCGAGGCCGGTTGCTCGCCGGGGGAGTTTCGACGGCAGCAGGCTGCGGCCGGCAGGCACGAGTGATCCACCACGCGAGGAAACGAGATCCATGCTGAGACCCGTACCGACGAGCACCGACCTCAACGCCACCGGGACCACTCTGGCGCAACGGCTGCGCAGCCGCCTGGCGCTCCCGGTGATCGGGGCGCCGCTGTTCATCGTCTCGAATCCGGACCTCGTCATCGCTCAGTGCACGAGCGGCGTCGTGGGTTCCTTCCCAGCCCTCAACGCGCGGCCTGCCGAAGTGCTGGACGAATGGATCGAACGGATCGTCACGTCGCTCGCGGCCTACGAACGGGAACATCCGGGTGCGAAGGTGGCGCCGTTCGCCGTGAACCAGATCATCCACCAGTCCAACGACCGGCTCGATCAGGATCTCGATGCGTGCGTTCGCCATCGGGTGCCCATCATCATCACGAGCCTGCGGGCGCCGAACGACGTCGTGAAGCGGGTCCACGACTACGGCGGCGTGGTGTTCCACGACGTGATCTCCATCCGTCATGCCGAGAAGGCACTCGAGGCAGGCGTGGACGGCCTGGTGCTGGTCTGTGCCGGCGCCGGCGGACACGCGGGCACGCTGAGCCCGTTCGCGCTCGTGCGCGAAGTGCGACGGTTCTTCGACGGGCCGATCGCGCTTTCCGGTGCGATCACGGACGGTGCCGGCGTACTTGCCGCCGAAGCCATGGGGGCCGACTTCGCCTATCTCGGGACCCGCTTCGTCGCCTCGCGCGAAGCCAATGCGACCGAAGGGTACAAGCAGGCGATCGTGGACAGCGCCGCTGCCGACATCGTGTACACCCCGTACTTCACGGGTGTGCACGGCAACTATCTCAAGAGCAGCATCGCCAGCGCAGGCCTCGACCCGGCCAATCTGCCGGAGGTGCAAAAGACCTCCATGGACTTCGGCACCGGTCGCGGCAAGGAGTCCGGCAAGAAGCCGTGGAAGGACATCTGGGGCGCGGGGCAGGGCGTGGGCAACATCCAGGATGCGCCGCCGGCTGCCGAGGTCGTGCAGCGGCTGGTGCGCGAGTATTCGGCGGCGCGTGCCCGACTGCTGGTCCCCTGAACGCGAGACGACCATGGCATCGTCGCCACAGAATGCAGGGATCCTCGACGAAAGCCACGTCGCATTCATGACGGGCGGGGTGTCGATCAACGCGGCGGCACGCGATGCCCACAACGTGCCCACACTCACACGCGCGCTGGGGTGCCGCGTGTCGGCCGACCGCCGCACCGTCACGCTGTTCGTGGCGGCGCCCGACGCTGCACGGTTCCTCGACAACCTGCGTATCAACGGCGCCATCGCCGCCGTGTTCAGCCAGCCCAGCACGCACCACACCATTCAGTTGAAGGGGGCCGATGCACGCGTGGTAGCGCGTGAACCGGACGACGTGGCCCTGTTCGAGAAGTTCATTGTGGCCTTGGCGGCGGATCTCTCGCACTACGGCTGGGCGGAAACCTACGTCCGCACGATGCTGGGTCACGACGACCAGGACATCGTCGCGGTCGCGTTCACGCCGAACGCGGCCTTCAACCAGACGCCCGGTGCCGCGGCCGGGGCGCCGCTGGCATCGACGGGGACGCCATGACGCTCACGATCGACGCGATCCGCGATTGCCTCGACGGGGCCATTCCCGGCCTGATCGCCACCTGCTCGGCCGATGGCGTGCCCAACGTGAGCTATGTGTCCGAAGTGCACTACATCGACAGCGAGCACGTGGCACTCACGTTCCAGTTCTTCAGCAAGACGCGCGATAACGTACTGTCCAATCCGTTCGTGACCGTCATGCTGCTGCAGCCGAACACTGCGGCCAAGTTCCGCATCGCGCTGCGCTACCTGAGGACGGAAACCGAAGGACCGCTGTTCGAGCGCATGAAGGCGAAACTGGCCGGCATCGCATCCCATTCCGGGATGAGCGGCGTGTTCGTGCTGCGCGGTGCCGATATCTATCGGGTGCTGTCGATCGAAAGCGTGCCGGGGCGGACACTGCCGGCGCCGCCGTCCGCCATCAACGGGCTGTCGGTGCTGCGGGCGTGCACGCAGGACCTGGCGAAGGCCGGCGACCTCGATCAGCTCATCGACCAGGCGTTGACGTCACTGGAGCGGCATTGCGATGTTCGTCACGCGATGCTGCTGATGTTCGACGAGGCGGGCAAGCGGCTCTACACGGTCGCGAGCCGCGGCTACGAAGTGTCGGGCGTCGGTTCCGAGATCGCCATGGGCGACGGCGTGATCGGCGTGTGCGCGCGCGAACGCACCCCTATCCGGCTCACGCATACGACCTCCGACTATGTGTACGGCCGCGCAATCCGGGAAAGCGCGGCCCTCGCGGGCTTCGCGGAACGCCTCGAGACGGAGATACCGTTTCCGGGGCTGGCGGCACCGGGCAGTCAGCTCGCGGTGCCGCTCACCCTGGGTAGCCGGTTGCTCGGCGTGCTGTTCGTGGAGAGCGCCGAGGAGATGCGCTTCGGCTACGACGATGAAGACCTGCTGGCCGCGCTCGCGACGCAGCTTTCCATGGCGATCCACATCGTGCAGTCGAGCCCCGAGGCGCACGAGGATCGGGTGGCACCGCCGCCCAGGCGGACAGCGTCCGGTGGACCGGTCATTCCCGTCCGCTACTACCCGGTGGACCACAGCATCTTCATCGGTGAGCACTACCTCATCAAGGGCGTGGCCGGTGCGATCCTGTGGAAACTCGTACGGGACTACGAACGCGACGGCCGCACCGAATTCAGCAATCGCGAGCTGCGGCTCGATCCGACGATCCGGCTGCCCGACATCGCGGACAATCTGGAAGCACGCCTGATCCTGCTGACGCGTCGCCTCGCGGAACGCAGCACCCAGCTCGGCATCGAGAAGACCGGTCGCGGGCGCTTCCGTCTGCGGGTGGCCGGCGCCGTGAAGCCCATCCAGATTGCCGGCAGCGCCGCCTGAGCGCCGCCGGTTCTTCGGTCAGAGCGACAACGCTACCTCGAGCTTGCTGCGCTCGGACGGTGACAGATGCGGTTGCAGCATGGTCAGCACCGCACCGAACGCCTCCGCTGGCATGCCCTGGCGCATGCCGCCGAGCATGCCGGCGCGTTCCTGCGCGTTCATCCACGGCAGCATCCAGCGCAACGCCATCATCAGGTCAGCTGGCGGGATCGACGCCACCAGTGCGTGTTCGATCGCCATGATCTCGGTGTCGGTATGGGTTTCCCACAGCACGAGATTGTTGTGCGATTCCTCGACGGCCATGTGCTCGAGATTTTCGGCCACGAACAGGGCGCACTGGCGATAGAGGCGCTGCAGGACGGCGGTGCGATCTTCGACCGCGCCATATTCGAGCGACGCCGAGATACCTTCGAGTGCGCGGATGGCGTTTTCGTGACCGACGTGGTCCGACGCCGTGACCTCCGCCGAGCCGGGGCGGCGCGCTTCCATGGCGGCATGCACGAAGTCGTTCTCGTGCGCCATGTGGCCGCGACAGAAATGCAGCAGATCGCGCAGCGCCTGGAGCGTCTCTGCGATTTCGGCGGTATCGCCCGGGTCGGTGCGTCCCAGGCGCGTGAGCACCTCGCCCATCCAGGCGCGCAGGCCCTTGTGGACGAAGGCGTAGATGTCGTGGCGAGGAGCGGTCGACGACGTGGCGCCGGCCGGGTGTTCGATGATGGCGTGTTCCATGGGGTGCAGTCTCCGTGTGGGGCCAGGCGATCCAGGCCGAGATGTCGGGATCGACTTGAGCGCATCGCCAGGTCGATCCCACCCGCACACAGTAGGGAACGGGGGCGGCGGATGCCGCTAAATCCCCGCTACCGAAACCCTAAGAATTCGCTAAAGGCGGCAGGGCCGCCCGGTGCGATCAATCGCCCTTGAAACCGATCTTGCGATGAGTACCGTCGCAGTAGGGCTTGTTGGCCGAACCGCCGCAGCGGCACAGCCAGGTCTCGGTGACGCGTCCGATCGTGCGTCCGGTGCCGCTGGCGATCTCGAGATTGCCCGTGACCTTGAGCGGTCCGTCGAGTTGCGGTTCCACGGCGAGGGATCCGTTGCGAACCGCGAGCGGCTCGCTCGGCGCAGTGGCCGGTTCGCCGCTGGCCGTGAAGCCTGCTGCGTTGTGCGAACCGTCGCAGAAAGGCTTGTTGGCCGAAGCGCCGCAGCGGCATAGCGTCGCGCGATAGCCGATGAACGTTCCGCGGATCGAGAGCGGCGCACGGAAGGCCACGGGGCCGTTCTCGCGCACCGTCGCGACGTTCACTTCCGGCGCGGATTCCTGCGCACCGCCGTCGTGGCGTTCGTAGGCGATGGCGCCGGACGGACAGGCGTGGGCGACGATCGCGAGCGCTTCGGCGCTCGCTTCATCGGGAAAGATCCATTCGCCCGGCGTGTTCGCCTTGAACACCTTCGGAAGCCCGAGGACGCATTGGCGAGCGTGAATGCAGCGCTTGCCATCGAAGCGGATGGTGACCGCTTTGCCCTGCGCGACTTCCACGCTGTCGGCCATGTCAGTGCGATGTCAGATCTTTTCGGTCTCGCGCAGGTAGGAGTCGGTGCCAGTGAGCCAGTCCTCCCGCGGCGGCGTGAAGATGTCGTAGGCCACCAGCGTTTCGACGGCGTCGACCGTGTGCACCACGTCGGCCGGGATGAAAATCATCTCGCCGGGGCCCACGTCCACGGACTTGCCCTCGAGGTGGAAGCGCCACTTGCCGCTGAACACCCAGGTCACCTGCTCGTTCGGATGGGAGTGGGGCGGCACGACGTAGCCCTTTTCCACCTCGGTGAGCGCGATCATCACCTTGCCGTCCCAAGCGAGCTTGCGCTTGAAGCTGGGGTTGAGTTCTTCGTAGGGAATGGCAGCCCAGTTGACGTGCTTCATGACCGGCTCCTCGGTGCGGTTGAAAGGGAGGAAAGGGTAGCACCGAAGCCCCGACGGTGGAACGAGGCGGGCATTCGGTTTCCCGCCCGGCTGCGTACACCGGGACGGGTGGGCGGCGTGGTAACGTTATCCGCATCGATCGAACTGGCCCAGGAAAGGGGACGGCGATGTACATGAAGAGCGCAGCGGAACGAGAGTGGCAACCGGCAGGCTACGTCGGCGGGCAGCGCGCGCTGCTGCGGACGAGCTCGAGCGGCGGGCGAACCTCCATCGTGGCGATCGACAAGGGCACCCGCGTCCAGCGGCATCGCCATCAGGCCGGCGAAGACGTGCTGATTCTCGCGGGCAAGATCCAGTCGGGCGGATTCACCCTGGTCACCGGCGACTACTTCTTCACCGACGTCGGCGAAGAGCACGACCTGGTCGCACTGGAGGATTCGGTGATCTTCGTGTCCTCCGACAAGCCGGTGACGCTGCTGGAGAAGTGATCAGCCGCGCAGTGTCTCCACCAGGGCACGCAGCGCGGCCATTTCCTCGCGCAGGCTGGCGACCTCCGCCTTGAGTTCGGCGATGTCGTCAGCCGACCCGGCCGGCGAGTCGCTCGTCGGGACGGGGAAGCTCGCGGCTTCCACGGGTCCGCTCATGAGATGCGCCCAGCGGTGCTCGCGCGAGCCCGGCTGCTTCGGGAGCTTGACCACCAGCGGTATCGCAGCCCGCGTGATCATGTCCTCGAGGTAGGCTTCGACGGAGGAGATGTCGGCGAAGCGGTACATCCGTTCGCAGGCACCACGCAACTCGGCCGCGGTCAGTGGTCCCCGCAGCATCAGTGCCGCCAGCAGGGCGACCATGGCCTCGCCGATGCCGAGCACCTTGTTGACGTTGTGTTCGTAGCGCATCACCCGGCCGCCGGAGGTTTCGATCACCAGCGAGCGGCTGCGCAGTTCATCGAGGACCACCTGCACGTCGCGATCGGCGACGCTCATCACCGGGCTTCGGCTCGTCTTCTGGTTGCACCCGGCCACGAGGGCATTGAGCGTGAGCGGGTAGTAGTCGGGCGTGGTGAGCTGTTTCTCGACCAGGACGCCGAGGACGCGCGTCTCGAGCAGAGAGAGTGGGGGCAGGGGATTGGGAGGCATGGGGGGGCGATCGGAGGATGACGGGCATTTTAGAGGCAATGTTGTGGCTCCCGCCGCCGCGAGCGCTTCGTTGCCCCCACCCCAACCCTCCCCCACCTTCGGCGGGGGAGGGAGTGCAATGCGCCCCTTTCCCCCACCTTCGGCGAGGGAGGGAGTGTAGTGCGCCCCTTCCCCCGCCGAAGGTGGGGGAAGGCGGGGGATGGGGGCAGCGGCAGCGGGTGTAAGCTCACGCGATGATTCTGTCCAAGTCCCTCGCCCTTTGCCTCCCGTTCGTTCTCCTCGCCGGCGAAGCAACGGCCTGCGTCGAGGGCGACCTGCGCGGCGAAGCAGTCCTGCTGGAACGCGATCGTGGCGCGAAGGCCGAGGGCGAGCGCACCGGCTTGCAGATCCTCGGCGCCGGCTGGTTTCGCGCCGTCTCCGTCGTGAAGACGGGCGGCACCACCGACGAAACCACGGTGACCGTGGAACTCGATGGCGAGCCGATGATGAGCACTTCGTTCGCGGTGCTGAAGAGCGCCTGGCGCCAGGTGGATTCGGTGAACCTGATCGTGAACCTGAAGACCGAGGGCAACGTCAGCACGCTCACGATCTGGTATCCGCAGGAACTCAAGTTCCGCGCGCTCGCGCAGCTACGCGTGGACGTGGAGGAAGCGGGCGTCGAGAACGTCCGCGTCATCGCCATCATGAACAAGCCTGCGCCGCACGAGCACATCCCCGGCCAGCCGGGGTCGCTGGCCGCACTGCCGGTGTTCAAGTAGCGGCTACTCCTTGAAAGGCTCGATCCGGCTCGCCCGCACGGTGTAGCCGATGTCGATATCGCTGGAGCCATCGAGCAGGGTGAGTTCGCGCTTGGTGGCACCCGCGGAAAGCCGGCCCGTCACCCACACCGGCGCGAACAGGCTGGTCACCTCGAAGGGTACGTCGGCCTTCACGTACACGATCTGGTTCGGTGGTGGGGGTGGGGTGTGGATGCACGCGCCCACCCAGGGCACGAGCAGGAACTCGGTGACTTTCTTGCCCGTGATCTCGAGCGGCAGCACGTAGCCCGGCAGGCGGACGGTCTGTCCGTCGAGCAAGGAGTTGAGCGCATCGCCATGGAGCTTGCGCTGCTTCGCGAGCTCCTTGCGCCGCGCGAGCAGGCCGTCGACGTCGAGGCCTTCCTGCTGAAGGCGTTTCGTTCCAGCCTGCTCGCGGGCCAGGTCGTCCGCCGAGATCGCCTTGTCGCCCCTGGTTTTGCGTTCGCGCGTGGCGGCGACGTCCGAGAGCATGAGGAGTTGGTCGCGGGACAGCTTCTCGAACGGATCGTCGATGGCGGAGAACTTCGGTGCGAGGTCCTGCCATTGGATCTGCTTCGGCGTCTGTGCGTGCAGGCTCACCGGCAGCGCGAACAGGAGGCAGAGCAGACAGGACCAGGCGCGCGACGGTTTCATGTTTGGTACTTCAGAGACGGATGGTCATGCCGTCGGCGAGGGAGTAACGGTAGATGCGCCAGGCCGGCAGCAGGCCGATGAGCACACCGGCCACGGCCACGAGCAGCAGCAGTTGCAGTTCGTGGGTCGAGGGCCATGCTACTGCAACGAAGAGTGCGAAGCGCGCGGCGATCCAGTCCTGGGCGACGAGCAGGCCTGCGTACAGCGCCGACACGCCGGACACGATACCCAGCAATGTGAGCAGCGAGGCTTCGCCGAGGATCAACGCGAACACGTGCGCGGGTCGCGCGCCCACCGAGCGCAGGATCGCCATCTCACGGCGCCGCTCCGACAGGCTCGTCAGCAGCGCCACGAGCATGCCCGCGAGGCCGACGACGACCACCATCGACGACACCGCGAGGAGCGTGCGTTCCACGACGCCCGTGATCTCCCAGACTTCCTGCAAGGTGACGCCAGGGAGGATCGCGGTCAGCGGCTCGGCTGAATATTCGTTCAGTGCGCGCTGCACGCCGAGGGCTGCCCCTCTCGACCGGAGTCCGACGAGTACCGCCGTGATCGCGCCACTGCCGGCGCGGCTCTTCAACGCGGCGGCGAGCGGATCGGATTCGGCCTGCGCATTCGTGGCGGCATGGACCGCATCGAGCGCTTCCAGGGTTACGTAGACGCCTCGATCGACGGGAGTGCCTGTGCGCGCGAGGATGCCGGAGACTCGCAGCGGGCGATCTTCGTGCAGCGAGAAACTCACGTCGCCCGCGCCGTGGGCGATAACGAGCGCGTCGCCGATCCGGTGGTGCAGCCGTTGTGCCACATCGGCGCCGAGCACGGCTTCGCTTTCCCTGGCGAAAGGCCGTCCGGCCGAGAACGCGAGCGGGCGAGCGGTGCCGAAACGGAAGTGCTCGAAGTAGGAGCTAGTGGTGCCGACCACGCGGTAGCCGTGCAGCGAATCGCCCAACGCGATCGGAATGCTCCACGCGACCTCGGGCCGCTGCGAGAGTGCGCGCCAGGTCTCGGGCCGGATGTTGTTGGTGGCGTTGCCGATGCGGAAGACGGACGAGAGCAACAGATGCACCGGACTGCTGCGCGCGCCCACGATGAGATCCGTGCCCGAGACGGTCGCTGCGAAGCTCGCGCGCGATTCCGTGCGCAGCCGCTCCACGCCGAGCAGCAGCAGCACGGCCAGCGCGATGGACAGCACGGTGAGCGCCGCGGTGAACTTGCGGTTGCGCAGGCTCTTCCAGGCGAGTGCGAGGATCATGCGGCGTTGATCTCGGTGAATTCGATTGTTCGATCGAACAGGTGCGCCAGCGACGCATCGTGGCTGACGAACACCACGGCCGCGCCTGTGCCCGCGCACTCGCGGAACAGGAGGTCGAGGAACGCCTCGCGACGATCCGCATCCAGCGCGGATGTCGCCTCGTCGGCGATCACCAGGCCGGGCGCGCCGATGAGTGCGCGGGCGGCGGCCACGCGCTGCTGCTGACCGACGCTTAACTCGGTGACCGGCCGGTGCAGCAGCGCGGCATCGGTGAGGCCAAGATGCTCCAGCAGGCGCAGCGCGTCGCGTTCAGCCGAACCGGTGGCCGCAGCGGCCTGCAGGCGACGGCGTTTCGAGAACAGGCACGGCAGGGTGACGTTCTCCACCACGGACAGGTAGGGAATCAGGTTGAAGAGCTGGAACACGAATCCCACGTGATCCGCGCGAAAGCGATCGCGGTCCGCGCCGCCGAGTGTCGTGAGGTCCTGGTCGAGGACGGATACGTGGCCACTCTGCGGCAGCATCACGCCTGCGATGAGATTCAGCAGCGTCGACTTGCCGCTGCCGCTCGGACCGCGCAGGAACACGCGTTCACCGGCCGCCACTTCGAAGCTCGGGATGCGCAGCACCGCGGGTGCCCCGGGCGTCCACGCGAACACGACGTCGCGCAGTGCGACCACGGGGCCGTTGCCGCGGGAAGATTTCGATGAGGGCAAGGCGCCGGCGTCCAGTGACGGAAGCGCGAATGATACGGGGCCGGCGCGTTGCCCCCGATACTGCAGACGGCGCTACGGAAGCGCGGTCGGTTCTACGCTGTTGCGACGCGCTCGGCGGTCCGGCGGCCGCGGGCGCGCGTCACGTCGCCTCGCGCCAGCCTGGCACGGTGCTGCCGCTTGAACTGATACAACGCCCGGTCCGCGGCATCGAGCAGGTGCTCGGGCATGCCGCCGTTCAGGGGCGTCGCGGTGGCGACGCCGACGCTCAGGGAGACGGGCGTGACCAGGTGGTCGGCCGTTTCGAGCGCGAGCGATTTGACCGACTGCCGGAGCTGATCGGCGCGTTGCTGGGCCTGCTTGCGATCGAGTGCCGAGGCGAGCACCACGAATTCGTCGCCGCCATAGCGTGCCACCAGATCGGAACCACGCGCGAAGCACTGCTGCACGACACCCGCCACGACCTGGATGCACTGGTCGCCGGCCGGATGGCCGAAGGTGTCGTTGAATTGCTTGAAGTGATCGATGTCGATCATGATCAGCGACAGGGGCGAATGGTCGCGGCGGGCGCGGTTCCATTCGCGTTCGAACTGTTCGTCGAAGGCGCGCCGGTTGTACAGGCCGGTGAGGCCGTCGCGGAGCGCGAGGGCTTCGAGCTCGCGCTTGCGGGCGAGCAGTTGCTTGTGCCGGGTGAGCAGTTTCGTGTCGGCCGAAATTCGCGCGGACACGTCGTTCAACTGGGCGAGATAGTGGGTGAGCTTGCCGGTCGGACCGAACATGGGGCTCAGCGACAGTTCGTTCCAGAAGGGCGAGCCGTCCTTGCGATAGTTGCGCAGCGTCACCGTGCAGTGCTCGCGTTTTTCCACGGCGGCGCGGACGAGGGCCAGGCCCACCTGGTCTGTATCGCTACCCTGGAGGAAGCGGCAATTGCGGCCCAGCGCCTCGGCGGCGGGATAACCGGTCAACTGCTCGAACGCCGGATTGACGTAGACGAGCGGCATGTCCGGCAGGGTGGCGTCGGCGATGGCAAGCCCGTCGGAGCAGGCGGCCATGGCGCTTTGAAACAGTTGTGTGTCGAATCCCTTCTTCATTGCGTTTCTCAGAAAGGCGTCACAAGTGCTTGATGCCTCTAGTTTCGGTACAAATCAGACCGGCTTTAGAAAAAAATGTTCCTGCCCGGTTGCATCCTTCGCGGGATCGTCCGTAACATATTGATAATTCGTCACTAAAAGTATTGCGGGATCGGGCGAATCCATGGCCTGGTGCGGTTGCATCGAGGTGCCGCGGCAACGGCCGGCCGGCCAGCGTGCTTGCGCCATGGTCCCTGTCACTCGTCGCGGAGGCCGATAGCGCCGGGGCCGTCGATAGGGGACGGGCCCCCCGGGAACGCTCGCGGAATGGTGCCCTTCTTGCTCGCAGAGGTGGCATCCCCCGCGGTTTCGGCCCCGGGGCGACACCGGGAGCGAAGATGGAGCCCCATGCGACGAACCTCGAAGCTGCGTGGAACGTCCGAACTCGACGCCAACCGGCGCGCGGGGCCGGGAAGCCATTGGCAGCCGTCGCCGTGCTGCACTGTCTTCTGTGGCTGGGTTGCACGCCCGCGTCCGCGGACTGGGGTTGGGACGCCACCGCCGGAGTCGCTCACGACGACAACCTGACCAACGCTTTCCTGTCCGATGACCGGAAGGGCGATACGGCGGCGACGGCAGCGCTGTCGGCGGGACTCCACGAACAGCTTGGCAGCAGCACCGGGCTCAGTGTGGGACTGGTGGCCAGCGGCGCGCAGTACGCCCACTACGAAGGCCTCGACAACGTCGGGCTCGGCGCGCGGGCGCAACTGCGAAGGAAATTCGGGCTGGGTGCCGAGGCCCCATGGGTCTCCGTCGCGGCCCGCGCGGTGCATCGCGACTATCGCGACGATCTGCGCGACGGCTGGGACTACGACGCTGCCATCACCGCTGGCAAGCAGATTTCGGAGCGGTGGTCGGTACGCGCCAGCCTTCGTTACGACGCGTACGTGGCCGACCAGGTCAGTCCGAGGAGCGTTCGCGGCCTGTCCTCCGCGGCCTACGACATCGACGGCTGGACCGTGGGTGCGCAGGCTGCCTATCGCCTGACCGAGGCCGACGTCCTGTCCGGTTCGCTCTCATTGCGCGACGGGTCGGTCACCGCCGTGACCCCGCCGAACTTCGGAGTGCTGGAGTATTCCGACGCGGCGGTCGTGGACGGTACGTTCAGCGATTCCACGCGCAGGATCGCCTACCGCGTGGACGCCGGCACGACCGTGGCCACGCTCACGTGGAGTCATGCGCTCGGTCGCAGCGCATCGTTGAACGTGAGCTACACCTATCGATCGAGCCGGGCGGCGCACGGACTGGGAACCTACGTGTCCAACATCGTCGGCATCACGCTGGGCTACAGCTACTGATGAACGCCACTGCCCGAACCGTGATCCTGTTGGCGCTGTGCACGGCCGGTCCAGCTGCGCATGGTGCGACGCTGGCCGCGACCGTCACCGGTGGCAACGGCAAGCCGCTGCCCAACGCGGTCGTGGTGGCGGTGCCCGAAACCGGGGTGCCTCCGCGCGCCGGCGCTCCCCCGGTGGAAGTCGTCGACCAGATCCGCAAGGAATTCACGCCCTACGTGAAGGCGATCCGCGTGGGCTCGCTGGTGGAGTTTCCGAACAAGGACAACGTGCAGCATCACGTCTATTCCTTCTCCGCCGCGAAGCCGTTCGAGCTGCCGCTGTACAAGGGCAAGCCGCCGCAGGCCCTGCTCTTCGACAAGCCCGGCATCGTCCGGCTCGGCTGCAACATCCACGACTGGATGATCGGCTACATCTACGTGGCCGACTCGCCCTGGTACGGCAAGACGGGAGACAACGGCCGCGTGGAGCTCGACAAGTTGCCTGCGGGGCGCTATCGCGTGCGAGTCTGGCATCCGTGGATGGACGGCACGGAGGAGGCGACTGTCACCGAAGTCGAACTCGGCGACGGTCCTGCAGCCACGGTGGCGTGGAAGCTCAAGATCAAACCGGAACTGTCGCCCCGGCGCGCTCCCGTGCCCGGAGAAGCCGGCTATCGCTGAGGCGTCGCGCTAACCGGCCTTCGCCCGTTCCCCTGCGAATGCCACGAACCAGTCCAGCGACGCGGGGTTGGCCATGGAATCGCGATTGGCGGATTTCTCCACCGACTGGCCGAGCAGGATCTTCTTCACCGGCACCTCCATCTTCTTGCCTGAGATGGTGCGAGGCACCTCGGCGATGACGAAGACATCGTCCGGCACGTGGCGTGCAGACAAGCCGGTACGAATCGCCTGCAGCAGCGCGCGCTTCAGTTCGGGCGGCACCGCGGCCGCGCCGTCCCGCAGCACCACGAACAGCGCCATGAAGGAGGGGCGTCCGAGATACTCGAGGTCCACCACGAGCGAATCCGCCACCTCCGGGAAACCTTCCACCACGCGGTACAGCTCGCTCGTGCCCATGCGGATGCCGTAGCGGTTGATGGTGGAATCGGAACGGCCGTAGATCACCGAGGTCACGGATTCCGGACGCGGGATCAGCTTGATCCAGTCGCCGTGCCGCCACACCCCGGGCCACACGTCGAAATAGCTTTCGAAATAGCGCCGTCCGTCCGTGTCGCCCCAGAAGTACAAGGGCATGGACGGGAACGGTTCTGCGCAGACCAGTTCGCCCACCTGGTCGAGGACCGGCCGGCCGTCGTCGTCGTAGGCGTAGGTCGCGATGCCCAGCCCGCGGCATTGCATCTCGCCCGCGTAGATCGGCAGGGTCGGGCACGAGCCGACGAACGCAGTGCCGGGATCCGTGCCGCCGGAGATGGAGGCGAGCAACAGGTCGTCGTGCACGTTGTCGTAGACCCAGCGATAGCCGTCTTCGGTCAATGGAGAGCCGGTGCATCCGAGCGTGCGGATCGACGTCAGGTCGAAATGCTCGCGCGGCGAGAAGCCCGCCTTCGTGCACAGGCCGATGAAGGCGGGGCTGATGCCGACGAACGTCGCACGTTCCGCAGCGACGAAACGCCACAGCGTGGCGAGATCCGGATGGCCGGGGTTGCCGTCGAACTGGAGCACGGTGGCGCCGCGCATGAGCGTGGACACGAGCAGGTTCCACATGATCCAGCTGGTGGAGGAGAACCAGAAGAAGCGGTCGTCCTCGCCGACGTCCAGTGCCAGTGCGCAGCCCTTGAAATTCTCGATCACCACGCCGCCGTGACCATGCACGATCGGCTTGGGCATGCCGGTGGTGCCGGAGGAGTAGACGATCCAGAGCGGATGGTCGAAGGGCACGGGTGTGAAGCGCGGGGCGGCAGGTTTCGCCAGCGCCTCCGCCATCGTCGTCACCTTCAACTCGCGGCCGGCGTGGTCGAGTTCCAGGCGGGCGTTCGGATCGAGGTACGGCACGAAGACGACCGCTTCGAGCGAGGGCAGTTGCGCCACGAGTTCGCGCACCACGTCGCGCCGGTCGTAGTCCTTGCCGCCGTAGCGGTAGCCGTCCACGGCGAACAGGACTTTCGGCGCGATCTGGCGGAACCGGTCGAGCACGCTCACCGGCCCCATGTCCGGCGAGCAGCTGGACCAGACACCGCCCAGGCTTGCCGCCGCCGCCAGGGCCACGACGCTCTCCGGAATGTTCGGCATGTAGGACGCGACGCGGTCGCCGGGCTTCAGTCCCAGCGCATCCAGCGTCGCGGTGAGCGCGCCCACGCGGGCGGACAGCTCGGTCCATGAGAGTTCTTCGCGTGGTCTCACCTCGGAGGTGAGGATCAAGGCCGGCCGCGTCGCTGCATCCGGCCGAAGCGCCGCGGCGAGCATGTGCTCCGCGTAGTTGAGCGTCGCGCCTTCGAACCATTTCGCGCCGGGCATCACGCGGCGATCGAGCACGCGCGTGTAGGGGCTGTGCGACCGGATCTCGAAGAACTGCCAGAGCGATTCCCAGAAGGCTTCGATCTCGGTGACCGACCAGCGCCAGAGCGATTCGTGGTCGGGAAAATCCAGGCCGCGGTGCGACTTCAGCCAGCGGCGATAGCGGGTGATGGCGGCGCGTTCGATGCGCTCGGCGGAAGGGCGCCAGAGCGGCGTGGGATCGGTCATGGGACGAGCGAGGCGTGGGCGAAAGACCGAAGCGTAGCAAGCCCCGCGGCGCGCGGGTATCCGGCAAGCGCGCCGTTGACCGCCGCGGGCGTGTCGGCGAACATCCGGACCATGCGCACCGACGTCGTCGTCATCGGGGCCGGCATCGCCGGTGCTTCCATCGGATATTTTCTGTCTCGCCGGGTGCGTGTCGTCGTGCTCGAGCGCGAAGCGCAGCCGGGGTACCACACGACCGGCCGGTCGGCCGCGCTGGTCGCGGAGAGCTATGGGACGCCGCAGGTGAGGGCGCTCACGCTGGCGAGCCGTGCGTTCTTCGAAGGTCCACCCGACGGATTCACGGAGCACCCCATCCTCGGCGATCGCGGCGCGCTGTTCGTCGGCGACGCGAGCCAGCAGTCGGAACTCGACGCGCTGTACGACATCGTGCGGGGGTTCACGGACCGCGCGAGGCGCCTGAATGCAATCGAGGCCCGCGCGATGGTGCCGGTGCTGGAGCCCGCGTTCGCGGCGCAGGCGGTACTCGATCCGCTCTCGGCGGACATGGACGTGCATGCGTTGCACCAGGGTTTCCTGCGTGGGATTCGCGCGCAGGGCGGCACAGTGATTTGCGATGCGGCTGTCACGGCCATCGAGCGCAGCGGCGACTCGTGGCGACTGAGCGCCGGCGAGCACGCCATCGAAGCGCCGCTGCTGGTCAACGCGGCCGGTGCCTGGTGCGACGTGGTGGCGCGGCTTGCTGGCGTTACACCCATCGGTCTCGTGCCGAAGCGGCGCACGGCGTTCACGTTCGCGCCGCCAGAGGGAGTCGACGCATCGAAGTGGCCGGCACTGATCGGCGTCGACGAGTCGTTCTACTTCAAGCCCGATGCCGGTTTGTTGCTCGGGTCACCGGCGAATGCGGATCCGGTCGAACCCCATGACGTGCGGCCCGAGGAGGAAGACGTGGCCACCGGCATCTGGCGTATCGAACGGGCCACGAGCCTGCGCATCCGCCGTCCCGCATCCACGTGGGCAGGACTGCGCTCGTTCGTCGCTGATGGCGATCTCGTTGGCGGCTTCGATGCTGCTGCCGAAGGATTCTTCTGGTGTGCCGCACAGGGCGGCTATGGCATCCAGACTTCGCCCGCCATGGGCGAAGCGTGCGCCGCGCTGGCGCTTGGCAATCCCGTGCCGGAACGCATCGCCGCGTTCGGCGTCACCGAGGCGATGCTGTCGCCCCGTCGGCTCCGGCCTGCGGGCTGAACTTCGCCCGGCTCAGTATCGCGAACCCTTGCCCAGGTCGAGATACCGGATGCGCAGGTGCTCCACGTAGGCTGCGAGCCAGCTCGTCTGGAGTTCGTCGAGCACCGGATCGGACATTCCCTCGGCGCGCAGATCCGCCAGGCGCGAGCCGCTGATGCCGGCGGGCAGGCGGGTGCCCAGCTTGAGCCCACCGCGACTGCCGAAGGCTTCCTGGAGGCGCCCCCCGCGCAAGGCGGCGACGATCTCCGCATCGCTCTTGCCGGCCTTCGACATCTTCCGCACCTGCTCGATGGTGATGACGGCGGGTTTGAAGCCCTGGATCCGGAACCAGTCCGGCAGGCCCAGAGGCCGTCCGGGTGGACTGCGCAGGGGCGGCGGAGTTGTCGTAGGCGCGGTGCCTGAGTCCAGTCCGGCGAGATTCACCTGTTGCGGATAGCACGGGACGCAGCGCCCCATGGATTCGCCCATGGACCAGTAGCGCACCAGCAGGTCGACGTCGTCCGAAAAGCCCTGCTGGATGTCGTCGAGCACCTCGCGCGGTACACCTGCCGAGGCGAGCTTGCCGAAGTCGGACCCGCGCAGCGCGTAGGTGGTGCGGGCGGAGCGCATCGCACCGGAGATGCTGCTCGCTGCGTCGCCGTCCTTGCTCATGGACACGACGTCGGCGATGGGCATCGGGTCGGGCATGGCGGCGCAGACCGACGCATCGAAAGCCGCGATCAGGAACAGGACGGCGGCATGGCGCAGAGCGGGTCGGGTTTTCATGGATGTATGCTCGAAAAAAAGTGTCGTGCCTGGGGCCTACGGAACGCTTGGGCCACGGCGCGGCGCAGAGGTTCCACGGCTTGATCCCGATCAAGCCGTGGACCGTCGCCCGGCGGTAGCTTACGCTTCATCCACCAGGAGGAGACCATACGATGCCCTTCAAGAGGCTGTTCGAATTCGACATTTCCGTCCCCATGGCAACCGTTGCGGCGTTCGCGCTGGGCCTGTCGGGCGCCGTTCAGGTGTACGCGCAGGACAGCGCCGCGGCGCCGGGCAGCGTGTTCCGCGACTGTCCGGAATGCCCAGAGATGGTGGTGATTCCCGCAGGACAGTTCACCATGGGTTCACCGCTGGCCGAGAGCGGGCATCAGGACGAGAAGCCCCAGCATCCCGTGAAGATTGCGAAGCCCTTCGCCGTCTCGAAATACGAACTCGCGTTCGAGCACTGGGATGCCTGTACCGCCGCCGGGCGCTGCCCCAAGGCCGACGACGACGGCATCGGCCGCGGGCGCTTCCCCGCCATCAACGTGAACTGGGACGACGCGAAGGCGTATGTCGCGTGGCTATCGGAGCAAACCGGCAAGCGTTATCGCCTGCTGACCGAATCGGAATGGGAGTACGCGGCGCGCGGCGGGACCACCACGCCCTGGTTCTGGGGCGTGGCCGAAGACAGCTGGGGCTCGCGCATCGCCTGCGAGTATGCGAACACGCACGACGAAACCAGCAAGGAAGCGCATCCCATGTACGTCTGGTCGAACCACCAGTGCGCGGACGGATTCGCGGAGAACGCGCCGACGGGCAAGTTCAAGCCCAACGCCTTCGGCCTGCACGACGTGCTGGGCAACGTGCGCGAATGGGTGGAGGACTGCCACGTCGAAGGCTATGCCGGCATGCCGGAGGACGGCTCGGTCCGCAAGGTGGAGACCTGCGAAAAACATCTCGTGCGCGGCGGCGGTTGGGTCGACGGGCCGTCCACGTGTCGCTCGGCGTACCGCTACGCCGAGGACGGGAAGATGCGCAACTACCAGATCGGATTCCGCGTCGCGCGGGATCTCTAGACGGAAGAGGGGATCAGGTTACGTCTGCGGCGGACCTGAGCAAGTCCGCCGCCCATCGGGCGCCTTCGACCCTGCCCCGGTGACCGGTCAGGCGAAAGATCGCGTGTTCGAAACGCGCCGTATCGCCGCTGGTCACGAACACATGCTCGCCCGTGCGCGAAGTCTGTCGCAGCAGACCGTGCTGTGCCAGGACGTTTCCGAGGTGCCGAGCGATGGCCGGCGCGGGATCGATCACCGACACGCCGGGACCGGCGATGCGACGGATCGGCTCGATGACGAAGGGATAGTGCGTGCAGGCGAGCACGATCGTGTCGGCGCCCGCGTCGAGGATCGGTTGCAGAAATCCGCCCAGCAGCTGGTCCGTGGCGGGGCCGTCGAGGTCGCCGGCTTCCACGTGGTCCGCCAGGCCATCGCAGACCTGATTGACGAGGCGCACGCCCGCCGCATGACGGCCGGCCGTTGCCTTGAACAGGCGGCCCTGGAAGGTGGCGGGAGTGGCCATGATGCCGACGACACCGGTCTTCGTCATCGCCGCGGCGGGTTTCACCGCGGGTTCCATGCCGATGGTAGGTACGTGCGGCAGCGTGTCGCGCAGATGCTTCAGCGCCGCGGCGGAAGCGGTGTTGCAGGCCACGACGATCGCCTTGCAACCGCGCTCGAGCAGATGGTGCGCGATCGCGTCGCTGAAACGCCGGATCTCGAGTTCACCGCGCGGCCCGTAAGGTACATGCTGCTGGTCGGCGAAATAGATCGTGTCCTCGTGCGGCAGCGCGCGCACGATCTCGCGCCAGACCGACAGGCCGCCGACGCCGGAGTCGAACACGCCGATGGGGCCGTCAGGATTCATCGGCGTGAGTTTACGGAGCCCTGCGGTACGCCGGCAAGCGCGGACGAGCCGGTATGATCCGCGCGTCGCCTCATCGATCCATCGCCATGTGCCAGCTCCTCGGCATGAACTGCAACGTGCCCACCGACATCTGCTTCTCCTTCACCGGATTCCAGCAGCGGGGCGGGCGCACCGATCATCACGCGGACGGCTGGGGCATCGCGTTCTTCGAAGGCAACGGCTGCCGCGTGTTCCTGGATCATGCCTCCGCGGTGGAGTCGCCCATCGCGCAACTGGTGCGCAGCTATCCGATCCGGTCGCTCAACGTCATCGCCCACATCCGCAAGGCCACGCACGGCCCCGTGTGCCTCGAGAACACGCATCCCTTCATGCGGGAGCTGTGGGGCCGCTACTGGATCTTCGCGCACAACGGTTCGTTGAAAGCGTTCGCGCCGCCGCTCTCGGGCTGGTACCGGCCGGTGGGTTCCACTGACAGCGAACTCGCCTTCTGCTCGCTGCTCGAGACGCTGCGCGAGCGATTCGGCGATCGCGAACCACCGCCGGCGGAGCTGCTGGCCGCGATCCGCGAATGGGCCTCCGCGGTCGCGAAGCACGGTACCTTCAACTTCATGCTGTCCAACGGTGAAGCGCTGTTCGCCCATTGTTCGGACCGGCTGTCGTACATCGTGCGCCGAGCGCCCTTCACCACGGCGCATCTCGTGGACGAGGACGTGGCGGTCGACTTCAGCGAAGTCACCACGCCGAACGATCGCGTGGCCGTGATCGCCACGCTGCCGCTCACGGACAACGAGCAATGGACCACGCTCGCGCCCGGCGAACTGGCGGTGTTCAGGCAGGGCGAGCGGGCGCCGGTCTAGTTCAGGTCTACGCCTCGGGCTCAGCAGCGGAACCGCGCCACCGCGCGTTCGAGCTCCGCGGCACAGCCGGACAGACGTTCCACTTGGGCGTGCGCTTCGACGCTGCCCGCGCTGTTGGCTTCGGCCATGCGCGCGATGCGCTCGACGCGCCCCGCCACGTCGGTGGCTACGGCGCTCTGCTCCCGGATCGACGACGCGATGTCGCGCGTCACTTCACCGATGTGGCGCGTGCCGTCCACGATCTGGGTCATGGAGGAGCCGGCGCGGGTCACGGCGCTCACGCCGTCCTGCACCATCTGGCTGCCGCTCTGCATCGCGGTGACGGCCTTGACCGTGTCGTCCTGGATCGACGCGATCATGGTGCTGATCTCGGTGGTCGCATTGCTGGAACGTTCGGCGAGCTTGCGCACTTCGTCCGCCACGACGGCGAAGCCACGGCCCTGTTCGCCGGCACGCGCGGCTTCGATGGCGGCGTTGAGCGCGAGCAGGTTGGTCTGGTCGGCGATGTCCTTGATCACCTGGACGATGCTGGTGATCTCCTTCGAACGGTTGCCCAGCGATTCGATGCTGCTGGCCGACTGGGACACGGTCCGGGCGATGCGGTTCATGCCCGCGACCACGTCTTCCACCGTGCCCTGGCCCTGGCCGGCCAGCTCGCCGGCCATGCTCGCCGTGGTTTCGGCTTCCCGCGTGTTGTCGGCGATCTGCGCGACGCTCACGGTCATTTCCTCCACCGCGGCTGCGGTGCCCGCCGCTTCCTCGCTCTGCTGTTCCGAGCTCGACTTGATGCGGCCGGTGCAATCGAGCGTGGCGCGCGTGGCCTCGGTCACCTGAGTGAGCTGGTGGCGCACGGCGCGGATGCTCGTCTCGAAGCTTTCCATGAGGTCGTTGAAGGCGGTCATGACGCGCGCGATCTCGTCGCGGCCGGACACCGGCATGCGGCGCGACAGGTCACCGGTCTGCTGGACCTCGCCCATGGTCGTCCCGAACGCGCTCAGCG
The DNA here is from genome assembly GCA_965279325.1 of Burkholderiales bacterium. GTDB lineage: Bacteria > Pseudomonadota > Gammaproteobacteria > Burkholderiales. The sequence goes on from OZ257154.1 coordinate 5,165,616, forward strand.
CCTGCATCGGACGGGCGATGCTGCGGGACAGGAACACGAGCAGGCCCCCGAGCACGATCGTGATCGCAACCATCCAGAGCCCCACGCGCTTGATGGACTGCATGAAGATCGCGTCCACGTCGTCGATGTAGATGCCGCTGCCCAGCACCCAGCCCCACGGCTCGAACAGCTTCACGTAGGAGATCTTGCGCACCGGCTCGGATTCGCCGGGCCTGGTCCAGCGGTAGGCGACGAATCCGCCGCCCTGGGCCTTGGCGATCCTGGCGAACTCCCGATAGGTGTAGATGCCGTCCGGGTCCTTGATGTCGTCCCGCAGCGTGCCGTCCCACTCGGGCTTGATGGGATGCATGATCACTTTCTGGTCCAGATCGTTGATCCAGAAATACTCCTTGCCGCCGTAGCGGACGCCCTTGATGAGCGCCGCAGCCTGGCGCTGGGCCTCGTCACGCGTCAGCTTGCCGGCCTGGACCTGGCCGTCGAAGTAGGTGAGCACCCCCATCGTGGCTTCCACCACCTGCTGGGTCTTGACCTTGCGGTCCTCCAGCAGGACATCGCGTTCTTCGCGAAGGGCAGCGCCGACGGCCACCACGACGCCGATTCCACCGAGGACGATGAGCGCCAAGAGCTTGGCGCGAATGCTGAAATTGTTGAGCAGGTTGGTCATGGCCAGGAATCCTCGGCACGGATGGGGAGGTGGGCGCTCGGCCGGGACGGGTGCGTGCCGACACACGTCCGGGCAGGGAACCCCCTGCGTTACGGCCATCGGCGCACCAACTTGAGGCGGAAAGCCCGGAATCCCGGCGCCGCCGGCGGGACGTGCAGGCGCCGCCCGGCTCGGGCGGACGCTGCCTCGCCTACAGGAGCTGGGCGGCGCCCAGGCCCTGCTGGATCGCGGGCACGTAGTCGTCGAGCTCGGCACGCGTGGCAGGGTCCGTCAGATCTACGGTCCGGCCCCGTTCGGCCGACAGGTAGCTCGCCATCACGAGACGCTGGATCTCCAGCCCGTACTCCCAGTTCAGCATGGCGTCGCGGCCGGCCGTGAAGGCTTCGAGCATGTCGCGGTTCTCGTCGGTATAGCCGTAGAGGTCCGCCTCGTTGTACTGCACCGCGAGCAGGCCGCGGCTGGCGGTGGCCTTCTCCAGCGCGCTTTCCTGGTTGGCGATGGCTTCGGCGGCCGCGTCACCGATGAATACGTTGAGCGGCGATACCAGCGTGTTGATCTCGAAGGCGTAGCCCGGTCCCATGCCATCCATGAACAGGCGCAGGCCCTGCTTCTCGAACATCCATGAATCCGTGAACTGGGATTTCACGATCTGCCCGGTCTCGGGATTGCGATAGGTGACCATGCCGGTGGCGAAATCCTCTGCCGGCGTCTTGGAGTAGTCGACGCCACGGTCCTTCAGCAGTTTTGCGCGCCATTTGGGCTGGCCCCACTTGAGCAGGCCGAGGTCGGCGCTGACCGATTGCGGCTGCAGGAACAGCAGGTCCTTGTCCGGCGGCGTGAGCACGTAGCGGCCGACCGCAATGCTGTGGCAACCCATGTCGAGGAGCACGCCGCCGCCCTGGCGCGTGGGATCCCAGAACCACGGTTCGTGCGGTCCGCCGTGTTCCTCCGCCGAACGCGTCAACGTCAGCGGACCCATGGTGCGGGCGACCGGCAGGAGCTGCTCGCGCTGGGTGTGGATCGACTTCATGAAGATCTGGTTCTCGAAATACGCAGTCTTCAGTCGAGCCTCGCGCGCGAGCGCCACGATGCGGCTCGCCTCCTTCATGTTGCGGCCGAGCGGCTTCTCGACGATCACGCCCTTCAGCTTCGCGCCCGCCTTCACGGCGGCCGCGATGGCTTCCATGACCTCGACCCGCGCGTAGTTCGGCGCGTAGATCGCGATCGCGTCGACGTGCTTCGCCATCTCGCCGATCGTGTCGAAGACTTTCGCCTCGCCCAACCGATGATCGCGACACCACGCGGAGAGCTTGTCGGCGCCGCTGCGCTTCAGGATGCCGGCGATCTCGAGACCGCGGACCTGCTGGATGGCCACTGCCTGGAATTGCGCGACGAAGCCCGCGCCGATGAACCCGAGTCTCATGTCGTCCTCCCCGAAGGTGCCTGCATTGTCGGCGGAGCGCGGCGCGAAGGGAAGCGGGCGGGTGTATGGTGCGGGCTCTCTCGCCACCGCGGAAAGGCTTGCGCATGACCACGAATCGTTCCGGCAAGACACGGCCTGCCGCGCGCGGCCAGGCGCCGCGCCGGTTGATGCCCGTGCCGTCGCTGTCGTTCGGGAGCGCTATCAACGCCGTTCCCATCGTGGAGGACACGCTGCGGACGGTCCAGGTGATCTGGTTCGCGGCGGCCCTCGAGCAGGGCCGCCTGTTCGACGTGGTCGACCAGCTCGTCATGCAGTTCCGCACCAGCCTGCTGCCGGTGCGCAAGGGGAGTGCGAGCGCACTCCTGTACGAGTACTGGCAGGAGCGCGACGAGCGCCTGCCGGCAAAGGAGCGAAGCCGCCTGTATGCGCGCGTATTCGGTATCGGCGGCCGGCTGGCCGGTGGCGTCGTGCCGAACCGGGCGTTGCCCGAGCTCTGGCTTGCCTTCGTCGCGGCGGTCGGCGCGGGCCGGCCGGCCACGACGTCACGCACCGCGTTGCTGGAAAACTCCACGATTCGAGCCGCCGCGCGAGCACTGGCCGCGAACCTGATCCGCTACGGCGCGGGCACGGCGCGGTCTGCTGCATCGCTCCATGAGCACATCCAGCAGGCGTTGGCGTTGCTCGCCGACCCGGACGTGCGCAGCGCCTACGGGGCGCGCGACGCCTGGCAACTGGTCGATCGAATCGCCGTCCAGTATCTGGGCGGCGCGCGGCAGTCCACCCGCTATCGCACGCTGGCCAATTCGGGCAGTACGATCCTCGCGTGGCTTGCTCGCAATGCCGGGCGCCTGAACGGCGAGGCACCGAGCGGGGAACTGCGACCGTACCCGACCGATGCCGAACTGGTGGCCGCAGTGGAGGCGTGGCTTGCGGCGACGGACGAAAACGAGGACGAGAACGAGGACGACAAGGACGACGCCTGAAGGTGCCGCCGGGCCTCAGGCGGTTCTTTGCGCGACGAAACGTCCGCCGCCGAGTCCGCCGCGCTCGAATCGCTCCACGAAGAACGCGTAGGTGTCGTCCCACTGGTGCGAGCGAGCGGAGCCGAACTTGCGTTCCGTATCCGCGCCCAGGCTGCGATACATCGCCAGGCGCTGCGTGAGGATCCGCGCCCACAGGTCGCTCAAGTCCTCGTGGTGCGAAAGCGTGCAGCCATTGGCCTCGAGCAGCGCGGCGTAGCCATCGAGGGTTTCCAGTGCCGGGAAGGCCATCTCGCTTCGCAGCCGCGCCATCTCGGCATCCGTGAGCGCGTCGCGCCGCAGGATGTCGGTGAACGCGATGACGCCGCCGGGCTTCACCACGCGCGCGCACTCGGCGACGAGGCGTGGTTTCTCGGGCACATGGCACCACGCTTCCTGCCCGATGACGACGTCGAAGCTCGCGTCCCCGAACGGCATGTCGAGTGCATTGCCGAGGCGGAACGTCACGAGATGATCGAGATGCACGAGACTTGTGAGCCGCTGTGCGCTCTCGTGGCGGCTCGTGGTCAGGTCGAGGCCCGTCACGCGGCAGCCGATACGATGCGCTAGATAGCGCGCCGGCCCACCCATGCCACTGCAGACGTCGAGCACCGCGTGCTCGGGGCGGATGCCGGCCGCGGCGATCAGCAGGTCGTTGGCTTCGATGCCGCCGAAGTGATCCTGGTCGTGATCCTTCAGGATCTCTTCGGTGAGCGTGCCCAGTGCCGCACCGCGAGCCTCGAGTGCGTGCAGGATCTGGTCTTCGTTGATCGGGTGGGTGTCGTAGAAGCGGACGACCGCCGGCGGTTCCGGAGCCCGATTCAATTCGGTATGCCGCTTGCCAGCATCTCCAGCCGGTGGCTCGCGTGGCCTACGCGCAGGATGATCGCGTCGAGCCGATCGGCGAGGCCGAGCGCTTCCAGCGCCGCGGTCACCGGCTCGGTCGCGTGGCCGAAGCAGCCGAGCGGATAGTCGCCCGGCGCTTTCACTTCCACGCCTTCGTGCGCGAGGATGCCTTCGTGCAGGTGGTCGGCGACGTAGACCACCAGCGCCGAGGCGAGTGCGCGCGGATTCAGCCCCGCGTGATGGGTGCCGGCAATCTGCACCAGTTCGCCGGGTGCCTGCCAGCGCCGCAGCAAGGCTGCGCCGACGCCTGAGTGGGCGACGACGAAGCGGTCGTACAGCGGCGTGCCGAGTGCGTAGCCGGCGCGGACGAAGCGGGCCATGGCGGCCGGCTGCGCCCAGCAAAGGGCGAGGGTGCCCACGTCATGCAGCATGCCGCCGGCGTAGGCGACGTTCGGATCCACGTCGCCGCTGAGCATCTGCGCGATCTCGCGGGCGCAGAAGCCGGTCATCAGGTATTCGAGCCACAGGGTGCGCACCAGGCGATCGTCCACGAGCGCCGCGCCGTGCCGCACCCACAGGCCGAACAGCTGGGCCTGGCAGACCTCCATGGTGAGGTCGATGCCCAGCCGCAGCACGGAGCCCGGCACGTCCATCAGCGGCCTGCCGGGCACGCCGAAACGTGCGGAGTTGGCCACGCCGAGCACACGGGCGGTCAACACCGGATCGCTCTCGATGATCTCGGTCAGGTCGTGCCCGGCGGAATCGGCGTTCGTGTCGAGCGAGAGCAGCTTGAATGCGAGCGGCGAGGGCGGGGGCATGGTCCGCTCCTGGTCCGCGAGCGCGCTCCAGCCTTCGAAGAGGGTCTCGAGTTGGCGCGCATCTTCGTCGGTCAGCGGGGACGGCAAGGAAGCGGTGGTATCGACGTCGTGGTCGGCTAGGCTCATGGCGGGACCTCGCGTGGGATTCAGATTTCGCGGGCCAGCGCGGCCGCGAGACCCGTGTAGGTGGCCGGGGTGAGCGCGAGCAGCCGCGCCTTCTCGGATTCGGGGATGGCCAGGCCGCGGATGAAGCCTGCGAGCGATTCGCGCGTGATGCCGCCGCGGCCGCGCGTCAATTCCTTCAGTTGCTCGTAGGCATCGGCGATGCCGAAGCGGCGCATGACCGTCTGGATCGGCTCGGCGAGTACTTCCCAGGTCGCATCGAGATCGGCATCCAGCGCCGCGGGATTGGCTTCGAGCTTGCCGATACCCTTCAGGCAGGAGTCCCACGCGAGCAGCGTGTATCCGAGTGCGGAGCCGAGGTTGCGCAGCACGGTGGAGTCGGTGAGGTCACGTTGCCAGCGCGAGACCGGCAGCTTCGTCGAGAGGTGATGGAGCAGCGCGTTGGCGACGCCCAGGTTGCCCTCGGAATTCTCGAAGTCGATCGGGTTGACCTTGTGCGGCATGGTGGACGAACCGATCTCCCCCGCCTTCACCCTCTGGCGGAAGTACTCCAGCGAGACGTAGCCCCAGACGTCGCGGTCGAGATCGAGCAGGATCGTGTTGGCGCGCGCGTAGGCGTCGCACAGTTCCGCGATGCCGTCGTGCGGTTCGATCTGCGTGGTGAAGGCATTGAATTCGAGACCGAGGGACTCGACGACCCGGCGCGAAAGCGATGGCCAGTCGATGGCAGGATAGGCGGCGACATGCGCGTTGTAGTTGCCGACCGCACCGTTGATCTTCGCCGGCAACGCAACCGCTGCGATGCGCTCGCGCGCGCGCTTCAGGCGCGCGGCGACGTTCGCCAGTTCCTTGCCGAGCGTGGTGGGCGTCGCCGGCTGACCGTGGGTGCGTGCGAGCATCGGCTGCTCGGCCAGGGTGTGCGCCATGGCAGCCAGGCGCGCGATGATCGCATCCAGCGCCGGCAGGAGGATTGCGCTGCGCGATTCGGCCAGCATCAGGCCGTGGCAGAGGTTGTTGATGTCCTCGGAGGTGCAGGCGAAGTGGATGAACTGGTTGCTGCCGCCCACCTCGGGATTGGTCTCGAAACGCTCGCGGATCCAGTACTCCACGGCCTTGACGTCGTGATTGGTGCGTACCTCGATGGCCTTCACGGCCTCCGCGTCGGCGATCGAGAATCCGCTCGCCACGGCGTCGAGCTCGGCGATCGTGGCCGCGGAGAACGCGGGAAGCTCGGTGATGCCGGGCTCGGCGGCCAGCGCCTTGAGCCACTCGATCTCCACCCGGACGCGGTAGCGGATCAGCGCGTACTCGCTGAAATGATCGGCGAGCGCCGCCACCTTGCCGCGATAGCGTCCGTCGAGCGGTGAAAGGGCGGTGAGGGCGTTGAGCTCCATGGGGTCGGCGGCGTGCGAAAGAACCGGATTTTATCGGAAAGGCACCCGCGGCCCTTACTTCGTGCGATCGACTTCGTACAATCGGCGCATGAACCTGGACCGTCTCCTGCGCGAAGCCCGCGCCTGCACCGTGTGCGCGGCGCACCTGCCGCATCCGCCGCGCCCGGTGATGCGCCTGGCCACGACTGCGCGCCTGCTCATCGTGGGTCAGGCACCCGGACGGCGCGTCCACGAGAGCGGCATCCCATGGAACGACCCCTCCGGCGACCGTTTGCGCGACTGGCTCCAGCTCGCACCGGACGAGTTCTACGATACGACGCGAGTGGCGATCCTGCCGGTCGGCCTGTGCTACCCCGGCACCGTGGCGGGTGCGGACCTGCCGCCGCGACCGGAGTGCGCGGCGCTGTGGCATCCGAAGCTGGTGCCGCAGCTGAAGCACGTGAACCTCACCTTGCTGGTCGGCAGCTATGCGCAGGCGTATTACCTGGGCGCTCGGCGCAAACGCGGGTTGACGGAAACGGTCAGCGCATTTCGCGAATACCTGCCGCAGTACCTGCCGCTGCCGCACCCGAGCTGGCGCAACGGCGGCTGGCTCAGGCGCCACCCCTGGTTCGGCGAGGATCTGCTGCCTGAATTGCGGCTTCTGTTGCGCAGCGCACTGAACTGAACGTCGCCGCGCACTGCTGCGCTGCTATACTCGCGGCCTTTTTTCGAACGATCGAGCAGGCCCCGAATGAAGCTCATCGGCACCCTGGGCAGTCCGTACACCCGCAAGGTGCGCGTGGTGTTCGCCGAAAAACGCATCGACTACGACTTCGAGGTGCACAGCCCCTCGGAGCCCGGCTCGCCGGTCCTCGAATTCAACCCGCTCGGCAAGGTGCCGGTGCTGGTGCTGGACGACGGCACCACGATCTTCGATTCGCGTGTGATCGTCGAGTACCTCGACGGCGTGTCGCCCGTGGCCCGGCTGATTCCCGAGACCAGCCGGCAGCGCATCCAGGTGCGGCGCTGGGAGGCGCTCGCCGACGGCATCCTCGATGCGGCGGTGTCGACCGTCTACGAAGGCCGCCGGGCGAAGCCGAACCAGAGCATGGAATGGATCGAGCGGCAGATGGGCAAGGTCGACTCTGCGCTCGAGCACGCGGCCGCCGAGCTCGAGGAGCGGCCCTGGTGCTACGACGAGGGCTTCACGCTGGCCGACATCGCACTCGGATGTGCGCTGGGGTATCTCGATTTCCGCTTCCCCGCGATTCCCTGGCGCACGGCGTACCCGAATCTCGATCGGCACGCCGCGAAGCTGTTCAAGCGACCGAGTTTCGAGGCCAGCGTTCCGGTCGGCTGACCCTCAGGCTGCCTGCGGCAGCGCGACGTCAGTCACGGCGCGCTCGATGACGCCGCCGCCGAGACACACCTGGCCGTCGTAGATCACCACCGACTGCCCGGGGGTGATGGCCCATTGGGGCGTGTCGAACGCCACCTCGATGCCGTTCGGCGTCGATCGCAGCCGGCACGGCGCATCCGCCTGCCGATAGCGGGTCTTGGCCGTGTAGGCCCGGTCCGCGCGCGGTAGTTCGGCAGCGACCCAGCTCAGGTCGGACGCGACGAGTGCCGGCGCCTTGAGCGATGGGTGCTCATGCCCCTGGACGACGATCAGTCGGTTGGCCGTGAGATCCTTGGCCGCGACGTACCAGGGCAGGCCGTCGCCGCCGATGCCGAGCCCCTGGCGCTGGCCGATGGTGTAGTACATGAGGCCCATGTGCGTGCCGACCACGCGTCCCTCGAGCGTTACCATCTCGCCCGGCTCGCGCGGCAGATACCGGTTGAGGAACTCGCGGAACGGCCGCTCGCCGATGAAGCAGATGCCGGTCGAATCCTTCTTGGCGTGATTCGGCAGGCCCAGCTTCGCGGCCAGTGTGCGCACGTCGCGCTTCAGCAGGCCGGCCAGCGGAAACAGGGTCCGCGCGAGCTGCGCCTGGACCAGTCGGTGCAGGAAGTAGCTCTGGTCCTTCGAGGCATCGGCGGCCTTGAGCAGCTCGAAGCGGCCGTCGAGTTCGTGCACGCCGGCATAGTGTCCGGTGGCGATGCGCTCCGCGCCCATGGCGAGCGCATGGTCGAGGAACGCCTTGAACTTGATCTCGCTGTTGCACAGCACGTCGGGGTTGGGCGTACGTCCCGCGCGATACTCGGCGAGAAAGCTCGCGAACACGCGTTCGCGATACTCCGCCGAGAAATTCACCGCCTCCACTTCGATGCCGATGACCTCCGCCACCGAGACCGCATCGACGAGATCCTCGCGGGTGCTGCAGTACTCGTCGTCGTCATCGTCCTCCCAGTTCTTCATGAACAGGCCGATGACTTCGAAACCCTGGTCCTTGAGCAGCCAGGCGGCCACTGCGGAATCGACGCCGCCCGAGAGGCCGACCACCACGCGCCGTGCGCTCATCGCGGCGAGGCTCCCTGCTTCCACGCGGCCAGCGGCATCACGACGGCCGGATAGCCATTGCGCCGGAACCACGTGTCCACCGCGTACTCGGTGCCGGTGCCGCGATCGCGAATGGTCGCCGTCCAGTGGGCGACCACGAAGTAGTTCATGCGCAGCACGCGCGGACCGGTGTCGTGGAAACGCAGCCAGCCGCGGTGGCTCATGAAGGCGAGGTAGCGGGTCGCGTTGGTCGAGTGGTCGATGCAGTCCATGCGCCCTTCGACACCGGATTCGGCATATCCGTTGCCCCCCAGGTCGGCACCCACGGGTGCGTCGGCCGAAGCGGCGCGCGCCAGCATGCCCATCGCGAGCGAGATGGCCATTCGCTCGCTGGGCGCGTCGTCGACTTCGTCGAACACGGCAGCGGTGGCGTCGATCACGCCGGCGTCGAAGCGCACCAAGGCGCGACGCGCGCAGCCGTAGTTGTAACAGAGCTCCACCGTGGCGGGCGGGAGGGGTGCGGAAGCCAGGGCGAGGACGAGGGCTGCGACGCTCATTCGATGTGCGCCAGGACCTCGAGCGGATAGCGGCGCCCGGCCAGGTAGTCGTTCACGCAGCGCATGACCAGCGGACTGCGATGCCGCGCCTGTTCGGCGCGCAACTCCTCCGGCGTCAACCACAGGGCCCGCAGGATGCCTCGATCGAGCACGCGGTCGGCCTCGTGGTCGATGATCGGTCCGGTGAAAGCGAAGCGCAGGTACACGATGCCGGAAGGATGCTGCCAGCGATACACGCCGATCAGGTGGCGCGGCTCGAAGCGGTAGGCCGTTTCCTCCAGCGCCTCCCGCACCGTGCCGGCGATGATGGTTTCATCGGCCTCGAGATGTCCCGCAGGCTGATTGAGGCGCCGCCCGTCGTCGGTTTCCTCCTCCACGAGGAGCAAGCGACCGTCCCGCTCGATGACGGCAGCGACGGTGACGTGCGGTTTCCAGATGGAATCGTTCATGGCCGGAATGAAGCGGACCCCACGTTCCCGCGTTTGCAGCCCCCGGAGTGCGCAGACCTCGCGCTGGGCGGTCCGGCGGGTTCAACCGCATGAAAGTCCACCCGCAAGAATACCGGCCGGGTGCGAGTGTCGTCAAAAGGCGAAAAAAAGGCAGGGCACGAAGCCCTGCCTTTTCCACTTGCGAGAAGAACCGGATTACTTCTTCTTTTCTTCCTTCTTCGGCTCTTCCTTCTTGTCTTCCGCGAAAGCCATGGAGCCGGCGGAAATGGCGAACACGCCGACCAGGATAGCAGCGAGCAGTTTTTGCATGATCAATCTCCGATTGGTTATGACAACACGACGCATGGAATCGCGTCGAGTGCGGAAACGACGGATGCAGGGTCCGCGTTGACCTGGAGATGCGAAATTTATCGTCTGGGAAAGGCGACATCGCGCCAGGTGCCGGGCGCAAGTTCGTCGAGACTCCAGGGGCCGATCCGCTGGCGGACGAGACGCAAGGTCGGCAGTCCCACGGCGGCCGTCATGCGACGCACCTGCCGATTCTTCCCTTCCGTGAGGATCAGTTCGAGCCAGGCGGTCGGAATATCGCGGCGCGTACGAATGGGAGGGTCGCGCGGCCACAGGCCCGGTGGCTCGTCGATGAACCTGGCGTCGACCTGGCGCGTTGGTCCGTCCTTCAGCACGACGCCGTGGCGCAACCGGTCGAGCGCGTCTTCGTCCGGAACGCCTTCCACCTGGACCCAGTAGGTCTTCGGTTGCTTGTGGCGCGGGTCGGCGAGCCGTGCCTGCAACGCGCCATCGTCGGTGAGGACGAGCAGGCCCTCGCTGTCGGCATCGAGGCGCCCGGCGGCATAGACGCCCGGCACGTCGATGTAGTCCTTCAGGGTGCGCTTGCCAGCCTCGCTCGTGAACTGGCTGAGCACCCCGAAGGGTTTGTTGAACAGGATCACGCGCGGCACGGGTTCGGGCGACGTCGCAGTTCCTGGCGTGCAGCCCCCATCCCCGCCTTCCCCCACCACAGGTGGGGGAAGGAGCGGTACGTCCCTTCCTCCGGCTCGAGCCGGGGGAAGGTCAGGATGGGGGCACTTCGAAGAAGCGGGTGCTCAACGATGTTCGTGCTCGATGATCCAGTCGTAGGCGGGCAGCGTCAGGAAGTCGGCGAAGTCCTCGGCGAGCGTGAGCTGCTCGAACATCTTCGCGCCTTCCTCGTAGCGCCCGGCATTCCAGCCCTTGTCGCCGAGCATTTCCTTCACCTTGCCGAGTTCCTGCGGCACCAGCGAGGAGAAGAGTTCGCGCGTGATCTTGCGGCCGTCGTCGAGCACGCCCTTCGGGCTGCGGATCCAGTGCCAGATCTGCGCGCGCGAGATCTCTGCGGTGGCGGCGTCTTCCATCAGGTTGAAGATCGGCACGCAGCCGGTGCCGGCCAGCCACGCGCCCATGTACTGGATGCCGATGTTGATGTTGATGCGCAGGCCGTTCTCGGTGATCGGTCCCTTGGGCTGGAAGTCGACCAGGTCCTTCGCGCTCACCTTGACGTCGTCGCGCTGGCGCGAAATCTGGTTCGGCGTCTTCATGACCTTGTCGAACTCCTCCTTCGCGATCGGCACGAGACCTGGGTGCGCGACCCAGGTGCCGTCATGGCCGTCGCTCGCTTCGCGGCTCTTGTCGGCCCGGACCTTGGCGATGGCCGCGTCGTTCGCGGCCGGATCGTTCTTGATCGGAATCTGCGCGGCCATGCCGCCCATGGCGAAGGTGCCGCGCTTGTGGCAGGTCTTGATCAGCAGCAGCGAGTAGGCACGCATGAACGGGCTCGTCATGGTCACGAGCCCGCGATCGGCGAGGATGAACTCGGGCTGCTTCTTGAACTTCTTGATGCAGGAGAAGATGTAGTCCCAGCGGCCGCAGTTGAGTCCGGCCGAGTGCTCGCGCAGTTCGTACAGGATCTCTTCCATTTCGAACGCGCCGAGAATGGTTTCGATCAGCACCGTCGCCTTCACCGAACCTTGCGGCACGCCGAGCGTTTCCTGCGCGAGCACGAACGCGTCGTTCCAGAGACGTGCCTCGAGGTGGCTTTCCATCTTGGGGAGGTAGAGATAGATGCCCGAGCGCTTCTTCACGCGGTCCTTCGCGTTGTGGAAGAAATACAGGCCGAAGTCGAACAGCCCGCCCGAGACCGCCTGGCCATCCACCTTGAGGTGCTTCTCCTCGAGATGCCAGCCGCGCGGACGCACCAGTAACGTGGCGACCTTCTCGTTCAGGCGGTACTGCTTGCCATCCGGGTTGCTGAAGGTGATGGTGCCCGCGAGCGCATCGCGCATGTTGATCTGGCCGCGGATCTGGTTCTCCCACGTGGGCGTGCTCGAATCCTCGAAATCCGCCATGAACATGCTGGCGCCGGAGTTGAGCGCGTTGATCACCATCTTGCGATCGGTGGGGCCGGTGATCTCCACGCGGCGGTCCTGGAGGTCCGCCGGAACCGGTGCCACCTGCCATTCGCCGTCGCGGATGTGCTGCGTCTCGGGCAGGAAATCGGGGAGGCGACCGGCATCGATCTCGATCTGCCGGGCCTTGCGCCGCTCGAGCAGTTCGAGCCGGCGGGCGTTCAGGGAGCGGTGCAGTTTCGCGACGAAGCCGACGGCTTCAGGGGTAAGGATCGAGGCGAATTCGGACGGGACCGGCGCGAGGACTTCGATGCCGGCGCCGTAGTTCTGGGTGCTCATGGGGATCTCCGGAATTGCACGTCTGGACGGGGTAACAGCAGAGGTAACAGTGAGGGTGGCAGCGGGATGCCGCGTGCTCGGCAATTGCGCATTATGGCATCGGGTTTTCCCAATTGGCATTCCCGGATGTCCGGCACAAAAAAACCGCCCGGGAGCGATGCGCTCGCGGGCGGTTCGATCGGTCGGAGTCGGAAGGCGTCAGGCGAACTGCGCTTCCTCGGTGGAGCCGGTGAGTGCCGTGGTGGACGAGCGGCCCGCCTGGATCACCTGGGTCACTTCGTCGAAGTAGCCGGTGCCGACCTCGCGCTGGTGCTTCACGGCCGTGAAGCCCTTCTCGGCGGCTGCGAATTCCTTCTGCTGCAGTTCGACGAAGGCGGACATGTTGTCCCGCGCGTAGCCATAGGCGAGCTCGAACATGCCGTAGTTGAGGGAATGGAAGCCGGCCAGCGTGATGAACTGGAACTTGTAGCCCATGGCACCCAGTTCCCGCTGGAACTTGGCGATCGTCGCGTCGTCCAGGTTCTTCTTCCAGTTGAACGACGGCGAGCAGTTGTACGAGAGCATCTTGCCGGGAAAGGCGGCGTGGATCGCATCGGCGAACTTGCGCGCGAACTGCAGGTCCGGCGTGCCGGTCTCGCACCAGATGAGATCGGCGTACGGGGCGTAGGCGAGGCCGCGGGAGATCGCCTGGCCGATGCCGTTGTTGACCCGGTAGAAGCCCTCGGCGGTGCGCTCGCCGGTGACGAACGGCTTGTCGTTCTCGTCGAAGTCGGAAGTGATGAGGTTGGCGGCTTCCGCGTCGGTGCGCGCGAAGACCAGCGTCGGCACGCCCATGATGTCTGCCGCCAGGCGGGCCGCAACCAGTTTCTGTACGGCTTCCTGCGTGGGCACGAGCACCTTGCCGCCCATGTGGCCGCATTTCTTGGCCGCTGCGAGCTGGTCTTCGAAATGGACGCCGGCCGCGCCTGCATCGATCATCGCCTTCATCAGTTCGTGGGCGTTCAGCACGCCGCCGAAGCCGGCTTCGGCGTCGGCCACGATCGGCGCGAACCAGTCGGTGTGATCCTTGCCCTCGGCATGGTGGATCTGGTCGGCGCGGATGAAGGTGCTGTTGATGCGACGGACCACGGAGGGCACGCTGTCGACCGGATAGAGCGACTGGTCGGGATACATCTCGCCGGCGCCGTTGGCGTCGGCCGCGACCTGCCAGCCCGAGAGGTAGATGGCCTTGAGGCCGGCCTTCACCTGCTGCATGGCCTGGTTGCCGGTGAGGGCGCCGAGCGCGTTGATGAAGGGTTCTTCCTGGAGCAGCTTCCAGAGCTTCTCGGCGCCGCGACGGGCGAGCGTGTGTTCGATCTGCACGGTGCCGCGGAGGCGGTGCACGTCCTCGGCACTGTAGGGTCGGGAGAGTCCCTTCCAGCGCGGGTTCTCTGCCCAGTCTTTCTTGATCTGCGCGATTTCCTGGTCACGGGTCATGTTGGCGTTCCTCTGTGATGATGAAGAGATCTGGTGCCGGGGCGGGCGTCGGGACTACCCCCGGGGCCGCATTGGAGCCACGGCCGGGCCGATTCCACAGGGCCGGCCGGAGGTCGATTCCGGCCGACCGGAGGAGAAGGCGCTTTGGCGCCTGCCCCGGTAAGCACCCGAGCAGTGATGACCGCGTCGAGGATTGTGTGCTCCAGAGGCTATACCGACGGGATTGCGCGGTGCAACAATCCGTTGAGAATACCCTTCAACTACACTAAATCATGTAGTTGAGGCGCCAGTGCCCATGGATTCCCGGATTATGGGATCTGGTTTTGCTCACTGCGGCGAAGTCAGCCGTCCAGGCGGGTCGAGGAGACGATGATCCCGTCCTCGTCGGCGTAGAGGTGATCGCCGGGAACGAAGGTGATGCCGCCGAAGGTGACGGGAACGTCGCGTTCACCGGTGCCCTTCTTGACGCTGCGCAGCGGATGCGTAGCCAGCGCGAACACGCTGACGGGCATGGTCGCCACCTGCACGGAATCCCGGATGCATCCCCAGACGACGATTCCGCGCCAGCCGTTGTCCACCGCGAGCTGCGCAATCTGGTCGCCGACGAGCGCGCAGCGGAGCGAGCCGCCGCCATCGACCACGAGCACCTGTCCGTTGCCCGGTTCCGAAAGCGTGGCGCGCACCAGGGCGTTGTCCTCGAAGACCTTCAAGGTCCGGATCGGTCCGCTGCAGGCCGCATGGCCGCCGAAGCTGCGCAGGATGGGTTGGAGGATGCGCAGGCGATCGGCATGGGCATCGCACAGGTCGGTTGTCTTGAAGTTCATGCGCGCGTTGCCGATGAAGAGGGTGAGATGCGAAGCGGGTTTCGCAAAGGAGGGGCGAGTGGACTAAGATTCAACCGCTTGCATTCTTCAAACCACGAATCCGCGCAGCGGGCGAATCTCCACAACAACCCACAGGTCATTCATGTACAAGCATATCAAGGTGCCCACCAGCGGCGAGAAGATCGTCGTCAACAAGGACTTCACCCTCGCCGTACCCGATCATCCGATCATTCCGTTCATCGAGGGCGACGGCACCGGCGTGGACATCACGCCAGTCATGAAGGACGTGGTGGACGCAGCGATCGCGACGGCCTACGCCGGCAAGCGGAAGATCTCGTGGATGGAGATCTACGCCGGCGAGAAGTCGACCAAGGTCTACGGCGAGAACGTCTGGTTGCCGGAAGAAACACTCCAGGCATCGAAGGAATACGTCGTGTCGATCAAGGGGCCGCTCACCACGCCGGTGGGCGGTGGCATCCGTTCGATCAACGTCGCGTTGCGGCAGGAGCTGGACCTGTACGTCTGCCTGCGTCCCGTGCGTTATTTCACCGGCGTTCCCAGTCCGCTAAAGAACCCGGAAAAGACCGACATGGTCATCTTCCGCGAGAACTCGGAAGACATCTACGCCGGCATCGAATGGCAGGCCGAGACCGACGCCTCGCGCAAGGTCATCAAGTTCCTCATCTCCGAGATGGGCGTCAAGAAGATCCGCTTCCCCGACACCTCCGGCATCGGCATCAAACCCGTGTCGCGCGAAGGGACGGAGCGCCTGGTGCGCAAGGCCATCCAGTACGCCGTCGCGAACAAGCGCAAGTCGGTGACCCTGGTGCACAAGGGCAACATCATGAAGTTCACGGAAGGCGCGTTCCGCGACTGGGGTTACGCGCTCGCACAGAAGGAATTCGGCGCTGAATTGCTCGACGGTGGTCCGTGGATGAAACTTCCGGGCGGAATCGTGATCAAGGATGTCATCGCCGATGCGTTCCTCCAGCAGATCCTGCTGCGGCCCGAAGAATACGACGTGATCGCAACGCTCAACCTGAACGGCGACTACATCTCCGACGCGCTGGCGGCCCAGGTGGGCGGCATCGGCATCGCGCCGGGTGCGAACCTGAGCGACTCGGTGGCGATGTTCGAAGCCACCCACGGCACTGCGCCGAAGTACGCGGGGAAGGACTACGTGAACCCGGGTTCGCTCGTCCTTTCGGCCGAGATGATGCTGCGGCACATGGGCTGGATCGAGGCCGCGGATCTGATCATCCGCTCGACCGAGGCTGCCATCACCGCGCGCACCGTCACGTACGACTTCGCCCGCCTGATGACCGGTGCCACGCAGGTATCGTGCTCCGGTTTCGGCAAGGCGATGATCTCGCACATGAAGAAGGCGTGAAATCCGCTCTCAAACCGACCGTGCACCAGCGCGAAGCGCCCCTTGTAAATTTCCGGGTATCGCGCAAAATAGGGTCGTCATCGAAGGAAAACGTCTGCGTAGTCAGGTCATGGCAACTGGTCCTCGCGAAGGTGGTGTCCTCGAGGTCGAAAAGCAGAAGGTCAAGCCGCCCCCTCTCTTCAAGGTCCTCCTGCTCAACGACGATTACACGCCCATGGATTTCGTCGTGGGCGTTCTGCAGAACTTCTTCGGCATGACGCGTGAGCAGGCCACTCAGGTGATGCTCAAGGTCCACCGGGAAGGAATGGGTGTCTGCGGGGTCTACCCGAAGGATGTCGCAGCCACGAAGGTCGAGCAGGTGATTTCGTATTCCCGGCAGCACCAGCATCCACTGCAGTGCGTGATGGAGGAAAACTGAATGATCGCGCAGGAGCTTGAGGTCAGTCTGCACATGGCCTTCATGGAAGCCCGGCAGAAGCGCCACGAGTTCATCACGGTCGAGCACCTGTTGCTCGCCATGCTGGACAATCCGTCCGCATCCGAGGTGCTGCGCGCATGCGCGGCGAACGTCGACGAGTTGCGCAAGCAGCTCACCGATTTCATCAACGAGCACACTCCCGTCGTTTCGGGCGACGAGGTCGACACCCAGCCCACGCTCGGATTCCAGCGCGTGATCCAGCGCGCGATCCTGCACGTGCAGTCCTCGGGCAAGAAGGAAGTGACCGGCGCCAACGTGCTGGTGGCGATCTTCGGCGAGAAGGATTCCCACGCGGTCTATTTCCTGCACCAGAAGGGCGTGACCCGCCTGGACGTGGTCAACTTCATCTCCCACGGCATCAGCAAGGTGCCGCAGAGCAATGCCCCTGCGAGCAGCAAGGCGGAAGCCGAGGCCGACAGCGACTCCGAACAGCAATCCGGCGGCGCGCTCGAAACCTACACGCTCAACCTCAACGCGCTCGCCATCGCCGGCAAGATCGATCCGCTCATCGGCCGCGACCGCGAGCTCGAGCGCGTGATCCAGACGCTGTGCCGGCGCCGCAAGAACAACCCGCTGCTGGTGGGTGAAGCCGGCGTGGGCAAGACGGCCATCGCCGAGGGCCTCGCGCGTCGCGTGATCGAGGGCCAGGTACCGGAGATCCTCGCGCATTCCGTGGTCTACGCACTCGACATGGGCGCGCTGCTCGCCGGCACCAAGTATCGCGGCGATTTCGAGCAGCGCCTGAAGGCGGTGCTGAAGCAGCTGATCGAGAACCCGAACGCGATCCTGTTCATCGACGAGATCCACACGCTGATCGGCGCCGGTGCGGCGTCGGGCGGAACGCTCGACGCCTCCAACCTGCTCAAGCCGGCACTGTCGTCCGGTCAGTTGAAGTGCATCGGCGCGACCACCTACAACGAGTTCCGCGGCATCTTCGAGAAGGACCACGCGCTGTCGCGCCGGTTCCAGAAGATCGACGTGGTGGAGCCGACCGTCGACGAGACCGTGGCGATCCTGCGCGGACTCAAGACGCGGTTCGAGGCGCACCACGGCGTGCGCTATACCGAGGCCGCCCTCACGACGGCTGCCGAGCTCTCCGCGCGCTTCATCAACGATCGCCATTTGCCCGACAAGGCCATCGACGTGATCGACGAGGCGGGTGCTGCCCAGCGCATCCTGCCGAAGTCGAAGCAGCGCAAGGTGATCGGCAAGCACGACATCGAGGACATCATCGCGAAGATCGCGCGCATTCCCGCGCAGAACGTGTCCTCGAACGATCGCACCGCGCTGAAGACGCTCGACCGTGACCTGAAGGCCGTCGTGTTCGGTCAGGACAAGGCCATCGACGCGCTGGCTGCCGCGATCAAGATGTCGCGCAGCGGCTTGGGCAATCCGCAGAAGCCGATCGGCAACTTCCTGTTCTCCGGCCCCACCGGCGTCGGCAAGACCGAGGTCGCGCGCCAGCTCGCCTATACCCTCGGCGTCGAGCTGATCCGCTTCGACATGTCCGAATACATGGAGCGCCACGCCGTGTCGCGGCTGATCGGTGCGCCACCCGGCTACGTCGGCTTCGACCAGGGCGGCCTGTTGACCGAGGCGATCAGCAAGCATCCCTATGCCGTGCTGTTGCTGGACGAAATCGAGAAGGCACATCCGGACATCTTCAACATCCTGCTGCAGGTGATGGACCACGGCACGTTGACCGACAACAACGGCCGCAAGGCCGACTTCCGCAACGTGGTGATCATCATGACCACCAACGCCGGCGCGGAATCGCTGTCGAAGACGTCCATCGGTTTCACGCTGGGCAAGCAGGCCGGCGACGAAATGGCGGACATCAAGCGCATGTTCACGCCGGAGTTCCGTAACCGGCTCGACGCGACCATTTCCTTCGCGGCGCTCACCCACGACGTGATCCTGCGCGTGGTGGACAAGTTCCTCATCCAGCTCGAGGAGCAGCTCCACGAGAAGAAGGTCGACGTGAGTTTCAGCCAGGCGCTCAAGGACTACCTCGCCAAGGACGGTTTCGATCCCCTGATGGGTGCGCGGCCCATGTCGCGCCTCATCCAGGACACCATCCGGCGGGCCCTCGCCGACGAGTTGCTGTTCGGCAAGCTCGTGGCGGGCGGCAAGGTGCTGGTGGACATGGATGCCGAGGGCAAGGTGAAGCTCGTCTTCGATGGCCCGCCGCCGCAACCGGCGCGCGAAGAAGAGGAAAGCAGCGTCGCCTGATCGTGGGTGCCGGGGACGGCTCGGTGAGCATCGAGTCGTCCTTCGTTGCGCGTCGACCGTTGGCGGACCCGCTGCGTTGAGGACACACGCAGTCCTCCATCGCATTTGCATCCGCTCGAGGAGAAGCCCATGAAACGAAACCGCTCCGCGCTGCTGGCGATCCTGCTCTCGGTGCCCGCATGGTTCGCCGCCTCTGCGGCGTTCGCCGTGGACGAGCACCCTGGTCGATACGTAGCGGCGAACTGCACCGGCTGCCATGGCACCCAGGGACGCAGTGTGGGCGGCATGCCGTCGCTGGCGGGACTCGATCGCGCCTACATCCTGAACGCGATGGAGGAGTTCAAGTCGGGCACCCGGGCAGCCACCATCATGCAGCAGCATTCGAAGGGCTACACCGAAGCCCAGTTCGAGCTGATCGCGGATTATTTCGCGGCGCAGAAAGCGCGCTGACCGGAACGAGGAGACGGCGACGATGAATCGGAACAGAAGGCATTTCATCCGCGCGGTCGGCGCCGCGACGGTCGCCAGCGTGGCGGGTCTGCCGTTGAGTGCGCAGGCAGCCTCGGGTCGCGTGGTCGTGATCGGTGGTGGATTCGGTGGCGCTACGGCGGCGAAGTACCTGCGCCTGTGGAGCACCGGGATCGACGTGACGCTCGTGGAGCGCAACGCGGAGTTCGTCTCCTGTCCGCTCAGCAATCGCATCCTGGCCGGCACCACCACGCTTGCGGATCTCACACGGGGCTACGGCGACCTCGCGTCGAAGCATGGCGTCAACGTATTGCACGACGAGGTGGTCGGGATCGATGCAGCCGGTCGGACCGTCACGCTCGCGAGCGGCAAGTCGCTGCCCTACGACCGTCTGATCGTGTCATCGGGCCTGGACCTGGACTATTCGAGCATTCCCGGCTTGCGCGAGGAAAGTACGCGGGAGCGTGTGCTGCACGCCTGGAAGGCGGGGCCCCAGACGCTCGCCCTGCGCCGCCAGCTCGAGGCCATGCCGGATGGCGGCGTGTTCGCCGTGACCGTGCCCAAGGCCCCCTACCGCTGTCCGCCCGGACCGTACGAGCGCGCCTGCCAGGTCGCCTGGTACTTCAAGCTGAACAAGCCGAAGTCGAAGGTCCTGATCCTCGATGCCAACGACAAGGTCGTGTCGAAGGAAGCGTTGTTCCGGAAGGCATGGGAGGAAATGTATCCCGGCATCGTCGAGTACCTGCCCAACAGCGAACTGGTCGACGTGGACGTGCAGACCCTCACCGCGAAGCTCCAGTTCGACGAGGTCAAGGCCGACGTGCTCAACGTGATCCCGCCGATGAAGGCCGCCGCGATCGCGGAGCGCACCGGGCTCATCACCGCGAACAACAAATGGTGCGGCGTCGACTTCCTCAGTTACGAGTCGCTCGCGCAGAAGAACATCCACGTGCTCGGCGACGCCATCCTCGCGGCACCGCAGATGCCCAAGTCGGGCCACATGGCCAACCAGCATGCCAAGGTCTGCGCGGCCGCGGTGATCGCGCTGCTGCGTGGCGACAGCGTCAACGCCCGTCCGGTCATCAACAACACGTGCTACAGCTTTGTCACCGGCGCCGACGTGATCCACATCGCATCGGTGCATCAGTACGACGTCGAGAAGAAGACGATGCTGACCGTGCCGGGCAGCGGCGGATTGTCGATCGCGCCGAACGAACTGGAAGGCCGCTACGCCGAAGCCTGGGCACGGAACATCTGGGCCGACATGCTCGGCTAGAGTTCGCGGGTCAGGGTTCCGTCGCGTTCTCCGCGGCGTCCTCCGACACGGTGGTGGCGCTCCACAGCACCGCACCGTCCAGGTTCGAAGGCATGCGCGCGTGCGGCAGTACCTCGAGCACCGCGAAACTCGGGTGGCTGGTGCGTCGCTTGGGCATGGCCGGCAGCCGCAGGCCGGCGCCGTTCAGGACCGAGCGCACGATCGGCTGGCTGGAATTGAGCGTCCGCTTGACCACCACGGCGGTCTCGCCGTTCGCGAGCTGCACCAGGGTTCCCGGTGGATAGATGCCCAGCTCCTTGACCATCTGCGCGGCCAGGATCGGATCGACGCTCTTGCCCTGGGTCAGGAAGATTTCGCGCAACGCCGCGTTCGGAGCGGTGCCCGGCCGATACGCACGCTCGGTCACCATGGCGCAATAGCGGTCCGCCAGCCCCACCACCTGGGCGGCGGGCGCCAGCCGATCCCCGGAGAGGCGCTCCGGATACCCCGACCCGTCGATCAGTTCGTGATGCTGCTCGACCGCCTCCAGCCAGGTGGATTCCGTGACGGACCGGGCTTTCAGCATCGTGGCACTCTCACGGGGGTGGGTGAGCACCATCGCCTTCTGTGCGTCGGTCAGCGGTTCGTGCTGGGCATAGAGCTGGTTCTGCAGGTCGCGCATCGCCAGGTTCATGGTGAGAGCGGCACACAGCACCGGCACCCGTGCCTCGAGCGACAGGCCGCGCTGGACCAGCAGGAGTTCGGTGACGATCGCGGTGTTGATGGCCTGCCGCACGCTGTAGTCCGGTTCCCGCTGCAGTTGCAGCGAGCCCAGTGCCGCGTCCGCATCCATGGCGCAGACCTCGATCAACGACCGGGCCAGGTGTGCGGTCGCCTCCGCGATCCGGACACCCGCCACTTCTCCAGCAGCCTCGGACGAGATTCGCGCGGCATCGGCCCGCAGCGTCGCGAGGAGGGCATAGACGGATACGCGAGCGGCATGCGCCGCTTCCGGGGAGGCCTGGTCCCATTCGATGTCGCCGTAGATGCCCTGGTCGACGAGGCGTTCGACCTGGCTGTCGGTCGGGATCAGCTGGCCCGCGCGCAGCATCAATCGTCCGCCACGGTCGTGGATATCGCACGGCAGCGGCGCTCCGGCACGTATCTGTCCCGCTTCGATCCGTTTCATCGGCATGACGATCCATCCTCCGCGCAGGCGGTGCCCCCGGCTGGCCTCGAGCCCGTCGGCAGACTGCTATCCTTGCCCGCGGAGCGCAAACTTGCAATCGGAAGGAGCATGACACCGTGATTCGAAGAACCTTTGCCATGACGCTGGCGACGCTGGGTCTCGCGGCGCTGCTGGTGCCGCCGATCAGCGCCGTGGCAGACCAGCCGGCGATCGCTGGAACGTGGGCGGGCCCGTGGTATCTCGGCATGACCAGCGGCGTGGCCCACCTGACGCTGGCGGGTGAAGGCGCCCTGGAAGGCACGTTGCAGATGACCAACAACGAGAAGTTCGGAGAGGAAGCGGCGAAGCTGACCCAGGCGGCGGCTGATGGCACCACCCTGCGCTTCAAGGTCACCGGCGCCGATGGCAAGGCGCTCGTGGCCGAGTTGCCCGTCTCCGCGGATGGCACGAGGATGAAGGGCTTCGCCCGGTACGGCGGCTACAACATGCGTTTCGAGCTGACTCGCCAGAAATGACAAAGGGCGTGGCCTTGCGGCCGCGCCCTCGCATGAACTTTGTCTCACCGCAATCCGAGGGTCGACATGTCTCGGGGTGAAGGTGGAACTCAAGTGTCCGGATCCTTCAGCGCCTTGATGTACTCCACGAAGGCGTCGATCTGCTCCTTCTTCAGGGTCTTCTCGAACCCCGGCATCATCCCTGACTTGCCCTTCGCGATGCGATCGTAGATCTGCTTCTCGCTCATCTTCGTGCCGGCGAGCTTGGGGCCCTTGCCGGCGTGCAGGCCATAGCCGTCGTGGCACCAGCTGCAGTTCATCGCGAACATCTTGCGCACGTCTAGCTTCGGCTTTTCCGATTCGGCGACGGGTTCCGCGGGTGTCGCGGGCGCTGCATCCTTCGCTTCCGGTGCTTCGTCCGCTGCCTGCAGCGGTACTGCAATCAGGCCCGTGGCGGCCGCGATCAACGCAGCGGCGATGTTCATCCTCCAGGCGGTTTCGATCATCACGTCTGTCTCCTCGCTAACACCCCAACGAGTGGTGCCCTAACAAAATGGGCGAGGGATCGCTCCCTCGCCCTTCAACGCTTTTCGGCGGCGGCGCGTTTACGCCACGACTCGCGCGTATCGCGCCGCCTTGTTCCCCGTTACATCAGGGGAGTGCGAACACCATCAGCTGACCCGCGTCGGTCGGCATGGAGCAGAACGGCTCGCCGAACAACGGGCAGTAGTTGCCGGACACGTGGCTTCCCCAGCCGGTCGCAACGGCAACGTACTGCTTGCCCTTGGCCGTATAGGAAATGATGCCGCCGTGATGGCCGATGCCGTTGTTGTGTTGCCACAGCAGGGCGCCGGTGCGGGCGTCGAGCGCGTCGAGCTTGCCGTCGGCGCCGGGGACGAACACGAGGTTACCCTTGGTGGACAGCAGGCTGGCGAGCGGCGGGAACTTGTACTCCTTCTCCCACTTCACCTTGCCCGTCAGCGGATCGCGGCCCGACACGTGACCGAACGCCTTGCGGCCTTCCGGATGCGTGGCAGTCCAGCTCGCGCCGAAGTAGGTCTGGCCGGAGAACGCCGGGGGCGGATCCGCCTTCACCACTTCGATGTCGAAGCACCATTCCTGGCCGACCTTGTACAGCAGCCCCGTGTTGGGGTTGTAGGCACCGGTGTTCCAGGAGATCGCGCCGTCGATGGCCGGGCACACGTTGGTGTGCTTGCCCTCGGGCAGCTCGCGACGGCCGACCAGCTGGCCGGTCTTCGCATCGACGCCCTTGATGTAGTTGAACGTCTTGCCGAGCATGTAGGCGTTGGCGACCTTCAACGGAGCGTTCGCCGGATCGGCGTCGTACACGAAGATGATGCCGCCCTTGTTCGGGTGCACCATGTAGCGCTTGCCGCCGCGCTCGATCTGCATGAACTCGCCGACCGCGCTGTCGAAGTCCCACGCGTCATGGGGCATTTCCTGGAACCACGACTTCAGTTCACCCGTGTCGGCGTTCAGCACGACGACCGAGGAGCTGTAGAGGTTGTCGCCAGGGCGGGCGCCCGCCGTCTTCCAGGCTTCGCCGGCCCAGTCGTAGTCGGGCGCCGGGTTGGCCGTGCCCCACCAGATGGAGTTGGTCGCCTGGTCGTACGTGCCGGTCATCCAGCCACCGCCGCCACCGGTCTTCCACGAGTCGTTGCCCCAGCTCGCGCGGGAGCGCTCGTCGCCACCGATGGTGTCGAATTGCCACTTCACGTCGCCGGTCTTGGCATCCACCGCGAAGATCGGGCCGCAGCAACCGGCCAGTTCGCCGCCGTTGGAGCCGATCACGACCATGTCCTTCACGACCACCGGGGCGCCGGTGAAGCCCTTGTTGCCGCCCTCGACCGTGAGGATCATCTTGTCCCACACCTGCTTGCCGGTCTTCATGTCGACGGCGATCATGCGGCCATCGGTGGTGCCGATGTACACGTTGCCGTGACCGACGGCCAGGCCGCGGTTGTAGGGGTTGTAGAAGGTGCCTTCCGAACGCTCCTGGTCCAGCTTGGCCTGGAAGCGCCAGATCATGTCACCGGTGGCGCCGTCCAGGGCCCACACCTGGCCCGAAGCCGAGGTGTAGTACAGGACGCCGTCCACGGCGATGGGGAAGGACTGCACGCCGCGCTTGCTGGCGGACGGGCTGTGGACCCATGCCACGCGCATGTTCTTGACGTTGGCCGCGTTGATCTGGTTCAGATCGCTGTAGTGATAGGCCTTGAACGAGCCGTGATACATCAGCCAGTTGTTCGGGTCCTTGTCGGCATTGGCGAGGCGGTCCCAATCGACCGCGCCGGCCTGCGACGCAACGCCGATCAGGGCTGCTGCCGACAGCGCCTTGGCGATGCCTGCCAGCTGTGTGCTCCATCTTTTCATGACTCTCTCTCCCACTGTTGTTTGGCTTTGTACTTCGCGAGTGCAACTACCCTCTTGTCCGACTGATCGTGGTTCCCCGCCCTTCGTCGTCGCATCCCGGAATGCCTTGCGAGCACTCGCCGGAAGCACTGCCGCGACGACCGATTGCCTCGAAACCCACACGGGAATTTAGACCGAGTCCCCGGTCTTTGCAACACGGTTTTCCCCGGGAAAATGTCCTGCCGTGGACAGCCGCGTCCTGTCCAAGACGGACTCGCCGACTGGATCGAATTCACGCCGCAGTGCACACTGACGCGTCACCATGATCGTCATCACTCCGACGCTTCGCCTGCGCGAAGCCGAACTCGACTTCCGCTTCGTCCGTGCGTCCGGTCCCGGCGGGCAGAACGTCAACAAGGTCTCCACCGCCGTGGAGCTGCGCTTCGACGCCGCGAATTCGCCGTCTCTCCCCGAGGATGTGCGCGCGCGGCTGATCCGTCTCGCCGGTTCGCGGGCGACCGGGGAGGGCGTGATCCTGATCGATGCGCGACGGCATCGCTCGCAGACCCTCAACCGCGAGGACGCCGTCGAACGCCTGGTCGACCTGATCCGGCGCGCGGCGGAACGGCGTCCGGCACGCATCGCGACCGCTCCGAGTGCTGCGTCGCAGCGAAGACGGGTGGCGACGAAGAAGGTGCGGGCGTCGGTCAAAAGAATGCGTGCACGGGTCGGTCCGGACGACTGATCCGGACGGCGATTCCGCGCTTTCACCCCGCACCAATCGGGGGCGAGCGCTCAGGGATGGTGCATCGGGCGCCGATCTCGCGGCGTCCGGGGTGGCGCTACAACCAGCCCTTGCGCTTGAAGAACACCACCATGAGGATGCCCAGGAGCGCCATCATGACCAGCGTGCCGGTGAATCCCCCGGGCCAGTCGAGCGGCGGCATCACGTGGAAGTTCATGCCGAAGATGCCGGTGATGAACGTGAGCGGCATGAACACGGCGGAGAACACCGCGAGCACCTTCATCACCGTGTTGGTGCGATTGCTCACCGTCGAGAGGTAGGTGTCGAGGGCGTCGGAGGCGAGGTTCTGGAACGTCTCGACACCTTCGATCACCTGCACGATGTGGTCCTGGAGGTCACGCAGGAACACGCCCGTGGATTTCGCGATCAGCGGCGTGTCCAGGTGACGCAGGCTCGCGATGACCTCCTTCATCGGCCACACCGCCTTGCGCACGAAGATCAGCTCGCGTTTCAGTTCCTGGATCCGCTGCAGCGTTTCCGGTCGCGGCTGGGACAACACCGCGTCCTCCGCCTGCTCCACCCGCTCGCTCAGGCGGTCGAGCACGATGAAGTAGTGATCGATGACGAGGTCCAGCAGCGAGTAGGCGAGGAAATCCGCGCCGAGCTTGCGCGCGCGCCCCACGGCTTCGCGGATGCGCGCCCGCAGCGGATCGAAGAAATCGCCGGCACGTTCCTGGAACGAGATCACGTAGTTCGGCCCGACCACGAGCGAGAGTTGTTCGATGTCGATCTCGCCACGCTCCGCGTTCCATTCGAGCATCTTCAGCACCACGTACAGGTAGCCGCCATGGTCCTCGATCTTGGGGCGCTGGTCCGTGTTGAGGATGTCTTCCAGCATCAGGGCGTGGAAGCCCAGCACACGGCCGAAGGTCTCGATCAGGCCCGGTTCGTGGATCTCGTCCACGTTGATCCAGGTGATGCTGGCAGTGTCCTTGAACTGGAGGCATTCCTCGACGCGCGTGATGTCGCGTTCGCGCACGGCGTGCTCGTCGTAGTCGATGATCGTGATGCGCGTTGCATGCCGGGGCTTGTCTTCCCCGACGTAGACCAGGGAGCCTGGGGGCAATCCGGCCTTGGCGGTGCGCTGTTTGAGTACCTTCCGGCGCAGCGATTTCGCGGACGTCTTCATCGGTGGTCGGGAAAAATTCGGGTGAGCAACGCAAGCAGCTTATCGCGTTCTCCGGTTCCGAACGCCCGCGCGAGACGGGCTTCGTGCCGGCGTACCGCCCGCTTTGCCGCGGCCAGCGCTTCCGTGCCCGCGGCCGTCAGGAACAGCCCGTTCGAGCGCCGGTCGCCCGGCGCAGCGCGACGCTCGACGAGTCCGCGGTCCTCCAGCTTGTCCAGGGCAGGCACCAGGGTGGAACGGTCGAGGCGGGCCGCGTCCGCCAGGTGCGTCTGCTTGAGACCCGCGTTCGCCTCGATGATCACGAGCAACCCGAACAGGCCCGGCGACAGCGCCAGCTCGCCGAGGGTGGCTTCGAAATCCGCGAAGATCGCCATCTGGGCGAGACGCACGTGGTAGCCGACTAGTTCGGGCAGCATCCCGAGTTCGACCCGGACCGGGTCGGCGGCCGTGCCTTCACGCGTCGGCGCGACCGCTGCGGTGCGCCGGACCGGTTTTCCGCCACGGCTGTTCGGTGCTCTGGCCAATTGTTTGACATCCAATGATGGGCTACCCATACTAACTCGCCGCGTACCGGCCGCCAAGCCGGCAGCGCAGTTTGCCCTCGGAAGCCCGCGAAGAGCATTCTCCCCTCATCATGTCGCACACCATCCGCATCGAAGGCACCGCCGACTCGGCCCTGGCCGAGTCGGGCGACACCGTGCTCGACGCACTGCTCATGGCGGGCGTCGGCTTCTCGTACAGCTGCCAGGCGGGCAACTGCGGTACCTGCAAGTGCGAGCTGGTGGACGGCGAGATCCTGGAGCTCGAGCACTCGGAGCACGCCCTGTCGGCGGCCGATCGCGCCCGCGGCATCGTGCTCGCCTGTCGCAGCCAGGTGTGGAGCGACGTGACCATCCGCAAGCTGGACGAGGAGGAGTTCCTCGTGCACCCGTCGCGGGTCCTGCAATGCCAGGTGGCGAGGCTCGAGCGCCTGACCCACGACATCTGGTCCGTCGGCCTCGACGTCGTGTCCGGCGGGCCGTTCGGTTTCAGCGCCGGGCAGTACGCGACCGTCACTTTCCCGTACGCCCCGGGCAAGCCACGGGACTACTCCATGGCCAACCGGCCCGACGAAGCCCGCATCGAATTCCACATCCGCGAGTCGACCAGTCCGGAGTCCGTCAGCGCCCGGTTGGGCGAGCGGCTGCACGTGGGCGACACCGTGCGTGTCGCAGGGCCACTGGGCAGTTCCTATCTGCGCGAGAAAAACGACGCACCCGTGATCGCGATCGCGGGCGGCAGCGGCATGGCGCCCATCCGGTCCATCGTCTCGACGCTTCGGGCGAAGGGCCTGCGCAATCCGGTGCATGTCTACTTCGGCGCGCGGGCGGAGCGGGACGTGTACGGGGAGGCGGAAATGCGGAGGTGGGTGGAAGGCTTCGCGGATTCTGCAGCGCACGTGGTTCTGTCGGACGGCCAGGCCGGCACGGAGCGCCGGACCGGGCTCATCACTGAAGCCGTGGACCAGGATTTCGAACGCCTCGACGGCTACAAGGCCTATCTCGCCGGTCCGCCGGCGATGGTGGAGGCGGCGGTGGAGTTGCTGACGCGGAAGGGCGTGGCGCCGCGGGACATTCATGCGGATGCGTTCTATCCGGCGCCCGCTGTCGCGGCTGCGAAGGTGGTGGCGTGAGCGGGGGTTCCCTCCTGCTGGGCGCGGGCTCCCACCCGCGGAGCGCGGGCCCCCTTCTGCTGCGCGCAGGCCCCCATCCCGGCCTTCCCCCGGCACAGCCGGGGGAAGGGGTGTACGTTCCCTCCCCCGGCTGTGCCGGGGGAGGGTCAGGGTGGGGGCGCGCGGTCGCCCCGCATGAAGACGAGAGCCCACCCTTCGCCAACGGCACGGAATCGCCAGCATGACCCTGCTCGCAAACCGCGTAGCACTCGTCACCGGCGGCGCCCGCGGCATCGGCCTCGCGATCGCGCGAACGCTGCACGCGCACGGGGCCGCGGTGTTGATCGCCGACAACGGTGCATCCATCAGCGGTGATGGACCCGATCCCGCGGTAGCTGAAAGTGCGGCTGCTGCGCTCGGTGAGCGCGCCGCCGCATTCACGACCGACCTGTCGGCACCCGGCGCAGCCGAAGCCGCGGTGCAGGCGACCGTCGAGCGGTTCGGCGCGATCGACATCGTCGTCAACAACGCGGCGATCCTGCGCGACGGCTTCATCTTCAAGACGCGCCGCGAGGATTGGGAGCAGGTGCTGCGCGTCAACCTCCACACGCCGTTTGCCGTGCTTGCCGCCGCCACGCCGCTGATGCGCGAGCAGGGCAAGGCCGGCCGTGCGCCGGGGCGCATCGTGAACGTCGTGTCGAGTGCCGGACTCATCGGCAATTTCGCGCAGGGCGCCTACGCGTCTGCAAAGGCCGGGCTGGTCGGGCTGACGCGTGTCGTGGCGATGGACCTCGCCCGATCGGGCATCACCTGCAACGCGGTGGCGCCGTTCGCTTCCACTCGCGTCACGGAATCGATCCAGCCTGCAAACGAAGCGCAGACCGAATACAAGCAGCGGGCGCTGCGCGTGCCGACGGACTACGTCGGGCGGCTGGTGGCGACGCTGGTATCCGACGCCAACCGGTTTACCGGGCAGATCTTCGGCGTCAGGGGACGCGAAGTGTTCCTGTTCTCGCAACCGCGTCCGGTCGCTCGCGCCGTCACGGCGCCGATGACGGAAGGCGATCCCGCTGCGCTCCAGGCTGTCCTCGAAACGGCCTTCGCGGCCGAACTCACCAGCCTCGCCACCGATCTCGAGCTGTTCAACACCGAACCCGTCCTTTAGAGGTCACGCCATGTCCACCGTGCTCGTTCCGGAAGTGAAGACGGTCGCCGAACTGAAGACCCAGTCGGAGGAGTACCGCACCGCCGTCGAGAAGATCGTCGTCAGCCATGCGGTCAACGAACTCTATGGCGCCCAGGTCTTCGACGAACCCGCCATCGCGCTCGCCCCAACGCCCTACGCGAAGTGGCTCGCCTGTCGCATCGCCATGGAGGAGTACCATCACCACGTGCGTTTCCGGACGCTGGCCGACGAGATCGGCGTCGCGCCCGAGCGCATGGACCCGAAGGTGAAGAAGCCGCTGTCGATCTTCTCCTTCGAATTGAGGACCTGGCCGGAGTTCTGCGTGATCAAGGCGATCGCGGACTATGCCGAGATCCTGCAGGTGGAAGACCTGCTGCACTGTTCCTTCCATCCGCTGCGCAATCTCGGGCGCATCACCATGCCGGAGGAGAAGTTCCATGCGAAGTTCGGCAAGGACTCCTGCCTCGAACTGATCCAGGCGGGGCAGGGCAACGCCGTACAGGACGCCATCGATCGCTACTTCCCGATCACGCCGGCCTTCTTCGGCGCCAGCAATTCGAAGAACAACGAGATGTACCGTCGCTTCGGCTTGAAGCAGCGCACCAACGAGGAGATGCGCGCGGATTTCCTGCAGCGCGTGACCGAACTGGTGGAGAAGGATTTCGGCTTGAAGCTGCCCACGGTGCACTAAGATGACGTCCCCCCCCGATGGGCCTGGTGGCCCTTCCCCCCAGGGAGCCAGCCCTCTTGGGGCGGCCCGGCGAGGGCTGCCAGGAGGCAGAGCCATGAACCAGCCCGTCGACAATCGCGCCGCACGCGACGAGTACTACCACCGCATCGCGACGAAGCAGATGACGCCCTTGTGGGAGGCGCTCTCCGCGCTCGTCCCGGAGCGGCCGCGCTCGCCGTGCGTGCCGCACCTGTGGCGGTACGACGAAGTGCGGCCCTGGCTGCTGGAATCGGGGCAGTTGATCACGGCCCGCGAGGCAGTGCGCCGCGTGCTCATTCTCGAGAACCCCGGCCTGCCGGGCAGTTCCGCCATCACCCAGGCGCTGTACGCCGGACTGCAGTTGATCCTGCCCGGCGAAGTGGCGCCGAGCCATCGGCATGCGCAGACCGCGCTGCGACTGATCGTCGAAGGCAGCGGCGCCTACACGGCCGTGGATGGCGAACGCGTGCGCATGCAGCCGGGGGATTTCATCATCACGCCGTCCTGGACCTGGCATGACCATGGCAGCGAGGCCGACGGTCCCGTGGTCTGGCTCGACGGGCTGGACATCCCGCTGGTGCGTTTCCTCGACTGCGGCTTCGCGGAGAACAATCCCGAGGAAATACCGCCGCTGTCGCGCCCCGAAGGCGATGTGGCGGCACGCTTCGGCGCCAACCTGCTGCCGGTGAGTTTCGTGCCGACGCATTCGGCCTCGCCGTTGTTCGCCTATCCCTACGAGCGCAGCCGTGAGGCGCTCGATCGACTGGCTCGTGCGGGCGATCCCGATCCGTGGCATGGCTACCACATGCAGTTCATCAATCCGGCCACCGGCGGTCCGGCGATGCCCACCATGGCGGCGTTCATCCAGTGGCTCCCGAAGGGTTTCGCGGGCCGGGGCTATCGAGCCACCGACGGCACGGTCTTCCACGTGATCGAGGGGCATGGGGAGTGCGTGATGGGCGACCAGCGCATCGCCTTCGGTCCGCGCGACACCTTCGTGGTGCCGTCGTGGGTTTCGCATCGCATGCAGGCGTCGGAAGACGCGGTGCTGTTCAGTTTCTCGGATCGCCCGGTGCAACGGGCGCTGTCGCTATGGCGCGAACAACGGCTCGACTGAGCGACACGCTGCCGCGCGTGCTGTCGTCCGCTGCCTGGTTCTCGGCGTGCGGCCTGCCGCTCGAGAAGTCGGACCTTACCGATGCCCGCGCATATCTGTACTCGCTCGGCGCGCCGGCGATGACGAAGATCGAACCCGTGGCCTCCTGGGAGCATGCCGAACGCATCATCCGCAATCCCGCGTGGGACACGATGTGGTGGGAGCGCGAGGAAGCCGAACGCAAGGATCTGCTGGCACACTGCAAGCGCAAGCTCGGCGAGGTCCGGGCACTGGATGATCTCAGCATCAAGGCGGGCATCGAGCACGAAGTCATCCACGGCGCGGCAGCGCTGGCGGCGGCGCGTGCCGGCGTCGCCGATCCTGCACTCACGCGCGCGGCGGCCGGTGCCGCCAGCATGGCGGCGCACAACCGCGCCCTCGCGCTGCTCGCGGAGGCCGGAGACACGCACATGTTCATGCGAAAATACGGGCTCTTCGAGGGCGGACGCTGGCCACTGGGCATCGTTCGCGGCGTGTTCCACCTCTTCTAGTCGGGACCCTTCCCCATGAGTTTCGTATTCGAACCGCATGCCGTCACGGCCGTGCCCGTCGTCGGCGAGAGCGCCGCGTTTCCCATCCACCGCGTCTACTGCGTCGGACGCAACTACGCCGCCCATGCACGCGAGATGGGCAAGGACCCGGACAAGGAGCCGCCGTTCTTCTTCCTGAAACCCGCGGATGCGGTCGTCCCGGGCGGCGGCGACATCCACTACCCGCCGGGAACGAAGAACTACCATCACGAGATCGAACTTGTCGTGGCGATCGCCACGGGCGGACGGCGTATCCCGGTCAGCGAAGCGCTCTCGCATGTGTTCGGCTACGGCGTGGGCCTCGACATGACCCGCCGCGATCTCCAGTTCGCCGCCCGCGACCTGGGCCGGCCCTGGGACTTCGGCAAGAGCTTCGACGAATCGGCGCCCCTGGGTCCGCTCACGCGCGCCGCGAAAAGCGGCCATCCGTCGAAGGGCGCGATCGAACTCGAGGTGAACGGCGAAATGCGGCAGAAAGCCGACCTCGCGGATCTCATCTGGTCCGTGCCGGAAACCATCAGCTATCTCTCCGACTACTACACGCTCGCCCCGGGCGACCTGATCTTCACCGGCACGCCGGCCGGCGTGGGGGCGGTGCAACCGGGCGATCGGCTGGTGGGTCGCGTCGAGGGATTCGGCAAGCTGGAAGTGAAGATCATCCCAGCGCTCTAGATACGACCCCGGGGGAGGGGCATGGAAGAACAACAAGAATCATCCGGCCGCAAGACGTGGCTCGAAGTCGCGCTGAACGGTCCGTGGGGCCGCGAACGGCAGCCGCGCGTCCCGATCAGCATCGACGAGATCGTGAGCGAAGGCATAGCCTGTGCGGAAGCAGGTGCCTCGATCATCCACGTGCATGCTTACGACGTTCAGACCGGGCGACAGCGCGACGACTGGGAGCTGTACGCGAAGATCATCGCCGGCATTCGCAACCGGGTCGATGCCATCGTCTACCCGACCATTCCGTTTCTCGGCAGCGGCAACCCGCCCACGCCGCTGGATGCGCAGCAGCGCTTCGCCCACGTCGAGGAATTGGCCAAGCGCGGATTGATCGAGTGGGCCGCGGTGGATCCGGGCTCGTGCAACATCACGCACTGGGACGAGATCCAGCAGGACAAGCCCGGCTTCGTCTACGCCAATTCCGAAGAGCAGGTCCGGCATGGCCTCGCGCTGGCGCGCCGCCACCAGTTCAATCCGGCCTATGCGATCTACGAGCCGGGCTTCCTGCGCCTGGGCGCGGCGCTGCACTGGCGCGAGAGTTCGCCCACGCCCGTGTACCGCTTCATGTTCTCGTCCGACTACAGCTTCGGTTTTCCGCCGGAAGATTTCGGCCTGACCGCCTACCTCAACCTCCTGGACCGCCTTGCGCCCGGTGCGTCCTGGATGATCGGCGGGCTCGGGGTGGACATCCTGCCCATGATTCCGCGGGCCGTGGTCGAAGGCGGTCACGTGCGCGTCGGCCTCGAGGACGCGTCCTTCGGTACCGACCGCACGAACCTGGAGCTGGTCGTCGATGCCGCGGAACGCATCCGCAACATGGGCGCGCAACTCGCGACCGCGGCGGACGTGCGTGCCGCGCTCGCCCCCGAGGAATGAACGCGGAGCCACAAAGCGCGCGGGTATAATTCCCGCCCCTCCCGCATCCGCACCGAAAGGCAATACATGAGCGCAGCTCCCATGCTCGGCATCACGATGGGCGACCCGGCCGGCATCGGGCCGGAGATCATCGTCAAGACCCTGGCGGAGATGGGTTCGGCGGAGCGGGGGCGCAGCGCCGTGATCGGCAATCTCGGACGGCTCGAGCGCGCCGACCGGCTGCTCGGCACCGGACTGCGCTTCGCGGTCGCGCCCGCCGAAGCACACGACGGCGCGGTGCCGGTATTCCATGTGGATACCAAGGGCGCCGACACGATGCCGGATTCGAAGATCAGCGCCGCCGGCGGCGAGGCGGCCTACCAGTTCATCGTGAAGTCGGTCGAACTGGCGCTCGCGAAGAAGATCGCCGTGATCGTCACCGCGCCGCTCAACAAGGCGGCGCTGCACGAGGCCGGTCATCACTTCGATGGTCACACCGAACTGCTCGCGACGCTCACCAACACCAAGTCATCGTGGATGCTGCTCGCATCGGAGAAGCTGTCCGCGATCCACGTCTCGACGCACACGAGCCTCAAGAACGCGACCGAGCGAGCCACCACCCAGCGCGTGCTCGACACCATCCGTACCGGCTGGAAGCACTACAAGGCGCTCGGCTATGCGAGCCCACGCATCGCGGTGGCGGGGCTCAATCCGCATTGCGGTGAGGGCGGCATCTTCGGGCGCGAGGAGATCGAGCAGATCAACGCCGCCGTGGAACTGGGCCGTAAGGAAGGGATGGACGTGAAGGGCCCGATCTCCGGCGACACGGTCTTCTATCGTGCATTCAAGGGCGAGTTCGATCTCGTCGTCGCCCAGTATCACGACCAGGGTCACATCCCGACCAAGCTCATCGCTTTCGACACGACGGTCAATGTCACCCTGGGGTTGCCCATCCGGCGCTCCTCCGTGGACCATGGCACCGCGTTCGACATCGCGTGGACCGGCAAGGCCGATCACACCAACATGAAGTCCGCCATCGCTTACGCCAAGATGATGGCCGACCGGATGGCCGCCTGACAGCCGCGTGATCCGTGCCATCCGCCGGTGCGAGCCGGTGGCACGGGTTGCGCTTGGACTCCCACCCATGCCGAATCCCCGGGTCCTGATCATCGCCGACGATCTCACCGGTGCCATGGATGCAGCGGGTCCGTTCGCGGCGAGAGGCATCCCGACCTGGGTGGTGGCGTGCCCGGACGACTGCAACGCACGCGATCTTTCCGGCGCGCAGGTGGTGTCGGTCAACACGGAGTCGCGACACATGAGCGCGGCGGACGCCGCGGCGCGCGTCGCGAGCTGCTTCGAGCGCGTCGGCGGCGCCGGATTTGCGCGCGTGGTGAAGAAGGTCGATTCGACCCTGCGTGGCAATGTCGTTGCCGAGACGCTGGCCTTGCTCCGTGCCACCGGCAAAACCGCGGCGCTGGTAGCGCCGGCGTTTCCAGCACAGGGCAGGACCATGCGCGATGGGCGGGTCTTCGTGCGAGGCGTTGCGCTGGAGGACACGGCTTTCGCGCGCGATGCCTTATCGCCCGCATTGTCGATCCCGCCGGCCCGAGCCTTCGCGGAGGCAGGCGTCGCCGTCACCGTGCGGGACGCGGAGACCGATGCGGAGCTCGACGCCATCGTGGCGGGCTTGCCGCGCGATGGCATCGTGCCGCTCGTCGTCGGCTCCGCGGGTATCACTTCGGCACTGGCTCGCGCGATGGCCGGTGGTGCGAAAGCCGCGCCGTCTCCGACCGTCACGGGGCGCCTGCTTTTCGTGGTGGGTTCGCGTGCGCAGGCTTCGCGCGAACAGGTGGCTCGGCTGGAGGCAGACGGCGCTTTGGTCGTGCCCGCACCGAACGGCATCCCGGCGTCCATGCCTGTCCCGACCGGCGATCGGTCCATCGTGCTGATGGCCGTGCCCGACGCATCCGGTGGCGAGGGCGACGCGGAACAGGTGGCGCAGGGACTGGCGACCCATGGCCTCGCCCTCGCACGACAACCCGGAACGGGCGCCCTGGTGGCGACCGGCGGCGATACCGCCATCGCGGTGCTGCGGGCGAGTGGCAACGCCGCGCTCGAAGTGGGCGGGGAACTGATGCCGGGCATCGCCTGCGCGCGGTTGCTGCTCGACGGCAAGCCACTCTCTCTCGTGACCAAGGCGGGAGGCTTCGGCGATCCCGATGCACTGCGCGAGATCGGCCGGCGCCTGCAAGCCCCTTCCGTGGCAGTAGCCAGCTAAGATGAAGGCTCCCCCACGCTCACTCGCGTTCGCTGCCCCCGGAGGGGGCGCGTCAGTGGCTTGGGGCGGCCCGGCGCCACTGACATGACCGTCGATCGCAAGCGTCTCGACCGCTTCTTCCGCCCCTCGAGCATCGCCGTCGTCGGCGCGGGCGATCGCAGCACCAGCTCGGGCGGCGCAGTGCTGCGCAACCTGCGCATGTGCAACTACCCGGGCCGCGTGGTGCCGGTGAATCCCAAGGGCGGTTCGATCCTGGGGCTCACGGCGGCCACGTCGCTCAAGGACGTGTATCCGCCCGCCGACCTGGTGGCCATCCTCGTGCGGCCCGAGTCGATCCTCGACGTGGTGCAGGAAGCCGCCGACACGGGGCACGAGAACCTGCTGATCCTGCCGGGCGGTTTCGCGGAGGCCGGCGAGGATGGTCGGGCGCGGGACGCCGTGTTGCGCCAGATCGCGCGCGAGAACGATCTCATCATCGCGGGCCCCAATTGCGCGGGCCTCACGAATCTCCTCGATCCCGAATTCCGTTTTGCCGCCACCTTCTTCCGCGACATTCCGCGCGGCGGTCCGGTCGCACTGATTTCGCAGTCGGGCGCCATCGCCGAAGAGATGATCGCGGCGAGCCACGGTTTCGGCATCCCGCTCGGCGCCGTGGTGTCGGTGGGCAATGCCATGCACCTCGATCTTTCCGACTACATCGAGTACCTCGGCGACGATCCGCAGTGCAAGGTGATCCTGCTGTACGTCGAGTCCTTCGGCGATCCGGATCGCTTCAAGGCCGTGACGCGGCGCGTGGCGGCGAAGAAACCCATCATCGCGTTGGTGGGCGGCCGAACCGAGGCCGGGCGTGCGGCGGCATTCCGTCACACCGGTTCGAGCGCGTGGGGCAACGAAGAGACCGATGCGTTCTGCGCGGACGCGGGGGTCATGCGCGTCCTGAACCTGCGGCAGATGCGCATGGCGGGAAAGGTATTCGGGTCGCATCCCGAAGGCATCGGCACGCGCGTATTGATCCTGTCGAACTCCGGTGGGCCGGGCGTGCTGACGGCGGATCAGGCGGTGCTCGAAGGCCTGGAACTGGTGGAACTCTCCGCCGATCTCGCAACGCGTCTGCGTGAGACGCTTCCGCCGGAAGCAGCCGTGGCGAATCCCATCGACCTGCTGGCCGATGCGCGCGAGGATCGGTTCGAGGCGACATTGCGCGCCATCCTCGAGGAGATGCCCGGTCGCATCGACGCGGTGCTGATGATCCACGTGGTGCCCTTCATGGTGAGCGCCGAGCCGGTGGTAGAGGTACTCGCGGGGCTCGCCAAGTTCTCGCCGATCCCGATGATGCATTCCATGATGGGCACGCTCGAGCGCAAGGCCGAATGGTTCATGACGCTCGCCAAGTCCGGCGTGCCCTCGTTCAACGACAGCGAAGAGATGTGCGTCGCCGCCGGCATGCTCGCGCGCTACCGGAGGCTGCGGCAATCGCTCGAAAACTCGGAGGGCGATCGATGAAGCTCTACAGCTATTTCCGCAGCTCCGCCGCCTATCGCGTGCGCATCGCGCTCGCGCTCAAGGGTCTCGACTACGAGTACTTGTCGGTGCAGATCGCGAAGGGAAAGCAGTTCGAACCGGCGTTCGCGGCGCTCAATGCTCAGAATCTCGTGCCGGTGCTGGAGGACGAGAG
The DNA here is from genome assembly GCA_965279325.1 of Burkholderiales bacterium. Classification (GTDB taxonomy): domain Bacteria; phylum Pseudomonadota; class Gammaproteobacteria; order Burkholderiales. The sequence continues at coordinate 5,202,924 of OZ257154.1, forward strand.
CAAGCTGCTGTACCAGTCGCTCGCGATCATCCAGTACCTCGACGAGACCTATCCCGAGCCGCGCATCCTCCCGACCGACCGCTTCGAACGGAATCGCGTGCGCTCGCTCGCGCTCATCATCGCGTGCGAAATCCATCCGCTCAACAACCTGCGCGTGCTGAAGTACCTCACCGACGTGCTCAAGGTGACCGACGAGCAGAAGACCGCGTGGTACCACCACTGGGTGACCACGGGCCTCACGGCGCTGGAGCATCGGCTCGCGACGGAGCCGCAGACCGGTCGTTTCTGTCACGGCGACAAGCCGGGCTTCGCCGACATCTCGCTCGTGCCGCAGGTGGCGAACGCGCGGCGCTTCAAGGTGGACCTGACGCCGTTTCCGACCGTCGTCAGGATCGATGCGGCATGCAACGAGATCGAGGCGTTCCGCAAGGCGGCGCCGGTGGTGCAGCCGGACGCGGAGTAGGGTGGGGCATGACGAGAGGTCTACCCGAACATGGCACACAGGTAGTCTCGACGAGAAGGGCGACAATGGATGCGGCGTCAGCCGTGCACGTGATCGAGCGGACTTTTTACGCCGCAGGCACCTGCTTTGAGCGCGTACGTGTAGATCATCGTGGTGTGTAAGTCCGAATGGCGCGAATGTCGTATCCGTAATTGAGCATGTCCGTCGCGATCGAATTGCGCAAGGTATGGGGCGTTGCCGACTCTGCGATACCTGTGGCGCGCTGAGAATCGCGCATGGTATTCGCATTTCGGAACCGTCCAGATGTTTTGCCATCAGGCCGAGCCTTCCCGCCGCGTTCTCCAGCAGCAACGCAGTCTCTTGCCGTAGTGTTTGACCCGTAGCTTTTCCGGCATCCTGTCGAGCGAAGGCGGTGGTTGCGGCGCAACTGGAGCCGGCCCGGCAACTTTCAGACGCATGGGGAGGCAATGGAAACTGTTCGTGCGTACAAGTATTTTTAGTTTAGAGTTTTGCTTCAAATGATGCAGAACTGCACGTCATTTGAGGTCGATTTTTAGGCAGCAGAAAGCACAGTAATGACACCTCCCCCACCACTTGGATACCGTACAGCACGAAAAACGATAGAACTCGGGCGTGCTGCATTCTTTTCCGGCCTTGATATAGACATCCCGGTGTCCGAGTCTCAATTGATTCACTCGGACGATCGGCTTCCTCAGTTCGGGTACGTTGGCTCGAACTATTTGGCAAAGCGCGTTCTATTCTTGGGCATTAATCCCGGTAACGGTCCAAGAGCAACACGAAATGTTGGTGACGGAATTCAGATGCCTATGCTGGAGCGCTTCGTCGCAGAGCCAACAGCAGAGAATTTCCGGCGAGCCCAGAAAGCCTATCGCGAAGCATGCCAAAGCTGGTTTATCTGGGGTCGGGAATGCAATGAACTTCTTACACTTGGTGGGCTGCAGATCGACGACGTCGCCTTCTCGAACGCACTGCCGTGGAGAACGAAGAGCGAAGCGGCCTTTGCGCGCGGCGTCGAGCGTCTCACCGCAGTTCACTACGTGGGCCCGCTACTAGAAGAGTTGCAACCCAGAATAGTCGTTGCAGTTGGAAAAAAGGTACACCGCATGCTTGACGAAGCAGGTTCATGCATTGCATCGCTTGTCGTGTGGAATCGTGCCCGGGCGCTCACGCAAAGCGTCTGCGAGCAGCGCCAGCAGGCAGGTGAACTGCTACGTACGCTGGTTTCCGCATAGTGTTCGCGGTGCTGCCTAACCTCGTCGTCCACCTTACCGGCACCTGCGTGCTTCGCCCGCCCCAGGCGTCAGGTGACGCCTGTCGTTAAATTGCACACCGACGCTTTCGAAACGAGGGACAACTGAGATGAACGAAAGGGTTAGATTGATTGCCGCTCTAGCTCTTGTCGCGCTTCTCCTGCCAAGCGGTGCAACGGCACAAAAAGCTCAATCGGCGCCGAGTGAGGAGGACCCGATCTCGGAGTCCTTTGTCGGTTACCCGTATCGCCTCTTCGCAACTACCAACATCTGGACCCATATCCTTCTCGACACGGCCACCGGGCGCGCTTGGCAAGTTCAATACTCCTTGGACGACACAGCCGCGGGAAGAGCGGTCATCAACGGAACCTCACTCTTGCCGGAAGGCGCAACTCCAAGAAATGGCCGGTTTACTCTCTATTCCACGCAGAACATGTATAACTTCCTGCTTCTGGATCGCGAGGACAGCCGCATCTGGCAATTGCAGTGGTCTGCTGAACCGAAGAATCGCGGCATTGTTCGCTCAATCCCGCTGGCTAGGTAGAGTGCAATGTAACTTCGCGTTGCAGGGGCGCAGGCCAGCGGCGCTTCGCTGGCCGGGCTGCGCCCCTGAACCCGGTCGCTATACGGCAAGGGGAGTGGTGTGATGGATAGCTGGTGGAGCCTTGGCGAGTGGTCTGGATTTGCTGGATCAAAGCTCGCTCTGTACAAGATAACGTGTCCGTTCTGTTCCGAGCAGGGCAAGTTCTCGACGGAGTTCCACACTGAGAAAAAGCAGCCCAATGGGGCGAAGGTTCTGAACTTCGACACCCTCAAATGCGGAAGCTGCGCCTCGTTTGTCCAGGTGTTCTGGTCCGCGAGCCATGATGCCCATGACTTCAAAGTGCAGCCGTGGCCTCTAAAGTACGAGAGGGCTCCGGATCACTATCCCGAGGACGTGGGGCGGTACTGGCTGCAATCGAAGAAAAGCCTGGTGACTCAAAACTATGACGCCGCCGCCGTGATGGCCCGCAGCGCTGTACAACTCGCCCTTCGCGCCCACGAAGCGAAGGGAGCAAATCTTAAGCAAGAGATCGACGACCTCGCGGGCAAAGGCATCCTGCCGCCGCTAATGCGGGAGTGGTCGCATAACGTCCGCGAGCTAGGGAACGACTCCGCTCATCCCCAGCCGTCGCAGGCCGCTACTAGCGCTCGGGATGCGGCGGACATCGTGACGTTCATGGACTTCCTGTTCGAGTACCTGTATTCCCTTCCGAAACGCATCAAGGAGTTTCGTGAGCGCAAAGCCGTTTAACAGGTTGATCGACACGGATGTGCTATCGGCCGGCTTAGCCGGCCTACTGTCTGCCGGTCATCTTCGACGTTAAGGCGCAGACAGTGAGCGAGTGGACCGGTCGAGAGATTGCAGCCGAAACAGTGCGGCTCGAAAGCGCCGCTGCAACCCTACTCGGTCAGGCGATCTTCGAGTTCGGGCACTTGGAGATGGAACTCGCCTTGTTCCTGGTTTGGGCCGACGAAGGGAGGCAATTGGACTCCCTTACTGATCAGATTGTTAAAGACGCACTGCATGCCAAGCTTTGTCGCCTAGAAGAGCGCGCTAATGCCAAGTACGGCGGGAATGGCCCCGCGCTAGTTGCGTTTCAGCGCTGGCTAGAGGCCGCCCACAAAGCGCGTCTCCAGAGAAATGAGTTCCTTCATGGCCGCTGGGGCGTGGCGGCGACAGAAGGCCAAGTCATCAACGTCATAGGCATCCCAACTTCTGAGAAGCAGCGCGAGGTTCGCTATTCGCTCACACAGTTGGAGGTCAGTCTTGCCACATTGAGGTCATTGCGGCCTCAGCTTCGTCACCTTCGAGACAAGTGGCCATTGTAGTTTGAGCGGTCGGGTCTTTGCACCGACCAAGCTTGAGCGCCCGCCATCGTTCCGGAATGCATCGAACAACTTCCAAGTCGCTCTTCCCCGGCCGAAGTTTCGCCGCCTGCCTGTTCGACATGGACGGCACGATCCTGAGTTCCATTGCGGCAGCCGAGCGGGTCTGGGCTGCCTGGGCGCGCCGTCACGGTCTCGACGTCGATGCGTTTCTTCCGACCATCCACGGCGTGCGGACGGTGGAGACTATCCAGCGGCTGGCGCTTCCCGGCGTCGACCCCGAGACCGAGGCTGCTGCGCTCACGCGCATGGAGATCGCGGATGTCGAGGGCATCGAGCCGATAGCCGGCGCCGGTGCCTTCCTGGCGTCTCTCCCCACTGACCGCTGGGCGATCGTCACATCGGCGCCACGGGCGCTCGCAGTGCGGCGGCTCGAGGCAGCCGGCTTGCCGCCTGCACCTTTCCTGGTTACGGCCGAGGATGTCCAGCGCGGCAAACCCGCACCCGACGGATTCCTGCTCGCCGCCCGGCATCTCGGCTTTCCTCCCGAACAGTGCCTCGTGTTCGAGGACACGATTGCCGGTGTCTCCGCCGCAGAAGCGGCTGGTGCGAGCGTGGTCGTCATCACCGCTACGCATGCGCATTCGCCTGTCACTCGCCATCCCGCGGTCGCCGGCTATGAAGCCCTGACCGTCACGGCCCGTGCAGACGGAGCGCTGGAGGTCTACACGACGGAGTAGGACTTGCGGCTTGCCCCGGTGATGTTCTCGATCAGGCGGTCGGCTTGGTGCGCTGCCGTCGCAGGGCAAAAAGGAGGGCCGGACCAAGGCCGCTCGCGTACAATCCTCGCAGTACCCTGCGGTGGGTGCCCCGAGCCCGAATCCGCCGCCTGGCCCCTGATTTCTCAAGGAATTCCCCCATGCCATCCCTTCGCATTGCCGCAGCCTTGCTGCTCGTGTCCTGCGCCGTGGCTCCCGCCTACGCCGAAGACGCCCCCCCCGCCTCCAACAAGCTCGAACGCTTCCAGTTGAAGCACGCCAACTGCAAGTGGACCAACGAGATGGGCAGCTACATGTACGAGTGCCTCAAGGCCAACTTCAACATGAACGCCCACTGGTGCCACAACGAGGCCATGGACGTGTTCTGTCCGAAACAGGACGAAACGGCCCAGGCGGCGGAACCCAAGCCCGCCGAGGCCGCCAGGCCGGCCAACTGAGCGACCGAACGCAAATCGTGAGATGAAGGCCGGGGCGGTTTCCCCGGCCTTCGTCGTTTCCGGTCCGACCGAGGCTGCCGAATTGCGCCGCATCGCCCACCTCGACATGGATGCGTTCTACGCTTCCGTGGAGTTGCTGCGCTATCCGGAACTGAAGGGCCGGCCGGTGGTGATCGGCGGTGGACGGCGGCACCAGCCGCTGGGGGTCGAAGGCGAACGGACCTTTTCCACGCTGCGGACCTACGCCGGCCGGGGCGTGGTCACGACGGCCACCTACGAGGCACGGGCGTTCGGGGTGCATTCGGGGATGTCGCTCATGAAATCCGCGGCACTGGCACCGGACACCGTGCTGTTACCCACGGATTTCGACGAGTACCGCAAGTACTCCCGCCTGTTCAAGGCGGCTGTCCGCGAGATCGCACCGCTCGTGGAGGACCGAGGCATCGACGAGATCTACATCGACCTCACAGGGGTGCCGGGCGAACCGCTGGAAGTGGCTCGCCGCATCAAGGAGCGGGTCCGGGAGGTCACGGGCCTGAGCTGCTCGATCGGCCTGTCGCCCAACAAGCTGCTGTCGAAGATCTGCTCCGACCTCGAGAAGCCAGGCGGCATCACGATCATCGACGCCGATGACATCCCCGAGCGCATCTGGCCGCTGCCGGCCCGCAAGATCAACGGCATCGGACCCAAGGCGACCGCGAAGCTCGAGGCGCTCGGCATCCGCACCATCGGCGAACTGGCGGCGGCAGACCCGCCGTGGCTCGTGGAGCACTTCGGCCGGAGCTTCGGGGCCTGGATGCACGAGGCGGCGCACGGCCGCGACGACCGGCCCGTGGTCACCTACAGCGAGCCGAAGTCCATCAGCCGCGAGACCACCTTCGAGCGTGATCTGCATGCCGTCCGCGATCGCGAGACGCTGTCCGGCATCTTCACCGCCCTGTGCGAGCAGGTGGGGGCGGACCTGCGACGCAAGGGCTTCGAGGGTCGCACCATCGGCATCAAGCTGCGCTACGACAATTTCGTCACGGTCACCCGGGATCAGACCCTGGAAACGGCCACGGCGGACGGGGCGGTCATCCGCCGTGCGGCCGGGCTGTGCCTGAAGCGAGTTCCCCTGGATCGGCGGCTGCGGCTTCTCGGCGTGCGGGCCGGATCGCTCGTGCGGCCTGGGGCTGGCGTCAACCCGGGCCCGAGCGGCGGCGTTGGGGAAGGCGCGCCCAGCCTCGATCTGTTCTGAGGTTCGGCGGGCGGCGCATGCTATTCTCGCGGCCGATCTATGAATGCCGGAGATCACATCCGGCAACGAGGAGAACGTCCGTGAACCGGCTGGCAGCGATGCTCGTGATGGTGGCGATGGGCGCGGCGCTGCCCGTGCTCGCGGATGAAGCCGCGCTCGGCATCAAGGTGCGCAAGCAAAGCGGCATCAACTACATCACCGGCGGCCTCGGCGACGAGGCGAAGGCCTTCGAGCAGCTCGCCCCGCGCTATCCGGTGCAGATGATCTTTACCGTCGCCGGCGAGCACGCCCAGATCCGCGACGTGAAGGTGACCGTCCGCGACGTGAAGGGCGATTCAGTGCTCGATGCGGTGTCCGAAGGGCCATTGTTCTACGTGAACACGCCGTCCGGCCGCTGGACCTTCGAGGCCGAGTGGAACGGCGAGAAACAGGCCAAGACCAAGGACCAGACCGGCCGCCGGTATCTGGTGATGGATTTCGACTTCAAGAAGCCGGAGTGATCCGGCGTCGACGGACCGACAGACGTCCGCGACACCAAAGGGGAGAGGAGACCGTGTTGAGATCAATCATTCGTGCGACCGTGATCGTCGCATTGCTCGCCGCAGTGCCTGCGTCGGCCGCCACGCTCAACCTGCGCTTCGGCACGCCCTTCGTGTCGGGCAGCAACCTGCACAAGGGCATGGAGAAGTTCGCCGAGGTCGTCGCCGCGGAATCCCAGGGCACGATCAAGATGCAGGTGTACACCGACAGCCAGATCGGCGACATCCAGCAGTTGATTGCCGGCATGCAGCTCGGCACGGTGGACATGGCATACCTCGGACCGGGCAACCTCGGCCAGGTGAAGGGCTGCGGGCCGCTCAACATCAGCTACCTGCCCTACCTGTTCAAGAGCAAGCGTTCCGCCGAAGAGGTGATGAACGGCCCCATCTACAGCGACCTGTTCGAGCAGTGCGCGAAAGCGTCGGGCGTGCGCATCTTCGCCGTAGCGGGCGATCGCAGCCCGCGCGCGCTGGTCACCACCAAGGGGCCGATCCGCAAGCCGGAAGACCTGAAGGACATGCGGCTGCGGATTCCGCCGATTCCGATCTTCCGAGACGTGTTCGAGAAGGTCGGCGTCAAGGTGGTGCCGCTGGGCCTGAACGAGGTCTACATGGCGCTGTCGCGCGGCCAGGTGGACGGGCAGGACAACGGCTTCGACCTCACGCTGTCATTCCGCTTCCACGAAGTGTCGAAGTTCTGGTCGGCCACCGATCACGTGTATGACATGGGTGCGTTCCATGTGTCCGAGCGCAAGTGGAAGACCTTCACGCCGGAGCAGCAGGCCATCTTCAAGAAGGCGGCGGTGGAGGCAGGCAAGGTCGCGACGCAACTCGGCGAGGAACTGGACGCCAAGGGCCTCGAGGAACTGAAGAAGGCCGGCATCAACTACGTGGTGCCCGACCGTGCGGCGTTCGAGAAAGCCTGGGCGGACGTGTACAAGAACTATGAAGGCACGGTGTGGCCCGAGGGGTTGGTCGCGAAGGTCAAGGCAGCGCAGAAGTGAAGCTGGGAGCCACCCAGCGAGGGGCCTCTGCCCTGGGCCGGGGTTGGTTGGTCGAGCGCATCTGCGGAACGCCGCGATGATCGACCTGCTCGACAAGGCACTGCGCGTCGTCGAGTTCGTGCTCGAGGGTCTGATCGCGTTGCTGGTGGCGGGGCTGGTGATCATTGTCGGTTCGCAATTCATCGACCGGCACTTCGTCACTCTCCCCATGGCGGCGCCGGATGCCTACGCGCGGATCATGCTGGTGTGGCTCACCTTCATCGGTTTCGCGCTCGCCGTGAAAGGTGGCCTCAACATTCGCGTGGACCTGATCGACGCGCATCTGCCCAAGACGCTGCAACGCGTCCTGGAGTACGTGTTCGACGTCACCATGCTGCTGCTCAACGGGATCATCGGCGTCAACGGCTGGCGCGTAGTGGAGATCGGGCATGACCAGGAGCGCCTCGGCACCGGCATGTCCGAGGCGTGGCCGTCGGCTGCGCTGTTCGTCTCGTGCGTCCTGCTCGCCCTGTTCCTCGTGCTGCGCATCACGCTGCGGGCAGCAGGCCGTGAGCCGCCGCGTCATCTGTCGATCGAGGGCGAGTAGCGATGCGAGATACCCGGCGAGGGGCCCCGTTGGAACAACGGGGATCGACGGCCAATCGAGTCAGCGCGCTCGCCGAATACGGCGCTGCCGGAACACCTGCACATAGGTCCTGAGGCGAGCCATGCTGCTGCTGCTGTTCATCGCCTTCATCCTTGCGCTGATCGTCGGCTTCGACGTCGGCTACTCGATGATCCTCGCCGCGTGGCTCGGCGTGGAGTATCGCGGCGACGCGGTCGATCCGGCAATGATGCCTCTGTCGATGATCGCCGGCGTCGACACGTACGCACTGGTGCAGGTGCCGCTGTTCATCCTCGCCGGCGAACTGATGAACCGCGGCGGACTCACACTGCGGCTCATCGACTGGGCGCAGGCCATCGTCGGCCGCGTGAAGGGCAGCCTGGGTCACGTATCGATCCTCACCAACCTCATCATGGCGGGTGTATCGGGCTCCGCGGTGGCGGACGCAGTGGCAACGGGCAAGCCGTTGATTCCGGCCATGCGCAAGGAAGGCTATGGCGACGGTTTCGCCGGTGCGGTGATCGCGGCCGGTGCGTTGCTCGGCCCCATCATCCCGCCGTCCATCCCGATGGTGGTGTACGCGCAACTCTCGCAGCAATCGGTCGTGAAGCTCTTCATGGCCGGCATCGTGCCGGGGTTGCTGCTGGCCGCCGGCTTCATGGTGATCTGCTCGATCGTGGCGCGGCTGCGCAATTTCCCGAGCCGTGCGCCGGTGCCGTGGGCGGGCAAGGCGAAGGCCACCGGCCGTGCCGGCTGGGCACTGCTCATGCCGGTGATCGTCATCGGCGGCATCCGCTTCGGCATCGTGACCGATACCGAGGCGGCCGTTGCAGTGGTGGTCTACGCGCTGTTCGTGAGCCTCTTCATCTATCGCGGCCTCAAGGCGAAGGAGCTGCCCAAGATCCTCTACGAGGCCGGGCGCTCGGCGGCGGTGATCCTGTTCCTGCTCGCGGCTGCCGGACCGTTCAGCTGGCTCGTGGCCGAGAGCCAGATCAGCAACACGGTGGTGGACACGATCCAGAGCTGGTCCACCAACCCCGTGGTGGTGCTGCTCATCATCAATGCCTTCCTGCTCCTGATCGGCTGCATCATCGAACCGTTGCCGGCGATGATCATCTTCCTGCCGGTGCTGATTCCGCTCGGTGCGCAGTTGGGCATCGACCCGATCCAGTTCGGCGCGGTCGTGGTGCTCAATCTCATGATCGGGTTGATGCATCCACCGATCGGGCTGCTACTGTTCGTGGTGTCGAGTGTCGGACGCATCCGCATCGCACCGGTCATGTGGCAGATCCTGCCGTTCCTCGCCTGGGCCATCACGGTGCTGATCCTCACCATCGTGTTCCCGCCGATCACTACGTGGCTGCCGGGTCACTTGCGATAGCGCGTGCTGGGGCGAGGCCACGCATCATGCGAATCGCAGGCGCGTCGTTCCTCCTGACGCTGGGGTTCTCGGCGCCGATCGCGGCGCAGGGCTTTCACGCCCTCAAACCCGAAGAGATCACCTGGACCGAGGTCCGCAAATCGCCGCCGCTCGCGCGTGCATACGTCCAGGGCGACCAGGAGCGGCCCGGCCCGTTCACGTTCCGCGTGCGCGCGGCGGCCGGACACAAGCTGATGCCGCATACGCATCCCGACGACCGTGTGATCACGGTTCTCGAAGGTGTCTACTGGTCCGCGGTCGGCAACGTGTGGGATGAGTCCAGGCTCATCGCCTTTCCAAGGGGCAGCTTCTACGTGGTGCCCGCCGGCGTTGCGCACTACAGCGCGGTCCTCGAGGGCGAAACGGTATTCCAGGAAAGCGGCATCGGCCCCAGCCGCAACGACATGGTGCCGCAACCGCCCGCATCGCAGTAGTCAGAACCGGTAGTCGACACCCACGCTGAAGAAGTTCAGTTCCGCGCGAGGCGAGCGCGCTGCGTCTTGCAGGGCGTAGCTGTCGTAGTCGAGTCGGATGCCTACTTTTTCGCCGATGCGATAGCGCACGCCCACGCCCCACGCGAAGGGCGTCGAAGGGCAGTTCTGCTGCGCCACCGTGCCCCATCGCGTGCGGCGTACGCAGGTCTGCTCGGTGTTGTAAGTGCTGTTGATGACTGCGCCGAGCCGGCCGATCAGTTCCCAGCGATCGCCGAGCGGAAGGAACCCGACCAACGAGAAGGGCACGGCGTCGTGCGTGAATCGGTCGCTGAACGGCTGGCCGTTGGCGTCCACGCCTTCGAAGCCGGTCGAGCCCAGCTTCGCGTAGCCGATCTCGATCCCGAAATAGCGCATCGCACGAAAACCCACGTAGGTCTTGAATCCGGGGTTCGTGAGGTCCTGTGCGCTGACGTTCGCACCGGTGAACGAATAGTTGCCCGAGTCGCGGGACACGCCCAGCGCGCCGCCGACGTAGAAGCCGGAATCGGGCGGAAACGTCTGGGCGGATGCGACCGACAGGCCCAGGGTCAGGAAAGTGCAGGCGATGCGCCCGATCCAGCGCGCAATGATTCGATGCCGATCCGCCGAGAGCATGCGTGTCCCGTGTCGTACGAAGTCGGAGCTTCGACCCGGGAATCTCTTGGGAAGTTGCAGCCCACGATGGTTACCTTCTAGCGCACGTTCTCCTGCGGCACCACGTCGAGCAGTTCGACTTCGAACAGGAGTGTGGAGTTCGGCGGTACTTCGCCGAAAGCCATGCGACTTCCATAGCCCATCGTCGCGGGAATCACGAGCGTGCGCGTGCCGCCCACCTTCATGCCCTGGATGCCCTTGTCGAGCCCGGCGACCATGCGGCCCACGCCCAGCAGTACCGACAGGGGCTGGCCACGGTCCTTCGAGCTGTCGAACTTGTGACCCTTGCGGTCGGGGGCGAGGGGATCGTAGACGAAGCCTTCGTACTCGATGACGACGAAGCGTTCCGGTTCGGCCTCGAGGCCCGAACCGATGCTGCGGTCGATCAGGATGGTCCTGGTGCCGACCAGGCTTCCCGGCAGTTCGCTGGCGAACTGCAGCGAGCGATCCTGCGCGACGAGGGGAGATGCAGCGAGACTGAGAACGAGTGCGGCGAGGAAGGCGGCTGCGAAATGCAAGGGTGTGCTCCGGGTCATCGTGCGTCGAGCAGTGCGCGCACGTCCTTCGGTTTGGGCATCCGGCGGGGATCGAGCACGATGTGCCGGATGGATGCCGATTGCAACGCGCGGTTCACCATCGCCATGTGCTGGTCGGTCGCGGGGTCGGCAATATCGATGGCGGCGGCCACCGTGAGGTCGGAGCGGCACACGACCACTGCGAAGGCGTGGCGGCCGAGATCCGCGCCGGCCAGCTCGAGGGGCAACAGTTCGCTCAACGGCACCCGGGCGAAGACGTGATGGTCCGGCGCTCCGGCCTTGAACAGGAGGTACGCGAGCTTTCGTGCGCCGGACAGGAACATGGGCGCCTGCAGCAGCGCAGCAACCGGAGCCGGAGCTGGCCCGCTCTCGGGCGCCTGCGGCACCTCTGCGGACGCTGGCGGCGACGCGATGCCGGCGTTGGTCGCACCGTTGCCCGCGCGGTGCGCAGCGATGATCTGTTCCAGTTCGTTGACCCCGCCATCTTTGCGCCGATCGCGGCCCACGCGCATGTCGAGGCCGCTGCTGCCGCCTCCGCTCATGGACTTCATGATGCGGAACCAGGCGATGAAGACGCCGAGGATGATCACGAATCCGATGAGAACCTTGCCCCAGCTCATCGACCGAGATTCCGCAAGGCTGCAGCCGGGAGCGCCGGCGCCGGGTGGCAGGAGATCCGCATGACGCCGTAAGTGTAACCGCGCCGGCGGTTCAGCAGAGGGAAGCACGGGGGCTCGCGCTAGAATCCATCACCTCCTCCTTCCCCGCGTCCCGAGACGATGCCGCTCGACCGATACCTGCGCTACGACGAACTCACGCAGGCGCTGCGCGCGCTGGCCGGCGGGCGGCCTGACCTTTTCAGCGTGGAAAGTCTCGGCAAGAGCTGGGAGGGACGGGACATCTCGGTGGTGACCGCGACTGCCTCGGCGACCGGGCCCGCACGGGACAAGCCCGCGTTGTGGGTCGACGGCAACATCCACGCGACGGAGGTCGCGGGAGCGATGGCGTGCCTGCATTTTCTCCAGCACCTGGCGCGCGAGTATGGGCGCGACGTGGACGTGACGAGGGCGCTCGACACGCGTGCCTTCTACGTCGTCCCGCGGCTCAATCCCGACGGGGCGGAATGGGCGCTGGCCGACCGGCCGAAGTTCATCCGGTCATCCACGCGGCCCTATCCCCACGACGAAGAACCGCGCGGCGGCCTGAAACACGAAGACGTGGATGGTGACGGCCGTGCCCTCACGATGCGCATCCGCGATCCGAATGGCCCGTGGAAGGTATCGGATCGCGATCCTCGCCTGCTGGTCCGGCGCGATCCCGCCGAGGTGGGCGGCGTCTACTATCGCCTGCTGCCGGAGGGGCCCGTCGAGGAGTGGGACGGCGTGACGTTGCGCATCCAGCCGCGCCAGCAGCAGCTTGACCTGAACCGCAACTATCCCGCCGGCTGGCGGCAGGAGCACGAGCAGTACGGTGCCGGACCGTTCCCGGCATCGGAGCCGGAAGTGCAGGCCGCGGTGAAGTTCATCGCGGCGCACCCGAACATCACCGGCGGCATCGCGTTCCACACCTACAGCGGCGTGCTGCTGCGACCCTACTCGCACCATGCGGACGAAACCCTGCCGGTGGAGGATCTGTGGACGTACCAGAAGATCGGTGCGAAGGGCACGGAATTGACCGGCTATCCGAACATCTCCGTGTACCACGACTTCCGCTATCACCCGAAGGAGGTCATCACCGGCTCCTTCGACGACTGGCTCTACGATCACCAGGGCGTGTTCGCGTGGACGGTGGAGATCTGGAGCCCGCAACGCGAGGCGGGTATCGCCGACTACAAGTTCATCGAGTGGTACCGCGAGCATCCGGTCGAGGACGATCTCAAGCTGCTCGCGTGGAACGACGAAGTGCTGGCCGGCAAGGGCTTCGTCGACTGGTACGCCTTCGATCATCCGCAACTGGGTCCGGTGGAGATCGGCGGCTGGGACCCGCTCTACACGTGGAGCAATCCGCCGCCCGCGTTGCTCGAGCGCGAGGTGGACAAGTTTCCGCGCTGGCTCATCTGGCTTGCGCTCATTTCTCCGAGGCTCGAGCTGTTCGAAGCGAGTGCGACGGCGCTGGGCGGCGATGCGTATCGCGTGCGCCTCGTGGTCCACAACACTGGCTGGCTGCCGACCTACGTCACCAAGCTCGCGCAGAAGAACAAGCGCACGCGGGGCGTGGTCTGCGAGATCGAAATTTCCGCGCCTGCGCGGCTCGAGACCGGTACGGCTCGCGTCGAGGCCGGGGAACTGGAGGGTCGGGCCTACAAGTCCGCGTCACCATCGAGCTGGGGTGGCTGGGGCGGCGACGTGACCGACGATCGGGTCAAGGTGGAGTGGGTTGTTCGCGGCGCGGCCGGTACGAGGATCGAACTGGTCGCCAGGCACGAGCGGGCCGGGCTGGTGCGAACCACGGTCACGCTCGGGTGAAAGCGACGAAGGGCGTCCCCTTCGTCGCCGGTACGACGGATCAGGCCGCGATCCGGCGGCGTGCCTGCCGCAGGGTGAGTCCGGCGAGGCCTGCAGCGAGCAGCGCGTAGGTGCCCGGCTCGGGCACGGGCGCGATGCCGTTCACGCCGAAGGCCACGCTGTTCATCATCCCAGGCGTTCCCCGGTCGCCGAGGCCGTAGAGGAAACCGCCCGGTGTCTGTGCGAAGTCCGCGGGCAGGAGGGTGGGCAGGGTTCCGCTGTGGACTTCCAGGCTAACGCCGCTCACCGTGTTGGCCCACGACACTTCCGCGAGCACCGTGCCGTCGGCTTTCGCGAGCCTCAGGAAATCGTCCCCGTTGCTCAGTCCGATGGCGGAACCCCAGGCGATGTTGGGGGCGAATCCGCCGTTCAGGGCGGTGTCCGCGTTGCGGCCGAATACGAAGAAGCCCTTCGGCTGAATGTACGCGTCTTCGTTGACGAAGAACTTCTCGGTGGTACTCGCACCCTGGCTCATGACCACGAGGCCCGCGAGATTCACGCGCTCCGGTCGGGTGTTGTAGATCTCGAACCACTCGCCGCGGGTGTCCGTGACCTTGGCCGGGTCCGGCATGACTTCGCTGATGAAGAGGTGGCCCGGTGCCAGGCCCGAAACGCCGATGTCGGCGACCGCGGCGTGTGATGCGGTGAAGGCCGTGGCGGCGACTACGATGGCGAGGATCGTGGAACGTGAGACGAACGCAGGCTTGCTCATGGAATGGCTCCCCGAAGTGGACGTCGATAGCGCTTCCCGGGTGGGCGGGTCGCAGGTGGGTGCGTGGCTCGGCGCTTCGAACTTCCGCGCCAGTGCGCCGGGCACGCGAGACGGAATCTATGCGTCGATCGCGAGATCGATGGTCGTCGCGGCGGAGGTAGCCAAAAGTGCTACCACGAGGCGCGCTATGCCGATGTCAAGGGCATACCACCGGCACTTCGGTCGCGAGCTCGATTCCCTCGGGCGAGACGACCGCCCGCCACGCCATCGCTTCGACACCGTTCGCGAGCGCCTCGCGTAGCGTCCGCCCGTAGACGGGGTCGATCGCATCGGCGGGGCGCACCTCGGCCACGTCGCCGCGCTGTACGCAGTAGACGAGTACCGCCCGATGACCCTCGGCGACCATCGCCATCATCTCCCGCAGGTGCTTGGTGCCGCGGTCGCTGACCGTATCCGGGAAGAGCGCGATGCCGGCCGTGACGGCCGCGGTGACGTTCTTCACCTCCAGGTAGCAGTCGGGGCGACCCGCCGCACTCAGCAGGAAGTCGATGCGGCTCGACTCGTGACCATACTTCGCCTCAGGTCGCATGGCGTGGTAGCCCCCAAGTGCCGCGATGCGGCCGCCCTCGATTGCCTCCCGTACGAGCGCGTTGCTCCGATGCGTGTTGATGCCTACGCGCGTGCCGTCCGCCAGTTCCGTGAGTTCCCATCCGTAGGCGTACTTGCGCGTAGGGGAGGGCGCATGCGTCAGCCAGACGCGGCTTCCCGGATCGGCGCAGCCCAGCATGGAACCCGTGTTCGGGCAGTGGGCGGTGATCGTCTCGCCCGTGTCCAGAACGACGTCGGCGAGGAAGCGCTTGTAGCGCTGGAGCAGTCGTCCGGCGACGAGCGGCGAGGAGAACTCCATGCGTGAATGAACGCCGACCCGGTGTCAGAGTTCGGCGGCGAGTTCCTGTGTAAGTTGTGCCGCCGGAATTTCCTTGCATCCGGTCGCGTTCTGTCCTGACCAGAGCGGGGTGAAATCGCCGGAGCCTTCCGCCTCTGCCTTCGCACGCAACGGGACGATCGCGGTGGTGGCGAGGGGGAACGCGGGCGCGGCTGCGCTCATGGGCCCGAGCTCGCGCATGACGCGATTCATGATGCCGCGAGCTGGACGACCGGTGAACAGGTTCGTGAGCGCGGTGTGGCGCGCGGCATCGCTCTTTAGCGCCGCGCGGTGCACCGCCGAAATCTTCGCTTCGGGACACAACAAATAGGCGGTCCCGACCTGCGCCGCGGCGGCGCCCATCGATAACGCGGCTGCAACGCCCTGCGCATCGGCTATGCCGCCGGCAGCGATGACCGGAACCTTCACCGCCCGCACCACTTGCGGCAGCAACGCGAACGTACCGATCTGTGTGGTCAGGTCTTCGGAGAGGAACATCCCGCGATGACCACCGGCTTCCACGCCCTGCGCGATGATGGCATCGACCCCCCGGGCTTCCAGCCACAGGGCTTCCGGCACCGTCGTCGCCGAGCAGAAGATCTTCGCACCCATGGCCTTGACCCGGGCGAACAGGTCGTCCGGCGGCAACCCGAAATGGAAACTCACGACCGCGGGCCTGATGTCCTCGAGCAGATCGGCAGCTTCGGCATTGAACGGTGCGCGGCCCGGACCGGGCGGGATCGTCGCTGGATCGATGCCGTATTGCCGATGGAACGGCGCGAGCGCCGCGCGCCACGCGCGTTCGCGTTCCTCGCTGGCGACGGGTGGCACGTGGCAGAAGAAGTTGACGTTGAAAGGTCGGCGCGTACCGGCGCGGATGGCTTCGAGTTCCGTCCGCATGGCCTCGGGCGAGAGCGTTGCGCACCCGATGGAGCCGAGCCCGCCGGCGTTCGACACGGCAATGGCCATGGCACTCGCCGCCGCGCCGGCCATTGGTGCCTGGATGACCGGAAGGTCGATTCCCAGCCAGTCGGTCAGTTTCATCACGACACGCTCCTCGACAATTGAAGCGCGGCATTTTCGTCGCTTGCCGGCGTACCGAGATCGTCACGGACGCCGGCCACGAGTTCGATCGACCGCAGGCGTGCTGGCTGGTCGTGGATGTGCGCAGTGATCATCAACTCGTCGGGTCGAAGGTCTTCGATGAACGCGGCGAGTCCGCGCCGGACCGTGTCAGGCGAGCCCACGAACGACACGGCGAGGGAGCGCTCGACCATCGCGCGTTCCGCGGGCGACCAGTAGGCGTCCATGTCGTCGATGGGAGGCGGCACCTGGCCCGGCGTTCCGCGCCGCAGATTGACGAAGGATTGCTGTTGCGACGTGAACTGGCGTCGTGCCTCCGCGTCGGTATCGGCCGCAATGACGTTGGCGGCGAGCATGGCGTAGGGCCGGTCGAGCTGCTTCGACGGCTCGAACCGGCTGCGATAGATCTCGATGGCCTGGCGCATCAGGTCGGGAGCGAAATGGGAGGCGAAGGCGAAGGGCAGGCCGAGCATGGCCGCGAGTTGCGCGCTGAAGAGGCTCGAACCGAGCAGCCATAGAGGGATCTCGAGGCCTTCGCCCGGGACTGCACGCAGATGCTGCCCCGGTTGCGGGGCCGAAAAATAGGCCTGCAGTTCGAGCACGTCCTGCGGAAATTGTTCAGCACTGTCGGTGGCATCGCGCCGCAGCGCGCGGGCGGTGAGCATGTCGGTGCCGGGCGCGCGCCCCAAGCCCAGCTCGATGCGCCCCGGATAGAGTGAAGCGAGGGTGCCGAACTGTTCGGCGACCACCAGCGGCGAGTGGTTCGGCAGCATGATGCCGCCGGAACCGACGCGGATCGTGCGAGTGCCGCCGGCGACATGGCCGATCACGATCGCCGTGGCGGCACTGGCGATGCCGGGCATGTTGTGGTGTTCCGCGAGCCAATAGCGCTGGTAGCCATGCGCCTCGGCATGTCGGGCGAGGGCGAGCGTATTGCGCAAGGCCACGGTGGCGTTGGTGCCCGCAGGAATGGGCGCGAGATCGAGGATCGAGAAGGGGATCATGGGAGGAACCGGTGAGGACAGACTGCCGGGGAGCGCGAGATCACCTGTCGATGATGCTCCGGACGGGGCTCTCGATGAGGCATCGGGAGGGAGATCATAGTTCCAGCGGCGGCGCTTCCTTGAACGGCGCATGTTCCTCGAGCTCGTTCACGTAGGCGCCGATGCTCCGGCTCTCCCGTTCCAGGAATTTCTGGATTGCTCGCGCGAACTCCGGGTCCGCGACCCAGTGCGCGGACCAGGTGGTGACCGGCATCAGGCCACGAGCGAGCTTGTGTTCCCCCTGGGCGCCGCCTTCGAAGGAACCGATGCCGTTGGCAATGCAGAACTCGATGGCCTGGTAGTAGCAGGTCTCGAAATGCAGGCCCGAGACGAAATCCAGCGTTCCCCAGTAACGGCCCCACAGTGCATCCTGGTTGAACACGTCGAGGGAGGCGCAAAGGGGTTTCCCGTCCTTTCGGCCGAGCACGAGCAGCAGGTTGTCCGGCATCGAGGCGCCGATGCTCAGGAAGAAGTCGAGGTTCAGATACGGTGTCGAATGATGCTGCCGATAGGTGTTGTCGTAGCAGCGCACGAAGAAGCGCCAGTCGGCCTCGGTGATGTC
This sequence comes from Burkholderiales bacterium, assembly GCA_965279325.1. Lineage (GTDB taxonomy): Bacteria > Pseudomonadota > Gammaproteobacteria > Burkholderiales. The sequence goes on from OZ257154.1 coordinate 5,221,039, forward strand.
GCGACCCACCTTCCACTCGAACTCCACGCCGGCCTCGCGTACGCGGCGGCGCTCCTGCTTCACCTTCTTGCGCTTCTCGTGGTTCATGCGCGACAGGAAATCATCGAAGCTCGCGAAGCCTTCGTTGGTCCAGTGGAACTGGACGGTCTTGCGCAGCATGAAGCCGTCGGCGGCCAGCTCGGCGGCCTCGCTCTCCGTGGGGAACAGGCAATGCAGCGTCGACACGTCCAGCTCGCGGGCGAGTTCGATGGCTGCCCGCGCGAGCACGGACTGGTGTCCGGGATCGGCGGCCAGGAGCCTCGGCCCGGTCACCGGCGTGAAGGGAATCGCCGACAGCAGCTTGGGGTAGTAGCGGCGACCGGCGCGCTGCCAGGCGTCGGCCCAGGCCCAGTCGAACACGTACTCGCCGTAGGAATGCGACTTGAGATACAGCGGCAGCGCGGCCGCCAGCGTGCCGCCCTCCCGCAGCAGCAGGTATCGCGGTGCCCAGCCTGAATCCTCCGAAGCCGAGCCGCTTTCGTGCAGCGCGTGCAGGAACGCGTGCGAAACGAGCGGATTCGCACCGGCCAGGCGGTCCCATTCCGAGGGTGATACCGCGCCGAGCGAATCGGCGACTTCGAGCGTGTGTTGGGTGCGCATGGGCGGTGAAGACCCAATGCTATAGTACGGCGCATGCGCATCGCCATCGCACAGATCAATTGCACCCTCGGCGACGTCGCCGGCAACGCCTCACGGATTCTCGACTGCGCCAACCGCGCGCGCGCCCTCGGCGCCGATGTCCTGGTCACTCCCGAGCTGTCCATCTGCGGTTACCCGCCCGAGGATCTGCTGCTGCGCGATGACTTCGTGGCTGCCTGCGACAACGCACTGCAGGAGCTCGCCACCCGCGTCCGCGGCATCGCGGTGATCGTCGGTCATCCGCACGGCACGCGCACGAAGCTCCACAACGCGGCATCGGTGCTGATGGACGGGCGCATCGTTGCGACCTACGCCAAGCGCGACCTGCCGAACTACACGGTGTTCGACGAGGAGCGCTACTTCGAGCCCGGTGACCGGCCCTGTGTGTTCGAAGTGGCCGGCGGCAAGCTCGGCGTCAATATTTGCGAGGATGTCTGGGGGCCTCAGGGCCCGCGCACCGCGCGATTCCCGCAGGCCGATGCGGGTGAGCACGACGAACGACCGGGCCAGGTCTCCGCGGCCGAAGCCCCCCGGATGGCGCGCGCAGCCGGCGCGCAGGTGCTGCTCGTGCTGAACGCGTCGCCCTACCACGTGAACAAGCTCGCGACGCGTTACGACGTGGTCGGCGCGCGGGCGCACGAAACGGGTCTCCCGATCGTCTTCTGCAACCTGGTGGGTGGGCAGGACGAGCTCGTGTTCGACGGCGCATCCTTCGTCGTCGACGGCGCGGGCAAGCTCACGCATCAGCTTCCATCCTTCGAGGAGGCGCTCACCGTCGTCGACTTCGTGGACGGTGTCCCTGTTCCAGGCGAGATCGCGCCCGAGCAGCCGCTCGAAGCGCTGGTCTACAAGGCGCTGTGCCTGGGCGTGAAGGACTACGTCGGCAAGAACGGGTTTCCCGGCGTGCTGCTGGGTCTGTCCGGCGGGATCGATTCGGCGCTCGTGGTTTGCGTGGCTGCCGACGCGCTCGGGGCGGACAAGGTTCGCGCGGTGATGATGCCTTCGCAGTACACGGCCGGCATGAGTCTCGAGGATGCCGAGGCGCTCGCAGCCAACCTCGGCGTGCGCTACACGGTGCTGCCGATCAAGCCCGTGTTCGACAAGTACCTCGAAACACTGGCCGGCGAGTTCAAGGACCTGCCCTACGACACCACGGAGGAGAATCTCCAGTCGCGCATCCGCGGCACGCTGCTGATGGCTCTGTCGAACAAGTACGGGTCCATCGTGCTGACGACCGGCAACAAGAGCGAGATGGGTACCGGCTACGCCACGCTCTATGGCGACATGGCCGGCGGGTTCGCGGTGCTGAAGGACATCAGCAAGACGCTCGTGTATCGGCTGTGCAACTGGCGCAACGGCATCGGCCCGGTCATCCCCCAGCGCATCATCACGCGCCCGCCTTCGGCCGAACTGAAGCCCAACCAGGTGGACCAGGACAGCCTCCCGCCCTACGAGGTGCTGGATGCGATCATGGAGCTCTATGTCGAGCACGACCGCGGGCCACTGGAGATCATGCGGCTCGGCTTCGCCCGGGCCGACGTGGAACGCGTGGTGCGCCTGCTGACCCTGAGCGAATACAAGCGCCGGCAGGCCCCGGTCGGCGTCCGGATCACCCCGCGCGGGTTCGGCAAGGACTGGCGCTACCCGATCACGAACCGGTACCGGGACAAGTTCTGAGGCGGCCGTCCCGTCCGGGACTGGCGCTATACTTCCCGCGGATAGCAGCATTTCAACTCGGAGGGGAGTCATGAAGAAGATCGAAGCCGTCATCAAGCCGTTCAAGCTGGACGAGGTGCGGGAGGCCCTGTCCGAGATCGGCGTGGCCGGCCTCACGGTCACCGAGGTCAAGGGCTTCGGCCGACAGAAGGGGCACACGGAGTTGTACCGTGGCTCGGAGTACGTGGTGGACTTCCTGCCGAAGGTGAAGGTCGAGGTGGTGATCGCCGATTCCCTGCTCGATGCCGCCATCGACGCCATCATCAAGGCGGCGCGGACCGGCAAGATCGGCGACGGCAAGATCTTCGTGAGCAGCGTTTCCCAGGTCATCCGGATCCGCACGGGCGAGACGGACGAGTCGGCCATTTGATCGGCGGTCAGCAGGTCGTGCAGCGCCTCACCCAGTTCACGCAGCTTCGCCAGGTCGGCCAGAGCATCTGGCTCGACAACCTCGCCCGCGGGATGATCGAGGGCGGCGACCTGAAGCGGCTGGTGGATGCCGGGGAAGTGACCGGCATCACCACCAATCCGAGCATCTTCCGCAATGCCATCGCGAACGGTGCCGCCTATCGGGCCGACCTCGAGCGCCTGAAGCGCGAGGAATCGGATCCGGAGCGCCGCTACGAGCGCCTCGCGATCGCCGACGTACAGGCCGCGTGCGAAGTGCTGCGGCCCGTGTACGACGTGACTCAGGGCGACGACGGCTACGTGAGCCTCGAAGTCTCGCCGCGACTGGCTCACGACGCCGACGGCACCATCGCCGCGGCGCGCCGGCTGCGTCGCGAAGTCGCGCGCGACAATGTGCTCATCAAGATTCCGGGCACGCCCGCCGGGGTACGTGCCTTCGAGCAATGCATCTCGGAAGGCATCAGTGTCAATGTCACGCTGCTCTTCTCGCTGGGCCAGATGAATGCGATCTTCGAGGCCTACCAGTCGGGGCTTGAGCGGTTGAACGCCGCTGGCGGCAACGTCGGGCAGGTCAAGGCCGTCGCGAGTTTCTTCATGAGCCGTATCGATTCGCTGGTGGACAAGAAGCTCGATGCGCTCGGTACCCCCGAGGCGCTGGCGCTTCGCGGCAAGGTCGCCGTGGCGATCGGCAAGCTGGCCTATGCCCGGTATCAGGAAGTGTTCGGATCGGCGCGATTCGCGGCCCTGCGGGCAGCAGGTGCGCGGCCGCAGTACCTCCTGTGGGCCAGCACGAGCACCAAGAATCCGGCCTACGACGATCTGCTCTACGTCGCGCCGCTCATCGGCCCGCAGACCATCAACACGATGCCCGATGCGACGCTGGCGGCGTTTCGAGATCATGGCAAGGCGGCCGATGCGATTGCCCAGGATCTTCCGGCGGCTCGTGCGACCTTCGAAGCCGTGGAGCGTCTCGGGATCGGCCACGAAGCCACCGGCACGCAGTTGCAGCAGGAAGGCGTGAAGCTCTTCGACGAGGCGTTCACCGCGCTGCTGCAGGCAGTGAGCTGAGAAGCACCACCCTCGCCCTCCAAGAGAGGGTGCGAGCACGGTGAGCGGGTGAGGGTGCAGTACGTTGTGTCGTTGGCGACGCGCATATCGTATCGCTGGTGGCCGGAAGGACGGGGATGCCGATAAACTGGAAAGACCCCACGTCCTCCTCAAGCGAATGACCATGCCCACCTTGCCCTATCGCGCCGTGACCTCGTCGGGAAGCGTCATCGACGTCGCCTTCGAATTGCATCCCGAAACCGTGTCGAGCGGGCGCGTCGGCGAGGTACTGTCGGCAATCCTCAACGCGCTCGATGCGCAGGTGGAAGGCGGCCGCACGGCCGCCAACGGCGACGTGCTTCAGGCCGTCGCAATGGCGCTCGCGTTGCGCGCCGAAATGTTGCCCGCTTCCTGGGCCATGAAGGAGCAGCTCACGCTGGACGTCGTGGCGCGTGCGCTCAAGAGCGTGGCGGGTGCAGAACGCGGGCGCACGGGCGTCGGACACGCCTGAGCCAAGCGTTGGTTTTTCCTCTGTGTACCTCTGTGTCCTCTGTGGTCAATGAGTTTTGGGGTTACGGTCGTAACACGAGCGCAGAACGACCAAGCCCCAACCGCTTGGACCACAGAGGACACAGAGGTACACAGAGGAGATCGAGACCCTCTGCTGCCATTTTCCTATCTCGGTGGTTCAGTCATTGATCTTGTTTTCCCCACTCCGTTTGGCTGAGTCGCAGGCCTACGAGTCGCCTCGGTGGAGGCGCCGCTGCTTTGGACGGGTTTCTACGGTAACGTACGCGCCATGAAGCCCCACGCCTTCATCGCCATGCCCTTCGGCACGAAGCCCGATGCCGATGGCAAGCCGATCGACTTCAACCGGGTGTACGAAGACCTGTTGAAGCCGGCGCTGGAGGCGGCGGACCTGGAAGTGTTTCGCGCCGACGAAGAGCAGCGCGCCGGCGACATCCGGACCGACATGTTCCAGGAACTGCTCGTCGCTGACCTCGTGGTGGCGGACCTGACCGTGGATAACCCGAACGTCTGGTACGAGCTCGGCGTCCGACATGCGCTGAGGGCGCGCGGCGTGATCCTGGTGCAGGGGCCGCGGGCGACGCAACCGTTCGACATCTACACGGATCGCAAGCTGCGCTATCGGCTGAAGGACGGCGTACCCGATCCTGCGACGCTCGAAGCGGATCGTGCGGCCATCACGAAGATGGCACGCGCCACGCTGGAAGCGTGGTCGGGGCGCAAGGTAAGTCCCGTGTACCAGTTGTTGCCGCATCTGCAGGAGCCGGACTGGCGCACGCTGCTGCTGGAGCAACGCAACGAGTTCAGCGATGCGCAGGAACGCTGGGCGAGTCGCATGGAGGTCGCGCGCCAGAAGGGCCGTCCGGGCGACATCCTCGTGCTCGCGGAGGAGACGCCGACGCGCGCGCTGTGGCTGGAGGCGAAGACCACGGCCGGCAACGCGTTGCTGCGGCTCAAGCACTTCGACTTCGCACTCGAACAGTTCGACGCGGTGCTCGCCGTCGAGCCCGACCGCAAGGCGGTGCGCGAGAAGAAGGCGATCTGCCTGGGCCGCCTGGGTCGCTCCGAAGAGGCACTGGAATGGGTGCGACAGCTCACCGAGGACCATCCCGAGGATCCCGAATGCTGGGCGCTCGCAGGGCGCGTGATCAAGGACGGATGGATCCAGCGCTGGGCGCAGGCAGGCGCCACGCCGGCGCAGATGCGGGCGGCGGCCTCGGCCGAGGACGCGGCGCTGCGGGAGGCGATCGATCCGTATCACACGGCCTTCCTCCGGGATCCATCGCACTACTACTCCGGCATCAACGCGCTGACGCTGCGGATGCTGGAGCACCATCTGAGCGGTTCCATCGACGAGACGGCGCTCGCGAACCTTCAAGGCGGCGTGCTGTGGGCGTGCCTTACCGCGCAGGAACGCAAGCCGAAGGACTACTGGGCGCGTGCCAGCCTCGCCGAACTGTTCGTACTGGTGAACGGCAAGGACTCGGTGATTCGCGAGTACAAGACCGCTGTCGCCGCGGCCAACAAGGACTGGTTCGCACTCGATTCCACGCGACAGACCCTGACGCTGCTGCGTGACCTCGAATTCCGGTCGGAGGAGACTGCCGCCGCGCTGGACATCGTGGATCGCGAGATCGCGCGTACGTCGCCGCCGTTCGTGCCGCGGCAGGTGTTCCTGTTCTCCGGTCACATGGTCGATGCGCCGGACCGTGCCCAGCCCCGCTTTCCCGCGGACAAGGTGCCCATCGCCACCGCCGAGATCCAGAAGGCGCTGGACCAGCTCGGGGCAGGCGAAGGCGACCTCGCCCTTACCCAGGGTGCCTCCGGCGGCGACCTGATCTTCGCGGAAGCCTGCATCGAACGCGGTGTACGCGTACAGCTGCTGCTGCCGGTGGAGGAGCCCGAGTTCATCGAGCGCTCGATCATGCCCTCCGCGGACGGCGAGTCGTGGCGCAAGCGCTACTTCGCGCTGAAGGGCAAGCTCAAGGATCCGCCGCGGGTCATGCCGGTGGAACTGGGGCCGCTGCCCAGGGACGTGAACGCCTTCGAGCGCTGCAACCTCTGGCTGCTCTACACCTCGCTCGCCCACGGCATCGACAAGGTGCGTTTCGTCGCGCTATGGAATGGCGGCGGTTCCGATGGTCCCGGTGGAACCGCCCACATGTACAACGAGGTCAAGGAACGGACCGGGCAGGTGACCTGGATCGACACGAGGAAGGTGTGGTGACGGACGAGACGTCCACCGCCGCTTCCACGGGGCCGGATGTCTTCATCAGTTACGCACGCGAGGATCGCGAGGTCGCCGAGCAGTTGGCCGAGGCCCTGGCCGCCGAGGACCTCAAGGTCTGGTGGGATCGCGAGATCCTCGCGGGCAGCGAGTTCTCCAGCGTGATCGAAAGCCAGCTGGGCAGTGCGCGGGTGGTCGTGGCGTTGTGGTCGGAGGCGTCGGTGCGCTCGGCCTTCGTGCGTGATGAATCGTCGCGTGCGCTGCGATCCGGCAAGCTCCTGCCGGTGCGCATCGAAGACGTGGAACTGCCCCTGGGGTTCGGCCAGATCCACACGCTCGACCTGCTGGACTGGGATGGCGATACCGACGTGGAGTCGTTCCGGCAACTGGTCGGCGAAGTGCAACGGCGCAAGGCCGGACTGGTGCGCGGCGTGGTCGAACGCCGCAGTGCCGGGCGTTGGAGATTGCGGCCTTTCGACAAGGTGGTGGTCGTGGTGGCTACGCTGGTCATTCTCGCGTTCGGCGCTACGCTGCTTTGGCAGAAGCGGGCGAGCGAGGACAACCAGCGCCGCGAAAGGATCGAAGCCGAGCGCAAGGCGGAGCGTAGCCGCGCCGAGGCCGACCGACACTTCCGGGCAGGGCTGGAGCACCAGTTCGCGCCGGAGCCGGAACTGGTGCCGGCACTCAACGAGTACCTGAGCGCGCTCGAGTATCGTCCGGGCCATGCTCGGGCGCACTACTACTTGGCGCATGTGTACGCGCAGCTCGGCAAGCTCGGCGATGCGTTGGCGTCGTTCAAGCTGGCGCTGACAGGGACCGAGGCGCCACTGGACAACAGCCTGCGCGCCGAGGCCAATAGACAGGTGGCGGCGCTGTCAGCGAATCCGGACGAAGCGACTCCTGTTGCCCGATCGCTCGTCCAGCCTCCGCCTCCGAAGCCCATCGACGGAGCCTCCAGGCCGCAATCGTCGGGCAAGACCGAAAAGCCGCAGGAAGCGAAGAAGCCGCCGCCGTCCAATCCTCCTGCTGTGATGCTCACGCGCCTGGCGACGCTCGTCGACGGCATGTTCGACGAGAACAAGGAGAAGCGCATCGCATCGACCACGAGCCTCGTCGTCGATCCGGACGCGTTGTCCGACGCCGTGCCGCTCGCGATCACGAAGGCATTGGCGGTGCTGCGCGATCCGAGTCCGGCGGAACTCTCGCCCGGCGACTCGTCCGGCGTGGTCAATACCCTGGTGCTGCTGCAGAGCGCGATGCCGAGCACGCTGGAAGTGCATCGCAGCGCCGTCGAGGAACTGCTCGCCGCGACGCGCCCGCTGGGGACCTACACCCGCGAGCAGGCGGCCAAGGTGAGCGCGTTGCTGAAGGCCGCCGCGACGCGCTCACCGGTCGCGTACATCCAGATCGCCAACGAAGCGCAGCGGCCCGTCGCGCAGGCGATGGCGGCGCGCTTCCGCAAGTTCGGCTACGAAACGCCCGCTGTCGACGTCGTCGGCAATCGCGCGCCCGCCCACACCGAAGTGCGCCTCCAGGGCAAGAGCGAGCGCAGTTTCGCGCGCTGGGTCGCCAAGGTGGTCGGTGAACTCAGCGGCGAAGTGCCTGCGGTCTCGACCTTGCGCAGCGCCAGACCCACGGCCGACAGCTACGAGATCTGGCTCGGGCGCGACGTGTGCGCGCCGTCGGCGCGGAAAGTGCCGGCCTGCACGGCGTCCAGTTCGTAGGCGACAACAACGAAGACAACGACGAGAGGAGTCCGAAATGACCGATGCCCTGCAAGCCCGGATCCGTGCGCCCGGCCCCAAGAAGATCCTCGCCTGCGACGGTGGCGGCATCTTCGGCCTGATGAGCACCGAGATCCTCGCGAAGCTCGAGGCCGACCTGCGCAAGCAGACCGGCAAGGGTGACCTCGTGCTGGCCGAGTGGTTCGACTTCGTCTGCGGCACCAGCACCGGTGCCATCATCGCTGCGTGCATCGCCTCGGGCATGTCCATGGATGAGATGCGCGATTTCTACGTGGGCAGCGGCAAGGACATGTTCGACAAGGCGTCGATCTTCAAGCGGCTGCGCTACAGCTACAACGACGAGCCGCTCGCGAAGAAGCTGCGTGCCGAACTCGACCGTGCGCTGGCGCACCAGGCGACCGCCCGCCACCCGAACGCGCCATTGGGCAGCGAGGGGCTGCGCACCGTGCTGATGATGGTCATGCGCAACCACACGACGGACTCGCCGTGGCCGGTTTGGAACAATCCGGCGGCGAAGTACAACCAGCGCGACCGCAAGGACTGCAACCTCGACCTGCCGTTGTGGCAACTGGTGCGCGCGAGCACGGCCGCACCGACCTTCTTCCCGCCGGAGGTGGTCACCTTCGCCGAGGGCACGCCGAACGAGTACTCGTTCATCTTCGTCGACGGCGGCGTCACCACCTACAACAATCCGGCATTCCTCGCGTTCCAGATGGCCACGGCGGCGCCGTATCGCCTGAATTGGCAGACGGGGACAGACAAGCTGCTGGTCGTCTCCGTGGGGACCGGCAGCGCGCCGAAAGCGCAGCCGAAGCTCGAGGTGGACGACATGCATCTCATCCACCACGCCAAGTCCATCCCGTCGGCCCTGATGAACGCGGCCGCCGCCGGCTGGGACATGACCTGCCGCATGCTGGGCGACTGCCGGTTCGGTGCGCCGATCGATCGGGAGTTCGGGGCCATGGCCGGCGACTTCGAGGGCAAGGTCAACTGGACGGGCCAGAAACTGTTTACCTACCTTCGCTACGACCCGGACGTCACGCACGCCGGACTCGGTGCGCTGGGCCTGGGCGACATCGACCCCGCCACGATGCAGGAGATGGATTCGGTGGAGCACATCAAGAACATCCAGCGCGTCGGTGTCGCCTATGCACAGCGCCACGTGCGGCTCGGCGATTTCGGACCGTTCGCGACGATGACCTGATCGCGAGGGATCGTCGCGCCGGCCGGCGCGCGCACCCCATGACGCCCTTCGTGGAATTCACGGCAGGCCCCGTGGTCCCGTTCCCGGTCCCCTTCGCTCGGCTGCGCCGAGAATCGGCGGTCGGGCGCACAATGCAACCAAGGGGCAGGAGCGATGGGGTGGGATCGGCGAATCCCCCCCTTTTGGGTATGCTGAAGTCCCGGAGGTGCCGTCGTGCCGAAGATCCTCATCGTCGATGATCACCCGCTGTACCGCGAAGGGGTCGTTCATGCCCTGAGCGGACATCCGCTACACGCGATCGTCATCGGCGTGTCGTCCGCCGGTCGCGCGATCCAGGTGCTCGACGAGGACCCGACTTTCGAACTGGTGCTGGTGGACCTGCGCCTGCCGGGCGAGGACGGCCTCGACGTGCTGCGCAGCATCGGGGCCCGGCATCCCTCGGTGGCACGCATGCTCCTGTCTGCGGACGATAGTTCCGAAGTCCTGGCGCGCGCCATGCGGTCGGGCGTGCAAGGCTTCCTGTCGAAATCCCTCTCCATCACGGAAATGCTCGCAGCGATCCAGCGGGTTCTCGACGGCGAAGTGTTCTGGTCGTCGCCGATGGGCGACGGCGCGAATCCCTGTCCCGATATTCTGCTGACGCCTCGACAAAGCGAGGTCCTGAGATTGCTCGCCGAGGGCCATTCCAACGCGGAGATGGCCATGACGCTCGGGATCGCCGAACGGACGGTCAAGGCGCACCTCGGGTCGTTGTTCGACGTCCTGGGTGCCGACTCTCGCACGCGTGCATTGGCCAAGGCGAGGCAGCTCGGCCTGACGCCATGATCGAAGCGGCGACCGCGACCGATGCGGTCGAGGAACGCGAATTCGTCGAACGGGTCGCGGCCATCTACCGCCAGGCGGTACCCAGCGGCTGGGGATCGGCGGCCGTGGCGTTGTGCCTGGTGCTGGTGATGTGGCGCTTCGCGCCGCTCGCGACCCTGTTCGGATGGTTCACGCTCACGCTGTTCGCCATCAGTGTGCGGGTTCCGCTGATTCGGGGCTATCGCGCGGATGAACGGCGCGCCACGCGGGCACGCACGTGGGCGCGCCGCTATCTCTGGATGATCGGGGGCATCGGTTTGTGCTGGGCACTCGCCTCCTTCCTCATGCTCCCGGGCGAGGATCCGTTCGCGATCGCATCGTTTCTCACCGTGCTCGCGCTGGTGTCGGGCGGCGTCATCGCATCGCAGTCCTACCTGCTCCCCGTGGTGCGGCTGTTTCTGTCCCTCGCGCTGCTGCCGGCAGCGGCCCACCTGGTGTGGTTCGGGCAAGCGGGCTACCTGCCGATCGCGATCACCCTGTGCCTCTTCTACCTGTTCCTGCTGGCCTACGCTCGCACGCAGAGCCGCCAGCTCGGCGAAGCCATCCGCCTGAGGCATGAGAACCTCAACCTGATCGAGGCACTGAAGGCCGAGAAGGCACAAGCCGAGCAGGCGAACCTCGCGAAGTCCCGTTTCCTCGCCGCCGCCAGCCACGACCTGCGCCAGCCGATGCATGCGCTCGGATTGTTCAGCGCATCACTCCAGGACATGGCGATGGAGCCCGACAAGCGGGTCGTCGTGAACAATATCTTCTCGAGCATCGATGCCCTGGAATCGTTGTTCGCCGAGCTGCTCGATCTCTCGCGACTCGACGCGGGATTCATGCAGCCGGCGCCTCGACATCTCCGCCTCGTCGACGTGTTCGATCGACTACGAGCACAGTACGCGTCGATCGCCGCCGCGAAGGATCTCGAACTGTCGATCGAAGCGAACGGGGCGGTCGTCATCGCCGACGCGGCGCTGCTGGAGCGCATGCTCGGCAACCTGGTCGCCAACGCCATCCAGTACACCGTCAACGGCTCGGTCGCCTTGACCGCGCAGTCGGACGGACAGGGCGTGATCATCGGCGTGACCGACACCGGCATCGGCATTCCGGACGAGTACCGGGAACGTGTGTTCGAGGAATTTTTCCAGATCGGCAATCCGGAGCGCGACCGCCGCAAGGGGCTCGGGCTCGGCCTGGCGATCGTGAGGCGTATCGCGACGCTCACCGGCACGCCGCTCACACTGGCTTCCCGACAGGGCGAGGGCTCGCGTTTCGAATTGCGGCTGCCGCGCGGAGACGAGGGGCAGGTACGACCCGATGACGAACCGCCGGTGCTCGAGGCGGGTGACCTCCTGAGCGGCAAGACCGTGCTCGTGATCGATGACGAAGTGAGCGTACGCGACGGCATGGAAGCGCTCCTCGATCGATGGGGCTGTGTGACCATTCCGGCGGCTTCGCTGGCGGAAGCGCTCGCGGCGATCGAAGCGCGTGTCCCCGACCTGATCGTGGCCGACCTGCGCCTGCGGGCCGATGCGAGCGGGATCGATGCGATCGACGAGGTCCGCCGCTCCCTGGGCCGGGACGTGCCGGCGTTGATCATCACCGGCGATACCACGATGGAGGCGATTCGACAGGTCGGCCTGCGCAACGATCCACTGGTTCACAAACCGGTTCGCCCTGTCCGTTTGCGGGCCGCACTCAGCCAGTTGCTGGCGCATTGAGCCAGGTCCGCGGGTTGCGGCGTAGCGTTGCGTTGACTATTCTCGGCCTCAACCCCAGTACAAGAGGAAACACCCATGACCGCGGTCGACGTCTATCGCATCACCGACAAACTGGACGGCGACACGCTGGACGTGCTGGAAACGCGCCTCGAGGCGCGCGGCCGGCACCCACGGTTCCTCCACATGATGGGCGAATATCTCGATGCGATGGGCATCGATGGCGCGGGGACGGTACTCGACGTCGGGTGCGGGACCGGTGTCGTCGCACGGACGATCGCTCGTCGCCCTGGGTTTCGCGGGCGCATCACGGGCATCGACGTGAGCCCGCACCTGATCGATGCGGCACGGCGTTTCGCCGGCGCCGAAGGCCTTGCCGCGATCACCGATTTCCGTGCGGGTGACTCCCAGAGCCTGCAGTTACCCGACGCATCCTTCGATGCGGTCATCGCCCACACGCTGATCAGCCACGTGGATAGTCCGCGAGCCGTCCTCGACGAACTGGCCCGGGTGGTCAAGCCCGGCGGCAGGATCGGCATCTTCGACGGAGACTACGCATCGATCACTTTCGGCACGGACGACCCCGAACGCGGGCGAGCCATGGACGAAGCGATCATCGCGGCGATCGTCACGAACCCGCGGGTGATGCGCGAGATGCCGCAGCTGCTGCGCGACGCCCGATTGGACCTCGCTCAGTCCTTCGCCTACGTGCTCGCCGAAGTGGGCACCGTCGATTTCTGGAAGCCCGGCATCCAGTCGTTCATGAAGCTGATGCCGAAATCCGGTGCGGCGTCCGAAGCCGAAGCGGTGGCCTGGGCGGAGGAAGTGCTGCGCCGGTCGGACCGTGGCGTCTTTTTTGGTGCCTGCAACTTCTACAGCTATATCGCGAAACGAGCAGCATGAGTCACCCATCGAAACGATGAGGATCGGAGGCAGCATGAGCACACCTGCGCTCGGAGAGATGTTCCATCGACTGCTACGGGCAGAAGGGCAGGGCAAGGCTGCCAGGACCGTCGAGGTCTTCGGCTGGCTGATTCTGGCCGAAGGCGGTGGGCTCCTGTTCGCTCCACAACTCGCGGTGACGCTGCTGCATCTTCCGGCGCTCAGCGAGCAGGCGGAGAACTACTTCCGCCTCGTCGGTCTCCTGGTTGGCGGCCTCGGCATGCTCTATGTGGCGAGCGGGCGGCTCAACGCGCAAGGCTTCGTATTCGCGTCACTGCTCGACCGGCCGCTGGTGCCGCCGGTGATGTTCGTGCTCTGGCTGCTTGGCATTGTCCCCGGCCCGCTGGCGCTGGCGTTCTCGGTACAGGATTTCGCGAGCTTTCTCTGGACCCTGAGCGCGTGGCGCGCGGAGCATCGCGCGTCTCCGGCGGCATGAGAAACGGGGTGGCGGGCGCGTGAAGATCTTTCTCAGCTACGCCTCCCAGGACCGCCCCATCGCGGATGCGATCAACCGCGCGTTGCTCGAACAGGGGCACGACGTATTCTTCGATCGCGACGACTTGCCGCCCGGTGAGGAATTCCACATCCGGATCCGTCGCGCGATCGAGCAGTCGGACCTGTTCGTGTTTCTGGTGAGCGAGGATGCAATCGATCCGGGCAGCTACACACTGAACGAGCTGGACATCGCGCAGAAGCGACTGAGGCAGGTGTCCGGGCGGTTGCTGCCGGTGCTGTTGCGGCCCACGGCGCTGGATCGGTTGCCGACGTTTCTCAAATCCGTGACGGTGCTCGAATCGTCCGGAAACATCGCGGCGGCGGTGGCCGATGCCGTGCATCGGATCTCGGCGGACCGGCGCCGGGCTTTGCTCTGGAAAGTGGGTGGCGGTGCGGCGGCATTGATACTCGCCGTCGCCGCCTACTGGTTCCTGCGCTCGACGGGGGCACCGGCCCAGGAAATCACGGGCAAGGACGGCGCGCCCGCGGTGCTCGTGCCGGCAGGCGGTTTCGTCATGGGCGACGACGAGGAATCGCCGCACCGCGACGTCTATCTCGATGCCTTCTACATCGACCGCTATGAAGTCACCACCGGTCGCTATGCGAAGTTCCTTTCGGCAACCGGCTCGGTGCATCCGCCGGAAGGATGGGAAGCACTCGACTTGAATCGCGGCGACGAATTGCCCGTGGTCGGCGTCGACTGGAACGACGCGGCCGCATACTGCAAGTGGGCGGGGCGGCGCCTGCCGACCGATACCGAATGGGAGAAGGCTGCCCGTGGCACCGACGAACGCCGCTATCCCTGGGGCAACGAATCGCCGACGCTCGATCGGGCGAACTACCAGAACGCTTCGCCAGAGGCGTACGACGGCGGGCTGGCGAAGGTGGGTGCCCATCCGGCCGGCCGCAGTCCCTACGGCGTGCACGACCTTGCCGGCAATGCCGCGGAGTGGACGGCGGACTGGTTCTCGGAGAGTTTTCCGACCAGCGACGTGCGCAATCCCAAGGGACCGGAGAGCGGCGAGGGTCGGGTGATTCGCGGGAGTGGGCGCTACGATCCCACCGAGCGCCTGGTGGTGACGCGGCGCATGCATGGCAAGCCCGACCTCCGTGGCGAGGATATCGGATTCCGCTGCGCTAGCGATGTGCGTTAGGTTCGCCCGGCACGCGCTCCAGATTGTCCCCGGGATATGCCGTCCATGAGACTACCGGATGTACTGCCTGCGGAAGAGCAATCGAGACGATGGTGGAAGGCCTGGAGGGCCGTCGATTTCTCCTGGGCGTCGATCGGAGGGAAGCAGGTTTCCACCGCCACCGAATTCGAGGGGGAGACGACGCTGCAGGCGTATTGGCGTGCGGATCCAGCCTCGGGAGACGTGCGCACCGATTCGGCGCTGCTCCAATCCGGCGAACTGGAGAAGGATCCTCACGGCAATCTCTGGCACCTCGCGCATGTGCCGCTGATCTGGGACGACGGCAAGCCGACTTGGAAGGCAGACCGGACCCACGCCAAATGGACGCAATTCTGGTCGACTATTCGCGCTCGGCTGGACGTTGCGAACCCGAACGAGCTTGGGGACGATTCAGCGAACGAGGCGGTGGACGCAGCCAAGCTATCCGGCGTGGTGTTCGGGACCTTACCGGAAGACTGGCTCTGGAACGCCGATCTCACCAGCCTCAACGCGGAGTTTGCGACATGCGCGTTCCTCGGCGAGGCTTCCTTCTTCCACGTCGAGTCGACGTCGAACCTGGACTTCCGATATTGCTTGTTCGTCGGTACCGCGGATTTCGATCGCGTGGAAGTCAAAGGTGATCTCATGTTCGCAGGTGCCGTGTTTCTGTCACGCCTGCAATTGGCGAACGCGACGATCGCTGGGGATCTCGACTTTTCCGAGTGCAACGTGCTTGGAGAGGTTTCGTTGGTGAAAAGCAGGGTCGGGGGCAAGCTCCAGTGTTCTTCCAGTGTCTTCCATGCTCCATGCCTGTTCGAAGGAACGACATTCACGTCGCCGGCCCAGTTCTCGTGGTGTCACTTCCTGGATCTCGTCAGCTTCGCCAGTGTTCGATTTCGCGGCGACGCGTCGTTCGTGGGAAACGCTTTTGCCACGGACGTTACGTTCACCGGGCGGTGCTACGGAGACCTCCGGTGCGTCGACTGTGATTTCGAAGGCAGCACAACGGTCGCGTTCATGCTTTTTCTGGGAAACGTGTGGTTTGCCGCGTGCCGCTTCAAGCAGTCTGCAGGTTTTCAAAACATCCGGTTTCGCGGCAAGGCATCGTTCCGGAACGCGGTGTTCCGGTCGGATGCTCGTTTCGAAGTCGTCGGTTTCTGTGCCGAGATGGAGTTCCACAACACTGTGTTCGAAGACTTCGCCGATTTCACGGGCTGCACGTTCCCGGTCGATGCGGGCGCCTATCAGGGAGCCTTTCGTGGTGCGGACTTCCGGCGGAATGCAGATTTCACGATCGATGGCTTCACCGCCTGGGGCGTATTCATAGATACTTCCTTTCATCAGCGACTATTGCTGTCGCGTCACGCACTCACGGACGCCCGCTCCTTTCAGACGGCGTTCGAGGCGGCCGATCGGGCGGCAGTTGCAGAGTCGAGCGGCAATTCTTTGTTGCACGCCAAGGCAGCCGATCGTCGTTTCGGCGAACTCGAATCCGCCTTCCAGGCGCTCAAGCAGGCCATGGCACAGCAGCAGGCCCGGCTGGACGAGCACCGCTTCTACCGTCTCGAACTGCTGGCGCGGCGGCGCAGTTCCGCGTCCTCGAGGATAGAGCGCGGCATCATCCGGTTGTACGACCTGACCAGTCGGTGCGGAACGTCGTTCGTGCGTCCGCTGGTCGCGCTCGCGATCCTGATCGCCGTGTTCGCACTCGGCTACTGGGCGTCGATGCTCACGTCGCACCAGCTCCTCGCGGCGTTGAATCCGCATCCGCCGCGCGCCATCGACGCAACGCTCGTCGACGCCCTGCGTTTCTCCGTCGAGAACACCCTTCAACCGATGAGCGTATGGGGCAAGGAATTGTCGGAGGACGATCCGCGGGAGGCGTGGGTGTCCGCGCTGCTCTTCCGGGCAGCGCCAATCGGCTACCTGGGTGTGCGGCTCGCCGCGACGCTGCAATCGTTGCTGTCCATCGCGTTGCTGTTCCT
The DNA here is from genome assembly GCA_965279325.1 of Burkholderiales bacterium. Classification (GTDB taxonomy): domain Bacteria; phylum Pseudomonadota; class Gammaproteobacteria; order Burkholderiales. The sequence continues at coordinate 5,237,753 of OZ257154.1, forward strand.
GGTGGTGCTGGGCTTCAAGCGGCACTTCCAGATGAACACTTAGCGACCGCGACTACTTCAGCAATCCCGGCAGCCACAGCACCGCCTGCGGCCATACGGAGACGATCACGATCACCGCGAGAAAGCTCACGTAGAAGGGCAGCGACGCACGGATCGCGCTCTCGTAGCTGACGCCCGCGATCTGTGCGGTGGTCATCAGCGACATGCCCACCGGTGGCGTGATGTTGCCGACGTTGAGCGTCAGGATCATCACCATGGCGAAGTGGAGTGGATCGAAGCCCAGTTGCGTCATGGCAGGAGCGAGCACTGGTGCGACGATCACCAGGGCCGGCAATACATCCACCATGGTGCCCAGTACGAGCAGCAGCAGGTTCACCATCATGATCTGCACCGTCGGATTGGTGCTGAAGCCGGCGATCATCTCGGCGGCTTCGCGCGTGATGCCTGAGCGCGTGACGAACCAGCCCAGTACGGTGGACGTGGCGAGCAGGAAGAACACGACGCCGGACAGTCTCACGGTGGTGGCGAGCGCGGAGAGGACATCGCGCCAGGTGAGCGTGCGGTAGAGCAGCATGCCGATGCCGATGGCGTAGACCGCCGCGAAGGCCGAGGCTTCGGTGACCGTGCTGAGGCCGCTCAGGATGCCGCCGAGGATGATCACCGGAACGAGCAGTGCCGGCACCGTGGGCAGGAACGCGCGCAGGGCGAGCCCGAGTCCGGCCTCGCCGTGCACGGGGAATCCGCGCCGCCAGGCCAGGTAGAAACTCACCGACAGCAGCGCACCCGCCAGCAGCAGGCCGGGAACGATGCCGGCGACGAACAGGGAGATCACCGAGACGTCGTAGAGCATTGTCGCGTACACCACCATGACGATGCTCGGCGGAATGATCGGTCCCAGGACCGACGCGCAGGCGGTGACCGCGGCGGCGTACGGGGCCGGATAGCCTTCCTTCTTCATGGCCGGGATCAGCAGCTTGCCGATGGCGACGGCGTCGGTGATCGCCGCGCCGGTCAGTCCGGCGAAGAACAGGCTGCTGGTGATGTTGACGTGGCTCAGCGCACCGCGCACGCGGCCGAGCAAGGCATTGTTGAAGTCGATCAGCCGCTGGGTCAGGCCGGCCTTGTTCATCAGCTCGGCGGTGAAGATGAAGTACGGGATCGCCATGAGCAGGAAGCTGCTCACGCCCGAGAACATCCGGTCGGCGACGATCTCGAGGAACTCGACCCCGCCGATCGACGTCGCACCCGCAAGGCCCGAGAACAGCATCACCAGGCCGATGGGCGCGCCGATCAGCAATACGACGATGAATACCGCCAGGGCGGCGGCCATCAGTCCAGGTCCGCTTCGGGGTTCAGCGGTTCGAGCAGGTCGAGGCCACTGACGAGATGGATCGCCAGGATGATGCCGGCGACGGGCATGCAGGCGGCCACCCAGCGGCCATGCACCTGGATCTGGTCCGATACCATGTAGTACTGGTTCGATCCGAGGAAGAAGTCCCAGCCGAACCAGATCAGCAGCAGCGCGAACAGTGCTATCAGTCCAATGCTGAACCATCGCAGGGCCGTGGCGAAACCGGCGGGCACGACGCGCAACATCATGCTCATGGCGACGTGGTCGCCGCCCTTGAACGCAACGGTGATGCTCAGCATGCCGATCCACGGAATGAACAGGCGCGCCAGGGAATAGGTCCAGCTCAGCGCTTCGCCCGTGCCCAGCATGTAGAAGAACCCGGCGAAGGAGATGGCGAGCATGGCGAGCACGCAGGCGATGCAGAACGCGATCACCGCCGTGTTCAGCCGGTCGCTTGCGCGCCGCCAGCGGGCGACGAACAACGAGGGCGCCGCGGTCACTGTCCGTAGCGCTTCAGGTCGAGCGCGGGCACGTCCTTCTCGATGCGGGCCACTTCCACCCAGAGCTGATCCACGAGCTTCGCGTCGACGCCGAAATCCTTCGTGACCCACTGCTTCCAGGCGGGACGGGCGACGGTGGCCATGCGGTCGCGTTCGGTCTTGGTGAGGATCCAGCACTGCTTGAACTTCTTGCACGACACGTCCCAGCCCGTGAGGGCCGCCAGCACCGCGATGCCGTGGGACACCTGGGTCGCTTCACGTGCTGCATCGATGATCACCTGCCGGTGCTCCGGCGGCAGCGACTGGAACCACTTGTCGCTCATCATCCACGAGATCGTGTTGTAGACGTGGCCGCTCCACGTGGTGTACTGGTTCACTTCCCACAGCTTGAACGCGAGACTGATGCCGGGCGCATTGAACTGCCCATCCGCGAGGCCGGTGCCGAGGGCGGTCAGCACTTCACCCCAGGGCAACGGCGTGGCGGAGGCGCCCAGCGCCTTCATGGTCGCGACGTGGGCCGGATTCTCCTCGACGCGGATCTTCAGGCCCTTCAGGTCCTCCACCGACTTGATGAGGCGCTTGTTGTTGGTGAAGGCGACGAAGCCGCCGCCGTCGTCCAGCGTTCCCAGGTATCGAAGGCCGCTCGACTTGAGCGCGCCGCGCATGAAGTTCGCGTGCCACTCGCCGTCGAAGTACGCACGTGCAACGCGATAGTTCGAGAACAGGAACGGCGTGGTGATGATCTGGTAGGCGGGGAAGAAGGAGGACATTGCGCCCGACGAGATGAGCGTTGCCTGCACCGTCTTGCCGGCCTGGGCCTGCTTCGCGGTCTCCACTTCCGAACCGAGCTGGCCGTTGCCGAACACCTGGACGTCGATGTCGCCGCCGGTACGCGCTTCCACCATCGCCTCGAAATGCTTCATCGCGGGATGCATTTCGTTGTTGCCGAGGTCTTCCGGGCCGAGATGGCTGATGACCATCGTGAACTTCGCCGCGAATATCGGCGGACTCGACAAGGCCATGCTGCCACCTAGCAGTACGGCAAGAAGCACCCCGCGATGCACCGTCATCTGCGCCTCCCCAAGCGTTCGTTTCCAGCGACAGCGCGATTGAAGCACAAAACGGTGCGACCGCGAGAACCGCCTCGCCCGGGCGGCTTGCGTGATGCCGGCGCTACACCAGTTCCAGCAGCAGGTCGTGCGCCGCCACCACGTCGCCGGACTTGACGTGCACCGCCCGCACCGTGCCGTCGCGTTCCGACCGGATCTGCGATTCCATCTTCATCGCTTCGATCGACACCAGCGGATCGCCGGCCTTCACGACCTGGCCGATCTTCACTGCCACGGTCACGACCATGCCGGGCATGGGTGCGGCGATGTGGCTGGCATTGGCCGGGTCGGCCTGGATACGCCTCGCGGCCTTGGCAGCACCTGCTTTCTCGACGCGCATGGTGCGGGCCTGACCGTTCAACTCGAATAGCACCTTGATGAGACCTTCCTCTTCCGCCGGCGCGGTGCCCTGCAGACTGATCACCAGCGTCTTGCCCGGATCGAGTTCCACGGCGATCTCCTCGCGCTCGGCGATGCCGTAGAAGAAGGTCGGCGTGGGCAGGATGCTGACGTCGCCGTAACGCCGGTGGTGGTCCGAGTACTCGCGATACACCTTCGGATACATCAGCCACGAGGCGAGGTCGGTGTCGCTGATCTGGTGATCCACGGCCTTGGCCGCTTCCTGCCGTGCGGCCTCGAGGTCCACCGGCGCCAGCGTATCGCCCGGGCGGAAGGGTGCGGGTGGCTCCGGCAGAAGCGCCGCAGGCGTGCCGCACTTGAGGACCTTGCGCGACAGCGCTTCGGGAAAGCCGTCCGGGGGAAATCCCAGTTCACCCTTGAACAGCGAGACGACGGACTCCGGAAAGGCGACCTCGCGCTCGGCATCCAGGACGTCGTCCGGCGAGAGGTCGTTGGCAACCATGAACAGCGCCATGTCGCCCACCACCTTCGACGTGGGCGTCACCTTCACGATATCCCCGAACAGGCGGTTGACGTCGGCGTAAGCCCTGGAGACTTCCGGCCAGCGGTGGGCAAGCCCCATGGAACGGGCCTGCTCCCGCAGGTTCGTGTACTGCCCTCCGGGCATTTCGTGGCGATACACGTCGGCGGTGCCGGCGCGCATCTCCGCTTCGAAGGGGGCGTAGTACTTGCGCACGCCCTCCCAGTAGTCGGACAGCGATTGCAGTGCCGCGCGATCGATACCCGTGCCGAGCCCGCAGGGATCGCGTCCGGAGCCTTCGAGCGCGGCGACGATGGCACCGAGGTTGGGCTGCGACGTGAGCCCGCTCATGGAATCGAGCGCGCCGTCCACGGCATCGGCACCGGCATAGATGGCGGCCAGCACCGAGGCCGCGGCGATGCCGCTCGTGTCGTGCGTGTGGAAATGGATCGGCAGGCCGGTCTCGTCCTTCAGGGCCTTGACGAGCGTGGCGGCCGCGCGGGGCCGACAGACGCCCGACATGTCCTTGATGCCGAGGATGTGCACGCCCGCCTTCTGGAGCTGCTTCGCCAGGCCCACGTAGTACTTCAGCGAATACTTGCGCGAGCTGTCATGCAGGTCGGCCGTGTAGCAGATGGCGCCTTCGCACAAGGCACCGGCTTCGCGCACGGCATCGATCGCCACGCGCATGTTCTCGACCCAGTTGAGCGAATCGAAGACACGGAACAGATCGATGCCGCCCTTGCCGTCGATGCCGCGCGCCGCCTGTTCGACGAAGTAACGCACGACGTTGTCCGGATAGTTGGTGTAGCCGACGGCGTTCGAGGCGCGCAGCAGCATCTGGAACAGCACGTTCGGTACCGCTTCGCGCAACTGGTCCAGGCGCTGCCACGGATCCTCCTTGAGGAACCGCAGTGCCACGTCGAAGGTGGCGCCACCCCAGCATTCCAGCGAGAACAGGCCCGGCGCGAGGCGCGCGTACGCGGGCGCGATGCGCACCATGTCGGTCGTGCGCATTCGGGTGGCGAACAGCGACTGGTGCGCATCGCGCATCGTGGTGTCGGTGAGCAGCACGCGCGGTTCGGCGAGCATCCATTGCGCGAACTTCTCCGGGCCGAGTTCGCGCAGCCGGTCGCGCGTGCCCGGCAGAGGGGGCGCCGTGTAGTCGACCGTGGGCATCATCAGGTGCGCGTGCGAAAGGTCCGGTTTCACCCGGCCCTTCATGTCCGGATGGCCGTTGACCGTGACGTCGCCGACGTAGCGCAGCACGCGGGTCGCACGGTCGCGGCGTTTGCTGAACTTGAACAACTCCGGCGTCGTGTCGATGAAGCGCGTCGTGACCGTCCCCGCTGCGAAATCCGGATGGTTGATGACGTTCTCGACGAACTGGAGATTGGTCGACAGCCCGCGGATGCGGAATTCGCGCAGACCACGGTCCATGCGGCGGATGGCCTCGTGCGGCGTCGGCGCCCACGCCGTGACCTTGACCAGCAGCGAGTCGTAGTAGGGCGTGATCACGGCACCGGTGTAGGCCGTGCCGCCATCGAGGCGCAAGCCGAAACCGGCGGCGCTGCGATAGGCGGTGATGCGGCCGTAGTCCGGCGTGAAGTTGTTCTCCGGATCCTCGGTCGTGATGCGGCACTGGAGCGCATGACCGTTCAACCGGATGTCGGCCTGCGCAGGCACGGGGCAATTCGCGTCGCCGATGCGCGCGCCTTCGGTGATGCGGATCTGGGACTGGACGATGTCGATGCCGGTCACCTGTTCCGTGACCGTGTGTTCCACCTGGATGCGCGGGTTCACCTCGATGAAATAGAACTTGTCGGTGTCGGCATCCATCAGGAACTCGACCGTGCCGGCGTGGGTGTAGTTGACGGCACGGGCGAGCCGCAAGGCCGCGTCACAGAGTTCGGTGCGGCGCGCGCCGTCGAGATAGGGCGTGGGTGCGCGTTCGACCACCTTCTGGTTGCGCCGCTGCACCGAACAGTCGCGCTCGAACAGGTGCACGATGTTGCCGTGCAGGTCACCCATGATCTGGACTTCCACGTGGCGGGCGCGGCGCACGAGCTTCTCGAGGTACACCTCGTCGTTGCCGAAGGCGGCACCGGCTTCGCGGCGCGCCACGTCGAGCTGCGCGTCGAGATCGGCCTCGGTCTCGATGACGCGCATGCCGCGTCCACCGCCGCCCCAGCTCGCCTTGAGCATCAAGGGATAGCCGACCCCGGCCGCGAGCTTCTTGACCGTCTTCATGTCGCGGGGGAGAGGCGGGGTGGCCGGCATCACCGGGACGCCTGCCGCGACCGCCGCGTTACGGGCGGCGACCTTGTTGCCGAGCGTGGTCATCACCTCCGGGGTCGGCCCGATGAACCGGATGCCGGCGTCGGCGCAGGCGCGGGCGAAGTCCGGGTTCTCGGACAGGAAGCCGTAGCCCGGGTGGATCGCGTCCACCTTCGCCTGGCGCGCGATGCGGATGATGTCCTGGATGTCGAGGTAGGCCTGGAGCGGTTTCTTGCCGTCGCCGACCCGGTAACTCTCGTCCGCCTTGAAGCGGTGCAGGGCGAAGCGGTCTTCGGTGGAGTAGATCGAGACGGTGCGGATGCCGAGCTCGGCGGCGGCCCGCATGACGCGGATGGCGATCTCGGAACGGTTGGCGACCAGCAGGGACTTCACGGCAGGCATGGCGGCGGCATGGGGGCGGAAGGTGGGGGCGATCGAAGTATCCTATGCTTCGCTGCATCGCACCATAACTTCGTCGATCGGCATTGCCGACCGGCTTGGTGGCGCTGGCTTGGCCAGCCATGGCACCCGGCCGGTGCCGGCTTGCACTTGGAATCCAAAGGGTGATAGAAACCGGGGCTCGCAAAACGAGTAGCGCTCGGCCACGTTCTAAGTCGTCGTGCGGCTGGAGCATTTCGACGGCGCGGCTCCGACGGGCAATCCGCTGAAGCGCTGGACCTTGAACGACGGCCATGCTCCAAATCGACGACATTCGTGCAGTCTCGCTGTTCTCGGCTCTCGATTCGGAAGAGCTCGAGCGCCTGGCCGAAAATGCCGCGGACATGCACCTTGCTCCCGGGGACTATGCCGTTCACGAAGGCGGCGAGCGCGCCCTGTTCGCCGTCCTCTCGGGCAAGATCGAGGTCGTGAAGCTGGTGGACGGCATCGAACGCCGCCTGGGTTGGCGGGAGACGGGCGCCATCTTCGGCGAGATTCCGATCGTCTTCGGCACGGTGTTCCAGGGGGCCTTTCGAGCCGCGGAACCGTCACGGGTGATGCGTGTCGATGCACCGCTCTATTTCACCGTGGCAGCGCGGGCCCCCGCGATCTCGGAGGCGATGGGGGCGATCGCCCGTGAGCGCATCGGTGGGCTGCAGAGCCTGGCCTCTCAGGCGCCCCAGGCGCGCCTGACCATGCTCGGCCATCGGTGGGATCGGACCTGCGCCGACCTGCGCCGATTCCTCGCGCGGAACCAGATCAATTTCAACTGGGTGACGCGGGATTCGCCGGATCTGAAGCGGCTGTGGCCGGGCGTCGATGCTGCGGATGACCAGGGCGTGCTGGTGAAACTGGACGACGGCACGCTCCTGCGCGGCCCGAGCGCACACGACCTCGCCGAGGCGCTGGGACTGCAGACTCGCGCACAGCGGACCGACTACGACACCATGATCATCGGCGGTGGCCCGGGCGGGCTCGCGGCCGCCGTGTACGGCGCTTCGGAGGGGTTGAGTACGATCGTCGTGGAGCGCGAGGCCCCCGGCGGGCAGGCTGGCACCTCCACGCGCATCGAGAACTATCTCGGCTTTCCCAGCGGCGTGTCGGGCGACGAACTGTCGAGTCGGGCGTTGCAGCAGGCGAGGCGCCTCGGGGCGGAGATCCTGGTCACGCGCCGCGTCACCGGCCTGGACCCGGAAACGGGGGAGGTCTGCCTGGATGGCGACGAAGTCATCCGCGCGAGGACCATCGTCCTGGCCACGGGGGTGACCTGGCGCCGCCTCGAAATCGAGGGGTTCGATCAACTCATCGGCAAGGGCATCTACTACGGGGCGGCGCGCAGCGAGGCAGGGGTCACCCACGGGCTGGATGTGCACCTCATCGGCGCGGGCAACTCCGCGGGTCAGGCGGCGCTGCATTTCGCCAATCACGCCCGCAGCGTGAGCCTCGTGGTGCGCGGCGATTCGCTGGCCAAAAGCATGTCCCACTATCTGATCGAGCAGCTGCAACGAAAGACCAATGTGTCCGTTCAACTGCGTTCGGAGGTCCAGGCCGTGCACGGCGATACGCACCTGACCGCGATCGACGTTCGCGATGCCTCCGGCGGGATCACCCGTCAGGAATGCGGCGGGCTGTTCGTGTTCATCGGCGCGGACGCCGACACGGCATGGCTGCCGGAGCAGATTGCCCGTGACCGGCGCGGCTTCGTGCTGACCGGCGACGACGTGGTGAAAGCGGGGCGCTGGTCACGGGAACGTGATCCCTACCTGCTCGAGACCAGCGTCCCGGGTGTGTTCGCCTGCGGGGACGTGCGGTTGAGTCCGGTCAAACGCGTGGCCGCGGCGGTGGGTGAGGGCAGCATGGCGATCGCGCTGGTTCACCAGTATCTGGCCCAGGACGCACGCGCCCAAGCGAGCCGGGCCTGAGGGTCCATGCGGTTGCCGGCCCGCGCCGGCGAAGCTTCAATCGGGCGCCGACAAAGCCCGTCGCGTGCCCTTGAGCAACACCATGACGGCACCGCCGCCTCCGTCCGCCGCTCGCGCCTGCACGTAGGCGAGCACCTCGTCCCGCTGAGCGAGCCAGCCGGCGACCTTGCGCTTCAGCACCGGTTCACCGCTCGCCGAGCGCAGTCCCTTGCCGTGCACGATGCGGATGCAGCGCAGGCCACGCTTGACCGAGCCGTTGAGGAACGAAGCGAGCAGTGCCCGTGCTTCCTCCACCGTCAGTCCGTGGAGGTCGAGCTGATCCTGCAGCGCCCATTCGCCACGGCGCAGGCGGCGCAAGGTATCGACCGGGATGCCGTCGCGGCGCCAGGACAGCTCCTCGCCGATGTCGAGACGGATCTCGTCCGCGATCCGATCACTGAGGCTGTCCGCCAGCGCCTCACGTTCGTCGAGGACGCTCTGGACAGGGATTGGCGGCGGCTGCTTCGCCGGTGCCACGACGCGCTGCTTCGCCCGGATCGGGGCGACGTCCTTCACCTCCTGGAGGAAGGCGGAGACGTCGTCATCGTCGGGTTTCTCGGGCATGGCCTGGGCACTTCCAAAGAACCGCATTCAACGCGAAGGGCACGAAGGAACACGAAGGAAAACAAGTCCAGATCGACTTTTCTACGCTTTTCCTTCGTGTTCCTTCGCGTCCTTCGTGTTCAACGCGTTTCAGTATTGCCGATCAACGACTAACTCAGCGAATCCAGATACCGCTCCGCATCCAGCGCCGCCATGCAGCCGGTCCCGGCACTGGTCACCGCCTGACGATACACGTGATCCTGCACGTCGCCCGCCGCGAAGACGCCCGGGATGCTGGTGGCGGTCGCGTTGCCCTGGAGGCCGCTCTTGGTGACGATGTAGCCGTCGTGCATGTCCACCTGGCCTTCGAACAATTGCGTGTTCGGCGTGTGGCCGATGGCGATGAACGTGCCGGTCACCGGTACGTCCTTGGTCTTGCCGTCGGCGGTGCTCTTGAGACGCACGCCCGTGACGCCGCTCTTGTCGCCGAGGACTTCATCCAGGGTGTGGTTCCACTCGAACTTGACCTTGCCCTCCTTGCCCCGCTCGAACAGCTTGTCGCGCAGGATGGCTTCGCAGCGGAATTTGTCCCGGCGATGCACGACGGTGACGGTCTTCGCGATGTTCGACAGGTACAGCGCCTCCTCGACGGCCGTATTGCCGCCGCCGATCACGGCGACGTCCTGGTTCTTGAAGAAGAAGCCGTCGCAAGTGGCGCAGGCGGACACGCCCTTGCCCATGAACGCCTGTTCGGAAGGCAGGCCGAGATACCGGGCGGAAGCGCCGGTGGCGATGATCAACGCGTCGCAGGTGTACGTGCCCGAGTCGCCCTCGAGGCGGAACGGCCGTTCGGTCAGCACCGCCGTGTGGATGTGGTCGTAGACGAGCTCGGTCTCGAAGCGCTCCGCGTGCTTCTGGAACCGCTCCATCAACTCCGGGCCCTGCACGCCCATCACGTCGGCCGGCCAGTTGTCGACGTCGGTGGTGGTCATGAGCTGGCCGCCCGCGGCGAGGCCGGTGATCAGGACGGGCTTCAGGTTGGCGCGAGCCGCATAGACGGCGGCGGTGTACCCGGCCGGGCCCGAGCCGAGGATGAGAAGCCTGGAATGTCGTGTGGTTTTTGCCATGATGCGAAGGAGATGGGGGCGGGGACCGCAAAGCGCAAATTGTCTCAGCTTGGCTGCGTCGATGTCGATTCCGGGCCCGCGGAGATGGCCGCCGCGCGCTTGCCACGACTATAATCACGCATGCTTGACCCGAATAATCAAGGACCTGATGGCTCGCGTACGCGCCGCTGAGAAGGCCGCCCCGGCACCCTTGCCGCCGCGGCTTCTGCTGCTCATCCGCGAGGCCTGGTGGATCGCCTTCGCGGGCGTGGGCGCGTACCTGGCGCTGATCCTCTCGACTTTCCGGAAATCCGATCCGGGCTGGTCGCACGCCGCCACCGATTCGTTCGTTGGCAACGCCGGCGGAGCCTTCGGGGCCTGGCTCGCCGATCTGCTGCTGTACATGTTCGGCCTGTCGGCCTGGTGGCTGGTCGTGCTGAGCCTGCTCGCCGTCTACTGGATGTACCGGCGCCTCGAGGCCGAAAGCATCGCCGACCGCCGCCCCGCCTACTACGCGCTCGGCGGTTTCGCCCTGCTCCTCGCGGCCTCGAGCGGATTCGAGACGATGCGGGTGCACTCGCTCGGCGCAGCACTCCCCTACGTGCCGGGCGGCATGCTCGGCGAAGGCCTGTCCAACGGACTGTCGGCGGCCTTCGGCTTCGTCGGCGGGACACTCATTCTCATCGTCGGCCTGGCGATCGGCCTGTCGCTGTTCACCGGAATCTCCTGGCTCACCGTGGCCGAGCGCATCGGGCACGGGCTCGAAACCGGCTGGCGTTTCGTGGCGACCCGTCTCGAGGAGCGGCGCGATCGTCGCCTCGGCGAGGAGGCCGCGATCCAGCGCGAGGAGATCGTCGAAGTCACCCGCGAACGCCTAGACGTGGACGAGCGCGAACCGATCCGCATCGAACCGCCGGTGATGGAGATTCCGAAATCGAAGCGGGTCGCCAGGGAAAAGCAGAAGCCGCTGTTCGAAGACCTGCCGGATTCGCCACTGCCGCCGCTCGAACTGCTCGACGAGCCGGCCGAGAACGTGGAAGTGCTGTCGGCGGACACGCTCGAATACACCTCGCGGTTGATCGAGAAGAAGTTGATGGATTTCGGCATCGAGGTGAAGGTGCTCGCGGCCTATCCCGGACCGGTGATCACGCGCTACGAGATCGAGCCCGCGACCGGCGTGAAGGGCAGCCAGATCGTGAACCTGGTGAAGGATCTCGCGCGGGCGCTGTCGGTGATCAGCATCCGCGTGGTGGAGACGATTCCGGGCAAGTCGTGCATGGGGCTCGAGATTCCGAATCCGCGGCGGCAGGTGGTGCGGCTCTCGGAGATCGTGTCGTCGCAGGTGTATGCCGACATGGGTTCTGCGCTGACACTCGCGATGGGCAAGGACATCGCCGGCAAGCCCGTGGTCGCCGATCTCGCGAAGATGCCGCACTTGCTGGTCGCGGGCACGACGGGGTCCGGAAAATCGGTGGCGATCAACGCGATGATCCTGTCGCTGCTCTACAAGGCGACGCCGAACGAGATCCGGCTGATCCTCGTGGATCCGAAGATGCTGGAGCTGTCCGTGTACGAGGGCATCCCGCATCTGCTCGCACCGGTGGTGGTGGACATGAAGCAGGCGGCCTACGCGCTCACGTGGTGCGTGGCAGAGATGGAGCGGCGCTACAAGCTGATGTCCTCGCTCGGCGTGCGCAATCTCGCGGGCTTCAACGCGAAGCTCAAGGAGGCCCACAAGGCCGGCCAGCCGATCACCAATCCGTTCACGATCACGCCAGAAGCGCCCGAGCCGCTGCAGGAACTGCCGCTGATCGTGGTGGTGATCGACGAACTGGCCGACCTCATGATGGTGGTCGGCAAGAAGGTGGAGGAGTTGATCGCAAGGCTCGCACAGAAGGCGCGGGCGGCGGGCATCCACCTGATCCTCGCCACGCAGCGGCCGTCGGTGGATGTGATCACCGGCCTCATCAAGGCGAACATTCCGACCCGTGTCGCGTTCCAGGTTTCCTCGAAGATCGACTCGCGCACGATCCTCGACCAGATGGGTGCGGAAGCGCTGCTCGGCCAGGGCGACATGCTCTACCTGCCGCCCGGGACGGGTTTCCCGCAACGCGTGCATGGTGCCTACGTGGCCGATGACGAAGTGCACAAGGTCGTCGAATACCTCAAGTCGCGCGGTGCCCCGCAATACATCGACGGCATCCTCGAAGGCGGGGAGGGTGAAGAAGGCGGCGACGGCGAGGGAACCGGAGGCGAGGGCGGTGAGTCCGATCCGTTGTACGACGAGGCCGTGGCGGTGGTGATCAAGACGCGCCGCGCGTCGATCTCGCTCGTCCAGAGGCAGTTGCGCATCGGCTACAACCGCGCTGCGCGCCTGATCGAACAGATGGAAAAGGCCGGGCTGGTTTCCAGCATGGCCACCAACGGGAACCGCGAAGTGCTGGTTCCGGCGAGGAGCGAATGAAATTCATCGTATCGGGCGCGTTGTTCGTGGCTGCGCTCGCCACCGCCCAGAGTGGGTTCGCCGCCGGTGCGGACCTCATCAAGAGTTTCGTCGCCGAGGTGCATGGCCTCAAGGCGGAGTTCATCCAGACGGTCCTGGATTCCAACGGCAGGCCGGTGTCGCAATCCATGGGCACGTTCCAGTTCTCTCGCCCAGGGAAGTTCCGCTGGACTTACGTGAAGCCCTACGACCAGCTCATCGTCGGCGATGGCGCGAAGGTGTGGGTCTTCGACAAGGACCTGAACCAGGTCACGGTCAAGGCGCTCGGCGACGCGCTGGGGTCGAGCCCCGCTGCGTTGCTCGCGGGCAGCAACGATCTCGATCGTGCGTACACGTTCGCGCAGCTGCCGAAGAAGGACGGGCTCGACTGGGTCGAAGCCACGCCCACCGATCCCGACAGCCAGTTCGAGAAGATGCGCCTGGGATTTCGTAAGTCCAATCCCGAGTCGATGCAGCTCTACGACCGGCTGGGCCAGGTGACCACGATCAAGTTCACGCGTCTCGAGCGCAATCCGAAGTTCGCCGCCGACCTGTTCCGGTTCACGCCGCCCCAAGGTGCGGACGTGGTCGGGGATCAGTGAGGAGCCGTGAGGCGGAAAGCGTGAGGCGCTGCCCCCTCCTGCGGAGCGCGCGTCGGCCTGCATGCCGACGCCGCTCGACGGGCTCGCCGCATGCGGCTCGAAACCCCCGTCTCGCCCCCAACCCTCCCCCGGCGAAGCCGGGGGAGGGAGCCTTACGCCCCTTCCCCCGCGCGCAGCGTGGGGGAAGGCTGGGATGGGGGCAGCAGCGCACCCGGAATTTCGAGTAACGCCCATGTCGGACCTCTTCCCCCCGCCGACCGGGCTCGTGCCGCTGGCCGAGCAGATGCGGCCCCAGCGTATCGACGACGTCGTGGGCCAGGCGCATCTGGTCGGGCAGGGCAAGCCGCTCCGGCTGGCGGTGGAATCGGGACGCCCGCATTCCATGATCCTGTGGGGTCCGCCGGGCGTGGGCAAGACCACGCTCGCACGCCTGCTCGCACACACGTTCGAAGCGGAGTTCATCGCGTTGTCCGCTGTCTTCTCTGGCGTGAAGGACATTCGCGAGGCAGTCGCGCAGGCGCAGGAGACGCTCTCGCGCACGGGGCGGCACACGATCCTGTTCGTCGACGAAGTGCACCGCTTCAACAAGGCGCAGCAGGATGCCTTCCTGCCCTTCGTGGAACAGGGTGTGGTCACGTTCATCGGGGCCACCACCGAGAATCCCTCGTTCGAGGTGAACGGCGCCTTGCTCTCGCGCGCAGCGGTTTACGTGTTGAACCCGCTCACTGCCGAAGAGCTGGCCATCCTGTTCGAACGTGCACGCGAGCGGGCTCTCGAAGGTCTCGCGTTCACCGACGGCGCGAAGCAGATGATGATCGGCGCGGCCGATGGCGACGCGCGGCGTCTGCTCAACATGCTCGAAACCATCCGCGCGGCTGCGAGTGCGGCTCAGCGCAACGACGTGGACGAAGAGTTCCTGCAGGCGACGCTCGCACAGAACCTCCGTCGCTTCGACAAGGGCGGCGAAGCGTTCTACGACCAGATCTCGGCGCTGCACAAATCGGTGCGCGGCTCGAATCCGGACGCGGCGCTCTATTGGTGCTGCCGTATGCTCGACGGCGGTGCCGATCCGATGTACGTAGGTCGGCGGGTGATCCGCATGGCGATCGAGGACATCGGCATTGCCGATCCGCGCGCACTTCAACTCGCCCTCGATGCCTGCGAAACTTACGAGCGGCTCGGCACGCCGGAAGGCGAGCTGGCGATCGCGGAAGCAGTCATCTATCTCGCATGCGCTCCGAAGAGCAATGCCGGTTACGTCGCCTATAATTCCGCCCGTGATTTCGTGAAGAACGACGGTTCGCGCGCCGTGCCGCTGCACTTGCGCAATGCGCCGACGAAGCTCATGAAGGAGCTGGGATACGGCAAGCAGTATCGCTACGCCCACGACGAGCCGGAAGCCTACGCCGCCGGCGAAACCTACATGCCCGACGACCTGAAGGCCCCCCGGTTCTACGAGCCGACGCCGCGAGGACTGGAAGGCAAGATCAGCGAGAAGCTCGCGCATCTGCGGGAACTGGATGCTCAACATCGCAAAGCTTTCAACACGAAGGACACGAAGGGCACGAAGGAAGACAAGAACTCGGAGTGAAGGCTGGTTCCGCCTTCCTTCGTGCACCTTCGTGACCTTCGTGTTGAACGAGGTTCCGTACAGAACATGTTAGACATCCAACTCCTCCGTACCGACATCGACGCCGTCGCGAAACGCCTCGCCGACCGCGGTTTCCAGTTCGACGTTGCGGGCTTCAACGTTCTCGAAGCTGAACGCAAGAAGATCCAGACCCGCACGCAGGAGCTGCAGTCGAAGCGCAACGCGCTGTCCAAGGGCATCGGCCAGGCCAAGGCGAAGGGCGAGGACACGGCACCGCTGATGGCCGAAGTGGCCGGTCTGGGCGACGAGGTCGCTGCCTGCGAGAAGGAGTTGGAGGCGGTGCAGGGGAAATTGTCGGACCTGCTGCTCGTCGTTCCAAACGTACCGCATGCGAGCGTGCCGGTGGGGAAATCGTCGGACGACAACGTCGAGGTGCGCCGCGTCGGCGAACCGCGCAAGTTCGACTTCGCGCCGAAGGATCACGTGGATATCGGCGAAGGCCTGGGCCTGCTGGATTTCGCAGCGGGCGTAAAGATCGCGGGCGCGCGATTTACGGTGATGAAGGGTGGCATCGCGAGACTGCATCGTGCGATCACACAGTTCATGCTCGACGTGCATACCCAGGAACACGGCTACACCGAGGTCTACGTTCCTTATCTTGTGAATTCGAAGAGCATGGAGGGAACTGGCCAATTGCCGAAGTTCGAACGGGATCTCTTCAAGATTCCGAGAGAAGACTTTGACGACGAGGCCGTTGTGTCTGAGATGGCTGCTGCCGGGGTAGTGGCGTCGTCGGTTTCCCCCAAGACAATCGATCGCAGTCTTTACTTGATTCCTACCGCGGAAGTCCCGGTAACCAATCTCGTTCGGGGTGACATTCTTGCACTCGAATCACTGCCGTTGAAGTTCGTGTGCCATACGCCGTGTTTCCGCAGTGAAGCGGGTTCCTACGGCAAGGACACGCGCGGCATGATCCGGCAGCATCAATTCGACAAGGTCGAACTGGTGCAGATCGTCCATCCTTCGCAGTCCTTCGAGGGCCTGGAAGCCTTGACCGCGCACGCCGAGACGATTCTCAAGCGTCTGGAGTTGCCCTATCGCACCGTCACGCTGTGCACCGGCGACATGGGATTCTCATCGGCCAAGACCTACGACATCGAAGTCTGGCTGCCCGGCCAGAACGCGTATCGCGAGATCTCGTCGTGCTCGAACTTCGAGGCCTTCCAGGCGCGGCGCATGCAGGCGCGCTACCGCAACGAGAAGGGCAAGCCCGAACTCGTGCACACGCTGAACGGCTCCGGGCTCGCGGTCGGCAGAACGCTGGTGGCGATCCTGGAGAACTACCAGAACGCGGACGGCAGCGTGACCATTCCAGCAGCGCTCCGGCCCTGGATGGGCAACGCGGAGCGGATCGAAGCCTAGGTCAGTTCGCGAGGGCCTGAAGCGAATCGAACTTCAGGGTGTCGTTGAACGTCGTGAGCAGCTTGTCCAGCCCCGGAGCATCGGGGCGGTAGGGCTCTTCGAGGCGCATGAGGATATCGTAGTAGGTTCTCACGTTCTCGGTCAGCACGATCGCCTCGCCGCCCCGCGCGAAACCGTGCTTGAGCGTGATGTAGTAGTCCGATCGCGACAGCAGCGGGAGTGCTTTCTTGATGTCGATCCAGACGTCGGGATTCATGCCCATCCGTTGCGTCAGCACCCGTCCGTCCTCGAGGTGGCCAAGTCCCTGGTTGTAGGCCGCGAGTGCCATCCAGGTGCGGTCAGGCTCGGGGATCCGGGCGGGGAGAGAATCGCGCAGGTCCACGAAATACTTGGCGCCCGCGAGAATGCTCTGCCGCGGATCGAGGCGATCCTTCACGCCCAGCCGATCGGCGGTGGTGCTGGTGAGCATCATCATGCCGCGCACGCCGGTGGGAGAGGTCGCCAGCGGATCCCAGTGGGACTCCTGGAAGGCGAGGGCGGCGACGAAACGCCAGTCGAGCCCGGTGAGTTCCTGTGCTTCGTGGAACAGTGGCCGGTAGTCCGGCAGCCGCGTGCGGACGGATTCGAACAGATTGTCGAGGTCGCTGCGTTCGAGCCGCTTCACGTGTCCGTAGTAGCGGTCTGTCAGGCGCTTCAGGGTGCCGTCGGCAGTGACGCGGGAGAAGAATTCGCGGGCACGGCGCACCAGCAGGGGATCGCCGTTTTGAGGGAACGCCCACGCCAGCTTTTCGGCGTTGCCGAAGGCCATGCCCTTGGCGATGTTGGGATAGAAGTTCCTGGCGACGTCCACGATGTGCGATCCGGCCACCGCGTAGGTCGTATTGCCTTCGGACACGCGCATCAGCAGGTCCTCGGGGTTCACCGTGGGGATCTCTGCCCAGACGAGCTTCGGCATCCGTCCCGAGAGGGCGCGCAGATGCTCCGCGCCGCTCGAGTCGGAAACCACTTCGATGAGTTTCGATTCCAGTTCCTTCACGCTGCGCGGTCGCGGCATGGTGCTGTTGTAGACCAGCACCTGCTGCACTTCCATATAAGGCGGACTGAACAGGAAGCGGTTCGCGCGTTCCGGCGTGACGCTCAAGCCGGCGGCAGCCATGTGCGCCTGTCCCTGCTCGAGACGGGGCAACACGTCGGCGTACGCGTCCACTTCGACGTAGCGGACCGGCACCCCGAGGTCGCGCGCGAACAATTCCACCAGGTCGTGCTCGAGGCCGATGAAATTACCGTCGGCATCCAGGTAGCGAGTGGTCGGACTATTGCGCGTGAGCACGACCAGTTCGCCCGCGTTGGAGAAGCGCGGCAGCGGCGGTTCCTGGTCGATCAATCCGACCGGCGCGGAAGCCGTCACGGCGATCAGGACGAGCGATGCGGCGAGGTGGCGCATGACGCTATTGTCGCCCCTCCGCGGGGCTCGTCCGGACGACGGTGCCGGTGCTACAATTCGCGCCCGCCGGAGAGGTACCGAAGCGGTCACAACGGCGCTGACTCGAAATCAGATGGTCAGGGTAACCTGGCACGTGGGTTCGAATCCCACCCTCTCCGCCAAAAATAAGGCCCCCCTGCAGGGGCCTTATTTTTGGCGGATACGGGTGTAGCTTCGAACCCACCGGTTCGACCAGAACGCATGCGTTCTGGGACGCCCGCAGGGCGGTCCCGAGGCTTCGCCTCGGGATGATCGGATCGCCTTGAGGCGAGCCGATCACAATCCCACCCTCGCGGCGCTCGCATACAAGAGCTTGCATTCGAAGGGGCTCTGCATTGGGTACCGACAAACAGGAGATCGCATTCGTCGGCTTCCTTCGCCCCGCACAGCCGACAACAACCGCCGCACACACCGTGCGCGCCAGTCCGTCGTCGATTCGTACGCTGCGAAAGCTCATGTCTTCTCCTTGCAACCGCGCACACGTGCGCCTTTGCCGATCGATGCCTGCCGTTTCGCGTTGCTTGGGGTCCGCGGATTCGGGCTGCGGTGGCCCCGGGAACCTTGACGACCCTTTCCCGTGCTCGGGACGATCGCCTCGTGACTTTGACTGGGACCGTCTATGCGTCGACTGCCACATCGGTCCCGCAACTGTTTGCACACCACGCGTGCGGCGCGATGCTGTCGGGCGGGTGCTCGCTCAGGCGAACACGGCACCAGTATAACCACACGTCGCTGATACAAGACACCCAAAATCTCACAAAAGTTTTCAAGAAACTGTTGAAAAAACTCATGCTTTCACTTTTGATCAGTGACTTGGCGCTGATTCTTGCCGCGATTCCTAGCCGCTTTTTCGGGACCTGGAAGGCCGTCCGCTATAATCCGGCACCGCTTTTTGACCCCTTTCGACCCGGCCCGTAACCGATGCTCGAAGTTCGAAATCTCGCCTGCAGCCGCGGCGATCAACGCCTGTTCGACGGGGTTACATTCCAGGTCGCACCGGGTGAGTTGCTGTGGATCGAAGGCCGCAACGGCTCCGGCAAGACCAGCCTGCTGCGTATCCTGTGCGGCTTGAGTCCGGCCGATGCCGGAGAGATTCGCTGGCGCGGCGCGATGACCCGGCAACTGGGCGAAGATTTCACCCGTGAGGTCGCGTTTCTCGGCCACGCGAACGCACTGAAGGACGATCTCACCATCGAAGAGAACCTTCGCTTCGGTGCGCGCCTGGCCGGTCTTGCGACGACGCGCGAGAGTATCGATGCGGCGCTGGACGGTTGCGGGTTATCGGATCGACGCGAGCTGCCGGTGCGTCATCTGTCCCAGGGGCAGCGCCGGCGTGCTGCATTGGCGCGCCTGTGGTTGGCCCGTGCCCAACCGCTCTGGATCCTCGACGAACCCTTCGCCGCGCTCGACACGGAATCGGTCGAACGCCTCGCCGTGCAACTCGGCGCGCATCTGGAGGCCGGCGGTCTCGCCGTGCTCACGACGCATCAGGAAGTGCCGCTGCCCGCGGGCCGCACGCGCCGCCTGCGGCTCGTGCACTGACGATGTGGGATGCCTTTGCGGCCGTTTTCCACCGTGATGTTCTGCAGGCCTGGCGGCGGCGGGCCGACTGGCTCACGACGTTCTTCTTCTTCATCATCGTGGTGAGCCTGTTTCCGCTCGGCGTCGGCCCTGACCCTGCCTTGCTCAGGACCATGGCGCCGGGCATCGTGTGGGTGGCGGCATTACTCGCGGCCATGCTGTCGCTGCCGCGCGTGTTCGGCACCGATTTCGCGGACGGCAGCCTCGAGCAACTCGTGCTGGCACCGCAACCACTGCCTTTTCTCGTGCTCGCCAAGGTGCTGGCGCACTGGCTGCTGTCCGGGATCCCCCTCGCACTGATGGCGCCCGTACTTGGTCTTCAGTTCGGGCTCGAGGGCGAACCGGTGTTCATCCTGTTTCTCGCCCTGCTGCTCGGCACGCCCTGTCTGTCTCTCATCGGTGCGGTCGGCGCAGCCCTGACGCTGGGCGTGCGGGGTGGAGGCGTACTGGTCGCGCTGCTGGTCCTGCCTCTGTACATTCCCGTGCTGATCTTCGGGGCGGGCGCCGTGGAAGCGACGGTGGCGGGAACCGGTGCGTCCGGTCACCTGTCACTGCTTGCCGCAGGCCTGCTGGTCGCGGTCGTGCTCGCACCGTGGGCAACGGCAGCGGCGTTGCGCGTCGCGCTCGAATAGCCTGGAGTCCGCCTTGGCGCTGAACTGGTTCAAGTTCTCATCCCCCCAGACCTTCTATCCGCTCGCCGGAAAGTTGATTCCGGTATTCGCGGTGCTCGCCGCGGTGCTCGGCATCACCGGCCTCTACATCGGCTTCTTCGTGGCGCCGACGGATTTCCAGCAGAGCGAGGTGTACCGGATCATCTTCATCCACGTGGCGGCGGCCTGGATGTCCATGTTCATCTACCTCGTGATGGCCGGCTGGGCGGCACTGGGCCTCGTGCTCAACACGCGCCTGTCCTCGATGATGGCGACGGCGCTCGCGCCCACGGGCGCGCTCATGACGTTCCTCGCGCTGTGGACGGGCGCGCTGTGGGGCAAGCCCACCTGGGGCACGTGGTGGGCCTGGGACGCGCGCATGACTTCCGAGCTCATCCTCCTGTTCCTCTACATCGGTTTCATGGCGCTGCAGGCATCCATCGACGATCCGCGTCGTGCGGACAAGGCTGGAGCGATCCTCGCGCTCGTCGGCGTGGTCAATGTTCCGATCATCTATTTCTCCGTGAAGTGGTGGAATACGCTGCACCAGGGTGCTTCGGTCAGCGTAGGCCGCGCGCCGTCGATGGCGAGCACCATGCTGCTCGGCATGCTGATCATGGCGCTCGCCTTCTGGATGTACAGCATCGCCGCAGCGCTCATGCGGGTGCGATCGATCATCCTCGAGCGCGAACGCAACGCCCAATGGGTCCGCGAGCTCGCGGTGGCCGCATGAACTGGGGCAGCCTCGATGCGTTCCTCGCCATGGGCGGCTACGGGTTCTACGTATGGGGTTCCTACGCCATGACGGCAGTGCTGCTCGCCGTCGAGGTGATACTGCTCACGCGGCGCCACCGAACGTTGCGGCGCTCCGGCAGTCGTAACGCACACCTGTCCGAACGCACATCATGAAACCACGACACAAACGATTGGCCCTGGTGGCTGGCGGCGTTGCCATCCTCGGCATCGCCGCGGCGCTGATCCTGAATGCCTTCCAGAGCAACCTCGTGTTCTTCTACAGCCCCACCCAGGTGGCGGCCAACGAGGCGCCGCTCAACCGATCATTCCGCATCGGCGGCCTGGTGGAACAGGGCAGCGTGCAACGCCAGCCGGACGGGGTTACCGTCCGCTTCGTCGTCACCGATACGGCGAAGAGCATTCCGGTGCTCTATGCGGGTATCCTTCCCGACTTGTTCAAGGAGGGCAAGGGCGTGGTCGCCCAGGGCAAGCTCGAAGCCGACGGCCTGTTCCATGCGCGTGAAGTCCTCGCCAAGCACGACGAGAACTACATGCCGCCGGAAGCCGCCGACGCCGTGGAGAAGGCCCGCAAGGCCGAGCACGAATCCCAGCGCACACTGGTGATGGACAAGGCGAAGGAGACTCCGAAGTGATCCCAGAACTCGGGCAATTCGCACTCATCGTGGCGCTGTGCATCGCGCTAGTGCAGGGCACTCTGCCCCTGGTCGGCGCGGCCCGCGGCAACGCGAGGCTGATGAGCGTCGCGCGCCCCGCAGCCCAGGGCCAGTTCGTGTTCGTGGCCATCGCGTTCGGCTGCCTCGCCTGGTCGTTCGTGCACAACGACTTCTCGGTGCTCAACGTGGCCACCAACTCCAATTCGAGCCTGCCGGTGGAGTACCGGTTCGCCGCGACCTGGGGCAGTCACGAAGGCTCGCTGCTGTTGTGGGTGCTGATGCTGACCGGCTGGATGACCGCGGTGTCGCTGTTCAGCCGGCATCTGCCCGACGCGATGGCGGCCCGCATCCTGGGCGTGATGGCGCTGGTGAGCGTCGGGTTCCTGCTGTTCATGCTGCTCACCTCGAATCCCTTCGAGCGGCTGCTGCCCATGGCCGAGGACGGCCGCGATCTCAATCCGCTGCTCCAGGACCCGGGCATGGTGATCCATCCGCCGATGCTCTACATGGGCTACGTCGGATTCTCCGTGGCCTTCGCGTTCGCCATCGCCGCGCTGCTCGGCGGCCAGCTCGATGCGACCTGGGCGCGTTGGTCGCGCCCGTGGACCACGGCCGCGTGGATGTTCCTCACCGTCGGCATCTGCCTCGGCAGCGCGTGGGCCTACTACGAACTCGGCTGGGGCGGCTGGTGGTTCTGGGATCCGGTCGAGAACGCGTCGTTCATGCCATGGCTGGTAGGCACGGCGCTGATGCATTCGCTGGCCGTGACGGAGAAGCGCGGCGGATTCAAGATCTGGACCGTGCTGCTCGCGATCCTGGCGTTCAGCCTGAGCCTGCTCGGGACCTTCCTCGTGCGCTCGGGCGTGCTCACCTCGGTGCATGCGTTCGCGACCGACCCGAGGCGAGGCATCTTCATCCTCGCATTCCTGACGGTGGTGATCGGCGGCTCGCTCCTGCTGTTCGCGTGGCGCGCGCCACGCGTGGGCCTCGGTGGGCGATTCGAGGCGGTTTCGCGCGAGTCCGCGTTGCTCACGAACAACGTGTTGCTGGTGGTGGCGGCTGCATCGGTGCTGCTGGGCACGCTCTATCCGTTGTTCCTCGACGCGCTCGACCTCGGCAAGATCTCCGTGGGCCCACCCTATTTCGAATCGGTCTTCGTGCCGCTCATGGCGCCGGCGATCTTTCTCATGGGGATCGGCCCGCTGGCGCGCTGGAAGAAGGCCGAGCTGCCCGAGCTCGCCATGCGGCTCAAGTGGGCGCTGGCCGTTGCCGTCGTCACGGCCGCGATCCTGCCGTTCTTGATGGGACGCTGGTCGCCGATGATCTTCCTCGGGCTCGCACTGGCCTTCTGGGTGCTCGCGTCCGGATTCGTGAACGTGCGTGAACGGGTGGTGCAGCTGCGCGCGACAAACGGCGGCAGCACGATGAAGGCCCTGCGCGCGCAACCGCGCGGCTACTGGGGCATGCTGCTCGCCCATGCCGGCGTGGCCGTCTTCATCATTGGCGTCACCATGGTCCGCGGCTACGAGACCGAGAAGGACGTGAAGATGAAGGCCGGCGACGTGGTCGAAGTGGGCGGTTACGGCTTCCGCCTGGACGGCTTCACGCGGCGCAACGGACCGAATTTCGAGGCGACCGTGGGCAAGATCACGGTGCTCAAGGGCGGGCGCGAGCTGCGCGTCATGAATCCGGAGAAGCGTTTCTATCCGGTGCAGCAGATGCCCATGACCGAAGCCGACATGGATTCGGGCCTCACACGCGATCTCTATGTCTCGCTCGGAGAACCCGTGGGCGACGATGCCTGGATCGTGCGCATCTATCACAAGCCGTTCATCGACTGGATCTGGGGCGGCGGATTCATGATGGCGCTCGGCGGCTTGCTGTCCATCACCGACCGTCGCTATCGACTAGCGCGTCGCGAAGAGACCTCGAAGGCACGCGCGGCGGCGAGCCCTGCAACCGCCTAGGATTCCGTCTTGAAGCGCTTCCTGATTCCGTTCGCGATCTTCGCGGTCCTGGTCGCTTTTCTCGGTATCGGGCTGAGTCTCAAGCCGCGGGAAGTGCCGTCGCCGTTGATCGACAAGCCAGCCCCGCCGTTCACGCTGTCGCAGCTGCAGGAACCCGCGAAGAAGCTGTCGCCCTCCGACCTCAAAGGCAAGGTGTGGCTGCTCAACGTCTGGGGCTCCTGGTGCGTGTCCTGTCGCCAGGAGCATCCGCTGCTCGTCGAGCTCGGCAAGGCCAACGTCGTTCCCATCGTCGGCCTCAACTGGAAGGACAGTCGCCAGGCGGCACTCAAGTGGCTGGAGCAGCTCGGCGATCCATACACCATCTCCGTGACCGATCTCGATGGTCGCGTCGCCATCGACTACGGCGTTTACGGTGCCCCCGAGACCTACGTGATCGACCGCGAAGGCGTCATCCGCTACAAGCAGATCGGTCCGATCTCGCCGGAAGTGCTGACCGACACCATCCTGCCGCTCGTGAAGAAACTGCAGGGATGAAGCGCGCACTCGCCCTGATCGCGATGGTCCTGCCACTGCTCGCGGTGGCGGCGGACACGGCCGAGCCGGTCGCCGAGGATCCCGTTCTCGAGAAGCGCGTGACGGCGCTGACGGCCGAGCTGCGTTGCCTCGTCTGCCAGAACCAGTCGTTGGCGGACTCCCATGCGGATCTCGCCATTGATCTCAAGAACCAGGTCCGCGCGATGATGAAGGAGGGCCGTACCGATGCCGAGATCAAGACCTTCATGACCGAGCGCTATGGCGATTTCGTGTTGTACCGTCCACCGGTGAAGGCCACGACGTGGGCGTTGTGGATCGGACCGTTCGTGCTGCTCGCAGCCGCCGTGGCGGGATTGTTCGCCTATCTGCGACGGCGCCGGGCCGCCATCGGGACCGAGGCCGTGCCGCTGACGCCGGACCAGCAGGGCAGGGTCCGGGCGCTGCTCGACGACGGGGCTTCGCCCCCGCGCTGAACCGGTCCGCGCCCTCGCGCCGCCGCGATGACGCTGGGGAATCTCCACTGGTCCGCCGTGTATCTCGCCGCGGAGTGGCTCATCCGCTTCGCGATGCTCGCCGTGGTTCCGCAACAACGGACACCGGCGGCGGCCAGGACCTGGCTCCTGCTTATCTTCCTCCTGCCGATCCCTGGACTGATCCTCTACGGCATCATCGGTCGGATCTATCTGCCGCGGCGGCGGCTCGAGATGCAACGGCAGGCCTCCGGCCTGATCCGCGAGGCGCAGAGCCAGATGCCAGTGCTCCCTGACTCGGGGGCAGTGGAGGAGCCGGAGCCGCTGCGCATGATCTCGACCCTGGCGCTCGCACTGGGCGATTTCCGACGGATCGGCGGCAACCGCATCGAACTGATCGACGACTATGGAAGCAGCATCCGTCGCCTCGTCTCCGACATCGATGCCGCGCAGCGGGAAGTGCATCTGGTCACGTACATCTTCGCGGTCGACGATACCGGACTCGACGTCGCGAATGCATTGATGCGCGCGGCGGGCCGCGGCGTGCGCTGCCGTGTCCTGATGGACGCGGTGGGTTCCTCGCGAGGCTTGAAGCGACTCGCGCCGAAACTGCGGGCGAAGGGCGTCGAGGTTCATGCAGCCTTACCCGTCGGATTGTTCCGCCGCAGCACCGCGCGCTTCGATCTGCGCAATCACCGCAAGGTGGCCGTGATCGATGGCCGCGTGGGCTACATCGGTTCGCAGAACATCGTCGATCGCGAATTCATCGCGGACTGTCCGAACGAGGAATTGGTGGTTCGCCTGGCGGGCCCCGCGGTGGCACAGTTGCAGGCGCTGTTCGCCTCCGATCTTTATTTCGAGAGCGGCGAGCGGCTCGACCGCACGGCCGCCTTCCCGCGACTCGAGCCCGTCGGTCGTTCCGTCGTCCAGCTCCTGCCCAGCGGTCCGGCCTACGGGCGCGAGAATGCGAAAGAGCTGATGATCGCGCTCGTGCACGGAGCCCGGCGCCGCATCGTCGTGACCACGCCCTATCTCGTGCCGGACGAGTCGTTTCTCCAGGCGGTTCAGGTCGCGGCCTTGCGTGGCGTCGACGTTCGCATCGTGGTGTCGCTGCGATCGAACCAGCGCATCGCGCAACTGGCCCAGCAGAGCTACTACGACACGTTGCTCGGCGCCGGCGTGGGCGTGTACCTGTATCGCCCCCGGTTCCTGCATGCGAAGCACATCAGCGTCGACGACGACGTGGCGATGATCGGATCGACCAATGTCGACATCCGTTCCTTCTCTCTCAACGCCGAGGCGAGCCTGCTGATCTACGATCCCGAGGTCGTCGCGGCCCTGGGTGAGATCCAGGAGCGCTACTTCACCGACAGCGACCGCCTGACGCTGGCGGCCTGGAGTGCCCGCCCGGCAGCCGGGCGGATGGTGCAGAACGTGGCACGTCTCGCGGATTCGTTCCTGTGATTCGGACCTTTGCGCTACTCGGTGTTCTATCTTGTGCGGTGATCGCCTTCGCGGGTCAGGAGACCGTGGAGCGCCGCGTGGGGAAGAACTACTGGGCGAAGCCCGCCTTGTCTGAAACCAGCGTGGAGTTCCATGGCGATGTCGAGTTGCGCAAGCGAGTCGCGATCCGCGACAAGGCTCGTTTCGGGATCGTCGGCATCCGGCTGGGAGGTCCGTGGCCACCCAGTGACCCGATCTACGAAGTGAAGTTCGACGATGGCAGCCTCGCCTTCATCGACGCGAAGGATTTCGAACGCCGCCTGTATCGCGAGCTTCGTCCCAACGAATCCTCCGTTTCGCCCCGGTTCGAACCGCCGCTAGGGCAGGGAGTGCAGGCGTATCAGTTCGAACGCGCCAGCATCTTCGCTGCCGATCCCGATGTGATGTGGGCACGCATCCGCAACCAGGGGCCGCGGAGTTTCCAGCCGGCCACTCCGATCGGCCCGCCGACGCCGGTGCCGCCGACGATCACCCCGGCAGATCCGGTGGCTCCGATCGTCACGCCACGCTGACCGGTCGACTCGCCGGGCTTCGCGTCGTCACCTGAATGGGTTCGGATAGGTGAGCGCCGTGTCTGGATGTCCGAGCGATCGCCCGAGTTCGTCGAGGGAACGCTGCATCCGCGAACGGAGATCGGCCAGCGTTGCCTTGGTGCTCGCCGAAGCGACCGGCGTCACGTCGATCGGATTGGCCACGCGTACGTGCGCGACGCGAGGCCCGACGGGCCGCGGCACGAATCGGTGCAGGTCGTCGCGCCAACCGGTGAAGCAGTAGTCAGCGCGCAGGCGTTTGATGTTCTCCGCGACCTGTTCCTGGGTCAGCCGTTCCCCCGGGTACCACTCGGGCGTGAAGCGGATTGTGCGGCGCAGGGTCTTCGCCAGGGAACGCATGTCGTCGCGGGCCTGATGCGCCTTCGCGGCGTCGCTGCGCAGCCACCGGTCCGCCCGGCGCGTCAGTTGGCGCGCCCGCTCGAAGCCCTCGTCGACTGCCGCTTGCGCCGAGGGTTCCGCCGAGACCGCTTCCAGAATCTCCTCGAGCCGCCGGTTCAACGCTGCGAGCAGCGCTTCCTGCCGGGCAGCGAACGGCAGCGACGAGGAAGACGGCAGGCTCCACCGCGCTTCGTCTTTCGCCAGCATGGCCGAGTACAAGGCATGGACCCGCTCGGCTGGTGTGGTGTCCCGCAGCCCCGTGTGGCCCAGCTTGCGTTCCACGAGGTCGAGCTCTTGGCCAAGCGCCGTGTGCACGTCACGGGTGAACCGGAAGCGCCAGATTACCGGGACGATCAAGACGCGTTGCACGCGGCCACGCTCCCTTGCGTCAATCGCCGCCTCGATTGCCATGTCGGCTACGCCGGGAAACAGCGGCTGGACGGTGTCGCCGGTCCACGCGACGCTGCCTTCCGGATGCAGCAATACCGCATGGCCATCCAGCGCCCAGGCGATCGAATGGGCCTTGCCTGCGGCGCCACCGGCTCCCGGTATCTGCGCGATCAGGTTGTTCGCGAGCCAGAACCGCTGCATCGCCGCGCCCATGCCGTTGACCACGTCGTGCGTTGCCCAGCTCGCCATCAGTGGCGCATGACGTGCCGACAGCTCCTTGTCCAGGAGCCAGTCGGTGAGGAATTCCGGATGGTTCGGCGTGATGAATGCAGCGGTCCCGGGATTGACCGCCGCACAAAAGCGCTCCTGGTCCGCTGTCGGAAAATCGATGGACTCGATCCGCATCAATCCGTCGATGCCCGGGAGGCCATGCAGGCAGACCACGCGATTGACCGGCGTGAGCAGCGCGATCGCCAGGCGGTTCGGCCGTGGCGGAACGAACGTGGTCAGGCGACTCACAGTGCCGTGAGGGATTGCCGGCCGGACCACGATTCGCCGGGCGTGAGCGAGATCGGGACTTCGATGGCGGCGGCCTCGACGCACAGCATGCGCCGGAAACCGAGCGGCGGCAGGTCCGCGATCGTCGCGTTGCCGGTGTCCCAGGGATTCCACACCACCACGTCGAGGAAATCGCGCGACTCGATCAGCAGTTGCCGGCGCGGCTCGCTCAATACGAGGCGGGGAGAGGTTTCGCGGTAGATGCGGTCGACGGGGCCCTCGATGGCGAGACTTTCGTGCGATTCCTTGCGTTTGGCACCCTGCGCGAGCTGATCGCGGTACTTCGCCCCGGAGAGGCCCGTGAGTTGCGCGTTCTCGATCTCGTTCACCCGCAGGTAGGTGTGCAGGGCTGCGGTGAACGTGAAGGGCGATTCGCCGATGTTGTCGATCGCGAGTTCGACGTCGAGTTGCGCGCCGCTGAGATTCACCGTGAGTTCCGCGCGGAATGCGTGCGGCCACGATGCAAGCGTGGTCGCGTCGCTGTCGAGGCGCCAGGTCGCGAGCGTGTAGTCGGCGCCGGCGCGAGTGTCGTCGAGTGTCCAGGGCAGGTTGCGTGCAAAGCCGTGCCGCGGCAGGCCACCCATCGTCCCGAACTGCGGAAAGATCACCGGGATGCCGCCGCGGATCGGTGTGCCGTGCGCATAGACCGCGCGCTCGGAAAGGTACAACCGCTCGTCCTCGGCCTTCGGCATCCATGACAGCACGTGAGCACCGTGATGCGTGACCAGTGCCGTGGCGCCGTCGGGCGAGACGAGACGCAGTGCCGGCAAGCCGTGCACGTCCGTCGGGATGAAGCGATCCATGGGCGGGATTATGCCTGTCGCCGTCCCGG
The DNA here is from genome assembly GCA_965279325.1 of Burkholderiales bacterium. Taxonomy (GTDB): domain Bacteria; phylum Pseudomonadota; class Gammaproteobacteria; order Burkholderiales. The sequence goes on from OZ257154.1 coordinate 5,266,321, forward strand.
CGCATTCGGGAGGTGTGCCCGGGTAAACTCGTCGTCGTCCTCTGCCCGGCGTGTCCATGGTGCCCTCGCGACTTCGCCTCACGTTCATCCTCGGTGCGCTCAGCGCGTTCGCGCCGATGTCGATCGACATGTACCTGCCGAGCCTGCCGGCGATCGCGCGCGAGTTCGGGGCCACGACGGCCTCCGTGCAGCTCACGCTGTCGGCCTTCTTCCTCGGCCTCGCGATCGGCCAGGTGCTGTATGGCCCGCTCGCGGATCGTTTCGGTCGCAAGCCGCCGTTGTACTTCGGTCTCACGCTGTACGTGCTGGCGAGCGTCGGCTGCGCTCTTGCAACGAGCATCGAGAGCCTCGTCGCACTGCGCTTCGTGCAGGCGTTCGGCGGCTGCGCCGGTGTGGTGATCGCCCGAGCTGCGGTCCGCGACCTGTTCGACCAGCAGGGCTCGGCACGGATGCTGTCGATGATGATGCTGGTGATGGGCGCCGCACCCATGCTGGCACCGCTCGCGGGCGGCTGGCTGGCGGCGACGGTCGGCTGGCGCGCGATCTTCTGGACGTTGTCCGGTTTCGGAATCGCGTGCGCGGTTTTCACGCTGACCGGATTACCGGAGACGCGGCCGGGATACACGGTGCGGCCGGGTGTCGGTGCGGCGCTGCGCGGCTATGGGCGCCTGCTCGCCGATCGGCGCTTCCTCGGCTACACGCTCGCCGGTGGCTTCGCCCAGGCCGGCATGTTCGCCTACATCTCCGGTTCGCCGTTCGTATTCATCGAGGTCTACGGCGTACCGTCCGAAGCCTATGGCTGGCTATTCGGTGTGAACGCGCTCGGATTGATCACAGCGTCCCAGGTTAACGCGCGCCTAGTGGCGCGCCTCGGATCGGACCGCCTGCTGGCCAGGGCCAATGCGGCCAATGCGTTGTTCGGTCTCGCGTTGGTGGTGGTGGCATGGACCGGCATCGGCGGGTTCGCCGGCCTTCTCGTTCCGCTGTTCGGCTATATCGCGAGTCTCGGGTTCTCGTTCCCCAACGCCGCTGCGGGCGCCATGGCACCGTTTCCGGAACAGGCCGGCAGCGCCTCGGCGCTGCTCGGCACCGTACAGTTCTCGATTGCGGCGGGGGCGGGCGCCGTCGTGGGCATGAGCCACGACGCCACGGCGTTGCCGATGGCCGTGGTGATCGCCGCCTGTGGCGTCACCGCGTTTGTGGTTCAGCGCTCGCTAGTGGCAACCCGCCGTTGATCGGTGGGCTCAGCCCTCGCCGGGCCGCCCCAAGAGGGCTGGCCCCCTCGGGGGGAGAGGCCGCAGGCCTGTCGGGGGGAACCTCACATCAGTCCCACGGATTCGGCTTCGAACCGTCGATGCCGTACTTCGCGATCGCCTGCTTGACGACCTCGCGCTTGATGGTCCCCTCGTCGGCCAGCGCCTTGAGTGCCGCGACTGCCACATGGTGGCGATCCACCTCGAAGAAACTGCGCAGCGCGGCGCGCGTGTCGCTGCGGCCGAAACCGTCGGTGCCGAGCGTCACGTAGCGACGCGGCACCCACGTGCGGATCGAGTCGGGCAGGGCACGCATGTAGTCGGTGGAGGCGATCACCGGGCCCTGCGTGCCGCCGAGGCACTGCTCGACCCAGGTCTTCTGCTCCGGCTGGTCCGGATTGAGGCGATTGGCGCGCTCGATGGCGAGTCCTTCGCGGCGCAGTTCGGTGAAACTCGTGACGCTCCACACGTCGGCTGCGACGTTCCAGTCCTGCTCGAGCAATTCGGCCGCGCCGATCACTTCGCGCAGGATGGTGCCGGAGCCGAGTAGTTGCGCGCGCACCTGAGTAGTGGAAATGCCACCCCCACCCTGGCCCTCCCCCCTGAGGGGTAGGGTGGAGGAACGGAGGCGGTACATCCCCTTCAGGATGCCGTCCTCGGCGCCGGCCGGCATCGCGGGGTGCACGTAGTTCTCGTTCATCACCGTGACGTAATAGAACACGTCCTCCTGGTCTTCCAGCATGCGCCGCGCGCCGTCCTGGATGATGAGCGACAGCTCATAGCCGAAGCACGGGTCGTAGGCGACGCAGTTGGGCACGGTGGAATAGAGCAGGTGGCTCGAGCCGTCCTCGTGCTGCAGGCCCTCGCCCGAAAGCGTGGTGCGGCCGGCGGTCGCGCCGAGCAGGAAGCCACGGGCGCGCGAATCGCCGGCGGCCCACACCAGATCGCCGATGCGCTGGAAGCCGAAGCACGAATAGAAGATGTAGAAGGGCAGCATCGGCACGCCGTGCGCGCTGTAGCTGGTGGCTGCCGCGAGCCAGGACGAGATCGCGCCTGCTTCGCTGATGCCTTCCTCGAGGATCTGCCCGTCCTTCGCTTCCTTGTAGTAGAGCAGCTCGTCGCGGTCCTCCGGTTCGTAGAGCTGGCCCACCGACGAGTAGATCGCCACCTGCTTGAACAGCGACTGCATGCCGAAGGTACGGGCCTCGTCCGCGACGATGGGGACGATGTGCTTGCCGATCGTCGGGTCCTTGAGCCACTGGGCGAGCATCTGCACGAACACCATCGTGGTGGACTGCTCGCGGCCGCCGCTGCCGTCCTGCACCTTGGCCAGCGTCGCGCGCCCGGGCACCGGGAGCGAGGGCCCCTTCGGAATGCGCTGGGGCAGGTAGCCGCCGAGCGCCGCACGCCGGGCATGCAGGTACTTCATCTCCGGGCTGTCGTCGGGCGGCTTGTGGAACTCGAGCTGCGTCACCTGCGCATCGGTGAGCGGAATCGAGAACCGGTCACGGAAGGCGAGGAGTGCCTCGTCGTCGAGCTTCTTCTGCTGGTGCGTGGTCATCTTGCCCTGGCCCCAGTGGCCCATGCCGTAGCCCTTCTTGGTCTGGGCGAGGATCACGGTGGGCTGGCCCTTGTGGTTCACCGCCGCATGGTAGGCGGCGTAGATCTTCACCGCGTCGTGGCCGCCGCGGCGCAGGCGGTCGATGTCCTCGTCGGACATGTGCGCGACCAGCGCCTGCAGCTCGGGATACTTGTTGAAGAAGTTCTCGCGGTTGAAGCGGCCGTCGGTAGCGGCGTATTTCTGGAACTCCCCGTCCACCGTTTCGTGCAGGCGCTTGATGATCACGTTGTCGTGGTCGCGGGCGAACAGCGAATCCCATTCGCTGCCCCACAGCAGCTTCACGACGTTCCAGCCAGCACCGGCGAAGAGACCCTCGAGTTCCTGGATGATCGAGCCGTTGCCTCGCACCGGACCGTCGAGGCGTTGCAAGTTGCAGTTGACCACGAAGACCAGGTTGTCGAGTCCCTCGCGCGCGGCGAGCGACAGGCCGGCGAGGGATTCGGGTTCGTCCATTTCGCCGTCGCCCGGGAAAGCCCAGACCTTGCGGTCGGCCGCGTCGAGAATGCCGCGGTCCTGGAGGTAGCGGACGAAGCGGGCCTGGTAGATCGCGTTGAGCGGACCCAGTCCCATGGAGCCGGTGGGGAACTGCCAGAAGCCCGGCATGAGATACGGGTGGCAGTAGGAGCACAGCCCCTTGCCGGCGGTCTCGCGCCGGTAGTTGTCGATGTGGCTCTCGCTCAGGCGCCCTTCGAGGTACGCCCGTGAATAGATGCCCGGCGCCGAATGCGGCTGGAAGTAGATGAGATCGCCGCTCTGCCCCGCGTGGAAGAAGTGGTTGAAGCCCACCTCGAACAGGTCCGCCGCCGAGGCATAGCTCGCGATGTGTCCGCCCAGCTCCGGATGGGCCTTGTTGGCACGCACCACCATCGCGAGCGCGTTCCAGCGCACCAAGCCGATGAGCCGCTGCTCGATCTCCGGATTACCGGGAAACTGCGGCTGGTCCGCCAGCGAAATGGTGTTGGCGTAGGGCGTGTTGAACACCGGCGGCAGCGGCACGCGCTTGTGCCGCGCGTGGTCCAGGAGCTTGCGCAGGATGAAGGTCGCACGCTCGGCACCCTCGTTCTCGACGATCGCATCGAAGGCCTCGAGCCACTCCTTGGTCTCGGTCGGGTCGAGGTCCTTCGGGAGCACGCGCCAGAAGATCGACGTGTCGAGTCGGGAGAGATCGGAAAGGTCGGTCATGTCTTGTTCCTCATGTACACTCCGCCGCGCTCGCAGCGGTCGTCAATCCATGGATCGTACCCCGAAGCCGCCGGCATGGGGTTTCGTTCCTCCCGCAGATAGCCAATAATTACGGCACAAAATGCTGTCCGGAAATCCTTCGAAAGCACGATCTGCCGCTCATGCTGGACGCGACCGACTGGCGCATTCTCGATCTCCTGCAGCGGGATGCGCGGCTCACCAACGTGGAACTCGCGCGTGCAGTGAACCTCTCGCCGTCGCCCTGCCTCGCGCGAGTGCGCGCGCTGGAGGCCGGCGGCTACATCAGCCGTTACGTTACGCTGATCGATCCGCTCAAGCTCGGGCTTCAGGTGAGCGTGTTCATCCGGGTACGCTTGGAGAAACAGATCGAGCCCGCGCTCGAAGTGTTCGAGAAGGCCATGCTCGAGCGGCCCGAGGTGATGGAGTGCTACCTGATGACCGGCGATGCGGACTACCTCCTGCGCGTGGTGGTCTCGGACATCCAGGCATTGCAGGATTTCATCGTCAATTTCCTGTCGCGGGTGCCGGGCGTGGGCAACATCCAGTCGAGTTTCTCGCTGAAGCAGGTCAAGTACCAGACGGCACTGCCGCTGCCCATCGAACCTGCGCGAGCGCGGCGAGCGCATGCATCCCGGTCCCGGAAGGGCCGGTGACGAGGTTCCGTTGAGCATCCGTCGCGCCGCCCGGCAGTCACTGGGTATATTCGCCGCCTGCTCCGCCTGCGCCTTGTTACCGCAGCAGGGCGCGCGGGCCGACAACGAGGACACGGTCATCCAGCGCGGCCTGCTGCCGGAGCGCGACGGCCGCTGGAGCCTCGGCGTGGGCGTACGCGTCGAGGAGTCGATGTACCGCGATCAGAGCCTGATCACCGACCTGTTGCCGCTCATCATGTATGAAGGCAACCGGGGCTATTTCAGGGGCACCCGAGGCGGCCTGCGCCTGGTGGACAAGCCCGGTTTCAAACTCGAAGCGATCGCGCAGGTGGGGCTGACGGGCTATCGCGGGGAGGATGGCACCTACCTCGCGGGCATGGTGCGGGAGCGCTCCCTCAACGGCGGGTTGTCGGCCATCGTGCCCACCAGGATCGGCGAGTTCTCCGTCGATGTGCTCGCCGACATCTCGAACACGCACAACGGCGCCCAGGTGTCCGGTTCCTGGGCGCGCACCTGGGAGTTCGGCAAGCTGCGCCTGCGTCCGTCCGTCACGCTCACCGGCTACAGCCCCGATATCGCGGACTACTACTACGGCGTCCAGCCGAGCGAGGCACGGGCCGACCGACCAGCCTATCTTCCCGGTTCGTCGGGCAGCGTGGGCCTGAACCTGCATGCGAGCTACCGCCTGACCACCAACGGCTACCTCTATGGCAGCGTCGGCATGACCCGCTTCAGCAGCTCCGTCCAGGAGAGCCCGGTCACGGATCGAGGCTCGGTATTCACGGCCTTCGGCGGCTATGTCTATCGTTTCGGCAACAGCAACGGGCAGGGCGAACCTGCGGCCGCGGGGTCTCTCGCGCCGGATTCCAAATGGTCATTTCGCGTGGCTGGGGGCTTGAATGCAGAGGCGAGCCTGCTGGGCATCATCCCCGGCGGGGACTTCTCGGTCAGTCCCGAGCGCACCGGCGTCGTGAGCCTCGAAGTGGGGAAATTGCTCGACGAGCGTTTCCAGGGCTGGCCCGTCGACGTCTACGTCAAGGGCGCCTACATGCGCTACCTGGAGAACGGCATCCAGCCCAACGGCAACGGCGCCGCGCTCTACATCAAGGGCTACTACTACGGTTTCCCGTGGAGCAAGTACGTCAACACCCGCTTCGGCTTCGGCCAGGGCCTGTCGTGGGTGGACCAGATCCCGGCCCTGGAGCAGCGCGACCTCGAGAAGAAGAACCCCAACACCTCGCGGCTGCTGTGCTACCTCGACGTGAGCATCGATTTCAGCATCGGCGACGTAATCCGCTACAAGCCGCTGAAGGACACTTACCTCGGATTCGCGGTGATCCATCGCTCCGGCATTTTCGGGACCGCCGACATCTTTGGCGGCGTCGATGGCGGTTCGAACTACAACTCGATCTACATCGAGACGGTGTTTTGAGGGCGGCCCGGGAAGCGCCCTCGGTATAATCCGCGCCTTTCGTCGTCGTCGTGTGATTCACCGTCGCACGGCACAGGGCCTCCTCCGATGATTCCGTTCTGGATCGCCGCGGCGCTGTTGATCGCCGTAGCGCTCGCATTCGTGTTGCCGCCTCTGCTCCGCCGCGCCGCCGCCGGCGGCGTGACCGGCGATTCGGCGAACCTGTCCGTGTATCGCGATCAACTCGCGGAGCTCGAATCGGATCTCGCCCGCGGGACGATTTCCGCCACGCAGTACGCCCAGGCGAAGACCGAACTCGAGCAGCGCCTGCTGGAGGACGTCCCCGAGCTTTCCGAGGTGCGGGTCGCACCGCCCCGGTCGAGCCTCGCGATGGCGATCGCACTCGGGATCGCCGTGCCGGCATTGGCGATCATGCTCTACCTCATGCTCGGCAAGCCGGCGGCACTCGACCCCGAGCAGCGTCTGGGCATGAGCGTGCAGGAAGCGGCGGAGCGCAAGAAGATGCTGGACCTCACCGCGCAGCTTGCGAAGAAGATGGAGAGCCGTCCGGACGACGCGACCGGGTGGGCGATGCTGGGACGTTCCTATCTCGCGCTCGGCAAGCCGGCCGAGGCGGCGCTGGCCCTGGGACGCGCGGCCCTGTTGAAGCCGAAGGACGCCGACGCGCAGGCCGATTTCGCGGAAGCCCTGGCCATCGCAGGCCGCGGCTCGATCGGAGCCCAGGCGGTCGAAGTGGCCGGCCGCGCCCTCGCGATCGATCCGAAGAATCCGAAAGCGCTCGCCTTGCTGGGGACTGCCGCCTTCGAAGCGAAGGACTTTCGCAAGGCGATCGAGCTGTGGGAGCGGCTTCTCGCTGTGGCACCCGCGGGTTCGGAGTTTGCGCGCGCCGTGCAAAGCGGCATCGCCGAAGCGAAAGCGGCGCTCGGCACGGCCGGCAAGCCTGCGGCGCCCATGGTGAAGGTATCGGGAAGAGTCGAACTCGCGGCATCGTTGCGCGCGAAGGCTTCGCCGGACGACACGGTCTTCATCTTTGCGCGAGCCGCGGCCGGTCCGCGCATGCCGCTCGCGATCGTGCGGAAGCTCGTGAAGGATCTGCCCACCGAATTCACGCTCGACGATTCCATGGCGATGGCACCCGGGATGCAGTTGTCGGGATTTCCGCTCGTCGTGGTCGGCGCGCGGGTGTCGAAAACCGGCGGTGCCATGCCGTCCGCAGGCGACCTCGAGGGCCTGAGTGCCGAAGTCAAACCCGGCACGAGCGGGATCGCGGTGACGATCGATCGCGTCGTGCCGTGAAGCCGATCCGGCTGGCGGTTCTCGGCGTGGCGCTCGTGGCGTCGGGTGGCGCGGCTGGATACGAGTTTCCGCCGCTGCTGCGCGACGACATGGAAGCCTTCGCCCAGCGCGTGGTGGCGCAGCACGGATTTGACGAGGACCGATTGCGCGCGACGCTGCTCAAGGTCGAGTTCCAGCAGGGCGTGATCACGGCGGTCAACGCACCGGCCACATCACGCACCTGGAAGGAGTTCAGGCCCGGGTTCTTCACGAAGCAGCGCATCGAGGGCGGTGTGAAGTTCTGGGCCGACAACGAATCGTGGCTGCAACGGGCGCGCGATACGTTCGGGGTGCCCGAGGAACTGATCGTCGCGATCATCGGCGTCGAAACGCTCTATGGACGCAATACCGGCACCTACCGCGTTATCGATGCCATCTCCACGCTCGGGTTCCAGGTGCCGGCTCGGGCGACGTTCTTCCAGGGCGAACTGGAAGAGTTTCTCCTCCTGTGCCGAGGCCTCGGTCTCGACCCGCTGGCGCCGCGTGGATCGTATGCGGGCGCCATGGGGTGGCCTCAGTTCATTCCGTCGAGCTATCGGCGCTACGCGCGCGATTTCGATGGCGACGGCCGGGTCGACCTGTGGAGCAGTCCGGCGGATGCCATCGGGAGCGTGGCGAACTACCTCCAGCAGTTCGGCTGGCGCTGGAACGGAACGGTGGCGTTGCGCGCACAGGTGTCCGACGTGCAGCGTGCGGGCGACCTGGTACGCTTGGGCATTCGTCCTGTGCTCCCCGCATCGCAGTTCCAGGACGCCGGTGTCGTTCCCGAGCGCCCGCTGCGCGATGCCGAGAACGCGGCGCTGATGCTTTTCGAAGGTGATTCAGGACCCGAATACTGGCTGGGCCTCGACAACTTCTACGTGATCTCGCGCTACAACCGCAGCCAGAACTACGCGATGGCGGTGTGGCAACTGTCGCTGGAGATCGCGAATGCGCGGCGGCGCGGCGCACCTCGCAGCGGGGTGAAGACGAGGCCTGCGGCCAGAAGCTGACCTTGCGGAAGGCCTTCAGCCTTTTTCCCGCAATGTTCGCGCGATGCTCTCTGTTAAATGCTGCTGAATAGGGTCTTGCATTGCACCATCGTCAATCTCATCCTCCGTCCGCATTTCTGACCGCCCTGCTGACTGTGGAGTAGTGCACCCCGAAGTGCTCGGCGATCTGCTTCATGGTGTAGTCACCAGAAGCGTAGGCCAGCGCGAGACGCTTACCCGCAACCAATACTTGGCCCCAACTTCTTTGAGTTCAATGTTTCGTTGTGACCAAGCGCTTCATTGCGTCGTACATCCGGGCCAAGACCCCGATCAAAATGAGCCACACTCCGAAGCACAGAATTCCCAATCCCACCGCGTATGATCGACCAAAGCCAGATGTTTGGTCGAAAAACAGCAGCGCCGTCACGCTCCTGCCAAGAATCAAGTGGCCCGCGACGCTAGCAAAGATTGCAAGCAGTGCAATTCCGACAACTCGCAATCCTGTTGGAATCGAAGCAAACCGAAATCGTGCCGCGAACACAGCGAACGCAATGCTTACCACGATCATGGCAACGATTGACGAAGCACGCCCTACGTCAATTATCAGCATATGCAGAGACCTAATGTCCGACAGTCTGTCAATGCGTCACTTGTCGAGACACTGGCAGAGATCCTTCCCATAGTTGACCGCCGGCAGTTTGAGACGCCTTCGTGCATGACATCACGAAAACGATTCGGTATAAGTTTTCCTGTCGTTGCCACCGTGTTTCGAAGAATTGTGTAGCGCACAAGTCCGATTCATAGCCAAGAGGAGTCACGTTCATGAAAGTGCAATGTTCGCTTCTTGCCGGCATGGCGATGCTCGGTGTCGCAATGTCCTTCCCGGCGCAGGCAGTAGAGCAATGGAAGCTGACGATCCTGCCCACTATCGAAGGCGGCCAGCTTACCTCGGCGAACGACATCAACAATCTCGGTCAGATCATCGGAATGGCCAACACTCCGACGGGGTCTTCGGCGCTCTCGTGGATCGACGGCAGTTTGCACATCCTCCCGGTTCCGGATGGGACCGTTCAAGCGCAACCTCTTCGCATCAACAGCAGTGGCATCAGCGTGGGCGGAAGTCTCAAATCGGACGGGATTCCCTTGCCCGTCAGATGGACAGGTACGAACCAGGTGGCGTACGTTGGCGGTGGCGCCGGGCTGCCATCGGCATTCATCAGCGACATCAACGATCTCGGTGATGCAGTCGGATCGTTCGGGCTGCGGCCGTATCTTTTTCGCGGTGACAGCGCCATTCCTTTGGCATTACTGCCCGATCAGCTCAACAGCAGTGCGGAGGGGGTCAGCAACGCCGGCATCATCGGCGGCAGCGGACTATTCCAGTTGCCGCCCGAGGAGATGGGCGATCCTCCAATCTTTGCTTCGCGAGGAATCATCTGGAACTCAGGCGTGCCGACCCGCCAGGGTATCCTCCCCGGATACTTCGGGGGATTTGTCGAAACCGTCAACGACGACGGACTTGCCGGGGGACACGTGGAAACGGACGGGCTGCTGGCGCCCTATTCGTATCGCGCCGTGCTCTATCAAAATGGAGAGGCGGTGGACTTTCTGGCCGGAAAAGACGGCATCGGCCTCTACAGTTCCGTTGTGGACTTGAACAATCGAGGCGATGCGGTTGGATTCACCGATGCGAGCGGCGCGTTCCTTTATCGCGATGGGCAGTTGGTGTTTCTCAATGACCTGCCTGAGGTTCAGCAAAGCGGATGGATCTTGCGCGCTGCCAGCGGAATCAATGATCGGGGGCAAATCGTTGGCTGGGGGCACGACGCGCAGGGCGTTTCATCTGCCTTCCTGCTGACTCCGGTTCCGGAGCCTGAGATCACGATGCTGCTTGTCGCAGGACTCAGCGTGCTTGTCATCGCGCGTCGGCGGCTGATGGTGCACGACGACGCGAACTCAGCGTGACTTGTCTCCATTGCGTAGCGCATTCGCAATGCTTTCTGCATCGAGGCCCGTCAGTCCCACGTCCCGCAGCAGCGACTCCACCAGCGGCGCCTGCACCTTGTACTTCAGCGCGCTGGTCATCACCTGGTCCGACAGGCTCACCGGTGCATCGGCCAGGGTGGTGCCCGACCCGAGTCCGCCGTCGAGATGCACGATGCGGATGCCTTCGATTTTCTCGAGCGGCCGCGCGCTCTCGCGGATGATGCCTTCGAGATGCTCGATGACGGAGAGCTTGACGCGCAGTTGCATGGCCTCGTCGGATTGCGCGTTCTCGGCGTCGTTCAGGGCGCGGCGGCCGGCCGCGTCGATGGCGTAGCGGATTTCCGCGGCCTCGGCCCGGAGCTTGTCCGACCATGTCTCGGCCTCCGCCAGCGTCTTGAGCGCTTCGGACTTCGCGACGGCCGCCTTGCGCTCGGTTTCCGCGGCGCCGACCGTCGCGAGCGACTTCGTTTCGGCCTCGCGCTTCGCGGCGATGATCTGCACTTCCTTTTCACGGGATGCTCGTTCCACGTCGCGGGCGGAGATGACCGACTCCTCTGCGCGGATCGCCTCGGCCCGCGCCGATTCGGCCGCTGCCTGGGCCTGCGAGCGCTTCATGGACTGCACCGCGATCTCGATCTCGCGCGACTGCTCGGCGAGTTCGATCTCCTGGCGCCGGGTGATCTCGGCGACCTCGAGCGCCCGCGAGCGCTCGATCTCGAGTTCCTTGATCTGCTGGTCGACGCGTACCCTTTCCTCGCGCACGGTGCGCTCGGCGGCGATCTTCGCGCGATCCACCGCCTCGGCAGCCGTGATCTCCGCCTGTTCGGCTTCCTGCCGGCGGCCGGAGGTCTCCTTGGCCACTTCGGCATTCTGTTGGGCACGGCGCACGGCGATCTCGCGCTCCTGTGCGAGGCGCGCGTATTCCTCTTCCTTGCCGATCTCCAGCAGCTGCTGTTCGGCTTCGAGGTTCTTCCGGGTGATCGCGACCTGGGCGTCGCGCTCGATCTCGTTGCGCTTGCGCCGGCGTTCCTCGATCTCCGCGGTGAGCTTGGTCAGGCCGGCCGCGTCGAACGCGTTGTTGGGGTTGAAGAACTCGCGGCCAGCCTGGTCCAGACGGGAGATCGACACCGATTCGACGCCGAGCCCGTTCTTCGCCAGGCCGTCGGAGGCGAGCTCCTGCACGCGCTTGGCGAAGGCGTGGCGCTCCTGGTGCAGGCTCTCCATCGATTTCTCGGCCGCGACGGCACGCAGGGCGTCGGTGAACTTGCCTTCCATCAGGTCCTTGAGCGCCTCGGGCGACAGTGTCTTGCTGCCGAGCGTCTGGGCGGCGGCCGCGACGGCGTCGCGGACGGGCTCGACGCGGATGTAGAAGTCCGCCTCCACGTTCACCCGCATGCGGTCCTGCGTGATGAGGGAGCGCTCGTTCTCGTGCCTGACCCCGACACGCACCGTGTTCATGTTGATGCGCGTGACTTCATGCAGCACCGGGATCACGAAGGCGCCGCCGCTGATGACCACCTTCTGCCCGAGGAAGCCGGTGCGCACGAACGACAGCTCGCTGGTGGAACGCTGGTACAGCTTCGACAGGATCCACCACGCGATGGCGATCGCGATGATGAGGAGAATGATCGTGACGATCACCACGCCGAGATCGATCTGCATGTAGTGCGCGCTCCGGAAGACGGTGGGAAGGTCGGGGTCGGTTGGATTCTAGCGCTCGGCGGGTGGCAGGGCCCCGAGTCGGGCGAGACGCTCGGCATGGGCCGCCGCGTCGAAGGGCTTGAGGCAGCGCTCGGTGGATGCAGGGTTCCTGGCGAGCTTCGAGTTCGGGCGGATCGGACGCGGCACGAGATTGCCGCCGCAGTTGGGGCACATGCCGTGGAGCTTGTGTTCCGCGCACGCCGCGCAGAACGTGCATTCGAAGGTGCAGATCCGCGCATCCTCCGCGTGGGGTGGAAGGTCCTGGTCGCAGATCTCGCAGTTCGGTCGCAGTGCCAGCATGGATTCACCCTTTCACGGAGAAGGCGACGCGTCCGAGATGCTGCACCTCCGCTTCCACGAAGAGGCTCGGACGCAGCGCTTCGGCAGCCGTCGCGCCGCCTGCCATGATGATCCACCCGGCCTCGAGACGCTCGCCACCGTCCGCTGCCATGCGCGCGGCCGCCACCAGCGAACGCAGCGGATGACCGAGAATCGCCGCGCTCGAACCGATCTGCACCGGCCGCCCGTCGAACGACAGCACCATCCCGAGGTTGGAGAAATCGACATCCGGTCGATGCCAGGGGCCGACCACGAAACCGGAGGACGACGAGTTGTCGGCCACCACGTCCACGAGCGAGAACTTGAAATTCTCGTAGCGTGAGTCGATGAGTTCCATCGCTGGTGCGATGGCCTCCACTGCCGAGAGGGCTTGCGCCGGTGTGACGACGCCTGCCAGTGGCGCCTTCAGAAGGAACGCGATCTCGGGTTCCACACGAGGATGCACGTAGCGTGCGAAATCGATGCTGCCGCCGTCCTCGATGATCATGCGGTCGGTGAGTCGGCCCCAGATGAGATCGCTGACGCCCATCTGGAGTGCCTTCGCGCGGCTGGTGAAGCCCATCTTGAGTCCCACGCGACGCTCGCCGCGGGCGAGCCGCAGTCCGATGGAGGCCTTCTGGATGGCGTAGGCGTCGTCCAGGGTGAAGCTGGACTGTGCGCTGAGTTGCGCGATTGCGCGCGCTTCGCGTGCGGCGCTGTCGACGGTGCCGGCAAGTTGCTGGATGTCGGTCATGGCGGGGACTCTAGGCGGAGAACATGGTGCGGACACTACCAAGTCCGCTGATGCGCACGTCGATCACGTCGCCGGGCGCCACGGTGACCATCGGTCCCAGTGCACCGGTCATGACGATGTCCCCCGCGCGCAGCGGCGCACCGACCCGCACCATGGTTCGGGCGAGCCACAGGGCCGCGTTGAGCGGATTGCCCAGGCAGGCCGCACCAGCACCGATGGAAACCTGCTCCCCGCGCCGCTCCATCACCATGCCGGCAAGCCGGAGATCCAGGCCTTCGAGTCGCACCGGCGTCGTGCCGAGCACGAACAATCCCGAGGACGCGTTGTCGGCGATGGTGTCGACCAGCTTGATGTCCCAGTTGGCGATGCGGCTGCCGACGATCTCGATCGCGGGCACGGCGTAGGCCACCGCGGAGATCAGTTCCGTGAGGGTGGGCTCCGGCATGGCGAGATCGCCCTGCATCACGAGCGCGACTTCGGCTTCCACCTTCGGCTGCGTTACGCGGCCGAGTGCCACCTCTTCGCCATCGGTGAGCGCCATGTCAGCGAACAGCATGCCGAAATCGGGCGAATCGACGCCGAGCTGTTTCTGGACGACCTTCGAGGTCAGTCCGATCTTGCGGCCCACCAGCCGGCGACGCTCATCCAGCCAGTGGTCCGTGTTGAGTTTCTGCACCGCGTAGGCCGCGGCCACGTCTCCCGGAGGCAACTGGTCTCGTACCGGCGCCGTCGGCTGGCCGGTCTCGAACGCCGTTCGAATCCGCTCTGCGGCGGCGAGTACGGCGGCATCGTGTGTTCGCATGCGCTCTCCGGGATTGGACCGCCGGCCGATCTGTCGATACAGGCGGTATACGTCGCAAGTGTGCACGCCTCCGCCGCGGGCGGCAAGACGCTGTCGCTACTTCTCCAGCCCCGCCATGATGCGCAGGCACTTGATGAAGAGCGGACGATACTCTTCCGGCAGCGGCTCGATCACCCGTGCCTCCACGTCGACGTCCCGGGGCAGTATCTCGAGCAGCAACTCGATGCCCTTCGTCGTGATGGTGATCTCGTAGGCGCGTGCGTCACCGCGCGCCTTGCGCCGCTCCACGTAGCCGACCGCGATCATGCGGTTCAGCATCTCGGCGAACGAGTTGCGGTCGAGCGCGATGCGTTCGGCCAGCTCGTTCTGATTGGCGCCGGGGTTCTGGTAAACCGTGATGAGGAGAGCCTTCTGCCGCGGCGTGAGTCCGTCCCGGCCGAACTCTTCGGCGAACAGGTCTTCGGCCCGGAAATGCGCCCGGCGCAGCAGGTGCGAGACGACGTTCGTGAGGACGAACTCGTCGATGATGCGGGTATCGGGAGGGGCGGCCGCAGGTGCGACGCGGGCGGTTCGAGGCATGGTGCGGACTCGTTACGCGGGGTGAATCGATGCTAGCACGGGAGCGCCGTATCCGCCGTTTCCTCCAGAGTCGCCGCCCACGTGTACACGGCGTTGACGCTGGAATAAGCAGGGCGTATCGTGCCTAACAACGCCGTATAACTCCTAATTCTGGAGCCGTCGAATTGCAGCCTTCCGCCGTCATCGCCGAGCGCAGGAACTTCATCGACGGGCAGTTCGTGACGAGCGCACGGCAGTTCGCCAAGGTGAGTCCGGTCGACGGGAGCATCGTGGCGATGGTGCACGAGGCGGATGCCGTCCAGGTCGACGCAGCGGTGACCGCGGCACGTCGGGCGCTGAAGGGGCCCTGGGGGCGGATGGGCGTGACCGGGCGCGCCGATCTGATGCGGCGCATCGCCGATGGCATCGAGCGCCGCTTCGAGGACTTCCTGGCGGCCGAGGTCGCCGATACCGGCAAGCCCGTAGCCCTCGCGCGGCGGCTCGACATTCCGCGGGGTGCCGCGAACTTCCGCATCTTCGCCGACATCGTCCGCGCGGCCGGCATGGATTCGTTCTTCCTCGAAACGGCGGACGGCCGTGGCGCGGTCAACTATGCGATGCGCAAACCGCTCGGTGTGGTCGGCGTGATCGCACCGTGGAACCTGCCGCTGCTCCTGCTCACCTGGAAGGTGGCTCCGGCGCTGGCGTGCGGCAATGCCGTCGTCGTGAAGCCGTCGGAGGAGACGCCGTCCAGTGCGACCCTGCTGGCGGAAGTGATGCGGGATGCAGGTGTTCCCGAGGGTGTCTTCAATCTGGTCCATGGCTTCGGACCGGGTTCGGCGGGCGAGTTCATCACCACGCATCCGGACGTGGACGGCATCACCTTCACGGGCGAGTCGGCCACGGGTGCGACGATCCTCAAGGCGGTCGCGCCCACCGTGAAGCCGGTTTCGTTCGAACTGGGCGGCAAGAATCCGGCGATCGTCTTCGCGGATGCCGATTTCGACGCGGCGGTGAACGGCGTCACCCAGTCCGTATTCGAGAACTGCGGTCAGGTATGCCTGTGCACCGAGCGTGTCTACGTGGAGCGGCCGATCTTCGAACGCTTCGTCGATGCGCTGAAACGCAAGGCCGAAGCGATCCTCATCGGCTGGCCGCACGAAGACGGTACCACAATGGGTCCGCTGATCTCGGTCCAGCATCGCGAGAAGGTGCTGTCCTACTACGCACTCGCCCGCGAGGAGGGCGCGACGGTCGTGACCGGAGGCGGAGTCCCTGCCTTTGGGGATTCGCGCGACGGTGGCGCGTGGATCGAACCCACCGTCTGGACCGGGCTCGCGGAAACGGCCCGCTGTGTGAAGGAGGAAGTATTCGGGCCGGTATGTCACGTCGCCCCGTTCGACACCGAGGAGGAGGCGATCACATTGGCGAACGACACGCGTTATGGCCTGGCGGCTGCCGTATGGACGAGGGACATCTCCCGAGGTCATCGGGTGGCCCAGCGCATGGAGTGCGGGCTGGCTTGGGTCAATTGCTGGTTCCTGCGCGACCTGCGCACGCCGTTCGGCGGTGCGAAGCTCTCGGGCATCGGGCGCGAAGGCGGGCTCCACTCGCTCAACTTCTATTCCGAGCCGACCAATGTCTGCGTCAAGTTATAGTCTCGCGAGTGGCCCGATCCTCGAAGGCCATTTTTCGCGAAAGGAACAGACGATGAGCCGACAACTACTCCGATCCGACAAGCTCTACAAGCCGAAGTATCGCTACACCCCGTGCGTCAAGACCGGGCCGTACTACGCGCTGTCGGGCATGATCGGGTTCGATCCCGCCACCGGGCAATTGGTGAGCGGGGGCACCTATTGCGAGACCAAACAGATCCTCCGCCTGCTGCAACTCGCGCTGCCCGACTGGGGGCTCTCGCTCGACAATCTGGTGCAGGCCCGCATCTACACGACGCGCATGGACCAGTTTCCGGAAATCAATCGCGCGTGGGAAGAGGTGTTCGGCGAAATCGATCCGCCTGCCCGGACTTCGGTCGGGGTGGCAGCCCTGCCGGTCGGTGCGGCCGTCGAGATGGAATTCTCCCTCTACAAGGCGTGAGCGGACCGTGACCACGCCGACGATGCAGGGCACGCTGGTCGAAGGCAAAGCCCGGCCGCGCGGCAAGTTTCCGCACGTGAAGCGCGCCGGCGATTTCCTGTTCGTGTCCGGCACCAGTTCCCGGCGTCCCGACAACACGTTCGCCGGTGCCGAAGCGGATGCCATGGGCACTACGCGGCTCGACATCCGCGTGCAGACGCGGGCGGTGATCGAGAACGTGCGAGACATCCTCGCGACCCAGGGGGCAGGGCTGAAGGACATCGTCGAGGTCACGAGCTATCTGGTGAACATGAACGACTTCGGTGGCTACAACGAGGTCTACGGCGAGTTTTTCGACTACGACGGTCCCGCGCGTACCACCGTGGCCGTGCATCAGTTGCCCCATCCGCATCTGCTGATCGAAATCCGCGCGGTGGCGTACAAGCCGCTCGCGGCATCCTGAAGGAGCCTCCATGCCCAACGGCCAGATCCTCGCCGGTTACCTCGCGCCGCATCCGCCGCACCTCGTGTACGGCGAGAATCCGTCGCAGAACGAGCCGAAATCGGAAGGTGGGTGGGAACAACTGCGCTGGGCGTACGAGCGGGCGCGCAGCACGCTGGATGAGCTGAAGCCGGACGTGCTGCTGGTGCACTCGCCCCACTGGATCACGCAGCTCGGGCATCATTTTCTCGGGGTGCGGACGCTGCGCGGCAAATCGGTGGATCCGATCTTTCCGAACCTGTTCCGCTACTCCTTCGAGCTGACCGTCGACGTCGAACTCGCAGAAGCATGTTGCGAAGAGGCGCGCTCCGGCGGTCTCGTGACCAAGATGATGCGCAACCCGAACTTCCGGGTGGACTACGGCACCATCACCACGCTGCACATGATCCGCCCGCAATGGGACATCCCGATCGTGGGCATCTCGGCCAACAACACGCCGTACTACCTCAATACCAAGGAAGGCCTGCACGAGATGGATGTACTCGGCAAGGCCACACGCCGCGCCATCGAGAAAACCGGCCGACGCGCCGTGCTGCTCGCGTCGAACACGCTGTCGCACTGGCATTTCCACGAGGAGCCCGCGATCCCCGAGGACATGTCGAAGGAGCATCCCCAGACCTACGAAGGGTACAAGTGGGACATGCGCATGATCGAACTCATGCGCAAGGGCCAGACGAAGGAAGTGTTCCGCCTGCTGCCGCAGTTCATCGAAGAGGCGTTCGCCGAAGTGAAGTCCGGTGCGTTCACCTGGATGCATGCCGCCATGAACTATCCGGAAATCGCGGCGGAATTGCACGGCTATGGCACGGTCATCGGCACCGGCAATGCGGTGATGGAGTGGAATCTCGTGAAGGCCGGGCTCGCGCAACGTGTGGCGGCCCTGTCCGCCTGACCCGACCGAAACCAGTGCCAGTCGTCGCCGCATTCCTGGTCCCGGGCTCGCCGCTGCCGCAGCTCCGACCCGAGAACATTCCCTGGGGCCGGATTGCAGCGGGTTGTCAGCGCGCCGGCCGGGCGCTCGCGGCGGCCCGACCCGACGTGATCCTGATGTACTCGACGCAGTGGTTCGCCGTGCTCGATGAACTCTGGCAGACGCGACCCCATCTCGCCGGCCTGCACGTCGACGAGAACTGGTACGAGTACGGCGACCTGCCCTTCGACATGAAGATCGACACCGAGCTCGCGCATGCGTGCGTTGCCGCCACGCGCCGGATCGGTGTGAGTTCGCGCGGGGTGAACTACGACGGTTTTCCGATCGACACCGGGACGATCGTCGCGAATCACTTTCTCAATCCCGACCACTCCGTACCGGTCGTGATCGCGGCGAACAACCTGTACCACGATGCCGCAGCGACCGAGAAGCTCGGCCAACTCGCCGCCGAGACTGCAGATTCTCTGGGCCGGCGCGTGGCGGTGATCGGTGTCGGCGGATTGTCCGGCTCGATCATTCGCGAGGAGATCGATGTGCGCTCCGACCGCATCGCGAGTCACGAGGACGACCGCTGGAACCGCCAGATCCTCGATCTCATCGAGCGCGCCGACGTGAGCGGCCTGCGCAAGGAGATTCCCAGGTTCGCGCAGGAGGCCCGTGCGGACATGGGGTTCAAGCATTTCCACTGGATCCTGGGCGCATTGAAGGGGAAGTTCTACGGCGCCAGGACGCATGCCTATGGTCCGGTGTATGGAAGCGGCGCCGCCGTCGTGGAGTTCACCATCTAATGGAGGTAGTCATGTCGCGCTTGATGAAGACGCTGTGGGGGACTGCGGCGCTGTCCGCGTTGTTCTCGGTTCAGCCCGCCTTTGCCCAGGACTGCAAGATCACCGTGGGCCGCGTGGTGCCGATCACCGGACCGCTGCTCGACATGGGGCGCGAGACGCCCTGGGTCGACGACAACAAGGTGAAGCCCATCAATGCGGCGGGCGGCCTGCCGGTGGGCAGCAAGAAGTGCAAGATCGAATACAAGATCTACGATTCGAAGGGCACGCTCGCGGGTTCGAGCGAAGCGGCGCAGCGCGCGATCCTGCAGGACAAGGTCGACGTCGTGATGGCGCAGGGCACGCCCGACACGACGAACGCGCCCTCGGATTTGTGCGAGCGCTACCAGGTGCCGTGCATCACGTCCGACACGCCGATTGAAGCCTGGCTCTACGGCCCCGACGGCAAGCCCAAGACCTACAAGTACACCTTCCATTTCTTCTTCGGTGTGCCCGACCTCGTGAAGAACCACGTGGGCATGATCAAGGCGCTGCCCGGCGGTTTCAACGGGAGCATCGGCTATCTCTATCCCAACGATCCGGACGGCACGGTGTTCGCGTCGCTGTTCGATCCGACCTTCAAGGCCGAAGGCTGGAAGCCCACCGATCCCGGCCGGTTCGCGCAGGGCCTGCCGGACTTCTCCGCGATCATCAACCAGTTCAAGCGCAACAAGGTGGAAGTGGTGACGGGCGTGCTCGCTCCGCCCGACCTGCAGAACTACCTGCAGCAGGCGGCGCAGGCCAACTTCAAGCCGAGGATGTACATCATCGACAAGGGCACGGGCTATCCCGAGCCGATGAAGGCCATCGGCAAGTACGGCATCGACATCCTGTCGGTGAACTTCTGGTCGCCGGCCTTCCCCGGCAAGTCCAAGTTCGGCGGTTACAGCGGCCAGGGCCTGGTGGATGCCTACGAGAAGCAGAACCCGGGCAAGAGCTACTCGCCGCCGCTTGCCTGGGAGGATGCCACCTACGACGTACTGTTCGATGCCCTGCAGCGGGCGGCCACCACGGATCGTGCGAAACTCATCGAGGCGCTGCGCACCACCGACCTCGAAACGGTGGTCGGCAAGGTCAAGTTCAACGAGCAGCAGTACTCCGTAGCGCCGCTGGGGGGCGCCCAGTGGCACGACGTCAAGGGCAAGCTGGTGAAGGAGAACGTCTACAACGCCGTGTATCCGGACGTGAAGAAGACGGCGGAGATGCGGTTGTATCAGGCGAAGTAAGGTCGCCCCCATCCCGGCCTTCCCCCAACGATGTCGGGGGAAGGGGTGTACCACTCCCTCCCCCGGCGTGACCGGGGGAGGGTAGGGTGGGGGCAGGTCTGACCAATAGCGGTAGAGTCTTCCGTCAACAACCCATGCCAACCCTCTACCGCGACTTCACCACGCAGGCCGAACTCGACGCGCAGTACGACGTCGAGAAATCTGTGCCGGACTTCATGGTGTACGCGCGGCACTACATCGACGAGAGCAAGTTGGCGCGGCATCGCCTGCGCTGCCAGCTCGATGTGCCGTACGGACCGACCCGTGACGAGCACCTCGACATCTTCCCCGCCGCGGATCGCCGGTCGCCGATCCTGATCTTCATCCATGGCGGCTATTGGCGCATGCTCTCCAGCAAGGAATTCAGCTGCGTCGCGCTCGGCCCCGTGGCGGCGGGCGTGGCCGTGGTCAACGTCAACTACTCGCTGTGCCCGAAAGTCACCATCGACGAGATCAGCCGCCAGGCACGTGCGGCGGTTGCATGGACCTTCCGGAACGCCGAGTCCTTCGGCGGCGACCGGGAGCGCATCTTCCTCACCGGCCATTCCGCGGGCGGACACCTGACGGGCATGTGTCTCAACACCGACTGGCCTGCCGAATACGGACTGCCCGAGGATGTCATCAAGGGGGCGATGCCCGTCAGCGGGCTGTTCGATATCAAGCCGATCCGCTACACGTTGATGCAGCCGGTCCTCCAGTTCACGGGCGACCAGGTGGAGCGCAACAGTCCGATCCATCTCGTCCGCCGTAACCGCGTGCCGATGATCCTCTCGTGGGGTGACGACGAGCCGGCGGAGTTCGCGCGCCAGTCACGCGACTACGCGGAGGCCTGGAGCCGCGCCGGCAACAGTGCGGAACTCTGGCCGCAGCAGGGCGCGAATCATTTCACCGCCATCTACGGTTTCGAGGACCCGAAGAGCGAACTGTGCCGGCGCCTGTTCCGGCTCATGCAGGTCCGGTAACGCCAACTTGCCGACGCTGCTGGCCGTCCGCAACCTCTCCAAGGCCTTCGGTGCCCTCCAGGTGACGAACGACGTGTCGTTCGATGTGGGCGCGGGCGAGATCGTGGGCATCATCGGTCCCAACGGTGCCGGCAAGACCACGCTGTTCGGCCTGCTGGCCGGCAACGTGCCGCCCAGTTCGGGCAAGGTGGAGTTCGGCGGCGAGGACATCACGAACCTTCCTGCCCATGACCGCGCCCGCCGCGGGCTCGCCCGGACCTTTCAGGTGCCGCGCCCGTTCGGACACATGACCGTGTTCGAGAACCTCAAGGTCGCCGCGCGCTTCGGCGGTGGTTTGGGCGAGGAAGAGGCCGATGCCTGGGTCGATCGCGTGCTGGCGATGACGGGCATGAGTTCGCATACGGACCAGCCGGCCGGCCGCCTGCCCCTGCTGATGCGCAAACGACACGAACTCGCGCGCGCGCTCGCCATGAAGCCGCGCCTGATGCTCGTGGACGAAGTGGCCGCGGGGCTCACGGACCAGGAGGTGAACCAGTTCATCCAGCTCGTGCATTCGATCCGCAAGAGCGGTGTGACGGTGCTCTGGATCGAACACGTGATGAAGACCATGCTGACCGCGACCGATCGCCTGCTGGCACTTCACTCCGGCCGCGTGCTCGCGGTGGGCAAGCCGCAGGAGGTCTTCAACCATCCCGACGTGCGGCGGGTCTATCTCGGCGCCTGACGGAGCGATCGACGTGTCCAACCCGCTGCTCTCCATCGCCGGTCTGTCCGCCTACTACGGCGAGCTGCGGGCGATCTACGACATCGCGCTCGAGATCGGGGAAGGTGACATCCTCGCCATCATCGGTGCGAACGGGGCGGGCAAGTCGACGCTGCTCAAGTCGATCGTCGGTCTCATGAATCGCGGACAGGCAGCGCACATCCGTGGCCGGATCGAATTCGCCGGCAAACGGCTGGATGCCATGACCACCGAGCAGATCGTCGATACCGGCGTGACGATGGTGCCGGAAGGTCGCCGGCTGTTTCCCCGCATGAGCGTGGAAGACAACCTCCGGGCGGGCGCCTTCCTGCCGCGCCTTCGAGCCGGTGCCGATCGCAAGCTCGGCGAGATCTTCGAGCTGTTTCCGAAACTGCGGGACCGGCGCAGCCAGGTCGTCGCGCAGATGTCCGGCGGCGAGCAGCAGATGGTGGCCATCGGCCGCGCCCTCATGTCTTCGCCTCGGGTGATCCTGTTCGACGAGCTGTCCCTCGGACTTGCACCCGCGGTCGTGGACGACATCTACCGCAAGGTGCACGACATTCACGCGCGCGGGGTAACCTGCGTGATCATCGAGCAGG